>CAVYRG010000001.1:0-4320569 GCA_963770915.1 uncultured Acidobacteriaceae bacterium
GCGGACGACGGCGATAGCAACAGAAAGTCACGAAGTGCGTCTGACCGGATTGCTGAAAGCGCTTCAGTCCCCAAGGCACGCGGTCAGCTTACCCCGCCAGAACAGCCCCACTCAAGCCAAAACCGGGCTTGAATGGGCCACCGGCCCATCACAGCTTTCCCGCGCGTCGTGCTGGATTGCGCAGATGCCGAGACACCCCAAGCACTACTACTCCACCTTGCGAACCACGCCGTGGATGGCCTGCGTGCCGAAATGACCGGTCGCAGGCCCCGTGAGCACCAGTGAAACGTTTGAGAACGGGACCACCGCCCCCCCGTTGATGCAGACCTGTAGTGTCGATGGCCCTTTCGATTCGAAAGGCGCCATGTTTCCGTTTCCTGTAATACTGACCGGGCCCGTGATTACAAGATTGGGGCTGGTTGTTGCGGGACTATATGCAGGGCAGACGGTCGCATCAGAAGTGTAGGTAACCGTCGCGTTTTTCATGGTGATGTGATGGGTGTGAGCACCCCGAGTATCGGGATTCGTCAAATCGACGGTGACCCCGGAATCGGATGTCTCCATGGTCACGGCCGCGGAGAAATTGGCGAAAGCTCCGCGCCACTCCAAAGACCAGTTGCCGCGAATCTCGTACGGACCGCCTGCAACGGTGGAAGGGGAATAGTCGTTGATGATGCCGCTGAAGTGCACTGGCACGAAGCGGCCAAAGTGCGGTGGCGCGGGAGCCTGGGCCAAGGCACCCGTACCCGAAACCAGCACAAGAACTGCGAGCAAGCGTAACGCCAAACCTAAAGTTTTACGGCTCATTACAAAACCTCCAAAGCTAGAAAGTCGCGCTTTTGTCGTCGAAAACTCTAGCGGACACCGGGCGGAGCTTCCGCCGCCGACCATATGTCAGGAATCGCATTTCGGCGATCTTGCGCTTAAGCTGCCGGAACAAGGTCGAGCACGCTGACGTGCGCAGTCAAACGGCATTGCACGGCGCGGTCATTTGCCGTGCAATGGCGCTCTTTGCCGTTGCCCCGAGGGCAACGTTACAATGACCTTCCTGACTGCCATTCCCTGGCAGTATGCAGGGAACGGGATGGGTGAAGCCGAGAAAAAACCCGCAGAGCGACTGGATTCGTGGAAGGAAATTGCGGCACACCTCAACCGCGACATAAGGACGGTCCAGCGCTGGGAGAGGCGGGAGGGGATGCCCGTCCACCGGCACCTGCACGACAAGATGGGTTCGGTCTACGCATCTCGTGGGGAGCTGGATGAGTGGGCGCGCACTCGAAATCCTCGAGCAGCAGGGGAAAACGGGGATCATGCTCCTTCACCCGATCCTCCCGCGCAGCCACCACACTTGGCGACACCGCCCTTTCTAGCCAGATGGAAACTTATCTTGACGCTGAGCACGGCGGCAGTTGTGCTCGCGATTGGTGCCGAACTTTGGTTGCAGAGGACGGAGTACTTCTGGCGAAACCCCATCGCCGACGCGCGATTTCAGACTGTCACGGACTTCGACGGCGTTGAGCAGGACGCGGCGCTCTCACGCGACGGTCATTTTGTGGCTTTTCTGTCGGACCGCGACGGACAGATGGACGTGTGGATTACGCAGGTTGGTTCGGGCGAGTTCCATAACTTAACCCGTGGGAGTGCGCCAGAACTCGTCAATCCATCGATCCGCACCCTGGGGTTTTCGCCCGACGGCTCTTTAGTCACGTTTTGGGTTCGCAAGCAAAACGGCTCGAACGATGGCGATATCAGCATCTGGGCGGTACCTGCGTTGGGCGGACAACCGAGGCCGTACTTAGAAGGCGTAGCCGAATACGACTGGTCGCGTGACGGCTCTCGACTCGCTTACCACACCCCTGGCCCCGGAGACCCGCTGTTCGTGTCCGAGGGTGGCCGGCGTTTGGAGGATCGGCCCATCTTCACCGCGGGTGCCGGACTACACTCTCACTTTCCGTTATGGGCGCCTGACTCGGCATACCTTTATTTCGTCCAGGGTACCCTGCCCGACAAATTGGACATCTGGCGTATCGCTCCCACGGGCGGGAGTCCGGAACGGATCACGTCGCATACTTCGCGCGTGACTTATCCGGTCTTATTGGATCGGCGAACGCTGCTGTATCTCGCCAGCGATCCCGATGGTTCAGGCCCATGGCTTCGCAGCATGGATGTCGAACGCCGTATTCCCCACCGCCTGACTTCCGGCCTTGACCAGTACACCTCGCTGGCGGCCAGCGCCGATGGTCGCCGTCTTGTTGTGACGCTCGCCAATCCAAAGCGAACGCTCTGGCGCTTGCGCTTTGCCGATTCACCCGCCGAGGTGTCGCCTCCCGTTCGAATCTCACTGACAAATCACACTGGGTCTTCCCCGCGACTGGGCCCAAATTATCTTCTCTATATTTCTTCGACCGGTATGAACGAAAGTATCTGGAAGCTGGTCAACGGAACTGACACTGAGCTATGGAGTGCGCAGGGCGCGCAAGTTGTTGGCGGCCCGGCGATCTCTCCTGATGGCGGCAACATCGCGTTTTCGGTCCGGCAAAACGAGCGGACACTCTTATATGTGATGCAGATCGACGGCGCCAACGTGCGGATCGTAGCGGATTCACTCGACCTTCAAGGTTCCCCAGCATGGGCGGCGGACGGGAAATCGATTACCACGGCGGCCGACGATCATGGTGTCCCGCATCTTTTCCGCGTGCCGCTCGACGGTGGCTCTCCTGTTTCTTTCGTTCCGGAATATTCAATCGATCCCACTTGGACGCCCGACGGACGGTTCGTTGTTTACTCAGGACCCGACATCGGCACGACCTTTTCAGTGAAAGCCGCTACAGCCGGGGCCGCTGCACATTCGCTGCCGCAGTTGACTCTAACTCGTGGAGCTCGCCACCTGACATTTCTGCGTGGAGGACATTCACTCGCGTTTCTACGAGGAGACATTCAACACAAAGATCTCTGGCTCATCAATCTGGAAACGGGCGCTGAGAAGCAGCTGACTAATCTCCCTCCCGGCTTCGACATTCGCGACTTCGATATTTCTCCGGATGGCCGTGAAGTTGTCGTCGAACGTGTGCAGGAGCGCTCGGATGTAGTGCTGCTTGATCTCCCCCGGCCCTGAAGTAAATTTGAAGTAAATTCCGGGACAGCCGGAAGTGACCCATTTCTGAGCGGGCCGCGCCCGCACTTCGAACCGGCTCGCGATTCGTCGCGCCCTAGTTGCTATCCGGACGGCGGGTGGCCCTCGATAAGAGCGAAGGCGTTGTCAAGGGCACACTTTTTCTGGGCGGTGCGTCAGCACCGCCTGGTTTGCCATATCGAAGTTTGAGGACCAAAGACTCTGGAACATCTCGCCCTGAATCACATCGCGGTCGTTCCACCAACCATCGATTCGACCTAACTATCGGCCATGATTCTTCTATGCGAACACCCCGTCCAGCACGGGATGCGAGAGCGCCCAATCAACCTCAACGGTCTAGCTTGCGCCGACCAGGGCCACCCGCGGGCTGCTCTCGATACGAACGACTGCCGGATACGGCTGCTGTGTGCGTAGCATCCAGTACAGTCGTATGGCCAACTTGCGCGCCGCTGCCACCTTGGCCACCGCTTTCGGTTTGGAGTGGCAGCGGTGCTGATACTCGCGGCGGAACTCGGGATCGTAGCGCACCGCACTCTGCGCCGCCTCCACCAGCAACATGCGCAGCATGCGGTTGCCCTGCTTGGTGATCGCTCCCAGCTTCTGCCGTCCGCCCGAAGAGTGCTCGCGCGGAATCAGGCCCAGGTAGCTGGCCACCTGCTTGCCGCGCGGGAAGCGGCGTACATCGCCCATGGTCAGCACGTAGGCCAGAGAGGTGATCGGTCCCACTCCGGGCTGGGTTTGTAGAAGCAGCGCCATTTTGTCTCGTTGTGCTTCTGCTTTTACGGCCTCGTCCAGCGGCAGAATCTGCTGGTCGAGCATGGCCAGCAACCGCAACAAGTCATCCCGACGACGTCCCGCCCACGGTTTCAGCCGCAGCTCGCGCAACCACTGCTGTCCCGCATGGCTCCACAGCTTGCTCTTCTTCTGCACTCCCTTATTCAAGGCCAGGTGTTGCAGTTCGTTTTTCACCCGTGCTCGAATGATCACCAGCTTGTAGCGATGCAACAGCAGCTGCCGCAGATCGCGCACTTCACTCGACGGCATCCAGATGCGTGGAAACCGCCCCTCCACCAGCAGCTTCAGGATGTGGGCCGCATCCCGCCGGTCCGTCTTCTGCTGCCGCACGCAGCTGGCCCGGATCTGCGCCGCATCGCCCATCCACAGCTCGTGCCCGATCTCCGCCAGCAGATCCACCAGCCAGTGACAGTTCCCGGTAGCTTCCATGCCAATCAGCGCCGGCGCCGCTAGCTGCCGATAGAACCGCTCCGCATCGCCCACCGCCGTCACCAACTTCTGCTCCCCAGTCTCGCCCGTTTCCGTGTCCAGCCAACAAACTTGTTGCCAGCTGGGATGAAAATCACACCCTATAATCATCATCTGAGGCTCCTTCCTTCCCCAGCGTCTTTGGTCCTCAACCGAAAGACTAACTCGGGATCGCTTGGAGCCTTCGTTCTTATCCAATCAACTCAAGCCCGGTTTTGGCTTGAGTGGGGCAGTTCCACTGCGGAGCTTTCCCTCTGCTCGTTCCCGCTTTCTCGCAGCCCACTCGCATTCAATCTCCACCCGCCCTTCACAACCGGTTGCGTACTGCAGAAAACTGCTCCACTCCCAGTCTTCCGCGCGCTCACACAACTCTCGCTTTACAGGATTGCGATGGATGTAGCGAAGCTTTTCCACGAACTGCTCATGATTCCGAATGTTGAAATCGTAGTAGCGCTTCTGGCAAAAGTGTTCCGCCTCGCCAATCAGTCGCCGTGACACCCCCTGCTTCAAGGACTTCAGCGCCTCGGCTAGGCTCTCTCGCGGAGGTTCGCTGATCAGCAGATGCACGTGCTCGGGCATGACCACATAGCCATAGACGCAAAGTCCGAAACTGCGGCGGACGCGCTCCAGACCGGTCTCGAAAACTCGCTTGCTCGCGGCCTCGGTGAATAACGGACGACGACGGTAGCAACAGAAGGTCACGAAGTGCGTCTGACCGGATTGCTGGAAGCGCTTCAGTCCCCAAGGCACGCGGTCAGCTTACCCCGCCAGAACAGCCCCACTCAAGCCAAAACCGGGCTTGAGTGGGCCACCGGCCTTTTTGCTGGTCCCAGTTAGGTGTTCCTGCGCCGGCGCTGAAACACAAATCATGATTGAAAGGGTCACAATCATGGTGAACGCAAGTCTCTGCTGCGTGAAGGACAGCCAAATGCCACGTCGCTCCATTGATGAACTTAAGATGGCGTGCATTATTTTCCGCCAGCCTTCTGGAGCAACTCAACGACATTCGCGAATTTGTTTGCTTGGGCAATCGAGACCGGCGTCCAAGCCTTATTTCCACTCATCGCAGCGTTGGGGTTCGCCCCTTTTGCGAGCAGCAGCGTTACAACGTCAACGTCGCCGTTTTGGGCCGCCATCAAGAGCGGCGTGACGTTTTGGTTGTTTCCGAGATTGACCGCCGCTCCTTTGTCCAGCAGCAGCTTCACCACCTCAGCCTGCCCATTACCAGAGGCAATCAACAGTGCCGAGTTGCCAAAGTTGTTCTTGGCATCAATCGCCGCTCCTTTGTCCAGCAGCAGCTTCACCACCTCCAGGTAACCGTGCTTTTTGGTTGTGGCGCTACGGGACCCGGTAAGGGGGCCGCCACCAAGGCGCTCGAAATCGGAAGCGACCTCAGTTGCTCCTATGAGGGGAGTGGCAGTCTCGTGGATACTGTTGTAGGACGCCTTGGCATTAACATCCGCTCCTTTGTCCAGCAGTAGCTTCACCACTTCAAGGTGCCCGTTCTCAGCGGCCAGCAAAAGCGGTGTACAGAACGGTTCACCCCTCGGTGCACTGTCCTGGACGACAAAATTGACCTTCGCCCCCTTGTCCAACAGGAGCTTTACTACATCAACTTGCCCATACGCGGCCGCTTCAAAGAGCGCCGTCTCACCGTCGCTGTTATTGACATTAACATCAGCGCCCTTTTGCAGCAGCAATTTCGCTGCTTCAGTTTTCCCAAAGTGAACGGCGTACATGAGGGGAGTAGCACTGTTTTCCGACTTGGCATTGACCAAAGCGGGATTTGCTGCAAGAAGGGCATTGATTTTTGCCAGGTCGCCGGCACTTGCCGCATCATGAATTGGGGCCGCGCAGAGCCGGTGGGCAGGAATCAAAAAGGACAAGGTAGCGAAGATCGCACCCAAGAGAGCTCTGTTCGCCGTTAGGAGTTTGCTGAGACCGAAGATCTTCCTTGTCGATCGAGTCACTTTTCTTCACCGTTCCTTTCATGGCTTCGATTGTGTATTTATTTTGAAGACTGCTTGCCAAGCTCGAATGAAACCGGCGCTGCACTCTGCAACACCAGTTGTCCTTGCTGCGCTGCCGAGATAGGCAACGGAAACACGTACGACAGTGTTCTTCGCGACTGTGGTGAGACGTCAACTACAATTTGTTCGACCTTTTTTCGGTCGGCATCGGACATGGCGCATAATCTATCGCCATAGCCAACGGAAATAAAATCATTGATTCGTGTGCCGGCAGTCACAAGCGATAGACCTCCAATCTTGAAAGACTCGGGCTTCTGCGTTGGGTTTCTTATCTCAGCTTCAATCCTGACTAGATGTGTTTGCGGATCTGTTGAGTTGACCTCGCCGGCAAGGAACGACGAGCCATTCGATATGGAAATCAGCGGCATCCCGCCTCCGCCTCCAAAATCAATCGGCGTCGGCGGCTCAATATTTGCGCCGCCTCCTACGTAGGCTTGAAATCGATTTGCAACCGCGACAGAAGAAACGCTCACCTTTAGTGGCAGATCTTCTATTCCGGCTTTGGCATCAGCGACGTGTTTACCATCGACATGATGAGTCAAATAAAGTTTGTATCCATCAAAGGCGTTTTCTCTTTTTGCCTCAGTCCAATCCAAGTCGTCTAATGACATCTTGGCCTCGCTAACATGGGGGCTATCGGGATGCTTTGCTACGAATCCAGCGTAGGCCGAGGTGGAGTTCGCCTCCTTGGACTGGTTCCAGTCGCGCTCGGTGTGATCGCATCCAACGAGGCCGCACAACACGATGGCACTGAAAAATTGTCGAAGTTTCGTCATTGCTGTCCCCTGTCTAGTTGTCATGAGGCGTTACTGCAAGCTGTGGATGAGCCTTATCGGTAACATCAATGACGACCGGATTCCAACCGCCATTTCTTGCGATGCACTCTATCACATAGGCCGGTGGCCCACTCAAGCCCTCTTTTGGCTTGAGTGGGGCAGTTCCACGGCCGGACCAGAGCTTCGCCGTGGCTCGTTCCCGCTTTCTCGCAGCCCACTCGCATTCAATTTCCACCCGCCCGTCACAGCCGGTTGCGTACTGCAGAAAACTGCTCCACTCCCAGTCTTCCGCGCGCTCGCACAGCCCTCGCTTTACAGGATTGCGATGGATATAGCGAAGCTTTTCCACGAACTGCTCATGATTCCGAATGTTGAAATCGTGGTAGCGCTTCTGCCAAAAGTGTTCCGCTTCGCCTATCAATCGCCGCGACACCCCCTGCTTCAAGGACTTCAGCGCCTCGGCTAGGTTCTCTCGCGGAGGTTCGCTGATCAACAGATGCACGTGCTCGGGCCTGACCACATAGCCATAGACGCAAAGTCCGAAACTACGGCGGACGCGCTCCAGTCCAGCCTCGAAAACTCGCTTGCTCGCGGCCTCGGTGAATAACGGACGACGACGGTAGCAACAGAAGGTCACGAAGTGCGTCTGACCGGATTGCTGAAAGCGCTTCAGTCCCCAAGGCACGCGGTCAGCTTACCCCGCCAGAACAGCCCCACTCAAGCCAAAACCGGGCTTGAATGGGCCACCGGCCCTATCATCGGGCCTCTGGGGGAAGTCTAGCTCCACTGAGTTTCGTAACAGCCTCTTCTTTGCAAGGGTGGGTACGATGCTGCCGGCCGCGACTGGCGTGGATGCTCCTAATTGTGGGAGTCGAACTTTATGCCCCCGCCAACGATGGCGCAGCGGAGTTGCACGTGCCCCACTGTTTGCCAAACCAAACCCGCAAAGGCGCCTACGCGTTCTCCGGACGTTGACACAGCGATTGTCTGCGCTTACAAGTAAGGCTCGCTGAGTTTCGCCAACCGCGCGCGCAGCCGCGCAAGGCCGGCCCGCGACTCTCGCTCTGGATAGCTACTTGCACGACAGCCCATCTCGAAGCGCCGCACAACCGATGACGTTGCGCTGGCAGCGCTTCCTTCTGCCTTCCGTCGCCGATCTGTTGTTCCTGGTTTTGCTGATTTCTATGACTTACGGCGCGCTCGCTCCGCGGCTGCTGTCAGACGCCGGCACGGGCTGGCACATTCGCAACGGGGAACTGATGCTGCGCTCGAACTCGATCACCCGGGTCGACTCTTTTTCCTCGACGATGAGCGGGCGGAGCTGGTTCGCGTGGGAATGGCTCTTCGACTTGATGATCGCCGAAGTTCACCACGTGGCGGGGCTGAATGGCGTGGTGTTCTTCGCGGCGCTGGTTGTCGCCACCACGTTCGCCTTAACGTTTCGCACGGTTCTAGCCCGTGGCGGCAATGTGCCGGTTGCCGTGCTTTTCATCTCGCTCGCCATGGGGGCGTCTGCGATCCATCTGTTCGCCCGGCCGCATATTTTCAGTTGGCTGCTGGTGGTGATCTGGTTCGGGTTCTTGTCCAGGTGGGAGAGCGAACCGGGGCATCCAAGAACTCGCCGCCTGCTATGGCTTCCGGTCCTGATGGTGTTGTGGGTGAACCTGCACGGCGGATTCGTCAGCGGTCTGCTGTTGCTCGGCTTGTATTTGGCCAGCGCGTTTCTCCGCTACGTCACAACGCAGGAGCGTGGGCGAAGCGCGGCCGCCGCGAGAAAGTTGCGGCATCTTTTCGGCATCACCCTGCTTTCGTTCCTCGCGACCTTCGTAAATCCATACGGATATAAGCTCCATGTACATATCTATCAGTATCTTTCAAATCATTTCCTAATGAATCACATTGAGGAATTTGTTTCGCCGGATTTCCACGGCGTGGGGCAGCAATGTTTCGCCGCGCTGCTGGTTCTGACGATCATCGCGCTCGCGGCGGCGTCTGAGAAGCCTCGCTTATCGGAATTATTTGTTCTTCTTTTCGCCGCTGCCAGCGGCTTATATGCTTCCCGCAGCCTGCCGATTTCCTCTATTCTCTTGGCGCCTATTGCCGCGCCGGTATTGTCGCAAGCGCTCGCCGTCGGCCGTACAAATGCGAACCTCGCATCCTGGCTGCGCAACTGCCTGTCGCGCTGCGGCGCTTTCGCCTCGCGCATGACGGTGACAGAAAATACCCAGCAAGGCCATCTCTGGCCTGCCTTGGTGGTGATCCTGGGGCTTTGGATTTGCCTCCATGGCGGAAAACTGGGCCCGCGCCAGGTTCTCGACGCGCATTTCCACTCAAAGCGCTTTCCAGTCCAGGCCGTGCAGCAGATCTCGCGAATGGGCATTCATGAGCCGATTTTCTGCCCCGACTTCTGGGGTGGATATCTGATCTACGAGCTTTACCCGCAAACCAAGGTCGTGGTCGACGATCGCCACGATCTGTACGGCGAGCAATTCTTCAAGAATTACTTGAAGGTATTGCGGGTCGAGCCGGGCTGGGCGCAAGTTCTCAATGGCGAGAAAGTCAATTGGGTTCTGGTTCCCACGGGGTCCTCACTCGCCAATATGCTCGGGCTAACGCAAGGCTGGACCCAGGTGTACGGTGATCAGGTCGGAGTTCTGTGGCACCGTACCAGCCGATGAGGTCTCGCCGGCTATTGGTCGCCGGTGTCGATGTCGAAGCCGAGAATCGCGTTGACTTCCACCGGCTGAGCTCCCCTCATAGCAGGGCGGAACTTCCAGCCCGGCAACGCAGCCAGCACCTTCGCGGCCATGGCAGGCCCTGCGGATTCGAGCACCTGCACGTTCCGCAGGATTCCGGTGCGGTCGAGCACGCAAGCGATGACCAGCCGCGATCGGCGCACGCCTGCAGGCAGGTCGGCGCGCAGTGGCTGGGGAGGCGTAAGGTCCCGCATGCTGGGGTGAGCGGCTGAGGTGGGATCGGCAAACTCCAAAACTGCAGTGCCCAGAACTGTGTCGATGTAAATGGTATAGACCTTATCGCCCTTGAGCATTCCGTAGTAGTTGAACGCTCCGCCGGAGCGCGGCCCGGCTTCGACGGTAAGGCCAGGGCGGTCATCCACGCCCGCAGAGGAACGGCCGGGAACGGCCGGTTGTGAGCTGTCGCCGCCAAAACTGGGCAGGGTGACGATGCCGCTGCCGCCGCTTACGGAAACCCCTGGGACCGCGGGCGATCCGTTGGCTCCGTTGCCCGTCCCGCCGGGACCTCCTGTAGGCGAAGTTCCCCCTCGAGCCGTAGGATCGGCGCCGCGCCCGGCGCCTTCCCGGCCTCCTCCTGGACCTTCACCAGTAAATCCGCTGCCCGGGCCGTTGCCACGTCCAATTCCGTTGCCGCCGCCGCTTCCGCCCACTCCAGGAGCCGGGCCGCCCGAAGGCGACATCGCCAATGACCCGGCTGCGCCGTTGGGTACCCCTACTTTCGATCCCGGCTGGCTGGAAACCACCACTCCGGCGCCTTTTCCGTTACCGCCAGCATTCGGAGGCGCAGCGACCTCCCCAATGTCGCCGAGGCCCCCTCTTCCCGCGCCGCTTTTGCCGCTGCCACGGCCGCTCAATGACGTTCCTCCCGATACGGTTGGAGGCGGGGGCACAGCGCCTGCTCCACTGCCAAGGCCGCTCACCTGCTCATGGGACATCGCGCCAGGGCTTAACTGCACCGGCGGAGGCACAACGGAGCTATTGCCCAAGCCAGCCGCACGGCGCTCCGTGGAAACCGCGCTCCCCACCTGAGCTGGAGGAGGCACGACTTGCTTTTGCGGTTCCCCCGGCCCGTAACCCGGTCCGCTTTGTGAGAGCTCCCGCGGCAGATCGGTCGGTGGCGGAGCCACCACGCGGGGCGCGGGCAAAGTCAGCCGTGGGTTCGCCGTGGTTACTTGTTCGGGGGCAGAAACCGGCGGAGGCACGACCTCCACTGGGTGCGATCCAGGAAGGCGAAGCGGAGCGATATTCTCGGCCGTCGGCGCCGGAGGAACCACGCTCTCGGTCAAAGACGGTTCTCTCCGCATTCGGTTTCGGTCCACTTCCGGGGTGGGAGGCACCGCCGCCATTTGCGGCGCAACCAGGGCAGGCCGCGAGGATTTCATGCCTTCGGTGGGCGGTGGCCCGGGAAGCGGCTTGTAGGCCAGCAGGTTTGCGACGGCCTCATCGGAGCGGGGCAGGTTCAGCTTGGGTGCATCGACCACTTTCTCACGAAGCGATCCCCCTCGGGCCACCCGGATGGTTTGCGTGGGGTGGTGTGCCTCACGCCCACCTGACCGGCCGGTGCGGCCCGATTGCGCCCCACCTACATCTGCAGTCTTTGGCAGCTCGTTCCCGGTGTAATAGATCACGTCGTACTTTGCGGGGGGCGGCGGCTGATAGGGATGCAACGTCTCCAATCCCCGGCTGACCAGCAAAAACAGCCCGAACAGGACGATCTCTGCGACCCAGGAGGCAACCATCCCGCGGTAGGGAAACAGGCCCGACCTGGCTTCGCCGGCCAGAGCTTTCGGGGATCGCACCAAAGCGGGCCGGATCGCGGTGCGGAATTCTTCCCACGGCGACGACCACTCGACCAAAAGCTTGAGTTCCTGGCTCAAGAGATCATGGCCTCCGCTGGCGGCGCGCCCATTTCGATCTGAATCTGGTCTCCCACGGCGGTTCCTGTGGAACGAAGCGTGTCATTCGGCAATTCCAGCACCGATGCCGCACTCATGCGCACCGGCGCCAGTCGCCAGGGCAACAGGTTGGGCTTGGCGTAAATCACGACCTTCTCCCGGTTGAGATAAAGCACGTCGATGGGAAAGCGCATCGCCAGAGTATGGACTCCATGCGAAGGAACGATCCACAAGCCTTGTCCTGCACGAAAATTTGCCGCTGCCGCCCCCATCAGGCCGCGCAAGCGGGACCAGTGCGTTCCCGCGACCGACAATTGGGTCGCGAGATACGCCTTCCGCGTGCGATTAAAGGCAAATGCTTGGGAATTGGCCGCTGGCATGACTGCTCCCGGGTTCGATCTTGAGGCTGCGCGACGCTAACGTCCTACCGGCAACAACGTTCGGAACAGCTGAATCACAGCTGGTCCAATTGTAACTACGAGGAGGGAGGGAAGAATAAACAATACCAGGGGGATGACCATCTTAATCGTGGTCTTAGCGGCTTGCTCTTCAGCTCGCTGCCGACGCTCGGTTCGCAGGGAATCGGAATGCACGCGCAGCGCCTGGGCGATGCTGGTGCCAAAGCGATCGGTCTGCACCAACGTCGCCACCAGAGCCCGCATATCGCTCACGCCGGTGCGGGCGGCCAAATTATGCAAGGCTTCCACGCGCGGCTTACCTGCGCGCATCTCCAGGTTGAACATGTGAAACTCGTTGCTAAGCTCCGGGTGGGCGTGGCTCAGATCTTCTCCTACGCGTGCCATAGCCTGGTCCAGGGCGAGCCCGGCTTCCACGCAAATTACGGTCAAGTCGAGCGCATCGGGCAACCCGAGAGTGATCAGCCGCTGCCGCGCCGCGATCTTGCGCTTCAACCAAAAGCGGGGAAGAAAGAAGCCGATGCCCCCAGCGCCCACGACGAGCAGGGGGGATTTGAGGCCGGTCGCGGCCAGGACCGCAACTACTCCCAACACCCCGAACAACACGCGGCTGCCGACATACATGGTCAGGTGGCGCGGCTCACGATAGCCCGCCTGTATCAGCCAGGCACGCGCGCGCGATACTTCGCTCGGTGAAAGTGGCAGTGCTTTGCTGAGCGGATCCAGCGCTTGTTCCAGGCGTTCCTTCAGCGCCGGCTTTTCAGGCTGCTGCTGTTTCTGCCCCCCTGCCAGCGAGCGCAGGCGGGAGCCCAGCACCGAAGACGGGGCATAGGCCGCCGCCGCAAAGGAAAACACGACCAGCGCGACCGTAATGAACAGCGCGATGCTGAGAGCCAATAACATTCTGCTAGACCTGAATATTAATAATCCGCCGGATGACGAAATATCCAATCGTCTGGAGCGTGATCGCGATAACAATCGCCGTGTGCCCCATCGGATCGTCGAAGAGCGGGCGAATGAAGCTGGGACTCATCACCAACATCACCAGCACGACCATCGGCGGCAAAGCCATCAGCAACAACATGGTCAAGCGCCCCTGTGCGGTGAACACTCGAACCTGCCGCTGGATCTTGAACCGCTCCCGGATCATGTAAGAGAGATTATCCAAAATCTCCGCCAGGTTGCCGCCTGTCTCCCGCTGCAACATGACTGCGGTAACGAAGAACTTCACGTCCACCAGGGGCACGCGCTCGGCCAGGTTGAGCAAGGCGTCCCGCACCGGCATGCCGAATTTCTGCTCTTCAAACAGCTTGCGAATTTCTGAGGAGACCGGCTCCGCCACCTCGTTCGCGATCAACTCCATGGCGGTGGTGAAGGCGTGCCCGGCGCGCACGGCACGCGCCAACGTATCGATAGCTTCGGGGAACAATTCCTCGAATTTCCGGAAGCGTTGCGTGCGACGGTAGGAAGCGTAGGAATAAGGCGCGAGCAGGCCCACCATGGCGCCGGCCCAGCCAAAGATCGCAGCCTTGCCTACCAGCAGCCCGATTACGCCGAACGCCACCGCACAAACCAAGGACAGCATCAGCACATTGCCGGCACGCATCTCGACGCCGGCCTGAGTCAGCAGGGTCTGGAAATTGGAAACCCGCTCGGATCGCTGCAGCAGATTGTCGAGCGCGGGAATTTCGCTCAACAATTGATCGCGCAGCAGAGCCAATTCCTCGTCGGGCTGGCGCTCGGCGACCTTTTGCACCGTGGCCAGCCGGTCGCGCAACAGTCGCGCGCGCGCGCTGCGCTGATCGAGCAGGGAAGCCACCACAAATATGGCTCCTGCCACGACCACGAATACGATGATGGTGATCAGGGCTAGCATTAAGTTTCTCTCGAGAAGTCCTCGCTTCGGCTCATTCTAAATCTCCAGTTTGGACTCGAACAGCGCCGGCCGCAGGCGGTATCCGCCCGTGGCGAGCCGCTCCGCGAATTTGGGGCGGATTCCGGTCGCGTGGAAGATGCCCCGCACTCTGCCACCTTCGTCGATCCCCGTGCGATCGAACAGGAAAATATCCTGCATCAGAATCATATCCCCCTCTACCCCAGTCACTTCGCAAATCGCGATCACTTTGCGCGTGCCATCCACCATACGGGCGATCTGCACCACTCCGTGGATCGCCGAGGCAATCTGGTTTCGTACCGCACGCTCGGGGATGTTCAGGTTCGCCATAGAAAACATGCTTTCCACCCTGGACAGGGCGTCGCGCTGGGAGTTGGCGTGGATGGTGGTCAGCGAACCTT
The DNA here is from genome assembly GCA_963770915.1 of uncultured Acidobacteriaceae bacterium. GTDB lineage: Bacteria > Acidobacteriota > Terriglobia > Terriglobales > Acidobacteriaceae > PALSA-270. The sequence continues at coordinate 14,565 of CAVYRG010000001.1, forward strand.
CGTGGCCTGTGTTCATGGCCTGCAGCATGTCAAAGGCTTCCTCGCCGCGCACCTCGCCGACGATGATGCGATCCGGGCGCATACGTAAGCTGTTGATCACGAGCTGCCGTTGGCGCACCGCTCCCTTGCCTTCAATATTGGGTGCCCGCGTCTCCAGACGCACGACGTGCTCCTGCTTCATCTGCAATTCCGCCGCATCCTCGATGGTGATAACGCGCTCGGAATTCGGAATGTAACCGGAGAGCACATTGAGCAGAGTCGTCTTGCCGGCGCCGGTTCCTCCCGAAACCAAAATGTTCAGTCGTCCTTTCACCATGGCCGAGAGCAGTTCCAGCATGGGCTCGGTCAGAGTTCGGTTCTCAATCATGTTGCGGGCTGAGACTGGAACCGAGCCGAACCGCCGGATGGAAAGACACGGGCCATCGATGGCCAGCGGAGGAATGATGGCGTTGACACGCGACCCATCCGCCAGCCGGGCATCCACCATGGGCGAAGACTCATCCACGCGCCGTCCCACGCGGGAGACGATACGGTCGATGATCTGCATCAAATGCTGATTGTCTTTGAAGCTGAGGCCGGTGATCTCCAGTTTGCCCGCGCGCTCCACGTACACGCGGTCAAAGCGATTTATCAAAATATCGGAAATCGTCGGGTCCTTTAGCAAAGGCTCCAGCGGGCCAAGGCCGAAAATCTCGTCCAGAATTTCCCGCGCCAAGCGCTCGCGTTCCGCAAAGCTCAGCGGAACCGCCTCGCTGTTGACCGTATTCCGAATGAGCAGCAGGACTTCTTCCCGCGCTGCTTCCCCTGGGGTCCGTCCCAGCTTCTCGAGATCCAGGCGATCCAGGATCTTGCGGTGCAGGTCCGACTTTACTTGCTGATACTCGGCCTTTTCGAAACTCTGCAGGTTTGCCATCCGTTTCCCCGAACTCTTCCCCTAGCTTACACGGTCTTGAACAAAGACCAAGCCGCCCGTTTTACCTCGATATCGTTTTCCGTCAAACGTCCGGCCAGCCCGATGAATGCCTTCGCAATTTCTGTATGGTTCTGGTGCATCAAGGGAATCCCGCGGTCAATCGCCGTCGATACGGCGAAATATTGATTGGGAATCTTCCACAGCAGCCTCATACCGGCTGCGGTTTCAGCGTCGGCCTCGCTGAAGCCCGGAATCTTACGAAAGCGGTTGAGGACCAGCCGCACACGATCCCGGCCACCCGCCTCCCCTAAATACTGCTGAATTCGCGCCGCGCTCCAGAGTGAAGCGACATCAGCGTGCGCTACCAAAAGCACAGTGGACGAAAGATTGCTTACCAGCCGCGTCGTACCGTCCATGCGCGTGGAAGCATCCACGACAACATAGCGAAAATGACTCACCAGCAGATCGAACAGCTTGGCGAACTCGGATGTCGAAGGTTCCACCAGCAACGGCGTATTAGGGCCGGCGAGAACCTGCAGCCCGCCTTCATGCCGGGTGGTGAACCCCTCCAGCAGTGTGTGGTCGAGGCGGTGCAAATTGCGGATCGCATCTGCCACGCTAAACACTGGCTTGAGATTCATGTGCAGCGAGGCATGCCCAAGCGGAGCGATATCTACTAGCGCCGTGTCTCCATGCGCCGCTTGCAGTGCCAGCGCCAGATTCACTGCCACGGTAGTTGCGCCGCTTCCACCCTTGGCATTGACCACAGTGAAGACCTTGCCGCGCGTTTCCGCACGCTGCACTTTGGGTTGCGCGGAAGAGAGGCGAACAAAGGCTTCGAGGAGGTCGGTGGTCGTAGTGGGCCGTTGCAGATATTCCCGCGCTCCGGCGCGCATGGCTGTAATGATCACTTGCGGCTGAGACACTCCGCCCACGGCAAACACCGCTACTTCCGGCGATTCCTGTTGCAGCAATTCGATGGTTCGCAGAGCCAGAATGGGATTGTCTTCGGGAACATCCACCAGCACTACATCCGGGTGGGAGCTTTGGATTCTGCGCACGACAGGATCTGCCACCGCCACCGGATAGTTGGCGGAGGAATGCACTGCCCGCGCTACGCTGGTTCCATCCACCAACACCTGCAGCACGGCGCGCTGCTCGCTGTCGGACGCCACAATCACCACAGAAACTTCTGCCATGCCCGTTGCCGCTCCAGCCGATCCAATCTCAACCCACTGCGTCCAGATGCCGGCTGCTTACCGGCGCCCCGGCACTTTCGACCCGTCAAAACTGTTTTTATCGAGGAATGGCTTCGGCTGAGTCGGAAGCGCTGGCGGCTCGGCGTCCGGCGAAATCCGCCGCACCGTACAAAGAACCATCAATTCCGTCTTGCTCTTTTGCAGATTCTTGCTCTTAAACAAATTCCCGATGATGGGAAGGTCCCCAAGGCCGGGGAATTTGTTCACCAGACTGGTAACGCGATTGTCCATCAGTCCGGCGATCACGAAACTCTGGCCATCCTGCAGCTCAAATTCGGTTTCCGCTCGCCGTGTGCTGATGGCCGGTATATTGAAGCCGGAAACGGTTAAGCCATTGGTAAAGTCGAGGGTGCTTACTTCCGGCGCCACCTTCAGATGGATGTTGCCGTTCGGCATGATGACGGGCGTGAATTCCAGTTGTACGCCAAAATTTTTGAATTGAATGGTGACCGCACTGAAGCCCTGCCCGGGCTGAACCACCGGGAAGGGAAACTGCCCACCCGCGAGGAAACTCGCCTCTTTGCCGTTCACCGCAATCAAGTTCGGCTCGGCCAGAATTTGCAGCAAATTTCTCTGCTCCAGCGCGCGGATCACAGCGCCGAAGTTGATGTCGCGGCGGAACAGAAAAAGGTTGAGCGCATCGTTGATGCCGATTGTTGGAGGGGTCGCCGCCGTACTAGTCGTGGTTGTGCCGCCGGCCGTTGCCGTGCTCGCGGTCGTGGTATTGACTTGAAAGCCGCCGAACTGCTGGGTCGTGAGCGTTCCCGTCGTTGTTCCTCCGACCAGGGGCGCAAAGAAATTCACGCCCAGTTGCTCCACCGCCGATCGATCCACTTCGGCGAACTTGACTTCCAGCAGAACTTCCTGGGCTCCCACCGGCCCAAATGTCAGTACGTTGACCACGTTCTTGGAATAGGCCTCTGCGATCAGGCCGGCGCGTTTAGCGACATCTTCAGTCGAGACGTGGCCGGCGAGCACAATCGCCGAACGCGAGGGCGAGACCGTGATCTGCTCATCCGGGAAGACACGCTTTTCCTCCTCCGCGCAGGCGGTGACATCCACATCCACGCGCAAATCGAAGCTGCGAGAGCGCTCGAGTTCATCCCAAATCAGCAACGAGACTTCGCCGGCGGAGCGGCCATGCACCAGAATCTGCGTCGGCGTGACCACTTGTACCTCAGCCACGGTGGGATCGGTGACAGAGACTCGCTTGAGCCGCTCGGTGGTGTTGATGAGCAGAGATTTCCCGACCATCACTCGCAGTGGCGCGGCGGATTGTGCTTCTCCCTGAGTCACTGGCGTTGCAGTCGTCGGCGAGGGTTCCGCCGTCTGCTCCGGGACGGGAGGCGGTTCCGGAGCCGCGGTTGCCGGAGCCTGCGCAGGGGGTGTACCCGGCTGTGCTTGCGAATAGGCGGCGCAGTTGGCTGCGACCATCAATCCGATGGCTAACACTGATCGCAAACCCGCGCCGATTTTGATTCTTAATTTCACGCCACTGCAAGAGATCGACATTTCCGCTTACCTCAGAACCCCGGGAGTCGCCTTCAAAATTTCGTTGTTTCCTTCTTGCTGCCCTGAATCACTTCAACCGTATAAGGCGGAGGCGGCGCTGGCGCCTGCAAAATGGGAGTGTGCCTGACCGCTACCGTCTTCGGTTTCGGAGTCGCAGGCGGGGCGCCCCCGCGATACAGCGCGCCGGAACTCACGCCCGCCATTTGTTGCTGCTTGGTGTCCAAAGGATTACGCAGAGACAGCTGGATGCGGCCCTCACTGCTGGCCAGAGCCAGTTTTTGCGCGTCGTCTGGAGAAACCAGTAGCGTGATCACCGGAGCTTGTTGGGGCTCGCCACTAGCATTGCGCTCCAGGGTATGACCGGTCGCGATGACCGCCACGTTTTCCAGCACGGTCGTCGTCTGCTGTTCGCCGCCTCCGCCAGGATTGCCCGTCAACATGACGTCGACATGCGTCCCCGGTATGACGAACCCGGCGACCGACACCACATCGTTGACTCTTACCGAGACCGCGCGCATGCCGGGCGGAATCAGAGACGGTAGGCCGAATCCAGCCTCTTCCCCAGCCAATTTACTTGGCAGGATGAATTCCCCTTTTGAGATCGGTTGCACGACGCCACGCCCTATGACCTGCGACATAAGACGATAAGTATTTGGCGGCAGGTCCCCGTCCGGCAAGCGGACCACTTTTACGTCATGATCTTCAATCTTTGCACCCACCTGCAGATCGTCGGCAGCAACGACCACGTCCTTGCCAGGACGGTTGTCTGTTGTTTCGCTGGCTTTCAGATTCTTGTAGACAAAGAAACTCACAAAGGCGCCCAACGCCAGCGCAATGGCGCCAATCAGCAAAAGCCGCGTACGATTCATCGCTGCTCCTCGAAACCGCAATCACAAGCGGGCTACGGCACAGAACGCAATCCGAAGACTTGTCCGCCACTCCGCCACTTTATCGGTGGAACCGTGGTGCTACTGCTGGATCGCACTCGCAACCGACGAGAAGACGTTATTGGCGTTGGAGCCAATTAGCCGGATTGTGCCCACGACGATCACCAGGATCACCGCCAGCATCACCGCGTATTCCGCGATGTCTTGCCCTTCATCCCCTCGCCATAACTTGTTGAGAAGATTCCTCATCTGGGATTCCTCCTGCGGGAAACAGGCCCGAGAACGTAGCTTCCCGAACCCCTCCGTGCAATTCGGTGCGCACTCCTACCTGTGCATGGCAAGTTTGTCGCAAACATCTAAAAGCATTGGATTTCGGTGGATACCCAGAGGCAACCCTCGAATTCCTAATCACATCATACCCCGGCCTGTCTTCACTGAGTGAGAACAATTTGTTGCACACTTAGGACACCGTTATGCCTTCGTTTATACGACTTGGCAAGAAATTACGTACCATGATTCCGCCAATTCGCCCACCCCGGGAATTGCCTCTTCTGATTCCGGGTGTCGCGGTCGCAGGCAGCACCCCCCGGGAGGCTCTGTTGTTTGGCCCGAGACCAACCAGTCCGCCATTGTACTCGCCGATAAGTGTGTTATCAGCGCGAGAACCAATAGGCGTTAAACCCAACCAGGGCGACATGACCCTAAATCACCGGTGCCAGCATGCGTTCATTGGAGAGTAATGTGTCACTCGCTCTGATCTGCCCAGGGGCTGCGGGTCAGTACCACTGCCTGCGAATCCCCGTAAACTTCCTTCCACTCCGGCAGGGACCTTAGGGCGGTTGCCAATGCGCTATTGGGGGGAAGCAGAACCGTGCGGATGCGCCAGGCGCGCAGGGGAGTCGCCCAGTCACCGGTTAAACCGTATGTAGCCGCGAAGCGGTTCATGAACGAATCGCCATACAGGTCCGCACGGCCATCGATATAAACGCCATAGCCGGGATATAGCCTCCAAACCAGATAACCGCCCCAGTCGTAGTAGTTGAACAGAGGCCCCGGAAGCTGGTGCGTTGCAAGGAAGTTGACTGCTGCAATGGGGAATCGGGCAGCCTCCGCATTTGCCTGGCTGCGCAATACGTGCTGCACATGTGCTGCGGCATAGACAGCCACGGCCACAAGGACAATGGCGTTCAAACCAGCTTTGGCAACAAAGGACAAACCCGCAGAACTTTGCACCTGCGAACAATGTTCTGGTCGCAGAGTCGCCAGGGCTGCGTCCAGCAATTCGCTAAGTACAGGCGCCGCCACAATGGCGTAGATCGCCAAGTGCCGGACCGAATACAGTCCCATGCACATCGTCACCAGCAGCAACGCAAGCGAACTGGGGCGGAGTCGGCGCGGAGCCCATGCGACCGCGGCCACGCTGGCCAGGATCATCAACATGGCTGGCCAATACTGCGGCTGGTGGAAATCGGGAGAGAACCACTCCGCGATATGGAGCCGCATGGCTGGCGAGTGGAGCGTGGCCAGCGGATACCCGTACATTTTGAACCCGTACGGATTCAGAGGCACCAAAGCCAATGAGACTGCCAGAACCAGAGCCAGCCTTTTGATACGGAGCACGGCTTGGGCCCAATTCTCGAAGCCCAGGGACGCATCGAGCGCGTGCCCAGCTAGCGCCCATAAGACCAACGCAATTCCGACCGCGTAGCCCGCATGCAGGTTCACCCAGAGCAGCACAATGGGCGGAATCCACCAAACCACATGCGGGCGCTTGGCGGAGGCATCGAGAATCAGAAGAAATAAACTGATCAGCAGCAGCGAGAGGATTTGCGGGCGGACGCCCCAAATGGGCGCCGAGGCCAGAGCCGCCAACGCTGTGACCAGCACGCCGAGCGCGGTGCGTCCCGGGCATCGCCAAAACGCCAACAAGAAAACGCAAGCCGTGATGCTGGCAAAGGTGACAATCAATCCAGCCCACCCGGCGGCTCGATAGAGGCAGAAAATGAAAACATCGGAGAGCCACTCGTGATTCACCCAAGGCTGGCCATACCGCGTGAATGAATAGGGGTCAGCGTGAAAGACGGCGTGATTTTGCAGAATCAGTTGGCCCGTGCGCAGGTGCCACCAGACGTCAGGATCGGTCACGCGCTGGGCCGCCATGGCGAACAGGCCGAGGGCGAGAATGAAAACCAGAACCCAGCGGGTCTCAAGTAGTCGATTCACGGCGAACGTGGATCATACCGCGACCCACAAGCGATATAGAACTGTTCCCGGCGGAAAGCATAGAGTAAGGTCGAAAGCCGTTTGTCGACTCCGATGAACACCAACCCAAAGTTCCGAATCACCTTGGCCGCTTTCCTTCTGACCATGGTCTTCCTCAACGCCGACGTTCTTTGGCGCGCGTGGTGGCAGGTGGTGGCGGGCTATCCGGATTTCAGCATTTTCTACAGTGCCGCATTAATTCTGCGGCGCGGCGAAGGCAAGAACCTCTACGACAATCAGTTGCAGTTGCAGGTTCAGCGTGAGTTTGCCACCGCCGCGCAAAGTCGGCTGGCTCCGTTGCCCTACAACCACCCGCCATTTGAGGCGGTTCCGTTCATACCTCTGACTTACTTGTCGTATCTTCACGCCTACGGAGTGTGGGCTGCAATCAATCTGATTCTTCTGGCAGGGATTGTTTGGTTTTTGCACCGAACTGCGCCGTGCCTGTACTCGACCCTGCCGTGGCTTCCCATGCTCGCGGCACTGGCTTTTTTCCCCATCGCCTACGCCGTCATGCAGGGGCAGGACTCGATTCTCCTGCTGGCTCTCTATGCTCTGGCTTATTGGTCGTTTCGCCGCGGTCGCGACCTCGAGGCGGGCGCATGGCTTGGCTTGGGCCTGTTCAAGTTCCACCTGGTTTTGCCTTTTGTCTTCATCCTGCTGCTGCGCCGCCGGCTGCGCGCGGTTTGGGGAACTGCGCTCAGCGGATGCCTGGTGGGGCTCGTCTCCTTGATATTGGTAGGATGGAGAGAACTGCTCTTTTATCCCCGCTACGCCTGGCAAGTCAATCGCCAAGCTCTCCTCCGCGTGATCGTGCCGGAAAACATGCCGAATCTGCGCGGACTGCTGACCTCCTGGTCCTGGGCGCATTCAGTCTCACCTTGGCCGCAACTTATTTTGGCCGCCGCGTCGCTGATGTTGCTGTTTTGGGCGGCATGGCAATGGCAGCCGCAAGATCTCAGCAACCTCACTGCCTGGAATAACGGATTTTCCATTGCCATGATCGCGACGTTTCTGGTGAGCTACCACGTTTACAATCAAGACATGAGCATGCTTTTCCTGCCGCTGCTCCTTCTGTTCGATCGCCTGCTGCAGACTACACCCGAAGGCTGGCGCAAAATCGCCCTCAAAGCCACCTTGCTAATGATGTTTTTCACTCCCCTTTATCTCGCGCTCACCTTGCATTTTGAGCAGCAACATTTGTTCGCGTTGGTTCTGCTTGGGTTGGCCATGAGCTTGGCAGGGTGGAGCGTTTCCCTGAACCGTGACGCAGAAGCGGAAGGCTTAGCCCGGCCCTGACTGGGAAAAAACGCGACCAGCAGAACAGAACTCTCACAGGGAACGACGATTCGTTAGACGAGCTTCGCTGGCGTCAAAGCAGGCCCTCGGGTTAGGCGCTTCCCCAATTCCAACAGGGATGGGATCAGGATCGCGAACAAGGTCAACACTCCCAGCGGAAACACCAGAATCGTGCTAAGTGGAAGCAGCCAGTATTCTCGCAGGCGGTCCACGCCCACCAGCGGGTCGAGCGCCAGATAGACAAGCGAACCAATCCACGGCCACACTAACAGGCTGAGCACGCCGACCAAGCCAAGGCGCACTGCCCGGCCTGCGCCCCATAGTTCCTGCGCATTCTTCGCCAGCCAAAAGACCGCGGGCACAAGCACAATCTGGCTCGTGGGATACATGGTTGGAATTACGACCACCGTCAGGGCGAGTACGAGGCAGAACCCAAACTGGAAGCGGGTGGAATCAGCCGGTTCATGCCGCATCTTCCAGGCCGCTGCCGCGACTGCCAGTACGAGTCCGATGCTGGCTATCGTCCCGCCTGCATTGGCAAACAAAAGCGCGAGGATGGAGAAATTGCCGGTGTAGCGCTGGTATGCTGCCAAGCCCGCCAGGAATTCGCCGATCCATCCCGGCAAAAGTATCTCTGTTACTCCGACCAATAGCAGAAGGGTTACGGCAAAGCCCCAGACCAGGTTTTTCCGCGATCTCCATCCCGAAGCTGCCCACAGCAGGAGCCAAAGCGCGAGCGGAACGCATAGTTGCGGTTTACAGGTTGCGAGAGCTAGTAAGACGCCCGCCAGCCCGAGGCGACCGGAGGCGAGCGCCGCTCCCGCACCTGCCAGAAACGTGCCTGCGATAAGCCCCGGTTGCTGCAGATAAACACTCTCCAGAACCGGGAAATTCCCAAGGCTCAACAGGACGAGCGCACCCAGGATTGGCCGGCTGCATCGCCAACCAAGCGTCGCCACCCACAGCAGGGCCGTTGCGATGGCAAGCAAGGGCATGAGCCAACGGAAAATACCCTCCACCGCCGAGAAGGGAAGCTTGACCGTGGGAGCCAAGACCAGGGTGAAATACAGAGGGTAAGCAAATCGGTTCTCGTTGCGGGCGTCCTTGGCGCTAACCGGGTGGCCATAGATCCAGCTTTGAATTTCGTGACTCACCTGTGCACTGTAGGGATCACGGTGGTGCAGAAGGAGTTCGTGCGAGGCATACCAGCTCTGGTAGAGGTCGGAAAAATGGACTTCTCCAGGCGGAGCCCAGACGCGATCGACAAAGAACCACATACTGAACGCCAGCACCGTCGCAAAAAAAAGCAGCAGCCGAGGCCGGCTCCTGATCCAGAAGAATGGATCAGCGCGCGACTTCTCTTCAGGGCCACATTCCTCTCGCGGCGGCATGATGAAATTAAGGAAACGGGGAAGAACGCATTGTACATCGCACTACTTTGATCCCCGTGCTCAAACTCAGGCAGGCTTTCGCGGCCAAGCCCGGCGCAGCCAACCAGGCGCAGGTCCCGCAAAAATATAGGCAGTCAGCAAGATCTCCAGTGGCTCGATCGGATGACGGTACGGGGCAAAATTGTGTGTGACGCAATAGACGAGAGGGAAGACTGCCAGCATGGCGAGCCACATCCAAGCATTTCTGTCACGCCATAGCGCCAGAGCCGCTCCAAGCCATGCGAAGACGGCGACCAAAACCCAGGGAAAAATCGGATAGGGAATGTACCAGAATTGCTCCATGCGCAGAAGCGATCGCCTGAGAAAGCCAGCGGGATTGGCGCGGATGAATTGCTTGGCCGCATCAAAGTGCTCGTCCATGAAGCGCAGTTCTCCGAGCCGTGCATAGTCGCTAGGATCATTGTCAGGGAAGTCGCCTGAGAAATCGGCGGTTCCATGCATGCCAGGCCGGTTGCCGACCCAAAGTTCAAGTCCGAAATTGTCGCGGAGCGGAATAAATCGCCCCATCGCCACATAGTTCCTTATCGTCCAAGGAGTCAGCACGAGAAGAAATCCCGCAACCCCGACCACTAATCGCGATAGGTGGAATTTCGTCCCTGCGAGCCAAATCCAGTAAATGCAAACAACCGTGAGCAGGGCGGGCTGAAGCAGCGCAAGAAATCCACAATAAACGCCGAGTTTGAACCATTTCCAGCCCGTCAGCGGCTTTCCCGGAATATACAAAAACAGAGCGCCCAGCCCGAGGGCGGCCAGATAGGCGGACGTTAGGCTTACGGAGAATGCAACGGTGGTATACATCCACGGGAAAACCCAGAGCCACGCCGCCAACCTGCCGACCGCTTCGCTAAAGTGGCGTCTTCCCACCTGGTAGACAAGCACCGCCGTGAGCGCCCCCGCCAACACATTGACGATGACTGCGGCCCATGCCGCGGCCAGCGTATAGGTCCCGAATGCCCTAAAAATTCCAGCCAGAAGAATTGGGTATAGCGGAGGTTGTTGGGCAGTGGGTGCAATGGGCGCGCCAGCATAAGGCGATGAATAACCAAGACCGGAGATCAGCGCCGCGCCAATATGGGACGGCTCGTTTCGCGCGAAGAGCGAACCCGGACCGAGCTTTGACAGGAGGTAGGCCGTCCTCGCCATACGCGAGATAAACGCCGCTACGAAGATCAACTTCCGCGAAGACAGAACTCGATTGATCGTAGTCAACTTACGCTTCCGTACGCTGCCGGAGGGGGAGCAACTCGTCAGCTGCAAGCAAACTCGGCACCCGCCGTGCGCCCACAGGTGCCTAAGTTGTAGCATGGAGCGGCTTCTTGTGAATAACTATGCGGCGGATTTCGGGGTTCAGCATCGCGGTAGCGCTTGTTCTGGCGGGCAGCATGTGGCTCTACGTGCAGCGCGTGCTCATTCCGTTTCAGGAGACCTATGCCGCCGCCCACGATGCGCCCCGCGGAAATCTTTCGGACCTTTATCCGCGCTGGGTTGGCGCCCGTGAACTGCTGTTGCATGGTCGCGACCCTTACAGCGCGGACGTGACGCGCGAGATTCAAGCTGGATATTGGGGGCGGCCGATTGATGCCCGAAGGCCAGGCGATCCGCAGGACGAAACCCGCTTCGCCTACCCAGTTTATGTGGTTTTCCTGCTGGCCCCCACCGTCTATTTGCCCTTTTCGGCGGTGCGGATTTTGGCGACCTGGGCTCTGGGACTTTGCGCCTGCGCCAGCGTGCTGCTATGGTTTCGCGCCCTGCGCTGGCGGCCCTCGCCAACGGTTTTAGTGGTTTTTCTCCTTCTAACCTTGGGAAGTTATCCGGTCGTGCAGGGAATTAAGCTGCAGCAACTTACCCTGTTGGTTTGCGCGCTGATTGCCGCTGGCGCGGGGCTGTTGGTAAGGGGGAAGTTGATTGCGGCGGGGGCCGTCCTCGCCCTGGCTACGATCAAACCGCAACTGGTCACACTACTCTTGGCTTGGCTATTGTTCTGGACGTTCCGGCGGTGGCGTCAGCGGCAGAAGTTTTTCTGGAGTCTGGCCGGGACTAGTGTGCTGCTAGTCGGGGCGGGAGAGTACGCACTTCCTGGCTGGATTGGCCGCTTCCTCCACGGCTTGGTGGAATACCAGCGCTATGCGGGAGAGAGTTCGCCGCTTGAGATTCTCACTACCGCAGGGGTCGGCAAGCTTCTCAGCGCGATTCTGCTACTGGCAACGGTGGCCGTCTGTTGGCGCTTGCGACGCTGTGCGGAAGATTCCGCCGAGTTCAGCCTTCTGCTGGCGCTCGTACTCACCGTCACGCTCGCCGCAACTCCGATGATGCGCTCCTACAACGACGTCCTCCTGGTGCCGGCGGTCTTGCTGAGCGTACGGTCGTGGAGTGATCTGTGGTCAAGGAACGCGAGCCGCCGCTTAGTTTGCGCCCTGGCGGTGTTGTGTGTTTTCTGGCAGTGGCTGGCTTCCATCGCGCTCGTTGGAGCTTCATCTTTTCTGCCGGCTGCCATGGTCCAGCGAGTCTGGGCCGCACCCCTGTGGACGATTCCCGCTATCTCGATTGCCCTATTTGGTCCGCTGGCGTTCCTTGTCAAGGATGCGATGGTACTGCCACAGCAGAAAGCCGACTGATTTCGACCAAGTTCGCGACGAACAAAATCACTACCGGCGCGCAGCGACGCCGGCATAAGCCCTATCCCGGCTTGCATTGCCGGGACACACGCGGTAGGCTTCAAAAACATTGCTTTCGTTATGACCGGAGGGTTGGATGAATCTGAAAATGGAGACCAAAGTGACCGACGGCGTCACGATTGTGTCTTGCCAGGGCCGCATCCTGTTTGGCGAAGAAGCCACCGCGCTTCGGGCCGAGGTCAAACGCCTCCTGGCATCGACTCAACAGATTGTGCTGAATCTGTCCGGCGTGTCTTACATCGATAGCGGCGGCTTGGGAACTCTGGTGGGAGTGTATTCCTCGGCCCGCTCCGCGGGTGCCGATATCAAGCTCACCGGGCTGGGCCAGCGCTTGCGAGACGTCCTGCAGGTCACGAAACTGGTCACGGTTTTCGAGGCTTACGATACCGACGCGCAGGCAATCGCAGCTTTCCGCAAGACTGCCTGACGCGCGGCGGTGAGGATTCTATGGCTCTATCTCCGATCACGGGGCCTCAAGCAGAATCCAACGCCGGTGTGTTTCCCACCCTGATTTTCGTCCACGATAACCAAGAACGAGAAATCTCGCTTGACCATACTCCCTTCACGGTCGGACGAAAGATCGACAAGGATCTTTCCATTCCCGACCCCCGCGTCTCCCGCGACCATGCCCTGATCGTTTCTGAAAATGGCCGGTTCTATGTGATTGACGAGGGCAGCAAGCACGGAACCTTTGTCAACGGCGAACGTGTGCAGCGCAAGGAGTTACAGCGTAATGACCGCCTGGAATTCGGCGTTCGCGACACGGTCTATCTCGTCTTCCATCCCGTTCATCGCAATAGCAATACTGCCCGGGAATTCCTCAGCCAGATTTCCGGCATTAACATTTCAGCCGCCACCACGGACCTCGAGAAGCTCACCCTTTTTCTCGACGCGGCGCGGCGGCTGAACACGGTCGGCGTGCTCGACGAAATTCTGGTGACGCTGTTGGAAGCCACGCTCAAGTTGACCGGCGCCGAACGCGCATTTCTCTTCCTGAAGCGGGAAGACGGCAAACTGAGTTTGGCTGCGGGCCGCAATGCGAAGGGTGAACCGCTCCTCGACGACAAGACCATCTCTCACTCCATCCTGGAAGAAGCGCTCAAATCAAACCGGGAATTTCTCGTCACCGACACCAGCGGGGAGCTTGACTTGGCGGGGCGGCAAAGCATCGTCGCCTTTGACCTGCGCACCGTCATTTGCCTCCCCCTGCACAAGCCCGTGGTGCAGGCGGCGGGCGAAAAACGCGCTCCTGCGATGGTTGGCGAAATGATGGGTGCCCTTTACGTGGACTCTCGCTTTGCTTCCGGAGACCTATCAAAGGGGGTGAGCGGCGACATCCTGCGCGCCATCGCGACCGAGGCCGCGTCGCTCATCGAAAATGCCCGCCTGGTGCAGGCCGAAGAGGCGGCGCGCCGCTACCAGCAGGAACTCTCCATCGCCGCCCGCATTCAGCAGCGGCTCATGACCGTGACCATTCCGGAAGTCCCCTATGCCCGCCTCACAGGTAGAAATCTTTCCTGCAAAGAAATCGGCGGCGATTTTTTTGACGCGGTGAACACAAAAGACGGCCTGGCCGTGGTTCTTGTCGATGTCAGCGGCAAGGGAGTATCCGCCGCTTTGCTCGCCTCCACTCTGCAAGGCATGATCTATTCTCAACTCACCGCCGGGATGGGCCTCAAAGAAATTGTCACCGCGGTCAACGGGTACTTCACGCATAAGGAAATCGGCGAGAAGTATGCGACTCTCGTAATTGCCCGCGTGCGCCGCGACGGTGAACTCGAGTACGTCAACTGCGGCCATGTGCAACCTCTGCTGGTGTGTGGCGGCGAGGTCATTCGCCCCTCGCACGGGAATATGCCGGTTGGCCTCATTCCTGGCGCATCGTACGAAAGCGATCTCTGCCATCTCCACGCGGGCGACCGGCTGATCCTGGTCAGCGACGGCGTCACCGAAGCCGAGAATGCCGCCGGCGACTTCTTCGACAACGAACGCCTGGAAGCGGTCGCCGCCAAGAGCACAGGCCTCGATGACATTTTCGGCGCGGTAGCCGAGTTCTGCGGCGGAGTTCCGCTCGGCGACGACTGCACCGTGGTCGAGCTTTCCTACACCGGCTGAGAGTTTCCCAACCAGAGTCCCGTAACTTTCTCCCGTTAGCCGGGGATTGCCCGATGGTATTCTCTCCACCGGAATGAACTTCAGTCTGCTCGATTGGTCGGCGATCGTCGGCTATCTCGCCATTACCCTCATTCTGGGAATCTACTTTCGCCGCCGCTCCAGCAAGAGCGTGGACGACTACTTCGTCTCTGGCCGTTCGGTCTCCTGGTGGTTGGCCGGCACTTCGATGGTGGCGACCACGTTCGCCGCCGATACCCCTCTGCTCGTAACGGGTCTGGTCTACAAGCTGGGCATCGCAGGGAATTGGCTCTGGTGGTGCTTTTTGCCGTCGGGCATGATGACGGTTTTTCTCTTTGCCCGCCTGTGGCGGCGCAGCGGCTTACTCACCGACGTGCAGTTTGCGGAAATTCGCTACTCGGGCAAGCCCGCCGCTTTTCTGCGCGGCTTTCGCGCGCTCTATCTCGGCTTGCTGATGAATTGCCTGATCCTCGGCTGGGTCACCAAAGCGATGACCAGCATTGTCGCGGTTTCGCTGGGCGTAAGCGAAACCAATGCTTTATGGATTTGCGTCTTCTTCCTGATTCCATTTACCGGCATCTACGTCGCTCTGGGCGGATTGTGGGGTGTGCTCTGGACCGACCTTTTCCAGTTCGTTCTCAAGATGGCGATTGTCATCGCGGTTGCCTGGTACGCAATTGCCGCCGTCGGCGGAATGCACGTAATGCTCGCCAAACTGGCGGCCATGCGCTCCGCCGCCGGCCCCTCCGCCAGCAACCCGATCGCATTCTTCCCGGATTTCTCGCGGCCCTTTACTTATCAGGCACTCTGGGCCCTCCCGGTGATCACATTTACGGTTTATCTTGCGCTGCAATGGTGGGCGTTCTGGTATCCCGGAGCCGAGCCCGGCGGAGGCGGCTACATTGCGCAGCGCATCTTCAGCGCGCGCGACGAGCGCGAGGGCCTGCTTTCCGTGCTTTGGTTTAACATCGCGCACTATGCCATCCGGCCCTGGCCCTGGATTCTGGCTGGCCTCGCGGTGATCATTCTTTATCCCGGCCTGAAACAACCTGAGCCCGCTTACATGCGAATTGTCACCGAGCACATGCCGCATGCGCTGCGCGGAATCGTGTTTGCCGGATTCATGGCGGCCTTCATGTCCACCATCGCCACGCAGCTCAATTGGGGTGCCTCGTATCTCGTCTCCGACTTCTACCGCCGTTTCCTCAAGAAAAACGGCAGCGAGAAGCACTATGTGAACGCCTCGCGCCTGGCGACTGTGATTCTGGTGATTCTTTCCGCCTACGTTTCCGCGCAGCTGGGCTCGATTCTCGCGGGTTGGGAAATCGTGCTGCTCATCGGCGCCGGCACCGGTGGCGTATACCTGCTTCGCTGGTACTGGTGGCGCATCAACGCCTGGAGCGAGATTTCCGCGATGGCTACGGCGTTGGTGGTGAGCCTTGCCATCCGCTGGCTTAAACCTTTCGGCGGTCTCGAAGCGGTCGTCTTCGCCAAAACCGCCTTGACGGTCACTGTTGTCACGACGGTCACCTGGCTCGCAGTCATGTTTCTGACCAAGCCGGAGCCCAACGCAATTCTGCTGCAGTTCTACCGCAGAGTGCGCCCTCACGTCGGCGGATGGAAGCCGGTGGCGCAGTTGGCGCCTGAAATAGAACCTACGCGCGACCTGCGGGCCAATCTCTTCTCTTGGGTGCTCGGCTGCGCTATGGTGTATCTGGCGCTGTTCGGTTCCGGCAAATTGATCCTGGGCAACTTCTGGTCGGGTGCTCTATTGCTGTTCTTCGGAGCAATCTGCGCCGGGGCGCTGTACCGGAACATCCTGGACAGCTGGGAACCGGAAAAACATCAGGCCTGAGGATTACGCGTCTACCCGCTTCAGAGGCAGGCCGGGGGGGCCGGATTCATTCTTCCGAAGCAGCTTTCTGCACCGCGACAAAGTAATTCCTTCCTTCCCAATGTTGGGCCTGGGGCCAGAAAAACGTAAATGCAGCCATGCCGCCAGGGGGCAATTGGTCGGTTGGCAAATCGGCGACGTGCGTGCCTAGGCCGGTGTCTCTCGTATCGGTGTCATGGACCGTAGCCCAGCCGTCGATGCTCCAACGCACTCGCGCGGGGGCCAGGGCTGTCAGTCGCAACTTCAATCCCTGCGGAATGGCATGGCATTTGTTGTTAAAACTCCAGCCAAAAAAAGCGGATTTCCGCCGCTCAACCTGGTAACGCTGCACCGGCTGCGGAGGCTGGTCGAATATCTTGCCGTCGCGCAATGAGCGCCGGAGTTTGATGTACTCCGAGTGGGCCCATACCAGCGGGCACGCAGAACCCGAACGCTGACCGGTGAAAAGCTCACGATCAGGAATGTCGGCTTTATCCCAGACCTGCTCGGGGATCAGCCGCCCCCCTCCGGTGGTGGCCTCGATTACGCGCAGCAGGTCTTCCGCGGCTTTCGGCCGTCCCGCCGCTAATTCGTAATGCGCGCGTTCTCCGGCAAGCAGCGGCCAGGCTCTGCCAATCCCCGTGCCGTCAAAGGGCGATCCATCTTCATGCTCGCCATAGCCGTCGCCGTTGTAGCGATACCAGCACGGTCCCTGCGGCAATTCCACGCGTAACAGAAAATCGATGGCCTGCACGGTGTTCCGGATTCGCGGGTCATCCGGGGCACGCAGGCCGAAGCGAACCAGAGCCAGTGAGTCCGGGCTGATCATGTGAATTGCAGAATCACGATTCTGGCTCGGTGGCCGGTTCTTGATCGGAACAAACCCTCCCAGCGGGGAAGCGGCACAATCGGTTTCCGGCGCCGCAATGCGGACATAATAGCCGTCCACCCCCAGCCGCTGCGCAAGATCGCTGCCGCTCGCGTAAGTCCATCGTTCGATGTTGTCGTTCCAGAAGTCGGCCGTTTCACGTAGGTAAGTGGCGGCGTTCTTTTCGCCGACGGCGTCCGCCACATCAGCCGCCGCCAACAATCCTGCAATCTCCACGGCGAGCGTAAACGGCGAAAAGCCGGCGTCTTCTTCCCAGCGGTCTTGCTGCGTGACCGGACCGTTGCGCACCACAAAGCCGGCGGCGCGGCGCACCAGATTCCACCAACGCTCCAGATCGTTCGCTTCCGACCCCTCCCGCCGCAGCAGGTCCACCAACAGGATAGGGAACGCCACCTCATCCATCTGCAGACCGCTCCAATACGGGCGGCCGTCCAGCCACATGTTCTGCGTCCAGTGGCCGTCCGTGTCCTGCGTTGCCTCCAGGTAACGCAGCACGCGCTGCGCATCGTCCGTTGCACCGGCGGCTAGAAGGCCGCAGGCGGTTTCCACCAGATCACGCGGCCACACCAGGTGATAGCCGCCGAGATCTTCGTCGCCTTTGTTGAAGCCCCACGGAATCGAAAGACTGGCGATCACTCCGCCCAGGAAGTCTTTCGACTCGTGCGTCCGCAGCACGCTGGCGCTGGCGCGATAGAGGTCGTTCTCCCGTTCCGGCTGGTCCAGTTTCAGCAGTCCATCCTGCCAGTCCCGCCAATGCCAAACGTACTGTTTGCGCAGTTCTTCGAACGGCTCCAGCAGGCTGGCTCGCGCATGTTGGCCCGCTTCCGACCAGATCTCTCCAAATCCCAATGCCAGCAAAAACTCTCCACCACAGGCCGCCAGATCGATTTCTCCGGTGAGCGCGACGTTGCCATTTTCCGCGCGGGTGTATTCCCAAGCCATCTGGTAATGCTGCGACAGATCCTGCCAGCCGTCGGAGAATCCCACGAAGCCGACGGACCGTTTTTTCCAAGGCACCGAGCAGGCGAGGGCCAGCGAACAGTCGTCGCGTTCGGCAAACAGCATGGGTACGCCTTTGTAGTCGCCAACCCATCCTGTGTTGTCTCTGCCGAAATTCGCCAGATGCGGCGCCAGCAAAGCGTAAAGACGGTAGTCGGCCAGCGTTCCCTGCAGAGGCTCGAACTGAATTCGTTGCAAAACTACATTTCGATAGGGATCGCTAAACACTTCTTTGCGTATCCGATAGCGTCCGCTTTCGTCGGTATTTACTAAGTCATAAACTGGAATTCCCGGCTCGATAGGGGCGTTCTCAAACTTACAGTCCCGTTTTTCCTCAGAGAAGAAGCCGCGGCCGTCGGTGACGATCAGCCCCAGGTCGCGCGTGCAGGCCTGATCCACACGCGGGAAATAGATTTCATTCAGAATGCCGTGGCTGATGGTGAACCATACGCGGCTGTGCAGATTTAGTGCAGTCCCAATACCGCTTTTGGCGCTGGAAGTCCACCGCGCCGGAATCCCCGGCCAACCCGGCGCGTAGCGTTCTTGATCATTCACCCGCTTGCATCCTCACCTGTGTTAGTTTGCCAGAATCTGGCGCGATCAACCAGCCGCCCTTCGACAGCTGTGGACATCTTTTCAGCAAACATTCATTTCCGCTTAACCTCCCATTAACCGGCGACCCCCAGCGTGAAGAGGCGGGGAGCAGAAACTCGACTCCCGCAAACTTGAGGAGGTTTCTATGAAGTTTCTGGATCATGCGCGGGCCTTCGGGCGATCCGCTGGCCTGGGCGCTGCGTTGCTCTCGACGATGGCAAACTTGCTGGCGCCGCCGCCGGCGGCAGCCGAGAACACAACCACGCCCATCAAGCACGTAATTATCATCATCGGGGAAAACCGAACCTTCGATCATATTTTTGCGACCTACAAGCCGAAGCGGGGCGAATCCGTCGACAATCTTCTTTCCAAGGGGATCATCAAGAGCGATGGCACCCCCGGTCCCTTCTACTTCCTAGCCGGGCAACGCTCCGCATGTGATCTTGGAAAGGGAGCTTCTTGCCCCAACACCGGAGAGACCGAACTCAACGGCGAAAAGTTCTCCCTGAACCCGCACAGCCAGGCGCTCTTTAACACGTTGCCGGCTCCACTGACCGGAGGGCCCCCTGATGTTTGCAAAAACAACGGTATCTGCAGCCTGGCTGACGCGCAAGGCTCGGAGAACGGTTTACCTGCTGACTACATTGGGTTCCTGACTACTGGCGGCACCGGACTTCCCGGCAAAACTCCTGACACGCGCATTCCCGGCGTGACCGATCTTCCGCCCGGACCGTTCCAACTGACCTCCACTTCCATGCCGTACGACTCCTACGCGGCCAGCCCGGTCCACCGTTTTTATCAGATGTGGCAGCAGCTCGATTGCAACGCCCGAAACGCGACTCCCTGGAATCCCAGCGGCTGCCGCTCTGACCTCTTCCCTTGGGTAGAGACCACGGTCGGAGCCGGGGCCAACGGCAATCCTCAGCCAACCAACTTCAGCACGGATTACTCCTCCTCCGCAGTCACCACCGGCGAAGGCTCTACCGCCATGAGCTTCTACAACATGCAACAGGGGGATGCGCCGTACCTGAAGCTCCTGGCCGACAACTACGCAATGAGCGACAACTATCACCAGGCTGTTCAGGGCGGCACCGGCGCCAATCACATCATGTTGGGTTTTGCTGATGACATCTGGTTCAGCGATGGCAGCGGCCATCCTGCCGTCCCACCCCATAATCAGACGGTTTACGCGGGGACGCCCGATGCTGGAGTCGTCGATGAGGTGGAAAACCCAGATCCCGCTCCCGGCACGAACAATTGGTATACCGAAGATGGCTACGGCGGTGGCAGCTTCGGCAAGCCCGCTTTCGGTGGAGGCAGCTACAGCGACTGCTCTGACCCAAGCCAGCCCGGCGTAGATGCGGTTCTCGACTATCTCAGATCTCTGCCACGCCGCATCTCTCCCAACTGCGAGAAGGGGCACTACTATATCCTGAACAACTACAACCCCGGATACTTCGGCGACGGCTCTAACGCCTACACCGACACCAACGTCGACAACTACCCCTTCACCATTCCACCCACCAGCGTCCGCAATATCGGCGACGCGCTGATGGAGAAGAATATCTCCTGGAAGTATTACGGCGACCAGTGGAACGCATACCTTAACGACAAGTACCAGCTCAACTACGGAACCGTCGGCGCCAGCAGCGACCAGTACTGCAACATCTGCAACCCGTTCCAGTACGCGACTTCCATCATGACCAACGCCGCTGTTCGCACTGCTCATCTCAAAGACACGGTCGATCTCTATAACGACATTCAGAACAGCACTCTACCTGCCGTCTCCTATGTCAAACCCAGCGGCTGGGTCGACGGTCACCCGGCTTCCTCGAAACTCGATCTCTTCGAAGGATTCGTTAAGAAGATCGTGGATGCAGTGAAGAGTAATCCCACCCTGTGGAAGAGCACTGCAATCTTCGTCACCTTCGACGAAGGCGGTGGCTACTACGATTCTGGATACGTGCAGCCGCTGGACTTCTTCGGCGATGGAACACGGATTCCCCTGATTGTGATATCGCCCTGGACAAAACCAGGCCACATCTCTCACGACTACACCGACCACGTTTCTTTGCTGAAGTTCATCGAGCGCAATTGGGGACTGCGCCCGCTGACCCACCGCAGCCGCGATAATTACGCCGATCCGCGCTACGGCCGTTTCAGCGCCTATGCGCCCATCAATAGTCCGGCGATTGGAGATATGTTCGACCTCTTCGATTTCAGCCCCGCAGGGAGAGCTCGAGACGGCGATCACGATGGCGACTAGATCATCCGGAAAGTACGTTGGGATTCCGGAAGGGTCGATTTGAAAGCCGGCCGGTGGCGATCAGCTTCCTCGGCTGCTCGCCGCCGGTTCCGTTTTTTTGGTTAGGTCGAGCTTGCCTAGATAGAGCGCCATTCCGACGACCGCGTCCACGCCCATGGCGTGCAGCTGGTCGATCTCCGCATTGCTCGAAATTCCGCCGGCCGCAATGAGCTGCCGGGAAGTGGCTGCGCGCAACTCCCGCACCGTTTCCAGAGGAATGCCGAGCATCAATCCTTCCGTATCGATGTGGGTATAGAGAAATGCGGCACAGAAGGGCTCGAGCTTGCGGATTACTTCCAGTGGCGTGATCGCGGTGATCTCTCGCCATCCCCGCACCGCGACTTTTCCCCCTTTGGCGTCGATCGCGAAGACTAAATGCTCGCGGCCCACCGCCTCGCAAATTTCTTTGGCGAATGCGGTGTTGATCTCGCCATTGTGAATCAATGTTGAGCCCAGAATCACCCGCTGCGCTCCCATGGCAAGAATTTCCTGCGCGGCTTGAATGGATCGAATTCCGCCGCCCACTTGGCAGGGAAGCCGCCGCACGAAATCTTGAATCAGCCGACGGTTGTCCCCGGTTCCGATCGCGGCATCCAGATCGATCAGTTGCACCAGCGGAAATTGCGCAAAGCGCTCGACCCATTCGTCAAAGTTGTCGAACTCGAGTGCCTTCTTATGGCCCTGGACCAGTTGCACGATCTTGCCGCCCATCAGATCAATCGAAGGAATCAGCACGGCCACCTCACCGGAATGCCCGCCGAGCGCAGTTGCAGCTTCAAATCAGAAAACGAGCTCAAGCCGAAGTGGAAGATGGAAGCCGCGAGCGCGGCATCCGCGTGACCGTTTTCGCCGAAGACCTCGACGAAATGCTTGGCCCCGCCCGCCCCGCCGGAAGCAATCACGGGAATGCGCACCGCGTCACTGATCGCCCGCGTGAGCCCGCAGTCGAATCCAATTCCGGTGCCGTCGCGATCCATTGAGGTCAACAGAATCTCTCCCGCGCCGCGATGCTCCGCTTCTTTGGCCCACTCAATTGCATCGCGGCCCGTCGGCTTGCGCCCTCCATGCACGAAAACTCCGAAGCCGCCGTTCGATCTCGTAGCATCGATTGCCACGATCGCCGCCTGTGACCCGAAGCGCTGCGCAATCTGTGTAATCAATTCCGGCGTCGCGATGGCCGCCGAATTAATGCTGACTTTATCCGCACCCGCATCGAAAATCGCTCCCGCATCTTGCAGCGTACGAATGCCCCCACCGACGGTGAAGGGGATGAACAGCTCTCGCGCCGTGCGCCGTACCGTATCCACTAGCGTGGCGCGGCCTTCGTGGGTTGCCGAGATATCGAGCAGCACGATTTCATCCGCGCCCCCGGCGCTATGCGCCGCCGCCAGCGCGGCCGGATCGCCGGCGTCGCGCAGGTCAAGGAACTGCACGCCTTTCACCACACGTCCGGCGTCGACGTCCAGGCAAGCGATAATGCGCTTCGTCAGCATAGTTTCAACGTATTGTCATCCTGAGCGGAGTGAATGGTCCGCAAAGCGGAGCATTCGCGGAGTCGAAGGATCCCTGCCCCACCAACACTCCTCGGTCATAACCCTGCTGTCCGACTGTGCCCTCTATCAGTTGCGGCGAACCTCACAGCCCGCAGAAATTCTCCAACATCTTTAACCCCACCTCTCCCGATTTTTCCGGATGGAACTGCACCCCGAAAAGATTGTCTTGTTCCACCGCGGCAGAAAAGCTGCCTCCGTATTCACACTCCGCAACTGTGGATGCGAGCAACGGCACGCGGTAGGAGTGAGTGAAATAGACGAACGAGTCCGGCGGAACACCTCGCAACAGCCGCGAGCATCCGTTGCGTAGATTCAGTTGATTCCATCCCACGTGGGGTGATTTCACCGAAGCAGGGAAGTGCTCGCACTCGCCCGGCCACAGGCCGAGTCCGGCGACCCCGGGGGCTTCCTGGCTGGACTGAATCATCCACTGCATGCCCACGCAGATGCCGAGAAAAGGCACGCCGCGTTCAATCGCCTGTTTCACCGCCGACCGCAATCCGCCGTCATCCAGCGCCGTGGTTGCAGAAAAATGCCCCACTCCCGGCAGAACGATCTTTTCCGCTCGGCTCACAACTTCAGGATCCGACGTCACCACGGCTCCCGCGCTCACCCGATCAAAGGCCTTCTTCACCGAGGCGAGGTTCCCGGCGCGATAGTCGATGATGGCGATGCTCACAGCAATCCTTTCGTGCTCGGCAGCAGCCGCGCCATACGCCGGTCGCGCCAGCAAGCCGCCCGCAGCGCCCGCGCAAAGGCCTTGAACAAGGATTCAATCTTGTGATGATTCGACCGCCCATAGAGAATGCGGGCGTGCACATTTGCGTGCGCGCCGCGGGCGAACCCTTCGAAGAAATCGGCCACGAGTTCGGACTGCAAATCGCCCACCATCCGCGTCTTCACCTTGGTATCGATCACCGCCGCGGTTCGCCCGGAAAAATCGACCGCCGCCAGGCCCAGCGTCTCATCCATCGGCATGACGAAATACCCAGCGCGCAGGATGCCCTTCTTGCTGCCCAGCGCTTCCGCAAAGGCCTGGCCCAGCGCGATGCCGACATCTTCGACCGTGTGGTGCTGATCGACGTCGAGGTCGCCGGTGGCTTTTAGCCGCAGATCAAAACCGCCGTGATGCGCGAACAGCTCGAGCATGTGATCGAAGAAGCGAATTCCCGTCGAGACTTTGTACCGCCCGCGCCCATCAATATTCAGCGCGAGCTGAATTTGCGTCTCTTTTGTGTTTCGTTGAATAGCAGCTTTGCGCAATTCGGACCCTCGACTTGCCTTATGTCTGACTCATTTCCTGCGAACCGATTCCAGAAAATTCTTCGCCCTCCAGAATCTCGCGCAGCGCTTTCATCAATCGCTCCGTGTGCTCGGCCGAACCGAGGGTGATGCGCACGCACCCCGCGCATCCCGGATCACTTGACCGGTCGCGCACCAAAATGCCGTGGTCGCGCATGGCAGCGATAAACGCCGCCGCCTTGTCCCCGAAATACATCAGCACGAAATTCGCGCGGCTTGCCCAGTAACGGATTCCGCGCGACGCCAGTTCATTCTCCAGCAACGCGCGTCCCCGGCAGGCTTCGGTCACATAGCGGCGCACATATTCCTCATCCGCCAGCGCCTCCGGCAAACAGGCCAGCGCCACGGAGTTCAAATTGTAGGGAGAACTCACCCGCCGCACCATCTTCATCTCGGCTGCGTTGCCGGCGAGCACTCCGATGCGCAAGCCGGCCAGCCCGTACGCTTTGGAAAACGTTCGCGAAACAAAGAGATTGGGTAACTCGCGCCAGCGCGGCATCAGCGTCTCCGCGGCGAACTCAAAGTACGCCTCGTCGACCAGCAGAGCCGCCTGCGGTGCGGCAATCGCAATGCGGATCAAATCCTCCGCTGGCGCAAGAGTTCCGGTCGGATTGTTTGGATTGGCCACCGCGATCAGCCTGGTGCGGGAATTAATCCGCGCCAGCACTTGCTCAGTCGGAAACGCGAAATTGTCCCCCGCTTGCACGGGGATCACTTTCGCCCCAGTGGCCCCGGCGTAGATTTCATACATCGCAAACGTAGGCACGCCGATCAGCGCTTCGTCGCCCTCTTCGAGATAGGTCTCACAGATCAGATGAATTGCTTCGTCGGTGCCGTTGGTCAGCAGCACTTCGGCGGCTTCAATTCCGAGATGCTCGGCGACGATCGCCTCTAAAGGATCGCGCTGCGGATAGCGCGCCAGGTCTTCGTAATCGAGCTGCCGCAGCCGTTGCAGCACGCGTGGCGAGCAGCCGACCGTATTTTCGTTGAAGTCGAGGCGCAACCCTTCGCGATTGCCCAGCGGCGGGTGGTAGGACTTGAGGTTGTGCACCGCTGCCCGCGCCTTAAGCATGTTTCGTCCTCACTCGAATCGATTGTGCGTGCGCAGCCAAACCTTCGGTTTCCGCCAGGCGCGTAACACTCGGTGCGATTCGGCTCAAGCCTTGCCGCGAAAGCTTCTGCACGGTGATGACCTTCACGAAGTCGGTCACGCTCAGGCCGCCCCGAAAGCGCGCCACCCCAGCTGTGGGCAGCACGTGATTCGGGCCAGCAGCGTAGTCGCCTGCTGCCTGCGGCGAGTAATCTCCAATGAAGACCGAGCCCGCATTCTGGATGTGGTGCATGTCCTTGTCCGCCACCGTGATGTGTTCCGGCGCGATCGTATTTGCCCACTCCTGCGCCTGCTCCCGCGAGGCAGCGATCAAAATCGCTCCGTGGCGGCGGAGAGATCGCTGCGCGATGGCATTGCCTGCCGCCATTTTCTCCACCCGCTCCGCAACCGCCTCAGCCAGCGGTGGGATGGACGTAAGGAGAATTGCCATCGCCTCCGGATCATGCTCGGCTTGTGCCACCAGGTCCGCCGCAATGAATGATGGCTCTCCCTCATCGCTCAGAATCACAACTTCGGTCGGCCCGGCCAGAAAATCGATGGCGCAGTCGAACGAGACCAACTTCTTCGCCGCGGTCACGTATAGGTTTCCAGGTCCGACAATCTTGTCTACTCGCGGAACGCTCTCGGTGCCGTAGGCCAGAGCGGCAATAGCCTGGGCTCCGCCCACCCGATAGAACTCACCCACGCCGAGCATGCCTGCCGCCGCCAGCACTTCGTTGCGCGGCTGCGGAGAAACCACCCGGATGTTCTTCACTCCCGCGACCTGCGCCGGAATCACCGTCATCAGCAAAGTCGAAACCAGCGGATACCGCCCGCCCGGCACATAGCAGCCCACCGACTGCAAAGGCCGCACCAATTGCCCCAGAGAAATCCCCGCCTGGGTGCGGGTCCACTCCTTCGGCTTCTGCCACTCGCAAAATTGACGGATGTTGGCTTCCGCTTGGCGAAGCGCCGACCGCAACTCCGGCGCAGCCGAATCCCACGCCGTGTGCAGATCTTCCTCCGGCACGCGAAAGCTTTGCTTCGCGGTCAGTCCGTCCCAGCGCTTGGCATATTGCCGCAACGCCTTATCGCCTTTGCGCCGCACCGCGTCCACGATGCGCCGCACTTGAGGTTCGACTCCCGCGAACTGCGTGCCGCGCGCGGCGAGCTTTTTCACCTGCGCTGCGGCGGCGCGTCCGGAAAAAATCCGCATTACAGCACCACCTTATTCAGCGGATATTCGACAATCCCCTGCGCCTTCGCCGCCTTTAGCCGGGGAATCACTTCCCACGCCGTGTGCTCCTCAATCACCGTATTCACCGCCAGCCAGCCCGCCTCGCTGAGGGCAGAAATGGTCGGGCGCTTCAGCGCCGGCAGCACCGCGAGCACCGCATCCAGGTCTTCTTTCCTTACGTTGAGCATCAGGCCCACCCGCTCTTTCGCGGCCATCGCGCCTTGCAGCATCAGAGCGAGATTTTCAATCTTTTGCCGCTTGTCGGCATTCTCCCAGGCGTTTTTGTTGGCCACGATCTGCGTATTCGATTCCAGCACCGTATCCAGAATTCGCAGGTGATTGGCGCGAAGAGAGCTGCCGGTCTCGGTGATCTCGACGATGGCGTCGGCCAGCATGGGCGGCTTGACTTCCGTCGCTCCCCAGGAGAATTCCACTTTCACGTCGACTCCCCGCCCGCGAAAATAGTTTTTCGTCACGTTGACCAACTCCGTGGCGATGATGCGTCCGGCGAGATCTTCCGCGGTGCGGTACGACGAGTCTTCCGGCGCCGCCAGCACCCAACGCACCTTGCCCCGGCTTTGCTTGGCGTAAATCAGGTCCACAACCGTAACTACTTCCAGGCCGCTTTCGACTACCCAATCGTAGCCGGTGAGCCCGGCATCGAGCGCGCCATGCTCCACGTAGCGCGCCATCTCCTGCGCGCGGATCAGCATGCACTCAATCTCCGGGTCGCCGGTCGAAGCGAAATACGAGCGCGAGTTGACGTGAATGAGCAGGCCCGCTTGCGCGAACAACTGCAGGGTCGCTTCCTGCAGGCTGCCCTTCGGAATGCCGATGCGCAGCTTCATTGCGCCGCCTCCGTCGCGATTGCAATTTCCTTGGTGAAGCAGGACCGCGTACCTTCATGGCAAACCACTCCCGCGCCTTCGACTTTCACGCGAAACAAGAGCGTGTCACGGTCGCAGTCGGTGGCCGCGGAAATCAGCCGCAGCCGGTTGCCGGAAGTTTCCCCTTTGGTCCACAGCTCGTTGCGGGTGCGGCTGTAAAAGGTCACGTAGCCCTTGCTCAGGGTGCGCTCGTAAGCGTCGCGATTCATAAAGCCGAGCATCAACACTTCGCCCGAAGCATCGTCTTGCACAATGGCCGGAGCCAGCCCGCGCATCTTATTGAAATCAATTTCCGTGTTCATCGCCATCCTCAAGTTTAGTCAACTGGAAACCCTTTGCCGCAACAGGCGTCTTGCGCCCCGCCCACAAACAAAAAGCCCGCTGAGTAATTGTGCCTCAGCGGGCCGGATCTTGTGCGTGCTACCTGCGGGCTAGCCTAGCCACACACTCTCACCGGCGCGCTGTGCGCGTAGTGATGGTGGTGATGGCGCCTGTTCTGCATGCGAAATGAAAGATTAGGGGATGATCGCTGTTCTGTCAACGCCCCTGCCCTCGCATGGAGAGGTTGTTACGAAACTCGGTGCTCACCTTCAGCATTGGAGTGAACCCCACGCGGAGCGGCGCAAGAATGCAGCCCAGGGCGTAAGCCCTGGGGATAAGTGGGAAATGAGAGAGCCCCGTAGGGGCGAAAGAGGAGTAACAGCCTCACGGAGCCAGGGGCGGCCCCGCCCTCTTGCAGACTCGCGGGGGCAGCCGCCCGTGCCGGGCCATGTCCTAGCTGCGTGCGTTGCAGCTAGGGTCTTTGACCAAGCGCCATCGCCAAAAACCGGCCAATCCGCCCTTTCCCAAAAATCTTGTCAAGCCCCCCAACCACCCCAATTTTCCTTAACTCCTTCATTCCATTCATAAAATAAAGTTCAAAACCATGTCTCATTTTCCCTATCCAATTTGCTATGCTGGAAGTAGAAGGTAAGGAAAGCGCGAGCCATGTCGGCTTGCGCTTTTTTCTTGCCCGGAGAACCGAAGCGTCAATACAGATCAGTATGGGCAGACCCATGGGCTTTTCATCCAACCCAGGAGCCCATCGCCCAAAAACCGCTCGCCAGCAGGAAAAATCCACCAAGCGCCGCGGCGAGCTCTCCGAGCTGGCCTTCGTCCACAAAGCCGTCAGCCTCGGCTTCCCCGTCGCCAAGCCCTACGGCGACAGCGAGCGTTACGACTTCATCCTCGACGGCGGACGCCGCCTCTGGCGCGTGCAGATCAAGTCCACCACCCAGTTGCTCAACGGCCAATATCGTATCAACGCGCATCGCCGCATTTACGGCCGCGCCGTCCCCTACAAACCCTCCGAGGTCGATTTCCTCGTCGCCCACATCATCCCCGAGGACGCCTGGTTCATCCTCCCCATCCGCGCTACCGGGGGCCGCACCAGCCTGTTCTTCTCGCCGCGCAACTTCCCCCGCCACGGCCCCTACGACGCCTATCGCGAAGCCTGGAGCCTATTCCGCGATCCTGACAGCAGTTGATCTCCGCGAGCGCGTGGGGCGGGCGCCCTCGCCCGCCTGCAATTGTCATTTCGACGCGGAGGAGATTCGTCATCCCGACCGGAGCGAGACGAAGTCGAACTCTGTGGAGGGACCTGCTGTTTCCTGGGAGAAAGAATCTTCGCGTTTCGCCTGCATCGGCAACACAATGGGTGCCCCATCCTAGCGCGTTATTTGCGCTAGGGTGGGAGGAAAAATCTTCACCCTTTTCAGCCGCGCCGCAAACTTGGAATAAGCCGAGCCCCTCGGGCATTGTCAGTATAATGGTATAACTGTTATACTATATGCGATTCCACTT
This sequence comes from uncultured Acidobacteriaceae bacterium, assembly GCA_963770915.1. GTDB lineage: Bacteria > Acidobacteriota > Terriglobia > Terriglobales > Acidobacteriaceae > PALSA-270. The sequence goes on from CAVYRG010000001.1 coordinate 43,527, forward strand.
CGATCCCGGCAAGAGTCGCCGTCTGCGAAGCAATCGCAAGCGAGGAATCGGATTCGAGGAAGCTCAGGAGATCTTCTTCCATCCTTATTACCTGGATCGGCGGTCGGACTTTCCCGAGCAGTACCGCGCCATCGGCTGGGCGGGAAAGCGGCTCTACACGGTGATTTTTGAAATTCGCGAGGACGAAGATGGTGAGTTCTGCCATCTGGCGACTCTTTGGAAGGCAACTCGGCAGGAGCGGCAACTCTATGAAGAAAACTCCTAAACGGCAGAATTCGGTCCCCGCAGAGTCGATTGCAAAACTGGCCGAGAAGGGCAAGGACGTATCTCGCTTCTTCACCAACCAAGGCCAAATGATGAGGCCCATTCAGCGTGTGAACGTAGATTTCTCCGCCGGCCTATTGCAAGAACTCGACCACGCAGCCGAACAGCTGAACATCAGTCGGCAGGCGGTAATCAAAACTCTCATCCGCCAGGCCCTCGACCAGAATTATCTGGCTCGCGAAGCGGCGAATTCCCGCCGAGCCTAGTGTCGGACGACCCGAGCCCACGCGCCTTTACACTCGCGCCGCCAACGTGTTAACCTCGAAGACGTTACAAACAATCGAAAACTAGAAGACAGGAGTGCATCAGGTTAGTGCTAGCCAGAGAGCAAAAGAAAGCCCTCATTGACCAACACGGCACGCATCCCACCGATACGGGAAGTCCGGAAGTCCAGATCGCGCTGCTAAGCGAACGCATTGGCCAATTGACGGAGCACTTCAAGGCGCACCAGAAAGATCACGGCTCACGCCGCGGTCTTCTCATGTTGGTCAGCAAGCGGCGTCGCTTGCTCGACTACCTCAAGACCTACGATTCCAGCCGCTATACCACCGTGGTACAGAAGCTTGGCCTCCGCCACTAGTTGCGTCGCGCTCCAGTTTTGCGAGGACCGTTCCTCGCGTCGCAACAGGAATCGTCGTGCAGCCGCCCGCTGAGCGGGCTCACTCACTGAGGGAAACCACAAACGGTGTGTCTCCGGCCCTTTGTCGCATCGCTACTGGCACTGGCTTATCCCACGTGCAACCCGCTGGCATTCACTTGCCTCCTGCCCAGAAGGAACTGAAATGACGAAGCATGAAGTATCCGTGGAACTCTCCGGCGGCAAAACCCTCTCATTTGAAACAGGAAAACTTGCCAAACAAGCCCACGGTTCGGCTGTGGTGCGCATGGGCGACAACGTCATCCTGGCCTCTGCCGTGGCCAACCCCGATCCGCGCGAGGGCATCGACTTCTTTCCCCTCACCGTGGACTATCGCGAATACACCTATGCCGGCGGGCGCTTTCCCGGCGGGTTCATCAAGCGCGAAGGCCGTCCCAGCGAGCGTGAAATCCTGACCAGCCGCCAAATTGACCGCCCGGTGCGGCCGCTGTTTGCGGAGGGCTTCAAGTGCGAAACCCAGGTCATCGCCTTCGTTCTCTCCGCCGACAATGAAAATGATCCGGACGTAGTTGGCATTAACGCCGCCTCTTGCGCCCTCACACTTTCCGATATTCCGTTCCTCGGCCCCATCGGCGCCGTGCGGGTTGGCCTCGTGGATGGCCGATTCGTCATCAATCCCACCTACAACGAAATGCGCGAAGGCTTGCTGAACATCATGGTCGTCGGCAGCGCCGAAGGCATCGTGATGATCGAATCGGGCGCCAAGGAAGTGAAGGAAGAAACGGTGGTCGACGCCATCGAGTTCGGCCACACCGAAATCAAGAAGATTTGCGCCGCCATCAGCGAGCTGCGCGAGAAAGCCGGCAAGCCCAAGCGTGCCGTGACCCCGCCCGAATTCGACCAGGCTTACTACGACGCGCTGAAGTCAAAGATCGGCGCCGACCTCAGCGACCGCCTGGACACGGAAAAGCATCCCAAGGCCGAGAGCCACGAGTTGGTCCGCGAACTCAAAAAGAGGTTGCTGGCGGAGATTCCCGCGGAAGACGACGCCGCCCAAGCCAAACTCAAGACCTACTACGAGACGCTGCGCGAGCGCATTTTCCGCGAGCAGGTCATCAACAACAAACGCCGTCCCGACGGCCGCGCCTTCGATCAGGTCCGCGATATCTGGGTAGAAGTCGGCGTCCTGCCCCGCACCCACGGCTCCGCCATCTTCACCCGCGGCGAAACCCAGGCCTTAGTGACGACAACTCTCGGCACCAGCGACGACATGCAGCGCCTCGAAGCCTTCGAAGGCGAAGCCAAAAAGCGCTTCCTCCTGCATTATAATTTCCCGCCGTTTTCGGTGGGTGAAGTGGCGTTCCTGCGGGGAGCGGGGCGGCGTGAGATCGGGCACGGAGCACTTGCGGAGCGTGCCATCTCCAGCGTGCTGCCGGCGGAAGATGACTGGCCGTATGCCGTCCGCGTGGTCTCGGACATTTTGGAGTCGAACGGGTCGTCTTCGATGGCGACGGTTTGCGGGGCTTCGCTCTCGCTGATGGATGCGGGCGTGCCGCTGAAAGCTCCGGTCGCGGGCGTGGCCATGGGACTAGTAAAGGAAGACAACGACTACGCCATTCTCACGGACATCGCCGGCGCGGAAGATCATTACGGCGATATGGACTTCAAGGTCGCCGGCACCAAGGACGGCATCACCGCGCTGCAGATGGACATCAAAGTCGGCGGCATTACGGCGCAGATCATGCGCGAGGCGCTGGCCCAGGCGCAGCGCGGACGACTGCACATTCTCGGTAAGATGAATGAGGTGCTGTCGACGCCGCGGGAGAAGGTCTCCTCCTACGCGCCGCGCATTTACACCCTGCAGATTCCGGTGGACAAGATTCGCGACGTCATCGGGCCCGGCGGCAAGATGATTCGCAGCATCATCGAGCAGACCGGAGTGAAGATCGACGTCGAAGACACCGGCAAGGTGAATGTGGCCTCGAACGACGAAGCGTCCGCCAACAAAGCGCTGCAGATCATCCGCGACCTGACCGCGACCGCCGAGGTGGGGAAGACCTACCTGGGCAAAGTGTCGCGGCTAGCGGATTTTGGCGCTTTCGTTGAAATCATTCCCGGCACCGACGGCCTGCTGCACATCAGCGAAGTCGCCGAGCATCGCATCAAAGATGTGCGGGATGAACTGAAAGAGGGCGATCAGGTGCTGGTGAAAGTGCTGGCGGTCGAGGGCAACCGCATACGGCTTTCGCGCAAGGCGATTCTGAAAGAACAGCGCGCCAAGATGGGCGGCGGCGAGCTTCCTCCGGATGGAGGCGAGGCGCCGGCCAGCCAGGTTGAGGGCGCGCCCGCGCTGACCATCGAAGGCGGCGGCGATTATCCCGATGAGCCGGAACCGAACTTCAATCGCGACGCTTCGCCGGCGTCGCCCGCGCCTGCCGGAGACCGCGGCGGATTTAGCCGTGGCGGCGGGCGTCCGGGTGGCGGCGGAGGCGGTGGTGGCCGACGGCGGGGTGGCGGCGGGCGCGGCGGTCATGGCGGAGGACATGGAGGCGGCGGCCGCGGAGGTCCGCGGCGGTAGCTCTGAAAACGCCACGGATGTGCACGGATTAAGACATATCAACCAAGACGGGCCGCGAATAAAATCGCGGCCCTTCGCTTTTCTGCCTGGACGGGATTCGCCGACTTTGTCACTGCAGTAGTGGCCGCACCTCGGGATAGGTTCGAGACAGGCCATCAAGAGCGCTGGGCGGGGCATTTTTCAGATGGATGTCGAAGAAGGTGTGTACGTAGTCGGAAGTGATCGCGAGGCCCCGGCGCGGTGCCAAGCCGTGAAAGCCAAATCTGACAAATTCCAGCAGGCTTATCAAATATTGGCTCTTGCGAAGAATCTGATCGCTGAAGCTGAAGTGGTTCGCGCCACGAAGAGCGAGGCATAGTTTCGCGCCTGGCGAGCGTTCGTAGATGGAACGAATCTTGGCAAAGACCGCGCGCTCCTCGGTGCCGGAGAGATCGCCGTGATCGCTCAGCAAGAACAGCAATGGCTGAGCCAGTCCCTGCTGGACGACGCTGCCGAAGGGATTGCCGTCGATATCGATGGCCGCTTTGCATCGGGAATCCTCATGACAAAACTCCAGAGCGGTTGCTCCGCCGAAGGAGTGTCCAAACATCCCCAAATGTTGCATGTCCAGGCGGCCGGTGAACCTGCCGGAAGGGTCGGCGCTGTTAAGCTGCGCAAGCTGGTCGACAACAAACTTCGTGTCGCTGGTCCACATGGCCAGCAGTTTGTCAGCGAGCCGATCGAGATCTGGCCCGCTGAGATTTTCAGGATTGTCCGTAGGCGGCCGCTCCACAACGCGGCCATCGGGCAGCACGACGAAACTGGTTCTATAGGGCGCATCGAAGCCGACAACGATATAGCCGTGGCTCGCCAGGTCCTCTGCGAGCGAGGTGTAGTCGAGTGTCAGGGCCCCGCCGCCGGCCCGCATAATGACAACAGGATAAGAGGGCTGTTGCGGAGAAACCGCAGGATCGGAGAAGCTGTGCGCGTAGGTGAGGGAAGCATCGCGTGTGAGAAACCTCATCAGCGGGCCCGAATAACGCTCTTCGGCGGCACGCCATGGCGACGGGAGGTAGGCGGCAGGAATCGCAGAGGGCGTGGGCGCTGCCGGGTACCAGATCCAGGTCAACACTAGCCGCTTGGTTTGTGGAGAAGGCGCGAGGTCATCGGTCTGCGCTGGATTGATCCAGGCATAAGAAGAGCGCCCCACCGCGAATGGTCCCGTGGGGACGGGAAGCAGGAGTGCAATCTTTTGCTCCCTGTGAAGCAAGAACAGCAGGATCACAACTCCGGCTCCCAAGAGTGCGACGAGGACGGCCAAGGCTCGCACCAGCCGATTTGCAAACCGGGAAGACTCAGCGGCAGATTTGGACATTGCGCGCCCTCCGATCCAGCAATGACTCGCCATTATGAAGTACTTTGTAATACGAAGTCAAGCAAAAATCCGGCGAGAGGCCTGCCCGTCCACCACTCGCGATCGGCCACGCAGGAACGCGAACTCCTCAAGAGGCGCGCCGGTTTCTTATGAAGAGCCAGAGCTCGCGATGGAATCAGGCCTCTGCGATTCGTACCAGGCCACAAATTTGCGGAACGCCGCGCCGCGATGGCTGTGAGCGGATTTTTCCAGGGGAGTCAGTTCGGCGAAGGATTTTGCGATGGGCGGAAAGTAGAACAGGGAATCGTAACCAAAGCCGTTGGTCCCGCGAGGACCGTCGAGAATCGTGCCTTCCGCCTTGCCCTCAAACACGGCCAGCGTTTCCCCACCCCGCGCTGCGGCAATCACACAGACGAACCGCCCCGTGCGGCTTTCCGGCGAAGTGTTTCGAAGCTCGCGCAGCAGCCGGGCGTTGTTGGCGTGATCATCGGTGTTGCTGTCGATGAGGTGCGGGGCTTCCGCCGCGTAGCGCGCAGAATGCACTCCCGGAGCGCCGCCCAGCGCGTCCACTTGCAAGCCCGAATCGTCCGCCAGAACAATCTCGCCGGGGGCAGAGCGGCTGTAGGCCTCGGCCTTCTTGCGAGCATTCGCTTCAAAGGTTGCGCCGTCTTCGATGACCGGGGGCAAGGAAGGAAAGTCTGGAAGGCCCACAACTTCGATGCCATGGGGCTCCGCCGCGCCGGCGAAATCGACGAGTTTTCCAGGGTTTGAAGTCGCAATCAGAACGCGCTTCATGCGACTAGTGTACGTCCGGGCCTGGTCCAAGTCTTGTGTGGGGGCAAAGAAGGCGTTCGTTGCGTCTCGCTAGGAAACAGAAACGGCAGCCAAGCCACGCTGCTGGCGCAAGATCGCCAAAAACGATTCCTGGCTCAGGGAAGCATGATTCCGCAGCAAATCCAACAAGGGATCGTCGAACTGGCTGGGTTCGGATTGCGCATTGTTTAAGGCCTGGTTGGTCGTCAGAGCGGTGGGAGTAATCATCAATTCCGGAGCGGTACCGGGAAAGCTGATGAGGAACTGAATGAACTTTGTTGTGTCTTCCGTTTCCCGCGGCGTGCGCGAGGCAAACTCGATGCCCATGCCAAAGCCCGGATGCATCACGCGGACCATTCCTTGCGCTTGCAGCTCCATGGCGGCCGCTTTGATCCCCAAAACCACTCCGGAACGCTCGGGATACGGAGACTCGGTTTCGACGTAACATCCGCCCATGCTCAAGTCGGTAAGCTTGCAGGGAGAAATCAGTGAGGGATCCTCGGGCGGAAGCTTTTGCGAGTTGAGGGCAACCCAATCGCGCAGCCGGCCGCGCATGGTTTGCGAAAGCCCGGCGAAACGAAGCCCGCATTGTCCGTTGGGGTTGGCCCAGGCAACCTCGCCGCGTGTTTCCACCTGAGTTCTGCCCTCGGGTAAAACGAACTGCAGATTCACCGACGCGGCAGGGGAAAGCGGCTGTGAGGCGAGCAAGTCCACCCCGTCCTCGCTCAGGTCGAGCAGGATTCCTTCCATCTCCCGCCCGTTCGGCATGCGAAGCTGCACCATAGCTTGCACCGGAACGCGCAGTGAGCGGCGACGTTCCCGCTTGATGAGAATCGTCGCGGCCTGCAAGCTGGCATGCGCCTGGGACTGGGAAATCGGCTTGTAGAGGACGAAATGTGCGCCGGCGCCGAAAGCGCTGCGCACTTGCGACTGGTCGCGAAGCAAGGCGACCGTCACCAGCCCGTTGCGCGGGGATGCCACGCGCGTGTTCTGCAGGACCATGAGGGCGCGTTTCGCGTCGTCGAAATCCACCAGAACCGCATCGAACTTCTGTCCGCTTAGCTCGCGGATGGCTTCGGCGTGGCCACAACGAAGCATATTGATGCCAAAACCAGACAGGACCGTCTGCAAGACGGTGGCTGCTTCGTCGTCCGTCGAAACCAGAAGGGATTGCAGCGTCATGACGCTCTCACTTGGGGGCGCGTGGCGATTCCTCCGCCATTACGGCCACCGGAGGGCAAGGGGACGGGGAGGCCCGGCGGGTTCAGGATTGGGGGCCCCGGCTTCGTTTCCTCCGGATGCCGAGGCAGCTTTGCTGGCTGGATTCTTCGGCTCGGCGAGCTCTTCCTCCTCGTCGCCGAGAACCGGATTCTCGTCCTCTTCGTCGCTGTCGGCCAGCAGGGAGGCAACTTCGCGCAGCTTTTCTTCCGCCTGCTCGAGTAATTTAATCTCCTTGGCCAGTTGGGCCTGCTGAGCCTGCTTGCGCCGGATGACTTGGCGAATATCCTTCATAAATCCCCCATCTGGAAAATCTAAGGAGGAGGAGAAGCATCGTCAACGGTAATCGCCCTTTTGCAGATTACCGGGGTAATTCGTTACGGGGGGAAATGCGCGCAAGTTCATGAAAACAAGCGGCGACGAAGTGCGCCGGGCGTTAAACACGGCAAGGCGGCCATTGTGGCCGGAACAATGGCACGATCGTGGGATGTACACACCGCCTGCTACGCGATATGTTCAATGCGAGCAGTTCTGGGGGAGGGCTGTTCGGGCGTCCTGTGACTCTTTGAGTCCGGGACGTTTCTTATTTGCGGCAAGCAGAAACTGCCCGCTCAGCATTCTAAGCCGCATAACTTTAGCGCAACGAGCCGGAATCTCGTCCCATTCACTGCGAACCCTCTTCGTGAACTCCGCGCCCTGATTTGAATTGCGGCCGCAGAGTGAATACCATGCCTGCATTGCCGCAAATCTGCAAGATCAACGAGTGAATGAGGATGGCTATGAAAATTGCAAAAGATATTACGGAATTAATCGGCAACACGCCGCTGGTTCGGCTGAACAAGGTCACCGAGGGCTGCGCCGCGGAAGTCGTCGCCAAGCTGGAAGGCGCGAATCCTTGCGCCAGCGTGAAAGACCGCATTGGGGTCAGCATGATTACGGACGCGGAGCGGGCCGGGAAGATTCAGCCGGGGAAAACCGTGCTGATCGAGCCTACCAGCGGCAACACCGGCATCGGCCTGGCATTTGTGGCGGCAGTCCGAGGCTACAAGCTGATCCTCGTCATGCCCGACACCATGAGTCTTGAGAGACGCGTGCTATTGCTTGCGTTCGGAGCCGAGATCGTGCTCACGCCCGGCCCGAATGGAATGAAGGCCGCTATCGCCAAAGCCGGCGAAATACTCGCCAGCACGCCGAACGGATACATGCTGCAGCAATTCGACAACCCCGCCAATCCCAAGATTCACTTCGAAACGACGGGCCCGGAAATTTGGAATGACACCGACGGGCGCGTCGACATTCTGGTCTCTGGCGTGGGCACGGGCGGCACCATCACCGGAATCTGCCAGTACATCAAGCCGAAAAAAACGTCGTTCAAGGCGGTCGCGGTCGAGCCGGCGGATAGCGCGGTGCTTTCTGGAGGCAAGCCTTCCCCCCACAAGATTCAAGGCATCGGAGCAGGTTTCATTCCCAGCATTCTGCGCCGGGACTTCATCGACGAAGTCGTTACCGTGAGCAACGACGAAGCCATTGGGATGGCGCGGCGTCTCGCCAAAGAGGAAGGCTTGCTGGTGGGAATTTCTTCCGGGGCCGCGGTGATGGCCGCGGTGCGCGTGGCGGCGAGGAAAGAGAACGCCGGCAAGCTGATTGTGGTCGTGCTGCCCGATTTCGGCGAGCGCTATCTCACTAGCGTCCTGTTCGATGCGCTGCGGAACGAGGCGCTGCGGCTTCCGACTGCGGCGATCGCGGCGTAATTCATGCCGAGCTTCGCATCCCTGGTCCGTGAAGATGTGGCGAGCGCGCTGGAACGCGACCCGGCGGCGCGCTCGCGCCTGGAAGTCTTTCTTTGTTATGCAGGCTTGCACGCGGTCTGGTTCCATCGCGTAAACCACTGGCTGTGGAAACATGGTTTTTTGCTTCTGGCGCGATGGCTGGCGCAGGTGGCGCGATTTCTCACGGGGATTGAAATCCATCCTGGAGCCGAGATCGGCCGGCGGCTGTTCATCGATCACGGGCTGGGCACCGTGATCGGCGAAACGGCGGTAGTGGGCAACGACGTGACCATGTACCAGGGCGTCACGCTAGGCGGCACAGGCAAAGAGCGGGGCAAGCGGCATCCCACCATCGAAGACAACGTGGTCATCGGTGGGGGCGCGAAGATTCTGGGGAACATCACCGTGGGGCAGAACTGCCGCATCGGAGCCGGATCGGTGGTGCTGCGCAACGTGCCCCCAGATTCCACTGTCGTTGGTGTTCCCGGCCACATCGTGTTCCGCAACGGTCAACGCGTGGTGATTACCGATCCCAAGCAGATCAACGACCCGCTCTCCGAAGCGCTGGCTGCCGTGGCCGCCGAGGTTGCCAAGCTGCGCGAGCGGGTGCAGAAGCTGGAAGGCTCGGGGGAGGAGCCGGCATCGGCGTCTCTGCAGAGGATTATGGAGGATATGGATTATCAGATTTAAGGGTTGTGGCTGCTCCCGACGGCAGGCGAGGGAAGAACCGTAAAAGAAAGAGGCTGCGCGTTTCCTGTCGCCAGTCCGTCACGCAGCCCACCACAGAACAGTGCGGAACCATGCACCTCCCAGTATCTTTCGTGCAAATGCCCCGAACTGCGTACTTATTGCCACAGCCACATTGGGGCAGGTTCGGAAGAATGGGTATGATTAGCGTCGCGGCAAAACGTGATTGGAATCACAGAATTGAACGCCTTTCTTTCAGTCGGAAACGGCAGGCGTTTTATTTGATGCTTGGTTGTAATTGGGGTAGTTGGGGAGTGGTTTGATCGCCGTCACATGCACAGGCTTTCATTTGGTCTGCTGCCCAGGGCGATCAGTCTCAAGCTCATTGGGTCCTACGAATCGGGCGTTGACTCAGAATGTCCGGAGCCAGCTCCTCAGCCCGCATTCTTCTTTTCTTTGTCTCTTGATTGTTTACTGGGCGCTTCGGCGATCGCTTCTAGGTCGACCGTTTCGGAACATTCTCCGTTCTCGTCGTAATCGCATTCGCGGCCGGGATGCGCTTGCTTGCACTTTTGGCAGAATTCAGTGGCCATGGTCCACCTCGGTTCACTGTGCCCAATCTTATCCCTTATGACGATCCGAGGGAACAGTCTCCGTCACTTTCGTTTCCGGCGAGCTAGGCCTGCCGTTGTGAACCCAAAACGCCCCCTGACCGCTGCAATCTCCTTGGGTTCAATTGCAGATGCATATATACAGTTCGGCCATCACTATGTGTTCCGTAAGGAACAGTGCTGACGGAGAGGGATGCTTCGCGTGGGAAATGGTGCGCCCTGAGAGATTCGAACTCCCGACCTTCTGGTTCGTAGCCAGACGCTCTATCCAGCTGAGCTAAGGGCGCTCCGATTCGAAAATTATACACGACGTGATTCCGGGCTATGGCTCGGTGTCCCTCTCATCACGGCCTCGGTGTAAGATCAGTGCGAAGCGGTCTGCGTTCGGAGGCGTATGAAGGGAATCTTTGCAGTCGTACTGCTGGCCGCGCTGAGTTTGGCGCTGCCGATGCCGGTTAGGGCGCAAATTTTCATGGGCAAGGACAGTGCTCGCCGGGCGCAGAAGGCGGCCAAGAAGCAGCAAAAGGCGCTGAACAAGTCCGCCAAGAAATACCGGAAGGCGCAATTGAAGGCTGCGAAAAAGGCGCGCCGCCGCGCCAGATAGCGTTGCGCGATTCGCGGGTTGGGACCCGCTACGTAGAGAACGTTCGGGCGAGTGCGGCGATGTCCATGGCGCCGTACAGGCACCTTCGATTAGATTTCCACCCGGTTTTCGGCAGTTCCCGTGCCTTTTGGGGCCAGCGTAAATCTTTCCTGAAGACTGGCAATTCCTACCCTCCCAGTCGGGTCTCAGGCCACGTATTTTCAATGATTTAGGATTGGCATGGGGGATGCATTAGCAAAGCCCAGACGAAGTGGCGCGCAATGGGGCGCTTCAGAGAATGACTTCGGCCAGAGGTTTTCCGGAGCGTCCCTTGCTTACTTCGCAAAAGTGCTCTTCTCCGGGCCGCGCCAGTTTGTTGCAGCCCTTCCCCCCTTAAAGTCGCAATGGAGTCGATTCAGAGTCAGGCGAGCGCAAGCCGGTCGCGCAGGTCGACTCCTGCGCGCCGCAATAATCCTGCGATTACCGGTTCCTTCAGGCGCGAAGCGTCAAACTCCACGCGCAAAATCTTTTCTTTCTCGTCGACACTAATGCGGCGCACGCCGTAAACTTCCCGCATGTTGTCGAGGGCGCGCATTTCGGGCTCCCCGGGAGTGGTGCCGTAGCGGTAGGCAACTTCCAGTTGGGTCATGGGTCTCGAATCCTCCACCTGACTAAAAGATATATCATCTGAGGGGGGGCTTGCGGCGGTTGCGGGATGAGAAGATTCGCCGCGATGCCCGTCTGAATCGGCGGCAACACCAGCAACATCGAACCCTCTGAGGGATGGAACAACCTGCCAACTCCGCTGCCGTTAAAGATCCGGTCTGCGGCATGACGGTGGACCCGGCAAAATCCAAGCATAGGGCCGAACACGCCGGGAAGGCCTACTACTTCTGCTGCGGCGGCTGCGCGACCAAATTCCAAGCCCAGCCTGAGAAATATCTGGCGCCGCGCCCAGAAAAGCCAGCACCGGTGCAAATCAGCATGGCCCCGGTGACGATCGCGGCGGCTGCGCCACCCATGGCAAAGCCTTCTTCCGTTTCCGCCTACGTCTGTCCCATGTGCCCGGAAGTTCGCGAGCCGAAACTCGGGCCATGCCCCAAATGCGGCATGGCGTTGGAACGCGAAATGCCTGTGGCGGCGACTCGCGTCGCCTACACCTGCCCGATGCACCCTGAGATTGTGCGCGACGCCCCGGGAGCCTGCCCAATCTGCGGCATGGCGCTTGAGCCGCGAACCGTGAGAGCGGAAGAGGAAGAGAATCCTGAGCTGCGCAACATGAGCCGGCGCTTCTGGGTGAGCGTCGCGTTGACGGCGCCGCTGCTGGCGCTTGCCATGGCCGATATGTTGCCCGGGATGCCGGTGCAGCATGCGCTTCCCAGCCATGCGTTGCCATGGATCGAGCTGCTGTTGGCCTCGCCGGTCGTGCTTTGGGGCGGGTGGCCGTTCTTCCAGCGCGGTTGGGCGTCCATCGTCAACCGCGCCACGAATATGTTCACGCTGATCGCCATGGGCACCGGTGTAGCTTACCTATTCAGCTTGCTGGCGATCGTCTTCCCGCGGATGTTTCCGGCTTCTTTCCTTCAGCCGGACGGCAGCCCGCCGGTTTACTTTGAGGCTTCCGCCGCGATTGTGACGCTGGTCCTGCTGGGACAGGTGCTCGAACTCCGTGCCCGCAGCCGAACCGGGGCGGCAATTCGCGCGCTGCTCGACCTGGCTCCGAAGACCGCCCGAGTGCTGCGCGACGGCCGTGAAGAAGACATTCCACTGGAGCAGGTAAAACCTGGCGACAGGCTGCGGGTGCGTCCCGGCGAGAAAGTGGCGGTCGATGGCGTGGTGCTCGAAGGCAGCAGCTCGGTGGATGAAGCAATGATTACGGGAGAATCCATGCCGGTGGAAAAACAGCCGGGCAGCCGCGTGATTGGCGCCACTGTGAATGGAACGGGCTCATTCATCATGCGCGCGGAACATGTGGGCAGCGAAACCCTGCTGGCGCAGATCGTGCAGTTGGTGAGCCAGGCGCAGCGCAGCCGGGCTCCCATACAGCGGCTGGCCGATCGCGTGGCAGGCTGGTTCGTTCCCGCGGTCATCGCGATTGCGGTGATTACGTTTATCGTGTGGAGCTTTTTCGGTCCAGAGCCGCGGCTGGCACACGCGCTCATCAATGCCGTCGCGGTGTTGATTATCGCCTGCCCCTGCGCTTTGGGGCTGGCGACGCCGATGGCCATCATGGTCGGAACCGGGCGCGGCGCGACCACGGGCGTGCTCATCAAGAACGCCGAAGCGCTGGAAGTTCTGGAAAAAGTGGACACACTGGTCGTCGACAAAACTGGAACCCTCACCGAAGGCAAGCCCCGCGTGGTTTCTGTGGCGATGATCGGCAACGCAGAGGAAAGCGAGGTTCTCCGCCTGGCCGCTAGCCTGGAGCAGGGAAGCGAGCATCCGCTGGGAATGGCCGTGATCGTTGCAGCCAAAGAGCGCGGCTTGAAGCTGAGCGAGGCGAAGGAGTTCCGTTCTCTCACCGGGCGCGGCGCCGTTGGCATTGTCGACGGCAGCAAAATTGCCGCGGGCAACGAACGGCTGCTGCAGGAAATGGGCGTTGACTCTGGGGTTGCCGCACAGAAGGCGCAAGAATTGCACAATCGTGGCCAAACGGTGCTCTTTGTGGCGGTAGACGGCCGGCTGGCCGCACTTCTGGGCGTTGCCGATCCGGTCAAGCAATCCGCCATTCCCGCCCTGCGCGATCTCAAAGGCGAAGGGCTGCGCATTGTCATGCTCACCGGCGACAACCATGCGACGGCGGCGGCGATCGCCAGCCAGCTTGGCATCACCGACTTTCAGGCGGAAATCCTGCCGGATGGCAAGGCAGAAGTCGTCAAGCGCCTGCAGAGGGATGGTCGCACCGTAGCTATGGCAGGCGATGGGATCAACGACGCCCCGGCTCTCGCCCAGGCGGACGTAGGAATTGCAATGGGTACCGGCACCGACGTCGCCATGGAAAGTGGCGGCGTGACCCTGCTCGCCGGCGACCTCTCGGGAATTGTGCGGGCGCGGCGGCTCAGCCGCGCCACCATGCGCAACATCCGGCAAAACTTGTTCTTTGCCTTCATTTACAACTCGCTGGGGGTGCCGATTGCGGCAGGTGTGTTGTATCCATTCTTCGGGCTGCTGCTGAGTCCCATCCTGGCGGCGGCGGCCATGAGCTTCAGTTCGGTTTCGGTAATCAGCAACTCGCTGCGATTGCGCAGAGTTCAGTTGTGACTTCAGGTTTTCTCCCTGCTTTCTTGGTTTTGCTGCCTATATAGCCCTGGTTCCTCGGGTACTTTCGGCACCATGGCAGCAATTGACACGCCATGCTACCTGCTCAACAATGAACCTAACACCTGACAAAAGGTCGGAGGGCTTTATGCCGGAAGAAGAATCACCCACGCCGGAAGTGCACACCGGCGCCGAGAGCAACGCCGGAAAATGGATTTTGGTCGCGATTGCCGCGATCTACATTGCCGGATCGATTTACTTGCTGCTGGATTTGCGAGGCCAGATTGCGCAGCTGAGCAAAGATCAAAACTCCAGCCAAACCCAAATCGCCGAACTCGGCAAGCGTATGCAGTCAGCGGAAGCCGAAGCGGAAACGTTGGGCCATCAGCTTGGCTTAACTAAGAAAGACTTGTCCGATCGCGCCGCCGAACTGCAGCGCGCGCAAAAGGCCGCCGAGGCTCGCCTGGCGGAAGAGCAGAAGGAACAGATCAGCCAGGTCAATGGGGAAGTCGCGGGCGTGAAGACGGATGTCGGCGGAGTGAAAACCGATGTCGCTTCCACCAAAGCCGATCTTGAGGCCACCAAGGCGAAGCTGCAGAGCGCAGTGGGAGATCTGGGCGTGCAGAGCGGTTTGATCGCGACTACGCGCAGTGATCTTGAGATCCTGAAGCACAGGGGAGATCGCAACTACTATGAGTTCAGCCTGGTGAAGGGCGCCAAACCGCAACCGGTATCCACCATCAGCCTGCAACTCAAGAAGACCGATCCCAAGCGCGGCAAGTTCACACTGGAAGTGACTTCCGACGACAAGACCATCGAGAAGAAAGACCGCAATATTGCCGAACCGATCCAGTTCTACACCGGGCGCGATCGGATGCTGTACGAGCTCGTGATCTGGACCATCGACAAGGGCAAAGCAACCGGCTATCTGAGCACGCCCAAGAGCGCGCCGGTTCCTGTAACGGCGGGACAGTAATCCCCTCCATGTTTCCCGGCGGGCATGTTCTGATCGGTATCGTGATGAGGACGGCGGTGATCTACACCGTCGTCCTCCTCGGCGTCCGCCTGAGCGGAAAGCGCGAAGTGGGGCAGATGACTCCGTTCGACCTCACGCTGCTGCTGCTGATCAGTAACGCCGTTCAGAATGCCATGACCGGGCCGGATAATTCATTGATCGGCGGAATCGTGGCCGCAGCCACGCTCCTGGTCATGAACTATTTTGTCGCGGATGTTTCCGGCCTCAGCCGCCGCTTTCGCAGAGTGGTCGAGGGCCAACCCAGCCTTCTGATCCATGACGGGCAGGTGATGACTGAACATATGGCGAAGGAACGCGTCAGCAAAGACGAACTGGACCGCGCCCTTCGCGAACACGGCATCGCCAGCCCTCACGATGTTGCCCTCGCCGTGCTCGAAGTGGACGGCTCAATTAGCTGCCTGAAATACGACGAAATCAAGCCGGACGCGAGCACACACCTGGCGCGGCGAAAGTTTCTGCAGAAACACTAGGGTTGATATAGCTGATGCCCACAGGACGGCTGAGCCTGTCGGACAGCCGAGGGCGCTGTCCCCACGTAATTTTCATTTAGATAGCACGAGCGGAATAGGCTGTTCGGCAGGCCAAATCGTCACCGTCAAAGATTTGCGCTTGTTGAAGGTGTCGGCGTCGACAGGAAAACTCACAATGACGGTCCCCTGCAACTCGCCGCCCGGCTGGATGGGAGTTTCCAGCTCCAGCGGATCGCGCGCCCCCTCCTTAAGGGCGGGGAAGGCCTGAAAGTAGCGGTCGAAATCAACGACGGAGGCCGCTCCATCGCTGTAGCTTTTGTCGGCTTCGAGATCGGCCTTGATGTCACGCACAACGTAGACGCTCTTGCCACGGTTGTGAATGGAAAGGCCGATAGCCACCATGACTTGATTCTGCCCGGGCAGTTGCACCATGACGATGTGGTCAAGGCTGCCGGTGGCGGTTTGCCGGGGCTTTTGCACCAGCGCGACCACGGCAGCGACTGCGGCGATGACCGCGATGCAGATCAGGACGATTTTCGTCGGGGGCAGATTCTTGCGGGCGGTGCCGAATTCCTCGCCAATGTCGAAGGGAATGGGCGGTTGAGACGTGTCCGGATTGGCAGGAGCTTGGGTGGGCGGGGAACTGGGTATTTCGTCGGGCATCGCGGCCTCGGGTTCGTAGCTATTCTATGCCCGTTTGCGGACTTCAAAATCTTAAAACGCAGAGAACGCGGAGAAGGGCCGCGGAGCAGGCGGAGAAAATCAAGTTCGGCTAATTCTTTGAATAGCCCCCGACGCACTACGGCGAGCCGTGCTTCATCGCCTTGGCGAATTTCTGAGCAGGTAGCGTGTTGAGCACGTCATCTTTGGTCAGCCAGGCGCGCCGGGCCTGCAACACTCCATAACGGATTTTTTCCAGATGGGAAGTATGGTGTGAGTCGGTGTTGATTACGATCTTCACCCCGTGCTGTTTCGCCAGCCGCAAGTGGCGGTCGCAAAGATCGAGCCGGTCGGGATAAGAGTTCAACTCCATCGCTACTTTTCGCTGGGCGGCGGCCTTGAGGACCGCATCCATGTCGAGCGCAAAAGCCTCGCGGCGCAGCAGGAGCCGCCCCGTGGGGTGGCCCATCAGCGAAGTATTGGGATTTTCGATCGCTTTCAGGACGCGGTCCGTCATCTCGCTGGCGCTCTGATTGAAGTGAGAGTGCACGCTGGCAATTACGATGTCCATTTGCTCCAGCACGGAATCGGAAAGGTCGAGCGTTCCGTCGGCGAGAATGTCCACTTCAATGCCGGCAAAGATCTTGATGCCGTCGATCTGCTGGTTGGCCGCGTGAATGCGCTGGATGTGCTGCACCGCACGCTCATCGTCGAGTCCATTGGCAAAGGCCAGGTTCTTGGAGTGGTCGGTGATGGCCATGTACTTGTATCCGCGGTCGCGGGCCGCTTCGGCCATCTCGGCAATGGTGTTACGGCCATCGGTTTCGACGGTGTGCATGTGCACGTCGCCCTGCAGGTCGGACCGCGTGATAAGCGTTGGCAGGGTATGCTCGGCCGCTGCGTCGATTTCCCCTAGGTTCTCCCGCAGTTCAGGCGGGATGTAGTCAAGCTTGAGCGCGGCGTAGATTTCCTCTTCGGTCTTTCCGGCGACAACTTTCTCATTATCCAATCGCGCCAGGCTGTATTCGCTAAGGGTGTAGCCCATTTTGAGGGCGCGCTGGCGAAGCGCAACGTTATGCGCCTTTGACCCGGTGAAATACTGCATGGCGGCGCCAAAGGATTCGGGCGGCAGCAGGCGCACGTCCACCTGCATGCCGCCGCGCAGGCGGAAGCTGACTTTGTTTTCGCCGCGCGCGATGATATCCATCAGCCCCGGCAGCTTGATGACATGCTCGATCAGTTGTTCGCGCTTGGCGTCATCGCTGCAAGCGGGGCCGCTCACCAGAATATCTAGGTCGCCGACGGTTTCGCGCCCGCGGCGCAGCGAGCCGGCGGGAGTGATCTTGCCGACCCCAGGATATCCCGACAAATGCGCGATGATCTTCTGCGCCTCGTTTTCGGCGGCATCCAGCAAGAACCGGCCGGCGATGCGGCGGTAATCTTGAATGGCTTTCAGCAGCTTTTGCTCCTGCTTTTCACCCATACGCGGCAGTTCGCGAATTTTTCCTTCCTGCGCCAGTTTCTCCACGCCTTCCAGATCGCTAACCTGGTACGCGCTCCAGATCAGGGCAATGGTCTTGGGGCCGAGTCCCTGAATCTTGAGGAGATCGAGCATGGTGGGGCGGTACTTCTTGAGCAGCTCGGCATGCAGCGCCAGCCTTCCGTCTTTGAAGATTTCCTGCAGGTTCAGGAGCATGCCTTTGCCGATGCCGGGAATGGCCAGCACGCTCTTGGGCTCGCCGATCAAATCGGCAATCTGTTGCGGAAGGGCTTCAATGGCCTGGGCGGCATTGCGATAGGAGCGGATGCGAAAGGAATCCTGCCCGTCGATCTCCAGCAGGTCGGCGGTCTCATAGAGAATGTTGGCGATGGCCTTGTTGTCCATGGGCAGTCAAGCGCGAGCTTTCCGAATAAGTTACGAGGGCAGATTATGAAGGTAAGAGGAGAAAAAATACAAACGGGGCTTCCCGAGAGAATCCGCGAGCGGTCAGGTCTTAAAGTTAAACCTCAAGAAGCCTTGGTAACGTTGGCCGCCTGAGGACCTTTCTGGCCTTGCGCGATCTCGAACTCTACCTGATCGCCTTCTTGCAGGCTTTTGTAGCCTTCGGAGGTGATGGCGCTGTAGTGAACAAAAACATCCGCGCCGTCGTCGCGTCCGATGAAACCATATCCTTTGGCGTTGTTAAACCACTTTACGATGCCTTTCAAGCGCTCCACAGACGCCCCCTCGGGCACGTACTCAAGCTCCGAGGCCGTGCCTTTCAATTTGGCTAATTGTCATGCTATTCGCGGAGCGCTGTCAAGGAGAAGAGGCCTAACCGGCGCGGGTTACGCTTTCAGGTGCCGCGCCAGCCAGAGAACGCCGGAGATGGTCTTCCCGTCCTCAATGCGGCCTTGCATGATCATGCGGACCACTTGGGAAAGAGGAGTCATGCGAACTTGAATGGCCTCGTCGGCCTCGGGTTCGGCGGTTCCGGCGCGCAACCCGCGAGCCAGGAAAACCGACATGGTTTCCGCCACAAACCCCGGGCTGGCATAAAAGCGGAGAACCCTGCGCCAACTCTTGGCCGCGTAGCCGGTTTCTTCGCGCAGCTCGCGCTTGGCGGCGGCCAGCTCTTTCTCGCCTTTGTCGATGCGGCCGGCCGGCAGCTCCCAAAGATACTTCTGGGCGGCGTGGCGATATTGACGCTCGAGCAAGACGAGCGGCTCGGCGCCACCCTCATCCACCGCCAGCACGACGACAGAGCCAGTGTGGTGAACGATGTCGCGGCGCGCCTGAATGCCCGAAGGTTCTCTTACCGTGTCGAAACTCACCCAGAACGCCGGGCCTTGATAGACGACGCGGGAAGAGAGGACACGCGCTTTGGTTTTGGAACGCGGAGACTTTGCGCGAGAAGGTT
Organism: uncultured Acidobacteriaceae bacterium; assembly: GCA_963770915.1. Lineage (GTDB taxonomy): Bacteria > Acidobacteriota > Terriglobia > Terriglobales > Acidobacteriaceae > PALSA-270. Next base: position 62,386 of record CAVYRG010000001.1, read on the forward strand.
TGGACATAAGAACAATATAAGGGAAGCGCGAAGATTCTGGGGTTGCGTTAGGGGTTCCTTAGTGGAGCATTACACGCTCGATCGCGCGAGCTTTTCCCGTGGCCTCGTCGCAATCCACCACCACGGCGCACAGCCGCACGTCGCCGGTCGCCGGCTCAAAGCGCACCGGCATGTTGTTTAGGAATTTGCCGACGACCAGTTCTTTTTGAACGCCGATCACGCCATCGAACGGGCCGCTCATGCCTACATCTGTGATGTACGCCGTGCCTTCGGGTAAAACTCGCTCGTCGGCTGTAGGGACGTGCGTGTGCGTCCCGACGACCGCTGTTACACGGCCATCCAGATACCATCCCAGAGAAATCTTCTCCGAAGTAGCCTCGGCGTGGATGTCGACCAGAACGACCTTCGCCTTCAGGTGCTTGAGTAGCTCGTCGGCCACGCGGAAGGGGTCATCGTTGGCGGCCATGAAAACGCGCCCCTGCAGATTGATGACGGCGTAGGCGGCGCCGTTCTTCTGGCCTTCATACAAGCCCCAGCCGGGCATTCCGGCCGGATAATTCGCCGGCCGCAGCACTCGCCGTGCCGGAGTATGCGGGTTCGCTTCCGCGGATTCGAAAATAATCGACAATCTCTCGCTTATCCCAAATGTGATTGCCGGTGGTGATGACGTCGATTCCCAGCTCGAACAGGTCTTCAGCGAGCGGAGGGGTAATGCCGAATCCGGCGGCCGCATTCTCGCCGTTGGCGATGATTAGATCAATGGCATGCTGTTTGACCAGCTGCGGCAGGCGGTCCTTTACGATCGCACGGCCCGGCCGGCCAAAAATATCTCCAATGAAGAGTATGTGCATGGTCCCGTTGCGATGGTAACACGGCGATTTTGCGCGGTTGGCAGCAGGGCAACTAGAGCTACGGTGCAGGAGTAAGTTCTGCCGTCTTGAGAAAGTCGTAATTACCGGACGAATTCAGCGTGAGATTCGTTACCCGCTTCGACGCCACCATGACGTTATCCACGTACCACAAATTGATGTAGGGCAAGTCAACGGAAAGGATGTGCTGGATCTCCACGTAGAGCTGCCTCCGCTTTCCCCGATTGGATTCGTAAACCGCTTGAGCGATGAGCGAGTCAACCTGAGGATTTCTGTAGAAGCCGCGATTTGCTCCATTTGGCGCAAATTTGCTGGAGTCGAACGCGTACTGGAACATGTCCGGATCTTCATTGCCGCCCACCCAGCGCAGGGCGTATATCTGAAATTCGCCGTGGGTCACGTCGGCAAAAAAAGTGGCAAACTCGAAGGTGCGAATGTCGAGGGCAATGCCGACGTCGCGCAATTGCTGCTGCAGCACCGCCGCCAGCAGACGCGGGCTTTCATCGGAAGAGGTCTTCATGGTGAGATGGAAGCGCACCCCATTCACCGCGGGATATCCAGCTTCATCGAGCAATGCACGCGCGCGGGCCAGATTGTGGGCGCAGCCGGGACCGTCGTTGCTGAAGGCCCAACTCTCCGGCGGAAGAACGCTGGATGCAGGCCGAGCGAAATCACGCAGCAAATAGTGAATCATGGGCTGGCGATCGATGGCACAGGCAATCGCCTGCCGCACACGAACATCTTTGAGAATCGGGTCGCGGAGGTTGAAGGCCAAATACGTGAGTTCCGTGCCGGGAGCTTCCAGTTCCTGCAGATTCCGCTCCCGCCTGAGCGCCAGCACGGTGTCGGAGGTCAAGGCGTTGATGGCGACGTCCGCGCTGCCCTTGCGCAGTTCAAGGGCACGCGTGGTCATATCCGGAGTGATGATAAAACGTACCCGCTGCAGGTGCGCTTTCTCACCCCAGTAGGCGTCGTTGCGCTCGATCACCACATCGCGGTCCTGCTCTGCGCTCACAAAGCGGAACGGCCCGGAGCCGATCGGCTTACGCCCTTCTTCTTCGCCGCTGCCGTACGGCACGATTCCAATCGCTGCGCCAGAAAGGTTCCACAACAAAGACGAGAAGGGCCTTTTCAGACGGAAGATGACGGTATAAGGATCTGGCGCGTCAATGCGGTCCACCGGGCTGTAGGTGGCCGTTTTGGTGGTGCGAATCTTGCCCTGTAGCAGGGAATCGAATGTCCACTTCACATCGCGCGAGGTGAGCGGTTGGCCATCATGAAAGCTAACGCCGTGGCGCAAATGAAAAATGTAGGTGAGCGGATCGGAAATGTCCCAGCTTTCGGCCAATCCGGGCTGGACATCGAAGTGCGCGTCCCGCGTCAGAATGTCGTCGAACAGCAATTCGTCGATGCGTTCCGATTGCGCATCAATCCCTACTCGCGGATCAAGGTTGGCCGGGCTGCTTTCGATCGTCATCACCAGCGTGTTGGGATCGGGCTTTCGGGAACAGGAAGCAGCCAGCAAAGCGATTCCCAGCGTGAGAACATTGGTGAAAATATAACGCCAACGCGGAGCCCGCATCGCAACGCTCTCACGCATAGGAGATTTTCCCAAGTATTACAGAGCGGCGGGCTCCCGTCGCAGAAGGGACATTGGAAGGTTTGCGATTCCAGGTTTGATATGCCAGCAAAGCGAACGCGACCGCTTCTTTGGCTTTCGAGGGCAGCCCGAATTCATCGGAGGTGCGAAGCTTGAGCCCATGGGGCTGGATTGCATCCGCCAACATCGCCATGAGGGTCAGATTGCTGGCTCCTCCGCCGGAAACAATCAATTCACGGAATCTCCCGCTGGGCAAGACGTGCCTTCGCAGAGCATCAGCAATGGACCGCGCGGTTAGTGCCGTTGCAGTCGCAACGATATCTTGCTTTCTTGCTCCGCTGCAGAGGCGCAAGAACGCCTCTACGAATTCCCGTCCAAATTCCTCGCGCCCTGCCGTCTTGGGCGGTTTGCGGCGAAAGAACGGCCTTCGCAGCAACTCCCCGACCACGCCATCGAGCACCTTTCCGGAAGCGGCCATCTTTCCCTTGGGGTCGTAGGGTTTGTTAAAAAGCAGCGCGGTCACGGCATCAATCACCATATTGCCGGGTCCGGTATCGAAAGCGAGGATTCGATCGGCCGACGCGCCCGCCGGAATGGCCGTGAGATTGGCAATGCCCCCGATGTTCTGAATCACGCGGCCGATGCGCCGATCACGACAGAGCAGATAATCCAGGTAGGGAACCAGCGGCGCGCCTTTTCCTCCGGCGGACATGTCTGCGGGACGAAAATCGGATACCACCGGAATACCCACGCGCGAAGCGATTACGGAGGCTTCGCCGGTTTGCCAGGTGGCGGCAATGCGGTGTGCGAGAAATGGCGCCGCGTCGCCCTGATGGTAGAGGGTTTGCCCATGGCAGCCAACCAGCTCTGCCTTGATGCGAAATCGCCGCTGGGTACGCAAGACGGCTTCGGCATAGAGTTCGCCGAGAAGAAAATTCAGGCGGGAAAGATCCGCGACCTTAGCCTCCCGCGCGTTCATGGCGGCCAGTACAGCATGGCGAACGGAAGCTGGGTAAGGATACTCGGCGTGGGCGAGAAGCCGAATCGTCACAGGATCCTGGTTGTTTCGGCGGCCGACACGCCGCGAGTGCTCAATTTTCACCAGCGCAATGTCGATTCCGTCGGCCGAGGTCCCGCTCATCACTCCCGCGACGATCATGATTCCGTCCGCCGCTCCGCGGCCTGCACGCCTGCGAGCCGCACCTCTTCGGAGAATTCCCACAGTTGCCGTTTGAGCCTTCCAACTCTTGCCGAACTCGGCGACGCAACCCGGCGTTTTAACTCGGGAGATTTCCTGGCGAAGGTCATCACGCGCGTCACCGATTCGTTGACTCTCCCCGCGAACCGCGGATCACGTTCAGCTTCAGAGACGAGCGTCTCATAGCAGCGCACAATGCGGTCTTCCTGGTGGCAAACCAGGCACAGATCTCCGCCGGCGCGAATGTGCATGACCGCGGCTTGTTCAATGGGCGCGGCTTCGAGCACTCCTCCCATTTCCAGATCGTCCGAAATCACCAAACCACGATAGCCGATCTTTCCGCGCAGCACCTGGGTGATCCATTGTTCCGAAAGCGAGGCGGGCGTTCGCCGTTTTGTAACGGCAGGATAGCTCGCGTGTCCCACCAGCACCATTAGCGCCTGACGCCGCAGCGCACGATAGGGATAGATATCCTCCGCCCACAGCTTCTTCCACGATTTCGCAACACTCGGCAATTCGCGATGCGTATCGAGATTCGCTTCCCCCAGGCCGGGGAAGTGCTTGGCCGCGCCCACTACGCCCGCCGAGCGAAGTCCGGCCAAAAATTCCCGAGCGTAGAGCACGACATCTTTAGGCTTCGCCGAAACCGCGCGCGAACTCATCACTGCCCGCGATGCCGGCAGCGCCAAGTCGACGACCGGCGCGAGGTCGGTGTTAAAGCCCAGCGTGCGGCAGGAATCGCCAATCACTTTGCCGTGAGCGCGAAAGAGTTTGCGACTCCGCGAAGCGAAAACATCCGCGGGCGAAGGCGCGGGGCCAAGCACTTTTCGCAAGCGATCGACCCTGCCGCCTTCGAGGTCCACGCATTTGAACAACGGTCCGGCCACGCATTTCTGGCACTCCGCGAGCAGCCTGTGCGTTTGCTCGGCAGTGACAATGTTGCGGGCGAACAGAATCACGCCCGCCGGCTGCAATCGCTTAAGCAGCGAAGCCAGCCGCGCCGACATTTCGACGCCTTCAAAACCGAGGATGAGAAGCTTGCCGACCTGTCGAACTGGAGATCTTGCCTTGGGCACGAGAACGATGGCCTCATTTGTAGCCCCGGCGTCTTGCCGGATAAAACGTGGCGCCGCGGTTAGTCGATCTGCCGCTTCAATTCCGCCAGCAGATTCAGCGCCTCGAGCGGTGTAAGGCGATTCAGGTCCACCTCGCGCAACTGTTCCAGCACCGGCTGCGAAAGCGGCGTGAAGATGGTCAGTTGCGGCGATTGCGGCCGCGCCCCAGGTGAAAGATGTCCGGTCACTTCCGTCTCCGCCGACTCGTGCTCAGCCAGCACTTCTCTCGCTCGCTCGATAACTTCGCCCGGCAGCCCAGCCAGTTTTGCCACTTCGATTCCGTAGCTGCGATCGGCGGCGCCGGGCTCAACCTTGCGCAAAAACACGATCCCGCTACCGGTTTCTTTTACCGCGACGTGATAGTTCTTCACCCCGGGCAGGGCATTCGCCAGCTCGGTCAATTCAAAGTAGTGCGTGGCGAACAGCGTTTTCGCTCGCGTACGGCTATGGATAAACTCGACTGCCGCCCAGGCGATGGCCAGCCCATCATAAGTAGACGTTCCGCGCCCAACTTCGTCGAGCAAGATGAGCGACCGCGGCGTTGCCGTGTGAAGGATGGCCGCCGTCTCGGTCATTTCGACCATAAAGGTGGAGCGGCCGCGGGCCAGGTTGTCGCTGGCGCCGATGCGCGTGAACACGCGGTCCACCACTCCCAAGCGCGCCGAGCGCGCCGGAACAAACGACCCCATCTGCGCCATGATCACGGTGAGCGCGGCCTGCCGCAAATAAGTCGACTTGCCGCCCATGTTCGGCCCGGTCAGCACGAGAACCGTGTGCGTAGTCGAATCTAGGTACAAACCGTTCGGCACAAAGCGCTCGCCGCCGCCAAGCTCCTGCTGCTCGATGACGGGATGCCGGCCTTCCACGACCTCAATATCGGAGGAGTTGTCGAAGTGCGGACGGCAGTAGTTGCGCAGGGCGGCGACGTGCGCCAGCGAGGCAAGCACGTCGACTTCCGCCAGCGCCAGCGCAGTTTGCCGTATGCGCCGCGCCTCCGCTGCGATTGCCGAACGCAGTTCCGCGAACAGCCGCCGCTCAATCTCGACGATTTTCTCTTGGGCGTCAAGAATCTTCGATTCGTACTCTTTCAGCTCAGGAGTAGTGAAGCGCTCCGCGCCGACCAAGGTTTGCTTGCGCTCATAGTCGGCAGGAACCAGGTGCAGATTTGGCTTCGAGACCTCAAGGTAATAGCCAAAAATGGAGTTGAACTTCACCTTGAGTGACCCGATTCCGGTCCGCTGCCGCTCGCGCTGCTCGATCTGAGCGAGGAATTGCTTGCTGTTGCGGCTGAGGTCGCGCAACTGGTCAAGTTCCCTGTCCACTCCGTGTTCGATCACTCCGCCGTCGCTCAGGGAAATGGGCGGCTCCGGGACAATCGCCTTCTGGATGCGCTCGCGCAGATCGCCTAACTCGTCGAGAGAAGCATGCAGAGTTTGCGACCGAGTTGCTGTAAATCTTGCCAGCGCAGCGCGGGCTGCGGGCAACTTCGCCAGTGAGGCAGCCAGCGCCAGCACATCGCGGGGATTTGCCGTCTCCAGGGTTACCCGGCTCAGCAGGCGTTCCAGATCGAGCACGCCGTCGATGGCGCGGCGCAATTCCTCCCGCCCGACAGTTTCCTTGACTTGCAACTCCACCGCGTCCAGCCGCGCGTTAATCTCCGCCAAATCAATCGATGGCCGAAGCAGCCACGAGCGCAGCAGGCGTTTGCCCATAGGGGTGACAGTGGCGTCGATGGCTCGGAACAACGTCATACCGGCGTCGCTGCCGGTGAACAGTGGCTCGATCAGTTCGAGATTCCGCACCGTGACCGCGTCGAGCACCAGGCAGTTCTGCCGCTCATAAAAGCCGATGCGATCGACGTGGTCGAGCGTCCCGCGCTGCGTCGAGCGCACGTAATAGAGAATTGCGCCCGCGGCCGCGGCCGCGGCCGGTTTGCCTGCCAGGCCAAAGCCTTCGAGAGAGAGAACACCAAAATGATTTTCCAGCAGCGGAACGGCGTGGTCAGGCGCGAATATCCAATCATCCAAAGGAGTTTCCGCCCAGCCCTCCTCGCCTTTGCGCGGCTGCGGCACATTGCGCGTGCCGGCCTGCCTTCGGCCTTCGAACAGCGGCGCCGAAGATCCATACAGCACTTCTTTCGGCCGCAGCTGCAGCAGCTCGTCCTGAATCCTGCGGTCCGCGTCGGCACCTCGAAATTCAGTGGCGCGAAATTCTCCCGTGGAAAGGTCCAGCGCTGCGAATCCCGCCCGGTCTTCGCTTTGCGCCAGCGCAGCCAGAAAGTTGTTCTCCTCCGAACTCAGCCCCGCATCGGCCGCCGTGCCGGGCGTGACCACGCGTGTGACTTCACGCCGCACCAGCTTTTTGGCTAACCTCGGATCCTCCACTTGCTCGCATACGGCCACCTTGAATCCTTTGCGAATCAGCTTCGCAATGTAGGATTCGGCCGCGTGGTAGGGTACGCCGCACATCGGCACCTTGATGCCTTTTTCCTTATTGCGCGAGGTCAATGTGATTTGCAGTTCGCGCGCGGCCAGGATGGCATCGTCGAAGAAAAGCTCATAGAAATCGCCCAGGCGAAAGAAAAGAAGGGCGGTGGGATGCTCTTTCTTGATCGCGGCGTATTGCCGCATCAGCGGCGTGGACGACTCGGTCATTGCGAGGAGTTCGTTCGCGGATTATAACAAACCAGAAGCATCAGCCTCCGGGGCCCACGCCAGTTGACGTAGGCTCGCGCGAGTGCTTTCCTTACTGCCATGGAACTTCGCAAAGACCCCATTACCCGTTCCTGGGTGATGATTGGCGATGATGGGCCCGAATTAGCCCCGCGTTTTGGGCCTTGCCAATTCTGTCCCGACTCGCTCGCGCCAGCACACTTTGTCTCCAGTCTGCCTGGGATCGAGGGCAAGCCCTGGTCGGCCCGCGCGGTGGTTCACCCCGCGCCCCTCTATCGCGTCGAAGGCGACCCGGCCCGGCGTGGAGACGGATTGTACGACCAGATGCAGTCTGTGGGCGCGCACGAAGTGCTGGTCGAAAACCCCAAACATGACCTTCATCTGTGGAAGGCGAGCGATGCGGAAATTGAGCCTTTCCTGCAGCTAACTGCGCAGCGGATTCAAGACCTCAAGGGCGACGGCCGCTTCAAGTACGTCAGCATTTTCAAGAATTACGGCGCGAGTGCAGGCCAGGAATTTTCGCATCCCAATTCGCAGCTCACCGCGACCACATTTGTCCCCCGCCGGGTGCTCTACGAACTGCGCGCTTGCCGCGAGTACTTCAAGCAGAAAGAGCGCTGCGTTTTTTGCGACATCATTTCTCAGGAAGCGCAGCAGAACCTGCGCCTGGTTGAATTTCGCGGAGACTTTGTTGCCCTGGTTCCTTACGCGCCCCGTGTCCCCTATGAAACCTGGATTCTGCCTCGCACTCACGAGGCTGCTTTTGAGCGCTTCGTCTTGAACCGGCACGGGTCGCTGCGGGATCTGGCGGCCCTGCTACGGCGCACGCTCCAGCGCATTCGGACCATTACTGAGGATTTTCATCTCGTACTGCACACCTCTCCCAATAGCCAGCATCCTTCGAAGAGACTGGGATACTGGAAAACGCTGGACGAGGACTACCATTGGCACATCGAGATTCTGCCGATCCTGGCCTCGCGGGGGAAATCGTACACCTTCAAAGAGGTTTACTACTCGCCGGTCCGGTCGGAGACCGCTGCAAGGCGTCTGCGCGAGGCCAAGATCGATGCATGAGAACGCGCCCATGACCGTCCGCCGCATGAAGACTTATACGGGTGGTCAGGGGTACGTCTACCAGTACTACTTTGTGGGAAAGCGCTCGGCTTTGCCGGCTCCGTCAGAAATTCCGGCCGACGAATTTATTTTCGACGTGACCGCGGATCGCAAAACCACCTTTTCGGTCAGCGTGTTTCTGACCCAGGCGGCGCTGCGAGGATGGGCCTCCGCCCACGGTCGCGCCCTTAGCGAAGCCGAAGAATATGGCGCGGCGAAAATGCGCTTGTTCCAGGCCTTTGACGAAATTGAAAACATGATGGCCGATGGCCGGCGGTTGCTGGTCGATTCCGCCACGCTTGAGCAGCTTTTGGCGGCTCTGCGCGTGGACTAAAGTGCAGAGGAGCTAGCGGTCGCGGTCTCCTGCCCTGTGCACGGTGCAGTCTATAATCGACCTGGCGGGCCAGAACAACCCCTGGCACGACCGCACTTTTTCTATCTATGCCTATTCTCTGGTTGCGAGTCGCGCTCGGCTGCTACGCGGTCGGCCTGCTCTATGCGCTGGTGGCGCTGACCCGCACCAGCGATCTGTTGGGAAGACTCGCTCTCCATGCTGCCTACCTCGGCATGGTCTTTCATTTTGTTTCGCTGGCGGAAGCGATCCGCCTTTCGGGCCAGATCACCTGGACCTCGGTGCACAATGCGGAATCGGTACTGGCTTTCCTGATCATGGTCATCTTCATGATCATCTACATGGTCTACAAGACAACTTCGCCCGGCATTGTGGTGTTTCCCCTGGTATTCCTTTTGACGTTGGTCGCGGTTGCGGGCGAACAACCTTTCCTGCAAATGCCGGCTGGGGTGCGCAAGGGCTGGTTGATTGCGCATGTCGCCCTCATTTTCACCGGCTACGCGGCTTTGTTCGTCAGTTTTGGGGCAAGTCTGCTGTACCTCATCCAGGAACACACGCTCAAATCCAAGAAATCGAGCGGGATTCTTTCTCGCCTGCCGGCGCTTGAGGTCATTGATGACATCGGCTACCGCTCGCTGCTACTCGGCTTCCCGTTTATGACGTTGGGGCTGATTGCCGGCACGGTGGTGGCGCAGGCCACATTCGGGCGAATCGATTTCTTCGACCCTAAAATCCTACTCTCGATTCTCATGTGGATCGTTTACATGGTCATGGTTTACACGCGCTGGACCGCAGGCTGGCGCGGCCGCCGCGCGGCTTACCTTGCGGCCGGCGTATTTGCCGCGGCCATCATTGCGTGGTCGGCCAACTACTTCAGCGCCATTCATAGGTTCGTCAAGTCATGAACTTTCGGCTGATCGGCGTCAACCATCTCACCGCCCCGGTCGAGGTGCGCGAACGGCTGGCCATCCCGGAATCCAAACTGCCGGAGGCTCTGCAGCGTTTCGTGCAACATCCCGGCGTCGCTGAAGGCTTGATTCTTTCGACCTGCAACCGCGTGGAACTGCTGGCTCGCACCCAGAACGGCGCTGCCGATCTGCGAGGTTTCCTGCATGCCTATTTCCAGCTGAACCCGGCGGAACTGGAGCCGCACCTCTACGACTACAGCGAAGGGGAAGCCATCCGCCATCTCTTCCGGGTTACCTCCAGTCTGGATTCCATGGTGGTCGGCGAAGCGCAAATTCTCGGCCAGGTGAAAGAGGCCTATGCCACCGCGCGGGCGGTAGGCGCGGTGAACTCGCAGCTTGACCTGCTGCTCACGCGCGCGTTCGCCGTGGCTAAGCGTGTGCGCACCGAGACGGCGGTGGGCTCGTCCGCGGTCTCCATCGCCTCCGTGGCAGTGGAATTGGCCAAGAAGATTTTCGGGTCGCTGCAAGGCAAGCACGTCTACCTCGTCGGCGCGGGCAAGATGAGCGAACTGGCCGCGCGTCATCTGCAGGCTCACGGCGCGGCTTCAATATTCGTAGCCAATCGCACTTACGACCGGGCCGTGCAGCTGGCCGCCAAGTTCAACGGCGAGGCCATCCACTTCTCCGAGATCTACAACACCTGCGATCGCGCCGATATCGTGATCACTTCCACCGGCGCGCCGGTCGCGATCTTCAAGCGCGAGCACGGCGAGATGTTCCTGAGCCGCCGCAAAAACCGTCCCATGTTCTTCATCGACATCGCTGTGCCTCGCGATGTCGACGAGGGGATGAATAAGCTCGACGGAATTTTCGTTTACGATATCGACGACCTGCAGCAGGCCGTCAGTGCGCACGTAACCGACCGAAAAAAAGAAGCCCTTCGCGCCGAAAGCATCATCGACGTGGAAGTCGAGCGCTTTCAGGCGCGCCTGCAAGCGTTGCAAGTGGTCCCAACAATCGTTTCTTTGCAGGATCACATCGAAACCATCCGCCAGGCCGAAATCGACCGCGTGCGCGGCCGGCTGGGCCCGCTCACGCCCGAGCAGGATCTGGCCATCGAGGCTCTGACTCGCGGCATCGTCAACAAAATCATGCACACTCCCATCAGCGAGCTGAAGACTGCGGCTCGCGCCCCCGAGGCTACTACGGTGATCGATGTGGTGCGCCGCCTCTTCAAACTGCAGGATCGCAAGCCCGGCGCGCCGCAAGAGGAACCGGCAGAGCGCGAGGACCGCTGATGGCCCGCCTGCGGATCGGCTCCCGGGGCTCTCAGTTGGCGCTCTGGCAGGCTCATCACATCACGGGATTGCTGCTTCCGCGTGGCCACACCGTGGACCTTGAAATCATCAAGACCACCGGCGACAAGATCACCGACGTCGCCCTGGCCCAGGTCGGTACCAAGGGCATGTTCACCAAGGAAATTGAAGAGGCGCTTGCCGAGGAACGTATCGATTTGGCGGTTCACAGTCTAAAAGACCTGCCCACGGAGCTTCCTGCCGGGTTTGACATCGTGGCCATTCCCCGCAGGGAAGACCCGCGTGATGCGTTTTGCTCTCTTCGCTACCAAAGCATCGAGCAGCTGCCGCCCGGTGCGCGAGTGGGAACCAGCAGCTTGCGGCGCCACGCGCAACTCAAAGCTTTGTGCCCCGACATAGAAATCCACCCCTTACGCGGCAATGTGGATACTCGTCTGCGCAAGCTGGAGGCCGGCCAATATGACGGGTTGATTCTTGCGGCGGCAGGACTACGCCGCCTGGAGAAAACCGAGTGGGCCAAGCAGTTGCTCACCCCGAGCCAGATGTGCCCCGCCGCAGGACAAGGGGCTTTGGGAATTGAAATCAGAGCGGGCGATGCGCTTACGCGCGAGCATTTGGCGTTTTTGGATGATCCCTCGGCTCGCGCCACAACCACCTGCGAGCGCGCTTTGCTCACAAAACTTGGCGGAGGCTGCCAAGTCCCCATCGGCGCGCTGGCGGTGATGAACGACGGCCTCTTGCACCTTGAAGCCGTCGTCGCCCGCCCCGATGGCACGAGAATATTGCGTGAATCCGGTTCGGGCCATGATCCAGTGAAGCTGGGAGAAGCGATCGCGGACGCTTTGCTTGACTGCGGGGCCGATGAAATCCTGGAGGAAGTGTATGGCTAAATCGTTAACGCCAGCGAAATGCTCGGGAGGTCTTGCTAAGACATGAAAAAAACTAGAAAGCCGGGCCCACCGCTGGCCGAAACGACCCTGAAACGCCACTTTCGCAGGCATGTTCTGCACGAATTGGTGACGGCAAGACGAACGTTTCCGCTTACTGCACGAGTGGACGTCCAATTGGGATTGGAAAGACTATTTGCTGAGTTTCCAAAAGTGGAACTCCTGGGCCTTCACAATCAGCATGCTCACGAAACCCTAACCATCGCGCATGCGATGGGAAACAATCACGACCCGGTGGTGATCAGCCCTTTGCAGCATGAAGAGATAGACATCGGAGAAACTTTGCCCGCACGATGTCTGCGACAGGCGCTTTGGCTGAGTCACGAAGGCACTACCCCCTTTGCTCTGCTGCTCAGCGCCGCGACGCATTTCGGCCGTCCGTCCGGCACCCATGTCGAAATCGCCGTCCCCCCTGGAGAGACCGGGTCCAAACTGTCGCGGCGGCTCTTCGATCAACTGGAAGGTCTGGTGCAACGCACCGCCTCCTATCGGGGAAAGGTTATCTCATTAGAAGCTGCCGACAGGTATTCCGGCCACACCGGCCTCTTGCGCATACATAAACTGCGCCAAGTGACTCGGGATGATGTCATCCTTCCCGCCAAAACTCTTCAGCTTCTCGACCGCAACATCGGCGATTTCATTCGTCAGCGGGAGCAAATCCGCAAGCTTGGTTTGCCGGTCAAAAAGGGAGTACTGTTCTACGGGCCACCCGGCACGGGCAAAACACATACAATTCATTATTTGGCCAGCCAACTTCCGGACCACACCACGCTGTTGGTCACAGCAGAACAAGTCGGCCTCTTAGACCACTATTTTCAGTTAGCGCGATTCCTTCAGCCCGCGATGCTCGTGATTGAAGACGTGGACCTTATCGCGCGTGCACGCGAAACCATGTATGGCACGTGCGACGAGAGCCTCTTGAATAAGCTATTGAACGAAATGGATGGTCTTCGCGAAGACGCCGCCGTTTTGTTCGTGCTGACCACCAATCGCCCGGAAAACCTGGAAGCAGCCCTAGCCTCGCGGCCTGGCCGAATCGACCAAGCAATCGAGTTCCCTCTTCCGGACGAATCCGGCCGTGCGCGACTCGTGCGCCTCTATGCATGCGGACTGCCTTTGGAGGACGAGGTGGTGCAAATGATCGTCCGCAAAACGGATAGGGCTAGCGCCGCATTTATCAAGGAATTGATGCGGCGGGCGGCTCAGTTCTATCTCCAAGATGGCGGAACGGGCCGGCTGCTGCCAGAAGAGCTTAACGCCGCACTTGAGGAAATGTTGTTTGGCGGCGGATCACTAAACGCGAAGTTGCTAGGCGCCGCAGGACTCGATCGGGAAACCGTTCATTGAGCGAAGTAAGCAAGATGCCCACTCTGGCCAATGCGAATCCGTCCTCGACGCGAATGCCTCCCGTAGAGAAGAACGTGCCCTTTGAAACCGAGGCGCCACTTTCCCGCTGCCGCATCCTGGTCGGCCGAGCACGCCACCAGGCCAGTGCGCTCTCCGCCGGCCTGCACAAGCTGGGAGCGTACGTCCTCGAGATTCCGTTCATCGAGATCCGCAAACCGCGTTCCTATGCACCGCTCGATTCGGCTTTGAAGAATATCGACAGTTATGACTGGCTCATCCTGACTAGCGTGAATGGTGTGGAAGCCTTCTGGGAGCGGGCCAGGAGACTTCGCGTCGGCAGGAACAGCATGAGACATTTGCAGGTTGCGGCCATCGGTCCCGCCACGCAGAAAGCCATCGAAGAACGCGGCCTGAAGGTGCACGTCGTACCCAAACAATATGTGGCGGAGTCGGTTGTGAAGAGTCTGCGCTCGAAAGTGAAAGGGAAGCGCGTGCTGCTCGCCCGCGCCAAAGTCGCCCGCGATGTGATCCCGCGCGAACTGCGCAAGCTGGGCGCAAAGGTGGATGTCGTCGAAACCTACGAAACCGTTGTTCCCAAATCGTCGAAGGCGCGCTTACGTGCTGCGCTCCGTGATCCCAAGCGCCGCCCCGACGTCATCGCCTTCACGAGTTCCTCAACGGCCAAGAACTTTGTCGCGTTGCTCGGACCCACGCGGCGTTCCCGCCCGCAGAAACTCATTCCCCTGCACGGCGTTCGCTTCGCCTCGATCGGCCCAGTGACATCCGCCACACTGCGCGAATTGGGTCTGCCGGTCGACACCGAAGCCAAGGTATACACCATTCCGGGATTGATCAAAGCCATCGTCACGCTGAGCGCGTTGTCATGCTGAGCGGCACGGAAGCTTCGCAGTAGCGAAGCTCCGTGGAGTCGAAGCATCCCTACCCTGAGCCGTATCATGGGTATAGAAATTCCTCGCCGCTCGCGAAATGCCAGCCCCCGCGCAGAACCTCCTACTCCGTCAGCGAGCACCCGCAATCGGCCGGCGGCACCTTCGCTTTCAAAAAATCCCCCACCCGCTGATACGCGTCGATCTGATTCTCCACCCGCGCAAAGCCGTGGCCTTCATTTTCGTAAATCTTCGCCTCAGCCTCTCCGCCGCGCTTCTTGATCGCCTCCACCACTTGCTGCGTTTCCTCTTGCGGGCATCGCGGGTCATGTCCACCCGCTATCAAGAACAGCGGCGCTTTGATCCGGTCCACAAAAAATATCGGCGAGCGGTCTTCGAACAACGCTTTATTTTTCACGGGGTCGCCCATGGTCGCCAAATCCGACTGCTGCAGCACCGGATCCTCGTTCTCGATCTCGGTAAACCAATTCACGAACGGCACAATCGGCACCCCGGCCGCCCATATATCAGGCGCTTTGGTCACTGCCATCATGCTGAGATACCCGCCATAGCTCGCCCCCATCACCGCGATCTTCTTGGGATCGAGAAATCCGGTCTGCTTGATGAAATCCACGCCCGCCAGCACATCCTGCAAATCGCCGCCGCCCATATCGAACAAATTGGCCTGCTGAAATTCTTTCCCATAGCCGGTCGAGCCGCGATAATTCGGCGCCAGCACCATGTACCCCTGATTCGCGGCAAATTGAATGAATCGATTGAACGAATTCACCGTCTGCGACGCGGGCCCGCCGTGGAGATAAACAATCGCGGCATTCTGCCCGCTGCGCGCCATGTTGTAGGGCACATAAAGAAAAGCTGAAATCGTCCACTTGCCGTCGCGGCTGGGATAATGCACCAGATACGGCTCGACCATGTCCTCAGGACGCATGCCTGCAACCAGAGAATGCGTAATCTGCTGCGATTTGCCGGTCGCCAGCGTGTAAACCCAAACATCATTGGGCGCATCCGGCCCATTGTGGTAGTAGAGCAGGCGCGAACCATCGTGGCTGAAGGCCGACTCCGAGCCTGCGGGGGAATTCACGCCTTTCGCCAGGGGCAGGGAAATCGTCTTTCCCGAGACCAGACTATGTAAATAGATATCCGCGATGCCATCCACGTTCGCGGTCCATAGCGCTTGTTTGCCATCGGGAGAAAAGTTGCCGCCTTCGATCTCCCATTTGTCGCGCGTCAGCCATTGGATTTTTCCGAGGTGCACCTGCTCGCCCTTCGTGCTGATATCCAGGAGCCCTACGTTTTGGTAGCCGTTGCCCGCGTTGGATGTGATCAGGAGCCTCTTTCCATCCGGAACCGTAAGAATGTCGTCGGCGCGATAGGTCTGTTCTCCTTGATGAGGAGTGAGGAGGGTGCTTTTCCCGGTAGCCAGCTCAACCAAGAAGATATTCGAGTCCGTGCCCTTGGACTGCTCTTGGGTGTATACGATCGACTCGCCGCCGGGCGACCAAACCGGATTTACGTTCATTCTGTCTTTCGCAGTGCCGCTGGTCACATGCTGCACTTGCCGCATGATCATGTCGTACACGTCAATCTCAAAAACCGACGACGTTTTCGGCTTCACCATGAAGGCCAGGTAGCGTCCGTCCGGCGACCACACCGGGTCTTCTTCCGCAATCAGCCGGGTGTTGGTCAGATTCACGACTTGCCCGGTCTTCGGCGAAACCAGAAAAATATCCCACTGCTCGTCGCCGTCATAGTCGGATTGATATGCAATCCACCGCCCATCGGGCGACCAGGCCGGCCGGCTTTGCCGCTGCTCGCTGATGGTGAGTTGGGTCGGCCAGCCGCCCTCCGAGGGAACCAGCCACAAATTGTTTCGGCCGCTGATGTTCGAGATGAACGCGATCGTCTTCCCATCCGGCGACCAAGTGGTGCTCCCGATGGCTCGCGTCATGTAGAGCTTTTCGATGGTCAGATTTTTTTCAACATCCGCATTGGGCTTGCTTTTGATCAGTTCCGGATCGGTGATGGCTTGTGGGGCGGGCAGGGTTTGGGCCGTGGTCAACGCACTCATGAGCATGACGATAGCAAAGTAAAATTGAATCCGCATGGCTGGACTGAAGAAAAGTCTAGCAGAGCATGGTGACCGTGCTGTTACAGCTTTGCTCCGGGATGCACCTCGACCGTCGTCCAGGTCTTATCCTCGGCATGGCACAGCTTTTCCATCGCGCAATCGGCGCACTTAGGACCGCGTGCAATACACAGCGTTCGGCCATGCCAGATGACCTGGTGGGAGAAAAGAATCCACCTTTCGCGTGGAATCATTTGCATCAGATCTTGCTCGATTTTCGGAGCGTCCACGTTCTTGGTCAGCTCTAAGCGCCGCGCAATGCGAGTAACGTGGGTATCGACCACCACCCCTTCTGCTTTTCCAAACCACGTCCCCAGCACCACGTTGGCGGTTTTTCGCGCCACGCCCGGAAGGGTGAGCAGCTTATCCATTTCGTCGGGCACCTGCCCACCGAAGTCAGTGACAATTCTCTTTGCCGCGCCGACCACCGACTTCGCCTTGTTGCGGAAGAAGCCGGTCGAATAGATATCCGGTTGTAGCTCTTCCGGCGTCAGCATCGCGAAGGCATCCACCGTCGGATATTTCTTGAATAATTCCGGCGTCACCCGATTCACATTCGCGTCGGTTGACTGCGCCGACAGGATGGTCGCGACCAGCAGTTCCCATGCACTCTTGTGATGCAACGCGCAGGTGACGTCGGGATAAAGCTGATCCAGCCGTTGCAGAATTTGCTGAATGCGTTCCGGCGCCAGCGGATTGTATGCCGCCGAAGATTTTCTTTTCCGCGACGCGCGCGCGGGGGCGGCCTTTTTCGTCCGTCCGGGGCGCGCCGAAGCCCCGGCAGCCTTCAGCCGGAGTGTGCTGGAACGAACTCCCTCCTGTCGCCCGGTTCTCGCCGGTTGCCTCGGCCCTACACCTCGTGCCATCGCGATCCCTCGAAATCCCGTTTCATGGTAGCAAATTGCCTTCGGCGGCAGCGCCGCGCTCGAAAAGCGCTCCGCATCCTCCGAACCAGCGCCCGCAATTGACTCCACTCGCCAGCGCAAGTAGTCTGGAACTGCTTGCAGCGGAGAAATTCTTGTCGGTAAAGTCCATCCAACTCGGGCAAATTTGGCGCAGCAATGAGAACGGCCAGGACTACCTGGTCACCAAGGTTTATAACGAAGTGTTCTCGCAGTACGCCATGCTGCGGCCCACCGAAGGCGCGGCGCCCGATGCCGCAGTGCTGCGCGTGAAGGTAGCGAAAAGCGCGGACGGCGCTTCGCTTCCCGGATACACCTTCACCCAGGAAGGCTCATTCTAGTCTGGGGACCGCCTGGGCCGCCCAGAGCGACTCGCCAACATGACCGAAAAAATCCTCGCCATCTTATTCGTAGCCATCAAGTCGGTCATCGCCGCCACCGGCTACGGCGGCATCACTCTGCTGATGGCGATCGAATCTGCCTGCATTCCCCTGCCTTCCGAGCTGATCATGCCCTTCGCTGGCTATCTGGTTTTCACCGGCACCATGAAATTGCTCTGGGTAGCCACCGCCGGCGCCATTGGCTGCAATCTGGGATCGCTCGTGGCCTACGAAATCGGCTGCTACGGCGGCCGCCCGCTGGTGGAAAAATATGGCCGCTGGATTCTGCTCAGCCATCGCGAACTCGACTGGGCTGACCGCTTCTTCGCCCGCTGGGGATATCTCGCCGTCTTCGTCGCCCGCCTTCTGCCTGTCATTCGCACCTTTATAGCGCTGCCCGCCGGTATTGCCCGCATGCCCCGCGGACGCTTTCATATCTACACGTTCCTTGGCTCTTGGCCCTGGTGCTTCGCCCTTGCCTGGTTCGGCATGAAGCTGGGAGAAAACTGGCGCGCGCTGGGCAAGTATTTCCACCAGTTCGACCTAGTGATCGGCGTGGCCTTGCTTCTGGGCATTGCGTATTTCCTATGGAGCCATTGGCAGAATCGCATCCGCGCTGCGGAGTAAACCGAAATGGTCCGAACTTGTGTCGTCTCCGGTTGCAAATCCGTCCACAATACGAGAACATACCCGTTTGCCTTAATCTGACAAACCTCACAAGGAAGCTCCCAAACGATGGCGACACGGCAAAAGAGTCCGAAAACACCGGCAAGCAGCAGCGATATTCAGCCCGCCAAGGGCAAGCTCGGCATCATGATTCCCGGCATGGGCGCCGTGGCCACAACGTTTGTGGCAGGCGTGGAAGCGGTGCGCAAAGGCCTGGCCAAGCCCATCGGCTCGCTCACCCAAATGGGAACCATCCGCCTCGGCAAGCGAACCGAAGGCCGCTCTCCCAAGATCAAAGAGTTCGTCCCTCTCGCCGGCCTCGACGACCTCGTATTCACCGGCTGGGACCTTTTCGAAGACGATATGTACACCGCCGCTTCAAAGGCAGGTGTGCTCGACAAGTCGCTCCTCGACCAGATCAAGCCCTTCCTCAGCACTGTCAAGCCACGTAAGGCGGTCTTCGACCGGAATTATGTCAAAAAGCTCGACGGCTCCAACGTAAAGAAGGGCAAGAACAAAATGGACTTAGCCGAGCAGGTCCGCGCCGACATCCGCGAGTTCCGCAAGACTTCCGGCGCGGATCGCTTGATTACCATCTGGTGCGGCTCGACTGAAATCTTCCTCGAGCCCACCGCCGCCCACCAATCGCTCAAGGCCTTCGAGAAGGCGATGTTGCAAAATGACGAATCCATCGCGCCCTCGATGATCTACGCCTACGCTTCGCTGATGGAAGGCGTCCCCTTCGCCAACGGCGCTCCCAACCTGACCGTCGACCTGCCGGTCATGCACACGCTTTCAAAAGAAAACGACGCTCCCATCTGCGGCAAGGACTTCAAAACCGGCCAGACCCTGATCAAGACCATTCTGGCTCCGGGCTTCAAAGCCCGCATGATCGGCCTCAACGGTTGGTTCTCCACCAACATTCTGGGCAATCGCGACGGCGAAGTTCTGGAAGATCCAGGCTCGTTCAAGACCAAGGAAGAGTCCAAACTCTCCGTGTTGGAGCACATCCTCCAGCCCGAACTCTATCCCGAGCTCTACGGCAATTTCACCCACAAGGTCCGCATTAACTATTATCCACCGCGCGGTGATAACAAAGAGGGTTGGGATAACATAGATATCTTCGGCTGGCTCGGCTATCCCATGCAGATCAAGGTTGATTTCCTCTGTCGCGATTCCATCCTGGCCGCTCCCATTGTCCTCGATCTAGTGCTCTTCCTCGACCTCGCCCGGCGCAGTACAGAACTAAAAAGCCTCGGCATCCAGGAGTGGATGAGCTTCTACTTCAAGTCTCCCATGACCGCCCCCGGGCTGTATCCCGAGCACGATTTGTTCATCCAATCGATGAAGCTGAAAAACACATTGCGCCACTTGCGGGGAGAGGGCCTGATTACTCACCTGGGGCTGGAGTATTACGACTGAGCCGATCAACCGAACGCGCTCCCTGTAACTCCTTGAAGCACGCCAGGTAACCTTCGGGCTGCCGGCTGCGTCCAAACTCCTAGGTGAGCCTGGGCCGGAGAGGGTTATAATCGTGCCGGGAATCCCCGCTGGGCTGAAAAGGGAGTGGATTATGAAGTTAAAACTCTTCGTATTGGCTGCTTCGCTATTGGCATTTGGGTACATAGCGCCCGCCGCGCTCGCACAAACCCAACCTGCTTCCATTCCGGCCGCGCAGCCTGGGACGACAACCGCTCCCCAGGCCAAGCCGCAAGACGCTCCCACCTCTGATAGCCCAACGGCGGATAGCGCTTCGCCGAGCGACAAAGCGACGTTGTCACCCGCGGTGGATGGCGCTGATCCCGACAAAGTCAAGCATGACGGCGGAATGGACGACGTGGATGCCATTGGCAATCGCAACGTGGGCTGCAACAAAGGCTTGGGCAACTGGTACAGCCTGGAAAAGCAGATTGCCATGGGCAAGGGCTACGCCATGCAGGTGGAAGCCCAGTCCAAGCTCGTAACCGATCCTGTGGTGACTGAGTATGTAAACCGTGTCGGCCAGAACCTGGTGCGCAACTCCGATGCCCAGGTGCCCTTTACCATCAAGGTCATCGACTCTGATGTCGTCAATGCCATGGCCTTGCCAGGCGGATTCTTCTACGTGAATTCAGGCTTGATTTTGGCCGCGGACGAGGAAGCTGAACTGGCTGGCGTTATGGCCCATGAAATTGCCCACGTAGCCGCCTGCCACGCCGCCCGCGAGAACACCCGGCTCAACATTATGAACATCGCTTCCATTCCGCTGATCTTCGTGGGTGGGGCAGTGGGTTATGCAGGGTACGAAGCCGCCAGTCTGGCGCTACCCTTGACCTTCCTCAAATTCTCCCGCGGCTTTGAAGCCCAGGCCGACTACCTTGGCCTGCAGTACATGTACAAAGCCGGATACGATCCGCAGGCCTTTGTCGCCTTCTTCGAAAAGATTCAGGCCATGGAAAAGAAGAAGCCCGGCACGCTGGCCAAAGCCTTCGACACTCATCCGCAGACGCCCGACCGCATTGAGGCCTCGCAGCACGAGATTGCCACCATTTTGCCAGCGCGGGAGCAGTATTTGGTTTCCACCTCGGAATTCGACGACGTGAAAGCCCGCTTGGCCGCCCTCGAAAACCGGCGCAAGCTGGTAGACCAGAAGGAAGGCAACAAGCCCAGCCTGCGGCGCTCCGCCAATCCCAGCGACAAGGGCGGTACCTCGCCCGACGATCAGCGGCCGACTTTGAAGCGCCGCCCGGACAGCAACTAAGTTATTCCGTTGCCCACGTGGGGACGGCCGCCCTCGGCCGTCCAAGCGCAGTTTTCTTTCGTGGCTGCCCCGACCTATCAGCCATTGCTACCAACCCATTTGGCTCATCCGTTTAAGAATAATTGTGCTGTAGTTATTCATGCGCTCGGGTCGTCGCTTCAGCGGGGCCGGCAGAATTGCGGCGAGCCGTGCCGCCTGTTCGCGGCCGATGCTGCGGGCTGGGACTTGGTAATAGTG
The DNA here is from genome assembly GCA_963770915.1 of uncultured Acidobacteriaceae bacterium. GTDB lineage: Bacteria > Acidobacteriota > Terriglobia > Terriglobales > Acidobacteriaceae > PALSA-270. The sequence continues at coordinate 83,781 of CAVYRG010000001.1, forward strand.
ACGACACGCCGGCTCTGCGCCATAGATGCCAGGGCCCCATTCCACCACGTTGAGATAAATCTCCAGAATGCGCTTTTTGCCGAGCACGAGTTCGGCCACCGGTACCAGCGTGGTCTCTACGCCCTTGCGCAGGATGGAGCGGCCCGTCCCGAAGAATAGGTTTTTCACGAGTTGCTGCGTCAAGGTGGAAGCTCCGCGAGTGCGCTCGCCTTCCAAATCGTCCTGAGCGGCGATTTGGACCTGCTGCCAATCGAACCCGTGGTGCTGGTAGAAGCGCGCGTCCTCCGCGGCGATCACGGCGTGCTGCAGATCGGGCGAGATTTGGCTGAGCGGAATGAATTGGTAGCGCTCGCGATACGGCCTGCCATGGACCCACGCCTGCATCCGGCGCTCGATGTGCACCGCGGTCGTCGGCGGGTCGATCCACCGCGCCGCCACCATGGTCAGCGCGGCAAGCAACCAAAGCAGCGCGCCGCCGATGACCAGCCATCGCACCAGGAATCGGAGCAAGCCCTTCCGCAGCAGCGTCCTGGCGGGTTTGTCCGGCGGTGCAGTCACTTCAGAATAATAGCCTTGGCTGAGTGGGTCGCGCTCTCAACAAGGCATCAACTCGCGGCCGGGAAGCTCATTGCATGTCAGGAAAGGGCGCGGGAAGCAGGGCCAGCCTCAACAGCTCGTGCGCCACGCGCGCTTCCGGCCACTCGGGATGCTCTCTCCGAATTCGCTGCCGGTTCAGTTCACGGGCAAACATACCCATCTCAAATGCAAGAAGCAGGCGATCCTCTCCCGACATCGAACGCTGAACTTCGATCTGCATCGCTTGCGCCACGGAACTCGTGTCGGAGATGGGCACGCAAAAATGGTACCGCGCAACCGCGAGCTACCCTCCCGCAATCGCCCCAATCACAATAAACGGCTCCTTGCCGGACGCGACGGCGTCGGGGAGCGGGGCGTCGGGTGATTCGTGAGAGAGGTCTTCTTCGCAGGCGAAGAAGCGCAGGAAGGGGCGGCGTTGTTGCGTGTCGTGGTCACGGATGGCGCCCCGCAGCATGGGATAGCGGGCCTCGAGCGCATCCAGCACCGAGCGCTGCGTGACCGGGCCCTCAACTTCGAGCGTCACCTCGCTGCCGGCATGCGCCAGGGTTCGGAGGTGGAAAGGGAGGAGGATGCGGATCATTACGTTATTGAACCACCACGCTGGGTACATTGCGGGACGTCAGAAGAGTTTGCATTTTCCAGATACTCACATCTCCGCTTCCTACAGGCGGAGCGGCGAGCCACCGATCATCGCCGCTAATAGCCATTGTTCCGTTTCCCAATTCTGAAATTCTGCATAGTTGCTTGCCCGTCCGATCCCAAACACTGAACCCGCTACTCGGATAAGTTAAGACCAGTGAACCCTCCCTGCTGAAAGCGGCAAAATTGGTGTAGCCTTGCCCGACCTTACCAACTTCTTCGCCGGAGCCCAAACGAACCAATCTTGCGCTATTGGGACCTCCGACCACCGCCAAATCCTCCTTTGGATCAAGGGCAAAGCGCGTGACGTAATCTGGGCCGCTTGGAAGATCGCGCACTTGGCTCCAGTCTTTCGTACGCCAGATCAAGATATGCTTTGCGTTCCCGCCTATTACAAGCGAACCGTCCTTCGAAAACTGCCCATGTTGCGTGTTCTTTAGCGTCGCAATTCGTTTACCAGCTGGAATGGCAAACACGGCATCATCATTTCCGTTAGAGCTGACGAGGAGACTGGTTCCATCGGGACTAAAAGAAAACTGACGAATCATTTCTCCAGTCCATTTGATCGTCCTTAACAACTCTCCTGATGGAACGCCCCACAATCGAATATCCTTGCCGTCGGAAACAAGTACTTTCCCGTCAGGTGCCAAAGCAACGTTTGAGCCGCCCGCGAACGCAAGAATTTTTCTTTGATTCTCTAGGTCCCAGACTTCAACGAAATTCGGAGTGCCACCTACTGCCAGCAGTTTTCCATCAGCGCTGAACGACAGACTAGAAACTTGGGTCAGCGACGGACCGCCGTAAACCACAAAGGAACCGGTAACCTTGCCGTTGCTATCGGTCTTCATGTTCCCCAACGCCATAGTTGGCTGCTCTTTCGAACCGGGGCCCTTCAGGATAAGATCAGGTTTGGGAGGCGAGATGGGGGCGAAATCTTGAGCGATCGTGGGAATGCAAGAGCACAGGAAGAGAAAGGAGATTACAGATTTCATTGGTCGATCATCCTTCGAAATTTCTAGGGCCGCCCACAAGGTGCGTATCAGGGCATCGGCTTCAGCCATGCCGTATTCCTACGCGCCCGTGGGGCGCAACTGCCACGAAAGCGTCCGGCTTCCTGGTAATTGCGCCGTACCGGCGCGGGGTCTCATGTTTACGTCTCCGAACGGCACGGCTGAAAAGCCGTGCCCTGATACGAAACCCCTCACTGAAATGGATTCCGAACCGTCAATTGCCGGTTGATAATCTGTCCGTCCTGCAAGTCTTCAGAGTAAAGCGTCTTGCAACCGGATTCCAGAGCGGCGGCAGCTATCAACGCATCGTAGACGTTGTATCCGTATTTTTCTGCGATGGCCAGAGCACCCTTGTGCGTGTCGAGCGAAATCGGCACCGGGTCCGGGCACAAAATGCAAATCAGATCCAGAGTTTCTCTTACTTCCTTCCAGGACATAGCAAGCTTGCGCCGCGCCACCGAAGCGAATTCGTTCAAAGATTGGACACTGATCCTCCCACCACTTGCCAGCAGGGCTTCCGCTTTGGATGCGCGAGGGTCGTTTTTGCCGATGGCGTAGATCAGCACATTCGTATCGAGGAAATCTTTAGCGAGCATTGGCTTCTGCCCGGTCAAATACAAATCCCACAGGCAAGGGCCGGCGCAGCCGGCGTAAACCCGCTAAGGCACGCTGCCGGGCGGGGTCGCGGCGCACTTTGAATTCCCGCGCGCTGGCAATGCGAATTTCGATCTGGTCGCCCTCTTTTAGATCGAGGGCCTCCACCACTTCCGAGGGTAAACGCACAGCAAGGCTGTTTCCCCATTTGGATACTTGCATAGCGCCTCCAACTCACAATGATCTACATTACTATTGTATATCTAAAGTCAAGAGAGCGTTGGTAAGCCCTACTTAGTTCGTATCAAGGCAGCGGTTTCAGCCGTGCCATCTTGGCTTACGCGCCCACAGGGCGCAACTGCCACGAGGTCGTCGGGCCTCTTGGTAGTTCGCCGCACTGGCGCAGGCTTTGCCCTCTTAGGCTTACATGTCATCACAAACACGTCACGACGCAATGTTCCTGCAGGAACATTGCGCCAACCCGAATCCGGTCCCAGACGCGCCCTCACCCAATCGTCTGCACCTCCACGCTCAACACCGCCGGCAGATTGCTTACAATCGCGTTCCAGCTATCGCCTGCATCGGCGGAGCAATATACCTGGCCGCCGGTCGTGCCGAAATAAATTCCGCAGTTGTCGAGCGTGTCCACGGCCATGGCGTCGCGCAGCACGTTGACGTAGCAGTCTTTTTGCGGCAGGCCGTTGGTCAAAGCTTCCCACTCGTTGCCGCCGGTCTTGCTGCGGTACACGCGCAGCTTGCCCTCGGGAGGGAAGTGCTCGCTATCGCTCTTGATGGGCACCACATAAATCGTCTCCGGCTCGTGCGCGTGTACGTCGATGACGAAGCCGAAATCGGTGGGCAGGTTGCCGCTGACTTCCGTCCAGTTGTCGCCGGCATCGTCGGAGCGCATCACGTCCCAATGCTTTTGCATGAAGAGCACGCCCGGCCGCTTCGGGCTCATGGCAATGTGGTGCACGCAGTGGCCGATCTCAGCGTTCGGGTCGGGGATGTATTGCGAGCGCAGGCCGCGGTTGATCGGCTTCCAGCTGGTGCCGCCGTCGTCGGTGCGGAACGCGCCCGCCGCCGAGATAGCAATCCACATTCGCTGCACATTGCTGGGATCAAGAATCAGAGTGTGCAGGCACATACCGCCCGCGCCCGGCTGCCACTTGGGGCCGGTGCCGTGCCCGCGCAGGCCGGGGAGTTCCTTCCAGTTCTCGCCGCCATCGGTCGAGCGGAAAATGGCGGCGTCTTCCACGCCGGCGTAAACCGTATCGGGATCGGTGAGCGACGGCTCCAGATGCCACACCCGCTTGAACTCCCACGGATGCTGCGTGCCGTCATACCACTGATGCGTGGTCAGCGGAGCGGCGTCCTTGTCATAGACGAACTTATTGCTCGCGGCTTGCGGCGGACCCGGCGCGGGCGTCTCTCCCGGCGGCGTGCCCGGCTGGTGCCAGGTTTTGCCGCCGTCGTCGGAGCGCTGGATGATCTGCCCGAACCATCCGCTGGTCTGCGAAGCGTAGATGCGGTTGGGATCAACCGGCGAGCCCTTCAGGTGATACAACTCCCAGCCGGCAAAGTGGGGGCCGGAAACGTCCCACTTTTCCCGCTTGCCGTCTGCGGTGAGGATGAATGCGCCTTTGTGGGTGCCTACAAGAACGCGGACTGTGGACATAATTTGTCTCCTCAATTTAAATCGACATCAGTGTTAGCTGGAATGGGGGATTGTCGCTCATTGCCGACCATTTCACCACGTCTCTTAGCGCGGGAGCGTAGTGTTCGATAATGGCCACCACTGTCTCCATGAACGAACAATCAGCCTCCGGGTGAACTCGCACAGTTTCAACATGCTTTTCTGGGTCCCATTGGATGCAATGACCGCGGACTCCTTGACCTGTATCAGCCTCTTGGTCGGGACTCGTGGCCAGGATTACACGCACTTCTTGCTCGTACGAAAACATCGGTCGTTTTTTCGATGCCAGGTCAGAGATTGTGGGAGTCCTTGCGTTACTTCCAGGTATTTCGTATGTGACTCGATAGAGAGGCAGACCACCGAGTGACCCTTGAAGCCTAGCAAAAGTGGTTTGGATCGCGACTCCCTCAACAGAAGGGCAGTAAATACGCCATAGGGCGTGGGATTCGTGGTTCGAGGCTGTCCAGCAATTGATGAATGTTTGACGCCGCCACGACTTGATTATTCTCTCAGATCGTTCCATTGCTGATTCCGCCCTTTTGCCCGATAGGCGTTCCGTCACCGGGACAATCGGATGGCGAGAAATGACACGTGCTAGTTGCTTGCCAGCAAGGCTTATCTCCCACGGATCACCAAGCAAATCTGCCCGCGATAACCAAAGCTGCTTCTTTTGAAGCAACCAAACCAATCGAGAGAAACTTATGTATCGCCAAACCTTTTCAGGCATAACGACGACTCCATTCTCCATCGCGGCCTACTTTTCTTTCGCCCCTGCGGGGGTTCATCTATTGCTTCTGACCCAGGGCTTGCGCCCTGGGCTGCACTTTTTCGCCGCTTCGCGGCTTGCCGTCGCGCCCAGATGTAAGTACAATGTAATTACCCATGAAAGCTGAACTCATTCGCATTGGCAATTCGCGAGGCATTCGCATTCCCAAGCCGCTCATCGAGCAATGCGGCTTCGGCGACGAAGTCGAGCTGCGCGTGGACAAAGAATGCCTGATCATTTCGCCAGAGCGCCCCGCCCGCCAGGGCTGGGAAGAGCGATTTTGCGCCGCTGGGTCCGCAGCCCAAGATGAAGTCCTGCTCGACGCCGGCGCCAGCGACTTCGACCGCAAGGAATGGCGGTGGTAAGCCCCGTTCCGCGCCGGGACGAAGTTTGGCTGGTGTCGCTCGATCCTACTCAGGGCGCGGAAATCCAAAAGACCCGGCCGTGCCTGGTGATCTCGCCAGACGAAATGAACCGCCATTTGCAGACCGTCACGGTTGCGCCCATGACCACGACCATTCGTCCTTACCCCACGCGCGTACCGCTGCGCTTTCGTGGAAAATCCGGCCAGATCGCGCTGGACCAGCTTCGTGCCGTTGACCGACGGCGACTGGTCAGGAAACTCGGAACGGTTTCTGCAAGCGCGGCCCAGCAAGCTTCCGATGTTCTGCTCGAAATGTTCAGCCGGCCGTAGATTCGCCATTAATGTTTCTTCCTGTTGTCCTTTATTTGCTTGCCCGCCGCGCGCCGCGACGCCGGCACCTTCCCGATGCGCTCGTCTCCGGCAATGATGAACTCGCAAGCCCGCAGCGCAGCCTCTTCAAAATCCGGCGCATCGGCGGGGAGAAGCTGCCATCCCGTTACTTTCTTTCCAAGCACACGAATCGACCGCATGTTCGGAAAATCTCGGCGCAGGCTTTCATGATGCTCGACGGTGGTGGCCAGCCACATGCCGTTGTCATCGGCGGTTTCGCCGTGCTTGTCGCGAAGCGCGAGTACGATCTTGTCCTTCACGTACACCGCGAGACAGCTGAACATGGGACGCGTCTCCGGCGACAACGAAGCGATGGCCTCAAGCACGAATTCGTGCGGGACCTTCTTGCGTTTGATGGCAAGAGGGTCCCGCCCAGGAGCCAGAGAATGTGATTTGCTACGTCGTTTCATGTCTCAGAGGAACAAGCGAGCGCAGCCCGCGGTCCCGCAAATATGATCCAGCCACACCAGCACGCCAAGCGCGGACGCAGGTCAAGCAGCTTGTTCGACGTTCACCATCCACGGCGTGCCGAAGCGGTCGACAAACATGGCGAAGCCCGGCGACCAGAACGTGGGCCCGAACGGCATGCTGACGTTGCCCTTCTCCGACAACTGTTCGGCAATTTTCTTGCCCTCGGCAAGGTCTTTGACGGCGATGTTCACGTGGAACCCCTGCGGCTTGTGAAAGCGATCCGGCGGCGCATCCATGCCCATCAATACCTGGTCGCCAATCTTCATGCTTGCGTGCATGACTTTGTTGCTCCATTCGGCAGGCACCGGAGGCCCCCCGGGCGTCTCCCGGTAACGGAACAAGCCTTCGATCTTGCCGCCGAGGCATTTTTCGTAGAACGTAAACGCCTCCTCGCACTGCCCGCTGAAGTGAAGATGAGAATTCAATTGCATGTATTTCTCCTTTAGTTGATGTTCGAAATTTCCAGATCCCGTTGTCATTCGGAAGCGCGCTCATCGCGCGAGGAATCTGCTTCTCCGGCGTGAGTGAAAAACAGATTCCTCCTCTCCGCTCCGCTCATCGTCGGAATGACAAATTGAAATGCGTCTTAGCCACGCCGCACCTCGTTTGGCGGAGGATCCATCAGGGGGCGGATTTCCAATTGGCCGTCGTAGGAAGGCCCCAGAATATCGGCGTGGAGCTGCATGAAGTCGCGGCCCATTTTGACCGCCTCTTCTTTCGAGGGCAGATTGAAAATCGCGTACCCGCCGACCAGTTCCTTGGTCTCGGCGAAGGGGCCGTCAATGACGGAGGTCTTTCCGCCCGAGACATGAATGCGCGCGCCTTGCGAACTCGGCTGCAGACCACCGCTTATCACCATGAGGCCTTTCTTGGCAGCCTCCGCACCCATTTTCGCGATGGCCGCCATCAGCTCAGGATTGGGAGGGCGGCCGGCTTCAGAATCCTTGGTGGATTTCACGATCATCATGAATTGCATGGTTCTCTCCTGAATTGAGTAAGTTGTGCGCTCCCGCCGCCTACTGCTTGCTCGCCGCCAGCTCTTTTTCCAGTTCCTTGGCGTGATCGAGAGCTTCGCTAGGCTCAAAGTCCTCCAGCTCAAAAATCTGGCGAATTTCGATCTCGCCGTCCCGTCCTTCGCCGTGCGGATCGGGAACCCGCTTGGCCCAATTGACGGCCTCTTCCAGCGAATTCACGCGGATGATCCAATAACCCGCGATCAACTCCTTGGTCTCGGCAAAGGGCCCATCCGTCACGGTGCGCTTCCACCCTTCAAACTTGATGCGTGCGCCCTTCGAGCTGGGGTGCAGCCCGGCGAGATCTACTAGCACGCCCGCTTTCATCAGTTCTTCGTTGTATTTCTGCATGGCCGACAAGAGTTCCACGCTGGGCAATTTGCCCGCTTCGGAATCCTTGCTCGCTTTCACAGTCATCATGAATCGCATTGTCCTCGCTCCTTACGTTCTGCCTTTCTACCGGTATGTCGAACCGCAACTCGCGAAATCGACAACCGCCCCAAATTATTTTCCGTCGTAGGCGTCTTTCAGCTTCTGGATGTCCAGCTTAGTCATTTTCCAAAGGGCCTGCATCATACGCTGCGTTTGGGCGGATTCGCCCTTCGCCACCAATTCGCCCAAAATCGAAGGCACAACCTGCCAGGACACGCCGAATTTGTCGGTTACCCAGCCGCACTGAACTTGCTTGCCCTGCACGGAGAGTTTGTGCCAGTAGTCGTCGATTTCCGCCTGCGTCTGGCAAGTTACGATGAATGAGATGGCGGGGGAAAATGTATACTGCGGCCCTCCATTCAGCGCCATGAATTCATGCCCGAAGATTTGGAACGTCGCGGTCATCACCGTTCCCTTGGGCATCGGCGAGCCTTCGGCATAGCGGCTGACCGAACCCTTCTTCGAGTCTTTGAAAATGGAGGTGTAGAAGTTCATCGCCTCCTCGGCTTGTCCGTTGAACCACAGGCATGTGCTGACCTTTTGCATGATGTTTCGCTCCTAAATATGAATTGATGTTGCGGTTAGCTGGCTAGCCGGCTGTTGGGTACGCCTTCCACATCAATAACCGGCCGAATCTCCACCGTGCCCCAACGCCCGGCCGGAACTTGCCCGGCAATGCTGATCGCTTCATCCAGATCTTTGACATCAATCAGGAAGAAGCCGCCAAGCTGCTCCCGCGTTTCTGCGAACGGCCCATCTGTGACCAGCCGCTTGCCGTCGCGAGTGCGAACGCTGGTGGCCGTCGAGGTTGGATGCAACGGGGCGGTCGCCAGGTATTTTCCCTGATCATGGAGTTCCTGGGCGTACTGAGCGGAATCCCGGTAACATTCTTCGCGTTGCTCCTGGCTCAAGGAATTCTCGTCCAAATAAATCAGCAACATGTATTTCATATCGTTGCCTTCCATCGGTTAGACGAATGGGGTCGGCCGAAATCGACAGTTCGCTGAAAAATATACAATCGGGCATGCCTGTGGACATCGCTGCCGCCGTTGAAGAAGTGTACCGCTCCGATTGGGGGCGGATCGTGGCTACCCTTATCAGCCTGGTGGGAGACTTCGACCTCGCGGAAGAGTCTGCGCAAGAAGCATTCACCGCCGCCGTGGATCAGTGGCGCGAATCGGGAGTGCCTGAATTTCCGCGCGCCTGGATCGTCCAGACGGCCCGGCACAAGGCCATTGACCGCTTGCGGCGGCAGGCCAATTTGGCCCAGAAACTGGAAGCTCAGGGGCCTGCGTCCGAGCCATCCGCCGAGCCGGACTACGATAGCAACGAGATTCCCGACGATCGCCTGCGCCTGATTTTCACTTGCTGCCACCCCGCGCTGGCTCCTGAAGCCCAGGTGGCCCTGACGCTTCGCACACTCTGCGGCCTCGAGACCGACGAAATCGCCCGCGCCTTTCTGGTGCCGGTCGCGACCATGGCGCAGCGTCTGGTGCGAGCAAAGCGCAAAATTCGCGACGCGGGCATCCCTTACAAAGTTCCCGGCACGGAGGACCTCGCCGAGCGTCTTGAGGCGGTTCTCACCGTCATCTATCTTGTGTTCAACGAGGGGTACGCCGCCACCCGCGGCGCGCTGGTGCGCACCGATCTTTGTGGCGAGGCCATCCGCCTCGGGCGACTGGTCCGGACTCTCATGTCGCCGCGCCCGCCGGCAGAAGCGACCGGACTGGTAGCTCTCATGCTTTTGCACGACGCGCGCCGCGAAGCTCGCCTTACCGAAGCAGGCGATATTGTGGTTCTCGAAGAACAGGATCGCAGCCGCTGGAATCATCCGCAAATCGCCGAGGCGTTGGCTTTGGTGGAAGAGGCGCAGGCGAATCATCCCGGCCCCTTCGCATTGCAGGCAGCGATTGCTGCCCAGCATTGCCGCGCCGGTCGACCCGAAGAAACTAATTGGCCGCAGATTATCCGGCTCTACGAAATGCTGGAGCAAGTCCAGCCGTCGCCTGTCGTTTCGCTCAACCGGGCGGTTGCTGTCGCCATGGTGGAAGGGCCGCGTTCGGGTCTGCGGATTATCGACCAGCTTGCCGCATCGGGCGATCTCGACAGCTACTATCTTCTTTATGCGGCGCGCGCCGATCTGCTACGCCGTTTGGGCGCCGTCGAGGATGCGGCCAAGGCCTACACGCAAGCGCTCGCGCTGGCCACCAACGACAGTGAGCGTCGCTTTCTGCAGCGGAGGTTGCTTGAAGTGCAGCCGCCCGCGGCGTGACCTGCGAATCGTTTTGTGAACCGCGATCTGAGGGACAGGGAAGCGCTTCAATCCGCGCCAGGGTCGTGTGCTTGTCCGGCATCCTCCGCCGCCAACTGCGAAAAGGCCGACCAATCCAGCGAATCTCCGCCGTGCGCCAGCAAAGTCAGGAAGCGATTGTAGATCAGGCTGGCCAGGGGCAACGGCACCCGAAGCGTTTCCGCCGCGGCCAGCACCAGGCGGTTGTCCTTGAATCCCAAAGGAGCGGCGAATCCGGCCGGTTGGAATTTTCTATCCGCGATCAGCTTGCCGTACGTCTTGTAAACCGGAGCGGTAAAGAGCGTTGAAGTCAGAAAGTCGACGTATTGATGCTGATCCAACCCAGCCTTTCCAACCAGCGCCATGGCTTCGGCCAGAGCCTCAATCACTGACGAGATCAGGAAGTTGCCGCTCAGCTTCACCAGATTCGCGGCCGATGGACTCGCGCCAAAGCACGTGGTCTTCTGCCCGAGCGCTTCGAACAGCGGCATGCAAGTCCCAACCGCATCCGCAGCGCCCGCCACCGCAACGAAAAGCTGCCCCGCCGCAGCCGCCTCCGGCCGCCCGAATACCGGCGCGGAAACCAAACGCTGGCCGCTGGTCAAGTGCGCCGAAGCCAGTCTTTCTACAAGCGCCACGCTGATGGTGCTGGACGAAATATGAATAGCGCCCTTGCTCAGGCTGCTGACGATGCCTTTATTGCCAAAGACCACGCCCTCAACGGCAGCATCATCGGAGAGCATGGTGAACACGGCGTCCCCGCGGCAGGCGTCCGCCACCTGCGCCGCGTAGCGCGCCCCCAGTTCCACCAGTGGCTGCGCTCTCGCCGGAGTGCGGTTGTATACCGTGACCTCGTGCCCTGCCTTCAGCAGGTTCTTCGCCATACCCGACCCCATATTCCCCAAACCGATAAATCCGATTTTCATAGCGCTGTTTCTCCTAGCCATCCGCGATGGCGTGTGCTTTCTCTGCTTGCTATGCTCCTCTGGCGCCCTCCTTCGTGAACCTTCGTGCCCTTCGTGGTTTACGCTCTTCTCTCCAGGCTGGTAGGATTTGGATGCCAGTCGAGCAACCTGAGGTCCGAAGAAAACGCCTCCCACCGCGGCACGCCTAAAAGCAGAGGCTTCAGCGCATGTAGAATGCAAGGGATCGTCACGAACGCAAAGGCATTCAATAGCACGGAGACTTCATGCGGCTTTTCATAATTTCCCCTGTCCTTTTAGCTGCCACTCTTTCCTTCGCGCAATCCGCGGGTACCACTCCATTCCCCGGCCTGACCCAGTGGGGAGCCGCATTGCGCTCTGGCAATGTGACCGCCCTTCAGGCTCTGTACTCCACGGCCCCCCCGGCAAAAACGATTGGCAGCGATAAGCAGCAGCATGACATCGCAGAGGAGTTTCAGTTCTGGCAAGGGCTCAAAACCGCAGACCTCCCAGATTTACAAGTGCGCCAGACCGACAGCGGCGACCAGCAGGGCCTGCACATGATTTCGCTGGTCGTAAGCTTCCAGGCTAAAACCGCTGAAGGCCTCCGCACGCGCTACGTGCTGGAAGACCAGGCCTGGTTGCAGCAGGGGGCCGCCTGGCGCATCGTAATCGCAAAACACACCGGCATCGTCAGGATGCCGCAGCCGGCCAAACTCGATTCCGTCATCTACCCTCCCCACAGCGACGCGAAGGCCGAGATCAAAGAGGCCATCGCCCGCGCCGGCCGCGAGCACAAGCACGTGATTCTCATTTTCGGCGCCAATTGGTGTTACGACTGCCATGTGCTGGATTACGCGCTCCACCAACCGAACCTGGCCAAAGTGGTTGACCCGAACTTCCTCGTCGTTCACGTGGATATCGGCGATGACGGCAAGCTGAACAACGACATCGCCGCCGAATACCAAACGCCGCTGGAGCACGGCATCCCCGCTCTGGCTGTCCTAGACAGTGATGGCAAATTGCTCTACAGCCAGCAACACGGCGAGTTCGAAGCCGCCCGCTCCATGGATCCGGATGAACTCACCGCGTTTCTAAATAAGTGGAAGCCCTAAGCTGCCCTGTGTCCCCTCTGGTTCCGTTTCCTGCGCGCGACTTCGTGGCCTCTGTCGTTGGCGCATGACTACCACCCAACCAAAGTAACATTGACAAAATGCTCACAATATAGGATTCCTATATTCATCATGAGCAAGCGTATCCGATCCAAGATCGCCCGGGGCAGCGCCGAACTCGCCATTCTTGCCCTGCTGGATGAGCAGCCTCTTTATGGGTTCGAAATCTCTCGCCGCATCGACGAACGAACCCAGGGCGCCTTGCGCTTCACCCTGGCATCGCTTTATCCCATGCTCTACGGCCTGGAAAAACGCAAATGGATCGCCGGCAAATGGCAATCCAACGAGGCCGGCCGCGACCGCCGCTACTACAGCCTGACCCCGGCAGGGAAGAAGCAACTGGCGCCGCTGCGGCAGGAATGGCGCGGCTTTTTCCAGGCGCTCGACCAGCTAGCGGGGGTGAGCCATGCGTGACTGGAACCAAATTCTCCGCCAGCGCCTGCCCCTGCGTGGCCTTTCCGCGGCGCAGGAATCCGAGATCATCGCCGAATTGGCGGGCCACCTCGAAGATCTTCGTGAACAGTACCGTTCCCAGGGATCGACCGAAGCTCAGGCCGTCGCGCGAGCCCTCGACGAACTCGCCGATTCCAGCCGCTTGGCGAGAAGTATCAGGCGCTCCAAGCGCGAGGAGGAAATCATGAACCCACGCACCAAGCAATTATGGCTGCCCGGTCTGGTCAGCATGCTGATCGCCATCGCGTTGCCGTTACTGGCCTGGCTGCTTTTACGACCGCTCGGCCGCAGCTTTCACATTCTGTACAAGAGTTACGGCGGGGTGCAACTCGATTTTGTCGGACTATCCGCTTCCTTACTGGCCGGCGCGACGGCGGCCTTTCTCTCCGGCCGCTCCCACGCCACTCGATTCATCCGTCTGACCTCGGCACTTTTCCCTGCCGGAGTCTACTTCGGCCTGATTGCCTTTATTCTGCTGGTTCGCATTCTGTTTGCGAATCTCTATGCCGGACAGCCTTCTCCCCAACCGGCCGCCGTGGCCGTAGTCATGTTGAACTGGGTCGTGCTTCCCGGCATTGCCTTGAGTCTGGGAGCGTTGCCCTTCCTGCGTCGGCGCAATATCCAAGCCGCGTGATTAGCTGTGACGGAAAAATTGTGCCGCCGCAACGCGAAATCCCGCCCCGCGGTAAAATTCTCCTATGGAAAAAGTGAACATCGCCCAGAAGTTCAGCCAGATTCGCGAGTTCTGGAAGCCCTATATCGGCGCCGAACTGAACGGCCAGTTCGTCAAGTTCGACAAGCTGAAAGGCGAGTTTATCTGGCATCGTCACGAGCACGAAGACGAGATGTTCCTCGTCGTAAAAGGCCGCTTCCGCATGGAATACCGCGAGAAAGACGCCCGCGACCGGCACCTCTGGATCGAAGAAGGCGAGTACCTCGTGATGCCGCGCGGCGTCGAGCACCGCCCCGTCGCCGAAGAAGAGTGCTGGATCCTTCTCTTCGAGCCCGCTTCCACGCTCAATACCGGCGCGGTGGACCATGCCCTGACACAGCGCGAACTTGAGCGCATATAAAATCTCTTGCCGCCGTTCCGTTGTAAAATAAAGATTCGCGGCGATTTGCCGCGCCAGGCTTGCTGATCGCTGAAAGCTGACAGCTCGCAACCAGAAAAGAGTCCCACCCATGTCCCAGAACAACGGCAATTCCACTTCTCTTCGCCTCAAGACCGGCCTCGCCGAAATGCTCAAAGGCGGCGTCATCATGGACGTTACGAATAAGGAGCAGGCCGAGATCGCCGAAAAGGCCGGCGCCGTCGCGGTGATGGCGCTGGAGCGCGTGCCCGCGCAGATTCGCGCCGAAGGCGGCGTGGCCCGCATGGCCTCGCCCAAAAAGATTCGCGAGATCATGGCTGCTGTCTCCATTCCGGTGATGGCCAAGTGCCGCATCGGCCATTTCGCCGAGGCGCAAATCCTGCAAGAACTCGGCGTCGATTACATTGATGAATCCGAAGTGCTCACGCCGGCCGACGAGGCGCATCACGTCGACAAGCACGCCTTCAAAGTTCCTTTCGTCTGCGGCGCGCGCAATCTGGGAGAAGCCCTGCGCCGCATCGCCGAAGGCGCGGCCATGATCCGCACCAAGGGCGAAGCCGGCACCGGCGACGTGGTGCACGCCGTCAAGCACATGCGCCAGATCGTGCAGGAGATGAAAATCCTCACCGTGCTCAGCGAGGAAGAACTCTACGCCAAAGCCAAGGAACACCAGGCGCCGTACGAGCTGATCAAGATGGTCGCGAAAGCAGGCAAGCTGCCGGTGCCGAATTTTTCCGCCGGAGGCATTGCCACGCCCGCCGACGCCTCGCTGGTGATGCAGCTCGGCGCGGAAGCCGTCTTTGTCGGCAGCGGCATCTTCATGGGTGCTCGCACCTCGTGCACACATTCTGTGTCGAAGCATCCTTTCGATGACACCTGCGCTTTCGCCCCTCCTGCCGAGGCCGAGAAGCGCGCCCGCGCCATCGTGCGCGCGGCCACGCACTTCAACGACCCTAAAGTGTTACTTGAAGTCAGCGAAGACCTGACCGGCGCCATGAAAGGCCTGGCCGTCGCTGCTCTGGATGAAGCGAACATGCTGCAGACCAGAGGCTGGTAGCGAAGTTTCTGTTTCGGAAAATTTGGCTCGCGTTAGGGCCCCGGCTGACTCCCGGGGCTTTTGCTTTGTTCCTCCATAAGCAGGTGCCAAGCCTCTCTGTACTGTTCGTACTGGCCGCCTCGACTTGGCTTTCGTTTTCCTGGATATAGGCGGATATTTTTTCGTGTGCCTAGTGATTCCATGGGAATCAGATACCAGGCGTCGTATTTGGCGATGAAGGCGGCGATAAAGTCAACGTCGTCAAGGCTGTAGTGCAGCTTGCCCCGCCCCCAGTGGCAGGCCACGATGATGGGAAATCCGGTGTAGCGGAGGCGCTCGCTGCTGAAACAGGATTTCACTTGCACGCGCAGCAGCCGCCTGCCGTGCTGGGTGAGAAGGTCGTAGTGATGACTATCGCCGTAGGGCCGGGCAACGCCGATGCCATAGGCGGCGGCGTGATACATGAAGCCCAGCTCGGCGAGTTCGCCCATACGCTTGGTTCCGAGATATCCGGCGGGCAGCCAAGACACCCCGGGCTTGCAGTCTGATTTGCTCATAGTTTGATTTCCGGGTTACGACAATAAAAAAGGCGCGGAGTGATCCGCGCCTTCGTTCCACAGCTTCTACTTTTAGACTAGCAAATTGGGAGGGGTAAATGAGACATGCTTTCTGACTTTATTGTCGCCATGGATTCAATGAGTTAGGCGAAAATGGAGGGTTTAGGGGGCTTGACAAGTTTTGGGTGATTGCACCGGAAATGGTGCAAAAGGGTGAACGGGCTGAGTTGCCTCATTCTGAAATGGGCCGGCGAAAAACAACGCGTGGACGGGCCACCCGGCCCGCGGGGAATAGAGTGTTGGTATCCTAAATGTTCATGGACGATAATCACCTGCAAGAGCAAATCCAAAACGCCCGGGCGCTGGGGCAGAAGCTGGAGGACTTGGTCGTCAACGCCGGCAAGATCACGATCAAGACCGAAGCCAGTCCCTTTCTAATCGGGCTCTGGTCTCTCGTTTGCGACTATGACAAGGGCCTTCTGAACCTATTGCATTGGAAGTTCTACGGCGCCGCCTTCGCCCTATGGCGCCCGTTTGTGGAGGCTACTGTCCGCGCTCATCTGTTGCTGATGCTCCCGCCCGAGGACCTAGACAGACTGAAGAAGGACAAATACAGGGTTGACTTCAAAACCGTGCCCGCCCAGATCGACCAGAAGTTTGGGCTGGGTAATCTGTTTGAGAACTTTCTTCCCGAGCGGGTGAGGAACGCTCTCCACAGCTACACACACTCGGGAATCGTGCCGCTGATGAGGCGCTTCGACGGAACTGACGTGGCAGCTAACTACCCCGACCGAGAGATTACCGCGCTTATCAACACGACGACGAGCGGAATCTTCATGGTTACCTCGTTGGTCACGAAGCACTTCGGATTCGAGCCGGAGTGGGCTGAGGCGCAGCGGTTGTATGGCGATTGGGGAGCGCAGAAGCCGGGGGGGATCGAGCCGCCGGAAGGGGTGTGAGGCTGGCGGGTGGCCCAACCTTTGCGGGGGTGATTTTGCAAAGGTGGGGCGCGAGAACGTTTGCTCATCGTAGTAGGTTTTTGCAGGCAGTGTTAGCTTCGCCTGCATTCTCTCGCGTTTCAGGCCGGCAGCATGGCGGCCCACCCTTGCACAGAACGCAAGGATGGAGCGCCCTCATTGTGAAATGGGCCGGCGAAAGACAACGCGTGAGTGGGCCACGCGCCGCCCGCCCTTGCCAAGAACGCAGGGAGCAAGACCAAAGGCCCCACTCTAGTCGCAGAGAGCGCGACTGGAATGGGCCACCTACCAACCCGAACACCATTGCTCTATGCCATCCGCGACGGCGGAGAAGACCAATCGGTGTTGTTGCATACGGTGACTAGTATCACAGACAGTACCTCACTATAGCGGTATCACAACCTTGACGTTTACACTCTTCTAATCCCCGCAGGACTGTGGTGGGGAACCCATGGGCCAAGTTACTAAGTCATAAGAAGAAAGGTTCATCTATGCGCAAATGCTTGTTGCTGACTATGCTCTTTGGTCTCCCATTGCTAGTCGCGGCTCAGGAGACACCAAAGGTAGAAGTGTTTGGAGGTTATCAATTCGCCCGCGTTGGTGGAACGAACTTCAACGGTTGGAACGCATCGGTTACGGGCAATGCCAACAAATGGTTGGGCATTGCGGGTGACTTCAGCGGTAGTTACAAGTCGATCAGTGGGGCGTCGGTAAACGTCTACAGCTATACCTTCGGTCCAGTGATCTCATTGAACCACAATGGGACGTTCAACCCCTTTGTGCATGCCTTGTTTGGAGGTGCACACCTGGGCGCATCCCTGGCGGGAGTAGGATCCGGCGGGACAACTGGTCTCACGATGATGGTGGGGGGCGGCACCGACGCCAAGCTAAGCCCTCACCTCGCGGTACGCATCTTTCAGGCTGACTGGGTCTATTACCGCTTTCAGGGAGCTGGGGACAGCAAAAACGTAAGGCTCTCCACCGGACTCGTGTTTCGTTTTTAGGACGGCAGAGAACGCATGCCGAATCGCCCCAGTAGAAATGAGGCGAATCGAAAAGCAGGCAAGACTGCTTTCCAAGACCAGGCCTATTTAGCCGCTCGAACCCTCGGGCGGCTTTTTTTCTCTGGTGGGTGGCGCAGCTTTGCGGTTTTGGTTTTTGCAAACGGTGGGGCGCAAGAATGTTTGCCCATCACGGTATGTTCGTCCCGATTCACTGCCATGTCCCTCGCGCCCACATTTGCAAAGAACGCAACGAGCAAGATCAAAGGCCCCACCCTTTCGCAGAGTGCGCGAAAAAATGGGGCGCCCGCCACTGACCTATGGCGCTTGCACAATCGTTAACGATGCCACAATCGCGGGAACCGCGGTCGAGCCGACCATCGCTGTCGGCATTCCCGTCGCGGCATCCAGGCTGAACACGCGGATCGCTTTATCAGTTCCGCTCGCAATCAGCCACTGTCCGCTAGGGTCAACCGCCAAGGAAGAGAGAACAGATGTCGGGAAAAAGGGAGAGCCATTGAGCGCAGTGAGCGTGCCGCTATTGGCGTCCACGCTGAATACCAATATGCCGCCGGACGGCCCGGCGGATACGTAGAGGAAGTTCCCGCTCCGATCAAACGTCGCGTGGTAGGTAGCCACGCCGGGCAGAAACGGAGCGCCGGCCATCGCGGTTAACTTGCCGGTTGTGGCATCGACGTTCCAGGCCAGAATGCCATTGGCCGCCGGTCCGGTGCTCGCGTAGAGAAGCTTCCCCGAGGGATGGACAACCAAGCCCGCAGCATCGGCGCTTGCCGTCGGCGAAAATGGCGATCCGGGAACGGGAGTGAGCGCCCCGGTGGTGGCACTGATGGAATATCCAGAGACACTCACCAAGGGCGGGGTGGAAACGGGCACACCCGCTGGGCTGATGTCCTCGGTGTACAGGAACTGCCCCGAAGGGTGCACGAGCACAAATAATGGCAGTTGATTGGCCGGGAACGGCGAACCCGAGACCCCGTGCAGCGCGCCGGAGCCGGGATCACTGGTAAGGGCTCCAATCCCCTGCGCCGCTAGGCCTACGAACGAGTTGCTTCCGTAGTAAAGGCTCGTTCCGCTGGAATTCGTGGCTAGGGCGCCCGGGGCGCTCAGCGGAGGGCCGCTGACGGGGCTAGGCTGCAGAAAACCGCCCGCCGACGTCGGCGCGCCGCTCTTCGAATCGATCGAGAAAATACCGATGCCAGGCGTCGCTGAGTCGGAGCCGGAGACATACAAGAACCTGGCGTCCGGGCGGACAACAAGTGCACCACTCGGCTGCGGCAAGGTTAAACTCGAGGGCACGCTCAGAGTCCCGGTGGACGGATCCAGCGTAAAACTCAAAAGCTCAGAGGTAAAGTTTGGCGGATTTACGACGGTCACGAGCGAATAAAGAAACTCGGCTTTGGGTGCTGGAGGCGGTGGAGACGAGAATTGGGAAGAGCCTCCACCACAGCCCACCATTGCCACAAGAACGGAAATACCAACGAAGCGCCAAAAACGGGTGTTCGACATATGACAACTCCCGCAGGAACCCTGGGAAAGGAAGTTTACACGGGGCCCGTCGTTTTTGTCACGCGGCGCAGTAATCTATATCAGTAGCGGCGCCTTCAGACCCTGACGATCGCCGGGTAACCCAGCCTGACAGATCTACTCGTGACGGACTTATAGGTTGTGGCTGCTCCAAACATGCCAACGGTGACTGCGCGGTAAGTCGGCGGGGCGAGAATCCCTCGCAGGCTAGGAAGGGCGTCCCGACGAAGGCCGTTGCGTTGCCCGCCCACGAGGGCGCGGCGGGCGATATCCGCGGTAGGCATTGATCACGAAAACAATCGCGCTCAATCCGGCGATGGCCGCCAACTGTTGGGGGCCGTCGAGCGCTTTGTCGCGAAACATCACCGACTGCTCCCATTCCATAATCAGGAGAACGACGCCGATGATGGTTACGGCAAAGTGCACGCGGCTCAGCGAATCGTCGAATTGAACGCGGAAGTTGTCGATCATCCACTTATAGAGCCTGGCATACAGGAGGAAGGGAATGGCCGAGGCCAGGCAGAGCCATCCGAAGCGGACTAAGCGCACTTGCCCGCCCAAGGGCACTGGAATTGGAAACGCGGGAGCATTCAGAACCAGCGATACGATGCCGCCGGCCGCGATGGCTCCCGCGGCGATGGCAAATAAGTGGACCGGAGACTTCGGCCAGCCGAAGTTATCGCGCCCGCGCTCCACGCGATGGCGGGAAGACGTGGGAGGGAGCACTCCAATGATTTCGTCGCGCGTGAAAGAACGAATGATGTTCCAGACAAAAACGGCCTCGCCAAATACTGCGGTGGCGATCAACATGCGATCCGGGAATCCGGCGGTCTGCACCGGCCACAGAATCGCCGTGGCCCCCGCCAGCAAGAGCGCCGAACTGCCCAGGCTTTGCCCAATTTCCCAAGCGGTCTTCAAGCTTGCAGGTCGTGAGGCGGCGTACCAGATAGTGCTCCAGGTAGAAAAGAGCAACGATGCAGAATGCGATAGCGAGATAGACCTGCAAATCCCGCATCTGCGCGTAGAGTACGGATTGCGACCCAGGATGGCCGGCGACGTAAATGGCCGAACCTCCGGCACCGACAAGAAAGGCGAGCGCGGGAAGCCGGAAGCGCGTTTCCGGAAGGAGGTTTCGTTCCACCAAGTAGTTGCGCACGGTTCCGGCTAGGGTTGCCTTCATCTCGCCTCGCACTTCCGCATATGGGGATCAGACAAATTGTCGGTGGAGGCGGCGAAGAAACCTGTGGCAAAAGCGGGGTGCGCCTTACGGAGGTAACTTCGATGAAGCCTAGTAGCGAGGCAGGAGGCCGCGGTTGCGTTACTTTGCAGCCCTGGCGTTATACTCCCCAGTCATGGTCCCGATAGATAGCTCGGCAACCCTGCCGTCCGGGTCTCCGGAAGCTGAGAAGGCGGCGCGCTATCGCCGGAGCGCGTACATGTATCACAAGGCGCTGGCGGTCGTCGTTTCTGTCAACTTCGTCATGGCGCTTTCCGCGTTTCATGAGCCGGCAGATGTGGTTGGAGGCTACGGGTTCATGTTCATCACCCTATTCGGAGCGCCGCTGCTGTTCTTATTCTGCGCCTCTTCCTACTACTCATTCCGCGCACGATCGGAGTGGCGGCTGGTCGTGCTGTCGGCGGTCGCCTCAGCGATGGTTGTGTTGGCAGTGTTGGGAATCGAACCTAACTTAAAATCGTTGGTGATGGATTGCGTCTATGTCGTTTCTGTGGTTTTCTTTTTTGTTTTCAACGGAAAACGAAAACGCGAAACCCTTTCGGGTAAGCTTGAGACAGAAACCGGGAGCGGCGAGAACGCTCGCTAGCCACTGTAGGTTCTGCATAGGGCGGCGGAATTTGCGATGAAGAAAAGCATCTACCTGGGAAAATCTGCGGGATGGGTCAAACATACCAAGAACTCTGACCTGGGCGGGCGGCGCGGCGTGAACAAGAAGATTCGCCGCGGGATGAAGGCCGAGTCTCGCTCGGAGAAAGTTGCAGAGCGAGGCCGAGGCGCGAAACCCGCCATCGGCTCGAAAGGCTCAGAGTAGAGGGCGGCGTCCTGCTGGTCCTCTAGAACCGCCGCGACCCTACTTCACGAATTCTCCCGGCTCGCCTTTCGCCCAGGGATCATAAGTCAGGCAGAAGTGAACCCGGTCGCCAATCGAAGGATGCGAATAGAACAAGAACACGTCCACCGGGTTGGGATCGGGATCCCCCAGATCGACCTCGCCCAGCACTTGAAACGCCTGCGCCGCCACTTGTCCGGCATCCGGCGTAAGGCCGTGCGTGACTTCCAATCCGTATTGGTCAGCCTGATGCTCGAAATAACGGCTGATACCGCTGCTAATGGGATTGGATAGAAACGAAAACACAGAAAGCAGGAGCAACAGCGCCGGCAATGAAGCCAGGTCGCCCAGTCCGCGAATCGCCCATTTTGCTCCCCACTTGGAGAGCACCCAGCCGATGCTGCGATAGCCGAGATAGAAAAGGCCCAGCAGCAGCAGGGCAATCAGGCCAAGCTCCTTGGGAATGTGCAACAGAACGTAGTGGCCCATTTCGTGCCCAGCCACAAAAACGATCTGCGGCGTGGTCAACTTCGCGATGGTCGTGTCCCAGACTACGATCCGCTTGGAGGCGCCAAAGCCCGTCACATAGGCGTTCAGCGCGGTAGTTTTCTCTCCCGCGCCCATCCAGAACATGCGTTGCGGCGGAATGTCTTGTCCGGCGCGCTGCACTAGCTTTTCCAGGCTGGCGGTGAGCGCCGCGTCTTTCTGCTGCAGCGGCTCGAACTTGTGGAACAGAGGATCGATCACCAGCGGCTGCAGGAAGATCAGAAACACGGCGATCGGCAATGAGACCAGCCAGAAATAAAACCACCAGCGCCGCGCGCTGCGCCGGATCACCAGATACAAGATCCATATCAGAATCGTGCCAATGATCACAGAGATGAACTGGCTCTTCGCCCAGTCCCAACTCCACGAACCCCAACTCTGCACAGACAAGCCGTACTTGCGTTCCACCCAGTTATCGTAGATGTCAGTAGGCAAAGTGAGGACAGCCACGGTCAGCAGGAACAGGGGAGAGAACACTACGCACTGCAGGAAGCTGTTCGAAAAGGCTCTTTCCGACCAGTCGCGAAACTTCGGCGCGAGCTTCCACGCCAACACCAGCCACAGAACCACCAGTCCATACACGAAGCTGACGAGATCCAGGTAAAAGCGAGTGCGGCGGCGATCGTGGGCTTTCTTGTACAGGTCGGGCGGAAGCGTATATGCCGTAACTGGTTTCGTGGTTGGCGTCTCTGTCGAGGCTGCGGGAGCAACCGGCCCGCTTGACTCTGACTGCTCGAAACCGCGCACGAACGGCGAAAGAGGCTGGCGCCGTGCCGCTACTTGAAGCCCGTAAAACAGCAGAAGCAGCGCTGGCAGTACGAGCATCTTTTTCATATCGAAGCCCCTTTGCGGACCGGAAGGGTCAGCAGGGAAGTCTGCCCTTTAGACGGTGCAGTCGTCAAGCAGAACCTGGGCGGAGGTGAGGCCCCGTCCAGACGCACCCGGACGCTAGGGCTGAAGCTGCGCCAGCTTGCTCTGAACTTTTGCGGTCCATTGAGCCTTGGCCTGCAATTCCATGGTTTGGGCGATTGCGAGAGCCTTCTCATAGGCAGGACGAGCATCCGCATCGCGATGCATGGCGGTCAGAACGTCTCCCAACATCATCTGTGGTTGCATGGCATCGGGGGCAACGGCCGCGGCCGCTCGCGCCTCCGTGAGCGCTTCGTCGAGTTGCTGTTTGGCTAGCAAGGTTCGCGATCTTTGCACCCGCCCAAGCGCGGACGCCAACGGCACCTCGAACCTTCCATCAAAGACAAATACTCCACGATCGATGATGGCGGAAGGGCGCAGCTTCTGGAAGCTGCGGTATGGATTCAAAATGTTCGATCCGAATTCGTAGCCCGAGAGGTCCGAAGCGCTGATGAACACGGGACCGTTGATAACGGGAGGGACGTCGGTTTGTTCTCCGAACCAATTGGTATCAGGCGTGGGGAGGGTTTTGCAGGGAATGCCGTAATCACTGAACCGGATCCCAGACTCGGGGAAATACGCGAACCAACATGAAGTAATGCCGCGAGCGTCGACGTACTTCTTGGTGGCGATCATCTGCTGGCCCCAATCGACATTGGAATCGCTGAGGTATTTGTAGGTGGCGGATGGGCCTCCCCAAAGCTCATTCGAGTAGGGAAGGTAAGACACGGGGAACGCGCGCACGGAAGAGATGACGTGAAATATGAGCAGGGCCGCCACGGGGTAGATCCAGCGGCGGTCGGCTTGCGCGAGCGTCCAAGCGGCATAGGCGGCCAGCACCATCAAAAAAGGAAAAATCGGCAGAATGTGACGAACGCCGATATTCAGGTCCGAAAAAATTGCCACCACGAAATAGAGCACAGGCGGAACGGCAAGAAAGAGAAGTTCTGGCCGGTGCTGCGTGCCGCGGAAGGCAAGAATCAGCGGCAGCAAGAGCAGGAGCGCGAGAACCGGCAACGTAGATTTAATGAGGAGCAGCGCAGGGAAATAAAACCACTGCCCTCGCGGGTAAATCGTTCCGAACAGATAGGTGGGAGTCTCGTCGGCGACCACCTTCACGTCGATCAGTCCGTAGAGATAGGCTTCGGGAAGGAGATGCCAATGGGCCACGGCAAGAATGGCGGGGCCAGCCGCGGGCGGTTTCAATTCGCCGGCGAACTCGGTTAGCGTCGGGCTTACGGGGAGGCCGGCTGGCCGCATGGAATAACGGAAGCCGTAGGAGGACCATAAAATTGCAAACGAAATTGCGCTGATGGCCGCCAGCGCGGCGGCAAGGCGGAGAGCTTTGCGCGGTCTGCTCTCCGCGTTCGAGCCAACTTGGGGGTTGCGAATGACTTCGGTTACGGCGAGCACCACAAGGATGGGAAGGATGAATAAACCTGAGTGTTTTGCCGCCAGGCCTAGTCCAACGGCAAGGCCTGTCAACAACAGCCGAGGGATGGACGGCTTCTTGACATAGCGATAAAAGGCGTAGACGCTGGCGAACATCAAACAAGTGATGCCCATATCCGTGGTGACCAGAGCCCCGTGGGCGAGAATATTGGGCTCGAACACAAAGAGCAGAAGAGCGGCGAGGGCGGCTGCGTCGCCGAACATTTCCCGCGTCGCCGTGAATACCAGGACGGCGAGCAGGATGGTAAAGGTCATCGCTGCCATGCGAACACGGAAGATGACTTTGGCCGCATCGTTGCCGTAGATCAAATCTCTTCCATCGAAGCTCGACTCATGCTTGAAGAAGCGGTTCTGCAACGGCGGCACCTTCAGCTTCATGAACAGAAGAGGCGACGTGGCCACCGCTTTTACCAGCGGCGGATGCTCCGGGTTCATGCCATAGTCGCCCTTCCACGACATGTAGCCAGCGAAGATGTGATTGCCTTCATCCCAGGTGAGGGATTCGTGCGCGACCGAATACGCCAGCTGGCCAATAAGTATGAGCACTAGGAGGCAAGCTGCGGCCGAGACGTATCGGGAGGGCAGCGTGTTCAGATTGATTCGGTTCCTGACGTCCGACTGATCGGAACGGCTCTCATGAATGCGTGCGCTCACAGTATCTCCTTGCGGCACAGAGATGTTGTTGAAGGAGTTTCGACAACCTGAAACGAGCCTTTTATCGCAGCGGCGCACTCCGGAGCAAGGGGAATCCGTAAGGACGGCGCTTGAACGGATGAGCTATCGATTTAGCCGGCCTGACGCTGGTGCTTTCATGCCGACTACGCAAATCCATCCCTTGTTCTTCTCCTCATACACCTGAACGTTGCTGTAGCCAGATGTTGAGAATAACTCACGGTGTTCGGCAACGCTAAGACACCCGGCGCCCAGCAATCTCATCATCGATCGTTGCGCCGCAGAGCCTTCTTCGCTCTTATAGGCCTCGGCGATGACAATCAGCCTGCCACCAGGTTTGAGCACGCGCCGGATTTCCTTCATGTCATGCAGCAGGTCTGGCCAAAAATATTGCGTCTCGACCGCGGTCACAAGATCGAAGGTGTCTTCGGCAAAAGGAAGGTTTGAAACCGTCGCGCGTATCACCGCGATGCGGCCGGCGTGGATCAACTCCGCATTGCGGGCGCGAGACTCCGCCACGCTTCCCTTCGCGTAGTCGATGCCCCAAACCTTGCCGAACTCAGCGAGGAGAGCCAATTTCTGGATGGTGCGGCCACCGCCGCATCCGATGTCAAGAATCGTGGAGTCTTTGCCGACGGGAACGTGCTGCAGGCCCCAGTCGGTCAGCGCGGAGTGGCGCTTGTTCATCATCCACAGAAAGGGCCGGCCGAGCCATCTGGAAGGCTTGTGCACCTGGCGCAGCAAGAACATAGCAATCACAAGCGCGACGGCAATCCTGAGCAGCTTTGGGAGGGCGATGGGAATTGCGGAAAGTAGAGCGAGATTCATGGATGCTTCGATTGTGAATCGTACAGCCTGGGGCAAGCCAGGATTCCCGTGTCTGGCGAGTCGACACGACCGGGGCGGCAAAGTCCCAGTCTCGTTGTCGCACACGCGAAGCTTAGATTCAGTTCTGCGACCCAGAGCTACGGAGTGGAGAACCTGACCTTTTCGCCGCTGTCGACGATGTTCTAAAAAGGATGTCCCGCCGTCCTGGCTTCAACGATGGAGAAAAAAGTATAGCAGCGCGAGGAAAATCGCCGCCACCACGAAAAGTCGCAGGAACGTCTTGAAGTTGCTTGGCTCCGGCGTGATCGGCGAGTCGGCTGGGTTCAGCGCATTTGAGAAGTTCGTGCTGACGGCTTGCGTGCTCCTGCCTAAGTCTACGTTCACATTTCCTGAACCGCTGGCGAGCGCCTGAGCCAACTCGGGCACGCGCTTGCCAAGCGCGGTCAAGACTCTCTCCGCGAAGGGACTTCGATTTCAGCGTGAGTGGCGCCGAAAATGGGCGGCGCACTGCCGTCCGTGGATTGGAGGACAAAGCCCCCGCCGGGCTTATGTTCAATATGAAAGGCCAAGTGGACTTCCTTGTTGTTTAGGGGCAATTTTAGGCCAGGAAATTCGGTGGCAAGCGCGGCGGCAATGTTGGCCTGGATCTTCTGTTGCAACTCTTCGCGGGTGGGCGCCTCCAGCGGGGGCACGCTGGGATCTGTCGCACGGGCGATGAATCCGCCCTCGGGCTTGGGCTCGATACGGTAGGTGAAATGCTGGATCAGCCGCTTCAGTTCCATAATGCCAGCGATTGTACCGCGCCTGGCGGAGCAAGCCTGGTAACGCCCGTGTGGAGAAATCGTATCCGGAGTCTACGCATCACTTCGGGAGCGATTCAGATACTCTCGAAGATCACGTGTTCCTCGGACACGAACGAGGTGACCTTATTGGCATCGATGAAGTTAGCTTCGTCTTCCGTGGAG
Source organism: uncultured Acidobacteriaceae bacterium (assembly GCA_963770915.1). Lineage (GTDB taxonomy): Bacteria > Acidobacteriota > Terriglobia > Terriglobales > Acidobacteriaceae > PALSA-270. Next base: position 110,236 of record CAVYRG010000001.1, read on the forward strand.
GCTCGCCATTCCGGAGACTGGCGGGCGGCCTGCAGAGACTTCATGTCGTCGAACCAAAGCTCGGCAACGCCATCAAAGCTCGGCGTGGTCTGCTGGCCTGGAATTGACACGCGATGGCTTTGCACCAGGCGGCGCAAACCGGGAATCCTCGCCCCGATGGGCCCGTGAATGTTCTTCCAGTAATGAAAGAACTCTTCGTCGGTGCAACCGGCTTTCCTGGTAATGCAATAGACGAGCTTCACCATGCGGGCGATCCCCTATTCTGCGGTCGTGGGATCGATGACGGCAACGATCTCGGAAACCTGGTTCGCGGGGAATCCGCCCAAGCGGGCATGCTCGCGGATGATCTCTTCATTCGGAGCGATGTAGACGCGGTAGATCTTGTCGTCGGTCACGTAACTCTGCACCCACTGAATTTGCGGCCCGAGGTTGCGCAGGACGCCGCAGGATGTTTGCGCAATCCCTTGCAGTTGTTCACGCGTGAGCTTTCCCACTCCGGGGACCTGGCGTTCGATCACGTATTTCGGCATAGAACCTCCCTGGTTGGGTGGATACACCCACAGCAACGCAGGCCAGCATTCTAGACCATTCTGCAGCGGGGAGGGGCGGCGCATCCTTGCGCGTCGCGTGGCTCCAAACACGCGCCTGGGCGGTAAGAACGAAGCAATCGCTACGCGGGGATTGCCTGGTTTTTGATTCCGATCTTCCAGGTTTCGAAGCGTTGAAACGCTTCTCGCGACATGAGACCGTGATGCTTGCGGCCTTTGAAGGAAAACGCGACCTTGACGGTGTCGTTCGACAGGCCGTCATTGGTCTTGGTGCAGGAGACATCGGGCTTAGGTGCAAAAAGAAGCCTCGCGTTCTTGACATCCCGCCCGGGCTTGTGGCCCGGCTGCGCCACAAAGACTGCCCCGGTTTTGCGCAGTTGACCTTTCCATCTAAGGTTCGGGCCGCTGGTGACAAATTCGATCACGCTGGAATCCCCCGCCATACTTGCCTCTTTCATGAAGTCGCCGAGTCGGTTGAGCTTTTGCGGGATGTCGGCTGATACTTCGGTGGCCGCCACGTGGGCGAAGCGCTTGTATTTGGCGAAGCTCTGGTATCCCCACCCTATTTGCATGGCGCCGAGCACCCAGAAAATCGGCGTGTCAGTGTTGCCGGCAAGGCTCACGACGATATTCCAGACTCCCAGGATGAACAGCCCAAAAGCGTCAAGAATCATCCCTACAGGCTGAGGCGAGAACAATACCCAGATGCCTTCGATCACCAGCAGCCCGCCGATCACGGCGAGACCCACGTTTAACTGATTTTCGTCCATGAAACTCAGGCCAAGCACAATGTTTAGGATTCCCCACCCAATGCTCGCGGCCCCGCGCGTGCGCAAATCCTTGCGGAAGACCCGGTACTCGGAGAGCTGCTGCATTTCATCAAACTCAGGGTCGCCGGAAATATCCTGCGCTTTATCAAACTCAATACCGCGTTGTTCCAGCTGCAGCTTCGCTGCGTCGAGCAAAGCCGGTTGCCAATCTTGGGGCGTGGCGAGCATGGAGAGAAGCTCGTCGTTGCTCTTTGCATTTACCATCTGATCGAATTGTGGATTGGTCGGGGTGATCATCTCGGGCCCTCCAGGGGGCAGGAGTTTCTCATTAGTTGCGGCGGGCTAGCCACTGTAACTGCCAGGCGATGTAGCCGAGTAATCCTCCAAAGAAAGCACAGTCACCGATCAGCTTGCCGTCGAGCACAAAAGCGCCAACGATTGATCCCAGCGTCACGCCCACCAGGCCATAGATAAAGAAACTTCCCCTCGCCTTCGTTTCGCGTTCCTTTCGCGACTCCTCGGCTTGCCGGATGGCGATAATCTGGGCCTGCGTGGGCGGCGGGCTGGGCGCGAAAGCCTGTGACCTGTTGCAAAGTGCCAGCGAGTTAGTGATGAACTTGTCATTGGGTTTGAAGGGAATGCCGGTGCACTTTCGTTGTGTACGGTCCTTGAACGAGATGGTGGCGGATGCGGACGTGAGTCCATTCGAGGACTTAAATGACGCGATCTCCGCCACATTCAATTCGCTGTATTCGCGGCTCTGTTTCGAGTACAGCCACAGCCGCTGGTTGGTCAGAACCAGCCCGGGATTGTCCTCGCCTTTCGCGGTTACCGAGCTAATCAACAGTTCGCCCGGACGCGGCGGATGAGCGGCGAAGAATGCCGGCGCCAAAGCATGCTCGCGCACAAAAGTCTCATAGCTGCAAACCGCTTGTTCGGCAAACGATGGCGAGAGCGATGCTAACTGTCCCGCCCGCCATGCCGACCATGTGTCAAAGCGGAATTGCGAAAACGGATCGTCGGTTGGCTTCTGCTCGTCGATTCCCAAGGTGGCTTTCGCGTCTTGCGGGCTCACGCCTACCCCTTTCTCAAGCACTACGGCTGCGGTGTTTCGAGCGCACGCCGGCAGTTCTCGCACAGATAACCCCTGCCCTCAACTTTGGTCAGGTAATCGAAGTTGCGGAAGGTGGTCTTGCAGCCGTCGCAGCGGTTGAGGGCGGCGAGCGCATCATCGGCCGCGTCGCCGCTACCGCTGCGCGATCGAAGAATCAGCACGCTCGCGGCCACGATCAGCGCAACTACAAAGGGGGTGATGTCAACCACGTGCGCTGCCTCGATTCCGCCCTCGTAGCCGAGCGAGGATTCCAGCACGTAAGCAAGCCAAGGACGCGGTCCGTCGCATCCATTGATCAGGCCGCAGCGAAAGTAAGCCTGCGGACCCGCGCCGACTAGGATGACAAGAGATAACGCCAGCGTGCCAAGAAGAACATAGGCAGGGAGCCTGCTTCCAGATCGAGCCATTTGACAACACCTCCGAGCGTCGCAAGGTGCAAAGAGAAGGCCTGCCTTGAAGGCCCGCAAAACGCGACACAGTATATACCCGTCGTCAAGAATCGAACCGGCGGCAAAGCATTGCCACTGAAAGAAATAGCTGATTCCTTTCCAGTGCCGAGGTCGGCTTGCCAGCGCTCCATCCGCTAAAATCAAATAGTCATGAAAATCGGGGTTCTGGCCCTACAGGGAGATTTCGACGCGCACCGCCGGCGGCTCGAAGAGCTGGGCGCCGAGGTTGTGCTGGTCAAGAAGCCAGAGCAGCTGGCGGAAATCGACGGCCTGGTGATTCCTGGCGGCGAATCAGGCACTTTTCTGAAGTTGCTGGGCGAAGCCGGAATCGAACAGCTGAAGCAATTTGTCCTTGCCAAGCCGACCTTCGGAACCTGCGCGGGGGCGATACTGCTCGCCAAAGAAGTCGAGAATCCCCAACAAGCGGGCCTAGGGGCGATTGACATTGCCATCCGCCGCAACGCCTATGGCCGGCAAATAGACAGCTCGATCCGTGAAGGCATGTTGGGAGACGAGCCCATCGAGATGGTTTTCATCCGCGCGCCCAAAATCGAACGACTGGGGCCGGGAGTGAAAGTACTGGCAACCGAAGGCGGCGATCCGGTCGCCGTCCAGCAAGGAAAAGTATTGGCCGCGACCTTCCATCCCGAGCTTTCGCAGGACACCCGTCTGCACGAAATGTTCCTGAAGCTGGTCGCAAACGGCAAGGCGCGCTAGAGCTTCCGCGCCTGGAGGCCCCGCGTTTGTGCCGCAGATGCGTGCCGCGATCCCACCTATGACTTCTGTTCGCCCCCTGAGGTATCATCAATGAGGATGGCCAGCGTGCACCCATTTCGGACCGACGACCGACGGCTTGAGCCGATTCATGCCAAAGTGCTGGCCCGCGAGCGACTCGACGAGCAGGACGCGCTCGCCCTTTACCGTACCGGCGACATTCTGGCCGTTGGTTGGATGGCCAATCATGTGCGCGAGCGGATGCACGGCGACCGGACCTATTTCAACGTCAATCGCCATCTCAACCCTACCAACGTGTGCGTGGCGGCTTGCCGCCTTTGCGCCTTCGGCAGGAAGAAAGACGCGGCCGGCGCCTACACCATGGCGCTGGAAGAAGCCTTCGAGACCGCGGCTTCCGGATACAGCGAGGCGGTCACCGAGTTTCATATCGTCGGCGGCCTGCATCCGGATTTGCCGTTCCAGTATTTTCTCGATCTGATTTCCGGGCTCAAGCAGCGGTTTCCGCAAGTGCACCTCAAAGCCTTCACCATGGTCGAAGTGGCCTACCTCGCTAAACGCGCCAAGCTGAGCATTAAGGAAACACTCGAACAGCTAAAGGCCGCAGGAGTGGACTCGCTTCCCGGCGGCGGGGCGGAGATTTTTGCCGACCGCGTGCGGCACATCATTTGTGATCACAAAATCGACGGCGATCAGTGGCTAGAAACGGCTAAGCTTGCCCACCAGATCGGGCTAAAATCGAACGCCACCATGCTCTACGGCCACGTAGAGAACGACGAAGACCGAGTAGACCATCTGCTCAAGCTGCGCGCTTTGCAGGACGAAACCGGGGGATTCCAGACTTTCATTCCGCTGGCGTTCCATCCCGACAACACCCCGCTGCAGCACTTGCCCAAAACCACGGGCATGCTCGACATCAAGCAGATTGCCGTCAGCCGCCTGGTGCTCGACAACTTCCCGCACATCAAGGCCTACTGGCAGATGATGACGGCGAGGATCGCACAGATTTCGCTTCGCTTCGGTGCCGACGACATTGACGGCACCGTGATTGAGGAAAAAATCTACCACGACGCCGGCGCGACCACGCCGCAGGGCATGCGGCGGCAGGATCTGATCCGCCTAATTAAAGAAGCCGGGCGGGAGCCGATTGAACGCGATACACTCTACCGGCCGGTGGTGCGGACAGAAACCTCGGTTACCGTTGCGGTGTAGATTTCGACGCGATTGCCGCGATGTCTTTGTTTGCATCCGACCAAGCCTTTTCATCGCTGGCTCACTTCCCATTCGCCCTTACCTCCTCCAGCATCGCGGCGCGCAGCAAGCGATTAAGCCGCGTCTGATAGCCCTTCCCCTGCAAGCGCAGCCAGGCGATGACGTCCGCATCCAGACGCACGGTAACTTGCCGTTTGACGGGACGATAAAACGGGTTCCGCACGGCATTCTTCCAGAAGCTCTCGGGCAGGCGCGGAATGTCGGAGTAATCAATCTCGCTGTCGGACTTAGCTGCGATGGCCGCAATTTCCCGTCGCTGCCGCAAAGTAAGCGGTTTAACCGCCCCCGTTCTTCTGGCGTTCTTTCTCATAGCGTCGTTTCTCCTTTCGGTCCGCGCGCCGGGCCGAGATGATTCGAATCACTTCGTCTTCCCCGTCCTCAAACCGCACGGTGTGCGCGACCAGCAACAGCAGCGATCCGCCCACCATCCCCAGGGTCTGCCAGCGCCGCTCTCCGCTTTCGATGCGGTCGTGGTCCACCAACGCGTCAGGGTCGTCAAAGACGTGTTGGGCAATCTCGAAACTTATGCCATGCTTGCGCTGGTTCGCTCGCGCTTTGACGCGATCCCATTCGAATCTCGTCATATCACTTTTGCCAATTGTAGCACCATAAATGTAGCTACACTAGGTTTTGGCGTTCGTATGTCCGGTCTCGGCGCGGGTTCCATCCGGGGTTCCGTTCATGTTCCCAAGTGTTTAATTTCCAGCAATTTCCGTTTGCCTTTTTTCCCCAGGTGTAGAATTGAGCCAGAAGGAATGGATTCACAGGATCCTCCTCCTCCCGACGAGGCCTGGAATGAATGTCCATATCAGTTACCGCGTTCACAAGACTCCCGATCTTGAAAAAGAAATCCACCACCTAATCGAAAAGCTGCGCAAGAGGCTGCAAGTCTTCCGGCCGGAATTGGTGCACCTGAAGGGAGTCGTCGAAGAAACCTCGACGCCTAAGCAGACTTCGGTCTCCCTGAACCTGCGCCTGCCTTCCGGGCAGATGGCGGTGCAGCAGTCTGCATTTGTGGCGGCGACCGCTGTGCGGGCCGCGTTTGACGATCTGTTGCAGCAGGTCACCAAGCACAAGGATTTGCTGCGCAACCCGCACAAGTGGTCGCGACGGCGCTCCGCGAATGGACGATCCGAACGGCAAGTACCCTTTGAGCAGACCCTGGCGGCGGTGCAGACGCCGAAGGCTTCCGCCGACGATATCCGCTCCTACGTGAATGCGAACCTCAATCGGCTGGAGCTTTTCGTGGAGCGCGAGTTACGTTTTCGCGAATCCGCCACTCTGGGAGCCGCCGACTCCGTCAGCAAAGAAGAAATCGTCGATGAAGCGATCGTCCGCGCCCTCGGCGACGGCGGAGAAAAGCCCGAGCGCCTGGCGCTGGAGCCATGGCTTTACCGCCTGGCCATTCATGCCATGGACGAACTCGAATCCGCCGAGCGGGAGACGGCGTCCGAAGTGCACCTAGAGGAATCCGCCCGGCGTCCGAACGTCAAGGCCAGCGACGAACCCGAACTGCAATTTCACCAGCCCGACGAAAGCTTCAGTGAAGAAAGCGTCATCGCCGACCGGCGCGTGGCCACGCCTGAAGATGTTGCCTCTTCCGATGAAATGATCGCGCTGGTGCAAGCCGCCCTGGGAGGAGCCAGCCGCTCCGACCGCGAGGCTTTCATCCTGCATGCTCTGGAAGGTTTCTCGGTCGAGGAAGTCGCCGGCATCACCGGCCACAGTTCGGAAGCCGTGCGCTCTTCGATTGCCTCGGCCCGCGCCCGCTTGCGCAAGTCGCCAGCTCTTGCCGGCAGCTTTCGGGATAAGCCGCTTGCCAACGTCGTCGCCGCGCAGCGCGGCACAGCCTGAGGGCCACGATACTTAAAATGCGTCGATCCCGGTCACACTGCTGCCAATAATCAGCGTGTGGATGTCGTGCGTCCCCTCGTAGGTTTTGACCGACTCCAGATTCGCCATGTGCCGGAAAATCGGATACTCATCCGCCACGCCATTGGCACCTAAGATATCGCGGGCCATGCGGGCGCACTCCAGCGCCATCCAGATATTGTTTCGCTTCGCCATGGAGATATGCTGATGCTGAACTTTGCCGGCATCCTTAAGCCGTCCCACCTGCAGCACCAGAAGCTGGCCCTTGGTGATTTCGTTGATCATCCAGGTGAGCTTTTCCTGTACCAACTGATGCGAGGCGATGGGCTGATCGCGAAACTGCTTGCGAAATAGCGCATATTGCAATGCGCAGTCGTAGCAGGCCATGGCCGCTCCGATTCCGCCCCAGGCTATGCCATAGCGAGCCTGATTGAGGCACATGAGCGGCGACTTGATCCCGTCGCTCTTGGGCAGAAGGTTCGATTCCGGAATCCGCACATCCTGCAGCGAAAGACTGGACGTCACCGAAGCACGGAGCGACCACTTGCCGTGAATGTCTTCGGCGCGAAAGCCGGGGCGGTCGGTCTCGACGAGAAATCCGCGGATGTTGTTGTTCTCATCCTCTACCTTGGCCCAGATCACGGCAACGTCGGCGATGGAGCCGGAAGTGATCCACATCTTCTCGCCGTTCAGCACATATTCGTTCCCTACTTTGCGCGCGCGGGTACGCATGCCGCCGGGATTCGATCCGAAATCCGGCTCCGTCAGCCCGAAACAGCCAAGCTTTTCTCCCTTCTGCATCGCGGGAAGCCAGGTCTGCTTTTGCTCGTCGCTGCCGAACGTGTGAATGGGATACATCACCAATGCCGATTGCACGCTGACGAAACTGCGCACGCCGGAGTCGCCGCGCTCTAGTTCCTGCATCACCAGGCCATACTCGACGTTCGACATTTCGGCGCAGCCGTAGCCCTGCAGGGATGCGCCATAGAATCCCAGGTCTCCCATGGGCCTGACCAGTTCACGCGGAAAGCGGCCGGCGCGGTTGCACTCTTCAATGATCGGAATGAGATTGTCTTCGATGAATTGCCGCGCGGTGTCCCGCACCAGGCGCTCTTCCTCGCTAAGCAGCGTGTCGAACTCCAGGAAGTCCACGCCCCGAAACTTGATGGCCATGGAGGGCTCTCGCTTCTGTCTCCTCTGGAAGCCACAGAAAATGTGAGGAAACATCTGACGGTAGCAAAGGGGCAGGGAAGCGTCAAACACAACTAGCGGATGACGACGGAGTTGGTCACGGTTGCTCTTCCAGCCAACCCGAACCCGTCCAAAATTATAGGGTGGTTTTGCCCGAGCGCTTGGCCGGGAGGGAATCCTCAGGTTAGCCAAGTGAGTTGGGGAATTCAACGCGAATCAGCCGCGCGGGGGCCCCGAGCGCGGGTGGGCAAGGTCATTTGTTACGACGCAGGACTCCAATTACGCCGCTCAAGAAAGGTCGGTGGCTCGTAGGTTTGTCCCGCCGCCAGCCGTCTCTCTTCACGGCGGTTGGCCCATAGCAGGACAGGCCCCAGTGCGGAAGCGGACATACGCGCGACCACCGGGAATTCCTTCTCCACTTCACGGCGCAACTTGTGAATCCGCTCGCTCACACCGCGATTGACTTTCCGGAATTCCCGCTCCATCACCCAGAGCGCGGCGTTGTAGGCCTGGGTAAGCTTCTTTGCCTCCCGCTCAAACCGCTGGCGCACGCGGGGATCAGGATAGTTCTTGTAACGCTGCCAGCCTTGCAGGATAGTCTGGCACATGCGATAAAGACTCGGCCCATTGCGCTCGAAATCGCGGCGGAACGCGCCATCCAGAAAGCTCTTGGAATCTTCTCGTGAAATGGCGGCGTGGCGAAAATTGAATTTGAACTGCCCATGCACATCAGCGACATCAACGTCAGTGAGTAGACGTCCCTGCTCGGCCATTTCTTGGTAAAGCGGCGTGCCCGGAACTGGCGTGTAGAGCATGAACTGGTGGAAGTCAGTCTGATAGCTGACGGCCGATTCGATTTCTCCCGCGATGTTTTCCGGCGTGTGGTGCTCAAGGCCGATGATGGTCGAGCCCTGTACGCGAATGCCGTGCGCGCGAAGTTCGCGCGTCAGCTGCCCAATGTCCGCGCCCTGCAGCTTGCTGTAGCTGGAGATGGGAGATTCCAGGCCCATCCACACCCAGGACACGCCTAGCTCGACTAGTTCCAGCATGGTGTATTTGCGAATCGCGTTGGCGGAAGCGAACACCGATAGCTCCCAGCTCTTGCCACCTTCCTTCATGAGCTCCAGCAAGCGCATGGCGCGCTTGCGGTGCAGCAGAAAGTTTTCGTCCATCACGAAGAAAGATTTCACTTCAAGTTCGGATTCGATGCGGCACATTACCTCGAACAATTCATCGCCGGTCTCGTAGAAGTTGACGAACTTCCCTTTGCCTCCAAAAAACGCGGATGTGGTGCAGAAGTTGCACCCCATGGGGCAGCCCACCGAAGGGATGATGGTAGCCGCCGTCCCGCCCTTGCGTTGCGGCAGCCGAATTCCCATGATCCGGGTCTGCAGCCCGGAGACAATGGCGGGATGGCGGATCGGCGCGTGTTCCTCTTCTCCCAGGTAGCGCCGCATCCAGGAAATGCCTTCTCCACGCACAATGTGGTCGGCATCGATCATCATCTCCAGTCCGGGGAGGGCAGCGACGTGCCCGCCCACCACGATCACCGAATCCGGTGAGAGCTCGCGCACCATGCGGCACATCTCCCGCACCTTCCGAACATTCACGATGATCGAAGAGATGCCCACGATGTCATAGTGGTTCGTGGTCAACTCGCGGGCAAAGGCTTTGCGCGTGGGAAAATCCAGCACCGTGCAGGGCGCGGAAATATTTTCCTGGATCATCATGATGCCCCAGGACCGATGGAACATGCGCAGCGAGAAGCTGCCCTGGGCGCGGGTCACTTGATTGTGATAAAGCTCCATCGGATTAATGGCGCGGCTGCCAAATTCGTCGTCTTGAGCGTAGGGACCGAAGACCGAACTGAGCAGAATGCGGGCGCGAATGCCTTTGGGATGAGTTTCCATAGGTCTAACTGGAGCGTAAATTCCCTATGGGGCATTTCGCGGTGACCGCGGACACATTACAAAACTATTACATTGATTGAAATTGATTAAGCGGAAGGGAAGTTCGCGTCGAATCAAACGGCTCGCGGTTCAACTTCTTCGGCCTTGACAAATTGCTTCAGCGCTAGGAAGCGGCTGAGTCGGCGCCCGACACCATGCGCCGCCGCGCTTCCAATGCGGCGAGGGAGCGCTGGAAGATTTCTTCCGGCGAGTCCGTCGCCTCAACTGGCGTGAGCAGGCCGTACTCGCGGTAGAACTGAACCAGGGGCGCGGTGATGCGCTGATAAGCTTCCAGCCGGACGGTGATGGATTCCGGGCGGTCATCCTCGCGCTGATACAGCCGCCCGCCGCAGTGATCGCATATGCCTTCTTTCCGCGGCGGCTGTGCCGACACATGAAAGACCGCCTTGCACTTTTCGCAGGTTCGGCGGCCACCCAGGCGGGAGACCACGGCCTCCAGCGGCAGCTCATAATCCAGCACGGCATGCAGCGGATTTCGCTCGGTCTCCAACAACTGATGCAGCAATTTCGCCTGAATCACGGTGCGCGGAAATCCGTCAAGCACGAAGCCGCCGGGACAGCGCAGACAATCGACCCGCTCACGCACCATTTCCCAAACGGTCACGTCCGGCACCAGATCCCCGTGGCGCATGAAATTCAGAGCCTCGGCCAGCGCGGGCGACTGCTCGCCGGGGTTGCGGTCCCGCGCCGCGCGAAACACATCGCCAGTCGATAGGTGGCAGGCGCCGAGATGCTGGCTCAGCAGTGCGGCCTGCGTGCCTTTACCGGCGCCAGGCGCTCCCAGCAGTACGATCCGCCATGCCACGCCTTTCGGCTGTGGAGGCGAGGGGCACTTAGACAAGGGACCGTCAAGCCAAGCTACGCGGTTGTTTGGATTGGGTGCGTTCATGCCAATTCTCCACAAGTCGATTAGCGCCGGACACAGATTTCTAAAGCGGCAGCCGATTGGCAGCCAAGCTCTAATCTACGAATCACCGGGCGCGAGGGCTGTGATGCGCGTCACATTCTGCCTTGTTTAAGAACACGGGTGGTCACGAAGCCCACCATTCAGGCAACATAGCGAAATGAAGACCGTCATCCTTTTGACCATTTCCAACGTTTTCATGACCTTCGCCTGGTATGGCCATCTGAAGTACCGCCAGGTTCCTCTTTACAAAGTGGTTGTGATCAGCTGGCTGATCGCGTTTTTCGAATATTGCTTTCAAGTCCCTGCCAACCGGATCGGCTCCTACGAATTCACCGTAGCGCAGCTTAAGACGATTCAAGAAGTCATCACGCTCACGGTTTTTTCGATCTTTTCAGTGCTGTATCTGGGACAACCGTTGAAGTGGAACTACCTCGTGGGTTTTGGGCTGATCGTGGTTGCAGTCGCCATCATTTTCAAGAACTGGTGACTAAACCGTCAGCGCCTAAAGACATCTTGAGCAAAAGGCAGACTTTCGCTAAAAAAGTTCAGCACGGAAAGAAGGGGCAATCCCTAAGGGATGCCTGCTTTTTTTTGACAATTATTTTGCAAATGGATGAGACGAAAGAAGATGGTTTCGGGCATCTAAGACTGGTAGGATCAGCGGACTTGTTTTGAAAACGACTATGGGCATAAGGCCTTTCAGGCGGGCAGTATGGCTGGCAACGGCTCTCTTGGTTTGCGGCTTTTGCAGTTCCCCCGCGCTGGCCGAGCCGAGCCAGCAGGCCCTGCAAAGCGGGTTCTATCTTCTTTATGGACTCGATTTCGCCAACGCCCACCAGGTTTTTGCCGCCTGGACGCAGGAACATCCCGAAGATCCGCTGGGCCCGGTCTTCGATGCAGCCGGGTTGCTGTTCTCGGAATTCAACCGCCTGGGGGTTTTAGAGTCGCAATTCTATGCCGACGACAAGACCTTTGCGGCGCGCAAGCAACTTTCCCCCGACCCGGATGTCCGCGCCCGCTTTGACGCAGCTCTGGCTCTGGGCGAGTCTCGTGCCAGGGCCCGGCTCGCCAAAACTCCCAACGACCGCGACGCCTTATTTGCCATGACGCTTTCTTCCGGTCTGCAAGGCGACTACGCTGCCCTCATCGAGAAGCGCAACTTGACCTATCTGCGCGAAAGCCGGCAGGCGGCAACCTGGGCCGCACAACTGCTCTCAGTGGACCCCAACTTCTCTGATGCGCACGTCGCCATCGGAACCAGCAAGTACATCATTGGCAGTATGGCAGCTCCCGTCCGCTGGCTTCTGCGCCTAGGTGGGATCTCGGGCGACAAGAATGCCGGCATCGCCGAGCTGCAAGTCACCGCCGCCCATGGCAAATACCTTGCCCCCTTCGCGCGCATTCTGTTGGCGATCGCCTACGTCAGGGACAAAGACAATACCCGCGCCCGGGAGATTCTGGTCTCCCTGCGCGACGAGTTCCCCAACAATCCTCTCTTCGCCCACGAAATCGAGCGGCTCGATTCCAATCGCTGACTGACGGGCCCTTACGCCGGTTCGAGGGCTGCCAGTCCTTAACCGAACGCGGCCCCAAGGGCTTAGAATGCAACACCCGCCCGAGAGGTTTAGTGATTCACCAGAAATTCACCGGTTTGTAACTCTGCTGTAACAATTCAAACGTAGAACCGTTCTACCAAATTAAAGGAGGAAACACCGCGTGCTACGTAAACTTGCGCTTTTGTGTCTGGCTTTGGCGGTACCCGCATGGGGACAGACCACACTCGTTGGGGCGGGCGCAACTTTCCCTTATCCGATGTATTCCAAGTGGTTTAGTGACTACCATAAGGTTCATCCCGATATCCAAATCAACTACCAGTCCATCGGCAGCGGCGGCGGTATTCGCCAGGTGCTGGCGCAAACGGTGGACTTCGGCGCCAGCGATGGCCCGATGACCGACCAGCAATTGGCCGAAGCCAAATTCAAAATCTTCCACATTCCCACCGTGTTGGGCGCGGTGGTTCCGGCCTACAACGTTCCTGGCGTGAGCGGTGATCTGCGCTTCTCTCCGAAAACGATCGCGGACATCTGCCTGGGCAAAATCACCTCATGGAACGATAAAGCTATCGCCGCGGACAACCCTGGCGTCAACCTTCCCGGCCAGAGCATCATTGTGGTGCACCGCTCCGATGGCAGCGGCACGAACTACATTTTCACCGACTACCTGTCCAAGGTCAGTCCGGAGTGGGCCGATCAGGTGGGCAAAGGCACCTCCGTCAAGTGGCCGGTGGGATTGGGTGCCAAAGGCAACGAGGGCGTGGCCGGCGTGGTTCGCCAAATGGAAGGCGCCTTCGGCTACGTGGAACTGATCTACGCGGTGCAGAACCATATCAGCTACGGTATCGTCAAAAATGCCGCCGGCTCATGGGTCAAGGGCTCTTTGGAAGGGGCGACGGCGGCGGCAGCCTCGGTAAAAACCATGCCTGCCGATTTCCGAGTCTCCATCACCAATGCTCCGGGCAAAGACGCTTATCCGATTTCAAGCTTCACCTGGCTGCTGATTCCAGCCCAGTCAAAAGACCCGGCCAAAGGAAAGATACTGAGTGATTTTCTAAACTGGATGCTGGACGAAGGCGAGAAATCGACCGAGTCGCTGGACTACGCTCCGCTTCCTGACAACGTAGCCGCGAAGGTGCGTGAGACGATCAAGCAAGTGCACTGAGAACGAATGCCGCGCCGGCTCTCTGGCTGGCGTCGTGAGGCTGCACTGTTCACACTGGAGGCTTCTCGCCGCGGGGAGCCTCCAGTGTTTGTTTTCTCCCTGCTGCTGGCAGGCGTAAAATTAGGGCCCAGCTTCACTGGGTCTAACGGCCTGTTACCACGGAACTATGGCTCGATTTTCGCTGGACAACCCGGCTTACTACATCAACCGTGAGGTTTCCTGGCTGGCTTTCAACCGCCGGGTCCTGGAAGAAGCGCTGGATGAATCAAATCCACCCCTCGAACGCCTGAAGTTTCTTGCTATCAGCGCCAGCAACCTGGACGAGTTTTTTGAAGTGCGGGTTGCGGGATTAGTACAGCAAATTGAGGACGGCTACACCGAGGCGGGCCCCGATGGGCTTACCCTGCGTGAAGAACGCGACGAGCTTGCCAGGGAAACGCGCGAATTCGTCGAGGAGCAATATCGCTGCTGGAATGAAAAACTGCGCCCCGCACTGGCCGAAAAGGGAGTTCGGGTGCTGGGCTTACACGAGTTGGGGCCGAGAGCGCGGGCTTTCATCGATGATTACGCGGAGCGTGAGCTCGATTTGCTCTTAACGCCGGTGACTGTCGATCCTGCTCATCCTTTTCCTCGGGTTATCAATAAAGCTCTGTGCGTTGCCTTTCTTCTGCGCCGGCGTAGGCGCTCTTCGCTTACCTACACCGGAGTGGTGACCGTGCCGCGCGCCCTGCCGCGCCTGGTCCGCCTGCCTTCGGATGACTCGATCGACTTTATTTTTCTCGCCGACCTGGTGGCCCATCATGCGGCGCGTATGTATCACGGCTACGACATTGTTTCCTCTTCGGCCTTCCGGGTCACGCGCAACAGCAACCTCTACCTGGCGGAAGAAGAATCGCGCAACTTGCTGGAGTCGGTCCGCACCGAGTTACACAACCGCCGCAAGGGCGACGCCGTGCGTCTCGAGATCGAGGCGGACGCCGATCCCGAAATTATTGAGCGCCTGCGCAGCAACTTCGATCTCGACCCCTGGCAGGTGTTTCCCGTGCACGGCCCGGTTAATCTCTCGCGGCTATTCAATATTTACGACCAGACCGAGCATCCCGAGCTCAAGTACAAGACGTTTGTGCCGCGCGAGCTTCGCCTGACGGCAAAGTCGCAGGATTTATTCGAAGAACTCCGCCGCCACGATATTCTGCTCCACCATCCTTACGATTCCTATGACGCGGTGGTGTCGTTCATCGAGGCGGCGGCGGAAGATCCGCGCGTCCTCTCGATCAAGCAGACGCTTTATCGCACCAACGAGCATTCGCTGATCGTTCCGGCGCTGATCGCCGCCGCCGAAAAGAAAGAAGTGACGGCGGTAGTCGAGCTCAAGGCGCGTTTCGATGAGGATTCCAACATCCGCTGGTCCCGCGATCTGGAAGACGCGGGGGTGCAGGTATTCCACGGTTTGGTCGGGCTCAAGACGCACTGCAAACTATCCTTGCTCGTGCGCCGCGATCCTGACGGGCTTACACGCCGCTACGCCCACCTAGGCACCGGCAACTACAACGCCAGCACGGCTCGCATGTACACCGACCTGAGCCTGCTCACCTGCGATCCAAAAATCACCAGCGCGGTTCATGACGTCTTCAGTTTTCTGACGGCATATGCCGAGCATCCCAGCTATGACCCCCTAATGGTGGCCCCGCTGAATCTGGCCGAGCATTGCCTGGCCCTGATCGCCCGGGAGGCTGAGCATGCCCGTCACGGCCGCCGAGCGCACATCATCGCCAAGATGAACGCCCTGCTGGACAAGAACATCATTATGGCGTTGTATCGGGCCTCGCAGGCAGGAGTGGAAATTGATCTGATCGTGCGCGGCATCTGCGCCCTGCGGCCCGGAGTGCGCGGCGTCAGCGATCGCATTCGCGTGCGCAGCATCGTGGGCCGCTTTCTTGAGCACAGCCGCATTTATCACTTCGCTAACGGCGGGGAGGAGGAAGTCTACGTGGGCAGTGCCGACTGGATGCCCCGCAACCTTTACGAAAGAGTGGAAGTGATCTTCCCCATCAAGGACGAACTGCTGCGCGAGCGCGTCCGCCATGAAATTCTCGGAGCTTGCCTTTCGGACAACACCAAATCTCGTCTTCTGCAAAAGGACGGAACCTACATCCGAGCCTGGAAGGCGCAGGGGAAGCGTCATGCTCCGGCCGGATCGGCCGCTTTCAACGCTCAGGATTTTCTCATCGGACTGGCGGAAGGAAAACTCTCAATCGATGCATTGCCTGAGGCCGCCCCGGTTCGCAAGCGGAGAATAACTGTTGGAAAGGAAAGATAAGGCCCCATGATTGTTTATTTTCTGCGCCACGCCAGCGCCGGCGTTCCGGTTAGCAACGCCAAAAAAGACGAAAAGCGCGCTCTCGACGAATCCGGTATCCAGCAGTGCGGCTATGTGGGCCGCGCGCTGACCGCGATGGACATTCAGGTGGATGCGCTGCTCTCCAGCCCCTTGAAGCGAGCCGCACAAACCGCCTCTCTTGTCGGCAACGAACTCAGTTACGAAGGCAAGCTGCATCTGGAAGATGCCCTGCGGCCCTCCGCTTCCTTTGCTGATTTTCAGAAGCTGATCGACAAATATAGCCGGCTGGAAAGCGTGATGGTGGTGGGGCACAATCCGAGCCTGAGCGCGTTTCTGGGCCGCTGCATCGGCGAACCCGGTTCCGAAGCCTCCGTGGAGTTGAAGAAGGGAGCCATCGCCAAAGTCGAAATGGGACGGAACTCCGGGACCTTGCATTGGTGCCTGACCCCGAAAATCCTGCGCATCCTCTACGCCGCGGCGGCAGAAAGCTCCCGCCCGAAGACTTCCCGGAAGTAGCTTCGCTCTTTCTCCACCGCCCACAACTCAAGATCCACCGCGTTGCGCCCCTTGGGAACCAGCGTCACTCTCACATCGCCGCTGTGCACCCGCACCCGCGTTTTCTGCACCGCTCCACTGCGGCCAAGATTCAATGCCCGCGCCAGCCTCAGGATCAATGACGCCTGCCGTACACTTTCGCGGTCCTCCGGCCGCAGCAATTTCATAGGCCCGTCGCCTGCGGTCGGCCGCGACTTCCCCAGATAACGCGCCACCGCTGCGATCACGCTCCGCTGTTGCGGCGTATATCCCAGAATCTCCGAGTGCAGAATAATGTAGTGCGTATGCCGGTGCCGGCCATTGCGATTCACGTAGTCCCCGACCTCGTAAAGCATGGCGGCGGCGGACAGCCATTCCCGGAACTCCGGTGGCAAGTGATGCACTGGCTTGAGCGCCGTAAACATCTGCATCGCCGATTCCCGTACTCGCAACGCGTGCGCCATATCCACGCGGTAGTGCTCCACCGCCGCCCGGATCGAGTCCCAACGTTCCGACTCCAGTTGTTTGCCGGAACGCGTGCTGCGGTCGTATTCGGCAGCCATCTGAGCCAGCAGCCCGTCGCGCAACCCCAGCGGCGAATAGCGAAAGCCGGGCAACTGGCAGCGTTCCAGCAGTTCGCTGTACACCGCCGCTCCGGCCACGATGATCTCGGCTCGCTTCGGTCCGACGCCTGACAGCTTTTTTCGGCCTTCGATAGGCAGCCGCGCCAGCCGCTTGGTGATTTGTCGAAGTTGCACCCGCGAGACCGTCGTCGCGCGGGCGCCTCGCGTCTTGTAGAGTCCGTGACAAACCGTCGCCAGTGAGGCGGCGGTTCCAGAAGTCGCCAGAACCAGTTTGGGCCGGGCCCGTGCCACCCTCGTGGCGATGCGGCCGATTTCCCGCGCCGCAAAGCTGCGCAGCCGGCGCAATTCCGTTTTCCGCGGAGGATCGTGGCGGAAGAACTCATTGGTCAACCGCACCGCGCCAAGCGGAAGACTCACAGTCTCCCGGATGTGGCCCTGATTGGAAATGGTGAGCTCGCAGCTCCCGCCGCCCAGGTCCATCATCAGCATCGGCGAAGCCGTCACTCGCAGGGAAGATACCAAGCCCAGGTGAATGAGGCGCGCTTCCTCCAGCCCGGAGATGATTTCCAGCCTCCATCCTGTCGCCGAGCGAACCCATTCCAGGAAGGCGCGCGAATTGCGGGCATCACGCAGGGCGCTGGTTCCGACCACGCGCACCACATCCGCGCCCGCGTTTTGCACTGCGCGATGAAACCGGCGCAGTACTTTTACCGTCAGCGCCATGGCATCCGGCGAGAGCAAACCCGTGCGAAACACCCATTCGCCCAGGCGCGTCACTTCGCGGTCTTCGTGAATCTCATGCAGGCGGTGGCCAATGAGCCGTGCGATCTTGAGCCGCACGGAATTGGACCCGATGTCTACCGCAGCGAAGGTCGGCATAGAGGAAAGCCCCACAGTGTATCGCAAGAAGTTCCGTCAGAATCGCGGAACCATTCGCGAGCCCAATCCGTAGTAGTCTTTGTGCGGATCTGCGACGCCGGCCGGTTCCATGTTCTCATCAGGACAATGCGGCCGATAGGAGAGAAAACCATGTCCCGTTGGACAACCGCTCGATGGCTCGCCGTACTATTGATAGTGGGTTTCTTCCTGGTTGACCGCCCGCTGCTAGGCCAGGACCAATCGACTTTGGTCATCGTTTTCAATGACGGACATCAGCAGAACATTCCCATGCCTGGCTCGCGGGTGGAGTTCAAGGGTTCCCAGATGATCGTCACCCGTGGCGGACATCCCCAGACCTTCATGGTGAGCCATGTGGCCCGGATCGAGCTCAACTACCCGGGTGCGGCGAGCTTTAATCGTGGTCACTTCCTCGGAAAATGGAAGCTGGGCGACGGTGTCGGCGGTTATTTCTACATCACCTTGAAGCGCGATGGCACCGCATACCGTTCCGCCAATTCAAGTCACATGATGCGCATCTCGGGGCCCAGTTATGGACATTGGACGGTGGTCGAGGGCGAGGCGCGTATCAGCTGGGATGATGGCTGGCGCGACGAGCTTCGCAAAGTGGGAGACAAATACGAAAAGCTCGCGTTCAAGCCTGGCCAGACGTTCTCCGATACCCCGGACAACACCGCGGACGCTCAGAACGCCGATTCCGAACCACTCTGATCAGCAAATCGCGAGTAATCGGCTAGGCGACCGCTGATTGGCGGGGCTTTGCCGTCGCCTGCGGCTGGCGGCTCTCTATCAAGGCTGGCTTCTTGGCCGAGGATTCGGCCCGCAATTCCGCCACCGCGATGATTGCCTGGCGGAATTTGGCGCGCGTCAGGTTGCGCAGCGCCGCGATCAAGGATGAGTTCTCAACGCCTTCGAAAAGCTTTTCCGCTCTTTGGGTAAGCTTTAGCCAATCGTGCCAGTCACCGACCACATCCTGCATGCGCTTTAGCCGTTCCACCAGCCGCGCGGCTTCTGCGTCCTGCCCGGCAAGCTCGGCAAGATAGCGGGCCCGCTTGCCGGCGATGCGATATTGGTGAAGGGTTCTCTCGGTGAGCGGCCCGTGATGCTGTGTTACCTTCGCCATCACTCGCTGCGCCATCGCCATGGGCTTTCCCTCTGGCACACTGATCTCCGTGGCGGCGCGCTTGAGACGTTTGCGCAGCTCACGTACCGTGCGCCGATCGAACTCCCGCACAAATTTCTCCTCGCAACGCGACCGCTGGTCGGCGAGCGTGCGCAGCAGTTTGGCTTTGTGGAGGGTACCTTCCGGTAGCCGAAGATTGCGCAGAGCGCCGATCTCCACATCCAGATCGCGCAACCGCCCCGCCTTCTTCCGCAAACGCGTGAGCAGCTTAAGCAGCTTCTTGCCTTTGCGGTCGGGTGAGGGAACAAGTTCGCCCAGGACGGTTTCCACCCGCCTGGCCGCCGTGCGGAAACGGTGCACGCTCTCCACGCCGGGCTTGGCGGCGAGCTTCGTCAGTTGGCGGCCTAACTTATCGAAGACAAATCGTTCGCGTGACTGCTTCACTGGCATAAATCAAATTCGCAAGACATTCTAGAGGTTACGCGGCAGGCCTAGGATATACGGGGGAAAAGCCCCCCTTTTTTGACTCTTGACGATATTACCCAAAAAAGGAAAAATGCGACCGGCCATTTTAACACTCTTGTAACAAAACTCTGTTAGTTTGCCTGGGATGGCAAACCAAGCCTTAGGAGCGCCCAACTTGCCCGGACCGCAACCCGTTGCAAAATCAGAGGTTGCTTCGGTTCCCAAGGCGCACGCCGCTCCTCTGATTACCGCCAGGCACAATCAGTTTGCCGACACCGCATTTCACATTGCCATGCTGGGCTGCGGGTTGTGCGTGCTAGCCCTGGTGGGACTGATCATCTACGAGTTAATCACCGGATCCAAGCTTTCCTTGCACGCCTTCGGATGGAAGTTTTTCGTCCAGAGTGACTGGGATCCGGTCAACGAGCAATTCGGCGCGCTGCCCTTCGTTTTCGGGACCATCGTTTCTTCCATCTTGGCGCTGGTGATAGCAGTGCCCCTCGCGGTCGGTGTTGCGACCTTTATTACCGAGATGGCGCCGGCCTGGCTGCGCGGGCCGTTGGCTTTCACCACGGAATTGCTGGCGGCAATTCCCAGCGTCATCTATGGCCTGTGGGCGATCTTTGTCTTGGTGCCGCTATTGCGAGTGTACGTTGAACCCTTTCTGGGCAAGTATTTCGGTTGGACGGGGCTGTTCACCGGCTATCCCTTCGGCATCGGAATGCTGGCGGCCGGGGTCATTCTGGCTATCATGGTGATTCCCATCATTTCCGCAATCACCCGCGAAGTGATGACTGCGGTTCCGCAGCAGCAGCGGGAAGCGGTGCTCGCCCTCGGCGCTACGCGCTGGGAGATGATCCGCGTCGGCGTGCTACGCAACGCTCGCGCCGGCATCTTTGGTGGCATCATCCTGGGCCTCGGCCGGGCGTTGGGTGAAACCATGGCTGTCACCATGGTGATCGGGAACACGGCGCAAATCGAGAAGTCCCTGTTTGCGCCCGGCTACACCATGGCCAGCGTGCTGGCGAATGAATTCACCGAAGCCATCAGCAATCTCTACATCAGTTCCCTGGTGGAAATTGGACTGGCGCTCTTTATTGTGACGATCATCGTGAATATCATCGCGCAATTCCTGGTCTGGACCGTCACTCGGGGCACGCCTTCGAGGGGCCATGCCTGACGCCACTGCGCTGCCCAACACGACTCTTCCGCCGATCAGCCTGTGGCGGCGTGGCAAGAACACCTTCGTGACCTTTGCCGCTGTGGGCGCCGTTATTCTTGTGCTGGCGCCGCTGGCGGCGATCTTCGCCTATCTCGTGATCCGGGGCATCGGTTCCATAAACTGGGCATTCCTCACCCAGCCTCCCAAGCCGGTGGGCGAGCCCGGGGGCGGCATGGCAGAAGCTATCGCCGGCTCGTGCCTCATCTTGGGAATCGCCAGTCTCATCGGCGTTCCCATCGGCATCGGAGCCGGCATCTACCTTGCCGAGTACGGCCGCAACCGCATGGGAGATCTGGTTCGCTTCACGGCAGACGTGCTAAACGGCGTGCCTTCGATCGTCGTCGGTCTGGTGGCATACGGCATTGTGGTCGTGACCCAAGGGGGCTTTTCCGCGCTGGCCGGGGGCGTTGCCCTTGGCATCATGATGATCCCCACGATCACCCGCGCCACCGAGGAAATGCTTCTGTTGGTGCCGAACGTAGTGCGGGAAGCAGCCTACGGGCTGGGGGTTTCGCGCTGGCGAACCACGCTGTCTATCACGCTGCGTACCGCCACTTCCGGTGTCATCACCGGGGTGATGTTGGCGTTCGCCCGCGTGGCCGGCGAGACCGCACCCTTGCTCTTCACCGCCCTGGGCAACGACTATTGGAATTGGAAAATCACCCAGCCCACCGACGCGTTGTCTCTGCGCATTTTCAAATACGCCATTTCGCCTTTCGATGAATGGCATCGGCAGGCCTGGGCCGGCGCGCTGATTCTGATCATCCTGATCGTTCTTGCGGTCTCGGCAGTGCGCATTGCCGCCAGCCGCGGTACTCTTAAGGGAGCAAACTAACCTATGGGCGTCGGCATTAAAGTCGAGAATCTGAACGCCTGGTTTGGCAAAACCCAGGCTCTCCGCAACATCAACATGACCGCGGAAGCCAACCATTGCACTGCCGTGATCGGGCCCTCCGGCTGCGGCAAGTCCACCTTCGTGCGCTGTCTGAACCGCATGCACGAGACCATTCCCGACGCGCGCGCCACTGGCCGCGTCCGCATCGGTGAGTTGGATGTCTACAACGGAACCTCCGCCGTCTCCATTCGCCGCCGCATCGGCATGGTCTTCCAAAAGCCCAATCCTTTTCCCACGATGTCGATTTACGACAACGTGGCCGCCGGCTTGAAGCTGAACGGCTATCGCGACCATCATCGCCTGAACGAGATCGTGGAGCGCTCGCTCAAGCTCTCCGCTCTTTGGGATGAGGTGAAAGACACGCTCAAGAAGAAATCCGGAGCCAGCCTCTCCGGCGGCCAGCAGCAGCGCCTGTGCATCGCCCGCGCCCTCGCCGTGCAGCCCGAAGTCCTGCTCATGGACGAGCCCTGCTCCGCCCTCGACCCCATCTCCACCGGCAAGATCGAAGAGCTTATTTTTCAGCTCAAGGAAAGCTTTACCATTGTGATCGTAACTCACAATATGCAACAGGCTTCGCGCGTGGCGGAATTTACCGGTTTCTTCCTGCTGGGCGAGTTGATTGAATTCGATAAGACTGAGAAAATCTTTACCACTCCCTCCGACAAGCGTACGGAGGACTACATTACAGGCAGGTTTGGATAATGCGCACCCGCTTCCAGCAAGGACTCGACGAACTTCGGGCACGGCTGCTCCGCATGGGCGGACTAGCCGAACAGGCAGTGGACCGCGCCTGCCAGGCCTACATTGAACGCGATCTGGCACGTTGCCACATGGTGCTGGAGGGCGAGAGCCAGATCAACATCGCCGAGCGCGACATCGACGAGTTGGCCTTCGACATGCTTGCCATGCAGCAGCCCATGGCGGTCGATCTGCGCTTCATCCTCGCCGTCACCAAAATCAACTCTGACCTTGAGCGCGTTGGCGATCAGGCGGTCAACATCGCCGAACGGGTCATGGATATGGCGGAGCTTCCCAAGGCCGACCTGCCCATCGACATTCCGCGCATGGCGACGGCGGTTTCCGCCATGGTCCGCCGGGCTCTGGAATCGTTCATCGAAGGCAAGGCCGAGCTCGCTCAGGCCGTCCTCGAAATGGATAACGTCGTGGACCGCATGAAGGACGAAGCGTTCATCACCCTCGTCAAGACCATGAACGAGCATCCCGAGGTCACTCGCCAGGCTTTGGACGCGCTGTTGATTGCCCGCAACCTGGAACGCGTCGCCGACCACGCCACCAACATTGCGGAGGATGTGATTTTCTGGGTGCGCGGCGCCGACGTCCGCCACAATGTTCCCCACGATGAACCGGCGCAACAGCCGGCGCAGCAGGCCGCCACGGAGGGACGCTAGCCAGTCAGTAACTTGGAGCGACGGGCATGCCCGCCCGTCCGCAAAAATCTGTCATCTCGACCGAAGCGAGACGCAGTCGAGCGCAGTGGAGAGACCTGGCGTTTTTGTCTTCTTACAATCCTGCGTGCCCCCTGTGGTTTTGTGACTAGCAATTGAAGACGGTGGCGCTACCCATCCATTAAAATCCTTCTGTGCCCGCCGCCATCCAATGCCGCGACCTGCGCAAGACCTACGACGGCAAAGTGGAAGCCGTTCGCGGGCTCACGCTGGAAATTCATCCCGGCGAATGTTTCGGCCTGCTCGGCCCCAACGGCGCAGGGAAGACCACGACCATCGAAATCCTCGAAGGCCTGCTCGAGCCGACCTCCGGCGAAGTAACCATTCTCGGCCAGAACTGGCAAGACCACCCGCGCGAACTACGCGAGCAGCTCGGCATCTCGCTGCAGGAGACGCGCCTCTCCGAAAAGCTCACTGTCCGCGAAACCATCGACCTCTTCGCCAGCTTCTACGCGCAGCCACGCTCTTCGCAGGAAGTCCTTGAAGAAATGCAGCTCACCGAGAAGGCCGATGCCTGGGTGGGCAAGCTTTCTGGAGGCCAGCGCCAGCGCCTGGCCGTCGCCACTGCGCTGGTCGGCAACCCAAAAGTTCTGTTTCTCGATGAGCCCACCACCGGGCTCGATCCGCAGAGCCGCCGCCAGCTCTGGGACACCATCCGCGCCTTTCAGCAAAAAGGCGGCACCGTTCTGCTGACCACGCATTACATGGACGAAGCCGAGCGCCTCTGCGACCGCCTCGCCATCGTCGACCATGGCCAGATCATCGCCGAAGGCTCGCCTGACGATCTCATCACTCGCCTCGGCGGCCACCACGTGGTCGAGTTTGAAGCCAGCCTCGCGAATGGAAATTCGCTCGATACTTGGCGCATGTTGCCCGGAGTCGAAGGAGTTCGCCACGAAGACGGCCTCGTGTGCCTGAACGTCCGCGAGCCGCACCTGACCATTCCAGCGCTACTCGACACCGTGCGCGACCAAGGCTCCGAGTTGCTGCACCTGACCACGCGCCAGGCCAGCCTGGAGGACGTCTTCGTCCGCCTCACTGGCCGCCATTTAAGGGAGGAGTGAGACAATCACGTGGGGACAGCCGTCCGCGACAAGAATCGCGTGGGGACAGCCGCCCTCGGCTGTCCAGCCGGGCGCAGCTCGGCAGTTCGGGGCCGTTTGCCACCAAGCCGGACACGACGTGGAAGCATGGGCCTTCAGGCCCATGAACGGGTATCCAGCCATTTTCCGGGGCTTCAGCCCCTGAGGTTAACTGAGAACTGAGAACCGGCAACCGAGAACTAACTGATGGCCATCGCCGAACCAATCTCGCCCCCCAAACCGCGCCCGCTGCCCCCTCCGAACCATCGCTGGTCGGGCTACCTGCACCTGCTCGCCGCCCGCATGAAGGAACTCCGGCGCGAGCCGGAAGTCATCTTCTGGGTCTTCGGCTTCCCCCTGCTGCTCGCCCTCGGCCTGGGCATCGCCTTCCGCAACAAACCCGCCGACATCACCTCTATCGCGATCGTCAGGGGCCCAGGCGGCGATTACGCCATGTCGCTCATTCAGCGCTCGCCGCAACGCACTTCCATCCGCGCTACGCTGCTCGATGAAGCCCAAGCCGTGCAGGCCTTCCATCTCGGCAAGTACGATCTCGTCGTCGAGCCCCGCCCCGACGGCCAAATCCAATATCTCTACGACCCCGCCCGCCCCGAGAGCGTGCTCTCCCGCGCCGAAGTGGACGACGCCCTGCAATCCGCCGCCGGCCGCAAAGATTCTCTGCCCACCACAAGCATCGCCTCCACCCAGCCCGGCGCCCGCTACATCGATTTCCTCATTCCCGGCCTGCTGGGCATGAACCTGATGAACGCCGCCATGTGGGGCATCGGCTTTGCCTTGGTCGATATGCGCCAGCGCAAGCTGCTCAAGCGCTTTGTCGGCACGCCCATGCGCCGCAGCGATTTCCTGCTCGCCCTCACCAGCAGCCGCCTGGTGCTCATGCTCATCGAAGTCGCGCTACTGCTCGGCTTCGGCGTGCTCGTCTTTCACATGCGCGTGCTCGGCTCGCTGTGGAGCATCCTTGTCATCGGCGCGATCGGCGCGATCGCCTTCGGCGGGGTCGGCCTGCTCACCGCCAGCCGTGCCCAAAAAATCGAAAGCGTCAGCGGCCTCATCAACCTGGTCATGATGCCGATGTGGATCTTCTCCGGCGTCTTTTTCTCATACGAGCGTTTCCCCGCCATCACCCAGCCTTTCATCAAAGCCCTGCCGCTCACCGC
Organism: uncultured Acidobacteriaceae bacterium; assembly: GCA_963770915.1. Classification (GTDB taxonomy): domain Bacteria; phylum Acidobacteriota; class Terriglobia; order Terriglobales; family Acidobacteriaceae; genus PALSA-270. Next base: position 135,566 of record CAVYRG010000001.1, read on the forward strand.
CCTCAACGACGCGCTCCGCGCCACCATCCTGCAGGGCGCGCCCCTGGCCTCCCAGGCCGGCCGTCTGCTGATTCTCGCCGTCTGGGGAGGCCTGTCGTTCATCTTCGCCCTCCGCCTCTTCCGCTGGACCTAGCGGCGAGCGACAATTCCGGAAACAGCTCGTCGGAATTGACTCCCGTCAAACCAAATCCCCGAAACTCGCTTTGATCTTTTCTGTTCCCACCTTTATCGCAGCGGCTCTGGCGTCTTCTTTGCTCGTGAACTCGGTGTCGAGGGGGAAATGAATCCTTGACTCACTGTCGCGGCGAACCTCCTTGAGATAAGGCCATACTTTGTAGCGTCCACCTGGAAGCTCGTAAAACTCGACCTCAATTGTGAAATCCCCGTGCTGGTGCTCCTCCACAGATTCGGGTTTCGCGAGGCTCACGGAAACAGAAATGGGCTGTCGCTTGAATTCGCGGCTTACGTATTTTTGGACTTCATTCTCGATGGCAGTCGGGGAAGCATAGTTGAGATTAAGGTTGACCACCTTGTGGCCTACCAGATACAACTTTGCACTTGGTATTGCGTGCCAATAGAAGGCCATCGGGCGCGTCATTCTCCAGGAGTCCAAGTCTCGCAAATATTGCCTACGATCGAACCGCGTTGGGTCTGTAAGAAAAAGACCCGAAAGACCTCCGTCCTTGTCGAGGAAGTGTTCCGCAACGTTGCCTCGATACAGCGTGTCGTCAGTCATCAAAACGTCTGCCTTTACCACCGTGCCCGGGCCAAAAATAAAGGGTGAGAGCAGCACGTACCATTGTGAGATATGTGGAAACAGGTAGAAGTCAGCAAAGTGCGAGTACCAACGGTTTCGGACGAACCGATAATAGTTCGTGCTTAGCCATCCTGAGAGCGCGGCCCACAAGGCCACTAGCAGGTAGTACCAACAAATGAATCTGATTTGTCGATCGACGGTCCTTGATAAAGAGTCCCAAAATCTCGGGCCCAACTCTCTAAAGCTCGACTCGCTGTACAGGCCGCTAAAGACCAGTCTGTAGTCCGATGATCGAAGTTGCGTTGTGTCGGGAAAATTCAGAGGGTGGCTGTCAACTCCAGGGATATACCAGACCGCCAGAAGAGCCGCGAAAAATACCACGCCGAGCGTGACGACGGCGCGCGTCAAGTCCTCAGTTTTGCGCTCCTGGAAAACCCTCAAAGGAACGAAAAGGCCAAGGACGAACCTAAAACATGCGTTGGGAATTAACAGGTAAACCGCAATCAGCGAGGAAATGACGAGCGCGATCACTTATGCAACGGCAACAGCGTGCTTCGGAGATATGGTTACCTTCTCCCCTCCCGGGCCCACCAACGTAAAGGGTACACCCTGCTCCAAAGCTGCGGTGATCTCCTGTTGTTTTTGGACGAGTGCTTGCCTGAGCCAAGTCGGGAGGGAGTCCTCGTTTAGAAAGTTTGCAAGATCACTGAGCCGGTTCACCATGTGTTTCTACCTCTCTGCCCTATAGATGTTACCACTCTGCCCGGCGACACCGAAAGAGTTAAATGCGAGGTGTGGAGGTATCGGGGTCCCCGAAAGAGACGAATAACCGACGGCTGCACTCTCTTTTGGAAGCGCTCTGGGGCAATTTATCGGAAGGCCCTGACTGGCTGTGGAAGCAACGGTGAGTTAATATTGACTTGCAACCGGAGCGAGCGGGAGTAGTTCAGCGGTAGAACGCCAGCTTCCCAAGCTGGATGTCACGGGTTCGATCCCCGTCTCCCGCTCCATTTCTCAATCCCCCAATTGAACTTCCTGTCGCCGCCGTGTAACAATCCCTCGTCCCCAAAATTCATACGAGGCGATTCGAATGCCTGAACCAAGTTACGAAGAACTCAAAGCCAAACTGGCCGAACTGGAAAAGCAGCAGGGAACCCGCCGCACCGGAAGCCTGGAATTCCGCGTCGGAGAAAAAGGCGGGGTCAGCGTCTATGGCCTCGGCCGCTTCCCGGTAACCCTCTACTACGAGCAGTGGAACCGCCTGCTCGACTCCGCCGACAAACTTCGAGAATTCCTCGAAGAAAACAAATCCAAGCTAAAGCTAAAAGGGTAGTAACGCCTGCCATGCAGAGCAAAGCGTGGACTTCGCATCGCGAAGTCCACGCGCAGTCTGGCCGATTTTCAGGCTGTCACGAACCTCGAGGTTCACTCTAGAAAGTGGATTCAAACGCGCGAGTCATAGCCGCGAAGCGGCGCAAGAATGCAGCCCAGCGCCGTAAGCCCTGGGTATAAGCGAGAAACGACATAGGCCCGCAGGGGCGAAAGAGGTGTTTCGTAACCGCCTTATTTTGCCAAGGGCCGGAATAAATTCTCAAACAAAAAGTCTTTTGCAGGCATGACGACTCCCCCTCAACAAGGCCTCTACTACGTGATCGCCGAATACCCGGCTTCCAACTGGGTTCAGAACCTCCAGGCCAACCCGCAAGTCCAGGTGCGCGTCGGCCAGCGCAAATTTCCCGCCCGCGCTCGTATCCTTTCCGGAGAATCCGATTCCGAAATCCACGCCGCCATCAAGAAATTGTCAGAAAAGAAATACGGCTGGGGCGAAGGTCTGATCGTCGAGCTCATTCCCGCGCAATAAAAAAGCCGGAGCAGCAGGTTCGCCGCTCCGGCCCAAAAGGCCTCGTAGCCGTTCGTTCAGGCCGCGAGCGCCTCCACAAAGTGCTCGCAGAGTGCGGTCTCGACTGTGTAATGCCTGATGGTCACCGGGGCGACCATGTAGGGTTTCAAAATCTCCTCCACCTTCGCGTAGGTCTCGCGCTCATAGCGCTCAGCATCGCGCTTCTCGTTCCATAGCGTAATGCCGATGATCTTCTCTGTCTTCACATCTGGAATCAGCGGAAGGATCTCCAGGAAGCCATGCTCCTTCTTCAGAATGGGCAGCACTTCCTTGCGAATCGTCTTCAGCAGTTCCTCTTTCATCTCAATCCGGGGAAAAAATTCGATCATGCGGGCAAACATATGGAATCTCCTTTCCTTCGTGGGACCCTAAGGAATTGAGACCCGGAAGCCGCCTCGTTTTCCACGGGGGAGTTTTCGAGTCAAATCAGATAATCGAGTGCCACACTACGGTCGTCCTAGCCGCTACGGCAGTGACGCAACGTACACCACCGAGTGACCCCGCACACGGTAGTTGCTCGTTTGCTTTGTGGGTTGTATGAGGGTGTCTCAGGATTTTGTATCAGGGCACGACGGGGGTGCCTCAGGGCTTGGCCCTGAGCGGGGTCGAAGGGATCCCGATCCCTACGCCACGTTCCTCAGCACCAGCGCCGAATTCTTCGACCCAAACGCAATGCAATTGCACACCGCATGCTCGATCGCGGCCTTTCTCCCCACGTCCGGAACGTAGTCCAGATCACAATCCGGGTCTGGCGCGTCCAAATTCAACGTCGGCGGAATCTGCCCGCCGTGCATGGCCACGATGGTCGCCGCCACGCCCGCCGCCCCGCAAGCGCCCTGCGGATGCCCAATCTGCGACTTCAGCGCCGACATCGGCACCTGCCGCGCCCGCTCCTCGCCCAGAGCCAATTTCAAAGCCCGCGTCTCAATCCGGTCATTCAGCTGCGTCGAAGTTCCATGCAGATTCACATACTGCACATCATTCGGCCCGATTCCCGCGTTCTTCATCGCCAGCTCAATCGCCCGCGCCGGCTCTTCGCCGCACTCCTGCAAGCGCACCCGATGAAACGCCTCGCACGTCGAGCCATACCCGCAGACTTCCGCCAAAATCTTGGCCCCGCGCGCCTGCGCATGTTCATACTCTTCGAGCACAAACATCCACGACCCCTCGCCCACCACAAACCCATCCCGATTCACCGAAAATGGCCGCGACCCCCGCGCCGGCTCCTCATTCCAGGAGCCGGTCAAAATCTTCATGAGGATGAAACCCTTTACGATGCCCAGCGAAATCGGCGCATCGGCTCCGCCGCTGAGTACCATGTCGAGCCGTCCTGACTGGATCTGCCGCAGCGAATATCCAAACGCATCGGTCGAAGACGTGCACCCGCTCGTGATCACGTGCGACGGCCCGCGCAGCCCCAGCCGAGTGCTCAGTTCACTCGAAAGCGATCCCATCACCCCCGTCGGAATGCAAAACAAGCTCAGCTGTTTGTATTGCTGATGAAAAAACAATCGGTATTGTTCTTCCGTAAACTCCTGCGACCCGCCGCCCGAACCCATGATCACGCCAAAGCGCTGGCTGATTTCGAGGGGCTGGGAACCGGGCTCAAACCCCGCGCTTCGCATGGCCTCGGTCGCCGCCGCGAGCGCCAGCGGCAGTACGCGCGACACATGCTTGCGCTCTTTTTTCGACACCCACGCCAGCTCATCGAAATCGCGCACCTCGCCCGCAATCTGCACTTGAATCTCCGACGGGTCGAACCGCGAGATGCGACGCACCCCGCTCACCCCGCCTAGCGTCGCCTTGGCAAACGCCTCGCTCCCAATTCCATTGGGACTTACCACACCCATGCCCGTAATTGCCACGCGCCGCTTTGTCATGCCCCTTGTCACTCCACTTGAACCTCCGTTCCAAGGCTACACGCGAAACTGAGCTTTCGCCTAGTCAACAAATTGTCAGACTTTGCTTTCCTCTGTGCTCCCCTGTGTCCTCTGTGGTTCGCCGTTTTCCAAGGACTCAGTATCCCGAACAAAACTGAAAATGCATCGGATCGCGCACCCTCCCCGCCCAGCTCCCACCCCACGTAAATCCTGCGGCGTGAAAAATCTCAACCACTCCCGCATCCATATCCCCGGCAGATCCCTGCGCGTTCGTCGCCGGATTTAAATCCACCGCAATCCCCCACGCGTGCGTCGAAAGCTTGCTGCCCGTCCGCTGCGGGCGAAACGAAAAGCATCCGCCAAAGCTCTGCACCTTCGCCTGCAACCCCGCTCTAACGATGTGCCCGAACACCTCCGCAAAAACATCCACCAGCTTCTTATGGCAAGTCGTCTGCGTGACGCTCGTCGCCTCATCCCACGACAGCTTCAGCGGGAAGGGAAGCGTCACCCGCGCCAGAAAATCCGCCTGCCATCGCGAATCGAGTGTCCGGTCTTGCCGAACATATTCGTAAATATCGCCAAACGTCGCCAAAATCTGCTCCAAACCATTTGGCGGCATCAACACCGCCGCAACTGGCGCAGGCGTACCTCCGCCCCCGCCCAAAACTTCCTGTTGGGCCATCACTCCCTCCTGTTGAATTGATTTGCTTGCCGCCCTGGCCGAAACTCCCCTGTGTTCCTCTGTGCCCTCTGTGGTTGTCTCTTCCGCGGCGCGAAGCTCTATAATCGACTGCCCTGCACAGGAGGAGCTTTGGCCTACGACGACCTACGCGATTGGATCGCCGCCCTCGACCGCGCCGGCGAATTGAAAAGAATTCAGACCGAGGTCGATCCCATCCTCGAAATCGCTGAAATTACGGATCGCGTCTCCAAATCCACGTGGGGACAGCCGCCCTCGGCGGGTGCCCCATCCTTCCCCGGTGTTGGGAAGGGTGGGGTTCCTCAACCCGGAGGCTCCGCCCTTCTCTTCCAGAACATCAAGGACTACCCCGGCGCACAGGTGCTCATCAACCAATTCGGCTCGCCGCGCCGCATGAACCTCGCGCTTGAAGTCGACGCCCTCGATGAAGTCGCCGACCGCATTCGCCTCTTCATGGACGTCAAGTCCCCGCAAGGATTCCTCGACAAACTCAAAATGCTGCCCCAGCTCGCCGAGCTAGGAAAGTTCTTTCCCAAGACCGTCGCTGCCGGCCCGTGCAAAGAAGTCATCAAGAAGGAAAATCTGTCGCTAAACGACTTCCCCATCCTGCAATGCTGGCCCAAGGACGCCGGCCGTTTCATCACGCTGCCCTGCGTCATCACCCGCGATCCCAAAACCGGCAAGCGCAACGTGGGCTGCTACCGCCTCCAGGTTTTCGACGAGCGCACCGTTGGCATGCACTGGCAGAGACAAAAAATCGGCGCCGAGCACTACCGCGAAGCTTTGCGAAGAGCCGCATCGAATCCCGAGGGTGCCCCATCCAAGCCCGGTTTTGGCTTGGGTGGGGATTTTCCCCGGTCATCCGTCGACCTCATGGCCCGCACCTCCGGCGGTTCGGTGCTGGTCGAAGGCGACCGGCCCTCCGGCAAGATGCAAGTCGCCGTCGCCATCGGAACCGATCCCGCGCTGACGTTCTCCGCCATCGTCCCCGCGCCTCCCGATGTCGAGGAGTACCTCATCGCCGGCTTCCTGCGCCAGAAGCCGGTCGAGCTAGTGAAATGCGAAACCGTCGATCTCGAAGTCCCGGCCAACGCGGAAATCATCCTCGAAGGCCACGTGCATCTCGACGAACTGCGAACCGAAGGCCCCTTCGGCGATCACACCGGCTTCTATTCGCTGGAGGATCTCTATCCCGTCTTCCACATCTCGTGCATCACGCACCGCAAGAATCCCATCTACGCGACGACTATCGTCGGCAAGCCGCCGCAGGAAGACGCCTGGATGGGCAAAGCCGTCGAGCGCATCTTTCTTCCGTTAATGCGGCTCAGCATCCCGGAGCTCGTCGACATCAACATGCCAATCGAAGGCGTGTTTCACAACCTGATGATCGTCTCGATCAGAAAGTCTTATCCAGGCCAAGCCCGCAAGGTGATGAACGCCATCTGGTCGCTTGGCCAGGCCATGTTCACGAAATGCGTGATCGTGGTCGACGAAGACATCGACGTGCAGGACCTCGGCGACGTCACCCTCAAAGTGCTCAACCACATCGATCCCGAGCGCGACATTCAGTTCACGCTCGGCCCGGTCGATTCGCTCGACCACGCCTCGCGCCTGCCCAACTTCGGATCGAAGATGGGCATCGACGCCACCCGCAAATGGCCCGCCGAAGGCTTCACCCGCCCCTGGCCCGACGAAATCCTCATGGACGCGAAGACCAAAGCTCTGGTCGACAGCAAATGGAAAGCGCTGGCGAAAGAGCTGGGCCTAGATTGACTCACGTGGGGACAGCCGCCCTCGGCTGTCCGGCCGGGCGATGCCCGGCAGTTCTTGTGTGGCGCGGTCGAACCCGCCCCACACCTTTACCATCCCAAAACAAAAAGCGCGGCCCCGCCTGCTGAGCGGGCCGCGCCGGTTCTTTTGATCTACTTCCAGACTAGCAAATTGGAAGAGGTAAATGAGACATGCTTTCTAACTTTATTTTCCCGGTGGAATGAATAAGTTAGCCGATTTTGAGGGCGCTGGGGGGCTTGACAAGATTTGGAGCTTTGCACCGGGAATGGTGCAAATGGGGCGTAGCTATTAACGTCTGGGGGGTGCCCGCTCCTTGCGGTTTTTTTGCAAGGGGTGGGTGGATGGGGCGACTAAGCGGCTGGGGCGAGCACTCGTCTTCAATCAGGCTGGAGTCGTTCACTCGATCCTCAAGCGAACGAGCTAACGATTCGCTGTGACGGTTGAACGCACCCGCTCCTTGCAAGAATGGCAAGGAGCGGGGCACCCGGCACAGGCATCCACTTATTCTTCACTAGTGCAGCTGGTACTCAAGCTGCTGAAGCTCGCTCTTCAGCGACGAATATTTGGCAACGATCCTATCAATGCCCTTCAATATCTTCATGCTTGGTAGTTTGTCTAGGATGATCTGCCCATGGTCATGCCCAACGCCCGCGGTAAATCTCGCGCTCTGATTCGTTTTGGGTTCATTGTCCACCACTTTGGCATTTTCCAATGCACGCTTTAGTTGGGGCAATTCCGTAATCTCATTAAGAACTGATTGGGGCACCACATTGACGTGGACAAGAAAGCGACCTAGTTCTGGCAAAAGCTGTTGCCTGTACCACTCTCCCTCTTCCTGCGACGTGGTGATTACAACCGGAGGGGCCGGTCCTCCTATCACATCTCCACTATATTGAATAACAAGCGTTGTGTACCTCGGTCGCGGTGACTCGGCAAGACCTGTCTGGGGTGAAGCAAAAGTGAGAAGTATACTTATAGCCAAGATTGCTCTCATTTTTTCACCTAGCTTGAAAAGCCCTTAGGGCTGAATACTGGCGGGTGGCCCGCCGACGCGTTGTCTTTCGCCGGCCCATTTCAGAATGAGGGTGCCCCATCCTTGCGTTCTTTGCAAGGGTGGGCGCCATGCTCTCGGCCTGAGACGCGAAAGAATGCAGGCGAAGCTAACACTGCCTGCAAAAAGCTACTTTGATGAGCAAACATTCTTGCGCCCCACTTTTGCAAAACCAACCCCGCAAAGGTGGGCCACCCGCCGGGAATGGTGCAGAAGGCGGAGGGTCGCTTCCAAAGTGGCCGCGAGATTACTTAGGACTGCGCGAGCTGAAAAACGTTGCCCTCCGGGTCGGTTCCGTCGCAGAGCAGTCCCGTGAACCCAGGGTACGATTTGATTTCGCGCATGGGGACGCCCTTAGCCATAAGCTCTTCCCGCAATGTCTCGAGGTCCTCATGAACGGTCATGACTAATTTCGAATTACTGTTTGCCCGCCACGAATTCGCATCCGCGACACGAAATGCTTTACCCACACGATGCAGCGCCAGCTGACAATGGCCTGCCTGCAGCACAGTCCACTCGTCTTTGATTTCCTCGACCACCCTTAGCCCCAGCACATCGCGGTAAAACTCTGTGAGCCTCTGAACATCCTGAACGTACAGAACGACGCGGGTGAGAGAAAGGTTCACGTTCGTATCCTCCGCCGTGACTCCAGCAGGCCGTGGATCAGCTGGTTCGGGTGTTGAAGCCGCTCCATGAGAACGGTGGTGTCCGTTTCAAAGCGATTCTGGCCAACCTCAATCCACGCCTGGCTGATTAGATAACCGTGTCGGCTCCGTAGCGCCGAGTAAACTTGGAAGCTGCTCAAAGCACCAAGGCTCGGAGGAAAGGAGCGACACGGTTATCTAATCAGCCGATTGCCGACTTTATCATAGAGCGTGTAGCTGACCGTGCCGTTCTTCCCGCCCGGATCGGCGGTAACCGCCTCCGAGGTCAGCCGGTAAATATTGTCGTAGCGGTGTTTGTCGCCGGAAACGCTGCTTGCGTTTGAGCTCCATGGAGTGGACGGACAGGCTCTACCTTGGCCTGAGGATATGTTTGGCGCCCCAGCCTCACGGCAATGCCAGGGTCGCGATCTGGCAAGTCCCTTGATCGTACGGTTCGCCGTTGGGGCAACTGGTGGAATTCGGGCCCACGAAGCTGACCAGCAGAATCGAACCGGTCGTGCCGAGCTGTCGATCGAAGTATCCAAAGACTGGCCCGCTGTTGCCGGGGCTGCTGGCATAGGTGATGGTTGCCGAAAAGGCATTGCCCACGGCGTTGCCCGCCAGTGTAAAGTTGCCGAGCTTGCTGTCGGTGCCGCTACCAGTAACAGTGCCGGTCGTCCCCTCGGTTAGGGTCAAGGAGATGGTTTCTGTGCTGTCGGCAGCACTGGTTCCACTATAGGTCCCGGAATAGATAACCACAGGAAACTGGCCGGTCACGCTCGCGCTCCCGCCTCCGCACGCACCTGAACTGGTAAGCGTTCCGGTGAAAGCCGGGTTGGGCGGGGTGGCAGAGTTGTTCATGGTTCCGGTGATCGTGTCGACTTCGCTCCCTCCGACAGCTAGGGTGAGCGTCACCTGGTTCGAGGAATTGATGGTTCCGGTTATACTGCGGTCTCCGTTATCGGTGCCGTTGCAGGTGAACCCAAGATAGTCCAGAGAAACTGCATTGGTGGCGGAGAGAGAGCCCCCCGAAAGGAACACGCTCGACACATTGCCTGTCGGCCCATTGGCCGTCACTGAGCCCGGGGCTGAAAGATTTCCGTGTTTGTCTTGATTCAAGTTGGCTTCGATCACGAACGGGACATGGCCTTTCGCGTTGGTCACGGTGAAATCCCACTGTCCGGTCATGTAACCGTTGATCGACGAGTAGCTGCCCCCACCACCGCCGCCGCCGCAGGCGGCCATTTCCAATATCCCAAACAGTGCCAGAGCAAGCCTGCAAACTGCGAGTCGAAACGTGAGGAATTTCATACTGCCTCCCTATTCCAAAAAATTGCCTGGCCGATGCTATTCTGAAACATTCCCGCTCAAGCCAAAGCCGCGCTTGACTGGGCCTCGGGTTCGCGTAGCAAATGCCCGCACATCACTACTGCCGCTTCGCCATCAGCAGGAGCGTGTAGTCATCGAGGTCATCCAGGGCCTCATCGCTGACAGCGCTGAGCCGCTGGCGTCGCTTTTCGCGCAGGCCGGCTTCGGTCATCGCCCTGGCGCGCTCCTTCACCTTCGCGTCGACCGCACTTTCGCGGCGGAGCAATTGCTGGGCGTAGTCCCTGGAGTCCTTTGGCTGCTTCGCATCGGCAAAAAACGCCGTCAGAGCCCTGTCGGCCTCGTTCGTCTGCGCGTACCAGAGCAGCAGCAGCAAACTCTTTTGTGCCGTGGGATCGTGTTCGATCTTCAGTCGATCAATCGCCGGGTCGAGCCAAAATTTCTGGTCTGTAGGCAGCAGAAGGTAGATCAGCACGTAATTCTGCCCGAGAGTAAGTACATGGAGAGGAATAAATACCTGAAACTTCGGCTGCTCAAGAACATGAAGGGCCGCTGCAGTCGTGTCTTCCCCCAGTGCCGCCAGGCGATGCACTTGCAGAAAGTAATCGTGCTCCTGAACGTCGCGAAGGTCACAATGAGCCATCGCTGCGAGGGCGACAACTCGATCGGTATGTTTGTCCGAAAGGCTGAGCAGCAGCGCGCTGCCGTCGTAAAGAAAAAATGGCGGACTGGAAAGATCGCTCAATTGCTCGCGGAGCGCTGGCACATAAACCGCCGGATCGGCTTTGGCTTTAGCCCAGAACTGATCGAGAACCGAAGACTTCTGCGCGATTTGGTCCTTGCTCAGCGAGTGCGGTTGAAAGTCGTACGTTTTTAGGATTTCCTCCCGCACCGATTGCGCCGCCGCGCAGGAGGCAAGCAGCAGGACAATCAACAGAACACGCACCGCTTTCATGCGAGGCATTCTATCAACTCCCTGATTTTACGTGTGGTTCATTCTACCCAGTTTTAGCTGAGTGGCAGATGTGTAGTTGTGCAGAATGGTTCTGCCGAGCGCCTCCGGCAGGTGCTAGGACCTCCTCGAAATTCGCCATGGCTGAAGCCATGCCCTGATACGAGGCGCCCGGCTTTCTCGTTGCTCCGGCGACGGCTCTGACTCAGCCGGCAACTCTCCCCTCGCCCATCCGGAAGCAATTGCGATACTATGTCGGCGTGAAGATACCTTCCGTTGCTCTCCGCCCGAGGCTCTGGGTCATTTGCACGATCATAGCGCTGGGATTGTTTGCCCCGCGCCTGCAGGCTCAGGAAAGCAAAAGCCAACCGGTAGAGCCGGTGAGCGGCGTCGCTTTGTACCGCGCACACTGCGCCAGTTGCCATGGCGTCGACGGAAGAGGCAACGGCCCGGCCGCTTCCGCCCTCAGAGTGAAGGTGCCCGACCTCACGCAGATCGCGGCGCGCGCTGGAGGAGTGTTTCCCCGGGCCCGGGTGCGCAACATCATCGAAGGCACGGAGAGTCCGGTCGCGCACGGCACTCGCACTATGCCGGTGTGGGGCCCGGTGTTTCACGAAATCGATAACGATCAGGACCTGGGCAACGTGCGCATCGAGAACCTCGCCCGCTACCTGCAGTCGATGCAGGCCCCGCCGCCAGCAGCGAAACCGCCCAAATAACTTTGCTGCGCCCTTAATTCCGAGCCTGCTGATGGGACAAACCGTTATGAGGGTGGGAATTACCGGGCATCGGCGATTCAAGGATCCCTCCGCGCTGGCGTGGGCAGAAGAGGCGCTGCGCGAAAAGCTGCGCCAATACAAACAGATTTGTGGGCTCACTTCGCTGGCCAAGGGCGCGGACCAGATTTTTGCCTGCACCGTGCTCGAACTTGGCGGGCAACTGGAGGCGGTGCTGCCGTTCCCGGGATACGGCGAGAGCTTCGATGATGCGGGCGAGACTGACGGCTTCCGCGAACTGATCAGGCGCTGCGCGAAGGTCACAACTCTGCAGTTTGCGGGATCGAAGAATCGCTCTTATCTTGCGGCGGGCCAGTATGTGGCCGATCACTGCGATCTGCTCGTGGCGGTGTGGGATGGTAAGCCAGCGGCCGGGTTGGGCGGCACTGCCGACGTCGTTGCTTATGCGCGGAGGGAAGGGAAGAAGGTGTATCAGATCAATCCGGCTACCCGCGCCAGCGCCGAAGTGCCGTGAGCGATCTCGGAGGGTTCATGCATTAGGTCGCCGGTCCGCCGCCGTGTGAATGAGGAAGCCAACTTCGCAGTTTTTCCATTGCGCGCCGGGCCGCGCGGTCGCCTGCGGGAAAGCGCGCCTGCAATTTCGCGAGCAGCTTGCGGGACCAGCCGTACTCCGTGGAGAGAATGGATAGACCGATCACGATGAAAAGAATGCCCTGCAGAATCGGCAGCACGAGTCCTGCGATACCGAGGAGCAAAAACACCCATCCGGCCGCGAGCATCAGCAACCGTTTGAGAGGATGCGTCGTCTTTGGAGAGTCTGCCATTCCCGTGCCTTCATGGAGCGTGCCGTAATTCGGCCAAGTTCGCAAGGGCGGCGCGAAGTGTAGAAGCGTTCCATATAGCCAGCAACGCAAGACCTCCGAACGCTCTGGATTCTAGAGTTATACTGGCTTCCGAATTTTGCGTGGAGGAACCGGAACCTTGGAAACGCCACAACCCGCGCCAGTTTCCGCTGTGGCCGACGAGGCCAACGCGACCACCGCAAACGCCGCCTCCGGCGTTGTCCCGCCCCAGATTCTCCTGCCGATTCTGCGCCTGATTCCGCATTACATGCAGAAAATGCTGGTCGTTGCCGTTTACGACGACCACATCATTTCTGGAACCTGCTCGCGCCGGTTCGCTCCGACGGAAACCATGCTAAGCGTGGAGGGTGAGGCCGAGCTGAGCGGGAATTTGCATCACCTGCGCCGCATCGAATTCGGCGAAATCACTAACATCAAGATTCATCTCGGCAGGTTTCAGCAGTCCTTCCAGATGCACGCGCCCGGAAAGAATATTGCATTCACACTGCCGGCGGCGCAGTCGGGGCACATCCGGGAATTCCTGCGCGCGAAGCTGGCCGATAAAGTCCCGGTGCGGCGGCTTCCGGTCGGCAAGGTCGGCGCCGCGCTCGCTCTGCTGCTCGGCCTCGCGGTAGCCGCGATTGGCGCTGCCCTCCTCGGGGTCACTCAGGTTGCCGCCTGGGCGACGGGTTTCGGCGGACTCGGGCTTACCGCGCTCGGCGTTTGGCTGCTTTTCGGCCACAGCTCGAAATGGGTGGCCGCGGGGAAGGCAACTTCCTTCGCTGCGCTTCACAGAAAGCACGCCGCGCCGGTGGCCAAGCTGCCGCTGCGCTCGAAGCCGCTGGGCTGGACGCTCAAACTCCTCGGTCTGGGCTACTGGATTGCTCTGGTCAGCCCTCTGACCGATTCCTTCCAGCAGTTGCTGGGCACGGTCTTTCACGACAGCCCGCAGGCGCAGAGCTACATTTGGACGCTGCTGTGGGTTCCCGCTCCGTTGCTCATCTATTATGGCTATCGCCTGTGCCAGGCGCGCTTTGTTTCCAAGCAGAGCAACGACCCGCGCAAGCCGATTCTTTTCTTGCGCCCATTTGAAGATGATGCGCACACCTCGCTGCAGCCGACCGGCCTGACGGCGCAAGCGACGGGAATTCGTTCGCGCTCGGCGCTCGTGCCTTCCGGCAAGACGTCGCTTTTTGATCTGCTGTGGTCCTCGCACCCCGCGCGCATGGTCCGCATGCTGGCCGACTACAGCGCCGGGTCGTCGGAAGAATCGATTGCCCGCTACTTCCAACGCTTCGGTCCGGTGATCGCGATCGGCAAGCCCGGCGAGCACATCGCCTCCCCCGGCGCGGCGCGCATGTATGTGGACGACGCAAGCTGGCAGGATACCGTGCTCTACGAAATGCGCCGCGCCCAAGTCGTCGTGATGCAGCCGGCGCCGACCGACGGCGTGCGCTGGGAACTGAATCACATTCGCGATAACGTCGACCCTTACCGGTTTCTGTTCTGCCTGGTCAGCTACTGGAATAATCCCGAGGTTTACGAGGATCTCTGCCGCGTAGTCGAGGAAACGCTGCGGGTGCAGTTGCCGCGCAGGGTGCCATATTTGCAGCGGCCGGTGTTCGTGTTTTTCGATCACGATTGGACTCCCCATGTGCAGGAACTGAGCTACAAGGACCCCATGCTATGGCCCGTGACCGCCGACGGCGCCGACATGCATTACAGCCTGGGCGGATTCATCGAAGGCATGGAAGGCGAGCCGCCCAAGCAGCCGGTGCGGCCTACGAAATGGGCGCATGGAGTGAAGCATTGGCTGGCCAGTGCCGTCGCGGTGGTCATCGCCATTGTGCTGGTTCTGGTCGTGAACGGGACTATTCGCCTGGCCACGGGCTGGGCAGGCGAGAAATTTGGTGTCATTCTACCGGCAGAGGAGCAAGCGGCGATCGCGCTGCAGAATGCTCCGCTGGGCACGCTGCAAGGAACCGCAGTCGCATATCAGATTCAAGTGCCGCAAAGCTTGGCCGAGCAGAAAACCAGCACCCCGGCGATCGAGCACTATTTGAAAGCTGCCGACTCGCGCTTCGACCTGCAGGTTATCGCCGCCAACGACAGCGAGGATGTCTCCGGCTTGCCGCAGCAGCGGCTGAAGCAGAATCAGGAGGGCGTAATCAGCGCGCGGCTCGATTCGCAGCGCCAGGTGGAGGAAGCCGGCGTCAACTGGATTGAGGGCGACATCACCGCAACCGTCAAAGAAGGCATCGTCGTAGAAGAGATCGTGCGCGGGTCAAGCAGTCCCCACGGCACGGTGGTGCTGATCGTGCACATTGTCAAATCGCCGAGCACGGACGAGATTTATCACAAGCTGGCCGACCAGATTCTGGCGTCGTTTCGCTTCACGGATGGAGCAGGGAAGTGAGGGGAATGGGATGGTCCGGATTCGCGCTTCACAGGTACAGGGCCTCTTGGTTATCCCAAGCACTTCCGTAACCTCCACTTTGGTGGGGGGGTGTCCCATACTGGGATCGACCCATGAGCAGCCTCCCCTATTCGAAACATCCCAACCCTCGTAGGCCCAAGCGGGTGCGCCCGGCGGAATATACGCCGGCAGTGCTGCGCATTGAAGATGGAAGTTGCACCCAGGCTACGCTACAACTGTTCTCCATCACCGGCGGCCTTTTGCTGCTGCCCAAGCCGCTCGACCGCGGTTCGCGCGCGCGCCTGCTGTTTCTTACCCAGAGCGGGCCGGTGCTGGGCATGGCCGAGATGCTCAAGCCGGTTTCCTGGACCGAGCAGCCGTTTCGCTTCATTGGCCTCGAGGAAAGCGACAGGCAGCGATTGCACACCGCGACGGGCCAGCCGAGGGCGCTTCCGGCGAGAACGATCGACCCGCCTGTGCTGCACACGGCCAGAACGCCGGAACCGGCAACGCCCGAGCCAAAGCCACCAAAGCTCGAGCCGGAAGCGACGACGTCCCATTTCCTCAAGCTGGATCTGGAACCATTGGCGCAGAAGCCGCCCAAGCTAGAACCGGAAGCGACGACGTCACATTTCCTCAAGCTGGACCTGGCACCGTTGGCGCAGAAACCGTCCAAGCTAGAGCCGGAGGAGCCGGCACGCCCTGCGGCTCCCGCGTTCGATAGCGACGACGCCTGGATTCGCAAATTCCGCGACGCGCTCGAGAACGGGGAAGAACCGCCCAGCCGCCTGCCCCGCGTTTTCGCCGCCCTGATGGCTGCGTCCATCGCCATAGTCGCTCTGGTGTACTACGTGCAAGGCCACCTGCTGGCGCGGTAGCGCGTAGCTCGAAACCTGCGTTCGCCGCCAGCCTTCGTTTTGTTTGCGGTTTCCGATCGCGCACGCTAAGGTCTGGCCAGGGGACCGGCCCTTGAGGAGGTTGCCCCACTCTTTGCGGTTGTTTTCAAAGGGTGGGCCAGGCCCCTGCGCCACCCGCCTTGCGGTCTCGATCTTAGTTTCCGGAAATTGCTGCTCCGGGAATGTTATGGACATTTCAGTTGCGCTGTACCTGTAACGTTGCATTCCCCGGATCCGCCGCAGGGGTTGACGGGCACCAGGACCCCCGTCGGGGCCGAGCAAGAGCCACCAGTGCGCTCGGTCCAGGTCCAAACCGTATAGGTGCCAGTCGCGCCGGTCGCGCACTGAGCCACGCCGTTGGCGCTAACCGACACGTCGGCCGTGGGTTGGTTCTGATAGCACGCGCCCCAGTTCGACGTTGACAGGCTCACCGGCGAGGGTTGCTGGTTGAAATAGCCGGTCGCCGTGAACTGGACTGGGCCGCCCTGCGCGTCTGCGATCGCGGGGCTAAGGCTCACCGATTGCAAGGTACGCTGCGGGGACGAACCGCACGCCAGCATAATGACGATAGCCAGAATAACGAGGAATAGAACGGAGCCGTATTTTGCCATATGGTCCTCCTGCCGCTTGGAATGCGTGGCGAATACGTCGGGTTGCCCGCTGGGCGGGTGGCCCTCGATAAGAACGAAGGCGTTGTCAAGATACACTTCTAGTGGCCGGTGCGGAGCACCGGTGGGTTTTGCCAGAGAAAGTTTTGAGGACCAAGACTCTGGATCTCACCCTGAATCACTCTGCGGCAGAACTCATCGTTCCACCAACCATCGATTCGACCCTGCATCGGCCATGATTCTTCTATGCGAACACCCCGTCTCGTACGGGATGCGAGACTGGAAGTGGAGCAGAGATCGTTGGGACGCTTGCGGCGGGGCGGGCGGACATGAAACGGGGTCGAGCGGCAAGGCTTCCCGGGACCGGCGGCATCGCTCCCACCCTTTGAAGAACGCAAGGACGGGGCACCCGCATCAATCCCAGGGCCACTCACGACAAAGGCTGCGCCACCCGCCGACTTACTGACCGCCCGCCGGCGTGGGTTTGTAGTGCATGAAGCCGTCGGCCCATTGGATGAAGTACGGCACATTGGGCGCGTCGGTGTGGCCGCCGTCGTCCTGGCGCCAGGCTAGCTCGCCATCGAGCAGGCCGACATTCATTCCGGGCATTTTGGCGGTGTGGTAATCCTCGGTGACGCCGAGGGCTTTCGCTCCAAGCAGCAGATACACCTCCTGCGCTGCCACGGTCGCCATGTAGCTGCCCTGGTGGTCGAGCCATTTGGCGTCGCCCTTCTCGGGAATGCCGTAGCTGATGAAGACCAGCCGCGGCGCGCACAGCGCGATTAGTTCATTGGAATCCACCGGCAGGTCGCCGGCGTTTTTTCCGTCGCCGTATTTCAGGAAGTTGCCCGCCATCCAGTGATACTCGCCGGCGCCGGTGAGGCTCTCTACGGCTTCTCCGAAGTTGCGGCGCAGGGGAGTGGCTCCGCCTTTGCCGGATGAGCCAATCAGCCCCATGTAGAAGCGTGGCTCAAACGCCATCGTCACCAGGGCGGCTTTGCCATAGCGCGAGACGCCTTCAATGCCAACGTGCTTGGCGTCGACCGCGGGATCAGTTTCGAGATAGTCCAAGCCGCGCGCCGCGCCCCAGGCCCAGGCGCGCAGCGAGCCCCAGTCATCCGGCTTGCGCGGCTGGCCTTTGTTGACCAGGCCGATGATGCCGCGCGTGAGGCCCGCGCCGTTATCGGCTTGAACGCTGGTGGGATCGATGGCGGCGTACCCCCAGCCGGCGGCGAGCAGCTCTTGGGTGGGCGTGGGAGGAGGAAAGCTTCCGGTGAAGGGAACGAACGGCGCACCGGGAATCGGCTCAAACGCCGGATACTTTTCGAAGATGGCTTTGATGTCGGGATCGCCCTGGGCGAGCAGCGCCTTGATCTTTTCGTTGAGCTTGTCGAGATCTTCCTGCGGAGGCTGCGCTGGAGCGGGCAGGGCGGCGCGGCCGAACATCATCAGCACTGGCGCGGGGCCCTTCACATTTGCCGGGACGACCAGCACCATTTTGATATCGACGCCGATGGCAGGGTAAGAAGAGTTGTCCACGTGGCCGATGAGCCTTTTCGCGATCACGGGGATGAAGCCGACGCGCTCGTGATCGGTGACGAGTACGGTCCAGGTCACCTTGGGAACATCTTTGGGCACGCGGCCGTAGACTTCGCTTTCAAAGCCTTCGACGATCTGCGGACGGCGTTGCTTCCACCACATTTCCGGGGTGGTGACTTTTTTCCCGTCGTTCAGCGTCAGCGCGTCGGGATAGTCGGGAAAGGGATTGGCGGTGGCGGGATCGTAGTTGGCGTGATTGGGAGCCGACTCATTTCCGCTGGGGCCGGGGCGAACCGATTTGATGCCGAGCTGGTCCATCATGTTCTGGTGGTCCTGCTCGGAAGTGAAGGTGTCCGGGGGAGGGTTCTGTGCGACGAGCGACAGCGAAAAGATTGCGAGCAAAAGAGCAGAAAGAGCGAGACCGCGAACCACCAGCCGAGTGAGCATGGGCGTTCCCTTGGGTTGAGTTTGTTGCTGGCGCAAACAAAACATCCTAGTCTCATCGGAAGGAATAATCCATGCTCCGGGGAGAGTCCCGGCTGAGAAAGGAAATCTTCAACCACGAAGGACACGAAGGCGCCCGAAGAAAATCTGGAAACAAGTCCGCCCGCGTCCGCCACGATCTTTCCGTGGCAGACGCGTAACGGCTCATTCAAAAATGCGACCTCTACGGGGCCGGCTGATCCCCGAGAAGGCGTCAGATTTCCAGATTAGTAGGCGGCGGGTTGGAGCTGAGCGACCATGGGGGGCTGCGGGACGATGTCCAGGCGAACCCGTTGTAGGCCACGAGCCTTCACGTCCAGCACCCGTGCGGCGCTGTAGGAAAGGTCGATAATGCGGCCGGGGACCACCGGTCCGCGGTCATTGATGCGTACCACCACCGACTTCCCGTTGCGGAGGTTGGTGACCCGCACCTGGGTGCCCAGGGGCAGGGTAAGGTGGGCGGCGGTCAGGTCGTACATGTTGTAAGGCTCGCCGCTGGCTGTGGTCTTCCCGTCAAAATCCTTGCCGTACCATGAAGCTGTCCCAACCTGATACGGTTTGGAGTGAGCCTTCTTCTTTGCGGTTGGCGCTTGCTTAGGGATTGGTTTGTGGTCACCTGCTGACCCTGGGCTGAGCCCCTGAGCAGCCCCCAGGCTCACGACCGATAAAACGACTGCCAGTCCTTGAGCTGTGGTTTTGCGCATTGATTCACCTCGCGAATTTCCAGCCGGTCCCGCCACGATTTCTCCTAGGATTCAACAATGCTACGGTCCTCGGTGGGGCCTGTCAAATACCAAAATCACGGTAAAAGCCAATCAACGAGTATCTAATATCGTATCTAACTTCTTGCGTATCTTAACTAAACGGTGATATGTGATTGTGGGCGAAGTGCTTATCTGTTTACAAAGCGGTAAATGCTCCTTACGCCCTCACCAGTGCTATCGTGCAAGCCATTTGCTTTCATGAGGTTTGCCTTTATTTTTGATTTTAGGTGTGGAAATTCAATAACTTGGGGAGATCCGGCACGATCTCGCACAGGCGAACGAAAGTACTGCACGCTGGTACTGAGCCCCAAAAGGCGGTTTTGCCAGCCTATGAATTTTGGGATAGATTGCGGGCATGACCAAAACACACCCGGTCGTCCTGACCATCGCCGGCTTTGACCCCTCGGGAGGGGCCGGCGTGACGGCGGACATAAAGACGATTGCCGCCCATGGCTGTTACGGGGTGGCCTGCATTACGGCCATGACGGTGCAGTCGACCGTGGGAGTGGGAAGGGTCGTTCCCCTCGACGGAGGTCTGGTGCGGGAGACGCTGGAGAATCTGGCCTCTGATTTCGAGATGGCTGTCGTGCATATTGGCATGTTGGGAAACGGCGATGTGGCGGAAGCGGTGGCCGGCTTTCTGACGGGGCGTAACCCTCCGAATATTGTCTTGGATCCCATCCTGCGATCTTCCTCCGGGGCCGAGTTGCTGGATCAGGCTGGAGTGAAGGTGCTGAGGGAGAAGCTCATGCCGCTGGCGACCGTGGTGACTCCCAACGTCGAGGAGGCTGCGGCACTCAGCGGTTTGGAAGTTGGGAATCCGGAGCAGATGCGGGCGGCTGCAGACAGACTGCATTCGCAAGGCGCGCGGGCCGTGGTTGTGACGGGCGGTCATCTCAACCCGGCGGTCGAAGTTCTTTCGACCAGCGCGGCGGCGGGCGTGAAGGAGTGGGTGTTCAGGTCGGAAAAGCTGCCGTCGAAATCCACCCACGGAACGGGATGCGCTTTCTCGACGGCGCTGGCCTGCAACCTGGCACTGCAAGTGGAATTGCCGGAGGCGGTGCGGTTGGCCAAGGCGTATGTCTCAGAGGCAATTGCCCATGCCTATGCGGTAGGCCAGGGAGTCGGGCCGGTGAACCATATGTATAGAACTGAGCGAGCGGAATAGAGCTACGCGGGACGGGCAACGAAAGGCGAGGGATGACTTTCGGGAGAGGGTCCGGTGCAAGCACCGCGCGGGGTTATTCGATTTGGGAACCAGTCTTCTTCAGCAAGATTCCCGCCAGGAAAGCCGCCACTGCACCAAGAAGCCATTGAATGCGCCACAACTGGATAGCCTGGAAATCAGCGAAATTCTGCACCGAGTAGATAAGGCCAACCGCGATGGTGGCAAGCAGACAGCCCAACCCAGCCAGGAACGCGATGAGCGAGGCGATGGGAAGCCCTAAGGCTTTCTTAATGAAGTGGAACTCGATATAACGCGTCCAAGTGCTGGTGTGACCGGAGGGAGGACGCGATTCTCTCACCGCACCGCAGTGGTAGCAGAAGCGAGCCCCGACCATGAACTCGGTGCCGCATCCCTCGCAAGCTTCGACCAAAGCCGCTGAAACGGGCTGATCGGCCACTGGCAACACCGATGGAGGGCGCCAAAATTCCTGCTGTGGATGGTGAGCGACTTCAGACATAAAAACCTCGGAGATGTGCAATCGCAAGCCACTGGCCAAAAGCAAGTTTAACTAACTTGTTGATATTAAGCTGGTTACGGGATTACTGCCGGAGCACCGTTGGCCTCTGGCGAGCAAGAATTACTCCGTGGGCAGGCAAAGATTATCGTGCGGGCATTGTCAGAGCACGAGTGCGGGCACTTGGAGACAGAATGTTTACTTCCGTGGTTCCACTTGCCGGAGCGCGGCATCGGGTAAACTGGTCGAAGCGCTGCTTCCCAAAATCTCATTATCATGAAGTTGTCTCAGCTTAGGCCTGCCCGAACGCTTCCGTTGCTGTTCCTGACGATCACGGCTTGTCTCGCGGCGGCGGCCGCCCAGCGCACGAACCTGATCGGGCACGCGCCCGCAACCGCCTACAAGCCGAGCGATCCGCTCAATGCCCAGGCGTTTGACCACTACTACAACCTCGACTACGACCGGGCGATCGAGGAATTCAGCGAGATTCTGCAGCGCCACCCCAATGATCCCTACGCCATCAACCATCTGCTGACCGCCGTCCTGATTCGCGAGCTATATCGCATGGGCGCCATGAACACCGGGGAGTACACCAATAACAGCTTCGTCGGCGACTCGCATCGGCCGGCCGACCCCAAGGTCAAGCAGCAGATCAAAGACCTAGTGGAGAGAGCCGAGAATATTGAGGAGCAGGAGCTTAAGTCGAACCCCAACAATACCGACGCACTTTATGCACGGGGCGTGACCCGGGCAGAGTTTTCGATTTACACGGCGCTGATCGAGCGGGCCTGGTTTTCCGCCTTGCGCAGCGCGGTGGGCGCGCGCCGCGACCACGAACGGGTGCTGGAACTCGATCCGAGCTTTGTTGACGCAAAGCTGGTGCCCGGAACGCATTACTACGTCCTGGGAAGCTTGCCGTGGGGTGTAAAAGTGGCGGTCGCCATGGTGGGGCTGAGCGGCAGCAAGGAAAAAGGAATCGAGTATTTGTACGATGTCGCGAAAAGCAACGGCGAAAACGCGGTTGATGCGCAAGTGGTGCTGAGCTTGTTCCTGCGGCGCGAGCACCGCTATGACGAGGCGCTGACGATCATGCGGGGGCTCATCCCGCTTTATCCGCGAAACGTGCTGTTCGCGCTGGAGGAGGGCAATTTGCTGCGCGATGCGGGGCGCAATCAGGAAGCGGCGGCGGTGTATCGCAAAATCTGGCAGGCCGGACGGGAAGGACGGTACGGCAACCTGCACTACGAACTGGCCGCGCTCAGCCTGGGCGACTTACTGCGCAGCCAAAAAGACTACAACGGCGCAGCGGCAGCCTATGACCTGGTGACTGAGGCTCCGCATGCCGATTCGGAGACGTTGCAGAAGGCGGAGCTTGGCGCCGGGGAAATGTACGATCTGATGCAGAAGCATGATCTCGCCGTGCAGCGGTATCAGTCCGCGATTTCCGCCGGGAGCGGTACGCCAGCGGCGGAAACCGCTCGCGAGCATATCAAGGAACCGTATCGGGGCGGGTAGGGGAAGGGAACTTAGGGCGAGAATTTGGCGTATCCTTAAAGTGCGGAGGTGGCCTGTGTACTGCAACTACTGCGGAAAAGTGATTCAAGACGACGCCAACCACTGCGCCTATTGCGGCACGCGGGTGGGCGGATCAATGGCCCGCAAGCGCCTTATGCGGCCTCGCGCGGGACGGAAGATCGGCGGCGTTTGCCTGGGCTTCGCGGAGTACTTTGACATTGATCCGGCGCTGCTGCGCGTGGTGTGGCTGCTGGTCGCGGTGCTGGGCGGCACCGGAATTCTGGCCTACATCATTGCGTGGATCGTGATGCCGGAAGAGCCACTTTACCTCACGGCGCCGGCAACCGGGCAGAGCGTCCCCAATCAGTAGCCGCTTTGTCGAGCGGCTCTTGCACGAATCGACCTCGCGAATGGAGCAGGTCCACAGCTCGGATGCGGACATCGCCTACGAAACTCTTGGCAGTGGCGCGCCTGTAGTCCTGCTCCATCCGTTTCCTGCACATCATGAGTTCTGGCTGCGGGCCGCTGAGGCTCTGGTCGCGCGCTATCGCCTTGTTCTGCCTGACCTGCGAGGGCATGGGCAATCGGGGGTGGGCGAAGGGCCGGCAACGATGGCAAAACACGCCGCCGACATCGCCCGGGTGATGGATGCGGCCGGCGTGGGCCGAGCGCCACTGTGCGGGGTTTCCATCGGCGGCTACGCGATCTTTGAATTCTGGAGGCGATTTCCTGAGCGTGCCTCAGCGCTGGCGCTTTGCAACACCAAGGCGACTGCGGATTCTGCGGAAGCGCGGGCTGGGCGCCTGCAGGCTGCCGCCGATGTTCTGGAGCGCGGCACTGAGCCTTTCTTCGAGAGCATGATTCCGAAATTGCTGGGGAAAACCACGCGTGAAACCCGCCCCGATCTAGTTGCGGGCGCACTCGGCATGATGAGGCAAATGTCTGCCGAAGACGTGGCGCAAGTGCAGGGCGGCATGGCGGAGCGTCCGGATTCCGTGGCGACTCTGGCGACCATCAAAGTTCCGACGCTCCTCGTTACCGGAGATGAAGACATTCTTACTGGCGTGGCGGAGGCCGAGGTCATGCGCCTGAACATTCCAGGAAGCAAACTCGTGATCGTTCCACGCGCCGGGCACTACGCCGCGTGGGAGCAACCGGAAGCGATGGGCGTGGCGCTGCGGCAATTCCTCGATGGGCTGCCTGTGGCCTAGGAAGCAAACCGCAGAGGACACAGGGAAGCACAGGGGAACACCGATTCATCATCAGAGTTTCCCTAAGGCGGCTTTTGCTACAATTCTTGCGCCATGATTGATACGACGCTTGTGCCGGAAAAGACGGTGGCCAAGGCCAAGGGCGATGGCCCGGCGCTTAGTCTCGCTGAAGCGGGCAGCCGCGTTTTTCTCCTGACCTTGCAGATCACCAATATCATCGAACAGGAATCGCTTGACGTGAGCATTTACGGCTCGGCTGACGGCGTTACGTGGGGGGCGAAGCCGCTGGCTTCGTTTCCCCAGAAGTTCTATCGCGGCCAGCATCCGCTGCTGCTTGACGTCGCCGGACAGGCGGACGTGAAATTCCTGCGCGGACACTGGGATGTCGGGCGCTGGGGCCGCGGCACGGAGACTCCGATGTTCGAGTTCCAGGTCAACATCAGGGAAGTGCCTCCGGAAATCCTGAAAGCGGCGACGGCGGAAGCGCAGGCGTTGGCGTAGCGCAAGAGCCCAGGCGGTTCGTATTTCCACTGACCGCGCCATTCCTTTTAATTCGATATATTGAATACCCGATGACCAAAGAGAAAGCGATCATCATTCGCCCGGCGAGAAGTGTGTCGGGATCGGTGCGCCTGCCGGGAGACAAGTCGATTTCGCACCGCTACGCGATGCTGGGAGCGATCGCCGAGGGCACGACGCGCCTCACGAATTTTTCCACGGGAGCGGATTGTGCCAGCACGCTGGGATGCTTGAAGACTCTCGGGGTCAAGTGGGAGCAGAAGGACGACGAACTCACGATTCAGGGGCGGGGAGGAAAGCTGCGCGCGCCGGAGTCGGCGCTGGATTGCGGCAACTCCGGATCGACCATGCGAATGCTGAGCGGAATCCTGGCCGGGCAGCCTTTCGCGAGCGAGTTGGCGGGCGACGAATCGCTCTCGCGGCGGCCCATGTCGCGAATTATCGCTCCGCTCGAAATGATGGGCGCGCGCATCAGCTCGCAAAACGGAGGCCGTCCGCCTTTGCGCATCACGGGCGGGCAGCTGCGCGCGATTGACTACAAAACACCGGTGGCCAGCGCGCAGGTGAAGACATCGCTCTTGCTGGCGGGTTTGTTCGCCGGGGGGGAAACGCGAGTCGAGGAGCCGGTGCGCACGCGCGATCACGGAGAACTGGCGTTGCGGGCGTTCGGCGCGGAAATCGCGGTCGGCAAAAACGACGCACGAATCAAGGGCGGGCAGTCTTTGCGCGCGATCGAGGCAAACATCCCCGGCGATCTTTCGAGCGCGGCATTTTTTCTGTGTGCGGCAGCGCTGTTTCCCGATTCGCAATTGGCGATCTCGGAATTGTCCATGAATCCAACCCGCAGCCGTTTGCTGGATGTGCTGGCGGGCATGGGCCTGGGGCTCTCCGTCACGCAGATGGAAGATCAGCACGGGGAATTGCGCGGAACCGTTCAAGTGACGGGGCGGGAGTTGCGAGGCGCTGTGATCGCGGGCGCGGACACGGCGGCGCTGATTGATGAAATCCCCGTGCTTGCCGCGATTGCGCCGTATACGTCGCATGGAATCGAGATTCGCGACGCGCGGGAGCTGCGGGTAAAGGAGTCGGATCGTATTGCCGCAGTGGCGGCGAATCTTCGCGCGATGGGGGCGCTGGTAGAAGAACGGGAAGACGGACTGAAAATTCCCGGAGATCAAGAACTGCATGGAGCGGAACTCGATTCCTTCGGAGACCATCGCATTGCGATGGCGTTTGCAGTAGCTGGGCTACGCGCCAAAGGTGAAACCAAGATTCAAGGCGCGGATGCGGCAGTGATTTCTTATCCAGCGTTTTTTGATGTGCTTGATGGGTTGGTGTGGCAGTAAGTGCTTGGGTTCGCACGATCTGCAAGCGTGCCTTAACTTCCCACATACCTCGCGTACAAACTTCGCGCCACGGCGGTGTCGCTGGTGCCTTTGATGATGGCCCTCCCGTCAGGAAACAGAGTCATCTCATAAGACTCAGGCCAGAACTTCAGAACAAAATTATTGTGCCGCACTGCGCCGTGCGGCTGCAGGCGCTGGCTCATCTCGGCGAAATCGACGGGGCGATGGCGTTCATGAATCTGCACCGAGTTGCGGCCGCACAGCGTGATGTGGGGGCGTCCCTTGCCGGCGAGATGCGGGAAGTCTCGCTGGCCACATGTCCGGCAATCGGGCCGAGGTTTGTCGGCCGCCAGTTCCGCGCGCTGATTGTGCCAGACGTCGAATGACAGCAGGGTGCGCCGCATCCGGTCCGTGGCTCCTACGAGCAGCTTCAGGGCTTCGGAGGCGGCGATGGATGCCGTCGCATTCACTGCCGAGTTCAAAATGCCCGCAGTTTCGCAGGTCTCAAACGTGCCCTGGGGCAGATCGGGAAAAATACAGGCGAGGCAGGCGGTGACTCCGGGAAGCACGTTCATGGTCACGCCGTAGCTGCCGACCGCGGCGGAATAGATCCAGGGCAGGGAATGGCTCACGGCAAAATCGTTGATCAGATAGCGAGTCTCAAAGTTGTCTGTGCCGTCGAGGATGAGGTGCGCACCCTCCAGGAGAGCCGCGACGTTCGCCGGAGTCAAGTCGGCGACTTGAGGCTCGACGACAATTTGGGAATTGAAGGCGGCAATTCGCCGCGCGGCGGCAATGGCCTTGGGGAGAGATTCCGCCGCATCGGCCTCGTCAAACAGCGATTGCCGCTGCAAATTGCTGGGTTCGACGTAATCGCGGTCGATGATGCGGAGCGTGCCGACCCCTGACCGGGCCAAGAGAGAAGCGAGAGCCGAGCCGGTTGCGCCGCAGCCAACCAGAGCTACGCGGGCTCCGGCCAGCCTACGCTGGCCTACCGCGCCAATTCCCGGAAACAAAATCTGCCGGGAATATCTTTCGTCGAGTTCCAAAGAGGTCACCAGTGATTGCCTTGTAAACCTTTATTATAGGTTGCGCAGGTTTACATGTTACTTCTGCTTGTGCGCAGCCGGCGCATGGGCCCGTCGGGCGGAAAAGCCCGAGGGAAACGAACGCAACCGCTCGTAACGACCGGGAGGGCGTGCGGGAAGCAACGCCGAAATTTACCGTTTCATCGAACTACCGACACGCAAGATGAGGAGCGTTGGCACCTTTGAGGGGGAGAATGCTCGAAACCTCGGCAACTCTGGCGTTTGCCGCCATGCTTGCCATCGGGCTAGCATCCGCGCAAGAGGAACCGGTGCAACCACAGAACGCGTCTCCGGCGGCCGCCGCAACTCAGCCCGAGAGCATGTCCTCCCATGAGGGCGAGACCGTAAAGGAAATCGAATTTCCGCAGGCGGGCCCGGCGAACGACCAGAATCAATTGAGGCCAGTGGTTACGCAGGAAGTCGGAAAGCCGCTGGATCGCGAGCGCATCCGCAAAAGCATTCAAGCGCTGTACGCCACCGGGCGATTCGCCGACATCCGAGCGGAAGTGGAGAGAACGGCCGCCGGAGGGGTGCGCCTGCAGTTCATCACGGCACCTAACTACTTTGTCGGCAACGTGGAGGTCGAAGGCAATCCGGACCGCCCCAGTGCGAGCCAGGTCATCAACGCCTCCAAGCTTCAGCTGGGAGAGCTTTTCACCGAAGATCACCTCAACCGTTCTCTGAACAACATTAAGGAACTGCTGCAAGAGCACGGATACTACCGGGCCACAATCAAAGATACGGAGGTGAAGCACGCCGACACGCAGCAGATCGAGATCAAGTTTTCGATTGTAGCGGGACCGCAGGCCCATGTCGGCGAGGTCAGCGTCAGCGGCAACTCCGGATACACGGCGCAGCAGGTGCAAGACATCTCCCACCTGGATCCGGGTGATCCGGTTTCCGTGCAGAGAGTGAGCGATGGGTTGGATCGTCTGCGCAAGAAATACCAGAAGAGAAATCATTGGCTGGCACAAGTGAGCATTTCGAAACGCACATACCGCGAGGCGGCGAATGCAGTGGACCTGACCTTCGATATCGAGCCAGGGCCCTCGGTGGACATTGCCACCGAAGGTTTCCGCATGAGCCGGCGGGTGCTCAAGAGGAATGTTCCGGTGTACGAAGAAAACGCGCTGGACGATGACCTTCTCAACGAAGGCCGCCGCAACCTGTTGAACTACTTGCAGACGCGGGGATATTTCGAGGCCAAGGTCGTGGTGAGCAAATCCAGTTCGGCTTCGGGGAACGAGTTGCGGGTCATCTACGATATCGACGCCGGGCCGCGCCATAAACTGGTTCGCATCAACATTGCCGGTAACCAATACTTTAATACCGAGCTTCTGCGCAGCCTCATGCAGGTACAGCCCGCGGGCCGAGTTCTTTCGCACGGCTTGTATAGCCAGGCATTGCTGAATGACGATGTGCGCAGCCTGGAAGCCCTTTACCGTGCGAACGGTTTTGACCAGGTCAAGATCACAAACGACATCACCGACAACTATGGAGGGAAGAAGAATCAACTGGGAGTGAATTTGCGGATTGCCGAAGGACGGCAGATTCGGGTGGGTTCGTTACAGATAGCCGGGAACAACAGCAAACTGAGCGCGCCATTCCCGCTCCTGAACATTGAGCCAAACCAGCCGTTTTCCGAATCACGAATTGCCGACGACCGCGACATCATTCTGAGCTATTACTTCAATCATGGTTTTCCCGATGCGACTTTCGAAGCTTCCGCCAAACCAGTGGTTGGCCAGCCCGACCGCATGGACGTGGCTTACACCATCAAAGAAGGCGAGCAAGTTTCCGTGGACCGTGTGCTTGTTTCCGGGCTGCACTTTACTCGTCCTGGTATCGTACGGCGGGAGTTGCAAATCCACTCCGGCGACCCTCTGAGCCAGATTGACATGCTGGAGACACAGAGGCGGCTGTACGATCTGGGACTTTTCAACGAAGTCGATACCGCGGTGCAGAACCCGGATGGAAACGAGCGAAAAAAGAATGTTCTGGTGCAGATCCAGGAAGCCAAACGCTACACCTTCAACTACGGCTTGGGACTTGAATTTCAAACCGGCCAGCCAGCCGGCGGCACTACCGCGCCGCAAGGGACAACCGGCGTCAGCCCGCGGGTTTCCTTTAGCGTGACCCGGTTGAATTTTCGTGGCCGCGATCAGACGTTGACCTTCAGCACCCACATCGGGCGCCTGCAGCAACGCGGCCTTGTGAGTTACGAAGCTCCCCATTGGCTCAATAGCTCCAAATGGAAGCTGACGGCCAGCGTGCTCTATGACGACACGGTCGATGTGACGACCTTCACTTCGGAGCGGCTGGAGGGATTGGTCCAAGCCGAGCAGGCCATCGGCAAAGGCAGCACCCTGGACTACCGCTTCAACTACCGCCGGGTGCAGGCGACAAACTTGCCGATCAATCTAAGCCTGGTGCCGCTGCTTTCGCAGCCGGTGCGGGTCGGAGGCCCCGATCTCATCTACATTCGCGACCGCCGCGACAATGCCCTGGAAAGCACGAAAGGCAGCTATAACACCGTCGATGCTTCAATCGCCAGTGGGTACTTCGGCTCACAGCGTGACTTCAGCAGCATCCTGATTCAGAACTCGACGTATTACGCCTTCGGCAAGAACCGTCCGCAGAACCGGAAATTCGTTTTCGCGCGCTCGCTGCGCATCGGGGTGGAGACCCCGTTTGGCAATACGGTGCTTCTTCCTCCCGGCCAGTGCCCGACCACCGGCTCGCCGCAATGCATTCCGCTCCCGGAATTATTCTTGTCCGGCGGCGGCAACTCTCATCGCGGTTTTGGGTTGAATCAGGCAGGCCCCCGGGATCCGGTATTTGGTTTTCCAGTGGGAGGCGGAGCTCTGTTCCTCAGCAATCTGGAGCTCCGGTTTCCTCCGCTGTCGCTTCCCCTGGTGCACGACAATGTCAGCCTGGCCATTTTTCACGATGCCGGCAACGTTTTTACTACAGGAAGGATCATGCTGGACAGCCTGTTGCGCTGGAAACAGAAGGATCCGCAGCTTTGTCTGCAAGAAAGTACCGCGGCGCAATGCAACTACAGTTACATATCCCACGCCATCGGGATTGGTGTACGCTACAAGACGCCCATTGGACCAGTACGTTTCGATTTCGGGTACAACCTGAATCCCCCGGCGTTTCCAAGTCACGTGCAGCTTTCCAATGGCCAGCCGGGAGCTTTCGTGCCCGAGCATTCGTCTCACTTTAATGTTTTCCTCAGCATAGGACAGACGTTCTAATGATTAGGAAGTTTGCCATCATCGCTGGATTGGCGGCCACGCTGGCCTCTCTGGGCCCGAGAGCGGAAGCGGGCGACATCATCGACCGCATCGTGGCGACGGTGAATGGCAACATCATTCTGCAGAGCGATTGGGACGATGCAGTTCGCTGTGAAGCGTTCATGGCCGCGCGTCCGATCGATCAATTCACCCCAGCCGACCGCAAAGCGGTGCTTGACCGCCTGATCGACCAGGAACTGCTGCGCGAGCAGATGAAGGCTGCCGATTTTCGTCCGGCGAGCGATGATGAGATCGCGGCGAAGGTAAAAGATATCCGAAAACAATATGCCGACGCCGGTTCTGACGCCGGGTGGCAGGCGGTGCTGGCGCGCTACCGAGTGAGCGAGAACGAAATGAAAGAGCGCGTTGCACTCCAGATCAACCTCATGCGGTTGGTGGATGCCCGCCTTCGGCCCTCCGTCAACATCGACGCGCGGAGCATCGAAAGCTATTACAACCAGGAACTGCTGCCGCAGCTGCGGCAAGCCGGCGCGAAAGAAGTGGCACTCACCGAAGTTACCCCCAAGATCAAAGAATTGCTGACCCAACAGAAGGTAAATGAGCTGCTCACCGCCTGGCTGCAAAACCTGCGGGCCGGAAGTCAAATTCGCACCGTGTTTGCGCCCCCGGGCGCGGGAGACGAAGCCCGGTGACGGCCGCCGGCGCCAATTCGCGTCGGCGCAGGATCGGCAAGTACCTGCTGTTGGCGGCCTCGGCCTTAGTTCTAGTTCTCGCCGGGCTGGGTTGGTATGTGACCACGGATTCTTTTCAGGCCATGGTCCGCCGCCGCCTGATCGCGGAATTGGAAACGATCACCGGCGGCAAGGTGGAGCTGGGAAGGATTCATACCAGCCCGTTTCGCCTGCGCGTGGACGTGCGCGACATCACCATTCGCGGTTTGGAAGCCCCCTCCGACATTCCCTATGCCCACGCCGACCGGGTGGTGGCGCAGATCAAGATCATCTCCGTTCTCGGGGCAGAGTTCGGATTCCACTCGATCATTCTCGACCATCCCGTGATTCATCTGATCGTCTATCCGGACGGCACGACCAATCAGCCGGCACCTAAGCTCAAAAGTTCTGGGAAGACGCCGATTGAGCAACTGTTCCGGCTCTCCATCAGCCGGCTGGAAGTGCGGCGCGGAAGCGTGCTATGGAATGACCAGAAGATACCGGTCGATTGCGTGGTCAACGATGTTTCCGCGGAAATGCAGTATTCGCTGTTGCACCGCCGCTACATCAGCAATCTCCTGCTGGGAAAGGTAGTGACCAAGCTGCAGGACTACCGCCCCTTCGCCTGGATGCTAGAAGCGCATTTCAATCTGGCCACGGATGGCATCGAGATAAACTCGCTCGAGGTGAGTTCGGGCCGGTCGCGGTTGCAGGCGAAAGGCCACGTGAAAGACTTTCGCAATCCGCAGTTCGAAGGGACCTACGACGCCACGCTGGATTTGCAGGAAGCGGCCGCCGTTTTCCGGCAGCCCGAGATGCGGCGAGGCGTAGTCACGGCGCAAGGCAGCGGCTCGTGGGCAGCGTCGCAATTTGCGTCCAACGGCAAGATTTCGGTGAAGGATCTCGATTGGCAGAACAGGCTGCTCAATCTGACGAGCGCTGCCGTGGATGCTGATTATTCCGTCACTCCGCAGCGGCTCACCCTATCCAAGATCGAAGGGCGTTTGCTGGGCGGGAGCGTTACCGGCGATGCCGACATCAGCAACTGGCCTGCATTGGCTTCCCGATCTAAACTCGCCAAATCGACAAAAATGAACAGCGATCAGAAGGGAATTGTCCATCTTCGCGCGAAGGATATTTCGGCGGGAGCGCTGGCCGCGGCGCTCTCCACTCCAAAGCGTCCCTTCAAAGAAATGAAATTGGCGGGCAGCGGCAGCGGCACGCTCGAAGTACGCTGGAACAGGTCTTTGTCGAACTTGGAAGCCGAGGTCGCAGCGGATGTGACAGCGCCATCCTCTCCTCCGCCCAGCCAACTACCATTGAATTCCCATATTCATGCCACTTACCGGGCCGCGAACGACGAGTTGGACGTTGCCGAATTCGATGCAGCCACGCGCGCCAGCGAAGTTCACGCCTCGGGCAAGCTGGCCGATTCCGGCACGCTGAAAGTTTCGGCTTCTACCTCCGACCTCGGAGAGTGGCAGCCCATTCTCGCCGCTTTCGGCAGGCCTGAGCATATTCCGGCGGTGCTGCACGGGCACGCGGCTTTCAACGGCACGGTCGCGGGCAGGCTTACAAACCTCAATCTATCCGGAAATGTGCAGGCGCAGGATTTCGATTTCCTGGTTCCAGCAACGGAACGCACTCCGCAACAATCGATTCATTGGGATGAGTTGAACGCTGATATTCAGCTTTCTCAGCATGTCGTCGCAGCGCGTAGTGGAACGCTGAAGCGTGGGGACACGATAGTTGCCTTCAGCTTCAGCGCTGGGTTGGATCACGGGCGATTCACGGCACAAAGCCCGTTCACGGCGCGCATAGATATGCGGCAGGCGGAAGCGGCGGAACTTCTGGCTTTGGCGGGGTACAGCTATCCAGTTCAGGGGAAGATAAATCTTTCTCTCAATGCCTCGGGGACCGAGACTCAGCCCGAAGGAGGCGGACACCTCCAGCTAAGCGCAGCCCGCGTCTATGGTCAGCCGGTGGAACATCTCGACGCCAACGTGCACTTCCACGCAGGGGAGCTGAGCTTTACCGACATTGCCATTGGATACTACGATTCCGGCGTTACCGGGTCAGCAGGCTATAACCTTTCGACTCGTGCCTTTCAGTTCGACCTCGAGGGAACGAATTTTGATCTGGCACGCTTTCCGCAGGCCGGGCCTCATCCGCCGAAGATACAGGGCCGAATGAATTTTACAGCGCAGGGTTCAGGCACTCGTGAAGCCCCCGCCGTCAATGCGGACATCCGTCTGCGCGATTTGATTGTCGATCAAGAAAAATTGGGCGATTTTAGTTTGCAAGCCACAACGCAGGGACCCAATCTTCATCTTACGGGCCATTCACAATTTCGGACCGGCGAGTTATCGCTCGAAGGCAACGTTCAGCTGCGGGACGATTGGGCAGCAAGCGCGGACGTGCAGTTCACCGATCTGGACGTAAATGCTGCGCTGCGAACTTATCTGCGGGGACAGCTTACCGGCCACTCAATCGCCTCCGGCGATGTGCGAGTGGAGGGCCCATTGAGGCGCCCCGCAGATATTAGGGTGGATGGGACGCTCAACGCATTTTCGCTTGCCGTCGAGAACGTGAAACTGAGCAACCAGGGCCCGGTGGGCTTTGCAATTTCTGCCGGAAGCTTCCAACTCGACCATCTTCGCCTGGTGGGCGAAGACACCGATCTTTCCGCAAATGGTACTGTCCAACTGGCGGGCGACCACTCCATCGACCTGCATGCAAGAGGGCGCGCCAATCTGAAACTTGTGCAAAGCTTCGATTCGGAAGTCACCTCTTCCGGGATCGTGACCATGGACATGACGATGTCCGGCACCACTTCCCACCCGACCACACAAGGCCGGATTGAGATTGCCAATGGCGCGTTCGCGCATTTGGAACTGCCCACCGCGTTCAGCGACATTAACGGCTCTCTGGTCTTCAACCAGAATCGCCTCCAGGTGGAGAGTCTTACGGCGCACAGCGGGGGCGGTCTGGTGACGTTCGGGGGATTCGTCACTTTGTACAACCGCCAGCTCAACTTCGATATTACTTTGAAAGAGCAGGAGGTGCGGTTGCGCTATCCGCCGGGCGTCAGTTCGACCGCGAATGCCGATCTGCATCTTGTGGGGAGTTCCGCTTCTTCGACGTTGTCCGGTGACGTGACCATCACCAAGCTTTCGGTGACTCCAGGGTTCGATTTTGCAACGTACCTGGCACGCAGCGCACGCACACCGGTTTTGCAGCCGACGAACCCTGTGCTGAACCGCCTCCGTCTTGATGTTCACATTGTCACGACACCGGAACTGCAGATGCAGACGGCGATTGTGCGCCTTTCCGGCGAAGCCGATTTGCGTTTGCGGGGCACTGCTGCTAAGCCGGTGTTGTTGGGGCGCGCCGACATCCTGGAAGGCCAAGTTTATTTCAATGGGACCAAGTACGAACTGGAACGGGGCGAAGTGTTGTTCACGAATCCCGTCACCACCACGCCGCTGCTCGACTTGCAAGCCAGCACCCACGTCCGCGACTATGACATCACGTTGCTGCTGAATGGTGAACCCGACAAGCTCAAGGTTACTTATCGTTCCGATCCTCCTTTGCCGGAGGCCGATATCATTACTTTGCTCGCCATCGGCCGCACCACCACGGAAGAGTCGGCACAGCAGCAGTCAAGCCAATCTTCGTTCACGCAAGAGGCTTCCAGCGCGATCCTCAATCAGGCGCTCAACGCCACCGTCAGCAACCGCACGCAGAGCTTATTTGGCGTTAGCCGAATCAAGATCGACCCGGCCGGACTCAACACCGAAACCACGGTCGGGCGAGGTCCGCTCGTCACGATCGAGCAGCAAGTGTCCAACAACTTCAGCATCACCTACAGCACGAGCGTGGAGCAGGCGACGCAGCAGATCATTCAGGTCGAGTACAACCTTTCGCACAATGTTTCGATTGTCGCGCTCCGCGACCAGAACGGCGTCGTCAGCTTTGATGTCCGAATCCGCCAACGGAAGAAGTAGGATGCCCGCGATTGTGCCCTCCGATCCAGACCTCCGGCGTTTCGCCGTCTCCCGGCAAGACATGGTGGAGTGGCAACTGCGGGCGCGCGGCCTGCGGGACGAAAGAGTTCTCCAGGCGATGGCTCGAGTTCCACGGCACGAATTTGTCGATGCAGAGTACCGCGACCGGGCTTATGAAGATCACCCCATC
Organism: uncultured Acidobacteriaceae bacterium; assembly: GCA_963770915.1. Taxonomy (GTDB): domain Bacteria; phylum Acidobacteriota; class Terriglobia; order Terriglobales; family Acidobacteriaceae; genus PALSA-270. The sequence continues at coordinate 170,380 of CAVYRG010000001.1, forward strand.
CCCATCGGGGAGGGACAGACAATTTCACAGCCCTATATCGTCGGCCTGATCCTGGAAAGCTTGGCGCTGAAAGCACCGGATCGCGTTCTGGAAATCGGCACCGGTAGCGGTTACCAAACGGCGCTACTCGCTGAGCTGGCGGTGCAGGTGTTCTCCATCGAGCGGCACAAAGAGCTGGCAGATCAGGCCGAGGCCCGATTAGCAGGTCTTGGCTACGGGAATGTCACGGTCGTGGTTGGCGATGGAAGCCTTGGCCTGCCTTCACACACTCCTTTCGACGCTATTGTGGTTTCCGCCGCGGCGCCCGGCATCCCCGCGCCGCTGTTCGAGCAGTTGCAAGAAGGCGGGCGCATGGTCATCCCCGTGGGTCCTCCCCACACCCAGGATCTGGAGCTGGTGCGAAAGCTGGAAGGCAGAGCAGTGGTAACTTCGCTCGGAGCCTGCGCCTTCGTGCCGCTGATTGGAGAAAAGGGCTACAAGACGGGATGGTAGTCGCAGTGAACTGGCCAACCTTCGGCAAAGACCCGTCTGTTTTACAATCATTGCGTGCCGCTTTTTCGCAGCCTGCGTACGACTCTGGAGATGATCAAGTGGGAGCACTCAATTTTCGTGCTGCCCTTCGCGTTGTGCGGCGCTATGCTAGCCGCCCACGGCCTTCCCAGCGGACATCAACTGGCTTGGATCGTCATCGCCATGGTGGCTGCGCGCTCCGCCGCGATGGCCTTTAATCGCCTGGCGGATGCTTCCATCGACGCTGCAAATCCGCGAACCCGAACTCGCGCCCTTCCTGCCGGTGAGCTTTCTCAGAGTTTTGTAGCCTTGTTCGTTGTTGCTTCTTGTGTTGTGTTCGTTGTCGCGGCCTGGCAACTGAACCGTTTATCGCTCTGGCTTTCGCCGGCGGCACTGGCGGTGATTCTGCTTTATTCCTACACCAAACGATTCACGCGCTGGTCGCACTTGTTCTTGGGCCTCGCGATGGGAATCGCCCCGTCTGCGGCGTGGATTGCAGTGCGGGGTTCGCTCGATCCGCGCATCCTGCTGCTGACTGGGGCCGTGACGTTTTGGGGCGGCGGATTTGACGTGCTCTATGCCTGCCAGGACTACGAATTCGACCGGCAGAGCGGCCTGCACTCGGTGCCGCGCTACTTTGGCATTGAGCGAGCGCTGTGGATTGCCCGCTTGTTTCACATCCTTATGTTGCTGTTTTTGATCGTTCTTGTCGCGTCGTTTGGGTTGGGAAAGCTGGCCATCGCCGGCGTTGTGGTGGTGGCGCTATTGCTCAGCTACGAGCACTCGCTGGTGTCAGCCCACGACCTCAGCAAGCTAAACGCGGCGTTCTTCACGATGAATGGCGTCATTTCAATCGTGTTCTTCGTTTTCGTGGCTGGCGATTTGCTTTGGCGCTAGCTTGGACCACTGTTTCTTGGCTGATTACCAAAGAAAGCTGTGCGCCGGCTTGCTCGCCTTTACTAAACCCGCTGCGCGGTTGAGAATAGGGTATCGGCTACACCTTGAAAATCTTGCTGGCAAACAAACCACGAGCAACTTGGAACAGTCAGGAGCCTTCATGGCAGCAACGGGAGAACTAATCCGTCTCATCAATTACGTCGACGATATCGTCACCACCTTGCGCCGCATCACTGCCGCCGTACCCGCCATGGACGCAGCCGAAAAGCAGCGCCTGGCCGAGCATCTGCGGGCGGCGGGCGGCCATTTTTCCACCTTGATGGAGGCCTTGCAGTCGGGAGCGCGGTAGTGGGAGAGGCTCGCGCTCTCCCGATGCCGGTAGTCGCGGTCATCGGCGCGTGCGTCCCAGGTCGGAGTATTGCCTACGCGGCCGCGCTCGGCGGATTCCGCACCATCCTGGAAGACCTGTTGCCCAATGCTCTGCGCAAAGCAGAAGATGAGATTCGCGGCATGCTGGATTCGGTCGCGGGCGCGGATGCCCAAGCAGTCATGCGGCGCCTGGAGTTTGCCGGGTCGGTTGAGGACGCCGCGCGCGAAGCGGATTTCGTGATCGAGGCCGTCCCTGATGATCTGGAATCGAAGATCGAGATTTTCACCTTGCTCGACAAAGTCTGCCGTCCGCACACCATCCTTGTTTCGACCACCAGCACGTCGAGCATTACAGAAATCGCGGCTGTGACCTATCGGCCGGAGAAGTGCTTAGGCATGCGATTTGCGGGTCAGGCGCACGCGGCGAAACTCTTGGAAGTCGTGGTAACTCCCCAAACTTCGGAGGGAACGATCCAGGCCGCTGTTGACCTGGGGCGCAGAATGGGGAAAGAAGTGCGCGTCATAGCGGAGTCCGCCACGTTTTCTTCGTAACCTGGCTAAACCGAAGTTCCCGCCCCCACGCCTCTGCCATTTACAATCACCCGATGCCTGATGCTTCTACCGATAGCGCACAAGCTCGCTTGGAACGAGTCCTGGCTCAACTTCGCCTCTACGAGCATCCGCTGCTCGATTTTTCGGCGCGCACGAAGGGCGAGGGCGTGGAAGTCATCATCCAGTTCAAGAACCCGCCGGTTTCGGTGCACACATACTATTTCGATCTGCACCCGCGGGACCTCGACCACGCCCAATTCGAGTGGACATTCCAACGGCAGTTGTTTGACTGCCTGCACGACTACCTGATCGAGATGTTCACGCGCACACCGCAGAACCGCACCGAACGCCAACAGGAAGGCCTGTGACTCTGCGGCAGGAAATCGCGCGGGAAATTCGCGAGCGCGGCCCCATCGCGTTTTCCCGTTACATGGAGCTGTGCCTTTACCATCCTGAACTGGGCTACTACGCGCGGAACGCCTCGCAATTCGGCAAGGCTGGCGACTTCTACACGTCGAGCGATGTGCACGCGGTTTTTGGCCGTCTGCTGGCGCGCCAGTTTGAAGAGATGTGGCGAGTGTTAGGCTTTCCGTCGGAGATCGAAATTCTGGAGTTGGGGCCCGGCCGCGGACTGTTTGCGCAAGATGTGCTCGATTGGTCGGAAAAGAAATTTCCCGAGTTTTTCCGCGTGCTTCACTACTCGCTTGCCGAGCGCTCCCCAGCGTTACGCAAGCGCATGGAAGAAACGCTGCAGAGGCATATTGCGACGGGGAAGGCATCGTTGTGTGTTGATAAAGCTTGCGGTCCGGCGGGCTCTGAGGGCGGGGCCGTATCCAATCCAATCGGGAAGGGCAAGGCGTCAGCCGTGCCGAAGACGGTCACCATGCGGAGGGCTTTAGCCGCTGAGGTTCCACTTCTGATCTTCGCCAACGAGTTCTTCGACGCTTTTCCGGTTGAGGTCATCAGCGCCCAAGGCAAGCTGTTCATCGACGAGCAGGAAGGCAAGTTCATTGAAACCTGGGTTGCGCCTTCAGCCGAGGAACTCGATTTCCTCGACCACTACAGCGTTCATCCCGTGGCTGGCGAACGAATCGAGGTCCCGCTGGCGGCGCAGAGCTACATGTCGAGCCTAACGGCGTCGCTGCAACGCGGATTCATCGTGCTGATTGACTACGGCTACACTCGCCCGGAGTTGCTGGCGGGCCGCCATCGCGGAACCGTGATGGCCTATCGGCAACACTCGGCGAGCGCCAATCCCTATGAGGCGCCGGGTGAACAGGACATCACGGCGCACGTGAATTTCACGGCGTTAGCGGCTGCGGCTGAGCGAGGCGGAATGAACGTCCAGCCGCTAGTGACGCAATCGCAATTCTTGCTTGGCATCGGGGAGGAAAATCAATTCGCCGACGCTTTTGAAGATTGCCGCCTGCCGCAGGAGCGCGCCAAAGTGGCACTGCAGCTCAAGCATCTGATTACGCCCGCGGGCTTGGGCGAGACTTTTCAGGTCTTGGTAGGAAGCAAGGACGTTGTGCCTGGGGAAGTGGGCCGATTGGCAGGCCTGAGTTTCGGAGGGAGATAGAGTTCTCAGGAGGTGCGAATGCGCAGCAGGACTGCGATGTAGGAGCGGACTCGGCTCACGAGCGCCGGATCAGCTTTGGAATGGAAGGCGATATTGCGCGCTTTCCAGTCCATGCTTTTGATGTGATCCACCAGCACCGATCCTTCCACCTTAGCGACCACTGCGGGAAGAGCAAAGGGATACGGTTTGGGTTTGCTTGTGAGAGGGCAAACCACGGCCAGACCGCTCGCTCGATTGTAGGCTTGATCGGTAAGCACCAGTGACGGCCGCCTGCTGGCCTGCTCACGGCCGGCTTGCGGATCAAAATCGAGCCAGGCGATATCGCCTGCTTCCGGCACGTAGGGGCTCACCATTCAACCTTTTCCTTTCCACGTTCGCGGCCCCAGTCGGTCTCGGGATAGCGATTCTCAGGCGTGATCCGGGCCACCAGCTCTTCCAAAGTTGGAATTCTCTCCGCGCGGCGCAGTTCGATGGCTCCTTCCGTGGCCTCGATCACGATCGAGTCTCCTTCTTTCACGCGAGCTTCTTCTGCCACGGCTTTCGGTATGCGAACGGCAAGGCTGTTTCCCCACTTCACGACTTGAGCTTTAGGCATTGTGTCCTCACCGGCTCGACATGTAGATACATAGTATATACGCCGAACGCTGGAAACGTCATCACCTTAATCGTTGACGTGCTGCGCGGATCGGCGCCGGACGGGGAGGCCATTCCTACGGCCTTGTCATCTTCTCCGGCTTCACCAGCAGATCGAACTCCTCGCCGCTGAGATGTCCCAGCTTCACCGCCGCCTCGCGCAGGCTGCAGTGCTCCACATGCGCGGTGTGGGCGATCTTTGCCGCGTTGTCGTAGCCGACTTTCGGCGCCAGCGCCGTCACCAGCATGAGCGAATTCTTCACATACCATTCGACTTTGACGCGGTCCACTTCGATGCCCTTGACCATGTACTCGACGTAACCGTGGCAGGCGTCGGTGAGCAGCGTGACCGAGTGCAGGAAGTTGTAGATGATCACCGGCTTAAAAACGTTGAGCTCGAAGTTGCCTTGCGAGCCGGCAAATCCCACGGCGGCGGTTGCGCCGTGAACCTGCACGCAGACCATGGTCATGGCTTCGCACTGCGTCGGGATTCACTTTGCCGGGCATGATGGAAGAGCCGGGCTCGTTTTCTGGAATGGAAATCTCGCCCAAGCCGCAGCGCGGGCCGGACGCCAGCCAGCGAATGTCGTTGGAAATCTTCATCAGCGACGCCGCCAGAGTTTCAAGCGCACCCTGGGCAAACACGATTTCGTCGTGCGCCGACAGCGCCGCGAACTTGTTGCCGTGCGAGCGGAAGGGAAGTCCCGTAAGTTCGGCGATCTTCTTCGCCGCCCGCTCGGCGAATTCCGGATGCGTATTCAAACCCGTTCCCACCGCCGTCCCGCCGATGGCCAGATCGTAAAGACCGCCCAGCACTTGCTTGAGGCGCTCGATGTCGCGCTCCAGCAGGCTGGCCCATCCGCCAAATTCCTGGCCGAAGGTCAGGGGCACGGCATCCTGCAAGTGCGTGCGACCGATCTTGACCACGTCATGAAACTGATTCGCCTTGGCTGCGATGGCGTCATGCACGCTTTGAATGGCAGGAATCAGCGCGTTCTTCACGCGGTCGGCGGCGGCGATGTGCATCGCAGCGGGGAATGTGTCGTTCGATGACTGCGACATGTTGACGTGGTCATTGGGATGGATCGGCTTCTTCGACCCCATCTCTCCGCCCGCCAGCTCGATGGCGCGGTTGGAGATAACCTCGTTCACGTTCATGTTGGTCTGCGTGCCGCTGCCGGTCTGCCAGATGCGTAAAGGGAACTGATCGTTAAGCTTGCCGGAGATAACCTCATCTGCAGCTTGAACAATGAGTTTGGCCTTATCGGCGGGAAGCTTGCCCAGGTCCTGATTCACCAGCGCGCAAGCTTTCTTGAGAATTCCAAAGGCGCGAATCAGCTCCGGCGGCATGGTGTCGCGGCCGATGTTGAAGTGCAGCAGCGAGCGCTGCGTCTGCGCGCCCCAATAGACGTTGGCCGGGACTTCGATCTGTCCCATGCTGTCGGATTCAATGCGCGTGCGGATGCCGGGTTGGAGGGATTCGGACATGTAGGTCCTAATCAGGCGAAAGATGCCGGGTAGCAGCGAATTATAACAAGGGCGGGGCAGCACCAATCGACAGCCCACGCCTCCGTTTTCCTTCGTCGTTTAGAATACTTGAGTAGCAACTCCGGAGCGAGTCCGCATGTTTGTGCCGTCGAATTGGATCCAATATGTGACCAAAGTGCTCGACGATTACTGCCGGGCGCCCGACCGGTTCGGTCCAGAATACGACCAACTTTTCGACAAGCTTGTTTGCACGGAACAGGCCGAATCATGGGACGAGTTTTGCCGATGGTCGAGTGAACTCGACGGGTGGGGTTTTCGTGGTCAGCGCGAGGCTGGATGGCCGCTGCAGACCTCTTTGGAGCGCGTCATCCGGGTGGCGTATTTCCACGGCAACAACGGCGGGCATCACAACCTCGACCGTGAAACTGAGGGTCAGGAGCTATTGCGCCGATTCCAGGAACAAGCTCCCAGGTATATTCATAGCCTCCCTCCGAAGGACGACATGGGGAGCTGGCTCGCGCTGATGCAGCACTACGGCGCGCCCACTCGCCTGTTGGATTGGACGGACTCCGCCTACGTCGCACTCTACTTCGCGATCGAGAAACAAGGAGCGATCCCCGCAATCTGGGCAATTGACCTCAACTGGTTGGAGCGGCGGGGACGAGAGCTTCTCACATCAAAGGGGCTGCCGCCGGTACCATTCGCTCTGGAGCCCAGACGCCATTGCCTGAACGCCGTGCTTAGCGCGAAAAAAATGCCGCTGATTGTGAGAATCGATCCCCTTGAGAACAACCCTCGCATGGTTGTTCAAAGAGGATTCTTCCTCTGGAAGCTATTCGAGGAGACGCCTTTCTTCGACCAGATACTCACGAGCATGATAATTCACCCGGAGATTCCTAGCCTGCCGGTTATTAGAAAGCTCAAGGTGCCAAGCGAGCAACGGGTCCAATTTCTCGAAAGGCTAGGTGGGATGGATATCCACAGAACCGCGCTCTTTCCGGTTGGGCACAATGGCACCCAAAGGCTGGAGGTGTTTTGCCACTCTCTTAAGCTCAATCTGCAGAAAAAGGTAAGCCTCGAGGAGGAACAGGCCAGCCAAGAGTTAAGGGACTGGCGAGAGACCCATGCCTAAGCCCCGCAAGCTTCTTCCCCCCATCCACCCTGGCGAGATTCTGCGCGCCGAGTTTATGGAGCCGCTTCGACTCAGCATGAACCGGCTGGCGCTTGATCTTCGAGTTCCAGTCACACGGATCGCAGAGATTGTTCACGAGCGCCGTGGGATCACTCCAGACACGGCGCTGCGACTGGCGCGATACTTTCACACGAGCGCGCGGTTTTGGCTGAATCTTCAGTCCGGTTACGATCTCGAGGTTGCGGAAGACGCGGCGTCGGACAGTATTGAGCGCGAAGTTCAACCTAGCTCAGCGGTTGCCCCGAACGCTCGTCTCTAAAAGACCAGACATCTGGATTCAGAGAGGGCGAGCACGCTGCGTGCTAGAATTGCGCGTTAAGCCACGGTGCGAGCCTTGCCGGGACGCGCGTCCCGTGTTTCTTGCCCACAGGCGGCCAGCCAGTGACTAGCGGACAAACTACCGAACCCATTCCCGAAACGCTTCCTCGCAGAGAAGCCCATTCCCGGCCGGATTCGATTGTCGATGTGGTCGTAATCGGCGCTGGGCCCACCGGCTTGGCTTGCGCCATCGAGGCGCAAAAGCTCGGCCTTAAAGTGCTCACCATCGATAAGGGCTGTGTGGTGAACTCCGTCTACAACTATCCGGCCAACATGATTTTCTTCACCACGCCGGAGCTGCTGGAGATCGGCGAGGTTCCGTTCAGTACCGCGCACCCTAAGCCCACCCGCCAGGAGGCGCTGGAATACTACCGCCGGGTGGCTGAGCACTATGAGCTTAACATCCATCAGTACGAATGGGTGAAAACGGTAACCGGCGAAGATGGAGCTTTCCGCATCACCGCGACCGATCGCCACGACGGAATCCACGACTATCGCACGCGTAAGCTCATTGTCGCCACCGGATACTACGATCTCGCGAATCAGTTGAACGTTCCCGGCGAAGATCTCCCCAAAGTTTTTCACTATTATCGCGAGCCGCATCCGTTCTACGACAGCAACGTGATCGTGGTCGGCGGCAAGAACTCGGCCGCGATTTCCGCTCTGGACCTATGGCGGCACGGAGCGCGGGTCACGCTGGTGCACCGCCATCCGACTTTGCACGATCACATCAAGTATTGGATTCGCCCCGACATCGAGAACCGCATCAAGACCGGAGAGATCGCCGCCTATTTCAGCAGCAAAGTGCGGGAGATTGCGCCGGAGTACGTGGTTCTCGACACCCCCGAGGGCCCGGTGGAGCTGAAGAACGATTTTGTGTTTGCCCTCGTGGGCTACCACCCCGACTACGATTTTCTGCGTGCCATGGGCATTGAGCTTTCTGAAGATCAGTGCCGGCCCGCCTGTGATCCGGAAACGCTGGAGAGCAATGTTCCGGGAATCTACGTGGCAGGGGTAATCGTAGCGGGCTCGCGCACCAACGAAATTTTCATCGAGAACGGCCGCTTCCACGGAAAGCTGATCGCGGATGATCTGCGGCGCAAGCTGCTTCCGGGAGATCGCGCTGAAGAGAGTCTAAGCGAGTGAAACGGCTTCCTCGCCCAATTGCTGATTGATCACCCTCGCTACCAAGGCCTTCAGCTTTTCGCCGGTTTTCAGCAGCACGAAATCCTGGTCCGTTCCTGACCAATCCAGCTTAAAGCTCGTGGAAAGCGCCGAGATCCAAATCTGCCGCACCGGAGCGTTCGGCGAAATTACAAATCGCGCGCCGTCGTCGAAGGAAATATGAAGCGCGCCCGCCTGGGCTTCGACTTCCATATCGGCGGAATCCTCGGCGACAATGAGGCTCTGCTTTAGCGATTCCAGCGCGGCTTCGGAACGGTCACGAAACTCTAATTCGGAGAGCATGAAGAGATTATAGCGATTCGACGCGCGGCCGGTTCAGGGCGCAGCTACGGTGGCCTCGCCGAGAACGATTTCCACCGGCAGGCCCTTGCCGCTACCTAGCATCTGAAGGGCTGAGCCCTGGTTCGTCGCGATTTCCAGGTACCCCATGCTGCCGAGAATGGCAAACAGCTCGCCGGGAGCAGCCTCGCCGTAGGCGGATTTGACCTCCGGCACCTCACGATTGCCGGCCATAATCTTGAACGGCGGAGGCTGCGGCTGAAAAATCAGCGCGGCCTGCTCAGCCGTAATGTTTGTAATCAAGTTGCCAAAGCGGTCGGCTTTGAGCACAGTTCCACGCAGCGTGCGTTCGTTCACAACTTCGGGCCGGGGGATTTCCAGCCGCACAAAGTCGGTGATGACATCGCCGAACTTCTCCATCGCGACTCCCTTGGCCATGTAGCCGGTCACAGGAGCAAAGACATCGCGTGCGTGAAAGGTTCGGCTTACCGGTTGCAAAAAGTAATGTTCCGCAGTCACGTGGTGAACATGCAGACGTTCCTCGCGGGCAAAGATCAGCGAAAGTACTCCGTTGTCGGGAGCCACAAAGCTGTGACGCTCTGTGCGGGCTACAATCGCGCGGCGCTTGGTGCCAACGCCCGGGTCGACGACAACCAGATGCACAGTATCCGCCGGGAAATACGAGTACGCCTGGGCAATGGTGAGTGCTCCGTCCAACACATCGAAGGGCTGCACCGAGTGGCAAATGTCCACGATTTCCGCATCCGGAACGATGTTGAGAATGACTCCCTTCACGGTCCCGACGAAGTGATCGTCGGAGCCGAAATCGGTAGTGAGCGTGACGAGCGGGCGAGACGCCAAAGTTTCCTCGCTTCTGAGGGGTTTCGCTTCCTGACCGCGAAAGTAACCCGCCGCGATGGGGCGCGTCAAGAACCGCGGCAAACCGCGAGTGACAGATTTGACGTTCGTTAACTCAGAAGAACGCGAATTTGGTCGAGTGAAGTGATCCTATTCGTACCGCAGCGCTTCAACCGGATCCATGCGCGCCGCCTTCAGCGCTGGGAAAAAACCGGAGACGATCCCGACCAGGGTGAGAACGGCGAACGAAACCATCATAACGGCGGTCGAGGCGTGCAGGAAGATATCGCCTTCATGATTCGCGGTTTTGTAGAGAGCGCTATAGAGAGGCATGGGCGGAATAATCCACGTGAGCAAGATCGCCAATCCCATGCCCACTATGCCGCCCGTGAAGGTGAGAACCAGAGCCTCCAGCAAGAACTGCACCAGCACATGCCGGCGGCGCGCGCCGAGCGCCTTGCGCAAACCGATTTCACGAGTGCGCTCTGTAACTGAAACCAGCATGATGTTCATGACTCCCACCCCACCGACGCCAAGCGTGATCGCCCCAATCAGGCCCAGCACCGCCTGCAGTCCCAGCGAGAACCCATTAACCATGGACCGGTCCTCAATCGTGTCCCACACCGGAGTCGCTTTTTCGTCGCGCGGATCGAAATGGTGCCTGCGCGCGATCACCTCGCGCACTGCTGCCAGGGCCTGCTCGTGCAATTCCGCAGCGGTGGGCTGAATGATGATCATTCCGGGATCGCGGATATTCGCTAAATCGCGAAACAGAGGAAAGGGAATGAAACCGTCCTGATTGTCCGGCCCCTGATACATGGAATCCTGGATCTTGTTGCGCAACACGCCGATGACTTCGAAATCCTGTCCGCCAATTTCGACCGATTGCCCAATCGCCGGCGCGCCCTGAAAGACTCTTTTATTGGCGTCGTAGCCGAGGATCACCACGCGCCGGTGCTCGGTGAAGTCGGTCTCGTTGAAGTACCTGCCGTCTTCCAGATCGAGCCGGCGCATTTGCCCGTAGGGAAGCTCCACTCCGCGTACGTTGAGCGAGACGACTCGCGTGCCGCGCTTAAAGCCGAAGCTCTGGTCAACTTCTGCGCTCACGGCGCGCACAATCGGAACTTCCTCCCGAATTGCTTCCACATCCTCGTATTGGTAGTGAATAGGTCTGCCCGCGCGCTCGCCGCCGGCTTGCATGCTGGTTTGCCCCGGCCACATCACGATGACGTTGTTTCCCATGTTCATGAAGGCTCTCAGCACACTTCCGCCCAGGCCCTGCCCATACGCAAGCAGAATCACTACCGAAGCCAGACCCCAAACAATGCCCAGCATGGTGAGGGCTGACCGCAGACGATTGCGGAGCAACGACTGCCAGCTTTGCGCGATGAGTTCCGTAATGAACATGGTTATCGTTCGTCAGGTCCTCAAAGCCAAGGCGTAGAGCACAACTCCGGACTGAGGGCCGACGACTCAATGCTCCTACTCGATATCAATCGTTCCCGAACCTGTTTCCGCCTCAACCTGAACACCACCGCCGCGAACCTGGCCACGAATTTCGTGGCGACCCAGCGAGCCTTGCACCGTAACCGGCGACGTGACGTTGAGCGATCCGGAGCCCGTGTGCGCATAGAGATCGAATGCTGCATCCGAAGCAAATTTCAGGTGAATGCCACCGGAACCGGTGTGCAGCATCCAGGAGCCAGTGGGTTTGCCTTCAGCGCGAATGGAGCCACTACCCGCCTTCGCCTCGAGCGAGCCGCGCAAGCCACGCAACTCCATGCCGCCGGAACCGGTGTCGATGCGCACGGCGCCGGGCGAAGTCTGCTCGAGGGTGACATGACCGCTGCCGGTGCTTCCTTCAAAACCGCCGCCGACCCCGGTAGCATTGATGGAACCGCTGCCGGTTTTAGCGTGAACGTTGCCCTGCACATGATCAATGGTGATGCTGCCCGAGCCTGTTCCGGCGCGCAGCGTGTCGCCCACATCGGAAGCGCGAATGCTGCCTGAACCGGTAGAAATCTCCGCCGGGCCCTGGATGCCATCGACCTGCTGGCTGCCCGATCCGGAATGCGCTTGCAAACGGGTTGCCGCAGGCACAATGACTTCGTAGCTGATCGAAACATTTCGCCGCAGATCAGGATCGTCGATGTAGCCGATACGGATATCGTTGCCACTCTGCAGAATCGGAGGGTTGGCCTCGATTCGCTTGACGCGTGCATCGCTATCATCGCTATCCACGAACCAAGTCGAAATCCGAATTCGCCCCGTCACCTGCACCTGATTGGACGCGCCGGACCGCACGGTAATGCTGCCGGAACCGGTGGAAATATCGAGGTTCACCGGCCCGCTCACCGTCAGCGTCCGCTGAAAGCTCCCCTCCGAAGCGGCGGCCGCGGGTATTGCCGCCAACATCAACACAACGGCAGCAGCCAGCAGAGTTCGCGAAATTGTTTTGAACGCCTTCATGATCCCTCCCTATTCAAATCTGAGCGATTCCACCGGAGCCATTTCGGCGGCGCGTTGCGCGGGATACATGCCCGCAGTTACGGTGATGATGGAAAGTGTGATGAGAGAACCCAAGATGGAAATGGGCGAAATGATGGGGTGCGGTACAAAATCGGGCAAGGGAAGCGCGTTGAGGCCGGCGCAAAGTCCAATTCCCAGCGTCAGCCCCAGAACCCCGCTCACCGCGGTCAGCAGCGCGGACTCTGCAAAGAATTGGCGGAGTATGTCGCGGCGCGTTGCCCCCACCGCTTTGCGCATGCCGATTTCGCGCGTGCGCTCGGTCACCGAAACCAGCATGATGTTCATCACTCCGATTCCGCCCAGGCACAGGGTGATAACCGCAACGCATGCGAAGAAGATCGTTACGCCGCTGAAGATGTTCTCCACCAGCTTGGCGCCTTCCATCGTGTCCCAGATGAAAAGCGCGTCCTTGTCGTCGGGGTTGAAGTGATGAACCCGCCCCAGCACGCGGCGCACTTGCTGCACCGCCGCGTCGTGTTCCTCGGAGTTCGCCACTTCGAAAACGATGTCGTTCAGGTAGCCGCGAACGATGCCGGGCTTGTCGGGCGGCGGGAAATCGCGCGCCACCGACGAGTAGGGGGCATACAGATAGTCGTTGTCGGGACCGCTGTAATTGGAGTTCTGCTTCTTCTTCTCCAGCACGCCGATCACGGTGTACGGCAGGCTTTGAATCAAAATCGACGCGCCGACCGCCGGCTGCCCGCTGAAGAGCTGCTTGCGCGCCGCGTCGCCCAGGATGACCACCCGCCGCATCTCGCTCTCGTCTTCGTCTGTGATAGGGCGGCCTTCCGCTAGGTTGAGCGAACGGAAATCCTGGTACGAAGGCCACATGCCAACGATCTGCCGGTTCGCCGAGTTGAACTGGCTTACTTCGGGAACCCCGCGCCGCAATTCCGGGCTCACATGCTTCACCAGATAGCACTCGTCGCGAATCAAGCGCGCATCGTCGATCACGAGATGAATTTCTCTGCCTGCCGCTAGGCCGCCCGCCTGAGAGCTGGTTCGTCCTCCCCAAACGATCACCAGATCTTTTCCCAGGGTTTGCATTCTGCGATGGTTATCCACGCTGAAGCCGCGGCCTAGTCCTACTAGAAGAATCACGGAAGAAATGCCCCACACGATTCCGAACATGGTCAGGAACATGCGCATCTTGTGGGCCCGGAACATCGCGAACGTCTGGCGCATGGTTTCGGTAAAATTCATGGCAATTCCTCAGCCGAGTGCTGCAAAAAGCGAGGGCACGAATCGCCTTCCCGGAGGAGAGACGCCGGGAGGAAGATGATCCGTGCCCCTAGGCGGCCCGAATGCTTTCGGGGCCGGACACGACGGGTTACTGCAATACGACCTGGTCACCTTCCTTCAAGCCGGCGAGCACTTCCGTCTTCGCTCCGTTGGAGATGCCGATCTTGACCGCGACTTTCCGCTCGCCATCCTTGGCGCTGGGATCCGGCACCTCGACCGACGCATTCTTATCTTTGTCGTAGATGATTGCGCCTTCGGGAATCTGCAACACGTTCTTGTGCTCTTCCAGCAGAATTTCGGCGTTCGCGGTCATCTCCGCCTTCAACTCGCCACCGGGATTGTTAATGGAGACGCGAACCTCGAACGTTGTGACGTTGTCTTTTTCCACTCCCATGGGGGAAATCTTGGTCACGACGCCATTGAAAGTCTTGTCTTTGAACGATTCCACTTTGATCCGAGCCGGCTGCCCTAGATAGACCTTGCCGATATCGCTCTCGTCCACTTTGCCCAGTACATAGACCGAACTGGTGTCGCCGAGGGTCATGACGAGCGTTGCGGAGGAACCCAAAACCAGGATCGAGCTGACCGCATCGCCGATCTCCACGTCGCGGGAGAGCACGACGCCGTCCAGGGGCGATTCAATGTCGGTATATCCCAACTGTTCTTCGAGTTGCTTCAGATTGGCCTGGTCCTGCGCCACCTGTGCCCGCGCTTGCGCAATCTTGGCTTGCAGTACGACGACTTGCGCCTTGGACACATTTTGCTTGTTGAGTGCCATCTGATAATTCCTATTGGCATCATCCAAAGCGGACTGCGAAACCACTCCATCCTTGGCCATTCCCAGCGCGCGGTCGTAGGCCCGCTTCAGCAGGGGGACGTCAGGTCCTTCCGCATCGACCTTCGCGCGTTGCCAATCCGCTTCGGAACTCGTGAGGTTCGCTTCGGCCGCTTGCAGAGCCGCCTTGGACTGCTCCACCTGCGCTTCAATCTCTTCCTTGTCGAGCTGTGCCAGCAACTGACCTTTCTTCACTTTGTCGCTGGCATCGACAAGCAGCCTGGTGACGATGCCGCTTGCCTTCGACTTGACTTCGACCTTCGTGATGGGCTCGACTTTGCCGGTTGCGACCACGCTCTTGGCCAAATCCCCGCGTTCCACCTTGGCCAGCTTGGTAGGGTCAATTTTGGTTCCCCCGCGGGTGGCCGCGACCACGGCAAGCGCGATCACCAGCACGAGCGCCAGTGCAATGCCGGTGTAGATCAACCCTTTGCGACGCTTCTTCTTTCCGTTGCCGTTCACATCAGCCTCCTGCCAGAAGTAAAGCTGGCCGTTCCGCTCTCACTTTTCACTACGAACCCAGCCCGCGGTTTGTTCCTGAAATTCACTGTGGAGATTCCTTTTTGCTTCAAGCTTGAGGCACGCGGCGCGAATGTCCATTTATTAGACCGGCCAATCCGCGAAACGAAAGCAGGAAATGCGAGGTTTGAACTCCGCACGCCAACTCCACCATTCCGAGCGGAAGGAGATAATGCGCTTGCGCCTGGGTCCATTCTACAACTGATCGATTTCTGGCCTTTCTCAATAGAATGTTAGAATTAGCCTTCCATGATCGCATTTGTGCTGCTCCGGGTGCTGCTCATCCTGTTCCTGGTGGCGGCCAACGCGTTCTTCGCCGCGGCCGAGTTCGCCTTGGTCAGCATTCGCGACACCCGCATTCAACAGCTTATCGAAGCCCGCCGCATCGGCGCCCGCATCGTCCAAAAACTGCATCGCAACCTGGACGAGGTGGTAAACGGCGTCCAATTAGGTATCACCGTTGTCAGCCTCACTCTGGGCTGGGTGGGCGAACCCCTGCTGGCGCAGATCATGCAGGGCTGGGTCGGGGACGTGCCGCACGTCATGATCTATGCCCACGCCGCCGCCATCGCTATTGCCTTTGGACTTATCACCTGCCTGCATGTGATCCTGGGCGAACTGGTCCCCAAGTCGCTGGCTTTGCAGCGCTCCGAGCAGGTGGCGCTGGCCGTGGCCGCGCCCATGGACGTCTTCCTCACCCTCACGCGGCCCATCATCTATCTCATGAGCGGCGCGGCCAGTTCGGTTCTCAACTTGTTCGGATCGCGTAAATTGCGCCAGGGGCCGGTCCACTCGCCCGACGAGCTGAAGCTGATCGTCACCGCCAGCCGCCAGCTGGGGCAGATCCCGGCTTTTCAGGAAGAGATGGTCTTGCGCGCCCTGGACATGGATGACATCAACGTACGCCAGGTGATGGTGCCGCGGCCGGACATTTTTTCTCTGCCGGGCGACCTTTTTCTCGACGAGGCCCTGGGGCGCGTGGTCGAAGAGCAGCATTCGCGCATTCCGGTTTACGATCCCCAACGCGGCCCCGAACATATTATTGGCGTGCTCTACTCCAAAGACCTCATGCGCTGGACCCGCCTTCGCCTGGCTGCCAGCCCGGGCCAGCCGGTCGCCGCGCGCATCGCCACCATGAAAATCAGCCAGATCATGCACGACGTGATGGTCGTTCCCGAAACCAAAGTGCTCACGGAACTGCTGGAGGAATTCAAAGACCGTAAGCGCCATATGGCTGTCGTTGTCGACGAGTTTGGCTCAACGGCGGGCGTGGTCACCGTAGAGGACGTTCTCGAGCAACTGGTCGGCGAGATCGAAGACGAGTTCGATGTTCCCCCGCCGCAACAACCCATAATGGAAGGTAAAATCGCTCTCCAACTCGAGGGTTCGGCCGGCATTCGCGACCTGGAATCGCAATACCAGCTTGTGCTGCCGCGCGACGGCGGGTTCGAAACCCTGGCCGGCTTCGTGCTGGCCCGCCTACAGCGAATCCCGCGAGTGGGCGACGGATTCGACTACGAAGACCATCGTTTCACCGTGGATGAGATGGAAGGCCACCGCATCGCCAAGGTGAAAATCGAAAAACTGCAACCCGCCCCGGTAGCGCAGGCAGGGAAGTAGCTGCGATTTCTGTTGAGCGGAGCTTCTGGGACTTCCCAACAAAGCCCGGCACAACGTGGAAGCATGGGCCTTCAGGCCCACGACTGGATTCGAAATAAATCCGGGGCTTCAGTCCCCGGAACATAATGCAAGCGCTTCTAACACTCCGTCGCCTCATAACTGAAGTTCCCTCGCGCCTTGCGTGCCTCCCAGATTCCGCCGCCGCCCGCAAGCCCTCGCCAAACAAATGGTCGCCCAAAGAGCATCTCGGCCACCTGCTCGACTCGGCCGCCCACCACCACCAGCGCCTCATCCGCACGCAACTGGAGGACAATCCAAACTTCCCAGCTTATGACCGCGACCGCTGGGTCGAGCTGCAGAAATACCAGGACCGCGATTGGAAGGAACTCATCGAGGCGTGGCGCGTTTTGAATCGTCAAGTCCTCGGAGCCGTGGAATCGGCTCCCGCGCCAGCCTGGCAACGCACCTGCACCATCGCGGGCTTGGCCCCGCAGACGTTACAATTCACGTTCGAACAATACGTCGATCATCTATTCCATCATCTCAAGCACATTGGCATGGAGGTGGCTGACATTCGCGAGCCTGTAACTGAGAACCGAGAACTGAGAACCGGGAACTGATGTTCCGCCAACTCACCCTCCGCGTGCTCTACACCCTGCCGGTGATCTGGCTGGTCGTGTCGCTGGTATTTCTCCTGATCCATCTCGTCCCCGGCGACCCGATTGTCCAGATGCTCGGCGAGGGCGCGCCTCCAACGGACATCCAAGCCACGCGCCACGCCTACGGGCTTGATCTGCCGCTGGGCGAGCAATATCTGCGCTACTGGAAGGGCGTGCTGCACGGCGACCTCGGCCCCTCGCTGCGCTTCAACCAAAGCGTGAGCAGCCTGATCGTCCAGCGCTATCCTTACACTCTGCAACTGACTTTGGGAGCATTGTTCGTAGCTGTCGTTCTCTCGGTTCCCGCCGGTGTCCGCTCGGCGCAGCGCCGCAATCGTTGGGACGACCGTCTGCTCAGCGTCGTCAGCCTGTTTGGATTGTCATTCCCCAACTTCGCCCTGGGCCCGATTTTGATCATCATCTTCGCCATCAAAATAGGCTGGCTGCCCGTCTCTGGCGCCGGCGGCATCGATCACTTGATCCTTCCAGCCATCACTATGGGAGGCGCGCTCGCCGCCATCCTCACCCGCATGGTTCGCACCTCGATGCTCGAAGAACTTAGCCAGGACTACATTCGCACCGCCCGCGCAAAAGGGCTTTCGGAGCGCGCCGTCGTCTACCGTCACGCCCTGCGCAACGCCATGATTCCCGTGCTCACGGTCCTCGGTCTGCAATTCGGCGCGCTACTGGCCGGCGCCATCGTGACCGAGACAATTTTCTCCTGGCCCGGCATCGGCCGCCTGACCATCCAAGCCATCGGCAACCGCGACTATTTCTTGGTCGAAGGCTGCATTCTGGCGATTGGGCTGACGTATATCGCGGTGAACTTCTTGACCGACTTGCTGTATTCGGTGGCGAACCCGAGGATACGGCAGTAGGTTAGGGCAGAAGATTCTCAATCGGGTTTTGTGCCGCTATTCTATCGCAAACCAATGCAGACGAATGTGAATCCGTTATGTGAATTCTTGGGCTGATTGGCGAAACTTTTCGCCGACCAGTCGCAGCTCCAGTGGTAGCATTGCTCCAAGGCACGAAGTTGACCAACGTCTTATGTGCTGGAAAGCTATCGAAGTTATCGCGGTGGTGTTCACGGCAATCGGGACGGTCACCGTCGCCGTACTTGCGATTTGGGGAGATTTCTTCCGATACAAGTTTGCGGGCCCGCAGCTTGAGTTATCGCTAAACAATCCGCGTGGCGACCTGACTGCTCGCGCGAATCAGATACAAGCATATTTCTTTCATCTAAGAGTAAGAAATCGACGACTATGGTCACCCGCGAAGGACGTGCGCGTGTTGCTAGAGCGAATCGCTAGGCGCAGACCAGACGGGTCGTTTCTCACGGAGTCGCTCGTTTATCCCCTCCCGCTCGCTTGGACACCGTCGGAGCTAGGGGATTTCGTGCGGACAATCTTTGATACAGCGACGTGCGATTTGGGCTTCTTAGACCAGAACGTCAAACAATTCACGCTCTCAACTCTTATCACACCAAACAACGTTCACAGCTACGTGGCCGCTGATAGCGCAATACGTGTTCGCATCGTGGCTTCAGGGCAGAATGCCACGTCGTCCAAGCCGCTATTCCTAGAAATCGCATGGGACGGCAGCTGGACAGCAAACAGAGATGAGATACAGAGACATTTAGTCGTCAAGGAGATTGCTTCGCTCTAAGCCGCACTTATGCCAAAGCGCGTGCGGAGGCCCAACGAAGTCCACCACCAAGTTAAGAGCGCCCCAGATTAAAACGTAGAGCCACTTCGCGCAAGCGACTGGACTTTTAGTTGGTCGAATCCGCATGCTTCCTCATAGCTGCTACAAACTTTCGTGCTGTCTATCTGAGGGAGGAAAGACTCCTTTTGAAATCTAAATCCGATGCGGCTAAGTTTGCTGTGTTAATGGGCGGTTTCGCCGCCGCCATACTGGTGGTCGTGTGGTTTCTGTTCTCGCTTATAGCTTGGAATTTTACTGTGACAGCGATGGAGGTGCGTGCGCTGGCGGTAATTAGTTTTGCCACAGCAGCTGTGGTTTTTGTCTTAGCGAAAATCCAGAACCTATAGGGCTCCGCACCGATGCGGTGCCACGCCGGACTGCGTTGTCGCGGTTGCGCCCATGGGCGCGAAATTGGGTTCTGCCGAATGACGGCACGGCTGAAGCCGCTGCCCTGATACAAATCCTTCTGGCCTACCAAGCCGTAGGGTGCCCCGTCCTTCGCGTTCTCTGCGAAAGGTGGGCTGCGACTGGACTTGTCAGACCAATTCAATCACGACCCGCTGCCCCACCAAAGCCGCTGCCCGCTGCAAGCTCGACAGCGTAATATCGCGTTTCGGATCGAGGATGCGGTCCACCTGGGCGCGGCTCGTCTTCAGCAAGAGGGCCATACGCGCCTTGGAAAGCTTCCTCTTCTTCATGGCCCTGGCCAGTTGCCAGGCTACAACCTCCTTGATGGCCTGCGCCTGCGCTTCCTCAAAGATGTCTTCCTTCTTCAGGAAGTCGTCAATGCTCGATCCTCTCGCTTTCTTGCTCATTATGCCAGCGTACCATAAAAGATACATACCGGGCAGTCTAGCCAAGCTCCCCCGTGGCGCCTGCCAGTGCGCAAGATCGACAAGCAGCGACAACCTCATGGCGCACAACATCTTAATGCATTACCGTACGTACATAGCCATACCGACAAAGTGTTCCGTAAGGAACATTAGGACGATTCTGCGGCCCACGGTAAAATCTAAGCTCTGTCCTCCCTCGCCATCTCGCTCCCTCGCACGGCGCGGAACAATCCGCTGGCCGCAACCGGCGCAGTATTAGTCGTCATCTTTCTAATCTTCGCGCTCTTCGCACCCTGGATCGCGCCCCAAGACCCCGCCCACATTGATTTAGCCAACCGCCTCATGCCTGCTTCGTCGAGTCACTGGTGCGGCACCGACGAGTTGGGCCGCGACATTCTTTCCCGCATCATCTACGGTTCGCGGATCTCCATGCTGGTGGGTAGCTGCGTGGTGGCGGCGTCTCTTGCCCTTGGGCTCATCGTCGGCTCCATTGCCGGCTACTATGGCGGAGGCATCGACCGTTTCGTCAACGTCGTCGTGATGAACGCCTTCATGTCTTTTCCCGGCATCCTGTTGGCCATCGCCTTCGTGGCTTTTCGCGGGCCGGGCATTTTCAATCTAGTGCTGGCGCTCTCGCTCGGCGGATGGGTCGGCTACGCCCGTCTGGTGCGGGGACAAGTGCTCGCTGCCCGCGAGCGCGAATTCGTGGAGGCCGCGAGAGCCCTGGGAGCGGGCGATCTTCGCATCGTTGTCCGCCACATCCTGCCGAACATCATTCAGCCCATCATCGTGCAGGCCGCCATCGGCATGGCTGGCGCCATTCTTGCGGAGGCCACCATGAGCTTCCTGGGGCTCGGCGTGCCTCCGCCTACCGCCACCTGGGGCACCATGCTCAACGATAGCCGTGCGCATTTGTTCGACGCTCCGCACCTCGTGGTCTTTCCGGCGCTGGCAGTGATGCTGGCCGTGTTGTCCTTTAACTTCATCGGCGACGCGCTGCGCGATTATCTCGACCCCCGCTCTCGCCTTGAAGTCGGCCTGTGAGCTGGTTACTTTAGGCATCTGTTCGTAACCGCCTGCTCCGTTCCATAACTTCTCCACAAGGATTCCCGGCGCGACATTTTTCGTTGAGCTGGGTTTCAACCTACGACTGCAGGGAGCGGGCAATTCCCGAGGTCGAAGCGACAACCCATACAGAAGCAGGAGAGGCGAACCATGAAAGCTCTTTTGAGAGTTTTAGTGTTAGGTGCGACGACGGCAGCGTTTATGTTGCCCGCGACCGCGCAAACCATTCATCAGCGGAAAGTCCATCAGCAGAAGCGCATCGCGCAGGGCGTGAAGAGCGGCCAGTTGACACCCCGAGAGACGGCGCACCTTGAGGGCCGGGAAGCTCACCTGAACCACGAAACCGCCAGAATGCGCGCCAACAACGGCGGCAAGCTCACCCCGGCGGAAAAAGCCCGGGTTACTCATCAGCAGAATCACATTTCAAGAAGCATCTACCGCCAGAAGCACGACGCGCAGCACCAATAAATCGAATCCAGAAACGGAGGAAGGCCCCGGCGCCGTCGGGGCCCTTCCTTTTGATCTTCCGCCGGCGCAGTGCTGTCTGATAACTCTCTCCGCCCGTTCCCCTCCGCAAGAACTTTCTATGTGATTGATAACGCGCCGTATTCTCTTCTTGACGAATATTGCATATTGCAATATAAATATCTCGATACGCGATATGACGCTGGGCGAAAAAATCCGTTACCTGCGTGAAGTGGAAGGTTCCTTGCGCGGCCTGGGCCGTCCCATGACCCAGCAGGAATTGATCCGCGCCGTCCGCCAGGAGCAGGGCAAGAGTCTTAGCCAGTCGTACGTTTCGCAGATTGAGGGCGGCTCGCGCCGCCACATGACGCAATCCAGCCGCACGCTGCTGGCCAAATTCTTCAAGGTGCACCCGGGATTTTTGGTGGACGACCCTGAGGGCTACCACACGGAATTGACTTCCGACTTGCGCACCACCGAAGGCAAGCTGGACGTTTGGCTGCTGCAGGGCTCGGAGCGATTTGCCAGCGATCCGGAGGTCAGTCACGTGCTCATCAAAGCCGCGCGCGAAAAAGATACACGACGCTGCCTGCTTTTGCTGGGCGCGATTCTCGACACGCCGGGACTGGCAGAGCGTTTGCTCGAAGCCCTTCGGCCTGAGACCGCGCAGAACCACCACCGCCGCACACACGAGAGGAGGCTCTCGCGATGACCTGGGCGAATTTCTATCTAATTTGTTTTGCGCTGGGATTTGCTTTCAGCCTGCTCTCGTTCGTGCTGGGAGGTTTTCATTGGCACGCTCCTCATCATTGGGGAGAACCGCATGTACATATTCTTCCTCACGCGCACCTGGGACATGTGGGGCACGTCGGTCACGCGGGTGCTCACGCGGCTGGGGCCAACCCCGGCGGCGCGGCGCCGGGCCATGTCTCGCCGCTGAATCCGGTAACGCTAGCGGCTTTTCTCGCCTGGTTTGGCGGCACTGGCTATCTGCTCACGCGTTTCTCAACCGTTTGGGTCGTCCTCGGCCTGGGCATTGCGGGGCTTATCGGCTCGATGGGCGCCGGCATCGTGTTCCTGTTCCTGACTCGCGTGCTCATGTCGGAAGACGAAGATCTCGATCCCGCTGACTTTGAAATGGTCGGAGTGCTGGGGCGGCTTTCCATGCCGATTCGGCAAGGCGGAACGGGCGAGTTGATCTACTCCCAGGCTGGTACGCGCCGCACTTGTGGCGCACGCGCCGAGCAAGACTGCGCTATGCCCAAGGGCAGCGAGGTCGTGGTCACGAGCTACGAAAAAGGCATCGCCTACGTACGGTTGTGGAGCGAATTGGCGGGTGAGGAGACCGTCCCCGACCCTGCGCAGAAGGGAATCACCCAATGACCCGCCGTACCTGGAGTGCGCTCGTCGTGCTGATGTGGCTCGCGCTGCCTGCGATGGCGTGGCGCTATTGGCAGCATTGGGAGCAGTTGCCCGTGTACATGGCGTCGCACTTCGACGCCGCCGGCCGCGCGAATGGCTGGATGTCGCGCGAGGCGTCGCTGGCCTTCACCTTGGGGTTTCTGGCGCTCGTGCTCACGCTGTTCTCGGTGGTGCTTTATGTCGTCCGGCGCAGGGCCCCGGCCAGCGCGCAGGCCGTGGCGCTGCTTGGTTTTTTTTGCGTCGAGAGCTGGGCGATCTTCATCACGCTCAACTCAACCCTCGACTACAACCTGCTGGGCACGCCCATTCAAGTGGCGCCGCTGCTGGTGATTACGCCGTTAGGATTTCTCGCAGTGGCCGCCATTGCCTTCACCGAGAAACGCGGCGCCCCATTTCCTACGGGCGAGGTGCTGGCCGAGGAAGTCCAAACCGGGCGGGCCTGGAGCCCGCTGCTCGTCATTCCGTTTCTGGCAGCGGCGTGGGTTGTCGCGGCGCTTCCCGGTCCCGCTATGCGGCTGGGGATCGTCTTACTGGCGCCCGTGTTCCTCGCCACGTTTGCCATGGCCTGGGACGGTTTTCATTATTACTTCACGCGCCACGGGTTGGAGATTCGCACGCTCGGTTTTCGCTTGCGGTCGGTACCCGCAGGCGACATTGAGCAGTACGCCATTCAAGATTGGAATCCTGCCTGCGGTTACGGCATTCGCGGCATTGGCAATCACAAAGCTTATGTGTGGGGAAGAAAGGGAGTTCGCATTCGCACGCGCGAAGGGGAACTTTATTTGGGGCACAGCGATCCGGCTCGCATGATTCAGGACCTCGACTGCATGAAGCAGTCGCAGGCCGCACAGAGTTCATAAAAGAGGAGGCGATATGTTTGGGGGAATTGCGTTACAGATTTGGGTCTTCGCAGGACTGGGCGTCATGGTCCTGTTATTCCTCATGAGCGGACTGGCGCGGCTTTACCGCAAAGCCGGCCCGCACGAGGCGTTGGTCGTCTACGGCTTTCGCGGCACCCGCGTCGTCAAGGGCCACGGCACCATCATTTTTCCGATGGTGGAAAATTGCCGCGGCTTATCGCTGGAGCTGATGTCGTTCGACGTGGCGCCGCAGCAGGATCTCTACACCAAGCAAGGCGTGGCGGTGACCGTTGAAGCCGTCGCACAGATCAAAGTCAAGTCCGATACGGAGTCCGTGCTCACCGCGTCGGAACAGTTCCTCACCAAGAGCGATCAGGAGCGCGAAGGCTTGATCCGGCTGGTGATGGAGGGCCATCTGCGCGGCATCATCGGTCAGCTGACGGTGGAAGAAATCGTCAAGCAGCCGGAGATGGTTTCCGACCGCATGCGCTCTACCTGCGCCGACGACATGAACAAGATGGGGCTGGAAGTCATCTCGTTCACCATCAAAGAGGTTCGCGACAAGAACGAATACATCACCAACATGGGCAAGCCGGACGTGGCGCGCATCAAGCGCGACGCAGATGTCGCGACCGTCGAGGCCGAGCGTGACACCGCCATCCGCCGCGCTCTCGCTACGCGAGAAGCGGCTGTCGCCAAGGCGCAGGCCGACCAGGAACGGGTTTTGGCAGAAACGCTTTCTCTCGCAAAACAGGCGGAAGCTCAGCGCGACATGGACGTGAAGAAAGCGCAATACCTCGAAGTCACCAAGCGGCAGCAGGCGCAGGCTGACAAAGCCTATGACATTCAGACCAACATCATGCAGCAGCAAGTCGTGGCTGAGCAGGTGAAGGTGCAGCAAGTCGAGAAAGAGCAACAGATCAAAGTGCAGGAAGCCGAGATCAATCGGCGCGAAAAAGAACTGATCGCGACGGTGCTGAAGCAGGCGGAAATCGAGCGTCAACGCATCGAGACTCTAGCCGAAGCCGAAAAGCAGCGCCTGACAGTCGAAGCCGAAGGCCACGCGTCTTCGATTCGCGCGCAGGGCGAAGCCGAAGCGGAAATCATTTTCAAGAAGGGGGAAGCGGAGGCCAAGGCAATGAGTGTCAAGGCCGAGGCTTACCAGGAATACAACCAGGCGGCAGTGATCGACAAGCTGTTCGCCAGCATGCCCGAAGTGGTGAAGGCGCTGGCGAGCCCGTTGGCCAATGTGGACAAGATCACCATTGTCTCCACCGGAAATGGCGATGCCGCCGGCATGAACAAAATCACCGGCGACATCACCAAGATGGCGGCGCAGGTGCCGGCATTGTTCGAGACGCTCTCGGGAATGCCGCTGTCTGAACTGCTTGGCAAAGTGCGGCAGATCGGCGACAAGACGGCAAGGCCCGATGCGTTACCACCCAATGGCGGAACAGCGAAGAAGTGACCGAGGGAATATGAAGAAACCATTCCTACAGATCGGAGCCGGCGTCGGGCTCGGTGTGGTGGTCGGGGCAGCGACGGCGGTGATCCTGGGCAGCGGAGGCGCATGGCTGGCCGTCGGGATTGCTCTCGGCATCGCCATCGGCGCCGCCATGTTCCGCAGGAATCACGGCGGCGAAGTTGAAACAAAACGGCTGAAAGCGGATTGACGAGCGATGGAGTAGCAAGGCGAGTTCAAGGAGAAAAGGAGTCCCATCATGGCATTACTAGAGCGAGTCTCAACACTGGTTCGGGCGAATCTCAACGACCTGATCGACAAGGCCGAGCACCCGGAAAAGATGATCAAGCAGGTGATCCTCGACATGCAGAACCAGCTTCTGCAGGTCAAGACGCAGGTGGCCATCGCCATCGCCGACCAGCACCTGCTGGAAACCAAGCAGAAAGAAAACCAAGACCACGTGGCCGAGTGGATGCGCAAGGCCGAACTCGCCGTCGATAAGAAACAGGACGACCTGGCCCGCGCCTCCTTGCAGCGCGTAGAGAGCTATCGCGAGCTGACCGAGGGCTTCGCGCAGCAGGTGACCGACCAGAAAGCACAGGTGGAAAACTTGAAGACCGCGTTGCGTCAACTGGAGCAGAAGTTGGCTGAAGCGCAGGCGAAGGCCGATTTGCTGATTACCCAGCATCGCCGCGCGCGCGCCCTCGGCAAGGCCAGCGATGCGAAAATGGCTGGCAGCAACGGATCGAGCGCGGGAGCCTTCGACCGCATGAAACGCAAAGTGGCCAGCGAGTCAGCACTCAGCCAGGCCAAATCCGAACTCGCCGCCGAAGATGTGGAAGGCCGCCTGGCGGAATTGGAGAAAGAAGACCGCATCGAGCAGTTGCTGGTAGAGCTGAAGGCGAAGCGAGGAGCGTAACTTCCGTGTGGGGCGGGCGCCCTCGCCCGCCCGGCAGCCGCCATGCATTAGTCTCGGGGAGGTCGCACGATGAACAAACTGCCGAACGCGAGTTCGCGGTGGCATCCCGGAATCACGATGCACAAGATACCGGTCGCCGGTTTGGGTGGGCTGATATTTGCGGTAGGCATTGTCGTGTTGGCCCTGGTGGGCCTTTCCATTGCGAAATGGTTTCTTGCAGGAGCAGTGCTGCTGGGCCTGCTCATCGCTGGCATACTGCGATTAATCCGAAGACTGCGCCCGCAAACTGAGGTCGAAGAGGTCGAACTGAAGCTCGAGTAAGACAAGCGTGGCTAGTCAATTCTCGTCGTCCCCAGAGCCTCGGAATCGACTCGCATGGGCGGTCTAGGCGTCTGCTTCGTCGCACTCCGCGCAGCTACCGCTTTCCTCCCATCGCCTTCCGGTAGTCATCTGCCGTGGTGCGGTAGCAGGGAAGCACGGTATTTAGGCCGTCGGGAGTCAGCGCCTCGGAATCGAGCGGCACTTTGGAATCGGGGTCGCCATCCCCTGTGGGCGAGAGGTTCATGTGCTGGATCGATTCGTCGCAGGCTCGATCGCGCGTGGCCCGCAGCTTGTAGATCCGCGAAGAGTCGGGATGAAATTCGGAAAGCCGCGGCTGATAGGGCAGGAACCAATACACCAGTTTGATGAGCTGCAGACGATGGTCACTCAGCTGCCGCTCAGCCACAAAAACTTCATAGCTGGATGAAAACGAAGTCCCTGGCAAAGCGAACGCCAAAGCAACGATTTTCATCGGCAATTCTTCCACTTCAGGCCTCATCTCGGAGGAGCTGGTTTCTCCGCCCTCGACCGACGGCGGTGGTGGCACGGCTTGCGTGAAAGCCTCTTCGGGCCCGCCGCTGTAACCGCGGCCACCCGATCCGCCTACCGACGGCGCAGGTGCAACCGCCGAGCCGCCATCGCCTCCAAGGCCTCCGCCGCCTGGACCGCCAAGCCTTCCAGCGCCGTCGACGGAAGGAGGCGGCGGCACTGCCCCTACTCCAGAACCTCCAGGCCCTCCGCCCAAACCTCTGCCTCCGCCCCTCAAACCTCCAGCGCCGCCGAGCCCTGGCGATGGCGGAACCGCCGCCATTTCGCTTCCTCTACCAAAGCCTCGACCGCCCCGGCCCTTACCGCCCGAGCCACCGCCAAGCCTTCCATCGCCCGCAACCGAAGGGGGCGGGGGCACTGCGGCCATGCCTGAGGCTGAGCCCAGACCTCCAGCTCCGCGACCCGAACCGTGACCGCCGCGGCCACCTCCACCGAATCCTCCCACTCCGCCAATTGAAGGTGCGGGCGGCACGGCTGCCACGCCGGAGCCGCCAGGCATTCCTCCGCCTCCGCGCAAGGTCAGGCCGCCTGCGCTCGCCACCGATGGAGCCGGCGGCACCGCCGCAGTGCCAAACCCTAAGCCGCGGCCGGAGCCCGAACCCGCCCCCGCTCCGGAGCCACCGACCGAGGGTGGAGGGGGAACAACCGCTACCGCGCCCGCGCCACCGAGCCCTGCTTTCCCGGACCCTGAGCCACGGCCAACGCCCTCAACGGGCAGTTTCGGCGCCGGCGCCACGACTTCGACGTCCATCCCCAGTCCCGCGCTTTCGCTGGCACTTCCGCCAGTGCCCCGCACACCCACCGAACCGGGCAACGACGGAGACGGCGCAACCGCGCGAGCTTGCGGCGCAGCCAGGCCACGTCTTCCTGTAATTCCCCCAACGCTGGGTGCCGGCGCGACCGCGGCCTGTTGGAATCCTCCGGGCCTCTTTGATCTAGCGGCCCCGACTCCGCCTTGCATATTAGGCGCGGGCGCGACAACTTCCACGTTAAACGGGTCGTCATGCCGGGAACCGCCTTCGCGAACCTTGGGAGGCGGTCCGATGACCGAGGCGCCGAGCGAAGGAGCTTTGCGCTGTAATCCTGCCTCAGTTGCTGCGAAAGGCACAGCCGGGGCGACGGGATCGGCGGCCGGAACATTGGGCAGCGCTGAGGGTTTGGTGACCTCCGCGAGATCGGGAGGCGTGACAATTCCGCGCGATCTCCGCGCGGCTTCGCGAGCCACCTGCATAGCGTGCTCAAGTTCCGGCGTCCGCGCTCTCCTCGCAGGCATTTTAGGAGGGCTGCTCTTATTGGAAGGAAAAGCCGGATCGGGACGATAGTAGGCGACGTAATTCTCCGTGCTTAGCGCCGCCATCTGCCTGCGCGGCGGCCCAAAAATTGGAGAAAGAAGAACTACCCCAAGCAACAGCGCCACATGCCAGAGTGCAGATTCCAGCATCGCCCCCCAAGGCATACCTGTACGGACGAAAACGTCATGCCAGTAGGGTGCGGGCTTGGAGGACAGTTTGAGCGGCGGAAGCCGACGAGGCAGCAGCAGATCGCTCAGATTGCGGAAGAAAACGCGATATCGAGGCTCCAGCTCAACCAGCAGTCTCGGTCCGGGTGGACCCTGCCGGCGAGCGTTCCTCGTTGAATCCAGTAGTGTCGAGCCATTGCCCATAAGGCCGACTGGTGGCGCAGGTTTCGGTCATTATAGCTGAGCGGAAAGCGCGAAAGGGCGCACATTAGGTCACGCTCGCGGCTGCCCTTGCGAGCAAAAGCCCCAGCATCTGTGGCCTAGCCCTCGGTTCCTGTGTGCTTTGGCTTCGACGTGCTGGCCTCGTCGTCAGTGGGCTCCTCACCCCAGTCCAAGGCCAACGTGCGGGTCGTAGTTTCAATAGGCTCGATCTCAGGAATCTCATCGGTCACCGGAGCGCCCAGTTCCGCGAATCGCCGGGCGGAAACCATCACGCGGGTTTCCAGCGTGCCGACCGCTTTGTTGTAGCTCTCGACCGCCCGGTCTAGTCCTCTGCCAGCGGCTTCCAGATGGCCGGCCAGGCTGCGCAATCGGTCGTGCAGCTCTTTTCCAAGATTGCTGATTTCCTGCGCCGTGCGCGCCAGCTTCTCCTGGTTCCATCCGTAAGCCACAGCTTTGAGCAGCGCGATCAAGGTTGTGGGAGATGCGGGAATCACCCGCATCCCCACTCCCTGTTCGATCAACGCCGGATCCTGCTCCAGGGCGGCGCTGAAAAATGTTTCGCCCGGCAAAAACATCACGACGAATTCCGGCGAAGCCTCGAACTGTTCCCAATACTTCTTGTTGCCGAGCCGCAACATGTGATCGCGCACTTGCCGGGCGTGGTCAGCAAGAAGGTTGCGGCGAAGCTCCTCGTCGGTCGCGTCGATTGCTTGCAGGTAGGCTTGCAGAGGGGTTTTTGCATCCACCACAACCTGCTTGCCTCCGGGGAGCTTAACGATCAAATCGGGCCGCAGCCTGCCATCGCTGGTGGTCACGGTTTCCTGCTCGACGAAATCGCAGAAGGGAAGCATGCCGGCGATCTCGACCACGCGGCGCAGCTGAATTTCTCCCCAACGCCCGCGCACCGAAGGCGCACGCAGCGCCTTTACCAGGTTGCCGGTTTCGTTGCGCAATTGCTCCTGCGTGCCGATCAGCGATTGCACCTGCTCGGTCAAAGTCCCATAAGCATGGCTGCGGTCTTTTTCGATTTGCTGAATCTTCTCGTCCACCCTGCTCAGGGATTCTTGAATTGGCGCGACTAAGTGCTCCACCGCCTTATGACGCGCTTCCAGATCGCCCTTGGCCTCTCGCTGAAAGCCTTCCAGGCTTGTCTTTGCCAGCGCCAGAAACGACTGGTTGTTGTTCTTCAGCGCCTCGGCCGCCAGGGCCTGGAATGCTTCCCGCAGTTGCTCGCTGGCGCGGTTGAGAATTTCGAGGTTTTTCTGGTTGGCCGCACGCTCGATCTCCAGCGTCTTGTTCAGCCCGGCAATTTCCTCGCGCAGTTTGACGTTGGCCTCGTGCTGAGTCGTCAGTTGATTTCGCGCCTCGGCCAAGTCCTTCGAAGCAGCATTCCACTGGGAATACAAGGTGGCGGCACGGGATCGCAGAGCTAGCGCCGCTACGACACCGCCGAAAAGGGCGCCCACCGCGAGAAGAACAATCTGTCCGATGCTCATAGGATTTCTGCTGCCTGAATTCTAGAAGCTGCGCGAGGCGAAGGAAAGTAGAAGTTTGGCTCCCGTAACGTTGAGTCTGCCGCCCGCATCTGTACAATGAAGGTTGAGACCAAGAGTGGAAAACCCCCTGGAAAGTTCTGACGCATGTACCGAGCCCTCGCAACAGGCAATGCGTACCTTCCGCCATCCGATTAAAACCATCCTAATCGTCTTCAGCTTTCTCCTGTGGCTGCTGAGCCCTTGCGCCCAGGCGGGTTCTCCCGTCATCACCGTCGACCACGGGCCCAACGCCCCCGCCCAGCTTTCCAAACCCTACGTCATTCTGATTTCACTGGATGGCTTCCGCTACGATTACGCGCGGCTTTACCACGCCTCGAATCTGCTCGACTTGGCGGCCCATGGGGCTAGCGCGCCTGAGGGCATGCTGCCCTCGTATCCCTCCATCACTTTTCCCAATCACTATTCGATCGTCACGGGCCTGTATCCGGAGCATCACGGAATTGTTGGCAACGCCTTTTACGACCCGGCGCGGCGCGAGATCTACGACTATCGCGATCCGAAAGCCGTGACTGATGGCACCTGGTACGGCGGCACGCCGCTCTGGGTTTTGGCAGAGCAACAAGGTATGCGGTCGGCGTCGTTTTTCTGGGTAGGTTCGGAAGCCGAGATTCAGGGAATTCATCCAACCTATTACTTGAAGTATGAAGAGAAAGTCCCTAATGATGAACGAGTTGATCAGGTGCTGGATTGGCTCCGCTTGCCCGCGGAAGAGCGGCCCCATTTCATCACCCTCTATTTTTCCGCAGTCGATCATGCGGGACACGATTACGGCCCGGAAAGCCCCGAGGTGGCGAAGGCAGTCCGCGAACTGGACGGCGAGATTGGCAGGCTCCGCCGCGGCATTCGCGAATTGAAATTGCCCGTAGATTTGATCGTCGTTGCCGACCACGGCATGGTCCAAGTGCAAGATGGCCCGGTAGCGTTAGAACAATTCGGCCTGAAGACAAGCTGGTTCGAAAAAGTTGTAGGGCTCAACCTGTATCCAAAATCAGACGCCGACGCCGAGCAAGCCTACGAAACATTGCTGGCCAAGAGCTCAAAATTCGTCGTGTACCGCCGCGCCCAGGTGCCCGCCGAGCTGCATTTTGAGTCGAATCCGCGAGAGGGCGATCCCATCGTTGTGGCGACCGGTCCGTACTTGATGCGTTTGAAAAATGATCCGGGAAAATCGCAGACGCCCGCTCCCGGCGCTCACGGATTCGATCCCCGCCGTGTCCCCGAGATGAAAGCTCTCTTCGTGGCCGCCGGACCGGACATTGTTCGTGGCGTCAAGGTGCCGTCGTTTGAGAATGTAAACTTGTATCCTCTGATCGCGCGAATCCTGGGCCTCGATATTTCCAACCTTAAGACTGGACCGATCGATGGCAAACTAAGCGTCCTGCAAGGCATATTGAAAGATTCGCACTGAAACAGATGCGGACTGAGCGCTCGATCTTGATCCTTGCGATGTTGGCAATCTGCTGCGTCTCCTTGTCGAGGCCCGCTTGCTCCCAATCTCATAGCGACAAGCCAAATGTCACCTACGACGAAAACGCCGAGCATGAGCTGCTGCAATTGGCCAATCAATCGCGCGCACAATCGCAGCTGGCCCCGCTCAAAATGGAGGACTGCCTAATCGCTGCGGCTCGCCGGCACGCAGTCGAGATGGCCGAGCATAATGATCTCTCCCATCAGCTCGCGGGTGAGCCTGAGCTGGCACAGCGGCTCGCCACCACCTGCCCACTGCACCTCGATCAGGTGGCGGAGAACATCGCGTTCTCAGGCACAGCCGCGGAAGCTCACGACGGTTTTATGCACTCGCCTGGGCACCGCGCGAACCTGCTGGGGGCGTTTTACAACGTCGTGGGCATGGGAGTGGTGAAGTCGGGGTCGAGCCTGTACATTGTCGAGGATTTCGGCCACAGCCTACCGGATTACTCGCTTCCCCAGGCGGCGGAGGTGGTGGCAAAGAGCGTCGCGCGGGCCCGTACTGCGGTGCGGCTGCCCGCAATCGAACAACGGACCGACAACGCGGCCCAGTCTGAAGCCTGTGAGCTTGCGCGCGCGGATTCTCTGCGGTCGAAATCGGCAGGCCGCCTGGGACAGCTGCGCTATGTTCTGCGCTTCTCTACCATGGATCCGGGTGTTCTTCCTCCCGAAGGCGCAAAGGCGGTCGACGATCGCGCCGTCGATGCCTTTGCAGTCGGCGTCTGCTTCGCCCGCACCGCAAGCTATCCGAGCGGGGCTTATTGGGTGGTGCTGGTTCTGTACTAAATGTGGAGGGACGTCCTGCCTTGGCGGCTAAGCCTTAACTGCAGCCTCTTCTCGCACCGCATAGTGCGAATCCACGTATTCATCCAGGATGTGGATGAATTCGGGAATAATCTTGTCACCTTTGAGCGTCGTGAACAGCCGTCCATCCACGTAGACCGGAGCTTTCGGTTCTTCAAAAGTCCCAGGCAGCGAAATGCCCAAGTTGGCATGTTTCGATTCTCCCGGTCCATTCACTACGCAGCCCATCACGGCGACTTTCATTTCTTCCACGCCGAGATAGCGCCCCTTCCAAGCCGGCATCTGCTCGCGTAAGTAGGACTGAATCTGCTCCGCCATCTCCTGGAAGAAGGTGCTGGTGGTGCGTCCGCAGCCGGGGCAGGCGGTGACCTGCGGCGTAAAGCTGCGAATCCCAATGGACTGCAAAATCTGCTGCGCCACGCGCACTTCTTCAGTACGGTCGCCGCCAGGTGCGGGCGTGAGCGAAACGCGAATGGTATCGCCAATCCCTTCCTGCAGCAGCACTCCCATCGCGGCGGTCGAAGCCACCACGCCTTTCGCGCCCATGCCGGCTTCGGTCAATCCCAGATGCAGAGGATAATTGCAACGCGCGGCCAGCGAGCGATAGACGTCAATCAAATCCTGCACGCCGCTGACTTTCGCGCTGAGAATGATCTGATCCGGCCGCAGCCCGTATTTTTCCGCCAAGGCGGCTGAGTTCAGCGCGCTCACCACCATCGCTTCCATCGTAACTTCCCGCGCGTCTTTCGGCTCCGGCAGCTTGGAATTCTCGTCCATCATGCGGGTGAGCAGTGCCTGGTCGAGCGATCCCCAGTTCACCCCAATTCGCACCGGCTTCTGATTCTCCACCGCGACTTCGATCATGGTGCGGAAGTTGGTGTCATCCTTGCGCCCGATTCCCACGTTGCCGGGATTGATGCGGTACTTGGCCAGCGCGCGCGCGCAATCGGGGTACTTCTTCAGCAGCAGGTGCCCGTTGTAATGAAAGTCGCCAATGATGGGAACGCGCACGCCCTGCTTCTCGAGCTGATCGACGATGGGAGCGACCGCCGCCGCGGCTTCTTCGTTGTTGACCGTGACTCGGACGAGTTCGGAGCCCGCCCGCGCCAGCGCCGCCACCTGCTGTACCGTGGCCGGGATGTCGGCGGTATCGGTGTTGGTCATGGATTGCACCACAACCGGTGCATCCGACCCCACCCGCACGCCGCCTACCGACGAGGTAACCGCTTTTCTGCGATGGATTTCTGCCATATGGGAATCTTCAGTTTAACATGCGGGCTGAAAGCAGCCGAAGGCTGCGCCTGCCTAGCGCACCATCCAGCGGCAGGCATGTTCCGAGGTCAATGAGTGAAATCGGGATGTTTCAACAGCGATGGCCTGCTGGACGGCTCAAAGGGTTTCCTGTTCCTTGCCGTCAGCCGCATTGAATACGAGAACGTACTCGGCACCAACGGTCTTACGGACAATAATGCGAATGGGCGGCAGGTCGTCCACCTCATTATTGCGCCGCACGATTCTCCACGTTACCCGCCAAACACCATAAGAATCTGGTTCGATGAAGATGTGGGATGTGCTGGTCGCATCCACGCTGTTGAACGTTATGCGGATGTACCCACGTTTCTTCGATTGCCAGTGCTCCCAGATGAAGGCACGCGCATTCCCCATTGCAGAGGTGATTCGTGCTTTCTCCTCTTTCGGTCTTTTGTAAAACGCCTCTCGCGTAAACCTACGGCAATCAAAATGTCCCGCATCGTCGTACAGAGATAGATTTCTTTTTCCGGCGATTGCGTTGGTGGTGAAGCCTCCGTCCTTCGCTTGGAACGTGGCGACGTGGAGCGACCGCGTGTGATTTGCATCAGATACAGGTTGCTGCGCTATCACCGGATTGATAGGTAACGCCAGCATCGCGCCTAAAATCACGCCTCTCACGGTTCAACACTTTACGCCGAGCCGGGGCAAGATTCTAGTGACTGACGTTATCAGGCGTTTACACTCAAAACCTCCCTGGCCTTCCATCCCCCACCTTAGCCGGGAATCGCCATGATTAAGCCTTTGACCTGTCTATTAGTATAGGGCCACACTGAGGACGGCCGGCCCATTCAACCCCGATTTTGGCTTGAATAGGGATTTTGAGAGATCGCCTGGAACGAAGAGCAGGGAAGCAACTCCTACCTCACACAGCAAAAACCTCGTTGTGTAGCCGCCTATTCATGCGGGTTGACGGTGCGGTGGGCGTCCTTTTGGCCAACTAACGGGGGACCTCAGGAGGCTTTGCCCGCAGCGGCAGAATGAGCTCTAACATGCAGCTCTACGCCTTCTCGTTCTTGCAAGTAAGCGAGAATTTCAAAGAGATGGCTGGCGTTGGGATTGCCGGACGGGCCAAACATTCGCATCACGCTCTTAGGTTGCTTGCGCACAGCTTTACTAAGGCTGCGAAAACCTACAGTTGCGTTGATGTAATCGCGAAGGATCGCCTTTCCAGTTTCGACTTCGCCGGAAAGAAAACTCTCAACACCCTCTTTGAGGAGTTCTTTGCGGAAGAGATGATCTCGGTCGGCCCGCGCCTTAATTGTTTGTTTGAAATCTCTTGTGAGCGCCACTATTGTTCTCCCATCTTCTTGCGCTGCTTATATTCTTTCCAACGCTGGTGGGCCCTATTGATATCCAGTCGTTGATGCTGCTTTGTTCCACCGCCCAACAAAATCACCAGCGTATCGCCGTCTCTCCCGAAGTAGAT
This sequence comes from uncultured Acidobacteriaceae bacterium, assembly GCA_963770915.1. Classification (GTDB taxonomy): domain Bacteria; phylum Acidobacteriota; class Terriglobia; order Terriglobales; family Acidobacteriaceae; genus PALSA-270. The sequence goes on from CAVYRG010000001.1 coordinate 205,492, forward strand.
TCTGTATCCAGGCCCAAAATCTATCTTGAATTCAGAGACTCCCTTGCCGACGCTTTTCGATTTGACTAAATTCCCCTGCGAAATTCTTATGATTGCGGTCGCAATTCTTGCTGCCGCGGCAGCGTTCAGCCGGTCAAACCAATCTTTATACGGGCTTCGCCCGTTCAGGTCTTCGTACTCGACAACCTGAATCACTTTATTATAGTAACATATATGTTACCGTATGCAAGAAGCAACTACGCCCCTGTCTAAATCGCAATAATTAACCCTTGACCTGTCTATTGGTATAGGGTCCATGCTGAGGTCTGAACATGCTGAGCGTCTCCCAACTCGCCCGCCGCTACCGGCTGAGCCGCACCGCGATTCTCTACTACGAGAAATGCGGGCTGCTGAAACCGGCGCTGCGCACCGAATCCAACTATCGGCTTTACGGCGAGCGGGAAGAAAGGCTCCTTGAGCAGGTTTGTCTCTATCGCTCCATCGGAGTGAGCGTGCGGGATATTGCGCGCATGCTGGCGGCTCCGCAAAGCAAGCCGACCGCTTTGCTGAAACGGCGCCTGCAGGAGCTGGAGCAGGAAATCAGCCAGTTGCGCTCCCACCAGCTGCTCATTCTGAAACTACTCCGCGGAAAGGGAATCGGGAGAACAAAACATATGACCAAAGAAAAATGGGTTTCCATCATGCAGGCGGCCGGCTTCAGCGAGGCCGACATGCGCCGCTGGCACCAGGCCTTTGAGCACTCTTCACCCGAGGAGCACGAAGAATTCCTGAACTACTTGAAAATTCCGCCGCCGGAAATTCGCCACATCCGCGAATGGAGCGCGAAGGCAGCGGCAGAATGACTCCAGGTCGGACGGGGCAGCAGACAAGCTGCCCCATCCGCCGAGAAACTTACGGCAGGCCCTGCATCATGCCGGGCAGCGTCTTCACCAGATCGTTGTAGATCACCATAACGGCGAATAGCACCAAGAACACAAACGCTGCCTGGTAGATGCGTTCCTTGATCACGAGGCTGATGTCGCGCCGCATTAAGCCCTCGAGCGCCAACAAAAGAATCACTCCGCCGTCGAGAATAGGAATGGGAAGCAGGTTAAAAATTCCCAGATTCAGGCTGATGGCGGCGGTGAGCTGCAGCAGCGGCGTCCAGCCTTTTTCGCTGGCCGCCTCGCCGGCGGCCCGGCCGATTCCAATGGGGCCCTCGACCGTCCGCAGCGAGACCTTGCGCTGCACCAGCTTCTGCACCAATTCGAGAATCATGAAGGAGAGCTTTTTGTTATCGGACAGCGACTGCTGTAAAGCCGGCACAAACGACAAGCGGCCCACCTTCATATCGGTTGTGCCCTGAAAGCCGATGCGATAACGCTTTTCGCCGTCAGAGTCCGCCAGCACCGGCTTGAGATGAAAGTCCATGGTCTGCCCGTCGCGAAGGACCTGCACATCAACCGGATTGTCCTTGGTGGTTTGCAGAGCGTCGATCAACGCATCGATTCCCGGAACCGGCCGGCCGTCAAGGGCGGTAATGCGGTCGCCGGCTTGAATCCCAGCCTTGCTCGCCGGCATCCCCGGCTCCAGCGCGGCGACGATGATGGACTGCTCCGGTTCCCAGCCGGCGGAGCCGATCTCTGACGTGGTCACCGCGTCCGGAATAAGGGTCTTGGTGAAGATCTGGCTGCCCCGTTGTACCGTTATGTTCAGGGGCTGGTGCGCGCTCAGCGCGACTTGAGGACCAATTTGCTCCCAGGTGGGATTGGAAATTCCGCCCAGGCGAGTAATGCGGTCGCCCGGCTCGAGGCCGATTTTCGCCGCCGCCGAGTCAGGCTTGATCCACGCCAGCACCACCGGCTTATCCAAATAGAGCGCGTACTCGTAATGCACCATGTACACGGCGGTGAGCAGTACGATGGCCAGCAGAATATTCATGGTCGGTCCGGCAATGGCGATCAGGAAGCGATGCCAGCGCGAATGCGACATGAACTCATGTGGATCGCCGGTGCGCTCCTCCAGAATGTTCTCGCCGCTCATCTTCACGTAGCCGCCCAAGGGAAGCGCGTTAACGCGATAGTCGGTGTCGCCCCGGCGGAAGCCGAACAGCCGCTTGCCGAAACCAATGGCGAACTGCTCGACGCGAACTCCCAGAAGCTTGGCCACGGCGTAGTGGCCGAACTCATGAATCAGAATCATGAAGCCGAGGATTACGGCCACCGCGACGACTGCAGTTAAGAATCCCGTCATAAAAGAAGTTCTACTCCCCTCGCAACCCAGCGGAAGCGACTCGCGGCCCGGCGGCACCGCCCATTTGCTCCACGGTCACGCGCGCCGTCTGGCGGGCACAGCGGTCAGCTTCCAGCACCTGCTTAATAGATTCTAGTTTCCTGACTTCCGTTTCAGAAATGACATGCTCGATCACTTGGGGGATTTGATCGAATCGAATGCAACCGTCCAGAAAGGCTGCCACTGCAACCTCATCAGCCGCATTGAGTGCAACCGATTTCACTGCCTCGGACTCCGCCGCCTTATAGGCTAGCTGAAGGCAGGGAAATTTCTCCATATCAGGAGGACTAAACTCGAGGTGACGTAAGTCCATGACCGGGAAGCGCATATCGGAGGGCACCCGCTCTGGGTAGGTCAACGCATACAAGATCGGCAGCCGCATGTCCGTCACCGAAAACTGAGCAAGTATGCTGCCATCCACAAACTCTACCATAGAGTGGATGGTCGACTGCGGGTGCACGATCACGTTCACCCGGCTGGGCGGCAAGCCGAATAACCGGCAGGCCTCAATCACTTCGAAGCCTTTGTTCATCAGAGTGGCCGAATCAACGGTAATCCGGCGCCCCATCTTCCAGGTAGGATGCTTCAACGCTTGCGCCACGCTGATAGTAGGGAATTCCGACTTGGGCGTATGTAGAAATGGCCCACCGGAAGCGGTGAGCCAAATGCGTTCCACTTCCTGCATCCGCCCGCCGCGCAGGCACTGATGAACCGCGTTGTGCTCGCTGTCGATGGGCAGCAGCGGCTTGCCTTGCCGCCGCGCCTCAGCGGTGATCAGCTCGCCCGCCGCCACCAGGCATTCTTTGTTCGCCAACCCAACCGATTTTCCGGCGCGGACCGCTTCGTAAGTGGCCTCCAGCCCGGCCACACCGACGATCGCGCTCACCACAAAGTCTGCTTCCGGAAGCGTGGCCACACGAACCGCGCCTGCCGAGCCTGCGAGAACTTCGATCCCGCCCAGTCCTGCTGCTCCAAGCCGGCTACGCAGCATTTCCGCATCGCCTTCCGAAGCCACAGAAACAACTCGCGGTTTCCAGCGGGCCGCCTGCTCGAAAACCGCGTCGAGATTGCTGCCTGCCGCCAGCGACACGACTTGAAAGCGGTCAGGAAAGGATTCAACCACGCTCAATGTGCTGCGGCCAATCGAGCCGGTCGAGCCCAGGATGGCGATACGTTTCATGAGTTCGGCTGATGCGGCTTAATGGTCACTTCGCGCCCGCCAACACGGCGGCGTAATGGTCGATCCAATTCCTCTGCTGTGCTGTTTCCGGGACATCGATCCCACGAGCGCGGCTCACGCGCATGATTGCTGCGTCAGGCGTTAGACCCTTGGTCACCAGCAAGCAGGAAGCAACCAGGCCGGTCCGGCCGATTCCCTGACGGCAGTGCACCAGCGCATTCGTTCCGCGCGAAAGACCTGCGTCGAGCTTCTCCAAAATCGCGGTTAACTCTGACTCGGAATCTGGAACATCGCGGTCGGGAATCGGGAACGAGAGGAACTTCATGCCTTTTGCGACGGCTCGACTGGCCTCGTCGACAAGATTCAGACTGCGCTCTTCCTGGGGCGTGAGCAAGGAAAGAACCAGGTCGATGCCAGAGCGACTCCAGTCCCCAATCTCGTCCTCCAGCCAGTCTCCTCCGCGTGGTCGCGCGGCTATCGCCAGCTTTCCCGGCCAGGGGCCATCCACCCAGCGAAACTCTGTTCCCATTACCTAGGGTTGCTCCTTTGCGACGATTTCGCGGGGCAATGCGTCGACCTCCACACCGCGCTCCCGCAACACAAAAATACGGTGGTGCCCATCCAGTATAGTTCCATCCCGCCTCGTTTTCAGGCACTCCCGCTTGGGGGGACACAACGAGTCAAGCAGGACCTTTGTCGATAGGCTCCGCATGGACTGGAGTTTCAAAGGGTTGAGAGTATCTTGGGAATGAAGCGGGACCAGCGGAGGGCGATCCGGCGCGCCTTCATCAACCACTACTGTAGCACCCGCCAAGCCGCATAGTACCACAGCACGGGAGCCGCAAAGAGCAGCGCATCAATGCGATCCAGCATGCCGCCATGCCCCGGCAACAACGCTCCGGAATCCTTAACTCCCGCTCCGCGCTTGATCAGCGACTCCGCCAAATCCCCTAGTTGCGCCGCCACGTTGATTGCGGCCGAGAGCAGCAGAATTGGCAACAACGACGGGCGCTGCAGAGCGAAAATTCCATCCTTGCGCTCGATAAAATGAGCATTCAGCAGCCAGGTACTGATGAGTGTGGCGTGATTGAACAGCCACCATCCCAGCGCCAGGCTCGCAGCCAACGACGCGACCGCGCCTTCCCACGTCTTCTTGGGTGAGATGCGCGGCGACATCAAATGCCGCCCCAGCGTGCGTCCCACCAGATAGGCCGAAATGTCTCCCACCCAGACCAGCAGCAGCAGATACAAGAGCAGAAAAGCTCCCTGCCACTGCTGCCGCAATTGCACCAGAAATGCCAGCGGCAAGGCGACATAAGCAAACGCGAACACGGAAACCATGGCTGCCCCAAACGCGCCGCGTAAATCTTCGCGCTTCATTGCGAGCACAAGAAAGAGGAAGGGAATCATGGCCACGGCGAAAACCACCGTGCCGCTGAAAAACCCCGTCGAAGCCAACGGCGTGCTCCCGTTGCCGCACGGCCAGGAATGCGAACAGCAACGCGAGAAGCACATAGGTTGGCAACTGGAAGGGCTGGATCCCGTATCCTTGCGCCAGTTTGAGCAGTTCTTGCGTCGCCAAAGCCGCCACCACCGCCGCCACCAGGGCCAGGACCGCGGTTGGGGCTCGCAACACTAACAGCAGCACAATAGGAATGAGGACAACTGCCGTGAAGATTCGTTTAAGCAGGTTCAAGAGGTTATCGGGAAGTCACAAGATTGTAAGCGAAGCGGACGACCGATGCATCTCAGCGGCATCACGCTACTTTTTCGCTGCCGCGCCATTGTGATTCAAATCGTCCGCCAGCCCACCGTAACGCCGCTCCCGCTTTTGATACTCCGCGATACCTTCGAGCAGATGTGCTCCGCGAAACTCCGGCCAAAGCGTAGGCGTGACGTAAATCTCGGCATACGCCGATTGCCAGAGCAAAAAATTGCTGAGCCGCATTTCGCCGCTGGTCCGAATCAGCAGATCGGGGTCGGGCAGGTGTCGCGTATAGAGATTCTGACAGATCGCTTGCTCGTCTATTTTCAAATGCTCGACACCGCCGTTGCAGGATGCCGCTTCAAGCATGGAGCGAAACGCGTCCACCAGCTCCGAGCGGGCGCTGTAGTTAAGCGCTAGCGTGAGCACCATGCCGGTGTTCTGCCGCGTGGCATCCCGCGCCCATCCCATTTTTTCCTGCACCACGTCGGGCAGCTCATGCAGCCGCCCGATGTATTCCAGCCGAATGTTGTTTTTATTGAGGGTGGGGACTTCCGCTTTCAGGTAGCGGCAAAGCAGGCCCATGAGGAAGTCCACTTCGCTCTTCGGCCGGCGCTTCCAATTCTCTTCCGAGAAGGCATACAGCGTGAGTGACGGAATGCCAATACGCGCTGCCGTCTCCACTGTCGAGCGCACCGAGGCCACTCCGGCCCGGTGCCCGGCCACGCGCGGCAAATGCCTGCGCCGCGCCCAGCGGCCGTTGCCGTCCATAATAATAGCGATGTGTTTTGGGAGCCGCTGCCGATCCAGCCGCAAGTAAACTTCCGCTTCCTTGCGGTCCAGCCCCGCCGGAATTGTCGCTTGCAAGCGTAACCTCTGCTCTTGGCTGACGCTAACACAGGCTAACAGGTGATGCAATGAGAGGGAAGTGCCGGGGAAGGACCGTGCGGCAATGCCATAATTGAGGTGGCGACATATGATTCCCTCGCTGACCACGTCTCGCCTCGGACTGCGACCGTTGCAACTCGCCGACGCGGAGCAAACGCAGCAATTGTTTCCGCATTGGGAAATCGTGCGATTCCTCGCCAAGCAAGTTCCATGGCCTTATCCCCCCGACGGAGCTTTTACTTTTTACCGCGACGTCGCGCTGCCCGCCATGGCGCGCGGCGAACAGTGGCATTGGTCGCTGCGGCTGAAGAACCATCCTGAGCAGCTTATCGGGAGCGTCTCGCTCATGAAGGGCGAATTCAATCGCGGTTTCTGGATGGGTCTGCCCTGGCAGGGGCAAGGCCTGATGAGCGAGGCGGTCAAAGCCGCAACCGCCTACTGGTTTGAAGAACTAGGTTTTCCGGTCCTGCGCGCGCCCAAGGCTATCGCCAACACCGCCTCGCGCAGAATCTCAGAAAAAACCGGCATGAGGATCATCCGGATGGAGGAGCGCGACTACGTCAGTGGCCGATTGCTCAGTGAGATTTGGGAAATTACCGCCGAAGAATGGCGTGCCCTTCGCGACAAAGCGAAGGTGAAGTGATGAAGCGACGGGCGTCCGCGCGCCGGTCTGCTCAAGTCTCTAGGCTGCCCAATTCTGAATCTTCAGCCCCTGGACGCGGCGAAACTCCTGCTCGTTGTTGGTCACGAGCGTTAACCCCGACGCTACGGCATGGGCTGCAATCCAAAGGTCGTTGTTGCCGATTAGCTGGCCGGACGATGCCAACTCGAAGCGGATCTCTCCGTAAATTTCGCCGGCCACCTCAGGCAGGGGCAGGGCCGGCAGCCAGCGAACAAGCTCACCCAAGCGTTCAAGCGCGAGTTCGCGATGCGCGCTCTTCTGCGCGCCGTAGAACAGCTCGCCATAAGTAATCACCGAAAGCGCTGCCTCGCCCGCATTCAGGCGGCGAAAACGTTGCAGCACTTTCGCCGGTTTTTCTTGCCGAATGTAGATGCAGATGTTTGTGTCAAGTAAGTAGCGAGGCTCCATGGCTAGAGCCCCTTGCGTTTTTGCGGACGGTCCTTGGTCCGCTCTGGCACTTCCAGATCATCTGGAAGTCCCGCCAGCAGATCAAACGCTGTGGCCATCGTGCCTTCTCTTTCACGAAGTACGATTTCCTTGCCGCGGCGAAAGATTTCCACTTCCGCGCTCTTCAATCGGAATTCTTTCGGCAGCCGCACCGCCTGGCTATTGCCGGAACGGAATACTCGCGCGGTACCCATGGCCCCTCCTGAATGTATATACATATAGTATACACGCTGAGGGCTATTGAAGGCTGATCGAGGGAGCCACTGGAGCTAGTCGGGTGCGGTGCGGCTATGCCGGGATTTGACCGCCCTCAGCCGAGTCGCCGCAGTCGGCACCACACAAGTCTGCGAGGCCGCCGCCAACGCGGACTCCAGCGCTGCGCCCATGGCATTGAGTTCGTCTCTCGTCATATGCTTCTGCATGGATTCAAAAAGCTGACGCTCTTCCTTGCGGATGTGCGCTGCCAGCTTCTCTCCAAGTTCCTTGAGCCGCGCCGGATCGAGTCGCCGCGCTTTCGCGAGCGAAAACAGTTCCCGCAACGTCGCGTGTTCCGCCTGCAGTTCCTGAACTAAAGGAGCAATCTCCGCCACGCGGGCCGCCCGCGAAAACACTTCCTTCTCTTCCGCGGTAAAGTGAATTTCGATCTCTTGCTCGAAGGCCTGGGCAATCTCCGCTTGCCAGGCTGCAAGGTCCACTTCGCCAGTCTGGATTGCGCGATCCAACCGAACGCAAATCGCCAGGCTGTGTTGGTGTTGATGGGAAAGCGGAATCAGATTCTTGTCGCGGAGCATTACATACCTCTGGCCAATATCCTACGTCATGCAGCCGCACGGCTGACACCCAGTCCGGTGCTATTCTCGCTAAGTGATTTTCCTTCTCGTCTTGGCCCTTGGCTTTCACTTGCCGCCAATAGCGGCGACCGGCAGCCTATCAGCCCCTGCGCTGTCGAAACAAATCGACCAGTTATTCCATACCATCATCGAAGGCAATGACGAAAACGAAGCGGCCCGCGCCAAAGCTGAAGTCAAGACCATCCTCGTCCAGCACGGTCTGCCGACCGTCAGCGAAGTCGGGGATCAGCCGGCTTACGAGTTTGTCGTTCTTCTGGCCAGCAACAGTTTTCCATTGGATTTCCGCCAGCAGGTTCTAAAGCAGATCGACCGGGCGGTTGCCCAGCACTTATTGCCATCCGACGCGGCCAAGTTCTATTCGGTCCGGCTGAAGGTTGAAGAGGCGAAGGTGGAAGCCGAGAGTCATCCTCCCGGCGAACCCGCTCTGCGCGATGAGATCGAGCAGATGTACAAGATTGACCAGGCGGTTCGTCAGCAGCAGGGATTCGATCCCAGGAAATTGGCAGAAACCGATCGGCGGCACAGCTCGGCTCTCCAAGCGATACTGCACAGATACGGCGTCCCCACCTATGCCATGGTGGGACCTCAGGCGGTCGGCGATTTCATCATTATGATTCAGCACCAGCCGGCCCGCTTTCGTCAGGAAGTTCTTCCCAAGCTGAAGGCCAATGTCGAGGCAGGCCAGGCCGACCCCGAAAGCTATGCGCTCGCCTATGATCGATCGCAACGCGATGCCGGGAAGAAACAGCTCTATGGGAGCCAGTTCGAGTGCCATGCGGGCGAAAAGCTGCATCTGGCTCCCACGGACGACGAGGCCCATCTCAACGAACGCCGCGCCGGGCTAGGACTCATGCGGATCGAATTCTACTTGCCCTTGCTGGCGGAAAATATGCAGTATTTCTGTCCACCGGCTCCAACCAAGGCAGGAGCAGGGAAGCGGTAACTTATCCTTGGCTTTGCGCTTCCTCCGGCACCACCTTCAGCTCCAGCTTCTCGGTGCGCCGCAACACGGTCAGCGAGCTGCTTACCCCCACCCGCGCGTCGGTCAGTAAGCGATGCAGATCATCTACGCCGGCCACCGGCTGGCCTTCGAGAGCAATGATCACATCTCCTTCGCGCAAGCCCGCCTTGCGCGCCGGACTGCCTTCGTTCACTCCCAGCACGACCACGCCACTCTCTTGAGGCAAATCGTAGAAGCGCACCAGCCGCCGGTGCAGCGGCGCCGTCTGCGCCTCCACGCCGATGTAGCTACGCCGGATGCGGCCATGCTGCAAAAGCCTGCCGGCCACAAATTTCGCCGTGTTGATTCCGATCGCGAAGCACAACCCCTGCGCCATGGGAATCATCGCCGTGTTCACGCCGACCACATGCCCATCGGAAGTCACCAGCGGGCCGCCGGAGTTGCCCGGGTTGAGCGACGCGTCGGTCTGAATCACGTCGTCAATCATGCGCCCGGCATAAGATCGAAGCGAGCGTCCCAGTGCACTGACCACTCCCGCGGTCACGGTGTACTGAAAGCCATAAGGATTCCCCACCGCGATCACCAACTGGCCCACCCGCAGCCGTTGCGAATCTCCTAACGGTGCGGCCAAAAGGTTGGCCGGATCGTTGTCCGGCGCGCCCACGCGGATTACCGCCAGATCAGTCGCGGGATCGTCGCCCACCGTGTGCGCAGGGAAGTGCCGCCCATCCGAAAACGACACATGAATGCGCGTGGCGTCGTGCACTACGTGGCTGTTGGTCAGGATGAGGCCGTCGGGCGTAAATACAAATCCCGACCCGCCGCCCTGCCGATCGTGTGGCTCGCCGGAGCGGGTTCGCGCCGCCTGCGCGACATCAATTTTGACCACCGATGGGCTGATCTTCTCCGCCGCCGAGACCACGGCATTCGAGTAAGCATCGAGCAGTGCAGAATCTGAATGCGCGGCCGGTAGCTGAATGCCCGCATCGGCCACTCGGCCTGAATCACCCAATAACGAAACTGCATTCTCAGATTGCATAACTGCTAGATGAGCGAGGCCACTTTTCGGATTCACCGGGCCTTCCTGGCAGGTAAAATGAACTCGCCACGACCACCTATGTTCACGCCACAACCAATTGGATTTATCGGCAGCCCTTACCTCGACACCAAAGAGATCCCCAAGGGACCTGGCGCCAAGCACGACGCCGAGGGCACGCTCAAGATTCTGCCCGAGTTTGAGCGCGGCCTCACCGACATCGAGGGATTCTCCCATCTCTTCGTCATCTGGCAATTCGACCGCTCCTCCGGGGTCGAATTACTGGGCACGCCGCCGGTCGATAACCGGCCGCACGGCGTTTTCGCCACGCGCTCTCCGCGGCGGCCGAATCCGCTCGGCCTGACCGTGGTCCAACTGCTTCGCCGCGAAGGTCCGGTTCTGCACGTGCGGGGTGTCGACATGCTCGATGGCACACCCATCCTCGACATCAAGCCTTACCTCTCCAGCATTCCCACGGATCAGTTGCGGCGTGGCTGGCTGGCGGAAGCCGAAGCGCGCAAGAAAGAATGAATCTGCGGGCGAAACCGCTCGATTGAGAAGAAGTTTCGTGCTGGCATCCTGACAGGCCCGTTGTAGGATTGTGCTATGCGAAAGATCAACGTATGCGCCGCACTTTTATGGTTCGTCAGTTGCTTATCTGCCGTAGCTCAAAAACCGCCGGACGCGCACCAGGTTCTGTCGCAGGCTGAAGTGCAAGCCAGCCAACAGCAAAAGAACATCCTGCTGATATTCGGGGCTTCCTGGTGCAAATATTGCAGGCAGCTCGACGCCTTCGTCGAAGCCCCGGAAATCCAACCCATTCTGGCGAAACATTTTGTTATTGCCCGGCTAAACGTGTACGAGGAATTGGGGCGCAGCCCTCAATTGAACAACCCGAAATCCGACCAGTTGGTCCGTGAATTTGGTAACGCCGATGTTGGAGGGCTGCCATTTATCGTATTCCTTGCCCCGGACGGAAAATTGATTGTCAATTCCAATCGTCCCGGGAAGGGCAAAGACAAGGGCGGGAACATCGGTTATCCGGTGGAACCGGAAGAGATTGACTGGTTCAAGGTCATGATTAAGAGAGCCGCGCCGGCATTGACCGCGACCGATGCCGCAACGGTCGACACATGGCTGCGGAAAGCCTCATCCTGAGAGGTACGAGCCCTCACCCTTTCAGAAGGTGAAATCAGCGCGGGAACCGCGCAAAAGAAAAATGCAAGGTAACACGGTTTCCGCGAGCCAAGCCGGTGTCAGCGACGTTCTAGTTGCTGTTTTCGTTCACCGGAGTTTGAGAAAGCTCCGCTGATCCGACCGGCAAGTTCGCCGTTTCCCAGCCCGCAATGCCTCCGGCAATTTCGCTGACGTGCTGAAATCCGGCGCGTTGCAATAAGCTCGCGGCGATCGAAGACCGGTAGCCGCCCGCACAGTAGACCAGCAGACCACGATCCTTCGGCAGCTTTTCCAGATTCTCCTGCAAATGATTGAGCGGAACACTCAAGCTTCCGTCGATGTGCTTCTGGTTTCGCTCGCCCGCCGTGCGCACGTCGACCGCCAGCGGCGGTTGCTTCGAGGAGAGAATATCGGCGGCGTACTGCGCGCTCACCCGCTCGGTCGTTGCCGTCAGCTCCGGCCGCGATTTCAGGCTCTGCAAGCCGTCCTTCAGGTATCCGGCGATGTGATCGAATCCGATTCGCCCCAGCCGCGTAGCCGCTTCGTTCTCCCGGCCAGGGTCCGCGATAATCACGATGGGGTGGCTGCGATCCAGCACCGTCCCCGCCCACGTCGCATACTGGCCGCTCAGCCCGACGTTGATGCTTGCCTTCAGGTGCGCTGCGGCAAATTCCGTAGGATCACGTGTATCGAGAATCTGCGCTCCCCTATCTTGCAAAGCCAGCACTTCATCGAGCTTCATCGGGTTCACCCGCTCCAGCGTCTGCTCCAGCGTCGGACGCTCTTCGCTGTTCAGCACGGCGTCATAAGTAAAGTAGGCGGGAGCTTCTGGCTGATCGGCCGTCACTACCTGAAGAAACGCTTCTTTGCTCATCGGCTGGAGAGCATAATTCACGCGCCGCTGTTCGCCGAGAGTGGATACCGTCTCCTTGCTGAGTGCCTTGCCGCACAGTGAGCCCGCGCCGTGCGCCGGATAGACCAGGCTCTGGTCCGGCAACGCCATCAGCTTGGTGTGGAGCGAATCGAACAGCAAGCTGCCCAGTTGGGTGGCCGACCATCCCAGTGCCGCGCGCAGGTCCGGCCGCCCCACGTCGCCGATAAATAGCGTGTCTCCGGTCAGCACGGCATGTGGTTGCGTGTCACTGGCATTCAGGTCATAGACGACAATCGAGATCGACTCCGGCGTGTGCCCTGGCGTCTCCAGTATTTTGAAGCGCACGCGGCCAAATTCAAGAATGTCACCATCTCTCATGGGAGTGAACGCGTATCCTGCTTTCGCCGCGGCCCCAAGATAGATGGCCGCGCCCACGCGATCGCGCAGCTCCAGATGCCCGGCCACGAAATCGGCGTGGAGATGGGTCAGAAATACATGTTTGATCTGGAGAGAGTGTTCGCCAGCAAAGGCGAGGTATTGATCCGTGTCGCGCTGCGGATCAACCACGGCAGCCGTACTCGTCTCCTCGTCGCCAATCACGTAGGAAGCGTGCGCCAAACACGGAAGATAGAATTGCTTGAGAATCATCCGCACACCGTACATTCCGATCGCCCCGCGAGTCAACTTCAGAACTGTGGGGATGCGGAGATTGAAGCGCAGGACGACGCAGGTTATGCCCTGATACGAACTCCTCTCGGAATGCGAAGATCGGAGACGACGTATGTCGCGGCTATGCCATCCGTCGCGGGTCTTCGAACAAACGAGCGGTGACGGCTCCGAAGATAAAACCGCCAACGTGCGCCAGGTACGCCACGCCACCGGTCTGCACCTGCGCGACCGAACCCGCCGCGAAGAGCTGCGTCAGGAACCAAAAACCGATTAACAATGCGGCGGGGATCAACGTGATTCGCACAAACACGAAAATAAACAGAACGGCCTTAATCCGGTCGCGAGGATAGGTAACGATGAACGCGCCCATGACTGCCGCAATCGCGCCGCTCGCGCCCAGGTTCGGGATCGTGGAATGCGGGTCGGCTGCGATCTGGGCCAGCATGGCTACCAGCCCGCCAATCAAATAGAACCCAAGATATCGCGCCGGCCCCATCGCATCTTCAATCTCAGGAGCGAAGGCCCACAGGAAAATCATGTTTCCGATGATGTGCGACCAGCTGCCATGCATGAACATCGCAGTGAGGATCGTGATCCAGTGATGGCCAGAGGTGATTTGCGCGGGAATCGCCGACCACTGCATCACAAACGGATCGCCGCGCACCAGCTCGAGCAGAAAAACGAAAGCATTCACGGCGATGATGCCGCCCGTAACGACCGGAAAGCGGGCCGGACGCCGCGACGCATCGCTTAACGGGATCAGGCCACCCATGCTATTTTCCCTTTCACCGCGTCAAATCCGAGTCCGTCGCGAAGGCACACTGATCCCAAAGTACCGAATCCGTTCCTTTCGGGCCGCGGTCCGATGCGGGCCCGTTAGGCCGCGATCGACGAGATCGTGTCGCTGGTCTTTCGAACCGCCAGCGACAGCATCACCCGCGCGACCCCGCTGATGATCATGCTGACGCCAACCAAGGTGCCGATCGCCCAGACCGAACTCGACGGCCATTGCAGGTAGATCAGCAGCCCCAATAGCAACGTAACGATTCCATCAGTGAGCACCCAACCGGATCCCCGCAGCGGCCGCATCCTGAAAAAAAGCGCAATATCCAGGATTCCTTCAATCAGGAACAGCGAGGCCAGCACCAGGGTGAGCGAAGCCACCGCCAGCACGGGATGCATAATCAGGTACACACCAAAGAATACGTACACCACTCCCACCAGCAGCTTCCAGACCACGCTGCCGGCTCCGTGAGCGTGAAAGGCAAGGACCACGTGGACCAGGCCCGCCACGACGATCAGCCAGGCGAGCACGATGTTAACCGCTACGGCTGCCACAAACGGTGATCCCACCGCCAGCATGCCAATGACGATCAGCAAGACGCCCCACACGATGGACCATGTCGAGGCCTGCCGCACGATATCGGACGGACTGCCTTGCGCCATAAAGACCTCCTCGAAACGGACGCAGGGAGTCTATCCCAAGGGCATGGAAGAACGCTACCGACTCCCCGACTCGATAGAGACCGCCATCCCCCTTCCTGAATCGCGCCGGCGCGGCCCGCACGGCATCTCAAGCTCGGACGCCGATTGCTTCCAGATACTCTCCCTGCACGACCGTGAGTTCATCCCCGCCGCGGTTGTTTACGGACCACAAGTCCTCGAGTTCGCCACGCAGCGTCGCCGCAGCAGCTTCATCGAGCGACGCGAACGCTTTGTTTGTCGGCCCGTAGTACTGGCGGAAGAACTCCACCACCTCGGCCGGCGGAAACGGATAGGTGAAAGTGTACTGGCGGCGGGTCAGCTTGAGATCCGCAAGTCCATGGCCCAGCCTTTCCCGAACCACGCCCTCGTCTCCCCACAACACCGGCGCCGGCATTCCCGTAGGCGCGATGAACTTCGCGAACGTTTTGAACATTTGGCCCACGAATCCTTCGCGCGTCCAATTGGCCATCGCGATCGTGCCTCCTGGACTGCACACGCGCAGCAGTTCCCGCGCCACAAGTTCCGGACGCGGAGCAAACATTGCCCCGATCAGGCTGGTGACGACATCGAAGCTGCCGTCTTCAAACGGCAAGTCTTCGGCGTCCGCCTCGAGGAAGCGAGCGTTGAGGCCTTCGGCCTTCGCTCGCGCCTGAGCGCGCTGAATGTTGTTCGGGGCGATATCGACGCCGGTCACTTGAACTCCGTCGCGCGCCGCCCACAGGGCAAGCTGCCCCGAGCCGCAAGCCACGTCCAGCAGCTGGCATCCGGCGGGGACATCGAGTTGTTCGTAAAAGGCCCGCGCATCCTGCTCCATGTAGCGGGAAAAGCGGTCGTAGTCGCCAGCCATCCAGGTTTCTTTCAGCTTGGTTTTCAGCAAGCCCAGCGTTGGTTTAGCAGTTGTAACTGCCATGATGTTCCTCCTCGTGAATGCTTTTTTCTCTTCGTGCGTGCGGACCGAAATTCCTAGCAACTTGCTCGCTTGGATTCCGACTATGCAGTCATGCTCCAACTCACGCTTGTCCCCGCGTCCGGTTTTCTTGCTTGCGGCTAGGTTGCCGTATGATGGTTTGCCTCGGAGTCCGGCGGGTTTTGCCGGGAGGCTGGTATGGATGTTCTTTCTGAAGTTCTGAAGGTGGTGAAGCTCCAGGGGGCGCTGTTTTATCGCGGAGAATTTTCCGCGCCCTGGGGTGTCCGCGCCGCCTCATCCCGCGCGCTGGCCCGTTATTTCGCGCCCGGAGCCGACCACGTCATTGTTTATCACTTGCTTACTGAGGGGCGGGCTACGGTTCGCCTGGAAAACGGAGATCACATAACTCTAAACGCTGGCGACTTGGTGATGATTCCGCACGGCGACCAGCACGTGTTGGAGAACGGCACGCCGGCAAAGACCATGGATGACTCCGCGCACTTTCCGGAAATTGTTGGCCAGGGATTGAAGTTGTGGCGGTTTGGCGGGGGCGGGGAAGTCACCCGGTTTGTCTGCGGTTACATGGCCTGCGATCCTCGCCTGAGCCAGGCCTTTCTCAGCGGCTTACCCCCCGTCTTCAAAGTGAGCATTCGCAACGATGCATCCGGCCGTTGGCTGGAGAACTCGATCCGCTTTTCCTTGGAGCAGGCCGAAACCCCTCGCGCCGGGGAAGAAGCGGTGTTGGCCAAACTTTCCGAAGTGTTATTCGTCGAGACCCTGCGTTCCTACATCACCCAGCTGCCGCCGGAACAAACCGGCTGGCTGGCTGGCGCTCGCGATGCGGAGGTGGGAAAGACGCTGGCCCTGATGCACCGCCATCCTGCGCGCCCGTGGACCATCGCTTCGCTGGCGAAAGAAGCGGGAATCTCGCGCTCCGTCCTGGCTGAGCGCTTTCGCCATTATCTTAACGAGCCCCCGATGGCGTATCTGACGCACTGGAGGCTTCAGTTGGGCGCACAGATGCTGGCTTCTACCAGCTACTCGGTGGCGCAGATCGCTGAGGAAGTCGGCTACGAATCGGAAGCCGCTTTCAATCGCGCCTTCAAGCGCGAGTTTCAGATCCCGCCTGCGCGATTTCGAGCTAGATTGCGCAGCCGCCCGCAATCTAGTCGGCCGGTTGCATCTCGTTAGAAGATCTCGCATCAGGACTGCGCAAGCCCAGGCATCGAATTTCCCGAAGCCTGGGCTTGGCGGTGTAGGCGATTCAGTTTGACTTAGCGAGCAGCCAGTCCCTGAGCGCCGGCAGGAATTCCCGGTACCGAAGCCACCGGCGTAAGGCTGCCATCGCTTTGCACCTGGAACCCTTCCAGTATTCCTTTAAGTCCATCCCGGATGTAAAGGAAATGGCTATCGTTGCTTAGCGCCATGTCGATGGGGGCCGTGCCGGTTCCCGTGCTGGCCGCGACCGCGCTCAGCAGGCTCAACGATCCTCCTCGCGCGACGAGATAGCTTGAGATATTCGCGGTTCCTGTGTTCGTCGTGTAGGCGTAGCGTCCATCTCGGGTTGCAATGACCCAGCAGTTTGCGGCTTGCCCGTCTCCTAGGGATGCGGTCTGCAGTTCCAGTTCGCCGTCGTTATCGACTTCGTACGAAGATAGAGCACTGGGCCCAGCCTCCGAAACAATGGCAAAGCGATGAACAAAAGTGAACCCGAACGGGGTAGCCCCACTGGAAATCGTTGTCATGGGGTTGTTGGCGTAGCCGTAGTCGCTCAAGCTCCAGGTGTCGATTTGGTTGGTGCCCTTCTCGGTCACCATCAAGACGCCGCCCTCCGGAGAAAAAGCCACTTCGGCTGGACTGGAAGAAGAACCCCCGGCAAGCGCACGCCCCGAGCCTGGCAGGTGGAGGAGCCGTCCGCCAAAAGGAGTCAGAAAGAACCCTTGGATGTTCGGCGTGCCGCCGGCATTGAGAACATAGACCAAATGCCCGCGAATCGCGATGCTGACCGGCATCTCTCCCCAGGAGGGCTCCTTGTCGAGCAAGCGCAACCGAAGACCTTCCACTTCAAAAACGGAAATGTCGTTGCTCCCCGCATTCACAGCAAAAAGCAGTTGTCCCCATCGCCCAAGCACAAGGGCCCCCTGAGAGCCCAGGGGATCCGGCCCGGTTCCCAGTCCTTTGCCGCCGGTCCAGTAGCTCTTGACGAACGCCACTGTCCCGTTCGCGGCGCGGGCATAGACCATCACGGAATTTCCTGCCGCCTGGTTGCTGAGTACATAGACCGCGCCACCGCGGTCATGGTCCCTGTCAGCTGCCGCTGCGGTCATGCAAGCCAGCCCAAATAGGGCAAGCAGTGTGACAACAAAGCGCACACTAAGACTACGGTTCCGGTACATTGTGTGACCTCCACTTAGAACTGGGATGAGTCTGTGCGAAAGCGAGATACGCATAGGCTCGAGCCAAGCCGCATTGCGCGACGAAGGCCCTTGCTATATCCAGGCAGTAATCTGCCCTCACCTGCAGAGTTCTGCTGAAGGCTGCCGTGCTCCCTCGTCTTTTGCCCAAACACTACCAAGGTCGCGAGAAAAAGCCGGGTCCCCCTCGAATTTTTTGCACAGCGCAACGTCCGAGTGGAATTTGTCGACCTTGAGGATCGAAAATGCTCAATGAAAGAGTGCGCTACCATACGAATCGAACCACCGCGGCACAGGAGGCGTGTTGAAAAGTTGTTGGATGATCGTGGCTTTGGTTTGCTTGTTGCCGGCGGCCTTGTCCGCGCAGCGGACCACATACTTCGGCGCCCTGGGAGGGCTGGCGACGCTGTCTGGCGATGGCAGCGCCGTCATCACTACGGGGTCGGCGTCTACGTCGTTGTTCAGTCCAACGAACGGCGGCGCGGCGGAGGCATTTTTTGGGATGCATCTTTTCCCGTATGTCAGCCTTCAGGCCGACTACGTCTGGAACCGCAATGATGTTCTCCTGGTCTCGACGTTGGGAGCTTCGGGCGCGAACAGTTTCTTCCGCCTACCCGAGACGATCACGCAAAACGCATTTCTGGCAAACGTGCTTGTATACTTCCGCCCGCGCGGCAGCAGGATTCGGCCTTATCTTTCCGAAGGAGTGGGCGGGGTTCTCATCCACAGCCGTCTTTCCTCCGGAGGAGTGAACCAGGGAAATCTGCCGCTCCCGCCCAATTCCTCGGATCATGCTTCGCCGGCACTGCGCACCTTGGTGGGGATTGACTTGCGGCTGCGGCCGCTTTGGTTTTTTCGCTACAGCTTTGGCGAAACGCTCTCGCGAAACACTTTGGGAGATCAGGTGTCGCCGGCGGAACATCGGATCCCCAAGAACTTCCAAAATCTTTTTGGTGTCTTTTACCAATTCTGAGGCGGGGGATTCACTTCTTGGCAAATGCTGCGTACGGGCAATTCGGCCAGTAAAGTGGCGCGTGCTCCACTCGCTCGGCCAGCACGCGGGCGTGGCAAAGACGGCAGCAATTGAAGCTTTGTGCCGTTCCTGAAGAGACAGCCCGTTCCCAGAGATCCTCGAAGACACACAGCTCATGTCCGTGTGCCCGCGTTTGCGCAAGCGTTCGCAGCGGACCAGAAGCCTCCTGTTTCCGCAGCAGCGTAGTCAGCAGCCTTGCCTTGAGGCGCGAGGGGGCGCGATCGTTCTCGCCTTCTGGCAACTGTGCGAGCCGCTCGAAGAAGCTATCGTCTTGGTGAAGTTTGTCGCTCATTCCATTTCTTCTTGAACTGCGTCCGTGCCCGGGCCAGAAGCCGCTCGATAGCCTTTTCTGTTTTCCCCGTCTCTGAGGCCATGTCGCGCAAACTGCGCTTCTCCCAATACCTCCAGGAGAGAATCAAGCTATGAACCTCCGGCAGTGTAGCCAGAACTTCGCGCGCGTGCTGCCCAGCCTGACGCAACGCCAAGGCTTCGTCAAGGTCCCCGAGCTCGATGAGCTCGGTCGGCCCGCTGTCGTCATCCTCCGGCAGCTGTAGCTCGCGCAGCCGTTTGCGGTAGTGGTCTTCCACCTTGTGGCGGGCAATCCCAAGCAGCCAACTCCGCAGCGAGGAATCTCCCCTGAATTTGTCCAGATTCTCCCATGCTGCAAGAAAGACCTCCTGCACCAAATCTTCCACTAGGTCGGCGCGGGGAATCAGCCTGCGCCAGACATAGCCGTACACCGAGTCTGCGCAGCGCGTGACGAATTCCGCTGAAGCCTTTCGATCCTTGCGCAGCACTTCCGCCACCAGTTCCTGGTCGGAAAGGGCGCGCGTGCCGCGGGAATCCTCGGTGGCCTCGGAAGCTGACGGTTGCGCTTGCGGCATTGAAGTAATGAGTCGGACTAATCAGCCTCCTCCCCCTCGGGGGAGGAGGAATTCCCAGCCAAAGGTTGTTGTTGCAACCAGAAAATGTCGTATTAACTGCAACGAGACTTTGTCACCCCTTGTCGATTAAGTAACGGCCGCTAAAGCAGGGCGGCCGGAGAGGTTGTAGATGCGCGGGGTTTTTCTTTTCTGCGCCGAGGTCAGGAGCTGGGGACGGCGCTCGGCGTGTTCTTCGAGTGGCCGGGGCAGCGCCAACAGCAAACTATCTCCATGATAAACGTGCAGCCTGCCGTCCAGGTGATGGGCGAGTTCGACGGTTTCCCCGGCGTAGCCGCGATGGCCGGGCAGAGAGGGCAGGGCGATGGATTGCGCGCCCAGGGTGACGGTGTGATCGGCGGCGACCACGCGGCGATAGTGCAAACTCAAACAGCGCGCCAGATCGAAGCGGCGCGGCAAACGGCGAAAGTCCGAAGTGGCTTGGGCAGCGGGGCGGGCAAAGCGCCGATTGTAGTCGGCGCAGAAGCGGGCGAGCACGGCGTTGGCCTGCTGCAGGGTCGTGGCCTGGGCGAGGCGCAGTTCACTGACCAGGCGGTCCTGGCAGGTGCGCCAGGCGCGTTCGATGCGGCCCTTGGCTTGGGGCGAGTAGGCGGGGATCTGCTCGATGCCGAGTTCTTCGAGGGCGCGTCCCAGTTGAGTGGGAGCTTGTTTTCCGGCGAGTTGTTCGGCGAGAGTCCAGTAGGAATCGTTGCGCTGGAAGATGGAGTGACGGTCGCGATAAAGGCTGAGGGGAACGCCGTGGGCGGCGATCATCGAGTGCAGGGCGCGGAGATAGCCGAGGGTATTTTCGGCTTCGAGTTGGAAGTGAGCGGCCAGGATCTGGCCGGTGGCGTCGTCCTGGAAGCCGATGAGAGTGAGCTCCGGACCGCGGCCTTCGAGCCAGTTATGGCGGCTGGCGTCGGTGAGCGCCATCATGCCGAAACGGGGGCGGGGCGGGCGGCGGGACCGATACTGGCGCGGCCGGCGCTTCTGCGGCGAGGGCAGTTGGGCGGCGCGCAAGAGGCGGCGCACGGTCTCGCGACTGACGGCGAGGTTCTCTTCGGCGCGAAGTTTTTCCGCCAGATGAGAATCGTTGAAGCCGCGGTACTTGCCGCGGGCCAGGCTTACGATCAACTGCTTCTGGGAAAGGGGCAAAGCCCACGGCATGGGGCGTCCGCGATTGCCGTGCTGCACCCAGCCGACGGAGTCGGGCCGATAGCGGCGTTTCAGCCGCTGCACCTGGCGCTCACTCAGCTGCAGCAGGCGGGAGGCTTCGCGTACGCTCAGCCTCCCGCCTGCTGCATTCTCAATCACCTTCACTCGTTGAAACTCTTTCTGACTCATCGTCACCATCCTGGGAGGGTGACAGAATCTCGTTGCAGTTAGGGGGTGACATTATCTTGGAGCATTTACAATTCCCAGCCAAAGGTACCTCTCAAGAGGTGGCTCGCTGCCTGGTTCGGTCCGCAGACTGGGCCTGCGTCCAAATCTCAAGCCGCGCGAAAGAAAAGGCCGCGAATGGCTCGCGGCCTTCTTTGACCCTGACTCCTCTCAAGCGCCTTAGGCGGCTTCTTTCGCAGCCAGAGCCCGCAGGCGGCTTCGCCTCGCGGCCGAGGAGCGAATGACCTTCATCTCTTCCCAGTCATACGGCAATTCCTTGCCGCAGTCGAGGCAAACCACATAAGTTCCGGTGAGATTTGCGGCCTGGCTTCGGAAGCGGGAACGAACTGTGATGGGGAAACTGTACCGATTATGCCAGCAGCCAAAAACCGACTCCAACAAATTCGCGACCATACCTACCTCCCACAGCCCGCTCCTGATTGGGCCCCCTCACCTGAGACTTGCCGTGCCTACAAAACTTAGATTCCCCTTGGGGTCAAAAGGTTCGATAACATTCATGCAAACCCCCGCCAGACGCACTAGTTGCGCTGCAAGCCTTGTGGAACAAGGGATTTAGGAGGGTTCAAACCGTTTCCGGCCCGGCCTTCTTGCGCGCCCGGCACTTGCTCACGATTGCCGAGCGGAGCCGGTTGCGAAGGTCATCAGGTAACTCGTAAAGCTGTGAGTCGCGGTAGATCTCGATGGTCTTTTTGGTGGTATCGCAGACGACATAGCAGTTGTGGCACCAAGCTAGGTGGTCTTCCAGTTCGGCCCTGGTTCGCTCGTCGATTACGCCGTCCAGATAGTTGGTCAGCTCTTGCAGAAATTCAGAGCATTTCACAGTTTGCCATCTCCGCTCTCGCGTTTCTGGAAGTAGCGGTTCAGGCGCTCCCGCAATTGCAGGCGGGCGCGCAGCAACCGTGACTTGACCGCGGGCACGCTGAGGTCAAGCGCCTCGGCAGTTTCCTCGGTCGAAAGCCCTTCCACGTCTCGCAACACAAATACCGTGCGAAAACTCGTCGGCAGGCCTTGAATCGTGCGAGTCAAAATGTCCTTCAACTCGGCCTGGCTGTACTGCTGCTCCGGGTTAGGGCTCCAATCCGCGACTTCCCGCGGCAGCGAGTCTTCTTCGGTTTTGACCTCTTCGTCGAGTGAGACGGTGCGCCCCGGCTTCTGGCGCCGCAGCTTCATCAGCGCTTCGTTCACCGCGATGCGGACCAGCCAGGTGTAGAACTTAGACTGGCCCTGGAACTGGTTCAAATTCTCGTAAGCCTTCAGGAACGCATCCTGCACCACGTCTTCCGCGTCTTCGCGGTTATGCGTGATGTGCTGCGCGATGCGAAATACATTCCGGTCGTAACGCCGGACCAACTCCTCGAAGGCCTGTACGTCGCCGCCCTTGGCGGCCTGAACCAGAGCCAGTTCTTCCGTAACCGGCTCACCTAGTTTGGTTTGGATGGTGCTCATTGTGATTGCGATGCAACAATTTTGGAACCTTGGGCCGTTGCGAGAATGTTATTTTACTTGGTAACCGCGATTTGCGCGTAACTGTTTTGACGTGTCCGGCCGCGCTTGGTTTGCGTTAAATTCAAACTCAGGGTACGCGCAGGCTCGGGGCGCGATCCGGTTGAGTGTCAAGGGCAAACGAATCGCGGATAGTGACCAAAGTCTAATCCGCGAGGCTCCAAATTCGCGCCAAGTGCCATATAATCTCTGCAGTTAGCTGTGTGGAAAGGCGAAAACCCTCCCGCTGCCTAGCTTGATCGAGTCACGATGCCAGAAAAGACCGGGATAGAACAAGTCGTAGAAAAAGCAGTGTCGGAGGCTATGGAAGCCCACGTCGGACAGCTCCGGATCGAGCTTGTGCGGCGGGTCGTCGAGCAAGTCGGCCCGCAACTGGGCGGCTCGCCCGAGGGCACTCCCGCGGGGCTCCTCAAGGCAGTTTCGGCCATTCAGACCGGAACCACGCAGCGCGAAATTCTGCGCGCCTTGCTCGATAATACCTCGCGTTATTGCGGTCGCACCGCCCTGTTTGTCGTCAAAGGCGGAGCGGCAACCGGCTGGCAGGGACGCGCCTTTGCCAACTTTGAAGAAATCAAGGATTTTGCTCTCGACGTCAGCAGCGGAGTTGCCGCCCGCGCTTTGCAGTCGCGAATGGCCTTCGCGGGCGGCACGGGCGAAATCGACGCGAAGTTCGTTGCCCATTTTGGAGCGCCCACCGAAGACCACGTCTTCGTGCTCCCGCTGCTGTTGAAGGATCGCGTCGCCGCTCTGATCTATGCGGACGGAGGAACCGAAGCCGGGGGGAAAATCGACAACGCCGCCCTGGAACTGCTGGTCGTTAGCGCGAGTGCGTGGCTGGAGGTCGCTGCCCTGCGCAAGCAGGCTCACAAGGAGGGCGCTGCCGAGCCGGCTGCCGAGGCACAACCGGCAGTCGAAGCTCCCGTGCACGCCGCACCATCGTTTTCAGATCCTTTCGCCGCGCACGCGCCGATTCATTCCGCTCCGAAACCGGCGGCGATTCCGGTCGAACCCGCGGCTGAAACCGTCATGGTGGCCGAAGCGCCAGCGCTATCCGCGGCTGCTGTTGCAGTCGCGCCGGCCCCGGATGCCCTCGCCTCTTTGTCGCCGGAAGACGCCGAGGTGCATCGCAAAGCGCAGCGTTTTGCCCGCCTTCTGGTCGACGAAATCAAGCTCTACAACCAAGCCAAGGTCACCGAAGGCCGCAAGAACAGGGATCTTTATGATCGCTTGAAGGAAGACATTGACAAGAGCAACGCCACCTACCAGAAGCGCTACGGCGGAAGCGTTGCATCCGACAAAGACTACTTTAACCACGAACTGGTGCGTAGCCTCGCCGAGGATGACCGTTCGCTCATGGGCGCCAATTTTCAGCGATAATGGAGTGCAGTGGGCGGACCTTTCCGGAAATTGATATTCGCTGTTTTTTTGGCTGTTGCCTGCGCCAGCTGGGGTGGTGTGGTTTCACAACCAGCTGCGCAATCGTCTGCACAGCAGCCAGCCTCGCATAAGAAGAAAACGCAGCGAAAGAGCAGCTCTCATCCAGCCGGCCGGCGCAAGCGGCCTTCTCCGCGCGTGCGCCGCATGCGACAGGCGTTTGTGGCCTCGACCAGCCTCAAGCCCATGGCGCGGCAGTTGCTGCAGGATCGCACTCCCGCCGCCTACTCCGGAGTAGAGGCTTTTGCCCGCCGCAATGCCAGCCAGGACTCCGGCGCGCTGGCCTGGCTCGTCGTCGGCTATGCCCACGTTCTGGATGGCAACTACGCCGCCGCCATCGATCCGCTCAACCGCGCCAAGCCCCATGCCGGCGATTTGGGAGACTACGTCAGTTACTACCTGGGTTCGGCTTACTTCCAGACCGGGAGGTTTGCCGAGGCGACCGCGCAACTGGCGGACTTCGACAAGGCCTTTCCGGATTCGCTGTTGAGCCGCGATGCGCACGTCGTATACGCGAACGCATTGCTTTCGGTGAACCAGCCCAAGGACGCCATCGCCCTGCTCGAAAAAGATCGCTCGCCCATCCGCGCCGACATTGAACTTGCTCTGGGACGCGCCTACGCGGCCAGCGGAGACCGGGACAAGGCAATCTCCATTCTGCGCAATCTTTATTTCACCATGCCGCTCAGCGGGGAAGTAGATCAGGCCGATGCCGAGCTCAAGAAGCTATCTGCCACAGGGCCATTGCCTGCACCCGGATTCACCGAGCGCAAGATTCGCGCCGACTTGTTGCTGCGGGGCAGGCGCTACGACGATGCGGCGGATGCCTATCGTGACCTGATCAACGACGCCGATCCCAGCGTGCGTCCGTCATTGCAATTGGCTCTAGCGACCGCGCTGCGCCGCGGCGGGCACGACCGCGATGCCAAGCGTGTGCTGGATTCCATTCCTTCTTCTACGCCCGAAATCAATGCCGAGCGGCTGTTCAATTTCGGCGAGATTGCGCGTGACGACAATGACGATGATGGCTTCCTCAACATTTTGCAGCAGATCCGGCAAACCGCGCCCACCAGTTCCTGGCTGGAGCAGGCTTTGCTTTCGGCGGGAAATATCTATTTGCTGCGCCCGGATTACGATCGCGCCATTGATTCCTATCGCGAACTGCAGCAGCGATTTCCCCAAGCCAGCCGCGCCTCCTACGCCCATTGGAAAGTGGCGTGGCTGAGTTTTCGCCAGGGACGCACCGATGAGGCCAAGAAAGAATTTGAGAACCAGATCGCCTTGTACCCTGATTCGGCCGAGGTCCCTTCCGCGCTCTACTGGCGCGGCCGCCTCGCGGAAGAGGATGGGGACGCGGCCATGGCGCGCGCTTACTATCAGAAGGTTTCCGATCGCTTCCGCAACTACTACTACGGTGACTTAGCGCGAAAACGTCTCACTCAGTTGAAATCGACGGGCGAGTCGGTGGAGTATCCGCTGCTCGACCACATTCCACCCATCAGCGCGAACGCGAGCGTGACGGCCGATCCGCCTCCCGACGACGACTTGCGCGTGCAAAAAGCCGAGCTGCTGGAAAACGGTGCGCTGCTCGATTTCGCTGTCCGCGAGCTGCAGGCTGCCGCCAAAGATAACCCCGGCAACTGGCTTCCCGCCGAAACCGCCCACCTTTACGAAGACATCGGGCGCTACGACATGGCCCTGGAAACGGTCAAGCGCGCCGTTCCCAATTATTTCGCGCTCGATCTTCCCAGCCTGCCGCGATCCTACTGGGAGGCTCTTTTTCCCAAGCCCTATTGGAGCGACCTGCGGAAGTTTGCTTCGGCGAACGGGCTCGATCCGTATCTCGTGGCGTCGCTCATCCGCCAGGAATCCGCATTCAATCCCAATGCGCTCTCCCGTAAGAATGCTGTCGGCCTGATGCAGTTGCTGCCCAAGGCGGGAAGGATGGTGGCCCACCAGATTCATCTCCGGCATTTCTCCACCAACCAGCTTTTCACTCCCACGGTGAACATGCAGCTCGGCACGCGCTACTTCCGCAACACGGTCGATAAATTCGGCGCTTTTGAATACGCCCTGGCCGCTTACAACGCCGGCGACGACCGCGTAACCACATGGCTCTCGCTGGGCAAGTACCGCGATCCCCAGGAGTTTGTGGAAAGCATTCCGTTTACGGAAACTCGCGAATACGTGCAAGCCATCCTGCGCAATGCCAACGTCTATCGCCAGTTATACGGCGCGCAGTGAGCCGGGGAATTTTACAACTTTCCACTCTTCCTCAGACTCGCCAGGCGTAAAATCGACTTCTGCTGAAGTGCGTTCCGCTCTGGCCAGGTTCTCAAACCGCGAAAAGGAGAAAAGCATGAAATCCTCGAAGACTCCCATTCCCAAGGGCTATCACACCATTACCCCCTCTCTGACCGTTCGCAACGCCGCACAGGCCATCGACTTCTACAAGAAGGCACTGGGCGCGGAAGTACTCGTACGCATGGATAACCCAGACGGCAAAGTCGGCCATGCGGAATTGAAGATCGGCGACTCCGTTCTCTTTCTCGGCGACGAGATGCCCGGCATGGGCAACAAGGCGCCGCAGACCCTGGGCGGCACCACTGGCGGAATGTTCTTGTATGTCGAAGACGTGGACAGGTCTTACGCCACGGCCCTGGCTGCCGGTGGGAAGACGGTGATGCCCGTGACCGACATGTTCTGGGGCGACCGCTATGGCACTTTCCTAGATCCTTTTGGCCACACCTGGGGCATTGCCACCCACACCCAGGATATGACCGCCGAGGAAATCGAGGAAGGCGCAAAGCAGTTCCACGCGGAGATGGCGCAGCAACAAAAAAAGTCAGCGTAAGAGAACGGGGATGAGACCATCATCCTGAAGCGGAGCGGGAACTTCGCGCGTCGAGGTTCCCGCACCACTACTCAGGCGTGACTTGGCGCAACTAGGCCGACTTTTCCCGCGCCGGCGTTTTGACGAACAGAATCTCAATCGCCAGTAAACTCGCTCCCACCACAATCGCGCTATCGGCCACATTGAACGCCGGCCATTGGTAGCTTCCGATATAGAAGAGCAGGAAATCCACCACTCGCCCGCTCAACAGCCGATCCCACAGGTTTCCCAGCGCACCGCCGAGGATCAAGGCCAGGCCAATCCCCGTGGTGGCCATGGTGTGACTGCTACGCCACAAGAGAATAGACACGATCACCAGGGCAACGATCGAAAAGATCACCAGCATCGCAATTTTCCACGCCGAGGGCGATTCCGCGAACAGGCTGAAGGCCGCGCCGCGGTTCTCAACGTGCGTGAGATAGAAGAACCCGGGGATTAACTTCTTCGACTGGTACAGAGGAATATCCTTCACGACCACCCATTTGGTCACCCGGTCGAGCGCCAGCACCGCAACAGCGATCATAAGGTGATACTTCCGCATGGCCCGATGGTCGATCATTGTGCGTCTGAACCCTCGGCCGCGGCAGCCTCAGCTCCGATTTCTTTGAGCACCGCGCTGCAGCGCTCGCAAACGGTAGGGAACATAGGATTCTCGCCGACTCGCGTGGAGTAGTTCCAGCAGCGTTCGCACTTCTGGCCATCGGCTTTGGCCACGGCGATGCTGGCCGCGCTCGCCCCATTCGTCGCCGCTTGTTTCAGCGAAACATGCGAGACGATGAACAGATACCGCAACTGATCCTTGTATCGTTCCAGGACTTGGTACAAATCGCCGGAGGCGGTAATCGCGAGCTGAGCTTCGAGTCCTCCGCCGATCGTTTTGTTGGCGCGCAATTCTTCTAGCTGCTTCAACACGTCTTCGCGAAAATCGCGCAGCATCTTCCAGTCGCGCAGTTGCGATGCATCCTCGGCTGTGATGTTCTCTCCCAAAATCTCGTCCGCTGCGGGAAACTTCGCCAGGTGCACGCTTTCCGCCCGATTATCCACGACCGGCAGATACCCCCAAATCTCATCCGACGTGAAACTCATGATGGGCGCCAGCAGCCGCACCAGCGTCTCGGCGATTTTCCACAGCGCCGTCTGCGCCGAGCGTCGCCCGGGCGACTTGGGCGCATAGGTGTAAAGCCGGTCTTTCAGCACATCAAAATAAAATGCGCTCAGGTCCACCACGCAGAAATCGTTCACTCGGTGGTAAATCTTGTGGAAGGCGAATTCCTCATACCAGCGCACCACATCGGCCGCGAGAGCGGCGGTTTGGCGAAGCATGTACTGGTCCAGCGCTTCCATCTGCTCGAACGGAACCGAGTCCGCCTGAGGACGGAAATCGAACAGGTTGCCGAGTGCATTCTTCAACGTGTTGCGAATCTTGCGGTAGTTGTCGGCGATGCGCTGCATCAACTGCTCGGAACCAACCACGTCGTCGCGAAAATCCACCGACGCGACCCACAGGCGCACGATCTCCCCGCCCAGCCGGTTGGCGATGTCGGCCGGATCGACGTCGTTGCCCCGCGATTTCGAC
Source organism: uncultured Acidobacteriaceae bacterium (assembly GCA_963770915.1). Lineage (GTDB taxonomy): Bacteria > Acidobacteriota > Terriglobia > Terriglobales > Acidobacteriaceae > PALSA-270. The sequence continues at coordinate 233,798 of CAVYRG010000001.1, forward strand.
ATGGCTCGCCCCTGCTCATCCAGCGTCCAGCCCGGGCTGGCGCAGCTGCGATAAGGCGAGGCGCCGTGCGTTCCCATGGCGCAGAGCAGGGAAGACATGAACCATCCGCGAAACTGATCGCCGCCTTCGAGATACAGATCCGCGGGCCAGGGCAGGCTCGGGTCGTGCCCGAGCACGGCATCATGGCTCGATCCCGACTCAAACCACACATCAATGATGTCGTTCTCCTTGGCGAAGTTTGTACCGCCGCACTGCCGGCACTTCGCGCCGGAGGCGATCGCGTCCGCTTCCGGCCCATACCATGCGTCGGCGCCCGAGCGGGCAAAAAGCTCCACAACTTTCTTGTTGACGGCGGGATCATTCAGCGGAGCTTTGCAGCCCTCGCAGATGAACACCGCGATAGGCACCCCCCAAATGCGCTGCCGCGAAATGCACCAATCCGGACGCGTGGCAATCATGTTGGCGATGCGCTCCTCGCCCCACGCCGGGTCCCATTTCACCTTCTTGATCTCATCGAGCGAGCGGCTACGCAGCGTTCCTCCGCCCGCCATCGCCGTTTCCATCGAAATAAACCACTGCTCGGTGGCGCGAAAAATGATGGGATTGTGGCAGCGCCAGCAGTGCGGATAAGAATGCTCCAGCTTCTCCGAATGCAGCAGCACGCCGCGCTTCTTCAGCAGCTCGACGATGACCGGGTTCGCCTTGAAAACCTGCATCCCGTCGTATTCCGGCAAGCCGTTGTGCAGGCGTCCGGCCGAATCCACATCGCACTTGGGGTCGAGTTTGTATTTCGTGCCGGTAACGAAGTCCTCCGCGCCATGAGCCGGCGCAGTGTGCACCACGCCCGTGCCGGTGTCCATGGTGACGTAGTCGGCCAGCACGCCAAGAATTTCGCGATCCAAAAACGGATGCGTGAACTTGAAGTATTCCAGCTTGTTCCCGGGAAATTGCGCGAGCTGAACCGGCGCCGTCAGGCCAACTTTGTCGGTGAACTCTTTCGCCAGTTTTTGTGCGACGATATAAACCTCGCCCTCGGACGCCGATTCCAACGCCACGTACTCCTCGCCGGGCTGAAATGCCACCGCCATCGACGCCGGCAGGGTCCACGGAGTCGTGGTCCAGATCACCGTGAAGACTTTTTTCCCAGCCAGGGAAGGATCGAGCTTCGCCGGATCATCTTTCGCCGGATATTTCACCCACACGGTGGGGCTGGTATGCGTCTCATATTCCACTTCCGCTTCCGCCAGGGCCGTTTCATCGTGAATGCACCAGTAGACCGAGCGCAGCCCCTTGTAGACAAAGTTCTTTTCGAAGAACGCGTAGAAGGTCTTGAGCACCACCGCTTCGTACTGCGGAGTCATCGTGGAGTAAGGCTCGTCGAACTGGCCGAAGACTCCGATGCGCTTGAACTGCTCCCGCTGCAAGTCGAGATACTTCTGCGCGTATTTCCGGCACTCCGCGCGAACGTCCAGCTTCTGCATTTGCAGCTTTTTGCCGCCGAGCTGCTGGTCGACTTTGATCTCAATGGGCAGCCCGTGACAATCCCATCCTGGAACGTATGGCGAATCGAATCCCGACATGGTTTTCGACTTGACGATAAAATCCTTCAGGCACTTATTGAGGGCGTGGCCCAGATGAATGGGACCGTTGGCGTATGGCGGGCCATCGTGCAAAACGTATCCGGGCGCGCGTTTTCGCGCCTTGCGGATGCCTTCGTACAGGCCCATCTTCTGCCATCGCTCCAGCAATTTGGGTTCGTTCTGCGGCAGGTTGGCTTTCATAGGAAAGCCGGTTTTGGGCAGATTAAGGGTGGACTTTAGGTCGAACGGCACTCGGCAATTTTCTCCCAAATGATTGATTTTTTTCATTATAGGGAGCCTGCAGGGGAACGTCCATTGGCGGGCTCGGGCCCGTCACCATCGGCACGGAGACTCGCCAAAAGCACTGTCGACAAGTGTCAAAAAGCGTGTACAATCTGCGCATTGGTAACTTTTTTCCGGTCGAACAGCATCTAACTCTTTAGACTAGACTGGAATGCCCGCTGGCCTGCAGCAACCTCCGGGAAGAAAATACGGGCAGCGAGCAACTTGGCATCCCGCGTGCTCATCCACTTGGAGAGCGCGGGCGGTGTTGTATCCCGGACCTGCTGAGGGGAACAGGGCGATATTTATGTCAAGCACACCGGTCAACCCCGGCGAGAATTCCCAACCCGAACTCAATCTTCTGCTCCCCAAGACGACTTTTGACGAGTCGCTCTGGAAGTCGCTCGTCCGCAACGTCGACGAGTTCTTCTTCCCCAAAAAGCTCCCACCCCTCGTGCTGGAGTCGAAACCGGTTCCGGTTAAAGATATTTGGGGCTTTTACAACTACAAAAAGAACGGCGTCCTCGGCTCCAGCGTGGCGCACGTTCTCATCCTGGCAGTCATCATTGGCGGAACCATCCTGGCCAGACGATGGGTGCAAGCCGTTACCAAGCCACCGCAAGTGACCGTACTGATCGACCCGGGCGACATTCCACCTCTGCCGCCCTCGGCCTCGAAATCTGGTGGTGGCGGCGGCGGCGGAGACCGCGACAAGTTGCAAGCCAGCAAAGGCAAGCTGCCGAAGTTTGCCATGCAGCAGATCGTCCCGCCCATGGTGGTCGTGCGCAACCAGAATCCGAAGTTGACGGCTGAGCCGACGGTTGTGGTCCCACCCCAGATCCATCTAGCCCTGAACAACCTGCCCGTTCTTGGCGATCCCATGTCGAACGTTGCCGGGCCGCCGTCGAATGGCACGGGTTCCGGCGGAGGCATCGGTTCCGGTTCGGGCGGCGGCGTCGGTTCGGGCGAAGGCCCGGGCGTCGGCGCCGGTCGCGGCGGCGGCATTGGCGGCGGCGTGTTCCGCGTAGGCGGAGGCGTTTCCGCGCCCAAGCCGCTCTTCACTCCTGATCCTGAGTATTCCGAAGAAGCCCGCAAAGCTAAGTATCAGGGAACCTGCGTGCTCTGGCTGATTGTGGGTCCGGACGGCCGCCCGCGTGACATTCGCATCGCCCGCAGCCTGGGGCTGGGTTTGGATGAAAAAGCTATCGACGCCGTTCGGCAATGGAAGTTTGAACCTGCCATGAAGGACGGCAAGGCCGTATCGGTGCAGATCAACGTTGAGGTCGAGTTCCACCTGTACTGACGGTCTACCGTTGGGACTTAGTCGCCGCCCGCGCGCGACTAGTCTCAAGCTTCGGTTTCAACGTTAGCAAGACAACCCTGGCGTGGAGTCCTTTCGCGACATCCACCACATTCATGACGTCCGACCACGGCAAATTGGGGTCCGCCTCGACATAGACAACCCACTTCGGGCGAAGCTTGAGTTCATCTTTCAAGTCGTTTCCCAACTTGTTCCATGACGTGGCTTTCGAGTTTACGTACACGCTAGGCGGAACTCCCATCCCGCCATCGAGCAGTTGAACGACGACGGGCGAGCTGAACGGATCATTTGGGACACCTGATGAACCAGGCTTCAGTACCTGAACGCGCAAGCCCTTGGACGGATAAGGTTGCAAAAGAACCATGAAAACAATGATCAGAACGATCAGGCAAGGTGCGGCAAGCAGTGCGAACGCAGGAGGCGAGGAAACTTCTTGCCTTAACGGAAGTCTTTGGGCCCATTGAAAAGATTGACCGACGCTTGCAGAATCGGAAATCCGCGTGCTCTGTGGATGGAACTCCGCTGAGAGTCCAATGAAGCCTAGAGCCATTAGGCCCGCGCCAACGGCGATGCTAAACGCCGAAGCCCACAGTATGGGACCCGTGGAGTCATCATAGTCGGCCTTGCTCGTGTAGACGAGCAATCGCGGATGCCCTGGATTGAGGCAGCCAGAGTCCGATAGAACTTCCACGTCGAGTTCATACGTACCCTTCTCACTATTGAAGCCGCCTAAATACGTGGCTGGGGTTGAAGCAAGCCATTTCGCGACCTGATGCCCGTCCTTGATGAGGAACCAGTTTGCCTTGACCCGGTCGTAGGAAGGACAATTCGGATCAAAATATGATTCCCAACCGGTATCAATCCGGACTGTGTAGTCATCATTGAGATTGATCTTGAAAGGCCCAGCCCTGATTGGTCCGCGGGCCAGGGAAATTGGCATGTCAAGCGCGACGAATGTGCGTGAGCTCATCCAGCGATGAACGGCCAGGAAGGTCGAAAGGCCGACAACAACCAGAATGCCGCCGATCCATGCCTCAACATGCAGCGTTAGTCCTGTCTTTTGTGAAAGAGGCGCCGTTTGAACGGGGCTTCTCGATCCAACTATGCTGCCCAGTTGAAGCCAGAGCGCGGAGCCGACCAAAACGCCGGACAGGCAAACTAGAAGGACAAGCACCGTCTGAGACCGATACTCCCAATATATCCCTCCCATTTCCTCGATCTTCAATCGTGGATTGGCGGCGTTGAGGCGGCTAGTGTCGCTCAGAACATTCAGATCGAGTTCGAGGTGATCACTTTGCTCAATGTCGAAATAACCAAGTCCGCGTCCAGATGTGTCGGCGGTTTCGAATGTCCGCGGGTCGTTCTTGCTGCCTCCCTCCGCGAGAATTATTCCAGCTCGGGATAGTGTCCAGGAGACATTCAGGAGAGCTGTTGTTCCGTTGCATCGGTCTGCTGCAAAGCCCAGCAGGCAGTCAAGTTCGTCAAGTTCAGGTTTATGGTCGAGTTCAACGTAGACCCAGTACTTACTTGCCACGTTGATCTTGAACTCGGTGGTTCGTAGGTGTCCCGGCGACAATGATATGAAAGTGTCAAGCGGCAATATGGTTCGGCTTGATATCCAACCACACCACGCGGCAGCCAGCCCGGTGCCTCCGAGAACCAGCGCCACGGCTATTCGCCGCGCACGCCTCTCTCTGGTTCCGGGCCCCGCAAAACCACCACTTGCGCAGAAGAGCCGCTGGCTTAGAAAGCGAGTCGCGATCGCGGCAAGAAACGCTAGGATCGGAATGTATGGGGCTGACTCCAGAGCGTCCCAAAGCCCGCTGTAGGGGCTGTAGAAGAAGCGAAAAAAGAACCGCAAAACCAGAATCCAGGGGCCAATCAGCAGGAGGATGAAACAGACAAGGTAGCAGCCGATCCGCACGGTCCGCGGTACAGGCATATATCTTTAGACCTTCGCGTCGGACAAAAGGTTCCTCGGACGTAGCGCGATGATATGCCATGCTGGGCGCATTGACCTGTGATTTGGCATCTCTCATTGGTAACGGCGGTAACTAGGTGAGATTTGTGCTCGAGTGAGAGGAATCATTGATTCCCCACGGCGCCCGATCAGGGCGAGTACCGACTGCGTCCCGTTGCATCCGGTCCGAAAGTACCGGTGCTCTCTATTCCTTCAAATCCACCAGTTTGACTTCGCCAATCGGATGGCCGAGAAACTGCGCTCCCAGGCGGCTGAATTTCTCCACAGAATCCGTCGCATAGAATCTGAGTCGCGTGGGGCCGCGCCGCTCCTCCTGGGATGCTGCTGGCGGCGGGGCCGCGCCTAGCTGTTTGGCGACCACCTGCGCCGTCGATTCGGCCGAATCCACAATCGACACCTGCGGCGGTGCCACGCGCCGCAAAAGCGGCTTTAGCAGCGGATAGTGAGTGCAGCCCAGCAACAGAACGTCTGCTGCCTGGAAACCGTCGGCGAAAACTTCATCCAGATAGATTCGCGCGACTTGTTCCGTAACCGCATGGTCGACCCAACCTTCCTCCACCAGCGGAACCAGCAAAGGACAGGCTTTTTCTCTCGCTTCCAGGCCGTGCTCCTGGAGGGCCTTTGAATACGCGTGGCTGCCGACGGTCGCTTCGGTTCCAATCACGGCTACTTTGCGATTCTTGCTTACCTCGGAGGCTTGCGCCGCGCCAGGGCCGATGACGCCAAAGACAGCAACCGCCGAGGCCGCGCGAATTCGCTCGAGCGCGAGCGCGGTCGCCGTATTGCAAGCGATCACCAGCACGCCGGCGCCGTTCTGCTCCAGAAAGTGGGTCGCTTCCAGCGCGTACTTGGCTACGGTTTCCGCGGACTTCGAACCATAAGGCAGCCGGGCGGTATCGCCAAAATAGAGGTAGTCGGCGCTGGGGATGAGTTGAAGTAAAGCTTTAAGGACGGTCAGCCCGCCAAAGCCGGAGTCAAAAACGCCGATAGTGGGGCGACGGGCGGTCACGCCAGGCTGGTCTCAGTTAGGTGTTGAATGTTTCGACGCGTCATTACCGCTCGTTCATCTCATCTCGACTATACGGGCCGCCCGACTGGACTCCTTCGAGGCGCTTCATCAGCTCGCCAAGCTTCTTACCTCCATCGCAGCACGCCCCCGGCGGAATCGGCGCGCCGTGCGGGCAAGTACGCGGGTGCCCCAGGAACGTGCAGATCTTGTCCGTGGCCTCTGGCGAAAGGATGTGCTCGAACTTGCAGGCCTGCTGCTCGATCTCGGTCTCGCTGTCCATCGCCAGACTGTCGGTAAACAAGCGCTCGGCCAGGCGATGGCGCCGGATCACATCGGCAGCGCGCCGCCGACCCCGTTCGGTGAACTCGATGATCAGGCTTCCGTCTCCGATCGAGCTGGCCGCCGGCTTGAGCGCGTCGTGGCAGGGATTGGCAAACGGCTTGTGATTATGCGCCTGCGGAGGATGCGGGGACGCGGTTAGTAATCCCAGCGCAACCATCTTGTCTACGGCAATGCTCACCGGCAGCGCGCCGTGCACTTCCATGTGCTCCAGTTCGGCAATTTCGCCGTGCTCGGTCAGCGCCCACAATTCTTCGAGCACTTCGTCGAACTGCTCTTCGTCGGCCATCGCAAACACTTCCTGCGCGGCGATCTTGCCATGGTGCAATTCGATGCGGCGGTCCGCCAGCCGCGCCACCACCGGATCGTGCGTCACCATCACAATCGTCCGACCTTGCTCATGCAACTGGCGCAGCAGACGCAGAACAATTTCTTCGTTCACTGCGTCGAGATTGCCGGTGGGCTCATCGGCTAACACGATCTTAGGATCGTTGATCAGCGCCCGCGCGATGCAAACCCGCTGCTGTTCGCCCCCCGAAAGCTGCGAAGGAACGTGATGTGCGCGGTCCTTCAGCCCCACGCGCTCCAGCGCGTCCAGCGCTTCCTGCTCATCCGTCATGCTGTGGAAGTACTGCGCCAGCATTACGTTTTCGAGCGCCGTGAGGTACGGAATCAGATGGAATTGCTGAAAGACAAACCCGATTTTTTCCGCCCGCACCCGGTTCAGCGCGGAGGTCGAAAGCTCCGCCACATTTTCGCCATCGAGCCAGATTTCGCCGGAACTGGGCCGGTCCAGGCAACCGATCAAATTCACCAGCGTAGACTTGCCCGAGCCCGAAGGCCCCATTACCGCGATCCACTCGCCGGGGTCCACATCAAGAGAGAAATCATCCAGCGCGCGAATCACACCGTCCCTGCTCTTCGCCCCGGCGTTGGCCGGATAAACCCGGCTTACGTTCTTGAGCTTGATCAAGCTATTCTCCCCTTAGAATCATAGCTGGCTGCACTCGCCGGAGCAATGAGATCGGCAATATCGCCGAAAGCAACGCCACCGCGATGCCGCCGGCAAGAACCATCGGCAGAACGCTCAGCCTCGGCATAACATCAGCGTGAAAATTGACTCGCCCGATCCACAGCGCCGCGCCCACCCCGATGGGATAGCCGATCAGGGCGCCGGCCACCCCTAAAGCGGCGGCTTCTGCGGCGAAGAAGCCATGAATGAGCCTTTGCGAGGCTCCCAGGGCTTTCATGATGGCGAAATCGCGCCGCCGGTCGAACACCCATCCCATGAGAGTTGCCAGCACGCATAGCGCCGCCGTGACCACGATCAGAACCGAAGCCGCCAGCAGTGTGGCTCGCGTTTTCCCCAGTACCCTGGCTTCGCCTTCCATCACCTGCAGAACCGGCCGTACTTCCACGCCAGGAAGCGCCGCGGTAAGCCTCTGAATAGTTTGGTTCACCTGCGCGGTCGTTCCGGAGGCGGCAATTTCGATGGTCAGCGGTTGCAGCCCAGTCCAGGTTTCAAAGTCGCTAAGGGAGATGTAAACCCGGCTGTCCTCGGCAGCCCCCGTGGTAAGGGTTCCGATAGGAGTCACTTGCATCGTGCGTCCATCGAAGTTCAGGCTCAGAGCCCCGCCCCCGCGGCTTATCGCAGCCGCTGCCCGCGTTCCCAGCAACGCTTGGCCAGGAGCGCTCGGCCACGCCGTCACCGACCACCAATCGTCGAGCTTCCTCGCCAATTCAAAATCAGTTCCTGCAACCACCACCGGCTGGCCCTGCGCGGTGCGGGCGACGGCATAAGCGAAAGGAACCGCCAATCCACGCCCCGCCAACGCAGTTCGCACAGTTTCCAAAGTTCCCGCAGGCAGCGGCGCGCCATTCCTGCCCACGACTACGATATTCGCTCCGTAGCTGCGAAATTCCTCGCGCAGCTTGGCCTGCACGTCCGCATACAAATTGAGAATTGCCGTCGCCGCCGCCGCCGCTACCACCATCGCGAGCAAGGCCGCCGCGGCGCGCCCCGGACGCAACAACGCGGCGCGTGTCAGCATCCGCAGAAACATAGAAGTGTGAGGCGAGTCTGCGCGCTGGCGGGCCAAATCGCCTGCATCCGGGGCGAGGTTGCTCATGCCTCACCTCGCAGCGCCTGCACTGGATCTAACTTCGCCGCCCGCTGAATCGCCACAAAGCTGCCCGCGAATGTCACGATGATGGCGATGCCAAGAATGATCGGCAGCAACACCGGCTGAATGGTGATCTGCGATCCGAAAATCGCCAGCCCAATCTGGCGGGCCAGCAGCGCCCCTCCGGCAAATCCTAACAGTCCGCCGATCAGCGCCAGCAGCGCAGCCTCGGCGAAAAACACCGCCGCAATGGAAAAGCCTCCCGCGCCCAGCGCTTTCATCAAGCCAACTTCTGCGCCGCGCTCGAAAATCGCCGTCGCCATAGCAGCGGAAACTGCCAGCCCGGAAGCCAGCAACGCCGCCAGCGTAACCAGCAGCATGAGCCCTGTAATCCGCGAAAGCACCGTGCCCTCGGTCTGCGCCACCTGGCGAATCTGCTCCGCGTGAGAATGCGAAATCGCTTCCTGCAGTTGAAACGCAATCGATTGCGGATAGGGCGAACAGTACCAGCGATCATACATTTCGCCGGTCATAGTCTTCGGGTCTCGCCGTGCCAGCGCATCCTCAGGCTTGGTCAGTGCGCTGACGTAAATGCGCTGCACCGCGCCCGGCTTGCCCAGAATCTGCTGCGCCACCCCAAGCGGCGCGACAATCTGCCCATCCTCGACGCTTCCCGTCGATAAGACTCCCGCAACCCGGTGCGGTTGGCCGGCGATATCGATCTGGTCTCCCGCCTTGCGCCCAAGCTGCGCTGCCAGGTCTTTCCCAAGCAGAACGTCGGTTGACTCATCCGCCGGCCAACTCCCATCGACCTTCCACCATGGGTGGGTCGTGCGCACGCCGGTTACAAACTCCTGGTTGCCAAACGTCAGCCGCTTGGCGAAGTAGGTACCAAGTAGAGGAATATTGTCCGCGGCTCCCTCCACCTTTGCATTCACTTGCAACATGGGCGCGAAACCGAGAATGTTGTTCCGCCAGAACAGGCCTTTAATCCTCGGCAAATCGGCTTCTTTCAAGTAGGCGCCGTCGCTTGGCGGCTTGAGGTTGACGCCGCCAATCTCCACGTCCAGTGTGTCTTCTTGCGGGGTAACGATCAGGTTCGCGCCGTAGCTGCGCAATTCACGGTTGATCTTGTCGCCGACGTCGGTGGCCACCGCGATCATCGCCGTGGCTACGCCAACTCCCAGCGTGATGGCGATACCCGCCAGCAGCTTGCGCCGTTGTTGCCGCCGGAAGGATTCGTAGACCAGACGGGCGAACATCGGCTATTGCTGGAACATGCGCGCGCCCGCTGCGATGTCCGCCTCTCGTATGATGACTGCGTCCGCCGTCTGCTGTGACTGCAAGGGAATAGGATTGCATCCGCCCTTGGTGCCGATGGATTCGGCATTGATGGGCGCGCCGCAATTGCGGCAAGTCACGCCATTCGGTCCCTTATAGAACCCCACCGCGCCGCAGATTTCGCAGGCGTCGAACACGGTGGCAACCTTGCCGTCCGGCTTTTTATACAGCCAGAAGCGCACCTCAACGCCGTTTTCCTTCGCCTCGTAGCGATGCAAGTCTCCGTCGGAAAGCTTGGCCAGCGGAATCGTGACTTCCCCATTGACAAAGCTGACCTCAGTCGAGGGTGCAGGGGCGTTGGCGCTCTTGGCGTAAATAAATTCCGCCGTCACCAGCACAATAAATAAGAACGAACTGGCGTACACCGAAGCCATCCATAGGCGTTCACGGCGGGCGCTCCACAGAACTTTTCGGCGCGCCGCCGGAGACTCGGGCAGGGAAGTGGGCTGGCGCCGTTTTACCTCGAACAGCACCATCAACGCCGCCAGCGCCAGGATCGTCACGAAGAAAAACACATCGTTGCTCACGATCGGCCCCACGATGGCCATTTCCCGCTTCGAGGAAGGTAGCACGCCGTACTCGGAAAGTTCGTGCATGCCGGAGACCGCCAGCTGCGCCGCTACAAAGAACAGAATCACCGTCGTGACCCGGAAGAACTTCTGCAAATTGATGCGCACGCTGCCCTTGACGAACACGACGCCAAACAAAATGGCCACCGCCACGCCGGCCAGCGTGCCTAGAAAACTGAGCAGCTCGGTTGTGTTCAGCGAGACCGCGGCCAGCGTCAGCACGGTTTCCGCTCCTTCGCGCAGCACCATGAGGAAGACAAACAGGAACAGCCCAAACCACGAGCCTTCCCCGGCCAGCAACCCTACTTTGTTCTCGATTTCGCCTTTGAGCTTGCGCCCCGTGCGCATCATGAACAAGATCATGGTGACGACAAAAAACGCCGCCGCCAGCATGATCCAGCCTTCAAACACATCCTGGTTCCAGTGCGTGCGGGCCAGCAGGACTGCCAGCCCAATGCTTCCCACGAAGGCAGCGCCCAGGCCGGCGTAAACCGGCTTGCGCAGCTCCGGGCGGCCGATCTTGGCCAGGTAGGCGAGGGTAAGGCCCACGATCAGGGCCGCCTCAACCCCCTCCCGAAGAGTTACGATGAATGCCTGCAGCATCTATGAAAAAAGCTCCCGTTTCCGTAACGCTTGTTGCAACTTAGTTGCAACTGCAACCACAAGTATTAGGATAGTCTTTGTGCAGGTGGGCGTCAACGCGGCGAGAGGCCTCGCTAAACCTGCTCATACCCGTTTCAGGAATCGTCTCGCAGCCTCAAGCTGCGGAAACCGCCGCTCCTCAGCGCGGAATTCTGCCGAATGTACGCAGCGGCGGCTGCCGCGCAGCTTCACGGGATGTTTCAGATGGAGCATCTCGTGGTAAACGACGTATTCCACCGCGAAACGCGGCACAGAGAAGTCATCGAACACCCGGCTGATGATAATGGCGTTGTGCGCCGGATCGTAATGCCCCAGCATTCGCCGCGATCCCGTTGGGCTCCAACTGAGCCGCGGCCGGCCCAGCAGCCCATTGAACAAACGGACGTTCAGCTCGTCGAAAATCACTTCTAAATCGTACACATGGCCCTTCGCTGAGCGCAGCCGCTTTCGCCCGCGCAACTGGCGGACCAAATGCGCCTTCTGCGTGATCTCGTGGCCGGATACGTACTTGCGGTATCGTGCCGCGCAAAGCCTTTTGACCGGCTGGCGATACATCTTGGCCAGCAGGATGTGGGCCACTGCCCCAAGAACCGCTTCCGGCGCTCCTTCCAGCAAATCCGACAACCGTACCAGCAATTTTCCCCGGCGCAACCGGATTGTGTTATTGATGTTGGCGAAGGAGTAGAACTCAACCGTCAGTTCCGGCGTGGCCGCTTGCGGCCTCAGGTCACGGTAGGCTTCCTGAAAAATGTGGAGAAGGCGTTCGCTCACTTCAGTGCCAGATTAGCACTACCCCCAGTCAATGCTTGTGTTCCTTCTTGTGCTTGGCCGCCTCTTCCTGCTCAGCCAGCAACTGCCGATGGTCGGCGGCGCCGCTGTTTACGTCATCCAACACGTCCGCCAGAATAAACTCATATTTCTTTTCCTCGTCCTTATTGTCCACGGCCGCGTCCTTCACGGCCCGGAGCCTCGACTGAAATTCCACGTCGGCCTCCAGGATCACCTTCAAGACTCTGCGCAGGTCGTCGTTCCGGCTGTTGAAAGTGTCGAGGTTGTCGTCGAGTTCGTCATAAACGCCCTCGAAGTCCTGCAGACGGTCGTGGATCGCGGCGCCTTTATCGACAATCTTGGGATCGGAACGGACCTGCTCCAGCGCGGTTAGCCGGGCCCGGGCAAAGTCGACATAAAGCTTCAACCGGCGGTCCGGATCGAGCGCCGTATCGCGCAGCTGGTCGATTTCCGGCTCGGTCAGCGGATCAGAGCGGCGCTGCGCAGTTGCACCCACGGCCAACAGGAACGGCAGCAGCCCGAATAGCAATCCCAATCGCAAACTTGTCATGCTAGTGGTCCTTGCTGAACATGCGATTGAGGAGCGCGGTGCGCAGTTTCTCCAGGTGGTCGACGGCGGCCTGCACCGGTTGCTGGTCCTCGAAGTCCAGGCTGCGTTTCAGGTCGTGCAGATGCTCCGCCATTTTTCGAATCGCGATTTCGGTCTTCTTGATCTTGTGGCGCGACTCTTCGGTGGCATCGCAGGCTTTATCTGAATAAGTGACGACGTTGTGCACTGCGGCCAGAGCATCCTGCGCTTGCCCGGCATTGTAAAGGCGATCAGCTTCTTCCAGTTCCCGCTCGGCAATTTCGGCGTAGAGGCCGGGGCGCTCCCCGCTGGAAGCCGATTCCGCCCGGTCGATCAGCGCGGCCAGCGGCTCATTTCTATGCGCGAACGCTGCGGCCGATGCGGCCAGCAGAACCGCGCAAATCAAGGCGCCATTGCGCAAGGTACCCATACCGATGCCCCACAAACGGCCCGAAATCCCTACCTCTTTTTCGGCTCGATGGCGATCAGGCGGTGCCGGGCCTGCCATTCGTTGTCCGGAAACTGCCCGTTCGCCACCTCTAGAAACTTATGATAATTCACCGCCGCATTTTTGTAATCGCGCAAATGATCGTAGGCCGTCGCCCGCAGAAAGTAGCCGATTGGAATTTCCGGCAGGAGCTTCGCTCGCTGATCGAGCGCCCAGATCGCTCCGGCATAATTCTCGTTTTCGTCCGCGGCCACTGCTAGGTCGCCGTAGGCCGCGCCAAAATCGGGCTTGAACTGCACCGCCGCCAAAAATTGTTCCTGTGCATCGGCGAACTTTCTCTGCTTCAGCAACGCCTGGCCCAGATCGTAATGCAGCTCCGCGTCTTTCGGATTCGCCGCCACCAACAATTTGTATTGTGCTTCTGCCTGATCATATTTTCCCGCTCGGGCATAGACCTCGGCCAGATCGCGCTGCAAATCGGAATCGTTAGGAAGCATTTTGCGCGCCGCTTCCATCTCGGTGATAGCCGCGTCATTTTTCCCATCGGCGGCCAGCAGCCGTCCCAGCTGCATGTGAGCCGCGGCGTTTTCCGGATGCAAAACCAGCAATTTGCGAAGCTCGTCTTCCGCCTCGCCCAGGCGATGCTGCCGCATATAGATATTTGCCAGCCCGGTGGTCGCGTCGGCGGAAGATGGATCGATCACCAGAACCTGCTTGTAAAGCTGCTCTGCCTCCGCGAAGCGACTCTGTTTCTCCAGCAGCAGGCCTGCCGAAAGGCGCGATTCCGTGTCTTTGGGCTGCAGCGCCTCGGCCTGCTGATAAGCCTCGAGAGCTTCGTCGGGATTACTTGCCTCCAGCAGGTGGGCCAGTCCCAGCCACGCCCGCGCGCGGCCTTCATCCACATGCGCCGTCGGAGTCAGCTTGGTTGCGGCGCGAAGAAATTGCTCCGCGTCCGGCTGTCCCGCCTTGGCCAGCACCAGTCCCAAATTCAGATTGGACTCGAACACGTCCGGCTTAGCCGCCACCGACTTGCGATACGAGGCAATGGATTCGTCCGTCTTGCCGAGTTCGTTTTCGATGAAGCCCAGATCAAACCAAGCCTGGTAATTCTTCGGGTCGCGGGCGACGACGGCCTTCAGCAGTGGCTCCGCGCTAGCGTAGTCACCCTTGGAGATGTCGTCTTCTGCTTTGCTCACCTCGGGTGGAACGGCGTTGCTCTGCTCCATCACACGGTAATGCCGCACCGTCTGCCCGGTGCTTTGCGCCGCTATTGATCCGCCCAGCGCGAGAACCAACACGGCGAGGCCCAGGGATTCCCAGCCAACCCAACGTCCACCCATGGTCCGTTGAAATCTCATGCCCTTCATACGATCTTGCGCGCTTTCGACTTCGCCGCCAGATTTCCGTTCAGCACCTGCGCCAGAAACTGCCCGGTATAGGAATTCGGCAACTCTGCGATTGCCTCCGGCGGCCCCGCTCCCACCACGTTGCCGCCTCGCTCTCCCCCTTCGGGGCCGAGATCGATCACCCAATCGGCGGTCTTGATGACCTCGAGATTGTGCTCAATCACCAGAATTGATCCGCCTGCCTCAATTAGACGCCGGAAGGCGGAAAGCAGTTTGCTGACGTCGTCGAAGTGCAAGCCCGTCGTCGGCTCATCGAAAATATAAAGAGTCTGCTTGCGCCTGCCTTCGGCCGGGCGGCCGGCGCGGCTGATGCTCCGTGCCGCGGGCTGCAGATGGGCCGCCAGTTTCATACGCTGCGCTTCGCCGCCGGAGAGCGTGGTTGCCGATTGCCCCAGGCGCAGGTAGCCCAATCCCACCTCATCCAGCACGCGCAGCTTGTCCACAATTTTCGGAGCGTTGGCAAAAAACTGCAGCGCCTCCTTGACTGTGAGCTGCAAGGTTTCGTGGATGTTCTTCCCGCGATAGCGCACTTCCAGCACTTGCGGTTTGTAGCGCGTGCCCTGGCATTCTTCGCAAATCAATTCCACATCCGCCAGGAATTGCATCTCCACGGTCACCGTCCCGTCGCCCTGGCAGGTTTCGCAGCGGCCGCCGGGAACGTTGAAAGAAAAATGTCCCGCCGTCAGCCGCCGCTTTTGCGCCTCGGGAAGGGAAGCGAACAGTTCCCGAATTCCATCGAACGCCTTGATGTAGGTCACCGGGTTCGACCGCGGCGTGCGCCCAATCGGAGACTGATCCACCAGCACGGCCTCATCCAGGTACTCCGCGCCCTCCAGCCGGTCCCAGTGCAGCGCGGCCGGCGGCGTTCCCTCGCCAATTCTCAGCGCCGCCGTGAGCGCCGGATACAGCACATCGTGCAGCAACGACGATTTTCCCGAGCCGGAAACCCCCGTGATCGCAACCACCATTCCCAACGGAATCGCGAGATCAAGGTTCTTCAGGTTGTGCGCTCGCGCGCCAAAAATCTCAAGCTGCCGCCTGCCAGGCTCGCGCCGCGCCGTGGGTAGCGGAATCTTCAGCTCGTGCGACAGGTAGCGGCCGGTCAGGGATGACGGCATTTCTTGAATCTGCTCGTAGCTTCCCACCGCAATCACCTTGCCGCCGTTCTCGCCCGCGCCCGGCCCCAGATCGATAATGCCATCGGAAGCCCGCATCACGTCGGGATCGTGCTCGACCACCAAAATCGTATTCCCCAGATCGCGCAGGTCATGCAGGATTTGTATCAGCCGGTGCGTATCGCGGCTGTGCAGACCAATCGACGGCTCATCCAGCACATAGAGCGTTCCCACCAGGCGCGAGCCGAGCGACGTCGCCAGTTGGATGCGCTGCGCCTCGCCGCCCGAAAGCGTGGAAGAAAGCCGGTCAAGCGTCAGGTATTCCAACCCGACCTCGTTCAGAAATCGCAGCCGCTCGTGAATCTCCTGCAGCAGCTTTTCCGCGATCTCGGCTTGCTGCGCCGTCAGGTTCACCTCTTGGAAGAAGCATGCAGCCTCTTCGACTGTCATACTGCAAACCTGGCAAATATTCTTGTCGTTGATCTTCACCTGTCGCGCTTCCGGACGCAGCCGCGCCCCATGGCAAGCCGAACAAAGCGAATATCCGCGGTAACGGCTGAGAAAAACGCGCACGTGCAGCTTGTACTTCTTGCGCTCCAAATGGGCGAAGAAACCGCGGACGCCTTCAAATTTCCCTTCGCCATCGACAATCTGTTGCTGCTGCTCGCGGCTGAGTTCTTCCCATGGAACATCGAGCGGTATGTCGGCCTGGCGGGCAAACCGTTTCAGGTCCGTGAACAAAGGCTTGTATTTCGGCTTCGTCCAGGGCTCGATCGCGCCTTCGTTCAGCGTTTTCGATCCGTCCGGGATCACCCGCCCCAAATCAAAATCGATCGTATTGCCAAATCCCTGGCAGCGCGGGCACGCCCCGTAGGGATTGTTGAAGGAAAACAGGCGCGGTTCCGGCTCGTCATAGCGGAGGTTGCAGACCTTGCACTCAAACCGCCCCGAAAAACGAAGCCGCTCCGGCGCCTGACCCTCGCGCGGCGCGGTCTCGAAAATGACTTCTCCGGCCTGGCGATAGCTGATTTCAACTGCGTCCACAATGCGCGCCCGATTTTCCGGCGAGACGACCAGCCGATCCACCAGCAGGAACACCGGCTGCGAGAAGTCGATGTCGAGCAGCGATTCCGGCGTCGAGAACTCGAAAATCTGGCCGTTCTGATATAGCCGATTGAATCCCCGCTGCCGCAGCTCGGAGAGCTTTGTTTTAAGTTGGTCGTCGGCGCTCCCTTTGAGCGCAGCGCTGATATTTCGCCGACTGTCGCGAGCGCGGCTTATCTTCGACTTCTTAGGTTTTGATTCCTCTGCGCCCGCTGGAGCCTCACTCTGCAGCGGAAACAATGCATTCAGCCGCGTGCCTTCGCTCAGCTGCAAGATCGCTTCGGCAACTTCATCCACCGTGTCCTTCTTTACTTCGCCGCCACACTGCAGGCAATAGGTCCGCCCAATGCGGGCGAAGAGCAGCCTGAGATAGTCGTAAATTTCCGTTGCCGTCGCGACCGTCGACCGCGGGTTGCGCGTTGTGTTCTTCTGCCGGATCGCGACCGCCGGAGCAATGCCGTCAATCTCATCGACGTCCGGCTTCTCAATCCGCTCCAGAAACTGCCGCGCGTAGGCCGAGAGCGACTCGACATAACGCCGCTGTCCCTCGGCGTAAATGGTGTCGAAAGCGAGCGAAGACTTGCCCGATCCCGACACTCCCGTCACCACCGTGAGGGCGTTGTGCGGAATTTCAAAGTCGATGTTCTTGAGGTTATGGACCCGCGCCCCGCGAACGACGATGCTTTCTTTCGGAGTCTCTGGACTGATGCGTGGTGTGCTCACTGCAAGGCCTGCCCAACGCTCCCCTCGCCCACAGGCGGCAATTTCGAGCGGTGAGAATCTTTCTATTATAGATCAGGCGGAGCGACGGGCGTCTCGCCCGTCTTCTCGGCTGCCCAAATCAAAAAGCCCCGATTTCTCGGGGCTATTCTCATTCCAGAAGCACTTATGTCGCACAGCGCGGTTAATCTTGCTTATCTCGATCCCTCTTCTTCCCATACCGCAGCAATGCGCCCACGCCCAGCGTCATAAACCCAACCGGAGGCAGCAGCAGGACCACCACGCCGCGGTTCACCGCGCGCTGGCCGTCCGAACTGAGCGCCTTGGCGGTCATGTAACACATGGCGCATTGCCCGAACGCAGGACCCGCCCACAGCATCAGCAGCGCAGCCAAGCTGAGAAAGCGCAGTTTCATTTCGCCACCAGATTCACGCCCAGGCGCAGGATGCGGAACGCATCCGGCAGGATCACACACATCATCGCCAGGCAGAACACCAGCGATGCCATGGTCAGCCAGCGCATGGTCGTGACTTCGAATTTCATGTGCATGAAATACGCGATGATCAGCGCCGCTTTGATGACCGACAGCCCCATCAAAATACTGAGCATGCGAACCGGCTCCATATTTTGATAGGCGAGGTACACTTCGAAGCCGGTGATCACCAGTAGCACCCCCCAAACCCAAAAGAACTGCCCTTTGGAGTGATGGCGCTCCTCCTCGAAAACTCTTTGCTCTATGGCTAGCTGAACCGCGTCCATTTCGTTCTCCTCTGTGGTCTTCGGCGCCCTCTATGCTTAGCCTGCCACAATCCGCGTGGACATCAGATACACCAGCGGAAAGATGAACATCCACACCAGATCGACGAAGTGCCAGTACAAACCCGCAACTTCCACGTCGGACGGATCGTAAACCTTCGGCTTCAGGAACAGAATGATCGAGATGACAATCGCCGCCAGCAGCAGAACGTGCGCCCCGTAGTGAAATGGGCTGTAGTCCGGCGTGCCCAGCCAAGCCACCAGCCACAGTCCGAGCAGAATCGGGACAAACCATTTCCGCAGCGCCACCACTCCCAAGTAGATCACTCCGATCGTCACGTGCAGCATGTGCATGCCAGTCAGCCCGAAAAACGTCGCCGCGAACTGAGGCACAGTCTTGGCGACAGTGGCAAATTCCCCCGTGCCTTGCCCCGGCGGCACTGGAAAAAATGGCAAGGTCAAGCCCTCGGCAATGAGATTGCTCCACTCGCGGCCATGCAGAATTACGAAAGCGACGCCGCAGGCCATGGTGGCCAGCAGCCACATACGTTGCGCCTTGGCTCGCCCGTCCACCGCCGCCCGCACCGCCAGCACCATGGTCAGAGAACTGGTCAGCAGGAACCCCGTCATGAGCGTGGCGTTGCGAATGCTCTCGGAGTGAAACGGCGTCGGCCAGTCCGGCGTCGAGATCCTTCCGTAGGTGTACGCGAACAGCAGCGCCCCGAACGTCAGCGAGTCCGAGAGCAGGAACAGCCACATCCCAATCTTCTTCGAGTAGGTGCCGAACAGCGACGGTTCGTACACGCCCGCCGCCGCCCCGTGCTGCACCGCAACGTCAGCCATGTCTTCGTTCTCCCAGTATCGTGTGGCGCAGACACTCCTGTCCGCGCGTTCCTAACGCATAAACCACAGCAAGGCAAAAATATAAATCCACAAAAACGCCATGAAGTGCCAGTACCAGGCGGTGATGTCCACAACCATCCGTTGCGCCGCCAGGGGCCTGTGCGCCAGCGCGATCACTCCCGCGTATCCCATCGCAATCAGCCCGCCCGTTAGGTGAACCGCATGGGCCGCGGTCAGCAAGTAGAAGAACGAGCTGCTGGGATTGGTCGACATGTAAAATCCGCGCGCCGCCAGCTCCTGCCACGCCATCCACTGCCCCGCCAAAAATCCCACGCCCAGAATGATGCTCGCCCCCAGCCAGGGGAAGTAGCGCTCCCGGCCCAGCGAAACTCCTGGAATGGACTCCACCGGGGCCAGCGCCGTCCGCCGCGTGATCTGCCGCCGCGCCAGTTCCATGGTCACACTGCTCACCATCAGCAGCAGCGTATTGATCAGCAGCATGCCGACCGGAAGGCTCGAAGTCAGCCAATCCCGCACATAGCTGTTGCTGCTCTCATCGAACGTGGGCAGCCCTTTGCGAAACACATAGGCGCTGGTGAAGGCGACGAAGAGCATCGTGATCGAAGCGCTCGCCACAGCCAGCCCCAGCCGCGCCCGCCGCAACCGCGACCCGTAGTCAGGCGAGCCATCACCGCCATGGCCGTCGCCATCACCGCCGGCAATCGGCGGCAGAGTGCCGCGCCCGCCGTGCCTCACCTCCGGATCGCGCACCGAAATTGCAGGATTCAACGCCGCCATGAATGCTCGTGTGGTGCGGGCGCCCCCGCCCGCGTGTTCCAACTACCTATGTACTGAAGTTCCTCACTCACTGCCGCGCAGCCACTCCCGCCACGCCTTCCACATCAATGCGCCGGTGCCGTCGCCGGGTCGGTCTGCATCACGTAATCCTTGGCCGCTCCCGGAACGCTGTACTCATACGGCCCATGGTTGACTACCGGCGTTACACCGCCAAAATTGTCATGCGGAGGCGGCGTAGCCGTCGTCCACTCCAGCGTCGTTGCCTCCCACGGATTGTCGCTCGCCTTCGGCCCTTTGAACATGCTCCAGAACAGATTGATCAGGAAAATGAACTGCGCCGTGATCGTGATGATCGCCGCGTAAGTGATGAACGTGTTCAGCGGAATCAGATGATGCAGGTAGGCCAGTTCGGTGAACTGCGAATAGCGCCGCGGCTGTCCCGCCATGCCCAGATAGTGCATCGGCATGAAGATGCAATAGGCGCCGATCAGCGTAATGAAGAAATGGATCTTGCCCAGCGTCTCATTCATCATGCGCCCAAACATCTTGGGGAACCAGTAGTAGGTCGCGGCGAAAATGCCGAAGATCGCCGCCACACCCATGATCAGATGGAAGTGCGCCACCACAAACGCCGTGTCGTGCAGGGGAATATCCAGCACCGGCTGCGCCAGGAACGGGCCGCTCAGTCCGCCCGAAACGAACAGGGAAACGAACCCGATGGCGAACAGCATCGGCGTCTGGAAGCGAATCTTGCCGTGATACATCGTGCCCAGCCAGTTAAAGGTCTTGATCGCCGAGGGCACGCCGATGGCCATGGTCATGATGGAAAAGGCAAACGCCGAGTAGGGGCTCATGCCGCTCATGAACATGTGGTGGCCCCAGACCATGAAGCCCAGAAAGCCAATCGCCATGATGGCGTAAACCATCGCCTTGTAGCCAAAGATCGGCTTGCGCGAAAACGTGGACAGTATCTGCGAAGCCACGCCCATGCCCGGCAGAATGGCGATGTAAACCTCCGGATGCCCGAAGAACCAGAACAGATGCTGCCACAGCAGCGGCGAACCGCCCTT
Source organism: uncultured Acidobacteriaceae bacterium (assembly GCA_963770915.1). GTDB lineage: Bacteria > Acidobacteriota > Terriglobia > Terriglobales > Acidobacteriaceae > PALSA-270. The sequence goes on from CAVYRG010000001.1 coordinate 254,602, forward strand.
GTGCCCCATGACCTGCCCATTCACCACCACCAGCGGAACATAGAAGCTGGTTCCCAGATTGCGGTCGAGCAGCAGCAGAATGCCCGCCGAGAGCAACACTCCAAACGCCAGCAATCCCAGAATCGCCGTAACAAACCACGCCCAAACCGTCAGCGGCAGGCGCATCATGGTCATGCCCTTGGCCCGCATGTCGAGCGTGGTAGTGATAAAGTTCAGCGCCCCCATCAGCGATGCGAGACAGAAGATAGCGATGCTGGTGATCCATAAATCCGCGCCCAGTTGCTCGCCTGGACCAGAATTCGTCAGCGCGCTGAGCGGCGCGTATCCCGTCCAGCCGTGCAGCGGCGCGCCGCCGGTCACGAAGAACGCTGCCAGCAGCACCACGAAAGCCACAAACGTCGTCCAGAACGAAAGCATGTTCAGCACCGGAAACGCCATATCCGGCGCGCCGATCTGAATCGGCAGAAAATAATTGCCAAACCCGCCCTGCGGCGCCGTGGTCAGCACGAAGAAGACCATGATGGTGCCGTGCATGGTCAGCAGACTGAGATAAGTTTCCGGCTTGATCTCGCCCATCAGCGGCAGGTTCGCCATCGGCCAGATCATGTGGATGCGCATCAGCAGCGATAAGAACATCCCCACAAATACCGCCGTCAGCGCCAGAAAGTAGTACTGCAGCCCAATGACCTTGTGATCCAGACTGAAAACATATTTGCGAATAAATCCTTGCGGGGCCGCGTGTGCATGAACCGTCGCCGTGGTCGCCATTATTGTTTCTCCGCCTCCCGTGCCGCCAGCCATTTGTCGAAGTCTTCCTGGCTGACGACGTGCAACATCCCGTGCATTTTGTAGTGGCCCAGACCGCACAGTTCGGCGCAGGCAATTTCGTACTCGCCGATCTCCGTGGGGGTAAAGTGCATGTGGATGTCCAGCCCAGGCACCGCGTCTTGCTTGAAGCGCATGGCCGGAACAAAAAAGCTGTGAATCACGTCGATCGCCCGCTCATGCAGATCCACCTCGCTCCCCACCGGCAGATACATGGTCCCGGTGACTACATCGTCTTTCGACGCCGGGTCGGTCGTATCCAGCCCGATCGCCGACTCGTTGCCCGCCGAGGGGTCAATCAGTTTGGGATTGGTTGCGCCAAACTTCCCATCCGGCCCGGGATAGCGGAAGTACCAGGCAAACTGCATGCCCGTAACTTCCACCGGCACCGCTCCCGCCGCCGCCGGGTCAAACCGCTCCGACGCCCAAACGTGGCTCCCCATCAGGTTCAGTCCGATGAAAAGAATGGCCGTCAGCGTGGTCCACACGATTTCTAGCGTCGTGTTGCCGTGCACATATCGCACCGGTTCCGACGCTTGGCCGGTCGCGATACTTCCACACCAGATAGCCCAGCGAAACCTGCGCCGCCACGAAAATGATCCCCATCAGGATGTAGGTCAGGGCGAACTGATGGTCGATCCAGGGGGCCGCGGTCGAAGCCCCGTGCGGCAGCCACCAGGTTTTGGCGACAAAAAAGTAGGTGCTGACGAATGTGATCAGCCAGATCACCGCGAGCAGTGCCAGGCCCATTGCCAGACCTCCACGCTGAGGTTCTGCGAGCTTCTCCACTCGGCTCGTAGAAAGTGACGGCTGGCCGCAGAGTCTATCACAGCATGGCCGCACCCGCGCAAGCGAGATTCTCTTCAGTAATTGTTGGCGCCCCTGAAACAAAATGCGGGCGGATAGGGAAGGGCACCGCTTCAGACGTGCCCCAGAACATCCGAGCGGACGTAAGGCCCCTAGGAAACAACTGAAACGCTAAATCGGAGGAATAGAATCCTGCCATGCCCAAGCCATTCGCCGGTCGCGGCCACGACACTCCTCAACTCCGCCAACTAAGAAACCACTGCTTCGTCTGCGGACCAGCGAACGCCGCCGGCATGCACTTGAAGTTTTCCTACGACGAATCCCGCGACTGCTTCGTCTGCCGCTTTCGCCTGGGCAAGCGCTTCACCGGGCCGCCCGGCCATTGCCACGGCGGCATCATCGCCACCATTCTCGATGAGGCCATGGGCAAAGTGAACCGCCTGCGCGATGTGGTTGCCGTCACCTCGCAAATGACCGTCAATTACCTCAAGCCCGTGCCGCTGCAAAAACCGCTTCGGGTGGAGTCGCGCGAAGTCAGCGTCCGCGGCCGCCGCCACGTCAATGCCGCCGAAATCCTCAATCAAAAAGGCGAAGTGCTCGCCCGCAGCCGGGGAGTCTTCATCGCCATCGATCCCCACCGCATGTTCGCGAAGTACCTGGAGAAGTGAGCCACTCGGTCGCGGTGGTCTTCTGTGTCGAACTGTGTCCTCTGGAGTTAATGGCTCTTAGATCGCACGTCCCCTGCGTTATCTCCCCGAAACGCTGCATCAAACGCCACTCCGGAAGGAGTGAGTTCCAGCCGCCGCACCAGCGCCAGCGCTTCCGGGGCGCCCTGCTCGCGGTTCATGCCATTGTCTTCCCACTCAATCGAAAGCGGTCCTTGGTACCCAACTTGGTTGAGTGCGCGAAATATCCGCTCAAACGGCACCGAACCCCGCCCCGGCGAAACAAAATCCCAGCCCCGCCGCGGGTCGCCAAAGAAAAGATGCGACCCCAGAACCCCGTTGCGCCCATCCAGTTGCCGCGCCGATTCCTTCACATGCATGTGATAAATCCGGTCGCCGTATTCATGGACGAACGCCACAGGATCAACCATCTGCCAGTGCAGATGGCTGGGATCAAAGTTGATGCCAAACCCCGGCCGCCGCCCGACCGCCTCTAGCGTCCGCCGCGTCGTCCAGAAATCGTAGGCAATCTCTCCCGGATGCACTTCCAGCGCGAATCTCACCCCACACTCATCGAACACATCGAGAATCGGATTCCACCGCTCCGCGAAATCCTTGTACCCATCTTCAATCATCGCCGCGGGCACGGGTGGAAACATCGCCAGCAGGTGCCAAATCTTCGATCCGCTGAACCCGTTCACCACTTTCACGCCGAACTTCGCCGCGGCCCGGGCCGTGTCCATCATTCTCTGCGCGGCGCGCCGCCTCACGCCTTCCGCTTGCCCATCGCCCCAGATTTCCGCCGGCAGAATCTGCCGGTGCCGTTCGTCGATGCTCCAATCGCAAACCGCCTGTCCCACCAGGTGCGCGGAAATGGCGAAGCAGTTCAACTTATGGCGCCGCAAGATCTCCCAGCGCGACTCGCAGTAGCCGGCTTCAGCCAGAGCTTTGTCGACCTCAAAGTGATCGCCCCAGCAAGCCAGTTCCAGCCCATCAAATCCCCACGCGCTGGCCTTTGCCGCCAACGCCTCCAGCGGCAAGTCTGCCCATTGTCCAGTGAAAAGACAGACGGGTCGTGGCATCGGCGCTCCTTGGAAACAGGCGAATGGAAAGGCTCATTCTAGTACGAATCGCCGAACTGAATCGCAAGCACCGTTTGCCCGCGCTTCGCCCTTGTCTCCCGGTTTTGTGCGGAGAGCGACTCTGCAACCTGGGGGAACTCCGACTCCAGGAAACTCACCCGCTACTTCACGCCTTTCGACGGATCCCACGACCCCTGCTCCCTGCGCACATACACCATCTCCCCGATGTGATACGCGTTGTGCGCGCCGACATGCGCAATCGCCGAAGCCCACTCCGCCAGCTTTTTGTCGTCGCAGGTTTCTACCGCCTTCTCCCATTCGCTCATCACCTGGTCGAGCTGCTGCACCGTCTCCGTCCATTTCTTGCTGTCGAAGCCGTTAAAAGTATCGTCGTTGTTCCCGCTGAACTTCGCCGGCGGCTCGCCTTTGAACTTCGCCAGTTCCTCGCGATCCCAAAACAGCAAGTGATAGGTGAGCTGGCCGACGGAATGATTTCCTTTCCCGTCCGTCCAACTGGCCTGCTCCGGCGTAAGCCCTCCGGTGGCAACGTCGATCGGCACAAACCAGTCCTTCTGATCGTGGGTGGTGCGCAACTGCTCCAGCAAAATGCTGCGCAGCGTCGGCGGCGATTTGGGCGCCTCCGCCTGCGCGAAAACTGCTGGCATCGACAACAGCAGCAACAAGACAACGAGCGCGTGTTTCATGGCGTTTGATCTCCGTGGGATTACGAGTCGCTTAGACGTACCCGGCCCAGCTTTGGCTAGCAGAAGCATTCCGCGTGCCCGGTCCTTCGCGCTCTTTGCGATAAGGATGGGAGGAACGATCACGTGGGGACAGCCGCCCTCGGCTGTCCGGCGGTGCGCAGCACCGCAGTTCTTCGGTGGGTCCCCCATGCCTCGCCGCCGTTGCGAGACCTGGGAAAGCGACAGGTTCGTATCAGGGCACGGCTTCAGCCGGGCCGCCCAATCCACCAGAACATGCCGCAAACGCCGCCAAGCAGCCCTTCGCGCCCGAGCGCCGAAGCGCCCCAAGAAACCGACTCCCGCCTAGCCCAGCGCGAAACGCTCGCACCCGCCGTGGAAGCGCCCGGCTTCAAGCCGGGCGAAACCGGAGACAAAAAGTGGGTGCCCCATCCTTTCGCGTTCTTTGCGAAAGGGTGGGAGGCATGCTGCCAGCCCTGAAATCCCCGGAGCATCGTTCCAGCCCCAGACCAACCCCGCGAAACAAATCTTTCGACCAGCACCCAGCCTCCCACCTCTGCAAAACAAAAACCGCAGAGGGGGCCACCCGCCGGCGCTGGCCACGTTGCTAACCAAAGTAACCACGCCGACGTGCCCGGCGTCATGGGACGGCGGTACTCTGGCGAAAACCTACTGTGCAAGCTATGGTTCGCGAAGTGGAGGAAATCCATGAAGCGCATTCTGATTGCTATCGTCTTTCTGAGCGCTGCGAACTGGGCGCAAGGTTCACCAAAGAAAGCGACAGCAGACTACGGCAAGGAAATCACTTTGCAGATGCTCCCAAAACGTGATGATTCCCCGGCTGTGCAGCGCCAGAAGTGCGATCATCTCGCCACCGTTCTCGTTGATCCGCAACTTGGCGATGAGAACTTGACGGATATGTCCGAAGAAGTGCTCGCGAGCATGCGCTCGAATACGATCTGCGCGGGGATTGCTCTCAACGATAAAGACATCGACAAACTAGGGACCGTATTGTCGTTGCAGACTGACGTATCGAATGAACTGTTGCGACGTATCGCGATCTATGCCGAGAGCGAGGAGAAGAAGTACAACAAACTTCAAGAAGACTATAGAACCCTGTTGGCGTATCAACTGGCCCATGCCTCGGCTCCGGCGGCTTCGGTTATTGCTGGGCGTTCAGTTCCGAACTGTTCAACAGCCATCGAAACCAAGATCGATGGAGATTTCAATGGGTGGGACAGCGAACTGATTTACAGGATGGCGAACGGCCAGATTTGGCAACAACAAAACTACCATTATCACTATCACTATGCGTATAGCCCGAGTGTCATCATTTACCCTACTAGCACCGGTTGTCACGTCAAAGTCGAGGATGATGACGACGAAGGCGTGGATGTCGTGCGAATTAAGTAGGTCTCTCTCCTTCATCGGTGTTCTCAGTGACGGGCTCCCCGCCCCGCGCCTCGGCCAGGCCCAGGCCAATGCGGGGTGCCCCATCCTTTCGCGTTCTTTGCGAAAGGGTGGGAGGCATGCTGCCTGCCGTGAAATCCCCGGAGCATCCTTCCAGCCCCAGACCAACCCCGCGCAACAATCTCCCGCCCAGCACCCAGCCTCCCACACTGAAAGCCGTTATTCCCGCCACCGAGCGCTGAACCGGCCCCCAAGCACGCCAAGGCTCGCGGTTCCAAGCGTGGGATCCCCCAAACCCCTCCCCACCCCAAATCTTGTCAAGCCCCCTAAACCCCTCCAATCCCCCTATCTCCTAGCAACCAAACGGAAAAAATAGTCCCAAACCATGTCTCATTTCCCCCCTCCAATTTGCTATGCTGGAAGTATAGATAAAGCAAAACGCGGCCCCACGAGGGCCGCGTTTTTTATTGGCCGGGGCATCGCGCCATACATCTCGGAAAGGAACAGAGGCGCAGCCCTTGGGTTGCGCTTTTTTATTGGCTTCTTACTCATGAGCAGGGAATCGAACAATTCGGGCAGTTGTTTTCTTCTTCAGTATCCCCGTGCGCCACTCGCGCCTGCCGCGCCGCAGCCGCTCGCACTCGGCGAAATTCACGCCATCGGCATCACCACCCGCAAGCGCAGCGGAGAAGCCGCCGAGGCCGCCTTCCTCGCCAGAGCCTCCGACCTCGGCTTCGGCGTGGCCAGGCCCTGGGGAGACAGCGAGCGCTACGATTTCATCCTCGATTCCGGCCGCGGATTCGTCCGTGTCCAGGTCAAATCCACGCAACGCTACGCCGAAGGCCGCTACCGCGTGAAAGCCGGCGGCTCGAAAACCATCTACACTCTCGACGAGATCGATTTCCTCGCCGCCTACCTCATCCCCGAGGACCTGTGGTACGTGGTGCCGGTGGCCGCCTTCGCCGGATCCAAAGGCCTGCGTTTCTATCCCCACGATGGCCGCAAGTCTCTCTTCGAGCAGTATCGCGAAGCCTGGTGCCTGCTGTGTGGCAAGTGTGGCGCGGACACTCCTGTCCGCGTCTCGCCCGCGCAATGCCGCTGCCCCGAACTCGCCGTCCGTTGTGCGGTGTGCCCAGAGCAGTAGACCGTGGGGTGCCCCAGGTCTCGCCGCTTTTGCGAGACCTGGGGAACAGACCTTAGAGGTGAGACAAGTCACGCCGAGATTCCCATCACCAGTATGTCCGTGTCGTTCAGGCGGACGGGCCCCGCTTCTCCATGGAGATAGAATCGAAAGCTGCTCCAGCGCCATTGTTCGGGAGAATCAACGAGGCCGCGCGTGACTGGGTTGCGGTGCAAGTAACGCAGTTTCTCGATTCGCTTGTGCTCCGTCCATACGTTGAAATCATAGAATCGGGGCTGCCAAAGCGGGCGCGGCTGGGATGATGCGGCTGATTGCAATGCGCGTCCGGGTGAAAGCAGGCGGCGGCTAAAACCGAGCTTCAGCGCCTGCATGACGGTGGAAAGCGTCGCGCGCTGCGGCTCGCTGACCAGCAAATGAAAGTGCTCGGGCATGACCACATACCCAAGAACCGCGAATCGGTAGCGACGGCGCATCCGCTCGAGCACGTCGAGCAACAGGTCGCGATGGGAGGGAGTGCCCAGCAAAGGACGGCGAGCATCGCAAGAAGCGGTAATGAAATGCAGATTGCCCGCGCCATAGTAGCGCGTTGGATGTTGGAACATTGACCGAGGATATGTTGGCAACGAAACGAAGTCTGTGACGGGTGAACAATCACGCGTTGTGCTGCTGAGCCCAGGTCTCGCAACGGCGGCGAGATCTGGCGCACCCCATACTTTGGGCGCCCCTACCGTAAACGCCCGTCCAACGCCGAAGACGAAGAACGGAAGAACCAAGAATAGGCATCTGAGAACCGAGAACTGAGAACCGAGAACCCGCAACGAAGGAGCTATACTAAACATATGAGTGGGGTGCCCCAGAAAACCTTCTACCTGGAAACTTTCGGCTGCCAGATGAATGCCCACGACTCGGAAAAGGTCGTCGGCACGCTCCTGGCCGAGGGCTACCAGCAGGTCCCGACCGTCGAAGAAGCCGGGCTGGTGCTCTACAACACCTGCTCCATCCGCGACAAGGCCGAGCAAAAAGTCTTCCACCGCCTCGCCGATTACAAGAAGCTGGAGAAGCAGGGGAAGCGCTTCGGCGTGCTTGGCTGTGTGGCCCAGCAGGAAGGGGAGAAGATTTTCGACCGCGCGCCGCACGTGTCTTTGGTCTGCGGCTCAGCGTCGTACCGGAACTTGCCGTCGATGCTGATTCAAATCGAGGCAGGGAAGCGCCGCGTCACCGGCCTCGACGACCGCGAAACCGACGAGTGCTTCGAAACCGAATTCACCGCCCGCACTAATCCGCATCGCGGCTACATCACCATCATCGAAGGCTGCGACAAGTTCTGCTCCTACTGCGTCGTTCCCTATACCCGCGGCAAGGAGCGCAGCCGGACTTCGGACTCCGTCCTCGCCGAAGCCCGCCAGATGGCCGATCTCGGCTACACCGAAATTCAACTGCTCGGCCAGAATGTGAATTCGTATAAAGATCCGGCGGACAGTTGTTGCGCAAAGACAAGGTCTTTCGCGGAATTACTGGCCGCGGTCGCTGAAATCCCCGGCATTCGGCGCGTGCGCTTCACCACTTCGCACCCGCGCGACTTCGGCCGCGATATCGTAGATGCCATTGACGCCGTCCCCACGCTTTGCGATCACGTGCACCTGCCGGTGCAGAGCGGATCATCTAAAGTCTTGGACGCCATGCAGCGCCTCTACACCCGCGAGCAATACCTCGAGCGCATCAGTTGGATCAAAGCCGCGAAGCGGCAAATCAGCCTGACCTCCGATATCATCGTCGGCTTCCCGGGCGAAACCGAAGCCGACTTTGAGCAGACGCTATCGCTCCTCGATGAGGTCGAATACGACAGCATCTTCGGCTTCAAATATTCGCCGCGGCCGAACACGCCGTCGCTCAAGCTCGACGACGCGATTCCCGATGCAGAAAAATCCCGCCGCCTGGCCGTGCTGCAGGAGAAACAAAGAGAAATCCAGAAGCGGCGAAACGCCAGACACATTGGCGACATCCTAGAAGTAATGGTGGAAGGGAAGAATGAGGCGCGCGCGCAGTGGATTGGCCGCACTTCCCAAAACAAGACGTTGAACTTTACCGTCCCGAATGACTCGAAACCCAGCCTGGGAAGCTACGTACCAGTGCGCGTGAGCACCAGCTTTCCTAACAGTCTTTTGGGCGAATTGGTGGTATAAGAGGCGGAGAACCGTTGATTTTGCAGCGCTTCGAAGCTTCTCAGGGGGCACGATGGAAGTGGAGATGAAAATCCGCGGCTTATTGATGGATCCGGTGACGAATATGCCGATCGTCATTCTGAAGGATGTTGGCGGGGAGACCGTGCTGCCCATCTGGGTCGGGGTTTACGAGGCCAACGCCATCGCCCTGGAAATTGAAAAAGTCTCGACGCCACGTCCCATGACCCATGATCTGATCAAGAACGTTCTGGTGGGCCTGGACACCGCCGTGCACAAAGTCGTGGTCACGGAGTTGCGCGAGGACACCTACTATGCCGTGATTTGGATGGAGCGCCAAGGCCACGTCATCAGCATCGACTCCCGCCCGTCGGATGCGTTGGCGCTGGCGCTGCGCGTGGATTGCCCAATCTTCGTGGATGATGAAGTTTTGAAGAATTCCAAGCTGGCCAATAATGCCGCCGACCGGGTCACCAGCGAGGAACTGCGCAAGTGGTTGGAAGGGTTGAACGACGAAGACCTGGGGCGCTATAAGATGTAGCCCTTTCGACCGGATTTTTCCTCATTCGTTACCCGCAAAAACCAAGCCGAGTTTCTCACCCACTTTTCCATTCCTAATCTATATACTGCGGCCATGACGTTGGCTGTGGGTTCAAAGCTGGGTCCCTACGCCATCGAAGCGCCGCTCGGCGCCGGCGGCATGGGCGTAGTCTACCGAGCGCGCGATCAGCGTCTGCAGCGTGCCGTCGCCATCAAAGTTCTTTCCCCGGGTTTGCTGCGGGACGAAGCTGCGCGGCACCGCTTTCGCCAGGAGGCGCGAGCGCTGGCCCGCCTCAATCATCCGAATATCGCAGTGGTTTACGACGTAGGCGAGGACAACGGAACGGATTACCTCGTCATGGAGCTTGTTCCCGGGCAGTCGCTGGCGGAGAAGCTTCGCTCTGGGCCCCTGGAAATTAAGCAGGGGATGTTTCTAGGCGCGGAGATTGCCGAGGCGCTGGAAGAGGCGCACGCGCAGGGCGTAATTCACCGCGACCTGAAGCCGGGAAACATCGTGGTCACGCCCAAGGGGCACGCCAAAGTGCTCGACTTCGGGTTGGCGAAGTTGCTGGCGGAGGAGAACAGCGCGACCCAATCTTTTACCGAGACAGCAGGGGCCATGGGCACGCCCACGTATATGTCCCCCGAACAGACCCAAGGGCGGCAAGTGGACTCGCGCTGCGACCTGTGGAGTCTCGGTGTCGTGCTTTACGAGTCGCTGGCGGGCCGGCCACCGTTCCAGGCGAAAACCAGCCTCGCGACCTTGCAGGCCATTACGCAGGAAGATCCCAAACCGTTGCGGGAACTGTGCGCAGCAGTGCCGTCGGATGCGGAGCGCATTATCTCGCGTGCGCTGGAGAGAGACGCGACGAAACGCTATCAGTCGGCTGCGGAAATGTCGCAGGATCTTTCCGCGGTAGTTGCCCGGCTGAGCGGGCCGGCGCCTGTGCCCGAAGGCAGCGAGGTGAGGTTGCCCCGGCGCTACCTGGTACTGGCTTCGATCGTCGTCGCGTCCCTGCTCGCGGCTGGCGGATGGTTCTACCACCGGTCCGACAGGCGGCATTGGGCAAGGGAAGAGGCGATACCGCAGATCGTCAAGTTGGAGGATCAGAATCGCTCGCTGGCCGCGTTCTTGCTGCTGCAGGAAGCGGAGAAGTACTTGCCCTCCGATCCGCAGCTGACCCAGCTTGTCCAAGCCAACACCGAACTGGCGTCCCTCGACTCCTCGCCCTCAAGCGCAGAGCTTGCCATTCAGGACTATGCCGCGCCCAACAGCGGGTGGTATCGCGTCGGCGTCACGCCGCTGACGAATGTGCGCATCCCGAAGGGATACTTTCGCTGGAAGGTTTCGAAGGCCGGTGTCGGCGAGTTTGTTTCGGCTCCCCAGACGGCCGCCAAAATGAATTTCCCGCTGGACGCGGAGCTCGCCGCGCCCGAAGGCATGGTGCGGGTCAGCGGCGGCGATTGGGGAGACTTCATCGATTTCGTGGGATGGGTCGGCGTCTATAGGCTTCCAGATTATTACCTCGACAAGTTCGAAGTAACCAATCGTCAGTATCAGCAGTTTGTCGATAGCGGCGGTTATGGGAAGCGCGAATACTGGCCGGCGGCGTTCGTTCAGAACGGCAAAACGCTCACCTGGGATCAAACGATGGCCCTGCTGCGCGATAAAACCGGCCGTCCCGGACCTTCGACGTGGGAGGGCGGGCATTATCCCGAGGGGCAAGCCGATTACCCCGTGACCGGCGTGAGCTGGTATGAAGCTTCCGCCTACGCGGCATACGCCGGCAAGAGCTTACCGGTGCTGGCGCAGTGGTTCTATGCCGCGCCCAACGAGGTGGGCAAGTACGTGGTTCCAGTGAGCAACTTCTCGGGGACAGGGCTTGCAGCTGTGGGCAGCTATCAGGGGGTTGGACCCTTTGGCACCTATGACATGGCGGGAAATACGAAGGAATGGGTTGAAAATGACGCGGGAGGCGGCGTGCATTTTATCCTGGGTGGAGGCTGGAATACACAAACCTACTCTTATTCCGAACCGGAGGCGCTGCCGGCGTTCGACCGCGCGCCCACGAACGGCTTTCGCTGCGTCCGCAATATGGCAGCGCTGCCGTCAGCCGCGCTGCAGCCGATTAAGCCCCTCGTCCGCGATTTCGCCAAGGAAAAGCCCGCGTCGGATGAGGTCTTCCGCGCTTACCAGGCCATTTATGCTTACAACAGGGCGGCGCCGCCGGATGCCAGGGACGAGGGCGTGGTGGGCGAGACCTCCGACTGGAAGGAAGAGAAGGTCAGCTTCAATGCCGCTTATGACGGCGAGCGCATGTCGGCTTATTTGTTTGTCCCCAAACATGTGCGGCCGCCTTACCAGACGGTGGTGTTTTTCCCCAGCGCCAGAGTTGAAGTGAATCCGCCGCCCAACGGCGGGCTGGGCGACACACAGTTTTTCGACTATGTGGTGCAGAGCGGCCGAGCGGTGTTATATCCGGTTTACAAAGGTACCTATGACCGGCAGTTGAAGCTGCTCCTGCCTGGTGGAAGCGATTGGACGCTCGAACTGGCCACGGAACGCTACAAGGACCTGGCGCGCTCCCTGGACTACCTGGCGACGCGCCCCGACATCGACAGCACCCGGCTGGCGTACATGGGGGTAAGTATGGGCGCGGCCGAGGGGGTAGACTACGCCACCCTGGCACAGGACCGGCTGCGCACCGTCATCCTGCTCGACGGCGGATTCTTCCTGTGGCGCTCTCCTCAGGGAGTCGACCAGGTTGACTTCGCCCCTCGCCTGAAGAAGCCGGTGCTCATGGTGAACGGCCGCTACGACTACAGCTTCTCGGTCGACCGGTCGCAGGATCCGCTGTTTCGGATGCTGGGCACGCCCGCCGCGGATAAGCGGCATGTGATTCTGGAGACTCCGCACGATGTGACCAATCAAAAGCCGCAATTGATTCACGAAGTACTGAGCTGGCTGGATAAGTATTTGGGCAGGGTCGAGTGAAGCCGAGGAGAAAGTTGCGGAGGCGGGCCCCGAGTCCATGACTTTACATAATACCTGTTATCGGACCTTGGAGATAAGTCCAATCCTTCTTGTGCGACATCCAATCCAATTGCTTTCCAAACCAGGTTGGCGCACAAAACGAAGTCGCCCCGGCGGCAGGAGTCGCAAACGAAGTCGTGCCCGCCGTGCCAGCCTACGCCGACGCGCTGGCCGACCTTCCAGTTGGTCACGTTCGGGCCCAGGGCGTCCACGCGGCCGCCGACTTCGTGTCCCGGCACACGAGGATATTGCAGTCCGGGCCAGTGACCCTCCTTGACCAGGACGTCGCTGTGACAGATTCCGCAGGCCTCGACCTTAATGCGGACGGTTCCAGGGCTGGGTTGGGGAATCTCACGCTCAACGATTTCGAATGGACCACCGGGCTTGCTGATCTGCGCGACTTTCATGGGGAGGAATCCTTTTTGGGAAAGGGGAGTTCAGCGCCCTTACCGGCGTGCGGCCGATGATCGAGAAGTATCCGCTGGAAAAGGCCGCCGAGGCCTACGAGCGCATGATTCAGGGGCATGCGCGGTTCCGGGTGGTGCTGACGACGTAGGAGCGAGGGGGTTGCTCCCGAATGACCACCGTGACTATAATGGTCATCAAAGGGTCAACACCAATGGGCGCGCAGAACTGGACCGTAGCCGAGGCCAAAGCAAAATTCAGCGAAATGATCGAACGGGCGGTGTCCGAGGGGCCGCAGACCATCACTCGCAATGGGCGCACCACCGCGGTCGTGGTGAGCGCCAAGGAATGGCAGCGTAAGACGAAGCGGGTGGGAACTTTGGCAGACTTTTTTTCTGCTTCTCCCCTGCGAAGGTCCGGGATTAAGCTTCGCCGCAGCCGGGAAATTCCGCGCGAGATCGACTTGTGAGCTTCCTGCTGGATACCAATGCGGTTTCCGAATGGATCAAACCAAGCCCTAACGCCGGACTTATCGCATGGATGGATTCGGTGGATGAGGACCGCACCTTCATTAGCGTCGTGTCCATCGCCGAGTTGCGCTATGGCGTGGACCGCCTCCCCGAGAGCAAACGTCGGCGCGCCTTGGAAAGATGGCTTCAGGAACAGTTGCCCCTTCGCTTTGAAGACCGCATTCTCGGCGTGGACGCTGTCATCGCTGAGATGTGGGGCAAGCTGGCTTCCAGAAACGAGGCCGCTGGGCGGCCCAAGGGCGTTATGGACACCTTCCTGGCGGCCACTGCCGTGGCTCACCAGTTGACCGTCGTCACGCAGAATGTTGACGACTTCCCTGCCTTAAACGTGCTGAATCCCTGGAGTTCGTAGCGGAGTAAGTAAAGATCCCCGGCAACTCGTTGGCGACTGCAACCTCATATTCGTGACTGAACGTAAGATCAACGGGAGAAGTCACTCGCATGCCTACACCACAAAATACTTCGCACCGGGATGGTGCACTACGATCGCTGACGTGCTTTGCTCCGGCTCAAGCAGGAATCCCGTGGTCAGGCGCACGCCGACGTTCTCTTCGGGATGGAGCAGCGTGAACAGTTTGGTCTGATCTTCCAGATCGGGGCACGCTGGATAGCCGAAGGAATAGCGCGAGCCGCGATATTTCTGGTGGAACAAGTCGCGGATATGGGGCGAGTCTTCCCCGGCGATTCCCAGCTCCTCGCGAATTTGTTTGTGCAGATATTCCGCCAGCGCTTCGGCGGTTTCCACGCTGAGCCCGTGCAGATAAAGATACTTCGTGTATTCGCCGCCTTCGAATAATCGCTGGGTTTCGATGGACGCCTTTTCCCCGATAGTGACCAGCGTCAAGCCGATCACGTCCATTTTGCCGGAAGATTTCGGCGCGAAGAAGTCGGAGACGCTGAGTTTGCGGCCTTCGCGCTGGCGGGGGAAGGTGAAGCGCAGAAGTTCGCGGGGAGCGGCCGAACTGCGCTCGGCTGGACGGCCGAGGGCGGCCGTCCCCACGTGTTCCTCGGCCGCAGGTGGCTCATACACGATCGTGTCATTCCCCTCGCTCTGCGCGGGGAAGTAACCCCATACCGCCTTCGGCTCAAACCAGCCGCTGGCGATGATTTCCTCTTCCAACTGCTTTTTCAGCGGGCGGTATTTTTCTTCCACCAGCCGCAGGTAATCTTCCTGCGAGGCCGTCTTCAGCTGCCACTGATTCTTGAACAGCGCCGTCTCGTTGATGTAAGGAAAAATCTCACGCAGGTCGAAGTCCTTTTTCACCTTGACGCCCCAGAACGGCGGAGCGGGAATGTCATGCGCATCGGTGACGGCAGCGCTGCGCTCGGCGAATACCGGGCCGGTTTCTTCATCCACCGCGGCGGCTTTCGCATATTCTTTCACCGTGCGGCCTTCCTTGAGCCGCGCTTCTTTTTTGCCGTTCCTCGACACCAGGTCTTCCATGATGTGCAGGCCGCCAAAGGCATCGTCGGCGTAGAAGACGGCGTTGGAATACTCCCGCCGCAGGTCGTCTTCGACATATTTGCGAGTGAGCGCCGCGCCGCCGCAAATCACCGGGTACTCCAGCTTCTGCCGCTGCAGGTCCTGGATGACGTACTTCATTTCGAGGGTAGATTTCACCAGCAACCCGCTCAGGCCGATGGCGTCCGCCTTGTGTTCCTGCGCGGCTTTGATGATCGAGTCGCCCGGCTGCTTGATGCCGAGGTTCACAACGCTGTATCCGTTGTTCGACAGGATGATATCCACCAGATTCTTGCCGATGTCGTGGACATCGCCCTTGACCGTGGCCAGCACGATGGTTCCCTTCTGCTGCGATCCGGACTTCTTTTCCATCTTCGGTTCAAGATAGGCTACGGCGGCTTTCATGACGCCGGCCGAATCTAGGACCGAGGGCAGCTGCATCTTGCGCGCGCCGAACAGCTCGCCGACCGTCTTCATGCCGTCGAGCAGCACGGTGTTGATGAGATCGAGCGGCGAATATTGCTGCAGCGCTTCTTCAAGTAACGCTTCGAGGGTTTGCTTGTGGGCGCCCTCGCCCACCGCTTTTTCGCCGTTGATGATGGCGTACTTCAGCTTGTCGTCAATCGAAAGCGTCTCCAAGTGCACCGCAGTGGAAGCCTGCGTCTTGCCCTTGGTCCCGGCAAAATGCTGCATGTAGATCTGCAGCGGATCGCCGTTGGCGGTGTCCTGAAAAATGAGCTTGCGCGCTAGCTCAACTTCTTCCTGAGGAATCTTGTACAACGGATAGATCTTGGTGTAGTTAACGATGGCCATGTCCAAGCCATTGTCGACGGCCTCGTGCATGAAGACGGAGTTCAGCACGCGCCGGGAATAAGCGTCGAGACCAAAAGAAATGTTGCTCACTCCCAGGATGGTTTTGGCCAGGGGAAGCTCGTGCTTGATCCCCTTCACCGCATTCAGAGTTTCAATGCCGGCGGAGCGATAATCTTCCTGGCCGGTGGAAATGGGCAGGGTGAGGGCGTCGAAAATAATGTCGGTGCCGGCAAGCCCATATTTCTCGGTCGCAAGCTCGTAGATTCGCTTGGCGATGGCAACCTTCTTTTCGGCAGTGAGTGCCATGCCGTCTTCGTCAATGGTCAGAGCGATCACGGCCGCGCCGAAGCGTTTGGCCATGGGCAAGACTTTCGAGGTGCGCTTCTCGCCATCTTCCAGATTGATGGAGTTGATGATGGCCTTGCCGGGAATGCGCTTCAGAGCTTCTTCAACCACGTCGGCTTCGGTGGAATCGACCAGGATCGGCGCGGGCACGCGGGTCGCGACCCGTTCCAGAATCGACGTGATGTAGTCCTTCTCGTCTTCGCCCACGATGGCGCAGCACAAGTCGAGCATGTGCGAGCCGTCATTCACCAGCTTCTTGGCCAGCGCGAGGATGTCGTCGTATTTCTTTCCGCGCACCAGGTTGCGGAAGTGCTCGACGCGCGTGGTGGTGTTCATCTCCTCGGCAACGATCAGCGGCTTCGGCTCGAGGTCAAGAGGAACGGAAGTGTAGGCGCTTGCGGCCGCCGCGACGGGCTTCACTTCCCTTTTCGCGGGCTCGACGCCGGAAACCGCTTCCACCACGGCCTTCAGGTGCTCGGGCGTAGTGCCGCAGCATCCGCCGACGATGCGAATGCCGTAGTCGGCGACAAAATGCTTGTGGTAGTCGGCGAGTTCGCGCGGCGTGAGTTTATATACCGCATGCCCACCCTCGTTCTGCGGCAGGCCGGCGTTGGGCAGCACCGAAATGTGCTTCGTGCAATTGATGCCGAGGTAGCGGACCGCGTCGTTCATCTCGGCCGGGCCGGTGGCGCAGTTCAGGCCGATAGCGTCGATGTCGAGCGCTTCCAGCGTAGTGAGCGCCGCATTGATTTCTGTTCCCAGCAGCATGGTGCCGGATTCCTGCAGCGTAACCTGCACTTGCAGCGGCAGCCGTTTGCCGGCTTTTTTCATGGCGTCGATCACGCCAATGGCGGCGATCTTCGCCTGCAGCAGATCTTGCGCGGTCTCGACCAGCAGGATATCGACTCCGCCTTCAATCAGCGCCAGCGCCTGCTCTTCGTAAGCATCCACCATCTCGTCGAAGCCGATGTGCCCCAGCGAGGGCAGCTTGGTGGTAGGCCCGATGGAGCCGGCGACAAAGCGCGGACGATCCGCGGTCGAGAACTGCTGCGCTGCTTCCTTCGCCAGCTTGACTGCGGCGAGATTGATTTCCTTGACGCGATCAGCCAGGTCGAACTCGCTGAGCACGATGCGAGTAGCGCCGAAGGTGTTGGTCTCGACCACATCGCAGCCCACGCGCAGAAAATCGGCGTGAATGTCGCGAATGATGTCAGGACGGCTCAGCGACAGCACTTCGCTGCAATTTTCCTTGCCCCAATAGTCATCCAGCGTGGGATTGCGCTTCTGGATGCTGGTGCCCATGGCGCCGTCGTAAACGACGACGCGTTCGGCGACGAGTTGGAGAAAATCAGCCATAAAAGCAGTCGTTGGTCCTTCGTTGTTGGTCGTCGGTAAAACTGGTCGCAGCCCATCCACAGGCCAACGGCCCACGACCAAGGGCCAACGACGTTTCCATGCACAAACGCCGACCTCGGCGGGCCGGCGTCTTCCCTGCTGGATCCAATCTATTGAAAGCTAACTCCCGGGAACAAGTGACGATGGTGCTCCGTGTGCCGCCTCGTCCTGATTGAAAACTGCGTTGGCGCCCAAATGGGCAGGCATGGGGGAAAGCATTTGCTCTTTGCGGTACACCAAATTGCTGGCGTTGAAGGAAGCGATTTCAAACCCGTGGCCATGCGTGATGGCGTCAGTTGGGCAGGCTTCGACGCAATATCCGCAGAAGATGCAGCGGTTGTAATCGATGTTGTAGACCTTGGCGTAGCGTTCCGCGCCGCTCACTCGGTTTTCCGCGGTGTTCTCCGCGGCCTCGATATAGATGCAGTTGGAAGGGCAATTCGCCGCGCACAGGAAGCAGGCCACGCACTTCTCCAGGCCGTTCTCGTCGCGCTGCAGCACGTGCACACCGCGATACCGCTCCTGGAACTTGGCGCCCCTCAAGGGGCCGGGCCCGTCGGGATAGTTCTCGACAATCGTGGGCTGGAACATCTCCATGAAGGTGATGCTCATGCCCTTGGCGATCGCGGCGATGTTCTCCAATACTGGCATGTTCATAGTATAGCGGATTGGTTCGATACCGTGGGCGGGCACGAACCCTCAGCCCAACCCCAGCGCCATCCGCAAGGCGCGGTCCAGCTCCACCATGCGCGATCCAGGCAGCGAGCCGACGAAATTCGTCAGCTCGCTCTTCCGCACGCTCACGAGGTTGTCGCATGTAATCCAGCTGGCATGTTTGAGCCCCTCTTCGATCCCCACCGCAACCTGCGTCGACAACCCCACCCCTTCGCTGTAGACGGGGGCGCAAATCAGCGATGAGAATTTGGAATCGATCAGCGCCTGGCGGCTCACAACAACAAAAGTGCGAAACCGTTTGGTGTCGCCTGCCGGCCTCAAGACACGGTAGAACTCTCCGCGCCTCATGCTCGCTCCGAAATAGTCGTCATTCGTCTTCTCCGGAATCGAGCGCCTGGTACAGGAGGACATCAGCGGCCTCGGCGTTGAGCCAGTCGGCGGCGGCATTGATTCGCTCCAAATCGCGAGCCTCGATGGAGGCACGTGCCCGCTGCCGCAGATGCTCCCGAAGCACCCGCTCAATAAAGGCGGAACGCGATTCCCTTGTTCCGGCCAGCTTGTCGATCCGGGCCAGCACCTCAGTCGAAAGTGTGATCGATGTCTTCTCTTTCATACTACTATTATACTACCTCAAGCACCGGCTTCGCATAGTCGAAACCGCAAGTCTCGAGCGCAGGCCGCCCTCCCGGCAACCCGGTGCCGCTTCCGCTAGAATAGTCTAGGACCCAGGAGCGGCGGATTGAACCGATGGCTTAGCCGGGCAGTGTGCTTCGCGCTTTTGCTGTTTGTAAGCGGACCGCCGATCCGATTGCAGGCAGCCCCGCAGGCCGCGGCAGCGAGGCTGGCCATCGAGCCTTCGAAACTCGATTTCGGCACCCTGCCCCTGGACGGGAACAGCCTCACCAAGACTGTTACTCTCGAAAATCGCAGCGGCTCAGCCGTCGCCATCAGCGACATCCTGACTTCGGGCATCGATTTCGCCGAGACCAATACGTGCGGAACAACTCTGGCCGCGGGCGCAAACTGCAAAATTGACGTCACCTTCAAGCCGGCAACCTCCGGCCCCCGCTTGGGGACGCTCAACGTTTATGATTCCGCTCCCGGCAGCCCACACATGATCGCGATTGCCGGTGTGGGGGCAGAGCGGTAATCCTGCGGTTTGCGGACTACAATTTCCCTATTAAGCCCGTCAACGGTCCGCGTAGGAGAAGCAATGCAAAAACGCAGACTTGGAAAAAGCAATCTGGAAGTCTCAGCCATGGGACTGGGCTGCATGGGCATGAGCTTTTCCTACGGCCCGCCCAAGGACAAGAAGGAGATGACCGAGCTTCTCCACGCCGCGGTGGACCGGGGCATCACGTTCTTCGACACCGCGTACAAGGCAGAGCCGGAACTTAAGCTAACCTAAGTCGGAGGAGTGCGCACATGCCAACCCCGACCGAGGCTCTAAAAGACCGCCTCTCCCGCTATCGCGAAATCAAACTGAGCGTGACCGGCAGAAAGTCCGGACGTAGCATCTCGCAGCCGGTCTGGTTCGTGTTGGAAGACGATAAGGTCTACCTGCTGCCGGTGCGCGGCTCCGACACGCAGTGGTATAAGAACGTGCTCAAGAACCCGTCCATCAAGATCGACGCGCGCGGCGCAGACACTGAATTGCAGGCCGTTTCGATTACGGATCAAAAACAGGTTTCGTCTGTGATCGACAAATTCCGCGCCAAGTACGGGGCCGGCGATGTGAAGAAATATTATTCCAAGCTCGACGTCGCCGTCGTCGCCCAGATGCGGTGACCCGGAGTTTGCGAGAAGCCCGTGGAAAGGGCACGGCTAGCCGTGCCGAAAAGGCGACTCGACAAATCGGCTTTAGCCGCTGAGGGAAGGCAGCCTCAGGGCCTAAAGGCCAATTCATTTGCGCCTCAACGGCCCGGCTGAAGCCGGGCCCTTCCCACGCAGCCCAAAGGCGCTACTTTCTATGTGGTCGAAAGGAGGTCACGTCATGGACATCAAACGAGCTGGCTCCCAACCCTCTGCCAAAGGTCCCTCCGACTGGTTCACCGGCACGGTGCGCATTGACCCGCTGTTCCAGGCGGCCGACCCCGCGCGCGTTGTCTGCGCCAGCGTCACCTTCGAGCCCGGCACCCGCACGGCATGGCACACGCATCCGCTGGGCCAGACGCTGATCGTCACAGCGGGCTGCGGGCGCGCCCAACGCTTTGGCGGCCCGGTGGAAGAAATCCGACCGGGCGACGTGGTCTGGTTTGCGCCCGGCGAGAAGCACTGGCACGGCGCTTCTCCAACCACTGCCATGACGCATATCGCCATCCAGGAGAAGCTCGATGGCAAGACCGTCGAATGGATCGAGAAGGTCAGCGACTCACAGTATCAGGGCGGCTGAATCGAAAAGGCTTTTTAAAGAACGCGTTGCCTTGACTCATCAGTCTGTTCCCCGCGAAATCCGCCGCCCCATTCTCTGATATAAAAGTTTCGGCGATTTTTTGCACTCCACGAAAGGAACAGGGGCCCAGATGAACCATGGTCAATTCGTGCGCGTATTCGCAATCCTATGTCTCGGTGCAGTGACAACTCTTCTCTGCCCGGCGCAGGCGGCAAATCACCGTATGCCGGATGACATGACCGCAGTCAAGCCGGAAACCGTCGGCTTTTCCAGCGAGCGGCTCGAAAACCTTCACAACATCATCCAGGACGAAATCGACCATAAGCAGTTGGCCGGCGCCGTCACCGTTCTGGCGCGCCACGGCAAGATCGTCGACTACCGCACCTATGGCGTCCGCGACCTCGGCACTAAGGCGCCCATGACGAAAGACACCATCTTTCGCGCCTACTCCATGACCAAGCCCATCACCGGCGTGGCCATGATGATTCTCTACGAACAGGGCAAGTGGCAGCCGAACGATCCCATTTCCAAATACATTCCCGAGTTCAAGGACCTGAAAGTCTTCGCCGGCGTGGATAAAGACGGCAAGATGATCCTCGTCGACCCCGACCATCCTCCCACCATGGCCGAGCTGATGACGCACTCCGCCGGCTTCTCCTACGGCAACGGAAACACCTTGGTGGACGAGATGTACAAAGATCTCAAGCCGGCTCAAGCCCCCAACTTGCAGGAGATGATCGACAGGCTGGCCAAGATTCCGCTCAACTATCAGCCGGGCAAGGGCTGGACCTACAGCCTTTCGATGGATATCGAAGGCTACATCGTCGAAAAGCTTTCCGGGCAAACCCTGCCTGACTTCACGCACGACCACATCTTCGCGCCGCTCGACATGAAAGACACCGGCTTCTTCGTTCCGCAGGACAAGCGCTCGCGCTTCGCCACCAACTACCGCGATCATGACGGACAACTTGAGGTCACCAACGCCGGCTCTCCTCCCACCGACTACGCCGCGCAGCCAGGGCGTCCCTCCGGGGGCGGAGGCTCGGTGTCAACCGCGGAAGACTACTACCGCTTCGCGCAAATGATGGGGAACGGCGGCGAACTGGACGGCAAGCGTATTCTTGCGCCGGCGACGGTGAAGCTGATGACGTCGAATCATCTGCCGGCGAACCTGCTCACCGGAGAATTCGGCATTGGCCAGCACATCATGCGGCCCGGCTTCGGCTATGGATTTAACTGCGCGGTGATTTTTGATCCGCCGACTGCCGGCTTGCCCGATGGCAAAGGCACGTTTTTCTGGGACGGCGCCGCCGGAACCTGGTTCTGGGTCGACCCGACCAACGACATTGTTTTCGTCGGCATGATTCAGCGCATGGGCGGCCACGATAACCATTCGCTCCTCTACCGCAGCCACGCCGCGGTGTATGGAGCGCTGGTCGATCCGTCAAAGTAGCGAGAATCGACGGGTTGCGCTGGTGTCCCCTCTTAGCGCGATCTTTGCGCTCGGGTGGGGATTTGGTTGGGCGAGAAATACTGACGTGGGGACAGCCGCCCTCACCCTGCCCTGAGCGAAGTCGAAGGGGCTGTCCGGCCGAGCAACGCTCGGCAGTCACAACGCATGCTCAAAGTGCTGTCAATCTCGATCATTCTCTTTTTCTCTGCGCTGGCCTTTGCCCAAACCGATGAAATCCAGGTTTACGACGCCGCCATCGCGCCGACCGGCGTGTTCAATTTGATGATTCACAGCAACTTCACGCCCATCGGCAGAAAGTCTCCCGATTTCCCCGGTGGCATTATTCCTAACGATTCATTCAACGGCACCGCCGAGTGGGCTTACGGCGTGGCTCCCTGGTTTGAGCAGGGACTGTACTTGCCCGTCTACAGCCTCCACTCCACGGGGCGCGGCGCAACCATCAATGGATTTAAAATCCGCGAGCTGTTCGTCCGCCCTCACGCCGACGAACGTACGTTTTTCTACGGAGTCAATTTCGAATTCAGCGTGAACGCGCTCTATTGGGAACCCAGCCGCGTCAGCTCCGAAATCAGGACCATCGTGGGGTTGCATCTGCGCCGAGTGGACCTCATCTACAACCCGATTTTCGACACCGACTACAAGGGAGGATTCGGCAATCTCGAGTTCGTTCCGTCGGGGCGGGTTGCATACAACCTGAACAAGCAATGGGCGGTTGCCGCCGAAGAATATGACGATTTCGGTCCACTGCGGAACTTCGTTCCCTTGCACGACCAGTTTCACGAAGTTTGGGCCGTCATGGACCACAGCAGCAAGTTTTTGGATGTGGAAGCCGGTGTCGGCGTCGGTTTGACCGCCGGCTCCGACCGACTAACGTTCAAGTTGATGCTGTCGCGCGACCTTAACCGGAGAAAGTAACGAAGGCAAAGGAAACCATGAAACTTATCGCATTGATGAGCGTTTTCACTTGTGCCATGTGGTGGGGGCAAGTCCCGCTTTCGGCAAGCTCCACTCTGTCCGGTCCGACAGTTTCTCTCCGCAGCGGCAAGATTCGGGGCGCCCTCACACCCGATGGCGAAGCAGTGTTCGAGGGCATTCCCTTTGCCCAGCCCCCAACCGGCGACCTGCGCTGGCGGGAGCCCCTGCCACCCAAGTCGTGGTCCGGTGTTCGAAACGCGACCGAGTTCGGAGCGCCTTGCGTGCAGGGCGGCGCGCTCGGCGAGAAGAGCAGCGAAGATTGTCTTTATCTGAACGTGTGGACGCCGAAGCGGCCCATGAAGTCTGCGGCAGCCGTCATAGTCTGGATTCACGGCGGCGGTAACTTTGCCGGGTCGGGCGCCGAATCCATCTTCAACGGCGAGAACCTGGCCCGTCACGCTGTGGTGCTGGTCACCGTCAATTATCGGCTGGGTGTTTTCGGCTTCTTTGCCCATCCCGAACTCAGCCGGGAATCGCCGCACCATGTCTCCGGGAACTATGGGCTGCTGGATCAGATTCTCGCTCTGCGTTGGGTCCACGACAACATCGCGAAATTCGGCGGCGACCCCGGCAATGTAACGATCTTCGGGGAATCCGCGGGTTCGCTTGACATCAATGTGCTGATGGCCTCGCCGCTGAGCCAGGGGTTATTCCAACGGGTGATCGGGGAGAGTGGTCCAGTCGTCGCGCCTCCGCCACTTCGGGAAGCAGAGAAGAAGGGACAAGACCTCGCGACCAGTTTGAATTTCACCGGCGACCATGCTCTGGTCAAACTACGGGCACTCTCCACTGCCGATCTCCAGAAAGCCGCCGGGCAAGGGCTCGCGTTCCTCGGGCCTACGTTGGGAGTGAACGTTGACGGCTGGCTATTTCCAGAGTCGCCCATGCGCGTTTTTGCCGAAGGCCACGAGCAACACGTCGATCTGTTGCTAGGCAGCAATTCCCAGGAACTGCAGCGGCCCTTCTTCCCCATGAACGGCAGCCTGCGGGAAGCAATCTCTCAGCAGTATGGGCCGCAGGCCCAGCGGGCGCTTACCCTATACGAACTGACTGGCGCAACCGAGCCCCCGCCGGACCCGGAACTCGGACCCGTAATGGCGCAGTGGGCTACAGACACGCAGTTCCGCTGTGGCTCGGTGACAGAACTTGTGTGGCACGCCCGCGCAGGAAATTCCGCTTACCAGTTTCAGTTCTCGCGCTCCGCCCCCGGTAAGAAGGCTTTGGGAGCGCCGCATGGCAGCGAAGTTGCTTATGTCTTCGGCAACCTCGAAGGCGGGCAGAACACACGAAAATACGACGAAACCGATCAGAAGATTTCCCAGCAGATGCAGGAGTACTGGACCAACTTCGCCAAGACGGGCAATCCCAACGGCGGGAACCTACCGCGATGGCCGAAATTCGACACAACTGCGCGCGCCTACCTCGATTTCACAGATGGCGGCCCAGCGGCAAAAGAAGGATTGCGGCGGGCGGTTTGCGATCTATATACAGAAATACTCGAAAGCCGTATGAAGCAATAGGGTGGCCGCTCGCTCCTCACCCAATCTCGAATTCATACACGTTGACGCTGATGGGCGGAACCTGCACGCTCCCAGAAAGCGTTTTCTGTGGATACTCAAGAATTTCCACCACGGGCTTTTTCCCTGGCTCATTCGCTGCGTTCACGCTGGGCGCCGCAATCTGCCACAGCTTGCCCGGCCCGCGCAGTTTCACTCCTGTGATCTGGGGTGAAAACTCCTGCGCCTCTTCCGTCGGGTTGACCACAGAAAGAAGAAAATTCTTTTTATCGCTGGAGAACGCCGCGAGCACATCGAGAGGATAAGTTGGGCTTCCGGTGGGCTTTGTCCCGATATCGACCATCGGAGTGCCGCTCATCGGCTGCGGCGGCGAATTGCCACTGACCTGGACCGGGAATGCGCCGGTGAAGTGGTTTGCCATGAGCTTCATCACCAGTCCCTCGGCGGCGAAACCCACCGCTTCGCCGGTGTTGTTGATCAACACCGTATACAGTCCTCCCGTCGGACAGCTCGCCGCTACCATATCGGAGTGGCGGAACAATTCGTTTAGGAAGAGCGCGTAAGAAAGCGGCGCCACCATTCCCGTTGGAGGATGTGACTTTCCATCCGCCGATCGGTTGCGAACTCCCCATTCATCGAAAATGAACTTGATGTTCTTTTCTTTCAACGACGGCATTCTTTCCACATATTTCTCCCACGCCTCAAACGCTTCGCCGATGCGGTTGGCCATCCTGCGAGTTCGGAATTGCAGCGGATCCTGGACATCCACAAAACGCTGCTTCTCGGCATCGAACGCCAGATCAGGATAGGCGTAAGTGTGCTCAGAAAGATGATCGATGTTGTCGGCGCAGTTCTCGAGCAGCCATCCGTCCCAATCATTCAAGCTGCCAAACTCATAAGGCAATTTCTCCTCAACCAGCGGCTCCCACTTGTCGGGAAAGAAATCGTTTTTCTTTTCCGCGCCGCCCAGGGACTTCTCACAGACGCTCGCCCCGCAAACCGTCACCTTGAGGCTCGGGTCCACTCTTTTCATGGCTTCGACGATGTAGTTGTGCTTCACCCAATACTGGTTCAGCGACATGTGGCCGAACTGCCAGGGACCGTACATCTCATTGCCAATGCACCAGAGGCGGATGTTGAAGGGCTCGGGATGTCCGTTCTCCGCCCGCAGTTTACCCAGGCGTGTGTCGGTCGAACCATTGCAGTATTCCACTTCTTCGGCCGCCACTCGGGCTTCCCCGAATCCGCTGTTGATCGCCACGTAGGGCTCGGCGCCCAGCAACCGGCAGAAAGCGACGAACTCATGCAGGCCCACATCGTTCGGCTCCACGCGATCGGACCACATCGGCTGCTGGCGCGGCGGGCGCTTATCGGGATCGCCAATTCCGTCGTACCAGTCGTAGGCGGAGACAAAGTTTCCCCCCGGCCACTTGGCCATTTTGAAACCTGCCTCCTTGTAGAGACGGACCATCCCGGCGTGAAATCCCTCGACATTGTCAGCCGGCATCAGCGAAGCAGCCCCAACGTGAAACGTGCCGCTGCCGGTGCCCAGTATCTCCAGACGTGCATCTTCTGTGTCGGCCGCGGAAGTGAAGTTCAGCGGGAATTTCCGGTATTCCCGCGACAACGGCGGCATCGCGATGGCCTGCGAATCACCTGCACCAGTTCCCCAGACCAAACGCACCTCAACTCGAGCGCTGGAATCTCCCGCAAGATAAACCCGGCCCACATAACTCTTGCCGCGGCCTAGGCGCAGTTTCGACTGCTGTATGCCGCGGGATGCCGAACCGGCAAGCTTCACGCGCGGGCTGTGTTTGCCAACAAACGGCCGCGCGCTATCCATTTCGATTGCATCGGCGGGGCCAACCGGCTTGAAGGGCTCGCCGAAAAAACGGCGAAAAAAAGAATTGCTTGGCACCGGCACAGCACTGGTAATCGGGTTGGCAAACTTTCTATCGGTCAGCATCTCGGCCCAAACTCGCGTGGTGGCCGGCTCCATGTAACCTCCGAAAATCAACGGAGTGACTGGCTCCCCGCTCTTGGAGGCATCGATCGCCACTTCTAGGTTCCCTGCCGGTGCGGCGAACGCCGTCAATCCCTGCTGCAAAATGGCGGCGCCTGCCACTGAAGCCGCTAGAAACTCACGTCGGTTCATTGCCAGCATTCCTCCTGGGTTGGGAATTTGCGCGTTCTCGCGGCGTTCGACTTCGACGCGAAAATCGGCACCAAGAAATTACCACAGAGGGGGCCGTAACCGAGCGCCATTGGATAGAACGATTTACTTGGGAACAGGCAACTACTTTGGCGTTCTTCTGGAACTTTCAGTCGGTTGCGTGGGCGTCGGGGTTTGCGGCAATTCCCTTGCGGATTTCCGCGTTCCTCCTGCGCCGCCGGCGTCCCCAGTCGGTGGACGCGGCTCTTATGCGCTACACGCAGGGTCCACCAACTGGCTGCGATTCTCCTTCGTCGATGGCAAGCGGAAGAAATCGCGAAAACTCCGTTCCCCCGCGCGTTGCGCATAAGCAACAAACAGATCCCCAAACAAATCGGGCGAATAGCAGTAGAGCAACAGCCTTAGATCGATCTGCTGCGAGGCAAAGACTCAGGCTGCCTTGCGAGCTTGTTGGACCGACCTCAGAAATTTCAGCAGGTCGGCGTTGACTTCATCCTGGTGCGTAGCCGTGAGGCCATGGGGCCTGCCCGGATAGTAAATTTCCTGCGCCCCTTTGATCAGCCTGGCCGATTTCTTCGCCGAATCTTTGATGGGCACGACCTGATCGTCCTCGCCGTGCATGACTAGCGTCGGCACATCAAATTTCTTTAGGTCCTCGGTGAAGTCAGTCTCGGAAAATGCCTTGATGCTGTCGTAGGAGTTCTTGAGACCGGCCTGCATGCTCCACAGCCAGAACTGGTCGAGCATTCCCTGCGAGACCTTCGCACTCGCCCGATTGGCGCCATAGAACATTACGGCAAAGTCTTTGTAGAACTGGGAACGGTCTTTGGCAAGACCGCTCCGCAGTCCGTCAAACACTTCGATGGGGATCCCTTCAGGGTTGGAAGCGGACTTCACCAGGATCGGCGGCACAGCGGCGATCAAAATAGCCGCGGCAACTCGCTTCGTGCCGTGGCGGCCGATGTAGCGCGCAACTTCGCCCCCGCCGGTGGAGTGACCGACAAGAGTCACATCCTTGAGATGAAGTGCCTCAATAACCGCTGCGAGATCGTCGGCGTACCCATCCATATCGTTCCCGGACGAGGCTTGGCTGGACCGGCCATGACCACGCCGGTCGTGAGCAACCGCGCGGAAACCATTCTGGGCGAGGAAAAGCATTTGCCCGTCCCATGCATCGGAATTCAGCGGCCATCCGTGCGAAAACGTAACCACCGGGCCCTTGCCCCAGTCTTTGTAGTAGATTGTCGTGCCATCTTTTGCCGTAATCGTGCTCATATGAATTTCTCCTTAACTTTGTGCGAGCAGAATTACTCGCAGTTTCATGTTTTATTTGGCAGGCACCAATAGCGGAGCGCCTTTGTCCTTCACGAAGAAGACGAGGAATTTCGCCGGTTTGGTTTGGCTTGCGTTCCGCCCCACGACGTGGACATCATTGGGGCCTTCGTAGAAGGTCTGGCCAGGTGTCAGGGTCATTTGCTTTCCCACCTCTCACCTGCATCACGAGCCGATGTGTGAGTGCGCTACCCTGCGCCGATGATGCCAATTTTCATGATTGCTCCTTTATCGTTAAACTGAAAAGCAAACAGTCCGAATCCGGACGATTCGTGAATCCGTGGAAACCGCCGGACGTTTTGTGAGCGTCATAAATCCTTTCGCTTGACCCACGCCATGGCAATGTGCCATGGGTAGTCGGTACTTCGCAGTTATGCCGCCTTCGCAATTTGTGCTGCGGGCTGCGTGAGCCAGGTTTCGAAGCGGGTCTCACCGAGCCGCGCGTTATTGGCCGGCACCAGGGTTTTCTCGCTGAGTTTCGCTCCCGCATAACGCGCGTTCGGATCAGCTATGACTTCGCGGGGATCCTTGAGTGAAGCCAAGCGCCGCCGGACCAGATCATCCACGCGGAATTGTTCGGGGCCTCCAATTTCGACGATGCCGTTTACCGGCGGACCGACTGCAACCCTGGCTACGCCACTCGCGACATCGTCGGCCGCCATCGGCTGAAAAAGCACATGGGGCAAATGCACCTTGCCGTCGACCATGGAAATGTCGGCAAGGCCTTTGAGGAACTCGAAGAACTGGGTCGCGTGCACGATGGAGTAGGGGATGGAAGACTCCTTGATCAGTTTCTCCTGAGCGATCTTCGCGCGGAAGTAACCGCTTTCCGACAGCCGGCCGGTTCCTACAACCGATAAGGCAACGTGATGTCCGACCCCTGCGGCCGCTTCAGCGGTTAGGAGGTTGTGAGTGGAGGTTTCGAAGAACTTCAGCACCGCTGCGTCTTCCCAAGAGGGGGAGTTTGATACGTCAACCACGACCGAGGCGCCTTTCAGCACTTCGGCCAGCCCTTCGCCCGTGATGGTGTTGACCCCGGTATTGGGCGCTGCCGCTACCGCTTCATGCCCGTGTCCACGAAGCTTGTTGACCAGCTTTGATCCAATGAGTCCAGTGCCGCCGATGACGACGATTTGCATAATTATCTCCTTCACTTTTGACCAAGGCATTACAGAGCCATCGGTCGTTTGTAATCGCTAAGACAGAACTGTCTGCCGGTTGTGGCGTGATCCCTGAGTTCGGCACGCCCGAATCAGTGGCTTGAAGTGGTTGTTCCAGCCTGTGCAAAGCCGCGCTCGATTGAACGCGCCCTCTGCCGCACTAATTTGCTTGGATACCTGCCGACGCTAGATCAGATGACCTCGGAAAATCAATACAGCACGTGCTGTATTCGCGGTGGGTGACCGATCCCATTCGCGTTCTTTGCGACTAGAGTGGGGCCTTTGCCCGCGACACCCAAGGTCCCTCCGCTCCGCTTCCGCTTCCATTCGGCTTCGCTCAGGGTGCGCTACGGTTGGGATAGCAGAGTTTGTTTAGGAGATATTCAGCGCGCGCTTGATGGTGCCGCGTTCTTTTTGGATCTTTTGCTGCAGCAGAGTGATGGCGTAGATCAGTTGCTCGGGGCGGGGCGGGCAGCCGGGGACGTAGACATCCACCGGGATGACCTGGTTCACGCTTTGCACAAGCGCGTAGTTCTGGAAGACGCCGCCGGAAGTCGCGCAGGCGCCCATCGAGATGACCCACTTCGGCTCGGGCATCTGTTCCCAGAGCTGGCGGATGACGGGTGCCATTTTATTGGAGACGCGGCCGGCGATGATCATCAGATCCGATTGCCGGGGCGAGGGGCGGAAGACTTCCGCCCCGAAGCGGGCAATGTCGAAGCGCGACGCGCCCATGGACATCATTTCGATGGCGCAGCAGGCCAGCCCGAAGGTCATGGGCCAGATGGAATTCTTGCGCATCCAGTTGACGGCGTTGTCGAGCGTGGTGAGCACCAGGCCCTCCGGCGCGGGATTGCCGTAGGTGAGGTCCTTGGCGACGCGCTTGCCGTTTTCAGTGGCGATGTAGCTGCCGAAGTTGAGGCCTTCGCTCATGCTCATATTCTAGACCACCGGGTGGCACAGAGGACACAGGAACCGTGCTGAAGGTAGTGTCCTAAAAGTGCAGCATTAGGACACTACCCGTGGTGAACTCTGTGTTCCCTTGTGGTTGTTTAGGGGTTCAGCGCGATCTTACCGAACATCTTGCTGGCTTCCATATATTCGTGGGCAGTGCGGGCTTCGCTCAGCGGAAATATGCGATCGACCACCGGCTTCAACTTCCCGCTGAAAACGTGCTTCAGCACTTCGTGCAGCTCTCCCATGGTTCCCATATAAGAGCCGAAAAGCGACAACTGGCGGGTGAAGAGGAATCGCAGGTCGATGCCAACCTGCGGGCCGGTTGTGGCGCCACAGGTCACGAGTGTGCCGCCGGGCTTGAGCGATTTCAGGCTTTCTTCCCACGTAGCTGCGCCGACGTGCTCGATGACGATATCTACGCCTTCGCGGTTGGTGAGCTTTCTGACTTCGGCGGAAATCTTCTGCTTATAGTGATCGATGACGTGGTCGGCGCCAAGGGCGCGGGCTTTGTCCATCTTTTGTTCATCACCTGCTGTGGCGATGACTGTGGCGTTGAACAATTTGGCGATTTGAATGGCGGCGATGCCCACTCCGGAATTGGCTCCCAAAACCAGGACGGTTTGCCCGGGACGAATTCGTGCTCGGCTGACCAGCATGTGCCAGGCCGTGGTGAATACGAGCGGAGCGCTGGCGGCGTGGTTGAAATCGAGGCTGTCCGGAATGGGAATCACGATGACTTGCGGCACCGCGATGAGCTGGCAATAGCCGCCGTCGACGGCGTTGCCCAGGCAAGTGAACTGCGGGCAGAGGTTCTGCAATCCGGAGGCGCATTGCACACAATGATTGCAGAAATGCATGGGCGCGACCACAACGCGCTGGCCAGGCTTCAGTCCGCTAACATATTCGCCGACCTCGACGACTTCTCCGGCAATGTCGCTGCCGAGAATGCGGGGCAGAGTTACACCCGGGAGCCCATTCCGAACCCAGAGGTCGAGATGATTCATGGCGCAGGCCTTCACGCGGACGAGCACTTGATCCTTGCGCGGCGTGGGATCGGGGACATCTTCGTATCGGAGAACTTCTGGGCCGCCGAATTCGTGCATGCGGATAGCTTTCATGGCAACCACCTTTCTAGCAAAGGAATACCACAGCAGGACACAGGAAAGCACAGAGGGGCCTGCCGGTTTCGCAGAAACGGATGTTCTGTTGACGCACGGTCAGCAAGCTTCGATAATCAACGGCAATGGATATCTACGAAGAAATCGTCAAGCTGCGGCGCGAGGGACGGCGGGGTGCGGTGGCGACGATCGTCAATGTGCGCGGTTCGGTGCCGTCGTTTGAAACGGCGAAGATGCTGGTGCGGGACGATGGCTCGATTCTCGGCACCATCGGCGGAGGCTGCGTCGAGGCTGAGGTCTGGCAGGCCGCGCGCGAGGTGATGGAGAGTGAGAAGCCGCGCAGCCTGACGTTCAATCTTAATCAGAACCCGAAGCACGACACGGGATTGATCTGCGGCGGTACGCTCGACATTTTCATCGAGCCCGTCCTGCCTGCGGCGTCACTTTATATTTTCGGCGCAGGCCACGTATCCGTAAGCCTTTATAGGATCGCCAAAGGCGCCGGGTTCGACATCACGGTGGTGGATGACCGTGAGACCTACGCCAACCGAGAGCGCTTTCCCCTGGCGGCGGAAATTCTGGCCGAGGACTTCGATCAGGCGATGCGGCGTTTGTCGCCGAGTGAGTCGTCGTACATTGTGATCGTAACCCGCGGCCATCGCGACGATATGCGGGTGCTGCGCTGGGCGGTGCAGACGCGGGCGAAGTACGTGGGCATGATCGGCTCGAAGCGCAAGACCATCGGCATCTTCCATGAATTGACCAAGGAGGGCTTGCCTGCCGAGATGTTTGAGCGAGTGCATGCACCGATTGGCCTTGATATTGGTGCGGTCACGCCGGAAGAAATCGCAGTGGCGATTACGGCAGAGCTGATCGCGGTCCGCCGCAACGTGGAACGTGAGTTGCCGCATATGAGCTGGTTTGGTGGCAAGCGGCTTGCGGCGGAGGCGGCGCAGCCTGAATCGGCGGAGAAGATCGAGCAGCAGGACTAGCCTGCTGCTCGAGGCCAGTCAAAAAACACCGCCACAAGAGCGAAAGTCCTCCATCCTGGCAGTTTTCTGCTATCTTCGGGGCATGAGCAGAGCGCCCAGTCTGTGTGCTGTGATCCTGGCGGCCGGCGAGTCCACCCGCATGGGCAGCGACAAGGCCCTGTTGCCGTGGCCGCCCACCGGCGCGGGTTTGGCCTCCGCTTCGGGGCAGACGTTTCTCTCCGCCGCGATCCAGGCGTACGATCCGTTCAACGATGCCGTGATTGTGGTGGCGGGAAAGAACGCGGCGAACCTTGCCCCTTTGGTTTATGCGGCGGCGGCGGTCATCGTGACCAATCCCGCCCCAGAGCGGGGGCAGTTCAGTTCACTGCAGGTGGGCTTGCAGGAAGTGCTGAACCGCGGCCGCGACGCGGCCATGATCACGCTGGTGGACCGGCCTCCGGTGGGACCTTCAACTCTCGGCAAACTGCACGCAGCATTTGAAGATGCCGTGACGCGGGATAAGTGGGCGATTGTGCCGGAACATGCCGGCAAACACGGGCATCCAATATTGGTCGGGCGCGAGATGATCGAGGCCTTCCTGCGGGCCCCCGCCACTTCCACCGCGCGAGAAGTCGAGCAGGCGAATCTGAGCCATATTGAATACGTTCCCATCGATGATCCAGTTGTCACTATGAACGTCGATACGCCACAGGACTACGCCGCGCTACTGGCCCCCCGTGTACCGTCGTGATGCAGGCCCCCTTTACGAAATCCAGAGGCTTTGTCATGCTGGATTTATGCCCAGCGTGACCGCAAACTTCAGCGATAAAGCCGCAGCCTTCATTGACACCGTTCTGCGCCTGAACCCCCGGTTCGCCGCTTTTGATTGCGATGGCACGCTCTGGTCGGGCGATGCGGGAGAGGGTTTCTTCAGCTGGGGGTTCGAGCAGCGCCTGGTGGCCGGCGAAGTGATGCGTCGCGAGCGGGCTCGCTATTCCGAATATCTCGCGGGCCGGGTGAGCGAAGATGGAATGTGCGGCGCCATGGTGACCATGCTGTCGGGCCTGAAAGAAGATGACGTGCGCAACGCCGCGGCAAGGTACTTCGAGGAAAACATAGTGGCGCAGATTTTTCCTGAAATGCAGGAGATCGTTCGCCGGTTGCTGGACTCCGGCTGTGACGTCTGGGCGGTGTCCTCTACCAGCGAGTGGGTGATTCAGGCGGCGATGAAGCATTTCGGAATTCGTAAAGACAAAATTCTCGCAGCGGCAGTGCGCGTAGAGAATGGACGAATTACCGATGAGCTAACGCGCCTGCCTTCCGGCGAAGGCAAGCCGCGGGTAATTCGCGAAGTGGTACGCAAAGACCCCGATGCAGCCTTCGGTAATTCGCGCTGGGATGCCGACATGCTGGCTATTGCGAAACATCCGTTTGCGGTGAATCCCACATCCTACCTGGAAGAACTCGCGCGGGAAAAGAACTGGAACATCTACTTCCCCGATTCGATGAGTTAGCGCTCTTCTCCGCTGTTTTCCTCTGTGGCTAGTGCTTTTCGGAGGCCGCCACGGGGAACACGCTTTTTTGGCGGTCAGCTCCTGAGCGCCGATGCAAGTGCGTCAATCGCGAGGGCGGCGGCGTGGCCGGAAGCCTCGGGCAGGCCGCCGACGGCCGCCACCAGGTCTTCCCCGCGCAGCTTGAGGGCTTCTTCGATGGTCTTGTCTTTGGCCAACTCAGTGAGCGCCGAGCCGCAGGCCATAGCGGGCACGCATCCTTTGGCGCGGAATCGGATGTCCAAAATGCGGCCGGCAGAGATTTTCATGGTAAGTTGCAGAACGTCGCCACAGGCCGGGTTTTCGATCCGCGCTTCGGCATCCGGTTCGGACACTTCACCCGCGTTGCGCGGATTCTGAAAATGGTCGAGCAGTTGGGCCGAGTACATGCCGGGACATTGTAACGATTCGCCGGGCAATAGATTAGCTTCCGACCCCTTTTTGGTCATGACCTCCGACCACACTCCACGCCGCGTAGTTTGCCTGCAGCCAAGCGCCACGGTCATTTTGGCCGCAATCGGCCAGCTTGATCGTGTGGTGGCGTGCACGAAATATTGCCTGGAGCTCTGTCCGGAAATCGCCCAGAACGGCCGCGTCATTGTCTCCGATTCCTGGACGGCGAAGTCCGCCGAGATCGCCTCGGCGCGGCCTGACCTGGTGATTGCCTCGGTTCCCTATCAGGAAAAGGCTGTCGTGGAGATCTTAAAATCCGGCGCGCGCTTCCTTGGATTTGCGCCCAGAACATTGGCAGAAATCTATACGGACATCGTGGCCATTGCCGGAATCATGGGCGTTTTTGAACGCGGTGAGGCCGTCATCAGCGATATGCGGCAAGAGATCGCTGCGGTCCGGGCCCAAACCAACGGCCGTTCTCGCCCGCGCGTGTTCTGCGAGGAATGGGGCAAGCCGATTATCGCTTCGCAGCGCTGGGTTGCCGAGTTGGTGGAAGCGGCGGGCGGAGAATGCGTGGGCACGCCCGGTGTGCAGACTACCGCAGACGCGGTCCTGGTGGCAGATCCCGAGGTTTTTATCGCGGCTTGGTGCGGGGCCGGCGACCGCGTTCCGCTGGAGAAGGTCGTCTGCGACCGCGGCTGGTCTGAGATGCGCGCGGTCCAGAAGAACCGAGTGTATTGCATTCGTGACGAGTTTCTGAACACTCCGGCCCCGACTTTGCTGCGGGGTTTGCGGGCGTTAGCGGCGGCGGTTCACCCGGAGCGTTTTCCACATCCCTCCGGGCTAAGATGTATTGCCCCCCAATCCCGATAGCTCATCGGAGCGTAAGTTTCCCCATGAAACGAGTGGTGGCAGCGCTGATCGTCAAAGACGGCAAAATTTTGGTCTGCCAGCGCACGCGGCACCAGACCATGCCGCTGAAGTGGGAGTTTCCCGGCGGCAAGATTGAAGAGGGCGAGCAGCCTCGCGATGCGATGCGGCGCGAACTGGAAGAAGAGCTGGGCATCGACGCCCGCATCGGCGACGAAGTTTCACGCATTCGCCATGAGTATCCCAACGGCGCAGCGGTGGAATTGCGATTCTTCGTGGTACGCGAATATGCCGGCGAATTGGAAAACCGCATCTTTCGCGACATGCAGTGGGCCAATCCTCAAGATTTGCCTTCTTACGACTTCCTCGAAGCGGACCTGCAGCTCGTCCGTGAGCTGGCCGCGGGCAAAATCATCTAACCATTCACTGATTGTCAGGGCGCCGTTTCAAAGTCGGCCGCTGGTCTTCGCCGTTGCCGCCGGAGCCATTGGGATTGGAAGCGCGGCGAAGCGTGGGACGTTTCTCCTGGTGATCGTTGAGTTTGTGCCGATTTTCGATTTCGGCCAGCCGCGCTTTCACATTCTCGAATTCGGAAGTGTCGAGCTTGTATTCCGCACGCGACGGCAGCAGCGTATTGATCTCGTCCTGCGTCTTCTCGATGCGGTCCGGCGTCTGCGGATGAGTCTCGAAAGCTTTCGCAATGAAGCCCGGCTTCTTCTTGTTCATGGCATCGATCTTCTCGAAAAATGCCGTGAAAGCCTGCGGGTCGTATCCCGCCTTGTACATGTACTGCACCCCCAGGTAGTCGGCCTCCGCCTCGAAGCTTCTGGAGAACTTAAGGAACGTCAGCGGTAATGCCAGGCCCGCTGCTTCATAACCTGCGTAGCCCACCGCACCGCCCACAAAAATCAAAGGAATGGAAGCGAGGTTCATGAGGTTGCCACGTGTGTTCTCGCGGGCAGCATGGCATGCGGCCACGTGGGCGATTTCATGGGCCATCACGCCGGCTAGTTCCGCTTCGTTATCTGCCGCGAGGATCAGGCCGGAATCGACGAAGAAAAATCCTCCCGGCAGAGCAAACGCGTTGACCTCATCGGAATCCACCACTTTGATCGTAAAGGGGACCTGCGCGTCTGAGTTCCGCACCAGATTCTGGCCGATCCGGTTGACGTATTCCGTCACCACCGGATCCTTCACCATCTTGCTGGTGTTCTCGACCTGCACAGCAAATTGCTTCCCCATAGCAATCTGTTTTTCCAGGCTGTACCAGTTTCCGATTCCGCGTCCGCAGCCCACGTTTCGGTTACCGATGGCGCCGAGATCGCGAATGCTGCCGTCGTGATATTCCTTGACCGGCTTGGGCGCAGGGGGAGCCGTCGATGCCGAAGAATTAGCCGTTGCATACGAAGGAGCCGCCAAAACCAGGCAGAGAGCGCTTGAGAGGAATGCAGAACGGGTAAGCATAGTTATCCCCCTATTAATTTGGAGGCAAATTGAAACAAAAAGGTTATCTGCGAGTTCTAGCCGATTCCCGAACCGGGACTCCAGAAGTAGACGATGGTCAGCGCGATCATAATGACGACCGTCGCCCAGGCTACAAAATTGTAAAAACGAGAGTTGACATGCTCGCCCATCAGCTCTTTTTTGTTCACCAGCAGCAGCATGAAGACCAGAACAAACGGCAATACAATTCCGTTCACGACCTGCGAGAGTATGGCAATTTTGATGAGCGGAAGTCTGGGAGTGAGAATCACGCCCGCGCCGGCGACGATCAGAATCGTGTACAACCAATAAAATACCGGCGCTTCGCTGAATTTCTTTCCTACGCCAGATTCGAAGCCCAAGCCCTCGCACACGGTATAGGCGGTTGAAAGCGGAAGAATCGAAGCCGCAAACAGAGAAGCATTGAACAGTCCCATGGCAAAGAGGATGTAGGCATAGTCGCCTGCCAGGGGACGCAGGGCTTGGGCGGCGTCTTTTGCATCCGAGATGTTGCGATATCCGTGCATGTAGAGCGTGGCCGCGCAGGCCACGATGATGAACCACGCCACCACGTCGGTGAAGATGCAGCCGCTGATGACGTCCAATTGCGACGCTTTGTACTGCCGCGCGGTCACGCCCTTCTCGACCACGGAGGCTTGCAGATAGAACTGCATCCATGGGGCAATCGTCGTGCCCACCACGCCGATCACCATATATAGATAATCGGTATGGCGAAACATTTCCCGCTCCGGCGGCTTGACGGTCGCCACCAAGGCCTCAATCCAGGCCGGCTTGGCCAGCACGCCGGCGACGATGTAGGTGATGTAGAAGAACGACGCCGCCAGAAAGACTTTCTCCACGCTTTTGTACTGGCCCTTGACGATGATCAGCCACACGATTACGGCGCAGACAGGAACGGTAACGAACTTAGACAGTCCAAAAAGTTCCAGGCTGCCCGCGATGCCGGCGAATTCGCCCACCACGTTGCCAAAATTGGTGAGCAGGATTCCGATCATCATGAAGAAGGTGATGCGGAAGCCGAATTCCTCGCGGATCAGATCGCTCAGCCCTTTGCCGGTGACCGCGCCCATGCGGGAGCAGATTTCCTGCACCACAATGAGGGAGACGGTGACCGGAATCATCGTCCAGAGCAGCATGTGTCCGAATTGCGCCCCGGCGGAGGAGTAGGTGTAAATGCCGTTGGCATCGTTGTCGACGTTGGCGGTGATGAATCCGGGGCCGACGACGGCCAGGAACAAAAGAATCCGGATTTTCCAGCGTCGGAAGAATTTCATGACTCACGATGGCCAAGTGAAATCGGCCAGGACGATGGAACAGGATAAATGCAGTCAGGAGTTCTGAACAGCTAGAAAGGGTTGCTCAATGGGCGCCATTACAGCCCGCTAGTGGCATCGGTTGCGCTTTTGATCAGATCAAGCAAGGCGTGCTTGATTTCGTCCGTCTTTCCGCCGCCCTCGCCCTTGGAGCGTTTCTCATCGTATTCGGCCGCTAGCTTCGAGGCCGCCTCAATCGCGGTGCGAACGCGCCCCAGGTGCGAGAACACGGTCCAGAAATCGACCAGCAGAATCAAGCCGCCCAGCAGGAGGGCGCGGGGCAAGGTGAACCAGTGCAGATAAAAGACCGCCGTTCCGCCGAGCAGCGCGACCATGGTCGAAC
The DNA here is from genome assembly GCA_963770915.1 of uncultured Acidobacteriaceae bacterium. Taxonomy (GTDB): domain Bacteria; phylum Acidobacteriota; class Terriglobia; order Terriglobales; family Acidobacteriaceae; genus PALSA-270. The sequence goes on from CAVYRG010000001.1 coordinate 292,653, forward strand.
CGATGAAAATCCCGATAGTCTCGCGCCGGTCGAGGGTCAGAAGAAACCCCGGATAGTGCCGCTGAACCTCCAGCAGCTCAGGCGAGACCTCCGTGTATTGCTTCTTCACCCAGGCTGGGTGCTTTTTGGCCCACAGAGCTTTCAGAATGTTCGAAGGCGTGTAGGCTACCGCCGCCAACACCTGTCCCACTACGTAGCACACGATGATGAGCAATGCCACGATCGCCCACGTCGGCACTGTGAGAGGAGCGAGCAACTCACTGACCTGCCGCACCTTGATCCGTCCCGACATCAGGCCGATCGAGAGAAACACCGCGCCCGGCATGGCGTAGCCAAACACGTCGCGCAGCAGGTTGAAGCTTTTTTGCAGTTCAGAAATCAACCCGGACCAGGTCTGCGCCGAGTCGCCGGACTTTGCGGAATCCTTCGCGTCCGCCATAGTGGGCGGAATCTATATCAGGGCAACGCAGTCGTCAAGGAGTTTCCCGTTCTCGCCGGGATATTTGGCGGAGCTAGAGCTTGGCGCGGAGCAGGCTGATCACGTCGTCGGAAGTGATGACCCCGGTCAGTCTGCGGTTCTCGTCCACCACCGGCAGCGCCAGCAGGTTGTATTTATCAAACAACTCGGAAACTTCGTTGTCCTTGGTGCCGCCGTAGGCAAAAATCAAAGGCTCCTGCGTCAACGAAAGCAAGGGAGCAGCGGGCGGAGCCAGCACCAGCTTTGCCAGCGGAACCGCGCCGGCCAGCGTACCGCGTGAGTCCACTAGATAAATCGTGCTCACGGTCTCAATGCCGCCTTCGAAGTTTCGCAGCGCTTCCACCGCGTCATGCGCGGCAGAGCTTACGCTCAACGCGAGGTAGAGCGTGTTCATGCGGCCGGCGGCGGTGTTTTCTCCGAACTCGAGGAGTTCGACCATCTCCTCGCGCTCTTCCGGCGCCATTTCCTTCAGGATTTCCGAGGTCCGCTCTTCGGGCAGGTCTGCCAGCAGGTCGGCAGCCGCGTCCGGATTCATCTCTTCGACGATTTCCGCGGCCCGTTCGGAGCCCAGAGACTCCATGATGGACTTCTGCACCCGAGGTTCAACTTCTTCCAGGGCTCCGGCGGCCACTTCCTCGTCGAGGGTCTCGAATACGGCTTCGCGTTCGGCGGGAGCCAGATCTTCGACAATATCGGCAATGTCGGCGGGATGCAGCCGGGCCAGCCGCTCGTGGGAAATCTTTAGCTTTACCCGTCGCGCCGGGTCGGTTTCGATCAGGTCGACGAACTCCCACGGGATGAGCCGCGGCGGAATGTTATAGAGCAGGGTGCGCAGCGCCAGCATGGGTACTACGCCCTTGAGCAGGCGGCGGATCGCGCCCCGCACGCCCACATCCACCGAGCCCACGCGCAGAACAGGATGGCTGTCGCTGACTTCTTCATTCAGATCAACATCGTTGACCCGCACCACCTTGCGGCCGTGCACGTCGATGATCTGCTGATCGAGCAAGTCGCGCCCCAGCAGGAAGAGCCCCTCGGCGCCATTCACCGCGCTCCAGGTCGCGGCCGCGGTGGTAGCGTAAACGCCCCCATCAATGGATTTCACAAGATTCGAGGGCAGCAGCCGGTCGCCTGCCTTGGTGCGAACCACGAAGGTGGCAACGCGGGCTCGGTCTTCCTGGGGGGCCAGCGCCAATTCCCTCACCCGGCCGCATTGGCCGCCGCCGGAGTCGAACACCGGAGCGCCGAGCAATTCCGTGAGGGCGAGCGAAGGCATGCCCTGAGCATACCCAGCATCCTCACCGTGTCAAGGCAGAATCGAGCGAGGTGATCGGGATCGCGGCGACAAACAGTAGGCCTTCACGCGATGGGCCGCGAGCGTTTTGCGATCTCGCGTTTCCTTCCCCGCACGGCCTCAACACGCACGGCCTCAATCGTTGACATTTCCCCACCGGAAGGGCAAACTACCGAATCCGCTAGCCGGAGGGGTTTCCCGCCCGCATAGCCGAGACGCGGCATGGGGAATTCCGCCAGGCAAGGTTGCAGCTCCGCGCGGGATTTGTTTTCAGAATCTTTGCCATGACCGACTTCCGGGTCTCCTACACTCTGGATTCGACGCTGGAGACCGTCGATAGCGCCGAGGAAGCAGCCAGCCGCATTGCGGCGAAAGCGGGCTTTGACGAAGATGAGGTCATGCGCATCGCCATGGCGGTGCGGGAGGCGGCGGTGAATGCCGTGCTGCACGGCAACGCCTACGACCCAAACAAAAAAGTCGCGCTCGATTTTGAAAGCAGTGAGCGCAACCTCGTGATCACGATCCGGGACCAGGGCAGCGGCCTGGATTTGAGCAAAATTCCCGACCCCCTGGCGCCGGAGAACCTGATGAAGACCTCGGGACGGGGCATTTTCCTGATTCGCTCGTTCATGGACGACGTGCAGATCCGTCCTTCGCAAGCGGGCACCGAAATTAAATTAATCAAGCACGTCCACGGGCCATCCGGGGGCGGCAAGGAGGCTTCGCGTGAGCATGAAGATTAGTACCCGTCAGGTGGATGGGGTCACGGTGGTGGATTGCAGCGGCCGCATCACGTTAGGCGAGGGCAGCATCACTCTGCGGGAAACGGTGAGCCAGCTGTTAGCCAAGGGCCAGAAAAAGATTTTGCTGAACCTGGGCGAAGTGAACTACATCGACAGTTCGGGCATTGGCGAACTGGTAAGCGCCTTCACCACCGTGCGCAAACAGGGGGGCGACTTGAAGCTGCTCAACCTGACCAAGAAGGTGCACGACCTGCTGCAAATCACCAAGCTGTACACGGTTTTCGACGTGAAGGATGACGAAGCGGCAGCGGTCAAGTCCTTTGAGTGACCTCTCGACTCGGCGCCTGGGAGAAAGGCTCCACGGGATCCTTCTCCCGGCGGCTGGTTTCTAATCGGGAAACGCACAGGGCTCTTGGTTCAGCCGTCACATCCCTTTGATCGCCCCCCGGCCTACCATGGCTTCCGATTTCGAGGAGGCCTCGCATGCGCGCGCTCCGTTGGCTGATTTGCCTGATCGTAGCTCTTCCCGCCCTTTCCAACGCCAACTGCATTCCCGCCGCTGAAGCGCTTCGCCACATCGGGGAAACCAAGTGCATTGCCGGCAAAGTGACCCGGGTTGATGAAGGCGCTGGAGGCGTGCGCTACCTGGGCTTCTGCACCGAAACAAGCTGTCCCTTTGTCGCGGTGATTTTCCCTGAAGACCTGAAACATATTGGCGACGTGCGGAAGTTGGAGGGAAAGTCGATTCAAGTCCACGGCGACCTCACCGAGTATGCCGGCCAGGCGGAAATCATTGTGAGCGAATCGCGCCAACTAAAGGGCGAGGAAGCCAAACTTCCGCCGATGCCGAAAGCCTTCGATGTGAAACAGCGGGGGCACTACAGCGCGGGAATCTTCCGCCACCCCAAGAGCACGACGACCACTAAGAAACGTCAGCCGGCGACTTTGCCGGTGGACATCCCGGAGGATCCGGAGCAGTAATGGTTACACCATCCCTCTTCTCAATTCGTCCAACGGGTAAAACGTCCCGCGCCAAACCACGCCGCCGCGGCTTAGGGTTAAAGTCATCGACCTCAGCGTAAGGTAGATGAACAGCGAGGTGCTCACCGGGTGCAAAAGAAAGTAGTAGGGCGGCACGGAGGACTTCAGGGACATCCCGACATAAATAGAGAACATGCTGATCAGGGCCACGGCATACGGCAGCCGCGCCCAACCGTGAGCCAGCCAAATTCCGAGAAAGGGCACTAGGTTCAGGAAGGCCAGCCCGGCGGCCGAAACCAGCGATCGCCACCACTGGAACGAGAGCACGGCAAAAAAATTCTTGGTCAGGTTGTCCACCACTCCCAGCGCGCCCTTGGCCCAGCGAACGGAAATCAGGTCTTCCCCGAACGCCACGCGCTGCGCATAGCCTGCGTTCTTGACCACCTTCCCCAGCTTCATATCGTCGAGCACTTCAAAGCGCAGCGCCTGATAAGTGCCGATGGCGTCGTACACGGGCCGGCGGATCAGGTTGAAAGCGCCCACTCCCATGTGGTCTTTGGTTTTCGGGTCCGCCACTTTCCAGGGCCGATGGCCAAAAACAAAGAGCGTCTGGAAAAATGCAATCATCATTTTTTCGCCGGGATGGTGCATAACAATGCGCGGAAACACGACGACGTGATCGGCTCTGGCGGCCTCAGCGTAGGCGAGAGCCCGTCGCAGCGAATCGGGCTTAAAGAAAACATCGGCGTCAGTGAATAGCAGCCAGTCGCCGCTGGCCTGCTGCGAAGCCGACCACATGGCGTGCGTTTTCCCCAGCCATCCGGAGGGCAACTCCTCGACGTGAATCACCTTGAGTCGGCCGTGCGCGGCTGGGCTTTCGCCGATCCGATCCATGATTGCGCCCGTGTCGTCGGTGGATCGGTCGTCGACGGCGATGACCTCGTAGTTGTCGTAGTCGAGGCTCAGAAGCTGCGTAAGCGGCGGTTCGATGTTTTCTTCTTCATTGCGAGCGGGCACGATGATGCTCACGCGGAGATTCCCCGGAGGTCGCCGGTCCCATTCGGCTCGGGCAATGTCGGGAATCTTGGGCACGCCCAGGGCCGCATCCACGATGCGCGAAAACCAGGCAACGCCCAGAATGCAGCCTGCAATCCAGTGGAAATAAATCATCCTGCGGACGCCTTCGCGGCAGCGGAATCAGGCAACAGTACGGGCGGAGCGAATCTCATGCCGTAGAACAGTATGGCAGAAGACAGCGCGACAGCGACGACCGGCGCCAGGAATGCGGCCTGCAACGAGTAGTGGTCTGACATGTAGCCGATGAGCCAGGCGGAGGGAATGTCGCCCAGCAAGTGGAAGATGAAGATATTCACCGCCAGCGCCATAGCACGCACATGCGCGCCGACCGAATTAATAACCGCTGCGTTCAGCGGGCCCGTATTCAGCAACAGCAAGAACTCGGCGACGAAAATGCCGGCCACCATGCGATTTCCGCTGGTGTAAAGCGCCACCCACATGGCCGGGATTCCCAGGCCCAGACTCACGGCCGAAACCAGGTAATGCGCAGCCTTCGTGTAGCGCAACAGATAGTCGGACAGCCAGCCGCCCGACAGCGATGCGACCAAGCCGTTCACCGCGATGCTCAGGCCAAACAACTGATTTGCGTGCACCAGCGAGTAGCCGTGGGCGCGGTGGAGAAACGTGGGCATCCAGACCTGCAGGCCGCCTAGGGAAAAAGTCATCATCGCCATGCCAAGAGTGGCGGTGATGAAGGCAGGATTTCTGACAAGGCCCTTAACTGTGTCCCGAGAAGGAGTCTTTGCTTCGAAATCAAATTGTCCCCACTCGGGCTCGGGCACGAACAGCATTAGAAAGGCCAGCAGCACGCCGGGCGCAGCGCCGACATAGAAAGGCACGCGCCAGCCGTAAGCAGGACCAAGATAGCCGCCGAGAATGTATCCCAGCGCCGTGCCCACCGGAATCGCCAGATAGAACACGCCCATCACGCGCCCGCGCTGGTTCTCCGGAAACATATCGGCGACGAACGTCGGGGAGAGAATGACGAAGCTGGCTTCGCCTACTCCCACGAGCGTGTGACGGATGAGGAGTTCAGTGAAATTGTGGGTTACTGCGGTCAGCAATGTGGCCGCGCTCCAGACCAGAGCTCCGGCGATGATCACCGGCTTGCGCCGGAAGCGCTCCGCCAACGGCCCCATGAAGGGTGCGGCGATCATGTAGAAAATAAAGAAAACGCTGGTCAGCATGCCGTAGGCGGCATCGCCGCCATGGAACTCGGCTTTGATCAGATCCTGCACCGCGTACAGCACGGAGCGATCAACGTAATTCAGCAGATTCAGCGCCAGCAGCAGGGCCAGCGCGGTGCGGGGGTAAAGTTTTTTCGGCGGGGTCACGTAGCCGGGAATATAGCATGGGGCTGGCAGCGATTGTCTCAGCGGGTGCCCCAGGTCTCGCCGTATTTGCGAGACCTGGGAATCGAGCCTTTCGACTAACCGTCACTTCAGAAGCGACCGCTCCCGTGTCTCCCGAAAAGGCGAGACGCGGGGCGGCCAGCCGACCTTATGCTGCTCCGACGCGATAAGCTACGCCGAGTTATGACTTTTGATCGCCCTCAAGATTTCGGCCGCAAGTTTCTCGCCAGACGGGTCGGGATTTCGTTGCTGTGACAGGTTCAGGGTGAAGAAGATATGAGAAACAACAATCGTGAGCGCGCACGCAAGCCAAACAAGCCAATTGGCGTTCCCGCACATGTAGGCTGCCACGAAACCAGCCCATCCGATTGAATTCAGCGACGCGAAGTAACTGTGACCGAACGACTGTCCAGGGTCTGTGGGCGCCGCCCAATAGGCCTTCAAAACCCCATGCCACTTTTGCCATCGGAGCTGGAAATTGAGGGGGGCCATTCCCTTTGCGAAATTTTCATCTATGATTCGGGATAACCTCTCTGCGCCCATAGCCGGCTGCGATTGCCGAGTCGGGGGCGCCGCCTGAGGCTCTTCTACTGGGGGGCTGAGTTCTTCCCCCAAGAACTTCGATGCTAGTCTTCGCCATTCCCTGTTCTTCCATGGCTCAATGGATTCGGTCTGGCGAATCAGCACAGCGAGCGCAACGGCTGCTAGTTCGAACGCGCTCAAGTACAAAACTACGGTACCCACGACATACACCGCGAAGACGGCGACAACGATCTTGAGCACCATCTCGTCGTGCAGACTACCCCAGACTCCCTCGCGAGCGTAGAGCCAACCAAGCGCGATCGTTCCCCCCGTCAGCATTGGGGCAACAATCGTCTCCCAGACCGCTATGTATGACAGACGGGACAGATCGATTTGAAAGGGGAACATAAGGGCGATTCTACTCGCCGACGGGTGGCCAGGCGCCCAAGAGCCAACCCTGGGAGCGCAGTCGAAGTGTCTCAGGGCATTTGCGAGACCTGGGAATCCAGCCTTTCGACTGACCATGAGTCTGGAAGCGACCACTCCGGTGTCTCGCAAAAACGGCGAGACACGGGGCAGCCCGCGACGAGTACGCCAATCAGAAGTGCGTTTTCCCGGTCATCGCTGAGCTGCTTCTTTCGGCCGCGGCCACTTGGCGATGATGACGGTGGAGATGCCGCCCCTCGGACGGAAGTCGCCCTTCACTTCGGCCCACACCGGCTTCGCCCACCGCACTACATCTTCCAGCACGCGGTTCACAATGTTTTCCTGAAAGATGCCCAGATTGCGGTAAGACTGAAGATATTCCTTCAGCGATTTCAATTCCAGGCAGCGCTTGGCGGGCATATAGCAAATGGTGATCTGGCCAAAATCGGGCAAGCCAGTCTTCGGACAGACCGAGGTGAACTCGGGATCATCCACCACAATTTCATAGCCGGGAAACTGGTTGGGCCAGGTCTCGATTTCCGGGAAATTATGGTTCAGTCCGGCGGCGGCGTGTTCCTTTGTGTAGCGCGGTGACTTGGGCATGTTTCCATTGTAGCCATCCGGCGGGGGAAACAATCCGACCCTCAGGAAATTGCGTTCTTTCCAAGGAAGTTGCATCTAATTGGTTAAGGACATGGCCGTTTGTGAGCAGGGCTCGGGTGTTACAGTAAATTCCGGTTCCCCATGGCGCCGATAGAAAATCGCAGCGGCTTTTTCGGCCGCAACCGCTGGCTGTTATGGGCTGTGGGTATCATCGCAGCCGTGATTGTGCTCGCCTCTTTTATGTCGCACGGCGAGGTGGTTCCGGTTGAGGCTGCGAGCGCGGAGCGCGGGGACATTCGCGCGGTCATCTCTACAAACGGCAAGATCGAGCCGCTGGAGAATTTTGAAGCCCACGCTCCGGTGGCGACCACAATCAAAAAACTGTTCGTCAAGGAAGGCGCGCATGTGAGAAAGGGCCAACTGCTGGTGCAGTTGGACGATTTCGAGGCGCAGAGCCAGGCCGCGCGGGCTCTGGCCCAGATTCGCGCCGCGCAGGCCCAGAGCAGCGCGGTCGAGAGCGGCGGAAATCGGGAAGAGGTTCTCACGCTGGAAGCTCAAATAACCACCGCCCGCGCCGCCCATGACGCCGCTCAGCGCAACCTGCAGGCGCTGCAGCAATTGCAGCAGCAGGGCGCGGCTTCCCCCGGCGAAGTGAGAGATGCGCAAGCTCAGTTGGTCCGCGCCGACGCCCAGTTGAAACTGCTGGAGCAAAAACAGAAGGATCGTTACTCCCGACCTGAGGTTGCGCAGGTTGAGGCGCAGCAAGAAGAGGCGCAAGCCAGTTACAGCGCAGCGGAAGACATCCTGCGCCAGCTGAATATTCGGGCCCCGTTCGATGGAGTCGTCTATTCTCTTCCCTTTCGTGCGGGCGCTTACGTCAGTCCCGGTGATCTAATTTTGCAAGAGGCCGATTTCTCTAGAATGCAGGTCCGCGCATTTGTGGACGAGCCTGATATCGGCCGTTTGCGACAGGGTGAGCCCATTGAAGTTACCTGGGATGCCATGCCGGGCCATGTTTGGCACGGCACCGTCAACAACATTCCTTCGACCGTAAAACTGCACGGCACGCGCAATGTAGGCGAGACCACGTGTGTTGTGGAGAACCCCGATTTCAAGCTTCTACCCAACATCAACGTAGGCATCACCATTGTGACCGCTGAGCATCACAATGTATTGACCGTTCCCCGAGAGGCCGTTCGCCTGGACGACAAGCCTTATGTGTTCCAGATCGTGAACGATGAATTGCACAAGCGAGAGGTTCAGGTTTCTATCGAGAACCTGACTCAGGTGGAAGTGACCGGTGGCCTCGACGAAAATTCCTTGGTTGCGCTGGCTTCAGTAAGCTCCAAGCCGCTTCGCAATGGGTTGGCAGTGAGGGTTGTTCACTAAATCATGAGAGGAAGCGGAAAACCCCTGATTGTTGCCTTGATCGTTTTTCTGGCGGCAACCGCAGCGCAAGCGCAATCGCCGGCTGCCTTGCTTTCGGCAGGGCGAGTGGATGACGCTGTTGCCGCCCTGCAGGCGACAATCCAAAAGAACCCAAACGACGCGGATGCTTACAATCTGCTTTGCCGCAGCGAGTATGCCTTGGGTAGCTGGGACCGCGCAGTTTCCAATTGCGAGAAGGCTGTCGCTCTCGAGCCGGACAACAGCCGCTACCACCTCTGGCTTGGCCGCGCCTATGGCGAGAAGGCGGACCACGCGAGTTTCTTCTCAGCCGCGTTTCTAGCCAAGAAAGTCCGCACCGAGTTTGAAACCGCGGTCCAGTTGAGTTCCGATAGCGCGGACGCCCGAACCGACCTGGCCGAGTTCTATCTGGAAGCGCCGGGGATCGTAGGGGGCGGCGAAGACAAGGCCGAAGTGCAGGCCCAGACTCTGGCTAAGCTCGATCCCGCCCGGGCACACTGGGTGATTGGGCGCATCGCACAGAAAAACCACGATCCCGTAACCGCCGAAAAGGAGTACCGGGCCGCAATCGAGGTAAGCCACGGCGGCGCCATTCCCTGGCTCAATCTAGCTTTCTTCTACCGCCGCATGGAGCGCTATGACGACATGGAAGATGCCATCAATCACGCCGCCTCAGCGCAGATGAACGCGCCCGAAGTTTTGATGGAGTCTGCCGAGACCCTCATTGCGGCCGGCCGCGACTTCCCGTTCGCGGTGGAATTGCTGCAGCGCTATCTCTCCAGCACGACCGTGGAACAAGCCCCCGCCTTCAAAGCCCACTACTTGCTGGGGACGGTTTTGGAGAAGTTGGGGGACAAAGCGGGAGCGGCGGAACAGTATCGCGCATCCCTAGCCCTCGCCAAAGGCTTCTCGAGTGCACGGGAAGCGCTCGACCGGCTCAACCGTTAGTCGTGATCGAGCGTACTAATTCCTCTGCCCGGTCTGTGCCACCAGCCCGCACCAACCCGGGCGCGGCCATCCTTCAGAACTCATTTAGAATCGCCGCAGTCACGCTGTTGCGAATTTCGCACAAGGTGAGAATCATGAAAACTGCCTCGCGCCCTTGCCGGTATCTACCGGCTGTTCTCTTGTTAATCGCGCTGCTGCTTTGCGCCCCGTTGCCCGGCGTTGCCGAAACGCTGTCGCTGCGCCATGCCGTGGAACTCGCGCTCAGCCACAGCGCGTCTATGGCTGCTGCCGGCGCAGACGAGCGGCGCGCGTTTGAATCCTACCTCGAGGCGCGCGATTCCTATGTTCCGCAACTGACCGTGGGGTCGGGGTTGGGCCAAGCCTGGGGTTATCCGCTCTCGCTCGAGGGCTCGGCGCCATCGATTGTCAACGTGACTGCGCAGTCGCCGGTCTTCAACCTATCCCTGCGCGACTTCATTCGCGCCGCCAAGACCGACTACCAAGCGGCTTCGGTGCAAACCAAAGACCAGCGCAACCAGGTGATCCAGGACACAGCGCTCACCTACGCCGAGCTGTGCAAGTGGCAAAAACTGATCTCGCATCTGCAGCAGGATGAGGCCGACGCACAAAAGACTGAGCAGGCAATCCATCTTCGCATCGAAGCCGGAGTGGACAGTACGCTGGCCGGAACGCAGGCCAGCCTGAACACCGCTCGCATCACATTGCGGATTGCGCAGGCGCAGAACGCCATCGATGTGCTCACCCAGCGGCTTTCCCACCTGACCGGCCTGCCCGCGTCCGCGATTGAAACTGTACCGGAGTCGATTCCACCGTTGGCGGAGCCCGTTCCTTCCGATGATCTCGCCGCCCAAGCGGTTCAGGACGACCCCATGGTGCAATCTGCGCAGGATCATGCCCTCGCGCTGGACTTTCGCGCTCGCGGCGAACACAAAGCCCTGTGGCCTACGATTGATTTCGCCGCCCAGTACGCCCTGCTGGCCACATTCAACAACTATCAGCAATTCTTTCAACCGGGATCTTTTCAGCCAAACAACGCCACCATCGGGGTGGTGATCCGCTTTCCGTTTCTCAACTTTTCGCAACGCGCGCATGCCCGGGCAGCCGACGCGGAGGCCCTCCACGCTCACAAACAGGCAGAAGCCGCCAAGAACGCCGCGTCCGAAGAGACTTTGAAGCTGGAGCGCTCAGTCCGGGAATTGGCTGCGGCCCATCACGTCGCCGACCTTGAATACCAGATCGCGCAATCCACGCTGCAATCAGTTCAAACTCGCATGGATGCCGGCACGGCGAACCTCCACGATCAGGCCGACGCGCGCAGCCAGCTAGCCGAGCGATTCCTTGCCCTGCAGGATTCGGATTTCGACCTGGAGCGGGCTCGCATCAGCCTGCTCCGCTCCACCGGAGAGCTCGAAAAATGGGCCACCAGCGGAAATTGATGGTAACGCGTACGGCGCTGATTACAAGCATCTTACGGGCACACAAGCAGCCCGTGCCCTCAGCCACGAACCTGCGAATACATGACGCCGAATCGGGGCCGAATGCATCTGAAATGGTATGATTAGGAACTCACCTATGCCTTTAAAGACCTTATTTTTGAACCCGCCGTCGTTTGAGAATTTCGATGGAGGCGCGGGCTCGCGTTGGCCGGCGACTCGCGAAATCGAGTCCTTCTGGTACCCGGTTTGGCTCGCGTATCCGACGGGGATGTTGGAGGGCGCCCGGCTGTTGGATGCTCCCTCGCATCACGTTTCGCCGGAAGAAACCATCCGCATTGCCGGCGAATACGAGTTCCTTGTCCTGTTCACCAGCACCCCTGGCTTCCCCGGCGACATTCGCCTGGTGCAAAAAATCAAGGACGCGAACCCGAAAATCAGGATTGCCTTCGTCGGGCCGCACGTCACGGTACTGCCGGAGAAGTCTTTGAAAGATTGCCGCGCGATTGATTTCGTGTGCCGCAAGGAGTTCGACCACTCCATCGTGGAGTTCGCGAACGGCAAGCCGCTCGATGAGATAGCGGGCATTTCTTATCTGAAGAACGGCGAGGTCGTGCACACTCCCGATCGTCCGCCGATTGACGACCTCGATGCTCTGCCGCACGTCACCGACGTCTATCGCCGCGACTTGGATGTACGGCGCTACAACGTGCCATTCCTGCTCTATCCTTATGTTTCGCTCTACACCACCCGCGGCTGCCCCGCGCAGTGTACCTTCTGCCTGTGGCCGCAGACGTTAAGCGGCCATCCCTGGCGCAAGCGCTCGTCCGACGACGTAGCCCTGGAAATGGCCAAGGCCAAGGAATATTGGCCCGACGTCCGAGAATTCTTTTTCGACGACGACACTTTCAACATTCAGAAGGCGCGCACCATAGAGTTGTGCGCCAAGCTCAAGCCCTTGAATCTCACTTGGTCGTGCACTTCGCGCGTGACCACCGATTTCGAGACTTTGAAGGCCATGAAAGAAAGTGGCTGCCGCCTGCTGATTGTGGGATACGAATCCGGCGATCAGCAGATTCTCAAGAACATCAAGAAGGGCGCTACCATCGAGCGCGCCCGCCAGTTCACCAAGGATTGCCATAAACTCGGGCTGGTGATTCACGGCGACTTCATCATGGGGCTGCCGGGCGAAACCCGCGAAACCATCGACAACACCATCGCCTTCGCCAAGGAGCTGGATGTTGAGACCATCCAGGTTTCCGTGGCGCACGCCTACCCTGGAACCGAGCTTTACGATTACGCAGTCAAGAACGGCTTCATGGTGCCCGACACCAAAATGGTCGACGAAGGCGGCCACCAATTGGTGCAAGTCCAGTATCCCGGGCTGCCGGCGGAAGAAATTCTCAACTCCGTGCACCGCTTCTATGACGAATACTATTTCCGCCCCAAGGCGGCCTTCCGCATCCTGAAGAAGGCGATCGTCAATCGTGACGACCGGAAGCGGCTGTACAAAGAAGCCAGGAGCTTTCTCAAGCTGCGCGCCCAGCGCAATCATTGGGTCAAGGAAAAGCGCGAAAAAGCAGCCGCGGCGGCCACCACCGAACCGGTCGGGGCTTAAACGGTTCGAGTCGAGGAAAGAACCGTCGTGAGCTACCGCAAGATTTTGGTGTTGGCCGGGGTCGCCGTTTTCGGCGCGACTGGCGATTCCCTGATCTCCTGCGGCATGCGGCAGATCGGCGGCGTTTCTCCCCATCACCTGCCCAGCATCATCCTCGCTGTGCTGAACCCATGGGTCGCAATTGGGATCCTTTGCCTGCTGGCCTTCTTCGCCTCCTATATGGCCGCGCTTTCCTGGGCAGATTTGACGTACGTGCTGCCTGCCACCTCCATTGCTTACGTCTTGCTCGCTCTAATTGCGAAGTTCATGTTGCATGAGCAGGTCACCCCCACTCGCTGGCTGGGGACGCTGCTCATTTCTTCGGGGGTAGCTTTCGCTACGAGCGGGCCTAGCTCTACTCGCCATGTTTCTGTGGCCAAGGACACTGACGAGTCCAAGCCCGAGGTAGTTGCGATGGGAGCGAACCGATGAAGTCGATGTACGCATGGAGCGCCATCGCCGCCATCGTGCTGGCCTCGACCACCGGCGACGTGCTGCTGGCGCGGGCGATGAAACAAGTGGGCGACGTGGGCGCGCTCTGGCGCCGCACCTGCCTCATGACGGTGGTGGGGCGGATTCTGAGCAACCCGTCGTTCCTGTTCGGCGTGCTGGCCATGACGCTGGCGTTCTATAGCCTGCTGTTTGGGCTCTCCTGGGCCGATGTCAGCCTGGTAGCGCCCGCCTCCGCTTCCCTTACCTTCATTGCCAACGCCGTGGCCGCCAAGATTTTCCTGCACGAGCACGTAAACCGCCGCCGCTGGCTGGCCGCGTTGTTCGTGGCCGCGGGCGTGGCATTGCTGGCGGGGTAGAACGGCTCGCCTCACCGATCTTTCGCTTGACGCATCCTATTCGATGTGACATCCTATAGGATGTATCGTCTCGCATGAGGATTGTCATCGACACCTCGGTGATGGTCGCAGGGCTTAGTACACGGCTGGGAGCGGGAAACGGGGTTCTGCGATTGGTCGCGCAACGGCGCTTACTGGCTTTGGCGACGCCGCCTCTCTTCTTGGAATATGAAGATGTGTTGAAGCGTCCCGAGCACCAATTGTTTCACGGCCTATCGCCCGAGGCGATTGACGAATTCCTTGCGGAATTCGCCGCATTGATTGAGCCGGTCGAGGTTCATTTTCAGTGGCGGCCGCAATCTCGAGATCCCAATGACGAGATGGTGTTGGAAGCCGCGATCAATGGCAGAGCGGATGCCCTGGTGACCTACAATGTCGCAGATTTCGCCGTCGCGGCAGCCCGTTTTAGAATTTCTGTGTTGCGCCCCGGCGACCTGCTGAAGAAGGTAAAACAATGAGCAAGGCTACCTATCCGTTGAAACTTCCCCTGTCCATCAAGAAAGCCGCCCAGCGGCTGGCGAAGGAAGATGGCGTTTCTTTGAACCAGTGGATCGCGGTGGCAGTCGCCGAGAAAGTCGGCGTCGTGGAAACTGCGGCTGAGTTTTTCAAGAAACGAGCGAGAAATGCCACCGGCGAAGGCCTCATGAGATTTCTACGCACCGCGCCCAAGGTCGCGCCCGAGCCGGAGGACGCGCTCCGATAGCAGGCGCGTGCACCCGACCCTGCATGGCCGCCCTCTGCTTAACGGCCGGCGTGGCGCTGCTGGCGGGGTAGGGCCTTCAAATGCCACCGGCGAACATCTTTCGGTAGTGTCGGTACCAGTCGCTTTGAAATCTTTCTTCTGGATCGTACTTCCTCTTTAACCTTAAAAACTCGGCAAACTGCGGATAACAACTCTCGATCTGCTGGCGCGTGGCATCGCGATGATAGGTCAAATAGTAGCTGCCGCCACGGCGAGCCGCCATGTCGATGAGTCGGCGAAATGCCTCTGAAGAGCGGCGCACACCCTCGGGAGTATGCACGGTGTGTAAATTGAAAATCGTACAGGCATAGGGCTTTTTGGCCCAGGGCAGAAAACTTTCGTCGTCGCGTTCGATCAGACGAACGGTGCCGTAGATCAGTTCGACCTGATTCTTACGAAAGTCTTCGCGCACTTCGTCGAAGAATCCCTGTAGCAAAGGCCGGGGGACGTCAATTTCCGCAATGATCTCGCTCGCAGGATGCGGAGCGTGTAGCTTGCTATCGATCTCTCGGTGATAGTTGTCGGGATAGAAACTTAGCTGGTGGGTGTCAGTCCAATAAATCTGACCATTTGTGGATAGATAGTAGTCGGCATAGCGATCGAATGCGGCCTTGCCGTCGGTGTGAGCAAGATAGAGCAGTTTTTTCCAGTTTTCATCGCTCAATTCCTTCTGGCCCGCAGGCATCGGTGTCTCGGCTGCTACGGGCCGATAGCATGAGAAGACACCCTTACGCAGGAAGTCATCCGAGTTGCGCGCGATGGCAAACTGGAAATCTCCATAAAGAAATCCACTAGAGATACGCTGGTCGAAGGCTTCGGCGAGACCGTCAACGGATCTAATTTCCACAACCCGCTCTATCTTTTGGCGCGGAACAAGACGCAACCGGACGGAGGTCACGACTCCGAACAGCCCATAGCCGCCGTGAACCAGCCGAAATAGTTCAGGATTTTCGTTACGGCTGCACGTGAGTTCTGCTCCGGTCGCGACAATGATGCGAAAAGATTCGACGTCGGAAATGAAGGGTTTCAACTTCAAACCGCGCCCGTGTGCGTTGGCGGAGATCGTTCCCGACAGGGTCAGGCGGTCGGCCCCGGTTTGTTTCTGTGCGATGCCCCATGGTTGGGGCTGGCCCTTTTGAAGGGCGAGATAGCCATTGATCAGATCGGGCCATTCGATTCCAGCCTCGGCGTCGACGATTCCGCGATCGCGGTCCAGGGTGCTCAAGCGGTTCAGTTTGCGAATATCGATCAGCAGGGTGTCAGTCCCGAATTGTTGACCGCCCATGGCATGGCGCCCACCTGCAATAGAGATTGATTTGCGCTCCCTTCGCGCCTTGTAAACAATGGCCTGGATGTCAGCGACTGAAGTCGGCTGCAAAACTGCGAGGACGCGTGTGGGATTGAGTTGCGAGTGAATATCATTGACGTAGATAGGTTTCGGCTGCGCGATGCCAAGGCGAGCGGCGCTGGAAATCCCTGTCGCAACCGACCCAGCGATGAACTGACGTCTGGAAATCATGTTTATTCCCCAGCAGGCGCGGATTCCAAACTCAATAGACGAACGGAATTAGCCGCCACGTACGCTTACTATATTGGGTATATTGTTCTCCAAGAGCTTTTCCTAGAGCTGCTTCTTCGACCGGAATGCGATAGAAATAACCGAACATCAGGCCTCCGAGAACCGCCGCCAAGCCTGCCCAGTTGTTGAGAGCCAAACCGAAGCCCAACGCGGTGAGCAGGGCGCCGCTATAGGAAGGATGCCGAAGGTAGCGATACGGGCCGGATTGAACTAAAACCTGATCCTCGTGAATCGCAACATTGAATGTGAAATATTTGCCCAATACCACGACACAGTACCAGCGAAATGCTATTCCCGCCAGCATTAGAAGGGTGCCCAATTCGACCATTAGGACCCGTTGGGATGAGATAACGCATCTGCGTATGAGCAGCGTCAACGTGACATCAAGAATGATTCCGAGCCACCACGCAATTGAAACAAGAGCGAGGGTTCCGCGATCGCGTGAAGTGGCGGAGCCCGGAGCTCTCTTGAATCTCCATCCGGCAACCTCCAGAACGATCCACGCAGAAGCTACACTCCAGAAAAGCAGGCCATAGATCGAGCGAGTAGAGAACGGCAACAGACTCAACACGACTTCTCCATTTGGGAGACACTTAGTTTTGTCTAGTAGTATCTTGCCCCTATCGCAGCGTCTTAATGCAAGCCAGCGGAATTCTTCACCCGAACAGCCGCATAAACCCCGCCGCGGGTAGATTCGGCACCAGAAACGCCGCATCGCGAATTCCGCCCACTCGCGCCACGCACTGCGCGGCGGCGTATCCGCTGCGGACGGCTCCTTCCATCGTTGCCGGCCAGCCCGTTGCTGTCCAGTCTCCGGCGAGGAACACGCGCGGCCAGACCGTTTCCGGCTTGGGGCGATAGGCTTCCACTCCTGGCTCCGGCGAATATGTCGCGTGCACTTCTTTGATGACCGCTGACTTCACCACTTCCGCGCCGCGTGCGCCGGGAAAGAATTCGCGCAGCTCGGCGACCGCCAACTCCACAATTTCCGCCCGCGATTTTTCCACCAGCGATTTCGATGCGCTCACCACCAACTCCACGTAACTGCCATCGCCATTCTGCCCGCGTCCCAACAATTTCGACTTATGAAACATCCACTGGATGGTGCGGTCGAGCAGCACCGCGTGATCAAGATCGGTAATCTGGCGGTCAAACCACAGATGGATGCCGGTAATCGGTGACGTGCCAAAACGGCCCAGCGTTTGCCGCAGCGGCTCGGCAGCGGTCGTTTCCGGCAGCAAGCGGGATAGACGGTCAAAGGGCACGGCGAAGATCGCAAAGTCAAAGTTGGCCTCGCCCTGCGGAAGAGCCAGCTTGACTCCGGAAAACTCGGCTCGAAACGACTCTACGCCGGTGCGAAACTGCACGCTGCCTCCGCGCTTGGCAATGTAGTCGCCCGCCGCATCGTAGAGTTCGGTCAGCGGAACCGTGGGCACGCCCATGCGTCCGGCGGCAGCCGATTTCAGAAACGACTCTCGCACCACTTGCGCCGCGTAAGGAACCGAAACCCGGTCCAGATCTTCGTTTAGCGCGCTCACCAGAATCGTCTTCCAAAAACGATGGATCGCCTGCTTCGTCTGGCCGTGCTGCTGCAGCCAGGCTAGAAACGACCCCCCGGAATCGGAAGGGGAGCTGGGCGCCAACGTGGCCATCGCATGAGCGATACCCAACTTGTCGGAAATGTTCAGGCAGGAAGCTCGCAGGAAAGCAGGAACGGTATGCAGCGGAGCCGGCAGAAAGGAAGGTCCGATGACCGAGGCGCGCCCCCCCGGCTCCAGAAAGGTCAGCCGGTCATACCAGCGAATTTTCTCTTCCACGCCAATGTGCCGGTAGAACTGCAGCAGATTGGTGCAGCAGCCGAGCAGCACATGCTGGCAGTTGTCGACGACTTCACCGGTGCCGGGATGCTCGTAGGAAGACGCTCTGCCGCCAAGGAAAGGGCGAGATTCAAAAAGGGTCACGCGAAAGCCGCTGTCAGCCAGCGCGCAAGCGCCAGCCAAGCCCGCTAATCCCCCGCCTACCACCGCGACGCTGGGAGTTTGTGTCCACCGCTCCGTCATTAGGCCAAGCGCTTGAGAAAGCCCTTTCCCAAAATCATCAGCTTCTCTCGCGCCGAAAGGCTGACGCGTCCCTGAAAGACGTTGAAGCCTTGCCGCGCGATCTTCTCCAGCAGCCGCCGGTAGATCGTCACCAGAACCCAGAGCGCCGGCTGGCTATCTTCGTCAATCAGCGGAATCAGTTCCTCGGCCGCGCGGTAAAACTCGCGTGCGCGGTCGGCCTCGCGGGCCAGCAGGCGGCGTATCCGATCGATGTCCCGCCCGGCGCACAGTTCCGACGCGGCAATGTCGAACTTGCTCAAGTCATCCTGCGGAATGTAGACACGGCCCATGGCGGCGTCTTCCTTCACATCGCGAATAATGTTGGTGAGCTGAAACGCCAGCCCGCAACGCTCGGCCAGCGGCTCGGCAGCGGGATCGCGATAGCCAAAAATGCGGATGCACACCAGCCCCACCACCGACGCCACTCGGTAGCAGTAGAGATACAAATCGTCAAAGCTCTTGCAGAGAACCGTAGGCGACGGCACCATGCGCCGGTCAGCAGTTGACGAAGCTCCGTCCGCCTCCTCAATGTCCATTGCCGTTCCGTAGGCCAGCTGGTCCAGCAGGACAACCGGGACTTCGAACCGTCGCACCGCATCGTTAAGGGCCAGCAGCACGGGATCGTCGGTCGGCTGGCCCGCCTGCGTGGCATGGAATGCCTCAACCCAGGCTCCCAGTTTCTGCCGCCGCTCATGGGCGGAAAAGCTGGTGTCATCGGCAATGTCGTCGCACTTGCGCATGAACGCATAGATCGCGCACAGCGCCTGCCGTTTGGCATGCGGCAACGCCAGAAAGGCATAGTAGAAATTCCGCGCCGCCGAGCGCGTGATGCTGCGGCAAACCGAGTACGCCACCGCCAGCTGCGATTTGGTGGGAACCGATTGCACCGGCATTGGCTGCACCGCCGTGCTCATAACAGCTTCCTCAGCGTGGCGCGCGCCACCAGGGCCAGCTTGCGCGGTTTCGAGATGGCCGGGCGCCGGCCCAGCACAGCGTATCCCTGGCGTTCGATGGCATTCAGAATTTCCATTCCGCCGCGGCTGAACAGATCGAGATCAATCGCCAGCTCGCGATCCACTTTCTTGACCAGCGGCAGCCCGCGCTCAAACCACTCCCGCGCGCGCTGCACTTCAAAGCTCATCATCTGGCAAAACGCCGGCGTATTGCGTCCGCGGGCGATATCTTCCTCACTTACGTTGTAGCGCGTCAAATCTTCCAGCGGAAGATAAATGCGCCCGCGGCCGTAGTCCGAAGTCACATCCTGCCAGAAGTTCGCGAGTTGCAGCGCGGTGCAGGTGAAATCGGAGAGCGCCTGGCGCTCGGCATCGCGATAGCCGCAAACATAGAGCACCAGACGGCCAACCGGGTTCGCCGAGTAACGGCAATAGCCAAGCACATCGTCGAATGACGCGTAACGCGTGACCCGCTGGTCTTGGCGAAAGGCCGTCAGCAAATCCACGAAGGGCTGCTTAGGGATGTCGCAGGCTCGAACCGTCTCCGCCAGCGCCACAAATACCGGATGCCGGGGCGTTCCGGCATAGCAGGCGTCCAGTTCCGCCTCCCATTGGCCCAGCAAGCGCAGCGAAGCCTGGGCATCGCCAACCTCATCGCCAAGATCATCCGAAATGCGGCAATAGGCGTAAACGTTGAAGAAATGCTGCCGCAGACGTTTCG
The DNA here is from genome assembly GCA_963770915.1 of uncultured Acidobacteriaceae bacterium. GTDB lineage: Bacteria > Acidobacteriota > Terriglobia > Terriglobales > Acidobacteriaceae > PALSA-270. The sequence goes on from CAVYRG010000001.1 coordinate 312,537, forward strand.
GCAAAAACCAGGAGGCGATCGAAAAATTCTCGTAGTGCGAGCGAGCCAGGCGGCGGCAATATTCCTGCGCCTCGGCGAGCGAAGGCGCCCGCTCCGGGATGGCGTACTCCGGCGGCAAACTGTCCCAGCCCGGTGCGATAACGGCGGACCGAGGCTCGTGGCTGGCGACGGATGACATGCTGCTTTGACTCCTGCGAGTAGTTGCGCGACAGATCAAGCCAAAAGCCGATCAACCGATTAGTGCCCGGGAATGATGGCGGTCTTGATGTCGCCGTTGCGGTTGAGCATGTGGCGCAGCACGTGCTGCAGCCGGGAGAGCGGCGCCTCTCCGGTTATGTAGTCGGTGGAGCGAATCTTCTTCTCCGCGATCAGGGCGAAGGCCTTACGCACCGTCTCGGGTGTGTGATGGAAGGTCGCTTTCAGAGTAACTTCCGAATAATGCAGCCGGTCAGTATCCAGCTGAACCTTGGTGCCGCTGGCGCATCCGCCAAAGAAATTCACCGTTCCGCCCTTGCGCACCATGTCGATGGCCCACTCCCACGCTTCGGGACGGCCTACCGCTTCGATGACCACATCGCTACCCCGTCTATCGGGAGTGAGAGCGTGCACGGCCCGGACCGGATCTTTCACGTGCGTGATCTGCACCACTTCATGCGCACCCATGCGCTTCGCGGCAAGCGCTTGCGAATCCCGCTTGACCACCGAGACCACGTTGCAGCCAGTGGCCCGGGCCACCTGCATGAACATCAGCCCGATCGGCCCGCCGCCGATGACGGTGACGGTATCGCCAATCTCCACGCCGGTTTCATGCAATCCGCGCAGCACGCAGGCCAGCGGCTCAACCATGGCCGCTTCCTCAAAGCTCACGTCCGCCGGCATGGCCAGCATGTTGGTTTCGACAATCCGCCGTGGAATACGAATGTACTCGGCGTAAGCGCCGTTATTGAACAGCAGGTCCTCGCACAGGTTCTCCTGGTGCTTGGAACAGTAAAAGCACATCTGGCAGGGCGCCGAGTTGAGCGCCACCACCCGCATGCCCTTCTTGAAGCCGCGCACTCCCGGCCCGACTTCCTCAATCACTCCGGCCAGTTCGTGCCCAAACAATGCCGGGGGCACGATCATGCGCGCATGATAGCCGCGCTCGTACACCTTCACGTCGGTGCCACAAGTCAGCGCGACCTGCACTTTCACCAACACCTCGCCATCGCCGACGCGAGGGATGGGGACCTTCTCGATTTTCAGGTCCTCTTTGCCATAAAGGACCGCTGCCGTCATCTTGCCTGTCACTTGCGACTTCCTTCCCACGAGCTGCCCGGTTGAATCACGATTTTCATCGAATCCGATTGCGGATGGGCAGCCAAGTTCAATGCCTCCACGCTGCTGGCCAGAGCGAAACGGTGACTGATGAGCCCTTCCAAGTTGACCTCTCCGCTCATCACCAATTCGACCGACTCCGCCTGCAGCTCGATAGAAGCGCTATACGATCCCAAGAGTGTTTTCTCGTCCACGCAAATGGAGGCGGGATCGATCATCGCCTCCCCGCGTACAGTCTGCGCAAATAGTAAAATCCGGCCTCCTGGACGCACTGCGTCCATTGCGGTCCGGATCAGTCCGTTGCCCCCCACCGCCACGATCGCGGCATCAGCGCCCCGTCCTTCTGTTCGCTCGCGCGTCGCGCTTACCACGTCCGCGCGCGAAGCGTCTATTCCGTTGTCTAAGCCAAAGCTTAGGGATATTGTAAGCCTCCGGGCAAGCAAATCGGAAGTAATGACCCGGGCCCCTGTCCGTTTGGCCAATATGCTCAACAGGATACCGATTGGCCCTTGGCCAATGACCAGTACCGTTTCATTGGATTCCAGGCCCAGCCTTTCGATTCCTTTCATGCACGTGTTCACTGGCTCGACAAAGCAGGCCTGCTCGAACGAAGCCCCATCCGGGATGCGCACCGTCCCCCGCTTGACGATCCAATCCATTACCCGGACATATTCCGCAAAACCTCCGCCAGAAGGCTCGAACCCGGCCGTGCAGCCCACACGCTTGTATGTTTCACACTGGGCAAAGGTCTTGTGATGACAGTAATAGCAATTTCCACAGGGGACATGGTGAAACACGACGACGCGATCGCCAGGCTGGAATTGCCGCACTCCTGCGCCAACAGCCGCCACCACGCCCGAGATCTCATGGCCAAAGATGCGTGGCGCGGAATGCGAGCCGGTGGCGATTTTCTTCAGGTCGGTCCCGCACACTCCGCAGGTATGCCCCCGGACCAGCAATTCGCCCGGACCGATTGCGGGGACAGGCACGGTTTCCAGCCTGACATCGTCCTTCCCGCGATAGACCGCCGCTAACATCGTCGCCGGGATTGCCGGCACCTGCGCTTCTACCGCGAGATTTTCTGCCAGGGCCATAGTCAGGGTTTAAGTGAAGCTGATGCTCCCAAGACCGGTTCAGATGCTTCTTTTCGGGTTGCGTTCGCCAACGGTTCCCTTTCGGGTGGCTCCCGGGCTTCCCGTCTGATGATGCCATCCAACTCGTTGCACAAAGCCTTGGCTGCCGTCGCTGCATTCCGAGCTAAGCGCCAAATGCTTCCCCATAGCCCGGGGCGTAGCGCAGCGTAGCGAACAAACCTTCCCGTCTGAAACTGCCCGTCAGTGCCGACAAATCGGTCCGTTGGAGGCAGCGTGAGGTTGTGAGCGTCCGAAATGGCCTTACATGCCATGAACGGCAATCCGTGGGCCTCTGCGCCGCGAGCGACCGCCGCGGCTTCCATATCCACCGCATGCGCGCCGTAAGACGCGGCTAGCTTCGCCTTTTGTGACGCATCCGCGACGCGATCGAAACTGATCAGCACGCCTTCGCCAGAGCCAACTATCGTTCTGCTTCCATCGCGGGCATCCAACACGACCGCCGGCGTTACAACCCGGCCGACCGGCAAATCAGCCTGCAACGCTCCGGCAAATCCGGCGGAAATCACAAGGTCAGGTTGATAAAGCTCAATCACAGCCTCGGTTGCCCGGCGCGCGTGCTCTGCCCCAATCCCGCCGCAAACCGCAACCGCATGGAGCTGCTCGTAGAACACAAAATCGCGCCCACCGGCTGACCTGCGCCGCGCCGGCCAGTTCTTCACCAGCGGCCAGACTTCCCGGCGCATAGCTGCGATGATTGCGATTCGGCTGCTCACAAATCACCCCACATATCCGTTTGCCTGGAACCACTCGGTCGCACGGCGCAGCGCGTTGTCCACCCCGTTTGCCCGCCAGCCCAGCTCACGCTCCGCTTTGGCTGACGAAACGAACATTTTCTTCCGCCCCATGCGCACCGCGTCAATCGTTGCGCGAGGTTCGCCTCCGAAAACTCGGCCCACAATCACTTCATCCACCACGCCCGTGGCCAGCGCGACAACGTACGGCACTTTCATTTTCGGCGAAGGCAGGCCGGTGATCGCACCCAGCTTGTCGAGAATCTGTTTCAACGTCAGATTCTCGCCCCCCAGGATGTAGCGCTCGCCGCTTCTTCCCTTCTCAAACGCGGCAACGTGCCCGCGCGCGCAGGCCTCCACGTCTACCAGGTTCAATCCCGTGTCGACATAGGCGGGAAACTTCTTCTTCAGAAAATCCACCACAATCCGCCCAGTCGGCGTGGGCTTGATGTCGCGCTCTCCTACCGGCGTGCTCGGGTTCACCACCACCACATCCATGCCGCCGCGCCCGGCCTCGATTGCAATCTGCTCGGCCATGAACTTCGACCGCTTATACGGCCCAATCATGTCCTCAATCGAAACCGGCGAATCTTCGTCCGCCACGCGCCCGTTCGAGGAAAAACCCATGGTCGCGACGCTCGAGGTGTACACCACCCGCCGCACCCCGTTCTTGCGCGCCGCCTCAATCACGGCCCGCGTGCCGTCGACGTTGGAGCGGTACATCTGCTCGGGATCGCGCACCCACAGCCGGTAATCCGCAGCCACGTGGAACACCGCATCGCAGCCCGCGATGGCTTTTTCCAGCGACCCCGGATCGCGCAAGTCTCCGACTACCCGCTCCGCCGTCAGCCCTGCGATGTTTTTGGGATCGCTGCCGGAGCGGACCAGCAGCCGCAGATCGGCGCCCTGCTCGGCCAGAACCCGGGCCACATGGCTGCCCACGAATCCCGTCGCGCCTGTGACGAAAGCTCTCAAATCGGTTCTCAGTTCTCGGTTCTCAGTTCCCAGTAAAACCCCAAACCGAGAACTGAGAACCGACAACTGACTTATTCCAGCTTCTCCGGCTGCAGCGAAATGTTCTTTTCTCCGGCTGCCTTGCGCTCCCAATAGTTCCGAACCCAGTTCTCCCAACTCTTGCCCGCAGCCATATCGCGCCCGGTGAAAGCCAGGCCGGCTATTTCGGCATAGGAGACTTTTATCTTCGGAGATCCGTCTTTGGGCAAAACTCTCACGTAGCTGTCGGCCAGCCCGGCCCCGCTACTGCGGTCGAAAATGTAGCCTTCTACTTTGCCGCCATCCTTGCGGGTGATGGCAACATCGCCCCGGTAGTCAAACGCCTGCTCCAGGGCCTGCCGCAGGTCCTCTTCGTTCGCCAACGACGGCACCCAGCCTTCGAGTTTCTCGTGAGCCTTGCCGGGCGCGACTTCCAGCGAATCCGGGTCAGCCGCGGCCGGGGCATGCCCCGCTTCCCGCCCGCTCAAACCCGCGTCTCCTCGCCGACCGGCGCCGCAATCTGCACCAGCGGATGGAAGCTGTTGACCGGCTTATCCGGTTCGTCAAGCAGGCGAAGCGCTGCGGCGTCTTCATATTGGCCGAATACGCGCGCCTTCACTTCGCGCCACATGCCGCTTACCGAGCCGAAAAGATCGTTGACGGCGGAGGCTTCATATCCGCTGTGCACCATGCAGTTGGCGCATTTGGGATTGCCCGACTCCGTCCCGTAATTTTCCCACTTGGTGGCGGCCATCAGCTCGGCAAAGGTATCGGCGTAGCCGTCCTGCAACAAATAGCAGGGTTTCTGCCAGCCGAAAACGTTGAACGTCGGCATGCCCCAGGGAGTGCAGGCGTAATCGCGCTTGCCCATCAGAAATTCCAGAAACAACGCCGACTGATTGAAGCGCCACTTCTTGCTGCGATTGGAAAGCATGGCCCGGAACAGCCGCCGGGTGCGGGCTTTGCCAAGAAAGTGATTCTGATCAGGGGCCTTTTCATAGGAATACCCGGGAGAAAGCATCATGCCCTCAACCCCCAGGTCCATCATTTCATCAAAGAAAGCGCGCACGCTGTTGGGGTCGGCGCCGTCAAAAAGGGTCGTGTTGGTGGTGACGCGGAATCCGGCGTCGAGCGCGGCCTTGATCCCCTCCAGCGCCTTCTCGTAGCCGCCTTCCAGGCAAACCGACAAATCATGGTGCTCACGCTGCCCATCCATATGAACGGAAAACGTCAGATATTTGCTGGGCTTGAACAGATGAAGCTTTTCTTTAAGCAGCAGCGCGTTGGTGCAGAGGTAGATGTATTTCTTCCGCGCAACCAACCCTTCGACGATCTCGGCAATCTGCGGATGCAGCAGCGGCTCTCCGCCCGGAATCGAGATCGTGGGGGCGCCGCACTCATCGACGGCGCGAAAGCACTCTTCCGGCGTCAACTGCGCCCGCAGAATGTGCGCGGGATATTGAATCTTGCCGCAGCCGGCGCAGGCCAGGTTGCAGCGGAACAGCGGTTCCAGCATCAGCACCAGCGGATACTGTTTGCGCCCCCGGATCTTTTGTCCGATGACGTAAGTTGCCACCGTCCACATCTGTGAGATTGGAACTGACATTTTCTCCCTTCCCAGGCCCTGTCATCCTGAGCGAAGCTAATGCGCAGTCGAAGGATCTTTATCCACGATTCCCCCGACCGCAGCGACTCCTCGTTTCGCTCGGAATCACAAACTACGCACTCGCCGATTCAACGCTGCCGCCCTGCTGTCCCGCCGTGACTTTCGCAAACGCCGTCAGCGCGATCATTGGGAAATACTGCCGGTACAAGTGATATCCCAGGTAAAACACGCGGGGAAATCCGGTTCCGGTGTAGAACGGCTCATCCCAGGATCCATCCCGCTTCTGCGTGCGCAGCAGGTAAGCAATTCCGCGAGCCACCGAATCGCTACGCGTATCGTTGGCAGCCAACAAACCCATTACCGCCCACGCCGTCTGCGACGGAGTGCTCGGGCCCACACCCTTGGTGCTCGAGTCGTCGTAGGAGTCGCAGGTCTCGCCCCATCCGCCGTCGGCGTTTTGCATCATGCGCAACCACTCCGCCGCCTGTTGGATGTAGGGCTCGTGCTCATCGATTCCCATGGCCTCCAGGCCGCGCAGGACCAGCATCGTGCCGTAGATGTAGTTCACGCCCCAGCGCCCAAACCACGAGCCGTCCGCTTCCTGTTCGCGGCGAACGAAACCAAGCGCTTTCTGGACTAGAGGATGCTCCTTGTCGTAGCCGTAAGTCGCCAGCATTTCCAGAATGCGCCCGGTAATGTCGACGGTTGGCGGATCGAGCATGGCGTTGTGGTCAGCAAACGGAATGTACTGGAACACCATCCGGTCGTTGTCTTTGTCGAAGGAAGCCCAGCCGCCGCCGCGGCACTGCATGGAAAAAATCCAGTCGATGGCGCGCTGTACCGACTCTCGCTGATAGCGTCCATTGGGATGCTCCACCCTACTCAACCCAAGGCAAACCATCGCGCTATCATCGACATCCGGGTAAAACTCATTGTTAAACTCGAAGTACCAACCGCCCGGCTGGCCCATCTTGTTCTTCACCTTCCAGTCGCCCGGGATGCGCACCTGTTTTTGCAGCAGCCAGTCAGCGCACTTCACCATGCGCGGATCGTTGGCCGGAACTCCGCATTCTCCCAGCGCGAACAGCGCATAAGCCGTATCCCAAACTGGGGACTTGCACGGCTGCATGCGAAAGGTGTCGCCCTCTTCGATGCCCAGCTTCTCGAACTCATCCATGGCGCGGATAAACTGCGGATCGTCCACCGAGCGCCCCAGGCACCGCAAGGCGATGATGGCGTTCATCATGGAGGGATAGATCGCCCCCAACCCATCGCTCATCTCGAAGCGCTGCAACATCCATTTCTCGGCTTTTTTCAGCGCGATGGAACGCAGCGGCCGGATGTGCACTCGCTCGGCCCAGTGCGTGAGCCGGTCAAGGACGAGAAAGAAATTGCGCCATGAGACCAACTCGGGAGCCCACGGCAGATGCATTTTCGCTTTCTCGCGCCCGCCAACAAAAAGCTCCTCCACGCCCATTTCGTCGGGAATCTTCTTGAACGGCTTCTTGGCATAGGCGATGGACAGGGGCACCAGAATCGCCCGCGACCACGACGAAATCTCGTAAATGTTGAACCAGAACCAGTTGGGAAACAGCACGATCTCCGGCGGAATGGCCGGCACCGCGTCGTAGTCGTACTGGCCGAAGAAGCAGAGATAGATCTTGGTGAAGGTATTGACCTTGGTGACCCCACCCAGGTCGAGAATTTTCGCGCGGGCACGCTGCAAAGCCGGATGATCGGCTGCATATCCCGCCAGCTTCAAGCCGAAGTATGCCTTCACCGAAGCGCTGATATTCGACGGGCCGCCTTGGTAAATGCTCCAGCCACCGTCATCGTTCTGATGCTGCAGAATGTAGCGGGCGGCCTTTTCAAAGCGCTCCTGATTGCCGGTGCCCAGCAGGCAGTGCAACAGGATGTAATCGGACTCTAGCGTGGTATCGGCTTCCAGCTCTCCACACCAGTAGCCTTCTTCGTGTTGGCGGGAAAACAGGAACTTGCGGGCGCCGTCAACCGCGGCGTTAACGCGGCTGGCCAAGTCGTCAATCTTGCCAAAGCGCAACTGCGGAGCGGCTAGGGTGCGCCTCGGGGGGGAGTCATCCTGCATAAGTCAGCCCTGCCTCCTAGTCAGCGGTGGCGCTCGCGGGAGCGCTCCCAATGGCAACCACAATTTCCGGCGGCAGGCCAAAGCGCACGTTCTCGGGCATGAGCTCGACTTCCTTGACGTTCCCGAAACCCTTGCTGGCCAGGTACTTCACCACTTCTTCCACCAGGCATTCCGGGGCCGAGGCGCCCGCCGTGAGCGCGATGGTTTGCACTCCCTCCAGCCACTCCGGCCGAATGTTGCGGTAGCTGTCGATTAGATGCGAGCGAGTGCTGAAATTGCGCGCAACTTCCACTAAACGATTGGAATTAGAGCTGTTATCGGAACCAACCACAAGCAGCAGATCAGCGTCGGAAAGCACGTGTTTGACCGCCTGCTGGCGATTTTCGGTGGCGTAGCAGATATCCTGCGCCGCTGGCCCTTTGATGTTGGGGAATTTCTTTTCCAGGGCTGCAATAATGTCGCGAGTTTCGTCGAGGCTGAGGGTGGTTTGCGTCAGGTAGGCGACCCGGTCTGGATCCGGGACACATAGCGATTCCACTTCTTCCGGCGATCCCACGACCTGAGTGACCAAGGGCGCCTCGCCAAGAGTGCCAATGACTTCGTCGTGATCGCGATGCCCAATCAGCATCAGCGAATAGCCTTCCTTGGCGAACTTCACCGCTTCGACGTGAACTTTCGTCACCAAGGGGCAAGTGGCGTCGATCACCCGCAGTTTGCGGCGTTCGCTGGCCTCGCGGACCTCGGGCGAAACGCCGTGAGCGCTGTAAATGACCCGTTCGCCCTCGGGCACTTCGTCCACGCTGTCCACAAAAATGGCGCCTTTGCTCTGCAGTTCTTCCACCACAAAGCGGTTGTGGACAATCTCCTTGCGCACGTAGATGGGCGGCCCAAAGGCTTCCAGGGCGATACGCACGATATCGATTGCCCGCACCACGCCGGCGCAAAAGCCTCGCGGTTTCAATAGCAACAACGTCTTTTCGCTGTCTTGAAGCACGGTTATGTCCTTTACCAGCCTTCCTTAAGGGTACACGTCCGCTGTCAGTGTAAGCTACAAGCCTACCGGAAAAGTGCCCACTTGGTCAACGTAAGCCACAGAAACAGAGAGGATTAGCAGCGATTGGAGAAAATTCGGCGTCGAATGGGATACGCGAATTTCGGATGATCAGCCCTCGCCAGTCGGGGTCGATGGGCCGAGCGTGTTAAATCAATCCGCCCAGGCCAAATAGCCCGGAACCACAATGTTTACCAAGGGCACGATGACCAGGATGCCCCACCAATCCGGCTTGCCCCGAGCTGTGGCCACGGCCATCCAGACGATTACGGCGATGACGATGTTGACAACCGGAATCAGCAAAAGCAGAAACCACCATGCCGGTTTCTTGGCGACGGCCAGAAGCAAGAAGAAGTTCGCGATGGGAATCCAGGCGAGCCAGGCATTGGGTGTGTTGGTCTTGTTGGCGATGGTTTGAAAGGCCAAGGCCATGTACACGTAGCCGGCAAACACAAACGACAGCACAACGAACAACATCGCGCCTGCAAGAGCAAAGGCCGGTGCTACATCGGAGGACTGGCCCCAGGCATTCGCCGCCGCCGAAACCACGAGGAAGGCGAAAGACAAACCGCAAAGCGCGAACGGATTGCATCGTGCCTTCATGAAGGTTCCCTCCTTGCTAACGGGGGAATTCTACGTCATCTCGGAAGATTCGTAAGAGATTTTCCTGCGAGTGGTTTGGGCCTTTTCCTTCCCTCTCCGAGCATAGGACCATGTTTCTCTCTTTGGAAGACAAGAATCTCAAAACGCAAAGGGCGCAAAGATGACGCAAAGAACGCGGAGAAGGGCTTTCTAAGGAAAAAGGGGATTGTCAGGGTGGTCCGAAGAGCTCATCCGTTGGCCTTGAGCATTTGTTCGGCGTGCTTGCGGGAGGTTTCGGTCAGCTTGGCGCCGCTCAACATCCGCGCCACTTCTTCGGTGCGCTCGTCGCCGGCGATGAGGCGAACGGTGGTCCGGGTGCGCCCGGCGGAGGCCTTTTTTTCGATCAGGTAATGATGGTCGGCGAAAGTCGCGATCTGCGGCAGATGGGTAACGCACAAGACTTGATTATTTCGGGAAAGGCTCTTGAGCTTCTTGCCAACCGCCTCCGCGGCGCGGCCGCCAATACCGGTGTCGACTTCGTCGAATACCAGAGTACGTTCAGGCCTCTGAGCCGACGTGCTCCGCGAGGGTACCCGCGACGTACCCGACTCGACGCTGGCTTTGAGCGCCAGCATCACCCGCGATAGCTCGCCGCCCGAGGCGATTTGCTCCAACCGGCGCAACGGCTCGCCAGGATTGGTCGAGATTAAGTACAGCACCTGGTCGAATCCAGCCGCCGTCCAGTTCCCTGCCTCGTCGCTGCCGCTGACCTCAATCTTGAACCCAGACTTCATGGCCAGATCGTTGATTTCCGCCTCCACGAGTTTTTCGAGCTTGCGCGCCGCCTCGTAGCGTTTCCTGGAGACGGCGCGAGCTGCGGCCAGATATTTTTCCGCTGCGGCGGCGAGCTCGGTGTGGAGTTGGCGAAGGGTTTCGTCTTTGTTCTCCATCTCGGAGAGCTTGCGGCTGACTTCTTCTCCCAGGTGGATCACGTCTTCCATGCTCGGTCCGTATTTGCGCTTTAAGCGATCAAGCAGAGCCAAGCGGTCTTCGACCTCAGCCAAATGCTCGGGAGAGGCTTCGATGCCGCCGGCATAATCCCGCAGGCTGGCGCCCACATCTTCCACGCTGATGCGGGCAGTTTCGAGCGCCGTCAGCGCCTCGTTGAATTTCGGCTCGAAGCGGGCCAAATCTTCCACATGCTTTTGCGCCGCGCGCAGGGAAGCTGAAGTCGAGGCATTGCCCTCGTAAAGCAAATCGAAGGCGTTCATGGCAGCGCCGTAAATTTTCTCGGCGTTGGCCAGAACGCGTTTTTCTGTCTCGAGGCGCTCGTCTTCTAAGGGCTGCAGCTTCGCATCTTCGATTTCGCGTTTCTGGAAGTTCCAAAGGTCGAGCAGGCGAAGCCGGTCTTGTTCGTCGCGCTGCAGCTCGTCAATGCGATCCGCCACGCCTTTCCATGCCGCAAATGCCGTGGCGGCGGCCTCCAGCTGAGTGCCGGCGAAAGCATCGAGCAGCGCCAGGCGCGCGGCGGCGTCGAAGGAAAGAAGGGTTTCGTTTTGCGCGTGGATGGTGGCCAGGCAAGACGCGAGCTGTCGCAACACGGCAACCGTGGCCGGTTGATTGTTGACGAAAACGCGCCCCTTGCCGCCGGTCGAGATTTCGCGCCGCAGGATAATCGAATCATCCTCGCAATCAATGCCGTTGGCTTCGAGAATTTTGGTGGCGGTTTTTTCCGCTTCGCCTTCGACTTCAAAAACCGCCGCGATCACGGCCTTTTCGGCGCCGGTGCGGATGACCTCGCTCGAAGCCTTCTCGCCTAGCAGCAGCGCCAGCGCGTCAATGAGGATGGATTTGCCGGCGCCGGTTTCGCCGGTCAGCAGGTTGAGCCCAGCGGCAAATTCAACCGCCAGATTGTCGATGACCGCGTAGTTTTCCAGCCGCAGCTCTGCGAGCACCGGGCCTTCCTGGGAGGAGCAAGTTGAGCGCAGGATAGCATGAGCGGCTTCTAGCTTCTAGCTCTTAGCCTTCAGCTTTCAGCTTTCAGCTGGGCTATTTTTCGTCCCGCTAACCCTTCCTCAGAGAATCGCCTGCCGATTTTTGTGATGCTATAATGCATCACATGCGAAAAGCCAGCGTGCGCGATTTGCGGTATCGATTCTCCGAGGTCGAAGACTTGCTGCGCGAGGGGCGGCAAATCGCCATCACCAAACGAAAAAAAGTAATCGCACATTTAGTTCCCAGCCCGCCAACTTCGGGCGCGCGTCCCGACTTCCTGGCGCGGCTGAAGAACCTCTACGGCAACAAGCGCCTGGAGATAAGCGGGGCGGAGTTGCTCGCCAAGGAGCGGGAGCGCCTTTGACGATTTATGCGGATACCAGTTTTCTGGTGTCGCTTTACACGCCGGACGCGAACTCAGAACCAGCCGCCAGGCTTATGCGCCGGGCGCGGCTGCCGGTTCTTCTGACCGCGCTCGGGGAGTTGGAACTGGCAAACGCGCTGCAGTTGCGGGTTTTTCGCCGGGAGTTGGATGCAGCGACGGTAAAATCCGCCAACGACTTGTTTCGCGTAGACGTCGCCGCGGGAATCTTTTCGATTCAACGGATTTCGATCACCGTCTTCAACGGTGCAATGCGCCTCTCCCGCCAGCATGCCGCCAACCTGGGAACGCGCACGCTCGACCTGCTGCATGTGGCCAGCGCCCTCGCGCTGAAGGCGGACGAACTCTACACTTTCGACCAGTCTCAGCGCCGGCTGGCTAAAGCCATTGGTTTGGCAACGGGCTGAGGTTTGGGTGGGTGCGAGTCCTTTTTCGTCAGCTCAGCGAGGGCAACCGACTACCGGGTTGCTACATCCGATTCGCCCTGAGAACAGCGTCTGGAAGCGGCCAACGCGTGGACTATAATTTATCGAAGTCCCCAAATACCCTATGAATTTGTCTCTATTCCCGGCCGCGGTTATTGGCGGCGAAGTCATCGATTTGGTCCTGCAGACCGGTGCCGTCGCTAAGCTCGTCCTCCTGATATTGCTGATCTTCAGTCTGGTTTCCTGGGCGATTATCCTCGCCAAATGGAGCCTGCTGCGGCGGGCGCGGCTGCGCAGCGGGCGCTTCATGCGCGCGTTTCGCAAAGCGCAGCGCCTGCAGGATGTGGCCACGGTCTCGGACCAATTCCGGCCCAGCCCCCTGGTAGGAGTGTTTGAAAGCGGCTTTGAGGAATACCGCCGCCAGGTGAGCAGCACGGGAGGGATTCGCAGCGAGACGGCGATCCAGCGGGCCATGCAGATTGCCACATCCGAAGAATTGACCCGCTTTGAGCGCAATATGCCGTGGCTGGCGATTACCGGCGCGGTCACCCCGTTTATCGGCTTGTTCGGGACGGTGTGGGGCATTATCGACGCGTTTCATGGGCTGGGCACCGCCGGCGCGGCGACCCTGCGCGCGGTGGCGCCGGGAATTTCCGAGGCCCTCATCACCACCGCCGCCGGCCTGGCCGCCGCGATTCCTGCCGTGATCGCCTACAACCTGATCGGCTCCTCCATTCGCGAGTTTGCCGCCCGGGGCGACGATTTTGCCCTCGAGATGCTGAACACGATGGAAAGCCAGCAACCTGCTCCGGCCCGCCGCGTGACGGAAACCTCCGAGGTACGGCGGTAATGGCGTTCACGGCTTCCAACGGGCGCACCCAGACTTCCCTTTCCGATATCAACATCACCCCTTTGGTCGATGTGGTTCTGGTGCTGCTGGTGATTTTCATGGTCACCGCCCCGGTATTGCAGTCGGGCATCGAGGTCAACGTGCCGAAAACGCGCACGGTGAAAGAGATTACCCAGGAGCGGCTGGTCATCAGTATTGACAAACAACAGCGGGTTTTTTTGGGAAATCAGCCGATTAATATCAACGAAATCGCGGCCACCCTGCATCAAAAGGTTAGGGACCCGCAGAACCAATCCATCTTCGTTCGCGCCGACGAGGATGTGCCTTTCGGCGCCTTTGCGACCGTAATGGATGCAGTCAAGCAATCGGGCATCACCAACGTGAGCATCGTGACGCAGCCCCTCCAAAGCAATGGCAGCCAACGCTGAAATCTTCTTTGAACACGATCGCTGGGGCCGGTATTTGCTCTGGTCAGCGGGTTTGCATGTCGGAATCGTGGTGGCCGCTGTGTTGTACACCGTCATCAGCCCTGGCCGAGGCGGGAATTGGGGCGGCGGCGGAGTTGGCGACGCCATGGGCGTTTCCCTGGTCACTAGCGTTCCCTTGCCCGCCAATCCAACGCAGACGCAGAACGTGCTGGCGAATGAATCCAAAGGGGTCGCCGAGTCCAAGCCCAAGGTGGAAGAAAAGGCGCCGGACGCCATTCCCATTCCCGATCGGGACGCGAAGAAGACGAAACCCAAGCCGGCCATCAGCGCGACACAACGAAAGCCGGAACCCCAGCCGGTGCAGGAAGCCAACAACGTAGTTCCCTTTGGCGAGGGCGGTCCGGTCAGCGGGCCCTATGGCGCGTTCAACGCAGGCGGAGCGAAGGGCGGATTTGGCTTCACCGGAGGCGGCGGCGATTTTGGCGATCGCTATGCCTGGTATGTCCGCGTTGTGCAACAGAAGGTTTCGGAGAATTGGCTGAAGTACGAAGTGGACCCGAGCATTGCCAATGCCCAGCGGGTTTACCTCGCCTTTGATATCAATCGCGATGGGAGGCCGGTCAACATCCACATTGAGCAATCCAGCGGCATTCCTTCGCTGGATGAATCCGCAATGCGGGCTTTGCAACGCATTGACACTTTTGGTCCCTTGCCCTCGGATTACGCGGGGAATAAGGTTTCCGTAGAGTTCTGGTTCGACTACAAAAGATGAAGGGCTGGTTGCTTCTGCGGCCGGCTTCTTGGGTTCTTCCTGATTACGGGTACTTAAGGGAAAAGCATTCATGAACCGAGGTTGGAGTTGGATTGCTGTAGTTTTGACGCTGGTATCAACCGCCTTTGCCCAAGGTCATTTTGAAACCGGCACTGGGCTGGGAGTCGAGAAGGTCCGCCTCGCGGTCCCTGATTTCAAAGCCTCCACTCAGGATCCGCAAAATGCCGCGTTGCTGAGCGTGTTCAACGGCGTTCTCTGGAATGACCTGGATAACGCCGGCATCTTCGACATGGTGTCGAAAAGTTTCTATCCTCTAGGGCCTGTCGGCGCCCCGGCCGATGTGAAGTTTGGCGATTGGGGCAGCCCACCGCCGAATGCTTCCATGCTGGCGTTCGGCAATCTCGGCGTCAGCAATGGCAGCGTGACGGTGGAAGGCTGGCTCTTCGATGTAAAGAACATCACTTCCCCGCAAGTGCTGGGCAAGCGCTATCAGGATACGGCCACGAGCGATGCGGTCCGCACCATCGCGCATAAGTTCGCTGACAAGATTATTTTCCGTTTAGGCGGCGGAATTCAGGGCATCGCCGAAAGTAAGATCTTTTTCGTCAGCAGCCGAAGCGGGCACCGGGAAATCTGGGAAATGGACTACGACGGAAATAATCAGCACCAGATCACGCATGTGGGATCGGTTTCTCTTTCGCCGCGCGTGTCGCCGGATGGAACCCGCCTGGCCTTCAGTTCGATGACCAACAGCGGCTGGGATATCCTGATGTATTCGCTGGTTCTAAATCGGCAGGTGGCGTTTCCTCATTTTGGCGGAACGAATCTTTCGCCAGCCTGGTCGCCGGACGGGACCAAGCTGGCATTTTCTTCCTCGCGCACCGGCGATCCTGAAATCTACTTGGTGGACTCCTCAGGGACGAGCCTAAAGCGACTCACCTCTTACAAAGGGCCGGACGTCTCGCCGGTGTGGAATCCGAAGACCGGGGCGCAGATTGCATGGGTAAGCGGGCGCACCGGCCTACCCCAGATTTACACTATGGGATCGGACGGCACCAACGTGCAGCGGCTTACGGATCAGGGCTACGCGGTTTCGCCAGCCTGGCATCCGAATGGACAATATCTGGCCCTTTCCTGGATACGGCACTATGGGCCGGGCGCGCCCGGAGCGGAAGACATTTATCTGATGGATGTGGTCAGCAAGCAATGGGTGCAGCTGACGCACGACGGCGGGCGCAATGATTTTCCTTCCTGGTCGCCGGATGGACGCCATCTGGTTTTCCAGTCGAGCCGTTCCGGAAGTGAGCAGATTTGGACTATGCTGGCGGATGGCACTCATGTCCAGCAACTGACGTTCACCGGCAGCAATACGCAGCCAAACTGGAGTTGGAAGTAGCCGGAACTGGCTTGTGATTTTGATCGATTCATTCGGCGCGTGGAACCTGATCGCGTCGGCTAGGAAGCGGCGCAGTTGACCCGCTTCGCTTGATTTTATCCGCGCCGCCCATGGGCGCGAACATTACGCAGGAGGAGAAAGTGACGCAAAAACCACTGAAGTGGATCACACTCGTAGTTGCGTTGGGCGCCATCATGATGCTGGGCGCCTGCCATAAGAAGGTCGCCCCGCCGCCTCCGCCACCCCCGCCGCCTCCCGCGGCCCCGACCGCCTCGCTGACTGCCAATCCCAACTCGATTGAGAAAGGCCAGTCCACGACTTTGACCTGGGAAACTACCAACGCCACCGATGTCTCCATCGAGGGCGTGGGAGCAGTGCAGGCCAGCGGCTCACAGCAGGTGTCGCCGGCGGACTCGACGACTTACACCTTGACGGCCAAAGGTGAGGGCGGAACACAACAAGCCACCGCGCGGGTCACCGTGACTCAACCACCACCGCCACCGCCGCCGGCAGCCGGGCCAACCGAGGAAGAAATGTTCTCCCAGAACGTCAAGGACATTTTCTTCGATTACGACAAGTACGACGTGCGCGCGAGCGAGCAGGCTGCCTTGCAGGGCGACATTGCCTTCCTGCAGCAGCATCCCGACGTGCATTTCACCATCGAGGGACACTGCGACAGCCGCGGGTCCACCGAGTACAACCTTGCGCTCGGCGACAACCGGGCCAATGCGGTGAAGAATGCATTGGTGCAGGGCGGCATTGCGGCCGACCGCATCAAAACCATCAGCTATGGCAAGGAGCGGCCTTTCTGTACCGAAGAGAACGAAGAGTGCTGGCAGCAGGACCGCCGCGGCCATTTGGTGTACGAGAAGTAGTTTGTAAGGGGAGAGCGGCGGCGCAACCGCCGCTCTCTTGTATGTAAGTTGCGCGAATCAAGACCGTTGCGCTACTTCGGCGCGCCCCGAGACCGAGTGGAAACCTGCAAGATAACTCTGTCTCGAACGCGGTATCCTAAACAATGCGAGTGGATTGCGGTCCGGTGGCGCCCGCCGGACCGGTAGCGTAATTCTTGTATTCAGGATTCTTGTATTTAGGACAACGACTATGAAAATCCAGCGATCCTTAACCGTTCTCGTTTTATCGGCGGGCCTGTCCTGGCTGACGGTTCCGGCTTGGGCCGCCAACCGCGACATCGTTCAACTGCAAACCCAGGTGCAAGCACTGCAGGACCAGATGACCCACATGCAGCAGTCCCTGGATGAGCGCATGGGCGTCATGAAGAGCCTGATGGACCAGAACACCGACAGCATGAATAAGGTGACTGCGGCCATCACCAACCTGCAGACTGCATTGCAAAAACAGCAGGGTGAAAGCGCCGGCCACGTGGACCAGCTTTCAGGGCAAATCCAGGCCTTGAACGACACGCTTGACGAGCTGAAAGCCCGCCTGCAGCAGGTCAGCAAGCAGTTGCAGGACATGCAGACAGCACAGCAGAACCTGGCGGCGCAACAGGCGCAGCAAGCCACGCCGCCTCCTCCACCCGCACCGCCGCCGGACGTGCTGTACAACAACGCGCTGCGCGATTACACCGCGGGGAACGCCGATCTGGCTGGGCAGGAGTTCACGCAGTACCTCAAGGCTTATCCCAACACCGACCTCGCCGGCAATTGCTATTTCTATCTGGCGGAAATGGCATTCCGCCAAAAGAATTTTGCCGATGCGGTCAAGGACTACGACCAGGTGCTGCAGAATTTCCCCAGCGGGAACAAGGCGGCTTCGGCCCAGCTCAAGAAGGGATATGCGCTGCTGGAACTCGGTCAAAAAGACGAAGGCATCAGCGAGCTGCGCCACGTAATCCAACGCTACCCCCGTACCAATGAGGCTTTGCAGGCGCGTGAACGGCTGAAGCAGCTTGGAGTTTCGACGACTGCCTCCGCTCGCCGCAGTCCGGAGTAGCATAAAGCTTGATATGATCCAGACCGCGATATGGCCGCATTGCGCGGCCGGTTCGCCTCTGCGAAAGGAAACGCTCGATGAAGGGAAACACCAAGGTCATCGCCGCACTCAATGAAGCTCTCCACGAAGAGCTTACTGCCATCAACCAATACTTCCTGCACGCCGAAATGTGCGAGAACTGGCATTACAAGAAACTCGGTGACTACATCAAGAAGCAATCCATTGACGAGATGAAGCACGCCGAGGTGCTGATCGAGCGCATTCTGTTTTTGGACGGAAGCCCCAATCTCACCGAGCCCATGCAGCTTACCGTCGGGCAAACCGTGAAGGCGCAGCTCGAAAGCGACCTGAAGCTAGAGGTCGCCGCCGTCGCCATGTACAACCGTTTCGTGCAAACTGCGCAGACGGCGAACGACAACGCCTCCCGCGAGCTTTTTGAGCGGCTGCTGAAAGATGAAGAAGAGCACGTGGACTGGCTGGAGGCACAGATCCATCAGATCAAAGAGCTGGGCTATGAGCGCTACCTCGGCCAGCAAATCGGGGATAAAGAATAAGCAGTACCACGCGAAGCTGCGCCAGTAGAAGGCCTGCCCTAGTCTGATGTTTCGGCGGGTGCTACATCCCTTAGGCAATACTTCAGTTCCGTGCTGAGTTCCTTGAGGCGCATGCCGGGCTCTACCACGAGCTTGCATGACAGGGCGGCACGATTCGGCGTGGCGTCACCCAAATCGTAGCTCACCCGGCAGTATTGGCAATCCTCATTCCAGCAAAACCGGCCCAACGAAACTGCCTCGGGCGCCAAATACTGAAAGCAGCGTAGCAGCGGGTTGTTCTCAGGAACCTCAAAGCTCCGCCCAAGAATTTCGCTCTTTACCAGGCGGGAAAAGGGCCGAAATAGGGTTGTGGGCGCGGTCATGGCGGAGAGTACGGCTGCACGCATTCTAGCGTATAGTGTTGCGGGCAAACGAGGTTGCGTCCAATTTTCGAGGTGCATTCGCCTTTACTTACCCGTATCCAGGCACAAATTTGGGAAGGAATTCTGATGAAGAAAATCATGCTGTTCGCGATAGGCCTCGTTCTGATCGCCCTGGCTTTCACTGACGCGCAGGGACAAGTAATCGATGCGGATTCCTCGGGCCCCGACATGGTGAGCGGCGTGACGGCAGTGGGCGACGGCAGCGTGCTTATCTCTCTTTATCGCAGTACAGGGGATAAAAACGCGCCTGTCGCCATGCTGGAAGTCAAGGGCTCGCTCTGGTTTAACTCCATCGGAATTGTTGGAAGCCTCGATGGCCTGCAGAGCCTCGGGTTTCCGAAAGACAAGACGCAAAGCATCGCCGAGGGCGTTCCGTTGCAATGGTTAAAGATCACAACCCGCTCGCTGGTGCAAGGAAAGGCGCTGGTTACGACGGAGGATGGAAACAGCTACACAATTTTCAATCTCGGAGGCTTTTCAGGAGAGATTGAGCCGGTGGCGCCAGGCACACCGATGCCGCAACCGCAGGCAGCGAGCTCGTATTGGACCGACCCGGCAACGGGGCTGATGTGGACAAAGCAGGACAATGGCAGCGACATAAACTGGAACGACACAACCACTTACTGCACAAACCTGCGCCTGGGCGGCCACTCCGACTGGAGGCCGCCTACGATTGACGAGCTGGCAGGCATTTACGACCAAACCCAGAACGTGAACGGGCGCCACGTCAAAGGGGGTCTCCAGCTTTTCTATGCCTGGGTATGGAGCAGCAGCACGGGAACGGCAACGGGCGAGGCTTTGCTCTTCGGCTTTGCCAATGGGGGCAAGGAGTCTAGCCCGCTCACCGGGAGCGGCGGTAGGCGTGCTTTGTGTGTGCGTCTTCCTCCTAAGGGTGAAACAGCTTCTTTATCGCAAACATCTCAACCAGTCAAAGAAACCAAGCCGCCGAAGAAGCCGGCGCATCAGGGTCCGCAAAAATAGCCGGCAATGGGACGGGAGTCGCTAAGGGACAGCCTTCCCGGGAAGCGTGCCACTCATGGAGGCTTCCTTGACTCTTCCCCGAGACCCTCCCGAAACAGAATTTCCCATACCTCCGAACCAAAAAAAGATTTCCTCGCAGCCGCGGTTTCGGAGTACTCTTTGGGCTGAGAGGTCCGGGAAGCCGATTTTGGAGGGCGTATATGGCTCAGATCAGAGATCAGGACCGGAATAAAGGCGCGATGGAGCAAGAAGATCGCTATCAGTTTGGCAACAGCTCCATGCAGGGCCAGCTTGGGCATCGGGACCAGGATCCGATGCTGAAAGCCGCCGACTCAGATTTTCCCGAGCCCGGCGAGAATCCGTCTCACAGCGGCGCCCGCATAACGGCTGGCTAGCGCCGAGCGAACGTCATCTGCCGCAAAACCCCTCCGTCCACGTCGCCGACGGGTTTGCCCCTTAATTCAAAGAACGCCTAACGCAGCTCCTCCATCGCCTGCTCGAGCGCTTCCCTGCCCGGCCGTACCACAGACTCGGGCAGCATGGCCAGCGGGTGCTCGGTGATATTCAGCAGATCGATGAAATTCGGCGCTTTGGGATTTACGTAGAAGACGCCCGTCAGCACTTCTCCCTTTTCGTGCGACTCGTTCAGCCGGCGAATGGCCGCAATCCGGTTAGTGGGGTCATAGCCCTCCTCGAGCTTGCGCAGGCGAAGGTGCGAGCCATCGTGCATGGTGACGTCGACGGTTGTGCCCGGATCATAGTCCACCGTGATGTCTTCGAAAGCAGGTACGAAGCTGACTTCCTGCAGCGGCTCGTCGTGCTCCTTCATGTATTTGTACGATTTGGTGGAACCCTCGTGATCGTTGAAAGTCACGCAGGGGGAAACCACATCGAGCATGACCGTGCCGTTGTGGGCGATGCCAGCTTTCAGCATGCTGTGCAACTGGCGCTTGTCGCCGGAAAACGAGCGCCCAACAAACGTCGCGCCCAGCGTAATCGCCATTTCGCAGGTGTCGATGGGCGGCAGGTCGTTGAGCACGCCGGTCTTGAGTTTCGAGCCCAGGTCGGCGGTGGCGGAAAATTGGCCTTTGGTCAGACCATACACACCGTTGTCCTCGATGATGTAAATGATGGGCAGATTGCGCCGCATCAAGTGCATAAACTGGCCCAGTCCGATGGAAGCCGTATCGCCGTCTCCGCTCACGCCGAGGGCGATCAGATTCCGGTTTGCCAGCACCGCGCCGGTGGCAACCGATGGCATGCGCCCGTGGACGGCGTTGAAGCTGTGCGAGCGGCCCAGGAAGTACGCCGGGCTTTTGGACGAGCAGCCGATGCCGCTGGGCTTGATCACTCGCTCGGGCGGAACGCCCATCTCATACATCGTGTCAATAATGCGCTCGGAAATGGCGTTGTGGCCGCAGCCGGCGCAGAGCGTCGTCTTTCCGCCTTTGTAGTCCAGAACGGTCAGGCCAATGCGGTTGACTTTAGGCGCCGGCGGAGGCGCGGTGGTGGTCGCCATTTACTTTCCCTCCATGGACATGAGTTCGTCGGTCACCGAACGCGCATCGATCGGCAGGCCGTGAATGTGGCAGATGCTGCGTAAGCGCGGAACCAGCATTGGCTCCAGGTCGAGCTTAAGCAGGCTGAGCATTTGTGCGTCGCGGTTCTGCTCCACCAGGTAAACCCGGTCATGCTGTTTCACGAAGTCGTGAACCTCGCGGGTGAACGGGTAGGCCTTCAGGCGCAGGTAGTCGGTTTCGATGCTGTACTCCTTGCGCAACTGGTCGCGGCTTTCGACAATGGCCCAGTGCGAGGTGCCATAGGCGATGATGCCGATCTTCGCTTTGCCGCTGTCGACTTCGGGACGCGGCACGAAAGCGCGCGCGGTTTCAAACTTGCGGTTGAGCCGCTCCATGTTGTTTTCGAAGTCGTCGGCCCGCTCGCTGTATTGCGCATGCTCGTTGTGGCCGCTGCCACGGGTGAAGTAAGCCGCATTGGGATGATCGGTGCCGGGCAGGGTGCGGTAGCCGATGCCGTCGCCATCAATATCCTTGTAGCGGGAAAACTTGCCCATGCGGTCGAGATCTTCCTTGCTCAGTACTTTGCCGCGTGCAATCGGTTTCTCAGGATAGTGGAACGGATCTGCCATCCAATTGTTCATGCCCAGATCGAGATCCGACATGACGAAGACCAGAGTCTGGAACTGCTCGGCGAGGTCGAAGGCATCGCCCGCCATGGTAAAGCACTCCTCCGCTGAACTTGGGAGCAGCAGAATGTGCTTGGTGTCGCCGTGGGAGAGGAATGCGGTCGAAAGGATATCGCCCTGCGCGGTCCGCGTTGGCAAGCCGGTGGAAGGCCCCACGCGCTGGATGTCCCAGATCACTCCGGGGACCTCGGCGTAGTAAGCCAGTCCGGCAAATTCCGCCATCAGGGAAATGCCCGGGCCAGCCGTCGCCGTCATGGCGCGGGCTCCCGCCCATCCCGCGCCGAGCACCATGCCGATGGCCGCCAGCTCATCTTCGGCTTGCACGATTGCGAAGGTGGCCTTGCCGTCGGAGCCAATGCGGAAGCGCTTCATGTATTCAATGATCGTCTCCGGCAGCGACGACGAAGGCGTAATGGGATACCAGCTCACCACCGTGGTCCCGGCGAAGACGCAACCCAGCGCGGCGGCTGAATTGCCGTCGATAATGATTTTGCCCTGCGTCTTATTCATGCGCTGAATGAAGTAGGGATCGCGCTTGGGCAGGTTGGCAGCCGCGTAATCAAAGCCGGCCTTCACCGCAGCCATGTTCAGGGTGGCGGCCTTCACCTTTCGGGCGAACTGCTTCTGGATGGCCTTCTCCACCTCGGCCATGTCAATTTCGAGCAGCTTGGCCACCACGCCCACGTAAATCATGTTCTTGACCAGCTTGCGCAGCTTCGCCTCAGGGCAGACGGGCGCCACCAGCTTGTCAAAGGGAGCGGAATAGAACACCAGATCGCTGCGCACGGACTGCAGATTCAGAGGCTCGTCGTACAACACCGAGGCGCCCGGCGCCAGCGAGAGGACATCTTCCTGCGCCGTCTCCGGGTTCATGGCAACCAGGAAGTCGATCTCTTTCTTGCGGGCGATGTAGCCGTCTTTATTGGCCCGAATGGTGTACCAGGTGGGCAGTCCCGCGATGTTCGACGGGAACATGTTCTTGCCCGAGACCGGAACACCCATTTGAAAAATACTGCGGAGAAGAACGGTATTAGAGCTTTGCGAGCCGGAGCCGTTGACCGTCGCCACTTGAATGCTCATGTTGTTGGCGACGCGCTTCTGCTGTGCCTCTCCATCGACTTGGTGAAGAGGCGCATCGGTAGTAGCCATCCCTGATCCTTCCTTTGTCTGGCGCGGAATTTGCTGTTCTGATCACGCGGGAAACACCAAACATTTTATTATACGGCACGCAGTTGGCCCCGGCCAAAGCACTGGAGCATTAGTAATTGGCTAGCTTGAATGACGCACCCTCGACACAATGTACCCGGCGGCGAAACCAGCAAAGCCAAGCAGGAACCCGGAAGCCAACCCGACCCTCAGGCCGGCTCCTACCCAGGTAAGCGGAGTTGCAAGTGCGACGTCAGCGTAAGGGCACCACGGGCACAAGAGATGTGATTCGTAAGTGACATACGACGGTGGACTTGCGTAGAAGAGCAGCGGCCCGAGAAAACCAACAACGAAGCTGACGAGTCCGATTTTCTTACCCAGCTTCATGGCGTTGTGCATCCTCCAACAACCCTGTGCTTATTCAGCCTGCTAGAAGCGAGTTGAAGTTCCTCGCGAGTCGCCGCGTTTCAAATACCCCATAACTCCGCCCGGCCCCGCCGTAGTGTACAGGTCGAAAACTAGGCTTCAGAGCGGTAAAACTGCGCCATTTTGCGAAACTTATCGTAGCGGGAGCGCACTAATTCCGGAATGGAAATGGATTTCAATTCGGCAAGATGCTTTTGCAGGGCTTTGTCGAGAAGGGCGGCGGCGGCTTCGTGGTCGGTTTGGGCGCCGCCTTCGGGCTCGGGGACAACATCATCAATACAGCCCAGCTCGCTCAAATCGGCCGCGGTAATGTGCAATGCCTCCGCCGCCAATTCTTTCTTGGTAGCATCACGCCACATGATGGCGGCGCAGGATTCCGGCGAAATGACGGAATAGATGGCGTTCTCCATCATTAGGACCCGGTCGGCGACGGCGATCGCCAGCGCGCCGCCGCTCCCGCCTTCGCCTGTCACGGTAGTGATGATGGAAACCTGCAGCCGTGCCATCTCGCGCAAGTTGCGGGCAATCGCTTCCGCCTGGCCGCGCTCCTCCGCGCTCAACCCAGGAAAGGCGCCGACCGTATCGACAAAAGTGAAAACCGGGCGCCGGAACTTTTCCGCGATCTTCATCACGCGAAGCGCCTTGCGATAGCCTTCCGGATTGGTCATGCCCCAGTTGCGATAGACGTTGCTTTTGGTGTCGCGGCCTTTCTGATGGCCGATGACCGCGACTTCTTCCCCGTGAAAGCGCGCCATGCCGCAAACCAGGGCGTGATCGTCGGCGAAACTTCGGTCGCCGTGAAGCTCGCTCCAGTCGGTGAAAATGCGTTCGATGTACTCGAGGGTCAGCGGCCGCTGGGGATTGCGAGCCAGCTCAGCTTTCTGCCAGGCGCGGGGCAGAATTGACACTTGCTCCCGCAAAACAACGATGCGCTCGTGAAGCTGCTGGATCTCCTGGCGCGTGACGTCATCCTGCGCCGATGCTTCCAGCTTGGCGATCTGCTGTTCGATTTTTTCCAGTTCCTGCTCGCCGCGGGAATCCATATGCTTGCCGTTCTTCGGGGCGTGGTGCTCCTCCACCATAGATAGCAGAAACTCGGCGCCCATGACCGGCGGGTTTCCCTTCGGCGCAGAACGCCGCTCCGGCTCGGTCATCGGATTCCGCTGTTTGGGAGGTCGCATCCGCCGAAGATTTTCAGTCGATCACGCGCACCGCACCGCGGCCGCACAGCTCTTCCACGCGCGCCATGAAGCTGCGGTCTGGTTGCACATTATAGCCTTCCGCTTCCATCACCACCATGAAATCTCCCTGACGTTCCACGTCAAACAACACTTTGGCTTCGCCTTTCTTTTGCAGGCAGAGGGAATGCAAAGCGTCGACCGTAGATTCGCTGGCGGTTTCAATGGGAATGCGAATGCGCAGGGAACGAGGCAAAGGAACTTTGGCTTCCTCGAGCGGCATGATTTCGCTGACGGTGAGCTTTGGATTTGCGCCTTCCTCCACGCGCAAGCCGCCGCGGACGAGAACCGGAATTTCGAGCTTAACCTTTTCCTGCAGGCGACGGTAAGCCTCGGGGAAGACGATCATCTCCACCGAACCCTCCATATCCTCAAGCGCGCCTTGCGCGTAGAAATCGCCTCTCTTTGACTTCAGCACGCGAACGTTGGCGATGATGCCTGCGGTAGTGATGTTTTCATCTTTGCCGGTGGAGGCTTTCATCGCGGCGAGCTCGGAAGTGCTGAGGGCGCGCAAGTCTTCGAGCTTCTCGCGGTATTTTTCCAGCGGATGGCCGGTGATGAAAAACCCGAGAATTTCTTTTTCTGCGGCCAGGCGGACGTGCTCATCCCAGTCCGGCAGGTCGGGCAGCTGGTCAGCGGCAGAGCTCCCTTCCTCCTCTTGGAAAACTCCAAACAGGCCATGCTGGCCTGATTCGGCGTCGCGCTGCGTTTTCTGCGCGCGCTCGATAGCCTTGTCGAGCACGGCCATCAGCTGCGCGCGGCGGCCAAGAGAATCCATGGCTCCGCTCTTGATCAGCGATTCCAGAACGCGCTTGTTGAGCAGGCGCAGATCGACTTTCTCGCAGAATTCATAGATCGACGTGTACTTGCCCGGCTCTTTCCTTCCCGCGACGATGGAATCAATCGCGTTGTGTCCAACGTTTTTCACCGCGGCCAGGCCGAAGCGAATGGCGCTTCCGTGCGGCGTGAAGTTCGCGTCGGAGACATTGATGTCAGGCGGCTCGACGGCGATTCCCATCTCGCGGCATTCGTTGATGTACTTCACGACGTCGTCGGTACTGCCAGTGACGGAGGTCAACAGCGCCGCCATGAACTCGACCGGGAAATGCGTCTTGAGATACGCCGTGTGATACGCGAGCAGTGCATACGCCGCCGAGTGCGATTTGTTGAAGCCGTAGCCGGCGAACTGCGCCATCAGATCGAAAATCTTCTCGATCTTCTTGGGTGCATGGCCACGCTGGACTGAGCCCTCGACGAAACGTTCCCGCTGCAGAGCCATCTCTTCCGGCTTCTTTTTGCCCATGGCGCGGCGCAGCAGATCGGCCTCGCCGAGCGAGTATCCCGCCAGGCGATTCGCAATCTGCATGACCTGCTCTTGGTAGACGATCACGCCCAGAGTTTCTTCGAGAATCTCTTTCAGCTCCGGCAATTCGTATTCGATTTTCTTGCGGCCGTGCTTGCGCTCGATGAAGTCGTCAATCATGCCGCCCTGAATGGGACCAGGGCGGTAGAGCGCGTTCAGGGCAGTCAGGTCTTCAATCGTATCGGGCCGGTAACGCCGCAGCACGTCGCGCATGCCGTGCGATTCAAACTGGAACACGCCGGAAGTAAGTCCGCTGTGGAAGACCTTCTCGTAGGTTTCCTGATCGGTCAGTTCGATATCCGGCAGCGAAATTCGCTGGTTTCGCGTCTGCGCGATCAGCTTCAGAGCGTCGTCGAGAATCGTGAGCGTGGTCAGGCCGAGGAAGTCCATCTTCAGCAGGCCGAGCTTCTCAATCGCGTTCATGTCGAACGCGGTCACGATTTCGTCGTTTTTCGTCCTGTGCAGCGGCACCAGTTCGGTGAGCGGACGCGGCGCAATCACCACTCCCGCCGCGTGCACGCCCGCGTTGCGCACCAGACCTTCCAGTTTGCGCGCGGTGTCAATCAATTCGCGGACTTGCGCGTCGCCCTCGTAGGCTTGTTGCAGCGCCGGGGAATCCTTGATCGCCTGCTCCAGCTTGATGTTCAGCGTGGTGGGCACCATCTTGGCGATCTGGTCCACATCGGCATACGGCATAGCCATGGCGCGGCCCACGTCTTTGATCGCCGCTTTCGCGGCCATGGTGCCGAAGGTGATGATCTGCGCCACGTTCTCGCGCCCGTATTTTTGCGTGACATAGTTGATGACTTCGCCGCGCCCGCGCATGCAGAAATCGATGTCGATATCGGGCAGCGACACGCGCTCGGGATTCAGAAAGCGCTCGAAGATCAGCTCATGCTGCAGCGGATCAATGTCGGTGATGGCCATCGCATAGGACACCAGCGACCCGGCCGCTGATCCACGCCCCGGTCCCACCGGAATGCTGTGCTCGCGCGCATAGCGGATGAAATCCCACACAATCAGAAAATAGCCGGAATACTGCATCTGCTGGATGATGCCGATTTCCCGTGCCAGACGCTGCTCGTATTCTGCGACGTCGTGTTTCAGGCGTCCCTGCTCCCCCAGCGCGCGTAGTCGTTCCATGCGGCGCGCGAATCCCTGCCGTGTGATGTGCTCGAAGTAGCTGTCCAGCGTGTAGCCTTCCGGCACATCGAAATGCGGGAATGGATTGATCACTTTTTCCAGGCGAAGGCTGCAACGCTCGGCAATCTCCAGAGTCCGCGAGAGCACTTCCGGCGAGTCTTTGAACACCCGATACATTTCGCCGTGGCTCTTGACGAAGAAATCCTTGCCCTGGAATTTCATGCGGTTGGTGTCCTGGATGGACTTGCCGGTCTGGATGCAGACCATCACATCCTGCGCATGGGCATCGTCTTCGCAAAGGTAGTGGCTGTCGTTGGTAGCTACCAACGGCAGGCCTAGTTCTTGTTCCAGTCGATAGAGAGCGGGATGAATACGGTGCTCCTGCTCCAGTCCCTGGTCCTGAATCTCCAGAAAAAAATTGCCCTTGCCGAAAATGTCAGTGTAGGTGGCCGCCGCATTGCGCGCGGCGTCGTACTTCTCTTCCATGAGAAATTCGGCAACCTCACCCTTGAGGCAGCCGGAAAGGCCGATCAGGCCACGGCTGTGTTCAGCCAGACATTTTTTGCTGATGCGCGGCTTGTAGTAAAAACCATGCAGCGAGGCTTCGGAGGTGATCTTGGTCAGATTGCGATAGCCTTCTTCATTTTCCGCAAGAACGAGAAGGTGGTTGTAGGTGTCGCCCTCGGGCGGAGTTCGCTCAATGTTGTGATCTTCTTTCTTGCAGACATAAAGCTCGCAGCCGACGATGGGTTTGACTCCGGCGTGCTTGGCCGCGTTCACGAAATGCACGGCGCCGAAGATGTTGCCGTGATCGGTCATGGCGACCGCGGGCATGCCGAGTTCCTGCACCCGCTGACAGAGTTTTTCCACGTCGCAGGCGCCATCGAGCATTGAGTAGTCGGTATGGAGATGAAGATGAACGAACTGAGGTTCGGGCATGGGTTGTGAATGATTCTACGATGGGCTCAGGGCAATAGGAAATTCAAAACCGGCCGCGGATTCACACGGATTTCCACAGACCGCAGCCCGCAGACCTGATGGCTATGAAAAGCACCACGACCGGCAACTAGAAGCGCGCTACTCCGGCAGATGGAAATCCACGCCGCTTTTTTCGTTGGCGTTGGTGGTAGCGGAAATGTCCAGGCCAGAAAGCGGAACTCTTCTCGCCCTTTGTTCGTTGAATATCCACAGCGTCTTCCCCACAATGGCGTAGTTCTGCACCTCTTCGCTGTGGCCATCTTTAAAGACGAGTTGAGTTGTCGGCTCCATTTCCGGCTCGGCCGGCGGTTGTGCGAAATTCTCTCGCTTGGCGCGCAGGCGATCGACTTCTTCTTCCAGCCGCTCGATCTCGCGCTGTTGCGCTTCTTCGTCCAGCAATTGTTGCTGTTGAATTAGAGCGTTATTGTCCAGGTAACCCTCAGATGGGACATAGCTGGTGTAGGCGGAAGGCAGATCGTCGGAGTCGCTGTAGAACCCCGGATACAAGGAATAACTCGGATAAACGTAATACGCTGGGTAATAGGAATATCCGCCGAAGAACCGCCCATGCCCGAAGCGGTTGGGCAAAAACACAGGCCGGCGGAAAGTGGACCCAAAGCGCACGCCGCCTGCGTCCCCGAACCTGACTGAACCTGGGCCGCCCATAGCGGGGCCGTGGAAAGCAAACCCGCCAGCGCGCCCTGTGGAACCAAACGCCACACCGCCGCGCCTTTGCGCCCAGGCGGGCGTTGCCAGCAAAGCCGCAGCCAGCGCCGCGTTTGCCATCCAGCAATGCATACAGAAATTATAGCGCCGCCCCGCGGTCAGAGCTGGCTAATTCTGATCTCCCGCCCCGTGCCACTGCCGGCATAGCTTGCAGTAGGTTGGCGGCAAGCTGTTATCCACACGGTGGTGCACCGGCTTCACTGTGCGCAGATAGGCAAAAATCGCTTTCAGGTCATCATCGGTCAGATTTTGGAATTCTCCGTAGGGCATGATGGAATTCAATTCTCTTGCGCCCACGTAGCCAGTGCGCAGTGTCCGGATAAACATCGCCTCATCAAAATAGGAAATGCCCGAAGCGTCGGGAGTGATATTCGCGCTGGTCACTTCTCCCCATGGGCCTTTCAAGTGTTCTCCACCTGCGAACTTCATCCCGGGCAGCGGCCCTTGCGGGCCGGATGGGGTATGACAACCGCAACCCAACTTCACCAGGTATGCGCCGCGGCGCACTGGATTGGAGGCATCCGGACCATAGACCGGCTTCGTGACGGGCTCCGGTACCGCTCGAATCAGATAGTTGACGGGAAACGAAACCGCGGTCGGCGGCAAGGGATGCCGAACCGGCGGCAAGGACCGCAGATACACGACAATGGACGCCACATCTTCGTCGGCAAGGCTGCGGAACTCGGTGTACGGCATCATCGGAAATAGCGCACGGCCGTCGTGTCCGATGCCTTCTCGGATGGCGCGCGCCAGTTCGTCATCGCGCCAGCGGCCGGCTCCGGTTTCTGGGTCGGGAGTCACATTAGGCACAACAATGCGCCCCGGCAAGCCGGGCATGTCGACCTCCTGCCCCGCCATCTCCATCCCATCCACAATGGGAGCGCCGTGTTTGCTCCAATCCTTGGGAGAGTGGCAGTTCTCGCAGTCGGCCACAGCGGTGGTCAGATAACGCCCCCGCGCCAGCCGCTCAGGAGTTCGCGCCAACGGTTGGTCCGTCACCGCTCTCGCACTAGGGCCAAGAAACGGCCGCCAACCGATGGTGAAACTGATGACGGCGGCCAGAAGAAGACAAAGCGCCGCCACACTAAAGAGAAGATATTTCCCGATTTTCTTCATATTCATGCCGACGCGCTATTAGTTTTGATCCCCCGCCCCATGCCAGGTTCGGCAAAGTTTGCAGTAAGTGGCTGGCAGGCTGTTATCCACCCGGTGCTTCACTGGCGCCAACGTGTGCAGGTAAGCGAAGATTGCCTTGAGGTCGTCATCGGTCATATGGGAGTAGAAGCCGAAGGGCATCAACGGACTCAATGGCCTCGCCTTGACGTATCCGGTGCGCACGGCCTGCAGAAATAGAGCCTCATCGTAGTAGCTGATTCCGGAAGGATCGGGCGTGAGGTTCGCCGAAGTCGCGCTCAGGTTCCCGACTTTGAGTTGGAAGCCGCCGCCAAAGTCCATGCCCGGAATGGGCTGGCCGTGCGCATCTTGCGGCGTGTGGCAGTCGGCGCAGCCGGCGGCGGTGGTGGCCACGTATTTGTCCCAGGCCAGGCGATTGGACGGATCGGGGCTTGCCACCGGACCCTGCACCGGCTGAGGCGCACTGCGGATCAAATACTTCACTGGAAAAATGATTTCCGTCTTGGGCAGTTCGTGATGCACCGGCGGCAGCGAGCGCAGATAGACAACGATGGAAGCCAGGTCCTCGT
The DNA here is from genome assembly GCA_963770915.1 of uncultured Acidobacteriaceae bacterium. Lineage (GTDB taxonomy): Bacteria > Acidobacteriota > Terriglobia > Terriglobales > Acidobacteriaceae > PALSA-270. The sequence goes on from CAVYRG010000001.1 coordinate 343,162, forward strand.
CCGAGAGGTTGCGGAAGCTCTTGTAGGGCATGATGGGAAACAACGCCCGGCCATCGTGGCCGATGCCTTCGCGGATGGCGCGCGCCAGTTGATCGTCGGACCACGTGCCGGCTCCGGTTTCGGCGTCAGGCGTGAGATTAGGCGCCACGATGCGCCCGGGCAAGCCAGCGTAGGGAAGAATTTCGCCGGCGCCCTCCATCCCCGGCAGGACTGGCACGGTGCGCTGGCTCCAGTCATGTTCGGAATGGCAATGCATGCAGCCGCTAACCGCGGTTGCCAGGTATTGCCCGCGCGCCAGCCGCTGCGGCGTGCTCTTGAATTTGCGGTCAGTCAAGGCACGCGCTTTGGGCCCAATGATGGGCCGCCAGCCGATCGTGAAAGTGATCGCCGCCGCCAACAATAGAACCACGGCAGCCAGCCCCACGACGAGAACCTTAGCCAGTTTTTTCAAGTCCCCACCCTTTCGCGGGCAACAACTAAGTGAGCTCGCCCCAGGCGAAACTCGGCGGCTGGCTTTATATCAGGACATGTGGCCGGAGGAAAGCAGAAAATCGGCGGAGGGACGTCACCGTACTACGGACTAGCGCTTTTTCTTGCGCAGCGCTTTCTTAGCTGCGGGCTTAGAACCCTTCTTGGCAGGCTTCGGCTTGGCTTTGGCATCGTGCGCTTTCTGGTTTGAAGATGCCGCCGCCTTGGGCGGCTGCGCTTTGGCCACTGGCTCCGGCGCGGGTGCCGCCTCGGCAGGCGCTTTCGCCTTTTTGGTTTTCGGGACGACCGTGGGCGCCGCCGGGGCGGCCTTCGCCGATGCCGCCGCGGCTTTTGCGGAACGGCCGCGCCGAGGCGGAGGTGGCGGTGGCGGAGGTGGCGGTGGCGACAGCGGCTTCAGGAATTTCAGGGTTTCAGTGCGGGAGCGCAACTTGCCATCGAGCAGCAACATGAATACATCGTTGGCGATCTTTGCGTACTCCGGCATTTGCGGGGTGATGCGCAGCTCTATCATTTCCGGCAACGGGATCTTCTGCTGCACCTGCCGCCACTTGGTCAAGTAGTTCTTTATCTTTTGCACCACCGCCTGCTGCCGCGCGGTCACGGAAAGAAAAAGAATCATCTCCGGCCGCGACTCGAAGAGCAGTTTCCAAGTCCGCGAAGGAGTTGCCGCTTCCTTGCTGGTCAAGCGCTTTGCCAAGCTCTTTGCGTTGGACTCGAGATCCTTCCAAGCTTCCACCAGGTCACGCCGCGGCATCAGCTTGCGCATGTCGGCGATTTCTTTGTCGCTCAGCCGCGCGGTCAGGAAATACATCACGGCGGGCGCTGGATCGGGGTGATGTCCCAGTTCATTCATCTGCTGCCGCGTTTTTAGAAGCTGAGCTAGGCTGGCGCTATCCGCCTTGACGCTGGTCCAGTGCGGACTAAGCACCTTCAGCCAGCCTTCCTTTTCCAGCGTGCGCACCACGTGCAGCGGGTCGTCCTCGTACGCGATCTGAGCGATTTCGTAGCCGATCGCCTTGTTGGTGATGTACTCGATGTAGTTGTTTTCGCGCGCCGAGTCAAAACGGGCCTGGGTGCGCTCCTCGAACGGCCAGTGGAAGCGCGCGGCCAAACGGGTGGCCCGGATCAACCGCGAAGGGTCTTCCACAAAAGCATAGTTATGCAGGGTGCGCAGCACCTTGGCCTCGATGTCAGCCGCGCCGTTAAACGGATCCATCAACAGGCCGCGCGACCCAGGATTTAACGACAACGCCATGGCGTTGACCGTGAAATCGCGGCGGCGCAAGTCTTCAATGATGGTGGCTGGGGAAATTTGCGGAGGCTTCCCTGCCTTCTCATAGCGCTCGATCCGCGCCATGCTAAGTTCGGCGCGAACTCCGCCGGGAAGAGTTAGCCAGAGCGTCTTAACGTCATCATCCTCGCCGACGATGGCGGCACCGCTTCGCTCCAGCTCTTTTTGCAGCTTAAAAGGATTGCCCTGTACGGTAAAATCGAGGTCGCGAATGGAAAATCCGCTGATGATGTCGCGGACCGCGCCCCCGGTAAGATAGACATTCATGCCGGCCGCGCGGGCGGCTTCCTGAATCAGGGTCACACCCCGCTGCTGATCCGGGGTCAGCCGGATTTCCATAGTGTAAATGTAGTCAGCCATGCTTTCGACGGTTACTGGTTTCTGGGACCCGAAAGCTATCCATCCACAGCTTTTCCACAGGGGCGCGTCTGGGAAAACAACCAGCCTCGGCCACTTTTACGTAAGTGACTCTATTCAATAGACTTAAATATAGTTCCGTTGGATACCGCAAGGTACAGAAAATAACACATCGTTAACAGTTTGGCTACTACTACCTAGATACACGCCGTTTTTCACGCGAAAAGTGGGAAAATTGCCAAAGGTATAGCTGGAGTTCGGGATAGCCGTTTCGCGGGAGATCCCGCGTCTCCCTTTCCGGTCGAAGCCCGCGGAAGTTCCGACAACAAAGTTGCCATGCCCTCCACCCACAAGAAAGTAATCGTCCGCAAAATGGATCGGGATTCGGTCAGCGGCTACGTTGCGCCGGCAAACTTCGTCCGCGAAGGTAAGCTGGAACTGCTCAACACCGCCGGCAACGTAATCGCGATCGATCTGCGGGAGATCAAAAGCGTGCACTTTGTACGCGAGTTTGGGGATTCCGATTCCCTTCTGCGTAAGACTTTTACCAGCCGGCCCCGAACCGAGGGCTTGTGGGTCCGCCTAAAATTTAAGGACAATGAAGTGCTCGAAGGCATGATGCCGAATGACTTGAGCCTCAATACGCCGGAAGGCTTTCTGATCAACCCACCCGATCTGCGGTCGAACTCGCAGCGCATTTTTGTGCCGCGCAGCGCGCTGGAGTCGTTGACCGTACTAGCAGTGATCGGCGCCACCCGACGTCGCCGCAAAGGCGTCGCCGGGGATACAGCCCAAGTGCAATTGTTCGGAGAATGATCTCTGCGACCTCTACGGCGGTTCTCTGCGGCCCCTGCGGTTTGAAGTCTTGCGCAGGCCTCCGCAAGAAAAGCGCCTTTAACCGCGGAGATCGCGGAGAAAATCCGCAGAGGGCGCGGAGAAAACCTTCACCGTAGAACCTTCAGCATAAGAGCGAGGCCCCAGCATGAAAGTCTTCACTGAATACTTGAAGTTTCACACCAAGAACCACCGCGAATACATTCACATCACGCCCCAGGTGGAAGCTCTCGTGAAAAAGAGCGGCGTACAGGAAGGCATGGTATTGGTTTCAGCCATGCACATTACCGCCGGAGTTTATGTCAACGACAACGAGAGCGGGCTGATCGAAGACATCGACCAATGGCTGGAAACGCTGGCGCCCTTCCGGCGCGAGTATCAGCACCACCAGACCGGCGAGGATAATGGAGATTCACACCTGAAAGCTCTTTTGATCCATCACGAGGTGATCGTTCCAATCACAGCAGGAACGCTGGATTTTGGGACCTGGCAGCGAATCTTTTACGCGGAGTTCGACGGCCAGCGCGATAAACGGGTGATCGTAAAAGTAATGGGCGAATAGAAATGCAAATTGCCGCCCGCTGGTCAAATCCAATGGCGGAAAATGCCCGCAGCGATGCTGGCACCAATCACTCCAAAACCTAAGCCGAGATACCAGAAGATGCGCTTTCCCGAGAGCAGCGTAATCGAAGTAATAACCAGCGCTACCTCGAGGAAGACTTCGCTTAGATCGTAGCGGTCCGCCAGGCGGCTGGCCTCCTGGGTCTCGCGTTCGAGGTTCCGGGCGTCTTTTTCTACCGCCGTCTGATCGTCACCATAGCGTTTGGCTTCGGCGCCGTATTTCTGCTCAAGTTGGTTCACTGCGGGGCTGCCCGGCAGGGCTCCCGCTGACACGAGGTCGACAAACAACTCGTCGATGTGGCGGCGAACGTTCTTGGCCTGGTAATACGCCCACTGATCGGTGGTTTTGGTTTCGAGCATTACCTCTTCCGTGTGGGCGCGATGGCCGAGCAAAGACACGGTAGCCACGACCACCGCCAAAATCGCCATGGTAAGCGAGACGGGCGCCACCTCCGGATTGTGCCGGCCATGCTCGGCGTGGTGGTGCAGCTCCTGGAGTTCCTGGGAACTCATCGCTGGCCTCCGCTTGTGGGTTAGTAAACGCATCCCGCAGTTTGGGTAGGATAGCACCATTCCTGAAATGGGCTTCGCGCCTTGGGTCCGCTTCCACCGCGGCATTCCGGGCCCTGTCTTCCTTCGTCCTCTCGTCGCGGGAACCGAAGGTGGAGCCAGTGCCGAAGCATCGTCATCGCCGACCGGTTGTCGGCAGAAGGTTGGGAAAGCTTCCCGTTATGGGAGTGATCCCAATCAGAAACCAAGCACTTAGCGACGATCCGCCTTCGAATCCGGCCCCGGTTTTCGGCCCCTGACATGCACAAGGTGGACCCACACCCGTCGCTTGACGGGGTACCAGCCACTGTGGGGGAGAGAGAACATGCTGCACAAATGCGCCAACCCGGGCTGCGCCATCCGGTTCCGGCAGCTGCGGCGAGGCAAGCTATTTCAAATCGAATCGGAGTACATGGAAACATCAGACCTGGGGCCGCGTCCGGCGTCCGCACGGAAACCTCGTACGCTGCATCGGGTGGAGCGCTATTGGCTCTGCGACGAGTGCGCTGCCCGCATGACCTTAACTTTTGACCAGACACACGGCGTCACTACCGTTCCACTGCCGGAGCACGGCGAGAGGCTCTTGACCAGCATGCAGCTCCGGGAACTGCAGGGCAGCAACCCGTTAGCCGCTCGCGGCCCGCGATGGGGAATAGGAGGCGCCACGTGGACAAACTGAGGATTCGTGAATGCACGATCTGCGGCGAAACGCGCTCCGGCCAGGCCCGCTGGTTTCTGGTGATGGAAGATCGTTGGCAGGATAAGTTGAAGATTCTCCACTGGGACAATTTCCTGGCGGCCCACGGAGGCATTCACTGCGTGTGTTGCCCGTCACACTTGCAGCAACTTGTCGTTCACTGGATGAGCACTGGCAGTTTGGATCATCCTTTTGCGGCGCGAGTGTCCGGGGGCGAGAGTCAGACAAACCCGCCTGCATCCCAACTGGCAATCAACAGCCTTCCCAGCAGCGGCGTACGGCAGATCGGCGAGTTGTCGGTTCATCGCGAAAGCATGCAACGAGTGCTGAATGAGAACCCGCAATCGCTGCAGGCAATTCTCGATGCTCTTTTGGGAGCATTGCAGAGGGACACGCCACGTCCGGAGCCGAAGATCGATTGGGAAGACGAGGCGGTTCGCACTACGGCATATGAGGTCTGATGGCGAGACGCGAATTAGGCCCCGTGCCGGCGCCAGGCGCGCCAATCCGCAGTGACCGCGTTGGCCATGTCCTTTGCCGTGTCTGCCAGCCAATTCGGAGGCAGTGACTTCAAGTGCAGAGGAATCGTCTTCTTGGCCGCCGGACTGCCCAGATGAATGTTGGCCGTTTCCCAGCCCATAGCGAAGAGCAGCCGGCTCTCGTCGCGATTTTTGGGCAGCAGATTCAGCTCGATGCGCGAACACTGCGGGGACAGGCGGCGGACAACCCAGTGCCCGAACAATTGCACAAAAGGATCGGGATCGCGTACCGCGCGGTTGAGGATGGTTTGATATTGGATCGTCTCTCGCCCCGACCCTCCCGCGGCAAAATGCACGGCGGATGACGCCAGCCCTTTGGCTTCCCTTGCGATTTTCGCGCCGCGGCATTCGGCGATGGCCACAAGCCGCACGTGGCCCAAACTGCCCAGCCCGGCGATCCGGTGCACGACGCGATAGTTGAGGTCCTGCTCGGGAAGCAACCGTTCCAGAGCCAGGCGGGTGGCGGCGGGAATTTTCCCTCGAACCGCCGCGAAAGCATCCATTGTCCTCCAGAAGTGCGTCGGGTCCCGCAGCTCATTCATCGCGATTCTGCGCAGCCAGGTGCTTTGTTCTTCGAGAACAAACGGGCGGCCATGCTCTTTTAACGACTGCCCGTATCCCTCCACAATCGCGGCAGACGCTTCTTTGGCTTTCAGCGCGAGGTGTCCTTCGGAAATGGCCAGAACCGCGCTGGTGGCCAGGCGAACCAGATCAAGGGTATAGGGCAGATCGGCGGCTTCATCGAAGTCGTTGATTCCCCAAACCAGCCGGCCGTCAATATCCCGCCAAGTGCCAAAGTTCTCCACGTGCAGGTCTCCTACGGCCAGTACTCGTGGCGCAGAGGAGAGTGTCGAGCCAACTTGCGGCCAAATCTGCATCCAGCGATAGAAAGTTGCGCGGAAAAAGGAGAATGGATCCTCGGCCATGCGCTGGTGCTTCAAGCGCAGGTCGGCTTTGATCAACGTGATGCGGCGGCTCAGCCATTCTTCAAAGAGCCGCGTTGATTTGGCGATGTTCATCGACTTCGCGGCTCACCATAGAGCCCGGCGAGGGGGCTGTCAATTCCCGGCGCCGTGTCAGCTCTGACACATCGTTCATCGTCCAACACGAAATCCGGCCCGGCAATCAAGGCTAACTCATTCATCATCAATCACATGCCATTTGGCCTCCCTCCTGCCACTTCTCTAGGCGTAAGGCAGGGGGCGGTCATGAAACGGAATCGCGGAAAGTTCGAAGGCGGATCGAAGGCAATCAAGACAGCGGAAAAGCTTTTTCTGATCGTCGCCCTCGTCCTCGCGACGGTAGCCGCGGCGCGAGGGCAGAACGTTGTGACACCCAAGCCGCAGCGCCAGGTCGTGGTCAGCATTCCCGACCGCGAGCTGGCCGTGCTTGAGGACGGCAGGGTGATTCGCACCTTCGCGGTCTCGGTCGGCGCGGCGGCGAGCCCCAGCCCGGTTGGAGAGTTCCGCATCATCAACCGCGTTGCCAACCCCACGTATTACCACCCCGGCGTGGTGATACCCGCGGGCAGTGATAGTCCCATCGGGCCGCGCTGGATCGGCCTCAGCCGAAAGGGATACGGAATCCACGGCACCAACGAGCCCCGGTCGATCGGCAAGGCGGCTTCGCATGGCTGCATTCGCCTGCGCAACAGCGACATCCGGCAACTTTTCGCCATGCTGCGAGTGGGCGACACGGTCGAGATTCACACTCAACGGGACGAGCAGATCGCGCGAATCTTTGGCGGCGCAGCCGATGCCAAAGATGGCGCGCTGGCGGAGGCGCAGTCGCCTTCAGTCGGCGTGGCCGCCGGGCAGTAAGCACAACCAGGTTCATAGGAGGACGCAATGCAATTACTCATGACAGCAATGGCAGTGATAGCAGGAATGGTTTTTTCCCTGGCGATCGCACTTCTGGTGGAAGAGCTGATTTTCGGCAAGGTATTCCGCCTGTTCTTTGCCCAGCCGGCGGAAATCCGCGTGAAACCCGGGCAGCGGCGCTAAGGCGCCAAAGGAGACGCATATGTTGTTCCTGAAATATTTGTTGCTGTGGGGCGGCATCGCGATGATGGTGGCCGCGGCAGGATTGCTCGGTTACGACCTCTACCAGGCACTTTACCGGCTGCAAGCAAAGGACGGGCAAGGAAGCAGGCCTGAGCCCGCGAACATTCGCTGGAGGGGCGCGGTCGGGCTGGCGCTCGCGGCCTGGGGACCCATCCTGATCGCCCTCAGCATTGTGGTCGTGCCGGCGGGCATGGGAGGGGTTCGGGTGAGCCAAGCCAGCGGCACATTGGCCGGGACGCTCTATCCCGGCGTTCACTTTGTAACTCCTCTGGTCGAAAACGTCGTGCTCTTCGACACCCGCGACCAGCTTTTCACGACGGGAGACATGGAGGATCACTCCGCTGAATCCGGCAGCGGCGCGGTGTCCAAACCTGCAGGGAAATCGGAGCCTCTGGAAGTGCAGGCTAAGGAGGGGTTGGGCATTGGTTTGGCCATCACGGTTCGCTATCGGCTGGATCCAAGCCATCTGGACTACATCCAGACCAACCTGCCGCAGCCGGTCGAAAAAGAAATCGTGCCGGCTGTGGTCGCCAGCGCATGGAGAGAGATTGTGCCCAACTACACGGTTCGCGATGTGTTTGCCGCCAAGCGGGAGGAGGTGCGGAAGCGGGCGTCCGACGTCATCACGCAGAAACTGGCCGCCGACGGCATTGTCGTGAAGGAAGTGATGCTGCGCGACATTCAGTTGCCGCCGGAATACGCCAAAGGGCTGGAGAGCCTGCTGCTCAAGGAGCAGGAGGACGATCGCATGGGAGTGGAAACCGATATCCAGAGCCAAACAGGTGAAAATTGCCGAACTTGAGGCGGAGGCCACCAAAGCTCAGCAGGTAAAACAGGCCGAGGGCGACGCCCAAGTGCGCGTGCTGCAGGCCAAGGCTGAAGCCGACGCCATGCAGTACACCTTGCCGCTGAAGCAGAAGCAGATCGAGCAATCAAAGCTGGAAGCGGAGGCCCGGAAGGAGGCGACGGTGCAAAATGCCGAAGCGGAAGCGCAAGCTAAGGTGATCGACAGCAAGGCCGAAATGGAGCGGCGCAAACTGCTGGCCGACGCCGAGGCGGACCGCATCCGGGTGACCGCAGCCGCTGACGCCGAGCGCATGAAGAGCGAAGCTGCCGTCCTGAAAGACAATCCGCTGTTGATTAATAAGATCGTTGCGGAAAAGCTTTCTGACAAACTGCAGATCATGATGGTGCCTTCGGACGGGAAATTTTTCTTCACCGACGACATGTTCCGCGGCATGAGCGCGACGAACCACGCCAGCCAGGCACAGGAAGCGGCGCCGCAGAATTGAGGGAAGCGGCAGCGCCGGCATCCGCCCCCCGGGGGCCGGCGCTGCCGAGCGAGGGATGCCATGAGCAACTTGGCGAGGCGTGCAGTTTATAATCCGCGCATCACTCTCGTGCTCATGCAATTGCTACGCCTGCTGCGCGCTGCCGGTTTCCTGATTCTTGCCGCATTGTTATTGGACATGCCTGCCGCTCAAGCCGCCGATTGGGCGGCGCCTGAAGCCCAGCTTGCCGCCAAAATTGCGGCCGTCACCGGTCCCGGCGCGGTGACGCTGGGTATTGCCGACCATTCTTCTCTCACTCGCGGCGAATTCACAGAAATCAACCGCGGCCTGCGCAGCGCGCTCGAAGCTTCCGGAGTTCAGTTCGTTGGCCCGGACCAGGCAGCTGCCATAGTGCAGATTTTTCTTTCGGAGGATTTGCAGAATTATGTTTGGCTGGCGCAGATCCATCAGGGGACGAATCCGGTTTCTGTGGTCATGGTTTCGGTGCCCCGATCCGGCGCGATGGTTGCGCCTCGTGACAACGAAGGAGTCACAATTCACAAAGCGCTGCTGTGGTCGCAGCCTGATCCGATTTTGGATGTAGCGGTAGTCGACGTCTATCCCGCGAACATGATCGTTCTCGACGATCATCAGGTCTCGCTGTACAAGCAAGAAGGAAACCACTGGCAGCTGGAGCAATCGTTAGCCGTCGCACATCTTCATGCGTGGCCACGCGACCTGCGCGGAAGACTCGTTCTGCGCAAGGATCATTTATTCGACGCCTATCTACCGGGAGTGTTTTGCCGCAGCACGGCGGTTCCGCCGCTGGCGCTCAACTGCTTTGAGAGCGACGATCCCTGGCCGCTCGCCGCCAGCCAGTTCAACCTGAGCGCGTTCTACAGCTCGGCGAGAAACTATTTCACCGGCGCGCTGGCTCCTGGAATCGGCGGCCAGAAAAGCGTGATTTCCTTTTATTCGGCGGCGCCGCTTCCTCGCGACAAATACACGCTTTGGATTCTGGCGGGAGTTGACGGCCAAATTCATTTGCTGGACGGCATCAGCGATCAACACGCCGGCAAACTGGATTGGGGCGGGGACATCGCCAGCGTGAACACCGGGTGCGGTTCCGGCTGGGATGTGCTGGCTACCGGAAACGGCGATGGGCCGGAGGATTCCGTACGCGCCTTCGAGGCCGGCGACCGCGAACCGGTTGCGGTAAGCGCGCCAGTGGAATTTCAAGGACGCATCACAGCGCTATGGACGGAAGCGAGCGGAACCAATGCCGTCGCCATCATGCAGGATGGGGAAAGGGGGAACTATGAGGCATACCGCCTTAGCTTTGCTTGCGGCCAGTAGCCTGCTTCTGTGCGGAGCGGCGCGCGCCGCCATGCGCCCCCGTTATGGTGGTACGTTGCGGGTGGCGATGTCGGCCGCTCCCAATTCGCTCGATCCGGTGGATTTGAATCAATCCGGTTCTCTCGCCGGCCGAGACCTTTCGTCGCTTGTTTTCGACACGTTGACCACGCTTGACGACCGCGGGGTTGCGCAGGAAGGTCTTGCGGTTTTGTGGCAAGCCGAGACCGGCGATTATCGCTGGCATTTGAAGCTGCGCAAGGGGGTCACGTTTCAGGACGGCACTCCGTGCACGGCGGACCGCGTCGCGGCTTCCCTGCGCGTGGCCAATCCGAGTTGGAAGATCGTTGTCAGCGGCGACTCCGTTGTCATCGAGCGTGATGTGCCGGCGCCGAACCTGCCGTCGGAGCTGGCGCTTCCGCGCAATGCGATCGTCAAACGAGATACAGGCGCAATCGACGGCACCGGACCGTACTCTGTTTCCGTATGGGCGCCGGGGAAGAAATTAGCGCTCGCGGCTAACAACGATTACTGGGGCGGACGCCCGTTTGCCGATGCGATTGAGATCGATCTTGGGCAGAACTATCGCCAGCAGTTGCTGGCTCTCGACCTTGGACGGGAGGATATGATCGAAGTCGCGCCAGAGCAGGCACGGCACGCGCTGGCCGAAGGCAGGCGCGTAGCGAGTTCGGATCCCGTAGAACTGATGGCGCTGGTCTTCGCGCGCGACGCGCAGTCGCCGGAAGAGGCTCGCTGGCGGGAGGCGCTGGCGTTGAGCATCGACCGGGCTTCGCTGAATAACGTGATTCTTCAGGGCGGCGGGGAGCCTACCGGCGGATTGCTGCCGGACACGCTGACCGGTTACGAATTTATCTTCCCCACGAACGCCGACCTGGCGAAGGCACGGCAAGCGCGCGGCGAAGGGCGGGCGGCGCCGACTTGGACCATCGGCTATGATCCCAGCGATTCGGTGGCGCGAGTAATTGCGGAGAGAACCGCACTCAACGCGCATGATGCGGGAATCTCTCTACAACTCACGAATTCGCCGGCAGCCGACCTGCGGCTGGTGCGCGTGCCACTGGCCTCGCTCGATGGCAATCTTGCGCTGGCCATGCTGCTCGCTAACCTGGGCATTCCCCAACCCGCGGACTTGAGTCTTCCCGCGGGCGATTTGCAGGGGCTGTATGCGGCGGAAAATCAAATCCTGCAGTCGCACCGTATCATTCCGCTCTTGCATCTGCGCGTGAGCTACGGCTTGAGTGCGCGCGTAAGGAATTGGCAGACCGCGCCCGGCGGCGGCTGGCAGCTCAGTGATGTTTGGATTAAAGCCGGGGACGCGGACACCTCCGCCAGATTCATGGGCCGAATTCCGGTCGATGCTACGGCAGCGCAGTTGAGCACGCACCCATGAACTTCCGCCGCAAATTGCTGGCCGTGTTTGCGGTGACCGTGTTTCTCTCGGTCGCCGCGGTCACAGGGATTGTTTCGGCAGTCACGCGCAAGGCCTTCGAGCAAGCCGACGATGAGCGTGCTACGGCATTGGCCGCGCAGTTTCGCCGCGAGTTCGCTCGCCGCGGCGAGGAAATTGCCCGCCGCGTGCAAGCGATCGCAGCCGGCAACGATGCCTCGCGAATGGCGCTGGCTCTCAGTCAGGGCTCTCCCGACTACGCGGCGTTTTTGAACACGGCGAAGAACATCGCGGCCGACCAGCAATTGGATTTTCTGGAATTTGTCGACGCGCAAGGCACCATTCTCTCTTCTGCGCAGTGGCCGGCCAAGTTCGGCTACAAAGACAGCTCGTTTCCCGGCAACGCCCCTGCCAACGCGTTTCTGCAGGAAGAAGCGCTTCCGGAAGGCTCGGTGCTGGGCTTATCGGCCATCCGGGAAGTCGATCTCGGCGGCCAATCTCTTTTTGTAATCGGAGGGCGCCGCCTGGACAAGGAATTCCTCGCCGGACTGGACGTTCCTTCCGGAACCCGCCTGGCGGTCTATCAAAATCTTGGACCGGGATTTTCCTCGCAGATGCTCATCGATCCTTCCGGCACTTTGCAGCAGCCGGAAAAACTCGCGCCGCTGATTCAACAAGTCCAGCAGCAGCGGCAGGAAGCCGGCACGCTGATTCATTGGTCCGCCAACCCTGTGGACGATGAGACGGTGCACGCGATTCCGCTCGCCGGACAAGACAATCAATTGCTGGGCATTCTGTTGGTGGGCAATTCGCGGCGAGCCTACGTGGAACTGCGGCCGGCATATTCGTTCGGCCGCGCTGCTGGCCGGGGCGGCTGGAATCATTCTGGCCATTCTGTTCAGCGGATGGGCTGCGGGCCGCGTCACGCAGCCGGTGGAACAGCTGGCCTCCGCCGCCCGCGAAGTTGCCGCGGGAAACTGGAGCGCGCAGGTTCCCGTCACTTCTTCCGACGAACTCGGCCAACTGGCGGAGTCCTTCAATCGCATGACCCGCGAGCTCATCGAGCAAAGAGAGCGCCTGGTGCAATCGGAGCGCGTCGCCGCCTGGCGCGAATTGGCACGGCGCTTGGCGCATGAGCTGAAGAACCCACTGTTCCCGCTGCAGCTCACCGTCGAGAATCTGGTACGAGCGCGGCGGCAGACTCCCGAACGCTTCGACGAAGTATTTCAAGAGAGTTCCTCAACCCTGCTGGCGGAAATCGCGAATCTGAAAACCATCATTTCGCGGTTCAGCGAGTTTTCCAAGATGCCGCAGCCGCATTGGCAACGCGTCAACCTGAATGAGATCGCGCAGAGCGTGGCGCGGCTGTTTCAGGCGCAATTGCAATTGCCCGATCACGCGGCGATCGAGTGCAAGCTGGATCTCGCGGAGCCCATGGATGACATCGCCGCCGATCCTGAGCTTCTGCACCGCGCGCTTTCCAATCTTGTCCTGAATGCGATGGATGCCATGCCGCAATGGCGGCGCGCTCGCTTTGCGCACGCAGCAGGAAGGAGAACATTCCGTAATCGAGATTTCCGACACCGGTGCCGGCCTCACTGCGGAAGAATGCGAGCGCCTGTTCACTCCCTATTACACCAGCAAAGCGCACGGGACCGGTCTGGGGTTGGCCATCGTGCAATCGGTGGTAAGCGACCACGGAGGCAAGATCAGCGTGCGCAGCCAGCCGGGCAGCGGCACAACATTTGTGATCGAGTTGCCGCGTAATCTGGATAAACTGTCTGCGGACCAGCCCGCCGGTAACCAGTCGGGCAGCACGCCTTAGGAGCAACTTTGCCGCACAAAGCCAATCTGCTGATCGTGGACGATGAAGCCAATACGCTGGCCTCGCTCTCACGCGCCTTTCGCCTGGAAGGCCACAACGCCACCGTTTGCGACAACGCCGCCAAGGCGCTGGAGCTGGCTAAATCGCAGAATTTTGATCTTATTTTTTCCGACGTGGTCATGCCCGGCAAAGATGGTCTGTCGCTTCTCGAAGATCTTAAGACGCAAGGCGTGACGGCGCCGGTCGTCATGATGTCCGGCCAAGCGCATATCGATATGGCGGTGAAGGCCACGCGCCTGGGCGCGCTCGACTTTCTGGAAAAGCCGATCTCCACGGAAAAGCTTCTGCTCACGGTCGAGAACGCTCTGAAACTGCAGCGGCTGGAGTCAGAGAACCTTCAGCTCCGTCAGCGCCTCGGTAAACACGAAATCGTCTGGACCGGCGAAACCATGCGCAAACTCATGGCGCAGGTGGAACGCGTTGCAGCGAGCGAAACCCGGGTTTGCATTCTTGGCGAAACGGGAACGGGCAAAGAGCTGGTGGCGCGCACGCTGCACGAACGCAGCCCACGTGCGTCGGGCCCTTTCGTTACCCTGAATTGCGCCGCAGTTCCGGCCGAGTTGATCGAATCGGAACTCTTTGGCCATGAGAAAGGCTCGTTCACCGGCGCTGCCGGGCGCCATCTCGGCAAGTTTGAACAGGCCGAGCATGGCACGATTTTTCTCGACGAAATCGGCGACATGCCCTTGGCCATGCAGGCCAAACTGCTGCGCGTGCTCGAGGAAGGCGAAGTAGAGCGCATCGGCGGCGACAAGCCGGTTCGCGTGGACGTGCGCGTGGTCGTAGCGACGCATCGTAGCCTGGAAGCGCTGGTACGCGAAGGCAAATTCCGCCAGGATTTATTTCACCGCGTGTATGTCTTTCCTCTCGTACTTCCTCCCCTGCGCGAGCGGCGCGAGGACATTCCCGCGCTCATCGAACATTTTTCAGCCCAGGTGTGCACGCAGAATAACTGGAAGCCGATTCCCTTCACGGCTGAGGCAATTGAGGCTCTGCAAGCTTATTCCTGGCCGGGCAATGTCCGCGAATTGCGCAACGTGGTGGAGCGCCTGATGCTGTTGGCCGCGGAGGGTGAAGTCGATTTGTCTGCAGTTCACGCCGCTTTGCCGCAGAGCACCGACGCGCCGGCAACACTGAATGCTGGCTCAGGCCCGCTTGCCGAGCGAGTACAAAGCTTCGAGCGGGAGGCGATCCTGGCCGAACTCAAGCGCAGCGGCTATCACATCACCAATGCGGCCAAGGCGCTGGGCCTGGAGCGCAGTCATCTGTATAAGAAGGCCGAGCAGCTGGGCATTGATCTGCGCTCTTTGCGGCAGGAAACGCCGAACTAGGGCGTAGAAGGGGTTCGCGCGGCTTGCAGCAGCCGCACGGCGCGGGCGCGAGAAGTTCGCATCACGGAGGTGTCCTGCACAATCGCCTGCAGGATGGGCGCAACCGCCGCTAGTTCGTCCAGGTTGTTGGACTGCTGCATATCCTGCATCTTCGTCAGCTCGTCGTCGAGCGCGAGTTTCTGATAATGGTGCTCAAACTGCAGGCGCCGCCCGAATTCCAGCGTCGTGGAAATATTTTGAAACAGCGTGGTCAACTCCTCCACCTCCGGAGTGAGGGAGTAGTTGTAGGCGGCGCGCGTATTCTTCTTCCCGTCGCTGTAGCTCAGCGTCTTGCTTCCGGTGAAGGCGACCTTCTTCCCGGAATCAATGTCACCCTCGAAATCGTGCGCCTTCTTGGTGAGTTCAAAGATGCGGGCACGGGTCTCCGCCGACATCTGAAACTCCAACCGGAACTGATCGGCATCCGATTGATCGGTGAGCTTGCCATTGGACTCATAAATCGAGTGGCCGTCGGCGGAGACCGTGATGGCATAGTGCTCCGGCTCCGACCCGGGAAAATCCAATGCGAATTTCACTGTGGGCTGGGGAGTTTTCTGCGCGAAAGCCGGCGAGACAGCCAAATGAACAAGAGCAAAACAGGAGAGCCAGAGCGCAACCAACGCCGCAGTTCGGCCCGCTCGACGGGGAGTCATGGGAGAGATTATGCCAAAAACAGGATCGCGATGGGGCGCGATTTTGCTCAGCTTCCCACCGCCCGCTGCCGCTCCAGGGTTGCGGCGGTGTGCAGGTGGCAGATGGCGATGGCCAAGGCGTCGGCCGCGTCGGCCGGCTCTGGCAGTTCAACCAGATTCAACAGCTTCGCCACCATGTGCTGCACCTGCTGTTTCTCCGCCCTGCCGTACCCAACCACCGCTGACTTGATCGAGAGCGGCGCATACTCCGCAACTTCCAGGCCGGCCGAGGAAGCCGCCAGCATGGCCACGCCCCGCACCTGTCCCAGCTTGAGCGCCGACTTGGCATTCACCGCATAAAAGACTTCTTCAATCGCCACTTCGTCAGGCTGATGCTCCTGAATGATCGCGCCAAGGCGATCAAAAATCTTGGCCAGGCGCAGCGGCAGCGGCTCGCGAGGAGAAAGCCGGATCGCTCCGCAAATCCTGCATAGCAGGCGATTGTCGCAACTCAGCTCGACCACGCCGTAGCCGGTGTATTCGGTGCCGCAATCGATCCCGAGAACCCGCATCGCAGAAAGTCTAGCACCCATTCCCGCGCGGAAGGTTTACTCCTGATTGAACAGCCCGGCGCGGTTGATGCGCTCGCCTTTGAATATGACCATCGAAATGCGCTCTAAGGCCGAGATATCTTCCAGCGGATTTCCGTCTACGATCAGCAGGTCGGCGTCGTTTCCCTTGCGAATCGAGCCGATGCGATTTTCCGCGTGCAGCAGCCGCGCCGCATTGTAGGTCGCGGCCTGCAGCGCAACCGCTGGAGGGATGCCGGCCCGCACCCATAGCTCAACTTCATGCTGCACGGCCGGACCGTGGATGACTAGAGGAACGCTGGCATCGGTACCGGTTACAAGCATCGTTCCGGCTTTATAAGCGCGGAGAAGGGTCGCCATACGCGCTTTCAGATCGTCCGCCGCAGGCTCCGATTGCGGCCTTGCAGCCATCGCCGCCTCTGTGGCTTCGATCAATCCCGGTGGCGCCACCTGCTGCACCAGAGAGCGTTCCAGCAAACCGCTCCTCCCAGTTACAACGGCGTCGCGCGCCTCGACCGCGCTCAAAGCGGGATCATAGAACGTGCCCTCAGACTGTTCCGCTCCCCCGGAACCTTCCCCACTCCCGGCTCCGCATGGAAACAACTCGGCGCCCAACTTCTCGCCTGAGTTTACCGCGTCGCATACTTTCCTTAACGTATCGGGCGTATCGTCAACGCGGTTCACCGCGGTCACACCGCTATACAGGTAAGCGGCCAGTTCGCGCTCCATCATGGCTTCGGAAGAGGGCTGATCCGCTTCCGCCAGGCCACCCGTGGCCGCCAGATGCACTCGCGTATCAATCAGTCCCGGCAGCACGGTCTTTCCTGTGGCCTCGATGGGCTCAGCCTGCACCGCTTCCGCGCTGGGACCTTCGCCCTGGTAAATCGCAGCGATCTTGCCATCGCGCACCAAGACAGCTCCGACCTCAATCACTTGGCCATCGCCCACGAAAATCCGCGCGCCCCGAATCAAATAGCTTCCGCGCCGAGCCATTTCCCGCGCCATAGTCCGGTTCTCTCGCAAGATCTGGCCGGTATGGGCCTGCCAGGTGCCGACCACCACAAACGGCAACAGCACTCCCGCAATCCACAGCTTCGCGGAAGTGCGAATCTTTTCTTCCTTCTCCCAGCGAAAAAGTTTGTAGGAAACGAATAGCCCCAAAACGACCGTACCACTCAAAGCCAAAATCGCCTGCCACTGTGCCGCCAGCGTTTCCTGGCGGAGCATCATCGCTTGCATCCCGGAAACCAAATGCGTCGCGGGCAAGAATTGCGCGATCACCTGCAGCCAGTCGGGAAGAATCGTCACAGGGATGGTCGCTCCGCTCAAAAACAGCATGGGCAGGTAGATCAGTTGCACCATGACCTGGCTTTCCTGTGCCGAGTTCGCCACCGCCGCCAAAATCATTCCGATGGCGCGAAACGCCAGAATGCCCAGTGAGATGAACAAAAACAGTTGCGCGAGGTTTGACGGCCAAGGCATCCCGTAGCCGTAGTGCGCGAGCCCAAAGAGAAAGATCACCAGCGGGATGAAGATAATCCATCCCACAATCGTGGATGCGATGAGCAAAGGCGCGGCCGTAATGGGCGTGACCTTATAGCGGCGCAGAATGTTCGCTTCGCGCTCCTGCACCGCCCGCATGCCTGCGCCCACCAGACCGTTGTTGAGCACGCCGAGGATGGTCACCATGGCGACGATTTGCGCCATGGCCGCGCCGCGGCTGCCATGCAACAATCCCGCGAACACCACAAAAAAAATAAGCGGGAAGAGATAGTTGTAGAAAAGGACAGACTTCTGCCGCAGCGCCAGGCGCAGGTCCAGAGCGATCAGTGCGGCGTAGGCTTTTTCATTCCCGCAGGCGCTTCCCCGTCAACTCAATGAAGACGTCCTCCAGCGTTGGCTGTTTCAGGTGGACATCGAGAAGTTCCAACCCGCCCTGGTCGATCCATTTGATCAGTTCTACCAGCGTGGCCGCCGGACGCCGCGAAACTACCGTTAGCGTGCGCCCGGTTTCGTCGGTGGTCGAATTCACCGTCTCCGCCCACATCGGCCGGTTCTGCGGAAAGGGCTTGTCGCAGGTTACGACAATGGTCGAAGCCGCGCGGCTTTGACGTTGCAACTGGCGCGGCGTATCCATGGCGATGATCCGGCCCTGATCGATGATCGCCACGCGGTCACAAAGCCGTTCTGCCTCCTCGATGTAATGCGTGGTGAGCAGAATGGTGCGCTGCTCCCCGCGCAATTCTTCGAGCAGTCCATGAATCTCGGCCCGCACTTGCGGATCGAGTCCGGTGGTGGGCTCGTCGAGAAACAAGAGCGCCGGGTCGTTGATCAGCGCCAACGCCAGCGCCAGCCGCTGCTTCTGGCCTCCAGACAGCGTGCCATAGAAAGCGTCGCGCTTTTCATCCAGCTGCAGCCGCTTCAGCAAATCATCGCCGTTGACGTTGCGGCTATAGAACGAAGAAAAAACCTGCAGCGCCTCGCGAACGCGAATTTTTTCCGGCATGTTGGTCGCCTGCAGGCAGACGCCGATGCGGTCTTTGAGTTGTTGCTTTTGCTTTTCGGGATCGAAGCCCAGAACCGTGACCTCGCCTCCGCTGCGCGGCCGCAGGCCTTCCAGAATTTCTACCGTGGTGGTTTTCCCGGCCCCATTCGGGCCGAGCAGCCCGAAAACTTCTCCAGCCTGGATTTCGAAGTCGATGCCGCGCACCGCCTCCACGGCGCCATAGTTCTTTTGCAGCGCGCGCACGGCGATGGCGGGCTCAGGCATGAGGACCGTACAGGCTATCGAAGGCTAAGGAGGACGTCAAAGCAAGGTCCTGCCCTTGGTGTCGAATCGTACGTCCGTCGAGTTGCGGCCCTACCAAATTCTTGCGGCACGCACCGTGCTTCCCTGTGTTCCCTGTGGTTTCCTGCCGTTCAACTCAACAGCACCTTGGCCGGCGGGCCCTGCTCCCCTCCTGATCGCGCAGGAACAACGCGTAGGAACTGGTCGACGCGCTCAGCCCGCGCCGCGCCAGGAAACGCGCGTAGGCAGACTCGTCGAAAATCTCGCGCAGCATCGCCCAGAGCAGGTCGCGCACTCGCCGCAGATTGCTCATGCCCGCTCCTCTGCTGGAAAGCGCGAAAGCACAAACGGAGCTTCTCTCACCGGCACGGCTTTTCGCCCAGAGAGCACTCGCGCCCACAGCAATCCTGACTCCAGCAAAATCATGGCGACCATCACCACCAATGCGCCGGTCACTGCCGCATCCAGCCGGTCGTTGAAGATTAGCCTTGCGACCCCTGGCCCCTGCGTCCCAGCTAATTGCCGCGCGTGCGCCAGAAACCCAATGCGCGGCTCGGGGCTGAACATTTTCTGCCACGAAGCCGTAAACGTCACCGCAACCAGCCAGGCCAGCGGCGCCAGCGTAACCGCCGCATACTTGGCCTTGCCCATCTTGATGATGATGGTCGTGGCCACGCACAATGCCACCGTCGCCAGCAATTGATTGGAAATGCCAAACAGCGGCCACAGCGAATTGATTCCGCCCAGCGGGTCTTTTACTCCCTGCCAAAGAAAATAGCCCCAGGCGGCCACGAAAATTGCGCTGGTCGCGAGAACCGACGGATACCAACTGGTCCTCCCTAGCGGCTTCCACACATGCCCCAGCGCGTCCTGGATCATGAAGCGGCCCACGCGGGTGCCGGCATCGAGCACGGTCAGGATGAACAGCGCCTCGAACATAATCGCGAAGTGGTACCAGATCGCCATCACCGCTCCTCCCAAGCTGTGAGAAAAAATGTGGGCCATCCCGACCGCAAAAGCGGGAGCGCCTCCGGTGCGGTTGAAGAGCGTTTGCTCGCCTACGCTTTGCGCCAGCGTATGCATTTCGGCCGCAGTGACGGGAAATCCCCAACCGCTGATGGTTGCCGCCGCCGCTTCCGGCGTCGCGCCAACAATTCCCGCCGGGCTGTTGATGGCAAAATACGTTCCTGGCTGCAATACGCAGGCGGCAATCGTCGCCATGATCGCGACCAGCGATTCCGCCATCATGGCGCCGTATCCCACCATGCGCGCTTCCGTCTCCCGGCGCATCAGCTTGGGAGTCGTTCCGCTCGAAATCAGCGCATGGAATCCGCTGATGGCGCCGCAGGCAATGGTGATGAACGCAAAAGGAAATATCTTCCCGGCAAAAATCGGGCCGGTGCCGTCAATGAAGCGAGTCAGCGGCGGCATGTGCAGCGACGGACGCAGCAACACAATGCCTCCCGCCAGCATGGCAATCGTCCCCAGCTTTACGAATGTGCTCAGATAGTCGCGCGGAGCTAGCAACAGCCAAACTGGCAGCGCCGACGCGGCAAAGCCGTAGACGATAATCACAATCGCCAGCGTGGTCGCGCTCAACGTGAACCACCCGCCCACCGTCGGATTCTGCGAGACCCACTGCCCGCCCCAGATCGCCAGCATCACAAGAACGAAGCCGAGCACCGAAGTCTCCAGCACTTTTCCCGGCCGTAAGCGCCGCAGATAGACGCCCATCAGCAACGCGATGGGGATCGTCATGGCGATGGTGAACGTTCCCCACGGGCTGGCTTTCAGCGCGTTGACCACCACCAGCGCACACACGCCAAGCAGAATCACAATGATGCTGATGATGGCGGCATAGGCGACAAACCCGCCCAGCTTGCCAATTTCCTCGCGCGCCATCTCCGTGAGCGACTTGCCATCGCGCCGCAGCGAAAATAGCAAAATCACGAAATCCTGCACGCATCCGCCCAGCACCGCGCCCACCAGAATCCAAAGCGTTCCCGGCAGATATCCGAATTGAGCCGCCAGCACCGGCCCCACCAAAGGCCCCGGTCCGGCGATAGCTGCGAAGTGATGCCCGAAAACCACCCACTTGTTGGTGGGCACAAAATCGCGCCCATTTTCCATGCGCTCGGCGGGAGTGGCTCGCTGCGCATCCAGCGCCAAAACTTTGGCGGCGATGAACTTGCTGTAGAAGCGGTAGCCCACCGCGTAGGTGCAGAGCGCCGCCACTACCAGCCACATGGCGCTGATCTGCTCTCCGCGATGCAATGCGATAGTGGAGACAGCCAGCGCTCCCACACCCGCGACCGCCACCCAAATTACGACTCGCAACCATTTACCCATAGGACTCCACTCCCTCGAACAACCTGCACCTTGGCGCCTCGGCGGCAAGGCAGGCACGCCACCTCACTGAAGCGCGAGTATTGTGGCGAATCCTTAGCCGCGATGCAATCCGTTTCGGCAAACCCGGCCGAAGCCGCCGACGCCTTCGCAACCTTGGTGTTAATCTGAGGTGAACTTCGACTTCCGTCTCCCTCAGGAGCCAGCCATGAAAATCGGCGTCCTCACCGGTGGCGGCGATTGCCCCGGCCTGAACGCAGTCATTCGCGCTATCGTGCGCAAAGGATCCATCCACTATCAAGACACCTTTGTCGGCTTCCTCGAAGGCTGGCGCGGGGTTCTTGAAGAGATGACCATGGTGCTCGACCTGCCCGCGGTCGGCGGCATCCTGCCACGCGGCGGCACCATCCTACGCACTTCCCGCACCAATCCCGCCAAAAAGCAGGACGGTTTCGAGAAATGCCTGGCCACGCTCCAGAAGCACGAGATCGAAGTCCTCATCGCCATCGGCGGCGATGACACCCTTTCCGTCGCCCTGAAGCTTCACGAAAAGGGAGTCAACCTCGTGGGCGTGCCCAAGACCATCGACAACGATCTCGCCGGCACCGACTTTACTTTCGGCTTCGACACCGCCGTCGGCATCGCCACCGAAGCCATCGACCGCGTCCACAGCACCGCCGAATCGCACAACCGCGTGATGGTCGTGGAAGTGATGGGCCGCGACGCAGGCTGGATTGCGGTTTACAGCGGTGTGGCCGGGGGCGCCGACGTGATTCTCATCCCCGAGCGTCCCTTTGATATCGAAGAAGTCGCCGAAACCATTCGCGAGCGGCATGCGCGCGGCCGATTCTTCAGCATCGTAGTCGCCGCCGAGGGCGCCAAGTTTTCCACCGACGTGAATCCGCAACACGGCGCGCCCATCGTGCAAGACATGGGAAAGGATGAATTCGGCCATGCCCGCCTGGGAGGCATCGGCAACATCCTGGCCCGAGAAATCGAGCGCCACACCGGCTACGAGACGCGCGCAGTCGTTCTCGGTCACGTGCAGCGCGGCGGCACACCCAGCGCCTTCGACCGCGTCCTGGCCACTCGTTACGGCCTGGGAGCAATCGACATGGTTCATCGCGGGGAGTTCGGCTGCATGGCTGCGCTGCGCGGAAACAAAATCGTTTCCGTTCCATTATCCGAAGCCATCGCCAACAATCGCACCGTCGATGACGACATGATCGCGGTCGCCAACAGCGTGAATGAGAGGCTCCTCGCCCGAAAAGACTAGGCGGCGGTGATTTCCCTCGTGTACCTTATTGCCCGTCGTCGTCAGTAAACTTTCCACGCGATGGCAAAACTGATTCCCGCCTCGTGGCTTACCGCGCGCCGTGTTCGCGCGCACGGTCTCTTGCTCGCGATCGGTCTTTGGTCGGTCTACGCGGTCGATCTCTCCACTCCGGGCTTGCGTGACCGCGCAGGTTTGATCAAAGGCACGGACTTCCTCCATTTCTACACGCTGGGAACGCTCGCGCTGCGCGGCCGGGGCGATCTGCTCTACAACATTCCTGCGCAAACCGATTTGATTCGTACGCTGCTGCCGGAAGCCGCCGGAACTATTTTCGTTCCTCTTTATGGCCCGCAAGTCTCTTTACTTTTCGCGCCTTTTGCGCGCTTGCCGTATCTCTGGGCGTTATTCGCCTGGCTGCTCTTGACCACATTTCTCTATGCCGCCTGCTGCTACGCAGTATGGAAGACCTGCCCTCACTTGCAGCGCTACGGCCGGACGGTGCTGATTCTCGCCATCGCTTTCCCCGGCTTCTTTCACCTGCTTGCCTGGGGGCAGACTTCCGCGCTGGCTATGCTTTTTTTCACTTTCGCGCTTCTGGCTCTGCGCGAGCAATTGCCCTTAGCCGCCGGAGTCGCCCTTGGCTGCCTCGTCTTCAAGCCTCAGCTCGCGCTCGCCGCGGCGGTCATGTTCCTGCTCACCCGCGAATGGAAGGTTGTGCTGGGTGCAATCGTTTCTGCAGCCGCCCAGCTCAGCATCGGATGGCCCCACTACGGCACGCCCGTCATGCGGGATTATTTCCGCGCTTTGCTGCACGTGCGCGCCGTTCTGCCTGCGCTCGATCCGCGCCCCTACCAAATGCAATCCTTCCGGGCATTCTGGTCTCTGCTGTTGCCGTGGCCGCGCATCGCGTTTGGCTTGTACATCGCCAGCGCCTTGGTTGTGCTCACCCTGTTGGTTCGCGCCTGGCCCAGCCGCCTGGACTGGCAGCTTCGCTTTGCCGCGCTGCTGCTGGCCAGCGTTCTCGTGTCGCCACACTTGACCGTCTACGATCTCGTCATCCTCGCGCCCGCATTTCTATGGCTGGCCGATTGGGCGGCCGAAAGAAAGGGCCTGGCGCCGCAAGCCGTGCAGCTCTTGCTCTACCTGAGCTATTTTTTGTTTTTGCTCGCGCCGGTAGCTCGCTTCACGCACTTGCAGCTTTCCGTGCTGGCGCTCGCGGCGCTGTTCTGGATTTCCACCAGTTCCCTGTCCGCTTCCCTAATTCCTCCGCCAGCAGCTACACTGAACACGCCATGACCACTCCGACGCAGCCCAACATCAAACTGGTACACGCCCCCGACTATCGCGAAAACTACGCCAACAGCGTGCAGGTTCGCGTCAGCGTATGGGATTTCTTCCTCGTCTTCGGCACCATGCAGCAGCAGAGCGAAACCCAGGTCGAGGTGCGCAACTTTCAGGGCGTTTATCTCAGCCCGCAGCAGGCCAAGGCTCTGCTCGCCATTCTGCAGCAGGACGTGCACAACTATGAGAATGCGTTCGGGGAGATCAAACTTGACCCGCGCATGACCACGCCCGGGCAAGTTCACTAGACGCAGCCTGTGGCTTTCTCCGACATTGCGTCACGGCGCCTGCCATCGGTGGTTCTCTTCGCGTTGTTCTTTGCCGGTCTGATCCTGCTGCACGTCTTTCTTCTGCGCCTGCCTTATTTTTGGGACGAAGCCGGCTACTACGTTCCTGCCGCTCGCGATCTGATGCTCACCGGATCCCTGATTCCCCACTCCACACCTTCCAACGCGCATCCGCCGCTGGTGATGGCCTACCTCGCGCTGGTTTGGAAGATTCTCGGCTACGCTCCGCTCGTGACTCGCCTTGCGATGCTGTTGGTCGCGGCGTTTTCCCTGCTCGGATTTTTTCGCCTGGCCGAGCGCGTCGCCAATATTGAAGTCGCGTATGCCTCTACGCTTTGCACCGCTCTGTATTCAGTTTTCTTTATGCAAAGCTCGCTGGCGCAAGTGGATCTCGCCGTCGCCGGCCTAACGTTTTGGGCGCTCCTCGCCCATGTGGAAGGCCGCCGTGGGGCGATGGCAATCTGGTTTTCCCTGGCGGTCCTGGCCAAAGAAACTGCCATCCTCGCTCCTGCTGCTTTGTTCGCGTGGGAATGTTGCGCCCGCATCTGGCCGGCTTTGGCAAGAGTGTCGCGACCTCGCAATGGCGAATTAGCGCGGTTCGCTCCTCTGCGCTCGGCGATTCTGCTCATCCCCATTCTCCCGCTCGCTCTTTGGTACGCCTACCATCGCCTGCGCACCGGCTTCCTCTTCGGCAACCCTGAATATTTCCGCTACAACGTGCAGTCGACCATGCATCCTTTGCGTATGCTTCTCGCGCTGCTCATGCGCCTCTGGCAAGTCACCGGATACATGAATCTCTATCCCCTCACCTTGGCCGCGCTGCTGGCCATGTGGCTTCCCCCGTTGCGCGATCAGGGAGAAAGCGAAAACGAGGAGCGCCCGCGCATCGCGCTCAACGCGCAGTTTGCTTTCCTCGCGGTGATTTCGGCTTATGTGCTGGCGCTCTCCGTGATCGGCGGCGCGGTGCTGGCGCGTTACATGCTCCCGGTGGTCCCTTTGGTGACCCTCATTTGTGTTTCAACGGTGTGGCGCAGAGTTCGCGTGTGGCGCGGCGCCATCGCTATTGCCCTTTTCGCTTTCGTGGCCGCATGGTTTTTCAATCCGCCCTACGGGTTCGCTCTCGAAGACAACCTCGCCTATCGCGACTACATTCAGCTCCACCAGCGCGCCGAGACGTTCCTTGAAGCCCGCTATCCCATGGCGCGAGTCCTGACGGCCTGGCCCGCCAGCGGCGAGATCACTCAGCCCTCGCTCGGATACATCACCCGCCCCATGCGGGTCCTGCAGATTGAAGATTTCACGGTGGAACAACTGCTCTCCGCCGACGACGTGCGATCGGATTTTGACGTCGTGCTGGTGTTCTCTATCAAGTACGAACCACCGCATTCGATGCTGGAGAATTGGCAAGCCTGGCAGCGCATCAAGGCCGAATATTTCGGCTACCACCGCGACGTGCCTCCCGCGGCCGCAGCCCGGCTCCTCGGCGGACAGCTCGTCTACGGCGAATTTCGCCAAGGCCAATGGGTAGGAATTATCGAAATCAAGCAGGACCAGACGCAGGAAGCTCTGTCATTCTGAGCGAAGTTCGCGGAGCGGACACTCTTGTCCGCTGCCTTTGAAGGGGTTTGTATGCCTGTCCCCCTGTGAATCTGTTCGAGTAGCCTTCGCGTCGGCAAGAGCAACATGAAACGCGGCGGACAGGAGTGTCCGCCCCACACGTACCAAGGTTCAGCATGCCATCAAATGGCACGAGTGCGTCTTCACCACCAGCCACACTTCCCTTCCCGGCTGCAAATGCAGCGCATCGCGCGCGGCCAAAGTAAGGTGCACCTCCATCTCCACTCCACAGTCGGCGCGCGCCACGACGATCACATCCCGCTGCTCCAGCGACACCATGCGCCCCGGCAGCACATTGCGCGCGCTCAATCCCTCAGGCCGCTTCGTCGCCAGCAGAATATCGCCTGCGCGAATGCCAATCCGCAGAGCCGAACCCACCTCCGCCCGCACCAGTGGCGTTTCGAGTTCCACGCCGCTGCCCACGCTGCAGGTCATCGTGCCGCGCTCTGGGTGCGCGGCCACGACGAGGGCATCCAGAATATTTTCGAATCCTGCCAGTTGCGCGACCGTCTCCTGCATGGGCGCGCTCATAACCTCGTGCGGCGTTCCATCCGCGATGATTCGCCCCGCCTCCAGCACCAGCACCCGCTCGCCCAGCGCAAAAACTTCTTCGCGGCTGTGGGTGACGTAGAGAATCGGAATCTGATGCGCCCGGTTCCACGCTCTCAAATCCTCCACGATCTTCGATTTCGTCGCCGCATCGAGCGCCGCCAGCGGCTCGTCGAGCAACAACAGCTTCGGTTCGGTCACCAGAGCGCGAGCTAACGCCACGCGCTGCCGCTCGCCCCCGGAAATTTCGCCCGGCTTGCGTTCCCGCAGATGCCCCACTCGGAAAGATGCCAGCATCGCCTCACCGCGGCGGCGCCGCTCGTCCGCGTCCAACCTTGCCAATCCATACTGAACATTCGCTTCAACCGTTAGGTGAGGGAATAGCGCCAAATCCTGAAAAACATAGCCGATTCCCCTATTTTGCGTCGCGATGCTCTTCCCGCTTTCAAAGAGCAGCCGCGAGCCAACCGCGAGCCGGCCTCCATCCGGCCGGGCCAGTCCGGCGATGCAGTCAAGCAAAGTCGTCTTCCCCGCTCCCGATGGCCCAAACAGAATCGCAATTCCCGGCGCAAGGCTGCACGATACATTCAACTCGAAGCCTCCGTTCAGCCGTTTGCGCACCTCGACTTCGAGTCCGGGCAGCCGCGCCTGCTCGAGCTCACGCGTTTCGATTCGCTCTGTAATTTGCTCTGTCACGGAAAGACTCTAGATTTCGGATCTTATTTCAGCGGCAACATCAGCCCCGCTTTTCGATTCAGCCCGTACACCAGCGCCAGCGCGACAAAGGAAATCGCCAGCAACACCAGCGCAGTCTGATTGGCGGCGGCAAAATTAAGGGCTTGCGTTTGGTCGTAAATATCGATCGAAACCGTCTGCGTCACGCCCGGAATATTGCCGCCCACCATCAGCACCACGCCAAATTCGCCCATGGTGTGAGCGAAGCTCAGCGCCACTCCGGTTACGATTCCCGGCGCGGAGAGCGGCAGAATCACGCGAAAGAAAGTCCGCAGCTTGGCCGCGCCCAGGGTTGAAGAGGCCGCGATCAATCTCGAGTCCACCGCCGCGAACGACGCCGCAAACGGCTGCACCGCAAACGGCAGGCTGTAGAGAATCGATCCGATGACCAGGCCTGCAAAAGTGAACGCCAGCGTGTGCCCGGTCATCGCCTGCCACCAGCGTCCCAGCGGGCTGCGCGAGCCCAGCGCCACCAGCACATAAAATCCCAGTACGGTAGGAGGCAGCACGATGGGCAGCGCCACCACGGCTTCTACCAGAAACTTCCAGCGCCAGCGCGAGTAGGCAATCCAATAGGCGACCGGGACGCCCAGGCAAGCCAGCACCGCCGCCACCAGCACCGCCAGCCGGATTGAGAGCCAAAACGCCTGCCAGTTCATGAAGGGCCGCTCGCCGTCCCATGATGGTACATCGGGGCCCGCGCCTCTCGCTCCCGATGTGAGCAAAAACCGACCGGAGTGTTCATTCGTCACAGACGGCAACCGCGCCCGCCGCCAAAATGCACGCGGGAGGAGCTAGCCATGGAAATCGCGGAAGCGTTGACGGTGATGCGCGCGCTGGCAGGAGGCGTAGATCCGGCCACCAACGAGGGATTGCCTGCCGATTCCATTTGCCGCAGGCCGCAAGTCGTGAAGGCACTGAACCGCGCGCTCGCGGCTCTGGTGGAAGCGCAGGGACGCGAGCAGCGCCGTCCCGCCAACGCCGGCCGCTATTGGTCGCGCCAGGAGGATGCGCAAGTTTGCGCCGAAGTCCGTCGCGGCATCGACTTTCACGAAATCGCTAAGACCCACAATCGAACCGTGCCTTCCATCGTTGCGCGATTGATCAAGCTGGGAGAAATCAAGCCCTCCGCCTCCACCCGTCAGGACGAACGGCAGACCAGCATTCCGGCATAGCAGCAGGGGTTTTCTCTAGGCACCCTGCAGGCCATTTTGTTCGGTTTCCGAGGTTTGGAGCTTTTCTTGTCAATGCCCGGAAATGGTGCAATTCGGCGTAACTCGCTCAGTCCACTAGGAAAATAAAGTCCGAAACCCTGTCTCATTTTCCCCCTCGAAAATGCTAAGCTGGAATTAGAAAGTAGATTTTGCCGGTGTGTCTACTTTCGTGGTGTCCACCGCAGTGTTAAAGGAAAGCTTTCAGCTTTCCCATTCAGGAACAAAATCAATCGCATATTGGATTCTGAGCTTTCCGCCTGGGATAGCGCGTGCTAATGCTTGCCCAAGCGGACGGTAACGTGTCTCGCTGGGCCGCTGTCGTGTGAGCGGTTCAGGCGCATTCATTCACACAGGCATTGCAAAAGCTGCAGGAATCTGGCCAACGGTCAGAGGGACACGTTCCCCTGCAGGAGGGGAACATGTTGCTTCGTGTTCGGTGGTCTTCACTTGGTCTCGCGCTGAGTCTTCTCGCCGCAACAGGTGGAGTGTGTCGAGGCCAGAATGCATCATCGAAGCCTCTGAGCCAAGCTCTTAGCTCGCCGAAGCAAAATGCTGCCGCGAGAAATGCGCAATGGTTCTTGCGTGGCCGCGCGTCCGCCGGCCAGCCGGCCGCAACCCTGCTCTTGCATGCCTATCAGCAAAAACTCCAGGCTCGGGCGGCACTCCAAGCTGCAGTACAGCGTGCGGCAAGTGCCATTCCGCATGCTTCGGCCTCCAGCGGTTGGATCTCGCTCGGCCCAGCGCCGCTAGCCTCGGACGCGAGCGGCAGCGGAGTGCAGGACTACAACTGGGTCTCCGGGCGGGCGACGGCAGTCGCCGTCGATCGAGCCGATGGCTCCGGCAACACGGTGTATGTCGGCGGCGCTTACGGCGGCGTGTGGAAGTCAACCAACGCAGGACCGCTCAGCTCCAGTCCCGCCAATGTTGTGTGGACTCCGCTGATCGACAACCAGGCGACGCTTTCAGTCGGCGCCATCGCCATTCAGCCGCAGCCTACGATCCCGGACGCCACCAAGAGCGTCATTCTCGTCGGCACAGGAGAGACGAACAGCTCGACCGACTCCTATTACGGCCTGGGCATCCTGCGCTCGGCGGATGCGGGCAAGACCTGGAGCTTGATTAAGCAGGACTCTACCGGCAAGCACTCTTTTGCCGGAATCGGCTTTAGCCAGATCGCTTTCAGCACAGCCAATCCGAGCCTGGTCGTGGCGGCGGCAGCGGGAACCTCGCAGGGCGAGATCGCAGGACTAGCGAATCCGCAGTCGGCAAATCTCGGGCTCTACTACTCGACCGATGGCGGCGTCACATGGATTGCGTCCATCGTTAGAGACGGGGCTTCCGCGGTGCCTGCGGTGTCGGCAACTTCCGTTGTGTACAACGGCGCTGCCGGAGAGTTTTTCGCCGCGCTGCGCTTTCACGGATTCTATGCTTCGCCCGACGGCGTCACCTGGACTCGACTAACCAACCAGCCGGGAAACGGGTTGATCACGACTAGCTGTCCGGTTTCTCCCGCGCAGGCCACTTGTCCGATGTACCGCGGCGAACTCGCGGCAGTTCCGGGGCGCAACGAAATCTATGCGTGGTATGTGGATTCGAGCAACGCCGATCAAGGTATCTGGAGGTCGACGAATGCAGGTTCGAGCTGGTCGCAACTTGATGAAACCGGAATCCAGAACTGCGGCGACCTGATCGGCGGCTGCGGACCGGAGGATGGAAGTTACAACTTAACGCTCGCGGCCGTGCCCGACGGTTCGACGGGAACGGATGTGTACGCTGGAGCGGTGAATATTTTCCGCTGCGAGATTTCTCAGCTGCTTCCGTCTTGCAGTGCCAACGCGACGCCCACTCCGCCGCCGCAATTCACGTTTCTGAACTTGACGCACGTGTATGGATGTCCTCCGGATCTCGGCTCGATTGCCAAGGTTCATCCGAACCAGCACGCGATCGATGGGATGGTCATCAACAGCGGTGGCCAGGTGGTAATGTACTTCGCCAACGATGGCGGCATCTACCGCGGGCTCGACGGCTATACCGGCCTCATCAGCGGGACCTGCGGCACGCCAAATCAATTCGACAGCCTGAACCAGACGCTAGGCTCGATGACGCAGTTTGTCAGCCTGGCGCAGCCTCCCACCGACCCCAGCACGTTGCTGGGAGGAACGCAGGGCAATGGCTCGCCCGCAACCGCTTCCACCATTAGCGGAGCCTGGCAGGAAGTGAACTCTGCCGACGGAGGTTATAGCGAGATCAATCCTAAAAATCCGGACGAATGGTTCACCGCCAACACCGGCGTGAGCATTCAGCGCTGCGAATTCGGCGTCGACTGCCACGCCCAGGATTTCAACGCCGACCTGATCGTTTCCAATTCCACCGTGGGGGGCGACGTCGGGCCTCTATACATGCCGTTTCTGCTCGATCCGCAAAACTCGGGAGAGCTGATCGTGGGCACGTGCCGCGTGTGGCGGGGCACGACCGACGGCACAGGATTCAGCGTCGACAGCGTCAACTTCGAAACCGGCAGCACCGACGCCTGCACCGGCGATGAAGTCAACATGGTGCGCTCGATTGCGGCGGGAGGGCCAACCGATAGCAATGGCTTTTCAAGCGTGATTTACGCCGGGACGGATGGATTGGGGCCGTTCGCTGCAACGACCAACAACGGCGGCCACATCTGGGTGACAACGAACGCATCGGGGGGCGCAGCTACCTGGGTGGATCGCACCGGGGCCATCAATCCCAACAACTTCCCGATCTCAGGCGTGGCCATCGACCGCTCTGACCCTTCGGGGAATACCGCCTACGTCACGATCATGGGCTTCCACACGTCGCACGTTTGGCAAACTACGAACGCAGGAAGAACCTGGACCGACTTCACCGGGTCCGGCTTGCCGGATGCGCCGGCCAACGCCGTCGTTGTGGACCCAGGCACGACGCCCACCACCGGAATGGTCTACGTTGCGACCGACGTGGGGGTTTTCTCCAGCAGAACAGGAACCGCGCAGTGGAGCGAAGTCGGACCAACTCCCGCAAGCGGACAGGCTGGATATTTGCCCAACGTTGCGGTAACGGCGCTGCGTCTGTTCAACGGCGGCTCGAACAAGCTGCTGCGCGCTGCCACCTACGGGCGCGGCGTATGGCAGTTCCCGTTGAGCACGACGCCGGATTTCCAAATCTCTCTACCGAACTCGAGTCAAACAATTCTCGCAACCGAAACCGCGACGTTCAACGGACTCATCGGCGAATTCAATGGCTACAGCAACCCGGTAACGTTGAGCTGCGCGGCGGGGAGCACGGCGCCTCCCAGCCAATGCGCGATAGCGCCCAATCCGGCAACACCCAGCGCACAGGGAACGCCGTTTGTGCTGACGGCAGGCGGCACTGTCAGCGATTATTCTTTTCTGGTGACGGCAACCGGTGGGGGAACCAATCCCATCATCCACAGCACTGCGGTCACGCTGCATATCGTGGATTTCACCGTGAGCCCCCCCTCCCCCGCGTCGCTCACTCTGTTGTCGGGCCAAACCTCAAGCCCGGTCACGCTGCAGGTGGGATTTCTGGGGTCGTTTCCCGCCAGCGGAACCGTGGATTTCTCTTGCACTGCACCGGCCAACGTAACCTGCAATTTCTTTCCCAGCGCAAGCGTGATCGCATCGCAGGGGAACATGCAGACGGTCACCCTGAAGCTCACCGCCGCATCCAGCGCGCAGAATGGAAGCTATTCCGTAAACGTTTCGGCGACTTCTTCCGCCGGAGACCCTGAGACCATCAGTCACACCCTCGGCCTGAATATCGACAATTCCGGCTACACGTTGGCGATCCAGTCGCCATCGGCGCTGGCCGCTGGCCATGACGGGATGGTGAGCGGCAACGCCGACGCGGTCTTCGGCTACAGCAGCCTGGTTCAACTGAGCTGCGCCGCAGACGGGAATGGAGATCCCAC
This sequence comes from uncultured Acidobacteriaceae bacterium, assembly GCA_963770915.1. Lineage (GTDB taxonomy): Bacteria > Acidobacteriota > Terriglobia > Terriglobales > Acidobacteriaceae > PALSA-270. The sequence goes on from CAVYRG010000001.1 coordinate 375,204, forward strand.
TCCCTCCGATTGCTCCATCACTCCGTCGAGTGTGGTGCCCAGTTCCAACGGCACGGCGTTTCAAGTGACGCTAGGAAATTCCGGGGCTGGGAGTTTCTCGTTCGCGCTGCGCGGCAAAGGTAGCGACGGACTCGAGGTCGATACGCCCCTGCAACTCATGGTGTACGACTTTACGATCAGCGGCTCGACCAGCCCACCGGTGCCCGCGGGCCAGACCGCGAGCTACATGTTAACCTTCACGCCGCTGCCAAGCGGAACGACGTTTCAAAACGCCGTGGGGAGCTTCAGTTGCTCGAACCTGCCCGCGCTCACCACTTGCAGCTTCGGCACGACGCAAATTGCCAGTGGCAGCGGCGCGACTACGGTAACCCTTAAAATCAGCACCACCGCGCCGGTGGCTTCGTTGCGGGAGCCGCTCCGTGATCGCCGCCCGAGCTTCATCTATGCGGCGCTCTGGCCACTTGGGGTGTGGTTTGGGCTTGTGGGGATCAAAAAGCGGTCACGGCGCAGGAGATGGTCGCGGGCCTGGGTTCTAGGCGTAGTCTTTCTGTTGCTTATGGCGGCGCTGCCCTCGGGCTGCGGCGGCGGGCTGACGGGCGGCGGGCCCCCTCCTCCTGCGCCACAACCGGGAACAACTCCCGGCACCTACCCTGTGACCATCAACGCCACTGAAGGACCGCTGACGCGGTCAGCCAGCGTGACGCTCACAGTGCAGTAAGGGGATTGAATCATCTGCGCGGCGGATCAGCGGACAATTGTGATGCTCTCGCCGCACCTAACCTTCTCCGGCCTGGTCCCCCTTCACCCTGTGATATTCTGCGGCCTTCGCTCTGCCAACCAAGGCCGCAATCGGAGGGTTCACGATGGCTTCGGATTTTGCCGGAAAACGAATCGCCGTGCTGGGCGCGGGAAAAATGGGCGGAATCCTGCTCAAGGCCCTGCTGGAAAAAGGACTGTTCGCGCGCAAGGCTACCACGGCCACCGTGCAGCATGAAGAAAAGGCGCGCGCGCTCAGCAAGCAGTGGGGCGTGACGGTGGGCACGGATAACCTGGCTGCGGTGAAAGGCGCCGACATTGTGCTGGTATGCGTGAAGCCGCAGATCGTGGCGGAAGTTCTCCGGCAGATTCGTCCGAACATTTCGAAAAAGCAGCTCATCATTTCCGTGGCGGCATCGGTCTCGACCAGCCAAATCGAGAGCGCTCTGGGCGGGAACGTTCCGGTGGTGCGGGCCATGCCCAACACGCCATGCGCGCTGGGATGCGGCATGACCGGCATCTGCAAGGGAGAATTCGCGGCGCACAAGCATGTGGAGATCGCTACAACTTTGTTCAACGTGGTGGGCCGAACCGTGGTGGTGGACGAAAAGCACATGGACGCGGTCACCGCGCTTTCCGCCAGCGGCCCGGCTTATATTTACATTATTTTGGAATCGCTGGCGGAAGGTGGAGTGAAGGTCGGGTTGCCGCGCGACATCGCCACGCTGCTGGCAGCGCAGACCACTCTGGGCGCGGCTACGGTCGTGCTCGAGACCGGCGACCACCCCGCTCTGCTGAAAGACTCCGTCACCACGCCAGCGGGCTGCACGATCGACGCGATTATGGAACTCGAAGAGGGCAAGCTGCGGGTCACGCTGATCAAAGCGGTGGTGAAAGCGGCGCAGCGAGCGAAGGAACTGGCGAACGGATAAGCCGGTCGTCAGTCTTCGGTCGTCAGGAAAAGACCGTTTAGTGCAGGCGGAAGTTCACGGTGAGGCGGGTGCTGAAGGGCACGGCTTTGCCGTGCAACTGGTAGGGACGAAAACTCCACAATTCGACTGCGGCAGAGGCGGCGGCCGCCAATTGCGAATCTCCACTCAGCAAAGTAAGTTTTTCAACCTTGCCATCCGTTCCCACCACTGCCTGCAGCACCACTTCGCCCTGAATAAATTGCTGCCGGGCTTGCTCGGGATAGACCGGTTCAACTCGCTCCAGAAGATGAGCGCTTGCCACTTGCGGCGAAATCGCGACGGGAGCGCCTGGCGAGGAAGGCGCCGCGGTTTCTGTTGCGGCGGCGGAAGGTTCAGGGGCGCTGGTCGAGTTTTGCTGAAAGATGATTTTTCCGTTTTGATAGACGACCAAGCCGCCCGGCGGCGCGTCCTGTGTGGCTGGCTGCGCCGGTGTTTGTGGCGCAGCGGAAGCGCGACGCGCCGCTGTGGGATTGGCGTGAACACCCTCCTGGGGCGCAACCAGAACGGGGTCGGCGTCGCCGGCTGGAATCGAGGGTTGGGTTTGCGCTGCTGGATTGCTTCCCGTGCTGACTGAAGACGCAGAGCGAGTGCGCGTCATGCGACCTCCCATGGCGCGTTCCCAACCGGCGCGCCCTAACATCCATCCGAGCACGATGGCGAGCGCGACGACGCCAACGGTGAGAAAAACGCTGCTCCAGTCCCGGCTCGGGGCCGTGCCACTGAAGCTGGCAAGAAAGTCGGGTGCAGCGGCGGGCGGCTCTTCTGTCACGGAAATTTCGGCGGGGATTGGCTCGGCCGGCGGGGTGCTTAGGATCGGAAGTTCGGCCAAGACCGTGTGCCCCTCGATTCGCCGAGTCGCAACCGAGGGTGCCGTCTCGCCGAGCTGCGCGAGCTGGACCTCGTCGACAGGCCATTTTGGCTTTTCAACATATGCAGCCGGTTTGGGAGGTTGCGGTTCCAGAACTGTATGTGGCTCGTCCTTTTGAGCCACTAGAGGAGCAGCAGGGACCTGCGGGGATTCCGGCGAAATCGACTCAGGAATGGGCGCCAGTGGAACCGTAGCTTTAGGAGCAGCTGGTGTGGCCGCCACAGAGGTAGGCGAAGGCGGATCTTCTTCTTCCGCCGGAGCGGGCAGACGATCTTCCGGCTTAGAAATCGAATCCAGAACAACGTTGGCCAGCGCCTGCAGGTTTTGCAGATCGTGCCGCGCGAAAGCCTGTTGAAGGGGCGAGAAAACTTCAAAAACCCCAACCAGCTCGCCATCCCTCACCAGAGGGACAATCAGCACGGATCGCACGTGCAGGCGGCGGCAAACCTCGGCGTTCACGCGGGGATCGGTTTCGGTATCCTCGCAGTACTGAACCTCGCGGCTTCTCGCGCATGCGCCGGTAAGGCCAGAGCTGAGGTTGAGCGAGACGCCCAGCTCCGGGGCGTTGGGCCCAGCAGTGGCGCGGCAGATGATTTCGTCTTGCTGCCTCAGAGCAATGGCGGAGGCCGTAGCAGAGGTGGCCAGACAAGCCTGCTCGGCGATCAGATTGAGCACTTGCTCCAGATTTGCCTCGGAAGAACCATCCTCAGCTTTTCCGGCAAGTCGAATGGCCAGAGGCTCGAAGGTGGGATTGCGCTGCTTAGGGTGCTTCCCGTCTAGAGGAGGCGATTCGCCGCTAAGTCCGCGCTGCTCGGCAGAGTCAGTCCGCACGGTGGGTCTTTGAAGCATGATGGCGCGCTGGCGCTGGCGCGGCTCCACAGCCGTCTCGCCGCCGAAGCTTTACCTTTGCCCGGAGAAAACAGCACTGCGCACGCCGCGGTCAGACCACTAAGCGGAGTTTCGCCCGAAACTCCCATGATGTCAACACGAAATGGCCCCCATCGTGACTTCGAATAGACACCTCCTGAAAGGCAAAGTAGGGGGCCTTTCGCGGGGACCACATTGGAATTTTCTTAAACTGCGATCGCGGACGTGAAGTTTTCCACAGCTCACGAGAACTCCCTCTGGGGTTGGCAGAGCGCCGTTCCGGTCTGTGGAAAAGCTGTGCATATCAAGTTCGCGTTGCGTCTGGCCTAAGAAACGTGTTCTCATAGCGACCTTTCCACATCGATGGGCACATCCTCCCACTCCGCCGGCGAGCCGTTGTCTAGATCCGACCAATGGCACGCGGTGACGGCCAGTTTTCTGGGATGGACGCTCGACGCATTCGACTTCTTCGTTCTTGTCTTTCTGCTCGACCCGCTTTCAGCACAGTTTCACGTGAGCAAGAGCGCGATTGTGGCTACTCTCGCCGCGACGCTGGCGATGCGGCCGGTGGGAGCGGTGGTGTTTGGTTTGCTGGCCGATCGCTACGGACGGCGCAGGCCGCTGATGGCGAATGTTGTGTTCTTTTCAATCGTCGAACTGCTGTGCGGCTTCGCCCCGAGTTACACGGTCTTTTTCATTCTGCGCACGGTCTACGGCATCGGCATGGGCGGGGAGTGGGGTGTGGGCGCTTCCCTTGCGATGGAAAGCGCGCCGGCAAAGTGGCGGGGAATCCTCTCCGGCATCGTGCAAAGCGGCTACTCGATCGGGTATCTGCTTGCGGCGGTCGCCGCGCGCTTTGTGCTGCCGGCATGGGGATGGCGCGCCATGTTCTGGGTGGGAGCGGCGCCGGCTTTGCTGGCTTTCTACATTCGCCGCAAGGTGCGCGAACCGGAGGCCTGGAAACAACACCGCGCGCCGACCGTGGGTGCCATTGTGCGCACGGCGAGCGGCCATTGGAAGGTTTTCTCTTATCTCGTGCTACTGATGACGCTGATGATGTTTCTCTCGCACGGAACGCAGGATCTGTACCCTGACTTTCTGAGGTCGGCGCACGGCTTCAGCGCAGCCGCAGTTTCCGGACTGGCGATCTTCTATAACGTCGGGGCTGTGCTGGGAGCGATTCTCTTCGGCCATCTTTCGGAAGGCATGGGACGGCGGCGCAGCATGATCGCTGCGCTGTTGCTCTGCCTGGCGGTAATCCCCGCGTGGGCGTTCGGGAGTTCGCTGCTGGTGCTGGCGATGGGAGCCTTCGTCATGCAGGCCGGAGCACAGGGCGCATGGGGCATCATTCCTGCGCACTTGAATGAGCTTTCTCCGGACGCGGTTCGAGGGTTGATGCCGGGCTTGGCTTATCAGCTCGGCATCCTGTTCGCGGCGGGAACCAACACCATCGAGTATGTGCTGCGCGATAAGCTGGGCTACGGCTGGGCGCTCACAGCTTTCGAAACCACGAATATTGTGCTGCTCATTGCGGTTGTGGCACTGGGCTCGGAAAAGAAGGGCAGAAGCTTCCTGGAGAATGGACAGGATTAGGCGGTGGATGAACCAGGCTGCGTGCCATTTGTGACCAGCGTGTGCACCCTCTATAATCCCCAAACTATGACTGATGATGGACCGTTAAACTGCACCTGGGGCTTCGCTCCCCCGATGCCCGGACTCGAAAGTCATCTTGCCGGAATGCCAGCCCGTCACAGAAACTCAAGCAATCATGACTAAACCACGCGCCCTGGTGACCGGCGGTGCCGGCTTTCTGGGTTCTCACCTCTGCGATGCCCTGCTGGCGGAAGGATATTCGGTCATTGCGGTGGACAACCTGCTCACCGGCAGGTTATCCAACCTGGAGCATCTGCGGAATGAGTCGGCTTTTGAGTTCCAGAAGATTGACATCAACCAGCCGTTCGACTGCGGCCCAGTAAATTATGTGTTCCATTTCGCCAGCCCGGCCAGCCCGGTCGATTACAGCGAGCATGGCGTGGAGACGCTTCAGGTAGGCTCCCTTGGAACTTTTCACGCGCTCGATGTCGCGCGGAAATATGGAGCCAAATATCTGGTCTCCTCGACTTCGGAATGTTACGGCGATCCGCTGGAGCATCCGCAGACCGAGACCTACTGGGGAAATGTGAACCCCATCGGTCTGCGCTCCGTGTACGACGAAGCCAAGCGCTTCACCGAAGCTGTGACGATGGCCTACCACCGCTATTACAACGTCGATACTCGCATCGTGCGCATCTTCAATACGTACGGGCCGCGGATGCAGCTCAACGACGGCCGCGTGGTTCCCAACTTCATCAAGCAGGCATTGCGCGGCGAGGATTTGACCATCTACGGAGACGGCAAACAGACGCGAAGCTTTTGTTACGTGAGCGACGAGGTCGACGGCTTTCTGCGCCTTTCCAAGTCGGGCGAGCATTTTCCCGTGAACATCGGGAATCCAGATGAGTTCACCGTGATCGAATTTGCTCATTGTGTGTTGGCCGCGACGGGATCGAAGAGCAAGATCAGGTACGAGGCCGCGCTGCCTGACGATCCCAAGCAGCGCTGTCCTGACATCAGCAAGGCGAAGCGCCTGCTGGGCTGGGAACCGAAGGTGAATCTGGAAACCGGCCTGAAAAAGTCCCTGGATTATTTTCGGGCGGCCGTGGAGAAGGAAAAAGGAAACGCTGGCTGAGAATCAAGCCGGGTGTGGCGTTCTCTAGATGCGCTCGATCGTTTCCGCCGCGAACTCGATCTCCGGGCTTTCCTGGTAAACAAGCAACTGTCGTACCTGCTCGCGCTCATCGTCGGTTTTGGGCTTGAATGCGATCCCCATGCCGTAGCCGGGGTGCTTGCTCTGCACCCTGCCCCGCACTCGCAGGCGAAAATTCAGAGTCCGCAGTTCGATGATGATGTGCGTGCCCACCGGCAAAGGCTGCGTCGTCTCCACATAGCAACCGCCGGCGCTGATATCGGTGAGGGTGCAGTGCTGCAGAATATCGCCCAAAGGCGTATGCACATTCACGCCCAGGCGGCAGGAGCGGCGCGGTTGTTCGCGGCGCTCGGACGGGTCGAGCTTCGCTTCGTCAACATGGGCACCGGTGCGGGAGAGCATGGGGGGGGCGGTCTCGACTCTCTCTTCGTGCGGTGTTCGGTTGCGATCCAGCCAATTGTCGAGCGCACGTCGCGAAGTCTGGGGCACGTGACTAAAATGAACCCCGACCCGGCCGTGCGCATCTTGCCAAACCACGTCTCCAGAAAGGCGCAAGACTGTAGGGTCGCCAGGCAGAGTGAATTGGAAGTACACGCGACAGGGCCCCGGCATTGCGTCCCGGGAATGGAGCGCCGCACCCTCCTGGCTCAGATTGAGCAGAGGGGCCGGGAAATCCGCTGTGGTGGCATAAGAAATCGAAGCTTGCGCCGCGACGTGCAGGCGCTCGTTGTTTCGTCTCTCACTCGGCAGAAGAGTCAAGGCTGCTTGCAGACTTTCCGCTGCACGTTCCGCAGAGATCGGCTTGAATAGTAGAAAATTGGCGCCCTGGGCAAACAACTCGTGCATTTCGTTGTGGGCGTCCACCATCGCGACAATCAGAACCGGCTTGTCGCCGTCCTTGGCGCGGACCACAGCCATCCATTGCTTGGCGGCCGATTCATTCTCGCAATCCACGATGGCGACAGCGAAAGAACTACTTCGCAGCCGATTTTCCGCGGACTGCCAATCTTCGCAGTACTCCACTTCGAGACTGCGGCTTTGAAGAACCGGGCGGAGCACTTCCGACGCTTCCGCGTCGGCGCTCACCACTAGGGCGCGGTTTGGCATATGAACCGAATCTTAAGTACCGGCGGGTGGACCGACAAGTTACTGCCGTCATTTGACGAGCTTAAAGCTGTTGGAAAACTTCAGTAATCTGGAGTCATCCCAAATAACCCGATATGTTTCGGTAGAAGTACTGTTTGGGCTTCACACGCGTTCTCCGACGGAGCGCTCCGCCGAGAGTTCAGAAAGCGAAAAGAATTATGCCGTCACGTGTCGGAAACTGGATGATGGCCGCCGGCGTTCTCATGGCCCTCTGCGGACTCTGCCTGTTGCCGGGGGCATTCGGGAGAACAGGGGACAGCAATCTCTTGGGGCTCGCGGGAACGCTATTCGGGATGGGAGCGCTGACTGCGGCCGCCGGTTTCTACCTGAATGCGCACAATCTGCGAGCTCAGGCCGGCAGTGGAGCCGCGGCAGCGGCCGGCCGGTCCAGCCGCCCACGTGGCGCTTGCGATCTGTGCCGCAGCGAAATGCCGGTCGTGCACTGCAAAGTTCACCGCTTTCATCTTTGCGGTAGATGCCTGGCCGAGCATTACGATTTCCGCTCCTGCGTTTATGTTCCCAGCACGCGGCGCGTCGAAACCAAGAGTGAGCGGGCCATAGCAGCCAAGGTGGGACGTTGACCGCGATTAGCTCTTTCCATTGCGTTTAGAGGCCAAAATGACCAACGTTTCGGGGCGCGATTACGTTACGTTGGTCCCGTCCCAATCAAGGACCTTGGTGCTTTGACGGCTTCGATACCCCTCCATACGATGAAGTCTGCTGCGGGTCATTCCGCAACACCGCTGATGGCGGAGCGGCAACCCTCCCTCTGAATCCGCAGTGAGCGTCCGTGTGAGGCCCCTGGGGGCTCGGCGGCGGGTTCGGGAATCCAGTGCGCAGAATGAACTGTCCGGAACCTCTCCCCGATAGGAAAGAACTCATGGTGTCGAACAAGGCTCGCGGATTTTCGCTGCTTGAGATGGCGGTGGTTTTATCCATCGCCATGATCGTGATGAGCGTGGCTGTCATCAGCCTGCAGCCGGCACTGCGGGACTCCCACGTAAATCAGGCGTACAACTCGACCCTGGCGCAAATCCGCAACGCGCGCGAGCGGGCGGTCGAGGGCCGCCAACAATATATTGTCTGCTTCGGCACGGATTCGCCGAAGGGCGCGGCGACTCCGCTGGGCGCCCCTACGGTGCGAAGCATTCAGGTGTACCAGTGGCCCGCCGGCTCGGCCTTGTCGTCGGCGGTACAGATCAGCAAGATTGAGCTGCCCAGCGATATCCAGTTTCAGACTCTGGCCGGCATGCCCACCAGCGCCGCCACCGTTCCCGACGGATTTGGAACGGGAAGTGTGGCTCTGGCCTTCGATCAGGGTGTCGCCGGGGGCGCGACCGATCAGATCATGTTCCTCCCCGACGGCTCGGCGCGCGACACCAACGGGAACTACAACAGCGGAGTTCTCTATTTGGCCCGAACCGGAGATCTGTACAGCTCGCGGGCCATCAGCGTGTTCGGCGGCAGCGGGCGTATCCGGGGCTGGCGATTAGTGAATAACAGTGGTACCGCAACATGGATTCAACAATGAAGATGCCTAAACAAAATTCGGCGCGAAAGCACGGCCAGCGGGGATTCACCCTTCTGGAAGCGATTATTTCGACCACTATTGTAACCGTGGGACTGGTCGGTCTATTGGCGGTGTTTGCGGTGGCTGTGGGCTCCACGCAGACGGTGCAACTCGATATGCTGGCCCGCCAGAAAGCCACCGAGGCGCTGGAGAGCATCTACACCGCGCGCGAAACCGCGCAGATCCAGTGGAGCCAGATTCAGAACCAGTCCGCCGGCGGCACCGGAATTTTCGTTGCCGGCATGGTTCCGCTCACGGACCCCGGCCCGGACGGGCTCGACGGCACCAACGATGACGTTCCCGCCGCTACGCTGATGGTTCCTGGTCCCAGCGGAGTGCTTACCGGAAAAACGCCGCCCGATGTCCCCATCGTGCTGAGCAATTTCCAGCGGCAGATTCTGATCACCAACGTCAACAACGCAGATGGCTCTTCGAATCTGAATTTGCGGCAGATTACGGTGACCATCCAATATCCCACATCCATTAACAAACAGCGCAGCTACACGGTGCAGGCGCTGATCTCGTCATACCGTTGAGAGGCGAACTCATGAAACCAGAATCGGAAAAAATCATGAAAGCGAGCGCCTCCCGCGAAAAGCGCGGCTTCAGCATGGTTGAGCTGATGGTGGCCATGGCCGTGGGCTTGATCATCATGGGGGGCGCCATGGCGCTGTTCAAAAGCGGCATGCAGGCGACCATGCTGGTGACCGAGCAGGCAGAAATGCAGCAAAACGTGCGCGCCGCCCTGAACCTGATCGCGCAGGACGTGAGCATGGCGGGCTCGGGGTTGCCCTCGGGCGGCCTGGCCCTGCCTTACGGTGCGGGCTCGGTGGCCTCTTTTTACGCCTGCAATCAAAAGCCGACCTGCTATCTGACGACCGACAAATATCCCACCGGGACGGTGGGGACCACGGCGGTTTCGAACTACATGTATGGGCTGATCCCAGGGCCACTGAACGGCATGGAGTCGGGCGGCCCGGCAAGCATCACAGCCACCAAGGGCGTGGCAGATTCCATCACCGTGGCTTATCAGGACTACAGCTTTCCGCTCAGCCAGTACACGATCGCGCTTGACCCCAAGTACAAGTTCATCACGGCGACCGCACCGGTGACCCCGCCGGCGGGTTTCCCGGGCATCGTCAGCCCGACGGGAATTGTTCCCGGCGATCTGCTGCTATTGAAAAACAACAACGGCGCCGTCGTCGTGGAAGTTACCAGTGTCGTGGCCGCGGGTTTGGGCGGAACCATCAACTTCGCCGACGCCGATCCTCTCAAGATCAACCAATCCGGCGCCGCCAGCGGGAACGTCAAGGCCGCGCTTGCCGGTGGAGGAACGATCCAGGCCAATCGCATCTTCGCGGTGAGCTACTTCGTGGAAGTGCCGGCGGTAGCCGGACAAACTCCGCGCCTAATGCGACAGGTGAACGGACAAACGGCAGTCCCGGTGGCCGACAACATCATCGGCATGAATTTCACCTACGATATGTGCGATTCGGCGATCAATACCAAGACGTGCGCCGGCGTCACCGATCCGATTGGCAGCGGCTTCTCCCCCAACCAGATTCATAAAGTGAACATTCAGATGATGGGGCAGAGCGTGCTCTCCACCGGAAACCAGTCCAAGAGCATGGTCCTGGTCACCTCGGTGAGCACCAGAAATCTGTCCTACGTCAATCGTTACCAGTAGGAGTGCACGAGCAAGGCACGTTTCAGGAGACGAGTCTATGGGCAAGGAAAAACACAGTTCGCGGGGTTTTACGCTGATCGCGAGTTTGCTATTGCTGCTATTGCTTTCGGCCATCGCGGTGGGGCTGATGTACACCGTCACGGGGTCGGGCCACGTCGGCAGCAACGATTTGGAGGCGAACACCGCCTACTATGGTGCAGAATCCGGCATGGAGAAACTGACCGCTGACGTGCTTAGCTTGTACCAGCAAAATTTAAATCCCACGCAAACGGATCTGAACAAGCTGGCCAAGAGCTCGCCGCCTTCCAGCGCGCAAGTGGCAGGTATGACTTTTCTGGAGAACGTGCAATGGAATAACGTGGATAAGAACGGCAAGCCGGTCACCAGCACCGGCGTGGTCAGCGCGGGTGCGTATGCCGGATTGACTGCAGAAGTCATTCCGATGACGTTGCAGGTCAGCGCCATGCGGCCTTCGGGGGCGACGGTGAACATGACCCGTGGCGTAGAGATCGCGCTGATTCCGGTTTTCCAGTTCGGAGTTTTTTCCGATAGCGATCTTTCGTACTATCCCGGTCCTGCCTTTGCATTCCTGGGGCGGGTTCACACTAACGGCAATATGTACCTGAACGCTGACAGCGGACCGCTCGTCATGGGTGACAAAGTCACCGCCGTGGGCCAGATTCTTCGCGACCGCCTGGCCAACAACTACACCGCCAGCAAAGCCAATGGCTATTTCGGCGATGTGTTTCTGGCCACCAGCACCGGCGCTTGCGACGCTTACGGGCTGTCGATCATGCCAGGGCAAAAGGCGATTGCCCGGCCAAACTCTTGCGTAAATTGGGGCCCAGATACCGACAACTCCACGGATGATTCCAGTTGGAGCGGCGGCATCCCGACCAACAACGGCTGGGCTAACTCCACAAGTTTCACCGGGACCATTTCGCCCAAGACATTTAACAACTTCGCCGTGATCGGCGTGCCGCCGCTGCAGTTGCCGTTCGTCACCGGCAGCCAGGTGGGCTCGGCCGACTCGCAGATCGAGATCATCCGCAAGCCGGCAACGACGGCGGAGTCAGCGTCCTCTCCCCTCGGAGCTTCGCGAGAATACAACAAGGCCAACATCCACATCTTGCTGGGAGACAACGAAGCTGAGCTACATCCCGATGGAAGTGCGAACGATGCTAACGATGTCCAACTGGAGGTCCAGCAGTGCGAGCCAGTCGCGAAAACTGGCGGCAATAGCTGCTTTGCCATCGGCGATCCGGCGGTCGGCGATCCTTATTTGGCGGCCCCGCGTTGCGCCCCCACCGCCAATGCCGCGGCGCCTTATCCCCTACCCATGAAGAACGAGCAGGGCTGCGCAGCTTACCCTGCAGGCACCTGGCCGCTGGTCCGGGGCTGGATTCGTGTGGAGTATCTCGACAAGAACACTCTAACCTGGAAGGGAATCACACAGGAATGGCTTCAGTACGGCTTCGCCCGCAACGTCACGCCCCCCACCACGCCGGTAGGCGGCGCCAAGGCTAACAACGTCCATCCCGACGCGATCCTGATTTTCCAGGAATTGGCAGACCGTGACGGCAACGGGGCGGTCACGAATGGCGCAGTAAAGCGACAAACCGGAACCGATAGCAAAGGAAAACCGATCTACCAGGCCATGGGCACGGAGAGCACGGCTGCGGTGGGCGGCAACGGCAACAATTTCTATCCCATCAACTTTTTCGATGCCCGCGAGGGTTTTCCTCGAGATAGCACAACCTTGGGCGGAACCCAGTGCCCTGTCAACGGTGTGATGAATGCTGTGGAAATTGACGTGGGCAACCTAGCCAAATGGGCGGCCGGCACGGGCGACTATGCGGCTGGGAGTGGAACGAATGTCAACATCGGCCCGCAAAACGGCTATCTAGTCTATTTCTCCGACCGGCGTGGCATGGAACTGAATCCAAATTCCAATCCCGCCAACGTCACGAACGGCGAAGCAGGCCTCGAGGACGACATCAACAGCGGCGACGTGAACAACGGCTTGCCGGATGGAAAGCTGGAGGCGAATACACCCGGCTACAACGCGGGCAGCACGTTTTCACCCGAAGATGTGGACCAGGATGGCGTGCTCGACAATTGGGGTTCGGAAGACATTGGCGATGGCTTTGGGCTCGATACCAGCAGCCACAATGGCACCAGAATTCCCAACCCTTATCAAGCCACCGATTGCCTGAATGGAGGACGGCAAAACTGGGTGTCCGGTGCGCGCCACGTATTGCGCTTGGTGGATGGAGGCATGACTGTGGGTGGGCAAACTTACCTGCCATTGCCAGGCTTCACGGTCGCGTCGGAAAATCCTGTTTACATTCTTGGCGATTACAACAGCAACGTGAACGATACAGTCTGGAATAATCCTCCCGTCGACCCCGCGTCCCATTCGGCAGCCTCGGTCATTGCCGATGCCGTTACTCTGCTCTCTAATGCCTGGACCGATCTCAACGACATGAATAACCCCCTGAACCTCGGAGGGCGGCAACCAGCCGTGGGTAACGATACCTCGTTCCGCCTGGCGATAGCGGCAGGCAAGAACATGAACTTCCCACAGATCGCCGGCCTCCGAAAGGATTTTGGAACCGACGGCGGTGTGCACAATTTCCTGCGTTACCTCGAGGATCTTGGCAACATTCAATTGAACTATCGCGGCTCGATGGTGAGCATGTATTACTCGGAATACGCGACCGGCATTTTCAAGTGCTGTACCCTTGTCTACGGTCCGCCTTCACGTAACTACTCCTTTGATAAGAACTTTCTCGATCCGACGCAGCTTCCCCCCGGCACGCCGATGCTGCAGGATATCGACACCCTGAGCTACTGGCAGAATTTCACTCCGTGCACCACGCAAAGCGGAGGCAGTTGCACCAACTAGGAAGCCGCCCGACGAAAGCTGCATCCTGGCATGCCCCAATCCCTTCCGGCGGGATTGGGGCTTTTTTTATCTCCGCGTATGATGTTGGCGCTAGCTACCACGCATCACGGAGGACCTCTTGCCCGGCATCAAAGCAATTTTCTGGGATGTCGGCGGCGTATTGCTGACCAACGCCTGGGACCACGACCAGCGCCGCCGCGCTTTGCAGCATTTTTCGCTCGACGAGGCCGAATTCGACGACCGCCACGAGATGCTGGTCTCGTCGTTTGAGCGCGGCAAGATCGGCCTGAACGAATATCTGGATCGCACGATCTTTTATCGTCCGCGATCGTTCACCCGAGAGGCGTTTTGCGAGTATCTCTATTCGCTCTCTCAGCCAGACCCTGACTCGCTGGCTCTGGCGCGCCAGCTGGCGAACTCCTGTAAGTACCTCATGTCCACCATCAACAACGAATCGCTGGATTTGAATCGCTACCGCATTCAGACCTTCGGCCTGCACGAGATCTTCACTCTGTTCGTGAGTTCCTGCTTTGTGGGATTGCGCAAGCCGGAGGAAGGAATCTATCGGCTGGCCATCGATCTCACGCAGAGCGTGCCGAAGGAAAGTTGCTTTATTGACGATCGCGCCTTGAATCTGGAATCGGCGGCGCGCATGGGAATGAAAACCATCCGCTTCGAGAACGCCGCTCAGCTTCGAAGCGAACTGGGAAAGCTGGGAGTAGACGCGTGAAACGCAGTTCTAGCTCTTGCGCGCCGCGCGAGGCATTGCGCTTGCACTCTGGGTCGACGGAGCCGCGGCGGTTTCCGAGACAGCCAAGCTGAGATCGCTGGACCAGCAATCGGCCAAGGTCTTCCACTCGCCATTCTGCTGGCGGGCGAAAATCATCAGGTATTTGCCGCGTTCTTCGCGGCGCTTCCCCACGGCGACCGGAACCAGCGTCTTGCAGCGTCCGGCTTCGTAAGCGATATCGCCGAATAGTTCCACGCGCAGGGGATCCAGATCGGCCTCGCCCAGCCCCGCGTCCAGAGCAGCGAAAAAGAATTCCCGGATGGCGGCGGCGCCGCGCACGGCAGGCGTATTCGGCCGCAGCACCAGCGCGTCGGGTGCATAAAGCTCAACCAAATCGTCGAGCTGCTTTGTGTTGCAGGCCTGGGCCCAGTCCTGGCTCATTCTGCGAACCGCCGCTTCGGCTCGGCTGAGCGAAGCTCCGGCAAGCGAAGGGCGGGAACGACCGGTCTCACGCCCCGCGGGCGCGGCGGCGTGCACATCCCCAGCCATCGGAGCTCCATTCGACCCAGGAAAATAGTGGTGGTGGTAGTGGTGGTGATAGTGGTGTTCGCCGGCCTGCAGGTTGGCGGGCGCAAAACCACTGCCCGGTTCTGCCGATGGTTCTTGTGATGCCGCACGCAACGCAGCGCCGCAGTAAGCGCAAAAACGGTTTCCCTCTGGGTTGGGAGCATTGCACGAGGGGCAAACGCCGCTTACTCGCCGATCCATCGCCGCCGCGGTCGCATTCACGGCTTCTTCGGTATCCGAGTCGAGCGCCATTTTCTGAATAGCCTGGAAAGCGGCGGAAACAGCCTCCTGGCTCACGTTGGGGCGGCGCATATCCGCTTGCAGACGCGTGAAAAACTCATCGACGGATTGATCGTTCTGCACTCCGGATGCTGGAGCGTTGCCGGCGGCTTGTGGTTTGGTTTCGCGATCCACGGCGCTTCCAATAGAGTTTCATTCTAGTCGATAACGATTTTACTGGCGACTCGAAAACGCGATCTTTGCTTCCGCTTCGGTCGGAACCCCGTTGCAGGTAGCCGGGCGATAGCGCCAGGAACGCAGCGCGTCGAGCACAATCCGATCCTGAAACCCTCCTAGCCCTTCGAGAATCAACGGGCTATGCACGCGGCCATCGGTTCCTACGATGAAACTGACCGTGACTTTCGTGCGCGCAACGGAGAGATCAATCAAGGGGTCCGGCGTAGCCAGAGCCTCGGGAGGCTGCACAGGATCACATGAGTTGCGCGTCTCGGTACGTCCCATTGGGGAAAAGTCCGAGTTATGCACTTCCCCGGTCCAAATCTGCCGTTCGCGATTGACCAAAGTCCGCTGGACACCGGCGCCGAAAGCCGAAGCGGCCCCTTCGGATCCCCAGCATAGGGGCGACGTCGCCGCAATCAGCAGTACCGCCAGTTTACGAAGTGACATTTTGTAGCGCTCCATAGAATAATTGGCCCGAGAACTTCTATCTCTCGATACTCTCGGAGGGGCAATCAAGCTACCAGCGGCGACAAGCGTATCTTACTGATATGGAATGACTTGCTTTGATTCTGATATAATTTTGGAGTGCCTGATGTGAAAATAATTGCAGCTAAGTGACGATCCGGATTGGCCCTTCTGCCGATTTGATTCCGGAAAACGTCGAAGCAAGGTACCCACGAATCTGATAAAAATACTAGCGAGGGAGCTGGGGGGAGTTAATCGCCGCACTGCGGCGCTGTTCCCAAAGGGGTAATGGGCTGCACTCGAAGGTTGTAATACCACGCATGTCCCTGCGGAAAAAAGGGTGGTGACCTTCCGAAATCTATCGCTATTGACCAAGAGGTGGCACACTAAGCTTGTCGTAATTGCACTATTTCAGTTTCCGATAGTGTGAATGCGGTGTTTCTTATCCCCCGCCGTATCGAAACGTACGGCTAGAAATAGAGGTCTTTGTGAAAGATCTCCGCTCTCATGGCAATCTTCTAGTTGTTTCGCTGGCGCTTGCGGCGATTTTTAATGTCACCTCCGTCGTAAACGCCCAAGCTCAGAGTTCCACTTCCGCGACCGTCTACAACAGCAACAAGATCAACTTCGGCTCGGTCGCTGTGGGTGGAAGCGCAGTAATTACCGACTACATCTACAATGCTTCGAATTCCAGCGCCACGATGACGGCAGCGGCTTCGAGCAACTCTGATTTCCAGCTAGCCCAACCCAGCTTGCCGGCGACCATCGGAGGCAGGCAGTGGGTACAGCTGGTGATCACGTTTTCGCCCCATGCAGCAGGCGCTTCCTCGGGCACAATCGTCATTTCTGGTGTCGGCGCGCGCTCGTCAGAGACTTTCTACGTCAACGGCACCGCAACAGCGCCTAGTACTTCCGGTGGCGGGACCAGCGGCGGAACCGGGGGAAGCACCAGCGGCGGAGGCGGAACGAGTGGGGGTGGCGGAACCTCGACAGGCCCGCTGAGCATTAGCCCCTCGGCTCTCACGTTTGGAAGCATCGCGGTGGGCAGCAGTCAATCGCAGCCCATAAGCCTGACGAATACCAGCGGAACCAGTTTGGTCATCTCGCAGGTCGCCTCGAGCAGCGGCGATTTCAAAGTGAGTGGTCTCAGTCTTCCGATGACGCTGCTTTCAAACGGTAGCGCCAGCTTTAATGTGACTTTTTCCCCGCAGGCGAGCGGAACAAGAAGCGCTAGCCTCGCGATCAGCGGCAGCACGGTCTCTTTTGGGTTCCGCCGCCGCACCGCCACGGCGGCTGCGCAGACGTTATCGTCAATTTCGCTGACCGGAGTTGGCAGCAGCTCGAGCTCGGGAGGCGGCACGACAACGCCCGGCACGCTGGCGGGCAGTTCTGTTTCGTTCGGAACGCTCCAAGTGGGAACCAGCATGCAGAAGATGGCGACGGTCACCAACTCGGGTGGTTCCAGCGTCACGGTGAATAGCGCCTCAGTTTCGGGCAATGGCTTCACCTTGAGCACGATGAGCGCTCCCTACACGCTAGCCCCGAACCAGAGCATGAATATGAACATCACTTGCGCGCCTCCGACAGCTGGAACGCTCAGTGGATCTCTCACCGTCAATTCGAACGCTTCAAACTCGACTCTTACGCTCCCGCTGAGCGTAACCGCGATCGCGCCCGGCACGCTCACCATATCTCCTTCGACCTTCAGCTTCGGGTCGGTTACAACCGGCACGACCCAAAGCTTGCCCGCGACGCTAACCAACGCAGGGGGTTCCACCGTCACGGTCAGCCAGGCCAGCTTCCCTGGCGGCAGCGGCTACAGCACGAGTGGACTCACCCTGCCCCTCACTTTGACCGCGGGTCAGAACGCATCTTTCAGCATCGTGTTTGCCCCGCAATCGGCTGGCACGGACAACTTCAACCTTTCCATCACCAGCGACGCTTCCAACTCGGCTCTCACCGCATCGGTGTCGGGGACAGCCACGACTGCGGGAGCGCTGTCGGCCACTGCGCCAAGCTTGGCTTTCGGCACAGTGACAGTGGGGAGCACGAAGACTCTCTCTGAAACCGTGACCAACACGGGTGGATCGGCGATCACACTGACTCAAAGTGCGGCGGGCGGAGGCTACACGGTGAGCAACCTCAGCTTGCCCATGACTTTGGCAGCGGGCGCGAGCACGTCATTTAGCGTGGCCTTTGCCCCGCAGTCGGCGGGCGGCAGCAGCGTAAACCTGGCCCTTACGACCAGCAATCCGTCGTCCACGCTCACGATTCCCCTTTCCGGAACCGGGGCAAGTGCAGGCGCCCTCACCGCGAACTCGGTAAATTTCGGCAGTGTGCAAGTGGGCAACAGCAGCACCCTGAGTGCTACGTTGAAGAACACCGGCGGGACGAGCGTGAACGTATCGAGCGCGGTCTTGACCGGAAACGGCTTCAGCATGAGCGCTGTGACGACCCCCTTCGCTCTGCCGGCCGGACAGAGCTTCACCTTCAGTGTGACGTTTACACCGTTGACTGCAGGCGCTGCGAGCGGCAACATCGCCATCACTTCGGATGCTGCCTCTTCACCATCCATCACCCTGTCCGGCACCGCCACCGCGCCTGGCCAGCTGAGCATCAGTCCCAGCAGCTTCAGTTTCGGCAGCGTAACGGTCAACACCAGCAAGAGCTTGCCGGTGACGCTCAGCGCAAGCGGCGGCAGCGTAACGGTCACCGCAGCCTCGGTCTCCAGTGCCGAGTTCGCTTTGGTCGGCCCCGCTTTGCCGTTTACGATTCAACCCGGGACAACCGTAGCGTTCACCCTGACCTTTGACCCGCAAGCTACGGGATCGTCGACCGCTAACGTATCCTTTACCACCAGTTCCTCCACGACGCCGTTGGTTGAGGTGGCTACCGGCAGCGGCGCAGCCATAACCCCCGTGCAGCACAGTGTCCAATTGAGCTGGTCGGCCAGCACTTCACCGGTCACCGGATATTACATCTACCGCTCCTCGGCTTCGGGCGGCCCGTATTCGCGGATCGTCAGCTCCTTGAACGCAACCACCACCTATACGGACAGTACGGTGCAGTCCGGACAGACGTACTACTACGTGACCACGGCGGTGGGAACCGACGGAACCGAGAGCGCATACTCGAACCAGGTGACCGCAGCGATCCCAACCCCATAAACAGACGAACGCGGAGGAGACTCAGATCTCCTCCGCGTTCGCTTCAGATGCTTGGTTTCTGGACGCAGTGATCCGCGTTTTGCGGGATGTACTAGTGGGATATTCCCACACCTCCCCATCAGCCGGTAAAATCCGGCTGCTCAAAAAAATGTATTGCAAGGCCCGGCGTCACTCCGTTTGTGCGCCGTTGCTGGTCCGAGCACCCGTTTGCAGACTTACGTAAGTATTGGGTGAAGCATGCACACGGGCATGGCTATCAGAGCTCTGGCGAGAAGTCCCTCCGCTCGCCATACTGGAGATGCATGATCGGCAGACCTGCAGTTGCAAGTTACTGGCAGCGCGCAATCACGGCAGCACTCGTGTTTGGGGCGGCTTTGCTTTCCATCTCGTGCGGCAACGTGATGGCCAACCTCGCGGGCGCGTCTGATCTCACGCTCAATACATCCACCCTAGACTTCGGAAGCGCCTCAGTCGGAAGCAGCAAAAGCTCCACCCTTTCGCTAACCAACTCATCGGCCAGCGGCGGTCCAAACGTTACGGTTGCCCAAGTCGCCGCAAGTGGCCCCGGGTTCGCGGTCCACACTGCCACGCTTCCCGTCACTTTGGCCGCAGGGCAAACCACCGCGGTCACAGTCACCTTCACTCCCCAATCGGCGGGTGCCGCAACCGGGAGCTTGTCCATCACCATCTTGGAATCGTCTTCGCCCACTACGGTGGACCTTTCGGGAACAGGCGTTGGCAACCAGCAACTGATAGCCCTCCCCTACACTTTGAACTTTGGAAGTGTAACGGTCGGCACCAGCGCAACTCTCAGCGGAAGCCTCACAGCGGGAGGGACTTCCATCACGGTTTCGAGCGCGGTGGTGACTGGTCAGGGCTTCTCGTTTAGTGGAATCAAGTTTCCTGTCACGGTTCCTGCGGGAACCAGCATCCCCTATTCCGTGGTATTTGCCCCAAAGACAGCGACGAGCTCGACCGGCAGCATTTCGTTTGTAAGCAACGCGGCGAATTCGCCCTTCGCTCAAGCCCTCACGGGCATTGGCGCCGCAGTGGCGGCTCCGCCGCCGGTAGTCGTGAGCAGTCTGGCGGTTTCGCCTGCAACGCTAGCTTTTGGCACGGTCACCACGGGCAGCAGCAAGAGCCTAACCGGAACCCTGACCGCCGGGGCCGCCAACGTTACGGTCTCCAGCGCCAGCATCAGCGGCCAAGGTTATTCGCTGAGCGGAATCTCCTTCCCGGTTACGATTGCTGCGGGAAAAAGCGTTTCCTACAGTTTGACGTTCACGCCCTCAAGCGCAGCCAGCTCGCCGGGAACGATTGCCTTTGTTAGTGACGCGGCGAATTCACCGACCAGCGAGAATCTTACCGGCAGCGGAGCCCAGCCGGGCGCGCCGAGTCTAGCGGTCTCACCCTCCACGTTGAGTTTTGGCAACGTTGCCGTGGGCAGCAGCAAGAGCTTGACCGGGAATCTTACGGCAAGCGGAGCCAGCGTCTCAGTGTCGAGCGCGGCATGGAATGGGGCGGGATATTCGGTGAGCGGGATTTCCTTCCCTGTAACCGTCGCAGCGGGCTCCAGCGTTTCCTACACGGTGACATTTGCGCCCCAATCTGCCGGTAGTACTCCGGGAGGCATTTCCTTCGCCAGCAATGCCTCGAACTCTCCTACGGTGGAGAGCTTTTCCGGCACCGGCACGCAGGCGGCGGTGCAACATACGGTGAATCTTTCCTGGAATGCCAGCACAACGAGTGGGGTCAGCTATAACGTGTATAGAGGCACGGTATCCGGAGGCCCGTACGTCAAGCTGAACTCAGCGCCGCAGCCCGGCACTACCTATGCCGACGCGACGGTTCAGTCCGGATCGACGTACTACTACGTTACCACCGCGGTTAGTAATGGTTCGGAGAGCAGCTACTCGAACGAAGTCTCCGTTGCCGTGCCGAGTCCGTAAACCGGCGGGAGCCGGCTGTCGTTACTCGAACACTTCTGACTCTCGCAGAGGCTTGCCAAGGCTGTCTTTTGCCGAAACCACAGGTTGCGATTGAATAGGCCATTCGATCGCCAGGTCAGGATCATTCCAGGCCAAAGTGCGTTCCAACTCGGGAGCGTAGAAGTCGGTCGCCTTGTAAAGCACGTGTGAACTCTCGGAAAGCACCAGGAAACCATGAGCCAGGCCGGGCGGAACCCAAGCCATGAGCTTGTTCTCGCCCGACAAAACGAATCCATGCCACTTGCCAAACGACGGAGAGCTGCGCCGCAAATCCACCACAACATCAAAGATCTCCCCGGAAACAACCCGCACCAGTTTTCCCTGTGGTTGGCGCACTTGATAGTGGAGTCCGCGCAGCACCCGATGGGCTGAACACGAGTGGTTGTCTTGAACGAATTTTTCCCGGATTCCCGCCTCCGCCATGACCTTCTCGTTGTAGCTTTCTAAAAAAAATCCCCGCGCATCCTGGAATATGATGGGCTCCAGCAGGAGCACGCCGGGTATGGGAGTTTTTTCGACTTTCATAGCAAATGTGGACAGAAACTAGAATACCTTCTCCCGCAGGAGTTGCTGCAAGTACCGGCCATAGGCATTGTTCTTCATTGCGGCCGCGGTGGCCTCCAGTTGCTCCGCCGCGATGTAGCCGCAGCGGTAGGCGATTTCCTCCGGGCACGCCACCATCAATCCCTGCCGGGTTTCGATCGTTTGTATGAATAGAGCCGCGTCCAACATGGTTTCATGCGTGCCTGTGTCGAGCCACGCCATTCCTCGCCCCATGACAACCACGTTCAATTGCCCTCGCCGCAAGTACTCCTTGTTGACATCGGTGATCTCCAATTCTCCGCGGGCGGAAGGCTTGAGCGATTCGGCGATTTCCACGACTCGATTGTCAAAGAAATACAACCCCGTAACCGCGTAGCGCGATTTGGGAATCGGCGGCTTTTCTTCGAGGCTCAGGACTTTCCCGGCGGAATCGAATTCCACCACCCCGTAGCGCTCAGGATCGTTGACCGGATACGCGAACACCCGTGCCCCATGTTGAGACTCGCAGGCCTCGACGACACTTTTCGCGAGATCGTGACCGTAGAAGATGTTGTCGCCTAACACCAGGGCGCAGCAGGAGGCGCCGATAAAGCGCTTTCCCACCAGGAACGCCTGCGCAATTCCTTCCGGACGCGGCTGGACGGCATATTGAATGCTGAGCCCGAAGGCCGATCCATCGCCCAGCAGTTGCTCGAACCGGGGTAGATCGGCAGGGGTCGAAATGAGCAAGATGTCGCGGATTCCCGCCAGCATGAGGGTCGATAGCGGATAGTAGACCATTGGCTTGTCGTAGATGGGCAGGAGGCTTTTGCAGACGGCATGCGTCACCGGGTAAAGCCTGGTGCCCGAGCCCCCTGCCAAAATGATGCCCTTATACTGCGCACTCGATGACGGTTTAGCAGCCATGTGCGTTGACCACCTTGTTGATGTGCAGGTTCACACGCATCTCAAAGAGAGTATTGCGTCGCGATCCAGTTGCGATAGCTGCCGCTGGTCACGTCGCGGACCCAGGTTTCATTCTGCAAGTACCACTCAACAGTCTTGCGAATGCCGGTCTCAAACGTCTCACGCGGCTTCCAGCCCAGCTCGCGGTCGATTTTGCCGGCGTCGATGGCGTAGCGCCGGTCATGCCCGGGGCGGTCTTTCACGAAGCGGATAAGAGCGCTGTGCGGAACCACGGGGTCCCCCGGCCGCAACTCGTCCAGAATCAGGCAAACCTTCTCGACGATCTCGAGGTTCGGCTTTTCGTTGCGTCCCCCGATGTTGTAGGTCTCGCCCGGCATTCCGCGAGCGAGAACGATGCGCAGCGCCTCGCAGTGATCCACGACAAAGAGCCAATCGCGGACGTTCTTGCCGTCGCCGTAAATGGGCAGCGGCTTGCCCTGGGTGGCGTTCAGAATCATCAGCGGGATCAGCTTCTCCGGAAATTGAAACGGCCCATAGTTATTGGAGCAATTCGTCGTCAGCGTCGGCAGGCCATAGGTGTGATGGTAGGCGCGCACCAGATGGTCGGCCGCAGCCTTGGAGGCGGCGTAGGGGCTATTGGGCGCGTAGGCGGTGGTTTCGGAGAATGGCGGATCGTCGGGAGCGAGCGAGCCATACACTTCGTCAGTGGAAATATGCAGGAAGCGGAAAGCCGACTTCCCTTCCGGCTCCAGGCTCTCGTAATACGCCCGCGCTTCGCCCAGCAGGCTGGCCGTGCCGCTTACGTTGGTCTGCACAAACTCATCCGGCCCGTGAATCGAGCGGTCCACGTGGCTTTCGGCCGCGAAGTGGACAATCGCCCAGGGGTGGTGGCGCTGCAGCAACTCACCGACGAGCTTGCGGTCCCCGATGTCTCCATGCGCGAACGTGTAGCGCGCATCGGAGGAAACCTTTTCCAGGTTCTGCAGATTTCCAGCGTAGGTCAGCTCATCGAGATTAACCACCGGCGTGCCAGCGGCGGCCAGCCAGTGCAACACGAAGTTTGAGCCGATGAAACCAGCCCCGCCGGTGACCAGGATTGGAGTGTTAGGAATCAAGGCTGTGCAAAAGATATCATGCGGGGGAAAGCTGGCGGGTGTCTTTGGTTAGTCGGGTTCGGACGCTGTTCCGGCACGCTCTCCCAGCAGAAGCCGTCTTAGAGTGCGCAAATCGTTCAGCAGACGGCTGCTGCTCTTCACGTGCCGCTCCAGTTGGTCGAGCTTGAGAGAGACTAACCGCAGAGCTTCCAGACGCCGCGGCTGGTTCAGCCCTTCGCTGGCCTTGATATCGGACGCGACGTCGCGCATGGCGTCCTGGAGGGCCTCTCCCAGCATTGCGAGATATTCCTGCGCGCCCTCCACGCTGTCAAATGGAGTCTCGTCTTTCATCAATCCCCTCGTATTTCCCTAGGACGGATTGGCGCGCTGGGCTGCGGAGAAAGAGCCACGCCAGGCACGTGCGCCTTGCGCTCGAGCTTCTCCAGCAGCCAGACTCCCGCCCACAATCCCGCAAAAGCCAGTGCAAAAAATACAAACCCGCCTTCGTGATGCAACTTTCCTGTGAGAAAAGAGCGGTTCACGTACATCCCCAGCGTGCACAGGGTGAAAATGCGCACTCCGTTCTTGATGATTGTAAGCGGAACGAACCACAGCAAAAGCCCCAGCTTGGCCCAGCCCGATTTCAAAAACAAATGCATGAACACCAGGCAGACCAGAAGCAAGGCCATGCTGGAGCGGATGCCGCTGCATTCCTCTGCAATTCGGATGGTGACCACGGGCAGCGTCAGTACGACACCCTCGCGATGAAAGGGTATGCCCGCGGCGCTGAAGAACCAGGCCGTGGCCACGGCCGAGCCGTTTTGCAAAAGAGCGATGATTTTCTCACGCAATGCATCCGGCAGGGGCGTCATCAAGACCAGAAATAAAACCGGGAACAGGCCCGCGCGAAAAGTCTTCCCTCCATAGCAAAAAAGAAAGGCGGCCATGCAAGAGACCGAAAACAGCAAAATGGAGAGCGAAATGTAGTTGCTGTGCTCGATGGCGGAGGCACGGCTGGCCACAAACCCGTACGCAGCCAGCGAAGCCAAGTACAGCAGCGCTCCAACGGGACTGAAGTTAAACTTGGTGAACACCTTCCTTCGCTCCATATAGAGCAGAAAAACGCTGATCGGCCCGACCGCAAGAATTTGCGAATATTGGTCCACGTGGATCGAGGAAGCGACGACGACCCACAACGGACCGTGAAATGCCACTCCTGCGGCCAGCACGAGCCCGAGCAGGCAAGCATGCCGTAGAAGAATCTCGCGGGATTGTGTCGCGCTGTTCACTAAACTCCGCCCTTATTTTAAGTTTCGCAGAAAGGCTTGCCTAAGTCTTTAGCTCAATTCATTACTTTGGTGCCGACAGCAAATTAACGCGATTCGGCCTCATACGTGATGCGCCAGATGACGTTTGTTCCGTCGTCGGAAACAAGTAAAGAGCCATCCGCGGCAACCGCAACTCCAACCATGCGGCCATAGACATATTTGCCGGACGTATCAGGAACGAAACCTGACAAGAACGGCGTTGGCTCGCCCTGTGGCAGACCGTCACGAAAAGCCTGAAACACAACCTGGTATCCGCTGCGAAGTTTCCGGTTCCACGACCCATGTTCGGCAATAAATGCGCCGTGCGAGTAAGCAGGGGGGAATTGTCGCTTGTCATAGAACGCAAACTGGAGCGGGGCGACATGCCCGCCTAACGCAATATCGGGCACGATAGCCTTGGCAACCAGGTCAGGTCTCGCCGGCACCCTGTCATCTACGTGCTGACCCAGATAGGAATATGGCCACCCGTAAAATCCTCCTGACTTAACGTGGGTGAAGTAGTCGGAAGGAACATCGTCGCCCAGATCGTCGCGTTCGTTGACGGTCGCCCACAAATCGCCGGAGTCAGGATCGCAGGCGATCCCCACCGCATTGCGCAGACCACTGGCGTAGATCCGCATGTTTTTGCCGTCTGGATCGGCGGCAAGAATGGAGGCGCGGCGCCGATCCGACTCGACCGCAACGTTGCTCTTCGAGCCGACCGAAACAAAAAGCGTGTTCCCGTCACGGCTGAAAGCCAAGGACCGGGTCCAGTGCTGGTTATATCCCCCGCCGGGCAGGTCCAAGATGTGCTCGGCAGAACCTAATGGCTTCGACGTAAGGGGATCGTAACGGAAGCGTACGACTTCATTCGTGTTTGCCACGTAGACGTAGTCGTCATGAAAAGCGATTCCGAAAGGAAGGTCGAGATGATCGGCAAAGATTTCGCGCGAGGATAGATTGCCGGCGGCATCGGTCCGCAGCACAAGAACCTGGCCCGCGGCAGAATCCGCGACGAATATGTCTCCATCCGGAGCCACCGCCAGCCAGCGTGGTTGCGTGAAGCCGCTGGCAAAAACAGATGCGCGGAATCCGGGCGGAACTTTGGGTTCAAACTGTGGAGGGCGCGCAACAACCATCGGCGGGTTGTAGGTGCGGAATACGCTGTCGATAACCGTGGCTCTCCATCCGTTCACATTGAACAAGGCCAGTAGAGCTACGATGAGCAGGAGAATTCCGAAGGCAGCTTTCCGAAGCATAGACGCTGATCTGGAAGGCATGGGGTAATATTCCTCGTCTCGGGCGGGCAGCTCAAGCCCCAACGCGCGACGGCGGCACTTCGAGGTTCCGCCCGAAGTGCTGGAGCACTCGCCTTGCCCCCCGACGTGCGAAGCGTTCAAGCACTCCCCGCCTCTTGTAGGCAATTCGCTCATTCAACAGCTTGAACTGCTCGGGCGTCAGGCGCCAGCCCGAAGCGGCGCAATTTTCGCGAACCCGCTCCGGATTGTTAGTTTTGGGAATGACGATTACCGGCTCATAACACAAGCACCAATTCAGCGCCAACTGCGCCGGCGTCTTTCCAGTCCCGGCAGCCATGTGGCCGAGCACATCTTTGCCATCCCGCCTGCGGATATTTTGCAACCCTTCTCCTAGCGGGCTGAAGGCGATCACCGTAATCCGATTGGCTCGGCAATACTGGAGCAGGCCAGTTTCGATGGTGCGTTCCACCAGACTGAATCTCACCTGGTTAGAGACGATCCTCGCTCTGGTGAGCGCCTTCTGCGCCCGCTTCATCTCGGCAACAGAGAAGTTGCTGACACCGAGATATCGGATCATTCCCTTCTCAACCAACTCCTCCATTGCCGCCATGGTTTCCTGAATCGCCACCGTGTAATTGGGCCAGTGCAGTTGGTAGAGATCGATGTAGTCAGTCTCCAGGCGGCGCAGGCTCTGTTCAGCCGATCGCAGAACGTCGGCGCGGCGGAAGTGCCGTGCCGACACTTTGGTGGCCACGAATACATTCTTCCGCATGCCGCGAATCGCCTGGCCGACGACCTCCTCGGTGTCATAGGCCTCGGCCGTGTCGATGAACAGTACACCAGCATCCAAACCCGCGCGCAGAGCGACCATACCACCCCG
Organism: uncultured Acidobacteriaceae bacterium; assembly: GCA_963770915.1. Lineage (GTDB taxonomy): Bacteria > Acidobacteriota > Terriglobia > Terriglobales > Acidobacteriaceae > PALSA-270. The sequence continues at coordinate 402,088 of CAVYRG010000001.1, forward strand.
ATATAAGTAGGTGCCGAGGCCGATTTCAGGCACACTCGTGCCGGTAGCACCAAGCGGCTTGCAACTAACCATAAGCGTGTGACGGAGTGGCGACTGATTTTACGTCGAGGCGGGACTAACGTACAGGCGTTTGCGGAAACCGAAGCGTGAGAGCAGCTTCGCGGTTTGCCCGCGGATTGCGGGCGGCGGTGGGAAAATTGGGACCAGCCGGACTACTTCGCGGCGTTTCCAGCAACCACTTCGGCGCTTTGCGCCTTCGTAGATCTTGGGGGGCCCTTGACCGGATTCCTTGATGTGTAACGGCTACGAATCGCCAGCAGCTCGCGCGTTGCTCGCAGAAAGTCCGTGGGCCGGATTTTTGATCCAGCAACGTCTTTCCAGTCATGCAGGGGGAACTCGTAGAACAAACCCCCGGGGTCTCTTCCTTCCGCGGCGTAAATCTGCAGAAAGCGCGCGATCAGCTCGACATCAAAAATCCAACGGGAGCAAAACGGCTCCTGCAGGGCTTGCTTCAAGGTGGGGCTGACTAGGAAGAACTTAGCGCCGCATTGCGTATCGTAGATGGGAAGATCGAGCACCAGCGAAGCACTGGTGGCAAAAATCCGGCCCAGGTAGTGGCGCAGCGAGTTGCGCTCGATTTTTCGTCCCAGCAGCTTAACCCGCGACCCGAATACCACCTCAACCTTCGGGTTGCTGCGGAAGACTTCCAGTAAATCTGTGACCGCATCGAGCGGAGTTGCCAAGTCCGCGTCCCAGAAGCCCACAAGGGCGACTCCGTCCTGGCGCGCCGCCCATAACAGCCCATCGCGAACGGCCTCCGCTTTGCCGGCGTTTTGCGTTTTGTCCAAAACTTCGACTCGGCCGGGCCACTCATTCTTGATCTGCTGCAATAAGGGAAGAGTTGCATCAGTGCTTCCGTCGTTGACGAACACCACCGAAGCCTCGGCGTGGCTGGCCAGAAAAGTCCGGAACGCCTCGCCGTTCAGGCGTTCGGCCTCGTTGTAGCACGGAACGACAATCCTATAGCCCGCCATGGTTGTTGCCGCCGAAGCGGTTTCCCCTGTTGCCCGACGGCGGACGACGAATTCTCGTGAGTCCGCGACCGACCGCCTGCAGTTGACTATTGTATTCTCCCTTGGAATCCTCGGGCGCCGTTTTGCTGAAAAGGCCGCTCGTGGAGGCAATCCTCCCGCACTTAGAGCAGTCAGGTGTGGAGGGCGGGCGGTAAAAGGAGTTTGGAGCGTCGGGTAGAAGCGCAGCGGCAGGCGAAGGCAGGTGGAAAACGCAGGGTTAGTTAGACGAGGCGTTGAAACTGGAGAAACCGTAGAGAGCGTTGTCGGCTGCGACCCCGCCTTGATTGTAAAACCCGATGCCCGGGCTGCCACCGGTGAGGCTGGTGTCGGTCCCAGTGAATATCGTCGCGTTGTTGCGGGTGAAGGTTAGGGTTCCGCCCGAGTTACTAGCACAAAGCGTGTTTCCTGTGGCTAGTGGAGGTGGCGTGGCACTGGTCCGGTTGATATTCAGGTAGCTAAACTGATTCAGCAATCCGTCCCACTTCACCAACTGGGCATACTGCGAGCCGTCACTGTGGGTGGAGTAGTTGAACTCGTACCCCGTGGACATGTGCGCCGCAATCGTCCAGTTGAGGTGGACTTCAACCTCGTAGAACGCAGCGTTGCGGTTGAGTGAGGGCGACAAGCTGACCACGGCGCAAGCGGTTTGATTCGTTCCCCAGGTTCCGGTCAACGCCGCGATCGAATCCGAGTACGGCGGGCCGCCCGAGACTGTGGTTCCGTAGGCGAGGTTGGTCGAGGTTTGAATGTCTCCCCAGTCTTTTCCGTCGGCCGCTCCGTTGACCCAATGATTGGCTTCGGAGATAGGGTTTTCCGTCAGCGGGAAGCTTGTTGAATAGCTCATGGGCCCGCTCGGAGGCGGGTTGTTCCCTGGGTTTGAGCCTCCGGTCGAGCCCCCGCTTGAGCCGGAGTTCATGCTTCCTGAGGGCGACTGGCTGCATCCTCCGAGTAGCAAAAGCGCGCATACCAATGCGGCCGCGAGCAACCAGGTGTAATGCCTGCTTCCAAGGATGCCCGCCGTTTTCGACGATGTTCGCTCTTGGGTCATACGGAGACCACCGCTTCCTCTTCGACCGCCGGACGCGCCCGGAACCCACGAATGAGGCTCACGTAGAGCGGTTTTTGTCCCATCACATAGAGCAGCATTCCGGCATAGATGACGAAGAGGATGCCGACTTCGACCACGAGCCTGGGAAGCACACGCAAGTGCGAAGCGTATAAGGGCTGCAATACGAAGGCCACAATCGCCGCAACCGTGCAGGAAGCCAGCGGCCGGCTCACCACCAGCGCGCAATCCCAGAACGTGATCCCGGTTCCTCGGACAGCCCATACAATCAGCGGAATCACCCACAATGTAAGAACCGCCGAGTAAGCAAAGGCCACACCCTTCGGACCATAATGCAATCCCAAAGAGTAGCCCGCGATCATCGTCGGGGCGAGGACCAGGGCAATCCGCAGGCTGCGCCCGACCAATCCCAACGACGACATCAGCCATCCCAAGGGATTGACAATGGCGTAGGCAAAGATAGTCGGGGCTAGGAAGCGGAACAGCGGGGCAGCCTCCATCCACTTGCGTCCGAGAAGAACAAGGATCATGTCATTGGAGAACAGAGCGCAGGCAGCAGTGATGGGCAACGTCAGCGCCAAAACCAGGGAGTAACCCTTGAGAAAGTAGTTCCGAAGGCGCGGAGGGTCGTGCTGGACGCGCGACAACGCGGAGAAAGCCACTTCCCCAACCGCCTGATTCAAGTTGTCGGTGGGAATGTTAATGAGCTGGAACGCCCGGCCGTAAATTCCCAGTGCGTCTACACCCCAGAAGCGCCCCAGCAACACTTTATCGAGGTTGCTCGCACAGTAAAGGATTAGGCCGTTGAGCGTCATGGTGCCGCCAAAGCGCATCATGGAGAGAATGCCAACTCCTCGGTGATACTTCCCTGGAATCCATTTGGTCGCAATCCACAAGCCGATGGTATTGGTCAGCGGAAGGGCGAGACTCATGGTCACGAGGGCCCAGTAACCATAGCCCGCAAGAGCGCCACCGATGGCGATCACGGTCCCGATTATGAGCGAGACCGTGCTGACTACCGCCATCGCCGTGAAGCGCATCTGCCGTTGCAGCAGGACGGAATGCTGCACTCCGGCGGCATTAAAAATGAAGCTGAGTGCCAGGGCCGCGGTCACAGCAACCAACCTCGGTTCGTGATAAAAGGCGGCGACCACGGGCGCCAAGGCGAAGGTCATCAAGGCGAGGATGAACCCTACGAGCATGTTGATCCAGAACAAGGTGGAGACTTGTTCCTCGCTGACCGTCGCCCGTTGGATGGCAGCAGAGGAAAGGCCGAAATCCCGGAACAAGAGGAGCACCCCAGTAAATGCGGTGACCATGCCGACCAGTCCGAAGTCCTTCGGTGTCAGCAGACGGGCCAGCACGACCAGGGATATCACACGCAGCAGGAAGTTCGCCGCTTGCGCCACCATTCTGGCAAATCCGCCGCGAATTGTCTTTTCTTTCAGATCTTTCATGAGTTTGCTGCAGGACCCCGGCTTCGATTCGCCGGTCGGGTGAACTCTTGAGCGGAATTAGCTATTCGGCCTTCAGCACCAGCTTGCGGCCATAGAATGCCTCGGCGTAGCCGCTGGGAGAATTGCACTCCATGCCGCGCAGCCGCATGAGAGACAGGAATGTGCGCTCATCAAACCAATGTTTGTCGCGTTGCGATGCAAAGGCATCCAGCAAACACTGCGCCTTCTTTTTGGATTGCTCCTCGGTGAGATGCATGAATACGCTCGGCCGCCCGAGGTCCCCGTCGTACTTGGGAATTTCGTATTCCAGAATGAAATGATCGCGGAAGGTATTCCAGGTAAGCTCTGAGATCAGGCGATGATCCTGGTGGGCATCCTGACCCGTGTGAGTGAAAATCAGGTCCGGCGCGATCGGTTTCAACTCCTCGAAGACGGCTTTCACTTCCCCACCCACATAGGGCATGAATCCGTCGCGGAACTGCTTAAGCAGAGGGCCTCGAAGAGCCTTGCCGGCAAATAAGTCAGCGGCCCTGCGTGCCTCCGCCTCGCGGACGCCGACAGCGTTGAAGACCACCCAATGAAATTCGCAGCGTGGATACTCTTCCGCTAAGCGCAGAATCGTGCCGCCGCACCCGATCTCAATGTCGTCGGAATGGCACCCGAGACAAAGGATTTTGAGGTCGCGGTCTTTTCCGCCTAGGTTCAGTTGCAGCATATCTCCCCCGAACCTGGCCTAGCGGGCCGACATCTGCGCCGAGAGGGCCTTCTCGGCGGCCTTTTCGCCGCTGATGAAGCTTTCATCGGTCCACATGTAACCCCAGTCTCCGTAACGTCCGCAGTAGGAAATGCCAACGTCGTCCAGGTAGCCGTGGACGGTCTTAAGCGCGGAGGCGCGCTCTAGATCAAAAATAATGTTGGCATAGCGCAGGAACATCGCTTTCTTCGACACGACCTGATCTTCCTCGCGCAGAAGCCCACAGCGGCGAAGGTCGCGAATGACCGGCTCAATCCAGTCCTCCGCTTTGCCGCTAAAGGGACGATATTTGTCGGAGAAGTAAACTTCCGCCTGGATGCTGCCGGTTCCCGGAGGCGAATTGCGAGCCGACAGCATATGCGGGAAGCCGAGGCGCGTAAAACAGATGTCCTCGTCGTAGAAGTACGTCATGTGGGCTTTGGAAATATCCTCGCGGTTGACTCCGATGTTCACCAGAATGCAGGTCGTGCAGGCCAGCCGTTTGGCGGCGTCGGCTACTTCCGGTGGCGCATTCTTGATCATACGAATCACGTCAGGCAGAGCTACCGAAGAAACCAGGCCATCGTAATGGACGACCAGTCCGTTCGCGAAAGTAAGCTTCCGCTCGCGCGGATCAATGGCAACCACTTCGTGATTCAGTTTCACGCTGCCCATGGGCAGGAATTTGTTCAGGTAATTCACAAATCCACCTGCGCTGGGATAGCGGAAATGCGTGATGTAGTGAACGTGAGCGGCTGAGGGTGAAAGCATGCCGCGTAGCACTTCGTCGAGATTCGGACGATAGATGCGCGGCCCCAGCCAGTCGGTGCTCATATTCTCCGCCGACGTGGTGTGGTACTTCCGCGTGTATTGCATGGGGAAGGACTCCGCAAAGGTCTTCCCAAAACTCGCCAGCAGCCAGTCCCCGTAGTTGTGAATTGGCCGCTCCGGCGCGTGGCGCTCTTCCACAAAATCGGTCACCACCTTGATCACCAGCTCATCCGGCAGGCCATGCAGGTGCAGCTGCACCGGATGCAGCGGCCATTGGCCGCGCCAGTAGTTGTTCAGAGTGATTTGGATGGTCTCGTACTTCTGCTCAACGCTGTCCGCGAACAGCTCCTGGATACGCGGGTCCTTGGTGAAAGAGATGTGTGGGCCGACGTCAAACAGGAACCCGGTCTCATAGCGAAAGGATGTGGTGTGACCGCCGTAATAAGAGTTCTTGTCGTACATCACGGGAGTGATCCCTTCGCCATGCAGGCGATGGGCGGCCCCGAAACCGGCCATTCCACTTCCTAGGACAACAATGTTAGGCGTTGACATTGATATTTTCTCCTCACTCCTTCAGCGCAGTGACTGTGAACTCTCTGATTGTCCACGAAGCGCAGCCCGTTCGGCTTTGAGATCCAGATTCTGCCGCACTCGAAAGATCTGGAAATTTGCCTTCCGTAGAACCGGTTCAAAATGCTCTCCAAATTGCGCCATGAGCTGATCGAAACAGTAGCCGTCGTCGGGCAGATAGTAAGCGTTGGGGTGGTTCACCACGACAATGTATTGAACCTTGTGCCTTTCAATCCCTTCCATCAAAATTGTGGGATCGGAGATCGGCGGGAACCAAATCAGCTTTCGATCCGCGTAGTGGAGAACGGTGGGCCAATGGCGAGCCATCACGACGGAGTCGACGGGTGTATTGGCACGAAGCCACATGCCGGCCTCCACCTCGGCCGGCATGATTTCTCCAACCTCCGTGAACTCATCGTTGTGCTGCAGATCTGTCGTCTTCAGGTTCTCGTGGCCAATTCTCGCCTCCACCCGAATACCAATCAGTACCAAACCGAGAACTGCCGCAAGCCCAGCGTAGTGAGCCGCATCCAATGGGCGAATTCGCGAATCGCCCCAAGGCCGTTCGAGCCAAGCTCCTACCCTGGAGACTGCATCGGTCGGGAGTGGCGACTTGCCTGTCCACGCCATCCAGAAAAAGATCCCGGCGCCGATCAACCAAGCTGGGACGATCAATTCGTCGGGGAAGTCTCCGTACCCTGTCTCGCGATGCAGCCATAGCCATTGTGCTCCGGAAACGGTCAGCAAAATTGATATCGGGGTCCAGATGATTCCCACCACCCGTGGCGTGGATCGCAGGGCAAAAACCGCCCCTTTCACTCCTCGCCAGAGATAAAGACAGGCAAGCGGCGCGACGGGCAGCACAAATCGGGCTTCCATCGTCCATGGCCAGAGTAGATAGACCACCTGGTACCCGGCAAAATACCAGTCAACCATGTCGGTCGCGCCTGAGTTCCAGAAGGAGAAGCCCCAGCCGATAAGTACGAGCAAAGCGGGGATGATCACCACCGCGACCTTGGACGGATTGGCGCCATGGCGCAGCACTAGCTGGGCCACGATGTCGGACTCGTACAGCAGATTGGTCTCCAACCGACCCGGGATATCGCGCAATTTGGCCAAGCCCAGCTCGGGGTGGTTGCCGCTTTTCGCCCGCAGCTGATTCCAGTACGACGCCGGATAGCCGGGCAAAGACCATTCCAAGGGAGCCGGTTTGCGATGACTCCACGTGACCTGCACCGCAATCCCCAGCAAGAGAATGGGCAAAAACTGCAGCAGCCGCGTTCGGGCCAGCCGGCGGTCTTTTAGCGCAGTTGCGCCGATGGCAGCCACCATGGCGCCGAGCAGCGCAAGCGTTCCCGTCGCAATCAGCAGCGAAGCCACAACGGCGGCCGCCAGCAATATTCCCCAAACAATCCGGCGGCGCGGCGCGGTAGCCTTCTCGTATTCATCCACCGCCAGCAGCGCGAACATCGTGGTGAAGAAATAGGGATAGCAGGCGTAAACCAGGCGCGTCGCCCAGGCAAAATAGACGGGAGACGACAAAAGCAGAATACAGATTGCCGCCGCCGCGAGCCTCGGCATGCGGCGCTGTAAAACCTGATAGGCCGCCAGAAAACCGAGTGTTTCAAAAACCGCCATCGCACCAACCGAGAGGGCGTAGCTGTATCCAAACATGGCATACAAAATCGCGAGGATTCCCGCCAGGCCGGGTGGTTGGGTAGTTTCACTAACTCCGTTCACGCCGTAGTAGCCGTGATGGAGAATGGACATTGCCGCATCCCCGTAGAACGCGTCCTCGCCCATGAAGTCGGCAGTGCGTTGGCGCAAAAGAACCGCTCCAATGCCGAACAACACAATCAATGCGATGCAGATGAGATCGACCTTCCGCGCAGAGGCAGTATTCCCGGTCGAATTCCCGGGCAAGCCCGGTCTTTGCGGTTCCGGTTTTCCCGGTCCGCCTAAAAGTAAAAAACTTGCCTGTTCCTGCACCTGAGCCCCTTGCCCGCCCCGAGCTTCAGGCTGGCCCGCGTCGCTACCGCTGCCGCCCGAACCCCTCCTATTTATCAATCCTTCAGTCAATGAATTGCCCTTCTCTAGTTCGTCTTTCCCGTTAATGCTTCGGGCTGCTCATGCTGGGGGCGGTTCTCGCCCTTCGGAGCGACGGCAAGCGCCTCATAGCGGCCAATCTGGGCCCGCGTGAGGCGTTGAATATCTCCCCCGTCCCGAAAAGCCAGGTACCACTCGACAATCCATTCCAAAGCCTGGCCGAGCGGCAGCACGGGTTGCCAACTCAGTTCCGCTTTCGCGCGCGAGGCATCCAGCTTCAGAAAATGGGCCTCACGCGGATGCTGCGCCCCATCGAGCGTCCACGAGGCCGCGCCTACCCAGGCCTCGACCAGGTAGTCGGCAATCCATGAGACCGGCTTCGCGTCAGACTCGACCGGGCCGAAATTCCATCCCGTCGCAAAGCGGGAAGGATCGTGGGAGAGCGCCTCGGCCAACATGAGGTAACCACGCAGTGGCTCCAGTAGAAATTGCCAGGGCCGGGTCGCGGATGGATTCCGAATCAGGCACGGTTTCCCGGCCAAGAAGGCGCGCATGAGATCAGGGATAAGCTGGTTGGCGGTCCAGTCGCCGCCCCCAATCGCATTGCCGGCCCGCGCGCTGCCCAAGGCAATGCCATGACGATCAAATGTGGCCGGGGAAAAGTACGACTCCCGGTAGGCGGTGGTCACCAGTTCGGCGCAGCCTTTCGAATTCGAGTAGGGGTCCTTACCTCCCATGGGCTCATTCTCGCGGTAACCCCAGGCCCACTCGCGGTTCTCATAGCATTTGTCGCTGGTAACGTTGACCACCACACACGGCCGTTTAAGCTTGCGCAGCGCCTCGAAAAGCTGCACTGTCCCCATCACATTGGTTGAGTAGGTGCCGACGGGGTCGTCGTAACCCTGCTTCACCACCGACTGCGCGGCAAGGTGAAGCACCACTTCCGGGCGGCAATCGGAGATTGCCGACTTCATCGTCGAAAAATCCCGGATGTCCCCGATGATCGAGCGCATCAGGCCGCCTATGCCGGCCTGTTCGAACAGGCTCGGATTGGTCGGAGGATCGAGCGCGTAGCCGGTCACGTCGGCTCCCATGGCACTCAGCCACAGCGAAAGCCAGCTCCCCTTGAAACCGGTGTGCCCGGTAAGGAAGACGCGCCGCCCTTTCCAGAAGGATCGATTGAACATGGGTTAGCCTTGGCTTAACGCGCTGTAGACGTCAGCGTGTTCCTCCCGCGGGAACTTGCTCCCGCGACAAATTGTGTTTCGGCCCGGCGAGCGGCCAGCGTTCGTTCTGTTCCCGCCAAAGCGATTCCACTAGCCCGGCGCCGAGCGCCTCCACGTCGTCAAGCGAAAGCACGGAATCCTTCTTCACATCGCGGCGCAACACGCGGCCATCGGAGAGGCCAATGGGCAGAGCCGCCATTCCGCGGGCCGCGCTGGCGTTGTCGATAAGCCCGTAGGAGCAGAACCCGCCGATCCCGTCCAGCTTTTCGCCGGCCTTGAGATCCCGCTTGGCTACGGTGACGACTTCGCAAACCGCTCCGGCGATGGGGGTGACGGTAGGGTCACGATGCACCACCGCCCGACCGATGGTCGCAGCAATCTGCAGGTGCGGAAGATGAAAAGGCGTGTAGAAGACGTAAAAAGGTCCGTTGCCCAGCTTGTAGTAGGACAGCTGAACCTGCTTGAGAGGATTGTCTTCGTGAATGATGACGAAGGCCCCGGTGTGCGGAGCTGCGCCCAGAGCATAATCCACCAGTCCGGTAGCCAGCATCTGTTCGGCGGGCAGGAGATTCCCAACTTCCCGCACGTAGCCGCAGGCCGGGCCGTACATTCCCCGCTTTCCAACATGGAATCCTGTTGCATTCGACAGGACCGTCGCTTCCATCGAAAGCTTGGTCGAGTCCGCGAAGGAAGTGACTTTTCGCACGTCCTGATCGTGCTTTTCCGCAAAAGCTTTTTGCGTCGCCGGGGTGCGATAGTAGTCGACCATTCCCTTGATATTGCCCGCCGCCACCACCCGCAGCCCCAGCGTCTGGAGATAGCGGACCAGCGTCATTGCCACACCCGGCTCGTCGCCGTCAGTGTGGGTAAGCACGACGCCGGCTTGGTCCGCCTTCACTTTGAGAATGGGACCGAGCAGAGAGTCCAGTTCCGCATTCACCAGGACCACATGCTTTCCGTAGTCGAACGCATCCAGAACCACGCGGGCGCCCGCTTCGATGGTGCCCGTCACTTCCAACAAAATGTCGACTGCCGCGCAACGGGTAAGGACAAGCGGATCCTGGGTCAGCACCGGCAGCCCGCGCTGGATGGCTTCTTCGGCCTCATGCGCCGAGCCCGCTTGAACCCACTGCGGGAATCCCGCCTCCCGGAATGCACGCTCTCCGTTCGCCAAGGTCCGATTGGCGATCCCGACTAGGCGCATTCCTGGCACCGGCGTTCCCAATTGAAGGGCAATCGCGCGGCCTGTGGCTCCGGCGCCCACCATCCCCACGCGCACCGGAGTGCCCGCTCTTTCCCGTTCCCGCAGACCTGTATAGACACTCATCACTTGCTCCTGGCCACTCGAATGACGGCCTTTCTTGAATTCGCTTTCTATTAAGCCCAGTAATCGACACGAACGGCGAAACTACCGCCCATTCAATGCTTGCCGTTATTGCTGGCTTTCCAGATCTCCCACGGGGCGGCCCCGCCCAGGCAAAGCTTTTCCAGATGCTGGCGGTCCTTGAACGTATCCATGCTTTCCCAGAAACCGTCGTAGGTGTAGCCAATCAGCTGCTTTTCCTTCACCAGCCGATCGAAGGGCTCGTTGACCAATTCTTCTTTCTCGTGGATGTAGTCGAAAATCTTGCGCTTGAAGACGAAGAACCCGCCATTGATGCGCAGTTCTCCGTTGCTGATGGCATGAATGCCGGAAACCAGTTTGCCCTCGCTTTCCTCCACGGCAACCGTGTGGTAGCTGAGATTGGGTTTGACGCATAGGAAGCTGGCGATCTTGTCCTGCTGGCGGAAGTGCTGAATCTGCAGCGGCAACGGCAAATCCGTGAGTCCGTCGCTGTAGTTGGCCAGGAATTCGTCCTCACCCTGCAGGTGCTTTTCCACCGCCTTCAGCCGCATGCCGATGTTGGAGTCGATGCCGGTGTCAGCAAAGGTGATGCGCCAATCGTCAATATCGCTATTGAACAGTTTCAGGTTCTTGCCGCCGCCGGTCAAAACGAAGTCGTTCGAGAGACACTCGTTATAGTTCAGGAAATAGTTCTTAATCGCATCGGCGCGATAGCCCAGGCAGAGAATGAAATCCTTGTGGCCATAGTGGGCGTAGTACTTCATCACGTGCCACAAAATCGGCCGATACCCGATGTGCACCATCGGTTTGGGAATGTCTTCGGCATCGCGGATGCGCAACCCCAGCCCTCCGCAGAATAGAACCACCTTCATGTTTATCTCCTTTTAAAAATCCGACCAAGCCAGGGGAAGTGGCCAGGCGGAACGCCCTTGCAAATGCCATACTCCGCGTCAGCGGGACAAGAACACGACTCGCCAGGAATCGCGATCAGCCGACCGCAGTGCGGTAGCCGTCCGGTTTCCCGGTCACCGGTTTCGCGTCGGCCTCCCCGGAAGCTTGCGCCCCGGGTTTCGCTCCAGCATCGTTTTTGGGTTTCGCAGCCCGCTGGGGTGGAGTGCGCAGGCGATTCCTGGTTTTTCGATATGCGTCCAGGGGATTCAGCATTTCACGGGCAGCCGTAGTGGCGGCCGCCTTGAACAGAGCAAGGCGGCTGAGAGGATAGCCCAGCTCAGCCAGCCTGGTCTTGTGATAATCCCAGTATTCCTTCCCCCGGAATCCGATGAAATAATCGACCGCCAGAAAGCGGTAGTAACCATCCAGGGTTTCTCTGGTTTTCTGCTTCAGTTCGTCGGGGTTCAGATAGAGCGGCCCATACTGAATCACGTCATTCAAATAGGCCGAGGTGTAACGGTTGAGCTGCGCCGAAGCATAGCTTTGCGTCTGCTCGTGCGTCCTTTCAAAGGAAAGGACTTCATAGAGAAAACCAAAATCGCAGCGATTGAGATACCGGAAGCAAGCGCTGGTGTCAGCATGGGGCGAAGGGTTGGGATAGAATTCCGCGCTTTCCCGCACCAGATCCGCCCGGTAGAGCAGCGAAGTGGGGCTGCCGAAACCGAAATGCCGGTCGTTGCCCAGGAAGATACGGCGGCACAGCTCAACGCCGTGCATCACTGCAACCGGATACTTGAATCCTTGCCAAAGGATGTGATCCCCGCTCAACTGGTAACACCCGACGAAACCGACCGAGGGGTGCGCTTCGGCGAGGTCCACCATACGGGACAGGCAGTCGGGAAAAATCCAATCGTCCCCAGACACTACCTTGCAATACCTCGCCTGGGGCGACATAAGGCGAAATGCCAAGTTGTGATTCGCGATGACCGCCAGGAACTCGGTGTTGTCGTGCACCTTAATGCGATTGTCCTTGCGGGCATACTCCTGCGCCAGCGCGAGCGTGCCGTCCTTGCTGCAATTGTTTACGATGATGTATTCGAAATTCTGGTACGTCTGCCTGAGGACGCTCTCAATACACTTGGCAAGGTAGTCTTCCCCGTTGTAGACGGGCGTGAGCACGCTGACGAGAGGCTGTTGATTGGTACTCACCGTCTTATCTCCTCCAAAAACCCTGAAAAATGCCGGTGCCGAGGGCCGACTCTTAACGCTTGATAAAGGGCCAGTTGCGGTCTTGCTCCGAAATCATGGTGACTGCAACCGGCCATTGAATGGCAAACGCCGGATCGTCGAAACGCACTCCGTGGGCCGACGACGGCGTGTAATAGGCAGAAGCCATGTAATGCATCTCCGTGCCCTCTTCGAGCGTCTGGTAGCCGTGCGCACAAAGTTCCGGCAGAAACAACATGCGGCCGTTCTCCGCGCTTAACTCCGTTCCAAACCACTGCCCGTGGGAAGGCGATTCCGGCCGAAGATCGACCACTACATCGAACATCGCTCCCCGGGTGCAGCGCACCAACTTCGCCTCCGGCGCCGATGCGTCCTGAAAATGCATTCCGCGGAGCGTGCCCTTGCGCACGCTGAACCCCATATTGGCTTGCACCGGAGAAAACTGAATGCCGTTTTCGGCAAACTCCCGGGCGCACCAGGCCCGCATGAAACGGCCTCGCTCATCGACATGCGCCGTAGGATCAATCACTTTCGCACCGGCAACGTTGGTGTCACTGAATCGCATCGACCTAGCGCGCGCCTCCTGAGAGCACTGCTGAGTCCGTTTCCTCGGCTTTCGGATGGGCCGCGCTCTTAGGCGCTTCCACCCGCTCCAGCCAGATCTCGCGCCAGTAGGGATACATGCTCTTCGGGCACAACATGCGGCAATCGCTATAACGCGCCTGGCAAACCACCGAATCGAGAATGATGCAGGGCGTCTTCATCTCGATCATCCTGGCGGTCTTTTCATCGATCAGCTTGGTCACCGAGCGGAGAACGCGGTAGGTCCCGCCGCAATACGGCACCAACTCGGCGTCCCAGAACATTCCGCGGTTGCGGTTGTCGTAGGTGACCGTCTTCAGAATCTCCTCCTGCGGCTTTACCCGTACCCATTCGCCCGGCTGCAGGTTGAGGCTCGCGGTCGGCGTGGGGCTGCCTTCGGGAAGATGCCCAGGCGTGCGTGGCCACATGGGGCCGCCCCATAGCCAGCGCAGCTTGTTGTGCAGCCAGCGCGTCACCGGTCCCAGCCCAATTCCCGCCTGACTCAGGTGGTAATAGGTCGAATAGGCCAGGGCCGACAAAACCCGCTTCAGGCTTGTGTTGCCGGAGGTGTAGTCCTCGATGTACTGCCGAATATCCCACCAACGGAGATAGGTGGTCGCAGCGGGAGTAATGGTGGCCTGACAAACGAAGGTCGGCGGCCCGCCCTTGGGGTCGGGCACTTCCGTATGCGCCCAAACGGCGTCTTCACTGCATCCTTGCGGCTGTGGACTCGATTCCGAGGGCGAAATCGTCACCAGCGGCTGCACGGCCGGCTTCCCACCTTGCGAAACCGGCTTCAGCCAGGCTTCCTTCCAAATCAGCAGACATCCCGCTTGGCAGCCGCGATGGGCCTCGCCGTCACAACGGGTTTCGAGATGAACCGCGCGATCGAGCCAGCGCGTACGGTACGGGTAGGGGGTGGTGTAGTCGCACGTCTTATGGGCGCGTTTGTAGACCTGGAACTTTTTTCCGCAGAATTGGAACATCTCCGGCATGAAGGGCATGCCGGCGAGGCGGCCCTCGCCGTCCAGAGTGCTGAGGATTTCCTCTTTGCTGCGGACTTCTACCCAGTCGCCCGCGCTTAGCTTCTTGCTCTTCATAAAGTGCAACTACGCCCATTCTCCCGAGGTTACCCGGAGGCCGTTCGGCGGACAATATCCCACTAGGACCGTCCCGCGAAAACCCGGTCGTGCTCTACGATCTGATCGATTGCCTCGAGCAGAGACGGCGCCACCACGTCTGCTGCCAGCCGGGCCTCGCGGCCGCCGGCTCGCAACAGGGCGGTATGGCAACCCGCGTTCCGCCCAGCCTCGACATCGATATCCGAATCGCCGATCATCCACGAAGCTGCCAGGTCGATCGCATGCTCTCCCGCCGCCTGCAACAGCATGCCGGGAGCCGGTTTACGGCAGGCGCATACCGGTTGCAGCTCATGCGGACAGTAGTACACCGCATCAATTCGTGCACCCCGCTGCGCCATATGCTCGCCCATGCGGCGATGCAAGTCTTCCACTCCTGCCGCCGTAACCAGCCCCTTGGCCACGCAGCGCTGGTTGCTGATCACGATCACCAGGAAGCCGGCCTGGTTCAGCTGCTTTATGGCTTCCGGCACTCCGGGAAGGAAATCCATCTCCTCCCACCGCGTGATGTACTGGCCCTCCGGCGCCTTCCGGTTGATGACCCCGTCACGGTCGAGAAACGCGGCTCGCTTCATGAAAAACCGTCTCTTCCACCAGCTCCGAAATGATGTGGCCGATCAGGATGTGGCACTCCTGAATGCGCGGGGTCTCATTCGAGGGCGCGCAAATGCAATAGTCGGCGGCGTTCTTGAGCTTTCCCCCCGTGCATCCGGCAAAGGCGACGGTGTGCAGGCCCAGCTTCCGAGCCACCGCAATTCCCTCCAGCACGTTAGGAGAATTGCCGCTGGTCGAGATGCCAATCGCTACATCCCCCTTCCGGCCCAATGCCTCAATCTGCCGGGAAAATGTCCGGTCGAATCCATAGTCGTTGCCGATGGCAGTGACGCAGGAGGAATTCACCGACAACGCCAGGGCCGGCAAAGGCGGCCGGTTAAACGCGAAGCGGCCAACGAATTCTGCGGCGATATGCTGCGCGTCGGCGGCGCTGCCGCCGTTGCCAAACAAAAGCAGTTTGTTGCCCCGCATCATCGCGTCCACCAGCATTTCGCTCACTTTGGCGACCGCTGCAATGGTCTCCTCGCTGGCAAGCAGGCTTTGCTTTACCGCGATGGAAGCCGCGATCGAGCCGCTGACGCGTTCCTCGAAGCCCCCCGCCAAAGTCATGTTCTGTCCCCTTGCTTCTGCAGAGCTGCGCCGGAAAGCTGGGCGCGAATGGCCTGGGCGCGCGCGTAATCTTCTGGAGTGCCGATGTCGATGAACATGCCACGTTCCTCCAGGGCAAAAATCCCCTGGCTCAGCAGGCGGGGAAACACATCGCGCTCCAGGCTTGCCGGCCCTTCGGGGATGTGCCCGAAGATCGATTGCCGGAAGACATAGACGCCGGCATTCACCAGCCCAGGACCGCTGCTGGCGGCCTTTTCCGCGAACCCTGTCACTCTGCCCTCCGCTCCCATCTGCACACTGCCATAGCGCTGCGCGTTCGGCACGGCCACCACCGCTATGGTGACCAAACCGCCATGCCCGCGATGAAAACGAAGCAGCCGCTCGAAGTCGGCTTCCAGGAACGAATCGCCGTTTAAGACCAGAAAATCCCCGGTGTCCTTTAAGCGGTGCTCGGCCAGCTTCACCGCTCCCGCCGTTCCGAGCGGAGCCGATTCCTTCGAGTACTCAATCTCCAGATCCCAGCCCTTGCCGTCGCCGAACTCCTGCTCAATTTGATCGGCTAGGTAGCCGGTGCACATCACCAGACGGCGGATTCCCTGAACTCGGAGCTGGAGTACCAGCAACTCCAGGAAGGGCCGGCCGCCGACTGCGGCCATTGCCTTGGGCGCTGACGGCACCACCGTACGCAGGCGCGTGCCCAAGCCTCCAACCAGCAGGACCGCCTTTGTATCTGGTATATATTCCATCATGTTACGAGTGTATTAAAAGATTACTAGGTGACTCTTAAGGTTACCGCTGTAACCTGGTGCAGCAACGGAGTTGCCGCAACTAATTGAATCAACAAGACTTTTATGCATTTTGCTACAGAAGACGGGGGCTTTTCGGCTACCCAATGTGCCGATAAAGAAGCCGTCCGCCGGTCGAAAGCACCACATCCGGCAGCACGGAGCAGGCTCGCCGCAGGAATTGCCATCCCCAAGGACTGCTGGCCCTCTGTTCAGCCTCGGCGGAATAGCGGTAATAGGTCAACAGCCGCTTGGTCGTCCCCAGCTTATCTTTGAAAGTAATCAAACCGCTGCGGTCGAGATCGGAGCGGCCGAAATCAATGTGTTCAGCTCCCGTGGTCTTGCTCTCCTCGATCAGCCTCCAATAGAGCAGCGGCATGACGCCGAAATGGTGGTAGCGAGCGTCGGAGCAGCCGTACTTGTAAACCACGGTCGAGCGGTGCCGCAAAGTCAGCAGCGCCGCCATGGGAACATCCTGGTTTCGCAGCATCCGAATCTGCAGGCGATCGCCCATGCTGGCGACCAGGTTCCTGAACCAGCTCCGCGGCTGCGGGGGAAGCTTCTGCCGCCGCCGGGTGACTAACACCAACTGGTAAAACTCGTCGGCTAACCGCTGGTCGTTGCCGACAACGTAAGTGAATCGCTCTTTCTCGGCTCTACGAATGCGCCTTTGAATGGAATCTCGGTGCAGCCTACCGTAAATCTGCTCCAGGCTGCGGGTCAGGTCGAGTTCGTGGAAGCAGTAGAACTGGGACGGCTGCAGAGCACCCGCGGAGAACGAAATCCGCGAGAGCGGCCGCATTTCGACGTAATCCCAATGGACGCGCTCGCACTCGCTGCGCAGCCACGGCATGAATTCCTGCGATTCATGGAACTCGTCCAGCAAGGGCTCGCAATGGTCGGCGAAGGGCAGCGAAACCAGGCGCGTGCCGGTGAGCCAGCTGGCCACCCGGCAAAAAACGAGGCCGTCTTGCAGGGGCTTGCCCGGAGGAGCGCTGGTCAGCGCCAGCGGCTTGTAGCCGTAGGTACGGGACAACGCCTCCAGCCAGCCGCGCAGATGAAATGGGGAGGAGCGAGGATGACGGCTTACCAGCTCATCCCAGCGGGGATCCTCCAACGGATTGATAACGTATACGCTCACTACAAACCGGGACGTTCTAACTCGCAGCCGCGATCATACAACGTTGGGGGACGGCAATCGCTGCAGCACTGCCGACGCCGGACCGCTCTGGAGGGTAAGAATTCAAGTTTCTCCGTTTCCTCTCCTGTGCCAGAGTTTAGCGGGTTCCTTAGAAGTACTTCTTGGCAATCAAATAGGGCAAAAGGACCATCTCTCCCAAAAACGGAAGAGGATCGTCCTTGGCAAAAACCGATTCCACGCGCGTCCTTTGAAGCGAGCGAAAGTACGTGCCCACGCTGATTTCGCCGTGCAGAATATCGGAGAGCGCGGTGGGCACATCCGTGATGAAGCGCAGCCAGCCGACGCCTGCCTCGCCCCGGCATTCCGTGGTCGGCAATCCCATCTGGTCGGCGAAGAGCAAATAAGGGAAATCGACGCCGGCGGCCGCGCCCAGACAGTGGAAGCCCCAGGTGCGGGCATTAACGTCCAGCAGCTTATATTGGCCGTCACGGGGATCCTCTTTGTATTCGAGTTCCACCACGCCGTAATAGTTGATGGCCTGCAGGAAGCGTTCGGAAAGCGCCTCGATCGCCGGAAGTTCCACGCTTTCTACGAAAGTGGCAGCGCGGCCGAATTCGCGCGGATGCTGGCGGCTGCGCCGCGCCACCAGGCTGCTGTGGGTCCGGCCATCGCGGAAGAACGCACAATAAGAAAACTGCCGGCTGCCGTCGCCGGGAATAATTTCCTGCAGCAGAATTTCTTCCGGTTTGATCTGCCGCAGAGCATCGGCGAACAATCGATTCAATTGCTCCGGAGTTTCCGCCCGCCAGGCCTTGGCGCCGGTCGCATAAAAGAAATTCTCCTTCACCGCCGGTTTGATGGCCAGCGGCAGGCGGGGATAGAGTTCCGCCAATTCCTCTTCCGTGCGGGGATTGAACGTCTGCGGACAGGGAATGCCCAGCTGTGCGGCTAAGTCGTAGGTATTCTTCTTGTCCCAGGCCCAGCGCACCGTTTCCCACTCCGGAGTCGTTACCCGGAAGTGCGGTTCGAGTTCTGCGCGATAGCGGGAAAAAGCGGCCACGGTTTCGTCGCGGGTGGGAAACAGAACCCAATCTTTCAGATCGTAGCGTGCGCCCACCTCCAGCACCGCGTCTACAGTCTTACGTTCGTCAAGAATGTCGGGACAGCGTACCACCCGCGTAGCGTAGCGTGAGAAGGACGAGACCGACTGCTGGTCCTCAAGCACGTAAACCGGAATGCCTCTGCGGCCCAGGCTGCGAACCACCCCCAGACCCGGATGGTCGCCGCCGACAACCAGCGCGCCGACCTGGGAACGGCGCCCCTCGGGCTTCGGTACCCGCGTGACATCGTGGTCAGCTTCTGCGACTGCGCTGGTTGAGTGCGCTGCCGCAGGAGCCTTGCCGGAGTTCAACATCTCTGTGTTTCGGTTTGGCATATTTTCTGGCTGCGCAAAGCAATGGTTTACTGGAACGACTTCACCGGATGCCGCATCAGGTGCGAGGTCAACTGCCGGGAGGCGAAGTCGGTGCCGGCCACAAAATAGAGCAGCGGACCGAAACTGCGGGCGGCGGTCGCGCCGATGAAATGCAGGCCCGGAACCGACGTGGTAAATCCGGTTCCGAGATCGGGATAACCGTCGAGCTGCCGAATCTGGCTGGTCAGTTCCGCCGGCAAAAAGCTGAAGCGGGAAATGTCGACGCTGTATCCGGTGCCAAGAAGGACATGGTGGACGCGCCGTTCACCGCCGTCATCGAGCATGAGCCGAACTTCGTCTCCCGCCGAGACCGCGCTCACTACGCTGCGCCCGATGCTGATCTTGACCGAGGTGAGGCGCGCCTTCAGCCAGGGCGCACCGGCCGAGCGCACCGCGCGCTTGCGCATCTTGTCGCGCAGCGGCATGGGCACATGCCGCATTAAGTTGGGCCAAGCCACAAGCTGGCTGACCCCGGCCGGCCCGACGTCGTGGCTCGAATACAGGATCTTCGAAATCGGCCCCAGCTTATGCAGGCGCGGATGCTGGCCGATCCAGCGCAGTTGCGGGATTCGCGCTAGAACTTCAGCCGACGCTCCCGCCTCGTTCAGCAAGGCGGCGCCTTCGAGCGCGCTCTGCCCGGCTCCAATTACCGCGACGGCTTTGCCGGCGAACTCGGCCGGCTGCCGCCCGTCGTAACAGTGCGAGACTTGGGAAGCGGGAAGCTGCGAAAAAACTTCCGGGCGCCGCTGGAAGGGCCCAATCCCAGCCGCAACCACTACGCGAGTTGCGGTCAGGGATTGCCCGTTGCGCAACTCGATGCGGAATCGCGAGTCCTGCTTTCGCACGGCGGCAACTTCGGTCCGCTCCAGGCAATTCTCCAGCTGATGCTGGAACCATCGCCCGTATCCAACAAAGGTTTCCAGCTTCGTCCGGGTCTGCGGCTGGGTGCCGGATGCGGCTTCATAAGCATCGAGCGTGAACGCGGAAGTCGGATCGGAAATGTTTGACGCCACGCGCGGCGAACGCAGCAGCATGCCCGCCGGCATCTTGGTAGCCCAGAACTCCATGGGCTCGCCAAAAATTCGCACCGCCAGGCCCTTGGCTTTCAGGTGGGCGGCGGCCGACAGGCCATAAGGACCGGCGCCAATCACGGCGCAATCGCAGTCCGCCAAAGCCGACGCCTTAGCGTTGTTCTCTACTGCTCCCGCTCTGTCATTCCCTTCGGTAATTGTCTTCAAACCATCCTCCCAGGTACTGGACTCGGATTCTTTTCTTTTCTCTAAGTGGGGGAGATTTGCCGCAAGACTTCTTTTTCTGACTCAAACAAATTCGTAGCTCAGTTTGCCGTCCCTGGCCACCGCGTATGCAACCGTGGCCTGCTCGCTGCCCTCGCCTTCGACCCGCCAGGAATCGCCATTCGGCACCAGATTCAGATTGCTTCTGAGCCGCCACCACCGGGCCAGTTCGCGGGGCAGCGCAATCCAGGTTTCGCCCTGTGCCCGCAATTCGCAGAGCCGCTGCAGCAGGTCCCGGTACACTCGCTGCTCCTTTTCGCGGGTCACGTAGTCGGGATGGACGATAAAACTCATCAAGCCATATTTCTCGCGGATTAGAGCGATTTCCTGTTCCCACAGCTGGATGGAATAGTCGTTAAGGATGTGGAAGAGCGAGTAGTCCTGGGTCGTGGTCACCGGCAGTTCCACCATGGGCCCGATAAAGAACGGAAGCACGGTGCAGCATCCTCCCGGCTGCGGGTCCATACGCGCCATGTTCGGAATCGACATATCGTAGGAAACATCCAAAGCCGAGAGCCATTCGATATTGCGATACATCACCGCCGAGCGGAACCCAAGCGCGCCAAACTCTCGGGCATAGCGGTTGATCTGCTCGGCCCGCTGCCGGAACTCGGCAAAATCGCGGAACAAATGCCCGTCATGATTCAGATCGTGAACGTTGACTTCAAACCCGCGATCCTGAATCGAACGCAGAAACGAAGCGGGAACGGGATAGCGTTTTTCCGGAATCACCTGAAACGAAGTCTTGATTCCGAAACCATCGGCCAAATCCATCAGGCGCGGGCAAAACGCGACTCCGGCTGAGGTCTCGACATCGTGCGTGATGATGGTGCAAGTGGGCACTCCCCGCGGCCAGAACCAGATAAAAGGAATCCGATCCAGCTTTTTGGACTGCAGGGAAAGCAGCAGCAGCCGCTCCATGAGATTCTCGACCGTTCGATCCACCGGCCACTGCGGGAAGGGAGCGTCATCGCGGGTGCTGAAATACAGTTTCTGAAAGTGGCGCCGCAGCGGCACCGGCATCAGCGGCCGTAACAGATAGTAAAGCTGGCGAACCAGCCGGTTCGCGGGAAGCGCGCTGTCGAGATACCGCTCGCAACGCAGGTTGTCAATCACCTGCACCGGATCGAAGGGAAGCTGTACTCCGCCGCCGTTGGAGACGATTCGGCTGCGAGCGTCGTAAAGCGCCTCGGCTGCGTTGGGGGCCGGCGCTCCCGCAGCACATCGCCCATAACAGATCAAGTCCGAGCCCAGCCGAAAGTATCCCGAGTCCTGCGATAACTCCTCGGCAACCTGGAACTCGGCGACATCCTCGGGCCGGCAACGGAAGCGGTCGGTTAACAGCCGGCTTAGTGATGCCTGGGCTACTGCGCTGTCGGAAGTAAGCGGAACACCGTCCGGCTCCGCATCCGAAACCAGCGCATGAACCTGCGAAGACTCCCCAGAGCGAACTGAGATCTGTATCTCAGCGCCGTTCTTGATTCCCGAAGTTACTTTCATCTCAGAAGTGTGGCGGGGAAAACGCGGGACTGCATCATACCCTATCTCGTGCCCCAGGGATATGAGTTCCTGCGGCTCTCGACGAGTGCCTCACGCCTTTGCCGTTTCCATCACCCGATCCCAGTATTTCAGCATGGCGGCGATGGTCTGCTCGATTGTGCGCGCCGGCTTCCAGCCGGTATCTTTGCGAATCTTGTCAGTGCTGCCGAAAATGATTTTTTCGTCCGAGGGCCGCATCAGCGCGGGAATCGGACGGACTTCCGCTTTGACGCCGGACAGCCGGATCGCCATATCCAG
The DNA here is from genome assembly GCA_963770915.1 of uncultured Acidobacteriaceae bacterium. Classification (GTDB taxonomy): domain Bacteria; phylum Acidobacteriota; class Terriglobia; order Terriglobales; family Acidobacteriaceae; genus PALSA-270. The sequence continues at coordinate 423,870 of CAVYRG010000001.1, forward strand.
CAGCTCGCGAATCTCATAGGTGCGCGGCGCGCACAAGTTGTAGGCTTCGCCGCGCTTGCCCTTCATAGCGGCGGCATAGAAGCCGCGTACCGTGTCTTCCACGTCAAGAAACGCCCGGCGCGGCTTGAGGTTGCCTACTTCGAGCACCGGCGGGTGCAGGCCCTTCTTGATGCGGATGATACGGCGCACAAAATCCGAAGGCGCATCATTGGTCTTGCCTGGACCCGTGGTGTTGAACAATCTAACGTTCACCGTCGGGATGTTGTAGTCGGCAAAGTATTCGCGCGCCAGCAGGTCCAGACATAATTTGCTGATTCCGTACGGATGCAGTGGGCGCAGGGGCTGCTCTTCGGTCACCGGCACCGCCTCCGGCGGAACATTGCCATACTCGGCGCTCGAGCAGGCGGAAACCATAACCGGAGGGCGTTTCTGGTGGCGCAACGCTTCCAGCAAAGAGAGCGATCCCATCACGTTCGACTCGAAGGTGAATACCGGGTCGGCCCAGGAAACCGTCGGCAGACTCTGTGCGCCCAGGTGAAAAACATGGGTGGGCTGGTATTCGTTCACAATCTGCTCCACCCGCTGCCCATGGCGCAGGTCGCACTGCACAAAGCGCAGCCGTGGCAGCTTGGGAAAGGAGTTGGATTCGTGCGGACGGTAGGTTCCAACCACGTTCCATCCCTTGGCCTGCAGAAACCTTACCAGGTTCGAGCCGATGAATCCTTCCGCGCCGGTTACCAAAGCGGTCTTGCTCATGAATCTCCTCGAGTCGTAATTTTCAATCTTCCGCCGTTGCGCGGCCTCAGCCGTGCTGGGCGTAGACGACGGAGCGTTCCTCGATCGTGGTCTGGTCGTATTCCTCTTCCGGCTCATAGAGCACGACGTGACTGCCTTTACTGGAGAAGCCAAAGGGCACGCACAGCAGTTTTTGCAAACGCTGCCGCAGCGCCTGCCGCTTTTCCGGCGACACGTAGAAGAGCATGAAACCTCCCCCCCCGGCCCCTAACAGCTTGCCGCCCAGCGCGCCCGCGCTCAGCCCCGCTTCGTAGATTTCGTCAATGTTGGCATTGGAGATTTTGTTGGTCAGCGATTTCTTGATCTGCCAGCTCTCGTGCATCAGCTTGCCGAACTCATCGAGCGAGCGGCTGGGGCTGGCGACGATCGACTCCGCCTCGCCCACCAGCTGATACATGGTTTCGAGCTCTTTCTGCTTGTGCGGGGTAATCTTCACCTGCTCGGTGGCAATCTCGGAAGCAATGCGGGAGAAGCCGGTGAAGAACAATGCCAGATGGCTTTCCAGATCAGCCAAGCGCCTGGGCGGGGCCAGAATGCGCTTGACTTCGATCGTGCCATCGGTCGAGAAGTTGATGCGGTTGAAGCCTCCATAGGCGGCGCTGGTCTGGTCCTGCGAGCCGACCGCTTCCTGCAGGATTTCCTGTTCCACGTGAATGGCGTCGGCGTTCAGCGAGTGCTTGTCGCGCATCTGGTTCTTGAGCGCATAGAGCGCCAGCAGCAGGCCTACAGTAAACGCCGAACTGGTGCCCAAGCCGGTGCGCGCGGGCAAGTCGGCAACGTGGTGAATCTCGACACCCTCTTCCATGTTCATGAACTGCAGGCAGCCCCGCACCGAAGGGTGAACGATGTCCTGGTTGTGCACCACGTTTTCCACCCGGGAGTAGGAGACCCGGCTGTGATACTCAAAAAAGGGCGGCAAGCGCCGGCAGGTAAGGTAACAGCACTTGTTGATGGCGGTCGCCAGAACTGCCCCGCCGTGCTCGCGATACCACACGGGGTAGTCGGTGCCGCCGCCAAAAAACGAAATGCGAAGTGGAGTGCAAGTGATAACCATAGTCTTTTTTCTCGATAAGCTGCCGGGGCTGCCAGCTAGGCGCCCAGGCTGGTTTCCAGATTCATTTTCTGGGCGCGGAACAGGGCCCGGTCCCAGGCTCGAACCACCGACCAGCGCAACTGCTGCGCCATCGTTTCCACGCGCTTGGCCGGGGCCCGGCCGAACAGCGCTTCGATCCAGGAATACTTCCAGGAAAGACGCGGGACCGTCAGTTCTCCGCCCAGCTTACGGGCGGCGTTTTGCGCCTGCTCCACAATGTCCTTGCGTTCGGGAAAGAAATAGATCAGCCAGTTTTGCAAGTACTGCACGCAGGCGGCGCGCGCGCGCGGACTGTCCTCGAGCGAGCGCAGATACTGCATGTGCAGCTGCATGGAACGCCAGAGCCCATCGCGTTTGGCGTCGGAATTCCCCACGTAGCTCACGCTGCCAGCGCCGGAAGAGCGGTAGTAAACCCGGGCGCCCGGCACGAATTTGACGCCATTGCACGCCAGCAACACCCGGCAGAAATATTCCCCATCGTCATCGTTGGCCAGGTTCACATTCCAGGGTCCCGCGGCTTCGGTCAGCTCGCGGCTCACCAGCCAGGTAGCCGTCTGCATGTGCAGATTCTGCCCCATCTTGCGGATCAGCCATTCGGCCGGGGTGAGATCGTTCCAGAGCGGCGTGGGAATAAACTCCGTGTGGTTATAGCGGTACAGGAATTGGCCCCACTCCGCCGAGGCCAGGGTCCGCCTGCCGGGGCATTTTTCCAGCACATCCATCTGCAAACTAATCTTGCTGGGCGACAAAAGATCGTCGGCATCGAGCCATTGAATGTAGTCGCCCTGGCACAATGAAAATGCCTGATTACGCGTGGCTGCAGCCCCCTGGTTTTTCTGAGTAAAAACGCGAACCATATTGGATTCAAACTGGCGCGCGATGGCTAGGGTCTGATCCTTTGAACCGTCATCCACGACGATGATTTCTTTTCTCTCCCAGGTCTGCGCCCGGGCCGAGCGGATGGTATCCCCCAGCCAATTTCCTGCGTTGTAGGCGGGGATGAGAATCGACACCAGCGGCTTCATGCCTGGCCCCGTTTCTGAAAAGCCCTGCGGTACGCGGCCAGCAGGTTGGGCACCGAAAACTCCCAGGCCAGTTCGCGGCGCACCCGCTGGAAACCGAATTCTCCCATCCTTTTTCTCTCTTCCGGATGGTCGAGCAGCCACAGGATGTTCTTGGCGAAGTCGGTGACCTGATCGTGATTATTGCTGCTGTAGAGCGCCGCCTGCCCCGCGCTGAATCGCCCTTCTTTCAGATCAAATTGCACAATGGGCTTTGACAGCGCCATGTATTCCATGATTTTGATCATGGTAGAGATGTCATTCATGGAGCAAGGTTTGTCGGGATTCACGCAGACATCAGCGGTCGAGAGCACGTCCAGCAGTTCCTGGTCGGGCACGCGGCCGGTGAAGTTGACTGTGTCTTCGAGGCTCTTGTCCTTCACCATCTGGCGCAGCCCGGCCAGTCCCGGCCCTCCGCCGACGCAGGTGAAGTGCACATCTCGGCGTCCCTGGCTTTTGATGCGCTGCGCCACTTCCAGCAGGATATCCAGACCCTCCTGATGACTCATGGTGCCGACGTAGCCCACCAGGTACGGCTTGCCGTACTTTAATTCGGGCTTGGGTGCGACCGGCCTGAAAGTCTCCAGGTCGGGACCGTTGCGCACCACGAAAACATCTTCTGGCGCCAGGCCACCGCGCTCCACCGCCAATTGCTTGTAGCTCTCGTTGGTGGACATAACCACGTCGCTCGAGCGGAACGTCATCTTCTCCAGCCAGACTTGCGCCTTATAGAACGAATTTTCCTTTTCGAACTTCGAAAGATAAAGCTCGGGATTGGCGTCGTGATGATCGAAAATATATTTCACGCCGAACAGCTTGAAGGGCAGGGCAATCAGAAAGATGTTATCCGGCGGATTGCAGCCCTGCATTACCTGGAAACCGCGCCGCAGAAAAATCCACCAAGCGTAGAAAAATTCCCACAGCAGAGCGCTGCCGTACTCCCACAAATATCCCGCGGCCGAGTTCCCTTCCCGCGGCAACGGATGCCGGTAAACGTGCACGCCTTCCAGCAGTTCGTAGCCTTTGGCATACCCCTTACCTCGCGGACACAACACCGTAACCTGATAGCCGTCATCGCGCAGCGCGCAGGCTTCCTTCCACACCCTTCCATCGAAGGGTACGGGCAGGTTCTCCACGACGATCAGTACTTTCTTCTTTGCCATTGCCAGCAGTCGTCTCTAAAGCAAGCGGTGCAGCCCGGCGAGCGCGCACATCATGGTCGCCTGGCCCCAGTGCAAAGTGGCAGTCTTGTTGACGAGCCACGGAGAATAGCGCCGGTAATAGAAATAGCCGGAGCGATCCTGCATATTGGCAATCGTCCACTGCGCCACTTTCAGCGCCAGGTTCACACTCTCGGGGTCGAGGGGGTGGAAAAATACCAGCGTGTCAATCGCCTGCGAGCTGCACTGGATATCCAGCGGGAGGGTTTTGTGGTCATAGTAGCGTGGGGTTCCATCCTCGAGAAAGAACGTCCGCTTCCAGAACTCGTACCCGCTCACCATGTTCGGAAGGAAGCGGCCATCGCCGGTGGCGTCGCTGTAGAACTTGAAGCAATCGAGCACATAAGCGGTGTGAAAGTTGTCGACCCAGTGCAGATTGGCTTTTTCCCCGTACCACCAGGAGGCGTCCGGCCGCTGATATTGCGCGGTATACTGCATCGTCTTCCGCGCCAACTCGGCGTAGCCGTGATTGCCGGTTTGGGCGTAGGTTCGCGCCAGCAGGCTGCCGCCGAGCGTGTTGGCGTTGTGCACCAGGCTTTTCTGCGCGGGCACGTAGCTGATGCAAACGCCCTCGCCGTCGGGATACTTATCGAGATCCTCCATGATGTGCTCGCAGGCACTGACCGCGACCTGTAAATACTGGTTTTTCTTGAAGTGTTCGTACCCATCGAGAAAGGCGTGGCCGATCAGCGACGTCCATACGATGGTGGGAACATTCTTCGCCAGATAAAAGCTGCGCGACTGGTAGTCAAAATGATTGCCCCAGCAAGCGCCGCGGTAGCCGGGCGACTGATTCTCAATGAGCCATTGCAGGCAGAACTGGGCTTTCTCGGCCCAGATCGCCTCGCCCGTGGCCGCGTGCAGGCGGATAAAGCCGCGCGCCAAAAATCCCATGCCTTTGGTGGAAAGGCCTTTGCGCACTCCGAGCAGCGGCCGCAGATTCACCGGGAAACGCCGCACTCCCTGCTGCAGCACCGTGTTCAGAAACTTGCTGTTGAAGGTCAGGGGGCGCACGAAGCGCGCATTCAGCCCGTCGAAGGTATCGTAGCCGCGGTATTCGTTTTTCTCCAGCCAGCCGAACAGCCGCTGCATGGAGTCATAGATCTGGGCTTTTGCAGCCGCGTTCCCGGTGCGCACGCCGGGCAGCTCACCAACAGATGCCATCGTATTTCCCCTTCTCGCTGCGGCCATCGCTGATCCGCACGAAATCGACCAGAACTTGCTCCGGCCGCAAGCCCTCCAGCACCTTCTGGAACTCCGGGTCCTTGTTGCCGATCACCACCGTCTGCGCATGCTCGAGCACCGCTTCCATGCGGTCCACCATCATGCGCGAAATGTGGGGGATGTGATTCAGAATGAAATCGCGGTTGGCGCCGACCAGGCTGGCCAGGTTCACATTGCGGTCGTAGATGCGCAAGTCGTAGCCTTTGCCGACCAGCCGCTCGATGACTTCGATCACCGGGCTTTCCCGTAAATCATCGGTGCCGGCCTTGAAGCTGAAGCCGAGAATGCCGACTTTCTTGTGGCCTTTGTCCAGAATCATCTGCAGCCCCCGGTTGACCTGCATTTCGTTGCTGGGCAGAACCGAAGTCAGAATCGGCAGCTGCAGGTCGTTCGATTTGGCTTTGTAAGACAGCGCCCGCAAATCCTTGGGCAGGCAGGAGCCGCCGAAGGCGAAACCCGGCATCATATAGGCGGGCGAGATGTTGAGCTTGCGGTCCTGGCAGAAAATGTTCATCACCTGGTGCGCGTCAATGTCGAACGCCTTGCACAGGTTGCCGATTTCGTTGGCAAAGCCGATTTTGAGCGCGTGCCAGCTGTTGTCCACGTACTTGACCATCTCCGCGGTTTCAAGACAAGTGCGGATAAGCGGCGCTTGCAGCTTTTCGTACAGCTTGGCCAGCAGATCGCCGCTGGCTTGGTCCAGTTCGCCGATCACCGTCTTCGGCGGGGCGTGGAAATCCTTCACCGCCGAGCCTTCGCGCAGGAATTCCGGGTTATGGCAGACGCCGAAGTCTGCGCCCGCTTTCTTACCCGAGCTTTCCTCGAGGATCGGGATCACGATGCCGTGCATGGTGCCGGGAAGGATGGTGCTGCGGATCACCACGGTATGGCGCGCCGCCTTGTTCTTGATGGCCTCGCCAATCTGCTCGCAAATGCGCCGGATGTAGCGGAAATCCAGGTTGCCGTTGGGCTGGCTGGGCGTGCCCACGCAGACGAACGAAATCTCGGTGGCGCAGATGGCCTCGCGCGGGTCGCTGGTGGCGCGCAGCCGGCCCGACTTGACATTGCCGGCCACCAGTTCGCCGATCTCCGCCTCAATGATGGGAGACTGGCCGCGATTGATCAGCTCGACCTTGGTGGGCACCGGATCGACGCCCACGATCTCGTGCCCTTCGCTGGCCAGGCATCCGGCCGATACCGTTCCCACATACCCGAGTCCAAAGATGCTGATCTTCAAACGTTCTTCCCCTGTTCTCGCCGCAACTCGTGCGAACGATCGAATGAGTTGCCGGACTTTATCGTGGTCTTGATTTGGATCGTGAGAAAGCTTGGCAATGACCGGGTAGCAGCGCCCGGTGTAGTGCTAGCTTTGCAGCAGTGCGTCATAAACTTCACGCGTCTGCTTGCCAACGACGCTCCAGGAATGGTGCTGATTGGCGAACTCGCGGATTTCGCGGCGCCGGCGGCTCAGGTCCTTGAACAGATCGCTGGCAAAATAAGTCTCGATGGCGCGGACCAGATCGGCGACGTCGCACGGCTTGCAGACCAGTCCGGTCTCACCTTCGACGATGTCGTCGCGCAGCGAGCCCACATCGGAAGCGATGACCGGCAGGCCGAAGCTGTGCGACAGAAATAGCACTCCGCTCTGAAACACCATGGTATAGGGCAGCACGGAAACATCCGCCGCCTTGAAATAGATCTCGGTGTCGGCGTCGGGAATGAAATCGATGCACTGGTTCACGGAATCGCGGCCCGGCCCCCTCGCGAGGCTGGCCTGAATCTCTGCCCAATACTGCTCCGAGTCCTTCTTCGGCTCGCCCGCAATCAGCAGGCGGTAGCCGGGGTTGCGCGCGGCGATTTGCTGAAACGCCTCGACCAGCAAGTGCAAGCCCTTATATTGGCGGATGCGCCCGAAGAAAAGAATCGTTTTCTCCTGCGCTCCGATTCCCAGACGCTTCCTCGCCTCGGCAGGCGTGAGGCTGGTGTCTGGGACCGAGTTGTTGATGCCGAAAGGTATGACTGTGATCTTCTGATCGGCGACGCCGAAGTCTTTGCGGAGTTCGCTCTTCATCTTTCCGGTGTGGACAAAAATGTGGTCCGCCAGCCGGTACTGTATCCGCAGGGTGGCGCGGTTGAGCAGCGAATCGTTGCCGTCGCGCTTGCCCGCGTTCACGTTGTGGGCGGTGAACACGACCCTTTTTCCCAGCAGCTTGTAATAGAGCATGAGAAAGGTGCGGTCGAAGTACACCAGCTTGTTGTTCCACAGAATGTGGAAGATTCTGGGCTTGGCCGTTGCGGCATAGCCCGCCAACCTGCCGTAGTATGCGAGAATCCTTGCGATTTTGGCCAGCCAGCCGGCTCCCGGCCGGTTGTGCTGCAGGTTCAGGAAATGCAGCCCCTCAGTGGTGTGCATTTCCGGCCGATCGAGCGAATCGCTGCCGATCAGCTCCAACTGCATGCCCTGGGCGATGATTTCCATCGCCACGCCATAGACATAAGGAGGGTCAATGCCCCCGGTGAGCAACGTCACCCGTGTTGCCGGCGCCGTCGCCGGCTGAGAAGGGTGGGCCCTATGCTGGCCAGACGCCGGAGCAGGCTGTGAAAGGGTCGCCATCGCGATCACTGAATCGATGTGTGAAGAAAAGGCCTGGCCGGACTAAGGTCCGCTATTGCAGTGGAGTCGCAGCCTTACAGACCGCTCAGTGAACGATGGCCGTCAGATTCGACGGAGGACTGGTCGTGCTGGTGGTGCCATCGTCGGCGGTGAATTTCGAAAATCCGTATTGGGTGTTGTCGGCCACGGCGTAATTGTTCCAAAGCCCCATCCCGGGAGCACCCGAGCCAAACGTGCTATCGGTAGCGGTAAGAAGCGTTGCCCCGTTACGAGTGAGAGTAATCGTACTCCCCGACATCTTGGCGCAAATCACGTCGCCACTCGCGAGCGCCGGCGGGAGCGTGGACCCAATTCCGGTAAAGCTGCCGCCGGGACCGTTCCAGCGCACGATCTGCGCGTAGCGGTTGCCGTCGGTTTCTAAGCTGTAGTTGATTTCGTAACCGGTGTTTGAATTCGAGGTGATGGCGCTTCGCAGGCGGATCTCGACCTCGTGGGTACCGTTGTTGCGATTGCCCCAGCCGGCGTTGATGTACACCGTGCCGCACGCTGTCTGTGTCGGCCCCCAGGTTCCGGTCAAGATCGCGGTCGCGTCGCCGTAACTGTGCCCTCCGCTAGTCGACTGAACCGCCGTATTCTCTGCCACGCCAGGATTCCCTCCTGTAGTCTGCACGTTATCCCAGCGGCCTCCGCCGTTCGCGGATCCATTGATCCAGTTGCCGCTTTCAGAAATAGGGTTTTCGGTCGCCGGGAAAGTCGTCGTGTAACTTCGCGCCAGCAAGGTCCCGGCATTCATCAGGAAGAGCACGAAAATTGGAAGAAAGCGTCTCATTCGATTCCTACCCGTCGTGACATTCTAACCCTGCGCCGAATTTCCGGTCCACACGATTGGCCGCTCCCTAAAGCTCGGGTCGCCAAATCACTCAGAAGTCGGCAGATCCGCCGATTCTGCCATCTTTTCTGGCGATTGCCCGGCGGGCAAAGACGAGTGGCAAAAAGGGCCCTGGGGGCCGGTTGCTTCAGCTCGAAGCCAGCTCCCGATACGATCTTGCAGGCCTACTCGACCGTCGCGGTCAAGCCCGAAGGCGGCTCGAGAGCGTTTCCGGTTGGCGGCGGGCTGCCCGCGCTGCCATCACTCTGGTACACCCGCTCGTCGAACTGGCGAAGGTGTCCCCAGGGCGTTGAGTAGCTAGAGTCCAGCGGAAGATTGGTCCACGCCAGTGCCGCCGGGATATTGTAGGCGTGGCCATTGATATTTTGCCCACCGGAAACGTCCGGTCCAATGGCGGGCAGGGGAGGCGTAGCGTAAGACGCACAACTCGTCGGGAATGAACTCCAACTTGTACAGGTCTTCCACCAGCTCAATCCGGTACCACCGCTGGGATGTGCGGTTACGTTCATAAAGAACGAAACCGGCAAACTCTGACTCGAGGGCGCGGGATTCTGAAACGGGGTGGAATTCGCCCCGAAACTAGAAAGATTGCTCGGAACCTCTGCACTGTCGAAGTTGGTCTTGTTGCAGTGAGCGTCTCCCCCACTGCAGAGGACGTAGTTAGCCCAGCGCATGAGGGACTTCGTCGTTAGCCCGTTCGCTCCGCCGTCCAGGAGACGACTGTCCACGGAGATAACCGCCCCATAGGAACTGCTGGACGATCCCCCGCCAATCGCGTTGCCGATGATATTGTCAAAGCGGGCCCAACCGCCAATCTCAAACCCCGGACCGGTGACCGAGGGGTATTCCCAATCGATTCCCGAAATGTAGTTGCGGAACCAGGTATTGAAATTGTGAGTCGCCCAGGTATCGTCGTCCAGCGTATAGCCCATTTGGTTCCCTTCCCTCAGCAGAAAGGAGGTGCCCGCATGGTGCTGAAACTCGCCATTGGAAACAAAGCCAGTGTTGGCGGCAGTGGGGAAATAATTGTAGGCATACACCTGGTCTACTTGATCGCCGAAGCCTGCAACAAAGCCTCCCTCGACAATATTGTTGAGGAACAAGAAATCGGACTGCGATGTTTCGCCGCCGTCATATCCCCACTCGGCGAGGTAGTTGATCCCGGTGGTCGTGTTGCTGATGTAGCTGTTTGAAACCAGGCTGTGCGCGTCGAAATGGAAGGTCAATAACAGGCCGCCCGAAGTGCTGACCAGCCGCACGCCCTTGATCCAACAGGCGTAAGTTCCATCCAGGGCGATTGGTCCGACAATGGTTAAATCCTCGACTCCCACGCCCACGGTGCCGCTGGTATTTAGCCACGTCAGGGCCACGGTTCGTTGGGTTGACCAATTGGAGTTCGCCAGCGGAGAAGTAAAACTAACCGTGTTTCCGCTGACTCCCCCGGAAGGTATCCAAATCACACGCTCCTGAAAGTGAGGATTGGTTGTGCTGCCGCCATTGCGGTCGCAAGCGCTGGAAAGACCGCAGACCCAAGGACCGCGAGGATCGGAATACGATCCGGTACAGTTTGTCCCGCTACCGTAATGGGTAAAGTTCGCATTGGGAGCGCTGAATCCATCGTCACACTGCTCGATCGAGGCGATCCTTCCCGCGGAAGGTGGACTCTGAACTGTGATGGATGAGGCTCCCTTCGCAGGGTTGGCCGTCAACAGCGTAGCCCCTGCCCAGTACCCGCTTCCAACGTTGATCGCACCTCCACTGAGTTGGGTTGCGGAAGCTCCGCTGCCCCGCAGGGTGACGTTGTTGTTAGATACGGTTACGCTACCCCCAAGAGCAAACGTGCCGGCCGGGATCTGGACATAGCTGCCAGCCGGAGCAGAAGAGATGGCTGCACCGATGGTTGCGGCTGTGACATTTCCTCCTGCGACGGTATTGCACTGCGACGTAGTACATTTCGTTCGTGCTGGCGGCGACCAGGGATTTGCGGTAGTCTCTCCGTCCGGCAGGGTTGGCGGGAGCCCTGCATTGTTCCAGTCAAAGGCCCGGCTGGGCGCTAATATTCCGGACCAAGATTGTCCATATGAAGGTAGAGAAAACAAAAGCAAGAGCGAGATAAGGGGGAAAAACAGCGAAAAGTCGCGTTTCATTTACCTCTGGCCCTCCGACGACCGGTGTTCGGCACCACGAGGAAAGCCTAAGCGATGTACGCAGTGAGCGCAATACTCGGAAGTACGACTGACGAATCCAAAGAGCAGTGGGCAGTGAGCGTTCGGCCATGGCCGTCCGCAGTGCCCATCACCCAACCGATTCCATTTCTCTCCGAGAAAACGCTTCGCCGCCCTACCACCAACCTTAGGCTCATGCTTCGGGATTGGTCGCCCACGGATCCACGCGCACGCAGCATCGGAACAGAGAGGAAGCTTATACCCGGCTCCCCGCGTACGGAGCCGCATCTTTGTGGGAGGCCACAGTGCCGGCGGCTAAGGCCTTCGGTGGCAGAAAATCTGGCTTGGGGCCCCGCCGTAAAACCCAATGCAGAACTCTTGTCGTATCCTGCGCTTTCCCGTCCCAGGTCAGGCGTTCTCGGGCATAAGCCATTCCTTGCCGGCGCAACCGCTCGAGGTGATCCCGATTGTGGGCCAGTTCCATCAGAGCCTCCTCGAGGTGAGTCACGAGGTCGCTTTCATTGGTAAGAGGCACCTTGTACCCCACCTCTGGGTAAACGATATCTCCGGGTCCGCCGAAGTCCGCTACCACCGGGACGGCGCCACAGGCGAGAGCCTCAAAAACCACTCCGCCGCCGAAATCGCGAACCGAGGGAAAGACCAGTGCATCAGCCGATCGCAGCTGCTTAAGGACTTCCGCATGGCCTACCCAGCCACAGAAGACGACATTCTTCTCAATCCCCAGAGTTCTCACCAACTGCTCCAGGCTGTTTCGCTCCGGCCCATCGCCCAACACGGTAAAGCGAGCCAAATCGCTACGCAAAAGCGGCGCAGCCGCGCGTAAAGCCATATCGCAACCCTTCCGGGGCACTAGGTTTCCAACAAAGACCAATTCCAGCCGGGCGTCAGGGTCCGCACTGCGCGAGTCGTCAGAACATAGGGAAGGATCGATGCCATTTTCGGGTACAAAGAATACTTTATCTTGATACCGGGCAAACTCCGCACATGTCTGGGACGAAGCGGCGATAATCGCTGCTGCGTGGCGATAAGTGGAATGTGCAAAAGGCAGATAGCGATACAGATTCCGCAGGTTCGAGACCCATTCCTTTTGTTTTTCAAGCTGGCTGAAGCCGGGGGGCCAAGGCAAACCTCCGTTGATGGGTCCGATTACGAACGGTACCGGTCCTTTCCGCAGGAAGAACGAGAACGGGCTTGGCAGCACCGCGGTCACGGGAATTACGCGCAGCACCAAATCGAACTCGCCTCCCAGGATGCGGCCCCGCAACTGCCGCCAAGCTTGCCATTCAAAAGCAAGCGAAAACGGATAGGCGAATGCGGTCAATGCTTGCGAGTCGAAATTGGACCGGAAGATCCGGCGGAACCCCCAGTGGTAGATGCGATCTAGTCTGGGGGTTCGAACCACCTCGATGGTGCGAAAGGGCGCGTTCGCGCGGCGCACATTGCTCTCAACGGGCGATGCTACAACCAAACTGACGTCATGGAGTTTGGCTAGCGCTGCGGCATGACAATAACCAACATAGGGCACGCTGATAGAATCCGGATCGCACATCGAAGCCAGAACAAGAAGGCGTAGCCGACTCATAAGTTCTCCAAGTGAAGACGTCTGCTCACATTCCGACCCTAGAGCGGGCGCGTGAGCAACTGATCCGACGGAACCGACCGATTGGGGGCGGGTACCTGGCGCCTGGTGCGGCTACGCCGAGCAGACAATTTGCGCGCTTCGCCGACCAGCCCAACTGCAACGCCATTCGAAATCGCCACGGCCATTAACAAATAAATCCAGATTGGATCCAGCATTCTAAATCCGGCTTCCGTGATGTTATAGATTGCTGCGACGACGATATATGCAAGGGTCAGCGCCCCGATGGACGGGTTTAACTTAAATGCCGCTGTCGCAGACCGGTAGCCGCCAATTAAAATGAAGGACAGCAAACACACTCCAATCCACCCCAGATTCAGGTAGACCTCCAAATAGCCATTGTGCGACTCGTTGAGCCCTTCCGGGTGCCACCAGCCCTGAAGGTTGCGAATTAGCTCACGCCTACACGACGGAGTGATCCAGAAACTCTCGAAGCCAGCGCCGACCATCGCGTTGGGCACCGCCGGAATCACCGCCGCCCAGATCTCGGTTCGCCCCGAAAGATTCGACCTGCCCAATGCCCGCACTGCGCCTCCTCCCTCGCTGCCCGTAAACACCGTGAGTCCGCCGAGAAGGACAGCTGCCAAAGAGAGCGCATGCAACCAAGCGGGCCACCTTCGGACCATACGCAGGTTTCCCAGAAGGATCACGGTACTGCCCAACAGGAAACAGGCCAGCGCAGTGGCCGAATGAGCCATCCCCAGGAGCACGATGCAAAATGCCAGCAGCACGCTTTGTGCGATCAGGTGCCGGCGGCGGTTGGGCGCACTCTTATCCCGCAGCAACGCGATAACGCGCCAGACTACGCCAAGCGATACCACCAGCACCATAACGCCGAGCATGTTCTTGGTGGTTGCCACCCCCGTGTTCATTGGCTCTCCCTCGGGCGTATAGCCCCGACCGAGTGCTGCGTAGTACTTGATCAGCAGTACTGACGTGGGAAACAGCAGGAAACCAATGCGGGAACAGAAACGCCATAGAGCGTCCGGCAAGCGCGGTTCCGTAACCACGACGAGTGCCATCGTAAGATCGCCGATGGCTTTGATCCAACGCTTGAACGAGACATCCGGGTAGTAGGACCAGGCTGTGCTAGTCAGACAGTAGGCAAAGAAAATCGCGATCGCCCAGTTGGAGGTCAGGAGAGCGCGGGTTCGTTTTCCTCGCCGGATGAGGACAGCTAGGGCGGCAACAAGTAAAACGCCCAAAACGGCGGCGTCCAACGGACTGCCCTCGAGTTGCACGTTGCCGGTAGGGTTGAGACCAAGCCAAGCCGAAAGCGGCCGTGATCCGCCAAGACACAACCAGACAACCGGCAGCCAAAGGGCTGCAGAAGTCCGGGCGTTCTTTTCCCGATCGAGGTAAAGAAGCCCTACGATTCCGCAGAAGCAGATGGCGGTGGCGTATAAGGGATTCATTTCATCCCAATCTCGGGCAACCTAGACGCAGTTGGCATGGTCATCGGGCGTCCAGAAAAAGCCGGTGCAGCAATTCCAGAGACAGCAGCTTGTGAATCTCCGTGGTGTAGTTCAGGCCACCGGTCAGGTGGCCGTTCACTAGTGATTCTACCTTCTTGGCTTCGAGATAAGGCCGGGAAAGCGTGCGCGGGTCAAGCAGCATCTCCCGGACATAGCCGGCGAGCTGGTCGCGATACCACACCCGGAAATGCAACAGCTTGTGGCGGCCGAGAAACAAACGCTCCAGATGCAGCGGCGACAGGACGTGATCAATGCGGGACACCGGCTGCGGCATGCCGTAGTCGTAAGCATACTCGGCTTTGAAAGTGAATTCCTGCCATGCATGCCCGAGAGTGGAGGTTAGCCGTCCCCCGTTGCCGCCGACGCCGCGGTCGGACGGGATGCGTCCCAACGCTTGGCTGCCATCACGAATCAGGCGCAGGCGCACGTCTCCGTTGCTGACGCTGTTCTCGGGAGCACGATAGACGGTGCGCACGAATTCGTTGTCCATAAACGGAGAACGCACGGCGAGCTGGCTCTGCTCGATGGCCAGCACGCCGTGGTGGTACCAGGGCGATTGGCGGAAAGCGGCAAAGGTGACCGGATGCTGGCGGCGGAGCGCGGCATAGGTCTCGCCCGCCTGGCGAACCTGGGGGAGAAAATCGGGACAGAAAAGGGCCGCCATGGGCTGGGCCGGCTTGAACATGACCGCGTGCCGTACGATTTCGCTGCCGTAGGTGCCGACGATTTTCGCGGGAGCGATGGCGCGGGCTTTTTCGCTGACATAGAGATCCGAGGCGCGGTTGACGTCGACTGTCCCTTCGGTGATGTACATGGTGCGCTCGGCATAACGGGGGAAGCGGTCGAGAAACTCGCCGCTGACTTGGATCACCTGGTGCGGCTGCTGGCAGATGGCGGCGATTTTGCGCCCGATGCGCACATCCCGCGACTCGCGGAACGGTCCGCCGAACGTGTAGCTGGGCAGCTTGCCCGGCGCTGGCGGATGGCTGGCCAGAATCACCCGCGTGTCCAGGCCCCCGGTCATCGAGATTCCCATCGCTTGCCGTCCGGCGAAATAACGGGGCAGGCGCTCCAGCAGAGCGGAGCGCAAGGCCTGGTAATAGGATTCCTCATCGAGCAGGCTCTGCTCTTCCCACTGGCTCGGCTCGAAATACGTGTTCTGCGTCTCCAGCCGTCCCTTGCGGAAAGTCCAGGCTGAGGCAGCGGGCAGCACGGAAATATCCGCAAAAATCGTGCGATTTTCCAGCACGCAGCTGCAGGCGACAAACTCTCCCAAGGACTGCAGGTTGGGCCGGCGCAGTTCTGGATGCACCGCCAGAATCGCTTTGGCCTCGGCCGCAAAATAGAAGGCGTCTCCCGACTGGTGATAGCACAGCCGGTGCATGCCGTAGCGATCATTGAATAAGGTCACCGAACCGCGCGCCCGGTCCGCCACCAGCCCGTGAAACATTCCGTTGAGATTGGTGATAAAGTTTTCGTCCTGCTCGCAGCGTTCGAGCAGATAGCCGCACTCGCGCGCTGCCGGAGCCGAGCCGTTCTTGGACGCTGCCGCACGCTGGCTCGAGTACTCCTCGCCCGAGAAAACCAGGCAAAGATCGCCGCCCGCTGTGAGCAGCGGCATGCCATCGGCAAAAGCGCCCATCGGTTCGGCCCAGCCGACGTACACGCCAAGCGCCTCGTCGCACCACGTGCCGGTGCGATAAAACGGCTCATGGCGGATGGCCTCCACCATGCGGGCCAGTTCGGCCTCCGCGCGCGGGCGCGGCATGTTCGTAATCA
The DNA here is from genome assembly GCA_963770915.1 of uncultured Acidobacteriaceae bacterium. Taxonomy (GTDB): domain Bacteria; phylum Acidobacteriota; class Terriglobia; order Terriglobales; family Acidobacteriaceae; genus PALSA-270. Next base: position 439,845 of record CAVYRG010000001.1, read on the forward strand.
GTCCGGCGATTCCAGGCATGAGCTTTGTTTTAGGACTCGGTCTGCGTCTGCGCCTCAAAGCGGTGGCGATACCAGGCCTTGCGCAGGTCGCGCAATTTGCCGGCGACGGATGCGGGGAGGCGGTCGGCCAGCCGGTGATGCAAGCCGAGCTGCAACGCGATCTTCCCCTTGCCGGTGAGCGGAATGTAGTAGCGGGGCAGATCGACCCGTTCGAAGCCGTTGACCTCTTTGAAGTGGCTCAGGCTGTCGCCCTGCTTGTTGCCGTAGTGGAAGTGTTCGTACACCAGATAAGGAACCTTGTGCTCGGCGCAGTAGCGCACCGACTGGGAAATCAGCGCGTTGGTGGGAGCCTTGTCGTTGTGCTTGACCATGGAGAGAATGTGCACCAGGCAAGCCTGGGTGCGCTGCACGTCCATGGTGAGCTTCACGAAGCCGACCATGGTGCCGTCGACAAATGCTCCCAGGAAAGCGCTCTGGTCCAGATAAGTTCCGGCGTAGTCGCGGGCCTGCTCCGGAGTCATGCCGTAGTAAGGGAAGGCCTTGCCCTGGCGCATGGGAGTTTCGTTGTAGATTCCGCAAATTCCCTGGATCAGCTCCTCGCCGTAGGGCACCTCGCGAAAGGTCACGCCCTTTTTTTCCGCCTGCCGCGCCCGATTGCGCGGATAGGAGCGAATCTGATGATTCCACCAGTGGTCGAAGGTCGAAACCGGCAGCACCGCCAGATTGTCGTATTCCATGGCATAGGAATAGCGGGGTGAACGGTCGGAGACGCTCTGCAGAAAGGTGAACAGGTCGGCGCGCACGCCGGCTTGGCGCATCTTTGCGATGAGCGCTTCGGGATCCTCGGGGAAGGTGTACTTGTCGCCATCCGGACGCGCGATGCGCAGCCAGCCGCCCTGAATGCGGATGGGCAGGCCGCCAACCGTAATGATATTTTTCTTTCGCATAATTCTCTGCAACCAGTGTTTGCGGCGCTTCGTCTGCCCTAGTTCTTCACTAACGCCTTGGGACGGAAGACTACCACGGAGGGCAGCCCGTCCTGCTGGTACTGGCGGCTCTCCAGAACGTCAAATTCGCTCTCGATGATGTTCAGCATGGCCTGGGGCCGGGACTTGGGTTGGTTGCTGTGCCGGTCCGCCGCGAACAAGCGCACGATGAGCACCCCGTTCTCTTTCAGATACATGGAGTAGCGGTCCAGGGTGGCTTTCACCTTCCCCACCGGAATGTGATAGAGCGACTCGCGGAACAGGATCACGTCATACTGCTGGTCGGGAACGTAGGCCAGGAAATCGGAGCAGGCAAAGCGGTTCTTCTCTCCCCGCCCGCAATCCCGCGAGCGCTTCGCCGCCTTGTCCAGCGCGGATTGGGAAATATCCACGCCCAGATAGCTCGCATAGTCCGGCGACATCTCGGTCGCGGTGTTGCCCGAGCCGCAGCCAATATCCAAAATGCTTTTGTGGGTGGCCCATTTTTCCAGATGGCCGTAGACGCAGTCTCCCTCGGTGTGGTCGGCGAAGTTCCACTTGTCCTCGGAATACTCCTTATCCCAAACCCGGCGCTTGAGGTTGGACGGGCCATAGCTCAGCAGAAACCCGCGCACGAATCGCAAACTGCGTTCCACAATGTACATTCGAATCAGTCTCCGTCGAAATTTGCTTTCTTTGTTGGTTCGTTGCCGGTTTCTTCCACACAGAAAATCAGAACAAAGTTGACCGCAGCGTTCACGGGGCCAGCGGCGATTGCTGCGAAGCCGGGCTGACGCGCTTTGCGCCCAGCCGCTTGCCGAAAAAGCGGCGCAACCGCTGCATCTGCTCGCGCCGGACAAAGGCCACCAGTTCGGGCGAAACCGCCCGCTCCCGGCGATGCAACAGCGCGGAGGCGTAGCCCCAACCCAAGGCCAGGCCACCGAAGACGAGCGGCGGCTTGCTCATCTGATAGAACACGCGAGAGACTTCCCATAGGGGATGGTTCCCGACCGCATAATCCTTGGCGCCGGTCCGCGATTTGGCTTTCAAGGCTCCCTGCTCGGCCGTCCCCATTTCGCGGTGGTGCCCGCAAACCCGGTCGGTGAAGGTGCGCGTCTTCCACCCGTTCATGCGGGCGGAAAGCACCGCCACATGATCAATGGACCCGCCTTTAATGGGCACATAACCGCCAATCGCCTCGTAACACTCACGCCGGAACAGCTGGCAGCCGCCCCAGACGTTTTCTACGTTCGAGTAACGGTAGTCGTATTGTTGCGTGCCCTCGCGAAACGGCGAGCCTCCCACGCCCACCGCGGGATCGGCGGCAAACTGCCGGATCAGATACTCGAAGTGATCGGGCTCGAAGGATACGTCGGCATCGAGGTTGCCCACGATGTCAGGATGCAGCGGCTTTACCCGCTCATAGCCGGCGTTGAACGCCATGACTTTGCCGGCGAAGTGGCGTTCCTTGCGTTCCGGCATGCGCACCAGTTCGATCCAGGCGTGCTCGGCGGTGTAGCGGCGCACGATCTCGTCGGTGCCATCGGTCGAGCCGTCGCTCACGATCACCCAGCGCAGCGGCGGCCGGGTCTGCGCGGCCATCGACTGGAGCGTCAGCTCGATGAAGCGCGCCTCGTTGCGCGCCGGGGTAATGAGAACGTAAGTGGGTAACTGCGTCATGACTGTTGCCGAAGACCGATTCTAGGCGCCCGCCAGAGAATGCGCCGAGGCTGGCGCTTCCGCCACTCCTCCGACGCCCACATAGTGAAAGCCGTGTGCCGCGATTTCTTTGCCCGACAGCGCATTGCGTCCATCGACCACCAACTGCCGCTCCACCAGGTTAGCCAGGCGAGCCCAATCCAGGCGGCGGAATTCTTCCCACTCGGTCAGCACCAGGATGGCTTCCGCACCTTCCGCGGCTTGGTAAGGATCCTGGCAGTAGGTCACCTGCGGCAGTTCCCGGCGGCAGCCCTCCATGGCTTGCGGGTCGTAGGCTTGCACCGTTGCTCCTTCGGCCAGCAACTGGCGGATCAGCGCCAGCGCCGGCGCGAAGCGGATATCGTCGGTATTGGGCTTGAAGGCCAGCCCCCAAACTCCGATCTTTTTGCCGCGCAGCACCCACAACTCGCTGCGCAGCTTCTCGACGAATTTTTCCACCCGCCGCAGATTGATCTTCTCGACTTCCTTGAACATGGCGAAGTCGCAGCCGAATTTCTCGGCGATGCGCACGAACGCCTGCAAGTCTTTGGGGAAGCAGAAGCCGCCGAAGCCGATGCCGGGATTCAGAAAGCTCGGGCCAATGCGGGGATCGAGCCCAATGCCTTCCGCCACCTGGCGCACATCGGCTCCCGCCGCCTCGCACAGATCGGCGACCGCATTGATGAAAGAAATCTTCATGGCCAAAAACGAATTGGAGGCGTGCTTGATGAGCTCGGCGCTGTTAGTGTCGGTGGCCAGGAACGGCACGTCGCGGCGCTTTTGGCAGTCGGCATGCACCGGGCAAGTGAAATTGCCATCGAGAATGGGGGCGTAGATTTCGCGCATCGTGGCGGCGGCTTTCTCGCCTTCCACTCCCACCACGATCCGGTCGGGATGAAAGAAGTTCTCGACCGCTGAGCCTTCGCGGAGAAACTCGGGGTTTGACGCCACATCACACTCCAGCTGCGAATTCTTCTGGATGGCGAGATGCCGCCGCAGCTGCGAAGCGGTCTGCACCGGAACCGTGCTTTTTTCAATCACCAGCCGGTAGCCGCGTCCGCGCTTGGCGATGGTCTTGGCCAGCCGCTCAATGGCCGAAAGATCGGCGTCGCCGTTTTCCAGCGGCGGCGTGCCCACGCAGATAAAAATGCATTGCCCGCGCTCGATGGCGTCTTCGGTCGAGCCGAATTCCAGCCGTCCCGACGCCCGGCCCTTTTTTACCATCTCGTCGAGGAACGGCTCATAGAAAGGCATTTCCCCGCGCTGCAGCTTTTCGAGCTTCTGCGGGTCGTTTTCGCTGCAAAATACCTGATGGCCCAGCTCGGCCAAACACGCCGAGGTGGTCAAGCCCACGTAACCCGCTCCAATGACTGAGATCTGCATTTGCTCCGCCTTCTTGGAAAAACTCTTGGCTAGGAATTCTGCTGCCTGGCGCGGCTAGCGTTTTATTTTCGCACGCGCCGCCTTGACGGAACTCTTCGTTGCGGACTAGCCCACCGAAACCGCTTCCCGCGCGGCGGTGAGTTCAGTGACCTTGGCCGCCACATACTCCTGCTGCTCCCGGCTCAGTTGAGGAAACATGGGCAAGGAAAGAATCTCCGGCGCCACGCGCTCCGCTACCGGAAAATCGCCGGCTTTGTAGCCAAGGCCAGCGTATGCTTTTTGCAGGTGGAGCGGGATTGGGTAATGGATCGCCGTGCCCACTTTGGCCGCCGCCAGTTCCGCCTGCAGCTTCGCGCGGTCCTTCACCCGTACCACGAACAGATGGTAGACGGCTTTGCTCCAGGAGGGTTCGAAGGGAACGATCGGCCCGGAAGCATCCGCAAACAGCCGGCCGTATTCGCGCGCCAGCTCGCGGCGGCGCTCGGTCCACGCGGGCAAGTACTTCATCTTGATGCCGAGGATGCCGGCTTGAATGGTATCGAGGCGCCCGTTGTAGCCTTCGACGTCGTGATAATACTTCTTGCTCTGGCCATGATCGCGGATCATGCGAATCTTCCTGGCCATTTCTTCATCGTTGATCGTGACCGCGCCGGCTTCGCCGCAGGCGCCGAGATTTTTGCCGGGATAAAAGCTGAAGGCTCCGGCAACGCCCATCGATCCGGCCTTGCGCCAGCGGTTTTCTTTCTTCGAGAAATACTGCGCCCCGTGCGCCTGGCAGGCGTCTTCAACCACCACCAGATGGTATTTCGCGGCCAGCTCGAGAATGGCGTCCATATCCGCCATCTGTCCGTAAAGATGCACCGGCACCACCGCGGTAACCGGCCGGTTCAGCTGGATGTGCATCAGTTTGCCCGCGGCGCTATCCCAGCGGCACTGGCTGGCGAAAAATTCCTCGAGCTTGCGGGGATCGAGATTGTAAGTGCGCTCGTCGATATCGACAAACACCGGCCGCGCTCCCGCCTGCGAAATGGCTTCGGTGGTGGCGATGAACGTATTGGGCACGGTCACGGCCAGGTCGCCTTCCTTCACTCCGGCGGCCATCAGGGCAAAGCGCACGGCATCGGTGCCGCTGGCCAGCCCCACCGCGTGGCTGGTTTCGCAGAAGCGCGCAAATTCTTGTTCGAAGTCTTCGAGCAATTTCCCGCCAATAAAGTGCGCCTGGCGGATGCAGTCGCGAAACAGCGCCACCAGTTCCTCTTCGAGCTCGCGGTGCGGAGTCACCAGATCTAAGAATGGAATCATGCCTTTGGGTTCGATCATTTATTTGCCCTTCTCCTTGTCGATCATGCGCAGCACGCGCGCCGGATTGCCGGCCACGATGCTGCGCGCGGGAACGTCTTTGGTCACCACACTACCGGCCCCCACCAGTGCCCCTTCTCCCACCGTGACGTTGGCCAGAACCGTCGAGCCCGAGCCCACGGAAGCACCCTTGCAAATGCGCGTGGACTCGACCTTCCAGTCCTGCTCGGTCTGCAGCGACCCGTCGGGGTTGGCGGCGCGGGGATAGCTGTCGTTGATGAAGGTCACGCCATGCCCAATGAAAACATTGTCTTCAATGGTGACGCCTTCGCAGATAAAGGTGTGGCTGGAAATTTTGCAGTTTTTCCCTACGCTGGCGTTTTTCTGAATCTCGACGAAGGCGCCGATCTTGCTGCCGTCGCCGATCGTGCAGCCATACAAGTTGATGAACCGCGCGAGCTTGACTCCTTCGCCCAGCTTCACGTCGGGAGCGATGGACAGAAATTTTTCCATGGTTGGCACAGGATATGGGGTCCGGCAGTCTGCTTTAGGCTCCGACGCTAAACGGAGCTTCGATTTCCACCAGCTTGCCGCGCGCCTTGAGCGACTGTTCCGCCGCTTCCAGCAGCCGCACCACCCGCAAGCCGGCATGGCCGTCGTTCAGGGCCGGGCGGCCGGAGGCGATGCACTCCATGAAATGGCTGATTTCGGCCTTCAGCGCCTCGGTCTGCTGCACCCGCGGCGCCCACATGTCGCCGGAGCGGTAGCTCACCAGCAGGTTGTACATGCCTTCGCCGTTTTTCACCGACACGCCCTTGTCATAAATCTTGATCTTCTCGTCGGCCTCGAGGTCGTTCCACACCACCATCTTTTTCTCGCCCCCGATCAGGGTGGTGCGCACTTTCACCGGCGAAAGCCAGTTCACGTTGATATGGGCCACCACGTTGTCCGGGAAGTAGATGGTCAAAAACGCCACGTCGACGTGATTGTTCAAATGCTTCTCCCCCGTGGCCACCATGGCTTCGGGAGCCTTCTGGATCACGTAGTCCATGATGGAGAGGTCGTGCGGGGCGAGATCCCAGATCACATTGATATCGTGCTGAAACAGTCCCAGATTCACGCGCATGGAATCGTAATAGAACAGGTTGCCGAGGATGCCTTCGTCCACCAGCTGGCGGATCTTCATCACCGCGCCGGTGAACAGAAAGGTGTGGTCCACCATGATCTGCAGATTTTTCCGCGCCGCCAGCTCGATCAATTCTTCGGCCTGGGCGACGGTGGCCGTGAAAGGCTTCTCCACAAAAACATGCTTGCCGTTTTCGAGCGCGGCCTTGGCCAATTCGTAATGCGTCCACACCGGCGTGACCACGGCCACCGCGTCGATGTCGGGAGACTCCAGGACCTCGCGGCTATCGGCGGTCACTTTGGCTTGCGGGTGCGCCAGCTGCGCGCGCTGCAGACAGTCTTCCCGCTTGTCGGTGATTACCGTGACTTCCGACACGCCGGGGTTGTGGAAGTTGCGGGCTACGTTCGGCCCCCAGTATCCGTAGCCGACTACGCCGACGTTAATCAGTGCTTTCTTCATTTCGCAATCCCTTCCAAGGACACCCCGCCTGAGTCATTGTTTGCTGGCAGAATTGCCGGGAACGAAACCTGGGGGGAAGCAGGCCGGAATCCGCCGGCCGAACGCTAACCGTCAAACCCGCATTGCAGCCCAGGGCCGGTCACAAGCGCACACAGAGGGGAGGAGTATTTAGTACGCGCCGTCGCCGGAAAAAACCGCGCCCGGAGTACGGAACAGAATCTTCAGATCGAGCCACAGCGACTGCTTGCGGGCGTACTGCAGGTCGAGCCGGACCATGTCGTCGAACTTGGTACGGCTGCGGCCGTTCACCTGCCACAGTCCGGTAATGCCGGGGCGCGCTTCGAGCAGGCGGCGGCGATGCCACACGTCATAGGCCTCGACTTCATAGGAGAGCGGCGGGCGCGGCCCGACCAGCGACATATCGCCCTTCAGAACGTTGAAGAACTGCGGCAGCTCATCTAAGCTGGTGCGCCGCAGGAAACGGCCCACCGGCGTGATGCGCGGGTCGTCCATGATCTTGAACACGCCGTCGCGCCCCTTTTGATCGGCTTTGCCGGCAATCAGCTTGCGCACGTACTCCTTGTGAATCTCTGCGCTGTTGTTCACATACATGGAGCGGAATTTGAGAAACGTGAAACGAGACCCGTACTGCCCCACCCGCTGCTGCCGGAAAAGCATGGGCCCCTTGGAAGACAATTTCACCGCCAGCGCAATCAGCAGAAACAGCGGAGAGAGCACCACCACGGCCAGCGACGCGCCGGCCATATCCATCGCCCGCTTGAAGACCCGCGCGGTGCGGCGGCGGTCCTGTTCCTGGCGCAGGTCCGGGTAGAGAACCGAGCTGTCGGGACGCTGCGGCGCCTGCTCGTCCCAATCCTCGGGGAACAAATGGAAGGAAATGCTGATCTGGCTGAATTGTTCGAGCGTCAGGCAATCGCGCAGGGCGCTCGACACCCGCAGCAGCATGGTGCCGAGAATCGACTTCTTCAGGTCAACCGAAATTTCGGTGAACAGGATACCCACCACCGCTCCCTGCTTGTACCAGCCGGTCACATCGGTGTCGCGCGTCGACAGCGCCAACGCGGCGAGGACGTTTTGCAGCACCCGGCCACTTTTCTGGCTAGGCAGGAATTTGCCGGCATCGAGCAGCATCAGCAGGAATGGTTTTCCCGAGCGCTCCGCCCGCTTGCGTTCCAGGCGGATCATGCGGTGGAAGTGTTCCTCGGACAGGATGCTGGAGCTGGCAGCCGACTCCGCGCCAGAAGCGGCCACTGGCAAGGGTTTTCCGAGTTCGGTAACTTTCACGATCGCTCTCCTTCTCCTAAACTTTTTTCGCTGTTCTTCACGCCGAGGCTTCGTGCAGCCGGCGGAAACACGCGCCGACGGCACCGTCGCGCCCGCGGCCTTTCCACGCCGCGAGCATGCCTTGGTTCCGCAGTGATTTAGGGGAGGGAGGACCTTACTTCAGTGCTTCTGTATCTGCGCCGGCCTGACTTGGGTCTTCCTGTTTGGCTCCGGAAGATTTGCCCGCCGCCGGACTGTATCTCGAATAGTAATCCTGATGGACCGTATTGCGACAACTATTTATTATTACACCCAAAACCCGGCCGGGATCAATAACTTCCAGGCCTCGCTGCAGCTGCCGCCGCTCGCTCGTGCCTTCCCGCACCACCATCAAAATGCCATCCGCCACCCGCGCCCACACGCTGGTATCGGCCAGCGGCAGTACCGGCGGAGAGTCGATGACCACCCAATCAAACCAATTGCCGAGCTGATCGAGCAGAAGCGAAAGCTTGCCGGACTGCATCAGCTCCAGCGGATTCTCCGGAGGCCGCCCTGCCGGCATCAGCCAGAATCCCGGCCCCTCAAGAAAGTATACATTCCCGACAGTACGCGTGCCCGACTGCAGCCATTCGCTGAGGCCGTCCAGTTTCGCACCGCCAAAAAGCTGGGTTTGCACCGGCCGCCGCAAATCGCCTTCCAGCAGCAAAACTTTTTGTTGTTTTCGCCGCGCCAGCGTCGCCGCCAGGTTGGCGGAAACCATGCTTTTGCCTTCCTCGGGAAGCGTGCTGGTGATGAGCAGTTTCTTGACCGGACGGGTTTGCTGCAATTGCCGCAAGCGCACCGCCAGGAAACGGAACTGTTCCGCTCCCAGCCCATCCTTGTCGGTCAGCGAAACCAGCCGCGCCGAAGGCACCAACTTGACCGGGACGCTGGGAAACTCGCCCATGGGACGAGCGTCTAGTTCCGGAGCTTCCTGCTGCTCGGCGGCAACGATGGATGGTTCGGGAAAGGCAAAGCCCGCCCGCTCCGCTTCGGATCTTTGCAGTGCTTCGAAAATTCGGCTCATCTTCGCTGGCCCTCAGACTCCGCGGCAATCATCGAATTCTCCCCTCCGGAGCGCATCCCCTGCAGGTGGTCGTGCAACTGCAACAATGTCTTCACCGCCTGCCAAACTTCCTCGCTGCTCTCGCTGCCGTTGCCCGGGGTTGCCGGCGCGGCAATCGGCGGCGCCTGTGCCGGCACGGCCGCCGGTCCCGGCCGCACCACGCCCAGCCGGAAGTCGGCGGCCACTTCGTCGATCATGTCGACGGTGATGACCGGACTTTTGCGGGCGAAACCGGTGATCAGCGCGTTTTCGCAAATGGTATTGATCAGGCGGGGAATGCCGCGCGAATGACGGTAGACCTTGGCCACCGTTTCCGGGGGAAACAAGGCCGCCGTGTCGCCCAGCGCGCCTGCCAGCTGTAGGCGGCGGCGAATGTAGCCGATGGTCTCCGCCAAATTCAGCGGCTCCAGCTGCGAACGCAGGGCAATCCTTTGTTTCAATTGCCGCAGCTCGATGGAATCGAGTTTCTCATCCAGTTCCGGCTGGCCCACCAGCAAAATCTGCAGCAGCTTCTCCTGCGCGGTTTCGAGGTTGGTGAGCAAGCGGACTTCTTCCAGTACTTCCGGAGCCAAGTGGTGCGCCTCGTCGATCACCAGCACCGTGGTCAGCCGCTTCTGGTGACGCTCGATCAGGAAGCTGCTCAGTTCGAGCAGCAACTCGCTCTTGCTCTTGCCCGAGGCCGCCAGCCCGAAGTCGCCGGCCACGTAATGCAGGAATTCGTTGGGCGTAAGCAGGCTGTTGAAGACGTAGGCGTAGGCGACGTTGCGGCGATTGAGCAGCTCAAGCAGGCAGCGCACCAAAAGCGTTTTGCCCGTTCCCACTTCCCCGGTCATCACCACGAAACCTTTGCGTCGGCGAACCCCGTAGTAAAGCGCCGCCAGCGCCTCGTTGTGCCTGCGTGTGGGAAACAGGAACGAGGGGTCGGGCGTGATCTCGAAGGGGTTGCGTTTCAGGTTATAAAAACTTTTGTACATATCTCGACTTACACCTGGGCGGTTAGCCCTTTAAGAAGCTGAACGCGACGCCCGCCAAAGCAATCAGGCACAGCATACAGGCTGCCGCCGACTCCAGCACAAAACGGCTGCGCGATTTCGACGTCTCCTCGCCGGTTGGCAGCGGCGGAATTTCCGCCATAACATCGACGGCAAGAATCTTCTTGAATTCGTCTTCTTCGTAAATGGTATCGTCCAGAAACTCCCGCCCGGCCACCGACGCAGCTCCCAGCACCAGGCCGGCAAACAGCCCGCCCAGCGCCATCTTGAAGCGATTCGGGGAAAACGGCTTGGTGGGCAGATCGGGCGGATCAATCATGCGAAAATGCTCGCCCTCCTGGCTCTCATTGAGACTGGTGGCCAACTGCGACTGATTCTTCTTGGCGAGTAAGGAATCGTAGTTGGCTTGCGATTGACTTTGGTCGCGGGTGAGGTCGGCCAACTCCTGCGCCCGCGCGGGCGCGCTGTTGAGGCGCCCTTGATATTCGTTGATTTTGGCCTGCAGGTCCGTGATCGCGCGTTGCCGGTTGGCGATCTCGATCTGGTTGGCCTTCAACTGGCTCTCCACCTCCATGGCGGGAGCGCTTTGGTGGGCATCGGCATCCGCCGCCGAATCAGGAGAGTTGGCTTTGGCCTTGATATCCGTCAGCAGTTGATCCCGCATCTTTTCGGTTCTGGCGATCTGCTCTTTCAACTTGCGCACATCGGGATACTCATCGGTATAGCGCGAGCTGAGATCGGTCAACTGCGCGCGCAGCCGGTCGAGCGTGGCATTGATGGCGGGAAGCCCGACCGGATCCTGTCCCGGCCTGGGTACCTCGGCCTGGCTCCGGTACTGGCTGAGCAACGACTGAAAATAGACATTCTGCTGTTTGGCCCGGCCCAAGGCATCTTCCTCCGCCGTCAACTGCGCCTGGAAGCCGGTCAGTATCTGCAGATTGGCTTGGGTTTGGCCGGGCAGCTCGCCCATATAGCGATCGTTGAACTCGCGAACTTTCGCGTCCTGTTCCGCCAGTGTCTTGCGCGCCTCTTCCAATTGCGCGTCCAGGAATTGGTTGATGTTGTGAGAGTTCTGAATGCCGTTCTCCACCGTCTCGCTGATCAGCATGGTGGCCAGTTCGTTGGTCACCTGCTGCGCGGTGTAGGGACTATCGGCGGAGAAATAAATGTTGAACGAGCTTAATTGGTCTTTCCCTGGAGTACGCCCGACCTCAATGTCGAGATCCTTGTTCATCTTATTTACCAGGGCATCGTCGCTCCAATGGCGAGCCCGTTGCGTGGGATAGAGATTCAGGTCGTGAATCACCTGCCCCAGGCGGGTGCGGCTGCGAATCTGCTTGTCGAGGGTGTCCAGGCGATCCTGCAGGTCGCTGGCGGCGGTGGAAGGCACGATGCTAGTGGGAACCGACGGTTGCTCCACCAGAATCAGGGTGCCGGAGCGGTAGACGGAGGGAATCAGCCAGCTGAAGCCCCACACCGCCAGCCAGCCGACGAAGCAAGGCACGATAAAGTACCAGCGACGGCGCAGCACCATTTCCCAGTACTTGTGCAGGTTTAGCGGCTGCTGCGGTTCGGATTCGAGAAATTCTTCTGCCATATTATCTTCCCAAAGCCTTGCCAAATTGGTAGCCCAGGGAGGCCCACCCGCGGCTGTGACTGATCACAATGGCGGGGGCGCTTTGCCTGTCTTGCGTTTGGTATTCACGATCGAAGGCGAAGGTAAGCTCGAGTCCACGAGTAAGGTGCTGCACCCAGCTAATCCCGGCGGAGACAGAGTCGACCTTTGTGAAGTCGCTCGCTGCCTTGTCGAGCGGGCGGCTGTCGCCATAGGATGCGTTGATTTCAACATCGGAGAAACGCGCAACCTTGCGGCGCGCCCCCCCGCTGGCTGTGATGAGTTCGACCGTACCCAGCAGCCCTCCTCCACTGTTGACCTTGCGGGAGGCGCTCACCTCGAAACTGCCGCGCTCTCCTTGCCAGGCCAGAGTGCCCCCGCCGGTTGCCGCCCAGCCGCGTTGCGAACTGGGCATGGCGGTCAGCGAAACCATGGGCGGCTGCACCACCATCTGCACAATCGTGGTATCAAGCGAGGAATATTCCGGGCCCGCGAACACCGCTAGCTGCACTGTACGGCGCAAATAAAACGTGTAGAGCAAAAGCAAGCTGTGGGTGTTGGCAACTTCCGCGCCGGGGCTGAAGGTGAGGTGATCGAAGGAATACGTGATTCCACCCCAATTGCGGGGCGTGAAGCGGTGGTTATAGAAAGCCTCGCCTTCGATACCGTGGGTATTGAAATACACATTCGGCGAGCCGGCCGGAGGCCGTCCAAACAGTGAAATGTTCGAAGTGGCGCTCGCACCCACCATGTCCGAGGCGCTGTACTGGTAGCTCAGCTGCGCGGTCCCGGTATTTTCCTGATTGACCACCAGCGAATCCTGAATGACGGTCTGATTGGGCTGCTGAATGGCTCCCGATCCCGGGCCAGCGGGATTGCCGAGGAAATCGTTCACCAGCTGCGGCGCCCGGGAATAGCTATCGCTCAAACTAAGGGTCACATGCGGGCTGAGGCGGTAGCCAAAATCGAAATCCGCTTTGTTGGAGCTGGAATTGTAGGCGCTGTATTTCTGATTGAAGAGATAACCGCCGACCCAGTTCAGCTTCCATTTGAGTCTGGGGCGCGCCACTTGCACTCCCAGCTTGGGCATTGCCGCCCAAGTGAATCCGCCGGTAGTGGGAGCTGCCGTCGACAATATGTTCGTATCGTAACCGACATTCGCGTTCACCCCGGCGGTCAGTAGGCTTTTCGCTGCCGCCTCGCCGGTGTACTCGAGCCCGCCACCTGCCATATTCAACGACAGCGGCACGTAGGCTCGGTCCTCTACTTCTTGCTCTGTGGGCGCCGCGGTTTGCTCCTGAGCCGGGGTCGCCTCACCGTTACTCTGCTGTGCCGCACCTGCGCCAGTATTTTGGTCCGCTCCAGTAGCGCCGGCGGGCGTTTCCGTTGCCGGCGGAGACGCCGGCGACGTCTGAGCCGCCAGCAAACTGGCCAGCGCCAGCGTCAGAAACGCTACCATCATCACCTGCTTGCCCATCGCGATCACGGCACCACCACGCTGTCGCGAGCCTGCAGCCGGATGTTCTGGTCGGTGTCCTTGCCCTTGACCACGTTCTTGTAGTTAAAGGGAAACCGCGTTTCTGTGCCGTCAGGACTGCGCCGCAGCACGTAAATTTGCTTCTGTTTGGCGAAATCGCGGAAGCCGCCCGCCATCGCGATGGCGTCCAGCACCGTCACCGAACCGGTCAGCAGGTAGGACCCTGGCCGCACCACTTGTCCCAGGATGTTAAAGCGCTTGCTGCGCATCTCTTGCACCATGACCGCTACTTCCGGCTCCGAGATGTACGCCTTCAGCCGCTGCGTGATATCCCGCTCCAGCTGCAGGGGAGTCTTCCCTGCCGCCTGCACTTCTCCGACGAGGGGAAGTGAGATAGCGCCATCGGAGCGGACCGGAACCGAGCGCGAGATATCCGGCTCATGCCAGACGTTGATGCTCAGCACATCTTCGGCGCCGATTACGTAGGTGTCGTGCATGGGTTCGGGCGAGTCGGTAGCGTCGCCTTTCGGTTTCCGGTGCGCCGAGGTATCGGCATCCGTTTTGCCGCCCGCCGGACTCGCGGTTTGCGCCCAAAGCAGGCCGGAAAATAGCAAGCAGGCCGCGGCGATCACTCTCGTCCATCGCCGGAGTTTTGTCCCTTCCCTGGTCATCACGGATTGCTCAAACCTCCTGATTCGCGAGCTACGCACGCCGTTGTCAGCGCACCGCAGCCGCAGTTTATCGGCCTTCGCCGTTGCCATTCCCCTTGCCGTTCGAACCCCAATGCGGAGCCGCGACAACGGCGGGAGGCGGAGTCATATGGTACTGCTGAATTTTGTACAACAGGGTGCGATAACTCACCTTCAACATCCGGGCCGCGGCCTTGCGGTTCCAGTGGGTTTGCTCGAGCGCCACCGCGATGGCGTTGCGTTCGGCTTCGCCTTTGACGCTCTGCACGAGCGAACGCAAGCCGGAACCGGACTCTTCCGATTCTACGCCTTCATGCCCCGGATGCAGCACGGCTTCGGAAATTGTGCGCGGATTCTCCAACCCGTGGTCGCCGTTTCTTCCCAGCTCGTGCAGCGCCAACTCTTCGTCCTCTCTCATCACCAGGTAGCGTTTCACGAAGTTCTCCAGTTCCTGCAAATTGCCGGGCCATTCGTGGGCCTGGCAGGCCCGCAGTACGGCGGCGGAGAACTCCCGCGCCGGCAGGCCGTAGCGCCGCGCCATCTGGTTCATGGAATGGCCCATCAGCAGCGGGATTTCCGCTTTGCGCTGGCGCAGCGGCGGCACGTGCATAGTAAATGCGCTTAGGCGGTAGTAGAGATCTTCGCGCAGACGCTTCTGCACCAGAGCCTGTTCCAGGTTGCCGTTGGTGGAGGCCACGATGCGCACATCCACTCCAACTCGCGCCTCGCCACCCATGCGCGAAAAATGCTTTTCCTCCAGCACATCGAGCAGCTTGGCCTGCAGGTTCAAGGGAGTTTCTGCAATGTCGTCCAGCAGGATCGTTCCGTTTTCCGTGAGCTCGAACTTCCCGGCTCGCCGGTTCACGGCGCCGGGGAATGCGCCCGGCTCATAGCCAAACAGCTCGCGTTCCAACAAGTCGCCGGGCAACGCCGCGCAGTTTACTTTGCGGAACTGGAATCCGGAGCGCACCGAGAGCTTGTGAATCAACCGCGCCGTGGCTTCCTTCCCGCTGCCGTTTTCTCCCACGATAAGGACCGGCACGTCAATCTGGGCGAGCAGTTCTGCCTGCGCCCGCAGCTTCCGCATGACCGGGCTGGCTGCGACAAAGAACATGTCCTCGCCCACCGGTTCGACCTGCTCACTGGTAATTTCAGTATCAATGGCTTCCGTGGCGGAAGGGAAATTGCGAAGCAGCACTTCTTCAAGCTTCTGCGCCTCCAGGGGCTGCACCAGATAATCGTGCGCTCCGAGCCGCATGGCTTCTGCGCGCTGCTGGGCATTCTCTGCCGGCACCAGCAGCACCACCGAAAGGTCCGGCCGTATGCGGCGCAACCAGCGCAGGGCGTACACTCCGCCGGCGTCGCCGTGGGTTTGATCAAGCAGCACTATATCCGGCAGAGCGCCGGACTGCACTCGTTCCAAAGCCTCGCAGCCGCTGCCCGCGATTTCGATTCCCCAACTGTTAGCTTCGCCGATGGCCCGCAACACGCTGAGGCCGGCGGGATCGCGGCTCACCACCAGCACGCG
The DNA here is from genome assembly GCA_963770915.1 of uncultured Acidobacteriaceae bacterium. Classification (GTDB taxonomy): domain Bacteria; phylum Acidobacteriota; class Terriglobia; order Terriglobales; family Acidobacteriaceae; genus PALSA-270. The sequence goes on from CAVYRG010000001.1 coordinate 455,465, forward strand.
CACCAGCTCGGGCGATGCAGTGTTGTTGCCGCCGGAAGATTGCTTCATGGACATGGAAACTTGTGGATGAAAGATGTAATGACTGGGAGCGGAAGTAAGGTCAGCTAGACAGGCTCAACGCGATAGCCTTCGATGCGAACCGCCAGGGAACGTTGGATCACATCCACCGATACAACGAGCGTGCGATCTCGGTTGTGGGCAAGAAGAATTCCTTCCACCCCGTCCATCGCCCCGCCGCGGACGCGAACGCGCTCGCCGATCTTGAGGAAGGGATGCGCGGAACAGGGGAGCTGCTCAGCCAACAATAACCGTACTGCATCCATCTGTTCGTCCGGGATCGGCAGGCCTGCGCCGCGCGAACCAACGATTTGCAGCACCCCATCGGTGGTGCAAACCCGCAAACGCTCCTGGCCGGTGAGAGCCATGCGCACGAACACGTAGCAACCAAACAGCGGCATTTCGACGATCTTCTTGCGATCACTCCAACGGCGGGTCTGCTTCAGCAGTGGGAGATAAGAGTCAAGCCCCTGCTCGCGCAGGCGCTGCGCTACCATTTTTTCGTGGCGGGAGCGGGTGTGGACCGCGTACCACTTGGCCTCATCCATGCTGGCGGCCGGAAGCTGCGCCACTGATTCCCAGGCTTGCTGGCCAGCGCTCATAGCTTCGCCCTCTCAGTCCCATCCGCTGGGTGGACTTGAACGTGATCCATGGGTGATGAAGTGCGTTACCGGGCGGGGGAGGGAAAAGCTCTGACATTGCAAGCCCGTGTGACAGTCGCAGAATAGCGCAGGATGCAACTGGCTGCAAGAGGTTCCAATGCCTAGAGCATGACAGACCTAACGAACATGAACCGATTGGCTGCATGCAATGAGATATGCGGATTAAGTACTTAATTCTCCAGCACGATAGTTTTACTTGCCACGACGAACTTCGAGCGTCTAGCTCGAGAGCTCATCGCGAGACCCAAATAATCATGTGTTAGTTATTGATAAATATGTATTTATATCACATCAATATGGCGTGGCAGAGGAAATGCGGCGGCGATCTACGAGCAGCTTGGTAATGAAAATAGTCTCATATGGAGACATGTTGCAGCCAATTACCACCGTGTGTGCATATAAGTTCACTTTCCTTGCGACCGTGAGACATCTTCTGTACCATTGCGGTGGTGGTTGCAACCTTGGTTGCTGGCAGCAAACTCCTCCCCCCTTGAGCGCCGTCGGTCCGTTTTGCCGCCGCGGAATGTTTTCGTGTTCTGTTTCGGCGCCGTATCGCAGTTGCAAGAGCCGCGACCTTTCGCTGTTGGAGAAGCTATGCCCTTCGACGCAAGCACGGAGAAACAAGGCTTCCGCGTCCTGGTTGCGGACAACACCCGCATTCACACTCAGCTGTTGGCGGATGCACTGCGGCGCGACCGAAGCCTTGAGGTGATCGGAGCAGCCTCCCACTCCCGCGATCTGATGGAGGCCGTTACCACTCACAAAATTCAGGTGGTGGTGCTCAGTTCGAATCTGGACGAGGAACCTATGCGCGGGTTGGAAACGCTGCGCGAGCTGCGCACCGCGAATCCCGACTTGCGGGCGATTGTTCTGCTGGATTCCTCGAAGCGAGAAATTGTGGTGGAGGCCTTTCGCGCCGGCGCCCGCGGAGTCTTCACGCGCCACGATTCACTGGAGACGCTAGGCAAGTGCGTTCATCACGTGCACGCCGGGCAAATCTGGGCCAACGAACAACAAATGGTGTTTGCCATCGAAGCGCTGGCGGCATCGCCTATGGTGCGCGCCCTCGGGGCCAACGGTCTGAGTCTGCTTTCCAAACGCGAAATGGAAGTAGTCCAATGCCTGGCCGAAGGGCTGACCAACCGGGAAATCGCCGCCCGACTAGCGCTCAGCCAGCACACCGTCAAGAATTATCTGTTCCGCGTGTTTGACAAGTTGGGCGTTTCGAGCCGTCTAGAACTGCTCTCGTTAACTCTGAGCCAGGCTTCTCATCAGGGCGGCACTGCGGCGGTTCGTGGGAATCCCGGAGCCGCTGCCGGCGCGCCGGCGCCGCCCACCGTGGAATGGCTCCAGAAAGCCGCCGAGCAGGGCGAACTCACTGCGCAGGTTGCGCTGGCCGAGATGTACGCGGAAGGCCGGGGAACCGCCAAAGATCTGTTTGCGGCATACACGTGGTACCTCGTGTCAGAGCGCACAGCCTCGGATACGAGAGATGAAATCAGCGCCGCCCAGCAAAGGATTGCCCAGTCGCTGACCCCCGAGCAAATCGTGGAAGCGAAGCGCGCCGCCGAGCGGCTAAGTAAGCCCCAAAAAGCATCCCCGCCCGGTACCGACCTCCCTCATTGGCTTTTGACCTCCCCTCTTCGTTGAGGGACCATCGCCGCAGCCAACAGCACCCCGTCAGTGAAGTAAACGTAAGTTAAGCCGATAACCCAGAAGGTGCTGCGGCGCAAAAGCTTTCGCCCCGCCCGCAGACCTGGCTGAAGGATGAGCAAGCGAATTCTATTCGTGGACGATGAACCGATGGTGCTGCAAGGCTTGCAGCGCAGCCTACGCAGCATGCGCGCAGAGTGGGAGATTGAGTTCGCCACCAGCGGACTCGCGGCCCTGGATGCGATGTCGGAATCCCCCTTTGACGTGGTGATCACGGATATGCGTATGCCCGGCATGGATGGAGCTCAACTGCTGGACCAGGTCAAGGCCAAATTCCCGCGCACGGTGCGCATTATTCTTTCCGGGCAGTCGGATCGCGAAACTATTCTGCGATCCGTTGGCCCCAGCCACCAGTATCTCTCCAAACCCTGCGACGTCGACGAACTCAAGCAGAGGCTGACTCGCGCTTTCGGCCTGCGCGACATGTTCGACAACCCCGCTTTGAAGGAAGTGGTTTGCCGTCTCAAAGCTGTGCCCAGCCTGCCTAAGCTCTACGTTGCGGTAACCGAAGCCCTGCGTTCTCCCGATACTTCGATTGCCACCATCGGCGATCTCATTGCGAAAGACATGGGAATGGCCGCTAAGGTCCTGCAGTTGGTCAACTCCGCGTTCTTCGGACTTTCTTGCCAGGTATCGAATCCGCAACAGGCAACCGCACTCATTGGCATCGAGAACCTGAAAGCGCTCGTGCTCAGCGTGCAAGTCTTTGACGATCTTGGTGAACATGCACTAAAGGAACTGGGGTTTCTATGGAACCACAGCATGATCACCGCCAGCTTCGCCAAGGCGATCACGCAAGTGCAAAAGTGTCCGCGAGCATTTGTGGATGAGGCCTTCGCTGCCGGGTTACTGCACGATATCGGACTGCTGGTTCTCGCTTCTGCATTTGGGGCCGAGTTTCAGCGAGTGCTGCAGTGCGGGCTGCAATCCGGCAAAGGATTGGAGTCCTGCGAGGCCGACGCATTCGGCTGCACCCATGCCGCGGTGGGTGCTTATCTCCTCGGGTTGTGGGGGCTTTCGGATGCGGTGGTCGAAGCCGTCGCCTGGCACGACCATCCTTCTCTGGCGCAGCCGAAGGCCTTTACGCCGCTGATTGCGGTGCATGCGGCCGACTACTGTGACCGCGTCGTACATCCTTATCCGGGGATCGTCGACCCGATCGAGCTCGACGAACCCTTGCTGACCCGTCTTGGGATCCAGGGACAGCTTCCCGCCTGGCGGCTGGCGTGTGAGGAAATTGCCGCTCGGAGCCAAAACCGTGCCTGAACGAGTTCTCATGGTGGACGATGAAGCTAGCGTGCTGGCAGGCTATCAGCGCCTGTTCCGCGGCGAATTTCAGATTGACACCGCCCTCGGTGGTGCCGCTGCCCTACGAGCACTGGAGCAGACCGGTCCCTACGCCGTGGTCGTCTCCGACATGCGTATGCCGGAAATGGATGGGGCCACGCTATTGGCGAAAGTCAAGCTGCTGAAGCCGGACACGGTGCGCATCATGCTGACCGGGAATGCCGAAATCCAGACCGCTGTGGTCGCGGTCAACGACGGAAACATCTTCCGCTTCCTGACCAAGCCCTGCAACAAAGAAACCATGGGAAAAGCCTTGACCGCGGGGTTGATGCAGCATCGCCTAATCACCGCCGAAAGAGAACTCCTGGAAAAAACCTTGCAGGGGAGCGTCCAGGTGCTCACTGACGTGCTCAGTCTGGTGAACCCAGCCGCTTTCAGCCGCGCCAGCCGGATTCGCCGTTACATCCGCCACATCGTCTCCGTGCTGCGCCTCCCGAACCCGTGGCGCTTCGAGGTGGCCGCCATGATGTCGCAATTGGGATGCGTCACCATCGACCCCGAAATAATGGGTGCCGCGTATACCCGCCACCATGAATTCACTCCGGAGGAAGCGCAGCTCTTCCACGATCATCCGGGGGTTGCTCGGGATCTGCTTTCTAGAATCCCGCGTATGGAGCCCATCGCGTGGATGATCGCTCACCAGAATGAACCCGTTCCCGTGGAAGGCGACCTGGCAGACCGTGATATGGCTGACATGCGTCTGGGCGCTTCCATTCTGCGCGTCGCCCTGGCCTTCGACGAAATGGTTCGCAACGACGTTTCCAAGACGGAAGCCGCCCACCGCCTAGCGCGCCAGAATCGCGATCTCGACCCGCGGATTTTCGAGGCCCTGGTAGAGCTGAAAGCGGAAGAGCATGAACTTCGTGAGTGCACCATTGATCAGCTCCAAGTGGGAATGATTCTGCGCCAGAACATCGAAAACCAGGATGGAATGCTGGTCGTAGCCAAAGGACAGGAAGTAACCAAAGCACTTATTCTGAGACTCACGGCTTTCTACAAACATGATTCTGCCAATACCAAGATCGCGGTAAGTGTGCCGCGGGAAATAGTCGCGATGGCGGCTGCGGCAACGTGAGTTTGACGCGACCTCAACCTCGGCTGCCTGGCGTCCATGCTCTTTGGCCAGAACCTCGCGGCCGGCGCTGCAGTGCATCGCAGCAAACGCCGCGAAAGTGGCACGTCGTCGCCAATCAGAATCTTCGTCGCGGCGACCGTTTGCAATAGGCTTCCAGCTCGGCCACGGCCAGGTTAGCCTCGTGCTCGAGCTTTACCAACTCCTCGGGCGGTCCGTCCAAGATCTGTTCCTTCCCCATACGCTCGATTTGCCTGGCGGCCTCTGCGGCTCGCCCGAAAGCCAGCGTTGATGTCATTCCCTTAATGTTGTGGCCGAGTCTTTCCACCTGCGCCATGTCCCGATTGGCGATCGCATTTTGCAGCGAGGCCAGCAGAACCGGAAACTCCCGCTTGAACACGTCCAACAGGTCTCTCAGCAGCTCGTCATTGTCCTCCATGCGAGCCCGCAGTTCCGCCAGGTCGACCCTGGCTCCCCCGGGGCCCTCCCAGTAGCGTTCATGCCGAGACTCCGAGGATGACAGAACCCAACCACGTCCTCATTCTGTTGATTCCCGAGCCTTCTTTTTTTCGCATCACTTGGGGCACCTCCTGTAAGGGCAAACTTGGGCTTCCAGCCGCGAAACGGGCCTCCCCATCTGTTTATCGGAAAGCCTAAGCCACACTTCAGCCCTCACTCCTTTCGTCATTGAAACAAAGGGCTTCGGCATTCGTGAATAGCGTGGTTAGAAAGCTGAGGATGAAGCAATCGAAAATCGGGAACCAGAAGCCTCCACCGGGCGAGTTCGAGGAGGATAATGTTGTCTTTCGCCAAGACGGCCTATGACCACCAGTTTCGCAGTGGAGTTCCTGATATGGCTCTTGATCGCGGCATCGGCCATCGCCGTGGTTGCGGCGCGCCTCAGAATTCCCTATACCGTGGCTCTGGTGCTGGGTGGCCTGGTTCTAGGATCGGTTCATCTCCCCATTCTCGCCAGCCTGATCAGCCACAAGCCCGACTGGCTGACGCCCAGCGTCAGTCTGGTGGTGTTCCTTCCGGCTTTGCTGTTCGAAGGCGGGCTGAAGATGCAAGTCCGCCATCTTCGCCAGAATGCCCTGCCCATCGTGCTGCTGGCGACGGTCGGCGTTCTGGTGGCAACTCTCATCACAGGATTTGCCATTCATTGGGCGATTGGGCTGGCGGTTTCCACCGCGCTGATTTTCGGCGCCATCATCTCTGCCACCGATCCAATTTCCGTGCTTTCGATTTTTGCCGACATGGCGGTCACGAAACGGCTTTCGGTGATCGTCGAGGGCGAGAGCCTGTTCAATGACGGCACCGCGGCAGTGCTGTTTGGGATTTTGATGACGGGAGCTGCCGCGGGCGGGCTGAGCGTCGGAAGCGGCATTCGTAATTTCGTAGTCGTGGTTTTGGGAGGCGCCGCCGTCGGCATCATTCTGGGCTACCTGTTCAGCAGAATTACTCAGAAAATCGACGAGCCTCGCATCGAGATTACGCTCACTACGATTCTGGCTTACAGCGCCTATCTGGCGGCGCAGTCGGCCCATCTTTCGGGCGTGATCGCCACCGTTGCCGCCGGCCTGATGACCGGAAACGTGAGCGTCAAATCGGGGATGAGCCCGCGCACCCAGCTCGCGGTATGGTCTTTTTGGGACTATTCCTCGTTCGTCATTAATTCCATCGTTTTTCTTCTGATCGGACTGCAGGTACGCATTGAAGATCTCGTGCATTACTGGGCTGCCACACTGCTCGCGGTCGGAGCTGTTCTTCTGGGCCGCGTGGTTTCCATCTACGGCCTGACGCCAATCAGCAATCGATTCACCGAGAAGATTCCTCTGCCCTGGCAGCACGTCATGGTATGGGGCGGCATGCGGGGCGCTCTTTCACTGGCTCTGGTTCTGAGTCTCAGCCTCGATTTTCCCCACCGCGACCAGATTCTGGCCATGACCTTCGGCGTGGTGGCGTTTACTCTGATCGTGCAAGGTTTGACGATCAAACCCTTGTTGCGCCTGCTGCGCCTGGGGACCAACAAAGAAGACGATTATGAGCGTGCCCGGGTGCGCAAGATCGCGGTCTCTTCCGCGCTGATCGAGTTGCAAAGCCTGCTGAACAACAACCTGGTTTCCCTGCCCGTGTACGAACGCCTGCGCCGCGAAAACGAAGCCCGCCTGCAGGGCATTAATGCCGAAATCGAAAGCATTTATGACAAGGACGAAGCCCGGCTTGACGACGAATTGCGCATGGCCAGAACTCGCCTGGCGGCCGCCGAAAAAAGCTCCATCGAGCGTGCCTTCCAAAGCGGGCTGATTTCTTCGCAGACCGCGGCCGAGATGATCGACGCTGCCGACCACCGAATGAATGAGGCTCCCGAGAAGCCGAAAGAAACGCCGCAAAAGGGCGAATGAAATCGGGTTTTGGCTTTCCGATTCGCGATCCAAAAACACCGAGCGGTCGCCTACCGGCTGGGGCTAACGCTTTGGACCCATCTTGCCGATACTACCCAGCAGGCACTTTGGCTTGCGTGTGCCAGGCGCAAAACAAAACCCCCAGATTCTCCCATTATGTGCAAGACAGGGAGACAAGCCCTAGGACCGGACTGTGATCTCGCTGAAAAAGTACCTTGAGATGAAACCGGAGGCACAGGGGCTGAGCCCGGCCAATCCCGCGGAACTCTTGCAGGCGAGCCTCAAATCATATTGCTCTTTACTCGACAGCGCAGGAAAGAGCGGAGCCTGTGCCTGTCCCGCCGTAGGCCCGGAGCTGCAGGACCATTTGAAAGCTCTCGCCGAACGCCTGGAAAAGGACGTCACCGCCGGCTTGCTTGGCGAAGTCGGAAGCCAAGCCAACCAGCAACTGCAGCAATGGGGAGACCGGGTCGCCGCCTATTTCAAGGAAAGAACCTCAGAAATCAAAGAACTTTTGCTGGTCCTGGCGCGCACCGCCGAGTCGGTTGGAGAAAGGGATCACACCTACGCCGATCACTTCAATCAGTTCACGGCGCGGCTTCATGCCATATCAAACCTTGAGGATCTGACCCAGGTTCGCGCCACGTTGGTCCAGCAGGCAACCGAACTGAAGACCTACGTAGACCAGATGGAGCAGCAGAGTCACCAGCTCGTAGAACAACTCCAGACCGAAGTCTCCAGCTATGAGAAGAAGCTCAAGAAAATCGAGGAGGTTGCGCTGCGGGATGTTCTCACCGGCCTGGCGAACCGTCGCGGGCTGGAGGAGCATCTTGTATCGCGGATCGCGCGTGGTCACCTTTTCTGCCTGGTGATGATGGATCTCAACCGGCTAAAAGAGGTGAATGACAAGCACGGCCATCTGGCGGGGGACGATCTGCTGCGCCAGTTCGCGGAGGAGTTGCGCTCCAACTCGCGCGCGTCCGATGTTGTCGGCCGCTGGGGCGGCGATGAATTCTTGCTGATCATGGATGGCGACGCCAACGGAGCGAAAGCTCAAATCGAACGCCTGCAAAAATGGGCCTTCGGACAATATGCAATCCGTCCGGCAGAAGGCGCGCAAGAACTTAGGGTGATGGTGGACGCGGCCATTGGACTGGCACAATGGCAGCCGGGAGAAACCTTAGCCGCGGTCATCGAGTGGGCGGATACCATGATGTACGCCCAGAAAAAGGAGAGCGCGCGGGGAGCTGGGGCATAACAACAATTCATTGAGGAGAAAGAGGGATTCGAACTTGCGCCGTTTTCGCAGGCGTGAGCGCAGCGAGGGACTTGGGGTAATCGGCGATGCCATTGCCGGCTAACAACGCGATTCGGCGCGCTTTCATGAGCCGGTAATTTTTTTCACTGCGTTGAAGAACTGCCGCTTTCGTTCCGTGTTGATCGTCCAGTGGACCGGTGGGCACTGGTAGCCATCCGCGTAGTTGCTCTTGCCGGGGTCGAAGTAGCCCCAGGACACGTATTCGGAGAGCGCCGCCTTCATGTGGTTATCCGGGTCGCGGAAGCGGAAGTGGTCGTCTTCGTTGATCAGGATCGGCATCGGCCGCCAGGTCGCAGCGTCGCGCGAGGTGCGGATCATCCTACGGATGCGCTCCGGATCGTCCGGGCCGTTGCCATGCAGCAGGAGAAAGTCCGATGCCTCGATAACCTTGGCCCCGGCGGGCGTACCGCCGCTGTAACTGGTCCCGACCAGCAGGCGCCGGCCGCCGCGCGTTATGCTCTTGGCCTGCTCGATCAACTCCTGGACCCGCTCCGCCTTCAGGATGTCATGGTGGTACGTCGAAATATCACACTCGTTGTCGATCTCGACCAACACGTTGCGGTGCCCGCTATCGAGGAGCCAATTGGTGGCGTTCGTAACCGCGCGCTTCACCGCCGGCTCGTCCTTCACTCGTTGATCCTGCCCGAAGTAGAAGTAGCCGACGATCACCACCATGCCCAATTGGTCGGCGCGGTCGAGCACGCGGGAAAGCCGGTTCATATAGGCGGGCCGCAGGTTGCCATCGGGATCGATCGCGGTGTTCTCCCATGGCTGGCTTTTCGAGTACCCCTCGGGACTTCCGCCTTGCAGATTGACCGTGAAGGCGAGCACTCCATGGCGGCGCCATTCCGGCAGGGCAGCCAAAAACTCGCCGACGTTGCGCTCAGCGTCCCACTTGCCGGTATCGGGGTAGGCCCATCTCGTCCGCGTCTCCTGGTTTGCGTCGTCGAAGATCGCCTGCACCGCACGGACATTCATGAGCAGGCCTTCAATCTTCATCCCCTTGTAGTAGCGTCCGGCATAGGTAAGCTTGCCGTTGAGCAGGAACTGATCTCCGCGGATGGAGACTTCCGTCGTCTGCGCTTGCATGAGTGACTGCGCCCCAATCAGCACGAAGCAAACAAAGAGTGGCCAACGGAGGCGCATCATTACTATTCTTTCTTCATTCGGTTTTGTGGGCAAGCCGCAAACTTGCGGCGATTTCGCTGAAATGCAGCCGGTTTTCTCTGCGACCCAGATCGCATGGCGGAGGGAGAGGGATTCGAACCCCCGGTACCCTTTCAGGCACAGCGGTTTTCAAGACCGCCCGTTTCAACCACTCACGCATCCCTCCGCGCGGTCGCTTAAAGATTATCAAGAAAGATTGCCCGTGCCTATTCGGTCTACGCTTGTCTACCGTGCCGGATATACTTAGCTGAATCAAGGAGTCCGAACCAATGGCGCCGCCTTTTGGCCGAGTCTCTCCCTTGCGCAGTTCCAGTTTCATAGCCTTCTTGATCTTGCTGGCGTGGAGCAATCTTGTGCTGGCCGGGGAGATTCATGAAGCAGTCAAGAACAACGACGTCGCCAAGGTCAGCAGCCTGACCAAAAGCAGTCCTAATCTCGTCTTCAGTAAAGATGGGGATGGCTTCACTCCTTTACACCTTGCAGCAGCGAACGGCTACACGAAAATGGCAGAGTTACTGCTCGCCAGCAAAGCAGATGCCAACGCAAAGGACAACAACGGAAGTACGCCCCTGCATCAGGCGGCATCCGCGGGTGCGGAGCACTCTGCGCTGTTGGAAGTACTTATTGCCCATAAAGCCGACGTGAATGCGGCGGACGCAAATGGCTTAACCCCGTTGCACTACGCGAGTCTGGCTGACAATGCAACGGCTGCGAAGGTGCTGCTCATCCACGGTGCCCGCCCCGACGTCAGGGATAGGGTGGATGGCAATACTCCCTTGATCATCGCGGTAGGGAAAGGCTACATGGATGTGGCGGAAGTGCTGCTGGCAAACGGCGCCGATGTCAATGCAGCAGATAAAATGGGCACGCCTTTGGCGTGGGCGATACACACGGGGCACACTGACATCGCAAAGTTGCTTCGCCAGCACGGCGGTCGCGAATAAGACTCAACACTCAAGCCTGCTCATCCAAACCTCTCATGCGTTCTCCAGAACTCAGCCCAGCCCTGCTTCGGCGGCCCGCAAACGTAGATGTCGGGATGATCCTGGCTCTCCTCATTTTTGACGCCCAAAGAATTCCCGTTGTGTCCCGCCAGCCGGCATGTTGTGAAGGACTGATCCACTTGCCGCTGATTCCAACCCACTACGATCAGCGTGTCCGGTGGAGGCGCCGGATATCCTCGCAGCCATCCCGAGTTCGTCAACTGAATCGCCGGCGGCAGATCATACTCCGGCCCTAGAATCGTAATCGCCCCACCCTCGCCATAATTTCCCACCAGCACTCCGAAATTCTGCTGTTGCTCCGGGGTGAGCCCATCGCGAACCCCTGCCACCGCCCGCACCAGATCGTCCCAGCCAATCTCCTCGCGCAGATCGCCATTGTTTTTCAGGGCAAATTCTTTCAACCGGCCGCTCGAAGCCCAGGGAATAATCACCGCGGCAATATAGATGCCGCAGAGCGCCATTCCGGCAAACAGCGCAGCCTCGACCGTCCAGCGCCAGCCGCGCCTCATGGTCATCACCCAGCGCTCGCCTGCGACCGCGCCCATCGCCAGAAGCGCGGGGTAGGCCGCGCCCAGGTAGTAGAAACGCGCCTTGGTCGCCGCGAACACCACCAGCGGAATCACGTACATCCAGGCCAGCACCCGGTAGCGCCGATCACGGAACAAGAAAATCAGGCCGGCAATCCACAACGGCGCCGCCGCCAGATTCGTGTTGACGCGAAATTGATCGCGCCAGAATCCATTTGCTCTTCCCTCCCCCACGTCGCGCTTGTGGATGTGCTGCAGGAAATGCAGCGAGATCAGGTCATGCCGCAACTGCCAAATCAGATTGGGCAGGCAAATCAGGAACGCCAGCGCGACTCCCATCCAAAACCACTTGCTCGCAACAAACCGCCGCGCCGGCGTCAACACCAGACCGCCCACAATTCCGGCGACATAAAATGCCATCGTGTACTTGGTCATCAAGCCCAGGCCGATGACCACGCCAATAGGCACGCACCAGCGCGCATCGCTCGACTTCAGCAGGCGGATTACAAAATAAGCAATCAGCACCCACCATAGATAATCAAATGTGGAGTATTGAAACTCCGTGCCCTCGAACATCGCAAGCGGCGCCAGCGCCACTGAAATTGCCGCCGTAACTTGTGCCAGCCTTCCCCCGCCCAGTTCCCGCGCCATCAACCCGGCAATAAGGATCACCGCGGACTGCGCCAGCACCGAGAACATGCGCAATCCAACCAGCGAATGCCCGAACAAGGCCATCCCGATTCGTTCAACGAAAGGCGTAAACGGCGGATACGCCACGAATCCCCAATCCATATGCAAGGCGTCGCTCAGCGTTTGCAGCTCGTCGCGATGAAAGCCGTAGCGGCCGTTGGTTGCAATGTGCACGGCAGCCATCGCCGCCGCGATGGCCAGCAAGGTTAGGTTATCGTGGTGAAGGGAGCGATCCATCCGGGCAGGGGCTTGCTCAATCAATTCGTTCTGCATGTTGCAGACATGTTACGGGATCGAACGCGGTTTGGTTCCAACGCCTTTCCGATTCAGGCAACGCCCTCCAGAATGCGCACGTCCCGCTCCACCGCGCCTTCCAGAAGTTTCAACGCGGCTTGATACGCGGGACTCCGGTAAGCCTCGACGGCTTTCGCGGCGCTGTCAAATTCGATCACCACGGACCGCTCTTTTTTCCCCGCTTCGAATGCCTCAACCGCTGCGCCGCGAGTAAGAAAACGTCCTCCCCCAGCCAGGATGGCGGCTCCCGCTAGTTTGGCGTATTGCGCGACGGCAGCGGGATTGGAAACACTCCGATAGAACACCACCCAGTAGCCTTTGGCCATGACGCCTCCTTCCACCGGACTAGCAGTTTACGCGAGTGCCGGAATGACGGCTGTTAACAGCCGATTACTCTTTCGGCCTTAGTTTGTATCGGCGGGGCAGCTGGAGCCAATCCACTTGCCCGTGTATGTTCCATGAAAGTTCACGGTTTGTCCGTTGCCCTTGGCCGTGCCCTGCATGGAAGCTTTGACGTTTTCGGAATCGACCACGTGAAACTTGATGTCGACAGTTGTCTCCATGCCGTAGTCTTTGCCGGCCGCGCATGCCGCTCCATGCACTTCCATGTCGCTCGCGGTGGAACTCACCACGGTCCATTGACAGTTGTCATCCGATCCCTTCGCCCACGGGTTGGTATTCAAATCCTTTGCGGTTACGCACGTTGTATAGGAATTCGTGTGCTGTGACCCCGCCAAATCGCTGGTGGTGGCCACCTGCCACTGGCCGGTCTTGACCTTGAGTGGCTGGTAGTCATTGGCTGCGAAAAGAATGGCCGACGATACAAGAACCACGCCCAATAAAATTGACGTTCGCATTCGTTCCTCCAGAGGTTGCTAATCCTATCCGGCTGCTATTTGCGCGCGCAAGAAAAAATCGCGCGGCACCGATGGGACGTGGATGTAAATATTTCGATTACGCCAGAACGTGATCACGCGGGTTCAACGAGTGAAATGGGGATGTTTGCCACCGATCAGGGTGCCTGCGATCAGAGGATGTAGGGCACCAGGGCGGCAGTCTCTCGGGCATAGGTGGCATACGTCTCTCCAAACTGGGAGCGCATCCATTTCTCCTCCATGCGGAGCTTGATCCACTGCACGAAGAAGATCAGGCCGAAAACGACGAACCCGCGCACCTGTGAGATCGCAATCGCCATGCCGAGAAACCCGGTCAGAATGCCGGTGTAGATGGGGTGACGGACCACCCCATAGGGACCGCTGGTGATCAGCTCGTGGCCCTGCTTAATGGTCACGGAGCGGCTCCAGTTGCTGCCGAGGTGCTCGCGCGCCCAGACGGCGAAGAGAAGGCCGGCGACGGTGAGGGCAGCTCCCAGCCAGAATGGCCAATAACCAGACGGCCAGAGCTGGAGGTAAAGCCAGGGCAGCGGGATGCGAGGTATCGAGAGTAAAGCAATCGCGATCAGGAAGATGACGACGCGTAGGATGCGCGAGGCAGCCGGCTCGAGGCGCTGGGTGGTTTTGGTTTTGGCGGCTTTGATTTGCCAGTAGAGAAGAAAGAGAATCCAGACCGCGGGAAAGAAAGATTCGTAGAACCAGAGCATGTGGACCTCCGAGCGCTATAGGTACTACGTAGGCGGGCCGGGGGGAGTTCCCGCCGAGCATCACTACCTGTTCTTCTGCCAAAGCTATTTAACCGCAGTTTGATCAACTCGGATATGCAAAACCGGAATGATTTTACTCAACTCCGCATTATTGGCGAAAACAGACCGGTTACACCGAGAAACATGGTTACGCGGGGTCAACAAGTGAAATGGGGATTTTTCGCCAATTGGCCCGCGGCCGCGTAGAGTCCGAGTTGCCGACGGTACGGGAGTTGATAACGATAAGCCCGTTTATGGGGAGTAATCCTGCCAGTCGCACTCAGGCTTCGGTCAATGAGCGCCTTGGCCTGCTGGCGTCAACTGAGAACGGAAGCCGCCGTTGCCGCCTCCCCTGTTCATTCACGGACACCCGCCGGCGAAACTGGACGCAATTCGATTCCCATGCGCCTGCGAGATTCCGTAAGCCGATCTTTTCTCATACAGTTGCGTTTAAAACACTTTGGCTCTCGAATTGCTTTTCTGAATAGAATTGCCGTGATCCGGAGCCCGACCATGACCACCCTGCTGCAGAACCTGCGATTCGCCCTACGCCAACTGCGCAAGTCTCCCGGCTTCACCGTCACTGCCGTTTTGACACTGATGCTGGCCATTGGCGCCAACGCAGTCGTCTTCGGCGTATTGAATGCGCTCATCCTGCGTCCGCTGAATGTGCCTCAGGCAGAGAGCCTTTTCGTAATCCAACATGGGAGCGGCGTCGGGTCCCACTCCTACCCCGATTATCTCGATCTTCGCCAGCGCAATCGCAGCTTCGACGATGTGGCTGCTTGGGCCATCTCTCAGGCAGGGCTGGACACGGGCAAAGATCTATCCAATGTCTGGGAATACGAAACCAGCGGAAACTACTTCGACACATTGCGCGTTCAACCGTACCTTGGCCGTCTCTTCCACGCTTCCGATGAGCATGGCCCCAACAGCGCGCCTTATGTCGTGCTCACCTACGCATACTGGCACAGCCATTTTCAGGATGATCGCGGCGTGGTGGGCCGCGTCGTTCGGCTAAACAAACATCCAGTCACCATTCTTGGCGTGGCGCCTCCGGGGTTCCAGGGGACCGTCTTGTTTTTCGCTTCGGATATCTTCGTGCCCATCGTCAACCATGAGCAGTTATCCGGCGAGAAGATGTTGAACGCGCGCTCGAACCATTGGATGTTTGAGCTGGTGGGACATCTGAAGCCCGGCGTCACTCCGGCACAGGCCACTGCCGATCTGAACTCCGTGGATTCCTACCTGAAAAAAAACTATCCCAAAGAAGAAAGTAATGACCCTTATACGCTGGCGCGGCCCGGTCTTCATGGCGACTATTTGGGCCGGCCCATGCGGGCTTTTCTCGCCGGATTAATGCTTCTTTCGGGTTTGATACTGTTGGCGGCGTGTGCCAACCTGGGCAGCCTGTTTGCCGCGCGGGCCGCCGACCGTTCTCGCGAACTGGCCTTGCGCCTGGCTCTTGGTTCGAGCCGCGCTCGCATTTTGCGCCAGCTATTCACCGAATCCGTGCTGCTTTCGCTCGCTGGAGGTGCTGCGGGACTCACGGCGAGCATTCTGCTTTTGCGCCGGTTGAGCCTGTGGCGGCCATTTCCGCAATTCCCCCTCCATGTTCCGGTAAGTCCGGACGCTAAGGTTTATTTGGTAGCTTTGGTCTTGGCGTTGGTCAGCGGAGTTCTATTCGGAATTGTTCCCGTGCGCCAGATTCTCCGGGCCAATCCGTACGAGATCGTCAAAGCGGGATCGACAGGCGCGTTCGGGCGCCGACTTACCCTGCGCGACGTATTGCTTGTCGTCCAAATTGCGATCTGTGTCGTGCTGGTCACTTCATCGATGGTTGCTGTGCGCGGACTCGTGCGCTCCATGCACAGCAACTTCGGTTTTGAGCCGCGGAACGCGATGCTGGTGGATACCGATCTGAAGGCAGCAGGCTACAGCGGCGAAGGAATACCCGCAATGCAACGGCGCATGATCGATGCCGTACAAGCGATTCCTGGCGTAGATTCCGTAGGATCGGTGAATTATCCGCCGTTAGAAATTCCCGGTAGTTGGCAAGCGCTTGTCTATACCGACACCACCGAGGATATGAACCCATCGAATGCCGCGGCCGACCCTAGTATGTATAACGTATCTCCAGACTACTTCCGCGCTTCCGGGACATCTTTATTGGCGGGCAGAGCCTTCACCTGGCATGACGACACAAACGCCCCGCGCGTAGCAGTGGTGAACCGGGAGTTCGCAAGCAAGATACTGGGCTCCGTACCGGACGCTGTCGGCCGGTATTTCAAGCTGCGGGATGGCACGCGCGTTCGGGTGGTGGGTCTGGTCGAAGACGGAAAATACGTGAACCTCACCGAAGACCAGCAGCCCGCGATGTTCTTCCCCCTCCTGCAATCGCCGGCTAGTTGGATATGGCTGGTGGTGCGGTCGAGCCGCGACCCGCAGCAACTTGCCGCGGCCATGAGAAGTGTGCTCCGCGATATCGACCCTGGGATGGTTCTGGCAATTCGACCGTGGAGCGCAGAACTAGGGGGAACTTTGTTCCCCTCGCGCATGGCGACAGTATCGCTGGGCGTGCTGGGCATGATGGGCGCGATGCTTTCGATCACCGGCATCTTCGGAATGGCTGCCTACTCGGTGAGCAAGCGACTCAAGGAGTTGGGAATTCGCGTGGCTCTCGGTGCGCAACGCAAGGAAGTGTTGCAGGCCGCGCTGGGACGTGCGCTCAAACTGTTGGCGATTGGTTCGGGGGTTGGATTGGTTCTGGGTCTGCTTGCGACGAAGGTGCTGGCTTTCATTGTGTATCAAGCCACGCCGCGCGACCCCCTGGTCCTGGCTGGTGTGGTTCTGGCAATGGCTGCGCTGGGATTGCTGGCCACGTGGATTCCGGCGCAGCGTGCGCTATCCGTCAATCCCCTGGTGCTGCTGCGCGAGGAGTGAGTCGGGGCTAGCTTCTAAAGTTGCCTTACCACCGGCTTCCTGGCCCGGTGGCCATTCCATACGACCTGGCAACCGCGTGCCGCGTTTTCAGTTGACGCTAAATCGCTAATGCACTTATCGGGGCCGATTACTACCCGAGAGTCGGCTTGTGTGAATCGATCACAGAAACTCCTGGATCACGGGCAAACCGGAAGCTAAAGTCAGTTGACGTAACCAGGCGTTAGCGCTCATTGACGATGCCCGGAACCGTGCTCTAATCACGCTCACTCACCGCTTCCCCGCCCGCAGCGTAATCAGCGTAATTTCCGGCGGGCAGTTGAAGCGGACGGGCATAATCACGGTCCCAATGCCAACGTTGGTGTAAAGCGTCGTCTGGCCGACGTGGTGCAGCCCCCACGGATAAAGCCGCGCCATCGTAGGCAGAACCGGCGCTCCCAGCAGGGGCAAACGCACCTGGCCTCCGTGAGAGTGGCCGGAGAGCTGCAAATCCACCGCGTACTTTCCGATCTGCTCCACAAAGTCAGGTTCGTGCGCCATCAGCACCACCGGCTCGTTCGGGGGAATGCCTTGCAAAGTTCGCCCCAGATCGGGATCGCCTTCCGTCGCGTCGTCGATGCCCGCGATCCACAGCCGCGCGCCGCCCTGCTCCAATGCCAGTGAGCGATTGCGGAGGACGGGAATTTTTTCCGCCTGCAACGCAGTGATCACTCGCTCCGGATCGGTGGCAACGTCGTGGTTGCCGAGAATCGCCAACGATCCCAACCGGGAGCGCAGTTCCCGCAGCAGGCCAACGCAGGGATCGATGGCTGCGGCCGCTCGCATCACATGAGAGCTTAGCGTGGGAATGCTGACGAAATCGCCGGTCAGCAAAACCAGATCGACTTGCAGGCGGTTGACGATGGCCACCGCCTTGCGGATGGGGATGGCGGAAAAATACGGATCGTAGTGGAAGTCACTAAGCTGCGCGATGCGGAAGCCATCCCAGGCAGAGGGCAAGCGGGCCAGCGGGATTTCCAGCTGCACAAGTTTGGGACGGTTGGGCTCCCAGAGCGTAGCGTCCGCGCCCAGCACAACGCCACCCGCAACCAGCGCAGAGGCGGTTTGAAGAAACCTTCGTCGAGAAAGAAATGGCAAATCGGTCCCTGCTGTCCGCGGGGCGGCTCCCAGCCGACGCCCGGACGCGTGGCTAGAGTGCGGCCGCGCCGCGCTCCTGGTTACGGATGCGGATGGCTTCATCCACCTTGTAGAGGAAAATTTTTCCGTCGCCGATTTTCCCGGTGGCAGCGCTCTTCAGAATCGCGGCAACGGCCCCGTCCACGCGCTCATCGGCCAGCACTAACTCGAGCTTGATTTTGGGCAGCAAATCCACCGTGTATTCACGGCCACGGTATTGTTCCGTATGCCCTTTCTGGCGGCCGTGGCCGCGGACGTCGGAGATGGTCATGCCATCCACTCCGATCTCGGTGAGTGCATCCTTAACCTCGTCTAGCCGGGAAGGCTGGATAATCGCTTCGATTTTCGTCATTTCGCTGTTCTTCCTCGTGGAAGCGGCGCTGCCCGTCGAGTGGGCGTGTTTGCCGTCTTCGCGCGGCCCGCCTGCTTGCCGGTTGATTCTAGCAAAGTGAAATTTCCCTTGCAGAAACCGGTAGTTTATATTGTGGTGCTGACTTTACCCTAGGAGCCTGAAGAAGGCCGCGTCCGCTTCAGGCCGGAGCCCCAGCCATGAAACTCGCAGGGTTTTTGTTGCTGCTGGCGGGATGGAGCATCGTGCTGGCTGCGCTGGTCATGCTCTCTTCGGCGGGGCAGCGCACGGCCTTCGTGCTGGCCGGCTTGGGAACAGAGATCATGGGGCTGATCCTGGTCGCGTATACCTATCGCGCGGCACAGGGGGAGCGCCGGTAATGGTCAGCTCCGCGGCGTCCGCCGCGCTTCCCGCAACCGGACTGGCGCTCTGCCTGGTTTTCATTCTATTAGTCCCGCTGGCCGGCGCAGGACTCACCCTCATCAACACCGGCCTGGGACGCTCGCGCAGCGCGGCGCACTCCATGCTGGCTTCCCTTTGCGTGATGGCCACTGCGGCGATCGTCTATTTCGCCTGCGGCTTCGCCTGGCAGGGTTTTCCCGGCCTGCTCGCGCACACGCTCATGGCGGGCGGAAAATCCTGGAACTGGATTGGAGCGCAGCAATTCTTTTTGCGCGGGCTGGCGCTGGACGGCTCTCCCGCTTCTCTGGCTGCGTGGCTGCAGATGCTGAGCGTAGGATTGGCCGCGTTGATTCCGCTGGGCTCGGGCGCGGACCGCTGGCGGCTGGGAGCGGCTTGCGCTTCCACTGTGCTGCTGGCGGGCTGGACCTATCCCATGTTCGCGCATTGGGTCTGGGGCGGAGGATGGCTGGCGCAACTGGGCGTGAATTGCGGCTTGGGCCGCGGTTTTGTGGATGCCGGCGGCTCCAGCACCATTCAGGTGGTGGGCGGTTTGACGGCGCTGGCAGTGGCGTGGATTCTGGGCTCGCGCCGCGGGAAGTACGCGCAGAATGGCATGCCGACGGCCATTCCCGGGCACAACGTCGTCCTGGTGCTGCTGGGCTGCTTGCTGGCTTGGCTGGGATGGTTGGGCCTGAACTCCGCCGGCGCCATCTTGTTCACCGGCGCAGAGAGCGGCCGCACCGTGCAAGTGGCGCTGAACACCACGCTGGCCGCGGCATCCGCCGGTTTGACTGCGGCAGTGATCACGCGCATCCGCTTCACCAAGCCTGACGCTTCCCTCACCGCGAATGGCTGGATCGGCGGCCTGGTAGCCAGCAGCGCCGGTTGCGTCTTGCTGCATCCAGCAGAGATGATGGTGGTGGGCATTCTAGCTGGCGCGCTGGTTGTTTTTTCAGTGGAGTGGCTGGAGTTTGGATTGCGCGTCGACGACCCTGGAGGAGCCATCTCGGTGCATGCGCTGGCCGGCAGTTTGGGTGTACTGGCGGTGGGAATTCTTGGCTCCCCCGCTTCCCAGGTTACTGGGCAATGGCTGGCGCAGATCGTGGGCCTGGCCACGCTGATCGGGTTTGTGTTGCCGACGACTTTTGGCCTGAACTGGCTTCTCAATCTTGTCTATCCGCAGCGCGTGGCGGTTGATGGGGAACAGCAGGGCATGGACCTGCACGAATTGGGTGCGGAAGCTTACCCGGAGTTCATCACCCATACCGAAGAATACCTTCCGAGATAGCGCAGTCAGCGAAAACAATCAGTTACACGAAGGCTCAATGACTTAGCTGGGAATTATAGGTCTGGGCGCGCGTGGCTGCCTCCAGATACGCCTCTACAATGCCACGTAATCGCGCCAGGATGCCCCAGGAGCGACCTCTGAGGCTGGGGATGGCTTCCAGCCTGGCCGCAGCCAAAAATAGCCCGGAGGGCCTTTCAGTCAGACGATTATGCTGGGAGATATGGCAAGAGTACGTACAGGATTGTACATAACATCGGTTGCAAACCCCGCACAATGAAAAGGGAGGGTTGAGCCGGACGGGCCCATCCCTCCATCCCTGTCAAATTCCGCGGTCTAGAACGAGAACCTGACTTGCAAATCCACCCGCCGGTTTTGCGTGGCGGAGCCGAAGATCCCGCCGCCCAGAGCGATGGATTGTCCGAAGCGAGCCGAGTTGACATCTCCTACCGGGGGCGCGGGGTTCACCGAATTGAGGAGGTTACGCGCCGAGATGCTGAAGGTCAGGCTGTAGCGCCGGTTGCCCCCACCACCGCCGAAGAAACCACCGCCACCGCCTCCGCTCAGTCCGCCCGGGCCGAGTCCGCCTCCGGGAGGTCCGCCACGGCGGCCACCGCCGCCGTAGCCGCCACGCGGGCCGCCGCTGCCGCCGCCCGTTTCCGGGCCAAACCCGAACGATTTGCTGAGGCGCATGTTCACCGTAACCTGAGCGGGGCCGGTTCCGTAGTTGATGGGAACCGTGTTCGGGCCGGAAGCAACCGTGCTGAAGGTTCCCCAGGGGCTGCATACCGAATTTCCGCTAAAGGTCGCTTGCGCGCAAGTCGTATTGGAGAGCAGGGCCGGCCGGTCGTTGAAGATGGAATCACCGTTCAAGTCCTGACCCAGCGTGATGTTAAAGGGCTGGCCAGAATTGGCCACGATGAAGGGAAACAGATTGAACCCGTAAGGTAGAGTGATGGAACCGCCGATAAAGGCGCGCTGCCGCACCGCGAAGGCCGAACGGCCGTAATCCTGCGCCAAATCATACTGATTCGTGGGGAAGCTGCCCGCGCCACTGGTGTTGCTGTTGGCGGAGTTCAGCATATAGAAGCCGAATAACGAAAGTCTGCGGCCGAGGCTGAAGCGGACATTGGCGATGAGCTGGTTCTGGCGGAACACGCCTTCCGACTCGTACTGATAAATATTCCCCGCCGTCGGGTCAGGCCGCACGCAGGTAGCAGGATTGGTGGGGTCGCAGCCGGGCAGTGGCGCATTGATATTGCGCGAGAGGAACTGGTGCACGCCGCGAGAATTCAAATACGTGACTGAAAGCGTCGTGCCGCGGGAAATCTGGCGCTCCAGGCTGGCGGCGATCTGGATAACGTAGGGCGCGCGCAGATTTGCGCCGATTTGCCGGATGGTGGACGCGGTCGTTCCCCCGGAGCATCCCGTGGGATCGGGATAGCAGTCGGGGGCGGTGATGATGCTTTGCGTCTGGGTGGTGCCGTTCAGGCGATCGGCTTGCAACACGTATTGCTGTTGGAAACGATCGTAGAACATGCCGGCGCCCGCGCGCAGAACGGTTTTGGGGTTGGCACCGCCCAAACCCCAGGCGAAGCCGAGGCGCGGCGCGAAGTCGGCGTGATCGTGAATGTCGTTCTGGGTTTCGAAGCGCAGGCCGTAGTTGACGGTGATGTTGGGCTTGACCCGCCATTCGTCCTCGGCAAAGATGCCGGCATCGGTCAGCGTGTTGGCAATCTGCGGCTGGCCTTGGGTGATGGAAAGCTGGCTGGCGCCGCACTGCGCCGTAGCCGGATCGGTGGCGGCGGCCAAACAGGCAGCGCGGCTCATCGCGGGAGTCATACCGTTCATCAGGCCGGCTTCGGTGACGTTATAGGCTGCGAGCGACGGGAAGGTGAAGGCGCCATTGAAGTTTGAATTGGAGAAATTCGAATCCTTGCCGACTCGAACCCTCGCCCCAAAACGGATGAAATGCTTGCCGTGAGAGACATAGGTATAGTTCTGCACTTCGTAGCTGTCGTCAGTATCAAGGGAGGTCCCCTGCGAGTTGCCTCCGGTGGAGAAAAAGCCCAGGACCTGGGTGGTGGGATCGGAACTCAACGCGCGCAAGTTGTCTTTCTCACGTCGGAACTCAAAGCGCGTATCGTTTACCACATGCACGCCGATGGTTTGCGAATCGCTAATCTGCAGCGTATTTTCCGTGTCGGTTTCGTTCGAGGCCAGAGAAGCCAAGCTGGTTCCGCCGATGCCCCCGTTGTTGTTCTTCTCCTGTTCGAACTGATAGCGCATAGTGAGAGTATTGCTGGGCGTGAGCTGGTAGTCGATGCGCGGGCTGATGTTGGTTCGGGTGTTGGGATTGGGGACGGCCTGGGTAAACAGAACGCCGCTGGGATTCGTAAACGTAGGATCAGCAACCTGCGCGTTGATGACAGCCAGATCGTTGATGTTGCGGCGTTGGGCGTCGATGAAAAACGAGGCCTTCTTGCTGAGCGGGCCGCCAAAATTACCGTCGAAAATATCCGAGTTGTAGCCGGGCTCGGTTGTAACGAACGGGTTGCGGGAGTTCAGCACCGCGTTGGTGTCGTTGAAAAAGAACTGGCCGTGGAACTTGTCGGTGCCGGGCTTGGTCAAAATCTCGATGCGGCCGTAGCCCAGTTTGTCATACTCGGCAGAGAAGGGATTCTGATTAACGCGGATCTCGCGGATGGAAGACTTGGGGGGAAGCTGCCCGCCGGTGAAGCCGTCGATGTAGACCTGGCCTCCGTTCGGCCCAGCGGACGGACCAGCGAGAGCTTCGAGTTCCGATTGCAGCTCGTCGGGGTCATCGGAGAGTGCCTCGAGATCCTTGCCTTTGATCACGATCTGGCTGGAGTTTTCCGCGGAACTGACTTCCACGTTATTGGTTTGCCCTTCCACCGACACATGTTCTTGCTGTACTTCGATGTTGAGCACAATATCGAAGGGCTGAGCCTGGCCGACGGTGACCGCGACATCGACTTCGTGATCGGGCGCAAAGCCCGCCGCCGTCACATCGACGGTGTAGCTGCCGGCTTGCAGGCCCTTAACGTCGTAGATTCCCTGATGATCGGTAGTCACCGTAGACTTCTGCCCGCTTGCCGAGGTGACAACGACGGTTGCGCCGGGAATCACGGCGCCGGAGGGGTCGGCGACTTTGCCCCGCAGCGATCCGGCGCCCGCCTGGGCAAACAATTCGGCCGAGCCGCCGGCGATCAGGAAACTCAAGAGCCACAAGAAAAAGATTGCGATATTTTTGTGCGACGATGCCAACCGGTGAAATTTCATCAGGTCTCCCCAACTAAAAATGGCGTCGAAAAACGATTGATGGTTAAGGTCCGGCGTCTCCACTGGGCGCCTCCAGGCTCCATGCAGATAGAGTCATCGCGGCGCGATTGTCGTTCGGGGAGGCGGTAAGAATGGGCTCGACGCCGCTCAACAGCACGATCGCGGTCGGATCGGAAGTGGCACTTCCTTCCGTAGTCACGATCATGACCGCATCGCCCTTTTGTAGATCCGACAGAGCGACGACCGGCATGCGACCCAACATCTGCTGAAAATCAGGCGCTCCACCGGAGCGGAATCCGCCGCCTGGGCCACCCGGCGCTCCGGGACCGCCGCCATAGCGCGGCCCGCCCTGGCCGCTTGCCGATGGAGGCGCCGCAGAGCCTTGGCCTTGCGCGGGAGCGCCAGGTGCTGCGGGAGCCCCGGGCGCTCCGGCTGCTCCACCCTTAAGGCGCATGGCAATCCCTTGCGCGATCATCGGGGACAACTTGCGAAGCTGCGAATCAGATCCAATCTTCACCGTAAGCGGCTGTTTGGTCAGCAAATCGGTGACGGTAACTGTGTTGTTGGCAGCGTCTGTCGAGAGCACCGTGCCGGCGACGTTGCGAAAGGCTCCGGAAACAATCTCCTGCGCGTTGAAGTCATTGCCATCCGCGCTACGGTCGCCGCGCGCGCGAAGTTGGTCGCCGGGATGGATATCCGCCAAGCTGCTGACCTTGGCGTCGTCAAACTTCACCGAATCCGGCGAGTAGCGGCGAATGATGGTGTTTTTCGCGATGTGCACAGAAACCATTTTCGCGTTCATGGAGCCGGTGGCGATGGTGACGACACCGGCAGCGGGATCCACGGTTTTCACTACGCCGTTGATGCCCCGGCGCCAGGCCTCCTGCTCCTGCTGCTGTCGCTGCGCGATGTCCTCGTGCTTCATGACGATGCCGGATTGGGCCACGATTGACTTGCCGTCATCTGCCAGCTTGCCGCGCACCAGCATGCGGTCACCGGGTTGGATCTCTCGCAGGGTGATGGTCGTGGCACCCTGCAAATCCTTGTGGCCGGGCGCCGTTCGCACCATAGTGACGGGGGTTTGGATAAGGACATTCACCTCCGCGCCGGCGTCGGTCGTGAGAGTAATCGTGCTCGGAGTCACCGATTCCACGGTTCCGAGAAAGTGGGCCGGCGAGCCGGGGGCCGCGGGTTGCGCTGCCGGAGTCTGCGCCTCGGCGGGCGGAATCAGGGCCAATAGCAGGGCAAGACCCAACCACGCCGAGATGCGGAGAGCTTTTTTCGTGCCTGTCATTAGCTTCATGCCTCGCAATCGAACCAGCAAAGTGTGCCTGCCGCCGGTCGCGGCTCTTAGATGCACGCAATGAATCTTGCGCGATATGCAAAGTGTAAATGATGGAAGTGTTGAAACGGTGAATAGAAGGGTAAAGAATGGACAACAATTGTAAAGTTTTCTGTCGGCCTTAAGGAATCCTTAAGGATTCATGTGATTTGAATTTGCGCGCGCTATTTCGCTTTGCCGAATAACGCGTGCGGTGTGTTCCTGCCATCGCAATCGGGCAGTTTGTATTCTTACACGCGCCTGATCGGTCCCGGGTATCGCAGCATGACGGGATCCACGGTCAACAAAGTAATACCCTCGATCACTGCCTGCGCCACCAGAACTCTGTCGAAAGGGTCCTTGTGGATGGGCGGCAGACTTTCCGTGGCAACGACATGCTCGCTGAGAATCGGTAACTCGCCGTAGCCATTGTCGAGCAGACCGCGGCGCAGCAGGCGGGCATCGACAGTAAAATCTTTCCGGCCCAGGCTACGCTTGATGGCCACTTCCCATGAGCTGGCGGCGCTGAACAGAAGCTCGTTCTCAGGGTCGTCGATGAGTGCGCGCGCTGCTTTGGAAAGGCGTCGGGGCTCGCCGGCGGCCCAGAGAAGCAGGTGAGTGTCGAGCAGCAGCTTCACGCATCACCGTGGAAGATGCGCTCGATTTCCGCCGTGCCCATGCGATCAAAGTCGTCCGGCACGGAAATTTGTCCGGCCATGAAGCCGAGCCGTCGCACTCGTGAGGCGGCCGGCGTGCCCAAGGCCGTGACCTTGGCCACGGGTTTGCCCGCTTTGGCAATCACGAACGCCTCGCCTTTGGAGGCCTGGTCGACCAGCCGGGAGAGGTGGGTTTTGGCTTCGTGGATATTTACCTTTTTCATGGACTTAGTTTATCTAGTTTAGTCCACTGTGTCGAGAGTAGATTTGTCCTTGCGTGGAAAATGACGTGGTCCTGTCGAGCCGAGGTCAGGCCGCGCAAAGAAAACAGGGATGCTTCGACGCGGAAGAGAACCACAGAGGTCACAGAGTACACAGAGGAAAACATTATTCCCCTGTGTACTCTGCCGTTGCTTCGGAAGGTTGCTCAGTTCGAGATCATGGTGTGCGTGGGCAGGTCAACCGTCACCATGTCGATGCGTGACTGCGCCAGGCTCTTGCCTACCTGATGGAAGCCGATGGCCATCTGTTGCTTATCCACCGTGATCCGTAGGTAGCCGTAGTAGGTGTCGTCGTAGTGCTCCAGCAAAAGCCCTCCGACTTTGGCCGCCGGTTTCGACTCCAGGTAATCGACGTGCGCGCCGTTGTAGGGTTCCTGGGCGGGGTGGCCTTTTCTCCCCTGCACCAGGCGGTTGACGTTGTGGCCTCCGTCGCCGCAGACGATGAAGGGCACGTCGTAGGGATCTTTCCCTTTCACAAATTGCACAGTGCGAGTGTAGCGCTGGTAGTTGTGGGCGTGGCCGGAAAGGAATGCATGCGGATACACGCCTTCTTGCGCGCAGATGGTGTCGATTTCCCTCAGCATGGCCGAGCTACTGCCGTGATTGCCCCCGGAGCCGCCCTGCTTGGGCGGAGGCGAATAGCTGAACGGAGGGTGATGCGTGGCCAGCAGTACCGCGCCGGCATATTTTTCCTTCTTGATGCGTTGCAGTTGGGCGGTCAAGTAATCAAGCTGGACGTCAGGCACGCTAGGCCACTTGCCGCCTTCGCTCGAAATCACGCCTGGATCTTCGAGCGCGTTGCTGAACAATCCGATGATGCGCACGAATGGAGCATCCAGCGTGAAATAAACGCCGGGCTGCGTCATGGCGGTGCGATGGAGAGATGCGGCTTCGCGCGTGACCACCGGTTGCGGGGCACAGAAGTTGCGCGCGAAGATGCTCAGCGGAGTCTGGCCGGACGGAGTGTTCGGGATGACGAAAGAATCGTGGTTGCCGGGAATGGCAAAGATGGGCGCAGGGTAGTTGCGATAGGGCTCGTAAAACTGGTCGTAGTAATACTGGGATTCGCCGAAGTCATAGACCACGTCACCCAGATGATAAAAGAATGCGGCGCGATTGGCGGCGTCAGCCACGTGGCAATCGTTGGTGAGCTGGTCCGAGACGCGGATTTCATTCTGATACTTGCCCGCGTTGGAGGCTCCGGTGTCGCCGGCGGAATGGAAAATGATTTTGCCGGCTTTCTTAATCGCCTGCGTGATTTCCGGTCCATGCGGGCCCCAGGCGTCTTCGAGAGCAAAGAGGTCGCCGGGCTGCACGCGCGAGGGATCAAAGCTGACCACCTCTTTTTTCAGCAGGTTCTCAACCTGCTTGTAGAGGGCTGTATCCGAGGGATGCGCCGTCTTGAACCGGCCCGGGTCTGGGGTGGCGCTGGATTCGTCGAATACCGGCTGCGCGAGGGGAGAGTTTGCTTCCCTGGGCATAGATATTTCCTTTCTTTTAGGATCTTGCAGAGATGGCTTGCTTAGCCTAACGAACTTGATCCAAGGATCTTATGCACGCGGGGCCCCTAAGGGAATAGCCACAACTCAGGGAAGAACTCTTGCTTACGCTTTCCTGGGGGAAGCGCTCTCAGCCAATGCCGATGAAGATAGCTGAAGCAGAATCGCGAACCTGTGCAAAACGTCGGGCTGTTACGAATTCAGGACGGAACTCAATGCCGCGCCACCCAAAGCAACAGAACGAAGATAACGACAGGGATCAGGGCCAACATAACGTAGAAGAAGATTTTTTTGCTTACGGGCTCGCGGCGAGTTTTCCAGTCGCGCAATTCGGAGCGCTCGGAAACACCGACTTGATCAAGATGCTGCAGGTCCCAGATCATTTCGTGAGCGTTGGGGTAGCGTTGCGCGGGATCGCGCTCAATGGCGCGGTAAATCACTTCTTGCAGCTGGGGAGAAATTTCCGGATCGATCTCGCGCGGTGGGACGGGATTGTTCCGCAGGCGGTCATTCATGATCACGAAAGGGTTGGCGCCGGAAAAAGGCACTTTGCCGGTCAGCATTTCGTAGAGCATGACGCCCAGTGCGTAGAGGTCACTGCGCGCGTCGCCGCGCATGCCTCTGACCTGCTCGGGAGAAATGTAGTCCGGTGTTCCCATGGTCTGGGTAAACTTGGCGAAAGTTAGACGGCGCGTACCGGCACTCGACGCGATGCCGAAATCAATGAGCTTAATGTTGTCGTGGGCATCGATCATGATATTTTCCGGCTTCAGGTCGCGGTGCACCACGCCGTTCTTGTGGATGTAATCAAGTGCCTCCGCGATCGCGGTGGTGATCTTGATGGCGCGCTCGGGCGGGAGTTTTTTCTCTTCGTTGAGGACCTGGCGCAGCAAGCGGCCTTCCACCCATTCCATCACCATGTAAAGCTGGCTGCGGTCGCCGTCGGCGAAGACCTTCATCACGTGAGGATGGTCGAGCTTTTGCCCGATCTGCAGCTCGCGCTGGAAGCGGTCGTAGAGAAGCGGGTCGCTCTCCATCTCGGGATGGGGAACTTTGATGGCCACGGGGCGGCCGTCGCGGAGGTCGGTGCCGCGGAAAATGGAAGCCATGCCGCTGCGGGCGGCCACGCCTTCAATACGATAATGATCGATCTGGTCGCCGGTCTGGAGTGAGCTCATGATTGCGGGCGCATGGCCATAACGAACTCCCAAGCCCAAGGCGGGGCATCTCCTGAAGCGTGCCTTAGTTCCTAAGTAATGATGCCAGAACCTAGGCAACGGAGCATAAAGAATCCATAAGACTTTGGCGTTGGCGTTTCATGTTCCGGGATGGGAGGCGGGATCTCAACGCAGCCGGTAGGGACGGCCACGGTACATGCCGACCCGTTCCACGCTGCGAATGCGAATGATCTGTAAGCTGATGTTGTCGCTTCCGTCCTGCTGATTGGCAAAGGCCACCAGGCGGCGGGCGGCGGCATTCAGATCCTCCTGGCGGCCGACGATGGCGGCGATCTCCGCAGAGCTGACCGCGTTGTACAAACCGTCACAGCACAGCACCAGCACATCGCCGGGAATCACCAAGTGCTCGTTGGTTTCCACGTTGACGAACATCTCGGTGCCCAGCGAACGGCTAAGCATATGGCGATGAGGAGAATCTGCAAATTCTTCCTCGGAGAGCAACCCCAGGCGCATCTGCTCGCCGGCCACGGTGTGATCGCGGGTAAGCACGGTGGCCACGCCGCCCCGCACCAGGTAGCAGCGGGAATCGCCCACATGAGCCACCAGCGCGCGATCATAGCGGAGAGCGCAGCTCACCATGGTCGTTGCCATGGCGACGCTCCCTCCCGGCGCGGTCATGCCTGCCTCAAGCACGCGAGTGTTGGCGTTCCTTATTAGGTCCGCCATCAGGCCGGCATGAGGGGCACCCATGGGGGCGGCGCGAAATCCGGCCAGCACACTTTCCACGGCAGTGCGAGAGGCTACTTCTCCAGCATCTTGCCCGCCAACACCGTCGGATAAAACGAACAACCAACCGCGGGCACGCACCTCCTCGGGCGTCGCCGGAAGAACGTATCCGAGGTAATCCTCATTCTGCTCGCGCAATCTCCCGACGTCGGAGAGCTGGGCGAACTCGATATCGAGCATGGGGTATTGTAACGGGCCGGGCCCGAGAAATTCCGGCGGGAGCACATGGCGGCGCAACATGCTGTCTCACAAAACATCGGGCGGGCCTGGAGCAGCCCGCCCGCACTTTAGGATTGCGACCCGCACTGGATAACCAACTTACTCATCGAAGGAGGCCTAGTATTTCCTTAAGGTTAATCTAGCTTTGGGAACTTAGCCGGGCTGGGAGGGGCTCAGTTCCCTGCACGGAACCGAGCCCCAGCCACAACCCGCCTCGAGAAGAGCAAACCAGCGCGGCGCTATTTCGCGTCGGCGCTGCTGAAGGCGTAGATCAGACCAATCGTGAACGTATTCTGATAACTCTTGGGCAGGAAGGCCGACCCCGGAAGCCCGCTGGTGCGGTAGGGGAAAACGTCCTGGTCCGAAGTATCGTAGCGATACTCCAACCGGCTCATGATCTTGCCCGCCAGTATGCGTTGCAGGGTCACCGTGAACGAGCCCATGTTTTGCGAAACTCCAGGCCCGATCCCGGTTTCAAAGCCGTTGATGTCCTGGAAATATTCGCCGCGTGTCGCGATATACCACTTGTCGCTGGGAGCGTATTTGATGTATCCAGCGATGCCGTCCCAGTGCGCCTTGGGGCCCACTGTGAATGGAGTGGTCGTGGTATCCACGAAGGTGTCCCAGCCGTAGTCGTAATTGGCCAAGAACGAGAGTTTTGGAGTGGCGTTGTAGGCCAAGACCGTATCGAAGAGGTAACGGAAATTGCTGTTGTCGTTGTTATGTTCCGGGCCGAACAGGAAGTTTTGCGTCAAGCTGATTTTCGAGTTCGGAGTATAGGCCGCGGAGAAGCCGCCTGTCTTGCCGCTGTTATTGTCGACGCTGTTATTCCAGCCGTTCGTCAGGTAACCGGTAAGAGCAAACTTGCTGTTGAAGGTGTACTTGGCATTCACGCCGAAGTGGAAGTAAGGAATCGCCCAAGCGAAGAGCAGGCCGCGCGAATAGTTCCAGTTGTCCTTGCTCTCGATCACTTCTGCGCCGGCCGGAGTGACGAATTTGCCGACGTTGATCTGCAGCTTCTTGCCGGCGAGGAACTCCATGTATCCCTCTTTCAGATACTGGTCGAAGCCCAACTCGCCGCCGTTCACGGCATTCATCGCTTGGCCAAAGCCGAGCGCGATGTGATAGCCGACGTGGCTGGCCGCGGGATCGGGGGCCTTGTCCGCCACCAGCTCAATCATGTTCAAGGCGATCTGAGCGGAGTTGATATCGAAGTTGCGATAGGCGGTGGTGCGTGACGCGGGTTGATTCGAGTTGTAGTCGTAGTACACGTCCGCGAACCCGCTGATCGTGGTGGGTCCCAGCAATCCAGCCAGGGTTGGAGCCGCCGGAGCGGGCGTAGGAACCGCGGCGGCGGCGGGGGCCGGAGCGGGCGCGGGCGTGGCCGCTACCTGGGCCTTGAGTGCCGCTAGCTCCGTTTCCAAGTCATCGATGCGTTTCGCCAAATCCGCCGAACTGGGTTGAGAATCCTGCGCTTGTACTGGAGTCACGGCGAATGCCAAGCAGCCAGCAATGAGCGCGAGCACCGCAATGTGGCTGATGGAAGCTTTCGTCTTCATGGATCGCATTTAGTCTCCTGTGGACAAGCCGCCCGCCGCACTGCGGCGACCTGCGTGAGTTTAAGATGCTGAGCTTTTTATAGGTTTTTCGCGCACGGGTCCAATTGATTGTTTTTTTGGCAGGCATTAAAAATAGTTTGAAAAATTAAATCTATAGCCCGGATAAGCCGGATGATTAGTTACTGAAAGCAAAGGGAGTGGATGCGAGAGGCGCGCGACGAAGCGAGAAATTTCAAATCAGCCGAATTTGTTTTGCAACTGCAAGATTCGACCGTCTCAATTCTGTCAGCGCCGTTGAATTGACTTTGTGAGAATTTGTCGAGGCTACGCCGGTTGGAGGGACGACAAAAAACTGAGACTGGCAGGAGCGAAACGGAGAGCGGCGAAGCCGGGTTTTCAAAACGGCAGGCTACTGCTTAGGAGGCTCCGCGGTTGAAGTCTGCGCTTTTTCCCGCTTGAGTTGGTCGATCGCCTTCTGAGCTTTCTCGGCGAGCGGACCGTGCGGCAGAATCTTGAGGTAGGCCTGGTAGTGCGCCGTCGATTGATCGGGATCGTCGAGTTTCTCGTAGCACTCGCCCAGGTGGAAATTCGTGACTGCATCGTTGGGCTTGTACAGCAACGCCTCCTGATACCGGTCGAGCGCGGCCCGATAGTTCTTGCGCTTGAAATAGAAATCCCCGACCTCAAGATCCTTCGCCGCTTTATGAGGATTCCAGGGATGCATCTCCTGCACATCGCTTGCGGCTTGTTCTTCGGCGTCAGCAACGGAAGAGCTGCTGTTGGGGTGGTTTTTGGCGTCGTCCGCCGGAGGGCTGATATCAACCTTGGTATCGCGGCTGGAACTCACGCTGGAATCGTGTTCGTAGCGCGGCGGAGCTTGGCTGGGTCCGGGGCCTTTACCGCTGGAGGGAAGCTGGTCCACCTGCGCGAGAGCAAACCCGGCCACGCCCAGCAAAAACACGAGCCAGAAAATCGCACGCTGCATCGCTCTATTTTAACCCCTCTTGGCAAACACCATAGAGGGGACACTGCTCTCCGCCGCTGCCGATTAGGCAGGAGTGACGTCACAAGAAAAAAGGGCCGCTCCGTGGGGCGGAGCGGCCGCTGGCGAAGTCCTCCGGGGGAGGAGGGGAAACTTGTTACATGCTGGGCGGAGCCGGTTGAGCGGTAGCGCTTGGCTGTGCCGCTGGCGCGGAATCCGTCGTATTGCTCATCAGGCGAACATCGACGCGGCGGTTGGCGGCGCGTCCAGAGGGCGTCCGGTTCGATTCTGCCGGCTTGTCTTTGCCCAGACCGATCAAATAAATCTTGTGGGCCGGAACATTGTGCGCAGAAGCCAAGTATTGGATGACGGCATCGGCGCGACGCTGGCTGAGGTCGTAGTTGTAGTCGGCGCTGCCCACCGAGTCGGTGCTGCCTTCGACCGCGATAATGTACCCCTTGGTGTTGCTGATATCGCTGGCCAACTGATCAAGCGCTTCTTTGGCCTTCTTGGTCAGGTTGTCTTTGTTGAAGCCGAAATGCACGGCCGCCTCGGTCACGACGTGATAGTTGTCCAGATTGGCGACCGTGTTCTGCAGCGTGTCAACGCGAGTGACGGCGGTGTCGGCGAGGGTCTGCGCCTGCGCCGCTTGCTGCGAGGCGGCTTGCGTCTTTTGCTCGACTGCCTCGGTCTTGGCATTTACGGCCGCGATGCCGGCTTGCGCGCGGGTATCCACGTCCTTGATGTCCTTGGTGTTCTTCGCGGTGAGGTCGTCGAGTTCATTCGTCTTGTTGATCAGCGGCGTGGTCTGCTGGCGAACATAGTTCTTGCTCGCGCAGCCGACGGAGAACGCCGTGCTCAGGGCCAGAAAAATTGTGAGTGAAGTGCGATTCATCTTCGGAGGGCTCCTTTTCCTCTCGTGTTGCTATCCTCCGAACTTCTCAACCTTGGCGCGTTCGGAGTCAGAATTCCGGGGGGCCGCAGACCTGGGTTCTTTGAGGATCTGTTGCGTCCCACCGGCGTATTGAGCACGGGGAATGCCAACTCATGACTGTTGAGTACTTTGGCTGTAATTCATTCTACTGCAACGTGTTAATGGGGTAAAGGTCAACGGCGGCAAAGCTGCTTTCCGCGGACGGACCGGGGAAAATTTATACGGCGCCCGCAGAATCGCGAATCTGGACGGTAGCGCGAACGACGAAGCCCACTCCCAGCCCGTTCCTCTAAAATAGGAGGGCACCCCCAGTGGACATTCTCCAGAAAATCCGCAGTTTGCCGACCGAGCCCGGCGTGTATCTGTACAAGAACGCCGAGGGCGAGGTGATTTATGTCGGCAAGGCGAAGAATCTGCGCAGCCGGGTTGGTTCTTACTTTCATGAGGGACGATGGGAGGACGCCAAGACCGGGACGCTGGTGCGCGAGGCGGCGGATGTCGACTACATCGTGGTCGCCAACGAAAAAGAGGCGCTGGCGCTTGAGAACAATCTCATCAAGCAGAAAAAGCCGCGCTTCAATATTCTGCTGCGCGATGACAAGACCTATCCGTACGTGAAGCTGACTTTGGGGGAGCGTTTTCCGCGGGTTTACGTCACGCGCCGCCTGCGCAAAGACGGCAGTTCGTATTATGGCCCCTACTTCCCTGCCAACCTCGCATACCGCATCGTGGATTTGATTCACCGCAATTTTCTCGTTCCTTCTTGCAAGGTCGATCTCACTCGCTATCATCCGCGGCCCTGCCTGCAGTACTACATCAAGCGCTGCCTGGGACCGTGTGTGAAAGATTTGACCACGCCGCAGATTTACCAGGAGGCGGTCAACGACGCGAAGCTGTTTCTGGAAGGCCGGCCGACCGATTTGTCGCGTTCGCTGCACGAACGAATGGAGCGGGCAGCCGAGGCGCAGGAATACGAGCGCGCGGCAAAGTATCGCGATTTGATTTCGACGGTCGAGCAGTTGCAGGAGAAACAGCGTATCGCGGCGGTGGAAGGCGATGACGCGGATGTTTTCGGGTATCACTATGAAAATGGGATGTTGGCGGTGAATCTGTTTCACATGCGCGGCGGGAAGATGCTCGATCGGCGGGAGTTCTTTTGGGAGGAGTTGCCGGAGATTGCCGCTGGGGATGAGCTAATGCCGAGCTTCGCTCGGCCAGACAGCCGAGGGCGGCTGTCTCCACGTGATTCATTCGAGCCTTCGGGCTTCTTCTCTGCCCTGCTCAAGCAGCTTTACATTGGGCAGCCGTATGTACCGCGGAATATTTACGTGCCGGTCGACTTTGAAGATCGCAAAACGCTGGAGGATGTCTTATCCGAGCAACTCGCGGGCGAGGGCGCCCGCGCCACATCTCTGCATATTCTGGTCCCGCAGCGGGGGGACAAGCGGTCGCTGATCGACCTGGCCGGCAACAACGCGAAGCAGTCGTACGATCAGCGCTTCCGGGTGATGAAGCCGAATGCCAAGGCGATTCAGGAAGCCTTGCAGGATGCGCTGGGCCTTCCCGATCCGCCGCGCCGCATTGAGTGCTTCGACATTTCGCATATCCAGGGAGCTGAGACGGTGGCTTCGATGGTGGTTTGGGAAGATGGCCGGATGAAGAAGTCCGACTACCGCAAATTCATCATCCGCACGGTGGAGGGAGTGGACGATTTCGCTTCCATGCGGGAAGTTGTGACGCGCCGTTACAAGCGGCTGCAGGAGGAAAAGAAGCCGTTGCCGAGCCTGGTGCTGATCGACGGCGGCTTAGGGCAGTTGCACGCGGCCGCGGAAGCACTGGATTCGCTCGAAATCATCAACCAACCGCTGGCGGCCATCGCCAAGCGGGAGGAGATTATTTACGTCTACGGCCAGGAGAGCGAGCCGGTTGTGCTCGACCATCATTCTCCGGTCTTGCATTTGGTGCAGCTGATTCGCGACGAGGCCCACCGCTTTGCCGTGACCTTTCACCGCAAGCGGCGGCAAATTCGCGACCGCTCAACCGAGTTACGGGAGATTCCGGGAGTCGGCGAGAGTACAACCCGCCGGCTGCTGGAGCACTTCGGCAGCGTGCAAGCGGTGCGGCAGGCGGATGCGGCCGCGCTTTCGGCGGTGGTCACGCGCAGCCAGGCGGAGGCGATTCGGGAGCACTTCCGGAAGTGACGTGGGAGATGGGTTCAAAGTGAACCCGTGAGTCAGGTGCCTTAGTCCCTTCACCGTATAATCCATCTGCGACGGCGTGACAGCAATGAAGATTCTCCGTTCCCTCAACATTCTCGGATTGCTCGTGCTCGTGGCGGCCGCGGTCACGGGGCTGGTGCTTACCCGCGATACCGGGCAAAGGGCGAGTGTGGCGCCGGGTCGCCGCGCGCCTCTGGTGGATGAAAAACCGCTGCAAACCGCGCAGGCGATGGCCAAGCTGGTTTCCGACCGCGATGAGCAGCGACTGGCTCAGCAAGCGTTGAAGCTGGCCAATCACGAAGTGGACCTGGCGTTTGCCGACGCGCTGCGCGACGCCACCGAACAGCCCACAGCAACCACCGCACAAGGCCGGGCGCTTTACGCACGTGTGGAGAAGGCACAAGCGGTCGTGCAGGCCGATCAAGCGCATATCGACGAAATCAAGAAGAGGCTTGGTCAGGCGAGCAGCGCGCAACAGAACAGCCTGCAGCAAGAACTCTCCATTCTGCAGGCGCAAATCGGGCTGGACCAGGACGAGCTTGCCGACGCGCAAGAAGACCTGAGCCGTTCGGGATTGGACCCGCTCAGCCGAATCCAACGGCAGTTTACCCGCCACCAAACAGCCCAATCGGCCGACAGCGGCCGCGGGCAGACTTCGCCGGACTCCAGCCCAGCCGCCGCGGCAGATCTGGTAGGTCGGATTGCCGCGTGGCGGGCGGCGCAAAGCAAGCTGCAGCAGTTGCAGGCGGCCCAGAACGACGCGAGCAACAATGCCGCTACGCTGGGCAAAGCCCACGATGATTTAGAAAAGCAAGTGGCGCAGGAGCAGGCGGACCAGCAATCGCTGTCGCAGGCGGCCGCCGCCGAACTGGCCTCCGGCCCACGCGAGGCTTCCGCCGGGCCAAGCGGAGAAACCGCAGCCGCTCTGTTTTCCCTACATGCGATTGCCGTCGATCAGAAAGACCTGGCCGATCTCGACAAGCGGATTCGGGACGAAACCGAGCTGCGCGACGCCTACGGCAGCTGGATCGTCCTGGTGAAATCCGATCAGCGCGAGGCACTGCACGGCATCCTTAAATCGGCGCTCTACATCACGCTAATCATCCTGGGCATGTATCTGGCCGGACTGCTGGTAGAGCATTTTTTCAGCGGCCTCAGTCCGGAGCAGATGCGGTTGCGCACGCTGCGCATCATCACCCGCCTCGCTTTTCGCACAGTGGGTCTCATACTGATTTTGCTTGTGATCTTTGGCGTTCCCAACCAGCTTACGACGGTGCTGGGGCTGGCCGGCGCGGGCCTGACGGTGGCGCTGCAGGATTTCATCATCTCGTTCTTCGGCTGGTTTGCGCTGATGGGGCGTAACGGAATCCGAGTCGGCGACTGGGTGGAAATTAACGGCGTCACCGGCGAGGTGATCGAGATCGGACTGCTGCGCACGGTGCTGCTGGAAACCGGCAACTGGGCCGACGCGGGCCATCCCACCGGACGCAAGATCACCATGATGAACAGCTATGCCATCCAGGGTCGGTACTTCAACTTCTCCACAAGCGGGCAATGGCTGTGGGACGAGGTGCAAATCGTCATGCCGCTGACGGAAGACCCTTACCCCATTATCGAAGCGGTCCAGCAAATCGTAGTAAAGGAGACTGCCGACGACACGCGCGCCGCGCAGCAAGAATGGAAGCAGACAACCCGACGCTACCGGGTGAATTCGGCTTCGGCGGAGCCGGCAATTAACCTACGCCCCACGGCCGAGGGGCTGGAGATACACGTTCGCTACGTCACGCGGGCTAACGAGCGGTATATCATGCGCACTCGGCTCTATCAGGGAATCGTGGACATGTTGCATCGCCGGGGCGTAGAGGCAACAAACGCGCCGGTGGGGTCAGAGAAGAACTAGCGCGAACCGAGAGATCCTCAACCTGCCTTCCATCTTCCTCACTTCTCAGAATTCACGCGCTCAGCGTCGCCAAAAGGTGAGATTTAATATTGCCGGGAAGCGAAGACGCTTGGAGCACTTCGCGCACCACCGGCGGCGGGAAGGAGCGTACGTACGTCACCGCGTAAGCCAGCGGAGTGTGCTCATTGCGGAGCAGCGCCAGCCGAACTTCCCGGCGCAGCGACCACTTCGCGTGATTGCACACCGCATGGATGAACGCCGCAGAAGCTCCTGAATTCCGCACGGCTTTGATCACTCCGGCTTCGGTGAGGCGGGCGTTGTCGATGGCGGTCTGCATCACACGCGGCCCGGAATCCATCAGCAGCGCGCCGGCGATTCGCGCCGAGCCGCGGCGCGCCAGGGAAATTTTCTCTCCCGTAGAAATGCCCTCCAATCGATTCATCAGAGCTTCCTCAGAGGCTCTCTTTATATCCGGCGGCGTCCCAGGGGCGAGCGTTACTTCCATCAAGTCGAAGGTGAAGAGCAGCCGCAACAGCGGCAAGGAAACGTGGCGAGGGGTTTTGGGATGTTGCGCAAGCGCGCGCCTGATGCTGCGGCTGTTTCTGATCCCGGCGCTGCCGTTCTCGCCGAGAGCTTCGAAGACCGGGGGAAGCAGGTCGTTGCGCTTTAGAAGCGTCAGCGCGAGATCTTCAGTGAGTCCAGCATCGGCAGCCGCCGCAACGAGGATTTCGGGCGAGGAGCTGTGGATTGCCTGCTCGACGGGAATGGCAGAGGCCCCCGCGATGCTGGCAGCCGGAATGGATTCACCGGTGGACAAGTTCACGTCCTAGCCGCCCCGCCGCGCCCTTTGCAACGCTCCCTGGACCGGTTCAATGACTGCGGGGCTCAGTTCAACATTGGGGCTCGCGGCCTGGAGGCTATTGTAGAAAACCTCGCGCACCAGCGAACTGTGCTCGAACACACCGCCGGACATGGCCACCGGGACAGTCGAGGCGCCCGGAAACAGCCGATCGATCACTGGCCTGGCTAGCGCCGACAACTCCCCACCAGCCTTAACAAGGACCGCGCGTGCCTGATGGTTGTTCTTTTCGGAGGCCTGAAGCACCAGCGGGAAAAGTGCGGCGAAATCCGGGGCCGGCATTGTATTGGCCGCTCGAACCACTTGCTCGTGAGTCGCGACGCCCCAAGCTTTGGCGATCAATTTGAGGAGACAATCTCCGCGATCCTGATTTCCCTCTCGCACCGCGGCCGCGACGGCAGTGCGGCCAATCCAGTAGCCGGAGCCCTCATCAGAAATCGCGAAGCCCCATCCCCCAGCCCTCGCTGTGTCGCCGCCGGCGTTTCTGCCGTAGGCGACCGATCCCGTTCCAGCGATCACAATCACGCCGGGGCCTTCACCAAAGGCCGCTTCAAGAGCGATTTCGGTATCCGCCAGAACTTCGAACCGACAAGGAATGATCTCTGCCACCAGGCGGCGGACGATCTCTTTGCTCTGGGCACCGGCGGCGCCGGCGGCGCCGATGCTAGCTCGTTGAATTTGCGCCGGAGTCAGGCCAGCGGCCTGGCACGCCTGAAGGATCGCGGCATGCAGAGATTCCCGCGCTTTGCCTTCCCCCACTCGAATCACGTTGCTGCCGGAAGAAGCTCCGGTGCCGAGCGTGGAAACTTCGTCGCCGACGAGGCAAACGGTT
The DNA here is from genome assembly GCA_963770915.1 of uncultured Acidobacteriaceae bacterium. Taxonomy (GTDB): domain Bacteria; phylum Acidobacteriota; class Terriglobia; order Terriglobales; family Acidobacteriaceae; genus PALSA-270. The sequence continues at coordinate 494,040 of CAVYRG010000001.1, forward strand.
TTGGTGCCGCCGCCGTCAATACCGAGGAAGTAAGCCATGGGCGTAGTTTTAGCATAGGCTTTGGGACGTTAGCTGACCAGGCAGATACCTGGAAGCGGATTGCGCGGCGACCTGGGCCAAAGCCCGGTAGTCTTCTCTAGCGGGTGGAAGGGCCCGCTTTTTGGCGCGGAAGCTCGCGGGCGAGGGCGCCCGCGCCACACGAACAACGCATGGGGCTGGATAAGCTTGATCTCTTTATTATCGCGGTTTACCTGGCAGGAATCACGCTGTTCGGCCTGAGATTCCGCAAGCGGCAAAGAACGCTGCGGGATTATTTTCTGGCGGACCGCAACATTCCCTGGTGGGCCATCGCGCTTTCCATTGTTGCCGCGGAAACCAGCACGCTGACCATCATCAGCATCCCGGGGCTCGCCTACGACACCAATCTCACCTTCCTTCAAGTGGTGCTTGGCTACCTGGCGGGGCGCGTCATCATCAGCTTCGTTCTGCTGCCGCAGTACTTTCGCGGCGACATTTACACCGCCTATGAACTGATCGAACGGCGCTTCGGACGAAAACTGCGGTCGGTGACCGCAGGGCTTTTTCTGCTAACGCGGGCCGCTGCCGAAGGCGTGCGCGTGTATGCAGTTTCTATCGTGGTGGCCATCGCGCTCGGCACGGGGGAGATCGCGTCGATTGCGATTATCACGGTGCTCACTCTCATCTATACGTTTGAGGGCGGCCTGGCCGCGGTGATCTGGACCGACGTGGTCCAAACCGTGATCTACGTGGGCGGAACCTTGGTCGGCGCCTTCACGATTCTGCATCTGGTTCCCGGCGGATGGGCCACGATTCACCAGGTGGCCGCAAGCGCCGGCAAATTGCAAGTGTTCGACTTCAGCCCGAACTTCTGGAAGCCCTATACCTTCTGGGCGGGGCTGATCGGCGGAGCTTTTCTGACCACGGCCAGCCATGGCACCGATCAACTGATCGTGCAGCGCTTGCTGGCGGCGCGCAACCAGCGGCAATCAGTGACGGCGCTGCTTTCGAGCGGGCTGGCGATTCTGGGCCAGTTCGCGTTGTTTCTGGTCGTCGGAGTGATGTTGTTTGTGTTCTATCGAGTGCCGTCGGCGACTTTCGGCCGGGCAGACAACATCTACCCGCGCTTCATCGTCAGCCAAATGCCGCATGGAATTTCTGGGCTGCTCATCGCGGCGATCCTCGCCGCCGCCATGTCGAACTTGAGTGCCGCTCTCAATTCCCTGTCTTCCAGTTCGATGATGGACTTTTATCTGCGCAACCGGCCGGAGCTCGCTGAAGGAAAGAAAATTCGACTTTCGCGCATTTCGACTCTGTTGTGGGCGATGGTGCTGTTTAGCTTGGCGGTGCTGTCGTTGCACAAAGTCGGCCGCGTAATCGAGGTCGGTTTGCAGATCGCGTCGGTGGCTTACGGCGCACTGCTGGGGGTGTTTCTGCTGGGAGTGCTGACTCGCCGCGCCAACCAAACGGGTGCCCTAGTGGGTATGTTGTGCGGGTTCGCAACTGAGGTATACCTTTGGCTAGGGACGCGCGTGCCCTGGACATGGTATGTGGCAATCGGAACGGTTGTGACTTTCGGCCTCGGCTACCTGGCAAGCACGTTGGAAGAGGTCCCAGGTCAGCTTTGAGGAAAAAACGGCGGGAGTTCCAAATTGGGCCCGGCGACCCTTCTTCTTGCACAGTTCTAACTTTTTTATAGCTCTTGCGGGTAATAAGTTACCAAGGTACAACGGCGGCTGGCACGTTTACCCATTGGCCAGTCTCCCTTACCGTAGATTGCACCCGGTGCCTACTCCAAGCCTCGGGTTCCCCCAATTGGAGCTGGAAATTACTGTATGGCCACAGCGACTAAGTTTGAGCTAGGACTGCTACCTGAGCGCAAGATGAGCTGGCGTACGCTGGCCACCAGCTACGGTTTCGTGAGCTTCCTCGTGTTTGCGGTGATCTGTGCGGGGCTGATCTGGCCCGAGCATCTGGGATTGGTACATAACTATCACATCACGGAACTGATCCCGTTGCCCAACGTTCAGCCCAAGCCATTGAAAGTCAAACCTGCTCCATTACGCGCCAAGCTGTTACCGCCGGCGCCCGTGCCGGTTTTTGAAACTCCGCGATTGGTGGTCCCGCGCGAGATTCGCCAAGCCCGCGTCCAGCCCGAACAGGTCGCGCCACCGAAAGTTGTGGTCAATCAGTTCCCCACTTTGACTCCGGTCGCTGGCGGAGCCCGCCTGGCTAGAATTGTCCATACCGGCGAATTTGGAAGCTCGGCGACGCCCACGGTCAATGCTCCAATCCAGAGGGTGCAGACCGGAGGTTTTGGCGATCCGAACGGCGTGCCGGCCAGCAACAACTCAAAGGGGAAGGTCACGATTGCCAGCACGGGGTCGTTCGACCTGCCGGCCGGGGGTGGCCAGGGCAACGGAACCGGCGGTACGAAAGGAATCAAAGGCACCGTGGCCAGCGCCGGGTTTGGAAATGGGATCGCTCAGCCCGGCCAGGGGGACGGACGGAGCAATGGCCGTGGAGTGCAGCGTGTAGACTTTGGCTCGCAGGAAACGGCGCAGGCGGTAAGGCCCAAGCCGGTGGATAATACTCCCCTGACCAGCCAAGTGGAGATAACCTACAAGCCGCAGCCGGTTTACTCGCAGGAAGCGCGCAACCTCAAGATCGAAGGCGAAGTTTTGTTGGAGGTTTCGTTTGAGGCGAACGGGCAACTGCACGTCAATCGCGTGGTCCGCGGCCTGGGGCATGGACTGGATGAAAGCGCGGTGGCGGCGGCAAAGCAAATGCGCTTTAAGCCGGCATTACGCGGGGGTACCGCTGTGGATTCTACGGCGATCGTGCACGTCGTATTTGCGTTAGCATATTGAGGGACTGGGAAACAGTAGAGAGGATTAGAGTCATGCGTACTTGGAAATGGATGGTCGCTGCTTTCCTGCTGATCACGCTGAGCGCTGTGGCGCAGCAACCGACAGGACAAACGTCAGAGGCAACCGCGGCGCCGCAGCCGGCCGCGCAGGACACGGTTCAACCCGCCGCCGATCCGGCCGCGACAGCACCTGCTGCGACCGGTGCGCCGACCACTCTCGATCAAGTGGTGGACCGCGCGGTGGCGCGCGAGCAGGCCCTGATCAAGATGCTGGGAACGCGCACCCCGCTGGTCGAAACCTATTTGCAGAACATGAAGAACGATCCACAGCTCGGCCCCGTGCCGGTGAGCGACCATTACTACTTCGGCCGCCTCGACCTGAGCGACACCGGCCGTCGCGACTACCTTACCAAAGGCGGCAGTTTCCAGAGTAATCTGCTGGGCGGTTTCTCCAAACTCTTCAAGTACGACTACAACCCGGCAGGTTTTTCCTGGATGGTGTTCGCCGACCGCGACGACTTCAACCGGCAGACCTATGATTTCCACTATGTCCACCGCGAGTTTCTGGGCGACGTACGCTGCATCGTGTTCGACGTTCAGCCCAAACCGCACACCGGCAAGGGCCGTTTCGAAGGCCGTATCTGGGTGGAAGATCAGGACTACAACATTGTTCGGCTCAATGGCACCTACGTGCCGCACGCGTCCAATCAGTTCTTCTTCCACATGGACAGCTGGCGCGTGAACGCCGTTCCCGGCTATTGGGTGCCGGCCTATGTATACAGCGAAGAAGGCGACTTCAGCTATGGCTCCAAAGACAAGTTCGCTTTCAAGGCGCAGACCCGTATTTGGGGATACAACGTGCGGGCGGGGATGAAACAGGATGAGATGACGCAGGTGCTGGTGGATTCTTCGGTAAAAGATGAGAGCCCCAGCGCACAGGATGCTTCGCCGTTGGAAGCCCAGCGCGCCTGGCAGCAACAGGCGGAAGATAACGTGCTGGAGCGCCTGGAGAACGCCGGCCTATTGGCGCCTGCGGGAGATGTGGACAAGATCCTGCAGACCGTAGTCAGCAATCTGGAAGTGACCAACAACATCGATCTGCCGCGCCCGGTGCGTACACGGGTACTGCTGACCTCGCCCTTGGAAAGCTTTAGCGTCGGCAATACCATCGTGTTAAGCCGAGGCTTGATCGATGTGCTTCCCGACGAGGCCAGCCTGGCAATGGTTTTGGCGCACGAACTGGCACACATCGTTCTGGGCCACAATCTAGGCAGCAAGTATGCCTTCGACGACCGTATGCTGTTCTCCGACGAATCAACATACAGCAACCTTGGATTCCGGCACGTTCCCGAGGAGGAAGCAGCCGCCGACAAGAAAGCAATCGAACTGCTGAAGAACTCGCCTTACGCCAGCAAGCTGGACTCGGCGGGACTCTTCCTGCGGGAAATTTCGGAACGCGGCCCACAGCTCACCGCATTACTCACGCCTCATCTGGGGAACGGTTTCGTGGATGACAAAGGCCAGCTGATCCGCTTTACTGCTCTTGAGCAATCAGCTCCGAAACTCGATCCGAACAAGCTGGACCAGATTGCGGCCTTGCCCCTGGGTGGACGCGTGAAGATGAACGTATGGAACGACCAAGTTGCAATGATCAAGACGGCTCCAACATCCATCACGTCCGCACGCGACAAGATGCCGCTTGAAGTAACGCCCTTCTTCCCGCGGCTGACGCGCCTTACCAGCGGAGCGCCTACGTCGGAAAACACCACGGCTTCCACCAGCACCGCAAGCCAGAATTAGGCTGGCGACCTGCTCACGAGGTTGAAGTAAGCACGAGCCGGAAACCGGGACAGTCCCGGCTTCCGGCTTTCGTGTCTTTGCGATATTTCAGCTATCGGAGTGAGGCTTGTTTTTTCCTGGCAGACCGGCGGGGTTCTCATGGGTACGCTCGCGAAAACCGCCTTTCATCCCTGTTGCCAGCGAAATGCTGGCCTCGCCGAATTTGTCGCGGAGGCGGTCGGCGGCGGACAGCGCCCTTTGCCAGCGTTGGCGACGCGAGTCCTCCAAAAGGTCACCCTGCTCTGCCTCACGCGCAAACGAGGAGGCGTGGACGCCCAACAAGCGAACCTCCTGCCCTTTGCGCCAGTTCTTGTGAAACAAGGCTCGCACTTGCTCGAAGATTTCGGTGTCCAGCTGCGTCTGGGCAGCAAGAGAGCGGGCCCGCGTGATGGTGGTGAAATCCTTGAAGCGCAGCTTGAGCTGAATGGTGCGGGCGTGCCACCCTGCCTCCCGCAATCGGCGGCCAACCATTTCCGAGAGGCGCATCAGCGTGGATTCCATCTGTTCAACATTCGCCGTGTCGCGGTCGTAGGTGTGCTCATGGCTGATGGATTTGGCGTCGGCATGCGCTCCGACTTCGCTTTCGAACCATCCGCCAGCGTCTTCGCCGCGCGCCTTGCCCGCCAGAGCTGTGCCCCATTTACCGAAATGCTGCTCAAGAAACGACTCCTGGCAGCGGGCAAGATCGCCAATCCGCTGGATGCCAAGCGCGCACAGATTCTGCTCGGTCACTTCGCCCACGCCGGGAATATCGCGGACATCGAGTGGGGCGAGCAGCCTGGCTTCTTCCCCCGGCAGCACCCAAAGGATGCCGTTCGGCTTTGCCTTGGCGGAGGAAATCTTGGCCACCAGGCGCGAAACTCCGATTCCGATGGAGCAATTCAACTGCGTCTGCTCCTTCATGCGGGCGTGCAGCTTGTGTGCGGTGCGCAGCGGAGGCCCGTGCAGGCTCGCCGTGCCGGTCATGTCCAGATAAGCTTCGTCGATCGATGCCATTTCCACGACTGGAGAGAACGAGGTGAGCACCTCGTAGACCTTGTCCGAGCATTCGCGGTATCGCGCCGGATGGCCGTCTACGAAAATGGCATGCGGGCAGAGCTTGGCCGCGGTGCGCAGCGGCATGGCCGAATGAACGCCGAACTTGCGGGCTTCATACGAAGCCGCCGAGACCACGCCGCGCTGGTCGCGCTGCCCGCCCACGACCACGGCTTTGCCTTTCAAGGAAGGATCGGACAGCTCCTCAACCGAGACGAAGAAGGCGTCCATATCCACGTGGAAGATGGTTTTGAGGGCGGGCGTGGGGTTCGCCGGGACCATGGGAGCCGTCGTGGTTTCGTATTGTATTCGCTCCGGAGAGGATTCGCTTGATAGAAATCGGCGTTCTACCGCAGCGTGCGCCCCCACCCTTCGATTTCGCTCAGGGCAGTCCAGCCAGCGAGACGCCGGCGCTACCGGACTATGTCTACTAATTGAGGAAAACCAACTGGCTCGTCGTCGGTGCGCGCGCCCACGGGCACTTGCAGTCCGGGCATAGGCCGTCCGGCAAATAGACGGCGGCAGGGTTTGGCCAGCCAACGCGCCCAGCGCCCGGACCACGTGACCCTGGCGCTGTCGGTGGCAATTCCGGTATCGGCATACATCTGACGATAGATTTTGGAGATCAGCATGAAGGCGAGGCGGCCACGGCTTGACTTAATGAATTTGGAGCGTTTCCATATCGAGCCCATGCGGTAAAAATCGTCCCACACGCCCTGGGTTCGCGAGCGAATTTCCTCGGCGGACATGACAGGATGGTCCCAATAAAGCTTGGGGCGGAGGGCCTGCGGGATCAGCCAGCGGCGGGTCAGCGGAATACCGGCTACGGTAGGCGGGTTGTCGCCCAAGCCTTTTTCCCAGCGATTGAAGTCCACGGTCCCCGGATAAGGGCTCAGCGTTACAAATTGCGCGAAGGTGAGGTCAGCCTTGATGGCGGCAGCGGCAGTGGCTGCGAAGGTTTCGGGCCGGTCGCTGGGCAATCCGAAAATGAAAGACCCGAGCACGTGCACTCCATGCTCGCGAAAAGTTCGCAGCCGCTCGATGAGATGATCCCCGGCGAGGTTGAAATCCTTGTACACATCTTTCAGCCCGTCGGGAGTGACGGATTCCACGCCGACCAGGGCGCCCTTGATGCGCGCGGCTTTCATGGCATCGAGAAATTCCACGTCTTCAGCCGCCTCCATGGTGATTTGGGTAAAGAAGACCATGTCATCGGGCAGATGCGCCAGGCGCGTCATGAGCTCAAACCGCTCATTGCGAATCGACTCAAGCTCGCGCAGGCGGGCGGCGTTGTTCTGCTGACGAGCCAATTGCAGATCGGTCTGCGTCACGGGATAGAAATTGTCGTCGGCGAGGGCAATGAAACGAAAACCCAGGCGGCGCAGCTGCACGACTTCCTCGATCACGGCATCGGAAGCGCGCTGGCGGGGACGTTGCCCGTCGGTGCGCCAGACCGAACAGAAGGAACAATGCTTGGGACAGCCGCGAACGGTTTGCACCGACGCCCACATGTAACGGTCGCGCGGGATGAGGTCCCAGCGGGCGGCGACAAAATCAGAAGCCTCGATTTGCCCGCCCATGTAGATGGCCTGCGGTGTGCCCTCCCGGCAATCTTCTAGGGCTTTCGCCCAGACCAGGTCGCCGTCGCCCTTGACTACGGAGTGCGCGCCGCCCAATTCGATGGCTTCCTGGGGATAGAGGGTGGCGTGAATTCCGCCGAAGATCACGTAGGCGCCGCGGGCACGGGCTATTTTGCCGAGTTCGTATCCTCGCAAGGCATTCGCGGTGTGAATGCCAATTCCCACGGCGTCACCGGGATGAAGGCTCTCCGGGTCGATTTGCGAGAGCGTTTCATCCACCAGAATCGGATCGCCAAAGCTCTTGGGCGTGGCGCCGGCAAGCACATATTGCCAACGGGGAGTGATGACTGCGGTTCCGAACGAGACCGTGCTGGGATTGACGAGATGAACACGCACGCGAACTCCTTGGCGTTAGCAAGTGCCCTCTTGCGGCGGCGATTCGGATCGCCTTCGCCGAGGGGGAAAACTCCGCGTCGAGTCTTGCACTAGAAAAGGCGCGAACGTGCAGATGCAGTGAAACTAGAACGGCCCTAGCGTTCCATTCGGCGTAGCAGAACCGGCCGAGAAGTCCCAAGCCGAGGAAATCAGCCCCGAGAACCTCAAGCAGAGTAGGACAAAAGCCGAGCCGGGTCAATGATTCTTATGGCCAAGCCCCTAGTCTCTACATAGGCACGACCGGGCTTATTGAAACGTTGACCTTCGAGTTCCGCTCAGAGCGGCGCGACTTTAAGCTCGGAAGCCAGGTTACGGCTGTCGGCCTGTAGCTGTCGTACCTTCTCGTAGACGCGAACGTACTCTTTGGCGGAGGCGGTCCAGGAAAAATCCTTCATCATGCCGTTGCGCATCAGCACCTGCCAGGCGGTTTGATCCTGAAACGCGCGCAAAGCCTCCCGGATAGTCAGCAAAAGCGATTCGCCGTTGTATTCGGCGAATTTGAAGCCGGTTCCCCTGCCGGTGCGCGCGTCCCATGGCTCGATCGTGTCATCGAGGCCGCCGGTGGCACGCACGATGGGGACGGTACCGTACTTCAAGCTGTAAATCTGATTCAGGCCGCAGGGCTCGTAGCGGGAGGGCATAAGAAACATGTCGCTGCCGGCTTCGATCTTGTGTGCCACGGCGTTGTCGTAGGCGATCTTAAGCGCGATCTTCTTGGGAAATTGCTTATTGAGGCGCAGAAACATCTCTTCATACGACTTGTCGCCGCTGCCCAACGCCACCACGATCACTTCTTCTCTCGCCAGGCGTTCCATGATTTGCGCGATCAGGTCGAAGCCTTTTTGCGCGGCGAAGCGGGAAACAATCCCGATCACCGGCACGCGAGGGTCGGCATCGGTCATGCCAAAAGTCGCCAGCAAGTCGCGCTTGCATTCGGCTTTGCCGCTGAGGTCGCCGGGAGAGAACTTTGCGATGGTGTACTTGTCGAGCTGCGGGCTCCATTCGTTGTAATCCACACCGTTGAGAATCCCTGAGACCGTATCGGAGCGGTCGCGCAGCACGCCCTCCAGCCCGAACCCAAACTCGCTGGTTTGAATTTCCTGAGCATATTTCTTGCTGACGGTGGTCACGTAATCGGAGTAGGTGAGCGCCCCTTTCAGGAAGTTCACCTGCCCAAAAAACTCCATCTTGTCGATGGTGAACAAGTCCCAGGGAAGGGTGAGCAGCGCCAGAGTGTCGGGCGCAAACAAACCCTGGTATCCGATATTGTGGATGGTGAAGACAGTGGCAACGTCGTGGAGGGCCGGGTCCTCGGCATATTGCGTGTGCAGTAGAACCGGCACCATGGCAGATTGCCAGTCGTGGCAGTGAAAAATCTGCGGCACGCCGAGAATCTTGCAGGCTTCCAGCGCGGCGCGGCAGAGCATGGCAAAGCGCTCGGCATTGTCGGGATAGTCGCCCGCCGGGGAGCCATAAAGAGCGTCGCGGTCGAAGAAGGGCGGGTAGTCCACGAAATAAAAGCGCACGCCGGCGCGAGTCCCGATGGTGAGCACGGAACAGAATCGGTAACGGTCGTCGAAAGGCACGGTGATGCTGGGCACCACAACCTGCGCGTCGGTCAGCTTGGTCTGGCGGTAGCGAGGCAGGAAGACGCTCACCTGATGCCCCAGGGCGGCCAGCGCAGCCGGCAAAGCTCCGACGACGTCGGCCAAGCCCCCGGTCTTGGAAAACGGCACGCACTCAGAAGCCACAAACGCGATCTGCATGAACCCCAACCCCCGGCTCGTCCGCCCGGTTGTGGCGGCGCGAGCTATGATAGTGGTTTGCCGTCTGCGCCGGCTGCCTTGCAGTAAGGACTTGCTCTGCGCAAGGGTCCAAGTCTAACTGTGTCGAGGAAAGAGGGTCAACGTGCCGAAAGTTGCGGCTGCGCGTCCATCGCCCAGCAAACCGAAATTAGGACAACATTTTCTCGCCGATGACGGCGCCGCGCAACGCATCGTGGAGGCGCTGGGAGATATTTCGCAGCACACCGTGCTCGAAATCGGGCCTGGCCGTGGCGCGCTCACTTCCCTGCTGGCGAGACGAGCCAGGCGGGTGATCGCGGTCGAACTGGACCGCGTGCTGGCGGCGCAGTTGCGCATGAATTTGGCTCTGGCCGGAAACGTGGAAATCATCGAAGGCGATATCCTGGCGGTTGATTTCCAGACTTTGTTTGGGCCGAAGCCGGGCAGCTCGCGTCCGGGCATCGAGCACAAGCTGGAGCCGGTGCGCGTGGTCGGCAATCTTCCCTATTTCCTCACTTCCGACATTCTGCTGCGCTTGGTGGCCTCGCGGCGATACTTCGACGTTCTGGTGTTAATGGTGCAACGCGAAGTTGCCGACCGCCTCGCCGCGATACCGGGCGGGCGCGACTATGGGCTGCTTTCGGCGACCGCGCAACTCTCCAGCCGAGTGGAAAAGCTCTTCACGCTGCCGCCGGAGGCGTTTTCACCGCCTCCAAAAGTGCACTCCACCGTCGTTCGCTTGGTCATCGATTCGCAGATGGAACGTCTGCAGGTTCCGGAAGCGGGCTTCATTGACTTTCTGAAACTCTCGTTTGGCCAGAAGCGAAAAACGCTTTGGAACAACCTGAAGCTGCAATACGACGCGAAGGCGTTGCGCGGGGCGCTGCAAGAGGCGGGGATCGCTCCCGCCGTGCGCGCGGAGACGCTGTCGCTGGAAAAAAGTGCGGCGCTGTTCCGCGCCCTGTCGGCGAACGGGTCAGGCCCAGGGAAGAACCAATCCTGAGGAACCCTGAGTGGTGACTCAATTTGGATATTCTCTAATTTGTCATTCCGAAGCGTGGCAGTATCGCGCGAGGAATCTGCTGTTTTGGCGGTGGCAACAAGCAGATTTCCTCGCCGATAAGGCCGGCTCGGAATGCCAATGGCTGGCATAAATTCGCCAACCTGAGCCACTACCGAACCCGGCAGCAAGTTGGCTTCACACATGGCTGCGATTTCACGTCCGCCGGCAGTCGCCGGCCGCTTTTATCCGCGGGAAGCAGAAATCCTGCGAGCCGCGGTGCAGTCCTATTTGTCGCCTCGCCAGCAGACCAGTTCCGCGCTGGCCTGCATCGTTCCCCACGCCGGGTATATCTACTCTGGACCCGTAGCGGGGGCGGTCTTCTCCAAGATTGAGATTCCGCGCCAGTGCATTATTCTGTGCCCCAATCACACTGGCCGGGGCAAACCGCTTTCCATCATGAGCCAGGGCGAGTGGGAAACGCCGCTGGGGTCGGCGCCGGTCGATTCCGATCTGGCCGAATCCCTCAAGCAGGAGTTTCCTTTGCTCAGTGAAGATGCGGAAGCGCATCGCGCCGAGCATGCCATCGAAGTGGAGCTTCCCTTCCTGCAATCGCGGATGCCCGACTTCCGCTTTGTGCCGATCGCGCTGGGCACCAGCCAGTTTGAGATTCTGCAAGCGTTGGGAGCGGCGATTGCTCGCGTCCTTAAGGAGAGATGCTCAGAAGTCCTTATCGTCGCCTCCAGCGATATGAACCACTACGAAAACGATCACATAACCCGCATCAAGGATCACAAGGCGATCGCACGCATTCTGGAGCTAGACCCGCGTGGGCTGTTCGATGTTGTGATGAGAGAGGACATCAGTATGTGCGGTTTCGGGCCGACAGTCTCCGCGCTCACCGCAGCCAAAGCGCTGGGCGCTACCACCGCCGAGTTGGTCAAGTATGCAACCTCGGGCGACGTATCTGGAGACCGGGATATGGTTGTGGGCTACGCGGGAATCATCGTGCGCTAAGGCAAGCGTCAGATCGACTGCGCGACGAGTGTCTTCCTACCTGCGCGAGCCACCCGAGCTACGAGGGCCACCTGAGCTACGAGCTCCCCCCGACGGGCCGCTGGGATGAAACGCCGGAGGCGCCATGCCGGGAGAGCCGCTGCTCGGACGGCTCGATGGCGAGGACCGTGGCGCGGGCGAGAACCCCGGACGGGACGAGCCTTCGCCTCTCATGGTCGGATTGTCCATACGTGGGTTGTAGGCCGCTGCGGCTGGAGGATTGCTGAAACTTCTGTTCGCAAATCCGTGCTGTTCAACGTGTTGCGAAACCCGGCCTAGGTTATTGATGCTGCCTCGCGGAATCCCCAGGCCAGCGGAATTGCTGCGAATTCGCATCCCTTCCGCCGTCATGGTCGCCGCTCGTGACATACCCCGATTCACCATGACAAAACTGCGCACGGTCGTCGCCGGAGGCCGCGGCGGATTGAAGCCAGAAGGAGCGTTCACCGCGCGTATGGGATTGTTCACGCCGACCCAAGTGCCGCCTGGAACCCAGACCCATCCGGAGGATGGAACGTAATCCCAGCTACCGTAGTGAAACGGCATCCAGCCCCAGGGATAGCCTGAAACCCACGAATAGCCAATGCCGGGATACCACGCCCAGGCACCATCTGTGAATGGGCTCCACGATGCGTCAGCGAAAAACGGCGCCCAAACCATTCCGTAGCCGGGCAACATGGAAAAATTGCCGTAATAGTTAAGATCAGCCAAGCCATAGGCATACGGCGAATTGTTCACCGGATTGTTGCGTGCGTAGCGTTGCCGATAGGCGTCCTGATCCTTGTCCCATTCATCCAGCGGGTCTTCATCCACCTTCTTCGCCAATGTGAACTTGTCCTGGTCCGCCAAGTCGAACTTCAAGGTTTCCTTCTTGTCGGCCTCAGCAGCGCCGGAAGGCCCGTTCACCTGCACGTCTCCTTTGAAGACTGCCAGCGAGGCGTTGGCCTTCCCCACCGCCAAGCGGATGTGAGATGGAGCGGTAAACGTTGCGGTTTCGGCACCAAAGGTGAGCGTGAGATCGTTGTCCTTGGGCTCGAGGAAAGAGACGTAGACCATGCCGCGGGATACGTCGACGGACGAGGCCTTCACGCCGGAATCGCGGAGCGCCAGCTGGTGGAATGCCACCTCGGTGTCAGAGGTCAGGCGGATGGTACTGCCGTCTTCAAACTCAACCTCGGCAAACCCATCCCCTCCGGTGCGCACGCGGGCGCCTTCGACAACCGGCAGGTTCAGGATTGCCCTTTCGAAACCCTGCCCGGCGTTGCGATCAATCTGCACCTCGCCTTCGATGTAGCTGAGGCGAACAATGCGCACATGAGAATCGGCAAAGGATGGAATGGAAAACAGCAGGCCTGAAAGGGCTGCCACAGCGATCAGGACGCCAAACCGGCGGTTCAGCATGGGGCGCCTCCCGTGGGCTAACTACTGACATTAGAGCACAGTTTGGATGGCGGAGTTGTCAAGAAGTTGTTGCGAAAACTAAATCTTGTCAATGCGATGCAGCCGACGCCAGCCAGCGAATCTCCGGATTTCCAATCACGCCGCCGAGCTTCGCGCTAGACTGAGCGCGATGTTTAGAATCGTAGTTATCCTTTTGGCACTCAGCGAGATCGCATCACCACAAGCGGTCGTCCATCGCTCTAGAGTCAATCCCAGGGACCGCCTTGTCTATATCTGGATTCCTCCCGGAGAGTACAACACCGGCTGCCTTCCTGAGGACAAGCAATGCATTGGCTGGGAGCGGCACCCGGCCACGGTCACAATTGCGGTCGGCTTTTGGATCGGCCGCACCGAGGTGACCCAGGGTGCCTGGCAGCGGGTTATGAAGTCGAACCCCAGTTTGTACAAAGGCGCGGACCACCCCGTTGACCGTGTCAGCTGGTACGAGGCTGAGAGCTATTGCGATCGCGTCGGAATGCGCCTCCCCACCGAGTCGGAATGGGAGTATGCGGCTTACGGTGGGAAAACGGCGTTGCCCAACGAGCCTCTGTCTTCCATCGCCTGGTTCGACCCCAACAGCGATGACCGGACTCACCCTGTCGCGCAGAAACTGCCCAACGGATATGGCCTCTACGCTCGGCAACCTCTGGGAGTGGGTTGGCGACACCGGAACTTCCCCGCAAGGCAGGGTGCTGAAAGGTGGCTCATTCTTCAACAGCTCTCGCGACCTGCGAGTTTCTAACCGCTTAGGAGGCCCCGGCAATATGAACCACCGCGATATGGGATTCCGGTGCGCAGCGACTCGGTGGTGACTAGGCTCCGCGAGCCTTCTGGATCTTCTCCCGAAACTGCCGCGCTAGAGTGGTGATCGACTGAAAATCGCCGCGTTTCGCCCCAGCGGTCAGGTTGCCGCCAACTCCTACCGCGACGGAACCGGCCTTGATCCATTCTTCGACATTCTCCAGGCTGACGCCGCCGGTGGGCATGAGCGAAGCCTGCGGCAACGGGCCCGCAACGGCCTTAATGAAGGCCGGGCCAAGGATTTCTCCGGGGAAGGCCTTAATGATATCCGCGCCACACTCCATGGCCTCGATGACTTCGCCCACGGTACCTGCCCCTGGCAGGTAAGGGATTTGATAGCGGTTGCAGAGGCGTGCCGTTGCCGGATTCAAAGCGGGACTGACTATGAATTGCGCGGCCGCCAAAATCGCTATCCGTGCGGTTTCGGGGTCGAGCACGGTTCCCGCGCCGATGAGAATCTCTCCGGACTTGTATGTTTTGGCAAGATCGGCAATCAGGGCTGCGGCGCCGGGAACAGTGAAAGTAACCTCAATCGCGCCCACGCCGCCTTGGGCACAAGCTTCGGCAATGCGAAGGGCCTGCTCGGAACTTTCCGCGCGAAGCACGGCAACCAGCCCGGTTTCGGTAATCTTGCCTAGGACTCTGAGTTTTTGGCTTGGCATGTTTGTCGGATCGATTGAACCAAAATTGGCGGGTCTTATCTTAACTCACGGAGCAAGGCGGGCTCGCTTGGCTGGTCTTGGGGAGTAATCAAGCGGCAGCAAATCTTCGGACGCGCGATTTGTCCCCTTCCGTCAACGAATTGCGACGAGCCGAATGCCGCGCGCCGTTGACTTGCGGCTCCGGCGCGTTTGGGCTATGTTGCCGTCTGTCGCGGCGGCGGATGGCCCGCCGAAGTTCCGCATCCAACATTGCAAACACCGGAGGAGCACTGCATGCAGCAGGCTGGCAAGCGCACAGCCAAGTCGAACCGGGTCAGTTTGGTTCCTTACGGCCTGAATCAGCAGCATCCCAACGCGTACAAAGACATTCTGGCCACGATGTGGGAGAACCGCGACAACCTGGGCTACGCCTGGCGCATTCTCCGCGATGGCTGCTGCGATGGCTGCGCCCTCGGCACTTCCGGCCTACACGACTGGACCATGAAGGGTGTGCATCTGTGCGCCGTGCGCCTGCAGTTGCTTCGCTTCAATACCATGCCAGCGATGGACTGGCACCGGCTCGAAGACGTAACGCCACTGCGCAACTGGAGTGAAAAACAACTGCGCAAGCTGGGACGGCTCGCCGTGCCCATGATCCGCCGCAAGGGAGAGAAAGGATTTCGCAGGGTTTCCTGGGATGAAGCCATCACGACTGTAGCCGAACGACTGAAAGGCACCGATCCGCACCGCCTGGGTTGGTACATCACTTCCCGCGGCCTAACCAACGAAGCCTACTACGCGCACCAGAAGGTCGCGCGCTTCATCGGAACTAACCATGTCGATACCAGCGCCCGCATCTGCCACGCCCCCAGCACAGCAGCGCTGAGCGCTACGGTGGGCTGTGCGGCCACAACTTGCTCGTATTCCGATTGGATCGGCGCCGACCTGATCGTTTTCGTGGGCGCGAACGTCGCCAACAATCAACCGGTCACGACCAAATATCTGTATTACGCCAAGAAGGCCGGGACCAAGGTCTTCGTCGTCAATCCTTATTTTGAGCCCGGGCTAGACCGTTATTGGGTTCCCTCGGTCACCGAGAGCGCTCTTTTCGGAACCCGCATCGCGGACGATTTCTTTCAGATCCACGCCGGCGGCGACATCGCATTTTTTTACGGCGTCATCAAACACCTGATCGAGAACGAATGGGTGGACTGCGATTTCATCGCGAATCGAACTTCAGGATGGGTCGAGCTGGAAGCCAAAGTCGCTAAGCTCAGCTGGGAAGAATTGCAGCGTGGCTCTGGGCCAGACGCGCGCGGATATGCTCCGCTTCGCCGAGGCTTTCGGCAAGGCGCGCCACGCGATTGTGGTATGGAGCATGGGCATCACCCAGCATCGCTATGGCAGCGACAACGTCCGCGCCTTGGTGAATCTGCAACTGAGCAAAGGCAACATCGGCCGCGACCACACTGGACTCATGCCCATCCGCGGCCACAGCGGCGTGCAAGGCGGAGCCGAAATGGGCGGCCAGCCCGGAGCGTATGTGATGGGTTTCCCGGCAAACGAAGAGAACGCAAGGAAGTTTTCCGCTCCGGAGATCTGGGGATTCGAGCCACCCTTCTGGAAAGGTCTAAGCGCGGCGCACATGGTGCTGGCGGCGGAGCGCGGCGAGATCGACGCGCTGTGGCAAAGCGGGGGCAACTTCAAGCAAACTCTGCCGGAGCCGGAACTCGTTCAGCGCGCGCTGAACAAACTCAAACTGCGCATTCATCAGGATATTGTCGCAAATCCAACCATGCTGGTAGATCCCGGAGATACCGTCGTGTTGCTTCCGTCGCGAACCCGCTACGAGCAGCGCGGCGGCGGGACCGAGACCAGCACCGAGCGGCGAATCATCTACAGCCCGGAAATTCCCGGCCCGCGCATCGCAGAAGCAAAAGATGAATGGGAGATTCCGACGCTGGTGGCCCGCGCGCTCGACCCGGACCGCGCCGGCAAAATCTTCCCCTGGCAAGACACGCAGGACATTCGCAACGAGATCGATCGAGTTTGCCCAACTTACAAAGGCATCGGCAAGCTGCGCAAGAAGGGCGATAGCGTGCAGTACGGTGGCCGCCACCTGCTCGTGGACCGATGCCTAACCCCGGACGGCAAAGGCCATTTCAGCGCCGTCGAACTTCCGGAAGAGCATGTGGCGGAGGGCGAGTTCCTTTTGGCGACGCGCAGGGGAAAGCAGTTCAACAGCATCATCAATGCCGATCGCGATCCCATTACCGGGGCGCGGCGCGACGAC
Organism: uncultured Acidobacteriaceae bacterium; assembly: GCA_963770915.1. Classification (GTDB taxonomy): domain Bacteria; phylum Acidobacteriota; class Terriglobia; order Terriglobales; family Acidobacteriaceae; genus PALSA-270. The sequence continues at coordinate 510,831 of CAVYRG010000001.1, forward strand.
ATCCTCATGTCGGCCGAGGATGCGAAGAGGCTCGGGCTGCGCAATGGAGAGCCCATCGCGCTGCGCAACGACCTGGGCGAATTCCATGGACGGGTGAAGATCGACCGCATCAAGCCCGGCTGCCTGCAGGCGCACTGGCCGGAGATCAATGTACTCATACCGGCGGGCCGACTCGATCCGAGTGGCGTCCCGGACTACAACGCGACGGTGGAAGTAGTGAGCGGGGCGAAATCGGCGGGCGCGGAAGTTGTCACCGCGGCAGCAGATTAGGGAGACTCTCGCCTCGGTAATGCGAGAAGGGCGTTAACCACAGAGGACACAGGGGATCACAGTGGGGACCATGGCCCGGCCATCCAAAAGCGTTGACCTCACCAGCATCCAGGAATGGCGGGATGGCGAGGTGCGTCAAGCACTCGACTATCTGGTGGCTGAAGAGCCGCTGGAGATTCGCGTCAACGGATCGCCACTTAGCGTGACCATGCGCACCCCCGGCAACGATCTCGAGTTGGCGGCCGGGTTTCTGCTTACGGAAGGCATTATTCGCGAGCGGGCGCAAATCGAGAGCATCGAGCACTCCGCACAGCCGGCACAGGCGAAGAACAATATTGTCGAAGTGCGGCTGGCGGCCAGCGTTGAATTCGACAGCGAAAAGCTGAGGCGAAATTTTTTCGCCGCTTCCAGCTGCGGAATCTGTGGCAAGGCTAGCATCGAGGCGGTTCGGGTGCGCGGGGTTCGCGCGCCGAATCCTGATTTTCGGGTTTCCCCTGAAATCTTGTGTCAGATCCCCGAGCGTCTTCGCGATGCCCAGCCCATCTTTGACCGCACCGGCGGACTGCATGGCGCGGCCCTATTTCGCGCCGACGGCGAATTGGTTGCCGTGCGCGAAGACGTAGGGCGACACAACGCAGTTGACAAGATCATCGGATGGGCGCTGCTGAACCAGACGCTTGATCTCGCAAATTGCATGATGCTGGTGAGCGGCCGCGGAGGGTTCGAAATCATTCAAAAATGCCTGGTTGCAGGCGTGCCGTTGCTGGCTTCGGTTTCCGCGCCATCCGGCCTGGCGGTGCGCCTGGCGCGCGACTTTCATTTGACTCTGGTTGGTTTTTTGCGAGGCTCGCGATTCGTAATGTACGCCGGCGAGGAACGGCTGCGCCTGTCTCCAGTGAGCATACCGGTCGAAGGAGCGCCGTGAAATGGCCGGCTGTCCCAGTGAAACTCTTCCTTCTGGTCAGAACTCCCCGGCGAAAGCGGTGGCACGATCAGCCTACCGAATTTGCGAGCTGACCCACGCCGTCGATATTGATGCGTATTTCGTCTCCCTGATTCAGGGTGAACGAATCCGGCGGTACGATGCCGGTGCCGGTGAGAAGGAAGCATCCGGCGGGGAAGACGTTGTCGCGAAACAAATAGTGCACCAGGGTTGCCGGGTCACGCTTCAGATTGCTGATGGCCGTCGTTCCCGAAAATGCCGGCTTGCCCGCGCGGAGGATCTCAAGACGAATTTCGGTGGCAGGCGGCAACGGCGCCGAGGAAACCAGAATTCCCGGGCCCAGCGCGCAACTTCGGTCGTAGACCTTGGCTTGCGGCAGGTACAAGGGGTTCTCGCCTTCGATGTCGCGGGAGCTCATGTCGTTACCGACCGTATATCCGATGATCTTGCCCATCGGACTGACCAGCAAAGTTAGTTCCGGCTCAGGGACCGACCAGGTGGCATCCTGCCGAATGGCTACTTTGCCGTGCTGTCCCACCACACGGCTGGGCGTGGCCTTGAAGAACAGTTCGGGCCGCTCCGCGTTATAAACGCGGTCGTAGAAGTTTCCTCCGCCCGCCGACTTGGCCTCCTCCATGCGGGCGGATCGGCTTCGGAAATAAGTGACCCCAGCCGCCCACACCTCCTGGCTGCCGATAGGAGCGAGCAGTTGGGAATCGGAAAGCGGCCCATCCGGCAATTTGGGAAAGCGTTTGCTTGCCTGCTTTAGGTATTCTTCCAGGTCATCGCGGGTGATCAATTCATCCCACGAAATGCCGGGGAGGGAGAAGAATGCATCGTCATACTCGAGAACACCGCCGCTCTTGGTGCGATAGAGTTTCATGATCCGTTTCTGAACTGGCCCTCGATTCTATTACAGAGAGCCGATCTGCGCGATAAGGCCGGACGCAATTTCGGATTCCTTTTAGGGTTTTGCCCCCGATCGATACGGAAATTCTCTGCCAATTTCGCGTTTTGAAGCTTTTCGTGGCCTCCAAGCTTGCTGCGGGCAAGGGCTTGGCCTTACATTCATTTTCGAAGCCAAATTCAGGCAGGCCGGAGCGCTCATCACGAACATCCCACTGAATTCTGTTCTCGAAACATCTGACGCAGTTCTAAAAGAGGTGCGGACTCATGCTCCCGGTCCCGCCGGTCAACTGCCGATCACACCCGAAATGCTGCTGAAGCAGCCATCGGGATATCTCTTTGGCCTGAGCCAAGACGTTGGCATGGGCTGGGGCGCGAGCAGCCTGGGCGGCCCGGAGATTCTTCTTCTCAGCACCAACGGCGGCCTACGCGCCGAAGACGGCACGCCCATCGCACTGGGTCTTCACACGGGCCATTGGGAAGTGGGACTGCTCGTCGCCGAAGCCGCGCGCGAGTTGAAAGCCCTGGGCGCTGTGCCCTTTAGCAGCACGGTTACCGATCCCTGCGACGGAAGAACGCAGGGAACCGCGGGCATGTTCGATTCCCTGCCCTATCGCAATGACGCGGCGCTCGTGTTTCGGCGGCTGATTCGCTCGCTGCCCACGCGAAAAGGAGTGGTCGGCATTGCCACCTGCGACAAAGGCCTTCCCGCAATGATGATGGCGCTGGCGGCGATGAGCGATCTGCCGACGGTTCTTGTGCCCGGCGGCGTGTCTCTGCTGCCCGAGCAGGGCGAGGATGCCGGCCGCGTGCAAAGCATCGGCGCGCGCTTTGCGCATCAGCAGATCACGCTGGAATACGCCGCCGAAGTCGGATGCCGCGCCTGCGCCAGTCCCGGCGGAGGCTGCCAGTTCCTCGGCACGGCGGCGACTTCGCAGGTTGTGGGCGAGGCTCTGGGTCTCTCCCTGCCCCACACCGCGCTTGCTCCTTCGGGCCAGCCGGTTTGGCTGGATATGGCAAAGCGCTCTGCCCGGGCGGTTTTACGAATGAATGAACTGAAGCTCACGACCGCGAGCGTTCTGACGGACGCGGCCCTGCAGAATGCAATGATTCTTCACGCCGCCTTCGGCGGTTCTACGAACCTGCTTCTTCATATTCCTGCGATCGCATATTCCGCCGGTCTGCGAAGGCCGACCGCCGCCGATTGGGCCCGGCTGAATCGCCAGGTTCCGCGATTGGTAGACGCTTTGCCGAACGGCCCGCGCAGTTTCGCTACGGTCCAGGTATTTCTGGCGGGTGCCGTGCCGGAAGTGATGCTCCACCTGCGCCGCGCAGGGTTGATCGACACCCAAGTGATGACGGTTTCCGGCGAGAAGCTCGACGCCAACCTCGACTGGTGGCAGGAAAGCCGCCGGCGCCATGAACTGCGGGCGGCGTTGCAGCGGTTGGATGGCGCCGACCCCGATGATGTCATCATGTCGCCGGATCGCGCAAAATCGCGCGGACTGACGTCAACTCTTTGCTTCCCTGTCGGAAATCTCGCTCCCGAGGGTTCGGTCATCAAGAGCACGGCGATCGATCCCAGCGTGGTCGGCGAAGACGGCGTGTACCGAAAACGCGGGCCCGCCAAGGTATTTGTCTCCGAGCCTGCCGCGATGCAAGCGATTAAGGATGGCCGCGTGAAAGAGGGCGATGTCATGGTGCTGATCTGCGGCGGCCCCATGGGCTCAGGTATGCAGGAGACGTATCAAGTCACCTCGGCGCTCAAGCATCTGCCCTTCGGCAAGCACGTGGCCGTGATCACAGATGCGCGCTTCAGCGGCGTTTCCACGGGCGCATGCGTTGGCCACGTTTCTCCGGAGGCCCTGGCCGGTGGAGCGGTGGGGAAACTTCGCGACGGCGATCTGATCGAAATTGTGATTGATCGAGTGAAATTAGACGGGACAGTCAACTTCGTCGGCGAGAATGGCGAGGTTTTTGACGGTGAGGAAGGCGCCCGCCGTCTGGCGCGGCGCGCCCCGCGACCAGACCTTGCCCCGGAGCCGTCGCTGCCGGCCGACACGCGCCTGTGGGCTGCGCTGGTGCAGAAAAGCGGCGGTGTATGGGCAGGCTGCGTCTACGACGTGGAAGCGATTGTTGGTGCTTTGAGTAAGGAATAGTGGAACGTTCAATTGCCGTCCTGAGGTTGACGGGACCGCGGGCGGTCTACGCCACTTCCGCGTCAGCAACTGTCAGCGCGTCGTCGAGCACGGCGACGCCGTGATCGATTTCTTCCTTGGAAATGATGAGCGGCGGGGCGATCACCAGATGGCTGATCCAAGCCTGCACGTAGACCCCATTGGCCATTGCCTTGCCCGCCACGCGATCCACAACCAGCGGTTTGCCGGAAACTTTGTCGACCCCGTCGTTGAAAGGCGCTTTGGTGGTCCGGTTCTTGACGCACTCGATCGCCCAGAACATGCCGATGCCGCGAACTTCTCCGATGGAAGGATGCTTGGTAGTAAGCGCGTGCAACTTCTGCCCTAGGTATGTGCCCATTTCGGTGGCCCGCTGCGCCAGGTTCATTCGCTTCATCTCGTTAATCGAGGCAATGGCTGGAGCCAGGGTCAGGGGATGCGCTTCGTAGGTGTGCCCGTGGGCAAAAAAGTGTTCGTCAAAATACGAGGCGATCTTTGCGCTGGTCGCGCAAAGCCCAAGTGGAATCGAAGCGTTGGTGATGCCCTTGGCGGTGGTCAGAATGTCGGGAATCACGTTCCAGTTGTCGACGGCGAACCATTTCCCGGTTCGGCACCAGCCGGTCATCACTTCATCGGCAATCAGCAGCACGCCATTCTCGTCGCAGATTTTGCGGAGCAGCGGCATGTATTCGTTCGGCGGGACCAGTACGCCGTTTGTTCCCACCACCGGCTCCACAATCACGGCTGCCACATCGCTTTCATTCTTGATCATGTGCTCAAGGTAAGTGGCGCAAGCGATATTGCATCCGGGGTAGGTATGGCCGATGGGGCATTTGTAGCAATTGACCTCCGGCGCAAAAATCACACCGGGGATTTTTCCTGCCGGCTCCATCGCCCAGCGGCGCGGGTCGCCGGTCGCCGCTAGAGATCCCATGGTCGAGCCATGATAGGAGCGATAGCGGGAGATGATCTTGGTCTTGCCCGTGACCATGCGGGCAATCTTGAAGGCAGCTTCGTTGGCCTCGGTTCCGGAAGTGGCGAAGAAGAACTTCTCCAGCCCCCGCGGCAGTACTTCGAGCAAAAGCTGGCTCAGTTCGGCGCGCACTTCGGTCGCAAACCCCGGGCCGATGAACGCGAGCTTGCGCGCCTGGTCGGCGATGGCATTGATGACCGCCTTGTTCTGATGGCCAAGCGTCATGCACATCAGCTGGCCGGAAAAGTCGAGGTAGCGTTTGCCGTCGCTATCGGTAAAATAGCACCCTTCCGCGCTCGCGACCGGCAGCGGCGCCCAACCCTTCTGCCGCCGCCAGGTGCCATAAGTGTATTTGCTGGTGAGTTCCTTAATCTGCGCGGAAGAAAGTGGTTGTGTCATGGGTGGTTGGAATCAGTCCTTTCGTGTCAATTCCAGGTGAACAGCGGACAGCACTGCGGCATGATGGCTTTTCAGAGGACGCGCCAGTCCTGATAAAGTAATCGGAAGCTAATCTAGAAGCGCCCTGCGAGGATGTCAAATCTGAATCCTATCGCGGCTGCGCACGATTCGAAATAATTTCGCACCCGGGGAGGAATCCGCACTATGCCGGTCATGGAAGCGGTGGGCAACTACGTCGGCGGGGAGTGGAGCCAGGGTTCGTCGTCGCAGCGTCAGGCAGTGATTAATCCCGCGACGCAAGAAGTTTTGGCGGAAGTGCAGTTGTCGGATGCAGCCGAAGTCGCGGCTGCAGTCGAAGCTGCGCACAGCGCCTTCTATGAATGGCGGCGCACTCCGCCGGAAGACCGCATCCAGCCGCTGTTCAAGCTAAAAATGCTGCTCGAAGAGCACATCGACGAATTGGCCCGCACCATTACGCTGGAAAACGGAAAGACCTTCGCCGAAGCCAAGGGCGAAATGCGGCGAACAATTGAAAACGTCGAGGTCGCCTGCGGCATTCCCACCCTGATGCAGGGCTACAACCTTGAGGATGTGGCGCGCGGCATCGACAAGATGATGATCCGCCAGCCGCTCGGCGTAGTCGCGGCGATCACACCGTTTAACTTCCCCGCCATGGTGCCGTTCTGGTTCCTGCCTTACGCGGTCGCCTGCGGCAATGCCTTCATCCTCAAGCCTTCGGAGCGAGTGCCGCTGACTATGCGGCTGGCCTTCGAAATGCTGGAGCGCGCCGGCTTCCCTAAGGGCGTCGTAAGCCTGGTCAATGGCGGAAAACCCGCGGTGGACGCGCTGCTTGACCATCCCAAAGTGCGCGCGATTAGTTTTGTGGGGTCGACTCCGGTTGCCCAATATATCTACGCTCGCGCCGCGGCCAATGGAAAGCGGGCGCAATGCCAGGGTGGAGCGAAGAATCACGTGGTGATTCTGCCCGACGCCGATATGCAGATGGCCACCCAGATCATCAGCGACAGCGCTTTCGGCTGCGCCGGGCAGCGCTGCCTTGCGGTTTCAGTCGCAGTAACGGTAGGCGAGGCGCAAAAGGTTTTTCGCGATGCGATTTCGGATTCTGCGTCCAAGCTCAACATCGGCAATGGGCTTGGCGCAGGGATTCAAATGGGACCTGTAATTACACCGCAGAGCAAGGCGCGCATCGAGTCGCTGATTTCCTCGGGCGAAAAGCAGGGCGCAAAAGTGTTGCTCGACGGGCGTAACACGAAGATCTCCGGCTCCGAGAGCGGGAATTTCGTGAAGCCCACGATCCTCGACGGGTTGCCGGCCACCAGTGACATTGCTGACACGGAAATTTTCGGGCCGGTCCTCAGCCTGGTTCACGCCCGCGACATGGACGATGCTCTGGCGTTTCTGGAACGCAGCGCATACGGGAACCAGGCGTCGCTGTTCACTTCCAGCGGCGCTGCGGCGCGCCGCTTCCGTTATGAAGCGCCCGCCGGCAATATCGGCATCAACATTGGCGTGGCCGCGCCCATGGCTTACTTCCCGTTCAGCGGCTGGAAGAACAGCTTCTTCGGCGACCTGCATGGCCAGGGCCGCGACGGCGTGGAGTTCTACACGGAAAAAAAAGTCGTGGTGGAGCGCTGGGCCAAGGAACATTCGCGCAAGTTCTGAGCGCTTCGATGGTTTCCACTGTGACCTCTGCGTCCCCTGTGGCCGGAAGAACTGCAAACCATAGAAGTCACAGGGGGAACACAGGGGCTAGCGGAATTGCGCGCCATCGCGAATCTGGCGCGCCGCAGTCTCCAGAAAGTCGTCGACTGAGGTCCCTTGCTGCGGTTGCAGCCCCGTTTTCGCTTTCACGCGCTCGGCGATTCGAATCGCGGTCTCCAGTCGCACTTCGGGCTGCAGGTCCCATCGCCGGTGCAGGTAGGTTTCAATCAAAATCAATTCTTCGGTTGCGACCGGAGCGGCCGCAGTTTGCGTCGTGTCAGGAGATGGCGCATTGTCGTTGCCAGCGCCAGCCCAGGTGGGACTGACCTCGTCGCTGCGATTCTCGTGCACCACGACCGTCCCCGCCACGAAATCTCCCAGCCGACGATTCTGCTTGTTCAGCATCATGGAGACCAGACCTACGCCGTAAAAGCCGGGCAGGCCGTCGATCCCGCGCATGATGTTGCGGCCGATGGCTTCAAAGGCATCAATCGGGCGGCCGGATTCCTTGATCACCCTGATCTTCGCGAAGCGCTTGCCGGGAGTTTGCCCGCGCCAAATAATTTCGAAGAAGGCAAAATATCCCCAATACACGCAGAAAATGAACAAGATTCCAACTGCGGGAGCCAGGGTTGGGGGAAGCCAATGGAACCAGAAGGTTCCGGCAGGAATCAGCAAGGCAAAAACAATCGCCACTAGAAGATAGAGGGCAAACTGCAGTAGAGTGTCGATGGCGATGGCCAGGAATCGGCTGCCGATTCCCGCCAGAGGCAACTCCAGAGCGATTTGCTCGGGAGTATCGATTCGCAATTGATCGAACGAGTCCACCTTTGATCTCTACCCGTTGGTTGCAAAAACGCAAGCCGCATTGGACCAAGCTGGAGGAGTTACTCAACCTGAGTGCCAAAAGCGGCCTCAAGTCGTTGACTCGCTACGACCTGCAGGAACTCAGCCTGCTTTACCGGCAAGCCGCCGCCGACCTCGCTGCCATACGCGAGGACCCGAGTTCGCAGCATTTCACACGCTATCTGAACCAGTTGCTCGCGCGCGCCCACAATACCATCTATTCGGGACGAAGAGCGAGCCACCTCGGATTACTTTCGTTTTTCTGGACCACCTACCCGGCGATCTTCCGCCGCAACCTGAACTATGTGCTGCTGGCGGTCGCTATTTTCGCCGCCTCGGCCGCAGTGGGCGCGGGCCTTACCTACCAGGATCCGGATTTCAAGGTCAAAATCCTGGGACCGCAAATGGTTGAGACCATCCAGCGCCGCGAGATGTGGACCCACTCCATCGTCGGCATCAAGCCGCTGGCCTCTAGCGCCATTATGACCAATAACATCTCGGTGGGCTTCATGACGTTTGCGCTCGGAATCACCGCCGGGCTGGGCACAATCTACATGCTGGCGTTCAACGGGCTGCTGCTGGGCGTGATTGGGATGGCCTGCGGCCTCGCCGGAATGAGTCTGCAGCTTTGGAGTTTTGTCGCTGCGCACGGCGTACTGGAACTGCCCGCGATTTTCATTGCCGGAGGTGCCGGTCTGCGCATCGCCCAGGGCATGCTTTTTCCCGGAATGCTGCCGCGCCGCGAATCGCTGGCTAAGGCAGGGACGGAAGCTGTGAAGCTGCTGGTCGGCACCATTCCGATTCTGATCATTGCCGGGACGATTGAGGGCTTCGTCTCTCCCACCGAACTTGCGGCTTCGCTCAAGTTCTCGATGGCTGCCGCGCTTTTCGTGCTGCTGCTGGCTTATTTGTTCTGGCTGCCCGCCGAGGAAGTGGCTAAAGCTGATTCCGCTGCTTGACGGTAAGGTAGGAATTTACCAGCGTGGGGGAAAGCGATGCAGAATTCACTTCCAGCGCCAGCGCTCCGCGCTCGCGCAAGCGGGCCAGCAGAAGCTCTCGGCGGTGAATCATTTCCTGCGCGGCGGCAACTTGATACATCTCCTCGGTATTCTTCGGTTCCCGCGAAGCCAATTCCACCAAATCCGGCTGTCCGATCACGACAAACAGCACAAGATGGCGCGGCATCATGCGCGAAGCCGCCTCGATCACCTCCGGCGTCATGGCAGTTTCGGCGAGGTCGGTGAGCCAGACGACCAGGCTGCGCCGCTTTTGGTCGGTCAGCAAGCGGCCCGCGGCCTGCAGGTGGTCCGCCTCGGAGGTTTCCTCGCGGGCATCGGCCAGACTCTCCATCAAATGCCGCATATGGGCGCTGCCGCGATCCGCCGGCACACGATGACGCACACCTCGGCCGTAGGTCATCAATCCAACCCGGTCTCCGGAGTAGAGGGCAACCTGCGCCAGGCTTAGCGCCGCGTTAACGGCGTAGTCGAGCTTGCTGAGGCCGCCGATGCGAGCTCGCATCAGGCGGCCGGAGTCGATCACAATCCAGATCGTCTGGCTTCGCTCCACTTGATAAATGCGGGTCACCAGCTTGCCCCGCCGCGCCGCCGCGGTCCAGCAGATGTCGCGATACTCGTCGCCTTCGCGGTATTCGCGCAGGCTCTCGAACTCGCGGCCGATGCCCCGCATGCGGGTATGGCGTTTTTCCAGCTCAATCTGGCGGCTGCGGATCAAGTACACCGACTGCCGCTTGGCTTCATCCAGATTTGGGTAAACCTGGACCTGCTGCTCCAGCGGCACCCGGGCCCAGCGCTCGGCAATCCTCAGCGGACTTTGATAGCGAAGGTAAGCATCGCCAAGCTTCGCTTCTCCGCGTTTTGTCGGGTAAATCGAGTAGTCTTGCGACGTTGTGCGTCGCGCGGCAGCGCTGACCGCAACCACCGGAGGCTCGGAACGCAGTTCGTGGGGAACACTGTCCAGGATGTTTGCGTGAACCATCGCATTCGATTCGTTGGTAAGCTTCAAGTCGATCTGGGATTGAACCGACAGAGCCGTTGGCGCGCGCCAGCAGCGCTCGAGTTTCAGTTGCGCCGGCTTGGGCAGCCGTCGCAGATCAAGCCCCCAGAGCATGAAGACGAAACCGTCCCAGGCCAGCATGGCATAGGCGAAGCGAGGTTCGACGAAAACCGGCACAAGCCACACCACCCCAATCGCAATCAGCAGAAAGAAGCGCCGGCTGAAAGCGACTCCCCAGCGTTTGTAGGAGCGCGCCACTCCCACCGCCGGCGGTGGAACCAAGCTTTCCGGAGCCTTCACTTGGGAACCTCGACTGCACGCAGCACATCCTGCAGAACCTGGTCGGGCGTGACGCCTTCCAGATCGGCCTCCGGCTTCAGCACAATGCGGTGGCGCAGCACCGGCTTGGCCGCCTGCTTGACGTCATCCGGGATCAGATAGTCGCGGCCGTCAATGGCCGCCACTGCTTTCGCCACGGCCATCAGGCTCACCGCAGCGCGCGGGCTCGCGCCCAACGACAAAGCCGGCCAATCGCGCGACCGCCGCGCAATCTGCACGATGTACTTGAAAAGCGAGTCCTGAACGTTCACAGCCTTTACTTCCGCTTGTGCCTGCTTGAGCAGTTCGGTATCAAGACTCTCTAGGCCGGCTTTGTCGAGATCGCGGGATTCGAATCCGTTTTGCACATTGCTCAGCAAAAGCGTTTCGTTCTGTTCTTCCGGGTAAGGCACGCGAATCTTCAACAGGAAGCGGTCGAGCTGCGCTTCCGGCAGGGGATAGGTTCCTTCGAACTCAATTGGATTCTGCGTCGCGAACACGGTGAAGAACGGCGAGAGCTGGTAGCGCGTGCCGTCGATGGTCACCTGATGCTCTTCCATGCACTCCAGCAGCGCCGCCTGCGTGCGCGGCGGCATGCGATTCACTTCGTCCACCAACAACAAGTCGGTAAAGGCTGGCCCGCGGTGCAGCTGGAATGTGCTGTTCGCCATATTCAGCACGTTGGTGCCGATAATATCGGAGGGCATGAGGTCAGAAGTCGCCTGCACGCGCTGAAATTCCAGCCTAAGTAATCTTGAAAGCGTCTTGACCGCCAGCGTCTTGGCCACGCCCGGTACGCCCTCCAGAAGCACCGAGCCCTGGCACAGCAGAGCCAGCACGCATTGCGTTTTCAACTCCTCCTGGCCAACAACGACTTTGCCCATTTCCAGGCGAATGTGCGCAATCAGTTTGGGAACCGCTTCCATCACTTATTCTCCTTGCCGGTTACTCGAAACAGTTTTAGTTCCGCGGCGAATCGGTGCAGGTCCTTCACCAGCTGCAAAGCCTGCTCCGGACCGAGTTCTGGGTGGTAGCGAGCCGATTCGCACTCACGCAGCGTGTTGATCAAACGCTCGTCGCGAAAATTCCAACGGTCGCGCACCGCTTTCAGCAAATCGTCGAGCGAGGCATTGCCGGCCACGCCCAGGCGGCGAGTCAGCCAGTAGCGGACCCGCTGATACGAAACATCCACCGCTACCGAGGCCGCTCCCGCCCGCTGGTAAAGGCCTCCCAACGTGTAAACGAACTCGAGCGGTGAAAGCCGCACCGTAGCGACCGAAGGAAAGATAGGTCCACTGCGCCGTGAAAAGGTTATCAGCGCAGCCAGCGCCAGCAATGCCATTTGCAAAAAAATCCACAGCACCGGCGAATGCGCCAGCGAACCGGCCAGGGTTTGCCGGTATCCATGGATGTACTCGTCCCACAAAACCTCGGTCCCAGGATCGCCCAAGCAAGCCAGGAAGAACTCGAGGTTGCCCGGCTCTTTCAATCCGGCGTTGGTGAACGGAGTGGCCGCAGCCCACCAGATCACCTCGCCTTTCCCGAATTCGTACTTCGCCACGCGGACCTCGTCGCCGTCTCCGTACAGTGGGGTAGAAGAATCGACGGCAACCCAGGAAGCGTCCGGGGCAAGCGTGATTTTTGGCGCCGCCCGCGTGATGGACGAAAACGAAAGCGCCGGAATTCGTTTCCATATGACGCCACCCTCAAAATCCGGCACCGGACCGCTGCGCGGCAGAAATGTGCCGGCGAACATCCCCGTAATAATCAGGCGGCCTCCGCCGGAGACGAACTGCGTAAGATGGGCGCGATCTTCTGCGGCCGGCGCTTCGAGGGGGTCGGCGATAATCAAGACCTTCCCCGCCGGATCGGGCAATTGTTTCAGCGGCTGCCGCCAGCGCTCGCTGCGATAGCCGGATTGCTCAAGCAGCATGTAGGCCGCTTCGGCGCCGCCCGATCCCGACGAATAGGTTGTGGGAACCTCCCGCTTCGATCCCTGTGCTCCGGTGAGAAGCAGGGCGCCAACCACGAGCAGCAGAAACACTGCGCCAGCTATCAACACGATCGTGCGGTCTCGCGGATCGAGTTTTAGCGGCATCCCAGTTTTTCCAGTTCTGCCAGAGTTTCGGAAAAGGCGTTGGCGTCCGCCTCGCGGTTGCCGTACCAAACGACCTCAAACTCGCGGGTGAGCGCAGAAAGCGCGGGCTGATGCCCGCTGGACGCCGGAAGCAAGCGAAGATATTCGCGTGGGGTGCGGGCGCGGTCCGGCGGCCACATGCCGCTGACCTCCAGAAAAGAAATGCCCGCCCAGTAAGCCAGATGAATCGCGTCTCGCCATTTCCCCAGGCGCGCGGCTTCGCGAGCCTCCGTCATCCACACCGTCCATTCCTTTGCGGAGACCGGCATAGCCTCGGGCACTATGCGTTCCATGGCGGCACCGGCTCGAATGCTGCGATACACCCACAACCCCACGACTAAGACGGCTAGTCCAATCAAGCAGTAGACGACCACTCGGCCGATCGTCGGAATGGAGGACGACTGGATGACCCGCCCCAGCAGATGGAAGATCCATTCCAGCAGCCTTTGCTTGAGCCGATCGATCCAGTTGGGCCCGTGAATATCGCGAAATTCCGGGCGCGCCAGAATGCTTTGCAGAACGGCCCGTTGCTTGGAGACATCAGGCGGAGTTCTTTCGTAGGCGTCCAGATCCGACCGTAAGCCTTGCAGCAGGCCAACTACCCTTTTCTGAAGATCGGGATCGGGCTCTCGCAGCAGTTCGTGCAAGTCGCGCTGCAACCCATAAGTCGGGATGGAAAAAGTCTCGCTCTCCGACTGCACCTGCCACTTTGGCGGCAGAGCCTCTAATATTGCCGGGATCTGCTGGTCTGGATGATCAAGATGTTGGGTCACGTCGAGCAGGTGGTCCAGCTCAGCGGCGTATTGGGCGGACGTCAAAACAGGGCCTTCGGGCTCCGCCAGACAAACTCCCGCCGTCAGCAGAACCAAGAGCACGGCGAAAATTCGGAAGGTCGACATAGACGGCCTAGGTAGACGGAATGGCCGTCGGAGCGGTGGCGTCCAGCGTCGCCATCATGAACTGCAGGTCGAACGCCTCTTTGCGCACACGCTCGTCGTAATACACCAGAGAGAATGCAATCGTCGCCAACGGTCCCACCAGGCATTCGGAAATGAAAGTCATCACCGAACTTACGACTTGCAGCCACTCCACCATGGCGTTGGGGTTCCCGCGCATGAGAAACATCACAGCAAAAGTGATGGGCCATTGTAGAAGTCCATTGACGGCAATGCTGAGCACGACAAACAACAGCCAGATGACGAAGATTCGCCCCCAATCGCCTTTGGTCAGTTGCCCGCTGCGCGACATGGAGTCGCCGATCCCTTTATGCTCCAGCACCGCGACTGGAATCGCCAAGGACCACATCAGGGTGAGCAGAACGCCGGGCACGATCAGGAAAATGAATCCCACCGCCACTCCCATTGCGATCACGATGGTGAGAAAAACTACAACGGGAATACGGCCGCTCACCCGCGAAAACGCATCTCGGATGCTCGTCGGGCGGTCGAGATAGAGCTCGGAAACCGCCACCACTGTCGCAGCCTGCGATGCCGCCCCTACCAGCAAGCCCACAAGCCCAACCATCAGCGCCCAGAAGACGGTTCCGAGCGCTTCCGACATGCCAGTTCCGGTTACATGCCTTTCCAAACCGACCACTAGCTGAACCGCCAGCGAAATCAAGTGAGGCAGCGCCACGATGCCGGCAAATAACACAAAATGATTGCGATACAGAGAGAATGTCTTATCGAGTAATTCTCCGGTGTTCAACGGACGGAGTGCAGTCAGCATGGCAATTCTTCACCCGCAAGCCCGAACAACTTGCCGGGGATACTAGCACACCGTATTTCCCGAATCCTACTAGTTTCCCTCACGAAATCATGTACTGCTCAGCTAACCGCCGAAACTCGCAGACTTGGTTCGCGGCCCATTCCTCGTTTCTCTGCAGCTCGCGCGCTATCACGAGGGCAACTTGCGGAGCTATCTCGGAAGCGGCCCGGGCATTGAGAAATAACGCTCGCGTGCGCCGCGCCAGCACATCTTCGAGGGTGCGGGCCATCTCTTCGCGAACCGCCCAGACAACTTCGGCGGCGCAGATCGCGAGCAGCGCGTGCAGCGGCTGTCCCAGCTTCGGCGCCTTGCGGATCAGTTCCTCGATCGCGGCCGCATCACTGCCATAGGCGGCAAATCGGCCAGGCACAACCGGGTTGTCGTGAAATCCGCGGATTTTAAGATGCTGCGTAACCGCCGGTTTTTCGGGAAGTTGGGCTAAGGTCGCCGCCTGGTCGATGCAGTCTTCGGCCATGCGCCGGTAGGTCGTCCACTTTCCTCCCGCAATGCTTAATAAGCCGCAATGATCGATGTGAATCGTATGCTCGCGCGAAATTCCCGCCGTGCTGGTGGAATTTCCCCTGCTCACGAGCGGGCGTATACCAACAAAAACGCTCAAGACATCGCCGCGCGTTGGCACGCCATGAAGATACCGGCCGGCGGTTTCGAGAATGAAATCGATTTCATCGCTGCGAGCAAGTGGTTCGAGTGACGGCTCGGAGATGGGCGTGTCCGTCGTGCCCACCACCACGTGCCCCTTCCACGGGATGGCAAACATCACTCGCCCGTCGCGAGTATGCGGGACCATGATCGCGCTCTGGCCCGGAAGGAACGAGCGATCGAACACGAGATGAATTCCCTGGCTGGGCGCGATCATCGGCTCGATGGCTTGGTTCGCCATGCGCCGCACTCCGTCGGTAAACGGCCCGGTGGCATTGATCGCCACTTTCGCGTGAGCCGTCAGCCTGTTTCCCGTTTCGGCGTCTCGTGCCTCGACGCCGTCCACGTAACCATCCGCCCCCTTCGTCAGAGCCGTGACCTGCGCGTAATTGAGCAGAACCGCGCCCTGCTCGGCGGCGGTCTGCACCAGGTTGATGAGCAGGCGGGTGTCGTCGAACTGTCCGTCGTAGTAAACGATGCCGCCGCGCAGTCCCTCACGCTTGATCGTGGGTAGCCGGGCAAGGGTTTCGTCGCGGGATAGAATCTGTGAGGGTCCGAAGCCGTACTTGCCTGCCAGCAGATCGTAGATCTTCAGGCCAACGCCGTAGAATGGCGATTCCCACCAGTCATAGCTGGGCACGACGAAAGCCAGGTCGCTCACCAGGTGCGGCGCGTTTTGCCGCAGAATGCCGCGTTCCCGCAGCGCCTCCATCACCAGCGACACGTTGCCCTGCTCCAGATAACGCACTCCACCGTGAATCAGCTTGGTGCTGCGGCTGGAGGTGCCCTTGCCAAAGTCATTCTGCTCCAACAACAGCACTTCGTAGCCGCGAGCAGCCGCGTCCAGCGCGCTGCCCACACCGGTCGCGCCGCCGCCGATGATGAGCATGTCCCAGGGCCGGCTACGCTCCTGAACGCGCTTCAGCATTTCGCCGCGGTTCATGCCAGTGAGGCGGGCTCCCAGCCCTTTGCGCGCGAGAGCGCCTGGCTCCAGCGCTCGCGCAAACTTTTCGCCTGAGAACGCGGCATGCGCGGCTCAAAGCGATGTTCCGCCCTGGGCGTGGAGGTAATTTCTCCCACGTCACGCCAGAACCCGACCCCGAGCCCTGCAAGGTACGCGGCGCCTAGCGCGGTCGTCTCCGTGACCTCGGGCCGTACGACGGGAATGCCGAGAATGTCCGCCTGGAATTGCATCAACCCGGAATTCGCCGAGGCGCCGCCGTCCACCCGCAACTCCGGCAGATCGACTCCCGAGTCTTTCTGCATCGCATCGGCAAGGTCGGCAACTTGATAGGCCACGCTTTCGAGAGCTGCCCGAGCCAGGTGTCCGGCCTTCGTGCCCCGCGTCAGGCCCAGAATCGTCCCGCGGGCGTACTGATCCCAATGCGGCGCTCCCAGCCCCACAAACGCCGGAACGAAATAGACTCCTCCGTTGTCGCTGACCGAAACAGCGAGAGGTTCGACATCTGCCGATTGGCGGATAAGCCCAAGCCCGTCGCGCAGCCACTGCACTACCGCGCCGCCGATGAACACACTTCCCTCTAACGCATACTCAATCTTCTCTGCCATCCTCCACGCGACCGTGGTGACCAGGCGGTTCGCCGACGCCACTGGTGAGCTTCCCGTGTTCTGCAGCATGAAGCAGCCGGTTCCGTAGGTATTTTTGGTCAGTCCCGGCGAAATGCAGCGCTGCCCGAACAATGACGCCTGCTGATCCCCGGCAATGCCGGCAATCGCCACGCCGCTCAGTCCCAGGCTGGTCGAAACCTCTTCGTAAATCTCACTCGAAGCCCGCACTTCCGGCATCATCGAAGCTGGGATGCGAAATAATTGCAGCAGGTCGCTGTCCCATGCTCCGGAGTGAATATTGAAAAGCATGGTCCGGGACGCATTGCTGGCATCTGTCACGTGAATGCGGCCACTGGTTAGCTTCCACAGCAGCCAGCTATCAACCGTGCCGAAGGCAAGCCGGCCGGCTTCGGCGAGCGGCCGCATGCCCGGGACATTGTCGAGAATCCAGGCGATCTTGCTGGCGGAAAAATAGGAATCGATCAGCAGGCCGGTACGGCGCTGGATCAGCGCCTCTTTTCCTGCCGCTTTCAGTTGATCGCAAAACGCCGCCGTCCGTCGATCCTGCCAAACAATGGCGTTGTGAACCGGCTTGCCGGTCTCCCGGTCCCACACGATTGCCGTTTCCCGCTGATTAGTGATTCCAATCGCTGCAAAATCGCGCGGCCGCACGCCGGCCCGGCTCAAGACTTCCACAGCCACGCTGACTTGTGAGGTCCAGATTTCTTCCGGGTTGTGCTCTACCCATCCCGCTTGCGGAAAAATCTGCTCGAACTCGCGCTGCGCCACCGCTCGGACGGCCCCGTCGTGGTCGAAAACAATGGCTCGCGAACTGGTCGTACCCTGATCCAGCGCCAGAATGAATGCCAAGTAAGCCCCCTTAGCTCTGCGGCTCCGCCGAGCCGTTCGCGTTGCGCTTCAGAAAGCGTCGAATTCCAAAATCATAGACCGCAGATCCCACCAACCCGCCGAGAAGCGGTCCTGCCACCGGAACCCACCAGACGCGGGCGCCGTTTGTCAGCCCATTATTCCGAAAGCCCGCCAGCGCCGTGAACAGCCGCGGCCCGAAATCGCGCGCCGGATTGATGGCATAGCCGTGCATAGCCCCGAAGCTCATGCCGATCGCAACCACCACCAGCCCAATCATCAACGGCACCAGATTGGCTCCCGGCGGCATATTCAACTCGTCCGTGATGGCAAGAATGAGCAGGAGCAGCAACGCCGTACCGATCAATTGATCTAAAAATCCGGCTTGCGGCAGAGCCGGGAAAGCTGGGAACGTCGTGAAAATCCCCGCCGTCTTTTCCAGTTGCGGATCAAACTGGTGGAACGCCGGAAGATAGTTTCGATAGACAAGCGAGGCGGCAAGAAATGCGCCTGCCGTCTGCGCGATGGAGTACGGGACCACTTTTCGCCATGGAAAGCCACGAAAAACCGCAAAGGCGAGCGTCACGGCTGGATTCAAATGCGCCCCCGAGACTTTTCCCGCCACATAGATTCCCATGGTCACGCCCAGGCCCCAGCCAAGAGTGATATTGGTATAGCCGCCGTGGATGGTTTCTCCCGGGTTATGAGTGGGAAATAGCACGACCATAGCGACCACCCCGGTTCCAAACAAGATCAGCACGAACGTACCAAGAAACTCAGCGATCATTTCCGCCCACAAGGTAGGCTTGGCGATCATTAGCTTATTCCGCCCTTCTTTGGGAGCCCGAATACCGCGACGTAGTCTACCAATGAATCGGCCCGGTCCCCAGACAAACCAACATGGCAGGCCCAGGCTCTGATGTAATCTTGATTGTTGGCTTGCCGCCACGCCTCAGCGAAAGAAAGCGGCGCCGAGGCCAGGAGATTCGATTGGCGATGGAGCAAGACGGCTTTTGGTATAAGGACGCAGTCATCTACCAACTGCATGTGCGCGCCTTTTACGACAGCAATGGAGATGGCATTGGCGACTTCCAGGGCGTAGCGCAAAAGATCGACTATCTGCACGACTTGGGCGTCAACGCGATGTGGCTGATGCCGTTCTTCCCTTCTCCTCTTCGCGACGACGGATACGACATTTCCGACTACACTTCGGTTCATCCCAACTACGGCAGCCTCGACGACTTCAAACTATTTCTAACCCGTGCTCATGAGCGCGGGATCCGCGTGATTATCGAGCTGGTGCTCGGCCATACCTCGGATCAACATCCATGGTTTCAGGAATCGCGGAGTTCGCGGGACAATCCTCGCCGCGATTGGTACGTCTGGAGCGACACCGACACCAAATACAGCGGCGTGCGCATCATTTTTCTGGACACCGAGATGTCAAACTGGGCCTGGGACACCGTCTCCAAATCCTATTACTGGCATCGCTTCTTCAGCCACCAGCCCGACCTCAACTATGACAACCCGGCGGTGCGGGAAGAGATCTGGAAGGTGATGAAGTTCTGGCTGGAAATTGGCGTGGACGGTTTCCGCCTGGACGCAGTGCCTTACCTCGTCGAGCGCGAAGGCACCTCTTGCGAGAATCTGCCCGAAACTCACGACATTCTGAAAGAGCTGCGCCACCGCCTGGACGAGGAATTTCCCGGCAAGGTGCTGCTCGCCGAGGCCAACCAGTGGCCCGCCGACCTGCGCCCCTATTTTGGCGAAGGCGACGAGTTTCACATGGCCTTTCATTTCCCCCTGATGCCACGCATGTTCATGGGGCTGAAGCTGGAAGACCGCAAGCCCATCACGGAAATTCTGCAGAAGACTCCGGCCATCCCTGAACCCTGCCAATGGTGCTTATTTCTCCGAAACCATGACGAGCTGACCCTGGAAATGGTGACCGATGTCGAGCGCGACTACATGTACGACGTCTTCGCGCGCGACAAGACCATGCGGCTGAACCTGGGCATCCGCCGCCGTCTCGCGCCTTTGCTTGATAACGACCGCAGGCGCATCGAGCTGATGAATGGAATGCTGATGTCCCTGCCTGGCACGCCGATTATCTACTACGGCGATGAAATCGGAATGGGAGACAACGTCCACCTCGGCGATCGCAATGGCGTCCGCACTCCTATGCAGTGGAGCGGCGGTTGGAACGCAGGTTTTTCCGCTGCTGATCCAGAGAGCCTGTATGCTCCCCTGATTCTCAATCCGGTTTACGGCTACCAAGCCACCAACGTTCAATCCCAAAACCGGTCCGAGCATTCGCTGCTGTCGTGGATGCAGCGAACCATACGGGTTCGCCGCTCCACTTCGGCCTTCGGGAGAGGCTCGATTGACTTTCTCTATCCTGCGAATCATCGCGTCCTCGCATATGTGCGGCAGTTTGGATCCGAGACGATTCTGGTGGTGAACAATCTGTCCAACGCGGCGCAGGCCGTCGAGCTTGATTTGCGCCGCTACAAAGGCAATATTTTGATTGAGCTTTTCGGCAGGAATATTTTTCCACGGGTTGGTGACTTGCCTTATCTTTTGACCATGGGCCCTTACCAGTTCTATTGGTTTCGTATGAGGCGAGTCTGAATGCCCTGGATTCTGCGCACGCGAGCCGGCCTTGGGCCGTTTTGTCATGCTGAGCGCGGGGTGAGCTTCGCGCAGCAAAGCTCACGCGCAGCCGAAGCATCCCTACCCCTCGCGAAGCATCGCGGAGCTCAACTTGCCTGACGAGAGCGTTCTTTCCGACGACTTCCTTCGCCAGCTGATCGATGTCGGCGAAGTGGACATCCTGGTCGGTCTGCCCACCCACAACAACGCCGAAACGATCGGCCCGATTGTCCAGGCCATCCGCGCTGGGATCCTCAAAAGCTTTCCGCGCGAACGAGTGGCCATTGTCAACGCCGACGGCGGGTCCCGCGACGGCACCCCTGACCTCGTAACTGGAGCCTCCATCAGCGACGTGCGGCAGGTCTCCGACATTCATACCCTCCGCACGCTGCACTGCATCAGCACGGAGTACTCATCGACTCCAGAAACCGGGATCGCCCTACGGACGATCCTGGCGGCGTCGGAACTTCTGCGCGCCAAGGCCTGCGCCGTAATTTCTCCAGACGCTGCAAGTTGCGAAGGCACCTGGATCGAGCGTTTGCTGCGTCCCATCTATGCCAGCCAATTCGACCTGGTTACGCCGCTCTATCTGCGGCACAAATTCGAAGGCTTGCTGATGCGCAACCTGCTCTATCCCATGACCCGCGCCGTTTATGGTATGCGCATTCGCGAGCCTTATGCTTCCGAGTTCGCCTTTTCCGCCCGATTGGGCAGCGAGTTTCTCCGGCAGGAAGTGTGGAAACACGAGGCCGGAAGGACGGGCGCGGAAATCCTGCTCACCACTTTCGCCATCACCGGCGGTTACCGCATCCAACAAACGTTTCTCGGCGCCAAGACCCGGGTAGAGCAAAGCTCGAAAGATCTGGTGCCGGCCATGCGCCAAACCGTGGGCGCTTTGTTCTGGTCACTGGAAAATGCCTTTCCCTTTTGGAGCGGCACTCAGGCGCCGCAGGAGGTTTCTACGCAGGGCTGCGAGCACGAGATCACTGTCGAGCCACTGCGGGTCAACCGCAAGCGACTGCACGAGATGTTTCGCTCCGGCATCGCTGAGCTGGAGCCAGTTCTCAGTTCCATCCTTTCCGCCGACACACTACAGCAGTTGCAGCAGGCCGCGCAGCTTCCGGAGGACGATTTTCGCTATGCGCCCGAACTTTGGGCCAAGACTGTCTATGAATTTGCCGCTTCCTATCACAAGTCCGTGATTAGCCGGGACCATGTAATCCAAGCGCTCGCTCCTCTCTATCGCGGCCGCATGTTCACTTTCTTGGTCGAGAACCGCGACGCTTCCGTAGCACAGATGGAGAGCAGTCTCGAACTCCTTTGCCAGGAATTCGAGCGACTGAAGCCGTACCTGCTGGAAATTTGGGATGGCAAGAAGTGAGGAGACCATGCGGGAAATGATCATGAACGAGTTGGTGCAGGCCTATCACCAGTTTGTCCGCGAGTTTGCGCATCTTCTGCCGGAAGTGATCGAAATGCTCATCATCGCGCTTCTGGGCTGGCTGATCGCCTACATTTTGAAGGTCATCGTGCGCAGCATCATGCGTCTGGCACGGTTTGAGAAGCTTTCCGACAATGCCGGGGCCAGCCAATTGCTCAATAAAGCAGCGCTGCCCTCCTCGACCGAACTGCTTAGCCGATTGGTGTTTTGGGTGGCTTGGCTAGGCTTCATCCTGCTGGGAGTGAGCGTGCTCGGCATCGCCGGAGTGCGCGAATTCATCTCCAGATTCTTCTTGTTTCTTCCCCACCTCTTTGTGGCCCTGCTGATTGTTTTCCTCGGGCTGATGGCAGCCAGCTTTTTCTCGCGCGCCGCCCTGCTCGGCGGAGTGAACGCAAACCTGCCGTCAGCGAGATTGCTCAGCGTGGCGGTGCGTACGGTGATCATCATCCTGGTCATCTCGATGGCGTTTGAAGAATTAGGCCTGGCGGAGCAGACCATCCGGCTGGCCTTCGGAATTGTGTTCGGCTCGCTTATGCTCGGGCTGGCGATTGCCTTCGGCCTCGGCGGTCAAAATCTGGCCCGGGACTTTCTGGAAAGACGCTTGGTGAAGAAGAAAGCAAAAGAGAAGGAAAAAGAAAAAGAAGACGAACTCTCGCCGCTCTAGGCAGGGGGCGTGGCTCGGACCGAGGTTCTACCGACCATAGATCTGAGTCATCCTACGCAGCCGGTCCCGAATTTCCGGGGTGAGCGTCCCCGGTTGGTAGCGCCACGTCCAATTCCCCTTCACCGTCCCCGGCAAATTCATGCGCGCCTCGCTGCCTAGCCCGAGCAAATCCTGCAGCGGAATGATCGCCACATCCGCCACCGAGGCCAGCACGGCGCGAGCAAACACCCAGTTGATTTCCTCGTTTTCAAATCCCAAGTAGGCTTTGGCGAACTCGCGTTCCTTTTTCACATCTTCCGGGGTTCGAGTGCTGTCGGTAGTGCCGGAGCTGGTCCACCAGCCCACGGTCGTATCGTTGTCGTGGCCGCCCGTGTAAGCGATCAACTCCCGCAAGTAATTGTGCGGCTGGAATGTCGGAGCCTGCGGATCATTGCCGAAAGCGAACTGCAGCGGACTCATTCCCGGAAAGCCAAATTCGTTGCGCAACGCCTCGACTTGCGGAGTGACCACGCCCAGGTTTTCCGCCACGACCGGCAACTCGCCCAATTCCGCCTCCAAGGCCCGAAACAACGCGGCACCCGGGCCGGGCACCCATCGGCCAACAATCGCTGTGGGCGAGCCGGCGGCAATCTCCCAATAAGCTTCGAAGCCCCGAAAGTGGTCGAGGCGCACTATATCGAACAGATTCAGCGTTGCGCGGACACGATCAATCCACCAGCCATAGCCCGACCCGGCCAGCACGTCCCAACGGTAAATTGGATTTCCCCATAATTGACCGGTAGCGCTGAAGTAATCCGGCGGAACCCCGGCAACGACCGTAGGATGGCCGCTTTCGGTGAGTTGAAACAAATCGGGATGCGCCCAAACATCGGCGCTGTCATGCGCCACATAGATGGGAATGTCGCCCATAATTCGGATTCCGCGATCGCGGCAGTACACTTTCAGCTTCCGCCATTGTTTGAAGAACTCAAACTGGCAGAATTTCAAGATTTCCAGCTCGGGCGCTAGCTTCGCGCGCCAGTCACGCAGGGCAGCGGGCCCGCGGAGTCGAATCTCGGGCGGCCAGTCGGTCCACGCCACCCCCTTGTGGGCCGCTTTGCAGGCCATGAATAGGGCATAGTCCTCCAGCCAGCCGGATTGTTCGCGGCAAAACACCTGGAACTCTTCGCGCTCCGACTTCGAAGCGGAGGCGAGAAATTTCTCCGCCGCTAGTCGCAGCAGCGCCGACTTGGACTGGATCACCAATCCATAGTCGACGTATTCCTCGGGAGGACGTGCGGCATCCCCAAGCTCGGCAGCCGAGAGCAGGCCGCGCTCCCTCAGGGGCTCGAGATCAAGCAGCAGAGGATTGCCGGCAAAGGCCGAGAACCCCTGATAGGGCGAATCGCCGTAGCCGGTCGGAGTGAGGGGAAGGACCTGCCAGAGTTTCTGCCCCGCGGCTGCCAGGAAGTCTGCGAATTCATAGGCGGCCCTCCCCATATCTCCAATGCCAAGAGAGCCCGGCAATGAAGTGATGTGCAACAGGATTCCAGCGCAGCGGGAGAATTTCACATGCTCCACAGTAAGCCATCGCACCATCAGGCGCAAAGGTCGCCGGCAATTTTCCTCTCTGTGTCCTATTTGGTTAACTTTGCTAGAAAACCTGGATGGCATTATGCTCTGCAGATGCGAGTCCTTTGTTCCAATCCCGGCGACGATGTTCTCGTGCAGATTGTTGACGCGGCGCTCGGCGATTCCGCCCGCCGCAGCGGCGAATGGTTAGTGTGCAAGCCGGGGTGCTCGCAATGCTGCATGGGAGTATTTGCGATCAACCAGCTGGACGCAATGCGCCTGCGCAAAGGGCTGGCGGAACTGGATCTAGCATGTCCAGAGCGCGCCGCCAAGGTGCGGGAACGGGCCCAGATCGCAATTGCCCGCATGTCCCCCAACTATCCCGGCGATCCCGCAACCGGTCTCCTCTCGGAAGATGAATCGAAAGAGGCGAAGGAACACTGGAACAACTTCGGCAATGATGAGGTATGTCCCGTGCTCGATCCGGTCACCGGAACCTGCGAACTCTATGGCTCGCGGCCCATCCCTTGCCGCACCTTCGGTCCGCCGATCATGTCCGACGGTGAACTGGGTGTTTGCGAACTCTGCTACGACGGCGTTAGCGACGAGGAGGTTGCCGCCTGCGAAATGTATCCCGATCCGGAAAACCTCGAAGCCGCGTTGCTTAAGGAGTTGGAGCGGCAAACCGGCGCCCGCGGGGAGACCATCATCGCATTTGCCCTGGTCCGCTAGCCAGACTCTGCTACACTCCCGCCAAAAGAGGATGCATGTCGAAATCACGGCGGCAGTTTCTCACTTCCACTTCCCTTAGCGTGATTGGCGCCGCCTTGGCGGCAAGAGTTCAGGCCCAGACGCCCAATGAGCCTACGCCGGGCGCTCCTCCGGCCTTCGGCACGGGTCCGCAAGTTGGGCCCGAAGTTTCAGCGACGACGTTCGCCCAAGCCGAGAAACTCGTTCAGCTTGAGCTGAGCCAGGGCGACCTGGCCCAAGCGGCGGAGAGTTGGCAGGCCAACATGGCCGCGCTTTATGAGCGGCGCACCGGACCGCGCCAGGTGAGCCTGGGCCCGCAGATCGTGCCCGCGACCCGCTGGAATCCCGTCCTTGCGGGAGAAACAGCCGGACCCCAGCGGGATCGGTTCGTGCGCGGCAGTGCTGATCCGGGTCCGCTACCTACGCGCGACGAAGACATCGCCTTCGCGCCGGTGACCAAGCTGTCGCGCTGGATGGAGAAGCGCCAACTCACCTCCGAACGCCTCACAGATATTTATCTCGAGCGATTGAAGCGCTTTAATCCCATGCTCCGCTGCGTCATCACCCTCACGCCGGATCAGGCGATAGCCGAGGCCAAAGCCGCCGACAAAGAAATTGCCGCCGGCAAGTATCGCGGGCCTTTGCACGGAATTCCGTATGGCGTTAAAGATCTGCTCGACACCGCCGGCATTCCTACCACCTACGGCGCCGAGCCTTACCGTAACCGCGTGCCCACCGAAGACGCTGCCGTGGTCAAGCGTCTACGGGAAGCCGGCGGCGTACTGGTGGCCAAGCTCAGTCTGGGCGCGCTGGCGCTGAATGACATTTGGTTCGGCGGACAGACTATGAACCCATGGGTGCTGGAAGAGGGATCGTCGGGCTCGAGCGCGGGGCCTGGCGCGGCAACGTCGGCAGGCCTGGTTGGGTTTTCGATAGGCAGCGAGACCGATGGCAGCATCGTTAGCCCCTCCATGCGCTGCGGAATCACCGGACTTCGCCCCACTTTCGGACGGGTTCCCCGCACCGGCGCCATGACATTGTGCTGGTCGCTCGACAAGCTAGGCCCCATGACGCGCAGCGTGGAAGACGCTCTGCTAGTGCTGCTTGCGATTTCCGGACCTGACCCGGGCGACCTGGCCAGCGTGCCGAGCAAGCTGGACTTCGCTTCCGGCGCAAGCGTAAACGGGCTGAGAGTTGGCTATTTTCCGGCCTGGATGAAAGACGCTTCCGCAACCGATGTAGACCGCGCAGCCGTCGACGTCGCAAGACAGGTTGGCATGATTCCGACCGAGGTTTCAATTCCCGACTGGCCGTACGACTCGCTGGACCTGATTCTGTTTGCCGAGGCAGCCGCTTCCTTCGAAGAACTCACTCTGAGCGGTGAGCTGACAGAGCTCAGGATGCAGGTGTCGGACGCATGGCCCAATATCTTCCGGCAATCGCGGTTTCTTTCGGCGGTGGACTTTGTACAAGCCGACCGCTTCCGGCGACTGGTGGCCAACGAAATGGAGCGAGTCTTCTCGCAGGTCGACCTGCTGTTGGTTCCTTCTCTGCGCGATGAAATGCTCACCATCACAAATTTCACGGGGCATCCCTCGCTCACCTTGCGGGGAGGTTTCGTGAAGATCGGGGAAGCGCGAAGCGACTGGGCGCCCGACCCGAAGCATCCACTTCCGAAATTCTCGCCGCCCCGCCGCGTGCCTTATGGCGTCACCTTGATTGGGCGGCATTTCGAGGAAGGCCTTTTAGGCCAGGCCGGGATCGCGTTGGAACAGGCCTTCGGCGTGGCGGAAGAACGGCCGACCGGGTTCTAGCGGGACCTTCCTTTCGATAGGGGTGCCGTGTTACAGTCTCCACGCTGTTGGCATTTATGGCGACCATCAAGCGAATGTATCTGACGGAAAGCGGTCGTCACAGGTAGAATTTCGCCATGGCTGAAGAAAAGAGTGGAAGTAAGTGGGGGCTCTGGGTCATCACGGTGCTGCTGATCGCTCTAGCCGCCTGGATGTACTTCAGAAAATAGTCCCGGTCGTAAACCGCGCGTAAGCTGCGCCCGCCGCTTCGAGTTTCGTACGCTCTTTTGGGTTGGGTTCGGCGAAAGCTTCGGCGGTCTCTAGAGACCGCACCGGTCGCTGTCTGCTGCGGAGCCTCACTCCGGCGGACCAGGGCTGTTGTCCCTACGCGGCTAGGCGAAGTCCAACTCCAACTGGTCGACGTAGCACCATCCCCAGTTCTCTCCCGGTTCAATCGATCGCATGATGGGATGCTTGACCGCATGAAAATGCTTGGTCGCGTGTTTGTTCTTGGATGAGTCGCAGCATCCCACATGGCCGCAAATTAAGCACAGGCGAAGGTGCACCCAGGTATCGCCCATCTTCAGACATTCTTCGCAGCCCCGCGTGTGGGGTTTGACGTCACGAATCTGATCCAGATGGGTGCATTGCGGCATGGGATATCCTGTCGGTCTCAGTGTAATCCGCTCCTCGCCGCTGGTTGCAACCTGTTTCATGCCTTGCGCAAATTGGAATGCAAGTCCCTGCACACGTGCAGATAACCGATTCTTATGCCGCGCATGAAAACTTTGAATTTGCTCTTTAACGAGGCCTGCGGCAAACTGCAGACACTGAATAGGCCGTCAGCTCCTCACGGCTGGCTGCCAGATTTTCACAAAGCACACCTCGGACACCTCGTCGTGTCCAATCAAAAATCTCCCAGAAGAGAAAGCAGATTTAGACGACGGATGAAGATCCCGAGTCTGTTATGGCCTGGTTGCTCCGCTGCCTAAGCAGTTCCACATTTCTGCGGCCACCTTCTCCGGCAAGAGATGGCCGCGTCCAGCGGAGCAACACAGGCCGCCAAAACTAAAGCTTCCTCCGGATCGCCTTTCGCGCAACGAGATCAGTCGTTCAGCTACGTGCGCCCCACACCAAGTTTGCGCAGGAAAGCCATCATGGGGCACCAGTTGCTGAATCCCGACTGCAGCAGATTCAGGCCAACGAATGCCGTGAATAGGTACCAGTACGGGCTAACCCAGTGTCCCAAAGCGAGGGACAGCAGCACAAAAACCCCGGCGACCAATCGCACTGCTCGTTCTACCGTCATACGCTCCTCCTTCGCAAGCCGCGATTCTACTGCGCGATCTCTCCTTCCGACACGTCATATTCGGCGATGTTTTCCGGAGAATGCGGGTGACCGGGTGGAAGCTCGCCTCGCTTTTGCGATAAGTAGTAGAGAACCGGAACCGCCATTCGCGACAGAACCGTCGAGGCGACTTCACCAGCCATGAGCGAGAGCGCCAGTCCCTGAAAAATTGGGTCGAACAGTATCACGCTGGCTCCCACCACCACCGCTGCGGCGGTGAGCAGCATGGGGCGGAAGCGGACTGCGCCCGCATCGACGACCGCGTCTTCCAGAGACATTCCCTGCTCGCGGCGCAGCTCGATGAAATCCACCAGAATGATCGAATTGCGCACGATAATTCCCGCGCCTGCAATGAAACCGATCATCGACGTGGCGGTGAAAAACGCCCCCATGAGCGCGTGCGCCGGAAGAATGCCGACCAGGGTCAGCGGAATCGGCGCCATGATCACCAGTGGCGTGATGAAAGATCGGAACCAACCGACGACCAGAACATAGATCAGCACCAGGACCGCGGCGAAGGCGAGTCCGAGGTCGCGGAAAACTTCGACCGTGATGTGCCACTCGCCATCCCACTTCATCGAGTAGCGATCGCTGCGATCCGGCATGACTGTGCCCTTGTACTGCTTGATCCCGTAGCCGTCGGGCGCCTTGATCTTGTCGATCGCGTCGCTCATTTTCATGATCGCGTAAACCGGGCTCTCTTCTCCGCCCGCGACATCGCCGGTCACGTACACAACCGGGCGCAGATTCTTGTGATACACGCTCGTATCAATGGTGGTTTTCTGCAGATCAGTCAGTTCCTGCAGTGCGATTTGCTCGCCGGACGGCGTCGGCAACCGCAGATTTTCCAACGATTCCATTCCCGAGCGATCGGCTCGGTCCAGGCGAACCTCGATGGGAACGTCTTCGCGGGATTGCGGGTCATGAAGCAAGCCTGCGCTGGCGCCGCCTAATCCGATCTGTACCGTGCGGGTAACCTCCGCGGGCGAGATGCCGTGCAGCGCGGCTTTCTCCAGGTCCACTTTCAGGTCGTACTTGATCTGCGGATCTTCGACGTACCAATCCACATCCACGACGCCTGGCGTCTGCTGAAAAACCTTCTTGATCTGGGCAGCCAATGCGATCTGGCCCTGGTAGTTGGGCCCGTAAACTTCCGCGACCAACGTCTGCAGCACCGGCGGCCCCGGCGGAACCTCGGCCACCTTGATTCGCGCACCAAAGGGTGCTGCGATTTTGTCGAGTTCGGGACGCAGCCGCCGCGCGATCTCGTGGCTTTGCGCCTTTCGGTCATGTCGCGAGAGCAAATTGACCTGGATATCGGCCTGGTTTGGCTGGTTGCGCAAAAAGTAGTGGCGCACTAACCCGTTGAAATTGTAAGGACCGGACGTCCCGGCATAGATCTGGTAGTTGGTGACTTCCGGCTGCTGGCCCAGATACTGTCCCAGCGCTTGCGCGACGCGCGAAGTCTGTTCGAGCGGGGTTCCGTCCGGCATGTCGATGATCACCTGAAACTCGCTCTTGTTGTCGAAGGGAAGCATCTTCACCCGCACCCACTTGAGCGGAATGAACGCTACTGCCGCCAGCAAAAGCAGCACGACTCCCCCGAGGAACATCCAGCGCCGCCGCGGATTCAGAATGAGCGGGTTCATGGCGCGGCGATAAAGGCGAGTGGTCCAGCCTTCCGCTTCATGCCCCGAATGGCCGGCGGCGGCATACTTGCGCAGCAAACGCAGAGCCGCCCAAGGTGAAACTACAAACGCAACAATGAGCGAAAACAGCATCGCCGCCGATGCGCCGACGGGGATAGGACGCATGTAAGGCCCCATCAGCCCGCGCACAAAGGCCATGGGCAGAATGGCGCCGATCACGGCAAAAGTGGCGAGGATGGTCGGGTTGCCGACTTCATCCACCGCTTCGACGGCAACGTCGCTCAGCGCGCGCCCGCGATTTTGCGGAAGCCGGAAATGGCGCACGATGTTTTCGACCACGACAATCGCGTCATCCACCAAGATGCCGATGGAAAAGATCAAGGCAAACAGCGTGACCCGGTTCAGCGTGTACCCGTAGAGATAGAAAATGGTGAGCGTGAGGGACAACGTCACCGGCACGGCCAGCAAGACAACTCCGGACTCGCGCCAGCCCAACGCCAGAGCAATGAGCAGAGTCACTGACAGCGTCGCGATCAGCAGATGCTCAAGAAGTTCATTCGATTTGTCCTTCGCGGTCTCGCCATAGTTGCGTGTGACGGTGACGTTGAGATCGTTGGGCAAAACGAATCCGCGCAGGGCTTGGATCTTGTCCAGCACGCGCTCGGAAATGTCGGTCGCGTTGGTTCCCTTGCGCTTTGAAATGGTGATGGTCACCGCAGGCTCGTCGGCTGTGGAGGCAGCGGCATCGCTGCCACGGGCATTGGCGAACATCACATACGTGTCGGGCTCGGCAGGGCCATCTTCGATTTTCTGCGCCACGTCCCGCAGGTAAACCGGACGCCCGGCGTGAACTCCAACCACAACTTGCTGCAAATCCTCCACATGAGTGAAGAACGTTCCCGCCTCGACCTGAAATTCGCGATTATCGCTAGCAAAACTGCCGGCCTGGCCTCGGCTGTTGGCGCTCTGCAACTGGCCGACGACAGCGTCGGGCGTCAGCCCGTAGGCCGCGAGCCGCTCCGTATCCAGCACCACGCGCACCTGCCGGGGCTGGCCGCCGATGATCGCGGTCTCAGAAACGTCCTGCAGCGGTTTGATAGAGTTTTCCAACTCGCCGGCAATCTGGCGCAGGCGATACGCATCGTAGTTTTTTCCCCACAGGGTCAGCGCCATGATCGGCACGTCGTCGATGGAGCGCACTTTGATGATCGGTTGTGAAACACCCGGCGGAATGCGATCGAAGTTCGAGTAAAGCTTGTTGTAGGTGGAGACGATGGCGTCCTCTTCTTTGATCCCCACGTAGAAGCGCACCACCAGCATGCTCGTGCCGGGGTGGCTGATTGAGTAGATGTACTCGACGCCGGGCACCTCGCGCAGCAGCTTCTCCATGGGAGCGCTGACGCGCTGCGCGACCTCTTCGGCCGAAGCGCCCGGCATCTGCACAAAGACGTCGAGCATGGGAACGACGATCTGCGGCTCCTCTTCGCGAGGAGTTTTGAGGATGCTGAACGCTCCCAGCAACAAAGCGGCCGCAATCACCAGCGGCGTGAGCTTGGAATCGATGAAAGCGTGCGCAATGCGGCCGGCCAGACGCAGGGGGCGGGCGGGTCGAGGCTCTCGATTGGCTGTCGTCTCGGCCATCACTGCGCCTCGATGCGCTTGCCGTTTAGGTCAAGCTCTCCAGGTCTGGCGACCAGTTGCTCTCCATCCTGCAACCCGGAGAGCACTTCAATCTCTGGCCCCACGGCGTTCCCTACCGTCACGTAGCGCAGGCTGGCCACCCGCTTCTGGTCGAGCACGAACACGCCCTGCAATTGGCCGCGCTCGATCACTGCCGTCGATGGGATAAGCAAAGCGGAGCGCTCGCCACGGGTAAACGCGGCGTGCCCAAAGAGGCCGGAGCGCAGCGCAGCGTTGGCCGGCAATTCAATCTTCACCAGAAAGCTGCGGCTGGCCGGGTCTGCGGCGGGAACGATTTGCGTGACTTTGCCTTTCAGCGAGGAAGCGCCAAGCGCATCGATAGCGACAGGGACTGATTCTCCAATCTTCACGAAGCGAAGATCGCTTTCATTCACTGCGGCTTCCAAGCGATAGCGGCGCACGTCTGCGATGGTGAAGAGCGCCATTCCGGGAGCAGCCAACATGCCAGCATCGGCTTTTTTCGCGGTCACAACGCCGTCGAAGGGCGCGCGAATTCTCGTATAACCGAGCGACGTCTGCGCCTGGGCCAGCGCAGCCCTGGCCTGCGCCTGCCCTGCGTGTGCCATATCGCGGCGCGCGAGCGCCGACTGTTCCCGCGCCTTGACCTCATCAAACTCCTGCGGGCTGATCGACTTCCTGTCGTAAAGATTCTGGAACCGGTGCAGCGTGGTTTCTGCGAGAGCCAGGTCAGAGCTTGCCGCGGCGAGTTGCTGCCCGGCGGCAGCGACCGAAGCGCTGGCCTGTTGCACGGCGGCGCGCGGCTGCGCGTCGTCGATCACCGCCAGCACCTCGCCGCGCTGCACATGATCGCCTTCATGAACACGAATTTCGAGAATATTTCCCATCATTTGGCTGGCTAGGTCGCTGGTCTGCGCGGCTTGCACCGTGCCCACGGCTTCAATCAGATCCGGAATATTCGTGCGCTGGACTGCGACGAGCGCAAGCGGGGAACCGTTTTCCGGCGCCGCGGCTGCCGGCTGCGGCTCATTCGAGCAGGCGCCCAGACCGGCAAGAGTTAAAGCTAACAATGAGAATTTCACTGCACGCTGTACAAGGTTCATGGCATCACCACAGGAGATTGTGCGTTCAAAGTTCCGCTCGCCAGCTCCAGGCTTGCGTAGCTGGTGTGGAAGCGGTAGATGGCTTCCCAATAATCGGTTTGGCTGCGGCGAGCGGCTTCTTCGGCGCCAAGCAGGTCGGTAATCGTCGCCAGACCGTTATCGTAACGATCGCGGTTGATGCGCAGACTTTCTCCGGCCTGAGCGACCGCGGCGCGGGCCACTTCCACCTGCTGCCGGTTGGCATCGACTTCGTAGTAGGCGCGCCGCACTTCCAGGCGAACCTCATCCTCGGCGCCCTGCTGCAGGGCCGCAGCCTTTTCCGCGAGAGCGCGCTGGCGCGTCAGTTCGGCGCGCTTGGCTCCGCCTTGAAAAATGTCGAATTGGACTTCGACCCCGCCGACCCAGTTATTTCCACCGCCCCCGGCCAGCAATGTCGGGTTGTCGGTCTCCCAGCTGGCGAACGCATTCACCCGCGGGCCAAACGAAGATTTCGCAATCGAGACGCTTTCGCGCCGCGCCGCATTTTCGGCATTAACGCTCTTCAAGTCTGGCCGATTGGCTAGCGCCGCTTTTTCCAGGTCCGCGAGAACCGGCGCGGGAAACGATCGCTCAGCCAGTACCTCGGCCGGTTGAAATCCAGAATCCACCGGAACTCCCATAGCGGTGTTGAGCTGGGCTCGTGCCATCTCCAGATCGTCGGTGGCTCGGATCAATTCCTGCTGCCGTTCGGCGCGGCGAACTTTGGCGGTCAGCAGGTCGGATTCAACCGCCAGGCCGCTGTCAAACCGCGCCTGGCCGCTATCCAGGATGGATTGCGCCGTCTTCGCCGCCTGCTGCGCAACTTCGAGCCGCTTGCTGGCTAGCAACACATCGTAGTAGGCACTGATCACGCGAAAAGCGATCTCCTGCTCGGTGCGGTTCAGCTGATATCCAGCCGCAGCGCTCATCTGTCTGGCGCGAGTGATGCCGCGCCAACTCGCGAAGGAATCGAACAGGTTCCAGGTTCCTCCGAAACGCGTGCTGAAGTTGCCGAACGGCAGAGGCCGGTTCAGTTGGTTCAGGGCGAAATCGGCAGTCGTAAAGCGCTGCTGGCGCAGCTTGCTGCCGAACACGTACACGGGATCATCGCCGCGAGTTGCGGTCTCGGAAAAAGTCAGCCGCGGCAGGAGAGCGGAGCGAGCCGTCTGCACATCGGCAGCCGCGGCCTTGGTATCCGCAATTGCCGCCTTGTGCATCGGATTCTTCTCCAGCGCCATCGACACGGCCTGTTGCAGCGTGATGGATGACGGCGCGCCTTGCTGGGCAAAGGCTTGTGGCAATAGCAGCAGGAGGGCTGGAAAGACTTTAAGAATCACTTTCAACCTTGCACTCCTACGGTGTGGACTGGCCAAATCCCTTCAGTCTCTTCTTCGACGATTTCGTAGGTGGTGTGAAAACTCGCCGACTTCTTCACCATCGCTCCCACTGAACAATACTTTTCCTCGGAAAGGCGAATCGCTTCTTCCAGCGCGGCCGCGTCAATCTCGAAGCCGGTGACCACATGGTGAAGGCGGACTGCCGTGAACACTTGCGGCGGACGCTCTGCCTGGTCGGCCTCGGCCCGCACTTCATACCCCGTGACTCTCTGGTGATACTTCTGGCGAAGGATCGTGACCACATCGAAAGCCGTACAACCGGCCAGCGCCGCCGCTACCAGCTCAATGGGCTTTGCCCCCGTGCCCCCGGCGGTATCGTCGAGCAAAAGGTCGTGCCCGCTGCCGGTTTGCGCCACAAACTGCCGCTTCTGTCTAAGTGGTTGAGTCAGTTCGACTTTAGCCGTGATCATGATTGCCTCCCATGATTTCTTTAGTAAGAATCACAGGAATAAATGCTATCGGCTGGAATTTGTTACAAAGAAAATTGTGAGCGGCTTCCGACTTTTGGGCTTCCCGTTTTGGGGGCTGAACCGTGGCTTGCGCAGCGAGCATCGAAATCCGATAATCGCGGAGAGACCCTCAATGAAATCACTATTCCAGCTCGCAGTAACCAACTTCGCAGTCACGGCCACACTCCTGATCCTTGCTTCAGTCGGTCTTGCGCAGGACGCTGCCTCCATCCCCTCTTCACGGCTGATCGGCGCCGAGGAGCTGGCGGCGATCCTCCGCGCCCCGGAAGCCGAAAAGCCGCTGACTATTCAGGTGGGCTTCAAGTTGCTCTATGCCGAAGCGCACATTCCGGGCGCGGAATACATCGGCCCCGCCTCCAGCCCGGTCGGCATCGAGCAATTGCGCAAGCGGGTCAATTCCCTCCCGCGGACCAAGTTCATTGTGATTTACTGCGGCTGCTGCCCCTGGAGCCATTGCCCGAACGTGAAGCCGGCCGACGATGCCTTGCACGCCATGGGTTTCCGCAAAGTCAAAGTGCTCCGCATCGCGGATAATTTCGGTTCGGATTGGGTAGATAAGGGCTATCCCGTTGCTAAAGGCGAGTAGCGTCGCGAGCGGCTCGGGGAGCACATTTCGGATCGGGTCGCTCGTAATTATCGCGCTGATCGCGGGCGCTGCTCTGCTGTATATCGCGCACCGCGAGCACGCCGCGAGATCCGGCCCTGCGAAGGCTGCCATTGAGCCTGCTCTGGCGCCAGATTTTTCCCTCCCAACTCTCTCTGGGGACAAACTGGACCTCGCTAACTACAAGGGCAAGGTCGTTTTGCTGGATTTCTGGGCAACCTGGTGTGATCCCTGCCGCGACGAGATTCCCCACTTCGTGGAACTGCAAAACAAATATGGCGGTCACGGTCTGCAGGTAATCGGCGTGTCGATGGACGATGGGCCGGAGCCGGTGCGCGCGTTCTACCAGCAATTCAAAATGAACTACCCGGTTGTAATGGGCGACGCGAAGACCGGCGACCTTTACGGCGGAATCCTAGGGTTACCCATTGCCTTCCTGATCGGCCGCGATGGCCGTATCTACAAAAAGCACATTGGCGCGACGGAAGCCTCAGTTTTCGAGCAGGAGGTCGTCAGCTTGCTGAAGAATGGCAAACTTTGAACCCGTGGGAAAAGGCTAGGGCGCGCTCTTCTCTAACGCCCGTTCAAATTCCTCCAGCAGCTTCCGTCGTATGGCGACGGCCTTCTTCCGCGAAGGATGCTCCGAAGGCGAAGTGCGGCACTGCTGAATCGTCGCCTCCAGGCTGGCGAGAAAGTTCTGGCACGCTTCGCAGCCGTCCATGTGCCGTTCCAGCTCTTCGCACTGGGAGTAATCCAACTGTTCGTCCAGATAATCGGAAAGTTCCGCGAACATCTGCTTGCAGCGTCCCGATCTCGACGGGACCGGAGTTTGAGAGGACTTGACGCCGCGCCGCGGTCTGCGCAGCTTCATCAATTCCTTCCGCACAAACAACCGGGCGCGATGGAGACGAACGCGGACGGTTCCCGAGCGCAGGCCGGTGATTTCGGCGGCTTCGTCGTCAGTGAGCCCTTCCATATCGCGCAGCACCAGCACGATGCGATATTGCGGAGGCAGCCGCTGAATGGCTTCCCGCAGGCGCACCGCTTCCTGGCTACGGATCGCGAATGTCTCCGGATTGATGCTGCCGTCTCCGCTCAGCTGCTCCAGTTCCTGCCGGTCTGGCATGAGTTCTTCGACGGAGAGATCCGAGAGGGGGGCAAACTTGCTACGCCGCCGGCTCATCAGGCAGCGATTTTTGGCCACTTTGTAGAGCCAAACCGTCAGCGCTTTGGGGCTTTCAAATTTCGGAAGGTAGGGTACCGACTTGAGGAGCACCTCCTGCATGGTGTCTTCGGCGTCCTCGCGCTGGCCGCAGACGCGCATACTGAAGGAGAAAACTGTATTTTGCAGCAGGCCTAGCGCTTGCTCCAGGGAAGCATCATCCCCGCGTTGCAGCAGTTGAATGGCTTGCTCGACTTCGCGACGCATTACCGGCAATGTAGCACGGCGTACTGCACCCGTGCTGCGGGAATCCTGCCTCTACTTGCGCGCGCTGCCCGGAAAAGCGGCCAGCCGGTGTTTACGAAACTCGCTGACGTCGAACGCGTCCTCTTCGAGCGCGGATTCTTCTTCCGCCCACTCCTTGGATTCAGCCCGCTCCAGCTTCTTCAGCAATTGCACCGCACACGCGACACAGCAGAAGCCGGAAGTCTTTTTCGGTTCCCGCTTCTCATCCAACGCGTGATAGTCGAAGCTGAACACCGGAGGGTGCGAGGAGCAAACCGTGCACACTTCCGGCACTTCGTGCAGGGGATCAAACCCAGCGAAAAAAAGACTGTCGATCATGTGGCGCCTCCCTTAAATCTGTTTCAATGTACTCTCGCATCATTTCAATGAGCTTGCGGGGTGCTCCGCCAACCACTCTTGATAGGCCTTCCAGCCCGGGCACCAGGTTGTGTGCCAGCGCCACAGGCGGGCGCGCCAGCTGTTGGGACGCTGTTCCGCAAAACGTCTGAGGCCGCAATTTTCGCATTTGGGCACCATATCCATGGCACAGGTCTCCCTTTTTCGATCACCATTGTCCCGTCGTCAAGTACTCGTGAATCGAAGCCGCCGCTTTGCGGCCCGCCCCCATCGCAAGGATGACGGTGGCGCTGCCGGTGACGATATCTCCGCCCGCGAAGACGCCTTTGCGCGTCGTGCGCTGGCTCTCAGGGTCGGCCTGAATATAGCCGCGCTTGTCAGTGCCCAAGCCAGGCGTGGTGCTTTGCACGATCGGGTTGGCGCTGGTGCCGATGGAAATAATGGCCACCGACAGCGGCAATTCAAATTCAGATCCGGCCACTGGAACCGGCCGGCGGCGACCTGAGGCGTCAGGCTCGCCGAGTTCCATGCGGACGCAGCGAACGGCGCCCAGCCAGCCATTGCCATTGGGCAGGAACTCGACCGGGTTCGTGAGCATGTGAAACTCAATTCCCTCCTCGCGGGCGTGCTTGGCTTCCTCCGCGCGGGCGGGCATTTCGGCCTCGCTGCGGCGGTAGATCACGCTGGCTTTGCGCGCGCCCAGGCGTAGGGCGGAACGGATCGCATCAAGCGCCGTGTTGCCGCCGCCGATGACGGCGACGTCTTTCCCGTGTAGATCGACCATCGGCTCGTCGTAGGCGGGAAACTTGTAGGCTTTCATCAAGTTGATGCGCGTCAGGAATTCGTTGGCGGAATAGACCCCGTTCAGATGCTCACCCGGGATATTCATGAAGACCGGCAATCCCGCGCCGGTGCCGATGAACACCGCGTCGTAGCCTTCCTCGTCCATAAGTTCGTCGATGGTGACGGTGCGGCCGACGACGACATTGGTTTCAAACTCCACGCCCATGGCGCGCATGTAGTCGACTTGCTCGCGAATGATCTGTTTGGGCAGGCGGAACTCGGGAATTCCATAAGCGAGAACGCCGCCCAGTTCGTGCAGCGCCTCGAAGACGCGGACTTTATGGCCCCTCTGCACAAGATCCCCGGCAACGGTAAGTCCGGAAGGCCCGCTGCCTACGATCGCGACCCTTTTGCCGCTGGCCTGAACGTTGGGCTGGCCGCGGACACCCATCCGCTGCTCGTAGTCCGCGACGAAGCGCTCTAAGTAGCCAATGCCCAGCGGCTTCACTTTCTTGCCCATCAGGCAGCCACCTTCGCAGTGGTCTTCCTGGGGGCAGACGCGGCCGGTGATCGCGGGCAAAACATTGTCTTCGCGGATTTTGGCGGCGGCGGCCAGAAAGTCACCCGCCACGATCAACTCCACAAACTCTTTGACCTTCACGCCCACCGGGCAATCTCTGGTGCACGCAGGCCGCGCGCATTCGAGGCAGCGGATCGCTTCCCGGCGAGCCAACTCCGGGCTGTAGCCTAGATTGACTTCGGTGAAGCAAGTGGCGCGGATTTCCGCCGGCTGCTCGGGCATGGCTTGGCGAGGCAGTTTCATGCGCTCTCTGAGCGGCAAGACATTCAAGACCGGCTTGGGGATCTCGGTCATCTCCTGATTCCGTCGGTGGCGAAGGCTCTGGCGCAACTGTCTTTCTTCAAGACGCTGGCGCCGCCTCTCTTCGCGATCTCTGCTCACAGCGGAACGCCTCCATCGCTTGTTGTTCCTGTTGGCGATACGTCGCGTTGCGCCGGATCAGCAAATCAAAATCCACCCGATGCGCGTCGAATTCCGGACCGTCGACGCAAGCAAATTCGCTCTTGCCTCCGAGCAACACACGGCAGCCGCCGCACATGCCGGTGCCGTCGATCATGATGGGATTGAGACTTACGATGGTGCGGATGTTCTCGCCACGGGTCATGTCGGCCACGGCTTTCATCATGGGGATCGGCCCCACGGCCAGGACCAAATCAATGCGCACGCCGTTCTGGATCAACTGCCGTAGCTTGTCGGTCACGAAGCCCTTGTCGGCGTAGCTTCCGTCGTCTGTCGTCACCATGATCACATCGCTGACCGCACGCATCTCCCGCTCCAGGATGACCATCTCTTTGCTGCGCGCCCCCACGATGGAAATAATTCGATTCCCGGCGTTCTTGAGAGCCGCGGCCGTGGGATAAGCCATCGCCGCCCCTACGCCGCCTCCCATTACGACGACCGTGCCAAACTTCGCGATCTCGGAGGGCTTCCCCAGCGGCCCCACGACGTCAAGAAGGTGATCGCTGGCATTCAATGAGTTGAGCAGGTGAGTGGTCTTGCCCAGAGCCTGCACCACGATGCGGATCATCCCGCGGGCGGGGTCGGAACCTTCGATGGTGAGCGGAATGCGCTCGCCCTCCTCGCGCACCCGGACGATCACAAACTGGCCCGGCTGCTGCTTGCGGGCAATACGCGGGGCCTCGATGACAAACCGCTTGATGCCGGGCGCGATGAATTCAGCCTCAACGATGTCGAACAACGAAACCCTCGCGGCAAAGCCCTATATCGATTGTTTGAGAAGGCGAGTCCGTGGGCTGTGACGGAAATCACACCTCGTGTAGTGCATGGTCACAACACTCGCCTTCTTTGCAAGATAACCTGTCAGCAACCAGGTTCGATCATTCGTGATGCCGCATCCGAACGCGGCTGCGGCGACCCCGGGCAAGCAACCCCTTCGGGGGAAACAACAGGTTCATTGTCACGGGAGGAGTTATGCATAGCCTCGTGGAAGTCAGCGATCTGAGCAAAGTGCTGCGCGGGGATCGCGTGCATTTCAACCTGCATGCGCCCGCGCTCGTGGAGTGTGCTCTCCGCCGCGGCGAGGTGCGGCTGGACGCTCGCGGCGCCGTGGTCGGCTACACCGCTCCTCGCACGGGACGTTCGCCGAAAGACAAATTCATTGTGCGCGACGCCATCACCCGCGATGCCGTGGATTGGGGCACCGTGAATCAGGCCATCGAGCCCGAGGTGTTCGACGACCTCTATGACCGGGTGATCGACTACCTGCACGGGCGCGAGCTCTTCGTACAGGATCTCTATTCCGGCTCCGATCCCGCGTATCGCCTGCCCCTTCGTGTGGTCAATGAATTCGCATGGCACAATTTGTTTGCCAGGCAGCTCTTCGTCCGCCCCGAGTCTGCCGAACTGACAAACCATGAGCCGGAATTCACTGTGCTCGCCGTCCCCGGATTTCGCGCCGACCCGCGCCGCGACGGCACTGCTTCGGAAGCCTTCGTCCTGGTGAATTTCACCCGCAGAATGGTCCTCATCGGCGGAACCGCCTACGCCGGCGAAATCAAGAAAAGCATTTTCAGCGTGATGAACTTCCTGCTGCCGCCGCGCGACGTTTTCCCCATGCACTGCTCCGCGAATGTCGGGCGCAACGGCGTCACGGCGTTGTTTTTCGGGCTTTCCGGTACGGGCAAGACCACTCTGTCGGCGGATCCTTCGCGGCGGCTCATCGGGGACGACGAGCACGGCTGGAGCAGCGACGGCGTGTTCAATTTCGAAGGCGGCTGCTACGCCAAGTGCATTCGCCTTTCCCAGAAGAATGAGCCGCAAATCTGGGGCGCGATCCGCTTCGGGTCGGTGCTGGAGAATGTGGTGCTCAATCCGCGCACTGCTTTGCCCGACTACGACGACGAGAGCGTTACCGAGAACACTCGCGTGGCATATCCCGTGGAGTTCATCGAGAATTGCCTCGTGCCTGGAATCGGCGGTCACCCGCACAACGTCGTGTTTCTCACCGCCGATGCCTTTGGGGTTCTGCCGCCGATTTCACGGCTCACGCCCGAGCAAGCAATGTATCACTTCCTCTCCGGCTACACTGCCAAAGTCGCAGGCACCGAGGCGGGAGTAAAGGAACCTCAGGCGACTTTCTCTACCTGTTTCGGCGCGCCCTTCATGCCGCGGCCTCCGCGTGCTTATGCGGAGATGCTTGGACGCCGTCTGCGCGAGCACTCCGCGCAGTGCTGGCTGGTGAATACCGGCTGGCAGGGCGGCCACTACGGGGTGGGACAGCGCATGGCTCTCCCCGCTACGCGTGCAATGGTGAACGCCGCGGTCGAAGGAGAATTGGATAAAGTCGAATTCAAAATCGAAAGCGCGTTTGGATTCAGTATCCCGAAAGCGTGCCCAGGATTGCCGGCAGAAATGCTGAATCCTCGCAACGCCTGGAAGGACGCCGCCGCCTACGACAAACGGGCGGCCGACCTCAGAGAGCGCTTCGCGAAAAACTTCGCCAAGTTTGACGTGCCGGAAGAAGTGAAGGCGGCGGGACCGGCGAAACCCGTTTCAAGCGCACGAATCGGGCCCAAGCGCGAAGATCAGACTGAGGATTCGCAGCCTCGCGAGCGTCACTTGGAGCGCGGCCCCAGCCATCCGTCGATGTGAGGCCAGGTCCGCTTATTAGCTCCGCTGCCCGCCATGATTCCAATGTGCCCTCCGGGGACGTGGAAAGTCTCCTTGTCTCGGCTGCTCACTTTAGAAAGAAGCGCTTCCGACTGGCAGGGCGGCGTGATGTGGTCGGCGCCGGCGATCACGGTGAGCAGGTTGGCGCGAATGCGGCTCAAGTCCACACGCTGTCCGCGCATCATCCACTCGCCGCGCATGAGGCGGTCGTTGCGATACAGATCCACGATGAGTTGCCGAAAGGTCGCGCCGGCCAGCGGAATGTTGTCCGTGACCCAGGTGTTCATGGCGCGCCAAGCCTCCACAACCTGCGGATTGTCCACGTTGTCCCACAACTTAAGATAGTTGCCGACGTAGTTCTCCACTGGCTTGAGCGCCTTCGCGCCATAGTCGATCATCTCGCCTGGCATGTTGCCGAAGGCTGCCAGCACCTTCTCCACGTCGAAATAGCGCTCGTCCACCCAGCGGCCGAAGGTAAGGTGTTCTTTGTCCGAGAAGTCCAGCGGCGCAGTCAACAGCATGAGGTTGCGCAGACCGTCGTCCGGCTTCAGAGCGGCATAAACCGTAGTCAGAATGGCTCCGATGCACCAGCCCAGCATGCTGAATTCTTCCACTTTGGCAACGGCCTTCAGCTTGCGGATGGCTCGCGGCAAGTAATCGAGCGTGTAGTCGTCAAACTTGAGGTTTTTGTCTTCGATCCCGGGCACGCCCCAGTCGAGCAGATACAAGTCGTATCCGCGCTTGACCATAAACTCGACGAAGCTATGCCCGGGCCGAAGGTCGAGGATATAGGGCCGGTTCATCAGCGCGAAGACCAGCAAAAGCGGAACGGGATGGCGCTGTTCTTCGGGCACCACGGGGACGTAGCGATAAAGCCGAGCCTTGTTCAACGCCCAAACCAGCTCCTTGGGCGTTTGCGCGATCGGCACTCGCGTCGTCACCGCCTTGGTGAACGTTGTAAGTTTTTCCTCGAGGGCAGTGAACTGGTCAGTCACAACCGTGCAGTCTGCCATTTCTATCTCGCCCCTTTCTTTCTTGGCCGCCTTTCTGGCTCCGCTCTCGGAGCCGGGCCAGCAGCCGCCGGCCTGGTTAGCAGGTTCTCGATTCGGTCCAGTTTGGCGTCCATATCGTCGAGCCGCATTTCGACGTTGGTCAGGCGGTCGGCGAGGCTTACAAACTCAGCCCGCGACGGCATGCTGAGCTGCTGCAGCGCCTGCAACATGGCCTTTTCCGTGGCGTCGCGAAACGGAGCCGACGTGGTCAGGTAGGTGTCCAGTATGGCCCCGCTGGTTTTCGCGTAGGCCTCCGAGTTCACCGTTTCCACCATGGCCTTGGCCCAGGCGTCAAGGTAGGTGTCGCGCAGCTCCCGGAAAGCAGCCATGGGGTCGGGTTGATTGCCATTGGTCGCGGCTTGATCGGCCATTTGAAAAGCTCCTTTCCCGCACAAGTGGCAGGGGGAAATAGCCGCAAAGGCGCACAGTGCCGAAGACCCACACAGCGGCGGTGAGCCTCTGAGTCCTTACCACCTCGCAGTATAGCCCCGCTATGCGGCGGCGGAGCGCTTCAATGGCTTCGCGGCAATATCCAACATCGTCTTCTGGGTCTCGATCAGCGTGTCCATGCCGCTTTGGAAGGCGTCGGCGGCCGGGCTGCTGGCAATGCGGAACTGCTTCTTGGTGGCTTCGTAGGCGGCTTTATGCTGCTCTGCATAATAGTCCAGCGCTTTTTTGTGCGCTGCAACAGAGTGCTCCACCGTCTGCGCGAAGAGCGCCGTGACGCCTTCCGTGAGTTTGGTGACGGAAACGCCCCGCTCTTTGGCCAGGCCGGCCACGGCGTGGCTTTGCTCCACCGCCAGGTCGATGATGCCTTTCTGCGTTTCCACGAAGCGCTCGAACGTCTGGCCCAGCAGATCAAGCAGGAAAACACCAGGAGTTTCGGGCGTTACACCCAGGGTCTTCTTCCAGGCATCCACCCACTCGGCGTTCTGCTCGGCGGCGGCTTCGAGCGATTTCTTCTCGAGATCGGCCAGTCTTTCTACGTTCTTCTCGTACAGCGGGAGGAACGTCTCGACGACTTCGGTCTTCTCATGGGGTTCCCGGGTTGACTTATGAGGGGTAGTCATGTTCTGCTCCTTTCGGCGGGCGTTTCATGCTGCATAGTTATGCTGCACTGCAGCAATAATACGCCGCCTGGTTCCCCTGTCAAGAAGAAAATGCGAGGCTCATGAACCGCCCTAGAATCGTCGTTAAGAAATACGAAAACCGCCGTCTCTATGACACCACCAACAGCCGCTATGTCAATCTGGATGAAGTGGCGCAAATGGTCCAGGAAGGAAACGACGTCGAGGTAGTGGACGCCGCCACGGGCGAAGATCTGACCCGCCTGATTCTGACGCAAATCATCGCCGAGCACGCCAAAGCGCCCAACTCCGCCTTCCCTATCGATGTGTTACGCCAGATGGTGGTGGCGGGCGGCCGGGCCACTCAAGAAAGCGCTTTGAACTACATGAAAGCCGCATTCGACATGTATCAGAACGCTTATCGGGTCATGACACCACCGCTGGCGCCTTTTGATTTCATGCGCCCGCCCCAGCCTGCGGCCGCTCCAACCCGCTCCCCGGAAGCCGGGAACCCTGTGCGAAGCAACGATGCCGCTACAGAAGTGGACGGACTTCGGCGCCGCGTAGAAGAACTAGAGTCTTTGGTATCCAGGATCGGGGCCAAGAAAAAGCGGGTCAGGTCCAAGCCCAGCTCGCGCCGGCGCTCTTGATTCTCGGGATCTAATCACATTGCTCTGTGATTCCAAGCACAAACAAACGGTACGACAAGGGAATAGCCTCGACTCCACCGAAGTCCAAGTATCGTCTGTTCCCATTCAGGTATGGGTAGGAGATGTTATGGCTCATAGGCACACAGCAAATCATTCGACCCGAAATGAGACCGTCCGCATGCCGGGTCTCACATCCTATGACTCAAGTCACGAGCACAGCCTCGAACACTGGCTCGAAGTTCAGACCATGGTTCGAGAGGCCGCCGAAGAGCCGGTTGCGGCCGCTCCCACCGCGGATCACGGCATCCTAGTCGCAGCCTGAGCGGCCGTAACAGACGCGCTCCCCGTGGTACTGGCGGCGGAAGTGTGCCGGCACCGCGGCTTCGCTCTCCGCACTCGTCTTTACCTGCCCCTCTGCCCTGCCCACTTGCCCTACGCCGCAAACTCGCCACCGCCCTGACAAGGCAATCGCATCACTGGCTCTTGCTTCCCTTGTGCCAGCAGCAATGCCAAAGCACAAGAGCCCAGGCGCGCCAGACTGTTTTCCCTCGACTCCGTCAGGATCACCGGCACCCGCGCTCCCAGAGCCACGCCCGCCACCTGCGCGTCCGCAAGCTGCTCCAGTTGCTCGGTCAGCATGTTTCCCGCCTCCAGGTTGGGAACGACGAAAATATCGGCATGGCCGGCCACCGGCGAAGCCACTCCGCTCATTTTTGCGGCCTGCGGCGACACGGCAACATCGAAACTGAGCGGGCCATCGAGCACGCCGCCGGTTATCTGTCCACGTTCCGCCATCTTGCACAAGACCGCAGCGTCCAGGGTCGAGCCCAGCTTCACCGAGACATTTTCCTGCGCCGAGAGGATCGCAACCTTGGGCAGCTCAATACCCAGAGCATGGGCCAGATCGATGGCGTTTTGGACGATGTCGCGCTTCTCCACGAGCGACGGATTGATGTTGATTGCCGCGTCGGTGATGAACAGCGGCCGCGGAAAACTGGGCACGTCGACCGCGGATACATAGCTGATGCACCGTCCCGTGCGCAGGCCTTGCTGGGCGTCAACAAAGCACATCAATTCGTCAATCTGAAGGCTGCCCTTCATCAAAGCGGCGACCTTGAGTTCGCGCGCCATCGCGACCGCGCGCTCGGCGGCGGCGTGGCTGTGCTCAGTACTGAC
This sequence comes from uncultured Acidobacteriaceae bacterium, assembly GCA_963770915.1. Classification (GTDB taxonomy): domain Bacteria; phylum Acidobacteriota; class Terriglobia; order Terriglobales; family Acidobacteriaceae; genus PALSA-270. The sequence continues at coordinate 555,741 of CAVYRG010000001.1, forward strand.
GATTTCATAGGGCGAAAGATCGAGCGCCACTTGCTGCGCTGCAGCGCGAATCTTCTTCTCCGGCCCGATGAGAACTGGCGTGATTAGGCCCGCCTGGGCCGCTTCAAGAGCCGCCAACAGGGCCGCCGCATCCACTGGGTGCACAACCGCGGTTCGTATCGGGGGCAGGCCCTTGGTCTTCTCAATCAGCCTGTGGTAGTGCCGGCCCTTCTCCAACAGCTTCACTTCCGGCAGGGTGATGCGTTCCCGCGATATCTTCTCCGTCGGCGCGAGCACCTCAGCCGTGCCGCTGATGACAGTTTCCCCTTTTTGATTGGTCGCCTGGCAGTCGAGGATGACCCCGCTTTTTTCTTCCGACTTCGACGCGACTCGCACCGTGACTGTGATGGTGTCGCCGAGCGAAACCGGCCTCCGGAACTTGAGAGATTGCCCGAGATAAATTGCACCTGGACCGGGAAGCTGCGTGCCCAGCACAGTCGAGATCAGCGCTCCACCCCACATGCCATGCGCGATGATGCGATGGAACATGTCGCTCTTGGCGAATTGCTCGTCAACGTGTGCCGGGTTGACATCACCCGACATGATGGCGAAAAGCTCAATATCTTTGTAGGTGAGGGTGCGGGCGAGGCTGGCGGAATCGCCCACTTGCAGTTCTGCAAAGGTGCGGTTTTCGATTCGATTCACAAAATGCCTCCTCCTGCACGATTCGGCGCTGCCGAAGAGGCCCGGGCGGTGGTCGCGCTTCCTAGAAGTGGAAACCTCCGCCGCAAATCAAGACTTCGCCGGTTACATAGTCGGAGAGTGGAGAGCAGAAGAACAATACTGCTCCCGCCGCCTCATCCGGTGTGCCGAGCCTGCCCAGCGGGCAGGCGTTTTTCACCGCATCCAGCAGGTGCGGTTGTACTCCAATGCGGATGCGATGTCCTTTCATCTTCACGTGCGCGTCTTCCCCGGTAAGCGGCTGAGCGAGTCGCGTCTCGATCAGGCCGAAACCTACCGCATTGACGTTTACGTTGTAGCGGCCCCATTCCTTGGCCATAGTTTTGGTCAGCCCGATGACTCCCGCCTTGCCCGACGAATATCCGGCCTGGCCGGGGTTGCCGTCCGTGCCGGCGATGGAAGTAATATTCACGACTTTGCGCATGATTTTCTTGCCGGCCGCGATTTCGTTCTTGGCGGTCTCGCGAATGTAGCAAGAAGCGGCGCGCATAATGCGGAACGGCACCATGACATGGATTTCCAGCATGGCGTGGAACTGCTCGTCGGTGGTCTTCTGAATAACGCTGTCCCAGCTGTATCCGGCGTTGTTGACGATGATGTCCAGACCGCCGAACGATTCGAGTGTGGCCTTGATTAAGTTGTCTGGAAAAGACGGTTCGACAAGATCGCCCGCCAGGTGCTCGACCAAATGCCCGGCCGAGCGCAGCATGCCTTGGGTTTCGCTCAGCGCGGGTTCATCCAGGTCATTGACCATGACCGCGGCACCCGCGTTCGCCAATCTTGTCGCAATGGCCCGGCCAATCCCGCGGCCAGCGCCAGTTACCAGGGCGGTTTTACCCTCCAGCGTGAAAGACATGGCCTATTCCTTGCCTGCCGCCCAGCGCAATGCACTGCAGATTTGCGCAGTGCAGCATAGTCTTGCTGCACTGCATTAAAACATACCTTTGAGGAAAGCACAATACCGGCGGAGGCAGGTTCACCGAAGACGAAGGTTTCCATTGCAGCTCAGGCGTAGTCGATGGGATTCTTTTCCAGCCAGCGCTGGTCGCGTACGCGGTTCACATTCTTCAGAGCGCCGCGGCCCATGCTGGCCGCCAGGGAATGGGTTCGCCAGGAAAGCGCTGCGCCGAAGCCGATGGCGCCGCCAAGAGTCCCCCAGGCCAGCGCGCGGCTCAGGCGGGGTTTGCGACTCATGGAACCCACAAGAACGCCCAGGCAAACTCCCGTCGCCGCATGCTTCAGGGCGCGTGCGGCAGCTTTCCCTAGAAAGGGCGCAAGCGGTTGACCTTGAAGAAATTCCTCACGTCCGCGGCCGGCCCCCTCGAGGCCGGAGTTGGCAAGGTCGCGGCCATACTGAACGTTGCTTGCGATCCAATTGGGCAGCCACATAAGCGATCCGCGCTCCTTCTCGGTTTCCATGCTCTTCCTGAGGATACCGCCGCGCAGTGATCAAAATCACGCTTTCTAGTTTGGCCTGAGCTCTCTGCGGTCACAGCGATATGTGACTTTGGTCACAGAGGTTTCCGGCTTTACATTCAAAAATTTAACCGTCTGGTCTGGGCAGCCAACGAGTACCCGTGAGGGACCAGGCGCCCGCGCCCCTCGTCGAGCGCGGCGAAGCGCCAAGTAGCGCAGAGAGGCTTGCCATGGCTGTGAGTCCAATTCCGACTTCCGCAATGAAGACATCTCCACTCCCGATAGTTCCGCGGCCTGTGCCCGTCGCAAAGCTGAAGCCCGCGGCCGAAACGGGATCGAAGATCGACCAGAAGATTGCCGAGTTGCGTCAGAAACGCGCGGAACTCGTCCACGGCGGCGGGAAGCAGCGAATCGACAAGCAGCATGCGATGAACAAGCTGACTGCCCGGGAACGTGTGGAAAAGCTGGTGGACCAGGACAGCTTCCAGGAGATAGGGATTTTCGCGAAACATCGCGCGACGCTTTTTGGCATGGCCGAGAAAGAGACGCCGGCCGACGGCGTAGTCACGGGCTGCGCGACGGTCGATGGGAGGCTGGTCCACTTGGCCAGTCAGGATTTCACCGTCTGCGGCGGAACCGCCGGCGAAATGCACTGCCACAAGATCACGGAAATGATGCAGCTTTCCCTGAAGACCGGCAGCCCGTTCATTTTCATTAACGATTCCGGCGGCGCCCGCGTGCAAGAAGGCATCGACAGCCTTTCTGGCTATGGAAGCGTCTTCTACAACAATGTCCTGCTCTCCGGCAGCGTGCCGCAGATTGCGATGATCTGCGGGCCCTGCGCCGGGGGCGCAGCTTACAGCCCGGCCCTCACCGATTTCATTATTCAAACCAAGCGCGGGCAGATGTTCATTACCGGCCCCCAGGTCATCAAGCAAGTCACGGGGGAAGTTGTGACCAGCGACGATCTGGGCGGACCGGGGGCGCAGATGAATCGCTCCGGCGTGGTGCACCTGATCGCGGACGACGATGAAGGAGCGGTCGCGCTGTGCCGGCGGCTGTTGAGTTTCCTCCCCTCCAACAATATGGAGGACCCTCCTCGCCTGCACTATCGGCTTGCCCCGGAAGTTGACCCGGAACTCAACAACGTGGTTCCGGTCGAGCCGAAGATCGCCTACGACGTGCGCGAGGTGATCACGCGGGTGCTCGACTATAAGGATTTCTTCGAGATTCAACCGGGGTTTGCGGCCAACGCCGTGATCGGGTTTGGCCGTGTCCTGGGGCGCACTGTGGGAATCGTGGCTAACCAGCCATGCGTGCTCGCCGGCGTGTTGGACATCAACGCATCCGACAAAGTGGCGCGCTTCGTCCGTTTCTGCAATGCCTTCAACATTCCGCTCATCACCTTCGTAGATGCGCCAGGATTCCTCCCCGGCGTCGAGCAGGAGTACGGAGGAATCATCCGTCACGGCGCGAAAATGCTTTTCGCCTACTCAGCGGCAACCGTTCCCAAGATTACCGTGATGCTGCGCAAGGCTTACGGCGGCGCTTACATCGCCATGTGCTGCAAAGATCTGGGGGCCGACCGGGTGGTGGCGTGGCCGACGGCGGAAATCGCGGTGATGGGCGCAGAAGGAGCGGCGGAGATTGTCTTCCGCCACGAGATCGACGAAGCCGAGGACAAGGTTGGGAGAAGGAAGGAACTGATCGAGAGCTATCGTGAGACCTTTGCCAACCCCTACATTTCGGCCGGACGGCGGCTGGTGGACGACATTATTGAGCCCGCCGAGACCCGGAAATATGTGGCTCGCGCTCTCGACGCCTTGCACACGAAGCGCGATCATCGTCCGCCCAAAAAGCATGGATTGATTCCGCTGTAGCGCTTCGGAGGTTCTTATGCCCACTGCCGTTTTCCTCGTTGCCGGATGGGTTGCCGCCTACCTCACCCTGCGGGAGGTGTTGGATCACAGGCGGGAAGATGTCCGCCGCGAATTGCAGGAGCAGATCAACATGCTCACGGCGCACGTGCAAGTGCTGGAACATGCTCTGGGCTCCGGGCCACTCGCAGACACACCCTCCGCAGACATAACATCCGTGGGAAACGGCGAGCAGACCGTAAGGCGAGCTGAGCCGATTGCCTGGCCGGTCGCCGCAGCTGAACCCGAGGACGAGTCGATTCCGCCTGAGACCATGGCGCTCATCTCGGAGACGGTCGCGGGTGTTGTCGGCAGGCCCCTGCGTATCGTTTCCGCCCGGAAACTGCCTGCACAACCGCCACCACCCGCGCCGGAACCCTCCGCCGATGCATGGGCCCAGCAGGGCAGGGTTTTGGTTCAAACCTCCCATGAAGCCGTCCACGGACGCCCACTCGCGCCGCCGGCGGCATCTGCGGTGTCGAGTCCGCTGAGAGGAGTGATTTTTGAAGATACAGATTTCAATTGATGGGACCCCTTACGAAGTAGAGGTCGAGGAGACAGACGAGGAAGCCCACCTGGCTTCCCTTTCGGCCTCGCAGGCACGGGCAACGATTCAGTCGACAATCTTGCCCACGGCGAGCGCCCCATCCCCGTCGGTCGAGAGTGAAGGCGGCCTGAACGAATCCAAGCTCTGCCGCAGCCCGGTCGCCGGAATCGTGATGCAGGTCCATGTGCAAGCCGGCGACTACCTGGAAGCCGAAAACCTCACGGTGACGTTGGAAGCCATGAAGATGGAAACCAAGGTCAATGCCCCGTTCTCGGGAATGGTGAAATCCATCCATGTTGGCCCCGGCGAAGCGGTAAAACTCAATCAGATTCTGGTGGAATTCTTCTAGCCCCAGCGCACCAGCCTCACGAAAAGGCAGGTTGGTCTCCCAGCGCGCCCCCCGCTCAAAACCGCTTCTATTGTGGTTTTGTGAAGCCATGTGACTTTAGTCACATCTCCACGTGACTGATCCCACGGCGTCTAGCGGCATTCAGTGTCGATAATCGAGTCCAACAGTTTCCCGGTGGGCTCGACGGATGTAAGACACGAAAAGGGCCCCTATCCGCTCGGAGCACACGCACAAAACTCATGGGAGTGAGCCCGGTTCCCGCATCGAAGCCGGGAGGAAGAAGAACCGCCATGTCAACGAAGCCTTTTGTGATCAATCGGCACGGGCGGCTGGTGTTTCCCTGCAATTTCTTTCCCGAGCTTGACTTCTCCGTCTTCGAGTCGCTCGCGCAATACAACGCGGTGGTGAGGCGAGACTTCGGAGAGAAAGCTCCGGCGGATACGGACATCGTGGCTCGCGTGCACGAGGGGAGCTATCACAACCGCTACGAGATTTGCCGCGACCTGGCCTTGAACCTGTTTTGGGTCAACCGCTATGTCCTGACCATGTATGAAAAACGCCCCACTCGCTGGGGCGACCTGCCGCGGCATCGCGACGACATTTTCCTGCCCGTGTATAGGCCGCATGATGCGGCGTCTTTGACCGCGGCTATCGACGCGGCGTACAAGAAAATGCCCGCGGCCTGGGATGAGAAAGCTGAAGACGAAAGCTTCCGCATCCTGCTCAACGTGTTCCGCAACAAGCAGACCGCCGGAGGCGAAACCCGGGCGCTGCGCCCGACGGTGGCAGAAACCTTGTCCGATGCCGGCAACCTGACGTGCCATCTGTTGAAATACGATCCCGACTACCCGAGCTATGAATACTGTGACGTCGTCGACTACCAGCATGAGATTCCGGAACTGGAAGCTCTTAGACGGCAGGCCATGATCCTGCACAACCAGTATCCGTGGGATCCCGAAGCGACCATGCTCACGCCGGTTGCAAAGCTGCGCCCTGAGGATTACGTCATTGCCTTTCACCCCCGCAGCAGCGATGCTCTCCAGTTCATTCGCCGGGTAAAACTAAATGGAAACGGCAATCATCACTCGCACTGGGAAAGGCCCCAGACGCTCGCTCTCAGCGACCCGCAGCGGCCCTGCCCGCCGGTCGTGGTGCGGGAACGTTTTAAGATTCTGCCGCGCATCGAGGCTATTGCAGCCTATGAAGGCGAAATCCCCTGCACCAACGCCGACCTCATCCGCAACCACGCCTATTGCTGGTCGCACATGACGGCGGCGGACATTTCGGAGAAAACCGGGATCGAGCAACGTTGTTACAGTGAGCGAAGTCTCCCAGATATGGCTCTGCTGGCGGCGCGCCAAGCCATTAAGAAATCTGGGCGGAAGCCCGCCGAGATTGGGGCAGTCTTGTTCTGCAGTTGTACCAGCACGAAGCTCATCCCCTCCGTCGCCACGTGGCTCTCGGGCGAACTGGGGCTGCAGCAGACGCACACTTCCTGCGACATCGTGGCCGCTTGCGCCGGCATGTCCTATGGCTTGGGGGAAGCGACTCGCCTGCTCCAGGAGATCGAAGAACCCGTCCTCGTGGTCTGCGCAGAAAAATTCTCCGACAAAATTGGGACGGTACGGACTTCGCGGATGATTTTCGGCGATGGAGCCGCAGCGGTCGTCGTCGGTCCTGCGCCCGCGGGCGCCGCGCCCGACATCGAGGTCTTCCAGACCTATGCCAGCGGTCCCTGGTCGGAGGTCAATTCCATCATCTGGCCTAACCCCGACTTCGATAACAGCATTACGGTATATGGCCCTGAAGTAAAAGCCCTGGTGAAGCGCTATCTCACCCAGATGATCGGCGAGTTGAAGGCTTTGCCGAATCCCGACGGAGGAAACGGCACGCTGCTCGATGCCGTTGATCTGGTCGTGCCCCACCAGGCCAACAAGAACATGGTCGCCACTCTGGCGCAGGACGCCGGAATCGCCCCGGAACGCCTCTACTTCAACATCGCGCGTGTGGGCAATACGTCCGCCGCAAGCATACTTCTTGCAATTCACGACGCGGTGCAGGAGGGGCGCATCAACCGGCCCATGCGGGTATTTGCCCCCGGGTTCGGCGCCGGGGCTGTCGGCGGCTATGTGGTCATGCGGGTTGATCCGTCCATCGTGAGCTACGGCTCGGAGGAGAGGAGTTCGTCTATGGAGAACAGCAATGGAAATGGCAACGGTAAGAACGGAACCGCTACTCTGGTGGGGAAGGTCGCTCTGGTGACCGGAGCGTCGCGCGGCATTGGGCGCGCGATCGCGCTCGAACTGGCCCGCCGCGGCGCGCACGTCGCCATCGACTTCCGGGTGGACTCTGCTCACGCGCAGAGCGTGGCCGAGGAAATACGCGCGTTGGGCGTCGAGTGCCTGCTGGTTCAGGGTGACGTTTCCAGGAAAGAAGAGGCGCGCCGCGTCGTCAAGGAAGTGCTCGACAAGTGGCAACGTCTCGACATCCTGGTAAACAACGCCGGCATTTCGCGCGACCACTCCATGCGCAAGATGACCGATGAAGACTGGGCGGACGTCATCAACGTCAATCTAAATGGCACCTTTTATTGCACCAGCGCAGCTCTGCCGGCGATGATCAATCAGCGCTTTGGGCGAATCATCAACATCAGCTCGGTAGTTGGGCAGATGGGTTCGTTCGGCCAGGCTAACTACTCGGCCAGCAAAGGCGGCATCATCGCCTTCACCAAAACGCTGGCTCTGGAGATGGCGAAATACAACATCACCGCCAACTCGATTGCTCCCGGCTACACATCGACCGAAATGGTGGAGGCGATTCCAGAAGAAATCGCAGCGCAAATCAAGGCGAAGATTCCACTCGGCCGGTTTGCCACTCCCGAAGAAGTCGCGAAAGCGGCCGGCTTCCTCGCCGTCGACGCGGATTACATCACCGGGCAGGAACTGAACGTCAACGGCGGATGCCATATGTAAATTTTGCAGGAAGAAAGCCCCGAGGCGGATGGCACGAAACCGCCTCGGGAGCTCCCTGGCAGCGAGGCCTTGTCTCCCCGCCTCCGCCTTTCGCGAACGTGATATCGTCGCCAGAGAAACAACAAATCTGTAGCATCCCAAGTATTTCCAACCAGCAGAGGACGACGGCGTCATGGCCATTCACATAGGTTTGACCGGTGGAGGAAATATCAGCGAGACGCACGCGCGCGCGGTGCGCGCAATTCCAGGGGCCGAGGTCGCGGCGATTCAAGGGAGCAACCTGGAGAAAGTTAGCCGCCTGTGCCGCGAGTATGGAGGCAAGCCGTATCAGGATTTTGACGATTTCGTGAAGCACCGTCCAATGGACATGGTCATTCTGGGAAGCCCCTCCGGACTGCATGCGGCGCAAGGCATCGCAGCCGCCGAGCGCGGCCTGCACGTGCTCACCGAAAAACCTTTCGACGTGAGCACCGAACGCGCGGATGCACTCATTGCAGCCGCGGAGCTTGCGAAAGTGAAACTGGGCGTGATTTTTCAGGACCGCGTGCAGCCCGAGATTCAGCAGCTCAAAGCTTGGATCCAGCAGGGGCTGCTCGGCAAACTTCTCCTGGTGGATGCGCGCGTGAAGTGGTATCGCCCACCTTCTTACTACGGCGACTCGCGCTGGCGTGGGACATCACGGGCGGAAGGCGGCGGGATGTTGGCAAATCACGCCGTTCACACCATTGACCTTTTGCTATGGCTGCTCGGAGATGTGAAGCGTGTCCAGGCGCGTATGGAAACCAAGCTCCACTCCATTGCGGCGGAAGACACGGCCGCTGCCATCCTCGAATTCGCCAATGGCGCACTCGGCGTTCTGCAAGCCACGACGGCAGCACATCCCGGCTATCCGCGGCGTGTTGAAATCAGCGGTACCGAAGGCACCGTGATTCTGGAGCACGACCGCATCATCGCGGCCAACTTGCACAATCCGCCTGCGGGCGTAAGGGCTGGGGCGGCGCCCGATCAAAATGCCAGTGCTTCCTCGCCGGTCGTGAGCGACTTCCGCGGGCATCTCGCCGTGCTCGAGGATTTCCTGCGCGCCATCGAACAAAATGGGACGCCGCTCTGCGACGGGCGCGAAGGCCGCCGCAGCTTAGCCTTGCTGGAAGCCATTTACCGCGCTTCGCGGAATTCGAGTTTGGTGGAAGTCTAGTGCTGCAGACGGGCTCAAACTGTCCGAGCTTGCCGTCGCAGCCAATCTCGCGGAATCTCCACGTAGGAATCATTGAGAGCAGTTACCGATTCGCATCCCAGCAACCGCAACGTTCTATCGAGATCCGCACGCAGGATTTCGAGCGCCCGCGCCACGCCGAATTCGCCCGCGGCGCCCAGGCCATAGACGTAGGCGCGTCCACACAGAACGGCGCGCGCTCCCAGGCACAGGGCTTTCACGATATCCGAGCCGCGACGAACCCCGCTATCCATCAGAATTTCCGCCTGACCCTTCACCGCCTCCACGATCTCCGGCAGGACGCGCAGCGAAGTCGGAGTTCCATCCAGTTGCCGGCCGCCATGATTGGAAACGACGATTGCCGCGGCTCCCTCATCTACCGAGCGCTGTGCATCCTCGCCAGAAAGCACGCCTTTGATCACAATCGGCCCCTTCCACAGATCGCGGATCCAGCGTAGATCCTTCCAGGTAAAAACACCGCGCCGCATTGCCGTGTGCGATTGGCTCACTCGCAACGGCCCTTTGTCCGCCGTAACGACATTGGGCATCGTGGGCAGGCCGCCATCAAGCAGAAAACGAGCCAGCCATCGCGGGTGCGCGAAAAGATCGCCGAGAAAAGGCAGCTTCGACCAAGCGCTTCCCCTCAGCAATTGATCCATGCCGGCGCGAACCTCGCGTTCCCGCTGGCTGATGACGGGAGTATCGACGGTGATCACCAGGACCGAGTAACCAACGGTGAGCGCCCGCTGCATCGCTTCTTCCGCCGCCTCGCGTCCGCCAGTCAGGTAAAGTTGATACCAAACCGGGCCCGCAGAGGCTGCTTTCACATCTTCCAGCCGATGCCCGGACACGGTGGAGAGAATATAGGCGGTGCCGGCCTTCCCCGCGGCTCGCGCGGCCGCCACCTCGCCTCCCGGATGGATCACTCGGCAATAGCCGACCGGAGCCAGCAGCACTGGCATTGACAAGTCGCATCCGAGCACGCGGGTGCGCAAGTCGCACTGCGGCACCGCAATCGCCTGGCGCGGACGGAAGTGAACTGCGTCAAAGGCGCGCAGGTTTTCGCGCAGCGTGGTTTCGCCGTCCGCTCCCCCATCGACGTAGTCAAAGACCACGCGGGGAAGCCGGCGCTGCGCAAGCAGGCGCAAATCTTCAATGTTGACCGCGCGCTCGGAAGCTGTTTTGTAGAAAATCATCGATTCGTGAAGGATTCTTCAGCTAAGTCTTAAGTACGCTCTGGTGTTCCACGCCTCCGCAATGCGATGCAGAAGCTTTCATCGCGCTAACCATCCTCCATCCACCGCCAGTACATGTCCATGGACGTAGTCGCTGGCGGAAGAACTCAGAAAAACCGCCGCCCCCGCGAGGTCGTCCGGCTCACCCCAACGCCTCGCCGGAATTCTCTCCATGATCTGCCCGCTTCGTTGTGGATTTTTGCGCAGCGCCTCGGTGTTGTCCGTCGCCATATAGCCCGGCGCGATGGCGTTCACGTTAATGCCTTTCGCTGCCCACTCATTGGCCAACGCCTTTGTAAGCTGCGCCACTCCACCTTTGGCTGCGGCGTATGCCGGCACTAAAATTCCGCCCTGAAACGAAAGCACCGACGCGATGTTCACAATCTTGCCTTTCGCTTCCCTTCCCAGCAGATGTTGTCCCATGAGCTGAGACAGCCGGAACACCGCCGACAGATTTACGGCGATCAATTCGTCCCAATACGCCTGCGGGTACTCCGCTGCTGGCGCCCGGCGAATTGCGCCGGCATTGTTGACCAGAATGTCGAGGCAGCCAAATTCTTTGATCCCCTGTTGGAAAAGCCGTGAACATGCTTCCGGCTCGGCGAGATCGCCCGACTCATAAAACGTCTTGCGACCGAGTTGGCGGATGGGTTCGCAGGCGTTTTCGGCGCTTGCTGATTTACCGTGCAGGCCGACATTGGCGCCCGCCTCAGCAAGGGCGCGCGCAATCGCCGCGCCTAGTCCGCGTGTCGAACCCGTGACCAAAGCATTCTTGCCGTATAGTTCAAACGCTTTCAATATTGTCTTCGTTGGTCCCTGCGGCGATCCACCGTCGCGACAGGTTCCGAAGGATGATAAGCGACGGGGGAGCGGTCTTCTTCAAGTTGTTTTGTTCTTGCGCCTTTTGCCCAGGCCTCATCGTTCTCCCGATCTGTTTGCACTCCACATTGACGATCTTGACGTTCTTATTCCTGTCGACCAGGAACAAGTCGCAACGTGAGACGGCACAGCAAACATGGCCTTTCCTGGTCTTTACGGTAAGCGATTTCCACAGGAAAGTATCCAACACACGATTGTTCTTTTGTGGCAAGATTCTTTCCGCACAGCCTGTTCCAGGTGCTGCTAACGGGTTCGCGACAGGGCTCGGAGAGCTCGGGAGGTTGAACACATTTTGTATGCAAGTATTTTACAAATAAGGTAGATACATTATCTTTACAAATCGTTACGAAGGGGGATTTGGGGCGCTTTTCTTGGTATCGCGATTGCACCGAAGGGCATAGGATTTAACTGTTCTTTGGCTTTACAATTCTTGACCATTTTGGGGTAATATGAACTAGCCATGTAATGCCTCCAGAAGTGGGAAAGCTGGACGGAATGGGCGTGGAGTCCTAACTCACTCCGGCTTCCCTCGGTTGTCAAACTTATCCCCCAGAAAACGTCCGTTAGGACGCATATCAGGCCCAAGGCCTCTGCACGGGTTGCAGGGGCGGTAGCATTGGGTGCTGCAATTGAGAGGTCGGGGATCCTGTGAGTGAGTTCCTGGAGCGCATCTCCAAACTTTCACCGAAGCGGCTTGCTCTCCTGGCGGCTGAGCTGAACTCGAATCTCGAGCGGCTTAAGCGGCAGTCTGCGGAACCAATCGCGATCCTCGGTATGGGCTGCCGTTTTCCGGGAGGTGCGAACGACCCCGAGTCGTTCTGGAAACTCCTGATCGAAGGCCGTGAAGGTGTAAGTGAAGTGCCAGCCGAACGTTGGGACATCGAGTCGTACTACGATCCCAATCCCGATGCACCCGGCAAAATGTCCACCCGCCGAGGCGGGTTTCTCAGCAACGTGGATCGCTTTGATCCGGAATTCTTCGGCATTTCGCCGCGTGAAGCGGCGGGCATGGATCCGCAACAGCGCTTGCTGCTGGAAGTAACTTGGGAGGCGCTGGAGCATGCCGGGCAAAGTCCCGACCAACTGGCCGGAACACGCACCGGAGTTTTCGCCGGCCTCTGCAACAGTGATTACTACATGATGCGCTCCGAGGGCGGAGCGTATTCCTTCGATGCCTATGCTGCTACCGGCAACGCGCACAGTGTGGCGGCGGGCAGAATTTCTTACGTTCTCGGCTTGCTCGGGCCGAGCGTTGCGGTCGATACCTCGTGTTCGGCTTCTCTGGTTGCGGTGCATCTTGCCTGTCAAAGCCTGCGGCTGGGAGAAAGCCGCATGGCGCTGGCCGGCGGCGTCAATCTCATTCTCAATCCCGAGATCACCGTCGCTCTCTCGCGATCGCACATGATGGCGCCCGACGGCCGCTGCAAGGCCTTCGATGCCGCAGCCGACGGATTTGTCCGCGCCGAGGGATGCGGGATGATCGTGTTGAAGCGCCTTTGCGATGCGCGGCAGGATGGCGACAGAATCCTGGCCGTGATCCGAGGAACCGCTTCCAACCAGGACGGCAGGAGCAGCGGACTGACGGCGCCGAACGGACCATCGCAGGTGGCGCTCATCCAGGATGCGCTGGCCAATGCTGGGCTGAGTCCCGCCGACATCGATCTCATCGAGGCGCACGGGACCGGAACTTCTCTCGGCGATCCGGTCGAAGCCCGTGCCTTAGCCGACGTCTTCGCGGCCAACCGATCGTCGGACTCTCCTTTGCAAGTTGGCTCCATCAAGACCAACATCGGCCATGCGGAATCTGCGGCCGGCATCGCCGGACTGATTAAACTGGTGCTGGCGTTGCAGCATGGCCGGATCCCGCCCAGCCTGCATTTCCACAGAATGAATCCGGCGATCGACTGGAATCCAGCCCTGATGCAGGTTGCGTCAAGGGAATCGAAATGGAACCATGCACCGGGCCAACGGATCGCCGGTGTCAGCTCGTTCGGATTTAGTGGCACGAACGCGCATGTGATCGTTTCAGACTTGCCAGCCGAGGGGACGAAGCTCGAGAACGAAGCTCCGGAAGCGAGATTCCACCTGCTTCCCCTCTCGGCGCGAACGCCTGACGCGCTGCAGGAGATCGCCCGTAGGTACGAAGAGATCTTCGCGCAGGAACCGAATCTCAATTTCGCTGATGTGGCTTATACAGCCGGTGCGGGTCGCTCTCACTTCGAACACCGGCTTTCACTCGTGGCATCGAACCTGGGTGAAGCAAAGGAGCGCCTGGCCGCCTTTGGCCGGGGTGAGCAAAGCCCGCAGATCGCGACCGGAAAAACCACCAGCGCCGGCGCGCCTGGCGTTGTGTTCATGTTTACCGGGCAAGGATCGCAGTATCCCGGCATGGGACGCGAACTTTATGAGACGCAGGCAGTGTTTCGCCGGGAACTGGAGCGCTGCGCCGAAATTCTCAAGCCCCGGCTGGAGAAGCCGCTGCTGGACGTACTTTTTGGCGACTCCGATACTTCCCGCCTCGTCCACGAGACGCGGTACACCCAACCAGCTCTTTTCGCGCTCGAGTACAGCTTGGCCATTTTGTGGCGCTCGTGGGGAATCGAACCCGCGGCCGCGCTGGGCCACAGCGTGGGCGAATACGTCGCGGCCTGTGTCGCGGGAGTGCTCACTCTTGAAGATGCCTTGCACCTGATCAGCGAGCGGGCGCGGCTGATGCAGGCCTTGCCGCGAAACGGCGCCATGGCCGCGGTCTTCGCGAACGAAGAACGCGTGCGCGAGGCAATCGCCCCCTATGCCGATTCTGTTTCGATCGCCGCAGCGAACTCGCCGCAGAACACGGTAATTTCGGGGGACGGGGCTGCGATCTCCGCCATCCTCGACCGGCTCAGAAGCGAGGGCGTGGAAGGCACCGAACTGGCGGTTTCCCATGCCTTCCACTCGCGACTGATCGAGCCCATGCTCGAGGAGTTCGAACAATGCGCCCGCCAAATCCAGTACAAGAGCCCGCTTCTGCCTTTAGCTCTGAACGGAACTGGCCGCGTGCTGGATGACGCTTCTCCGATCAATGCCGCCTATTGGCGGCGGCATGCGCGCGGTACCGTGCGCTTCGCGGATTCCATTGCGGCATTGCGAGCGAATGGAATGCGCGTATTCCTAGAAGTTGGCCCCGCGCCGGTGCTCACCGGGATGGCGCGGCAGTGCGCGGGAGAATCACAGATTGTGTGGCTCTCCTCTTTGCGCAGGGACCGCGAAGCCTCCGCCGAAATGTTCTCCAGTCTCGGCATGCTGTATACGCTGGGCCTGAATCCGGAATGGCAAAGGGTGGAGAGCGGCCAGCGCCGCCGACTCTCGTTACCGACCTACCCGTTCCAGCGCCAGCGATACTGGATGGATGCGGGCGTAAAAAACTCGCCAGCTCCAGCTCGCGCCCCAGAGGTGGCTGGAGTTTCAATCGCCGCCGACCTGTCGCAGCCGAAGGGCGCAAAGACTACGCCGCCCGAAAAGCCGCCGCTCGAGCCGAGTTCCTCTCAGTCGGAAGTGGACTTTGCCGTCAAACTGCGCGCCACCTCGCCGGCCGATCGCCGGCAGATCCTGCAGCCTTTTATTCGCGAGCAAGTCGTGCGGGTGCTCGCGTTGGACGCTTCGCACCCGATTGATACCGGCCAACCTCTACACGATCTGGGACTGGATTCACTGATGGCCTTGGAACTTCGCAACGCTCTTGCGAATGGCGTAAAGCACACGCTTCCCGCCACGGTGCTGTTTACCCATCCTTCCATCGACGCGCTGACGCAGTACATTTGCAGCGATGTTTTGGGCACAGAGGAAGCCGTGCGGGTCCCTCTGGATGGGCCAGGTCTGGCGGGCGCGAGGCAGGTTGCGGTGCAAGAAATGGTGGAAGGCGAGCTTTAGAACCGTCGCTTTACATAGGAAAACTTACCGAGCCGAAGGGATGGGATGAACGAACCGGTGGAAATATTGGATGCGCTCGCGCGCAACGACATTACCGTCTGGGCAGAAGGCAGCAGGATTCGATTTCGGGCCGCCGAGGGCGCATTTCCACCGGAACTGAAAGATCACCTCGCCGCACAGAAGAGTGAGGTTGTAGCGGCGTGGCGCGAACGGGCGGCGACGCAGGTCGAAAGCTACCCTGCCACGCACGCCCAGCGCGCCCTGTGGTTTCTCTACCAGGAAAGGCCCGATAGCCCGCCCTACAATGTCGCCATCCCGATTCGCATCTTCTCCAAGGCGGACGACGCGGCGCTTAAGCGAGCCTGTCAAGCGGTGATCGACCGTCATCCCGCTCTGCGCACCACCTACGCGATGGACGGGACGAATCTCAAGCAGCGGGTCCACGGGTCGATGTCCGTCCCCTTCCAGATTCATGACCGCGCCGGGGTTGATATTCCAAAGCTGCGGCAAGAGGTCATAGAGAAGTCGCATGTTCCGTTCCGCCTTGAAACTGGACCAGTCATGCGCGTGGACTTGTTCCGCCTGGCCGAGTCGGATTCTGTTCTGCTCATCTCCGTGCACCACATTGCCGTCGACGGATGGTCGGGAGTCTTGCTGATGGAGGATCTCCGGCTGAACTACATTGCCGAGATCAACCAGGGAGCGGCGCCGCCGCGCCCCGAGAACGACGTTCCGGCCTACGCGCGGTGGCAGGCGAAGATGCTCGCCGGCGCCGAGGGACAGGCACACGAGCGCTATTGGACCGAAGCTTTAGCGGGAGAACTTCCGGTGCTCGACTTGCCCGCAGATTGGCCGCGGTCAGCCGCAAGCGATGTTTGCGGCGCCTCCTTGCCGGTCGACCTGGGAATAGAGCTCAGCGAGGCGGTGCGGTCGCTGGCGGCCGCTTCCGGCACGACGCCGTTCGTGGTTCTGCTGGCAGCCTACCAGGCGCTACTTCACCGCTATACCGGAAGCGCCCAAACCATCGTGGGATCACCCACCTATGGCCGCGATCAGGTGGAATTCGCCAATGTGATCGGCGACTTCGTCAATACCATTCCGCTTCGTGCCGATTTCAGCGGCGACCCAACATTTCATGAGTTGCTCGGAAAAATGCGGCAGCGCGTGGTCGAAGGCCTTCAGCATCAGGATTACCCGTTCGCATTGCTGGTGGAAAAGCTGCACCCGGTGCGCGACGCTTCACGCACTCCGATTTTTCAGACGCTGTTCATCCTGAACCGGCACAAGCAGGTGGCGGGCCTCAAGAATATGTTTTCCCGCCAGTCGGGAGATGCGCGGATCGATTTTGGTGGCCTCGTCGTCGAATCGTTCGCGGTTCCGCACAATGAAGGGCAATTTGATGTCGCCCTCGAGTTGGTCGATCTCGGTGGGAGTTATCAGGGTTATCTCAAGTACAACGCTGACCTTTTCGCGCTACCGACGGTCACGGACCTTGCCGGCCACTATGCCGGACTGCTGCGCGCTTTGGTAGCTTCGCCCGAGAGGAGAATCTCAGAAGCGCCTCTGTTGTCTCCGGAGGAAGAACATAAGATTCTTGTCCAATGGAATGACACGGCGCGCGACTATTCGCAGAATGTCTGCCTCCACGAGTTGATTGCGGCGCAGGTGGACCGCACGCCGAGTGCGGTCGCCGTCGTCTTCGAAGACCAGCGATTGACCTATCGAGAACTGGATAACCGCGCCAATCAGCTCGCCCACTATCTGCAAAAGCGCGGCGTGACTGCGGAAACCCGTGTGGGAATCTGCGCCGAACGCTCGCTCGAAATGGTAGTCGGCCTGGTCGGCATCCTCAAAGCGGGCGCCGCGTATGTGCCGATGGATCCGTCGTATCCGAAAGCCCGGCTCGAGTTCATGCTGGAGGATGCCGGGGCCAAAGTCCTGCTCTCGCAAAAGCATCTACTGCACACGCTCAAGGCGGCCAAGGCCGAAATCGTCGCCTTGGACGCGGATTGGCCCCAGATCGCTCGCGAAAGCACAGAACGGCCTGAGCAGCACGCCAAGGCGGACAATCTCGCTTACATGATCTATACCTCCGGGTCGACGGGCCGCCCCAAAGGCGCCATGAACGAACACCGCGGCATAGTGAATCGCCTGTGGTGGATGCAGGAAGAATTCCGGCTCAGTTCCGCCGATGCGGTGGTGCAAAAAACGCCATTCAGCTTCGACGTTTCGGTGTGGGAGTTCTTTGCACCTCTGCTGGCGGGAGCGCGTCTAGTCGTCGCTCGGCCTGAGGGGCACAAAGATCCAGCTTATTTGATCGAGCTGGTGACCAGCCAGCGTATTACCATCATGCACTTTGTCCCCTCCATGCTGAGGATTTTTCTTGGCGCCGAAGGTGTGGAACGCTGCAGCTCGCTGCGGGATGTGTTCTGCAGCGGCGAAGCGTTGCCCGCCGATTTGGTCACCCGCTTCTACGCGCGAAGTGCCGCCACCCTTCACAACTTATATGGACCGACGGAGACTGCGGTCGAAGTCACGCGCTGGACTTGTCCACGGCAATCGGACAGCCCGGTGATTCCCATCGGTAAGCCGATTGCCAACACCCAGTGCTACGTCCTGGACCGCTATCTGAAGCCGGTGCCAGTGGGCGTTTCCGGCGAATTACACCTGGGAGGGATTCAAGTTGGCCGGGGATATCACAATCGGCCCGAGCTGACTGCCGAGCGATTCATTCCTGACCCCTTCGGCAAGCAACCGGGAGGACGGCTGTATAAGACCGGCGACTCCTGCCGTTATCTGCGCGACGGCGATATCGAATACCTCGGCCGGCTGGATCACCAGGTCAAAATCCGCGGCTTCCGCATTGAGTTGGGCGAGATTGAAGCTGCGCTGAATATGAACCCGAAAGTGCGCGAGTCGGTCGTCATCGTCCGGGAAGATGCCCCGGGGGATCAGCGCCTGATCGCGTATTTTGCACCTGCTAAGGGCGCCAAGCCCTCGGGGAAGGATTTGCGGACTGCGCTGCGCGCCTCCTTGCCCGAATACATGGTGCCTTCGGCCTTTGTGCAACTGGAGCGCATCCCGCTTAATCCCAGCGGCAAGCTCGATCGCAACGCTCTGCCCGCGCCGGAGAACCAGGCCGCCGGCCTCCTCAGCGGCTATGTGCCCGGCCGCAACCAAGTGGAACGCACTATGTGCCGGGTTTGGGCAGAAGTGCTGGGGGTGGAGAAGGTTGGAATCTTCGATCATTTCTTCGAGCTCGGGGGACATTCGCTTTCGGCCACGCACATGATTTCGCGGCTCAAAGAAGCCTTCGGGACCGAGATCCCTTTGCGTAGCGTGTTCATCGCACCCACGGTCGCCGAGATGGCGACGCACATTCTCTACGACGATCTGAATGGAACCTACCGTTACGTCGCGGAAATCCCCAATCAAGGCAAGCGGCTGATCCCGGCCCAGCCCAAGGGCTCACGAAATCCCTTGTATCTGGTGGCAGGCTTCATGGATCCGGACGATACGTTACGCGTCTTGTCGAGAATCTTCCCCTACCTGGGTATGGACCAACCGGTCTATGGCTTTCAGCCGCGCTGGCTGGACGGACATTCCCAGCCGTACTCGAGCGTTGAGGAAGTGGCGCGCGAGTTCGTCGAAGAACTGCGAGCCTTCCAACCGGAAGGGCCCTACTTGCTCGGAGGCGATTGCGTGGGCGGCGTGGTTGCGCTGGAGATGGCAAGGGAAATCCTGCGGCAGGGCGAGCAGGTCGGGATGCTGGCATTATTTGACACCCAACGCCCCACTTCCCTTCGCGCCTGGCTTTCCGATATGGAAGTGGCTTCTCAACGAAGCGCACACATCGCGCAAATCCTGCGCGACGTTGTGTTCGGCGGGAGCGGCCCTCGCATGGAGATCATTCGCGAAATCATCCGGCGGAAGATGCGCTCGCGCAAGCCGGCGCCCCAAACGCAGACTCAGGAGCAGGCTCCGGCTGACGATCTCTATCCAGCCCGCATGGCCTATCGGCGAATGATTTACCGCCACCGGGTAAAGCAATATCCAGGCCGGATCATACTGATGGTCAACCGGCGGCAAGGCAGGTTCGACAAGACGCTGGGATGGCGGGGCTGTGCCCTGCAAGGCTTGGAGCTTCACTATACCCAGGGCGATCATTGGTCGCGCTATACCACAGACAGCCAGGAATTCGCCGAGCAGCTTCGTGCCTGCCTGGAGCGGGCTCAGGCCGAACTCGGCCCCACCCGCCATGTGCAAAACCTGGTTGCGAACGGACACGTCGCCTCCGCGGGCCGTGTTGAGCCCGCACTATTGGATGCCGATGCCAGATCCTAGACATTCCCGGCCCGCACTCGACCGGGCCAGCGAGCTTTCCCGGTGGTTCCCTGTCTCCAAGCCGCGCCACGAGCCGGTGATGCGCTTGATTTGTTTTCCTTACGCCGGTGCCGGCATGGCTGTTTTCCGGGCTTGGCCCGAAGCTCTGCCGGAAACGGTTGAGGTGCGGGTGGCCCAGCTGCCCGGCCGCGCGGCGCGCTTGCGCGAGCCGCGTTTCGAGCAGATGCCGGCTCTGGTGAAAACCCTAACCGAGGCCTTGTGCCCTCTGCTGGAGGGGCCCTTCGCGTTCTTTGGACACAGCCTAGGCGCGATCGTGGCGTTTGAAGTCGCTCGCTCCCTCCGCGGCCGAGGCGTCGTTCCGGCACATCTTTTTGTCTCCGGAAACATCGCCCCTGATCTCCCCTATCCAACGCCTCTGCTTCACAAACTGCCCGATCCGAGTTTTCTCGCCGAGCTGAAAAACCTTCGCGGAATGCCGCAGGCGGTGCTCGATTGTGAAGAATTGCTGGAACTGGTTCTGCCCGCGGTTCGCTCCGATTTCACCCTGATCGAAACCTACCAGTATGAACGGCAAGATCCACTCGCGACTCCCATCACGGCATTCGCGGGATTTGAGGACCCTCGCACCACGCGCGAAGGCATGGAGCGCTGGGCGGTGCAGACGCGCGGAACGTTTCGACTCATCATGCTGCCGGGCGACCACTTTTTTCTCGATTCCGCTCGCGACAGCATAGTGCAATCCATCACTCAGGCTTTGGACGAGAAGACCGGAGCCCTTGCGGGATCGAAGGCGTGAATATGACTCTGGCCGAAGCGGATCGAGACGTGCCTCTGGTAAACGAGTTGCCGCTGCATACCGTGCACGTCTGGCGCGTCTTTCTCGATCGAACGCCAGGCTGGTTAGAGTGGCACGACGAACTTCTTTGCGACGACGAGCGTGATCGCGCGTGCCGCTTTTACTTCGAGCGCGACCGCCGCCGCTTCACCGTGGCACGTGGCGCGCTGCGCATGATCCTCAGCGGTTATTCGGCTCAGCATCCTGAATCGATTCGGTTCGAGTACGGGCCTCAGGGAAAGCCGCACCTGGCTTCTTCCCATTCCGAGATGCGATTCAACCTTGCTCATTCGGAAGAGTTGGCGCTCATCGCGGTGGCGCGCGAACGGGAATTGGGGATCGACGTCGAAAGAATCCGTTCCTTCAGTCTCGGAGCGCAAAGACCAGAAGATTTTTTCTCGCCGCGTGAGGTGTCGACGCTGCGCGCCCTCTCCGGCACGCTTGCCGAGGAGGCCTTCTTCCGCTGCTGGACTCGCAAAGAGGCCTACATCAAGGCGCGCGGCGGCGGATTGTCCATCCCGCTCGATAGTTTTGATGTCTCGCTCGAAGCGGGCGAGCCAGCAGCCTTGCTCGCGGTCCGGGGCGACGCCACGGAGGCCTCGCGCTGGAGCATGCAGGCACTGCACCCGGCTGCCGGCTACGCGGGCGCGTTAGTCGCGGAAGGCAAGGATTGGCGGGTTCACCTTTGCGATTGGGTGGAAGCCCGATAAGATCCCGGAAGTTCGCATAAGTGGAACGAAATTGGCAACAACGGGCAAGGAATTTCTCCCCGGGAACTGCAAAATTGTTGAGATTTTATGTAAGTGATTGATCGATCATGACATAACTTAGAGCCAGCCGCAGCAAATGGCGGCTGAGTTGCTCAAACCGTAACCATCGGCGCTGGTAACAACCCTCCCCGCCCCTAAACTTTGGGGCTTTTGTGTACAGGTCAGAGAGAGGAAGATCGGCTTATCCATGCTGGAAATCTTGAACCGATACGCGCATGGTTTTGTGGTCGTGCCGGTGGTCCTGGCCTGCCGCAAAGGCGGAGTGTTCGCTGCGCTGGAGGCGCGTCCGCGAACGTCGGAAGAGCTAGGGCAGGAATTGCGCGCCAATCGTGGCCATCTCCAGGTCGCCTTGCGTTTGTTCGAATCGCTGGGATGGATCGACCGCCGCACCGATGGCCGTTTTGAAGCGAACCCCTCGCTCGCGCAACAGACCCTGGTTCCGGAAAGCTTGCTGGCGCTGTTGCACACGGATATGGACCGGTACCTGCGCGAGGGAGAAGGGGGGATGCTCGCCCCTTGGATCGAGAAAGTCCGCGCCCGCTGGTCGATCGACGACGCGCTGATGGCGGACTTCCTCGATGGTCTTCTCGTGGTGCCGGTTTTGGCTCTGCAGGCCAAGCGCGGGTCGGTGCGGGAATTCTACAAGCAGAACTTTAGCAATTTATCCAAAGGAACTCGAGAGGAAGTGCTTCTCCTCTTCGACGCACTCGGTTTTACCGAAAATTCGCCGCAAGGCCTGCGACTTACCGGACCCGGCGAGTTTATGTGCGAGCGCGCCATGAATCTGGGCGTAGCGGAATCCTACCGCCCCATGCTCTCCTCCATGGACACGCTGCTTTTCGGCGACGCGCAGAGCGTCTTTACCCACGACACCGGGGGGCACGAAGAACACGTCGGCCGCTCCATGAATGTGATCTCCAGCGGCTTTCAGCACAGCCGCTATTTTGCGGAAGTCGATCAGACATTGATCGCCACTTTCAGCCGCGAACCGCTTTCCGCGCAGCCACGCTACGTCGCCGACATGGGCTGCGGCGATGGAACGTTCCTGAAGCGCGTCTACGAAACTGTGCGTGACAAAACGCCGCGCGGCAAACGCCTGGCGGAATACCCGCTTGGGTTGATTGGCATTGACCTCAACCAGGCGTCGCTCGATGAGACACAGCGCACCTTGGCGGGGCTCGATTCCATTATGGTGACCGGCGACATGGGCAATCCGCGCAAAGTCGGCGAAGATCTACGCGCGCTCGGCATCGACCCGGCACAGGTGCTGCATATCCGTTCGTTCCTCGACCATGACCGTCCTTACATTCCGCCGCGCGATCAGGAGTCTCTGGCAGCGCGGTCCGAGGCACGCTACCTCGGCGTCTATTGTGACCGGCAGGGCAACGCGATTGCGCCTGCGGCGGCGGTGCAGAGTCTGGTGGAAAATCTGCAGCGCTGGGCGGAAATTATCAACGAACACGGTTTGATCCTGCTCGAAGTGCATTGCCAGGATCCCATGGTGCTGCGCTCTCACATCGATCAGAGCGAGAGCCTGTATTTCGACGCGATTGAGAGTTTCTCGCAGCAGTTGCTGGTCGAAGCGGATATCGCCCTGATGGCTGCGGCCGAGGCGGGGCTGTTCCCGCGCCGCGACAGCTTCCGCAAATTTCCCGGCTTTCTTCCCTATTGCCGCATCACGCTCAATCATTTCGAGCGCCGGCCTTATCGGGTCCGCCTGGCGCGAAATTCCGATCTGCCCGCTCTGCTGCGCCTGGAGGAGGCTTGCTGGCCGAAAGAAATGCGCACGCCCCTCGAGGAATTGCAGCGCCGCGTCGACGCCCACAATCTTGGCCAGTGGGTGATCGAGATGGAAGGCGAAATTGTGGGCGTGGTCTACTCCCAGCGCATCGCGGACTTGGAGCCTCTGCGCACCGCAAAAGTCAGCGACCTGTCCCGCTTCCGCGACGACCAGGGATCGATCGTTCAGCTGTTAGGACTGAACGTTCTGCCGGAGAAGCAGCACCTGGGGCTGGGCGACCAGCTTCTGGACCTCATGCTCCTGCGCAGCGCGCTGCAAGGCGGCGTGCGCAAGGTGGCGGGCATCACGCGCTGCAAAGACTTTCATGGCAGCTCGGTAAGCGAAATGTCGGACTACATGTCCCGCCGCGACAGCAGCGGCCGGCCGGTGGATCCTATTTTGCAATTCCACCACTCGCATGGCGCCAGGTTCGTCGGCGTGGTTAAGGACTATCGTCCGGAAGACACGAATAACCTCGGCGCCGGCGTGCTGCTGCAGTACGACCTGGACACGCTGCTTACCCAGGGAAAGAGCGCCCGCGGCGACGCGGAAACCGGCGCAGCAACCGATGCAAAATCGCAGCTCGAAAACTGCCTGCGCAGCCTGCTTGGACCCTCGCGCCAAGCGGCGTTTTCCTGGAGCCGCCCATTCCGCGAGATGGGGCTTGATTCACTCAGCCTGCTGGAATTTCGCGTGCTTCTGCAGCAGACGTTCGGCCGCCCATTTTCGACGACGTTCTTCTTTTCCCATCCCACGCTCGCGGATATTGAACGCTATTTGCGCGAGTCCGCGTCGCAGGAGCAGGCCGCGTCGACAGAGCCGTCCAAGCCGCGAGCCATCTCGCAGCAACTCGCGCGCACGAAAGCTGGACCTGCGCAGCCCCCAGCCCCAGCGCCCGTTGCACCCGCTGCCAGCCATGACCAAATAGCGGTCATCGGCATGGCGGGCCGCTTCCCGGGCTGCGCCGATCTCGAAAGCTATTGGAAGTTGCTGGCGGAGGGCCGCGACGCGGTGAGCGAGATTCCCTCCGAGCGCTGGAACCTGGAAGAGTTCTACAGCGCCGATCCTGAAGCGCCGGGCAAGATCGTCTCCCGCAACGGAGGATTCTTGCGCCGGGTCGATGAATTCGACGCTTCGTTCTTCAATGTTTCTCCACGCGAAGCAGAACTCATGGATCCGCAGCAGCGGCTTCTGCTCGAAATGCATTGGGAAGCGCTGGAGCACGCCGGAATTGGCGCCCACCGGCTGCGCGAGACCGCATGCGGAATCTTTGTCGGACTCACATCGCACGACTACGAGACGCTGCAGGTCGCAGGTGGCAGCGAAGACGACCTTGGCGCCCATTACGCCACGGGCAATTCGCCTTCGATCGCTTCCGGACGGCTGGCTTACTTTCTGGGCACGCGCGGGCCGGCGATCACGCTCGATACCGCCTGCTCGTCGTCGCTGGTAGCGGTACACCAGGCGATCCGCAGCTTGCGCTCCGGCGAGTGCAGTCTCGCCATGGCTTCCGGCTGCAACCTGATTCTTTCGCCGCGCCTTAGCATTGCCTATTCGAAGGCCGGCATGCTCTCGCCGCGCGGCCGTTGCAGCACGTTTGATGCGGCGGCGGACGGCTACGTGCGCAGCGAAGGCTGCGGAGTCGTGGTGCTGAAACGCCTCGAGGACGCGCTTCGCGATGGCGACGCGGTTCTCGCCGTCATCCGCGGTTCAGCCATCAATCAAGATGGCGCGAGCAACGGATTGACCGCGCCTAGCGTCCCCGCGCAAACGGCCTTGCTGCGCAGCGCGCTCGCCGACGCGCAACTGCGTCCGTCGGACATCGACTACATCGAAGCTCACGGAACCGGCACCCAGCTTGGCGACCCGGTTGAGTTTGAAGCGTTGCGCAGCGTGTTTTCCGCAGATCCGGAACGGACTGTTCCGCTGTGGCTTGGCTCGGTGAAGACCAACATTGGACACGCCGAGGCCGCGGCTGGAATCGCCGGCTTGATGAAGGTCATTTTGGCCTTGCAGCATCGGGAATTGCCCGCCCACTTGCACTTTAGCAAGCCGAATCCGCAGATCGATCTCGAAAGCATTCCGGCTCGGATTCCGGTGCGCGGCGAACGCTGGCAGGGCGAAGACCGCCCGTTGCGGGCCGGAGTAAGCTCTTTTGGATTCAGCGGCACCAACTCTCACCTCATCGTCGAGCAAGCTCCAGAGATTTTTTCCGGAGAAACCTCAAGCAACTGGCCGAGCCACGTGCTGGCGCTTTCGGCCAAGAGTGCGCCCGCTTTGCAGGCGCTTCTCGTTCGCTATGCGGACTGGCTGCCAGAGCACAAAGACGTGGACCTCGGCGATATCTGCGCCACCGCCAATGCGGGCCGAGCCCATCATGATTTCCGCATCGCAGTCAGCGGCTCGACGCACGACGACATGGCTCGTGCTCTGCGCGATGCGCCTCAAGAAGCGGCAACTGCGAATCGCACAAAGGGCACGCCGAGAATCGCCTTCCTCTTTACGGGGCAGGGTTCGCAGTACGTGGGCATGGCCCGGGAACTTTTTCTTACTGAACCAACTTTTCGCGCTGCGCTGACGGAATGCAGCGAGCTTCTGGAAGGCGAGCTGTCTGCGCCGCTGCTCGACATCCTGTATCCGGAACCAGACAAGAGGTCACCCATCAACGAAACCGCCAACACGCAGCCGGCATTGTTCGCGGTCGAATATGCGCTGGCTCGCACCTTGCAAAGTTGGGGAATCGAACCGAGCGCCGTGTTGGGGCACAGCGTCGGGGAATATGTCGCAGCCTGTATCGCCGGTGTATTCAGCCTGCACGATGGACTGAGGCTGATCGCCGCGCGCGGGCGACTGATGCAGAGCCTGCCGCACGACGGGGCCATGCTGGCCATCCTGGGCCGTGCCGAATCTGTCATCTCGGCAGTTCACGATGCGGGCGACTCGGTTTCTATTGCGGCCTTCAACGGCCCCGCCAATACCGTCATCTCAGGCAGGCGCGCCGCGGTTGAAGCGATCGGTCAGCGCCTTGAGCAAGCCGGGCTGAAGGTGGTCCCCCTGCCTGTCTCGCACGCCTTCCATTCCGATTTGATGGAACCGATCCTTCCCACGTTCCGCGAGGTTGCACGCTGGGTGCACTTCGCTGCGCCGAAACTTGCCTTCGCATCGAACCTCACCGGCGAGTTGGCGCATGAAGAGGTTACCCGTCCCGATTATTGGGTTCGCCACATCCGGCAGCCGGTGCAATTCGTAAAAGGCATCCGCACGCTGGCAAAGAACGTTGACGTCATGCTGGAGATCGGTCCGCATCCCGTGCTTTCGACCATGGGCCAGGCTTGTTTCGACGGCGCCGAATCCTCTTCCCTGCAGTGGCTGCGCACGCTGGTGCGCGGCGCTTCCGATTGGGAAGGTTTAGCAGCCAGCGTGGGCGCACTCTACATGGCCGGCGCCGAGATCGATTGGCCGCGATTCGATAGCGAGCCCCACAACCGCCGCACGGATTTGCCCCGTTATCCCTGGCAGCGCAAGCGCCATTGGCTTGCTCTGCGCGCCCCCGCTGCTCAACGCGGCGATCCTTCCGAAGCGCCGGCGGATTGGTTCTACGAAACCCGGTGGGTGCCTCGGTCGCGACTGGATGACCAAGCTCCCCGGCCCGCAGCAGATTTTCTGCCGGCAAGCGCGCAACTTGCAGAGACTTTGCGTCCGCGCGTGGCCAGCTTGGCGAACGAATTCGGGTTGGATCGAAGCGGCCATACGTTGCACGCCATCGAGACCGTCGCCGTTCAATATGCCGCCAATGCGCTGCGGCACCTCGGATTGGCAGAAGCGGCGGCGGAGCCGATCACCGAATCACTCCTGGCCGAACGCCTCGGAATCGCACCGCGCCACCGGCGGCTTTTCACCCGCATCATGGCGATGCTGCAGGAAGATGGAGACGTCGTCCAAAGTGGCGAAGGTTGGCGGATCGACGCGAAGGCGTTCAATCGCCGTGCACCGCGGAACGGAAACGCACGGGGCCTCTCCGCAAGCGAAATCGAATTCGCGTTGCTGGATCGTTGCGGCGCAAATTTGGCGGCGGTCCTGCGCGGACAAGAGGACCCGTTGCCGCTGTTGTTTCCCGTGGCTTCGGAACTGGGCGCGGAACACCTCTACCGGGACACGCCCTATGCACGCATTTACAACACACTGATCGCGGACGCCATCAGCGAAGCTGCGCGGCAGCTGCCGCCGGATGGCGTATTGCGCATTCTGGAAGTCGGCGCTGGAACGGGCGGCACGGCTTCGTTCATCCTCGATCGTCTGCCGCCCGGCCGTGTAGAGTACGTGTTCACCGACGTTTCGAAAGCTCTGCTGGAAAAATCGGCTGACCGCTTCCGCGAGCGGACCTTTCTACGCTACGAAGTGCTGGACATCGAACGCGATCTCGCGGCGCAAGGGTTCGCGCCCGCTCAGTTCGACATGATCTTTGCCGCTAATGTGGTTCACGCCACACGGGATGTGCGCCGCACCCTCGGCCACATTCGCCAACTGCTCGCTCCTCACGGAATGTTTCTGCTGCTCGAAGCAACTGAGCGCCGAAAATGGATTGAATTGACGTTTGGCTTGACCACCGGATGGTGGGGCTTTACGGATATGGACCTTCGCCAAACGAATCCTTTGCTGAGCCGGAAGCAATGGCGGGAGCTGCTGGCATGGGGAGGATTCACCAACGTCGAAGCGATCGGGGCTGAGAACGGTGCGCCGCTCGTATTCGATCAAAATCTGTTTGTGATGCGCGCACCCTCGACGGCAATGGTTGGCGATTCCACCGCAGAGGCACGTGCGGCGCAGCCATCCGGGCATTGGTTGATCGTTGGTGGCCCAAACACCATTGCCTCGGCTCTTGAACACCAGCTGCAAGCACGCGGCGATGCAGTGACGATGGCCCCGGCATCCGGAGCGCCTGGAACCACGCTCGACGGAGAGAAATCGAGATTCGGCGAACTGCTCGACCGGGCGCGTGAATCGTGGCCTCCGCTTCGAGGTGTGATTCATCTGGCCAGTCTCGACGCACCGGCAAACGAATCTCTGAAGCCTTCGGTTTTGAAAAATGCGCAGCAATTCGGGTGCGAGAGCGCAGTCTCATTGGCGCAGGCGGTCCTCGAGCGCAAGTGGGATGAGACTCCGAGGATTTGGCTCGTCACTCGCGGCGCGCAGGCGATTGAGGCCGCCGACTGCCCGAACCTTGCCCAGGCTTCCATTTGGGGCGTAGGCAAGGTCATGGCTATGGAATACCCTGACCTTTGGGGCGGCCTCATTGACCTCGCACCGGACGACGCCCCGGAAACCGCAGCCCGCTTACTCGCCCGCGAAATTCGCCAGCCGGAGAACGAGGACCAGATCTCTTTCCGCGCAAAGAGTAGGTTTGTCGCGCGCCTTGTTCCTTCTGCTCCTCCCGCTTCATGCCGCTCCTCATTCCAGGTGGACGCGAGCTACCTGATCACAGGAGGATTGGGTAAGATCGGACTCAAAGTGGCGCAGTGGCTGGTGGATCACGGAGCCAGAACGCTGGTTCTGGTCGGCCGCACGCCCCTGCCGGAGCGCTCGGCTTGGCCGACTCTATCTTCCGACTCAAAATACTACAACAAGGTTCGTGCCATCGAATCATTGGAGCGAAATGGCGCCCGCGTTCAGCTCTGCGCCGCCAGTGTCGCGGATGCCGGGGCCATGAGCTCGCTCTTCGCTCGATTTGGCGGCGAGTTGCCGCCGCTTCGGGGTGTGGTCCACGCGGCCGGCGTACTCGAAACCGCGCCCATCCGTCAGATTGACGCAGGCGCCTTTGATTCCGTTTTCCCGGCCAAAATCAGCGGCTCGTGGATTCTGCATGAGTTGACGCGCGGGCTGGATCTCGATTTCTTTGCCGCGTTTTCTTCCAGCTCTGCCACATTGGGGTTGCACGGCGTGGCTGCGTATGCGGCCGGGAATGCATTTCTGGACGCGCTGGTTCAGCTTCGCCGCGCTCAGCGGTTACCTGCGGTGGCAGTCAACTTAGGATGGTGGCAAGGCGGCGGGAGTTCAAAGGCGATTGACGAATTCTTCCAGAAGATCGGATTCAGGCCGATGCCGGCGCCGCTTGCGCTCGATGCACTCGGACGTCTGCTCGCCGGCAATCGCGTGCAAACCACCCTGGCCAGCGTGGATTGGTCGCTGTTCCGGCCGATTCACTCGACTGGCCGCAGACGGCCTTTCCTTTCCGCGCTGCGCACTCTTATAGAGCCCACGATCGAAGCTGCAGGCGCCGCGGCCAAACCGGGCGAGACCTTACTATCTCGGCTGCGCGGCCTGAAGCCGGAAGCTGCAAAAGACCTGCTGGTGCGTCACGTCCGGGACACCGTGGCCAAAGTGTTGCATCTCGATCCGCGCGAGCCCATCGACGAGACTCGCGGTTTCTTCACTCTGGGGCTCGATTCGCTCACCACTGGAGAACTGCGTGGACGGCTGCAGAAAAGCCTGGGCTGGAAACTGCCCGCGACGATTGCCTTCGAGTATCCTACGATTCTCGATCTCTCCGAATATCTCTTCCGCGAGCTAGGACTCGCGGATTCCGCAGCGACCGCAGTTCCCGCAGTCGCGGCTGCCGACGTACCAAGCGCGGATTCTCTCGACCAGCTCGAAGATGCCGATCTCGCGTCCATTCTCGACCAAGAGCTGACGCGGGTGCTCAATTCGACGGGACACGACAGTGACCAATGACCCGAAACAATCCGAGAATCGCGAGCGGCTGAAAAGCGCCGTCCTCGCCATCAAGACGCTGCAGGCACGTCTCGCGGCTGCGGAATCGGATGTCCGCGAACCCATCGCGGTCATCGGCATGGGTTGCCGTTTTCCGGGCGGCGCAATAGATCCCGAATCCTACTGGCGCCTTCTGCGCGACGGGCGCAACGGCATGTGCGAGATACCGGGCTGGCGATGGCCGGTGGAGGAATTCTACAGTGACGATCCGAATGTTCCGGGCAAGATGTACGTACAGCGCGCCGGCTTCGTCGAGGGCATCGAGAATTTCGACGCGGACTTTTTTGGCATTTCGGCGCGCGAGGCTTTGCGCCTCGATCCGCAACAGCGCCTGCTGCTCGAGGTCTCCTGGGAGGCGCTCGAAGACGCGGGCATCGCACCTGGGGAGTTGGCCGGATCGAGCACCGGCGTCTTCGTGGGAATTACCTACAGCGACTATGGCGAGGTTCTGCACGACGCGGGCAGCGAGTACATCGACACCTACTACTTGACCGGCTCCTGCCTGAATTTCGCTCCTGGCCGGATCGCCTATTATCTCGGGCTGCAGGGGCCCGCGCTCGCCATCGACTCGGCATGCTCATCGTCTCTGGTGGCCGTAGACGCCGCATGCCGCAGCCTGCGCACTCGGCAATGCGACCTCGCCTTGTCCGGGGGCGTCAATGCCATGTTGTCCCCGGAAGCGTTCGTGACCCGATGCAAGGCACGCATGCTCTCCGCCGATGGAGTTTGCCGGACGTTTGATGCCAGCGCAAACGGCTTCGCCCGCGGGGAGGGGGCCGGCATCATCGTGCTCAAGCGGTTGGCCGACGCACAGGCGGACGGCGACCGCATCCTGGCCGTAATCTTGGGTTCCGCCGTCAACCAGGATGGCAAGACCAGTGGCTTGACCGTTCCCAATCGCCACGCCCAGGAAGCGGTGATCCGAAGGGCGCTCGACTCCGCCGGAGTTGCGACCACCGACATTCAATACGTCGAAGCGCATGGCACGGCCACGCCGCTCGGCGATCCCATCGAGGTACGCGCTTTGGCTAATGTTTTCGGGCCGGGACGTTCGATGGCCGACCCGGTGCACATCGGTTCCGTGAAGACCAATATCGGTCACCTAGAGTCCGCGGCCGGCATCGCCGGTTTGCTCAAAGTGATCCTGGCACTGGGCCATCGCGAAATTCCGCCGCACCTTAACCTGCGCAGCCTCACACCGCACGTCCAGTGGGACGAGATTCCAGTGCGCGTGCCCACGAGTCTCACGCCCTGGCCCGCGGGCGTTACCCGGCGCGTCGCCGGAGTCAGCTCTTTTGGCGCCAGCGGCACGAACTCTCACATCGTGGTTGCGGAGGCACCGGCGCCGCCTGCATCGGCCACGGCGAGCGTTCGGCCGTTGCATCTTCTTACTGTTTCCGCCCGCACCGATTCTGCTTTGCGAGCCGCAGTCGCGCGTTTGGCAAGCCATTTGGAGGCGAACCCTGAGCTGCCAATCGCAGACGTGTGCCACACCGCGAATACCGGGCGCACGCATTTTCCTCATCGGGCTTCCCTGCTGTGTTCGAATACCAGGGAAGCCTGCGAAAAACTGCGCGGCGGCTTTTCCGCGTCTTTGGCGGCAGGGATGATGGTCAGTCGTGCGCCGATGCGAGAGCGTCCCCAAGCCACGCCCGATGATCGACCAACGCCGCCCCCGCCCGACGCAAGCTCCAGCGACTGGGCCGCGGCACTGGCCGATATTCAGGCGCGCTACCATGTGGGAACGCCGATTGACTGGAAGAGCCTGGATCGCGGTTTCGCTGCACGCACGATCAGCTTGCCAACCTATCCATTCGAGCGGGAGCGATTCTGGGTCGAACTGGATCGCAGCGCGACCCGGTCTGGCCGCGCCGCACCAACTGCTCCCGCGAAAAACCAGCATCCGCTGCTTGGCGCTCCCCTGAGTTCCCCTGCCATTGAAGGTAGTGTTTTCGAAGCCGGCCTTGACGCTCAGGATCCGGCATTCCTGCAACACCACAAAATCTGCGGCCGCGTGGTGATGCCGGCTACGGCCTACATCGAAATGGCGCTGGCCGCAGCCCGTCCCTCTTTCGGCCAGAGACCGTACCAGATAGACAGTCTTGTGTTCCAGGAAGTTTTGCCGCTTGCAGCCGAAACCCGAACAAAAGTGCAATTCGTGCTGCGGCCTGCGGGCAGTGATGCTTTCACATTCGAGGTCTACAGCACCGCGAGCCCTGATGAACACGCCGCCTGGACCCGCCATGCTGCCGGGAAACTGACCAAATTCGCAACCGGTCTGGCCTCCAACGGCACGGCCGACCTCGCTGCCATCCGCGCGCGCTGCTCGGAGCCGGTGAACGTAACCGCCTTTTACGAAACATTGCGCGAAAAGGGCATAGATTTCGGTCCGGCATTTCGGAATCTGCGCGCGCTGTTTCGCGGCAAGGGAGAATCTCTCGGTGAGGTCAAGCTTGCCGATGGCGCAGGCGCCTCGGAAAGGCCTTTTCTCTTTCACCCGGCGCTACTCGATGCCTGCTTCCAGGCTGCGGCCGGATCTATTCTCTCCGAATCAGCGGATGGCGCTGCCGGCGAAGTTCTGCTCCCGGTCGGCATCGAATCGCTGCGCTTGATCCGCGAAGTACCCGGCGTATTGTGGACTCATAGCACTTTGCGCAGAACCTCCGATGACGCTCGCACATCGATTTTGGATCTTGAGATTCTTGATCAGCGCGGACAAATCGTCTGCAACGTTTCCGGCCTCGAGCTGAAATGGGTGAACAGAAGCGCCGTTGAGCCGAACCGGCGTGGCGATGCGCCCGACTGGCTCTACGAGATTCAATGGCGCAAGATCGCGGCCTCAGAGAAGGCAGATTCCGAAAGCAACGAGGGCCTTCACCGTCCAGGCACATGGCTGATCCTCGCCGATGCAAAGGGCTTGGGCGAAGCTCTCCAATTGAAGCTTTCTTCTCTTGGCCACCATTGCATTTTGGTAAGGCCTGGCTCCTCATTTCTCCGTCGAGGAAACGACAACTTCGCGATCAATCCAGCCCACCCGGCGGATTTTATGGAGCTGATTGAAGCGGTGGGCGCGTCTCGGCTGCACGGCGTGCTTCATCTGTGGAGCCTCGACGCCGCTTCCTCGGGCGAGATGACGCCGCCCGATCTCGATCGTGCCCAAATGCTTAGTTGCGGCGCTGCGTTACATCTGGTGCAGGCCCTAGCGTTGTCGAGAATCGATGCGCCGCCGCGTCTCCACTTTGTCACGCGCGGCACCCAGGCCGTAAGACAGTCCGCCGCGCCGGTGGCGGCTGCGACCGCAGGTTTGTGGGGCCTGGGACGCGTAATCGCTGCCGAACATCCCGAACTGCATTGCCAGCGCATCGACCTGGATCCTGAAACTCTCGACATCGAAGGAGAAATCCGATCCCTGTTGCAGGCTCTTCGCCATCAACCGGAGGAGGACGAAATCGCCGTCCGCCAACGCAGCTTGTGGACGCCACGGCTGGCGCCCCTGCCCTTGCCCCAGGCCTTTTCCGAACCCGTCAGCCAAACCAGCCGCCCGCCGGTGCAATTGCGAATTTCCAACCCCGGCATGCTTGAGAATCTTTCCTGGGTTCCGGCGGAGCGGGTTTCACCGGGTGTGGACGATGTGGAAATCGAAGTGCGCGCGGCCGGCTTGAATTTCCGCGACGTGCTGTGCGCGCTCGGCATGTATCCCGGCAAAGTGGAGCGTCTCGGTGGAGAGTGCGCCGGCATCGTCGCCCGTGTTGGACCGAACGTCCGGGCGTTCCAGCCCGGCGACGCGGTTATGGCTCTGGCTCCCGGAGGCTTGGGTACCTACGTGAACGTTCGCGCCGACTTCGTCGCGCCCGCGCCCAGAGGCGTGAATTTCAAAGACGCAGCTTGCATCCCCGTGGTGTTTCTTACCGCCCTCTACGGATTGCAATCGCTGGGGCGGATTAAATCCGGTGATCGCGTCCTCATCCATGCGGCGGCGGGTGGCGTGGGCTTGGCGGCTGTGCAGATGGCACAGCGAGCCGGCGCGGAAATCTTTGCGACAGCCGGCAGCCCGGAGAAGCGTGAATTCCTGCGCCGGATTGGCATTTCCCACATCTATGATTCCCGGTCTCTCGAATTCGCGGACGCGATCAAGCGCGACACCAACGGCCGCGGCGTCGATATCGTCTTAAACTCGCTGGCCGGCGAGTTCATTCCAAAAAGCGTTTCAGTGTTGGCCTCCGGCGGACGGTTTCTCGAACTCGGCAAACGCGGCATCCTGACGCGCGAGGAATTTGCCGCCCTGCGTCCCGACTGTGAGTTTTACTCTTTCGACCTAGGAGACGAAGCCTACAAAGATCCCTCCCTCGCTCCCGCCTTATTCGTGGAACTGCGCTCAGCTTTTGAACAGGGCACTTTGCACTCTCTTCCCGGGAAAGAGTTCGAGATGGCTCAAACCGTGGACGCATTCCGCTACATGGCGCAGGCCAAGCAGATCGGCAAGATTGTCATCACGGGTTTCGCTTCTGATGTGGGCATCTCGTCTGCAGCGCAACCTTCTTCGGCCCAATTTCAGGCCCGCAGCGACGCTACGTACCTCATTACCGGCGGCCTTCGCGGATTGGGCCTGGAGGCCGCGCGCTGGCTTGTGCGCGAAGGCGCGCGGAACCTGGTCCTGATTAGCCGCCATGCGCCGAGTCCAAAGCCCCAGGCTGCCGTCGATGAACTGATGCGCGCAGGTGTTAACCTTGCCATCGAGGCGTGCGACGTTTCCGATGAAGCACGTCTGGGTGAGGTGTTCCGCAAGATCGCTGATTCCATGCCTCCCCTTCGTGGAATCATTCATGCCGCCGGCGTGCTGGACGATGGCGTGCTCGACCAGCAATCGTGGGCTCGCTTCGAGCGTGTCATGGCCCCGAAAGTTCGAGGCGCATGGAACCTGCATCGCTTGACGTATTCGTTGAACCTGGATTTCTTCGTGCTCTTTTCCGCGGCAGCCGGAGTCATTGGCTCTCCCGGACAGGGCAACTATGCCGCCGCCAACGCATTCATGGACGCGCTCGCACACGAGCGAAGGACCGTGCGACTGCCTGCACTGAGCGTTGACTGGGGCGCATGGGCGCAGGTTGGAATGGCGGCGCAACTGCAATCGCAGGATGCGCAGCGCTGGCGCGACCGCGGCCTGCGTCCCATCGAATTGCAGGAAGGGATGGCGGCATTGGGCAAGATGATTGGCCTCGGACAAGCACAAATCGTCGCCATGCCGGTGAATTGGGATCGCTTCCTTCAGCAGCCCGGC
Source organism: uncultured Acidobacteriaceae bacterium (assembly GCA_963770915.1). GTDB lineage: Bacteria > Acidobacteriota > Terriglobia > Terriglobales > Acidobacteriaceae > PALSA-270. The sequence goes on from CAVYRG010000001.1 coordinate 590,675, forward strand.
CTCGGCCGCTCTCATGCATTCTTTGCCGAGCTTGCGAAAGCCCCGCACAAGCAAGCTGCCGTAAATGCTTCGCCAACTCCCGGTAACGAGGTTGTGCAACGGGTGCTCGCTCAGCCTGCCGCCCGCCGCCTGCCGGTTCTGCAGGAGCACGTGGAGTCAGTTGCTCGCCGTGCACTCGGAGTGCGCGCCGGCAAGGCGGTGGATCCCCGGCAGCCTCTGCACGAGATCGGCCTCGATTCCCTCATGTCCGTCGAACTGCGGAACGCCCTGGCCGCTTCGCTGGGGCATTCTCTGCCCGGCACGCTGCTTTTTGACTACCCGACCATCGAATCGCTCACGCTTTATCTGGCACGCGAAGTTCTCCATTTAGAAACCGCGTCCGGCGCTCCGGGCTCAAGCTCCGCGGAGGGACAAATCAAAGATCTGGCCGAGCTGCAAAATCTGACCGAGGCGGAGGCTGAGGCGTTGCTCGTCGCAGAATTGGAGAAGACGAAAGAATTCGCCGATGACTGATCACTCTCAGACCGAAGGTCAGCTTTCGCCGCTCAAACGCGCCATCGTCGAACTGCGCGAAATGCGCGAGAAGCTCGACGAAACGACTCGTAGAAAGAACGAGCCGATCGCTATCGTGGGAGCGGGGATGCGCCTCCCCGGCGGCGTGCATGACGAGGCGTCGCTGTGGGGCATGCTCTCCGAAGGCGTCGATGCTGTCAGCGAAATTCCCAAAGACCGCTGGGATGTAGATGCATACTACGATCCCGACCCCGACAAGCCCGGAAAGATGAACGTTCGCCGCGGCGCATTCCTCGGCGAGGTGGATCGGTTCGACGCCGACTTTTTCTCGGTTTCGCCACGGGAAGCGGTCGAGATGGATCCGCAACAACGCATCTTGCTCGAGGTTTCCTGGGAAGCGCTGGAGAATTCGGCCATCGCGCCTGCCAACCTGTTTGGAGGCCACACCGGCGTCTTCGTCGGCATCAGCAATTCCGACTATTGGCGGATGGTTTACAGCGATGAGCGGCAGATCGACGCCTATTCGGCCCTCGGCAATTCCTTCAGCGTCGCCGCCGGCCGTCTCTCCTATCTGCTCGGCGTTCACGGCCCCTCGTTGACCGTGGATACGGCATGCTCCTCCTCGCTGGTGGCGGTGCATCTGGCTTGCGCCAGCCTGCGAGCGGGGGAATGCGACCTCGCCCTCGCGGGCGGGGTAAACCTCATCCTTTCGCCCGAGGCCAATATCAATTTTTCGAAATCTCGCATGTTGGCGCCCGACGGCCGCTGCAAGACCTTCGATGCCGCAGCGGACGGCTACGTTCGCGGCGAAGGCTGCGGCATAGTTGTTTTGAAGCCGCTCTCAGCCGCGCTGGCCGCGCGCAATCGCATCCTGGCGGTGATCCGCGGCTCTGCCATGAATCAGGATGGCCGCAGCGGAGGCTTGACCGCGCCGAATGGCCCGGCACAGGAATCAGTAATTCGTGAAGCCTTAAAGAATGCCGGCATTGCTCCCGAACAAATCAGCTATCTGGAGGCGCATGGCACCGGAACTTCGCTGGGCGATCCCATCGAAGTGCGCGCCGCGGCGGCGGCGCTGTGCCACGACAGGCCGCCCGTCGATCCCTTGATGCTCGGTTCCATCAAAACCAACGTCGGCCACCTGGAAGCTGCCGCCGGCGTCGCCGGCCTTCTGAAAATCGTAGCCGCGCTCCAGCACAAACAAATTCCGCCCCATCTTCATTTGCAGACCAAGAATCCCCACGTCGAATGGGATCGACTTCCCATTTCCATTCCCACCCGGCCGACCGCCTGGCAGCCCGCTCAGGGCAAGCGTATCGCCGGCCTCAGCTCTTTTGGTTTTAGCGGAACCAACGCGCATGTCATCGTCGAGGAGCCGCCCGATACTCCGCAAGCGGCGGAGTCAGCCGGCCGTCCCTCGCATTTGCTCGCCCTGTCTGCGAAAACTTCGGACTCGCTCCGCCGGCTGGCGCACGACTATGCCGACTACCTCGGCAGCCAGAAAGATGTTTCCCTCGCGGATATTTGCTACACGGCAAACGCGGGCCGCTCCCATTTTGCCTATCGCGCTGCCATTGTCGGCGAAAGCTCGGATCAGTTTGAGAATGCTTTACGCTCCCTTGCCAATGGCGAAACGCCCACCAACACCATTACCGGCGAAGCGCTGGACATGAAGCCGCCTTCCATTGCATTCCTGTTTACGGGCCAGGGTTCGCAATATGTCGGGATGGGCCACGCGCTCTATGAAACTTCGCCAACGTTCAAGGCCGCGTTCGACCGCTGCGACGAAATATTGCGGCCTCTTCTCGACCGCCCCCTGCTGTCTGTTCTTTACCCCGAAAAGCAGACATCCTCTCCGCTTGATGAAACCGCCTACACGCAACCGGCGCTGTTCGCTCTCGAATATGCGCTGGCGGAACTGTGGCGTTCTTGGGGCGTGCGTCCGTCGTTTGTGATGGGCCACAGTGTTGGCGAGTATGTAGCGGCTTGTATCGCAGGCGTTCTCAGCCTGGAAGATGGGCTCAAGCTCATCGCCGAGCGCGGGCGGTTGATGCAGTCGCTTCCGGCGGGAGGCAAGATGGCCGCCGTCTTCGCCAGCCGCGAACGCGTCGTAGCGGCCATGACATCTTCGAAGCGAGTGTCTTTCGCGGCCATCAACGGCCCGCAATCGGTTGTCATCTCCGGCGACGCCGCTGAGGTGCGGGACATCCTCAACCGTCTGGCGTCCGACGACATCCTGAGCAAGGAACTTATCGTCTCCCACGCGTTCCATTCGCCCCTGATCGAGCCCATTCTTGCCGACTTCGGCAAGGCCGCCGCCCGCGTCAAGTATTCCGAGCCCGTCGTGGGATTCGTCTCAAATGTTTCCGCCCAACTCGCCGGCGCCAGCGTAATCGGCAATCCGGAATATTGGCAGCGCCATGCGCGCCAGCCGGTGCAGTTCGTGGACAGCATTCAAACTCTGGTCACGCAAGGGGTTGAGGTTTTTGTCGAAATTGGCCCCCACCCGGTTCTTCTCGGCATGGCGGGCTATTGCGTGGGAGACGCGAAAAAGTCCTGGCTGCCGTCGCTTTCCTCCAAGCGAAATGACTGGTCGCAGATTCTCGAAAGCTTGCAAGGGCTTTACGCCGCCGGCGCGGAGATCGATTGGGCCGGTTTTGACCGCGACTGGGCGCGCACTCGCCTCGCGCTGCCGACCTATCCCTTCGAGCGGCGAAGATACTGGCTGGATCAATCCACACGCAAAGGAGGCAACGTGCTCAACGACCCAGAGAAACCATGGGAGATGGCGAAAGCCTCCGGACTACGTCAGTCGCAGCAGAGCCCGTTTAGCCTGAAACTCGATACCTATCCCGGCAAGTGGGCATTTCTCAGCCGCATGACGACCGCCCACGCCGCCAATACCCTGCGCTCCCTGGGCGCATTCACTCATGCCGGCGAAACCCATGATGTGGAGTCGCTCAGCAAACAGTTCGGCATTCCCGAGATGTACCGCCATCTGCTGCAACGCTGGCTTGAACGCCTGGCCGCCACCGGCATGCTGCGCGCGGCGGGAGGAAAATTCGTAAGCGACGCGCCTCTGCCCGACCCGCATCTTCCCGCGCTCCTCAGCGAGCTCGACACGGTGATGGCCGATGACCCTCACCTTCTCGCCTATCTTCGCAATTGCGGCGACTACGTCACGCGCATTATTGGCGGCGGCGAGAGCCCGCTGCAGACGCTCTTCCCCGGCGGCTCCTCGGCGATGGCGGAAAACCTGTACGCCCTTTCCAATGGCAACTACTACAGCAATTGCATTGCGGGCGCAATAGCCGAAGCGATCTCCCGTTCATGGACCCTCGATCGTCCGCTGAGAGTTCTCGAAGTCGGCGCCGGCACCGGCGGCACGTCCACCACCGTCCTGCCCCTGCTCGACAAAGACCGGACAGAGTACTTCTTCAGCGACGTCTCCGACCTTTTCCTCAAGCGCGCCCAGCGGAGATTTGCGGCCTTTCCTTTCGTCCGCTACACGACCTTCGATTTCGACAAAGATATTGCCGCGCAAGGATTCGCGCCCCATTCTTTCGATATCATCCTGGGCACCAATGCGGTTCACGCTGCCCGCGACCTCGACGCCGCGCTCCGCCGCATCGTCGAGCTCCTCGTGCCCGGCGGATTGCTCCTGCTGGTGGAAGTCACGCGCCACCAGGATTGGTTTGACTTTACCAGCGGCCTGATCGAGGGCTGGCAGCACTTCGCCGACAGCTTGCGCGGCAACAACCCCCTGCTTCCGCCCGAGAAGTGGCAGGCCGCTCTTCTGGACCGTGGATTTGCGGAAGTCGTGGCATTTCCGGAGAAAGGCTCTCCCGCCGAAATTCTTGGCCAGCACGTGATCGTCGCCAGGACTCCGGTCAAAGCTGCGAGCGATGTGGTTTCCGCTTTTCCTGGTTCGGTCGCAGAGAAGACTTCGTCGCCAGCAGCCGCGTCGCTGGATGAAGCTGCCGCCGCGGCGCGCATCCATGAGCTCCGCAACCGAATCGAAACCGCACTCCCCGGCGAACAGGAAGATTTGATGAACGACTACATTCGCGCCCGCTTGCACGAGGTATTGCGTCTGCAGCCCGGCCGCCGCCTCGACCGCCGCCTCCGCCTGGTGGAGCTTGGCCTCGATTCCCTCATGGCCGTGCAGCTCCGCGACCTGCTGGAATCGGGCCTTGGATTAGGCCACGTTCTCCCCGCGACGCTGGTCTTCGATTATCCGACGATCGAAGCCGTCTCCAGGTTTCTCTTGCGCTCTCTTCCCCACGCGGAGCCTGGCAATGGGCGTTCGCCTTCCACCAAAGTCGCGGCGGAGGATTCCGGCAGCGCGCGCGTTCGCGAAGTCGAATCTATGTCCGACGAGGAAGTCGAGGCGCAGCTTCTCAAGCACCTTGAGCGGAAATGAGGTAGTGGCCGATTTTTATGCCTAAGGACGCATCCCAAACCGCCGAACTCTCTCCCCTCAAGCGCGCCTTGCTTGCTATCGAGGACATGCAGGCAAAGCTCGATGCGGCCGAGCGAGCGCGGCGTGAGCCGATCGCCGTCGTCGGCATCGGCTGCCGGATTCCGGGCGGTGCCAATAGTCCGGAAGAATTCTGGCAGTTGCTGCGTGAGGGGCGCAGCGGCGTGCGCGAGATTCCGGGCGATCGCTGGGACGTCGAGTCTTATTACGATCCCAATCCTGAAGCCATCGGGAAAATCGGTACCCGCTTTGGCGGCTTTCTTGACCGCGTGGACCAGTTCGAACCCCAATTCTTCGGAATCTCGCCCCGCGAAGCGCTCACCATGGACCCGCAGCAGCGCCTTCTGATGGAAGTGAGCTGGGAGGCGCTTGAGCACGCGGGCCAATCCCCGGCCAAGCTCGGCAAAACCCGCACCGGCGTCTATATCGGAATTTGCGGCAACGACTACGCGCAGCGACTGGCGGAAACTCACGATCCGGCGCTGCTCGATGTGCACCACATGTCCGGCATCGCGCACAGCATCGCCTCGGGCAGAGTGTCTTACTTCCTGGGCTTGCAGGGGCCGAGCGTTTCCGTCGATACCGCATGCTCGTCGTCGCTCGTAGCCGTACATCTCGCCTGTCAGGGATTGCGCAATCAAGAATGCCGCATGGCGCTAGCCGGCGGCGTCAATGTGATTCTTTCCCCCGAGCCCTTCATCAGCATGTGGCGCTCTGGGATGCTGGCGCCCGACGGCAAAAGCAAGACTTTCGATGCTGGGGCTGACGGCTTTGTGCGCGGCGAAGGCTGTGGCGTGGTTGTTCTCAAACGCCTCTCCGACGCATTGGCCGACGGCGATCGCATTCTCGCGCTCCTCCGTGGCTCTGCCGTCAATCAGGACGGGCCCAGCAGCGGCCTGACCGTTCCCAACGGACCTTCCCAGGAATCCGTGATTCGCGATGCGCTTGCCAACTCCGGTGTTACCACCGCGGAAGTCAGCTACGTCGAGGCGCACGGCACCGCCACTTCTCTCGGCGATCCAATTGAAGTGCAGGCCCTCGGTGCCGTATTCGGACCCGGCCGGACTGGCGCTCCGCTGCAGATCGGCTCGCTCAAAACGAATGTCGGCCATCTCGAGGCGGCTGCCGGCGTGGCTGGGCTGATCAAAGTTGTTCTTTCATTGCACAACGGAGAAATTCCTCCGCACCTCAATTTCAGCCGTCCCAGTCCGCACATTCCCTGGGAGCGCATGCCCATTGAGGTCGCTACCACGCGCAGGCCGTGGGCGCCGCTTCAAGGCAAACGCATCGCCGGCGTGAGTTCGTTCGGCTTTAGCGGCACGAACGCTCACATCGTTCTCGAAGAAGCGCCGCCGTCTCCGCCGCGCGCGCCAGAAGTTCCGGAACGCCCGTCTCACCTGCTCACGCTTTCGGCTCGCACCGAGTCCGCGCTCCGAACCTTGGCCGAGCGCACCGCACAGCGGATCGAAGCTGACGACCGCGAATCTATCGCTGATCTTTGCTACACCGCGAACGTTGGCCGCGCCCACCTCGCGCATCGGCTGGCCGTTTGCGAGTCCTCGCCGACTGCGATTGCAGAAAAACTCCGCCAGGCCGCTTCCGGCAAGATGCAACCCGGTGCGGCACGCGGTCTTTGGGAAGGAACCGAGCAGCCAAAACTCGCCTTTCTTTTTTCGGGAGAAGCATTACAGCGTTCGGTGGCAGGCCGAGCCCTTTACGAGATTTCTCCGGTTTTTAAGCAGGCTTTCGATAGCTGCGATGACTTCGCGCGCAATGAGCTTGGCCGCGCGTTGCTCGATGCGCTTTTTGCCCCGGCTTCTCTCGCAGATCGCCGCTTTGCAAATATCGCATTATTCGCGCTCGAATACGCAATTTGCGAGCTATGGAGATCCTGGGGCGTGCAGCCCGCCTTTGCTTTTGGCGATGGGGTTGGCGAGTACGCCGCCGCCTGCGCCGCGGGTGTATTCCGCGTCGAAGACGGTCTGCGCCTGGTTGCTCACGCCAACGATCCGCCCGCGCTCGAACGCGTCGCCTCTCAGATAAAACTCAACCCTCCGCAGGTTCGGCTGGTCTCCAGTCGAACTGGCAAGCTTACGGCTTCGGAAGTTGCCACCACCGCTTATTGGCGTCAACAAGCGCAGCATCTCGGCCAAATCACCGCTGGCCCGGAAACGCTGGCCAAATCCGGCTGCACTGTTTTCCTCGAAATCGGACCCGACTCCACGTTCGCCGAGCGCGGTCGAACCATCGCCCCCGAACCAGCGCTGTGGCTTGCTCCCCTTCGCCCCGGCGGAGATGAATGGTCTGGCATTCTCCAAAGCCTGGCGCAACTTTACGTTCACGGCGTCGACGTGGACTGGGCCGCGTTCGACAAGCCCTACCGCCGCCGTAAGCTCAGTCTCCCAACCTATCCCTTCGAGCGCGAAAGTTACATGATTTCTCCGGCGCGGGCTGCTCGCCCTGAATCCGCCGCGGCCATTCATCCTTTGCTCGAACGCCGAATCGAAACTCCCTCGCTGAAGGAAGTCGTCTTTGAAACCCGCCTCAGCGCTTCGTCGCCCGCTTTCCTCGGGGAGCATCTCGTATTCGGTAAAACGATTATGCCTGCCGCCGCTTATCTTGAGGCCGTCCGCGCAGCCGCCGAACACGGCCTCGGCATGGCCCCTTGCACAATCGAAGATTTCGCCATCGGCGAAGCCTTGGCGGTCGAAGCGGGCGAGGAAAAACGCCTACAGGTTGTGCTATCGCGGAAAGAAGATGATGCCGCCCGCTTCGAAGTATGGAGCGCCCCAGCCGGCCCGGTACAGCAAAACAACGCTTGGCGATTGCACGCTTCTGGCGCGTTGCGGCCGGTGCGCGAGCTTCCCGATTCGCAGCAGCTCGATATCGCCGCCGCGCAACGTGACACCCAACAGATAAGCCCCGAGGCTTTCTACGCTGGATACGAACGCCGTGGCATCGGCTTTGGAGAGCGCTTTCACGGCGTGCAACGCGTGTGGAGCCGGCCCAGCTCGGCGCTGGGCCTTATCGAAGCCCCTTCCATCACAAGTTCCGAATCAGCACAATACTGGATCCATCCCGCATTTCTCGACGGTTGCATTCAAGTCGTGGTGGCCGCTGTGTATGGAGCAGATCAGACCAAAGATGCGGAAACGCTATTCATGCCACTCGGGATTGACTCCTTTACGCTGTTTGCCCGTCCCACGGGAAAGCTGTGGAGCATGGCAACCCTTGAATCCGCGGGGCCAGGAGCGGAAACCGTCCGGGCGAACATCCGCGTGGCCGACGAACAGGGGCGCCTCGTTGCTGAATTCCGCGGCATGTCGTTCAAGCGCGCCCAGCGTTCTATGCTCGAGCGCGCTCTTGGAAAGAGCATCGACCAGTGGCTGTACGAAGTGGGTTGGGAAGCGCTTCCCCAAGCGGGTGAACTCGCACTGGCAGCAGAAAAGCCACCTCCGGAAATCCGTAATTGGCTGATCTTGGCTGATCACGGCGGTGTTGGCGAACGCCTCGCCGCGCGTTTCACCGATCTCGGAGGCCAGTGCACGCTGGCCTTCGCAAACGGATCAGGCTCTTCAAATAATGGCGCGCCAACTCTTAACGCCACTTCATCGGATGACTTGGATAAACTCGTATCCCAGTTTGCCGCCGCTAGCTCGGGAACGTCTGCCGGCGTCATCTACCTTTGGCCTTTGAATGCCTCCGATGTTGCCCAACTCGATGCCAATGGCCTTGAGCGCGAACAGCGCGCATGGTGCGGCGGCGCTTTGCACCTGGTGCAGTCAATTTCGCGGCATGCCGGCACACAGCCGCCCAGGCTGTGGCTATGCACCCGCGGCGCCCAAAAAGTGCAGGAGACTGACGCCGTCTCGCCCATCGGCACAACCGTTTGGGCCTTAGGCAAAGTCATCGCTCTCGAGCATCCCGAGCTGGGTTGCATGCGCGTCGACCTCGCTCCGAATGAAGGGCGCGATGAAATCGAGGCTCTGTACGCAGCCCTGCTCGCAGCGGACGAAGAAGATCAGGTGGCATTGCGCGCAGGACGCCGCTGGGGCGCGCGGCTGCGCCACGCAAATCTGCAGTCGGCCCTCAATGCAAGCCCGGCCGCGCGGCTTGCCGGGTCTCCTTATCACCTCACGTTCAGCGAGCGGGGTTCCATCGACAATCTGAAACTGGAACGAACCCGCCGCACCAAACCCGCTCCCCGCGAAGTGGAGATTCGAGTCCACGCCACGGCCCTCAATTTTCGCGACGTGATGAACGTCATGGATTTGTATCCCGGCGATCCCGGGCCGCTCGGAATCGAATGTGCCGGAATCGTCGCCGCCGTTGGCGAGGGCGTTTCGGAATTCTCATCGGGGGACGAAGTCGTCGCCGTCGCGCCGGGAAGTTTCTCCGCTTATGTCACGGCCTCCGCAGACTTGGTCGCGCGCAAGCCCGCCCACCTCAGTTTTGCCGAAGCGGCCACAATTCCCGTAGCTTTCCTCACCGCGGATGTCACCCTGAACCGGCTCGCAAAACTTCACGCCGGGGAGCGCGTGCTCATCCACGCCGCAGCCGGCGGAGTAGGCTTGGCTGCTGTCGCTTTCGCCCAGCGCGCTGGCGCGGAAATCTTCGCTACCGCCGGATCGCCGGAAAAGCGCGCGCTTCTCAAATCTCTAGGCGTCGCGCACGTCATGGACTCGCGCTCGCCTTCCTTCGCCACGGACATCATGGAAATCACCGGCGGACGCGGCGTCGACGTCGTGCTCAATTCATTAGCCGGTCCGCTCCTCGACCGCACTTTCGACGTCATCGCCCGCAATGGCCGTTTCCTCGAAATCGGGAAGCGCGGCATCTGGGAGCCCGAGCGCGTGGCCAAGCTCGGCCGCAACATACAATATTTCATCTCGGATTGGGGCCACGACGCCCGCACCAATCCAGCTCAAATCGGCGCCTGGTTGCGTCCGTTGATGGCTCAGTTTGAGCGCGGTGAGCTTAAGCCCTTGCCCCTTCGCGCCTTCCCACTCACCGAAGCGAAGGCCGCCTTCCGCTTCATGGCCCTGGGCTATCACACCGGCAAATTAATTTTGGACCACAAGGAGATGTTGGCCGACGGTGCTTCGACTGCGTCTCTCATCACGCGCGATGCGACTTATCTGATCGTCGGTGGCCTGCGCGGTCTTGGACTGATGACCGCGCAATGGCTAGTCGAAAACGGCGCCCGTCACATCGTCCTCACCGCCCGCCATGATCCGGCCGCCGATGCCGCCGAAGTGATTCATTCACTCGAATCCAAAGGCGCGCAAGTGCGCGTGGCACAAGCCGATGTTTCGGACGAAAAAGCCATGGCCCGCTTGCTCGCCGACGTGCGCGCCACCATGCCGCCCCTGCGCGGCGTGGTGAATTCCGCCATCTCTCTGGATGATGGCATTCTTCTGCAGCAAAACTGGGACCGCTTCCGCAACGTGTTCGCTGCCAAGGTCACCGGCAGCTTGTTGCTCGATCACCTCACCACCTCCGATCCGCTGGACTTCTTCGTCATGTATTCCTCGATGGCGGCCACGCTCGGCGCGCCCGGCCAAGGCAACTATGTCGCCGCCAACTCGTTTATGACCGGGCTGGCATTCGCCCGTCAGTCGGCGGGCCGTCCAGGGCTTAGCGTGGATTGGGGCGCATGGGCCGGCAGAGGCCTGGCCGTCACTCTCGGAATCAACCAGCGCACCGACCAGACCGGCCTCGGAGTGATCGATCCGAGTGGAGGGTTCGCCGCCCTGGAAGCCGCGCTGCGCAGCCAGCGTGCCGCCCTGATGGCCTGCCCCGCCGACTGGCCGAAATTGCTGTCCGTCCTCCTGCGCAATAACCGCGTCCCCCCGTTCTTCAAAGACGTAATGAAATCCGCCTCCACCGCCCATGCCGCTGCCGCTCCTCGCAACGGGTCTTCTCCAAGCGTGCCTGAGAAGAAATCCGGCGCCCTGGTAGAACGTTTGGCAGCGGCCGCTCCCAACCAGCGCCGTTCGTTGGTGATTGAGCAGATCCGGAAGGATGCCGGACGGGTCCTCGGACTGCAAAATCTGGATTCGTTGCCCAACAACAAGCCGCTCAACGAGCTCGGCCTCGATTCCGTGATGGCGATCGAGTTACGCAATGCCACCCGCGCTGCGGTCGGCCAGAGCCTCCCCGCCACTCTGATGTTCGATTATCCGACCGTGGAAGCTTTGGCGAATTACCTCTGCCGCAGCGTGCTCGGGGTGGAAGAAGCTCCCAAGCCGGCTCCCCGCCCTGCAGAGCCCATAACCATCGGCGACGAAGTGCTTCAGCAGATCGAGAACCTCGATGACGATGAAATCGACCGGCTCTTGAAAGAAAAGGAAGCCCGCGAGTAGCTCCTGTCCCTTGTCCACCATTGTCTTCCGAAACTCCTACACGGTCGGCCGCCTCGGCACTGGACTGCTGCCTCCTTCGGCGGTTCAAAATGGGAATCGATCCGAGACTTTCGTGCAGATCCGCCGCCTTCCCGGCTAGGCCCGGCCTCTTCATGCCGCTTACATTAGGCGAAAGACAGGCGTGATTCGCCTCCATCTCGCTCTTCTACGGAATCTTGGCCTAAGCAGGGAGAATGTCTTTCCATTCCGGGGTGACCACAAGCTCGGAAGGCGAAATATCAGTCGAAGCCGCGGCTCCTGCGCCAACCGGGCACTTCCCGCTGTCGCCCGTTTCTTCTTCAGCTCCCGAGGTGCCACTGCAGGCTCCCGAACCCAGTCAGATTCGCCATTGCCGCTACTTTCTTCAAACCTCAAGTCTTCTTTCTGTTGCTGTCGGAAGTCTCGTGCTGTGCGGCTGGACGCTGCACATTTTTATTCTTACCAGCGTTCTCCCTGGCCTGGCCACCATGAAGCCAAATACCGCGCTCTGCTTTTTGTGGGCTGGCGCAGGGCTTTGGCTGCTGGCGAATGCAAGCGGGTCTAGCCGACGTGCCAACTGGGCCTTGGCCGTGAGCGGACTTGCGGCCGCCGTGGGCACGCTTACCGCAGTCGAGTACTGGCCAGGCGTGAATTTCGGCATCGATGAGCTTGTTCTGCGGCGGACTCTGCTCGCCACCGGAATCGCCCACCCCGGCCGCATGTCTCTCGCCACCGCAGTAGGATTCGCCACCCTGGGAGGCAGCCTTCTGCTGGCCCAGGCCAAGCCACGCTGGGATACTCTGCGCCAAGCTTTGGCCCTATCCGTCTTGATGGACGGCCTGATCGCGGTGGTTGGATATGTCTACGGAGTGGACGCCCTCTATCAGATTTCTCCCTACTCCTCGATGGCTCTGCACACAGCTGTGCTAACCGCAATGCTGGGACTCAGTTCGCTTCTCCTGCGCCCACGGGCTGGAATCATGGGCATCGTCAATAGCGAATTCCTTGGCGGTCTGATAGCCCGCCGGGTGCTCCCTCTGGTCATCCTGCTGCCGCCCATTCTGGGATGGATTCGCTGGCGTGGCGAACTGGCCGGACTTTACGCGGCTCCCTTCGGAATCGCCCTCTTCACCATGAGCGAGGTCGTCCTGCTCTCCGCCCTGCTGCTGATCAGCGCCAACCTCACGAGCCACTCCGATGAGAAGCGCCGCCCCGCAGAGCAGGCGGACCTGCGCCTGGCGGCCCTTGTCGAGTCCTCCCTCGATGCCATTATCGGCAAGGATTTGAACGGAATGGTCATCAGCTGGAACCGAGGCGCCGAGCAATTGTTCGGCTACCCCGCCGAGGAAATGCTGGGCCAATCCATCACCCGCCTGATCCCGGTCGAACGCCAATATGAGGGGCGCGAGATTCTACACCGCATCCGCGGGGGGGGCCGGGTTGAGCCTTTTGAAACGGTTCGGCTTTGCAAGGACGGTCGGGCCATCGATGTCTCCGTGACCATCTCGCCGGTCCGGCAGCCTGATGGCACCGTGGTCGGCGCCTCGAAGATCGCGCGAGACATCACCCGCCGCAAACGCCTGGAAGAGGCTCTCCGCCAGAGCGAGGAAAGTTTTCGCGGCATCCTGGAGTCGGCCATGGATGCCATCATCACCATCGATGAGCAGCAGCGCATTCTGTTGTTCAACTCCGCCGCGGCGGGGATGTTCGGCTGCTCCGCCGAGCAGGCCATCGGGTCTCCGCTGGAGCGGTTCATTCCTGAGCGTTTTCGCCGGGCGCACGCTGAACATATCCGCGAATTTGGGCATAACGGCGTCACGGCCCGCGCCATGGGCAGCATGGCGGTCCTGACTGCTCTCCGCTGCGACGGCACCGAATTCCCCATCGAAGCTTCCATTTCTCAAATCTCCGTAGGGAAAGAAAAGCTCTTCAGCGTGATTTTGCGTGATGTCACCGAGCGCAAGCTGGCCGAGGCGGCCATGCAGAAGCAGACTGAGGAACTGACCCGCTCCAACCGCGACCTGGAGCAGTTCGCCTATGCCGCCTCCCATGACCTGCAAGAGCCCTTGCGCGCCGTAAGCGGCTGCGTGCAGCTGCTCCAGGCGCGTTATCGGGAGAAGCTCGATGAGCGCGGTGACGAGTTCATCGCCCACGCCGTCGACGGCGCCACGCGCATGCAGAAGCTGATTGACGATCTGCTCTCATTCTCCCGCGTTGGCACCCGAGGAGCGGAATTGCGCCCGCTGGAGTGTGCCAAGGCGGTGGAACAGGCGCTGATGAACCTAAGCGCCGCCATGCAGGAGCAGCACGCCTCGGTCGAGTACGCGGATTTGCCCGTGGTTTCCGGCGACCTTTCGCAGCTCACCCTCCTGTTCCAGAACCTGATCGGCAATGCCCTGAAGTTCCACGGCGCCGATCCGCCGCACATCCGCATCAGTGCCCGTCGCGATAAGGCAGAGTGGATCATTTCCGTGGGCGACAACGGTATCGGCATCGAGCCGCAGTATTTCGAGCGCATCTTTGTGATCTTTCAGCGCCTGCACACGCGCAAGGAGTACCCCGGCACCGGCATGGGGCTGGCGTTGTGCAAGCGGATCGTCGAGCAACATGGCGGACGAGTTTGGGTCGAATCTGAATTGGGAAAGGGCGCGACCTTTTGTTTCACTTTGCGTGGCGTGCAGACAACCGAGACCCAGCTAATCTAGCCCAATGAGCGTCGCGCATCCAGGACGTTTCGCCGTGACCGACCGGGAGGGCGCTGTGATTGACATCCTGCTCGTCGAAGACAGCCCGAGTGACGCCATGATGACCCGCGAAGCCTTGGAGTTCTCCAAGTTCATCAATCAATTGCATACCGTGGACAACGGAGCGGAAGCCATAGATTTTCTCCAGCGCCGGGGCGGGTATGCGGATATGCGCCGGCCCGGCCTGGTGCTCTTGGACTTGAATCTGCCGCGCAAAAGTGGGTTGGAAGTGCTGAAAGAGATTAAAGAAGACCCGTCGCTCAAGACGATTCCCGTGGTGGTCCTGACCACCTCTAAAGCGGAAGAGGACATCGCGAAATCTTACGGACTTCATGCCAATTGTTACATCACCAAACCCATCGAGTTCGCCAAGCTGGCCGACGCCGTGCGCGCGGTTAGCGATTTCTGGTTGTGCGTGGTGACCTTGCCGCCGGAGGCCAAGTGACGGACCCCCACGAGGTTCGCGTGCTCCTGGTGGAGGACAATCCCACCGATGTTCTGGCGTTCCGGCAATATCTCTCCGAGTTGCCCGAAATCGTATTCAAGGTGGAGTCGGCCGAAAGGCTGGAGCAGGCGCTGGCATTTCTGCGCACCCAAACCTGTGACGTGGTCCTGCTCGATCTTGGCCTACCAGATTCGCAGGGTCTGGAGACATTGAATCGCTTGCGGGCGAGCGCTTCCGATGTACCGGTGTTGGTTTTGACCGGCCTCAGCGATGAGTCGGTTGGCCTGAAGGCCCTGCAAAGCGGCGCTCAGGATTATCTGGTAAAGAATCATGTGCAGGCCCCGCTACTGAACAGAGCCATTCGCTATGCCCTCGAGCGTCATCAGATGGAACGCACCATCATGCGGGCAGAAAAGCTCCAGGCACTCGGCACGCTCGCCGGAGGAATTGCCCATGATTTCAACAACATTCTCCTTGCCGTCTCCGGCAACGCCAAGCTGGCCCTGGAACAACTGTCCCCGGAACACCCCGCCTACGCCCACGTGCTGGAAATCGCCAAGGCCGGTAGCCGGGCCGTCGCCTTGACCAAGAAAATCCTCAGCTTCAGCCGCCAGCAGGAAATCGCTCTCCAGCCCACTCAAATTGAGCCAGTGGTGGAAGAAGCCGTTTCCTTGATCCGTCCCATGATGCCCCTGCAAATTGAGGTCAGCCGGCATTTCCCACCCGACCTGCCGGCAATAAAGGCCGACGCTTCACAGATCCATCAGATCATCATGAACCTCGCTACCAACGCGGTCGACGCTATCGGCGAGAAACCCGGCCGTCTGGAGATTTCGGCCGTTCCCGTCCACCTCCCGGGCAGTGGCTCGACATTGTCTTCAAAGCTTCCCCCAGGAAACTACATTCGGCTTTCTTTCCAAGATTCCGGGCCGGGAATCGATAAGGCGATCCAGTCCCGCATCTTCGAGCCGTTCTTCACCACCAAAGCGCAGGGACGAGGCACGGGCATGGGGCTGGCCATCGTGCACGGCATCATGAAGAACCATTTCGGTGAGGTCACCGTATACAGCGAGCCCGGCAAAGGAACCGCCTTCAACCTGTACTTCCCTGTGGCTGCGGAAGACCCCGCTGCGCTGCCTGCCGCGGCGCCCGCTCCGGCGGGCCAGGGTCAGCACATCATTTACGTGGATGATGAGGAACCTTTGGTGTGGCTGGTCACCCGGACTCTGAAGCGCCTGGGATACGAAGTCACCGGTTTCACCGGCCCCGTGGAGGCGCTTCGTCTATTACGCGAGCGGCCACGTGATTTTCAGGCTGTGGTCACCGATCTCGCCATGCCCCAAATGTCCGGCACCGAGTTCGCGCACGAAGTGCTGCAAACGTGCCCCGGGATGCCGGTCATTCTCATTACCGGCTACATCGGTCCGCAGGACCAGGAAATGGCTCGCCGCGTCGGTGTACGTGAACTGATCCTCAAGCCCGACTCGGTCGAGGAACTTGGGAACGCGCTGCACCGCATATTGAGTGGATCGGCTCCGGGAACACCAATCGCCTCTGGTTCGTGGTACGGGATTAGCTGAGATTGTGGGGCTGCCCGATGGCACGCATAGCATGCCGGCTATGGAAGTCTCTCTTCCTCATTCACCTCTACTGACTCATTCATCTCTACTGAGATTCGGCCTGCCGTGGCCACCCTCTTCCTCGAAGTTCTCTCCATCGCTCGTCAATGAGCTTCCTCCTTGCTGACTTTTCAAACTGGCCGCCGGGAGTGAACCAACAAACCCGATTTCGAACGCCCGTCTGCCGGATTCAAAGTCGAGGGTCCTTGCTCCGGGAGTTACCTCCACGAGGGATTTGAGCTGCGGATATTTTTGTACCAGCGTTTCCGGGCTTTTCACTTTCTGGCCGGTCAGCAAGTGCTCAATTTCCAAAGCACTCACGGCAGCTTTGCCATCAGGATGATTGTTGGTAATTACAAAAGTCTTTTCTGCGCTTTGACTAACCGTCTTGATCCGTTCCGCCCAGCCTTCCAGTTCCTGATGTGTGTAGAGATAGTTGTAGCGCTCATTGCGACTTTCGGATTCGAACCACTCTTTGTAGTTGCGTCCATGCAGGCGGACGTAGCCGACGTGCGACGTGACATGGCTGCTGGGCCGAATGGCTTTGCCCAGGATCGGCTGATCGATGTTAGCGAAGCCTACCCCTTGCTCTGCGAGTTGCGCGAAAACTTCAGGCTCGTTCCAGGTGGCGTGGCGGACTTCCAAAACCTGCGGATACTGCGCGAACTTCTTGAGCAGCTGACCGAGATACGCGCGGTTCTCCGCCGTGTTCTTGAACGAGATCGGAAATTGGATCAGCAAAGCTCCCAGGCGGCCGGAATCGGCCAGGCTGTCCAGGCCGGCTTTGGCGAGTGTTTCGTCCTCGGGCAAAGGCCGCAGCGTCTCGGCCGAAGTGGATTGAATCACCGCCAGCGGTGAATGCGTGAAAGCCTGGTTCAATTTGGCGGTGAATTGAAAGCGAGGGTTGACGGCAGCTACTTTCTCCGCCCATTGCTTGCCCGTCTCCGGCTTGATGTGGCCGTAAAAGGACGTGTTGATCTCGCAACAATCGAAAAACTGCGCCAGGTATTCCAGCGGGTGAATCTTCCGTTTCTTCAGGTCCTGCGGGTAAACGGTTCCTTCCCAATCCTTGTAGGAAAAGCCCGCCGTGCCAATAAAAATATCCGCCATGGCTTCAATACCTTACGTCAAGTCCTGCCTATTTGGCATTGACAGGGCCCCGCTGCCAGGTCTAGTGTACGCTCTTGTGTAGGCGAATAAAAAGCGAATAAACACAATGGACCCCGCCCTGCTCCGAGCCCAAATTGAAGAAAAAATGCCCGCCGCTTTCCGCGTCTACCGGCGTGCCGGACAGGAAAGCATTCCGACAGGTATCGGGGCCATTGACAACGCCGTTCAAGGCGTGCCCCTCCATGCTCTTACAGAAATTTGTGGCAGCAACACTGGCTCATCTGGCAAAACCTCGGTCTTGCTTTCCTTGCTGGCGCAAGCTTCCCGCGATCACTTCTGCGCCCTGGTGGATGCCGGAGACTCCTTTGATCCTGCTTCTGGGGAAGCCGCCGGAATCTACTTCCCGCGTTTGCTTTGGGTGAGATGCGGAAAGACGCGGGTCAAGCTGCCGCCTTTGGAGCAGGCCTTCAAGGTCGCGGACATCCTGCTGCAGAGCAGCGGCTTCGGCCTCATCGCGGTGGACCTATCGGCGATTCCTGAGCGAGTGGTCCGCAAAGTCCCCTTGAGTTCGTGGTTCCGCTTCAGCCGTGTGATCGAGAAGCAACCCGCGGCGCTGGTTTTTCTAGAGCAGGATCCGCACGCCACCAGTTGTGCCGGCCTGGTGTTGCGCATGACTGCGGATTCGCCTGTGTTTTCAGGAAACCTGGTAACCCGGGTCAACCTCAAAGCCGAGGTGGC
Source organism: uncultured Acidobacteriaceae bacterium (assembly GCA_963770915.1). GTDB lineage: Bacteria > Acidobacteriota > Terriglobia > Terriglobales > Acidobacteriaceae > PALSA-270. Next base: position 608,707 of record CAVYRG010000001.1, read on the forward strand.
GCGCGGGCGGGAAAAGAAGCCGGTCTGCTCCGAACGGCAGGGTTTTGCTGTGCAAGCGCAATGGGCATAATTCTATGTTCGCGTGTCTCTACGTTCCGGATTTTCCCGTGCAGGCTGCCTTGTTGCCGGAACCCTCCGCAGCCAGGGCCGCCCTGAGCCAATCTCCCCTGGCCATTCTCGATGGCCCTGCCAACCTTCCCCGAGTTTTTGCCACCAATCCTGCCGCGCGGCGCGGCGGAATTCAGATCGGGATGACCAAGTTGCAGGTCGAAACCTACGGCGGGATTGCCTTGCGCGAGCGATCTATCCCTGCCGAGGAATTGGGCCAGAGGACCCTCCTGGAGTTGGCCGGAACATTCTCGCCACGCGTCGAAGCGACTTGCCCGGGAGCTGCAATTCTGGACCTTGCCGGCGCTGAGAAGCTTTTAGGGCCATGGAAACGTTGCGTGCAAATGATCGCTGCGCAAGCCAACGCAGCCAGCCTCCATGTGCGCGTCGCTATCGCCGCAAACCCGGATGCGGCGTTCCTGGCCGCGCGCGGTTTTTCTGCGCATACGATCATTCCTGCCGGGGAAGAGGCTCGCCGCCTGGCCGGCTTGCGAGTTGACCTGCTGCCGCTCTCGCCGCAGATTCAGGATGTGCTGGAGGGCTGGGGAATTCGGTCCTTCGAATCATTTGCCACGCTTCCTGCAATCGCAGTCGCCGAACGATTGGGGCAGGAAGGATTGCAGTTGCAAAAGCTGTCGCGGGGAGCCATGGATCGGCCGCTGTTGCCGGTCGAAAATCTCCCGGAATTTCTGGAGAGCTATGAGTTCGACGATCCGGTGGAGACCTTGGAATCGCTGTTTTTTATTCTCCACCGGCTTCTCGAACAACTTTGCTCCAGATTGATCGCCGCATCGCTGGCCACCAACGAACTGCGCCTGACTGTTGGATTGGAAGTCCGTCAAGTCCAGAATCCCGAAGATGGAGAGCAATGCCGGCACACCTGGAAACTTCCGCTTCCCACGCAAGACAGGCGAATGCTCTTCAGCCTGGTTCGCCTTCACCTGGAGCGCACCACGTTCTCGGCGCCCATCCGGAAGCTGGCCGTCGAAGTGATTCCCATCAGGCCGCGCGTGGCGCAAGGCAATCTGTTCGCGCCACCCTCGCCGCCACCGGAACAACTTGCCATCACTCTGGAACGAATTTGCGGCGTCGTAGGCGCCACCGACAAAGACGGCGTCCTCTGCGTCGGCTCGCCTCGGCTCCTGGATACCCATAAGCCCGGCAGTTTCACCGTCGAGCCGTTCTCCAGTGACAGCCCGCCTCCGCGTTCTTACCCAGCTATTGCTTCGATCAGCGCCTTGCGCATCTTTCGGCCCGCGATCGCGACCTCCGTGGAAGCTGACGGCGAGAAACCGCATTTCGTCTGGCTCTGGCATCGACATCGGCGAGTTTTGGCAACTTCTGGGCCCTGGTCCAGCTCAGGAGATTGGTGGAACTCTTCAACTTGGACGCGGCAGGAGTGGGACGTGCTCTTGCGCATGCCGGATGGGATTGGCCTGTATCGGATTTACCACGACCGCATCCGGCAGCAGTGGTTTGTGGAAGGCGTTTTTGACTAATACATGGACTGGCGGCGATGCCTTACATCGAATTACACGCGCGTTCCGCCTTCAGTTTTCTCGAAGGCGGCTCTTTGCCGGAATCGCTGGTTGCCGCATGCGCCGAGCGGAATCTGCCCGCCATGGCTCTGCTCGACCGCAACGGCGTATATGGCGCGCCGCGCTTTCACATGGCGGCGAAACGGCACAAGATCAAAGCGCATGTGGGAGCGGAAGTCAGCATTGCCGGGAGCGGCAATCTGCCGTTGCTGGCCGCGTCGCAGGTGGGCTATCAAAATCTCTGCCGCCTGATCACCACTGCAAAATTACGCACCGATAAGAAGAGCGTTGCCACAGTAGAGCTGGACGAGCTCAAGGAACGCGCTGATGGCCTTATTTGCCTGAGCGGCGATGAAAAGGGCCCATTCGCCCAGGCGCTGGCAAAAGATGGCATGGACGGCGGGCGTGAGTTGTTGCAGAAACTCACATCTCTTTTCGGCCGCGATAACATTTATGTGGAGTTGCAGAGGCACGGTGACCGTCTTCAGGAATCGCGCAACCAGGCGGCCATGAGTCTTGCCCGCGAACTCAAATTGCCTCTGCTGGCCACCAACGGAGTTTCCTATGCGACGCCGGCCGAACGGCAGATTGCCGATGTATTTACCTGCCTCAAAAACAAACGGCGGCTTGATACCGCGGGCAAGCTGCTGGCGCGAAATTCCGAACGCTACGTCCGCGGCGCGGAAGAAATGGCGCGTCTGTTCGCCGATGTTCCCGAAGCCGTCGCCAACACCTGCGAATTGTCTTCTCGTCTGGAGTTCACGCTGGAAAACCTGGGCTACGAGTTTCCCCGCTACCCGGTGCCGCAGGGCGAAACCATGGACTCCTTCCTTCGCAAGCGGACATGGGAGGGTGCCCGCTGCCGCTATCGCCCGGTAAGCGCGCGGGTACGGGCCCAGCTCGAAAAAGAGCTGGCGCTGATCGAAAAACTCAAGCTCTCCGGCTACTTCCTGATCGTCTGGGACCTGGTTTGTTTCTGCGAACAGAACGGCATTCTGGTGCAGGGCCGCGGCTCCGCCGCCAACAGCGCCGTGTGCTATTCGCTCGGCATCACCGCCATCGATCCGATTGGCATGGATTTGTTATTTGAGCGCTTCCTCTCGGAAGAGCGCGGCGAATGGCCGGACATTGATCTTGACTTGCCCAGCGGAGACGAACGCGAAAAAGTCCTTCAGTACGTGTACGAGCGTTACGGCAAACGCGGGGCCGCCATGACCGCCAACGTTGTGACGTATCGCGGACGCTTAGCGGCGCGCGAAATCGGCAAAGTGCTGGGCTTCGACGAGGCCACGCTGTCGCGATTGTCAGCCGTGGTCGGAGCCTGGGAGTGGCGCGATCCGAACGACACCATGGATCGGCAATTCACCAACACCGGTCTCGACCTAAACCACCCGCAGATCGCTCTGTATCTCAATCTTTGCCAACGAGTACAGGACCTGCCGCGCCATCTCAGCCAACACTCCGGGGGAATGGTCATCTGCCAGGGACAATTGGATTCCGTCGTCCCGCTCGAACCAGCCACCATGCCGGGCCGCGTCGTCGTGCAGTGGGATAAAGACGACTGTGCCGACCTCGGGCTCATCAAAGTCGACTTGCTTGGCCTGGGTATGATGGCCGTCCTCAAAGACAGCATCGGCCTGATTCACGATCACTATAAAGAAGATGTGGACCTGGCCCACCTGCCGCAGGATTGCCCCGATGTGTACGACACCATCCGCAAAGCCGACACCATCGGCATGTTCCAGATCGAAAGTTGCGCCCAGATGGCGTCATTGCCGCGCAACAATCCCACGCGGTTCTACGATCTGGTTACGCAAGTTGCCCTCATTCGTCCCGGCCCGATCACCGGCGAAATGACCAGCCCCTATCTGAAGCGGCGGCAGGGGAAGGAGCCCGTCACCTATCCGCATGAGTCGCTGATTCCGGCGCTCAAACGCACGCTGGGTGTGCCGCTGTTTCAGGAGCAACTCCTGAAGCTGGCCATGATCTGCGCCAACTTCACCGGCGGCGAGGCGGAAGAACTGCGCCGCGCCCTCGGCAGCAAGCGCTCGCAGCAGCGCATGCGCGAGATCGAAGCCAAACTGCGCGCGGGCATGACCGCCAACGGCTTTCCCGCCAAAACTCAGGACCAGATCGTGAAGTTCATCAGCTCCTTCGCGCTTTATGGTTTTCCTGAATCTCATGCCGCCAGCTTTGCCTTGATTGCCTACGCCAGCGCGTTTTTGAAAGTCCGCTACCTGGCGGCATTCACGGCTGCGTTGCTGAATAACTGGCCAATGGGTTTCTATCACCCCGCCACGATTGTTAAAGACGCCCAACGCCACGGACTGCGCGTCCGCCCCGTCGATGCGGCCTGTTCGCAGTGGAATTGTTCGCTTGAATCAGACGAGCAAAGCCAGTTTGTTCTTCGTCTTGGTTTCCGTTACGTGCGCGGATTGTCGCAAGCCGCCGGAGAAGCGCTAGTCGCCCAGAGAGCGCGTGATGTTTTTGTTTCCGTCGAAGACTTGGCCCGGCGCGTGCCCCAGCTCAGCCGCGACAACCTGGCCATGCTGGCGAGAATCGGCGCGCTCAACTATCTTTCCGAAGACGCGAAGCTGCATCGCCGGGACGCCTTGTGGCAGGTGGAAAAAGCTGTGCGCAGAGCCGGGCCTTTGCTCGAGGGCATCACAGAAATGGATTCAGTTTCGCCGCTGCATCAGATGAACGTCGAAGAGAGATTGGTCGCCGACTATCACGGCACCGGCATCACCACCGGGCCGCATCCCATGGCGTACCGCAGGGACGTTCTGCGCGCGCAGGGCGTTAAGTCGGCGATCGAGTTAAAAAATCTTCCGCACGGGCAGGAAGCCACAACCGCCGGCTGCGTCATTACCCGCCAGAGGCCGGGAACCGCCAAGGGAATCATCTTCATGACGCTGGAAGATGAAACCGGAACTTCCCGCGTGATTATCAGTCCGGATTTCTACGACCGCAATCGAATGGCTGTGCTCAAGGAACGCTTCGTTCTGGTTTCCGGCGTGGTGCAGAACCAGGACAAGATCGTACATCTCAAAGCGCGAAGCATACGGCCTTTGGCCATCAGTGCTGCCACTACGCCATCCCACGATTTTCATTAAGGGAAATACGTGAACTCGCGCTGGCCTACTTTTCGTAGAACTTGCGAGGGGCTTTGGCTGGGTTAACGTGCCGTACCTTTATGCCGACCTCGGAATCTGCCGTTCGATAGTTCGATATAAGCTTCACGGGGGACCCTTAGATTCGCTACCCTGTACACTGTTGCTCGCAGAAAACCTTCCTGACCTCGGGAGCCGAAAATGACGGCGTATACGCACCACGCCACGGCTAAGGGCCGGCGGGAAGACAGTGGGTCGCAACCAATGAGGAGCTATCGATGCTGAAACAGAGCGTGTGGCGCCGCAGACTTGTCTGGATCGCCGCCCCAGGATTTGCGGTCGCCGTTTGCTTCGCCGCGATCGCAGCCGGAACTCCCAAGGTGAAGACGAAGCCTCCCGAGGGCCAGACGGATTGGCCCGTCTATGGCGGATCTTCGGAAAATACCCATTACTCGAAGCTGAACCAGATCAATCGAAGCAATGTTTCGAAGCTCGCGCTCGCCTGGAGTTACGACTCGGGAGAGAAAGGCGGCCTGGAGACATCGCCGATTGTCGTCAATGGCGTGCTGTACGCCTACACCCCGAAGAAGGAAGTGATCGCGCTGGACGCGGCAACCGGAAAACTTCTTTGGAAGTTCGACTCGGGAGTTACGGGCGGACGGTCCGAGCGCGGTTTGTCCTATTGGACCGACGGGCATGAGGAGCGCATCCTCGCGCCGGTCGTCTACTATCTGTATGCGCTGGACGCGAAGACCGGCAAGCCCATAGCGACCTTTGGCGACAATGGGCGCATCGATCTGCGCGAGCATCTGCGCGGCGACCCGGCACAGCAGGCCCTCTATGTCAGCAGCCCTGGCGCCATTTATAAGGACCTGATCATTCTTGGGGACGGCGAGCCGGAGAACCTGCCCGCGCCGCCGGGAGACATCCGCGCCTATGCCGTGCGGACTGGCGAGCTTCGCTGGACCTTCCACACCATCCCTCATCCCGGCGAGTTCGGCTACGACACCTGGCCGAAAGACGCATGGACGTACAGCGGCGCTGCCAATAACTGGACCGGCATGTCGGTCGATACGCAGCGGGGCATCGTCTACGTCCCGACCGGATCGGCCGCAACCGACTGGTATGGCGCGGACCGCGTCGGCAACGATCTCTTCGCCAATACGCTTCTCGCGCTGAACGCAGAAACGGGCGAGAGGATCTGGCATTTCCAGGGAGTCCGGCACGATCTTTGGGACCGGGATTTTCCCTCGCCTCCCACCCTCGTGACGGTGAAGCGCAATGGAAAAGAGATCCCCGCCGTAGTGCAAACGTCGAAGCAGGGTTTCCTCTTCCTGTTCAACCGGGTCGACGGAACTCCCCTCTTTCCCATCGAGTACCGCAAAGTGGAGCCGAGCACAGTGCCCGGCGAGGTCGCTGCCGCTGAGCAGCCATTCCCGGTCAAGCCTGCGCCTTTCACGCGGCAATCCTTGACCGAGGACGAGCTTACCAACCGCACCCCGGAAGCACACCAGGAGGCGCTGGAACATTTTCGAAAGATGTTCAAGGAAGGCCAGTTCACGCCCAATCGCGTCGGCCAGGAAACTCTGATGCTGCCGGGATGGGACGGCGGAGCCGAGTATGGCGGCTCTGCCTTCGACCCAACTACCGGCATCCTCTACCTGAATGGAAATGAGGAGGCCCTGACCGAAACCCTGGTGAAGAGTGAGGGGGGAACCAGCGGGCGTGCGGTCTATGAGGGCCAGTGCGCGGCCTGCCACGGCATGAACCGCGCCGGCGTGCCGCCTGCCATTCCTTCGCTGGTGGATGTGGACAAGCGGCTCACTATCGAACAGATCGTCGATATCATCCAGAACGGCCGCGGCAAGATGCCCGGCAACGCTGCCATGGAGCTTGCCACGCGTCGCTCGGTCGCGCGTTTTCTGCTGGGCGCCGAGCCGGAACAACCTTCCGGCGCAGGCGGGACCGTGACCTATAACACCACCGGCTATCGCGCGTTTGTCGATTCCGAGGGCTATCCGGCGGTCGCTCCGCCATGGGGCACATTGAACGCCATCAATTTGAATACCGGCGAATATGTCTGGAAGGTGCCTTTTGGCGAGTATCCCGAGCTCACGGCGAAGGGCGTGCCGATCACGGGGAGCATGAGCTTCGGCGGCCCCGTAGTCACCGACGGCGGTCTTCTGATCATCGCCGCAACCGTGCACGATAAGAAGTTCCGGATATTCGATAAGTCCACCGGCAAGCTGTTGTGGGAGACGGTGATGCCTTTCTCCGCCCTGGCCACCCCCGCGACCTACGCAGTGAACGGCAAACAATACATCGTGATTGCCTCCGGCGGCGGCCGCGACCGCAAGGCCGGCTCCGGCGGAGTTTACATGGCGTTTGCGTTGCCTTAGGCTGCCGGGATAGCGAACAAAGTTAGCGAATTCGGGAATGAATCAAGTTCGCAACATCGGGAAGGGCACGAGTTCCACTCGTGCCGCATGCCCCCGGAATTAACGCGCGGGCTTCAGCCCCTGAGGTCGGGGACTGCGTCGTTTTTTCGGCTGCGCCGTCAGCGGGGCAACCAGCTTCTCGTAGCGGGTGAAAAGATGTTCCACGCGCTGGCGGTCGCCGTCGAAGGCCTCCCCGCGATAGAGCTTGTCCACGGCGGCGTCGAGCGCGCGATGCGCCTGCCGCAGTTCCGGCTTCATCACGTCTGAATCGTAGAGGTCGGCCATCGTCGCGCCCGGAAATTTGGCTCGCGCATTCAGAACAGCTTGCGCCAAGTCTTGGACGCGCCCACGCTGGCGCTCATCGACCTCGGGCCACGGGAACGGGTTGTAGACGATGCCGATGGAGTAGCGATAATCGCTCTTCAGCCTGCCGCCGATATAACGCAGCCACGCCATATGCATGCGCGAGGTGAGAATGCCGAAGTCGTACAGGCTGGCGTCGAGCAGCACGCGAACCAGATTACTGGGTATTGCGGGCGGTTTCAGCCAGCCGATGGGGACGTAGTCGCGGTGCTCGGAACTGACCTCCGGAACTACCAGGAAGGGCCTGTCAGGAACCACTGTGACGTGGAAGCTGGTTGGCATGTCGCCTAGCGCCTGTGTGCCTTTGCTTTTGCTTTTCTTACGGAATTCTTTCACAGCGGCGATTCGCTTCATTACTTCCTTCATGTCTCGAAGCTCGCCCGGCGGCGCATCTTCAAGATAAAGAATCCATCGTTCTCCGCCGTTGATGAACTCTTCCGATCCTACGAAGGGGTGCATGTATTTCTCGGCTTGCGGCTCCGTTTCCAGGAACTCCGTGCGCTCCTCCATTTCGAAAATATAGTTTCCGTCGTCAATCGGTTTCGAACCGATGATTAACTTTGGCTGGCCGCTCAACTGCTGCGAGGTCTCATCCACCACGAGATGGCGATCTGCGATGCCGCTCCCGTCAAAGAGATAGGGCGTGAGCGAAGTGTGGCGGCTTTCCGTAGGGTCGGCCTTGATGTCGTCATAGGTGAAAAGACGCTTGATGGCGGGCTCGTCGTCGCGACGCGTCAGGCCGATGATGACGACGTGCACATGCGCCTTGCCGCGAGCGTCGCTGCCCCAGGCGAACGTCCGGTGGGCGAAGGAAATTTCCAGGCCGCAGCGGCCGAACAATACCGGCCACAGTTGCGCCACCTGCTCGCCCTGCGTAATGGAGTTGGTGCCGACGAAGCCGATGCGCGCGCGGCTGTTGGCGAGGTATTCTCCCGCCCGGATGTACCAGGCTGTCACGAAATCAAGCGTGCCACCCGAGCCTCCTAGGCGAGCGATACGGCGGACCTGCTCACGCTGTTTCTCGCTCTGGTACTTCGCCCCGCCGAAAGGGGGGTTGCCCAGAATATACGAGCATTGAGCGGGCGGAAGAATTTCGGCCCACTCCACCTCCAGGGCGTCGACCGGGTGAATGTGCGGCGACTTCTTGAGCGGGATGCGCAGATAGGGGTTGCCGAATTCAATCGTCAGCCGATTGTTCATGATGTGGTCCATCATCCAAAGGGCAACCTCGGCAATGCGGGCGGGGAATTCGCTTATCTCGATGCCGTAGAACTGATCCACGTCCACTCGGGAGAACACTTCGGAAATCTTCAGTTGTTGCTCCGTTAAGGCTGAGTCGCGGCGCAGGAGCTTGAGAACCTCGATTTCGAGCAGGCGCAACTCGCGGTACGCAATGACAAGGAAGTTTCCGCAGCCGCAGGCGGGATCGAAAATGCGTAACGACCCGAGCTTTTCGTGAAACGCTTCGACGGCTTTGCGGCGTCCGGTGTCGCGGCGCTGCCCCAGTTGCGCGAGTTCGGCCCGAAGGTCGTCCAGAAACAACGGCTGGATCACCTTTTGGATATTTCTCTCCGTGGTGTAGTGGGCACCCTGGGCGCGGCGCTCCTTGGCCTCCATCACCGACTGAAAGAGCGAGCCGAAGACGGCGGGCGAGACCGGTCCCCAGTCGAAATCGCAGGCCTCAAGAAGAAGGCCACGCATCACGGTGTTAAAGCTGGTAATGCGCAGGCGCTCCTTGAAGAGATCGCCGTTCACGTACGGGAACGCGTTCAGATCGCCATCGAGATTCTGTTCGCGCTCCGGTTCCGGTGTATCGAGGACGTCGAATAGCCTTGCCAGCCAGGGCCCCACATCGCCGCCATCCTCATGGGTGCGCTCCCGGATGAGGGCGGTGAAGCTGCCGCGATCGAAGATGCCGGTATCGTCGGCGAAGAGGCAGAAAAGCACGCGCACCAGAAAGCGCTCCAGGTCGTGGCCTTTGTATCCGGAGTCCTTGAGCGCATCATGCAGCGCGCCCATGAGCTCAGAGGCCTTGATGTTGACCTTGTCCTCCTCGCGGAAGATGCGCTTCTCGACCCCCACGATGAAGGCGAAGTGCTCGACATTCTGCGGCAGAAGCCGTAACGGAAAGCGAATCTCGATGCCTTGCTCAAGGTCAAAGAGCTCAAACTGCTGGAAATCGCTAACAAGAATGTAGCGGGGGAGTTCGTAGTCTTTCAGTTCCGGAAAGTAGTCGAGCGCTTGTTCCTTGGCAATCTTGAGGTCGTGGCCGGCGCTCTTTTGTTCGACAAGCAACACGCCCTTCCAGAAGAGGTCGATGAAACCGCGCCGGTTGCCCAGGCGCTTCACCGGTTCTTCGTAGGTGGCGACCCGGCGGCGGCTGGCGCCGAAGACCTCAAAGAATTCGTTGTAGAAGGTCTGGGTCTCGCCGCGTTCGTAGTGCGCGTGTTTCCAGTCGTCCGCGAATTTCGCAGCACGGGCCCGGATTTCCTGCCAGCTTAAGCGCATGCAGAATCATGTGTACCACTTTGTAAGTGACCAGCAGTAGTGGGCGGGTTGGTTCGCGGGCGGGGGCTGGCCTCAGGCGCTAAAGCGCGGATGGCTTTTCGGAAACGTGACGGCACGACCAAAGGTCGTGCCCTTCCACGAATCGTCACTTACGGTACAACGGCATCTCGCCCCCGACGACCGTGTTCAGCCGGTAGATGCTGCTCGTGGCCGCGATATAAAGCGTGTGTCCATCGCCGCCCCAGACGGGTGGCCCATTCAAGCCGTCCTTTGGCTTGAGTGGGGCAGTTCTCGCGGCGTAAGCTGGCCCGGTGCCTTGGGGGCTCAAGCGATTTCAGCAATCCGGCCAGACCCACTTCGTGACCTTCAGCTGTTAGCGTCGCCGTGGACGAGCGCAGGCCGGCGAATGCTTGAGGCCGTGAATGCGCGCCCGCATCACGACAGGTGGCCCACACAACGCGGCGTTCGTGGTGTAGGGTATTTCAGATTTCGACGCAATCACTCTAACCGACTCAAGCCAACACCGGGCTTGAGTGGGCCCGGCGCATCTGGAAACATGAAAAGTCCCAAAACGGGACGCCAAACAAATTTCTCCCGCTGGCCGGGAGACTTGAGCCTCCGTCCCCGAATCTAACCAAGTAGAGTAATCCAGCTCTTTGACAACTAGACCCTAACTGCCGCGCGCTCAAGATTTTGCGCGCAAGTGCCGCAAATTCAAAGATCTGCGGGGATTTTCGCACTAAACCCGTGCAAGCAAAAGGCCGAGGGGGAGGGGGTGCTCCCGGCCCCGGAACTGCATTCCAGACGCGCACTCGCTGCGATCTCGCTCTCATTTGCCGTACAGCGGCATCTCGCCTTTAACGATGGTGTTCACCCGATAGATGCTGCTGGTTGCCGCGATATAAAGCGTGTGACCGTCGCCGCCCCAGGCGAGGTTCGCGGCGACCTCCGGCAGCTTGATCTGGCCCAGCACCTTGCCCTCGGGAGTGATGATGCGGATGCCGCCCGGCCCGGTCGTCCACAGGTTGCCGGCGGAGTCTAGCTTAAGGCCGTCCGGCACTTCGTTGTTCGGCATGTCCGGGTAGGCGATGAAAACCGTCGGCTTGCCCAGCGTCCCACCCGCTTTCACCTCATAGCGGTTCACAAACATCTTGGGTCCGGTGTTCGAGATGTAAAGGAACCTCCCGTCCGGCGAGAAGCCGATGCCGTTCGGCAGCGGCAGGTCCTTGATCACCGCCGTCACTTTGCCGTTCGCATACCGGAACACGCCGCTGAAGGGGATCTCCTTCGCCGGATCCTGCGCCTTCTTGTCGAGGCCAAACGGCGGATCGGTGAACCACAACGAACCATCCGGCGCAAACACGAGGTCGTTCGGACTGTTGAAGCGCTTACCGTTCCACTTGTCCAGGAAATTTGTAACGCGCAGGCTGGCGTCCACCCGCGCGATGCGCCGCAGAGTGTGCTGGCACATCAGCACCGAGCCGTCCTTATCCGTCGCCATCGCGTTCGATCCGCGATAGAAGCCGGGCGCGGCATTATCCAGCCCTCCCGCGTGGTCGATCAGTAGCTCGACCTTCCCGTCCGGCGACACTGCGTACATCTTGTTGCCAACCAGGTCGGAGAACCACAGCCTGCCCTCCCGCCACATCGGCCCTTCGTTGAACACGAAGCCGCCGGCGACCTTCTCCACCTTGGCATCCGGCGCGACGATCTGGTCGAGCGCCGGGTCCATCCGCTCCACGCGCAGGTCGGAGGGAGCGGGGGTGGTGGTCGCGGCCGACGGGGCAGGGGAAGGGGCCGGCTTTTCACACCCCAGTGGCAGAAGCGCCGCCGCGGCAATCATCACAAGAGTCGTCTTGATACGCATTGGTTCTTCCGTCCTTGGGGCCGCAGGCCCGCCCGTCGAGTCTCGATGTTTAAACAACGTCCGTCAGCAGCGTCTGATAATTCTTGTCCAGCACCGTATTCTCAATCAGCGGCCAGTTCTTCTTATGAACCGCCGACGCAATCCACTTCTGCCGCTTCTCCTCGCTCTCGTAGGTCAGTTGGAAGCGATAGTTCACACCCTTCGGCGGTGCATAGCCGGAAATCACGCTGCGGATCTTCACCATCTTCAGGTCGATGTACCCATCATGCTTTTCCGCCACCGGCTTGAAGTCGTGGTGATAGTGGTCCAGCATCTCCTGCTCGCGCGCCGGGTCGACGGCGAGATCGCAGTACAACACGATGGGCTTGCGCCGGGCGGGCGCGCCCATCGCCTGCGCAGCCAGAGGGGCCGCGCCCAACGCAAACTTTCCCGCGCCGAGTAAGGTTAGATACTTCAACAGTGATCGACGGTTCATCGCTTCGCATTTCCTCTCTTTAATGTAAGTTTGTGCGGCTTGGAACTACCGTGGACCTCGCTGCGGCGGAGTGGCCATCAGTTCTTCTTTGGTCGCCATGTCCTTGGCTACGCCCACGATCAAGAACTCCAACGGCTCACTCCCGGTGTTGGCCAGCGCGCGGCTCTCGTTCAGCCGCACCGGAATCGTGTCCCCGGCGCCAATCGCCGCCTTCTCCGCGCCCAAGTTCACCGTGCCCTGGCCGCCGATGACATAGTACGCCTCGGCAAATCCCGGCAGCGCGCGCGGCCCCACCGACGCGCCCGGCGGTATCAATAGATGGTCGATGTACGACCACGTCGTCTGGAACACGGTGGGCTGCAGCGCGCGCCGGTACATTACGGTCCCCTGCCCGCCGTCCATGGCGTTCACCGGCCGCAGCAAGCTCTTGTCCAGCCTGAAGCTGATGAATTGGGGAACGGGATCAAGCGTTTGGTGCTCCAGCGAATCGCCCAGGTTGAAGGCGTCATATACCTTCGTCATGCCCACGTTGATGTTCAGCCACTCGAGCGGTTTGTCGGTCGGGTTATAGATGCCGTGCGCATGGCCCATGCGGTCCGGCACGCCCGCCGGGCCCTGAAGCAGCGCTGTGCGGCCATCGATCGTAAACTGCGCCTCGCCATCGAGGATCACGAACATCTCTTCGCACCGGTTATGGAAGTGCTCGCCGATGCCGCTGTGCGGGTCGATTACGCCGCGATGGAAGAAGATCAGGTTCGGCTCCACTGCGTCCGTGCCCAGCATCACGCCGAAGCTCATGGAGCCCGCTCCATCATGCACCGCCGTCTGGTGGCCAACTTTCGTTGGGTCATAGTGCGCAATGCGGTGCTCAATGTCTCCGGGCGTCGAAGCGGCGCGCCGAACTACCGGCGCCTTGTCCATCGAAATTGGCGGAGTGGGTCCCGGGTTTGGCGTCTGAGCGAAGGAGAGGCTTGAAACGAGGATCGGGAGCGAAAGAAACTTCCGCATCCGGATCAAGTGGGTTAGAAATACACTCCGAGCCTTCAAAAAGCGATGAGCATGATCGCAAACCATCATCACAGAACCTCCCGGTAAAGTTTCTGGTGAAACGCTGATCCGGCCCAGCCGGCGTGCACTGAAGAGCATATACCGGTTGGAACAGAAGTAGCATCAATGAAACTTCAATGACTCACAAGATGTGAGGAGAGGACATCCGCCTCTCTTCCCCGCTCCAGCAAAGGTATATACGAAACTCCCGCCCGCGCAGGCAGCCCGCGTACCATGTCTTCTGTCGAAAAATACGGGAGAGAGCATGCCATTCTTGCCGGATCATGTCAAAAGCGTCAACCTCCAGGTAGCGCCTCACTGAGGCACTACCAACCTCCGAGGCCGCCACCAGCCGCGAGTGACTCGGCCTGAGAAGTCTCGCAGGAAACTGCAAATTCAACAGCACCATCCACGATTCCCTATTTCCCGAGGCACCGCTCCTCCGAATTTAAGTTTTGGACCGTCTCCCAGCGACATTCGATTTGTGACTGAAATCACATTCGTATGTGCTTCAACATCCGGCACATACTTACCGTCGGGGCTAGTATCGGGCCCATCTTGGAGCAAGACTAGAGGCCAACGCGCCTCTCGATTTCGTGACTAGACGATGCGCCCGGTTCGGATCCGTCTTTCCGCGCAAGGAACAAAGAAGCAGCTGATGAGTGAGGAGAATCCAGATGAAAAAAGTGGGAGCCTTTTTGTTCGTTGCAGTTCCTATTCTGGGCTTGCTGTTCTTTGCCGCAGTGAATCCGCCCAGCGTTCAAGCCGTTCCAAGCTATGCCCGTCAGACTGGTTTGGCATGCAGTGGTTGTCATTACACTCCTCCGGAACTGAATCCAGCCGGACGAAGGTTCAAGCTGCTCGGCTATGTTGATAGGGCAGACGAGACCAAAGTTATAAAAGCGGATGGTGGGAAGAAACGAGCCGCGCTCGATCTGCTTGCTTCCCTGCCGCTTTCTGCAATGCTCGAGGCTTCATTCACCTCGACTAAGTCCCCGGTGCCGGGAACGCAGAATGGCAGCGTTGAACTGCCGCAAGATATCTCTCTGTTTCTTTCTGGGGCGTGGACGACGCATGTCGGTAGCTTTGTTCAAGCGACTTATAACACGCAAGACGACCATTTCAGCTTGGACAACACCGATATCCGATACGCCAACAGGACCAAGTTGGGCGGCAAGGAACTGGTTTACGGTCTGAACCTCAACAACAATCCGACCATAGAGGACCTATGGAATAGCACGCCAGGATGGGGTTTCCCGTGGGTCGCCGATGACTGGGCGCCTACTCCAACCGCTGCCCCCATCGTCGCAAGTCTGGGCCAGGATGTCGCGGGTTTCGGCGGCTATGCGATGTGGAATAACCATCTGTACTTTGACGCGACACTTTATCGCTCGGAGCACGTGGGCGGTCCTCAGCCAAATCCGGGAACTGATTTCGGATTCAATATTCGAGGCGTTGCACCATACTGGCGCGTGGCATGGCAGCAACTTACGGCAAAAACCCAGTATGAGTTCGGCGCCTACGGCATGCACATGCGCTCCAGTCCCGGGGCGATAACCGGCTTGGAGGATGACTTTACGGACTGGGCGGTCGACACCCAGATCGATCGGACATTATTCAGAACCGACGTGCTCTCGTTTCGAGGCACGTATATCCGCGAGAACTCCAATTTTGTGGCGAGCGCTAGCCAAGACCCACCGCTGGCTTCGCCCGGCAGCCATCATTTGAATACGCTTTATGCGAATGCCGAATACCACATCGGTAACAAGTATTCAGGCACATTCGGCTGGTTCAACACGACGGGGACGGCAGATCCTCTGCTATTCACGCAGAGTCCGGTCGGTGGAAGCGCAAATGGCGATCCCAGGAGCGAGGGATACATCGCGAACGTCTCGTTCTGGCCGTGGCAAAACCTGCAGCTCTCCGCGCAATACACGGGGTATACACGTTTCAACGGCGGCAACACGAACTATGACGCCGCGGGCCGTAACGCGAGTGACAACAACACCATATACCTGGTTGCAAGATTCCTTTTCTGACACACGGACATACCCGAATATCGATCGCGACCGCGAATGCAAAAGGAGAACAGCACAATGAAATACAAGGCGTGTGTATTGATGCTGGTGGTAGCAGGGTGGTGCATGGCCGCCTCGGCGGGAGATATCGAGGGCAAAGTCACGGGAATGAAGGGGCACTCGGTGGTTTACGTCGATGCCATCGCAGGTAAAACCTTCCCGGCCCCCAAGGACCACCCAGTGATGGACCAAAAGGGACTGATGTTCGTGCCGCACATTATGGCTGTCCAGCAGGGCACAACGGTCGAGTTCCTAAACAGCGACAGCGTGCAGCATAACGTCTTTTGGCCTTCTGTCGGGGGCGACAAGAAAGCAACCCACAATCTTGGGACGTGGCCAAAAGGCGAGAAGCGTCCCTTTACATTCGATAAGGCGGGCGTGGTGCCGCTGTTCTGCAATGTGCACCCGGATATGTCTGCTTATATCATCGTCAGCCCAACTCCCTATTTTGCAGAGACCGATGACAGCGGCAATTACAAGATCAAAGACGTTCCGGATGGCAGCTATACGATCACTGTGTGGCACGAAGGCGCCAAGAGCCAGTCTAAGCCGGTGACCGCGTCCGGTGGGGGCAAAGCGGATTTCATCCTCAGCAAGTAAGGAACTCCAGAGCATGGGGAGCGGCTGCGCCGCCGTGAGTTCGCTTCCCTATTTTTCTTACTCCAACAGGCGAAGAGCGTTTTGACGGTGCGCCCTCGCCGAATGGAAAGCTCGCAAATGCTGAAGCGATTCAAAGACAAGAGGGTCGACGGGGATTGGCTGCATACAAACTTCCCGTGCATGATGGCTTGCCCCGCCCACACCAACGCCGGGCGCTATGTGGGCCTGATTGCGGAAGGACGTTTCGAAGAGGCGTATCGCGTAGCTCGCGAGCCCAACCCTTTGGCGAGCATTTGCGGCCGAGTGTGCGCGCATCCTTGCGAGACTGCCTGCCGCCGCGGCGAAATCGACCGTCCTATCTCCATTCGCGCCCTGAAGCGTTTCCTCACCGAGCAGTTCGGGCCCGAGTCAAAGCGTCCCATCAATGTCAACGAAGGGCGCGGGCAGAACAAGCTTCCTTTCAAGGTTGCGGTCGTGGGCGGCGGTCCCGTGGGACTCTCGGCAGCGCACGACCTGGCCCTGATGGGCTACGCGGTGACGATCTTTGAAGCCGCCCCTGTCGCCGGCGGGATGCTGTATCTCGGAATTCCGGAATACCGCCTCCCGCGCGACGTAGTCGAAGCGCAGGTGCGCGAAATTCTCGAGACGGGCGACATTACCCTCAAGCTGAATTACGCCGCCGGGCGCGATTTCACCATCTCGGATCTTCGCCATCAGGGATTCGACGCGGTACTGGTGGCCGTGGGCGCTCACCGCAGCCGCGATCTGAGCATTCCCGGCGTTGATCTCGACGGCGTACATAAAGGCATCGACTTTCTGCTCAACGTGAACCTCGGATACAAGTTCACCATCGGCAAGAAGGTCATCGTGATCGGCGGCGGCAACGTCGCCATGGATGTGGCCCGCTCCGCTGCCCGCGAAGTTGTCAAGCAACATGCCGGTGGGGTGGAGGACCTGGAGCCATCTGTCGAAAATGTCTCCGCAATAGCCACGAAGGAAATGGTCGACATTTCGCTCTCGGCGCTTCGTATGGGCGCGCGCGAAGTAAATCTCGTATGCCTGGAGCGCCGCGAAGAGATGCCGGCTGCCCTGGAAGAGATTGTCGAGGCCGAAGAAGAGGGCATCATTATGTACCCCGGTCTTGGTCCCAAGCGCATTCTGGGAAAGGACGGCAAGGTCACGGCCCTCGAAACTCTCAAAACCAAGTGGGTCTTCGACCAGAATCACCGATTCAATCCCGCCTTCTACGACAACAGTGAGACACAGATCGACTGCGACACGATCATCATGGCAATTGGCCAGGCGCCGCGTCTCGATTTCCTTACCCCGGGAGACAAGGTTGAACTCTCTCCTCGCGGCCTGATCGCGGTCAACCCGCAAACGCTGATGACCTCCGCGCCGGGCATCTTCGCCGGCGGAGACTGCGTGTTCGGCCCGCGCCTGATTATTGACAGCGTCGGCGACGGCAAGCGCGCAGCGGTTGGTATCGATGAGTATCTCCGCGGCGAAAAACACGCTGAGCCAATCATCGAGGTCGAAGTGCTCAAACGGCACGGCATGCCCCTCGACTATCTCGACATCAATCGCCAGCCCGTGCCCATGCTTCCGCTCGACCGCCGCACTGGCGTTACCGAAGTCGAAATCGGTTATGACGCGACCGCTGCCATAGCCGAAGCTCAGCGCTGCCTGCACTGCTGGGTTAACACGATTTTCGAAGGGGTGCCGGAGGATGGCAGCATGTGCATTCTGTGTGGCGGCTGTGTGGATGTTTGCCCAGAAAAATGCCTGGAGCTGGTTTCGCTCGACCGTATTGCGTTCGAGCCCGAGACCGTGCAGCACATCCGCGACAACCAGGAATGTTTCGGCGTGGAGTTTGACGAAGTGGCCGCGGAGGACCTGGGAGTCATCACCGGCTCCGCCATGTTGAAGGATGAGACCCGATGCATCCGTTGTGGGCTGTGCGCGATGCGCTGTCCGGTGGGCACCATAACTATGGAGTCGTACAACCTTATTCCCGCAGAACCGACGGGCTTAATCTCAGTGGCGTCGATCGGCGCGGGACTACAGAAGTAAGTCTAGAGGACACTCATGGCTGATGAACCCAAGAAGATAGACGATGTGAACCGCCGTCAATTCTTCCTCAAACTGGGGCTGGGTTCCTTGAGCATCGCCGCTGCCGGCACCGCGGCCTTCGCATATCAATATCTCGAACCCAACGTCCTCTACGAGCCGTCGCCCGTGGTCAATGAGGGAAAGCCGGACCGCTATCCGCTCGACTCGGTCACGCTCGACGTGAATGCGGCTATCTACATTATCCACTCCCAGGAGGGCTATTTCTCGCTGAGCGCAATCTGCACCCATCTCGGCTGTATGACCGCATGGAAGCCGGAGTTGGGCATCATTGCCTGCCCGTGCCACGGGAGCAAGTTCTTCGTCCAGGCCGAAGACGATCACAAGCCCGGAGACAAAATCGAGGGGCCCGCTCCCCGGCCCCTGCCGTGGAAACGCATCTGGCTCAACGACGATGGCGATCTGCTGGTGGATCGGTCCACTGACGTTCCGCCGCTAGCGCGGGATTCGTTTGTAAGGATCTGACTTGGAGAAACCAGCATGGCGAAAACAATAGACCAATACTTCGACGATTTGCGCGGCACCCGGGTCTGGCGCTCCATCTTCCGCAGCGGCACCGGATCCAGCCCGCTAAAACGCGCACTGGCGATTCAGCAGAACGTGTTCTTGCACCTGTTCTCCACCAAAGTCCGTACCCGCATGCTGAGCGTCAGTGCCACGTGGTACCTGGGCACGCTAACCCTCGGCACGTTCGTCATCCTGGTCGCGACCGGCATCCCCCTCATGTTCTATTACCACCCGTCGGTACCACAGGCCTACGCCGATACGAAAGACCTGCAGTTCGT
Source organism: uncultured Acidobacteriaceae bacterium (assembly GCA_963770915.1). Classification (GTDB taxonomy): domain Bacteria; phylum Acidobacteriota; class Terriglobia; order Terriglobales; family Acidobacteriaceae; genus PALSA-270. Next base: position 627,757 of record CAVYRG010000001.1, read on the forward strand.
GGTTTCCTCCGGACTTTTTCTGCGCAATCTGCATCGCTGGTCGGCGCACGCCATGGTGTTCCTCGTGTTCGCGCACATGTTCAAGGTGTTCTATCGCGGCGCTTATCGCGCCCCGCGCGAATTCAACTGGGTGATCGGCGTCATCCTTTTGCTCATTACGCTGCTGCTCAGCTACACCGGCTACCTACTCCCGTGGGACCAACTGGCGTACTGGGCGATCACCGTGGGCTCGAACATCGCCTCGGCCGTGCCGCTGGTCGGCGACAAGATTCACTTCCTGCTGCTGGGCGGCAACGCAGTCAACGCTAACGCGCTGCTGCGCTTCTACGTGCTGCATTGCATGATTCTGCCGTTGGCTGCCATGTTCTTCGTTGCCGTTCACTTCTGGCGGATCCGCAAAGATGGCGGACTCTACTCGCATGCCAGCGAACCGGCGACGCTGCGAACCAAAGCCAACAGCGATAGCGCCGCCGCGAAGGAGGCGCAATAGTCATGTCCGATTCCAAAGACTTCACCGCCGGCGTTGGCTCCAACGCGAAGAAATCTCCGCGCCGCATCGTCTTCATCACGCGCCGTACTTCGGCGCAAGTAAAGGCTGAGACCGAAGATCAAGTCCAGACTTTTCCGGAAGTCCTGTTCCGTGCGGCTGTTGCGGTTATGACCCTCGCGATCGTGCTGGTCTGGATTTCGCTGATGTTCAACGCCCCGCTGGAAGGCCTGGCCGATCCTTCCCACACGCCGAATCCCGCCAAGGCTCCCTGGTACTTTCTGGGACTGCAGGAGATGCTGCACTACTTCCCGCCCGTGTTCGCGGGCGTGCTGGTTCCGGGCTTGGTCGTGATGGCTCTCATCGTCATTCCATATTTCAAAGTCAACATCGAGGCCGAGGGGCTCTTCCTGAAGAACCGGGCCCACCGCCTGCGCATTTTTTATGCGGTTGTGGCCCTGCTTTCGATCTTCCTGCTCAGCTTCAAGGTCTACGCGGCCTTTGTGCCGACGGCGATCATGGCGGCGGTCGTGCTTCTGGCGGCGCAAAGCTCGCCGCAGTCGGCATCAGGGTTTCGTCGCTATCTGGCGGCCAAGCCGCTCTCCTACTGGGTGATGACCTGGTTCTTATTGGAACTGGTGGTGCTCACCGCCATCGGCACATTTTTCCGCGGGCCGGGTTGGTCCTGGGTCTGGCCCTGGCGGGGTTTATGAAGATGTTCATACGGATGCGCCGGGAAATGCACATCGGGATGCGGCGATCATGAAAGAGAAGCTTAAGTCGCTCTGGCAAACATTGTTCGGGGACAGCGTTCGCGCCTTCGGGGTCGTCAGCCTCGTCTTTCTGGCTTCGCTGGCGATTGCCCCCGCGAAGAATTATTTCAGCGAGTGGCGTCACTACCAGCACGGTTATCTCCGGGTGATCCGAAATCGCAGCGACGCGAACACGCTGCAACGCCATTTCAAGGGCGGCATTCAGCAAATCTGGTTGCCCGAGCTCGACGTGGTGGATCGTTGCACGAGTTGTCACGTCGGGCTGAAGGAAGCCAGCCTTGCCGATGTCCCCACCCAGCCGTTCCGCACGCATCCGGTCATTCCCCACAAGCTTGATCAATTCGGATGTACGATTTGCCATCGCGGACAGGGCGCTGCCACCACCGTCGCCGAGGCGCACAACAGCACGCTCGCCTGGGAGCAGCCGATCCTTCCCGCCAGGTACATAGAGTCTTCGTGCGGTGAATGCCACCGCGGTTCCCTGCCCGGAACACCGGTACTGAATCAGGGGCGGAAGCTGCTCTCTCGTGACGGTTGCGTGCATTGCCACGTGGTGAAACTGCCGGATGGCCGGGCGATGAAGGCGACGGACGACCCGCCGCCACTGACGCACATCGCTGACAAGACCACGCGCGAGTGGGTTTACGCCTGGCTCAAAGATCCGCAAGCCTATGCGGCCACGGCAACCATGCCGAACTTCAAGCTGAGTGACGACGATGCCCGTGACATGTCCGCGTTCCTGATCGCCAACTCTACACCCGTTTTAGGAGATACCGTTGCCCTTTCGGCGAAGCCCTCCACCGATCCCTCCGCAGGCGCCAGTCTTTATGGAGAATCGTTCTGCGCCTCGTGCCACGCGGTACAGAATGCGGCAGGGAATCTGGTGGGTGGCGACCTCGGCCCGGAGTTGACACGCGTCGGCAACAAGGTGAAGCCCGAATGGTTGCAGGCTTGGCTGCGCAATCCGCGGACCTACGATCCGCCCACGGGCATGCCGCATTATCGCTTTAGCGACGGTCAGATCGCGACCCTTTCCGGATTCCTGCTGGCCAAGACCGACTCCGATCTGCTCGCCAACGTGCACCTGGATGCCGCATCGCCGGAACAGATTGCCCACGGCAAGCAGCTGGTTTCCGACTACGGCTGCGCTTCGTGTCACGAAATTGCCGGGATTAAAAAACCGGACAACTTCGCGCCCGAACTGAGCCGGATCGGCAGCAAGCCGATCACCCAACTTATTTTTCTGCCTGGGATGCCGCACACCCTGCCCGACTACATCGCAGGCAAGATCAAGCAGCCGCGCGCATTTTCTCCCGGCCTGAAGATGCCCCAGTACGCCTTCACGCCGGCGCAGATCGACGCCCTGACCACCGCGCTGCTTTCGCTGAACGATCGCTCCAACACCCTGCCGCCATCGCTCGCGGTGGCTGCCGCCCCTGAGTCGGACTACGAGCCCGCAGGCCAGGCAGGAAAGCTGATGACCGACTTAGCCTGTTTCAGTTGTCATCGCATCAACGGCCACGGCGGCGACATGGCGCCCGACCTGACATGGGAAGGAAGTTCGGTGCAACGGGATTGGCTGGTGCAGTTCCTCAAGAATCCGGGGACGCTTCGTCCTTCGCTGATTCGCCGCATGCCGCGTTTCAACCTGACCGACACGGAAGCCAACGAACTCACCGACTACATCATGACGGTCTACCAGAACCCTGCGGTGGATCGCGATTCAATGCCGTTGAGCGGCTACTCCCAAGGCGAGGCGGAACTCGGCAAGCAGCTCTTCTATGGCAAATACGCCTGTCAGGGATGCCACATTGTGGACAGCAACCGCGACAAAGGCTATATCGGCCCAACCCTGACGCAGGTCGGATCGCGGCTCACCGCGGCCTGGATCTACCAGTGGATGAAAGATCCGCAAGCTCTGCGCCCCGGCACAACTGAGCCGAACCGCGCCATGAGTGATGAAGACGCCCGTGCTCTCACCGCATTTCTCATGATGCAGAAAGGCAAAGCCAAACCGGAGGTAACTAAGAAATGACCCGCTACTCCGAGGATCGTGTTGGGACAGCCGCTGCCAGTTGTGCTGAGCGCAGCTCGACGGTCGCTCTCGCTCTCGCTCTTCTGGCAACATCGCTGGCGCTGTCCTGCTCGCGCAAAACGGAGCCCGCGCCGCCCCCCAAGGCAACGGCATTCGGTACGGCGATCGTCGAATCCAGCGGAGGAAAGCAGACTACCCAGACCGGCAGCCTGCTCCCGCAACCGGTCGTCGTTCAGGTGAACGATGAGCAAGGAAATTCCGTCACTGGCGCTTTGGTAGAATTCTCCGCCGCACCTGGGGTTACCTTCGACCCCTCCGCCGGCCTTACCGATTCGAGCGGCCAGGTCACAACCAACGTATCTCTGGGAGGGATGGACGGTCGCTACCAGATCGTCGCTTCCACCTTCGACAAGTCGCATAAGAAAATCGACCTCAAGCTCGAAGAGATCGCCCTGAGCTACCAGCAAGCGCTGGGACGCCAGCTCAACAATCAGTACTGCGATCGCTGCCACAACCCCGAGTCGACCGTCGAACGTGTCTCGAACTACGACAACCTGGAAGTCAAGCCGCATCCCTTCACCGAGGGCGACACTCTGAATAAAATCACCGATGCCGATCTCGCAGCCATCATCAGCCACGGTGGCCCGGCCCTCAACAAATCAGCCCTCATGCCGGCATGGGGAAACACGCTCAGCAAGTCAGACATCGAGGCGCTCATTTCCTATATTCGTGCAGTCTCCGATCCGCCATCTCGCGAAGCCGGGCCAGTTTATGCGAAGAATTAGTTCCCTTCTCTATGTACCTCGGCTGAATTTTTCTGGTCGCGCTGGCTTTGAACTTACCCGTCAACCGTGTGCTTCCTCTGAGGCTTACGTGGAACCAATCTTCTCAATTGCTTCCTGGCGGACTTCCAAGGCTCTTGGTTGTGGCCCAAGGGGGTTAGCAACCAATGAGGGGCAAGCAAATTACTTCCCACCTCTGACATCGAGTCAACCGCCACAGAATCGCCCCCAGGTGAGAACGGGCTGCTTTGCTGTTATCCAAATATTGGACTGCGCCCTAGCAATCCTGGAACGCCCAATCAGGAACCAATCACATGGAGGCCGCCTGCGATTAGGCCACGAGCTTCGGCGCTGGCCTCAATTGTCATGTCGTGCGCTCCAAACTGGATTCCGATCTTGCGGAGAAAATCGTAGGGAGGCACTCCTCCAGCGAAAATCCAGACAAAGTTGTTGGGAATCTCCTGCAGTTGGCCCTTCACGTCAATCGTGACCGCATCCGGTTGGAACTCCACAGGTGTGGAATTGAAAAGCACTTTGATTTTGCCGGAGCGCATGAACTCCTCAATGCGCTGCGCGTTTCGCTCCTTGATTCTGCCGAACCGTTCCTGGCGGTAGGAGAGAGTGACAGTATTTCCGACCTGGCTGGCTAGGCCCATGGCGGCCTCCACTGCACTGTCGCCGCCGCCTACCACCAGAATTCTCTTGTTCACATAGTGGTCCGCCTCAATCAAGCGATACATGACCTTGGGCAAATCTTCACCCTTAACGCCGAGCTTGCGCGGAGTGCCGGTGCGGCCCAGAGCGAGAATTACGGCACGTGCCCGATACTGATTGTGAATCGCAGTGGTCAGGGTAAAGAGTTCATCTGCTTCCTTCTCGATGTTCTCAACTTTCTCCCCGGTGTGAACTTTGAAGTCGGCGCGATTCAGAACCATGTCCCAGAACGCGAGCAGGTGCTCCTTGGAGAGTTCCATCTTCTTGAACTTCCCGTACATAGGGAACTCAACCGGGCTGGTCATAACCAGCTTTTGACGGGGATATTTCGCGACCGTGCCGCCGACTTCATCCTGTTCAAGCGTGATGTAATTGAGTTTATTTTCAATCGCTCGCAGGGCGGCGCTGATGCCCGCCGGCCCGGCCCCCACAATCACAACGTCGTAGACCTCTGGTTGTCCAGAACTGGCGCTCGCGGTAAGCCTTCGGGTAATCGTATCCACGCAATCGCGCCCCTGGTTGACAGCATTCTTGATCAACGCCAAGCCGCCTAGTTCTCCAACAATGAACAAATTCTGCAGGCTGGTTTCGTGTTCCGGCGTAAGGTGGGGCATGTCCGCCCCCATGCTGGCGCTGGACATCACCATGGTGATGGCACCTACGGGACAGGCTTCCGCACATAAGCCGTGACCAATGCATTTGTGGCCATTCGCGATCACGGCTTTGCCTCCGAGCATGGCAAGCACATCCCCTTCCGGGCATACGGAAGTGCAACTGGCGCAGCCGATGCACTGGGCCGCATCAATATGCGGATGCTGGGCCATCGGTCCCTGGGAAAACAGCTTTCCTTTCTCGGCGGATTCGCGGGCTTTCGCTTCCGTGCGCTTCAGGCTTTTGAAGTATTGGCGCATGAAGAACAAAGCGATGACCGCGGCAAGGGCGAGACCAAAGATCGTGTCCATGGCGTCTAGAAGTACCCCGCGGCGATGACTACGCCGACGTGGATGAGCGCCAAGAGGGCGAACGTATAACTGAAGGGCTTATGCACGACGTGCCAGAGGTGAAAAACCTGCTCCGCTCGTGAGAGAAAGAGAACGCGTTTGGCCATAGCGGCTTCTTCCCGCGCCGTGGCAATAGCAATCTCGAGATTGGTATGGCGCGTCTTCAAAAACCCTCCCAAACTCGATACTTTCTCGCCGAAGCTGAGGGCGCGACGCCGCAGGCGGGCCACGCGGAAGATGCGCGCAACATCGAGAACCATCATGTAGCCCAGGGCCGCAACCATGGGCATACGCTCAACCCGTTCGCGGCTGGGCAAGCGGAGCAGCGCTCCCAGGTCCGCCGCTGGCAACAATTTTTGCCCAGCGAGCTGTTGGGCCATGTTTTCGTGCATCTCCTGGAGCTCTTTCCGCGTGATCTCGGCCGCGTTTACCCTCCGGGGGATCTGTCCGTAGAGATAGCGACCGATGACCCCGCTTATGGATACTGCCAGCATGATCCAGAAGGCGATGCCCGCCAATCCGCGGAACTTGAACGAGCAATGCAGGGCAATGATGAAGGGCGCGCTCAATCCCAGCAGCACGTGAATGTCGAGCCAATGGCGCGAGTTGCCCTGGCGCGCGAGCCAGGTCCAGTGCTTGCGCAGCGGATAAAGGAAGATCGCCAGAAACATCGCAAATCCCAGGAAGCCCAGATTGAGGCCGATCCGTCCGCTCGGCCTGAGCAAATGATGCTTGGGCGAAAACGGACGGTCGATACTGCTCAATGTGTAGTAGTCGAACCCGTAGATGAAAACGCCGAGAATCAATGCGATAGCAACGGTGTAGCCGCAAATCAGCAGAATGCGGTGCGCCCGGTCTTTATCCCTACTTTGGTCTCTGACAGAGACGGGCGCGGTGACGATGCTTGTGTTAGCGCTCATTTGCTGTTGGCAACCTTTTCTTCCGTGCTAACGGAGAATAACTTGTAGTCGGTAAACACGTGGGTGTTACGCCAGTGCTGGCGCGGGGTTTCCACCTCGACTTCAGCCTTCGCCGGGAACCAGTACGATTCCGCGCCGTGCAGTGCTGACAGAGGCGCATAGTCGACCTCCGAATCCATGGTTTTCAGGCCGACATCTTCCATGCTGTTTCCAATGCTGGCCGTGATCTTCGCGATGCGGCCGGTCTGTGGATCGATCCACGCCTTTCCCGAAAGCTCCAGCGGATATTCGCGGCCTCGTAAGGCAAGGGCCGCCGGGGAGCGCGTGCCACGAATATGCTCAAAGGCGACCATGCGCATGCGATGGCCATCCAGAGCTTCGTCGTCCAGCGCGGTGAATGTAAAGCTGCTCGCATAGTAAGGGTGGAAAACCAGAAAGAGCGTAGCGAATCCATTGCTCACCAGCAACGATGTTTTTTGCCTGTCAACCTTGGCCTCGTGGAGAGGCAGCCGCGATTCGCTCAAACTCAGTTCCCCTCCCGAGTCGGTAAGAATCACCAGATAGTCGTAGGTTGACTCTTCGCTTTTCTCAACTTTGCCATTCGGGTTTAGTTTCTCTTGGATCACTTTCTCGGTGCATTTTGCCTCAGAGAATTGTTGCAGAAACAATTCTGCCTGGTGGCTGGTGCGGGCAAGCAGGCCGGCAAGACTCTTGTCGTCGGCGTGGGCTGCACCGCACGCCACGCAGACCCAAGCCGCCAACCAGGCGCCACGCCGCAATTTCGAAATAAGTCCCCTTAGTTTCATCACCGATGCTTCGCTTTCGAATCGAACCGGTATCCTAGAGTGAACAGCCACTGATCGTAGTTTTGGGTCTGGCCGCGATTGATGGTGAATCCGCCCTCCATGAAATAACGAGGCCCGAAGGCAGCTTCAAAGTTTGCGTTCACGAAACGGGTACGGTCGCTCGCCGCCAGCGCGGAAGTGTAAGTTTGATCGCCGACTAAGATATCGAGCCGCATGCCGTCGGTCACGTTGCGGCCCAGCGAGAACGACCGATACGAGCCATCCGCAAACGAGCTGTTGAACCGCGAGTAGTGCGCATCGGCGCGCAGCCCCCACCACGGCAGACGATTGAACGTAAGTCCATAAAGCTGATTCAAGGCACTCTTTGCGTCGCCGGAGCGATTGCTGCGGCCAAGATTGGTATACACAAATACCTGCTTCACAACCTCGATCCGCGCCCCGGCGCTAGCTCCCTGGAATAGGTATTTGTCAAGCAATCCCGTGCCCACCAGGGTGGGATCGTAGGTAGGGATATCGCGCAGATAGTTGTGATTGAAATCCAGTTCGACGCGGGGCGTCACTTGCAGACGCACCGTCAGAAAATTGCGGCTGAGCCCAGGGCCGGGCGTCGGCACCGCGGGGTTTCCTCGCGGACTATCGGCCTGGAGGGAATCGTAGATCGATATGTATCGCTTATAGGAGAGGGTGTTCTCAAAAAACACGAAGGGCCGGTTGATCTGCCATTTTAGAGCGCTGATGCCCGCACCCGAAGTGCTGGTGTAGTGGAAATGATCATAATTTCCGCCTTCGAAGTTGATAAACGTGCCGGCGAGTCGCTGGTCTGGGTTGTAGGACCACGACGTGGGGTCAGGAGTAGATCCGGCGAACATGCCGACCGTCGCGCCTCCACCTAACTTCGCCCCGAAGTAGCCACCGTCAATGGTATCGAGGCTGGGGGCCCAGGGCAGATACAGGCGACCAATCCCCATAACCCAGCGGGAGTCAGGATTGTCGTAGAACATTCCCAAGTGATAAGTCCGGTTGATCAGGTCCTGCAACGTAGGCTGAGTCGCAGCGGAACTTTGGTGGAGCCGGCCACGCCAGTAGCCGCTGAGATTCCAGTGGCTGCCGTAGATACGCGTAATATCAGCGCGTAGAACCATTCCAACGTCCGAGTTCGTCGAACTCGGAACGCCGTGGCTGAGCGTGCCCATGTAGTCGAGGCCAATGCGACCACGAGCGCGATTCACCGAAGGCTGGGGCGGCCGAGGCAATGCCTTTCGCACCTCTTCATCCATCGGATCGCCTTCGCTGAAGGCGATTACGATCGGGTAGTCGCGCGTTGCGCTCAGGGTGCGTTGCTGAATCAGCGCTTGTGCATCCGAGTTGGAGAGATAGGCCAAGTCGCCTTCCTTCACTGGGCGCTTGGGCGCGCGAATGTCGGTGACGGCAGAAGTCTCGGCGACGGCAGTTACGTCCAGCTCCGCTACGACTCGCGGATCGGTGGGATCCGCGGCGGTACCCTGTTTTACCGGCAGATCGGTGTCTTTGACTTCGAGCTTCATTCCCTCCGCCAGCCCTGAACTCCGGCCGCCGTCCAGATACACCACGCCGTTCGCCACGAACCTGATTTTGAAAACTGTCTTTAGATTGGGATCAGTGGCCGGTAACGCGGGCACTGGTTGATCGCCGGTTTCCGGGGCCGCCGTTGGTTCGCTTGGTGCGGTCACAGGAGGTGTGGGCATTGCCGTTGTTGGTGTTGCGGCGGCTTGTGTTGGTTGCTGCACGCCGGATGAGCTGGCCGGTTGAATCTCGTGTGCCGTCGGAGTCGTAGGACGAACGGAATCCTTGGGCGCCAGTGCTGGGACTGCGTCCGTTGCAACCGTATTTGTTGCTGGTGCCGCCTGGGCTTCGGCCGCCTTTTGCAGCCCCTTCGCCACGGTGGTAGGCGCTTTGTCGAGTTCAGACGCAGGAGCGGAAGCAGTATTCGCTGCGGTTGGTCCGGAAGAGGTAGAGCGCGCTGTAGCTCCCCCGCTCGGTACAACCCCTGCCCCCGGCGTTCCCAGACTGGGGAAGACCGTGCCTTCCTGCAGGCTCCCACGGTTGGGATGAGAAGCCGCAGCTGCAGTCGTTTGGCCGGGGACTCGGTCCGGGGGCATGTCAGGTATCGGGCGATTCAGATCTTCGCTGCTTTCGGCAACTCGTCGGGAAGATGGTCTCCGGCCGAACGTCAGTAAAATCCCGTTGCTGCCTGCGGGCATAGCACCGCGGCCTAAACGAGTGGCTGAGCCGGCTGGCCGCCCGACGGCCAGGTTGATTTCCTTTCCGGCGAGCTGCAATTCGTAAACGTGCGCGCCATCCAGGTCAACGACCAGCCGCATGACAGGCGGTTGCGAAGCATGCAGCCCGAAGCGCACGCCGCGAACTCCGTCGGCGTTCACGCTGATGCGCCCCTGCTTCGCCCCCGCGGTTGTATTAGGAAAATCCAAAATCAACCGGTCCGGGCTCGTAGTCGTCAGGACAGAGGGCCGCACGGAATCGCTCAAAGACACTTCAATCTGAATGCCCTGCTCCGTCCGGGTCACCTTGACCCGTTTCAAGCTCGCAGGTGCACCCTGGCCCCTCGCACACGACACCATAAGGAGCAAGCAGGCGAATTGTCGCAACGCTGCCTTCATCGGATGTAGTCACTCGGTGCGCTCTCCCCAGAACGGCCAGGAATTCTTTTGCTGCTCCCGCCTAGCCTCCTTGCCCGTTTTGGTGACACTGGTAGCAGTTCGGACTGGAGTACACGTAGTTGCGCACGCCGTTGTGATTGTTGTCCGTCTGGGTCTTGGCGTGGCAGTTGGTGCATTGAAAGACGGAGTAGTCCGACGAATTGGTATGGCAGGTTGCGCAGACTCCGTTGGCTCCGCCATGGTTGGTCGGGAACCACGTGTGATTGAAGGTCGCGCCCGTCCAGGCGGTCGTGCTATGGCAAGTCGCGCAGGTAGTCGGGAAACCGGCCGCAGCATGATTGGGGTTGGTCGTACCCTGATAATCCGCCTTATGGCAGGAGTAGCAGTCCGTCGGCACGGTGGTGTAGTTGTTGTTCACGTGGCAACTGGCGCAGGCCACGGTGGTGTGAGCGCCGGTGAGCGGGAACGCCGTATTGTTGTGGTTGAAGCTGGAAGGAATCCACGCTGTGGTGTTGTGGCAAACCTCGCATTGCTGCGGGTAGCCCGCCTGCACGTGGTTGGGATTCGTGGTTCCGTTGAAATCAGTCAGGTGGCAGGACACGCAGGCAGTGCTGGTCAGGTTGTAGTTGCCGTTGACGTGGCATTGCGCGCATTGCAAGCCGGTGTGGGCGCCGGTCAGCGGGAACCCGGTGGTGGAGTGATCGAACGTCGCCCCGTTCCATGTCGAGGTGCTGTGGCATGAGTCGCAAGTTTGCGGGAAGCCCGCCTGCGCGTGATTCGGGTTGGTTGTGCCCTGGAAGTCCGCCAAGTGGCAGGAGACGCAAGCTCCCGTGGTCAGACTGTAGTTCCCGTTCACGTGGCATTGCGAGCACTGCAAGGGAACGTGCGCTCCGGTCAAAGCAAATCCGGTGGTGGCGTGGTTGAAGCTCGCGTTCCAGTCGGTGGTGGAATGGCAACTTTGACAAGTCTCCGGGAAACCCGCCTGCACGTGGTTCGGGTTGGTTGTGCCCTGAAAATCTTTCAGGTGGCATGCCACGCACGAGGTATCGGTCAGGTTGTAGTTGTTGTTAATGTGGCACTGCGAACACTGCAGGGGCATGTGTGCGCCAGTGAGCGCGAAGCCGGTCGTCGCATGATCGAATGTCGCATTCCAGTTGGTGGTGGAATGGCAGGTTTGACAAGTCTGCGGAAAGCCCGCCTGCACGTGGTTCGGGTTGGTCGCGCCCTGGAAATCCGTCAAATGGCAAGACACACACGAGGCATCAGTCAAGTTGTAGTTGTTGTTGATGTGGCACTGCGCGCAGGACAAAGAAGTATGCGCCCCGGTCAGCGGGAACCCGGTGTTGTTGTGGTCGAAGGTGGCGCTTGACCACGATGTCGTGCTGTGACAAGTCTGGCAGGTTTGAGCGAACCCCGCCTGCACGTGATTCGGGTTCGTGGTTCCTTGGTAGTCCTTCAAATGGCAGGACACGCAGGAAGTGTCGCTGATGTTGTAGTTGTTGTTGACATGGCACTGCGAGCATTGCAAGGGAACGTGCGCGCCGGTCAACGGAAACCCTGTTTGGCTGTGATCAAAGCTGGCGTTGGCCCATGAGGCCGTCGTGTGACAGGTGGCGCAGGTTGTGGGCATTCCCGCTTGCACATGGTTCGGATTCGTCGTTCCCTGGTAGTCCTTCATGTGACAGGACGCGCAGTCTGTGGGTGTGCCGGCGAACTGTCCGTTCACGTGGCACAGGTTGCAAGCCACCGTCACGTGGGCGCCGGTCAGCGGAAACTTGGTAAAGGTGTTGTGGTCGAAGGTAGCGGGCGACCACGCAGAGGTGTTGTGGCAAGTCTGGCACGTCTGCGGGAAGGCGGCTTGTATGTGGTTCGGATTCGTCGTGCTCTGGAAATCAGGCAAATGGCAGCCCACGCAAGTGGCCGGCGTCCCGGCAAATTTTCCGCCCACGTGGCAGGCCACGCAGTCGAGGCTGGCGTGGGCGCCGGTCAAGGCAAAACCCGTCTGCTTCAAGTGATCGAATTGCGCGCCCAACCAGCTGTTGAAGCTGTGGCATTGCTCGCAGGTAGTGGGGAAGCTGCTAGTCACGTGGTTCGGCTGGGCGTTCTGGTAGTCCTTGGCGTGGCAGGCATAGCACTGCGTTGGCAGACCCTGGAACTGCCCCGTGGCCGCGCCCTTGTGGCACGACTCGCAATCGAGGGCGGCGTGCGCACCGATCAAAGGAAACCGGTTCTGATGCTGGTTAATCTGTTGTACCGAAACCTGCCATCCCTTCACCGAGTGGCACTGCTCACAAGACGCTCCGAATTGCCGCCTATGGATGTCGGCATGGCAGTCGGCACACTTTGTGCCGACATTGGTGAACACCGGCTTGACGTGACATTGCGTGCAGGCCACGCCTTCATGCATGCCGCGTAGCGGGTAGCGGGTCTGGTTGTGGTCAAATTCCGGCTTGTTCCGAATTGGCTTCCAGCCGCTCAGCGTGTGACAACTTTGGCAGGGGACGTTAAGCGGACCGTGGGGGCTGTGCGTTATGGTGCCGCGCTGCGGCTGAGCGGCAAACAGCTGCGTCGCCAACAGCAGCAACCCAATCCCGATACCAAATCGGAACATAGAGGCCACGCGTCTCAACCTGATACTAAGTTTCGGCCAGTAAACGGCTTAGACGAATGGTGGCAACTAAAGAAATGTTTGCCTTTGCCCCAATTGCGGTCTGGCTTGCTCGCTAGGCTAACGTCTCGCTAAGATCAGAAAAAGTTACTTAAGAGCGTGACCGATTGTACGATGCAAGCCGTCTCCAAAAAGCTCGCCAAAGGTGCACGTCATGTACTTCTGAGTGGGAAAAGAGTGATTACCGAACCCGTCCGCTCCTTGGAGGGGAGGGATTCTGACCTGCTTGCCGTCGATCCAGCCATCAAGAAAACACGGACAAGCCTTATTCAGGAGCCTGGCGCGGTTGGGGTGTGGCACTCGGCGCATTCTTTGGGAGTGGGCTTATAAAAGAGGACTTGCCTGCCCTCCACGGCTCTCCTGACCGTATGGCAGTCTTCGCAGGCTACGTTTTCGTGAACCCCGCGCAGCGAGAAGGTCGTCCGCTTCTCGTGATCGAATAAGGACGGTTTCCACTTGGCGGTATTGTGGCAGTCCACGCAGAAAGTCACGCCGTTCTTCGCGAACTGCTTGCCGTGCACGTCTTCGTGGCACTCTTCACATTTCGTCGGAGCCGAGGTGAAGTCCGCGCTGCTCAGCTTGGTTCCCAGATTCGGCGGCTTATGGCAATCAATGCAGGCGGTGGCTCGGTGCGTCCCGAGCAAGGGGAACGAGGTCTGGTTGTGATCGAATGCTGCCAGATCTTTCCACGACTGGGTTGAGTGGCAAGCCTGACAACCCTGGGGTTTTCCGTCTTTTCCTCTTCGCAGCATCCTCGAATCAAACTGACCATTGTGGGGATCCTGATGACAACTGGCGCAAGACAGATTCTGCCAGTGGAACTGCTCGGTCGGCTTCGGTGCGAATGCCGCGGATTGTTTGTGGCAGTCGGAGCAAGGGACGGCAAGATGGCCGCCGGTTAAGACGAATCGCGTTTGCTCATGCTCGTCCAGTGTAAACGTGGAAGGATGGTAGCCGTCCACGGTGTGACAACGCTCGCAGGCGTTCAGGTACGGCGCACCGGCGAACTGGCCAGCATGCTCGTCGCGATGGCAATCCGTGCAATGCTGGAATTTGATCTTGTAGAGCGTGTCCTTCCCTTTGGGAATATGGCACTGTGCGCACTCCAACTTCGCGTGCCCGCCCAGCAACGGATATTTGGTTTCGGAATGTTCCGGGACTCCAAACTTTGAAGGTTTGAACCCATCCACCGTGTGACATGAAGCGCACTCGCCTTTGTCGGGCCGGTCGGCGAATTGCCCGCCGTGGGGATCGGGTCTATGGCAGTCCATGCATTGTGCAAACTGGAGCGGCTTCTTGAAGTCGCCGCCCTCGTGGCACTGGGTGCATCCGACTTCGAGATGTTTGCCCAAAAGCGAAAACTTGGTTTTGCTGTGGTCAAAACTCTCGTTCAATCTGGCGGTGGAAACTCTCTTCCAGCCGCTGGTGTTATGGCAAGTCTGGCAAGTCTGCGCAAAGCTGCCCCGGTGGGGATCGGCGTGACAGTCCGAACATTGGCCGAACGCGATGCCGGCATAGCGAGGCTGCCGGTCCGGCCCGGGCGTGTGGCACTTCTCGCACGCTACCTCGGCGTGCAAGCCGGTTAACGGATAACGCGTCTGTGAATGATCAAACTTGCCGACGGTCACGGCCTTCCAATCTTCGTAGTTGTGGCATTGCAGACAGTTCTGCCCCAGGCGGCCATGGTGATGATCCTCATGGCAGGTGACGCAGGCCGGCGAGACTCCCAGGTAAGTTTTGCTGAGGTCTTTGATCTTGATGGTTGCGCGCTCACTCGACGAGATGTGCTCTGGATTATGGCATTTCACACAAGCTAAGCCCGCGTGCTTGCCTTGGAGGGCGTAGCCGGTCTGCTTGTGATCGAAGGTCGTGAGGTCCCACTTGATCAGCGGAAAATCTTCCCCGTTATGCTCCGAGTGGCAGCGGGCGCATTGCTGACCGGGCCCGGGCTGAATGTTGTACGTAGCATGCAGGCCTTTGTGTGCGGCGATCCGCGAGGCAATTTCTGTATGGCACGACAAACAGCGGAACGCCGGCTCGCCACGCGTGAACTCATGGCACGACGTGCAATTCGTGGTGCCGGTCAGGAATTGATGGGGCCGAGCCAGCGGGCCGGGGGAAATTTGCGCAGCGGCCGGAGCAGCCAAAATCCAACTCACCGCTAGCCCAACCGTCGCAACTCGAACCAGCCAGGAAATGCGGAATAGAGAACGGGACAAACCGCCAGAACGGAGAACTCTGGGACCGACGACGCTTGAATTTCTCGACAAGTGAGACCCGTTGGCTTAGCGGCTCAACTTCTCTTGCAGCACGCATTTTGACGACCAGAGTGGTGCGAGTCTAGCACACAAGCCAGAGTGCAAAAATTACGAAGGTGCAAGGCGCTTGTTTTGACGCCAGGATCACAGAATTAGGATTTCATGTCGCGCTTGACAGCTCGTTCCAGAGTCTGCTCGAGGGCAGCTCTTGCCTTGGCATACTCTTCGTCGGAGAGCCCGCCCTGCTTGTGCTCCACCTCAAGCTGGAACAATTCGTCTTTCAAAGCTTCGAACAGCAAGCCTGAACGAACTGCAGGTCGAGCGTCTGGTTCAGCCTGAGAGGTTGGGGTGAAAACGGCGAGTGTAGCCGGTGTGTCCACTGCGGGCGCGGCGACACCTGTCGCAGTAGCGATCCTCGGGCGTCGGTAAACAAAAATCGCCATCGCCGCGAGCACGATCGCGAAGCCGCCCAAAATAAACCAGCGATACGACTGGAGCGGATCCGGTTCGCTCTCCGGCGAACCGAGTCCCCCACCGGGCGACGAGCCGGAATTGGCCATGACCGCTCCTGCCTGGGCACCGCCAGTTGCGGAACCTCCGCTGGCGGGTAACGTCCCAGTCCCCGAAATCCGGAAGGCCAGCGACTGTCCGGCTTGGGTGTTGGTGGCAATCTGCACCAAAGCGCTTGACTGGCTGGGATCCTGCACCGACTGGAAACTGCTCCCTGATTGCGAGGTGAAATGCATGCTCTTGGGAAGCATCACCACAAAATGTTCAGCGGCGTAAATCGGCTTGGGATCGATGGTGGCCGATCCGTTATACGGCATGTGGAACCCAACCTGAAATTCGGTTTGGCCCGGGCGTAAGGGGAAGATAAAAGCGTAGCGGTTTTTTTCTTTCTCGGGCACCGGGGCCGAATTAACCGGCTGTCCATTGGCCGTCTTCGCCATCCCGCTGTCGATCTGCGCTCCGTCCGGAAGATAGAACTCGAAGTTCTGATCATTCATTTGCGTGCGCGGCGGGTTGGAGCTGTTGTCGAGCGCGAAGCGTCGAGTTGCCAGCAGCGAGCCGCTTTCCGCCTGCAGTCGTATAACGTCGGCGGTTACCTTCAGTTCCTCGATCTTCCTGGCGACGTCAAATACCTGCATGTCCACCGACGTGGTTCCCGGAGGCGCCATGCGATGGTAGGGCACTCCCTGGTGAATCGCGCGTATGAGATAAGGCGCGCGGGGATCGTCTCCTTTCAGAGTGAAACCACCCCTGGCGTCCGTCTTCGCGCGGGCCACTTCGTCCATGCCCTGAGCCAGTTTGATCAGAATCACTTCATCACCGGCGGCGGGCGTGTTGGTCGTCGAGTTGGTAACAACACCGGTTATGGTTTGCGCCGTGGCCGGGAGGCTGATCGCGCAAAGCAGAAACAGACCACACAAACGCGATGTTGCCGGTTGGCGCCACCAACAATTGCTCCGATGTCCAAAATAAAAGTCGCCCATAGGACCTCAAGACGGGGCTCTTTCGTGAGCATATTGTCCCCGAATACTTGGAGCGCAAGCTCTCTCGCAAGCATAACCTATTCAAAGTAGAGGAGGAGAGGAAGATGCTGGGTTAGTTCGGTGTTGCTACTTTTAAGCCACGGGTAGGTTGTGTCAAATGCCACGTGGATTAAGCGAAGCAGCCCTGTCGCGTTCATCTACTTGCTGATCCTGTACGGGCGAGGGCGAGATCGTTACGGTCGTTCGCGATGCGAGCTTCGACTACCAGGTGGGCCGCGGTTCGTTGGTCTGTTTATAAATCTGTTACTTACATTGTCACAAAGTGTTGGAGCGCTCTGGTCTCGCATAGAGTGACTCAATCGTTCGTTGATGCAATATCGTTGTCCGCGGCTGCTTTTGCCGAGTGCTGCTGCAAGAGAGCCAGGGCTTAATCGCGAGATCGTGATACATCGCGTAAGATGCTCCATTTCTATGAACCCAGTCCCAACTTTCTTGCGATCTCGCGTTGGTACCGGCTCATTCGCAGTTCTGTTCCATTTTCAAGCAGGACTCGATGATGGCCGTGAAACCAGGCTTGGATCTCCTTAATGCGGTGGACATTCACGATAGTGGAGCGATGTATCCTGAGGAACTGCGGAACCTGCTCGGCAATCCAGGCGCGTTGAACCGGATGGCTGCGATCCGGAGAGAGCCTTCTATGGTCGTGATTTTTTTGGCGCCGACAGAGCTAACGGGCAATGGTGCAGGACATCGGGTGGCACACCTTCCGCCACACGTATCGTTCATGGCTGGACGCAACTGGCGCACCGATCGGAGTGCAACAGAAATTGATGCACCACGCACGCGTGTCAACCACCATGAATGTGTATGGGAATGCCTTGATGGAGTCGAAGCGAGAAGCCAACAGCAAGATCGTGCAGCTGGAGTCTGAGGATTGGCGCAGGGTCCAGGCGTAGATCGTTGATTTCAAAAGTCTGGAAGCGCCAGCTTGCCGAGTTTATGTTATACGCGTTTTCAGTTTGAAAATGCGTTCCATGAGCAGCCACTTCTCGCCAGGCTTAGCTTGTGGCAACGCTTGTTGAAATCTCCACATGAGCTGTTCCCATTCCTGTACCTTCGGGTCTTGCCGATCCGCCGCAGCTTTCTTCTCGAACGAAAAATTCTGGTCGACTTCCATGATCATGAACATCCGGGTGCCGAGCAGGTATATCTCCGTGTCCTGGATTCCGCTCTCTTTCAGACTCTTCAGCACCTCGGGCCATACTGCCTCGTGATACTTCTTGTACTCAGCAATCAAAGCTGGGTCTTCCTTCAAGTCGAGACTCAGGCAGAATCTGCGGGTCATTGCGCTGTCCATAGTTCGGCTATGATTCGGACCGGAGCCGGACTCTCTCCTTAAAAGTATTCGACAATCGCGAAGTGCGCCGGCGGGTCAAGTCAACGCCCGATCCAGGTGGACGTAGCCGCCATCCACAAAGATCTGCTGGCCATTCATATGCCCGGCGCGTGGGGAGAGCAGAAATACAACCATTGCAGCAATCTCTTCGGGGGTAGTCATTCGTTTTCCAAGGGGGATATGGCTGGTGATGCGTTGGAGCTTCTGCTCCGAATCCGGAAACGTGTCCAGCCATTGGCGATACATAGGCGTCATGACTTCTGCTGGAATGACGGCATTGACGCGAATCGCGTACGGCAATAGCTCCGCCGCCCACTCTCTCGTCAACGCCAAAACTGCGCCCTTCGCGGAGGCATAGCCGGAGGTGCCGCCCTGTCCTGTTACCGCCGTTTTGGAGCCGATGTTTACGATGCTGCCCTTTACGCTCTTCAAGTGAGGAACCGAGTGATGCGCCATGCTGTAATAGTGAACCACGTTCCTCCGCAGCGACTCGACGTATGCCTCCGGACTTCCGTGCTCGAGTCCAACTTTATCGTTTAAGCCAGCATTGTTGACCAGCGCGTCGATCCGGCCGAATCTCGCCACTGCGTGAGCGACGGCGGAGGCACAGTGCTGCGGCTCGGACAATTCACTCACAACCAATTCGCTTCCCGGTATTTCACTCTGCAGCCGTTCGCCAGCTTCCTTGTCGCGGTCGATGATCACCGGAATCGCGTCCTCGGCAGCGACGGCCCGAACAATCGCAGCGCCAATTCCCTTAGCGCCTCCCGTTATCAGAACGATCTTGTCTTTAAGTTGCAGGTCCAAGTCAGCCTCGTTTCAGCGGTGCAGGTTGATAAAGCCGCCATCCATGCGATAGTCGGTGCCGGTGATGAACGAAGCGGCATCGGAACAAAGAAACAAGGCTAAGGATGCCACTTCCTCGGGTTTCCCCATTCTCCCGATGGGCTGGGTCTTGGCGAGCGCCTGGTACATCTCTTGTTCCCGCCCAGGATAATTCTTGCGCAAGTATCCATCCACGAAAGGCGTGTGCACGCGGGCCGGAGAAATGCAGTTGCATCGAATGTTGTGAGACACATAATCGCTGGCCACTGAGTAGGTCATCGCGATCACGGCTCCCTTGCTGGTCGAATAAGCAAATCTTTCGGGCAATCCCGCAGAACCGGCGACAGAAGCCATATTCAGAATTACACCGCCGCCCGCGGCTTTCATGTGGCCGACGCAGGCGTGAATGCAATTGTAATAGCCCTTAACATTGACCCGGAGCACGCGGTCGAAGTCATCTTCCGTGGTGCTTTCCACCGTACCGACGTGAGAGATACCGGCGTTGTTCACCAGGATATGAACTGGCACCCCGCCTACGATCCGCTCAAGGAGCGATTGAACCTGGGCATGATTCGTTACATCACAAGCGTGGGCGTGGGCGTTGCCTCCCGCGCGCTGAATTTCTTGAACGACAGCCGCAGCATCCCCGGCCGCGATGTCCACGACGTGGACCGTGGCGCCGCTTTCGGCAAATTTCACTGCGATGGCGCGGCCAATGCCACTGCCGCCACCCGTGATCACGGCGTTCTTGCCGTCTAGGCGGTCGTCGTTGCTTTTGAGATCAGGAGTCAAAGCGCACAACCTCCTTGGATTTTAGAGCAGAAGTTTGCGCTCCCCTGAGACTCCAGAATTTCTCCGCATTGCCGCCAAGGATCGCATCGCGGATCTCAACCGAAAACCGGTCAAGATAGCCGGTCACAACTTCCATGACGCGAAAATAAGTCGCCGCGACCGTGCAGACCGGCCAATCCGAACCGATCATGAGCCTTTCCGGTCCGAAGCAGTCCATCGCCACGTCAAGGTAGGACACGATATGGTCCGGCTTCCAATTCTTCCAGTCCGCTTCAGTCACCAGGCCTGACAGTTTACAGAAGACATTCGGTGATTTCGCCAGCCGGCGCAAGTCTTCGCTCCACGGGTGCAGCCCGCCGTTTTTTATTGGAGGTTTGGCAACGTGGTCCAACACAAAGCGCTGCCTGGGAAAGCGCCCAACAAACTCAGCTGCCACCGGCAGATGCTGCGAATAGATCAGGATGTCGTAAGTGAGGCCAAACTGTTCAAGGGCGGCAATGCCGCGAAGGAACGCCGGCTGCAAAAGAAAGCGGTCATCCGGTTCACTTTGAACGACGTGCCGCACACCCAGCAGCTTATGGTTTTGCGCGAGCTGGGCCAATTTGGAGACTACGTCCGTGGATCGCAGATCCACCCAGCCAACCACCCCATAGATAAACGGCGTCGCCGCGGCCAGTTCCAAAAGCCATCGCGTTTCCTCCAAGGCTTTGCCGCGCTTGCACTGCGATACAAGCATCGAATTCAGCTCGCTTGAGTTCTGGCTCCAGGTGCTGGGGCAAGAAGTCGCGTCGCAGAGCCGACATCGAGTCGTCAATCCAGTCGTAATCCTCGGGGTTGTACTGCCAGAAATGCTGGTGAGCATCAATGCGCATATTCAGGATGGGCTGTTAATAGGTCCTGCGCGTTGAAGAAACTCAGGGCTCGCTGCCTTGATTCGCCTAAGTGTTCGATGCCGAGTTCGACCTCATCTCCCGGCTTGAGGTACTGGGGCGGCTTCATTCCCAGCCCCACGCCTGCAGGCGTGCCCGTGCTAATCACATCTCCGGGAAGCAGCGTCATGAACTCGCTCACATAAGAGACGAGCGTGGCGACATCGAAAATCATGTGCTTGGTGGAACTGTTCTGACGAATTTCACCGTTGACCCTCAGCCACATTTTGAGATTGCCGGGGTCGAGAATTTCGTCGGGAGTGGCCAGGAACGGGCCGAGAGGAGCGAACGTATCGGCGCTCTTGCCTTTCACCCACTGGCCACCGCATTCGAGCTGGAAAGCACGCTCGGAATAATCATTATGCAATGCGTAGCCTGCAATGGTGCCAAGGGCCCGTTCCCGCGATACGTGCTGAGCTTTCTTTCCGATCACGACCGCCAACTCTACCTCCCAGTCAACCTTGGTTGCGTTCTTGGGGATGATCAGCGCATCGTTTGGTCCGCACAGGGAAGTAGTGGCCTTGAAAAATATGACCGGTTCCTTGGGGATCTCCATTTTGCTCTCCGCCGCGTGGT
The DNA here is from genome assembly GCA_963770915.1 of uncultured Acidobacteriaceae bacterium. Taxonomy (GTDB): domain Bacteria; phylum Acidobacteriota; class Terriglobia; order Terriglobales; family Acidobacteriaceae; genus PALSA-270. The sequence continues at coordinate 648,869 of CAVYRG010000001.1, forward strand.
CGCGATAGTTGAGGCCGATACAGACAAGTTTGCTTGGCCGGCAGATCGGTGGCCCAAGGCGAGCGGTTGGCGAGACCTCCGGCGCCGCTGAGGCATTGCTCTCCAGCCAGAGCGCGAGCGAGTCCGGCCCAGAATCTCGAAAGAACGATTCGTCGAAGTCGTGACCGAATGCGGTCACGTCCAGGCGGGTTCCATCTCCGAGCAAAACACCGGGCCGTTCCTTCCCGGATTCGCCGTGTCGAATGAGCCTCATTGGTCGGATCCAGAGCGGGAATCGCTCCAAAAAACAAAAGTATACATCTGGGCAACTAGCGCCTTCACCGCTTCAACTTTCTCCTACTGAGCGGCGCGATCAAATGCCACACGAAGGGCGTATGCATATTGGGCCGGAGCTTGGGCCGGCAGTTGCACATGCAGCCCGTCCGCTTTTTGCGCAAACTGCAGTTTTGCGTCGCTGCCGAGCAAGGCGACGGATTGTACACGCTCACTGCCTACCGTCGGTGCGAGCGAGTGAATCACCGCCTCTCCATCGGCAGGCCAGGCGAGTCCGATTGCATACAAGACATCTCCCTTGCTCGTGAAACGAAAGTCCTCGGGAGTATAGCTGCGAACCGCAGTGTCGTGAAACGAGCCTGCTTCCACTTTCGTGGGACCCTCGCCGTAAATCCGCCACGGCCGGGTGCCGTAGATGGCCTCGCCGTTGACATCCAGCCAGGCGCCAACCGCCAGCAGCACCTGCTGCACCTGTTCCGGTATGGTGCCGTCCGAGCGCGGGCCGATGTTTAAAAGCAGGTTGCCGTTCTTGCTCACGATGTCGATAAGCTGATCCACGATGAATTCCGGCGACTTGAACGTGTCGTTCTGGATGTAACCCCAGGATTTGTTGCTCACCGAGGTGTCGGTCTGCCAGGGCAGCGGCCGAGTATCCCCGAGTTGGCCGCGCTCAATATCGAGGACGCCGGAGTGCTCCTGCATGGCGTAGTCCTTGAAATTGATGACCCCGACGTGATCTCCATATTTGAGCGAGCTGTTGTAGTAGAACGCGGCAAACCGGGTGAGATTGGGCCGGATCGAAGCCTGCCCGATCCACCAGTCGAAGTAGACGATGTCGGGGTGATATTTCTCGACCAGTTCGGTGTCCCGCGCCAGCCAGTCATTGGCCCAGGCTTGCGATACGTAAGTGAAGTCATCATTGAGAGGAGTGCCCCTCGGGTTCATCATCCAGTTGTGAGCGGGGCCGTAGAACGCGGCGTACTGCGGATCGTTGATGTCAGAAGGGATATTGCGGCCCGGCCCCAGAAAGAAGTTGTGCTCCACGCGATGCGACGACACCCCAAAATGCAAACCCGCGGCCCGAACGGCCTTGGCCAGTTCTCCGGTGGTGTCACGATGCGGTCCCATCTTGGCTACGGTCCAGTCGCTCAGCCCGCTGTCGTACATGGCAAAGCCATCGTGGTGCTCGGCCACCGGCACAACATATTTCGCTCCCGCTTTTTTGAACAGATCGGCCCAGGCAGCGGGATCAAAATGATCGGCTTTGAACATCGGGATGAAGTCCTTGTAACCGAACTTATCCTGCGGCCCGTAGGTAGCGATGTGGTGCTCGTATTCTGCTGAGCCTTTCACGTACATCATGCGTGGATACCATTCACTGCCGAAGGCGGGAACCGAATAGACGCCCCAATGAATGAAAATGCCGAATTTCGCATCTCGATACCAGTCGGGAGCCTCGTACTTCTGCAGCGATTCCCAATCCGGGCGATATGGCCCCTCGTGGTCAGCGGCGTCAACCTGCTTGAGAAGAGCTTCGCGTTCCGCGTCATATTTGCTGCTGGCCTTCTGCCAAATCTGATCGATGACCGCCGGATCCTCCGCGGCGGTGGGGGCGGTGGCGCTTTGGGCGTGCAGAATGGAAAACGAGGACAATCCCAGGAGGATGACGACGAGTCTACGAACCGACCGCGATAGAAACCAAGAGTAATGGGGCATGGTGTCTTTTCTCCAAACCGAACCGTTACCGTCGAAATCGTTTTGACGGATTGAACCTAACAGACGCTAGCACCAGCGGATGTGTCCTGCTTGCTCAGCCTTGCCCATGCAAATCCGTAGAGAGCCACGAATACAAAGCATATAAGCGGCACCACGAAGCCGGTGCGCATGGAGTGCTGGTCTGCGATGTGCCCCATGAAGGGCGCGCTAATGGCGCCACCGACGATTGACATTACGATCAGCGATGAGCCGAACTTGGTGTGCTCGCCCAGCCCGCGGATACCGAGTGCAAAGATCGTAGGGAACCCGATGGACATAAAAAAGAAGGAAGCGAACATGGCGTACATCCCCGTTTTGCCGCCACCCATGGTGATTCCCACCAGGACGACATTGATGACCGAGTACGCCGCGAGCACGCGCTCCGGCCTGAACTGACTGATTATCGCGCTGCCGCACATGCGCCCGACCATGAACAGGACGAACCCGATGGCGCCCAGCCACCGCGAGGCCTGCAAGCGGCTCACCCCCGGATCGTTCTCCAGAACATAGTTGACGAAGAAACTGAAGATGCCGGTCTGTGCCGCGACATAAAAGAACTGGGCGGCTACGCCCAGAGTGAAATGCTTCCGCCGGAACAAGTCCCAGTTCCTTGACACGGTCAGGAAAGAAGCGACATATGCGGCGACCAGCAGTCCGTATTTGGTCGGTTGGAACAGGGCCTGGTTCATATCCAGAAGCGTCCAGACCAACTGGAGGATCGGGCCGATAAAGAAGTACAGCAATCCGCAGACCGCCGCCAAAACAATGGCGATCCCGGCCTGTTGCCCCCCGCTCGGTCTAAGCCGGGTTATTCCGGTTGAAGCCGCCCGGCTCTCGTCCTTGGCGTGCACGTCAGGGATATTCGATACGGCAAAAACGACGAGAAGCAACGCCACAAATACCCCGATCCCAACGTAGGGAGTGGTAAGGCCGGCGTTGGCATTTGCTCCCCCAGAACCCGAAAAAACAAAGTATCCCCCGACGATCGGCCCGAGGATCCATCCCAGGCCGTTGGTCGCCTGCGCGATATTGATGCGCGTCGGTCCACTCTCCGGCGGCCCCAGTATTGTCGCGTAGGGATTGGCTATGGTCTCCAGACAACTCATGCCCGCCGCAATGACGAACAGGCCCAGCAGAAACGCCCAGTAGGTTCCGATGTTGACCGCCGGAATGAACCAAAAAGCCCCGGCGGCGATCAACGACAACCCGACCAGAATGCCCCCCTTGTAGCCGAACTTCTTGGCCATCAACCCGGCGGGAATGGCCATGAGGAAATACGCCAAATAGTTGGCCGCCTGCACCAGGCCGGACTGCTCCTTGTTGATGTGCAAAGTATCCTGAAAATGCTTGTTCAGGATGTCAATCATTCCATTGCAGAAGCCCCACAACAAAAACAGCGAAGTGATCAACAAAAAGGGGATAAGCAGGTTCCTGCCGTCCGCGTTGCGAAACAGGCCGCCCTTGCTGGCGTCGGCATTTACCGGGATGGTTGATTCGCTCACAGGGGTGTTCATCGTTTTTTTAGTCCAGCGAGACCATGATTTTCTTGAGCCGCGAGGCGTCCTCGCTCCAGCTGCGTAACGCGTTGCCCGCTTCCTCCAGAGAAACGATCAAACTCACGGCCTGATTCACGGGAAACGTCCCCGCCTCCAGAAGCCGGATCACGGCTTGAAAGTCCTCCGGCAGGGCATTGCGCGAGCCCAGAATGTCCAATTCCTTTTGCACGAACAGCCGGGTCTCATAGCTCACCGGCTCCTTGGCATATCCGATATACACGACCCGGCCCGTGAATGCGACCTCCTCCACAGCGGCGCGGAAGGTCGCCGGGGTGCCGATGGCTTCAATCACCACGTCGGGACCGCGCCCTTGCGTCATCGCGAACAGGCGGTCGTGCAAGGATTCCCGCACGGAGTTGACGGTCAGGGAGCCGCCCGCCAGCCGCGCAAGTTCCAGCTTTTCGTCATCCACATCGATGCAGATTGTTTTTGCTCCGCGAGCGCTTGAAGCCGCCACGGCGCCGAGCCCTACTCCGCCACAGCCCAAAATTGCCACCGTATCGTCGGCGTTCACCCGCCCGCGCGCCACCGCATGGAATCCCACCGTCAACGGCTCTACCAGGCACAGTTCCTTCGGTGTCAGCCTGGCTGGATAAAGCTTCTCAGGCGGCATCACGATGTATTCGGTGAGAGCGCCGTCCCGTTGCACGCCCAGAGTTTGGTTGAACTCGCAGGCATTCGGGCGTCCCCTTCGGCAGGATGCGCACGTGCCGCAGTTCGTGTAGGGCGACAGCGCCACGTCCATCCCAGCGGACAGGCCGCTTTCCCCGCCTTCGGCTTGCACAATCGTCGCCGACACTTCATGCCCCGGAATTCTCGGGTACGATACCAGCGGATTTAAGCCGCGAAAGGAATTCAGATCGCTTCCGCAGAATCCCACCATTCGGACTTTCAGCAGAACGTGCCCCTGCGAGAGCGCTGGCTCTGGGACGCTCTCGATCGACGCCTGTCCCGGCTTATGAAGCACGAGCGCCTTCATGGTTGAACTCGGGGTTCAGGCGTCATGCCAATCGCCGTCCCCGGCGCGTGGCTGCATTCGGGCGCCCGTTCTTAGATCGCATGGCGGTGCGGAGCCGCATCTCAGCCTGCCCATCCCAATATCCGCATCCCAGTTCGAAAAACACCGATGTATAAGGAATTCGTAGATTAGTCTTGATTAACAGCACCCGGAATCTCTCGCCGACGGCATCAAGCCGCGCAATGATCTCGTCGTGCGGAAGCGAACTCACTGCATACCCGTGCAGGAGATGGCCCAGCCTTTCCCGGTACTGGGTAACCCCCATCGCGTCCGCCTCCGCGACGAACGTCAACTCTTTGTCCGTATAAATGCTAGGCGTAACGTGCTTGCACCCCCGCAGAACCGCGACCGCACGCTCCAGAACCCGGATCTGCTCTTCCCCGGTGACGATGGTCTCAATTCCCTGTCTGGATTGGGCGGGGTATGCCGAATCTGCGATGACCAGCCAGTTCCGGTGACCATAGAGTGATAGCCGATCCTTCAGCACCTCTTCCCAGTTCGATTTCATGGAAGCGCCAGTTCCTCATCCGAGCAAACCGCGACTTTGCCGCACTTGCCGGAAGCCATTAGGGCGTACGCGTCCCGGGCATTCTCAAGATCAAAACGGTGGGTGATAATGTCCGCCGGATGCAGATTCCAGCGTACCAGGCGCTCGACCAACTCCTCCATCAACCACGTGCTCGTCACCCAGGATCCGTAGAGGGTCTTCTGATCGTGAATCATGTCGGGGGACGGATTGAATTCCACCGTCCCCCCCTCCCCGACAAGAGCAATCCTGCCCCACTTGCGGGTGGCTCGAATCGCTGTCGCGCGAGCGATTGCATTGGCGGAACAATCGATGGCCCGCTCAACTCCGAAACCGCCCGTCATCTTTTTGATCTGCATCACGTTGTCAGAACCGGCGCTAAGCACGAAATCGCATAACTTAAGAGATTCGGCTAACTGCAGGCGCTCGGGAATGACGTCGATGCCGATAATCCGCTGAGCGCCAGCCTTGCGGCATAGTAGCGCGGCCGCCAGGCCCACTGGCCCGAGGCCGGTAATCAGCACAGCATGGTTGCCGTTGACCCCAATCTTCTCAATCGCCTCGTAGACCGTCCCGAACCCGCACGCCACCTGAGCGCCATCTGCGTAGGAAAGCTCGTCGGGAAGAGCGATCAGATCCTTTTCTTCCGCGATCATGTAATCAGCCATTCCGCCGTCGCGCTGCCACCCGTAGGCGCGCCGGTATTTTTCGTTGGTGCAGGAAATCATGTAGCCGCGTCGGCAGTCATTGCAAACGCCGCACCCGGATATGTGATAAACGATGACCCGGTCGCCCGCTTCGAAGCGCCGGCAACCCGGCCCGGCCTCGACGATTTGACCGCTTGGCTCATGGCCGGCGATGACTCCCTGGTATCCCTCCGGGCCTTTGCCGAGATGCTCGTGGTAGATGCAGCGGATGTCCGAGCCGCAGATGGTGGACGCCTTCACTTTCAGCAGAACTTCCCCATGCCCCGGCCGAGGCACAGGCAGAGTGCGCAGCTCTACTTTGTCGTTTCCTGGCAAAAAAGCAGCCCGCATGCTCTGGCTGATTTCCATTCCCGTGATTCTCTCAAAATGACTCTCTCAAAACTGAATGCGGTCGTTCATGGCGGTGTAACCTCGCCGCTCGGGTCCCAGAGGTCCTCCCAGGACTGCCCGTCTTTCCAGAGAAACACCTGGCCTTTGATGAGTCGGCAATTTCGGTCCACTGCGCTGATCGCCCGCATTTCCTTGTCCGTGAGGGGATCGCTCACCACTCCTGCGAGGTTGCTGAGATAGTGCTTTGGATTGGTGGAAAAGGGAATCGGCACCTGTCCGCGCTGGACCGCCCATTTGAGGCAAACTACCGCGGGAGCCACTCGCAGGCGATTGGCGATTTCGACAATTACCGGATCCTGAGCCGGCGCGGTGTCTTCCGATGTGCGATCCCGCTCCGGCCGCCCTGGCGATCCGATCGGACAGTATCCGACCGGCACGATTCCGTGAGAGCGGACAAATTCAAACAGCTCTGGCTGCTGGAAATGAGGGTGAAGTTCCATTTCATTCACGGCCGGCTTAATGCGCGCATCCCGGAGGACCAGTTTTAACTTTGCGATCGTCATGTTGGAGGTGCCGATATGACGAACCAGGCCTAGGTCCACCAGTTCTTCCATCTTCCGCCAAGTCTTCATAAAACCAGCGTGGAGATAGGGCCTTGCATCCTTGCTGCGCGAGCTGACATCACAGCCGGGCGGGTGGAAATTGGGGAAGGGCCAGTGGACAAGATAGAGATCCAGATAGTTCAGTCCGAGGTCCGCCAAGGACTGGCGGCATGAAGGAATCACATCGTATTCGCCATGCTTGTCATTCCACAGCTTCGATGTGATCCATAGCTGTTCGCGCTTGATATTACTGCGCAATACGTGCTGGAGGGCATAGCCAATCTGGCGTTCGTTACCATAGACGGATGCGCAATCGAAATGCCGATATCCGGCTGCTGCAGCGCCTTCCACCGTGGCTGCAACCTCTTCGGCGGCAACATGATCCGAGCCGAACGTCCCCAAACCGATCGCCGGTATTTGCGCACCGGTGTAGAGGACTCTCTGCGGTACCAGAGCAGGATCAACGCCTCCACTCACCGACGGCTCGGACGTGCTCGGAACTTTCATGCTGAAATCCTCACGTTTCCATCATCTCAATCAGCAACCCCTCAAACGTGCAAACCCATTAAGGAGCAACAGGATAATCGCTACAGTTACCGTTGTCAATGATTCAGGCGAAAACCGCTAGCGGCTGAATTCAGCCACCACCGGGCCCCACGAACAGGGAGTTGGGCTTGCCCAAAAATCTCCAGCCGCGGCTTGCCATGGACCACTCGCGCCAAGGGCTGATCCCGCCGGACAGCTCAGCCAGAGCCATGGGTAAACCTAGGGAACTCCCCAATCAAGCATCGAAATGGTGATGGGGAAAGCGGTACGTATTCTATATACTGGATAGCCGCTATGAGCACAAGAATGAAGGACATCGCGCAGGACCTTGGACTGTCGCTCATCACAATTTCCAAGGTCTTGCGCAATCACCCGGATGTGGGTGAGGAGACCCGCGAACGAGTTCTGGCACGTGTGAGAGAACTTGATTACCGGCCCAACCTGGCGGCGCGGAGTCTGGTCACCGGCCGGTCCTATTTGGTCGGTTTGGTCGTTCCGGACCTGCTCCATCCGTTCTTCGCGGAAATCGCAAAGTTCCTTTCCCAGGTTCTGAAAGAGAACGGATACTATCTGATTATTTCTTCCTCCGAAGAAGATCCCGAGCTTGAAGAGCAGGAAATCGACCAGCTTCTCGCACGCCGGCTCGATACGTTGATCATTGCTTCCTGCCGTTCCACGGTCGATCTCTTCTTCCGCATCGAAAAGCAAAAAATGCCTTATGTGTTGATCGATCGCCGGCTGCCCAGTCTTTCCGCCAACTTTATCGGCGCGGATGATGAGGCGGTAGGGATGATTGCCACCAGACACCTGATCGAGATCGGCTGCAAGAGGATCGCCCACATTCGCGGGCCGGAAACCAGTCCCGGTGTGCGCCGGCTGGAAGGGTACAAACGGGCCATGGCGCAAGCTGGCCTGAAAGTCCGTGATGATTACGTCATTGCCGAACGCAAGGGGGATGTGGGAACCAAGCAGCGGGGCGCAGAGGCCATGGGACAACTCTTAGATCTTGACCCAAGGCCTGACGGGGTATTCTGCTTCAACGATCCGCTCGCCATGGGCGCCATGAATTACGCCCTCGATCAGGGACTTCAGATCCCCGAAGACATTGCGATGATTGGTTGCGGAAACCTCCACTACGACGATTCGCTCCGGGTTCCACTTTCAAGCATCGACCAACAAAGCCGGCGGATTGGCGAAGAAGCTGCGCGCATCACCCTGCGCATTCTTAGGTCCAAAGTGCCGCCCGCGCCCGAAAGTATCCTGCTGCAGCCAGAATTGGTGGTGCGCAGATCGACACAGCGGCATACGCCGAAACACTCGGCTCCGAAACCGAAAAAACGGCGCTAGCCTCTCAGCCCAGAACTGGCAGATCCAACTTCCGCGAGAGTTGCTGACCAGATTGTTTCCTTCCATAGCTGGGGATTTTCTCGGTGCATGCTTCGGAAATGGATCGCCAAATCAAAGTTGACAACAATAGTCGGAGTTTTCGATAATCGTTACCGTTACCGGTAATATCATCATCCATTTCCCTCCTTTGCGAGAGTTTGGGGACCCGTACCCATGAATCGAAGAACCTTTATGGTGTCGAGCGGGTTGGCGGCAGTCACGGCTTTCGTGCCGCGTTTTCCCTGGGCGGAGTCGGTCCCAACCAGCCTGGAACCATTTCAATGGAAAACCCCTGACCTGATTTTTACCTTTGCGTTGACGGACGGGAAACTGCGCCAGCAGCGCTTAGTGCCGGTGGGCGGCGAACTGCCGCGGTCCAGCGATTCTTCCGGTGTCGAAGTCGCGCTGCAATGCAGCGGAGAAAACTCTCCCGATCAAGGCATGAAATCCGGTATGGGCCAGCCTGGCGCCCGCATGCTTTTTACCGGACATCGCGAGGAAGCGTCTGAGGGCCGCAGACGCCTGATTTGCACGCATACCGATCCCCTCTTGCACCTGAACGTTGAATCCGTGTATCAGGCTTTTGACGGGGTGCCTGTGGTCCGACGCCACTCCCGGGTCACCAATACGGGAGACTCTCCGGTCGGTATCGAGTTCCTAAGTTCTGCCATGCTGCACGGACTCGCCTCTCCGCAACAGTACGATGGGGAGCTTCGCATCCACCTTGCTCTGAATAGCTGGATGTCAGAAGGTCAGTGGCGAACCTCGCGGCCCTGGGATATGGGCTTTGTCGAGAATGAGCGCACCAGCTGGTCGGAAGCGCAGGCGGGAAGCATCGGCAGCTGGTCCACGGAGCGGTATCTGCCGATGGCCATGGCCGAAAATACGCGGCTGGGCCTGATCTGGTTCTGGCAGATTGAACATAACGGGTCCTGGCACTGGGAAATCTCTAACGTTTCGGCTCGCAGTAATAACGCCGACGATGTCTATGCCTATTTAGGTGGTCCCGATGATCTGCACTCCGCTGCGTGGAAGCTGCTGAAGCCTGGGGAGACCTACGAGACGGTTCCGGTCGCGATTGGATGCGTGCAGGGCGGGTTTGCCGACGCGGTGGCGGCCCTGACCCGCTATCGGCGAGTTGCGTGCGAAAAGCCGCGCAGCAACACCTTGCGATGCCCGGTGATTTTCAATGATTACATGAACTGCCTCTGGGCCGATCCCACCGAGGCCAAGGAGTTGCCGCTGATCCGCGCTGCCGCGAGAGCGGGTTGCGAGTACTTTGTGATTGATGCCGGATGGTACGCCGATCTCCATGAAGACTGGAGTCAAACCATAGGCGCCTGGCAGCCCTCTTCCACCCGGTGGCCGCACGGGCTGAAATTTGTTCTCGATCAAGTCAGGCAGGCCGGCATGATTCCGGGACTGTGGCTCGAACCGGAGGTTGCCGGAGCCAAGTCTCTGCTGGCGCAAAAGCCGGATAACTGGTTCTTTGTGCGCCACGGCAAGAGAGTCCTGAAGAATTCGCGCTTTCTCCTCGACTTCCGCAACCCGGAGGTGCGCGCTTATCTCGATCAGGTCATCGCAAGATTGGTGAACGAGTACGGCGTCGGTTACATCAAGATGGACTACAACGTCGATTCGCTGCAGGGAACCGAGCTTAACACAGAGAGCGTCGGACAAGGCTTGCTAGCGCATTGCCGAGCGCTCCTGGCCTGGTTGGATGGCATTCTGAGCCGCTATCCCGATCTGACCATTGAAAACTGCGGCAGCGGTGGCGGCCGCATGGACTACGCCATGCTCAGCCGCCTTCAGTTACAGTCCATGACCGACCAGGAAGATTATGCCAAGCTGCCCGCAATTCTGGTGGGAGCGTCCGCCGCAGTCTTGCCTGAGCAACTGGCCATCTGGTCTTATCCCCTGGCGCATTCCGACGCCGATCAAGCCAGCTTTAACATGGTTACGGCGATGATGTGCCGGATTCACCAGAGCGGCCGCCTCGATTCGATCGCGGAAGAAGCACTGGCGCAGGTGACGGAGGGCATCCGGGTTTACAAAGAAATCCTCCGCAAGCACATTCCCAAGGCCGTGCCGTTTTATCCCCTGGGCACTTCGGACGTGACCAATTTCCAAATGCCTTTGGCTCTGGGAATGCGATCACCGGAACAAACCATACTCGCCGTCTGGAGAATCGACGGACCTGCCACAACACAAATTCCTCTGGCTGCCCGCGACGCTAAACTTCTCTATCCCACTGATCTCGGCATTGGACTGACGGCAAGCGGGGGACCGTTGAACGTGAACTTCCCACGAACCCGAATGGGGTGCCTGGTCACGGTCACGGAATCGTAGCTGCTATCCGTGATCGGTAACTGTGGCGGCAAAGCTATCTGCTCGAGCATCCACCGGGGCGGCGATTCGCTTGTCGCCGCCCCGCGCCTTGACCTCGATTATTGCCTTTCATCCGACGGGGGAAGAACGTGGACCGAAACTGCCTTGCCATCGAATTCGACGGTTGCGTCGGGCTTGGCTACAGATGCGATCCCGACCCCATGCATATCCGCTACCCGCACAATGTGAAAAGTCCTGTGCTGCAGCATTCCCGGGAAAGTGCCGCTGCGATCTCCAATCGTAAGTGTTTCTGATTTCTCATCCCAATGCATCGGAATCACCGAATACGCTCCGTGTTCGTAGTCATAGCTGTCCCCGGCATCTTCATAGAGCGTAAAGTCCCCATCTGCTCCGCCGTAGACTCTGAGTTCAATCGGATCGGATTTGGCCGCAGCAAATTGCTCCGCCGGCCCAAAAGCGACGATGGAACCCGCCTTGGCGTAAATTGGGATTCGGTCGAGGGGAGCCTCTGCGGTGATGCTCAGGCCGCCTCCCAGGCGCTTGCCAGTCCAGAAGTCAACCCAGCCGGCGCCAGCGGGGAGATAGAGCTGTCGCTGCGTCGCCCCTTCCGTTGTTACAGGATTAATCAGTAGCGCGGAACCAAAAAGAAACTGATCGGACACGCTTCGCGCCCCCGGATCGGAGGAGAACTCGAGAGGCAGGGCACGCATGAGCGTTTCGCCTTTGTTCGTCACGCCCCACGCAGCGGAATAGATGTACGGCATCAGGCGATACCGCAATTCGTCGTACTGCGTCAGAACCTGTTCGACTTCAGGACCGTAGTTCCAAATCTCAGCGTTCGACTGGTATCCATGCACGCGGAAGATCGGACAAAATGCGCCGTATTCGAACCACCGGATCAGCAGTTCGTGGTATGCCTCCGACGTGTATTGATCCTTGGGGCGGAAAAAGCCGCCAACGTCGGTCGTCCAGTACGGCAGACCAGACATGCTAAAGCTCAAGCCGGCCGGAATCTGCCTCTTCAAGGTGATCCAGTTCGCTGTGATATCGCCGGACCAAGAGGCAGCGGCATTTCTCTGTTGTCCGGCAAAAGCCGAGCGCGTGAGGATTACGACTCGTTTCTGATTTGTGGTTGAGCGTTGCCCATCGTAGATCGCAGTCGTTACGTAAAGAGGGTACGCGTTGCGTACAGAGTCCCCGCTCCCCAGGAACGTCTGCTTGCCTTTGAGCACGTCAAATTCCGGCTCTGATGCATCCATCCACCAGCCGTCCATACCATCCTGGAATATCCCTTTGTCGAGTTCGGACCAGAAAGCCTTTTGAGCCTCAGGGTTAAAGAAGTCCGTCCATGGCGTTCCGGCGATGAGCAACTGCCTAGCGCTCATACGCTTGTACACATCAGTGTCTTCCCCGAACTTCGACCACACCGAGATCACCATGCGAAGGTCCTCGGCATGGAGCTGATCGAGCAACTCTTTGGGTTGCGGGTAATGGTCCTCGTCGAACTTCATCGCGTTCCAGCCGTACTTGCCCCAGTACTGCCAGTCCTGGACCAGAACATCGACAGGAATCTGCCGTTTGCGGAACTCGGCGGCGGTGTCGAGAATCTCCTGCTGACTGTGATAGCGCTCCCGGCACTGCCAATACCCGTAGGCCCATTTGGGAAACAGCGGCGCTTCCCCGGTGAGCTGTCGATAGTCCGAAATGACGCGGTTCAACTCCGGGCCATAAAAGAAGTAGTAATCGATCGCCTGCCCGACTTCGGAGCGGAAGGTGGTTGTGTCCTGCGGAGGCCGGACCGTCAAATGCACGCCTGCCGGTCCGCCATGCGCGGAGATCGCGTATTCCTGGTGCGCCTGGAGATCCGCAACACCCGAGCCGGAGGTCGGAGTCCACATGTTGTGCAGATCAATCACTGGCTTCCCATTCACGTCCAGCGCCAGCTGATCTCGGTTGTCGCTGCTCAACAGAAAGCCATAGGCGCCCTTTGCGCCGGTGGTGAACTTTCCTTTGCCATTTTGGGGATCGATGGCGATGGATTCGTCCGCCGGGTTGAAGTCGGTGAGGGAGGGATTGTTCCAAAGAATGCCGTATCCCTTGCTCGACAGCAGAAACGGAACCGAAATGTTTGTGTTCGCCTGCTGTAGCCGAATGGGCACGCCGCGAACGTCGAAGATGCCCTCTTGATGCTGTCCCAGGCCGTACAAAGCTTCATCCGGAGGCGATGCAAACGTCTGTTGAACTTGCCAGGTTTTCGTCTCCCACTTGGAGGGCACGTCGAAGGCCTTGCCACCGTTCTTAGGTTCGGCCAGCACCGGCTTGCCGTCCTTGGAGAGAAAACTCAGGGCCCCGGTCATGGCGTTGACCATCACCGTGATCGCAGAGGTCGAGAGCCTGATCTCTTTCTTGCCGATTTTGACCTGAAGATTGTCCGCCCGGCAGGGCTCCGTTGCGACCGGCACCTTGGGGCTTGGAATCTCCGTCGTCGGGCTGGCTACCACGTGAATGACGCGATTGCCGCAGGCTTCCACTCGCATGGTCCCGGCCGCCGTCCGAAAAGTGACACCGTTTGCATCGCTGTGCGATTCCTTGATGGCAAATTGAGGATCGTTCGCGGCCCAGACTGCGGAAGAGGTAAGAATCAAGAGCAGGGTAATCCCGTACGTTTTCGTCATTGTGCTAGCGGTACCATTGTCCTTTCTTTCTTCTATGCTGTGCCGAAGACATCGCCAGACGCTGCATGGCCCGGGCCAATCTAAGGTTCGCTGTCGTCTTCGCTCTGCTTCAGCGCGACAGCGGCCCGTGTCAATCCTTGCTGCTCCATTTGCTTTGAGACTGCGAACGCTTGCTGGGCCGCTTCGCGATCTCCAATCTTCAAATAGAGGCGTCCAATTTGGTAATGGAGGCTGCCATTTTTATCGTCCGGCAGAGCGAGCTTCAACTCGGCAATCGCTTGCTGCGTGCGGTCCGTATGCGCATACACCTTGCCCAGCAAGGCATGAACGTGGGAAACAAACTCCGGCTTGGTGCCCAGGCTCTTCTTCAAATATGGCTCCGCGCCGTAGAAGTCGTCGCGTGCGCACAGGATTTCTCCCATCACCGCGTTGAGTTCCGGATCGTCGGGATTCTTTTGCAGTTCTGCCTGCGCCAAACCATATGCCTCATCTATCTTTCCGTCGCCAAGCAACGCCAGAGACAATCCGAATGCCGCGCCTGCGTCACCGGGGTGAATCGCCAGCGCTTTGCGATATTCGTTTTCCGCCTCCGGGAAATTCTTCCTCTGGCGATATACATCCCCCAGCAAGACATGCAACGTAGGGGAACTAGAGTCGATTTCGCCCGCCCGCGCCAAAGATTGCGTCGCCAGCTTTTCCGCCGATCTGGTTTCCCAGTACAAGCCTTCGGCTTCTGTCGCACCATTCGACGCCAGTTTCGCGGCTGCATCAAAGGTGGTCTGGTAGTTGCCGGTTGCATACGAGCACGCCGCCAGCAGTTGCAGATCCTTCTCCGGGAGTGACCGGAGGCGGCTGGCAAGCAACTCTCTGCACTCGCCATATCTTCCGTTGGCATACAGCGCGGCCGCAGCGCTGGCTGAGGCTTCGCGAGGCCGAGCAGTGCTCCCCGCCGGAGTGGCCTCACCCCCGGAGAAGTCCGCAAGTCTTTCTCCGGGAGCGCTGCCGGAGAACAGAGAAGCAAGTTCCGCCGACGTGTCTCCGTTCCGTTCCTCACGCAGAGCCTTGAGCAGCTCTGCGCGTTTTTCCTCAGCCAATCCAGCATTGAACAGCGAGGCATTGACCCTCAAAAAACCGGTGTCGGACTTCCAGATTTCCGCGATTTCGTGTGCCGCCTGCGCGCTCAAGCCTTGCTCCACATGCAGGCGGGCCATGCCCAATTTCGCCATCAGCGAGCCGGGATTGGACGCAAGTTCGGCGCCTAGTTCCCGCTCCGCGCCGGCGAGGTCATGCTGGTTCAGCAGGACGAATCCGTACCTGGCGTGCGCCTCAAGTGGAACTTTTCCCGAGGCCAGCACTTTCTTGTAGGCATCGTCCGCCTGGATAAACGCGCGCTGCTCGGCGAAAGTCTCCGCGATCAGAGCCTGCACGTAGACCGAGTCCTTGTGCCGCGTCAAAAGGATTCGGGCATTCGCTTCCACCTGCTCCAGGTAGCCCATGCCCAAGTGATACCAGGTATCCGCGTTTGCGGGGGCGATTTGCGCCGCGCGCAGGTATGAGTTGACGGCCAGGCGTGATCTGCCGCTACCCGAATAGGCCTGGCCAAGACCGAGTTGCACCTGGACATCGCTGGGTTTTGCCAGCGCAGCCTGCTTGAAATACGGAATCGCTTCGTTGAACCGCTTCAGCCTCACGTACTCGAGTCCGAGAAACAGATTCGGAACAAACAGGCCCGGCTTCAGCCGGATCGCATGGCGAAAGGACGCGATGGCCTGCTCGTCTTTCCCAATCTGGTAATACATCAAGCCCAGGTTAGCCTGGAGTTCGGGGATTTCAGGATGGAGATTAACAGCTTGCCGGTAGAACTCGGCGGCGGCCGGAAAATCGCTCCTGGCCTGGGCATCTTGCGCCGAGGCCAGGAGTGATTCAAACTGATCGGGTTGTTGCGGGGCTGCCACCCCGATGAAAACTGATAGCACCCCACAACAGACAACGGCAACAACCCTGATTGCTTTCACGCATCACCAGTAAAGCTTGAGAGCGGCCTGCATGAGCCGCGGGGCCCAGGATGCATTGATCTTCCCAAAACTGCACGTTGGTTGAGTAATGTCGCAGTAGGTGGTATTCGGAATGTAGAAGTTAACATGGTTGAAAGTGTTGAACATGTCGAGACGGAACTGCAAACGCACACTTTCGTGAATCGGGAAATACTTCTGAATACTCATATCCCAATTGTTGTAACCGGGAGAACGCAGATCGGAGAAATATCGCGGAGCGTTTCCGAGAGTCCATTGCGATGCTTGCAGGAACGCCAACGGATTGAACCAGTGGTTGATGTTCTGATCCGAAATGTGGTAGTTGCCTACCACGTTCACGTTCTGGCCTACGCCGAAAGCATTCAGATTGCTTGTGTTAATTCTGAGTGGGAATCCTGCCTTTAGCGTCAGGACGCCAGAGGTTTGCCAGCCGCCAACAATGGCGTTCTCCACCCCATTCATCCCCGAAGCAAACTTCTTCCCTTTACCAACCGGAAGTTCATACACGTAGCTAAGAACAAAGCTATGCGGAACATCGGTAGAATCAACCGATTTTTCCGCCGCCAGGTTGTAAACGTTGCGAATATTCTCCCCAAAGTTGGCGGAGGCGTCCGCCCAACTTTCGGGTCCGCCTACGTTATCGAGAAACTTCGAGAACGTATAGGACGCCATTAACGTGAGACCCTGCGACACGCGGTGGGTGTAGTTCACATCCAGCGCGTTGTAACTCCCCGACCCTGCCGGATCATCGACCTCACTG
The DNA here is from genome assembly GCA_963770915.1 of uncultured Acidobacteriaceae bacterium. Classification (GTDB taxonomy): domain Bacteria; phylum Acidobacteriota; class Terriglobia; order Terriglobales; family Acidobacteriaceae; genus PALSA-270. The sequence goes on from CAVYRG010000001.1 coordinate 665,385, forward strand.
ATGTCGCAGAACTCCGGATAGGGCCTGAGCAACTGGCCCTGCGCCACCGTGGGCTGATCCAAGCCGCAGCCGCTTGAAGTGATGTGGCCAAAGAAAGGATTGGCAACCGCGCTGTTCAATGCACTCCCCATCGAGAAATATTTCGGATCCAACTGATTCAGGTTAAGGCTGCTCCCCAACACGTGAACACTGTGATTCCCTACGTAAGTGACGTCAATCACATCGTTGGTGGTGGGCGCATACTGAAACCCATACGTCCATTGCTGGTCATAGTAGGTCTTGCGTGTGGGGGAGACCGCGCCGACGCTAAACCCCACGTTGGTTAAGCCCCCCAATGAGTTCCCCGTGATCGGCACGGGACCATTCGGAAAGGCATTGCTCAGCGAGCAACCGGCGCACGGTGTTAGCCCGCCGTCGAAAGACGCGACATACGGCGTGGTAGTGGCATACCCGGTGATCTGGGGGCTATTAATGTACTGGGAGGGGAAGAATATCCCGTATCCACCCCGCATTACCAGCTTCGGCATGACCTGATAGGCGAAACCGATCCGCGGTGCGAAGTGCTTGTAGTTGGTATTGTACTGGCCCCGGTTGCCGGAGGTGGCAAATGCCAATGCGCCCATATAGTTCGTGCCCACCGCCGAGCTGATCGGATTGATGGCGTTGTAGTCAAACGTCGTCAGCCGGTTGAAGCGGTCGGTCACTGGGGTCTGAAGTTCCCAACGAATCCCGAGATTAAGAGTCAGCTTTCGTGTGGCTTTCCAGTCGTCTTGCACGTACAAGCCGTGAAGCCAGGTCCGCGAAACATTGAAGACAGCTACCCCCGTGTTCCCGCTGGCAGGTGTACCCACCAGCATGGATGCGATCGCATCGCCGGTCCCAGCGGTGGGATTGGTAGGATCCGGACCGGCAGTGTACAGGTTGTCAAAATTAAACTGCGTGGGAGCGATACGACCGCCATTCTCATCAATCGCAACCCCCATGTATCCAAACGACAACTGGTGTTTTCCCAGCGCTTTCACAAAATCGACGCTGCCACTCTCGGCGCTGCGGGGAAAGTCGGCCTGCCCAGCCCCTTGCTGCGGACCCTCGCCCACATAGCCAGATGGAGCGATCACCGGGAATTGCGCTGAGTTCGGGTCGATGAACGACGGGAAGCCAAGGGACGATGGCTTAAAGCCAGCGCTTTGCACGTTATTGCCCTCAACCCATTTGGTCCCGCCCACATTGAGGCTCATGGTGAAGGTGGGGCTGAAGACCTGGCTTACTCCTACCGCTACGTCCCAGCGATTATTCGGGTTTCGCTGCCCCGGCCCCGCGGGATCGCTGGCGCCGAAATAAGCTGGCGACACATCTTTGAATTCGCGCTTGTACGAATAACGTCCGTAGAGCCTGGTGCTATCGCTCACGTTGTGATCAATGCGGGCGCTAACCTCATCCGAATTGTTGCCCCCCAGGCCGGACGCAATCCAGTTATTTTGCAGCTGATTGTTGATCGGCGCCGGGTAGTAGTTGACAAGAGTCTGGCCGATCGCATTAATTCCGTTGATGGAGTTGGCGACATTGTTTCCGGCAATGGCGTCGCGAATGTATACAGTCTGTCCCACCGCGATCGCTTTAGTCGGATCAGCGTTAGGAACTGCGCAGGTCGCGGTCACTTGCCGCGTGGAGTATGGATCATAGATCGCTCCACCTAGAACCGGCCGGCACAGCGCGTCGGTTCCAATCTGCGCTCCCAACTTTGCGGAGAAGTTTCCGTTTCGGAAATCTGGGGTCGGCACGGTCTGAAGGTTTGTAGTTAGAGGGTCGTTCTCGCGATGGCCCTCATAGTTGAAAAAGAAGAACGTCTTGTCGCGCCGCTTATAGACGCCCGGGATGTACACCGGGCCGCCCAAAGAAACGCCGAACTGGTTGCGGTGTGTATATGCTTTCGGCTGGTTGTTAATCGCGTTGAAGTAATAGTTGGCATCGAGCGCACCATTGCGCAGGTAATCGTACGCATCCCCATGGAGGCTGCTTGAGCCGGATTTGGTAACTACGTTGATGACGTTGCCGGTGCTCCAGCCGTATTGCGCCGTAAATGAGTTCTGTTGCACCTTGAACTCTTGAACATTGTCGGGGGAGGGAACGTAGATGACGCCACCCCAGCCCGCGCTTGTGTCCCAACTGCCGTCCAGCAGGAATGCAGTGGTTCCAAAGAATCCACCGCCAAAGTTGAAGAACGAGACGTCCTGATCGGCCGTGCTTTGTTCGCCGCCGGACTGAAGGAGTTGCTGCTGGGAGCCATTGTTCACTGACGAGTTCAGTTGCACAAAGTTGAACACGTTGCGGAGATTGAGAGGCAACTCGGTCACTTGTTTTGTGGAGATTTCCTGGCCCACGTTGGCATTATCGGTCTGCAGCAACGGGGCGGCAGCCGAAACCTCAATTTGCTCGGTCGTCCCTATGGACAGCGTGACACCCTGGGTTGCCGATTGCCCGACCTCGAGCGCGATTCCTTCCTGCTTGTACGTCTTGAATCCTGCAACCTGAACGGTCAAAGTGTAAGTTGCAGCCGGCAGAAGCGCGAAGGAGAAGCTCCCCTCGGCATCGGTCTTAAACGTTCGCTTAATTCCCTTCTCAGGACTTTCTAAGGTGACGCTCGCGTTCGGCACACGCGCCCCAGAGGGATCGGAAACCGTGCCGGACAGCGCAGCCGTGGAAGCCAGGCTCTGGCCGTGCGCAGCGGGCGCTGCGGCGCCGATCGCCACCACAGCGGCCAGGGAAAGAAGCGTGAAGAAGCTCCGAAGTTTGAACATTTGAGCAAAGCCTCCTGGGGACAACGGGTATCGCTAACTGTAGCGAGGATTGCGCATTCTCGATCAGTCTGGCCAACGTTGTCAAGATATTTTTGTGGTCAACCTTGCGTGTACGTTAACGCTACCTTATACGAAACACGGCAAGCTGCCGCAGGGCCGCTACCGGCGCTGACTCGACGGCGGCCAAACGGGGCTCTACAGGAAGGAATCGAACGGCGATGGGACGATCTTTCTTGCCAATGGGGAGAACATCGTCACCTTGAAGAAAGATTCCCCCAAGTACTTAGAGCCTTTTGTTTGGGAATGACGGGAACGGCGAATCCGGCGAGTTGACCAGTCTGGAAGGAACCGGGCAGGACATAGGCGTTGCGGTCGGTGATTACGCCGATGACGGACATCCCGATCTGTTTCGCGGCTGGCGCTGGAACAACTTTCGCGCGACTATCAGGCAATGTTGGAGCGTCCGCAAGATCCAGTCGGAGGCCTTGAACCGCTTTACCGTGGATGTCGGCGGCACCTCGCAATATGGATTGTCCTCGGAGGAACTCCTGGCGAACCAAGGGTCGAGGCCGGACTTTTGAAAGAACTTTGCCTTGCCCTGGGCGCTGATGAAGTTGTTGAGTGAAAATCTTCTGCAATTTGAGAGGAGGCTTGTCTACTAGAGCAAAGGCTACGATAATCTCCTGCATGAAAAGCAAGGCATCGAAAATCGCGAGGCATCTTTCGCTGTGGATCGCTCCTTCCCTATTCAGCATCATCCTTCTTGCTCAGTGTCTTTTCGCGGCAGACTTTCCGTCACGCATTCCTGTCGTGTCGGTGCATAAGGACGGTGACGGGGCCACTTTCAAAATGAATCCGGGTGTTTTGAAGCTGCAAGTGTTTTCGGCCAACGTGATTCGCGTGGTGTATGCACTCGGAGATTCTCTTCCAGCCAATGCCAGCCTAGCCGTGATTGGCAAACCGGAACCGGTTGCGTGGAAACTCGCAGAAACGAAGTCCACCGTGAGCTTGCGCACCAGCGAAGTCGAAGTCCGCGTGAATCGAGCTACCGGTGCCATAGCGTTTTATGACAAAGAAGGCAACCCCGTTCTGGCGGAGCCGGCTGAAGGTGGCAAGTCGCTCACGCCCAACCGGGTGGGTGATCTGGATACGCTGCGCAGCCGGCAAGCCTTCGTTCTTCCCTCGGATGAGGCGATCTACGGACTTGGCCAGCATCAGGAAGGCCTGATGAACTACCAGGGCGCGAGCGTGCGGCTGTTGCAAGCTAATCGCGAAGTCGGCGTCCCCATGCTGGTTTCCAGCCGCGGCTACGGCGTGCTTTGGGACAATCCCGCGGTGACCGTGGTCAACGTGGGCGCGACCGAATCTGAGGTCATTCCGTCCAAATTGCTTTTTTCCGACGACGGCCAGCCCGGCGGCTTAAGCGCATCGTATTTCAAAGGCGAGAATTTCGACGAGCTGGTGCAAAAGCGCACCGATGCCCAAGTTGACTTTGATTGGTCGGATACGCCTCCCGCCAATCTTCCGCATGATCACTACAGCGTTCGCTGGAACGGATTTCTGCAAGCCGAGGAAGCGGGTGAATACACCCTGTTGACCACGTCGGACGATGGCGTGCGCGTCTGGGTGGATGACAATCTCGTGGCCAACGACTGGAGCCAGCACGGCCCGGAAACGCTGGTTTCCAAAATCAAATTTGAGGCCAACAGCCGCCATCGGATTCGCATTGAGTACTACCAGGGAGGTGGAGGCGCCGTGGTCCAGCTTGCGTGGCGCAAGCCGCCGCAGCCCGAAACGCCCCTTACATGGAATTCAGAAGCCGGCAATTCCATTAATTACTACTTTATGTACGGGCCTGCGATTGACAAAGTGATCGCCTCCTACCGACGGCTTACCGGCGCTGCTCCCATGTTCGGCAAGTGGGCCTGGGGTTTCTGGCAGTGCCGGGAGCGCTACAAGTCGCAACAGGAATTGTTGGACGTCGTGGCCCGCTACCGCAGCATGCACGTTCCCATCGACGGCATCATTCAGGACTGGCAATACTGGACCCCGCATCCCTGGGGCTCGCACCAGTTCGACGAGACCCGCTATCCCGATCCCGTGAAGCTGATGAACGATTTGCACGCCGAGCACGTGCACATGATCATTTCTGTGTGGCCCAAGTTTGACGTGGATAGCCCCAATGCCGAAGAACTGCGTAAAGCCGGAGGACTTTATTCCCAGGTCCTGCCGTATGTTTTTCCGCCGGGGCGCGGGCAGTGGTATGACCCCTTCAATCCCGAGGCCCGCCAAATCTATTGGAAGCAAGTCTCGAAACAGCTATTTGCCGATGGCCTCGATGGCTGGTGGCTCGACGCCAGCGAACCGGAACTGAGCGGCCGCTGGGGAGAGTTCCGCAACTTCACAACGGCGGCCGGCCCGGGCGCGCTGGTCTTCAACGCGTACCCCTTAATGCACACGACCACTCTTTACCAAGGCCAGCGATCTCAGACCTCGGAGAAGAGGGTCTTTATCCTCACACGTTCCGCATACGCCGGACAGCAACGGAACGCCGCGGTCACGTGGTCGGGAGACATCGGCGGCACCTGGGAAGTATTTCGAGACCAAATTCCCGCCGGATTGAATTTTTCGCTGAGCGGAATTCCCTACTGGAACACCGACACCGGAGGATTTTTCGGTGGAGATCCGGCGGAGCCCGCCTACGCCGAACTCTTCACCCGCTGGTTCCAGTTCAGCGCCTTCTGCCCGATGTTCCGCGTGCATGGCACCGGTCTGCCGAAGGAAATCTGGCGTTTCGACGAAGCGACCCAAAAGATTTTGGCGAATTACGACGAACTTCGCTACCACCTGATTCCTTATATTTATTCCACGTCCTGGAAGGTCACAAACGAAGGCTACTCCATGATGCGCGGGCTGGTTATGGATTTCCGCGAAGATGCAAAGGTCCACAACATCGGAGATCAATACATGTTCGGCCCGGCGCTCATGGTTGCACCGGTCACCAAGCCCGGCGCGTCGAACAGAAGTGTTTATTTGCCCGCCGGCGCAAGCTGGATTGATTTCTGGACGGGAAAGACCTACGCAGGAGGGGCGACGGTCGATGCCGCCGCGCCGATCGCGACCGTTCCTCTTTTTGTGCGCGCGGGCAGCATCATTCCGTATGGCCCGACGATTGAATACGCGATGGAAAAGAACGATCCCATCGAGTTGCGCGTTTATCCAGGCGCGGACGGAGCCTTCACCCTCTACGAGGACGAGGGCGATGACTACAACTACGAGAAGGGTGCCTACTCGACGATTCCGATCAGCTGGAACGATTCGAGCAAGATACTGACCATCGGAAAGCGGACGGGCAATTTTACCGGCATGCCAAAAGAGCACACTTTCCGCATTGTCTGGGTTTCACCGGATCATGGCGCCGGTGTCGCGCTGACCGCCCGGGAAGACCGGCTTGTGCACTATAGCGGCGAACCGGTGCGGGTTCGGCCGCCAAAGTAGAAAGAATCAACTTGGGCGCCGGACATTTAGTCGAGTAACAAAGCTATTTCAATTCTCAGGTGGCTCGCGCCGCCAGATGGAGCTTCGCATGTCCCCAATTACTCGCCGCGATTTGCTTGTTTCCGGGCTCGCCGTTTCCGCATCTTCTCTGGTGCCCGATTTCTCCTGGGCCCGCAACCCACTCGGGCAGAAAATGCTGGCCGACATGGCCGGCGCGAGTTCAGCTCTGGAGCCCCGCGAGCAGCTTCTGTTCGATTTCGGCTGGAAGTTCACCTTTGGTCATGGCTCCGATCCCGCGAAAGACCTGGGGTTTGGATTCGGTCAAAGCGATTTTGCCAAGACTGGTGACTTCAAGTTTTCCAAGGCCGGTTTCGACGATTCCCAGTGGCGCAGGTTGAATCTTCCGCACGACTGGGCGGTAGAGCTGCCATTCGTGCGTGACGACACGGGCAGCGGTGACAGTCCCCTGCGATCACATGGATATAAGCCGCTCGGAAGGCGATACCCGGAAACCAGCGTGGGATGGTACCGCCGGGAGTTCGCAATTCCGGCAAGCGACCTCGGCCGCCGCATCTGGATTGAGTTCGATGGCGCCTTCCGCGACATGCTGGTCTTTGTCAATGGCTGTTTCGTCGGGCGCAACAATAATGGCTACTGCCCTTTCCGTTTCGACCTGACCGATTTCCTCAATTACGGCGGCGCAAATTACATTGTTTTGCGAGTCGACGCCAGCTTCGGCGACGGATGGTTTTACGAAGGCGCGGGCGTTTATCGCCACGTCTGGTTGACCAAGATGGACGCCGTTCATCTGGGCCGGTGGGACAGCACCGTTCGCGCCAAAGTCAATGGCAATTCCGCAACCCTGGCGCTCTCCACGATCGTGCAGAACGAAGGCACGCAAGACACCCCCGCCAAAGTGAGTTGGACAATCGTTGACGCAAAGGGAGCCACAGTTGCGTCCGCCCAGTCGCCAGCTCAGGCGGTTCCCGCCGATGGCTTGACCGCCTACACTGCCAGTGCCCGGATCGCAAACCCCGCACTTTGGTCAGTCGAAACACCAAACCTCTACACCGCAATTCTCACTGTCGAGTCGGAAGGTAAGGTCCGTGACGCAGAGCGTGTGACATTCGGCGTGCGCACTGTTGTCTTCGACGCGGACAAGGGCTTTTTGTTGAACGGTAAACCGCTGAAGATCCAGGGCACCTGTAATCACCAGGACCACGCCGGTGTTGGCGCGGCCGTGCCCGACCGTTTGCAGTGGTTTCGTCTCGCGGTATTGCGTGAAATGGGATGCAATGCAGTCAGGACTTCCCACAACATGCCGACGCCGGAGTGGGTCGACGCTTGCGACCGCATGGGCATAATGATGATGTGCGAGACGCGCCAGATGAGTTCCAACCCCGAAGGCGCGCAGCAACTCGAACTGATGATCAAGCGCTATCGCAACTCGCCTTCCATCATCCTCTGGTCCATTGGCAACGAAGAATGGCAACTCCAGGATGCCATGGCCGAACAAGGCGCGAAGATCGCTGCCACCATGGTGCGGCGCTGCCACGAACTCGATCCGACGCGGGTGGTCTCTGCCGCGGTCAACGGAGAAAATGAAAAAGGCGTCTCCCAACCGCTCGACATCATCGGTTTCAACTACAACACACAAAAGTATCCGGAGCCATTCCACAAGAAATATCCCAAGCGCCCGATTTTCGGATCGGAGACCTCCAGCGCCCTCTCCACCCGTGGAGAGTACGCCACCGATCCGTTGCGCAATACGGTGAACTGCTATGACGGCGCGGCGCCGTGGGGCGAAACACCGGAAGCATGGTGGAAATTTTACGGAACGCGAGAGTGGGAAGCCGGCGGGTTCGCCTGGACCGGCTTCGACTACCGCGGAGAACCGACTCCGTATGGCTGGCCTTCCATCAATTCGCAGTTCGGAATCGCCGATATGTGTGGTTTTCCGAAGGACTACTTCTTTTATTACAAAGCGTGGTGGCGAAACGAGCCCGCGCTGCATCTATTCCCGCACTGGAATTGGCATGGCCGGGAGGGCGACGAGATTCCGGTGTGGGTCTATAGCAACCTGGACGAAGTAGAACTGCTGGTGAATGGCAAGAGCCTGGGCAGCCAGAACGTTCCGCACCTTGGACACTTGGAATGGAAGGTGAAGTACGAGCCGGGCGCACTCGAGGCCCGCGGTTCAAAAGATGGCAAGGTGGTGCTGTCGGAAAAGCGCGAGACCACCGGAACGACTGCTTCCATCCGGCTGACGGCGGATCGCACCGAAATCGAAGCGACTGGCGAAGACTTGGTCCTGGTGAGGGTTGAGGCTCTCGATCGAGAAGGCCGTCCCGTGCCAATCGCGAACAACAAAATTGCGTTCACCGTTTCTGGACCGGGGAAGTTGATCGGCGTCGGGAACGGAGATCCTAACTGCCAAGAGAGTGACAAGGAACCCCGACGCTCTCTCTTCAACGGTCTCGCCCAGGTCATCGTTCAGAGCACAAAGCGGCCAGGTGACATTCACATTGAGGCACAAAAGGACGGCTGGGACGGTCCGGACCTGACCTCGGCCACATTGCAGATTACGGCGAAGCCGGTTCAACCGCGGCCCTCGGTGCCTGAAGTGTCAGGATCATAAACTTTGCAACGTCAACCCAATGGGCCGCGTTTCCCATGTAAATTGATCGCTGAAGGCATGCCGGGAGGGCGAGGCGATCTTCACTTCAGCGCCACCACGAAGGTAGACTGCCGCCTATGATTACACGCCGCCGTTTTGTCCAGAACGCTTCGCTTCTCTCCGCAGCGCTTGCGGTTGCTCCGGGTTCCGAGCTGGTGTACGGGAGGGCCGCCGCTACGTACCGCAACCCGATCATGGGAGGCGACCATCCCGATGCAAGTCCCATTCGTGTTGGCGACGATTTCTACCTTACGCACTCCAGCTTCGACTACGCTCCCGGCCTGCTGATCTGGCACTCGCGAGACTTGATCAACTGGCGTCCGGTGGCCGCGGCGCTCCATCGCTATTACGGCAGCGTGTGGGCCCCGTATCTCTGTGAGTATGAGAAGCACTTTTACATCTATTTTCCCGCGGACAACCGGCTGCGCGTCGTCCACGCCGATCATCCGACAGGACCGTGGAGCGAGCCCGTCGATCTCGGCATCAACGCCATCGACCCCGCGCACATTTCCGAGAACGGCCGCCGTTTTCTCTACATGGCCGGCGGACAAATGGCGGAGTTGACCGCCGACGGACTCGCCGTGAAAGTCCCTCCGCGAGTCGTGTTTGAACCGTGGCCCATCCCTGCCAACATCAGGGTCGAGTGCACTTGTCTCGAAGCGCCCAAACTGCTTGAGCGCAACGGCTACTTCTATCTCACGGTCGCCGAAGGAGGCACCGCCGGGCCGGCTACCAGCCACGCGGTGGTCAGCGCGCGCAGCCGCCATGCGGAAGGCCCATGGGAACTCTCGCCTTACAATCCAATTGCGCACACCGCCTCGCGGGATGACCGTTGGATGAGTGTGGGCCACGGGCGGCTGGTCGATACTCCAGACGGAAAGTGGTACATGACCGTTCATTCTTATGAGAATGGCTATCGCACTCTCGGCCGCCAGTTACTGCTGCTCCCCATCGAGTGGACGGCCGACGGCTGGTTCCGTGTGCCACACGGCGTCACGCCAGACTCGGCGATCCCAGTGCCGGTCCCCGGCGCGACGCAGCAGCCTTTTCCCGATCCTTCGGACGATTTCACCAGCGCGGAACTCGGCCTGCAATGGGGCTTCTGGCGGGAATACGATGCGTCCCGATTCTCCGTTGGAGACAGCGCGCTCACGTTGGCAGCGCGCGGCGGTTCTCTTGCCGACACTTCCGCTCTGACCACTCCCGTTGGAGGACACTCGTACACTGTCGAGATCGACATTGAGAACGATCCCGGCTGCGAATCCGGGCTGCTTCTTTTCTACAACCCCGATCACGCGACCGGCATCTTTTTGGACTCCGAGGGTTTGGGAGTGCGGATTCCCAACGGCTACATCCCCAGCCGCCAGCACAAAGGCGCGACGCGCGCTACTTTGCGGGTGGTCAACGACCGGCAAGAGGTAGATTTTTATTTCCGCATTCCCGGCCAACCCTGGCAGCGCACGCGGGAATCCGCGGAAATTTCTGGGATGCATCACAACGTGCTTGGCGGCTTTCTTGATGTTCGGCCGGCGATCTATGCCTGCGGCTCAGGACACGCCATTTTGCGTAACTTCCGCTATTGGCCGAAGGTCAATGTGCCGATGTAGGAAATACCTTGGGATTCGACGTGACAGCTCCAATGGCCGGTAAGCCTCTCTTAGAAGTCGGCCAGCCAAAGCGCGCGATGTGAGTTAGACTTTCCTGCCAGCCGTTTGCGAATCTGAAGAATCAACGCTCGCTGCTGAAGCTGTGCAGTGAACAACCCGAAACAGGGGCAGCGAGTTTTTATAGAAAGAACTCTATGCGAAATATTCTGATTTGTTCTCTTGTTCTGGTCGCTTTCGCGGTAGTTCCGCTTCACGCCGCCGATCCTTTGCTTTGGTACACGCACCCGGCACAAAAATGGGGCGACGCTCTGCCCGTCGGCAATGGCAGGTTGGGCGCTATGGTTTTTGGCGGCATCGCAAAAGAACACATCCAACTGAACGAAGATACCGTCTGGAACGGCAAGAAGCGCGACCGCATCAACCCCGAAGCGCTCAAGGCCTTGCCGGAGGTCCGGCGCCTGCTGTTCGAAGGCAAGGCCAAAGAGGCGGAAACGTTGGAAGACCAGAAGATGCTGGGCATTCCCAACCGCCAGCCGCCTTATCAGCCGCTGGGGGACCTGAACATCGAGTTCTCGGGCCTAGATAACACTAGCGACTACCGGCGCGAGCTGAACCTGGCTACGGGCGTCGTGCGTGTCAGTTATCGGGTCGGCGAAGCGAGCTGCGTCCGGCAAGTGTTTTCCTCCGTGCCGGACCAGGCCATCGTGGTCCGGATTTCCTGCGATAAGCCCGGCCTGGTGTCGTTTCATGCCACGCTCACACGCGAGCAGGATAGCCAGACCACCGTGGCCGCGCCTGACCGCGTCATTCTGGATGGCGAAGCAAAGGCCCACACGACTTTTTGGATCCAGCCGTGGATGACGCCGGAGCGCCGTCAGGCTGAGTTGGCCGAGATCGAACCCACCGGGGTTAAGTTTCGTGCCGTCCTGCGCGCCATCAACGAAGGCGGCGCGGTTGCGGTTGCGGGCAGCGAACTGAACGTGTCGCAGGCGAATGCCGTGACGCTGCTGGTGGTTGCTGCGACGAATTATCGCGGCGGCGATCCGGCCTCGGCTTGCGAGCAGTACATGGCCCGCGCCAACCAGCCTTTTTCCGAGCTGAAAACAGCCCATCTCGCAGACCACGAAAAACTGTTTCGCCGGGTTGATCTGGAACTGGCGCCACCCGCGAGCGATCCGTCGGTTGAGAACCTTCCGACCGACGAGCGCCTGGCCCGAATCAAGGATGGAAAAGATGACCCCGGACTTGCCGCGTTGTACTTCCAGTTCGGCCGCTATCTGCTGATGGACAGCAGCCGCCCCGGAACCATGGCGGCGAACTTGCAAGGCATATGGAACGACAAATTTGCTCCGCCCTGGGACAGCAAATACACCACGAACATCAATCTTGAAATGAATTACTGGACGGCGGAAGTCGGCAACCTGGCCGAAACTACCGGACCTTTGTTCGACCTGGTCGCAATGTCAATGCCCAATGGCCGCCTCACCGCCAAGGAAATGTACGGCGCGCGTGGTTTTGTCTTCCACCACAACCTCGATGCCTGGGGCGACACCGCGCCAGTGGATTACGGTTACGTCGGGGTCTGGCCGATGGGCGGGGCGTGGCTGGCGCTCCATTATTGGGACCACTATCAATATGGACTGGACCGCGTTTTCCTGAGGAGTGAAGCTTATCCGGTTATGAAGGAAGCCTCGGAGTTTCTGCTCGACTTCCTGATCGACGACGGCCACGGGCATCTGGTCACCAACCCCTCCTATTCGCCGGAGAACAGCTACAAGATGGCGGATGGAACCGTGGGCCGGCAGACCGTGGGCGCCACGATGGATTACGAGATCATTTACAGTCTCTTCCACGCCACCATCCACGCTTCGCAGATTCTGGGAATCGACTCCGCATACCGCGCCCAGCTTGAAGCCGCGCTGAAGCGGATTCCGAGTCTCAAGATTGGCAAGTATGGCCAGCTCCAGGAATGGAGCGAAGATTACGAGGAAAACGAACCCGGGATAGGGCACGTCTCCCATCTGTTCGCTCTTTTCCCGGAGGATGAAATCACGCTGCGGGGTACGCCTGAACTGGCCAAGGCAGCGCGCATTTCACTCGAGCGCAGGATCCAGGCCGGCGCCGGCAAAAGTGGCTGGCCCGCTGCCTGGTACATCAATCTCTGGGCGAGGCTGGAAGATGGGGACCGCTCCTACCAGCACCTTCACCATCTGCTCTCAACGTGTGCCGAGAGCTTGCTGAATGCCGGCGGCCGGTGGTTCCAAATTGACGCCAACCTCGGGGGAGCTTCCGGGATTGCGCAGATGCTCCTGCAGAGCCACTCCGGAGTGATCGCATTTCTGCCGGCGCTGCCCTCGGCTTGGCCGGACGGGCATTTCCATGGATTGCGCGCTCGCGGCGATGTGGAGGTGGACGCCTCCTGGAAGAATGGCAAAGCGGTCTCCGGTGCGCTTCGCCCGGGCGTCGCCGGCGAGTTCAAACTGCGGCCGCCGCATGGGCAGCGCGTTGTCAGTATTCAATCCGGCGGCAAAGCGGTTAAGGCGGTTGAGGCCGAGGGCGTTTGGCGGGTCCGTCTGAACCCGCATCAGGAGTACACGATCACTTTCGAGCAGTAAAGGGTAGTTGCAGTAAACGTTTGCGCCGCGATTGAGCACGCGTGTAACGATTGCTCTTCCGACTAAGCTCTAGAAACTCAAATCGAACCTGGAGATACGATGCCGAGCCTCAACTTGCGGATATTCATTGTGTTTGTGCTGGTGTTCATCGTGCGCGATTTGCACGCACAAAACTCCGAAAAGCCAGCGTATCTGAATACGTCATTATCCTTCGCAGAACGGGCCGCGGATCTAGTGCACCGCATGACGGTGGAGGAAAAAGTTTCGCAACTGGTAAACCAGTCGCGTGCTATTCCCCGCTTAAGTGTGCCGGACTACGACTGGTGGAGCGAGGCTCTGCATGGAGTGGCTAATAACTCCGGTGTAACCGTGTTTCCGGAGCCGGTCGGCTTGGCCGCTACGTTTGACACCGACGCCATCCACCGCCTTGCGATCGCGACCAGCACCGAGGCACGGCTAAAGTACGTGGAAGGGATGAAGGACGGCCACAGCGACATTTTTCAGGGCCTCGACTTCTGGGCGCCGAACATCAACATCTTTCGCGACCCCCGCTGGGGACGCGGGCAGGAAACCTACGGCGAAGACCCGTTCCTGACGGCTCGCATGGGTGTTGCCTTCGTCACCGGCATGCAGGGTGACGATCCGAAATACTATCGCGTCATCTCCACGCCCAAGCACTTCGCCGTACATAGCGGACCTGAGACCACCCGCCACAAGGCAGATGTCGCCGTCAGCAAGCATGATGAACTGGATACCTATCTGCCGGCGTTTCGGGCGACGGTGACCGAAGGCAAGGCCGGTTCGGTGATGTGCGCCTATAACAGCATCAACGGCCAACCGGCGTGCGTAAATGAGTTCCTTCTGCAAGACCAGTTGCGCAGCAAGTGGAAGTTCCAAGGCTATGTGGTGTCGGATTGCGATGCCGTGGTCAATGTTTTCCGCGACCATCATTTCACCAAGACCCAACCCGAAGCCTCCGCGCTGGCCATTCAACGCGGCATGGATAACGAATGTCTTGATTTCGCCAAGGTGAAGGACGATCACGACTACCGCCCCTACTACGAAGCCTACAAGCAGGGACTGTTGAAAGAGAGCGAGATTGATACCGCGCTCATCCGCCTGTTCACCGCGCGGATGAAGCTGGGCATGTTCGATCCGCCCGAAATGGTGCCCTTCACGAAAATCGATGCGAAGGAACTGGACAGCCCGGAGCAGCGGGCGCTGGCGCGCACCATCGCCAACGAATCCATGGTGCTGCTTAAGAATGACGGTACGCTGCCGCTCAAGCAAGGCAAACTCAATATTGCCGTGATCGGGCCGCTGGCCGATCAAACCAAATATTTGCTCGGCAATTACAACGGAAGCCCCACCCATATCGTCTCCGTTCTCGACGGCATGAAAGCCGAGTTCCCTGAGGCGCAAATCAACTTCGTACCTGGAACGCAGTTCCTGCGGGCGGATGGCGAGCTGGTCCCGACCTCGGCGTTGACCACTCCGGACGGACAACCAGGGCTCACCGCCAAATTCTCCTCCGGAGTCAATCCCGGTGAGGGCGCTGTGCTGGCGACGCGGCGGGTAGACATGGTTGACTTGAAATCGGATGGCATCCCTCAAGAGGCAGCCGATACTTATCCACTGGCTGTGCAGTGGGACGGGTTCATCTCAGCGGACGAAACCGGCGACTACAGCATTGGATTACGCGGCACGGGCAATTTCGCCATGGTCCTGGTCGGCGGGAAACCGCTTGCGATGCAGTACCTCGACAGCGAGCGTCCGCAAACCAAAGTTGGCCATGTTCATCTTGAACAGGGCCAGAAAACAGCCATCCGGGCCGTGTACCGGCTGACCAAAGCCGGCCCGGTGCAGGCGCAGTTGATTTGGGCCAAGTACGATCCGAAGCCGAGCCCGGCGGCCATTGAGGCGGCGAAAAACGCGGACGTTGTCGTTGCCGTGATGGGAATCACCAGCGAACTCGAGGGCGAAGAAATGCCGGTGAGCGAGGAGGGATTCAAGGGCGGCGACCGCACCAGCATCGATCTGCCGAAGCCGGAAGAAGCCTTGCTCGAAGCGGTGGCGGCCACAGGCAAGCCGGTGGTGGTGGTGCTGGCCAACGGCAGCGCGCTGGCTGTGAACTGGGCGAACGATCACGTGAACGCGATTCTTGATTCCTGGTACGCAGGCGAGGAAGGCGGGGCCGCCGTGGCGGAGACTCTGTCAGGCAAGAACAACCCCGCGGGCAGGCTGCCGGTCACCTTCTACACCGGGGTCGATCAGCTGCCTCCTTTTGAAGATTATGCGATGAAGGGCCGGACCTATCGCTACTTCGAAGGCACACCGCTTTATCCCTTCGGTTTCGGTCTGAGCTACACGACCTTTTCTTACCGGGGGCTGATCCTTCCCAGCAAGCCGGTCAAGGCGGGTCATCCGCTGACCGCGGAAGTTACCGTCATCAATTCGGGCCAGCGCGAAGGCGATGAAGTGGTACAGCTTTATCTCGGCTTCCCGAACGTGGCGGGCGCCCCCATCCGTGCCCTGCGCGGGTTCAAGCGGATTCATCTGAAACCTGGCGAGTCGCAGGTGGTACGTTTCGAATTGAAAGAGCGCGATCTCAGCATGGTCACCGACGCGGGGGAACCGGTCATTGCGAGAGGAACTTATTCGGTGTCTATTGGTGGAGGTCAGCCGACCACGGGCGCTACGACAGTTGCCGGCACATTTCAAGTGAAAGGCACCAAGACACTCCCGGAATAGGCGGCGCGGTGAATTGCTGCACTCGTGGTCTAAACAGGGGGGGTCTCCGCGCGGTGAGCTGCGGCAGAGATGTAGCCTCGCATAAGCCGTCCCTCTTACATCTCGCCGGACCCGATCCTAAGCTCTTGCCCCCGCAGTTGTGGATAAATCATCCCCCTTACGTGCCAAGGCTCCTAGCGGCATGTGGGGCCGTTAGCGTATCCACATTAATTCCCCCTGAGTTCCGTGATCTATGGTGCAGTCTACTCAACAACTTTCGCCCGAAAAGTTCCCTGTCGGTCAGCGCGTGAACCTGCCTGGGCATTTTCTGGAGCCCGTTACGCTGGAGGGAATCCGGTTCATCGGATCAGGTTACGAGTGCCGTGTTCGACTGGCGGACGGCACGCTAAACCCGTGGCAGCGCGCTACACAAGTGATCGCGTCGCTGGATTACGCCAAGCAGGAGGATGTGCGTGAGCGAGTTTGGCAGCAGCGATGGGACTTGGTCATCGTTGACGAAGCGCACAAGTGCAGTGCCTACACCAAACGTTCCTCTGGTCGAGGCGATGAGGTCGAAAAAACGCGTCGTTAACGGCCCTGCGACGATTGACGCAATGCACTTCCCCCTCATTCAAAAAGTCCTCAGAACCCAAGATGAACTCTTCTTGACCGATGCCAGGCGAGAACCCGAGTGGCGCACCCTGACCGGGGTAACTGAAGCACACTCGTGGATGTGCGTTCGCTTGATTGCCTCGCGCCGAATTTTGGGATTGCTCTGCGTGGGTCACTCCACTCCCGACAGGTTCACTCAGGAACATCTACGCCTTGCCAAGTCGCTCGCAATTCCGGCCGCGGCGGCGATCCAGAACGCACGTCTTTACGAGTGCGCTAAGATCTATGGGGCGGAACTGGAACAGCGCACATCGGATCTGGAGGAAATCCAGACCGTGCTGCAACGCTTCCATGGTGGGCGCCTCTGCTGAAGAGACGCATAAACCCAATGCAGGCAATGGGTTCGCGAGAGGCTCAAAATCGCGATGAAAATTGCTGCAAGATTCTTCGCCTCATGCTAATGTGAAGTTATGAAGCGCCTGCTTCAATTTCGATCGTCATTACGACTCAGTCCATCCCGACTGAGTTATTAACTCCTGCACAATTTATAGCTTTTAGGCCCGTGGCGGAACTGGCATACGCAGCTGCCTCAAGAGCAGCCCTTTTGTGGGTTCAAATCCCACCGGGCCTACCAAAATTCTGTCGTTCTTTGAAAATTCAACGGAGAGTGGGCCGGACGGTAAGGCAGCAGGTCTGCTAGCCGTCATTGTTAAACCCAGGCTCTCGCAAGAGGCTAACGGGTTCAACTCCCGTACTCTCCGCCATGCGGAAGGTACTGCTGAATGGCCGGCAACTGGTCCTGAAAACCGGGGCATCGTGATGAGCGATGGGCGTTCGATTCGTCTACCTTCCGCCAAGTTTGCACAGGTGCGTGAGCCCGGCCGAAACGGACCGGCTGTAACCCGGTTTCCCCGAGTGGGACGCGGAGGTTCAAATCCTCCCCTGTGCACCAGAGTGCCAGCGTGCGCGAATTGGAATAGCGGCCTGTCTTAGAAACAGGTGTTTGAGAGTTCGAATCTCTCCGCTGGCACCAAGTATTCAATGGAATACCGCCAATGTCCTGGTAGTAGTCGAAGCATTTGGATGGCTCCTTGGCGTTATATCTAGCTCTTGCGCCGGAGGGGATCACCGAACACGTTCATGGCCAAGCAGTGTAAGGGCGAATCGCCAAGCCTCTGCTCAACCTCTTTATTTGCCAGGAACGTAGCCTCCATGGCTGTCTTGCCGGCAGTCCACTCCCGGAGGAAGGTCGGCAGCCAGTGCGGCGGAACCGAGACATTTATAGGCCAAGGAGACGCGATGACCGTTGAACAGCCTTGGTTTAACAGTTCTTTGACAAGTCCCACCGTCGTTTCCCCCGTTGGATGAGAATCTATCCTGCCACCACTGCAGACGAACAATATGACTAAAGATGAACCCTTGACTGCACTAGCAAGCGTGGCGGGATACACAGCCAGGTCAGCATCATCCGAAACCCGCTGAATAAAACGGCCCTCTGGAAGAATGCCCCCGTGGGCAGCTACTACAACCAACTCTGCATTATTCAGATCTTCTGGGAGCGAGGCGCCTGTGTTCAGGCTAATTTGATGTTCATTGAAGGTGTCGCGCAGACGATCTGCAACCATGCCAAGTGTCGCGCCTTTACCTTCTTCAGTTTCGATAGATATCCAGGCTTTTCTGAGATTGCTCCTTGGTACCAAAGATTTACGGGCTTGCCACAACCATGACATCGAAGGTGTACACCATTCAAGACTCGCTACGCAAACATCGCGCCACGGATGGGGATCGCCTACCAACTTTCGCAAAGCCAGGAGTGGCCGACAGTCCTTCGCGGCGGGTTTGGAGTCTTTTATGATTTGGCGACCTCGGAGTTCGGAAACCTCTTGGTAAATCACGCCTACCCATTTGGAGCGAGCCAGGTCAACTGCTGCTTTACCGATACGTTCCCCCTCACGGCAGCGGCTGCCGCCCCGCCTCCGATCACTGTCGCCGGACTTCAAACCGGCCTACTGACAGCTTTTGATCCGAAGCTGAATCTGCCCTATACGCTGCAATGGAATCTTGCCCTTGAGCAAGGATTGGGCAAGCAACAGAGCCTTTCTCTTTCCTATATTGGCGCCGTGGGAAGGCGATTGATGCAAACAGCGAGCATAACCGCTCCAAACCCATCTTTTGGATCGGCCGAACTTGTTGAAAACAGCGCGACATCAAGCTACAACGCTCTTCAGATCCAGTTTCAAAGACGCTTGTCCTCTGGCCTACAGGCGCTTGCGGCTTACTCTTGGTCGCACTCCATCGATGACGCCTCTGCCGGCTCATCGGGAAATTTCTCCAACACTCTAGTACCCGGCATCAATCCGAATACAAATCGTGGCGCATCCGATTTCGACATTCGAAATGCGCTGTCGACCGGCTTGACATACGACGTTCCAGGCCCCAAACACAATGCCTTCAGTGCTGCGGTCCTGCGTAATTGGTCGCTGCAGAGCGTGATTCAAGCTCGATCCGCGCCTCCGGTGGATGTTTTCGATGGAACACTCGGAATTCTGTTGAATGGATCGGCCAATATTCGCCCCGACCTGGCTAGTGGGATTCCGCTCTATCTTTATGGATCGCCAAAGACTGTCATCTCCATATATGGTGTACGCCAACATGCTTCCATCGGGGGACAGCCGCTGTGTGAACGAGCCCTCACGCAAGCTCAGCAAGTCTTCTAGCGTCACCTAACCGGTTCGGGAGCCGGCAGTGCTGGAGCTTTCAGTTCTCTCTATCAGATCGGCGGGCCTCGATCCATGCAGTTTGCCCTAAAGCTTCTGTTCTGAAGTCCATCGCCCAAGTTCAACGTTGGATCCTGTTCGAACCCAACACTCCGAGTGAGGCCGAAGAGTGACAACTCGAGCACGTTCTTTGTCCCTGGCAGTATTGTGTTTGCTGTGTCTCACGGGACCCAATGCGTATGCCGACGCGAAACATCTGTGGCGCGTGTAGACCTTGACGGTTTGGATCGTCTGGCGCGTCAGACTCAGCTGTGGATTAGCCTGGAGGGTGTGAAATAAGCTGAAGGATTCGCACTCAAGCATTCTGAAGCCTTTCCCGGCGAATTCTGCGCAATCTAGCACCGCCTTCCAATCCGCACAAAAAGCGCGGTTTTAGAGGGCGAGAAGCGCCAGAGTGGCAAAGTTTTCTTACACTTTTCTTACACTTGGTTGATTTTGGGAAGGAAAGGCTTGCAAAATCAGGAACTTAAGGTTGGTTGCGGGGGGTGGATTTGAACCACCGACCTTTGGGTTATGAGCCCAACGAGCTACCAGACTGCTCCACCCCGCATGAGTATCTTAGCAACCGCTTCTGGCAACGTCAAACAAGCGAAGAGCTTCACGTCAACACGCGCAAGCAGACGCCCAGCGGTCAACCTCTCTTTGTGCTCAGCTTCCAGGAGATTTGGCGGACCATGCCCATCAGGATTTCGGCGTCGTGGGCTTCGAGGCGCAGGCGGCGGATGAGGCGGCGGGCTTTTTCCTCCACGAAATCCGGCGGGCGGGAATGCATGTAGCCGCTGGTGTGCAGCACATCCACCAAAATCGAGGTGAGGAGTTCGGCGTCGCGGGCGGACGCCGGACTGCGCTTTTCAGGCGCAGGCAGAGCCTTGGGGTTGCGCGCCAGCTCGTAGAGGCAGAGGGCCACGGCTTGTCCCAGATTCATGGAAATATTCTGCTCACAGGTTGGGATGCGCATCAGCCAATCGCAATGGCTGAGATGTTGGTTGCCAAGCCCGAATTTTTCCGAACCGAACAGAAGCGCAACCGAACTGGAGGCAAGCCGCTTGCGGATGAGGCGCGCGCCGAGTTCCAGCCGCTGCAGCGGATGCTTCAGCTCGCGATGGCGCACCGCGGTGGTTCCTACAACAAGCGTGCAATCGGCCACGGCCTCGGCTACGCTCGTGAACTGCTGCGCGCGGGCCAACAGGTCGGCGGCGCCGACGGCAGATTTGGCATCGCGAAACGCGGCCTGGTAAGGATTGACGACGCGAAGATGGCGGAAGCCAAAATTGCTCATGGCGCGCGCGGCGGCGCCGATGTTCAGCGGATTGCGCGTGTTGACGAGTACAACACGCAGCCGGTCAAATTCGTGCGGGGGCAAGGACGTATTTTATCGCAGTGCTGAACGGCGCCGGGACATCCGGGATACGGTTTCACGTGGCTGCGCGGCCCACCGCGGAGTGTGCGGCATAGATCCCCACTCTTTGAACCGCAAAGAGTGGGGCAACCTCAGTTAAACTTAAGCGAGAAAGATCAAAACCTAAGGGCGGGCTAGGCCGCCCCAACTCGAACAACGCGACACTGACGAAGCCCATTCGCCGAATCACCGCGGCTCGGGTAGACTGAACGGGTTTTCCAACCAACGGAGCCCTGCTATGAACAAATTTCGCGCCCTTGGGTTGGCGCTTGCGGTCTCGCTTTTCCTGTCGTGCACCGCGTCGGGGCAAACTCAGCCTGCCGTGCTCACGATTGACGCGTCCGCTCCTGCGCATCCTTTCCCGCATTATTGGGAGCAAATGTTTGGATCGGGGCGGGCGAACCTTTCGTTGCGCGAAGGCTATCGCGACGACCTGCGCACGGTGAAGCAGATTACGGATTTCGAGTACGTTCGCTTTCACGGCATCCTGATGGATGAAAACGGCGTGTATAGCGAGGACGCGCAAGGCCACCCGGTTTACAACTTCTCTTACGTGGATCAGATTTACGACGGGCTGCTGCAGAACGGCATTCGGCCATTTGTCGAGCTGAGCTTTATGCCGAAACAATTGGCGGCGAAAGATGCGCTCTTCACGTTCTGGTACAAGCCGAGCGTTTCGCCGCCGAAAGATTGGGCGAAATGGGATGACCTTATTTATGAGTTCACGAAACATCTGGTGGATCGCTATGGGCCCGACGAAGTGGCAAAGTGGTATTTCGAAGTGTGGAACGAACCGAATATTGATTTTTGGGCGGGCGATCCCAAGCAGGCCACGTATTTTGAGCTGTACGACCACACCGCCGCCGACGTAAAGCGGGTGAGCCCGCGGCTGCGGGTGGGCGGCCCGGCGACGGCGCAAGCGGCGTGGGCGGATGCGTTCATCCGGCATTGCGCGGAGAATCACATCCCGGTGGATTTTGTTTCCACCCACGTCTATGGCAACGACAGTTCGCAAGACGTGTTCGGCACCGACGAAGCTATTCCGCGCGACAAGATGGTTTGCCGCGCGGTGAAAAAAGTTCACGATCAGATCAAGGCCTCGGCCATGCCTGATCTTCCGCTAATCTGGAGCGAGTTCAACGCCAGCTACAAAGCCGAGCCGGAGGTCACCGATTCGCTTTACATGGGACCGTGGCTGGCCGAGACGATCGGACAGTGCGACGGCTTGGTGGACCAAATGTCCTACTGGACGTTCTCCGATGTGTTTGAAGAGCAAGGCGTGGTGAAACGGCCCTTCTATGGCGGGTTTGGATTGCTCGCCGAGGGCGGCATTCCCAAGCCTTCGTTCAACGCATTCAAGCTGCTGCACGTGCTTGGAGACGAACGCATTGCGCTGGATGCGGATTTTGCCCTGCTGACGCGGCGCGAGGATGGAACACTCGTGCTGGCGCTGTGGAATCTCTCCCCCCCGGGCGAAACTGGACCCGCGAAAAGCGTAACGCTGCAACTCCAGAACACCAAAGCGCGCCGCGCCTATGTTTCGCGTGTGGATGAGCAGCATGGCGATGTTCTTCCCGCGTACGAAACGATGGGATCGCCGACTTACCCCACGACCGCGCAGTTGCAGGAGCTTAGAAATTCCGCCGCACTTCCGGCGGCGGAAAAGCGCGAGCTGAAGAACGGAGAGCTGACTATTGCTCTGCCGCCCGACGGCTTGGCCGTAATCGAGATCAAATAGCGCGACTCACATTTCCACCGCTCGCGAGGCTTGGATACCGCTATCCAGCCGCACACCATCTAGCCATTGCCAGGTTCGGCGACTATAGTTGGACCGGCACAAATTGAGCGCCGAGGTTCCCTTTCCATGAATCCATTCGCGAAGCTGAACCAGCAGTACATTGGCGGAGTATGGCGGGATGGATCGAGTCGCAAGACGCTTGCGGACAAGAACCCTTACGACGGAAAGACGATTGCCGAGTTCAAACTGGCGAGCCTGTCGGACCTAGATGAGGCCTACCGCGCCGCGGCGGACGCGCAGAAAATCTGGGCCGAAGTGAATCCTTTCGAGAAGCGGCCGATCCTGGAGAAGGCAATCGTCTGGATTGAGCAAAACGAGGCCGACATTACCGACCTCATCATCGACGAATTGGGCGGAACGCGGCTCAAGGCCTTCATTGAGATCATGCTGACTAAGACCTTCATCAAGGAGGCCTCGACCTATCCGCTGCGGATGACGGGCGAGATTCTTCCTTCGATGATCGATGGTAAAGAAAACCGGCTGTATCGCGTGCCGGCGGGAGTGGTGGGTGTGATCAGCCCGTTCAATTTTCCCTTTAATCTGAGCATGCGGTCGGTGGCGCCGGCGCTGGGAGCGGGAAACGGTGTCGTGCTCAAGCCGCACGATGACACCCCCATCATGGGGGGAACATTGATCGCGAAAATCTTCGAAGAGGCGGGAATTCCAAAAGGACTGTTGAATGTGGTCGTCGCTGACATCGGAGAAATCGGCGATGCTTTCGTCGAGCACCCCATTCCGCGCATCATTTCTTTTACGGGATCGGAAGCCGTGGGTCGGCACATTGGCGGAGTCGCCGGGAACTCTCTAAAGAAAGCCATCCTGGAACTTGGCGGCAACAGCGCGCTCATCGTGCTGGAGGATGCTGATCTGCAGACTGCCATTAATGCTGCAGTGTTCAGCCGCTTCGCGCACCAAGGGCAGGTGTGCATGTGCACCAACCGCATTCTGGTGCAGCGCGGAGTGTACGGCAAATTCCTGGAGAAATTCGTGGCGCAAGTTTCCGCGCTCAAAGCTGGAGACCCGCGCGATACCAAGACCGATCTCGGTCCGCTCATCAATCAGCGGCAAGCTGAAAACTACTCAAAGCAGGTGCAGAAAGGAATCGACGAGGGCGCCAAGGTGGCTTTGCGCGGCACGATGGAAGGCAACGTCGCCACGCCAACCATTTTCGCCGACGTCAAGCCCGGCATGTGGGTGGCGCAAAATGAGATGTTCGGGCCGGCGGTCTGCGTGATGCCGTTCGATACACCCGAGGACGCGGTGCGCCTTGCGAACCACAGTCCCTATGGCCTGAGCGGATCGATTTTCACCGCGGACGCGGAGTACGGCGCCGAACTCGCCAGACAGATCGAATCCGGCATGGTTCACGTGAATGACGGCACCATCAACGACGATCCGCTGATTGCCTTCGGAGGAGAAAAAGCCTCCGGCATCGGCCGTCTGAACGGCAAATGGGCTTTGGATGAATTCACCACCATGAAATGGGTTTCCGTCCAGCACAAGCCCAGGCACTATCCGTTCGAAGCAGCTTCGTAAATTTCTATTGCGCGATCTCCGTAAGCTACGGGATGACACAGCGCGAATGAGCTCGACGAAGGGAAAGATTGCGCGGGCCACCGGTATCGGCTGAATGTCTTATACTCTTGCGCGTCCCCGATTGGCTCCTGCGGGAATCCGCCGGCGCGGTCGAATCGGCGAACGGCAACATTGTTGGGAGGTCGAAAAGCAAGAATCTCCCCAGGAGCAATCAGATCATGAGACCCAGAATCGTCCAGCACATCAAGAGACCACCCGCCGATGTCGTGCGGCTGCTGGGCGAATTGGGCGTGGCTACGGTACATGAAGGGCAAGGACGAACCGGCTTGATGCGCCCTTACATGCGGCCGATTTATCCTTCGGCGCGACTGGCGGGGCCGGCGATTACGGTTTTGTCCCATCCCGGGGACAACCTGATGATTCACGCCGCGCTGGAGGTTTGCGCTCCTGGCGACGTTCTTGTAGTGGCGACCACCGGGGAGTCAACCGACGGCATGTTTGGGGAGTTGCTCGGCACCGCGTGCCAGGCTCACGGCGTGGCGGGGTTGGTGATCGACGCCGGCACGCGCGACTGCGCCGAGCTTACGGCGATGAAATTTCCGGTGTGGTCCAAAGCGATTTCGGCGCAGGGGACGGTCAAGGCAACCGCGGGTTCCGTCAACATTGATATCGTTTGCGCAGGGGCCCTGGTTCATCCCGGCGACACTATTGTTGCGGATTTCGATGGAGTGGTGGTGGTGCCTCGGCGGGATGCCGCGGAAGTTGCCCAGCTTAGCGAGCAGCGGCGCGACAACGAGGCTCG
Source organism: uncultured Acidobacteriaceae bacterium (assembly GCA_963770915.1). Classification (GTDB taxonomy): domain Bacteria; phylum Acidobacteriota; class Terriglobia; order Terriglobales; family Acidobacteriaceae; genus PALSA-270. Next base: position 690,234 of record CAVYRG010000001.1, read on the forward strand.
GGCCCGGGAACGATTTCGAGCGGGCGAGCTTGGACTGGACTTATACGACCTTCGTCCCAAGCTGGCGGAGCTGGGAGTGGAATACATCGATTCCCTGCCGGAGGACGAGTAGCGGGTTTCAGGGTCCTCCCAAAACCGGCTGTGGGCTACAAGAGCCAAGCCGACTGGCATGGCGGGATAACCGCAGGCTCGGCGCATTTGTCGCGATCAAGATTTCGACTTCAGTGGCGGACCGTTTCCACGGTCCTGAGTTTATCCAGGACCGACTCGAGCAGCTTTTCATTGGCTTTCAACATCAGCTTGAAATCGCGATGGCTGGTGTGGGAAAGCTCTCTGAGCAACTCACGGTGCCGTTGCTCAAGCATTTCGGTTAAGAATCCTGCCTCTTCACAACTCAGTGTGAGCTCCATAAACCCCTCCCTGCGCAGGCGAGCCCTGTACACGCACAGGACGGCGCTGCACGTCACTCGGTCGGCGAGGGCTACGCGGCTTGCGGCGCGCTCCGTTCCGTCGTCAAGTTCACGACTCTGGGCTTTACCAGATTGTGGAAGTCTGCCCACGCCAGCTTCAGCAGCTCGCGGTGAGTGCCGGCGTTGAACGCGATGTCGGATGACCGAGCCAGACTTGCATCCGCGTAAACCGCCATTCCGTAGAGATTGCCAAAGGGCGGCATAGCGCCGGTCTCGCAGTCCGGAAAGCGGTCCCTGAAGTCGGGTTCTGCGGCCAACTCCGCCGTTTTGGCGCTGGCTGCAGACTTCAGCATGCCTAAATCGACATGTCGTGATGCCGGGACCACTGCCATGGCCAGCGCGCCATCAAGGCTGACGATGACCGTTTTGGCGAGCTCCTGGCCGGGAATGTGGGCAAGGGCTGCGATTCCCTGCGCGGTGTAGGCCAACGAGTGGGAGATAACGATGTACTCGATACGCTTGCTGTCGAGAAATTGCTTCAGTGTGGTAAGCGACATGGAAGTCTCCTTTCTCGTCCCAGCAACATGGGATAGGAGAAAAAGGTGAACAACATCGAGTTCTTCCTTGTTAATTTCTAGGCTTTTCACGGCCGCGTCTGCAGTGACGGCAATCACGGATTGGAAGCCGCGCGGCTTGTGTGGAATCGCCGGGGATTGAACCGGACGCGGCATCAGTAAAGATGAAAACTGACCTCGATATTGACCTGCACGGCCACGGCGATTCCGTCTTTTCGGCCGGGCTCGAACTTCCATTGGCGAATCGCCTCGATTGCCTTCTCATCCAGGCCCATGCCCAACGATCGTTGCAAGCGAAGATCATGCGCGCGGCCGTCGGCACCGATGACCGCCCAGAGGATCACCGTACCTTGATACTTGGCCTTGCGAGCCTCTTCGGAGAACTCGGGGTCAGGAGCGAACAGGACGCGCGGCGCGCTGACCCCGCCGCCCACCCGGTACACTCCGCCGCCGATGCCGCCGCCCCAGCCCGGACCGACGCCCGGGCCATGCCCTGAGCCCACTCCTCCGCCACTTCCAGAACCGATGCCACCTCCCGAGCCGGTCCCATTGGAGGGAGGGCCAAGAATAGAAGAAAGTGGATCGCCAAGCGGTCCCAGTTGCCTCATTTGGATTTCGGGCGGGACCACCACAGTTGGTTCAGCCGTAAGCTTTGGGGTTTGATTGCGAACAACGACAGCCGGCGGAGCCAATTGCTGCGACGAAAAGCGCGGCAACGCGCCTTTGGAAGCTGCCAGTTTGTCGCGGTCGCCGCCCCCTCCGCCGCCTCCTGACTTGGAGAGCGAAGCCGGCAAGATGTACGGGCTGACATCGGTGACCAGAGCGACAACCTGTTGCTGGATCTGGTGGCGATGAATCGTGAGGTAACGTGCGGAGGCTACAACCAGCAACACAATGAGCCCGTGCACGAAAAAGGACATTGCGAATGAGCTTTTCTTTGTTCGATACAGGCCGTAGCCTTCGCCGAAAAGGGCAGGCAGGGTTACAAGCTCCTTTACGACGGGAGGAGCGGGACCTGGAGGACGTCTTGCAGCAACGCTCGACATTGATCCCCGCAATTCGCAGCATCGCGCCGACGCAATTCTATGACTATGCACGCCAGACTGACGTGACAGTAATCACACATTCGGAAGTGGCTTTTAAGGTCTGCCCGAGTGGCGTGACCCAGATCACATTACGAAGTGACCGATAGTACCGCTATCTTCCAGAAAAAGCGGCAAACTAGTTTTGTGGCGTGGGGGCGAGCTGCCTCCAGCCGTACGCAAGTCAGAAAGGCGTCCAGGAGGTGACCTATGACAGCCTTGACCCTCGTTCTGATTGCTCTCGCGATTGTCGTGGCGGGTTTCATTCTGGCCCGTTCCATTCCCGCGCTCAGCGCCTACTTCGAGTTCCGCGGCAAGCGGCTCGTAACCTGTCCGGAAACTCATAAGCCTGCGGCGGTTGATGTAGCGGCGCGCAAAGCCGGATTTACCGCGTTCCTGGGCGACCCGACGTTGCGACTGGACCGCTGCTCACGCTGGCCGGAGCGCCAGAATTGCGGTCAGGAGTGCTTGCAGCAGGTAGAGACCGATCCCGACAACTGCCTGGTATGGAACATTGTCTCCAATTGGTATGAAGGAAAGCGGTGCGTGTTTTGCCACAAACGCTTTGAACCTTTGCATCACTTGGATCACGTCCCGGCGTTGTTAGCGCCAGATGACACGACGGCGGAATGGAAGGATTTCAGGGCGGAGCAGATCCCCGATGTCCTTTCCATGTTTCAGCCGGTTTGCTGGAACTGCCATGTCGCAGAAACTTTCCGGCACGAGCATCCGGAGCTGGTCACGGACCGGAGCCGAGAGGTTGTCACCCGCTGACATGACGGCGGGCGCGCGCAGTATGGAAAGAGCCGAGCCCATGCTCGGGCAACGAGGGGGATGCCTTAGCGGCTGCGTTTCCGTTCTCCGCGCGTCCGCTCCACTACTGCCGCTCGCCTTGATTCAATCCGATAAGACTTTGGCCTCCATCTCCAAGTGATCCTGTCACTTCCTTGCAGCGCTGAAGCAGATTGGGAACCCACTGCTGTTGCTTGAGGTTGCAGGCCGCTGGCACGGTGCGCTTAGTCTGAGTTATCCACAGAATCGCATTTGTCAGCGGGCAACTGCGAGGCTTAGCCTAGCAACAAGGAGTGAGCCATGAGCACAATTGATGTGAGCATCCCAGCCGATATAAACAAGCTTAGTCCCTACGCTCCCACCCGATCTACCATCGGCGGAGCGCCCCTTAGCGCCGAAGAGCTACGCAACACGGAAACTTACTGGCGGGCCTGCAATTACCTGAGCCTGGGCATGATCTACCTGCAGGAAAACCCGTTGCTGGAAGAACCGCTGCGGCCGGAGCACATCAAAAACCGGCAGCTCGGCCATTGGGGATCGAGTCCCGGATTGTCATTCATCTACATTCATCTGAACCGGCTGATCAAGAAGTATGACCTCGACATGATTTTTATCGCCGGCCCCGGCCATGGCGCGCCAGGCGTTCTTGGCCCCACTTATCTGGAGGGCACGTACTCAGAGGTTTATCCGGAAAAAAGTCTGGATCCCGCAGGCTTGCGTGAGTTCTTCAAGCAGTTTTCGTTTCCGGGCGGAATCGGCAGCCACTGCACGCCGGAGACGCCGGGATCGATCCACGAAGGCGGAGAGCTCGGCTACTCGCTGTCGCACGCCTGCGGCGCGGCTTTCGATAATCCCGGGCTGATTGTTGCCACCGTAGTGGGAGACGGAGAATCGGAAACCGGCCCGCTGGCGACTTCCTGGCACATCAACAAATTCCTCAACCCGGCGCGGGACGGCGCGGTTCTGCCCATTCTTCATTTGAACGGATACAAGATCAACAATCCCACCCTGCTGGCGCGCATTTCGCATGAGGAACTGGAAAACCTGCTGCGTGGCTATGGCTGGACGCCTTATTTCGTGGAAGGCTCCGAGATCGACGCGATGCACCAGGCGATGGCGGCGACGGTGGAGCATTGCGTGCTGGAAATCCGCGAGCATCAGCAGGCCGCGCGCAAGCGAGGTGAGGTGAGCCGGCCGCGCTGGCCGATGATCGTGCTGCGCTCGCCTAAGGGCTGGACAGCGCCGCGTGAAGTCGAAGGCCATTTTCTGGAGGGATTCTGGCGGGCGCATCAGGTACCTTTGCCGAAGGCAAAGAGCGATCCCGAGCAGCTTCGCATTCTGGAGAGCTGGATGCACTCGCAGAAACCGCAGGCATTCTTCGACGGCGGCGGGCGGCTGGCTCCCGTGTTCCGCGAGTTGGCGCCGTCCGGTTCTCGGCGCATGAGCGCCAATCCGCGCGCCAATGGCGGAAGCGTCAAGAAAGCTCTGCGCATGCCGGATTTTCGCAATTATGCGCAGACGTTCGAAAAGCCCGGCCGCTCTCTGGCCGGCAATACGCACCCGCTCGGCGTGCTTCTGGCCGACGTGATGAAGATGAACGGCAACAACTTCCGGGTGTTTGGTCCGGACGAAACCACTTCCAACCGGCTCGACGCGATCTATTCCGCGAGCAAGAAATTCTGGATCGAGGAATTGTTTCCCGAAGATAAAGACGGAGGCGAGCTCGCCGCCAATGGGCGGGTCATGGAGATGCTGAGCGAACACACGCTAGAAGGAATGCTCGAGGGTTACCTGCTGACCGGGCGGCATGGCTTTCTTTCGTCGTATGAGTCGTTCGTGCACATCATTGATTCCATGTTCAACCAGCACGCCAAGTGGCTGGAAATCTGCAGCCATCTTTCCTGGCGGGAGGCGATCGCGTCATTGAATCTTCTGATCACTTCAACGGTGTGGCGGCAGGATCACAACGGCTTTACGCACCAGGATCCTGGTTTCCTCGATGTGGTTGTGAACAAGAGCGCCAGGGTCACTCGCATCTACTTACCGCCGGATGTGAATTGCCTTCTCTCCGTCGCCGACCATTGCCTGCGCAGCCAGAACTACGTAAACGTGATCGTCTGCGACAAGCAAAAACACTTGCAGTATCTGACTATGGATGAGGCCATCATCCATTGCACGAAAGGAATTGGCATGTGGAATTGGGCCAGCAACGACGAAGGCGGAGAGCCCGACGTCGTGATGGCCTCGGCGGGTGATATTCCCACGCAGGAGGCCTTAGCGGCGACCGCATTGCTGCGAAAGGAATTTCCCGACCTGAAAATCCGCTTCGTCAACGTGGTGGATCTGTTCAAACTGCAGCCGAGTACGGAACATCCGCACGGACTTTCCGAATGGGATTTCGATTCGCTGTTCACGGTCGATAAGCCGGTGATGTTCAATTTTCACGGCTACCCGCAGTTGATCCATCGCTTGGCCTATCGCCGTACCAACCACCACAACATTCACGTGCGCGGATATAAAGAAAAAGGGAGCATCAACACGCCGCTGGAACTGGCGATCGAAAACAACATCGACCGCTTCAGCCTGGCGATGGATGCGGTGGATCGCGTACCCAAACTGCAGAGAACCGGGGGCCATGCCAAGGAGCGGTTTCTGAATCAGCAAATTGAATGCATAAACTACGCGCACCAATTTGGCACCGACAAACCAGAAGCGGCGGATTGGGTTTGGCCGTATTGATCGCTTGTGTCGGCTAACAATCTATGAGGGGTGCGGCTCGCCAAGGATAACTCGTACGGTGTCGCGTGCAATCAGCAGTTCCTCGTCGGTGGGAATGGCGTAAGCCAGCAGGCGAGAATCGTCGGTGCAGATCTTCCCTTCCTGCCCAACGGTTTCCTGATTCCTGGCGGCGTCGATGCGCAGCCCGGCCCATTCCATCCCGCTGCAGATTCGGGCGCGGACGCCGGGCGAGTTTTCGCCGATGCCTCCGGTGAAAACAATGGCGTCTGCTCCGCCCATGCCAGCCAGATACGCACCGATGTACTTGCGGGCGCGATAGCAGAAGATTTCGATCGCCAGCCGCACTCGGCGATCGTCGTGCTCGGTGAGTTCGGCGTGCAATTCGCGCATGTCGTTGGTGAGGCCAGAGACGCCCAGCAAACCGGATTGCGTGTTGAGCAGCGTGTCCACTTCCGGCGATGACAGGCCTTCCTTGCGCGCAATCACATTGACGATGGCGGGATCGAGATCGCCCGAGCGGGTACCCATGACCAAGCCCTCGAGAGGCGTCATGCCCATTGAGGTATCGACTGAACTTCCAGCCTTGATCGCAGCCGCCGAGCAACCGTTCCCCAAATGCAGGGTGATGATGTTGGTTTGCTCGCGCGTAAGTCCTCGCAATTCACGATAGCGGAACGCCACATACCGGTGCGAGGTGCCATGAAATCCGTAACGGCGAATGCGGTGCCGCTGGTAGAGATCATAAGGCAACGCGTACAGATAAGCTTCTTCCGGAATCGACTGATGGAACGAAGTGTCGAAGACAGCGACCTGAGGAATGTCTTTGCCGAACAGCTCCCGCGCGGCCAGAATGCCTTTGACGTTGTCGGGATTGTGAAGCGGGGCCAGGTCGATGCAGTCTTCAATTCCCTTCAGGACCTGATCGTCGATGAGCGCCGATTCTTTGAACCGCTCGCCGCCGTGCACCACGCGATGTCCCACGGCCTGCACGTCGGCCGTGCTTCTAATTTCGGCTACGCCGGATTGACCCGAAGCGATGTAACGAACGAGATAGTCCAGCGTTGGCCCGATGTCGCGCAGCGGAGAAGTTAACGTGCGAACCGGCTCGTTGCGGTGACGAAAGCGGACCACGGCTTCTCCGCCAATGCCTTCCACCTCGCCGCGGCAAACGCGATCGTCGGTGTTCTGTTTGATCCGGTTAAGGTCGGTGGCGATCAGTTGAAACTTCAGGCTGGAACTTCCCGAGTTGAGAACCAAAACGTTCATCAGGATTTTGGCGGCAGGGGAAGATCGGAATCCGCTCCTGGCTGCCGCCCCTTGTGAGCATCCGCTATTCTCTGCCGACGACTACGCGGTCTTCTTCTCCCGCTCAGCCGCGGAATGATTCACCGCCCAATCGAGCGCGTAATCCGCCACTTCTTCCCAGCCCTTCTGGCCGAGAATGTAGTGGGTGCGCTCGGGGAATTCTTTGTATTCCACGACGGGCTTCGACTTGCGATACAGATGGAAGTTGGCGTGCACGACCGACGGCGGCGAAATGTGATCTTTTTCACCGGCGATAAACAGCAGAGGCGCCCGGTCGTTGTTCTGGAAGTCGACCGCGGTAGCCGCATGAGGATTGAAGTTGGCGAACGCCGCCTGGAACAGAACGTGATCAGGCCCCGGCACGGCGTAGCGCTGATATACCGTCAGCGACTCCTCCTCGCTCAGGCTATTGGCAAAGGCGTAGTGAAATTGCTCGGGCGTTAGCGGAACAGCCCGAGTGCGATTCGCTGGATTGCTCAGAGCGGGGAAAGAAACCTTGAGCGTAGAAAACGGGAGCAGAATGATTCCTTTGACGGGAGCTGGGCCGATGGCCACTCCCGCTGCCCCCAAGTCGCGGTCAACGAGAATTTGCGTGATCAGTCCGCCAAAGGAGTGCCCCATGACGATCGGCGGGTTGTCCAACTCGCGAATAATGCGTTCGTAGTGATCGACAATTTCGCCGATCCCCAGCGTGGCAATCCCCGAGGGATCGCGCCGCAATTGCTCGATATCGCCGTCCATGCCGGGCCAGCTCTTGGCGATGACGCGATACCCGCGGTCACTGTATCGCTTCACCCAGTTCTCCCAGCTGAGAGACGTCATCCAAAGTCCGTGGATCAAGACAATCGTGTCGGGTTGTTGGGCCATGATGTCACATTCCTTCCTTCTTGAATAAATTGGATTGTGTGACTGCCTGGGATGCGGAGGGATTCTCGCGTCCAGAACTGCGGAGACAAAAAGACCCTTCTTTTTGCCATCCCCACTCGGTGTTAGCAGTGTAAGCCGTCAACGCGCGCAACGGCAACGGGCAGATTTCCACCGTTCGGTTGGTATGGATCTTGGCGACAACTGCTTGCGTTTTACAATGTTCCACCATTTGCTTCGTCCATAACATTAGAGGCGAGCGCGGAGTGGTCAGGGGGCTCGGCGATCGGCCATAGCTAGGCGGCGCTGCCGGAGAAGAACAAGTAAGGTGACAAGGTTCAGCATTGACAGCGGAACGGCTTCGCGTTCCTGCAGGTTATACTTCCGGGGCGAGCTGAGACCAAAATGAAAGCGCTGATCCTGCAAAAGTATCTTCAGCTGGAAATGGCCGAAGTTCCGGCACCCACGCCTGGGCCCGGCGAAGTGTTGGTTCGCGTGGCCGCCTGCGGCATTTGCGGCAGTGATGTGCATGGCTACGACGGCGCTTCGGGACGCCGCATTCCTCCTATTGTCATGGGCCACGAAGCTGCAGGCCAAATCGCGGCCTTGGGCGAAGGTGTAAATGGATTCAAGATTGGCGATCGCGTGACGTTTGACTCCACCGTTTCTTGCGGCCACTGTGCGTTCTGCCGGCGCGGTGAAATCAATCTTTGCGACAATCGCACCGTGCTTGGGGTTTCCTGCGGCGACTACAGCCGCGCCGGCGCCTTTGCTGAGTACGTAACAGTTCCGCAGCACATTGTTTACTTACTGCCGGACGGCTTGTCGTTTCCGGAAGCCGCGATGCTCGAGGCCGTCTCCGTGGCCCTGCACGGGGTGCGGCTCTCGGAGATTTGCGGCGGAGAAACTGCGCTGGTGTTTGGCGCGGGGATGATCGGGTTGCTCTGCCTGCAGGCGTTGCGCGTGGCGGGTTGCTCGCAGGTGTATGTGTCGGATGTGGACGTGTCGAGGCTGAAGTTGGCCGAGAGTTATGGAGCGCAGGCCATCCACGCCACTGGAGCCGAGCTGACCTCGCGCATTTTGGCCCTGACCCATGGCGCGGGTGTTGATATTGCCGTGGAGGCGGTAGGAGTCGCTGACACCATTCGCACCGCAGTCGATTGCGTGAGCAAAGGCGGCCGGATCACCCTGGTCGGCAATATTTCGCCGGAGGTGACGCTGCCGCTGCAAAAAGTGGTATCGCGGCAGTTGCGCCTGCAAGGCTCGTGCGCTTCGGCGGGTGAATATCCGAAGGCAATCGAACTGCTGGCGAGCGGCCGCATCCAGGTGCAATCGTTGATTAGCGCAGTCGCTCCCTTAGAGGATGGGCCACGGTGGTTCGAGAGACTCCATGCTCGCGAACCGAACCTGATGAAAGTCGTGCTGACTCCCGGTGACGGAATTCATTCACAATGAGCACCGAGCTTTTCGATCTAAGCGGGCAAGTGGCGATTGTCACCGGCACAAGCCGCGGACTGGGACAGCACATGGCACGCGCTCTGGCTAAGGCTGGGGCTGATCTGGTCCTGACCTGCCGCAAGGCCGCCGACCTCGTTGCTTTCGAAGCTGAGATCAAAGCCGCCGGCCGGCGGGCAATCTCTCTGGAACTCGACGTGCGCGATCACCAAAGCATCAAGAACATGGTGGCCGAGGCGGAGAAGTTCTACGGCCAGCTGCACATCCTGGTCAACAATGCCGGCTGCAATGTCCGCAAGCCCGCTCTGGATGTCACCTGGGATGACTGGAATCTCATTCTCGACACCAACCTGCGCGGCAGTTTTTTTGTGGCGCAGGAAGTGGCGCGGCGCATGATTCCGCGCCGCTACGGGCGGATCATTAACATTGGGTCCGTCACCAGCGTGGCCGGCTACGCCGGCCTGGGGCCCTACGGCGCCAGCCGCGGCGGCATCAAGCAACTCACCATGAGCCTGGCCGACGACTGGGGAAAGTTCGGCATCACGGTGAATTGCCTGGCGCCGGGATGGTTCCTCACTGCGCAAAACAACGTGCTGTACGAAAACAAAGAGTGGGTGGAGTACCTTACCGACCGCATTCCCGTGAAACGGCCCGGGGAATTCCGCGACCTCGACGCTGCTGTAGTTTTCCTAGCCGCGGAGTCGAGCCGCTACGTGACCGGACAAACCTTGCTGGTGGATGGCGGGATCTCCACCGGCGCCACACGGGCGACGCTGGACAAATAGAGGCGCCCTACTCTAAGTTTCACGCCATTAGCGAAACTTAGGGAGCCTCTGATCAAGTGTCCCGTGAAACTGCAACCCACAGATGGGGCCGCCCGTTCAGCTCTGGCCGCACACATCGGGTTCGGCTTGCCGTAGCGTTCGTCAATCCACCTCAAATTGACGTTTGAGCTAAGAATAGCGGACGATCAGTCAAGCAGGTACATCCTTCTTGCCGCACACTTGAGTCCGATCCCGACGAGTATGAACCCAAGTGAATGAAAGGAAACCAGAAATGAATACGATTGTGAAAGAGAAACAGAGCAGCAGAGAGATCGAACAACCCAGGGGCGGAAGCCCGAGAAGCCATCGCGCTGAATCACTGGCTGCTCGCATCGAAGAAGGCGCCGCCGGCTTGGCTGCCTTTGCGGAAGGACTCTCGGAAGCGGAATGGCGTGCGTCGGTGCCGGAGAGTGGCAAGGCCGGGCGTTCGGTGGGCATCATCGTGCACCATGTTGCCAGTGTCTATCCGATAGAGATTGATCTCGCACGAACCGTCGCCAGCGGCAAGGCCGTGGACAACGTTACCTGGGAGGTCGTCGCCGAGCTGAATGCCAAGCATGCCGGCGAACAGGCAGGGGTCACGAAGGCGGACGCGCTCGAACTTTTGCGCCGGAACAGTCGCGAGGCGGCGGCTGCGGTGCGCGAGTTCACCGACGACGAGTTGGATCGGGCGGCGCCCTTCTCGCTGAGCTTCGGCGCGCCCGTGACCGCTCAGTTCGTCATTGAGGACCATGCATTGCGGCACAGCTGGCACCATCTGGCGCGCACTCGCACGGCTCTGGGCCGGTGATGGCTGGGGTGCAGACGGCTTCCGGGCCATTGAAATTGATGGGTATGCTGGCCCATCCGGACGATGAATCCCTTGGCATCGGCGGAACCCTGGCGAAGTACGCTAGCGAGGGGGTCGAAACTTATCTGGTAACCGCCACCCGCGGCGAGCGTGGCCGCTTCGGCGAAAACGGAGAGAAGCCGCCGCCGGAGATCGTCGGTCGGGTGCGCGAGGCCGAACTGCACGAAGCAGCAAGAATCCTGGGCGTGCGCGAGGTCAATTTCCTCGATTACCACGACGGCGACCTGGATCAAGTGAACGTCGCTGAGGCGATAGCGAGGATTGCCGTCCAACTTCGTCGGGTGCAGCCCCACGTCGTCATTACGTTTGGTCCCGAAGGCGCTTATGGCCATCCGGATCACATCGCCATCTCGCAGCTCGCCACCGCCGCGGTGGTTGCCGCTGCGGGGGAAGACGGGCCGGGCAAGCCTCATCGCGTGTCCAAGCTGTATTACATGGAGTGGAGCCGGCGGAAATGGGAGGCCTATGAAACCGCGCTGCGCAGCCTGACCTCCAGAGTGGATGGCATCGAGCGAAAGTCGTCACCGTGGCCGGACTGGGTCCTTACCACGGTGCTGGACACCAGTCAGTTCTGGCCGACCGTCTGGAAAGCGGTGTCGTGCCACAAGACGCAGATGAGCATTTACAAAAACCTCGAACACTTATCCGATGAAAACCATAAGGCGATCTGGGGAACCCAGGAGTTTTATCGCGTCTTCAGCCTGGTGAATGGCGGCCGCGCGCGCGAATCCGATCTTTTCGAGGGACTGCGCTGATACGATTTGCATTTGGCATTCGCATTGAGGCGGATGGTGGAGGTCCTTACTAAGATGAATACACTGCCCGATACGTTGAAGGACAGGAGAGCGCCGATCGAAATGGCTCCGGACGAGTTTCGCGCCCTCGGCCATCAACTGGTCGATTCGCTGGCAGATTGGCTGGCGGCCATGCCGAATGGCCTTGTGACCAGAGACGAGTCGGTTGCGGAAATCAGGCGCGTTCTTAAGAGCGAGCGCGGGCTTCCCGACGCTGGCGAGGGCGCGGCCGAGGTGCTACGGGAAGCGACCGATCTGCTGTTCGAGCATTCGCTATTCAACGGCCACCCGCGATTCTTTGGTTACGTCACCTCGAGCCCGGCGCCCCTGGGAGCGCTGGGCGATTTTCTGGCGGCGGCGATCAACCAGAATGTGGGCGCATTCCGGCTCTCTCCGCTGGCGACCGAGATAGAAGCGCAGACGGTTCGGTGGATCGCTGAGCTGATCGGATATCCCGCCGACTGTGGCGGTCTGCTGGTCAGCGGCGGCAACATGGCGAACTTTGTGTGCTTCCTTGCGGCCCGCGCGGCCAAGGCCACGTGGGACGTGCGGGCCAAAGGTCTGGTACAGCAACCGCGGCTGCTGGCGTATGCTTCGACCGAGACCCACACGTGGCTACAGAAAGCGGCCGACCTGTTTGGATTGGGCTCCGATGCCATTCGCTGGATTCCAATCGATGCCGGGCAGCGGATGAATGCCGCGGCGCTGGAGTCGCAGATCGATCGCGATCTCGCTGGCGGCGATCTTCCGTTTCTGGTGGCCGGCAGCGCCGGCACGGTCAGCACGGGCGCGGTGGATCCGCTGCCGGAAATTGCGGCGATTTGCCGGGCGCGCAAGCTGTGGTTTCATGTCGATGGAGCGTACGGAGCGTTCGCGGCGCAAGCGCTGGGCGCTCCGGAGAGTTTACGAGCGCTGAACGAGGCCGATTCAGTGGCGGTCGATCCACACAAATGGCTCTACGCGCCGCTGGAAGCAGGGTGCGCGCTGGTGCGCCGCACCGAAGATCTTCTGCGCGCGTTTTCGTATCATCCCGCCTACTATCACTTCGACGAAACCGCCATCAATTATTTCGATCAAGGCCTGCAGAATTCGCGGGGTTTCCGCGCGCTCAAGGTGTGGCTGGCGCTGCGCCAAGTGGGCCGCGCCGGCGCGATCGGCATGATTGCCGACGACATACGGCTGTCGCAGCATCTCGACGCGCTAATCCGCCGTCACCCTGATTTCGAGGCGTTCACGCAGCAGTTGAGCATCGCGACGTTTCGCTATGTGCCGCCGGACCTGCGGCCGCGCATTGGTTCATCTGCCGCCGAGAAGCGTCTCGACGAGGTCAATCAGGCGCTGCTGACTCGCGTTGAGAAAAGTGGCGAAGCGTTCCTGTCCAACGCCGTCGTCAACGGAAAATTCGCGCTGCGCGGCTGCATCGTGAACTTCCGCACATCGCTGGCCGACATCGAAGCGCTTCCCCCGTTGCTCTCGCGCCTCGGCCAAGATGTCTGTCGCGAATCGGCCGCCGCGCCGGGCTTTACAGGCTAAACCTCGATCTACCTAGCCGGGACTCCCTCGCCGCAAGTGAACGTGAGCCTGTGCGGGGCTGATAAAGTCAGCGCGAGCGCGATCAAACGGGTCGTTCCCGCCAGGTTGTGGCTGCCATGCACCAAAAAGACCTGACCAAGGTCGAGATGGCGCGCCGGATGCGCACGAACTGCCGCGCTCGACCGGCTACTTGATCCCGAGAACGACGCCGTTGACCTTGGGCACTCTTCAAAAAAGCCGCGGCCGCTGTCGGTCGTCGGGTTCGGCTGGAACTCATTTAGACCCTTAGCCAGCCACGAAACCCTCTGGCGGCATAGTAAGATTCCGCACCGTTGTGATAGAGGAAAACCGTGTCGAAGCGGCGATCGCAAAACAGGGCGCCACCGAGTTTTCTGACCGCGGAAGGTGTCTTCACCCAGCTCGACGTCTTCGTGTCGAACTCTCCAAGTTTCTGCAACTCTCGATATTGTTCTTCCGTTAAAAGCTCAATGCCCATGGCCGCTGCAATTTCAACAGCGTTACCCTTGGGTTTATTTTCCTTCCTTGAGTCCAGCGCTTCCCGGTCGTAGCAGAGGCTTCTGCGGGCGTTGGGGCTTTCCGCTGCACAATCATAAAAAATGTATTCGCCGGTCTTTTTGTCGTGGCCAACCACATCCGGCTCACCGCCGGTTCTTTCCATTTCGCTGAGCGACCACAATTTGTCGGCATTCGCTTCCAACTTTGCCTGCACTTCAGTCCATGCAAAGCCTTTATGGCGGTTCATGTTTTTCTCAAAGCGGACTTTCAGCGCTCTGAGCAGTTCGCCACGTTGTGTTGCTGACAAGTCTGTTTTCGAACGTTTGGTGGCATTTGTCATGATTAGTTTGTCCTCCCTTTGGGCGTGTGGCGCATGCAAGCCGCTTTCGGCTTGATCGGGGCGGTTGGCCCCGAATCGCGCTCGCGCCTTTTCCGCCGTGTTGTCTTGGCCTTAGGTGTCATCACATTATTGTCTGCCGGTTTACGTGCTGACGCTATGTTCCCTCCGGAACGTTAGGTTCGGAAACTAGACCTCATCCACGCTTCAACCGTCCGGCGCGCTGGGCGTCCAAGTGGGGGTTTCAGCGCCGAACTGCTTTGCGTATTCCGCGACCAGCCGCTGCCAGCCGGCGAACTTCATGGCGTCGACCCCGACAATGCGTCCAATCGGATTACCCGCGAGGAACCGCTCAAGCACGTCGAAGCTGATCTGCCAGCCTGCGGCTCCCCATGCAATGAACCGCCGATCGATCTTGTGCCACAGCGTCAGGCGCGTGCCGGTGCCCGAGGCCTCGAGTTCCCAACGCATATCGCCGTATTCAAGCGCCTTGGGAGCTTCGGCACGCGTCACTTTTGTTGCGATCGGCGTGGGCGCTCCCACCCAGGTGAGATTCACTGTCCCAACCTCGCCCAGGCTCCCATCGCTCACAAAGGGCGCCCACTCGCGCAAGTGCACCGGGTCGGTGAGCGCGGGCCAGACCTTTTCCGGCGAGTGGCGCAGTTCTCGGACGAGAATGAGCGTCCACTTCTCCCCGTCTTTTTGTACCCGCGCCAAGTTGGCGGGGCCCGGTGAATATTGCTCGCCTTCGATCATCTTCTGCTCCTTGTCTTTTCCTGCTGCACGGCGACCCTACCAGCGCAGCTGCGTAAGCTGAATGAGATTGCCGCAGGTGTCGTTCAGCTTTGCAATGGTCGAGCCCGTCGTGTCCGTGGGCGGCATCGCGAACTCGCCGCCGCGGGCCTTGATCCGCTCATAGTCGCCCTTGACGTCGTCAGTGAAAAAATTGGCCGCGGGCTGCCCCTGTTGAAAGATTGCCTGCTGGTACGCTTTGGCTGCGGGGTTATCGTTGAGCGCCAGCTGCAGTTCCGTGCCGTTCGGCTCCTCGGGCGAAGTCACGGTCAGCCAGCGATATGGGCCATTGCTGAAATCGGACTTCTTGGCAAAGCCGAGCACGTCGGCATAGAAGCGCAGAGCTTTTTCTTGGTTGTCCACGTATAGACTGGTCAGTTTAATTTTCATTTCCTTCCTCCTTTGTGATGTTCGCGCCGGGGGCCGCGCGTCGCCTTTTGTTTGATCTTCGTTTTCGGTGGTGTGGACGGATGCACGCGATCGAGGTGACGTTCGAGTGCATCCAGGTGAGCGGACCAGAAGCGGCGGAACTGAGCCAGCCAGGCATCAATCTCCTGAAGCGGTCCAGGTTTCAGACGGTAGAGACGGCGCTGTGCGTCAACCGTGGACTCCACGAACCCGGCCTCGCGCAGCACCCGAAGGTGCTTGGAAACGGTCGGCTGGGGCATTCGAAGCTGACGCTCGATCTCTCCCACCGACTGTTCAGAGGAGACCAGCAGGCTCAAGATCGCGCGGCGATTCGGCTCGGCAATGATTTCGAAGGCGGATTCCATGCCTCGTATATACCAGTACAGGAATATACGCGTCAAGGCATATTATGGCGAGGCTGGGAATTCCGTTAAATTACCAGTACAGGAACTGTCCGATGCCGGACCGCTGCCACGAAATTGCCGGAACCCGGATCTTCGAATGCTCCGCTGAAGGCGCGCGACTTGAGCATGGCGGCGATGCGCTTGAACTCATGAGCGCAGCATGGAGTCACAAGGCCAGCCTGGTGGCAATTCCTGCAGTGAGGCTAAGCGATGAGTTCTTCCAACTGAAATCGGGCGTTGCGGGTGAATTCGTCCAGAAGTTCGTGACGTATGGATTGCATCTCGCCATTATTGGCGATATCTCCAGCTATCTGGACCGCAGCCCCGCGTTGCGCGATTTTGTCCACGAATCAAACAAGGGAAGGCACGTTTGGTTTGTCGCCGATACCAGCCAACTCGCGGCGAAGCTCAGCCTTGTCCGATAAGTCACCGCGAATCGTCAGGCACGTCGTATGCGGCCCCCGGGGAATTGTGGGAGGAATTGCTGGCCCACCCTAATGTGATCGGTTTTGCGCATGGACCGATCACGTTTTTATCACGCCGGCAATCCGGCTCAGTGGCTGCATGTATACGGATTTCAACGGAAGGGAAAAAGAGAACACCGAACCTCGCTCGAGTTGGCTGGTGACTCGAATCCTTCCGCCGTGCGCTTCCACTACCGCTCTTGCGATAGCCAAGCCCATCCCCGTGCCTTGTACCGAACCGCGACTATCCTTGCCGCGATAGAACTTATCGAAGATCAGTGCCTGTTCAAGCTCATCAATGCCCGCGCCCCGATCGGCGACGCTGATGGTGACTTCGCTTTCTGAGCACTCCGCCGAAATACGTATAGGCGATTCCGGGAGCGAATACTTAGCCGCATTTTCCAGCAGCTGTTGCAGAACATTCACAATGAGGTCGAGATCGAATTCAACCGGCGGCAGATCGGCTGGTACCTCTATCTCGACGGGATGAGCCACGACGTCCTTCCTGGCCGATTCCAGCGCCTTGTCGACAGCTTCTTTGATCTGGTGCGGGCTGCGGTGAAGTTCGACCTGTTTCGATTCCAGCCGCGCCAGTTGCATCGCCTCTTCCACCAGATGGTTCAGCCGGTCGGCTTCTTCGTCCACGATAGTTAAGAGTTCGTTCTGCTGATCTTTGTCCAGCCCACGGGCGAGCATGGTGGTTACCGATGCCTTGATCGCGGTGAGTGGCGTGCGGAATTCGTGCGCAATGGAATCAAGAATCGCGGAACGCAGCTTCTCGTTTTCGCGCGCCGCCTCGGCTTTGCCCACGTTTTCGATTGCCCGAGTCCGCTCAATAGCAATCGCGACTAGCGTAGAAAGAGCCTCTAAGCTCTCATGCGACAAATGCGCTCCGGAGATTCCAATCGCGCCAATGCTTCTAACACCCAATCGCAGCGGCACGAATGCCAAAGCCTGTTCCGGAACGTTGATAGGCTCTCCTCGCGCGGTCACTGACTGCAGCCGCGCGATATCAATCTCGCGAGTTTCAGGGTCGGAGCGATAAACATCGACCTTATCGTGAACACAAATCGCCGCGCCCTTGCAGGCAAACGTCTCGGTAATGTGCCGCGGCACGAGATTCAGAAGCTCTGGCACGCTCTCGAGATTCAGCAAGCGCTGGCTGAATGCGTAAAGATGCTCGATTTCACTACGACGCTGCTTAGCGGAAACCGTCTGCCGCCGCGCCCGTTCGGAGAGTTGTCCGGCGATGACAGCCGTGGCGAGAAACGCGAACAACGCTACCCAGTTCTGTGGATCCGCGATCGTGAAGGTTCCGAATGGGGGAAGGAAGAAGAAGTTGAAGGCCAGCGTCGCATAGACCGCTAAAAAAGCCGCATACCAGAAACCCCAGTACGCCGAAACCACCAGAACTGCAAGCAGGAACGTGAGCGCCACGGTCGTAGCATTCGCGTGCGGCCCATGCCTATAAAAAAACACTAGCGCCGGCACGATGAGAGCGCACATGAAGCTGCGAGCCAGGGTTGTGCTGTTGGATTTCACCTGCGTGATTGTAACGCGAGAGCAGGCGTTTCGGCGGCCAGGGGAATTTGGAGGCGGCTGCCCCGTTTCTCGACAAAACAGGGCAAGTCAGATCAGAATGATGAGATGCACAAGCGTCCCGAACAGTGGCTGGAAGAAGTCGCGCCAGAGAAGAAGCGGGGGATCTTCAAACTCTTTCTGGGTTACGCGCCTGGAGTCGGCAAAACCTACAGCATGTTGAGCGAAGGCATTCGCCGCTACAGCCGCGGCGAAGATGTTGTGGTTGGAGTTGTGGAAACCCACGGACGCAAAGGCGTCCTCGACCTGGTTTCGAAGTTGGAGGTGGTTCCCCGGAAAGAAATCGAGTACAAGGGGACGGTCTTCACCGAGATGGATGTGGACGCCGTCCTTGCCCGCAAGCCAGCGGTAGCTCTTGTCGATGAACTGGCCCACACCAACATCGAGGGCAGCAACCATCCCAAACGCTATCAGGACGTGATCGACTTGCTGGACGCAAAGATCGATGTGGTTTCGACGGTCAACGTGCAGCACATCGAGAGCCTCAATCCGCTGGTCGAGCGCATCACTGGCGTTCACGTCCGAGAGACCGTGCCTGACTGGGTGATTCAGCGTGCGGAAGAGATTGTGATGTCCGACCTCACGCCCGAAGCATTGCAAACCCGCATGAAGCGAGGCGACATTTACCCGGTTGAGCGAGCCGAGCGGGCACTCGGACATTTCTTCCGCCGGGGAAACCTGATCGCGCTTCGCGAGCTTGCCTTGCGCCAGGTGGCGCAAGTGGTGGACAAGAGCCTGGAGGCACACTGGTCGCGCGAAGGCCTGCAACCCACCGTTGTGGTACGCGAAAAGATTGCAGTTGCGATCAGTTCCAATCCCATGGCGCAGTATCTAATTGCGCGCGGGGCGCGTATGGCCCACGGAATTGACGCAGAGCTGTACGTCGTCTATGTGGATCTAGCCGTCGATCAAGATGGCAGCAACCGGCAGACGTTGCAGGAAAACATTCAGTTTGCCGAGAACCTAGGCGCGACCGTTGTTCGCCTGCCGCGAGGGAGCGTTGCCGAACGCATGGCGGAGTTCGTGCGCGAGAAGCACATAACGCACATCATTTTTGGCCGATCCGCGCAGGAGGGCTGGCGGAAGTATCTGTACCTAACGGTGATCCAGAAATTTCTGCGCAACGCGCCTCCGATTGACGTCCACATCGTGACACAGGAGGCAAAGTGAGCCCGGCCGACCATCGCGCGGCGGACCACAAGCGAATTTTGATCGTGGACGATGAACCGCAGATCACCCGCGTGCTACGCACTTCTCTCGATGCTCACGGCTATGACCTGCGCGTAGCCAACGACGGCGACACTGCCCTGCAAATCGCGCGGGACTGGCCGCCCGACCTGATGATCACCGATCTCTCCATGCCTGTGATGGACGGCCTCGAACTCTGCCGGCGCTTCCGTCAGAAATCCAATGCGCCAATCATCGTGCTTTCGGTGAAAGGTGAGGAACGGACCAAAGTTCAAGCGCTCGACGCCGGCGCGGATGACTATGTCACGAAGCCATTCGGAATTAGCGAGCTGCTGGCTCGGGTGCGCGCGAACCTGCGGCGTGCTCCGCAGGAAGAAAGCCTTGGCGGCGTGATTGAGGAAGGCGATTTTCGCGTGGACCTTGATGCTCACGTGGCCTGCGTCCGCGGCCGCGAGGTCAAATTGACGCCCAAGGAATTCGACCTGCTCGCCTACCTGGCGCGTCATCCGCGAAAAGTAGTCACACACCGCAAGCTTCTGGCTGCTATCTGGGGCGCGAACAGCACTGAACAGCCGGAATATTTGCGCGTTTTCATTGGCCAATTGCGCAAGAAGATCGAAGACAAAGCCCCAGTTTCCTACATCCTCACCGAACCCTGGATCGGCTATCGCTTTGAGCCCGAAGGTGTTAGCCCGCAATAGTCCGCCCACCCCGTTTCTTTACGGTTTCCTTAGGAACCTTTTAGTCCGCCCTTATACCGGTGCTGCTGAAATGGAAATTGCAGCAGGACTGAGTTCGAGGA
Source organism: uncultured Acidobacteriaceae bacterium (assembly GCA_963770915.1). GTDB lineage: Bacteria > Acidobacteriota > Terriglobia > Terriglobales > Acidobacteriaceae > PALSA-270. The sequence goes on from CAVYRG010000001.1 coordinate 709,967, forward strand.
AGGTGGATATGAAACCAGGTCTTCTGATTTTCACACAGATTGCCATCGCCGGTTGCGGTTTCTTGATCTATTTCCTGTTTGCGCTGTGGCGGGACGCGCACCGGTCGCGACCAGCGCCGAAGGTTGAGATCAGACGTGTAACCACGACAACAAGAGGGAAAGTAGTCCAACTCTCCACCCCGGAAGATACTCGCGCCCGGCGGGCCCGCGGCAGGGCTGGCTGGTAGCCAGGAGGTTCTATGCAAGACCTGCTTTGGATTGTAGTCACAGTTGCATTTTTCGCGATCTCGATTGCGTACGTCGAGTTCTGCGACCGCATGAAGTGAGGATGACATGAGTCTTGAATCGCTCATTATGCTCGCAATCAGCACATTGACGGCGGCGTACCTCGTCTATGCGCTGTTGCGGCCGGAGAAGTTCTAATGACCGCAAATGGTTGGTTTCAGATTCTGCTGTTTTTTGCGCTGGTCGTACTAGTGACCAAACCTCTCGGGATGTTCCTGACGCGGGTCTTCAACCGTGAGCGGACATTTCTGGATCCCTTCTTAAGACCGATTGAACGCCTAATCTACAAAGTAACCTGGGTTGATGAGAGCTACGAGATGGGCTGGAAGGAATACGCAGCCTCCATGCTCCTGTTCAGCCTGGTTTCTATGCTGGCGCTGTATGGGCTTGAGCGCCTGCAGGGCTTCCTGCCGCTGAATCCGCAGAAGCTGGGGGCAGTGAATGCTCCGGCGCTGGCGTTCAACACGGCCGCTTCGTTCACCACGAACACCAACTGGCAAAACTACAGTGGCGAGACCACCATGAGCTATCTCACCCAGATGGCCGGTCTCGCGTACCACAACTTTATGTCAGCCGCGGTTGGCATTGTTCTGGCGATCGCCTTCATTCGCGGAATCGCGCGGCGGCAAATGCAGACCATCGGCAACTTCTGGGTTGACCTAGTACGGTGCAATCTGTGGATCCTGTTGCCGCTTTGTATCGTTGGCGCCCTGTTGTTGGTTTCCCAGGGGGTCATTCAAAACTTCAGACCGTATGACACCGCCAAGCTGATTGAGCCCCTGCAGATCCAGAAGACTGGGCCGGACGGCAAGCCGATGGTGGACGCGCAAGGCAAGCCAGTGATGGACACGGTCACCGACCAGACAATCGCGCAGGGGCCTGTCGCGTCGCAGGAGATCATCAAGGAATTGGGCACCAACGGCGGCGGGTTTTTCAATGCGAACAGTTCCCATCCGTTTGAGAATCCCACGCCGCTTTCCAATCTCATCGAATTGGTCGCGATCTTCTCCATTGGCAGCGGGCTCACCTACACGCTCGGCCAGATGACCGGTTCGCAGCGCCATGGCTGGGCTGTGTGGTCTGCGATGGCCACTCTGTTCCTTGCCGGAGTCATCGTTGCCTACTGGGCAGAGGCTCGTGGAAATCCGCTACTTACTGGAACAGATCAAAGGGCGTCGTTGATGCAGCCTGGCGGAAATATGGAAGGCAAAGAAGTCCGCTTCGGCATTGCCAACAGTGCGCTCTGGGCGACCGTCACTACCGACACAAGTTGTGGCGCGATCAATAGCTGGCATGACTCGTTCACTCCCCTGGGCGGCATGGTTCCCCTGGCCAACATCATGCTGAGCGAGGTAGTCTTCGGCGGAGTCGGTTCCGGAATGTACGGGATGCTGATTTATATCGTACTTTCCGTATTCATCGCCGGTCTTATGGTCGGGCGCACGCCGGAGTATTTAGGAAAGAAGATTGAAGCCTATGACGTAAAGATGGCCATGCTGACGGTGCTCATTTTTCCGCTGATCATCCTCGGCTTTTCCGCAATCTCGGCAGTGTCCGGCTTTGGCACGTCGAGCATTTTGAATCCCGGTCCGCACGGACTGAGTGAAATTCTGTACTCGTTCACATCGCAGGCAGGCAATAACGGTTCCGCATTTGCCGGGTTGACGACCAACACCACCTGGTACAACATCGCAGGCGGTTTCACGATGCTCATTGGCCGATTCATGATGATCATCCCAACGCTGGCAATTGCCGGCAACCTGGCCCAGAAGAAATATGTTCCTCCGTCCCTCGGAACCTTCCCGGTCACCACGCCCCTGTTCACCGTCCTCCTGATCGGAGTAATACTCATCGTGGGTGCCTTGACGTTCTTCCCCGCATTGAGCCTCGGCCCAATTCTGGAGCACCTGCTGATGATGGCGGGAAAGGCATTCTGATGGCAAAAACTAAAGCAGTTTGGGAATGGAAAATTATAAAGCGTGCCTTGTGGGACTCGCTGCTGAAGCTGAACCCGCGCAAAATGATGGGCAATCCAGTCATGTTTGTGGTGGAGATCGGCAGCGTCATCACCACGCTCCTTCTCTTCCAGCACGGCGGCGCGTTTAAGTTCAACCTGCAGATCACGCTCTGGTTGTGGTTCACGGTGCTGTTCGCAAACTTCGCCGAGGCTATGGCTGAAGGCCGCGGCAAAGCGCAGGCCGACACGCTGCGCAAGGCCCGGTCGGAGACTGTCGCAAACCGCTTGAAAGCCGATGGCACCGCGGAACAGATTCCCAGTTCCAACCTCAAAGCCGGGAATTTCGTGCTGGTTTCAGCCGGTGAATTTATTCCTTCCGATGGCGAGATCATTGAGGGAGTGGCGTCAGTTGATGAATCGGCCATCACCGGCGAATCTGCGCCCGTGATACGCGAAGCCGGCGGCGACCGCTCGGCCGTCACCGGCGGAACGCGCGTGCTGTCAGACCAGATCAAGGTTCGCATCACTTCAAACCCGGGGGAGACTTTCCTCGACCGCATGATCGCCCTGGTCGAAGGCGCCGAGCGCCAGAAGACGCCGAACGAGATCGCGCTGAATATCCTCCTTGCCGGGCTGACCATCGTGTTCCTGCTGGCAGTGGTCACGCTGCAACCGTTCGCGATCTATTCTGGTTCGCCGCAGACGGTTTTCGTTCTTGTGTCATTACTGGTTTGCCTGATCCCCACAACCATTGGCGGCCTCCTCTCAGCCATCGGGATCGCAGGAATGGATCGCTTGATCCAGCACAACGTGCTTGCGATGTCCGGACGCGCCGTGGAGGCCGCCGGTGATGTAAACACCCTACTTCTTGACAAGACCGGGACCATCACTCTGGGCAACCGCCAAGCTTCACGCTTTGTTCCCGCGCCGGGTGTCACCGAAAGAGAATTGGCGGACGCTGCGCAGCTTTCGTCGCTGGCCGATGAAACTCCGGAAGGCAGGTCTATTGTCGTACTGGCCAAAGAAAAGTATGGCCTACGCGGGCGGGAGCTCAGTTCTCACGAAACCGTCTTTGTTCCCTTCTCCGCCAACACACGCATGTCTGGCGTGGACCTGAACGGATTCCAGATACGCAAAGGCGCGGCTGAGTCCATCGCGACCTTCCTATCACAGAATGGCATCAAGTTCCCCAGCGAAGTCACAGCGATTGTCGAGGAGATCGCGCGCTCCGGCGGAACACCTCTGGTGGTCGCTGAAAAGACTCGCGGCGCCCTTGGCGTGATCGAACTCAAGGACATCGTGAAGGGCGGCATCCGCGACCGCTTCAATCAGCTGCGGGCCATGGGAATTCGCACCGTGATGATCACGGGCGACAATCCGCTCACCGCCGCTGCCATCGCCCGTGAAGCGGGCGTGGACGACTTCCTGGCACAGGCCACTCCCAAAGACAAAATGGACCTCATCCGCCGCGAGCAGGCCGACGGAAAACTTGTCGCCATGACCGGTGACGGCACCAACGACGCGCCTGCCTTGGCCCAAGCCGATGTGGGTGTCGCCATGAACACGGGAACTCAGGCCGCGAAAGAAGCCGGTAACATGGTGGACCTCGATTCCAATCCGACCAAGCTCATTGAAGTCGTTGAGATCGGCAAGCAGTTGTTGATGACGCGCGGTTCGCTGACGACCTTCTCCATCGCAAACGACGTTGCAAAATACTTCGCGATTATTCCCGCGATGTTCGCCGGGACTTTTCCGGTGCTGAACACGCTTAACATCATGCATCTGCAGACGGCACAGTCGGCCATTCTTTCTGCCGTGATCTTCAACGCGCTCATCATCATCGCGCTGATCCCACTTGCGCTTCGCGGCGTGAAGTATCGCCCCATGGGCGCCGCCGTTCTGCTGCGGAACAACCTGCTCGTTTACGGTGCCGGCGGCGTCATTATTCCGTTCATCGGAATCAAGCTGATTGACCTGCTCATCACGCGCGTGGGGCTGGCATAGGGAGTCGCTATGAAAAAGAACCTCTGGATTTCAATCACCATGACTGTGGCAACCACTGTGCTCTTCGGCTTGATTTACCCGCTCGTCGTTACGGGACTGGCGCAGCTGATCTTCCCCAGGAAGGCCAACGGCCAACTGATCGTGAAAGACGGCAAGCTGATCGGCTCCAGCATCATCGGCCAAGAATTCGACGGGCCGCAGTATTTCCATTCTCGCCCGTCCGCCGCCGGAAACGACTACGACGCCGCGAACTCCGGCGGCTCAAACCTCGGCCCAACAAACCAGAAGCTTCTCGATCGCGTGAAAGCCGACGTGGCCGCGGCTCAGGCGGGAAACCCGGGAACTTCGGTACCGATTGATCTGGTCACAACCTCCGCCTCAGGGCTCGATCCCGACATCACTCCGGCGGCGGCAGAGTTCCAATTGCCGCGTGTGGCCGAAGCGCGTGGAATTGTCGTTGAGCAGTTACGAACCGTCCTAGCGAGGCACACGCAAGGAAGGCAATTCGGATTGCTCGGTGAGCCCAGGGTAAACGTTCTGGAATTGAACCTCGATCTCGATGAACACTTTTCGAAGCATGCTGGCCAGGACGTGGGTAAGAGCCCTCCGCTTCGTCTTCGATGATTAGTTAACTACCAATTCCTAACCCCACGGGTGGAAAGCCAGAGGCCCAATCTTTACGGCATCTTCGCTTGAGCGATTGTTGGCGGTTTTTCATTTCTGCTGCAGTATCCGCGTGGTGCAACACGTCTCTCTCTTGGGTGGGACGGATCTCCTGGAGGCCAAATGTCGCTGCTCGGCCTCGCGGCAAGTAATCGCTGCTAGGATTCGATGTTCACGATTGCTCTCCGTATCCAGGTGATGCGGTCCTCCACGCTCGCCCTACGGGGCGCAGTCTCCATGAACAAATCACGATCACCAGAACGAGAAGTGGAGGGAGTATCTTGACGGGTTCGCCGGCTGCCACAGTTCGGGATATTGCAGCACTGATGAGATCGAAGGTCATCCCAGCATAGGCCCATTCCTTCAGGCGAGGCGAACTGGGGCACAGGATGGCGATAACACCAAGCAGCTTCCAGGCGCCTAGAATCGTGAGGAAATAGGTTGGGTATCCAAGTTGGGCCATCTCATCGGTGAAATGAGGCACGCGCAATAGGAGCGCCGCGCCAGGGATCGCAAAGAGCAGAGCGGCTAGTACTGTGAATATCCAATAAGCTACGACGTTCTTCGGGGGGGAACTATCCATTTGTATGATCCCTTGATTTACGCGGTAGCCGCGGTTCGCGCACGTGCAGCGAGCGCCTTCGCCATCATCTTGCGCATTATTCCGCGTGAGAGCCGCGCGGGAATCAGTGCGTTCATGATCCGGTTCATTCGTCCGTTGAGATGGGTTGCGCGGTTCCTCTTCAGCGCCTGCAATCCCTCAAAAACGCATTGCTCCGCCGGCATAGGCTTCATGGGCATCGTGGCGGGGTCGAAGCCAATCTTCTCAATAATGGCCGTTTGAGTCGGACCTATGATGAGTACGCTGACGTTTACCTCGAAAGGGGATAATTCGACATGAAGCGCTTCGCCAAAGCTCTGCACATAGGACTTGGCTCCAGATTCGTTCGCCATGAAAGGGACGCCCTGCATCGCGCCCATCGCACCGCACAGCACAATGCCACCACGGCGCCGCTGAACCAGTCCCCGGCCGAAGTGGTGCGCAATCTCCATGTGCGCAAGCGAATTTAACTTCAGAAGCCGTACCAGTGAAAGGCGGTCCAGCTTCAGAAACTCTCCTGGATTGGCCGTGCCCGCATTAGAAATAATGAGGCCGAGATCGAGACCCTCCGTTGCCGAGGCAAGTCTGCCGAGGAATCCTTCTTCGGAGAGATCTGTGACGACAATGCGGTGTTCGACGCCGTAAGCCTTGCTAAACTCGGCTCCTGCTTCACGCAGCAGGGACTCCCGCCGGGCCACGAGCACTACGCTGATGCCGGAGGCCGCAATCTGGCGAGCGAACTCTCTGCCGATGCCAGAGGATGCGCCGGTTATAGGCGCCCAGGGGCCGAATCGTGCTTTGTCTAGCTGCGCCATCATGATTTCACTCCGTAGCTGATTTCGTGCCAAGTGTGCGAATCCATCGTTGAAGTCGCTCCGTCTCCACGACAACGATCTCTGGATCGTTCAGCGAGTGCGCGAGAACAGCAATCCCTTGTAAGGCGGCCAAAAGATGCACGGCGAGTCCCTGCGAGTCGGTTCTTTTCCCAAGCGCTTCAAACTGAGTCTTGAGCCACCCTAGAAGCTGCTCGAATAATACGGTGGACTGCCTTGCGAGCGGGCCATCGTCCTTGTGCAATTCCGTGCACAAAGTCCCAATGGGACAGCCACCCTGCGCAAGCATCTCCCGGTTATCCCGCGTCATCCGGACAAACGCACAGAGCCGCTCTGTCGGGGAATCCAACTCGTCCAATTTCCGGTGCTGAGTGTTGATTTGCAACAAACGCTGGTCGACAATCGCCGATCCGATCTCATCTTTGGTCTTGAAGTAGTAGTAGACATTTCCCGGCGGCACATTCGCAGCGGCCGCAATATCGACCAGCCGCGCCTCCCTGAACCCTTGTCGGTAGACGCAAGTCAGGGCGGCCTGAATCAGGCGAGTGCGCTTGCCGGGCTTTGGTTCAGCTCTTCTCGTGATGAGTTAGTATACTAACTAACTCTTTTTTGAAAAGCAATTACGGATAGCACGGCAATCGCCGCCCCTCGGCCTATTGCTCACTAGGGCGTTTCTTCGCACTCTTAGTTGGGGGGGTAAGCCGACCTCTTTGCCTTCTCTTGGCGGCAAACTCCTGTTTCACCTTGATAGCGATGCCTGGCTGTGTCCGCCTTGTACGGCGTCGCGGAGGACGCGTGCGAATGAAAACCTAACTGCTTTAGAAAGAATGGCGGGGACGACGGGACTCGAACCCGCGGCCTCTGCCGTGACAGGGCAGCGTTCTAACCAACTGAACTACGTCCCCACTTGTGACTGGATTGTAACAGACCAAATTCAGCTGCGCATGGGCCTCGCTGCCTGTTGCGCCGATCGTCGACTTGTCGTGCTCTGAACTCTGCGACGTCTACGGAACGAGAACCGCCGCGCCGTCAATGGCGTCGCCCTTCAGCGCAGCTAGTGCTTCGTTGGCTTGATCCAGAGAGAAGACAGTAACCCTAGATTGCAATCGAATTTGAGCGGCGACTTGGAGGAAGTCGCGAGCGTCGGCGCGAGTCATGTTCGCGACGCTGCGGATTTGGCGCTCGCCCCAGAGCAGGCGATCGTAATCAAATTGCGGAATGCGGTCGAGATGAATGGCGTTGATGGCGACGACTCCGCCTTTGCGCAGGCAGCTGAGTGCCGCAACGACGACATCTCCGCTGGGGGCGAAGGTTATGGCGCGGTCGAGTTCCACGGGAGGCTTTTCGACTTCGCTTCCTACCCACGTGGCTCCCAGCGATGCGGCCAGGCGGCGATGCGACGCGCCCCGCGTGGAAACATAGACGGCGCAGTTCCAGAAGCGCAAAACCGCGATGGCCAGGTGTGCGGATGCGCCGAAACCGAAAAGCCCGACGCGTTCGCCCGGCTCGACGCCGGCAACGCGCAAACTGCGAAAGCCGATGATGCCGGCGCAAAGCAGCGGCGCGGCGTGCAAGTCGTCGAGTTCGGAAGGCAAGGTATGAACGAAGTCGCGGCGCGCGGCCGCGAACTCGGCGTAGCCGCCGTTGACGGTGTAGCCGGTGAAAGTCGGTGAGTCGCAGAGGTTCTCCATGCCGCGCCGACAGAATTCACACGTTCCATCGACGCCACCGATCCAGGAGACGCCGACACGAGCGCCAAGCGGAAGGTCTTTCGTCGCACCCTCCACGACTTCGCCGACGATTTGATGGCCGGGAATGAGCGGAGAGAGGCGTAGCGGCAAGTCGCCTTCGACAATGTTGAGATCCGTGCGGCAAACCCCACAGGCGCGCACGCGCAGCAGAACCTGATCTGAGGCCACGGCGGGCATCGAGACATCCTCGATGCGCAGGGGCTCGCGCGCAGACCTGAAAACGGCGGCTCTCATGGCGATTCGACCTGTCTTCCATTAGAGCACGATCCGCCACGCCCCGAACGCTTGACGAACGCAATCGCCGCCATGTACTTTTCTAGCTGGCCCTTTGGTTTTCGGGAAACAATCTGTTGTGGCGCGAATTCGCCGGCATTGTTCGTCCCGCCCGCCGGCCCGCCGCGCATCTAAGCTTCTGATGAAAACTCTCGCGAGAAAACTGTGCAGATGGGCGCTGGTTTTGCCGCTGGTGGCGTCTTCTTGGGCGCAGGGAGGACATCCCACGCCAGCGCCGCCGCCGCCGGGCGTGAAAACAATCCAATGTCATGACCGGGCTGTACCGCAGCTGGAGGACATCACGCAAAAGACCGGCATCCACTTCACCCATATCACCTCGCCTGAGCAGCGATACATTTTGGAATCGATGGGCGGAGGAGTGCTGCTGATCGACTACGACCGCGACGGCTGGCCTGACATTTATTTCACGGGATCATCCACCGTCGATATGCTCAAAAAAGGAGAATACGGGCACAGCGCGCTTTACCACAACAATCATGATGGAACGTTCACCGACGTGACGGAGAAGGCGGGTATCGGCAATCCCTGCTACGCCATGGGAGGCGCGGTCGGAGACTATAACAATGACGGCTGGCCGGACATCTATGTGACCTGCTTCGGCGGAAACGTTTTGTATCGCAACAATGGCGATGGCACGTTTACAAATGTGACGAAGAAAGCGGGAGTTGCAGATGGCCGCTGGTCCACCGGCGCCGCGTTCGCCGACTATGACGGAGACGGCTACCTCGATTTGATGGTCACTAACTACGTCGATTTTGACCTTGATCATCTGCCGCCGTTTGGGGACTCATCGACCTGCAAATTTCGCGGCGTGGATGTGCAATGCGGGCCGCGTGGATTGAAGGGATCGGGGAATTCGCTGTTCCACAACAACGGAGACGGGACTTTCACGGACGTCTCCAAGAAGGCGGGCGTGGATGGCCCCGACGACTATTTTGGGTTGACTGCGGTGTGGTCAGACTTCAACAGCACCGGCCGACCGGATATTTACATCGCGAACGATTCGACGCCTAATTATCTCTACCGCAACGACGGCCACGGAAAATTTACCGAGATCGGGCTGGAATCGGGAACCGCGGTGAATGAAGACGGCTCAGAGCAGGCTTCCATGGGAATTGCGATCGGAGATTACCTGCACACCGGCCGGCAGTCTCTCTACGTCACGAATTTCGCGGACGACTATAACGTCCTGTACCGCAACGACGGGGATTGGAATTTTCAGGATGTTTCTTATAAGTCGGGTGCAGCTCTGCCTTCCCTTCCCTGGGTGAAGTGGGGAGACGCTTTCGTAGATTTGGACAACGACGGCTGGCTGGACCTGATTGCGGTGAGCGGGCATGTGTATCCGCAAGTCGACAAGGTGCCGGGCACGGCGGGGTTTCGCCAGCCGAAGATTTTGAATTTCAACAAAGGCGATGGGACGTTTTGTGACGCCAGCGACCAGGCTGGCTCCGCGCTAATGGAAAAGCGCGTGTCGCGTGGGCTGGCCGTAGGCGATCTCTTCAACGATGGCAACATGGATGTTGTGATCGAAGACCTCATTGGCCCGCCGATGATTCTGAGGAATCCGGGTGTTCCTGGGCGCCATTGGGTGAGCTTCGAGTTGGCCGGCACCAAGAGCAACCGGCTGGCGATTGGGGCGAAGGTGAAGATTGTCGCCGGAGGGATGACGCAAACGTCAGAAATTCATAGCGGCGGAAGCTATCTTTCACAGAATGACCTGCGCGTGCATTTTGGCTTGGGATCAGCCGCCAAGATCGACAGCCTGGAGGTTGTCTGGCCTTCGGGAGCCACAGACGAAGCCAAAGACCTGGCGGCTGACAGGTTCTATTCCGTTTTGGAAGGCAAGGGCATCGTGCCGCGGGAACAGATTGCGCCCCTGGCGCCGCGGCCGTAGAGTGGGGTCCCGCGAGATCCGCCTGAAAAAGCTTGAGCGCGCAACCGGCGTCGGACTTCAGCGAGAATTCCCGCCGCCTCGAGACCGCTGCTGTCAAGAAGGGTGCGCTGGCGGCAGTCTGGCTCCCCAGACGGGGTTGGTGGCAGCGCTCGGCAGGCAAGGACCAGGATGCGTCGTGACCGGCCATGGTCTCCCACACTTTGGGTGACCCAGATCGTGTTCTCATCTGCAGCGTCTTTCGCAACCACGTAGCTGAGACACTCTGGCATACCGGCTGCACTTTCCATTAAGACTTCGATCATTTCATCGCGCCTGCCGGGAAGAAAAACTATTTTCGCAATCATTCCCCAAATCTCGCGCGCCTCCAGTGAACCACATGGAAGGATTGTTCGTGCTAAGCTTCCGGCGTGAAGTCGTGTACCGCGAGACCACGTTCTGCCGCCCTTAGACAATTTGTCAAGTCGTTCCATTACCAAGAGATCGAGATTCCGTTTACGCTAGAGCGAATCATGCCCAACGGCCAAGCTCATTTGATGGTGAATCTCGCTGAGGATGAATTTACGACTTATGGCGGACGTGGCGAACGGATATCCAAACATTCAGGTGCAGTAATTGCCGGACCTCATGCGAAGTCTGTCGTTATCGACACGCGGGCGCAACGATGGCTGGCAGCGGTTCAATTTCGACATGGCGGAGCTTCCCGCTTCTTCTCCACGGCGATGACAGAAATTGCCAACCATGTTGTGCAGCTCCAGCATGTTTGGCACTGCGGAGGAATCGTACGGGAAAGACTGCTGGATGCGCCTACGGCGATGGCGAAGTTTCGGGCCCTCGAGGAAGTGCTCCTGGAGCATCTCAAACTTGAATTTGATCCATCAGTTCAGTACGCGACAATTGCCCTGCGGGCTGGGGCATCGGTATCGCAGGTAGCGTGGCATCTGGGCCTCTCGCCGCGAACTCTGGAGCGGCGTTTCTCTGCTCAGGTTGGGGTTAGTCCCAAGCGTTTTGCGCGCGTCCAGAGGCTGCAACGAGTGTTGCGCGCGGCGCGTGGCGCCACCAGACCCGATTGGTGCGCGCTGGCAGCCGAACACGGGTACGCGGATCAAGCCCACCTGATCCATGATTTTCGTGATCTGGCGGACATCACGCCGTTGGAGTACAAACCCCACTCTCGGCAACGCAATAACCATGTGCCCATTGTGGTGGGATGACGTTTTTCTACAATACAAGGCGCTCTGCCATTCAATAGCCTGAAACCCATTGCAATCGCGCTGCTCAGGAGGATTTGTGCACAAACGTCCTATCGCCGTCACTTTGATCGCGTGGCTGTTGATCGTTGCGGGCGTCTTTGCAGGTGGGGTTCACCTAAGCGAGATTTTGTCGCAGAAGTCACTTCATCTTCAAGATCTCTGGATCCCGATTGTCGGCATTCTGCCCGCTGTATTCGGCGTCTTTATCCTTCTGGGCAAAGGTTGGGCGCGCTGGCTTGCGCTGAGTTGGATGGCTGCCCACGTCGGGATTAGCTTCTTCGATTCCATGCAGCAAGTGGCGGTGCACTCGCTACTATTGGTGCTGATCGCATATTGCCTCTTTCGCGTGGATGCAAGGAATTATTTTCGAATGCAAAAGGAAGCGGGTGCCTAGCTGTCCCCAAAACACGGCTCAAGCCTTTTTTCCATGGCGCGTGGCCAACTGAGAAGGTTGCCGTGCGGCGGTCTTACCGATAGTTCATGTCGTCGACTTTGCTCAGGTCGATGTCGTCGTCCAGTACTCCAAGCGTCACAATCGCAAACGTGTAAACGGTCGTGCCCGATTCCAGGTGGCCGCCGAAGGCCTTGTCAGGGGTGGCCATTGTGATGTGGGGATGAAGCCGCCCGTTAATCACGTAGCCGCTCATGCCAATGATGTCAGCGGAGCCAGTCGGATTCTTCACGAAGACATCTTTCACGGGGAAATCGCGGTTTCCCACCATATGGACTTGAAAGCCGCGTACCGAGCCCACCGCAGTCAAAATCACAGCGTTCTTGATTTTTTCCTGCTTCACCATGTTCTCGAGGCCCGCGAGCAGATCGGTGTTGTACTTGAAGCGCAGTACAACGATGCGCTGCAAATGCCCGTCGACGGCAATGCCGTCGGGCACGCTGTCGCTATTCGGCCTTGAATCTGTGGCTTTGGAAGCGTGCACGACTTCGCGACGGGTTTCCTGGGCGGACAGCAACACAGATGAGGCTAGAACTGCAGAAAGAAGAATGACTAGCGTCTTCATTGAGAATCCTCCCGACTGAGATGGCATTGGGTGACGCACCGACCCTGAATTCTAGTCATAAAGAGCACGAAGGTTCACGGAGGAAAAACAAGTAGCCCCCGCGATCGGCGGTCGCCGGTCTTGTCCTTGGCGTGCGCAAGGATTACTGTACTCCTACTATGTTCCGGCGAGCCTTGTTTGCAGCCTGTCTGGTCTTTTGCTGTTGTGTTTCCGCCCAAACTACATCTTCCGCCCAAAGAACACCGCACGTTTGGCAGCTTCAGGAGATCGAATTTCGGTCGGCACAGCATTACGCCAACCCTTATGCCGACGTGCAGTTTTGGATCGATCTGAAGGGGCCCGGCTTCTCGCGCCGCGTGTACGGCTTTTGGGATGGGGAGGATGTCTTCCGTGTGCGGTTCGTGGCGACGGCTCCGGGCAAGTGGACGTGGAGCAGCGGCTCCAACCAGCCTGCCGATACTGGCCTAAGCGGAAAGTCTGGCGCTTTCACGGCGCGGGAATGGACCGAGGCGGAAAAGCGCGAAAATCCCACGCGGCGCGGGTTTCTGCGGGCCACGCCCAACGGCCATGCGTTCGAATACGCGGACGGCGTGCCTTTCTTTCTGGTAGGCGACACCTGGCTCGGAGCCTCTACATGGCGATTGCCCCTGACCGGCAAGCCCGCGCCGGCGAATTACGAACCCGGTCCAGACATTACGTTCGAAGACGCCGTGGCCTGGCGAAAGCGCGAGGGCTACAACTCGGTCAGCATGATTGCGGCGTTTCCCACCTGGGCAACCAATCAGTATCCAGCCACTTACGCCGACCGCAACGGGGTGTTCCTGCGCAACGCCTGGGAAGAGTTCGGCGTGCTGGTCGGCGGAAAGCCGACGGCAAAGGCCATGCACGATGAGCGCGGCTACCGGCCGTTCCAGATCATTCCCAACCACGATGGTCTTCCGGATTTCGACCGCATTGTTCCGCAGTATTTCCAGAGCCTGGACCGGAAAATGGAATACCTCAACGCGCAGGGCTTCATTCCGATTCTTGAGACGATTCGCCGCGACACGGGCCCCGCGTGGAAGGCTTACTTCAACTTCGACGAGTCGTACGCGCGCTTTGTGCAGTACATGGCGGCGCGCTACGGGGCGTACAACTTCATTTTCAGCAAGATTCATTTCGACATCTATCTGAAGAATCTCAGCCTGACGGCGGACGAGTTCAATGAAGCGCTCAACTACCATTACCGCAAGTTCGGACCAATGCCTTTCGGCCAGCCGGTAACATCGCTGATCGATCACTCCACGTACACGACATTCGGCGATGCCGCGAAGGCTCCCTGGATCACGCTGCAAAGCGTGGGAAATGCGCCGAGGGACAATCGCATCTATGCGGCTTTGGAGGAGCTGTTCCGGCTGAATCCACCCTATCCCGCGATCGATATGGAGCCTCACTTCGCGGGATGGCAGCATCCCGCGAACGTTGTGGCGGGAGAGCAGGCGCCGCCGGATTCGGACCGCGACAATTATTTCGCGCGCGCGCAAATGTATGGATGCGTTCTGTCGGGCGGGCTGGCCGGCCACGTCTATGGAACTGGGGCCTATGACGTCACCACTTCGTCGGAGCCGCCGGGCCCGCGGCCGTATTTCTGGCAGGCGTTGCGGTATAAGTCCGGAGCCGACATGCAATGGATGAGCAAGTTTATATCGTCAGAAGGAGCGCGGTACCAGGAATTGCGGTTGGCTTCCGCTGATCTTGCGCCGCGCAAAGCCGAGGGCAGCAAAGAAGACGGCCTGGATGGGTGGGCATTTCTCATGCGAACTGCCGACAAGAGCTTCGGCCTGCTCTACTTCGAGAACAAGGCAAGCCGCGCAAAAACGAGCGGATGGAGCCCGAATGCTTCTTATCGCTTCACTTGGTACGACCCGCGGACCGGAGAGTGGCAAGCCGATACGGTGCTCAAAGTCGATGGTAACGGTGAAATGTTGCTGCCGGCTTTCCCCGGTGGCGGCGACACGGCGGGTGAAGATTGGGCGGCGAAGATCGTCTCCGCCTCGCGCTAGACGAAGTCAAGCAGCGCGGCGATGTTGATTCGGATGGATTGTCGAGAAATGGTGGGCAGTGCAGGACTCGAACCTGCGACCTCCTGCTTGTAAGGCAGGCGCTCTAACCAGCTGAGCTAACCGCCCCTCGTTCCCGGATCAGTCGCGGCGGCTAGCGCCAAGAAGATGAGGGGCACGTTTGGCGAAGGAACTTTTTCGCAGTATACGTGAGGCGGGAAAAATGGCAAACCTAAGTGACGAGCCGGCTCCTGCTAGACTGGCGCGGTGCGACGCCTCATCATTAATGCTGACGATTTCGGGCTCGCGCCCGGCGTAAATCAGGGAATCGTTGAGGCCCATGCAAAGGGCATCTTAACCTCGGCCACGCTGATGGCCAACGGACCGGAGTTTGAGCAAGCGGCGCAGTTGGCCAAAACGGCGGGTCTGGACGTTGGCTGTCACGTCGTGCTGTTGGATGGACGGCCACTTCTCTCCGAAGAACAAATCCCCAGCCTGGTGGCGCGAGCGGGAAACCAAGACGCACAATTTCGCGGCGGCTTCAGCAATTTTGCTGTGGCGGCGCTGCGGAGAACATTGGTCGCGGAAGAAATTGAGGCCGAAGCCACGGCGCAGATCCGCAAGTTGCAGTCGGCCGGGCTAGCAGTCTCGCACCTCGACAGCCACAAGCACGCGCATATTTTCCCTCAGGTTCTGCAGCCGCTGCTGCGCGCGGCAAAGGAATGCGGCGTGGGCGCAGTGCGCAATCCATTTGAGGCCCTCCGCTTTTCCACCATCGCCAAGCGCCCTGGGTTATGGAAGCGCTGGGCCGCCACACGGGCGCTCGGCGGTTTTGCCGAAGGCTTTCGTCGGCTGGTCCTGGCCGCCCGGATGATGACGCCGGATGGAAGCATCGGAATCGTCGCGACCGGCTCACTTGACCAACCACTCCTCTCGGAGATGTTAAGAACCCTGCCCGAAGGAACATGGGAACTGGTGTGCCATCCTGGCTATCTCGACGCGCAGTTACGCGGAACCGGAACCCGGTTGCGCGAGTCGCGAGCGCAGGAACTTCAGCTCATCGCATCCCTGGAAACGAGGGATTTGCTGATGTCGAACGATATCGAACTTGTCAGCTATCGGGACATCCTCTGAATTGGCCAATTGTCCGCACAGGATGATTACGCCATTACCCTCGGAACGTACGGCATCCTTATTCATGTTGGGCGGGGGCCGGGTGGGGGTATGATTGGGCACTGTCCATTGGGGGACCAACCCACTCCATGTCTGATGGCGACAGGTCCGGCGGATCGCAAGATCTTGTTGTCCGAATCTGGGGGATGGCGGAAGGACACGCCTTTTTTCAGAACGCCTACGCGCGCAATCTGAAGGAACATGGAGCGTTGCTCTCCGGCATCGAGCATCCGTTGCAGGCCGAGGATATTATCGGCGTGCAATACGCCGACAAAAAAGCGCGCTTCCGAGTACTGGAGGCGAAGGACGTCGGGCTTCCCCAGCGCATCCAGGCTGAAGTCGAGCTTCTCGACGGACAGGAATGTCCGTGGAAGGATCGGGCGAAAGACGCCTTGGCCCATGCAACCGCCGCGCCTACCCAAGGGCCAGGGAGCAACAAGAGGCGGTTCCCACGGTTTAAGATTCAATTCCCAATCGAGTTGCGCGATGAACGCGGAGGGGCACACATGCAGACTGCCGCCTCGGATGTGAGCGGGCGAGGATGCTATGTGGAGTCTAGAGTTCCTCTTCCCCTGGGGACTAACCTGAGCATCGTTTTCTGGATGGATGCGGAGAAAGTGTCCACTACCGGCATGGTGCGGGCGAGCGATCCCGGAGTGGGCATGGGAATCGAATTCGTCGGCTTGGACTTAACGGCCGAACAATACTTACAGGCGTTCTTCGAAAAGCTGGCGGCCGACTCTGGAACCCAAACCCCGGCAACCTAGGTAATTCTTAGTCGCTGGCCTCGTTATCCCCCTCCTCTTGCCCGCGCGAGGTTAAAGAAAACTTCCGCTACGCCGATAACACGGAAGGGATGGAATGCGTGAGCAATCTCCGCTCAACCGGAGTATGAAGCAATGGCCGGACGATTTATTTCTGGTCCGGTGTTGGCATAGCGAACTGTGGCTGAGAAAATACTTTTCGTTGACGATGAAACGGCGGTGCTGGAGGGCTTCCAACGGCTGTTGCGTCAGGAGTTTGAGATTGAAACGGCGAACAGCGGCGCGCGAGCGCTGGAAAAACTGGCAAACGACGGCCCATTTGCAGTTGTCGTCAGCGATATGCGAATGCCTGAGATGGATGGCGCGCAGTTCCTGGCAAAAGTCATGGTGAAGTTTCCCCAGGTCATGCGCGTGATGCTCACGGGAAACTCCGACCTTCCGGCGGCCATGCGCGCGGTTAACGAAGGGAATATCTATCGTTTTCTCACCAAACCCTGCGAAAAAGAAGAACTGCTGAGCGCGTTGAACGCGGCATTGGTCCAGTTCCGCCTGGCGAGTTTCAAGGACGCCTACTACCGGGAGGCGGTGAGCAGCGGACCTCCACCTTTGGCCAAGGCCGCCCGCGACGTAGCGCTGGAAGACGCCGCACAGCACGTGAAAGAGATTTTGACGGCCACGGCAAAGACGCACTTGCCGTCCACTTCCGGAGGAATTTACGTGGGCAAAACAATCTGGATCGGGCCTGAGCACGTGGTGCAACGCATTTCCGCGATCACCGCGATCGCACACCCCAAGAAGCTTCTCGATGCGACCCCAAGCCTGGGAGACATCGTGAGAATCGAGTACAACAACGGCGTGGCCACAGTGCAGAGCACGAGCGGCTGAGCGAGATCGACGTCCGCGAGCAACCCCAAACTTTCCCGTAAAATCTGAATCGCTCCCACTTCCATGCCATCGAATGGTCTGGGGGCCAAGCGGATGAAGATCGGCATTACATGCTATCCGACGTACGGCGGCAGCGGAGTGGTGGCGACAGAGTTGGGCCTGGAGCTCGCGCAGCGCGGACACCAGATTCACTTCATTTCCTACGCTCCGCCCATACGTTTGACCGGGCCCCAGCCCAATATCCACTACCATGAAGTGGAAGTCTCGCGCTATCCCCTGTTCGACTATCCGCCGTATGACCTGGCACTGGCCACGCGCATGGCGGAGGTCGCCGAGATTTATGAGCTCGACCTGCTTCATGTGCACTACGCGATCCCGCATTCGGTGAGCGCCATGCTTGCCAAACAAATGCTGGCGGCCGGCAGCAAACCGCGACGGCTGCCGTTTGTGACCACGCTACACGGAACAGACATTACGCTAGTGGGACAGGACCGCTCCTACCTGCCGATCACTCGCTTTTCCATCGAGCAAAGCGACGGCGTGACCGCGATTTCCGAATACCTGAAGGACCGCACCCTAGGCGAGTTCAACGTCACCAACCACGTCGAAGTGATCTACAACTTTGTGAACTGCGACCTCTATTGCCGCTGCCCGGAATTTGCCAAAAAGCGTGCGGAGTACGCGCCAAACGGTGAGCGTATTTTGGTGCATCTCTCGAACTTCCGCCCGGTGAAACGAATCACCGATACGATTGAGATTTTCGACCTGGTGCGCAAGAAAGTGCCATCCAAACTGCTGCTGATCGGCGACGGCCCCGACCGGTCGCGCGCAGAATGGCTAGCGGTGCAGAAAGGAATTCACGATGACGTGCTGTTCCTCGGTAAGCAGGATCAGATCCACGAAAAGCTGGGCGTGGCGGACATTCTGCTGTTGCCCAGCGAATTAGAATCCTTCGGACTAGCCGCGCTTGAGGGCATGGCCTGCGAAGTTGTGCCCATCGCCACGCGGGTCGGTGGAATTCCCGAAGTGATCGTGCACGGCAAAAGTGGATTTCTCGCTGAGGTGGGAGATGTAGCCACGATGGCGAACTACGCGATCGAATTGCTCAGCGATGAAGCGCGGCTGCGCGCAATGGGCGCGGCTTGCCGAAAGGCAGCGCGGTTGCGCTTTTGCAGCAGCAAAATCATTCCTCAATATGAAGAGTTCTACCGGCGGGTACTGGGGCGCTCTTCGTAGAGCACGGCCGGGATGGCGTCTTCGTTGCTCAGCACCGGCAATCGCAGCCGGATTAAAGTTCCCTTCCCCTCGTGGCTGTCGATGCTCATGTGGGCGGTCCCGCCGTACAACACTTTGAGCCTTTCCGCGACATTCGCCATGCCGATGCCGCTGCCGCCTAGCCCGGTGGGCCTTTCCAGCAGGTTCACCGACCCCATACCCACCCCATTGTCTTCCACTTCGATGATCAACTGAGAATCGGCGAGGCGGCTGCGCAAGTGGATGCTGCCCCCCTCGATCTTCGAGGACAAGCCGTGCTTGATGGAGTTCTCGACGAACGGCTGCAGCAGCATGCTGGGGACCATCACATCCAGCGATTCGGGAGCCAGTTCCTTGAGCACTTGTAGTTTGTCGCGGCCAAAGCGGACCACTTCGATGTCGAGATAATCGTCGATGAATTCGACTTCCTCGCGCAGGGGAACAAACGCGTCGCTGCTGTGCAACAGCCGGCGAAGGATGTTGGCCAGCTTGATGATCATCTGCCGCGCGGTGTCAGGATCGAAGCGCACCAGCGACGAGACGGAGTTCAAAGTATTGAACAGGAAGTGCGGGTTGATCTGGTTTTGCAGCGCCTCCATGCGGGCATGCAGCAGCAGGCGTTCCTGCTCTTCCAGCTTGAGCTCAATGCGGACGCTGTTCCAGATTTTCAGTTCGATGCCGATGACAGTGATGGAGGTCGCATAGATCAGCAACTGCACCCACCAGGTGTGGCTCTCCAGGCTGAACGTCGGGTGATGCGGCAGGCGGTTGATCTCGGTTTGCACTGCGCGAAGGGCCACAATCGTGACGAAGCAGAGGGTCTGCCATTCGAACGGCCGGGGCTTGGGCAGGTTACGGCGAATCCAGCGGTAGATGCTCAGATCGACGAACGGAGAAAACGACCAGATATCCTCGCGGTCAGAGGCAAGCGTGCTTAGTTGCCCGGCCAGAAAACCGCAAATCAGCAGGAAAGGCAACGTGGCCCACTCGCCATAGAGCAAGGCGGGGAAACCCAGCAGAGCGCCGCCTAACACGCCGGCGAATCGGCCGCCCACAATGCCCAGCAGCATGGTGGTTTCAAAGGAAAGGTCGCCGGCCAGAAAGCTCTTTTGCAGGAAGCGAATCCACACGCCCAGCGCCATGGGGATGCCCAGCCAAAGCACCAGGTAGGCTTGCTGCTTCCAGTTGCGCGCCTCATTGAACAGCAGCGACTTGAATTCCACCGAGCGGCCCAGGATGCTGGCGGCAGAGGCGGCAACGCCGAGCTTGATCAGCAGATTGACGAGGATGAGGCGGTCGTCGAGCATGGCGGTGATGAGGAGAATGTAGCACGAAGGAGGTGCAGTGGCCCGGGGTAGCTAGTTCTTCTGAATGGCCGGAGCTTGAGACGCCCGCGAATCGGTCTCATACTGCTCGAACGCCTCAGGCATAAGGTCTTGCTGAGAGCACGCACGCCTACGTGCGAAACATGACAGGTCAATATGGAACAGTCGTTCCGAGTCGATCTTGCTGGCACCGGAAACCACCTCGGCATAGATATAAAACACCTTTCCTGCAGGCTCGAAGTCAGCGTTCATCCGGCCTGCGTCGACAATCACTCGATAGCCGGGATGCAGCCTTTGTTGCTGCTGCCAGTCAGGCAAGCGGCTAACTCCACGGCTGAACTGTAGAGAGGCACGCGCGCCTGCGGAAACAAGGGCTGGCATATCTTCCCCAGGCGGTTCATCTGGGATAACTATGGAAACGCCGGACATTTTGCCCGTGATGGCGCCTCCGGCGCCGAGCACGCGAGCCTCAAACGCTAATGATCTGCCTGCCAAGATGCCATAAGCAGCACATATCCCTCGAGTAAGAAGAAACCGCGCGCGGCCAAATTGGCGCTCAATGCATCCTGGCCAGGCTAGTGGTGGATAGAACACCTGAACGTGCCCATCGAAGCTGGCACTATTTTGGCAGTCGCCCTCGAACCTCGCATAGTGTCCCCATTCGCTTCGCCACTCTGAAAGGATTGCGCACGCGCGTAGGGCCCCAACGGGTAGATGTTGACCCTCATCCAGCGTTCTCTGCGCACGCTGAAGAATCAGATGCCGCTGAACGTGGAGGCACACCGCCGCACCCAATAACGCAGTGACTACCACCAGTCCGGGAATGCCAACAACGCGAGCTAAGTGCAGTCTCATCCTTCTAAATTAGACACCGCAAGCGGCAACTTTGATCGCCTCGATTGGCAATTAGGACCAATCATATCGTCGGCCTTCTACTCCTTCAGCAATTGCCGCGCGATCACCAGCCGCTGCACTTCGCTGGTGCCTTCGCCAATGGTGCACAGCTTCACGTCGCGATAGAACTTTTCCGCGGGATAGTCCTTGATGAATCCATAGCCGCCGTGAATTTGCACGCCCTCATTGGCGCAGCGGACGGCGACTTCGCTGGCATACACCTTGGCCATGGAGGATTCGAGCGTAGTTTTCATCCCCGCGTCCTTCATGGACGCCGCCCGCAACGTCAGCAGTTTGGCCGCCTCGATTTCCGTCGCCATATCGGCCAGCTTCCATTGGATGGCTTGGAATTCGCTGATGGCTTTGCCGAACTGCCGGCGCTGCTTGGAATATTTCAACGCCGCTTCGTACGCTCCCTCGGCCATGCCGAGCGAAAGCGCAGCGATGGAAATGCGCCCACCGTCGAGCACGCGCATGGCATCAACAAAACCGTGCCCTTCCGCTCCCAGAAGATTTTCCGCCGGCAAAACGCAGTCTTCAAAGATCAGTTCGGCAGTGTCGCTGGCGCGCAGGCCGAGCTTGTTTTCTTTTTTGCCGGGACGAAAGCCCTTGGCGTCTTTGTCAACCACGAAGGCCGAAAGTCCGTGGGTGTGGGCGGCGCGGTCGGTCACGGCAAGCACGACCAGCACATCGGCATAGTGGCCATTAGTGCAGAAGGTCTTGGTGCCGTTCAGGACCCAAGTCTGCCCGCGGCGAACCGCTGTCATGCGCGCGCTGCCGGCGTCGGAACCCGAAGAGGGCTCGGTCAGTCCCCACGCGCCGATGTATTCGCCGGTGGCCAGCTTGCTTACGTATTTCTTCTTTTGCGCTTCGTTGCCGGCAAGAAAAATGTGGTTGCTGCAGAGCGAAGTGTGCGCCGCCACGATAATGCCAACCGAGCCGTCCACTCGCGAAAGTTCTTCAATGGCGCCGACGTATTCGACGTAGCCCATCCCCGCGCCGCCATACTCGGGCGGGAAAATCACGCCCATCAGGCCAAGCTTGCCGAGTTCTTTGATCGTGGCCAGCGGAAATTCGCCGGCTTCGTCCCACTGCATGACGTGCGGGGCGATTTCGCGCTCGGCAAATTCGCGCACGCTCTTTTTCAGATGGAGTTGTTCTTCGTTGAGTTGGAAGTCCACGATACCTCCGGCGGCCGTGACAAGTGACGACGTGCGCGGCCTGCGGCCTTCTCCGAGGGGAAGATTCGATTAGAACACAGCTCAGGGGCGAGGAAAAGTTACCGCCGGAGAAGGGGTAAGGGATGCCCTAAGCGACGCCCGCGGCGGCCGAAACGAATCTCTCAAATACCTCATTCGAGAGCAGCCTTCCGCGTGGCGTCAGGCGAAGAGATTGGCGGGTATATTCCAGCAAGCCTTGGTCAACGAACTCCTGGATGGTGATCGAGTAGGCGGCGACGGCTTCGTTTCCAAACCGCAATGCGATTTCGTTCAGGTCCACGCCCTTGACCAAGCGCAGCCCCAAAAAGAAAGTCTCTTCCAATGCGGCTTGCGTAGAAACGGAGGCAGGATCGAGCGCGTTTCCGGCGAGATAGGCCTCCAGCGAGTCGCGGGACGCGAAGCGGACCGCCGACCCATCGCCAGATGCGGAAAGCAGCATGGAATGCGCATCGACGCCGAATCCAAGGTAAGGCTGGCGGGTCCAGTACTTCAGGTTGTGGCGCGACTCCCAGCCCGGCCGCGCGAAATTGGAAATCTCATACTGCGCAATTCCCGCAGCTTCCAGCCGCTCGCAGGCTGCAACATAAAGATCCGCCGTCCGATCATCATCGGGGACGAAGTGCGCGTGATATTTTGTTCCGCCCGCGATCAGCTCGCGGCCCAGTCGCGAGTCGTCATCCACCTCAAGCATATAAACGCTCACATGCGGCGCGCCGGACGCGATCGTCGCGGCCAGCGAAATCTCCCAGCTCTCCGCGGTCTGGTGCGGCAGGCCGGCGATTAGATCAAGGTTGATGTTCGCAATTCCAGCGGCGCGGAGCTGAGTGATATCCTCCTCTACGGTTTGCCGGTTGTGGAGACGGGCGACCGATGCCGCCTCGCGATCCACGAACGATTGCACACCCAGGCTGACGCGATTTGCGCCGCAGTGCACCAGAGTTTCGATGACCACTGGAGAAAGCGTGCCGGGAGCGCATTCCACGCTGATTTCGGCCTCGGAATGAAGCTGGAAATTTTGCGAAATTGTGACAAACAGGCGACGCAGTTGGGTAGCATCGAGTAGCGTGGGAGTTCCGCCGCCAAGATACACTGAGTCTATGGCGGGATCGAATTGCGCGCCTATTCGGGCGACGGTTTCCGCGCCATGCTCGATGTCGGAACAGACGCGGTCGACGTAACGCTCGAAAATGGCCTGCGAGAACACGCCGGAAGCGAAGTTGCAGTAGGTGCACTTGGTGCGGCAGAACGGCACCGAAACATAGAGGCCGGTGGGCATTGGAGAGATTATCGCACTCCTCAGCACAATCGACTGAAGTCAGTGACAAAGTGTTAGCCTCATAAGACCGCTATGCTCCCTCGCGTCGTCATCACCGGCATGGGCGTCGTCAGCCCGAATGGCATTGGCAAGGAGGCCTTCTGCCGGGCGATCCTCTCTGGCAAATCAGGCGTGAAGCGCATTTCGCGCTTCGATCCCTCCTGCTTGCCCGTGCACGTGGCGGGGGAAATTCCGGAGTTCGACGAATTGGCCTGGGTGGACGCGCGCGAGCGCAAGCATGTTTCCCGCGTAGTGCCGCTGGCCATTGCGGCATCGACGGAAGCGCTGCGCGATGCGGGCATTGATCCTGCCGCCATGTCCATGGAAGAGAGGCGCGAGATCGGGGTGGTGCTCGGAACGGGCGGCGGCGCGCAGGAATTTTCCGAGGAGCAATATCGCCTCTGGCACGCCGGCCATGTGAAACAGGTCAGCGTCTTTTGCATTCCCAGCGGCACGATGGGGACGATTCCCAGCGAAATCAGCATGCGTTTCGGTTTTCGCGGCTACAGCCACGTGGTCACGGCAGGCTGTACGTCCTCGACTGACGCGCTTGGCTACGCCTATCAGCACATCCAGGCCGGAGTGCAGCCGTGGTTTTTGGTCGGCGGAGTCGATTCTCCCATCACGCCGGGCATCATTTACGGCTACACCATGCTGCGGGCGCTCACGCAATCATGGAATCATGCGCCGGAGCGCGCCTCGCGGCCGTTTTCCGCTGACCGCAACGGGTTTGTGCTGGCGGAAGGATCTTGGATGTTCATTCTCGAAGACTACGAGCACGCCCGCGCCCGCGGCGCTCGTGCCCTCGCCGAGATCACCGGCTATGCTTCCACCTGTGAGGCCTTTCACCGCGTGCGCATGAGCGACTCGCCGCAAGAACCGGCCCGCGCTATCAAGTTGGCGCTCGAAGAGGCGCGTCTGGCGCCGGAGGATATTCAATACGTGAATCTGCACGGCACGTCCACCGAAATGAACGATCGCGTGGAGACGCAGGCGCTCAAGTTGGCGCTGGGCGAGCACGCGCGCCGCATCCCCATGTCGGGGCTGAAGTCGCAGATCGGTCACGCGCAGGGGGCCTGCGGCTCGGCCAGCGTGGCGGCAACCATCATCGCCATGGAACACGGCAAGATTCCGCCGACGATCAATCTGGATGTGCCCGACCCGGAGTGCGATCTCGACTACGTGCCCGACTTAGATCGCAAGGCGCAGATCGAGCATGCCATCTGCAACTGTGTGGGATTTGGGTCGAAGAATTCGGCGCTGGTATTGAAACGATGCGCCTAGGCAGCGCGCGCCTGACGTCCGATTTGGCTAGAAATATCCAATAAGCTTTTCCATCCTGGGCGCTGCTTTCGCCATCTATTTCATGTACTCTTTAGCTAACTGATGGCCACCCTTCAAGAAGAAGATGTCCTGGGAAAAGCTTACGACAGCCGCCTAATGAAGCGGCTGCTGCGCTATTTGCGGCCGTACTCGTGGCAGGTAGCGATCGCGCTGGTGGCCATCGTATTTAAGGCGGCCACCGACGTTCTGGGGCCGTATCTCACCAAAGTCGCGATCGATAAGTATCTGGCCAAGGCGCCGGATGTGCATTCCCTGCTGGATCGCTGGCTTAGCTCCAAACCGCTCACCGGCATTGCGCAGATTGCCCTGATTTACGTCGGCCTGCTGTTCTTCGGTTTCTTTCTCGACTTCCTGCAAACCTATTTCATGCAGTGGACCGGCCAGAAGGTGATGTTCGACTTGCGCAGCGAAATTTTCCGGCACTTGCAGCGCATGCACATCGGCTTCTACGACAAGAATCCGGTGGGCCGGCTGGTGACGCGGGTCACGACCGATGTGGACGCGCTCAACGACATGTTCACCAGCGGAGTGGTGTCCATCTTCGAGGACATTTTTGTTCTCATCGGCATCCTCGCCATCATGCTCAACATGAACTGGCGTCTGGCGCTGATTACTTTCGCCGTGCTGCCTTTCATCGCCATTGCGACGAAGATTTTCCGCGACAAGGTGCGCGACTCCTATCGCCGCATCCGTGTGGCCATCGCCCGCATCAACTCTTACCTGCAGGAGCACGTCAGCGGCATGATGGTGCTGCAACTGTTCAACCGCGAGAAACGCTCGTACAAGAAATTCTCCGAAGTGAATGCCGTCCACATGGATGCCTTCAAAGACGCGATCATGGCGCACGCGGTTTACTATCCCGTGGTCGAAATCCTGTCCTCGATTGCCATCGCTTGCGTGATTTGGTTCGGGGGGAACGATGTGATGCGCCATGCCGGTGTATTCGGTCTCACGTTCGAGACCAAAGCACCCTGGTTCCGCGCGGTGCAGAGCGTAACCACCATCGGAATCTTAGTCGCCTTCATCCAGTATGCCCAGCGCTTTTTCCGGCCGATTCAAGACCTCAGCGAAAAGTACAACATTCTGCAATCGGCGATGGCCTCGAGCGAGCGGATTTTCAAGCTGCTCGACACGCCGGTGGACATCAATTCGCCGGCGGTGACTAAGACCCCTGACGGCCCAGGCCAAATTCGGTTCGAGCATGTGTGGTTCGCCTATCGCGAAGTTCCTGCACAGGACGGCAACGAGCTAGCAGAGTTGCGCACTGCGCCGATGCGACAAGGCTTTGACCTCTCGCAGGAAACAGAACTCGACTGGGTGCTGCGCGACGTAAGCTTCGCGATCGAACCGGGGGAAACGGTGGCGATCGTCGGCCACACCGGAGCGGGCAAAACCACGATCATCTCTCTGTTGATGCGATTCTACGACGTGCAAAAGGGCGCAATCACAATCGACGGAGTCGACATCAAAGACATGGACCTCCCTGACCTGCGCCGCCGCTTTGGCGTGGTGCTTCAGGATCCGTTCCTCTTCACCGGCACGGTGGAGAGCAATATCCGCCTGGGCACGGCGGGGATTGAAGATGAGGACGTCGAAAAAGCTGCTGAAGATGTGAACCTGGGAGATTTCATCCGCACCTTGCCCAGCGGTTTCAAGGAAGAAGTGCGGGAGCGCGGTTCAACGCTCTCGACCGGACAGAAGCAGCTTATCTCTTTCGCCCGCGCGCTGGCGCACGAGCCGAAGATCCTCGTGCTCGACGAGGCGACCTCCAGTGTTGACACGGAAACCGAGTTCCGCGTGCGCGATGCGTTGGCGCGCATGGTGGAAGGGCGCACGTCGATCATCATCGCGCACCGGCTCTCCACCGTGCAGCGCGCGGATAGGATCATCGTCATGCACAAAGGCCAGGTTCGCGAGATGGGAACCCACCAACAACTTCTTGCCGAACGCGGGATTTACTACAAGCTCTATCAGTTGCAATACAAAGACCAGGAACTCAGCGTGGCGAGGGTGCCCGCGATGCCGGAGATCACGGCCAGCGCAGATGACTAAGAGATAGCAAACCCTGCCACTTCACCCTTAAAATCTCATTGACTTGGGCAAGGCGATGTTGTATCCGTATGCGCGAAGTCCTATGAGCGCGCGCATTCTATTGCTTTTCGTCACAGTTTCCACCGTTCTTGCATTTCCACGTGACAAGCCAGAAACCTGGCTGCAGGTTCAGAGTCCGCATTTTCTGGTCATCACCGAGGGAAACGAAAAGCAGGGCCGGCATGTTGCCGATCAATTCGAGCGCATGCGCTCGGTCTTTCAAAACGCCTTCCCGGGCTTGGAGGTCGACCCGGGCGCTCCGATCCTGGTGTTAGCGACAAAAGACCAGAAGAGTTTTCGTGCCCTTGAACCGCAAGATTATCTGGGCAAAGGAAAACTGCAACTGGGCGGGCTTTTTCTGCGGGCAGCCGACAAGAATTACGTACTGATGCGATTGGATGCGGAAGGCGACCATCCCTACGCCGTCATCTATCACGAATACACGCATTTGCTTACCAGCAAGGTAGGGGATTGGCTGCCACTGTGGCTCAACGAGGGTCTTGCAGAGTTCTACCAAAACACCGAGATTCACGAGAAAGATGCCTGGATAGGTGAGCCGAGCGCAGAGAATTTGCTGCTGCTGCGCCAAAACCGTCTGCTTCCGCTGGCCACTTTATTCGCGGTGGACCGGAATTCGCCGTACTATCACGAACAAGACAAGGGAACTATTTTCTACGCCGAAAGCTGGGCGCTGACCCACTATCTCCTATTCAATGACAACCAGCAAAAGACTCATCATCTGATCGATTTCTTGGATCTGGCAAGCCAAAAAGTGGACAGTGTCACCGCAGCCACGCGCGCCTTCGGCGATCTCACGCGGCTACAGAAGAATCTTGAACAGTACGTCAATCAGCAGAGCTTTCATTACGTAAAAGTACCGGCCTCCACCCAAGTGGACGAATCGGCTTTTGAATCCAAAGAGTTATCCGAAACCCAGGCTGCCGCAATCCGCGCCGATTTTCTCGCTTACGTAGGGCGTACGGCGGAGGCGCGCGCCTTACTAAACGAGATCCTGCAGCAAGATCCAAACAATGTTTCGGCCCACGAAACCATGGGTTTCCTTGCCTTTCACGAGGGCAACATTGACGAAGCCCGCAAATGGTACGGCGAAGCGGTAAAACTGGACTCGCAAAGCTACCTCGCGCACTACTATTTCGCCGTCATGTCGATGCGGAGCGGAGCACTAAGTCCCGAGAATGAAGCCCAAGTGGAGAACAGCTTAAAAACCGCTATTAAGCTCAATGCTGCTTTCGCGCCTTCTGACGACGCACTGGCGGCTTTCTACGGGATGGGGCGGCGCAACCTTGATGACGCTCGCATGTTGTCGCTTCAGGCTATCCAGCTGGACCCGGCTAACCTCGCCTACCGGCTAACCTTAGCCAACATCTTGATGGAAATGGATCGGGGCAAAGACGCGGTCGACCTTATTCAACGGTCAATGAAGCTGGCGAAGTCTCCGGTGGAGACCGAGCGTGCGCAAGTTGCTCTCGATCGGGCGCAGCGCTATGTGCAATTCCAGGAAAGACGGGCGCAGGAGACTGCGGATCAGCCGGCAGTGTCTGAGGAATCGGGCGAGAATAGTTCTTCTGATAGCGCCCGGCCGGTGCTTAGACACCGGGAAGAAGTCCCGCCGAGCGGAACCGATCACTCGCTGAACGGGGTCATCAAGGGCGTTCACTGCTCGCCTCCGGGAGAAATGGATTTCGAACTCCAGACGCCGGGGAAGACCATAGACTTGCATTCCGGTAACTATTTCAAGATCCAGTACAGCACCCTCAACTTCACCCCATCCGGCGATCTGAAGCCCTGCACACAATTGGAGGGAATGCATGCGAAAGTGGAATACATCGAGCCCTCCGATAAAACGGCGCGGCCATGGATCGTGGCCGTGGAATTGCAAAAGTAGCTGCCAACCCATAGCCGAGCAAAGCCCGTAGAATAGTTCGGTGCGAATTTTGATCTCGGCCGGCGAGGCCTCAGGCGAGATGTATGGCGCGCAGTTGATCAAGGCCTTGCAGAGACGCTATGCCAGCCTGCCAAACGCCGAGCTGCGCTTTGCCGGACAGCCAGGGGCGGCAGTCCCCACCCAGGCCCCGCCGCTCGAATTCTTTGGCGTGGGTGGCGACCGCATGCGCGCGGCGGGGTGCGACACGGTGGTCGACACGAAAGACCTGGCCGTGGTTGGCATCACGGAAATCCTCGGCCATCTGCCGAAAATCTGGCGGCTCTTTCACAAGCTCATCGCCGAGGCCGACAAGCGCCGGCCTGACCTCGCAGTCGTGATCGATTCGCCTGCCTTCAACTGGCGTGTGGCGCGGCAGATGAAGAAGCGCGGCATTCCGGTGGTGTACTACGTTGCACCGCAGTTCTGGGCCTGGCGGCAAGGGCGAGTGCGACTGCTGCGCAAATACGTCAGCAAAGCGCTGGTGATTTTTCCTTTCGAGGAGCTCTTCTACCGCGAGCGCGGCGTAGATGCGACCTTCGTCGGGCACCCCCTGGCAGATCTCGCGCGGCCGTCCATCGAGCGCTCCGATTACGCCCTTGCACATAAACTTGATCCGCACAAGCAATGGATCACGCTCATGCCCGGCAGCCGCGTGAAAGAAGTCCGCCTGAACCTGCCGACGATCCTGAAAGCTGGCGCCAAGCTCGGCCCAAACTATGAATTCCTGTTGCCGGTTGCGCCGACCTTAGAACGCAGCTTTCTGGAAAAATCTGTCGCCGAAGCGCCGGTTCATCTCGTGCCGGAGTCGCTGCCGGCGCTCTACCACTCGCGCGCGGGAATCGTGGCCAGCGGCACGGCGACAGTGGAGGCCGCGGTTATGGGCACGCCCTTCGTGATGGTGTATCGCGTTTCAGCGCTCACCTACCTATTGGGCAAACCCCGCGTAAAAGTGCCGCACTTTGCCATGGTAAATCTGATCGCGGGACAGCAGGTTGTCCCCGAACTGGTGCAGCGCGATTTCACCGCTGAAAACGTAGCTGCCCGGCTCAGCGAGATTTTGCCCGACGGACCCGCCCGCGATGAGATGCTAAACGGCCTGGCGGGAGTAAAGGCCCGCCTCCGCGGGCTGGATCAACCGGGCACCCACCCCGCCGAGCGAGCCGCCGAGGCGATTCTCACGCTGGCGCGCGCCTGAACCGTCTCTTACACCTTGAGAGTGGAACAGCAAAGTCTTTGTGCGACGGACTTGTCCGGTTCCACCTTAGAAATACGAGCGGCACCGCGGTGCACAAAGCCCTTTCTGCGCTTGTCGCACGGCATCTTTTGGGTCACAATCTTCATCTAACCGCTCGCAGGAGATTCAGCTACATGCCCTTTCAATCTCGGCCATCCGGTCGAATCGCGGTCTGCGTTGCCTTCCTTTTGCTATTTGTTTCCCTGCCCTCGTGGGGCCAGGAAAAGACGCGTCTGCGGGTGGACGACTATCAAATTGACGCCGAACTTTCCCCCCACTCTCATCGCATCAAGGCCCAAGCGAAGGTGACCTTTACCGCGCTCGATGACCTCAACATAGCCACTTTCGAGCTACACAATGACCTGCGAGTGACCAAGGTGACGGACGCCGCGGGAAAGCCGCTTTCCGCCGAGCGCTCTACCCAGGATTCCACCGTGCGCGTGGCTCTGCCGGCAACGCTGCCCAAGGATTCCTCCACCAGTCTGACTTTTGAATACGAGGGGGATCTCAGCTCGGCGGACGACAGTCCGGTTCAGGGGCTGAAGCTGGCTTCGATTGATGACGACACCACATATCTGCTGTATGCCGGACGCTGGTTCCCGGTGAACGCTTACGGCATCAACCGCTTCACTTCGACCATCAGCATCACGTTGCCTGCGCACATGACGGTGATCGGCAGCGGCAAAGAGACAGTCGTAAGCAATCCTCCACCGAAGAAGCAGCTGGCCGGAGCCCTGCCCACGAAAACCTACACCTTTGTCTCGGACAAACCCAGTTTTCCGGGCAGCATCATTGCCGGCGTTTTTCAGCAGTTCAACAGCAGCGAAGCCGGCGTCGATCTGCAGGTTTTCTTCAAGCCCATTCACAGGGACGTCGCCGCTATTTATGCGGATACAGCGCTGAAGGAATTCACCTACTTCATAACTCTTTACGGCCCGTTGCCCACGCCTCTTCTCCGCGTGGTGGAGTTGCCGGATGACACGGTGCCGGCCGCTTGGGCTCCGCAAGTAGCCGCGATTGCCAGCCGGGCTGTGACCGCCAAAGTGAACTACCGCCTTCTCGCCAACACCATCGCGCATCAATGGTGGGGAGTCTCCGTCAGCCCCGCCTCGCGCGACGATTGGTGGCTGGAAAACGGTTTTGCCCGCTACTCCGAGGCTCGCTACGTGGAGCAGGCCGCCGGGGCTGCGGGCATGGAAGAAATGGTGAAAGATATGTCGGTGGGCGCGCTGGCCTATGACACCGTGCCCCTTGCCAGTGTTGGGAAGCTCGACCAGTTCTCGCCCGAGTTTCAATCCCTAGTGACAGACAAAGGCGGCATGATCCTGCACATGCTGCGCTGGGTAGAAGGAGACCAGAAGTTCGATCTCACCATGCGGCAGTTCTTTTCGCGGTACGCCGGCAAATCGGCCAGCACGGACGACTTTAAAGCCATTGCCGAGAAGAACTACGGCGATCAGCTCACCTGGTTCTTCACCCAATGGTTCGATTCTACGGGCGCTCCTGAATTCAAGACCAAGTACACCATCTACCGGCTCGGCAACAACAAAGGATTTCGCGTGGTGGGGCAAATCTCCCAGGATCTCGACTTGTTCCGCATGCCGGTGTTATTGAAGATCGATACCGACGGCAAAACGGAAGAAAAAAAGGTGACCGTGGTGGGCACCGACTCGTCCTTTACGATTGAAACTTTCGGGCGGCCGCGGCGGATTACCATCGATCCGAATGACTGGGTCCTTAAGAACTCGGATGAAATTCGAGTGCGGGCATCGATTGAGCGCGGCCAGGCTCTGGTGCAGCAAGGCGACCTGGCGGGAGCGCTCAGCGAATTCAATAAGGCCCTAGAGATCAACAAGAACAGCTCGCTTGCCCACTACCGGATCGCCGAGGTGTTCTTCCTGCAGCATAACTACCAGTCCGCCGCCAACGCCTACCGCGAATCGCTGGACGGCGACGGCGAGCCGCGCTGGACCGAGGTCTGGAGCCATATTCAGCTGGGAAAGATTTTTGACACCACGGGACAGCGCGATCGCGCGGTCAACGAATATCGCCAGGCGGTTCAGACCAACGACAATACCCAGGGCGCATTGGACGAGGCTCGCCGCTACTTGCAAAAGCCTTACGAACAGCCCAAGAACAGCCCCACCTCGGGGATGTGACGGGCCCCGCGACTCTATGTGAGGTCTACTCGCACCTAAGGTCGGTCCCAGCATCACCCGCCCATCGTTTCGCCCAGCGCCATTGGCAGAAGAACTGCGCTGAGGGCGGTCACGACCCGGTTCCGCGTAAAATCGCCTTGTTGTCGGAAGTCTCGACATTGTTCGCTTACTGCCGTGACTTACTACGGTGCGAGGTCGACGGAACAATAAGGGGTGAAACGGAGTCTTAGTAGATTGAGACCGTGATCCAACAACGTCCAAAAGCGGCCAGGCTGATCTGCAGTTCTGATGTGACTGCATTTGCCCTCATAATGACTTTTGTCGTGTTTGCAGTTTTGGTTCTATTCATGATTATACCGGGAAATCCACCTCAAGGTTTTGGGCCAGATCTGCCCAAAGTGCGCCATCCTAAGATGATCGGCTCCCTAACGTGGGGCGCAAATAGTCACAACGCGATGATTGCCGTGGTTGCCCGGGATGGCCGCATCTATTTCGGTCGGGAGCAGGTTTCCGCGAACGAGTTGCCCGCAAAAATCCGTGAACGTCTGAACGGTGGAGCGGAAAGAAAAGTCTACATCAAGGCTGATGCCCGCGCCCGTTATGGCGCTGTTAAGGCGATCCTGAAAGCGATGCAATCAGCCGGGGTGGAAAACGCATCATTCTTTGTGGACGAGTTGAGGGGGCCATCCCGCATCAACTAGCTCGGGTATTCTCAACCGACATCTCTGGCGGTCGAATGCTTCCATTAGAGCACTAGCCGCATTCTTCTCGCAAAGTCAGCCTGGGGGCGCGTGATGCTCACCAAACCGTGTGCCGAAATCAATACGCCCAGCGGAGCAGGGTGGCGCCGACCGTGAATCCCGCGCCCACCGAGGCTAGCAGCACCAAATCACCCTTCTTCAGTCTTCCCTGCTCGATGGCCGTCTCCATGCCGAGCGGAATGGTGGCGGCGGTGGTGTTGCCATAGTGGCTGATGTTGGTGATCACGCTTTCCGGGCGGAAGTGCAGGCGTTCAGCGGTGGCATTGATGATGCGCAGATTTGCCTGGTGGGGAATAAATGCGTCGATATCGCTGCCTTTGTATCCATTGCGCTCCAGAATCTTGCCGCAAACTTCCGCCATCTTGCGCACCGCGTACTTAAATACGGCCTGGCCGTCCTGATGGACAAAGTGCATTTTCTTATCCACTGTCTCATGCGTGGAGGGATGCAGGCTCCCTCCGCCGGGCATGTAGAGCGAGCAGCCACCCGAGCCGTCCACTTCATGAATAAAATCGATCAGTCCCACCGAATCGTCCGCCGCCGGCTCCAGGAGCACCGCGCCTGCTCCGTCACCAAACAGAATGCAGGTAGCGCGATCGGTGTAGTCGATGATCGAGGACATGACGTCGGCGCCGATCACCAGCACATGCTTGTGCACGCCCGTCGCCACAAACTGTGCCCCGGTTTGCAAGGCATAGACGAAGGCCGAGCAGGCGCCGGAAAGATCGAATCCCCAGGCCCCGCTTGCTCCCAGCTTGTGTTGCACCAGGCAGGCGGTGGATGGAAAGAACATATCGGGAGTCACCGTCGCTACGATGATGGCTTCAATCTCAGAGGCTGCCAGGCCACGCGAAGCCAGCATGTTGCGCGCTGCCGCCGCGGCCAAGTCGCTGGTTGCCACGCCCGGATCTACGATGTGCCGCTCACGGATGCCGGTGCGGTCGACGATCCACTGGTCGTTGGTCTCGACCAGCTTCTCCAGGTCTGCGTTGGTTAGAAGGCGTGGCGGCACGTAAGTGCCGAGGGCGGTGATCTTTACTCCCAGGCGAGCAAGCTGGCTCAATCGATTGCTTTCTCCCAGATGGAAATACGGGACGCAATGAGACCCGTCATTGTCCCCCAAGCGATTAGGCAAAGTCCAATGTTTAGCGCTATTTAATCGCCGCGGCGTACCAAATTCGGCGACAGCGGTCCGGCTGCGTAAAGCCAGGCACCGGCGGCCCACTGCACACGCAAGAGCCCGTTACCGTTGCTTCCTTCCGGACCTGGCGGGGTTGGCGGGAGTACGTTGCGCGGGACCGATGCCTGACCGCTGTCATTTTAGCATTCGCTTGCGGGTCGTTCCCGCGCGGGCCGTCGCCTTTCAGCAGAGCATGATCCCCTGTTGTGTGGCACACTAATTGTGTCCCCACTTCCTATGAACGTTCTTGAGTTTACCGCCCTAGTCTGGTTGGGTTCCTTCGTCGCCGGTTTGCTCGGCGCCCTCACCGGATTGGGCGGCGGAGTCGTGCTCGTGCCACTGCTCACTCTGTTCTTTCACGTGGATATTCGCTATGCCATCGGCGCCTCGCTGGTGTCGGTGATCGCGACTTCTTCGGGGGCGGCGGCAGCCTACGTAAAGGAAGGATTCTCTAATATCCGCATCGGCATGTTCCTGGAGATTGCCACCACACTGGGAGCTCTGCTGGGAGCCTTCCTGGCGACCATCGTCCCGACCAGCGCGTTGGCAGTGATTTTCGGGGTGGTTCTGCTGTACTCGGCATACATTTCCCGCCGGCCCCGGCCGCCCCACGAACGCAATCTGCCGCCCGACCGGCTCGCAACATATCTGCGCATGAACGGCAGCCTGCCGGAAGGTGACGGTGTGCGCTACTACAATCCGCAACACGTGCCCGCCGGCTTCGGGCTGATGTTTGGCGCGGGAACGCTCTCCGGGCTGTTGGGCATGGGCGGCGGCTCGATGAAGGTGCTGGCGATGGACCACACGATGAAGTTGCCGTTCAAGGTGTCCACCACGACCAGCAACTTCATGATCGGGGTCACGGCGGCGGCCAGCGCGGGAGTTTACCTGAGTCGCGGCTACGTTGATCCCGGCCTGGCCATGCCGGTGATGCTGGGTGTTCTGGCCGGTTCCCTGATCGGCACTCGAATTCTGGTGCGAAGCGAGACGAAAGTGCTGCGCCTGATCTTCAGTCTAGTGATCGCGGTGCTCGGAATCGAGATGCTCTACAAAGGCTTTGTAGGGAGGATATGAAATGGCGTCTGGCAAGGCTTGGACTGACAAGAAGATCGAAGACATTGTCGGAAACTTGCTGCGCGCGGGCGTGCTGCTGGCTGCCTTCGTGGTTCTCCTGGGCGCTGCCGTCTACTTGGTCCGGCATGGGCGCTCGGTGGCGGACTACCGCATCTTCCGCGGCGAACCCTTGGAGCTTCGCACCATCCGTGGCATTTTCAAAGAGGCCTTTTCGCTGCAGGGGAAAGGGATCATTCAGTTGGGGTTGCTGCTCCTGATCGCTACGCCGGTCGCGCGGGTCGCGTTCTCAGTCTGGGGATTCGCGGAAGAGCGAGACGGGATGTACGTTACGATCACGCTCATCGTCCTGGCGGTCCTGCTGTATAGCCTGGTCGGGTCGGGAATGGGTTTCTAGGAGAGCAAGCCCTCGGACTCGGGCTCCGCTTCCCACGAACTTACCCCAATGTACTCTTTCCTTACCTTCTGAAAAGGCGAACAATAGACGCGAAATGCCTTCCTTGGCGCACTCGCCGCAGCAGGTTGCGCTGCCCGCTGAACCGGCGGGCGGCGGAATCG
The DNA here is from genome assembly GCA_963770915.1 of uncultured Acidobacteriaceae bacterium. Lineage (GTDB taxonomy): Bacteria > Acidobacteriota > Terriglobia > Terriglobales > Acidobacteriaceae > PALSA-270. Next base: position 745,730 of record CAVYRG010000001.1, read on the forward strand.
ATCGCTACTTTCAGATTTTCCTCTATCTAATGGTGGTGGCTGGCTTTATTACCTTGGCCACGACTGGCGCGCTCGATCTTCCCACACTACTGCTGGTGAGTGCTGCGCTGGCATTTCGAGGCTATCTGCTGGGTAGGCGGCACGGCCTGCAAATCCCCGAAGGTTGGACCAATCTCCTTACCATCGCCTATTTGTTCTTCTACTTGGCGGATTACTTCTTCCTCTCGGGCCAGTTCCTCAACGCCACCGTCCACTTGGTTTTGTTCGTAATGCTGGTGCGCCTGTACTCGGTCCGGCGAGACCGCGACTACTACTTTTTGGCAGCGCTCGCTTTTCTCATGGTGCTGGCCGCGGCGGTGCTGACGGTAGACAGCGCCTTTCTGGCGTCGTTTGCATTCTTCATGCTGACGGCAGTGGCGGCATTCATCCTCATGGAAATGCGGCATGCTTCGGCGAAAGCGTCGATTCGCGCCCTGGACGCAGGAAATGAAAGGACAGCCCGCCGCATGGCTTTTACGCTGGCGGGAATGGCGCCGGTCATCGTGCTTTTGATCCTGCTAGGCGGGGCGATCATTTTCTTTATCCTGCCGCGCGTTTCGGCCGGATATTTGAGCGCATACGCGATCCGTGACGAAGTGGCGACGGGATTCAGCGAGCGGGTGGAGCTGGGGCGGATCGGGCAGATTCAGCAGTCACGGGCGGTTGCGATGCACGTGCAGATCGACGGCGATAACCGCGGAAAATACGATTTGAAGTTGCGCGGCGTCGCCTTGAGCCTTTTCGATGGCCGGGACTGGCAAAATCCGGGCGAGCAATTCGGCGTGCCGCGCTTGCCCGACGGGCGGTTCGTTCTGCCCTCCATCCAACCGAAGCCAGGGGCGACGGCGCCAGCCGCCCCGGTCAGTCGTATCCATTATACCGTCCTGATGGAGCCGGTGGGCAGCAACGTGTTCTTCCTCGCCCTGACTCCGCAGGGTTTGCAGGGAGATTATCGCCACATCTCGATGGATAGCGGCGGCGCAGTCTACGATCTGGATGTCAACCGGCCCGTCGGCCGCTACGAGGCCTGGTCGGACATTGGCGAGCGTTCCGCGGACCAACTGCGGGCGGCATCGCGCGTCTATCCTCGGGGAATTCTATTGCGCTATCTGCAGTTCCCGGCGCTCGATCCACGAATTCCGCGCCTGGCCCAGCAAATCACCGCAAAGGCCGGGACCAATTACGACAAGGCCGCGGCCGTCGAGACTTATCTTCTTACGCATTATGGCTACACGCTGCAGCTTTCGCGCTCCACGCCGAGCGATCCCTTGGCGGAGTTTCTCTTCACCCGCAAACAGGGACACTGCGAGTATTTCGCCTCGTCCATGGCGATCATGCTGCGCACACTGGGCATCCCCACGCGCGTGGTCAACGGCTTTCGCCTGAACGAGTTCAACGATCTGACCTCGCAATATGTCGTGCGCGACAGCGATGCGCATTCCTGGGTGGAAGTCTACTTCCCCGACTACGGGTGGGTGAGTTTCGATCCGACGCCCGCGGGGCCGACCCAGGCGTATTCCGGCTGGAGCCGAATGCTCTTATACGCCGACGCAATGGAGTCGTTCTGGCGGGAATGGGTGATCAACTACGACGTCAGCCATCAAGTGGCGCTCGGCCAGGGTGCGGTTCGCTCCGGCCAGCAGTGGATTCTGCGTTTGCGGAACAGCGGGAACGAGCGGTACGAGGCGCTGCTTGCGGCGTTTCGCCGAGCCCAGGCGCGATTCACCGTGCGGCCGACCCTCTGGAGCTTTGCCATTGCCATGGCTGCGATTCTGCTCCTCTTGGCCTTCAATGCCCGGCCCCTGTCGCGATTGGCGGGCCGACTGCGGCTGGCGCGGCACCCGGAAAAATCTCCCCGCCGGGCGGCCGAGATTTGGTACGCGAGGATGATTCAAACGCTGGCTCGAAGCGGCTGGCCCAAGCCTCCTACGAAAACACCGCAGGAGTTCCTTGCCGTCATTGACAATCAGGCCGTTCGTGCGCGAGTGGCTCAGTTCACAGAACACTACGAGTGGGCACGATTCGGAGGATCTGCCGAACACGCACAGCAACTTCCTGAACTCCACGACGAGATCGTGACCTCAGCTCGGCGCTGAGGTCCTCCCAATTAGAAATCAAATACGACGCCGATACCCGCAAAAATGTGGCTGTACCGGTTGCTCTTGAGCAGGTTGATGGGCGGTTCACCGGAATTGAAATCACGGATTTCGCCGCGGACCTTGAAGTGATCCATAAAACCTACATCCACTCCGCCACCAACCTCGAACACTCCACTGGTGCTGCTGGTGGCGCCGCTCGCTCCGCCAAATTCCAGGGTGGCATTGGGGTTAAAGTGGGCAAATCCACCTCCCACGCTCACCCAAGGAGAAAAACGAGTGGTGGGAAAAACGTTCACACGGGCAGCCGGGGTCAGAAAGTACGCTCTAAAGTCTTTGGGAACCTGGTTCAGTCCAAACTGCACCTTGGTCTGGGGAGTGTAGACAAACGGAACCTCCACGGACAGAGAAGCGATTCCGAAGGTGATGAACTGGTGGCTATAGTTTCCTTCGTAGGTGAGCCCGTGGCCGAAGTGAATGTTGGGATTGGTGAGCCCGGTTCCACTCACCGCCTGGGGTCCGATAATGCTACGCCCTATGATTCCTGCAACCTCATTGCTTCGCTGGGCTGCAGCACTCGCCGCCAAGAGTGTGACCGCCGCCAATATTGCGAGCCCAAATGTTTTCCGCGCCATCCTTTCCTCCCTTGCAACAGCAGACTTGTAAGCTGAGATGTTTCTAAGATTAACACGTCAGTATGCAAGAAAGTGCACACAGTGGGATTACATTACCTGGTGCACCTTCGTGTCGTAACTCCTGCGATTCCCTATCTTTGGGCGACGCGCTGCCGCCGTCTACGAAGGGCGCCTCCTGATCTAAGATGTTAGAATCAGTACATAATATGCCGAATCGCGCGCCAAGTGGGGCTATTGAGGCCCCAACCGAGGCTTCCCAGCCGTCCCCCAACAGCCCTAAAGTCGGTTTCGTCAGCCTGGGATGCCCCAAAAACCTCGTGGACACCGAAGTAATGATGGGGCTTTTGAAGCAGGCCGGCGCCCACCTGACCACGCGGGCCGAGGATGCTGAGATCATCGTGGTCAACACTTGTTCGTTCATCGCCAGCGCCCAGCAGGAATCGGTCAATACCATCCTGGAAATGGCAGGGCATAAGACTTCCGGCCGGGCGCGCAAACTCGTGGTGGCCGGTTGCCTGGTCGAGCGCTTCCGCGACTCGATTCGGAAAGATATTCCGGAAGTGGACGCCGTAGTCGGCACCGGCGAACTGGGGGCTATTTTGCAGGCGACTGGAATTTCCGCCGCTCCGGCACCCTCCCCGTTCAACATCCTGACGTCAAGGCCAGAAGGCGAAGCCCGCGCCGCCCAGGGCCGCTTCTCCCGGGAAAGCTGGGATGGGGCCATTGCCGACCTGCCGAACTATCTTTACGACGAAGCCACGCCGCGCGTTTTGGCCACCCCCAACTACACGGCCTATATCAAGATCGCGGAGGGCTGCGATCATCCTTGCAGCTTCTGCATCATCCCGCAGCTACGGGGCAAGTTCCGCTCGCGGCGATTCGAATCCGTAGTGGCCGAGGCGGAGCGTCTGGCTGCCTCGGGCGTGCGAGAGGTCACCTTGATCGGCCAGGACACCACCTGCTACGGCGAGGATTTTGGCCTCGCCGACGGCCTGACGCTCCTGCTGGAAAGGCTGGCCGGGATTGAAGGGTTGCGCTGGGTTCGCTTCCTCTACGCCTATCCCAACAAAATTACAGGCCGGTTGCTGGAAACCATCGCCGGCAACGAGAAGATTTGTTCCTACATGGATGTGCCGTTGCAACATGCCTCGCCTGCGGTGCTGAAGCGCATGAAGCGCGGCGGAGGCTCCGAGATTTTTCTGCGCTCGATCGAGAAAATGCGCTGTGTGATTCCCGGCCTCACCTTACGAACGACTTTCATCGTAGGGTTCCCCGGAGAAACAGAAAAGGAATTTGAAGAGTTATGCGAGTTCGTCCGCGAGGCGGAATTTGATTGGATGGGCGCGTTTGGCTACTCGGACCAGGAAGGCGCCGCCGCGTTCGGGCTGGAAGATAAGCTGGGTGCCAAGGAAACTGAACGCCGCCGCAAGCACTTGATGCGGATTCAGCGGAGCATCAGCAAACGCAAGAGGAAAGCCAGGGTTGGCGCCGAATTCGATTTACTTGTGGAAGGACCGTCGGCGGAGAGCGATTTGCTGCTGGAAGGGCGAACTTCCATGCATGCTCCGGAAATTGACGGCAAGGTTTTTGTCACGGATCTACCCGATGGGCTTATGCCGCGGCCCGGTGAGTTCTACCGTTGCCAGATCACAGAAGCGCACGATTACGATCTCGTGGCGAGAATCGTATAAACCATGCCTCGCAAGCGAACCATGGCATTGCATTGCCCGATCTGCAAGAAGCTGGTGCGGAAGGAGGAACCTGACTACCCCTTCTGCAGCGAACGCTGCCGTCTAATCGATTTGGGAAAGTGGGCGAGCGGCGGTTACGTGGTTTCCTCGCCGCTGCGGGATGCGGACGAGCAACCCGGCGACTCGGACGCGGAAGATTCGTGAGGCGGCATAAGCGGGTGGCCTGCTCACCAGCCCGCCGCGCCTGGGTTTGGGTCGGTGGGCGGGACGCCACGGTGCGTGAACATGAGCGAAAAGACACTATCTGATTGCAAGTCTAAGGCTGATCCTGCCTCAGGTTGCCCGCTGCAGCGGCGCACTCACGCGCCCCTTTGGGCAACGCTGGCGGCGACTTTTTTCGGGACCGGCCTGCTTCGCCCTGGCCCGGGCACCTGGGGTTCGGCCGCCACGGTGGTTCTTTGGGCGTTGCTGACGCGATGGGTTGCCCCCGGCCTTCAGCCGGCATTTGCCACCGCACTGGCGGTTTTGGCGGTGGCAGTGGGAATTCCCGCGGCAACCCGGGTCTCGCAAGCCAGCGGCTTGAAAGACCCACAGTTCGTGGTGATCGACGAAGTCGCCGGCCAGCTCATCACGTTGATCCTCATCCCCGTGTCGTGGAAATCTTTGCTAGCGGGCTTTATACTTTTTAGAGGCTTCGATATCGTCAAGCCGTTCCCGATCCGCAGCCTGGAACACCTTCCGGAGGGCATCGGGATCGTAGTGGATGACGTCGGCGCGGGCCTGTATGCTCTGGCCGTGATGCATCTTCTGCTGCACTTCGGTCTTCTGCCGCGCTAGGCTTACAACTCTGGTGCACCGCCAAGGAAGTTAGCACCCAATGGGAATTTCCGACCGTTTGCTGGGCCGAAAAAATGTGAATGGTACCCCACGCATTGAAAACGTGGTTCCGGAGGCGGCGCTGCCCGGCGGCGAAATTCGCATCACCGGCAGCGGACTGCTGCCGGCGGACTTGCGCCGTCCCGCCGTGCGTTTCGGCGAGGTCGCGGGCGCGGTGGTCGTGAGCGCAGACGATTTCCTGGTGGCTCGCGTGCCTCCCGGGGCGGCGTCGGGGCCGGTTGTGGTCTCTACCAACGGCCACGCCAGCAACGCCCATCAAGTCAAAGTCGCCGAAGTGATTTCGGAGAACCTGCATCCGGTGACCAATCCTGCGCTGGATGCCGAAGGCAATCTCTATGTCACATTCTCCGGTTCCCGTGGAGAAAAGGTTCCCGTGTCGATCTACAAGATTGACACCAACTACGTTTCCAAACCGCTCGTCACTGACATGATGAACGCCACCGGAATCGCCTTTGACCGCGCCGGTCAAATGTACGTTTCCTCGCGCAATGACGGAACTGTCTACCGTGTTGCGCCCAACGGAACCATGACTTCCTACGCCGAAGGCATGGGGGTGGCTACGGGCATTGCGTTTGATCGAGCCGGAAACCTCTACGTTGGCGATCGTGGCAACGTGGGCGACCGCAGCGGCACGATTTTCAAGATTGCTCCTGATCGCCAGACCTTCGTCTTCGCCACGATTGAGCCCAGCGTTTCCGCCTACCACTTGGCCTTCAGCCCAGGCGGTGACCTGTTCGTCACCGGGCCCACTTCAAACTACGATTCGGTCTACAAAATCGACGCGCATGGCACGCCGTCAACTTTCTACCGCGGCCTGGGCCGGCCGCAGGGATTGGCTTTTGACGTGGACGGCAATCTCTACACGGCCGCTTCCCTTTCGGGCAAGCGCGGCATCGTCAAAATCACTCCGGACGGTCGAGCTTCCTTGCAGGTTGCTGGCTCGGGACTGGTTGGCCTTGCCTTCGCGCCGGGCCGGTCCGTGATTCTCGCCACCACTGGCGCTGTGCATCACCTTTCCTGGAATATTCAAGGACTGCCGCTGGCGCCGGAGTAGGCTGGGTTCGCCAAAATCGCACTCGAAGCGATTGCAGGATTTTCGTTTAGACTGCTAGTGTGATTGTGGAGATCATCGCCATTGGCTCGGAGTTGCTGACTCCTTTCCGGCAGGATACTAACTCACTTTACCTGACAGAAAAACTCAACCAGATGGGCGCTGAGGTTGTGTTCAAGTCCATTGTTGGAGACAACCGCGACCACCTTACCCGAGCCGCGCTCATCGCTTTGTCGCGAGCAGACATCGTGATTTTCACGGGCGGGCTCGGCCCAACTGAGGACGATCTCACCCGCGAATCGCTCGCGGATGGGCTCGGCCTTAAGCTGCAGCGCGACCCGGAGATCGTCGCGGCAATCGAGCGCCGCTTCGCCTCGCGTGGCTGGAAGATGACGCCCAACAACGCGAAGCAGGGTGACGTGATCGCGGGCGCGGTCGTGCTTTCCAATCCTGCCGGCACCGCGCCCGGGCAATGGATCAGCGGCAAGTTTGAGAACCAGGACAGAATCATCGTGCTGCTGCCGGGGCCCCCGCACGAGATGAAAGCAGTCTTCGATGAGCATTGCCTTGAGCGGCTCCGTGCCAAACTGCCACCCCGCTTCATCGCAACCCGTGTATTGCGCATCGCCATGATGGGCGAATCGGCTTGCGATGCGCGCGTCTCGCCGATGTACAAACGCTATGGCGACGTGCTGACTACGATCTTAGCAGGACGCGGCGAGGTGCAACTGCACCTGAAGACGGAAGCGGACTCGCTCGACGCGGCCCAGCAAGTTGTGGACGGCTTAGTGGGCGAACTGGAAGACGAGCTCGGCGACTTCGTTTTCTCCGACAACGGCGATTCCCTGGAGCAGATCGCCGGCTACTACCTGCAGATGCGTGGTGCCACGCTGGCGGTGGCGGAATCCTGCACTGGCGGCCTGATCGCGGAACGGCTCACTTCCATCAGTGGCAGCTCGCGTTACTTTCTTGGCGGCGCCGTGGTCTACTCGAATGCGTTGAAGAGCGGGTTCGCCGACGTGCCCGCAGAGTTAATCGAGGCACACGGCGCGGTAAGCCGTGAAGTTGCCGCAGCATTGGCCGAAGGCATTCGCAGGCGTTGTGGCGCGACGCTCGGGGTCGGAGTGACGGGCGTGGCCGGACCAACCGGCGGCACCGCAGGAAAGCCGGTGGGCCTGGTATTTCATGCTTTGGCCGATGAGCAGGAGACGCAAGTCATCGAGAAGCAATTTCCCGGAGACCGCGAGCGAGTGCGTTGGTTCGCGTCACAGCAGGCTCTGGATATGGTGCGAAGAAAGATGATGTAAGAACAGTAGCCAGTCTTCAGGCGTCAGGCCATTTGGATCTCGGCGACTGAAGACTGACGACCGAAGACTGCAATGCGCCTTTTTATTGCTCTCGACCTTGCCGGCGACATTCGTGAGCGCATTTCCCGCTTCATGGATGGCGTGCGCGAGTTTGCGCCTGACGCACATTGGGTTCGGCCGGAGTCGCTGCACGTCACGCTCAAGTTCATCGGCGAACAACCCGAGGCGATGGTGGAACAGATCAAGCATGCCTTGTCCCTCGTTTCCGTCGAAGCCATCAGCATCAGCTTTCGTGGCTTTGGATTCTTCCCCACAGCGAGGTCTGCACGCGTTTTCTGGGTGGGGATTGCCGCGGATCCGCAGCTTGCCGGTCTGGCAAAGGCCGTGGACGACGCCATAGCTCCGCTCGGCGTCGCGAAAGAAGAACGGCCTTTCAGCCCGCATTTGACTCTCGCGCGTAGCGGAAGAGGCTCTGGCGCACCGGGACACCAGAAGGGAGACCGTGCCAATCGCGACTTTCATCGCCTGCAGGAGAAATTGGCCGCACTGCCGGTTCCCGAGTTTGGTACGATGACCGCCTGCGAGTTCTTCTTGTTTCAGAGCCAACTGTTGCGGGGAGGAGCACGTTACACGAAGATTGCGCACTTTCCCGCGTCGTAGCGCATCCGGCGCAAGTTCGTGTAGCAGTCGCAATCGCATGACGGCATTCATGCTCATTTACAGCGAAGCGGCATTGACGGCCGCACTCGGCTATCTGCTGGGGTCGATTCCCTTCGGCTACATTCTGATGCGCACTGTTCGCGGGCAGGACATTCGCCAGAGCGGAAGCGGCAATATCGGCGCGACCAACGTTGCCCGTTCATCGCCAGGTCTGGGCGTTATCACCTTGTTGCTGGACGCCGCGAAAGGCTTGGCCGCTGTAACGATCACGCAGATGATTTTTCCGAACGATGCCATGCTGGTGGGTTTGGCGGCGCTCGCCGCGATTTGCGGCCACATGTTCCCCCTGTGGCTGAAATTCCGCGGAGGCAAGGGCGTGGCCACCAGCCTGGGGGCATTCGTAATTCTGGCCCCGAAAGCAGTCCTGGTCCTGATTGGAATTTTCCTGGCAGTGGTGGCAGCGTTGCGCTACGTTTCGCTCGGTTCGATCGTGGCTGCGGCCTCGCTGCCCTTTCTCGCCTGGGCGTTCCACGAATATCGCAACACACCTCTCGTTCTCGGGATGATGGCGGGCGCCGCCATTCTGGTCATCGCGAAACATCACGAGAACATCCGGCGGCTGCTCAACGGAACGGAAAACCGCTTCCAGTGGAGTCGGACATGAGCCGGATCGCGGTGATCGGCGCGGGCGCGTGGGGAACCGGCCTCGCCATCGTTCTGGGGCGCAAGGGCACGCATCATGTGCGCCTGTGGGCCCGCGAGCCGGAAGTTCGCGACTCCATCACGGCTCGCCGTGTGAACGAACATTTTCTCCCCGGGCAAAACATTCCTGACTCCGTGATTGCGACCTGCGACCTGCAGGAGGCTCTGCGCGATGCGCAGATTGTGGTCAGCGTCATGCCCTCGCAGCACACCCGCCATTTGTTCACGGAAGTGCGTCCCTTACTTGACGAAAAAACGCCGATCATCAGCGCAACCAAGGGATTGGAAGAAAATACCTTGCTGCGCATGACGGAAGTGATACGCCAGGTTCTCGATGCGGGCGGCCGCCGGCCCGTGCGCATTGCCGCCCTGAGCGGGCCGTCGTTTGCCATGGAAGTTGCGCGCGGCGATCCCAGCGCGCTGACCGTCGCCTCGCCGGACACCGAGTTGGCCAAAACCGTCCAGCATGAGTTCAGCGATCCGTGCTTTCGCCTTTATACCAATGACGATGTGACCGGCGTCGAGCTTGGCGGGTCGCTCAAGAACATCATTGCCATCGCTGCCGGAGTTTGCCACGGCCTGGGCCTCGGCCATAATTCGGTCGCGGCCCTCATCACTCGCGGCCTCGCCGAGATCACGCGTCTGGCAGTGGCTTGCGGTGGACGGGCGGAAACTCTAGCCGGCCTCGCGGGTCTAGGCGATCTTGTGCTTACCTGTACGGGCGGGCTTTCCCGCAATCGCGGAGTAGGCATCGAACTCGGCCGGGGCGGCAAATTGCCAGAGATTATCGCAGGTATGCACGGCAGCGTCGCTGAAGGCGTCTTTACCACACAAGCCGCAATGGGCCTGTCGCGGGCTCGGGGCGTCGAAATGCCGATTACCGAGCAGATGTTTGCCGTGCTCCACAACGGCAAGCCGCCGCGCGATGCGATTCACGATCTAATGACCCGCAGCGCCAAAAGCGAAGCGTGATGGCCACCCGTCGGTCCTCACGTCCATAAGTCTGTTCAAATCGAGGCTTGGCCTTCTGAAGAACGCGGAATTCCCAAATCAGAAGGTAGTTCCACTCGCGGCCGGAGGCATTTTGCCTTTTCCCTCCTTGAACTCAGTTACCAGCGGCTCTTCGCTCGGGGTACTTCCGTAATGGCGGTAGCTTGCGATCCGTCGATCTCATCCGTCCCTTAGCCAGTAAACTCTAAAGAGAATCTCGAACTCTGCCCCAACGTGGAGCGCGGAAAAGCCACCTTGTCACTGAAATCCACCAGTCCAACGCGCATCCCGGTCCTCTACGTCATCCTTAGTGTTCTCATGCTGATCAGCGTTGTTCCCATGTATTTCTACTCGGCGAAAGTAGAAGCCATTAACCGCGACCGCCTGATCACCGACGAACGTCTGCTGCAGAATACAGTTACGCGTTCGCTGGCCGATGACATCTCGCAGCGCCAGGAGTCACTGAACACGATGCTGGCGAATTTGTCGTCCGCTCTGCAGGTGGCCAGCGGCGGCGATATTACCGGGGACAACGTGGAAGCGCCGGAGTTGCGCGCCCTGCTGGAAACCTTCGTTTCCTCCTCCGACGACCTGGCGTACGTTACGCTTCTGAATTCGGACGCGAAAGGTATATCCGCAGGCCGCATTGCTCCCGACGCATTTTTGCGGCGCGAATTGGAGCGCAGTTTTGCCGCCGCCAGTGAAGGGCGGAGCTACAATGGGCCGGCTCTGGTGGTGGGCAACGGAAAATCCGCGCGCACCGTGATGCTGGTCAGCACTCCGGTCATGTACAGCGGCCGATTCCTGGGCATGATTGGCACGGTGGTGGACTTGCAATTCCTGATCCGCCGCCTGCAAGAAGTGGAACGCGGCGGCCTGACGCCTTACGTCGTCGACAGCGGTGGACGCCTGGTTGCAGCGGCTACTCCGGAATACGTTACCGGTCAGGACATGACCAGCCTGGAGATCGTGAAAAATTTCGTCGACCAGGGCAGTGTGGCACAACTGGTAGCACCCACCCGCGAGTTCACCATGCACACCGAAAAGGGCAATATCGGGATGCTCGGCACTTACTGCCCCGTACTGTACCTTGACTGGGCGGTAGTTGTGCAGAAGCCGCGCGACGAGGCTTACCGCGGGGTTTACGAAATGCAACACACCGCCCGGCTGCTGGCCATCCTTGCGGTTGTGCTCAGTGTCGGCATCAGTGTATACGCAGCGCAACGCATTACCCATCCTCTCAAGGTGTTGACCTATTCCAGCCGCGCGATCGCCCGCGGCGACTTCTCGCAGCGCGTGCATTTGAAGAGCCGCACCGAAATCGGCGAACTCGCCGACACGTTTAACGTCATGTCAGAGGAACTTGAGCACTTCGTGCTCGACCTCAAAAATGCGGCCGCGCAAAACCGTGAGCTGTTTATGAGCTCTATTCAGATGCTGGCCGGCGCGGTCGACGAAAAGGATCCTTACACGCGCGGCCACTCCGACCGGGTCACGCGCTACTCCATGATGATAGCCAAGGAAATGGGACTTTCGGAAGAAGCCACCGAAGTAGTGCGCGTTTCGGCGCAGTTGCACGACGTGGGCAAGATCGGTATTGAGGATCGCATTTTGAAGAAGCCTGGCGCGCTCACCACCGAAGAGTTCGCGATCATGAAGACTCATACCACCAAGGGGGCGAACATTCTTCGTCCGGTGGCGCAGTTGAAAGAGATGATTCCCGGCATCGAACTGCACCACGAATCGCTGGACGGGCGCGGCTATCCGCACGGACTCTCCGGTGACCAGATTCCATTGCTAGCTCGCATTATCGCCGTGGCGGACACGTTCGACGCACTCACCACCAACCGCCCGTATCAGCAGGCCCATGATCCGGAAGACGCTCTCCGGATCATCCAAAATCTATCCGGCAAGCGGCTTGATCCAGCCGCGGCCGTGGCACTCGTCACGATTTATCGCCGCGGAGAAATCCGCATTCAACGGGTTTCAGGCCCCGTTCCGGTGGTTTCCTCTCCTCCGCAATCGGCAAGTCTTGAAACCAGTAAGATTGCCGTCGCGGCGGCTGTGCCACATTCATAGCGACAGCCCCGCCGGCACCCAACGTCAACTTTTGATTTGTCCATCAGCCCCAGCCTGCCCCGCATGCCCGTGACCGCTATAATTGAACTTCGCGTCATTCCGTCTCCATGATTCAGACTCTTTTCGGCAGCACGGAGCAGAAACCCAGCTTCCTCGAACGCATGAAGGAAGCGGTGACCCGCACTCGGGAGAACCTCGCCGACCGCATCGAGGATGTAGTTTCGATCGGCAAGGAGATCGACCGCGCCACGCTCGACGATCTGGAGGGCACCCTGCTGGGCGCCGATCTCGGCACGACCACGACTGGCGAGATTCTGGACAAACTGCGCGAGAAGGCCGACCGCAAGCAAATCAAGAACGTCGATGAACTCAAGCGAATCCTGAAGGAAGAGCTGCTTGCCATCCTTGTGGCTGCCAATAGCCGCCCGCTGAAAAAAGTGGAGGGGGCGCCTGAGGTCATTCTCGTAGTCGGCGTCAATGGCACCGGCAAGACCACGACGATCGGCAAACTAGCTCAGGTTTTTCGCTCGAATGGCAAGACGGTGCTGCTGTGCGCGGCAGACACTTTCCGCGCAGCTGCCATCGAACAACTGGAAGTGTGGGGCGAGCGCACGGGGACGGAAGTCATCCGCACCAGGGCAGGGGGAGATCCTGCCGCTGTGCTTTTCGACGCGCTGCAAGCCGCAGCAGCGCGCAAAACTGACTACGTGATTGTCGATACCGCCGGCCGGCTGCACACGAAAGCCAACCTCATGACGGAACTCGAGAAAATGCACCGCACCGCCCAACGCATCATCCCCGGAGCGCCGCATGAAACCCTGCTGGTCATGGACGCGACCACCGGCCAGAACGGCTTGCAGCAGGCGCGCCTGTTTACCCAATCTGCCGGTGTAACGGGCATCGTGCTCACTAAGCTCGACGGCACAGCCAAAGGTGGAGTGGTGGTGGCCATCTCACGCGAGCTGGGCCTGCCGGTGCGGTATGTGGGAGTCGGCGAGAAAGTGGGCGATTTGCTGCCGTTCGATCCGAAGGAGTTCGTTGAATCGCTATTCGCATAGTTCCGTCATGCTGAGCGAAGCTGGGGCTTCGCGAAGCGAAGTCGCGGCGCAGTCTAAGCATCCCCACCTAGGCATGGGGTTCGGATTAGGGATTCCTCGCTTCGCGCGGAATGATAGCCATCGTGGCCGCATCCTATAACACCGACGAACGCTTTCTCCGCCGCGCGCTCGATCTCGCACGCGAAGGCATCGCCCTAACCTCGCCCAATCCCTGTGTCGGCGCGGTCATCGTGAACCATAGCGGCCAGGTCGTGGGCACGGGCTTCCACACCTATGACGGCCTGAAGCATGCTGAGATTCTCGCGCTCGAGCAAGCTGGCCCGCTGGCGAGGGGCGCGACCCTGTACTCAAATCTCGAACCGTGCTCGCACCAGGGCCGGACCGGCCCGTGCGCCGGCGCCGTCATCGCGGCTGGCATCAGCCGAGTCGTCGCCTGTATGACCGACCCCAATCCGCAGGTCAGTGGACAGGGCTTCGCGCGCCTGCGCGAGGCTGGAATCGATGTCACTTCCGGCCTTCTCGAAGACGAAGCGAAAACTCTGAACGAGTCGTTTGCCAAATACATTCGCCAACACACTCCGCTCATCACGTTGAAAGCCGCAATGACGCTCGACGGCAAGATTGCTCCGCCTCCGTCCAGCGCGCCTCTCAACGCCAAGACGCTGGGCGTCGTTGGCGCCAGCAAAGGCGGGAACGCGGGAGGCGGAGTCAGCGGAGGCTGGATCACCAGCGAACAGGCTCGCGCTCACGTGCAGGAACTTCGTCACCAGCATGATGCGATCATGGTCGGCGTGGGCACAATCGTGGCCGACAATCCCCTGCTCACCGACCGCACCGGCAAGCTTCGCCGACGGCCGCTGTTGCGGGTGATCGTCGATTCGAAATTGCGCCTGCCGCTCGAATCGCGCGTTGTCCAGACTGCAAAAGACGACGTGTTGGTGCTGTGCTCGTTCGCGGAAGAAAAAAGAAAAAAGCAATTGCAGGATCATGGCCTTCGCGTCGAGCAGATTCCCAAAGCCGCCGCCGACGGCCGCCCGGCGATGACCGGCATCGCGCAGCGCCTCGGCGAAATGGAGATCACGAGCCTGCTGATCGAGGGCGGCGCGATGATCAACTGGACCGCTTTGGCGTCCGGGCTAGTGGACAAGGTTTTCCTCTACTATGCGCCGAAAATCCTCGCTGGCAGCGGCTCGGTGCCATTCGCCGCCGGCGCCGGATTCCCGCGCATGAGCGATGCGGCCTACGTGAAGTCCATCCGCCTGCACCGCTTCGGCGAGGACTTCGCCGTGGAGGGTTATTTGCGGGATCCGTATCATGAGTGATTCGCATTGCGCACTTGGCAATTAGCATTTAGCACTTCGAAATCTCGAATACGTCGGTTCCATGCCAGCCTCTCGCGGTGTTCGCCTGGCGTAGGGCCGAATGCTAACGGGTAAGTGCTAATCGCGGCTTTGCAGGAGCCTCCATGTTCACCGGCATTATTGAAGAAGTGGGACGCGTCGAAAACATCGTGAACCGGCAACGGCGCCGGCGAATCACCGTTTCGAGCACATATCTCGTGAAGGAACTCAAAGAGGGGGCCAGCATAGCGGTCAGCGGGGTTTGCCTAACCGCGATTGAAATCACAGCGAGCACTTTCGCCGCAGACCTGGCCGAAGAGACCTGGAATCGCACTTCCCTTTCGCGCATCAAGCCGGGCGCGCTTTTGAATCTCGAACTTCCCATGCGCGCCGATGGCCGTTTCGGCGGACACATCGTGCAGGGCCACGTCGATGGCACGGGAAAGTTTTTGGCTCTCGATCCGATTGCGGGCGCCGCCGACTACTGGCTGCGCATTGAGATTCCTTCGGAAGTGGCCCGCTACGTGATTTTCAAGGGCTCGCTTTCGATTGAAGGCATCAGCCTGACGGTCGCGAAAATCGAAGGCGCCAAGGTGACTGTCGCCATCATTCCGCACACCGTCGAGATGACGAATCTGCAGTCGCTCAAGCCCGGCGATCCGGTCAACCTTGAAGTCGACATAGTGGCAAAATACATCGAAAAAATGCTTCAGGGCGATTCCGGCTCGATCACGGTCGAGCGTTTGGTCAGCGAAGGCTTCTAACTGCGCTCCGCCGAACATAACAACTACGCCCCCAGCACCAACTCATCCAGCTTCAGGAACTCCTGCACGATCGGCTCCGGGCACCGTTCCATATCCGCGTAGGTGCCGAAGAAAAGCACTCTTGCCTTGTAAAGAAAAACCACGCGGTCGGCGAGCTTTTTTGCCAGCCGCATGTCGTGGGTGACGACGATGCTGGTTAAATGCAACTGAATCTTCACCCGCTTGATCAGATCGCCGAGCAGCTGCGCCATCAGGGGATCGACCATGGTGGTGGGCTCGTCATAAAGAATGCACTCGGGCCGCGCCGCCAACGCCCGCGCAATCGCCACCGAGCGCTTCATTCCTGTGGATAAGTCCGAAGGCAGCAGATCGCGCATGTTGCCCACCCCGACCATTTCCAGCAATCCGTCCACCACTTGATAGATTTGTTCTTCATCCATGTCGCGGCGCTCGCGCAGAGGGAAAGCCACGTTCTCGCCCACCGTCAGGGAGTCGAACAGAGCGCCGTTCTGGAAAACGATCGTGACTTTCTTGCGAATGTGCTCCATCTGCTCCTCGGTATAGTCGGTGATGTCTTCGTGATCGACGATCACGCGGCCCTGGTCAGGCTTGAGAAATCCCATGATGTTTTGCAAGGCGACAGATTTCCCCACGCCGCTCCGCCCCAGGATGCACACCGTTTCTCCGGGCATGACGTCGAAACTCACGTCGTCAAGAACCTGGTTGTCTCCGAAGGCTTTGGAGACGTGCTGGAAATCGATGTACGGCTCGGTTTGTGGTTGCGTGGCCATGGTTCAATCGCCAGCCCGTGGATTGCTCCGCTTTATGATAACTTGCCCGGCGGCCGGTTTTCTCTCATCGCTTCCGCCGCGCCTGCGAATTCTTGCGGCGTGTTCAGATTCCTGAACATGGCAGCGGAAAAACCGGCAGCGATTAGTTCGTCTTCTTCAATCACGCGAGTTTCCACCTGTGCGAACAGTGCGTCGATCTTATTTCTGCCTTCCCGCAATGCTGGCTCCGCCGTAGCGGCGAATTGCCGGCGGTAAACTGCGCACAAAGGCTGCCATCCTCGGTCCGTGCGCGGAACCGTCACCCAGGCGCGGCATTTGCGGGCCTCAGAAACTAAGTACGCCAGGAATCGAGAATCGACAAACGGCATATCCACAGCGAGAATGAGGTTGAGTTCGGCCGGGCTGCTCGCCAGGGCCGTGTGAATTCCTGCCAACGGCCCGTGGTCGGCGTAAACATCTTCCACTACGTCGCCATACGCCGCCAACTTCTGCGGGCCCACAATACGCGCCGAGGGCGTCACGCTGGCTGCCAGCGCTAGTGCGCGGTCCAGCAGGCTTCGCCCCTCCAGAAGCATGAACGACTTGTTTATGGCGTGGCCCATGCGCGAGCTTTTTCCACCCGCCAGAACGAACGCCGCGAGGCCATCCATGCCGCTGATGATACACGGGTTATGCCATCACACCAGCAATTAGACGAAGGTAACCTAGCCAACTTCGCCCTCCTGTCGGATGATAGCGCGTCCGGTGTTCCCTGCCGGGAAAGTACAGCCATGTCACAGAAGTTATTGGAGGTCCTGACCCTGGGGCACTGTTCGCATGAGTTCTCCTGGCCCCGGCGCGCCCCTGATGGGCAGTATTACCAGGTTTGCCTGCTTTGCGCCTCGGAGTATAAGTACGACTGGAAAGCCATGCGCCGCACCGAGCGCATCGATTCCTCGGCTACGGCGGCAACCCGTCGCAACCCAAGCCACAGCCGAAAATCGACCTGGGTGCCGCGCGCCCGGCGCTTGAAGTTGCGTACTCCTGTGCGCTATCACGTCAAGCATGAGACGATCTGGCATGTGGGAGTCATTGAAAACCTGAGCCAATCCGGCTTATTGCTGCAAGGAGAGGATCCCTTGCCCCAAAACACGCTGGTGGAAATGATCTTTGAGATGCCGGAAGAAATTTCTGGCCAGAAGAACAGCAGCGTGCTGTGCCAGGGCCGGGTGATTCGGGCGCAGCAAGAGCAGGACTCCGAAGAAGCGGCTCCTGTGGCCGTCGCCGTGCTCGACTACAAGTTTCTGCACGCGAGCAGCGCTCGGGCATAGCAGAACGCCGGATTCAGCCTGCCACAACGGTCAAGCGTTTTCCTGTCAGTCCCACAAGTGAGTACCTGAACGGTTTCCGGCCACATTTTTCGTCACAGGCCGGCACCGCCAGGCATCTAAAATAGTTGAGACCTAACTAAACCTAACAGGAGCGGCAACGTATGAAGGGCAAAGTGCGTAGGTATGCACCCGCGCTTGTGCTGCTGGCGGCCTTGGGAGCCGCAGTGGGCTGCGCTCATAAGCAGAACGACGCAGAAATCACCAGCACCATCCAATCGAGCTTTAACGCCGATTCCGGATTGCAAGGAAAGAAGCTGGATATCCAGTCCGCGAACGGCACCGTGACGCTCTCCGGCATGGTAGACAATGACGCTGAGCGTACCGCAGCGGCGCGGTATGCGGCGGCCGCGCCGGGTGTGAAGACGGTTGTGAATAACCTGGAAATCGCGGGCCAGCAAGCCTCAGCCGAGCCGGCACCCGTCCCGGCGCAGGCGCAGACTCAGCCTCAAACTCAGCCCCCGCACGAAGAAGAGCGGAATGTTGCGGCTACGCGGCACACCACGAAGCCGAGCCCCGCACGGCGCCGAAAAAATGAGATGGCTCGCGCCGCCGTCAACGATTCCCCCGCTCCGGCAGATAACCCCGCGCCAACGCCGGTCGTCCAAATGCAACCGCCAGCTCAAACGGCTGAACCCGCCATGGCCGCGCCGCCGCCCCCACCGCCGCAGAAGGTCACGATTCCTTCTGGAACCACCCTGGCAATTCGCTTGGTGGACGCGATCGACTCCGAAACTGCGCAGCAGGGGCAAACATTCCGCGCCACCCTGGACTCGCCTCTGGCAGTTGACGGCGAGGTGGCGATTCCGGCCGGGTACGACGTGGAAGGGCATGTCGTGGAAGTGCAGAGCGCTGGCAAGTTTGCCGGCAAATCGCTGCTGACGCTGCAACTGGATCGGGTTTCCGCGGCGGGCAAGCTCTATAACATCCAGACCGACACCTGGCACCGCGAAGGTTCCTCGCGAGGCAAGAACACGGCGGAGAAAGTGGGCGCTGGTAGCGTAATTGGCGCCATCATCGGCGGCATTGCCGGCGGAGGCAAAGGAGCTGCAGTAGGCGCGGCGGCTGGCGCTGGCGTCGGCGGCGGCGTGCAAGCCGCCACCAAGGGCCAGCAAATCAAGCTGCCATCGGAGACAGTGCTCAATTTCACCCTGGAGTCGCCCTTAACGGTCACCCCGACGGCGGAATCCCCTAATTCCGGACGGCGGCGGCTGGATTCGAACTGACCGAGGTGGACGGAGGGCTCCCGCCTCCTCCGCTACGGCGGGATTCGCCGTTCGCCCAAGTGTGCTGGTGGCAACAAGGTACGGCTGACGCGGCCGTGTCTAGCACTTTGGTACTCGCGGCGGGTCCGCCCCAGCACCGTATAATCAAGCACATCCGGCAGAGAATTCCCTCTGTTCGGGTCGAAACGAGACGGTGGACCCTGTACTCGCAGTTGCGATTTTCGCCATGGGGCTGGCCTTCGGCAGCTTCCTGAACGTGTGTATCTATCGCTTGCCGCGAGATTTATCAGTGGTTTTTCCGCGCTCCGGCTGCCCCAATTGCAAACAAGCCATCGCGTTTTATGACAACATCCCGATTGTGAGTTGGTTACTGCTCGGCGGGAAGTGCCGCCACTGCAAATCGCACATCACGCCGCGTTACATGGTCGTGGAGCTGCTGACCGGCGCGATCTTTCTCGCCTGCTACGCGCATTTTGGTTTGACTCTCGCGACACTCAAATATTGCTGTTTCGGATTTCTGCTGCTCGGCCTGATCTTCACCGACGCCGAAACCCAACTGCTGCCCGACAAGATGACCTTAACCGGACTGGGCCTGGGGCTGGCATTCACCCTGTTTGTGCCCGTGACTGATCTTGCTTCACAACTGCTTCCTGGCTTGATTTCCCTTCCCGTCAGTTCGGATGTTTCCTGGCGATTGCTCTCATTCGCGGATGCCCTTCTAGGCGCGGCGGTTGGGGCATCGTTCATCTACGGCGCGGGAGCCATTTATTTCCGGGCTCGCGGCGTGGAAGGTATGGGCTTTGGCGACGTCAAGCTGATGGCGATGGTGGGTTCGTTTCTCGGGCTCAAGCTGACGATCTTTACACTGTTTGCGGCTTCCATTGCCGGATCTTTGTTCGGGCTGTGGACCATGCTCGCAGTTTGGGTGAAACGCACTCGCCGCCGCATGGTTCGCATGCATGAGTCGGCCCGCGAGGCTCGGCAGCGCGGATGGGAATCTGCCGTGGTGGCACTGCGCCGGCATCAAATGCCCTTCGGCGTCTTTCTGGGCGGCATGGCGATGCTCGCTCTTTTCTTCGGCAACGCGTTTTTGCACTGGTACTGGGGGTTGCTGTGAAGCTGTTGATGAATCCCATCGCGCTGCGGATGCTGCTGACCTTCGTCGCTACGGCATCGGCCTTTGCACTCGGCGTGTTTTTCATCCGCCGCATGCGGCGCAGTCTCACTGCGGAAGGAACCATGCTTCAGGAAGCGCCCTCGGCCGCGGCTCTGCCCATGCACACCTATCACGCCGTGATCCAGCAACTCAAACAGCAGAAACACGAACTGGAAAGCGAGCAGCAGGTGGAGCGGAGGCGCGCCAAGACTTCCGAAAACATCAGTGCCGCCATCCTCTCCAACCTGTCGAGCGGCGTTATGTTCATTACGCCGGACGGCTTGGTGCGCCAAGCCAATGCTTCTGCCAAACGCATCCTCGGCTTCGCGGCCCCTGTGGGAATGAAGGTGGCGCAGATTTTTCAGAATGCGACGGCAGTCTCGCCGACCGGAGAAGCCACTCCCGGCGTTGCCACTGCTATCGAAGCCGCCCTGCGGGAAAAGGCTCCTTTCTTGCGGCTCACTGCGGGATATCTCTCGCCGCTCGGCACGCAGCGAACTTTGGATATCACCTTGACCTCGGTGCGTGGTCCGTCGGGCGATCCGCTGGGCGCCGCTTGCCTGATCAACGATCAGAGCGATATGGCCCAGATTCGGCGGCAGCAAGAAATGCGCGGCGAGATGGCGGGAGAAATGGCGCTGAGCCTGCGCAACTCGCTCACTACGATTGCCGGCTATGCGCGGCACATTGCCGCCTGTAACGATTTGCAGTCGTCGCACCAATTAGCAAATGACATTGCCGCCGAGGCGGAGCAGTTGGAGAGCACGCTGGGAGGATTTCTGGCCGGCGAACGCGCCATGAGCGCCTCCGCCGGACATTAGTTCTTAAGGTTCTGATTCTTGATCTTTGCCGGTGCTGTTCGTGCGAAAGCGAGCGGCCTGGCCTGAAGGGTGGAGTGACCATGAAGCGTATTGCATGGAATTGGCTGTTCGGCATGGTAGTGGTGGGAGCGTTGGTACTGCCCTCGATCGCGCAAACCGAGTCGCTTGGCGACTACGCTCGCGAGGTTCGCAAGGAGAGGGCAAAGGAGCCTCCTGCGAGCAAGAAGTTCGACAATGACAATTTGCCCAGGAACGAATCGCTCAGCGTCGTGGGCAATGCTCCGGCCGAACCGGACAAGGCGGCGCAAGACAACTCTGCACAGGACTCCAAGGACAAGTCCGATGCGTCCAAGGATGATGAGGAGAAGGCAAAGGCCGAGAAAGAGTGGAAAGACAAGCTTGCCGCGCAGAAAGACCAGATCAGCCTGCTCTCCCGTGAACTGGACGTTCTGCAACGCGAGTACCGGCTGCGCGCCGCTGCCTTTTACGCCGACGCGGGCGACCGCCTGCGCAATTCCGGCAAATGGGATCAGCAGGACAAGCAGTACAAGCAGCAAATTGCCGACAAGCAGAAAACTCTGGACGACGCCAATAAGCAGCTCGCCGACATGGAAGAGCAGGCTCGCAGGGCGGGAGAGCCGGAAAAGGCCCGGCAGTAGGCGGTCATTCGCTCGCCCGCATTCTGAGAATCTGCTTGCGGTGATGGCGTCCATGCACGCAATGGAACTTCCGCCATTGCGCTCCGGTCAGCGGACCTAGGAATCGATGATCCGCTAGTTTTACCCGCTTCCCGAAGCGGTCTTCACATTGGGCGATGATTGCGTCCATGGCAGCCATCTGCTTCTCGAGCTCCGGCAAGACCTTTTCCGGCGGCATGCCCTGCGGAACAGTGTAAGGAGGCGCTTGCCGTTTGCCCGGCATGGCTCCTGCGCCCAGGGTTACGGCAGCGGCGATTCGCTGCTTGAGAGTGGGAGAAGTAGCCAGAGGCTTGTTCGCTTGCACGCAGCGCTCAAAGACTTTCACCGTGCTGCTGTAAGTGCGGCAGAGATGCTCCAGCACCTCCGCGGCGCTCCACTTGCCCGCGAGATGCCGCGTCAGCTCCTCCGAACTCATGCCTTGCACCGCAGAAGCGAGAGCCCTACGTAATTGCTCGAGCTGTTGATCCATGGAGTACGCCTGCCGATGACATCTAGTAGAATCGAACGTTGCATTTTTGGATACAACATTTTGCTGGGCAAGAAAGGCCCTTCGATGAAAAACGTGTGGGCTGTAATCGCCCTGCTGGCCGTCGCGCTGCTTGCGGGCTGCTCTTCCGAATCGTCAAAACCCGCCGAGAAACCCCAACCCAAACCGCCGGACTTCATCACCGGGCGCTCCGCGTTCCAAAGGCTTTACGGCGTTGCCCACGGCTGGGCTCCGGACGCGCAACCGTTCCGGTTGGAGTCTGAGCTTACCGCGGACTGCAAGGGCCATGATGGCAAGTCGGCCGTGTGGCGGGCCAGCTTTGCTTCCGCCTCGCAGCAGCATTCCAAACCTTTCGACTGGTCCGGCGAAGACTCGGCCGACGCCCCCGTGCGTGGCGTGACTCCCGGCGTCGAAGACAGCTACTCGCCGAACAACTCCTCCACGCAAATCTTTCAGGTTGGGTTCATCAAGATCGACTCCGACCAGGCGTTCGAGACGGCGCAGAAGCATGGCGGCGATAAGTTGTTGGAAAAGGCTCCTGATACTCCGGTGCTTTATCTGCTCGATTGGAGCCGCCCAACGAGCCTGCTGATCTGGCACGTGTTCTACGGCTCGAACCGGGAGGATGCGAAATTGAAGGTCGATGTCAACGCTTCGACGGGTGAGTTTATCCGCGTGGAGAAGTAGAGAGACCTTGTGGGTTACTTTGCGCTGCAGGGAACTCACTTGTCGGCGTCGGATGAGACCAGCCTAATCAATTGCACGAAGCCGGCCACGATTCCTACCAGCAATCCCACAAGATAGAGCCACTTGGTGTGCAACCAGTGGTCCAGGGCAGCACCGATCAACCATCCGACAACCGTCGCGGCCGGAAACATAACCGCCAACTCGCTGTAGCGGGCGAGTTGAACCCAGGGGCTCGGCTTTCTGTTGGATGGGTCGGGCATGAGAACCGTCGTGCGTCGTTACGCTATCTCATCAAGTTCGCGACGGAGGGCGTCTGCACCAGTCCCAGGGACCAGTTCACCGCGCGAATAAACTGTTCGGGAAGAATTCCAATGTAAACCGTGGCGAAGGCCGTGACGCCGAGCGCCACTCGCATGCCGGCGCTTACGGGCAGCCGGGTCTTGTCCTCAGCCTCGCGCATGAACATGGCGCTGCCAATCCGCATGTAATAGTAAAGCCCGAACACCGCGTAGAAGACGGCCAGCGACGCCAGCACATAATGGCCGCTCTCGATCAGGCTCAGGAAGATGAAGTACTTTCCGTAAAAGCCTGCGAGCGGCGGAATGCCGGCCAGCGAGAGCAGGAAAATCAGCATCAGCACGGCTTCGGTGGGAGCGCGCGAGTAGAGGCCCGCGATGTCATCGATTTCATCGCCAATCACATTGCGCTGGCGCAGCGACGCGATCACCGCGAAAGCTCCCAAGTTCATGAAGGTGTAAACCAGAAGGTAGAGCAGGATGCCCTTAACCCCATCCGCAGAAGCGGCTTGGTTGTTGCCGGAAATCAGGCCCAGCAGCATATAACCCACGTGCGCGATGGATGAATAGGCTAGCAGACGCTTGAGATTGGTTTGCGTCAGTGCGGCCAGGTTGGCGCCGGTCATGGTCGCGATAGAAACGAAGACCAGCATCGGAACATAGACTGTGCGCAAGCCGGAGAATCCCCAAAGAAAAATTCGCAGCAGCATGGCCCAGGCAGCGGCTTTGACGGCCACGGACATAAATCCGGCAACGCTGGTCGGCGCGCCCTCGTAAGCATCCGGCGCCCACTGGTGGAACGGAATGGCCGCGACTTTGAAAAGCAGGCCGACGGAAGTGGTGAGCACGGCGACGATGGTGATCGGGATCGGCGTGGCCGCGAGCCTCGAAATTCGCCGCCAGGGTGGGGCCGATCACCAGCAGGTTCGTGCTGCCGGTCAGACCGTAAATCAAAGAAAGACCGTAGGCAAAAATGCCGGAGGAAAACGCGCCCAGCAGCAGGTATTTCAACGCGGCTTCATTCGACCGGCGGTCGCTGCGCAGAAATCCCACCAGCACGTAGGTGGAAATCGCCATCACTTCCAGGCCGATGAAGATCAGCACAATGTCGAAGCCGGAGGCCATGCACATCATGCCCACTACGGAAAATAGGATGAGGGCGTAGTACTCGCCGTGGTGCTCGCGCTCAATCTCCAAGTAGCGCACCGAAACCAGAATGGTGATTGCCGCGCCGATGAGAAACAGAAGCCAAAAGTACATCGCGAATGGTCCACGTACATCGAATTCATGAAGGCAAATTGGCCGGCTGATCCCTGCGTCTGCAGTCCGCGCAGGTATCGCAGGATTCCGTACACCTGAAATTTCCATATCATCGGGGTTCCGATGATCCCAACAGTTGCAAATGCTATCCCCAGGGTGGCGGCGAGCGCGTCTACCCATTTGTCTTCCGGTGGCAACAGCAGATCAATCAGCAGAATGCCCAGCGCAAAGAGAGTAAGCAGCACGATCGGCAACGCCAACAGGTAGTCGGTCCTGCTAAACAGCGTTGTCATGGTGGTGGTCACTTATCTCTTCCCCTTGGCGTTGCCAGGAGCGGGAGAAACGACAGCGTCGGCCGTCACAGGAGCCGCAACCACTGGACTCGCTGGCTGCACCGATGCATTCATAGCCCCTTCCTTCGGATAACCGGGGCGAACCGTCTCTACGATCTGATTCACGGGCTGTTGCAGAATCTCGAAGAACGGTTTGGGGTAGAGGCCGATCCAGAAGGCGATGATGAGCAGCGGCGCGAAGGTCAACACCTCGCGCGGCGTCAGGTCGTGCAGCTTTTCGTTCTTGGGATTGGTCACGGTACCAAAGAAAACCCGCTGGTAGAGCCACAGCAAATAAGCCGCGGCCAAAATCACTCCTGGAACCGCCCATGCCGCCCACTGCCAGCGTTCCATGAACGTGCCCTGCAGAATCGTAAACTCGCCGACGAATCCATTCAGCAGCGGCAGTCCCATCGACGAAAGAAACATGATCATCGTGATCGTGGCATATAGCGGCATAACGTTGGAAATGCCGCCGTATTCGGAGATCTCGCGGGTGTGCCGGCGCTCATACAGATATCCCGACGATCAAGAACAGCGCGCCGGTGGAAATGCCGTGGTTGACCTGCTGCAGCACAGAGCCGCTCAGCCCCATCGGGTTCAAGGCGAAAATTCCCAGCGTGCAGAAACCGAGATGGCTCACCGATGAGTACGCCACCAGCTTCTTCATGTCCTTCTGCATGAGTGAAACCAGCGCGCCGTAGATGATGCCGACGATGGAGAGAGAGATCATCCAGCCGCGGACTTTAGGCTGCATGACGACATCCGGGAAAAACGGCAGAGCAAAGCGGATGAAGCCGTACGTTCCCATCTTCAGTAGAACGCCGGCCAGAATGACCGAGCCCGCCGTCGGCGCCTCCACGTGCGCGTCGGGCAGCCAGGTGTGGAACGGGAACATCGGTACTTTGATGGCGAAGGCGGCAAAAAACGCCAGGAACAGGAAGATGGCAAACGTGGGCCCATAGGCCGGGTCATGAAAAATCTTCGGCGCCGTTTGGTAGAAGGCTTGAATGCTGAACGTGTATTCGCCGGTTTGCTGGAAATTGTAGAAGTATAGGAAGAGGACCGACAGCAGCATCAGCACTGAGCCGAGCAATGTGTAGAGGAAGAACTTGATGGCGGCATAGAGCTTGCGCGGCCCGCCCCAGATGCCGATCAACAAATACATAGGCACCAGCATCGCTTCCCAGAACACGAAGAAGAGGAAGAAATCGAGCGCCATGAAGACGCCGAGCATCCCCGTCTGCAGCACCAGAAACCAGATGTAGTATTCCTTTACGCGATTTTCGATCGCGGACCAGGAGGAAAGAATCGAAATCCAGCCCAGCAGCGTGGTCAGCATGATGAGCAGGAAGGAAATGCCGTCGATGCCGAGCACGTAGCCTGCGCCGATAGAGGGAATCCAGTTGTTCGGCGTGCCTTCGACGAACTTGAAGCCGGGCTGGAAGCGCAGGTCCCAGAACCATGGGCACGAGAGGCAGAGAGACAAGCAGACCGCCTAGGGCGAAGATGTTGGCGATCCACTGATGGCGGCTTTGTTGGCGCCCGGCACAAACAGCAGCAGCAGCGCGCCCGCCAGCGGCGTGAAGAGGATGATGGAGAGAATGTGATTTTCCATAAAAGCCAGTTCCGTGTGCCGCGGGCGACCTCGCCCGCGTCCAGCCGGGAGCTACATCAATGTACGTCAACCAGCCTCACGCAAAACATCTGCGCACCGTGTGCATTCGCGGGCGAGGGCGCCCGCGCCACGCTAACGCCATGCGTAGTAAAAAACGAATCCCAATAAGCCCGCCACCATCACCAAGGCATACCACTGCACCAATCCCCACTCCAGCAGCCGAGCCGGACAGGAAAGCATGCGCGCCAGAAACGCCGGCCCATTCACGCAGAGTCCATCGATGATCCACTTATCCCACCAACTGGAAAACGCTCCCGCATGGCGCGGGTCATCCAGCCGGCGTCGTTCACAATGGCATCTATGACATGCGTATCAAACCACGAGGACGCCTCGCCCAACCCGAGCACGCCCAAGCGGACGTCTCCCACCTTGCGCCGCCCGGTGAAGGCGTAGTCGTAGGCCTCGTCGACGTAATACTTGTGCAGCAGAACATCGTAGAGCGGCGGAGCCTTAGCTTCGATGGGCTCGACGTAGCCGCGACCGGCATCGCGATAGGCCTGCCAGGCCATGCCGCGCCGGCAATCGCCGCCGCCAGTGAGAGGCCCATCAGGAGATATTCGGTCGGATTTTTGTGCTCCTCTTCCCTTCCTGCTGCAGGTGGAGCGGCCTTTTCCTCCGCCAGGGCCTCAGATTCGTTGGAGAATACCGGATCGAGGAATTTCTCAAAGCGTGCCCCTCCGCCTAGACTGTGCGGCCAGCTTAGCCAACCGGCGCCGAGCGAGCACAGCGCCAGAATGATCAGGGGCATGGTCATCGACTTCGGCGACTCGTGAATGTGATGTTCAACCTCGTGGCTCATGCGCGAGCTGCCATGAAAAGTAAGGAACATGAGCCGGAACATGTAAAACGACGTCAGCAGCGCGGTGCCGAAGCCGATGAGCCAGAGCAAGCGGTAAGCATCGCCATTCTCTGGTCCAGCTCTGCCAGAGAATTTCGTCTTTGGAAAAGAATCCGGCGAAGGGAGGAATGCCCGGCAATCGCCAATGTGGCGAAGGCCATCGTCCAGTGGGTGATTGGAATGCGCCGGTAGAGGTCGCCCATGTTGCGCATGTCCTGCTCGCCGCTCATGGCGTGGATAACCGAGCCTGCGCCGAGGAACAGCAGCGCTTTGAAGAACGCGTGGGTGAAGACGTGAAACACTCCGGCCGCAAATGCGCCCACGCCCAACGCCAGAAACATATATCCCAGTTGGGAAACGGTGGAGTAGGCCAGCACCCGCTTGATGTCGTTTTGCACCAGCCCAATGGAAGCCGCGAATAGCGCGGTCAGAGCGCCGATAATGGCAACCGTCTTCATCGAGGTTGGCGCCAGCACAAACAGCGCGTTCGACCGCGCCACCATATACACGCCAGCCGTGACCATGGTGGCGGCGTGGATCAGAGCGGAAACCGGTGTGGGGCCTTCCATGGCGTCGGGCAGCCAGATGTAAAGCGGCAGCTGCGCTGACTTGCCGCAGGCGCCGACGAAAAGAAGGAGACGTGGCCGCGGTGATGATGCGGATCGCCGATGGCAAAGTGTGCCGCTGCGGGCGAGATGGGTAACGGTCGTGAACTGAATCGAGCCGAAATACCAGGCGATGGTGAACATGCCCAGCAGGAAACCGGCATCGCCGATGCGGTTGACGATGAAGGCCTTGTTGGCCGCGTCGCTGGCGGATTTGCGATGGAAATAGAATCCGATCAGCAAGTAGGAGCACAGTCCCACGCCTTCCCATCCCACAAACAGCAACGCGTAGTTGTTCGCCAGGATGAGGGTGAGCATGGAAAACATGAAGAGGTTGAGATATCCGAAGAAGCGGTAGTAGCCGCCTTCGTGCGCCATGTAGCCGATGGAGTAGATGTGGATGAGCATGCCCACGCCGGTGACGAAGAGCAGCCAGATCGCAGGAGAGCGGGTCGAGCAGGAAGCCGACATCAGCGTGAAAGGGCGCGAGAGAGCCGTCCTGTTTGACGTAGTTCAGATGGCCGGTATCGGTACCCAGCCAGGTGTAGATAACTTTTTCAAAGGGCTGGTTGCCATTGACGGCGGTCCAGTGCGTGTATTCCCAGACTGCGCCGCAGGCAAACACGAACGCCAGCACCACTGCGCCCACACACACCGCGCTCACCGTCGCCTTCTGGAGCTTGCGGCCGAAGAAAAACATCAGCGCCGCGCCGAAGGCGGGAAAGCAGCGGGATGAGGTAGATGTGGTTTAGAAAAAGCATGCTAGTCGTTGGTCGTTGGTCGTTGGTCGTTCGCCATACAGTTCGCTGCTTGGCTCTTAGCCCTTGGCCGTTAAGGTCTCTTCGCTAAAGGCTAACGGCTAAGAGCTAACGGCTGCTCCTTACCACTTCATCAAATCCACTTCGTCGACGTTGACCGTCTCCTTGTTACGGAAGAAGGCGATCAGAATGCCGAGGCCGACCGCCGCTTCTGCGGCGGCATCGGTAATGACGAAAATCGCGAAGACCTGGCCGTTCAGTCCCCATATTCGCGAGAACGCAACCAGATTCAGATTCACGGCATTCAGGATAAGTTCAATCGACATCAGCACGATGACGACGTTACGCCGCGTCAGCACGCCGATCACGCCCAGAATGAACAGGGCGGCAGCGACGACGAGATAATGAAATGTGCCAATGGGAGCCATAAAAGCAGTTCTCAGTTCTCAGTTCTCAGTGAAAACCCTCGGCTGAGCGCTGAGTGCTTACTAAATCTTCTTCTTTGCCATCACCACCGCTCCGATGATCGCCACCAGCAACAACAGCGAAGCGATCTCGAAGGCGAACATGTAATTCTGCCGTAAA
Organism: uncultured Acidobacteriaceae bacterium; assembly: GCA_963770915.1. Classification (GTDB taxonomy): domain Bacteria; phylum Acidobacteriota; class Terriglobia; order Terriglobales; family Acidobacteriaceae; genus PALSA-270. Next base: position 774,624 of record CAVYRG010000001.1, read on the forward strand.
GCAGAACCGCGACTTGCTGGGTATTCGACTGCTCCGGCAGTTGCATCACCCGCTGCGGAAACAGGTCCCTGCCCTTGACGTAGATGGCGATCAGCAACCCTCCCAGCGCAACCGCAGCGAGCAACCCGGCTATCCATTGCTGGTTGAACTGCTCTTCCTTCTGCGAGCGGTCGAGGTTGACCAGCATGATGACGAACAGGAACAGCACCATGATGCCGCCGGCATAAAGAATGATCTGCACGCCGGCGACGAACGGAGCGTACAGCATCAGGTACAGGCCAGCCTGTGCAAGCAACGTAAGGATCAGCGCCAGCGCCGAGTGCACGGCATTCTTGCGGGTAATGACCAGAATGCCGCCGAGCATCGCGAGCCCGGAGAGCATATAGAAGAAAAATGTTGTGGCAACTGGCTGCATAGCTTTTTGTGCCGCCCGCTCCTGCCGGGCAAGATGCCCGGCGACGCATCACTACAAAACCGCAACCACCGCCGTCAGGACCAGAACCCCGATTCCGACCGGCAAAAGAATCTTCCATCCCACTTTCATCAGTTGGTCAAAGCGGTAGCGCGGAAACGTGCCGCGATACCAGATGTAGAGGTACATGAACACCGCGACTTTGGCGGAGAACCAGAAAATGTCCTGCACCCAGTCGCGCACCGGCGGAAGGAACAGTACCACGCCGATAGCCGCCAGCACCACGCCAAAACCGGCCAGACCCGCGGTCTGAATGCGGAATACGGATGCTTGGGCATGCGCGCGGTGCTGTAGAAGCACAGTCCCGCCAGGAATAGAAAGCTCAGGCCAGGGATGAGAGCGAAAACTAGGTCCCAGGTATCGCCGCTCAGCGAATGGGGAAACGGACGCAGCCATCCGCCTAGCCACAGGGTCACTGCAATCGACGAGACCGCGATCATCGCCGAGTATTCCGCCAGGAAGAACAGCGACCAGCGAAAGCCGCTGTACTCGGTGTGGAAGCCGGCAGTCAGTTCGGATTCCGCTTCGGGCAAGTCAAACGGGCGCGCGGTTGGTTTCCGCGACCATTGCCACCGCGAAAATAAAGAAGGCGATCAATCCCAACGGAAAGAATTTAAACACGAACCAGACCTGCTGGATCGGCCTGCGCCTGCACGATTCCGATCATGCTCAGGGTGCCGGTGCCGTGTTGAATTCAGGCTGGTCATCAGAATGGCCGAGACAACAGCCAGCCCCATGGCAATTTCGTAGGAAACCATCTGCGCGCTGGAGCGCAACGCGCCCATCAGCGGGTAATGCGAGTTCGATGCCCAGCCTGCCATCACAATGCCAAGCACGCTCAGTGAGGAAACTCCCAGCATGAAAAGAATCCCGATATTCATGTCGGTGACGGCGTGAGTAGGCCCGAAGGGCACAACAATAAAGACGGTGAACGCGGTGATCACCACCATCAGCGGAGCCAGCCAGAAAACCCATGGGTCGGCGGCTGCGGGCGTGATGTCTTCCTTGAGCAGCAGCTTGAGCGCGTCAGCAATGGGCTGCAGCAAGCCGTGCGGACCAACCCGCATGGGCCCCAGGCGGACCTGCATGTGCGCCAGAATCTTCCGCTCCAGCCAGTTCATGGCGATGACAGCGACGGACAGGCCGGCAAAGATCAGCAGAATGTACACCAGCGCCCAGAAAATGCTGGCGGGTATGCTGCCTGCTTCGTCCGGGCGTCCCCTTGCCGCTGACCAGGTACGCCTTGATGCCGTTGTAGGCGCTTTCAAGCATCAGCGGTCCACCTCGCCAAGGACAATGTCGAGCGTGCCGATCACGGCGATCACATCGGCGACCAGTTGCCCGCGCACCATCAGGTCCAGCGCCTGGAGATTCACGAACGAAGGCGGCCGCACGCGCACGCGATAAGGCTGGGTCGATCCATCGCTCACAATGAAATATCCCAGCTCGCCTTTGGGCGCCTCGATGGAGTGGTAAATCTCCCCGACCGGCGGCTTCATCACCTTGGGAACTTTGGCCATGATCGGGCCATCGGGAATCCTACCCACGGCCTGCTCGATGATGCGCAGCGACTGCCGCATCTCCTGCATGCGCACGAGGTACCGGTCGTAGGTGTCGCCGTTCTCACCGGTGGGGATTTCAAAATCGAATTCGGAGTAGGCCGCATAGGGCTGGGCTTTGCGGAGATCCCACTTCACGCCGCTGGCGCGCAGCACCGGCCCGGTGACGCCGAGGGCGATGCAATCCTTGGCGGAAATTTTGCCCACACCCTTGGTGCGCTCGACCCAAATGCGATTGCCGGTGAGCAGTTCTTCGTACTCATCGATCTTCGGCGCGACAAATTTGAGGAATTTCTTTACGTCATCTTCAAAGCCTTCGTAGGTCTCATACAGGCAGCCGCCAATGCGGAAGGCATGCGTGGTGAGCCGCGCGCCGCAATACTTTTCGAAGATCTTGAGAATCTCTTCCCGGTCGCGGAAGGTATAGAAAAGCGGCGTCATGGCGCCGATATCGAGCGCATGCGTACCCAGCCAAAGCATGTGGCTGGCCAGCCGGTTCAGTTCGGTGAGAATAACGCGAATGTAGTTCGCCCGGGGCGGCGCTTGCACGTTCAACAACTTTTCTACCGCTTCGCAGTAGCCGAGGCCGTTGGAGACCGCCGCCACGTAATCCATACGATCGACGTAAGGATTGAACATGGTGTAGGTGCGGTTCTCGGCGATCTTCTCCACGCCGCGGTGCAGATAGCCGATGACGCACTCGGTGCCCAGAACTTTTTCGCCATCGAGCTTGAGGATCACGCGCAGCACGCCATGCGTGGCGGGATGCTGCGGGCCCATGTTGATGATCAGTTCGTTGGAATCGAGAAAAGTCTTATCGGGCTCGTCGAGTTCGAGGTGGGAGAGGTAGCGCCTGGGGTCGGTGGTCGTCTGGTCGGGCATGTCTATTGGCCGCTCTCAATCCCCAGGTTGATTTGCACCCATTCCTGATCCTGCTGAATGATGCCGTAGTCCTTGCGCAGAGGATATCCCTTCCAGTCCTCGGGAAGCAGAATCCGTTTCAGATCGGGATGGCCCGCAAAGCGAATGCCGAACATGTCATACACTTCGCGCTCCAGCCAGTTGGCCGTGGGCCAAATGAGGGCCACGCTTTCTACGCTTGCGCCGTCGGCGATCATAACCTTCACGCGAATGCGCTCATTGCGGGCAAAGGAATAGAGAATCCACAATACGTCGAATTGCTTTTCGCGCTCCGGGTAGTGAGCGGCGGTGACATCCACGCAATAGTCGAACTGTTCTTCATCGCGCAGCACGCGCAGCAATTCGGCGACGATCACCGGATCAGCGACCATGTAATTTTGGTTGAGATAAGTGAGCGGCTCGATGCCTGATCCGTAGCGGGACTTGAGCCGCTCCACCATGGGAGAATCCCACGGAGTAGTCGCCGGGCCAGCAGGCTTGGCAGCAGGTTTTTCGTGAGCAGATGCGGCTGATCCCGCAGCCGAAGCCGGCAGCGGTTCGGGCGTGGGCGAAGGCGACTTGGGTTCGTCCGGCATAGCTGCGAAGGAGAAGCCCTGACGCGGTAGTGCTTTTTAGGACCCTTACTTTTAGCAGTCTGCCAACACCCTGTCAACGTCGCGCGTGAACCCGGAAGACACGCTAGCGAACAGGAAAGCTCGCCCAAAACCTCACCTTTGCAAGCCCTTCGACGAGTCGCGGGTTCCTTGCCTCAAGCTCACCGAGCTGCCGCCTGATAGCCGTCGATCAGATCACGGATGCGGCGCGCATCCGCCTTGCGATGGCCGTGGCTGGTAAGCGGATCGGTCCCGGCCGAGGATTCAATGACAATATTCGACCAGATCATGCCAGTGGCGATGTGCACGGAAGCGACTTGCGAGATGGCGATACTTTCCTCGTTGCTGCCGAAAAGACGCGGCTTCACCCGGCTGACTCGCTGCGGGCTGACTTCAATGCGGGTCGGATAGATGAGGTTGCCGCGTGTCCAGCGGCTGGCGACGAACGTTTCTGCGCTGGCGCCGGCGTTTGCCGTGGATGGGGTCATACCCACTCGAGGGCGCCCTTTTTCCAAACCCAGACGTAGCCTACGATCAGGATGATCAGGAAGATCAGCATTTCCAGCAGACCGAACGCGCCCAACGCCTTGAACTTCACCGCCCAGGGAAACAGGAAGATGGTCTCCACGTCGAAAACCACAAACAGTATGGCGATAATGTAGTAGCGAACTGTGTAGCGGCCGCGAGCGCTGTCTTCCGGGTCAATGCCGCACTCATAGGGCATGAGTTTTTCTTTGCCGGGATTGTCGGGCCGCACCAGCTTGGCGAGCAACAAGGGAAGCGGAATCGCCACCGCGACCACTGCGATGAAAAGGAAAATGGGAACGTAGTTCTGCGGCATCAGGCCCTCGCCGTCGAGTACAACCGGCTATACTACCGCCGAAAACTTCCGGCAGCAAGAAGCCCCGACTCCATGAATCGGCCTTCCTGTTTATAATCGCTGGTTTGTCCCACCAAGGAAGCGGAGCGATTGGCCCTCGACGAAAACATCTATCGATTGCGCCTGGAAAAGCTGAAGCAGATTGAGGCGCTCGGCCAGACGGCCTATCCCACTCAATTCCAGTTCACCCATACCATTCCCACGATCCTGGCGGAGTATTCGCAGAAGACGGGCGAGGAACTGGAAGCCTCGCGCGTGAGCGTGAAGATTGCCGGGCGCATTATGGCCATCCGGCTGATGGGCAAAGCCGGGTTCGCACACCTGCAGCAGGGCGGCGAGCGGCTGCAAATCTACGTCAAAAAGGACGCCGTCGGAGAGCCAGGCTTCGAACTCTACAAGTTGCTTGATCTCGGCGACCACATCGGCGTGAGTGGATATTTATTTCGCACCCGCACCGGCGAATTGAGCGTTCACGTCGACCAGCTCACGTTTCTCGCGAAAGATCTGCTGCCGCTGCCGGAGAAATGGCATGGGCTAACTGACGTAGAGCTGCGCTATCGCCAGCGCTACGTCGATCTGTTCATGAACCCGGAAGTGCGCGAGGTCTTCCTGAAGCGCAGCAAGCTGATTCAGTCGATGCGCCGCTTCATGGACGGGAACGGATTTATCGAAGTCGAAACGCCGATGATGCAATCCATTGCCGGCGGGGCGGTAGCGCGGCCGTTTGTCACGCATCACAACGCGCTCGATATCGATCTGTTTCTGCGCATCGCGCCCGAACTGTATTTGAAGCGGCTGCTAGTGGGCGGAATTGACCGCCTTTACGAAATCAACCGCAACTTCCGCAATGAGGGCATTTCCACGCGCCACAACCCTGAGTTCACCATGCTCGAGTTCTACCAGGCCTATACCGATTACCGCGGCGTAATGGACCTAACCCAAAAGCTTATCGAGCAGGCAGCCGTGGACGTGACCGGCGGGACGAAAACGAAGTGGGGGGAACTGGAAATCGATTGGGCTGGCGCGAACTGGCGGCGCATGACGATGCGGGAAGCCATCATCGAGTTCTGGCCTGAGGGAGGAGGAGCCAAACCGCAGCTTGCCGATTTCGCGTCGAACGATTCCGTGAAAGACCTAGTTCATCGCTTCAACGCCGCACACGCACACGTTGCCTACGATCCCAACGAGCCGGCGGGCAAAACGATTGCTGCGTTGTTCGAGGCCGCGGCGGAAGAGCACTTGGTGCAGCCCACAATCATTCATGAGTTCCCTACCGCTGTCTCTCCGCTCTCCAAACAGAAAGCGGATGAACCGGACTGGACTGAGCGCTGGGAAATCTACGCGGGAAAAATGGAAATTTCCAACGGCTTCAGCGAACTCAACGATCCCGAGGAACAGCGCCGCCGCTTCGAGCAGCAATTGCAGGAGCGCGAGCGCGGCGACGAAGAAGCCCATCAAATGGATGAAGACTACATTCGCGCGCTTTCCTACGGCATGCCGCCGGCGGGCGGCGTCGGCGTCGGCATTGATCGCTTAGCCATGCTCTTCACCAGCTCCCCTTCGATCCGGGATGTAATCTTGTTTCCTCTATTGCGACCGGAAAAGACGCAGAGCGAACAGGAGTGAACCCGAGAAATGCTCATGTAACCAAGTTGGTCCGGGCCATTGCATTGCACTGGAAATGGTGCAATTGCGGTCCTACACTCTTTCATTAGTTCGGGCTTAAGAACCAAGCAGCGCTATCGTAACGTCCTGGGGCGCTTCCAAGGGCGTTGGGTCGATAGCGCTTTGCCGTGTCTGAAGGCAGGAGGTTTCGCCCGACGCTGCGTCACCTTTGCGTTTGTTCGACTCTTCGTAAGTCATCCCTTCATCAACTGCACCGAGGTTTCTCGGGCAGCGCCTTCCCCCCCGCGCCAACGAAATGACGGCCGGTGGTGCCGCCAAGCTGTCGTTCCCATCTAGAACGAATAGATCAGGTCAAATTGCTGCCGTTTCAGCCACGGTTCGGTCTGGCCCGGCGCAACTCCCGTGGCAAGCGCGGCATGTTCGAGGGTGCTGTTGAGGGTGCGCCCCAGCCACATGGTGTATTGTGCCAACACATGCGACTGCGGCCTCCAGGCCGCGTATATGCGCTGTTGCAGAATGTTAGTGGGGGCGCGCTGGTCGCTCTCCGCCCAGGAAGCGATGATCGCATCCTGCTCTACCCGCCAGAACGAGTAGCCAAACTGCAGATCGCCCTTGGTCTTGTTCTGGCCCACGCTGAGGTCGCCCAGGTAGGCTTTTCCCTGTGATCCTAGCGACGAAAGCATCGCGCCTGTGGAGCTCAGCGGATGGCTCGCAGCCTTGAGATTGTCCTCGTATTCCAACACCAGATTGACGAGAAATCTCTCGGTTCCCGTCTTGATCTGGTTGTTCACGATCAAGTCGGCGTATTCAAATCCGGATAAGAAGTGACGCACGCCGCTCCCGTCCTGAATGTGGCATTGGTCATCCCGTTGGCGGCAAACGCGCAGTTGGGAACGCTCGCCAAACCAAAGCCCGTGGCACAGCCCGGCCCCTCCCCGGGAATGTTGATCGCGGGATTTCCGCTGGTTGTCGCCTGCGTAGCGAACGCTGACGCCGCGAGGAGCGCATCCGTGAATCGCCAGTCGAGTAGGGTAAACGACGGCGTACTCGTCCACGGCCCTAACCGGACGATGCCCGAGACCGCCCCGCCGATGGCGAAGGAGTCGTCCCCTTTGCTGTTCTCGCTATAGAGCAATTCAAGGCCTTGCGCGCTGAAGTTTTTGAGCACTGGCCCATGCAGATTGAACGAAACCTTTTCATTGAACCCTTCCGGGTTGATATCCGGATCAAAGGTTAGCGAAGTTCGCTGCCAGCTGTAGGCGAACTTTCCGCCGGTCAGGGACAACCACCGCGCCGCCACAGGATTGAACGTGACGTAGCCGCGATCAAGGCCGATGGTTTTGCGGTCGAAAAAGTTGGTCAGAGTTTCGTTGGTCGTGGTCGGATCGCCGAGTGTGCCGCCAGCCAGAGCAAATCCGCCGGTAAAGTTCTCGCTCAACACTCCATCCAGTCCAACGCGAACCCGGATCCGCACCCGGTTGCGGGTGGGCATTCCATCCTGGAAAAAATCCTCCCCGCGCACTCTCACATCGCCGCTGAAGCGAAAGCGTTCCGACAAATTTTGCAGGGCGCCAATCCTGCTGCCTTGATCTTTGGCCTGCTTGCTGACTGCCGCGACCATGGCATCGGCCTCGACCAAACCCGAGGAAGCTTTGTCGGCGGAGCGCTGGGCCTCCGCCGCGGCTTGCTGCGCCTGCACCGCCGTGCTTTGCGCTTGCTCCGTGCCGCTCTGCGCTTTCTGCGCGGCGGCGTTGGCCTGCTGAGTGGCGCCAATCAGCTGCTGCAGTTGTCCTTTCAGCTGATCGATCTGCTGGTTCTGGGTCTCCAGTTGCTGCTGTTGGGATACAACCAGATCGTGCAGAGCTTGAACGTCTTTCTCGACCGCACTGGGTGCGGGTTTCTTCTTGGCTCGAGGCTGGGGCTTCGGGGCCGAGGCGGTTTGGGCGAAAACTGTCGTGGTCAAGGCGAGCGCCAAGAGCGCGGCAGTTAAGAACCTGGTTCGCTGCATAGGAGTAACTCTCCTTTAAGTTTGTATCGTGTCTATATAAGTATGTCTATTGACTCACTTGTGTTTCGCGGCGTAACTTCGCCTTAAAAAACTGCGGGAACATGGAGAATCGACGCGCTCGGGTCGCGCTTCGGTCTACGTGGCGGGCGCCAACCCCCACGAACGCTCCAGTCGCCGCTCGAGCGTGCGGAAGACTAGTCCGTCGATGACGTAGCCGATCGCAATGATCAGAATCATGACCGCCAGCACAAGACTCATATCATTCAGATCGCGGCCCGTCATCAGTAACTGGCCCAAGCCAAGACTCACAAAAATCATTTCCCCGGAGATCAGCGAGCGCCAGGCAAAAGCCCAGCCCTGCTTGAGCCCCGAAAGGATAAAAGGCAGACTCGCCGGCAAGAGCACATACCAGAACAACTTGAATCCGCGCGCCCCCAGATTGCGGGCCGCCATGCTGTAGATCTTGGGCATTTGGTGGCGGCCAGCTTCCATCGCGATAGTGACCGAAAGCAGCGACCCCATCACCACCACGAAAATAATCGCCTTCTCGGTCAGCCCAAACCACAGCACCGCCAGCGGCAACCAGCAGACGCTGGGCAGGCTCTGCAGGCTCACCAGCAGACCGCCCATGGTTTCTTCCAGGAATTTGTTGCTGGCCACGCCCAGCCCGAGGATCATGCCCTAGCACCACCGAAAGGCCGTAACCGAGCAGCATGCGCCGCATGCTGACGCTAATGCCGATCCAAAAGCTGTGGTCGGCAAAGCCAGCCCGCAGCGATAGCAGCACGTTCTGCGGCGAGGGAAAGATATAGGGGGGCCAAACCTTCAGTCTGGCCAGCAGAACCCACGCGCCCGAGCAGAGCGGCGTAGAAAATCGCATGCTTAGCCAGGCGTTTCATTAGACTGTGGCGCCCCCATATTCCACTGCCATCGATTTATTGATCTCTTCCCGCAGGTCGTCGAGAATCTGGCGCGCCGTCTTAGCCACGCTGACGTCCTCGAGATGCCGCGGACGCGGCAGGTCAACCGCGTACTCCCGCTTAACCCGGCCCGGACGAAAGGTGAGCACCGCCACCCGTCCGCCCAGCCGCACCGCCTCGCGCACATTGTGGGTGACGAAAATGATGGTGCGCCCGGTTTCCGCCCAAATGCGTTCCAGTTCGTCATGCAGCAGGTCGCGGGTTTGCGCGTCGAGCGCGGCAAAGGGTTCATCCATCAGCAGCACGTCGGGCTCGGTGGCCAGCGCCCGCGCCAAAGCCACCCGTTGCCGCATGCCGCCAGAAAGTTGGTGGGTGTAGCTGTCCTTGAATTGCGACAGGTGAACCAGGCGCAGATAGTATTGGACCTTCTCTTCCCGCTCGGCTTTTCGGATGCCTTTCATCTTCATCCCGAACTCAACATTCGCCGCCACCGTCAGCCAGGGAAACAGCCCCAGCTCTTGAAAAATCAAAATGCGGTCGGTGCCCGGGCCGCTCACCGGCTGGCCGTCCATCAGCACTGTGCCGGAACTCGGAGCCTGCAGCCCTGCGATCAAATGCAGGAGCGTCGACTTGCCGCAGCCCGACGGGCCCACAATGCAGAGGAACTCGCCGGCTCGCACTTTCATATCAATGCCCTCGAGCGCCAGTAGCCGTGAACCATGGCTGGTGCCGTAGCTCAGCGAGATTCCGTTCAACCAGAGCTTGGGCTGAACATCGAAGCGAGCCTCCGGGAACTTCCCGTGAAGCGGATCCATTTCCTTCTCCCAGCGCCCGGTGCGGCTAGGATTCCGGTGGCTGCTGGAGAGCGCAGCTTGAGAACTAAATTGAATTTCATGGGATTGGTTTCTTTCCCTTTTCCGCCAGCACTTGGTTAAGCAGCGCCAGGTCGTAAATTCCTGCGAGATCGGGCATTTGATGGCCGAGAAAACCCAGGTCAAAGGCGTGGCGGGCCGAGGTCAGCAGGCTATCGCGCAGCGGGTCGTAGGTGACCTCCATGCGGCCGAAAGCCTCATCCAGAACCGCGAGGGCAAGGGCTTTGCCGGTTTCTTTTTCAATTTGCTGGTTCAATATCTTTTTCGATTCGGCGAGATGACCGTTAATCCAGTCCGTCAACTCCACGTGCGCCCGAAGCCAATCCTTCACCAGATCGGGATGCTCGCGTAGAAACTTGGTGCTGACCACCAGATTCGTAATTACAAACTGCCCGTGCGGCCAGAGATCGCGCTCATCGAGAAAGATCCGGCCGTTGCCTCCCTGCTCAAGCCGCGTCGCCCAGGGCTCGGGCGCCCAGGCAGCGTCAAGTTGTTTCTTGAGAAAAAGCGTCAGTTGGTCCGCATTGGCCAGCGGGAATCACTTGCACGTCGCCGCCCTTGTCCGTGGTCTTAAGGCCATGGGCCTGAAGCCAGGCTCGCAGGGCTACGTCCTGCGTATTGCCTAGCTGCGGCGAAGCAACTCGCTTGCCGTGAAAATCCTCCGGCTTCTCGATACCGGAGTCTTTGCGCACCACCAGGGCAACGCCGCCGCTGGCCGCTCCCGCCACAATGCGCAGGGCCTCGCCCTGCGAGCGCACATAGCCGGTAATCGAGGGATTGGGCCCGATGTAGGTCATGTCGATGGCGCCGGCGAACAGCGCTTCAATCGCTGAGGGGCCGGCATTGAAACTCGTCCACTCAATCTTGACCTTTGGCCCCATCGCATTCTCGAACCACCCGGTCGCCTTGCCGACCATTGGTTGAGCGTGGGTAATGTTAGGGAACGAGCCTACGCGAATTACGGTTTGAGCCGAGATGTCTATGGACGAAAGAAAGATGGGACAAAAAAGACCGGGCACAAAAACCGCCCACATGCCCAGGAATCGAATCGCCTTATTCATTCCTCATTCCTCCCCCCGGTTTGCGCCGCCGTGCACGACCATGGGGAGCACGCGCGATTTGTCGGCCTTCTTCCGGCTGTGGCGCTTTTCTCGACTCCGCCGGAAATTCCAACTCCGCTCGCGATATCCGCCAGAGTCGTGTGCTCAAGAATCTTCGCGGCAGCATCGCGCACATCGAGAAACACTTGGTAGAGCAGCCGATGCTCGGCGTCGCGGTCGATCAGCGAGCGCAGCTGTTCCGCATCGCCAAAGGGTGCAAGCGGACCGTCGATCAGGCGGATGATTTCACTGAGCCGGATCATCGGAGGGAGCGCGCCGCAGCCGGTACCCACCCTTGGCACCGCGCACGCTGTCGACCATGCGCGCGTTCTTCAGTTCCAGCAAGATCAGCTCCAGGAATTTCTCCGGCAGTCCTTCTTCATAGGCAATATCCCGAATGCGAATCGCGCCCTGGTTATACCAGCGCGCCAGCATCATCAGCGCCTGCAGAGCGTAAAGTCCTTTCTGCGAGATCTTCATAGCCCAATATTGTCCCATAATTTCCATCATATTACTAGTCTTTTGCTCCACAAGGATTGGAAGGGGTGGAACAGCTCAATTCACACGGATCAGCTGAACCGTGACGTTGTCGGGAGCGCCACGTTCTTTGGCTTTCTTCACAAGCTCGCGGCAGGCTTCTTCAGGTTTTTCCGCAGCCAAAACAAGCTGCATTTCGTCGTCGCTGACCACGCTCCACAATCCGTCCGTGCAAAGCAGCAGCGAGTCGCCCTTTTGCAGCGCAATGGGCTGCTCGGAGAATTCCGGCAAAATCTCGGCTCCCACGCCGAGCGCCATGATCAGGATGTTTCTGTGCGGGTGCGACAAGGCTTCGTCCGGCTTGATGACCCCCTGCTCCACCAGGCGGGCCACGTAGGACTGATCGCGGGTGAGGCTGCGAATGGTCGACTCGCGCGCCAGGTAGAGCCGACTGTCGCCAACATGAGCGAAGAAGAGATCCTTGCCGCGAATCACAGCCGCAGTACAGGTGGTGCCCATTCGCTGCAGTTCGGGATTGCGGCTGGCGTACTTCAGAATGTGTTCGTTTGCCGCGCGAAATCCCTCCTGCAGCAACGACCGTGGATCGCCGTCGGGACCGCTGCCATAGACCTCTTGAATGGTTTCGACCGCGATGCGGCTGGCTTCCTGGCCGCCTTCATAGCCGCCCATGCCATCTGCCACAATCGCCAGGCGGCCTTTGTGCCGGAATTGATCCTCGGAGTCAGGCTCCCAGTACGCGTAACAGTCTTCGTTTTCCTGCCGCAGGCAGCCTACGTCGCTTAGCGCCGCCAGCTCAATTCCCGGGCGAATCCGCATGAGACCTCGCGCTTCTGGTGGAACGGACTTGGAACTGAAGCCGGCTTTCCGCCGGAGCAGGCAAAGTTCTTTCGGGATCGCCACCAGGCTTCCCGAATTCTCTCCGCCGGATTATATAACCGGACAGCTTGACTGCCACCCAAGGGATGACATTTGTCACTCCAAACCGGTGATGATCTCCACTGGCGGGAGAACCCACTCTCCCCGAAGATAAGTCTGCGGAAACGAACTATTGCGAGGGCATAGAGCCATCATGATCGCCGCTCAAGATGAGATTCCTCAACTTCACGCCGCAGGGCGAGCCGATGTCGTCCAGTTGCGGGGTGTCAGCAAAAACTATGGCGCTGTGCCGGCGCTGCAGAACGTGGATTTCGCCGTGTCGGCCGGAGAATTGGTAGCTCTATTGGGCCCCAACGGGGCGGGAAAAACCACTGCCATCAAGCTGCTGCTGGGGTTGGCCAAGCCCAGCGCTGGCCGGGCAACGGTCTTTGGGGGTAATCCCATGGAGCCCGACGTTCGCATGCGCATCGGAGCCATGCTACAGGTCGGCCGGGTGCCGGATACTTTGCGGGTCGGCGAGCACATCGATCTGTTCTCGAGCTACTACCCGCACCCGTTGCCGCTGGCGCGGACACTGGCAATCGCAGGTCTCGGCCAGCTCAAGCGGCGCGAATTTGGCGAACTCTCCGGCGGCGAGAAGCAACGGCTGCTGTTTGCCCTGGCTTTGTGCGGCGATCCTGACGTTCTGTTCTTGGATGAGCCCACCGTAGGTCTGGACGTGGAGGCGCGGCGCGCTCTCTGGCAGGAGATTCGCAAGTTGATTGCCCGCGGCAAGACCGTTCTGCTGACCACGCATTACCTGCAAGAAGCGGACGAACTGGCCCATCGCGTGGTCGTCATCAACAAAGGGAAAATCATCGCGGAAGGAACCCCGGCCGAGATCAAGGCGCAGACTGCGGGAAGGCGAATTCGTTGCGTTAGCCGTCTCGATTTGCCGACCGTGAGCGCGATTCCCGGCGTCATCGAGGCCCGTCTGGATCGCGAAGCCCTGGAGATTCGGGTCTCCGAGGCCGAACCAGTGCTGCGTCAACTGCTGGCCCGTGATTCACAGCTTTCGGGAGTGGAAGTCACCAGCGCGGGATTGGAAGACGCGTTCCTTGCGCTCACCCGCGAGGACAATGTAGCAAGAGCATAGCGCCGGTTAGTTTGCAGCGCGGGTCTGCAACGCTCCGGGCGAAAAGAAAGGTGATTCCGATGGCAACCTCATCAACAGCAATGACTGCGACCATTCCAACTCGGCCCCGTGGAAGCCTGCTTCGCATCTATGCCAAGGAGGCCAAGTACGAATTTCTGAAGAATCTTCGCATCCCCCGCTATTCCCTGTCGGTGGTTTTGTTCCCGCTGATGTTTTACGTTCTGTTTGGACTGGTGATGGGAAGACAGTCCGTCGGCGACGTCAGCATGGCCCGCTACCTGATCCCGACGTACGGAACTTTCGGTGTAATGGGAGCTGCGCTGTTCGGCACCGCCGCAGGCCTAGCCGCCGACCGCGGCCTGGGATGGATGCAAGTAAAACGGGCCAGCCCCATGCCACCCTTCGCGTATTTCCTGGCCAAGGTGGTGATGAGCTTGATCTTCAGCGCAACCGTTGTACTGCTGCTGCTGTTGCTCGGCGTCTGCTTTGGGGGAGTAAGACTTCCCTTGCTCAACGCGGCGGAACTGGTTGGAATTCTGCTGGCCGGTTCTATTCCCTTCTGCGCCATGGGCTTGGCGATCGGGTACTTCATGGGACCTAACTCAGCTCCTGCAGTTCTGAATCTCGTGTATCTTCCGCTTTCGTTTGCCTCCGGCCTGTGGATACCGTTTATGTTTCTGCCGCGCTTCGTGCAACGGATTGCAGTGTTCCTGCCTCCTTACCACCTGGCGGAACTTTCTCTAAATGCCGTGCGCACAGGACCGCAGGAGGCGAACTGGACGCACTGGGAACTTCTGATCGGATTCGCACTTATTTGCCTGGGCGTAGCCCGCATTGGCTTTCAGCGTGATGAGAACAAGCTGTATGGCTGATGGTTGGGTGGAAGAGGAACGAAATGACGAATACAAACCCACTAAACGCGCCGCGAACCTTGGATGAGCAACGCCGCGAATTTATGCAGCGTCGCGGTCTGGCGATGCCTCTGGCTGGAGCGGTCGCCTGGGCGATGGTCGGCATGGCAGGCGCATTTCTACCGCCTGTCTTGAAGGTCTGGGTACTCTTTGTAGCCGTCGGTTCCATCGCCGGTCTGGGCATTTTCTTCTCCCGCTTTACGGGGGAGAATTTCCTGGACAAGCAACGGCCTAAAAATGTGTTCGATGGGCTGTTTTTTCGCACCGTCGGCGAAGCGTTGCTGGTTTACGCCATCGCAATTCCCTTCTTTCGCGCAGACTACACCTCGTTGCCTTTGTCGGTCGGCATCCTCAGTGGTTTGATGTGGCTGCCGTTCTCTTGGATTATCGGGCATTGGATCGGCACTTTCCACACCTTGGCGCGCACAGCCCTAGTGACAGCAAGCTGGTATTTGTTGCCCAGTTACCGCTTCATCGCAGTGCCGGCAGTGATCGTGGCCATTTACGCAGCGACTATTGTTGTCCTGGAAGTACGCTGGCGGCGCAGCCACGCGTCGAACCGGATGCCAGAGCCAAACTGATTTCACACTGAGCCGATCCCCATTAAAATAGGGCGAGATCCAGAAACGATGAGAATCATCCCAAATAAGATTTGCCCCACGGACAAGGAACATCGCTGGATTCCGCTCATCTGGCTGCCCTATTTCGCCTTCTACATTCTGCAGCCTGCCTTGGAGCGCACCTCGGCGGCGCGTTGGCTGCTCGACGCCGTGGGCGGCATGGTGTTCCTGTTCTTGTTTTTCGGCATGTTTTGGGATCGCGGCGTGCGGCCCAGGTTTTACTTGGCAGGCATCGTGCTGCTCGGTATGGCGATGGCGCCGATCAATAGCGGGGCCGCTACTTTTTTCATTTACGCATGCGCGATGGCGCCCTTTTTGGTTAAAACGGAATCGGCAGCCCTCAAGATCATTGGCCTCATTGTCGTCCTCGCCGGCCTTGAGACGTGGCTATTGCACCTGTCGATCTGGTTTTTTGTGTGGGCGGGCGCTTTCGCGCTTGTGATCGGCGGCAGTAATATCTTTTTCGCCCAGCGCAACCGCGCCAACGAGAAGCTCCGCATGGCGAAGGAGGAGATCGAGCATCTGGCCAAGGTCGCCGAACGCGAGCGCATCGCGCGCGACCTGCACGACGTTTTGGGCCATACGCTGTCGATCATCATTCTGAAGTCCGAGCTCGCCGGCAAGTTGATCGACCGCGAGCCGGAGCGCGCCAAGGCGGAAATCGCCGACGTGGAGCGAACCTCCCGCGAAGCCTTGTCGGAGGTGCGCAGCACCATCCGCGGTTATCGCAATCACAGCCTGGAAGCGGAATTCAAACACGCCAAGTCCACGCTCGAAACGGCGGGAGTGGCATTGCAGGCGGAGTCCGTGGAACTGCCGCTGACTCCGGCGCAGGAAAGCGTGGTGGCGCTGATTGTGCGCGAAGCGGTCACTAACGTCGTGCGTCATGCCCATGCACGTCATTGCTCGCTGCGCCTCGCGCCGGTCAACGGCAGTTGCCTGCTCGAGGTTCAAGACGACGGCGCCGGGGGAGCTGCGGTCGAGGGAAATGGCCTTCGCGGCATGCGCGAGCGCATCGAAGCGCTGGGCGGGACATTGGAGCGCGAAACCGGCGCTGGGACCCGTTTGAAGATTCAGTTCCCACTCGCGCCGACAAAGGCGAACGGCAACTCATGAACCCGGCGATCAAAGAGGGCCGCAAAACGATTCGCGTGGCCATTGCCGAAGACCAGGGCATGGTGCTGGGGGCGCTGGCCGCGCTTCTGGAGATCGAAGGCGACATCTCCGTCGTCTCCCGCTCGCCCAATGGCCGCGAAGCCTTGCAAGCCGTGCTCACGGAGAAGCCTGATGTCTTCATCACCGACATCGAAATGCCGCAGATGACCGGCCTCGATGTCGCCGCCGAACTCAAGCGCCGCCGCACTGGAACCCGTGTGATCATTCTCACCACCTTCGCCCGCGCCGGCTATCTGCGCCGGGCACTGGAAGCCGGAGCTTCTGGGTACCTGCTGAAAGACATGCGCGCCGAGCAATTGGCTGACGCCGTGCGCCGCGTCCACCAGGGATTGCGCGTGATCGATCCGGAGCTCGCCACCGAAGCCTGGGCCGAGCCCGACCCGCTCACCGACCGCGAACGCCAGGTGCTGCGCCTCGCCGGGGACGGCATGGCCAGCAGTGATATTGCTGTGGAACTAAATCTTTCCGAAGGCACGGTCCGCAACTATCTCTCCGAAGCCATCAGCAAGCTGGGCGCGGCGAACCGCGTGGAAGCTGCCCGCATCGCGAGGACGAAAGGTTGGCTGTGATTCCCGCCTCCCTAAGTCTTACCTCTGATACAATGTAAGTCATGAAGGACCTAGGTGGTACATTTACTTCTAAAGGCCAACTTGTCGTGCCCGCGGCACTCCGGCGGAAGCACGGAATTGCTGCCGGCACTAAGGTCAAATTCCTCGAAGATCAGTTCGGTAGGATCGTGTTGCAGCCTGTAACCGAGACCTACATTGACAGTTTGACGGGGTGTCTCGCCGACGGACCGGATCTGCTTCATACGTGGGAGACAGAGCACCGCCGTGAGGGCAGGCGGCGCAAGCCGTGAGAACATACGTATTTGACGCTAGCGCCCTGCTTGCGTTCTTGCAAAAGAGGGTTTCTGCCAACGAGATCAATGAACTCCTGAAGGACGCCTTGCGGGATCGAGCGGAGATCTCAATGTCGGCTGTGAATTACGGAGAGGTATACGGAGTTCTTCTTCGAGGATTAGGCGCCGATCGCGCGGGAGCGATGATGACTGCGATCCAGCCACTGCCGATTCGACTGGCCGACGCCACACCTCAGCGAGTTGCCCGCGCTGCGGAATTGAAATCCACCTACAAACTCTACTACGTGGACAGTTTCGCGGCTGCGCTGGCTGCGGAGCATAAGGCGACGCTCGTCACCAGCGACTCGGATTTCCGGCGACTCGGCCACGGATTCCCGATCCTGTGGTTAAAGAATTAACTCCGAGGAGAGGCTGAGGCAAGCTACACCGCGATCAGCAGATTCTCCGCAAACCGCCATTCTTCATCAATCCACTGCGCCTGGCAGTCGAAGCCGGTGTTCTCCGCGATCTCCGCAATCTCCTCGCGGGCATATTTGTGGCTGCTTTCGGTCCAAATGGTTTCACCCTCATGGAACGTGACCGCAAAATCCGCAGCGGGAACGTCGACGGTCTGGCGGCGGCGTGAAGCAATATGCATTTCCACGCTGCGCGCCGCGCAGTTGAACTTAGCTGCGTGCTCGAACTGCGGCAGAACGAAGTTGGCATCGAGTTCGCGATTGATGCGGGCCAGCAGATTCAGATTGAAAGCGGCCGTGACCCCTAAAGGATCGGCATAGGCTTTGAGCAGCTGCGGAATGGGTTTTTCGAGATCGGTACCGAGCAGAAGCGCATCCCCAGGTTGCAGAATGCGGCGTATCTCGCGCAAAAAGCGAACGCCGGCTTCGCGATCGAAGTTCCCAATGGTGCTGCCCAGGAATAACACCAGCAGGCCTTCGCCGGCTTCGCGGCGGGCTGCGACTTCCTGCAGGCCATCGAGATACTCGCGCTCGAAGCCCACGATGCTGATGGCATCGATATCGCCCAGCTCGCGCTTGCACATAGCCAGCGCCGAAGCCGAAATTTCAATCGGACAATACGACGTGCGCTGGGTTTGGCTGAGCGCCTGCAGAATCCAGCGCGTCTTTTTGCCGCTGCCGCTGCCCAGTTCAGCGACTACGACGGGCGAGGGCAGGCGCTCGACAATGTCGTGCGCATGCCGCCGCAACAACCGCTCATCGGCGCGAGTAAGGCCGTACTCGGGCAGCAGGCTGATCACTTCAAACAGGGACGAGCCCACGTCGTCGTAGAGATACTTCGAGAGCAGCTCCTTTTGTCCGGGCTGCAGCAGCCCGGTGCGCACATCGGCGGCGAATTCGTAAACGGAATCGGCGGAGATGGCATGGGCAAGCATTAGTCCTCCTCGCGGTTGAGAGTGCCGGTCAATTGCTTACGCAGCGAAAGCCCGCGTAAACGTACCGGTAGTGCGGTTGGAACCAATTGCGAAACGAGCGGCGCAACATGCAGGCGGCGGTACGCGCCGAGCCGCCCTTCATGAGGTAGTGCTTTCCATCGAAGAAATTCGCTGAATAGCCCGGATAGAACGGGAACGGCTCAAATCCCGGGAACGGCTCGAATGGGGTCGAAGTCCATTCCCAACCATTACCCAGCAAACCCGAGACGCCAAAGGCGCTCTGGCCAAGGGGAAATGCTCCCACCGGAGACGGATCCCAATCGCGCAAGTCGAAGTTCCCGAGCTTGGCGGAAGGCGCGGCCGCACCCCAGGGATAATTTCGCTCTCGCCCTTCTGGAGTAGCGTAGGCGGCGCGATGCCATTGTGCTTCGCTGGGCAACGACTTCTTCGCCCATCGCGCGTAAGCGCTAGCTTCGGCGTGGCTCACATAAACCGGCCAATCGAGCGGCAATGGGAGTTCTTCAAACATCGTCACGTAATGCCACTGGCCGTTGACGCGCCGCCAAAAAGGCGGCTGAGTAATCTCGTGCTGCGTTCGCCAAGCCCAGTCGGGTTCGCCCCAGAAGGAGCGCTCATCGTAGCCGCCCGCCGCGATGAATTCCAGATACTGCCGGTTCGTCACTTTGAACTTATCGATGGCAAACGCACGAACGGCTACGGCTTGCTGTTCATATTCGTTATCCCAACCGAAAGTCTCGTCGCTGCGCGACAGGCCGAGCGTGGCCTCGCCGGCAGGAATCTCTACCATCCTGTGGCACAGTCGTTCGGAGGCTGGCACCAGGGCCAGGACCGGTGCTTTGCGACTCTTGCGTTCGAGTGGCAACTGGTGAAGCATGTAAGCGAAAGTCTCCGCATGCATGAGGCGGTGCTCGATCGCTACGTTCAGCAACATGCCCGCCGGAAAGTCTCCTGCGGTCCGAGGCGCAAACGAAAGAGCGCCTGCGAGATCCGCATCAAGTGTCTGGCGAACCCGCCTTGCGTAATCGCGCACTTCCGCAACCGACGGCCAGTCCTGGGGTTGATCGGTGGGAAGGCCGCCCCCAACGGGATCGATCCCGAAGGCGAAAAGCTGGTCAAATTCCGGATGGAAAGCTTTCACTCCCAAAAGCTGCTCACGCAGCAGATTCCAATCGAAGGACTCAAGATGACCCAGGTAGAAAACGATGCGATGCCGCTCCGGAATGGGGCGGTCATAAAGAGCTTCAGGTTTTACCAGATCAAAAAGCTCGTCGGTGCGCGTGCGAGCCTCAAGCAATCGTTGAAGGAGAACGTCGTGTGATTGGTCCGCAGAGCTGGGCGCGACCGGCATGCTGACCTCCGGGGATTTTGGTGTGCGACGCCTACTCTAAGATGCCGCATGCCGGGAATATGATTCGCAGAGTATGGACCTTTTTTCGACGCCGTGCCCGCGCAGGACGTGACACAGGTACTGCGATAATAGTTATCCGGCTCCGACACAAGGCCCTTGAGGATTGGTGCATTGAAGATTCCTCTGTTCCGAGTCGACGCTTTTGCCAGCAGGCTTTTCGAGGGAAACCCCGCCGCTGTGTGCCCGCTGAAGAACTGGCTCCCCGACGCGACTTTGCGCGCCATTGCGTCGGAAAACAATGTGCCGGAAACAGCATTCTTTGTCCCGGAGGGAACCTACCATTCGCTGCGCTGGTTCACTCCGCGCTATGAAGTGAATCTCTGCGGGCACGCGACGCTGGCAACCGCACACGTGATCTTTAGCCGGCCGGAATTTTGGCAGGATGCAGCAGCGCATAAGCCGCTTCGGTTCGAAACTCGCAGTGGACCGCTTTTGGTGCGACAGGAGGGAGAACTCATTGTCATGGATTTTCCTTTGCTCCCGCCCTGGCCCTGTACGCATCCTCCAGCGGAATTGCTGAAAGGCCTCGGAACCGCTCCGGAGCAAATCCTGCAGGTAAAAGACAACTACTTCGTGGTGTATCGGGACGAGAATCAGATACGAAACCTCCGGCCTGACTTCGCGCTTCTCGAAAGGCTGCATCCCGCTGGGGTGTGCATCACTGCCCCCGGCGCACGAGCCGATTTTGTCTCCCGTTATTTTGCGCCAAGCTATGGCGTTCCTGAAGATCCGGTAACCGGCTCAACCCATTGTTCCCTGCTCCCATTTTGGGCATCCCGATTCGGGAAAACCCGCCTGCACGCTCAGCAGCTTTCCGTTCGCGGCGGAGAGTTGTGGTCTGAGCAGGCGGGCCAGCGGGCCCTTCTTAAGGGCAAGGCGATTCTGTATTTGGAAGGCAACTTGACGGTCTAGCTCGCCCGCCCTCCGGTGGAAACTTCGGAACCGGGCGATAGATCGTTCAGCTATGAATTTCGAGGGAAATCGTGATGGGCATGCCTTCGAAAAGCAGCCTGAGTTCCAGGGCTGGCGAGTCCGCCAGTGAGTGCGTGCTG
Source organism: uncultured Acidobacteriaceae bacterium (assembly GCA_963770915.1). Classification (GTDB taxonomy): domain Bacteria; phylum Acidobacteriota; class Terriglobia; order Terriglobales; family Acidobacteriaceae; genus PALSA-270. The sequence continues at coordinate 795,524 of CAVYRG010000001.1, forward strand.
TAGTCGGTGCCGGTGATCACCGTAGGAGGTGAGAGCATGCAGCCGTCGCCCAGACCGGAAATTTTATTCTTGAAATTGCCCGCTATCATATTGCTGATTTCGCCAATCGCATCCGACATTTCGGCCCCAACTTTGTCCGGTTCGACGCCGAGCATCTTAGAAGCCATGAGTGCGGCCGACTTACCGTCGCAGCGAACACTGAGCACGCCGCACAATTGCCCTGCCAACCCCACCATGGACGTGATGTTGAGGAAGGCTTCTGAATCGCCCGTGGCCGCGCTCAGGTGGCAGCCCAGCATCAATTCGAAAACTTCCCGTGTTGCCAGTTCCAGCAATGGCTTCCAAGTCTCCGCGCCACCGCTGGCCTCAAGCAAATTATTTCCTGGCTTCATGGCTTCCCTGCGAGCACCGGGATGACGTGTTCCTTCACCTGCTCCGGAGTAAACGGTTTTCGAATGTAACCCCGAGCGCCTGCCGACAGCGCTTGCACTACGTGCGATTCGCTGCCTTCGGTCGTAATCATCACGACCGGCACGCCTTTGGCGTTCTCCACTCCCGCCAGTTGCTTCACGAATTCCAACCCGTCCATCACTGGCATGTTGATGTCACAAAGAATTAAGTCAACCTTATTTGCGGCGAGAGCGGCGAGGGCTTCGGCGCCGTTGCCTGCCTCGAAAGTCTGCGCAATCTCAATGCCGGCCTGGCGCAAGGAACGCTCGACGATCTTCCGCATGACCGAAGAATCGTCCACGATTAGGGCTTTTATGCTCATGGGGCTGTACCAAATTCTTCGCGAGAAAACGCCAGCGATTCTCTCCAGTTTCGCCGGCCTTTTGGTATATCGACAGGGGCAAACGGGACTTTAGCGGGAAGAACGTCTTTGGGTCGCGGTGGCGCGGCCGCAGGGTGGCAAACCAAGCTACTTTTTTAGGAAAGTTCCTTCCTGCAACTCAGTGAACGCCTGCCGCAGTTGTTCCTGCGTGTTCATAACGATGGGTCCATACCAGGCAACCGGCTCCTCAAGCGGCTTGCCCGAAACAAGCAGGAAGCGGATGCCGTCGTCCCCGGCCTGCACCGTCACTTCGTCACCTCGGTCAAACACGATGAGCGAGCGGTTGTCCGCCTCGACCGGAGGCGTGGTGTCCAGCCATTTCACCGCCTCCGTCGGCACTTGCAACGGACCGGACGCATTGCAGAACTTTCCCGATCCGGCAAAGACGTAGGCAAAGGCATGCCGCGTGGTCTCGACCGGCAGCGTCTTCCTCCGACCGGGCGAGACCGAAACGTCCAGGTACACCGGTTCGGCGGCAATCCCATCCACCGGGCCTTTCTTTCCCCAGAACTCACCGCAGACAATGCGAACGCGCGTGCCGTCATCGTCAGTCACTTCCGGAATGTCGAGCGCCTTCACCTCCTGGTAGCGAGGCTCAGTCATCTTCAAGGCCGCGGGCAGGTTGGCCCACAGCTGGAATCCATGCATGCGGCCGGCGTGGTCACCCTTGGGCATTTCCTGGTGGATGATCCCGCTTCCCGCCGTCATCCATTGCACGTCGCCGGATGCGATTGCCCCGCGATTGCCCATGCTGTCGCCATGCTCGACCGTCCCGGCAAGTACATATGTGATTGTCTCAATCCCGCGATGAGGGTGCCAGGGAAACCCCGCCAAATAGTCTTCGGGAACGTCGTTACGGAAGTCGTCAAGCAGAAGAAATGGATCGAAATCCTTAGTGTTTCCAAACCCGAAGGCCCGCCGCAAATGTACCCCCGCGCCCTCGAGCGTGGGTTTGGACTTGATCAGCCGCCTGACCGGTCGAATAGACATAAGGGACCTCCCGAAGATTCCGCCTGCTCACTAAGTCGACATTTTGTCTGGGGCCGTAGCTTGCCCTGAGCTTGTCGAACGGGCTGTCCGCTCTAGCGCAGCTCGACAGTTTTTCTCTCGCCCTATAGCTGCCCGGCCTCCGCGAATCGAAGGCCGGACAGCCGGGACGTTTATGCGGCCGCTTGCTTGCTGCGTTCAAAAAACGAAAGCAGTTCGCCGTTGACTTGATCCTTCAGCGTCGAGCACATGCCGTGCGGTGCGCCCGGATAGACTTTCAGCGTGGCTCCCTTGATGATCTTGGAAGATAGCAGCCCCGCGGCGCCGATAGGAACGATCTGGTCATCGTCGCCATGCAGAACCAGCGTGGGCACGTCGAACTTCTTCAGATCTTCGGTGAAGTCGGTTTCGGAAAATGCCTTGATGCAATCGTAGGCCGCCTTTAATCCGCACAACATTCCCTGCAGCCAAAACGAGTCGCGCAAGCCTTGCGAGACTTTCGCGCCCGGCCGATTGAACCCATAGAAGGGGGCGCTCAGGTCCCTGAAAAACTGGGCTCGATCGGCCTGGACGGCAGAGCGCAGCTGGTCAAAGACTTCCATGGGCGAGCCGGCGGGATTCGCCGGAGTTTTCAGCATCAGCGGCGGCACCGCGCTGATGAGCACGGCCATCGCCACGCGCTTCGTGCCATGCCGGCCGATGTAGCGGGCCACTTCGCCTCCGCCCGTCGAGTGGCCGACGTGGATCGCGTTCTTCACGTCGAGCTTTTCGACGAGGGTCGCCAGATCGTCGGCGTAGGTGTTCATTTCGTTGCCTTCCCAGGGCTGGCTCGATCGGCCGTGCCCTCGGCGGTCATGCGCGATGCAGCGGTAGCCCTGGTCGGCCAGAAACTGCATCTGGTCTTCAAAGGCGTCCGAACTGAGCGGCCAGCCGTGACTGAAAACCACCGGCTGACCTTTTCCCCAATCCTTGTAGTAGATCTGCGTCCCGTCTTTTGTTGTCATCATGCTCATAATTTTTCTCCTCGGTTTTGTGGATGGAGTTTGGGGATGTGCCGGGAGCTGTGAAGCAAATCGTTGCCAATTCTCGCATCAGAGACTCGCCGAACAACCCACGATCAGGCTGCAGGGGCCGTTTCCGGATGAAATCTAATCGCCGCAAGAATCAAAAGCACAATAAATAACGCCATGACGACCAATTGCGACGCCAAAAATGGCGGCTCTTTCTGAGTCGGCGCCAACGCTCTTAAAGCGGGCACGTTTCGAACAACTGCACGATCAAAACAAACACGTTCAAGTACAAGGCGATCATGGCGCCAACCACGTAGGTCCAGCGCCACGCGCCGGCCATACCAAACAAATAGCGCGCCAGGATCGCGACCGCCAGCACCGCCAGCGAAATGATCCCCACCTTGATGCCGGGCGTCAGATGTTCGTTCGGGAAGCCGAAGCCGGTCACGCTCGTCAGCACTGTGGAGATAAGGAAGATCGCGGTCAATCCATCCAGCCGCTTTCCCGTCAGGAATCCCAGGACAACGATCAGCCCCGAGCCGATTCCAATCAAGCTAATCAAGACATGCAGCAAAGTGTAGGTCGCGGTGGACATGCCCAGAATCATGGTCGGGATCCTCCCAAGGGAGATGCCAGTGGCAGGATTGCGATTCACTTATTCCGAGGACCAATTTTCCACAGCTGGGCTGCGCGGTTACGGGAGAAACAAGCTGTGTGCGCCAAGATGGAAGCGCCCCTGGGAGATGCCGTGGGCACCACCGTCCCTCGCTGTCGCAAGGACATCTCGCCGCCAGACTAACTAGCGGCAAGACACAACTAGGGTTGATAAGCGGCGGATGGACTCGAACTTGAGCCGTTTTGCGGGCGTCAGCGCAGCGAGAGCCCGCAGAGCCTGCCCCGAGCCTGTCGAAGGGCGAAATCCCGAGCGCAGCGAGGGACCTCGCTTAGAACTGGTGAGCGCGGATGGACTCGAACCATCGACCCATGCCTTAAAAGGGCATTGCTCTGCCAACTGAGCTACGCGCCCACGTCAGCGATTGTACCGCAGCGCTTTGAGGTCGTGCCCGGCACCCCTTCGCACATACTTCAACCCGAGTATCTTCCGGAGCTTCGACTGCCTGGATCGTCACCAGCGCTGCCCTCGGTTGGGTGTCAGCAGAAATGCATGCGAGATCGGGCTCGCAGGGCCTTCTCCACTCCCGACAATCTCTCCGCGTAGATTGACGGCATCGGCCACATCCAGCACCCATCCGGAATCGGCGGGAATCAGATTGTTGAGGTCCTGCATTCCCGACGCTCTCGTCCACAGGAAGGCGTGCGTGACTGCGGAAGCCGTGTTCGAAAGACCGACGACCTGGCCGAATGCATTAATCCCCACCGCGTTGCTGGCGGTTCCACCCAACGTGCCCAGATTCTTCGGTCCGCCCAACTTTGTCCAGACATAAGCATCGGATTCAGATCCATTTCCGCTACAGCAGAAATCGCCGGCCACTTGGTCCAGCCCATTAACCGCGTTGGCAAAGCTGTAAACGCCCCCAAAGGTCCCGAGATCCTGCAGTCCCTTCGCCCGGGTCCAGAGAAAAGCATGGTAGTTTTCCCTCGTAAGCGAGACTCCTACCACATGGCCGAATTCATTGATGCCCGCGGCGGAGCTTGAATTCCCACCCAGGGTTCCCAAGTCCTGCATTCCGCCAATCCAGCTCCAAACAAAGGCATGCATCTCGCCGCTGGTGGTCAGTGACCAACCGACGACCTGGCCAGTGTCGTTGATCGCGCTGGCGAAGCTCAGGCTGCCGCCCAACGTCCCCAGGTCGCGCATTCCCCCAAATTTGCTCCACAAGAAAGCATGCGTGGCAGCGTTGCCGGCTGTCGAGGATGCGCCGACCACTTGAGCAAAATCATTGATCCCCAAAGCCTCGCAGTAATCGCCACCTAACGTGCCGATGTCCTCCATTCCCTTTGCCTTGCTCCAAAGAAAACCGTGGGAAGCGGCGTCCTTCGTGATCGAAAGCCCGACCACTTGCCCGAAGGCGTTGATGGCGTTAGCTGTGCTGTAGCTGCCGCCTAAGGTCCCCAGATCGGTCACGGTGTAAGTCTGTGCGCCGGCCAGAGACACGATTGACAAGACGAATGCGCTTACGAAGAGCGTGAGTGCGCTTTTCATGTGATGCCTCCAGACGAAGGCGCACTCCCGAGGGAGCGAACCTTCGAGTGTCAACGGTTTAAGCCAAATGGGAGGTTGCCTACCTGGGAGAGTCAAAGACCTGGGGGGAAGACTCGCCGCGGCGCATTATACCCGAGAAATCTCGCACCAGCAGAACGAAAACAGTGGAAATCCAGCGCCCAGCACGGGATCCGGGCGCGGGGCTGGGGAACCTGGGCGCCCCGCTAGGCGTAGCGATCGATATCCTGCAGACGGGCGAGGCCCCGTCGCTCGCTACCCTCCCTCGTGCCAACTTACCCCTTCATCTGCTATCGTTTCGCTTTCATCCTGCCGCGCAGCGGTGCGCGGATGAAGGACCTCCATGCCTGAAGCAGTGCGTCCCGAGCCTTCGCGCCTGTACCGCTGGATCGTTCTCATCTTTGTCAGCCTGGCCGTCTTCGGCAGCTACTACGTTTATGACGCGCTCAGCCCGCTGGCCGATGTGCTCAAGCAGCAGCTTGGATTCTCCGACAAAGACATCGGGCTGCTGCAGGCGATCTACAGTTTCCCCAACATCTTCACCGTCGTTGTTGGGGGAATGATCATCGACCGTTTTGGACTACGGAAGTCGCTGACGCTGTTCGCCGTATTATGCGTGATCGGCCCGGCGATCACGGCAGCCTCGCCAAAGCTGTGGATCATGGCTGCCGGACGCTTGATCTTCGGCATGGGAGCCGAGTCGTTGGTCGTTGCGGGAACCGTGGCCCTGGCCCGCTGGTTCAAGGGCAAAGAACTCAGCTTCGCCTTCGGCATCAATCTGACCATCTGCCGGCTGGGTTCCTTCGCTGCGTTGAACTCCCCCACTTGGGCACGGGCTGCCTACGCCAACTGGCGCGGGCCTTTCCTCATCTCGCTGGCGGTTTCGTTCTTTTGCGTTCTCGGGGCTCTCATCTATTGGGGGTTGGAAGCATTCGCAGAGAAGAACTACCACCTGGGTGAGCCTTCGACGGACAAAGTGGTCTTCGCCGACTTGTTCAAATTCGGCTTCAGTTACTGGTACATCGTGGCGCTGTGTGTGGTTTTCTACTCTGCCATCTTCCCTTTCCAGACCTTTGCCGTAAAGTTTTTTATGGAAGCCCACGGAACGTCGCGCGAGGCCGGCGGATTCCTTTCCAGCATGTTGACGCTATTTGCTATGGTCGCGACCCCGCTGTTCGGTCTATTGGTCGATCGCGTCGGCAAACGAGCCCTGTTTATGATGTTCGGTTCTCTCCTGCTTATCCCGGTCTATCTGATGATGGCGTATTTGCACTCCGAGGGGTCTTTCCTCGTGCATTTCCCGCACTTCCTTTCGTTCTTCGGCATTGAAGGAGTCATGACCCTGCCCAAACTGCTGGTGCTGACGATGGCAATGATGGGGGTGGCGTTTTCGCTGATTCCGGCGGTGATGTGGCCTTCAGTCGCCTACATCGTTGACCAGGCGAAGCTTGGCACGGCCTATGGTGTAATGACCATGGTTCAGAACAGCGGGTTGTTTTGCTTCAATTTGCTCATTGGGTGGGCCAATGACCACAACCACGCCAGCTCGTCTAACCCTGGCGGGTACCATATGGGAATGTGGATATTCTCGATTTTGGGATTTTTGGGGGTGCTTTTTGCATTTCTTCTCCGCCAGAGAGAAACTGGACCCAAGGGCCATGGGTTAGAAACGATTACCACGGCGACTGCATCGGCTTAGTACTTCGCGGCTTAGCAGAGGGTTCGGGACAAGGATCGCGACGAAGGGGCGAAGCGGGTTTCTAGCGGATTGGCCCGCCCTAGCGACCGACGGAATCCGCATTTTGGTAGGCAGATTTGAGCCATTTTGGGAAGCGGCTGCCGTTTAGCCTCCAACCGCAACCGATACAACGCCAGAGATTTACGCCGCATCAGACTATATGCGGCCGGAAAGGTGCCTTGACGGACGCGAGAAGAACGCAGGCCGAGGGACTCTCGGAAGCAGAGGCAATCGAGCGAGCCAAGCAGGGTGACGCGGTAGCCTTCGAAACCCTGTACAGCCTGCATAAGAGGCGTGTGTATTCTTTATGCCTGCGCATGACGGCCAACACGGCGGCGGCCGAGGACCTTACCCAGGAAGCCTTCCTCCAGTTGTTCCGCAAGATCGGAACGTTTCGCGGCGAATCCGCCTTCTCGACCTGGCTGCACCGCATGGCGGTGAATGTCGTGCTCATGCAGCTACGCAAGAAGGGGCTGCCCGTGGTTTCGCTGGAAGAAACCCTGGAGAACAGCGAAGACGATGCGCCGCGCAAGGAAATGGGCTCCGCGGATTTGTCGCTCGCGGGTTCGATCGACCGCTTGGAGTTGAAGCGGGCGGTGGAAACGTTGCCGCCTGGATATCGCACGATTTTTTTACTGCACGACGTTGAGGGATATGAGCACAATGAAATTGCCCGCATGGTCGGTTGTTCCATCGGGAATAGCAAGTCGCAGTTGCACAAAGCGCGGATGAAGTTGCGCGACCTTCTCAAGACGAGCAGAGCTGAAAAAGCCGCCAAGCCGTAAAGAGAAGCGAACAGAGAGCCGGATCGGGGAGAGAGGTAGTATGAACTGTGCAGAGTTGCAGCAAGACCTGCCAGACATTCTGGAGAGTGGTGGCACCGCCGAGCAGCAGGCGCATTTGAAGTATTGCTCCAATTGCGCCGACCTTCTTTCTGATCTGAACGCCATTTCTGAACAAGCCCGGCTTCTGCAAGGCTTCGAGGAACCCAGCCCGCGGGTTTGGAATTCCCTTGAAATTGCCCTCCGGCAGGAGGGGTTGATCCGTGAGCCCAAAGGCGAGTTAGCCATCGTGCACGGCTCCGCTCACCGTTGGAGGATGACCTGGGTCCTGCCCGCAGCGGCAACGTTGGCGGTCGTTTTCGGCGTGCTTCGTTATGAAGGCGCAACGGCGCCCACGCCGGCAGCCCAGACTGTTCCTCCGGTAGCCACGGTGCAAGCTGTGATGACGACGCCGGTCGCAGTGCGCCATTTCACTTCTGCCGACGACGAGCAGCTTTTGGAGATGGTGGGTTCACGCGTGCCCGCGATGCGAGCTTCGTATGAGAGAAATCTACGGAGGGTGAATGCCTACATACGCGACGCCGAGCAGTCGGCGCAGGACAATCCCAACGATGAGGAAGCGCAACAGTATCTGATGAACGCGTACGAACAGAAGGCCATGGTTTACGACATGGCCATGGATCGTTCTGTGCAATAATCGAGAGCCGGTGGATGGGCCCGCCGACTGGGTTTGGGGGGAGAAGTCATGAAACGCAGGCAGCGCGTTGCTAAACTGGCTATCGTAGTCGTCCTCGCCGGGACAACCTTCGTCTTGGCGGAAAGCCGCAAGCAATACCATTTCAAGGTTGGCCGCCGCGCGACCGTCTCCATCATCAACCAGTACGGTCCCATCTCGGTCAAGCCAGGCGCGGTCAAAGAGGTTGTAGTCACCGCGGTGCTCCATTCGGACAAAGTCGAAGTTGATCCGAGCCATAGCGGCAATCGAGTGGATATCGTCTCCCATCTTCTCCCTGGGGCGGACCAGCAAACCGGGCGAGTCGACTACGATGTTCTTGTTCCCGCCGATGCCGCAGTGACGCTGCGCTCTACCGATGGTCCGCTGCACGCCGAGAGGCTGCATGGCGACGTGACTCTCGAAGGCACCACGGCTCAGGTTGATGTCCGCGAGATCAGCGATGCGCACGTGCACGTGAAAACGCTCGATGGCCCCGTCACCCTCACCAACATCAGCGACGGCCATGTTGAGATCACCTCGGTGGGCGGCGATGTGGTGATGAACTCGGTCAACGGCCCTCTGGTGCAAGTGAATTCCAATAGTGGCAATATCCGCTATGACGGAGAGTTCGGCGGAGGCGGCGAATACTTCATGACCAGCCACACTGGGGATATTGAAGCCCTCGCGCCCAGTTACGCTTCCATCGACGTGACCGCCCGCTCCGAGCAGGGCAAAGTAGAGAATGATTTTCAACTGCAGCCGAAGCACACCTGGTTCCCCCTGAAAGCAGGGAGTGCCTTCGCGGGCACGGTCGGCAAGGCCGCATCTTCGGTTAAGCTCCTTTCTATCAGTGGTAAAATCCACCTCAAGAAACGCTGACAATCCTGCCGGAAACTCCGGCCTTTGGCTCGCATGAAAACCCAACCGGGCGCGCACCCGGCAGCCAATCCGTTTGCGTCGCGGCCGCGCGCGGTGTTCTTGGTCGGTTTCATGGGAGCGGGCAAAAGCAGTGTCGGCCGGGCCCTGGCGCAGCGCCTGAATTGGCCTTTCGAGGATCTCGACGAGCGCGTGCAGCGCCGCGAAGGGCGAAGCATTGAACAGATTTTTGGCGAGTCCGGCGAGGCCGAGTTCCGGCGCGCGGAACACGCTGCCCTGCGAGAATTGCTGAATGAATTGGGCCCCGCCCCAAGGGTGGTCGCGTTGGGTGGTGGGGCGTTCGTGCAGAACCAAAATGCCACGCTGCTGGCGCGAGCGGGAGCGCCGGTAGTTTTTTTGGATGCGCCGGTGGAAGAATTGTTCCGACGCTGCCAGCACGAGGCCATAGAACGTCCGTTACGGCGCGAACTGGAGCAATTTCGGCAGCTCTACCAGGCGCGCAGGCCGCACTATATGGCGGCCACGATGCGCATCGAAACGACCGGCAAAGATATTGACACAGTAGCCGCAGAAGTCGACGAGGCCTTGGGGTTAACCAGCCCGCAGCGGCCCGGGCAACACAACTCTCCAGGAGTGGCGAAGTGAAGGTTAGAACAGCAGTGATAGCAGGGGTGCTGGGGTGGGCGCTGATTGCTGCCACGGCCCTCGGCAAGGACAATGAGGCGGACAAAACCGTGGACGCAGGGTCGTTCGGCGTTTTTATCGGCGGGCAGCGCGTGGCGACCGAGACCTTCTCCATCGTGCAGAACAGTGCCGGCAGCGTCGTCACTTCAGAGTTCAAGTCGGAGCAGGCCACGCAGAAGGCGGAGCAGAGCTCCGAGCTCAAACTAAGCCCGGGTGGCGAGATTATTCATTACGAATGGAAGGAAACCAGCCCGGAAAAGATTGAGGCCGTGGTCGAACCCAATAACGATTTTCTGGTGGAGCGAACCACCACCAAACCCGGCGACAAGCCCGCTGAACAGCCATTCCTGCTGCCCGCCTCTACTATGATTCTGGACGACTACTTCTTCATACAGCGCGAAGTTCTGCTGTGGAAGTATCTCTCTATGAGTTGCCGTCAGGACAAGGGGAAACTTTCGTGCCCGCTCAACCAGAGCACCCACTTCGGGACGCTGAATCCGCATGCGCAAACTTCCATGTCGACGAGTGTACAGTTTTCCGGCCGAGAGAAAGTGATGATTCATGGCGGGGAGCAGGAACTCAGCCGGTTTGAGATGAAAAGTGATACCGGCGATTGGTCGGCCTGGCTCAACGATCAACTCAAGGTGATACGCATCGTGCCAGGTGGCAATACTGAGGTGGTTCGGGACTAGACGTAATTTTGGCCGCGGGGGCGGAATGTCGCTGATCGATGCACGCACGACGCGCGTCCTTTTCACCGCGCTGCTGTTTGCGCTCGGGCTGGGCTTCCTGTACGCCGCCCGCCACACCCTGATCGCATTTTTGTTCGCCCTGTTCTTTGCCTATTTGATCGATCCTGCCGTATCGCGCCTGGAGAAAGTGGTGCGCGGCCGCGGAAGGGCAATCGTAGTCATCTACCTCGTGCTCTTGGTCCTGCTGGCCACTTTCTTTTTCTTCGTCGGACCGAAAATTGCCCATCAGGGGCAGCGCCTGCGAGCGACGCTGCCTACTATCCTCCGCAAAGTGAGCTCCGGGGAGATCGCCCAGGACATCGGCAAGGAACACGGTTGGAGCCAGGAGACACGGGAGCAGGCGCAGTCGTTGCTGGTGAATCATAGCGACACGCTGCTCGGCATTGCCCAGCGGGTGGGACTGCGCCTGGCCGAGGCGGCCCAGGAATCCTGGCTCCTGATTGTGGTGCCGATACTGGCTGCCTTCTTTCTTAAGGATGGGGGCATGTTCAGCGGCGTAGTGCTGGCCACGGTCCAGGCCCGGCCACAACGCGAGTTTCTGGAGGGCGTGCTCAGCGACCTGAACCAGATGTTGGCACACTTCATTCGTGCCCAACTGACTTTGGCGGGGCTAACGCTCGTTGCTTACACCACGTTCATGGGCGCCATGGGCGTGCCGTATGCCCTGGTGCTGGGGTCGGCCGGCGGAATGCTTGAGTTCATCCCCGTGGTGGGGCCGCTGATGGCGGGAATCCTGATTGTGGGAGTCTCCCTGATCTTGAGCTATCCCAAATGGTGGGTGCTGCTGATTTTTCTGGCGTGCTGGCGCTTAGTCGAGGATTATGTGGTCTCGCCCCGCATCATGGGAGAAAGCATGGAACTGCATCCCCTGGCGGCGATTTTCGGCGTGCTGGCAGGCGGGGAGATTGCCGGAGTCCTGGGCATCTACCTTTCCATCCCGGTGATGGCGAGCCTGCGCATCGTGTGGCGGCGCTGGCGGCTGTATGCCGAAAAGCAACGCTTTGGTCCGCTGAATGAGTATTCCTTCGGCACGGATATTGCTCCTAGGAAGTGATTTTTCATTTTTCGATCGGCACGGCTCCTCCGAAATTGTCTGCTTCGCGGTTCCCGCAAGGCCAGGGCGCAATGTTGTAGAATCCAGACCGGCCTCATTCGAGTCAAAATCTCTGACTCGACTCGGAAAACAGGCGGAGTGGAGTTCGCGCCTCTGCGCATGAATCTCAGGTCTCGGAAGCCCCAATTATGCTCGTAATGAAATTTGGCGGCACCTCAGTACAGGATGCCAAGGCCATCGAGCGCGCCGGTCACATCGTCAAGGAACGCCTGTCGCAGCGGCCGGTGGTCGTGGTGAGCGCCATGTCGAAGGTCACCGACAGCTTGCTGTCGATGGCCCGCGCTGCCGGCGCCGGAGACCGCAAGACCGCGCTCAAGCTCTGCCGCGCGCTGCAGGAACGGCATTACGACACCGCCGGCGAATTGCTGGGCACGGCGCTATTCACCGAATTTCATTCTGACCTGGGTGCAGATTTCGAAAACCTGGAAGAGCTTCTGCGCGGCATTGTGGCCGTGGGCGAACTGACGCCGCGGACCACCGACACGGTTGCCGCGTACGGAGAAATGCTCTCCAGCAAAATCGTCACCGCGGCGTTTTCGGCGATGGGCATGCCTTCCGCCCATGTCGATTCCCGCGACTGGCTGGTAACCGACGGGCAGCACATGCGCGCTGCGCCGCTGTTTGAAGAGACCAACGAACGCCTGCACAAGGTCGTGCTTCCTCTGGTCGAAGCCGGCAAGGTCCCGGTGATGGGAGGATTCATCGGCGCGACCAAAGCCGGTGTTACCACCACCATCGGGCGTGGCGGATCGGATTACTCGGCGGCCATTGCCGGCGCGGGCTTGAATGCGGACCGCATCGACATATGGACCGACGTCGATGGCATGATGACCACCGACCCTAACATCTGCCCGGATGCGCGGCGGATTAAGGTAATCAGCTTCGAGGAGGCGGCCGAGCTTGCCTACTTCGGCGCCAAGGTTTTGCATCCGGCGACGGTGTTGCCCGCGGTGCAGAAAAATATTCCGGTTTATATTCTGAACTCCAAGAATCCGACCTGCGAGGGTACGCGCATCACCGCGCAGGCGCCGAAGTGCAAGAATTTCTTCAAGGCGATTGCGGCGAAGAAGCGGATTACCATCGTCGACGTGGCGGCGCCGCGCATGCTGCTGGCGCACGGCTTTCTGAAGGCGATTTTTGAGGCCTTCGACCGGCACAAGATCGCCGTCGATGTGGTTTCGACCTCCGAAGTCAGCGTGTCGCTGACCGTCGATTCGAACGAGTCGATTCCCGCGCTGGCAGCCGATCTCGCCAAGCTGGCGGATGTGAAATATGAAGGCCGCAAGGCGATTGTCTGCATTGTGGGCGAAAATGTGCGCAACACGCCGGGCATTGCGGCGCGGGTCTTCAGTCAATTGAAGGACGTGAACATCCGTATGATTTCGCAAGGCGCCTCGGAGATCAACATGACGTTTGTGATTGAAGAGGACGCGGTGCCGCAGGTGATCCGGAATCTGCACAAGACATTTTTTTCGGAGCTGGATCCGGAAGTGTTTGCGTAGGGTAAGAGGAGCGGCGAGCCTTAGAAGTTGTCATTCTGAGGACCGGAGCGACGAGCAATCTGCTTCTTGCCCGAGCCGGCAAACAGCGGATTCCTCGTCGCTGGGCTCCTCGGAATGAAAAGAGTCTAGAGTGACACTCGAATGAACTTTCTTATCCTTGGCCGCGGCAAAACCGGATCGCTGGTGATGGAAGTCGCCCGCGAGCGCAAGCACCACGTCGGCTCCTTCGACATCGATGAGAACAAGCACGCCGCCGCGCTTACCAAAGAAGCGCTCGGCGAATACGACGTTGCGATTGACTTCACCACTCCGGAAGCCGCCCTGGAAAACATCGCGGCCTGCTGCCGCGCGGGAAAAAACATAGTCGTTGGATCCACCGGCTGGTACGGCGAGCTGCCGCGCATCAGGAAGATGGTCGAGGAGAGCGGCATTGGATTTCTCTACGCGGGAAATTTCTCCGTCGGCGTGAACTTGTTTTACGACGTTGCCCGCACCGCCGCCGCCGCGCTCAAGCACGAATACATTGGACAGATTTTCGAGCGCCATCACATACACAAGCTGGACGCGCCCTCTGGGACCGCTGTCGTTGTGCAGAACATTGTCAAAGAAGCTTCTGGGCACGAAGTCGAGATCACTTCGTTTCGCGAGGGCGAAGTAGTCGGCCTGCACGAATTGACGCTTGATTCGCTGAATGACACCATCTACGTCTGCCACGACGCCAAGTCCCGCCGCGGCTTCGCCGAAGGCGCCGTCCGCGCCGCCGAGTGGCTGGCCGGCAAGAAGGGATTTTTCGACTTCAAGGATGTGTGGCGGGAGTTGTAGCTCTCCACCCACAAATCGCGCCCAGAAGACCGTGGCGAAAATATCGCCCTCCACCCATTGGCGCTCCCTGACGCGGATCTCGAACGATCATGCGTGAAACGTCAACCCGCAGAAAACGGTCCCATTTTGAGCTGCCGAACCGACATCTGTTTGGTAAGGCAGAATTTGACTGCTGAGATGCGAGGCCGCCCGCCGGGAGGTCTGGCTGGAGGCGGGGACATCTGACCCGCCTCCTCGTCGATCGCCAACAAAATCACGATCTCCAGCAGCCGAACAATCCGAGTAAAGTGGTGTTCACAAAATTCCTGCGTAGAATAATGGGTCGCGGTCGTCGCCGGCGTAGTCGCCCCTGCCGCCAGTAGTTTTGGAATCGGCAAGACGCCAACGTCCGAAGGGGGCCACATAAGCGCCACCTCTGGGAATCCTCGATGAAGCCATTCGTCCCTAGCAGACACTATGCTCGTTGAAGTAGTGGTGTTGGGTTGGAGCCAATGGGACTCAGTGCGCAGAAAACGATCGAGCGAGGGATGCGAAGATGCTAGTTTCTTTTTAAATGCTTCGCGCCTGAAATCACGATTACCGCCAGTGCAACCGAGGGCTAACAGGTCGTTCAGAAATATGGCTACAGAGTCCAAGGCCGCCTTGCCGTGGGAGACGAGATCCAGAAGCGCTTTTGCATGTCTGATCTGACCGACGGGGTCATGAAGAACAACGTCGACTGAGCCATCATATTGTGCGACGAGCGTAGCATCTAGCATAGCTGCGTCCATGAGCGATAGCTTCATCCATTGAGCCTTTCGGATGGCGTCCACGAGCGAGGCATATAGCGACTCCCGCTGTAAAGCTCTCACGAGCAGACTTAAATAAACTAGGTCATCGTAATTAAGCTCTGGGAGGACCTGAAGCGCTACCTCGATAAAGATGTGCGGGAATCTGTCCGGCATCGGGGAGCCCGCGATCGTCGTTGACATTTCCATTCTCGCGACAGGAAACCCGTCGCCATGCTACCAGTTGAGACTGTGGAAATATCACCATTCCACTTGCCGTTTCCTCCGCGCCCCCAACACGCCCGCTTCCCCGTTTTCCTCCCCTACCCATTTCGCGCTATCTTATATGCACTATGGAACTCCGAGGCTGTGGTACGGCGCTGGTCACCCCCTTCCGGCAGGATGGGTCGCTGGATGAAACTGCGCTGCGCAATCTAGTCGCCTGGCAAATCGAGTCGGGTATCGACTTCCTGGTTCCCTGCGGCACCACCGGCGAAACACCCACTCTCAGCCACGATGAATGGCTGCGCGTCATCGACATTACGATTGAAGTCGCCGCCGGGCGCGTGCCCATTGTGGCCGGCGCAAGCTCGAACTCAACGCACGATGCCGTCGCCAAGGCCAAAGAAGTCGCATCTCGTCCAGGCGTTGACGCCATTCTCACCGCCAGTCCTTACTACAACAAGCCCACGCAGGAGGGCCAATACCGACATTTCTATGCGATTGCCGAAGCCATCGACAAGGCGATCATTCTCTACAACGTCCCCGGCCGCACCGGCGCGGTGATCGAGCCGGCAACCATGGGGCGCCTGGCCGAAGTGCCTCACATCGTGGGCGTGAAAGAGGCCAGCGGGAACATCGCGCAGATCGCCGAGATGTGCCACGCGGTCCCGGAGAGTTTTCTGATCTTTTCGGGCGACGACTCCGTCACGCTGCCGCTCATTGCGCTCGGCGGAGTGGGGTTGATTTCCGTCGCGTCCAACGAGATTCCGCGCGAAATGTCAGACCTCGTGCGAGCAGCCTTAAATAATGACTGGGCGACGGCCCGTGCCATTCAGCGCAAATACCTGCCGCTGATGCAGGCGAATTTTATCGAGTCGAATCCCATGCCGGTAAAGGCGGTGCTGGCGATGATGGGCCGCATCGAAGAAGTTTACCGGCTGCCCATGGTGCCAATGCGGCGCGATACGCGCTCCAAGCTCCAGCGCGCCGCAACCGAAGCCGGCCTGGTCGCCAAAGCTGCGGCGGCCGCGGCTTCCGAAGCGGCTGATTTCTTCATCTACGAGAACTGGCTCGCCGGACCGCACAAGATCGTCGTACACCGCGCGGCCTGCGGACAGTGCAATCATGGCAAAGGACGGCCCTCCGGGCACGACGCCAACCACGCCCGCTGGCATGGCCCCTACGCCACGCTTTCTGAAGCCCGCGAGATCGCGCACAATATGACCGAACGTGCTGATCCGCAGCGAGTGCAAGTGCATTTGAAGGAAGAAGGCAGAAGTGAGAAGGAAGAATGAAGGCGTCCGTTCTACCTTCTCACTTCTGCCCTCTCACTTTTCCTTTATACTTTCCCCTTCATGTCATCTCTTAAGTCCACCATCGAGCGCCTCGCTTCTCTCGGCGAAGTCGAGCGCAATCCCGATGCGCGCCAGGCGTTCATGGAATTCCGCGAGGAGCTGACCCAGGGCAAGATTCGCGCCGCAGAAAAGATCAACGGCCAATGGACGGTCAACCAGTGGGTGAAACAAGGGATTCTGCTCGGCTTCCGCCTGGGCGAGCTTAGCAAGATGGGCGAAGACGATAGCCTCTCCTTCGTGGATAAAGACACCTTCCCTGCTCGCCGGTTCACCGTGCGCGACCATGTCCGCATCGTACCCGGCGGATCCTCCGTGCGTTTGGGTGCCTACGTCGCGCCGTCGGTCATCTGCATGCCCCCCATGTTCATCAACGTGGGCGCCTATGTCGATGAAGGCACTTTGGTAGACTCCCACGCTTTGGTCGGCTCCTGCGCGCAGATTGGCAAGCGCGTGCACCTCAGCGCCGCGGCCCAGATCGGCGGCGTGCTCGAGCCGATCAACGCGGCCCCGGTCATTATTGAAGACGACGTGCTCGTAGGCGGCAACTGCGGCGTTTATGAAGGCACGCTCGTGCGCACCCGCGCCGTCTTGGGAGCGGGAACGATTCTCACCCGCTCGACGCCCCTCTACGACCTTGTGCGCGGCGAGGTTTACCGAGCCACCGCAGAAATGCCGCTCGAAGTCCCTGAGAACGCAGTCGTCGTTCCCGGTTCGCGGGCCGTGAAGAAGGGCAAAGCCGCGGAATGGAACTTGTCGCTATACACGCCGGTGATCGTAAAGTATCGCGACGAAAAAACCGATCAGGGGACCGAGTTGGAAGAGTGGCTGCGCTAGCCCGTCATGCAACATCAACCTTCCAAGAATTGTCTATTTTTTTAGTTGTTGCCCGTGCTGGCCGTCGGTATGTCGTACAAGAGAATCGTTTTTCCCACTCGCTCGACCGGCTGGTAGCGATCCAACCAATCAAACGCATTGGGCGGATACGCCGTGTGAAATACGTCGCCAAAGCGCTGCGCCCGAAGACTGATGGCAAACCATCCCGAGACGGGCTTAAACGGTTGCGGCACGTCGAACGGCGGCAGGCCCATCCGCGACATGTCGGCGCTGCTCCAGGCAGCCAGGTTAAGGTGGTCGATGTGGCGGGCATTTAGCGCATGAGCCAGGCGGAAGATGTCCTGTCCGCAGTCCAGGTCGCACCCCGCGACCAGAACTCGGCTGGGATCGCTCCCGGCGAGCGGATTGAAATAAGCGATGTAGTCGTTGCCTGCGCCGAAACTGGCAGCCGCCAGCCAGGCCAGTAAGCCACCCAGCAGGAGCCGTCTCCAGATTCGCCGGGAGCCCTCGCGCTGCCAGAGGTAGGCGGCGCCGCAACCTGCGAGAACGGCCAGCAAGGGAAAAACCACCATTACATGCCGCACGCCCGCGTTGTATTTCACGGGCATGGTGACGATCAAAATCGCGGCCACCGCTGCCACGGGCATTAGCGCGGACCATCGTGAGCGCTGAATCCACAGCGCCGCCAACCCGATCAAACATAGAAGAAGCACCGGCAGGGGAGTTTTCACTCCTACGCCGACCAAAAAGAAATACCACCACCCTCCGTTCTTTATGTGTCCGAGGAGATAGGCTGGGGGAGCGGCTTTGTTTAGGGACCATGCGATGGCTGCTCCGTGCAGCAGGGCGGGAGCTGGTATCAGAGAATCTTTAAGCACCAAGTTGCGAGCGAATCCACGCAGCGGCCCGGGAAAATGCTGAAAGGAAGGCATGGACTCGGGCGAGAGCTGCATGGTTTCACGAACGTGCCCGAAGGAAAATCCGTACCCGCCCCACACCACGATGACGACGAGAACTCCGGCCAGCACAAGTTTTCTGATTCGGTGAGAACTCGCGGCACGCGAAGAAGATTGACTGCCGCGCTCTGAGATCCACCAACACACGAAGATTGCCGCCGAAGCTGCGGGAATAAACAGCACGCTCGTCAGTTTCGTCAGCACCGCGAGACCGGTGACGACCCCGAGCACCAAGCTCGATTTTGTCGTCGGTTTCTCCAGCCAAACCGTAAATGCGAACAGCGCGGCAAACTGCATGCACCCCGTGGGCAAATCGGTATAGGCCATGCCGGAAAATGCCAGGATGATGGGCATCAGGGTAAACACTGCCGCGGCGATTACCCCGGCAAAGTCTCCAAATTCGCGGCCGGTGAAAAGAAAAACCAGCGCAATCGCAAGCCCAAAGAAAGGAAGCATCGCCAACCGGGCCAGCGATAGATTGCGAACGTAGTGGCCGCTGTCGTACAGGATGCTGTCTCCAACATCGTTGTAGTTCTGCAGGCGCGGATCGTTCTGGGGCCACTTGGGAAACCGTTCTCCCGCAAGGTAGAGGGGAAGGCCGATGGCAATGCGAGTCAGGGGCGGGTGAACCGGATCCAGCGTGTAGGTGTGTTTGTCCAGCAGCTCGATGCCTGCGGCAACGTGGCAGGGTTCGTCGAATCCCTGGGAGTTAATTTTGTACGTCCAAAGAATACGAACGGCGGCGAGTAAGCCTAAGCACACAACAGCGATTGCGGCATATCGCTTGCGATCCAAGTCCGCTCTTCCTCGGAGTGAAACGGCATCATAGCAGAATCGCCTGCGCTCACCGGGATGGCCGCAGACGATGGAGTGAAGATCTGGCTTCCTTCCGGCAGCAAGACGGAGAAAAACTCCACGGGCAGGTTGCGAGCCATTAGAATTTGCAGCGACGCCACGCTCATGAACAAACCATGGTCATTCGCTACCGAGCGAAATGAGTCCTAAGCAAGGATACCTGCCCACTCTCGACGGCTGGCGAACCATTGCCATACTGGCGGTGATTCTTGACCACGTCGTTTCCTGGCAATTTCGAGGCGCTCGCTCGCCCCTGCTCGTCTTCACTCACACCGGAGCCGATGGAGTCAGTCTTTTCTTCGCGATCAGCGGTTTCCTTATCTGTTCGCGCTTGCTGGAGGAAGAGGATTCGACGGGCCGTATCAGCTTGCGCGGCTTCTACATCCGGCGGGCCAGCCGAATCTTGCCCGCAGCCTTCACCTATCTCGCCGTGATCGGTCTATTAGGCTGGGCGGGCTTTATTCTGGTCAGCCCATGGGACTGGTGGAGTTCGATCTTGTTTTTCCGCAACTATCTGCCACCGGCGTGGATCAGCCGCGGCTGGGGCGGATACACCATTCATTTCTGGTCCCTGGCGGTAGAGGAGCACTTCTACCTGATCTGGCCAGCCCTGTTAGTGCTGGCCAAGAGAAGACGTGCAGTCTATGTCGCCTGCGGACTCGCAGGTGCAGTTTCCATCTGGCGCTGGTGGGACTTTCATCACCACTGGATGGACAAACTCATCCCCGGCCTGCAGTTCGGCTCGCGCACAGACGTGCGGCTGGATGGGTTGCTTATGGGCTGCCTGGCGGCACTCTTGCTTACGCGGCCCGCGATGCGGTCTTGGGCAGTGAGGGCTCTCGGTTGGCCGGTAACCATCGCTAGTGCCGTCATCTATGTGGGGATTCAGCTCGTGGCGCGCCACCACTACTACTCGATCTGGGAATCGATCCTCTTGAGCCTGATGGTGGTTTCCACTGTCCTGCGCCCCACGACATGGATCGGGAGATTTCTTGAGCTCAAAGCGATGCGCTGGGTGGGACGGCTATCCTACAGCCTGTATCTTTGGCAGGAGTTGTTTTCGATTCCGGCGAAATCTTGGCTTTCTTGGCTGCAGCGATTCCCGTTCAATCTGGTGTTTGTGTTTCTCGTCGCTGCCCTGAGTTACCGTTTCATCGAACGGCCGATGATCCGATTGGGGCATCGTCTAGCGCCGCCGGCAACCGATGGGCGGCAGGACCTTGGTCACGCGATGCGGGCAGACCGCATCGTAAGCCCGCGCAAGGACAAAACAAATCCGACTCTGTGACGTAGTCCAAATAGAACGAACCCCGCGAAGCCACTGCTCACATGCGTTGTCTGCGGGCAACAAAACTGGGACCCTGCCGTGTTTTCCACGGCAGGGTCAGCCAAAAGAGAGCAGTGTGACAACTTGCAGAGATGGCGCTTAGGCCTGCATCTGCAGTTTGCGGCGAATCCCACCCAGCAGACCGAGCAGGCCAGCCCCGAGCATGCCCAACTCGCCCGGCTCTGGAACCGATAGTGCAGTGGTGCTGATCTGCGTGTTACTCGTCGTGTTGCCGTAAAAGTACGTGTTGCCCGTGTTTAGGTAGTACATGTATTGTCCGGTTGCGCTGCTTCCCGTGACGGTTCCGGTCACTTCAGCACTTAGGACATATTGGTTTGTGCCATCCGGCAGAGTGGTCACGGTCCAGGTTCCGCCCTGATCAAACGTACCTGTGAAAATGACGCCGTTGGTTACGCCGTCAGTGCCGTTTCCCGTAATCGTGATCGTGCCACCTGGCATGAACGGTCCGCCCATGACAATGTTTGCGTTGCCAAGCTGGGCCGTCTGGAAGCTTACCGTGCCGAGGTTGCCGGTGACCACGCCGTCGGTTCCAACGATGGATATCAATTCAGCGCCGGTTAGAGTAAAGCCCGTGCTGTCACCTGTCAGCGTCCCGCCGCTACTCGTGAAGGATTCGCTGTCGGCGAAGGCTGCCAGAGGCAAAGCAAACACCAAAACCACCAGTAAAACTAATTTGCTCTTCATACTAAGAACCGCCCTCCTATTTTGGTTGCCCAGTTACATTCAGATTTAGGGGAGTCAGTTGTTCAAATGCATTGGAGCATTCGCACTCAAATGCACGGTTTTTGTAAAGCACCTGCGGTGCCAAACCATAGTTCCCATAACATACTCTTGCCCAACCACTTATGAATGCCTCCAATCCTTTGGACCCGCCTACTGCGCAAAACAATGCGCATCGGATTGGGGATTTCCATTTCGCATCGAGGAATGATCGGGCCCGCAGCTAACTTGTGGAACGCAAAGAGGTTACGAAAGTCACCTGGCGTAACCGGCGAAGCTGCGCATCCGCTGCGGCAAGGGATATTCATTTTGCCACCTGCGTTCCCAGCATTTCTTCTGGGGCGCGGCGCGGCGCGCGATTGGGCGGTAGTCCTGCTTCCCGAATCTTGTACAGAAGCGCCCGATAGCTGATGTTCAAAGCACGGGCAGCCTGCTTCCGGTTCCAGTGGTGGTTCTGCAAGACCTTCAGGATCACGCGGCGCTCCAGATCACGCACCGCCTGCCGGGTCAGTTTCTTCAAAGAAATTGGTCCGTCAAAATTCAGCTCGGGATTGAAGTACTCCGGTTCACGAGCGACTAAACTGCTGGTGATCCCTTCCTCGTTGCCAAGGATCACGTAGCGTTTCACCAGGTTTTCCAGCTCGCGAATGTTTCCCGGCCAATGATATTTCTGCAGCGCATTCATTACTTCAGCGGAGAGAGCTCGCGCCCGGCAGTTGTATTTGCGATTGTAGTAGTCGAGGAAATAGTTCACTAGGTCTACGATGTCGCCGCGCCGCTCGCGCAATGGTGGAAGCTGCAAATTCACAACGTTAATGCGGTAATACAGATCCTGGCGGAAAGTTCCGTTCTCGATTTCCGCTTCCAGCCGGCGGTTGGTTGCGCACACGACGCGCACTTCCACTTTCTTGTCTTCCTGCGCGCCTATGCGGCAGAATTGCCCGTCCTGCAGCAACTGCAGCAATTTCGACTGCAGCGTCTGATCGAGCTCGGAAATCTCATCCAAAAAGAGCGTGCCGCGATGCGCCATTTCCACGCGGCCAGGCTTGGAGCCGTAGGCTCCCGTGAAGGCGCCTTTCTCGTACCCGAAAAGCTCACTTTCTAACAGGGTCCCGGGAATGGCGGGGCAATTCACCTTGACGTACGGCCCCGTCCTCCACGGCGAAAGGCCGTGAATCATCCTGGCCAGAATGTCTTTGCCAGTACCGCTTTCTCCCTCGATCAGGACGGGTACATTGGCTCCTGCAACCTTGACAAGACGCTCGCGCAACAAATGCATCGCCTCCGAGCGTCCAAACACTACCGATTCCGGGGGAAGTTCGCCGAGCGACTGGCTTAAGAGGCTAACCGAATTAGGGTTGGTAATAGGCATCGCGTGATCTCGAACTCCCGTGCGCAATAGGTTGGCTTCCATGCGCAATATCTTGATATGCACCCGGAACGCCAAACCGACGAACCTGCTGCCGAATACCGATGAATTGCAGTTAACATTATTATTATCAACCACATAGCTAGACATTGCTAGCTGCGCCTCGTTGTCTGGCTCGGCTCTTCCCAATTGGGGAATTGAGCCTCAGGGAAGGGAAAAGATTTTCACACCAGGGAAAGGGCCTTCCTTCGCTTCGCCCTGCCATTTGCCGAGCCTGTGGCTAATGGGCGGAGGAACTTCAATCCGACTAAGTGGTAGCCATCAGCATGAGTTACGCGCATGGTGCGGGCTCGCATGACTCTGGAAGCTTTGGGGGGAGAGCTTAGGGCGGGGGAAGGAGGGCTGGGAATCTCAAGCAGGACTCGCGCTGCCAGCGGCAAAGGACGCCGAACCACCACCAATGCTCCACCAGCCGATACGTTCACAGCAGTGGCGAATTCAAGCAGATCCCTGCCCTTATCGCGAGTACGAACAAACACCGGTATGGCTAGGGGCAAACGCGGCCAGTGACGACGTTCAATTTCCGTTTCCGCTTTGTGCACGCGTGCCTCTTTCCACCGGAACTAACCCCAGTAGTCCGCACCTAACGTGCCAAACAACGAACCGGACGGCCGATATCGGCTAAATACCGGAGAAACCGCATTCTTTTTCCGCAAAATCCCCCAACAGTACTGCAGTTTCGGCGCTCCAGATTTGCCCTCCACCCGTCTCCTGAAGCAATGTTTTGGCCGTTTCATCGGGTGCTAAGTTGCAAGCTTTTTCCCTCGAGTGACAATCTTCTTACCTTTCTCGTTGACAAGAGTGGGAAATATGTCATACTTCAATCGACCCCGTTGCAGCCGATATAAGGCTGGTATGGAGTTCCCTCCCCATAAGTTTAGATTCCCTTATCAAGATCGTCGCAACGCATGACCGCGCCATTTGAGAACGCGTCTTTCCCTGCTGCCCTGGAGGCGGAAGTCTCCTCGGGGAAGCGCCGCCCTGTGAAGTCTGTCTCGGAAGCTGCGGCTCCCGCGCCGGATTCCAACGCGCAGGTAATCCGGGAACTCAGTCAGCTTCGTGAGCGTTTCGCGCGTACCACAAACGCACTGGCTTCGGCCGCGCATGATCTCAAGACCCCATTGGCCATTTTGAACGGATACGTCGAGGTTCTGCAGAGCGAAAAGCTGGGCGGCCTAAACCCACGCCAGCATGAAGTGTTGCGGGATATGCGTTCCAGCGGGCAGCGTTTGCTGCATTTCATCCAGGATTTTCTGACCTATAGCGTCCTCGAAACCGGCGAATTGAAGTTGCACCATGAGGTCGGGGATATCAATGCTTGCCTGGCGGAAGTCTGCAGGCTGTGGTCGCCTCGCTTCCAGGACCGCGGCATCGCTCTATATTTTCTACCTCATGACAAGCTGAGTGTGTTTGCTTTCGACGCCGCCAAGGTGGAACGGGTGGTTTCCAATCTCCTGGAGAACGCCTCGAAGTTCACGCCTGCCGGCGGAACGGTTTGGCTGCACGCGGAACCCTATATGTGGGAGCGCCGCGCAGTGAGCCAACCGGGAGTTGCCGGGGAGCGCCGGCGCCGAAGCATGTCCGTTCCGAACGCGGTCAAGCTTAGCGTTGCCGATACGGGCCCGGGGATCCCGGTGGAATATCACATTGAAGTGTTCGACGACTTCTTCCGATTGCCCACTCATGAGAGCCAGAACGAAGGAATGGGTCTCGGGCTGGCCATCGCCCGGCGCTTGGTCAATGCCATGGGCGGAAAAATCTGGGTGGAGAGCGATCCTGGCGCAGGATGCAAGTTCTCCTTCCTGCTGCCGCTCAAACCGGCTGCCGGCCTAGCCGGCAAAGGGAAGACGAAATGAGCGAGAAGGCCAACATTCTGCTCGTGGATGACGAGCCGGGAATGCTCCGCTACATCAAGACCCTGCTGGAAGTGGAGGACTACAAAGTCGAGACCGCCACCACGGGCGAGCAAGCGATCGAGCGCCTGCAAAAGGGCTTGCGGCCCGACTTAGTTCTGATGGATCTGCTGATGCCCGGCATCGACGGCTTGCAGACTCTCGAGCAGCTTCGCCAGATTCAGCCGGGAGTTAAGGTCGTGATGTTGTCTTGCGTGTCCGATACGCGCAAAGTCGTGCAGGCAATTCGCTTGGGCGCGCACGATTACCTGACCAAACCCTTTCAGAAGGCCGAACTCGATACGGTCATCGACCAGTGCCTGGGAACGAATCAGGAAAAATATGCCGGCGAAGTGGAGGAAATCGCGGAAGACATATTCTTCGTCGCCGCCAGCCCGGTGATGCGCAAGCTGCGCTCACAGGCCGCCTTGGTTGCTAACGTCGATATCCCGGTTCTCATGTTGGGCGAGAGCGGCACTGGCAAGGAAGTGATGGCGCGTCTGATTCACCAGCTTTCGCCGCGCGCCCACCGCACCTTCCTCAAAGTAAATTGTGCCGCCGTGCCCGGCGATCTTCTGGAAAGCGAGTTGTTCGGATACGAGGCGGGCGCTTTTACCGGCGCCAACCACGCCAAGCCGGGAAAGTTCGAACTTTGCAACAAGGGAACGATCCTGCTCGATGAAATCGGCGAAATGCCGTCGCTGCTGCAGGCCAAGCTGCTCCACGTGCTGCAGGACCAGCAGTTTTCCCGCCTGGGCGGACGCAGCGTCATCAAAGTCGATGTGCGCATCCTCGCCGCGACCAACATCAATATTCCGGAAGCGCTGGCCAGCAAGCGGCTGCGCGAAGATCTCTACTACCGGCTGAACGCCTTCACGTTGGAAGTGCCGCCGCTGCGCGAGCGCAAGGAAGAAATTCCCATCCTGCTTAAGCACTTCATGTCGCACATGGCGGAACGCTACGCCCGGCCTCCCTTGCCGATTTCTCCGACTCTACTCAAGGCATGCCAGGAATATTCCTGGCCGGGCAATCTGCGCGAGCTCAACAACTTCGTCAAGCGCTACCTGGTGTTGGGAGACGAGAATCTTGCCATTCATGAACTCGCCCCCAAATCGGATGGCAGTGGCGCGCAATTTGAGCCCACCGCCCCGCGGCCCGCAAGCGAAGCGACCGGAGGTCTAAAGTCGCTCTCCCGCACGGCCAAGGATGGGGCTGAAGCCGAGGCTATCTCCAAGGCTCTCGAAGAGACCAATTGGAACCGCAAGCAAGCCGCAATTCTGCTGAAAATCAGCTACAAAGCCTTGCTCTACAAGATTCGCCAATACGGCATCGCCGAAGCCAAGAGCCACAAGCTCTCCGCGGGAGCATAACGAAAGCAGTAACAACCCGAGTGCTATGCGTCACGCGGCTTGAACGCTAAGAATTCACTCCCCATCCTGCCCCAGCTTTGATATATTAGCCCGCTGTTCTTCCCCTCTATGCAGTCGCGCCGGCATCAGCCGGATCGCAATGGTTATTCTCTTCTCAAAATCGCGATTTCACCGAGGTTATACCCGTGTCCTACGTTTCTAGAATGCCCAAATCCCTGTTGACAGTTCTCATCCTTGGCCTAGCCTGCAGGTGGTCTGCAGCCGCTAACTGGCCCGATATTACGCCGGAGGAAAAGGCCCTCACCAGCGTGCCCGGGCAGCCCGGAGCACCAGCCGTCATCCTCAACCGAGAAGAGGTCGACGATGACACCACGCATGACCAGCGCATCTACATGCGGATCAAGATCCTCACCGAAGCGGGCCGGCGCTATGCCGATGTCGAGCTTCCTTATAACCGTGAGCACTTCAATGTTTCCGACATCAGCGGACGAACCGTGCACGCTGACGGTTCCATTGTGCCTTTCCAAAGCAAGCCCTTCGACAAAGTTGTGGTCAAAGGCAAAAACATCCGCATACACGTCAAGGCTTTCTCCCTTCCCGACGTGCAAGTGGGAAGCATCCTGGACTTTCGCTACAACCTGGGATATTCCGACAACTCGCTTTTCGCGCCGCGCTGGATTGTGCAGAACGACCTGTTCCAGAAGCGTGCCTATTTCAAGTACATCCCTTTTCAATTCGGGATCGGCAGCAGCCGTTACGTTGAGGTTGAACGCGATCGCGTTGCCCGGGGCGTGGCCTGGACCACTCTGCTACCCAAGCCCTTCGCGCCGAAAGACCACAACTTCCCCGATGGCTCGGAACGGATCGATCTGGAAGTGACGGATGTTCCGGCCTTCGTCGAAGAACCCTACATGCCGCCGTCAGATCCCATCATGTGGCATGTGTACTTCTATTACAGGGTCGATTTGCAGGCTGACGACTACTGGAAGAATGAAGGCAAGTACTGGGACAAGACGGTGGAAAGCTTTCTCGATCACCACAAGGGCATCGCGGAGGCGGTGGCGTCAACCGTCGCCGCAAGCGATTCTCCCGAGACGAAGGCTCGCAAGATTTACGCTTTCGTCTCCTCGCTGCAGAACAGAAGTTATGACCCACGTGGGCTCGAGGAACAGCAGGCCATGGGAATGCAGGAAAACAAAGGCGCGGACGATGTTCTGCGGCAGCGCAGCGGCGATCACGACGACCTGAATCGGCTGTTTGTGGCCATGGTGCGGGCGGCCGGTCTGCAGGCCTGGCTCATGCGAGTACCGGAACGTGAGGACATGTTTTTTCAGAAGGCCCACCTGAGCATGGATCAGTTCGATGGTGAGATCGCTATCGTGCAGATCGGCGATAAAGAGGTCTTTCTCGATCCGGGCAGCAAGTTCTGTCCGTTCGGCCTGACCAGCTGGCACTATTCCGACGATGAAGGCCTGCGGGAAAGCCCCAGCAAAGGAACCGAGTTCACCGAAAGCCCGGCGCCCACCTACAAGCAGGCCATGATTCAGCGCGTGGCGCACCTTCAACTGACCAAAGAAGGCAGAGTGGAAGGAACGTTGATGGTTGGATTTTTGGGAATCGAAGCCATGGATCGGCGCCGCGAAGGCGGCCACACCGACGATGCCGGCCGGAAGAAACTGCTCGAGGACGAAGTCAAGACCTGGCTGCCGGGGGGCAGCGAGGTCACCATGACCACCCCGCCGAATTGGACCGGCGATGGCGCGCTGATCGCGCAGTTCAAAATCAGCGCTCCTGTCGCTACCAGCGCGGGTCACCGCTGGATCATCCCCACGCAAATCTTCGAGGTCAACGAGAAGCCTTTGTTCGCTTCGGCGCAGCGCACCAATCCCATTTACTTTTACTATCCTTCGCAGGAAGTGGATGAAGTGCATATCACGTTCCCCCCCGGCATGGATGTCGAGAACCTTCCGCCCAATGACCAAGTGCACCTCGATTACGCGCTCTACGAGACCACTCACGAAAAGGAAAACGGAAATGGAATCGTCATGGTCCGTAACTTGATTATGGGTGGGATCGCGTTCCCGGCCACCGAGTACAACACTCTGAAGACCTTCTATGACAAGGTGAAAGCTGCCGATGACCAGCCCGCAGTGCTGAGGATTTCCGAAAATGCCGCGGCCAACTAGAACCGCTTGGCTCACACTGCTGGCTTTGCTGGCCTTAAGTTCCAAAGCTCGGGCGGGCGTGAACGTTCCAGACTGGGTCAAGCAGGCAGCAGCCCAGTCCATCCCACACTATTCCGACGAAACCAATGCTGTCGTTTTGGTTGATCAGACTGAGGAAAACGTCACGGGGCCCGGCGAGTACGTGGAGCACTATCGGCGTGTGGTGCGAATCCTTCGTCCTGATGGGCGCAACGAAGGGGACTTCGGAGTCGGCCTGAGCCGCGAAGAGAAAGTCCAGAGCGTACACGCCTGGACCATCGACAGCTCCGGACACGAGCTCGAACTGAAAGACAAGGATTTTCTGCAGGGCAACCCCTTCCGAGATGAGCTGTATTCCGATGTTCACTACGTGCACGGGGCCGCGCCGGGTTGCGACGCGGGAGCTGTGGTCGCATTCGAATACACCGTACGCAGGCGTGATTGGTTGAATCAGATGGACTGGGCCTTCCAAGAAGACATCCCGGTGCGCGACGCCCAGTTCAGCGTGCAGCTGCCGCAAGGCTGGGAGTACAAGACATCGTGGACCGGCTCTGCGGACGCTCGTCCCGTGCAAACCGGAAATTCCCCGCTGTGGGAGGTTCGCGATGTCCCTGGAATCGAGCGCGAGCCTTCGATGCCTTCTTATCGCGCTCTCCTCGGCCGTATGGAACTTGCCTATTTTTCTGCCGGCGAGCCCCTGGTGGGCTCGTGGGCGTCACTAGGCCAGTGGTACGGGGGACTAACTGCGGGTCGACGAACCGCGACTCCGGACATTGCGGAAGAAGCGCGCCAATTGACCGCCGGCAAAACCGACTTTGACAGCAAAGTCCGCAGCCTAGCTTCCTTTCTGCAAACTCAGGTCCGCTACGTCGCGATTGAGATTGGAATCGGGGGATATCAACCCCATGCGGCCGGGGACATATTTCATGCCCGCTACGGCGACTGCAAAGACAAGGCCACGCTGCTCAGCAGCATGCTGCAGGAAGTGGGTATCGGGTCTGACTATGTTCTGATTAACACCGAACACGGAGTTGTCGACCCGGGGGTGCCCTCCGCGGTTTTCGATCACGCTATCCTAGCGATCGAGATACCGCCCGGTGCAGGCGCCAACTACCAGAGCGTAATCACAAGCAAGGCCGGGGTCCGCTATCTGCTATTCGACCCGACCGACGAATACACGCCCCTGGGAACGTTGCGCGCAGAGCTGCAGGACACCTATGCGCTCCTGGTGACCGATTCCGGCGGCGAGTTGATCCACACGCCGCTTCTTCCGCCAGCCGACAACCTCCTTTCACGCAGCGGGCATTTCACTCTGAGCGCGGAAGGAACGCTCTCCGGCGAAGTGACGGAAACGCGCACCGGCGACCACGCCATGCGGGAACGCGCCGAACTGCTGTATGCCAACCAGCAGGAACGGGTGCAGCGCATGGAACGGAAGTTGAATCAATCGCTGAAAGGGTTCACGCTGGAAAGCAGCAACATCGAACACCTCGACCAGCTGCAAACGAATCTCGTGCTCGATCTGAAGTTTGCGGCGCCGCAGTACGGGCAGGTTCGGGGAACGCTTATGCTGGTTCGACCGCGCGTCCTAGGGGAGAAGAGCTTTGAGGTCCTGGGCAAGCCGCGCCACTATGCCTTCGTGCTCGGTGGCACCTCAGAGGAGACTGACGACTACGAAATCGAACTGCCGCCCGGATATGTTGTCGATGATGTCCCGGAGGCCGTGAAGGCGGACGTGGGATTCGCCAGCTACCAGAGCAAGTTCGAGGTCCTGGGCTCTGAGCTTCATTACTCGCGCGAATACATCGTGCGCGACCGCCGCGTCACTCCCGATCACGTTGCGCAACTCCGCAAATTCGAAGGAATGATCGGAGCGGACGAATCCGCAGTGGTGATTCTTCGACGTACCCAGTAAGGTCGTCTGCTTACTGCACCACCAGCTGCACGGTCGTGGTGCGCGTAGCCGATCCGGTGGAAGCGGTCACGGTCACGGTGTAAGTGCCCGCCGGTGTGCCGGTCGTCGTGGTGAAGGGCGTAGTGGTGCCGCAACCTGCCTGAAGAAGAATCAGGGTCAAAAATCCGCCGAGCAGCAAACCCAGCGCCAGGCGCCGCTTACGCGACAAGGTTCCCCCGATGCCCAATCCCAGGAAGGCCAGCCCGGAAACCGGCAGCCAGGCCGCATAGAACGGACCACCTCTTCGCCAGCGCTCGACGGTCGTGGTGACTCGCGCCGTCGTGTTGATGTTGAGTACTGAACTCACCGGGCCGTTGGCGAGGTTGGGAAACGGATTGGTGCTGAACGTGGCCGTCGCGCCTGTCGGCAAACCCGAACTGGCGGCAAGGGTCACACTGCTGGGAATGGCTCCCGTCGGCGTCGCGTTAACCGTGTAGCTGGCGAATCCGCCCGCAGCTACGGTTTGGCTGGCGGGGCCTACGGTAAGCGCAAAGTCGTTTACCGTCGCGGTCGCGGTCGCCGACGCCTGGAAGGCGGTTCCCGGCACGCTTACCGTACCCGAATTTCCAAGTGGCGGCGGGGTCGGCGGAGGCACTTGCGGAGTGGTCGTCGTCGAGGGAGTCGGGGTGAGGACAATAGTCACGGTGGCGGCGGTGGCGCCGCTTGCCGTTGTGCTTAAGGTTCCAAGGTTGCACTGCACTGCCCCGCCGTTGACTTGTGTTCCACAATTGCCGGGGGTTGCCGTCGCCGATACAAAGCTGGCGTTCGGACTGGTTACCGAGTAGTTGTCGGTGAAAGTAACTTGCGAAGCTACGTCGCCCAGATTCGCGATCAAGTACTTGAACGTAACCTGATTGCCCACGCCCACCGGGCTCGGAGCCGCGGTCGCCGTCATGGACAAACTTATCTGGGGGTTCAGCCGGGCCACAAAGGCATCGCTGGGCCCTGAGAGCGCGCTCTGGAATGCGCTCAGCAGGGGGAATCCGCTGCCTGAAGCAGTTTCCCCGACCACATAGCTGGCACCCTGTGAATCCACCGCAATGCCGGTTCCCATGTCTGTCCCGTTGCCGCCCAGGTAGCTCACGTTGGTGGCGCAGTGAACGCCTGGCCCCGGCGTGCATCCTTGGCTCGCCGTGGTATCCAAGTTGGCGACGAACGCATCGCGGCCTCCTCCGGGAGTCGCCTGGACCGCGTTCTGCGTCAGCAGATTGGGAGACTCCGTCCAGCCGGTGATGCGCGCGCCTCCCACCGAATCCGCCGCGATTGCCGTGCCAACTTCGTCAGCGCTACCCCCAAGATAAGAAGAGTAGATGAGAGTCACTGCCGTTGGCGTGGTGCTAGTTGTCGCGGGCGGAGTATAAGCGCCCAGCTTCACCACGAAAACGTCCTTGCCCCCAGAACTTCCCGCCTGGTAAGGCACGGCCGCGGTACCCAATGCCATATCGCCGGAGGTCGTGTATCCGGTGATATACGCAGCGCCGCCGTTATCCACCGCAATCCCATAGCCGACTTCGTCGCCGCTTCCCCCAAAGTAGGTCGAGTACTGCAATTGCGCTCCCGAAGCGGCCGCCGGGTTGATCTTGGCCACGAAGGCATCCATCGCCGTGACGACGGCCGAACAATTTGGCGCGGTAGTAGGGGCCACAGCTTCGGGCGTGTCAAGACAGCCCTGCAAAGCATTCAAGATGGGGAAATCGCTCGAGATCCCGATGTGCAGAAAATTCGTGCCCCCGGTGATGTACGCATTGCCGTTGCGGTCCACCGCGATTCCGCCACCCACGGCGACCCCATTGGTCGGATTTCCGCCGCCAAAATACGTGGAATACGGAACGCTCTGCACCCCGATGGCAATCGGATCCACCTTGGCCATGAAAAACTGGTTGGTCGCCATCGAGCTGGTCTGGAATCCCCCCACCGTAGCCGGAAACTCAACCGTTGAAGACGGCGCATCGGTGGATGTAGTAGTTCCAGTGACGTAGATCTTGCCCAGCAGGTCAAGCGCAACGCCGGAGGCCACGTCGATGCCGTTGCCGGAAAGATAGGTTGAATACTCCAAAGCCGAGCCGGTGGGGTCAAGCCGGGTGACGAACACGTGCTTGTTGCCGCTCGACTCCGGACTCTGCTGATAAGCACCGTTGGTAACGGGAAAGTCTGTCGAGTTGGTCGTGCCCGCGACCACTACAAAAAAGCCGGAGTCGACGGCGATTCCGGCAGCCGAGTCGATGCCGCTGCCGCCCAAATACGTTGTGAAAAGCTGGACGGTGCCGGTGTTATCGAATTTCGTGACGAACACATCGGCCGCACCCCCACCGCCAATGTGGCTTGCCGCACCCCCGCTGGGGAAAGGGAAATCCGTCGAGGTGGTGGCGCCCGCAATGTAAGCGTTGGCAGCAGAATCCACCGCAATGGAGGGACAACCTGGAGTGAATTGCGCTCCCGTAATGGTTGAGCAGCTTTCGGCTCCGCTCCCGCCAAGGTAGGTCGAATAGCTCAGGACGGGATCGATCACCAGAACTCGGCTGTGGTCATAGGACCCGAGCCCAAATCCAACCCGGCCATCGGCGCGCAGCGCAAAACGCCCATCCACGGCCTTTTTTTCTGAACCGACTTTCTGGTAAACGCGCGGTGCGGCAAGACGGACTTCGCTGCCGTCTGCACTGGCAACCAGAAGATCTCCTTTCTCGTTGAGCTGCAAGCCCTCAAAACCCTGCTCGGCAGAAGTTTGGACGAGCATCGAAACCAGGTTTGGGTCGGCGCCGGGCGCAACCTCAAAGTCATACTCCAAATGGCCTTGATTGCCGTAGTAAACCAGGTCGATCCCCGGATAAACGTCGTGGTATCGCACGCGCGCAAATTCGGGCACATTGCGGTGCCACTGCGACGGATCGTCTCCGATCAAGTAGTTGCTTTTGCCCGGCAGCTCGTCGGAGGCGATGATGGCCGGGCTGGGATTCGCATCCGTCAGTGCCATCCGCACTACGGAAACATTGCGCGCTCCGGATTTCGCCGGGACAGATTGTAGGGCGAGCACCGCCTGCTCTTTCGTTAGAAACAGCGTATAGCCCGCTCCGCGGACCAGGAATTTGACATTGGCATCGCTCTGCCCCTCATTGGCTTCGAAAGCCAGCGGCCTGGAACCATAGCCCGTCTCCAGTCGTGCTGTGCGGGCCGGAGAGGACGCCGGCTGAGCGAGAACAGCGGATGGCGAGAGAGGCGCCGCTTCATTCCGCTCGGCTGGACGCGCCGGCGCGAACGTCAGCAGGGCTGATCCCGCCAAGACAAGAAAGGTGACCGCAGCCAGCAAGCGGCCCACCGAAAAACGCTTTCCCGACACACGGCGATTCAATCTCAAAAGCCCTCCGAGTTTTTCGGCTGCGCGACGAGGAAGAAGAAACGACGCCCTAGCAACAACCTAGCTCGCGCCGGCATAGCGGCATGGGTGATCGTCATCTGAAAACGGGTGAAAAAATAAGTAACTACTTAAACATCTGACGGATAGCCTGTCAAGCTGGCAGCGCTTCCTGGGCCTTGTTCTGGTCAGATGCGCCGAGTTCATATTGGAGATGCCGGACGCGATGCAAAACCGCGGCCACCCGGCAAATCCGGGCTAGCGAAGAATCCGCCATGGCCGCTGCCGGGAAAATTCACCTCAAGGCTGCAAGTGATTGCACTTGACGTAAAAGTTCGCAGGCCTCACCCGGTTCTCAAGTGCTTGATTTCATAGTGGGAGGCTTTCCCTCCCAATGGCAGCCGGCTTGCACGAATCTCCAAGTCGTTCGGTCAGCCTTCTCCGGCCCTCCCCAAAAACTCTCGATCCCCTTCGATTTTCCGCCGCTGCGCGGCCGCGAGGTTAACCGATGCAATTCCCCCGGCTCTTAAGTTCTTGCAAACAGACGTTGAGTAAGTACTCTTGTTCTGCTATCTGATTTTTCCCAGGCGAAAGGCTCCCGCCAGGACGGCCTGGAAGCAGGCGTTATTTCCGTGCAAATTGATGAAATGAATCCGGGACCGAACAACGCCGTGAGTGATTCAGCGCAGGAACGCCGAGCCATGCGGCGTTTCGACATGCGCTTGCCGGCCGCGGTTCGCGAGGTCGGAGGCGGGTACGGGGAATTGCTGACCGAAACACAAAACGTCAGCGCCCGCGGAGTTTTCTTTTATCTTGATCGTCCGCTTGCCGAAGGCACCCGCCTGGAAGTGACCCTCACATTCCCGCCCCACATTACTTTGACCGACTCCGTCCGGGTTCGCTTTGTTGCTCGCGTCCTGCGCGTGGCTGAGCCTCTGCCCGCAGCTCGCATCGGAATCGCCGCTTTTATCGAGGAATACGAATTCCTCCGCTCGAACGTCGGCAGCGATCAGGTTCGCGAGCCCGTCAGCGGCAACTAGGCCGCGAGTTTCTTCAGCTCCTCAACTTTGCTGCGCAACCGCCGGTAGCGGCGGAATATTGTCCGCAGGTAGGCAATGTGGATGAGCCAGGTTGCCGTGTACGCGGCATAGAGGTAAGGGATGGGATTCATCGGGAACTCCGCGTTTCGAGCAGCGATTCCAAAGCCTGCATCTCTTCCACCTGCTGCCGCATAACTTCCAGGCGGTAGCGCGACCAGAACACCAGTCCGCCGAAGCAGAGAAACGCAGCCCAATTGAGCAGCCACACGTGCAGCATGCGCGGATCAATCGAGCCTCCGCCGCCCACCACCGGCTGCGGATGCTGGGTGCGGAAAAACCAAATGGAGAAATACACCAGCGGCACATCCAGCGCGCCAAAAATCGCCAGCGCTGCGGCAAGCACTGGCGTCTGCCCGCCACTCGAAAAGCGCCGTAGCACGAGGTAACTGACATAGATCAGCCATAGCACCAGCGTCGAAGTGAGCCGCATATCCCAGGTCCACCATATGCCCCAAACCGGCCGCGCCCACAGCGGCCCGGTAACCAAAACCACGGTGCAAAAGACGACGCCGATCTCGGCTGCGGAAACCGCCACCGCATCCGCTTTCGGGTTGCGGCCGATCAGGTACACGATCGAGGCCACGAAGTTCGTCAGGAAAAAGACGAACGCCGTCCATCCCGAGGGCACGTGGTAGTAAATGATGCGGTAGATATCGCCCTGCATCTGGTCGGTGGGCGCAACGACCAGCGCCTGATAAAGCGCGTAGCTCAGCAGGATGGCCGTCAAGATCGCGAGGATGGGGAAAGCTCGTTTCATTCCGCTTGCAGAACCATCTCAAAGAAAAACAAACACGCAACCGTAAACACTACATCGTACATTCCCAGCATCGCCATCCAAACTCGCAGCGTCGGCAGGTCTTCGCCGCTCAAGATCACCGTGGTGGCGTTCACCATGGCAAGCAGAGCCGGCACGCAAATGGGAAACAGAAGCAGCGGCAACATGATTTCCCGGCTGCGCGTGCGCAGCGACATTGCCGCAAAGAACGTGCCGTTGACCACCAGCGCCCAGGTGCCCAGTACGCTGAGTGGAATCAGCGCCCATGCCGGACCCAACGCACGCAAATTATAGAATACGATGAACAGCGGCGCCATTAACAGCTCCAGAATGCTTACGAAAATCAAGTTCCCCAGGGCCTTTGCCAGAAACAGGGAGTTGGCCGGAGCCGGAGAAACGCGGTAAGCATCGAGCACTTGATTGCGCAGCTCTCGAGCCCAGGTTTGATTCAGGGCCACCACCGCGGCAAAGAGAAGCGCCACCCATATCAGCCCTCCCGCAATTTGCCGCGATTCCTGGGCGGTCGGATCAAAAGAAAAGCTGAAGATCACCACCACCAGCAGGGCAAAAAACAGCATGGCGTTGATGGCATCCTTGGAGCGCCACTCCAGGCGAATGTCCTTGGCCAATGTGGCCGCTGTGATGTTGGTGGGTTTGGGCATGATGGCAGCTAACAGCGGTCAGCGCTCAGCACTCGGCTTTCTCCATTTCTGTATTCTGCCTTCATCATTCTGCCTTGGTATTCTTTTCTTCCCTCTTCACGATCAATCCCGCTTCCATCCAAACGAACTCGTCAGCGGCGCCTTCCAGTAGCGCCGCTTGGTGGGTGACCACAAAAAGCGTCTTGCCCGCGTTGCGCATCTCCACCAGCAGGCTCACCATTTCGCGCGCCGAGCGCACATCCACATTGGAAAACGGCTCATCGAGCAGCAGAATTTTAGGATCGTTCAACAGCGCCCGCGCCAGCGACATCCTCTGCCGCATACCCTGCGAGTACTGCCCCACCGGCCGGGTGAGATCTGGATTCAGATTCACCGCCCGAATGACCTGCGCGCACCGTTCGGGATCAGTAATGCCGTACAGCTGCGCGAAATAGCGCAAGTTCTCCAGCCCGCTCATTTCGTCGTAAAGCAACGACGGATGGGCCATGTAGCCGATCTGCGCTCGCACCGTGCGGAGATCATTGCTTCCGAGCAACGTAGTACTGCCGCGCGTAGGCTGTGACAGCCCGGCAAGAGTCCGCAGCAACGTCGTCTTCCCTGCCCCGTTGTCACCGAGAATGGCGCACAGGCGCCCTGGGGAGAAATCTGCCGTCACCCCGCGCAGCGCGGCAAAGCGTCCGAATTGTTTGACGAGATTCCTGACTGAGACGATGGGAGTGGAACCTGGCGCAGTTTGCGGGATCGAGAGGTCAGTCACGATGGCAGGAACACAATCTCCAATCGATGACGATAGCCGATGCCCTCGATGATGTCGAGTGAGGATGCCGTGGGACGAAACGAGATCAGTTGGCCATGCTCGGGCCGCCGGGCTTCTCGACTTGCGTCATGCTTTTACCGGGCGCACCGGCAGGCGCCCCGTTGGCCGGCGCATTGGGCGCGGGCGCATACTTCGAGGCGCATTTTGCCTGCAATTCGTTGGCGTGAAAAACGCCGTCGCGCCCGAAGTGCCCGGCAGCCAGGGCTTGTGAATTGTCTTTGAAAGTGTCGGGCGGCGGCTCCGTACCCACGTAGGAAACTTGCAGAACCTGATCGTTTTCGGCTAATTCAAAATCCACATTGGGGCCATGCCGCTTGATCGACCCCGGAATGACGCTGCCCGCCACGCGCAGCCGACGACTGTAGGCACCGTCTCCCATCTTGTGCAGCTCGCCGATGGTGACGTAGTAGCTCTTGCTTTCCTGCACGCCGGTGTACGCCAGATAGCCCAGCGCAACCAGAATCACCAGCGTCACCGCACCAAATTTTAGGTATTTGGAAGTCTCACTTGGCATAGCGCAAAAGTTGACATTGACATCCGTATTCTGTCTAGTGAATCCGCTTCAACGCATTGAGAACTCGGCTACATGCGCGTACTTCACGACACTACCAGAATCCCCCGATTGGAACAAGCACGCAAGGGCAAATACCAAAATTCATACCCAATAACAGTAATTTGTATATTCGATTGTTCTCGTGTCGCCCAGCGTTATTCCTCACGCGTATTGTCCGGCGATGTATCCAGTTGATTTTAATGTTCATAGCCCAACCCGAAACATCTTTTCGAAGCGAAACGACGCTAATGGACTCAAAACTGCCCTTGCTGCGGTTACTTTAGACCGACGTTCTCGCAATGACCGCATTGCGAAGAAGAAAGGACCGTTCCAATGAAGCGGTTTGCCACTCTTGCTTTGCCCTCGCGGCGATTGACCACTTGGGCTGCCCACATTCTGAGTGTGTTGTGCGTCCTGGTTGCTCTGGCCGGAACCCGCGCGCAAGCGCAAGCGACCTCTGGAGTGGTTGGCGTGGTGACCGACGCCAGCGGAGCCGTCGTGGTGGGAGCCGATGTGAAGCTCACCAATGCTGCAACCGCGTTTTCGAGTGAAACCACGACCAACAGCGCGGGGGTCTATCAATTCCTTCACGTTCCCCCGGGGACAGGCTATGTGCTCGCCGTGAGCAAGTCGTCATTCCGCACCGCCAGCATCTCGAATCTTTCATTAGGCGTTGCCGCCACTGAAACTCAAAACGTGAAGCTAGAGCTGGGCAAAGTCAATGAGACCGTGGAAGTGCAGGCCAGCGGGGAAGGCACGGTGAACACGATCGACGCCAGCATCGGCAATGTGATCACCAATCGGCAAGTTGCCGACTTGCCAAGCGTGTTCCGAACCGATGCCTCCACCCTCCTGCAACTTCAGCCCGGAGTTCAGGCTCCTCCGGGCGGCGCCGACGCGCAATACGGCTCCGTGACCGGCTCGCGCGCCGACGCCGGCAACATCATTCTGGACGGACTGGATGCGAACGATGAACGCATCGGGCAGGCCTTTACTACCGTGGGACGTGCGCCGATTGATTCGATCGCAGAGGCCCGGACTATTGTTGGGGGCGCGGATGCCAGCTATGGCCGCGGCGGAGCCGAAGTGGAGTTGGTCACCAAGAGCGGCACCAATCAGTGGCATGGCTCGCTTTCCGAATTCAATCGCGTTTCCCTGTTTGCGGCCAACGACTTTTTCAATGACCTAAACGGGCTTCCGAAGGGCCAACTCACCCGCAATCAGTTTGGCGGCACAATTGGCGGCCCGATTCTGAAGGACAAGCTCTTTTTCTTCTTTACCTACAATGGACGGAGGGATGCGATTCCGACCACGGAAAACCTCGCTGTCCCGCTGCCCTCATTCCTCGCTGGTAACCTTAAGTACATCAACGATGGGGTCGGCTGCACCGCGAACTCGACGTCGCCGAGTTGCATCGGCACGTTAGACGCCGCGCACCTCACGACTTTGGATCCGTGCTCGACCGCTGGCTGCGCCCAAAGCGGCCCCAATGCAGGGCTTCTGTCGTTTTTGCAAAGCCGCTACCCCAGCCCGGCCAACAACAGCAGCGTGGGCGACGGCCTGAACATCGGAGGCTTCGCCTTCAACGCACCGGCTTATGTGCAGGAAAACACTTATGTTGGAAGGCTCGATTACAAACTTTCCTCAAGCCACAGCTTGTTTGCCCGCGGCACGTGGGACCGGGATAACAGCACGGAAACCACCAAGGCCTTCCCACAAGACCCGCCGGAGCTGATTGCTTTCATCAATCACACTAACACCTGGGTGGTCGGTGATACCTGGCTGATCAGCCCCACCATGACCAACCAGGCGACTTTCGGAATCTCGGACTTGAACTACAATTTCCCGGCGACCTTTGCTCCGTCATCGCCGAACCTCTTTGGCTTCACCAACGCCCTTTCAAGTCCGTACGGCGATTTCCGTGGACAAAGCAGTGATGTCCCCGTGCCTGAAATCCGCGATACCTACACCTGGACCCGCGGCCACCACACTATGCAGTTTGGCACGGACATCAAGCCGATTCGCTCGCGTTCTTCTAACGTGAACGATGTCAGTTTCCCTACTATTGGCCTGCAATCGTTGATTACGAACCTCGATTCTTCCTTGCGTCCCAGTGACATTTTGAATGATCCTACCGTGCAGACAATCTGGGACGACAATTTCACGACCATCCTGGGCCGCTATGCCAGCAACACAGCCAACTACAACTACGACGTTGCCGGCAATGGATTGCCGCAGGGCACGCCTGCAGCGCGCGACTTCCACTACAATGAGTATGAATTCTTCGGCCAGGACACCTGGCACGTGAATTCCGACCTGACCCTCACCTACGGCTTGCGCTGGACCTATCACAGCGTGCCATTTGAGGCCAACGGTTTCGAGGCAGTGCCGTCCGGATCTCCGCTCGGGCTCCTGAATCAGCGCCTGCAAGACGCGGCTAACGGCATTAACGGTCCGGATGCAATTCCATTCACCAGTTACTCGCTGGGCGGACCGGTTAACCATGCCCCCGGTTATTACAAGCCGGATTGGAAAGATTTCTCGCCCCGGCTCGGATTTGCTTATTCGCCCTCCGCAACCTCGGGTTTCCTCGGGCGCATTTTGGGGGACCGCAAGACCAGTATTCGTGGCGGAGCGGGCATCGTCTATGACCGGATTTTGAATACATTGACCTTTGAAGCAGATGAGGCCAGCCAGTTGTTCGCCGCCCAAGCTCCCTTCCAGTACGGGGTCTCGGGCGATCCCGAGCAATCGCTGATCAACGATCCGCGCTTTACATCGATCAAGACGCCACCTGCGCCGCCACCGGCCGGAACCATTCCACGTCCCACGGTTTTTCCCTTCGTGGATACGGAAGCGAATTTCGGCTGCCCGTTTCCAACCGCGGCCGGGCTCTGTGGCACGGGGTTGAACTTGGGAGGCACGCTTTTCCAATTCTCCAACAACGTTAAGAGTCCTTATGCGATCACGGCATCGTTTGGAATTCAGCGCGAACTGCCCGGCGATTTCCTGCTGGAAGTGGATTATTTCGGCAAGTTTGGCCGTCGTCTGATTGCCAACGGAGATCCCGCGCAGCAAACCAACTTCAAGGACCCGCAGTCCGGGCAATTTCTTAGGACCGCTTTCGCTAACATCCAAAAGGCCGTGCAGGCGGGGACTACGCCTGCAGACCAACCCTGGTTCGAAAATCAGATGAACGCGGCCATCGCAGCACAAGCCGGACCCGGTGTAACTTGCCAGGACGCGTTTGGCGAGAGCTGCACGGCGCTTGCATCCGATCCCAACTTCCTCGGCAACATCTTCTTCGTGGGCGACGTCTCTACGGTGGACTTGGTACTCACCAACTCCGGGCTTCTGTTGCCGAACACGGGCCTGCCCTTCCAAACCGGTTCGATCGCCAACGCAGGGAACTACGGCATCTCTACGTATAACAGCCTGGTTGTGACGCTGCGCAAGCGCTTCTCCCACAACCTGCAGTTCGACGTTGATTATGCCTACGCGCACTCGATGGACAACGTGTCGGACATTACCAATGACGCGATCTTTGCTGGCTTCAACGGCCAAGGGTTGATTTGCGATCTCAGCAACACCCGGCTCTGTTTTGCCAACTCCAATTTCGACGCTACCCACACCCTGAGCGCAAATTATGTCTACCAGCTTCCTATTGGCCGCGGCCAAAGCCTGGGTGGCGACATGCCGAAGTGGGCCGACGAGATCGTTGGCGGCTGGGAGACTTCAGGGATCGTTTCCTTCCACACCGGCTATCCCTGGAACACCGTTGCGTCCTCGTTCCCCATTGACTTCACGCAGGAAGCTTCGGCCCAGTTCGTCGGCTCCTCCTCGGGCGTGAAGCAGCATATCCACATCGACAGTCAGGGGCGGGTGCAGTTTTTCGCCGATCAGACGAACGCACTCAATTCCTTCGCCTTCCCATTCGGCGGCGACGTTGGGACGCGCAATGTGTTGCGCGGGCCGCGCTATCTGAACTTCGATATGGCGATTCTGAAGGACTTCAAGATGCCGTGGGAAGGACATGTGCTGCAATTCCGCGCGGAAGCCTTCAACGTCTTCAACCATCCCAACTTCAACGACCCGACGACGAACCCGTCCACGACCGGGTCCTACAACTTTAACAACAACAGCATCTCCAACCCAACCCAATACGGCGTCCTGACAAACTTGGCCCATGATATGCGCCAGTTGCAGTTCGGGTTGCAGTACACGTTCTAGGAAAGACGCATTCGTCTTCAGGCCGGCCTGAGATCAAACGCCGGCCTTTTTTCTGCCTACATTACTGTCGTGTGCGCGGCGGAGGCGGGCGCCCGGCTTCCGCTACAATTCTTATGTACTCATTCCATCTCCAAGGACGCTCATGATTCATCCCTGGCACGACGTGACTCCCGGCGACCAGTTGCCGCGCGAGTTCTTTTCGGTGATCGAAATCCCGTTCGGCTCCAGCGTAAAGTATGAGCTCGACAAGACCAGCGGCCTGATCAAGCTGGACCGCATTCTTTACTCCGCGGTTTACTATCCGGCGAACTATGGCTTTATTCCTCAGACTCTGGCCGAGGACGATGACCCGCTCGACGTGCTGGTGCTCTGCCAGGAAACCGTGGTGCCTCTGACCA
Organism: uncultured Acidobacteriaceae bacterium; assembly: GCA_963770915.1. GTDB lineage: Bacteria > Acidobacteriota > Terriglobia > Terriglobales > Acidobacteriaceae > PALSA-270. The sequence goes on from CAVYRG010000001.1 coordinate 837,310, forward strand.
TCATCCACTCCCGCACTATCGGCCTGATGACCATGATCGACGGCGGCAAGAAGGATCACAAGATCATCGCCATCGCCACCGAAGACCCCGAGTTCAACGCCTATCGCGAGGCCAAGGAAATGCCACCGCACCGCTTGCTGATGCTGCGGCGGTTTTTTCAGGACTATAAGCAGCTGGAAGGCAAAGCTGTGGAAGTGGATGAGATTCGTCCGGCGGCCGAGGCGTTTCCCATCATCAGCGATGCGCTGCGCCGCTATAGCGAGCAGCGGCGCAAAGGCTTCAGCCCGAAATAAGGGCCGCTTGAAGTCGTAGCACTCAGAGCTACGAAGACCTCTGCCGAAAAAGCGCCGACGCTACGCTTCTACCACACCCGGCAGGCGTCGGCCGCCACCATGGGATCGCCCGCTTTGCAGCTCCATGCCTTCTCGAATTCCGGCATGTTCTGCACCACACCGTCGACGCGATATTTTCCCGGCGAGTGCGGATCGATCGTAACCAGCATGCGGGAGAACTCGGGGCGGCGCAATTCGCACCACACCCGGCCAAACCCCAGATAAAAGCGCTGCTGCGGGGTGTAGCCGTCGATCTTCTCGGCACCGCGGCCGGCCTTGCCTTCTTCAATTTCACGGTTGAGGGTCATCAGGGCAATGCGAGCGCCGCCATTGTCGGCGGTGTTTTCGCCCAGCGTGAGCCGCCCGTTGAGCTTCAGGTCGTCCACTGCCACGAAGCTGCTGTATTCCTTGGCGATGCAACTGTCGCGCTTTTCGAACTCCTGCGCATCCTGCGCCGTCCACCAGTCGCGCAGATTGCCTTGGGGATCGTAATGGCGGCCCTGATCGTCAAAGCCGTGCGTCAACTCATGGCCAATCACCAGGCCGATGGCTCCAAAATTCACCGCGTCATCCTGGTTCTTGTCGAAAAACGGCGGCTGCAGAATGCCGGCGGGGAACACGATCTCATTCTTCGATGGACTGTAGTAGGCGTTCACCGTGGGCGGCGTCATTTCCCATTCCTCGCGGTCGGCCGGCTTTTCGATCTTATTGACTTGCCGCTTTCCCTCGAATTCGTTGCCCCGCAGGAAATTCCCCAGCAGGTCCCCGCGGACAATTTGCAGCGAGCTATAGTCGCGCCATTTGTCGGGATAGCCGATCTTATTGGTGATGGCCGCCAGCTTGATCTGGGCCTGCTTCTTGGTCGCATCCGACATCCAGGGCAACGTCTGGATATCTTCGGAAAGTGACTTTTCCAGCTCGTGCACCATGGTCAGCATGCGCTGTTTGCTATCGGGGCCGAAGGTTCGCTCCACGAAGCGCTGGCCCAGGGCTTCTCCCAACTCTCCGTCCGTCAGCGAGACACAACGCTTCCAGCGCGGCTTGATTTCCTTTTGTCCCGTGAGGAACTGGGCGAATGTGAAGTTGGCGTCGACATAGGGCTTCGAGAGCCAGGGCGCGGCGCTGCTCAGCAAATGCCACGTCGCATAGGTCTTCAGGGCATCGAGCGACTCTGCGGCCAGAAGGTCATTCACGCCTTTGAAGAAGTCAGGATTGCGAACGTTCAAACTGGTGAAAGTGGGAGATCCCATCGCGGTGAAGTACGTGCTGAGGTCGAGATTGGGAGCCAGCGCGATCGCCGCGTCCTTGGTCATGGTGTGATCGATGTTTTTGGGATCGCGGCGGAGGGTGCGGTCCATGGCGGCTTTGGCCAGCGCGGTTTCGATGCGCAGCACGGTCTGCGCCGATTCGGCCGCTTGCTGCGGTGTTTGGCCCGCCAGTGTGAATAGCTGCGAGGCATAGTCGAGCAAGTGCTGGCGCATCTCGCCCATCTTGGGAGTGTCTTTGAGGTAGTAGTCGCGGTCGGGCATGGTCAGGCCGGCTTGGTCGAGGTTGGCCACGTCTTTATCGGCATCGTGCAGATCGGCGGCTGCCCCAAAATCGAACAGCGTGTTCGCGCCCAGCAACTGATCGTGGGCGATGACCTCCACAAGCTGTTGGCGGTTGGTGACCTCTGAAATCCGCTGCAGTTCGGGCTTCAGCGGATCAAGCCCTTTGGCATCGGCTGCCTTCTCGTCCATGCAGGCGCCATAGAAATCGCCGATCTTCTGATCGATGGCGTCGCGCCCAGGGTTGTCAACTTCAGCCTTTTCCAGGATATCGCGCAGAATGCCCTGGTTGCGCTCGTTCAGCTGCACGAAGCTCATCCAGCGCACCTGGTCCGCCGGAATGGAAGCCTTCTTCAGCCAGTTGCCGCAGGCGAACTGGAAGAAATCGGTGCAGGGGCTCACCGACTTGTCGATGTTATCGAAGCTGAATTCCAGGGGCGGCTCGCTGGCTTGCGGCGAAGCGGGGCTTGATGAAGGCGTCTGGGCGAGGCCGGCCGACGCTAGAAACAGGCACAAGGCTGAAACAAGACAAAATCGCATGCGTTTCCTCGTATGAATCTGCTGGTAATTCTAAGCTGACGGTATTGGACGGGCAAACGACGAAAACGTTAGCTGCCAGCGTTGACTTTGTGTTCTGCGCCGCCGCTAGCCGCCGGCCCACGACCGCAGCATGGCATCACAATTGGGGTTTATAATTTGGCTCTTATGAGCTCCGCAAACGTTGAGTCCCTCAAACACCTCGGCCCGGTGGTCCGCAAACCGCGCGCCGAGTGGATCCCCCGCCGCTTGGCCGAGAACACCGACGGCAACTTCTCCCAGATGCACTATGCCCGCGCAGGCGTGATAACGGAGGAGATGGAATACATCACCCGCCGCGAAAAGCTCGCGCCCGAACTGGTGCGCGAGGAAGTCGCCCGCGGCCGCATGATTATTCCTGCCAACATCCATCACCCGGAGCTGGAGCCGATGTGCATCGGCGTGGCCTCGCTGTGCAAGATCAACGCCAATATCGGCAACTCGGCGGTCACTTCGAACATTGGCGACGAACTCAACAAGCTGCACACCTCGGTGCATTACGGCGCCGACACCGTGATGGACCTTTCCACCGGCGGAGAAATTCACGAGATCCGCGAGGCGATTCTGCGCCATTCGCCCGTGCCCATCGGCACCGTGCCAATTTACGAAGCCATCTCGCGGGTAAAGCGCATTGAAGACCTGAACGCCGAGGTCATGCTCGAAGTCATCGAAGAGCAGGCCGAGCAGGGCGTCGATTACATGACCATCCATGCCGGCGTGCTTATTCAATATCTGCCGATGGTCTCGAAGCGAATCACCGGGATCGTGAGCCGCGGCGGCGCAATTCTGGCGCAGTGGATGGCGCACCATCACAAACAGAATTTCCTCTACGAGAACTTCGACGCCATCTGCAAGATTTTCGCCAAGCACGACGTCAGCTTTTCACTCGGCGACGGCCTGCGGCCCGGCTGCATTGCCGATGCCAGCGACGAAGCGCAATTCGCCGAATTGAAGACGCTCGGCGAGCTCACGAAGAAAGCCTGGGACTATGACGTGCAGGTCATGATCGAGGGGCCGGGCCACATCCCGCTCGACAAAATCAAAGAGCAGGTCGACAAAGAAAAAGAGCTTTGCTACGAGGCGCCGTTCTACACGCTGGGACCGCTGGTTACCGACATCGCGCCCGGCTACGACCACATCACCTCGGCCATCGGCGCGGCTATGATCGGATGGCACGGCGCCGCCATGCTCTGCTACGTCACGCCTAAGGAGCACCTGGGTTTACCCAACGAGAAAGACGTGAAAGACGGCATCATCGCCTACAAGATCGCCGCGCACGCCGCCGACCTTGCCCGCCATCGCCCCGGCGTGCAGGATCGCGACAACGCCCTCAGCTACGCCCGCTACACCTTCGACTGGGAAAAGCAGTTCGCGCTCTCCCTCGACCCCGAGACCGCCCGCTCCATGCACGACGAAACCTTGCCCGACGATTTCTACAAAGAAGCGGCCTTCTGCTCCATGTGCGGCCCGAAATTCTGCTCCATGAACTATTCCTCCAAGGTGGACGAGTACAACAAACAGGTGCACGGGTTGGAGAAGAAAGACTACTCGGAGTTGGTCGAGAAGCTGATCGCGATCAAGTAGTACGTGGGGACAGCCGCCCGGCTGCCCGCCGAGCAAAGCTCGGCAGTCTTGTGTGGCGCGGGCGCCCTCGCCCGCGTGGTCAGCAGTGGTTGCAAAACAAATAGCGTTAAGGTGTCGGCGCGGAAATGAGCGTCGTGCCCCGTCCAAGCTCCGCTTGGACGCGATTGCCCTGCTACCTCACGGCGAAGTCTAAGAAGTTCGATCTAGACAATCCCGTCCCCGATGATGAAGACGACCAAACCCTCGCCGCCATAGACGAAGGCACGCGGGACGCCGAAGCCGGTCGAACTGTGCCCGCGGAAGAAGTCCGACGCTTCTTACCAAAGTAGACTGCCGCCTCCTTGTGCGCACGATCTGAACGCACGATAACGATATAATCGCTCCATGGCTGACCATGTGATCCATATCTCAGAAGCGGACGCGGCCCGCGATTTCCGGGAGCTGCTGGCTCGCGTGCGCGCCGGCGCGGAGGTCGTAATCGAGAGTGGCAAATTGCCTGTGGCCGTGATCCATGCGCCAGTCCCCGCCCGCCGTTCTATCTCCGAGTGCATCGCCCTGCTCCCCGAGGGTTCGACAGCGACTATCGATGCCGACTTTGCCAAGGATGTGGAGGCAGCGGTCGAAAGTCATCGCGAGCCGCTCGAACCGCCCTCGTGGGAGTAATCCTCCATGGGACTGATTCTCGATTCCAGTGTCCTGATCGCAGCCGAGCGCGAGGGGCAGAACGCGCGGCAGATGCTGGCCGCCATCTCTGCCAACGCGGGAGATACCGAGGTCGCTATCTCGGTCGTCACTCTGATCGAACTGGCGCACGGTGCGGCCCGAGCCGGAACGCAGCAGCGAAAGGCTCAGCGGCAGAGGTTCATCCAGGAACTGCTCACGGCCCTGCCCGTTCATCCGGTCACCGCGTCGGTTGCTCTTCGTACCGGGCAAATCGACGGCGAGAACCAAGCGAAGGGCATCCGCCTTCCGCTTACCGACTTATTGATTGGCGCGACGGCCTTGGAACTCGGCTACAGCGTAGCCACCGGCAATCTCCGCCACTTCCAAATGATCCCGGGGTTGGCGGCGGTTCGGCTCTAGTCGCGGGCAGGGGCTCCCTTGGCCATCGGCGCGGCCATGATCAGATGGCACGGCGGCGCCATGCTCTAAGTCACTGCCTCTGTAGGTTATGGCCCCGCACGCCCTCGTTTCGGGGAGGAAAGAACCAGGGCGCTCAAGGGCGACGGGAAGGGACACCCCGTCTAGCTGGCTGGAGGGTCCTTCTCGGCGCTGGCAAGCAAGGCGCGCACGGTGGGAGCCATTCCCTGTTGCCAAAAGAGGCGAAGAACCGAATCGCCGATCTGTTCGGCATTGTGGAGTAGGCCTTGATCCCTGGCATCAGCGTAGAAACCATCGCGCCAATGTTCAAAGGATAGGCCGTTGCTTCCACCATCCCCTTTTTCCGGACCCCATGAGGCTGTCATTACAAAATGCCGTACCTCCGATGTACACTTGCAGGCAGGGCAGCACAAGCGCCAAAAGGCGCCAACCCGGATGAAATCCCGATTGGCCACATTGAGAGTTTGAATGGGTGGCCGCGAGAGGATGGCAAATGCAAGACAGCTCTGACATTGTCGACTCCTGGAAAGAGATTGCATCTTTTCTGCGGCGTGGCATTCGCACCGTGCAGCGGTGGGAGAAGAGCGAAGGCTTGCCGGCGCGCCGACATCATCACCTCAAACGCGGCTCGGTTTACGCGCTGCAATCGGAGCTCGCCGTCTGGCTGCGGGCTCGACAAGCCGGTGGCGGGGCTGGCGGCGGCGGCCAAACCATAGATCAGTTCGAGCGATTGCGCATGCTCGCGATGCGGCAGGCCGTATTAACCGGCGAACTCCAACAACTGCTGGCCCACAACCTAGCACTCCGGATGCAGCTAAATCGGCCCGTCTCTACGCAGTTCTCGAGAACAGCCGCCGAGGACCGAGCGCCTACAGCGTAGCGTCGTACCGGCTGCGGAGATTCGCTCTGCCCGGTGGTCCCTTCGATTTCAGGGCATGCCACAAGCCTCCGCCCCTTCGCATTTTTCTTGGTGTCCTGCGTCAAGTGGGGTTACAATCCGCGTGTGCGGACATAAAGGCCGAACCCTGGGTCCGCTCGCGGGCATCCCCGTCTGTCCGTTGGACTCTGCAGGCCATTGCAAATCGATCCGCGCTGACAGGCCCCGTGAAACGTTCCGCGTCCAAGGTAAAATCGCGCAACCGCGTGGCTGCGGCAGCCCCTTCGGCTCCAACCACGCCCTTTCCCATCGTCGGCATCGGCGCGTCTGCCGGCGGCTTAGAGGCCTTCTCCGAACTCCTGCGCCAGCTGCCCGAAAAGACGGGCATGGCTTTTGTGCTGGTGCAGCATCTCGATCCCAAGCACTCCAGCGGCTTACGGGAAATCCTGGCACGCACCACTAAAATTCCGGTGGCCGAGGCCCGAGACGGCACGGTCGTACAACCGGACTACATCTACGTGATCCCGCCCAACACCAGCATGACCATGAAGGCTGGGACGCTGCGGCTCTCCCCGCGAGTGCTCACCCGGGGGCAGCATCTGCCGATTGACCACTTTCTGCGCTCCCTGGCGGCGGATCGCGGCGACCAGTCCATCAGCGTGGTTCTCTCCGGCACGGCGTCCGACGGAACCGAGGGTTCCCACGCCATCAAGGCGGCTGGCGGAATTACTTTCGCTCAGGATGAGAAGTCCGCCAAGTACGCCAGCATGCCGCATAGCGCCGTGCATGCCGGCTGCGTCGACTTCGTTCTGCCGCCGGCCGCCATCGCCAAGGAACTGGCCCGCGTGGCCCGGCATCCTTACCTCATCCCGGTGGCTCTGGACCAGGCCGACCTCAGCGCCGACAGTCAAATGGGGACCATTCTCTCCCTGCTGCACGAAGCTACCGGCGTGGATTTCACCCACTACAAGCAGACCACGCTGCAGCGCCGCATCAAGCGTCGCATGGTGCTGCACCGGGTGGAAAAGCTGAAAGACTACGTGCGCCTGGTCCGCGACACTCCGGGGGAAATCGAGGAACTGTATCAGGATATCCTTATCCACGTGACCGGCTTCTTCCGCGATCCTGAGGCCTTTGAGGCACTGCGTCAGCACGTCTTTCCCGACTTGTTTGGGGACGGCAAGAAGGCGGGCACAGTGCGGGTTTGGGTGCCCGGCTGCTCCACCGGCGAGGAGGTCTACTCCCTCGCCATGGCTATGCTGGAATACCTGTGGCTGGAGACCACCAAGACGGCGAAAAACACTCTGGGCGGCGCGCCCTTCCAGATTTTCGCCACTGATATCAGTGACACCTCGCTCGACCGGGCGCGCGCCGGCCTGTATGCCGACGCTCTGATGGCTGACGTTTCACCCGAGCGCCTGCGGCGGTTCTTTGTGCGCCTCGACGGTGGATATCAAATCGTCAAGCCGGTGCGGGAGATGTGCATCTTTGCCAAGCAGAACATCGCCAAAGATCCGCCCTTCTCCAATCTCGATCTGGTCAGTTGCCGCAATCTGTTGATCTACCTGGGTCCGGTGCTGCAGAAGCGGGTGGTCCCGTCTTTGCACTACGCCTTAAAACCCACCGGTTATCTCATGCTGGGCGGGGCCGAGAGCCTGGGAACCTTTTCGGAGTACTTCATGTCAGTGGATAAGAAAAACAAGATTTACAAGAAGAAGGAATCTGCCGCTCGCATGGTGACCTATTTCGGCTCGGTTGACTATGGCATACGCCGCACCAGCGAGGATAAGGCCGGACGCGAACCCAAGCCGATTTCCACCGTCGAAAAAGAAGCCGACCGCATGCTCATGGAGCGGTTTGTGCCCGCCAGCATCGTGGTCAACGAGCAGATGGAGATTGTGCAGTTCCGGGGCAAGACCGGCCCGTACCTGGAGCCAGCCGCCGGCCAACCCACTTTCAACCTCTCCAAGATGGCGCGCGAGGGCTTGCTGGTGGACTTGCGCGGCGCCCTGAGCCGGGCCAAAAAGGAAAACGCCACTGTGCTCCAGGAGGGCGTGCGGGTGCAATCCAATGGGCACACGCGGGAAGTCAATCTGGAAGTCAGCCCCATGCGGGGGACAGGGCCGGGAGAACGTTGCTACCTGGTCGTCTTTCAGGACGCGGCTTCCACCGCCAAAACCCCCGAGAAGAAAAAGAAAACTCTTCCCGCCAAGGACACCGCCTCGCGCGAAAACGCGCGCCTGCAGCGCGAGTTGGCCCAGATTCGCGAACAGTTCCAAACGCTGATTGAAGAGTACGAGACGGTCAGCGAGGAGTTCAAGTCAGCCAACGAAGAAGTGCTCTCCGCCAACGAAGAGCTGCAAAGCACCAACGAAGAGCTGGAGACCGCCAAGGAAGAACTGCAGTCCACCAACGAAGAGCTGACCACGCTGAACGAGGAACTGCAAAACCGGAACCTGGAGCTGACCGCGGTCAACAACGACTTGCTCAACCTGCTGGGCAATGTGACCATCCCGGTGGTGATCGTGGGGCAAGACCTGCACATCCGCCGCTTTACGCCCCCGGCGCAGAAGCTTCTGAACCTGATGCCTGGCGATGTGGGCCGCCGCTTGAGCGAAATCCGCCCTAATCTCGACGTCGAGGACCTGGGTCAAATCGCGCTCGAAAGCATCAATGAGGTCAGCAGCCTGGAACGCGAAGTACGCGAGAGCGGGACCGGCATCTGGTACCAGATGCGGGTGCGTCCCTACAAGACCTGGGACAACAAGATTGACGGAGCGGTACTCAGCTTCCAGGACATCGACAGCATGAAGCGCAATCTCGACCAGATGCACCGGCACGCGGATGCGCTGGTCGAAAATGCCCGGGAAGCCATTCTGGTCCTGGACGGGAAGCTGCAAGTGATCAGCGCCAACCGGGCCTTCTGCCGGCAGTTCGAAGTCTCGCGGGAAGAGACGCAAAACCGGGCGGTCTACGACCTGGGCGACGGGCAGTGGAATATCCCCAAGCTGCGCGAGTTGCTGGAGAACATCCTCCCCAATAACGGGCAGGTGGAAGATTTCGAGGTGCGTCACGATTTTCCGCACCTGGGGCCACGGACCATGATGCTCAACGCCGGCCGGATTGAGCCGCAGGCCAGCCAGAAGATGATCCTGCTGTATATCGAGGACGTGACGGAGGGAGCGCAACCGCAGACGCGACTCGCGTAGCTCCGCTCCGCGTAGCCCCGCTCCGCCGTGAGGACCCTTCGACTTCGCTGGGTGCAGGCTGCGCCGTCCGGCCTACACCCGCAAGGTGTCCTCTGTCTCCGCCTCCAAATGCAGGCGCAGCTGCATCAGGAAGGCCTTCTCCATAACGGCCGCTTGCGGCTGGGTCAGTTTGCCGGAGGGCGTCAAATGAAGTTCCTTTACTTTGGGCCGCCGTCGCCGCAAGTGTTCAATCTGGTGCTTGAGCTGAAAGAAGCGTTCCACTTGCCTTACCATAGGAGGAGATTAGCTGGCGCGCCATTCTGAGAAAAGTGATGAAAATCACAACGCCCTTGCACTTTCTCTGTGGAAATCGGGCTTCTAGCGCACGGATTGCAGGGTCTTAGCGGCCCGCTCCAGCGCGGCGGCCAGGTCGGCTAGCTGCTGCTGGGTGCGAACCAGGTCGTGCCGGTCGATGGCCTCGTTCACGCCCGGAATCACCACCGCCGCATAGCCTGTATATCGCCCCGGAGCGTAAATCGCGTGGCGATACCACGGGCGGGTAGGCAGTCCCTCCGGAAGCAACAAGTCGCGCTCGGCTTCGCTTAGGGCGCGATTCAACTTCTCGGAATCGTTGGGCAGTTTCTGTTGCCGGGCTAGAATCTTTTCTCCCGCCCGCTCAAATTGCCGCGCCGCGTTGGCGGCGACGGCAAAGTTGGGTGCCGCCGCGCCAAATTCCGTCTCTGCCGTTTTCTGGGCCGCGTTGACGTAAACCGCCAATTCCCTCCCGTATTCCTCGTAGTCGAAGGGCAGTACATCGGCATCCGCCATGCGCAGCATTTCCAGGCCAAACACCCGCGCCATTTGCTGCTCATACAAGAAGTCCGGATCGGCAAATTTCTTGAACCAGGTGAAATTGTCGAAGGCCGAGTGATATACGCCGTACGGCCCGCTGGAACCGATGTCGGTGGAAGGCACTCCCAGATGCTGCAAGAAAGCGGTGTAGTCCGATCCGCTGCCCAAATCTCCCACCACGACGTCAGCGCGAGCATCCGCAGGCTGCGCGGCGCTGTCACCTCCGTCATCATCCTCCGGCGGGCCGGCCTGCCGCCAGGCTTCGTACACCGACCCGCCTTTGGGGCTGGGCACGGCCTTGGTCACGTCGCGCACAAACTGCTTCAGGCTGGGCACAGCCGCCGCCAGGAATTTCGGCCCCGCCACGGCAACGTCGGTATTGAAATAGGCCACTGCGTTTCCCAGCTCCGCTTCATGCTGCTCGGCCCACTCGGTTGAGCCGATCAGGCCTTCTTCTTCTCCATCCCAACTCGCGAAAATCATGCTGCGCTTGGGCTTCCAGCCAGATTTCAGCAACTCCCCAATGCCATGCACGGTTTCGAGCATGGCCGCGGTGCCGCTGTTGGGGTCCACCGCGCCAAACACCCAGGCATCGCGGTGATTGCCCGCGATCACCCACTCATCGGGCTGATTCGCGCCACGGAGACGGCCAATCACGTCCCAGATGGTCCGGTACTGGTAGTCCTGCTTCAGCCGCATGTGGACCTTCACCGGCCCCGGACCCACGTGATAGGTGAAAGGCAACGAACCCTGCCATTCGCGCGGGGAATCCGGCCCGCCGAGGTTTTCCAGGATGGGCCGCGCATCCGCATAGGACAACGGGGTGGAAGGAATTCTCGGCATTTGCGCGGATTGCCCCGGCGGCGTTCGCTTGCTGTCGGGAAGAGACGGCACCGACGCGATTCCCGGCGTCGTCGGATCGCCCGGGAACTCGAACATGTATCCCACGCAGCCGCGCTGCACACCGGTGTCCGGCCGCCACGGGCCCTGCGGATACTTGTCGCCGCGCCGCCAGCCGTCGTCGTAGGGGTCGGAATAGAGCAGCACGCCGGCCGCCCCGTGTTCCTGCGCCAGCAGCACTTTGACGCCGCGGAAATTCCGTCCATAACGCATGATCACGATCTTGCCGCGCACCTCAACCTTCATCCGCTCGAGTTTGCGGAAATCGGCGGGTGTGCCGTAGTTGGCGTAAACCACGTCGGCCTCCACATCGCCGGAAGGTGACATGCCGTTGAAGGGCATGACCACGCGCGGGTCGTCCTGATAAGGATCGCCTTCCACGTGCTCACGGGTTGGCCCGTGCATGGTGACGCCGGCGGGCGCGGTCACGTCGACGCTGATCTCGGCGGGATAGTTCATCCACACCCGGTACTCGACGATTTCGGTTTCGAGGCCCGCCTCGCGAAACTTCTGCGCCACGTAGTCGGCGGTGGCTTTGTCCTCGGGCGTGCCCGCCATATGCGGCACTTGCGTCAGAACGCGCAAATGCTCTTCCGCCAGCTTGGGGTCGGGAACCGCCATGAAGTGCGCTTCGATGGAGTTCTCGGTCGCCGAATCGCGGAAACCAAAGATCGGGGATGCGGGAGGAAGTACAACCGAGTCAGCCGCGCTGCCGCTGAGCTTTACCCCGAACGAGGGAAACAGGATGACGCAACCCAGCAGCGTGGCTGAAAGGAATTTCATCGAGAACCTGAGGCCAGATAAGGTACGTTAACACACAGGAGCGAGAAGCTACGGCCCTGAGCCAGCATCAGGCCGGCCTATCCTTGGGCACTTCTCAAGTCGATCTAATCCTCTGAATTCTCCGGCACGATTAAGGTAAATGAGATGAAGCAGGCAGGGCGGTCAAAAAGGAAAACACCGAAGAAAACCGTAAAAGGTCCGCGCGCCAGGGCAACACGGGCTCTACGGATCACACCGGCACCGAAAGGCAGCGGTCAACGTCGGATTAGCCAAGAGCACGACAGGATTTTGCCGAGACGTTGGAGGACGACGGGAGTAGGGAGCACGACTACTTTGGCCGCTGAGGCGAAATGCGGGCACACGCCGGACAAACCAATCGCGCGGGTAGAGATGTTTCGACTGCGGTTGGGCTTCGCGTTGCGAAGCTCAATCCTCGCTCAACATGACAGGGCTGTTACCTCACCTGCCCCGTCCCCACAATCTCGTATTTCGTCGAGGTCAACTCTTCCAGGGCAAACGGGCCGCGGCAGTGCAGCTTTTGCGTGCTCACGCCCATTTCCGCGCCCATGCCGAATTCGCCCCCGTCGGTGAAGCGCGTCGACGCGTTCCAATACACCGCAGCCGAATCGACCTCCCGCAGGAAACGCCGCGCGTGGGCTTCGTTTGCCGTGATGATCGCTTCGGAGTGCTTCGTCGAGTGCCGATTGATATGCGCGATAGCATCGTCAACGCCCGCCACGACGCCAATCGCCATGCACAGCCGCAAATATTCTTCTTCCCAGTCCTGAGCGACGGCCGGGCTCACATCCAGGCTCCCGGCCAGACGGCAGGCTTCGACATCGCCGCGCACTTCCACGCCCGCCTCAATCAATTTCTTTGCGATGCGCGGAACATATTCCGCCGCCACGCGCTCATGCACCAGCAGTTTCTCGGCCGCGTTGCACACCGAAGGCCGCTGCGTCTTGGCGTTGATCACAATGCGATCCGCCATTTCGAAATCCGCGCCCTCGTCGATAAAGATGTGACAATTCCCTGCCCCGGTTTCGATCACGGGCACCACCGAGTTTTCCACGACAAAAGAAATGAGCTGCGCTCCGCCCCGCGGAATGATCACATCCACCAGCCCACGCGCTTCGATCAACTCCCGCACCGAATCGCGCGTACTGCAGTCGAGCAGCTCGATTGCGCCTGCGGGAACGCCGGGCACCGCCGACAAAATCTCCACCAACCGCTGATTGCTGCGCGCCGCTTCCTTGCCCCCGCGCAGCACGATGGCGTTGCCGGTCTTCAGCGTGAGCGCGGCTGTATCGGCGGTCACGTTCGGCCGCGACTCGTAGATGATGCCAACCACTCCCAGCGGCACTCGCACCTTGCGAATGCGCAAGCCGTTTGGCCGCGTCAACTCCGCCAGCGTCTGATCCACCGGGTCCGGCAGGCCAGCCACGTCGCGCACGCCCTTGGCCATTTCCGCAATGCGAGCCGGGTTGAGCAGCAGCCGGTCGCGCATGGCGCCGGTCAATCCTGAGCTTGCCAGATCTTCTTCGTTGGCCGCGAGAATGCTCTTCGCTTCGTCTTCGATCGCCTGCGCCATGGCGCGCAGAATAGCGTTCTTTTCGGCGGTCGAAAGCCGCGCCAGCTGCGGCGCCGCTTCGCGCCCGCGCAATAGCTTCTCGCGCGTGGAGACCGGCAGCTTGAGCGACGTGGCCATGTCAGGAATTCCTCCGCAGCGGCGGAAAGTATGTCCCAATCTTGCGCTCCATCGCCCAGGCGATGGCATGATCGTGGCTGCCGTTCACGATGGCCACATGAACCCCGGCCTCGCTCGCCGATTTTGCGGCGCGCAGCTTGGATCGCATTCCGCCTCGCCCCAGCTTCCCCTGGCCGCGGCACAAGGCTTCCATTTGCGGCGTGAGCTTGCGCACGGTGCGCAGCGGGCGCTTGCCTTTCCCGTCGGAAAGATAGAAGCCATCGACATCGGTGAGCAGCAAGAGCCAATCCGCCTCCACCGCGGCGGCCAGCAGCGCGCTAAGCTCGTCATTGTCGCCAAACGCCCCCTCCAGCTCGCGCACGGAAACGCTGTCGTTCTCATTCACAATGGGAACCACGCCAAGCTGCAGCAGTTGGTGGAGAGCATTCTGGAGATTCTGGTAACGGACAGGCGTGTTGAAGTCGTCGCTCGAAAGCAGCAGTTGCGCCACCACTTTCTTGCCAAAAAAAAGTCGCTCGTAAGTGTGCATGAGCACGCTCTGGCCAACCGCAGCGCAGGCTTGCATGAGAGGGACGCTGCCCGGCTTCGCGCTCAACCCGAGGTTGGCCATGCCGGCGGCGATGGCCCCGGAACTCACAATCAGGTATTGGTGCCGCGTCAAATCAAATTGATCGATCAGCGCGCGCATGCGGCGCACATCCACCCGCCCGCCAGGAGCGACCAGGCTGGTACCGACTTTGACCACAAGGCGCATGGATTTAATTTAGCAGTTCCCGCGAAGATTGGGCAGAGAGCATGCATCGAACGGCTGCCCTCTCCGCGTTCTCCGCGGCTTTTCTCTGCGTTCTCGGGGGTTTAAGACTTCGCCTTTTTTTGCCTCCTTGCGAAAGCCTTAGACCGCCGACGGCGCAGAGAAGGTCCGCGGAGAACGCAAAGAAAACCTGGGTATTCAAGCTACACTGATAACATGCCGGCTCAAAACCCAACCCAGCGCTTCTCCTCACGCGTAGATGACTACGTGCGGTATCGCCCCGGCTATCCCGCGCAGGTCGTTGAACTGCTCACGAGTGAATGCGATCTCACGCCTTATTCCACAATCGCCGACCTTGCTTCCGGCACGGGCATCTTCACCCGGCTTCTTCTCGAAAGCGGCTGCCGCGTGTTCGGCGTGGAGCCCAACCCGGAAATGCGCCGCGCGGGAGAGGAATTTCTCTCCGCCTATCCGCAATTCGTCAGCATCAACGGCAGCGCAGAGGCCACGACTCTTCCCGATCGCAGCGTGGATATCGTTACCGCAGCACAGGCGGCGCATTGGTTCGATCCCGCCAAAACGCGGCCTGAGTTCGCCCGCATTCTCAAGCCCGGCGGCTGGTGCGTGCTGTTGTGGAACGAGCGCCGCACTGACACTACTCCATTCCTGCGCGCTTACGAAGACTTGCTGCGCACTTACGGCACCGACTACCAGGAAGTAAGGCACGAGCGCACCACCGCTGGCATCAGCTTGTTCTACGGTCCGTCTCCCTATCAGGAGCGCGTGTTTGAAAATCACCAGCGTCTGGATTACGCCGCCCTCCAAGGACGCCTGCGTTCTTCCTCCTATACGCCGCAACCCGGCGATCGGGGATATGATGCGATGCTGCTGGAGCTGCGCCGGATTTTCGACTCCTCCCAACGCAATGGCATCGTGACCGTCGAGTACAGCACGCGCGTCTATTTCGGCCGGCTGACGTAGGATTTCAGGCGCGGAACGCTCTAGCCGCCAACGGAGATTTATGCCCGACCGAGAATCTTTCCACATGACGCCCGAGGAATTTCGCCGCCACGGCCACGCCGTCATCGACTGGATTGCCGATTACTACAGCCGGATCGAATCCTTTCCCGTGCTCTCGCAGGCTAAGCCAGGAGAGATTCGCGCCTCCTTGCCGGCGCACGCGCCCGAAAAGGGAGAGCCCTTCGACGCCATTCTCGGCGATGTCGAAAAGCTCATTCTTCCCGGCATCACGCATTGGCAATCGCCAAATTTCTTCGCTTACTTTCCTTCCAACGCATCCGGTCCGGGTATCCTTGGCGATCTTCTATCCTCCGGCCTGGGCGTGCAGGGAATGCTCTGGGCCACTAGCCCTGCCTGCACCGAACTCGAAACCCATGTGCTCGATTGGCTGGTGGAAATGCTCGACCTGCCCCGAGCGTTTCTCTCGTCGAGCACCGGCGGCGGAGTCATTCAGGACACTGCTTCAAGCGCGACCCTGTGCGCTCTGCTGGCGGCGAGGGAACGCGCAACCAATTTCGCCGGCAATCGCCATGGCTGCGACGGAAAGCTGGTGGCTTACGCTTCGTCGCAGGCGCATTCGTCCATCGAGAAGGCGGTTCAGATCGCCGGCCTGGGACGCGAACATCTGCGCCTCATCGAAGTCGACGAGAAATTCGCCATGCAGCCGGAAACTCTGGCCCGGCAGATCGAGGCCGACCGCCGCAGCGGCCTCGTTCCCTGCTTCGTGTGCACCACCGTCGGCACCACTTCCTCCAACGCCCTGGACCCGCTGCCCGAAATCGGCCGCATCTGCCGCGAGCAAAACATTTGGCTGCATGTCGACGCGGCCATGAGCGGCACGGCAGCGCTCTGCCCCGAATTCCGCCATATTCACGGTGGCCTCGAATTCGCCGACAGCTACTGCTTCAACCCGCACAAATGGATGTTCACCAACTTCGACTGCGACTGTTTTTATGTCGCTGACCGCGCCGCGCTAATCAAAACTTTGAGCGTGCTGCCCGAATATTTGCGCAACCAGGCCACCGAATCCGGCGCGGTCATCGACTACCGTGACTGGCAGATTCCGCTTGGCCGCCGCTTTCGCGCGCTCAAATTGTGGTTCGTGATTCGCCACTACGGCGTCGAGGGTCTGCAGCATCACATCCGGCGGCACGTGGCCCTGGCACAACAGCTTGTAAGTTGGATAAAAGAAGACGCCCGCTTCGAGCTGGCCGCGCGCGCTCCGCTGAATCTCGTCTGCTTTCGCCACAAAGGCGGCGACCAAGCCAACCAAACTCTCATGGATCGCCTGAACCGCAGCGGCAATCTCTATCTCACCCACACGCGGCTAAACAACAAGCTCACGCTGCGCGTGTGCGTCGGGCAAACCAACACCCAAGCCCGCCACGTCGAGCAAGCGTGGAAGCGCATTCAGGAAGAGGGGGGAAGACTCCAAATTGCGTAAATGCAACCCGAGCGGCCGTCACGACGCCAGGAACCTACCTCCGCATGAGCCGAAACGCAAACTTGCCCCCCAGCCCCTGCTTGTACGCGAGATGAATCCACAGCATTGCCTGCTGCTCCAGCAATCGCGCGCTGGCCAGCGGGCCGGCATCAACCGGATCGAAACCCAAATCTCCCGCCAGTTTTCCGGCCACAGCCTTGGCCTCGGTATCATCGCCGCAATAAAGCATGCAGGCCGCTCCCTCCGAAAACACCGGCGCCGCCATGTTCTCGAAACCTGTGGTGTTGAAGATCTTGACCACTCGTGCCCCCGGCGCCCAACCCGCCACCTGTTCGCCAGCGGAGGTTGTAAATCCGATGGTCAATCCGGAAAGATCGGGCTTCAGCGGATTGGTGCAATCCAGCAGAATCTTGCCGCTCAGACTGCCCGCGCTGCGCAACGCTTCCTGTGTCGTGGCCCAGGGTGTGGCCAGCGTCACCACTTCTCCGAATGCCGCCGCCTCCGCTACGCCGCCCGCCTTCGCGTTTGCTCCCGCCGCACCGAGTAGCGACTTCACCTTCGGGTCAGACGGGTTTCGCACTCCAAACATCACCGCGTGCCCCTTCTTCGCCCAAGCCGATCCCAAAGTCCCACCAACGTTGCCGGCGCCCAGAACTGCGATTTTCATGGATGACTCCTCGCGGTATGGATGAGACCGGAACGTGCGGAGTTGCGGAAAAATAATCTGCCTTGCTTACGAAGGCAGATGTGAACTAGACAGGCGGATTCAAGAGCGGTTTCAAGAAGCGTTGGCCCGGTTACGCGCCTTGCGCACCAAATACCTTCCTCGCCCCGCAAGAAAGCGCGCCAGCAGGAACGTGGCGTTTTCCAGCAACACGCGGTCTTCCACGCCGAAGGCGTTCTCGCGGTCGCTCTCCACGTCGAGGACCCCAAACTCGTGTCCCGCCAGCTTCATGGAAACCAGAATCTTCGACCGGCTGCCAGCGTGCGCTTTCTGCGCGGGATGCGGCCCGTGCCCATCTTTCCCGCCAGTCCCAGCCACGGTCAGGTAAATTCCCACCCAGCTGTAGTGGCGGCCTTTCGAGAGCGTGGCACTCACTTCTTCCAGCGGAGAGCATGCAAGCGATGCACGATTATCGGCAAGCTGGCTTTCAATCTCAGCCAGCAGCTCACGCGGCGAACGATAAGTCTTCAAGATTTCTTTCCAGAAATAAAATTCGGGCGAACCCGGCGTCAGTGTAATCGCAGCGCCGAACCGGGTCAATGGAGCTGGCTCACGGCTGCGGCGGGCTCTTCTGTTCCGGCCCTGGCTGCGACGCTCCACTCGCTGAGATTTCCGGCTTCAATGCACCAGCATTGGCGGCAGCAGACGGATTCATTCCAAAATCCCAAACGTAAGAGTTCATACCGTCCTTGCCCAGCATCTCCGCTACTGCATATTCGCCCGGGTCGAGCGGCTCCGTCGGAGTAATCTTCACCCATCCCCCACTGAGTTCCACCGCCGTAGTCGCAACCAGCTTTTGCTCCTGCTGGACCTTGCCGAAGATGGCGATTTTTATGTCGCCTACGATCCGCTTGCCCTGTTTGCTCTGCATCTTCACGATACGAAAGCGGTCCGACCCCGCTTCTGACCCGCCGGCCGCATCCGAGGCATCCGCGGAGATTCTGATGTACACGCTCGGCACGCTCACGTGCGCCTGCACCTTCGCATGCGCTCCCGCGATCTCAATATTCTGCTTGGCACTGGCCACCGGATTGATGGCGGCCCGCAGGATGTTGCCCTTCCGGTCGGGACTGATGTCGCTGCCGTTCTGCTGCAACTCGACCAACTGCGGCTGATTCTGGAAATCATCCAGCAGCAGCACTCCGCCATCCTGGGGCAAGCGCAGGCCGGGCGCCACTTCGGGTGTTTTGGCCTCTTCGGCCTTCTGCTCGGCGGCCAGTTCTTTATCCAGATCTGCCGCTCCGGGTATGGGAACGCCATTCTCCCGGTCCTGCTGGTATTTCTTGGTGGCCGCCCAGTCCACCATGGAGTTCGGCACTTCCTCCCACTCCCCGCGCTCCGCGCTGAAATAGCGCACCCGGTCGCCCTTCACTTCCCACTTGGTGGCCATCTGATAGGAGCCGTCGGTGAGGATCAGGCGCTTGGCCAGTTCCTGGGCAGACAGCTGCCCGGCCAGAACCAGGCACAGGACGAGAAATGCGCGGAAGACGATATGAGCTTTTGCCGCCAGCTTCATGCCGAAACCAATTATCATCCCATTTGAGGTCTTCCGCATCAGTTAGATGCAATGCGCCCGTCGCTGTTCGATCCTGTTCCCTCTGAGTTAAGCTCCTCCTTCCGCATTTGCTGCCGACACCAACTATTTCCTTCCACAACCCCGTTCTGGCATAATTGATCGTGCACCCCAGCCTGCACGAAATCTCAGGACAATTCAGAGCGAGGAACAGATGTCGGCAAAGTACATCTTTGTAACGGGCGGCGTTGTGTCTTCTTTAGGCAAAGGGCTGGCGGCGGCTTCCATCGGATGCCTGCTCGAAAGCCGCGGCCTCAAAGTCAACCTCATGAAGTTCGACCCTTACCTGAACGTCGACCCCGGCACCATGTCCCCGTTCCAGCACGGCGAAGTCTTCGTCACCGACGACGGCGCCGAAACCGACCTCGACCTCGGCCACTACGAGCGCTTCACCCACGCCAAACTTTCCCGCGACAACAACTGGACCACCGGCCGCCTCTACGAGCAGATCATCGCCAAAGAGCGCCGCGGCGACTATCTCGGCAAAACCGTGCAGGTGATTCCGCACGTGACCAACGAAATCAAAGCCGCCATGAAAAAAGTCGCGCAGGAAGTCGATGTCGCCATCGTCGAAATCGGCGGCACCGTCGGCGATATTGAGTCGCTGCCCTTCATGGAAGCCATCCGCCAGATGCGCCAGGAACTCGGCCGCGAAGATACGCTTTTCGTACACGTCACGCTCGTGCCCTTCATCGCCGCCGCGCAGGAACTAAAAACCAAGCCGACGCAGCACTCGGTGAAAGAACTTCTCAGCATCGGAATTCAGCCTGACATTCTGCTCTGCCGCACCGACCGCTTTCTCTCCAAAGACATCAAGTCGAAGATCGCGCTGTTCTGCAACGTCAGTGAAGAAGCCGTCATCACCGCCAAAGACGTAGCCTCCGTGTATGAGGTGCCGCTGGTGTTTGGGAACGAAGGCGTGGACACGCTGGTGTTGAAACGCCTGCACATGGAAGCCCGCGACCGCGATATGTCGAAGTGGGAAGAAATCGTGCACCGTGTCTACAATCCCAAAGACGAAGTGACCGTCGGCATTGTCGGCAAGTATGTCGAGTATGAGGATTCCTACAAGTCGCTGAAAGAAGCGCTGGTGCACGGCGCCCTGGCGCACAATCTGAAGCTGCAATTGAACTGGGTGGAAGCCGAGGGCCTGGAAACCGGCGACAAGACTTACGAAGAGCAGCTCGCCGACTACGACGGTCTGCTCGTTCCCGGCGGCTTCGGCAAACGCGGCATCGAGGGCATGCTGATCGCCATCCGCTACGCGCGAGAAAAGAAAGTCCCTTATTTCGGCATCTGCTTAGGCATGCAGACCGCCTGCATCGAGTTCGCCCGCAACGTCTGCGGCCTGGCAGACGCCAACTCCAGCGAATTCGACCCTTCCACGCCGCATCGCGTGATCTACAAGCTGCGCGAGCTGCGGGGCGTCGAAGAACTGGGCGGCACTATGCGGCTGGGCGCCTGGATTTGCCAGATCGAGCCGGGAACGCTGGCGCACAAAATCTACGGCAAAACGGAGATCAGCGAGCGCCACCGCCATCGCTACGAATTCAACCGCGAATACGAAGAGACCATGACCGCCGCCGGTCTGCGCATTTCCGGCTCCAGCCCGGACGGAACCTACGTGGAGATGATCGAGTTGCCAGGCCATCCCCACTTCATCGGATGCCAGTTCCATCCTGAGTTCAAGTCGAAGCCGCTCGAGCCGCATCCGCTGTTCAAGTCCTTCGTGGGCGCGGCCTACGAGCATGGGTTGAAGCGGGAGGCCGGCAAAGCCGCGGCTGATCTGGAAATGTTTCACCGGCCGCAGAAAGTGGCGGTTCGCTAAGTCATGCGAGGAAGGATGTAGGTGGGCGCAATTTCCTTTCTATTGTCATTCCGAGCCAGCTTTATCGGCGAGGAATCTGCTTTCTTGCCGCACGAAAAACAGCAGATTCCTCGCGCGATACCGCCGCGCTTCGGAATGACAATTCTGACGAACATTCAAAGTGCGCCACGGCCCTAAGGACGCCGGGTTGCGCAGAAAAAGATGCTCCCTGCGAGCCCTCTGTGGTTTTATTCATGAGCGTGTCTTTTCAAATCGATAATGTCCGCATCGGCTCGGGCAAGCTGTTCCTCATCGCCGGGCCGTGTGTGATTGAAAGTGAAGCCCATGCCATCCGCATGGCGGAAATCATCAAGGGCGTGACCCGCTCGCTGAATTTTCCCTTCATTTTCAAGGCCAGCTATGACAAGGCCAACCGCACCTCGATTCACAGCTTCCGCGGGCCGGGCCTCAAGGAAGGCCTGCGCATTCTGAAAAAGGTGAAGAACGAAGTCCACGTGCCGGTTCTCACCGACGTGCACGAAGCGGCCGACGTTCCCAAAGTCGCCGAAGTGGCGGATATCCTGCAGATTCCGGCCTTCCTCTGCCGCCAGACCGATCTGGTGGTGGCTGCCGCCATGACCGAGCGCGTGGTCAACATCAAGAAAGGCCAGTTCGTTTCGCCCTGGGATATGAAGCACGCCATCGAAAAGTGCCGCGCGGCGGGCAACAATCGCGTATTCGTCACCGAGCGCGGTTCGAGCTTCGGCTACAACAATCTGGTGGTCGATATGCGCTCGCTCGCCATCATGCGCAAGTTCGTCCCGGTGGTGTTCGACGCCACCCACTCTGTGCAATTGCCGTCGGCCTCTCACGGCGACGAAGATCAGCCCGCGACCAGTGGCGGTCAGCCTGAGTTCATTCCCGTGCTTGCCCGCGCCGCAGTCGCAGCTGGCGTGGATGGCCTGTTCATGGAAGTGCACGACAATCCGGAGAAGGCCAAATCCGACGGCGCCAACGCTCTGCACTCGCAAAAGCTGCGTGCTGTGCTGAAGGAGCTGCTGGCAGTGCAAAGTGCCCTGAACCCCGCGACGGTCACGGTGCGCCGCATCCGCCGATCCTGACCCTGTTTTGTTTCAAATTGAGAATTGTATGTACATGGATGTGGTTACGACTCGCCTGGCAAAAACGCGCTGGCGGATTTTCCGGCTCCTGAAGCTCGTCGAGCCGGCATCGATCGCTCCTGGGGCAACGTGGCGCTCGCGCGAGGCATTCTGGCGAGGCTGCAGCCGGTGAGCACGCGACGCCGGTAAATTCTGCTAAGTCGCTGAACCTTGGTGCAAGTGTCTGATTCATGGTTGCGGCGCTTCCGTTTGACTATCGCGATGGGCTAAGCGAAAATCATTTCTGCCGCTGTAGTGATCTTCCCCACAAGTGGGCCTGTGGCGCAGCTGGGAGCGCGCTTCCATGGCATGGAAGAGGTCGTCGGTTCGATCCCGACCAGGTCCACCAGAATAACTTCGTTTCCTAGCGGCTTCTTCTTCGCCACTCTTCGGGCACTTGAACCCCATTCCCTTTTGTGGGTACGATAGTACCTATTATGGGTACACAGTCGCTATCGATCGAACGCGGGCTTTTCGGGCGGACGCGCAGCGCGCTCCTGGCCATCCTGTATGGCCGCTCAGAGCAGTCCTTTTACGTGCGGCAGCTCGCCCGCGCGGCCGGGTGCGGGCATGGCGCTGTGCAAAGAGAGCTGAGTCATTTGACGAATCTCGGCTTGCTCTCGCGCACGGTTCGTGGCAACCAGGTTTTATATAAGGCGAACTCACAAAACCCAATTTTTTCCGAAATAAAAAACCTGGTTGCCAAGACTCTGGGCGCGCATGATGTGATCCGCGGCGCGCTGGCTCCCTTGGGATCTCAGGTCCGGGTTGCTTTCATCTTCGGGTCGCTGGCTCGAGGAGAGGAACGCGCCGACAGCGACGTCGATCTGATGGTCCTGGGAGACGCACCGTTCAGCGCAGTTGTTTCAGCGCTCGGGCCCGCACAATCTTTTCTAGGGAGAGAAATTAATCCGACAGTTTTTCCTGTCGCCGAATTCCGATCCAAGTTGGCGGCCGGGAATCATTTCTTGCGCGCCGTCATGAAAGAGAAGAAACTCTTCCTGCTGGGGGCTGAAGATGAGCTTGCAGAGTTGGCGGCAAAACGGCTGGCTGGTTCCGCACGCAAGCACTCCTGAAGAAATCAGAAACCTTCTGGGGCTCTCGGACCGCGATCTTGGCGTTTGTCAGTTGAAACAGTTGCCCGCGGATTGGCGCCTGGCGGTCGCATACAACGCGGCTCTGCAAGCCGCTACCGCCGGGCTCGCAGCCGCGGGTTATCGAGCCACGCGGGATAGCCATCACTATCGCGTAATCCAGTCGCTTGAATTTACGGTCGCGCCGGACAAGAAGCTTATTGAGACGTTCGACGCGTTTCGCAAGAAGCGCAACACCAGCAGCTACGACATTGCCGGCTCCGTATCGGACCGGGAAGCCGACGAGATGTTTCGTCTGGCGCTTACCATTCGCCGGGATGTGGAGGTATGGATTAAAGCCACTCATCCTGAGCTGGCTAAGGTTTGATCTCGATGGGCGCGCCATCGGGCACGGCTCGCCAGATCTCGTCCATCTCTTCGTCGGTGACCGCGATGCAACCGTCCGTCCAGTCTTTCAGGCGGTGGCCGCTGCCCACCCAGCCGTAGCCGTTTGGCAGGCCATGGAGGTAAATGTCGCCGCCGGGTGAGACGCCCAGCTTGGCTGCGCGCGCGCGGTCCCGCGCGTTGGGATAGGAAATGTGAAGGGCGCGGTAAAAATGGCTGTGCGGATTCCGCCTATCCAAAACATACGCGCCTTCTGGCCTCTTGTGGTCGCCCTGCTGAACTTTAGCGCCGACCGGTCTGGTTCCCAGCGCAATCTTGTAGGTCTTCAGAATTTTCCCCCGGCTCATCAACATCAGAAGGCGCTGACTTTTTTCCACGACAACCCGGTCCGCCTTCGCGCTCGGCGGAAGCGGCTGGTCTGCGGCCAAGCAGCAAGCGCTGAGAGCTAAGACCGCGGCGATGGACAAAATGGTTCGCACGGCTGCGGATTATAGCTCGCGTGCCTTAGCGCGGTGCTAGGCTATTTGAGTGAAGCGTTTCTTCTTGGGTTTGATGCTTGCTTTTTTGGGAGGGGCTGCGTTTGTTGGGTGCGAGGCGCAAGCGCAGAAGCCGCCCGTCGAGAAAACTGGCGCAGTCGCCTGGTCTGTGACCTGGCAGCCCGCCCGCCTGGTCAATGGATCGCCGATCGTGTTTCGCGTGGCGGCACCGCGCCCGTTGGCTTCGCTTTCGGGCACATGGCTTGGGCACGATTTGAGCTTTTTCTATGAGCAGCGCCGTCGCCGCTGGTATTGCCTCGCAGGCGTAAGCCTGGAGACTACGCCCGGAGCCTACCCCTTGCGCCTCATCGGAGTCACAAGCAAAGGGCAGAACATCTCCTTTGCCCGCAGCATCATCGTGCGCCGGGCCCGCTATCCGGTAATTGCCGTGACGGTTGCGACGAAATTCACCCAGCCTAGCCCCGAACAAATGCAAGAGATCAACCAGGACAAAACCCTGAAGCAGGACGTGTTCCGCCACTTCGAACCCGAGCGTGAGTGGGATGGGACATTTCAGGCGCCGGCGGTGGCGCGAATCTCGGATGTCTTCGGCACGCGGCGCACGTTCAACGGAGAAACCCGCAGCACGCACGAAGGACTTGATTACGCCGTGCCCGCCGGGACGCCGGTTGCCGCGCTCAATGCCGGCACGGTCTCGTTGGCGCGGCCGCTTTACTTTGAAGGAAACTGCGTGGTGCTCGATCACGGCCAAGGCCTGCTCACGCTGTACCTGCACCTCTCGGAATTCAAAGTCAAAGAAGGCGATCACGTAACGCGCGGGCAGGTGCTCGGTCTGAGCGGCGGGACAGGGCGCGCCACCGGGCCGCATCTGCATGTCGCGGTTCGCTGGCAGGGGGTTTACGTCGATCCGGCGGCGCTGCTAAAGCTGAACCTGCCTTAGCCGTGGCTCAGGTCCTTGCGTCTGCGCTCTTCTCGGTCGCGCCGTACACCGCGCGTGTGGAGGCGATCGCTTCCTTCAATCCAAGGTTGCGAATGAGCCGGTGCAGATAGTTGGCGTGCACGCCCAGAATGCGCGCCGCTTCGGCATAGTTGCCCTTGGCTTCCTGCATCGAATTCAGGATCAATTGCTTCTTCGCCTCTTTGACAGCAGCGTGGAACTTGGCGACCCGGACGCCCGCGGGAAGATCTTTTTCCAGGATCGATTCGGGCAAGTCCTCCGGCTGCAGCGATTCGCCTGTACTCATGACCAGGGCGCGTTCGACGGCGTTTTCCAATTCGCGCACATTCCCTGGCCAGTCGTAGCCCATCATGGCGGCCATGGCTTCCGGAGAAAATGTTTTGGGCTTGAGCTTGCACTCTTTACAGCATTTCTGGACGAAGTAGCCGGCGAGAACCGGGATGTCTTCACGGCGAGCGCGCAACGGCGGCACAACCAGGCACAGCACGTTCAAACGGTAATAAAGATCGAGCCGGAACAGGCCCGCCTTCACCGCGTTTTCGAGATTCTTGTTGGTGGCGGCAATCAAGCGGATATCGACGGAAATTGGCTGCGTTCCGCCCACGCGCTCAAATTCGCGCTCCTGCAACACTCGCAGCAGCTTGACCTGCAAGGCAGGACTCAGTTCCCCCACCTCGTCGAGAAAAACCACGCCGCCGGCGGCAATCTCAAATTTCCCCTTTCTTTGCGCGACTGCATCCGTGAATGCGCCCCGCTCGTGGCCGAAAAGCTCGCTCTCCACCAGCCCCTCGGGAATGGCAGCGCAATTGATCGGAACAAACAGCCTGCCGGAGCGCGGGCTGTTCCGGTGGATGGCGCGGGCTACAAGTTCCTTTCCGGTTCCGCTCTCCCCCTCGATTAGGACAGTCGATTCGCTGGGCGCCACTCTCGAAAGGAAGCTGTAGACCTCGCGCATGGGGGCGCTTTCTCCCACCATGTTGTGCTCGAGATTGATTTCGGTGGCGAGGCGAAGATTTTCCTGCTCCAGCCAATGCAAGCGGCGGGCGTTCTCGATCGCCACCGCTGAAATGCCTGCGATTGCAGCCACTAGCTGGAGATGCTCTTCATCAAACCGGGTCAGCGGATTCGTGGTGTCCAGATAAATGCAGCCGATGATCCTTTGAAAAACCGTCAATGGGACACACAGAAGCGAACGCGCATTGGAACTGACGACGCTCTCGATATCGCTGAGTTCTCCCCCGCCGGCGACATCTGACCCGAGGATCGCCAGTCCTTGCTTCAGCACCTGGCGCGTGACGGTGCGGCTGACGCGCACCGGCTGTGCGTCTGCGAAGGGACGGTAATGCGCGAACACGGAGGCGAATTCCCCGCTGGCCTTGCCGTCGAGCAGAATGGCCCCTCGCTCGGCGGGCGCGACTTCAAAGATCAATTTCAGGATTTGCGCCTGCAGTTGCTCCAGGTCGCGAATCGAGTGCACTACCCGGCTGATCTTGAGCAGAGCGTTCAGGTTCTGCCCCACCCGGGAGGCCGCCGGCAACTCCTTCAGAATGCGGTCGGGCTGGAGATACAAGACATCTTGTGGGCGGATTTGCGCGGTCGCCTGAGTAAGCCGGTCTTCGAACTCGACGCGGCTGCTCAAGCGCTCATCGGTGTCTTCCTGCGCCAGGAAGATGAAGACCGAGTCTCCGGCGGAAATTTGATCCCCGTGCTGCAGCGGGCTCTCTCTGGCCGCCAGGCCATTCACCAGCGTGCCGTTGCGACTGTTGAGGTCATGAATGGTGAAGTGATCGCCTTCGCGCTTGATCGAGCAATGCCGCCGCGAAAGCGACGGATCGCTGATCACCACCCCATTCGAGGAGTCCCTCCCGATCGAAACTTCATTGGCGGAGAGAAGAAAACTCGAATCTTTGATGGGACCTGAGATGACTAACAATCGCGGACTCACAGCAACCCCCGGGATGCGCACCCTCGTCTCTCACACTCCAGCTCCCGCACGTTTTACGTTGCTCAGAGCTCCAGCTATCCGAAACGATAGCAATCTATCGTTTCGGATAGCAGCTGGCGGAGAGAGCCATGTAGCATTCACCCCTGAGAGGCGATATGTCCAAGAGAATCATAATTGTCCGGAAATCGTAACGTCCTTGATGGGCGCAGGTTTCTTGGCCGCATGCGTGCAGTAACTTTGATGGCACTTGTGTCGGCAAAAGCGACGGGGGAAGCGCTTTCAGCAGTCCAGCCGACAAGGTGCCAATCGGGAACCTTAGAGACCCCCTCACTAGGTTCCCGATTATTTTTGGAGAGAAGCGTTGTCCACGTTCTTCGGTTTCTCTGCGACAGAAGGTTTCAGCGCAGAGAGCCCCGAGGAAATTCAGTCGCCCGCTGTGGCCAAGCGCGTGGCGGCGGCCGCCGGGTCGACGGCAACGCCGTCGCGGAAGGAGACGAAGTAGCCGGAGATGGCCGGCACCCGCTCCCCAGGCACGAGAATTCCAACTAGATTGAGCGGATCGGCCGCCGAGAGAGTAATGGCCTCTCCCGTCGGTGAAAGCCTGCGCGATTCGCGCAACGACTCAACTGCGATGGGAAGGGCGAATTGCTCGCCCAGGAATCCGTCGACGAAACGGCCTCCACGAATTTCCCCGCGATCCTCGAGGCGGCGAAATGCCATCAGCAACTCGCGCCACTTGGGTAGGTTGGTTTCGCGTGTGAGCGCATCCCGGAAGACGACGCCGTAGCGCTTGAGCAGCATCCAACACGTGGCCTCGACCACGCGGTTGCGGTCGGCCACGGGATCGGTGTAGAGCAGCGCCCAGCGGCCGGCGCTGTGGCGCGGGCGCGCGCTGCGCTGGCTTCCCTGCCCCGCGCGGCGCTTGGGATCGATGAGCGAGCGCAGATTGTCGAAGCCATCGGCGGTGATGATTCCTGCCGCAACCAGCTCCCAAAGCGCAGTTTCGATTTCCGCTTTCAGCTTGCCGGTGCCGCGCACGATATCGGCGAAGAACGACGCTCCGCGCTGGCGCAGGAAGTCTTGCACCTGGCGAGCATCCTCGCTGACGCCGCGGGTTGGGGATGGGGCGTCGACGTCCTGCCTCCCAGGTTTCGCAACGCCGGCGAAACCTGGGGCACCCACAAAACCTGGGGCACCGGCCGCAACACGGTCCCCGGCAGGGTTGTGCGGCGTCATCCAGTCGGCCTCTTCGCGAATGAAAAAGGTGATGGGCGCAACGCTGGTGGGAATCACGCGGCGCTTACCCCGCGCGGAATCTTCTAAAGTTGCGGGATGGGGAGACAGCCGTCCCCAGCCGACCGCGCCGGTGAGGCATAGCTGATCGAGCCAGGCGGGGTCGTAATCGGAAATTCGCCGCGCCAGGATTTGGCGCTCCCAGGCGTTGGCGGGGATTTCGAATCCCTGGAGCTGGCGCAAAACATCGAGCGTGGCGCGCTCGCCCTGTACCGCGGTTCCGGGCGCCACATGCTGCCAGCGCAAGAGCCAGCGCATAAATTGCGCAGCGTTGGCAGGCTCAATCTGCTTGCGCAGGGTAGCGACGGTCAGGCGATGAATACGCGCGAGCAAGCGGCGCTCGCACCATTCAACGGGCTGTGTTGCGCTACCGGAGGAAACTGTCGAGCTTTGCTCGACGGGACAGCCGAGGGCGGCTGTCCCCACGCGGGTTTGGCCGGTAAAGTTGCCGCGCAAGATGGCGCCGCCGGCTTCCATGCGCAGCAGGGCCTTCTCGACCTCGGCAGGCGGAAGGCCCAGCATTTCGCCAATTTCTTCCGCGCTGGTCGGGCCGAGGTGCTGCATCCAGCCGGTGACCAGGGCGAGAAGTGCGTCGTCGGGAGATGGCGGATTTCCAGGGATGTCAGGGATTTCCTGATCGAAGCGCGCGTCGGAAAAAAGTTGGTGGAACGTCTTGGCACGCTCGGCGGCGAGCCAGTATTGGCGTCCATTGCTGAGCGCGGATGCTGCCCGCCCCTGCGACTGCAGTTTTTCGAAGTGAAGATGCCAATCAGAGACCGGCAGCTGTCGAGCTTCGCTCGACCGGACAGCCGAGGGCGGCTGTCCCCACGTGAGTTTGGGTAGTGCGATCAATGTGTGCAAAACATCGTGCAGTTCGTCGGCATCGCGGACATCGGGCCAAGCTTCATGGCGAACCTGCGCAATCGCAGCGGGATCGAGCTTGCCAACTTCTTCGAGAACCGACTCGGGCAGAATTCGGCGCATCTCGACCGCGCGGGCGCGGCGTTCTTCAAGCGGGGCATCGTCGAGGAAGGCATAGGGGTTCGCATTCAGAATCTCGTGGGAGAACTGCGAGGGAACCGGCGTATCGACGGCCAGGCAACGAATTTGGCCGCTTTCGATGCCCCGCAGCAGAGTCTTCAACCCGTCGAGATCAAGCGCCTCGGTGAGAACGTCCTTCATGACCTCGCCGACAAGCGGGTGGTCGGGAATCTGAATGTCGCCGACGATGTTTTCCTGGCAGGCGGCAACGTCGGGAAACACCGAGGCGAGAAGATCGTCGGAGCGAATGCGCTGAATCTGCGGAGGAACTTTCTTGCCACCCTGAAAACGAAGCAGGGCAAGGGAGCGGTTCGCGTCCCAGCGCCAGCGCGTGCCGAAAATCGGCGAAGCGAGCGCAGCTTGCTCGAGGATGGAGTGAACAGTTTCCACGTTGAGGAAATGAAATACGTCCGCCAGCGGGAAGCTGTGCTGCTCGGCAAGGGCGATGTTGATTCCGTTGTCGGTGGCGGCAGCCTGCAGCTCGAAATTGAAGCCGCGGCAGAAGCGCTTGCGCAAGCGCCAGTCCCCAGGCTTTGTTGATGCGGCCGCCGAACGGGGAGTGAATGATGAGTTGCATGCCGCCGCCTTCATCGAAAAAGCGCTCGGCGATGATGGTCTGCTGGGTGGGCACTGCGCCAAGCACGGCGCGGCCTTGCAGGATGTATTCAACCGCCTGTTCGGCGCCGGGATCGTCGAGGCCGCATTGCTCTTTCAACCAGGCGACCGTCACCGCAACTTCCGGAATATTTTGCGAAACACCGACGGGAGAAATGCCTGCCAGCCGGTCGCTGATTTCCTGGCGCAGATCGGCAACTTGCGCCGAAAGCTCATGCGTGCGTGCGGGAGCTTCGCCGAGCCAAAATGGAATGGTCGGTGGCGCGCCGTGGGCATCTTCCACGAGCACGCGTCCGGATTTTCCTTCCACGCGGCGAATGCGCCACGAGCTGTTGCCGAGCAGCATAATGTCGCCGGCGTTGCTCTCGACGGCGAAATCTTCATCCACCGTGCCCACCATGCCGCCCTCGGGCTCCGCCACGACGGTAAACAGCGCTGTCTCAGGAATCGCGCCTCCGCTGGTGATGGCGGCCAGGCGAGCACCGCGGCGCGGGCGCAGCCTGTGGTTCACGCGGTCACGATGGATGTAAGCGCCGTAGCGGCCGCGGCGAGCGGCGATGCCTTCGGAGAGCATTTCGAGGACTGCGCCGTACGTTTCGCGGGAGACATTGCGGTAGGGATAGGCACGGGTTATCAGGGAGAAAAGTTCGTCTTCGTTCCAGCCGGAATCGTGTGGCGCGGGCACCCCTGCCCGCTGCTGGTCCCGTGGCGCATCCACCGGCGAAGCGGGCAGGAGTGTCCGCTCCACACTCGGACCAGCGGCGCAAATCGCTACGATCTGCTGCGCCAGAATGTCGAGCGGGGCATCGGGAATGATCAAGCGATCGAGATCCCCCTGGCGGATGGAGCGCACCAGCGCCGCGCACTCGAGCAGCTCATCGCGCGTAGTAACCAGAAAACGTCCCTTAGGAACCGCGCCCCGCCAGTGGCCGGAGCGGCCCACGCGCTGCAATGCCACAGCGATCGCGCGGGGAGAGCTGATCTGCACCACCAGATCGACCGTGCCGATATCGATGCCGAGTTCCAACGAAGCGGTGGCAACCAGCACCTTGATCTTGCCCTCTTTGAGTTTGGTCTCCGCCGCCAGGCGCAGCTTGCGGGAAAGGCTGCCGTGGTGGGCGGCGACATTTTCTTCTCCCAGCCTCTCGCCGAGGTGGAAAGACACGCGCTCGACCATGCGCCGGGTGTTGACGAAAATCAGCGTCGAGCGATGCGTGTTGGCCAACTCGACCAGCCGGTTGTAGATCTCCTCCCACATTTCGTTGGTAGCGATGGCGCCGAGCGGGCTGCCGGGAACTTCGACCGCCAGGTCCAGCTTGCGGCGGTGGCCGATATTGACGACAACCGGCGCGGGACGGCCGTTTCCGGCGAGGAAGTGGGCAACTTCTTCGATCGGCTTTTGCGTGGCGGAAAGGCCGATGCGAACCGCGGGTCGCGGAGTGAGAGCCTCCAGCCGCTCCAGTGACAGAGTCAGGTGAGCGCCGCGTTTGTCGTCGGCCACGGCGTGGATTTCATCGACGATGACGGTTTCGACACTGCGCAAAATTTTTCGGCTGCTCTCGGCGGTAAGCAGGATGTAGAACGACTCCGGCGTGGTGACCAGAATGTGCGGTGGACGCTTGAGCATGGCGCGGCGCTCGTGCATGAGCGTGTCGCCAGTGCGGACCGCGGTGCGAATCTCGGGCATCAGCAGGCCGCGGCTGCTAGCCATTTGCAGAATTTCACCGAGCGGAACTTCCAGGTTCTTCTGAATGTCGTTGCCCAGCGCTTTGAGGGGCGAGATGTAGAGGACTTCGGTGCGGTCGTGCAGGTCGCCGGCCAGCGCCTTGCGCACCAGGCCATCAATGCAGGCCAGAAACGCGGCGAGAGTTTTGCCGGAGCCGGTGGGCGCGGAAATCAGCGTAGTGCGGCCGGCGAGAATGTGCGGCCAGCCTTGCTCCTGCGGCTCGGTGGGCGTGCCGAAGCGGTTGACGAACCATTCCTGGACGAGGGGGTGGGCCCAGGCGAGAGAGGGGGGAATCAACATTCAACCATTTTAGCTGGCGCCTATACTTTCGCAAAGTGTTCGCCTAAAAGTTGCGTGGCCAATGCTGACGTCAAGTCGTATGAATAATGTGTGTAATAATAATAATTGGAGCATAGAGAATGTCTAACTCGAAAGTAGCCCTGCTTGGCCGACAGGACATTTTGGAAACCGCAAGAGGCTTTCGCTGGAGCCGGCAGATGCCCAAGTGGACGGTCATGGTCGATGGCCGCGAGCTGCCGGCACGGCCCCTGGTATTGCACGCCGCCGGGGCTCTCCCGAACGACCCGACGAATTCGCACCAAGCGGTGAAGATTTTGCAGAATCACGGATTTGAGGTTCGGTACGAAGGCAAAAGTCCTGAGTCCGAGGGCGCAGTCTCCAGATCATCGGCTCGCCTGGACGAATTGCTCGGGCGTCTCCGAGGATCCTGGAAGGGCGCAGGCCTAGCGGCGGCCCGGGAACGGGAGCATCGCATCGAGAGAGACCGGTTTGCGAAATGAACAAGAGCTATGCGCTGGATGCCAGTGCGCTGATCAGCTTCCTCGAAGACGAACCTGGGGCTGACCGAGTTGAACGTTTATTCAGAGAAGCAGACCGCCAGGGCACAAGGCTACTCATGTCGGTTGTGAACTTAGGAGAGGTCTTCTACCATCTGTGGCAACAGAAGGGGGAGAATAGCGCGCGAAATGCACTGTCCGATGTGCGCAGCTTGCCGATCGAGTTGCTTCCTGCGGACATCGACCAAGCCGTGCAAGCCGGGGAAATCAAAGCGCGCCACAAGATTCCCTACGTGGATTGCATTGCGGCCGCATTGGCGATGCTGCATCAAGCAACCCTGGTGACCTCCGACCGGGATTTCGAGAAGCTTGGCCGGCGGGTACAGGTTCTGTGGCTGGCGCGCCCGTAACAAACCTGATTAACATCGCCGTAGCGCCAAGAGTGATCCGGATTGCCTCCTCAAATGGCCCTGGCCGGAAGACGCCTCTTCCGACAAGAAGAAGGGGAACCGGCGGTTCCCCTTTCTCTTGCTGCGTGAGTAGAGAGGCTAGTTGCTAGCCGAGGCCTCTCCGCCGATTTCCAGAGCCGACTTCTGGCCCTTCACCTGGATGCGGGAAAGAGTTTTGCTGCCATCGGAGTTGTTGGTGTAGGAGAAAGTGTTCGTGTCCACAGTGTCGGTCGAGTCGACGATGTGCGCGGGAACGGTGGCCAACACCTTTTTGCCGCGCAGGACGTTGAGTTGCACGTTGGGGCCGTTGCCCTCCCAGCGCAGCGTGTAGTCGCCGGCTTTAAGTTGCTTGCCGCCAACGGTAACGGCGTCAGGTGTGGAAAGCGAGACTTTGTCCGCCGCGAAAACGCTGCTCGCGAGCAGGAGAAGGAGGCCTAACAACAGGTTTTTGTAAACTTTCGGCGTCATTCTGTGATCCTTTCGTCCCCAAGAGCCTGGGAACTCGGTTGGGTGTGCGGCCTGCCTCCGGACCCTCAAGAGAAGCTTGCGTTTCTCGCGAAAAGGCCTAGAATCCTGCGTCGGGGTTAAACCGAAAGAGGCCAAGGCCGCAAAGCCGCTGCTCTCTGCTGGGGGACTGGACTCACGTCTGGCGCCAAACCGTGAAGTGAGGCAGTCCCTTTAACCCCTGAGAAATTTTGGCGGGAAATCGCTACGCGACTTTCGCCTCTGTGCCGGCTCACTGGTCCGGCATTCCTGCTTATACGCCTATCTATGGTGATGAGTTCCGTTTCCGGTTAAGTTGTCTGAGTATCAATTCTTTACATGACATTACCAAGAAAAAGGACCTTGAATCCTTTTAATTCCGGTTAATCTTTCGCGCCCAAGTCCTTCGGTTCGACGTGCGTGAGAGCGTGTTGTTAGCGGAGGGTCAACGTTCCCCGCCGGGGAATACATAACCAACGCCAACAGTGTCGATTAGCAAACATCTCTCAGACATTCCCGCAACAATCTTGCAGAAGCAATTCGAGAGCCAAAACCAACGGGCGACCCAGCGATTGAAGGCGAGGCAAGATCCGCCCCGCCGGCATTTGAGCTGCATCGCCGCGTCCGTAAATGGAAATCTGTGTCCGCCAACGAACGATGGGTCGGAACCCGCAGAAACCACACGCATACCACTGCAATGCTAGAATTTCGTGCGATGCCTACCACTCGATCCGCTACCGCACGCGCCAAGAAAATCAAACTGCTACTTTTCGATGTCGACGGAGTACTGACCGACGGCAAGCTCTTCATTTTTCCGGCTCCCGGGGGGGCAAGGCCGACAACGCAGGAACACGCCGCCGCGCACACCGACCAGGGCGGATTCGGCTTTGTGAGCCAGAACCTGATCGAAGCCAAGGGCTTTCATGCCCACGACGGCACGGCGATTTCTTTGGCGCGGCTAAGCGGCATCAAGACCGGCCTGATCACCAAACGCATCTCTGAGACGGTGGCGCTGCGGGCGCGGGATTTGAAACTGGAATATGTGTATCAGGGCATTCAAGACAAGCGCAGCGCTTTTGAGGAAATTCTGCAGAAGGAAGGTCTTCCCGCCGGGGAAGCCGCCTTCGTGGGCGACGATGTCATCGACTTACCGGTAATGTGGCACTGCGGGCTGGCGATCGCCGTGGCCAATGCGCGCGCAGAGGTGAAGAAGGGAGCGCACTACGTCACGCCGCATTCCGGTGGAGATGGCGCATTGCGCGACGCCGTGGAATACATTCTCAAGGCCCAGGGGAAGTGGAAGCAGGCGGTGGCCGCATACATTGGCGAACGAAGTCCGAAGAGTATGTAGCCGAACGCTTTCAGCTTTCAGAAGCAATCGACATCGTCATTCCGAACACAGAAGTGTTGCGCGAGGAGTCGGCTTTGATCTGAAAGAAAGCAGATTCCTCGTCGCCGCGCGCCTCGGAATGACAAATGCAGGAATTGATGGGATGGAGTCCAAAAGAAAACTCCACCGGTTGTCTGCTTGGGGCGTGCTCGGGTCGACAACCGGTGAAGTTACCGCGTCTCCTTACTCGCAAGCTGCTTTCAGGAGTATTTGTGCTAGCTTAAACCCAAGCAGCGCAAAAAGTTTCTAAAGAGCGTGTAAAGTTTTGTAAATCATCGACATAGAAGGCACCGCTTCAGTCCGGGATGGCCACCGGCCGGTCCGCCATCAACTGGGTAAAGCGGGGATCCTTGCGCAGCACGCTGAATTCGTTGTCTTTGTAGACGTCGCTAATGCCTTTGTATCCCTCTTCCATAGCCCGCCGCAGATGCTCCAGGGCGCGGTCGTTGAGCCCGGCTTTCGCATACAGCTTCGCCATCACGTAGTCATAGTGGGCGCGGTCTTCGGGCGAAGGCAAGCGGGCCTGGAAACCGCTCCGCGAGCTGTTCTCGAAAATATCGGGATCGATCTCCAAGGCTTTGGAGTAGGCTTGCGCGGCTTTGGGGAAGTCCTTCTTGGAGAAGTATGCGGCTCCCAGGTTGCTGTAATAGGATGCGGAATCTCCGCGCAAACGGATCGCGTCCTCGTACTCCTTGAGGGCCTTTCCGTATTTTCTCTCCTCGTAGTAAACCACGCCCAGGTTGTTGTAGGCGTCGGCGAAAGTGCGGTCGGCTTTGACGGCATGCTTCAATTCCTTTTCGGAAGCATGCCAGTGCCCAAGCTGCATTTCCGCGATGCCCGCACGGTTATGCACGGAGGCGTCGTCGGGCTTCCTCGCGATGGCGGCGCGGTAGTAGTCGAGGGCGTCGAGATAAAATTTCTCGGCGCGCAGTTCATCCCCGCGAGCGACAAGTTCGTCAAAGGTGGCCGTATCCGGAGGCGGCGCGGCATGCCGCATCGGAGGCTGCACTACCTGCGCAAGGTCTGGCGAGGAGGGTTGTTGGGCTATAAGGAGAGGAACAAAAGCAACGGAGAGAGCGATCGCGCAAAACAACAATAGGTAACGCATGATTCAACCTCACGCCGAGGTCAAATTCCCTAAATCTGGTCTAATCACGCCTCGGCAACTGCCAAGCCCCTAGGGAGGGTTGCTGCCTCCACCCTGCAACGGGTTCGCTGGGGGGTTGGACGGCTTGTCTCCCTTAAAGATACCTACAATTTTGCCAAACAGGCTCTTTTTCTTTTGGGGATCGTCGGCCGCCCCGGGGGTGCCGGGGGGTGGGAGGGGTTTCTGGCTTCCTAACCCGAACATACGGGAGAAGAATCCGGCGGCTCCGGCGGGCTGATCGCAGGTTTGCTGAGGCTCGGTGCCGGCGATGAAGGCGGCATTATAGTCGTCCGGGCAGGACGGCGTGGCCAGGCGGTTGGTCTGCTTGTCGAGTTGGACGTCCACCACCCCGGAAGGCTGCGCGAAGGGTTTCGCATCCGAGTACTGAGGCAGGGCCGTCGCTTTCTTCATGAACTCCGCCCAAATGGGTGCAGCAGTCTGTGCACCGCTCAAGTGGAGTTCGCTGTAGTCGTCGAAGCCGACCCAAACGATGCACAGAAGATTCGAGGTGTATCCGGCGAACCAGCCATCGTGAGAGGTTCCGGTTTTGCCCGCCGCCGGAGATGTAAAGCCCATCTGTCGAACTTCATAGGCGGTGCCGAAGTTCACCACGCCTTCCATCATGTTGGTCATGACGTAGGCCACGCGCGGGTCAAGGACGGTGCGATGGTCGGTTTTGAAGTCCATGACGACATCGCCGTCAGCGTTGCGGACGGAATTGACCAACATGGGAGAAATCCGCTCCCCGGCATTGGCAAAGACGGTGTAGGCGCCAGCCATATCGAGCGGAGTGGCGTCGTAAGAACCCAGAGCCATAGCTGGGGTCGCTTTCACCGAGGAGATGCCGGCAGACCTCGCCAGGTCCGCCACCTTGTCGTAGCCGACTTGCTCGGCCAGTTTCACGGTCGCATTATTGAGCGACATGGCCAACGCATAGCTTGCCGTAACCTCGCCGTGGTACTCCTCTTTGTAATTCCGCGGCTCGTAGATTTCGTCGCCATAGGCGAACGTCGTCGGCTCATCATCCACGATGGTTGTGGGCGTGAGCACCGGCGTATCCCCGGCGAGGGCGGTATTCATGGCGGCGGCATAGACGAAAGGCTTGAAAATCGAACCGGTGGGCCGCTTGGAAACTGCGTGGTCAAGCTGGCTGAAAGCGTAATTCCTCCCGCCCACCAGGGCCAGCACCTCGCCAGTGTGGGGATTCATCGCGACCAGCGCCACCTGGGCTGCCTGGCCGGGTTGGATCTGGTTTTCCCACTTTCCGTTGACCTTCACCCGTTTGGTGCGGCGCTTATTGACCTGCTCATCCACCAGCTTCATGCCCATATCGACAGCCTGCGCTGCCGCTTTCTGCAGGTCCGGATCAAGCGTGGTGTAAATGCGATAGGACTCGTCATTCATCTGCCGCTCATCCAGTTTGCCGATGAGCGAATCGCGGACCAGGTCGACGAAATAGGGTGCGTCGCTGGCTTCCACGTTCGGCGGCGCCAGCTTCAACGGAGTGGCCTTAGCCTTTTGGGCTTGTTCGGGCGTGATCGCGTGGGTCTCAACCATGCTGTCGAGCACCAAATTGCGCCGCTCCAAAGCGCGCTCCGGGTGGCGATAGGGAGAAAGATAACTGGGACGCTGGATGAGCCCAGCCAGCAAAGCGGCTTCCGGCAGCGTAATGTCCTTGAGATCTTTATTGAAGTACGACTGCGAGGCTTCGGCGAAGCCGTTGATCGAAAATGACCCTCGCTGCCCCAGATCCACCCAGTTGGCGTAGATTTCGAAAAGCTGCTCCTTGGTGAACTTGTGCTCCAGCTCCTCCGCGATCAGCATCTCCGTCAACTTGCGCTTGATGGTTTTCTTCGGCGTAAGAAAGAAGCCGCGGGAGAGCTGCATGGTGAGCGTGGAACCGCCCTGTTCGCGGCGCTGATGGATGACGTCGCCTAAAACGGCTTCCGCTACGCGGACAAAATTTACTCCGCCGTGCTCGAAAAAGCGCCGGTCCTCGATGGCAAGAACCGCATTGACCATCACTTTGGGAATCTGATCGTATTTGACGATTTCGCGCTTGGAGCGCTGCCCCGCGTCGAACAGAGCAGTAATCATCTCCGGCTCGAGCTCGTAGGCGGCCAATTGGCCCGCTTGGCCGGTAATGCCGCCGACCACACCGTCCTGCACGCGAATGGTGGCCGATTCCTGGCTGTGGTAAGACTGCGGGCCGGGATCGATCTCAATCCCTCCACTCACCAAGCGATATGTGCCGAGCTGAGACTGCCCCTTCTCGTCCGTGTAGCCGCCGCGGCGCAGCACAGCCCCGATCTGCCGGACATCAAGTTTTTCTCCCACCCTTACGGTCTGCGGAATGGCGTAAATTTTCGCCGAGTTGCTGAAGACACCGCCCTTGAAGCGGGCGTCGATGATGCGGTTGTACTTGACGTAGTAGTAGGAAAAGACGCTTAGCCCGACCACAGCCAGAACGAGAAAAACAAGCAGGGCGGCCTTTACCAGCGGGTCGCGGAGACGACTCTTGGGATGATTCTCGCCGGCCGCGCTCTTCGGAATCTTGAGTTTAATGGCCACGTGTGATCGGCGAAATTGCCCCTAATTCTGAAAAACGCTTCCCTTTCCAATATGATGCGGCGCGCGGGCAAGTTCATTCGGGCCCGCATTATTCGTTCATCTTCTGCCCCATGTCCGAGAGCCAGGCCGAGCGGGCAGCGGAACTCTGTACCTTCATTCTAAATCAGTTGCAAACAGCTGAGTTTGAGATTTGTGGTTCCAAGGCGAGACGGCAAACCGAAAGTACCGCGGCCCGAAGAGGGTTGCGAATCGCTCACAGCCGCGCGCGTTCCTAAAAAGCGCCCCTATTCGTAACGACGACGTCGAAGTGGAGGTCGACGGGATGAACCGCCAGGTTGAGGTGCACGGTGTAAGGTACCTCGATGTTGACCGAGCCGGAACCCTCCAAACCACTGCGGTGGACGACGATCTTGTCTTTCGTGATCGGGATTTCCAATTCCTGTACTTTCTTGAACACGCTGTCGCGAATGGCGTCTTCGGTCTTGGAGCTGTTGGTGCTGAGCAGAGCTTCGGTATTGACGGCGTCCTGGAGTTCGTAATTCGTGTAGTAGGGAGGAATCAATTCTACGCAAAGGTAGCCAGCGACCACGAGGATAAAAAATCCGAAAAAGAGTTTGGACATAACGACGCTCAGGGCAGCGTTTGTGGCCCGTGCAGAGCTGGCTAGCGCGTGGCCCTTAAACCGCCTTAAAGTATTCGCTTATGTCCGCGATGCTAGCATCCTGTACCTGCCCTGTCGAGCGATTCACGACCTCCACAGTGCCTTCGGTAACTTTCTTGCCCACGGTGACGCGGTAAGGGATGCCCACCAGGTCAGCGTCCTTGAATTTGACCCCTGGGCGCTCGTCGCGGTCATCGAGTAACACGTCGTAACCTGCCGCTTCGAGGCTGCGGGCAACTTCGCCGGCGGCCTGGCGGATGGCCTCGTCACGGACGTTGGTGGGGGTTACGACGATTTCGAAGGGGGCAATTGTACGAGGCAGCCAGAAGCCGTTTTCATCGTTACTCTGCTCCACCGCCGCGGTCAGGATGCGCTCGATGCCAATGCCATAGCTGCCCATGATGGGCGTGACTTCCTTGCCATTCTTATCGAGCACGCGCGCGCCCATCGACTCGGAATATTTGTAGCCAAGCTTGAAGATGTGACCGATTTCGACGGCGGTGTCGATGCGCAGAAGACTGCCGCAATTGGGGCAGGCCTCGCCGGCGGCCGCGCTGCGCAGATCGGCGTATGCGGTGGGCTGGAAAGTTTCTTCCGGGGTGATGTTCTTGACGTGGTAGTCCTCTTTATTGGCGCCGGAGATCAAGTTCTTGCGCCTGCGCAGGGCCTCGTCCACAAGCAGAATCGGGCGTTCGGCGTCGTCGAAGCTTTTCGCCCACTCGATGTTCAGCGGCCCAAGAAATCCTGCGGGAGATTGAAATAGCTTCTTGATCTCCTCTTCTTCCATGGGACGGGTTTCGCGTCCGGCGAGCGCAGTCGAGAGCTTGGCCTCATTCATCTGATGGTCGCCGCGCATAAGCAGCACCACCGCGCGCAGTTTTGATTTGCCGGTCTTGGCATCGACTTCGCTGGCCATCAGCGCCAGGGTCTTGATCTTGTTCTTCGGCGAGACGCCGAGAAAGCGGGCCACGTCTTCAATGGTCTTCTGGCCCGGCGTGTGGACGAGAAGCGGCTTGCCGTCTCCCTCGGTCTTCAAATCTGCGACCGGGTCGAGTTTGGAGGTCGCCTTTTCCAGATTGGCCGCGTAGCCGCAACCTTCGCAGCTCACGATCTGGTCTTCTCCAGCGGGCGTGCGCACCATGAATTCCTCCGACTGCGAGCCGCCCATGGCGCCTGAGTGCGCGTCGATGACCATGTACTGCAAGCCGCAGCGGTCGAAAATTCTGTGATAAGCCTCGCGGTGCTTCACGTAAGAAACATCAAGCCCGGCGGCGTCAATGTCGAACGAATACGAATCTTTCATGAGAAATTGCCGCACGCGCAGCAAGCCCGATTTTGGCCGGGCTTCGTCCCGAAACTTGGGTTGAATCTGATACCAGATTTGCGGCAGTTGTTTGTAGCTGCGCAGTTCCTTGCGGGCAATTTCGGTCATGATTTCTTCTTCCGTCATGCCCAGGCACAGGTCGGCTCCCTTGCGGTCCTTGAGGCGGAACATGGTTTCGCCCATGGTGGCCCAGCGCCCGCTGGCCTCCCAGACTTCGCGCGGATGGATGGCGGGCAGGGCGAATTCCTGGCCGATCTTGTTCATCTCCTCGCGCACGATGGCGACGATCTTGTTGAACGAGCGTTGGCCGAGAAAAAGATAGGAGTAAATTCCGGCGGCGAGTTGGCGGATGTATCCCGCGCGGACGAGGAACTTGTGGCTGGCGACTTCGGCGTCGGCCGGCGCCTCGCGCAGAGTGGGGATGAACAGTTCGGACCAGCGATGCATAGTGGGAGTCCTGAGGAGCAAGGAATTGGTTATTGTACGTGGGAAGACGACGGTTTCGCCACGCTAAGACGGTTGCCGTTGACTGTCGACACAGGCGGATGTCCAATAGGAGAATGAACCCGATTGATGACGATCCTTTGCTGAAACTGATAGGTTCCGGCAAAGACCTCTGGGCCGACGAGCATGCCGACGAGTATATTCGCCGACTGCGAGAAGGCTGGGATGAAGCTGCCAGTCGCCACGAAAACCCAGAGCGACCAAACCCTCCCGACCGATCTCAGAAGTAGACGCTACCCCACCAACTGTTTCAAAATCTCTTTCCCCAACTTTTGCGTCTCGCCGAAGAATTTCTGGTATTCGACGAACAGGCGATTCAACTCCAGCGAGCGGTCGGCATTGAGCCGCTGGCGCAGAATCATATCGCGCACATGCACGGGGTTTGGGAGGGTTGCGTCTTCGGTCAGCTCTTCAAGGGCAGTCGTGGGATCGTAGTGATACATGAAAACCTCGATTGGGTAATTGTGCAATTTGGTAATTGAGTAATTTAAGAGGCCACCCACCCGACTGCCGGTTTTCCAATTACCAAATTACAAAATTACTCAATTTCCAAATTCCCTACACCATCTCGGTTCCCCACAAATCGTGCAGATGGATGATGCCTTCCAGCCTCCCGTCGGCATCGACCACCGCCAGCGAGGTGATTTTCTTTTCCTCCATCGTGGCTAGCGCTGCAGTGGCAAATTCCTTGGGCGCGATGGTTTTGGGGTTCCGAGTCATGCACTCGCCGGCGGTTAAATCCAGCAGGTGCTTGCCGCGGCTTTCGAGTTGGCGGCGCAGGTCGCCATCGCTGATCACGCCCACCAGTTTCTCGCCATCGACGACCGCGGTCACACCCAGCTTCTTGCGCGACATCTCGTAGATCACATCTTGCATTCGGGTTTCGCGAGTCACGCGCGGCAGGGCGTCACCCGCGTGCATCAGCGATTCCACGCGGGCAAAGCGTTTGCCCAGTTTGCCGCCAGGATGCAGGTTGGCGAAGTCTTCTTCCTTGAAGCCGCGCTTCTCGGAGAGCACGACCGCCAGCGCATCGCCAAGAGCGAGCATGGTTGTGGTCGAAGCGGTGGGGGCAAGCCCGAGCGAACAGGCTTCTTTCACAATGGAACAATCGAGCGCCACGTCCGCCGCCGCGGCCAGCGTTGAGAGGTTGCTTTCCAAGGAAGAATCCGCGGGCGAGGGCGCCCGCGCCACACTCTCATCGCAGGTCATGGCGATGAGAGGAATCTGTAGGCGCTTGAGCGTGGGCAACAGCCGCAGAACTTCTTCCGTTTCGCCGCTGGCGGAAAGGGCCAGCACGACGTCTCCGTGGACCACCATGCCCAGGTCGCCGTGCAGGGCCTCCACGGGATGCATGAACAGCGCGGGTGTGCCGGTGGAGCTGAGGGTCGCGGCAATCTTGTGGCCGATGATGCCGCTTTTGCCCATCCCGGTGACCACGACGCGGCCAGTGCAGGAGTAAAGCAAGTCCACGGCGCGGCCGAAGTATCCGGACATCGGTCCGGCAATGCGGTCGGCCAATGCGCGTAAGGCATCGGCCTCAATGCGAACCACGTTTTCACCGCTGTGTTTCATGAACGCGAGATGTTAACACGCACTAGAAGTGGTCGTCTGTGCCGGGCAAAGCCCGGCCCGAGGGCAATGAGCCGGAAAGGCTCCTTGCCTGAATC
This sequence comes from uncultured Acidobacteriaceae bacterium, assembly GCA_963770915.1. GTDB lineage: Bacteria > Acidobacteriota > Terriglobia > Terriglobales > Acidobacteriaceae > PALSA-270. The sequence continues at coordinate 879,783 of CAVYRG010000001.1, forward strand.
GCGCGGTCCCATGGGCCCGCCTGCCAGTTGTCTCGCTTCTTTTCAGGATGCATCCAGGGGGGCACGTTGATCAACAGATTCCGCGCCACTCCTTGGGCATACGGCTCATAAAGGGAACGCAGCTTGTTCAATTTTTCATCCGCGTCGGCGCCCTCCCGCAGGCGCACCCCTTGCTCGCCAAGAGTCTGCCGCAGCCGGGCCAGGTCTTCCGCAGGTAATCGGTCGGGAAGGTATGGATCGTAGCTCGCCTGCACCACCTGCGCCAGATCGACGACCGCGTGGCGCGCCATCGCGAAGGTGGTTTTGGCATGCTCGCTGCCAATTCCGTCTACTCCCACGATCACCATGGCCGTGGTATCGAGGATCGCGGTCAAGGCGCCGAGCCACGACTGATTGTTGTGCTGGGAGCGGAAGAAACTAAGTGCGGGATAGGAAAGATGGCTCTCCAGCACTTCCGCCGACCAGCGCTCCCAGTCGCGAAAAATCTGGTCGAGCACTTCCTGGCGCGGAGCCTTAGCGAACCGGATCAACAACTCAGCCGCGGTCGGCGGCGAACCGGCGCGCGCGTCCAGCAAGGAAATCTCGATTTCACGCCGCGAGAATGAGCTGTAGATGGTGGGCAGATAGCCGATGACTGCGCCAAGGAAACCGAAGCCCATGCCAGCTTCCAGCACCGCGAGGGCACGGGCAATTTGGGTGTTGGGAACAATGTCGCCGTAGCCAAGCGTGAAGAACGTTTCCCCGCTGAAATATACCAGGCGGCTGAAGGTCATGGGCTCATTGCCGATTTGAAGATGCTCGCCCGCGCCCCACTGCAGCAGAGCGAAGCCGAAGATCAGTCCCGCGGCCCACAGCGCGAGAAGAAAGAGTAATGACAGCGGACCGAAATACCCCAGGAAGTTTTCCCGCCGGCTTGGCGATTTGATGCGGGCAGAGATTCTTCTCCACGGAATCCAGGTGCGCGGATAAAACCACGCAGAGATGCGGTAGTGCCGCTGCACCCGCCGTGGCAACACCACGGTTTCAAACGCGTCCAGCAAAACGCTGAGGATGAGCAGCGTGCCGGCGATGGCAGAGAGGATGAGCATAACCCGCAAGCCCGACGAGAATCGGATGGTAGCAGATTCAGAACTAAGGATGTGATTTTCAACGATCCAAATCAAAACACAAACGTCCTCTCCAACCCTTCGGGGTCGGTCACGACGGTTTCCGTGATTTTCCCCTTTCTATCCAGGAGATAGTCGAAGTAGAACGTCTTTCCGCCTTGCAGGGTTACGCTTGCTGTAAGCCCCCTCCAGTAGCGGTTGACGAGAATATTCTTCCCGGAAGAGTCTCGAACCGCGGTCATACCATTTCGATCATAAGTGTAGCGCCACAGAATTCTTGATTCATTCAAGACTTGCGCAAGTGTGCCGTCCTGATTGTAGACATACTCAAGTGATCGACCCGCGTCATCCGCCGCTTTCGTGACGCGGTTGCTGGAATCATATTCGAACCGGATCCAGTGACCCCAAGGCGAGGTCAATCGGGTCAAGTTGTGTTTCGCATCGCGAAGAAAACGAATCTCGCCTCCATCGGGAAATTTCATGCCTACGAGTGCCCCGTCTACAGGCCGCTTGGCGCGGTATGCTTCGGGAAAACGCAAAATCGCCCCATTCGGGAATTTCAAATCCCAGTGGTCGATATTCCACTGAATACGTGAATGGTCAAATATGGTCGGAGGGGTTCCCTTGTGTTCGGCTACAAAATCTGCATAGCTAGTGCCCTTGGATATTCGGTCGTAGTGAACGGCTATGCCATCGCCCAGGATCAGGTCGATGTACGTGTAAGGAAAGTGGTCGCCAACGGGAAACATGTCGAAGGACTGATTTGCTCCGACGCCAAAAGCACGCCAATCACGGTCCCAGAGTCGATACGTGCGGGTTAGCGCGATGGGAGCGCTATCGTTGATAAACAAATCGGTTTGCCGCAAAATGAATTGTCCGGATCGGAGGTCAACCTCGTACTGCTCGACCGGGACGTCGTTATTCAGCGACGGACGGCAATCCTGCAAATACGGAGGTTGGGACAATTGATGACGCGAACGGTCAATGAGAAAACAGGGGTAAGAGTCTTTGGAGATCGCAAGCTTCGCCTGCTCGGCTGCGGACCTTAAAACAATCTTAGGCGGTGCGTTGCGGCGTCGCACTAGAATTTGCAGCGCGATAAAAAAGACGATAGCTGTGAGCGTACAAGCGCGCAAAACGACTTTGACCTTTGGGGTCGGCTGCTTCATCGGTGGCTGTCCTTTGCGGCCCTTCACCCCGTATTGTGCAATCCGGCGGCGATCCCGTTGATGGTCGCGCCGAGCGCATAGTTCACCGGTTCGGTGTCCATGCCTCCGCGCTTGCGCTGCAGCAGATCGACCTGAATCAGGCTGATGGGATCGACATAGGGATTCCGCAGGCGAATCGACCGTGAAAGCACGGGATTTTTTTCCAGCAGCTCCTTTTGCCCCGTGATCGACAGAATCGTGCGGCGGGTGCGGTCGAATTCTTCGACCAGCATTTTCCAAACGCGCTCGCGCAGCTCCGCGTTCGGGACCAGCGAAGCGTAGAGCCGCGAAATCGTGAGGTCGGCCTTGGCCATGGCCAACTCGACGTTACTGACCAGGCTCGAGAACAGCGGAAATCCGACAGCCATTTCGCGCAACAGCTGCTCCTGCTCGGCCCCGCGCGCGGCGAAGCGCTCCAGCGCATAACCAACGCCATACCACGCGGGCACGGCCTGGCGGCTTTGCATCCAGCCGAAGACCCAGGGAATGGCACGCAAGTCCTCCAGGCGGCGGCTCTGGCTGCGCCGTGCCGGCCGCGAGCCGATGCGCGCATGCTCCAGCTGATTCACCGGCGTAGAAAGCTCGAAGTACTCGATCATCTCAGGATTTTCCGCGATGTGTCGGCGATAAACCGCGTAGGCATCCTGGGAAATTTCTTCCATCGCTCCGCGCCAGCGCTGGTCGGGCTTATTTGACCGCGTCAGCGCCTCCAGGCAGGCGGCGATCATCAATTCGAGATTCCATTCCGCGAGAACCGGATCGGCATACTTCCAGTTGAGGACTTCGCCTTGTTCGGTGATGCGAATCGCTCCGGAAAAATCGCCCACCGGCTGCGCGAGGATAGCTTCATAAGTTGGACCGCCGCCTCGACCCACTGTCCCGCCGCGCCCGTGAAAGAGGCGCAACTTCACGCCATGATCCCGCGCCACGCAATGCAGTTCATGATGCGCCTTGTAGAGCTCCCAAAGGCTGGTCAGCATGCCACCATCTTTGTTGGAATCGGAATAGCCGAGCATGACTTCCTGCCAACCACCCCAGGAGTCGAGCAGCGACTTGTATTCAGGCGTGCTCCAGACCCGCCTCATAATTTCTGGCGAGGCTCGCAGCGATTGGATCGACTCAAAGAGCGGTACCGGCATCAAGCCGGGGTCGTCGCCCGAAGCGGCCACTTGCACCCCGCATATCCGGGCTAGGCGCAGCACCTCGAAGACGTGCTGTTCGGATTCAGCGCCGCTGATGACGTATTGGCGAATCGCCGTCGCCGGGTAAGTCTTCTTCAGTTCTGCGATGCAGCGGAAAGTTTCGAGCACATCCGCGCCGCGCACCGAAAGCTCGCTCTTCCCGAAGGGCCGGCCCGGGCCCTCCCCCAGAATTTCGGCGAGGGCTTGCGTGTGCACGTTGGCGTGCTGGCGAATATCGAGCGTGGAAAGATGAAAGCCGAAGGTGCGCACTTTGCGGAGCAAGGGGTCGATAATGAGCTCAGCGAGCAACTGTCCGCGATTTACGCACAAGCTCTCGCGCACCAGCAGAAGGTCGCCTTCGAATTCCTTTGCATCGCGATAGGCCTGGACGTGCGACTCCTCTTCGCGGGTGTGCCGTAAACGAATGAGAACGAAATTCAAAAAGGTTCGGTAGATTTCTGTCGCCGAGATTCGCGCTGATCGCGAGTACTCCTCCCCAAGCTTGGCGTTGTATTCGTCAAGCCGGGCGCGCAGCGGAGGAGAGAGCGGAACCTGGCGGTACGAGGGGCTCAACTGATCGGCAGCCCGATTGAGCTCGGCCACGTAGTGAGCAATGATGGCGTTGCGCGCGCGCTGCAGCGCTTCTCGCGTGGAATCCGGCGTGACAAAAGGATTGCCGTCGCGGTCGCCGCCGATCCACGAGCCAAACTCGATAAGTTCTGGCAAGTCGCGATCGCTCAGCGTGACGCTATACACATCGCGCAGCGATTCTCCGATCTCCGCGTAGAGTCGCGGCAACGTCTCAAACAGCGTCATGGGGTAATGATCCAAACCCATGCGGATTTCATCCGTCACCAGCGGCTTTTCCAGGCGGACTTCGTCGGTCTGCCAAAGCGCGGTGATTTCGGCCAGGATGGCCGCCTCAAGATGCGCGGCGTCAGCGCTGGCCAGGGGCAGCCGATCCAGCCGCGCAAGTTGCTTGGCGATGCGCCGCCGCTTCAGCAAAACAGTCCGGCGCGCAACTTCGGTGGGATGCGCCGTGAACACGGGCGTGATTTTGATTTGCCGCAACGCCGCCAAGGCTTCTTCGGCGCTCAGCCTCTTTGAGCGCATGCGCAGCAGGGTGCCGCGAAACGATCCGGCCAGCGGTGGCTGCTCCGGATGCAACTTGGCGGCGCGGCGGCGCCGCTTGCGGTGGTTGGTTTCCGCCAGATTCGTTAGTTCGAAATAGATGGCGAAGGCCTTGGTGACCCTGTAGGCATCCTCCACGCTGAGCGCGCCGATGATTTCGCGCGCCCGCGCCATACGCTCGTCTTCCAGCCCGGAGGCTTCGCCGGCAGAAAGGTGCTTGCGGTGGCGGATCAAAAGATGCCGCAACTGCTCAACCACCTCAAATACCGCCCTCCCTGCTTGCTCTTCTACGACTTTGCCGAGCAGCATTCCCAGCGAGCGCACGTCACGGCGCAGCGGAAGTTCCTTGGCAGGGTCGGCCGTGCTGGCGGTCAACTCCGCCAGACGGGCAGTCTGATCCTCTGCACTCCACAGGGGCTTGTCAGCCATATCCCATCATATCGAAAACTCGGCGTCACGAGAGTTTCGCCACTCGGCGTTGTCATTCCGAGGAGCGCTGCGGCGAGGAAGTTGCATTTCGCTCAGGCGCAATAACCGCATTCAGGATTTCAAACGGCTCTGGCCGCTCGGTGTAATCCTCATTCGCCGAAGAGTAAAGGATGGAGCCGTCGCGATCGAGCACATAGCTTGCCGGGATGGGCAGTTCCCAACCGTCGTCTCCATTCACAAATGGCAGATTGATGAACGCCCGGCGATAGACGGCCTGTTGATCATCAGGCACACGATAAACCAGTCTGAATTGGCGAGCTACCTGGTTGCCGGCGTCGCTGAGCAGCGGAAAGCGCAGCTTGTGCTGATCATGCATAAAGAAAGATTGCTGCACGGTTTGGGGAGAAATAGCGAGCAGCCTAGCGTCGGCCTCCGCCAGCTGCGGAACCATGAGATTCATCGCCTCAAGCTGCCCGACGCAAAACGGGCACCAACGCCCGCGGAAAAAGCAGACGATGAGGCGGCCCTTGCTCAGAAGCTCCCTGGAGGACACAAGGGACCCATTGTGATCTTTCAGTTCGAAGGTTGGGGCCTTCGCGCCAGCCTGAAGGGCATTTGCGGCCAGTTGTTGAGCTTTGAGCAGCGAAATGACGCGTTGGTGAATTGCTTGCACCTGCGCCGGCACGTACTTGGCGATCAGCTCTTTGCGCTCAGCGTAGATCTCGCGCAGGGGACGGATTTCCGTGGCGGGGGCCGATTCTTCAAGGGAGCGCCATTTCATGGTCTGCCAGCATTATAAAGAGAACTTAATCCTCTCTGTGACCGAGCACTCCAGCAACAGCCAGACCGTCATTCCTATTCATTCCGGGTAACAATCTGCCGATATTACTGACTTGAGGTCGTAACGATCTGACAACCAAGTTCCCGGGAGGGCCCGGAATGAAAATGATGATTGCCGACAGCGAATACATGTCTCGCCACGTCATCATGCAACTGTTTTCCGAAAGCAGTTTTGAAATCGTCTTTGTGAATACCGAAGAAGAAGCCTGGCAGCAGTTGGACTCGGAGGACCCGCCTCGCCTCCTGATTCTGGACGCGAAGATGCCCAAGCTGGACGCGATGGAGATCTGCCGCAAGATCAGGGAAAGAAGAGAAGCCAGCCCGCCTTACATTATTCTTTGCGGCCCGCAAAGTACACGGACGAATCTCATCGCCGGGCTCGATGCCGGCGCGGACGAGTTCATTAGCAAGCCACTGAACCGGGACGAACTGCGGGCGCGGGTCCGGGTGGCGCGGCGCTGGCTGGAGAAGGAGGAACAACTGAGCCGCGTCATACAGGGGTGGCGGGTCATGCTGGACACCCTGCCCTTTGGGGTTGCGGCCCTGGGGCAGAGCGATGAATTCCTGCGCGTGAACCGCGTGTTTGTCGAACTGCTCGGCTACGACATGAAGGACGTTGTGGGCAAGAACCGGCTAGGTTGCACGCTCCGCCGCACCGCCGACCTGGCGCGCGTGCGCGATGCCATTCGCCACAATCGCCAGTTTGATTGGGTGGAAATGGAGGTCTTTCACAAGGATGGGTCGAAGCGGACTCTGGTGGTTTGGGGAAGGCCCATAAAGGCAGGAGAGTTGGTGTTTCAGATTGTTACGGCGACCGAGTGAGGGTGCTTGCTATGCGTGGCTTTACATCCCGGGGAGCTTCATCCCGGCCAGCCGGCGCGCGAAACTCGCCTTCCCCATCTGTTTGAACATCTTCCTCATCTGCGCATACTGGCGCATCAGATTGTTAACTTCCTGAATGCTGGTGCCGGAGCCGCGGGCAATGCGCTTGCGCCGGCTGCCGTTCATCACTTCGTGGTGCAGGCGCTCGTGCGCGGTCATGGAGTTGATGATTGCCTCGACGCGGTTGATCTGCTTTTCGTCCACTTTGTCAGCGGCTTTTTGCAGTCCGGAAAAGGGTCCGACGCTGGGCAGCATGCCCATTAAATTCTGGATCGAGCCCATCTTCTTCACTTGCCGGAGCTGATCGCGGAAATCTTCCAATGAAAACCCATCGCCCGCAAGTGCGCGGCTGGCCATCTCCTGGGCCTTCTTCTTATCGACGTTCTGCTCGGCCTTTTCGATGAGTGAAAGAATGTCGCCCATGCCCAGAATGCGCGAGACGATTCGGTCAGGATGGAACGGCTCGAGCGCGTCGTACTTTTCGCCTACGCCGATGAACTTGATGGGTTGCCCGGTAACCTGGCGGATGGAAAGCGCCGCGCCGCCGCGGGCGTCGCCGTCCATCTTGGTTAGGACTACCCCGGTCAACGACAACTTCTTGTGGAATTCGTCGGCGGAATTGACCGCGTCCTGCCCGGTCATGGCGTCGGCGACGAACAGAATTTCCTGCGGATTGAGCAGCCGCTTGAGCGACTGCATTTCATCCATCAACTGATCGTCAATGTGCAGACGGCCCGCGGTGTCAACAATCAACACATCGGACCCAGTATTGATGGCCTCACGGCGAGCTTCTTTGGCCAGGCGCTCGACGGTTGCGGTATTCGCTTCACCGACTTCGCCTTCGTACAAATTGGCCTTGATCGCCTGCGCCACGACTTTCAACTGCTCGCGCGCCGCGGGGCGATAGACGTCCACCGAAACCAGCAGCGGCCGGTGCCCGCCATTCTTCAGCCAATGCGCTAGCTTGCCTGAGGTCGTCGTTTTGCCGGAGCCTTGCAGCCCGGCCATCAGAATGACGGTCGGCGGCTGCGAGGCGAACTTCACCCGCGCCGTGTCGCGCCCGAGCGTTTCCACCAGCTCGTCGCGCACGATCTTGATAACCTGCTCGCCGGGCGCCAGAGCGGTGGCCACTTGCTGGCCAATCGCTTTTTCCTGAACGCGGTCGATGAACTGCTTGACGACTTTGAAGTTGACGTCCGCCTCAAGCAGCGCCAACCGGAGTTCGCGCAGCGCCTCCTGCATGTTCTCTTCATTGAGAACCGCCTGCCCGCGCAGGGTCTTGAACGCGCGCTGTAGCTTTTCGGAGAGATTCTCGAACATAGATTTACCGGTATTCTAACAGCGAGCGTCGCCCGCGTAGCATTGCGCAGCGCGGCCGAAGGTTCTCAGTTATCCTGTCTTGTCCTTTGGGAAACCACATGGCCAGCACCATCCCTGTTGTCCCCGGACCTTCCGCGCCATTGCTTGCGCCCCGCTGGCACACGGTTGTAACCGTGCTGATGCTGCTGGGGCTTTCCGCCGCGGGCGCCCGGAGCCACGGCCTTCCCACCAACCGCGCGCACGGCCACATTAGGAGTTACCTCTTCGCGGCCGCCATCGAGTGGATCATCGTAGCCTTTGTGTGGTTCGGCTTGCGTCTTCGCAGGTTCCGGCTGCTGGATTTGATCGGCGCACGATGGTCTGGTTGGATCAGCATTCTGCGCGACTTCGGGCTCGCGGCCGGCTTCCTTCTCATTTCCAACTTCATCTTGGGGGTTTTGGCGCGTCTGCTTTCCGCCACGCCCAATCAGAACGTGCGCGCCCTGATGCCTCATGGAAAACCGGAAATCATGGCCTTCTTACTACTTGCCGCCACCGCGGGATTCTGCGAGGAGATTATTTGCCGCGGTTACTTGCAACGCCAGTTCACAGTGATGACCGGCAATTCCGCCGCTGGGCTGGTCCTGCAGGGAATCGTCTTCGGCGCGGCGCATGGCTACCAGGGTCTGAAGTACATGCTGATCATTTCCGTTTTCGGCTGTTTGTTTGGGATCATGGCGCATTGGAGGCGCAGCCTGCTGCCGGGTATGATCGCGCACTTCCTGCAGGATGGAGTGATCGGACTCTTGGCAGGCCTTGCGATGAAGTGAGGGGGCTCGCGCAGCTGCCTCCTGCATGTTTTCTTCACTGAGAACCGCCTGCCCGCGCAGGGTTTTGAACGCGCGCACGCGGCTGCTATCACCCAATCGACCGCACGCAGCTTTGCGTTTCCCGCCCGTATGAGCAGCGTCATTGCGCCGATCAGGAAGGGAAAACCATAGACAAAGAGCTGCATCCGCGGCGAGTGTTTCGGTGTGTATCGACACATCGCTCCGATGTCCTTGGGCGTGACCGCGTATTCGATCGTCATGTAAATTCTTCCGCTTCCCGGTTGATGTGAGGCTTTGGGCCGATTCGCTAAAACAGTGCGACCAGGCGACCCTCAGCGCGTCGCCAGCGCGAGTTCTTGCCGGACAATTTTCTTGTTGGTCTGCGGGAATTTGCTCTTAGCTTCGATCCCCAGCCGTCCCGCGTAATGAAGCAATTTATCCACGCTCTTGTTGGCGATCTTCCCGTTGAGCAACTCACTGACGCGCGGCTGGGGCTCTCCCAAAATTACCTGCAGCTGCTTTTGCGAATACTTGCGCGCATACCTCAAAATCGCCTCATACAAATCTGACTTGAATTTCAGAGCCGTGGCCTGCTCCGGGGAAAAACCCAGATCATCCAGCACATTGCCTCGACTTACGTGAATTGGCTTACTGCGCCCGCCTGCCATGTTTCTTTCCCTCCAGCATTCGCGCCCTTACCATCTTCAACCGTTGCCACAAAAACCAGATGTATACATTTAACTGTATATATCGGTTTTCGGGACATTACGCCAGGCCAAGAAGATCTCGCCAGTCACGGAACGGTTATACGACCCTGCCTCCATTGGGAACGGCAAACACTTCCTTCGCCGTCAGCACCGTATTGCAGTGGATCGTCACCGTGTCATCGACTTTCCGCGCATAGCCGCCGGCGTAAGTCACCATCACCGGAATCTCGCGCGTGCGCGCCACGCGAAATACCAGCTCATCGCGGCGTTTCAGGCCTGCAATGGTCAGCCCAAGCCCGCCCAGCTGATCTTCGCAATACGGATCGGCCCCGGCGATGTAGCAGATCAGCTCCGGCTCGAACTGCCGCAGGCCCGAGCTGAGCGCGTTGTCAAGCCAGGCCAGATAGTCGTCGTCGCCAATCCCATCGGGCAGATCGACATCGATCGACGACATGGCTTTGTACATCGGATAGTTATTGTGCTGATGTAGAGAAATGGTGAAGACATCGCCGCCGAGCGCCTGGCGCAGACGGGGAAGGGGCGAGGCCGCCCGCGAGGGCAGCGGATCGCTCGGCGTGCGCGTGCCGGCAAAGATCGCGGCGGTCCCGTTCCCCTGGTGTACATCGCAATCTACGGTCATGGCAGTGCGGATTTTGCTATCGCGCTGCATGCGGCGAATGGCAACCGCCACGTCGTGAATCATGCAGAAGCCTTCGCCATGATCGGGAAACGCGTGATGAAAACCGCCCCCAATGTTGAACGCCACGCCCTCCTGCAAAGCATGCTGCGCCGCCAAAATCGAGCCGCCCGCCGCCAGCCAGAAGGCCCGCACCAACTCCAAAGAATACGGGATCTCCATTTCCATCTCTTCCCGCGCCGAAAGCGTACCCGTCTTCAGCTTCTGTACATACTCCGGCTTGTGAACCAGCAGCACGTCCTGGTCGGAAGCAGGTTCGGGCGCGAGGAAGTCCGCCGCCTCGGCCACGCCGGTTTCAATCAGCCGATCATGAATGTAGCGAAACTTCTCCGCCGGAAAAACGTGCTGGCCGATGGGCAGGTAGTAATCAGGTGAGTAGACCAGTTTAAAGGGGAGCATGCTGCCATCATCATACGACTGCGGATGAGAGCATTTGCTGAGGCAGACGATTCGTATCAGGATACGGCTTCAGCCATATCGGGGCGCGCAACTTAATTAAGGAACCCGCCGGAGGCGAGTCGAAATCGTCCGGGGCAACGGCGCGACTGAAAGGCGCGCCCTGATACGAAGCCACGCACGGCACACGTCCCGGCTAGAGCAATCACCTTGGGAACTTCCGCCGCAGGTCCATCACAACCCAGGCCAGGATAAGCAATCCGATCAGCGCGCTCAGCAGTCGCGGCAAGGCTCCCCGCAACTGATAGAATGCGCGGCGGCCCGCAATCCCGTAGGCACGCAACTCCCCGTTCAGCGACGAGTTCACCGCATAGAGGCCGAGCGTCACGGCCAGAAGATCAATCCAAATCTGTGCCAGAAATCGCATCTTGGACTATTTTTTCTTGCCCGGTTGCACCGCTGGCACGATGGCGCGGCGCACCGGCACGATCGCGCCTTTCGACGCATCCGTGGCGGCGCTGGCGCGAGAGAGAACTTCCTCCTGAATATATTTCACGAAGTCCTGAATCTGGCGCTGCATCTCCTCCATGCGCTCGCGCATTTGCAGGATGATGGCCATGCCGCTGATGTTCACGCCCAAGTCCCGCGCCAGCGAAAGGATGAACTCCAGCCGCTGCAGATCCTCGTCGGTGTAGAGGCGCGTGTTGCCTTCGGTGCGCGATGGCTTCAGCAATCCTTCGCGCTCATAAAGCCGCAGCGTCTGCGGATGAATGCCATACATCTCGGCCACCGCCGAGATCATGTAAGCGCCCTTCGATTTGCGCTTGGTCATCGCCCCATACTTTACAACAAAAGCCACGTCGGCCACGGATTCGCGGATTTCACGGATCTAATTTCTAAGGTGATCCATGTTGATCCGCGTCAATCCGTGGCCTAGAAGTTCAAGCGGCGGGCTGCGGTTTTTCCTGCGGGGCGGCGGTCCAACCCGCCGGCTTCACGGCGTGGTTCAGGTAATAAGCCACGAAGCCCGCGCCGATCAGAATCATGCCCAGCGCGAACGAACTCATCCCCAGCACGCGCTCGGCTTCGCTGCGAACCATATCAAATCCCAACAAGAGCGCGGGAGGAATGCCGATGGCAATCGCGCCCAAAATGCCGCCCGGGACGCGGAAGGGCCGCGCCAGTTCCGGCTCGCGGAAGCGCAGCGCAATCAGAGCGGCAAACTCCAGCGCCAGGCTTGCGCCATAAAGAAGAATGTCGATGGTCACCAGCCGCTCAAAGCCCAGGCCCAGGCACAAAGCCCACCCAAAAGCGCACGCTAGAATGGCCACCCATGGCGCCCGGCGCCAATTCAGGCGGCCGAAGACGCGCGGCAGCATGCCGTCCTGCGCCATGGCTAGCGGCAGGCGCGAGTAGCTCATCACCAGCGCGTTGAACATGCCGAACGCGCTCATCATGCCGCCCAGCACCAGGCCAGCCCGCAGCAGCGGCCCGCCGAGCATCGCGGCAATGTCGGCCCACGAGCCCGTTTCCCACGCCGCAGGCGGCAGGCCGGTCATCCACACCGCGGCCACCGGCACAATATAGGTCAGCGTAACCAGAACCACCGCCGCGATCATGGCCCGCGGATAAGTCCGCTGCGGCTTCTCGACCTCGGTCGCAATGGTCGAGGCGTTATCCCAGCCCATGTAATTCCACATGCAGATCAGCAGCCCGCCGATCAGATCGACGTGCGAAGTAGTCGGCTTAGTCACCGCGTGCAGCAACCCTCCGTACTTCCATGGCGAAAGAACCACAATCAGCGCGAACGGCGAGGACAGCAGAAAGAAAAGCCACAGCGAAGTCGTCGAAACCACGCGCACGCCCAGGATGTTCAGCAGCGTGCACGCCCCTACGACGGCCAGCCCAACCATCAGGCCACGGTGGCCTTCCGCAAACCAGGGGAACAGGCGATCGAGATAAAGAATGAACAGGGTGGGGTAGATCGCCATGTCGAAAATCGACGCCACCAGCGACAGCCAGGCCTCCTGAAATCCCCAAAAATCCCCCATCGCGCGCCGCACCCAGGCGTAATAGCCGCCTTCGTGGGGCAAGGCGCTGGCCAACTCGCCGATCATGAACGCCGTAGGCAGGCTCCACAGCAGCGGCGTCAGCGCCATGAAGAGGATGGCGCGGCCATAGCCCGCGCCGTGCACGATGTCTTCAATGCCATAGGTGCCGCCCGAGACCATAAAGAAGGTGGCGGCGACCAGTGGCCAAAGCGTGAGGCGGACGGATTTCTTCCGGGTGGGTACGGGCAGGGGGGATTGATCTTCCTGACGAGGGGCGCTAGCTGTTGCCAATTTCTATGTGTTCCTCCCTTGAGCGAATCACTCTCAGCCCCGCCATGGCGCTTGCCGTGCTGATTGGGCCTTCTGGTAGGGGGTTAGATTCCAGAAGCTCGGCTGAAGTTACTTCGCAGTCGCAGGATACGGGAAATTGGCGGGGACGCAAGAAAATTTTTTGGAAAGTCTTTGTCAGTGGAAGGGAGGACGAAGGTAATGAGGCGAAAATCCAAAAACCGGCCGCCACGGATTAACACGGATTCCCTACGAGGAAGATTTGCCGGATCGATCAGCGAATATCCGCGCAAATCCGTGGCCCGAGGTTACAGATCCTTGAACAACTCCGCCCTTGGGTCCTCGGGATTCCGTTTTGCCAGCTCGCGCAGCACTTCTTTGGTCTCTTCATCGCGCGGAACCGGTACCGCGATCTTCACTTCGACAATCTCATCCCCGCGCGCGCCGTCTTTCGTCGCCGACGGCACGCCCTTTTCCCGCAGCCGGAGCTTCTGTCCGGATTGCGTCCCCGGCGGAATCCGCAGCAGCGTGCGACCGTCTATGGTCGGCACCTCGACCTTCGCCCCCAACGCCGCTTCCGTCACGCTCACCGGCACGGTCAGATGAATGTCGTCCCCGTCGCGGTGAAACACGGGATGGTCGCCCGTGCGAATAATCGCGTAGAGGTCTCCGGTCGGCCCGCCGTGCACTCCGGCGTTACCCTTTCCGGCCAGGCGGATGCGCTGCCCATCGCGCGTCCCCGGCTTGATACGGACCTCCAGCGGCTCGGTGCGTTCGATCGTGCCCTCGCCATGGCACACCGGACAGGTCGAAATGTTCTTCCCCGTCCCATGGCAGCGCGGGCACGGCACGTTAAACTTCATGCGCCCGCTGGTTTGGGTGATCTGCCCGCTGCCACCGCACTGCGGACACTTTCCGGGTGCCTCGATGTATCCCTGGCCGTGACAGTTACCGCAGGTATCGCGCCGCGTGACGCTCAGCCGCATCACCCCGCCGCGAATCGCGGTCCAGAAAGGCACGTTGACCTGATACTCCAAATCGTCGCCTGGCTCCGGCCCTTCGGCGTGAGCGCCGCCCCGGCCCCCGAAGATGCCCGAAAAAATATCTTTGAAGCCTCCGCTGCCAGTCTTTCGCCCCCGCGCGCCATCCACCAGATCGGAAAAATCAAATCCGCTGAAGTCGAAATTTCCGCCTTGCGGCCCAGCGCCGCCGCCGGGAAAGCCACCACCCGGAAAGCCCCCGCTAGCCCCGGCCCGCGCATAAGCGTCCGCCGTAGCCGGATCGATGTTGTCTGAGTAGAACCCGACCTGATCGTAGATTTTCCGCTTCTTGGGATCGCTGAGAACGTCGTTGGCTTCCGACATGGCCTTGAACTTCTCTTCCGCCGCCTTGTCGCCGGGATTGACGTCGGGATGATACTTCCGCGCCAGCTTGCGGAACGCCTTGCGGATATCCTCCGCCGAGGCGGATTTCTTCACCCCGAGCGTGCCGTAGTAGTCCTTTTTTTCGGTTGTCGCCATTGATAGAAGTTACGTCAAACGCGTCGTCATCCTGAGCGGAGACTCCGCCCAGGATGACAATCCTTACTTCGCCAAGCAACCCGGCACTTCAATCTGCGCTTTCGTATCGTAGGTGTAGTCCATATCCATGCTACCGTGGCCGCCGGGATCATCCATGTGAATGCGCAGCGGCAGCCCGGTATCTTTCGCGATGAACAGACGCATCGGCCCATGCGAGCCGCTGCTGTCATTGGCGTAGAAATCGTACGCGGTCACTGCGGTCCCATTCACCGTGTCATCGCCAACCAACTTGGCATCCGTGAGCTGCGCTTTGGATTGGCTGCTGTCGCCCCCGGAAGCTGGCTGGTCCATGCATTTCCAGTTCCAGAATTCTTGCGCCGCTTTGTACTCATGCGTCATCGTCGCCGCAAAAGCCACCGTCTCACCCGCCAGCATTCCCGCCCGGATCGCACCGATGGGCCCCTGCGCCAGAGCCTGGGCAATGGCCGAAGTGGCCTGTTTCTCTAGCATCGCCATCTGCATGGCATACTGCTGCGCCTGCAGCTTTTTCAAACGCGGGATCGCCGGCGACGAGAACATCCGCGCCGCGTGCCCATTCCGCGCCACCGCGCGAATCTCCCAGTCATCGATCGTGCCCGGCACATCCATGGCCGGCAACTTCATGTGCATGATTACCTGCGACGTGTCGCCTTGCTGAATTCTTTCCGGCGGGCTGAATCCCATACCCATCGCCGCCGCCCGCGCCATCTGCGGATCGTTCGACTGCATGTTCATCACTGTGTGGTACGACGCCTGGCTCTTCAGCAGCATGAACGACTTGTACACCGGGCTGTCTTCCGGAATCGGCGCGCCGGTCTGCGCCAGCGCCGCTTGCGCCGCCACCACGAGGCCGGCCGCCAGAACCGCTAGCGGCGCCCATGAGAATTTCGGCTGAGTATGCTTCATTGGCATGTCCCTCCAATGGCCGAGCATTGTACTCGATTCCCTGCGTCCCACCGGGCCCTTCCCTCGTGCGCCGCGCCGAAACGGACCTACGGGCGTGGAACCTGAGTTTCCTCCGTCCCCACCCGGGCAAATTTCACCGCATCCACATACACAGGAATGCGCTGCAGCCCTTCGCCGCTCCCCGGCGAAAACAAATACCACCGCCGCTCGTCTTCCACGAACGCCAAAAAGTAGCTTCTTCCGTTGACTTCAAATTGCACTTCTCTACCTCCCCTGGGGTTCTCCCTTCACAACCTAAAAAGCTAGCCACGGACTCCCCGGATTTCGCAGATCGGTTTATCCGCGACCATCCGTGTAAATCCGTGGCCCTATGCTGACGACCGACGACTGACGACCTATTTTTTGTCCTCTACGTCCACGTACTCGGCGTCGATCACGCCTTCGTCCTTCTTCTGGCTAGCGCCGTTGGATCCGGCCTCAGGTCCCGCCGCCGAACCCGATTCCGCGGCCGCGCCCGCCGCCGGCTGTGCCGCCTTGTACATCTGCTCGGCCAGCTTGTGCGAAGCCTGGGTCAGGCTCTCGCGCGCCTTCTCCATCTGCGCCTTGTCGTTCGACTCCAGCGCCTTCTTCGCGTCGGCAATCGCGTTCTCCACGTCGCCGCGTTCCGAGCCGCTGATCTTATCCCCCTGCTCGCGCAGCATCTTCTCCACGCTGTAGACCATGGAATCGAGTTGGTTTTTGGCCTCGATCGACTCGCGCTGCGCCTTGTCCTCGGCGGAGTGCGCGTCGGCTTCCTTGGCCATGCGCTCCACTTCCTCTTTGCTCAGCCCGGAAGACGACGTAATCGTGATCTTCTGGTCCTTGCCCGTGGCGTTGTCTTTCGCCGTCACGTTGAGAATGCCGTTCGCGTCGATATCGAACGTCACCTCAATCTGCGGCACGCCCCGCGGAGCCGGCGGCAACCCAGTCAAGTGGAACTTGCCCAGGGTCCGGTTCTGCGCCGCCATGGGCCGCTCGCCCTGCAACACATGCACCTCAACCGAAGTCTGGCTATCCGCCGCGGTCGAAAACGTCTCCGTCTTCTTGGTCGGGATGGTCGTGTTGCGCGGGATCATCGGCGTCGCCACGCCGCCCAAAGTCTCAATCGCCAGGGTCAAAGGAGTTACGTCGAGCAGCAACAGGTCTTTCACTTCCCCGCCCAGCACACCGCCCTGAATCGCCGCGCCCACCGCGACCACTTCATCCGGGTTAACGCCCTTATGCCCTTCGCGCCCGAACAACTCCTTCACCAGCGCCTGAATCCGCGGCATACGCGTCTGCCCGCCGACCAGAACCACTTCCTGAATCTTGCTGGCATCCACGCCCGCATCCTTCATGCACTGCTTGCACGGCCCCACCGAGCGCTGGATGATGTCTTCCACCATGCCCTCCAGCTTCGCCCGCGTCAGCTTCTTGACCAAATGCTTCGGACCGCCCGCATCCGCCGTGATGAACGGCAGATTGATCTCGGTCTCCATCGTAGTCGAAAGCTCAATCTTCGCCCGCTCGGCCGCGTCACGCAGACGCTGCAGCGCCATCTCGTTACCCTTGCCGCGCAGGTCGAGGCCTTCATCCTTCTTGAATTCATCGATGAGCCAGTCCACAATCCGCTGATCCAGATTGTCGCCGCCCAGGTGCGTATCGCCGTTCGTGGCCTTCACCTCCACCACGCCTTCGCCGACTTCCAGCACCGAAATGTCGAACGTACCGCCGCCGAAGTCGTACACGGCGATGGTCTCGTCCTTCTTCTTGTCCAGCCCATAAGCCAGCGCCGCCGCCGTCGGCTCATTGATAATGCGCTTGACGTCGAGCCCGGCAATCTTGCCCGCATCCTTGGTCGCCTGCCGCTGCGCGTCGTTAAAGTACGCCGGCACGGTGATAACCGCTTCGTTGACCTTCTCGCCGAGGTAATCTTCCGCCGCCTTCTTCAGCTTCTGCAGGATCATGGCGGAAATCTGCGGCGGCGTGTATTCCTTCCCCTGCGCCAAAACCGCCACATGGTCGCCCGACTGCACGACCTTGTACGGGACCATCTTGATTTCTTCCGTCACCTCGTCAAAGCGGCGTCCCATAAACCGCTTGATCGAATAAACCGTGTTCTCCGGATTGGTTATGGCCTGCCGCTTAGCGACCTGCCCCACCAGCCGTTCCCCGGTCTTGGTGAACCCAACGACCGAAGGAGTCGTCCGCCCACCCTCTTCATTCGCAATCACCGTAGGCTCTCCACCCTCCATAACCGCCACGCAGGAGTTGGTAGTGCCCAGGTCAATCCCAATAATCTTAGCCATGGTTGGCTCCTTTTTAAGCTATAAGTGCTTTATAATCAATGCGCCAGTCATTGCGGCTGATAGCATGATAGGACTTGAGTGAGTTGCTGTCAAGGTTTAGATGCGGCAGGGGGAGGGGAGGATGCGACATGCGGGGAGTCCAGAAATCTGACGGATCGGGCCAGAGTTCCAGAATCAGACCCTCGCTCTTCTTCGCTTGCGGACGGCCTGCATTTTTGCAAGAGTCCGTGTAATCTTTTCGAACTCTAGCTTCGGGTTTGCCTGAAAGCGATAAATGACACGAGTCATTTCGCTCACAGCGGCCGGAAACTTGGCCCTTTCGAGCCGAGGCTTCGCACTGTTGGCCGTGGGCATGGCCGCGATAAGAATTCCCTCAACCTGATTGCGTAGGTCCGGACTTTCAATTACAAAGGCTGAGAAATAATTCCAGAAGTTGTGATAGCGGGCGCCTGG
This sequence comes from uncultured Acidobacteriaceae bacterium, assembly GCA_963770915.1. GTDB lineage: Bacteria > Acidobacteriota > Terriglobia > Terriglobales > Acidobacteriaceae > PALSA-270. The sequence continues at coordinate 898,073 of CAVYRG010000001.1, forward strand.
TGCACAAGCATGCGCCCAAAGTCTGTGACGGAGTTTAGCCGCTTGGCCGACGTAATATGGGATGTCATCGCGATACAAGACGTAAACGCCTGGCTCGTTCACAAGGTCTAGCCCTTTTGCAAGGTAGGTCTTTTTGCCTTTGCCCTTTTCGTTCGGTACTAAACAATAGAAGACTTCGCGTGGCCACATCCGACCGTAGTGTTTCACAATTTGATTTTTCGTCGCCATCCTCCGCACCCTCCTCGGTGCGACCCATCCTACGCCGGATGCTCGACCCTTGTCGCGGCTCTTGAGACCGGGCCTGCCTTGGCCATGCGATGGATGTCTGGACGATGAAAGGAAGTGATAAGGTGCCCAGAGTTGACGTCTATGAGTGTGAGATTCGCGAGTGGGTCAAGGACCCGGTCACGAATAAGATCATCAAGGACCCAAGCACGGGAAGACTAAAGTTCGAATGGCGTGTGATTACCGTTGAGGAAGCTCTCCGTCGAGCAGAGCAACCCTCGGTGCGCTGCAAAGCGTGCCACGGTCCGATTAGGCTACACACGGCGTCCAAATATCGATGGACCGGTGGGCCCAGGGCGCACGCCGAGCACCTAAAACGATTCACCGGTTGCCCCCTCGGCGATTGCTTTGACGGGGAATTCAGAATGTCGCCGACACCCGTGGAGTTTTGAGGTACGCAACGCCCCATGCCCCCAGAGCCTGCCCTTAGCGAACCCGGGCGGGAGTAATTTCGGGTCGGGCGCGGCTCATCGCAGCGCAAATCCCCGTATCAGGGCGCGTCTTCAGACGCGCCGTCACCCCATCAAAATCCAATCCACCCGCCGGAGGCGGGCTTCAATCCCACCTCGCCTCCGGCGGCTTATCAATCCTCACACTTGCGCGATATGGCTGAAGCCATATCCTGTTACGAATCGCACTAGCCGTGCAACTTCCTAACCGCGACGCCGGCCCCCGTGCAGCCTCGTATCAGGGCGCGTCTTCAGACGCGCCGTCACCCGCCATCAAACCCGACCACCCGCCGGAGGCGCACGAAACTGCCAACTAACCTGTGACATCCGTCACAGACAACTCGCGATGCCGTCGAGCACCCTACCCGCATGTCCATCCCCCCACGTCGCGCCGATCCGCTGCGTATTGTCGCCACCTCCCGAACGTTCTTCGTCACTTCATCCACGCACGAGAAGCGAAATCTCCTCCAATCAAACCGCGCCGCGGAATTGTTCCTCAAAGTCCTCTACGAATATCGTGCCCAGAGAAAATACCGGCTGCATGAGTTCGTCGTCATGCCGGACCACTTCCACCTGCTTTTAACGCTCGACGAGATCAGCATCGAACGGGCAGTTCAATTCGTCAAGGGAGGATTCGCCTTCCGCGTCAACCGGGAATTGCGAATCAAACCGTTCTGGCAGAAAGGATTCTCCGAGGTGCGGATCAGCGACCGGGAAGCTTATGCCAGGTTGCGGGAGTACATCCAGGACAATCCCGTGAAGCGCCGTCTCGCGGCTGCGCCGGCGGATTATCCGTTTTCATCCGCGTACCGAGGCTTTGCTCTCGATCCGCCTCCGGCGGGACTTTCGAATTTTCCTGTCGTCGTGCGATATGGCTGAAGCCATATCCTGTTACGAATCGCTTTCCCCCGCGATGCATCCCAACCGCGCAAATCTTCGTATCAGGGCGCGTCTTCAGACGCTCCGCCCGCCTCCCGAACTTGGGGCCAACTCCTCTCGCAGCTACTGCTTATCCAGCGTGAACGTGCTGGTTCTGCCGTACTTGATGTTGTTTACCAAATAGGTCATGGTCTTGCCATCGGGCGAAACGGTGATGTGGTCCATGGAAACGACTTTTCCGTCCTGCTTGTCGGTCTCATCGATGGTGTGATCGTCCACTTTCTTCAACGAGACCATCGTATGGCCGGGATCGCCAGCTATCTCATAATCCTTGCCATCGAACTTGGCGTCGTAGCTCTGACCGTTCGTGTCCGACATTTTCAGCCCGTTGTCAGTACTCTCAAACTTAATCGTGGCGCCGTTGCTGGAAAGATTTGCCAGCTTCTCCGCTTTCCACGAGCCGGAGATGGCATGCGAGCCCGCCGGGCCTTTGCCCACCCGGGAGGAAATCCGCTCACCGGTGACGGGCGAGTTCTCCGAGGTATCCTCAAATTTGGCGGTAAGGGTTTTTTCGTCGGCGGAAACCGTATCGGTTTCCTTGTAGACCACTTTGCCGGCGAGCATGTCGGTTTCTTCGATGGTGTTGCCGTCCAGGACTTTGATGGCCATGCTATCAGCGTAGTGTGAGCCGGCAATAGCTTGCTGCGTGCCGTCGGCTTTGATGTTGATCTTCGGAATGCAGGTTGAGCAGATGTACCTGCCGTCGCGCACAGCAAACACGAACGGCTTAGGAGACAATTGCGTGGTACCGAGATTGGCCACCCAGGTTCCATCGAATGGCGTCTGGGCAAGAGCCGCGGCGGAGAGAACCAGCACACTGACGAGGAGCCGTTTCATAAGATCCTCCTGACCTCCTAGTTGTGACTAAAGCGGGGTCTAAACGGGCCGGAAAACAACACGGGGTTGTCGAGCGATGAAATTGTACACCTTAAATAAGCGCGGTTCGGGGGAGCCAGAGTTTTCCCCAACTACTCCACTTGCGGGAACCTGTTCCCCGGATGTCAATCCATTTTGGACGGCTATCCGGTTACACTCCTGACGTACTTCTTTTGCGAACATGCGCCTGCTCCGTTCTCGAGATGTCGAAATCGGCCCCAATGACCGCGTCTTCCGCCATCCGCGGATGCTGGCTTTGATCGTGTGGCTTGCAGGCTTCGCTGCAGGCGTCGTCATGTTTTTCCATGCCTACACGGCAAAATGGATTCCCGGCTACATCTTCGGCCCCTTCCTCTTACTGTTCCTCATGCTGACGCTGCGATTCGTGACCGCGCGCTTTCATCCCTCGAACTGGCTGGTGCGGGCCAACGAAACCGGGCTGTACGCGCAGTATCGTTCTTATCTGAACTACGAACTGCCTGCCGATGATCCCTCGGTTGTGTTCATCTCTTACGGAGAGATCGCCTCGGCCCGCCTGGTGCATGAGCGGGTCGAAACCCCCGACGCGGCGCGGCAGAACACGACTATCACGCAAAATTTGCGCTACATCGAACTGGAATTGCCCGGCGACACCAAGGCCCTATCCGACGCTTTGGACGCGGAACGATCTGAACCGGCTCCGGCGGAAAAGCGCTGGTATGGGAGCAGCTCGACTCTTTATCGCGACTATCCGGTCACGATGACTACGCCGCCGTTTTTGCGAATCCGCTGGGACGTGGCGCCCGGCCCCAAGAAGTTCCTAGAACTGTTACGCCCGTACACCGCCATCGCCGACCCGATTTCTCTAACCGAGGATTTCACGCGCCTGCGATCCCTGAATCGCGAAGCACAGCAGGAAAAGCTACGTGATCTCGTCCGCCGCGGCCAGGTTATCACCGCCGTCTATACCGCTCGCCAGCTCTACGGCTGCGGACTCACCGAAGCGAAGCAGATGGTGGATGGCCTGCAGCGGGAGCAGTGAACCAAAAGCTGCTCACAACTTGTCATCTTGACCGCCGCGAACCATTACTCCGCCCTTAGCGCCTGCACCGGATCGACCACCGCCGCCCGGCGGGACGGCACATACGTGGCAAGCCACGCGATAGCGACAATCGCCAGCGTCGCTGCGGCGTAGGTCCACGGGTCCACCGGACTGACGTGATACAGCAGCGAACCCATCAGCCGCGTGGCGGCAAAGGCGACGGCAACGCCGCAGCCCACTCCAATGCCGGCGAGCAGGAGGCCCTGGCGAACGAACATTCTGGTGAGCGCCTCGCGTTGCGCGCCCAGCGCCGAGCGAATCCCGATTTCGCGCGTGCGCTGCGAGATGGCATAGGCGATCACGCCGTAGAGTCCGACGATGCTCAGCAGCAGCGTCATGGCTCCGGCGACGCACAGCATCACCAGTGTGAACGATGTCCGCGCCATGGATTTCGCGTACAAAGTACCAACCGTGGTTGGGTTGTCGAGCGGTAAATCGCGATCCACCGACCAGACTGCGCGCTCGACCTCCTTCAGAAACGCGGCTGAGCCTGCCTGCGGCGACCGGACAACGAAGCTCACATAGCGCTTGACCATCACTTTTTGCGTTTCAAAGTTTTCCTGGTAGAGAGGCCAGTAAACCGCGGAAGGAGGATCCTGGCTGACGCCGTCGTCGTAGACATTCTCAGACACGCCGATAATCTCGTGCCACGGGTCGGTCGAGCCGACATGGATGAGTTTGCCAATGGCGTTGGCGGGCGAACCCCAATATTCGCGAGCAAAATTTTCGGAGATGATCGCCACCGGACGTTTCTCAAACTCTTCCGGCCATGTGATGTCCCGGCCAGCGATGAGCAGTATGCCCATGGTCGAGAAAAACCTCGGCGAAACGAATTTTGAGCGGCGCAAAGTCGCCAGTTCGCCCTCTTTGTATCTGCGATCGCTGGCGTAAACGGGGTCGAAGTTGCCAACGCCCGACATGGGAACGTTCGTGGTAATGCCTACCGAGGAGACTCCGGGAATAGCAGCAATCTGGTCCAGGATGGCTTGCTGCCTGTGGATGACCTGGTCCTGTTGCGCGGTGGGGATCTGGCTTTCAGGAATGTAGATATCGAAAGCTTGCAGTGTGTCAGGATTCTGGAACCCCGGCGAGACGCGGGTGAGTGCGTGGAAGGTGCGAATCATGAGTCCGGAGCAGATGAGCAGCACCAGCGCCAGGGCGACTTGTATCACCACCAGTGCATTGCGCGCGCGATGCCGCTCGCGGGTCTGGCTCAAGGTGCGTCCGCTCTCGCGCAAGCCAGTGCTGGCCGTAATGCCGGAGTACTTCATGACCGGAATCATGCCGATGACCAGGCTCACGAAAAGCGCCAGGCTGAGAGTAAACAGAAGAACCGGGATGTTAATGCCAATCTCATGCAAGCGAGGCAAGCCCGTGGGCGCCGCTGCGATCAGCATGCGGAGAGCACCGTAGGCAATCGCTAAGCCAATCGTGCTCCCGCCGCCGCCAAGCACGAGGCTTTCCAGCAGCAGGCCCGCGATGATGTCCTTGCGGCCCGCTCCCAATGCGGAGCGAACGGCGAGCTCCTGACGGCGCCCCTCGACCCGCAACAACAGCAGATTGGCAACATTAGCGCACGCTACGAGCAGCACGATGACAATGGAACCCATGAGCACCCAAAGAACGTTGCCTACATCGCCGATTACATCGTTTTTGAGTGGGTGCATGTCAATTGAGAAATTTGCTTTTTCAAATAACGCAACGCTAAACCCTTCCGGCGCAGGAAAGCTGTGGATGGCGACGGGGATGAGACGCTGCAGATCGGCGCTGGCCTCTCGCAGCGTGACCCCGGGCTTCAGCCGCGCTATTCCCGTGGGGTAAAAACTGCCAAGCTGGGTTTTGCTGCGGTCAAGCTGCATGGGCACGATGAGTTCAGCATCGCCCTGGTTGAGGAAGCGGAAATCCTTAGGCAGAATGCCGACGATCTCGCGTGTCTCGCCATCGAGCGTAAGCGTGCGGCCAACGACGGAAGGATCATCGCCGAAATGGCGTTGCGAAAAGCCGTAGGTGAGAATGACGGTCTTCGGACTCCCGGGTAAATCGTCTTGCCTGGTGAAAAGCCGACCATAGGCAGTGCGAGCGCGAAGAATTGGGAGCATGCCATCCGTCACGCCAAGGCCGTGTACCTGTTCGGGTTGCGTACTGCCGGTCACGCTGTAAGTTGCCGCGTAGTACATGCCGATATCTTCGAGAGTTTTATTTTGCTCGCGGTCGATGAAATAGAGGAACGCCGCCATGCTGAGTCTGGGGAGGTTCACGCCGGGGGCTTTGTACCACACGCCCACCAGGCGGTCAGCCTGCGGGTAAGGAAGCGGTTTGAGCAGCACACCCTCCACTACGCTGAAGACGAGCGTAGTGCCTCCGATGGAGACGGCCACGGTGATTAAAGCAACCGCGGTAAACAGCGGTGCGCGGAAAAGCCGTCGGAAGACCTGCTTCAGGTGATTTAGAAAGAGACTCATTAAGCCTCCGAAATTCAATGCATCGCTGGCGAGCGGTCCGCGGGTCGCCGCGATGGAACTCGATTTGAATGCAAACCGCGTGCCAAGACGCCGGTGCGCAAATGCAACATTTTTATGGGAAGAGCGAATTGTCGTTGTCGTTAACGCGTGCGCTTCCGGACCCCGGTGTCCGTTTATGAACAATGCAGGAGATCTCTTGGGCTGCAGGCGTATCGCTTCCTCGCTGCGCTCAGCAACTTCGCTCGCGACCACAAACTAGAGGCTCGCTTCCGATCCTAAACACGGTACACGACTACCACGTCCGTCTTTACAGCCCACACCAGCGCCACCACCCAGCCGATCAAGGTCCATCCCAGGAAAAAGTTCAGTAGAACGATCCCCAGAATGTCACGCTTGCTGCGCAGTATGGCAATGATCGACGGGAGAAAGTACATCACGAAGCCGAAGCCAAAAAACGGGAAGAAGAAAAACATGCTGAACAGGTGCATGGTAGCCACCTCTCTCCACAAATGTCACGAGTGTAGATACGCGCAAGGCAATCCGGCGGTTCCCCAATTGTCGTCCCGCCACCGGGCGCTGATACCGAGTCCGCTCAGCGCTTCGTCGCCCCGCAGGCCGCCTCGAAATCGGAATACGACCCCGGCGTGAACGTCACGGGGACGACATCCTGCTTGTAAGGGCGGTTGGTATCGTTGCCGCGATAGACCGTGCCGTCCGGCTGGAAGGCTCTCCCAATGCTGCCGTCGTCGTCCATCACCAGGTTCGGGTTATGCCAGTGGCCGCGGAACGAGAGGTGAGGCCGGCGGTCGCTGACGAACTGAAAATTCCAAGGCCGATAAATCATATAAAGATTAATCGCTTCTCCTTCGGTGGACCGACTCAAGTACTTTCGCATGCCGCCCCCGAGGCTGAGCCGAAGGCTCTCCCCTCGCGGCGTGCAGATATAGCTGATACCGGTCAGGTTGGTCTCAAGATACATGCCGCTGCCGCGCGGCGTCGGCTCCAGGCGGACGAACAGAACGTAGTCGCCGCTTTTCGCGTGCAGCTTGCCCACGCCCTGCCAATAAGGAAGGATGTGAAATTTTCCGCCGAGATAGAATGCCCAGGGATAGAACACCGCCGTCGACGCGAGCAGGAAGATCGCGCCCACGGCCAGGATCCAGGCGGTATGGCCCAGGCACCCCACGCATCCCACGCGCGGCTTGCGCGGCGCCAGCGGGTTAAATTTCTGTGCGGGAAACATGGAGGGTTATTTTTACCACGGGTAGTGCACTGGGTTCGAGAGTTTGCCGTCACTCTGAGGAAGCGCCCACGGCAAACTATAGTCTCTGGGCCTCCGGGCTCAGTACTCCCAATTGCCTTATTTGCCGGTGCTTAGCTCTTCCCCATCCGTGACTGGTCCACCGTAACCTTCCCGCCCGCTCCGGCGCCGGGCAGTATTGGCGCGGAGGATTCCATGGCAACTCGAATCACGGTGGTAAAGAACCCCAACGGTTCCCAGCAAGGATGGAAGTGCAAGCACAGCAGTCACGCCACGCTCGGCGCGGAGTGCGATGGCCATGTGGTCCTCTGCGAGCGCTGCGCCTCGGCTGTGCGCAACGGCGCTGAATTGCTGAGTGATGAAACCGGCCAACCGATTCAACCGGCCAAAGTCACGCCGGTGCCGGTGATGAAGAAAGCCGCGGCTGCGGCTCGGTAGGCGGAAGACCGGAGGTTCCTCCCTCAGACACGCGTCCCGCATGCCCCCGGCCAGCAGAGTTGAGTTCCACGCCCCAGCCTAAAGTTTCTCCTTCTTCAGCCGATGCCTCCGACGGCGCATCTCCCCGCGCCCGAATGAGGATCCTCTTATGAGACTTCGCGCTATGGCTCTCTCGCTGCCGCTCGTTCTTCTCCTTGCTTGCACTTCCACTCCGCCATGGGAGCAACCCGCGGTTCCGTCCTCCCGCACTTACAACGGAACGGCGTCGGTGGGCGACTTCATGACCATCACGATCGATTCCATCGCCAAAACCATTTCCTACTCCGACGTTTCCAACAGCACCCGCGGAACGGCGCCCTATGTGGTAAACGCCGATGGCACCTACTCGCTCAACGATCCCACAGGGAATCTGATCGCGGCCTACGAAGTTCCAGGCTACGCCATGCTGATTCAAGCCGCCAAGACGGGTCCCAACGCCGACGCTCCCGCGCTAATTACCGCGGTCGAGAGCGGACCGATCTCCCTGTCTACCTTCACCGGAAAGTCGTACAACTATATGCAATTCCGCACTGCCGCAGGCGGCGTGGAGGTGGGGTCGGTCACGGTGAATTCGCAAGGCATGGGTACGAACAGTTCCTATTGGCCCTACGGCGCGCTGAATGGCGGCAATCCCGGGCAAAGCACATTCAACAGCGGCACCATCGATTTGACGCAGGCCCAGCTCGATTCTTCCGGCACTTTTCTGCAGGTCTCCGAAGCCGGCAACGGGGGCGGCACCGACTATATTTTCGGGACCGCCAACGGAGTGTTCGCCGTCGATACCGCAAACGGCGCGATCCTGGGCTTGCCAAAAGCCGCCAGCAAAGATTTTGATCCCTCCATGGCGGGAGCCTACCAGGCCATCTACTATCAGAAGACCGGCGCCAGCACCGGGCAGAATAACGCGGAAGCCGGAAGCCCCACACTCGGCACAGCAATGATCCTGGTCACGCAAAGCGGCGACGTCACTGTCAGTGACGAATTAGGCAACGTCATGGCGCAGGGCACGTTGCAGGCGGTCGAAGACACACCTTATCTGTACGGCAGCACCGGCGAACTCAACGATCCCTGCCACGGCCTGTTCACCTTTCGCGTCCAGGCCAATGGCATGCAGCAGGACGTATTCGTGAGCTTCGTGAATCAATCCATGCTGTTCGCTTCCTTCAGCGCCGCTTCGCCCTGGACTCCGGGAGGAACCTATAACTACGTGTACGGGGTTGGTCTGAAATCCTGAGCCGCCTGCGCCGGCGCACCGCTACCCGAGGGGAAGGCGGTTCATTCCGAGCTCACGGTAAAGTCGGCGTAGACACTCTTGTTGCGGCGGTGAGGCGAAGCGTTGCGGAAAATCAGAAAGTACTTCTGCGCCACGAACAAGGGGGAATTCAGGGCCCAATCCACTTCGCCATCGTCGGAGGGATCGGTCTGGAAAGTGACGGTGCCTTCTTCGCCCCGCGCGAAGTTGTTGAACTCCTGCTCGTCAAGTAGCAGCACCTGGACATTGGCATCGCGCCCGCCCCCGGACACGCTCGACTTGAAACTGCCGCGCAGCTCAGGATGAAGTGCATGCGCGGGAACCTCGAACTCGAAGCCATGATATTCGGTGACAGAAAAGCGCTTGCGCAGGAAATGCCCAGGTCCCTGGCTTGACGGCTGCATGATGTGATCAATCGAAGCTGCCGCTTGAGGAGTAGGAACTGCCCGGGGGGCGTCTTCTCCCTCCGGCTTTGGCGCTTCCGAGGTTGCATCGGCGAGCGGGCCGTAAGCCTTCTGGCCGGTGGCCTCATGAATTACGCGATCGCCGCCAGTCGGATCAAAGGATTGAGCAGCCGCGCGCTTTGCCGGATTAGCTTGCTGCGCCTGCCAAAGCGGTTTCCATCCCCGCGCTCCGTACAAAACGAAACAAGCTCCGCCTGCTAACAGAACAACACCGCCAAGCAAGTGCCCAATGCTACTTCTCATAACATCCTTGTCTGACGTTCCGAGAAACGTCTGACTTGTTGCGAAGCAATAGTCTGCCTTCGCGAGACGGCCCAGCCAAGATTACCGGGGTAATTGCAGCGGATAGTTATCGGGCGTTATAAGTTGGCGTTAGCAACTGTACACGTCGACTTATGGAACTTAGTCATACTTTTCGAAGAGGATAGACCGGCGCTCCCAGCCCATGCCCTTCAACAGTTCACGATTGGCCCTGATCATCTTATCGAGGCCGCAGATATACGCGTGCATGTCGCTTCGGCCCACGACGATGGCGGGAACGTGCTCCTGCACGTAACCGCGCAGGCCTTTCCATTCTTCGCTGCCCCGGCTGAGCGTCGGGAAATAGTTAAAGTTCGCATGCTTCGCGGCGAGGCCGAGAAATTCCTCGTGATAGTAGATCGCCGATTCATGCCGGCTACCGAACAACAACCAGAATTGCTTGCCTTGATGGCGGGCTTCCTCCGCCAGCAACCAGTGCAGCATGGAGCGGAATGGCGCCACGCCCGTGCCGGTGGCGATGAAGACCGTGTCGCGCAGGGGCGGGCGCAGAATGAAGTCGCCGAACGGACCCTCGCAAAAAATCTCTTCGCCTTCTTTCATGTCGCACAGGTAGTTCGACATGTAGCCGTCCTGGACGCGGTTCAGGCAGAGGGCAAAGCGGTTGTTCTCGCCCGGAGCGGACGCCACGGAGTAGGCGCGTGTGATTTCCTCGCCGTCCGGCTTGGTGTGTTTGAACGAAAGCCATTGCCCGGCCACGAAGCCGAATCGGGAGACCCCTTTCATTTCAAATTCCAGATGCTTGGTTTGGATAGATAGAGGGACGGACTGGGCCAGGCGCGCAGTGAAAGTTTGGAAGGGGCTCATCAACTATGTAGATGAGATTGTCACGCTGCGCGAAGCAAGAACATCGCGAAGCAAGGTTCTGAAGTCTGCTGACAAGGACTGGCGGACAAGAGTGTCCGCCCCACATCTGTTCCGGCTACTCTACCGTCACCGACTTGGCCAGGTTGCGCGGTTGATCGACGTCGCAGCCTCGCCGCACCGCAATGTGGTAGGCCAGCAACTGCAAGGGCACGACTTCCAGAATCGGCAGCAACTCTTCCGGGGCGGCTGGAATGTAGAGCACGTGGTCGGCGGCTTCTTTAATATCCTCGTCGCCTTCGGTGGCCAGCGCGATCACCTTTCCGGAACGCGCCTTCACTTCCTTCAGGTTGGAGCATGTCTTCTCGTAGCGGATCCGCGAGAGCTCATTCTCGCGGTCACAAGTCGCGATGATCACCACCGGCAAGTTCTCGTCGATCAGCGCGTTGGGCCCATGCTTCATCTCGCCCGCTGGGTAGCCCTCGGCATGGATGTAGGAGACTTCCTTCAGCTTGAGCGCCCCTTCGAGCGCAATGGGATAGTGAATGCCGCGTCCCAGAAACAGGAAATCCTGCGAACGCAGGTATTCCTTGGCCAGGTCTTCGCAGTCCTCTTCATGAGTGAGCAAGTGCTCCAGTTTGCCGGGGATGCGCGTGAGTTCCTGCACGGCGAGCCGAGCCTGCTCGGGGCTCATGGTTTCGCAAACCTGCCCCAGATAGAGAGCAAATAAGTAAAGAGCCGTGAGTTGGGCGGTAAAAGCCTTGGTCGAGGCCACGCCGATTTCCGGGCCGGCATGGGTGTAAATGGTTCCGGCGGCTTCGCGCGTAATCATCGAGCCCACAACGTTGCAGATGGCCAGCGTTTTCGATCCTTTGGCCTTGGCTTCGCGCTGGGCGGCGATGGTGTCGGCGGTCTCGCCCGACTGGGTGATCAGCATGGTCAGCGTGTCGGCGGAAATGATGGGATCGCGATAACGCCATTCGCTGGCGTAGTCGACCTCCACTGGAATGCGCGCCATCTGCTCGATCATGAATTTGCCGGCCTGCGCTGCGTGCCAACTGGTGCCGCAAGCGGCAATGTTGATTTTCTTGGCCGCCTTAAATTCCGCTTCCGAGATTTCCATCTCATCGAGGAAAACGTGGCCGGTGTCCTGCGAAACCCGGCCCAGCGTGGTATCGCGCACGGCGCGCGGCTGCTCGTAGATTTCCTTGAGCATGAAATGCTTGAAGCCGCCTTTTTCCGCCATGACCGGGTCCCAGGTGACGTGCTGTACCTGGCGCACGATGGGCTGGCCGCTGAAATCCGTGAGCCGCACACCTTCCGGTGTCAGCACGGCAAGGTCGCCATCGGCGAGGAAGAACAGATCGCGAGTATGATAGAGGATCGCCGGGACATCCGAGGCAACGAAGTATTCATCCTTGCCCAGCCCAATGACCGCCGGCGGCCCGTTGCGGGCGGCGACGATGGTGTTCGATTCGTCCACGGCCATTACCGCCAACGCGAAGACGCCGGTCAGCATCGCGACCGTCTTGCGGACCGCCTCCTCCAGTGAAGGACGATTGCCGTTCGCTGGCTTCAGAAAAAATTTCTCCACCAAGTGGGCGATGACTTCGGTGTCCGTTTCGGTGGTGAAGGTGTGGCCTTCTTCGGTCAGCTTCTTTTTCAGCGCGAGGTAGTTTTCGATGATGCCGTTGTGGACCACCACGATGCGGCCCGTGCAATCCCGGTGCGGGTGGGCATTCTCTTCTGTCGGACGTCCGTGCGTAGCCCAGCGGGTGTGGCCGATGCCGTAAGTGCCATCGATCGGCTTGAGCCGGATGACTTCCTCGAGGTTGCGCAGCTTGCCTTCGGCGCGGCGGATTTGCAATCCCTCGCCATTGCCGCACACTGCGATTCCCGCCGAGTCATAGCCGCGATACTCCAGCCGCTTCAGACCATCCAGAATGACCGGCACTACACGCTTCTTGCCGACGTAACCGACGATGCCACACATAGCGACACTCCTGTTTCCAGCGGAACGTACGAGGTTCTGAGCTGTAATGAAAGCCGAGCCAGGCGGGAGGGCAATGGCCAATTACCAAGGAAGGATTCGGCTAGTCCTCCAGGGAGAAACGGAACTCCTCGATCACCGGGTTTGTGAGCACGTCCCGAGCCATTCGCGCCACTTCGGCCTCGGCTTCCGCGCGAGTCAGGCCTCCATCCAGCGTGAGCTCAAAGTACTTCCCCTGCCGAACCTCCTCCAACCCCTGGTACCCCATCTTCTTCAAGGCGCCCTGAATGGTCTTCCCCTGCGGATCCAGTACGCTCTTTTTCAGAGACACATACACGTAGGCTTTCATGTGGCAAATAGCATTATACGGCATCAGGCCAGAACGTCATGGAGGGGAAACCATGCAGCCGAGAGGCTTGAGCTTCGCCTCCAGATCAGCCAAAGCCGCCTCGATCATCTTGCGGTGGCGCGGGTCTTTGGCGTCGCACAACTGCTGTCGCAAATACTTGCAGGAAAGTTGCAACCTTTGTTCCTCTGCTTCGCGCGTCAACTGCGCAGATGATTTGCGACGCCGCGGAGCGGTTGCAAGGTTGGCTTCCGCCTGCTGATCCGCCACGGACTTGCTTTCCCAGCCCCGCGCCATGATGAATTGTAACCTGGCGAAGACCCGCAGCAGACCGGTAAGTTCTTTCCTCCGTTCGGCGTGGGTGTTACAGAAAGCTCAGAAGACAGATTTTTCTTGATTTACGGGAGTCAACTTGTTCTATGATCTGGTGCGCTTGGGAGTGGGAAATTCGGGGATACGATTGCTCGAGGGGGGCATCCTTAAATGCAAGCTCGTGCAAATGGTACCCGACAGTTTTATTTCACAGACTGAATTTCGTCGCGACGCTTTGCTGCATATGGCCCAGCTCATCCTGCGCCACTGTGACGTCGCGGAATTGTTTGAAGAGCTCGGGCCACAACTTCTCAAAGTCACCTCCTTTGACGACGCAAGCATTTCATTGCTCGATCCCTCCAGAAACGATGTAGTGCTTCGTTACTCGCTGCGGGCCGGCGGTTTGCCCACGGAAATGAAAGTAGAGGAATGCCTCAGTGGATGGGTGTGGCAAAACCAGCAGCCGCTCGCGGTCGATGACGTGTTGGAGGAGACGAGATTTCCGGAATGCCTCGAGCTTCTGAAGCGAAGCGGCATGCGTTCCTGTTGTGTGCTGCCGCTGACCACGGCTCGAAAGCGATTGGGAGCTTTGGGACTGGGTAGTTTACGCCCCAACGCCACTAAGGATATCGATTTGCAGTTGTTGCAACGCGTGGCTGAAGTCGCTGCGCTCGCCATCGAGAATGCGCAAATGCATTCCGCGTTGCAACTGGAGCAGGAGCGTCTGCGCACCCTGCGCGAACTCAGCACCACGTTGAGTTCCGGCCTCGAGTTGCGGGAATTGTTCCCCTCGATCACGGCGCTGATTCGCGGCGTTATGGACCAGCACTTTGCCAGCCTATCGATTTTCGATGATGCGACTCGGACTCTGCAGGTATATGCCTTGGATTTCCCCGCCACGGAAGAGCTGAAACCGGGCACGGTCCTCCCGCTGAAGGAATCAGCGTCCGGACGGGCTTTTCTGGAGCGAAGAACACTACTATTTGACCGGCAACAACTGGCTGATCTTCATCAGCCGTGCACCGACGAACTGTTAGCCCAAGGGATACAAGCGGGATGCTGCATTCCACTCATTGGGCGCACGGGCCCGACGGGAGTGCTGAACCTCGCCAGCCGGGAACCGCACGCCTTCTCGCCCGAGAACGTCGCTCTTTTGCAACAAGTGGCGGCACAAGTTGCCGTCGCGCTGGATAGCGGCCGGGCCTACCGCGAAATCTCTGAGTTGCGAGCCCGCATGGCGGCCGAGAAAACCCTCCTCCAAAGCGAAATCCACGCGGGACGGAACCGGGAAGATATTATCGGGGACAGTCCGGCGCTGGAGCGAGTTTTAGCGCGGGCGAGGATCGCAGCCCCCAGCGATGCCACCGTCTTGATTCTTGGGGAAACCGGCACCGGCAAAGAACTTGTTGCCCACGCCATCCATCGCATGAGCCGTCGCAAGGACGCCGCCTTTATTAAGTTGAATTGCGCTGCCATCCCCACGGGCTTGCTCGAGAGCGAGTTGTTCGGCCACGAGAAGGGTGCGTTCACCGGCGCCGTGAGCCAGAAGATCGGCCGCCTGGAACTGGCTGACAGGGGGACCCTGTTCCTGGACGAAGTTGGAGACATTCCCCTGGAGTTGCAACCCAAATTGCTGCGCGTGTTGCAGGACCAGGAATTCGAGCGGTTGGGCAGCACGCGCACGATCAAGGTGAACATCCGGCTGATTGCAGCCACCAACCGCGATTTGCCAGCCAGTGTGGCCGATCGCGAATTTCGCAGCGATCTGTATTATCGCCTCAATGTTTTCCCGTTGCGTCTGCCGCCCTTGCGCGAACGAAGGAGCGACATTCCTTCGCTGGCCGCCTACTTCATGCAGAAGTTCGCGCAAGGCATGAACAAGCAGATCGCCACTATATCGGTCGAAACCATGAAAGCACTGGAAAACTGGGATTGGCCCGGGAATGTTCGGGAATTGGAAAACTTCATCGAGCGCTCGGTAGTCATGACGGGAGGTTCGGTTCTAGATGCGCCTTTGGCGGAGTTGTCGGACGATCTTGGTTCAAGTGTCCAGGGCACGTTGGAGAATTCGCAGAGAGAACACATCGTGCGCGTGCTTCGCGAAACCGGCGGTGTGATCGCAGGCCTGGATGGCGCGGCCGCTCGCCTGGGCTTGAAGCGTACCACCCTGCAGTCGATGATCGCTCGCTTGAAGATATCCTCCAAGGAATACAAACTCTAGCGCCGGTTGAGGTGCCGCAGCGTCGGCAAGGTGCCGCGGCCACGGCAGAAAGAGCTAGCCTCAGCTCTTTCGATTCATCCCTTAACTCCCATCGTGTCATTCGGTTGCGCGCATGATCAATTTTGGCATGTCACCTGCGAAAGCCCCTGCACCACTCGGTGTGAGGATTTGGATTCAGGACCGGGGGTACTCATGCAAACTGGCGATGACCAGGGTGGCGGCATAGCTGCCTATCCGGGGGCGGGGAACGGTTGGGAGTCGGCGTTGGCTCTGGTGCGAGCCAATCACCGGCTGCGAGTTTTGGGTCTGGCGCGCGAAGGCCAGCCCCGTCAGCCGAACTTCCCACGCATTGATCCGTTGTATCTGTTCCATTGCGGGTTGCAGTGGCACGGCGGTGCAGACACGAGTGCAGGATGGGAACTCATCCACGGCCTGCGATCTCGGGACCGAGACGCTCGTACGGTAGCCGCTGCTTTGCTCGCCAAGACAGAAAAGGCGCGCCTGTTGGTGAGGGACCTGCGGCGAGCCCGCCGCGGCATTCACGTGGTTAACCCTGACTTGGATTTCTCTTGGCAACAAAATCACGGTGAGGCGGTGGAGATGAAGACCCCCTACGGGTTGGAAATCATAGATAGTTGCGTCTCGTGCCGATTGCGAAAAGACAAGTGGTTTTGCGGCCTTTCTCCCGAAGTGTTGAAGCAGTTCAGCGCCTCAAGCCGGCTTGGGACCTACCCGGGAGGCGCGGTGTTGTTCGTCGAGGGCCAGATGTCGCGTGGTGCTTTCGTCCTATGCTCGGGCAAGGTCAAGCTCACCACCACCTCACGTGACGGCAAGGTGCTCATCCTCAAAGTCGCCGAAGCCGGCGAGGTGCTCGGTTTGAGCGCAGCCATCTCCGGCGCCTGCTACGAGCTCACGGCGGAGACCGCCATGCCCTGCCACGTGAATTTCGTGGAGCGCGAAGCTATTTTCCGCTTAATGGAAAAAAGTGGCGAGCTGGGCGTTCACGTGGCCCAGGCTCTAAGCCGCGAATTTCAGTCTGTGTATCGCGACATTCACGAGCTGGTTCTTGCGCGTTCCTCGGCAGGCAAGCTGGCCCGGCTGTTGCTCTCTTGGACCGCGAGCCGTGAAAAGGAAAACGGAAACAGCGAAGTTCGGGTCCGGGCGGCGTTGACTCATGAAGAAATGGCGCAGATGATCGGGGCCTCGCGCGAGACCGTAACCCGCCTGCTGAGTGAGTTGAAGAAAAAAGAGTTCATCCGTTTGGAAGGTTCGACGCTGGTGATTCGCAATCGAACGGCGTTGGAAGCGCTGGCTGCGTAGCAGTGCCGCAGCTTGGAAGGCGGCCGGTTTGCCCCCCTTTCCGGTCGCCTTCACCCCTCCGTTGTGTACCCTCCCCCGAATGGCCGGCGCGGCGCCGGCCTGTCCTATAGTCTCCCTTCTCTTCTCTTAGAAGTGGAATCCCAGTTGGGCGGTAAGCGCTCGCGGCGTCACGTAGTGCGTCCCGCTGAAGGTTGAGAGAAAGTTGTACAGCGCATACTTGTTGGTCAAGTTGACGGCAGTGAGTTGCAAACTCCATTTGTATCGATCGCCATGCAACAGGTTGTCATCCCCCACGGCCAGGTCGAACAGGTTACGCGGCGCGATGCGCGCCGG
The DNA here is from genome assembly GCA_963770915.1 of uncultured Acidobacteriaceae bacterium. Classification (GTDB taxonomy): domain Bacteria; phylum Acidobacteriota; class Terriglobia; order Terriglobales; family Acidobacteriaceae; genus PALSA-270. The sequence goes on from CAVYRG010000001.1 coordinate 915,263, forward strand.
ATTGTGATCGTCGTTCTGAGTGCCGGGCGCGGGAACCTGCACCAAAGACGACCCGAACTGCGATGCCAGGCACGGAGATGGTAAGGCCATCGTTGGGGTCGCCCGTACGCTGCCGCAAAACAGCCCGGCTTGAAATTGCTGATCGGCAGTGAGTCCGCTGAGATCGATGGCCGACTGCCCGTTGATGGTGATCGGATTGCCGTTGGCATCAAACGAGTCTGGACAATCGTTGGAAGAGCCAATGCCATAGCATGGCGCCGCGCCTGCCACCAGTCCGCTGTCGTATCGCCAGTTGAAACCGAACCACGGCCCCTTCTTCCACGGCTGATATTGCAGGTGGGCGGTCATATTGAATTTCTCGTCATGGTCGATGCGGAACGCACCCACTGAGCCGGGGACGGCTCCGGCCCCGCCGATCTGCGGCGTGAAGAAGCGCGCCGCCACGCCGGAGAAAACCATGAGCGCCGACACCCCGTGCAGATTCGGCACGCTCACCCGGCCCGCATAGCCGGGAATTTTGGAGTGGTCCCATTCGATGGGAAAGGTGATCGGAGTCGAGCCGAGCACGCTGAAGTCATATGCATTGTGCGTGTACTTCCAGATGTACTCGCCGGAGAAGACCACATACTTTCCAAAAGCCTGCTGGATGCCGGCATGAAATTCGTTCCGCCAGCCGGGACTCAGCGGGTTGGATACGGGCGCGGAGCAGCCCAAGAGTGGATTCAAAACCGCATTGGCGCACCCGATGCTGGAAAGCACCAGATTCTCATTGAACGGCGTCTCCAGCGTTCGCGCGTACGAAATGCGCAGCACGGTATTGCTGGACTTGATGTTGTATGCAATTCCGACGCGTGGCTCGGCTTCCCGGTGAGTGGTAAGCCCGTTATAGAAGTCGCCACGAAGCCCCAGGTTGAAATTCCAGTTGCCTTTGGTGATTTCATCCTGAATGTAGAGGGCGAGTTCCTTGACGTCGGTATGGCCGTTGAAGGGGAACAAAGTCCCGCCGCGGGTCAAGTCATACGGCGCCACATCGGTGCAGGGCGACTCGAAGGGGTTGCCACCAGCATCCAGGCAGGAATTGCCGGCGGAATCGGTGAGCGAACCGAGGAATCCGGGATCCACGATGCCCACTCTGTCGTTCTCCGTGAGGAAAGTCTGTTCGTAGGTGACGCCCGCCTTCAGGTTGTGCATGCCTTTGACATAGGAAATGTCCGAGCGCAGACCGGCGTTGGTGAGCGTCCGGTTCTGACCCACGGTTTGCGATTGCAGATCGGGAGCAAAGTCGGCGAACGGGTTTGCGCTGGGGTAGTAATGATATTGATCGCGCCGCACGAAACTGCCGAAAGTAAACACGGCGTGAGAACTCACCAGATGAGTCCATGACGGCGCGATGTTGAACGTCTTGATCTGCGAGCGCTGGTCCGCCGGACCGACAAGGTTGCCATTGGGGTCAAGGCCGTTCGTGCTGGCCCATCCCGTCGCGTTTTGACTGTCGAAGGAATTGGGCGTTTGGAACCAAGACCGGGTATAGCCGAGATTGATGTGAATGGAATCCGCTCCGGAAAGCTGGAAGTCCAGGCGGTCGAAGCCGTTTTCTTCGTTTCCTTTGTCATGCACGGCGGTGAACTCTGGCGGATCGAGAAAGCGCGAGGTGTTCAGCCCGCTCAGCGAAACGAAATTTCCCCAGTTCTTGCCGCCGTAGCCAAGGTTGAAGCCGAGGTTCGAGGTCCCGAAGCTGCCGTAGGAGGTCGTCACCTCGCCGTGCGGCGTGCTCATGCCCTGGCCGGAGCGAGTGGTCACGTTGATGACGACGCTGGTCTTGTCGCCGTATTCCGCCGGCGGCGCGCCGGCGATCACCTCCATTGACTCAATCGAATCGAGGGGAATCTGGTTGGAGAAAACCTTGCTCTGCTGGTCGGTAATGGGTTGGCCGTCCACAGAAAAGGAATTCTCCGCGTGATCGCCTAGCCCGTGGAATAGGCCATTCGAGTCTGCGGCAATTCCCGGTGAGGCAAGCGTAACTAATGAACTGACCGAGGATGACTGGCTCTCCAATGGAAGTTTCTCAAACAGTTCCTTATCCACGTCCGTGTGGAAGCTCGGCGTATTCTCCAACAGGTCTTCCCCGCTTGCCTCCACCGTGACCGTTTCCGAGGAGCCCGCAACCTTCATGCTGATCCTCGCGCTCACCGGAACCACCGATCGCACGTCAATGTCCTGCGCGTAGGTGGTGAACCCGGAAGCTGAAACTGTAAGGTGATAGGGGTTGAAGGGAACGTTGGCGATGCTGAATTTGCCCAGTTTGTCGGTGATCGTGGTTCGTTGAAAGCCGCTCACGACGTTTTGAATCTCGACGGTTGCATTCGGCACCACGGCACCCGACGAATCCACGACCGTGCCGTCCACCGAAGTCGAGGCGCCGCCGGATTGCCCGTAGGCGCCCAGTCCTAAACAAAAGATCGCCACAAAAACTGCACGCAACCACTGCTTATGAAAAGCCAGCATGATTTCCTCCCAAAGGAATAGGGTTGAACAATGAATCGAATGAATTGTGAAGTGATTCTTGTTGAATCCCTAGACCGCGGGAGGCGGGCGGATACGGAAAGAAAGGATGAAGGCGGAAAACTTAGCCGTGGCGTCGGGCGCAACCACCAGAACGCTGCGTACAAACACCGGGACGGGCCGGTACTGGGCCTGGCCTAGAACCCCGGCGTGCGCCACTGCGCAAATCGAGCACTCGTGGCTGGGGAGCTTGGAATTCTCGGGGTGCACGTGCACCGCTTGCGCGAATCCAGCAAACGCCACCAGCAGAACGCACATCAGAGACAGGGCTCTGACGAATGCGCCTTGGCTTGGCGTCTTTTCGACTCGAATCAAGCGGATCACTCCAGTAATTTTAAGTATATTACCACTATCCCAAGGATAGACGTTACCTTGGTGGGGTTGGATGCGGGTCCAAGGTCGTCGGTTGCGGCTAAGGCGAAAAAATTCACTAGAGGCCGAACAACTCCCGCAGGCGCTTGGTTTGCACCCGGCTGACGGGGATTTCAGTCTGTTTCTTATCGTCCATGCGCAATTGGTAGGAACTCTTAAACCAGGGAACGACTTCCCTGATTCGGTTGATGTTCACGAGGAAGGAGCGATGCGTACGCCAGAACAGGCTGGAGTCGAGGCTATCCAATAATTCCTCCAGAGTGCGGCAGTTGGACTGCCCTTCCATTCCACTCGGTCCACTGGTGACGACGGTGATCACTCCGTCATCGATGGACGCAAAACAAATGTCTTTCTGATTGACCAGGATCAGCCGTCCGCCCGCCTTGAGCAGCACTTTCGAGGTCTGTGGCTTCTGCGCCTCCAACATGCGCACCAGGCTTTCCAGTTTCTCGGAAGAGGGCACGGCGGAGTCGAGCTTGGCGCGCGCCCTTTGAATGGATTGCGTCACCCGCTTGCGGTCGAACGGTTTGAGCAGGTAATCCACGGCATTCACTTCGAACGCCTTGACTGCATACTGATCGAACGCCGTGGCGAACACTATCTTCGGAAGAGGGATTTTCTTGTCCAGCAGTTTCTTGATCACTCCAAAGCCGTCGAGACCGGGCATCTGCACATCGAGAAAAAGCAAGTCGGGACTGTGCTCGCGAATGAGATTGACAGCCTCGACCCCGTTCTTGCCCTGGGCGAGGACTTCGATGTCGCCAATATTCTTTAGGAGATAAGCCAGTTCGTCGCGGGCGAGTTGCTCGTCATCGACGATTACCGCGGATAAAGCCATCGTTTCTCCGGAAGAGTTCCGACTGAGTATAGTCACCGCTTTTGCTGCGGGTCAACGAAATCGGGAAGCCGCGAGATTGGTCACGCCGTCGTGCGTCATAATCGCAAGCACAAAATCAAGGGTGCTGCTTCTTGGCTGGGCTCTTCTTGGCCGCGTTCTTCTCGGCTTCCTCGATAGCTTTTCGGAATTGTTCCACAGCCGGCACGGCGGGCGGACGCAGCGCATCTTTCGCGATCAAGCTCCAAACCGGCACGTCGGAGTTCGAGTAAGCCCCTCCGCGGTACACCTCAAACCTGTCTCCCGAAGAGCCGATCTCGTTTTGCACTTGAGGTCCGGAATCCTGCGGCGTGGTTGAGTCGGGCTGACTCGGGTCATGGCCCTGTCTTCCGCCAATTCGAATACCGTCATCGGTCGGTTGTATAACACCGGGACGCCGGTCGATCGGCCCTCCACTGATGGTCGGTCCGACGGTTCGCCCCAGGCCTTTGCGGATCAAGATGACCAGATCTGCCGACTCCGGCTCCATGACCATCCGAAAGCGGCCCCAATTCATGAGCGCTTTCTCGACATCGTCCTGGGCTCGGCGATTGGCGGTTGGATCCGTGATGGGTTCTCCAGCTTCAGGAGCAATCATGACGAATACGGTTTGCGCTCGCAGAACTTCTGCCGGCATGAGAATTTTTTTGTCTTTCGCGCTTGCGAGAGGAGCAAGCAAAAGGGCGAGGCAAAGAGCAACGGAGGTACGCGACATAGGGTCCTCCTTACGTAGTACACCAATTATAGGCGATGCAGCTTTCCGCCGCATTCCCTGTTTCATCCATGCCGCAGTACACTGGGAAGCTCATGAACTACATCTATGGCATCAACCCGGTGGCCGAATCGCTCAAGTCGCGCGCGCGATCATTTCAATGGGTTGGCGTCGCGAAAGAGAGACATGATCTTCGCTTGCAGCGCCTCGTCGAAGAATGTCGCCGGCAAAACGTCCCGCTGCGCTTTCTGTCGCGCGCCGAACTCGACGAACTTGCCGGCAACAACGCCCACCAGGGCGTGGTCGCAGTCACCTCAGAGAAGCGCTACGCCGGCCTTGACGACATCGTCGACCGCAAGCGGGGCGCGCATTCGCTGATCTTGGTTCTCGATGGAGTGGAAGACCCGCACAACCTGGGTGCCGTCATCCGCACCGCCGACGCCGCCGGCGCCGATGGCGTGGTCATCCCCGAACGCCGCGCCGCCGGAGTCACGGCTATCGTGACGAAAACCTCCGCCGGAGCCAGCGAACATCTTCCCATTGCGCGCGTCACCAACATTTCGCGCACCTTGGAAGATTTGAAAGCAAAGAACCTATGGATTGTCGGCTTGGATGAGCGCGGCACGCAGAGTTACGACACGCTTGATTACAACATGGATTGCGCCATCGTCCTCGGCGCCGAAGGCAAGGGCCTGCATGACCTGGTGCGCCGCAAATGCGACTTTCTCGTCTCCATCCCCATGCTGGGCAAAGTGCCATCGCTCAACGTGTCGGTCGCGGCCGGCGTCGTGCTATACGAAATCGTGCGCCAAAGGCGGACGCAGCAGTCATGAAGTTCCTCTGTGCGCTCTGTGTCCTCTGTGGTTTGGCGGTTCCCTGCGCCGCCCTCGATCGCGAAGCCTTTACGTTCACAAACTATCGCTTGAGCATCACAATTGATCCCGAGCAGCAGCGGCTCGAAGTGCGCGGCGACATCACGCTGCGCAACGACTCAAGCGCGCCCCAGAGAAATCTTTCGCTGCAAATTTCTTCCAGCCTGCACTGGAGTTCCATCCAACTCGGCGATCAGCCGGTGCAGTTCCTCTCCCAGCCCTATACTTCCGATATCGATCACACCGGCCAACTCTCCGAAGCTATCGTGAGCCTGCCGCAGGCCGTTCCGCCTAAGGGCACGGTCGATCTGCAGATTGGATATGAGGGGGCGATTCCTCTCGACACCACGCGGCTCAACCGCATCGGAGTGGCGGAGGAAACCGCCCGGCATACCGACTGGGACCAGATCAGCGATTCCTTTACTGTGGTTCGCGGTGTCGGCTACGTCACCTGGTACCCCGTAGCCACGGAGTCCGCCAGTCTCTCCGAGGGCGACAGCGTATTTGAAACCATCGATCGCTGGAAGCTGCGCAACGCCGGCGCCAGCATGAACGCTTCTTTCCAGTTTCCGAACGGTCAAGTGTTGTTGTTCAGCGGCTTGTCCAGTTCTTCCCCGACCGTTGGCAGAACATCGACCACGCTGTTGTCGCTTGCTGCATTTAGCATTGCTCATTTCGGGGTCAACGTACCGTCATTCGCTCTTGGTGACTACCAAAAGCTCGGCGCGGATCGCAGCCTCTCGTCCGTCTTCTATCTTCCGGGTCGCGACGGCCAAGCAAAAGCCTACGCGGACGCGATAACCCGGCTTAGTGCGGCCGTCTCCGGAGCTCAGAACCTTCAGGTCGTCCAGCTTCCCGATCCTGACGCTGCCTCGTTCACGACTGAGAAGATGCTGCTGACGCCTTTGAAAACGGTCAGTCCGCAAGATGAACTCGCTCTCGTTTATGCCTTGGCGCGCCAATGCTTTCGTTCCGGGCATGCTTGGATCCAGGATGGTTTCGCCCACTACGAGCAAGCTTCCTACATTGAACATCGCGACGGACGAGAGGCGGCGCTTCGCTTTCTGAGCGCTCACCTGGACGAATTGGTGAAAACCGATAAGGCACCCGGCACAACCTACGCCCTGGCGGACGCCCCCGACAATCTCTACTTGCAAACCAAAGCGATGTACGTGTGGTGGATGCTTCGCGACATGGCTCGGGGCGAAACGCCGCTCGTTGCGGCCGAGCGCTCTTATCGCCCGCAGGCTGAAGAACAAGCCAACTATCTGCCGCAGCTCATCCAGCAGCAATTCCCCGCTCGCGATCTCTCCTGGTTCTTCGATGATTGGGTGTATCACGACCGCGGCCTGCCCGATTTTCACGTCGCCTCTGTCTTTCCCAGCCGGACAACGCAAGGAACTTACATCGTTACTGTGACAGTCCAAAACTCTGGCGCCGCCGGCGCTGAGGTGCCAGTCACGGTTCGCTCAGCGGATGGCGATGAGACGCAAAGGCTGGAAGTACGCGGCCACGCCAAGAGTTCCGTTCGCGTCATCACCACTTCATATCCTCAGGAAGTAGTCGTCAATGACGGGAGCGTGCCGGAAAGCGGCATGAGCAACAACACGTTCACAGTGCCGCCGCCTCCCGATGCACGCTAGCCGCGCACATCGTTCCCAGGCATAGGCTTCAGTCGGTGCGGCCGCGCAGGGCGGCCACCTTCTTGTTTACATCGGCGGCAAAGGCGGCATCTTTCACGGATTGCAGATTGATCTCTACGTTGGCCAGCGCACCCTCGATGGCCGCGTTGGCCAAAGCAGAAGCGGTGGTCAGATCGGATTTCATATTTGGATTCGTGATCGGCCCCAGCTCTTGCGCCAGAGCGAAGATTTCGCTTGCCCCTTCCGCCACAGCCAAAGGCACGCTGGTGGCGCGCTGCAATGCCTGCTCAACCGGGGCGGTCGCGTCCGGTGAACTCTTCGCCTCTCGATGCGCTTTCACAACCGCTTCGTAGGCCTCCGCATCGGCATCGATTGAAGACTTCATCTGCTCTCGCAGTTGTGCGAGGCGTTCGAGCGCCGCGCCGAGTTCTTGATCGTGTGCAAGATAAGCCTTCTTCCCGCGCGACATGCCGGCCACCATCGCAGCAAGTCCGGCGGCCATCGCTGCAGACATGGCCGCCGCGCTGCCGCCGCCGGGCGTTCCGGTGGGCGCCGCCAGCCGCTCAATAAACGGCTCGATAGCGCCGCGCAGGCTTCCTCCCGCTCTGGCTTTGCCAACGACTGCGGCCAAACGATTCTCCAAAACCAGCGAAGGATCAAAGTTCTCTACCTGCAGAAATCCGGCCGCCGCCCGCTCCAAGGCTTGCTTTGGAATCAGCCCGATAATCTCGCTGCTCTCGGCCGTTACCCCGAGACTCGCCGCTTCGTGCCCCACCGCTTCAAACACACGCTGCATTCCAGTTTGCTCGAAATCGGTCAGGTTCATGGAAACCTGCGCCAGCCCGCGCACCAGAAATCCTGCAGCTTTCACAAATGGCAAACCTCCGCTTGAAAAGCGCACTTTCTTGGCGACCTGCTTTGCGATTGCTACATCCGGCGTGCTCAAGAAGATGTTGTAGGCGATCAGAAACTTGCGCGCTCCCACCACCGTCGCTCCCGCCGTTGGATGCACGCGCGGTTCTCCAAAATCCGGTCGCCGCGCAGGGTTGGTGGCAATTTCGTCGCGAATGCCCTCAAACTGGCCGCGCCGAATGTTTTCCAGATTGCGCCGCCCCTCCGAGGTCGCCGCCGCCTCATATAGATAGACCGGGATTTGATAGCGCCGCCAGATTTGCTCGCCCACGTGACGAGCCATGGCCACACAATCTTCAATCGTGACACCTTCAATCGGGATGAAAGGAACCACATCGGCCGCGCCCATGCGCGGGTGCGCGCCTTGATGCTTGGTCAGGTCAATCAGCTCTGCCGCCTTGCCCACCCCGCGAATCGCCGCCTCCTGAATGGCGTCTGGCTCGCCGGCAAGCGTGATGACGCAGCGATTGTGGTCAGCGTCCATCTCGCGGTCGAGAAGAGCTACGCCGTCGATCGCCATGGCCTGCACAATGGCGTCCACTTTCACCGCATCGCGGCCTTCAGAAAAGTTGGGAACGCATTCAACCAGGGTGGACATTTTCGGAAGATATCATCGGCGAACACCAGCGTCCGCCCACAAGCTACTTCTTTCCCCAGAACTTTCCGATCCCCAACCGCACCTGCACCGTATTCAAGCCCGGATTCGGCGTCGCCAGTCCTGCGTTGGAGATGTGCATGTAGCGAACCTCAGCGCTCCAGGCGTGGGAATCGCCCAGGAAATGCACTCCCACGGCAGCGCACGAGGTGAAGTTTACGGTATTCGTTCCGGTTGGAACGTCGTGATTGGTGAACAACGTGCCGCCGCTCAACTCCAGGTAGGGCATAATCGACCCGCGTGTGGCAAAGTTCCACTTCAAATTCAGCGGATTAAAGCCTGCGCCATACGCGGTATTGGCCCGCTGAAACACCAGAAATGCCGGCACACCATCAATCGCGTACTCAAAGCGCCCTTTGAGGAAGCTCGGCCCGTGCGGCTGCGTCAGAATCCACCCAAAGCGAAAACCCGCGTTCCACACGCCGGTGTTCGATGTGCCTCCCGGCACCGAGTACCCGCCGCCCGTCCAGAACTGGATCTCATGCCCTCCGTCTTCCGGCCGAGTTTGGCCAAACGCCAGCGCACTGCACGCAAGCAAAACCACCGCAAGTAGCACTTTCATAGGAGTCTCGGCCCGGGCTAGGTCTGGCGGCGCCGCCCTTCGTGAAGCTTCGTGGCCTTCGTGCTTCAATGCTTTAAAATTTTCCCACCACAAGATATCCCCGCGGAATCCGGGGACTTCGGACTCTACAAACTCAGTCCCCCATCCACCGCCATAATCTGCCCGGTAATGAAGTGCGGCGCGGTGGCAAAAAACAAAACCGCTCCTGCAACGTCGGCTCCTTCGCCGTTACGCCGCATCGGCGTTTGCTTGGCCATATGCCGCAGAAATGCGCGTCCCGCTTTTGTCTCTCCGCCCAAGTCGATCATGCCCGGCGCCACACAATTTACCGCAATCTCGGGAGCCAACGCTTTGGCCATGACTTTCGTCAACATATGCAGCGCCGCTTTCGACGAGCAATAATGCGCATTGTCAGCCCACGGCAAGATCCCGCCCAGCGACCCCATATTGATAATCCGCCCTCCCCGCCGCCGCAGAAACTTCACCGCTTCCCGCGAAACCAAAAACGGTCCTCGCGTATTGGACGCGAAGATCGCATCCCACTGCCGCGCCGTCAGCCTTTCGAACTTGACCGCCTCGTAATTCGCGGCGTTATTCACCAGAATATCGATTTCGCCTAGTTCCCTGCCCGCTTCCTTCACCGCCGACTTCACGCTCGCCTCGTCGGTAATATCGCAGCGCAGCGCGAAACCCCGCACGCCGTGGCTGCACACATCAATCACGGTGCGCTGCGCGTCGCGCAGAGAATTCCGAAACGTGATGGCAACATCCGCCCCCGCCTCCGCCAGGATCAGCGCGCTGCAGCGCCCCAAACGCTTGGCACCGCCAGTGATCAGCACTTTCTTGCCACGCAGCGGTTTTTCTTCCACCGGATCCATGCTCGGATTCTAACCCATGGCTCACGCTTACCCTCGGAAAGCCTCAGCTTACGCGAGTATGTACGACGGGACGTATCGCCCCTTTGGCGCCTGGAAACCCACACCCGCAAACGGGTAAAATCGCCCCCAATGCCTGATCCCCGCCAAGTCATCGTCTATTCCCGCAAAGGCTGCCACCTGTGCGAGATCGTCAAGGAATCGCTCACCAAGCTGGAGCGCCACGGCGGCTTCACCTGGCGGGACGTTGATGTCGATACCGACGAAAAGCTTCGGCGCCAGTTTACCGACGAAGTTCCTGTCGTTTTCATCGACGGCCGCAAAGCCTTCAAATACCACATGGATGAACGGGAGTTTCTGCGCCGCCTGTCGAACTGACCGCTCCGGCTGGGCCGAAATCAAAAGCGCGATCCCCTCGTATTTCCCTCAAGGGTGTGCTATACCTGCGAGCGCAAAATTGCATGACCAACGCCTCTTCCTCCCCGCCGGCTCCTGACTCTCAGGCGCGAACGGATCTCTATACCGATCCCGAAGGCCATTTCGTGCACGACGCGATTTTGCAGAGCTGCCGCAAGAACGCACGCAAAACCGCCATCGTCGATCCCTCCTGCAGCCGCCGAATTTCCTACGCCGAATATGGAGAGCTTGTGGAATCTCTGGCTCGCGGATTCGTCGCCGCCGGCCTGCAGCCCGGCGAAGTGATCGCGATCTTCCTTCCCAACTCCTGGGAATTCTGCGCTGTCTACCATGCCGCGACGCTGGCTGGAGCGATTCCCACCTTGCTGAACCCAACCTACCGCGAGCGCGAAGTTCGCTTTCAGCTCAAGAACTCGCAAGCTACCATGTTCATCTCGGATGCGCCCAATCTCGAGGCAATTGATCTCTCCGGCCTTCCCCGCCTTCGCCGCGTCTACTGCACGCGCCAAGCCGCGCCGGGATCGGAGACGTTCTCGAGCCTTCTGCTCCGCACCGCGCAGCCCGTGCCTTCGCCCGCCAAGAATTGCCATGCGACTCTGGCTGCGCTTCCCTACTCCAGCGGCACCACCGGCTTGCCGAAAGGGGTCATGCTTTCACACAGCAACCTGGTCTCGAACGTATATCAACTGCTGGGTCCGAATGGCTCCGAGTTCAAATCGAATGACATTTTCCTTTGCTTTCTGCCGCTTTATCACATTTACGGTCTGAATGTTGTGCTCAACCCCGCCCTCCTCCTGGGTGCGACGCTAGTCCTGCAGGCCCGTTTCAATCTGCCGCAGATCTTCCGGTTGCTCCTAGAGGAAGGCGTCACCGTTATGCCGGTCGTCCCGCCTGCGCTCAACACGCTATGCCAGGCGGCGGCTGCCGGCGAGTTTCCCAAAGACTCTCGCTTGCGCTGGGTCAAGTCGGGAGCCGCACCGCTCGCTGCCGAGCTGGCTCGCCGTTTTACCGCGCTGACCGGTGTGCTGGTCTGCCAGGGCTATGGCATGACTGAGGCCTCGCCGATCACGCACTTGGGATACCTCGACCCCGCGCTCTACCGCCCCGAATCGATCGGCCGCCCGGTGGCAAAGACGGAATGCCGCGTGGTAGATGATTTTGGCAACGAAGCAGCGCCCGGCGAGCGTGGCGAGCTCGTCATGCGTGGACCGCAATTCATGCTTGGCTACTGGAACGAACCGCAAGCCACCGCGGCCGCGTTACGCGATGGTTGGTTCTGGTCGGGAGACATTGTCTGCCGCGACCCGCAGGATTTCTACCAGGTGGTCGATCGCCGCAAAGAGATGATTAAGTACAAGGGCTTCCCAGTCGCTCCCGCCGAGGTCGAGGCCGTGCTGCTGGAGCACCCCGCCGTCCGCGAATGCGGAGTGGTTGGCCGCATCGATCCAGCCGCCGGAGAAATTCCCGTAGCCTTCGTCGCGCTTAACGATGGCTTCCCGGCCAACGCCGAGCTGGAAGAAGCTCTCTGCGCCTTCGTCGCCGACCGCCTTACTCACTACAAGCAGCCGCGGCAAATCCGCTTTGTGGACGCCGTACCCAAAACCGCCTCAGGAAAAATTTTAAGAAGAGAACTGCGAAAAGCTCTCGAGTGACCGCAAACCGCTGGTTTTGATCTCCCTCATTTCACCTCACCAAGGGGCGCCCCATCTTTCGCGCCTTTTGCGAAAGGTGAAAGGCCTGCCGCCACCAGTGACTTCCACGAGCATGACGCCATCGCTGGTCAAACCTCCCTGGATTGCCCGCCCAAAAAACTGCCCCACATCGTGGAGCTGATCTCCACGATGTGGGGCAGAAAGTCGCGTTTCGTTTACGGCTTTACGGGAACTGCGGCAAAGCCAGCAGTTGCCGGGTTTCCGCGCCATTCGCCTGGCTCCATGGCATCTGCACGATGAACGGAGCAAGGCTGCGGCACGCGCTGAAGTCCAGGGTGATGGTCGTGCTGACGGATGAGCCAGCCGGTATATCACCCAGGGTAATTGGGAAGGTCGCAGGCGACTTGACCACTGGATTGCAAGGAGCATTCCGGTCGAGCAGCCAAACCGGGAACCGCAACTGCTGCAGCGCAAAGGAATTGATCTGCACTGTATAGGCGGTATCCGGTCCTGGATTGTCCACGGTGATCGTCCACACCCGAGCTTTCGCCGGGCCGCTCTTATGGGTGATCCGGACGTTCGCGAAGAATCCGGGCAAATGGCCTGGGCGATTGATGATCCCCCAATAAGCCGGCTTCGCCTGCAGGCCCGTATCGAACGGGAGGGGCAGGTTCAGGCGGTTGATCGGGAAGCTGGAGAGCCAGGTGTTGTCATCCGCCATGCCCCAGAACGTAACACCGCTCAAGTGACGATGCTCCCGCCGGAACAATTGGAAGTACTGCCAGTAATCATAGCCCTGCTGCGCAATGATCGAGGCTGGCACTGTACCGCCGTTGGCCCCAAAGTTGGAGGTGTTGTCGCCGGCGTTGTAGACGCTGATGTCCATCTCGGTGATCTGCTGATCGATACCGAGCTTGGCCAGCGTGTCGATCGCGTTTTCCATCGCAGGCACGCCCGGGTAGTTGACGTTAACGTGCATCTCGTGCCCGATACCGTCGATGGGGATGCCCCGGCTCTGTAGGTCTTGCACAACTTTCACGATGCAAGCCAGTTTCGCCGGGTCGGAGGTGCTGTAGTCGTTGATGAACAGCTTCGTACCCGGAGGCGCGTACTGCCGCGCCGCTTCCATAGCTATGTCGATATAGCTCTTTCCCAACACGTTGTAGAACGGGCCATGAACCAGACAATCGGGCTGGCTGGGATCGAAGGGCTCGTTGATCACATCCCAGATGTACACCTTGTCGCCAAAGTGCGTGACTTCGTTCTGGATGTGCTCCTGGATGTTAGCGGTTACCGTGGCCTGGTTCGCAGGGGAGTTCGTTCCATCGCCGAACGCGTACGATGGAGTTTGCCCCCCAGTGGCCCACACCAGGTTGTGGCCGCGGATCTTCAGGTTGTGGCAGACTGCGGTGCCAACTTCGGCATCGGCATTGCCGTAGGTGAACGATCCTTTCGTATTCTCCACCGAACTCCACTTCATGTCGTTGCCCGACACGATGCTGTTGAAGTGCTTCAGCAGGAGATCAAGATGCGGTCCGGAGAGATCGCTGGTGTCGATCTCCGCGCCCACCGCGAAGAAGCGCTCCAGCCGCTCGGCGATGGAGGGAATGTCAGCCTGAATCATCGGAGGCGGCAGGTAGGTGAGCTGGAAGTCGTCAATGTAGAACGACACCGGATCGGGGTTGGGTTGGGTCCCAGTCGGGAAGGTCTGCAGATACAGGCTTGCCGATCCCGGATCGTAGGGGCTGGACATGGTGTAGTTGGGCACCAGAATCTGGTGCCATTGTCCGTCGGCGGCCACCTGCGTGCCGGGGTAGCCGTTCACGCCCGGGAAACTTGTCGTCCCCTGGAATGTGGTTTGCAGACTCATTTGTATGTTGTGTAGGGAGCCGTCGGTCGCCAGCAGCTTGACCCACACGCTGATGGAGTACTGCGAGCCCACGTACATCTTGTTAGCTACGCTGATCGATGGCCCCATGAAGTTTTGGGTGCGCCCGGTGGTCAGCAGGCTCGACGTACCCGAATGCGCTTCCGCCGTTGTATTGGCCACCGTAACTCCAGACCCGCGTGCACTCCAGCCATCCAGATTGCCGTCTTCAAAGTTCGTGCTGATGCCGGTATTGTCTTGCTGATCAACCGGCAGCGGCGGCGGTGCGATTTGTCCGATGGTCACATTGCTGATGTAGAACGAGTCCGTCGCACTGCTGGACTGGAAGTACAGAGTCAGCGTGGTCGGCGCCCCTGGCAGATTGCTGAAGTTGAACGTGCCTTGGACCTTGGTCCAAGCCGTGTCCGACAGCGCGGCCGAGGTTGCCAGGTTGGCAAAGATTCCCGAAGAATTCGAGCAATCGGTGCGCTTGGTTGACATGGTGACCGTCGGACTGCTGCTATCCGGAGCGGCCAACAAGACGTAGGCACTTACGGTGTAGGTCGCGCCTGCAACCACGCCGTTCACGCCCAGCAAATCCAGGCTCGGACCTTCGAAGCCCTGCGTCCGGCTTGAGGTCAGAAGGCTGTGAGTGTTACCGGCCGGGTCGGCCAGCGGCGACAGGCTGTTGGTCAGGCTCACCGAACCGAAGGGCGCCCAGCCGTCAACCCCGCCATCCGCGAAGGTGTAGGACGCTACCGGCGTTCCGCCCGGCGGAGGCGCGGTTTCTGTAATCACAACATTGTCGAGATAGAAACTCTGCTGCGTGGTTGGGCCCACTAGCTGCGTATACAAGGTGAGCCCCGTTTCGGTCGCGCTCACCGTGTAGCTGCCTCCGACCTGCGCCCAGCCCGAGTCCGTCAGCGGCACCTGGAAAGTCCCTACCGTGTCAAAGCATGTCCCCCCGGAACAAGAGGGATCGCTGCGCAAGATGGTGAAGTTGGCATTGGTCGCGGTCTCGCCCGAACTTAGCCTGACCCATCCGGTGATCGTGTACTTAGCGCCGGCCAAAAGCACTTTGCTTAGGTTTATGCTCGGGCCACTGCTGCCTCCGCTCGAGTTGGTGCTGGTTAATAGGCTATGAGTTCCGGATTGCGCCACATCGGTTGAATTCGCAGGCGCGCTGGCACCGTTGAAGGAAGTCCAACCTTGGGCGGTTCCATCTTCAAAATCGTAGGTTGCGACAACTTGCGCGCCTGCGCGCACGGGGCTTAAGAACATCATATAAGCCAGGCCAAATATGCACGTCGCAAGCAGCGACGCAAGACGAAATTTCGCGCTTCGTACCGCTCCCACACGCTGGGACATTCCACACCTCCACATCGTCACGGATGTTGATTTTTGGTTCTGGGCTTTAGTTCCAGTTCTGTTTCTTGCGAGCGCATCTCGCCGGGGCTTGCCGCTCTCCCTGGGAAGAATGGCGGGTGCATGCACCTGGGGATCGTGCTCGACCGCACCGCGAAGCGCGCCTATCGTAGGAAACTGCATTGTTCCGGCGCCGAAAGTAATTATCACTGATCGGAACGCGAGTCAAGCGAAAGCCGCGCCAATCGCGGCTTTTCCCGGGAGAGGAGGGAGATTTTACAATTGGAAACCCACTGCCAAAAAATCGATCAGCCCAAGAAAACGCTTTCGGAGCCCTGTAGCGAGCGTCGATTGCAGACGCGGAAAACAACGGGCCAAACATCAAAGCAAACGTTTTCACAGACGACCTCTCCAACGGTTCTTTGGGAGCTTACCCGTCGACGATTCCCCACTTTTCCTAATTCTTCCATTTCCGCGTCGGTCAGTTTCACTTGGGGGCGTTCCAGTTGCGCCTCATGATTCTTGTCCGTATCCGATCGTTGACCGCCATAGCCAGCGTCTACCGGCAAAGCGGGGGCGTCGCTAAAAGTAGCAAAGCGTCCTGCTCCTGCCAAAAAACTCTGCTATTCTTCCCGAGCATTTCTTCGGAAGGGATTCCTGCTTCCATTGCGCCTCCGACATCCATTGCAAATCTTCATTCGACAGGCCACCGGAGTCTTGGCAGTGCTCTGTCTGACCGGGGTCCTGCCCGCTGCCCATGCCCAAACTGACAGCATGAGCCAGTTGATCGGCAATCTGCAGGACAAGAACCCTGAGGTTCGGCGAAAAGCGGCCACCGACTTAGGGACGCTCAAAGACCCACGCGCGGTCGAGCCTCTTATTACCGCGCTGGAGGTTACGAACAACAACGTTCATTTCTGGTCGTCCGATCCTGTGCGCGAAGCCAAGACGCTCGGCGACGTTCTCCAACCTCAACTCATTGCCTTGAAGGACTCCGAGGCGTACGTCAACGCACTGGTCAATATTGGCGAGCCTGCGATCCAGCCGCTGATCGCCGCGCTGCATGACCCAAACGCGAACGCATACGCGCGCCAGAGCGCGTCGGATGCGCTGGCCAGGATCGGAGCACCGGCTCTCAATCCTCTGATTGCCGCCCTGAATATCTCCGATTCTTCGTATTTGGCCGAAAATGTTCCATCGCAAATCGCCAGTATCTTAGGGCGAATCAAAGATCCGCGCGCCGTGGAGCCGCTAATCGCGGTGGCGCGAACCAGCCAACTCCTTTGGGACGACCAGCTCCGGAAAAACATCATCGGCGCACTGCGCAATATCGGCGAACCAGCGGTCACGTCGCTGATCGCAACGCTGAAAGACGCAGACTCGAATCTCCGAGAGTTCGCCCTTCAGGCCTTGGTCGGTATAGGCGGGCCCGCTGTCGAGCCACTGATCGCAGCCCTGACGAACTCGGGAAATGAACCTATTGCGCAAAGTGGCCGCAAATCAAAAAAACGGAAATCCCAGGACATCCCAGCCGATCCCGTGCGGCAGAGCGCGGCGAAAGCCCTTGGAGAAATCAAAGACGCCCGCGCCATCCAGCCCTTAGCCGCCACCCTGCAAGATCCAAATTCCGACCTTCGCGAAAGCGCGATTGAAGCGCTAGGCAATATCGGCCCGCCCGCCGTCGAGGCCCTGATCGCCGCGCTTCAGGGCACGGATACCGGCGTGCAATGGCAGGCGGAGAGGCAACTGGGCGAAATCGCAGACCCGCGTGCGGTTGGACCTTTGATCGCGGCTCTGAAGAGCCCGGGTTGGAACATGCCCCGGGATGAAGAAACCGGCCACAGATCGAGGAATCGTCGAGCCCCCAAAGACCCCTATGCTGACGTCAGAGAGGGCGCGGCCTTGGCTCTCGGAAAAATCCTGGGAAAAATCAAAGACCCCAGCGCGACCGATCCTCTGATCGCTGCCCTCAATGACCGGAGCTACGCGGTCCGCAAAGCGGCGGCGAGCGCTTTGGGGCAAATCAAAGACCCCAGCACCGTTGCGCCCCTGACGCAGTCTTTGAAAGACCCAGCCGCTAGTGTCCGTGTTGCGGCAATAAACGCATTGGGCAATGTCGGCGCGCCCGCGATCGTGCCCCTGACCACTTCCCTCGACGACGCCGACCCAAACGTCCGTTTAAGCGCGGTTGAGGCGTTAGGCGGTATTGGCCAGCCTGCGGTCGAAGCCCTGATCGCCGCCCTGCAGAACCCGGACTCCAAGGTCCGATCGAATGCGAGCGAAGAGCTGGGCGAAATCAAAGACCCGCGCGCCGTCGAGCCGCTGATCGCTGTCCTGAAAGACCCTGACGCGAATGTCCGCGCCAGCGCAGCTGGCGTCCTGGGCAGAATGGGAGATCCCCGCGCCGTCGAGCCCTTGATCACGGCCCTGCAGGACATCGATCCTACCGTCCGCTGGCGCGCCGCCGAGCGGTTGGGCGAAATTGCCAGCCCACGTGCCTCCGAAGCCCTGCTTGCCGCGCTGCGCGCGCACGACGATCAATTGATTGCTGCCGCCATGGAGTTTTTTGTACGCCGAGGCGATCCCGGCACGGAAGATGCTTTGATCGAAGCCCTCAATAAGGCCGGTGACAGCGGTACCGCTGAGATCCTTCTGAATAGCTCCAACTCGAAATTGCACAACGCTGCCGAAGATTGGGCCTCGAAGAATGGCTATCAGGTGATACCGATGGCCGGGAAATCCGCCACCTGGGGCAGTTCACGCTAACGCCGGAAGCGTCGCCGCTTGACCCAATGCGGTTGAGTCCGACAGGGCCTACTCTCTCACCGCGCCCAACTCCGCCATCTCCTCGTCGGTCAGTTTCGTCTGCGGCGCTTTCATATTCTCCTCCAGATGCGCCACCGACGACGTTCCGGGTATCGGCAGCATGACCGGCGACCGCTGCAGTAGCCACGCCAGCATCACCTGATTGGTCGTGGCATTGTGCCTTTTGGCGATCTTCTTCAGAGTTTCTCCCGCCGCCTTGCCCTGCGCCAACGGCGCCCAGGGGATAAACGCAATCTTGTTCTGCTCGCAATACTCCAGCACGTTTTCCCATTCCCGGTCGGCAAAGCTATAGCGGTTTTGCACAGAGGCGATCGGCACAATCTCAACCGCGCGCTCTACGTGTTCCTTGGTAACGTTGGAAAGCCCAATCAGCCGAATCTTGCCCTCATCCCGCAGCTGCTTCAGCGCGCCCACCGATTTGTCGAACGGCGTAAGCGGCGCCGGCACATGCAGCTGGTACAACTCGATCCGCTGCAACTTCAAACGCTTCAGGCTGCCGTCCACCGCTCTTCGCAGATGTTCCGGGCTGGCGTCGTGGCTCCAGTAGCCCGGCCCAGGCCGCGTCCACCCGCCTTTGGTCGTCACCACCACGCCCTTCGGATACGGCGCCAGCGCCTCGGCGATCAATTCTTCGCTCACATTCGGCCCGTAGGAATCCGCGGTATCAATAAAGTTCACTCCCAGCTCCACCGCCCGCCGCAGCACTGCCAACGCCCCGGCATGATCCTTCGGAGGACCCCAAATCCCGTCGCCGGTAATCCGCATGGCGCCGAACCCGAGCCGGTTCACCGTGATCTCGCCGCCCAGAGAAATCGTTCCTTCCAAACCCGCAGACACAGTTTCGGTTGCCATTCGCTTGCACCTTTCGCTGAGTTATTTTCTATTTTGGATGAGATTGCCGACGAACCAGAAAAGTATATCGAATCCGCAAAGACCGTGGCTGGCCCTAATACAACTCCGAACGCAACCACTCCGGGCGGTTCTTCTTCGCGCGCTCAGCGGCTGTGCTCTGCGTTCTCCGCGGTTTGAGATTTTTGCTTATCGGGACGAACTCTCCCGGGCTCCCGAAGCCGCACTCGCCGGCGCGCCTTGCTTCCCTGCTCTCACGCTCAAGGCCGGCAACTTTGCGCGAATCAGCGCTTCCACCCGCTCCCACACCCGCGGATCGCACTCGATCTCAAGGTGCGGCTTCATGAAAACCCGGCTGACCCAGGGAAACTGATCGCACGGAACGTGATGGTGGCTGTAGTCAAAGCGAAAATTCCCCAGAATCTCAGTACGCGACGGATCGGCCGCTCGAATCTCCGGCTGTCCATGAATCAACCCACTCGGCTGATAGAAATTGACTGCCTCCGCCACATTCGCCGGAATCACCGAATCCTCTTCGCCCGGCTTGGCCACGCTATCCACCTGAATGGTCAGCAGTACGCCGATGCCCTGCTTTTCCAGCCGCCGCGCCAGCGCGATCGTCTGCGAAGCACCCCAACTATGTCCATACACAACAATGCGCGCGCGCCTCCGCTCCGCTTCCGATAGTTTGCCGTCGTGATCGGTATCCAGCAGCTGCAACACCTGCCGGTAGGCCTTGTTGCCCTGGCGATTGGCGAAGGTTTCCACCGCAACGCCTGAGGCATAGTCCTGGCGCAGACGCTGGGCAATTTGCACAATGGTGTGGAGCGAATTGTCAGGCCGGACGAATCCGCCAAGAAAGCCGATGACCACGACCGGTGACATGGGAACCACTGCGACAACGGGAGGCTGCGCCCGTCCGTAGACGAAGGGAACAACGAAGAAGAGGCCCAAAAGCCAAATCCCGGCGCGCCGAATCACAGCGCCAGCATGATACCAGCCTTAGTGCAGAAATCCCATCGCCCCGGCACCCAAGCTTTCTGCCGGAGCCCGCTCCTCGTCCGCTCCCGATTCCGCCACGGTCTCCGCCTGCACTCCGCGCGCTTGCTGCAGCCGGGCCCAATCACTCCTAAATTCGGCCATGGTTTCCTGGCTATGCTTGGGACTCTTCAGCTCCCGCCCGTTCCGCTCCAGCATCAATTCGTACGCCAGCCGCGCATCCGATCCGTCCGCAGAAATATTGCTCGCGCTCAAGCCCACGCGGACGACCCCGCCGGGACCCGGAGCATCTGCCCACAAGGCTCCATTGGACTCAGCCGAAATCCGATCCCTGTTTTCGAGGATTCGGAAAATGTCGTTTCCCTGCGCAATACCTTCGTCTTCCGATTGTTCGGCGATGGACTCGAGCTGCGCCCGGTAATCGGCCCACTCCTCAGCAGTGCCGGCCGCTCGCTCCCGCTCGCGGGTTCGCTGCGCTTCCAGCCGCTCAACCTCAGCCCTATCCTTGGCCCCTTTCGCCTGCCGAAGCTGATATTCCGTCGCGCTCGCCTCCGCCGTCGGATATTTCTCCCACGTCTTCTGCGGATTGAATCTTCCCGTCAGCAGATAAGACGCCATCACCACCGGCACCTCGTGGTAGGCAAAAATCAGCATGGGCAGCAACAGCTTCTTCGAATGGTACAACTGCTCGGTTCCGGTTCGACAAACCGTGCTGCGTTTGATTGTGCCCGGCACCTGGGCGATATGCACAACCCGAAACTCCATTCCCGGATGCTTCAGCGCATAGCGAGTAAACGATCGCGCCACCGCCTTCGGGCTGGTCATGCCAAAGTCGTTGACATAGTCCGCGTGCGTCGCATGCGGGAAATAGGTGTTGATCACTCGCTTGGCAAAATTCGCGCAATTGCGCGTGAATCCGTTGAAGTGATTCACATTGGGCAGCGCATTAAATTCTCGAATCAGCGCCTCATCCTGATGGGGCGTTGTCTTGGCAACGAAAATGTATATGCTGCGCGACAAGCTCGCGCCCACCATCTCCCGCCACTCCGCCTTGCCGCTGGTCTGGCACGATTTGCTAGCGCAGTACGCCGCCAGATACTTCTCCCGGTAGCGCTCTTCCAACACCCCTTTGATCTCCGGCGAACCGAACAGCGGCCGGTCCTCGGGATCCTCCACCCCGTACACGTACACATTGAATGGCACCGCATTCCATTCGTAGGGCTGATCTTCGCCCAGCGTCGTATAGTTGCTGATCACCGACCCCGCCTCGCCCGGCCGGCAAAGCCGCAGCTTGATGGGTGATTTTGCGCAAATGTTCGAAAGATAAACGGCCGTATGGCCCGACCCGGTAATGCGCGCGATGCTGGTATCCAGCGATTCGTTGAGAATGACACCGACATCCCCGTAGGCAGGGATAGAAAAGAGAAAGCTCGCGAGCAGAAGAAACACAAATGCAATCCAGCGCAAACGAGCCGTCCGCCGGCGCGGCTTTAGAGAACTCCCGCGACTGCGTCTAAGACACAAATTCTCACTCCTCGCACGTTGTGGATACTTCAATCTTAGATGCCTGCGGACTCAAAGCCGTGGCCAGACCGCCCGCCGAAGATTACGAAAATCGCGCTCGCATTGGACTTACCGCGGGTGCCCTAGAGCCTGCCCTGAGCAAAGCCGAGGGGTCTCGCTGGTTTTGCGAGACCTGGGTCTAGAACAAAAATGCCCCACTCACCGCTTAAACAATCCCAAATCCACCGCATCTCCCATTACGCGGTATCCCCCCGGCCCGGGATGAAGATGATCCCCCGAATCATAGGCCGGCAACATGCGGTCCGGCTGGGACGGATCCAGCATCTTCTTATCAAAATCCACCACCGCGTCGAAGTGCCCAGGCCCACGAATCCATTGATTCACGGCCTGCCGGTCGGCTTCGTCGCTCGGCGCGGGGTGGTAATATCCAGAACCCGCGTACGGCAAAATAGTCGCGCCCAATACCCGTATGCCGTGTGCATGCGCACGATAAACAATTTGCTGATAAGAACTTATGATTCGCTCCACCAGCGCCGCATGCTGCTCCGGCGTTGCGCTTCCCTGCCGCGCCAATCCTCCTAAATCATTCACGCCCTCCAGCACGATCAGGTATTTCACTCCCGCCTGCGCCACCACATCGCGATCAAACCGCGCCAGCGCATTCGGGCCCAAACTATCCGTTAGCAGATGATTTCCGCCAATGCCCTGATTGAGCACGCCCAGCATCTTTGTCGCCGGCGAGCCTTGCAGCCGCTCCGCCAGCACATCCGTCCAGCGATCGTTGCCGTTGGTGGTCGTGGCATGACCGTCGGTGATCGAATCGCCCAACACAACAATCGCTGCCGCTCCCTGCGGCGCCGTCACGTCAATTCCCGAAAGCACATACCAATGCTCCACCGTTTTCGGATTCGGCAGCTGTTCCGCTGCCACGAAATCCCCGTGCACAAAATAAGTCGTCGCCCGCGATCCCGGATGCCCCGTCTCCGGCTCCGGCGGATCTTCGATATGAATGGTGACCGCGAGATTCGAAAGCGGGGCCACGGCGTAATCCAGCGCGTCTGAAACAAACTCCGCGCCAGGCGGAATGGTCACATCCGTCTTCCCGGCAAAGCTGAGCGCTTTGTCGGTTGCCACATCAACCTTCTCCGACGCCGCCGAAACCGGCCGCGCAATATGCGCCGAAGTGATATGCAGCGGCGTGGCCCCAAATGCATTTGAAAAATGCACCCGCAATTCCGGCCCGCCGATGGAAACGTGCACAATCTGCCGCACCGTGCAGTCGCGCATATCTTCCGCCTTCAGCGCGTTCCAGGGCTCCGGAATCTGCTGCGATGTCGCCCACGTGCCCACCCAAT
The DNA here is from genome assembly GCA_963770915.1 of uncultured Acidobacteriaceae bacterium. GTDB lineage: Bacteria > Acidobacteriota > Terriglobia > Terriglobales > Acidobacteriaceae > PALSA-270. Next base: position 938,156 of record CAVYRG010000001.1, read on the forward strand.
CCGGAGAAGCTGCGCTCCCTTGACCCGCCGCTAGCCCCAAAGAAGCAAAGCAAATCAAACAAACAGCAACGATGCTGATTCTTGCTCGCATTATGTTCATGATTTTGATCTAGCCGTAACGACAATCCGGAGGGTGCCCATCCTAGCGCGTTTTGTGCGCTAGGAAACTCTGATTAAGGTCCGTCGTTCCCTTGTGCTTCCCTGTGTCCTCTGTGGTTTGCGGTTTTCACTGGACACTTGATCGGAGTTCCCTGGGAAACATTACCCGCGCCAACCGCGCCGGAAGAAACTCAACCAGAATCCGCCATGCCGTGCGTTTTCCAGCGCGGTTCTCGCATCCATACCTTCACTCCCGCATCCACACCCGAAGCGCAATGGCAGCCGGAATAATCACGAAGATCAAAGCGGCCGCCAGAATAAATAAATGCAGCGGCTTGGCAAATAAGCTGATCAACATCGGATTTCCACTCAATCAAGACATGCCGTCCCGACCGTAGCGAAGCGCCTGCCCTGAGCGAACCCCGAGCTCACACGAGGGGGAGCCGAACAGGGACCTTGTGTTCTCAGAAATCACCGGCGGGTGCCCCATCTTTCGCGTGCTTTTCGCGAAAGGTGGGAGGAAGAATGCCCACACAACCGGGCGTAAATCACTCCCCCGTCAAAAACCCAAACTGCGCTGCCGTCAGCGGCACCACGCTCAACCTCCCCTGCCGCACCAGCGGCGAATCCGCAAACAGCTTGTGCGCTTTCACTTCCGCCAATGTCACCGGCTTGGCCAGCGCCTTCCCCACTTTGATCTTCACCTGCGGATTCCTCGCATCCGCCGCGCCGCCATCATTCGATACCACCGACGCCGTCCCCACCGCGCTCTTCTCCTCGCCGGTGTGATAAACCACCAGCCGGTCCCCCGCCTTCATCCCCCGCAAATTCTTCACCGCCACTGGATTGGTCACCCCATCCCAAATGGTCGTCTTCTCCGCCTGCAGCTTGGCAAACGAATAAACCGTCGGCTCAGTTTTTAGAAGATAGTCCATGCTTTCCCCTCCCGAAGTCCCGCTCCTGCTAACCATTGTCATGCTGAGCGAAGATTGCGCTCCGTATCGCGGAGCGCATTCGCAGTCGAAGCATCTCCATGTCAATGAAAATCTGCCTCAGCCAGATAGAATGCTCAGAAACCCAACTCGAAGCACGTTCGGAATTCCGACCCTACTTCTGCGGCTTCCCACTCGAATCCCCCTGCCCGCCGCCCTTCTTATCATTCTGGCTATCGGTATAAATCGAGTACTGCCCCTCTGGCCGCTTAAGCTTGATCGTGATTTCCATCGCGCGCTTGTTCACTTCGTAGTCTTGCCCGAACGTCTGGAAGCCGGGGGCCAGCACCTGCACTCTCACCAGTCCGTAAGGCACGCCATCGTAGCTGCACTTGCCCTCGGCGTTGGCCTTCAGTTCCAACCCTCCTCTTTCCTGCTTGCCCTTCTTACTGACCGGATGCAGCACCACGCTGGCATTGCGGATGGGCTTGCCGGTGTTTTCGCGCAACACCACAAAGCTCATCATGGCCTCTCCATCTTCGTCATCCTGGGCGCGTGCCAGACTGACGAACAGCGCCATGACGACGGCCAAAATCAGTGCAACCGAAAACTTCCTCATCGTTTCACCTCTGCTTCCTTCGGACCTGCGCGACCGTTTCGTTATCAACCTTCCCGCTCGGCCGAATCGAAAAAACCGCGCCCACTCCCGTCTGCAAATTCCTCAATTGTCATTCTAATACATTGATAAATAAACACTTAAATAAATACATTCTGCCGGCCCTTGACAGCCCAGCAACCCAACTTCTACAATTAGCACTCGCCAACATTGAGTGCTAACAGCTCAGATTGGGCGACTACTTTGTTCGCAATCTATCGAACCTCAACTGAATCTCAACGTAACCTCAAATTGAAAGGAGTCAGCAAGCATGGCTACAAAGTTTACTCCCCTGCATGACCGGATTCTAGTGCGTCGCGTGGAAGAGGAAGGCACCACCCGCGGCGGAATCATCATCCCCGACAGCGCCAAAGACAAGCCGCAGGAGGGCGAAGTCATCTCCGTCGGCAAAGGCAAGAGCAACGACGAAGGCAAAGTGTTCCCCTTGGCAGTAAAAGAGGGCGACCGCATCCTGTTCGGCAAGTATTCCGGAACCGAAATCAAGCTGGACGGCGAAGACTTCATCATCATGCGCGAGGAAGAAGTGCTGGGCGTAATCACCGGCGCCTCGAAGGCGAAGGAAACCGCCGGCTCGCGCCGCTAATTCAAGTTTGTCATCCTAAGGCCGCCGCTTTTGCGACCGAAGGATCTGGGTGAGCGACCACGCCGTCTGATGAGCGAAGCGAGTCGGACAATAAAGCGCGACGCGAACATCCAAACCGGGCCCCTGGTTTCCTTAGTGAACCTTCGTGCCCTTTGTGGCTAAAGACTTCGAATCTGACAGGAGAAAAAGAATTATGGCAAAGCAAATCGTACACGGAGAAGAATCGCGGCAGGCGATCCTGCGCGGCGTGAACCTTCTCGCCGATGCGGTGAAGGTCACCCTCGGTCCCAAGGGCCGCAACGTGGTCATCGAAAAGAAATTCGGCTCCCCCACCATCACCAAAGACGGCGTTACCGTGGCCAAGGAAATCGAACTCAAAGACGCCATGGAAAATATGGGCGCCCAAATGGTTCGTGAAGTGGCCTCCAAGACTTCCGACGTCGCCGGCGACGGCACCACCACCGCCACTGTGCTCGCGCAAGCCATCTTCCGCGAAGGCGTCAAAACTGTAGCCGCCGGCGCCAACCCCATGGCCCTCAAGCGCGGCATCGAGCGCGCCATCAACCTGGTCTGCGGCGACATCGACAAGAAAACCGGCGAGCGCGGCAAAGGCGAACTCGACAAGTTCTCCAAGCCGGTCACCGGCGAAATGATCGCCCAGGTCGGCACCATTTCCGCAAACAATGACGAAACCATTGGCCACATCATTGCCGAGGCCATGAAAAAGGTCGGCAAGGATGGCGTCATTACCGTCGAAGAGTCGAAGACTCTGGAAACGCAGCTCGAAGTAGTCGAGGGCATGCAGTTCGACCGCGGCTATCTCTCGCCTTACTTCGTCACCGATCCCGAGCGCATGGAAGTTTCGCTCGAGAACGCCTACATCCTGATCAATGAAAAGAAGATCAGCTCGATGAAGGATTTGCTGCCGTTGCTGGAGCAGATCGCCAAGGGCGGCAAGCCGCTGCTCATCATCGCGGAAGACGTGGAAGGCGAAGCGCTCGCTACCCTCGTCGTCAACAAGCTGCGGGGCACGCTGCAAGTCGCGGCCGTCAAGGCTCCCGGCTTTGGCGATCGCCGCAAGGCTATGTTGCAAGACATCGCGATTCTCACTGGCGGCAAGGCCATCACCGAAGACCTGGGCATCAAGCTCGAAAACGTCCAGATCAGCGACCTCGGCCAAGCCAAGAAGATCACCATCGACAAGGACAACACCACGGTGGTCGAAGGCAAGGGAAAGCACTCCGAGATCGAGGGCCGGGTGAAGGAAATCCGCGGCCAGATCGACAAGACCACCAGCGACTACGACCGCGAGAAGCTGCAGGAGCGGTTGGCGAAGCTGGTTGGCGGCGTGGCTGTAATCAAAGTGGGGGCGGCAACCGAGACCGAGATGAAAGAGAAGAAAGCTCGCGTCGAAGATGCCATGCACGCCACCCGCGCAGCCGTGGAAGAAGGCATTGTCCCGGGCGGAGGCGTGGCGCTGGCGCGCTGCGTGGCCGCACTCGACAAGCTGAAGGTGGAAGGCGACGAACAGATCGGCGTGAACATCGTGCGCCGCGCGGTGCAGGAGCCGTTGCGCCAGATCGCCGAGAATGCCGGCGAAGAAGGCGCCATTGTTCTGGGCAAAGTCAGCGATGCCAAGGACACCAACTTCGGCTACAACGCTCTGACCAACGAGTACGAAGACCTGGTCAAGGCGGGCGTGCTCGATCCGACCAAGGTGGTGCGCACCGCGCTCACCAACGCCGGCTCGATCGCGGCCCTGATGCTCACCACCGAAGCGCTGGTATCCGAAATCCCCGAGGAGAAGAAGGCGGCTCCGATGGGCGGCGGACACGGCGGCGGCATGGAAGGGATGTACTAAGAACCGTCGTTGGTCGTGCGTCGTTGGTCGTTCGCAAAACCAAGCCCCGCCGCAAGGCGGGGCTTTTTTTGCTTAAGTTGCAGCCGTTCGGGGTGGATATTCAGCAGTGCCGAAGGCACGGCTGTGAAAGCCCGGCACGGCAGTGCCGGGTAGGATTAGGTTTGACGGAGTCCCGTGGCGGGGGGCGGGGTGCCCGCCCCACATCCCACCGCGCCCTCAGCAGGAACCCAGGCCTCCCACTAGACTTCGCACGGCTACTTAGCCTCTGACTGCGGGGCGGGCGTGGCGGGCGCCTTGACCGTGAACGGGAAAATATTCATGTTCTGGGTGCCGAGCATGAGCGCGTATTCGCCGGGCTCCAGCGGTTGCTGCGGGCGAACCAGCCACACCATACTCTCCGGTTGGGAGACATCCACGGGAACCAGGTCGCTTTTGTTGGCATCGGCCATCTTGCTGCCCCCGACGACGGGATAAACAATCATGCGGCCGCCATCCAGTTCGCGCGACGCCTTCTTGGGATGCAGCCGCACCAGAACCGGATCTCCGGGAAGTGAGACCAAGTGGCACAGGCAGATGACCGGCTGCCCGGGCGCAATTTCGGTTTGCGCATGCAGTCCCTCGTATTCGGCGACGATTGTCGCCGGCACCGCGCCGTATGACAGCGAGGCTGCTATGCCGTGCTTGGCGCGGGTTTTAGAAGGCACGGCGCCGGCGAGCGGCGACCAATCCGCCGACTGACTCTGAATCATCACGCCCGCCTGCTGGCGGGGATAGTCCGCTGTCAAATTCGCGTGCGGCGCGCCGCTCGCATCCGGCGAAGTCTGGGCGGCGGCGAAAAGCACCATGCCCAGCGTAATTGTGATGCAAGCTCCGACCCAGAAAAAAAGATTTTTCATAACAACCTCCTGCTCTCGAACTCGAGAACCCCTCTTTTCTCGGGCATCGCGAGACGCAGCCTACAAGGAAAACGTCGCACTCGTCAACGACCAGAATCACAAAGTTCAATTCTCCGCCAGGCCGGTCGAGAGACCCGGTGAGATCTGCCGGGGATCGGCATTATGTTTCAGGTTGCATGGCACCGCCGGCTGCATTCCCTCCCAGCTTTCGCGAAAAGCGCGAAAGATGGGGCGCCCCGCCGGCGTGGAGGCCGGCGAGAGTCAAAATCGGCGGACAGGAGTGTCCGCCCCACACTTGGCTGCCGCGTGTTATTGCCTGGGAGAGAAGTCCCCTATCTAATGGCACGAAATTTGGCGAACCTGCTAGGCTGGCTCGGCGAGGAATTCCATGAGTGCAAATGCGGCGACCGACAGTAACAGCAATCCCATATTCGTTGGCCCGAACGCTCCTACGATTGTGGCCAGCTTGACGATGGTCCTAAGAGGCACGCCTTCTCACACCGTGTTTGTGATCGGGCAGTTCAGCGCCGATACGGTGACGGCCGCGGGCGGGTCGGCGGAGGCTTCCATCCTGGTGGACGGCAACCTGATGATGGATGCGCTGGTCAACAATCTGAAAGGCGATGCGGGCACGCTGGTCTCGGTGTCGGGAGTGCTGACTCTCCCGATCAAGAGGCATAAGTTCGAGTTGCAGGCCTATGTCACGAACATGACTTCGGCGGCGGTGCATCACCGGTCGCTGACGGTGATTGATCTGGGATGAGAGACCGCTGGAAGCTAGCGTGGGCGCGGCGTTTCGGAAACGAATTCCTCGAGATTGCCTTTTTCCAGCAGATAAGTTCCCGGGCCTTGCTGGCCGCGAACGGCGCGGCAGAATTCGGCGACAAAGAATCCGGCTTTGAGCGCTTCGGTGAAAGACCAGCGGGTGGCCTCGCGCCAAGCGCGCGCGAGCGATGAGTCTTTCTGCTCGACGGCGGCGATGTCGCTGGGAATTTCGATGGCGACCCGCTGGCGGGAGAGCGCGGCGTGAAGATCGGCGCGGGCGGGCTTGCCGGCGCCGTCGAAGCGGACGAGCGGAGCCAGGGCGGAAAGCGTTTCGAGCGTGATGGCGCGCGAGTCTTTGTCCTTGCCCTGCAGGCGGGCCTGCACGCGGCGCGAGGGCAGGAACCAGTTGATCCAAAGACGGTCGGTGCCGTTTTGGTGGAGAGGGCTGGAAGTGGCGGGGCCGTAGAAATCGGGCTGGTAGCGCGCCGAGACGACGCCCAGCTTGGCGAAATTGAAATGCGCGTTCTTGCTCTGCAGAGGATCGAAGGTCCAAGTGATCTGATGAATGCCGAGAGCCAGTGCGCGGTCGCGCTGCGCGAGCTTGAGGGTGAAGCCGAGATCGCGATCGCGATAAGCATCGCGCACGGCGAGCATGTGCGAGTGCAGCGAAAGGCGGCCGTGATCGAGGGCGGGAAGAGCGAAGGCGAAGCCGACCAGATGCGGCCCGTCGAAGGCGCCAATCCAGAGGCTGCCAGCGGCTTTGCTGGCGACGATCAGGGTGAGCGGGAGGATATCGAGGTCGCCGGCGCCCCAGACTTCGCTTTCGACGGCTTCGACCTGCTTGAGGTCGTCGAAGCTTTCGAGGTCACGGATGGTGATGGCGGGTTTGGAGTTTGGAGCCGGCATGGTCGCTGCGCAATGGCGACAATATACCTGCTGGGGGAGTGGCGTGCCAGCCTGGCTGCGGGCTTTGAGTTTTTGGCGGGTTAAGAAAGATCAAAGTCTTACACCGTGGAGGGCACGGAGACCGCCGCGCGGAGGGCGCCGAGAAAAACGGCAAGGAATCTTTAGTACAATTCCCGGCATGAAGAAACGACAATTCCTTTTCCTCCTGACGCTGATTCTCGGCATAGCAACTTCCACAGTCCTGGCACAAGACATTCAGAAACTTGACCCCGCGCTCGACAAGATCGTGCCGGCGGGCGCCAAGCTGGAAAAAGTGGCGACCGGCTTCGATCGCTGGCTGGAAGGCCCGGTGTGGACGCGCGAAGGCACGCTGCTGTTCGCCGAGATTCCGGCGAACAACATCGATCAGTGGATTTCGGGAAAGGGCGCGAGCGTTTTCATTCATCCCAGCGGATATCAGGGCGCGGAGCCTTATAAGGGGCCGGAGCCGGGTTCGAATGGGATGACGCTCGACGCGGATGGCCGCGTCACGGTGGCGGGACATGCGCGGCGCAATGTGTTCCGGCTGGAGTCGCTGAGCCCGACGGCGCAGATCACGGTGCTGGCGGATTCGTATCAGGGCAAAAAGCTGAGCAGTCCGAATGATCTGGTGTACAAGTCGGATGGGTCGCTGTACTTCACGGACCCGCCGTATGGGCTGCCGACGCAGGGCGATCATGATCCATTGAAGGAATTGCCGTTCAATGGGGTGTATCGCATTCCGAATGCGGCGCAGCAGAAGCCGGGGGCGCCGCCGGACCGGGATCATTTGCAACTGATCATCAAGGACCTTACGCGGCCGAATGGAATTGCGTTTTCGCCGGATGAGAAATATTTGTACGTCTCGGTGACCGACACGAAAGTGTGGATGCGCTATCGCGTGCTGCCGGATGGGTCAGTGACGGACGGCAAAGTGTTCTGCGATGCCAACGGCGTGCCGGGGCGCGGAAATCCTGACGGGATTCGCGTGGATAAAGAAGGAAATCTGTATGGCTCGGGGCCAGGCGGCGTGTGGATTATTTCTCCTGAGGGCAAGCATATTGGGACGATCGTGGTGCCGGAGAATGTGGCCAATCTGGGCTGGGGCGATGCCGACGGAAAGACGCTTTACATCACGGCGAGCACCAGCGTGTATCGGATTAAGTTGAGCATTAAGGGAGTGAGGAATTAGGGAAATTCTGATCAACGGTCCAATGACCCCGCAAACCACCGAGGACACAGGGAAGCACAGGGGAACACCTACCCTTAAACAGAGTTTCTCTAGGTAGGGATCCTCCGACTCCGCGCTCAGGATGACAGAGGGTGGCTACTGCCGCACCAGCAGCGCCAGCCGCGGGAACAGAAATTTGCCGGCGGCGTCGTCGATGACGTTCACCTGGCAAGTGTAGAAGCCGGGCTTGAGCTGGCTGAGCGGGACATCGAGTTGGAAGACGGCGGCGTGGCGGTTGCCCGCGCCGAGTTGGTCGGTTTCCACCAGCGGCGTCTCGTAGGTCTTCACTCTTCCGTGGAAAAACGAAACGTTGGAAAGAATGCGGATGTTGCCTGCGGGCTTGGCTTGGCCCGCGGGTGGCGCCGATTCTTTTTCCGGATCGTAGACCTCATAGTAGAGATAAAGATGCTGGCCGCGCGTGAACACGTGGGTGACGTTGGGAATGATTTCCGATCCGTTGCGCAGCAGCGGGTTGTCGATCTTGCCTTTTTTCGTGGATGGTTCGATCTGGCTGGCCAGCACGACTGAGCTCATCTTCAAGGGCAAGGATTTGAAATCAGGGATAGTCACATCGGTTTCGAACGACCCCATGCGGCCGGTTTCGTTCTCACGCACGACAAACTTCAGGTGATAGGTGCCGGAAGGCAGCACGAATCCGCTATCGTATTGCACGTTCTTCCGCTTCACTTCGGCCGTGGTGTTGAGCGACAACTTCACCGTGTCGCGCATGCTGCCCACCGGCGTTTTCTTGCTATCGAGCGCTTCGCCGATAATGTCGAGCGTGGCTTTGTCGCGCGTCGCGTTGCTCACAAAAGGAATCTCGCGGCCGGGTACGACCAGCGATATCGGCGTGTAAAACCGGTCGCTGCCAATGCGGAAGAACCCGGCTGAAAGATAGACCGGCAGGTCTGTACTGGGCAGGTCGGAAGCTAATTCTTCATCGAGCTGGCGTTCGCGGTCTTCATCGGTGGAGTGCTTGAAATCGGCCGGAGCGTAATAGCCGCGGCGGTATTCGATCTTGTATCCGGGTTGCTTGAGCTGCACGGTGATGCGGCGGTAGCGGCCGTCGCGCGCGGGATTGGTGCTGTGATAGCCGAGGATGTAGTAGGTGGAAGTGTCTTCCTGCACGCCCCTGAACACTTTGCCGAAGTCGTTCGAGTCGAGAAAGGCTTTGCCGCCGGTGTCGCCGGCGAGCGTGACCAGAGTTTCCTGGCTGGAGAAGTTGGAGTTCAGTGCATTGAGCGTGGACCCGCCGGAATAGGGCGAGGTGCCACGCAGGCTGGCGCTTTGCGCTTCTCCGCCGGGCACCAGCGCCTGCAGGCCTGTAATGTCGAGCGTGTAGATGGACATATTGGCGCGCACGGCGGCGTTGGTGGCGGCGCGCAACTCGGATTGGTTTTCCAGGCCGGTGCGGGTCATGCCGCTCGAAATGTAGATGAGGGATTTCTTCTGTTCAACGTGAGCGAGCGAGGCGGCGATGGAGCGAATGGCCTCCAGGCGGCGGTCGGTGTTGAAGATGTTGAATTCGGTGTCGTCGGCGGTGAACGCGCCTCCGGCGTCGGGCGTGCCCTCGGTCGAGCCGGTGTCGCCGGCCTCAAAACCCTGGCCGCTGCCGGAACTGAACGATTGCAAGACTTTTTTGAGCGCGGCGCGGTCGTCGGTGAAGTCCTGGTTCACTTCCAGCGAATCGCCGAGCGAGACCACGGCGACCAGATCGGCTGGCGCCATTTGCGTGTTGACGTAGTTGATGGCGGCTTGCGATGCGTGATCGATCTGATCCGGCTCCATGGAAGAAAGATCGAAAAAGATCACAATCATGCGGCGGTCTTTGAACGTGCCGAGAGCAGCGGCTACCTCATTGTTGGAAGGCGCCGCCGGCTTGGCCAGATGCGGGGCGAGCACTTGAGTTTGCGCAAGCTGGGTGGTGGGCACGGCGTCGGTGTTTTCAATGTCAAAGGAAACGACGTTCTGCGGCTTGCCGTCTTCGCGGACGGTAAAATCTTCGGGCTTGAGGTTGGGGACGAAGTTTCCGTTCTTGTCGCGGACCGTGACGTTTACCAGGACCAATTCGGTTTTGGCGTGGAAGGTGTAGTCGGCGTCCTGGGCGAAGCAGAGCAATGCCAAAGGAAGAAATAGCGGGAGCAGCCGGGCCGTCCATCGAGTTGAGCAAGTCGGCATGTGATTTAGCTCCTCGCGGTTGTCATTTCGAGCGAAGCGAGGAATCTGCTTTTTCGGGAAGACGGCAAACAGCAGATTCCTCGTCGCTGCGCTCCTCGGAATGACAACATTAAAAACTCCTCCAGCCCGTCCATCTAAAATCTGAACCGCGCCGTCATGGTGATGCTGCGCATGGGGCCGGCGGAGATGATTTGTCCGAACGTCGGCGAGTTCACCGTAGTGTCGATGGCGGTAAAGCGCGCATGATTGAAAACGTTGGTTGCCTGGGCGCGGATTTCCAGATTACGGCTCTCCTTCATCAGAATCACCTTGGTGAGCGCCATATCGAATTCCAGCTCGCCCGGTCCTTCGATGCTGTTGCGGCGGGCGTCGCCGTACTGCCCTGTCGCAGGAACCGTGAAGGCAGCCGTGTTGAACCACTCGGCAATCGACGGGTTAGCCACGGTCGCAGAAACGCCGGGAACCACATCGGCGCGTAAAGTGCCGTTGGTGCCACGGTTCAAGTCGCTGAAGTTTCCAAGAACCGAGGGCGTAAAGTACATGCCGGAGGCGATGGTCCAGTCGCCGCTCCAGCTCCAGTCGCCGAGAATTGCGCGCAGCGGACCGGCGCCCGCAAGCCAACGGCGGTCGTGGCCGAAGGGCAACTCCCAGAGATAATCCGCGGTGAATTTGTGGCGCTGGTCGAAACTGGAAAGGCCACGCTCTGCGCCGAGGTCCAACGGATTCTGCGCGACCACCGTGCCTCCTCCGCCGATGGAGGAAGCATCATCAATCGACTCCAAAAAAGTATAGGTGCCGCCGAGGGAAACTCCGGCTTGCAGCCGCTTGCGCAAACGCACCGAGGCGGCGTTGGCGCTCGAATAGGCTTGTGAGGTCTGCCAGGTGAACGCCTGCGAATTGGGGATGCGAATGCCCTGCAGTCCACTGTTCGGTGCGACCACATTGTCGAGGCGCGTGCCTTTGGTTCCGGTGTAGTCGAGGTTCAAGAGCAGCGTGGGCCGAATCTGTTGCTGGATATCCAGGTTGCGAATTTGCACGTAGCCCATGCGGTAGTTGGGATCGATGGCGTAGCTGTTGGTGATTAGGCCAGTGGTGGGCGCGGGGAATCCGTTGGCGAGAGTCAGGTCGCCGGGCGCAGCCTGAATATTGGTTTCGGTGCTGGCGAATGGCGGCTGAAAAGCAAGCCGCTGCGCGATAGTCTGATAAGCACCGGTGTTGTAGTTGATGCCGTATCCGGCGCGGACAACCGTGTTGTTGAAGGGCTTCCAGGCGATTCCGATGCGCGGCGCGAAATTGTTGCGGTCCGGCCGCACCAGCGTCGCCGGAAAGCCCTGGCCCGGCAGCACGGGAGTAAGCGCGGGCGAGCCGAGCGACGGATTGAGAACGCCGGGAGAGAGAATCAGATTAGCGATGCGATTGTTGATCTCAGTAAATGGAGAAACGTACTCATAGCGCACGCCAAGGTTGAGAGTCAGATTGCCGCGCAGTCTCCATTCGTCTTGTACGAAAGCGTCCCAGGAATTTCCCCGGAAGTGATAACTGTTCGTACTGGAGAGATTCAGACTAGTCTGCAGCGAAGTTTGCTGCGGCAGGCCGAGCAGAAAATCGGCGAAATCGTAACCGGTATTGGGCGCAGGCACGCTATTGACGACCTGCGCCGTGTTGAGACCGCTAAACACGAACGTGCCACGCGCGTTGTTGTCAGTTTCGTTGTTCAGCTGGATGCGGCGGAAATCGCCGCCCCAGCGCCAGCTGTGCTTGCCGTGGTTCCAGATCATGCTGTCGCCGAGGGTTAGCGTCTGATCGCGATTGAATACGGGGTTGATGTCGCTCAAGCTGCCAGAATGCGTGAATGAAAGATTCGGCAAGCCCCAATCGAATGGGTTTTGGGAGACGCCGTTAATCCCCAAGCCGCCGGTGATGTCCTGCGAAAAGGCGTACAGATTCTGGGTGCGCACGCGGCTGAGGTTGAGATCGACGCGGGGGATGTTGGTGAGCCGGCCAAAACTGCGAATGTAGCTGACCGGCACATCCCAGCCACGCGTATTGGTGTTACCACCCACGCTTGGAAACGGATTCGTGAGGTTGGAGCTGGCGGCGTGGTAGTGCAGTCCGATGCTGAGGTTATTGCGCGGGGCGCGGAAACCACCTCCACCAAAGCCCCGGCCGCCGCCGCCGCCACCGCCTCCCGCTCGGCGCGGAGCGGGCGCTGCCCCAAAAGTGTGATTGATGCGGAGATTAAGATCGTCGCTGTCACCGTTCAGCGTAGTCACATAGTGGAAGTTCTGGGTCACGCCGGGCGCAGGTGTGAGGTTCGGCAGCGGGATGAATGGAAGAAGTCCCTGCGCAATCGGGTTGATGGAGAGTCCGGCATTCGCGAAACTCGCCCCCGGGATCAGCAGACCGGTGGACGGATTGTAGAGCTGCACCGGAATCTGAATGGGATTACCGCTGCTGTCACGCCCGGTGATCGTGGTGTTGGAGAAGTCTCCGTTGCGCTCGGCCAGCGTGGGGACCGTGGAATATTGATCGTAGGGATTGCGATTGCGGGTGCCGCTGTAGTTGATGAAGTAGAACGTCTTGGTGCCGCCGTTATAGATATGAGGAATGTTTAAGGGCCCGCCCAGCGAGCCGCCAAACCGGTTCTGCACGTAGCCGGGCTTGGTAGAAGGCTGGCCGGTGAGAGAAAAAGGAGCGGCGTTGAGCGCGGAATCGCCGACGGAGTAGTACACGCTGCCGTGCGGACGGTTGATGTCGAAGCGGCCTCTCCGGCCGCCGGTGAAGAAGATGCCGCCACCGCCGCCGAATCCCCCGCCGCCGCGGCCTCCGAAACCTCCGCCGCCGACTCCTCCTCCGATGCCGCCTTGTTCGCGAAATTCCTGGATCTGCTCGCGGAACTGGTCGCCGGTAAGCCCACCCATGGGGTTCTCGGTGTTGCCGGAAACCGCGACGGACTCGGTCGCAGCGTCGGGCGCGGTGCCGAGAGACGGCATGCCCGAGGGCGCGGATTGATCGGCGGCGTTGTCTACCTGATCGGCGCCTTCACTCTGCACCAGGTCAAGGCTTTGAAAGCCGCCTCCATTGCCGCCGGAACGGCCACCCGCATTGCCCCCGCCAGCGCGCATCGCGGCCGCGATTTGCGCTTGCAAATCGGATGGTGCGGCCTGTGGGGCTCGTGAAAGCAAAACCATCTCGAGGTCAGCTTGCACATTGTTCGAAGCAGGGCTGATCACGACTTCCTGGGTCAGAACGGCAAAGCCCGCCATCTGCGCGCGCACGACATAGCGGCCAGCGGTGGGGACTTGCAGACTGTAGGTGCCATCGACCGCGGTCCACGTAATTGCTTTCTTGCCGGTGAGCGTGTTAGTGGCGCTGACCGTAGCTCCGGGAATCGGCATGTTGCCGGATTTGATAAGGCCGTGGATTTCTCCGGCGGGAGCGGCGGCGGCAGGAGCTTGGGCGAGCAGAGTGCCCGGCACAAGCAAGCAAAGCAAGCAACCCAGAAGTGCAAATCGAAAATCGAAGCGTGGCGTCATAGGGAACGGTCGATCATGGATGGCGAACTGGATTCCTTGTCGCTACGCTCCTCGAATGATGATGCCCAACCCTTCAACCCAGGGCTTGCGCCCTGGGCTGAATTCTAGCCGCCGCGTCGGGGCTCCTATTCTCCTATTAAAGATGGTCGAAATCGGCGACGGTGACTCCTATTGCTGCGGAGCAGGCTGGGTTTGCTGCTGGCCCGCGCCTTGACCTTGCCCTTGGCCTTGGCCGCGCCCACGCCCCATCATCATGCCAGGGTCGCCGAGGTTGAGCACGGCGGGCACAAACACATTGTTCTTGAGTTCGCCGCGGCCGAAAACGTGATCGCCGGCTTTGAGGTCGGCGAGCGTAATGCTCTCGCCCTGCTTGCGGAAGGAAGTGTTTTCATCCACGGTGATTGTCTGGTCGACGCCGTCGGGCCGTGTAATTACAAGCTGAGTTCCGTTGATCGATTTGATCTGACCGACGATGAGAGTCTTGCCGAGGGCATCGCGAAATCCGCCCTGGCCCATGCCGCCGCCCGTTCCCATACCGCCACCGCCCATGCCGCTGCGCTCGGCGACCCTCTCAGCTTGCCAGGTGTTTTGGCCGGAGGACTGGCCGCGCACAAAAATCATGTCGCCGACTTTGAAGTCCGCGAGTTTCGCGGGCTGACGGTCTTTATTGAATTGTGTATTGTCGGTGAGATTGACGGTAGCAGTCTGGCCGTCGCGGGTTTTCAACGTGATGGAATTGGCGGCGATGGCAGTGATGGTACCCGCCACGCCCATGCCGCGAAAGCGGCGCCCTTCGGGCTGAGTGGCAGCGGGAGCCTGGCTATCAGTTGAGGGAGCAGATTGGTCCTGGGCCCCGCTCCACACTGCGAGCGAGAGAAGAAGAACGAGCAAACTGATTTTGCGCATTGGGGAATCCTCCGGCGGATTACTAGCAATCATTCAAACACTAAGCTTCGCGGGCGACCGGTAATATGTTGGTCAAATAAGGTAAAGTTTTGTAAAACGGGAAGCGCGGAAGTTAAGGGCGCGGTCGCGGCTGTCTTTACGACGAAGGCGGAGCGGTCTGGTGAAAGACTGAGGGATCATGCAGGTAAGATGCGATCGGCATGAGTTCCTTCTCGCTTCAGCGTTTGCGAACGCCACAGCGGCGGGACGCCCGCCTACTTCGGCTCGGCTTCGGGAGTAAGGGTCAGAAGATAGACGCTGTTTTCAAGCATCGGAAGCGTCGTAGAGAACTCGCCCGCCACATTCACGTCGGATTCCGATTCCGGTTTGCCGGAAGACAACGAATTAAGCGTTGCTACATCTTCGCGGCTTAGGTCCATCGGACGGCCCATTTCCAAGAAACGCGAGTAGGGATCGTTGTGCTGGTAGGCGATGCGATAGGTCGTCAGCTTGTACTTGCCGGCGGGAATGTTGGTTAGTTTCACCGTCGCGGGGCCTTTTTCCCGGGCGATCAGCGGCTTGGTGAAGAAAGCCTGATCGCTGATGGGTCCCTCGACACGGCCCTGGATGGGCTGAGTCAGGTCCCAGAAGAGAATCTGGTAGCCGCCCTTGTCGTCCTTGGTTACATAGGAAGCGGGATCGGAAGACTTGATTTCGGTGGGACCGAGCTGGGCCAGAAACCGGTAGGCCCAGTAGGCGGGCTTCCTGATGCCCTGATAGTTGATGAGACCAAAGCCGCCGTGAAAGGGACGCCAGCCGGGGCCGTTTTCCTCGAAAATATCGGTAAAGGTCCAATAGCTCATGGCTCCCATCTGCTCAGTGTTGCGCAGTTGCTCGAGGATATAAGGGGCCTCGAAGTAAGTGTCGTGGATCGGATCGCGGGAGGAATACGAAGAACTCCACTCGGTGATGTAGATGGGAAGGTCAGGCTTGGCGGATTTCTTAACGATGTCGAGGCCGCGATCGGCGCCTTTGGAGACAGCGTCGAGGTCGTTGCTTAGGTAAAGGAGGTTTTCGCCGGTCTCATCCACACCGGTGGGGCCGCCGGCCAGACCATAGGGATGGAAGCTGATGAAGTCGAGCGGAAGCTTTTTCTGAACGGAGTCATCGATGAGTTCCCGGAACCAACCGGGGCCGGCAGGCCCGCCGATTACATATTCGGAGTTAACCGAGGCTATATCTCTAGAGGTGTGCTCGTAGAGTTCCAGGTAAGCATCGCGAGGTGACTGGCCCTGCGGGGGCTGAAAGAAGATGCTGAGTTGTGGCTCGTTCCAGATTTCGAAGCGCCACTTCTTTACTTCGTCAGCGCCGTAGCGATCGGTCCAGTGTTTGACCAAAGCGGTGATCAGGTCATCCCACTTCTTGTAGTCCTTCGGGGTTGAAACGTTGGCATTCCACCAGAAGATGGTTCGATCTCCCGAGGCAAGCGCTTTGGGCATGAAGCTGATTTCGACGAAAGGGCGCACGCCGATACTAAGAAGGTAATCGTAGACGTCGTCGATGTATTGCCAGTTGTAGCGGGGACTGCCCTGCTTGTCTTCCGAGTACACTCCGAGTTCATCTTGCAACAGTCCGTGGGCGCGGAGGTATTTGAAACCCAATTCCTTGCGGCAGAGTTCAAGTTGTTGCCGCCAACCCGCGCGCAGGCCTTCGGCGACCCGGCCGGCGCCTACGCTGTCCTGCCACACCATGGATCGCGGACCTTTGACCTTGCTGAGATCGGCTTGAATGACGCGGATACCATCGGCAGCGTGAACGCCAATGGGCACCACGAGAAGAACAAGGGACAGAGCGAGCGATCTGGCTTTCATAATCAAGAATATTAAAACACTGTTCCTGCATTCCGGCGATGCCAGGCTTGGTGATAGTGTAGGTGGTTCTTCCATGCAATATAACTGGAGTGATCCAGGGACATGATCGGTGCAAATGGGAAAGGTTCGATCACTATGAAATTCTTTAGCGCAGTACTTCTTGTTGGTTTAGCTGGTTTCGTCCCTGCCGTTCTCGCGCAAGACACCGGCGTGTCCTCGCCGCCACGGAAGACCACCGCCGCGCCGCCCGACATGTCCAGCGCCTTTCCGCCCAAGATGCAGAGCTTCCCGCTGTACGGCGAGGGAGCGATCCCGAATTCAAAGCCGGGACCGGACGAAGAGACCGGCGCCGACAGCGGATTTGTAAGAAAGGTGTCTCGTCCGCAAATCCAGGTTTACCTGCCCGCCCGAAGCCGGGCCACCGGCGCCAGCATTTTGATCTTTCCCGGCGGCGGCTACAGCGGACTCACCTTCGACTTCGAGGGAACACAGCAGGCCCGATTCTTCATTGATCACGGCATCGCCGCGTTGGTTGTGAAGTACCGGATTCCCAGCGACCAAACGATGGTGGACAAGTCGATCGGACCGCTTCAGGATGCGCAGCAGGCGATGCGGTTCGCCCGCCTGCACGCCAAAGAGTGGAACCTGGACCCGGCGCGTATCGGAGCCATCGGCTTCTCGGCTGGGGGCCACGTGGCCTCGACTCTGGCAACGCACTTCAATAAGGCTTATGTGGACAATCCCGAGCAAATTAACCTGCGCCCAGACTTCCTGATCGTGGTGTATCCGGTGATCAGCATGGACGCGAAGATCACGCACATGGATTCGCGCAAGGCGTTATTAGGTTCCAACCCGTCGGAAGAGCAGGTGCGGCTGTTCTCCAACGAACTTCAGGTGACCCAAGACACGCCGCCTACCCTGATTCTGCAAGCGGCCGACGACCGGCTGGTTGACGTCGATAACAGCATCGTCTTCTTCGAAGCGCTTCGCCACGCCGGCGTGACTGTCGAAATGCATATATTCGAGAAGGGCCAGCACGGCTTCTTCCTGATGCCGCGCGACCGCTGGCAGGCAGTCATTACGGAGTGGCTGACCTCCAACGGCTGGTTGTGCGCGCGGGCGAAATAATGCGAAGGCAAACGTAGCGGAACCCGGAGACGGTGAGCGTTGCAACGTCGTTATCCGTGCAGTACAAATCACACTCGCAGGGGATTGATCTTGAACACATACGCGTAGTCGCAGGGCGGTTTCTCGGGCAGGTTGATGGTGACGCCGTCTGCGCTCCGCGACCACACGAGATTGGAATTCGACCCCAACAGTCCGATTCTGGCGATTTCCCCACCGTAAACAGAGGAGCCCGTTCCGAGAGACTTGATCACCAGTTTTCCGTCTTCGGGCCAAGCCAGCGCGATGGCGTAGAGAGCATCTGCTTTGGTGGTAAACCGGATATCGCCCGCAACAAATGGCGCGCCGGGCCCCTGATACAGTGAACTGCCGGCGCCCTTGGTCGGCCCCTCCCCATAGATCTGCCACGGCCGGGTGGAAAAAATCGCCTCGCCGTTCAGCGCCATCCAGGCGCCGAACTTGTCGAGAAACGCGAATTCATCGGTGTCTGGCCTCCCGTGGCCGGGCAGCGGTATGTTCAGCAGCAGATTGCCGTTCTTACTGACCACATCCACCAAAAGATGCACCATCGCTTGCGGTGTCCGGTATCGGTGGTTCTCGAAAATCCTTCGGCTGTAGTGCCAACCTCCAATGCAGGCGTCGGTTTGCCATGGATCTGCTTCCAGCACATCGGCCTGCCTCATCTCGAAATCGCGGACCACAGTGCTCGAAACCGCGGCAGGAACATTCTTGATGTTGAACACGGCATCCAGCTTGCTGCGGTTTCGGTGGATGTTCGCGTTGTAGTAGTACGCCATGATGGGGGGCGTAAGTTCCGGCATGCCGAGCCACACATTCAACGCTCTGCCGGCGGGCGCTCCACCATCGAAGTCCCAATTGCAGTTGTCGTCAAAATACAGTAAGTCGGGATTGTATTTATCGATCAGGTCCTGGGCGCGCAGCATGAACTTGTCAACGAATTCCGGGCAGGGCGTGTCTTTGTCGTGGGGACGTCCATTGAGGTCCTGCGGGTCCATGCCGTTCCACCACTTGCCCTTTCCGTCGGCCTTGGTCAGAACGCCGTCGTAGGGCACGCCCTGCAGGGGACCGGTCTCGTCGCTGCCGTAGCGGACCGGCATGAACTCCTTCCAAACTCGCGCCGGCGTCGCATGAACTGTGATTCCGAACTTGAGCCCTTGCGCGCGCGCAATTTTCTCCCAAGTTCCGACAATGTCTTTCTTCGGACCGACATTCACGCAGTTCCAGGGCTGGTACTTTGAGTTCCAACAATCGAAGTTGTCGTGATGGTTGGCAAGCGCAACAAAATACTTGGCCCCGGTCTTGGCGTAAAGACGAATCAGTTCCTCGGGATTCCATTGGTCCGTCCGCCAGATATTGCAGATGTCTTTGTACCCGAATTGTGACGGGTGGCCGTAGGTCTTGACGTGGTAGTTGTATTGCGAGCTGCCCTGTATGTACATGCCGCGGGCATACCAATCTCCCTGCTCGGGAACGCACTGCGGGCTCCAGTGCGCCCAGATTCCGAACTTCGCGTCTCGAAACCAGTCGGGAACTCGATAAGCTTTCAATGATTCCCAGTTGGGCCGAAACGGACCCTGGAGCGGCGCACCGGCAAAATTCCCGTCACGGCATGTGCCCTGTTGAGATACTCCAGTTTTGACAGCCGCAAGCAGACCGACGCTGCCTGCAAGAAAGTTTCGCCTGTCAAACCTGCCGTCCGATCCGTTCTTCATTTGCCAATCACCTCGTGTGTAGCGAACTCTGATGCGCCAACCCGCAAATGGTCCCGGATATCTTCACCCCACCAGGTCTGCGTGGCGAGGTTTTTTTGCAAACGTGGGGGCGCGAGGAATGTTTGCCCATCACAGTATTTCTTAATCTCTATCTCTTTGTGCGCAGGGTAGGTTCGGCGGCGCGTTCATCTCAAGGGCGACTGCGGCGGCACGCTGCGGCTTGCACTGGAAGCGGAGTCGTTGACGCGGAAAACTCCGCTAACCCGGCCCCCGGAGCGCGAGTATCAGCCCAGCGACGATTCCTGCCGCGAGCAGTCCCAAGAGCAAATTTCGCAATGCGCCGAAAATCCTCTGCAATCGGCCAGGCCTTTCGGCCAAGAAAGCGGCGGCGAACAAGCTCATTCCGAAAGCGAAGATCAGCAGCGGCACGGGCGATGCATGCGTATGGTCGCGGAGTGCGATGATGGCGACGCCTGCGCCGCCGATGGCGGCTAACGCTGCGACCGAGATAGCGCTGTAGAACGCGAAACGGGGCAATGGATGATATCGGCGCTAGCACTCGCCGTGAAAGAGCTTGGAACTTAAGTACAACCAATATTCTCCAAGCAGATTCGATGCGCCGTCAAGGCCAAACAGCGCCGCAGGGATGTTTCGACCACGGAGGAGCCTCGGGAACGCGAGGCGCTTCCTCCACTCAACATGACAGTCACTCGGGCATGACAATTACTCCGGCAACTTTTGGGTGCCGTCGATGTTGAAGTCAGCAGAGACCCGAGGAGCCGCGGTTCCCGGCTGGCCTCCGCCCACAATGACGCTGTAGTCGCCGGGATCCACGTTGCGATCTCCGGCCACATTCACCTCGCTCAAATCTCGCGGACTCAAATCGAAGTGCACTTGCCGGCTTTCGCCCGCCGCCAAATGCACTCGCGCAAAACCACGCATTGCGTGGATGGGCGCGATTGGCGACTTGGGGAAAGTTAAATACAACTGCACCACTTCGTCGCCGTCGCGCAGGCTGGTGTTTTTGACTTCGGCATCGACGCCCAGCGAATCGCCCGCATTGAGCTTTGCTGTCGAGAGCTGAAGATGGCTGTAGGCGAACTGCGAATAGCTCAGCCCGTAGCCAAACGGATAAAGAGGATCGCCGGTGAAGTAGCGATAGGTGCGATTCTTCATGGAGTAATCCGTAAACGGCGGCAACTGGTCCACACTCTTGTAGAACGTGACCGGCAGCCGGCCCGCCGGATTGTTCACTCCCGCGAGCGTTTCAGCGATGGCGGTTCCGCCTTCCTCGCCGGAGTACCACGCGTCGAGAATCGCGCCGGCGTTTTCGTTGGCCCAATTGACGGCGAGGGCACTGCCATTCATCAGCACCACGACGAATGGCTTGCCGGCGCCCTTGAGCGCCTCGAGCAGGTCTTCTTCTTCCTTGGGCAAATCGAGGCTGGTGCGGTCCCCGCCGACAAAGCCGGGAACGTCGACTTTCATCTCCTCGCCTTCCAGGTCGGAAGTGATGCCGACGACCGCGATGGTCACATCCGCTTGCTTAGCGGCGGCCACCGCGGGCGCGATGGGATCCGCCACCAGCGGCAACCACACCAACTGAATGCCGCGCCGCTCGTTGACGTATTCCAGCTTGATGGCGTACTTGTGCCCCTTCTTCAACGGCAGGTCGACGACGGATGAGGTTGCCGTGGCGCGATCCCAGGTATCAACGATGAGTTTGCCATCCAGCCAGAGCCGGCTGCGCGAGCGCGAAACTCCGAAGCGGTAGCTTCCGGATTGCGTCGGCTTTAGGAAACCCGTCCAGCGCGCGGAGAACTGAATGCTGCCGTTGGGCAGGCTGAGGGCGGTCGGGTCTTGTTCCACCGGCTGGAAGTTCACGCGGTCGTCCACGCGCGTGAGGAAGGGGGAGCCCGCGAAGTCGGGCGTCTTGTAGTACTCGCCCTTGAGGCCGGGCTGGCCATCAGGAGTCCAAAGTTCCGAAGTCGCGACGACCTGGCCGGGGCGAAGGAAATTCGTCCCTGGAGTAAAGGTGACCTGGGCCGAGGAGAATTGCTTGCGGATGCCATCGAGCGCGGTCACGGGATGCGACGGTGTGCCGTTGTAGTTGCCCTCCAGCACGGTCACGGAGTCCGCAAGCGGGCCAACCACGGCGATCTTCGTCACATTCGAGCTTACGGGGAGCACGCCGTCGTTCTTGAGCAACACCATGGATTCGCGCGCGGTGCGCAGCGCCAGCAGGCGATGGGGCTCGCTGTCAATTTCTGAGTCGGGCGTCTGCGCGTACTTCACCATGGCGGGCGGGTCGAACATGCCGAGTTTGAAGCGGGCGGTGAACAGGCGCTTGACGGCGATGTCCACGTTGCTTTCGGTCATGAGCCCCTGCTGCACGGCCTCCACGTACTTCATGTAGTCGGAGTCGCCGGGAGAGCCGCCGAAAAAATCCGCGCAATCGTTATCGGTGCCGGCTTTCAGGGAAACCGCGGCGGCTTCAGGAAGCGTTTGCACAAAGTGGTGACCGCGCTGGATGTCGGCGACCGCGTCGCAATCAGAAACCACATAGCCCTGAAAATTCCAGGCGCGGCGCAGTTCGTCGACCAGCAGGAAATCGTTGGCGCACGCGGGCTGGCCGTTCACACTGTTGTAAGCGCACATGATGGAGTCGGCCTGGCCATCGACAATGGCGGCGCGGAAGGCCGGCAGATACGTATCTTCGATGTCGTGCTTCGAGACATCCACATTTACTTCGTGGCGGGTGGGCTCAGGGCCGCTGTGCACGTCATAGTGTTTGGGCGTGGCGATCACGCGGTAGTACTTGGGATCATTTCCCTGCATGCCGGTGATGAAGGCCACTCCCATTCGCGCCGTAAGAAAAGGATCTTCGCCGTAGGTTTCCTGGCCACGTCCCCAGCGCGGATCGCGAAAAATATTGATGTTGGGGGACCAGAAATCCAGACCCTGAAAAATAACGTGCCGGTCGGCGCGCATGGCTTGGTTATATTTGGCGCGGGCTTCCGTGCCAATCGCCACGGCCATGTTGTGAATCAGTGGAGGATCGAAGGTTGCGCCCAAACCGATCGGCTCGGGAAAGACGGTGGCGACTCCGGCGCGGGCCACGCCGTGGAGGGCCTCGCTCCACCAGTCGTACTCAGGAACCTGCAACCGGGGTATGGCGCGGGAATGGTTCACCAGCTGGGACGCTTTCTCCTCTAAAGTCATGCGCGAAACCAGGTCGTCGACCCGCGCCGCCGTGGGTAGAGCAGGGTTCAAATAGGGCGGAAGCGGCGCGGAAGGCTGGTGTTGTCCTTGGGAGGGAGAGGCGGAGATCAAAAGAACGCAAAGCAGGGCAACCGGCAACAGCCGAAAAGAACGCAATTGCATTGGAAATTTGCTCCCGGCAGTGGTATGGTCCCGAAACAGGTACGGAAAAGCAGCGCATCGGAGTATAGCACCGTAAACGTACTCGAAACGCGATTGGCGTGGGAGTCGCGTCTTTTCCGATTGCACCCATACGCATCGTGGTGCGGCTGTAAGTTGCCAGGGAGCCCCCTGTCGGGCTGGAACTCGGACGAACTCCCCAAGTTGGGTGGGATTGCCGAGTTGCGCGGTCAAGTCGCGGCGCTCCTGGTGAGCCGATGAAAAAGAAGACCAGCCATAAAGAGCGGCGGGGAATTCACCTGATCGCAGAGCTGTCCAACGTCTCGATCGGGACCGTGGATCGTGCCCTGCACGGGCGGGGCGGGATCAAGGAATCCACGCGCCAGCAGATTCTGCAGATCGCGCGCCAGATCGGCTATACCCCCAATTTGGCGGCGCGCGCCTTATCGGCGGCCCGCGCCACCATTCGTATCGGCGTATGCATGCCGCGGGAAATCCATTTCTTTTACGATCAGCTATGGGGCGGCGTTCTCGATGAGGCGCAGAGCATGGCTCCATTGGGAATTCAATTCCTGCACCGTCCGGTGCGTGCGCTGGGAGAAGACGACACCGAGGCCTTCCAGGAACTGGTAGAGAGCGGCGTCAACGGCATCGTCCTGACGGCTGGAAATCCGCGCGGACTGAAACCTCTGATCAATGAAGCCGAGGAGAGCGGCATTCGTGTGGTCTGCGTTTCCACGGACGCGCCGGAGAGCCGCCGCTCCAGCGTAGTGTGCGTCGAGCCTTCATTGAATGGCAGCCTAGCCGGCGA
The DNA here is from genome assembly GCA_963770915.1 of uncultured Acidobacteriaceae bacterium. Classification (GTDB taxonomy): domain Bacteria; phylum Acidobacteriota; class Terriglobia; order Terriglobales; family Acidobacteriaceae; genus PALSA-270. The sequence goes on from CAVYRG010000001.1 coordinate 961,643, forward strand.
GTTGATGGGCAAGTTTGTTCCCCGAGGATCTAAGGTGGCGGTGGTCGCAGGCATGCTGAGTGCGGAAGATCATCGCAAGAAGACGGAGGGGTTCATCGAAGCGTTTCCGCAGCATTGCCGGGACGGAGAAATCATCGACGTGATTGAAGGCCACGAAGACGAGGAAGAGAGTTTTCGCAAGACCTACGATCTTTTGGGAAGAGCGCAAAACCTGGCGGGCCTTTATGTGAACACGGTGAACTGTCTTCCGGTCTGCCGCGCTCTGGAAGCGCGCGGCCTGGCGGGCGAAGTCACATTGATCACCACTGATCTTTTTGCGGAGATGTCACCTTATTTCAAAGAAGGGACTATCACCGCCTCCATCTATCAGCAGCCGCACCGGCAAGGCCAAATGGCGGTGCGGTTGTTGGCCGATAATCTGACGAACAAAGTTGCGTTCCCGCCCACCGCTCATCTCAGCCCCGGAGTCGTGATGTCCTCGAACCTTCATCTTTTCCGCGAGATTCGGCTTGCCGACATCAAGCTGGATGAGTCTGTGCTCAGCCCCAGGACTGCCGTCACGGTCTGACTATCTCTATTATTCGGTGCGCAACGCCGTTGGACCTCATTCTTTTGTGAATCCCGCGGAATACCTGCGCATTATCCGCCAAACCCGAATCTCGTCTTTCGAGCCCTGAAGGCATCCGGCAGGAGGAGTCGGCCCCGCGGGGAAACGCAATGTTCCTTTAGAATAAGGCACTTAGGACACCCCAGAAAGGTAAAGATTGCGTAAAGAATGTGCTTGACAAGCATTTATGAAACTGAGTACAACCTGTGCTGCACCGTTAACGTTAACGGCGCGTATTCAGTGCTTTGTGAGAATCTCGCAGTGGGAATGCCGGAGGAGTTACACATGAATGCTTTTTCGTCTAGGTTCGCTGCCAAGCATCGCAGCGTACGACACCTCTTCGTTCTATGCCTGCTTCTGGTCGGGACCGCGTTTTACGCACTCGGCCAAGAAGCAACGGTCGTCGGAACAGTGACAGATCCATCCGGGTCAGTGGTTCCCGGTGTGACCGTCACGCTTACCAACACCGACACGACGCTCTCGACAACCGTGACCACCAATGAAGCCGGCCAATACATCGCGCCGTCACTTCACATCGGCCACTACAAACTGACCGCCGATGCCAAAGGCTTCAAGAAAGCGGAAAGAACCGGCGTAACGCTGAACATCGGCGACCGTGATCGTGTCGACTTCGCTCTGCAAGTCGGAGCCACGAGCGAGACGGTTACCGTGGAAGCGGACGCCATCCGCGTGCAATCGGATACCAGTGAACAGAGCACGCTGATCAGTCAAAGACAGGTCACGCAGCTGGCCACCAACGGGCGCACCCTATTAAGCTTGGCAGTATTGACGCCTGGGGCTTCCAACACCATGCCTGACTTCCAGGTTGCCACGCCCATGGGCTCCAACCAGTCCGTTTCTTATAACGGACAGCGGATGGCCCACAATCTTTTCGTAATAGACGGTGGGGAAGGCGCGGATCGCGGCGGCTCGGGCTTTATCGTCATGCCGTCGATGGATTCGATCGCTGAATTCCGTACTCTCACCTCAAACTACAGCGCGGAATACGGCTTGTCCTCGGCGGGAACCATTTCGACGGTGCTCAAGTCCGGAACCAAGACGTTCCACGGCGGCGGCTGGGAATTTAACCGCAGCACGCCCTTTACCGCGTTTGACAAATTCAACCCGCCGGTCAATGCCAGTGGAAGCAAAAACAAAAAGCCAGGGTTGAACCTAAACATTTACGGCTTCAACATTGGCGGACCGGTGGAGTTCCGCTCCAGCAATCCGCACACCTTCTTCTTCTACAACATGGAATGGCGCAAGTGCCCGGCCGGTTGCAACGGCGGCGGCGGCGCCAGGACACAGACGGTTCCGCTGTCGACCATCTATACGGGCGCTCTCACCGGCGGCCCCGCCGACCTGAACCCCGCGATCGCCCAGGGCGGCTTGCTCCAGGGCGCCGCGACTCAGATTATCGTGCCGACCAACGCCTCGACGGCTCTGAATGCCCGGTTCACAGCGGACGGGCTAACTCCGGGTTCGCCGTTTACGGGCAACATGATCCCCAACAATCTGCTGGACCCGAACGCCCTCGCGCTTCTGAAAGCGGGCATTTTCCCGAAAGAAACCGCGGGCGACACGGTTATCTACGCGCCGCCGGCTCCGACCGACGTACGCGAAGAGCTTGCCCGTGTGGACCACAGGTTCAGTGACAAGTTCTCCGTCTTTGGCCACTGGATCTCAGAACAAGTCTCGCAGACCGATATTCCAACCCGCTGGAGCAGCGACAACCTGCCCACGGTGGGCGATACGTTTGGCAACCCCTCTTACAGCGCCGTCGTGCACACCACCTACGCCATCAGCCCAACGCTGTTGAACGAGGCGGCTTTCAACTATGACGGCAACCGCATCAACATGCTCCCGCAAGGGCTCTGGCAGGTTTCCCAGGCTCCGGGATATAACCAAGTCAGGCTTTTCGGCAGCGTGAACAACGCGCTTCCGACCATTAACCTCCAGGGCAAGACTGGCGCGAACTTTGACGTCAACTGGAATCCCTGGCTCAACACTGCCGACGACTATCAGGTAAGAGACGACCTTTCCTGGAGCAAAGGAACGCATCAACTGAAGTTTGGCGGCAGTTGGGCCAACTTCCGCAAGCTGCAGCCGCTGCAGGTTGATTCCCAGGGGGTCTACCGGTTTCAGGGGCAGTTCACGAACTATGATTTCGCGGACTTCCTGCTTGGCATGGCTGACGGCAACAGCGGCAACGGATACTCCGAGGCTGCTCTGAAGGATTCACGGCACTGGAATAACGTTTCATGGGCGGCATACGTACAGGATAACTGGCGCGCCACCCATCGTCTGACTGTGAACCTTGGCTTGCGGTGGGATGGCATTCCGCATACCGCCGAAATCAATGGGCAGATGTCGAACTTCTATCCCCAATTCTATTCGGCATCGACTGTCACTAGCGCAATCGCCGCGAACCAGTTCTTCGCTCCCGGCTCAAACTTCGGCGTCCTCTGCTCAGGCGTTGGCATTCCCAATGCAGCCTGCGCGGGAGCCGCTCCTACGCTGGCTACGGGCCCCAACCCGGCTCTGAACGGTTTGCTGTTCTATACCAACGGTTTGGGCGTTCCGGGCAAGAATCCTGGGGTTGGCAACGGCTTGGTAAACAACCACTGGGCGAACTTCGGGCCGCGCATTGGTTTTGCCTATGACCTGACCGGCAACGGCAAGACCATCGCTCGCGCTGGGTTTGGCGTCATGTTCGAGCGCATTCAGGGCAACGACATGTACCAGGCTCAGAACAACCTGTTCGGTGGCAACCCCAACATCCAGAACGTCTCGCTGTCCGATCCGCACGTCGGGGTCGACAGCAGCAACTCGGTAATCAGCGCGACGACCTTACCGGTAACGGTAAACACGCAGACCTGGATGGACTCCACCAATTACCGGAACCCCGCGAGCTACCAGTACAGCGCGGGAATCCAGCAACAGATCGGACCTACCACCGTCCTGTCTCTTGCCTATGTGGGCAACCAGGGCCGATATCAGAGTGAAATCAACAACGCGAACGTGCTTCCCCAGGCCGATTGGACAATCGCCACGGGAAGCACCTACAAGTCCATGTTGCCGTTCCTCGGTTATAACCAAATTCTGAGGATTGCCAACGACGCAAACAGCCACTACAACTCATTCCAGGCCGAGTTGCACACGAACCTGAAGCGCGGCCTGCAATTGTCTGCGGCTTACACCCTGGCTCATGGCCTGGATCCAACAACCAATACCGGAGACGGTGGAGACCTGGACCAGGTGACCAATCCTTACCTGGGATGGCAGTTCGACCAGGGCAACTCTCCCCTTGATCGTCAACAGGTTGGCTTTGTCAACTTCGTGTACGATCTGCCCATCTTCCGCACCACCGACAATCGCGCTCTCAAGGCGGTTGCCGGCGGATGGCAACTCTCCGGAATCGTCACCCTGGAAACGGGCCTGCCGGTTAACATGGGCATTAACGCCACTTCTCTCGGCGGCATTGTCCAGGGCGCGGCCTTCCGGCCGAGCATCCTGGGTCCTGTCTCGTACGTGAGGACGAACACTACATTCAGCAGCAACCACAACAACACGGTCCAGTGGTTCGATCCGTCGAACTTCTTCATTCAGAACGACCCCGGCACCGGCCTCGCCACTTTCGGCAACGTGCCGCACAACTTCCTGCGGGGTCCGGGACGCCAGGAGTGGAACATGGCTCTGTACAAGAGCTTTGCCTTCACTGAGTCGGCTCGCCTGGAGCTGCGCTTTGAAACCTTCAACACCTTCAACCACACCCAGTTGAACGGAGTGAACGCCACCATCGGAGGCGGTCCCGACACTGGCAAGATCAACTCCGACTGGGGTCCGCGTGTGTTCCAGCTTGGCGCGAAGATCATGTTCTAAGCTGAACACCGCAGTTACACCTCAAGCCCCGCTCCTCGTGAGCGGGGCTTTTTTATGCGTGAGCAACGCCGCGCGCTTGCCCATTCTCTGGATTGCGCGGTTGCGCGAGGCTGGATATGCTAGTCGGCAGAGTCCCCGACCTCTTGCCAACAGATTTGTCTCTGATGACCAGATTGAAAATTGCGCTCTGTTTCTTGCTTCTGCTGGTGGGGGCAGCGTTCGCCGATACGCAGCGGTTTACCGCTGCAGACGCGGTCGCCCTTGAACAGCAAGGCAAGCTGGCGGAGGCTGCCGAGGCGTGGCAGGCGGTGACCAAGCAGAATCCCCGCGACGCCAGGGCGTTTGCCAGCCTGGGCATCGTACTCTCCAAGGAAGAAAAGTATCCAGAAGCGGCTGTGGCATACCGAAAAGCCCTGGCCCTCAATGCGAAACTGCCGGGCGTGCACCTGAACCTGGGCTTGGCTGAATTTAAGCAGGGCCACTTCGAGGCCGCGATCGGGCCGTTCAAAACGGCGCTGGCGGCCAATCCGCACAGCCAGCAGGCCCGAACGTTGCTTGCAATCAGCTATTATGGCGCGAGAAAATTCACCGACGCGGTACGGGAACTGGAGCTCGTCACCAAGGCGGGTCCCAGCAATCCCGAACTGCATCAGCTGCTGGCGCAGAGCTGCCTTTACACTAAGAACTATTCCTGCGCCCTCTCCGAGTTTCGCCTGCTGCTTCAGAAGGACCCCAACTCAGCGAGTGCCCACGTTCTTATGGGAGAGACCTGGGACGGCTTAGATAAGCCGGATGAGGCGATCGCGGAGTTTCAAGCTGCCGTCAAAATTTCGCCCAAAGAGCCCAACGTAAACTTCGGCCTGGGTTACCTGTATTGGAAATCGCATCGTTACGAGGAAGCGGTACCGGCTTTCGAGGCGGAATTGGCGTTGGACCCGAACCACGCGCAGGCGCTGGTTTATCTGGGAGACAGCGAGCAACAGCTGAATCAGCCCGAGAAAGCGCTGCCCATGCTGCAAAAAGCGGTACAGCTGAAAGGCGACCTGCGCATCGGATACCTGGATATGGGCACGGTGCTGACTACGCTGAAGCGCTATCCAGAGGCGGTCGCGGCACTGGAAAAGGCAGTGCAGCTGGATCCGTCCCAGGCCGATGCGCACTTCCGGCTAGGGCGTTTGTATCAGACAATGGGGAATAAAGAGCAGTCCCAGGCGGAATTCGCGCAAGCTCGCAAGCTGTACAAGAGCGCGGAGGAGAAGGACACCTTGGCGCCGATGATGTCGCCTTCGCCGCCGCCTTTGGCAACAAGCCAGTGACGACTCAAGCGGCTAAAATTGAAGCGGCGGGCATTGCTGCCCGCCGCTGGTTGAACTTCCTCGGTTCGCTGAAGAGGCGGACGCGAGTGTCCGCCCCACAACCGGTTATTTCGGGGTGCACTTTCCGACCATCGTCCCGCCGTCCAGGACTTTATCTGTGCGGGTGAAGACGGTGGTTTGCCCGGGCCCGATTGTGACGGTCACTTTGTCGCCATCCACGGTGTAGGTTCCAGCCTGCTCGCTCTTCTGCCCCAGAAACATGATGGTGACGTAGGCCTTGCCACCGCCCTCCAGGCGCATGGAATCCATCAAGCCGCCGTCGCATGTGTAGTCGCCCTTGACGCTGTTGCAGCCCGTCAGCAAAAGCAACATAAACATCGACCCAACAACACCCTTCCATCCCAACATTCCTTTCATTTGCATCCTCCTAGGAGATTTTTCGCCTGAGACTTCCACGATTCACCGCAACTCCGTCGCTCCGACTACTTCGGCGAGCACTGGCCTGCTCAAGCGGCCGTTTGATGCGGCTTCTCGTAGGTGCTGGTTTCGGTTGCCTTGGCGGCCAGGAAATCCTTCACGCCCATGCCGGCGAAATAAAGGCTGGCCAGGATCGAGAGATACGTGCCAAATCCCAGAGAAACCGCCTTCATGGCTTCGTCCTGCATCTGGGCGCCAACGCTGCCAGCGTCGTTGCCGCCGAAGGCGCTGGTGATGCTGCTTCGCACCATGAGGCCGGTGATGGCCATGAAAACTACCGGAAGCAAGCCGCCCAGGAATGCGCGCTTGTCCTTCCAGAAGTAGTGAACAAAAGGACCCGCCAGCGCCACCAGCGCCAGGAACCCATAAAAGCCAGCGCTGGGATGGCCGTTGCTGCCCAGGACTTCCATCAGGTTGCTGGTATTCAGGAAGCCCAAGACCTGCCAGTAAGTGAAATCGAGCTTGCCCATGAACGGCAATTGAACCGAAACGGCGGTAAGGAAAATCCAAGAGATAAAGAGCAGCCCTCCCGCCACCAGAGTTGGAATGCCGACCTTGGCGACGACGGTTGAGAGAATGGCTCCTCCTTTTTCGCGCGCGGCGGCAATTGCCTTGTCGGCCTGCTCCTTGGCCAGCTGGGATTCGGGGACCGCGGTTATCCCTTGAATCGCGCCCTGTGCGTCAAACTCGACATCCACCACCAAGCCGGGCTTTGGCGGCACTTCCGACTTCCAGACGCCTTCCAGGGCAAACGGATATTGCTGCCCTTCCACCATGAGAAGGCCAGGTCCAGCGTGCGGATCGCGCAAAACTTTTCCTCGTTTGGTCATTTTTGTTTCCTTTCCCCGTGAGATGAGAGAACTAGAATCTGGTTGTTATGGGCGCTACCTGGGTGATAGCATTCCCCAGTTCCCGAGAGGGGCGGGATGCTCACCAAAGGTCCGCCGACTCGCCTCCCGGTACCAGCCCTCCATCCCGCATTGCGCGAACGCGCAGGAAAAACCGTCATGGCGCTGCAAAATTTGGGAAATGCAGGCAATTTTGCCTCGGACGGGGTGGGAGGAGCCGCGTCTGAGACCGGAATGCCAGAGCAGCGGGAGACGCTCGACGACCTTTTCAGCCTGACCTATGAGGAATTGCGGCGACTTGCCTCCAGCGTGCGGCGGAGCGACCCTTGCGCCACTCTAAGCCCAACTGTTCTGGTGAATGAAGCATGGCTGAAGCTGGTGAATTCTCCGCGTCCGGCTTTTGAGTCCAGCTTGCACTTCAAGCGGATCGCGGCGCGGGCCATGCGCCAACTTTTGGTCGAAGCGGCGCGCCGGCGTAATACGCATAAGCGTGGCGGAGATGAAGACGTCACGATGATCACATTTGACGAGTCCCTGCAGGCCGCGGCGAACTGCGGGAAGGAGTTGCTGGCGCTGGACGCCGCCCTTGAAGATCTGGCCCGGATCGAGCCGCGCCAGGCCCTAATGATCGAGTATCGGTTTTTTGGCGGTCTTGATATCAACGAGACTGCGGCTCTCTTAGGGGTATCCGAAGCCACGATACTGCGCGATTGGCGGGCAGCCAAAGCCTGGCTTGCTCTTCAGCTCCGGCAGGCGAGTTAACTTGCGGGGCTAGGAACCGACAAAACCTCATGGACGGCACCCGCTGGGAGAAAATCCAGACGCTGTTTCATGCCGCCGCAGGCCTGCCCGGCGCGGAACGAAAACCCTACCTCAAGGCCGCCTGCGGCGATGATGATGCTGTGCTGGCCGAAATCCTGGCGATGTTGGAGGAGGACGACCGCAGCGCTTCGCTGCTGGACCGCGGCATGGGCGACGTCGCCCACAGCGTGCTCGATTCCAGGGATTCGACTGCCGGCGGCCCAAAAGAGTTCGGCCCCTACGTTACTAAGCGCGTGCTTGGCGAAGGCGGAATGGGGATTGTCTACCTGGGCGAGCGCAAGGACTTGGGAAGCCAGGTGGCAGTCAAAGTTCTACGTGATGCCTGGCTTTCCCCCGCACGCCGCGAGAGGTTTGCCAGCGAGCAGAGAACCCTGGCCCAGCTGAATCATCCTTCCATCGCGCGGCTCTACGATGCAGATAGCTTGCCGGACGGCACTCCCTGGTTCGTCATGGAGTACGTCGAGGGCTTACCCCTTACCGAGTACTGCAAAAAGTACGATTGCTCCATTGAGCGGCGTTTGCAGCTGTTTCGACAGGTATGCGAAGCAGTGCAATACGCCCACGGGCGCGCCGTGATCCACCGGGATCTCAAGCCTTCCAACATTTTTGTTAAACCTGACGGCAGCGTCCGCCTGCTCGACTTCGGCATCGCTAAGCAGATCGAAGGCCTGGACGCGCCGGTGAACCAGACGCGAACGGTAGTACGGCTGATGACTCCGGCTTACGCGGCGCCGGAACAGGTTCGCGGCGAACACGCCGGAGTCCACAGCGACGTTTATTCGCTGGGTGTGATCCTCTACGAACTCCTGGCCGGGCAGCTTCCCTTTGACCTTTCCAATCTGACGCCCGGCGAGGCCGCCACCATCGTTGTGAGCCATGAGCCGGGAAAACCTTCCAGTGTGGCCGGCGCCGCGGATCGGACGCCGGCGGCGGGAGCATCTGGCACTGGCCCGCGCGCGCGCAAGGCCGGCAAAGCCGCATGGGCGGATCTGGATGTGTTGTCCCTCACGGCCATGCATAAGGACCCGGCGCGCCGGTATCAGTCAGTGGAAGCGCTGATTCGCGACGTGGATCACTATCTGAAGGGCGAACCGCTGGAGGCGAGGCCGGACAGCGTTCGCTATCGCGTAGGCAAATTCATCTCGCGGAACCGGCGCAGTGTCGCCGCGGCGGCGCTGGCGTTCAGCGTGATCGTCGGGCTGGTCGTCTTCTTCACGTTGCGGCTGGCTCGAGCCCGCGACGCTGCCTTGGAAGAGGCTGCGCGCACCGAGCGGGTGCAGCAGTTCATCACCAACCTGTTCCAGGGCGGTGATGAATCCGCGGGACCCTCCGACGATCTGCGCGTGGTGACTCTGCTCGATCGCGGTGTGCAGGAGGCGAAGAGCCTCGACGCCACGCCCAAGGTTCAAGCCGAACTGCTTTACAACCTGGGCGGAATTTACGAGCAACTCGGCGAGCTCGACAAAGCCGATGCGCTACTCTCCGCTGCGCTGGAGAAGCGCAAAGCTTTGTTTGGCGCGGATAGCGCTGAGGTCGCGGAAAGCCTGGTCGCGCTCGGAGAACTGCGCTCGGACCAAGCCCAGTACGATGAAGCGGAAAAGCTGATCCGGGAAGGGCTGGACATGAGCCGAAGGCATCTGCCGGCCAATCATCCCTCCGTCGGCAAGGCTCTCTATGCGCTGGGCGCGCTGAAGGTAGACCGCGGAGAATATGACCAAGCCATCGTGATTCTCGATCAGGCAGTAAGCATTCAGTCCGCCTCGGCCGGCGTGGAAGCGGACTTGGCGTTGAGTCTGACGTCCCTCGCCAATTCCCATTTTTATCTCGGACACTACGATATCGCCGAATCTCTGGATCAGCGTGTGCTGGCCATGGACCGCGAGCTCTATGGCGAGCGCCATCCGAATGTGGCCGAGGATCTGATCAACATCGGCGCGATTCGCTTCGAGCGGGGCGACTACAAAGGGGCAGAGCAATTCGACCGGCAGGCGCTGGACATCTTGCAGTCGTTCTACGGAAAAGATCATCCTGAGACCGCTTCGATTATGACCATCACGGCGCGGGCGCTGGTGGCGGAAGGCAAGCTCGATGAGGCATCGGGGATGCTGCGCGATGCGCTCGGGGTGGAGCAGCGGGTTTACAAGGGAGTGCATCCGCGGATCGCGACCACCTATAACGAGCTGGGAAAAATCGCGCAAAAACAGGGCAAGTTCGAAGACGCAGCCGCGGATTTCCAGAAGGCCGCCAAGATTTACCAAAAGGCGTACGACGGCAAGCACTACTACATTGGGGTTGCGTTCTCCAACCTCGGCAGCGTTTACGCCGACGAAAACCGCTATCCGCAGGCGGAGCATTTCCTGCGGCAAGCGATTCAGATGTATAGCGCCACGCTTCCCGGCGATCACCAATTGATCGCGGTGGCGCGCATTAAACTCGGGCATGTGCTCCTGATGGAACAGCGCTATTCTGACGCGGAAACTGAGAGCCGCTCGGGATACGAGACTCTGGGCAGCCAGCCGAATCCCTCCGCCGATTGGCTACAGAACGCCCGCCGCGACTTGCTGGCCGAATACGAGGCGCTGAAAGAACCGGACAAGGCGGCCACCTTCCGCTCCGACGTAAGCCCCGGCAACGGCAAGACGGCGGAAGAGGCTAGGAAGGACTAGTCAAGTCGCCAGCGCGGGAAGTCCACAACAACTATGGGCTCACCCGCCTCGTTCGAACGTCTGCGCGGGTTAACCGATATTTTTCTATCGTGCGGCGCTTTGGGCCTGGGAGGATCCCTCGACGATCTCGAACTCCCCGAAGGGAACCACCGTGGCCTGCGGCAGTATCTTAGCCATCGCCTCGGCCTGGTCGGAGCGGGAGTGAATCACGATTTTCCCCGAGAACTGAGTGCGGGCAAGATAGCGGGCTACTTCTTTTCCGTTCCCGTGCAGCCGATCGGGGAATCCAGCGTCCATCCAACTGAGGTCGTGATCAAGGAAAACCATATCGAACTTCTCCGTGGACAAGATTTCCAGGGCTTCGTCGCAGGTTTTGGCGAAACGCACATTGGCGAGTTTAGATCGGAACCAGGAGATACGATCTTCGGTGTCGTCGAGCACGAAGACGCGCCAGTGCGATGGGATGCGGAAGGTCATTTGGTCTCCGCAGGGCACGGAAACGCCTCATTGGTTGCGTTATAGATCAGTTGCGCCGCGGGAAGATGGAGTTTCTCCGGATGCTGATCGAGATACTTGACGACGACTTTTACAATTTGCCCATTCGATACTTCAGCAGGCAGACACAAGAGTTTCAGATTCGCTGACGGCGGCAGCATCGGAGCCAACTGCCGATAGCCCTCGATGAAGCCCAGACAAATCCCGGCACGTGCCCCTGATTGTCCGTGGAGAGCCGCGCCGCAGTCATCTCTGAAGTCATTCCCGCTGGTGTACGAACTCGCGTCTGGTTTTTGACCCGCCAGTTGGGCCGCTTGCTCTTGTTGCTGTTTCAGTAGGGCAGCCTGCTGTTTAATGAGCGCCGCCTGCTGCCGGAGCAGCGCTGTTCGTGCGGCAGATTCTTGGGCTTGGTTATAGGCTTTCTGTCCAGCTTCAGCGGCGTCTCGCGCTGAACCTTCTATATCCGGAGGCGGCACAACGCCACCATTCTGTGCCCAAGTCGCGCCAGCCAGTAACGCGACAGCGATCAGAATTTGTTTCATACGTCCCCCTGGGATGAAATCTAACTTAATCGGCTTGGCCTCGGCCAGAGCACCCCCGTTCCATAGACTTCGGGCTCACTGAGCGGTTACTTCGGTTCCGCCACGAGGCGAGCTGGGGCGCCTGCCAAATTAAGTTTCTCGCGATTCTCAGCGATTCGACCCCGATAGTCGATATATAGATATTGAATAGCATTAGCTTATCATCGTTGCCGCAGCGACGTTATTCTCAGCGATTTAGCCCGGGCGAGGGCGAACTTGAAGAATGTGATTTCTGCCGCGAGTGTTGCGGAATGCAATGACTGCGGGCGCGAGACACCCATTCCTTTACGCGTTCAGAAAAGATTTGGCTGCCCCCCAGGGATTCGAACCCCGATATGCTGATCCAGAGTCAGCTGTCCTACCATTGAACGAGGGGGCAGCAGTTAGGTTGGAGGCGGGGCTTCCCGCCGCTTTGATTCTATGGGCAGCGGGAAGCTCGGTCAACCATAGGAAACCGCATCAAACACTCCGCTTCGGGATAGAATCGACCTCACACTTTGCGATCAGGAGGCTCTCCATGGTCAGCGCCCTCGGCAGCATTCAAGTTCCGCTCAGCGACAATGCTGAAATCGCGCGCCGTGCTTTGGAAGCAGATCGGACCGCGCTGGTGGTGATTGACGTCCAGGAAAAGCTGCTGCCGCCAATTTTCCAGAAAGAGCAATTGGTGCGGAACTCCGCGTTGCTGATTCGGCTGGCAGGAAGTTTGAAGATGCCGGTCGTCATGTCGACCCAATATGCCAAGGGGTTGGGCCACACGGTGCCGGAGATCAAGTCGCTGCTGCCAGATGTGACGGCCATCGATAAGCAGATGTTCTCCTGTTTCGGCAGCGACGTGTTCTGCGCCACGCTGAAGCGCCTGCCGGGCAATCGCAATACCGTACTGCTCTGTGGCATGGAAAGCCACATCTGCGTCATGCAGACGGCACTCGGCGCATTGCGGGACGGCTACGTGGTACACGTGGCTTCTGATGCCGTCAGCTCGCGCACCGAATGGAACTGGAAGGTCGGCCTGGAGCGCATGCGCGCCGCCGGCGCGGTGATCTCCTCGACCGAAATGGCCATCTACGAACTGCTGCGCTCCTCGGCCACGCCCGAGTTCAAGGAGATTCTGCAATTCCTCAGATAGAATGCATGTTAAATGACTGCAAACAAAGGGGTTGATCGGGCCTCGCAGAAAAGGGATAAGTCACCACGTTACCGCAACTTGCGCGGGCAATGCGGGTTCATAGGGATGGAGCATGGTAGTCGGGTCAAACTGCGCAGCCGCTGTTGCGTGGTTCTCCCGGGGAGTGGAAGTGAGTAGCTTTGGCCTTCCACAGGGGACTAAGCAATGAGAACGATCAAGGGCGTCATTTGCGGAACGGTGTTGGGGTTATGTTTGATGGCGGCGCCGGTTTGGGGGCAGGATCAAACGCAGGCAGCGCCCACTCCGCCGCAGGACCAGCAACAAGTTCAGGCGCCCGATGCACAGGCTACGCAGCCGCCGGCTTCTGAGGCGCAACCCGCGCTGCCTCCGGCGCCAGAAGATGAATCGGCGAACCAATCCTCCACGCAAGCCGATGCGCCGGATCGCGTAGCCCGTTTGCAGTACATGTCGGGCTCAGTCTCGATTCAGCCGCAGGGCACGGGCGATTGGGTGACAGGCGTGATCAACCGTCCGCTGACGAATTCCGACAACGTGTGGACCGACAAAGACTCGCGCGCCGAACTCAGCGTAGGCGATGGCATTCTGCGCATGGGCGATGAAAGCAGCCTGACGCTAACCAACGTCGGCGACAATACGGTGCAGGTGGAATTGCACCAGGGAGAATTGAACCTGCGCGTGCTTCGCTTGGTGGACGGCGAAGTGTTCGAAGTGGATACGCCGAATATGGCGTTCACAGTGCAGAAGACGGGCGAATACCGCTTTGACGTCGATCCCGACGGAGACCTAAGCAAGGTCACGGTTTGGAAGGGCGAAGGCGATGCCACCGGAAACGGGCCCTCGGTTCGGGTGAAAGGGCAAGAACAGGCAAGCTTTACCGGGGGCACTTCCCTGCAGCATCAGATTTCGCCGGCTCCCGGAAACGACGCCTTCGATGATTGGTGCCGCGTGCGCGACGAGCGTGAGGATCATTCCGTCTCAGCGCAATACGTGGCTCCAGGCACCATAGGGGCCGAGGATCTGGACGAATACGGCAGCTGGCGGAATGAGGAGCCTTACGGCGCAGTATGGGTGCCAACCAGCGTCGCGCCGGGATGGGCCCCCTATACGTTTGGGCACTGGGTTTGGATCAGCCCCTGGGGATGGACCTGGGTAGATGACGAGCCATGGGGCTTCGCTCCCTTCCACTATGGGCGCTGGGTCTACGGCGGCGGCTTCTGGGGCTGGGCGCCAGGACCGATTTACGACCGGCCGTTCTATGCTCCCGCTCTGGTGGCGTGGTTTGGCGGGCCGGGTTGGGGAGCAGGTTTCGGATTCGGCTTTGGCGGCGGCGTTGGATGGTGCCCGCTGGGTTGGGGCGAGCCTTTCTTCCCCTGGTATCGCGGAAGCTGGGGATACTTCAACCGGATCAACGTCTACAACACGCGGATTTACAACGTCGACCGCTTCCATGGCTTCTATCATCACGGTGGGTTCGAGGGCGCATCATTCCGCTACGCGAACCTGCGGTCGCCGGGAGGAGCTATCGCGGTCCCGCGGCGCACGCTGACAAGCTCGCTGTCGGTTCACGGAACGGCGATTCGGGTTCCGGCGAATGAGTTCTCCCGCGCCTCTCTGGGCGGCCGCATGCCGGTTGGACCTACTCGGGAAAGCCGACTGGGCATGGGAGCGAACCGGGCGAGGGCGATGGCGCCTTCGCGTTCGTTCTCGCGGCCGGTAGTTTCAAGACTGGCGCCAGCAGTAGGTGCCCGTGGCGAGGCGAGAGGATCGGCGAGCTTAGCGGCTCGTCCCTCGGAAGGACGGTTTGGCAATAGCTCAGCATCGGGACGGTCTGTGCCGCGGCCGCCGCAGAGCTTTGGGCGCGGAAACACGGCAACCGCACGCAATTATCCTTCGGGAGTTGCCGGGAACCGCTCTTACGCTTCGGCCGGGTCTTCGCACTACGTGCCACGGCCTCCGGCGAGTTCTCGGATGGGCTCCGATAATCGCTCATACCAGCCTCGTTCCACCCCGCAAATGGGATCGCAGCGGCGCGGATCGAGCGGTGGCGGTTACGCCCGACCGACCGAGCGTAGCGCTCCGCGTTCATCGCCTGACTCGGGTCATGGCCGCAGCTGGAACTACGTGCCACGGCCGAGTGGAACGGTAAGGCCGGATACCTCTACGTATAGCTCGAACGGCTACCGCGGCGGTTACTCCGCGCCGCAGTCGCGAAGCTACTCGGAAGGCAATCCCCGGTCGTACGGGCAATCGCGAAGCTACAGCGCGCCGAACTATGGCTATCGCAATTCGCCGTCACCCCGCAGCTACTCGGCGCCTCAGCAGCGGAGTTATTCTGCACCGTCGTATCGCAGCTACTCCGCTCCCTCCTCCCGAAGCTATTCGGCGCCGACGCAGCGCAGTTACTCGGCACCGCGCAGCTATTCCGCCCCGTCGTATCGCGGAGGCGGCGGTGGTGGATCGTCCCACGGCTCGTCGGGATATTCCCACGGTGGAGGAGGCGGCGGACGCGGTGGACGCCGGTAAGACTCGAAACCAGACCCCAAACAAAAACGCCGCCCTTCGGGGCGGCGTTTGGTCTTTGGACAGAAACTCAGCCAGTAGCCGCTTCGCTTTCCTTCTTCTTCACCTTGACCGCTGTGATTTTGGCAAACCCCTCCTCAAACGAGGGCGCCCGCAGTTTTGCGGCCATGCGGCGCATGACGTCTTCCGGAACCACCCGCTCCCGGCGCTGGTTCCGCTCCAGGCAGACTTCAACCGGCACATCGAAGAAAACAGCGTGCACTTCATAGCCGTAATCGTGCGCCAGCTTGATCCAATTGTGGCGCTCCTGCGGCGTCAAATTGGTGGCATCGACGTAGTTCAGCGGACGCCGCGCAATCAGCCGCGCCTTCAGCATGGACCGCAGGTTGGAAAAGACGAGGTCCTGGAAACGCTGCTCGGTGGGGTCGTCGAAAAGAATGGCGCGCAGCAGGTCGCTGGATAGCGGAGTAATGTTGTGGCGTTTGAACCAGGCGCTTTTGCCCGAGCCAGGCAGTCCGATGGCCAGCACGACCGCGCCCTTGGGAGCGGAGGGCGGGGTGGGTACGCTTGCCGGGGGAGCGGCATGGGAAACCGGTTGATTTTGCCTGGGAGCCTGGGACTGGCCCTGGCCCTGGCGGCCACGGCCGCGGCCTCCCCGGCCCCGCCGACGGCGGCGGCTGCGAACCCCGTCTACGGAGCCCGGAGTTTGAACTCCTGGGGTAGCTGACGCCTCTTCGGCTACCGCAGGGGATGTCTCCGGCTCGGGCGCTGACGGCTCAGCCTGAGTAGCTCCCCTTTTCGGCTGGGACGGAGCCTCGGATGCCTCGGCATCAAAATACTTCGGCTGCAGCGGGGTGGGGGCGGCTTCGGCGGGAGCTTTCTCAGGGGCCTTCTTGCGGCGCTTTAGCCGCTCGCTCATCCATTTACGCATGCTTGGCTTGTAACACAGGGATGGGTGTGCGGGCAATGTCGCGGGGTGGGAAGGTACCTTGCGTGGCAGTGGCTACCGGGGAAAGATAACGTGGGGACAGCGGCCGCCGGCTGTCCCGACGCAGTTTTTCAGCAGCAGATGACGGTCCCTACCCACTGCCCGCTTTCAGTAGAATGTTTCCATGCCTATCCCGCCAGAACTTGAGGGCAAGAACTACGTTTCGCTCACTACCTTTCGCAAAACCGGGGCGGCAGTCGCCACGCCGGTGTGGTTCGGCGAAGAAGACGGCAAACTCTACGTCATGACCCGCAGTGATTCCGGCAAGTACAAGCGCCTGCGCAACAATCCAGAGGTCAAGGTCGCTCCCTGCACGATGCGCGGCAAAGTCACCGGGCCGGAGTTCGCCGGAACCGCGCGCCTTCTGCCGCAGGAAGAATTCCCTCGGGCAAAACAGGCCGTGCGCCGCAAGTACTGGATGGCCCGGCTTCCCTTCTGGAGCAAAGAGAATATCTACGTGGAAATCGCCGTCGCATAACGGATTGCGGTGGCAAAGGATGTGCGAGCGGACGCACCCGGCAACGTGATCCGCGTCACAATCCGGCCATTTGCCGCCACGTATATTCGCCTGTTAAGATTTTGAGTTCCGTTTAGCATTGCAGTCGCAATATTGTGTCCTCATCTTCTCTCTCGGAGGCAACATGGCAATTAAAGTAGGCATTAACGGGTTCGGACGCATTGGCCGCAATGTGATGCGCGCTTCGCTCAACGATCCCAACCTCGAATTTGTTGCTGTCAACGATCTTACCGATCCCAAAACGCTGGCCCACCTGCTGAAGTACGACTCTGTTCTTGGCAATCTGTCGAACAAAGTCACGGCCGGCGCCGATAGCATCACGGTCGATAACAAGACGTTCAAGGTTTTCAAGGAGAAGGATCCAGCAGCGCTGCCCTGGGAGTCCGTAGGCGCGCAGATCGTAATCGAATCGACCGGCCGCTTCACCAACGCCGAAGACGCCAAAAAGCACATGCGCGGGCCGGTGAAGAAGGTCATCATTTCCGCCCCCGCCAAGAATGAAGACATCACGCTGGTGCTGGGCGTGAATCACGACAAATACGATCCCAAGAAGCATCACATCATTTCCAACGCTTCGTGCACCACGAATTGCCTGGCTCCGATTGCAAAGGTCATCAATGATGAATTCAAGATCGTGAGCGGTACCATGACCACGATCCACTCCTACACCAATGATCAGGTGATTCTGGATTTCCCGCACAAGGACCTGCGGCGGGCACGAGCCGCGGCCCTATCCATGATCCCGACCACCACGGGCGCGGCGAAGGCCTTAAAACTCGTCGTCCCAGAATTAGCCGGCAAGCTCGACGGCTTCTCCATGCGGGTGCCCACGCCGAACGTTTCGGTCGTGGATCTGGTGTGCTGGGTCGAGAAAAAGACGACGAAGGAGGAAGTGAACGCCGCGCTGAAGAAGGCCTCCGAGTCGGGTCCGCTGAAGGGCTATCTCGGCTACGAGGAAGAAGAGCTGGTGTCGATGGATTTCCGCGGCGATGGCCGTTCTTCGATCGTCGATGCGCCGATGACTCTGGTGGTAGGCGGCAACTGCGTGAAGGTCATCTCGTGGTACGACAACGAATGGGGCTATTCCAGCCGCGTTCGCGACCTGATCAACTATCTCGCCAGCAAAGGACTATAACCCGTAGCGCGGGCATCGCTGATGGCGGGGGTCACTCCCCCGCCGGCGCTGCCCTTCAACGGAATCCAGCCATGGCAAAACTCTCGATTCGTGACCTTCCGCTCAACGACCATCATGTATTCATGCGGGTAGACTTCAATGTCCCGCTCGAGGACGGGCGGGTGATGGACGACACCCGTATACGCGAAACCCTGCCCACCATCGAATATGCGCTGCGGCATGGCGCGCGTCTCATTCTGGCGGCGCACCTTGGGCGTCCCAAAGGCAAGCCTAACCCAAAGATGAGTCTCAAGCCGGTGGCCGAGCGGCTGCGCATGCTGCTCGATAAAGAACTGGCGCGCGGCGAAAATGTCGGGTTCTGCCCGGAGTGCGTGGGCCCCGAAGCCTCCGAAATGGCTGGCAAGCTGGAAAAAGGCCAGACTTTGCTGCTGGAAAACCTTCGCTTCCACGCTGAGGAAGAGGCCAACGACGAGAAGTTTTCCAAGCAACTCGCCAGCCTGGCGCAGTTTTACGTAAACGACGCTTTCGGCACCGCGCACCGCGCACACGCTTCGACAGTGGGCATTACCAAGTTTGTGCAGAAATCCGCCGCTGGCCTGCTCATGGAAAAAGAACTCACTTACCTGGGCAAGGCGCTGGAGCATCCGGAACGGCCGTTTGTCGCGATTCTGGGCGGGGCCAAGGTGAGCGACAAGATCGGCGTGATCCAAAACCTCATGGACAAAGTCGACGCTCTCATCATCGGCGGCGGCATGGCTTACACCTTCCTGAAAGCCCAGGGCGAGGAAGTCGGCAAGTCGCTGCTGGAGGCAGACAAGATCGAGCTGGCGCGCAAGCTGCTGAGCGACGCCAAAGCCCGCAAGCTGAAGTTCCTGCTTCCGGTGGACCACGTGATTTCCGATAAACTCGACGGCACCGGCCCGATCAAAACCATCAGCGCCAGCGAGCCGATTCCGGCCGATATGATGGCGCTGGATATTGGTCCAAAGACGGTGGAGTTGTTCTCGGAAGAGATTTCCCGCGCCCGCACCATCGTTTGGAATGGCCCCATGGGCGTTTTCGAAACTGCGGCGTTCGCGAAGGGAACATTCAAGATCGCGCAGGCGGTGGCCGATAACGCGGGCGCGACTTCGATCGTCGGCGGCGGCGATTCGGTTTCCGCGGTGCATAAATCGGGAGTTTCCGGGAAGATTACGCACATCTCCACCGGAGGTGGCGCGTCGCTGGAGTTTCTGGAAGGGAAAGTGTTGCCGGGCGTGGCCGCGCTGACCGATAAGCGCTAACCCGGCTCAGGATGCAGAGTGGCTAGCTTCGTCATCCGGCTTTTTCGCGACTCTGGCAGAACCATAGAATTCCACGGTCCCGCCGATATTACCCAGGAAACGACCGAGGCGATCGTAAACGCGGCCAATTCGTATCTGATGGGAGGCGGGGGCGTAGATGGGGCGATCCATGAAGCCGGAGGACCGGCGATTTTGGCGGAGTGCTGCCGCATCGTTGCCGAGCACGGGCATTTGCCCGCCGGGCAGGCGGTGATCACGACGGGAGGAATGCTGGCGGCCCGTTTCGTGATTCACACCGTGGGACCGGTTTACCGCGGCGGCGCCAGCGGAGAGCCACAGACGCTGGCAAATTGCTACCGCGAGTCGCTCCGATTGGCGCAAGAGCGTGGCATCCGGTCGTTGGCATTTCCGTCGATCTCGACCGGTGCGTTTGGCTATCCGCTGCAGGAAGCTGCAGAAATCGCCGTCGAAGCGGTGATTGCGGGCATGGTAACCTTCGGCCAGGTGCAAAGGGTTCGCTTCGCGCTTTTCGATACGGCGACGTTGAAAGCCTACGCCAGAGCCGCAGAGAAGCTGGTACAGCGTCACACAGAGCATTCATACCTCGGAATGGAAAAGGAATCGCGATGAGAAAGAAAGTGCTGGCCGCCAACTGGAAGATGTACAAGAATCCCGCTCAAACCGAGGTATTTTTCCGCGATTTTTTGCCCCTGGTCGCTGGCCATACGCGGGATGAAATTGTGGTTTGCCCGCCGTACACGGATCTATGTGTTGCCGTCGAAGCCGTGAAAGGGACTTCGGTGGCCATTGGGGGCCAGGATTTGCACTGGGAAAAAGAAGGCGCTTACACCGGCGAAATTTGTCCCAGCATGCTGCTCGATGCCGGCTGCACTCATGTGATTGTCGGCCACTCCGAACGGCGGCAATATTTCGGCGAGACTGATGACGTCGTCAACTTCAAGCTGAAAGCCTCGCTGGAAGCGGGCTTGACGCCCATCGTCTGCGTGGGCGAGGTGCTGGAGGAGCGCGAGGCGAATCTCACCGAGGACGTGCTGCGCCGCCAGTGCCTGCGCGCCTTCCACGCCATCTCAGCCAAGAAAGCGGCCAAGCTGATCGTCGCTTACGAGCCGGTTTGGGCGATCGGCACCGGCAAAACCGCCACGCCGCAACTTGCCGCCGAAGCTCACTTGCTCATCCGCGGCGAAGCGGCCAAAGCCTTTGGCGAAGAATTCGCCGCCAATCTGCGCATCCTCTACGGCGGCTCGGTCAAGCCGGAAAACGTGAAGGCGCTGATGGCGGAGGCGGAAATCGACGGCGCCCTGGTCGGCGGTGCCAGCCTGGACCCCAAGTCGTTCTCTATGATTGTGAAGTACTAGGAATATTAAATGTGGGGCGGACACTCCTGTCCGCCGCCTTTTCGTTTCCCTTGTTTCATGGTGGTTCTTAGCACAAAAACCAACGGCAGCGGACAGGAGTGTCCCGCTCTACACAGTTCGTTTGCAAAATCTTTCCCTTAGTGCATAATCAAGCGGTTTCCTCCCGTTGCGCTCGGCCAATCGGGCTCTGATCATCCACATTGCGAATCGACACCAAGGAGGAACCATGCCCAAGCGCCTCGCCATCACCATAGCCGGAGCGGTCTCCCTGGGAAGCTTCGAGGCCGGCGTGCTTTACGAAGTCCTCTCCGCCATCAAGCCGCACAACCTGAATCCCGAGACCACCCCCGACGAGCGCATTGAGATCGATGTCCTCACCGGCGCTTCCGCCGGCGGTATGACCGCGACCATTGCCGCGCAGCGCCTGCTGCTTGATGCGCCGTCCCTGGATGGCCCCTATCAGAACTGCTTCTACAAACCCTGGGTCATCGACGTGAACCTTGACGGATTGCTCAACCTTGAGGCCGGCGAGGATCCCACGCACTCCATCCTCTCGTCAAATTTCGTCGAAGACATTTCCAAGAAATACCTCACCCAGCGCTATGTTGCGGGAACACCATCTCGCCCTCCGGCCCACCCCGCGGCAGGGCAAACCATCCGCCTGGGCCTTGCGCTCTCAAACCTGAATGGCGTGGACTACTCGCGCAGCACTTATCCCTCCGGCAGCTTCAACTACACCCGCTATCAGGATCAACTGCTCACCGCCGTGAAAGCCGATGATGCCTGCGACAGCAAAGATTTTTGGGAACCCCTGCGCAACGCCGCGGTTTCCTGCGGAGCATTTCCTTTTGCGTTTCGCATGAAGGAACTGTTCCGCCGCAAGATTGACTACCCTGGCGCCGACCTCAACGACTTCCCTTCTGACCCCATGCAGTTCCTCTATACCGACGGCGGCGTCTTCCAGAACGAACCGCTGGGCATGGCCAAGAATTTCGTGGACGAAATTGACGGCCACTTCAACGTCGATTCGCGGTTTTATCTTTTTGTTTCCCCGGGCATGCGTAGCGCGACTGCAGACTTAGACCTTGACGAAGCTTCCGCGAACTTCAAGGGCGCAGCCACGGTTCTGGCCAAAGGAGTGTTCCAGCAGTCGCGTTTTCATGATTGGATCACTTCGGAAACGGTGAACCAGCAAGTTGAATTGTTCAACCAGCGAGCCATCGCGCTGCAGAAGGCCCTGCTCGGCAACAAAGTCGCAGCGTCGAACCTCGGCCCGGCCGCAGATCAAATTTTGGCGTTATTTTTCGCGCCCAATCTGAACCCTCCGGAAACCCAGCCTCACGCGGAAAGCCGGCTCAAAAGCCAGTTCGCCAAGGAATATGCCGACCTGCAAGATGCAGGCTCGGAACTTGCCGAATCCTGGATCAAAGCCATCCTGGTGTTCGAAACCGCGGCCGGATTGGGCGAGCGCGACGAAATGTACATCTGCGCCATCACCGCCGATAGTTCGGAGCTGGCCAGCAACGGGATTTCCGCATTCCTCGGCTTCTTCGATCAGGCCTATCGCGACCACGACTACGATGTGGGCCGGACTAAGGCGCGAGAATTCCTGAAGAATCCGCCCGGAAAGCTGGGGCCCATCCGCTGGTCGCCCAGCGAACCGATTCGCCCCATTGACCATCACCTGGACGGTCTGAAACTGCAGAATGTGGATGAGAAAAAACGCAAGGAATTCCGCGACCGGCTGCGGGCTCGCGCTCACGACATCATGAAGGAGTTAGGCGTGCACACGGCAGTCGTGCGCGAGGGGATCGACCTCGCGTTCATTCGGCCGCAGCTCGATAAGCTGCTTATGCTGTAACGTGCTTGGCGCGCCCGCCTGCGGAATTCAGCAGCTCGCGTACTTTGCCCAGCAGGCTTTCCCGGGTAAACGGCTTTTGCAGCAGAACTTTCCCTTCGGCCAGCACCCCGTGTTTGACCATCTTGTCATCCGGATAACCGGACATATAGAGAATCTTCATCTGCGGCCTTACCGCGCCGAGTTTTTCGGCCAGAGTCGCGCCGCTCATGGCCGGCATTACTACATCGGTCAACAATAGGTCGATAGCGCCGGCGGTGCTTTCGGCCACCTGCAAGGCCTGCTCTCCGCTACAGGCACCGAGCACAATGTAACCCGCCTCTTCCAATAGAACACGGGCCAAGTCGCGCAGCGGCTCGGCATCTTCCACCAGAAGAATGGTTTCGGTTCCGAGGGCCCGGGAAGTCATCTGCGGCCGCGTCACAGCCACCTCTGCCGCGCGCTCGACGCGTGGAAAGTGAATTTGGAAGGTCGTCCCTTTTCCCACCTCGCTGCTCACCCAGATGTAGCCTTCGCTCTGCTTCACCACTCCGTAGACAGTTGCGAGGCCAAGCCCCGTCCCCCGCCCGAGCTCCTTGGTGGTGAAGAAGGGCTCAAAAATCTGTGCCTGCGTCTCGGCGTCCATGCCGGTGCCGGTATCGGTCACCGTCAGCCGGACGTAGCGGCCCAGCTTGGCGGCCGGATGCCGGCGGACAAAAGCTTCGTCAAGATCGGCGTTGCCTGTTTCCAGCGTCAGAGTTCCACCCTGCGGGATGGCGTCTCGCGCATTCACCACCAGATTCATGATCACCTGCTCGATCTGGCTTTGATCCACTTTTACATGACCCAAGCCCGAATCCAGCCGGGTGATCATCTCGATGTCCTCGCCCAGCACACGCCTCAACATTTTTTCCATCTCGGTCACGATCGAGTTGAGACTCAGGACCCGCGGTTCCAAAACCTGCTGCCGGCTAAAAGCCAGCAGTTGACGCGTAAGAGATGCTGCGCGGCGAGCTGCTTTCTTGATCTCCTCCACATGCTTCTTGCAACGATCATGGCCTTCGACAGCGTCTTCCAACAGCTCGCTGTAGCCAATGATCACCCCCAGCATGTTGTTGAAGTCGTGCGCAACTCCTCCCGCCAAGCGGCCCACCGCTTCCATTTTCACCGCCTGCCGAAGCTGCTGCTCCAGCCGTTTCTCTTCGGAAATATCCCGGTAAATGCCGTACGAGCCCTTCACCTGCCCATCGATGATCAGCGGCACTCCGTAAACCTCAACGTCAACCAAAGTTCCATCTTTTCTTGCACGGCGAGTGATGGCATGCAGGACCTCGCCGCGCAAATTGGCCTGGGAAAATTGATGGGAGGGAATCGACTCTCCCGGTGACACCACCAGTTCATCCAACGGCCTCCCCACGACCTCGCCGCCGTCGTAGAGAAACAGTTTGCCAAACGCCGGATTGCACATCTGCACTCGGTAGTTGGAATCGAGCACGACTGTGGCTAATGGATTGTTTTCGATGAGCGCGTTCAGATGCGCTGTCCGCGCTTCGAGATCAAGCTCGGCCTGCCTGCGCTCCGTGATATCCAAAAAGCTCACGACGTAGCCGGCCAGTTGGCCATCGCGGCGAATCGGATAGCCCCAGTACTCGGTAGGAAAGCTTGTGTCATCGCGGCGCCAGAAGACCTCGTCGCCGGCGTGAACGCCTTGGCCGAGACGGGAAGCCTTGTAGATCTTGGATTCCTGGATGGGAAGCGGCGTGCCGTCGGGCCGGCTGTGATGGCACAGCTTGTGCATGTCCTGGCCCAGCAGTTCGTCCGACCGTTGATAGCCCAAAAGGTTAACGCAAGCCTGGTTGCAGAAACTGCAGGCTCCTTTGAGGTCGACGCCGAAAATCCCTTCAGCGGTCGAATCGAGCAGCAACCGAATCTGCTGTTCGCTTTCCGACAGCGCCGCCGCGGTTCTGCGGCCCTCCGTGACATCCGTCACCGAGATGAGATATGCCTTGCTGCCTTGCCATTCAATGTGGTGGACATTGACATCTGCTTGGAAGATTGATCCGTCTTTCTTGCGATGCCGCCAGACCCCGACATTTTCCCGGCCGCCTCGAATCGAAGCCAGTCTTTGCAGCACCGCGGGAATGTCCTCTTTGGGGCGGATGTCTTTGAGAGTCATTTGCAGGAACTCATCGCGCGAGAAGCCGTACTGCTGCAGAGCCGCGTCGTTGACCGCGAGGAAAGCCCAGGACTTGTCCTCGTAAATCAGCATGGGTTGGGAGTTGTTTTCGAAAAGAACGCGGTATGCGCTGTTGCGTTCAAACGGCTCTTCTCTTTGACGTTTAACCATAGGTCGACCGGTCACGGGTGCCGGACCCGTTGTCTGGAGAGTGGACGGCGGTGTCCTTTGGCCAAGATTAGCTTCGCATGAGAAACCTGTCGAAAGTACGAAAGTCACTTCGGCCGGAACCGAGGAACCGCGCGCAGCGGCGGTGTCAGCAAACTTGTCCTTAATCGGCCGCAACCTCCGGCAAGATTGCTGCTTGGGTCCCGTTCCGGGTGCGTTTTCCCAATTTCCACTTGCCGGAACGCTAAACATCGGTTAGCGTTTTCTCACGTCCTAGCAGGAGATCGAAAAATGCCCGAAGAAGCGACTTCGCAGCCGTTGCAAAGCATCGACCAATGGGACGACTTTGTGGCCAGCCGTTACCAGGAGGGCCGGCCCGAGTCGGAATTTCGCAAGTACGATCCGTCGGCTCTGCCCGGAGTGGCAGAGTTTTACCGGCTGAATCACACCCACCAGACGCTGGAATTCGTACTGCAGCAAGAGAAGGAGTATCTCCGGCTCAACAAGGGCAAGAAGAGCATTTGGGAAGCGGCCGAATTCCTGAACACGCTGGTCGATGACAGCGATCCCGATACCGACGTCTCGCAGATCGAGCACCTCATGCAGACTTCCGAGGCCATCCGCAAGGACGGCCATCCCCGCTGGTTTGTGCTGACCGGGTTTCTGCACGACCTGGGAAAAATTCTCTGCCTATGGAATGAGCCGCAGTGGGCGGTGGTGGGAGACACTTTTCCTGTGGGCTGCGCGTATTCCGATCAAATCGTCTATCACGAATATTTCGCCGGCAACCCGGACTCGAAAATCCCCGAGTATCAAACCCTTTGCGGCATCTACCAGCCGAACTGCGGATTGGGCAAAGTGCACATGTCCTGGGGACACGACGAATATATCTACCACGTGGTGAAAGACTACCTGCCTGAGGAAGCGCACTACATGTTGCGCTACCACTCGTTCTATCCCGCGCACCGGCATGGGGCGTACAAACATCTCATGTCGAAGCACGACGAAGAAATGTTTACCTGGGTGCGGAAGTTCAATCCCTACGATCTGTATTCCAAGGGAGCTGCGCGCCCCAACGTCGCGGAGCTGAAACCGTATTACGAAGATTTGTTCGCGGAGTTCTTTCCGGCTAAACTACACTGGTAGTAGTCTCGAAGGGCACGAGTCACAATTCCATGGCAATCCAGCTCACTCCCGAACAAGAGCGGCGGATTCAGGCCGTCATCGATCGTGGCGCCTACAAATCCGTCGAGGAAGTTGTTGAGGCTGCCTTAGCCGCCGTCGAACAGCGCGCCGTTCCGGGATTCGCAGGAACGCCGGATGAACTTGACGCTCTGCTGGCGGAAGGACTGGCATCCAAGGAACTTACGGAAGCCGAATTTTGGGATTCGGTCGGCAAACAGACCGAAGCCGTGCTGACCGAGAATAGAACCGCACGACGTTGAAGGTTCTCTACCGAAAGAGCGCCAGCGCGGATGTGATCCGCCAGTTCCAGTACTACCTTGTAACCGAGAACCTACCGGAGATTGCGATTCGGTTTCTTGAATCCGTCCGGCGCACCGTCCAGTCGTTGCGCCAACATCCTTTTATCGGGCCACGCTATCATTCAAGCAATCCACAACTTCAGGATCTGCGCTCATGGCCGGTTTCCGGATTCGAAGCCATTCGGATTTACTATATCCCGACCGATGATGCGATCC
Organism: uncultured Acidobacteriaceae bacterium; assembly: GCA_963770915.1. Lineage (GTDB taxonomy): Bacteria > Acidobacteriota > Terriglobia > Terriglobales > Acidobacteriaceae > PALSA-270. Next base: position 988,184 of record CAVYRG010000001.1, read on the forward strand.
GCGTGATTCGCGTTCTGCACGGGAAGCGTGATCTAAAACACGTCCTCGAAGGAAAGGGCGAATGGCGCAGGTGAGGGGCCCCATTCGCGACAATCTTCACCGCACCTCGCCCTTGACCACCCGCAATGCGTCCTCAAGATTGGCTTCCCGTACCCCGCGGCCACCGCCGCTCCCTTCCACACCCTCAGCTGGTACGTCTCCTTCGCCGGGCGCAAGGAACAGATTGCTCTCCAGCCCGTGCTGCTTGGTGTAGAGGTCGTAATAGCGTCCGCCTTTGGCGTAGAGTTCTTCGTGAGTGCCGCGCTCCACAATCTCACCCTTCTCCACTACCAGAATCTGATCCGCCTTTCGGATCGTAGAAAGTCTGTGCGCGATCACGAACGTGGTGCGTCCCTCCATTAGGTAGGAAAGCCCCTGCTGAATCAGCGCTTCCGACTCGGAATCCAGGCTGGAAGTCGCTTCGTCGAGAATCAGGATGCGTGGGTCCGCGAGAATGGCACGGGCAATCGAAACGCGCTGCCGCTGCCCGCCGGAAAGCTTCACGCCGCGCTCGCCCACGATCGTGTCGTATTTGTCGGGGAAAGCTTCAGCGAACTCATCCACGCGCGCAATGCGGCAGGCGCGCATGATGTCCTCCTCGCTCGCGTCGGGCCGCGGAAAAGCCACGTTCTCGCGAATGGTGCCGTCGAAAAGAAACGACTCCTGCAAAACCACGCCCAGCTTGGTGCGGTAAGACTCGAGCGAGACGGTGCTGAGATCGATGCCGTCGATCAGGATTCTGCCTTGTGCCGGCTTGTGGAATGCGGAGATCAACCCGATGATGGTCGACTTGCCGGAGCCGGAAGACCCCACCAGCGCCGTAACCGTGCCGTGCGCAGCCTGAAACGAAATATCGCGCAACACCATGAGGCTGCCGTCGTAGCTGAAGCTGACGTGGTCGAATTCAACGTCGCCGGTGATGGCCGCCAGCGCCACCGTGCGGTTGGGGTCGGCGTCTTCGCGCCGCTCCGTCAAAATTTCGTGCGTGCGCTCCAGCCCCGCGATGGCTTCGGTGAGCTGCGTGCCAATCGATACCATCTGAATGATGGGCGCCACCAGAAAACCGAGAAACAGGATGTAAGAAAGGTAGCTGCCCACGCTCAGCGTGCCGGCCAGCATCTGATGAGCTCCCACGTACATGATGACGGCGCCAACCACTCCCAGCAGTACGCTGGAAGAAAGACTCATGACCGAGGTTGCGGTCAGGGTGCGCATGACGTTATCCAACAGGCGCTGCACGCCAAAAGAAAAGACTTTATGCTCACGCTCTTCGGCGTGGTAGCCCTTGATGACGCGCACTCCGCTGAGCGATTCGGTCAGGCGCCCGGTGACTTCGGCGTTGATCCTGCCGCGCTCGCGGAAAATCGGCCGGATGGTTCCGAAGGCTTTGTTCAGCGCGAGTCCAAAGGCGAACAAGAAGACGAAGGTTGCCAGCGTCATGCGCGGGCTTATGCGAAACAAAACCACCAACGCAATCCCCGAAGTGATGAGCCCGCCGCTGAAATCGACCAGTCCGGTGCCCAATAGATTGCGCACGCCCTCGACGTCGCTCATGATGCGCGAGACCAGCGTGCCGGTCTTGTTGGTGTCGTAGAACGCGACCGGCAAAAGCCCAATGTGCTGCTGCACTTTCCGCCGCAGGTCGGCGATGAGGCGTTGCCCAGCCTTGGAGAGCAGTTGCGTCAGAGCGAACGATGTCACACCCTGTGTCGCGGTGGCCGCCAGCACCGCTAGAACAATCCTGCTCAACAGTTCCACGCGATGCTTGGCGACGACTAAATCAATCAGAAATCTAGTCGAATAGGGCAGCACCAGGCCGGCCACCCGGTTGATCACCATGAGGAAGAAACTGAACAGCAGCAGCGCCCAGCGCGGCCGCACCAATTCCCACAAGTCGGGGAGAACGGCGCGCAGGCTCTCCTTGCTGATTTTCTTCTTGCCGGGTTGGGCGGCGCCGTGGGCCATCCCTCTTGGACGCGCATGGAAACCGCCGGGGTTCAATTTCATAAGCGAGTTGGGGGGCCGATGGAATCGCCCGAGTGTTCCTTAAGGAACATTGCGAGAATCATAACCGATTGATTCCCAATAACTTAAGATTTGGGCCGACCTGTGGAGGCCAGCTTCAAGAGTCCACTAAAGTGGACTTGACAGCAGGCCTAAGGAGAGACCTGAGAAGCGTAGACTTTTGCGCCCTCGCTGCCGAAGGCATATTTCAGCATCCATTGGCTGGGTACACGTTGGCCGCCCACCTTGGCGGGGGTGAACTTCCAGGCTTGCGCCGACTCCAGCGCCTTGCGGGCAAAATACTTGCTCGGTCCTGCGGATTCCAGGCGGGCGCCGGTCACATTCCCCGAGGCATCTACGGCGACTCTTACATGCACGCGAATGTGACCTTCAATCGTGCTTCTCGCGCTCTGCGAAACTTCGGGCATGACTTGTTGCAGGACCGCTCCCGGCGCCGTACTGGAATCCGATGCCGGTTCGATGCGCGGCGCCGTCGCAGGGGCCTGAGGCGCAGGTTTTGCGGCGGGCTGGCCGGAGCTCTCTTCCGGCACGGCGACGGTCGACTGGGGAACCCCAGTTTGAGTCGTTCCGCTGGGTAGTTGGCCAAGCGCGGGATGACGTACGCGTGCCGCGATCACGATGACCAGCGTGACGCCGAGAAGCGCAATGGCCGGATAGAGCCATTTTGCCGAGGTGTTTTTCCGCATCACCGGAGAAGGCAGTGCTTTAGGACGCGCGGTTTCCACCCGCTCGGGAACAATACGCCCTTCCAGCCTGGTTTTGATTTCAGCGGCCGTCCAGCGCAGGTGCGGCTCGGGAATCAGGCAATTGTCCACGATGTCGCGGAAAGGCCCCTGCACTCCCTCGGGCAGGATGAGTTCCGGTTCTTTGTTGTCTCCGCGCCCGGTGCGGTCCCAAATGCGTCGGCGCAAGGTCAACACCTCGACCAGGGTCACGCCGAGCGACCAGATATCGGCGGCGGGGGTAAGACTTCCGTGATCCGCCTCAGGGGGGCGATAAACCGGGTCGTAGATGTCCATGCCGGGATAGTCGGCCCATGTTCCGCCAGAGGGCCGCAGCGCGCACAGGCAGTCGCTTGAAAGCTTTACCTGGTCGGCAATCGCCATGATGTTGGAAGGCTTGACGTGACCGTGTACGAAGCCTTTGCTGTGCAGGTAGGCAAGGGCCCCCACGGCCGGGGCCAGCAAATCCTGCGCTTCCGCCGGAGACAAAGCGCGCTGGGGAAGAATCTGGGAAAGGTCTTCCTCGGCGCATTCCATCACGACATAGAGCAGCGCGGTATCGCCGAGCCGGCAGCGGCCCGACTCGAATATCCGCAACAGGTTGGGATGGGAGAGCGCAGCGGTTTGAGTCCAGACGGCGAGCCGCGTGTCCGCCTCAGCGGGAACGTCCAGCACTAGCTTGATGGCAGCCTTTCCCGGCTCCGGCCCAGTTCTCTCGGTGAGGAACACAATGCCGTGCCCGGACCCGCCCAGGTATTTCTGCAGCGGGAACTTGCCGTCGACGACTTGTCCTTCCCACTCTCTCCAGATCTCGTTCATGCGGGCTGCCCCTCCGGCTGCATCGGCGGCCGCACGGTCATTGTATGGCAGCAGGCCAGTCATGGGAATTGGTTGAGAATCAAGTCTAGTAGAGGTTGACATAGGTTCCCGCGTTACCGCCAGATTACAAAAGATTGAGAGCCGCTCAGAGCCGAAATTCGATTACAGCAGTTCAGGGGGTAATGGCGATTTGCGGTCTGGCCGGCCCCAACGCTCTGGCAACGTAGTTTTCCCGATCGGAGGCGGCTTTACAAATCTTTACCTGGCAACTTCACAACCATTAAAGTAACGCTGTGCTCTCAGGGTTAGTAGACTGTCGTTTCCCGCCGAAACTCGTGTGTCCGTTGAAGGAAGCTATGGTATCTCGGGTTGTTCCTGTTTTGCGTCGTCAGGTTAGGCTCGTGGCCGCCGGTTTAGGCGTGATGTTCGCGTGCTGTGGAATGTTGGCGCAGTCGGCGGGTGCGGCGGGCCAGCCGGCGGATCAGCCGGCGACGACCATGGCCGTGAAGGTCAACGTGGTCAACGTGCTCGCCACCGTGCGCGATAAGCACGGCGCCATCGTCAACAATCTGACCAAAGATGACTTCATCCTGACCGAGGACGGCCGCCCGCAGACCATCCACTATTTCGTCAAAGAGACCGACCTTCCGCTGACTCTCGGTCTGCTGGTGGACACCAGCTTGAGCCAGCGCCGCGTGCTCGACCAGGAACGCAGCGCCAGCCGCGCTTTTCTTGACCAGACGCTGCGGGCGGATAAAGACAAGGCTTTCATCATCCATTTCGACCGCGAAGTCGAGCTGCTGCAGGATCTCACTTCCTCCTATGACAAGCTGCAAGCCGCGCTGGACTCGTTGCAAACGCCGCAACTGGAGCGCGCCGGGAACAATGATCCCAACGATCCCGATCCGAATGGCCGGCGTGGCGGACGCGGAGGCGGATTTCACGGAGCGGGCACGCTGCTTTATGACTCGATTTACTTGGCCTCCGATGAGCTGATGAGTAAGCAGCAAGGGCGCAAGGCAGTGATCGTGCTCTCTGACGGCGTGGACCGCGGCAGCAAGGAGACGCTGGAAACGGCCATCGCCACCGCTCAGCGCGCAGATACGGAAGTTTATTCGATTCTGTTCAAGGACGACGAGGAATTCGGAGGCGGGGACCGAGGCGGATATAGCGGCGGACCGCGCATTGGCATGGGCGGACCGATGGGCGGAGGGGGAATGGGCCGGCGGCGCGGCGGGCCGGGAGGCTATCCGCGCGGCGGCGAGGAGCGCGTCGACGGCAAGAAGATTCTCCAGAGGATTTCGCAGGAAACCGGCGGGCGGATGTTCGAGGTTTCGAAAAAAGAGCCGATCGACAAAATCTATTCAGAGATTGAAGAAGAGCTGCGCAATCAATACAGCCTGGGCTACACGCCGGACCTCTCGGCCGATGCCGGGCCCGCTTACCGCAGAATTCAGCTTACCACCAAGCAAAAAGACCTCACCGTGCAGACGCGGGCGGGGTATTACGCGGGGCAATGAGCGGCCCGCAGCAATCATTTGAAGTTGACCACCTATTTTGACTATGATCTACTTATATAGTCATGAAGCAGATTGCTATCTCTGAGTTCAAGGCCAAGTGCCTGTCCCTGGTGGAACAGGTTCAGAAGACGAAAACTCCCATTCGCATCACGCGCTACGGCAAACCCATCGCCGAAGTGGTTCCGGTTACGCCCACGCAGTCGCGCGATTGGATCGGGTCGATGAAGGATCGGTTTGAGATTCTTGGCGACATCGTATCTCCGGCCAGCGACGAATCCGACTGGGAGGTATTGCGCGATTGAAGCTTTTGCTGGACACCCACATCTGGTTATGGAGTCTGCGGGACAAAGTCCGCTTGGGGAAACGCGTTCAGCAGGAACTGCGCAATCCTAGCAACGAATTTTGGCTTTCTCCGATCAGCACTTGGGAAGCGTTGAGCTTGCATGCCAAGGGCAGGATTCATTTGCACGACGATATTGCGGAATGGGTAGCGGATGCTACCGCACCGTTCAAAGAAGCCCCTCTAACTCATGAAATTGCGTTCGTCGCGCAGCGATTGCCATTGCATCAAGACCCCGCCGATCGCTTTCTGGCGGCGACCGCACAAGTCCTCAATTTGACGCTGGTCACGGCGGACCGGCATCTGTTAGGGCTCGGCGAGATTTCCACGCTGGCGAATCGCTGACTTCATTCCCACGAAGCGACACCATAGGCCGAGGCCGATCGCGCTCGCGCGGCGGAGTCTGACCGGTCCTCAGTGAACCGCCTGACCGCCCATCAGCATCTCCTCTAAAATAGGCCTAAAATTTCGACACACGTTCTGGGGGTTCATCGCGTGCACGACTATTTCCTCTCTCATTGGCGAACTTTGACGTGGTCGCTTGGGCTTGCCGGCGGCGCTGTGGTCCTGGCGCTGGCGGCGCACTCGCTGCTCTTTACGGTGCTCGCGCGGCTGGCGGGGCGCACCAAGGCTACGCTGGATGATTCCATGGTGCGGCACAGCCGCGGGCCGGCGCGGTTGATCTTGCCGTTGCTTGCTCTCCTCACGGTCCTGCCCTTTATGCCCCTCACGGCCGCAGTGCTGGTTCCGCTGCGACATGGCGTGGGATTGGGCTTGATCGGCGCCATCGCCTGGCTGGCCGTTGCCGCCATCAATATCTTCGAGGACATCGTCGCCTGGAAATACGCCATCGATGCAAGCGATAACCTGATGGCGCGGCGCATCCAGACGCAAGTACAAGTGTTGCGTCACATCGCGGTGGTCCTGATCGTGGTGGTCACGGCTTCCGTCATGCTGATGACATTTCCCGATGTCCGCCATCTGGGGGAAAGCCTGTTTGCGTCGGCCGGTCTGGCCGCGCTGGTAGCTGGGCTGGCGGCGCGTTCCACCTTGGGCAGCGTGATCGCCGGCGTACAGATTGCGCTCACCCAGCCCATCCGCCTGGAAGATGTTGTGGTGGTCGAGGGCGAGTGGGGATGGATCGAAGAGATCACGACGACCTATGTGGTGGTGCGCATCTGGGATCTGCGGCGGTTGGTGCTGCCGCTCTCTTATTTCATCGAAAAGCCCTTCCAGAACTGGACCCGGCAAACCGCCGACATTCTGGGCACGGTTTTTCTCTATACCGACTACACCGTGCCGGTGGAAGAGGTGCGGCAGGAACTGCATCGTGTTCTGCAGTCGTCGGAATTGTGGAATCGGAAGGCGTGGGGACTTCAGGTGACCGACGCCAAAGAGCAAACCCTGGAGCTGCGCGCCCTGATGAGCGCATCAGACGGCGGCAAAGCCTGGGACCTGCGTTGCTACGTTCGCGAGCAGCTGATTCGATTTTTGCAGGACCGCTATCCGCAGAGTCTGCCCAGAATGCGAGCGGAGCTCACGCGGGCGCAAGGGCCTGAGGAATCCTGAAAAGACGAAAACCTGGGCCACAGGGGATCCCGGAGGACTTGCCCAAGCTACAGCGGCGGCTCGATGGGCAGCGCCAACGGGCGCTCGCGCAGGAAATCCAGCTTCGACATCTCTTCCACCGCCTGGCGGACGGATTCCTCCGTTGTGGGCTCGAGCGTAATCACGAAGGGCAAGTCTTGTTTGTTCTCACCCGGCAACTGCAGCACCGCGTCCAGGCTGATGTGCTTCGCCGCCAGGATTCCCGCCAGGGCGGAGATGATGCCTTCGCGATCCATCACCCGGAAACGAAGATAGTAGGCGCGCTTTTGGCGCGTGACGGAAATGGGTTTGTACTCGCCGAGCCGTTTGTGCGCGAAAGGGGAAACGCGCTCCGGGCTGCCGTCGCGAATTTCGCGGGCGACGCGCATGATGTCGCTCACCACCGCCACGCCAGTGGGATTCGGGCCGGCCCCGCGGCCGTAATAGAACGTGTCCTCGCCATAGTGACCCTTCACCCACACCGCGTTGTAAGAACCCTGCACACTGGCGAGGATGGTGGAATTCGAAATCAACGCCGGCCGCACCGACAAGATAAGCCCTTCCTCAGTTTGCCGGGCCGCGCACAGCAACCGGATGGTGTGGCCCAGCCGATGGGCGTACTCGAAGTCGACGGCAGAAATGCGGCGAATGCCCTCGGTAAAAATGTCGGATGGCGTGATCTTCTCGCCAAAAGCAAGGGCGGCTAGAATCGCCAACTTCGAGCGGGCATCGAAACCGTCTACGTCGTTGGTGGGGTCGGCCTCGGCATAGCCCAGGCGCTGCGCCTCTGCCAGCACGGTTTCGAGCGCTGTGCCGTGCCTTTCCATCGTGGTGAGGATGTAATTGCTGGTGCCGTTGAGAATGCCGTAGAGCGCGACGATGCGGTCGCCGGAAATCCCCTCGCGTAGCACAGCGTGAATGGGAATGCCGCCGGCCACGCTGGCTTCCATGGCGACGTTGGTTCCGGCGGCAATAGCGCGTTCCCAGATTTCCGCGCCACAGGCGGCCATAAGTTCCTTGTTGGCGGTGACGACCGACTTTTTGGCCGCGATAGCGGCGTTCACGATTTCAGCGGCAACGGTCGTACCGCCGACCAGTTCGACCACCATGTGCAAGTCAGGATGCGAGACCAACTGGCGCCAGTCCGTGGTTTTGAAGACGGGGCCGAGCGAAGGTGGAATTTTCTTTTGTTCCACCGTGCGGGAGCAAACTGCCTTGACGCACAAGCGGAAGCCCAGCTTGGTTTCAATTTGCTCGGCATTTTCCGCCAGAATGCCAAGCGTTCCGCTGCCCACGTTGCCCAGGCCGACAATGCCGATGTTCACCTGCTCCATCGTTTGGTCATCATAGCATTTCTAGTATGCGCGGCTAGGAGGAGACTCCGGAGTCCGTCTACGCGCCGGCGCCCTCGGCGGCGGAGCAAATATAAACATCAGGACGGATCGAAACGGCCTGCTCGTAGCGAGTCGCGATCTGCTCGCCGAAAGCTGAAGCATGGGCTGCATCGACCAGATTGACCGTGCACCCGCCAAAGCCGCCGCCGGTCATCCGCCCGCCCCAGTAGCCGGGCAAGCCTTCGGCCAGCTCGACCATGAGGTCGAGCTCGCGGCAACTAACCTCGTAGAGATCGCGCAGGCTGCGATGCGATTCGCCCATCAGCTCACCAAAGCCGCTTAAGTCTCCGCTGCGAAGGCAACCGGCTCCGTCGAGCACCCGCTGGTTCTCCTGCACGATGTGCGAGCAGCGCTTATAGATCACGGAGGGCAAATCGTCGGCGTGGGCTTTGAGTTGCTCGATGGAAAGATCCCGCAAGGCTCGGGCTTCCGGATACCATTTCGAAAGCAGCTTGACTCCCTGCTCGCATTCCTCGCGGCGGCGATTGTATTCGCCGCCGGCATGCGCGTGCTTGACCATGGTGTTGCAAACCACTAGCCGCACGCCGTCCGGAATTGGAATGAGTTGGTATTCGAGAGAGCGGCAATCGAGCAGAAGCGCATGCCCGGATTTGCCCAGGCAGGAGACAAACTGGTCCATGATGCCCACCCGGGCGCCAGTGAAGGAATTTTCAGCCTGCTGGCAAAGCTTGGCCACCTGTGGCAGCGGCAAATGCGCGCCACTCAAGCTCATCAAGGCAAGCGCGCTGGCCACTTCGAGCGCCGCCGAAGAACTGAGCCCTGAACCAACCGGAACTTCGCCGCGCACCAGCAGGTTCGCGCCCGGAATCGAACATCCCCCGCGATCGAGCATGACCGCCACACCAACAACATAGTCGCACCATTTGCCGAGTCCCATCGCGGGCAGATTGCGGGAATCGAACTCGAATGGTTCGGGAAATTCCTCAGAGCGAATGGCCAGCTTGTGATCTGTGCGCGGCGCAACAGCAACAAAGGTTGAGAAACCGATCGCGCAGGGCATGACGAAACCATCGTTGTAATCGGTGTGCTCTCCAATGAGGTTCACGCGGCCGGGCGCGCGGAAGATTTTGGGCTGCGCGGCAAACATCTTCTCGAATTGGAGAGCCAGTTCCGCAGATGACATATTGGAGATCCGCTGCCGCACTATACCAAACTGCCGCCGCGCAGAAGCATCACGGCTCAATCTGCGAACCATTCCTGCAAGCTAGGTTGGAAGAAAACAATGCTACGAAAGCGGGTTGTAGCACGCGACAGTTCGTTGTAACTTACCGGAGCGGGCCTAAGGAGGTGATTTTTGCGAAGACTCGAGTCAGCCCTTTTTATTCTCGCCTTCCTTTTCTCGTCTCTCGCGCCGTCCGCCGTCCAAGCTCAGGCGCAACCGCAAAAGCAGCCCTGGTGGAAACACGCGGTCTTCTACGAAATCTATCCGCGCAGTTTTGCCGACTGCAACAATGATGGGATTGGCGACCTGAATGGCATCGCGTCAAAGCTCGACTACCTGAAAGAGCTGGGCGTGGATGCAATCTGGGTCACGCCGTGTTATCCCTCGCCGCAGGTCGACTTTGGCTACGATGTTTCCGATTACGAAAACATCGACCCCGTCTACGGCACGCTGAAGGATTTCGATCATCTTGAACACGCCGCCCGCCGGCACGGCATCCGCATCATTATGGATTTCGTGATGAACCACACTTCCGACCAGCACAAATGGTTCTTGGATTCGCGCTCTTCGCGAACTTCGGCGCATCGCGACTGGTACATATGGCGCGATGGCTTGCGCAACGGCGGCCCTCCCAGCAACTGGACGGCTCTGTTCGGCGGCTCGGCCTGGACCTTCGATCCCAAGACGCGGCAGTACTATTATCACTATTTCTATCCCCAGCAGCCCGACCTCAATTGGCGCAATCCAGCAGTCGAGAAAGCGATGTTCGATGTCACCCGCTGGTGGTATAAGCGCGGCGTCGCCGGCTTTCGCCTGGATGCGGTGGATACGCTGTTCGAAGACCCTGACTTGCGCGACAACCCGGTGCTCCCCGGGCTGAACAAGTATGGTGATCCCAACACCGTGCCGGAATACAACCTCAAGTTGCCGGAGAATCATGTGGTGCTGCGTGCGCTGCGCAAGGTCGCGGATGAGAACCACGCGGTGCTGATCGGCGAAACCTATACCAACAATCTAGAGCAGCTGCAGCAATACTACGGCGAGCACAACGATGAGTTGCAGCTGCCCATGGACATGATGTTTGCGCTGGTCAACAAAGTTTCTGCGCCGGAATTTCGCAAGCAGATCGCAGCGGTGGAGTCATCGGGAGGGTGGCCGGTTTATCTGTTCAGCAATCACGATATTGTTCGTTCCTATGTCCGCTATGGCGACGGCGAGCACAATGACGCTATCGCCAAGCTGATGGCGGGCCTCTATCTCACGCTGCGGGGCACGCCCATCATGTATTACGGCGAAGAAATTGGGATGGAGAACAACGATCCCAAGCGCAAAGAAGACGTGAAGGACCCGATTGGGAAACTGGGCTGGCCCATCGAAAAGGGGCGCGACGGCGAGCGTACACCCATGCAATGGACTGCGGATGTGAATGGAGGTTTTTCGCAAGCCACGCCGTGGCTTGCGGTTCCGCCCAGCGCGGCAACGCACAATGTCGACCGTGAAAGCAAGGACCCCGATTCGATTCTGGAGTGGTATAAGCATCTGCTGGCATTGCGGCATAAGAATCGCGCGTTGCTCGACGGCGATTACGTCGCGTTGAATGAGAACGACGCCAACGTTCTTTCCTATCTGCGCCGGGATAAGAATGAAGCTGTGCTAGTGGTTCTGAACATGTCGGGCAGCCCGCAGAAAGTTAATTTTGATTTGGCGGCCCAGGGTTTTGCCAAGGCCAAACCGCGGGTGCTCTTGAGCACTTCCAAATCGGAGCCGGCAAGTTTGCACGATCTAACCCTTGAACCGTTTGCCGTTTACATCGCAGACCTGGGGAAGTAATAACGGTTCGGGAGGCGACAATTCAGCCAATCCGCCCTTACGGCGTGATCGTTCGCCCCCTTCGTGGTTAAATTGAGCCAGAGGATTCTCCATGCCAGTAGCTCACACCCAAACCGCTTCCAAGGAAGTTCCACCGGTTCCGTTGACCATCGAAGGCTACAGCGTTCTGCATCAGATGATGCGTTTTCGTTGGTCCGCTTGGCGTGAGACTGCTCCCGACAAGCAGAAAGCGTTGGTGGAAGAAGCAAGCCGCTGGCTCGCTGAGCAGGAGCAGAATGCCACCGGCCAATCGGCGTTGTTTTCCGTGCTCGGACATAAAGCTGACCTGATGCTTGTCCACTTCCGCGAATCCTTCGACGACTTGAAGCAAACGGAACTACGACTAGCTCACCTAGGGCTCTACGGATACCTTGAGCCGACCACTTCCTATCTCTCCGTGATTGAACTCGGCTTGTATGAATCCACCATCAAGGTCTACAAAGACTTGGTGGACCGCGGGGTTGAGGCGCACTCGGAGGAATGGAACCGCGAAATTCAGGCAACGCTGGCGCGGCAGAAAGAAGCCATGCGGCCCCGGCTTTTTCCGGAAATGCCGAAGCACCGCTACATATGTTTTTATCCCATGGACCGCAAACGCGGCGAAGACAAGAACTGGTACATGATGGCGATTTCGGAACGCGCGCGGCAGATGAATGAACATGGCACGGTGGGACGACGCTACGCGGGCGAAGTGAAGCAGATCATCACGGGCTCGATCGGCTTTGACGATTGGGAGTGGGGCGTCGATCTTTTCGCCAACGACCCACTCGTGTTCAAGAAATTGATCTACGAGATGCGCTTCGACGAAGTGAGCGCTGTGTTCGCGCTGTTCGGGCAATTCTACGTAGGCTTGCGCTGCCCGGCTGCTGATTTAGGCAAACTGCTGAGCGGCGAATTGCCTAAATCTTAAACTGCAGAGATCGCAAAGGAGGTCTCCGCGCCCTCCGCAGATTCTCTCTGCGCCCTCTGCGGTCAAAGGCTTTTCACTGGAGAACGCATGGCCACTCTCGGTCTTATCGAGTACGAAAACGCCAGCCCGCAAGTGCGCGCCGTCTACGACGACATCATGGCCACGCGCAAAACCGACTGGATCAACAATTTCTGGAAGGCTCTCGCGAATGATCCTGCGACCCTGAAGCGCACGTGGGAAGACATCAAGCAGATCATGGCCCCGGGAGCGCTCGATGCGCTGACGAAAGAAATGATCTACGTCGCCGTTAGTGTGAGTAACCAGTGCGGGTACTGCATTGCCTCACACACGGCTTCCGCCCGCGCGAAAGGCATGACCGACGCCATGTTCAAGGAGTTGATGGCCGTGGTCGGAATGGCGAATGAAACGAATCGCCTGGCCGCGGGCTACCAGATCGAGATCGACGAGCAGTTCAAGGTGTAACCATGGCACTTGAGTTCACGACTTCCCATATCACGGATTCAATCGCACTCTTTCAGGCCACTAAGAAGCTTGGCGAGGGTGCACTGGCGCAGGTCACAGACGACCAGCTCTTCGCGGTTCTTGATCCCGAGATGAATTCTCTCGCGATTATCGTTAAACACATCGCCGGCAACATGCGCTCGCGCTGGACGGATTTTCTGGCCAGCGATGGCGAAAAACCTGACCGCTTGCGCGACACGGAGTTCGAAGCCCCACCTCAAGACCGGCAAGCGCTCATGCAACTCTGGGAACAAGGCTGGGAGTGCGTCTTCTCCGCGCTTCGGCCATTGTCCGATGCTGACCTGATTCGCACCGTCACCATTCGCGGCGAGGCGCACTCGGTGATGCAGGCCATCAACCGGTCGATCGGGCACTATGCCTATCACGTGGGGCAGATCGTGTTCTTGGCAAAACATTTGCAGAGCGCGGCGTGGAAAAGTCTCAGCGTGCCGCGAGGCAAGTCGGCGGAATTCAATAGCAAGGTGCTGGCGGGAGAGGCGAGCCAGCGCTAGCGATTTGCCCCCTGTTCTCGGCGGCCGGCGATCCTAAACGTGCGGCTCGCCGAGCAGGTTCTCTTTCATCGAACGCCTCTCCGGACGAATGCGAAAATCTCCATAGCAAAGCTTCCTCAGGATTGCATCCGGCCGCGTGTACCAACTCGCCCAACTCAGCGGCGTGTCGCCGTTCATGTCTTTGGCGTCAATCACGGCGCCCGCATCCAGCAGCATTTGAATAGTCTCCTCGGTGCCGAACGCTGCTGCGCGATGCAGCGGCGTTTCGCCTTTGGTGCGGCAGTCGCGCATGAAGCTGCCGGTTTCCGCGCCGGGCTTGGTGACCGCGTTTGGATTCGCGCCGTTCGCCAACAACACCTTCAGAACTCGGTCGCGGGCGGACCGGTCCGTGGTGCAAAGAGCCGCGTGCAGCGGGGTCTCGCCGTTTTCCGCGGAGGCCCCATTCGCGTCCGCGCCTTGCTCGATCAAGAATTGGCAAAGCTGCCAATGACCATGGAAGGCTGCGGCGTTGAGACCGAGGTCCTCGCCCAGCGCTTTGACTGATTCTCCTTTAGCGAGCAGAAATCGTATGGCGCTGACATCGCCGTAGTAGGCACACCAACGGATGAGCGGGACTCCGTTCTTGTCTTTCGAACTCGCGGCGTGGCCTTCCGCCAGATAGTCGAAAACCAGGTCAGTACGCCCGTCGGTAATTCGATCCAGCAGGTTGGCCGTCATAGTCTCGTCCCGAATCACTTCCTTGCGGCAGACTTCATGGAGGACCTCCTGGGTCTGCCAAAGCTGTGCTCATGCCGCTTCATATCCACCCGCCGGCCGCGAAAGCGAACTCCTTCGGCCTGCAGACGGAAGCGCTGCTCGAAAGCATAATCCCCCGTGAGTTTGATTTCTCCGCCCGCGCCGAGCACCCGGTGCCAGGGCACGTCAATCGCTCCGCGCAGGGCGCGCGCCACCTGCCTTGCTCCTCGGGGAAGGCCGGCCGCCCGCGCCACGGCGCCATAGGTGGAAACCTTGCCGCGAGGAATTTGGCGAATGGTGGCAAGAATGCGATTGGCCATGCAAGCGTCACCGTCCGGACTTGTGGCGGAAATGCGGGCAAGGGCGTCCGCGCCCGCAAACTACGCCGCGGTTTTGAACGACTCCAGCGCCGCGCCCTCACTGTCGTACACTTCAAACACCGTGAGCAGCTTGGTCACCTGCAGAAGATCGCCTACCCGCTCCGTCAGTTTGGCCAGCTTGATGGAGCCACCCGCGCCGCGCGCCGTGGTGTAGAGCGCCACCAGCGTGCCCAGGCCGCCGCTATCGATGTAGTTCACGCCCGACAGGTTGAGAATGATGCGTTTGTTTTGCGCGATCAGATTTTTCACCGTATCGCGCAGTTCACTAGTTTCCTCGCCAAACACGATGCGCCCGGAACAATCAACGATAAGAACGTCATCTACGATTCTGGTATTCAGTCTCAGTTGCACAAGGCTCTCCTTCGGCCGGTTGGTTCGCCAGCCCAGCTAGAAAGCCTATTCCCAGCAAGCCATTCTCCGCAAGAACTCTTCTCCGCGGGGGCGCAGTATCGAATTCCGCCATCACGTATAATCAAGCGTTCTCTCGGTTGAGCCCTCCGGCATGAGCTATCAGGTCCTGGCGCGAAAATATCGTCCCCAGAAATTCTCCGAGGTCATCGGGCAGGAGCACGTCACCCGCACCCTGAACAACGCCATCGCCCAGGGACGCACCGCGCACGGCTACATTTTCAGCGGGCACCGCGGCATCGGCAAAACCACGGTGGCGCGCATTCTGGCCATGGCCTGAACTGCCGGTCGTCCGATAAGCCGGTGGTCGAGCCCTGCGGCGTGTGCGAATCCTGCACCGAGATACGCGCCGGCAATTCGGTGGACGTGATCGAAATTGACGCCGCCACCAACCGCGGCATCGACGAGATTCGAGAGCTGCGCGACGCCGTGCGCTATCGTCCCGCGCGCGACCGCTTCAAGGTCTACATCCTCGACGAAGCGCACCAGATTACCGACGCGGCCTTCAATGCCCTGCTGAAGACGCTGGAAGAGCCGCCCGGCCACGTGGTTTTCATGATGGCCACCACCCAGCCAGAGGACATTCCGCAGACCATTCGCTCGCGCTGCCAGCATTTCAGCTTTCGCGCCGTGCGTTTTGAAGAGATTCTCGGGCAGCTTAAGGAACTGACGGGACGGGAGAAGATCAAAGCCGACGATGATGCGCTGGCACTGTTGGCCGAAGCCGGCGACGGCTCGGTGCGCGATGCGCTTTCGATCCTCGACCAGGCGATCGCCTCAAGCGATGGCCGCCTGACCGCCGAGGCCGTGCGCCAGTTGGTGGGAACAGCGCCCTCGGGAGTGCTGGAAGAAGTAATGCAAGCCGCCGCCGAGGGATCGAGCGAGAACATATTGCGCCTGGTCGACCGCTTGCTTGGCGAAGGACAGAATCCCGCTCACTTCGCCCGCCAGATGGTGCGATTTCTGCGTAACGCCGTCGTCGCCAAAGTTGCCGGGGGCGACTCTTCCCTGCTCCAGATTTCAAGCGACGAGCGCCAGCGTGTTTCCCGCGTGGCTGAGCTATTCAGCGAGGAAGATCTGGCGCGCCATTTGCAGATCATGCTGCGCACCCACGGCGAACTCGGCTATCGACAGGAGCAGCGTTTCCATCTGGAGCTTGGCCTGCTGAAGATGGCGCACGCGCAGCGGTTGCTGCCAATTGAGCAACTGTTGAGTGAGGCCGGAGTCGCGAGCGCGCCGAGAAATACGAGTAAGCCAGCTGCCGCACCCGAGACGAGGCGTGCGGATACAGCCGCCGCGCGGCCGAACAATGTTTCTCCTTTTGCCGCCGATTCCGCGCGCAAAGGCTTGTCGAAACCCGAGCTTTCCGCCGACGCTGCTCCGCAATCGGGCCCGCGACTTGTGGCTGGAACATCGGCGCCGGTGGTGATGGGCTCGGCCGCGCCCGCCGAGGTTGTTGAGCAGGCGGTGGAGGCGGCTCCGCAGGTTGAATCAGCTATCCCACAGAGACATCCGGCGGAGCAAAGCGATCTTCGGTCCGCGGTCCTGAATGCCCTCTCGGACGCGGGCCATCGCATCCTGGTCTCCATGCTCGAAGCCGGAGAGTGGCAGGTCGCGGGCAATGAGCTGATCATCAAACTGGCGGCCTCAGCAGCGGTCATTGACATGTCGGTGGGCGCGGATGCGCGGCGCCTGGCCATGGCCACTGCTAGCGGCGTGCTGGGCCGGGCCGTGAGGCTCAAGGTGATTTCGGGCGGAACGGCGCAGACTGCGCCCATCGCGCGGGCGGCATCCAACGGCGGAGGACGCGGCCGCGCCGAGCAAGACCCGATTGTCCGCCGCATGAAAGAAAAATTCGGCGCGGAGATTCGCACGATTATCGACTACCGCGAAAAACGGTAGCGCCGCGCGACTCTATTTGGTTGTCATTCCGAGGAGCGCGAAGCGACGAGGAATCTGCTTTTCGCAGAAGGAGCCTATGGGTGGACTTAACTTGCAGGAACTGATGTCGCAGGCGAAAAAGCAGTTTGAAGTCCTGCAAAAGAAACTGGAAGAGACCGTAGTCGAAGGCTCCTCTGGCGGCGGCAGCGTAACGGTCAAGATGGATGGCCGCAAGCAAGTGCTTAGCATCAAGATCGACCCCGAAGTGATCAAGGCGGATGATCTGGAAATGCTGCAGGACCTGATTGCCGCCGCCATCAACGGCGCCGTCCGCAAAGTGGACGAGACCATGCAATCCACTATGGGCGGAATGCTGGGCGGGATGGGAATCCCGGGAATTTAGAAATTGGGTAATTTTGTAATTGGGTAATTTAGAACCGGGTTCTCGCAGCTTAGGTTTTCAAATTACCAAATTACACAATTACCAAATTTTCCAATGTCTAGGTTTGCCGAGCCGATGACCCGGCTCATCGATGAACTGAAGAAGCTGCCGGGCATCGGCAGCAAAACCGCGCAGCGCCTGGCTTTTCATATCTTGCGCTCAAGCGATGACGACGCGGAAGCCCTCGCCGCCGCCGTGCGTGACGTGAAGGCGAATCTGCGCCTGTGCTCGGTCTGCAATAACATCACCGACGTCGATCCCTGCGTCTATTGCAGCAGCGCGACGCGCAATCAGCGCATCGTGTGCGTGGTCGAAGAACCCACCAACATCGCCGCCATCGAAAAAACCAAGCACTTCAACGGCGTTTACCACGTGCTGCACGGCCTGATTTCGCCGCTGCACGGCGTCGGCCCCGAGCAACTGCGCACGGCAAATCTTGCGCGGAGAGTCAAAAACGGCGAGGTCGATGAGATCATTCTGGCGACCAACCCGACGGTCGAGGGCGAGGCCACGGCGGTCTACCTTTCCGGCGAACTGCGCCGCCCCGGCCTGAAAATTACCCGCATCGCCACCGGCATTCCTGTGGGCAGCGACATCGAATACGCGGATGAAATCACCATGCTGAAATCCATGGAAGGGCGCAGGGAGTTATAGGTGAAACTCGGCACGCGAATCCTTGGGTGTGCGATTCTACTCCCCGCGCTTCTGCAGGCCCAAACCGCGCCCCAGCCGGCTCGTCTGCGAATTACTCTCGAGAAGCGGCACTACCGGCCGGGAGAGTCTGTGGTCGCGACCTACCAAATCAAGAACCTGACCAAAGGCCTTCTGTGCTTTCCGCCGCCGAGTCTGGATTGTTCCGACTTGGCGGACGGTGGCTTGGCCGCGGAAGCCACACCGCCGAAGGGTGTGGCGGAGCCTCCTCGCAATGCAGGTTGCGCGGCAGACCGGCTGACAGAGAACGACCCGGGCGAAGACATCGATCTGCATTGGATCAAACTTCGCCGCCATCGCTCCTATTGGGTTACGCACCGCAGCGATCTGATTAGACTGACGGCGCCGGGAGAGTGGTCGATTGAAGCCGGATATGTCCCAATGTCTCAGGCGACGTGGCTGCGGTACCAGAGCGCCCTGCAAGCACGGAGGTGTTCTCCCCTGCCGGAGCTGCATTCCCCCAAAGTGATTGTCAAAGTGAAGTAGGCGGGAAGCCTGCTTTGGTTGTGCAAGGTTTTTCACACTTTCGGCTGGGTAAGGCCTAGGCCCCGCGCTTCCAAGAGGTCATCGGCGGATATTATCCATTATATTCAATAACTTAGCATTCTTTTCGATTTTGGTCTTGATCCGTCCGATTGGTGGCCGAAATGCACCATGACAGGACAATCCACACCTCGTCTCTCGCTTCTTATGAGTTACCAGGCTGGTGGGAGAGGTGCTGAAACATAGGCCACAATTAGGCCGATCGCGCATTCACCGCCAGCCCGCGCCGTGCTGCTGATGTAACCGCATCCCAACGCGACGCTTAAGAAACCGGGCCAACCAGCCCGGTTTTCTTTTTGCCCAGTTTCACAGGCCCGGTTCGAGAAATGGATTAATCTCGTCGCTCGCCGGAACCATGCCTTCCGGCAACGTTCCCCGGTTGTACTCAGCCATACGGTTTTTCCATTTCAGGAATTCCGTTATGGAACGCGGCTCGATGCGCACTTCGACCCGCCGCAGGCTTGCCAGCAAGAGATTCATTTCGTAGCGAAAACCCTTGGCACTGCGCAGATTCTTTCCTGAGGCCTTCACCATGTCCACGTCGCGCTTGCGCAACTCCAGCAGGCCCCAGCCTGCCGGAAGCTCTTCCGGACGCAGCAACCCGCTGGGCGCCAGATAAAATCGCTCGCACCCCACCCCCACTTCCGGCTTCTGCCGCCAGGGTTTCTCACGATCCGCCAGAAAGTCCGCCCGCGAGATTTTGCATTCCACCAAAACCGAGTGGCTGGCGCGCTTCCAGCCGATGGCATCGGGCATCTCGCCGCTGGCGCAAGCTTGCTCCGACAAAACTACTCCACAGCGGTAAGCCCGCAGCCAGCGCACCGCTTTCTCCACCAATTGCGCGTGAGTCATGATCTGAAACTACGCCGCCGCGCCCATTCCTGGGAGTGACCGACTGGCTACGCTTTGGCTCTCTCGCGCCGCCCTGTGGTAGCTTTTATGGTCGCGCAGAGGACGCGTCTCTTGGCCTACATACAATTTCTTGGCGCAGCCGGAACGGTTACCGGGTCGAAACATCTCATCAACACCAGCCCCAGCACTTCCAGCAGGGGGTGCTTCCAGACGCTGGTGGACTGCGGCATGTTCCAGGGACCCAAGGAATGGCGCAATCGCAACTGGCAGGACACGCCCATCCCCGCCCAGGAAATCGACGCCGTCATCCTCACCCATGCCCACATCGACCACAGCGGATGGATTCCCCGCCTGGTGAAAGAAGGCTTCCGCGGCCCCGTCTACGCCACCCCATCGACGATTGACCTGTGCGCCATCCTGCTGCCCGACTCCGGCCATCTGCAGGAAGAAGACGCCGAGTTCTACAACAAACACAAGAAGTCGAAGCACCATCCTGCCCTGCCGCTTTACACGCGCGAAGAGGCGGAAAGCTGCCTGCAATATTTCCGCCCCGTCGAGTTCGGCGCGACCCAGCAAGTTTGCCCCGATATTTCCTTTCGCTTTGTAGCCGCCGCGCACATTCTCGGGTCCTCCATGGCGGAAGTGACCCTGAAGATGAACGGCCAGAGAAGAAGATTGCTGTTCACCGGCGACATCGGACGCGTGCGCGACCGCAATATCGCGCCCGGCAAGGTGGTTCACGCGGGACCGACCGAAGGCGAGACGGCCGACATCCTGGTCATGGAATCCACTTACGGCAACCGCCAGCATCCCACCGACGATCCCCGCCCCCGGCTGGCCGAAGTCATTCGGCAAACTGTCGAACGCGGAGGCAGCGTGGTGGTCCCGGCATTTGCCGTGGAGCGTACCCAGAAATTCGTTTTCATGCTGAAGGAAATGATGGAGTCGCGGCAGATTCCCCAGATGCCGGTGTACTGCGACAGCCCCATGGCAATTCGGGCGGTGGAGATATTCTTAAAGCACGATGAAGAATACAGCGATGAGACTCGCCGCCTGATTCGCCAATACGGCTCGCCGACCGAGTGGCCGGGATTTACTTTTGCGCTGACCTCGGAGGAATCGAAGAAAATCAATGCGACGAAGTTTCCCTCGATCATCATTTCCTCGAGCGGCATGGTGACCGGCGGCCGCATTCTGCATCACCTGGCGCAGCGCCTGCCCGATCCCCGGAATACGGTGATTTTCATCGGCTTCCAGGCGCCGGGCACGCGCGGCGCAGCGATCAAAGATGGCACCGCGGAGGTCAAGATTTTCGGCGAGATGGTGCCAATTCGCGCCCAAATCGAGGCCTTCGAGCAATTCAGCGATCACGCCGACCCTCCGGAACTGCTGGAATGGCTGCGGACATTTGCCTCAAAACCAAAAGCCACGTATTTGGTTCACGGCGAGCCCGCGGCAGCGGCGCAGTTGCGCGACACGATGACCCGCGAACTGGGCTGGAACGTGCAAGTGGCCGAGTGGATGGAAAAGGTAGAGATCGAGTAAACCATTTTCCTCTGTGTTCCCCTGTGTCTTCTGTGGTTGGTTCCGAAACGCTGGACCACAGAGGCAAGCAGAGGCGCGCGATCGAGGCAGGTTATGACCGAAGCGGAACTGAAGCAGCATCTCGACGCGGCCGAAAAAAGTCCCAAGCAAATCGCCGCCGCCGTCTCCGGCTTGTCCGACAAAGTGCTGCGCTACAAACCGTCTCCGGAAAAGTGGTGCACCCTTGAAATTCTCGGCCATCTGGCGGATATCGAGATCGTCTACGCCTACCGCATTCGGCAGATGGTCGCCGACAAGAAGCCCGTCATCGCGCCCATGGACCAGGATGATTGGGCGCGCCATCTCGGCTACCTGGAAACGCCGCCCGCGGAACTGGTCGCGCTCTACGGCCTGAACCGGCATCACAATCTGCGCCTCTTGCGGCGGATCAAACCAGAGGATTTAATCAAGTCCGCGTATCACCCCGAACTCAAGCGGGATGTGAGTTTGGCGGAGATGATTGAGAGAATCGCCGAACACGGCGCGAGCCATCTGGCGCAGATCGAGCGGCTCAAGAGGTGAATGTGTGGAGCGGACACTCCTGTCCGCTGCTTTTGAAGTTGGTTTTATTCGTCAGCAGTCCTGACGGAAGTGGGCGCTTTTGGAAGAACCAACAGCAACGGCAAAGGCGGCGGACAGGAGCGTCCGCCCCACACTTTAGGACTTCGTGAATTTCCCCAGCGCTTCCAGCTTCGCTTGCGCCGCGCCGGAATCGATGGACTTCTCCGCCATCGGCAACGCGCCCGCCAGATGATCCGCTTTGCCCGCGGCCACCAGCGCCGCCGCCGCATTCAGCAGGACGACATCGCGCCGCGGAGATTTCTCTCCGCCTAGAACCTGCCGGATGATAGCGGCGTTCGCTGCCGCATCGCCGCCAAGGATTTCCTCCAACGCAGCCCGCTTCATGCCGAACTCCTCGGGCGTGACTTCGTAGCTGCGGACGCTTCCCTCGCGCACTTCGGCGATCCTCGTCGGCCCGGTGATGGTAATCTCGTCGAGCCCGTCGGAACCATGCACCACGAGCACGCGGCGCAGGCCCAGCATGCTTAGAGCCTCGGCGAGTTTTTCCACCAGGTCAGCCGAATACACGCCCACCACTTGGGCCGAGGCGTGCGCGGGGTTGGTGAGCGGGCCCAGCAGATTGAATACAGTCCGAATGCGCAGCTCGCGGCGCGCCGCTTGCACGTGCTTCATCGCGGAATGCATGGCGGGGGCGAACAGAAACGCCATGCCGATTTCCTGTAGACAGGCGGCCAGGCGATCCGGCGGCAGGCTGATGTTGACGCCGAGCGCCTCCATCACATCGGCCGAGCCGCATTTTGAAGTCAGGCTGCGGTTGCCGTGTTTGGCCACGCGCACGCCTGCGCCCGCGGCGACGAACGCCGTGGCGGTAGAAATGTTGAAGGTGCCGCTGGCATCGCCGCCGGTGCCGCAAGTATCGACCAGCGCGTCGCGCTCGGTGTCGCTCACATCCACGGTCGAATTCTGGCGGATGGCTAGCGGAGCCGCGGCGGCTCGGATGGCCTCGGCGAAGCCGACGATTTCTTCGACGCTTTCGCCCTTCATGTGCAGGGCCACCAGCAGGCCCGCGATTTGCGCATCGGTGCATTGGCCGCCGAGGACTTCCGACATCACAGCGCGGGCCTCTTCGCGAGTAAGCGATTCGCGGTGATTGGCAATGCGATGGAGGGCGTCGAGGATCATGGGAGCCCGTCCAAGAGCCCTCTCATTAACAGATCCTTCAAAACCTCGTGGCTCATCTGCCCATTTCCGAAAAACGGCAGCAGCAAATAGAGGGAGTCAGAAGATTTTTTGACTCTCGGGTTTTTATCTCCTTGCCAACAAACGTCCAATGTTTTCGCGAATCTTTCGGCTTTCCCGAAGCCGTAGCAAATGACTATCGAAGGCCTACGCTCGATCAATAGCTCCCTAATTTGACCCGCCCTTGATTTCGCGTCCTCTTCAGAACATTCCCCTAAAAAATCAGGGCATCCAGGTTCTCGTTTTGCGTGCTTGCGCGGGATTGGGGACAGCTCAGTCAAGAAAGTCTCTCCGTTTGAGCGACCTAGTTTTTTCCTAACATACTCTTTTACCTCTGCCAGGTTTTCCGGTATGCGACCGTTCTCACGCGCCAGGCAGACTTTGGCCATCCAGATCCAAACCGCGGTGAATTTCGCACGATTCTCGAGGTTGATCGGCTCTCCATGCTCGTGCAGTTGGAGATGGGCAACGAATAAGTCCATTATTGGTTCGAATTTCGCCCTCTCGCGCAGGTTGTGGTCGTAATCCTCGTCACCGGCTTCACCGATCCCTTCCTCGAGGCCCATGAACCAAATCGGTGCAGACGGATTACCGTAACCGAGGAAGGCGAGGATCTTATCGACCTCGGAGGGTGTGAGCGGGTTTGCCGAATCGGTTCGCATTTCTATAGAATCGATAGTTTGCTACCAACTTTTCTAAGCTGCAAGCGCATCCTGCCGATTATCAAACAGGCAACCAAGATTATTCAGGAATCATATGAAAATTCACGAATACCAGGCCAAGGGAATTCTTAAGAAATTCGGCGTGCCGGTGCCGCGCGGCGAAATGGCGGAAACGGTTGCGCAAGCAGAATCCGCGGCCAAGAAGCTTTTTGATTCTGGCGCGACCGGCGTAGTGGTCAAAGCGCAGATCCATGCTGGCGGCCGCGGCAAAGGCGGAGGCGTGAAGCTCGCCAAATCGCTCCCCGAAGCCGCCGAGCTGGCTGCGAAGATTCTGGGCATGACGCTGGTGACCCATCAAACCGGGCCCGATGGCCGCGTGGTGCGGCGATTGCTGATTGAAGAGACTTTGCCCATCGAGAAGGAACTCTATCTGGGAATTGTGATTGACCGCTCCGAAGCCCGGGCGGTGTTCATGGCGTCGGCGGCGGGGGGAATGGAAATTGAGCAAGTGGCGGCGGAGAATCCTGATGCCATCCGCAAAGAGTACATTGACCCTGGCCTGGGCCTCGAAGCTTTTCAGGCGCGCAAGCTGGCCTTTGCACTGGGGCTGAAGCCGGAGCAGATCAATCCCGCAGTGAAGTTCATGATCGGCCTGTACGACGCATTCGCGAAGACAGACGGCTCGCTGGTCGAGATCAATCCTTTCATCAGCTGCTCCGATGGCCGGCTGTTCGCGCTCGATGCCAAGATGAACTTCGACGAGAACGCGCTGTTCCGCCATCCTGAGATCGTCGAGCTGCGTGACATTACGGAGGAAGATCCACTCGAAGTGGAGGCTTCGAAGTACAAGCTGAACTACATCAAGCTCGATGGTAACGTAGGCTGCATGGTCAATGGCGCGGGCCTGGCCATGGCGACCATGGACATCATCAAGTACGCGGGCGGGATGCCGGCGAATTTTCTCGACGTGGGCGGCGGCGCTAGCGCCGAGCAGGTGACGCATGCTTTCGAAATTCTGCTCAGCGACAAGAACGTGAAAGCGGTGCTTATCAATATTTTCGGCGGGATTCTGCGCGTGGACACGCTGGCCACCGGAGTAGTGGAAGCGGCGAATAAGACGCAGATCCAGCTGCCGATCGTGCTGCGCCTGGAAGGCACAAACGTGGAGCAGGGCCGCGAAATCCTCAAACAATCAGGCCTGAACTTTATTGTGGCGGAGACGATGAAGGATGCCGCGGAAAAAGTCGTGGCGGCAGCGAGATAACGTCGTTCGAATCTTAAAGAGAAAAATATGGCAATCCTGGTTAACAAATCGACTCGGGTACTCGTGCAGGGCCTCACCGGCCGCGAAGGCACGTTCCATGCCAAGGCCTGCGCGGAATATGGGACCAACATTGTCGGCGGCGTGACTCCCGGCAAAGGCGGCACCACCCACGAAGGCTGGCCAGTCTTCAATACTGTGCAGGAGGCGGTGGACAAAACCGGTGCCGATGCTTCGGTGATTTTCGTTCCGCCGCCGTTCGCTGCCGACGCCATCATGGAAGCGGCCGACGCCGAAATCGAGCTGATCGTCTGCATCACCGAAGGCATTCCGACGCTCGACATGGTGCGGGCATGGGAGTTCCTGCAGAACCGGCGCTCGCGCCTGATCGGCCCCAACTGTCCGGGAATCATCTCGCCGGGAAAATGCAAGATCGGCATTATGCCAGGGCGCATTCATCGCGAAGGACCGGTGGGCATCGTTTCGCGCTCCGGCACTCTGACTTACGAAGCGGTTTACCAGCTCACCACGCGCGGCGTTGGCCAGTCCACGGCGATTGGCATTGGCGGCGATCCCATCATCGGCACGAATTTCGTAGATGCTCTCGATCTCTTCAACCGCGATCCGCAGACCGAAGCCGTGATCATGATCGGAGAAATTGGCGGCAACGCGGAAGAGACGGCCGCAGAGTTCGTCAAGACGCACATGAAAAAGCCGGTGGTGGGATTCATCGCCGGGCAGACTGCGCCGCCGGGGCGCCGCATGGGCCACGCCGGAGCTATTATTTCTGGCGGAAAAGGCACAGCGGCGGAAAAGATCAAAGCCATGGAAGCCGCCGGCATTCGCGTGGCGAAATCACCGGCCACGATTGGCGAGACGGCGGTTGCGGCGATGGGCGTGAAAGTTTAGTATCCTCCGCTTGGGCTGGCAAACGACGAACGACCAAGGACCAACGACGAATCTATGAAGACCCTGCAACGCACCCTCACCCTGATCAAACCCGACGCGGTGAAAAAGAACGGCGTCGGCGACATCATCGAACAATTCGAGAAGAACGGCTTTCACATTCTGTCGATGAAGATGCTGGAAATCTCCAAGCATCAGGCCGAGCAGTTCTACGCCGTGCATGCCGGCAAGGCGTTCTTCAACTCGCTAACCGATTTCATGTCCAGCGGGCCCATCGTCGCGCTGGCCCTCGAAAAAGAAAACGCCATCGCCGATCTGCGCAGGCTGATGGGCGCCACCAATCCCGCCAACGCCGAGGAAGGCACCATCCGCAAGAAGTGGGCGACCAGCATTGAGCACAATGCGATCCACGGCTCCGACGCCGAAGACACGGCTCGGTTTGAGCTGAGTTTCTTTTTCGCGGGGTATGAGCTGACGCTGTAGAGGCTACCCTACCGGCTCGTAAAGATGCCCTTCCACCCGATCTCCCAGCTTGGGCAGATCTTTCTTGGCGTACTGCAGAAAGTGGGGCGAGGCACGATGCGCTTCCAGCGCGGCGTCGTCGTTGTATTGCTCATAGACGAAGAACCGGCGCGGCTCCGTCTTGTGGCGGTGAACCTGATACATCGCGCAACCTGGTTCTTTGCGCGAAGCTTCGGATAGCTTGGTAAAGACCTCTACAACCTCCGCCTCGCGGCCCACCTTTGCCATCCACGTCACGGCCAGAACCACCATTGCTCGCTCCGTCGTCAGCTTTTGGTCTCTACACCTTCGCCTGCGTCGCCGATTCTGTCAAGCACGCCAGCTGCTCAGCGAACTCGTCTACGAACAGGGTTTGCTCGCGGCCCGGACCGGTCGAAACCATCCCAATCCGCGCGTTGCTCTCCTGTTCCATGAATTTCAGATACTCCCTTGCGGCTTGCGGCAGCTTTTCCAAATGCGTAACCCCTAGAGTTGAGGTGCGCCAGCCGGGCAGTTTGTGATATACGCATTCCACCTTGTCAAAGCCGCGGGCGTGCGCCGGAATCTCGTCCATCGGCCTGCCGTCGATCTTGTAGCCCACGCAGACCTGAATCTCATCCAGCTCGTCGAGCACATCCAGCTTGGTCACGACCAGCCAGGAAATGCCGTTAATCATGCCAGCGTAACGCAGCAGTGGCAGATCAAGCCAGCCACAACGCCGCGGACGCCCCGTCACCGCGCCATATTCGTTGCCCCGGGCGCGCACGTGTTCGCCGGTGGCATCGTGCAATTCCGAAGGAAAAGGGCCTCCGCCCACCCGCGTGCAGTAGGCTTTGGTAACCCCAAACACTTCATTGATAGCGGTTGGCGCCACGCCGGTTCCAATCACCGCTCCCCCGGAAGTCGCGCTGGAAGAGGTCACAAACGGGTAGGTGCCGTGGTCGATATCGAGCATCGTGCCTTGCGCGCCCTCAAACATGATGGACTTGCCGTTGCCCAGCGCCCGGTTCAGCAGCGCCCCTGTGTCACACACAAAAGGCGCAATTTTGGCCGAGGCTTCCGCGTATTCTTCGAACATCTTGTCGGCATCGAGCGGCTCAGAGTTGAACAGGGCGTGGGCAATCATGTTCTTCTCGCGGCAGACGTTGCCGATATGCGTTTTCAGTAATTTGAGATCGAGCAAATCCGCCACGCGCAAGCCGCGGCGGGCCATTTTGTCTTCATAAGCAGGCCCGATGCCGCGCGAAGTGGTGCCGATCTTCACCCCGCCGGGCGTATTCTCAGACGCCAGCTCGATCATGCGGTGGTAGGGCAAAATGACGTGAGCGCGATTGCTGACGAACAAGTTGCCATCCACCGCCACGCCTGCGGCGCGCAGGGCGGCAACCTCCTTGAGGAAAGCCATGGGGTCGAGCACCACGCCGTTGCCGATTACGCTGCAGCAGCCCTGCCGCAGCACCCCGCACGGCACCAGCTGCAGGATGAATTTGTTGCCGTTGATGATGACGGTGTGGCCGGCGTTGTGGCCGCCCGCATAGCGGGCAACGACGGAGAACTTTTCGGAGAGAACGTCGACAATCTTTCCCTTGCCTTCGTCGCCCCACTGGGCGCCGACGATGACCGCAGTCTTGCCTTTCCTCAAAATACCAGCTCCATTTGTGCTGAAATGGCGCACTCGTCCCTGAACTTCCCGGACAAGTTGCGACGAAAACCCAGGGCCGCACAGAACCCGCCAGCGGCTGAACTTCTAAGTTTAATTGCAGGGAAAAGTGCGGAAACGCGTACCTAAGATCATACCCCGCCCGGCGGGTACGGGCAAAATGAAAAGCCAGTCAATTTTTCGCTGCACCCCATCGGCAATCCCACTGGGGAACTGTGCCGGTCCTGGGGCGCGAGCGCTTGCGACCAGGCCGTCGTAGACTAGGAATCCCCATGCCCGAACTACCCGAGGTCGAAACCATTGCGCGAGGCCTGGCCAGGCGCGTCACCGGCGACGTGATCGACTCCGTCTGGCTGGGGTCGAAGCGCGAGCCGCTGAAATCTCCGGCCGCTGAAATTGTGAGAACGCTGGAAAACAAGCGCATCGTGGCCGTGCGGCGAGTGGGAAAGCACATTGTGTTCGACCTGGAGCTTGGCGATGTGGGGCGGGCGCCCTCGCCCGCCAAAGGCCGGCGCGGTGCGTTGAAGCATGCAGCGCAAGGCAAACGTCCGTCTCCGCGCAGTCCTGCTTCCGATAAGGCACAGTGGATTGTGCATCTTGGCATGACCGGCAGGCTGCTGGTTTGCGCGCCAGGCGACGAACTGGCGAAGCACACGCATGCGGTCGTCAAACTTCAGTCGAACCGCGAGCTGCGTTTCGTCGACCCGCGCCGTTTCGGACGCCTCAGCGTCGCACAAGCCTTCGCCGCTAGCGGCTCCGAGCCGCTGGAAGTTCAGCCGGAGCGGTTCATCGAATTGTTTCGCGGGCGCAAGACTCCCATCAAGAGCGCGCTTTTAAACCAAAGTCTGCTGAGCGGTGTGGGCAACATTTACGCCGATGAATCGCTGTTCCGGGCAGGCCTGCGGCCGCGGCGGCGAGCAGCTTCGCTGACCAGGGAAGGTCTGCGCCGGTTGTACGCCTCGCTGCGCCAAGTGCTCAAGGAGGCGATCAAGCTGGGCGGATCCTCGGTTTCCGATTATGTCGATGCCGACGGCGAAGAAGGATTTTTCCAGCTGCAACACCGCGTGTATGGGCGGGAAGACGAGCCTTGCATGGTCTGCAAAACGCCGATCAAGCGCATCGTGATCGCGGGCCGCAGCTCGCACTACTGCCCAAAGTGCCAGAGTTGAGACTGGGGAGGAAATTCTCTCTCGTCCCGGCTTCTTCGCCCAGGTTTCACCCTTTATTCCCACTCTGGTAAATGAGCCTTTTTCTGTCACTCTGTGAACCCACGCTCGCCAGCCGACCTATACTGTCTCGTATGCCTGAGGTCGATCTGCTCGCGCCGCTTCACCAATATTGGGGATACGGCGTCTTCCGTCCGCTGCAGGAACGTATCGTGCGTAGTCTGGTGGCCGGCCAGGATACCTGTGTCGTCATGCCAACCGGCGGCGGCAAGTCGCTCTGCTATCAGTTGCCCGCCCTTGTGCTGGGAAAAACTGCGATCGTGATCTCACCCCTGATCGCGCTCATGCAGGACCAGGCCGCCCAACTCGCGCAGATGGGAATTCCGGCCGCGGTTCTGAACAGCGTCATGTCGGCAGCCGAACAGGGGCGTGTCATGATGAAGGCGCGGAACGGCGAATACCGCCTGCTCTATCTTTCCCCGGAACGGCTGGCGCGGGAGGAAACGGTCGGCTGGCTGCGCGGCGTTCCCATTTCCTTCTTCGCCATTGATGAAGCTCACTGCATCTCCGAATGGGGACACGAGTTCCGCCCCGACTATCGCCAGCTCAGCCGCCTGCGCGAGCATTTCCCCCAGGCTCACATTGCGGCGTTTACCGCGAGCGCCACGCAGCGGGTGCGTCACGACATTCTGCAGCAGTTGCGGCTGCGCAGTCCGCACAAATACATTGCCAGCTTTCATCGTCCGAACCTGCGGTATGCGGTGAAGGAATTGACGGGGACGGAAATGTCGGAGCGCCTGCCGACCCTGGTGCGCAATTACCGCGAAGGCAACGTCATCGTCTACGAGCCAACCATCATGCGGGTGGAACGCACGGTGGATTGGCTCGAGGAGAATGGGATCGCTGCCGTTGCCTATCACGGAAGAATGGAGGCCGCGCTCCGGCAGCGAAACCAGGAATCGTGGATGTCCGACGAAGTGCGGGTTCTGGTGGGAACCATCGCCTTCGGGCTGGGGATCAACAAAGCGACCGTCCGCGCGGTGATTCACATGTCGCTGCCGAAATCCATTGAGCAGTACTACCAGGAGGCGGGACGCGCCGGGCGCGACGGCGAGCCCGCCGACTGCATTCTGCTTTGGCAAAAGCAGGATGCCGCGCTGCTGGCGCACTTCATGAAGCAGATTTCCGACGCGCAGGAGCGAGACCGAGCCTGGCAGCGCTATCACATCATCCGCGCATTTGTGGATTCAACCGAATGCCGACAGCGCCAAATTTGCCGGCATTTCGGGGAAAGTCCCAAGTGGGAGACCTGTGGAGTCTGCGACGTTTGCAGCGGCGCGCCCGCGGGGCTGGCCGATAGCGCCAGGCGGGTGGCCAAAGTAGCTTCGATCACGGCGCCAGCGGTGGATGAGGCTCTGCGCGACTATTTGCGCGAGTGGCGCCGAAACCTTGCCCGGGCGCAGGGCTCGCCGGCTTTCGTGGTGATGACCGATACCACCCTCGAGGAAGTCTGCCGCAAGCAGCCGAGGTCAACTCCAGAATTATTGCGGGTAACCGGCTTCGGAGAGCGCAAGGCGCAAATGTATGGCCCGCAGCTATTCGCGGCGCTGCAGCGATTTCATGATGGAGCGCGGGCGAGCGGGGCTCCGAAACCAATTTCTCGGCCGGCATCCGCAACCAAAAGCCTGCTGCTGGAAGGGCGAACCTTCGCCGAAATTGCGGCGACCCGCGGCCGGCAGATTTCGACGATTCTGAATTCCGTTGCCGAGCTGATAGAAAGCGGCGAGGTGGAATTTCAGGCCACATGGGTGGATGCAGACAAGCGGCAAGAAATTGAAACGGCCTGCACGCGCCTCGGCATGGCAGCACTGCGGCCCATTAAAGATGCGGTGTCGCCAGAGATTACCTATTACGACGTTCGCCTGGTGGCTGCGCGCCTGCGTTGGGAAGAAAGTCAGCAGAAGAAGGCGGCGGGATAGAGCGCCCGGCCGCTTGCTATGCAAATTTCCTGACCCTGCCCTGCACATCCTCGCCGAACCGCCGCACGAACCCCGCAACGTATTCCGCCGGGTCCAGCTTGTCGTTGACAATCAACGGCGTCAGGTCCATTCCGAAATTCATCATCTGCGCGGAATCGACCGCGTGGCTCTGATAGTACGTCGCGTGAGCTCGCCGTCGCGCCAGCGTCGCCAAATCGTAGCGCTTGCCGCCGGCAATCTGCGAATCGAATACTCCGACCAGCGCCGCCGCCAGATTCTCCCGCTCGTCCAGCCGAAACACGACTTTCTCGTCGTCGACCATCCAATCCAGATCGCGCCACACTTCGCAGCCATAGAGCTTCTCGGGACGCTGGTTGGGCAAAAGCTCGCGCAGCGCGGCAATCGTCCGTAGCGCCACCGCCACGTGCGTGTCATGCTTATCGGCGAGGTTGTGCGTGTAAACGACCTTGGCGCGAGTGACCGCCAGCAGCGCCCTTAGGTCATTTTTCGCTTTTGTGCTGGAGGAATCCTTCAATTCCGCGCTGGGATGGTCCAGCAGCGCCACCGCCGAATACTCTCCCACGAACGCAGCCTTCTTCTGCTCATTCCGGCGCACCGCCTGCATCTGCTCGTCGCTATAGCTCGCGTAGGGGCCGCTGCGCGGGCTGCCCGCTCCGTTCGTGACCACCGCCGCCATGAACCACTGGTCGGACTTGCCATAGCACGCCAAAATGCCTTCGAGCGCCATGATCTCGACATCGTCCTGGTGCGCGGCAATGCACAGATGCGTCGCGCGCTGAAGCGCGGCCGCTTCGCTCGCTCCATCGGGAACCCAGATTTCGGCATGGGGCTGGCTCAGCTTCATGCGTGTCTCCCCCGTCGCCTCGTCGGCGAAGCCGACTTCAAACCGGCAACTTCCTCCGGGGTAAGCCGCCGGAATTTGCCGGGATGCACGTCCAGTTCAAGACCACCGTAGCGCACCCGCTTGATCTTTTCCACATGATGCCCAGCGGCTTCAAACATGCGCCGAATTTGCCGGTTGCGGCCTTCGATCAGCGTAATTTCAAACCACGGATTGGCCGAGTCGCGAATGAGATGAATCTTCGCGGGCGAAGTCTTGACGCGCCGCCCGCGGTCCGTTTCAATGAAAACGCCGGTCCGCAATTTGGCGAGCGCCTCGGGCGCAGGTTTGCCCGCCACTTTCACCATGTAAGTCTTGGCCACATGCGAAGCTGCCTTCATGAGGTAGTCGGCAAACGCGCCGTCGTTGGTCAGCAGCAAAAGGCCTTCGCTGGCGTAGTCCAGTCGCCCGACCGGATACACGCGAGCGCCAACGCCATGAAGAAGGTCGAGCACCGTGGGGCGCCCTTCCGGGTCGCGCAGCGTAGAAACATATCCCTTGGGCTTGTTTAGAAGCAGGTAAACGTGCCGCTCGGCGCCATGCAGCAGCTTGCCGTTCACGCGGATGTGATCGCGCTCGGCGTCGGCCTTGGTGCCAAGCTCCGTGACCACTTGGCCGTTCAGCGAAACCAATCCGCCGGTGATGAGTTCTTCCGCCTTGCGCCGCGAGGCGATTCCGGCAGCGGCGATGATCTTTTGCAGGCGTTCAGCAGGCATGATGGTTGG
This sequence comes from uncultured Acidobacteriaceae bacterium, assembly GCA_963770915.1. Taxonomy (GTDB): domain Bacteria; phylum Acidobacteriota; class Terriglobia; order Terriglobales; family Acidobacteriaceae; genus PALSA-270. Next base: position 1,020,684 of record CAVYRG010000001.1, read on the forward strand.
GTTCAGGGAATTCCAGACCATTGTCATTCCGAGCGAAGCGAGGAATCTGCTTTCTCTTGGCCGGCAAAACAACCTCGCTTCGCTCGGAACAGCATTTTGGTTTAGAGACCTACGCCGCCGGGTCGCTCTCCCCGCTGCGGACGGGTTCTTCCACCTGGCCCGCGTCGCCAGGCTCCCTTGCGGTTTGTTCTGCGGGATCCGCTCCATTCGGCCCGGAAGCCGGCTCCTCCAGCGGCAAATCGCTCTGGAACGACTCCGCCACTAGCTTCTCGAATTCCTCCATGCTGGGCAGTTCGCTCACGTCCTTCAAGCCAAAGCGGAGCAGGAATTCCTTCGTCGTCTTGTAGAGAATGGGCCGCCCGATCACTGCTTTGCGCCCAGCCGTAGTGATCAGCTTGCGATCGAGCAAGGTGGCGATCACGCCGCTCGAGTCCACGCCGCGAATCTCGCCGATTTCCGGCACCGTAACCGGCTGTTTGTACGCGATGACAGCCAGAGTTTCGAGGGCGGGCATGGAAAGCCGGATCGGCGGCTTCAGGCTCTTGGCGAAGGCCCGCACCACATCGTGATGCTCAGGCTTGGTGGACATGCGGTAGCCACCGGCGACCTGGCGAATCTCTATGCCATGGTCTGCCGCTAAGTAGTCGGCGGTTAATTCTTCCAAAGCCGCGCGCACGCGGGATTTGATCTCGGCGTCGTCGCCGATTGTCTCGCTAGACGACTCTTTGGCGAGCTGCACCATGTGGTCCAGCGTAATCGGCGTCTCCGCCGCGTAGATGATGGCTTCGAGTTTGGCTTTAAGGCTCATAGGAAAACGTCGAGCGTCGTTGGTCCTTGGTCCTTGGTCGTTCGCTAGGACGCGCCAGCACGACATCATAGCCAACGACCGACGACCAAGGGCTAACGACGGGTTCTATCTCCAATCGTCCCTCACGGCGGCCTGCTCCGCCATCACCGCATCGAATCCCGTGTGCTTGCGCAATAGGATATCGCCGAACATGCGGTCCTGGCGCAACTGAATCGCCTGCAGCCGCACCAGCTCCAGCAGCGCCAGAAACATGCACACCAGAGCCTGCCGCGAATTCACGTTGCGCAACAATTGCTTAAGATGCAGTGGGCGCTCCTCCATCGATAAGCGTCGGCGCAGATAATTGACCATCTGCCCCACCGTCACGCCCTCTTCATCCACCTGCAGCACGGGCCGGTTGCGCGCCCGTTCCATGATCTGCTGAAACGTCTTCACCAGGTCGATCACGTCGGCGGCCATCTCCGGGTCGGTACCCTCGGCGTCCATGAACTCTTTGATCGCCGGATTCGACCAGACGGCGTTTTCGATCTGCTGCTTCTGCATCAGCATCTGCGCTGCCGACTTGAATTTCTCATGCTCGATCAGCCGGTTCACCAACTCCGTCCGCGGATCTTCCAGCGCATCCGACGCGGCGGCGGGATCGCGGGGCAGCAGCATCTTCGACTTGATGTGAATCAGCACCGCCGCCATATAAATGAAGTCGGCCGCCACATTCACATCCAATTCGCGCAGCTTTTCGACATACGCCAAATATTGGGCCGTGATTTTGGCGATGGGGATGTCGTAGATATCGATATCCTGCTTGCGAATGAGATCGAGCAGCAAATCGAGCGGACCCTCGTACACGTCGCTTACGGCGACTGCGAAGGGGAAATCACTCTCTTTCGGCTTGTCGACGGGCCGATCCCCGGACGAAACCACGCGGAGTTCTCCCTTCGCGTTCCGCTCGTCCGCTGCGACTTTTGCCGGATCAGCCATCGTTGATTCGTTCAGCCCTTCCCAAACTCCAGCGACATCCCCATCGCCTCGCGAACCTCCGCCAGGGTTGCCCCCGCGACCTGCCGTGCGTGGGTCGAGCCAGCCTCCAGAATATCCCAGGCGAGCCGCGGATTCTCCTCATATTTCTTGCGCCGCTCCTGCATGGGGTTAAGGATTTGTACCAGCGCGTCCGCCGCCCAGCCCTTGCACTCGATGCAGCCAATCCCCGCCGAGCGGCAGCCGCTATTCACTTCCGCCATGGTTTCCGCGCTGCTGAAAATCTTGTGCAGATCGCCTACCGGACAAACATCGGGATTGCCGGGATCGCTGCGCCGCACCCGCGCCGGATCGGTAACCATGGTCTTCAGCTTTTGCCGCACCACCTGCTCCGGGTCGGTCAACATGATCGTGTTGCCGTACGACTTCGACATTTTCCGCCCATCGGTGCCCGGCAGCTTAGGCGAAGGGGTCAAAACGGTTTGCGGCTCGGGAAAAACCGGCTCACGGTTCCGGCAATAGAATCCATTGAAGCGGCGGGCGATTTCGCGCGTCAACTCCACATGCGCCGCCTGATCCTCGCCCACCGGCACGAAATCGCCTTTGTAGAGCAGAATATCCGACGACATCAGCACCGGATAGCCGAGAAATCCGTAGGTGCTCAAGTCCTTGCCAGTGATATTCTCCTGCTGCTCTTTATAGGTCGGCACGCGCTCCAGCCAGCCCAATGGCGTAATCATCGAGAGCAGCAAATGCAATTCCGAATGCTGTGGCACGTGCGACTGGATGAACATGGTGCAGCGCTCAGGATCAAGCCCCGCCGCCAGCCAGTCGAGCAGAACATCCAGCGAGTTTTGCTTAACTTTCGACGTGTCCGCGTAGTCGGTGGTGAGAGCGTGCAAGTCTGCGACGCAGAAAAAGCACTCATGCTCATCCTGCATGCGCACCCAATTTTTCAGCGCGCCGACATAATTCCCCAGATGCAGTTTGCCGGTCGAGCGCATCCCGCTGAGCACGCGTTTTCGCTTGAGTGAGGAAGGCATTAGACCCTGACCACGAGGTAATTGAAAAAATAAAGAAAAGGATTCAGCAGCCGGTCGAGATAAGCGCCGCCAAAATAGACCAGCACCAGAAGGCCTACCCAGCCCACCGCGTCATATGCGCGCAAAGCGCCGGGGGGCAAGAAATGGCGCAGAACGTGGCTTCCGTCGAGCGGCGGCACCGGGATCAGATTGAACACCGCCAACACCACGTTGATCTGCATCATCTCGTAGACCAGCAACGTCAGCGGCACAAGAAACGAGTTGGACTGCAGCGAAACGTCACCCATCACCACCGCGCGCCCGAAAGGCGAACTGAGCTTGATGAGAATCAACACCAGAGTGGCGCCGCCGGCAACCAGAAAATTGCTGACTGGGCCCACGACCGCGGTCAAGATGTCATCACGCACAGGGTATTTGAAGTTCCTCGGATCGACTGGAGTCGGCTTGGCCCAGCCCAGCAAGGGAATGTGCGCCAGCAATGCCATCAGCGGCAGCAAAATCGTGCCGAACAAATCGATGTGCTTGATCGGATTCAGCGTGATCCGGCCTAGCATGCGCGCGGTGGGATCGCCGCAGCGGTTCGCCATCCAGGCGTGCGCCGATTCATGCACGCTGATCGCGAACAGGAACACGATGATCTGGAACAGGATGTCGACGTGTTGCAGGGTCATGCCGGGTTGGCTTCGATACTAACACGCGGAAAGCGGTGTGCGGGCGGGTTCCAGGGAACGCTTACCGGTCCACTATTTCTGCGTGACCGTCAATTCGTGGGCGCCGACGATTGCGGTATCGATACGGTCGGGGAGAGGAAATTTCGAATCCAACCCGAGGCCCGGATATTTGGGCTGCACATACTTTTCGACGAACAACTGCAGCACGAATCGTGGTATCTCTATGCCGTCCAACGACACAGTATCGATTTGCGCGTAGCCCATACCGCCGGCGCCACGCGCGCGGGCCACGACCACAACCCTGTGCACGCCGGTGAAAATCTCCAGCAGTGGATTGTACGAAGTGCGCCCCGCCTTTACTTTGTCAAAATCCACCTTGGTGGTCGCTGTCACCACCCCCGGCTCGCTCTGAAAGCGAACCGACTCAACTCCGGCGGGCAAGTGAACCTTCCCCGCGGCGAAATAAGCGTTGATTTCGTCCTCGCTGAATTCGGTGCGGAGAGGCTTGGGGTGAGCGGTAGACCCATTCCTCTGGATTTCATGCAACTTGCGCTCCGCTGCGGCCGCGAGCCTGGAATTCGTGTCAGCGGAATAGAGCGGAAGGGCGCACAAGGCCAAAGCCGCGAGAAGAAGAAGGGCCCGGGCTTTCATGGTTTGAGAGAGGCTCGAGTCTGCGGCGTGCTGGTTTCCGCCACGCGCGGGCCGATGAGCGGGCCGGTAATGCTGAAGCCGCGGAAGCCAGTTCGCGCCAGCGTCAGATCAAGCGTGCGCGTCAGCGTCGCGGTTCCGCTAACGTCATAGGCGCCGTCCGGGATTTCCAGTTTGCCATCCTGAACTTCGAACTGGCGGTCATGCAGCACTAAGCGCCCGGTAAGCGAGCGCACGTGAAGCGGCGTGGCATTGCCCTGGAGAACGATGTGCGGCAGAGTGCCACCGAACGCCTGGACATCCAGAGTCGCTTTCGCCGAATCGAGCAACTCGGTTGCAGTCAGGCCGGAGGCAGTCGCCTGGTAGGTCGCGTTGCCCGTTCCCGTGATCCAGCTGTCGTGCATGGCCTGGGCAAGTTGACCCAAAACCACGTGCTGCAGCGACCCGCTCCCGCTGTACTCGGGAGCTTTGCCCGTGAAATCCGCTTTCCAATCCCCAACATGCTTGCCGCCAAGCAAATCCGCCCTTACGCCGGATAAGTGGGCCACCCCGTTCTCCAGATCGACGTTTGCGGAAACTTTGGATGCGACCAGCTTGTAAATCGTCACCCGATTCGCGCTCAGCCGCCCGCTGGCTCGCAGCGTCAGCAGATATGGGTTCCGTGCCGCCGGCGCGGGCGCGAGAAAGCGGTACCAGGGCCGGCTGCGGGGGTGAGGATCAAACAACTTATTGAGTGCGGTAGTGGCAAGGCTATCCGCATGGAGATCGAACTGCACTGGGCAAGCGCCGCCGCCAGCGCAGCCACGCGGCAACTGCAGCGAGCCATGCCAAGTGCCTCCTGCGACGGACGCCGAAATGTTGCTCACCTCAACTCCATCTGGCTGCAGCGCCACGTTAGCGGAAGCAATCTCCAGCGGCTCGTTCATCCCGCGCACTTCCGCGCGCACTGCCCGCAACTGAGCCGTTCCCAGAGCCTTGGCGGCGGTAAAGGCTGACCACCTGCCCGCGATCTGCAAATCCACTTTGGCGATTCCATCCGCGGGCGGCTGTAGCGCCGGCATTCCTAAAGCCCGCGCCAGTTGCAGCAAGTGGCGGATTTGCGTGTCGCCGGCAATCTGCAAACCATAGTCAGTCCGCGAGAGCCAGGCCCGCACCACCGTCGGCGCCGGCCGCCCCATCGCCAGATTGAAAGGACCAACCTCCAAGTGCGCGACGCCTGCGAACCGCGCCAAGCGCAGCGCCGGCTGCGCGCTGGCTTTCAGGCCAGCTCCCGAAGAAACCGAGAATGGCACTTTGCCCAGCGGCAGCTCAATTTTGGCTTCCGCCGAGCCGATGGCGAAATTTTCAGTCTGGCCGCCGCCGGTCCATGATGTCAGCTGCTGGCCCACGCCGTTTTTGTGCAGGAACTTGAACGCCGCATCCAGCTTACCGGTCGCCACCAGATCGTCCGGAATGTCGCCCTTTGCATGCTTTGCCAGCTCGACAATTGCCTGCATAGGAATGCCCTTCGCGATCAATTCCAGGTTGTAAGCGCGGGAACCGGGCTCGCCGCCGATAGCGCCGTTCAGCCGGAGCAGGCCCTCGCCGACCGGTGACTGGCAGGACACTTCAGGCAGAGAGCGGTCCGCCGAGCTGTAGCGGGCATTACAGCCGAGCGCCAGGCGTAAGGCGTCTCCCTCTGGCAGATCGAAGCGGCGAAAGTCATTGACCGACGCTTGGCCGACAATCGAAAGATCGCCTGGAGTTCCCGTCACAGTGGCGGAGACATCGATCCCTCCCCGCCATCCCAAGTCGGTGCCATAAGCCAGTTTGGTAACCTGCCCGAGCTGACCGCGCTCCCACTCCAGCTCAAACCGCACTGGAGTTTCTCTCAGACTGGAGGCCCGATGCCACGATCCGTTCACCCGCACCGTGCCGGTATCGGAGAGGTTAAAGTCCGTCCGCACAGGGTCCGCCCGCAGCCGCATTCCCCAGGTATTTTCCGAACCCTGCCAAACGCTGAAGTCGGCGTTGGTGAGTGCATAGGGCTTCTTTTCCTGCCCAACCTTGAAATTGACCCGGCCATCATCGGCCTCGATATACGGGAAACCCGGACGCGATTCCATCTTGCCCTTGGTAGTGGGAGCAATCGGCGTGCGATTAGCCCGCTCCAGCAGATTCTCAAGGTTCCAATGGCCCGAAGCGTCCTGCACCAGGTTCAGGCTGGGTTCGCTTAGAACGAGACTGGAAATCTCCAGCCGCCCTCGCAGCAGCGAAGTCAGCCGCAGTTTCGCCGTGACGTCATCTGCGCGCAAGGTCGGCTCCGCGCCGAAGGCTGGATCTTCATGCACCACAAAGCCCTGCAAGTCGAATCCCGGCCAGGGCAGCAGCCGCACGCTCACCTTGGCGATCTCCACCGGCCGGCCCAGCGCGAGGCTGAGCGAGTTCACAACCCGGTTCCGCAGTTGGTTCGCTCCCGGGCGAATCAAGAACAGCGCCAGCAGCACCACCGCGGCGGTTGCAACCTTCCCGGTTTTGGAGTGAAGAAACTTCACTTCACCACCTTGAACGTGCGATTCCAGCGCGTTTGGTCAAAGAAATGGATGACCTTGTGGAGGATGATCCCGATGCGCTCGCCGACCCCAGTTTCCAGATACTGCCCGGCTGGAGTCTCGAACGACCAATAGATGAACATGGGATGCCCCACGACATTTTCCCGCGGTATCACGCCCCAATAGCGGCTATCGAGGCTCACGTCGCGATTGTCGCCCATGCCGAAATAGCAATTGGGAGGCACCACCAGATCGTCGCCCTGAATGTAATGCGGCAAAGCTTCCTGCCAGGCCGGGGTTACATTGCTGTTGAAGTCCGGCGGCACAGCGGGAAAGTTATCCCGGTAGGCGTTGTAGTCACCCGCCGAGTGTTTGACGTAAGGCTCAGTGAGTTTCTGCCCGTTGCGATACACCACCCCGTCGCGCAAATGAATGTGGTCCCCTGGAATGCCGATGATCCGCTTTACGAGGTACAAGCCCGGCTCGGCGGGGGAGAAGAACACCACGATATCTCCGCGCCGGATGTCTCGATAGGGCAACAGCGGGCCGACCCAACGCGTCGGCGGCGAAAACTGCACCCGGTTCACAAATACGTGGTCGCCGATCAGCAGGGTCTCTTCCATGGAACTGGAGGGAATAGCAAAGGCTTGCACGATGAACGTGATTATGAAAAGCCCGGTGACCAATACCACCGCCAGCGATGCTAGAAACTCCACCGGAGTTTCGTGCGGCGGCTCCGGCTTTTTCTCGATCTCTTTCTTGCTTGTTTTGCTGTTCTTGGCCACCAAAATTCGCCCCCTCGTGGGTCTCCTTCCGGCTAGCGAAACCTCTCAACGAACCAACCGAAACGTCCTGTCCCAGCGCGTAATCCGAAACAAATGAGACAACGCATAGGCGAGGTGCATGAGTTTATCACCTGCCGTGGCGTTCGCGGGCAGGTCCGGGCTGGCCTCCTGCACAGACCAATAGATGAGCAGGGGCCGCCCAATGATGTTTTCCCGTGGCACAAAACCCCAATAGCGGCTGTCTTTGCTGTCATCGCGATTGTCGCCCAGGACGAAGTAACTGTCCTCGGGCACGATTAACTCCCCATCTTCCACCAACTTACCCATTTCCAGCCACCATTGCGCGTCCACGTCCGGCACCGGGTTGCTCAGTTGAGGAAAATCATCGCGAAAGGGGTCTAGGCTGGCGGTTTGATAGCGGGTATAGGGCTCGGGACGGGCGACGCCATTGACATACACCGTGCGGTTCACCAGCCGGACGCGGTCCCCCGGAACGGCGATCACCCGTTTGACAAAATACTGCCGGGGATCAATCGGATACTTGAACACGATGATGTCGCCGCGTTTCACCGGCCGGTAGGGCTCAATGTGATCCCACCAATCCCCGCCGCCGTATCGCAGTTTATCAACGAGTAAATAGTCGCCGATGAGCAGTGTATTTTCCATGGAGTCGGAGGGGATTTGAAAGGCCTGCACCACGAAGGTGATGATGAAAACCGCAATCACTACCGTCGCCAGCAAGGACTGGAGAGACCCAACGAAGTGCTCACGATTCTTGGTTGCTTCAACTTCCATCCCTTGCCTTTAGAACACTCAGGACTTCGCCGGCGCCAGACGTCTGGCCGACCCAGCTGCCACGGCTGCCACGGGAAGTGCAGCCAGGTATTCCAACACTTGCCGCGCCGCCTCCTGTTCGGCGGTCTTTTTGGTCGAGCCCTCCGCTCGCCCCACGAACTCAGCCGCCCCCTGTCCGTCCAGCGAGCGCAGCCGCGCCTCGACGGTAAAAGTCTTGCGGTGCTCCGGCCCGTGTGACTGCACTAGAACATAAACCGGTTGCGGCCGTCCCGCCGCCTGGAGTTTTTCCTGCAGCGTCGATTTGTAGTCGGTCAGAGGCAGGGCGCTTCCGGTGCCGGCCAGCCTTTCCAGCTCCGGCTCGAGAATCGAGCGCAACACGACCCGGCGCGCCGTTTCCAGTCCCCCGTCGAGATAGAGCGCAGCGAGCACGGCCTCCAAAGCATCCACCAGCAACGCGGTTTTGTGCCGTCCCCCGCTCTTTTCTTCGCCTCGCCCCAGCCTTAGATATTCGCCCAACTTCAGCTCCTCGGCGACCTTGATCAGATGTTTTTCGCTCACGAGGTGGGCACGAAGCTTGGAGAGCTCGCCCTCCCGGAAATGCGGGAAACGGTGAAAAAGCTCTTCGCTGGTAAGGATTCCTAATACCGCATCACCCAGAAATTCCAGTTGTTCATTGTCCCCTACATGGCGGGCTTCTGCAGGCTGCGCCGCCTCCCGCTCGCGCGCCTGCGAAGTATGGGTCAAGGCCTGCTCCAGCACCTCAGAATGCGCAAAGTCGTAGCACAGAGCTGCCTGTAATCCCGCAATGTCTCTTGGCATCATAGTTGTAGGCGTTGTGGGCTGAGGCATGGATGTGCCGGGGGAAGAAATACATCACGCGCACCGGAAGGGTTTCTGATTTCCTTCCGGCGCGCACGGAACCCACGCCTGAAGCAAAACGAAATGCCGCAAACGTTCCAGGTGCAGCGTCCACACTCGCTTATTTAGGAGGTGCGCCGCCGGCAAGCTTGGCTAACTTGCCCTGCTCCTGGCGCGCCATCGACCCGACCTCGGTATCGGCTTGCGTCATGTCGGCCGCTTGCTTCGCTGCTTTCAACCCATCCGCATATTTCCCTTGTTTGTCGAGCGCGTAAGCCAGACGCAGCACCGTAACCGGATCGGGCTGTTGCGGAAAGGCGTCTATCGACTGCTGAAACGCGGTGGCCGCATCGACATATTTCTCCGCTTCATAATCCAGCAGACCGATAACGGCATACGCATTGGATTTCATCAAAGCCTTGAAAATTTTTTCCTGCTCGACCGTCATACCTGGAGCAAGGTCGGTATCAACCGTGGTCAGGGCGTGCTGCGCGTCTTTCATGGCCTCCGCTCGCCGCTGGTCCTTGTCCAGGTCGCTGTCACGGACGCGATCGGTGATGATTTGCGCTACGTCGACCAGAGCCTCGGGATCATCGGGGTCGGCAGCGATGATTTTTTGCGCCATCTCCATCACTTTGTCGTTGTTATTCGCGGCCTGGTAGGAGCGCATAGCAATCCGGAACAGAATCGGCGCCATGTCGCTGTCGGGGTAGGCCACGACAAAATCATTGGCCGCCTTTTCCATGGCCACGGGATCCCCGCCATTTGCCAGGGCCAAGGCTGCCTTATACGCATCCATCTCAGCCTGGCTTTTGGGCTTGGGCTGTTTTCCCTGGGGGGGCGGCCCCGCCGGAGCCGCCGGAGCTCCCTGCGGCGTCGTGGGCTGCGATTCACTCGACGCTTGTCCCGCGGGCGCACTCCCACTGGGCTGTTGGGCGGAGGGTTTGTTCTCGCCGGGCTTATTCGCGGGTTGGTTCGCGCCGGACTGCTGCGCCATTACAGCGGATGCTCCGAGAGCCAGCATCACTACGAAAATCTTTGCTAGTTTCATTTGGGGTCCTCGATGTTCGGTCACTTCTTGGGTGTTGCCGAATTCTGCGTCGTACTCGCCGGTGGGGTAGAATCCGGCATCGGAATGCCCCCTGTCAACTGGATGAGCCGGTCACGCTCGCGGTGCGCCGGGTCTGACAGCGCCTGATTCCCTTGGCTCAATTCCACCGCCTGGTCCGCCACTTTGAGAGCGTCCGTGTATCTTCCCTGCTTATCCAGCGCGATGGCCAGCCGCAGCACCACCACCGGATCGGGCTGCGATGGGTACGCGTCAATTGATTTGCGGAAATAACTCTCCGCATCTGTGAACTTGTTTTGATTGAACGCCAGCGCACCCAGAATCGAATACACGCTCGAGCGCAGGTAGCCCTTGTAGTCATCTACCTTTTCCTGCGGCGTATTGGCGGGAATAGCGAGATCGGTGTCGATGGTTTGCAGCGCATGTTGCGCCAGCTTGGTGGCCTCGTCCCAGCGCTGGGCTTTGTCGAGATCCGTATCCTGGGTGCGTTCCACCAGCACTTCCGAGACCGCAATCAGCGCTTCCGGATCGTCGGGGTCAATGGCCAAAACCTTTCGGCCCATCGCGAGCATCTTGTCGGCGTTGTTGGCGTTCTGGTAGCCGTGCATGGCCGCCCGGTAAAGAAGAATCCGCAACTCGCTATCGGGGAACTTCGTGGCGAAGTCATCCGCCGACTTTTCTATGGCGGCAGGATCCTTGGCGTTGGCCATGGCAGCCTGGTAGGCATCGAACTCCGGCTGGGTCTTGGCTTGCGGCGGACGCTTTGGCTGGGGCGCGGTCGCAGGCGGCGCCGGCTGTGCAGTCCCGCTTTGCGATGCCTGGGAAGCCGGCGCGGCCCACGCCGTCGGCCACGCCAACCCACTCGCCAAGCCAAGCACGATCACCCCAATTGCTGCCCGCATCGTTCTGTCTCCTTCATTCGCGGCCACCGGAGGCCGGTTATCGTTTGCCCCAACCAAAGCTCCTAATCTTCGTCCTTGTCCCGATCCCTGTTCTTATGGCCCGGCGCTTCGTAGGGCTGCTGGATGCCCTTCTCCGCGGCGGCCTTAGCCGCAGGCAGCGACTCCGCCGCGGTAAGAGCGGCGCGATATTGATCTAATGCCGACTCGCGGTCTTTCTGCAAGTCAAAAATCCTTCCCAGGTAAATATGCGACCAGGCAAGTACTCTGGGCTCCTGCGTCGCCGTGATCGCCTTCTGGAAATAGCTGATGGCATCTTCGCCATGATGCGTCATCGAGGAGGCCTGCGCAAGGATGAATAGCGCCTGCCCCGCGTCCTCGCTCTTCTCGTCCAGCGCTTGCTGCGCCAGCGCCTTCGCGCCTTCCGGATCGCCTTCCGCTAGATGCTGCGAAGCCGTCGCCAGCAGCTTGCCACGAGTCGCTTTCGCCAGGTGCACGACCTCGGGATCGGCGGCCTTGGCAAAGCGGGTTTGCTGCGCTTCCTTTTCCGCCTTCCCCACATCGATGCCTGCGAGCATCGCCTCGTAGGCATTGCGCAGGCTGTCGGGACTCTTTTCGAATTTCACCAACTGGTCATAGAAATAGCCGGTCAGGATAAACCCCTGCGCCTCCGATTCCTGCACTAATGCCTGGCGCTGCGCCTCGGAAGTGCTTTTTGACCCTACCGTGCGCGCCTCCACCGCCCGGATCAGGCACTCCGTAGCCAACAGCGCCGGGTCGGCGCGGAAGCTGTCTTCCATGGGAGCGGTTTTCAGCGCGTCCATCAAAGGCAACAGCCGCTTCGTTTCCAGAGGATATTTCATCGCCAGCGGATCGAGCAGGTAGTGCAGGTACGTATGCCGAATCTGATCCATCTTCAGCGCCGGGTTGCGCCCGGGAAAGATCACTACGTAATAGTCCGATCCATAGTTCCGCGCATTGGTTTGTCCTGGCGCGCCCATGGGATCGAGATACACGGTGAATCCGCCGCTCTGGTATCCCTCCGAGGGAAGCTTGAGGTAAATCTCAGTATCGAACAACATCCTGGAAACCGCCTGATGGTAGCGCGCAACCATCTCAGCATAGGATTCCCGATGACGCTCCCAGACCGCGTGCACACCCGCCGCGGCATAGAACTTCTGTATCAGCGGCACCATCGGAACCAGCGGAACCGTGTCGGGCGGGAGGTCGGCTTCTTTCACCTTCAGGGCCAGGGCCGGCGGCGGAGTGAGGTAAAGGGCCAGGGACACATACTCGCTGAGGGTGCGCGAAGCGTCCAGCTGCGGAATCGCCGCGTACGCGTCGCACATGGCCTTGGTTGCGTCTTGCGCATCCTGCGAGGCCTGGCTTGCGGCGCTCACTTCATTGCGAATTTCCCCGCGCACTGGATCAGAGTTGTTCAGCTCTGCGTCATAGCCGCAGGTGTTGATGGCGGTGAGCACGGTGAAGAGGGTTTCGCTGCCGTCGAGGACAACTTTGGGCGTGCTCTGTGCCAGACTCAACGGCGCCAGCAGCGCGAGCGAAGCCGCACCGAGCAAACATCGGAACTGGAAGTTCAGGGAAATCCTCCAGGCTGGCGGATAGCAGTTTACCGAGTAAGTTTAAGGGGTTCTCCGTGGGGGGTCAAACACACGACTGCCACTTCGATTCGCCGCTTATCCCCTCACACTAATCTTGGAGAACGACAACACCGCCCGCCCCGCCGTTGGACGGCCCATAGACATCGCGGGCCGGAACGTGGTGAACAGCAGCATATTCCTAAGCTCGGGAACCAGGGCCTGGGAATAGTCCTTCGGGTTCGACAGGATGCGGTAATCCTGCACCCTCCCGTTGGCATCTACGATCGCTTCCACCACCAGAGAATCGCCATGAATAGCATCGAGCGACGTCCCGAAGGCGGACTGCTGCAGTTGCGGACCGCTGGTCAAGCCAAGCGGAACATCGGGACTGTCAGCCTGCATCAGTGGAGCGGCCAGGAACCCCATCAGCAGCCCGAAAATGACAACTGTCGTCGTCAAGCCGGCCATCGCCGGAACCATGAATGCGTTGAGTGAATTTTCCAGCCGTACCAGCAGACCCTCAAAATAGGGCCGCCGTACCCGCGCCGCTTCGCGCGAAATGGCCACCCGCAAGCGCAACGCCAGGTCTTCCGGAACTCTCCGCCGCCCCACCCGAGTAAGCAATTGCTGCGTCTGACGCAGGGACACGTAGTCGTCATGACAGGCGGCGCAGGAACGCACATGCTCTTCGATGGCGTGCATCTGCGCGCCCGTCACCGCGCCGTCCAAGTACGGAGAAAACAGCGATCTCGTTTCGGCGCACTTCATCGGGTCACCTCGACTTCTTCAGGGGACAAAACCTCTCCCCGCCAAACCTCATCCGGCGCCGCCCGCTTCGACGAAGCGGAATGCGGCGGCCTGGCGCTCAAACTCTGTGGCGGAGCCTCCAGCCCCAGTTGCGGCCCGACCTCCCTCGCGTACTCGGTCAACCGCTTTCTCAGCGCCGCCCGGCCGCGGGTAAGCCGCGACTTCACCGTACCCAACGACACATCTGTGATCTCCGCGATTTCTTCGTAAGACATCTCTTCCAGGTCGCGCAAGATCACCGTGGTGCGATAGGGCTCGGACACTTTTCTAAGCTCCCCCTCGACCCGGATTTTGATCTCTTCGTGCACCATGTTGTCAAACGGCGACTCACCTTCATCCCGCAAGGTATCGCGGATCGACATCACCGCATCCGAAGCCGAACCGCTTTCTCCCGGTTCGATCGAAGTTTCCTTGGCCTTGTGCCGGAACCACCACCGCCGCCGGTTGGACGCCTCGTGAATCGCGATACGATAAATCCACGTCTTCAAACTCGACTGTCCATGGAAATGCTTGATGCCGCGAAACACCTTCAAAAAAACTTCCTGGGTGGTATCAGCCGCATCGGAAGCGTCCGTAACAATCCGGTATACCAGGCTGTAGACCGGCTGATGGAATTCCCCGATCAGCCAGGCATAGGCCTCTTCCGATCCGGCCTTCAGGTCCGCGACAACCGCGGCTTCCTGGGTTCGAACTCCGATCGCGCCTGCAAAATCGCCCAAGGTGGTTGCTCCCGCCATCACTTGCATGGCGTAACCCCTATTATAGATTCTTTCCGGTTGGAAGCCTCACCCAAAATCGCACCTACGGCGGGAAGTGGACCTCTGTGACCACATCCCTACTTATCTATAGACCCCGCGGGAACCAACTGTGTTCCAACCTCTAACTGTCAGTCTGTTAATAAGTTACGAATAGAAAGCCGCGGCGCGGCCGGTAGGCGGACACTTCCAAACTGCCACAAGCCATTTATTTTGTTGGGGTTGCGGGTTTCGCGGCAGGTTTGGTCCTGGCGGTGGGCTTCTTCTTGGGCGCAGGCTTTTTGGCCGCCTCATTGTCGTCGACGATGACCCTCGGAATGGATGGAGTTGCGGGCTGGCTGGCACGCAGCTGCGCGTGCAGGCGCGCCAACTCGGCCTCCTTGGCCCCTGCTAGGCTCTCCATGCGATCGGCAAAGGCGCGTCGCGATTTTTCGAGCGCACTCAGGTCGTTGTCCAGGCTCTGAAATTCATCTTTGGAGCCGAACGCTCCCGCCGACTCCACCACCGAGCCGAAAACATCATAGAGCGCGTCCAGATTGCGATAGAGCTTGAAAGTCGCCGCCAGGCTCTCCGGAGAGGTCCGCAGGTCGCTGATCATGCCCGGCAGCGCTGCCTGCAGGTTGCGCTGGATCGATTCCACATTCTCTCCCGCCTGCCGTTTGCTGCCTCCATCCGCTTTCCATTTTTCGATCCGCAACTTTGCCAGATCAAGTTGCATGGTCTGCGAATTCTGCTCAATTTCTCCCAGCATCGCGCTGAGCTGGCTCACCGACGCGTAGGCTACCGGCGGCGGCAGTTGATCCGGCGGAGTTGCCTGCGCCATGCAGGGCACAACCATCAGGAGAAGCGCAGCGGCAATCGAAAGTCGTCGAATCGATTCGCAGGTCATCAGGGGCTCGGATTCAGCATACTCATTTTTGCATTTTTCGCAACCTCGCGAGCGCAGTCCGCACGGCCTCATGGCCAGGAATCGTGTCCCTTCGCCAGCCCAGACGGAGGAAAGCTTCGACCATGACAGGAAGGGAATGTCAGTCGCCGGGAAACTGTTGCCTATCCGCCTGTTGTTGCAACCAGAAAATGTCGTATTAACTGCAACGAGACTTTGTCACCCCTTGTCGATTAAGTAACGGCCGCTAAAGCAGGGCGGCCGGAGAGGTTGTAGATGCGCGGGGTTTTTCTTTTCTGCGCCGAGGTCAGGAGCTGGGGACGGCGCTCGGCGTGTTCTTCGAGTGGCCGGGGCAGCGCCAACAGCAAACTATCTCCATGATAAACGTGCAGCCTGCCGTCCAGGTGATGGGCGAGTTCGACGGTTTCCCCGGCGTAGCCGCGACGTCCTGGTAAAGGCGGCAGGGCGATGGATTGCGCGCCCAGGGTGACGGTGTGATCGGCGGCGACCACGCGGCGATATTGCAAGGCCAGGCAGCGCGCCAGATCGAAGCGGCGCGGCAAACGGCGAAAGTCCGAAGTGGCTTGGGCAGCGGGGCGGGCAAAGCGCCGATTGTAGTCGGCGCAGAAGCGGGCGAGCACGGCGTTGGCCTGCTGCAGGGTCGTGGCCTGGGCGAGGCGGAGTTCACTGACCAGGCGGTCCTGGCAGGTGCGCCAGGCGCGTTCGATGCGGCCCTTGGCTTGGGGCGAGTAGGCGGGGATCTGCTCGATGCCGAGTTCTTCGAGGGCGCGTCCCAGTTGAGTGGGAGCTTGTTTTCCGGCGAGTTGTTCGGCGAGAGTCCAGTAGGAATCGTTGCGCTGGAAGATGGAGTGACGGTCGCGATAAAGGCTGAGGGGAACGCCGTGGGCGGCGATCATCGAGTGCAGGGCGCGGAGATAGCCGAGGGTATTTTCGGCTTCGAGTTGGAAGTGAGCGGCCAGGATCTGGCCGGTGGCGTCGTCCTGGAAGCCGATGAGAGTGAGCTCCGGACCGCGGCCTTCGAGCCAGTTATGGCGGCTGGCGTCGGTGAGCGCCATCATGCCGAAACGGGGGCGGGGCGGGCGGCGGGACCGATACTGGCGCGGCCGGCGCTGCTGCGGCGAGGGCAGTTGGGCGGCGCGCAAGAGGCGGCGCACGGTCTCGCGACTGACGGCGAGGTTCTCTTCGGCGCGAAGTTTTTCCGCCAGATGAGAATCGTTGAAGCCGCGGTACTTGCCGCGGGCCAGGCTTACGATCAACTGCTTCTGGGAAAGGGGCAAAGCCCACGGCATGGGGCGTCCGCGATTGCCGTGCTGCACCCAGCCGACGGAGTCGGGCCGATAGCGGCGTTTCAGCCGCTGCACCTGGCGCTCACTCAGCTGCAGCAGGCGGGAGGCTTCGCGTACGCTCAGCCTCCCGCCTGCTGCATTCTCAATCACCTTCACTCGTTGAAACTCTTTCTGACTCATCGTCACCATCCTGGGAGGGTGACAGAATCTCGTTGCAGTTAGGGGGTGACATTATCTTGGAGCATTTACATACTGACGCGTCCGCCTTGCCATACACGCTTAATTCTGTAAAAATACTGGTTTGTCTTATTCCTGCCAGAAGCACTAGGAAAGGAAACAACGTTCTGTGTTAATGATTCGTCTCAAGCGCACGGGTGCGCGCAAAAAACCGCAGTACCGCGTGGTGGTCATCGAGAAGGAACGCGCACGCAACGGCCGTCCGGTGGAGGTCGTGGGCACTTACAATCCCCGCAGCACTCCCGCCGCCATTGACCTTAAGCGCGAGCGCATCGACTACTGGGTTTCCAAGGGCGCGAAGCTTTCGGATCGGGTGACGAGGATTGTGTCGCAGCCCGCTCCGGCCAGCGCCGCTCCGGTTGCCTGATCGCGCCATCCGAGAACTCATCCTATTTCCCCGGAGCCGGAAATGAGCGAGCCAGCGGCAGACGTGCGGACCTTAGTCGAGCAAATCGCCAAGGCACTGGTGGATGCGCCTGATGAGGTCCTGGTGTACCAGGTCGAAGAAGACGGCGAAACCGTCATTGAACTGGAAGTCGCCGAAAGCGACATGGGGAAGGTCATCGGAAAGCACGGCCGCACCGTGCGAGCATTGCGCTGTCTGGTGAACGCGGCTGGAATCCGGCGGCAAAAGCGCTTCCAGTTGGAGATTCTAGAATAGCCGGCGCATTCATCACTCTGGCCCTGGTGGTGAAAACACAGGGCCGCCGCGGCGAAGTTGCAGTCGAGCTGCACACCAGCGTCGAGAACAGGTTCCGGGAAGGCATGCCTCTCTCGGCCCTGGCGAAAGACGGCTCACGCCGCGAAGTGAAAATTGAATTGTTCTGGCCGCATAAGGATCATCTGATCCTGAAGTTCGCCGGAGTCGATTCGATTTCGGACGCGGAAAATTTGTTGGGTTGCGAGTTGCAGGTTCCGATTGACCAGCGAGCGCAGCTGGGGTCCGGCTGGAGTTACGTCAGCGACCTGGTCGGGTGCACGGCGTTCGACCGGGATCGCGAAATTGGGGCGGTAGTGGATGTCCGCTTCGGGGCCGGCGAAGCCCCTTTGCTGGTGGTGACGACCGGAGCCAAGGAACTGGAGATTCCTTTCGCCGAGGCGTATCTGCAAAGCGTGGATCTCGCCGCCAAGCAGATTCGTATGCAATTGCCCGAGGGCTTGCTGGAGATCAACGCTCCGCTGACGGACGAGGAAAAGCAGGAGCAGCGGGGAAGGAAGCGGCTATAAGAATCACGTGGGGACAGCCGCCCTCAGCTGTCCCGGATGGTTTCAGGTCCGCGATGAAGTTCGACATCATCACCATCTTTCCCGACTTCTTCCGCGGGCCGCTGCAGCATGGCATCACCCGCCGGGCCTGCGAGTCGGGCTTGGTGAGCATCGAAGTCCGCGATTTGCGGGCTTTCGCGCATGACCGGCACCGCACCGTGGATGACCGCCCCTTCGGCGGCGGCGAAGGCATGGTCCTGAAGCCGGAACCGATCTTTGAATGTTTGGAGTCGATCGCAGTCGCCGCGCGCAGCGAGCGGCGCGAGGCGAGCCAGTCCGTGATCCTGCTCTCGGCGCAGGGTAAGCGCTTCGATCAGAGCGTGGCGGAAAAGCTTTGCACCCTGCAGCGGATTGTACTGATCTGCGGCCGCTACGAAGGCGTCGACGAGCGCGTAGGGGAGTATCTCGCCGACTGCGAGCTTTCCATAGGAGATTACGTCATGAGCGGCGGCGAATTGGGTGCGGCGGTCATCGTGGATGCGGTCACGCGGTTGATTCCCGGCGCGCTGGGTAACGAAGCCTCGACGCGGCAGGAGTCGTTCAGCAGCGAGCCGGAATCGCAGCCGGGGAGTCTTCCCAGTTCCACCTGCGCCTCGGGCGGCCTGCTCGATTATCCGCATTACACGCGCCCGGCGGAGTTTCGCGGCATGACGGTGCCCGAGGTTCTGGTTTCCGGCGATCACGAAGAGATCCGCCGCTGGCGCCGCCGCACCGCGCTGCAGAAGACCTTGCGCAATCGCCCGGACCTGCTCCAGCACGCGTCGCTAAGCGACGAGGATGCGAAGTTGCTGGCCCAGATCACGGGCAAAAACAATTAGCGAAGCATTGTCTACGAAGGGATTAAGACCATGACCAACCTGATCATCGAAAGACTTCTCGCCAAAACCAAGCGCAGCGATATTCCCGCCTTCGTTCCCGGCGACACTATCCGCGTTCACGTGAAAATCAAAGAAGGCGACAAAGAGCGCCTGCAAGCCTTCGAGGGCGTTGTCATCACCCGCACCCGTGGGCCGCAAGCCAGCTTCACCGTGCGCAAAATCAGCTTCGGCCAGGGCGTGGAGCGCATTTTCCCGCTCAACGCGAGAGTGATTGACCGCGTCGAGATAATCCGCTCCTCCAAGGTGCGCCGCGCCAAGCTCTACTATCTGCGCAGCCTGCGCGGTAAAGCGGCTCGACTGAAAGACATAGAGCGCGAGCGCGAAGCCGCCCCCGTTGCCGCAACAGAGTAGTGGGAAGCGGCCGGCAATCAGGTTGCGCCGTGGCTGAATGGAAGTTAAGTCTGACGACCGACGACTGACAACTGAAGTCTTAACTACGGCTTAACCTCAAGCTCGAAGACTTCCTCCAGCCGCCTCTCTTCCAGCTTGCGCAGCAGGTGCTTCAAGGTTTCGCGGTCGCCCTTGCGGATTTCGTTGAACTCAATCCCAATGCCAAGGTCCAGCGCCGAGTGCCGCACCTGCCCCCTCACTGTCAGCGCGTAGTTGGCGACATTCAAAACGATCTTTAGGTCCGTTCCCGGCAGGAGCACTTGCTTGGTGGTGACCAGGCAGCCCATCTCCGACAAATCCTTGATCGCGGCTTTCTGCCCGCCCTCGCGTCCTTCCGCCAGCAGGTCCGCCACGCCATTCACCTCGTACCGATCCGCGTGCCGGCGATTGCGGTCGCCCACCGCACTACGGCGGCGCGGACCGCTCTCATGCGCAATCACCTCGTAGAGATCGTCCATCTCGCGCATTTCGCTTTCAAACATGGCGCGCTCAGATTCCACGCATTGCAAGCCGATCTGTCCGCGTAGCTGCGAATTCGGCTCGCCGATCCAAACCACGCGGCAGAACGATTTGTTGCGGCCGCGCTCAATGGCGACGATTTCACCGGTTTCTTTGACGCAACGCAGGCTGCTAATGCGCGCCCCGTGCGGCGAGATGTCGTAGGTGCAGGCCATTTCCAGGCCTGGTTTTTTTTCTTGATCCCAATAGGTAACGCGGAGGGGCAAAGCTACATGAATGCGCCGGTCGGCTCGCTCGCTGGCTAGTTGTTCTTCTTCTGCCGCAAGTTTCTGTTTGGTGGCTTCTTTCACGGGCCCGAATGCAACTCTCCCCTATCGAAAGTAACAGTGCCTTTGAGGCGGGGCAATTTACCTTGGTAACCGTGGGGTACCTATCTATTTGTCCGCTTCACACAGCCCTTTCGGCGTCCAATCGTGAATCATCGTCGTGGGAGGCTTAGCGGTCTCGTGAAGGATGAGCGTTAACCCGCGCCGCTGCCCGCTGCCAGTGGCTGTAAGCAACATGGGAGAACCAGCCGGCACAATGACCGGCGGTCCCCCGGCTCGTCCCACGAACTTGCCCGCAGGAGTCTCCAGACAGGTTTCTCCGGCCTGCGTGTACCAGGCCTCGGGTCCCGAGTGCCGATGAATGGCAGACATCATCCCGGGATTAGAGATCGCCTCCATGAACAATGCCGAATACTCCTCTCCAGCCGTCACCGGCAGCGGACCGATTTCGGCGATGCGCTCGCCCGGGGCAGCCGGCCGCCAGCCCGCCCTTTCAATCGTGAGCAGCCACACTCTGCCCAGCGACTCGATCACCGTCCCGCGTGGTCCCTTAGCTTTCTCCGCGTCCGCGCGGCTTGAATAGGCGTCCAAATGCCAGAAGACCTGCACTTGCTCGATTCGTCCGAGGGGCTGATCGACTAGAATCCAGCACCCCACCTCCGTTGTCCGTTGACTGACAGGTTTGCAAACGCCGAACGAAAGCGATGGCGCGCTGGACTGGGCTGGCAGCCAAGTTGGCGCCAACAAACAAGCCAGGACGAACGACACCACCCCGGCACGATATTTCACTACGTGTCTCATGATATCCACCCTCACGATGCCAGAAACCGCCGCCAGCATACACCGTTTCGACCCCGCCCAATCTCAAGCAGCTCCGGATCACTTCTAATCAACGCCGCCCGTGTTTTCATCCTTGCTCCACAACCCCGCTCTCAGCGAAGATGCCGGTATCGCCTAAGCCGTGCCGCCAGAAACAAAATCCGCTGTCCAGAAAACTCTGTCCCCCTCCGCCGCCAAACTGCGGCTGCTCAAACGCCTGCATTGCACACTGCGTTACGAGAAGAAGGCTTGGACGTGCGGCGCGCACCTGGTCGCGGGCGTGGATGAAGTGGGCCGTGGCTCACTCTTCGGCCCGGTCGTGGCTGCCGCCGTCATTCTTGATCCCGCCTATCGCATTCGCGGCCTGCGCGATTCCAAGCTCCTGCCCGCCGAGCGCCGCGAAATTCTCGCCGCGCGCATTCGCGAGCATGCCGTAGCCTGGGCCATCGCCGCCGTTGACGCCGCCCGCATTGATCAGATCAACATCTATCAGGCTTCGCGCGTCGCCATGCAGAATGCTGTCTCGCAATTGCAGCCGCGCCCCGATCATTTATTGATCGATGCCATGCGCCTGCAATTCGAAATTCCTCAAAATGCCATCATTCACGGCGACGCTCTCTCCGCCTCCATCGCCGCCGCTTCCATCATCGCCAAAGTCGAGCGCGACCGCATGGTCAGCGAATGGGACCCGGTCTTCCCCGTTTACGGCCTGGCCTCCAACAAGGGCTACAGCACGCCGCGTCACCTCGCCGCTCTCCGCGAGCACGGCCCGTCACCATTGCATCGCCAGTCGTTCGCTCCGGTGTGGAACGCCGCCGTGCCGCAGGAAGTGCTGGCCTTCATGCTGGAGGAAAAATCCGGGGATCTTGCCCAGGAAGTTTCGGACGTCCCATTCGAAGCTCTGTCGTCCCGACCGTAGCGAAGCGAGCGAAGTGGAGGGACCTTGTGTTCCGTCACAAGACGCAACCAGCAAACTCCCTGCGGGTCTGCGTTGCCCTTCAGAGGGATTCGACCCCTTCTCATTCCGAGGGGCTTTAGCCCCGAGGAATCTGCTTTTCGGCGCACATAAAAGCAGATTCCTCGCGCGATAAACCTGCGCTCGGAATGACAATGGGAAGAGCGCAGCAGCTACAATCTCTCCATGCTCCGCCTCATGGTCATCACTGCCCACCCCGACGACGAAGCCGGAGGCTTCGGCGGGGCGCTTCGCCTCTACGCCGATCGCGGCGTCGAAACCTGCGTCCTCTGCCTCACGCCCGGCCAAGCCGCCACCAATCGCGGCGGCGCCAAAAGCGATCAGGAACTCGCCGCCATGCGCCGCAAGGAATTCGCCGCCTCCTGCGCCATTCTCGGCGTCGCGCGCGGCATCGTGCTCGACTATCCCGACGGCCAGCTCCATCGCCAGGATTTTTACCGCGTGGTCAGCGAGGTCACGCTGCATATGCGCGAATTTCGCCCGCAGGTCGCGCTCACCTTCGGCCCCGAAGGCGGCGTCACCGGCCACACCGATCATGCAATGGCCGGGCTGTTTGCCAGCGTCGCCTTCCACTGGTCGGGACGCGACAACCGTTTTCCCGACCAGCTCGCCGGGAAAAAACCGCACCAGCCGCTGAAGCTCTACTACCTCACCGCCAACTTCACCTTGCCCGACCGCCCGTCCGTCGCGCTTCCGCCGGTCACCTGCACGCTCGAGATCGGCCAGCACATGGAAACCAAGATTGCCGCCTTCAAAGCCCACACCAGCCAGGCGCCGCTCTGGGCGCGCCTGGAAGAGCGCGTGCGCAAGCTGCTGCAACAGGAACGCTATCATCTGGCGGCGTCCGTCAAGCCCGGCCCTATCGTGGAGGAGACCGATTTGTTCGCGGGAGTAGTGCAGGATTAGAGATCGTGTGGCGCGGGCGCCCTCCCCCGCGATGCCTCCCCCTTTGCGAAAACCAGAACCGCAAGGCGGGCCATTCCGCGCGGCCGGGGCACACGGCGGCTGGCGGCGCCCAGAGTCTTGACAAGAAGCCGCCGTGTGAGAGAATCGGGTCCGCCCTTGGGACTCGCCACAAACCATGGGATTCGCTGCAATGTTGACAAGGCAGACAAACCCATCTTGGTTGGCGCTCAAAGCCACCAGATTGCTTGCCACTTGGTTAGCAGCCATGGCCGCCTTGACTGCAATAACGCTCGCCCAGACTGGGTTCAGGCCAGCAACAATTGTGGGCAACGGCTTCCAAAGGGTGAGCGGGGACGATTACAACTTATTCCATCTCTATACCGGAAAATTCTACGATCTGGTCGGTGGCGGGGTTACGTACCGGATTTCGGATTGCGGCCGCTTCAAGCGTGGGCAAGCCGTCGAGTTTCAAATGGCGGGCCAGACACTCACCATACGGACTGGTAAGGGCGCGCTCTTTCAGTGCGCCATACTGCAGGCCACGAACCCGCTAGGCCAGGCCGCCAAGGAAGGCGACCTGGAAAAAATCCAGGCCATCCTTAAGGATAATCCTGATCTGATTTCCGCCCTCGACGGGGAAGGCAATACCCCCCTCGATTGGGCTGTGATAAAGGATCGCCTGGATGTGGCGAAGCTTCTGCTCGCCAACAAAGCCGATGTCAATGAACCAGGCAGTGACGGCGAAACCGCTCTGCACATCGCAGCCAATTTGGGCTACAAGGATGCGGCGGAGTTTCTAATCGCCAACGGAGCCAACGTCAACGCAAAAGACGTCAACGGGCGGACACCTCTGCACAATCTGGTCAGCAATATTCGGAGCGACGCGTGTCCAGGTTGCGAGGGCGTCGGGGAATTACTGCTCGCCAACGGAGCCGACATCAACGCTAAGGACAATAAGGGGAGCACACCCTTGCATGCTGTCAAGGGTTTCGACAAATACTGGACAGACTTTCTGCTCCGGCACGGCGCCCGCGAATAGCTCTGCAAGACGAATCAAATGTTCCGTCGGGAACATTCAGGCTGTTTCCTTTGCAAAGCCGTGACGTGGCATCCCCTCCTCGGAAATATGAACTCGGAAATATGAAGAAGAGCGAGATAGAGTCGTTTGTAGGTTGCCTGGGGTTAATGCTGATAGCATTTCTTGTCTTCTGGCTGATGGCGGTCGGGCGCCACAACGACGTAAAGCGCAGCCAGGCCACTATCGAGTCCATGAAGCAGCTCAGCCACTCCAACCAGGATGCGGAAACTTTCTTCGCCGAAATGAAGAATAAATGGGACTACCTGAGGCTACCCGGTTTCGACGATATGGTGCCGGGCACAATCACGGTTGAAAAACTACAGGACGGGCGATTTGTTTTGAACGTGGTTTCGTACATACGCGAGGGGTACGACAGTGGCGACGATCTCGGCAAATGTGGGGCGCGCGAGTCAGCCGAGATTATTTCCGCCATCATCACCATGTCCGGAAATAAACTCGGCGACGTGGAGGCGATCGACGTGTCGATGCGGGACAAAGACCAAGAACAATCCGTCTACTATGACGTCACGCTGCCTGTGGACAACGCTCTCCTCTCGTCTCCCGCAGCGTTTCCCCAGAGAATCGAGGTAGTCAGGGATACTGCGTCAGGCAAGCATTGGGTGCGGAGTCAGTAGCATAGCCGGCGGGGCCTTAAGATTTTCTGACTCTTTTCTTCCTCGGCCGTGGCCCGGGTTTCGCGGCGTTCGAAACCTGGGATCTGGCGCCGCGACCACGGGTGCCCCTGCTCCCGAGCCGCCCAATATTCATCGCCGAGGATTAGACTCATCCGGCTGTCATCTAAGACGGCTTGCAAAGGAGATGCCATGAAATATGTGATCAGCTGGAATGAACGCCCGCAAGGGTCGCCGGTGGAGTATGAAACTGCGCAGAAGCGGGGGCTGGCCTACCCTTGGGGGCGCCCGTGTCTCGCGGTTTTCGAGACGCGGGCTTCGGCCCAGGTGCGATGCCTTCCTTTCACGCCGCCTTCTCTCGCACCGTCATCCGTAAGACACTGCAGTCGTTGAGGCGCACCGGTCCCGTCTCTCCACAGAAGTAGTTCTCCACTCCCCAAAAAATGCTTGACAGGATCTTTAACTGTACATACTGTTTATATACAGTATGTTCGTCATCTCCCAAACCGATAACCGGCCCATGTATCTCCAGATCATGGAACAGATCAAGCAGCGCATTGCGGTTGGGGACTGGGCCGCGGGGCAGGCGATTCCGTCGATTCGCCAGTTGGCGGTCGATATCGGCGTGAGCGTGATTACGGTAAAGCGCGCGTATTTAGAACTGGAGCGCGAGGGCGTGATCGTGACTCGGCAAGGCAAGGGCTGTTTCGTCGCTTCCGACTCCGCGGTTGGCGCGCGGATTCGCGAGCAGGAGCTGGCCCAGCGTTTGGAGCAAGCGGTGCGAAGCGCGGCCATGATGGGACTTTCGCAAAAGAATTTGGAGAAGCGCGTTCGCGCAATCTATGACCGCGTGACCGACGCGGAGAAGGAACCCGTATGAACGACTACGCGATTGAACTCAACGGAGTGTGCAAGTCGTATCGCTATTTCGATCTACAGGATATCGCCCTGCGGCTTCAACGCGGAACGATCATGGGATTGATTGGCCCGAACGGCGCCGGTAAGTCCACAACGATTCGCATCCTGATGGGATTGGTGCATCAGGACCGCGGCGAAGTGTGCGTGCTCGGACATCACATGCCCGAAGAGCAGATCGCCGCGAAGTGGGACATTGGCTTCGCTTCCGACGATATGCGGCTTTATGAAACCATGACTCTCGGCTGGCACATCGGTTTCATGAAGTCAATTTATGCCACGTGGGATGAGGCTTATGCGCAACTGTTGTTAAAGCGGTTCGGGCTCCGTGCGGAGCAGAAGATCAAAGGAATTTCGCACGGGCAACGAGTAAAAGCCGCCCTGCTGCTTGTCTTTGCGCGGCGGCCAAAGCTTCTCGTGCTGGATGAGCCGACCACGGGTCTCGATCCTGTGGCGCGGCACGAAATTTTGCGGGAGCTGACGAGTGTGATGGCTGAGGAGGGACGCAGCGTCCTCTTCTCTTCGCATAATACGCAAGATGTCGAGCAGATTTCCGATCAAATCACGTTCATTGATCGGGGCCGGATCATTGATTCGATGGATAAAGAAGTTTATCTCGATCGATGGCGGCGACTGCGCCTCGAAGTCCCCGACGGAATTGCGCTGCCCACATTGCCGGGCGTTATCGGGCTCCAGCAAACAGGCCGGTTGGCGGTGGCAATCGCTAACGCATTCGAGCCCCATCTTCCAAATGCGTATGAGAACTCGGGTGCGCGGGTGCAGGCGGTGGAAAACATGACGCTCGAAGAAATTTTTGTTGCCAACGTAGAACACAGTCGCGAGGAGGTGAAAGCATGAAAACGAATGTGATGATGCAATTAGTTTGGAAAGATTGGCGACTTCAACGGCTAACGATCGTCCTTACGATTGTTGCCGGGGCAGCTGCTCTGGCACTTCTTATGACTGGCAGACAGATGCAGTTCGTAACCGGCAGTGTGTTCTTTTTTGTTGCGATAATCCTTTGCGGGTGTCTCCTGCCCATGCAGAACATCGTCAACGAAAGAAAGAAGCAGAACCTGGCGTTCATCATGAGTCTCCCTGTCTCGTCGGCCCACTATGGAGCCGCGAAGCTTGTCTCAACAGTTGCTATGTTCCTTGCTCCGTGGATGATATTGCTCGGCGCAGCTCTATACGTGATTCTCGGCCGGCATATTTTGCCCGTTGGGATGATTCCTATGGGGATGATCCTGATGGGCTTTCCTTTGATCGGATCCTGTCTGACTACTGGAACAGCTCTCGTAAGCGAATCGGAGGGATGGGCCACAGCCACCATCGTTGCCGCTAACTCTTCTTATTGGCTTGTATGGATGACCCTGATTAGACACGTCCCTTCGCTAGGCAAAACATGGGACGGGCCTGTCGCGGTGTGGAGCCCGTCTGTAGTGAGGATTCTCAAGGCGGAATGCGGAATAATTCTGCTGACCCTGGGGCTGACTTTGTATTTGCAGTCTCGCAAGCACGACTTCATTTAATTTCGCCAGCCTCAAGCAAGAACAATCGGTCCATCGACAAGGCAAAAGGAGGCCTATGCGATACGTGTGTGTACTCACGGTTCTTTTGGCAGGGATCGCGGCTAGCGCACAAAACGGCGCCGAGGTTTACAAAACGCACTGCGCGAGTTACCACAATTCCGCCGCGCCCCGAGTGCCTTCAGAGAGCGCGCTGCGCGCTGCAAACTGGCACGATGAAAACCGTCGGCGATAGGCAGGGCACCCGGCAACTACAGAGCGTCGGCAGCCCACCAAGCACACTTAACAACGCGCAAGATAGGAAATCACGGGCTCGAATCGCGGGCCGGGCAGGCTATGTTGCTTTTGTCCCATTCATCGATGGACGGGTAGAGGCTCACGGTCGCTAAAAGCGCGAGAAGCGGCAGCGCGATCAACGTGTACATTGGAACTTCCGCGAGCCTCCGCAATCTCGCGGCTGGTTCAAACACCGAAACCAGCGCAAGGCCGAGTGCAGTGCCCCATTGCCAATACAGGCAGGCAAAGGTTCCCTTTGTCAGGGTGCGAACAAGAAAGGCCTTCTTACGAATACCTCTAACCGATGCGAGCAGCATCAGGAGTGCCGGCAGAAGGAGAATCTGATAGTGGGCTGCCTGAGTCGCCAATGTTACCGTCACGCTTACAAGTAACGCTAATGTCCATGCAAACTGCGACGAGCCCGGCTGAGCATTCCGCGATTTCCAGCAAGCCATCCCCGCGAACATTACTAGCGCCGCCATGACCGGAACGGCGAGAATCGGCGGGAGCATTACTTGAAAGACAGACGGGCCAAATCCATACGATCGATACGCGCGCGCGGCAGCCCAGAAGCCTGCCCATCCAGTTTGGAGCAATCGCGGTAGCGGCGGCGAAAAGGCACAGGGACGTGGCCACAAAGCTCCATAGCAGATGCCTGCGTTCCCGCCAGTCACTCACCGCCCACAAAAGCATCCACATCACCAGCAAGCCGGAGAGCTGCGGTTTGATCGTCGACAATGCCAATAAAAAGCCGCTCAGAGGCAACCAACGGCGCACGGTTGCGGCGATTGATCCTGCCAGAAAAAGTATGACCAATGCACTTAGGTTCTGCTGGCGATCTTCGAGTACAGCCGGAAAGTTACTCACGCAAAGCACCACGATGGCCGCAGTGAGTATCCGACCGGGCCGGAAATCAATCACGCCCATCCAGAGAGGCACGGTCGAGGCTATGCATGCCAGCAACACCCAGCGGGCTGCTTCCGCCACTCGGGCAAAGGGCAAGGTCACCGTAGGGGCCACGAGAAACACGGAGTAGAGCGGATAGACAAAGGCCTGTAAGTCCTTGGGGTCCGTAGGATCATCCGCGTGCAACTCGCGCCCATAAAAACCCTCCTGGATATCCCGCGTCAGTTGGGCGGTATAGGGTGTTTTCCCCTCCACCAGCACTTCCCTTGCAGTCAGCCAAACCGGGTAAAGGTCAGAGTTGTTTCCGATCGGTCTTCCTCGCGCCATCGCGTTTGCGGTGTAGACCGGTACCAGAATGTGATCTGCCCATCGCCAAATGCCAAAGGAGGCGAGCAACGACAGCGCCAGAACGAGCCAGGACCCGCTACGCATATTCGCCGACTGCTTCACGTCTGAATTATAGTTGGGCGCTGGCCCCCGACCCCCGGCAACTCTTGCGCTCCTACCCGCGCTCAATCCGCAGCAGCTGCATTCTGCCCCGCCATTTGCGGTAGCCCCGCATCCAGGCGCGACTCATCTGGAGCAATGGGTTCTTCGTGCCCAAGAATGCTTGCGGCTTTTTCCGAAACCGTTCCACGGTGCGACGGTAGCTGGCCGCTCCGCCTTCCGCCTGCCGGGCCAGCGCGTCGAGCGCGCGATCCACGTCGCACACCGCGGCAAGTTGACTACGGAACTTCAATACCAGCTCCGCCGCGCAATCGGGCAAATCAAAAACCGCGAAGATCCCCGCCAGGTTCAGCATCTTCCCCGCCGGCAGCACACTCGCGAATTCTTCGTACAAGCCGCTCCCCAGGTCGCGCGCATACATTGCGTCCCCCTGGTGCACGCGGCCGAATTCGGTCGCCCCGGGAGCGCGCGCGCTGAACCGGCTGGGCAAGGCACTGGTGGAATATCGCCGGACCGTCAAGTTGAACAGTTCGAAGCCCCGCGCCTTCATGAACCGGTCCACGTTGTGGAAGGTGCCATCGGTGGCCCGTTCCGATCCGCAAAACAGGACTTCAATCCCCACCCCGAGAACCTGCAGTTTTCCCAGCGCCTGATCCAAAGAATTAAGGATGTCAAAATCGGCGCCGTCGACATCAATCTTCAGAAAGTCGAGGCTTGCGATCCTCTTGCGCGAAAGATATTCAGGCAGAACCAGCGGTGCCGCATCAGCGAGTTGCGCCGCCCGCCATAGGTTGGCCGAGCGCTTCTCCGCGTCGCCCACTTCCCGCCCCTGGGGATAGACCAGTTCGAGATAGCGCGCCGCGCTTAGCCGCGGCCACGGGTCCCGCTCCAACTGAGCCCGCCCCTGCTTCTGCTGGGCGAACGCATGATCCGGAGGCAACCCTACGAATGCATTTTCATAGCTGACGGCTGGATTCTTTTCCCGTGCCCTAAGCCTTTCGATCTCCCGCACGTCGGGATCGATGCCGATCGCCCGCAGCCTGCTCCGCATCCGCCGCCACTGCCGGTCAATCCCGCCCGAGCAGCCCACATCCACCAGCAGGAACGCCCCCGGCGCGTTCAACTCCGCCAGGTAGTCAAGCAACGGACAGTAGTTGGCCAAGCCTTGCAATCTTCGCCTCCCTGGCAAGAGCTGATTATCACAATTGATCCGGGTTCATTTTT
Source organism: uncultured Acidobacteriaceae bacterium (assembly GCA_963770915.1). Taxonomy (GTDB): domain Bacteria; phylum Acidobacteriota; class Terriglobia; order Terriglobales; family Acidobacteriaceae; genus PALSA-270. Next base: position 1,050,383 of record CAVYRG010000001.1, read on the forward strand.
CTCAGCCCCAGTGCGGCCTTTCCCTGAGCACTCTGCGTTTCAAGGTGGGGACCACTTTTGCACTGTGCGGGAACTTTGCAGAAGCTAATGAACGCCGTTGTCGGAATCGCGGCGCTACCCGCGAAATGGCGCGCCCGGAGGGACTCGAACCCCCAACCCTCTGCTCCGAAGGCAGATGCTCTATCCGATTGAGCTACGGGCGCATTGAATCGGTCGTCAGTTCAGTCGTCAGTCTTCAGTCAGTCTCACCGATCGTTCCAACACCTGACGACTGATGACCGACAGACTGCCGACTATCTTACTTGCTTTAATGATCTCGCTTAGCACATCCGGCTTCGATTCTTCCCGCACCAGATGCGGATACTTCTCTCCTCCATGATAATCGAGCCTGTAGATTTTGAAATAGTCGTTGTTCTCCACCAGCAATTCCAGCGGCGCGGAGATCTCCTTCGTTGCCCTCAACCCATCGAGCAACACTGCTGGAGTGTAGCCGCGTCCGTTCACCGCAATAAGATGCATCCCCGGCCCAATGCCCGCCTGCGCCGCGACCATGCCCTCGACCGTATCTTCAATAGCGCCGTCGAAGCCCACGATCAGCCCGATCGAAGACTTGGCGTCAATCTGCTTGTGCGCGGCTTCCCATGCGGTCATCACATCCGAAGGAGTCTCCTCATAGTCCAGCTTCCAGCCGCTGTTTTCGATTCCTTCGATCGGCGCATGCGCGGCGTGCGTGGTCAGCCGCTCCGCCCAAAAGCCCCGCCAGTCATAGGGTACGATCTGGTTGAGCGCTTCGACCACATCGTCAAAGTTATAGGTCTTGATCTCCGGTTTGCCGCCGGGCCCGCCATAAAACAAATGGCAAAAGTCGTCGATCGATTTCTTGCCGTGGCTCTGCTCGCGGATGATCGTATCCACCCACAGCCAGTTGAGAACGTCTTCATCGTAGAAATCCACGTCCCGCCGCCACGAATCCCAATCCTTTGACGCATTGTAGAGTTCGGGGGCGGCGTCGTTCGTATCCTGCAGATTGCGCCAGATGCGGCCGGGATGGTGATCCATATCCGCCGCGATTTTCGCCAGATTGTCGCGATACTGCTCCGGCGTGCGAATCCCGCTGCGCGCGCTCAGCACGTCACCCAAATAGGAAGTCAGGCCTTCGTAAACCCACAGCAGGTCGGTGCGCATGGGCTTTTCGTAGTCGGGAGTGGTCAAATCGGCGGGGCGGCGATACTTTCCATTCCACGAGTGAACATACTCGTGCGGCAACAGGCCCGCAGCCTGCAAACGCAACGTCGGGTCTACCAGATAGCGCTCGCCTTCGCGGCTGTCGTCGGACTCATGATGCTCCAGGCCGAAGTGCGCCACGTGATCGCTCAGGCTGTAAAGAAAGTGGTAGTCGCGAAAATGCTGCGAACCGAACAGCTTCTTCGCCTGCTCGGTCAGATTTTTGTAGGGATCGAGAACATCCTGCGAGACGTCGAGCGCCCCGGCGCTGTCGGCGGCAATATCCATCTCCTGATGAGGGTTCTCGGCGAGCGGCACTACGCGCAAAAATTGCCCCATAATCACCGGCGAATCCACCAGCCTTCCGAGCGACGCGGTTTCAAATTGGATATCTTCCCCGGCCTGCGAAGCGATCGGCAGAGCCGTGCCGAATTTCCATCCTTCCGGAAGCTTCAGGCTTGCCTGGTAGTCGATCTGATCCAGAGTAAAGCCCGCAGGATAGAGCAGCAGTGTGTTCCAGCTGACCAGCGCCATCTTGTCACTCGCGGAAGCGCCTTCGGTGTATTGCCCCTGATCGGTGGCGACCGGGTCCACGTAGTCGAGTGTAGCCTCCACGGTTGAAACTCTGGCTGGAACATCCACGTGAAAAGTCCATGCGTCGACGAGGTCGCGGCGCCATGCCAACGTCTTGCCGTTTCCGGTAAATTTCAGGCCCACTAGGTTGTTAATGGGGCCGGTAGGACCATGCTCTCCCGGAATCCATTTCGGATAGTAGAGCGTGAACTCGCCTGGAGAAGCCGGGATCTCAAGCCTGGCATGAAAGATTTTTCGCGGCGCATCGCTGGCATCGACCGAGATTTTCACAACCGAAGCAGGGGCTTGGCCAAAAAGAAGGCCGGTCAGCATAACAGACGAGAGGAGGAAACGCAGGACAAGTGGTCGCACGGTTGAAGCCTCCATAAAAAAGACTCATTTCAAAGATATACCAGTCGTCGATCTGCCGCCCACTGTGAGCTGTTCTCCGCGGCCTCCGCGGTCGTTCTCTGCGCTCTCTGCGTTTTAAGATTTTGCCTCTCCCCGGCTCTCCCGAAAATCTCTAACCGGAAGGGATCGCGGAGAGAATCCAGAAGACTCCACCGCGCCGCCATGACGTCACTCGCTCCCGTGCTCTATGATGCCTGCGTGCCCCATCGCGACAAATTCGTCACTTTCGAAGGACTCGACGGCTGCGGCAAGAGCACGCAACTGGAAAAGCTCGCCGCCGCCCTGCGCGACCGCGGACTTTCAGTGGTCGTGACGCGCGAGCCCGGCGGCACCGCCACGGGAGAGAAAATTCGCCAGCTCCTGCTCGACACGAACACATCCAGTCTTGCGCCGCTTGCCGAGCTGGCGCTCATGTTCGCCTCCCGCGCGCAGCACATCAAAGAAGTGATCCAACCCGCGCTGGCTGCCGGACGCATCGTGCTCTGCGACCGCTTCACCGATTCCACCGAAGCCTACCAAGGCGGCGGCCGCAAGCTGGGCAGCGAGCCGGTGTTGGCATTGCATCGCATTCTGTGCGGCGATTTGCAGCCGGAACTCACGATTCTGATGGATTCCGACGTCGCCCTCAGCGTGGAGCGCGCCCGCCGCCGCAATCAAGCCCAGGGCGGCCGCGGCCAGCGCGACGAAAACCGCTTTGAGCAGGAGAGCCGCGCCTTTTTCGGCAGAGTCCGAACCGCTTACCTCGCCATCGCCAAGCGCGAGCCGACGCGAGTGGAAGTGGTGGATGCCCGAGGCACACCCGGCGCGACCCACAAGAAGATCATGGAGATCGTCGCGCGTAAACTGAAGCTGGCCGCGAAGACGGCATGACACCGGATTGTGTAATTTGGTAATTGAGTAATTGTGAAATGGAAGACCGGTTTCAAATTACCCAATTACTCAATTACAAAATTACCCAATCCCATGCCTTTCTCTGATTTCCACGGCAACCACGAAGTGGTGCATCGCCTGCGCGAGATGCTGGCGCGCGACCACTTTCCCCAGGCCGTCATCCTGGCCGGCCCCGCCGGCTCCGGCAAATACACTCTCGCCCTGCAACTGGCCAAGGCCATCAATTGCCTTTCGCCCACCACCAGCGACGGCCTGCCCGATTTCTGCGGCAAATGCTCTAACTGCCTGCGCATCGCGCAATCTGAAGATCTCGCCGCCCGCTGCGCCGAGGCCGTCGAAGCCCGCGAAGGAATGCGCGAAACCGACAAGCGCGAAACTCGCCTCTTCGTGCAGACCCATCCTGACGTGCTCATCATCCCGCCCGACCCTCCGCAAATGATGATCAAGGTCGACCAGGTCCGCCGCGTCATCGAGACCATCTACTACCGCCCCGGCGAAGCCAAAGAACGCATCTACATTTTCACCAGCTCGGCGTTCATGAAAGAAGCCGCCAATTCCCTGCTGAAAGTGCTCGAGGAGCCGCCCGACTTTGCCACGATTTTTCTGCTCACCGAAAATCCCGGCGAACTCCTGCCCACGCTGCGCTCGCGTTCCATGATTGTTTCTCTGGCCGCATTGCCGCCGGGCGAGATCGAGCATTACCTGGCCCACCACCGCCCTGAGTGGAAGCCGCAGCAGGCAGCTTTGGTCGCTCGGCTTTCGGAAGGCGCCGTCGGCCGCGCCCGCAGTTTCGACCTCGCCGCGTACACTGCCGCCCGCAGCCACGCGCTAACCATTCTGCATTCCGCGCTGCGCGCCGCCGACCACAGCGAGCTTTTCAAGGTCACGGAGACCTACCGCGCCGGCGCCGAAGGCCGCGAGAAAATTGAGGCCTTGCTCCGCACGCTCTATTCCCTGCTCCAGGATTTGGCGTTCCTCAACTCCGGAACGCCGGAACTGGTTCGCAACACCGACATCATGGGCGAACTGAAAAAGCTCTCCGACTCTGCCGATTTCGCCTGGATCACTCTGGCCGCCGACCGACTCGCCGAGGTCGAACGCGGCCTGCGCCGTAACCTGTTGCGTTCGCTTTCCCTCGACGCCTTCGCGGCTGCCCTGGAACGGGCGTGAGCAGCCCGAAAGTAGTCGCCCACTCGGCCGGCATACCGTCAAGAACCGCTCTGCGGTAACCTTCGTGGAGCTTCGTGTCCTTTGTGGTTAGTGGGGTTTCCTGCCTTGCCTGAATCGGCCAACCCTCTGGCACGAACGGAGGATTGTCATCCTTCCCGCACCTGTGCTACGGTAGGACAAATCCCACGCCTTCCGACCCACAATCACGGCAGCGTTGTTGTGGCCCTGCGTGTCGAACAGGTGACAGCCCATGAAGGATGCAACCGAGCCGGTCCCAGCCGAAAGGTCTCTTGAACCAGAAAGTTACGCCAACCGCAAGCTGATCCGGCCCTCGCTCAGCCGCAACGACCACAATCACGGCCCGCAGTCGGTCTCAATGCCCATGAACGACCGCCGCGAGCGCGGCGACCGCGGCGACCGCAACGGCGCCGCCGGTAAGAAGGTCACCCCTCCCGAGCAGACCAACGCCGAGAACTTCTACTACCAGAAGCAGATGCAGTCCAAGACCCCCATGGTCGTGGTGCTGCGCGACGGCGAGGAAATTCACGGCGTCATCGAGTGGTACGACCGCGCCTGCATCAAACTCAACCGCACCACCGGCCCAAACCTCATGATCTACAAGCCCTCGATCAAATATTTGTATAAGGAAGGCGAGAACAGCCGGAAGTAGGGTTGAGCTTCAAAATCGAGGGCAATCTCGGATTACCTCACATTGATCCATTCGTGTGTCTTCAGAACTTGCATGGCCTTCACGTACCCCTCTGCCGTTCGGACCACAATATCCGCGAATGAATCATGGCTTACGGCTACAAAGTAATCGAAATCGCCGCAGTTCCAGCGCGGAACATAGTAAGCATCCCATCCCACGATCATCGGCTGGAGCAAGCAACAAACCGACTCCTCGAACTCGTTGTGCCGGAAAGAGTGACCAGGAGCGACCTCCAGCGAGCGATTTTCGCCATAGCTACGCCGGAACTGTTCCAGCGTCTTAAATCCAATCGCCTCCTCCTGCGAATTCCAGACTCCCCAAGTCGTGACCCACAGGTGAGCATGCGAAAAATGAGTTGCCTCACGCTCGAGATTCGCTACAAGCCTCGCCAAGTAGACAAGTTGGTGCGGCTCTTTCACTCTCAGGTCGACCGCGATGCGGCCCGCCCCAGGATCAACAAAGGAAAGGTTGTCCCCTTCGCATCGCAATTCCTCGTAGGCGGCTAGCGTGCTCCTCACCTCGTCTTTGGTTAAGCCAATCATGATCCCCGCCTTCTCAGATCCTAGTTACCCTGCGGGCGTGAGCTCACAGATCCTCGGGGTTAAGCCCAGTATGTTTCGCAATCCTCGCCATCATCCGAGGCCCAATCTCCTCGTTCTCGTGAAAAGCCCAAATGAAATCGGGGGATTTGGCGTCACGATGCCGAAGTTTCACGTGGGAACCAGCCTGAGAGACGACTACCCAACCGATTTTCTGCAGCGCCCGAAAGACGCGGCGGGCTCTTGTACTGGGCCATTGGCTCACGCCGACATGCAATCAATACTGATAGATTTCGGCACGGCGTGCGACTTTTCGACGTCGTCGGCGATGGATCTCAAAGCCAAAGCGTAGGCGTTCGCCTTGGCCTCGTCTTCCGTCTTCCCATAAGACAGCGCGCCGGGAATCTCCGGAATTTCGGCGATCCAGCGGCCATCGGTTTCGCGCTCAGTCTCAATCTTGAACTGCAAGCGACTTCTCCGTATGCTTACGTAGGATAGCCCATCGTCCACCGCAAGGGTTAGGTTTTGTTCTCGAAGCCCGCCAACTTTCAGTCCTCACGACATTCCGCAGGTCTTCAAATTACACAATTCCCCGATTACCAAATTACCCAATGCTCTCCCCCTCCCGTTGACAATCTCCCTTATCTCCCTTAGCATCAATGACTTGATATATCCCAACAACTTCGCCCCGGAGAGCCACCTGTGATCAAGCTGGATATCATCAACGAAGTGGTCAACAAGACCGGGATCACCAAAACCAAAGCTGAGCTGGCCGTCGAAACCGTTTTCGACAGCATGAAGAATGCGCTCGGCAAAGGCGATCGCATCGAACTGCGCGGCTTTGGCGTGTTCAACGTGCGCCCGCGCAAAACCGGCATCGGACGCAATCCGCGCACTGGCGCCGAAGTTTCCATTCCTCCCGGCAAAGCGGTTCGCTTCAAGCCGGGCAAGGAGTTGCAGTCGATCGACTGAGACAAAGCCCATTTCGTAATCGTGTAATCGGGTAATTTTGTAATTTGAGATCACGCGCCGAACCGTCGACTGCACCAACCATCGCTCCATCTCGCGTTGACCGGAACTCCTGATGTCTGACCCAAGCCTTCCAGTCTCTTCCACCACGGACTTCTATCGCCCGGTCGAAGTTTTTGTCGTCCACCCGCCCAAACAGCGCTATTGGATTCATCTTCTCCTTCTTTTGATCACGTTCTACACCACGCTTGTGGTGGGCGCGCGCATGGAATTCAATTTTCTGCACCATCTGCCGTCGTTCTATACCGGCGACGACAGCCTATCGATCTTTCCCGGCATTTGGGCTCTGCAGGCCGGCCATCTCATGCTGGGAGTCCCTTTTGCCTTCACCCTCATGCTCATCCTGCTGGCGCACGAAATGGGACACTACCTGTTTTGCCGCCGCTATTTTGTGTGGGCCACGCTTCCCTTCTTTATTCCCTTCCCCACGCTAATCGGAACGCTAGGCGCATTCATACGCATTCGCTCGCCCATTCGCTCGCGATCGCATTTGTTCGATATCGGCATCGCCGGCCCGATTGCTGGATTCGTGGTCGCCGTGGCCGTGCTGTTCTTTTCGCTCGGCTTGTCGCAGCCGGCCCAACCCGGCTTCGACTCCTCCAGCATTCAAGTGGGATTACCGTTAGTCTTCCACCTCGTGCATCGCCTATTGATTTCCGCCGGCATGGCTCGTGGAGTTGCAACCTTGCCGCTGGCTCAGGTCAATTTGCATCCAGTGGCCGTCGCTGCCTGGGTCGGAATGTTTGCCACCGCCCTGAATCTGCTGCCTGGCGGCCAGCTCGATGGCGGCCACATCATCTATTCTCTTTTTCCGCGCGCCCACCGCGTCGTATCCATGCTCGCGGTTGCAGTGCTCATTCCGTTGGCCTATTTCAAATGGGATGGCTGGTTGGTATGGGCGATATTCCTGGGCATTAGCGGAATGCGCCATCCCATGGTGCCGCCGTGGCCCGGCGTGGATGGCTCGCGCCGCTGGCTGGCCGTGTTTGCGCTGGTAATGCTGATCTTGACTTGGACGCCGACGCCCATCCTGCACAACTCGCTGCCGGAAGTAATTCACGCCTTTCGAACCGGCCAGTAACGCATTGCTCAACGAGCGAACATCCCTCCCGAACTTCAGTCCTCCACCACCCTCGCCGTGATGTCTTCCGCCGGCTCTCCCCCTACCGCGGCCTGCGCAATGATCAGCCGCCGCGCTTCCACGCGAATTTTAGGCAGACTCAGTCCGAACCATGCCGCGCCGCCCAAAGCCACGATCGCTCCCAACGTCAGCGTGAGCGGCGCGCCTATTCGGTCAGCCAAGGCGCCCGCGAATAGCGCCCCAAACGGAGCCATGCCCATGAACATCATCGAGTAGACGGCCATCACGCGGCCGCGCAGCTGGTCCGGCACCATCGCCTGAATCAGCGTGTTGGAGGAAGACATCTCCAGCATCATGCAGAAACCCACCGGCAGCAGGAACGCCGCCGACACCCAGAACCAGCGCGAGTAGGCAAACAGCACCAGGCTCAATCCGAAGCCGCCGCAGGAATACGCCACCCAGCGGCCCAGTCCCTTGACTCCGCTGCGCGAGGCCAGCGTTAGCGCTCCCAGCATCGCGCCCACTCCGGTTGCGCCCATCAGAATTCCCAGCGCGCGCGCGCCGCCGTGTAAAATCCGGTCGGCGAAAATCGGCATCAGCACCGTGTAGGGCATGGCGACCAGGCTCACCACTCCCAGCAACAGCAGCAGCGCCCGGATCGGCCGGGTGTGGCGCACAAAACGGAATCCCTCGGCAATATGCGCCAACGGCGAGGCTGGCGCAGCCAGATTCCGCGGGCCCTCCACGCGCATCATCATCAACCCGACAATCACCGCAATGTAGCTGATGCCGTTGGCGCAGAAGCACCAGCCTTCGCCGATTTTCGCCACCAGAATGCCCGCAATCGCCGGGCCCAACACCCGCGCCGCATTGAACATCGAGGAGTTCAGCGCGATGGCGTTCATCAAATCTTCTTTCCCGACCATGTCCACCAGAAACGCCTGCCGCGCAGGAATATCAAAAGCCTTTACGATCCCCAGCAATCCGGCCAACACGAAGACTTCCCACACCCGCACGACTCCGGTCAGGGTAAGCACCGCCAGAATCAGCGCCAGCACCATCGCCGCGGCCTGCGTGATAATCACCACCCGATGCCGATTCTGCCGGTCGGCCACGATCCCGCCCAGCGGAGCCACCAGGAACACCGGAAACTGCGCCACGAAACCCGCCGCGCCCAACAGCAACGACGATCCCGTCAGCCGATAGACCAGCCAGGCTTCGGCAATGGTCTGCATCCAGGTGCCGATGAGCGAAATGAGTTGTCCGCTGAAAAAAAGCTGGAAGTTGCGATGTCCCAAGGCGCGCAGGGTGACGGGCAGCCCGCGCGACTTCGCCGCGCCGCCCGAAGACTCTTGCTCTGGGTTGACGTCTGTGATGCTGGAATCAGCCACGTTCGATCTAATCTTAATAGATGGCGCACCCAGACAACTCGGTGCGCGGCCTCGCGCGGGCGGGACTGGATCTCGAAGGCTCAAACCCAGCAACGCGGAAATGTTTGCGAAGTTGTTACGCGCGCCGCTTCACGACTGAGGAATTCTGTCTTCCTCAAGCCCTTGGAAATGCAGCGCTGTCCCAACGAATTTTGCTTTGCGTCTGAGTTTTCCACAGCTAAAGCCTAGGTCCTAACTTCTAACGTCACCAACTTGCTAACTTCTCAGGCGGTGCAACCTGCGCTAGAGTCACTTCAGCATCCAGGCCCCGCGCGAAAGCGTGCCCGGGTTCGTCGCATCCGGCCAGACGATGTGTTGAGCGGCGTTACCAAAAAGGCAGTGCTTCTGTGCGTTGCGGATGATCCGTATGATCGAACGTTCCTCTGGCCAGTTCATCTCGTGGCGGCAGCGCCTTGAGGTGAAACGCCGGTTTTCGGAGAAGCTATGAACACCGACCCGGTTCGAGTCGAACGCCGCCCTGCACAACGCTTCGCGTTTCAACTGCCGGTTTCCGTACATCTACAAGGCAGCGATCACGAAGGCCACGGTTTTACCCAGGATCTGAGCGCGCGCGGCGCTTTCTTCTATACCGACTATCCCTTGATCGAAGGGGATGCCATCGAATTGAGCCTGGTGATGCCCGCCGAGATCACGCTTGCCGATGCCATGCGCGTGCGTTGCCGCGCCAGGGTGGTGCGGGTGGTGCCGCCGGCCGTTGGAGCGGCGTTTGGTATTGCGGTACGTTTGGAAGGTTATGAGTATTTGCCTGAGCATGAGACTTTGGCTGGGTCCCACGCTTACGGCCGTGTTTCGGAATCGCGGGAACCAGACCAGGCCGAGAGCTCTGGGGCAAGTTTCCATGTTTTTCAAGCGCGAGCCGTACTCCCCTAGCGGGCAGTGGCTTGTGGATTTCTCCCTCCCCCTAAATCCCTTGTCAGGCGTGGTTTTTCGCCGATAACTTATCTTCCCATTTTGGTGGCTTTTGCATAGAATTGGCTAACCATGGAAGGCACTTTTGCTGCTCCCTTACCAGCAAGTCTTCTGACCTGCGGCGGGGCAGACCTGTTGCCAGCCCTTAAGCGAGTACTGAAGTCACTTGGCGTAAGCTTTTTCCATTCATATCATGCTGTTACAGCGACTCATTGAGGACTAACGAATGCCTGGGATAGCGGTTGCCATTCTGGCAGAAGATAAAGAGAGATTGCCGATCCTCCAGAATCGACTGGAAGGCAGCCAGTCCGGCCAGATTGTCTTCAGCCACTTCGGTTTCCCGGTTGGTCCCAGCGATTCCATCTTGCGCCAGATTCAGGATGTTCATGCCGAAGTCGTGCTGGTCGATATCGACCCGCAAGCCGAACAGCGCGCCCTGAGCACGCTTGAGTTGCTCCGTTCCTGCACCCAGGACATCGCCCTGTTCGCCATGGGCGAAATGAACCGCTCCGCAACCATTGTTGCCTGCATGCGGGCCGGCGCCACCGAATACCTGGAACGCGACGCCCCCCCGGAAGCGATCGCCGAAGCTCTGGGCCGCCTCTCCGCCGCCCGTGGGAAAGCCCGCCCTACCGCTGGCCGCGCCCGCGTGTTTACCGTGTGCAACGCCAAAGGCGGCGCCGGCGCAACCACGGTCGCGGTGAATACCGCCATCGCACTGCAGGAGGCGCACGGCGGAGTTCTGCTGGTCGATTTCGCGCCCTTGGGCCACTGCGCGCTTCACCTCAACCTGCGCCCCTCGTTCGGGGTTTACGATGCCTTGCAGAATCTGCATCGTCTCGACACTTCTTTGCTGCAGGGATTGTTAACCCAATGTAAGGGTGGGATGCAGCTTTTGGCTGCGGGCCAGCAATCGGTCACCTTGGACCCGACCGCGGCGGAGTTGGCCCGGCTTTTCGATTTGCTGGTAACCCACTTCCGCTATGTCGTAGTCGATTCTTCAGGCCGAGTGGATAAAATCGCTCGCCTGCTGTGCGAACTATCGAACGCGGTGCTTCTGGTTGCGCAGACGGATGTTGTTTCGCTGTGGAGCGCCGGCCGCATGCGTCCATTCCTCGAAGAAGGCGCCAGCCGCGACCGGGTTCGCCTGGTGCTCAACCGCTACAAGAAGATTCCGGGCTTCTCCGATGAAGACGTCGAAAAAGCTACGGATTGCCGCTTGCTTTGGAAGCTGCCCAACAATTACCAGGCCACCGCGCCAGCCATCGACAAGGGAGTCCCGGTGGCGTTTCAGGATGCCAACGACATCGGCCGCTCTTTCCGCGCTCTGGCCGCGACCCTGGCCGAGGCCAAGGTCAGCGCTGAAGGTTCCCTCGACCTGGTCTACCAGCAAGACAAGCCGGATCGCAACCGCAAGAAACCCACCGGCAGCCTGCTCGTTCCATCCCTCCGCGCCGGTCAGTAATTTTGGAAATTATCTGAGGAATGCAACCGGGCCCGCTCGGGCCACGATTCTACGCGCCGGCCGTTTTCGCCTCGTTCGGGGCGTACACCGCTGCATTGGTGCACACCTCGTAATACGCCCGCTCCGTCCAGCGCATCAACGAGAGATTTCCCGCATCCACCTGAGCGATGCGGCTTGCCCGCACCACAATCTTCCGGAAAATGTCGTTGCCCACCGGCACCAACCCAGTTCTCAGGACAAACTGCTCGCTTCCCCAAAGCTGAGGCAAATCCACGCGAACGGTTTCGAGCGAGATTTCCTGCTCCAGCCGGCGGTACGCGGCCTCATTCATGCGGATGCCGCTGACGTTGTAATTCATGATGAAATCGTCGGGGCTTTCCGCCGCCGCGGCATCGTCGCGCGTCTGGAATACATAAACGTTGAACGGATTCTCTTCCCGCTTCATGCTCTTTCGCATACGCTTGTTGCAGGAGGCCAGCCGGTCGCTCTCATTCAGCGCGTCGGAAATCATGATGCGCTGCTCGCCATCCAGCAGGTACATGGGAGCCGATTCTTGGCAGGAAATTCCAATGCCCAATTCCAGCGGGGGCAGACCGCCCCGTTCCAGCAGCTGGTTGTATCCGTGCACAGTTTCGATGATCTCCCGCGCCAGCACGCAGGCCCGGCTCACCGCCAATTCCGGTTCTCCTTGCCGCTCGAGCAGCGCCAGAATAATCGCGTCCCCTTCCAGAAAGACTTTGGTCGCCCCATATTTCGCCAGCAGCTTGTTCACCGGATCATAGAAATTCAGGCTGAAGTAGGAAGCCGGATTCAGCCCGCGTTCCATCAGCGATTTCGTCAGCCGCGACGAATCCCGCACATCAGCCTTGATCACCACGTGGCGCACAATCTTTTCCTCAGCCGGTTTGTGCTCGTCGCTCAGCAGGAACTCATATAGCGTGCTGTTCATCGAGGAAAGCTCCCGCATCTTCCCATTGCCGATCAGGCTCACGCTGTCCAGAATCCCATTCAGCACTTCCAGCCGCCGCCGGTCGCGGTGGTAGCGCAGGAAGTCGCCCAGAAAACGCGCCGCCATTTTGGCCCGGTCCGCGCCGCGGCAGTCCGCTACCTTCCCTACAGCCGCGTTCAGGCTCCGCGAGGAAAGCTTGCCATGCTCCTCGATCATCCGCTCCACGCGCCCTTGTTCTTCCCGGGAAATCAGCGCATTCTTCAATTGTTGCGCGTTGATGCGCGGAGAATATTCCGCTAGCAAGGGCACCACCTCGTAGGACGCCACCACGTAATCCATCACGCCTTCGTTTTCCAGCAGTTCTGTCCAAGCCTGCAAACGTGCGTTCTGCGAGCGCTTCTGTAAGGTAGAGTCGTCCCCATTGCCCTCGCCCACCAGCTCCAACGCGTTCTCCGGCACATTCAGCCAGCAGTCGAGATTGCTTTCTTCTTTCGCGTCGCTGGCCGCGTCAGGCCCCAAATCCAATGACCGCAAAAAGTCGCAGGTGATCCGCCGCACATTGCTGAAACGATCTGGGTCGCGGTCAAAATTTCCCAGCATCACATAGTGCTCGGCGTTCAGGTAAGTGTCCCGGCCGTCCTCGCTGAAGATCAAAGGATTCAGAAACAGCTTGTATTCCGCATCCCAACGCATTCCGAAAAATGAGCGGCGCGTCCGCGCCAGCGTCTCTCGTTCGATCTCGCGCAGAGTGTGGAACAGCTCCCGGCCCACTTTGCGCTGGATCACCTTCTTTTGCACTTGAAAGGTCGCCACCCGATCGCGGTATTCCAGCGCTTTTTCCTGGCGCAGGCCATCGAAATTGCGCAACATCATGCGCCAGCGCTCCAGAGTCAGCGCAAACTGCGCCTCGATTTCCACTCGCAGGAACTTGACGACCGCAGCCCGCGCCAGCACATCGATGGAAAGATTTTCTGCGGATTTGGCCTGGTGCAACGCACCCACGTGTAACTCTGCGAGCAGCGGCTTCAGCTCCAGCGGTTCCGGCTTGGCTGCCGCCCGCAGTCCGGGATTTCCCGCGAAGCGGCTCCCCGCCACTTTCTCCGACGGCCCGGCGGCCTGCAGCCCCTCCATATCGCCCTGGCGGCCGATGAGCCTGGCGACGTGAATGCGCGCCTGCTCCACAAAACCTCGGCTCAAGTGCACGTCGTAGCGAAGATTGTCCACTCCGGGCAGGAGTCCTTCCAGAGATAAGGCAGGCCTATACCCTGAGAGTGAGGGGGGCTGAAGCTTCTCCGTCCCTCGTCTTAAGCGGAGGATGGGAATGCGTGGCATCGCTCGATGCTTGGGTCAGAGCTGGAGGGCGAGTTCGCCCCAAACGACGCGAACCCGGAAACATCCCGGCGCACCAGTAGCTTGGCGGCCTTGCTCCGCAAGCCACCGATTCTCCCAGCTCTGGCCGGAGCGTACCATGCTGGCAACCCCCCGAAAACGTTACCCAAGTTACTCGAAAGCCACGAATGTTTTGGCGAGGGCCCGCGCCAGTGTGCGGGAAGTCGAACAAATCCCAGGGTCGAACGCGATCGGGGGAGCAGGCGCCACGCGAAGAAGCGCGGCCATAGGTCGGCTCCTCCGCTCTAATTGGGCGGAACCGTGGATGGGTCTGTCAGCGCGATCAATTTGCCGGGAGGAAAGTCCTTTTCAGTCAGAGGAAACTCAGACGCTGGGTTGACAATCGTCAGTACCTCACCGCTGAGAACCCCGCGGATCACCATGCACTGATCCTCAACCGCCACGATGACGTATTTCTCGTCAAAAATGCCCCGAGTCTGTCTCATAAAGTGTTGGATGCGCGATTCTGCTCAAGTGATAACTCCACTCCGTCTTTTGAACCACGTTTCTTTGTAAATAATTCCACTATCGGAACAGGGCCATCCTTGGCGCACTCCACGCCCAACCCGGCCTGCTTCAGACCAGTGAGAAACGGCAAGCCTTATACCTAACTTGCCGTTTTCCCTGGAAGAGTGGATTTCTGACCTTATCCGAGCCGTTATCTTCTCCCTTCGAGTAAAATCGATCGCCCAGCTAGTACGGGGAAGGAAGCACATCCACTTGATCTTCCCGCACCGCCTGCAGTTCGTCGGGATTCAGTCCCAGCGCTTTGAGAATCGTCGGCGCTACCTGCTGGTTCGTCACCGGAATGTTGACGGCTGCCTGCCTTAGCCACGGCGAAGAAAGCAGCAAGGCTACATGCAAGTCGTCTTCATTCAGCCCGCCGTGCTCGGCAATCTTCGAGCCTCCGGTGAAGATCACGCCTGTGTCGACCTTCAAAATGATGTCCGGAGTGCGCGGGTCCTGCTTCGGATCGTTCCACTTGTTGATCAGCGATTGCCCGGCAAAGACTTCCTGAATGCCCAGCGCCTGCTGCGTCGCCGGCTGGCTAAGGGTTTGGACCACCCCAGGAGTAAGCGAGGGGTCGGTCAGCCAGATCAGCGAGCCATCGTCGGAAAGATCGAAGGCTTCCGCCGAGCCGATGGTCGCTGCCGGTTCCCCTCCGCCAATTCCCACCCGCTTGCTGCGGTCAATCGGAGACTGCCCATGCTTCGCGCCCACGATGATGAGCGTCGAATCATAGAGTCCTTGTTTCTTAAGCTCTGCCACAAACTGGCCCAGCGACTGATCGATGAAGTCCAGTTCGCCGGCCAGGCCCGCAGACGGCGTGCCCAGAACATCCGTGTAGCCGCCGGTCTTCAGCTTTTCCCCGACGCTCACCGCCTGGAAATTCGTGCCGAACAGCGCCGGCACTCCGATTTTCCGGGTGCGGTCATGGTTGTACCCGTCAATCTGGTTGAGCACCGCCTGCACATGGAGGGAGTCGTAGCATTTGATATTGTTCAGGTCGGTCGTCCAGCCATCGTCGGGTGTCGGCGCGGGGGATGGCACCGGCGTGCAGCCCGGAAACGGCAGCGCCACCGGGATGGAGTTGATCTCCGGCCCGTAGAAGTCTTCCACGCCCCAGCCGCTCGGTCCGTTCGTCCATTCATAAGAAGGATGCTTGTCGGTCCACGCGGTCACGCCGTGATGAGCCCGGACCACTTCAAAAATCGTATTCACTCGCAGATACTCGTGCGGCATCACCACTGCGCAATTGCGCTTGGGATCGCGCACCAGGAAATTCGGATTGATGCCTCCGCCGTCGAGCTTGGTCAGATCGGTGTCAATCGCTTCGTCCCAGGCCACCGCGGTGCCAATCTTGCCAGGGCACGCGCCCCCCGGATTTCCCAGCCCATCGGTCATCCGTGGCGGCGAAAGCGCCCGATTGTAGGTGTCGTCGTACCACAGCCCGGTCGTGGTCGGCGATCCGCCGGTCACAAGAGCGGCCAGCCCAGGAAAAGAATCTGACGGCTGCGAGGTCGATGCGTTGCTATAAGTAACGCCGTGCTGGCTGAGCAACGCCAGCGTGGAATTGGGATGGGCGGCGACATAATTTGAGAGATCGAGGGCGTGCAACCCGTCCACGCTGATCAAGAGCACGTGCCGGATGTGCAAATCATCGCGGTCCTGAGCGTTAGCGGTTGCAGGTAGCGAGAGAGACAGCAGAAACGCCGCCAGCAACGCGGCGAGCAGCGACTTCGCTAAATTCATTGTGAATCCTCCTGGGAACTGCGTAGACAATTCTAGGAGGACGGAAGAGGGCTGCCGTGAATGCCCGATGAATAGTTTGTTAAATGCAGGTGAAAGACACTGTGGAAATCTCGCCAAGCAGCCCAACTTAGAAGTGCACTGTAAATTCCAGGTAGAACAGATCGGGCACGCGATTGAATTCGCCGGTCGGCGACGATGCAAACAGTTGCCCTCCGGCGCTCAGATCCGTGTTGGCCGTGAGATTGTAGCTGGCGATCGGCATAAAGAAGACACTCGGCCCCTGCGGCTCGACCACCGTGTATGTCTCCAGAGTGAGCAAAGGTGTGACCGAATAGCGGGCGCCGGCTGAGATGAAGTGCCGATGAAAAGTAAATATCTCGTTCGTATAGCGCAGCAAGAGCGACGCATCCGGAGGCTGCCCCGGCGTAACTCCCGTCGGCTGACCCTGGTTGTAAAAATATTCGCCCAGCACATACCACTTGTTGTTAATGGCGTAATCCGACCCAAAAGTCCAGCGCAAAGCGTCGCCCTGCGCCAAGCTCCCCGCCCCGCGCCAGGTGTAGGTCAACTCGCCGCGCAGCCCCGCCCCTCCCCACTGCCCGGCAAAATTGGCGCCCGCCATCCAATCCCTACCGAAGCGCCCAGCCATCGCCGAAACATCGAAGTTGTGCACCATCCGCGAAATTCGCGTGGCTTCGGTGGAGCGGTTAAACCCATCCTGCGGCGCATACACCAGCGCCCAGCCGAAACCCTGCGGCAAGCGGAGGGAAAGCTGCGCGGCATCCACTCCTTCCCGCTCGTCGCCCTCAATTTGCAGCGGGCTGATCGGATTGAACACGTCCGTCGGGCTCCAGAAGTGCGCCGTTCCCCACGCAATGCGCTGCCGCCCCACCGTCAATTCCGCGTTCCCACCGCGCAGCGTGAGATAGCCGCGGTAGAGCGACGTGTCCCAATAGGCTTTTTTTTCATTCACCAGCACATGCTGCAAATCGAAGTACGCCGCATCCTGGCGATGTCGCACCAGCTCGAAATCCGGCTCGCCAATTAGATCCCCAAAATGAATCTCATTGTCGTACTCCACATGTGCCAGCACGTTGTGCTTCCAACTGCCGTCGAATTGAAGCCGCAATCGGTTGAGGCTGTCTCCGTAGGCGTCATCGGTAAAGAAAGAGTGCGAAGCCGTCAGCAAGCTGCGAAAGTAGCCGCCGAACCGGTAATGCCACGGTGAAGGAGGAGGACTTGCCGCAGTCTGCGCTTTCGCGCAAACACTCGCTGCCACCAGGCACAATACCCAAGCCGCGCGCGTCATCCGCCACCTGGTCATGAAGGTTTCTGCATGGTCTCGTCGGCGATCACAGCTCCGTCATGAAGCCGGATCAGGCGGCGGGCCCGCTCCATCACCTGCGGATCATGCGTCGAAAACAGAAACGTAATGCCTTTCTCCCGGTTCATGCGCTCCATCATGTCGAGCAGAATCCCAGCGTTGCCGGAATCGAGGTTGGCGGTCGGCTCGTCCGCGAGGATGATGGCTGGCTCCGTCATAATGGCGCGCAGCACCGCCACCCGCTGCTGTTGCCCGCCGCTAAGCTCGTTCGGCCGCTTGTCACGAATTTCGCCCAGTCCCACTGCTTCCAACAGTTCGGCGGCGCGCCGCCGCCGCTCTGCTTTCGGCTTGTTTTGCAGCGCCGCCACGAATTCCAGGTTCTCTTCCACGCTGAGCACCGGCAGCAGATTGAACGCCTGAAACACGAAGCCAATGCGCTGCAGGCGAAACTCCGCAAGCTGATCGGCCGGCGTTGCGCCCAAATCCACGCCGGCAATGCGAATCACTCCCCGATCCGGCCGGTCCAGCGCTCCCAGCAGATGCAGCAGTGTGCTCTTGCCCGAGCCCGAAGGCCCGACGACTGCGGCGAACGCGCCCGCTTCCAGCCGCAGCGTCACATCCTGCAAAGCATGCACTTCCACGTGATCGTGATACGTCTTCGAGACATGCTCCACTTCCGCCAGCGCGGCCTTCGCTTCAGACATGGCGGATCGCCTCCACCGGCTGCAGCCGCGCCGCGTACGCCGCGGGATACAACGCCACTAACACCACCACGATCAGCACCGCGATATTCGAGTAGACAAGATTCGCGGCCGTCAGTTGCGAATAGACGCGGCTCGATGTAATCCCCAACGCCGCCGCGCCCGCGCTGAACGATGAAAGATTGATCCCCTGCCGCGCGTAATAAATTGTGAACCCCGCGCCCAGCAGGCTCCCGATCGTCACTCCCACCAGCCCCAGCGCAAACGCTTCTTCCACCACCAGCCGCACAATCTGCCGCGGCTTGGTGCCCAACGCCATCATCACGCCAAATTCGCGCACTCGTTCGAAAATCGACATCATGATCGTGTTCAGAATCCCAATCGAGATCACAATAAAAAAGATCAGCACGATGATGTAAAAGAACGCGTCGTCAATCTGGATGAACTGTTGCAGGAAGGGTTGCACCTGCCACCACGGCAAAATTTCAACCGGCTCACTGGCCAAGCTTTTCTGCAGCGCCGCCAGCGCCGCCGGAACCTGCCGCGACGATTCCAGCAGCACCGCTGCCTCAGTCACCTTATCGCCCAGCGCAAACAGGTTCTGCGCGTCCGCGCGCAGGATAAACACCACCCCTTCGTCCATTTCCGGAGCGCCTGAACGGAAAATCCCCGCCACTTTGAACAACTCCGCTCCCATCGATCCATCCGCCGCCTGCACCATCAGAACCACTTTGTCATCCAGCGAGACTTTCAGCCGCTCCGCCAGCCGGGCCCCGAGCAGAATCGGCCGCTGCATACTCGTGGCCAGATACTGCCCCTTTACGATTCCGCGTTGGATCGTCGTTACCGTCTGCTCCTGCCCCGGGTCCACGCCCAGGATTTGCACTCCGCTCGAGTTGTCCGCCGTGCTCGCCAATCCTCCGCCCAGCACGCGCAGCGAGTACCCCCGCACATCCGGCAGCGCCTGGATCGCCTGCGTAATCTTCTCCGGATCCGGCAGCGTCTTGTTCAGCCCCGGATCGTCGCGGTATCCAGATCGATGAATCTCGATATGCCCAATCTCCGCGCGCACCGAGTTGTCCACCATCTGCTCATGGAATCCATCGCCGATTCCTCGCATGAAAATGTTGAAAGCCAGGCCCAGCGCGATCGCCATGATCGTCAGCAGTGACCGCCGCCGGTTCCGCCACACATTCCGCCACGCCATGCTGAAGAAAAACATCGTCTCCGGCTCCTTAAAACGGCTGCTGCAAGTTTTCCGTCGTGAACACCGATGCCGCGATCGTCCGGTCGAATTGCAGCGTCTTGTACACCAGATCGGTTTCGTGGCCCGGCTTGGTGACCGACACCATCTTCCACGTCATCGGATACAAACGCCCATCCTCCCGGCGAAAATCTTCGAAGGTGAGCACCTTCTCTAGCGTTCCCTTTTCGCCGTAATATTCCTCGCGCCGCGGCAGGTCGTCGGCTTTGCGGATGAACAGCACCAGATGCCCCCACACCACCGCTGCTTCCGGCTTGGGCGTCGAGACAACGCGATAACAAGCATCGCCCTGTTCGGTCGCTTCTCCATCCAGCTTGTGGGTGTAATCCTTTTCCAGGCTGCTCTCCTTCACCAGATCGTCGTTGGTGAAGTCGCTTCCCATCCACGACTGCAGCATAAGCGAAGGCGGAATCTTGATCACTCGCTCCACCGAGGGCAGGTAGTTCCACATGTTGCTCCCCAGCCGCAGGGTGCTGGTGCCCGCCTCTTTCGCCGGGGCCGTTATCCGTATGAACGTCTTGTCCGGATTCACTCCCCAATAATCCATCTCCAGCGTGCGCTGCCAGTCCGGAGTCCGCACCATCATGCTCACTTTGCCTTGTTCGGTCTTGGCTCGCAGCAGCCGTTCCATCCGCCGCACGATCTCGTTCGCGTCCTCCGCCCCAAGCAGGGGAGAGGCACAAGCGAAAACAATCAAGACTAGAAATACCCCTCGCAGCCGAACCTTGCGCCTTTTTCCGGTACTAACCGCGACCAACTCGCTCTGCATGTCCAATTCCTTATCTCGCCGCCATGCCGTCCAGCATGGTCCGAATCGACGCTTCGAAAAATTTGTCGAAGGGAAACACCTTCGGTTCGAGCGCCGCACAGCAGAATCAGCCCCTCGCACAAGCCGGTGATCGCCGCCGCCGATTGCGCCGCATCCACCTTGCCAAACTCTCCCCGAGCCGTGCCCTCACGAATCAACTCCGCCAGTTCCCCGCAATATCGCGCGTAGAGTTCCCCCAGAAACTTCCGCACCCATTTCTGCCGCACCGCCACTGCGTAGAACTCCAGTGTCAACGCGCGCGGCATAAGCTTGACCACCGATTCCACTTCCCGGCTGTAACGCAACAGCCTCTCCCGCACCGTGCCCGGCCCCTGCTGCAGCTTGCGCACCTTGCCAAGTTCCTGCGCGAAAAATCGCTTCATCAGCGCCCCGATCAGCCGGTCCTTGCTCTTGAAATACCAATACAGCGTTCCCTTGCTCAGCCCGGAGCGCTCCACCACATCGTCCACGCTCGCTTCCTGCAGGCCGAGTTCGCCAAACACCTCCAGCGCCGCGTCGAGAATTTCGTTTTTGCGATATTCGCTAAGCTCTGCGCGCCGCGCGGTCATGATGGGCTCCTGCCGGAATGAGCGGCCCATACCAATAGACCACTCAGTCTAGACCGACCAGTCAGCCTATTTTAGAGGAACACCACAGCACCGCGCAACAGAGGAATTGGCTTTGTGGCGATCAACTTAGGAAGGGCACGGCCGGGTGCCCCGTGTCTCGCCGCCGTTGCGAGACTTAGGAATATTTGATGGAGCGATGGGCGCCTCGCCCTCCCCGCTGCCGCCAAATCAAATCATCCGAGCGGCCCGGCCGCGAGAATTACGCCGCCCTCACATCTTCTGCCACGTCATCTCCACCTGCACCGGAATGTCGTTCTTGATCGGCACCGTCAGCAGCGACGGTGGATCGATCTTGAAGTCGGTCAGCGTCGCCGGCACCGTACCTTCCAGGTGCACCTGATTCCCCTGCATCCGCGCCTGGAACGGTACTTGCTTGTAGTGAACCGTCTGTCCGGCAAATTGAACTTCCAGGTCCGCATGAATCGTCGCCGACCCGATTTCCGCCTCCGCAAACTGCGTCTTCACCACCACCATCGGATACTGCCCGCCCCGCGTCACCTGCAGCATGTGCAAGTCGCGATTGCTGTCGCCCGAATCGAACGACTTAACCGGCACCGCAATAAGAAATTCGCAGCTTCCCGCCTTGCAAACACCCTTGCCCCGCGTCTCGTGGCTCACTCCCTCCACATGATGCAAAGGATGCGACACCTGGTACGTCAGCGTAGACTCCGTCAAGCTCCATTGGCTATCCGCCAGCGCCGCCGCAGGCAGCGCCAGCATAAGAATTGCGAGGCTAGCCCTTCGAATGATCTTGCCGCTCACCGTTCCGCCCCCGCCGCCTGGCCATCCAAATCTCCATACGCCTCAGTCGAGTGGGAACGTCGCCAATGAAACGCCGCGAGAATGTCGCGCGTAGAATTCGAAATCAAATGCGGCTTCGTCACCGAGAGGATCGCCAGGCCATACGCTGCCGCCGTCACAATCGCCACTTCGCTGTGCGCGCTGGCAATCCCATGCACTCTCTCTCCCTGGCTCTTCTGGCTGAACGCCATCGCGCCCAGAATCGGCGTCAGCACCATGCCCGGCCCGTGAATCCACGCCAAAGCTTTATGAAATCGAATGGGGCCTTCCGTCTTGGTTCCCGGAATTTTGGGAGCGAAAATCGCATAGTATGCGGTCGCCGCGTACAGCCCCACCGTCGCCGATCCCAGCGCGGCATGTAGATCGCGCGAGCTTGAACTCGTGCTCTTCCCGCCCGCAAAAAACCCGCTCACCACCGTCGCCACCAGCGGCGCGGTAGTAATCAGTCCCAGTTCCTGATGCACGTGCAGCATGTGCGACCGCTTGTTCAGCCGCGCCTGCTCCTGCGCGCTGCCTGTGGTCTGCGCCGCGCCGAATCCCAGGTCGCTCAGCGTCAGCTCCGAAGTCATCGTCACATCCGCCGTCTGGTCCGCGCCCGGCTTGATGGTCACTTTAGTTTGTTCGGCATTGAATCCCGCGGCAGTGACCGATACTTCATAGTCTCCCGGCGCCACATTTGCTACGCTGTAAGCGCCCTCAGCGTTGGTCTCCGCCTCGTAGGACTGCCCCGTCGCTACATTCTTAATCGCGACCTTCGCCCCGGCCACCGCCTTGCCCAAATTGTCCTTCACCGTTCCCGAAAGTGCCGGCCCGCCGGCCTGCGCCGCAAGCGGAACCGAAACCAAAACTGATATCAGCAGAACTCGCGACAGAAAAATGCCCGCTCGCACATGCATGCACGCCCCTCCTCTGGGATTTCTCCGCACTGTTTTTTGGAATCAGTTGCAGACAGATATGCCGGTAGGATGCCACAAGCCGCCGCCCGAGATGCACTCCATCCAGCGGAAATGAACGGCGAAGCGACGGGCCTCTCTCCGGCTGCGGTCGCGTGGAGCGGCACTCCTGTCCGCCTGCATTTCTAGTTAACGCGCAGGTGCCGCGTTCGAGCCCATCGAGCGGAACCATCCGCCGCCATCCCACGCCTGGCGTGAGGCACCTGCCTGCGGCGCGCTAGGCAGGGCACGACCTCCAAGAGGTAAACAAAATCTTGCGCCGTCGCGGGAAGGGCACGGCTTCAGCCGTGCCGTCACCGCCGCAAAATCAAAGCACCCGAGCGGCCGTAGCCGCGAGGAATGTCCGATGCTCAACATTCGAAATTGCGTTTCAAACCTCGGCTGTACCTTCCAAATAGAAGACGCAATTCCCTTCCAGCTCCACTCGCTCGCCGAGTAGCCGACAAACCACTACTCCGCCACGACGCGATGCCTGAAAGGCTTTAAATTCCATCTTTCCAAGCCGCTTGCTCCAGTACGGAGCCAGCATGCAATGCGCAGCGCCGGTGACGGGATCCTCCGGAATGCCTTTGGCCGGAGCAAAATATCGGCTGACGAAATCGTAGTCGCCCTCTCCCTTTGCGGTCACGATCAAGCCCGACCGATCCATGCGAGCAATCGCAGTGATGTCGGGAGAGAGTTCGCGCAACCCTTGCTCGCTTGGCAGCAGAGCTAAGTAATTAAAGTCATTGACGAAGACCTCAATTGGATCGACGCCCAGAGCTTCCGCCAAACCAGGCGGTGAGACAGTCTTTTGCGATGTCCGTGCGGGAAAGTCCATCACGTAAGTTGTTCCCACCCGATTCGCGGCTAACGGCCCGCTGGCAGTCTGAAACACAACCTTGCTTCGTCCAGGTTCCAGCTTTTCCATAACGACCGCGGCGCTCGCCAGTGTGGCGTGTCCGCAGAGCGGAACTTCCACCTCGGGTGTAAACCAGCGCAGACGGTAGTCGCTGCCGTCCCGCACGAGAAATGCCGTTTCCGCCAGATTGTTTTCGGCTGCGATGGCGTGCATGGTGGCATCATCCGGAAAGCTGTCCATCAGTATGACGGCTGCCGGATTTCCCGCAAAACATCGGGTTGTAAATGCGTCTACTTGAAAGATCGGGAATCGTTTGGGAACTTTCATCGAATTCCGCCTTAAACAAATCGGGCCGCCCGCAGGCGGCCCGTTGATCTTACTGAGAACCGAGAACTGATCCAATACCCGGGTGCCGTAGTCTCTAACGCAATCCGCGCAGCCCATCAATGCTGGAGCTGTTCTTCGCCGCGCGATAGTCTCTCAGCCCCTCGGCGCCCTTTTTGCTCGTCCAGGCCTGCAATTGCTCTCGTTCGCCTTCGTAGCGAAGCAGCGGAACCCCGAACCCGCACGACTCCGATACCCGAGTAAGCTCAACCACAATGACGGACCGCACGCCCTCGAATTCGGGAAACAGCGACCGCAGTCCGTCGAACTCAACATCCGCCGGTTCCGCTACGCGGCCGCGTCCATGCAGACGCAGAATCTTAGGCGCACCTTGAAAGGCGCAGAACATGATGACAATCCGCCCGTTCTCCTTCGCGTGGGCCACGGTCTCAATCCCGCTGCCGGTTAAATCGAGATACGCCACCCGGCCCGAGTCGACGATCCGAAACGTATTTAGTCCCTTAGGAGAAAGATTGACATGCCCCTCAGGGTCGAGCGGCGCCGACGCCACAAAGAACATAGGTTGCGCCCGGATGAACTCTATCGTCGCTTCATCCAGCGAAGTAGAAAGCCTGCCCATCGCGCTACTCCTTAAACAAATCGGGCCGCCCGAAGGCGGCCCCTTGATCTTACTGAGAACCGAGAACTGAGAACTGGGAACTGAACTAGTCCCCCGCCACCGGCTCGCCCACTTCCGGCTTAACCGCCGGCGCAGGAGTAATCCCATGCCCGTTCCCATTCGCCGGAGAAGTCAATGCCCCCAGCGGAATGAATCCATTCTCCGACTGCACCGGCTTCTCTTGCAGCACTACCTCGCGGTACAGCGCTGCCATGCGGGCGTTGTAGGCTTCGTCGTTCTTCTGCGCGCCGCGGGCCGCCGCTGCTTTGGCATCGCGCGCCCGCTTCTTTTCTTCGCCCGAGTTCTTGGCGATGCCCAGCTTGTCGAGATCCTGCTGCTCTTCCAGCGTCACCAGCTCATCTTTCAGGACAAGCCCATGCTCGACGACTTCCATCTTCACGTTCTTGCCGCCGGCGAAGATCTCATGCCGCCCGTGCTCCTCGTACCACTTGGTGAGCGTGGCCGTCATGTGCATTTTCTCGATGATGTTCCGCCATCCCACGCCGGTGTTGTAGGCGCAGAAGGAAATTTCGCCCTCCTGCGTGGCATAAGGAATGATGCATTGCTCGGTCCGCCGGAAGTCGTAGTTGAACAAATCCTGGAACCACATTCCCGCGATGAACAGGAAGTTCCACCGATCCTGCCGCCGCTTCATCACGTCGTCAATCGTCCGGTCCGGTCCCACTTTGCCGTAATTCTTTCCCGTGACGTTGTAGTTCTTGTCGAACTTCTTCAACAGATCCGTCATCTTGAAGTGCGTCGGCGACTGGAACGGATCGTAATTCTTCATCAGGCACAGCGCCATGCCGAACCCGGTCCAGAATTTGCTGCGTGCCCCGTCGTTGACCTTGGCGATGTCCTTCGCCAGTTGGTCCCCTTTCAGGAATGCCGTAACGGGAACCGCTTCCTTGGTTTCCTTATCGATCATCACCGCCATCCCCGTCCCGCAATTCGGGTGACAACCGCAGGATAGCTGGCCCCAATTGTTGTCGGCGTCTTTGGAGTGCATCAGGTCGGCCCAGTCGCTGAAGGTCGACATAAACGAAATCGGGAACCAGTCGCGCGACGGGCTCGCCGAGGCCGGTTTGATCTTTCACGTCGTGCGCCAGGTGCGAGAGCGTGTAGCGCTGCGCGTTGCGGCGATCGTCGGTGACGGCTTCGTCGCGGCCGGTGAAGCTGACCGGCTGGAAGCTGAGGAACCCGATCTTCTTCGGATTATCCAGCGCGAACTTGATGATGCGTCCGACCTGCTCGTTGTTGATGCCGTTCACGATGGTCACCACCGGCACGATTTCGCAGCCGGCGCGGTGCAGGTTGTCGATGGCTTTCAATTTCACGTCGAACAGGTTGCCGACTTTGCGGTGCGCGTTGGCCGCGTTGCCGATGCCGTCAAACTGCAAGTACGCATAGCGCATGCCGGCTTCGACCGCCTGTTGCGCGAACTCGAAGCTCTTGGCGAACTCAATGCCGTTGGTGGCGGCCTGCACGCTGTTGTATCCCACTTTGCGGGCGTAGCGAACCGCATCCAGGAAGTACGGCGACAACGTCGGCTCGCCCCCCGAGAACTGCACGCTCATCTGGCGCCGCGGCTTGATCGTGATGGCGTTGTCGAGCATGGTCTTGATGTCTTCCCAGCTCAGCTCGTGCACAAAGCCAACCTGGTTGGCGTCCATGAAGCAGGGATCGCACATCATGTTGCAGCGGTTGGTCAGGTCGATGGTCAGCACCGAGCCGCGTCCGTATTTCACCGTGGAAGATCCGTGGTGATGCAGGTGCTCGTCGCTGTGCGCCTTGATGTCGCGGCCGGGGAAAACATCTTCCAGGTGCTTGGAGAAATCCGTGTCAATCGACATCACATCTTCAAAGTGGCCGTGCGTGGGGCAGTCCTTCACCATCAGGATTTTGCCGTCCCGCTCAATAATGGTGGCCTTGATCTCGCCCACCTTCTCGTTCATCAGCACTTCCACCGGCAGCTTGCCGTCGAGAATCTGCTGGCGAATTTCCGGCACGCACTTCGGGCACAGCGAGTCAGTCGCGCGCGGCCAACCCAGCGGCGGCTTCGACTTTTCGTACGACTTGAGCAGCGGCTTGTCCGACCACTTGGGCGTGGGCGACGGGTTGGGCTGGATGCGGTTGACGCGATCGTAAACCACCCAAACGCCGCGGGCGGCCAGACGTGACTGCCTTCTCGACGTACTTTACCGGCTTGTGCATGTGTGCTCGCTTTCGAAATTCGTTTTGGTCGTGCGCCGTTGGTCGTTGGCTCTTAGCCGCCAGCTTCTAGTTGCCAGCCAGGAACTGCCCTCAGCATCTGAACCCTGATTCGCACTAAGCTAGCAGCTAGCAGCTTTCTGCCCTGGGAGCGCCGGCTAGCGCTTTCCATCTATAGGTTGAGTCATCTTTATCTTATTGACGCAAATGGCTTAACGCATCCAGAACCCAACGAAAGGGGAAAAAACAGGGTTTAGCGGGAGAATGCCGCATTGGGCGGTGGTAAGTTGTTGAAAAGGAACGGGGTAGTTTTGACTGGCCGAAAGACGAAAGAAATGACAGCGAATGTTCATCCGTCACATCCAACGGATCCTGGTTCGAGGAGAATGGACCCAGGAAGCTGTCGTGGAGTCGAACGAAATAGGTGCGGGCCCGGGTTCTTGTGGTCGGGCGTGACATGCGAATTGGCCCCGTAGCTCAGCCTGGATAGAGCACTAGGTTCGCACCTTAGAGGTCGTGAGTTCGAGTCTCACCGGGGCCACTCCCAAAAGTTCCGAACTGGGATCGTTGCCGCTTGACATGCGAGCAGGCGAGCGCGAAACTTGGGTTGTAAGGTGCGAACCTAGGCGCTCTGCTTAGGTCTGAGATTGAAGGGCGGCTGCGAAGCCGCCCTTTTTGCGTTCTGCGGCACTATTCACCAAAGACGAAGCGGCCCAGTTCGTCGCCTAGCCGCTTTACCTGTTCTGGATCGCTGGCGGCGCGGAAGCGGTCGGCGAGCTGGAAAAAAGCTCGTTCTTTCTGCCGGCTGGCTTCGATGCCCTGCTCGATGAGTTCCACTAAAACGCGGTTGTCGCTAAGCTTGCGCCGCTTTGCCATGCTCTCGACTTGTTGGGCAATCTTAGGCGGCAAACTCAGGCTGCGGCGGACTGTTTTTGCGCGGGGTCGCTTTGGTGCGGGCATGTGCACCATTGTGCACCAGTTTGGTGCGAGCTGGTTGCGCAAGCTGCATGGCTCCCACCTTTACAAAGAACGTAAAGGTGGGCCACCCGCAGGGTAGTTTTGACTGCCGAAAGAAATGGCAGCGAATGTTCATCCGTCACATCCGATGAGCCGCATTTCAGGGAAAATCGAATGTGCCCCAGGTTCGCGCCCGGTATTTGGGCGCTAACCTGGGCGCCCTAAACCCGAAAGCAAGTTTGGGTTGTCGCTATGCCAACCGGTCTGCGTCGATTTCAACAATCCGGCCAATCCCACTTCCTCACATTCAGTTGCTACCGCCGCCAGCCCAATTTTGATTCTCCAGAAACCTACGACCTGATGGTGGATTGCCTCGAGAACACGCGCCGCGGCTTCGATCTGTGCATTTACGGATACGTCATCATGCCCGAACACGTTCATCTGCTGGTGAGCGAACCCGAGCAGGCGTCGCTGGCCGAGGCGATGCACTTTCTAAAATTGTCCTTCGCCAAACAACTCCGCAGCCGAAGAGGTGCGCTAGCGTCGGGTTCGTTCTGGCAAAAACGCTATCACGACCGGAACGTGCGCGATGCGCGAGAATTTACGGTGAAGCTACGCTACCTGCATCGCAATCCGGTGAAGCGTGGCCTGGTGAAAGAGCCGAGAGATTGGAAGTGGAGCAGCTTCCGTCACTATGCGTTAAGAGAAATCGGAGTGGTTGAGATTGAATCGGAATGGACGGCGCGAGATCGGGAAGCAAAAACCAGCGGCGGGGCGGGGAGAGTGTTGCTAAATCCAAGCTAGCGTCCAAAGAACGGACGCGAACCTGGGGCACCCGGCCGCCACATGCAGCCTCAAATCTTCGAGACGTTGGCGAAGGAACTGGTTACCAAAAAGCCTCTGACGTACAAGAAACTGACGCGGGAAACGTTTTAGTACCGTCGTAATCTAAGCATCTTTGGAAATCCATCCTATGATGCTGGCGAGTCGGGACTCCGACTGGGAGGTGTAGCCGTGAAGGCACTCTTGAAAGAGTCCCGGAGCCAGCAGTGCAGGTAGCAACGGGACATACTCAACCCTGATAACGAAGGGCAACCGCTACCTTGCCGCAGATGCGCTTTGTTCTAGAAGCTACGCATCCTAGTGCGCGACAGCTATTACTGTCTGCGTACCGGAAAAATCCTCATCGTGAGGTGAGGTAGACCTTCTGGCAATCGTTGTCGTCGGGTCGGATTATCCGGTGTTAAGAGGCTGGTGTCGGATTACACCAGCCTTCGAATACTTGAAGATGGGGGTACAAAAATGCGACAAATCTGGGTAGTTCTGCTGTTTAGTCTTTTGGCCGTTGCTCAGGGTTCCATACCCGTAACCGCCACGTGTCCCTATGATGGAGAGTCGGCGGGACTTGAAAACATGGTGGGTGTGGGAAGCGGTCGAGTGTGCTGGTATGGCCACGATCACATGGAAACCAGCCCTGACGCACCTCCGAAAACCGTGCATCATCGGTTCTATCAGCCCTGTCCCGTAGATAACAACTAAGCAGATTTCTTCCGTCTCTTAGGCTTGGGCTTCGCAACCCTGATATCCGCCTTGGGTAATGGCGGGGTCGCCAACATCTTTTTGAGCAGGGTATCGAACTTGTTCTTGTCTGCCGTTATCTCTTGGGCCATGATTCAAGTTTAGCAGGAGGGCTGAAATGTCTGACGTTCAAATCTGCCCAAAGTGTTTCAAAAAGGGTCTACTCAAAGTAAAAGACGGCAAGCGGGTTTACGAACACAACCTCATGTCTACTGATCCAGACACTGGGCAAGTATCCTTTAGGTTTGTTGATTGTCCAGCCGATGCTCCAAATAGTACGGAACCGAGATAGTGTAGGATTGATCCTCGTATTCAACATCAAAACTAGCCCCAGGGTTTTGATCGGCGAAAGCCGCCAACTCCGCCCCGTCAAACTGGATTCTCACACCCCCTTCCTGTTCGCGCTCGATTAAAAGCGGCCTTGGTGCCTGAGAAGTTCGTTTATTCGGATCACCGCTCATTTTTCACGCTTCCTACGTCAAGTACATTGTTATTTTTATTTTATGAATGGGGTGAAGGAGTTAGGGGGAATTGGGTGGGTTGGGGGGCTTGACAAGATTTGGGGGTGGGACCTTATTTCTCGAATTTGAGGATGGTGGTTTAGGGGTTCGGAAGATCAAGAACGATTCTTCGCGGGGCGGGAATCTTGGCTCCCACTTCTGGCGCAGAGGGCGCGCGAGAAATGGGGCACCCGGCCGAAGATCCATGATGGGTTCACTTCGAGCCCGGAGGCACAATGCCGTTCATGCGCAGATACTCGACCATCTGTCCATAGTGGTCGTATCCATGAGCAGAAATGAAAGATGCGACGACCGACCGCGTGTGCAGACCGTCGACACCGTCAATCGCGGTGTAGGCATTCTCGGGAGTAATCGTCGCCAGCGCCTTGTGTGCATAGGCGAAAGAATCCGCAGCCGCCTTCAGGAGTTCCTCCTTCGTCGTCAGACCGTCAATGCTTTTCGGGTCAACCGGCATCTTCTCCCCGAGAATCTTCGAAGCGTAGTAGTAGTTCGCCGTTGTGACATGCGATATTTCCTGCGCGAACGTGCGAACCCCGTCATACTTTGCGCCCTGCGAGGCGGCAAAGGTTGCCGCAGTAGGCGCAAAGCCGTATTTGTCCGCAGGCATCGCCTGCGCGACTCCCATAAACTCATGCTCGAAGAGGTTCAGCAACTCATTCTGCGCCTGCACCGGTGACATTTGGGTGCCGGCGGCCACCTTGGCACTTGTTGAACCCGTTTGCGCAGAGGCCGCGAGCGTACAGCCTCCTAGAATCAAAGCGGTGCAAACATACCGGAGACGCATAGATCACCTCACCAGCAAATTTGCTCAACAGTCTAGCAGACGCCTGTAAGCGCCAACATTCTACCCGCCTGGTGCCTGGCACCCCAGAGCTTGCCCTGAGCGAAGTCGAAGGGTTCGCGCCCGTTTTTCGGGCGCTAACCTGGGTTGAGGGGCGCTCGTCCTGTATCCGCGTTAGGTTTTTGTCCCCCATCTCTCGCCGGATAGCATGGCGACGCCTCCCTGTGCGAAGGAGCGCGGCGGGAATTTATGCGCGCGATGCTTATGCGAACTGGTCACAATTCGTGACCGGTTCAGAGCAACCCGCGCAAACAAATGAGAAGCATACCGCCACAACCTGTCATCCCGACCGAAGCGGAGGGACCTTGCGCTTCGTGATCGCGGCGCCATGCCAAAAACCCCCATTTCTCATTTCGGGAATCCCATCCCAAGAAATCATTTTCCGATCTGGCCCCGCCATCCAATCTCACCATCCAACTAAACAGGGGCCTCGTGCAAAACGTACATACAACCATGCAACTACTTCATTCCAAAGATTTTGCTTGTAACCCCTTTATATCCAAAGATTTTGCGCAATTTCCCTGCCAACTCTCTGATTCTCTTAGATCAGATGGGGCGGGGGTGGAGCTTTCATCATGAGTTTTTCCCAATTTGGCAATCATATTCCGCGCTGTCAGCACATCAAGACCAACGGCACTCAATGCGGCTCGCCCGCGCTTCGCCGCCGCCGCTTCTGTTATTTCCATAATCGCTGGCGCGCCACTCACCTTGATCTCAACCGCGTCGGCGCGCTCCGCCTCACCACCACCGTCGAACTCCCCGTGCTCGAGGACGCCGACTCCATCCAGGTCGCGCTCATGCAAGTCATGCGCCTGATTCTCTGCCGCCAGCTCGACCACAAAACCGGAGGCCTTCTGCTCTACGGCCTGCAAACCGCCTCCCTCAATCTGCGCCACGCCGACTTCGAGCACCGCCGCAAAACCAGCGTCGTCATCGCGCCCGGCCGAGTCCGCGAAAACGGCCTCGGCGACGACGCCTGGTCCCCCGACGACTTCACCGAAGAATCCGAAGAACAAGACTTTGTGGAGGAAGAAGAACAGAACGACGAACACGCCGAAGTGCCACAGGAGGAATTTGCAGCCACCGCAGACGCCGTCCGCGAAAGATCCGCTTCGTATCAGGGCGCGGCTTTAGCCGCGCCGCAAAAGGGCAACAAAAGACTGGGCTTTAGCCCCTGCGGAGAAAACGACGCGGCATCAGCCGCCGAGCGGCGACAGAAAGATTTCGAATCCGCCCTCGATGGCGCCGAGCAAGGCAATTGGCGCGATCTGAAAACCATCCTCGAACTCGCCGAAGTCTTCCCGCCAAAGAATCAGGCCCGTCAATGAGCCCTATCGCGCCGAACTCGACCGCGCGTCCGCAGCTCTCATCGCCGCGACTGGCAGATGCCCAATCCCCGCCACTGTTCTCCCCACCACCGGCGCGATCTGCCGCACCTGCGCCATCAGCTCATCGAACTGGTCGGGGTAGAGGGACTGGATGCCATCGGACAGCGCCTTGTCGGGCTGGTGGTGGACTTCGATGATGAGGCCGTCAGCTCCGACCGCAACAGCGGCGCGGGAGAGCGGCGTCACCTTGTTGCGTTTACCAGTCCCGTGGCTGGGATCGACCACGATGGGCAGATGGCTCAGGCGCTGCACCGCGGGAACGATGCTGAGGTCGAGCGTGTTGCGGGTGTGGTCGGCGAAAGTGCGCACGCCGCGCTCGCACAGGATGACGTTGTAGTTGCCTTCGCTCATGACGTATTCGGCGGCCATGAGAAATTCTTCGAGCGTGGCAGACATGCCGCGCTTGAGCAGCACCGGCTTCTTGGTGCGGCCGGCGCGCTTGAGCAGCGAGAAATTCTGCATGTTGCGCGCGCCGATCTGGATGACGTCGGCGTACTCCTCGACCAACTCGAGCGATTCGTGGTCGATGGCTTCGGTGACGATGCGCAGGCCGAAGGCATCGCGAATCTCGGCCATAATCTGCAGGCCCTTTTCGCCGAGGCCCTGAAAGGAATACGGCGAAGTTCGCGGCTTATACGCTCCGCCGCGAAAAAATTGCGCTCCGGCGCGGGCGACGCGCTCGGCCACGGCGAACGCTTGCTCGCGATTCTCAATGGCGCACGGGCCGGCGATGACGGCAAGATTCTTCCCGCCGATAGTCGCATCGCTGCCTGGGAAGGTGATGACGGTGTTGTCTTCCTTAATGTCGCGGCTGACCAGCTTGTACGGCTTGGTGACGCGGATGAGTTCGACGACGCCGGGCATTTCTTCCAGCGTGCCGGGCTCGACTTCTCCCTGATTGCCAGTTACGCCGATGGCGGTGCGCTCGGCGCCGGGCAGGGCGTGGGCGCGATAGCCCATGGATTCGATTTTTTCGCACACCGCCTTGACCTGTTCCGCGGTGGCGTGGGACTGCATGACGACTAACATGGCCGCTCCTTCAGACCATCCAGTTTAGCGTGAGGGCGGGCCGCTGCGAGCACAATGATTTCGGATGGGTTAATTTCGCCCTTGCATGGCAGTGCGAATCTTGGGAACGCGCACGAGCAGCGCGACGCAGCCGCTCACCCCGAGGGTTGCGCCGATCACCTGGAAACCCCGGCCGAAGCCGCCGGTCGAATCTTTCACCATTCCGAGAACAGTAGGGCCAAAGAAACCCCCAAGTGTCCCCAGCGAGTTGATGAATGCGATCCCGGCCGCGGCCGCGGCGCCTTCCAGCAAGCTCGCGGGTATGGCCCAGAACGGTCCGCACATGGACCAAACGCCCATAGCGGCAAGACTGAGGCAGATGACGGTCACCGGCAACGACGAAGACAACGATGCAATTCCCAAAGCCAAAGCGCCGACCAGCGCCGGCACGGCTACGTGCAGACGCCGTTCCCCGGAACGGTCGGAAGAAATGCCGACCACAACCATGCAAACCGCCGACGCGATGTAAGGAACAGCAGCGATAAGGCTGATGGTGAAGTTGCTGAAGTGGGAAAGACCTTTGATCACGCTCGGCAGCCAGAGCATCACGCTGTAGTTCACGGTATTCAGGCCGAAGTAAACGATCACCAAAAGCCACACGGGCCCGCTGGTCAACGCCGCGAAAATGTTGGTTTGCCCGGAGTCGGG
The DNA here is from genome assembly GCA_963770915.1 of uncultured Acidobacteriaceae bacterium. GTDB lineage: Bacteria > Acidobacteriota > Terriglobia > Terriglobales > Acidobacteriaceae > PALSA-270. The sequence continues at coordinate 1,083,962 of CAVYRG010000001.1, forward strand.
ATGCGAACGCCCTTCCTCGGCCAAGGTTGTGGTGAGCCAGTCGCGATGATGCTTCTGCAGCCACATGGCCTGGTGGGGATGATCGGTCAGATAGAAGAACACGATCAAAGCCAGCAGCACCGCGGGCAATCCCTCGAGCAAGAAAAGCCATTGCCAGCCGGCCAGGCCGGCCAAGCGGTCGAGGCCCAACAAGGCTCCGGAAATCGGGCTGCCGATGGCTCCGGAGAGAGCGCCGGCAGTCATGAAGCGCGCCGCGGTGCGCGCCTGCGACGAAAGCGGAAACCAATTTCTGAGATATAAGATGATGCCGGGAAAGAAGCCGGCTTCGGCAGCGCCCAGCAGAAAGCGCAGCGTGTAGAAACTGCGCGGCGTGGTGACGAACACCATGGAGCAGGAAATGAGTCCCCACAGCAGCATGATCACCGCGACCCAGCGCCTGGCTCCTACCTTCTGCAGCACCAGATTGCTCGGCACCTGGAAGATGAAGTATCCGGCGAAAAAGACGCCCATGCCCAGCCCAAAAATGCTTTCGCTGAAACCGAGCTGCCCTTGCATTTGAAGCTTGGCGAAGCCGACGTTGATGCGGTCGAGATAAGCGACGATGTAGAGCAGAAACAGAAACGGGAGCAGCCGCCAGGTGAGCTTGGAGACAACCTCGGTACCGATGTCGTTAGCGACCGCAGTTTCCATAGGCAAGTTCCGCGGAACAGCGTGGCCGCACGATTCTACTCCACTGGCGGCGCTCGTGGGGCTTCGCAGAGTTATTTCTATTCGCTGCCTACATCACTTCGTATAGGTCTTCTGAAACTGATTTCTGGAATTGATCACGGTGAAAGTGCCGTCGGGCTGGGCCAGAACTTTGATGTAGTTCCCCGCGTCGTTCTTCTCATCTGGATTGGCAATAAATTTCTCTGGCACGTTGTGCGCGGGCCCGCCCGCGACGGCATAGTGCAGCTGCCACAAATCTGCCAGCCCAGGCGAGTCGTGCACGGTTTGCCAAGCCTCGGGGCTTCCCCCCTTACGGGCGCCGTTGTTCATGATCGCCACAAGGGGATGAATCGCCCACACCAGAGCTTTGGAATTGGATTGATCCAGCCCGTGATGCGAAACCAGAAACAGGTCGACGGTCCCGATCAGATTGTTTGGGCAAACGAGTTCCAGTTCTTTTTTCTTGATCAGATCGCCTAAATCCAGAAAGCGAAACTTCCCGTAAATAATCAACATGCCCAGGGACTGCGCGTTTTCCGTCGCGTCGTCGGGCGGCGCAGGATCCAACCCGCAATTGGGATTGGCTTCTCCTGCTCCGGGCAGCGGCCCGCTGATTTGTTCTCCGGCCGCGGTCAGCACCTGAAAGGTGATGGCTTTGAGAGGAAGCCCTTCGCCGGGTTTGAGCGACAAGTGCGGCGAGTGACCGACCGCTTTCAAGTAGGCTTTGTAGCCTTCGCGTGTAGCGTCGGAATCTTCCTGGTTGGGGCCGTGGTCGACAAACGTGCCGACTTTCATGCGCGCGATCAGTTGCGGTACCCCGCCAACATGGTCGCGATGATAGTGCGTGATGACGAGGTAATCGATGCGCTTGAGGTGCGCCTGTTTGGCGGCGGCCACGATGCGATCAGCGTCGCGACCGTTGAAGCCGGGCCAGCCTGTATCGACCAGAACCGATTGCCCCAAGGGAGTCACGATGAGAGTGGATTGCCCGCCCTCAACGTCAATGGAATAAATCTGCAGCGGCTTGGCTTTGGCGGCCGAGGCGCCCGGCACTCGCACAACTACCGCTGCAACCAGAAAGGCAACACGAAGAAATTTCGCCACCCAGGATGCTCCTGTCATTCCGCGTTACGAACGGAAGACGACAAATGATGATAGTCCAGGGGCGTAAACAGCGGAATCGTGGATCGAAGAAACAAATCGCGCTAGCGAGTAGTTTCCGATTCAGGCCTTGCGATGAGTTCCCAACTCAGCGGCGTTCCGCGTTCGATGTTTCGCGTGGCTCGGCGGCCAAGGATTTCGGGGAGGTGACGGGTATGCAGTCCGTTTCCCGGGCGGATGGAGCGGACGTTCCTGGCGGTGAACACTTCCCCCTGGCCGACGTCTTCGACCACAAACAGCGAACGGCGAAAGACACGGCTGCTCTCTTCGTGATCTGCCACGCCAAAATGAACTTCTCCCAAGGCTTTTTCGGCAAAGCGGACTGCTTCCACCATTGCTTTGAATTCCGCCGGCTCAAGCGAAAAAGCGCTGTCGGGGCCTTTGTCGGCGCGTGAGAGCGTGATGTGCTTTTCAATGATGCAGGCCCCCAGCGCGACTGCGGCCACCGGGGCCGCGATGCCCATGGTGTGGTCGGAAAGTCCCACGGGCACGTCGAATCTTCGCGCCAGCTCCGGGATCGTGCGCAGGTTCATGTCCTCGGGCGCAGCCGGGTATGCGCTGGTGCATTTGAGCAAGGCAATCTGCGTGCATCCCGCTTGCCGTGCGGCTTGCACGGCTTCTTCAATTTCCTCGATCGTCGCCATGCCGGTAGAAATGATCATCGGCTTGCCGGTGCGGGCCATGGTTTGAATGAGAGGAATATCGACCAGCTCGAAGGAAGCCAGCTTGTAGGCGGGCACATTCATCTTTTCCAGGAACTCCACCGCGGTGGCATCAAAGGGAGAAGAAAATAAAGCCAGCCCGAGATCTTCGGCTACGCGCTTGAGCTTGGGCTGCCATTCCCAGGGCGTGTAGGCTTCGCCGTAAAGATCGTAGAGAGTGCGGCCGTCCCACAGTGTTCCGCCGCCTATTTTGAAATATTCGCGATCGCTGCGAATCGTAATCGTGTCGGGCGTATAGGTCTGCAGCTTGACCGCGTCAACGCCGGCTTCTTTGGCGGCCTGGATGATGCGAACCGCCTGGTCGTAATTCTGTCCGTGATTGGCGGAAAGCTCGGCAATCACGTAAACCGGCTCTCCGGAGCCAATGCGGCGGCCGCCGATTTCGATGGGCGGGCTCACGATAGTTCAATCCTCGTCAGCACAAAATGAACCGCGTCTTGCCCGCGAACTTGGACAGTCGTGCCCGTAACAAAACCGGCACGAGTAAATAGCCGCACAGAGGCCTCGTTCTCCGGCTTTACGTAAGCATCGATTGCGGCTACTTCCGTGCTGCGGAACAATTCCTCGTTGGCCATATTCAGAATCACGTTGCCAAGACCTTTGCCTCGAAACGCAGGGCCGAGGCAGATGGACACAACAGCCCGCGGGCCTTCCCGGTGAAAGCGGACTACTGCCACAGGCTGCTCTTTCAAATCAGTAATCATGTAGATTAGCGCATCCGGGGCGGCGAGACGGGAGGTAAACCACTGCAAGTGCTGCTCCCAGGGAATGGCCGCGGGCGAGAAGGAGACGCTACGAACTATGGCGTCGTTTGCCCACTCCCAGAGCAGCCGACAATCCGTTTCTTCCGCCCTCCGCAGACGGAATTCTCTACTGCGAAGCGAAAAACTCACTCGAGCCGCACCAAACCCATCGATCAATTCTCTTCCCCGGCGCGACATTTCGTCCCGCCGCTCGGCGGAAGCCACGAGGCCCTGGAGCTGTTCGGCAATTTCTTGTGAAGTCACATCGGCGTCGGCGCCGAGATAAAGCGCGATGCCACGTCGCTTCAGCTCCTGACCGATGGGATTCTGGTTCGGGGCCAGGGCGACCAGGATCGCCGGCAACCCGAGCGCGCACATCTCCCAGCCAGTTGTGCCCGCGGCGGAGACCGCGACATCGGCCCAAGCCATGAGTTCGGCCATGTTGGTAACATCGCTCCGCAGGCTGATATTGCTCCCGCATCGAGCCGCGAGAGCTTGCAAAGAATCACGGTGGGGATTGCTGCCGCCGACCACGACGACCGCCTCCAATCCCTCCATTCGAACCAGCCCTAGGGCCTCAACGACGCGCGCGGTGGCGTTATCAGGATCGCTGCCCCCCATAGTGACCAGCACTTTGCGGCCCGCCGAGGGAATCTCGCGTTTCCAGCCGTGCCAGCGCGCGAACTCGCGCCGCAACATGGCGTAGCGTGGCCCGAGCAAAAGCCGGGTGTAAGGTTCCCGCTTCGCATAGAAACCTTCGCGAGCGTGCGCGTTCTGGTTCAGCACAAGATCAGCGCAGTAGTGCCGCGCATGGCCATGATCGTCGATGAAAAGCAGCTTGACTCCGGCCGCCTTCAGTTGGCGCTGGTAGGCTGCGCCGAACTGATAGCCATCCACCACGACCCAAGAGGCAGCGCAGTGCTGGGCCAATTCGGCGACTCTCTTCGCGTCGTCTTCACTCCCCGGCGATGCTTCCAGCGCTGCCACTTCGATATTTTCCGCCAGCAGGCGCTGGCGCAGAGCCAGCGATCCTTCCGCCATGGCGAAAACCGGTTGGCCACCGGCATCCTGCCATGCCTGCGCAAGCGCCAGGCAGCGCATGACGTGGCCGGTTCCCATCGCGGTGGTCGCGTCGCAGCGCAGGATAAGGGTGCGGGGATCAGGGGGCACGGTTCTGATGTCCGTTCGAGTCAACTAGCAAAAGTCCGCAACGCACTTCTGAAATCGGGCGGATAGAGTATTGCGATTTTATCGCGGAGAATCGACTGACCGCGGCCTGGCACGTTCAGTCTATACTGCTACCGAAGAATGCGAGCCGCATCCCTTTCAAAACTCCGGAGATGAGATGGACAAGCCCCCCTTCACGACGGTGAGCGTATCCGCAGCGCGCGAGAAAACAGCGCGGCAACAGTTTTTCGAGTTGTTCGAGCGCTGCCCGATTCCAGACAACGAATTATTGGGCAACCTGGGCCTTTTCATCAATCGTCAGGCGCTCTCGCGCATCCTCTACATGCATGATTTGTATCGCAAGATCATCAATGTCCAGGGCGTCGTGATGGAATTTGGGCCGCGCTGGGGGCAGAATCTGGCGCTGTTTCATTCTTTCCGCGGCATCTACGAGCCGTTTAACTACTCCCGTAAGATCATCGGCTTCGATACCTTTCAAGGATTTCTCGGAGTTTCGGAGCAAGATGGCAAGGGGGCAGCCGCTATCGCCGGGGGCTACGGGGTAGCCGAGGACTACGAGAGCTACCTGGATGCCGTTTTGCAATATCACGAGCAGGAGAGCCCACTGTCACACATCCGCCGCTTTGAGCTTAAGAAGGGCGATGCGTCTCTCACTCTGGCGGAATACCTCAAGCAGAATCCCGAAACCATCATCGCCTTCGCCTATTTCGACATGGATCTCTATGAGCCCACCAAGAAGTGCCTGAAGCTGGTGATGAACCATGTGACTCGGGGCACGGTGCTGGGTTTTGACGAGCTAAACTACCATCACTTTCCGGGAGAGACCTCGGCCTTCCGCGAAGTCCTGGGCCTGTTGCGCTACCGCATCGAGCGGTCCACACTGGATCCGCTGTCTTCCTATGTGATCATCGAGTAACATTGCGCATCCTTGCATAAGCATGCGAACCATTCGCCTGGAAAGGCCCCCTCAGCTCAGTGATATTCAGAGTTCGTTGCGGGCTGGTCTCTCGCCAACCTCGCCAGAAGCGAACCGCGAACCGGGTTTCCGTTTTGTGGGATCAGGCAAAGCGGCCATTGCGGCTGTGCTGGGGTTCCTGCGCCACACGGGAGCGCTCGAAAGCAAGAATTCTGAAGTGCTGGTTCCCCAATGGCTCGGCATACCGGTCTACCAGCAGATCACAAACCACGCCTTTCCCGTTCTTTCCTGCACGCAGCGAACCCGCGCGATTTTGGTGTACCACCAGTACGGGTTTCCGCAAGACATGGACCGCATCCTGGATTTTGCCGCGGCCAAGAAATTGAGTGTCATCGAAGATTGCGCTCACGCGGCAGAGAGCTTCTACAAGAATCGGCGCCTGGGGAGCCTGGGGGAGTACGCCATTTACAGCTTTTCGAAATTTACCTTCTGTTTCGCTCTGGGCGGCGTGAGTTCTCGCGCAGCCGATTTTTCTACGTACCTGGACTCGGCGCTAAGCCGGCAGCCCGCACTACTAAGGCCTGCAATCAATCTCTTCAAGCTCATGGACGAATTCAACCTGGCCAGAGACCGTCCCCGAATGCCAGGCCTTATGACCCCTGCCAGGATCGCTCTTTATTCGTTGTACGGGGAGTCTCCGGCCGCATCCAAACGCGCAGTCGCTCTTTGGAGCAAGAAGGCGCCGGAGGAACTGGCGACCCGCCGCAAGTATTTCGCCTACCTGCGGGAGCGAACCCGCGACCTGGGCATCTGCGATCATCTGGAAGCGGATGGAATTGCTCCTTATGCGATTCCGGTGCGTCTTTCCGAGGACAAATCTCGTTTGGCGGTTTCCAGGTTGCAGGCCGAGCACGTGGATACCGGAATCTATCGTTTCGATATAAACCGCTGTCTGCTGGAGCCGGACTTTGTTCCCTGCCTGCTGTTGCCTTGCCACGGCGGCATTGCTGAAACGCAGTTCGATAAGATGGTGGAGATTCTGCGGCAAGTAGGCGGAATGAGCACACCTTGAGGAACAGTTCCTTGCACCCAGTCTTCAGATCAGGAAAGGCTTCATGAGCGGATTGAGTACGCTCGACCTCCGCGCCGCGCCGGATGCGGCCAGTGTTTGGAAGAACCTGGCTGACTCCTGCCCGGATGCGTGGTTCTGGCATACCTGGGCCAATATGGAGTTTAACTTTGCGGCCGCTCAAAACCATGAACCAAAGAATCTGTCTTTTTTTGTCCTGCTGGATGAAAGACCCGTCGGGCTGGTTCCCTTGCTGGTGGAGCGAACCAACATCACGGATAACTTCTCGGGTTGGGATGCCGCCTACTACGGCGGGCCGCTGCCCTGGCCCGCATTCCTCGCGGACCTTCCCGACTTTGAGACGATCGAGGAATACGCATTTCGGGAACTGGAGCGCCGAGCCGGCGAAGCGGGTGCCGGACGCATTCGCGTTCGCCTTTCGCCGCCGCAACCCATGGATCATCAGCAACGGCGCCTGGAGCGGGCAATTTCCGCACACCGCTATCTCGATTCGAGTTACCTGAGCCACTCCTTCGCAATCGGGGCGGACTCGCTTTCCCATGTGAGAGAGCGGTATCGCCGCTACGTGAAGAAATTCATGCCGCGATATGAGATGTCCATCAAGGAAGGCGATGCGGTCACCCACGAACTTGAGGAGAGTTATTTCCGGCTGCACGTCAAGGATGCCGGCGGGCAATTTCGCCCGCGGGAGAGTTATCGATTTCAGGCCAACCTCGCCCGCTGCCAGGAGGCTTTCTACGTGACCGCCACTCGCCGTAAGGACGCCGCCCTTGCCGGCATGCTGCTGGTTAGTGTGTGCAAGAGCGCGGCCTACGACAATTCGGTCGCAGTCGATCCGGATTTTCAGGATGAGTACGTGTCTCACCTGCTGAAGTGGACCGCGATTGAGACTTTGCTGAACCGCGGCGTTAAGACGTACGAACTGGGGCAAAAGGCGCTGCCGCCGACGTCGGTTGCGATTCCTTCCTCGAAGAGTTATGGCATCAGCCATTTCAAGGACGGCTGGAGCCAGGGAGCGGTCAAGACCGTGCCGGCCGCCGAAAAATTCCTTGACGGCGCATTCCTGACCGCTGTCATGGCCGCACGGGCGGATGCGGTTAAGGCTTACTTCGCTCTCGGCTAGCTCTGAATCCTCTTCGAAATACAGCATCGCCGAAGTTCGCTGAGTTGGTTGCTTTCTCGATTCAGGGATGCTAGAAATTCAGGTGATGCTGAATGCCGGTCGTGGCAGGCATATCCACTCACAATGAGCAGAATCAGCTTTGAGAACTACGGGCTCCGGGCACAGGAGTGCGCAGACCACGTGATGGCGGCGGGGAGATACTTGAGTCAATCCAGCGCGGAACGGCTGGTTTTGCCAGACCTCCTGGAAAAACTCGAGCTGATCTCCACAGACCAACTGCTTGATATCGGGTGTGGCGCCGGCAACCTGACCATCCCACTCAGTTTCTGGGTCAAGGAAGTCACTGGCATCGATCATCCAAGTTGCATCCAACGGTTCCGGGGGCGGTTCTGCGCCGACTCCGTGAAGCTCCTCGCCGGCAATTTCCTGGAAGTTGCGATCGATTCTGTGTTTGATAAGATTCTTTGCTATAGCGTTCTCCACTACCTTTCCGAGGAAGCTGAGGTTGTCGCCTTTGTGGACAAAGCAGTTGGTTTATTGAAGCCTCGTGGAAGAGCGCTCTTCGGCGACATACCGAACATTTCGAAAAAGAATCGGTTTCTGGCTTCTGCCCACGGCCAGCAGTTTGATCGGGAATGGCGTCACGAACAGCAGAAGCTCAATGAACCAGCTCCAATGCAACTGCCCGTCGATCCGGATTTGGTTCAATTTGACGACGATATGATCCTGAGGATCATGCAGCGGTATAGGAAACGGAACTTCAATTCTTATCTGCTTCCTCAAGATCCAGCCCTTCCCATGGGAAATACCCGAGAGGACCTGCTCATTGTCAACGTTGGCTAACGCTCCACCATGCAACACTCGCTCCATCGGGTTGTGGCGGAGGACACCATGCCGGCATCCAGTCACCTCTCGGAGCCCTGCTTTTTCGTCGCGCATGATTTTCCCAGGCGGCCGGCAGGCCTTGAGCCATGCGTTGTTCCGTGCCGGCCTGAGGAGGCCCAACCGTGTGGCGTTTCCGGAGTGGAGTTCGTACTGCGTGGTCAGCGCTCTCGGCAGGTACGTCACGCCTGTGCCCATGAGAGAAGCCGGCGCGTACGGGCTGAACGTCGACGGGGTTCTCCTGTACGAGCAATGGGGATGGGGTTTCCCACCTTCTGCGTGGGACCAGCTCGCGGAAAAATATCGCGGTTCCGTGCTGATTTTAGATCGCGTTGATTCTGGCGATTTCTTCTGTCGAACGACGCCCCCGGCTAGCGGATTCAAGTCTGTGGCACAAGTCGTAAGCCTCTGGAAACTGTTCGGCCTGCCTGGTGGCGGTATTCTCCTTGACGAGTCGGATTACGTGGAGTTCGAACGAGATACGACTCCGCTTTCTCCCCTCACAGAGCTGCTGGCTGGAATGACGGAAATCGGGGATCGTCTCGACTACGAGGAATACTTCAAGAATCAAACACAGATGATCCATCCGACCGTGACAAAGTGGTTGGAACAAAATTCGGTTCTTGGCGCGGCGGAAGATGAACGTCGAGCGAGACACAGAAACACTGTTCGCGTCAGCGCTAGCACAGCGGCCCGTGGGTGGCCACGTTGGATGGCCGAAGCGCTTGAGACGGGCGGTGCGCCGGGCATAGCGCCTGTCCTGCGCGGCGCGGACCCAGAAAAACTGCTTGAAGCAATCCGTATGTTGGAGAATGGCGGAGTGAGCGCAACCGTTTATCACTTCGATTGGTGCGGAAACCCGCTCTCTCCCAATTACGAGCCATGCCTTGCACTTCCGGTGCACGGACTAATGAGCGATCGCATGGACTCCGTGCTAATAAACCTAGAAAAGTTCACCACTTAGCACTGGGCCCAACGGTTAGTCGTCCAGCCTTCCAGAAATGATCGGGATGAGCATATGGATCAGGCTTCGTTTCCTCTTGCTCAAGCACCACGACGGAAAGAAATCATACTTTCTTCAACACCGCCATTGTCGACTCAAAAGACACTGCCGGAGTGATCCCCGTCCTTCCGCAGAATTCATCGACCGCGCGTTGGACGCCTCCGTAAACCAAGTGCATGTAGTCATGCAGAACAATGTATCCTTGAGGTACCATCCGGTCCCAAAAGTATGTCAGCACCGCGGTCGCCGGCTCGTAGAGATCGCAATCAAAAAAAACTAGAGAGTAAGTAGCATCCCGTGGCAGGTCACTTAGGGTATCAGGGACGAAACCCCGAATGATCTCCGCATTCTCGAACACAGAGAAGCGATCCTCGATCTCCAGCAAGTTGTATTCCTCATCAAACTTGTGCTGTTCGCTCCGGGGATCATGCTCGCTCAACTCAGGGAAACCCTCGAATGAATCCATAATGAAATACCGTCGAGCATCCCTCCTTGCTGCCATTGATTGCAGCATCAAAACCGAATTTCCGCCCCGATAAGCCCCGACCTCAGCAATGCAGCCAGGGCGCCCCACTGTTGCTTCAAGGCACTCCAGAAGAAGCCAGATACCACAGATAGTGGTTTGAACCGGCACGTGTGAGTTGTTGTAATGCGATCTGGCCAGGCTGTAGTTCACCGTACTTGGGGGCTTTCCGACCAGAGCAGAAACCTTTTCCTCGAAATCGGGGCGAAAGACGTCGGCAGCGTCGATATATCCATGACCGTACCGGAAGCCGAGCGCGTTGAGCGCGAGCGCAATGGAACGTCCCGACTGATTACTTACCGAAAAAATAACGGGCAGAATACTGGCGGGATCCTCTTTCTTCAGTTCGCTCACGGGCAGGAAGGGCAAGCCCATAAACTCTCCAGCTTCCTTCTGGAAGGAATCGACAACGTAGGACAAGCCGTGATCGTTGGGATGAGCCGTCAGGTAGTTACGGAGGAGGGTACCTGTTCCCCAGGCGATCAGACTCCTTGCGTCCCGCCCAGCGACATGCCTCGCTCGATTCTTGTCTTCGACATGACCCTGCAGTTCCACGTCTCCAACCTCCCTCCGTGCTAATGAATTCGAGCTCTGTGTCTCCTTCTTTCTATTACCCGTGCATCACCCGAAATGAATTTGATTCGTTGCCGTTCCTTTCTCAGATCTGTGATTTGGTCGCCTTCAGCGCACCCGGAATACTGTCTGAATCATCTCCCCTTCCAGAAAGCGCTCGGGGGCAGGATCCTGCAGCCAGCCCGCTGCGGTTTTCATGACCGCGGCGTAAGCTTCGAGAGTTTGCTGCACCGCCACATGATCGTGTGCAGCGGTCATGTTGTGAGTAACCAGAGCCAGTACGCCGCGCTTGACCATTTCCTGCGACACCAGACTGCGCAGCAGCAGGCTGTCTTTGCCCTCCGCGTCGCGGAATTTGACCAGCGACCATGCCGGATTCCCCACACATGTCAGGCGGTCTGCCAGGCCGGCTAGCTTGGCCAGAGCGTTGAATCCATCCTGCAAGACGCGGCCGTTGGTTTCGATGCGCAGCAGCGCGTCAGTATGTTCAAGGACGTCGAGCACGGTCATCGCCGCCGCCATCGAGGCCACTTCCCCGCCGAAGGTAAAGCTGAAGAAAATGTCCTCGAAAGTCTTCATCACATCGGCGCGGCCCACCACGCAGGCGATGGGAAATCCATTGCCCATGGCCTTGCCGAAGCAGGCCAGATCAGGAACCACGTTGTAGCGCTTTTGCGCCCCGCCCAGGCCGAAATGGAATCCGCTGCAGATTTCATCGAAAATGAGCAACGCGCCGTGCTGGTGGGCGAGTTCCTTGACACCCTGCAGATAGCCCGCCCCCGGCTCAACGAAGTTGACCGGTTCCATGATCACGGCGGCGAATTCGCCGCGATGTTCTTGGAGCAGTTTTTCCAGGGTCGCCAGATCGTTGTACGGGAAAGGATGGGTCAAAGCGCGTACCGCGCCGGGAACGCCGGCGTTGCGGGTGGTGCTGCCGATATACCAGTCCTGCCAGCCATGGTAGCCGCAACAAGCAATGTGATCGCGGCCGGTGAAGGCGCGCGCGGCGCGTACGGCGCCGGACGTGGCATCGGAGCCATTCTTGCCGAAGCGAACCATTTCGGCGCAAGGAATCAGCCGGGTTAGGCGCTCGGCTAGTTCGACTTCCAGCGGGTGCGGCAAGGAGAAGCTGTGGCCTTCCGCCAACTGCCGCGTGACCGCGGCGTTCACTTCGGGGTGGGCATAGCCGAGAATGTTCGGCAGCAAGCCCTGGATGAAATCGATGTACTCGTTGCCGTCCACGTCCCAGACTCTGCAGCCCTGGCCGCGCTGCAGAAACAGCGGCGCCACGCCCTGCACGTGCTGGGTGTAGCCCTTGCTGAAGGTTTGCGCGGAGCCCGGAATCACTTTTTGCGAGCGGCGAAACCAGCTCTGTGATTTGTCCAGCGGCCTTTTGGGAGCCGCGCCGGCCACCGCTTCCTGATACAGGCTTTTGCAATAGCCTTCGTTGGTAATGACTGCGGAGTTCAATTCCTGTACGGCGGCATGCTGGTTCAAGAAATCAAGTACCTCCTTCATCCCGAAACACTCGTTCTCACCCAGCGCCGAGAAGACGCGGCGGACGAATTCCAGGTCCGCCGGCTCATCCACACTCCAGCGCAGGTTGCGAGGCGAGGGCGCATCGTTATCGACGTTTGCGGCGGGAAACTTGCCGGCTCGCAAATACGGCGTCACGTGCTCGCGCTCGGAACCCTTGGCCGCCTCGCGCCAGGCGCGCTCGAGCGCGGCAAAGGAAAAGACTTCCACGTCGAGCCCGTCGGGATAAGTGTAGCGCAGCGTGTTGGAAACGTAATCGTTGCCGCCGTCGAGAAATCGCCGGACGACTTTATCGACCACAGCCGGATCGATCAATGGGCAGTCTGATGTGACGCGTACAACCGAATCGGCGCGAAATTCTCGCGCGGCCTGGTAGTAGCGGTCGAGCACATCGGCTTCGCTACCGCGAAAAAAGTCGATGGCGTTCTGCTCGCAGAATCGAACAATGGCGTCGTCGGAGGGATTCTCGGAAGTCGCCACCACAGTGCGATTCAGCAGGCGCGCGCGGCGCAAGCGCTGCACGACGTGCCACAACATAGGATGTCCCGCCACGTCAGCCAACACTTTGCCCGGCAAACGGGTGGAGGACATGCGAGCCTGCACAATCGCCACGATCATCGTTTCGTCCCGCGCAACGTCCGACGCTCCCATTTTTGCGATTCTGCGCGCTCGGGGCCACCGCCGGACATCACGCCAGCAGTTCCGCACGGCCCGTTTCCGCAGAAGACCTGGCGGCCAGAGCCAACTTCAGAACTTCCGAAGCTTCGGCCAAACTGACTAGCGGATTATCGCCGTTGGCTACGCAGCGCAGGAAGCTCTCCACCTCGGCTACATACATGTCATTCGGCTCGAAGCTGTGCGGGAAACTCTGCCAGCCGCCGTCTTCCGCCAGAAAGAGCCTTACCTCGCGCGCGGTGAAGTCCCAGAACGCCGTGCCCCGCTCGCCCACCAATTTGCACGACCGTGAATAAACGCGCTGCACAAAATCAAGATGCACATCGGCCTGCGCGCCATCGGCGAAACGCAGCAGAACGCTGGCGCAATCTTCCACGTCCACTTCCAGCGCGCTCACCTTGCCTGCCATGCACCTGACTTCCACGGGCCGCCCCAGCAGCCAGGTGATGGAATCGAGTTCGTGCGAACCATCGAGCAGAATGCCGCCGCCCAGCTCGCGCCGCGCCGTGTAGCTCTGGCGATAGTTCTGCCAGGGACGCCAGTCGGGCAAATACTGGCCCGCTTCCACCTGCGCCCAGAGCAGCCGTCCCAATGTTCCCGCCTCCACCAGTTCTTTGAGCTTGCGAAGGCCGGGATGAAAGCGCAGGTTGTATCCGACCTGCACGACGCGGGCGCTCCGCTTCGCTTCGTCCGCCAGTTCTTCGATGCCTTCCAATCCGTGCGACAGCGGCTTCTCAATGAATACGTGAGCGCCCGCCCGCAGTGCCTGCAACGCCTGGCCAACATGGTGAACCGGAGGCGTGCACACAAAAACAATATCCGGCTTTCGGGAAGCCAGCGCGGTGGAGAAATCCGAGAACGGCTCGACGGCGAGTTCTTCCACCATGGGAGCCAGGCGATCGGGGTCGGGATCGCAAGCGGCGAGTTTATGAACGCCAAGCCGGTGCAGATTCGCCATGTGGCGCCGGCCGATGGAGCCCGATCCGGCCACCAGCACCGAGAATTGGGAAAAGTCGGGCAAGGTGGTTTCTATTTCGCGAAATGCGTGATCACTTTCGCCACCGCGGTGATTACGTCTTCGATGTCGCCGTCGCTCATACTGTGGAACATGGGAAGGCTGATGAGCCTTTCGTACGCATCTTCTGCGACCGGAAATTCGCCGCGACGGTCTCCGAAGCGCTCGCGATAGTAGGGATGATAATGAACCGGGATGTAGTGAACGTTGACGCCGATATTTTCCGCGCGCAGCGCCTGAAACACTTCGGTTCGACCTACCGACAACTTGGATAAGTCAAGACGAATGGGATAAAGATGCCAGGCCGGGTTCGCCTCCGGCGAAATGGACGGGGCAACGACCCCCGGCATTTTGCCGAAGGCCGCCGAATATTTCGCCGCGATCTGACGGCGGCGGGCAAGGTTGGCCTCGAGCTTCTTCATCTGCGAGAGGCCCAGAGCGCAGGCAAAGTCGGTCAGGCGGTAATTGAATCCGAGAAAAAGCATCTCGTAGTGCCACTGTCCGGCGCGCTGCCGCTCGTGGGCGTCGCTGCTGATGCCATGGTTGCGAAAACGCCGCAGGGTCTGCGCGAACTCCGGGTTGTCGGTGGTCACCATGCCGCCTTCGCCGGTCGTGAGGTGCTTCACGGGATGAAAGCTAAATACAGTCATGTGCGCGATGCCGCCGACGCGTTTGCCGCGATACTCCGCGCCTAGCGCGTGACACGCATCCTCGATCACGACGAGTCCATGCCGATCAGCAATTTCCAGAATTTGGTGCAGATGGGCAGGATGGCCCGCGTAGTCGACGGGAAGAAGAGCTTTGGTTCGCGGCGTGATTCGAGAGCCAATCTGCTCCGGGTCTAGATTCAAAGTATCGTGCGTAACGTCGGCGAAAACCGGCGTCGCTCCCTGATACAGAACGCAATTGGCGGTGGCTGCGAACGTGAGCGGCGTGGTGATGGCCTCGTCGCCAGGCTTCAATCCCGCGGTGAAGGCAGCGGCATGCAGAGCTGCCGTTCCGGAGCTGAAACTGACGGCATGGCGAGCGCCTACCCAGGCTGCGAAAGCTTCCTCGAATTCTGCGACCTTTGGGCCGGTGGTCAGCCAATCGGAGCGGAGCACATCGGCAACCGCCTGAATGTCGCTTTCGTCGACCGACTGCCTTCCGTAAGGCAACAAAGTTGCGCGCACCGGGGAACCGCCGTGGATCGCCAACACTTCCCCGCTGGTGCGAATCGCACTCATCAAGCTCCTCGCGACCTTAGCGCGGCGTAAGCGCCGGTTCGGATGGGCTGGGCGCAATCAGTTCCTGCAGTTCTTCGCTGGTGAGCCAGCGCGAGTTGGTATCGCTGGTGTAGCGGAATCCATCGGGCAGGGCGCGCGCTCCATTCCAGTTTTCCTTCCGCCACCAGGGATGCGAAGGCTGGATCACATACATATCGTCGAGTTCCACGGTGTTGCGGGCCTCGTCTTCCGAGACCAGCACCTCGTGCAGTTTCTCGCCGGGGCGGATGCCGATGTAGCTCACTTCACACTCGGGGGCGATGCTTTCCCGCATATCCGTCAGCTTCATGCTGGGGATCTTGGGCACAAAAATTTCGCCGCCGTGCATCTGCTCGAGGCAGCGAACCACGAAGCGCACGCCCTGTTCGAGCGTGATCCAGAAACGGGTCATGCGGGCATCCGTGAGGGTCACTTTGCCGCGTTTGCGCTGTTCGAGAAAAACGGGAATCACGCTGCCGCGGCTGCCCACCACGTTGCCGTAGCGGGCGCAACTGAAGCGGGTCATTTGCCGGCCGGAGTAGGCGTTCGCCTGTACGAACATCTTTTCGGCGCATAGTTTGGTGGCGCCATACAGATTGACCGGATTCACCGCTTTGTCAGTGCTGAGCGCCAGAATGTGCTGCACGCCTTGGTTGATGGCGGCATCAATCACATTGCGGCCGCCCATGATGTTGGTCTGGATTGCTTCAAACGGATTGTATTCGCAGGCCGGAACCTGCTTAAGTGCGGCGGCGTGAACCACAACGGTAACTCCGGCAAGAGCCCGTTCCAGCCGATTCACATCGCGAACGTCGCCCAGAAAGTAACGCATGCTGGGATGGTCGAATCCGGAAGCTTGCATGTCATGTTGCTTCAGCTCATCACGGCTGAAAACAATGAGCTTCTGGGGATGGCAATGGCACAGCATGAACTCCACGAACTTCTTGCCAAAGGAGCCCGTTCCGCCCGTGACCAAAACCACTTGTTCCGACCAGTTCATTTACCTTTGTCCGTGCAACCGGAAAACTCGAACGCAGCCGCCTTTCGAAGTCACCGACCACGTAGTATAGCGAAGATGCTGGGAGCGCGCTCCGCCGATGCATCTTCGCGGTTACGTATTTTGTAACCTCCGAAATTAAGCCCAACAGTAACGAAGTGCAATGCTAGAATGGCTGCACATACCCAGCCGAGGTCATTGTGAGCGGTCTGCGGGAGTGTTGCGCCTCGAAAAACTGCAGGCAGCGGCTTCTCAGGGCCAAGCCAGCGTCTCGTTAGGAGTGTAGATGGATTCGGGATCGTTGATTCCAGCAAGTAGCCAGGTTCTGCGCGAAGCCCAGCCGGTTTTCCCGTCGGAGTTCCAGCGGCAGCTCGGACCGAATATTTATGCGGCACTTCCGGCGCAAGAATCCGTGCTGCGGGAGTATTTTCGGGTATTGGTGAAGCGCCGTTGGATCATCCTGGCCTCGGTCGCGGCAATCTTTGGAGTGGTTGCCATCGCCACGGCGCGCGCCACCCGCATCTACGATGCCTTCGGAAGCATCGCAATCAATAAGCCCGATCCCATGATGATGTTGAATTTCAAGGATTCGGCGGGCGGCGGCATAGGCGACTACGATGCCACCGATATCGAAACCGAAGTGCACATCTTGCGCAGCGATCTGCTGGCTCTGCAGGTCATCAAGGAGCTGAATCTTGACCGCCAGCCGGAGTTCGGCGGCAACGGAAGCGCTCCTCCTGCATCCCTTGGCCTGTCTACGGACACACTGCAGACCGATTCGGCTGCTACTTCGCGCCTGCTCGGCGCATTCCACTCAAGCCTGACGGTTACTTCGGTGCCCGATACCCGCATTATCGAAATCCATTTCCGCAGCCGCGATAGAGAGTTGGCCGCGCACGTGGTCAACACGTTGATGAGCACGTACGTGGAGCAGAACTTCAAGACCCGTTTCGAGTCCACGATGCAGGCTTCCGACTGGCTTTCCAAACAACTTACCGACCTGCAGATGAGAGTCGAAACCTCGCAGGAGAAGCTGGTCAAGTATCAGAAGGATCACGAAATCCTGGGCATTGACGAGAAGCAGAACATCATCACCAGCAAGCTGGACGAACTCAACCGGGAACTGACCGTGGCAGAATCGGACCGCATGGAGAAAGAGTCCTTATATCACCTGGTGCAGTCCGATGACTTGGACTCGGCCGCAGCCGCGGCAACCAGCGTGGAGAGCGACAAGGGCAGCGTCGCCGGCGGCTCCTCCCTTCTGGAAAGACTGCGCGAGCAGGACGCCGATTTGAAGATCCAAATTGCCCAGCTCAGCACCCAATTCGGGCCGGCCTATCCCAAAGTGGCGCAACTGAACAACCAGGCCAAAGAGGTGGAGGCCCAGATTCAGGTGGAACTGAGGAAGTCCGCCGGACGGGTAAAAGCTGAATACATGGCGGCGGTTCAACGCGAGAAGCTCTTACGCGGGGCCCTGGACCAGCAAAAACAGGAGGCTAACCAGCTCAACGAGAGTGCCATTGAGTACAACCAGTTGGCGCGGGAGGTCGACACCGACCGCACGCTTTACCAGGGATTACTGGAAAAACTTAGGGAGGCGGGAGTCACGGCGGGATTGCGGTCGAATAACTTCCGCACCGTCGATCGGGCTCGAGTTCCTACGGTCCCGGCGGAACCAAACGTCCCCCGTAACCTCGCGTTTGCTTTGGCGCTGGGACTAACCACGGGCGTTGGTCTCGCCTTCCTGCTGGACGCCATCGACAACACCGTGCGCACCCCGGAACAGGCGCAGGTCATTTCCTCTCTGCCCTCTCTGGGCATGATTCCGCTCGGTTCCAAGAGCTCCAGCGAAAGCAATTCGAAGCAGCGTCTTTCGGTGACTTCTTCAAGGGAAGCAGTGGAGTTGATCACGCAGTCGCGGCCGCAGTCGCAGATGGCAGAATCCTATCGCGCATTGCGCACTTCGCTGTTGCTTAGCTCACTGGGATCGCCGCCCAAGGTGATCTTGATCACCAGCGCCCTGCCGCAAGAGGGGAAGACGACGACCAGCCTGAATTGCAGCATTGTGCTGGCGCAAAAAGGAAGCCGCGTTCTAATCATTGACGCGGACTTACGCCGGCCCAGCATTCACAAAGCGCTGGGCATGGGCCCGCGCACTGGCCTCAGCAATGTGCTCACGGGCAGCGCGACGTTGCAGCAGGCAGTCGTGCGCTCGAGCGTGCTGCCGACTCTGTTCGTGCTGCCGGCGGGAACGCCGCCTCCCAATCCCGCCGAGTTGCTTGCTTCCAGCAACATGGCCGACGTTCTTAAGGAACTGCGGCAGCAGTACGATCACATTGTGATTGATACGCCGCCCACGCTCTCGGTTACGGATGCCGTGATCATGTCCACCCGGGCGGATACCGTCGTGCTGGTCATTCGCTCCGGCCAAACGACAAAGCAAGCTTTACGCCGCGCCCGCGATATCCTGCTGCGCGTCAACGCCCACGTGTCCGGCGTGCTGTTGAACGCGGCTGATCTCTCGTCTCCCGACTATTACTATTATTACGAATACCAAGGGAAATACGGCAGTCGCTACTATCAGGCAGACCCGCAAACCAGTGATGCCTTGGCAAAGCCGGAGGAGCCGGAAGCCAAGGCCACCTCCACCAGCGCGTAGCCTCCGTCGCGAACGCCCGTAATCGCCCTGCTCCAGGCGGCCGGATGCGAATATCGCTACATAACTCAGCCCGGAAGACATGCGTGCTCCTCGCCGCCCTGCTGGTCGCAGGAGCCTACACATTTTTTATTGCCAAGGAGTATTTGGCGGCGCGCTACGCCGACCGGCCGGACGTGGCGAGCTTGCGCAAAGCGGCCTGGCTGCAACCCGGCAATGCGGAATATCAGTATCGGCTCGGACGCTATTTCTGGCTGGTGGAACGCTCCCCCGACGCCGCGGTCGCTTCCTATCGCGCCGCGGTGACTTTGAATCCGTATTCGTCGCGCTATTGGCTGGACCTGGCCGGCGTCTATCAACTTCTGGGCGACACCGCGCGCCAGCAGGATGCGCTCGAACACGCCGTCCTCGCCAACCCCACAACTCCCGAGGTTGCATGGGAAGCCGCCAACTTGTATGTGGTCGAGGGCGAAACCGACAAAGCGCTCAAAGAGTTTCGCGTGGTTCTTCAGAATGATCCTTACTTGCCGTTATCGGCGTTGGATCTTTGCTGGCGGATCAAGCCCGACATCGACGTGCTGTTGCGGGATGCGATCCCGCCCATGGCGAGCGTGGACTCGATTTTTCTGAACTACCTCGGTTCCAAGAAGGAGAGTGCGGCCGCGGTTAAAGTCTGGGCCCAGCTTGTAAAACTCCAGCAGCCGGTGGAACGGCGCTATGTGTTCGACTACATCCGGTACCTGATCGCGCAGCAGGATGTGGATCAAGCCCGCATGGTCTGGCAACAGGCGGGGAGCCTCAGCGGTCTTTCCGCTTACCAGCCGACGTCGGAGAACTTGGTGGTCAACGGCGACTTCAGTCTGGATGTCCTCAACGGCGGCTTTGGCTGGCAGTACCAACCATTGCCCGACGTCTCACTCTCCATCGACCCGACGCAGGTTCACGCCGGAGATCGTTCGCTTTCGATGGTTTTTGATAGCCGCGGTCTCAACGATGCTGGCATACTGCAGACCATCCCCGTGCAGCCCAACACCAACTACGAATTCTCCGCCTACTTCAAGTCTGAAGATATGCAGGGCGCCGGCGGACCGGAACTTGCTGTGCAGGATTTCTACAAAGGAACTGTGTACTTTATTAGCGAAGATATGAAAGATGCCGACTTCTGGAAGCGCATTGGCGGAAACATCATGACCGGACCGGATACCAGGCTGCTGGTCGTTCATATCCAGCGGGTTCCGGCCGGAAGCCCCATCAAGGGCAAGTTGTGGCTTGATGATGTGCGATTGGCAGCACGCCCCCAACAAGGACAGTAAGTGGTGAAAATGCCTCAGCTGGTCGCAACCCGCGCCGATGTCGTTAGCGACCCGCAGTCCAGTTCCGTTCTGGGGCAGCTTGTTCTCTATGGCACCGTGAGTCTCTTGCTGTTTGCTCCGCTGGCATTTGGCGCCGTCGAGCCCTGGGCCATCTTCATTTTGGAGGCCGGCGCCGCCTTCCTGTTTTTTCTCTGGGCTTGCTGGCAGACGCTCTCGGGAGAGCTGCGGATCAAGGGCAGCCCTCTTTTCCTGCCCATGCTGGCCTTCGCAGCTTTGATCGCCGTGCAGTTGCTCGCCAAACAAACCTCTTATCCCTACCAAAGCCTCTCGGAAGCCCGGCTGTATTGCGCCTATGGTCTGATCTGTTTCCTGATGGTGCAAAGCCTGCGCCGCACATCCCAGCTCAGAGTTCTCGCCTACTTGGTTTCCGGCTACGGCTTTGCTCTGGCCATATTTGCCCTATTCCAAGGCCTGGATTCGAACGGCAAGCTGTATTGGCTCAGGAAGCCACAGGAAGGCGGCTGGATCTACGGTCCCTACGTAAACCACAACCACTACGCAGGTTTGATGGAAATGCTGCTGCCCATACCCCTGGTGATTGCGCTCCTGCATTCCATCCCCGTGTCGCGCAGGGCAATGGCAGCCGTGGCCGCGGCGGTGATGGCAGGCACAATCTTTTTGTCGGGATCGCGCGGCGGAATGCTTGCCTTCGTTGTGCAGGTGATGGTTCTTTGCGCCATCCTGCTTAAACGGCGCAAAGGCGGCGCAGCGATCCTCTCGCTGGGTGCATTTCTCGCACTGGTGGCGGGCTTGCTGATCTGGCTCGGAGGCAGCGAACTTACCAATCGTATAAGCACCATTCACAGCGAAACCCAGACGGAATTGTCAGGAGGTTTGCGGTTGAGCATCGACCGCGACGGCTTGAAGATGTTTGCTCGCAAACCGGTATTAGGCTGGGGCTTAGGTGTATTTCCGATCGTCTACCCACAGTATCGAAGCTTCTATACGGATTTCTTCGTGAACCAAGCCCACGATGACTATCTCCAACTGCTGGTCGAAATGGGGGCCTTGGGCTTTGCCGTCTTGCTGTGGTTCCTTCTAGTGGTCTATTCCCGCGCCATGAACAAGCTCGACAACTGGACAAAGAGTCCGAATGGGGCGCTCGCGTTAGCAGCGATGCTGGGAATCACTGGCATTCTTGTCCACAGCCTCACGGATTTCAATTTGCAGGTTCCTGCAAACGCGGCGCTGTTCTACGTGCTTTGCACGCTGGCCGCCATCGAACCCCGCTTCGGCGGTTTCGGCCGCTTGCGCTTCCGGCATCGGCGGCCAGACGAGGCTGGAGAACTTTCAGCGTAGGGAAACTGCTTGCGCACGCGGGGGGCCAGTGCAGCCCCCGCCCGCGAATGCTCGCAGCGGGCCAATGGTTCGCACCTTCACCGCCACCCCGTCCAAGTTGGCGGGAATGTACCGGTGCGCTTTTCCCCGGTCCAAGAAGACGATGATCGCGGCTTCACCCGGATTGTCCCCCGCCCCCACCCCCACGCCCAACACCGCAGGATCGGATTCCAGCACCGCCGCATGCTCGCTCTTCACCGCCTTGGCGCGCGTCATCGCCGCTTGCGAAGGCCGCAAGAGCGGCGCCAAAGGATTCTGCCGCGATTGCGAAGGACTCGACTGCCCCACGCAGGCCTCCACCGGATGCGTGCTGCCTCCCACAATGGTCGGCAACGCCTGGTTGGAAGGGTCGGGCAGGGCGTTCAGCACATCCTGAATTGGATTGGCGATGGTTAACCCGCTAGCGGAATCACCTCCGAAGAGCAAAGCCGTAGGTTCTGAGGTCTCGGAGTTAACAATCAAGGATCCGGAATCTCCCGGCCCCGCGAACGCTGGTGTCTCGATTGCCACCTGATTATGGAAGCTAACCACGAAGCCCGCGCTTGAGCCGCAACTGTTCGAGTATTGCACCTGGAAATCGGCCGCGATCGCGCTGACGGTCCCGCAGGTAAGCCCGGTGGTGCGGCCACTTTTGGCCACGGCCATGCCCACGGCCGGGGCAACAACGGTGCTGGCGGGAGGCGCCGGTTGCGCCTGCGCCCCTGAATTCGAGGCAGGGTCGGTGCAGCTCAGCGCACCGAGCTGTAGAATCGCGCCGCTCGGATCAACCTCACCAGCCACCACTTTGGCCAGAGCCGCATCTGCCACCGCGGTGTGGTTGACATTCAGCAGTTTCACTGCCTGGGTGAAATTGGCCACCGTGTTGCCAGCCTGGCAACTACTATCCGCCAAACCCGGCTGCACGATGGACTCTCCCGGCCGCGCCTGATCTTCGCGCGCCAGGACATGGTTGTTGCTGAGAACGAACTGATCCCCATTCCGCATTACTAACGCTCCCAGGGTTCCCGAGCAGCAGGCATGGGCAGACTGGTCTTGTGCATTGCCACCCGAAGTGCCGAGCTGGATAGGGGCGATCTCTGCCGCCTGATCCACCAGCGCCCCTCCGGCAGAAACCGATACGCTCGCGCTGGCAGACTGCGTCGGTTGTGCCTGCGAAACCGCGGTGACATTGAACACCGGCGGCGCTGGAATGGCGCCGGGCGCGGTATACAAGCCATCCGTAGTGATCGTTCCGAAGCTCGTATTCGGATCGCCGGGGGGAATGCCATTCACCAGCCAATCGACACTCGTATTGCTGCTCCCGGTCACCGGCGCGGAAAATTGCTGGCTCACGGGGCACTGCGCGGTATTGAGATTCAGCGCAACCAGTGCGGGCAGAACCGTGATCGCGACCACAACGGTCACGCTGGCCGATGCGGATTTTGTCGCATCCACCGCCGCGATCGCCGTGATCGTCACGCTGGCGGGAGTGGGCAAAGTTGAGGGAGCCGTGTAGACGCCGTTGGAATCGATCAGACCATTCGCCGTCGTTCCTCCGGTTACGCCATTAACCTGCCAGGTGACGGCCGTGTTCGTGCTCCCTTCCACAATGGCATAGAACGGTTGTCTGGTTCCAACTCTCACCGTCGACGAAGCCGGCGTCAGGAAAATGCTCACGGGCACGGGCGGAGGGGTAAAACCACCTGCACCGCAACCGGTCAGCATGGCGAGGCATGTCCCCACGATTGCCACCAAAACGTAGCTTTGCAGCTTATCCCTCAGTTCTTTGTTCATTCAGGCATCTACACGGAGGTGAAGGCAAAAGCTGGAGGCTAACACGGAAGGCGACAGCAAAATAATAGCGAAGTAAGATCAGTGAACCGTATACCCTCGAACTGAGGCACATGGCGGCGCTCTCAGCCCTGCACGAAATGAAAATCTAAGGCTGCTGCTGCGGTTAGGGTACCGCCGGGCTGACCGGATTCGGCGACCGCGTGATAACCCAAACCTCAAATCCTGCAAGTCCCGCCAACGCCGGCCCCCACACCCAAGGCGAATCAAGGATACCGCCACCAGCCGCCGGGGCAGCGCCACCGCGGCGCCTGCGAGTCTTCTTCGTCGGGGAATCGTAGCGGACGGTTTGCTGTCCCTGCGCCAAGGTGGTAGTGGCCGCGCCGTCGTTGATGCTCAGGTCGCCTTTGCGAGCTACGATCTGCACCTTGCCTTCCTGATCACTGACGTCAAACTCCGTCCAGCCGCTCGAAGCCGGCGTAATGGTCACGTTCTCGGCATGAGTCTGCAGGCTCTTCGCGGTGGAAACGCTTACGCTTCCGTGGTCAACCCCAACCGCGGCGCCTTCGAACTCCACCAGCGAATCCGGCAGAATCATGACATTCGAGCCGGCCGCATTGATGTTAGCCATGGACCCTGGCTTGGTCTGAACTAAATCTCCGGGAAAGATCGCGGAAGATCCTGGAACCGCTCCGCCGTTCAGCCACGCCGTGCCTTTGGCGTACAGCATCGCGGCTCCCGAAGAATCTGCGGCCATAAGCGACAACGGGAAAACCGCCAGCACCATCCCAGCAAGAAGGTTGCGCAGCATAGTCGTACCTTTCCTCATTCCCACCTTCCTCACAACAAGTAAATTTCTGGGGTTGACCTTGTCTTATCCTAAGACTGCATCCTGCTGTGCGTCAATCACTTTTCTTGCTTTTAGTAGCCCCAAGGACACCCCATAATCCTCAGCAGCCGTGGTTTACTTGAGATTGTCCCCTTATGCCTTCAGATCCCCCAAGTGACCGAAGTAATTGCCAATCCTGCCCCGCGAAACACGGCATGACCACCCTGCAACCACGGACCGGAGCATCCTCGCGGGATGTGGCATACTAGCCCGAGCGATTCTCCCCTTTTATGAGCACCCCATCGACGACCCGTTCTCCCGTGGCGGAGTTGGTAAACAAGATCGAACTCCGCCAAGCGCGTGTCGCCGTCATCGGACTAGGTTATGTCGGCCTTCCCTTGGCCCTGCTCTACGCCTCGAAGAAATTTCCGGTCACCGGGTTCGACGTAGATGAGCGCAAAGTCTCAGTCCTACAACAGGGCGGCTCTTACATTTACCGCATCTCTGCGGCAGAAATTGAGGAGGCGCGCGGGCTCGGCTTCCGGGCTACCTCGGATTATTCGCAGATTAAGGAGATGGACGCGGTCATCATCTGCGTGCCTACCCCGCTCAATGAGTATCGGGAGCCGGACCTCAGCTACATCACGGGCACTGCCAAGTCTATGGCGCCCCACTTGCGCGCCGGACAGCTCGTGATCCTGGAAAGCACAACCTACCCCGGAACCACCGAAGAGGTGCTGGTTCCCATTTTGGAAAAAGAGAACCGTATGGGGCTGAAGGCTGCGCTTCCGGGAGCCGACGACTCTAACTCCTTTTATATCGCGTTCTCACCCGAACGAGAGGACCCTGGCAATCAGACCATCACGCGCCAGGATATTCCCAAAGTGGTAGGCGGCCTGGACCCACGGGCCTCCGAACTGGCGGCCGCGTTATACCGATCGATTTTCAACCGGGTGGTTCCCGTGTCATCTCCGGCGGCGGCGGAAATGACCAAGCTGCTGGAAAATATTTATCGCTGTGTCAATATCGCACTAGTAAATGAATTGAAGCTGCTGTCGCTGCGCATGGGGCTGGATATCTGGGAGGTCATCGCCGCGGCCTCGACCAAACCGTTCGGTTTTCATCCCTTCTATCCCGGGCCCGGCTTGGGTGGCCACTGCATTCCGGTCGACCCGTTTTATCTTTCCTGGAAGGCGAAGGAGTGGGACTTTCATACTCGCTTCATCGAGTTGGCGGGAGAGATCAACAGCCAAATGCCGTACCACGTGCTGGATTCCGTGGGCAAGGCGCTCAACCGGCAAAAGAAAGCGCTCAACGGCTCGCGCGTGCTGGTGCTGGGGGTGGCTTACAAGAAAGACATCGACGACTTGCGCGAGTCTCCCGCCCTCACCATCATCGAACTGCTGCAGCAGGCAGGCGCGGAAGCGAGCTATCACGATCCCTATTTCCCGTTTATCGGCAAAGGAAGAAAGTACGACCTGCAGATGAAATGCGCGCCGCTGGAGAATCTCGGCCAATATGACTGCGTGTTGATCGTGACCGATCACTCCGACTACGACTACGCCGCCATCGTTCGCGAATCGCAGTTAGTGGTCGATACCCGCAACGCCACGCGGGGAATCCAAAGCCCGAAGATCGTTCTCTGCTAAGACTTTTCCGCCAACCAGAATGTGGAAAAGATGGCCGGTTCCAATTGCAACTTTTTTGCCTAAGCTGGGTTCCACTCTGGTAACATTATTTGCAGTTCGGCCGAGTGTCCAATTGGCAAGTGTTTGCTTCCGCTGGCCCTGCGGAAGTGGTCCCATTCGTGCTTACCATTAGGACTAATTTAGGTTGCCGCCTGGCCGACTGGGTTTCCCCCAGAGTCTGGCCGTTGGCCCTTCGTCTGCAACAGTGAGTTTTGGCGAAAGGAATCTGCCGGTCTATGTCGCAGTCTCCCAACGATGTCCTGTTATTTTCGGATTCCCTTCTACCGCGAAAGCGCCCTCCCTTCGCCCAGTTCGTTCTAAGTCTCAGTGTGGAGGCTACGGCGGTCTTGGCTCTGGCGTGGGTGGGAGTCCTTCATCCCCAGGTGTTGTTGCAGCCCGTGCATGAGATTCAAGCGATCGCGCTGGTCTCGACCCCGCCTCCGGTGAATCATCAGCCGGCGCCGGTGCGCGAGATCAAGCCCGCGTTTACTCCGCCTCCAGATCCCGCGCCGGTCGAGGCGTTGCGCGTGCCCCCGCCGGTGGCGAGGCCGAAAATCGAGCACCTCGATCCGCCTGCGGCGCCCAAGATCAACCTGCCGACGCAGGCTGCAGTGCCCGCGATAACCCCGGTGATTCCGCGCAAGCTGGTCAAGACGGACAATTTCTCCACCGGCAGTTCGGCGCCGCCCACCATCGCCCAGGCGCCGCAAAAAGTTCAGACGGGGGGATTTGGCGATCCCAATGGCGTTCCGGCCAGCCCCAATAATGGCAAACCAGTAACCATCGCCCAGTTGGGCTCCTTTGATTCGCCCGCGGGCCCAGGCAACGGAAATGGAACCGGGGGAGCCAAAGGTTCTAAGGGTGTGGTCGCCAGCGCCGGTTTTGGCAATGGGACTGCAATCGGTGACGGCAGTGGTTCGGTGAATACCTCGCGCGGCACCGTGCGCCAGGCCGGCTTTGGGGATGCGGAAGTCGCCGCGCCCGCCCAGGCCCGGCCCAAGCAGGATCTAACGCCGCAGATGGTACCCGCCGATATCACGTACAAGCCGACCCCGGTTTACACCGACGAAGCACGCAAGCTGCATATCGAAGGTGAGGTTTTGCTGCAGGTGGTTTTCGAAGCTTCGGGCAAGATCCACGTCGAGCGCGTGATTCGAGGACTGGGGCATGGCCTGGACGAGGCGGCAGTTCGCGCCGCCGAACAAATCCGCTTTAAACCGGCCTTGCGGGACGGCCAGCCCGCGGACTCCACCGCCGTGTTACACATCGTGTTTCAACTGGCCTGAAACCCTTACTTAGCATCTTCTTAAGGAAGGGGCCTTTCATGCGCGGTTTCAAAGCTGTCGTCCTGTTGTCTGCATTGATCTTTTCCGCTTGGGCACTAGGTCAGGATCCCACCGCCGTGGGCGAACGGCCGGATGCTTCCGAGCCGGCCGTCGCGCCGCCCGTCCCAGGCTCCTTTGATGAGGCGATCGGCCGCATCGTGGAGCGCGAGCATGCGTTCAATGAGCAGATTCGCCGCCTCCATCCCATCATCGAGACCTACATTCAGAATCTCAAGGACACCGACGAAACCGGCCCCGTTCCGGTCAGCGATCGCTATTTTCTCGGCCAGCTCGACTTGGCGGGCGGGGGAAGCCGCGACACCGAACAACCCTTCGCCCTCGACCGCGGGCGCAGCCTGTGGTCGAAACTCAACGTCGTGCCCAAACTAAACGAGCTGTACTCCATGAAGTTCCTGCCCGGCGGCTTTGCCCAGATGGTCTTGCTCGATCAGGATTTTCAACGCAAGGATTACAACTTTTCCTCCGTGCGCCGCGAATTCCTGGGCGAGATTCGCTGCCTGGTGATCGACGTTCACCCCAAAAAGAGTGCCGGCGATGGGCGATTCGTGGGCCGGATCTGGGTCGAAGACCAGGACTTCAATATCGTTCGCTTCAATGGCACCTATACCTCGCACTCACGACTGCACCCCTACCTGCACTTCGACAGTTGGCGTTTGAACATGCGGCCTGGAGTCTGGCTGCCGGCCTACGTTTACAGTGAAGAATCCGAGGATGAACGCCACCACGGCGGGCTTCACTTCAAGGCGCAAACTAGGCTTTGGGGCTACGACCTGCAGAACAGCAACCGCAATGATTCGTTTACGGAAATTATGGTGGATTCCCCGCAATCGGTCCGCGATCGGTCCGACGCCACACAGGATGCCACGCCGGTGCAAAGCCAGCGCATGTGGGAGCGCGAAGCGGAAGACAACGCCCTCGAACGGCTACAAAAGAGCGGCCTGCTCGCTCCCCCGGGAGAAGTGGACCAGGTCATGCAGACCGTGGTCAACAATTTGATCTACACCAACAACTTGAATATCCAGCCGGAAGTGCGAACGCGGGTTTTGCTGACCACGCCGCTTGAGTCCTTCACCATCGGGCACACCATTGTCGTAAGCCGCGGCTTGCTCGATGTCTTGCCCGACGAGGCCTCCCTGGCCTTGGTTCTGGCGCATGAACTCGCCCACATCGCACTCGGCCATCGCATAGACACTAGCCTCGCGTTCAACGACCGGCTATTCTTCCCCGATAGCCAGACTTTTGAACGCCTGGACTTCACCCACGACCCCGCCCAGGAAGAGGCCGCCGACAAAAAAGCTCTGGAATTGCTCGACAGTTCTCCGTACAAGGACAAGTTGGGCAGCGCGGGCCTGTTCCTGCGTAGTCTGCAGGCACACGCGGAGGAGCTCAAGAGCCTGATTCGGCCGCATCTTGGCAGCGGGTTGGCCAACGGGGATTCGATTCGCATGTCCGCGGTACTCAACGCCGCTCCGGCGCTCGAACTCAAAAAGACAGATCAGATCGCCGCCCTGCCTCTGGGGGCGCGCGTCAAGTTAGATCCATGGAGCAGCCGGGTGGAGCTGGTGAAAACCAAGCCGGTAGCGCTGAGCACGTTCCGGGAGAAGATGTCGTTCGAGATTACGCCCTTTTTCCCCTATTTGACGCGGCTCTCGAGCACGTCAGCCGCCAACGTCGCACAGAGCGCACCGGTCAAATAGTTAGGCGAAACAGCGGGCACGGATGGAAGAGATCGAGGAAACGTTTTCAGAGCAGGGTTATCGCGGCACCACAGGTGTCGGAAGAAACGCCGGCGCGCAGAAACTCACGACAAGTCCGCCGCCACCGCTACTGCGGCATGGAGCTGGAAACTTCCGAAAACACGTTGTTGGCGTTGGAACCAATCAGGCGAATGGTGCCGACGACGATCACCAAAATAACCGCCAACATGACGGCGTACTCGGCAATGTCCTGGCCCCGTTCATCTGACCAAAGTTGAACTAAGAACTTTCTCACGGGCTCTCCTTGGGCTTTCCGTTTGGACTCGGTCTTGCCTTCAGTTCCCTGACGGAAAACTCGCGGTCTACTTCCTTCAGAGCGCTGAATATATGGGTTCATCATACGTTCACAATATCCAGCGTCCAATAGCCCTCCGGTGGGGTCGGCTGGCACCAAAGTGCTAGCACCATCTCACGTAATTGTCTTCAGGGGCAGGGACTGATTGACGGCAAACAACGCCAACTCCAAGCGCGTGGAAACTCCTAGCTTGTCGAAAATATTGCTCAGGTGGTGCTTGACGGTGTCCTCGCTGATCTTGAAATACTCGGCGATCTCCTTGTTCGCATAGCCGGCAACCACGGCGGAGACGATTTCCAGCTCGCGCGGCGTGAGCCCGAATTTCTTCTGGCGCGCTTCCTCTCCCGAGGACTGAATGAGGGTGCGCAGATACTGCACCAGGTTCGACACGCTCTCCCGGCCGACCCAGTACTCTCCCGCCATTACCGTATCAATGCTCTTGAGCAGGAGCTGCGTGGCGGAATCCTTGAGGACAACTCCGCGCGCCCCGAGTTGCAGAGCCTCGACGATTTGATTTTTCTCCGCCGCGGCAGTCAGCAGAATGATGCGCACGGTCTGCTGCGCGCTATCGGAGTTCATTTCACGCAACGCTTCCAGGCCAGGATGACGGGGCATGGCCAAATCGAGCAGAAGGATGTCAGGCTTGAGTTGCCGGGCCAGTTTTACAGCCTCGGCGCCGTCGCAAGCTTCGCCGATGACCGCGAACTTAGGTTCGGCCTCCAGCAGCCGCCGCAACCCATCGCGAAAAATAGGATGATCGTCAGCGATCAGAATGCGAATTTGCTGCGCTTTCTTATTCTCCATAAACTGCTTCCGGTTTTTGAGGGATGCTGATTTCCAGGCGCGATCCCCGCCCGGGGTTTGATTCTATCGTGAGTTCGCCCGCAATCAAATGGAGACGTTCCTTAATGACAACGGGCCCTTTCCCCATGCCGTCCAACTGCGCGTGATTGAAGCGTCCCGCGAACGGAAAGCCTGCGCCATCATCTTCGATGACCATCCGCCAGGCGCCGTCATCTACGCCCAGGCGAACCAGCACTTTGTGCGCCCCGCTGTGTTTGCGCACATTCACCAGCCCCTCTTGCACAATGCGCGCCAGTTCCCGGCATACTTGCTGCGGCATATCCAGTTCTTCCAAGTCGGAGAGAAAGCGGGCGGAAATTCCGGTTTCCCTCTGGAACCGCTCCACCGTGTCGCGGAGCAGGTTCAGCAGGCGTTTGGAATCCACATCGAATGATTTCATCTGCTGCATCAGCTCGCGCAGCTTGAGGACCTCCTCGCGCAGCAGGCCCTGAATGCGGCCCAGTTCCTGCGAAGTCTTCGCCGGGTCAGCGGCGGAAACGCGGCGCAACACATCGACTTGCATCTCGACGGCAATCAGCGACTGCACCGCGCCGTCATGGAGCTCTCGGGCAAAGCGCGCCCGCTCCAAGGCGCCGGCGCGCCGGCGCAAGCGCCGCAGCAGGTACACGTTGTACACCGCGGGCCCCACTTGGCGAATGTATTCCTGAAGAAAGCGCAGTTCCTCCTCGGTATCGCCTGTCAGGTCAGGATTCAAAAGAAAAATGCGGCCCGACCACTCGCGTCCGAACAGAAAACGCACCGCGGCCACGCTGGTGAATTCGTTGCGGCGGGAAAGACCTTCAAGAAATTCCGAGGCCGGGTGTTTCATCTTAGCCCCGTCTTCATCCAGAGCCACCAGAGCCTCCAGGCCGTGTTTGCCTCTCCGTCCGTAGCACGCCTGATCGCGAGACTCGTAGAGATAGGTCTCGCGGTCGGAGGGCGATGGCTCCAGCCAATGCAGGGTGGTGGGAGTTCCGTTCAGCAGGCGAATTTCCCCCACGAAGGTGTGATGGCTGTTCGATTCGAGCGAGGCAACCAGCGCCTGCTTGGCCCCGTAAATGGCCAACATTTCTCCCAGAATGGCCTGCAGCGTTCCGGTCATGCCGGCTTCCACCCGCACCAGGGCGAGAGCGCGCGCAATCAAAGCCTTTTCCGCGCGCAGCTGCTTCTGCTGCTCGGCTAAGTAGCCCAGCAGCAAGCTGAGCACAACCAGATAAATGGAGCGCATGAAAAGGGCTTTGGGGTTGAAATCGAGGGCAATGGCGCGTAGCGGATACAGGTGGTGCCGCACCAGCACGCCGTCAATCCAGGCCAGAAAACCCAGATGAAAGGCCACGCTCTCGGCCCACAACAGGACCAGCGCGGCCAGCGCGGTGCCCACCGTTTCCCGCAGTCCCCAGCGATAAGCCGCGGCCGCAAGAACAAAGACAAAAAACAGAAAGAACGGATTGCCGGCGCCGGTGGCAAACACCGAGATCAGCGCCGGCCAGACGATATCTCCGGCATGAACCATCAGGCGGAAGGATTCGGTGGATTCCTTGCGGCGCCGCAACAACACCAGCACCAGGCAACTCTGGGCCAGATAAAACGACAGCAGGCCGGAAACCCAGACCGAGGAGCGAACCTCTCCCGGATCAATCAGGATGGCGACGAATGCCGCCCAAACCAGCAGGACGCGCGCCGTAGCCAGCCAGCGCTCAATCCGCCGGGTTTCACTGGGATCGGCCGGAACTCGCAGCCTCCAGGAGAATCGTTCTGGAAAACGGGGAAATCGCAATGCAGGCGACCCTTTCCATCGGGAGGATGCCACGGATACTAGTGTTATTGAAAGAGAAGAGCAAGCGAAACTCGCCGGCGGCGCGGCGTGCGAAATCACAAAGCAGTGGCGATCGCTTCACACCGCGGCGTTTATCTCCACGGTGCGCTTCAACTGCCCGCAGGCTGCATAGATGTCCCGTCCCCGTGGGCGCCTCACGAAGGCCAGCACCTGAGCCCGCCGCAAAATAGTTTGGAAGCGCTCCACCCGCTCCTGCGCCGGAGTTCGAAAGTCAACGCCCGGCCCGGGATTGAACGCGATGAGATTGATGCGAGCATTCAATCCCCTAATCAGCTCCACCAATTCCCGAGCGTTTTGTTCGGAATCGTTCACGCCATCGAGCAGCACATATTCGAACGTGAGCTTCTCGCGGTTCTGCAGCGGAAAATCGCGCGCCGCAGCCATGAGTTTTTCCAGATTCCATTTGCGGTTCAGGGGCATGATGCGGCTGCGCAACTCGTCGTTGGGCGCGTTCAGCGAGATGGCCAGCCGCGGGCGCACCGCCTCGGCGCCGAAATCGTAAATGCGCGGCACGATGCCCGCCGTCGAGACTGTCATGCGCGAGGGCGGAATCCCCGCACCCTCGGCCAGCAAACGCACCGCCTTCATGAAATTGTCGTAGTTCAGAAACGGCTCGCCCATGCCCATGAACACCAGATTCACGCGATCCCGCGGAGGAAAAACCTGCTGATCGTTGAGCACGGCGCAAACCTGGCCCACGATTTCTCCCGCCGTGAGGTTGCGCTTCACTCCCAGCAGCGCGGTCAGGCAGAACTGGCAATCCACCGCGCAGCCCACTTGGCTGGAAACGCAAATGGTGGCGCGCTCCCAACCGCGGCCCGAAAGACTCGGTTGCGCTTCAGCGGCGTCGCCTAAATCTTCCGCTTCTCCACCGTCGCCTTCCGGCATCCACACCGTTTCCACGCTTTGGCCGTCGGCGAAGGAAATCAAATATCGAACCGTTCCGTCTTGCGAGAGGAATTTCTTTTCCATGCGAGGAAGGCCGACCGCGAATTCGTTTTGTTCCAGGTTCTGTCGAAAAGCCGCCGGCAGTGTAGAAATCTGCGCCGCCGATTCCACCCGTTGGCGGTAGAGAGCCTCGAACAATTGCCGGGCGCGATAGGGAGGCTGCCCAAATTCCTCGACCACCGCTGTGAGTTCCAGCAGGTCGAGTCCCAACAACGATTGTGCTTTGGCTTCATTCATAGCCGGACCAGCTCGCAAACCCGATCGCCGAAGCCTATTGTAAGAGAATACGGGATGGTTGGAGAAACGCGGATTGTTGTGTCAGGGAACGTACCTTCTCGCCGCAGATCGGAACGGCCTCCCCGAAAGCTCGGTTTTGCCTAGAACCTCTTCGGGGGCGCACACGCAGGGCCAGCCCGATTACACTTCGTTACTGCGTTTGATCGCCTTCCAGGCCGCTGATACGGCGTTCATGCTCTTCGACAGCGTGCAGCAAACGCACAGTTCCTTCGGCAATGTCTGTGACCAGATTCTCCAGCTTCTCATTGCGCCGGTTGAGCCGGTCCATAGCCGGAATCATCTTCGCCATGCGCTGCTCGTTCTGCGCCTGCATTTCGACTACCGATTGTAAGCCGTTAGCCAAGGTCTGAAGTTTTTCTTCAATTGTCATGGCCATAATTTATCCGTAGCGCTACGCATTGTAAAGAACTATACTCAGCCTGGTTTCTTGCACTTGCCAACCGCTCCGCATCCAACCAAAAGCGGCCATGTTATAAACTCCATATGACAGCGAAAAATCCTGCCGCAGTAACCCTAGGCCGACGCGGAGGAAAAGCCCGCGCCCAAAAACTGAGCGTGGAACAACGACAGGAATCGGCCCGGAAAGCCGCCGAGGCCCGCTGGGCCAAGACCGAGAAACTGGTCGCCGACATTACCAAGCGCAGCAAGCGGATCGAGAAGATCGCTGCCCGCCGCGCCGCCCGGGCCCGCTGAGGAAAGACGCTGTTGGCCGCGTCTGATAGCCGCCAGCACCCAAAGCTAAGTAGTAGATAACAAAGGGTGAGCACCCGCGCCGAGCACACCTCGTCTCAGTGTGTAACAATGGAAGGCAGTTGAGCCCCCTGCTCCGCCGCGGCTTTGATTGCGCACCTATGGTTGGCGATTTTGGCAACATCCAACGTGAAGTCCTGCCCAACGGGCTAACCATTCTCACCGAAGAGATGCAGCACATCCGCTCGGTCTCGGTCGGGATATGGATCAAGACCGGCTCGCGCGATGAAGACGCGGCCCTCAACGGCATTTCGCATTTCATCGAGCACATGGTCTTCAAAGGCACGCAGCACCGCTCCGCTGAAGACATTGCACGCCAGGTCGATTCGATCGGCGGCAACATGGACGCCTTCACCGCCAAAGAGTGCGTCTGCTTCAACATGAAAGTGCTCGACGAGCATCTGCCCATCGCCATGGAAATTCTCGGCGATCTGGCGCTGCATCCGACCTTCGATGTGGCCGACATCACCCGCGAGCGCGGCGTCATCCTCGAAGAAATCAAAATGGATGAAGACAGCCCCGACTATCTGGTGCATGAAATCTTCACCCAGAATTTCTGGAAAGACCACCCTCTGGGCAAACCGATTCTCGGCACCAAAGACACGGTGAAGAAGTTTGAGCGGGAAGGCGTGGTGCATTCCTACGGGCAGCGCTTCATCCCCGGCAATCTCATTGTCTGCGCCGCGGGCAATTTGAATCATGCGCAGTTTGTCGAGCTCACCGCCAAGCATTTCGGCAAGATGAAACCCGGCAAGAACGGCTTTCACGGCGCGCCGCCGAAGGTAGCGCCGCGTATTGTGCTGCGCAACAAGAAATCGCTCGAGCAGGTGCAGATTTGCGTCGGCGTGCCCTCGCATCCCATCACCCATGAGAAACGGCACGCTTCTTACATTTTGAATACGCTGCTCGGCGGCGGCATGAGTTCGCGCCTGTTCCAGAACATCCGCGAACGCCAGGGTCTGGCCTATTCCATCTATAGCGATCTCAACCCCTACCGCGATACCGGCTGTCTTTCTGTCTACGCCGGCACTTCGCGCGAGTCGGCGGAAAAAGTCGTGCTCAGCATCGTCTCCGAATTCCGCAAGCTCAAATCGGAGCCGGTGCCGGAAGAAGAGCTGCGCCGCTCGAAAGATCAGTTGAAAGGCAGCTTGATGTTGTCGCTCGAATCCTCAACGGCGCGCATGTCGAACCTGGCGCGCCAGGCCATGTACTTCGACCGTTTTATCGGGATGGATGAATTGATCGAAAAGATCGAAGCCGTCACTGCGGAAGACTTGAAGGAACTGGCCGAAGAGTTCTTCCACACCGAATCCATCGCGGTGACCGTTCTCGGCAACCTGCAAGGCCTGCGGCTGCGCCGCGAACAACTCGCCTGCTAGCCAACAAGCCCTATTCCATCCGCATTTCTCAGCGGCCTCGGCGGGTGTTCTCCGCGGCCTCTGCGTTTTCAGGTTTTGCTTTTTGCCTGTACTGAGAAAAAGCCTTTAACCGCCGAGGGCGCAGAGAACATCCGCGGAGATCGCGAAGAACGTCGCAGCACCAGGGGAAGAGTTCCTCTGTAACTTTGCGGCAAGGTGCACATCCTATCCGCCACGGCCGCTCGGCTGCGGCATAAGTCCAAATCTTTTACGGAGCGTTTATGAAGAAGATGTTCGGCACGTTGATGGCGATGTGTTTTCTGGCGGTTTCTCTTTCGGCCTTTGCCCAGTCCGGCGGCTCCATGCAGCAGGACCAGTCGAAGCCCGACACCATGCAGCACGACACCATGAGCAAAGACAAGATGGGCAAGGACAGCAAGTCCAAGAAGAAAAAGACCAAGAGTTCCATGAAGAAGAAAGACGACAGCATGAAGAAGAAGGAAGGCATGAAGCAGGACGACATGGGTCAGGACGGCATGAAGAAGAACTAGCCGCCGCTCCCATTCCCCACTCCGGGCAGCGGCTGCTTAAACTGCCCGGAGGATTTTCCCCTCTCCGGCAATTCCCTACTACGCCACGATCATCGGATGCTTCCCAATCACAGCCGCCGCGGCCAGCGAGACGTACTGCCGCAAACAGCGCACGCAGGGTACGTAGCCCTCGCGCACGGCCTCGATCGCCTGCATCGAGCGAATGCCGCCCTCCTTGTCGTGGATGAAGGGACAACCGGACACATGGAAGACCTTGCTGTGAGCCGCTACCAGGACGATCAGGTTATTGGGAATGCTTTCTCCGGGTTGGGCGTGCTCGGAGCGCAAGCTGGCCCGGCGTTGCCCCGCCGAGCTGGCTACGGTGAAGCCGCCGACAATCAGTCCGATAGCGGCCGCCGCCACCAACCACCCGAAAGCGGTTCCCCGGCGGCCCGGCAGGTTCTGCGCCAGTTTGCCGCGCAGCCGCCAACTGAAACCGAAGGGAGTGCGCATCATGCGCTCATCGCCATACAGCTGGACGATGTTTCGCGTGCCCTCGAGCACCGCCGCGCAGCGCTGGCATTGCCGGAAGTGGTCGTCCATGGCCGCCCGCAGTTCCGGGCCGACGTCCCCATCCACATAATTCGAGACTTCCTGCCAGACTTCTTCGCATTTGACTACCATGGTTTACTTCCCTTCTGAAAACCTAAACGGCTGAACCATCCGCCGGCCAGCTTGGGAGCCAGCAGATCGCGCAGCATCAGGCGGGCTCGCAACAGCCGGGTTTTCACCGAGGCGGTTGAGATTCCCAGCATCGCGGACACTTCTTCGATGCTCAGGTGCTGGACATCCCGCAACACAAAAACTTCCCGATACTTGCTTCCCAGCATGGCCAGCGCTTCCAGCAGCAGATCGCGCACTTCTTTCCGCTCCAGGGCTTCGGAGGGAACTTCGCGCCAATCGGCAAAGTCCCTCGGCGTATAGGCGCCCTCGGCATCCTCGCGCTCGCCAATCGGTTCCATCACGTCCGCGTGTTCCTTTCGCCGCCGCATGCGGGCTTCGTTCACCGCGATCTGGATCAGCCAGGTGCTGAAGCGGGCTTCGCCACGGAACTGGCGCAAGTTGGCGAAGGCCTTCAGGATCGCTTCCTGCGCGGCGTCCTCGGCATCGGCCTGGTTGCGCAAAATCGCGAACGCCGCCGCGTAAACCCTGGACTCGAACGGCCGGATCAGCTCGTAGAACTTCTCCGGCTCGCCGTTCTGGACGCGGCGGATCAGCTCCCGCTGCCGTGCCTCCTGCGGCGACGCTCGCTCTTCCGATCTTGTCTCTTCCAGCATGAGTGCCATTGC
The DNA here is from genome assembly GCA_963770915.1 of uncultured Acidobacteriaceae bacterium. Taxonomy (GTDB): domain Bacteria; phylum Acidobacteriota; class Terriglobia; order Terriglobales; family Acidobacteriaceae; genus PALSA-270. Next base: position 1,121,025 of record CAVYRG010000001.1, read on the forward strand.
AATATTCGTGAGCGGCCGCAACGGCAGCTAGCGTGGCAAGTAATCAGGATCCTTTTTCCATCCCGTCAACATGGAAATGAAGTTGTTCCATCCGTGCAGCACAACCATCACCAGATGCCCGAGCACAAAAAATAAAATCGCCCACATGACAACGAAATGCCAAACCCGAGCCAGATGAAAGCCGCCCATCAGCCAGGCCAGCCAGGAAAACTGCACCGGCTTCCAGATGGCGAAGCCGGTGAGCACGGAAAGCACACCCAACCCGATGGCGGAAGTGTAGGCCAGCTTCTGCAGCGGGTTGTAGGCTTCTTCCGGCCGCGGCTTGGGGCCGAAGAAAAAGTAGTAGCGCGCCATGGGCCAGACGCCACGAACATCGCGCGGCAGAAATAGAACCTGGCGGTAGTTGCCGCTGAAGATCTGATAGCCGAGATAGAAAAGCCCGGTCGCAAGGTAGAGCCACATGAAGCTGAGATGCCATTGCAATCCGCCGCCGAGCCAACCGCCCAGCGCGAAGGCCTTGGGCCAGTGCAGAAGGTCTTTCTGCGGAATCTTGGCTCCAAAGCTCGGAAACGCGCGAAAGATCTGCAAGCCACTGAAGACCATGACGAACAGAGAGACGGTATTCAGCCAGTGGCAAAACCGCACCGGCCAGGGATGCTCGTAAACTGCCGGCATCACTTCGCCGGTCTTGGCGGATTCGATTTCGATTACGGCTTCAGGCATTGTGTTCAGTTTTTCTCCGCGTCCTCTGCGGATGTTCTTCGCCTTCCTCCGCGTTTTAGAGCTTTTACCGAACTGCGAAAAAGCTAAACCTTAAACCGTGAGAACGCCGAGAAAACCCGCGGAGGGCGCGGAGACTTTCTGACTCCTATTTAATTCAAGCACTTGCATGAAGAATCAAGCACTTAGCTCGAAACTATGGTTCCTCAGCGTAACTCGACCCGGCCTGAGGGACCTCCAGAATGCCTACCAGTTGCGCCACAGCGCCCCAGGAACGGCGCTCGGCGGCTTGGCCAGCCTAAGAGCCTCCCCGAACCGCCGAACGCTTATATAGAAAATTTAGCTTCCAGCTATTGCCACTCAAGGCTGCGTCCTAAAATAGGACACGCCGCGCCGCATATTCCCTTGCGCCGAACCAGCGCCGGACGAGAACGCGCCAAGTTTCCATCGTTGTTCTACAAACCATAAAAGCTCGAGTAGCCTTGATCTTCCCAATAGCCCACTCGCTCGAGAACATTCGTGACTTTCAAATCGGTCAAATACTTCGCCTGCTTGTAACCGATTTTCGTGGGGACTTGCAGCCGCAGCGGCGCGCCGTGCTCGCGGGTGAGCGGCTCATCATACATTTCATAGCAGAGCAGCGTTTGCGGGTGCAGGGCGGTAGCCATGTCGAGCGATTCGTAGTAGTCATCGGCGCACTCCACGTAAACAAAACGCGCATTCAGGTCGGCGCCGATGCTGCGCAGGAAATCGGAAAGGCGCGCGCCGCCAAAGCGCCCGATCACGTCCCAGCCTTCCACGCAAACGTGGCGCGTATTGTGACGGAATTTGGGGAGGGCCTGAATCTGCGCCAGAGCGTAGTCGCCGGGCTTGGCGACTGATCCGGTGACGGTCAGCGTCCATTTGTCGAAATCGACGCCGGGATCGTCAACGTCGTAGTCGTTGATGGGAAACTTTTCAAAGGGCGCGAGTTCTACGTCGCTGAACGTTGGCGCGAGGTGATGCTTGCGAAACATGACCGCCGAGGCCCAATCGCTGAACCCAAGGCCGGCGGCCAGCAGGCGTTCTTGTGCTTTCGGGATGGCGAACGCTCCCAGCGCGAGCACCGGGGTCAGCTTCAACAATTCGCGGCGGCTTACGCGCGCGAACTTCTTTTTCGTGATCCGCGATTCCATATCATCCCTGGGAGCAAATCGTTCCGACTAGTATGCTCCTTCAAGCTGTCCAATGGGATGTGCAGGAAAAGGAAAAGTTACCGCGTACGATTTGTCGTAAGCACGCGCATTTCTTGCGATTGAAGCGCAGCGGCTGCGGACGGCGGTAACTGGATCGAGGTGACCAAAGTCACAAATCGGCTCGCACGAACGATATAGCCAGAAAGTGGTATATGAAATTCACGGTTGTGCTGGATTCGCCAGCCTTTTCAAGGCATACTTAGGCACGCGGGATGTTGAGGCATCCGGGGAGGGGCCACATCATGCCGATGCTTGAGGAAAAAACGCGCGTGCCTAGCCGCATCCCTGTAGACACGGGATCTCAACACAAGCAGCGCCGTCAAATGTATCTGGCGCTGGGTCTGCTTCTGACCGCGCTTCTAGTAGTGGTAGTGAAGGATCACCAATTCTGGTTTGGGTCCGAGCCTTCCACAACCGAAGTAGCGCCGGACGAGACCGCTGCTACCGATAACACTCCCAGCCAGCCAATACAGAGCCAGGCGGCGCCCGCTCCAGCCGCCGAGACTGCTCCGCCGAGCACGACCGTTGTCCATCCGGCGAAGGCAAAGCCGCATGTGCAATCGCACGCTGCGCACAGCACCGCAAGCGCGCCGGCGGCGGCCATGATATCAACTCCCGAAATTACCGCCAGCCGCAGGGCCCTTCCGCCTCTCGAGATTGAAGTGGTGGCCGGCGATCAGCATCGCGTGGTGCAGCCGCCCGATCCGTCGTTAAGCGTCGATACGCGGTCCGGTTCGCCGCCTCTGACTCCAAGTTCGGCACAATCTGCGGATGCGGCTGCAGTTGCGACCAACGCCGGCCAGCGCGTGCGGCTTTCGGCGGACACGGCGCAGATTGTCGAGCGCCCGGTCGAGCCCAACTATCCCATGCTCGCCAAGCAGATGAAAGTGCAGGGATCAGTCGTGTTGCAGGCGCTGATCGGCCGAGAGGGCGGCATTCAGGATCTGCGGGTGCTGAGCGGCCCCGCCATTCTTTCCACCGCCGCCATGGACGCGGTGAAGCAGTGGCGCTTCCGGCCTTACCTTCAATCCGGCCAAGCGATAGAAACCGAAGCGCGGATCACGGTAAACTTCACCATCTCCACCAACTGAACCCCAGGCAAAGGGGAGCATACCGTGAACGCAAAGCGCATGCTGGCGCTGGTCTTGATTGTTGCAGCGGCGGCTCTGGCGTTCGTGGGCCTGCGGAAGCGTTTCTTCCCGTCTGACACCATTCTGGCGGCAAATGCAATGACATTCCCAATTTCCAGCAGCAGTTTTGCTCCTGGCGGCGACATTCCCAAGAAGTTCACTTGCGACGGGGACGACGTTTCGCCGGAGCTTTCTTGGAGCGGCGCGCCGGCGGGCACGCAGAGTTTCGCGCTGATTGCCGACGATCCTGACGCGCCCGTCGGCACATGGACACACTGGCTGATCTACGACTTGCCCTCCGGCAGTACGGCGCTGCCGGAAGGCATCGCCAAAACCGGGCAGTTGCCCGACGGCAGCCAGCAGGGACACAACGACTTCGGCAAAATTGGCTACGGCGGACCTTGCCCGCCGCCGGGGAAGCCGCATCGCTACTTCTTCCGGCTTTATGCAGTGGACCGCAAGCTCGGGCTTAATCCCGGTGCAAGCAAAGGAGAGCTGGAAAAGGCGCTGCAGGGGCGTGTGCTAGGAAAAGCGGAGTATATGGGCAAGTACGGGCGGTAGGCGTCGTGGGTTTCTTCCGCTGTTTTGGCGCGACTCGCAGAAGAAACTCTGGTCGAGTGTCCGATGAAACCGAAAACCACAGAGAACATAGGGGGAAACACAAGGTTCCTCGGCGGCGCTCGGGATGACACTTGCAGATGGCGAAGGGCGGACAGCTTCTTCGACTTGGCTCAGGCCAGCCCTTGTCGCACAGAACGCGACCAGAACGGGGCACGCTTGTGGAGCTTGAGATCGAAAAAGGTAGGGCGCAAAATAAAACGAGCGTCCGACTCTCGCGAGTCATTGGACGCCCGGGCAGCCCTCCCCCAGAACTGCTCAAAAAGGAGCATACGTCTCCCAGGTGCCTTTGGGAATGGCACGGATGTGCTAGAGCGAAGCCCCAAAAGTGCTATTCAGTCGCTAGTTTTCCACAGTTGGCCGGCGAGATGCCCCGTCCGTAGGGCAATTCGGACCGGACGGGAGTGGAATGGGCTTAAGCGGCCGAACGCTTTTCGCGCGTTCTGGTCACGCCTTACATTCACAAAGCATGCTGGACGTGAAAGATTCGAGCTTGCTCACCGGCGCCCGTATCCTCAGTGCTGACACCGTGAGCAACCGCTCAGCTTCTCACAAATTTCCCAATCTTGCGGAAAGCCCTTCCTCGTTGTTGTTCTCCAGACCAAGTACATGGCCTTTGGGACCATCTAAGAAGCTTCCAATCTCGCTCCACCCTGGACGTTGGTGAGGGTTTCCACAGCGCCTCCTGCCTAAAGGCCGCATGGCTTCCGCCGATGCTAATTAGGTAGGGGAAATAGGTCGCGCCGCTCCAGAAAAGGTCTTTGTTCTCAAACGATTTGACTCCAACGAGTTGCCGCGTGGTTTGCAACCCATCAGCCCAGCGTGCGCAGTCCGGGGGCGATCACGGATGAGTGTCTTGGCGATATTTTGCGCAACGCTGGCGGCGGGAGGCGTTATCTGGACTGCATTGGTGTTGCGCCGCGGAAAAGCGGAGCGGGGAAAGGCAGAGAAGACGGTGCGGGAAAGCGAGCAACGCTTCGAAGCGATGGCCAACGGCATCCCGCAACTAGCCTGGATGGCGGAAAGCGACGGCTCTATCTCCTGGTTCAACCAGCGTTGGTTTGAATGGACCGGCACTACGTTTGAGGAGGCGAGGGGATGGGGATGGCAGAGCATCCTCGATCCCCAATTGCGCCCGAGAGTGCTCGAAATGTGGAAATCGTGCATCGCTAGGGGCGAGGCGTTTGAGATGGAATCTCCTCTACGCGAGGCGGACGGCCGCATTCGCATCCATCTCACTCGCGCGAGGCCCCACCGCGACGGGAGCGGCAAATTGATTGGCTGGTTCGGCACGCACACCGACATCAGCGAGCGAATGAGGACGGAAGAGCAGCTGGCGCAGCAGGCGGAAGAAATATCCGCGCAGGCAGGGGAACTGGCTCGCTCCCGCAACGCCCTGGAGACGCAGTCCCTTACCCTGCAGTCGATTCTGGACAGTCTGGAAGAAGGCCTAGTAGTGAGCGACGCACAGGGGAAATTCGTCATATGGAATGCGGCGGCGGAAAGAATTCTTGGCCTGGGCGCGGCGAACCTTCCGGTCGACAAGTGGAGTCAACACTATGGCCTTTATCAGGACGACACGATGACTCCTTTCCCGGCGGAGCAGCTGCCGTTGTGGCGCGCGATTCATGGCGAGGCGAGCCGTGCGCAAATCTTTGTCCGCAACCCGGAGTTGCGGGAGGGAGTATGGATTGACATCAGCGCGGGCCCGCTCAAGTCGAAAGACGGCACGGTGCGCGGAGGCGTGGCCGCGTTCCGCGATGTCACGCGGAGCAAGGCGGCGGAGCGGGAAATCCGGCAGTTGAATGAAGAGCTGGAACAGCGGGTGGTAGAGCGGACGGCGCAATTGCAAGCCGCCAACAAAGAGCTGACCGACCAGAGGTTCGCAATCGATCAGCACGCCATCGTGGCGGTGACCAATGCGCAAGGAACCATCACGTATGCGAACGACAAATTCTGCGCGCTGAGCCAGTATTCCCGGGAGGAGCTGATCGGCAACGATCACCGGATCATAAAGTCCGGCCATCACTCGAATGAATACTTCCAGCAGATGTACCGCACCATCACCCGTGGCGAGGTTTGGCACGGGGAGGTTCTGAACCGCGCCAAGGATGGCTCGCTTTTCTGGCTGGATACGACCATCGTTCCGTTTTGCGGAAAGGACGGAAGACCGCAACAGTACATTGCCATCCGCGCGGATATCACGACACGGAAGCAAGCCGAGGAACGAGTGGCTCAGCGCACGGCGCAACTCGAGGCCGCCAACCAGGAACTGGAGGCTTTCACATATTCGGTCTCCCACGACCTGCGGGCGCCGCTGCGGCATATCAGCGGATTCTCCAACCTGCTGGCGGAAGAGTGCGGTTCGCAGTTGGACGCGCGGGCGCAGCATTACGTAGAGCGCATTGCAGAAGGCACGCGGCAAATGGGGCAGCTGGTGGATGAACTGTTGAACCTCTCGCGGGTGGGCCGGGCCGCGCTCGCGAAGGAAGTCAGCGATCTGAATGCGCTGGTGGCGGAGGTGGTGGCGATGCTGGCGCCCGAGGCTACGGGGCGGAGGATCGAGTGGAGGATCTCCGACCTGCCTTGCGTGGAGTGCGACCGCATCCTGACCAAACAGGTTTTCCAGAATCTGCTGGCGAACGCGCTCAAGTTCACCCGGCCCCGGCCGCAGCCGGTCATAGAAGTCAGCCATGGAGAAGAAGCCGGCGAAGTGGTGATTACGGTGCGCGATAACGGAGTCGGCTTCAGCATGAAAAATGTCGAGAAGCTTTTTGGAGTGTTTCAGCGGCTGCATCGCGGGGAGGATTTTGAAGGCACCGGCGTGGGCCTGGCCACGGTGCAACGCATTGTGCAGAGACACGGGGGGCGGGTGTGGGCGGAAGCGGAGCCCGAAAAAGGAGCTACGTTTTATTTCACGCTGGGAACGGGAGCGGCTGAGCCTCCGACGGCGGCGCTGGGCCCGGAAAGGCTGGGGGCGCACGCATGACCTTCGGGGAAGCAAGAATTTAACCGGATGGATCGTCAAGACGATGGGGAGAGGCCATGAGCAGCCTGGGAACCGGCACGGCGCCCGACAGTCCTGCAACCGGCGGAGCGAGACTGGAAGCGCTGATCGTGGAGGACAACGCCGCGGACTGTGAGTTGACGCTGCATACGCTTCGCCGCGGCGGGTTCGAGGTTTCGGCGGAGGTAGCGCGCACTCCAGAAGAATTCCGGCAGCTGGTCCGAAAAAGACTTCCCGATGTGGTGCTGGCGGACTACAACCTGGGGCAGTGGAGGGGCATGGACGCACTGAACATCTTGCAGGAGGAAGGCTTGGATATTCCTCTGATCCTGGTCTCCGGCGCGCTGGGAGATGTGCCGGCGGTGGAGTGTATCAAGCAAGGGGCGACGGATTACGTGCTGAAAGATGCCATGGCCCGCCTGCCGGAGGCGGTGCGCCGCGCCTTGCAGGAAAAGCAACTGCGGGAGGAACGCCGCCAGGCGCAGGACGAGTTAGCCAAGCGGGTGCAGGAACTGGCGCAATCCAACGCGGAGCTGGAGCAGTTTGCCTACGTCGCTTCGCACGATCTGCAGGAGCCGCTGCGCATGGTGGCCTCCTACACCGAATTGCTGGCGGAACGCTACCGAGGCAAGCTCGACGAGCAAGCCGACAAATACATCCAGTACGCGACCAGCGGCGCGCTGCGCATGCAGACGCTGATTCAGGACTTGCTGGCATTCTCCCGCGTAGGCCGGCGAGGGATGGAGCGCAAAAGTACGGACTGCGCGGCCGTATTGGAAGGCGTGCTGAGAAGCCTGAGCGCGGCGATCGAAAGCAATGGCGCCAAAATAAGCCAGGAGCAATTGCCTACGGTCATGGCCAATCCCATCCAGTTGGGACAGGTGTTCCAGAATCTGATTGCCAACGCCATCAAGTTCCGCGGGACGACGGCTCCGGAGATTCACATTGCGGCGGAACGCCACGGGGAGGAATGGGTGATCTCAGTGGCCGATAACGGCATCGGCATCGCGCCCGAGCATGGCAGCGAGATCTTTACCGTCTTCAACCGCCTGCACACGCATGAAGAGTACCCCGGGAACGGGATCGGGCTGTCGATCTGCAAAAAGATCATTGAGCAACACGGCGGAAAAATTTGGCTGGAACCGCACGCCGGACCGGGGGCGACCTTCCGGTTCACCTTACCGGCAAATGCGGCGGCAGAGGAACGGAACGAGGAGACAGGGACACAGAATGGAAAGGCTTCCGCAAGTCTTGCTGGTTGACGACAACATTGCGGATACGGAGTTGGCGAGCGATGCCTTGGCGCGCTGCCAGTGGCCGAGCCAGGTGCGCAGCGTGGGAGATGGAGCACAGGCTCTGGCATTTTTGCAGCGCACGGGAAAATACGCGGACGAAACTCCGCCGGACCTGGTGATTCTGGATTTGAATATGCCACGCAAAGACGGGCGAGCGCTGCTGGCGGAAGTGAAGTCGGATCCGCGGCTGCATCTCACGCCGATGGTGGTTTTCAGCAGTTCGCAGGCGGAACGCGATGTGTGGGGCAGCTATGAGCTGGGCGCGAACGGCTATGTGGCCAAGCCCGGGAACTTGCATGATTTCGTGGCTGCCGTGCAATCGATCAGCGAGTTTTGGCTGGGCTGCGCGCGCCTGCCGCGCAAGGAGGAACTATGAGCAAGCAAGCGCCGCATGTGCTGCTGATAGAGGACAACCAGGGCGACGCCGACCTGGTGCGGCTGCGCCTGGTAGAAGCCAATTCGGACGTGCAGGTTTCCTGCGTGGACCGGCTGGCCACGGGGCTGGCGGCGATGAACGACTCTCCTCCGGCGCTGGTGCTGCTCGACCTCAACCTGCCAGACAGCAAAGGAGCGGAGACCTTCCGCAGCGTGTTGCAGCGGGCGCAGGGAGTGCCGGTAGTGGTGCTTTCCGGGCGCGACGACGAGCAGCTGGCGATCAAAGCAGTGCACCAGGGGGCGCAAGACTTTCTGGTCAAGGGCTCCTTCGACAGCAAGCAACTGGCGCGCACCATGCAATACGCCATCGAGCGGCAAGCCCTGCTGACATCGCTCGACATGAGCCGCAAGCAGCAGCTGCAGTTCAAAGATCAATTCCTGTCGCACGTTTCCCACGAGCTGCGTACGCCGCTGACTTCCATTCACCAGTTCGTGACCATCCTGCTGGATGGACTGGCGGGGCCGATTTCCGCTGAACAGCGTGAGCATTTGGAAACCGCGCTGCGCAGCGTAAACCAGCTGCGTACCATGATCGGCGACCTACTGGAAGCGACGCGGGCGGAATCCAGGAAGCTGCAGGTTCAGCCGCGATGTATGGCGCTGGCCGAATTGATCGAACAGGCCGCCGCGATGATGCGCGCCGCGGCGCGGACCAAGCAAGTGAGCCTGAAGGCGGCTGTGGACAAGCGCATCCCCTGGGTTCTGGCGGATGGCGACCGAATTCTGCAAGTGCTGCTGAACCTGATCGACAACGCGATCAAGTTCACGCCGGCAGGAGGATCGATCGAGGTGCGGGGCCGCAGCGAGCCCGCCGAACCCGACTTCGCATACATCTCGGTGACTGACACCGGCTGCGGAATTTCCCCGGAATCGAAAGCGCTAATCTTCGAGCGCCTGTATCAGGACCCCGATTCCTCAGACAGCAGCCGCAAAGGGTTGGGGCTGGGTTTATACATCGCGCGCGAATTGGTGCGGCTGCATGGTGGACAAGTATGGGTGGAAAGCCAGGTCGGCCAGGGCAGCACCTTCACTTTCACATTGCCCGTGTTTTCGCTGGCGAAGCTGCTGTCTCCGATCATGATCGAGCAGGGGAGTCTGCGAGAGTCACTGACGGTGGTGCGCGTCGAGGTCACGCCGCGGGAACGACCGGGCGCGGCCAGTTCAGAGGAGATCTTTGAGCGCTGCCGGAATCTGTTGCAGGCTTCGATTCTGCCGACTAAAGATGTGCTTCTGCCGGACTTGGGGGTCGAGGGGCCGGGCAAACCCTTCGTGATCGTGGCTTCAACCAGCGCGAGCGGGGCTGAAGTGCTAATCAAGCGGCTTCGGGGCCAACTCAATGGCTCCGCCGAGTTGAAGGCCGACATCACCCACAAGATCGCATGGGAAACCATATCTGTGCCGGCAAGACAGGCGGATCAGTCCACAGATTCCGTCGTGCAAGAAGTTGCTGACCAAGTTGGCCGGATGATTTTGACCGGCCGTGGGCCGATGCTTCAAGCCGGTGCGGACGCGTAGTCAGCAGTGGCCGAAGCACCGGAATTTCGTTTGAAGGAGTGATGAAAAAATGAATAAACCGAGAATCCTGATCGTGGACGACGACCCCGATTTGCGGCGCGGGCTGAATTTGCGTCTGCGAGCTAACCACTATGACACCTCCTACGCCACGGATGGGTTTTCCGCGGTCGCCATGGCCAACAAGGAGCGGCCCGACCTGATCATTCTTGATCTGGGGCTGCCGGCAGGGGACGGCTTCGTGGTGCTCGAAAGGCTGCAGCAGAACGCCAACCTTTCCTGCATTCCGGTGATCGTGCTGACGGCAAGGGACCCTCAATCCAACCGGGAAAAGACGTTGCGGGCCGGGGCTACGGCCTTCTTCCAAAAACCGGTGGACAACAGCAAGCTGCTCAGCGCGATCCGCACCTCGCTGGCGCCGGTATGGCCGGGCACCTCGGCCACTCCTGCCTAGAAACGACGGGTGCGAAAAGAGGATTCGACAGCTGCGGGGTGGGGAGCTGCGAAAATTCTCCTGCCTCGCGGCGGTGTGCTTAGCGTGGAACCGCGTTTACGAGGCTGAAGCTCCGGGCGTGCTGCGCCGATGGATATCTCTGGGAAGCAGATGCCAATGGGCGGCGCGCCGGAACTCGAGACTCTGGAAATCCTGCGGACGGTGCTGGATAACCTTCCGACAGGAATCTATCTGGTCGATCGCGAGCGCAGGATTCGCTATTGGAATCGAGGCGCGGAAGAGATCAGCGGATATCACCGCCATGATGTGATCGGGCGGCGGAGCCGCGAAAATATCCTGAGAGGATGTGACGACGTGGGCTGCGCGTTGTGTGGCGCGGCCTGTCCGCTCTCAGTCGTCATCCTCGATGGCAAAGCGAGCGAATCTCCCGTTTTTGTCCATCACAAAGAGGGACAACGGGTGCCGGTACAACTGCGCGTGCTTCCCATTCGCGACGCGCATGGCTCTATCGTGTGCGCGGCGGTCAGCTTCGAGGAAACTCGCGAGACCGCCGAACTGCATTTTCGCCCAAGCAGCTTGGCCGCGCACGGCTGCTTGGACGTGATCACGGGCACTCCCAACCACGCTTTCATGCAATCGCACCTGCGGGAAAATCTAGCCTTCTTCAACGAGTACCATTTGCCGTTTGGCATCCTGAGCATCCAGGTAGAAAAACTGGCCGAACTGCAGGCGACGCACGGGCGCGAGTCGGTGGAGGTGATGCTGCATGTAGTGGCCCAGACTATGAAGCACGCGGTGCGTCCCGACGGCGTGCTGGGGCGCTGGAACGAAAATCAATTTCTCGCCATTGTGACCAACTGCAACGCCGCCCAACTGGAGACCCTGGGACAGAGCCTCACCAAAATGGCGGGCAGTTCCGGCATTCAGTGGTGGGATGATCTGCTGTCGGTGAAGGTGTCGGTCGGCCACAGCATGGTGCAACCGGGAGACTCGCTCGAAAGTCTGCTGGCGCGAGCCCAGGGCTCTCTCGAAGCTCAGGTTCCGCGCGGCGCCGCCGCGGTGGCCGCCGGGACGAACCAGCCAAGCCCGAAACTCTGAGTTGCTATGTTCGCAATCATCGGCATCGTCGTAGTATTCGGAGCCATCCTTTCCGGTTACCTGATGGAGCACGGCAGCGTTCGCGTCCTGGTGCAGCCCGCGGAACTGATCATTATCGGGGGGGCGGCCATTGGTACGGTGCTCATCGCCAATCCTCTGCATATTCTCAAACAGATCGCAGGCGGGATTACCGGCGTGTTCAAGGGAGCGAAATACACGAAGAAACTTTATCTGGACTCACTGAAGACCATGTATGACCTGCTAAACAAGGCGCGCCGCGAGGGGTTGATGGCGCTGGAAAGTGACGTCGAAGACCCAGCCAAGAGCGCCATCCTCAGCAAGAACCCGACCTTCATCCAGGACCATCACGTGCGCGACTTTTTCTGCGACACCATGCGCATGGCCATCAGCGGAACCGAGGCGATGGATCTCGACCAGTTGCTCGATTTGGACCTGGAAATCCATCACCACCAGTCCAGCATTCCCATCGCCTCGTTGAGCACAATGGCGGATTCCCTGCCCGGGCTGGGGATTGTGGCGGCGGTGTTGGGGGTGGTGATCACTATGCAAGCTCTGGGCGGACCGCCGGAAGAAATCGGCAAGAAGGTCGCCGCGGCGCTGGTCGGCACATTTCTGGGAATCCTTTTGTGCTATGGGCTGGTGGGGCCGATTGCCTCCAACATGGCCAAGCTTGCCGATGACGAACACGCCTATCTCTACGTGCTGCGGGTTCTGATGATTTCCTTTCTGAAAGGCACGGCCCCCATCATGGCGGTCGAAGTGGGACGCCGCGCGATTCCCGGACATATTCGCCCCAGCTTTCTGGAGGTGGAAAAAGTGTGCCGCGGGCGTGCCGATGAGCCCGCCGCGGAAAGCGCGCCAGCGGAAGCTGCAGCCGCGCCGGCAGAATCGGCATAAGCGGAACGCAGAAGTGATCTCGTGGAAAACCAGCGTCCCATAGTGATCGTGAAGAAGAAAGTGGCGCATGGCGGCCACCATGGCGGCGCCTGGAAAGTGGCCTACGCTGACTTCGTCACCGCCATGATGGCGCTGTTCATCGTGCTCTGGCTGCTGAACCAGAGCAAACCGGTGCGCGAGGCCATTGCCGGGTACTTCAAAGATCCCGCCGGTACCGGCGAAAAATTGGGCACCACCCTGAGCGGAACAGAAGAGAAAGCAAAAGAAGTAGTTGCGACCAAAGACAACATGGGGAAACTGAAGGCGGAGCTGGAGAAAACCATTCAGCACCTGCCCGATTTCGACAAGCTGAAAAACCAGATCGAAATGACGGTCACTCCGGAGGGCTTACGCATCGAAATGCTGGAAACCGCTTCCGGGGCTTTTTTCGATCTGGGCAGCTCGCAACCGAATGCTCGAGGCAGAGAGCTGCTTCTCCTGCTGGCGCAACAACTGGGGAAGATTCCTAATAAGATCTACATCGAAGGACACACCGATTCCAAGCCTTATTCCGGCAAGAGCGGCTACACCAATTGGGAGCTTTCCGCCGATCGGGCCAACGCGGCGCGGCGGATCATGCAGGAAAATGGCTTGGGGGCGAAACAGGTCAGCCAAGTGCGTGGCTACGCGGACCAGCGCTTGCGCAAGCCCGCCGCGCCCTTTGATCCCTCCAACCGGCGCATTTCCGTGATCGTGGAATATTTGGACAAATCACGCGAAGAGAAGGCGGAGGCTGGGGGAAACAACCCTGAAAGTCCTCAGGCAGGAACTGCGCCGGACTCGAACACGCCGGCCGCAAATGAACCGGCGAAGAAATAGTTGAGACCATGGGCGCGGCGAGTTAGTGGGAAGGCTTTTTCTCAGCCGAGAAATCCCAGCTGATCGTGGCGACCACGGAGCGACTGACGTCACCTGATTCCGCGAAGGCAGCCAAAGTCGGAACGCTCTCGATGTGCCTGCGGCCTTGGAGATTGCGGCCCCACACTTCAAGTTTGAGTCCGTTGGAGGCATGCCAGGAGATCCCGGAATCGACGCGGTTGTGGGTAGGCACACTGAATCCGAGTATCTCTGCGTTCGTGGGCAGCCCGTTGTAGTGGTAAAGGGCGGAATCGAAGTTGAAGCGATGCGGAAGGTTCAAATGCGATTGCACGTTGAACTGATGGCGGGGCGTCAAGTCCATCGAAATCGAGGTGCCGCGGTCTTCTGTCACCGCGAACGAGAGCATCCAAAAACGCCACAGGCTCAGCTGGGACCCCAGTTCGACGCCGTGGGTCTGAGCGTTGAAGGGGTTGGCGAAAGTGAAAAGAAGAATCGTGTAGGGAGGGCTCTGGCTGACGATCGGGGGCAACGAACTGGGGATCGGGGACAGTATGCCGCTATAGTCGTTGTAAAAAATCGATGCATCCAGGGCGAAACGCCGGGTTGGCCGGAAGCGATAACCCATCTCGTAGGCTTTGAGAGTAGTGGCTTTCAGGGTGTTGCCGGCGCCGACAAACGCGAAATAGGTAGGCTCGGGCCCGGGAACGGTGTTGAAAATGAGGAAATTCTGCTCTTCATTGCGGGTTGGGATGCGCACTGCGCGTGAAACAGCGCCCCACACGTCGTGACCCTTACCTGGGCTCCAGACGGCGCGAATTTGCGGTTGCGTCTCCAATCCGGTGTAGGGATTGTGGCCTAGTTTTATGCCGCCGATGACTTTGAGGCTGGGCACGACGTCCCATTCGTATTGCCCGAAGCCGCTGAAAAGGGTTTGGCGATAGTTGGGGGGCATGAAGTGGCTGTAGAAAGTGACCCGGGTTTGATCGGCGGTAGTGCGAAAATCGCCGCCCCAGGTAATAGAATGGTGGGCCGAGATTTGATAGTTGTGCTGGGCCTCGATATCGCAGGTATTGCGGAATTCGGCGTCAAAGGCGATGTCGGCCCGGTCGGTCCAGTTGCAGTAGGCCAGCACAGACAGACCTGAGCGCTCGGAGAAGGTGTGCACCCAGCGGCCCAGCAGATCGCCGCCGTCGATCGCGTAGTGCTGGCTCACGATGGTCTGTGCCGTAGGCGTCGTTATTTTTCCGATGTCTGCGACCTCGCCGTCGTAGCCCCTCATTTCAACGGTGAGGGCGTCTTTGTCGCTGAGCTTCCATTGCATGCGGGCGCCGCCCTGGACGAAATCCCAATTGTTCTGGAGCGGATTGCCGGAAGCATCCACGAAGGGTTCCCAGTAAGCCGCTGATCCGTAAACCCGGTAGGAAAAATCCTCGCCGATCCGGCCGCCATAGCGCGCACTGGCCACATCGCCCTCGTCGCGTCCATAGGAGGAACTGAGATGGCCGCCCTGCGTCTGCTCCGTGTTCTTAGTGGTGATGTTGATCACGCCGTTGATGGCGTTTTCGCCCCATAGCGTTCCACCCGGGCCGCGAATAACCTCGATGCGGTCGATTTCTTCCAAAGGAATCTCCTCCACATCCCAGTTCACGCCACCGTAGAGAGGCGTATAAACGCTGCGGCCGTCGATGAGAACCAGCATTTTCTCGTTAGGGAAACCATCGAAACCGCGGGCGCTCACGATCCAGGCATGGGCGTTGACCTGGGCCACGCTCAAGCCCGGCACCACGCGCAATACGTCCGGCAGGGAGGAGAAACCGCCGCGCGCGATGTCTTCGCTGGTAATCACATAGACCGCAGCGGGCGCGGCGGAGAGCTTTTCCTCCTTTTTGGTGACCGAGGTCACTCGCAAACTGGCCAGCTGCTCGAGATCAAGGTCTGCCGGGTTCACCTTGGCAGTGACTTGCGGAGGGTCCTGAGGCGGGCTATCTTGCTGGCCCCAAGCTTGGGCCAGGCCAAAGCTCCCGCCTAAAAGGCACATTGCCAGGAAGAATGGGAAAAGCGATTTCATCGGATTCTCTTCTTTTTCGGTAGGCGCTTAGGGTGGTCTATCGGCCAGGAGGGATAAGTGCTTTAGCTCGCTTTGCCGCGGGTGAAGCCAAGAGGCGGCGAACATCATCTATTTAGCATCACCGGGTTTTCCGCGTCTCGATCTAAAACATTGGAGAAAATCATGTCCACGTTGCCCGTGCCCAGCGTGCTCGATGCTCGAACCCAAACCTTCCCCACTCTGACCCCGGCGCACATTGCGCGGCTTCGCCCCACCGGCAAGGTGCGGCAGGTTAAGCCAGGAGATGTTCTTTTTCAGCCTGACGATACGGAAGTTCCCATGTTTGTTTTGCTTTCGGGAAGCATGGAGATCGTGCAGCCTGGGCTGGATGGGGAACGCCCTGTCACAACGCACGATCCCGGAAGCTTTACCGGCGAGATCGCCATGATTACCGGACAACGCTGCCTGGTGCTCGGACGGGTGACGAGCGGGGGAGAATTTCTCGAAATCAGCGCGGCGGGCCTGCGTTCGCTGGTCGCCACCGACGCAGAGCTGGGCGAAATTTTCATGCGCGCGTTCATCTTGCGCCGGCTGGCGCTGATCAGCGGCGGATACGGCAACGTGATTCTGATGGGCTCGCGGCATTCGGCCAACACATTGCGGCTGCGCGAATTTCTCACCCGCAACTCGCATCCCTACACGTTTGTGGATCTCGATACCGACAAGACATCCCAGGAATTGCTGGACCGCTTTCACGTCAAGCTGGACGAAGTTCCAGTGGTGATTTGCAACGCCCGCACCGTGCTGAGAAATCCGACGACGCAGCAGTTGGCCGATTGCCTGGGATTCAACGTCAGTGTCAACACGGCACAAGTGCGGGATTTGATCATTGTGGGGGCCGGCCCCTCGGGCCTGGCGGCGGCGGTTTATGCGGCTTCGGAAGGATTGGACGCGCTGCTAATTGAGACCGATGCGCCCGGCGGCCAAGCCGGATCGAGTTCCAAAATAGAAAATTACCTGGGATTTCCCACCGGCGTTTCCGGCCAGGAACTGGCCGCGCGGGCCATCACGCAGGCGCAAAAGTTCGGCGCCAAAATGCTGGTGGCGCGGAAGGCGGTCAAGCTGAATTGCGGCCGGCGCCCTTTTGAAATCGTTCTGGACAGCGGCGAGGTTCTGGCGGCGCGCACCATCGTCATTTCCACCGGCGCACAGTACAACAAGCCCCCCATCTCGAACCTCAAGAAGTTTGAGGGTCAGGGCGTTTACTATGGCGCGACGTACATCGAATCGCAGCTTTGCGAAAGCGCCGACGTGGTCGTGGTGGGAGGTGGAAACTCAGCCGGGCAAGCCGCGGTTTATCTATCCCAGACCGCGCGCAGAGTGTACATGCTGGTCCGCTCGGGAGGGCTTTCGGACACGATGTCCCGCTACCTGATTCAGCGGATCACAGAGAATCCGAATATCGAACTGCACTACAAAACGGAAATTACGGCGCTCGACGGTGATCAGGAACTCGAAAAGGTCACCTGGATCGACAAGGCGACGGGAGAGAGTTCAACGCACGCGATTCGCCACGTTTTCATCATGGCGGGCGCCTCGCCGCGCACGGATTGGCTGCAAGGATGCCTCGCGATGGACGACAAGGGATTCATCCTCACGGGGCGCGATCTGGACGCTACCGTAGGCATTGTTGCGCCTTCGGCTTGGCCTTTGGCCCGCACTCCGCAAATGCTTGAAACCAGCCTGCCGGGTGTGTTCGCGGTGGGAGATGCCCGCTCCGGTAACGTCAAGCGCGTGGCTTCCGCGGTGGGAGAAGGAGCGATTGCGGTTCACCTTGTGCACAGAGTGCTGGCGGAGTTCTAGGGAAGCTCTGATCAAAGTTTCCAATGAAACCGCAAACCACCGAGAACACGGGGAAGCACAGGGGAGCACCGACCCTTAATCAGAATTTCCTGCGAGCCGGCGGAAAGATTGTTTTGCAGATAGCTGATTTAGCCTTCGGCGGGAGCCACGTCGACGGAAACTCTCAGGCGCTGGCGCTGCCCGCCAACCAGAATTCCCTTCACCGGACCAAGGTCATCATAGTCACGAGCCCAGGCCACGGTAATGTGACTATCGGATGGCATGATGCCATTGGTGGGATCGAAGGCAATCCAACCGAAGTCCGGCTCGAAGGCGCTGACCCAGGCGTGGGAAGCGTCGGCGCCGATGAGGCGAGGCTGGCCGGGCGGAGGCATGGTGGCAATGTAGCCGCTGACATAACGCGCGGCCAATCCCATGGAGCGCAGACATCCGATCTGCAGGTGCGCGAAATCCTGGCAAACTCCCCGGCGATTGCGCAGCACTTCGAGCACCGGCGTTCCCACTCTTGTGGAACCCGGGAGAAATTTGAAGTCGCGATGAATGCGTTGGGTTAAATCCAGAACGCAGCGCAGGAATGGATGCCCCGCCGGAAATGAGAGACGCGCGTAGTCGGCCAACTCCGCGTGGCGGCGCACATACGGCGAATCGAAACAAAATTGGCGAGCGGCAAGGGATCTCGCGTCCATCCCACCGAGCAGGGCTTCGCGCACCTGCTCCCAGGACGGCCCCTGGTCGACATCCGGCTGCAGCATCAAATCCACTTTCACTTCGCTGCGCGCAGTAACGGTGAGCTGGGTGTGGGGTTCCTGCAGGCTGAGCCAGACCGTGTGGTTGCCGAAATAGTCGAGCCTTTCGCTGCTCAGGCTCGGAACCGGCGAAACCGTCAGTTCGTGCGACAAGCAGCTTTGCATGCCGTGATCGCGCGGCCGCAGCCGAACCAGATTGTGCGAGAGAGTGACCGCATCCATGTAATCGTAGCGAGTGGTATGAGTGACGTGGTATCTCATACCGGCTCCTCGGCCGACTCTGCCAGCCGGCGGGAAACATCGGTGGGAGAGAAATACAAGGTGGCGATCACGTCTGACAGCGCGCAGGTCTGCTCGAGAATTTCGGTGAGCAACGTTTCGAGGCCGGCGCGCGGACGGCCTTCGGGGACGAAGCAGAGTTCCCCAAAATCGGCGAGTTGAATGGAGGTGCGCAGCTTCAGGACCAGGCGCTGATCCTGGTTGCGGCTGGGGTCGGCAGAGTCGCGCGGCAGGGTGGCCAGATGGTGATCCGCAATGCCGAGTTGGAAGGCCACAGCACGCGGATTGGTTTCATCAGCCAGCAAGAGGTCCATCACCGCGTGAGGCTCGAGATGAGTGAAGTATCGCCGCCGGTACGTGAGCTTGCTGTCGGCAATTTCCAGGACCGCTTCCAGCAGCACCGGATCGGTGCCGTTCTCTACCAGCGTATTTCGCAAGAGCTTCGCGATGAAGTTGGCGCGTTCGACGCGGCGGCCCAGGTCGAGGAATCTCCAGGCTTGCCCGCGAGTCATGGAATCCGAAGCCAGGCCGACAAAGCCGGCGAAGCTGGCGATCAAGCCGTCCAGCAGTTCCGCCAGGCCGGAGGTGGGCTCGTTCGGGTCAATCTGGAAATCGGACACCGCGTTGTGAATCTCACGCAGGATTCGCCAGGCGTCGGCGGAGGCGCGGTTGCGCAGGATTCTCGCCAGTTCGTGCAGGCGCGCGATCGTGCCGCGAAGGCCATCGCCCTGTATGTCGCCCATCACACACTGCACGAATTCAGGGCTCAGGCTTACGCCATCCCAGGGCAAAGGCCCTTGCGGCCACGCGGCAGTTAAGACCTGAACGGCGTGATTATTGTCGTTTCCGCTTTGGTCGATGGCTCGATTCAGAGTACCGCGAACCAAGCGAACCTGGCCCTCGGCGCGCTCGACGAAACGCCCCAACCAAAACAAATCGTCGGCGATGCGGCTCGGCAAGTCGCCGCCGCCGCGGCTCAGCGGAACCGGCTGGCCGGGCGCGGGAAGAAGACTCACGGGGCTGACTGGGCCGTCGGAGAGAATCCAACTGTCCTTGCTGCCGCCGCCTCGCTGTAAAGAAACAACCAGAGACTCGTCCGACTGCGTGATGCGGGTCAAGGCGCCGGACATCACAGTGTAAGAATCCTCGTGAGCCGTGAGGAAAGCGCGCACGACAAAGCGCCGCGGTTGCAGCCGGCCATCAATCAAGGCCGGCGCCGTGCAGGACATCGCTTGCTCCTGGGCGACATAGCGGGAAGGGCGGGCTTTGATTCTGTCCGCGAGTTCCGCAAGCTGCTCGTGGGTGAGATTCTGGCCGAAGACGGGATCTTCTCCGCGGGTGGGATACGCGGACTTGATGACCAATCTCTGCAGGTTATCGAGCACGTAGGCGAGTTCGGGTTGCTGGCCGCACCACCAGGTGGGCACCGAAGGCAACTTCAACTCCTCCCCGAGCAGGCGACGGCAGAGCCCGGGCAGGAAGGGCATGAATCCCGGCGTTTGCAGCACGCCGCTGCCGAGCGGATTGGCGACCGCGACGTTGCCTTCGCGGACCGCTTGCAGCAGTCCGGGCACGCCGAGGTAGGAATCTGCAAACAGCTCGAGCGGATCGCAGTAATTGTCATCGACGCGGCGCAAAATGACGTCGACGCGCTTCAGCCCGCCGAGCGTTTTCAAATAGACGTTGGCATCGCGAACGGTCAGGTCGTTGCCTTGCACGAGGGAGTAGCCAAGATAGCGGGCAAGGTAGGAGTGCTCAAAATAGGTTTCGTTATACGGACCGGGAGTAAGCAGCACGACGCGGGGAGCATCATGGCTGCGCGGGGCCAGCGCGGCAAGAGACTCGCGCAGCGCGCGGAAATATGGCGCCAACCGCTCGACGTTGCACTGGCGGAAGACGCCCGGCAGCGAACGCGAAAGAACAATGCGATTTTCCAGGGTGTAGCCGGCGCCGGAGGGCGCCTGCGCGCGGTCGCTGAGGATTTGATAGCCTCCGTCAGCGGTACGGACCAAATCGGCGGCATACACATGCAGCCAGCAATCGTGGGGCACCGTCGTGTCATGGCACGGACGCAAGAACCCAGGGTTAGCCCAAACCAACTCCGGCGGAAGCAAGCCCTCGAAGATGGTTTCGGCGGGGCCATAGAGGTCGGCTAACAGCCGGTCCAGCAAACGCGCGCGCTGCTTCAAACCCTTTGCCAGCGCGTTCCACTCTGCCGATTGGATCAGCAGCGGAATCGGGTCGAGATTCCACGGGCGGTCGAGCCCGTTTGGATCGCCGTAGACATTGTGCGTCACTCCATTTTCGTGGATGAGGCGGCGGGCGTGGTCCCAGCGGCGGTGCAATTCCTCGGGCCCGAGTTCGTCGAGCAACGAGACGAAACCGCGCCAGTGCGGACGCAGCGAACCATCCGGCCCGGCCATTTCATCGGGGCGGGCGGACTCCAGCGCGTAGTTTTCAGTTAAGCCGGGCGACCCGTTGCGATCGGCAATTTCCGGAGGGTTCTCTGCCTGCATAGTCCATTCTGACTACTACCGTTGCCTTAAATCCAGAGTCAGGGGGAATTCTTTACTGATGCGTTCTTCTTCCACCGCTATCGGTCCCGGCGTGTGCCCAAACTTGAAGAATCGTGAAATGCGGCGGGCCTCAGCTTCGTAAGCATTCACCGGAAAGCGCTCATAGCTCAAGCCGCCGGGATGAGCCACGTGATAGGTGCATCCGCCGATCGATCTTCCCGACCAGGTATCCACCAGATCGAAAACCAGCGGCGCGTGGGATGGAACGGTGGGGTGCAGACAATGCGGCGGCTGCCATGCGCGATAACGCACGCCGGCGACGAACTCGCCATTCGGCCCGGTAGGATGCAGAGGCACTCGGCGGCCATTGCAGGTGACGACGTGCCGGGGATCGACCATTCCCTTCACCAGGACCTGCATCCTTTCCACCGAAGAATCGACGTAGCGCACGGTGCCGGCAGCGCCGGCTTCTTCCCCCAAAACATGCCACGGCTCGATGGCCTGCCGCAATTCCAGTTCAATACCGCGGTGCTCGATGGTTCCGTAATGCGGGAAGCGGAATTCGAAATGAGGAGCAAACCATTCGAACCTGAACGGGTAGCCGCCTTGATTGAGATCGCTGACCACATCTTCCATGTCCTGCGCGACGAAATGCGGCAGCATGAAGCGATCATGAATCTCCGTGCGCCACCGCACCAGCTTTTCGCGATAAGGACACTTCCAAAACTTAGCAATCAGCGACTGCAGCAACAAGTGCTGCGTAAGGCTCATGCGGGCGTGGGGCGGCATTTCGAAAGCCCGCATCTCGAGCAGGCCGAGCCGGCCCGTGGCGGAATCGGGATCGTACAGCTTGTCGATGCAGAACTCGGCGCGATGAGTATTGCCGGTGGCGTCGATGAGCAGATTGCGGAAGATGCGATCCACCAGCCACGGCGGCGCGTCGCTCTCGGGCACTTCCTTGAATGCCAGTTCCAGCTCGTACACCTGGTCGTTGCGAGCTTCGTCCATACGTGGCGCCTGGCTGGTGGGCCCCACAAAAAGGCCGCTAAACAAATACGAGAGCGCCGGATGGTTGTGCCAGTAGCCGACCAGGCTGCTTAGCAGAGCGGGCTTGCGCAGCAAAGGGGAATCCGCCGGAGTGGGGCCTCCCACCACGATATGGTTTCCTCCACCGGTGCCGGTGTGGCGGCCATCGAGCATGAATTTTTCTGTCCCGAGCCGCGCCTGTCGCGCTTCGTCGTAGAGAACCGTCGTGTTGCGCACGAGTTCATCCCAACAAGCCGAGGGACTGGTATTGACCTCGATGACGCCCGGGTCGGGCGTGACCTTGAGAGTATTTAGGCGGGGATCGTACGGCGGCGTGTAGCCTTCGATCAGCACCGGCAGCGCGAGGTTCGCAGCCGTATCTTCGACCGCCGCGACCAGTTCGAGGTAGTCTTCCACATAGCGCTGCGGCGGCATGAACACGCGCAGCACTCCGTTTCGTACTTGCGTGCATAGGGCCGTGCGAATGAGCCACCACGCGGATTCGCCTTTCTCCGGCGGCAAATCCGCGGGATGGGTTTGGCGGCGGTCGCGCGGTCCTACGTATTCCGGCCCCAGGCGCTGCTCCATAAATCCTTGCGGATCGCGCGGCGGAGGCATGCCCGCAATACGAGCCTGCCGGGATTTCGCTTCCCTTTCCGGCAACGGCGGGCGATCTTCCATCGGGTCGCGTTCATAAAGCCGTGGGTACTCGGATTCGCTGACCCAAGGCAGCGAATCCAGCGGCAGGCGGTAGCCCATCGGCGAATCGCCCGGAATCAAATACATCCGTTCGGGCCGGAAAAACCACTGCCCGCTGGCCCAGGCGCTGGTCCCGTCGGTGTAGTAGTCGCGGCGCAGAGGCAGAGTGTAGCCGACAACTTTGTCCAGCCCCTGCTCGAAGATGCGGGCCAGGCGTTTGCGATCTTGTGCGTTGTCGAGCTTGTTGTCGAAGGGATCGACGTTGACCGGCAGCCGCCGCTCCTTCCATAAGTGATACCAAACATCTTCATAGCCGGGCACCACGTGGACCGGGTCCAGCTCAAGTCTTTCGCCCAATTCAACAATAAAATGTCTGGCATCTTCTTCCGTCAATCCGCCGGGCGCGTTTTCGTCGGCCGTCAGCTCAGGTTCCCGCCAGACCGGCTCGCCATCCTTGCGCCAATAAAGCCCCAGCGACCATCGCGGCAAGGACTCGCCGGGATACCATTTTCCCTGCCCATGGTGCAGCATGCCGCCGGGTGCGAAGCGCGAACGCAGACGCCGCGCTAGAGTATCCGCGCGCTTGTATTTAATGGGTCCCAGCGCCGTGGTATTCCATTCCTCGCCGTCCATGTCGTCGATAGAAACGAAGGTCGGCTCGCCTCCCAAAGTCAGCCGGACGTCTTGCTTCTTTATCTCAGCGTCCACTTTGTGGCCGAGAGCTTCGATCTCCTTCCACTGTTCATCGCTGTAGGGCTTGGTGACGCGCGGGTCTTCGTGAATGCGCGCCACCGACATGGAGAATTCAAATTCATCATCCACTTCGCCACCGGCGCCCTCTTCGTCCTTGACGATCGCTTCATCGTCGGCAGAGAAGAAGCCGGTGATGGCCGCAGCGGTCACCGGCTCCGCCGAGCAGGCGAGCGGAATATGACCCTCATCGGCCATCAGCCCGGAAGTTGCATCGAGGCCTACCCACCCCGCGCCCGGCAGGTAAACTTCCGTCCAGGCGTGCAGATCGGTGAAGTCTTTCTCCGGTCCGCTGGGGCCGTCGAGCGACTTGACGTCGGGCGCGAGTTGAATGAGATAGCCGGAGACGAAGCGGGCCGCCAGCCCAAGGTGTCTGAGCAGTTGCACCAGAAGCCAGGCGCTATCGCGGCACGATCCGCTTTGCACTCTCAGCGTTTTTTCTGGGGTCTGGACGCCCGGCTCCATCCGGATGAGGTACTTGATGCGGTGCTGAATCGCCTGGTTCACTTCGACCAGGTAGTCGACGGTCCGGAGTTTTTCGCGGCGAAGTTCGTTCACCAATTCGCCCAATCTCGGAGTCAGCCGGCGTCGCTTGAGATAAGGAAGCAGCTCTTTCCTCAGGACCGGATCGTAGTTGAAGGGATACTGCTCCGCGTATTTTTCCAGGAAGAAATCGAAAGGGTTGGTGACTGTGAGTTCCGCCACCAGATCGACTTCCACGCAGAACTCCGTTGTCTTGTTGGGAAACACCAGCCGGGCCAGACGGTTACTGTAGGGATCCTGTTGCCAGTTGATGAAATGGTCAGCGGGAGTAATTTTCAGCGAGTAGCTCGGAATCGGCGTGCGGCAATGCGGCGCCGGGCGCAGGCGCACCACGTGGGGCGAGAGCCACACCGGCTTGGCGTAGCGATAGCGCGTTTTGTGGTGGAGTGCGACTCGTATAGCCATGGCGGCGCTGGCCGGATTCGGATGTTCGTCGTGGAAGCATTCCGCTAGTTCCGTGGGCTGAAATTATACAGAATCCCGGCCCTGCGCCGCTTGCCAGGCGTGGCGCATCGAGTCGGCAGGCGGAGAAACCTGCTGCCTAGAAATGAAAATTGGTTTCCAGAAAGATCAACTGCCCGTTGGCGTCTTTCGGATAAATCTTTGCGATTACGCTTTTGCCCCAGGCATGGCCGTAGTAGAAATTGGCAGAGAAAGAGCGAGTGAATTGATAGTCGGTGCTAATGTCCCACACGTTGGCCAGGCCGCGGCTGCCGTTGCTGGGACGTCCGGTGTATCCAAACGTCTGCGGCTGAAAGGCTCCGCCGCCCAAATACCAGAGATCTGACGCGCTGGCCAAACGAAGCGCGTGGACTTCTGTGCGCAAGGCCAGCTTCGACGCCGGACGCAGGTTCAATGTGCCATACCAGTCTTCGTTATTCATCATGTTGTAAAACGGGAAGCGGGCATACTGGCGAGGCGTGGTCAGCACCTGGAAGAACGTGCCGTGGGTGGAGTCGTTGGGATTACCGTCTCCGCTTCCGTAGGAATAACCGGCGCTCACCCAGGGTTTCAGAGCCTTCACTGGAGGCTGCCATCCTGCCTCGCCGACGAATGCGTAAGCGCGCTGCGTGAGACTCCCCCAGGAACCCGTTTGCGCCGCACCCCAGACGAGAAAATCGAACTTGCCGGCGTTGGTCGTGTTCAGCACGTGCGCATAGTCGGCGCCCCAGGTGGCGATTTCGACCTTGCCCAGGTCGGCGGCGCGGGCTGCGGCAGAGCGGTTGTCGGTTTTGAGCACGTGCGTGCGGTGGTCGATGTAGCCTAGCGCGAACACCCGCAACTGGCCGGCGTTGTGCGTATTCGTAATCGAGCGCGTGTAAGCCCCGTAATAGGCGTCGACATCGAGCTCATCCATTCCATTGACTTGGAAAATGCCCGCCGTTGGACGAGCCGCAAAAAACGTGGCGTTGTTCGGACCGGAGTTCAGGGAAAACTGCACGCCATCAAAAGTGCGCTGCACGGCGGTGAAACCGAAATTCGAGATCAAGCGATGGGCGGCGCGAGTTTGAACCACCGCGGCCAGCAGGGGATCTTTGGCTTTTACTTCAAGACCATCGAAGTACTCGAAGCGGCCGATCTTCAGCCCGGCGGGGCCGAAATGCTTGAAATTCACGAAGGCCTGCTTCAGAAATCCGTTGGCGTTGTTGCTGTGATTATTGTTGGCCGCATAATAAGTGCCGCCCAGGCCGAGCTGGCCTTGCGGAGCGGCCACAACGGCATCGTTGGGCAGACCGAGAATAGAAGGCTGCTCGCCCTCGACAAACCAGTCTATTTTTTCGCCGGTTTGCCCGATTCCAACGCGGAGAAGCGAATGCCAAAGACCATAATCGCTGTTGCCGGTGTTGCCCTCGAACCAGTTCCAGCCCTCGGCGCGAGTACGCCAGTTGATGGAAATCTCAAACGGGCCAAGCTTATGCTTCAGGGGCGGGGGGTCGGCCTTGCGCGGGGGCGCCGCAGCAGCTTGTTGCGACGCAGTTTCTTTGGCGGCTAACGTCGAGGACGACGGCGCTTGGGACGTTAGCTGCCCGAACATGAGGGATGGACCCAGAATCAAAGCAAGGCCCACGCAGATAGTTGCGCTGAACTTCATATCTTCTCCCGCGATTTCGCACTCCTGCGTAGGCGTTCGCCGAGACTCAGATTGAATTCTTTGGCTTCGGAAAACTCGCAGAACTGTGCGGACAACGACCGCCAACGGCCTCCACTGCCGTTGCTTCTGGTTGCGGATTCTCGGCGAACTACTCGGGGGCGGGCAATAGTAGATTCGTATTAGCGGAGTAACTAGCCGGGGCCGGACAGGCCGACGCAAATGTAGGAGAACGAGAAGAAAGCCATGCGGCTTCCTCCCGCACTGCGAGCGCTGCCGCTACTTGCGGAACAGCAGCGGGGCCAACTGCAGCAAACTACTCCGCCACACAATAAAGGTGTGAGCGCCGGGCATTTCCACCGCGGTGACGGGAAATCCTTTTTCTTTGGCCCAGGCCACAAAGGCGCGGTTGGCGGTGATAAGGCGGTCATCGGTGCCGCAAGAAACCCAGAGCAGCCGTAGATTGGCCTTCTTGGCATCCACACCGGCGAACCGTGTGTCGAGATCGTTTCGCGGCACCGCCGAGCTCATTCCTCCGACCCACGCGAACAACTCCGGATGCGTCAGTCCGGCTGTCAGACTCTCCTGCCCGCCCATCGAGAGGCCGGCGATGGCTCGGTTCTCACGGCCTTTGGCAACGTTATAGGTGTGCTCAACGCTGGGGATGATTTCTTCAATCAGCGTCTGGATAAACAACGGAACATTCTGCTGGTTCGCCGTGCGGTCGGGCGGCGCTCCGGGGCCGCGATGCACAACATCGAAGTCGCCGTAGCCGCGCGGCATGACCACGATCATGGGAACAATTTTGCCGTCGGCAAGCATGCGGTCGAGCATGAGGTTGGCTTTGCCGGCGCGGGTCCATCCTTCTTCGGTGTCGGAGAAGCCGTGAAGCAAATAGAGCACGGGATAGCCGCCTTTGCGCTTCGGGTTGTAGCCCGGTGGCGTGTAAACGACGTAGGCGGTTTGGTTATCGGGATAGTGGAGGCCGATGTGCGTGGTGAACTGATGGCGGGTGACGTCGCCATGCGGAATGTCGGTGAGTTCCCAGGGCGCGGGTGGGGTGTCCGGCACCAGAATGTCGCTGTACAGGTCGACGAAGTTGGGATGCACGTCGCGGTTGAGGGGATCGAGCATGCGCACGCCATCGACCACGAAGGTGTAGCCGTAGCGCTCGGGCGGCAGCGGCGGCGTAGTGGCGGTCCATTCTCCGCTCGCGTCCTGCGTCATGGTCAACGGCTGCAGTAGAGCGTCGGTGACAACCGTGACTTGCTTCGCTCCTGGATACAGCAACCGGAAGGTGATGGAGTGGTCCGGATTGACCGCGGTGAGCGGCGCCGCCGGCGGCGGGGCTGCCTGGCTGAAGCTGAAATTTGAAGAGAGAAGGAGAAAGACGGCAAACAGTAGTTGACGTTTCATGGCCCTTGCGAGTTTACACATCGAGAACAGGCGGCGCAAAACCCAGGTTGCATGTCGCTCCCTTTCGAAAGCGTGCTCCGAATTTCGATTTTCGCGCCGCCGCCAGAGAACCGGCATCCCCGAGTCTCGGTGGAAATCTCATTCTCAGGTCGCCGCATTCTCCCAATTGCGGACTTCCCATCCTGATCTGGAACTGGATTGGCTAGATTTCTCTAATCTCAGATTCTCCGACGTGGTTTTTCAGTTAGATAAACAGCAGTCCATCGTGGCAAGGGACCTGCTTGTCCATAAGTTTCCATCCAGCGCGCACTGGAGCTCGGCTCGTCGCAACTGAGAAATTTCCAAGGGTCACGGGGAGGGACTAAGCGACCCAGGGCGGACGGGGTGGAATTCAAGAAATTCACAGGCCAAGCATTTGCAAATTCAAGATTTAGGGCAGAACGGCGATTGGGAGCAATGGGGCGAAGCTATGTCCGGTGAACCGATGGCCGCTTTAGAAACCAGAGACTGCCCGGAGGGGCAGACGCGAAACTGGTATGCGGTTTACACCAGCGCGAATCAGGAACGGCGGGTCGCGGACCGGCTGCTCTGCCGCGGGATTGAGTTCTATCTGCCTCTCTATCGCACCGTGCGCCGCCGCAGCGACCGGCGGGTGAGCTTAAGCTTGCCGCTGTTTCCCGGCTACGTCTTTGTCCGCATTCCTCTCAGTGATCGCTTGTGTGTGCTCGAGGTTCCGCGCGTGGTCTGCCTGGTTGGTTTCCCTTCCCGCCCGTTGATCCTGCCGGAGCAGGAAATCGCTCGTCTGCGCCGGGGGCTCTCGGGACAGGTGCATGTGGAACCCTGCCGATACCTCACCTCCGGTTGCAGAGTGAAGATTGTCAATGGACCGTTTGGCGGGGCAGAGGGAATTCTGTTGCGCGCCGAGCGGGGATCGCGAATCGTCATCGCCCTGGAACCGATCGGACGGGCGTTCCGGGTAGAGGTCGATCAGTACGATGTGGAACGCCTTTAGATTCTGCCCGCGAGCCCGACTCGCGAAGATCATGCTCCGGGGTGCGGTCTTCGGCCTGGCTGGCTGGCTCGGCGCCGGGGTTTGGGCGCAGACCACAACCAGCCAGCCTTCCTCGAATGACGAGCGCTGCCAGATGGAGGCTTGCGCGGGCGATGAGGTTGAACCGGCATCGCCTGAAAGCGAGGGACTCAGCCTGCCATCCGCTGATTCACAAGCGGATTCACAAAGCAAGCGAGGCGATGCGGACGCGCGGCCGGCGCGAGTGAAAGCAAACCGCCCCGAAGAGCATGGTGCGCCGACCTTACTGCTGCCCGAGCCGGACAGCGAATTCCAGCGCTACGTCTATCGTTCCGGCGGCGTGCATCTTCGCCTTTACGGCCGCAGCTTCTTTCAGCACATCCCCGACGGTTTCGTTTCGCAGGACCAGATTCCCATGCCCGGCGGCTACACCCTGGGAGCGGGCGACCAGATCCTGATTCATGTCTGGGGCCAGGTCGATTTGAAGGCGCTGGTGACGGTGGACCGCAACGGGCAAATCTATTTGCCGAAGATCGGGATGATCACGGTGGCGGGAGTACGCTACGATCAACTACACGACTACCTTCACAACGCCATCCGGCAGTGGTTCAAAGACTTCGAGCTGAATGTCTCTTTGGGGCAACTGCATTCGGTCGAGGTCTACGTGGTCGGGCACGCTCGCCGTCCCGGCCGCTACACGGTAAGCGCGCTGAGCACGCTGGTGAATGCGCTGTTCTATTCCGGAGGCCCTTCCGCCAGCGGCTCCATGCGCCACATCCGGCTGGAGCGCCAGGGACGGGTGGTGACCGAGTTCGATCTCTACGACCTGCTGCTGCGCGGCGACAACTCGAAAGATGCGGTGCTTTTGCCGGGGGATGTCATTCTCATTCCGGCGATCGGCCCGCAGGTCGCGCTGTTCGGGAGCGTCAACCAGCCCGCCATCTATGAACTGCAGGGCCCGACCTCGATCGGCGATGCGATCCAGGAAACCGGCGGGCTCAGCGCGACCGCCGACGATACCCGGGCGAGCCTGGAGAGAGTCGATGACCGGCGGCAACGCCGGGTGGAGGAGTTTGCCCTGGATGCGGGCGGGCTGGCTCGGCCGCTGCAGGATGGCGACGTGTTGCGGGTCTATCCGGTTTCTCCGCGCTTTGAAAATGCCGTCACCTTGCGCGGGCCGGTGGCGCACCCGGGACGATATCCCTGGCACCCGGGAATGCACATCTCCGATCTTGTTCCCTCCCAGGAAGCCGTCATTAGCGAAGACTATTGGGTGCGCCAGAATGCCTTGGGAGAGAGCGGCCGAGGATGGATCGCCGGACCCGCCGGCACCCAAAATGCCCGAGATGGCGTCCAGAAAAAAGGAGACGAAAGCGGCAGCCATTTTTATCCTAAAGATCAAGACGCTGACGCGGAGGCGGCCAACGTGGGCAAGGAGCGGCAAATCGGCGAGGACCAGGCCGCCGGTCAAAACGAAGATACGCATAAGCTCGGCCCGCACCGAACCGAAATCCAGCAGGACTACGCCGGCATTAACTGGGACTACGCTGTGGTGCAGCGCCTCGATTCCAAAACTCTTTCCTCGCGTTTGCTGCCGTTCAGTTTGCGGCGGGTGCTCGAGGATGCTGCTTCCCCCGACAACCTGAGCCTTGAGCCGAACGACGTCGTAACCATTTTCTCGCAGCGGGACATGCAGGTGCCGGTCGAGCAGCGCGACCGCTTTGTCTGGGTGGAAGGCGAGGTGGAGGCGGCGGGGGTCTATCGCATGGAGCCGGGAGAAACGTTACGGCAAGCGGTAGAGCGGGCGGGCGGCCTTTCTCACCAGGCCTATTTGTTTGGCGCGGACTTCCGCCGGGAATCCGCCCGGCGGGAGCAGCAGCAGAGCCTGCAGCGCATCCTGCAGGAAACCGATCAGCAACTGCGCTCCCAAGGCGCCCGCCTGGCGGCCAGCGGCAGCGCCGAAGAACGGCAGGCCGGGCAGGAGCAGCTGGAATACGAGAGAGGCATGGTGGAGAGGCTGACGCAGACCCAGCCTACCGGCCGGATTGTCCTCGATCTGAAGCCGGGCGACCGCGATCTCGGCGCGCTTCCCGATCTGCCGCTCGAGGATGGGGACCGCATCACCATCCCGCCGCGGTCCGCCACGGTGGAAGTTGCGGGCGCGGTCTACAACCGGAACTCTTTTATCTTTCGGCCGGGGGAGACGGTGGCCGACTATCTTCGCCTTGCCGGAGGGCCTACGCGCGACGCCGATGCGGCGCGCCTGTTCGTGATCCGAGCCGATGGCTCAGTGCTGAGCAAGCAGATGCACCGCGGCATCTGGGGCGGAAACTTTGAAGCTCTGGCTTTGACCCCGGGCGACACCCTGGTGATGCCGGAACGCATCCGCACCGGAAGTCTGTTGCGCGGCATTCGCGACTGGTCGCAGGTATTCTCTCAGTTCGCCCTGGGCGCGGCGGCGATCAAGGTGATCGGACCATGAAGACCGACCCTGCAACCCCAGAGACTTTGGCCCGCGAAATCACCCAGGGGCGCTGGCTGATCGTCGCGGATACGTTAGAGGCTCCGGCGCCGAGCCCCGCCGGCGCGCTGTGGCAGTGGCCGAGAATCTGGACGATTTCGGCGCGCAACTGGCGCCGCGTGGCACTGTGCGGGGTGATCGCTGGCAGCTTATCTTTGCTGGTCTCTTTGCTGATTCCCAACCGCTACATCGCCGCGACGCAGCTGCTCCCTCCTCATCCCACCCAGTCCGCGGCGGCGGCGTTTCTTGGACAATTCTCCGAACTGGCCACGCTGGCGGGCGGGGGCGACATGGTGCGCAATCCGAGCGGGTTGTTCGTCGCCCTTCTGCGCAGCCGCACCGTGGCCGACCGCTTGATCTCGCGTCTGAATCTGCAGCAGGAATACCGCACGCGGCGGCTTTCCGACTGCCGCACGAAACTGGAGAAGCGAACCCAGATCGAGCCCACCCGGGAAGGGGTGATCGTGATTCAGACCGAGGACCGCGACCCCCGCCGCGCCGCCGCGCTAGCTAACGCGTATGTCGAAGAGCTGGTGCGCATGAATCAGACGCTGGCGGTGACGGAAGCGGCGCGCCGCCGCAGCTTCTTCGAGAGCCAAGTGGAAGAAACCCGGCAACAGCTGGCCCACGCCGAAGACGCGCTGCGCCAGGCCCAGGAAACGACCGGCATGGTGCAGCTGGACGCGCAGGCGAAAGCCATGATCGAGTCGGCGGCGCTGCTGCGCGCCCGCATTGCACTGAAGCAATCGCAAGCGGAGACCATGCGCAGCTTTGCCACCGAGCAGAATCCCGATCTGGTGCGGGTGGAACGGGAACTGGGGGCGCTCAAAAACCAGCTGCGGCAGATGCAGCAGTCTTCCGCTCCCGATGACCTGGAAGTTCCGCTGTCGCAGCTGCCCGCCGCCGGCCTGGAATACCTGCGCCGGCTGCGCGATGTGAAGTACTACGAGGCGGTGTTTGAAATGCTCTCCAAACAGCTGGAGGCGGCCCGCATCGATGAGGCGCGCGAGGGAACGCTGATCCAGGTCATCGATCCCGCCGAGGTACCGGATCACAAAAGCGGCCCGCCCCGTCGGCTAATCACTCTCGTCGGAACCGCCTGCGGCCTGCTTGCGGGCTTCGCCTGGTCGGCGGCGCGGGACGGCGCGTGGAGAGCGGGTTTCCTCAAGCAAGACGGCTCGGCGGAGACCGCAGCGAACGGAGTTGCGGATGGCTCACAAGAAAACCATGACGGTGCAAACCCTCTCTGAACCTCTCAGCGGCGTGAGCCCGGAGCCGGAAACCGTGCCCCTGTTCGGCCTCAACCTGAGCCGCATGAGCTACCCCGAGACGCTGGACTGGATCGAGTCCGCAGTGCTCTCTCACGAAGACCGCCGCGCCTGCGTGTTTTCGGCGAACGTGGACCAACTGGTCCGCTATCGCCGCGACCCGGCTTTTCGCGAAACCTACCAGATCGCCAGCCTGATCGTGCCCGACGGCATGCCGCTGGTGTGGGCAGCGCGCCTGCTGGGAAAGCCGGTGGCGGAGCGGGTGACGGGAATCGATCTGATCGAGGGGCTCTGCCGGCTCGCGGCCGGCTCGCAGCGCACCTGCTTTCTGCTCGGCTCGCGGCCGGAAGTGGCCCGGTCGGCCGCCGAGGCTCTGGCTCGCCGCTTTCCCGGACTGCTGGTTCGGGGATGGCATGACGGCTACTTTTCCCGCGACGGCGAACAGACAGTCGTGGCCGCGATCAACGCGGCCCGGCCCGACATCCTGTTTGTGGGCATGGGCTCGCCCCGGCAGGAAATCTGGCTGCAGCGCAATTTTGGCCGGTTGGCTTGCCGGCTGGCGCTTCCCATTGGGGGTTCTTTTGAGGTGATCGCCGGACGCAGGAAACGCGCCCCGCGGCTGCTGCAGCGCTCGGGCCTGGAATGGGCCTGGCGGTTATTGCAGGAGCCCGGCCGACTGGGCCGCCGCTATCTGCTCGACGACATGAAATTTCTCTTGCTTTTCTGGGCTGAGCTGCGTTCCTGCCGAAAAAATCTTCCGGCTCGCTGAAACCGGCTGCTGATCCGGGTTCTTCTGCCGATCTGTTCCCACGTGGAGATCCAAGCATGTTGAGGGAAATTGCCAAAACCCTGGGCCGCACCCTGGCCGCCATCGACTTTCTCACCGTCGCGCTCGCCTACCTGTGCGCCGCCCGCCTGCTTCACCCCGCCGCCCGCCTTCGCGAACTGTTGCAAACCCCCTTGCTGCTGGCAGCGCCCGGGCTGTTTGTGGGCACGCTGCATGCTTTCGGCGCGTACCGCTCATTCCGCGTGAGCGCGTTGCTTGAGGAAGTTCTAATCCTGTCGCGCGCGGTGTTGCTGGCCTCGGCTTGTCTGCTGGCCGTTTTCTGGCTGTTGCAAGTGGATCCGCCGCTTCGTTCCGAGCTCCTGATCTTCGTGGCCTTGGCGTTCGCCTGGTTGTGCGCCGGACGCCTGACGCTGCGCACCGGGCTGCGGCTGGCGCGCAGCCGAGGCTACAATCTGCGCTATTTTTTGCTGGTCGGCAGCGGTCCGCGGGCCCAGATCATCAGCGAAGAGCTGCATCTGCAGTCGTACTGGGGCATGCGGCTGATTGGCAGGGTGAGCGCCGGCGCGGCGGTGGATTCGGTTGCAGGCGAGGCCGCGCTCGGCACGCTCGCGGAACTGGGCGCGATCCTGGAGCGCCACGTGGTCGACGGGGTATTTTTCGCGGCCGATGAGATCGCGGTCGGCGAACTGCGCCAGGCGCTCGGGACCTGCCGCCGGCTGGGCATTCCCGCCCTGGTCGATCTGCACGCCTTCGAAGAAGCGCGCGGATACCTGAAACTCTCGGCTTTGGCCCAATCTCCCTTGCTTGTGATCGGCCAGACCCTCCTGGACGGCCATCGTGCCCTGCTCAAGCGCGCCTTGGACCTGGCTATCGCGGCCACAGCGATGCTCCTGTGCGCGCCGCTGATGCTGTTGATCGCCGCGCTCATCAAGGCCACCAAGGCGGGGCCGGTGCTGTTTCGCCAACAGCGGGTAGGCCGCAACGGGCGCCGCTTCACCCTTTTGAAATTCCGCACCATGGTGGCTGACGCCGAACAGATGCACGCTTCGCTGGCCGGGCAGAACGAGATGGACGGCCCCGTGTTCAAGGTGCGCTGCGACCCCCGCATCACCCCGGTGGGGCGCTACTTGCGGCGCACCAGTCTCGACGAGTTGCCGCAGCTCTGGAACGTGTTGCGCGGGGAGATGAGCATGGTCGGGCCGCGCCCGCCCCTGCCGAGCGAAGTCGACCAGTACCAGAGCTGGCAGCGCCGCCGCCTCAGCGTGCGTCCCGGGCTGACCTGCCTGTGGCAGGTGAGCGGTCGCAACGACATCGGCTTTGAGCGCTGGATGAAGCTGGACCTCGAATACATCGATAACTGGTCGTGGTGGCTGGATTTTAAGATCCTGCTGCTCACCTTCCCCGCCATGGTGCGGGGGCAATGAGCCAACCTCCCGGACCTTCCCTGGACCCTTCCCAATGTGCGGATTTTGTGGCGTGGCCGCGGCGCGGCCTCTGACCGGTCACGATCTCGGGCGGCTCGAGCGCGGGACTCTCGCGCTGCGTCATCGCGGACCCGATGACGAAGGCTATGCGCTCATCGCCGGCGAGGGCCAGGCGCAGGCACTGCGCGGCGACGATTCCCTGCCCGCGTTCGGCGCGCGGCCTCACATTCGCGCCGCCGGGTTGCGGGGAGAAAGCGTCGCACTCGGGTCGCGCCGCCTGGCCATTCTCGACCTTGGCCCCTGCGGCCACATGCCGATGACCGACGGCGCCGGCAACTGGATCGTGTTCAACGGGGAGATTTACAACTACCGCGAACTGCGGGAGGAGCTGGCCGCGCTCGGGCACGGCTTCGAGTCACAGTCCGATACCGAGGTGCTGTTGCACGCCTATGCCGAGTGGGGCGAGGCCTGCCAGCCGCGGCTGAATGGCATGTGGGCCTTCGCACTGTGGGATCAGCGCCGCCGGCAGCTGTTCTGCTCGCGCGACCGCTTCGGAGAAAAGCAGCTCTACTACCACGCGACGCAAGATGGCGGCCTGTGGTTTGCTTCCGAGATTGCGCCCTTGCGCCTGGTGACCCAGGGAAGCGAACGGGTGAACGAGCCTCTGGCGTGGGACTTTTTGATGTATGGCCTGGCCGATCACACTGCGGAGACATTCTTCACTTCCATCCAGCAGTTGCTCCCCGGAACCTGCCTGACGTTTCGCCCGGGCGAACCGGTTGGCGTGCGCCGTTACTACGATCTCCCGTCGCGGCCGGCGCTGGTGCCGGGCAACTTCTCCTCCGCCGCCGCCCAGTTGCGCGAGCACCTGCAGAATTCCGTGCGTCTGCGGCTGCGCAGCGACGTGCCGGTGGCCAGCTTTTTCAGCGGCGGCCTCGATTCCGCGAGCGTCGTTGCTCTGGCCGACCGGGCTCTGGTGGGCCTGAACGGAAGCTCTCCGTATAAAACGCTGCGCACTTACACCAATGCCTATCCGCCGGGACACGTCTATGACGAGACGCCGCGGGTCCGGGCCGCACTCCCCGCCATGCGCGCGGTCGAAGCGCAGTTCGTCATCGCTTCCCGCGAGAACTTCGAATCCGACGTGCTGGCTATGGTCGAACGCCAGGAGCAGCCTTTTCACAACCTGTCGATCCTTGCCTCGTATCGTTTGCTGCGCCTGATCCGCGAGCGCGATGGCATCAAGGTCGTTCTCACCGGGGAAGCGGGGGACGAATTGCTGGCCGGCTACTGGCGGGTGTATCTGCCGCTTTATTTGAGCCGCCTGCTCGCGACCGGCCAGTGGAGCCGCTGGCGCACCGAAGCCGCGGCCTGGAAATGGCAGACCAGCCTGAAAGCGTCCGGCAAGGGATTCTTCCGCAAGCTGCCGCGCCGCCTGCGCGCCCGCCTGCAGCCGCTGCGCAATCCGGTGGCCGCACTGCTGCACCCGGAATTCCTTCGCGCCCACGCCGAACGCGATGAGGAAGTGACCGAACAGTGGCGCGGGCTCGATCTCAACCAGCGCCTGGCCGCCGACCTTACGCGTTTCAATCTGCCGCAGCTGCTGCGCCATCTCGACCGCAATGCCATGGCATGGTCGATCGAAACCCGGGTGCCCTTTCTCGATCACCGGCTGGTCGAATTTGCCTGCGCCCTGCCGGAAGAATGGAAGATGCAGCAAGGCTACGGGAAGTACATCCTGCGCCAGGCCATGGCCAGAGATCTGCCGGAGGCGATCGTGTGGAATCGCAGCAAGCTGGGCTTTGGCATGGAGGAGCAGTTCTGGCTCAAAGAATGTCTTGCAATTCTCGAAGCCTCCGCCCGGCTGGCCGATTTCATTGACGTGGAGTCACTGCGCCGCCGCGTCAGCGAAGCCAAGCCTCCGGCCGGCCAAGCCTACTGGCTGCCGATCTCGTTCGGTCTATGGCTGCAGACCGCCTACCCGCAGGCCCACTAAACAAGACGATCCCATGTTCCGCTGGAACGCACAGTTTGTCCGCTGCAACCTTTGCAGCGGAAATAACGCCGCGCTGCTGTTTGCCCAAGATCAGCATGGCTTCGGCCTGCGCACGGTGCTGTGCCGGAGTTGCGGCTTGATCTACCTGAACCCGCGCCCGAGCGCCGCGTCGTACGACGAGTTCTATCGCCACTGGTATCACCGGCTCTATCCCTCCCGCATGGCCTTCCATGACGGCAAATTAGGAGGACGCATTGCCGCCGAGGTGGCGCGGCGGCGCGCTGCCTCCTACCAGGCTTTTTTCGGCGAAGAAGTTCGCCTGCTCGAACTGGGGCCGGGGGAAGGCGCGTTTCTCTCGGCGCTGGCCGCTTCTTACCCGCAGGGTCAGGTGCGAGGCGTCGATCTGGCGCCGGCGGAAGCGGAACTCTGCCAGAGCAAAGGTCTAGATGTGGTCTGGGGCCGCATCGGTCAGCTTCCCGAGGAATATCTCGGCAACACCCACGTGGCCATGTTTCACGTGCTCGAGCACACGCTCAATCCGCTCGAAACCTTGCGGCACGCCGCGCGCTGCCTTCGTCCGGACGGAGTCTTATTCGTCGAGGTGCCGAACATCCTTGGCAGCTGGCAAGGACTGGGCATGATTCACATCGCCCATCCTTATCAGTTTGCGCCGGCGACGCTGACCGCGCTCCTGCGGCGGGCCGGCTTTGAGGTTGTGCAGCTTGAGACTTTGGAAGATCCGTTCCTTCCCTCGAGCCTGCGCGTCGTCGCGCGGCGCAGTGTGGCTTCCGAGGCGCCGCCGCTGCCGCCTCCTCCGGACGTGGAGGCAATGCGGGCTCTTTTCGCCGGCAAACTGGCCGGCTGGAAAAAGGAATTGCGGGCCTCCCGCTTGAAGCGCTGGACCGCGCGCGCGCTCGGCCCGCACGGCAGCGCGCTGCTGTGGGAGTGGACGGCCGGCCGCGCCTGGCGGGATCTGTTGTCTGCCAGCGAGAGAAATCTTCCACATTCTGGGGTGCATGCATGATCCGTATTTTCTGGATTCGAGTTTTTTCAGGAGTCATAGCCCTTGGTTGCCTCGCCTGCACCGCAGCGCGGAGCCAGGAGGCTTTGCAAAGCGTGACCCGATCGACCGGCCATCACTGGAGCAGCGACCCGGCGTATCTCGGCTCGCCGGCGGTCCCGCTCGATAGCTGGATCTATCCCGCGCTCGACCGGCTGGTGGCTTTCGGTTACATCACGACGGCGTACGCCGACATGCGTCCCTGGACCCGGATCGAGTGCGGCCGCATGCTGGAGGAAGCCCAAGGCAAGGTGGAAGACGATGCCTTGCCGGGAAGCGATGCCGCCCGGCTGTTTCAGGCGCTGGCGGCGGAGTTCTCCCCGGAAATGCAGAGTCTGGAGGGAGGGGAGAATGCCGGGCTCAAGGTCGATTCTCTCTACACCCGGGCGACGGACATCGCCGGCCCGCCTCTGCGCGACAGCTATCACTTTGCCCAGACCGTAATCGACGATTACGGGCGACCCTACGGGCAGGGAGTAAACGAAGTTACGGGACTCACCGCTCATGGGTCGGTGGGGCCGCTCGCCTTTTCGCTGCAGGGAGAATATCAACACGCGCCGGCGGTGGCTTCCGATCCGGCAAGCACGCTGCAGGCCACCGCGGTGCAGGACCTGACCCTGCCGCTCGCGAACGGCACGCCCGTGATCAACCGCTTGCGCCTGCTCGAGAGCACGGTTTCGCTCACCTATCACAACCTGCAGGTTTCGGCCGGCCGGCAGAGTCTGTGGCTGGGGCCCGGCGACATTGGGCCTTTTCTCTTTAGCAACAACGCCGACCCCGTCCCTATGATCCGCTTCGACCGGGTCACGCCCTACCGGGTGCCGTTGCTCTCGCGCGTTCTCGGCCCCGCCCGCATGGAGTTCTTCCTGGGGCAGCTCTCGGGACATCGGTGGGTGTTTGCCGACGGCCAGCTGTATGGCCCGGAGGTTCGCCCGCAGCCGTTCATTCATGGCAGCAAGGTCAGCTTTAAGCCGACGCCGAACTTCGAATTTGGCATGGGCTTCACCGTGCTGTTTGGCGGGCCGCGGTTCCCCTTCACCTGGCACAACTTTTTCCGCACGTTCACGTCTTTCAATACCACCCCGGGAGCCCCGGCCGATCCCGGCGACCGGCGCTCCTGCTTCGACTTCAGCTACCGGGTTCCTTACCTGCGGCATTGGCTCACCGTGTATCTCGATTCCTTCGTCGAGGATGAGATTTCGCCGCTGGGATCGACCCGTCCCTCGCTGCGCATGGGAACTTACTTCTCTCACGTACCCAGAATTCCCAAACTCGATCTGCGTCTCGAGGGTATTTATACCGATGTTCCGGGGCAGCAGCCGAGCGGTTTCCTGTATTGGAACGGGCGCTACCGCTCCGGCTACACCAACGACGGAAACCTGCTGGCCAGCTGGATCGGGCGGCAGGGCCGCGGAGGGCAGGCCTGGGCAACGTATTGGTTTTCCCCCCGCGACAAACTGCAGCTCAGCTACCGCCATCAGGAAAACGACCAGTCCTATATCGGCGGAGGGCACTTGAACGATGTGGGCGTAAGCGGAGAATTCCGCCTGCGGCCGGATATTGCCTTCTCCGGCGCGCTGCAATACGAACAGTGGCGGTTTCCCGTGCTCTCCTCCGCAGCCCATTCCGATTTCACCACCTCCATGCAGTTGACCTTCTATCCCCGCTGGAAGCTCGGCCACTAGGCCGGGTCAGCTTTATTCCGAAAGAGAACTTATGCGAATCAGCGTGATTGGCGGCGCCGGTTTTGTCGGCGCACATTTGGTTTCCGCCTTGCTCGATCAAGAACACGAGGTGCAGGTCTACGACAATCTTTTTTGCCGGCGGCGCGCGGAGGATTTTCCCTGGAACAAGCAGGTCCGCTTCGCCCGCGGCGAGATCACCGACGGCGGCCGCCTGCGGGGCGAACTCGCCGCCTTCACTCCGGAGCTGATTTTTCACCTGGCGGCCCTGCACTATATCCCGTACTGCGACCGGCATCCCGGCGAAGCTCTGCGGGTCAACGTGGAGGGAACGCTCGCAGTCATGCTGGCGGCGCAGCAAATTCCGTCTCTCAAGGGAGTCCTGTTTGCATCCTCGGTCGCGGTTTACGCGCCCGAGGACGGAGATCACCGCGAGACCGATCCACCCGGCCCTTGCGACATCTACGGACTGACCAAGTGGCTGGCCGAACAGGTCGTCGAGCAATACGCGCGCCAGGCGACACTCAATCATCTGTGCTTGCGCTTCTCCAATATCTATGGGCCCGGAGAAACCAATCCGCATGTGATCCCGGAGGTTCTCGAGCAGCTGCTGAGCGGGTCAGACACCTTGCAACTGGGCCGCACCGATCCCTGCCGGGACTTCCTTTATGTAGGCGACCTAATCGATGCCCTGCTCGCCACGATTCCCGTCGCCGCCGGGCGAGAAATTCATGAGACGCTGAACCTTGGCGCAGGACAGGAGTGGGCGGTGCAGGAAGCCATCGACATTCTTTGCGAGCTCAGCGGGAAGAAAATTCACGTGGTGCGCGATGCCGGCCGGGTGCGCGCGGTGGACCGCATGCATTTGCGGGCTTCGATCGACCGCGCCCGCCAACGGCTAGGCTGGGAACCGAAACACACTCTGCGCTCCGGCCTCGGGGAAACCTTCGCCCAGGAGCAAGCCCAGCGCGGTCTTCGCCTGGCGGCAGCTTCCGGCGTCTAGTCTTGCTCGCGGTGAAGGTCGCTTTGGTTTCGAAGGCTATCTATCCCGCACGCGGAGGAGTCGAGCTACACGTGCATAACCTGGCGCGCTTTCTTGCCGCCATGGGCCACGATGTCCACGCCTTCACTCAAGCCGGAGCGCGCCGCGAAACTGACGCCGGCAGCTATGCGCTGTCAGAGGGCACGAGCATGGCTGCGCTGGTTTCAGCCCTCCGCCGGGGGGCTTTCGACGTCGTCCACGCCCATGGCGCCCGTACCCCGATTGCCGGCTCGGCAGTGGTGGCCGGGAGAGCCTTGGGGCTGCGAACCGTCTTCACTCCCCACTGCTTCTACCCCGTCCAGGATTGGCGTGGAGCGATCAAACGCGCCCTGTTCGATCCCACCCTCGGCGCCTGGAGCCTGCGGCGCAGCGATCGCGTCATCTGCCTCACCGAAAAAGACCGCCGGGACGCCTTGCAGGCGGGCGCGCGCCCGGAAACCGTGCGGCTGATTCCCAACTCCATTTGCCTGCCCCGGATTCCGGCTGACGAGGAAGCCGGAGCGTTGCGACGACGGGAGGGCTTGGGCAATTTCCTGCTCTGCGTCGGGCGGCTGGATCGAGTGAAGGGCGGAGACTTTCTGATCTCGGCGTTGCCACAGCTGCCCGCCGCATTGCGGCTGGTGTTCATTGGACCCGACGCAGGTTGCTTGCGGGCGTGGCAGGAGCAGGCTCACAACCTGCGATTGGCCGAACGCGTGCGCTTCCGGCAGGCGGTCTCGGACGATGATCTGCTCCTTTATTACCGGGCGAGCGCCGCGGTCGTGATGGCGTCGGCCTGCGAAGGCCTGCCCACGGTATTGCTCGAAGCCATGGCCTTGGGGGTTCCAGTGATTGCCGCCGCGACCGGAGGCATCCCTCACTTGATCCAGCACGGGATCAACGGATTTCTATATCCGCACGGAGACAGCGACGCCTTTTGCGCCAACGTGCAGCTTTGTCTGAACGGGCCGCCCACGAGCCTGCTGGCCCGGGCGCGGGAATGCGTGCGCCGCGAGTACTCGTGGGAAGTGAATGCGGGCCGGGTGGCGGCTCTCTATGACGAACATGACGCCTGAGGAAAGCCCGCAGCAGCGACTCTGGAACCAGGTCAACCAGGCCTTCGCGCCTTTTGCCGAGACCCGCGTGTACGCCATCCGCGCCGATACTTTCTTCCATTTAGCGTTACGCGAGCGGAATCCGGCGCTTTTCCATCTCAAGAACCTCAGCTATCCCGTCGCGGCCTTCTGGAGGTCGCAGGGTTTCAACGAACCGCCGCGATCCGAAGCTGAGTTTATGTTCGTCTGCGATTACCGCGCCGAGGCTGGCTGGGGCACGCTGCGGCCATTGCTCGGAGCAAGCGAATTCCCGCTCAGTGTCGTCGTGAACGCAAAGGTCCTGGCGGCATGCCGGAATGAGATGGCTCTGCCGAAGACTCCCGCCGTCCAGGTTCGCTGCGCCGACTTTATCCCTCGAGCTTGGATACGGTGGCCGGAACTCTGGAAGCAGTCGCGAGCTGATTACCTGGCCCTGCTTTCTGCCGCTCCTGCGGCGCTGCTCCGTCCTCTGCAGGCCGCACGCCTTGTGATTCGCGCCTTGCTGGCGCGAGCCCGGGCTTACGAACGCTTTTACGAGGAATGCTTTTCCTCCCAGCCGCCGCGCGCCGTGGTCACCCACAACGATTTCACTTCGCTCAGCTATCTTGCGGGACTGATAGCGCGCCGGCATGGCGTGCCGGATTTCACGCTGCAGCATGGGTTCCCCAGCCTCGAATATTTCCCCACTTCGGCTTCGCACTATCTGGTCTGGGGTCCGGCGTTCCGCGACGCGATGCAGCGGCACAGCACACATGCGCGAACCGAATTCGAGGCCGTGGGCGCGCCTCGTCTCGATTGCCTGGTGCACAAAGCCGATCAGCGGCAAGCCGCCAGAAAAAGACTGCACGCGTGCGGGCTCATCGACGCGGGAAAACTCAATGCCGTGTTTTTATCGCAAGGTCAGTCTCCCGTGTTCAGCGCGGCTGAACATGCCCGCATCTTGTCCCTGGTTTGCGCCCTGAGCCGCGAACCCTGGCTCAACTTGCGGGTTCGCTTGCATCCTCAGGAATTGGAACGGGCGTGGCGCAAGCGGGGACTCGCTCCGGCCGCCGTTCTTTCCCGCGAAATCTCGCTCGCCGAATGCCTGCTGGCAGCGGATGTGGTCCTCTCGGTGAACTCGACCGCCATGCTCGAAGCCGCGCTGCTCGAAACCCCGGTGGTGCAGATGGCGTTGCCGGGGTTCGAAGACCGGTTAGGCTTGCTTCGCTTTCCGGCGCAAGTGCAGGACCTCGCGTCTGCGGCAGCGCTTCTGCAAACGCTTCGCCACCCGGCGCAGCGCGAGGCCAGCGTGAGCGCGCAACGCGGGCTCGTGCAACGGTGCGTCACGGAACCGGGACACGGCACCGAACGCGTGTGGCAATACATCCGCGCGCATTGCCGGTCCGATCTCCATCCCGCGCTCGCCGTCGCCGCCGCAAGCTCCTGAATGTATCTTCTTTTCTTGTGCCTGTATTTCGCCTGGCTGGCGGTGCAGAATCTGGTGCTGCCCTGGCTGTATCAGAGAGAAATCCTGCCCGCGACTGCGGTGAGCCTGCTCATGGCCTCGAAGGAAGGCATTCTGGCGCTCGCCCTCCTGATCCTGGCGTATCGGGCCTTCGATCACGGTTGGCGCTTTTCGACGGCGGACAAATTTGCCTTGGCGTATGCCGGCCTGCTGCTGCTCTATGTGCCCCTGGGGCCGACCCTGCTCGGCTCGCGAGCGACGCTGGTGCTGCGGCTGATCTCGCTGCGCAGCCTGGCGGCTTTGGTGCTTTTCTATTTCTGGGGGCGTCTCTCGTTCCTCAACCTGCGCGAACTGCGGCGCCTGATCTGGTTTGTGCTGGGGCTGCAGGTGGCCGTTGCCTTGTTCGGCCTTTACGAGTGGACCTTCCTCCCGGCTTCGTTCTGGAGCGACACGGTCGGATTGGGCCCCTTCATGCTCGACGTCAAAGGGCTGCTCGCGGGGCAGAACGTGATCAATGGGCTGCCGTCGAACTTGTACCAGTTCGGAGTGCGGCGGATTATCTCCAGCTATGGCGACCCGCTGGCCATGGGCATCGCCAGCGTCTTCCCCTGGCTGCTCTGCCTCGCCCTGCGATTCACGGAACGCCCCCAAGCGAACGCCGCCGGATTCCGTGCGTGGCTGTGGGCGGCGACGGGGGTGATTGGCCTTGCGCTTTGCCTGACCATTGGACGGGAGTCGATTGGGGCCGCCGGGTTGGGTGCGCTCTTGCTGCTCTGGTGGTCGGGACGCTACCAGCGCGCTGTCGTCCCCGCGCTGGTTGTCTTTGGTGTCTTGATGGTTGTTCCCCAGGTATCGAGTTACATCGCCCAGACGGTTTCCTTTCGGGAGTCGAGCGCCGCTACCCATTTGCGATTCCTCGAGAACGGCTGGAAGGAGGCGCCCACGTTGATTCTGGGCAAAGGCCTGGGAGAGGCGGGAGGCTGGGCGTTTTCGCTCGCTGATGTGCGGACGGACATCGGAGAGAGTTCGTACTTTGACTTGATGGCCCAAACCGGCTTTCTCAGCGTGCTGTTGCTTTTAGGATTTCTTTTCTCCCTGGCCCGGACGGCGCTGCGGCAGTCCCGCATGTTTCCCGATCCGCTTATTTCCGCCGCATTCCTCGCTGCCGCAGCCCACCTTGTGGCCCGCTCGGTCATGGGCGTATTCTCTCCATCTCTATTTGCCGTGATCCCGCTGGCCAGTTTCTTTTTTCTCTGCGGGGCGGCGCTGACCGCGATCGGCCGCCTGCGGCAGAATCCGCACCTTGCGGCGCGGCGGGTTCTGATTCTGCGCCAAGCCCTGCCTCACCAGCTTTCTCCAACCGGAAGCGGACCGTCATGACGAAAAACCACTCCATGGCTAGCCCAACCCGGGCGCTGCAAGAAGTGAAGAGGCCGCCCAATTGTCCGGCTTGCGGCTGCGACAGGGCAGCCTGCCTGGAAACGCACGGCGGCTACCTGATCTGGCGCTGCCGGGAGTGCGGCTTGCGGTTTTCCGATCCTATGCTCGGCCTCACCAGCAACTACGCCCAAGCTTACGACGGCAACCCTGCGCCGCCCGAAGTGGCGGGCGAGGGGCTGCCGTTTCTCAGTTGGACCGAACAAGCTTCTCCCGGACTCGTCGAATTCCCTTCCTTTCTCACTTCGGCCCAGCAACTGGCGCTGAAGTTGGCGCGAGAGCGTTTCGCCGCAGAGTCCCATCCAACCGCGCTTGAGATTGGCTTTGGCGCGGGCTGGTTCCTGGGAGCTCTGCGCAGCGTCGGATTCCAGGCCTACGGGCTAGAAGTGGCCGAC
The DNA here is from genome assembly GCA_963770915.1 of uncultured Acidobacteriaceae bacterium. GTDB lineage: Bacteria > Acidobacteriota > Terriglobia > Terriglobales > Acidobacteriaceae > PALSA-270. The sequence continues at coordinate 1,165,438 of CAVYRG010000001.1, forward strand.
GCCCCGGTCGACGCGCTCCAGCGAAAGGGCTTTGCCGCTTGCAAGGCTTCGCTCTCCGACTTCCCTGCGGACTGGCCCCACCCGGCGTTGATCACTTGTTTTGAGGTGCTGGAGCATCTCGAGGATCCAGCCGGCTTTCTCGGCGAAGTGCGCCGGCAGTTTCCCGCAGCCGACCTCATGCTCAGCGTGCCGGACGAGCGGCGCTGGTTTCTGCTGGGTGGGCGGGAAGCGCATGACTACGCCCCCAACCATCTCACCCGCTGGTCCCCGCAGGCGCTGTCGCGGGTGCTGCACCATGCCGGATTCACCGAGGTAACGGTGTTCCGCGTCCGGCCGACCGCGCAGGAATTGAGCATGGCCAGCTTGCGGCGATTTCTGCCCTTCTTGTCGAGCCGCGCCGCGACCGGCGGACCTCCCGCTTCGACTTCCCTAGCGCAAGAACTGCGTAAGCGAAAAATACGGCGCTGGCTGTTCTCTCCTCTGGCCCTGGCCTTGCCGGTGTTTGGGTGGACCGCCTGCTCCATGCTGGCGCTCGCAACCAACCGCAGGACGTGGTGCAGGAAGCCGGGCGCCGAGTCTTCATGAAGCTGGTCCATCGAGTGCGAAAACTGGCCTTGCCGCTGCATCGCAGGCTGCGGCAGCGCAAGCTGGATCTGTTCTTTCAAACGCTGCGTCCGGCGGCCTCGGATTCTCTGCTCGATGTGGGAGGCGCTGCCGGCATGGACGGAGAATTCGGCCGCTTGTACAGCTTCTTCGATGACGTGACGACGCTCAACCTTGCGCCGATCGCCGCGCGGGGAGTCAAGCACTTTGTTCTGGGAGACGCATGCGCCATGCCTTTCGCCGATCGCTCTTACGACTGGGTGTTCTCCAATGCCGTGATCGAGCACGTGGGCGACTGGGATCAACAGCAGAAAATGGCGGGAGAAATACGGCGGGTGGCGCGGAAGGGGTACGCCGTGATCACACCCAACCTGGCCTTTCCTCTCGACCCCCACAGTTACCTTCCCTTCTTTCACTGGCTGGCGTGCCGGCAGCGCGAACGCCTGGCGGCGGCCGCCTTGGGGCGGTATCTGGACTTCGAGCCTTACTGGATGCTCTCGCGCAAAAATCTGCGTGGGTTGTTTCCGGACGCAACTATCATCAGCGTGGGAGCCGGCACCTGCCTGATCGCCTGGGGCTGCCGAAATTGCGAACTCGGCCTTTCTTCCCTTTGAAAGATATTCTGGTTGTGTTCGGCACGCGGCCCGAGGCCATCAAACTGGCTCCCGTGGTGCGCCGTCTGCAGCGCAGCCGCAAGCTGCAGCCGGTGGTCTGCGTCACCGCCCAGCACCGCCAGATGCTCGATCAGGTGATGGAGGTCTTCGGCCTGCGCGCCGACTTTGACCTCAACATCATGAGCGAACGCCAGTCGCTGGCGGATATCACGCGGCGGGCGCTCGACGGGGTGCAGGGAGTGCTGGCGGAAGTCCGGCCTGCGTGCGTGTTGGTGCAGGGCGACACCACAACCACCTTCGCCGCCGCGCTCGCCGCATTCTACGCCGGCGCTCCCGTAGCCCACGTCGAGGCCGGCCTGCGCACCCATGACAAGCGGCATCCTTTTCCGGAGGAGATCAACCGCTGCCTCACCACCCGCCTGGCGGACCTGCACTTCGCTCCCACCCCGCAGGCCCGCCGCAACCTGGTGAGCGAAGGCATCCCTCGCCGCCGGATTTTCGTTACCGGCAACACCGTCGTCGACGCATTGCACTGGATGATCGAGAACTCCAACGGCGCCCCCATCCATGTCGAAGCGCTCGACGGAATCGACTGGAAACGAGACTTCCCCGTGCTGGTCACCGCCCACCGCCGGGAGAACTGGGAGCAAATGGAAAGCATCTGCCGCGCGGTGCGCGGGCTAGTGGAACTTGACCGCCGCGTGCAGGTGATCCTCCCCATGCACCCGAATCCTGTGCTGGGCCGCATCTGGAAAAGCGGGCTCAGCGATGTCCCCCGCATTCATATGCTGCCGGCCTTGCCGTACACCACCTTTGTCGGACTGCTGAAACATTGCCGCGTCGTCGTCACCGACTCCGGCGGCGTGCAGGAAGAAGTGGCGAGCCTGGGGAAGCCGCTGGTGGTGATGCGAAAAACCACGGAACGCCCGGAAGCCATCGCTTCCGGCTACGGAGTGCTAGCGGGAACGCAACCCGGCCGGATCGTAGCTGCGGTAAAAACTGCCTTGTCCAATGGAACGCATCGTCCCCGGCGGAATCCCTTCGGCGACGGCCACGCCTCCGACCGCATCGTGCGCCTGCTCGAAGCGGAGCTGAACTAGCCCGCCGGCCCACTCAATGACCCTCGCCTCCCCTTCCGCCTCCGTTGATCTGCCGCAAGCGCCAGCCTTGCCGCTTGAAGTATCGCAACTCAAGCGGCAGGCTGCCCGCGGCATCGCTCCCCTAATCATCCGCTACGGCGGCGGAATCCTGATCAACTTCGCCGGGCTTGCCGTGCTGTCGCGCTTGCTGGGCCCGATTTTATGGGGGGTGTTTGCGGTGGCCCAGGTCCTTTACTTAAGCAGCCAGGAAGTGCTGGGCCGGGGCGTCAGCACCTACCTGATTCGAAAAGACCGAACTCCCACGCCCGCGGATATCCGCAACACCTTTGCCCTGCAGCACGCTTTAGGCCTTCTTTTTCTGCTGGGCGCAGTTCTGCTGGCCCATCCGGCAGCGCGCTGGTACGGTCGCGGCGAAATCACTCCCTTGTTGCTGGCTGCGGCGGTGGCGTGCTACGCCTTTGCCTGGCGCAGCGTTCCGGTGGCGCTGCTTGAGCGCAGTTTCGATTATGGCAAAGTCGCGCTGGTCGAACTCATGGAGAGCGTTCTGTTCAGCGGCGTGGCCATCGCCCTCGCCTTGCTGGGCCATCCCATCGGCGGTCTGGCCATCGCGCTGCTTCTTCGCAGTATTCTTCCCACGCTGCTGGCGTATACGCTGCTGCCGATCCGGCCGTCGCTTTTGTTCCACTGGAACACACTCGGCGGGGTTGCCGATTTCGGGCTGTCGATGGCGGCCGGCAGTCTGGTGAACATTGCCATGCTTTCCATCCCGGTGCTGGTGGTCGGCAAACTCGCCGGCATGCAAGCGCTGGGAGTGGCGCGCATGGGATTCGGACTTTACAGCACCCTGTTGTTCCTGACCGCCGCCATCCTGCGCCTGAGCTTCGCCACCTATTCCCGCCTGGCGCAGCATCCAGGAGAACTGCAGGCGAGCGTCGACCAGCATCTGCAAATCGTCGCCATCATTCTGGTTCCTGTCATCGTGGTCTTTGCCGGATTGTCGCCGCGTTGGGTGCCGTTGCTTCTCGGCCCGGCATGGCGAGAACTGCCCGCTCTACTTCTGGCGCTGGCGCCGGGCTATTTCCTGGCCGCGGTTTTTTGGGGGATTCTCAGTCCCGCGCTGCTCGTCTCGGGAATGCATCGGCAATTGACAATATGGCTGGCGGCGCTGGCGGTCACCTTCGCCGCGCTAACCTGGGCTTTGACGCCACGTTGGGGAGCGATGGGAACAGCCGCTGCCTTCTCCGTCGTCGAAGTTGGCTTCCATCCTTTTCTGTTCCGGATGTACGCCCGCATCCACGGCATGTTCGCCTATCGCGCGGTGGCCACCGAACTCGCGATCGCAGGCGGATTCGTCGGGGCCCTTTGGGCCGCCAGCCGGTTCCACCCAACGGCAACGGCAGGTTTGCTTTTTCTGTATTTCGCGTTGTGGTGTGCGCGCAACGCGCGCGCCGTTCTCGCCCTCCGCAAGGCCGTCAGTTCAGCCCTGTAGTCCTCGGTTGTTCCTGCCTGCAGCTCCAGAGCCTGCCGGACTCGCCTTTCGCCAGCCTTCAAAATTTTGCTTGTCGCTGGGAAGTTGGGAACAACTCTGCCCGACTTAGTCGTTTGACTGGGCAGTGGCAATCGCCAGCATCGAGATGCCGGATGAGCCCAGGAGCCGGAACAGGGAAGCGCCAAGATAACCCGGAACGCACTTCCATTTTCTGACCTCAATCTCTTTCTGGAGACGCCGCAACGAGCCGCCTAGCTCCACCTCGGTGAGCCGGTCCGGCATCTTTCGCGTCCAGGAATTCCACAGGCCGCGCACCGAAACCGAAGCCAGTTCGAGCGGACGCGGCTTCGAGTACCGGACCTCGCTTTCGCTGTAACCGGCAAGCGAAAGCGCTTCCGTGAGACTGGCGGGATTCCAGCGCGTGAGATGGTTGGGCGGATAGTCCGCAAGGTCGCGGTGACTGCCGGCTTTGGTCCAGCGCCTGGGGCTGGGAACCGTGAGAATGAGCAATGCCTGCGGAAAGCGCTGCCGGATCTGGCGAAGGAACTGCACCGGGTCGGGTAAATGTTCCAGCACTTCGAAGACGGTGACGACTTGCGGAGACCACTGCGGCGGCACCGATTCGATGGAACCGCAGACGACGTCATAGCCTCGATCACGCAGCAGGCGCACCGGCTCCGATCCGATTTCGACCCCCGCCACCCGGAAGCCCAGCTGCCGCGCGCGAATCAGGAACCATCCAGGGCCGCAGCCAATATCGAGAATGGACGCGCCGCCACGATTCGCCTTCAGCCAGGCGAGCGCTTCGGTCTGAGCGGCAAACAGCATCCAGCGCGCCTCGTTCAGCGCCGGGCTTGCTTCGCGCAGCCACTGGGCGCTAGGAACGTAAAAGGTCGAACTGCCGTCCGCCTTGTAGGCCGCGTCATAGTTCGCCCGGTCATACTCGATGGGATGGCAGAACTCGAGTGTGCACTGCGCGCAGCGCAGGAAACTGAACTCTCCGAAAACGTCCACTCGGGCGTTCTCCGAGCCGCGACACACTGGGCATTGGACAATTTCGCTCATCGATCCGGTACCGCGAGAATAACAATGAACCGAAGACATAGAGGACTTACTTTTGGACGTGGCGAGACCGAAGCTGCCGGCTTGGGGCCTGCGCGATCGGGGAGGGTTAGATCTCCGCATCATGTTGCGCGACCACAGCGGGGGCCGCAGCGGGTAATAGAGCCAGAACCAGCGGTCGGAAAGCGGAAAGTCGCTGAAGTAAGCTGACGAGATCCAGACCCGCCTCATATAAACGCGAACCGGCAGCTTCGGCCTAAGGAGCAAGGTGTAAGGCAACGACATCAGCAAGCCAAACCGTTCCAGCCGATGCAGACGCCGGGAATCCATCAGCATAGCCTGCAGCGCCTGGGAAGCAAGTTTTGCCGACGATGGTTCTTTTCGGATCAACTCCCGCAACGGCTGCGCCGGTTCCGTCCCCAGCAGCCAATACGAGAGCAAAGACGCCTGGGCCAAGGCACGCTTCAGATCGAACTGCTCGGCCAAGGCAAGAAGATCATCCCAGGTCCCCCGGCGTTCCCGCGAAAGCAGAACGGCGGCATCGCACAGCCACTTGAGGCGCGACCAGCGGTGCCCGGCGCCGTGGCTGCAGACCAGCAGAAGCAGAGCGTCTTCATTCAATTCCACAAATGTCGAGCCCGGGCAGCAGTCGAGCGCATGGCTTTGCTGCCAAAGCTCCGCGACATTCTGCGGCGTCCACAGATCGAGGCTCCAGTGAAGTTCCACGGCTAAATGCAGGTCGTCATTCAGGTAACTCCAGTGATGTTCCTGCAGCAGCATTCTGCGCCGCATTTTGGGGGTCAGCTCTGCCGCGGGAAATGTGCGACGGTAGCCCAGCGCCTGGAGCAGGCGGTCGGCGCGGTCGAGATCCTCCGGCCTGACCATGAGGTCGATGTCCTGCACCTGCCTCATGGTGGGATCGTGGAACAGCCGGTGAGAAAGCGTGACACCTTTCAGCGGCATCATGCCGATTCCCTGCTCGCGAAACGCGCCGTTAAGACGGACCAACTCGGAGCCATGCTGCAGGGCGCGTCCCCGGGCGCGCATGGAGCATTGCTTGAGCTTTTCTCTGACTTGCTCGGGAATGAAATTTGTTCCAAGTTGGCGCAGCGCCGCCTGGACGAGAGGCAAAACTTGATGGCGCACTGACAGCGCGACCAGGCTTTCCCAGTTGATATCCGTGTACCGTTTGGCGGCGATTTGTGCTGGGAAGATTGACGAGGCGGCGCAACACTCCAACATCAACTCAAACTCGGGAGTGAGACGAAACTTCGCGGGCAGCGGCGGTAGCGAATCCGATTCGCCGCAGAAGAATGAGGATGGAGCCTGTGTTGTGTCCTGGCGTAAATTCGAGAGCGCTGCCGACCGAGATGTCACCGGCGAATCTCCGCCAGCCGAGTTTCGGCGCAACGCAGGCGAAACGCTGAAATCTGCACAAAGCGATCTCGGCCGGCCGATCCAGTCACGATGACGCCGCCGCAGCGCAGCCAGGCATGCGCGACAATCTCTGCGGCGCCCTTGGCTACGCCGAGGCAAACCGTGCCGGGAATTCTGCGGCGGCGCAGCATGGCTGCAGCCGCCAGAGTCTGCACCAGACAGGTGCTGATTCGCGGCAGCCGGGCGGCCACCAAGCGGGTAGCCCACGCAACTTCGCCGGCGCGGCGAATCTGCAACGGCCCGGCTTCACACTCGGCATTTTGCGCCACCAACCCTAGCCAGCCGGCCATCCGGCGAAAACTGAATAGCAGAACCGCGGCGCGGCTTAAGCACAACAGGAGGGCAGCTTCCAACAGCATCCCGCGCTCGGGCCAGGACAGCGCCTGCAGCTTACGCAAATCATTCCGCCACGACACGCAGCAGGCCCTCGCTTTCAAGCTGGCCGAGAAACGGCAGCAGATCGCCGGCAATCTGCTCTTCGCTGGCGTCAAACTCTCCGGTCAGCTGTCGGCACAGTTCATCCACCCGGCGGGGACGCTCGAGCAGTTCCCAGACCCGCCTTCCGATTTCGTCAAGGCCGACGTAGTGATTGCTGGCCAGGCTGAGAATGACGATTTCCTTGTCCACCGGCGCGGACATCAATTCAGAAAAGCGCACAACTCGCGTGCTGAGGTCGAGAGGCATGGTCTGCATGTCCTTTCTGCAAATTCGATCGCGCAACGTCCTGATCGAGATACCCGAAACGGCGCATGGCATCGCCGTGCGCCTGGATGATGCGATCGGCGAGCTGGGCCGGTAATTCTTCCCGCCAAGATCCGATTTGCCCTTTGCGGAAGAACGTGGCGGAGGAGCGCAGCGGCCGCTCACGGAATCCGTGGCGCTGTTCCTGGCGCTGCAGTTCGGAGAAATCGGAAAACTCCACCGCCTTGCGCAACCGGCTCCCGTCTAAGGGCAACCCGCAGAAGCGGACCACCGCGCTGAAAACGCCTGCGGGGTCGCGGCGCAGGTCTTCATAGCGGACCAGATGAACGCGCAGTCCGGAATCATCCAGCCAACTGGCGGCGTGCCCGCTCCAAGAAGAGAGCTTCTGGCGAAGTTGGTCGGCCAGCCCTTCCCGGGAACGGGCGAGCGCAAACCCGGGATCGCACAAATTCTCCACCGCTTCGGCCACGCTCACTCCCCAGTGGTGCGCGCAGGAAGTGGCGACGTCCAGAGGGTTGCGAAGCAGATAGACAACGCCTGCAGTGATGTCCCCCGGAAACAGCGCTTGCCCCGAGCGAGTGAGTTGCCAGGCGTCATGCACTTTCATGTACAAAGTGTCCTCTGCTTCCGCGAGCAGGCAGCGGAAAACTTCGGGCCGCAGATCTTCGATCAGGTCATCGTCCAGGGCGGACGCTTCAATGCCCGCCCACTCATCAAAACAGGCGCGCGCGCTGGCGATAGGGCAGATGCCAAGTTCATTGATGTCGGCGGGAGTATCGGCATCGCGCAGGTAGTTGGCCAGCAGCACGCGCATCCAGGTGTTGCCGGACTTCGGGTAGGAAGCGAGCCAAACGATCTTAGCCATGCAGAATCGCCTCGGCGACGGCGTCGGCAGTCCAGCGATGCGCCGGCCGCTCGATGCGGAAGATTTCGATTCCTCCCGCGACCGCGGTGAAAATGGGAAACAGATCGGGATGTTCCTGGGGCAGCAGCGGGCCGTAGACGCACTCTTGCAATGCGGCGAACTTGTCGGCGCCGCCGAAGCGCTGAACCCGGATGTCATTTCCAGAATAGCGACGCAGCAGGCAAACCGCATGCAGCGGCGCCGGAGTCTGCGCCAGCGCGGCCGGCTCTTCCAGCACCACCTTCCTCCGCTGGGTGCGGTGGCGGGGCAGTGTCGCGACATCCCGGCCCAAGCCGCCGGCCGCATCGTCACAAAGGCAAAACTGCGGCAGTCCGGGGAACACGTCGATGCCGCCGCCGGCAAGACGGCTGAGCGCCGTAATGTCATCGGCCAGCATGGGGCAGCCGCGCCGCAGCAGGGCGGCGAGAGTTGTGGACTTGCCCGCGCCGGATTCGCCGCTCACCGCCACGGCGCCCTTCGGCGTGACCACCGAGCTGGCATGCAGCACCAGCAGGCCATTCTGGCGCAGCGCGGCGGCCAGGACGTTATCCAGGAAATGGCAGCGAATCATCTCTTCTTCCGCCAGCGGGCCGCGTTGCAGCGTAATGCGGCAGCCGTTCTCCACCAGAAAGCGGCCGGCGCGGCGTCCTGCTTTCCAGAGAAAGCGCCGCGGCTCAGCCTGCCAGTTGCGATCCTGAGCTACCGGCGCCGCCAACTGGCTCGGCACCGCGCCTTCGGCAAGCGTGACATCGGGCTCGGCGTCCGCATCAGCAACCGGAAGCATGGGACAGGGAAAGGGCAAACGCAGCGAGAGCCCATAGGCGGTGTGGGCGTGCATCATGCGCCCGCCCCCGCGATCCGTTCCGCTACTTCTTCCATTCCCCATTTCCTGCCCCGCGGCCGAAACAGGCGAAACATCGGGACGATTTGGGAAACGGCCGAAGCCTGGTGCATATAGGCGGCGCGATCGAGCAGCGCGTCCGCGATATGGCTGTTGTAGGTCAAAGTTCCCAAGGCGCGAAATCGCTCCATCCCCGTTACTTCCCGCATCTCGACTGTCTCTTTGTTGTGAACCGAAAGCCAGTAAATGGCGCGCAGAGACTGAGCCGCCGCTGAAAATTGCCCGGCTGCGGATACAACCTGCCAGCGGCCGCGCTTGCCGGGCGCTGAGTTGGTCGTTCCTTCTTCTGTTTCGTCAGCGCAGCCGCGAATTCTGATCTCGGGAAATGCGGGAGCAACCCGCACTTGTCCCCGCTCAAAGTCGATCGCCGACAACTCGTCGGCCAACATCTTCCAGCCGCGGCGAAGGAGACAGAGAAGCACCGCCGACTTTCCGGCGCAGGAATCCCCCGCCAGCAGGACTGCGCCCTCGGCATTTGCTGCAGCAGCGGCATGAAAAGCCAGAGTGCCACGCTGATAGAGAACCGCTGCCAGGGGAGTCATGCGCAGCAATCGAGAAATTGCTTCCGCTCGCGCTGCGGGCTCGGCGGCGACGGTGATGCGTTCGCCGTCTTCCGCTAAATAGGCGGCAGTCCCCGGAACGCGCAGCAAAAACCGTCCCGGCGCCGCTTGCCACAAAATTCCTCGCGCCGAGCCTGCCGCAAGATCGCGCGGAACAGGGCCTTCTTCTATACGAATGTGGTGAAGCCACTCAGGCCAAGCCGCTCGCTGGTTGCCAGGCAGTGCCTGAGCCGCCGTGCTCACCGGACCGCCTCCAATTGCGCTTCGGGAGTTTCAAATGCATCCGCGGCGCCATGCCGACAGGAGGCGAATTGATTCACAAACAACCCCGCCATGATGCCGCGGCATAGCACCGTAACGGATTTGCGAAACGCATCCGGAGTGTCCTTGGTGCGAACCATATTCCAGACCTCGCGCAGGTAGACAACATCGACGTATTCAGCAGCCGGCCCCGCGGACAATTCTTCCAGCGCGTTTTCGACTTCCGCTGCGCACGCCCGCAACCGCGGAACCAGGTCTCCGGCCTGCCGCCCCCGCTGCCTATTGAGACGGACCTCATCGGGTACACAGCCTTTCATCGCCTCGCGAATCAGCCAGCGGTCCATTCCCGTTCCCGGATCGATGAAAATGCGGTCGGGAACAGAAAGCACAAACGAGAGCACGCGCGCATCAGCCGTAGGGTCGCGAACATCGAGGCCGTGCGCCGCGCCCATCTGGGCGTGCAATCCTCCTCCCAGCGAGCGCCCCGGATGCAGGATCTGATAGCGCTTTTCCTGCGGCGTGATGGCCGGAAATTCGTGAGGATCCGACAACCACCGATCGAGGAGTTGCAGCCGGTCGGCGAAGTCCGGGCGAATCGCGGACAGGCGATACCAATTCCGGCGTTCGAGCCGATGGCGCAGCAGCGCCGCGGCTAGACCCGGCAACTCCCTTCGCAGATGCTGCCGCGTCCGCTTCGCCAGCGCGTTTGCCCAGCCGGCGAGCCCCAGGGTTCGCAGTTGAACAGCTAGCGGCTGGGAAGATAAATGGCCCGTCCAGGAAACGCTTCCGTTCCCCATCTGTCCGGTCAGCAAGACCCGGCAGCCGTGGGCACGCGCCGCGCGCTCCAGTTCGAATATCCAATAGGCGTTCGCCGCGCTGTGCCCGGGCTCGTTCTGAATCTCCAGCAGGCGGCGGAGCCCTTCCATGGGGCTGAGGTTTCCGGCCGCAACCGGGAAAAGCTCCACGTTTCCTGCGAAGCGCGCCGTGGCTTCGGCGAGTGGAAACTCGTCGCCGAAACGCTCCCCGACATAGCTGCCGGTATCGGCCAGCGGCACCGAAGTGAAGGCAGCCAGCATCCGGCCACGGTCGCGGAGTAAGGCTGCAGCGGTCGCGGTCACGGCACTGGAGTCCAACCCTCCGCTTAATGTCGTAGCGACAGGATATTCCTCAGCAGAACGCAGCCGGCAGCGAACCGCCTCGTCAAAAATCTCGCGGAATGCGGCCACGCAGTCCTCCCGCCGCGCCCAGCGCAGTTCGCGAGCATTTTCCAGCCTCCAATATTGGCGCGTTTCCACGCGGTCGGGAGTCACCGTAAGACTGTGCGCGGGGGGCAAACGGCGGATGGGTTTATGAATCGTGCGCTCGCCGTGGTAGGCGGGCCAGGAGACCAGCACTTGCGCCAAATAGAGCTCGTCGAGTTCCACCGGCGCCAGATTCAGCTCCAGCAGCGTCTGGCGGCTCGAAGCGAAAGCGAATACGCGCGGACTGGAGTAATAGAAAAGCGAGGTGTTGCCAAAGTGGTCGCGCGCTAGAAAAAGCCTCCGTTCCTGGGGATGCCAGGCGGCGAAAGCCCAGTCGCCGAACACACGCTCCGGCGCCAGTTCTCCCCACTGCAGGTAGGCTCGCCGAAGAAACTCGCTGTCGGGAAGACTGGCTTGTTCCTGCGAAGAAATATCCAACAGGCGCGCCAGTTCGGCGCGGTTATCCACCCGCGCAGCGGCTGTGAAGACAATGCCGCAGATTTTGTCGGCGTGGGGCAAGCGCTCGTAGCGTGCTTCGGGGGTGCTGAACAGGCGCAGTTGTCCCAGTCCGGCTGGGCCGCCCTGCCAAATCGCGCCTCCGTCCGGCCCCCAGCGCGCCATGCTGCAACGCATGGTTTCCAGCATGGAAGGGCCGACCGCTCCCCGACCGCGCCGCACGATGCCGAAAATGCCACTCATGAAGTGAAGTTACGTGCCAGGTACTGGCGGGCTACGTCGTCGTCCGTCCGCTGAGATCGCTGCCTGACCCCGCCAGCAGCAGGGTGCGCTTGATGTCGATCACGCTCACCGTGGGCGGGCGCCAAACCGTCGAGGTCTCGGCATTTGGGTTCTGGTCCTCCGGGGAGTTCTTCCCACTAGCGATCTCGCTCATTTTCTCGTGATGGTGCTTCATCATTCGGCCATCGTCCTTTCTTGTGCCCGGTTTGGACACAGGTCCTCGAAAGCAGCCACTACCGTACCCGAATCACAAGCCGTCGCCAGCAACGTCGGGAAGCCGCGGACTCAGATGCTGCCGGATATGCCGTCGATCACCGATCCGACAACCAGCATCGTTCTTCGGATATCGATGACTGTGACTCGCGGGCTGTGCCAACCGGCGAGAGGCTGCTTCCGGAGGTCGGGGAAAACAGGCGAACAGCCTCCCGTCGCGCCGTCCTTCAAGTTTCCCTGATCATGCGTCATGCCGATTTTCTCCTTTCATTGTTTCGCGGCGTGAACGAGCAGTGCGGTTTTTGAATCCAACATCGCTATGTGCTTCCCAAGACGCCATCCGTGCCCGACCCCAACGTAACCATCGTTCGCCGGATATCGATGATGGTGATGTTCGGACGGCGCCAGTCCGTACGAATGCCCCTCACCGATTCCGGTCACGCCTCGGACCTCGTCGTGTTCAGATCGCTTGAATCTTTCTGGTCATGAGTCATCACTTGTGCTTTCCCTCACTCAATATTCCACTGCGGAGACTACGCAAAGCTCGTTCTGCTTCGAGGTCAGATGCTACCGGAAAAACCGTCGGTCACAGACCCCGGGGCGAACGTCGTTCGCCGAATGTCGATGATGGTGACGTTCGGAGGGCGCCAAGCCGTGCGAACTCGCCTCACGGACTCAGGCGCAGCGCCGGAGCTTCCCGCTGTGATGATGTCGCTTGAGCGTTTCTGAGAATGGATCATGAATAGTCCTTTCACTTCATATTCTGCCCAGGCAGTGCAACGTTCGTTCCGCAGGGACGGCAAAGCCTGCCCGGATTCGACGGTTTTCTTCTCCCCATTCGCACTCTCGCCATTTTCAAAGGCAATCTGGCTGTCATGCTCGGTGATTCGCCCCCTTTTCACTCATGTTTCGCCCCCTCGCGCGACTTACCGTTCTCTCTCCATCGAGTGTATGCCAGGCTTCTTTAACTATTTGCGGTTGACATGGGCATGCAAAAGGTCATACCAGCCCAATTTGGTTTCTTCCCTTCCTGGAATGCGCTTTTAGGTGAGGCGGTAGCGCTGCCCTGACATCAGCGACTTGAGTAAGCCGCCGACAAACCGGTTCACCGCTCTGAAAGAATGGCTCCTCAGGTAGGACTCGAATCACCGTGCAAACGTAATTACAACAACTTAGCTGGCAGCAGATGGCATGTTTTACCCGCTTTTCGATGGGAAGATTTGGGAACCCGCACGGAAATGGCACGAAGATCCCGTGAGTCTGCAAAAATGCTGCTCAGGACAGTTTTTCATGCTGACCTGCCCCTGCCTCCGTTCACGTCGGAATACGACAAAACTTCCGTGAGCATCCAGACTGATTAGTGCTTCGTGACTCATATCGAAGTGATACATCTACAGTGTCTCCTGTAGGAATAACGGTCTCAGGTATGGAGACGCTTTTGGGGGCTCCTACGTGATCTAGCGTATTGACATTCGCCAGCATATTTTAAGCAAGACGCGACCATCTGCGAGACCTACAAGGAATCCGTCACCAAATCAATCATGCGAGGCAATTATCACAGTGAGGCCGTCCGAACCAGTTCATGGGTTTTTTCTGCTTGCAATCGCAATGTGTTTACTTCTCACGTCGAGTGCCCTCGGCCAGATTCAGTCAACGATCGCTTGCCCGCCTGGGAACGGCTATTGGGATGTCCTGAGTGTCATGATGATGGATCCAGGACTCGCTTCTAGTTACCATATGGAGGGAGTCGCTGCAGGCCTGCCATCGTCCTATATCTACACGATTTGGGATCCGGGTGAGTCCAAGGTGTACTACGTCAAACATCTGCAGGGCAATCCCTGGGACATCAACGTTTATGATGGGAACTACATTTATCAATGGGTCACGGAACTGGGGATGTGGAATGGTGTCAACCACTGGAATGATCCAACCAGTTGCAAGAAGTTCAACAACGGCTGCCAGAACAGCAACTCTGATCTCTCGATGCGCTGGGCCGCGCGGTGCGCGGTTCCGGGAGGAAAGAACAGCGCATTCTGGAATTCCCCGCCCGCCGGTCAATCGAGCAATACGAATTACTACACCTATGTAGGTCAAGAATTACAGAGCGCACCCCAAAATCTTGGATACTCTTTGTTGGAGTTGAAACCGACGGCAACCGCTGCCATCGTTGACCACAGGGCAAATCCGCCCTTGCCGGTACCCATTACGATTTTGCCCCTGCAATATACGTATAGCTGCAGCGTGTCGGGAAACGTAGATTCCTGCAAATTTCGCGAGGTCTTTTTGTATGGTTTAGATACCAACGCCAACCCGTTAGACAACATCAAGCACAGCTATGGGTGGATCGGCTGGTACTACTACATCAATTTGACGGAGGGAAATCCCTCGCTCCCCGCCGTTTGGATCTTATCCGGGCAATCCATCTCCAACCAGTTGATGCCCGGTCAGGTCAGTCTCAACTTTCAATGTTTTTAGAGGGCCTTCCCATTCGCCTTGGGAGCTTTACTACGGAGTCACAGCGGTGTCATGGACAAACGTTCGTCCCGTTTGCGGGTAGGTGTACCGTGACGTCGGCAACGGTGCCAGATCGCCCGTTCTGTAGTCGATCGCGAATCCGATCAGACCGCCGTAGCCGTGAGGAATCGTACCCAAGCCGCAAGCACCGGCGTAGAGATAGGTCCCAGGATCGGTGCGAACCGCGCCATAGCAGGCCTCATTCTCCGCAGCGAACTTCAAGAATCGTAACTGTCCGTTGGACTGAATGGAATAGATCGCAATGTTTTTTCCCACATGTTCAGCGCGTAGAGAAATTTGCCTCGTCTCACCGCTAGCGGTGATGGTTACAAAGGCCTTGCCGACATTGCCACAATTAGCCCAGGCTTGTACCACAGTGTCGTAAGTCCCCCCGGTTGAAGGTTGATGTAGGTGTTCATTGTGCCGCCGCTGCCCGTAAACGCGCTGACATGGGGAGCGGAGTAGATACGCATCGCAAACACGCCCTGCGGGCAAATCCGGGCTGATCGCGGATGCCACATAGTTCACCGGGGTAGCGGTTTGAGAGTTGCCGGCGGGCGAATCACGGTAACAATCGGAGTGCCCGCAAATGCGCTCACGCTCCCAAAGAGAATCGTCGATGCGAACGAAAGGAGATGAAGAACTGGACAGCGGAAACATAGACAACCTCACACATCTAGCTTCGCGCACTTCATGCGTTCTATATCGCATCAGGGAACTGGAGCTGCCAACGAACACTGCCCGCCCATAGCCTGGGCGGGCGGGTTTGGGGGAGTGATCCATGGTGGGTTTGCAAAATCAAAAAACTCGGTCATGTCGTCCTGAGCAGCGTCACGTTTGGTAAGCGCCGGCAAATTGAAACGAGTTTCAATCAGTTTCAATATCGCCGTATAGTCGCGCACTCGATGAGAAACAAAATGCTTTTTGGCGAAAGGCGATATGACGATCAGCGGCAACCGAAATCCTGTCCAAGTGAAGTCACAAGTGCCTCCCCCAGTCGTACCTGGGGAATCGCAGATGTCGCCCGGCATCAAGTCCATGGGTTTGATTCCATCCGGGCTCGGCATCGGTTGCGGGGAGACGTGGTCATAAAAGCCTCCCGCCTCATCGTAGGTGAAAATAAGCGCGGAATCCTTCCAACTGGAGCTATTCATCAGGGCGTTGATTATTCCCGCAGCGTAAGCGGCCCCGGCTTGAACATTGATCGGGGCAGGATTGTCGACATCGTTGGGATGTTCATCCAATCCGGCATTGGAAGCGGGATCGATCATCGCAACCTGGGGCAGAGTTCCATTTTTGAGGTCAGTCATGAATTGGGAGACGGGAACTAAATTTTGCGACAAGGTGGGGCTATTTACGATGCTCTGCCCGTAGGTAAACATATTAATGTAGGCGAAGTTCAAGAGGCAGGCGGCCGTAGGATTGGACGAACAGGGAGTGCCGGTGGGATCGACATAGATTTTCCAGGTGATTCCCGCGTTCTGCAGTTCGTCAAAAATGGTGGGCACACTGAGCGGGGTTTCCGGCGCGACCAGAGGGCGCATGTGGCCTGCCGATGTTGCGGCTAGAAGATACATGCGGTTGATCTGGGTACGGTCCATCACCGGAGAAAACCACCGGTCTGAGGTCGCAAAATTCGAGGCCATGAAGTAGTAATAATTCAGGTCGCTCCCGTCAAAGTAACCCATAGCCCGTATGCCGTTCGTATCCATTAAACTGGGCGATTGCTGACGCGCGTCATTGGCAGCTGTGACCACGAATCCGTTGAGAGCGGCCGGGCTATTGCCGGCAGGATCATTCAAGTCCCAGTCCACATGACTCTCATCCCAGAAAGGACTTTGCTCCTCTTGACAAACGGAGGTGAGATGAAACGAGCTGATTGCATTGCTGCTGTCCGGGACACAAACATCGGATGTCGGGAAAGGCTGGGTGGGATCACAGCCTGGAATTGCGGGAGCCGGTGCTTGCAGAGGAGCAGTGCCACTTGCCGGGTTAAATTGCGGCAAGCCGTCCAAGGACTGATCGGCAATTCCATTCTGCGCCCAGTACTCGCGCATCGCGCCGAAATAGTGATCAAAGGAACGGTTCTCCTGGACAAAAATAATGATGTGGTTCAGGTCTTGTAGGCTTCCGGTGGATTCGGTGGGCGGTCCAGATCGCAAACCTACGCAACCGACCAGAGTCATGGCAAGACCTAAAAGCACCGCCAAACAAAGTCCATATCGAGATCTCATTTGCGAGCTCGTCCCCTTCAGAATCGCAGCTTCGATGAAAGTGATCGCGTGGAGGTTGTTCGTCGGCAAAAAGAATTAGAGGAATCAGCCCAGGATCGGGCATCACTCACACAAAACAGCATCGGCGCCAGGAAGAAAACCGCAAGGCGTAAGCCACTCCGCCAGTGGCCTTAGCATCAAATTCCGGACGCGTTCATAGAGACCGGCCCCCAAGAGTGTTATGCCAACGAAGGAACAATCCCCTGCCCGATCCGCTGAACTCCCATTCTTTGATGGAGTCGCTCCCGAGAACAATAGCCAGCCGGAGACGGCTCGCGATCACAGGCCAGTGCTGAGCCTGCTGCGCAAGGTACACGAGAACGAAACTGCGCTCGCGTTCATGCGGAATGCGTTTCGCATGTTCCAGCGCATCGGGATCACAGTGAGTCCAAACCACTATTACTGGCCCGTACCCGACTTCCGCGAGCTGGAGTCTCGAAAATGGCCCGCCGAGGAAGATCCTGTCGGGCTGGACCTTGCCTTCGACCGGCAACTGGATTTCCTGCAGACGGTGGTTCCGCAATACCAGGCCGAATGGGAATCCGACCACTCGCCGCTTTTCAGCGTGAGCTACAACTACAGCAATGGCTTCTTCGAGGCCGTTGATGCGGAGATCGCTTACTGCCTGGTTCGCCGATACAAGCCGCGGCGAATCGTTGAAGTGGGAGGCGGTTACAGCAGCCGCGTCATGGCGGCTGCCCTCGACCTAAACCTCAAGCAAGATGGAGCTCATGGCGAGCTGATCACGATCGACCCGTTCCCCGACCGGTTTCCCAAGCAAGCGCTGAGCGATCGTGTTCATCTCATTGCCCAAACCGTGCAGGACGTGGACCTCAACGTGTTTTTGAGCCTGCAAAGCGGCGATTTCCTGTTTTTGGATTCAAGCCACGTGGTTGGGATCGGCAGCGATGTCGTGCGTGAGTATCTCGAAATCATTCCTCGTATCGCCGGCGGTGTCATCATCCATGCCCATGACATCTTCATCCCCGCTGACTATCCGCGGGAGGCAGTCTTGCACAATCTTGCCTTTTGGTCCGAGCAGTACCTGTTGCAGGCCCTTCTGATGTTCAATCCGCAATTCGAAGTCTTATGGGGGAGCAGCTGCATGCAAAGCCGCGCAACTGCCGCGTTGGAGCAAGCTTTTCCCCGTTGGCGGCACAGTTATCGGGACATGTCCGCGGGAAAGCGCGCCTTCCTGCCCACGCGCGATGGCGACCACATCTGGCCCTCCAGCTTCTGGATGCGGAAGGTCGGTTAGGTCGCGATAGACATGAACCGATGCTGAAGAATTTACCAAATCCCCTTGTCGTTTCCTGTGATCCGAAGATTGACAAAGGCGGCGGCGCCGAGGACCGGTAACAGGGACAAGCGGGCCATTCCCCGAAAGCGTCGCGCCGAGCCTGTTTCGACGAGTTGGCGGAAAAACAGTTGGGCACCGTATGGCAGCAGCGGCACGCGTAAGAACCTGTCCCCCACACAGGTCACCTCCGCCCCGAACCGTACTGAGCGCACTACGAACTCAGGCAAGGGGAGCGGGCCGACGCCGGCGTACTCGTTGTAGTCCGAGGCAATCTTCAGCAGAGTCGCTACCCCTGGCCAAATAGACCAGCGCTGGGTGGAAGCGCGCAGCCCCACAAAATCCAGACGGTCTTCGCGCACCAGCCCCGAAAGGTTCACTAGGTCAGTAAGACGAATATAAAAATGGCGATACATCCTTTGCAGCGTTGCCAGCGTGACCTGTTCCTCGGGGGCCGGGACGCGAAAACGAAGAGAGCCTATCTCACGCATCACACTGGTGTTTTCTAGATGGCTCGGGAGTGCATCCTGCTCGCCGGTTTGCCCCAGGCAGCCAATATGGATCTCCACCAGTTGGGGCAGCCCCGCTATTCGGAAGTTCCATTTGTGCGCCAGTTGATCGCCCCAACTTTGTGATTGGGGCACCGCTGGCAGTTTGCCCTGCATGCAGCGGATCACATCGCCTTCGTTGGCTGCGATAAACAGATCAAGATCGCTGCCGACATCGGGCCAGTGATCGAGGGTCTTGATCACAATGGGGGAGTGTCCGGTTAGCTCAAGGGCCTGCACAACTTCGGATAAAGCTGCAAGCGCGCGCCCGATGTGGAGGTTCTCTGCTCGGCCGAGAGTGTCAAAGCCATCGACGCGTGGCACGATCGCACCGGCGGCAACCCACTTTTCCAAGAGCTGCAGCGTGCGAAAACCAGCGCGCTGCACTTCCGCGAAGCGCAGAAGATCAAACCACTCCTCCTGCGTCATGCGTTGCAATCTCGAGAGAGCTTGCTCGACCTGCGGATTGGTCTCGCCTCGCTGGCCCGATGGCGTGAGAGCATGTAGGTGTAGGATCGCCAGCGTCTTGAACATCGTAGCTGCGTGTTCTCTCGCTCTCGTCACGGAAGGCCTCCGTGGGTGTTAGCCGCTCTGGTATCGTCACAGTGCGGCAGTCCGCGCTCGATTGCCGTACCTTCTTCGTAATCATTCCAGGTCGCAATTAGGACGAAGGGGATAGGATGCGAGAGTTCGTCGTTCTCCTCGAACATGTCTAGTGTGTCTTCAAATGTCTTCCCGCAGCGCGCATCGATGTGACGATTCAAGCTCCAGGAAGCTTTGGTGTCGTTGAAACCCGGCCATACTCCGCCAACCGTGACCTGACCAGAATGTTTTGAGCGCATCCTGGTGTAGAAATCACTCAAGTAATCTTCGCCCCACGCCTGGCCGTCCGGCGTCCAGCCCTTGCGGCCCGGATACACCCACGCGTACTCACCATCAAAGTCTTTGGCGTATTGGAGTGGAGGACTGTCCTCGTAAAGCAGAAGGGGCGGCGATTCCCACTGATTCACCTGCTGACGCACTTGATTCCAATCGGTGTGGCCCTGCTTGGGGAACACAAAGACGACAGGCCGCCCTCGGTAGAGCAAATACGCGTCACGGCCGGGGGCGCCGGGCCCGATGTATTTCTGATAAGCCAGCTCCATCGCCTCCATGGCATCGTCGGTGGCATGACCGTTATCGTACGGTGTTTCGTCGTACATCAGGGCAACGTGAAAGTGCTCCTCGCTGGCGATTCGCTGAAGAAGCTCGGTACTGCGATCGAGAAAGGGGAGCCTTGGGCCATACCAATCCACGACGAAGGCGTAGATGCCGATGTTCCGGGCATGTTCAATTTGCTTGCGCAGTACGCTTGGATCCTGGCTGTTGTAGCCGACATTGATGTGGTCGGGGTCACCAAACCAGGGCTGATAGTCCGCGAGTACTTTGGGACCGCCGGGCAAGGCAGAGACATCCTTGAGCGCCACATTCCGCGGATGCGCATGATCGCATCCCTTCGGAATCGAGTAGACGATCAAGACACAGGTCAAAAGGGCACATTGGCAAATGTTCATTCGCAATTTCCCAGGTGGGGTTACGATGAAAGTGCACCGCCAAGAGTTGGCCGGGTGGCCTTTGTAGGCCTGAGATCAAAGGGTTTTGGGAGAAATTTCCTCGAGATCCCGAACGTACCAGCGGTCGGCGCCAGGGGTCATCAGCACCACGTATTCGTGCGGCACACTTTGGGTGCTGAGCAACCTGCTTCCGTCGTAGGTTTGGATCTCCAACTCGACTTGATCGATCAACTGCATTGCGGTCCCATCGGCAGAATAGAACACCGCTTTCAGATGGTGGCCGTGATCCACGATCCGGACGTGCACGCCCGTCTGCTTTTGCTCGCCGATTCTTTGCATAAGACGGTCTTTTGCGAATCCGACAAACTCTTCACTTAGCCGATCGGTCCGGCTGGATTCAAGAGCCGACGCCATGTCACTCCATGCCAATGCGTAATCGTGGGCAATCGTCGTCTGAGTCAGTTCTTCGATGGGCCGTGGGGAAAGTCCGGCGGCGTCGATCTGGACCTGAGGCAATGCCTGGCCTATCGCCAGGACGCCAGCCGCAATGACGAAACTCGCAGGCCTGGCGAAACGACAGGCAAGCCTTTTGAGCAACCGCGTCATGTCCGCCATACCTTTCATGATTTCCCACTGAGTACTACTTCATTGCCCAGCACCACGCCGCACGCAACGCTAATTTGGGCCGGCCCCTGGAGGCTGAACTGCGTTCGTGCTACTCCCTTCTTGATGGGCGTGTCCACTGTGCTTTTTCCTGCCTTATCGATTTTGGTAAACGACACGACGGTGCCATCGGGCAGTGGATTGCCGCTGCAATCACGCACCGGATCGGTTTCCAGGGTCACGGTATTTTCGTGGGCAACGGCTTTCATATGCAACGAACACGCCTCCGTCGCGACCTGCTGAATCACTCTCGTTTCTTCCAGGTCGCCCAAGGCTGCGGTCACTTCAATGCGTCCCTCATGTTGCGTAGAATTCGTACGCATCCACGCCACACCGTATCGCGTCGAAACTTGCCGGGAAAAGCCGGCCCCTGTGGCTGGCGTAATGCGGAGATCCAGAGAAACCGGAGTCAAAACCAAGTTGAAATACTCATCAAATACAAACGCGGTCGCGTCAATCGAATCGGGAGTGGAAACCGGCACGCGCGAAGGGTGCAGAAAAAAGCGCAGGTGCGCTGGTTGCGAAGCCTTCACTTGGAACGTTGCTGAGGTGCAGGCGGAAGCACAAAGAATGATCTCGTAGCCGCCCGCGGCGCGAACGTCGCTGGATTGAATCTGCAGATCGCCCCCCAGATTGATCGTGCGTTTCACAACGCGGTTAGGCCCCACGAGATAGAAAGTCGCTTCTCCCGAACCCTCGGCCGGAATCGAGAAGGCTTGGCCTGCCTCCACAACAGCAGGCACGTGCAGGTCAGCGGCCCCCGCGCACGCAACGAATGCGCAAAAGAGTGCCAATCCAGTCATCTCCTTCGACCACGTGAAATTGCGGCAGACGGTGTGTTTCATGCTAGCTGCTCGACCGGGAGTAGTGATTGACAATGACACGATAATTCTTCAGCCGCGCCGCGACGTCGTCTGGGATGTCGACCGCGAATGGTATGGGCACTTGCGGCATGAGCGCCTGATCTACATAGCCATCTGATACCCAGATCACTTTGCCGGAGTCGTCGTAGTAGGTTGCCAACACCTGCGCGATGTTGACCGGGCGCCCGCTCAAATTCACCAATTCACCCCTCAAGACACTTCGATCCAATGCATCTTTCCCGACCGTCTGGCCGCTGACAGCGATCACCGGGTCCGCGCTGGCTGGAACTAACAAGGGGCGCGCATCCATGCGCACACTCTTTACCGCATCCAGCCGAACCCCCGGGAAGTCAATGCGATATGGCGAAACCTGCTTGGGGAGCAACACGTGTGAGATCAGATCGAAGCTGCCTTCTTCCTCGATGGACGAGCCGTCCGCCCTCAGCAGCGTCGCGTTCACATTCAAATACGCAGGAACAGTATCTTCATTCTCCACTTCTCCTAGCACCACCACGCGGCCGGGTCGTTGGACCGCGTTCATGGACGTGATGCGCACATTCGGCGAGTCCACGTCCTGGGCGCCCCAGTCCTGCGAGGTGTTGCGCCCGATGACGTCCCAACGCAAGTAGTCCACCGTTGCCACCTGTGGTGGGACTACATGAGACGCCGGCTTCGGCCACACCACGCGCCAGACGGAGCCGTCGCGATGCAGGCGCAAATCTCGCACATCAACGAGCGAGCCCACCGCGCTCGACCAATTCATGCGAACGCGAACCAGTGCCTGGTCACCGGTGATGTGCAGCGGCGAAAC
The DNA here is from genome assembly GCA_963770915.1 of uncultured Acidobacteriaceae bacterium. Taxonomy (GTDB): domain Bacteria; phylum Acidobacteriota; class Terriglobia; order Terriglobales; family Acidobacteriaceae; genus PALSA-270. The sequence goes on from CAVYRG010000001.1 coordinate 1,187,785, forward strand.
CTCCGCAGACTGCAAAGAAGAGTAAGTGCGCAAGCTGCCATCGCTTCCGGCCATCTCGCGAGTAAACGACGCAAGATCCGTACTGCTACTAGGATCGAGCGAAGCATAGGCCCCCTGAAAATTACGAGCCTCAATCTGGCTCATCAGAGCCAGCACGGACTCTTCGGGAGTCGCAGCGGAAAACATGGCGTACCGCTTCAAACCTCCCGACTGGAACCAACCAAGGGCGACCAGGGCGGCAGTAGCTATCACAAGAAAGATGACCAGCCGCCACTTCATGAGCGCACTCCGTCACTATAAATGTCCTCCGGAACTTCTCTAAGGTCGCTGGGAAACGGGATCGCTTCGCTCAAGCGGCGAGGCTCGGGCAGCAGCCACACAAACAGAATTGCCAGGACGCTGCTGCCGATAGGCAGGACGCCCCACATCCATCCTTCCCACGGGGTGGGCATGGCATCGGACGGGATCGTTCGCGCGGGAGGCGCGTCATCCTTGGACCATACGGTGATGGCGCCGGAATCATAGCTTTCGACTTGGCGCCAGCCGCCGAACACAAGGAGAGGTTCATAGAACGAATCATGCACAAAAATAAATTTCAGACCATAGTGGTTGGCGTGTTGCAGCATGGCGCGAAGGGAATCCATGCCCGCCGCACCGAAAAACTTCGCGCTGGTTAGTTGCGCCGCACCGTAACGCGTCATCTCAGGTAACAGGCGCGCAGAGTTGTACTCCCCATCCACGCTGCTCGCGTTTGCATAGGTGGAAACCTTGGAGAGGGCATTGCCGAATCCAAGCGTGAGATAGCGGTATTGATCGTGGCCGTCGCGATTCAAGAACGCCACCACGGGAGCGACATCCAGCGAATTGGCGGTTTTGAAAGGACTCCACGAAAGCCAGCCTAGCGCGAGCGCGAAGCTTGCAATCGCGGCGGTACTGACGCCAATCGTGCCCCAGCGCGGCCAGCGGTCGATCGCCTGCTCCACTAACAATCCAACAATCGGAAGCGCAAGCACCGTTGCCAATAGCGTGAAGCGCTCGTAGGTAAGAATTTCGAAGGCGCGGCCGAATATCCAGCGTGGAACCGGCGTTGTGCCGCCCAGGGCAATCAGGAACGCAATCCAAAATGCAAACAGAAGAATTCGCAGGCGGGCATTCGATGCGCCCTTTATCACGATGAACGGCAACGCCAGGATCAAGGCGCCATACGGCACGATGAAGTAATTCATGCCATAGAGCCAATTCATCAGGAAGTTCGAGCGGCTGGCGTGGGGAATGGGCATCTGCTCGATGGGATGCTGCATGATCGCAATCCAATAAGGCAAGAGGACAATCCCTATCCCTATTGCGGCAATCGCAGCGAAAACAAAACCACGCGCGATAATTGGACTGCCGCGGTGCTCCCTTTTGCGCCCATCGTGCCACGCCAGCCACCAGACTGGCACGGCAAAAAGCACAGAACCGAAAAGGAGCGTGACGTGATGCGCGGCCGCGGCGGCCAAAGTGAGAGCGATCCCCTTTAGCAGCGACCGCCAACTGGCCGATATGCACCACGAATAAAAATAGGGCAGCGCCAAAAGGTAGAGGGGGGCGGACATCGTGGTTGGCAACTGCCCTGCCGAATAAACGAGAAACGCCACGCTTCCCGCGAATACCGCCAGCACACCGGCGTAGCTTGCGGCACGATTATCGACCCAGAGCTGCGCGAACCGGTAGGTGCCCACCGCCAGCAAAATGACGGCCACCAGTTGCACCAGCATGAAGGCCTCGGTGAGCCCCACGATGTGCGACAGCAATGCGATCCATTGGTGCGTCAGGGGCGGGTAAGTTGTTTGGGAAAAGCCGGCGAACCATTTTTCGTTCCACGGATCGAACCAGTGATGGGCATAGTGCGAGGCAAAAAAGATGTGCAGGTTTGCGTCATAGGACGTGGTCGCCGGCAACTGCATGACGAGCAAAGGCCCGTGGATGGCGAGCGCCAGCAAAACGATGGCCGCGACAGGAATCGGACGTTGCCAGACACTGGTCTCAGTCGGGAGCGCAGATATGTCGCTTCTCATTTTGAACCGCAACCTTTGATTCCGTACTCGGGACAAAGGTTGGTTAAGTTAGGGGCGCAACCGCAGTACGAGGTTGTGGCATCTCAGCGTCCGCGAAAGGGCTGTGTCTGCCCGCACCGGGAACCGAATTATCAGACAGGAGAAAGGAGTCCGAATGGTGCAATTGGCGTTCCGAGCGGCCGTTCGGCTCGCGGTCCTGCTTGTGGTCACGGCCAGCGCTGCCCAGACCTTTCAGGTGAACGGCCAACCCTCTACCGCCTCCCCTGCGAAAAACCAGGCCCAGCGGGCAAAGAGTGACGAAACCGGAATGGGCTGGGGTGCCAGCATCGAGGTAGCACGCGAAGCCCGAGCCGCGCGAACCGCCTTGCAACACGGAGACGCCACCGCCGCAACCGCATACGCCCAGCGCGCCGTCAATGCTGCGCCGCGGAATCCGGATCTGTGGTTCACGCTGGCTTACGCAGCCCGGCTGAGCGGGCAGTACCAGTTGTCGGTCGATGCCTACCGCCGCGGACTCGATTTAAGACCCTCTTCCATCGAAGGGCTTTCCGGTTTGGCGCAAACCTACGCCCGCATGGGGCGCAACGCCGAAGCGCAGCAAACACTGCAACAGGTCTTGGCTGCCAATCCCACAAGCAGCGTGGATCTTCAGCTTGCCGGAGAACTGCTCCTATCTACAGATCCGAAGCGAGCCCTCGATTACCTGCAACGATCGGAAAATGCGAAGGCATCGGCGCGCACCGAGCTTCTGCTGGCTCGGGCATATGAGCGGAGCGGGGATAGTGAGTCAGCGCAAAGAATGCTGGAGCGAGCGCGCCGTTCGGCTCCAACGAACCCCGAGGTGTTGCGCTCGGTGGCATCTTACGACCGCGACACGGGCCAGTACGCCGCCGCCATCCGCATCCTGGAACAGTTGCCGGCGAAAGATGTCAGCGCGCTTGAAGAACTTGGGTATACCTACGCGCTGGCCGGAGATGCACCCGCGGCAGCGCGCACTTTTGGCGCCGCAGCAAGCCGCGCGCCGCGCGATATTCAGGTCCAACTGAACGCGGCCCAAGCCATGCTTAATGCAGGAGCGCTCGATAAAGCTTCGGCCCTTCTGAATCAAGCCGCCAGGCTGGATCCCGAACACTATCGTCTGTACGCCCTGCGGGGAAGACTCGATGCGGCTCAGCATCAGAACGAGAATGCGATCCGCGAGTACGCAGCGGCGCTGCAACACCTTCCTGAGAGTGTGCCGGAGGGGGTGCTTTATCCGATCTCGCTGCGCGTGGATCTGGCCCAGGTTTATCGCGATGCCGGGGATACCACAAACGCGGATCGCGTGATCAAGGCCGCGACGGACGCCCTCAATGCCATTGACGTTGGAGGCCCTGCCCGCCCCGAGTTCTTGCGGCTGCGCGCGGCAACGGAAGTGGCCGCAGGAAGATTCAATGTTGCCGAAAAAGACTTGAAAGATGCCCTACAGCTCGAGCCGCGTAACAGCGTATTGCTGCTCAACTATGCGAATCTGCTCTGGAAAACCGGGAGAAAAGAAGAGTCTCGCAAGACCTACTTGGAGGCATTGGCAATCGATCCATCGAACGCGAACGCACTCGGGGCGCTCGCCTTTCTCTCGCGAGAGATGGGAGACCCCAAGGCCGCTCGTAGCTACTTCGTGGAATTGGCGAAGAAGCATCCCGACAGCTACGTGCCTTATCTGGGCCTGGGCGATTTGTATAGCGCCCGCCGTCAATTCAAGGAAGCGCAAGCGAGCTACCAGCGGGCTTTCGAGAGAGAACCAAGCGACCCGCTGATTGTTTCAGGTGCGGTGAATGCCGCGCTCGAAGCCCACGACACCGCCCGAGCCCAGCAATGGCTTGCACGGGCGTCGGAGCGCGTGCAGCAAGATCCACAAGTCATGCGGGAGCATGAGCGCTACTTGACCATCATCGAAAACTACTCACAGTCGGCCGATCTCGGATATCAGGTGATTGAGAAGCTGCCGAAGGACCGTGAGGCGGTCGACTACCTCGCCTATGACCTGCTGTTTCTGAATCGCCTCGATGAAGCGATGAAGATCGTAGACCGCTTTGAGCCCGTTCTTGAAAACGACCGCGATTTGCCACTGATCGCAGGACACGTGCACGCCGATCACAACGAATACGAAGCCGCCATCCATGACTTCACGCGCGCCCTGCAAATCGATCCTCAGATGGCTGTGGGCTATATGAACCGGGGATACGTGTACAACAATATGCGCCTTCCGACCAAAGCTGAACAGGACTTTCGCAAGGCGCTGGAGTTGAACCCCCAGTACGGTGAAGCACATCTCGGACTGGCGTACGCCCAGCTACAACTGCGGCATTCCACGGCAGCGCTGAAAGAAGCCGAGATTGCCAGCCGTCAGCTTCCCGATTCGGAGAGTTTGCATCTTGTCAAAGCTGAGGGCTACCGCCAACTAGGCATGCTCTCTCTTGCTGAAGGTGAGTACCAGCAAGCCCTGAAGCTGAACCCAAATGCTTCGGAAACCTATTTGGCCCTGGCCGAGGTGCAATACCGGGCCCATAGATATGCGGCCTCGATTGCTACCTTACGAGCGGCGCTCACGGTCACGCCGGGCAATCCCACGATCTTGGCAGAAATGGCGAGATCGTATGCGCAGCTTGGACAATCCCCTGAGGCCATGCAGGCGATTGCCACTGCGGAGCAGATTGGAGGGAGAGATTACAAAGTTCTCCTCATGACCGCCGAAGCCCTCCGCATTCTGGGGCGCCGCGACGAAGCCATGACGAGGTACGCCCGGGCGCTGGAAAGCTCTGGCGACAATCGACTGCAGGTCAGGCTCGCGTTGGGGCAGCTCTTTGCGGAAGAAGGGCGCCAAGCCGACGCACAGCAACAGATCGCTCTCGGTTTTGCCGAGGCGAGAGTCGCGCCCACCGATGTGACCTCCGCGGAAGACTATCTGCTGGCCGCCGACGTCTTGATGAAGATCCACGAGTATGCGCTGGCACAAATCATGTATGGTCGCGCGCATTCCCTGGGCGCCGATGACGCCGCCGTTGCCGTGGGCATGGCGAATGCTTCGTTGGCCCTGGGTGACACGCGTAGCGCAGAATTGCAATTGGCCACCGTGCCGGACGGTCCGGAGCGTAAAAACAACTACGACTTTCTGGTCGCCCAAGCCAATGTCTATCGGCAACGTGGCCAGGATGATCGCGCCCTTGCCACCTTCGTCCTCGCTAACCAACTCGATCCACAGGATCCGGCGACCCGCGCCGCGGAAATGGATCTGGCCGAGGAAGAAGGACGGCCTATCACAGATCACCTCGGCATGAGCTCGGAGGTCCGAGCCAGTCCGCTGTTCGAAGATGAAAACATCTATCAGATGGATGCCAGGCTTCTGGGCATCCAAAACGGCGGGCCCTTGCTGCCTCCTGCGCGGCGTTCCATCGAGACATTCGTCGATTCGCACTTCCGATACCGGCAGAATTCGTTCCCTGCGATTCAAGGCTTTGTTGCAGAGCGCACTGCCGAGGGGAGCATCTCAATTCCGAGCGAACTCCTGGTGCAGGATCGCCATACGTTCGACACCATCCTGAACGTTTCCGTAGCGCCCGTCCTGCGGTTGGGCAACATTAAGTTAAGCGTTATGCCAGGGCTGCAATTTACCATCCGGCGCGACACGCTTGCGCCTTTGGCCATGAATCAGAACCTGTTTCGCCAGTTTCTCTATGTGGACAGCAGCCCGATCGGGAATTGGCTCTCGTTCTCTGGGAACCTGATCAGGGAAGCAGGTCCGTTCACCGAGCAAAATCTACGGTCGCGCGACTTTTCCGGCGCTATTGATTTTCGCGTCGGGCGGCCCTGGGCCAAGACCGCGTTTCTGGCCGGGTACAGTGGGCGCGACCTGCTCTTCGAACCCTCCGTACATGAGTACTACCAGACGATTTCCTATGCGGGCTTGGAGCACGAGTTCGGTTCCCGCCTGCGCGCCTCGGCCGCAGCGGAGTTTTTGCGAGCGTGGAGGGTGGAAGGCAATCAGTTTGCGATCGCGCAAACCCTTCGTCCCCGTTTTGGGTTGGACGTAAAGCTCAACGACCGCTGGGCGTTCTCTGCCTCGGGCGCATATTCGTCCGGGCGGGGTTTTCACGCTTACGACAACGTTGCCTCGAGCTTCATGTTCTCCTACACCCATGCGCGCAACATAGGTCTCGAGACTGCATCAACCGTTTATCCCATGCGGCTTTCTTTTGGCGTGGCAGAGCAAAGCTTTTACGATTTCCCAGGACATGAGCGTACTCAAGTAGTTCCGATGGCCCAGTTCACTTTCTGATGGCTTTGTTCCCAACCGCCTGACGGCCGCAGATTCCCATGACGACCCTTCCAGTAACACCGCCGCCAGCCAGGCCGACTCCGCGCGAAGTCTTGCGTGGGCACGTTGTGCGAGGCAGCGCCATCTTGCTGCTCAGCACCGGCGTGGTAGCCGCAACCAATCTGCTCTACAACATTCTCATCGCTCGAATGTTAGGTGCTTCGGGTTTCGGCCACGCCTCTGCCCTATATACGCTGCTGATGCTGATGACCGCCATCACCTTATCGTTCCAGATCATCACGTCAAAATTTATCGCCCGAAGTTCAGAGGCTGTGGTCCGAGCGCAAATCTACGCGATCCTGCTGCGCCGGGCCTGGCAGGTGGGCGTAGCCGTCGCCATGCTTATCGCCGCAGGCAGCGGTTATCTCCAGTCGTATCTCAACCTGCCGGCACAACACGACCTTATCTTGCTGGCAATTGCGGTGGCCGTGTACATCCCGCTGGGAGTATGCCGCGGAAGGATGCAGGGCGGTTACCACTTTCGCGGCCTTGCCATCAATGTCGTCGTCGAAGTGGCGGTAAAGCTCGGCGGGGCCATGCTCTTCCTGCATTTCAGGATGGGCGTTACGGGTGTGATGACGGCGATACTGCTCTCTATCATCGCCGCATATATCGCGGGAAAGCCGAAAGCGCAGAAGCGCGCCATACCGGGAGTGATCAAGATTGCGCCGTTTGGCGAGGGTGTTCAGGCCGTGCTCTACTTCATTGGGCAAGTCATTCTCAGCAATCTCGATATCCTGCTGGTGAAGCATTTCTTTCCGCCAGCGGAAGCAGGAATCTACGCGGCCGTGGCTCTCGTGGGGCGCGTGGTATTCATGCTGTCGTGGTCAGTGGTAAGCAGCATGTTTCCTGTCTCCGCAAGCCAAGCGCACCGCCAGGAAGGGCGCTCGACCATGTATACCGGATTGTTTCTTGTCGGAATGGTTACTACCGCGTTTATCGCAGCTGTGGCGCTGGCGCCGGAGGCCCTATGGACCATGTTGCTGGGCAAGCCGTTTCTGCTGAATACCGCGTTCTCCACGCTCTTGACTAAGTATGCAGTCATGACCGGCATTTATTGCATCGCGGTCGTTGTCATGATGTACGAAATCTCGCGGCGCATCGGCACTGCGGCGTGGGTTCAGTTGGCAGCGAGTGGGCTGCTGGCCGGCGGGATCTGGCGCTATCACGACTCCTTATCGCAAGTGATTCTGGTGCAAATGCTGGTCATGTTTGGGCTGCTTGTGGTGGTTACAATACCCCTCTTCATCGAGCACAAAGACGCTGAATCTTATGCGGAGGGGGATTGGAAGTCTTTGCATCGCCTCCGTTCAGTTTCTGAAGAGGAGATCATTGCGGAATTCCTGCGGGGCGAATTCTACCATTCCGATTTTGATCCTTATCGTCAAGACTTCCAGTATCTAGTGGAGCATGCCGATCTCGGCCATCCGCATGAAAACAGCATCCGGCGAAGGTTGTTGTTCCTGCGACGAGGGCGCTTGTGGCGTGAACTGCCCCCTGACACGGAGTGGTGGGAGATCGAAATGACGTCACAGGATCTAGCCCAGCTCCAATCCTTTCCGCGCAATGAGTGGAAGCGCTTTGTGGGAGGCGGGTTCGACCTAACAGAAATGGTCAGCCGCATCAACGCGGACCTGGCCAGCGGCCGCCAGAATCAGTGCCTGAAAAAGCTTAGAGCGATCGCCCAGGACCTCAACGGAAAATACATGCCGGATGCGGTGTTGCTGATCGGTCTCGACGGACGTCACCCCCTGACGATTATCGAGGGAAATCACCGCATGGTGGCAGCCATGTTAACCATGCCAGAGGCGGCCCATCGCCGCTTCCACTTTTATTGCGGTTTGTCTCCCCACATGAACTCGTGTTGTTGGTACAAGACGAGTCTGCAGAGTGTGATGCGCTATGCTCGGCACACGATCTGTTATCCATTCCGCGATGCCGATTCCGGCCGCGCGCGCTCTCTTCGAGAGGGCCTCGCAGAACTGGAGACGTCTTGAGAACGTCCGGAAATCGCATCGAGGAGACCGGCGCGGCTTATGGATTGTGTGGCGCGAGAGTAACACTGCGAATGTTGTAGCGGTTTCCATCGAATTCCGCCTGGATATCGACGAGTGCTCCTTCTTGCAAAAGATGGAGACTGCCGGCATCCAGATGGGGGATGGTGAGTTCGCGAACGCTATGGTCGGAATCATTGGACAGAGCCAGGACACGCGAGCGCAAGTCTACCGCGAGAATCTTACCCTCGAATGCGAAATATCCTCCGCGCTGAGCGAGAACATCGATCCTATTTGCCGCGTTTTGTGCCGGGGAGAAAGATATTTGCACCAGCATGCCTGGAGATAAACTCTGCGGCGACACAGGCTGGCCGTGGTGGACGATCGTCGTGCTGCGAGTAACGCGCAGTGAAAAATCGTCCCCGCTCCCGGACTCGCGCAGAGTGAGCTGGGACTTCGCCGCTTCATACCGCACTACCTCGCCATCCACCCGGGCCGCTCCAAGCCGGCCCGTACGCACCGCGAGAGCAAATAATCTTCCGCCTTCGACCACGGTATCGACCGACACGACAGTCCCAGTGGGAATGGCGGGAAAAGCCGTACGTGCCGAATTAAATTGAGTCCGGGGATCGAAGGCGATCCGAATGCTGCCGCCTCCGAAGGCGTGAACCAGAAGCTCATCGTGGATTGGATCCAGTTGCTTCAGGATGCCGCGTACCAGTCCTACCCTGCCTAAAGGCTTGCTATTACGGAACGGTCCGTCCACGAGCGCCGAGGTTGAATTCAAGTGCGCGTTGGACGTTGCAGGCACGGCAACCTGCGCCTGCACGGAGCCGACCGTTAAGACTATGGCGCAGAGGTATCTCTTCATCGCCCCTTTGGATGCCAAATAGAGTGACCCCGAATAGGCCGTTGGCATCGGGTCTTTGCTGTAGTCCACCCCCGGCTGTAGTGCAACCCCTGCCCGCTTTCAGACATCCTAAGCCCGGTGACGCGATGGATCGGCGCAGTTTGACAAGACTCTCCGTGGTTCCATGTCTAGTGGCGATGCAGCTTCTTGCTGCGACGGATCGGGGGTTCGCTGGTGATCTGAAAATCCCTCTACCGCGGCACAGTGTATCCACCCCCAGCCAGACGCTCAACCGCGATGGTGTTGCGGAACTCAAGCGCGGGCATGAAGAAAAAGCCAAGCGTCTCTTTTATCGAGCCTATTTACTGGACCCAGATGACCCGTTCACGTTGAATAATCTCGGATATATCGCCGAATTGGAGGGCGATGCCGATCAGGCGCTCCGCTTCTATGCATTGGCGGCGCGCGACCCCACGCAAGCGATCATCGCCGAATCCAGCGAAACAGCGCTCCAGGGCAAGCCCTTGGCCCAGGCATTTCATCAGGTGCAAGATTCTGAACAGAAGATCGGCGACTTCGAGATCAATCGGATCAACGAGCAGGCGATTACGCTGTTGCAAAAAGGACGGGTGTTGGAAGCTGGGAATCTGCTGAAAACAGAGTTGCCGCGGCATCCCCGCGATCCCTTCCTGCTCAACAATCTGGGCTATGCCATGGAGTGCGTGGGAGATATCGAGGGAGCACTACGATACTACTCGGCAGCAGCCAGTGTGCATTCAACGGAACCGATTGTGCTGACTCCACGCCTGAAATGGCGTGGCCGGGCGATTAGCGAGGTCGCAAAGGAAAACGCAACCGCTCTCAGCGAGCAAATCGCCCGGGGCGAAGGAGTGGAAGCTGCGACCGCCCGCCTTAATCTTCGTGGAGTAGCAGCCCTGAATGCCAATAATCCCGCGGCTGCGCGGGAGTTTTTTTTAAAGGCATATCAAGAGGATCCGCGGAATGCCTTCACCCTGAATAATCTGGGCTATCTCGCCGAACTGGCGGGGGACCGGGAAACTGCCGACATGTACTACGACGCAGCTCGTTCCGGGCAAGAAGCGAATGATCGGGTCAGCTATGCCACTCGTCCGGATGCGGAGGGCCGGCGGATTGATAACCTGGCTGACCACAACGAGTCGGACGTAGAGTCCACTTTGAGGGCGATTCAAGAGGCAAAGCGGCAGGCGCCAAGACCCATCGAGCTTAAGCGTCGCGCCGCGGCCTCAGGATCAAATGCTGAAGCGAATTCCGCCACCAACTCCGGGAGCCGTGAGGAGCGTGCGACGCCCGTCCCTCCGATCGCTGTCCCGCCCCCCGCGCTTCCTGCGCTGCCGCCGCCACAACCAGACGAAGACCGAAATGCAACGCAGCCAGAAAATCCTCCCCCGCAACAGCAATAGCGGCGTCCCTCTCACAAATCGTCAATTCGGTTCAGCGGAGGATTGGGCAATTTCGTCTTCATTCTGCCATTTTTGAATTTTGTCGCCGACAGTGCGGGCAAGTCTGTCCGTTTTTCGAATCCGGAATGGACCGGCACGACGCATGCCAGCCGCCAATTGCAGCGTCTTCACGCGTTCGTGTTGGCGGAAGGATCGAATGTATTCCCGCACCACGCGCGGCATACTCATGGCAATTCCGGCTGCATAACTTCGCCAGGCCATCGCCTTCAGTTCCTCGGGAGAATTCAAAGCAACGAGCAGTTGTTCAACCAGACTGTCCGCGCTACCTGGCGTGAAGAACCGGATGGCAATCCCTTCGTGCTCAGCAATCTCCCGAAAATCCCGGATGCCGGAGGCGATGACCGGGACCCCATACTGCGCAGCAAGGTGCGCCACGCCGCTGGAGCCAGCGGATGATGAGTAGGGCATCACCGCTATGCTCGCTTCGCGAAATAGGTCGGCAATCGCTTTCTCCTGCACGTAACCCAGGAAGCGAATGCGGCTGCAGGCGTGGCGCCGCGCCACAGACTGCACATAGCCGGGAGTTTTCGGATGATCTCCGCCGGCAACTATCAACTGCACATCGGGCAACTTCGCTGCCACCTGATGAAACGCCTCGATCAATAGCTCAAGACGCTTATACGTTCCCCATTTTCCGAACGCAAGAAGGCGGTGGGTGGGGTTTCCTCTCCGTGCAAAATCCGGGGGATCCGGTTTCCCGGCGAAGATTCCATGCGACCGCACACTGACCCGCCCGCGATGGTATTTTTCATCCAAGGTCCGGCGATAGGTGGGGAGTAATACGGAAAGCGAATTCGCGCTTAAGAGCAAATGCGTGGCCAGCCAGCCTCCGGCTCGGAACAACATGGGCGAGCCTACTGCGGCATCATCCAAGTCGACAGTCTCGAAGAGCTGATGGAGTGTCACATGCGTGTACACCCCACTCATGCGAGCGGCAATCGGTGTCGCGAGCCCCAATACGGCTGCCAAAGGGCGCGCTCCAAAACTGGCAAACCCCAGATTGAACCAGGCCACATCAGGCTTTGCGATCTGCATAGCACGCAACAGAGTCGCTATGCTGCGATGCTTTTCAAAACCCCAACAACGCATCACTTTAAAGCCGGGCAGTTCATCGGCTGGCGCCGGGAGGTAATCTCCCAAAACCGTCAGCTCTACACACGGCTCCTGTCGAAGTCGTTCGGCTACATGAAAGCCGTATTCGTTGAGGGCATTGCGACCCGGCGGAAACGAGGTGATGAGCGCGATCTTCATGGCTCACTCGAACGCAACGCCAGGTCCCGCGAAAGCCGGCCCAGCAGGTGCAAGTAGTGTACGGCGACGCTCGCGTTGGCCTTGCTTCTACCAGCCGTGCGAACACCGAAACGATAAGGGATCTCCTCTGCTTGCTGGATGCGCCCCCTTACCAGAATTTCTAGCAAGAGTTTGAAGCCGGTGGTTTGAAAGGCCAGCCCGTCGATACAACGGCGATGAACCAGAAAGAACCCTGACATGGGGTCGGCGACCCGGAGGTTCCTTTTTGAAATCAGAGGCGCTGCCGCAAGGGTGCTCAGGCGTGAAACCGCGGCCCGCAGCGGGTTCCAACCTTTGGTTCCATGATTCAACGTATAGCGGCTGGCGACAACAATATCGGCGTGCTCCGTCGCTTCCAGCAATTTCGGCAACAAATCAGGAGGATGCTGCAGGTCGGCGTCCATCACGCCAAGCAGGTTTGCTCGGGACTGACTCCAACCGTACAGCACCGCGCCCGCTAGACCTCGTTCGCCAAGGCGAGAAATCACACGCAGACGCGGATCTCGTCTGGCCCATTCTTTGGCTTTCTCCACGGTTCCGTCGGTGCTTCCGTCATCGACGATGACGATTTCGTATTCATGCCGCGTCGAACTCAATACATCGGTGAGCTCACCAAGGAGTCTGTCGATATTTCCGGTTTCGTTTAGTGTTGGGACCACCAGGGCAAAACGATTCTCCCAAACTCGAGACATCATTCCAGGCCTCGCTTCCGTAGCGCGCAAGCCTTGGATGACGCCTAAATACTGGCGGTTGGGTCGCTTTGTACTCTACAGGAATTCTTCAACCGGCCTACGGAATCCACGGTAAATTCATTAAGCGAAGACGTCTGTACGAGGCGGGAGTGGCAGATATGGGTCAAAATTTCGTTCGTCACATCCTCCAACCCGGCTTCAGAAACAATGATCAGCTCCGGAACAATTTCCTGAAGGCGCAGGAAGTTCTCGCGGTTTTGATGCATGAATTCCAGTGGATACTCGGGCTTCCTTGCAAAAGCGAGGGCGGGCGACGCGTCGAGGACAAAAGCCAGGTTGGGCACGGGCGCCAGTTGCAAGAGGGCCTTGCCGTAGGCACGTGCCGCAAACGATTGCGAATAGACATTCGCGATTTGGTCGTAAACATAGCGATCAAAAATTACGACGTCGTGGTTCTGTATATGTTGGCTGGCAAGGAGGTGGCGCAATCGCGCAACGTCCATCAAATAGAGTCCTGACCTCCCTCCGGTCAGGTACCATTTCCGAACATGCTTGCCGTTTTTAGGCGCGAATGAACTCTCGGAATCAAGGCAGTCTACCGTACAGCTTCCGACTCCAGCACGCATCCTCGGCCAAATGGCAACATGGTCCCAGAAGCTAAGCCGCAACACGCGAAGACCCTGTTCCTGCAGGTACAGTGAGACATGCTCGATTTGTGTCGTCTTCCCCGAACCGTCAATTCCAGAAAAGGTAATCAAGAACGGGCGCGGGATGGGGGAGTGCATATCGGGTTTCTCTGGGGCCATGTGTTTGCAAAGACTCTCCTGGCTTAAGGATGAATAGATGCGGAAGCGCCGGGTGGCCGTGCTGGACTTTTCTGAGACAAAACGGCAACCGAACCGACTGCGATCCCGGCCCCGGCTATCAAACCCAGCTTGATGAGGAGTGACCGATGGCTGCGCTGACGGGCCGGCGCGACGGCTGCGCCCGCTGGCTGGGCAACCGGCGCTCCTTTCACGCTGGGCGCCTTCGCTCCAGCAGCTCCTGAAGGAACAGGCACTGGCTGCTGACTCTCGGGCGTCTGTGCAGACTGGGGTTGCGGCGCATCGGGCAGGGCATCGCCTGACTTCTGGTCGGCACTGCTCGCCTCGGGGAGAACTCGCCCAAAGGCGCGCCTCACTCCAGATCAGAAATGCGCTCACTACCAGACCAATCGAGATGCACCTTGAACATCTGTGGCTCATTTGATTCATTGGCATGCTCCGAAGCCTCGAGATTGGCTCGGCTTTGGATTTTCAGCAAGGCTCTCTCCGGAAATCGGCAAACCGGCAAGCGCCTCTTTTACTGAACTGAAAACCGGCACGAGCGATGAAATTCGGCTCACTTCGAGAAGTATCCGGTTGACGCGGTGGCCTGCGACCAGGAGCATTCGCGTGTCACGGCCTACCACCTGAGCGACACACTTCAGTAGCACTTCGAGGTCTTTGCCATTCAGAAAGGGGCAGGCGGATAGGTCCACGATTACAGGGGATCGGGAAGCGCGCAAGGCAGCGAGAAGTTTCCTACGCCGCGGCCGGCGCCAGGCGGAACTCGACGCGCAGGGAAAAGGAAGAATGACGCTTGCGACGCTATTCATAGCTCTACTCACAGTCGCACCTCGACCCATGGCTGTGGCATGGCAGAGAACGGTGCAAGGTCTCGCGCTAAGACGTCTTCCGCTCGCGAGGAAACATGGTTCCCAATCGGGCAGGTCTTTGGGCTGGATGTATTGGAATGGACCCTTCGTCCCAAGCGGGCGGGCTGTAGATCCGCAACCGCGCCACAGGTCAGGTCTTCCAGATACCTTCCGTCCACTAGCGCATGCCGGATCAGAATGCCCGGGGCCAAATAGGTCTTTGGCAAGACCGTTGATCGCTCCACCGTAGTTCCGCAATCCACGACGCAATCGCGCTCTACTGACGCAAAGGGGCCGATAGTTGCGCCAGCGCGAACGATGGTGCGCGCTCCGATATAAGTGGGACCGATGATCCTTGCCGATTCTGCGAGATTCACGTCTTCTCCGATCCACACTTGCTCACGAATCTCTGACCCAAATGGCCGCATGGCACAGGCCCCGGTCAGCCCATCTCTCACCAGCTCTTGCCTCTCCATCGCCGATACAATCCGCTTGGCATATCCTCGAAATTGATAAGGCATTCCTTCGCAATCGCTTGGAGCACAGACGGATTCGCGTTTTCCGGACGCGTTTAACTTGCGATGATCCAGTAGGCATACGCCCAAATCACCGCGCGCATCGTGGGCCGCGGTTATCGGGTTTTCCCTCTCACAATGAAAGCGAAGAAAATCGGCGAGATCGATTTCCGCATACGAGTTGGGCTTGATCAAAAGAAGCCGCTCGATTGGGTCGTGGGCAAACACCGGCGGCAAAGTCCACGCAATATCGTCGTGATGGCTGGCAGTAAGCCACAGGCTTTGCAGTCCTACATTGCGTACGCGATCCATCCACGACCGCAAAACGTCGTTGCCCAGTATTGGTGTGCGCGCGGAATAGCGCGGTTGCGGGCGGTTGCTAAATGCGAGAGCAGGGAGATAATCCTCATGGGTCGGCATGAGGTCTTCTCTGCTTGGAACAACGATCGCTGCACACAATTCCACTTTCTTATTTCCTTTCCGAACGCGGAAGGCCTTGCCCCAAACCTTTCTCGCGAGCCCGCATCACGCAATTGTCGGACCGTTGAGATGTAGAGGATGTGCTAGGAAGATGTCGAGGGCAAAGCAAAATACAGCATTTTGCAGAGATGGAGCAGGGACAATCCTGTAGGCAGAGAGGACCATCGCTTTGGTGGCCCCAGTCCGGATCACACCAAGCCCAATCCAAAGCGAAACCTACCAACAATTGTGTAGGTAGAAAGACCCATAAGCCCAATCTGTTCATGCACTTCCGATTGGGGGTCTCGCGCAAATGTTCTTGAGTCGCGCAACCTGATGTACATAAAATCCGAAAGCAAATACTGAAAACCCTGTAGGGCGCGGCCCACCGTGCCCTATGCACGGAGCCCGCTTGATGAAAACATTCGTCCTTTTGCTGGCATTGAGTTCTGGAACGACGGCCCTAGCCGGCGTCTCGGTTTCCGCGCCAGCCAATGGAAGCCAAGTAAGTTCCACGGTCCAGTACGTGGCATCGGCAACTACTTCTTGCCCAGGTGGCATCGCGGCCATGGGAATCTATACAGCTCCCAATGTGCTCGTCTATTTCACCCAAGGCGCCAAGCTCAACGCGTTGCTCAACCTTAATTCCGGCGTATACAACACAGTAGTCGAGGAATGGGACAACTGCGGCGGAGCTTCGGTTGCACCGGTTACCATCACGGTGGGCGGCAGTGCGCAAGTGATGGTTAGCGCTCCGCATAGTAACGCCACGGTGAGCCCTCTGGTGCAGTATGTGGCATCGGCGAGTTCCTCCTGCCCGAAGGGCGTCGCCGCCATGGGAATCTATACGGCGCCCGGGGTGCTCGCGTACGCCACGCAAGGTGACCGGCTCAATACGTTGCTTACCCTCAGCCCGGGCGTTTACAACACGGTAGTAGAAGAATGGGACAACTGCGGTGGTGCTTCGGTGGCGCCCATTGTGATCAATGTAGGAGGCGCCCCGAATGGGGGTGTTTTCAGCGACCTTCAGAAACAACCATCGGGATGGACAGGATATGCGCTGTTGCCACCCCTATACGATATTTGTAATTCTTGCGCCTCTTCAGGGCCCCAGACTACGTGGGCAATGACCCAGAATATCGCTTCGCCATCGCTCAGCGGACACGCAACTCGCATGGATATTGGCGGACAAACTATTTATTCAGATATGCTCTGGAACAACCATCTGATCGGAGACTTTTCCTCGCAAGGTTTGCCTGACTCCAATCGCGCGATCGTCCCCAACCTCCACAACTTCGTCTATGACGTCTACTTTTACGCCAGTGATCTCAACTCCCCGCAAGCGTTGGAATTCGATATCAACCAGTTTGTCGGTGGCAATTCCTACATTTGGGGGCATGAATGTCGGATCGGTGGAGGCCATGAGTGGGACATCTGGGACAATCCGGGTCAGACCTGGATTCCCACGGGCATTGCCTGCAACCCCGTGCCAAGCGCCTGGAACCACCTCATTCTCCAAGTCCAGCGCACTTCGGACAATCAACTCCTGTTCCAATCGATCACGCTCAACGGAGTGACATCCATTCTCAACCACTACGAGAGTCCCACTCCAACGACATGGTATGGCGTGACCATCAACTACCAACAAGATGGGAACTTCGCGCAGACGCCATACTCGATCTGGCTTGACAATCTGAAATTTGCCTACTGGTAGCTTCCCCAAACCTGCTCTTACATTGGAGCAAGGGAGTGCCGGCAAAATACCGTGCCTTTCGCCCTTTCTTTTTGCAGGGTCCTCTTTCTATTTAGGACTCATCGAGCTTTCTCACCCGCCGTTTTCCAAAAGTCTTAACCAACTCCCCGTCTCGAATATTCATCTAGTATTCCTGAAATTCGAGAGGGAGACGCCGCTTGGCGTTCATCATGGTTGCACGTCAGTACCGATGGAGTCCCGCAAGGGCCATAGGGCTTTTCGTATGCCTGGTCACACTTGCCGGCATGATTTCAGCCCAGAACTCAAACCCTCCCTCCGCCCCATCAACATCGACCGGAACATCCGCCCCGAACGCCATCGCGCCTCAGACTGATGGCTCTTCTGCCTATGTCTTTCGGAAGAAGGTGGAAGAAGTTATTTTGCATGCGACTGTGGTGGACGATCAAAATCGCCCGATCATGGGCCTTGCCCGTTCTAATTTTGAAGTGATCGAAGATGGCAAGCCGCAGGAGATGACTTCCTTTCGCACCGAACGTGTCCCGGTTGCACTGGGGATTCTGATCGACAATTCAGGCTCCATGTTGCCGAAGCGCGCGAAGGTTAACGAAGCGGCCCTGCAACTGGTAGACGCCAGCCAACCGGAAGACCGTATTTTCATCGTCAATTTCGGCGAGGGTGCATTTCTTGACCAGGACTACACCCAGGACGTCGGCAAACTGCGGGCAGCTTTACTGCGGGTGGAGACTCGCGGCAGCACTGCTCTCTACGACGCAATCATCGCCGCCGTTCATCATCTGAACCAGACTTCCCCGCTGCAAAAGAAGGTTCTGTTGGTCGTGACTGACGGGGCGGACAACGCAAGCCAAGCCACTTTTCAACAGGTTCTACACGAGTTGCAATCAAAGAACGGACCGGTACTCTACACCATAGCCCTCGAGCAGAACGAGCGACGAGACGAAGCAAACCGGCAATCGCTGAGCACACTCTCCGAGCAAACGGGCGGCGCTGCTTTCTTTCCGTCCAGCCTCGACGAGGTCCAGTCAATTGCGAACACCATTGCGCAAGACATTCGCAGTCAGTACGTAATCGGCTACCGCTCTTCCAATCCGGACACGCCGGGCACCTATCACTCGATTCAACTTCAGGTGCTCGACGGATCTTTGCAACTGCGCGCTGTGACCCGTTCGGGATATTATTCGGAAAGCAATTGACACACCTCTTTCAAAGGAAAGATTTGTTAAGTGCCAAATCATGGCGCGGAGCCTAAACATTCCGTCCAATCGGGTGAAAGCCGTATTTCCGTTCAAAAGCAACCTTATTGATTGCATTCCGTTGGCGGTAATAAACTGACGTCTTGATTCTGGCGATCTTTCTGTGATTCGCGCGGGTGTCAAGAACTCTCCAAGGGGTTGTTTAAGTGCCGATTCAGATTCTCGTAGTGGACGACCATGACGTGGTGCGAGAAGGAGTGAAAGCCATTCTGCAACGACGGCCCGACTGGGTGATTTGCGGGGAAGCGTCGAACGGGCGGGAAGCGATCGCTCTGGCAGAAACCTTAAAACCGGATGTGGTCGTCCTCGACGTCACGATGCCTGTCATGAACGGGTTGCATGTGGTGGAGCAATTGCGGCATCGTATGCCAGACGTTCGCGTTGTGATGCTCACTATGCACGATGCTCAAATCGTGGAAAACGCAGCGCGTAAAAGCGGAAGCCACGGGCTTGTCTTGAAGCTGCATGCATCTCGCGACCTCGTCAAGGCTGTTGAAGCCATCCTGGATGGCGGGGAGTTTTTCGCATCAGAGAAGCTTTCCCACAGCGCCTAAAATCCAAAAACTGACGCGGCGGAAACCAGCAGCATACAAATGATTGCCGTTCCTCGGCCCGTTACAGGCAGAACCGTCCCCGCCCGATCGCCGAATCGGGCACATGGAGGCACTCCTGGCGCCGACCGGCGGAAGGCTAGCGCTTCGCTGGACATCCTCCGGAGCCTACTCATCCACCGCCTCTTCATTCCAGTATTCACTGTTGCACTTACCCGAAACTTGCATCAAACCCAGAGGAGAAGGACTTAAAGTCTCCGGATTCTTTGGCGAGGAGAATGGAGCGGATCAGGGGCAAGAGGTCAGCGATTAGTGAGATACAGCAAATGCTGTATTCCCCGTTGTTTACGTAAGAATTACATTGTTCCTGGTATGGGAGTTTTGCGGCCGTCGCCGCCTTATTGATCTGTTTCCATCGGCTTAGTGGTTTCTTGCGGGTTTGGCACCAACCATGCAAGTGATGGCATAGCTGGATCTGTGGAGTAGATAAAAGCATTTCTTCAAGATCGTCGTTTCTGTAGTCTTCTGTGGTAGAAGATCTGTGGCGCAGGAGGAATATCTCCCATGGGCAACTTGCGAATTATGGTAGCCGATGACCATGAGGTAGTGAGGAAAGGCTTACGCTCTCTTCTGGAGGCCCAACCGGGCTGGCAGGTCTGCAGTGAAGCGACTGACGGGCGCGATGTGGTGAAAAAGGCGGTGGAACTGAAACCGGATATTATCGTGCTGGACATCGCCATGCCGAATTTGAATGGCTTGGAGGCCACCCGGCAACTGCTGAAGATCAATCCAAAAGCAAAGGTCCTGGTTTTGACGCTGCATGATTCGGATCGCGTGATTCAGGAAGTGCTGTCCGCCGGGGCCCATGGCTTTGTCCTCAAATCAGATGCTGCACGTGACCTGGTATCCGCAGTGGAAGCCCTGCGGCAAAACAGGACCTACTTTACGTCTAAAGTTGCGTCCATGGTGCTTAATGGCTTCTTAAAAGGCGGACCCGGCGCGGCGGTGAGCGATTCCGTGAGTCCTCTGACGGGGAGGGAGCGGGAAATCGTACAACTCCTCTCCGAAGGGAAGAGCGCGAAAGAGGTCGCTGTGGTCCTCGGAATCAGCGTGAAGACGGCGGAAACCCATCGTACGAACATCATGCGGAAACTGGACCTGCACTCGGTCAGTGCGCTGGTGCTATACGCTGTCCGTAACAACATTGTGAGTGTCGCGGCCACACGTTCGGCCTGACAGCTTCATTGATTCGCTCGACGTCGAGCGCAGGTACGGAACCGCCGAATCTACCCAACGATTCTTGCGCCGCCCCGCAACAATGCCGGGCGACGCGAGGTCCTCGGCGAACCTCAAATCTCATCCTCACCTACTAGGAAGATTTCGCCGTTTTACGCGAATTTGCCGAGAGGATTCCGCCGGCAATCGGTGTACGCTGAGTCTCATGCACCCTCTGGCGCCGCACTTTGATCTGGCGGAGCGGATCCTCAAAATGGAACACGAAGCGCAACGAGTTCTTATCGTGGACGACCAGGAGTCAATGCGCCAAGCCCTGCGCAAACTCTTAGGCGGCAAAGCGGCGTTTCAGTTGTGCGGGGAGGCCTGCGATGGTTACGAGGCGCTGCAGAGGGCGCGTGAACTCGGTCCTCACGTGATCTTGATGGACATTACCATGCCGGGCTTGAACGGTCTGGAGGCCGCCAGACGAATCCACAAGGATATGCCGGAAGCCGAGATCCTCATCCTTACCCAGCACGAATCATTGCAAGCGGCGCGTGCTGCCAAAGAAGTCGGGGCGCGGGGCTATTTGTCGAAAACTGACGCAGCTCAACATCTGGTTACCGCGTTGGAAGCGGTGTGCAAGCATTTGCCATTTTTTCCTGCCAGCGTTTAGGCACGCGAGGTCAAAGGCAGGGCTCCTCCGATCAGGCCCTGCCCATGGGTGCCGACTAGAAACGAGCAATCGGCTGAAGCTTTGATCGATACAACCGCGATTGCCTATTTTTTATTAGCCAACGATCCCCCTTGCCCTCTTCGCACTCGGGCAATAGACGATCATTCAGGTCGTACACGCGGGCATCACGGTCACGGTCACGGTCGCCTGTGCCGTTCCCCCGCTTCCGTTTACCGTTAACGTGTAAGTCGTCGTCACGCTTGGACTCAAAGTCATCGAGCCGCTGGTTGCTACCCCGCCGATGCTGGGTGCAAGTGTTGCGGAGGTCGCATTCTTGCTCGACCAAGTGAGCGTGACCGGCGATCCCGCGACAATGGAACTCTGCGAAGCGCTGAGAGCCGCCGTGGGTGACGCCGACGTCATCGAGAGTGTTGTGGCGCTGGCGATATTCGTGTACTGGCTATAAGCGCTCCCACGCAACTCGCCAACGTAGTACCTGTAGGTCGTTGCCGCGGATAATTTTGTGTCGGTGAAATTCGTCGCCGCCAGCGTCGATAGCCACTTCCAGTTCGTGCAGCTAGTCCCTGTGCACCGCGCGATGTAGTAGGCGGTCGGGGGATTCGGGTCCGCATTCCACGACAGTGCGATTTGGCTCATGCTGATGGGGTTCGCCGTCAGCACGCCCTGGGCCGCGGGTGGATTAACACTACCGCCACTACCTGCGGAGCCGTCATCATTCGCGGTGAACGACGAGAAGCCGAATTGTGAGTTGTCAGCGCTAGAGTAGTTGTTCCACAGGCCAATTCCAGGAGCACCCGAGTTGAATGTGCCGTCCGTCGCGGTAAGGAACGTCGCGCCATTGCGAGTGGCCGTGATCGTATTGCCTGCCATCGTGGCGCAGAGTACGTCGCCATTGCTAAGCGCTGGGGGAAGCACGGAGGCGATCCCGCTGAAGCTGCCGCCGGGACCGTTCCAGCGCACAATTTGCGCGTAGCGGTTCCCATCCGTTTCCACGCTGTAATTGATTTCGTAGCCCGTGATGCTGCCCGCACTGATCGTGGTTCGCAGGCGCAGCTCCAGTTCGTGCGTGCCACTATTCCGGCCGGTCCAGCCGGCGTTGATACGGACGGTACCGCACGCAGTTTGGTTGGGTGCCCAGCTTCCATTTAAGACTGCCGTCGCGTCGTCGTAACTGTGGTTTCCGCCGGTGGATTGAACTGCGGTGTCCTCGGCAACTCCTCCTGACGTTTGCACATTGTCCCAGCGGCCTCCGCCGTTCGTCGATCCGTTCAGCCAGTTTCCGTTCTCGGAGATCGGGTTTTCGTTCGCTGGAAAGTTAGTGGAGTACTGAGTGGCCCATGCTGGCGCACAAAGCATTGCGAGAATCAACAACTCAGCTAATTTGCGCATCGCAAATTCCTTTCGTTGGGGCTTTAGATACCCCCTTGCGACGCAAGTGGCGCGGGCGATTCCCTATTCGTGTTGTTGGGTATGCAAAATTAATGTGGCATCGCACTTCCTATCAGGCCATGGCGAAGGGGCCGGCTAGAAACGAATGACTGGCCAAGAGTGAGCCTGAACTGAGTCGTGATGCCGTCCGAGAATGTGCTGGTAAAATTCCGCTCAAAGTCATAGCCCATTTCCGCCTCAATCTGCACCTGACTGCTGACATTGAACCCCGCCCGCCCCCACGCCCACAAAGTTGATATGGGGAGCTGTGCGAGTGAGGTTTGGGTAGTCGGCAAACACGCCGACTTCGACATGATCACTGCTTTGTGCGATCACATAAGGCGCACAAAACAAAAGCCCCAAAAGCGCACAGCGCACTGCTCGTCTCATAGTGTTTATTTCGTACTTACTGAAATAGTGTTTCTTCATGACCCAGGGCAGCGGCGGCAAGTTCGTGGTGGCATGCGCAGCGAACCCATTCGCATGCGCAAGAAAACCTAACTTGACGCACGGGTATCTGATACGGAATGGATTGTGGGAGTTGTATCCGCTCAGTGCGATGCAGGAAAAGGCCGGCGCTTCTACGGGAAAAACTGGAGTGCCTTCAAGAACCAGGGAGAACAAAACCGGAACTGAATCGCGCTACGCGGTCACGCGAACGTCCTGCAGTGAGAAGTCTGTAACCGGGATTTCCACTTCCAGCAGGGTGCCTGGATTCGCGTTCTGGACCCGGAATTCGCCGCCAAATTCTTGGACGCGCTGTTTCATCCCCCCAATGCCGACGCCGATACTGCCGGGCTGGAGTTCGGCGACGCGGTCTCCGATTCCCTTGCCGTCGTCGCGAACTGTCACCACGATCCGGCCCTCTTGTTGCATGAGCGTGACCCAGCTTTTGCGCGCCTCGGAGTGCCGGAAAACGTTGGTAAGGGCTTCCTGAATAATGCGGAAAGTCGCGGTTTCCAACTCGGGGGCAAGGCGGGGGAAATGGGGCGGTTGTACGTCGAGCGAGGTTTCGATGCCGCTGCGCTTGGTAAATCCGTCCAAGTACCACTGCAGCGCTGAGAGCAGACCCACCTCGTCCAGTAAAGGCGGATGCAGGAGATGAGATATGTTGCGGACCTGCTGAATGGCACGATCAATGAGCGAGCTGGCATCGCGAGCCGCCATCTTCACCGGCTCGCGCACCGCATTTTCCACGATTGTACCGTCCAGCGTCATTTTGGCGGCGATGAGCTCCTGTCCCAGTCCGTCGTGCAGTTCGCGCGCAATCCGGCGCCGCTCCTCGTCCTGCATGCTGAGCAGACGGCTGGATAGGCGGCGTAATTCCACCGTTCTCTGATCGACCAGTCTCTCCAGATGGTTGGCGTCTTCCCGCATGGACTGTTCGAGCAGCTTGCTATCATGAATATCAGCACAGGTTCCGTACCATTTCACGACCTTTTCTTCATGATCACGGATAGGGACCGCCCGCGCTCGGAACCAGCGATACTGGCCGTCTTTTCCCCGCAAGCGATATTCGGCCTCGTAGTTATCGCCGCTCTTCATGGAGCGGATCCAAATGGCCTGAACTTCTTCGGCGTCCTCGGAATGAACGTAAGCCAGCCAGCCAAAACCATGGCTCGATTCAGGGCTGGCGCCGGTATACTCGTAAAAGCGATCGCTCAAGTAATCGCGATGTCCATCTCCCCGACTGCTGAAGATCATGTCGGGCGCAGTCTTCACGATCGCCGCCAGTTCCTGATGTTTCCGGGCCAGCTCCTGATTCAGACCCAGCAGCGTAGCCGCCTTTTTGGCCAGCTCCTGGGTCCGCTCCACTACCCGCTGTTCCAGTTCGCGGTTCAGCAATGCCAGTTGCTGGGTCTTGCGGTGCAGTTCAGCGAAGACGCTGACTTTGGCGCGCAGAAGTTCGGGAACAATTGGAACCGAAATATAGTCCACCGCCCCGCGCGCATACCCTTTTATTCGGTCCACGTCGGTAAGGTGTACGGCTGAAATGAAAATGATCGCCGTGGTGCGAAAGCGAGGGTGCTGGCGGATCATCTCAGCCAGTTCGAATCCGTCCATGACGGGCATGCTCACGTCCATCAGAACGACCGCGACATCGTTCTTCAAAAGCTGTTCGAGTGCCTCCGTCCCGGAAGAGACCTTGATGAGATTTTCGCCAAGCTCGTTTAGGATGGCCTCATAGCTGAGAAGCTTGGCAGGCTGATCGTCCACCATCAGGATATTAACTTTTTCGTTGGTTCTCATCACGGTGTTTGGTTTGCCTCATTTTAGCCGAGCTGGTTTTCGAAAGATATCCCTCAGCGATGGAGCCACATTCTCAGGGCTGAGAGAAGCTGCTCGGTGTTCACCGGCTTGGCCAAATACTCCGACGCGCCGGCTTCCAGACATTTCTCGCGATCGCCTTTCATGGCTTTGGCGGTCAAAGCAACAATCGGGAGCCGACGGAATGCCGGCTTTTGCCGGATCACCTGCACGGTTTCGTACCCATCCATCTCCGGCATCATGATGTCCATGAGAACGATCGCCACATCCGTGGTCGACTCCAGGGTCGCAATCGCCTCGCGGCCGGTGCCGGCCGTCAATACGTTCATCCCGCGCCGCTCGAGAACGCTGCTGAGCGCGAAGATGTTGCGCACATCATCGTCCACGATCAACACCTTCTTCCCAACCAGGGCATCGTCGGAACGGTGCAACCGGTCGAGCATTCTTTGTTTCTCCGGCGGCAGATCGGACACCACGCGGTGAAGGAACAGCGCCGTTTCATCTAGCAGACGCTCCGGCGATTCCACGCCCTTGACCACGACGCTGCGAGCCAGTGTGTGCAGACGGGCGTCCTCCTCGGGCGACAATTCTTTACCCGTGAATACCACTACCGGCAAGTCGTTTCGGGCCGGCGTGTCCCGCAAACGCTCAAGCACTTCGAATCCCGACATATCAGGCAAACGCAGATCCAGAACCACGCAATCGACAGACCCTTCGCCGACCGCTTTCAGCGCCTCTTCCCCACTCGCGGCAATCGTGATCTCCACGTCCTTATACCCTAGCAATTCCCTGATACTCAATTGCTCAGCGGGATTGTCCTCTACCACCAGCAGCTTTTTTCGCCGAGGAGTTGCGTATTCTTTGATGCGCAATAAGGCGGATTCAATTTCTTCCGATGTGGTTGGTTTCGTCACGAAGGCAAACGCGCCGCGGGCCAATCCATGGTGGCGGTCCTCGTCCAAGGTCAACATCTGCACCGGAATATGGCGTGTGGCGGGGTCTTGTTTCAAGTGATTGAGCACAGTCCAGCCCAGCATGTCGGGCAGGAACACATCGAGGGAAATCGCGGTGGGATGAAATTCCCGAGCCAGCATGAGGGCGCTCGCGCCATTCATCGCCACAAGCACCTTAAAGCCCTTGTCCCGTGCCAAATCGCATAACACTCTCGCATAGTGGGGATCGTCTTCCACAATCAGCAGGACAGAATCATCCGGCTGCAGGTTCTCACGGTCGTCAGGAATCTGTTCCACCGGCAACTCAGACACATTCATCGCGCCCAACTGCAGGGGAGATGGAACCGCCGCGGCCTTATGCTCCGAGGCTGCCACATTGGCGGGCCCGACATAAGTTTGCGGCAAATAAAGGGTAAATGAGCTGCCTTTGCCTGGCGTGCTGCGCAACTGAATTTCGCCACCCAGCAGATTGGCCAACTCACGGCTGATGGCCAACCCCAGTCCGGTGCCTCCGTATTTTCGGCTGGTGCCGGCATCCGCCTGTTGAAAGGCCTCGAAGATGATCCGCTGCTTCTCGAACGGAATACCGATGCCGGTATCCGTTACCTCGAAAGCCACGACTGCGCCAACGCCGCTTAGGATCGGATGGTTGTCGCTCCAGCCGCCGGCCGGGACGGACACCGATAGCCGCACTCCACCCTGCTCGGTAAACTTGAAGGCGTTCGAGAGCAGGTTCTTGAGCACCTGCTGCAGGCGTTTTGAGTCGGTCACCATGCCGCGCGGCAGATGTGGATCCACGTGCACATCGAAAGCCAGCTTCCGATTTTCCGCTTCGTGACGAAACGGACGGGCCACAGTATCCAGCAAGCCGCCGAAGAAGACTTCCTGGGCCTCGACGGAAACCGTCCCCGACTCGATCTTGGACAAGTCGAGAATATCGCTGATCAGGTTCAGCAGATCTGTGCCCGCCGCGTGAATTGTGCGTGAGAACTCGACCTGCTTCGCGGTCAGATTCCCCTCCGGGTTGTCGCTCAGCTGCTGACCCAGGACCAGAATGCTATTCAAAGGCGTGCGCAGTTCGTGCGACATGTTGGCCAGGAACTCGGATTTGTACTTCGACGTGAGCGCCAGTTCCTTGGCTTTCTCTTCCAGCGCGCGCCTCGCCTGTTCAATTTCCTGGTTCTTACGCTCCACTTCCACATTCTGCTCGGCGAGCTGTTGAGCCTTTTGCGCCAGCTGTTCGTTGGTCTGTTGCAACTCTTTCTGCTGGGTCTGCAGCTCGGCAGCCAGCTGTTGGGACTGTTTGAGGAGGCCTTCAGTCTGCATGGTGGCTTCAATGCTGTTGAGCACGATCCCGATGCTGGAGGTCAGCTGATCGAGGAATGCCAGTTGCAAGGCCGTGAAATTGCTGAGCGATGCCAACTCAATAACCGCCTTGACCCGGTCTTCAAACAACACGGGAAGGACAATCACATTGCGCGGGGTGGCTTCGAACAATCCCGACCGGATCGGTACGGTGTGCGCCGGCAGGTCCGTGATTAGCATGCGCCGCTTTTCGGCAGCGCATTGTCCCACTAGTCCTTCCCCGATCTGCAACTGGCGGAGATGCCCGTCTTTCCCGTCGCCGGCAAAGGCGGAGAGTAGGGCCAAACCCGCTGACTCCTCACCTTCCATCTGATAGATCACACCCTGCTGAGCATTGACCAGCGGCGTGAGTTCGGACAACAGCATTCTGCCCACGGCGCCCAGATCGCGCTGCCCCTGCAACATGCCTGTAAAGCGCGCAAGATTGGTCTTCAGCCAATCCTGTTCGGTGTTGCGATCGGTAGTAAGCCGCAGGTTGTCGATCATGGTGTTGATGTTGTCTTTGAGTTCCGCAACCTCACCGCTGGCCTCGACCTGAATGGACCGGGTCAGATCGCCCTTGGTCACGGCTGTGGCAACTTCGGCGATCGCGCGTACTTGACGGGTTAGGTTGTCGGCCAGCAGGTTGACGTTGCCGGTGAGATCCTTCCAGGTGCCGGCAGCGCCGGGCACGTTCGCTTGCCCGCCCAAACGGCCTTCTACACCCACTTCGCGTGCGACGGTCGTAACCTGATCCGCAAAGGTAGCGAGCGTATCCGTCATGTTGTTGATCGTTTCCGCTAGAGCCGCGACTTCGCCCTTCGCGTTGACCGTGAGCTTCTGAGTGAGCACGCCGTTCGCCACTGCAGTCACGACTTTGACGATGCCTCGCACCTGCTCCGTCAGGTTTGCTGCCATGACATTGACGTTGTCAGTAAGGTCTTTCCAGGTTCCGGCCACGCCCGGCACTTGCGCCTGACCTCCCAGCTTGCCTTCCGTACCAACTTCGCGGGCCACACGCGTCACTTCGGCAGCGAATGCGTTGAGCTGGTCCACCATCGTATTGATCGTATTCTTCAGCTCCAGAATTTCGCCCTTCACGTCGACTGTGATTTTGCGGGACAGATCGCCGCGCGCCACAGCCGTGGTCACTTCAGCGATGTTGCGCACTTGCGCGGTAAGGTTCCCAGCCATCGCGTTCACCGAGTCCGTGAGATCTTTCCACGTTCCCGCCACGCCCGGGACATTCGCCTGACCGCCGAGACGGCCTTCCGTCCCCACTTCACGGGCTACACGGGTCACTTCAGCTGCAAACGAACGCAGCTGCTCGACCATCGTGTTCAGTGTTTCCTTGAGCTGGAGAATTTCACCGCGGACGTCCACCGTGATCTTCTTCGACAAGTCACCGTTCGCGATGGCGGTCGCCACTTCCGCGATGTTACGAACTTGGCCAGTCAAGTTCGAGGCCATGAAGTTCACGTTGTCGGTAAGGTCTTTCCAGGTTCCGGCGACGCCGGGGACTTCAGCCTGTCCGCCAAGTTTACCGTCGGTTCCGACTTCGCGGGCCACGCGGGTCACTTCGCCGGCGAACGCGTTGAGCTGGTCCACCATCGTGTTGATGGTGTTTTTCAGCTCCAGAATTTCGCCTTTTACGTCGACTGTGATTTTACGCGACAGATCGCCGAGCGCGACCGCGGTGGTGACTTCCGCGATGTTGCGGACTTGGCCGGTCAAGTTTCCGGCCATGGAGTTGACCGAGTCCGTTAAGTCTTTCCAAGTACCGGCGACGCCAGGCACGTTGGCTTGTCCGCCAAGCCTTCCTTCGCTACCCACCTCGCGCGCCACGCGCGTCACTTCACCGGCGAACGCGTTGAGCTGGTCCACCATCGTGTTGATGGTTTCTTTCAATAACAGGATTTCGCCGCTGACGTTGACTGTGATTTTCTTCGACAAGTCACCGTTCGCAATTGCCGTCGAGACCTCAGCGATATTACGCACCTGACCAGTGAGGTTCGACGCCATCGAGTTGACGGAGTCCGTAAGATCCTTCCACGTACCGCCGACCCCGGGCACCTGTGCCTGGCCGCCGAGCTTGCCATCCGTGCCGACCTCGCGGGCCACACGCGTAACTTCCGAAGCGAACGCGCGCAGCTGGTCGACCATCGTATTGAGGGTGTCTTTGAGCTCCAGGATTTCGCCCTTCACGTCGACCGTGATCTTGCGTGACAAGTCGCCGCGGGCCACGGCGGTCGCTACTTCGGCGATGTTGCGAACCTGGCCTGTAAGGTTTGAGGCCATAAAGTTGACGTTGTCGGTGAGATCTTTCCAGGTTCCGGCCACTCCGGGCACTTGCGCTTGACCGCCCAGTTTGCCTTCCGTACCGACTTCGCGGGCCACACGGGTAACCTCTCCGGCGAACGCGTTGAGCTGGTCCACCATCGTGTTGATGGTGTTCTTCAGCTCCAGAATTTCTCCCTTCACATCGACGGTGATCTTGCGGGAAAGATCACCGCGGGCTACGGCAGTCGTGACCTCGGCGATGTTGCGTACCTGTCCGGTAAGATTACCCGCCATGGAGTTGACCGAGTCGGTCAGATCCTTCCACGTACCCGCCACGCCAGGCACGTTGGCCTGGCCGCCGAGCCGTCCTTCGCTTCCGACTTCGCGGGCTACGCGCGTCACCTCGCCGGCGAAGCGGTTCAGCTGGTCGACCATCGTGTTCAGGGTTTCTTTGAGCTGGAGAATTTCGCCGCGGACGTCGACCGTGATTTTTCGAGAAAGGTCGCCATTAGCGATCGCAGTCGCGACTTCGGCAATGTTGCGTACTTGGCCGGTCAGGTTGCTGGCCATGAAGTTCACGTTATCGGTGAGGTCCTTCCAGGTACCGGCAACATCAGGTACCTCCGCCTGGCCGCCGAGCTTGCCATCCGTGCCCACTTCGCGCGCCACACGGGTGACTTCGCCCGCGAACGCGTTGAGCTGGTCCACCATCGTGTTGATGGTGTTCTTCAGCTCCAGAATTTCTCCCTTCACATCCACGGTGATCTTGCGGGACAAATCTCCGCGAGCCACGGCGGTCGTCACTTCGGCGATGTTGCGAACTTGGGCGGTGAGATTTCCGGCCATGGCGTTCACTGAGTCGGTCAAGTCCTTCCACGTCCCGGCAACGCCGGGAACCACGGCTTGTCCGCCCAACTTTCCATCCGTCCCCACTTCGCGGGCAACGCGCGTGACTTCGGACGCAAAGGACCGTAATTGGTCAACCATCGTGTTGATGGCCTCTTTGAGCTGAAG
Organism: uncultured Acidobacteriaceae bacterium; assembly: GCA_963770915.1. Lineage (GTDB taxonomy): Bacteria > Acidobacteriota > Terriglobia > Terriglobales > Acidobacteriaceae > PALSA-270. The sequence goes on from CAVYRG010000001.1 coordinate 1,217,908, forward strand.
GATTTCTCCGCGAACATCGACCGTAATTTTGCGGGAGAGGTCGCCGCTGGCCACCGCAGTGGCTACTTCGGCGATGTTGCGCACCTGGCCCGTCAAATTGCTGGCCATCGAGTTCACTGAATCGGTGAGGTCCTTCCAGGTTCCGGCGACACCAGGCACCTGGGCCTGGCCGCCCAGCTTGCCATCGGTGCCGACTTCGCGGGCAACCCGAGTGACTTCCGCGGTGAACACGCCCAGCTGCTGAATCATCGTGTTCACGATATTGGCGGAACGCAGGAATTCGCCTTCGAGCGGGCGGCCATCCACGTCCAGCCGTACGGTCTGCGTCAGATTGCCCTGCGCAACCGCAGCGATGGCGCGCGTGACTTCGGTGGTCGGACGGAGCAGATCTTCCACCAGCGTGTTAACCGAACCTTCCATTTCCCCCCACGCTCCCCTCGACTGATCGAAGCGTGTACGTTCGCGAGTTCTGCCCTCTTTTCCGACGACCTGGCCGACGCGTTTTAACTCCCGGGCCATTTGCTGGTTAGCCGCGACGATCTCATTAAATGTGTCGGCAATCTTTCCTGACAACCCAGTCCAGCCGACGGGGAGGCGCACCGAGAAATCACCATCGCGCATGCTCTGCAGACTGGCCAGCAGAATGGCAAGTTCAGCCGATGGGTCAGCCGAGCCGTTGTGCCCATTGTTCTTGGCGGTTGGTTTGGGGCGATCGACCGCGGCAACCGGCGCCTGGTCGTGGGGTTGTCTATCCATGTGATTTGACTCCTGCCTGATTAGCGGAGCACCAAGCGTCCATATACATGGGAGATGGCGGACATCTTCCAATCCTGTCAGCTCTGGAACACGAAGCAACCTTCAGTCAGGGGGAAGCCCCTTTGAAAGATCTAATTTTCACATGGCCGACGGTAGGTTGACTCTACAGTGTTTCCTGTAGGCAATCAGCATGGAGGGTGAAGCGTCGTTGTTGTATGCCGGCACTGAGCTGATGCATTCGGAGTGGCACAGCCCGCGGGGACGTTGCAATGCGACGATTGCAACGTCGAAGTTGCAGATAAGGCTCGCGCAGCTCGCTGCACGTCCAATTCAGGCCGACATCGCGTGGTTGACAGCCAGCGTGGGCCGGCCTTCGTGCCGAGGAGCAAGGAATAGGGCCAGAACCGCCCCGACTCCTAAGCCGACCAATAGAAATGTGACCGCTGTGGACGGATCGTATTCGGGTCTCATATATTGCCTACGCAGCGGTTTCCTCATCCCCGGCCTCGGTAGACTCGCCCGCTTCACTTTCGTTTCTTTCCAAACGAACTGCGCAACTATGTTCTCGCCGCTCTTTCTCCGAGGCAAGGCTTTCCCCGCATTGCTCGCATCTGCTAATTCCCTTTTCCATCTTGAGTCTCCTCTTCGATTTTGGCAGACGAGGTGGCGCGGCCTCACACCTTGACTCTAACGTTCTTTGTGTTGATCACACTATCCGGAGCATCCTGTATAAGCGCACGGGATAGGGCTGCTGCTTGACAATAGCGGCCAGACACTGCGATTCATCCAGACTCTACCCGGCAAACTGTAGTTACGTTAGAGTCCGCGTTGACCCACGGTATAACTTACCCGATGTGCGCCAGGTTTTTCTCAGAGGCAGAAAGGCAAACACTTCGCAAGTCGTTATCTTTACGGAATGACCGTGTTTGGCAGGGCGCTTGCCACAACCTGGGCAAGCAAGAATTACTCTCTCTAGGAGGACACAGAAATGAAATCAGCAACATATTTGAAATGCTTCGGGGCTGCCGTTGTGGCTCTGGGGCTGGCCGCGGTCCCGGCTTTGAGCCAGGCACAGGAAGATCCGGCACAGGCACAGCCCTCACGAACACAGGCCGCGCCCACCAGCCCCGATCAAGGCATGCCTCAGGAACAGCAGGTGAAAACCTTCACCGGCACTATCGTGAAAGCCAAAGGAGAGCTGGTGTTGAAGGATGCCAGTACCAAAGCCAAATACAAACTGGACAATGCCGGGCAGGTGAAGCAGTACCAAGGGAAAAACGTGAAGGTGACTGGGACGTTGGATACGGCCACCAATACCATTCATGTGTCCAACGTTGAATTGGCATCAGCGGCGTATTAAAGGCCGTCTCGCCGGAAGGAGGGGCTTTAGACAGTCCCTCTTTCGTTTCTGCGTGGCTTCATGGCGTTTTTATAGATATCCCTCGTCACAACCTATCCTAAACGGCGACGCGTGCCACGAGGCGCATTTCGTCGAGACGCCTTTCCTGACATTAGGCGGCGTACGACAAGCACCCAGGACCAGGAAGGGGTTCCGCCACCTCCAAAAAAAGGATTGGCAGCCAGCCCTTCCTTCGTCTATTGCTTTGCGCCCTATTGGCAACCCGCGGTCTCAACCATAGGGATGGGGCCAATAAGAACCGCCTCGGCGGGCTCGGAACGATCAGCGGTCGATCGGCTTCGAGGACGCCGGCTAAGAAATGGCGCATCCCTCTGAGATGGACACGCCGTCACTGGACGAGAGGAGTTTTTCTTGTCGACGAAGAGTAACTCGGACAGCCGAAGCTTCGCTTTGTGCAGCTGTGATTTCGAATTGCCGACCGAGCAATGCAGCAGTTTCGCAATCTCGCGATGCTGGTAACCCTCTACCTCGTGCAAAATGAAAATGGTTCGATAGCCCTCTGGAAGATCCCCAAGTGCGCGCGCCAAGGCGATGCGCTCCACTGTCCCGGACAGTTTTGGGTCGCTGCGGCCGAAGTCACGTGGGACCGACGCGTGATCAACCCAGATGGGCTCATCCAAAGACACTTCACGAGGCTTACGCCTGCGAAGGCTCATCAACACCGTATTCACGGCGACCCGGTAAAGCCAGGTTGAGAAGGCGGACTCTCCGCGAAATGTGCCCAATTTCCGAAACACCTGAATGAAGGCCTCCTGAGTCAAATCTTCCGCGTCGGCAACGTCATTGGTCATCAAGAAGCACAGAGAGTAGACCCTCTTTTTATGTTGCTGAAAAAGTACCGCGAAAGCATCGGCGTCTCCCGTTTGTGCCCGGGCCACAAGCTCTGCCTGTGCGCTGATGGGCGGCATGCCTGCAGCCGGGAGGGCTGCGACAGTCGAGATGGGATTTGGGACGGTCCAGGAAAGTGTCGCCATCGTGAGATTCCTTTCTTGCCACTCTTAGGTTCTCTTGCCGCTCTTGCCTCGCGGCCTTCGCTCCTCGCGCACCGCACGCAGAGGTAAGCCGCGCGAGGAGAAGCATAGGATTTTTCTCCGATCCAGCACTATCCAGTTACACCAGTAAACGAATAGGAGCTTTCCTGTAGAACGTGCGGGGAACCCACTCAGTTGTTCAGGAGGATTGGCGCACCCGCGCTCATTGGCGCTACTTGGCAAAATATTCAGGGAAAACGCTTGGCTAGAGCAAGTTTGTTGTCCTTACAACGGATAGGAGGGAACTAGCGTCGAAAGGATGTTCAGGGTCGCCTTATTTGGGGGCGACCGGCCACTGACTTCCTGGCCGCCCGTCGTCCCGGAGATTTTTGAATGGCACCATTCCGTATATTGGTCGCCGATGATCACGAGGTCGTAAGACGCGGGCTGCTTTCGCTTCTGGGCGGCCATGAGGGATGGGAAATCTGCGGCCAAGCTGTCGATGGCCTGGATGCCGTGACGCAAGCCGCACGATTGAAACCGGACCTGGTGGTTTTAGATGTGGCGATGCCGCAAATGAATGGGGTCGATGCAGCACGACAGATCTTGCAAAACGAACCGCGGACGGCAATCTTAGTCTTGACGATCGACGATTCCGACCAGATCGTGCAAGCCGCTGTAGAAGCCGGCGCCCACGGCTTCCTGCTAAAGTCCGACGCAGTGCGTGATCTGGTGCAAGCGGTGGAGGCTTTGCAACGAAACCGAACATTCTTTACGTCCAGAACTCCCCAGCCTTCTGCCATGACCTGCCGCGGTGCCACGTTACCGCCAAGAGTTGCTCGCAACCGTCTCACCGCCCGTGAACGAGAAGTCGTCCAGCTCTTGGCCGAAGGCAAGACCACGAAAGAAGTCGCTCGCGATCTTGGGTTAAGCGTCAAAACAGCCGAAACTCATCGCGCCAATATCATGCGCAAGCTGGACTTTCATTCCGTAAGCCAGTTGATTATGTATGCGCTCCGCAACCATATCGTGCGGCTTGTCGACTAGAGAACCGCCAAGAACAACTGGAGCCCGCAGAGGCCAAACACCGACGGTAGTCAAAGGAACAAATAGAAGCGGGCACTTCTGGGGGTAGAAGCACCCGCTTGCCTCGTGTCCGATTTGTATTACTTTTTTAGTCTCGACTTGGGTGCGCGACAATACCACCGAACCTGTAAAGGAGTTTGAAACTCTGCGTAGATCAGTGCGGGCGGGAGAAGTCCTTCCCGAGTCCCGAATACTCGCCTGGTCTCGATTGAGTGCCTTCTTGACAGTTCACGACCTGAGCTTCGATGGTCCCGTGTCGCTCTCACAACGATTTCGTGGTTGGCGTAACTGGAAAGTCAATCCAGCATCTACCCGATTGCAACCTGCGATGGGTAATCTATATTGCCCTCATTCTCCCCAAAACTTGCGAGCGCTTTGCCTGAGAGGTCAACCATGCACCAGATCCAGAATTGTGGTGATGATCACTGGAAGCACGTGTATCGCGCAGCATTGTTTGAGAGCAACCGCGCGACAATTCCACTCAGGATTGCGGAAGCGCAGCAGTTAATTGGGCGACGCAGATCGGAATTAATCAATAGCCCGAATGCAGACACTGAGGAAAGAAATGCTTTAGACCACGCTTTGTATTGCCTCCAGGCGCTGCGGACTTGCTTAAGGAGTTCGGCTACGGAAGCAGCGTGAGGCCTCGAAAGTGCCACGCTCTCACCGTGTGAGTGCGCCCCCTATCGTTCTCTGGTGCGGGCAACTTTGATGGTTGCGCGACCGCCCCGCCGCTGCTCGCGTTCAGGCGGCGGCACGCCTTTGCGCAGAGAGGGGATTTGCGGGAACCAGAGTTATGGCCTTCTTTCTTCTTCAGCGACCCGCTGGTGGCACGAGAGCGCTTGCCGGACACACGGCGCGCAGGAGTACGTCCCTTGGCCAAGTCGCGAGTCGCTTGTTTTCGGGTCGCCGCAGAAGCGGACCCTTTTCGAGGCGGGGAAAGCTTCACTCCAGCGCGCAGCGCCTTGGAGAGACCAATGGCTACGGCCTGCTTGGGGGAACGGGGCCATGCTTGGCGACTTCTCATGGCGCCTCCCTCTTTGATCTGCAGTTGGTCACATTCCCCTGTGCGGTTGTGTCCTTCTGCTTCACGTTAGCTTGGCCGCCGATAGGCCGTGTTCTCATGCTCTTTTTCGTGGCCGCTTGGATTCGTTTTGACAACAACGTCTCGGTTAGCCGCTTAGCCCGTTAACTGGCTTCCAAATGTTTTGTATAATGTTGCCCGCTACGGGAAGGAGGCAGTCACTATTGCCTCGCATACCTCGCCTCCTCAGAGTTCTGGCGAACCTGATTCTCGAACCGCTTGCGCCCGGCGTGTTCAGCCTAAATGCTGGCCCAGCATGTTGGCGTTACCCGCAAGGAATTTTCGGGACTCAAGCGAGGCGGCTACGCGCAAGCGCTGAGAATGAGAAGACGGGTTCGTATTGGCTGGCCTGGACCTGATGGCCCGTAGCCAGCGTGAGTTCGGGATCAAGGTGAATGCTTCAGCTCGCTCCAACCACAGGCGGTCATCCCTAGACGGAAACTGTTTGTCCAACTCCGCCGTGTTGGAGTGGAGCATGTCGATGGCAATCGGGTATTGGTGGCACTTCACCTCGATGTAGCTGTGGACCGCCCGGCCTTCGAAATGGCCGGCTGTCTTTGGAAATGGCTTTGCAGTGTGCAAGAGCTTGGACCCGGGTTCAGTAACTTGTTCCCGGTTCTACCGCAACAAGGTTGCCTGGAAATGACCAACGATAAACCGAGTGAGGAAGAAGTCTATCGATTTATCCGTGATCAGATTGATAGTGTGCCTCACCTGGAAGCACTGTTGTTGCTTTGGAACAGCCGACCGCAGCCCTGGACCATTGAGAATCTGGGCAGCCGGCTCTATGTAAGCAGAGACGTTGTCAACGCCCTCCTAAAAGACCTTGTCGGCAGAATGCTGGTAGGATTAGTTCCCGGAAACCCGGAAGGCTATCGTTACGCGCCCGCTTCGATCGAGCAGGACCAAATGGTTGCCGCCGTAGATGCAACGTATCGGCGAGAAGTCGTCAGAGTTTCTACGTTGATTCATTCAAAACCGTCGGCGCCCATACGCGCATTTGCCCAGGCGTTTCGTTTCACCAAGGAGCGAGGCTGAGATGGCAGCGGTCGTCTACATCATTGGAGTGCTTACGAGTCTCGCGTGCGCGGTCCTGCTCCTGCGCGGCTATAGTCGAGCGAAAAAGCAGCTCCTGTTGTGGAGTGGCCTTTGTTTCCTGGGTTTCGCTATATCCAACCTTCTGGTTTTTGTCGATCTGGTGCTGATCCCTCAGGTCGATCTTTATCCTTATCGACTAGCCGCGGCATTGGTTGCCATGGGTCTTTTGCTTTACGGGCTGATCTGGGAGAGCAAGTAGTCATGATAGACGCATTCCTGCTGGGCGCCACCGCCACAGCGTCGTTCACCGCGTGCCTTTTCTTCCTGAGGTTCTGGAAAGATAGTCGCGATATTCTGTTTCTCGCGTTCGCGATCTTCTTTCTCGTCGAGGGAGGCAACCGTGTTGCGCTGCTGTTCTTCGCCAAGCCCAACGAAGGAAGTCCATGGATTTACGGAGTGCGGCTTGTCGCTCTGATTCTGATTCTTGCCGCCATCGTTAGAAAAAATTCTGGAGCCACTGCGTAGCTGAGGAGTGCAAGCATTTCCTCACTCAGGCGATCGACTGTGTAGTCTCGATCTGCTGCGCACCACAGGCATACATCATTTCCAGTAGTCCGGATTTTCATCGCCTTGTAAAAACTTCTCTGCCGCCACTCGATAAGCTCTTCATGCAGAAGCACAATCAGAATGGCAAGTCGCATGCTTCTCATTATCGCTAGCGCTCTGAGGTGCACTATGTTGAAAGTGAGCGTTGAGAATATTGGTGATCTGGCAATCGTTGAATGTGAAGGCATAATCATGCAGAGAGAGGCCGCCTTCAAACTGCGCCAAGCTGTCACCTCGCAAGACAAGGCGCGAACTGTCGTCCTTGAACTCACCCAGCTGAAGGCTATCGAGGCTTGCGGTCTTGACACCCTTCTGTATCTGCAGCGCTGGGCCCAGGCTCACGATGTTCGACTCAAACTGTTTAATCCGTGCAACTGTGTGCGGGACAAACTTAGAAAGAGCCACTCGATGTCGGAGTTCGAGATTGCCACACTCGACGAGATGATGGCTTTGCTGGGGCGGTACGACCCCCGCTATGCACCTCCAGCCGCGTGACCCGCTTGGCAGTAGGGGCTCAAGCGGCATTGTTGGAAACCGCGTGCGGTAGTCAGTTTACCAGCGGTAACTCTTTTGGGTTACGCAGGCAATGTGCATTCGGGCTCCGTGCCCAGACATAATGGTATGGTCTCCGGCGGCCTGACTGAGCCTCGTAGGTTATCCCCGCAAGGCAATGAAGAAAGAACGAAACAAGAAGGACAACGCGAGAAAAGAGACACCCACAAAGGGCCGAACTCTCCAGCCACAGCCAAATTCCTCATGGCTCCACGCAACACTCACTTGGAATAAGGCCCGACAAGAATGGTTCTGTGTGAAATGCGGCCGCACCTCGGAGCACGTCAACGTCGAAGACGCTCGCGCCGAATTGGCGCAGTATCAGTGCAAGCTCCCCTACGTAGAGTGAGAACCACCTGAGTGAAACCGAAGCAAGTGGCCGGAAACTGGAACGTAACCTCCCTAGAGCAACTTCGGTCCCATGGGCTTGAAAACGACGACAACTAGTGTGCCGGGTTGCATCTTGAGATGATTCGCAGCACCTATCGCCATGCGCGATCAGCCCGGCCATAAAGCCGAAATCCATCAAAGGATTGTGAAAGACTCTTCGCGGCGGGTCCGTACTGACGGGCTAAACGGGGCGGCAGTTCGCAGCTGTGATGGGGGCACAGGCCTGACTCACGGAGGCTTTACAAGCATTTCAAAGGCTGCGGACGTCGTAACCGCACGGAAGAGCTTCTAACCTACAGAAAGAAATGGCTCCTCAGGTAGGACTCGAACCTACAACCCTCCGGTTAACAGCCGGATGCTCTGCCATTGAGCTACTGAGGAGTGTGTCGGGCGCATCCAGAACGACGCGCCGCATTATTTGCCGTCACTCATCATATCATCGGCGGCGAAAACCTGGAAAACGCCGGTAGGTCTCCACAAAGTGACATCAAGCGGCAACATTGCGGAGCGTCCGGTGGCGATCCGCCCACCAGGCCCATGGCACCATGAGCCACATGGAGAGCGCGCCCCAAGCGACCGCAGCGACACTCGGCGGAGCGCCGCCCAGCATCGCAGCTATCCAGCCGAGTGACAGGAATACGGCCCACGACCAGAATCCGTAGCGGCCGATCGCGTCCTGGGCCCGCGTCGTCTTCGCATACAGCAAAACCCCTGCAAGAAAGATCGACGCCTCCACCACAATCGATGCGGCCGGGTGCTTCCACAAACCGAGGCCCACACGTGCGACTCCCCCGGGAAGCAGCGGCAAATCCGGAATGTGGGTGACAAAATCCAACACCCAGTGACTGAACACGCAGGCCCCGACGACCCCGGCGCTTGCCCGGTCGCGACGAATGCCGTAATAAACGCCTCCCAATAAAACCGCCCAAAGCAGCGCCATCAGCAGGCTGTGCGAATAAGGATAGTCGGTGAAAGCAAGCGGCGACAGGGGCGTGATGCCGGGAGCGATCTTGACATGTTCGAGACCGGATAGCAGAAAAATCGGCCACAGCAAATCGAGAAACTGCGCTGCCAGGACGAGAGTCCCGAGCGAAGTCCGGGGAGCGGCTTTCTTGGCCGCGAGGGCGACACCAAAGTGGCCAATGAACATGGGTTATCGCCAGGATAAAGTCATGACTGAGAACCGGCGCCAGCCCGGGAGGCGGCGCCGGTCGATTTGCTGTCAGTCCGCCGCAGCGGGACTCACCGCTTCCCTTTTCTTCTGGTCTGCGCCAATGCGCATTCCGTAGAACGAGCGGTATACGAAGATATAGGAGACGACGAAAAACGCCAGCGCCAAAGCGTGACTGAAAGCCCCACCGGTTTCCGCGGTCAGCTTCACAGCCAGTTCCACGGCCAGCAAGCCGAACAAGGTGGTGAACTTGATGACCGGGTTCAAGGCCACGGAAGAAGTGTCCTTGAAAGGATCGCCTACCGTGTCGCCGATGACGGTCGCATCGTGCAACGCGGTGCCTTTCTGCTTCAGCTCGACTTCGACGATCTTTTTTGCGTTGTCCCAGGCGGCGCCGGCGTTGGCCATGAAAATCGCCTGGTAAAGACCGAAGGTCGCAATCGAAATCAGGTAGCCGATAAAGAAGAAGGGCTCCACAAAGGCGAAGGCCAGGGTAGCGAAAAACACCGCCAGAAAGATGTTCAGCATCCCCTTCTGGGCATACCGAGTGCAGATCTCGACAACCTTCTTGCTGTCTTCCACTGAAGCTTTCTCCGAGCCCTCCAGCTTGATGTTGGCCTTGATGAACTCGACCGCGCGGTAGGCACCGGTGGTCACAGCCTGGGTGGACGCGCCGGTGAACCAATAGATCATCGCGCCGCCGGTGATCAGTCCGAGCACGAAAGGCGCATGCAGCAGAGATAAACTGTCGACGTTGGTGGTCAGCCCGTCGGTCAGCGCCATGATGATGGAGAAAATCATGGTCGTAGCGCCGACCACGGCGGTTCCGATCAGCACCGGCTTGGCGGTCGCCTTGAAGGTGTTGCCGGCGCCGTCGTTGGCTTCCAGCAGGTATTTGGCACGTTCGAAGTTTACGTCGATGTTGTAGTTCTTCTTGAGTTCGCCTTCCACGCCTGGAATCTGCTCAATCAGCGACAACTCGTAGACCGATTGCGCATTGTCGGTGACCGGTCCGTAGGAATCGACCGCGATGGTCACCGGCCCCATGCCCAAAAAGCCAAACGCCACCAGGCCAAAGGCAAACACCGGCGAAGCCAGCATCAACGAGCCAAGGGTATTGCCAGCCGCATTGGCTACCGTGCTGACGTAGTAGCCGAGCGACATCAGCAATACCATCGCCAGGCCCAGGTAATAAGCGGAAAAATTCCCCGCCACGAAACCGGACAGAATGCCGAGTGACGCGCCGCCTTCATCCGCTGACTTGACCACTTCCCGCACGTGCCGCGATTCCGTGGAAGAAAACACCTTGACGAGTTCGGGAATCAGCGCTCCGGCCAGGGTGCCGCATGAAACAATCGTAGCCAGCTTCCACCATTGCGTGGGATCGCCGCCCAACTGCGGGATGATAACGGAAGAGACGGCGTAGGTCAGCACGATGGAAACGATCGACGTAATCCACACCAGCGAAGTGAGCGGAGTTTCAAAGTTCATCTGGTCCGCATTGCCGTAGCGGGCCTTGGCGATGGCGGCGTTGAGGAAGTACGCTACCGTGCTGGCCACCAGCATGACCACGCGGATGACGAAGATCCAAACCAAAAGCTGCACTTGCACGGCCGGATTCTTGACGCCCAGCAGAATGAAAGTGATGAGCGCAACGCCCGTCACGCCATAGGTTTCAAACCCATCCGCCGAAGGCCCGACCGAGTCGCCGGCGTTGTCGCCGGTGCAGTCGGCGATCACGCCCGGGTTGCGGGCGTCGTCTTCCTTAATCTTGAAGACGATTTTCATCAAGTCCGAGCCGATATCGGCGATCTTGGTGAAAATGCCGCCCGCGATGCGCAGCGCGGCCGCGCCCAACGATTCGCCGATGGCAAAGCCAATAAAACATTGCCCGGCGTAGTCGGCCGGAATAAAGAGGAGGATGATGAGCATCATCAACAACTCGACGCTGATCAGCATCATGCCGATGCTCATGCCCGCCTCAAGCGGAATCTGATAGACCGGATAAGGCTTGCCGCGCAGGCTGGCAAATGCCGTCCGCGAGTTGGCAAAGGTGTTGACGCGGATGCCAAACCAAGCGACGCCGTAGCTTCCGGCGATGCCCACCACGCTGAACAGAAGGATGATAGCGACTCGCACTGCCTCGTATTTCAGCAGCACACCGAAGTAGAGCAGGATGACGAAAGCGATGAATACCCACAACAACAGTAGAAACTTCCCCTGCGTAATGAGGTAGGTCTTGCAGGTTTCGTAAATCAGCTCCGAGATTTCGCGCATCGCGCGATGCACCGGCAGGCCCTTCAAGCGCATGTAGATCGTCATGCCGAAGGCCAGTCCGAAAATGCAAAATAAGATGCCGTACAAGAGCAGCCGGTGGCCGTCGACGCCCAGGAAGCTCACCTGAGTGAGGTCGGGCAGCTTTAAGCTCGCCTCTCCACCGGCCTCGGAAGAGGCTTGGGCAAAAGCGGAGACGGTGCTAAGGACTACCAGGGTTAAGGTTGTAACGAGAGCCCGGCCAAACCTGCTCCTCGGCGAAACTATTTTCGCGAGCCACGTGCGCATGAAACCCCTCCACGGTGCAGACGTTGAAAATCATCAAAGACCATGTTTCTAGCCCGGTTTTCCGGCAGGCAGCACCCGCCGGGCGCCCGTGAACCGCAAGCGCCGGGGAGCGTATGGCCGGAGTGTCCGAACACGCTTCCACTACACGACTTGAAAAGGAGTGCTGAGCTTGGCCGCGTCGGATGTTTGTACGAACCTGGTTTAGGGCAGGAGGCCAAAGTGGCCTGCCCCAAGCGGGCCCATACAAAACGTGTGTTTATAACATGCGGTTGGAGGCAGGTCAAACCTCTAAAGGTGGAAGACGCGACGGTTCGCAGCACCGCAAATTGTGCCTTGCCCGCAGCCTCCTGGGCGGTGACCAAAATCACACCATTCTGTGCGCCTACACGTAAGAAACTAGCAACTCCCCGGCGGGTCTCGCTTCCTAGGGAGTAACGCCCAACTGCCAGAAGAGAAAAGAGTAAATGTCCACGCCCTCTTCCACTTGCTTGGCCACCGGCTTGCCCGCTCCGTGTCCGGCCTTGGTTTCGATCCGCAAAAGAATTGGGCGGTCCTGGTTTCGTCCATTGGCCGCTTCCGCTTGCATGAGCGCTGCCATCTTTTTCGCGTGCATCGGGTCTACTCTCTTATCTGTATCGGCGGTCATGAATAAGACTGCAGGATAGAGCGTCCCCGGCTTCACGTGCTGATACGGCGAATAGGCGTAGAGCCACTCGAACTGTTTGGGATCGTCGGCCGAGCCATATTCCGGAATCCACAGCTTGGCGATCTGGAAATTCTGGTAGCGCAGCATATCGAGCAGCGGCACCTGGCAAACCACCGCCCGGAACAGATCAGGATGCTGCGTCATGGCCACTCCCACCAGCAGCCCGCCGTTGGACCCGCCCTGAATGGCGAGATGATCTTTGTCGGTGATCTTCTCGGCGATCAGAAATTCAGCCGCCGCAATGAAATCGTCGAACACGTTCTGCTTCTTGTCGAGCATGCCGGCGCGGTGCCAATCCTCGCCAAACTCGCCGCCGCCGCGCAGATTGGCCACGACGAACACGCCACCATGCTCCAGCCAGACATAGCGTCCCGCCACGAAACTCGGCGTCAGACTGATATTGAAGCCGCCATATCCGGCGAGCAGCGTGGGATTTTTGCCGTTGAGGACGATACCTTTCTTATGAAACAAGAACATGGGAACTTTGGTTCCGTCCTTCGAGGTGAACCAGACCTGCTTCACCAGATACTTGTCCGGGTCGAACGGGGCTTGCACCCGCTGCCACAACGCGGTCTGCCGTGTCTTGAGATTCACTTCATACACTGAGGTGGGAATCGTGAAAGACTGAAAGCCGAAGAACATCTCGTCCTGGTCCCAGTGCCCGCCGATTCCGGCCGCAGTCCCGATCGCGGGAAGGAGAATGTCGCCCAGGTCCTTGCCTTGCAAGTCGAACAGCTTCAACTGCGAGCTGGCATCCTTTTGATATTGCGCGAACAACTTGCCGCCGAAAACGGTAAGGTTCTGTAATACGGCATCGCTCTGGGGGATGATCTCTTTCCAGTTCCCGCGCTTAGGATGGGCGGCATCCACTTCAAACACGTGATAGCGGGGCGCATCTTCGTTCGTCGTAATATAGACCTTTCCTTGAAAAACCTCGCCGCTGTACAGAAATTCCTTGCCCGTCGTGATCTCCACGGGCGGCGTCCCCGCTTTCAGATCCTGCAAATACAACTCCGTCTTGGCGTAGCCTTCGAAAATCGTAAGCAGCAGCCAGCGGTCGTCGTCATCCGCCAACTGGGCTGCGGGTATTTCCTGCGCGTTGTGCTGCGGGCCGAGCGCCATGGGGTCAAACACAATCCGGTCCTGGGCCGGATCGCTGCCCAGTTGGTGGTAATAGACCTTCACGTGGTAAACCTCTTCGCCCTCCGGCACTTCGCCCTTCTTGGGATGAAGGTTGTAGTAGAACCCCGAGTCGTCCTTCTTCCAGCTCACGCCCTGATAGCGCGCGCGCGCAATGCGGTCCGGCAGCACTCTGCCAGCTGCGCTTTCGATCACGTGCAGGGTGCTTTCCTCGGACCCGCTGGAAGAAATCCCATAGGCCACGTACTTGCCGTCGTCGGATGGAAACCACCAGTCGAGGGCCACGGTGCCGTCGGCGGAGAGCGTGTTGGGATCGACCAGCACGCGATCCTTGCCTTGGCTGCCTTCGCGCACGAAGAGCACCGGCTGATTCTGCGTGCCCTCGCGGCGGGTATAAAAGTAATACTTCCCTCCTACCTGCGGTGCGTCCACGCTCCCAATCATGGCAAGTTGTTGCAGCCGCTCGAGAATTTTCTCCCGTCCCGGCAGTCGGTCGAGGACACTACGCGTGTAGGCCATTTCCTGGCGCACGAATTCCTGCGTTGCCGCGCTGTTGCCATCCTCCAGCCAGCGGTAGTTATCCACGATCTTGTGACCGTACAAATTGTCGGTTACAGGTTCGATCTTCGCCTTAGGCGGCCCCGCGGGGGCGGGAGAAGACCCGTCCTCTGCGAACGCCACACTCGCCAGCACAGCAAAGCAAGAAAGAATCCAGAGCAAGCGGCGGCCTCCAGTCATGGGCACCTCGAGAAAATGGCAGGAGCAGTTTTCTAGATTAGCAGAGTGGTCGCGCAGAAGCGGGGATAACGAGCGCAAGCAGCGAAGTGGGCGCAAGCACCTTCAGGCCCGCGCCGGAAACCAATGGCGGGTGCGGTTGCACACCCCGCAGATGGAAAGCATGACCGGCACTTCCACCAGCACGCCCACCACGGTGGCCAGCGCCGCACCCGACCCCGGCCCAAACAGAGCGATGGCCGTCGCCACCGCCAGCTCGAAGAAGTTGCTGGCTCCAATCAATGCGCCCGGGGCCGCCACCGCGTAGTCCACCCGCAGCAACCGCATCAACCCATAGGCCAGGCTGGAATTGAAGTACACCTGGATAAGAATGGGAATCGCAATGAGCAGGACATGAAAATACTTTCCGGTGATGTTTTCCGCCTGAAACGCAAAAATGAAGACCAGCGTGGCCAGCAGCGCCAGAATTGTCACCGGACTAAACCGCGGCAGAAAACTCTGTTCGAACCATTGTTTGCCTCGCGTCCGCGTCAGCCACGTGCGCAGCGCCACCCCCACGATTAAAGGTATAACGATAAAGGCCACAACCGAGTACAGCAGCACCGCGAACGGTACCGACAATGACGACGTCCCATTGACCAGGAAACGCACGATGGGCGCGAACAGAAACAGCATAATGAGATCGTTGACCGACACCTGCACCAGCGTGTACGCCGCATCGCCATCCGTCAGGTAACTCCACACAAACACCATCGCCGTGCAGGGCGCCGCCGCCAGAATGATTACGCCGGCAATGTACTGGTCTGCCTCCGCCGGCGTGATCCACGCCGAAAAGACATGGCGAAAAAAGATCCAGCCAATCAGCGCCATGGAGAACGGTTTCACCAGCCAATTCACAAACAGCGTTACCAGCAACCCCCGAGGCCTCTGGCGAATGTTCAGGATGGCTGCGAAATCCACCTTCATCATCATGGGAATGATCATCAGCCAGATCAGCACCGCAATTGGTATGTTGACCTGGCTGCCGCGGCCAAACTCCATATCCCGCAATCGCTCGACTAATTGCGGCGCCGCTTTCCCGATAATCAAACCCACCACCATGCACAGCCCGACCCACACGGTCAGATATCGTTCGAAGACATTCAGCCGTTTCGAGCTGGCGGTCGGAACCTGAGCTTCGGCGGTTGCCATATCAACCTTTCCCATCACTGCAGAACTCGGCAGACTGCGAGCTGCCCTTCATTTGCGCCCGATATCGTCGATTTCTTTCTTGATAGCCAGCCGGTCCAGGCTGGCAAGAGGCAAGCTGAGGAACAAGCCGATCCTGCGGTCGAGGATCACAAAAGCCTCGCGAAACACCCGCTTCACTTCCGCCTCGCTTCCCTGCGCCGCCGCCGGATCAGGAACGCCCCAATGCGCAGTCATCGGCTGCCCCGGCCACACCGGACAGACTTCCTTGGCTGCGTTGTCGCAAACCGTAAACACGAAATCCAGCTTCGGAGCATCGGGCCGGGAAAATTCCTCCCAGTTCTTGCTCCGGAAGCCCTTCGCCGGCACGCGCGCCAGTTCGAGTTGCTGCAGCGCCTCCGGCCGAACCGTCCCCGAGGGATGGCTGCCCGCGCTATATGCGGTAAAAGTAGGCTTGCCTTTGAGATTCAAAATCGCCTCGGCCATGATCGACCGCGCCGAATTTCCCGTGCACAAAAACAAAACGTTGTAGTGTGCTTTCATCGCTTCCTTTCACCTCGAGACAGACGATTCGGCTGTCCAGCCAGGGCAAAACCCGGCCTGCTATTGCATCCTGTGCATTATTTGCAGCAGGTCGGCCCGCAACAGCTCTGTTCCGCCGTCCCGCCCACTTGCTTCGCAACGCCAGCCGGCTTGCTCGCCCGCACAAAAGCGCTCATGAACTTCCCGTCTACTTCCTGCGCCCGCGCGCCCAAATCTACTCCTTCCGCCGCGAGAAATTCCCGCGCATCTTCGGCCCGGTAAATCCGCGTCGGCTCAATCTCGATCCGCTCAAACCCAGCTGCAGCAAGCTTCCCGCGATATTCGTTTTCCTCCAGAGCCCCGGCTACGCAGCCCGTCCACAGCATCACACTGGCGCGGATATCCGGCGCGATCTCGCCCCGCGTCACCACATCCGACACCGCAAAACGCCCGCCCGGCTTGAGCACCCGGAAAGCTTCGCGCAGCACGCGATCCTTATCGGCGGAAAGATTGATCACGCAATTCGAAATGATGACGTCGACGGAATTCGCCGGCAGGGGAATATTTTCGATCTCGCCTCTCAGGAACTCCACGTTGCCAGCGCCGGCCTTGCGCTTGTTTTCATTCGCCAGCGCCAACATCTCATCCGTCATGTCGAGACCATAGGCTTTGCCCGTCAGCCCTACTCGTTGCGCTGAAAGCAGAACGTCAATCCCGCCTCCCGAGCCCAGATCGAGCACGGTTTCCCCGGGCTTCAACTCGGCCAGCGCGGTCGGGTTCCCACAGCCCAGCGACGCCAGCAACGCCTCCTCCGGAATCTGCCCCGCCTGCGTCGAATCGTACAGATTGGAAGTAATGGGATCGCAACCCAACGTGCCCGCCGGCGTAGCGCCGCAACACTTGCTCCCGCCCGTCTTCACCCGCAACGCTGCCTGCCCGTATTTTTCTTTTATGACGTCCTTAATATCCGTTTCGCCTAAATTTCCGCTACCCATATGACTCCTCCTATTTGCAGACTTGAATAATGGCTTGCGATTGCACCGCGCGGTTGCGGGTGCAGCATTCGGCGTACAGGAATTGCAGCAACTCCCGCAGCGCTTCCGTATTCGCGGTGTAGCGCAGGAAAGTGCTCTCCCGTTGCACCCGAACCAGGTCTTCGCTCTTCAGCTTGTCGAGATGATGCGACAGAGTGGAATTGGGAATGTCCAGCTCTTCTTGAATCTCGCCTACGACCAGTCCGTCTGGGTGGGCCGAAAGCAGCAGTTGCATGATTCGCAGCCGGGCTTCGGTGCCCACGGCTGCGAACATATCGGCGTAGCGGGCCACTTGCTCTGCGTTCTTTTTGGCCTGTGTGACCGTTGGCATATTTCGATATTTGCAGAAATATGGATCCGTGTCAAGAAGGATCTTACCGCCCTGCCGTGAAGTAGTACGCGTTGCCGCCGGTGCGCAGGTCCTTGCCCCAAATAAAGGTAAGTCCCACTCCCAGCACTTTGAGCTTGGCCTGCAGGCCCGTGTCCCAAAGTTGTTTCTGGCCACCCGGCGAACTGAACGAATCCGTAATCCTTCCGCTGTCGAGAAACGGCCCAAGCTTTATCTTGAGCAACCCGTTGCCATAGACGTTCTTGTCCATCTCGGAGTTGAGAAGAACATATTGGCGTCCAAGCGGAGCGCTGCCTTTGCGCCCATTGCGCGTGCCCACGTGTGCCCGCATCCACAAATCGTTGTCTCGCTCCAGCCCCAGGATGTAAAGCTCGTCGAACGGACTCTGTCCGGCCGTTCCGCCGCTTCGCACCCGGATGTTTGTCTCGTAGTCGTCTCCCTGCGCCTGAGGAAACCACTGCGTCCGGAGGAAGCCCTGCAGCTTGGCAAACGTGTGCGACGGCTGCGACCAGATGCGCGCCAACTGCCAGGAAGCGCCGGAGTCGATGACCAACCGGTGCTCGGGCGAACGCAAAAGTTCGCCGTGAATCCGCGCCAGTTGCTTGAGCTGCATACCCCCAAGCAGCCACTGCGGGTTCAGTTGCGACCCGGCGGCGATGTTGCCGTAGTCACGATGCGAAACTTCCACGCCAGCCGACCATCCCCAGCGGCCGCTCGGGAACACGGTCACTTCCGCATCGGCGGCTTCCCGTCGCATGGTCAAAGCGCCCAGCGATTCGGCGCTGCCCGTAACTCCATTGCGAAGCGCCCAGTTTTCGCGCCGGAAATCCAACCCGAGCTGATACCGCCACTTTGGATTCTGTTGCAGCGGCCCCGACAGCTCAACCGCCGCGCGGTATTTCTGGGCATCCCACCGCAGAAGCGAAGTAACGTTGACAGCGTTGCGCCCCAAGTTGAAATATTCCGGATAAACCGTCTCGTAACCCACGCCCCGAAGAAGCGAAAGCAGAGCTTCCCATTTACCGCTGCCCCAACCATCTCTCTCCTGCAGATTCAGGTCGATATCGAACTTGCCGTCCTGGCGTGCCGCCAACTGAAACTTCGGAGAAGCGAAAACCCCGAGTCCTTCGACGCGGGTGCGGCTGGTCAACAAATCCGGCAGACGCAACGTGCTGGCCGGGGCGAACGCGAGCGCATGGTCGAGCAAGCTCGGCTGGATTTTCAGCGCGTTCCCCGGCCGAACGGCCTGGATTTCCGGCTTGCCGATGCGGTTCCAGTACTTGAGCGCGGCGTCCAGATTGCCTTCGAGAAAATAGACCGTCCCCAAGAAGTCGTTGGCATAGCGGTCAGTGGGATCAAGGCGCAGCGCACACCGCAGCCAGCGCGCCGCCTCGGGAAGACGTTTCCGCTTGAACGCGACTCCCGCCAGTTCAACCGGGAAACGCGGATCGCGCGCTGCCAAGTGGCGACCCGCTTGAAATGCGCGCTGCGCTTCCTCCCATCGTCCTAATTGCGCCAGTGCGCTGCCGTAGTAGAAAACAAGGTCCGGGTCTGAGAGCGGCCCGGAGCCAAGCCGATCTACGATTTCCCGCCAGCGTTCCTGCTCGAAAAGTTGCCGCACTTCGCTGTGCAATGACGGAGAACGTAGCGGCGAAACCTGCGCCTCACTCCAGGACGCACAAATTGTGAGGAGAATTACCGCTGCAGCGAGGGCGTGGGTTGCCCGCTTTCCTGCGGGATGGCCAGCAAAGTCCAATGGCCGGCGGCTTTCCATTCCTTTTCGAATTCGGCCTGGTCCTGTTTCAGCAGCTTACGCTCGGCGGGATCATTCACCAGGACCAGGTGTTGTTCCCCATCCAGTCCAGCCACCACCGCATAGTGCAAAGGCTTGCCGGAGCCCGGCTTCAGCGCCACGATCAGCGGGCGCCCTTTCGACAAGTGCTCTTGCAGGTCACTCCACTCGCCGGCAAAAGCAAAGGCGCGGAATCCATGCCGTTGCAGATAGCGCTCAAGATCGGAGGCATAAATTCCGCGGCCGCTTTTGGAGTACAGCACGCGTTGAATATGCGCCGCATCGGAGTCTGCGTCCGCCGGACGGCCTTGCTGGCGATCCCAATACTGCATGACCATCGCCAGGCTGGCGGCGCCGCAGCCGTCCCGTTCCTGCTTTATGAACGGAACATCAAGCCACACGCCTGGCGCGACAGCATGCAGGAACTCACAAAACAGGAACACCAGGATGGGCGCGATCCGCCGCACGCGGCCTCTTTTATCGCACTGCGACAATGATCAGAATCAAGGCCGCAATACCAATCAAAATCAGGATGAGATCGCGGTCCGACAGGTTGCCGGCGGCAAAATCGGCCTGAGCCCGGGTGCTGCGCGCGGCCAGTTGCGCCAGTTCCTGATCATTCAATTGGGCCACTGCTTGTTTCACCTGCTGCGGATCCATGCCCGCCGACTTGAGGGCTTTCTGCGCCTTCGGCATGGCGAGAAACTGCTGAACCGCCTCAACGTTTTGCTGCCGGGCTTGCGTGGCGGCCACCGTCGCCTTTTGCAGCTCGGAGGGGCTCACGACATGCGACTGCGCGAGCAGGCTTTGCGGGATGCTAAAAGCCGCCATCGACAAAAAAACAACTAACGTGCGGGCATGATTCCGCAACAAGGAAAGCATAGTGCGTTCTCCTTTGTCCTTGGTCTCAGGCCAGAGATACTACAAATATACCGCGAGAAAAGGACTGCTGCACGTTCGCCGAGTACAGGTAAGGCCTGAGTTCCATGTGCCTACCTAGGGTAGCCTAATCCCAGCACAACCGGATGGGATGCGGGGCTAATGGCCTGCAGAAGATTCCCCCAGGCTTTTCACGTAGGCGATGATTTGCCAGCGCGAAGGCTCGGGCAAGGAACTCCACGAGGGCATCCCTTGCCGCAAAGCGCCGTTTCTTAGCAGCCAGAAAATTTCACCATCCGCGGCACCTTGCACTTCTGCGCTCCGCAGGCTAGGCCGCTTGCCGCGACCCAGTGCATCCGGCCCGTGGCATTTGGCGCAATGGTCGGCAAACAATCTCGCACCGGCCGCAACCGCGTCCGGCTGCTGCCCATAGGGATTGGTTTTCTGTCGATCTGCCTCTGAAACGCGCCCACCCCACGGAGCCTGGGCCATAGCTAGCCCAGCCATAACCAGCAGAGTCGCGCCGATCCATGACGCTCGTGGACGGCTCATTGCTTACCTCGACGGAAGTGTCCGAAGATCTGCTGCACCTCGTAGGAAACGTTGAAGCGATAAATGACGCCGACGCTATTGGCATTCAGCCCGAAATTGGGCGAGAAGCTGATGGTCGGCCCGCGGGGAATGTTGAAACTGATCGTAGGACCCGCGTAGTGCGAGGTCGCCCGCAGCCCGAAGCCATCCAGGTCGCCCAATCCGCCGTACAACTCCGCCCCGGCGGCGAAGTTCTCGCGGCAGAAAGTGCATTCTTTGGCGCTCGCTGCCAGGGCCAGTGGACGGCTCACGCCCACTGCATATCCGAACTCCCAAGGCTCCGCGTCGACCAGGTTCTTCTCGGAAATGAAATTTTCTGCAATGTTCCAGCCATGCGTGTTGCTGGAGAGAATGAGTTTCAATTCGATCTCCCGCTCCGTGTCGGAACGGCCTTCCGCGTTGCTTAGACGCAAATCGGCAATGCTGTCGTGCCCAACTACCTCTAGCAAACTGCGGTCTCCTACGTTGGTGTTCTCATACTCCACATAAAGCACGGGATTGATAAAATGCTCGCGCAACAGCGGGCGAAAGCGGTTTTCCCAGCGGAATCCGGTGAAAATCGTGCTGTCGTTCGAGGTATGCTGCCCAGCTAGGTACAGCTCCGTTGTCCACCAGCCCTTGGCGCCGTATTCCAGCTCCAGAGTCTCGCTGAGAAAGGAATTTCCGTACTTCGGCGATGCTTGCACGCCCTTGAGGGAAATTTCCAGGTTGCCGGGCTCTTCCAGATCATGCGAGTAAGTCACGAAGTAGGGCCGCTCCTGTGCCCGGGAACCGGCCACCGCCAAAACACCGAGCCACAAACACAGTAGAGCCCGTTTTCTCATGCACCTCCTTCGAGTTTATGCAACTCGGTTGCATCTAATGCATTCAACTATTTGCAACTCCGTTGCAACAGGGAAGAAACCATCCTAGAGGCACGATTCCCATGCCGTCAAGATGCGGCAGTATTTTCTGTATCAGAGTTGATGCAACGAGATGCAACGGGCCGGACTTAGCCCGAGGTTGCCGTGCGGCAGTGGTTGCAGTAACCGCCAATCTCCAGGCGGCTGACGACGATGTGGAACTGGCAGTCGCGCTGAATCTGCCCTTTCAGGCGGTCGAACAGGTCACTTTCAAATTCCTGAATCTTCCCGCAGCGCAGGCAAGCCATGTGGATATGGTCGCGCTGCGGACGCCGTTCGTAGTAATGCTTCTCGCCCTGCATGTGCATGAGATCGAGTTCGTCAATCAAGCCGTGGCGTTTGAGCAGCGCGATGGTGCGATACACCGTGACCCGGTCGATTTTCGGATCAAGTTTGCGGGCTTTGCGCAGAAGCTGGCTGGCATCAAGATGCTGCTTTGCCGTTTCCACCACGCTGAGAATCGTGCGCCGCTGGTGGGTCATGCGCAGGCCGCGTGACATCAGTTCAGCCTGCAAACGTCCCGGAACTTCCGTCTGCGGCATCGGCATGGAATAGGATCATATGCTTATTGATACACAGTTGCAACATATCTAAGAGAGAGAATCTGCCCGGGCCCATCGTCCTCTAGAATGGATTCCGGCGAGAGGGCAAGCCCTAGTTGCCCTTCATCTTCTCTCTCACGCTGTGGGCCAGCTTCTCAATCTCATCGGCCTTCTTGATCACTTCCACCGCCAGAACATTCTCGTTCGACTTGTCGACTTCCGCTTTCAGATCCGTAGCCAGTTGCAGCAGCTTCTCAGTGTCGCGCTTGAGTTCGGCTTGCCGCTCC
Source organism: uncultured Acidobacteriaceae bacterium (assembly GCA_963770915.1). Taxonomy (GTDB): domain Bacteria; phylum Acidobacteriota; class Terriglobia; order Terriglobales; family Acidobacteriaceae; genus PALSA-270. Next base: position 1,240,211 of record CAVYRG010000001.1, read on the forward strand.
TGGTTGGCTTTCTTCTCCATTTCCTTTTCAATGCGCTCGCGCTGTTCGTCTTCCGGTCCAGTGTCTCGATCCGCTGGTCCAGGCCGGCCCACGCCCTGCGCGGGCGGGCGAGCATCATCGCTCGATTGTGGATTGGTTCGGGCCGACGCCCTCGGCGGGAACCAGAGGGCGATCAAAAGCGCGTACATCAGAATTCGGCGGAACGACGAAAGAAACGGCTTGGATCGCACGGATAACCTCGTAACTCGCGAAATGAACTCCTGGAAATTATACGACGCGACGGTCCGAGGCCGGCGCGGGGGTTGCTATAATCGCGCGGTAATGGTGAAGATCGACTCTATTCTTCCCTTCGCCGCCGTGCCGGACACCGCGAACCTGCCGTCGCTGCTGCACGCCTCTCGACGACAGCATGCAGTTCGTGCGCCCCGATGCTCCCAAGTTTGTCCTGGTGATCGTCGGTTCCTTCGTGCTCATCCGCCGTTTGCACGCCATCACCAGCAAGATCTCTTCCCTGCAAACGCGCAGACTTCCTCCGGGCATTCGGGCGCGCCAGGTTCGCACGCTGGCTAGCGTCATCACTAGCGTGGGCGCATTTGTGATCACCTTTGTCGCGGCTCTCACTCTGTTGCCGCTGTTGGGCCTGAATCTCGGGCCGGTGCTGGCCAGCGCCGGCCTTGCCATCGGCTTCGGCGCGCAAAGCCTGGTGCACGACTTCATCAACGGCTTCTACATTATTCTGCTGGAGAATCAATATGACATCGGCGACACGGTTCGCATCGCCGGAGTAAAGGGCGCGGTGCGCGACGACGACGGCACCGTGCACACCGTGCCCGACAGCGAGATTAAAATCGTCTCCACCTCACGCGCGACTGGTCGCTGTTCACGCTACGTATCACAACCGCCTACGGCGAATCGACCGAGCGAGTCCTGGCTCTGCTGAATGAGCTTGGGAAAGAAGTGCGGCAAGACCCGGCGTATGCCGAGGACATCGTGAGCGACATCGAGGTGCCGGGCATCGAGCGGGTGAGCAACGGCGACGTCGAATACCTGATGCTGGGGAAGACTCGTCCCAAAAAGCAGTGGGGAGTGAGCCGCGAGTTGCGGAGGCGGATCATCGAGAGCTTTCAGAAGAACAAGATTCAAGCGGCGGGGCCGGGCCGGGTATACGTGGTGGAGCCGGGGCCGATGGCTTAGCGGGCCACCAAATGGAGAAGGGTTTCGCAAGGCGCATTTTGGGTCGTGCGTCGTGTACGTACCGGAATGTATAAAATGCGTAGCGGCAAGAAACTTCGCGCGCCGGCACGGCCGAACCGGAGCGGAAGCGCAAGTCCCGCCCTTGCAAGGAACGCGAGGGCCGCGCTTTCCATTCACCCTCCGGACTTCATTCATGGCAAAAGTGGGCCATCTCCGTTTGTTGCCACCGCTGGGTTGACGAACAAATAGCTATGATCCTTGCGGCTGGTGGCGGCCCGCACGCGTTTCCAACGCGGCTTCTTGTATTGCCAGGCTTGAAACCCGTGTTGGCGGACCAACCAATCGCTGACCCCGGAGGCCGAACTTCCCAGCCACAGGCGGGAAGGGATGTCGACGCATTCGACGAGAAGAAAATCGACGTCACGAATTCGGTCCCCTAAACCGCGCAAGGCCAGCAGTTCCGCGCCTTCAATGTCCATCTTGAGCAAGCGAACTCGTCCGGCATGGTCCTTGAGCAATCCATGCAAAAGCCGGCCCGGCACTCGGATCTCGCCTTGACCACCTTCATCGGCCGCAGCCAGCGATCCCCAACCGTCATCAAATTGGGAGGGAAGATGAAACCGCGCCTCGTGTTCGACATCGGCCAAGGCAGCGTGCACGACTTGAATCCGGTCGGCATAGCCGTTTAACCCCACGTTGGATTCTGTCATCTCGCACATCGCTGGATTAGCGTCCACCGCCAAAACGCGCGCCCCCAATTGGGCCATAAGACAGGCGTAGTATCCAACGTGACATCCGGCGTCGACGCAGAAGTCGCCCGGTCGCACCAGCCGCACTACCAGACCGGTCTCAACGTCTTCGTAGGATTGCTCTTTCTCCAGCACGCTGGCGAAGTACGAGCCGGGGTTAACCTGCAGCCTGAACCCGTGTTTAGTGGAAAGGATCATTGGAGCATCGGCGGTGCCGCGACCGTGCACCTCAGCCGTGCCGCGCCGCCCACGCCCGGGCGCAGGATACGGCTGGCGATGGCCCCGGGATTTCGCTGCGCAGACAACCTGTGCTCAGGGGACAATCAAAACCGTGCCAGTCCCTAACTTCCCAGGAACATCACGTGGATGTAAGTGCCCAGCCTGACGTTGTAGGCCAAGTACCAGCCAACGTTATCCGGGTCTTGGTAGATGACGATCTGATCGCTGTCCCACAGCCAGTTATTGCAATAACCGAAGTCGTCCGGAGCAACGCTGAAGTAAAAACCGCCGAACCAGAAGCGCGACGGACCTCCGCCCGCAATCCGAAACACGTGGCCGCGGCCGAAGCCGCCGGTAAAGTGCCCGTGCTCCCAGGGATGGTCAAGGTGGTAGCGAGGATCATTCCGCCCGGTTTGCCCAATCCATTGGCCGTTGGTGTGAACGTGGGGAGCTTCGGGATGCCCCTTCTTGTCGGCGAAGCTTTTCGGGGGTTGGGCCGCGGGGTGTTGGCCTTTCGACGGCGCCGGACCGCGCGGAGGGATGTAGCCGTGGCCAACCTCACTCTTGCCATGGCTATGCTGAGCAAGAGCTGGGGCGGCGAACATCGTCAGGGTGATCGCGCTGATGGCGAGAACTTCGTTCAGGTATTTCATTCCAGCCTCCAGGAGAACCTTATCATTCTCCATCATTCCCCGCACGGAGGCGGAAGGGCCATCGTTCTTCGTCGCATTTCTTTACAAAAGCATGAACTCGCGCGGACGAGCAGGTGCCCATAGCAAAAACCGTTGCGTTTCCAAAATCTACTAGACGCTTTCCACTTGTTGAGGGTTTGTTGATTCTCCCTTGCGGACCAGCCTAGGAGTCGATCTTCAGGCTACACAAGTACGTAGATCGCCCTATGGAAAAATGTAGCCGGTGAGCTTCGCGAATCCCGCAAGCCCCACGGTTTCAGGTGTCAAGATGTTGGATTACAGATTGCACAGTCACTTCCCGACGGTTTCGCCGTGTCTCCTCGTTCTAGACACATCACAGTTTTGTGGCGTTATGTTTGTTGGCGGCTGGCAGTCGCAACGGTCCAGGGCTCAATTGAACAATCTGGTGTTAGGAGGCTTTCCATGCGCAGCCTGAAGGCGGGTCTATCGATAGTAGGTATTTTTGCGGCGCTGTTCGTAATTGTGTCCACCACGGAATTCTGTGCTCCCGCATGGGCGCAGTCGGCGACCGCCTCCATTCTGGGGCAGGTGACCGATCCGCAAAGCGCGGCGGTGCCAGGTACCAAGATCACGGTGACGAATGTCGCGACGGGCGTCGCCAGTCAGGACCAGGCGGATGGAGCAGGCCGCTACCGCGTTTTCGACTTGCCGATTGGTACCTACGTGGTGGACCGCAGAGCACGCCGGCTTTGCCAAGCTGGAAACGGGCAAAGTACACACTGGAGATCAACCAGCGGCGCGCGTGAACCTGCCAATGGCGAATCGGCGCAGGTAAGCCAGACCGTGGAAGTGTCGGGGGTGGCCGCCAACGTGGAAACTGTAAACCCGACGCTGGGTGAGTCGGTGACCAGCCGGCCTGTCGTGAACCTGCCCCTGAACGGCCGAAATGTGCTGCAACTTGCCTTGCTGCAACCGGGCGTCTCTGACGCGAAGACAATCCCGAGTAACAACGAACGGTCAGAGGATTGCGCAAACTCCGCATTTCAGCATGGCGGCGGGCGCGAGATTCGGTGACGTACCTGCTCGACGGGGGCAACAATAACAATCTACTCGACAACGAATTCGTGTTCAACCCTAATCCGGATGCCATGGCGGAGTTCCGCATCCTGACAGCAACTACACGGCGGAGTACGGGCGCAATGGCGGCTGGCGTCGTCAGCGTGGTCACCAAGTCGGGAACCAACGAATTCCATGGCAGTGCGTATGACTTTCCTGCGGAAGAGCGATTTCGATGCAAATTCCTATTTCAATATTCGAGGGGCTTGCCACGGAAGGACCTGAAGCGCAATCAGTATCGGCGCAACGTTCGGCGGGCCGATAGTCAAGGATAAGTCTCTTTTTTTTTCTTTCTTATCAAGGGCAACGGCAAACCACGTGGAGACCCCGCCGACCGTCGCAGGCGCAACGGAACAGCGACTGTGTTCACGCCGGCGGAGTTGAATGGTGATTTCTCGCAGGCGAACAATGGCGCGCCGGACCCTAACGTAGCCGCGTTCCTGCAGACTAATCCGTATTTCCAGCCTGAACTCCGGGCAAAGCAGCGCAGGCCATCATCGATCCCACAAGGATTGACCCAGCCGCCTTGAAATACATTGCGACCGGACTCATTCCGGCGGATCCCAGTGGCGCCGTTACCTCGTCTGCTCCGAGCAAGAACAATAACAACGAGCTGACGGTTAAGGTGGATTACAACATCACCGACAAAGACAAGCTGTCGGCGACTGTCGGCGGCTTCAGAAACCCTCAGCTTCAGCCTTTTGGCCAGTCCAATTTGTATGGCTCAACCGTGTCCGGATTCTCCAATATAAACCAGGTCAACACCTATTTCGGTAACATCGCCTACACGCATGCGTTTTCTCCATCAGTGCTGAACGATTTTCGCGCGACGGTGCAACGCCACTATTCTCTCGCGAACAAAACGAACGTCAACCTGCCCACTCCGGCACAACTAGGATTCGGAATAACCCCGGACCTGCCTAACGGCCCTCCACTGATGAGCTTTGACAACAATCTCGCCTTCGGAACCGACCAGGCCGGACCGGCCTACGAGTCGGGGAATACCTACGCCTTTTCAGACGCGTTTACATGGGTCAGAGGACACCACACTTGGAAGTTCGGGGGTGGATTCTCCATTTACCAGAACAACACTTTGTATGACTTCTTCGGCGACGGCAGCTTCAGCTTTGTCGGACCATATGCCGACGGCGGAATAGGTTCCGGCAACAGCCTTGCTGATTTTCTGCTGGGAATTCCCAATAACTTGTTCGAAGGGCCGAATGCCAGGAACAACATTCGCAGCAAGGCGTCTTATGGATTTGCACAGGATGAATGGCGGGTCAGAAAAAATCTGACTTTAACTCTCGGACTCCGTTACGAATACAGCACGCCGAAGCTGGACACACAGGGGAGGTCGTTCAACATCATTCCCGGTGCGCAATCGACACGTTTCCCCAATGCGCCGCTCGGGATCGTGTTTCCCGGCGACCCGGGCGCTCCGCGAGGCGTTAACTTTCCTGATAAAGACAATTTCGCGCCCCGCATTGGATTTGCCTGGGATCCGCGGGGAGATGGCAAGACCAGCTTCCGTGGCGGGTTCGGGATCTTCTATGATGTGCTGAAGGGAGAAGACAACCTGCAGTTCAATGGCGCACCACCGTTCTACAGCGAGAACGGTCCCTTCTACCCATGCCTGCCCTCAGCGAATGATGCGGCCTGTACCAACCCACCCATACTGGATGGCGCGACGGGCGGCGCGGGGTACTACAGCCAACCCTGGACGTCCGGTGGTTTTGCGGCATCGCCTTTCCCATCTACTCCGCCCAACCCCAATGTTGATTTCGTTGCTTCTGGCTTCCTGCCGTTGAATTTGAACGGAGGAATCTACTTCGTGGATCCCCATTTGCATACCCCGTACAGCTACCAATACAACCTGAGCATGCAGCATGAGCTGGCGCCGAATCTGATGCTCGAGCTAAGCTACGTGGGAAGCGACTCCAAAGGACTGACATCTCTGGTTGACATTAACCCGTTCATCCTGGGCACCGAGAATCGCACCCTCAATCTGAACCAGCCCAACGCCAACATCAACGACTACTGCGCCTCGTTTTTCAGCGCGGCTGACTGCCCATTTGCAACGTCGCTCGCGTTCCGCAATGCAGTGTTTGCCAGCTACAACAGCCTGGAAGCCTCCCTCACCAAGCAGCCCACCACGACGCGGTTCTTTGGAACGACCTACTTCACGCTCGGTTACACCTACGGCCACAGCCTGGACGACGCTTCCGGATTCCGCAATCGCGACTCGCAGGTCCCGTTCTACAACCCACGACAGTTTCACAGCTCCTCGGACTTCGACCTGACGCAACGTTTCACGTTTAGCGGCGGCTGGGATTTGCCGTTCGACAAGGCGTGGGCGGACGGACCGAAACGCCTGGTCAAAGGATGGAGCCTTTACCCGATCCTGAGCTGGCGGACCGGGTTTCCGCTCAGTGTGAATGCCGCGTATTCTTTCGATCCCTCGCTCCCAGGACCTTCGGGCGCCGGCGACGGCCCGCTTGCGAACGCGACGTTCGCGCCGGGAGTCACCAGCCTCCCCATGCTCAACCCGCACAGCATAACTAGCCTCAACGGGACGACCGGCAATTTCTATTTTGATCCCTCTGCGTTCCTATGCAGCGGAGGTCCCTGCGTGCCCACGTCGGGATACGGCCTGCCGCGGAACTTCTTCCGCGGGCCGGGACGCTTCAACCTGGATATCGCTTTGGCAAAGACCACCGCCATCACCGAGCGGATGAATCTGGAGTTGCGATTGGAAGCCTTCAACGTGTTCAATCATCCGGAGTTCGCCAGCCCGGATACGACGATTGGGAGCCAGACCTTCGGTGAGGTCACAAGTACGGACCTTGGCTCAGGGCTGAACACTCTGCATACGGAAAGGATCCTGCAGATCGCCGCAAGAGTAACCTTCTGATTTGAGTCTGCAGTTGATTGGCCGCGCTGGTAACAGCGCGGCTTTTTCATGCTCCGCAAACGCGCTCGGTTCGAAGGTGAGCTGCCCCCAGCCTACAAACTGCTCATATTGGCCAGGAATTCGCCGTTGGATTTGGTCTTGCTCAGCTTGTCGATGAGCAACTCCATGGCTTCGACCGGCGAGAGCGGATTCAGCACTTTCCGCAAAACCCAGATGCGGGTCAGGTCTTCCTTCGGGATCAGCAGCTCTTCTTTTCGCGTGCCCGAGCGCTGAATGTCGATCGCCGGGAAGGTGCGCTTATCGACCAGCTTGCGCTCCAGGATGATTTCGCTGTTGCCGGTGCCTTTGAATTCTTCGAAGATCACGTCATCCATGCGGGAGCCGGTGTCGATCAGCGCGGTGGCGATGATGGTCAGCGAGCCGCCTTCTTCAATGTTGCGGGCTGAGCCGAAGAAGCGCTTCGGCCGCTGCAGAGCGTTGGAGTCCACGCCGCCCGAAAGAACTTTGCCGCTAGGCGGAACGATGGTGTTGTAGGCGCGGGCAAGGCGCGTGATCGAGTCGAGCAAGATCACGACGTCGCGCTTGTGCTCGACCAATCTCTTCGCCTTTTCGATCACCATCTCTGCAACCTGCACGTGCCGGGCGGCGGGCTCATCGAAGGTCGAGGAGATCACTTCACCCTTCACCGAGCGCTGCATGTCGGTGACTTCTTCCGGGCGCTCATCAATCAGTAGAACCATCAACACGACTTCGGGATGATTCGTCGTAATCGAGTTGGCGACGTTTTGCAGCAACATGGTCTTGCCAGCGCGCGGCGGCGAAACGATCAACCCGCGCTGTCCTTTACCGAGCGGGGTGAGCAGGTCCATGACCCGGGCGCTGATGTTTTCGCGCGCGGTCTCGAGCTTCAACCGCTCCTGCGGATAGAGCGGGGTCAGGTTGTCGAACAGGATCTTGTTGCGGGCCTCGTCGGGCGACTCGAAGTTAACGGCTTCGATCTTGACCAGGGCGAAGTATTTTTCGCCCTCGTGCGGCGGGCGGACCTGGCCGCTAATGGTGTCTCCGGTCTTGAGGTCGAATTTGCGAATCTGCGACGGGGAGACATAAATGTCGTCGGGGCCGGGCAAATAGTTGTAGTCGGGCGAGCGCAGAAAACCGTAGCCGTCGGGCAGGATTTCGAGCACACCCTCGGCGAAGATGTGGCCTTCTTTTTCGCTCTGCGCCTGCAGAATCTTGAAGATAAGGTCTTGCTTGCGCAATCCGCTTGCGCCGGGGAGCTCCAAGGTCCGGGCGATCTTGGTCAGCTCCGTAATGTTCTTTTCTTTGAGTTCAGCGATGGTCATTGGTCACCTGCGAGGAGATTTTTCAAGGGGGGTCTGGCTAGAACAGGAAAGGCGTACCGCGCGGGGCAGACGGCGGGGCTGGTTAGGCAGCCCGCCGTTGTGCCTCATTCACATTTTCTGGCTCAGCCAGGATTTCCTGCCGCTCCGATTTGGCGATCCGGGCCAACACCTCATTCATCGTTTCCTGGATTCTGGTGTTGGGCTTGTGAAACTTCCGGGTAGCCTTGGAGGCGAGCTGGCAGAGCATATAGCGGTTGCGCAGCGTATGCAAAGCATCAAAAACGCGATCAGAGCGCTTCATGGTCTCTCCTAAGTAATTGAGAAAGCTAGTCGCATCGCCATCTTTGGCCCGCAGAACAGCGGCTCCGGGGAGTCCTAAATGCATGGATTCAGATGGGTTGTGCGGGAAAACTCCAGCTAAACCTATAGATGCCCCGTAATAACCAAAAGTTTCTTTGCTTTCTGGAATTTGGCTTGGTATACGGAGGTTCGTCCTGGACAGCCGGTGCAGCCTTACTATGTCCCTTGAATTGTCGAATGTAGCCGGGAAATGGCCCTAACGTCAAGGCTATTCTTTCGCAGGTAGTGGCGGTTGAGCGCCGGCCAGTATCAAATTGGTAAACTGTCCGGGCAGACGAACTCTCCATATTCTTGTCTAGGATGCGGCATTCCCGACGGCTTACCGCCACCTTCGCGAGCGGCAGGAGTATAGAATGGACTGGCTTTCACCGTTATCTAGGGGAACTCCTCTGAAATGAACATCTTCCGTCGCGTCTGCCGGCCTTTGACACAGCTTATTTTCCTGGCGACATTGCTATGCCTCCCACTCCGAGCCCTATTCGCCGGGGCAACTCAACATTTGTTATATGTGGCAAGTCCGGGCGTCCGCAATTACACCCAGTACGGTGGTGTGGGAATTCTAGTTTTCGATATCGACCACGGCTACAAGCTGATACGGCGCATTCCGACCTGGGAGTACGCCCCCGGAGAGAAGGTCGAAAACGTCAAGGGAATCGCCGCCAGCGCGAAGACAGGCATCGTTTACGTATCCTCGCTGAGCCGCGTGATCGCCATCGATGCGGTCACGGGCAAGAGGATTTGGGACCGGGCTTTTCACGACGGCTGCGACCGGCTGGCGATTTCGCCGGACGGCAAAACGCTATACGTTCCGGAATTTGAAGGCGCGGACTGGCACGTCGTGAATGCCGCCACCGGCGACGTGATCGCCACCATCGAGACCAACTCGGGCTCGCACAATACGATTTATTCCCACGACGGCTCGCAGGTTTATATGGCTGGCCTGCGCTCGCCGACCCTCTCCATCGCGGATGCGAAGACCAACAAAGTCGTGAGCACGGTTGGGCCGTTTTCTAATTCGATTCGGCCCTTCACCGTCAATGGCAACGACTCGCTGGTCTTCGTCAACGTCAATGGCCTGCTCGGCTTTGAGGTTGGCGATTTGAAAACCGGCAAGAAGCTGTACCGGGTTGAGGTGGAAGGCTACAAACCCGGCCCGGTGAAACTGCACGGATGTCCGAGCCACGGCATTGCCCTGACGCCTGACAACAAAGAATTGTGGGTCGCGGACTGCGCCAACACGGCCATTCACATTTTCGACGCGACTATGATGCCGCCGAAGCTGGAGAGCAGCATCAAGGTGCGCGACTGTATCGGCTGGATCAGCTTCAGCCTGGACGGACGATATGCCTATGCCTCGACGGGCGAGATCATCGACGCGAAAACTAAGAAAATCGTCGCGACGCTTCAGGATGAGAACGGCCACCCGGTGGAGAGCGAGAAGTTACTGGATATCACGATCGCCAATGGCAAAGTAGTGGCGGCCGGCAATCAATTTGGGGTTGGAGTGAACTAGATGTGGGGCGGACACTCCTCTCCGCCTTGTTTGACCCGCATCCCTCTACCCATTGTCATTCCGAGGAGCAAAGCGACGAGGAATCTGCAGTTTGTATAAGCGCGGAAGCTACTCGAACATCTACGTTCTGACGAATTTCAGCGACGCCGAATTCATGCAATAACGCAGACCCGTCGGCTCCGGACCGTCGTCGAAGACATGGCCTAGATGCGCGTCGCACTCAGCGCAGGAAACCGCGGTTCTCACCATTTCATAACTCGTGTCACGGATGGTCTGGACGTTCTGCGGCGCAATCGGCTCCCAGAAACTGGGCCAGCCGGTCCCCGAGTCAAACTTGGTCTGCGAACTGAACAACGCATTGCCGCAACAAATGCAGCGGTAGAGCCCTTTGTCGTGCAGGTTCCAATACGCACCCGAAAAGGCCATCTCGGTGTCGGCATGGCGAGTGATAACGAATGCATTTGCTGAGAACTGCTTGCGCCACTCAGCATCGCTCTTAACGACCTTGGGCACGGTGACCAAACCGAGACGCTTGCCGTCGTCGGAGAACTCGACGATCTCAACCTTATCTGGTTTTTCGGGCGAGCCCGCAGCGGCGACTTCGAGCAGGTGCGGTTTGCGCAGCGACCATAGCGCCAGGCCCGCAAGCGCCGTCGCCGAGCTCGCGAGAAAAGCCCGGCGTCTGATTCTGCGGGAAGAGAGTTCGCGATCAAGATCCGAATCGAACATATCCGTTCCTATTTGTTCACGTAGATTGCCGGCCATTCCTGGCGCAGATGCGCGACTTTTGGCGCGTCGTTATAAACGATATAGGGATCATCCGGGTGCAGGGCCGCAAAATTCTGATGATAAGCCTCTGCCGGATAGAAGGCTTTCAGCGGAACGACCTGCGTCACAATCGGGCGGGAGAAAACCTTGGCCCGGTCCAGCTGCGTGATGTAGGCCTCCGCGATGTGCTTCTGCTCGTCGGAGGCATACCAGACGACGGAGCGGTATTGACTGCCGGTATCCGGACCTTGGCGGTTCAGTTCCGTGGGGTCATGCGCCACCGAGAAGAAGACCTTCAGAAGTTCGCCATAGGTAATTTGCGCCGGATCAAAGACGATCTCCACGGATTCGGCGTGGCCGGTCTCGCCCGTGCTTACGATCTCATATTCCGCGGTGGCTTTTGAACCTCCAGAATAGCCGGAAGTGGCGCTGATTACGCCCTTCACATGTTGAAACACGGCCTGAATGCCCCAGAAGCACCCACCGGAAACAACAGCCGTCTGTTCGCCGTGCTTGGCGGCGAGGACCCCATCGACCGCGGAACTTGGAAATGCAGCGCTGCCGGCCACGCAGGCAGTTGTGCCGCCCACGATCAGCAACAGAGCAAGAAATCGTAAGAATGACATGCCACCCTCCACAGGAAACCAACTCTCACACCAATTGGAGTTGCGAGGAAGAGAAAAGTTTCGCCGCATGATTGTGGGATAATTCCTAAGCCCTGCGTCTTCCTAGCCATAGGGGAAATTGTGACCTGCCGCCAAGCCATCCTTCTAGCTGCCGCCGGCAACGTTGCCGTGGTGGGCGCCTCGTGGGCCGGAAAACGTGTCGCAAGTTTAGAAGAAGTCCAAATTTTTAGCGAGGTGATCATGAAACGAACGATTCTGGCGGTTGCACTGCTATTGCTGGGAACTTCCAGCGTGTCTTTGGGGCAGGATTGGGCGCGAGCAAATCTGGAAAAGTCGCCGCGCCATCGCGAATGGGTCACGGTGAAGCACGACGGACGGTCGGTCGAAACCTTCGTGGTGTATCCCGAGGTGAAAACCAAGGCGCCTGTAGTGTTGATCATTCACGAAATATTCGGCCTCACGGACTGGGCGGAGGAAGTGGCGGACGAAGTTGCAGCGGCAGGATATATCGCCGTCGCTCCGGACCTGCTCTCCGGAATGGCGCCCAACGGAGGACGCACCTCGGATTTTGCCGAGGGCAAGGCCATTGAAGCAATCAGTCACTTGAACCCGGATCAGATCACTGCTGATTTGAACGCGGTGGCCGATTACGCGCTGAAGATCCCCGCGGCGAATGGAAAACTCTTCGTTGCCGGATTCTGCTGGGGAGGCGGGCAGAGCTTTCGTTTTGCCACCAATCGCAGCGACCTGGCCGCGGCGTTCGTTTTCTATGGGCCACCGCCGGATAAAGATGCCATGGCGCGCATCAAAGCCCCAGTCTACGGCTTCTATGGCGGCAACGATTCGCGCATCGGTGCAACCCTGCCGGATGCGATCGCCAACATGAAGGCGGCTGGCAAGATTTTTGAGCCGGTCACCTACGACGGCGCGGGCCACGGCTTCATGCGCGCGGGAGAAGCCCCGGATGCGAACGATGCCAATCGCAAGGCGCGCAACGATGCCTGGGAACGATGGAAGAGCCTGCTTGAGAAATAGTCAGGCAGGCGCGCTTTTCTGATATCCGTCGCAGGCGAGAACCGGCAACCGCGGATATTTCGGAAAGCGCTTGTCGCTGAGCGAAAGCCGGCAGAGCAAGAACAGCGATCCGCGGTCCGACTCAATGTGACGAGCATGAGCGCAGTCGCCGCACAGGCCGTTACTGGTCCGATTCTCGGGGAGTGTATCCACGCTGAAAGAATACTGCGTTGGGGATCGCGCCGGATCGCCGGACGGGGCCTTTCCGCACAATTGGTTAACAGAGTATGCCGCCCAGAAACGGCTGTGTCCCCGGTCACGGAATCCGTACCCCGCAAGCGTTAGTGTCTGCCTGAAGTTCCGAAGGAGGGCAGCTCATGTTGCCAAACGCGTTCATTGGGAAGGCCAGAAAACCTACAGAGGCCGAGTTGGCGCTGGAACTGGGTCCGAGCAAGGAACTCTGGGACCGGGTGATTACTGAGTTGGCGGAAGAAAATGGTGTGAACGAGCAAGAATGGTCGTCCTACTCGCCCAAGGCTGGTTGGTCACTACGCTTGAAACGAAAAAAGCGAACCATCGTGTGGCTGGGACCGCGCCATGGCTGTTTTCTGGCAGCCTTCATCCTCGGCGACAAGGCAGTGAAAGCAGCCCGCGAAAGCGAGATTGATCGGCGAATGAAGAAGATTCTCGCCGATGCACCGCGCTACGCCGAGGGGACGGGAATTCGGTTGGAGATAAAGAAACAAAAAGATCTTTCCATCATCAAGCACTTGGCCGCAATCAAGATCGACAACTGAGAAAGCGCGAGCAAAGTGGGAAACCGCAGGGTGGGCGAGGGTGCCCGCCCCACACGGCCAATTGTTTCAGTTCGCCCACTTGCTCGACGCCCGCTCCAGCATGCGGATGTACTCGATGACCGCTTCGCTCCAGCCATCGATGTGCGTCCACTTGCCGTAGCCCACTCCGTTCTTGTAAGACGCCACGTTGATCACGTAGCCCTTGCCCTTCGGCCCGGGCACGCTGTCGTGCGCCTGTTCGTCAGTAATGACGATCAGGCGGTCGTAGCGCTCGTTCTTATTCAACTGCTCAATCGCCTTCCCGAGCTGTGTGCTGTTATGGCGCTGCGACGCGTCAATGGCGTCGCGCAAGGCGAAGCCACGGCGCGCCGGGACCTCGACTAGATCGTCGGAAAAGCTGAAGACTGCGACCTTCTCGCCGATCTCCCGCAGAAGCACCGCCAAGCCATAGGCCGCGTCGGTGCGCTGCATCTCCGAGCGGCGAGACAGCGGCGCCGTCATCGAGCCAGAGACATCCACCAGGACAATCGTCTTGCCCGGCAGTTTCTCCGCGCCCTCCACGCACTTCAGCATGGCCTGCTCCAGCACATCCTCCCACTGCGGAGCATAGCGCGCAGCAGCGAGAAAACGGAACGGAAGCACTCGCGCCGCGCGCATGGAGCGAAGCGCCGCGAGCACCATAATCTCCTCCACGCCTGCTTCCTTCATGTTGCGCAGGTTGCGGAGCAGGGCCAATGCGCCAAGCTTGTTCTCGGCCAGCAAACGCTGCCATGCCTCGCGCTTGTCGGAGCCTGAGCTGAGAGCAACCTCCCAGGTATCGGGCGCGTCGAGACGTCCCCAGATAAGCTTCTTCCACACCATGGCCTGCGCGTTGTCGCGCGGCTTGGCGTGGCTGAGGAACAGGACATCACGCAGCTTGATCGGCCCGCCACGATCGTACTTGGCGAGCTGATACTCGTCGAACTTAGGGAAAGCCGCGGCCAGCCCTTTCTTCACCTGCCCGGAGAGCGGCACGCGCCCGTCCTTCCAGTAAATGGCGACGAACTCGCCGAGTTCGTCGGCACGCTGGATGACGCGGGCCAGCGTCTCAGAGACCAGCGCGCGATGCATCTTGTGTCGCGCCATCTCGCGCACGAGAAGCAGCGGCGCGTGACGCAGCTTCATCCGCTCGCGGGCTTCGATGGCGAGCGCCGCAACTTTCTCGGCCGCGACCTTCGGCACCAATTCCGCGATGCGGCCGGCGATCTCGACTCCGTCCTCGTAGAACTGCGACTCCCAGAGCAGGCAGGCGAGAACGGAACGGCGGAGCTGAAGCTCCGGCGAGATGTGGCGCGCGGGCGCGTCTTCGTGCGTGCGGGCGGCGAGATTGAGCAAGTTGAGTCGGGCCATGTTTGCCTCCTTATTAAATCAGTCGTCGGGTCGTTAGCTTTTGTCATTCTGAACGCGACGACGAATCCGATTGCGAGGAACTCCCTCGCGTGCCAACAGCCCGGCTGCACCCAGAATGACAATTCAAAACCTCGCTGAAGAATCAGGCGACGATGCTACAAGGTTCCGACGTGCTCATCACTGCTCTACACGGCGCGAAGCCGCGGCAGGATTCTAACCTGCGACCTTGGGACTAAAAGTAACCCTCGTCTTCACCACCCGCGAATGTCTGCGCGTGTGTCACGGGATTCCCGTATTGGCACTCACAATCGCGGAATGACAATTTCCTGTTCGCATGCGGACTCTCACTTGCTATGCTGCTTAGGTCTTCACCCTGATCTTGAGGTTGCAATTTGCAACCTCAAGTTGAAGCCTTATGAATAAGAGCGCGCTCGTGCTTGCCAAAAGAGTGGTCGCGAAGATTTTCATTCTTCGCGGCTGCAAAGTCATATTGGACGCCGATCTGGCGGAACTGTACGGGGTTCCAGCCAAGCGTCTAAATCAGCAAGTGCGCCGCAATGCTCGCCGCTTCCCATCGGACTTCGTCTTCCGTCTGTCGCGCACCGAATACCAGAACTTGAGGTCACAATTTGCAACCTCAAGTTCAGTCCATGGCGGGCGCCGCTATTTGCCGTACGCTTTTACCGAGCATGGCGCGATCATGGCGGCGACGGTGTTGAATTCCAAACGCGCCGTCGAAATGAGTATCTTTGTGGTCCGCGCTTTCGTGCGCATGCGCGAAGCCTTAGCCATGAATCAACAGATTGTCGCCAAGCTGGGCGAGTTGGAACGCCGCCTGGAAAGCTACGACACCGAGATCCAGGATTTGGTCGACACGCTTCGCGAGCTCATGCTGCCTCCTGCTTCTAACCGCCGACGGATCGGATTTGAAATCCCTTCCAACTCCCTCAGGGGCCCCAGCAAGGTTTCTAAGGTTCACACCATGCCGCTGCGCAGCTTGAAGTGAGCGTGAACTTCGCGAAAGCTCGGAGCGCTGTCTTGACTCCTGTTCCGGCCCACGCATCGTCTGGGCCCTCACTTTATCCGGCTTGCACCTACGAACTTCACATCAAGATTTAACCCTCCTCCTCACCGGCGGAATCGTCTTCTTCGTGTTCCGCACATGTGAACCCTGCCCCCTCAGTGAAGCCTACAGTTTTCCGCTTGGGCTGGACGGGAATAATCAGCGCGATCTTTTCCATCTGCGCACGCGTGGGCAAAGTCCGGTTGAAGTAATCCGTGCAATCACGCACTTTGAACGATACTCGCCGTATGGGACCAAAGCAGCAGAAGGTGGCTTCCTCGCTTTCGCGATAGCCCTTCTGCGTGTGCGCCCAGTAGCAGGTGCGGCACAACGATTGTCCGTCGGCTGGTTTGGTGACTACGATCAATTGTTGGTCGTCCATACAATCAGCTTTCTAACCCGGCACTGAGCCGGAGTTGGGGCGGCTGCGAGCAAAGTGCCTACGCCACACCGTGAAGTCGAGGCCGGGGAACAAGCGACAACGGAACATTAAGGCGTCCTACCATTTAGACCACGCGGGCGTAACCCCGCGGCAGGATTCGAACCTGCATCTCCCGCTCCGCAGGCGAAGTATCCGCAGTCTTCACCACCGGCCGAAATTCTAGCTCATCAAAGTTGAGACGTCGCGAACAACACCCTGCGGGCGCCGGAGCGCTCGGTCCCACAAACGATGGTCAGGGAACAGGCGGCCACGGCAGGGCTTGCGCCCGTGAGGGTTCGAACCTCCCAGCCCGAGGGCTGTTTCGCCAAAGAAGTATCCGTGTCCAATCACCACTGACCGTTGGGTGATCCTTCGCAAGCAACGCTCAGGATTTCGCCAGCAGGTTCCCAGCCTCACTCTCGCTCGGTCGCACGCCTGCTAAACGGCTCAAGCTGAGGGAATAACCGGCAGCGGTCTTTGCGTTGTCGAGGCGATGAAACCGCGGCCTGCGCCACTCAGCGCTTTAGTTTTGTTAGCTTTGCGTTAAAGAGCGTCGAAGATTAACTGACGCGATCAGACGACGCCCAAAAGCAACCCGTGCCGAGTATCGGCCGCAGTTGCCCGCTTAGCGATTTGTTGGTGTGTCCAGCCAATTGGGCGTCCTTTCGTAGAATATATCTCAAGATGCCATGCCCTCGTGATTTTCGCAAGAGAAAAAATGATTTTTTCACTCGCGCAGCGGTTTTCAACACGAAACTGTTTCATCTTCACGCACTCTGGCTCTTCGCTGTGAGCTAAGTTATTCGATCGTAATGGCTAAGCCCAAAATGTGCGGTCCAGGGTGCGATATTGGATGGCCTCGGCAATATGTTTTGGTTCAAGCGCGGGCGCCGCTTCGAGGTCCGCGATCGTACGTGCGACTTTCAAGATGCGATCGTGGGCGCGGGCAGTCAGGCCCTGTTGAGTCATGGCCCGCTCCAGCAGACGCTCGCAATCCGCAGAAAGTTCGCAGAATCCTCGAATATGTCGAGGAGACATTTGCGCGTTGCAGTAGAGCTTCTGACGTTTGTCGGTCGCAAATCGCTGTAGCTGAATCTCGCGCGCCCGCAGCACCCGCTCGCGAAGAGTGGCGGAACTTTCCGGTTCATTCGTCGAGCGCATTTCCTTGTAGTTCACGGCAGGCACATCGATGTGAATGTCGATGCGATCAAGCAACGGGCCGGAAATCTTCGACATGTAGCGCTGAATCATCGGCGAGGTGCAGTGGCATTCGCGGCTGCGGTCATTGAAATATCCGCAGGGACAGGGATTCATCGCCGCCGCCAGCATGAAGCGCGCGGGAAAGGTCAGCGACATCGAGGCCCGCGCGATGCAAACCGTGCCATCTTCCAGCGGCTGGCGCATGACTTCCAGCACATTGCGAGGAAATTCGGGCAGTTCGTCCAAGAAACAGCACGCCGTTGTGCGCCAGCGAGACCTCTCCCGGACGCGGCACCGCGCCGCCGCCGATCAGTCCCGCGTCGGAAATGGTGTGATGCGGCGCGCGGAAACGGGCGGACCCCAACCAATCCAACGCCAGCGTCGAGCACGCCGGCCACACTGTGGATCTTTGTGGTTTCGAGCGCCTCTTCAAAAGTAAAAGGAGGAAGAATGGTGGGCATGCGCTTGGCCAGCATGGTCTTGCCGGAGCCGGGCGGCCCGATCATCAGAATGTTATGGCCGCCCGCGCAGGCCACTTCGAGAGCCCGCTTGGCCGTCTGCTGGCCGCGAACATCTTTGAAATCGACAACATAATTCTGGGCATCGCTCAGCAGGTGGTCGCCATCCACTTTCAGCGGCAGCACTCCGTTGCCGCTGTTGACGAATTGGATCACGTCGATGAGCGAGCGCACAGGATAGACTTCGACTCCGCCCACCATGGCGGCTTCCCGGGCATTCAGTTCGGGAACAACCAAGCGGGAAATCTTCCGCCCCCGGGCTTCGATGGCTATGGGCAGCGCGCCTCGCACCCCGCGCACCCCGCCATCGAGAGACAACTCGCCGACAAAGAGGCAGTCCGGCACATCCTTCTTATTCAGTCCGCCATAGGCGCCCACGATCGCCAGGGCCATGGGCAGGTCAAACCCCGAGCCCTCTTTGCGAATATCGGCCGGAGCCAGATTGATGGTGATATTGGTCGGCGGAATGTCGTAGCCGCAGTTTTTCAGCGCAGCCCGAATCCGGTCGCGGCTCTCGCGTACCGCTGCATCCGGCAGGCCAACCGTGTGGAAATGGTCTTCTGGGGTTTTGATGCCGGAAACGTCAACCTCAACTTCTATGATGCTGGCGTCCACACCATACACTGCGGCACTGAGGGTTTTGTAGAGCATAGAGCGAATTTAGGTCTCCCCAGGCGTGCCGACCCTGATGACTGGTCACCACGTATCCCACGGCCTGCCGGGCTGGGAGAGGGTGATCCTACGCGTCAGGGACTGTCACAAGCCATGATTTCCGTCACAACCGGAGTGTGACGTATGCACTTGCAACTTTCGTAACATTGAGAACCAAGTTTCCCAACAGAGTTTCGGTTGTACCTGCCGAACCTGTGAACTAGGATTCGGCTAGGCCCACCTGGGGAATCTGCCGGCCCGCCCGGACAGGCCTTCCGACTGGGGATTCCCGAAATGTCAGACATTTCAGAAGAAGAGAAGCAGGCTACACCTTCAAGCCGCACGAGCGGGCGTCTGGAAAAAGAAGAATCCAGGCTGTGGCGTCTGGCTTTGCTGTTTGTAGTGCTGCTCGCCACTGCTCTGGCCGCGGTGTCCTGGGACCGAATGCAGAGCCTGCCCTACCACATGGGGGCGGTGCTGCCGGTAGCGGTCATGTGCGTTGCGGTTGCATTCTCCGCCTTCAGCTACGGACGCCGGAAGCATGTATCAGAGATGAAAGATCTGGTTCAGAATCTCAAGGAGCGGACCATCGCGCCAAGCGAGGAGCAGCTTGATCAGCTCAGCCAAGTAATCCTGCGCTCGCAGCGAAGCTTCAAAGAACTGATCGACGCTTTCGATGACATCGCGTTCGCCTGCTCGCTGGATGGAACGCTGCGCACAGTAAATCGCCGGGTAACTGACTTGCTGGCCACTCCGTATGGCGAAATCGTAGGCCACAAGTTGGACGAGTTCTTGGAGGAACCGTTACGGGCAGTCGTGGAACCGGGCCTGGCACGTTTCGTCGAAAAGCGCCGCTGGTCTGGGACAGTCAAAGTCCGCCTCAGGGGGAACATCCCTCGCATCCAATATTTCGAATGCGTGCTCAACGCCATCGTAAAGGGCGATGAGATCGTGGGCGTAAGCGGCCTAGCCCGAGACGTAACCGAAGAACGGGAAAAGGAAAAGCGCTTTACCGAATTGTTTGAAAGCCTCCAGGAAGGTGTTTACATCTGCTCGCCGGACGGAAGGCTTCTTGATGCGAATGCCTCTCTGGTTCGCATGCTCGGGTACGGCAGCAAGGAGGAACTCCTTGCTCTTGACCCTGCAGACTTGAATCCTGAATCCACCGCCAACCCTGTATTCGGACGAAGCGCCCATGACCGCGGAGGCGTGCGGGCGCGCGAGATTACGCTGCGGCGCAAGGATGGAACCAGCCTGGCCCTGCTCGATACTTCCGGCGCCGTCTGGGACACAGCCGGGAATATCATTCGATACCATGGCACGCTGGTGGACGTCACCGAGCAACGCGAAATGGAACAAGCTCTGCGCCGTCAGGAAGAGTTCCAGCGCACTCTGCTGGAGAGCTTCCCCGATTTGATTTTGGTGATCGATCTCAACGAACGCTACAGCTTTGTCAGCTTGCGTATTCGCGACCTGCTGGGGCGCGAACCCGAAGACTTGCTGGGAAAGAAAGTCGAAGAACTGCCGGGCCAGTCGCCGGAATTTGTCAGCACCTGCCGCTCCGTGAGCAGCGGCAAAGAAAAGCTCGGAATCTGCGAATATGCGGCGCGGCATTGCGACGGAAGCTCGCGCACTATGCGCGCTGCCGCCAGCCCTTTATTCGATGGGAAAGGCCGTGCCAACGGCGTCATCGTGGCCGTCCGCGACGTCACCGTGGAGAAGAAAATGGAGCAGCAGATCATCCAGAGCGAACGTTTGGCGGCCATGGGGCAGATGATTGGTGGCTTCGCGCATGAGCTGAACAACCCCCTGACCAGCATTCTGGGTGTGGCGGAATTGCTGCAGGAAGACACGTCCTCCGAGCCCTTTCGCAAACAGCTCGTCATGCTGCAACAGCAGGCTCGCCGCGCCGCCGACATCGTGCAGAACCTGATGTACTTTTCCCGTCCGCCCGCGACAGGGAGAAGCTCCATCAACCTCAGCGAGCTGATGCAACGAACCCTCGCCTTGCACTCCTACTCTTTGCGCAAGAACAACATCACCGTGGATTTCCTTCCCGAGAATTCGCTTCCCTGGGTCACCGGCGACCCCCACCAACTCATGCAGGTGTTCCTCAATCTGATTCACAATGCCGAGCAAGCCATTCGCGAAGCGCGGGACCGTGGCACCCTGCGCGTCCGGCTCACCAAAGAAGGCGAAGCGCTGGCGGTGACCTTCCAGGACGACGGTCCGGGGATCCCCGCGCAGATTCTGCCCAACATCTTTGACCCTTTCTACACCACGCGCAGACCTGGCCGCGGCACCGGCCTGGGGCTGAGCGTATGCCGCGCCATCCTGCGCGAGCATGGCGGAAACATCGAGGCCGCCTCAGCTCCCGGCGGAGGCGCAGTGTTCACTGTTACGCTGCCGGCGGCGAGCGCTTCCACGGAAGCTGGCGGGAAGGGTGTCTCGGCGGCGGCATCCCAGGGATAACTAAATCCCGACTTTAGCGATACTTCTCGTCGAAGAACGGTGGGAAGTGACCGCGCTTGGCGATTACCACCAACTCCGATCCGAATTGGCCACCCTCACTAGCGCCAAACAAACGATGCTTGAACTCTAGTGTAAGATTTTTTGCATCATGAGCAGAGTCAGTAACGACATCGTCCCGGACAAACTGATCCGTCCGGTCATGCCTGAGTTGGACTCCCTGCGGGGCGTGGCGATTTTGCTCGTACTCTTCTTTCATGGTTTCGACTTCCCTAACACACACTTCCCTCGGTTCGCGCATGCCTTCATATCACTCACGCTGATTGGCTGGACTGGAGTTAATCTTTTCTTCGTACTCTCCGGTTTTCTCATCACTGGGATTCTTCTTGGCAGCAAAGCCAAGCCGGGCTATTACAGCCGCTTCTATGCGCGACGTGCTCTGCGCATTTTGCCCGCCTACTACACGGTCCTGTTTCTGCTGTGGGCCCTTTCCAGGTGCGGATGGTTATGGCATAGGCCTGTGGGATGGCCATTTCTGACGCTGAGCTTCTTCTATTTGGCAAACCTGGTACCCTTGTTCGGGGTTAAATCTCAATACACGGTACTGTGGTCTCTCGCGGTCGAAGAGCATTTCTACATCCTCTGGCCCACGCTGGTTCGCGTTCTTTCGCCTCGTCGCATTACGCTCTGTTGCGCGCTGATCATCGCGGCTTGCCCCATGCTGCGTGGACTATCCTACGTTCTTGGTTACAAATACGCTGCTCAGTACACTTGGCTTGTCGCAGACGGGCTAGCCTGCGGTTCTTTGCTGGCAGTTCTCGGCCGCAGCCTCCTGGCAAACCGCGCTCCCATGCGACGCTTTTCGATTCTCTGCATTGCGATCAGCGCCAGCCTTCTCGTTCTGGGCGCCCCTCTGGGCATATGGCATTCCTGGACGCTATCCGGCGCCGCTTTGCGTTTGAGCGCGGTCAATGTCTTTTATACCGGGGTGCTCGGGGCGGCTCTATTGGTGGGAACCAGCCGCGTTCGCTGGACCTTGCACCGCCCCATCCTCCAGTTTTTCGGCAAAATCAGCTACGGCCTCTACTTGATTCACATCTTGGTGTTCGATGTTGTGGATTGGCAGATCTCTCGCATCTGGCCGGGGAAGATTGCTGCCATCCCTGGGCGGTTCGATTTAGTGTTCCTGCGTTTCTTGGTCGGCATCGGAATCGCCATAGGAGTCGCCTATCTCTCACGAATCTATTTCGAGGAGTACTTCCTCCGTCTCAAGGATCGATGGGTGATTGCTCAGGGCCCGGCATATACCGCCGAGAAGGCCATGCAGGCTGGCCAGCCAAATCGTCCTGCCGACGATATCGCCTTCACGGCTACCGTTCCACCGCCATCGCAACCGCATTCCCTCCACCCAGGCACAGCGCCGCAATTCCTCGACGAACGTCACGGCGAATCATTTCGTAAATGAGGGTCACCAGAATTCGCGCGCCGCTCGCTCCGATCGGGTGTCCAATTGCCACCGCGCCGCCATTCACATTGACTCTGGCGGGATCAAGTCCGAGTTCGCGCATGACGCCCAGCGCTTGCACGGAAAATGCTTCGTTCAGTTCGTAGAGATCAACATCTTCATTTTTCCAGCCGGTTTTCTCCCAGATCTTGCGGACCGCCCCAACCGGCGCCATCATCACCCAGGCCGGCTCAATTCCGCTGGTGGCCTGCGCAACGATGCGGACCATCGGCTTCACGCCGAATTCGCTGGCTCGCGTTGCGCTTGTCACAACCAGGGCTGCCGCGCCGTCGTTCACGCCCGGCGCATTGCCGGCGGTCACCGTGCCGTCTTTCTTAAACGCTGGCTTCAGCGATCGCAGGATTCCCAGAGTCGTGTCCTCGCGAGGCGACTCATCCTTATCGAAAATAACCGGCGCCTCGCCTTTTTTCTTCGCCGGCAATTCCACGGGAACGATCTGCGACTTGAAACGGCATTCCTGAATGGCCGCCACCGCCTTGCGATGCGAATCGAGCGCAAACTGATCCTGCTCCTCCCGTGTGATGCCATACTTCTCCGCCACATTCTCGCCGGTGATCCCCATGTGATAGTTGTTGTAAATGTCCCAGAGCCCGTCGTGCACCATCGAATCCACGATCTGTGCGTTGCCCAAGCGATATCCTTTGCGGGCTTGCGGCAACAGATACGGCGCGTTGGTCATGGACTCCATGCCGCCCGCGACGACAACTGAGCTGTTGCCGGTTTGAATGGCTTGCGCCGCAAGCGCAACGGCTTTGAGTCCCGAACCGCACACCTTGTTTATAGTCATGGCACCTACCTCCGGCGCCAAACCGCCGAAGATGGCTGCCTGCCGCGCCGGATTTTGACCGAGCCCGGCGGAAACTACGTTGCCCATGATGCACTCGTCCACTTGCTTGGGTTCGAGCTTGGCCCGCTGCACGGCTTCGCGAACCACGATCGCTCCCAACTGGGTGGCGCTGAAATCCGAAAGGCTACCTTGAAACTTTCCTACCGGAGTGCGGCAACCGGAGAGAATAACCACTTCGTCCAAACCAGCCATTGATGTGCTCCAGCGAAGTTTTCCTCCGCTTGCGCAATTATAGTTCTGGCGCCCGAGGACGCACACGCAATGCCAAAATCTCTCGGGCATAATCCGGCCCGGCGCAGAGACGTGATTTTCGGCAATCGTGAAGCTTCGATGAGTCCGAACCCCCTCGTTCGTGCACGACGCGCACAAACTTTCTGAGCTGCGCGAAAAAGTTTTCTTGCAAACTCACTCCGGTGACTTTGGTGCATCGGTCGTATGCGTCGCGTGACATCATTTTTCTCTTGACATCACTTTTTATTGACTCTATACATTCAAACAGTCGCAACAAACGATCGTTGCAACAGTACATCCATGAAAAATGGAAAGGGAGAATAGCTCTATGGCAGCCAAGAAAAAGGCGAAGAAGAAAAAGAAGCACTAACTCTTCGCAAGCAAGAAAAACCAAGGGGACGCCCAAAGCGTCCCCTAAGTTTTTGCCCAAAAGACGGGTGCGATCTAGCGGGATTTGTGAGATCGTTTCTTTCGTTGAGAAGGCGCGGCTGAGCTTGCGTGCAACCGCTTCTCAGTCGCCGGGCACAGATTGCGATACGGGCAGAACCGGCAGTGGAAGTCGGGGTTGGCGTGGAACTCTCCCGCAGCAATGTTCTCTGCAACGTCCATCACCTTTTGTTTAGCAGCCGCGAGCTGAACCGCCTCGCGGCGTGTGACTACCGGAGCGTTCTCCTGCAGGTTGTAGAGAACCAGGGAATCCACGTCATATCCCCACTTCTCGCGCGCTGCGATGGCATAGATGGAAAGCTGCAGGCTCTTGTCGGCGTCTTGCTGCGATTTCGGCTTTCCGGTTTTGTAGTCGGTAATCACGACCCGCCCGCCCGCCGCCTCGTCCATGCGATCGATTCGGCCGACCACCGTCGCGTTTCCAATTGGCATCTCGAACCATTCTTCGGCGTGCAGCACATGCGGAGTTGGCGCCTGCCGCGCCGTCTCCAGAAACCCCCGCAACTGTTCGATTCCCTGCTTCTCGTAGAGCTCCAACTGATAACTGTCCTCGATGCCGGCCTGCGCCAGATCGGCTCGCAGCAGCTCGATCAGCGTGTCTTCCTCAATGGGCCGCTCCAGCCTCACGCTGTCATAAAAAGTCTTCAGCACTCGATGCATCGCGCCGCCAAAGTACAAGGCCGCGGGAACATCGCGGGGAATTTTCCACTCCCGCTCCAGCTTGAACTGCAGAGGACAGGTCTCATAGATCTCCACCCCCGTGGCGCTGAGCTTCTGGCTCAGGTCCGAAACCGGCGGCAGTGCAAGCCATTCGCTGCTGCGCGATGCTAAGGGCGCCGGACTGGCGGCCTGCGCAAACAATTCCCCGGCGAACGCCCGCGCTTCCCGCGGGCGAAACCAGGGCCGCAGGCCCGGACTATCGAGTAATTCGCGCACATAGCCGGGCGGAGTGGGGTCTTTCTTGCCCTTGCCCTGACGCGCATGAATGTCCAGCGAGTCGCGCGCTCTGGTCATCGCCACGTAAAAAAGGCGGCGCTCTTCCTGGTCATGGATCATCTTGCCTTCTCTTCGCCCGATGGAATCGTTCTCGCGCAATTCCGCGGGGAACTCAACCAGCGGCTCATGATAGGGACAAGGAAACGAAGGAGAAGAAGCTCGCAGCACGAAAACGTGATCCCACTCCAATCCTTTGGCGGCGTGTACCGTCATCAGCGAAACTGCATCTTCTTCCTGCGACCGCAACGGGATCCCGCCCCCCGCTTCGCGAAAATACTCCATGTACTCAAGAAACTCCGCCAGATGCTTGCTCTTGGTGATCGCCTTCTCTTCCCATGCGGCGATGAACTCCAGCACGGAAGCGAGCGGACGCGAGGCCGGCAGCTGGAAGATTCGAATGATGATCTCCGCCGCCTTGCGCGCCTTCGCCTCCGTTCGCGCGATTTCCCGGCGGGCCTCCTCCAGCCGCTCCAAAACGTCGGGACCGCCTTCCAATTGCGCCAGCACATCCGCGATGTGGACGCTTTGCAGCTTGGGCCGGCCAGCGCTCTTCAAACTGGAGCGAAGCTTTTCCGGATCGACGGCAAAAATCGGCAGCGCGGCCACGCGAAAAAGGCTCGCGCCGTCTCGGGCGGAAACCCCTCCCAGGCAGGCCAACAGATCGCGCGCCTCCGACGTATCTGTCACGTCCATGTTCTCGATGGAGAACGGAATGCCCTGCTCCGTGAGTTCCGCCGCCACCTCGTCGCGGTGAGCGTGAGAGCGGTAAAGCACGGCGAATTGATTCCAATTGCAGCGCAGCGCTTTGCGCCGCTCACGGATCGCAGCGGCAATGTCAACCGGCTCCACATCCTTCCCCACGGAAATTACCGCTTCCACCGGACGGTTATGCGGCTCCCCTCCCTCCTGCAAACATTTTTCATCGCGGGCAGAAACGAGCGGAGAGCGCCGGTACGGAGCAGAAGACTCTTGCCCGCCCGGAAAGGCGTCGGGATTCCGGGAAATGTGCGCAAACGCCGTGCGCAGGATGGCAGTTGTGGATCGCCGGTTCTTTTCCAGCGCGACCAGCTTCGAGTCTGGAAAATGTTGCCGGAAAAGCGCGAAGGCGGCGCTTGACGCTCCGCGAAATTGGTAAATGGCCTGGTCGGGATCGCCGACTGCGAACACGTTGCGTTCCTCTCCTGCCAGCAATTGCAAGATTTTCACCTGGGCGTAATTCGCATCTTGAAATTCATCGACCAGGATGAATCGCGTCTTGGCTCTTTCGCTGGCCAGCAGGGCCTCGTCCTGCCGCAGAAGATCCCAGGCGCAGGTGATCATGTGCCCGAAAGTCCCGAAGTTATCTTCGCGCAGCATTTTCTCCACAGTCGAAAACACGTTCGCGATTTCGCGGCAGCGCGCGATAATCTCTTCATCGCTCAGGGCAGCGGCATCCTTGGACTTTCCCACGCGAGGAACCGGCAATTCGCCCCGCTCCAGCTGCCGGACATAGGCCGCGTATCTTTCCGTCCCGACCAGTTCATCCTGGCAACGGCGCATGAAATTCAGCAGATCACCCAGAAACTTCCCGAGATCGGCGGCGCGTACAAAGTGGTTCAGGTGCAGCTCGCGAATTCGCCGCCGCAGGTAGATCCATAGATCCGTTTCATCCAGCAATCCAAATTGCCGGTCGCAGCGGAACAGGATGTGATTGCAGTACTCATGGAACGTGCCAAGCTGCAGACCGCTGAGATCGATTCCATGCAGTTCACTTCGAACCCGATTCCGCATTTCCTCGGCAGCGTTCTTGGTGTAGGTAACGGCAAGAATTTCGTCCGGCCGAGCATGGCCCTCGCGCAGCAGCCGCGCGATGCGCTGTATGAGAACGGTGGTCTTGCCGGTTCCCGCTCCGGCCACCACCAGCATGGGACCCGAAACATGCTCGATCGCTTGCTGCTGGCGTTCGTCAGGAACAAACGTGCCGCGTTCCGCTGAGGATACAGAAACAGCCATTGCGCAGGAGGATATCAGAGACGGCTGAGGATATTCGCGCTATGTGGAATAGGGTAACGGCCCGGATTGGCGAATCTACACCCGCCGTCGTCATTCCGAGCCGGCCTTATCGGCGAGGAATCTGCTTTTTGCCAGCGGCAAAGCAGCCTGATTTCTCGCGCGTTACTGCCGCGCGTTGAATGGCAAATTAGAGAAATATCCAAATTGCGCCACTACTGGGATGACAAGCATCCCGCCCCTCTTCGAACCCTCACTGAAACCGTGCCATGACGATAGCCGTCGCCGCAATCGCCGCGGTCTCCGCGCGAAGAATCGTCGGGCCTAAAGACGCCGGCGTCCAGTCAGCGGTTCGGAAAGCCTTCAACTCTGCTTCCGTCCAACCGCCTTCCGGCCCCACGGCAAGCACCACATCAGAGTCCGGCGATGATGGAAGAGCGGCTGACAGCGGCTGTTGCTGCTCCGACTCCGCCAACACGATCCGTGCTGCCCCCGGCAAGGCAACCGCTTCCTTCACCTTCATGGGCTCGGGAATCTCGGGCGGCGCGCTGCGCCGGGATTGCTCGGAAGCCTGCTGCGCTATGCGCTGCCAGCGCTCGACTCGTTTGCCGGCTGCCTTCGCCAGATGGACGTCGGTTCGCTGCGCAAGCAGCGGAATGATCTTCGCTACTCCTAGTTCCGTGCACTTCTCGATCGCCCATTCCATCCGGTCAAATTTGAAAATGGAGAGAATCAGGGTGACATGCGGAGCGCTGGCCATTGCGACTTCCTCGCCCAGTTCGAACTCCACACGGTCTGTGCCGGAATCAATGCTGACGATGCGTCCGGGGCGAACGCCGACGGTAGTAGCGATGTCGAATTCTTGGCCAACCCGCGCCCGCAGCACTCGGATCAAATGGCGGGCATGATCGCCAGTCAAAACCGCACGGTTTCCAGAGACTGCGTCGGCGATCCAGCGGCGGCGGGTCATGGCCATCCATTAAACCACCAAAGTGAGGGTGCCCCACTCTTGCGCGTTCTGTGCGCAAGGGTGGGAGGCGAGGGTGTAGGCAGTGACTTTCTGGAGTGAGCGGGCCCTACCCGAATATATCTTTCATCTTGCCCAGCAGGCTGCGGCGTTGCGGCTTGTTCTCCACCGGCGTGATGCCTTCCAGTTCCTGCAGCAGTTCGCGCTGGCGCTTGCTCAACTTGGTGGGAGTCTGCACGCGAATCTCGACGAACAAGTCTCCCTTGCCCCGGCCATTGAGCACGGGCACGCCCTTCCCGCGAATTCGAAACGCCGTCCCCGAGTGCGTGCCTTCTGGGATTTTCAAATTGTGATCGCCTTCGAGCGTGGGCACCACGAGTTCCGTGCCCAGGGCGGCTTGCGCGAAGGAAATCGGAATCACGCAGTGCAAATCGTTCCCTTCACGCTCGAAGAAGGAATGTTCCTTGACGTGCAGGACCACATACAGATCGCCGGGCGGGCCGCCAAAAACCCCGCTCTCCCCCAGCCCGCTGAAGCGGATGCGGGTTCCGTCCTCGACGCCGGCGGGGATTTTTGCATCCACGCTTCTTTGGCGAAGAACGCGGGCTTGTCCTCTGCACTTGCTGCAAGGATCGGTGATGACGCTGCCCGTCCCCTGGCAATTCGGGCAGGTGCGCGCGATGCTGAAAAAGCCCTGCTGATAGCGAACCTGTCCACGTCCCGCGCAGGAGCGGCAAGTCACCGGCGCTTTGCCGGGCGCGGCGCCCGAGCCCTCGCATGCTTCGCAAGTCTCGTGGCGGCGGACCGTAACCTGGCTCTCCGTTCCGAAAACCGCCTCTTCGAACTCCAGCGTGAGGTCCTCGCGCAGGTCGGCGCCTCGCTGCGCGCGGCTGCCTCGCCGGGATCCCTGGCCAAACAGATCGCCGAAGCCGAAAATATCCCCGAAAATGTCGCTGAAATCCTGAAATGTGGTGGGATCGAAACCGACCCCGCCGCCCCCGCCATTGACCCCGGCGTGGCCGAAGCGGTCATAGAGGGCGCGCTTTTCGCCGTCGGCCAGCACCGCATAGGCCTCGCTGGCTTCTTTGAATTTTTCCTCGGCATCAGGATTGTTGGGGTTGCGGTCGGGGTGAAACTGCATGGCCAGCTTACGGTAAGCACTCTTCACCTCCTGATCGGAGGCGCCGCGCGCCACTCCCAGCACTTCGTAGTAATCGCGTTTAACGTTGCTTGGCAGAGTTATGTTCCTAACTGTTCTTACCCGTTGTCATTCCGAAGCGCGGGGGCATCGCGCGAGAAATCTTCTTTTGACCGCGCAAGAAGCAGATTCCTCGCCAAAAACCGGATCGGAATGACAACGCCTAGTGCTTCGTGTTCCGCGCCACTTTCACCATCGCCGGGCGCAACAAACGATCCTTCAGCTTGTATCCGCTTTGCAACTCTTCCAGCACTTCGTGGTCCCGCGCGGCGTCCGTGTCCACCATCTCGATCGCCTCGTGGAGATACGGATCAAACGTCTCCCCTTTGGCTGGAACGGGCCGCAGTCCTAACTTGTGCAAGGCATCGCGCAGCTGCCGGTAGATGTGCTCGACGCCACTCTTGAATTCCGAGTCGCCCGGCGGAGCATGTTGCAGAGCGCGCTCAAAGCTGTCGAGCACAGGCAGCAGCGTCTTTAACGCATCCGCCAGCGCGAAGTCGCGGAATTCCTGCTGCTCGCGAACCGCGCGCTTGCGGGCGTTTTCGAACTCCGCCTGCAATCGCGCAAGCCGGTCGACCAGCGCGTCCCGCTCCGCTCTCAGTTTTTGCAGCTCGCCGTCGCGAGCATCCCCATCCGCCGGGGTGAAACCAGCCGCAGCGTTGGGCAGTCCAGCTCTTTCGCTCGAATCTTCGCCCGCGCCCTGGCTCAGCTCGTGATCGACATCCAGCTCGCGCCGAGAGGCTTCCGTTTTTCCGTTGCTTCTCGCCATAATCTCGCTACACCATCATTCCGATTCGTTTAAAATCTTGTCAAACAAACGCGCAATGTAGGAAACCGCCGTCATGGTGTTCTGATAGTCGATCCGTGTCGATCCGATCACCGCCAGCGATCCCATCACTTCGCCATTCACCCGCGCCGGAGCGCCAATCAGCACCAGATTGCGCATCGAGGGCAGCGCCTCATCCAACCCAATCACCACTCGCACCGCTTCCTGTTTTGTGTCTAAATACGCCCCCAGCAGCTCGACGAGCTTCTGTTTCTCCTCCAGCGCTTTCAGCAGCTCTTGCAAGCGCTGGCGATCCTGCTCGCCGGCCACCAGATTCGCGGCTCCCTCGACGAAAATCACCTGAGCGGTTTCGTCGGTGGTCAACGCACCCTGGCGGTAAAGCTGTTCCACTGAACTCATCAGCGTGTCATATTCGCTGCGTTCTTGCTCCAACCGGCGGGCAATCTCGGTTCGCATGGCCTCCATGGTCCAGCCACGGAAGTTCTCGTTGATGAAGCGCGCCGCGACATCGAGGTCGCCTTGCGGAATGTCCAGCCGCAGAACCCGATCCCGCACCAGTCCCGACTTCGTCACCACCACGGCCAAAACCTTTTGGTCTCCTAGCCGCGAAAAGTAGACGTGCTCCAGGGCGTTCTTGGGTCCGCCTATGGCAACCGCCACTCCCACATTATGAGAGATGAGCGAAAGCACGTGCGAGGTGCGCTCCATGAATTCCTGCACATCGGAAATGCCATGCAGAGAATCCTGGATGATGTCCTCATCCTCGTGCGAAAGCCGTGCCTTCCCGGTAAGCTGTTCGACGTAATAGCGATAGCCTTCCGAACTCGGAACCCGGCCGGCCGAGGTATGGGGCTGCTCCAGAAAACCCGCGTCCACCAAATCCGCCATTACGTTGCGAATCGTGGCCGGGCTCAGCCCCTCGCGACTGGAGCGGGCCAGCGTGCGCGACCCGACCGGCTCACCCGTAGAAATAAAGGTCTCTACGATGGCGGTTAGAATCTCCCGTTCCCGTTCGCCGATCGGCGGTCCTGATTGCATTCGGTTCCTTGTATCATCGCAGCCCGGCGGTCGGGCTGTGTACCCACGCTCGCCTAGCTAACCACCTTTAAATCCATATATTTAAGCTTTTGTCTTCAGGAAGGCGCCAGTTACAATTCTAGGAACCCCGCCGCCCCCTTGTCAAGGGTTAGCACTCTCGGCGGGGGATTGCCAATCTAGGAACTGCGCGTGGCCCCGCAGTCGGGGAAAGCCGAACCTACTGAATTTGGATTACCCCTTCAGACGACGCGGACTTGATCTCCTCAACCCGTGCCATGACTTTCCGGGCAACCTCGTAGAGCGATTTCGCGTGGGGAGAGTTCTCTCCTTCTAAGACGGTCGGAATCCCCGCATCCCCGCCCTTGCGAAGCTCGGGATCAAGCTGAATATTCCCCAGGAAAGCTACTCCAAACCGCTCGGCGGTTTTTTCGGCGCCGCCGCGCGAGAAAATATCGATCTCGTGCTGGCAATGGGGACAAACGAAATAGCTCATGTTCTCCACCATGCCGACCAGGTCGACTTTCATCTGCCGGAACATCTCAATCGCCTTCCGCGCGTCCTGCAAAGAAACATCGGACGGCGTTGAAACCACAATCGCGCCGGTCAGGGGAACGGTCTGAATCAGCGAAAGCGCGACGTCGCCGGTGCCGGGAGGCAAATCCACTACCAGATACTCGAGCTGCCCCCAATGCACCGATCCCAGAAATTGCCGGATGATCGAATGCAGCATGGGGCCACGCCAGATCAGCGGCTTGTCGCCGGGATTCAAAAATCCCACCGAAACGACCTTCAGGCCGTGAACTTCCAGCGGATCGATCTTTCCTTCAGGGTTGACCTGAGGCTGAGCGCTGGCTCCGAGCATAAGAGGCACGTTCGGACCGTAAACGTCGGCGTCGAGCAATCCGACTTTGCGTCCCAGCTTCGCCAGAGCGATGGCCAGGCTGACGGCAAGGGTGGTCTTGCCGACTCCGCCCTTGCCGGAGCCGACCGCGATGATGGACTCCACGCCGGGCAAAGGCTGCGGCCCCTGCGGCGGCGGCGGTCCGCCCTGAGGATGCGTATGTGAACCCAAGAAGGTCGCCTTTCTGAACGAAATAGCAGATGAGCTTACTTTGATTATACAGACGAAGGACCGGGCGCAGCCTCGCGCTGACAAAGAAGGAGCCCAACTACACGCCCGCCGGATTTGAAGTTCATCGAAAGAATCGGTTCACAATGCTGCAACCTCCCAGAGTTGCGCTAGTGGCCCAATTTGGATATTTCCTCCAATTTGTCATTCCGAAGCGCAGCACTACCGCGCGAGGAATCTGCTGTTTTGTTGCAGTCAACAAGCAGATTCCTCGCCGATAAGGCCGGCCCGGACTGACAATGGTTAGTATAAATTCGCCAAACTGAGGCATTCCCGGAGTTGCCGAGTTCGCTAGGCAATGGGAGAATAGCGGCATGTTGAAAACTCTGACTGTGGCTATCCTGATGTTGGCGGGGGCGATTTGCGTCAGCGCACAGACCAAATCCACCCCGGCGGCGAAACCAAAAACAGCTTCCTCGGCCAAAACGCAAACGGCGCCTGCGAAAACTCACCCCGCGACTGCCGCCAAGGCTCCTGCTCCGCTAACCACGCAGAAGGAGAAGTTCAGCTACGCTCTTGGCATGAACCTGGGAAACAATCTGCACCGGGGAGATGTCGCGGTCGACCCCGACATTCTGGCGCGGGGCTTAAAGGACGCCATAGCCGGAGGAAAGATGCAGATGACCGAGCCGGAAGCCGCAGCGGTGCTCGAGCAGGTGTCGAACGAGGCTAGGCAGAAGATGCAAGCCAAGATGCAGCAGGAGGCGGAGGCCAACAAGAAGGCGGGCGATGCTTTCCTGGCTTCCAACAAGGCGAAGGAGGGCGTAGTCGCGCTGCCCGATGGTCTGCAATACAAAATCCTGACTGCCGGCACCGGGCCCAAGCCCGCCGCCAGCGACACGGTGGTGTGCAACTACCGCGGTACGCTGACCGATGGCACCGAGTTTGACAGCTCCTACAAGCGCAACGAGCCGCTGACCATTCCCGTTTCCGGCGTGATTAAAGGCTGGACGGAAGCTCTGCAACTGATGCCGGTCGGGTCGAAGTGGCAGCTCTTCATCCCCGCGGACTTGGCCTATGGCGAGCACGGCCAAGGCCCGATCCCGGCGAACTCGACCTTGGTGTTTGAGGTGGAACTGCTCTCGATTAAGCCCAAGGAAGCCGAGCAGACTCCAGGGAAAGCCCCGGAGAGCGCTCCGGAAAATCCCTCATCCACCGCACCGGCAGCATCCGCACCGGGGTCTGCGGCAAGTTCGAGCGCTCCGGAAAAGACTCCCGCAGCGGGAGACCAGAAATAGGGTTGATCAGGTTTGTGTGGCGCGGGCGCCCTCGCCCGCGTCTTTTTCTTGCTGAGATCATGGCTCGTGTACCCTCGCACGGCGGAAATGTCTACCGCCCGTTCGGGCATCCCACGCTTGTTCGCCTTGTGTTCGCCAGAGGAAAAGTGCTACCCTTCGCTGATGGAGCCTCGGGTTACGGCATGGAACTTTAACGGTTCGGCTGCAAACGAAGCGACTCTGAAACCCCTTTGTCAGGAGACGGAAAAACACTTCGCGCTTCCACCCAAAAGGCTCTATCGTTACTTTGCAGCTCGGGACGATGAGCAACTGCGGCAAATGCCTCAGTTTGGGCGGCACTATCGCGGATTTCACCTTTCACGCTCGGCAAGAAATTGCGTCCCCGACTATCTCCGGGATTGTTTCTATCGTCCTTTTAGTGAGATCCCAGAAGGAATGCCGCATCAAGACACTATTATCTTCGACAATCTGGTATATGTCAGAAGCACAACCTGTCTCGACGTGGTTGGTGCGGTGATAACCTACGCCCATGAATTGCAGCACTTCATGCAGCACGGTTTCGCCCCCAAATTGGCGTTCGTGAACTTCAAGCTGTATGAAAATCTGAAACTATTCGAGCCGAGTGCCATGACAACTGACATTCCACACGAGCGCGAAGCTAACATCGTTTCAAAGCGAGTTGCCGAGGCTGTGTGTGGCCGTGAGGCAGTCAAGGCGTTCGCCGAAGAGCAGGTTCTATTCATGGAGCGTGCTGGCGAGGAGGAACAGAAGGCCCGATACATGTTCTTCCGAGACGTTCCGTCTTCGTCTGACTACGACCTCTTGCAAGAGACGCTTCGTTTGGTCGAGAAATACAGAGAGAGAATCGACTTTGGGGTTGATACAAGGCAGCCTGAATGGTGGGTGGAATAGAGAACGGTCGGCGGCGCGAAGCCGGGACACGCGGGCGGCTCGGCGGTCGCCAAGCTTGGCAGTGAGCGTCTCCGTGAGCTCGCTGCCTGATGCAAGACGCGCGGCAGGGACGGGCCGCACCGAGAATCGGAGGTGCGGAGGCTAGCCCCGCAGACTCGCCTGCGCCCGGCCATGAAGCACAAGGTCCCTCCGCTCCGCACAACCATCCGCTTTCCGGATGGTTGCGCTCCGGTCGGGATGACAGATGGGGGAGAGAGCAATACCGTGCGTTGTTCGGCGAGCATCCTTGCGGGTCCATCTCACCTCGACTGATATTTGAAAAATCTGGGCTCTCTAGTCGGAATGTCCGAAGCTTTTCCGCGCACGGTCCAGTACCACCTGCTTCCGTTGCTTGTGGTCTGTTCCGTGCGAAAGCGGTGAGCCGCACCCGCGTACTGCGAGAGAATCAGGACCGTGTCACTGTTACTTGGCAGGTCGTCGACGTCAAAAAGCTCAAAGTCCGGGAATGGTCTGTAGTCGCCGAGAAGCTTGTTTAGCTTGTCCAGCGCGCCGTTGATGAATTTGAGTTTGAATTTGTTGAGGGCGTCGTTGGGCTTTTTCTTGGAGAGTTCGGAGATTTCCGAGAGGAAAGAGTGGAGTTGTTGCTCCAGCTTTTCGAATTCGTAGATGTCTTCTTTGCGGTCCATGCGGTACTCCTGCGGGCTTGCTGACATTTTCTCCAGCGAACAAAACGCAGGTCCTTCGTCGGAGTCCTCAGGATGACAGCGCTCGGGTAACCTCAGGCGCTAAAGCGCTGACGTATGTTCGCTCGCTTAGCGGCACGACCAAAGGTCGTGCCCTTCCCAAAACCAAGCCAACCGCTTCTAGCCGGGGCAGGCCCGCATAAACTCTACATATTTTTTCTTGAGTACGTCCAGCGGGTCGCGCTGCTTCGATTCGTAGAGGTTGACGATTTGTTCCAGGTCGTAGTCATCGACGATGAGGATGCACCGGCGCTGCCCGGACCAGAGGTCAACCGTGTTTCGGAAGACGGCGGGCAGGGGCATTCTGCGGGTGAGGAGGATGCCGAAACGGCCGAATTCGGCGGTCAGATAACGATTGAGCTGGTTGATATGGCTGCCGTGGAGTTCGGCGGCGTTCTTCATCTCCATGACGATCTGGCGGGATTCGTACTTCTGGAATACTTCTTCTAAGAACGGATGAGAGCGGTTGTTGTAGAAGATGAGGTCGCGAATTAAAGCGCCGGATTCGGTGCGGGATTGGGCTTTGGCGAAGTCGAGTTGAGGGTAGAAGGCTGAGGCCAGCAGGCGGGAGAGCTCGCGTTCGTACTTCTTGTCGTTTTCTTCCTTCATGCCCGTGGGGAGGGCCTTGATGACTTGCAGGCTGGTTTTGGCGGAGGCGATGGGAATCTGGCTGAAGAGCGGGTCGTTTTTGCAGGCGGCGGCGGTGCGCTCTTTGGCAGCGACATATTCCTGAACTGCGCCGTAGTTTTGACGGTTGTAGGTCACGACGGCCACGCGAGACGGGCCCTCGACGGGCGATTTTTCCTTGGGGAAGTATTCGGCGGCGTACTCCTTGAAATCGAGCCAGGGGCGGAATCTTAGCCAGCGCTTGGGGACAAGGATGATGGGCCCTTTGGTTTCGGGATTGACGGGGAGGGCGATGGCGGATTCATCGGACAGTTTGTTTTCTTTGTAGTTATAGACCGATGGGACCTTGGCCGGTTGGGTGGGGATGCTGTGGTTCTGGCATTGCTGGATGGTGTAGTCGATGAGAAACGACTTCAGAAGATTGCAGGCGATGTCGCTGATGCGGTCGGCGGAGATGTGTTCGACGAAGAATTGAATTTCCTCAAAGTGGATGAAGCCGCGTTTGTCGTAGTCGGGGACGGTTTTGAATAGTTCCAGAATCTGCTCGGCGGTGGTTTTGCCGATGCGGCGGCCTTCGCGAGTGTGGGAATGGCCGAAGCCGGCTTCGTCGCATTCGCTCAGGGTAGTGAGGATTTCGGCGGCCTGGGAGTGGCGGCCTTGTTTTTCAAGGTGTCCGAGGTGGTTGAAGGAATTGACTACGGCGGTGTGGAGGGCGTTGTCCTGCTGGCTGGGGGAACGCCAGAGGAGGAAAGGGTCGAGGTAGAGGGGGATGTCTTCGTCGAGGAAGGGGATGGCGAAGTCGGCCTGGGCCTGGGTGATGAGGACGCCGTAGTAGTCGGTAAGTCGTGGGCGGACCAGGGGCATGGGATATTGTAGGATTTTCGGCGGGCGCCGGCTTTGGGTTTCGTTGCAGGGATACGCGGGCGAGGGCGCCCGCGCCCCATTTTCCTAGTATCCCCCGCCCTCGAGCCTCACCTTGCCGCGGAACATGCGGTAGACGAAGACGAAGTATCCGCTCGTGATGAGGATTCCAATCACCCACCAGATGACGCCCACGGTCAGGCCGTGAATTCCGGCGGCGGCGTTGTAGATGGTCAGGCTGTACGCTGGATTGGTGCTGGCGGGCAGCACCAAAGGATAAAGCGCGAAGACCGCGCCTACCAGCATGGCGGTGATGTACAGGCAGGATCCCACGAAAGCCAGCTTCTCCTCGCGCGCCGAGTTGCCCTTGCGCGCGCCCCAGAGGATCACGAACAAGCTCGCCAACACCACGGCCGGCACCAGCAGGCCGATAGGATGATCGCGGTAGTTGTTCATGACCGATGGCCTTACATAGTAAGTTGCCGCCAGGCTAATCACGGTCAGCGCCAATTGAACGGGCCACAGAGTGAGCGCGACTTTTCGCGAGCGCTCGGCCAAGTCCCCTTCGGTCTTGATGGCGACGTATAGAGCGCCGTGGGTGGTCAACGTCACCAGCGCAACCACGCCGGCCATGACGGTGTACCAGTCGAGAATCCCCGGGTTCGTTCCCGCGCGGAAATTGGTCCACAGTGGTTCGAAGAAATATCCGTCGCTACCCAGCGGAACGCCGCGGATGACGTTGCCGAGAGCAGCGCCGTAAAAGATTGGCAGCAACGTGCTCGAAATGGAGAACACAAAATCGAAGAACCCCAGCCACACGGGATTCTCCATGTGGGCGCGCAATTCGATCCCCATGCCGCGCAGCATGAGCAGCCACAGCACCATCATGAGCGGAAGATAGAAGCCACTGAATCCGGAGGCATACAGCACGGGGAAGGCAAAGTACAAAGTGCCGCCGGCGGCCAGCAGCCAGACTTCGTTGCCGTCCCAGACCGGGCCGATGGTTCGCATGACCATGCGCCGCTCGTCGGCGGTTTTGGCGACCAGGAAATAGATGACGCCCGCTCCCAGGTCGAATCCGTCAAACAGCACATAGGCAGTCAGCATGACTGCAACGATTGCGAACCAGAGTGTTTCCATAAGTCCTCAGCCCAGCGTCATCACCAAGGCATCTGCGAAGCGCGGGCGCTCTTGTGTTAGTGGCCGGCGGCGGAATTGGCGAGCGGGCCGACCTCCACCTCGCGCCGCACCAAGAACAAGAACAGAATTCCCATCACCGTGTACATCCCCATGAAGCCAAGCAGGGTGAACATTCCGTTGCCCGCAGAAACTTCCTTGGAGTAGCCCTCGGCGGTCCGCATCAGTCCATAGACGAGCCACGGTTGCCGGCCAAGTTCCGCTGTCATCCAGCCGGCGGTGTTGGCGATGTAGGGGAATGGCAGGCTCAGCAGCAGAATCCAATGCATCCAGCGCGCCTGGAAGAGCTTGCCGCGCCAAAGCAGGAAAGCCGAGACCACCATGATGGCAATGAACAATGTTCCCAGCCCGACCATGATGTGGTAGCTGTAGTAAAGCAGCGGGATGTTATCCGGCCATTGGTCGGAGGGGAATGCGTCCAGCCCCTGCACCTTCGCCTTCCAACGGCGGTAGGTCAACTCGCTGAGCATGTTGGGAACGATGAGGGGATTGTCGATCTTCTTCTGACTTACGTCCGGCTGGCCAACGATGACAAGAGGCGCTCCGGGCTGGCTGGTGAACAGGGCCTCCATGCCCGCGAGCGTGGCGGGTTGGTTGCGGGCGATCATTCTGCCCTGGCCATCACCGGTGGGAAACAGCTGCAGGATGGTGAATACGCAGCCGGCGATCACGCCGACTTTGATGAACATCTTCGCGTGCCCGGTAAACTTGCCCCACAAAAGGTAGAACGCTCCCACAGAAGTCATCACGAAGGCGCCGGTGATGGCCGCCCCGCCCATGTTGTGGGCGTACTGCCACCACGCCCAGGGGTTCAGCACCAATTGCCAGAAGCTGGTGAGCTGGACCGAACCGTCGGGAGCGAAGGCGTAGCCCACGGGATGCTGCATCCATGCATCGGTGGCGATGATGAAGAAGCCGGAAAGCCAGGAACCCACAAACACCGCCACCGCCGACCACCAGTGCCCGCGCGGGCTAAGCCGCTTTTCGCCGTAAAGAAACAGGCCCAGAAACGCCGACTCCAGGAAGAAGGCAAACATGCCCTCCATGGCCAGGGTCTGGCCGATGACGCCGCCGGCGAAGCGCGAGAAGTGCGACCAGTTGGTGCCGAACTGGAATTCCATGGGGATTCCAGTGACCACGCCGAAGACAAAATTAATCCCGAAAATGCGCGCCCAGAAACGTGCGGATTGGTTGTAGAGATCGGCCTTGGCCGGGTCTTTGCTACGCAGAGCCAGCGTCTTGAGGATCACAATGAGCGGCGCCAGGCCCATGGTGAGTTGGGGAAACAGGTAGTGGAAAGTTACGGTGAAGGCAAAATGAAGGCGGTCGACAAGCAGTGCGCTTTCCATAATTAAGAGGCCCGCATTATCTCGAAGCGGGCGATCGAAAAGCTGTGATCAGCGTCACAATTTGGATTCTTCATCGGCAGCCATGGACCCGGACTTGAGAAAGCGCCCGCCCAGGTCTTAGGCCCCGAGGTTACGATCTTTTTAGCTGAGGCCGGCACGGCGTTTCAAATGCGCCCGCCGAATATCGCGGCGGCGGCCGGCATCATCGTAGCGGCGCTTTTCTTCCTCGGTTTCGGGGATCACGGCGGGAACCGCTAAGCGGTTTCCCTTTCCATCTACGGCTACGAAGGTCAAGTAGGCGGAGCTCACGTGGCGGCGATTGTCCTCGATATAGTTCTCCACCCAGGCTTTGACGCCGACTTCCATCGAGGTATGAAAGACGCGGTTTACCGAGGAGCGCAAAATCACCAAGTCGCCCACATGCACGGGAACCAGGAAATCCATGTGATCGATGGAGGCGGTCACGACGTAGTTCCGGCAATGGCGATGGGCCGCCAAGGCTCCGGCCATGTCAATCCAGTGCATGAGGCGTCCGCCGAGCAGAGCGGTCAAAGGATTGGCGTCGTTGGGCAGAACAAACTCGTTCATTTCGGATTGCGAGTCGCGGACCGGCCGAGGAGTCAACAAATCAGGGTTCGGGTTCATGAGTTCAGGCTCGACAGAGAATCCGCCGGAGCGGAGGGCATTCGGCGAAGCAAGTAGGACTCGAGGTAACACTCCGCCATTTTCTGGATACGAGCATCGGGATGCGGCAAGGTCCACTGGCCGGCAACGGCGTCGTACTGCAGTTCGCCGTGCTGCGCCGGGCGATGTTCCACTTCGCAGACAAAGCACATCCGCAGTTGCGCGCCGTCACGCACTACCGAAAAGCGCACCGCATCGTAGGGCCGCTGCTGCGGCAAGCGGGAGCAAGCGGTCGCGTAGCCGAGGTTGCAGAACTCCGTCAGCTCGTCGTGGCTTGGTTCGGCGCCCTCATGGCCCGGAGCGTTGCAATGGCCTTCCCAACCTGCCCCCAAAGGCAGGCGCGAGGGATGCGGCCACGCTCCGCCGGAAAGCTTTCGCGTGGGTACGAAGAATGGACAGGCCAAGAGAATCTCCGCGGAACCAAACATTGTATCGAGGGAAGCGCGAAGCGCCAAACGGAAGAGGAAGGGTCGTGCCGCAATTTGGATATTTCTCACATTTGTCATTCCGACGCGCAGCCGCATCGCGCGGGAGCCTGACCTGAGCGAAGTCAAAGGGAATCTGCTGTTTTGATGCTGGCAACAAGCAGATTCCTCGCCGATAAGGCCGGCTCGGAATGGCAATGGTTGGCACAAATTCGCCAAACCGAGCCACTACCCGGAAGAATCAGGGGCCAAAGGAACGCGAAAGACTGTAGTAGTCTCGTAAGCGCTTCTCTTGCCCGCGAGGAATTGTGCCGCTATGGATCGCATTGCCATGCTGACTGAAATACTTTCCCAGAATCCGGGCGACTCATTCGCGCGCTACGGGCTGGCCATGGAATATTCCAATTCCGGACAAATCAACGAGGCACTCGCCGAGTTCAACAAGCTGCTGGCAGCGCACCCTGACTACACTCCCGGCTACTTCATGGCAGCACAGACTTTGGCGAAAGCGGAGCGCGCCGAGGAAGCCAAGAAGATGCTGAGCGATGGTATTGCTTCCGCCCGGCGCACCGGCAACGCGCATGCGCTAAGCGAGATGGAAGCGATGCTGGCGGAGCTGGGATGATTGATATTCCTGTGGCCCGTCTATGAGGCGTGAACATCAAAAATCCCCACTCTGAAGGATCCTTCCACTACGTAATGCTTCGTGCCATTTTGGCCATCTGCCGCTCGACCAATCCCGGAACAAGTTGATAGAGCCTCACCACCAGATGCATAGTCCACGGCACGATCACTTCGCGCTTGTTCTTCAGATAACCATCGAGCACGGCCCGCGCGACCCGATCCGCAGTGATGCCGCGAGCTAACTCGGGACGCGCGCGCTTCACTTCTTTTCCCTTCAGGGCGTTCACGCCAAAGTCAGTTCGCACGAAACCGGGGCATATGGTAAGAACGTTGATTCCGGCAGACTTCAATTCCATGCGCGCCGCCTTTCCCATCGCGTTCAAGGCAAATTTGGTCGCGCTATAGACGCCGGAAAAAGGCAGCGGAATGTGCCCCGCCACGCTGGAGATGTTGATGATCGTGCCCGAGTTTTGCTGCTTCATGACGGGAATGACCGCTTGCATGGCCATCATGGCGCCGAAGAAATTCGTTTCGAAAATATCGCGGCAGGCGGCCATATCCACATTGGCAATCGAGTCGAGCACACCCTGGCCGGCGTTGTTTACCCAAACATCCACCCGGCCGAAATGGCGCATGGTGAGCCCCAGCACGCGGTCGATTTCCTCGCGATGGCGAACGTCACAGGACATTGCCACGGTTCGCTCGACATGGCCGATGCGCGTGCGGGCAGCTTCGGCGCGAGCCGCATCGCGGGATAACAACACCACGCTAGCCCCGTGGGCGGCAAAAACTTTGGCAATCGCTTCGCCGATTCCCATCGAAGCGCCGGTCACGACTACAACTTTTCCGGAGGCGTTATTCTTTTCAGGCATGGGGTCAACTTCCCTTCATCCTACCGACATCCTACCGAAGATAAATGAAGGGCGGGCGTACAATCGAGAAAATGCGCGAGTCGCGTCTCGCGAGGAAGTCGGAGGCCATTTGAGCACGCTTCTGCCGCTGTTTCCCCTGGAAGTTGTCCTCATGCCGGGGGTGTCACTGCCTCTTCATATTTTTGAACCGCGCTACAGAGAGATGGTGGCGGAATGCCTGAACCAGAAGAGGCCGTTTGGCGTAGTACGGACAAAAGACGAAGGGGTCGCGGAAATCGGCTGCACTGCGGAAATTGTGACGGTCGCCAAGAAATACCCCGATGGCCGGATGGATATCGTCACGCGAGGGGTTCAGCGCTTCGAGGTCATGGAAGTGAACCAGGAGCGCTCTTTCCTGCAGGCCGAAGTGCTTTACCTGCACGATGAACCGGGTACGGCAAGCGCGAACGAAGTTGCGCAAGCGATCAAACTTCACGGCGAACTCATGGCGCTCGCCGGAAACAAGGAGGAAAGTTCGCCTTCGGTCGAGCCGAGGCTACTTTCTTTTCATCTGGTGGGATCGCTTCCGCTGGATCTCGACTTCAAACAAACGCTGCTCGGCATAAAGTCGGAGCCCGAGCGGATGCACGCCGTTATTTCTTACTTCGAGGCCATCCTCCCCAACCTGCGAAGAGCGGTTTATGCCCGCCAGAAGGCGGGAGGCAACGGCCACGCGACGTGAACATTCGGAGATAGCGTGCTGGAAAACCTCACTTTCGATCTCCGGCTGGCGTACCGTGGGCTAAGAGCAGACCGCCGGGCCTCTGTCGCTTCTATTCTGGCGCTCGCGCTCGGTATCGGTTCATCAACCATCGCGTTCAGCGTGTTCTACAACGTTCTGCTGGAGCCGTTCCCCTACAAAGGCTCGAATCGGTTGGTCACCTTCTCCATTCAAAATCTGGCGAACTCCGGGGGGAGTACGGGTCGCAATTTCTTCTCGGCTTCGGAGTTCAAGGCCTTCCGCGAAGAAAACCATGTTTTCGAAGACACTGTCGCCTACAACCGGGCGCACAGTGTCCTTTATAGCGATGGCATCGGAACCCGGGTGTTGCCCGGCCTAGCGACCGTGACCAGCAATACGTTTGAGTTCTACGGTGTGTCTTCTCTGCTCGGGCGGACGCTGACGGCCGAAGATGCGAAGCCCGGCTCGCCGCCGGTTTTCGTGATGAATTACCGATTGTGGCGGAGCGAATTCGACGGCGACCCGGCCCTACTGGGCAAGAGCTTCATCCTCGACGGCCAGCCGAGAACGCTAGTTGGAATCATGCCGCCGAGGTTCGACATTTACCGGGCGAGCATCTGGGCGCCGGAACCAGCGGGCGCAGAAAGCGGGGAGATTGTTGGAAGGCTCAAGCCGGGAATAAGAGTGGAAACGGCCGCGGCCGATCTCGATGTAATTGCGCACCGGCTAACCAGCAACGAGCAATTCGCTCTCAATCCGGAAAAGTACGCAGTGGTGGTTACAAAGCTGATCGACACTGCTGTAGGAAGTTTCGACAAAGCCTTGTATGTTCTGCTTGCCACCGTGTTCATGCTGTTACTGATTGCGTGCACGAATGTCGCGAACTTGCTGCTGGCGCGAGGAATCACCCGCGGTCAAGAGGTTGCAATTCGCACGGCTCTGGGCGCCAGCCGGCGTCGAATCATTCAGCAGTTCGTGGCTGAGAGCTTTCTGCTTTCAGCTGCAGCCTGTCTGCTCGGGTGGTTGATCGCGTACTTTGGGCTAAAGCTCGTAGTTGCGATCCTTCCTCAGGATGCAATTCCGGGCGAAGCAGTTATCGGAATGAATTCCAGGGTGCTACTGTTTGCGATTACGATTACAGCGCTTACAACTCTCCTCTGCAGCCTTGCGCCGATGCTCCACGCGTTGAAGAACGATTCTCGCCTCGGGCTGGCGGCCAAGCGCGCGGACGCCGTCGAGCACGGCAGATTACGCAGCGTGCTTGTCGTCGCCGAGGTTGCGCTGTCGGTGGTCCTTGTCACAGGAGCCGGGTTGCTGATGCGAAATTTCCTGGCGTTGACTCAGGTCGAATTGCCGTTCGATCCGGCAAAGACCCTGTACGCGGAGCTGGCGCTTCCGCAGGATCGTTACTATGGCAAGCCCGACAGAAAGCCAGCCTTTTTTGATCAGCTCTTGCCGCGGGTTGCGCAGCTTCCCGGCGTGATTTCGGTAAGCGAGACCCTGATGCTGCCGCCCGACGAAGGTTCGTGGACTGATGTTGATATTCCAGGAAAGCCGCACACGGAGCGTTGGACTACCGATATTGAGCTGTGCACGCAAGGTTACTTTCAGACGTTAGGCCTTCAACTGCAACAAGGCAGACTTTTTTCTCAGGACGATCTTGAGGCTCACCGTCACGTGACGGTGGTCAATAAGGAGTTGGCCCGGAAGTATTTTGATGGCCGGAATCCAATCGGACGAAAGATCAAGTTCGAAGTACTTGACCGGCCGTTTCTTGATGCGCCACACAACGCATACTTCGAGATTGTCGGCGTGGTCAGTGATTTCGAGACGCGGCCGGAAGGCGCCGGGTACAACTTGATGCCGGAGGCGTTTCTTCCGGCCAGTGTGGCGGGGTTTGGCAATCCGCTGCATATCATCGCGAAAACCGCGCAGGACCCGCAGGTGCTGCTGAAAAGCGTCTACCACGAAGTAGCGGCGATCGATCCGAGTGTGGGATTCAGCCACTCCGGCTCGATTGAGGATTTGCTCCACAACGAGTTCAGCGCGCCGCGGTTCGAATTTGTAGCTCTGAGCGCGTTTGCAGCGATTGGTCTGTTGCTCATGGTGATCGGCGTGTTCAGCGTAATGACTTATTTTGTTTCGTCTCGCACTCATGAGATCGGGGTACGCATGGCGCTTGGGGCAGAGCGGGCCAGCGTTCTGAA
Organism: uncultured Acidobacteriaceae bacterium; assembly: GCA_963770915.1. GTDB lineage: Bacteria > Acidobacteriota > Terriglobia > Terriglobales > Acidobacteriaceae > PALSA-270. The sequence continues at coordinate 1,284,799 of CAVYRG010000001.1, forward strand.
GATGGTGTGGCGCAAGGGGATGGCCCTCGTCTCGTCAGGAATCGTTGTGGGGTTGTTCACAGGTCTCGGCCTGAGCGGTTTTCTCGGCAGCATTCTCTGGGGTACCCGCACGGCCGATCCATGGACGTTCGCTTTGTCGATTGGAATCATCCTGATCTCGGGATCGGTCGCCTGCTTCCTTCCTGCCCGTCGCGCAACGCGAGTTGACCCCTTGGTGATGCTTCGTTACGAATAGATTGAGCTGAATCGGTTCATGATTTGTGTTTGTGCGGACGCTGCATCACGAATTGGTGAACCCCAGAGAGCCGGGATCAGCGGCGTATAATCGAGAGCAAGGGGTGGCTTCCTTTCTGGGGGTTTGGCATGAGTTTCCCGCATACGCTCGGCGAATTGCGCCACAGCGCTTTTTCTGAATCACGCCTGGGCAGCCGGCACGTGAAAGATGAGCTGCGGGACAACCTGGCGCAGAGGCTTCGGCAGGATTGCCCCATTTTTCCCGGGATCGTCGGCTATGACGACACCGTAGTGCCGCAGATTACGAACGCCATCCTCTCGCGGCACAATTTCATCCTGTTGGGATTGCGCGGACAGGCGAAGAGCCGCATTCTGCGCGCTTTGACCACGCTGCTTGATCCCCAGATGCCGTACATCGCCGGCTGCGAGATTCACGATAACCCGTATGCTCCCATTTGCCGCCGCTGCTACGAGTTGGTTGCGGAACAGGGCGATGAGACGCCGATCGCGTATTTGACGCCCGATGAGCGCTACGTGGAAAAGCTGGCTACGCCGGATGTAACCATCGCCGACTTGATTGGCGACATCGATCCCATCAAGGCGGCGCGCGGCGGGCATCACCTTAGCAGCGAGATGACGGTGCACTACGGTTTGTTGCCGCGCGCCAACCGCGGAATTTTCGCCATCAACGAACTGCCCGACCTGGCGGGCAAGATTCAGGTGGGATTGTTCAACATCATGCAGGAAGGCGACGTGCAGATTAAGGGATATCCCATTCGCCTGCCGCTCGATGTCGCCCTCGTGTTCAGCGCCAACCCGGAAGACTACACCGCCCGCGGCAAAATCATTACACCGCTGAAAGATCGCATCGGATCGGAGATTCGCACGCACTATCCGGCCACGGTCGAGGAAGGCATCGCCATTACCGCGCAGGAGGCCTGGACGCAGCGCGATGGGCGCAAGCTGCTGCTGCCGAAGTATGTGCGGGAGGTGATCGAGCGCATCGCTTTCGCGGCACGCGAAGACAAGAAGATCGACAAGCGTTCCGGCGTGAGCCAGCGCCTGCCGATTTCCTGCATGGAGAACGTCATCTCGAACGCCGAGCGCCGCGCCATTCATCACGACGAAAAGTTGGTGGTGCCGCGCATTGGGGATGTCTACGCGGCGCTGCCCGCCATCACCGGCAAGCTGGAACTCGAGTACGAAGGCGAAATGAAGGGCGCGGACCACGTGGGCCGCGAATTGATTCGCTCGGCCATCGCCAAGACCTACGACGAATATTTCAAAGGCGCCGACATGCAGCAGGTCGTGCAGTGGTTTGACCTGGGCGGCGAGATTCAGCTGGCCGACGCGGCCGCGGCCAGCGAGGCGCTCAAAGCTTTGCGCGGCATCCAGGGCCTGATGGAAAAGCTGGTGAAAGTCGGGGTTGGGCCCAAGGATAGCCCGGAGGCGTTGGTCTCGGCGGCGGAATTTATTCTCGAAGGCCTGCACGCGCACAAGCGCATCGGGCGCAATGAGGAGCGGCTGTTCACCGCGGGCGAAAAACAGCCGAAGCGCGGCGAGGGTTCCTTCGAGCGCGAGGAAGCACCGTACAAGCAGAGAAGGTCGTTTAATTAGCGAGTTCTAAGTTCTCAGTTCTCAGTTCTCGGTTCTCGGTTCTCGGAGCGCATCTTTTCTCAGCCTTCAGGCTAAGTGCAAGGAATCGAAACCGAGAAGCACGAAAACTGAGAACTGCGAACCGGCAACTGAGAACTATTTCATGAAACGCATCCGCTACAGCAAATACGTTCCCGATCCGGCGGGCGAGATGAGCATGGAAGACCTGCTCGGCGCGCTCTCCGACTTCCTGCTGCAAAGCGGTTTCCAGAACATGTATGACTACTTCCCGGACGGCGAGCAGACGCTCGACGACCTGCGCCGCGCCATTGAACAGGCTCTGCTGCAAAGCGACATGCTGAGCGAGGAGATGCGGGAGCGGCTGCAGCAGATGCAGGCGGAAGGGACGCTGGAACAGTTGATCGAACAGCTGATCCAGCGCATGGAGCAGGAGAACTACATCAGCATCGATCAGCCGCATGATGCGGCGCGGCAGTCGAGCGTGGGCGGACAGGTCGGTGAAGCGCAACAGCAGGCCAAGTTTGAGATCACCGATAAGAGCCTGGATTTTTTGGGCTACAAGACACTGCGCGACTTGATGGGATCTTTAGGCAAGTCGAGTTTCGGCCGCCACGATACGCGCGACCTGGCCACTGGCATCGAGACCAGCGGATCGTCGCGTACCTATGAGTTCGGCGACACGCTCAATCTCGACATCACGGCGACTTTATCCAGCGCCATTCAGCGCGAAGGCCTCAGCCTTCCGCTGAACATCGAATACAACGACCTGCAGGTGCATCAGTGCGAGTATCAGTCTTCGTGCGCGACCGTGCTCATGCTCGACTGCTCGCACTCGATGATTCTTTACGGCGAGGACCGCTTCACGCCGGCAAAAAAAGTCGCCATGGCGTTGTCGCAGCTGATTCGCACACAGTATCCCGGCGATTCGCTGTCGCTGATTCTGTTTCACGATTCCGCCGAAGAAGTGCCGTTATCACAACTGGCGCGCGTGAAGGTTGGGCCTTATTACACGAATACCCGTGAGGGACTGCGGCTGGCGCAGCGCATTCTGCAGCGGCAACGAAAAGACATGAAGCAGATCGTCATGATCACCGACGGCAAGCCTTCGGCCCTGACGCTGGAAGACGGCCGCATCTACAAGAATGCCTTTGGCCTCGATCCGCTGGTGGTCAGCGAGACGCTGCAGGAAGTCTCGAAATGCAAGCGCGCCGGCGTAATGATCAACACCTTCATGCTGGCATCGGATTACGGCCTGGTGCAGTTCGTGCAGAAGGTCACCGAGATGTGCCGCGGCAAAGCCTACTTCACCACTCCTTACACGCTCGGGCAGTATCTGCTGATGGATTACATGTCGAGGAAGACGAAGACGATTCATTAGCCGTCAGCGATCAGCCTTTAGCATTCGTGGAAGTCCTCTCTTGCGGCGGTATTCAGCGGCGAAGCGGTTATTCCTCTTTGGACCGCCAACGGGACAACGATTTGCCCAATGTATATGTAAGAGTGCGTCCCTTGCGTACGTTCGTCACCAGCACCGGCCGAAAGCATACGATGCAGGTTCCTCCCGCACGGCGAAGACTGGGATAGACGATCCCGGCCGAACCCAGCTTCAGCAGATCCGCCGCCAACGCTTGCGAGGCGGCGTAGCTGCCAGGCCGTAAACAATCCAAGTGTTCGCTCGATCTACGAAGATCATGAAACTCGGCCCGGAAATCTGCCAGATAGTCGACGTAATCGGCTGCGTCTTCTTCGTCCCAATGCGTTTCCTGTAACCAAAGCTGCCGATGATAGGCCGCCTCCGCTTGCGAGGTTTTCAACTCGCACGACGCATACCATGCGCCGCGGTCGGGGGAATTGAACCGCGATCCGGCCGGCGCAGGATGGCAGAACGCAGCGTTGATAATGCGATACGAAGGAATTCCGAAGACGAGTTCTCGGGCATCAACGCCGGGCAATCGTCCGGATTCGGCCCACAAACGATCGTTGGCTGCGTTGTCGAGTTCGAAGATTCCATGGAGAAGATTTTGGTCCTCGGTCAGGCGCACGAGAACGGAGGCGCCGTCGTCGCCAAACTGCGCTGGAATCAGGCGGTGGGTGTCGCGCTGATCGATCTGCCTTGTGGCCAGCAAAGGCTACTTTCCGCCACGGCGGCTATCCAGCAGTCGACGGACGCTTAACATACCGGGCAGGCCGCCTCGAACCAACAACTCAAGCGGGGGCGTATTGCGGAACATGGGATTGCTGTTTGGCCGCGAAATCCACTGATCTGCCAGCTTGCGGCTGAACAGAATGTTCAGCGCCTTGAAAATACCAATCAGAACCGAAACGCGTGTAAGCTCGTCCTGGGTCAGCGTGCCCTTGCGGCTCCTCTTCAACTGATAGTAGCGCCCGTTTGAGACGCCGCCCAGCAGCACCATGGCATCTTCATTCCTTAGTTGCCACATCTCCGTGATCTTAAAGAACGCCTCGACCGCCGCTGGACTCAGCCGCTTGCGCGTTGCCGGATCGGTGAGATCGGGCAGTTTACGGAGATCTAAACCTAGATCCGGGATTAGAGCCGTCGCCATCGAGAAACTCCAAATATGTATCTAATTGTATACGATTATGTACAATGATCCAATAACGAAATCTTCCAGCATGTGGCCTTTTTTCAGATAGATAGCAGATGCCATGCTTGGGGCCTGGAGCCGGCGGCGCGAACGCACCCCCGGACGTGTTTCCGCGCAGAGTGCCGCTCTGCTCAATCGGACCAAAGGCTGAGCGGCAGGGCTTGAAGCCGGGCCCTTCCACTCCCTAGTCGCTGGATGGCTTGGTTGGACCTTTGATATTGCCGATTAAATTGTCCAGGCCCAACTTGAACGACGGCGCCACGTAGCCTTTGGGCAGATAGTCGTCCGGAATCGCGATGGGGTTCCCATCCCGCACGGCCGAGCGGTGCGGGGACATGATTTCGACGCCAGCTTCGTTGAACCTGTCCTGAATCTTCTCGTGGAGATCGGAATAGGTTTGTGCCATTTGACTGGGTTGATGGGTATAAGCGTTCAGTTCGTAGTGGACGTAGAAGTCGTCGAGGGCGGTCTGGAGTATGAATGGCTTCGGATCTTTCAGGATATTTTCCGTCGCCAGCGCCGCGTCGATGAGAAGTTGGTGCACCGTCCGCCAGGGCGCGTCGTAGCCGATGGTGACGGAGGTGTGCAGAATCAATCCTTCCCGCTGCGCTGACGCGCTGAAGTTGATGATGTGGGTGCTCAGCACCATGGCGTTCGCGATCGTGATTTCAACATTCTTAATTGTCCGAATTCTGGTCACCAGCAACGTTTTTTCGGTTACGTCTCCGATGGTGTCGGCGATTTTGACCCGATCTCCCAGTTTGAAGGCGCGCATGTAGGTCAGAATGACTCCGGCTACGACATTGGCGACCGCCGAGGTCGACCCCAGGGAGAAAAGCACTCCCAGAAAAAGGGAGATGCCTTGAAAAGCCGGCGACTTCGAACCCGGCAGATAAGGAAAGATCACGATTACAGTCAGCGTGAAGATCAAAAAGCGAACGATTTTGTAGGTCGGCTCCGCCCACTCCGGATAGAAGCCCGAGAAAGTGATGGTCTGTTTTCCCATCTGGGCAAAGATAACGCGAACGAATTTCGTGAAATAGATCGATATCACGACAATGACGGCGATAAAGAAAACGTTGGGCAGATAGGCGACGACTGCAGCGCCGACGAGTTGCAGGGGAGAGAGCACATAGCCGACGAGAATTTGGGCATAGCCGCTGGTCCAGGGAAAGAATCCCAGAACCACCGACGCGTAGAAGTACAGAGCCACCAGAACCAGGGCGAAACGGATGAGCTTGGTTATGCCGACAGCGAAGTCCGCGATTCGGTCGGAGGGTAGAAGTTCGAACTTCTGAATGCGCAACGAGGGGATGAGAGTGCCCCGCCAGGAATTGAGTTTGGTGTGGACCTTTGGGAAAAAGAAGCCCAGCAGCCGGAAAACCAGGATCAAAATCGCGGTGGCGATTAGGGTATAGACGGCGCCCAGAATAAGGCTTTTGAGGCTGTACTGCTTTCGCAGCGCAATCAATGCGGCACTAATGCGCTGGGCGTAGTCGTTGGCGAGGTCTTGGCGACTCTGGCCGGCCAACTCCGCATCTTGGTCGGTAACGCTCATGACGACCCGATCGCCAGCCATAATGTTGGTAGCGCCCGCCACATCAGTTACCGACAAGGATTCCGGCTTGAACCTCACATCTTTTGAAAGACCATGGATCCTCGCGGTAATGGCGGCAGCCCGATCTTCCGCGGAGAAGGAGAGGACACCCTGCACAGTGAAGAGAGTGTTGCTGCCGACCTTGACCGGAGCCTGCGCGACCGGCTTCGGCTGAGTTGCAGTCTGGCCGATGAGCCGCGGACAGGCCATCAGCAAGCAAAAGAGGAGAGCAACGGCGGAAACCGCTTTTGAACGTGGGCAACGCACAGGACACCTCTCCACCCAGCCCACATCAGCGATGTGAGCCTGCCGGCGCGACACGCCGGCTGCGACGGGAGGAATCATACTATCAGGCAAGGAAGTTAGGAAACGACGCCCCCGTCTGCGCTGGGCTAGGTTCTGGTTATCTCGCCCACCGCCCGCCAGGCTTGGTCGATGGCGCAGTCGGTATAGGCATAGGCATCGGCGTCGGCGTTGGCGATGGCGATGCGGCCGAAGGGTTGGCGGGCGACCACACACGGAGGTTCGCCGCCTTCCAGCCAGAATTCATCCCACAGAGAGTTGTATTCGTAGGCGTAGCCGTGCGGCCAGCGGTTCACGGTAATGGCAGAAATGTCGCGCGCCGGATCGAACCCACCCGGCCCCAGGGTTCGCGCCAACTGATCGCGAACGTTGCGCTCCATGGTTTCAAACGAGGTCGTGAACAACTCGTACCGGCCAAGGCGATGTTGATCGCGCGCCGGCAAGCCCGGTTTGCCGGGCGTCCTCATCAAGTGAAGCACGATCGATTCTTTCGGCTGGCGCGGGCATTCATAACCGCCGATGCTGACGGGCAGATCGAGAGTCACCATGGTGTGATAGCTTCCCGGAGCGTAAACGGAGCTGACCCCGAGCTTCTGAAAAGATTCCCAATTCTCGATTGCCACATTCGTATAGAGCAGCGGAACCTTCGCCGCGGAAGCCAGCGCATCCTTCTGATTCTGCGGCAATTCCCCGCAAATATATGGGATCACCACGTGCCAGCAGGCCAAGATGCAATGCGCGGCGCGCACCGTGTGAACCTTGCCGCCGCTGGCGTAGTCCACAATCACTTCTTTGGCCGACGCAGGATCGCCGGCGTGCCTTACGCGTACCACCGTGCTATTCAAGCGAATGCGCATAGGAGAAGACGCGACGTCGAGTTTGGAATAGTTGGTGCGGGCCAGAACAACGTCGTCCGCCGAATTCCCGGGCACCGACTCCGGGATCAGGTTGCGCACCAGCAAGCGAGCAATCGACGCGTTGCCATCGGGAAAGTGAAAAAAGTACTTGTCGGCTTCTGCGTTCGGAATCGCGTCGCGGTTCATGCCGCGCCCTGGCGCGGGGTCAAGATTCATTCCCTGAAAACCGGGATAACCCAGGCCCCAAGCGTCCTGCGCGGAGACGGCGTCAATCCCCAAACCGAAAATCGGCTGCGGAATCGCCTGATAGAGCTGGACAACCTGCGGATCGACCCCAACGATTTCGGTGAGGAACTTCGCATAGCTCATGCGCGCAAAGCGCGCCTTCTTTTCGCCGGAACTTAGACTGGGGAGATAGTCCTTGCGATCGTGGAAAAACCGTTGCAGATCACGCTTGGCGTTGTCGCTGAGGGGCGCCTGAGAGAGAAATTTCTTCCAGTTCTCAGCCCGGTCCGACCCTTGGTCCCCGGTCTCGCTGCTGACAATAGGTTCCGGGTCCACGACCAAACGATCGGCGCCGAATGTTTCCTTATCGAAGAAGATCATCGGTTGCAGGCCGAGCGAGCGATACAGGTTCTTATCCAGATGACGGGGATAGGAAGGAACGTCGATTCCGAGTTCCTCAATCAATCCCCTTGCCACAGCACTATAGGGCTCCGGGCTTTCGATGGAGAAAGTGCCTCCGTAGCCGAGCAGAAAACGGTTGGCGCGAAACTCGTTCCGCTTGGCGTGTCCGCCGAAGTCGTCGTGATTCTCCAGAATGAGAACCCGCGCCTTGGGGCCGGAAAGTTTCCGAAAGAAATGCGCCGCGGAAAGGCCGCTTATACCTCCGCCCACCACGACCAGATCGTAGCTTTCGCCGGTATCGGAAGGTTTGCCCGCCGTTTCCCAGAAAGTGCCATCGCGCAGGCTGTGCGCCGTCTCGAAGGAACCCGGATGGCTTCCCCGCAATCCGGTGAGCGCCGGAGGATAGTAAGCCGGTGAAGTCTCGGGCGCCGACTCCGCCTGTGGCGCGGCCAAAGCGCTGGCCGGCAGAGCCGCCGCGCCCACAGCCATAGCAACTCCGTTAAGGAAATCGCGCCGGGTGATGGGCCGATTCATCCCTAACTCTCGATCTCGATCGGTCATGGAAGTTTCGAGTCTGCGAGCGTATTTCGATTATTGATTAGCGTCTGACTTCTTGACAGCGGATTCTGCGCCCTCGAATCCGATCCGGCTGTGCGTTCCATCGCAGAACGGCTTGTTCACCGAGCCTCCGCAGCGGCAAAGGGAGAATGCCGGCTTACCGGTCAGGTCGTAGTGGTTGCCTTCGGAGTCGACCAGCTCGATCGAGCCCTCAGGAGCTTCTACGCGATAAGGACCGTTTTTTCGAATCGTAATTTTCATGGCAGACATTGGACCTCCAACAGGATAGAAATTGATCAGGCGGGGCTAAGCCCTAAGTGAAGATAACAGACACATTGCAGGCACAGGAAAAAGGCGGTAGGGCTGGAATCCTCCGCTTGAGATAAAAAGCGACGAACCTCTGCCCTTAAGCCGCGGCCGAAGCAGAGCCGGTTAAGTTGCGGTAAAGGCGCGTGTACTCATCCAGCATGCGCTTGGCGGTAAATCGTTCGCGCGCCCGCAGATAGGCACGATTGCCGTATGCTTGCCGGGCGCCACGGTCCTCGCTCAGGAACTGGATGACTTCGGCGAGGCTATCGGCATCATTGGTATGGAAGTAGAGCGCATCATCACCCCAGATTTCGCGGAACGCGGGAAGATCGTTGGCGACGATGGCGCAACGCGAAAACGCAGCTTCCAGCGCGCTGACGTCGAAAGGTTGGTAGCGCGCAGTGGCGGCGTAGATGGCAGAGCGGCTGTAAAGAATCCGCATTTGCGATTCACTTTGCGGTCCCTTGAGAGCCACAGACCGGTCATCCACGGCCAGTTTGACATCGGCGCGAATAGGGATTTTCAAGGCTGCGGCCGGAACGTCACTGCCCACAATGCAGACTGGCAGCGCGTGGTTGCACTGTGTCAAGAGCGACACTTGTTTGCCCGCATCCCAGGGACGCCCCACCGCAAGCACAGAATCTTCCTTGTTTACATAAGGATTGAAAAACAGCGGATTCCGGCCATGGTAGATCACCGCCTCACACCGCGGTTGTGTGTAGCAGGCGCGAATCGTATCTTGCATCCATGCCGATGGCGCGACCACGGCGTCAGCGCCCAACAAACCACGGATCATCGCTTCGCGGTACCAGTTCAGCCATCGGCTTTGCGTTGGCTCCTGGCCATGAACGGCTTTCCACCAACCAATCAGGTCGCCGTGCGCCACAACGATGCGCGGAACGTCTACCGGCAGGTTGCCGTAGCAGATATGGTTTAGATGCAAAACGTCCGGCCGAACTTCCTGCGTCAGAGCGGTCAGGTAGGCCGCCGATTCTTCGAGGTCGTGCTCGCCGTCTTCCATCCAATTCAGTCGAAAGGCGGTGGGGTGATATTCCACCCCCTGCAAGCTATCCAGCCAGGCAGCCTGTTGGGGCAGCGGGATGTCGCCCACGCTAACGAGGGTAACTTTCACACCGCGTCCGGCCAGCCCGGTCACAAGCTCACGGGTGTAGGTCCACACGGCGGTTACGGTATCGGTGGTGACAAGAACGTGCAACGCATGAACCTCGGAGAAAACGCCCAAACCGCGCCTTGGACAAGCTACTCCAAGCGGATTGGCCGTAGCCCATTCTAGCTTGAGATGGTGTTGCGGTTGTGTGAATTCCGAACGCAGAGGGTTGAAAAGCTGCAAGGGATTGCACAACTTATGCAATGCAATCGCACCGCCGACACAGCGATGGCAATTCGCAGCGCGCGCTAAGGTCTTGCTCTATTCGCTGGCCGCCATTCCCAGCTTGTTGCACATGCCCTGGGCCAGTTCGTAAACCGCGCCGAATTTTGGCTCGCGCCGATTCCGGAACTTCCTGCAGGCGCAACGCCATTTCGCACGAAAGCAGCATGGCGGTCACGCTGCCTTTGAGCTCATTGCGCAGGCTTTGTTCCGCTTCCTGCTTTGCCAAGTGGCCTTCACTTTGGCGGCGGCGCAAGGCAATTTGCAGCTCGCGTATTACGCGCGGCACGCCACTGATGGCGAAATTTACATACACCGGAATGGCGGTTCCGATGTGCTGCAACACCAGGTCGCTTTCGTCGGGCTCCGCGTCCAGCAAAGACTGATCAAAGACCACCGCGGAGTAGTCCTCCGCGCGCAATTGCGCGGAGGCTTCCCGCAGCGATGCCGCGACCTGCATGGTTTCCGAAGTGGCTTCACGAATGGCGTTGGCGCAATCCTTGGCTCGCGCCGACGGCGTGATTAGTAGAATCATGCAAGATGGAATTGCACGTTTTCAGCCACAACTCAAGGGTTGAAAACAAACCACTTGCGGGCAAGTGTCCGAATCGCCTTTCCCGCTCTGGGAAGCCCTTGCCGCCTCAGTCTATGGTTCCGACGTATATTCCTTCAGTTTTCGATAGAGCGTGGTCTTGCCGATCCCCAGCAGCCGTGCCGCCATCAGCTTGTCCCCGTTCAGGTGCGTGATGGTGCTGAGAATGGTCTGCTTCTCCAGCTCCGCCATAGGCAAAATTTTCGCAGAGCCATCGCCATTCTGTGGCGAGTTGCCGCTAGCCGCGCAGGGCAGAAGGCAAATCCGCGCCGCCGATGACCGGCCCGGTGGTCAGCGCCCACGCCCGCTCCAGGCAGTTTTCCAGCTCGCGAACATTGCCCGGCCAGTCGTAAGCCAGCATAGCCTTTAGTGCTTCATCGCTAAGAGTCTTCTCTTCGCCCGAGGTTCGCGACAGCCGATCCAGAAAATATCCCGCCAGCAAGGGAACATCCTGCCGCCGCTCGCGTAGCGGCGGAATCCTAAGAGTGAGCACATTCAGCCGGAAGTACAGGTCACGGCGGAAAGTACCCTGCGCCACTCCTTGCTCCAGGTCGCGGTTGGTCGCGGCCAGAATCCGAACGTTGATGGGCACACGCTTGGTGCTGCCCACGGGACGGATCTCCTTCTCCTGAATCGCCCGCAACAGCTTGGCCTGGAGGTCGACCGGCAACTCTCCTACTTCGTCGAGGAAGACTGTGCCGCCTTCGGCGATTGCCAGCAGGCCTTCCTTCGCCTGCATGGCCCCGGTGAAAGCGCCCTTCACGTAGCCGAACAATTCGCTCTCGATCAGGGTCGGGACCAGCGAACCGCAGTCCACCGGAATGAACGGCTTATCGCGAAAAGGGCCGGAGAAATGAATGGACCTGGCTACCATCTCTTTGCCGGTTCCGCTCTCTCCCAAAATCAGCACGGGATGGCTACTTTGAGCAGCCTTGGCAATGATGCGGTACAGCCGGTCCATTTCGGGGGCGCGGCCGATGATCCCGCTGAAGCCCTGCTTGGACTTAATCTTTTCCCGCAAAATGCGGTTCTCCGACTTCAACTTCAGGTGGCTGGAGACGCGCTGCAGCAGCAGCCTAAGCTCCTCCATGCTGAAGGGTTTGGTCATGTAGTCGTAGGCGCCGTTCTTCATGGCCTGCACCGCCGAGTGCACGGTGCCGTAGCCGGTGACTACGATGACGACGGCGTCGGGCCGCCGCTCTTTGATTTGCCGCAGCGCTTCCAGGCCGCCGGCCCCAGGCAACTTGAGGTCGAGCAACACGACGTCGATGGACTGAGAATCGAGCTGCCGGTAGGCTTGCTCGGCCGAATCGGCAACGTGGGAGTTGTAGCCCAGGGACTGGGCGACTTCACGGCAGGCTTCGCGGATGGCGCGCTCGTCGTCCACGATCATCAGGTTCAAGAAATTTGCCCCCTCGATCTGGGGCCGACTTACGGCAAGGGCTGCGCTGGTCATGATTGGTTTCCTCTTCTCCGATTCAAGTCTGATGTAGAAATTGTTGGAAAATGTCGGTCTGAATTTGATTGCGTGAGAAATTGGGGCTTTCCCCTCCCGGCCACGCGCGGCAAACGGATGATGAACTTCGTCCCTTCGCCGGGCGCGCTTTCGATCTGGATGGTTCCGCTTCCTTCTTGCACAATGCGCCTGACGCTGGCCAGACCAAGTCCGTTGCCCTCGCCATGCGGCTTGGTGGTGAAAAAAGTTTCGAAGACGCGCGAGCGGGTTTGCGAATCCATGCCGCAGCCGCTGTCGGCGACCGTAAGTTCGACCCATTCCGCCGGAGGAGTTCCGGTCGCGGCCAAATCGGCTGACGGACCCTGCTGTCGCGCGGCAGTCACCGTGATGCGCCCGCCATCCGGCATGGCGTCACGAGCGTTGAGCAGCAGGTTGAGAAGAATCCTCCGCATGGCCGCCGCGCCGATGCTGACCGCACCGCTATCAGCGGCCAATTCCGTTACCAGTTCCACGTTCTCGCCGAGCAGCCGGGACAGCAGATTGCGCATGTCGGCAATCACTTCCGCCCATGACGCGGGAATCGCGTCATCTCCCTGCGGCCGCGCTACCCTAAGCAATTGCCGAACGAGGCTCGAGCTATGGCCGCCTGCCCGCCGGATTTCCTCCACATACGCGCGCAGGGGGTTCTCGCCCGTGAGCCCCGCGAGAAGAAGATCGCAATACAGCAAAATGCCGGTGAGCAGGTTATTGAAATCATGCGCGACACCGCCCACCAACCGGCCCAGCGCTTCCATCTCTTGCGGCGGCGCGGAGGGCTTGCCGTCGAGATCATCGGCGCCGGCCTGAACACTGACGAGCAGCAGCTCCCGGCGGGATAGGACAAATTTGTACGTAGCAATCTGCATCGGCGTCTGCGAACCGTCTTTGCACCTGCCTAGGCCACGCCCCATCGACCATGATCGGCCGCCTGTGGTTTCGGGGACAACCGCAGAAACTTTCGCCGCTACAAACTCGGAAAGCCGCCGATTTTGCATTTCCACGCCGTCCGCAAATCCGAACGATTGCGCGAAAGCCTGGTTGGCGCGCAGCAAGTGGTCGCCCTCCACAATCGCCAGGCTTCCGGGCCAGGCATCCATCACGGCGGCCAGAATGCTCGCCTCGGCGGTTTCCGAGTCCCTCGCGGGAAATTGAACGACAACACTCATAGCTTGCGTCCTTCAATAGCCGGTTCATTGGGCAGAAATTGCCCGGTTTAAGCCCCAGTCCTAAAAGAGCGAGTCAACAAACCGAAGCTGCGTGAAGGAGCAAAAGGTCGCTGAATTTCGTTCCCAAACAGGAAATTGCCCACGCCAGCCTCGCTCCCGCTGCAGCTCCCCATTTGGGAAGTTTAGGCCCGAAGGCATCGCTTGCTAAGGCTGTTCGTCACAGGAATTTGTGACGGCTGAACTGAAACGGGAAGTGCAAAACAGAGGACTGAAACGGGAACGCATCCCTTTGCTTGCTGCACAAAGGCCGGTCTGCTAGTTCGAAATGGTAAGGGTCTGGGTAAGCCGAAAGGTTAGCCTAGCTTTGGCGGGAAGATTTACGTCCTCTTTTTCTGTCTGCTCGTTGGCAGCGGAAGCAGTGGCCACATATCGGGAGTCCTCTCGGTCTGGAGACTCGGCTTTGGCAAAGATGCTGGAAGTCTCCAGCGAAATCGACTTGCCGTTCAGCGAAATCGCGGTCAGCATAAGCCTCAGATAGCCCGCTTCATTCGGTCCCCCGGAGGCTTTGGCGGCCAGGACCCTTCCCTTCGTCTTTGTTCCACGCGGCACTAAGGTTTGCCCATCGATCACGATCGGGTCATCGACCACCGCTTCGAAGGCATCTCCCGCAAGCGAACTGGCGCTCGAAACTGGAGATTGCACGCGCACGGTCAGCAACGTTCCCGGTGGAAGCGAATTTGTCGTCAGCTCCGCGGTGGGCGAGACTCCGCTTTTAGCGGAAAGGCTTGCGAACGGGAGCTGCTGTCCGCTGCCGGAGCGCTGGTCCGGGGTAAGGACGGTGGTCTGCCGCGAACATCCCGCCAGGCTCACCAGCAGACCCAGCACGGCGAAAGTGGCGGCTTTCAGCGACTGCATGGATTGATCCTCGCTGCGACGTGCCCAATTGACAAGTCGCAAGGGGGATGCCATTGCCGGTGCTTGGAGAATCAGGAACTTAGAAGCAACGTGGCGCGAGATGGAAGGTACTTTTTGCCGAATCCGGCCATCATTGCCGGCTTGGGCTGGCTGCTTCTTAGACCTAACTTGTGCCGCCCGGCACCATTGGTGCTACACTGCCTCCCCGCAAGCCGAGTCTGGCTGTGCCCGCTCCTCACCAGTCTTTCCCCGGAGGGCAAAATGCGCAAATGGGGGATCGTCGTATCGGCCTTCTACGTGGTCGTGCTCTTGCTGCTGGTCGTGCCCGGAACGATTTTCTTCGGCTTCTTCCCTGACATCAAGTCGCTGGCTCAACTCTATGACGCAGTGACGCAAGCCTATGCGTTTTGGTTTGTGTGGATTTCGGCCGGCATGGTCGTTCTGGGCGAGATACTCCTTCTGTGGCTGAGCGTAGACACGACGAAGAAGCGCCTCCGGCCGAGGACGCACGTTCTTGTTTCCGCTACGACGACGGCGCTGCTTGTGGCCTTGCTGACGTTTTCCGCCCTTATGGCGTTCGCCGCTGTGCTTTGGGATGACCGATTCGACCAGCGCGTAAACACGCCGGAGATGCTGGGCGCCTTTCTCATTCCCTGGCTGGTGTGGGGAATCCTGTTCTATCGTTTCTCGCGGGACGCGGACGACGCGGTTACGCGGGCGGTCTCCTGGCTAATGCGAGGCAGCGTGCTGGAACTGCTGATCGCAGTTCCTTCCCACGTGATCGTGCGGCGCAGAAACGATTGCTCCGCGCCCATGGTCACCGGCTACGGAATCGCAACCGGCATCGCGGTGATGCTGTTGTCATTTGGGCCCGGGGTGTTGCTGTTGTATAAGAAGCGCATCGAGGAGCATTCCTCGCGGGCTCGCCCGTGAAAAGGCCTATGCAGGCCGGCCCACCCTTGGTATGATTTCGCGGAATTGTTGACACGATAGAACACCCACATGCCGGAAGAGAAAATAACCGATGATCAGCGGTCGTCGGGCGAAGCGCTTTCGGTGGCAACGCTGGACGTCTCTCCGGGGCGCAGACGGGCGGCAAAAGTGCTGCTTGTATTGGCTTGGCTCTGGATTATTGTCAAGGTTCTCGAACTTGCAGTGAACGGAGTCTCGGCAGATGCACTTGACATTACTAATCCATCGCCTCTTGGAATCGTGGGTTTTGGAAGCTTGATCGCGTATTTTTTCGTTAAACCCAAGAAGGCGAAGCCGGGCGCGCCATCCTAGATTTCGCGGCGGCAGGGTGGATTTAGATTTGATGCGGCCGCAGAGTACGCTGTGCCCGACCCAGATAAGTTTTGTAGGAAGTGGACGAAATCATTGAACACGCGACTTTGTGTTTCGCCGTCCGCCGCGTGTTGCCTCTTCTTGGCTTGGGCCTATAACCGCCGTCGATCCGCTGACCCGCGCCAAACCGCTTAGTTCGACGCTCCTAATCCCACCGCAGCGCTTTGCGCGTCGTTTTCCGGCTGCGCGATCACGCCGTCGAAGGGTGTGGCAGCGATGAAGCGTCCGCGCACCGTGTCAACGCTGCGCAGGGCGTATCCAGCGTCAGGGCCACGATGCCAATTGCTGCCGCCGTTGTCGCTTTCAAAAACTACGCCGGTCGCGGTGCTGGTGGCCAGCAGAAGCTTGCGGTGGTCATCGTAACTGATGGAGCTGATGTTCTTGTCCGGCAAGCCGTTCAGCATATGCTCCCAAGTTGCTCCGGAATCCGAACTGCGGTAGGCGCCTTCGCGCGCCGCCAGCAGAATCTCTCCGTTCGGCACGAGGGTAACGCCGCGAATGGTTAAAAAGGATGGCAGGGCAGCCTGCGTCCAGGTGGCGCCGCTGTCGTGGGAGATAAGAACGGCAATGCGTGTAGTGGCAACCAGAAGATCTCCGCTGGCCTCCACCGATACCAGATCCATTTTGCCCAACACCGGCCCGCCGCTCCAGCTTTTGCCGTCGTTCGTGCTGGTAAACAAGCCGCCGGATGTGGCCGCCAGCCAGCGTCCCGGAACCACTTCGATGTCATCCACGCGAGCCGTGAGCGTGGAGCGGGAAATCGACTTGCGCGCCACCGTGACTCGTTTTTTCCCTCTGCGCACGGTGTGGAAAGTCGTCTTCTCGTTCACCACGCTGTTGATCGGCCGCCACAGGCTCGCATCCGGGGCAAGCAGGAAAATGCCGCGATTGGTTCCGGCGATCAGCGAGCCGTCGGCGGCTTGGCGAAGGCTGAATACGTCGCGCCCGTCCAGACCTTCGCTCTTCTGCAGCCAATGCTGCCCGGCATCGTGAGAAACGAAAACGCCGCCCCACTCCCGGTCGTTCAAAACGCCGACGTAGACGGTGTTGGGCTCGCTCTTGTCGGCAACTATCGATGTCACGTAGCGATGGCTGTAGCCGTGGTTGGAAGCGGCAAAGCTTTCGGCGCCGTTGTCGCTGGCCAGCACGCCGCCGCGGTCGGTCGCCAGAAGCACGCGCTGCGAATTGCGCGAATCGACCAAGACATCGTTCACGACGATTTCATTGCCGGTTACATGCCGCCATGACTTTCCGGAATCTGCCGTCTTCCACAACCCTTCGGTTGTTCCCGCGTAGACGATTGCCGGATTGCTGGGGTCCTGCATGAGCACGCGAGTGCGCCGCGCCGTAAACGGAATGCCCTGAATCTTGCTGAACAGGTCGCCGGCATTGGAACTCCTATAGATACCGGAACAAGCGCTGGCGAAGACGACCGACGGGTTGGAAGCATCGACGATGATGGAAAATACGTCGGAGTCGGTGATCATGCCTTTGTCGATCTGCCGCCAGCTGGCGCCGCCGTCGGCGGTTTTCCAGGCCAGGTGCCAAGTGCCGGCATAGACCACATTGGGATTCTTCGGATCGACGGCGATAGATTCAATGTTCTTAATTTCGCTTTGATCGGAAGCGGAAATCCGCTGCCAGCTCTCGCCGGAATCGAGGGTGCGGTAGACGCCGTCGAGCGCGCCGGCTACGAGCACATGAGAGTCGGAAGCCGCAAGCGCCAAGGCGCGAATGGATTTTCCATGCATGCCGGGCAGCGCTTCCCAGGTCTTGCCGCCGTCGCGGGAGCGGAACAGATCGCCGGCCTGCTGGTCGTCCACACTCCAGGCGGCTACGAAAATGGTTTTGGAATTTTGCGGGTCTACGATGATGTGGTCGAGAACATAGTCGTCGCCATCACCAAGATGAGCAAGGCGCGCCCAGCTATGGCCGCCGTCCTTGGAGGTGAAAAGCTCTCCTGTGCTGGTGCCCAGAAAAAGATGGTCTGGGTTCTGCGGATCGTAGCTGAGGCTGCGGGCGTCGCCGCCATCCGGCCCCAGGACTGCCCATTGCCCGGCCCATGAAACCGAAGCCAAAGACAGCACTACGATCGCCGCAATCCACCATTTTCTCGAAGCGAAACCAGAACGCATAGCGACTCCCCCAGGGACCTAGCGAGGCCCAAAGGCCAGCCTGACAGCGTAACCACTGCCAATCAAGTTACCGAAGGGAAGGGAAAGAAGGGCCGGTCGAGTTCCGACTGCGACCGGCCCAGCTCCTTTCGATTGTGTTAGTTAGCCTTGGCCTTAGACATCTTCTTAGCCGCGGCATGGGGATGATCCGGCACGGCTTTCACTTTGGATTCATCCACGGTTTGCGGTGCCTTCGCCCGAGAACGTCGCACCCGGCGGGACCACCCAGAATTCGGTGGTCATGGTGCCCGCGCTTCCGGTACGGGTCTCGATGCGCGTGGGATCAATCGCCTGCTTCGCTTCGCCGCCCGAGAGATACGCCTTTGCGTCGACAGCGCGTTCCCCCGCCAGATTCTTACGCTTTTCGGTGGGCTCGGCATTGCCGACGATCACCAGCTTGTTGTCGGCATTCTGCTGCAGGTTCTTGGCCACGTCGTCGAGGATGGCCTTGCACTCGTTATCCACGCGCCACGGTTTCCCGATTTTGGCCATCTTCGAGAAATCACACTCGCTCAGCTTGCTGGCTTGCGGCGGGGGCGGAGGCGGAGGTTCGACCGTCGCCTGCGTCGAAGCGGATGTGTTGAGCCCGCGCTGGTCGGTGCAAGTCGCGGTCACCGTAATGGGACCGGGAGAAGCGCCGCTGGTATTCAAGGTCGCCGTATCTCCGCTGCCGGAAATGCTGCCGCCGCTGGCGGTCCAGCCCGCTACCGTGACCGGCACGCTGTCAGGGCTGGTGCAAGTGCAGGAGACCGTCACCGTTCCGCCGGTCTGCACCGAGGTCGGATTGGCGGAGCAGGACATGGTCGGCGGATGCTTGGGCAGCTCTTTCACGGTGAAAGAAGCCGAACAGCTCATCGCGCCGCCCTTCTTCATTTTGGGATCGTTCACGTGAGCCGTAACCGTGTAGCTGCCGCCGGCGAGGCCGTTGGTATCAATGTTGGCAGTGGTGTCTTTACCGGTGATTTTTCCGCCGGTGCTGGCCCAGTCATAGGTCAGCGTGTGCTTGGGATTCGCATTGCTCACGGTCGCGGTCGCGGTGATCGGCTCGCCCACCATCACCTCAGAGGGCTGCACCGAACAACTGAGCGAAGGCGTCAGTTCGGGCGCGCCGCCGAGATTGAACAACAGGCCGGCGCGCAGGCGAACGCCGTTCAGGGCCACGCGGCGCAAGTCGGGAAAGGCCTGATCGACGAAATTCGCGTAGTTGTGCCGCCCCAAAACATAATCCGCTTCGAACAGGCGGATGGATAGGCGTGGCCACGCCGGCAAATCGATTCCCCCTCCGAGCACTGCGCCGAGGCCATTGTCGCCCGTCAGATTGTTCACATTCAGGTGGTTCAAACCGATGAGCGTATGGGCGAAAAAATTCATCCCTGGTGTGCGTAACATCACTCGCGGTCCTACCGACAAAGTAGTTTCAAATCCAAAACTGTTCCAGTTGTTACCCAGATCGGCTTCGAGCGCCCAGATGCGACTCAGGTTGTAGGCCGCCGCCACTCCGAAGCCTTTTCCCATATCAGGCGGCTTTAGGGCAACAGGCATATTGAAGGGTTGCCCGGGCGCCGGCACTTGGCCTCCGGGGTTGAGCCATTGGTACCCCACAAAGAAATCCGCCTTGGGAGTGGAGGTCTGCTCCTGCGCGTACACAGGTGTGGAAATCGCAATCAAAATTAGCGGGAGCAAGAACCTGAAAAGAAGCGAACGATCGGTTCGCGAATTACATCGAGGTGACATGGAATCCTCCAAAATCGTGCTTCCCCAAGCTGCTTTCTACTTGGAAACCCATTGGAGTCGCCCGAAAACTGCTCATTACTGCTTGGTTACGCGAATCTGATTCTATCGCACCGGCAGTGAAAAATCGGGGTGAGAAACTCATTTTGGGAATAATGAACCGCATCTTTCTAGGGCAAATCTCATATTGATACAATAGCCTCCGCATGACTCGTGGGTCTGGACTCGGCCGACTGCAGCCACGTAAGAAGGACTTAATGTAGCATCAGGAATTCAAGAGTTTCCTGCGCATATGAGCCAAGAAAGAGTTTTGATCGTCGAAGACGAGATCAACGAACGCACCGGACTGGCGGAGCTGCTGTCCTCCTGGGGTTATCGCGTAGAGACGGCGACTGATGGTGCGGACGGCCTTGACAAAGTTGCGTCGTGGTCGCCCTCAATCGTCGTCACCGACATGAAGATGCCGCGCATGGGAGGCCTGGAGCTTCTCGAGCGCCTGGCCAGCGAAGCTCAAACCATCGCCGTGGTCGTGGTCACGGCACAGGGCACGATCGACAACGCGGTGCAAGCCATGCGCATGGGCGCGTACGACTACATCACCAAGCCGATCGACACCAACCGCTTGCGCACCATCCTGCAAAATGCATCGGCGCTGCTGGGCACGCGGGCAGAACTGGAAGTGACCCGCCGCAAACTGCGCGATACCGGCTCGCTGGGCAGTCTGATTGGGGCCTCCAAGAAAATGCAGGAACTTTTTCACCTGATCGAAATGGTGGCGCCCAGCACGGCGTCGGTGCTGATCACGGGGGCCAGCGGCACGGGAAAGGAACTGGTGGCGCGCACCATCCATGAGCTCAGCCCGCGGCGAAACAAGGCATTCGTCCCCATCAACTGCGCCGCGATTCCGGAAACGCTTATCGAAAGCGAAATCTTCGGCCACGAAAAAGGCGCATTCACGGGCGCGCTGGAGCGCCGCACCGGCTGCTTCGAATTGGCCGAGGGCGGAACCCTGCTGCTCGATGAGATTGGAGAAATGCCCATCGCCACCCAGGCCAAGCTGCTGCGGGTACTCGAGGATCACAAACTGCGCCGCCTGGGCAGCAAAGTGGAAACCACGGTGGATGTGCGAGTGCTGGCGGCCACCAACAAAGTTCCTGAAGAAGCGGTGGCGCGCGGCGAACTGCGCAACGATCTCTACTACCGGCTGAATGTATTCAACCTTCACATGCCCACGCTGCGCGAGCATAAAGAAGATATCCCTGACCTGGTGCACTCGCTATTGACGGATATGAGCGCCAAGCACGGCCGGAAGGTCGCCACCGTGAGCGAAGCCGTGCTCAACCAGTTCCACAACTATTCCTGGCCAGGCAATGTGCGCGAGCTGCGCAATACGCTGGAGCGGGCGGTGATTGTCTGCGAAGGATCGGTGATCGAAACGCGGCATCTGCCGCCGGGCTTTGGCCAGACCACGCTGCGCACTTCGGTGGAAGATCCCGACGCGGTTCGCCTGGGAGTAGGGACGACTGTGGAGGAAGCGGAGAAGCTTCTGATTCTGAAGACGCTGGAAGCGACGAGCAACAATAAGACCAAGGCTGCGGAAATTCTTGCCATCAGTTTGAAGACCCTGCACAACAAGCTGAAGGAGTACGGCAATATGGCGGTCGAAGCTGTTTCCGAGAAGGAAGAGACATAAACGGCGGACGAGCCTCACGGCCCGGCGAGCAACCTCTTCCGCCGAAACGCCACCCTAGCGTATGCGCCGACGAACTCAACTCGTACTGGCGATCACCTTCATGGTGGCCGCCCTGGTGACGGCGTTTTCTTACATCTATATTTCGCAGCTGCTGCGCCAGCGCATCACCACCGCGAGCGAAACTGCCTCACAACTGACTTCACAACTCGAGTATCTCGCGACTAACGCGGCTCCCGACATCAGCAGCACGAAAGTTGACACCAATGATCCAGCGGCGGTGCGCAAGGCCGTCGCCTATTACCTCAGCACGGACCGCGATCTCAATACGCTGCTGGAGTCGGTCGTAGGGAATTGGCCGATCGTCCTGGACGCTGCCATCGTAGACTCCAATGGGCGGGCCATTCTGCATACCAATTCCGAGCTCATTGGAAAACAGGTTCCCGAACGCCCTGACTTCCAGCTCGTGCGGCGCGCCGAGTTCTGGCAGCAGCTGCATATGGTGTACAACCCTCCCACGGTATACGACGTGCGCTTGCCCTTGCAGCTGAATGGCGCGCCCTTTGGAAGCATTCGGGTGGGAATCTCGACAGTGTTGCTGAAGAGCGAAGTGACGCCCGGGCTGCGGCGCGCGGTCATCTTTTCTTCTACCGCCATCTTTCTTTCCTTGTTGTTGGCGGCGGGACTTTCGCGGCTGGCCTTAGGCCCGCTGGAAGATATTAATCGCAGCCTGGACAGCGTTGCCACAGGCGGGGCAGATGTGGTGCCCGAAGATGCGGGCCGCGACGAATACGGCCTGGTGACGCTCAAGATCGCGCACTTGGGAAGACAGATGCGCGACACCAAGGAGATTTTCTCCGCTCTGAAGGACAACGTGGACCAGATCATGGCCAACCTGCAGGACGGCCTGATGCTTTTTACCCGCGACTCGCGGGTGGTGCTGGTCAGCGCGTCGGTGGAGCGCTTCCTCGGCCGGCCCCGCTACGAGTTGCTCGGGCGCGGAGTAAAAGAAATATTTTCCGCGTCCACTCCGGTGGGAAAGATGGTTCTGGAAGCGTTTCAATCGGTCCGGCCGGTCACGCAGACCGAGGTGGAAACCAGCACTGGGAAGCACATGCAAGTTTCGCTGGATTTCATTCAGGAGCGGGGAACGCAAATCGGAGCGCTTCTCACTCTACGCGACAGCGAGTCGGTTCGCCGCATTGAAAACGATATTGAAATTTCGCGGCGGCTTTCGGCGAGTGGGAGGCTCACCCGCGGCGTGGCCCACGAAGTGAAGAACCCCATCAACGCTATCGTTCTGCACCTGCAGTTGCTGCAGAACAAGCTGCAACAGATCGATCCGGATACGCGCCGTCACATGGACATCATCGGCAGCGAAATTCATCGCCTCGACCGGGTGGTGCAGATTCTGGTGGACTTCATGCGTTCGCGCGAGCTGCATCTGGAAGAAATCGATCTGCGCCGTTTGCTGGAAGATGTCGCGGTGCTCGCCATGCCCGACGCGGCGCAGCATCAGGTCATGATAACGCGCGAACTGCCGCCGGCAGCTCTGAAGGTCAACGTGGACATCGACTTCATGAAGCAAGCCATCCTCAACGTGGTGCTGAATGGAGTGCAGGCGATGCCGCAGGGTGGGACACTCACCATCTCGGCGATTCGCGAACAGGGCACGGTGGTCACGCGCATTCGCGATGAGGGCGGAGGAATCTCGCCGGAGATCCAGGAAAAGATTTTCGAGCTGTATTTCACAACCAAGACCGATGGCAGCGGCATCGGACTGGCCCAGACCAATCAGATTCTGCAGTGGCACTATGGCTCGGTTGATTTTGAATCCGCGGAAGGCAAAGGTACCACGTTTATCCTCCGCCTGCCTCTCGTAGGGTCGCGGATGGACAACTTGAAAGAGGCGGTCACGGGAGCTTAAACGGCGCAAAACACCTCCCTTGCCGACGCATCCTGCAGTAGAATTTGCATCAATGCAGTGTCCCGTTGGCTGGGACGAATGATCTTATGACTCTGGCCGCCATCCTCGAAGTGTGTCTTTTGCTGGCTTCGCCCTCCCTGTTCAGCAGTCGTGGGGTGATGCTCGCCAGCCAGGAGCCGGCACGGGCTCAGCAGGATTCTTCTTCAACCACGCCCTCTCAGCAGCCCGCTCCACCTGAGGACAAATCCGCTCCCCCAGCGCCACCCACCAGTTCTGAGCCGGCTCAACAGAATGCTCCTGCCGGAAGTGAGGGAGCGCAATCTAGTGCGCAGCCCCGGACGCCTGCCACCCCAACCCAAGCGCCTCCGGCACCGCAAACCAAACCGGCGGAAATCAAAGCGCCTGCAAAACCCGTTCGCCGCAAAAGCTCAAGCACGCACAAGACGAAGCCGAAACACGCCACGGGCGGGGCAACGACCACGAACGGGAGCACACCGACAAAGCACAAAACGAAGCCTGCAACAAAACCGGTGAAGAAGAGAGCTTCCCACCCCCGGACCACCGGCCAGTCTCAGAATCCCAAGAAAGTGGTGGTGCGGAATGGAAGCACGAAGGACCCATCGGTGCAGCTATCCCCGAGCCTGAGCCAGCAGCAAGCCTCCAGCCAAAACCAGGATGCCACTCAACTGTTGTCGGCCACGGACGCAAATCTAAAGAAGCTCGAAGGTCGAACCCTGACTACAAGCCAGCAGGATGCGGTGAACCAGATCCAGCAGTATATGCAGCAGGCCAAGACGGCTGCCGCGGCGGGCGACGTTGAGCGCGCTCATAACCTGGCGGTCAAGGCGCATGTGTTGTCAGATGAGTTGGTGAAGCACTGATGCTTTTCGCCGCCGGCGCAAGCCGCAGGTTCAGTTGTTCCACTCCAAGGTTTATTTTCCGCTTGCCCTCGCGGCGTTCACTTTGGCCAGAAGATCACGAATCATGGGCTGCGCAGGCCCGGAAATCTTTGCCGCTTCGGTGAGAATCTCTCTTGCGGGCATCAACTGCCGCAGCTTGGCATAGGCGAAGCCGAGGCGATAAGCCGCCACAGCAAAAGACTGGTCGTCCTGTCCTCGCAGCAGCGCGACCGCCGACTTCAGCTCGGGAATGGCGGCCTGCGTTTTGTCCTGCTTCATGTAGGCATAGCCCAGGGTGGAATAGGCCGCGCCCGCGGAAACTTTGCGGGTTCGGTCAGCGTCCGGTTCGTTAGCTTTGGCCAGCGCGATCGCCTTTTGTGCGTCGGCGATCGCCTTTGCGAGACTCCCGGGCTTGGAGTCGTCGGCATACGCGCTGGCCAGCATCAATAGCGCGGGAAGGTTATCGGGATTCGCCGCCAGAGTCTTTTCGCCAAAGGCGATCAACCGCGGAGGGTCGTTGAGCTGGGAGAGAGCGACCATCGCGAAGGAAGTGACCGAGTCTTCGTATTTCGAATTGGGGAAGGCCGGCGTGAACTGCTCAATGTAGGACATGCGCGCCTTGGGATCGTTCTCCCCGATAATCGCGTTGTAAGCCGCCGCCTCGAGAAATTCGTAAGAGGATTGATTGTTCGCTTTTGCCTCTCTGACGCGGTTGGCGAAGTCCTCATCGCTTACGCCCTCCGGTTTTTTCCCGGCGCCAATCGCGTTGTAGGCGCGTCCGCCGCGCGCGCAGTATTCCATGACTTTTGCGTTGTCCTTGGCTTGCTGGGCGCTCGAAGCCTGCATGACCAAAATGTCCAGGTTGTCGGGTACCGCCACCAGCGCTTTGTCGCCGTATTCGAGGGCCTTCTGCGGATCGCCGGCGGTTTGGTAATACTGAGCGATCTGCCAATTGCCATACGCTACCGCCTGAGGATTGGAAGCATACTTTTGCACGAAGTCCTGGTACATCGCCAGCTTCTTCTGCGGGTCTTGCTCGTTGGTGATGAGCTGCAAGTCGTGGTCTTCCGGCGTGCCAGCGGAAATCACGATTCTCTCGGTTTGCGCGCGTAAGAGACCAACCTGCAGAAGAGCGGCGATCAGTCCGAGAAGCAGATTGCGTTTCATGCACAACCTCCTCCGTCTTGGAATAAAGAAGAATTGCATCGCTGCCAGCAGCGCGAATGCTAGCGCCGAAACCGGCTGGCTGCAAGCGGAGAAATTGGGCTGCGGTTGTTTCGCGGGTAAGAACAGCCGTCTTGTCGCGTATCTATTTCTGAGCTGCGGTGGTCACTGGACTCAATGACGAAGGCAAATCTCCGGGATCGCCCACATAAACCACCCCGGCCCAGTAGAAAGGATGGCCGGCGCCGTAGTTCTCCCGGGCGCGTTTCAATGCAGCAAGCTGCGCGGCGTGGAAGGCTTCGTATCTCGTCTCCGTTCGCGGACCCTTGCCTTCGCCCAGCCATCGGCTGTAGAAATCGCTGATTTCTTCTGCCGTCTCCTGCGCCGGCACCTCCCACATGCTCATGGTCATCGAGCGCGCACCCGCGAGCAGGAAGGCCTGCCGCAGGCCAGCCACGCCGTCGGGCGTGACTTCGCCCAACCCTGTTTCGCAAGCGGTCATATTCACGAGTTGTGTATTTTGGAGATTCATCCCGGTAACTTCATAGGCGGTGAGGATGCCGTCCGAGACCTCCACCCGGTCTGCCGCGAGTTGAACGTTTGACAGACCGTGGGCGTGGGCCTGCGCCTCCGTGAAGATTTCCTTTCCCACGTGATAGTAAACGGCGTGATGCGCAGGCCAGGTGTTGACCCCCGCCATCACCATTCCCGACCGCAACAGCGGATTGTCCCAGCTTTGCAGGTCGGCTTCCGGCCGGTCCAGCACGAAGCCGTGAGTGGCGAATTGCAAGATGCGCGGTGACTGAACGCCAAGCACAGCTTCCTCAACCGCGCTGTCGCCGCTCATCATCGTTACTGACCACCCCAGCCGCTTAAATTCCGCCCTCACCGGCTGAGTCAGGCGATGATCCAAGTCATCGACAGGTCCCTGTTCCCAGGTCGCGGGCAGAGCAAGGCGCTTGCCCCCGGAGGCGGTTCCACCCAGAGTTGAAGAAGACGAAGCCGCGGGGGGCGGTTTGGGCGCCAATGGCACGCCGGTGCGGCCGTTGATGATGGTGGCGGTGGAAAGCTTCACACCGGAAACAATCGCCGCCAACATCCGTTGATCGGCATTAAAGTTAGGGTCGCTGACAAGAACCGCGGTCCGGGAAAGCTTCGGCTGACTTTTGCTTTCCGCCTGCAGCGCCAGCCGCCCCAGATCTCGTCCCGTGCCCAGGTAGATCAGCTCGCGTTCTTCGGCCAGATAGCGCCAGCCGCCTTCCGAATCCTGATGGGCCAGCGCTTCAAAGGGAATGAGGCTCAGCATTCCGTCGGGCGCGACGTATACGCGCTTGACTCCCGCAAGTCGCCCTTCAACGGGCTGCCAAATCAAAGTCCGCAGCGCCGAGGATGCTTGGGCAATTCCATTTTCCGAACGATGCACTTGCCCGCGGCTGGGGGTGATTACGCCGAAGGCATTGATCGAGTCGATCATCTTGGCCCGGAAAGCTTCGACCACATTGTCGATGGCGTCGGAGCTGCCCAGATCGACGGCTTCTACTTCACCCGTCCCGCCATGAAGAACGAATACCCCATAATGCGCCGGCTGCCATTTTCGGCTGGCAAAATCGTAGGGGCGGTATTTCACGTATTCGAGCAAAGCCTCTCCCGGCCGCAATGCCGCGCTCACGTCTTCCAGCCGCACCCGCGGCAGCGAGGCCTGCGCGGCATAGGCAGGGTTGGTGCGGCGCAACTGCTCTTCCAGTTGTTCGATTTGCCGCTCCAGCTCGAGCAGATGCTCAGGACTGGTGTCGTTGGCGCTTCCCGCGGAAGACTGCGAGTGGCCGCCTCCTTCTGACATGCTGCGGAGCGCGAGATTGGCATACTCGTGGCGGAGCCGCTCCCGTTCGCGCCAGGATTCCTGCCACTCCGGCGGAGCCGAGGCCACCGCCGCCAGCAGCGCACCGCTCTCCTGCCGCGCGACTTCGAACAGCAGCTCTTTGCTCAGCAGCACACCGCCCAGGCCGTCCTTAGGATCAGCTCCCTTGCCTTCGAAAACCAATCCCGAGAGTTCCTCGCTCTGGTCGAAACGGCTGTGCGAGAGGAACTCTTTTTTCTGCGGATCTGACATGGTTGGGAAGTTCTCTGTCAGGTGTTGCCACTGGAGCTGCGCTGACTCAAGCAGCAACTGCGAAGCTTCGTGGGTACGATTGGTGGCTGCAAGAATCAGGGCAAGATGCTTTAAGTTCGCGGCGTAAGCCGGATGCTGTTCGCCGATGGCGATCTTGCGAATGGCCAGCGCCTGCCGGGACAGCCTTTCCGCGTCGCCGTATCTCCTCATCATCTCGTAGAGCGTTGCCAGGTTATCCAGGTTCACGGCATAGGCCGGATGCATTTCTCCCAGCGTGTCCTTGCGAATCTGCAGCGCCTGCAAGTAGAGCGGTTCCGCCAGTTGGTACTTCCCCGTCGCCTGATACAACTGCGCCAGATCGTCCAGGCTGCTGGCATAGACGCGATGATGCAGCCCGAAAACCTTGCCTCGGATCGCCAAGGCTTCCTTGTACAACTGCTCCGCCTCCGCATATTGGCCCAGTTCCTTGTCGAGGAAGGCCAAATTGTTCAAACTCCGCGCGTAGTCGGGATGGTCATCCCCCAAAGCCTTTTTCCGTATGGCGATCGCTTGTCTGAACAGAGGCTCTGCTTCCTTGAGCCTGCCCGTGGAATCGTAGAGCGCCGCCAGCCGGTCCAGGCTTCTGGCGTAGTCGGGGTGGTCCTCGCCCAATGCTTTCCTGCGAATTTCCCGCGACTGAACATATAGGGGCTCGGCCTGCGCGAAGCGGGCCATCAGACGGTAAAGGTCGCCCAGGTCACACAAGGTCGTCGCGTACATCGGGTGCTGATCACCAACCACACGCTTTTCGATTTCCAAAACCTGTTTGTAGATGCCCTCCGCCTGCTCGTCGCGGCCGGTGGCAACATCAAGAGAAGCCATATTTTCCAGGGTCGCCGCGTAGTCCACGTTGTCGCCGTTGGAGACTTTCTTGAGGATTTCCAAGGCCTGCTTATAGAGTGCCTCCGCCTGGTCATACTTCCCCATCGTCTGGTAGAGGTGGGCCAGGTCGGCCAGGTTCCTCCCGTAGCCGGGATGCTCCTTGCCGACCGTCTTTTCGCGAGTGGCCAGCGCCTGTTTGTAGAGCTTTTCGGCGTCAGAATAATCCGACATGGTTTCGTACAGAGACGCCAAATTGTCCAGGTTCACCGCGTATGCCGGATGCTCTTCACCGACCGTGTTCTTGCGAATCTCCAAGGCCTGCTTGTACAACTTCTCGGCGTCGGCGTATTTCGCCAGCACCTGATCCAACTGCGCGAGGTCATCCAGGCTGCTCGCATAGGTTCTGCCTTGCACCCCAAACACCTTGCCGCGTATTTCGAGTGCCTTCTCAAACAATGGCTCCGCATCCTCGTAGCGTCCAGTTTCCTTGTACAAGAGCGCTAGATTGTTCAGGCTTCGCGCGTAGTCGGGATGTTCCTCCCCTAAGACTTTCTCGCGGATCGCCAGCGCCCGCTGATAGAGGGGCTCGGCCAGTTTGTACTTCCCCATCGAGTCATAGGCCGCCGCCAGCCGGTCCAAGCTGCGGGCATAGTCAGGATGCTCTTCACCCAATGTCTTTTTGCGGATCTCCAACGACTGCTGTTGCAATGACAGCGCCTGCGGGAAGTGGCCCATCAGCCGGTATAGGTCGCCCAGGTTGCATAGACTCATGGCGTACAACGGGTCGCGTTCTCCAACCACGGTTCGTTCGATTTCCAGGGTGTGTTTGTAAAGCGCTTCGGCTTGCGGGTCTTGCCCCATCTTCACGGTCACCGACGCCAGGTTGTCGAGAGTGACCGCGTACTCAACTGTCTCTTCGCCGAGGGTCGCCTTTTCGATATCGAGCGCCTGTTGATAGGTCGACTCTGCCGCGCGGTAATCGTCGAGTAGCTGGTACAGGCGGCCACGATCATTCAGGCCCCGCGCGTAAGCCGGATGCTGTTCTCCAAATGTCTGCCTGCGGATGTCGAGCGCCTTCTGACATGGGTCCACCGCTTGCTCGTAATGTCCCATGGCCTCGTAGATATTGCCCAACGAGCTGAGGCTGTCGGCATAGAAGCGATGGTTCTCGCCTAGAATTTCCTTGAGGGATTCCTCGTTTTTGAGTTGCAGTTCGGCAGCCGAATCCAGCTTGTAAGCCTTCTCTAGTGCACTCGCCTGCTCATTTGCACGGAAGACTTCATCGAGCCTGGCGCGCTGCTCGGCCGGCATCGCTACAAACTGACGCAGGTCGGCCAACTGAAGCCGCGCGTCGATGCTCTCCCACCAAGTCTTGCCCTGCTGGGCTTCGCGCACACTCAGGACGTGTTCTGCGACCGGAATCTCGCGCCGCAGCGATTCCAGGTCGTTGGGATGGCTGATCGCACCCGCTACGGCTTTTTCGTCGCGAGAAATCTGTTCCCCAAGCTCCTTCGGAAGAGTGGGGCGAGGTGATTCGGTGGCTGATGTGGCGGAATGCGGAGATGGTGGCGGCGGAGATGATGGCGGCGGAGGTTGTGACGGAGAAGTCTGCTGGGCGTTTAAGGCCAGAGCTGCAAGCAGGAGAACGCTGGCCAGACAATTCCAGAACCTTTTGCGCCTCAGCCCCGACCCGACGAATTGCCGCGCAGCATTCATCTCGGCTTCCAAAACACCGCGCTAAGGACTGAGTGGAACGGCAGGGCCGGTTAACCCCAGCCCCGCCGCGACGCTTGCCTCCCCTTCATCAGCCCGAAGCGATCTGACAAAAAGCGGCCGGAGTTGCGTCGCCGGACCTGAGCTAGGTCCGGCGACAGGGTTATTCGAACAGCTCCATCCGATGATGGTTAGTTGGTTAACAGGACGTACTGGTTGTAGACCATGCCGTTGTTGACGATGCGTACGCGGAACGCTCCGGTCCACTTAGGAGTGAACTCCACCAGGCAACGATCCGTGGCGTCCGTGTCGCTGGCGATCAGGTTTCCGTTCTCGTCGTAGACATACAGATCCAGGTCCGTGCTGCCGTCTCCCACCACTCCCACGCGGGCGATTTCGCCTGCCCGGAAGGTGATGGTATAGAGATCGGCGTGGCCGGCTACCACCGTGTCCGTGTGTGAAATTGCCCCTTGGGTCGATCCCAGGGTCCCGCCGCTTTCCGCGGGCTTGGCCGCTTCGGCATCGAGCAACGCCATCACGTGCTCATCGCCTTTCGCCCAGCCCTTGGCCTCGGCCAGCAGAGCCTTGGTGTCCAGAGAGGGAGCCGGAGCATCGGTCTTCTTGCCTTCCTTCGCCTCTTCGCCAGACTTTGCGGCCTCCGACTTCTTGGCTCCTGCCGCGCTTGCATCCTGAAGCGGCACCCGCCGGATCATCTGCACTGCGGTAAGCATGGCCACGGGCGATTCGTTCTCCCGCGCATAGCTCACTAGTTGCTCGGCTTGGTCCAACAACGAGACTGTCGCCGAGTTGCCCGCTTTGCCCTTCTCTGAGGAAAGATTGGTCTTCGCGCCCGCCGGCGAGGCCTGAGCCAAAGCCGTAGTTGCGAGCCACGTCGTCATTGTCAAAACCGCCATCCCGACTTTCATCGATCGCTTCATTTTGCCTTCTCCTTAAGTGTTTTGTATCTTGCTTGGGAACTCAATTCTGATGTCTGCACCGGAGAGCTCGCCTAACTTTGATCTCCTGGCCGCCTGCTTAGCACTCCCCATCCTTTCTTATCTGTCTTGTTGCCCCCGGAAAAGTTAAGCCCGGAGGCGTGATTTTTCGTTGGCCAATCCTGGGATATCGCACGGTAAAGCCGGCGGGCCTTTCCAATTGCTTGGAAAATACCGGATGCGGGAACCCACCAGGATTAATTCTCCATGAAGTACCGGCGCCTCTACTCAACATTGGCGCCCCCATGGCCTGAGTCCTGCGAAGGTTGAGCCTGCGGCGCGCCGGAAGACGGACGTCCCGTCGAGGAACCGAAGATTTGTCCGACGATCAGGGATAACCGGCTGGGGCTGGTGTCACTAAACCGGGAAGGATCCAGCAGAGCTGTCGGCCCGGTAGGCTGCGAAGCCTGCCACTTCCCATCGGCCAGGCGCCGCCAAATGAGCGTAGCGCCGGTCTGCGAAGTGCCAATTCTAATCTCATCCACAACGCCGGCGGTGTTCGTATAGCCGACAGCCACGGTGTGGTCCGCCCGGGTAGTGACGAAGAAATTGAAATGAAAATGCCCGCGATCCTCCATGCCCCAAATCCCGTACGGCACGCGATCTAGCAGTTCGCTGCCGTTGGGGTTTCGCTCCGCCAGGTCGACGAACACGGTCACGGCTAACGGAGTGGGAGCCCCTCTACCAGACTGCGAAGGACTGGCATAGCGATAGAGCAGGGAGTCAATCCGTCCGTCGTGATCTGCGTCCACCGTTTCTGGGTCGAGCGGACTGGCTTCGGGCAGCCCTGCCGTCCAGGGATCGAACGGAACGCCTTCGGGCGCGGTCGGCAGGTTGGCGACAAACTGGCGCAAATGCGGCAGAGCGATGTGCCAACCGACCGACCCTGCGCTGTCATTGGCCGGGGTGGCGAACGTCAACCCGATCAACTGGCCTTGGTCGTTCAGCAGCGGACCACCTGAGTCTCCCGGCGAAATGCGGGTGTCGGTCACGATGACCGTCACTCGGTCGCGGTCCACGTCGCCACCTTTGCTGGCTGCGCCCGCGGCGAATTGGCTGAGATCCTCGGGGTAATCGAACTGCTGGGAAACATTGCCGCTACGAATCCACCAGGCCGGGCCGTTGTTTTGCGAGCCGATGACGTAGCAGTTCTCGCCGTCTTTCACCTGCGCCGCCAGCGGGAAGTACGCAACCGGCTTGCCGCCGGGAAGGCTGTCGAGTTTCAGCAATGCCAAATCATGCACCGGGTCGACGCGGTAGACGGTCGCCTTGATCGCCGGCTCCGGCTTAACCCTGCCATCAATTGTGTGATCGGTAATGATATCCAGGACGGCGGAATGGCCGGTCATCGCCGCTTTTTGCGCGGTGTCGGCGACCACGTGATAATTGGTGAGCACCCAACCTGCCGAGGAAATAAAAGTCCCGCTCCCCCAGCCATCCTCCGACCTGACAATCACGGTCGCCTCGCGCCATGCGGCGTAGCGATCCTCACCCGAGGTCGCGCCAAGAGTCCCACTGGCTCCGCTGAAGTTGGGCATGGCCTGGGCCAGAGGCGCGTTCGCCCGGCCCCATTTTTTGTAGGCTGAGGGATCAAAAGGAGATTGCGATGGCCATTCTGGAATCGGGGCATTTTCCGCCACTTGTCGAGCCGGCGAACCCGAAGACGGTTTCTTGACGTAGAAAACTACGATGATGGCAGCGGCCGCTAGTGCTGCCGCGGGAAAAAGAACAGAACGCCTACTCCACCAGGCCGAGAAACCGGAACGATCCTTGGGCGCCCGTGCCGCCGAAGCTTTTTCCTTTTCCGTCAACATAGGTGCCTCGCTCAATTGGGTCTCCACAACGCGCGCATCCGATTCCATGAGCCGAGAACGCGTGGGCAACAGCGCTTCCACCACCGAATCGGCCCCGAGGCGCTTCACGCAACTTTGCAGGTCTTCCTCGTCCACCTCATCGAACGACAGCGTCCCGTCGGCAACCGCCGCCAGGATTTCGGCTTCGGCGGTGTACTCTTCTGCAGAGGTCGCCAGGTGCTGGGCTCGGACTCGGATGGCCTCGACCGATTTCTGATTGTCACCGCTGATCGGCATAGCTTCTTTCCACTATCTGTCGGAAATACTGGCCCTTAGTTAAGCCGCGGCGCCCTGAATTCGCGCCCCATTAGCGAATAATTTTCAGCCCCTGTGCCGCCAAACAGGCCCGGACGTTCTCCCGCGCTTTTTTCAAATGCTGGCTGATCGCTGGTTCGCTCACTTTGAGCACTTCGGCGGCGCGTTTTGCGCTAACACCCCGGAACCAGACCATAGTCGCAACGATCTGCTGCTTCGCCGGCAGGCTGGACATGCAGGCGTGGATGCGGGCCCGAAGCTGCTTCGCCGCGATGTTTTCGGTCGGATCGGTAAAGATCCCGATTTCTTCCAGCGAGGGCCCGGGGTTCTCGGGATCACCCTGCCCGTCTCCCGTCGCAACGAATCGCTGCCGTTCACGAAGCATATCTGTCGCCACGTAGCGCGCGACCTGGCAGACCAGGGTCGAAATCCGGCATAGGCCGAGAAACCGGCGGCGGGCCTGGGCGCTCCAGTAATCGCAAAAGACTCGCGACCAAGCCTCATCGGCGATGGTTTCGGGATTGTCGGCGCGGCTGCCGAAATGGCTGAACACATCGCCGACTACTTTGGCTTGGTTGCGCGAATAGAGGAACTCAAAAGCGTGCCCGGCTGCGGCCGGATCGATGGACCGTGCCGCGGGCGGCTGCCAGTCCCCTCGCTGTTCGCAGGCAACCGATAACGCCAGTTCGCCCAGCAGCGATGCGGCCGGGCCTGGGTTCGCTTCGCTTAGCGGCTTAGTCAGCGCGGACCAAATCGTTGTCCACGGCGTTCTTGCCGGCCACCGGTCGCTGTAGCTTCGGATGCAGCGCCGGGCTCTCGCTGCCGGGTTCTCACCAGAGGACGGTGTGGGTCCTACGGCATTGCAGGCAATGGCCCAAGCCAGGCGTCCCGCGTCTAAAGAAGAGGGGATTGCCGCGCCCTCGCGGCGAAGGGCCTCGAGCACGGCGGTGAGGTCACGTTCTCCGAGTTGAAGGATGCTTGCACAGCGCGAGGCCGGCGAAAGTTCGCGAACTTCTCCCAACGACAACGCGCCGGTTTCGATGGGTGCTCCACTCGCGGTATGAGGCTGGTTCATTACGCGCATCCCATGCGCAAGAGCTTGTGTGAATTCACGATGGAACCAATTTTGTGGCTGGAAAGCGATGCCACGACCGCCCGGCTCTTCACCGTAAATCTCCGCCATCCTACGAAGCGGGGAGGGACCGAAATTGTAAGCGATGTGCCATGAAAGCGCAACGCCGAAACTTGCTTGCAGGGAAGGCCAATCTCATTGATTTGGCTTGGTTTTACAGCCCATCGAAATAGCCGAGCACCTGGCGTTGACTGTCTAATCGCCCCCGGCTTGCCGGTGTTTTGAAGTGTCAGCTATGATGGGCCGTCACTACGGTCAGGGCAAGCGCAAACGAGGCTTCTTTGAAGAGCAAATCCCGGATTCTGGTCACCGGCGCGGGTGGCTTTATCGGACATCACCTCGTTCGCCGTCTGAAAGCCGATGGAAACTGGGTACGCGGAGCGGACATCAAGGCGCCGGAATTCGAGCCCACCCCAGCCGATGATTTTGCCCTCCTGGACCTTCGTTCTTGGGAAAACTGCTTGCAGGCGGTCGAGGGAATCGAGCAAGTTTACAACTTGGCCGCAGACATGGGCGGCATCGGCTATATCACCGCCAACCACGCCGACTTATCGCGCAACAACACGCTGATCAACGTTCACATGCTGGAGGCCAGCCGCCAACAAGCGGTGAAGCGCTTTCTGTTTTCTTCCTCCGCGTGCGTTTATCCGCAAGGCAAGCAACTCGATCCCAACGTGGTTCCGCTAAAGGAAGCTGACGCCGTGCCCGCCGACCCGGAGCCGGGCTACGGATGGGAAAAGCTTTTCGCGGAACAAATGTGCCTCTACTACCGGCGAGATTACGACATGCAGACGCGGATCGTGCGCTTTCACAACGTTTATGGTCCCCTCGGAACCTATGAGGGCGGCAAAGAGAAAGCCCCAGCAGCCATCTCGCGCAAAGTAGCGCTGGCGGCGGACGACGGTGAGATCGACGTCTGGGGAGACGGGCAGCAGACCCGCTCGTTTATGTATGTTGACGATTGCGTCGAAGGCCTCCTCCGCATCATGGCCAGCGACTACCCTGACCCCCTGAACCTGGGCACCGACCAGTTGGTCACAGTCGATGAATTGATCGACATGGTTTGCGCCGTCGCCGGAAAACGGCTGGCCAAGAAACACGATCTCTCCAAACCGCAAGGCGTGCGGGGGCGCAACAGCGATAACACCTTGCTGCATCAAATTCTTGGCTGGCAACCCTCCATTCGCCTGGAGCAGGGCCTGGTGCATACTTATCGCTGGATTGAAGCGGAACTCATCAAGGCAAGGCGAATTCCCGCCGGCGCGGCCAGTCGCTAGGCAAGATGTCAAACCCTTCTCAAGTCGCGGTTGAAGAAGTGCGCAGTTATTGGGATCGGCGTCCCTGCAACATTCGGCATTCGCTGCTTCCGGTCGGCACGCGCGAATATTTCGACGAGGTCGAGGCCCGCAAATATTTCGTCGAGCCCCATATTCCGCATTTCGCCGACTTCGAGCGCTGGCGCGGCAAGAGAGTCCTGGAAATCGGCTGCGGCATCGGCACCGATACGGTGAACTTCGCCCGCCACGGGGCCACGGTGACCGCCGTCGATTTGTCGCCCGAGTCGATGAAGATCGCCGCCCAGCGGGTGGAAGTCTTTGGACTGAGCAATCAGGTTACGTTTCACTCCGGAAGCGCGGAGGAGTTGCGTTCCTTTCTCCCCCTTGAAACCTATGACCTGATCTACTCGTTCGGAGTGATCCATCACACGCCTCACCCGGAGCGAGTGCTGGAGCAGATGCGCTCCTACACCAGACCGGGCACAACCCTCAAGGTAATGGTCTATCATCGGCATTCCTGGAAGGTGTTGTGGATTCTCATGGGCTACGGCAAAGGACAAGTTTGGCGGCTTAACGATTTAATCGCCGAGCACTCCGAGGCGCAAACCGGATGTCCCGTCACCTACACCTACTCGCGGGCGCAGGGCCGCGCTCTGCTTGAGTCATTCGGATTTCGCGTGACCAACGTTTCGGTGGAGCACATCTTCCCTTACCGCATCCCTGACTATGTGCAATATCGCCACGTGAAAAGCTGGCCGTGGAGTTGGACTCCTGCGCCGGTGTTCCGCTGGATGGAACATCACTTCGGCTGGCACCTATGCCTTACGGCGGAGGCTCAGGGTTGAGCGCCCATACCAGCAATCTGCGGGCCAGCGTCATCGGCCTGGGCAAGCTGGGCGCGCCTTTGGCGGCATGCCTGGCTGCAAAAGGGCTCAAGGTTGTTGGCGTAGACAACGACGAGCGCAAGGTGGACGCGATCAATCATGGATTAGCCCCCGTCCACGAACCTGGACTAGCCGAACTGATCGCGATAGCGCATGACCGCCTGACGGCGGTGCGGCAAATTGAGCTGGCCGTCGGCCAGACGCAGATCACCTTTATTGTGGTTTCCACACCCAGCGAGCCTGACGGCGGGTTTTCCCTGCGCTACGTCGAGCCAGTTTGCCAGGCCATCGGCCGCGCCCTTGCTGCAAAACCCGAATACCACGTGGTTTGCCTCACCAGCACCGTTATGCCCGGGACAACCGGCGGCCCGGTGCGCGAGATTCTGGAAAAGGCCAGCGGAAAGCGCGCCGGCACAGACTTCGGCCTTTGCTACAGTCCCGAGTTCATTGCGCTGGGCAGCGTGATTCGCGACTTCCTCAATCCCGACATGCTGCTGATCGGCGAATCCGACAAACGTGCCGGCGATGTTCTGCAATCCTTATATTCACAAGTTTGCGAAAATCGGCCGGCGGTGGCGCGCATGTCGTTCGTCAACGCTGAGATCACGAAGTTGTCGGTCAATTCCTACGTCACGACGAAAATCAGTTTCGCCAACCTGCTGGCGCGCATCAGCGAAAAGCTTCCCGGCGCAAACGTTGATGTGGTCACAACCGCCCTTGGTCTCGATACACGCATTGGAGCGAAATATTTGAAAGGCGCGGTCAGTTATGGCGGACCGTGCTTTCCGCGCGACAATCTGGCTTTGGCTTCGCTCGCGCGGCGGCTAGGCGTTCCGCCGGACATGGCGCAAACCGTGGACAGCTTCAACCGCTCGCAAACGCATTGGCTGGCAGGACTCGTGGAGCATCACACCAAGGGGCACGTCGGAATCCTCGGCCTGACTTACAAGCCAGGGACCGACGTGATTGAGGAAGCTGTGGGATTTCTCCTTGCGAAAGAGCTTGCCGCACGCGGCGTTGCAGTTTTGGCGTACGATCCCGGCCTGTTAGCGAATCGCCCTCCTGCCGCCGCTGATATCCGTTTCGCGCCAAGCGCACGAGAATGCATTGCGGAATCTGACCTGGTCGTTCTCGCCACGCCGTGGCCGGAATTCGCCGCGCTTCCCGCCCCGCAATGGGCCCGCTCCGATTCGCCGCGCACGGTCGTGGATTGCTGGCGCGCCCTTCCCCATCTTCGCCAATTGGCGGGAGTCCACTACGTGGCGCTTGGTGAAGGTCTGGAATGACCGCTTTACCGGTTTCGCGCGCGGAGAATCCTGCGCCAGCCGCGTCTCCGCCTCTAACCCTGTTCGCAATTCCGAAATCCTTCCGCGGGCACATCGAAATCATCCAGCGCAACGCCATCGCGAGCTGGACGAAGTTGCAACCGAAGCCGGAAATCATTCTGCTCGGGGACGATCCCGGAACCGCTGAAGTAGCCGCCGAATTTGGCCTGGGGCACATCGCCGGGATTGCGCGCAATTCCAAGGACACACCACTTCTGAACGACCTGTTTGCCAAGGCGCAGTCGCAAGCAGTGTCGGGAGCTCTTTGCTACGTAAACTCCGATATCATTTTGCTCGATGACTTTGTCCAGGCAATTTCGCGAGTGACTTCCTGCACCGAGCGGTTTCTGATGATCGGCCGCAGAACCGACCTCGACATTACCCAGCCGCTCGCGTTCGGGCAGGAAAATTGGGCAAGCACTCTTCGCCAGCAAGCGTTGAGCGAGGGCAAGTTGCAGATCGCGCGCAGCATTGATTACTTTGCGTTTTCCAAGGGACTTTACCCCGCCATGCCGCCCTTGGCGATCGGTCGCTATTGGTGGGACAACTGGCTGGTCTGGAAGGCCCGCGCTGCGGGTGCTACCGTTGTTGACGCCACTGCCTCTGTGCTTGTGGTGCATCAGAACCACGACTACTCTCATGCCGGCTACGGAACGGGCAAACCGGAACTGATGGCCAGCGAGGAGTCGATTCAGAACTCTCGTTTGGTTTGTGAAGCCAATCCTACTGATTTCGAAAACGGCCTGGGCTGGATGTATCTCTACACGATTGACGACGCCAGCCATAAGCTCACCCCGAGCGGCTTGCGCCGCAGCCACAGCCACGCCTGGAAGACGTTCAAGCGCTTTTCGTCCCGGCCAGGCAGCTACTTCAAGCTGGCAAAACGTGCATTGGCCGGCACTGCGAAAGCTCCTCGAACCGGCACCAACGAATGACCTCAGGTTTCCCCGTAAACATGAGACTTCAGCTAAAGTAGTGTATGCGTGCCATCTTGCAGAAGCGGGCGCTGCGTTTCGTCTTTAGCGCCAATCTGATCTCGATGCTGGGCAGCGGCATGAACTCCGCCGCCGTCGCCTGGTACATTCTGCAGGCCACGCACTCGGAAGTGGCGCTGGGCACGCTCGCTGTCCTGCAAACCCTGCCCGCGATGCTGATGTTGCCCTTCACTGGAGTCATCATCGATCGCGAAGACCGCCGGCGCCTGGTCATGATGCTCGACGCCGCTCGCGCCGTCGTCATCGTCGTCGTGGCCATTCTCGCTTACGCCGGCCGCGCAAAGGTCTGGGAACTCTACCTGATGAACACCCTGGTGGCGGCGGGTTTTTGGATGTTCTGGCCAACCATCACCGCTCTCATTCAGGAATTGACTCCCGGTGAAGAGTTCGTTCATGCCAACACCTTTTTGCTGGCAGGCGTTCAAGGCGGCTGGCTGATTGCCGGCTCGATCGTTGGATTCGTCTACAACCGTATCGGTCTGGGTGGCGTGTTGCTGATTGACGTCTCCACCTACGTGGTTTCGTTTTTCTGCTACTTCGCAGTGCGCAGCGGGCGCCACGTGGTTCCCCGCCCGGCGGAGCTGCGCGCCGATATTCTCGCGGCGGAAACCGCTGTGGAGCGTTTCATTCGGGAAATGCGCGAGGGCTACCATTTCCTCCGACGGCGCCGCGGCCTGGTGCTGCTGGGGACCAGTTGGGCATTGTTTCTCGGAGCGATGATGACCGGCATTGTAGTCACCGCGCCGCTCAGCGATAACGTCTTTCACTCCGGAGCGGTCGGCTATGGTTGGCTGAACGCCGGGTGGGGCTTCGGTGCATTCTTCAGCGCGCTGTATGCGCCGTGGTTCATCGCGGGCATGGGTTCGCGCCGTTCCATCGCGGTGGCCATGGGCGTTCTTGCCATTTGCATGACCCTCGCACCGCTCGCGCCCTGGCTTGCTCTCGCCGTTCTGGCGTACGGACTGATGGGTTCCGGCCGCGGCATCAGCAGCGTGGCCATGAATACCAGCATCATGGAACAAGTGCCTCCGCAACTGATGGGCAGGGTGCAGAATACTTTCTATTTCGCGGGCACCGCGCTGCAAATCATCCTTGGCCTTCTGGTCGGCGCGGTTGCCCAGTTCAATCTGGTGGCCGGGTTCTCCATCATTGGATTGGTCTACGCGATTGCCTTCGTGAGCGCCAGCTGGCCGGCGGGGACGAGTGCGCCTCTGCACGATCCCACCCCGGCCGAGTAGCCCGTACCAAAATTCCGGTAATGGCTCAGTCTGGCGAATTTATCCTAACCATTGTCATTCCGTCTCTAACGATGCCGCCCGTGTCAAGGGTTTTGGGGCGACACTTCTCCGGCGACGCGGTGAGCTGCGCCATTTCGTCTCGCGGAAAAGGTTTTGACTCCCAGACCAAGGCCGTTTTCTCGTGAATCCGTCAGGGGGACCGCAGGGTCCCACCATCCATCTCTTCGGTTCGTGCTCCCATGATTCGTGCTTCGAACTCCCCGTTCTTCCTGCTGGGGAGGCAGGCTGCCTACTCAAGCGCTCGGTTTCTGCTTGCCAACCACAGAATGACTCGGGCTCGCCTGCACGACCGCCCTGCACAGTTGCGCGTAATTCCAGTCTTCGCGCAACATCAGGTACAATCTCACGGCCAGCTTGCGGGCCACCGCCACCTTGGCCAGCGCGCGATGTTTGCGTGCCGCCAGGCGGCGATAGAAGCGGCCCAACTCGGCGTCTTTGCGTACCGCCGTCTGCCCCGCTTCCACCAGCAAAAAGCGCAGAAACGAACTGCCCTGCTTGCTGATGTGTCCCAACCGCTGCCGCCCGCCGCTGGAATGTTCGCTCGGGATCAACCCGAAGTAGCTCCCTACCTGCTTGCCCGCGGGAAACCGCTCCGCCGGCCCCAGCGTCAGCACCATGGCTAGCGCCGTCACCGGCCCCACCCCCGGATGCGTTTGCAACTTCATGGCGCTTGGCCGTTGCTTCACTTCTTCTTCCACCCGCCGGTTCAGTCGCGCGATCTCCGCTTCCAGTTCGTCCAAGTGGCGCAGCAGTTGCTGGCGCCGCTCCGCTGCGTAGGGCAGCAACTCCAACTGCTCCAACTCCGCCCGCCCCACTTGCGTCCACAGCTTGCGCTTCTTCTGCACTCCCTGGCTCAGCGCCATGGCCTGCAGCTGATTCTTCACCCGCGTTCGCGCCTGCACTTGCTGGTGGCGATGCACCAGCAACTGCCGCACGTCCCGCTCCTCCAGGCTCGGCACCCAGATGCGCGGAAAGTTATCCGTGATCATCAGCTGCAGAAGGTGCCCGGCATCCCGCCGATCCGTCTTCTGCTTGCGCACCACCCGCGACCGGATCTCCGCCGCGTCCCCCAGCCACAGCTCGAAGCCTAACTCCGCGAGCAGCCGCTCGAACCACGGATAGTGCCCGCAGGCTTCCATCCCCACCCGCACTTCGCGCCCCGCCAGTGAGCGGTAGAACTGCTCCGCTTCTTCGCGGTGCGCTAACCGTTTTTCCTGAATTTCTCCCGTTAAATTGTCAAAGATCGCGACCTGCTGAAAACCAGGATGAAAATCACAGCCTATAATCAGCATTGACGTTGGCTCCTTCTCGAGCCTTGGTCTGTTTGTCGCAACCAATCTACTCGCTGCAACGGGCCAACGTCGTTATGCAATCAAGCCGGCCTTATGGGCGAGGAATCTGCTTGTTGCCACCGCCGAAGGGCAGATACCTCTCGCGATACTGCTGCGCTTCGGAATGACAAATTAGAGAGATAGCCAAATTGTGCCACTACCAAAATTCCCCATCGGTAAGAGGATTTCGCGCGCTCTGGTATCCTTTCCCTTCTCATTCGCAGGAGAGAGGAATGTCCAACAGTCTCGAAGGTCGAGTTGCGGTTGTTTTCGGCGTGGCGAATAAACGCTCTATCGCCTGGTCCATTGCGCAGGGTTTGCACCAGGCCGGCGCTAAACTGGCGCTCACCTACCAGAACGAGAGGCTGGAGCAGGAAGCCAAAGATATGATTCTCTCCCTGCCCGGCGCGGAAGGCTTTATGTGCGACGTCTCGGATGACGCCGCCATCACCCGGCTCTTCGAGCAACTCAAAGAGCGCTACGGCAGGCTGCATGCCGTTGTGCACAGCGTGGCGTTCGCGCCTGCCGATGAGCTGAAAGGCGAATTCCTCAACACCACGCGGGAAGGGTTCCGCGTCGCGCACGACGTCAGCGTCTATTCGCTCGTCGCCATTGCTCGCGCGGCCGCGCCGCTGATGGAAGACGGCGGCTCCATCCTCACCATGACCTACTACGGCGCGGAAAAAGTCGTCCCCCACTACAACGTGATGGGCGTGGCCAAAGCCGCTTTGGAGTGCACCGTCCGCTACCTCGCCTATGATTTGGGCAAACGCAAGATTCGGGTCAACGCGATTTCCGCGGGACCGATCAGAACCCTTGCCGCGCGCGGAATCTCCGGTCTGAGCGAGATGCTGAAGTCCCACGCCGAGCGCGCCCCCCTGCAGCGCAACGTCGATGTCAATGAGGTCGGCGCCACTGGCGTGTTCCTAGCTTCCGACGCCAGTTCCGGCATTACCGGGGAAGTGATTTACGTCGATTGCGGCTACAACATCATGGGTTTTTAGGGGGAGGGGTAGCTTCGGGCGAAGCCGGAACGCTCTCAGACGTTCGCTGGCTCTTCTTGTGTTTGTGCAGCCGTGCGCTGACGTCGGGCCAGAATTCGCTCAAGAGTCCGCCCAGGCCGCCGTACACGAGTTGGAAGGCGGCTCCCCGCGCCGTCAGCGCCACACCCCGGTCGGCTTGCGGACGGTACGTATTGGAGAGCGCTCCGCTTGAAACTGCACCCAACACATTCTGGAAGTTGAACATGCGGTGACCGCGGTCTGTCCGGCACACAAACTCCTGTGCTAGCGAATATGTGAGCCGGCCTTTGAAGCTTCCCTCCCCTTTGCGAAAATAACGAGGATCTTCTTTCAGCAGCACCGACCAAAAAAAATTGCTGAAGAAATTGGCAGACACAGTGTCGCCAAAGTCGGCGGCAAAGCGCTTGCCGAATCCTTCCGCGCCCTGGCCGTACGCGGGGAACTCATCTTCTGCCTGATCGATTCCCGCTTGTAGACCGGCGAGCCCGAATTCGAAGGGATCAAAGGCCGTCACGTAGAACAAGTGAAACTTTCCGCCGACCGAGAGCGGCGGTGCGTTTTGCCGGCTGGTCACCGCAAACTGAGGATAGATGCCGAGAGCCCGCTGGGAGTGTTCTTTCTTCTCAATTTCTTTTTCTCTCTCTTGTGCCTGCTGCGCGGCTTGCCCCGTTTGCGAGGACGGAGAAGGCGGAACTTGCTCAGCACTCTGCTGCGCGTGGGCGTATCCAGCACCGCTCAACACCAGCCCCAGGCAAACTGCCATCCAAATCTTCAAACTGGTTCCCCTCAATCTCGAAGTCAGGAAGTTTGCCTACCGCGCTCTGACTTGGATGCGTCTCTCACTCTCCCCGAGTTGCTCCAGAGAAATTTCCACGTCGCAGTCGCGCTCAAACCGGGGGAATTTATCGCCCCACTCAACCAGCAGAATGCTGTTTTCGCCGGCCAGATCATCCAGCCCCAAGGTCTCCAGCTCGCGGCCTGTGTCAACCCGATAAAGATCAATGTGATAGAGATTCGCTCGTGGCCCCCGGTATTCGTGCACCAGCGTGAAGGTGGGGCTGGTGACGTCGTCCTCCGAGCTAGCCTCGAAAGCCGCGGCAATGCCTTTGACCAAAGTCGTCTTACCGGCGCCCAGTTCACCCCG
Organism: uncultured Acidobacteriaceae bacterium; assembly: GCA_963770915.1. GTDB lineage: Bacteria > Acidobacteriota > Terriglobia > Terriglobales > Acidobacteriaceae > PALSA-270. Next base: position 1,328,189 of record CAVYRG010000001.1, read on the forward strand.
CAGTAGGACCAGCTTGGGAGGCGCCAGCATAGCCGCCAGATCCCGCCCAAGCGCAATCGTTTCCTGGGCCGAGTGGGTAGTAAACTCCCGCGTCGTCATAGGTTCTATGTGGGGGCAACATTCAAAGATACAGGATTAGAGGTGGTTTCGCTGGCGTGGTTAACAAGACCCGCGGGTCGAAAACGGACCTGAGAGTTGGGTTCGGTCCAACGCCGACTCGGCCGCCATGCGCAGGGCGCGATGATCGTCGTCCCCCATCGCCACGAACCGGAAAGGCTGCCGAACCCCATCGTTGGAACTGCGCAAAGGGCTCAGCATCTCCGCCAGCCCCTGAACGCGGCCGGATTGCATCTGAAAGCTAACCTCCACGAAGTCGCCCTGGCTAAGCGCTTGCCTGAGATGCAGCAGCCCGCCGGTCACGGAAATTGCGGAGAGCTTGGCTTTTGCCCGTTGACCGTTCTCTTTTTGCACGACTGCTGGAGTTGAGTCCCCGAGCTGGATGCGCGGGGCACGCCGCTGAGCGTTCGGAAGGGGGAAGGGCATGCCGGAACCGACTATCTCACCCTCCCACCACCGCCGCCAGATTACCGAAGCCGTAGTCCAGATTCCAAATCCTGCGCCCAGCGGCCTGTCCGTTGAGACGTGCCGGGGCTCGTGACCCGCGTGATTAGAAGGCTTTAGAGGCAGGCTCGCGGCTACAGCAATCGCCAAAGTCAGATTTGGACCACTGCGTCCGCAGCCGTCGCCCGGACGCGGCGGAAAGCCTCCGGCAATGCCTTCAGCAAATCGGTTGCCGTCATCGACGGCTCACCCATCGTTTCTCGCGCCACATCGCCGGCAAGGCCATGCAGATGCACTGCGCAAATCACCGCCTCAAAAATCCGCTCAGGATTCTGCGCCATCATCCCGGCGCACATTCCCGTCAGGATGTCGCCTGTCCCTCCGGTCGACATCCCCGGATTTCCCGTTGTGTTCACCCAAACCTCGCCGTCCGGCCGTGCCACCAGCGTGCGGTCTCCCTTAAGCACGACGATCAGGCCATGTTCGCCGGCGAATTTGCGAGCAACATTCAACCGGTCTTGCTGTACCGCGGCCACCGTCAAACCGGTTAGCCTCGCCATTTCTCCGGGATGCGGCGTGATCACTAGCCCCCGCCCATCGCCTTTCAATTCCGCCGCCCTGCCTTCGAAGGCATTCAGCCCGTCCGCATCGAGCACGATCGGCATGCCGTATTTCTTGACGACCGTGCGGACGACGTCCGCGGTTTCCGGATGCCGCGAAACTCCTGGGCCCACCGCAAGCACGGTTTTCCCCTTGACCAGAGCATCAAGGTGGCCGTAGCCCATGGCCCGCTTCGAAATCGTGCCGGCCTCGGTTTCTTCCACTGGCTCGGTCATGACCTCGGGATGAAATCCTGCGACCGTCGGCAACACAGACTTCGGCGTCGCCACGGTCGATAAGCCCGCTCCCGCGCGCAGAACCGCCATTCCCGCCATCGCCGCCGCTCCCGCTTTGCCGGTTGCGCCGCCGATTACAAGCACATGTCCGTAATTTCCTTTGTTGGAATTCGGCGGACGCGGTCCCAATAACGGCGCAATATCGCGCGCAGTAATTAGATTGAGCTGCAGCGTGGAAGCGATGGCCTCTTCTGGCGAGCCGATCGGAGCAACGAGCGTTGTGCCCTCGCGTCAGCCGGCTGAAAACGTGTGCGGGTCTCGGAGCGGTGAAAGTCACAATCGCATCCGCCCGCGCCACCAGGCTGGCGCTCTGTTCGCTCATCGCGTCGGCATCCGCGCCGGAAGGCAGGTCGACCGCGACAACCGGAGTCTTGGCCGCGTTCACCTGGCGAATCGCTTCCGCATAAACTCCGCTCACCGGCGGCCGGAAACCGGTGCCGAGAATCGCATCGATCAACACTTCAGACTCAAATACGGCCTTGGGTGCAGGCTGCATCAGTTCTTCCCACGAACGCGCGATCGCGGGCGAGGCCGGCAAACGATCGAGCATCACCGCCGCATCTCCCCGGACTTCCGAAGGCTCGGCCAGCAGCACGACTCGCACGTCGCGCCCCGCATCGTGCAACTTGCGCGCGGCCACAAAGCCATCGCCGCCGTTGTTACCTTTTCCGCAAACCACGCCGATTCGCTTCGCCGACGCAAACTGCGACAGCACGAATTCAGCCACCGCCGACCCCGCGTTCTCCATCAAAGTGAGCGAAGCCGCGCCGAAGCGTTCGCTGGTCGCGCGGTCGATGGTGCGCATCTCGTCTGCGGATACGATCTTCATCTCAGGTAGTGCCGCAACTTGGATATTTCTCTAATTTGTCATTCCGAAGCACGGCAGTATCGCGCGAGGAATCTGCTGTTCTGCCGCTGGCAACAAAGATCTCTCGCCAACAAAGCTGGCCCGGAATCACAATGGTTAGCATAAATTCGCCGAGCCAATGGCTATGCGGTCCCCTACGCTTGCTCAGTCGCCAGCGTTTCCAATTGCCGCAGCTGTGCCGGCTCGCCCATCGCGATCAAATAATCGCCCGGCTCAATGCGGTCTTCCGGAGAAGGATTGAAGCGCATGCCCTCCGGCTCCCGCTTGATGGCCAGAATGATCACTCCCCGCTCCTGGCGGATGCGGGAAGTCTCGATGGTCTTGCCCGCGAATGTGGAGTTCGGCCCCACTCGCAGTTCTCCAATCTCCAGGTCAATTCCCAGGTGGGTCGTCGCGCTCTCCAGAAAACTGGTTACGTGGGGACGAAGAAACGACTGCGCGATGCGTTGTCCGGCGAAGGAATAGGGCGAAACCACAGAATCGGCGCCGGCTTTCAGCAGGTGCTTCTCGGCGTTTTCCTCGCTGGCGCGCGCGATGATCTGCAGCTTGGGATTCAGATTGCGCGCGGTGAGAACGATATAGAGATTGGTCGCGTCGGTGGTGGTGGCGGCGACCAGGCCGCGCGCCCGCTCGATATGAGCCTCGCGCAAAGTGGCTTCCTGCGTGGCGTCGCCGATCAGCGTAAGCCATTCGCCCTGGTAGCGTGCAACTTTCCCGTCATTTTGGTCGATCACGACAAACGGCGCCGGCCGCCGCGCCAGCTCCCGCGCCGCGCTGCGTCCCACCCTTCCCGCGCCGCAAATGATGTAGTGCTCGGAGAGCCGGCCGATCTCGCGCTCCATTTTTCGCCTTCCAAAGAAGCTGCTCAGCTCGAATTCTAGCAAAGCCTGCGTCAGCGACCCGATGCCCAAGAACACCAGCGACACCCCCACCAGAATCAGCCCAACATTGAAGACGCGTCCGGCATGCGAGAGAGGATGAACTTCTTGATAGCCGATGGTGGTGAAGGTCGTCACCACCATGTAGAAGCCGTCAAACCACGACCAGCCCTCGATGAAATGGAAGCCGACTGTGCCGATGGCCATAAGGCAAGCCAGCGCCATTCCAATCAGCCGCAGGTTGCGGAGAGCTTTCATGAAAACCGTCGTGGGTCGTGGGCCGTTCGTCGTTGGCTTGCGGCTTGGGGCGCGGAGATCGCGGCGTTGAAAGCGATTCAATTCTCCCGACGAACCGCCAACGACCAAGGACCAACGGCCAAGGACGGTTCTTTCAATCCGCCATGGTCGGTTTTTGCGCCGTCCCATTCAGCGCCTGCACTTTGCTGTGCTTGCGGCCGTACAAAAAATACACAAACATCCCGATCACGAGCCATCCGACCAGCCGGTACCAGGTAGCCGCCGGTAGGCTGGCCATGAGGCCAAAAGAAAACAGTATGCCGAGGATCGGGACTAACGGCACCAGCGGCGTCTTGAACGGCCTATGCAGTTCCGGACGTCGAACCCGCAAAACCCACACCCCCGCGCACACAATCGCGAACGCGAGAAGGGTACCGATGTTGACTAGATTGCCCAAATCGGCGATGGGAATCACCGCACCGAAGATAGCGACGAAGACGCCCATCACGATGTTGGAAATCCAAGGGGTGCGAAATCTTGGATGAATCGCGGACGCCCACTTCCAGAGCAGACCGTCGCGTGACATGGAGTAGAACACGCGCGACTGGCCCAGCAACATCACCAGCATGACCGTTCCCAGCCCAAAAATCGCGCCCACCTTGACGAGGAAGCTTCCCCACCGAATTCCCGTCGCGTCGATACCGACGGCGACGGGGTCCGAAACTCCGAGCTTCGTGTAGGAGACAGCACCGGTCAGCAGGCCAGAAACCACGATATAGAGAACGGTACAAATCACCAACGATCCCAGAATTCCAATCGGCATGTCACGCTGTGGATTCTTGGCCTCCTGGGCGGCGGTCGAAACGGCGTCAAAACCGATGTAAGCAAAGAACACGACCGCTGCCCCTCGCGCAATGCCCGACCAGCCATACTTGCCGAAGCTGCCGGCGTTCGGCGGAATGAAAGGATGCCAGTTTGCCGAAGCAATCGCTGGGTGCTTGATCACGTAAGCCGCCGCGATAAAGATGAATAACAGCACGATCGAAACCTTCACGATCACGATACCCGTGTTCAAATTGGCTGATTCTTTGATGCCAATCACGAGCACTGTAGTGACCGCGCAGATGGCAAGAAACGCAACCAGGTTGAACCAAGCCTGGTGGACCGGCAAAGCAGACACATCGACGCCAGACGGCAGCGTCGCCACGTCTGTCCAGCGCCCGTTGTAGAGCGCGAATTTCTGGCCGTACGTCCCAATGAGTTCAGGCGGAATTCGAATGCCCCAGTCCTGCAGGAAGCTCACGAAATATCCAGCCCAGCCCGAAGCGACAGTGGCAGCGCCGAAGGCATATTCCAGCACCAGGTCCCAGCCGATGATCCAAGCGAAAATCTCACCCAGGGTGGCGTACCCATAGGTGTACGCTGAGCCGGCAATGGGGATAAGCGAAGCGAACTCTGCATAGCACAAGCCAGCAAAAGCGCAAGCAACACCGGCCAAACAGAAAGAAAGGACGATCGCAGGCCCGGCCTGCGCTGCCGCCGCTTGCCCGGTCAACACAAAGATACCGGCACCGATGATGGCACCGATGCCTAGGGCAATCAGATTCAGCGGACCCAATGCTCGTTTAAGGCTATGCTCGCCACTTTCACCGGCTTCCGCCGCGATCATGTCGAGTGGCTTGACCTTGAGAAGACTCGCCATTCAGCTCTCCTGAGTTGCGTTCCCGTTCTCGGCAACGATCGGGGTCTGCCGCGTCCACGCGAAGTACACCGGGATCCCCAGCAGCACGATAATCAATCCCGGCCAGGTGTACTGCGGCTTGTAGCGCAATAGTACGACATCAATGAACAATGCCATCACAATATAAATGGCGGGCAGCACAGGATAGCCGAAGGCCCGATAAGGCCGCGGCGCATCCGGATGCGTACGCCGCAGCACAAAGATGGCGGCGATGGTCAGAATGTAGAAGACCAGGACCGCAAAGATAATGTAGTCCAGGAGCTGGCCATAGGTTCCGGAAACGCAGAGGATGCAGGTCCAAAGCATCTGCACCATCAACGAGACGGCGGGCGTCTTGTACTCAGGATGGAGTCTGGCCACGTTGCGGAAGAAAAGGCCATCTTTGGCCATCGCGTAGTACACCCGCGCTCCCGCCAGCAGCATGCCGTTCACGCAGCCAATGCAGGAGACAATGATGGCCGCGGCCATCAGCTTGCCGCCGATTCCTCCAAACATCTGGGTCAACACCGCCGTGGCCACGCGATCTTCGGTCGCATACTGAATGCCGCGCTCCAGCACCGTTGCCCCATGCGGATTTCCCGCCAGCGGCAGCACACTCAGGTAGATGATGTTGCATCCCACGTAAAGAGCGATCACCGTTCCAGCGCCGAGCGCCAGCGAAAGCGGCAGATTGCGGCTGGGATTTTTCACCTCGCCCGCGGTGAAGGTCACGTTATTCCACGCGTCGGCTGAAAATAGCGACCCCACTTGCGCGATGGCCAGTATGGTCAACGTGCCCACCCAAACCGTCGGGCCGCCTACTCCCACCTGAACCGCATGCTTGGCGGCCCATCCCGCGTTGCGCCAGAAGTTGCCGTCGAAGTTCGCCGCCAACACCTGGGGGGTGCGGCCAAGTAAGAATCCAAATCCAACCAAGCCAAGCAGTCCCGCGACCTTGGCGAAGGTGAACGTGTTCTGGATCAGCGCTCCGGTCTTGACTCCGAAAATGTTGATGATCGACAGCGCAACCACCAGCAGGACTCCCATCAGGTTCTGCGTGTTGAGGCCCACGTCCATGTTCCCCAAAACCATGGGGCCGACATGAATGGGTGGCACCTTCCAAAAGTGAATGATCCAATGCGAAGAGGAGATCGACGGGAAAAACACGCCCAGAAACTTGCCGAAAGCTACGCCGACCGCAGCGACCGTCCCGGTTTGAATCACCAGGAATAGCGTCCAGCCATAGAGAAACCCCCACAGCGGCCCCAGCGCCTCGCGGAGATAAACATACTGCCCACCGGCCCGCGGCATCATGGCCGCCAGCTCGCCGTAGCTCAGCGCCGCAATGACGGTCATCAATCCGGTGACAACCCACGCGCCGATGAGCAGCGCTGGGGAATCCACTTCGCGGGCAATATCCGCTGAAACAATAAAGATGCCCGAGCCGATCATCGAGCCCATCACCAGCATGGTCGCGCTGGTCAGGCCCAGGCCCTTGACCAATTCCTTATCCTGATGGCTGTGCAGTTCCCAGTCGCTGGCAGCGGCGGAGTTCGGGCTGTTGGTTTCGCGGTCAGCCATAGGGGTGTGTGGCGCGGGGCGCCCTCGCCCGCGAAGTCCCGGGCGAACGGCTAAATCCGGCCAGTAGGCTAGACTTTACCTCAACAACCGCAAAAACTCCTCTGCAGATTTGCGCGGATCAGTAACCAAGTCGGATATTACCGCCACGCAATCCGCCCCGGCCTCGATCACGGCGCGGCAGTTCACCCGCGTGATTCCGCCGATGGCGACCAGCGGCTTGCGCGTCAGCGCCCGGGCCTGCCTGACGCCTTCGAGCCCCACCACGGGATCGGGATTGCGTTTGCTCGCCGTGGCAAAGACGGGCCCAATCGCAATGTAGTCTGCCAAAGTGGTGTCCGCCGCTTGCAGCTGCGCGGGGTTGTGGGTGGAAACGCCCAGCAGAAGGTCGGGGCCGATGATGCTGCGCGCCGCTGCCGGCGACAAGTCCTCCTGGCCAACGTGCACTCCGTCGAACTCCGCCGCGAGACTCAAGTCGGCGCGGTCGTTCATGATGAGCGTGGCCAAGTCTCCGAGCCTACGTTTCAGTTCGAGGGCTTGGCCCAGCATGTGCCGCGCGTGGCCAGATTTGTCGCGGTACTGCAGGAGGGTCACACCGCCGGCGACAAGCTCTTCCGCCGCAGTGATAAGAGCGCCCTCTTCGCGGAACAATGAGGCATCGAGAATCGCGTACAGAGGAAGGGCTCGCATGGGCAGATTGTGATGATACTGCGCCGGGGGCGCTGCGTGGGGCCGGGAAAGAGCACCCCCCTCCCCCTCAGTCCTTTGCCTGCACGGATTTAGCGCGAGAATGTCCGCAGATCTTTGAGCTTGCGGCACTTGCGGGCAAAATCTTGAGCGCGCGGCAGTTAGGGCTCTTGTCTTGTTAAAGAACTGGATTACTCCATTAGTTAGATTCGGGGATAGAAGCTGAGGTTCTCCGGCCAGCGGTAAAATTTGTTTGGCGTTCCGTTTTGCGACGGGTCATGCTGGGCTGCGCCGCAAAATCCCCACTCAAGCCAAAAGCAGGCTTGAGTTGGCCACCGGCCCATCCGGCCAATATCATTCGTTAGGACAACCAAGGAGTTCACCATGGCCGCGGCAGCAAGCAAAGGAATCGTCGACGTTCCCAGCAACCACTCGGTCGAGCAGACTGTAGACAAACTCAAGAACATTCTGCAGGCCAAGGGCGTGACACTTTTTGCCCTGGTGGATCACAGCGGCGAAGCGGAAAAAGTCGGAATGAAAATGCCGCCGACCAAGCTGCTGATCTTCGGCAGCCCCAAAGCTGGAACGCCTCTCATGCTGGCCGCTCCCAGCATCGCCATCGATCTGCCTTTGAAGATTCTGGTCCGGGAAGATACGCAGGGCAAAGTTTGGATTTCCTACAACAGTCCGGAGTATCTGAAAGACCGCCACGGCCTGCCGCCGGAGTTGCTGGCAAACATCGCGGTCGTGGCAACGTTGGCGGAAAAGGCTGGGGAGTAGCCGTTAACGCCTGATGGGTGGATTAGCAACCAGCCTATACGGTTGCAGGAGTTCGCGAATTTTGCGCGAAATCGACGGAAACGAATAAGCTCCACGGTCCTTCCACGAACTAGTCTCTCCAATGTTCGTGGTCTCCAGCACCGTCCTGAGTAATTCATCGTGGGCGTAAAGGAACCACTCTCCGCCGTATGGGAAACAGACATACAGATCCCTATCGCGATACTTCTTGTCGAACGTCAGACGACCTTTCAGTTGAATCTTCAGAAATGTTGAGCCGTCAATGTGCTGTGCGATGAAATCTGCACCTTGCCAGTCACTGCTTAGACGGATAGTGGTGAACCCATAGTCGGCGAGAACTGCGGAGACTTTCTGAAAATTGTAGGCTTCCTGTTGGCGGGAATTGAGAGTGGGATAATCAATGAGGTCGAACATAGTGGAATCACTCTCCGGAACGTCGCTTTTTCGTAGCAGCCGTTCGACGTCGCGGCTTCGCGATGCGTCTCCCTCTCTTCTTAGAGATGTCCCCGCGTCGTTTCTCTGGGACCTCTGTGGGCTCCGCCCCCAATAGCGGTGAGGAGGGTTTGCGGTCCCATTCTTCAATGTATTCCAACGCCTTGCGCGTGCGACGAGGCTTCAGGTTTCCAGCAATCCATTGATACCAAAGCCACCAACGATGATTGGCCCCCAACTGATGGCGAACCCGCCTGCCGTGTATCCCGTTCAACATCGTGATCTCTGCGTGATGCTCGCGGCAGAGGCTCTTTACGACCTCTATGGGGTCGTAGACGACATGGTGTCGGTGATCACCGCGTCGAGTACAGCCGGGGAACTCGCATCTTCTCGGTAAAACGAGCACGAAAACCGCTCCGGCTTCGTAATTTATGCGACGACTTAATAGCGCGTACAGAGTACTGAGGTAATGCGCCCGCCGGGCGCCCCATCCTAAATCGCGCTTTTTGCGATTTAGGGTGGGGATTTCTTGCCGTTCCCTATCCTTTGTCATTCCGAAGCGCGGTTTTTGCGCGCGGAATCTGCTTTTCCTAGATGATTGAGCGGGGATGGACAGCTCGAAGACGCGAGCGGCCAGCGGGAGCACTCCGCAGTTGTCGAACTGCCCCACTCAAGCCAAAAGAAGGCTTGAATGGGCCACCGGCCAGCGTCTTTGGTCCTCAACCGAAAGACTGACTCGGGATCGCTTGGAGCCTTCGTTCTTATCCAATCAATTCTAGTCGCGTTCTTTGCGACTAGAGTGGGTCTTGACGCCGCGACAATGGCCCACTCAAGCCAAAGAACGGCTTGAATGGGCCACCAGCCAGCCTATTTCGCCGCGAGGCTAAAATGTTGCGAATCCATGTCGAACTTCAACCAGTAGCCATCGGACGGCGGCGGCGGAAACGGCGGCTGGTCGCGGTCATTGATGCGGCGTATCTGGAGGAATAGACAGTCGGCCGCCTTGGCCCGCGGGACTGCGTTACCATCCTTCACCCGCCCCTCCTTCGTGATTTGGATGATGAATTCAAATTTTGTCGACTCGCCGGCGGCTGCGTCTTGGCACTGATCGATAAGCGGCGAAAGCTTCGGCTCAAGTCGGGCCGCGTACGCCGGGTGCGGGTGCCCCATCCTAAATCGCGCTTTTTGCGATTTAGGGTGGGGATTTTTGGTCCCGAAAATCTCCGCCCAAGCAGAGCTTGGACGAGGCACCCTCTTGAGTGTCCAACGGGGCTAGCTCTGCCACCCGCCAACAAGCGCTTGGTTGGGGAAACAGTTGGCGGCTGGGCCACTTGCCCGTGCCGTGAAATTAACCTTGTGACGCGATCTGAGTGGCATCGGCTAACTCGAAGTTTTCAGTTTCAAGATTCTTTACTTTGCCGGACACAAGCCGCACGGAGATCGTGAGTTTCCCAAACACGATAAAATGAGCGGTATTAGTTTCAACCACATTCACGCCACCGTGGTGCGGCGGATTCAGCGGTACCGGAAATGACATGGGCTGGCCGCTGATCATCGTCGGGAACACGCCGTCCCACTCACCCAACCACTCACTAACTCCGTGAGCCTCTTCTCCAATCGCCACGAACGTGCCGATCCTTGAAGAAGGCAAAATGTTAACCTGCGAAGCTAGGGTTGGTGTAGGACCAGTATTCAAGAATGTCGTGAAATGCCCGTAGGTAGGCTCCTTGGGGGTAGTAACTCGAAGTTTTAGCTCCCCGTTAAACTCTAGTTCTCCATACTGGGATTCAGGCCCTACGCCGTATAAAGCACCTTTACTAAATTTCACGTCGCGGGCGACTACTTCGATTGCTGTCGCATTGCGCCAGAATCTGCCATATGAGCTACGAGCTGCTATCTCGAATCGATCCAGCACGTGCTGTTTGCCAATTAACGCGAATGCTTGGGCGTCATTGAGTCCCTGTGGGGTGGGAGCGTGGGCCTTTATGAACTCATCTATAGACGTATAGAAGTGCAACCTTAGCGCTCTATCATGCACTTCCTTCGCAAGTTGTTGGCGTAGTTCATTTCCCGTTCTAAAGTGTTTATCTGCTGTGACAAACGCCACCTCTCGCTTTGACGTCTCCGCATGATCCAAGACCATCAACCAAGTAATCACATCCCGGAGTTCCTCGCCAGCGTCACTTGCCGGCGGAACTCGCTCGATGCCTCGCCTTACGACCTCTTCGACTCTGACTTTCCCAAAATTTCTCAGCACCACTGATTTGACGTGTTCTGAAGGCTTGAGCAATTTCGACTTGAGCGCACGAGATTCGCGCTTGACGTCAATCTCCGGTATTTTGGTCAACCTTTTCGCGAGAAGGCAAGCCCGAAGAGACTTCACAGCATTTTGGGCTTTGCCAATTTCATTTCGAACCCGATCCGGATATTTTGCGATCACTTCGTCTAGTACAACTTTAGGCAGAATGATTCGCGACTGAGTTTTTCGGAGGTAATCGAGGAGACTCCGAAAAGCAATACCCTCCATGCGGAGGTCCGAGAGATAGATATTTGAATCCAGCGAAACGTCCATGGTGGAAACATTCTAGAGGAAGCTCGCAGACGCAGAGGGGACATTTACCTGCTACTTTCGCCAAGGGCATTCGCGATGGCTGCGACAATACTTAGAAAACACCCCGCCTGTCAGCAGGCTTCCCGGAACCATACCTGGGCACGAGATGTGGGCAAGTGCCGATTGTGGCGAAGCTAATCTTCCGCCGCTTTCACCACCTTCTCCTTGAGCTGAGTCGCCTCGCGCTCCTTGGCCTCGCGCCTTGCCTTGCGGAGTCTTCTCCTCGCTGAAATCCAGCGTTTGTACCATGGAGCGACGTTCAGTCTGTGCTCATGGCCTGTCGCATCAGACGCCAACCAATATTCCATTTCGGAGATGTCGAGACCCGCCTGATTGATCATTGCCAGCATCTGCTTACCTTCGGTCAGTTCGTACGGGCAGGCCGGACGAGTATCTGTGCAAACAAAGGGCTTTTGAGGATGGAGTCGATACGCTCCCACAGTCGTGATAGTGACAGGTCTGCGTCCTGCGTTCGTAATGTACACAATCGTGAACGTCAGGCCGTCTGTTCGCGGATCACCCATTGTCTCCATATTTCGCTGCACACGAATCCTAATGTCGGCTCTATCGCGATAGTGGGCCGTGATCTGAGCAGCCGCTGTGATCGTGGAGAGAATGGCGCCATACAGCGCGAGGACACTGCCGGAGATTGCGAAATGAAATGTGGGCGTCGGCATGGGTCTTAGTGTGCGTCACTGTTCAGGTACAGAGCAAGAAAGAAGCCCGGTGCCCAGGGCAGAATCCCCCGAACTCGCATGACCGCAATCGAACAGCTCGCGTCAGGGCGAAACTGAAAATCAGCCCATTTGCACCATTTCCAGTGCAACCCTCCAAATCTTGTCAAGCCCCCAAACCACCCCAAAATCACCTAACTCCTTCATTCCACTCCGACAATAAAGTTCCAAACCATGTCCCATTTTCCCCCTCCAAAATGCCATAATAGTAAGTAGAGTAGAAAAACACAGGCGCGGCCAAAAGCCGCGCCTTTTTTATTGGCCGCCGCTTCGGAACCACACCGCCGCGCGGAGCATTTCTCAAAAAAAACAGTATTCAAAAAGGAGTGGACCCGCAGGCTGCGGGTCTTATTCGACTATGGGAAACCACTTTCGGGCGCAAGACTTAGATACAACCGTCGGCAGGGGCGAGGCGGTCACCTGCCGCGAGGCCAGCCGCTGGGGAGAACTGGGCGAACTGGCCTTCGTTCTGAAGGCCGCGTCGGTCGGAATCTCCGCTTCCAAGCCATTCAGCGACCACCGTCCTTACGATTTTCTGGTCGAGCACGGCCAGCGCTTGTTGCGGGTTCAGGTGAAATCCGTCTTTACCAGCCGGGACGGCCCCTACCGCTACGGATTCTCCGTCGCCGTCTCAAAACACCCCCGCAGCGGCAAGCGGGTGACCTACACCGCGGATCAAATCGACTTCCTCGTCGCCTTCGTGGCTCCCCACGACGCCTGGTATGTGATTCCCGTGGATGCAATTAAGGGCCGAACATTCGTCCGTTTTTACCCCGGCGGCGCCACCCGCAGCGATGCCGGACGCTTCGAGCCCTACCGTGAAGCCTGGCATCTGCTCAAGGACGAAGCTCCCGGCACTCAAGCGGCTGCGGAAAAATGAACCAAGCGAGCAACATCGGGAAGGGCACGAGTTCAAGCCTTCTTCCCGATCCCATTCTTCGCCAGGAATTTTTCGATGAAGGTCGTGTCGAAGTTCCCGGCGCGGAAGTCCGGGTCGGCAAGGATTTTGCGGTGCAGCGGAATGGTGGTGAAGATGCCCTCGACGATGAACATCTCGAGCGCCCTCGCCATGCGGGAGATGGCTTCTGGGCGGTCCTTGCCGCGCACAACCAGCTTGGCGATCAGCGAATCGTAGTACGGCGGAATCGTGCCTTCAGCGTAAGCGGCGGTATCGATGCGAACGCCCGTTCCGCCCGGCGGATGAAAGGTTGTGATCTTCCCCGCCGAGGGCGTGAACTTTTCCGGATGCTCGGCGTTGATGCGGCACTCAATGGCGTGGCCGCGATGAACGATCGGCCCTTGCAAGACATTTTCCAGGCGCTCGCCCACAGCCAGCAGGATTTGGCTTTTCACGAGGTCAACGTCAGTGACCATCTCCGTGACTGGATGCTCCACCTGAATGCGCGTGTTCATCTCGATGAAGTAGAGCTTGCGGTCTTCGTCCATCAGAAACTCGATGGTTCCAGCGTTGACGTAGCCAATCTCGCTCAGGGTTTTGCTGAGGATGCCGCCAATCTCCGCCCGCAATTCAGGAGACACCTGCGTCGAAGGCGATTCCTCCAGGAGCTTCTGATGGCGGCGCTGGATGGAGCACTCGCGCTCGCCCAGGCTGACCACGTTGCCGTACTGGTCTGCGAGAATTTGGAATTCGATGTGGCGCGGGCGCTCGATGAACTTCTCCATGTACATGTCGCCGTTGCCGAAGGCGGCTGCAGCTTCCGATTGCGCGGCTTTGAACAGCGCAGGCAGCTCTTCTTCGCTGCGCACGATGCGCATGCCGCGGCCGCCGCCGCCCGCCGAGGCTTTCATGATCACCGGGAACCCGACTTGCCGCGCCCACTCGATTGCTTCGCCGTCGCTGCCCAGGATGCCTTCCGATCCCGGCAGAATCGGCACGCCGGCTTTCTTCATGGCGGCGCGGGCTTTTTCCTTTTCGCCCATCAGGCGGGTGATCTCCGGCGGCGGTCCGATGAATTTGATGTTGCAGGTCTCAGTGACCTCGGCGAAGTTGGCGTTCTCGGCGAGCAAACCGTAGCCAGGATGGATGGCGTCCACGTTGGCGATTTCGGCGGCGCTGATGACGGCGGGGATGTTGAGATAACTCTGCGCCAGCTGCGGAGGTCCAATACAGATGGCTTCATCGGCAAAGCGGACGTGGAGCGAGTGGCGGTCGGCTTCGCTATAGATCGCGACAGTGCGGATGCCGAGCTCCTTGCAGGCGCAGATCACCCGCAGGGCAATTTCTCCGCGATTGGCAATGAGGATTTTCTTGAACATTTTCCGTGTGGCGCGGGCGCCCTCGCCCGCGTTTCGACGCTCTTCCTTGGAAGAAAGTCAAAGACCCCACCCTAGTCGCAGAGAACGCGACTAGAGTGGGGCACCCAGCCGTTTCAAACTTCACCCTTCAACTACGTCTTCGCTCGTATCGCGAACAGTTCCTGGCCATATTCGATCGGCTGGCCGTTGGTCACGAGAATCTTCACCAGTTCGCCGGCGACGTCGGACTCGATTTCATTCATCAGCTTCATGGCTTCCACGATGCACAGGATCTGGCCGGTTTCGACTTTTTCTCCCACCTTCACGAAGGGCGGCGAACCCGGCGACGGCGACTCGTAGTACGTGCCCACGATCGGCGAGCGCACTATATGCAGGCCTTCCTCCGGCTTGGGCGCTTCTTTGGGCGGGGCGGGAGTGCTCGCAGCAACTGGAGTTCCGCCTGACTCCGGGGCTGCCGGCGGGGCAGCAGGCACGGGAAAATGCCCGAAGCCGGGCGCTGCGACGGAGACCACAGGCTCGGTCCCGCGCTTGATGCGAACCTTGACGTCGCCTCGTTCCAGTTCGAACTCAGTGATGTCTTTTTCGATTAAGAACTCGATGAGTTCTTTTAGTTCTTTTTGATTCATGGTCAGCGGTAGGACCGGTTCTCGGGTGTGATCCGGGTATGACTTCCCCGAACCTTCAACCACGAAGGACACGAAGTCACACGAAAGCAAACCGTGGGACTAACAACTTCGTGATACTTCGTGTCCCTGTTGGTTCATTGCTTTTCTTCCATCAAATCACGATCAGTTCCTTGCTGGAGGGAGCCAAGACTTCGCACCCTTTTTCTGTGACCACAACCATGTCTTCAATGCGGACTCCGAATCGCCCGGGGACGTAAACCCCGGGTTCGACCGTGATGACCATCCCCGGCCTTAGAATCTCGCTTTGCCCGGCCGCCACGCGCGGCGCTTCGTGAATCTCCAAACCCACGCCGTGGCCGGTGGAATGCGTAAAATACTTCGCCAAGCCTTGCTTCTGCAATAACTTACGCGCCGCCTGATCGACTTCGGAAACGCTTCGCCCGGGTTGCACGGCTTGCAAAGCCACCTGCTGCGCGGCTCGAACCGCCTCATAAATCCGGCGGGCTTCCTGGCTTGGCCGGCCGACGTGGACGGTGCGCGTCCGGTCCGAACAATAGCCAGAGAGTATAACACCGAAGTCGCAGACCACGAACCCTTTGGGCGGGACCGCAGCCGTCGAGGCCTGCCCGTGCGGCAAGGCCGAGCGCTTGCCCGAGGCGATGATAGTAGGGAAGGACATGCCGTCGGCGCCGGCTTTACGCGCGGCATATTCCAGCTCGGCGGCGACTTCGGTCTCCCTCAAGCCGGGCCGAATTGTGCTGAGCACGGTCTCGAACAAACTGGCTCCCAGGGTAGCGGCCCTGCGAATCCACCGGAGTTCGTCGGCGTCTTTTATCATGCGCGCCCGCTCGGCTAGAGCCGGCGCCGGAACCATGCGTAGGCCCGGAACAAGTCTGGCGAGCCGACGATAGGCCGCTAGGCTCATCTGCTCGGCTTCAACTCCCAGCCTGCCGCGCCGTCCGCCGGTCGGTTTTCCTCGGTGCGAGGCCAGCCATTCGGCCGCGGCCACCAGCGGCGCCTTCTTGGCGATTACGATCCTTGCGCCTCGGACTTCCGCCTCGGCCTGGGCGATATAACGCCCGTCGCTGAAAAAGACGCTGGCCTTTTCCGTAAGCAGCAGAACCGCGGCGCTACCCGTGAATCCGCAGAGATAGCGGATGTTGGGAAGATGGGTGATGAGAAGAGCATTAAGCCCGTTTGCACCTAGAACGCTGCGCAGACTCTTTTGCCGGGAAGGATGGTCCATCGGTTAGGAGTGTAGCAAGAGGCAGAGCCGCACAGGCCAGTGGCCCACCCAACGCTTCGTTGTGTGGGAGTTGAAATCGTCCTTGGCGGGCGCGAGAATGTTTGCCCATTACAGTATCTTTTTGCAGATGGTGTTAGGTTGCGGGAATGCCCCCACGTCTCAGGCCAGCAGCATGGCGCCCACCCTTGCAAAGAACGCAAGGATGGGGCACCCTGATTCTGAAATGGGCCGGCGAAAAACAACGCATGGGCGGGCCACCCGCCATCGTCAACTATCCTTCTGCTTTGGCTCTCTCAACCTTTTGGTAACCGTTCTGCTAATCTTGTCTGCGATGTCACTTTCTGCCCAAACGATCGAAATCAAGTTGGTGGACGGTAGAAATGGACATCCCGTGGTTGGGACCTCCTCCTACGTGAATGTCTGGGTGGGCGAAGGGCGCAAGGAAGCAATCGCAATACCGATGGATGATAAAGGCGTTGCACGACTACAGCTAACGCTGAATCCGAGCGAAGTAAACATCCCCAACTCCAAGAACAACGGTTCTATCGTCGTAGACCATCCTGTTGTGAAATACGATGAGTCCTTCCAAATCAATGCTCCCTATGTGCTATGTGGGCCAGGAGGGGGAAGCTTTTCGTGGCTGGAACTGAAGAACTTTAGCACGAAAGAAGTCCTTGACCACGGATATGCTTCGGCAAACACTTGCGGCAAAGTCACAGTCTCGCCACAGCCCGGACAAGTAGTCCTGTTCGTCAGGCCACTCACGTTCTGGGAGAAAATGAAGCAGTAGGCGGGTGGCCCGCCTTACCTGCATTAAGGAACCTCTGAGCAACCATCAATTTTGAAGGCGGCGGGAATTTTAGGACTGCACCGGCCGGGAATTTCCCTGTTGCTTGCGACCTTGCTGGAACCCGCTATTTACGCGAGGTTCACAGATACTACGCCCTCGCCACCGCCAGCCGTTTGCGGTGCAGGTACAGGTTCACCAAGGCAAAGCTGGCGCACAGCCGCTGATGGCTGGTGGCCCATTCAAGCCTTCCTTTGGCTTGAGTGGGGAAGTCGCGCAGCACACGACCACCATCATCAACGACGCTTTAGGCCACATGGTGGAAAAGAACGTGGGCGGGACGTACACTCAAATCGTGTACGGTCCGGGCGGCGGCAAATTCGCGGTGATGAGCGGGCAGACGCTGCAGAAAGCATTCATCCCACTGCCCACGGGCGCGACTGCCGTGTACACCTCGGCGGGCTTGGCTTACTATCGCCACTCCGACCACCTGGGCAGCTCGCGCCTCGCGACCACGCCCAGCCGGACGCTGTATTCCTCCACCGCCTACGCCCCGTTTGGCGAGCCCTATGACGAGGCGGGCACGACCGACCGCTCCTTCACCGGGCAGGATGAAGACACCACCTCCGGCATGTACGACTTCCTGGAGCGGCGCTACAATCCCACCGCGGGGCGCTGGCTGTCGCCCGACCCGGCGGGGCTGGGGGCGGTTGACCCGACCAATCCGCAGACCTGGAACCGCTATGCGTATGTCATGAACAACCCGCTCGGCTTGATTGACCTGATCGGCGAGGAGTGCTACGCGTTCGAGGATAATGTGTGTACGAACTCGGGCGGAGGCGGGGGCGGCGGAGGGATGCAGTGCCTGGTGGATGGCGCGAACATTGGTTGCGGCTTGCTAGGGGACCTGCTGGACAGCGGGGCGGCTACCACGTGTCTCACCTCCGATTGTGGACCGATTCCGATATCCGCTGGTGGCGACGGCAACTCCCCAGGCTACGCGATCCCCACTTACGGAATTGACGGCAGCATCGGCTACTCCTTCAGTTTCCAGGCGACCTATAAAGGGGTGATACTCACGGACGCTGCTCTCGCCGAAGCGTTAGGCTTGCCAGCAAGCGTTGGGTCTATCTCGATTGGGGATTCCGACCCCCTGGGGGGCAACGGCGGCGGGCTGAGTGCTGCCGCAGTGCGGCCCCCTAACCCGAAGGATATTGTACTCAATGAGTACGTGGGCACTTGCGATAATGACTATCCAAAAACTGGATATGTAACCATGACCGCCTCGTTCGACAGTGCATCCCATAAGTGTCTCTGGTTCACACGATCCGTCTATGGCCCGGGGTACTCCTGTAATTCTTCGAATGGAGATGGAATCCCAACCTGTGCACAAAATGGCACGACGATCTCCTGTGCACGCCAGCAAATCTGGGTTGATCCAACCTGTAGTTTTGTTACAAGTTCGTTATGGTGGAACAGGCCACGCTGATTTGGGTTGCGAGAACTCTGCAAGCGTTTCTAGTGGATGGCGGGAGTCCATATTGAATCGACATCGGGCAGCGCATTTGATTGTCGGTTTGTCCATGCTACTCGTGGCAGCCGGACATGCTGATCAGAAGACGCGTATTGTCACCGTTCCAATTGAGGATACGACCGTACCAGGCAGTCCTCTGCAGGTCTCGGGTCAGGCGTCGTTTGATGAAACCGTGGTGGCAAACGGGGTAACCAGCCATCGCTCTGAGGACGTTACGGCACGAAATATATCTGCCAAACCAATTCTCCTAATCGTTGCCTCGTTTCAGGAAGCCGGCCCTAAGAGTAGCGGTGAGGATGTGGAAATCGTAGCCGATAGGTTCTTTCGTGAGAAGGCTGTGCTTCCAGGAGAAATTGTCTCCTTGTGGCACCGGCCCTTCGGGGAACATTACATCTCTGAACCGTTTCGCCTCGATCCAAGCCAGAAAAGGCCAGCAAAGGCCCAATTCAGTCTCCGTTTCGTGCAGTTTTCAGATGGATCCACCTTCGGCGAACCTAGAGCAGCAAAGAAATGGCTGGATGGACGAAACTCTACACTGATATCTTTGAAGCACCTTCGACAGATTTACGATGAACAGGGTGAACCTTCGTTCTTGCAGGCTTTGGAAAAAGATCCGAAGGCAGACGGGTCAAGCCCTCTCTGGAACCAGATCCGAACAATACAGCGAACGAGGGGAGCCCGAGCCGCGGCGGCCTTCATCGACCGCGAATTACGGTTGGCTTCGCTGCACAGTGCGAGTTTAGTCAGGAACAAGTGAGGCCCTATAACCACTCTGGGATCGCGGGTAGCGCTCGATGAGAGCGATCGCGTTGTCAAGGGCGCAAATTCTCCTGCGCGGGTGTGAGCACCACCGCTGTACAGTCGGCGGCAAATTCGCGGTGATGAGCGTGCAGACGCTGCAGAAGGCATTCATCCCGCTGCCCACGGGCGCGACTGCCGTGTACACCTCGGCGGGCCTGGCTTACTATCGCCACTCCGACCACCTGGGCAGCTCGCGCCTGGCGACCACGCCCAGCCGGACGCTGTATTCCTCCACCGCCTACGCGCCCTTCGGCGAGCCCTATGACGAGGCGGGCACGACCGACCGGTCTTTCACCGGGAAGGATGAAGACACCACCTCCGGCATGTACGACTTCCTGGAGCGGCGCTACAATCCTACCGCGGGGCGCTGGCTGTCTCCCGACCCGGCGGGGCTGGGGGCCGTCGACCCGACCAATCCGCAGACCTGGAACCGCTATGCGTATGTCATGAACAACCCGCTGGCGCTGATTGATCTGATCGGCGAGGAGTGCTATGCGGGCGATGGTAACGGCGGCTGCTACAACAACGGCAGCGGCGGCGGCGGCGGTTTGGCGTTTTCGGGCTTGTGGGGCGACCCGCTCGCGGTCAACAGCTTCCAGGCGACACAAACGACTCAGGTTGTTGGCTGGCAGATTGTCGGAATAAATGGAGGGACCGTGGTGATCGGTGGGTGCCCGTCCGACGCTGCTGACTGTAGCATCGACGAAATTCCTATCTATTCGATTGTGTCCTCCGATCCCTACCTTGGCGCCGCCAATAACTTCGACTTTGAGTATCCCCTCCTCGGCGCCCCCCCTAATATGAGCGGAGGCGGGGCCGCAAACAACGGGAATCCTCAAACCCCTCAGCCAACGCAACCGCAAAAGCAGCAACCGCAACCGCAGAAGCGTTCAACGCTTGAAACGGTTTGTGGGAACTGGAATTTGATAAACGGCTCTTGGGCTTCGATCAACTTTGGGCTCTGGTTAGCCAGTGTGACACCTGCCGCCCCGGCGGCTGCTCCAACTGCAACGGTATCAAGCACATTGAATGCCATCTCTGGACTTGGACAGTTTGCCGTTTGCCCGTAGCGGCCCGAGTGACTTGACCTGTTCGTACTTACGGGCTTGCGGCACCTTTTATTCAAGTTCCGAAGCTCTTTTCAGAAGCGGTAACAGCTGGTTTCATGGCCCGAACGTAGGGACGAGGGATACTAGAATGGCAAGCACAGATTTCGGTCGAAACTATTTTTCGAAACCACCACAGAAATCCTTCTACTTTTGGTCAAACACGATTTGGCTGCTGGTCGTCCTCAGCATGGCTCTGCTTTTCGGAAAACACTTTTACGGTCGGATGAGTCCCGGCGGGCTGTGGTGGCTATGCTTGTCTGTTGCAGCCCCTATTATCTTATGGATTCGAGCTTGGCAATCCCATACCAAGCTGAGTGAGATGAGCCTCAAGGATCGCGGTTCTGACTTGGAAGGTCAGGCGCGCCTTGATACGGCCCTCACTGAAGCTGCTTACCTTGAGAACACGGGTCTCGGCATAGCCTTGTTTGTCCTCACAACGGCGCTCATCGGTTTCTCGAAGGTTCTAGGAAAATGAACTGCGGCAGTTAAGGCGTCCGGAATAACGGATTGCGGCCCAGTCCCGACTGGCCGGGTGCCGATTCCGTTCCCGATTCCGGGTTTCCAGCCCGCCGATCCTGACCCGGCGGTGTTGGCGTTTCGTGGGTTGCCGTGCGGCCGGTGGCCCATTCAAGCCCGGTTTTGGCTTGAGTGGGGCGGTGGCCCAAGCTAAGCTGACTTCGTACCTTGGGGCTCATCATGAGCGGGCAGACGCTGCAGAAGGCATTCATCCCGCTGCCCACGGGCGCGACTGCCGTGTACACGTCGGCGGGCCTGGCTTACTATCGCCACTCCGACCACTTGGGCAGCTCGCGGCTGGCGACCACGCCCAGCCGGACGCTGTATTCCTCCACCGCCTACGCCCCCTTTTCGGCGAGCCCTATGCCGAGGCGGGCACCACCGACCGCTCCTTCACCGGGAAGGATGAAGACACCACTTCCGGCATGTACGACTTCCTGGAGCGGCGCTACAATCCTACCGCCGGGCGCTGGCTGTCTCCTGACCCGGCGGGGCTCGGAGCGGTCGACCCGACCAATCCGCAGACCTGGAACCGCTATGCGTATGTCATGAACAACCCGCTGGGGCTGATCGATCTGATCGGCGAGGAGTGCTACGCGGGCGATGGTAACGGCGGCTGCTACAACAACGGCAGCGGGGGGCGGCGGCGGTTTAGCGTTTTCGGGCTTGTGGGGCGATCCGTTCGCCACCATGCAGTTGCAGTTTTCCCAAATCTTTCAGGTGACCGGGGTGAAGGTCATACCCGGCCCAGAATCTCCGGCCGACGACCAATACGTCCTAGTCTATGGCAATATTACGAATTCGTTCGCGACGTTCAACTTCAGCAACTCACCAAATTACGCCGCAATCTTTGCGCAGGCGGAAGCAGCAGCAATCAAGAGGCTGCAAGACCCCCGATGCGCCAGCGCTTTCAAAGGCCAAGGCATTGCTCGAATCTATGCGACAACCTATAAGGGCAGGTCCGCGAATACCTACCCACAATATGTAACTCCGAATGGGCAATGGGGTGCAGCAACAACCGGGGCACATAACGTTACACTTAACCTTCAAGGTAGTTTCTACAACTGGTCCCCAGGCCAATCAGGCTTTCCACTAATGAACGGGAGCCTGTTTGTTCCGACTTCCCGTGCCGACTTCGGCGCATTTGAATTGTTGCACGAACTCATACATGAGCTGACGGACAGCGGAGACTTGGCCGGACCGAATGATAGCAATCTTAATGGAGGCGGGCAGGAGTTCAACAACAGCTGGGTGTATGATAACTGTTACAAACCATAATGCCCTTACAAAGAGAAACGAATATGCGATTCATCTTTTGGTTTGTGCTGGCTCTCTTGCTATCGTCCGCGAGCGGCCAGAGCGTCGATGCAGAACCGCAGGTAGACGCCCATGTGTGGCATGAGCGGTATTGCAGGGCCGGCAATCGAAGCGCATCCCTGCTCATCACGTTAAATGCGCGTATCCGCAATACTACTGATGCGCCGATAGAGATAAGGCTTCCGACGTATCCAGTTGCCCGGGTCTCACGCAATCTCGGTGACTTACAGAGCCGTAAGTATGAGGCTGTGCTGGGTGTTCCGTTGATGGAGGTGCGCAGAGGGTCGCCTTCGCCTTCGTCCTCCGCAACAGCAATAAGGCCTGGAGATAAATTAGAGTTTAGGACAATGGAGATTACTTTTCCGCTTTCACTAAACGACAACACTGACCGCACCGGAGATCTCGGCTTTGGCACGCATTTTGTCCAGTTAGAGTTCGAGGTTTGGGACGCTGCGGGAAAGCATCTTGTAAAAAGCCGCTCTCAGGCAATAGAGCTGAGAATTCGGAATATGACCCGACTGGCCCCCTGTTAAACGGCCCCTTGATAAGAGCGAAGGTATTGTCAAGGGCGCAAGCCGTCCTTCGCGGAAGTGAGCACAACAGCTGTACGGCCCGGGGGGCGGCAAATTCGCGGTGATGAGCGGGCAGACGCTGCAGAAAGGGGGCTGGCCCACCCTTTGGTCTTTGATATTTCTCGTCCTTAGCTTAACTGAGGTTGCCCCACTTTTTGCGGTTTTCAAAGAGTGGGGATCGATGCCGCACACTCCGCGCCGGTTGCTGCTTCGCGCCGGGCCTGCACATCGCGCGATCAGGTTCATCGGTCACAGACTCCCTCCTTATTCTCACCCTAAACTTCCGCCATGCCCACGCGTCCTGCATCGCTTCTACGGCAGCGGACATTTCCACTTCATCACCACCAGCTGCTATCACCGGCAGCCGCTGTTGGCCCGCCCACGCCGACGCGACTTGTTTCTCAAAATCCTGGAGCAAGTGCGGCGGCGTTACGGTTTCATTGTCGTGGGTTACGTGGTGATGCCCGAGCATGTGCACCTGCTGATCAGCGAGCCGGATCGAGGCACGCCTTCGACGGTGATGCAAGTGCTGAAGCAGCGTTTCGCGCGGAACCTGCTGGGAGAGTGGCGGCGGCGGGGCCGACCGGCCCAGGGGCAGCTATGGCGAGAAGCGCTGGAGGATGGGCATACCTGGCAGAAGCGGTTCTACGATTTTGTGGTGAAGACCGAGAGCAAGAAGATTCAGAAGCTGAAATATATGCATCGAAATCCAGTGGCGCGAGGGCTGGTGTTAGAGCCGGAGCAGTGGAAGTGGAGCAGTTATCGCTGGTACGCTTACGGCGAGGCGGGTGTGGTGTTGGTGAACGAGGCGCGGCGGGCGGAGATGAAGCGGGTTGAGCGGCAAGGCTTCGCCAGGTCGGCGGCATCGATTCCCACTCTTTGAAAACCGCAAAGAGTGGGGCAACCTCAGGCAAACTAAGCCGAGAAAGATCAAAACCAAGGGTGGGCCAACTCCCCCGTGGGCCCCCTCAATCTAGATAAATACCCGGCACTTCTCCAGCAAGGCAAGCCAATGGTCGAGTTCCTGCCCTCCCAGACTCAGGGCGGGATCGATAAAGACTTCCGTTGCGCCAATCTCGCGGCAGCTGGCGATATCTTCTTTTATTTGGTCCCACAAGCCGGAAAAGATCCCGCGCTCTTTGCCAAGGGGGCTGGCCCAGCCTTTGGTTTCGATCTTTCTCGTCCTTAGCTTAGCTGAGGTTGCCCCACTCTTTGCGGTTTTCAAAGAGTGGGGATCGATGCCGCACACTCCGCGCCGGGTCTGCGCATCGCGCGACCATGTTCATCGGTCACAGACTCCCTCCTTATTCTCACGCTAAACTTCCGCCATGCCCACGCGTCTGCATCGCTTCTACGGCAGCGGACATTTCCACTTCATCACCACCAGCTGCTATCATCGGCAGCCGCTGCTGGCTCGCCCACGCCGGCGCGACTTGTTTCTCAGAATTCTGGAGCAAGTGCGGCGGCGTTACGGCTTCATCGTCGTGGGTTACGTGGTGATGCCCGAACATGTGCACCTGCTGATCAGCGAGCCGGAGCGGGGCACGCCTTCGACGGTGATGCAGGTGCTGAAGCAGCGCTTTGCGCGGAGCCTGCTGGGAGAGTGGCGTCGGCGGGGCCGACCGGCCCAAGTGCAACTATGGCAAGAAGCGCTGCAGGATGGGCATATCTGGCAGAAGCGCTTCTACGATTTTGTGGTGAAGACCGAGAGCAAGAAGGTCGAGAAGCTGAAATATATGCATCGAAATCCAGTGGCGCGAAGGCTAGTGTTGGAGCCGAAGCAATGGAAGTGGAGCAGTTATCGCTGGTACGCTTGCGGCGAGGCGGGTGCGGTGCTCGTGAACGAGGCCCGGCGGGCGGAGATGAAGCGGATCGAGCGGCAAGGCTACGCCGCCTCGGCGGCATCGCTGCCCACTCTTTGAACACCGCAAAGAGTGGGGCAACCTCAGTTAAACTAAGGCAAGAAAGATCAAAAGCAAGGGTGGGCCAGCCCCCCTCGAGTGGATCCAAAGCGTATTTGTAAGGCTCTGGAAGCGATCCGTCCGGCGTGGCCGGGTAGGGGGTTTGCGGCTTCACGGGATACAACAGGCGCTCGACCGTCCAGAGGCTGTGATAGCCAAGGGCCTCAGCCCGTTGCGCCACAGTGGTTACGGCCGCGGCCGTGCCGACCGGCCCGATGTTGGGGAGAGCAAAGCCAATCTTCATCGCGTCACCCTCGGTAAGAGATGACCGGTATTCTACCCTGACTCAGGCCGCCGGAGGGGGGCTGGCGATTCCTGGGACGACCGGATGGGATCTCTGAATGACTCATTGTTTCTGTTGGCGGAGTTGTCGTGCCCAAAAAGCCAAACCGCCGGCCCTGGCGACTGCTCCAGGAATCCGGCGGTGCTTGCTTCTACCTCGTTGGGCCGCGCTGACTAGGTCTGAATGATGCGCGGCGTGATGAAGAAGATCAGCTCCTGATTGGAGGTGTTGACCGTGCGATGCTTGAACAGATCGCCCAGCCAGGGAATGTTGCCCAGCAACGGCACCTGGGTGATGTTGATCGAATTCTGGGTTTGGATCACGCCGCCGATCACAACCGTACCACCGTCGGTGACCAACACTTGCGTGGTGGCCTGCTGCGTGATCAGCGTTGGGTTGCCTTGCACCGTGCGCCCGAAGTCAGGCGTCGTGTTCTCGACGTCCACGTTCAGGAAGATGGTGTTTTCCGACGTGATCTGCGGGACCACCGTCAGCCGGAGGAACGCATCGACGTAGGTAACGGTCGGAGGCCCGCCCAACTGCGCCTGGGTCACGATGGGCACGCGTACGCCCTGCCGGACCAGCGCCTGAATGTTGTTCTGGGTCACGACCCGGGGACGCGACAGGATCTTGAGCAATCCGCGCGACTCCGCCATGGTCAGGATGGCGTCAATCTGGAAGTTCCTGGTTGCGTTCAGGAAGCTGAAGCCGCTGGTGGGGCTGGTCACCGGCTGATTCGAGAACAGGGGTATTTGCGCCAGGGTGGTGCCGGTTGGGGCCGAAGTACCAACGATCGGGTACAAGGGCTGGAGACCGAAGGTGCCCACCGGGGAGGTGCCGACCGAGCCGGCGCCGCCGATGGAGGAGACTCCATTGCCCCAGCCGATGCCTAGCTGGGTGCCGATGTCGCGCATGAAGCTGCGCGTTGCGGCAACTACGCGGGCTTCGATTTCCACTTCCTGCGTCTTGCGGTCAAGCTGGGTGATCAGGCGATCCACGGCGGGAATCACCGCCGGAATATCCTGAATGATCAGCGCGTTGGTGCGATCGTCGGCGATCACGTCACCGCGCTGGCTGAGGAACTGCTTCACCGTCGCTGCAATATCCTTGGACCGGGCGTAACTGAGGAAGCGAGTGACGGTGACTTTCTCAACCGCCAGCGCCTCAGCTTCCTGTTGGGCGCGGCGCGATTCCGCTTCTTTGCGCAGCGTATCGACGGTCGCGATGCGGAGAACGTTGCCGTCCAGCTGCCGCGCCAGGTCGTTGTTCTTGAGCACGATGTCGAGAGCCTGATCCCACGGCACGTCGTCGAGCACGATGGTGAGCGTGCCCTTCACGTTGGGATCGAGCACCACGTTCAGGCCGCTGATCTCATGGATCAGGCGGAAGAAGTCTTTCAGGTCCACGTCCTTCAAGTTCACCGAAATCGGTTCGCCCGTGTAACGGGGGCCAGCGACCGGCGCCGGATGGGCCATCTGGGCTTTCTGCTCGGCAGCCAGATTCTCGGCCGGCTGCGAGGCAGTGCTGGTGGGGGCTTGCGGCTCCATCGCCGCGCTGGGCGTGGGCAGCAGATTGGTATCCGGCTGATCGGCAAACTTAGCGGCCGCGGCGATTGCGCGCGCCGGCTGGGTAATCTCGGCAGGCTGCTTTTCTTCCGCCGAAGTGCTGGCGGCCTTTGGCTTGTAGGAAGGCTCAACCACCACGAAGTTCCCGGCGTTCGCTGACGAAGGCGCGGCCGGAACACTCAGCGAAGCCGGAGCGGCCGGGGCGGGAGCAGGCAGCGCGGCTCTTTGTGGAGCTTCAGGGCGAACCTCGCGGCCCGGAACAGGCGCTGCCGCCGGAGCCGGAGTTGTGGGAATGGAACGCCCGGAACTCGCCTTGGAGGCGCCTTCGGTGTGCAAGTTGACAATCAACTTGTCCCCGTTTTGCGAGGCCAGATCATAGCGGCAAGCCTGGTCGAGATCGACTACGACGCGAGTAGTGGGCGGGTTCTCCCCGTTCATCCCAACGCGGACTCGCTTCACGCCATCGTTCCCCACGAAGATGTTGCGGGCGCTATCGGCCACCGTGCCGGGCAGATCGATCACCAGACGGTCGGGGGAAGCCAGAGTGCTCAGCTTGGGCGTCACTTGCCCGTGCGTCGTCAACTCTAGGCTGACGCCGTCCGCGCTGGGCGCGACGTTGATGTGCACCAGCGCAGCCCGCGTGGCCACGGCTTCATCTGTGATTTGCGCACCGGCCGCTGCTACCCCCAACAGAACCAGCATCGGCACAAGAACCTTCACCAATTGCTTTCGCATTTCGCTTCTCCCCACGAAGTGGCCGGTTGGGTCACGTCGTGATCTTCCTCCAGCTAAGATTTCGTCCCCCAACTTCTAAACCGCCGGTGTATTGATCTTCTTCGTCACTTCGCGGGTAAACGGATGGCCAACCTTGTCCTGCACCGTCTCCTTGAAAATGATCGAATCCCCTGTGATCTTCACCACGTATCCGTTGAAGACGGGGTCGTTTTCACGCAAGAAATAAGCCTTATCCAGAGCGTTGACGACCACCGCGATCATTCCTCCCTCGGACTGCACGACTCCTTTGAGCGCAATCTGGTCGATGGCCAAGCATCTCTTGCCGGTGCTGCAGCCGGAACCTACGGCCGCCTGGCTCACTACCGGGCTCACAAAAGGATCGCGGCGTGCCGCCAAACTAACTGGCTTAGCCTTGTGTTCAGCTTCGATGGGTGCCGCCCCGCTCTCCACTGCTACATCCGACTTCGGCTCCGGCTTGGGCTTCGGCTTTAGCTCCGGCTTTTTCACCGCCACGGCCGTCTTCGCCTTGGCGGAAGCTTTCGGTTTCGCCACATGCGGAACCGCCTTCGCGCGCACGAATGGACCGCTGGAGCTGCTGTGTGCCGCCGTGGCGTGGCTTGTACTGGGCCGCGCTGCCGTCTGTGGAGTTCCGGACTGTGAGGCTGCCAGCGCGGCGTTGGAGTCGATCTGCTTCTTCAGCTGCACCGCTCGCATTGTGTCGCGCGTGTTTTGGATGGCGTCCGGGTTTTGTGCCCAGGCCGTAGTCGCCGCCATCCCCATGATCAAAACTGCAGTCGTCAGCTTCATAAACCTGCCTACCTCCGGGCCGCGGGCGCAGCGGCCGGTGCCATGTCATGACTGAAGAACGTAGTCGCAACACACGTGGCTACCACGCTCTCGTTTGGGGCGTATTGGTAGCTGTGTTTGGTTTTGGCGTCGCCCGGCTTCTTGGTGCTCGCCACGAGCAGGTTGGAGACGTTCACAATCCGCTCCAGCTTGCTCACCTGGCTGAAAAAATTCACCACCGAATAGTACGGGCCATCGAGTTCCAGCTCGAAGGGCACTTCGGTGTAGAACTCCTTGGGATTTTCCGGATCGGCGGTGTAACGGCGAATCTCGATGCCGGCTTTCAGGGCTTCGGCATCCAGCATCTTGATGAAATCGTCCACTTCCTTTTGATCGGGCACGATGTGCTGCTCGATCTCCAGTTGCTGCTTCAGACTGGCCACTTGCCGGTCCATCTCCGCCAGCTTGGGCTTGTAGGACTCCAGTTCCGCGTTCTCGCGCAGCTTGGCTTCCAGAGTCTGTTCTGCCGCGGCATTGGCGTCTTGCTGGCCTTTGAACAAGAAAAAGTAGAGCCCCCCGGTCAGCAGCGCCGCCCCAACCAGCAGCATGGCCCATTGCTTGACACCCGATTGTTCGCTGAAGTTCTCCATAGATTCCCTGCTTCTTTCGCCTCTAGGACTTGCTTGCCTTTCCGTTACCCGCCTGGCTGCTGCTCCCCTGATCGCCTCCCTTTTCACATGTCAGTGTGAAGATGAAGGCCTGCATGTCCTTGTAGCTCTCGTCCTGATAGGTTTCCTTGATCTCGATGCTCTTGAAGTAACCGGTCTTCTGCAAATTGGCGATAAGATTTGCCACAGCATCAGTGCTCAGCGCCATGCCTTCGATGTCGATGCTTTTGCCTTGATCGGTCATCGAGTTCAGCCAAACCGCCTCGGTGCCGTTGATCGTATCTCCGACGGTATCGAGAAGATTGACGGGGCCGGTCTGGTCGGCTTTCAGCTGGTCGATCACATCCACGCGGCGCTTGTAGTTCTCGGCTTCCTTCTGCCGTTCCATGTAGCGCGCCTTCACGTCGGCCAGTTCGCGGTTCTTCTGATCGGCGGCTTCCTGCTTGTGGGCAATGCTTTTCGCCTGCACGTCCAGCTTGTACCACCAGCCCAGGTTCAGCAGCGCCGCGAGCACCAGGATGACCAGCACCTTGATCTTTGGCGAGCCGCCGGCGCCCGCTTCCATGACGGATGCGGCCGCGGAAACGGCGCCATGTTTGCTCTTGCCCTTGGAACTGTCCAGCAAATTAATTCGGATCATAGGTCTTCAAAACTCCTTAGGGCCAGACCCACCGCAACCGCCAACTGGCCAGCGTTCTGCTCGATCAGTTCCGATCCCGCTCCCACCGGCGGCGCGATCTTCTGAAACGGATTGAAAAGCTCTACTGGCAGCGAGAATTCCTGCCGCAACGCCTCCACCAATCCCGGAACCTTGGACGAACCGCCCGCCAGGTAGATCTTCTCGATGTGCTCCCCCGCTGCGCTGGCGCGGAAGAAATCGAAGGTCTTCTGGATTTCCAGCACGATAATTTCGGTCACCTGCTGCAGGACGGGGTTCTTGGCGTCTTCGCTTACCGTGCCCACCTTGTGCCCCAGCTTCAGCGCCTCGGCATCGTCGAAACTCAGATCCAATTCCTTCTGCAACGAGTCGGTGTACTGGTGGCCGCCGACGCTGACGTCGCGCGGGAACAGGGGCGTGGTGCCCTTCACGATGTTGATGTTCATGACGCTGGCGCCGAGATTCAACAGGGCCACCACCTGGTTGGGCGCGGGCTCGTAGTTGTACTCGTAGCAGTTCTGCAGGGCCAGAGCATCGATGTCCACGATAGCCGGGCTCTTGCCCGCCATCGAGAGTACGTTGGTGTAGTTGAGAATCTTGTCCTTCTTCACCGCCACCAACAGCACGTCCATCTGCGGGCTGCCCGCTTCTTCAGAAAGGATCTGGTAGTCCAGGTTCACATCGGCCAGGTCGAAGGGAATGTGCTGCGCGGCTTCTTTTTGAATGGTCTCGGCCAGCTCCTGGTCGCTCATGGAAGGCATCGGGATGCGCTTCACGATGACCGAGTGCCCGCTCACCGCAGTCGCCACTTTGGTGCTCTTGATCTGGTTATCCGTAAACAGTTTCGCGATTGCGCTCGAGACGGTACCCGAGTCCACAATCATCGAGTCCACCACGATATCCGGCGCCAACGGTTCCAGGCCGAGGTGGATGACTTCAATCCCATCCCGCCCTTTTTTCAGCTCCACCGCCTTTATGCTCGAGGAGCCTACATCCAGACCAACAATGGTTTTGGAGCCAAATCCAAACATGTGTCCACCTTTTAAAGTAGCCCGGCAGCTTTCGCCGCTGCCTTGGGTTTCTTCCTGCTTTTCGCTTCCATCTGGTTGGACTTTTCTTCCATCCACTGGTCCAGCTTCGATTTCTTGAAGCGCCAGCGGTTGCCCAGCTTGAAAGCCGGAATGCGCTGCTCTCCGACGTACTTGTAGAGCGTGTCCGGACTCACTCCCAGGTATTGCGACGCCTGGCGAATGTTCATCACTTCTCGCGAGTCGGCCATAGTCTCGAGACCCCTTCCACAGAAGCAAGCCCTGACCACGGCCCTTATTGCCGCCTCAGGACGAATTTGGGAGAAACATTCCCCGAACCGCGAGAGCCTTTCCGAATCAGGTTCGAGTGAATTTACGTGTGCTGAGCATATCTCAACCGGAAAAGACATGAGGTCAAAGCGTATTTCCGTGTTTCTTGGGGTTTTATGCCTGTTTTCTGGAAATTACTTTCGGAACAATTGCACAAGGCCTCTACATGTTGTAGTGAATACCGGGTAGCCTACAACCAGGATGGGTGTTTATACAGGAGATTCGGAAGTTTGGCCTCTTACATAACCAAAGTACCAAAGACGGTACCGAAGTCGTACGCCGATGGTTTCCACCTGGACACTTCGCAACTTTCACGAATCGCAAGGAGAGCGTGTTTCGCGAGCCGGTAACCGATTACCGACTCGCGATCAACGGGTCTGCGCGCTTTTTCGGCGCCGGTCGAGGGACCGGCGAAGCTATCGCGCGCAAGGCAAGTACAAATCTTTCATGAGTTTCCGCCGCGGACGCAAAAAATGATCATGGAATCCATAAACAATTTCGATTGGACATGAGATTGTGTTCCGCCTAGATTCAGTGACGGCTGCGGAAGGTAAATAAATGAAGGTCCGAGCCAATCCCATTCGAATGTGCAGGATTCGTGTTGTGTGAGAGCGAGTTTTGGGAATCCAATGAACGCAATGAGCCTGCCCGCATTCCCGAAAGCCCCCTTTCTCAACTATGAGTTTGACCGGGCTTACGACGAAATGTTTGAAAGTCCGGGGATTCCGCGGCCTCATTACCAGGCGCTTTACCGCACCTTGTTGGAGTTGCCCCCGCAGGAACTGCGCAAGAGCCAGCAGGCTGCCGATTTGTCTTTCCTGCATCAGGGCATCACGTTTACCGTTTACGGCAATAAAGAAGGAACCGAGCGCATCTTTCCCAATGACCTGTTGCCGCGCATCATTCCGGGCGAGGAGTGGCGAAGAATTGAGGCAGGCCTTACCCAACGAATTACTGCGCTCAATCTTTTTCTGAACGACATCTACCACGAAGGGAAAATCCTCGCCGACAAGGTTGTGCCCCGCGAGCTGGTTTACAGCTGCCGACACTTCCGCCGCGAGATGCGCGGCCTGAATGTTCCCAGGGGGATTTACGTCAGCATCTGCGGCACTGACCTGATCCGCCTACCCGACGGCAGCTTTGCCGTCCTTGAGGACAATCTCCGCGTGCCCAGCGGTGTTTCCTACATGCTGGCCAATCGCAAGGTGCTGAAGCGTGTTTTCCCCACCTTGTTTCGCGACTATGGGGTCTGGCCCATCGATCACTATACGCAGGCATTGCTTGCGACCTTGCGCAGCCTGGCGCCACCCAGCTCGAGCGGCCGCAATGAGCCCTGCATTGTCCTGCTGACCCCCGGGGTCTACAACTCCGCCTACTTCGAACATACGTTCCTGGCGCAACAGATGGGAATCGAGCTGGTCGAGGGACGCGATCTCCTGGTCCACGACAGCGTCGTGTACATGCGCACCACCGCCGGCCTGCGGCGGGTTGACGTCTTGTACCGCCGCGTTGACGACGATTTTCTTGACCCGCTGACGTTTCGCCCCGATTCCAGCCTGGGCGTGCCCGGCCTGTTCAACGCCTACCGCGCCGGCAATGTGAACATGGCCAACGCCATTGGAACCGGCGTGGCGGACGATAAAGCCATGTACGCCTACGTGCCGGCCATCATTCGCTACTACCTAGACCAGGATCCCATTCTGCCGAATGTGCAAACCTATCTCCTCACCGACGACGCGCAACGCGATCACGTGCTCGAGCATTTGCCCGAATTGGTGGTGAAGGCGGTAGGGGAATCGGGCGGCTACGGCATGCTGATTGGCCCGCACAGCACGGCCGAGCAGCGGCAGGAATTCCGCCATCGCATCATCGCTCAACCCCGCGACTACATTGCCCAGCCCACGCTGGCCCTGTCGCGAGCCGCGTGCTTTCTGGATGGAGAAGTGGAATCGCGCCACATCGACCTGCGGCCTTACATCCTTTATAACGGCAACGTTACGCTGGTGCCGGGAGGCCTTACGCGCGTCGCGCTGCGGCGCGGATCATTGGTGGTGAATTCTTCGCAAGGCGGCGGCAGCAAGGATACTTGGGTGCTTCGCGACGAAAAAGTCGAGAAGAAAGCGGCGCCCCCGAAACTGGTGGCTGGCTGAGATTTTTCAGATCCTGGGACTTGGAAGACTATGCTTTCACGCGTTGCCGACACTCTCTACTGGATGAGCCGCTATCTGGAGCGGGCGGAGCACACCTCGCGCCTGATGGATGTCGACCTACAGCTCGGCCTCGATCAGTCGCCGGAATCCACCACGGGAAGATGGCTGCGCCTGATCGAAGCGCTGCGCGTGCCCGCTTCTCTCACCGGCAGCGCCGATGGCACCAGTCTGGCGCACACGTTAACCTTCAGCCGGCTGAATCCTTCCTCCATTGTTTCTTGCGTGGCGGGCGCCCGCGAGAATCTGCGCCATGTGCGGGAACAATGCAGTTCGGAGATGTGGGAGCAGCTCAATCGCCTCTATCTTCAGATGCTGAGCACACCCCCGGAAGAAACCTGGATTTTGGGATCGCACACGTTCTTCCGTTCCGTGCAAGACGGCGGCAACCTCTTTCAAGGCGTCACCGATTCCAGCATGTCGCACGGAGAGGGCTGGCAGTTCATTCAGTTGGGACGCTACGTGGAGCGAACTGACAACCTGGCGGCGCTGATTGGAACGCATTTTTCGCGGCTGGCTCAGCCTC
Source organism: uncultured Acidobacteriaceae bacterium (assembly GCA_963770915.1). Lineage (GTDB taxonomy): Bacteria > Acidobacteriota > Terriglobia > Terriglobales > Acidobacteriaceae > PALSA-270. The sequence goes on from CAVYRG010000001.1 coordinate 1,361,721, forward strand.
CCGATCAGGTAGTGGAAGGCGCTGAATACCTGGAATGGGTGGGCCTTTTGAAATGTTGCGCGGCTTTCGAGGCCTACTGCAAAGTGTACTCTGCTGAACTGCGGCCCCTGCGGGTGGCGGAGTTTCTTTTTCTGAATTCCGAGTTTCCCCACTCCCTGCGTTTTTCGGTGGAAAGCGTACACAGCGCGCTGCGATCGGTTGCCGAGCGGACGGAACACAAGATGTCGGAGCCAGTGCGGCTGGCAGGACGTCTGCGGGCCATGCTGAGCTTCAGCCAGATTGAAGAAATCATGTCCGACGGAGCGTTTCTCTACCTGGAAGGTGTGCGCCGCGAATGCGGCCAGATTCACGCAGCGATTCAGCGCATTTACATCGATTACGCCGCCGAGTCAGCTTTGGTGGCGTAGCTCAATGAGTCTGCGCAGACCGTGAAACGGAGTACTACATGATCTATTCCATTCGACATGTTACGCACTTCAGTTATGAGCCGGCCGTCCGCGAAAGCGTCACCGAAGTGCGGGTTCAGCCGCGCAGCGAAACTCTGCAGCGATGCCTGACATTCTCTCTGGACTGCAACCCCAACGCGAATATTATGGTCTACCGCGATTTCCTGGGAAACACGGTGCACCACTTCGACATTCCCGGCCTGCACACCGAGCTCAAAATCGCCGCCCAGGCCGTGGTGGAAGTGATCCCCCCTCCGATCCCCCTGCCGAGCGACGTGGGAAGCTGGGAAGATCTTGATGCCCGGATCGCAGAAGGCGACTTCCTCGATGTTCTCCTGCCCAGTCAATTCGCCCGTTCCACGCAGCTATTGGAAGAATTGGCCGGCGAACTTCATTTGGAGCGCCGGGGAAATCCCATGGAACTACTCCTGCAAATCAACGAAGCGATGTATGAGACGTTTCGCTACGTTCCCAACAGCACGCAAGTCGATTCGCCCATCGATGACGCGCTCCGCACGCGGCAGGGAGTTTGCCAGGATCTCACTCACATCATGATTTCTCTGCTGCGGTATCTGCGCATCCCTTCCCGCTACGTCAGCGGTTATCTGTTTCGCGCGAAGCAGGATCACGACCGTTCTCCCGAAGGCGCGACTCACGCCTGGTTGGAAGCTTATCTTCCCGGGCCCGGGTGGGTGGCTTTCGATCCCACCAACAAGTTGATTGGAAGTGAACGCCACATTCGCGTGGCGGTGGGACGCGACTACGCCGACGTGCCGCCGACCCGCGGAGTGTACAAAGGCGAGGCGGAAAGCGAACTGAGCGTCACCGTGGTAGTGGCTCCTGCGGAAGCGCCGCTGCCCGAGGAAATGCCTCCCGCCACCGTCACTCGCTCCCGTCCCCTCTTCACTGCGATGCACACGTTTCACTACGACCAGTCGCAACAGCAGCAGTAGTGAGCGCCGCCGCACCCGGGAGACTTAGGGGCGCATGGAAGAACACGAAGGTTCACGACGGAAGGGGCAAGGGGCAGTGCCGGTAGTGCCGCAATTTGGATATTCTCTAATTTGCCAAACTGAGCCACTCCCGCGGTGCCGAATCGCTATTGCCATGGCGTAATCTCGATTTACAATGCAGGCTGCGGTTAGCGTCTCGTCCTCTTACTAAGGCAACGGATGGCGACCACCAAAGCAGATGCCAAACTCGCCGCAGTCGCTAACGGGGAGACGCCCGAGTCAGGGAAACCCTACGAGGGCCTGACCCGCCAACAACTCATTGACGCCTATCGCCTGATGTATACCTCGCGGCGATTGGACGACCGCGAGATCAAGCTCAAACAACAGCAGAAAATCTTCTTCCAGATCTCCGGCGCCGGCCATGAAGCCGTCGGCGTGGCTGCGGCCTTCGCTCTTAAAGCCGGATACGACTGGTTCTATCCTTATTATCGCGACCGGGCGCTCTGCCTGGCTTTGGGCGCGACACCTTACGAGATGTTGCTGCAAGGAGTAGGCGCCGCCGCAGACCCCAGTTCCGGCGGGCGGCAGATGCCCTCGCACTGGAGCTATCCGCGGCTGAATATTGTCACCGGCTCCTCGCCGACCGGCTCGCAGATTTTGCAGGCGGTAGGCTGCGCCGAGGTTCCGCGTTATGTGGCCCATCATCCCGGCGTGGCGAAAAAAGCAGCCGGCGACTACCGCCAGTTCAAGGCCGTCGTTTCCCACCCCGACGAAGTGACGCTGGTTACCCTTGGCGAGGGCGCGAGCAGCGAAGGCGAGTTCTGGGAGGCGCTGAATACCGCATCGAACCGACACCTGCCTCTGATCTTCGTGGTGGAAGATAACGAATACGCGATTTCGGTTCCAGTCGAAGTGCAGATGCCGGGTGGAAACATTTCGCGCCTGGTCAGCGGCTTCCCAAACTTTCATTTTGAGGAGGTTGACGGCACCGATCTGGCCGCGACATACGCCGCGTTTTCGCGAACTGCTGCCTATTGCCGCGAAGGACACGGCCCAGGATTCATTCATGCCCACGTGATTCGTCCGTACGCGCACTCGTTTTCCGACGATGTGACGCTTTACCGCCCCGAGGTCGAGCGGCGCGGCGACGCCGCGCGCGATCCGGTGACGCGGCTGCAGTTGTTTTTGATCCGCGAGAACATTCTCGACGAAAAAAGCATCAACCGCCTGGAGAAGCAGGTCGATGACGATCTGCAGGTTGCGGTCGATCACGCGCTGCAGGCCGCGCCCGCCACGGTCGAGGGCATGATGCGGTACATCTATTCTGCTGATCTCGACCCCACGTCTGCGGCTTTTGACACGCAGCCGCTGGCGCATAACGAACACCACGCGGCGGCAAACGATAACAGGAAGACGGCTCACGCTAAAACCATGGCCGATCTCATCAGCGCTACCCTGCGCGATGAGATGCGGCAGGATGAACGCATCGTTATTTTCGGGGAAGACGTCGCCGACTGCAGCCGCGAAGAATATCTCAAACAGAAACTGGTCAAGGGCAAGGGCGGTGTGTTCAAGCTGACCGCGGGCCTGCAGATCGAGTTCGGCTCCGAACGGGTATTCAACTCGGCGATCGCGGAAGCCAACCTCGTGGGCCGCGCCACTGGCATGGCCACGCGCGGGCTGAAGCCGGTGGTGGAGATTCAGTTCTTCGACTACATCTGGCCGGCGATGATGCAGTTGCGCAACGAACTGCCGCTCATCCGCTGGCGCTCGAACAACGGGTTTTCCGCGCCCTGCGTAATTCGCGTGCCCATTGGCGGCTATCTCACCGGCGGCGCCATCTATCACTCGCAGTGCGGGGAAAGCGTGTTTACGCACATTCCCGGGCTGCGGGTGGTGTTTCCTTCGAATGCGCTCGATGCGGCGGGTCTGCTGCGCACCGCAATCCGCTGCGACGATCCGGTTTTGTTTCTAGAGCACAAGCGGCTTTATCGCGAGCCTTATGGACGCGCGCCCTATCCCGGCCCCGATTACATGGTGCCCTTCGGCAAAGCGAAGATCGTGCACCCAGGGACGAATGTTTCTGTGATCACCTACGGCGCCGTGGTGCCGCGCGCCCTGCAGGCTGCGGTAAAACTGGAACGCGAACACGGCATCAAGGTCGAGTTGATCGATTTGCGGACTTTGAACCCATTTGATTGGGAGGCGATTGCGGCTTCCGTGAAAAAAACCAGCCGCGCCATCGTAGCCTATGAAGACACGTTGAGCTGGGGCTACGGCGCGGAAATCGCCGCCCGCATCGCTGACGAGTTGTTCGACTATCTGGATGCCCCGGTGCGGCGCGTCGCCGCCAAAGATACTTTCGTCGCCTATCAGCCGATTCTGGAAAACGCCATCCTACCGCAGGTGGAAGACCTGTTCCGCGCCATGAAGGAAGTGGCGGAGTATTAGGGGACAAGTCAAGACGCTGCTTCAGCTCCTTCCACGATTACTCGGGAATTGCTTCCCAACGGCGCAGGGCTCGGGCACACGGTAGTGAACTGAGCCCCATGCTCCTTTCGGCAGGCCTGCTCCCACATCGCCTATGCTATAAATCTCGGAATGCCCACCGGCAAGGGATCAATTCGCCTTTTTCGCGTCGCGGGAATCACCGTTTTCCTGCATTGGTCGTGGTTTCTGGTGGCGCTTTTCGAAATCAACGCCCGCCGGGGAGACTATTCTTCCGTCGTTTGGAACATTCTGGAATATCTGGCGCTGTTTCTCATCGTGACCATGCACGAGTTTGGCCACGCCCTGGCTTGCCGCCAGGTGGGCGGCACGGCGGAGCAGATTGTGCTCTGGCCGCTCGGCGGAGTGGCTTACGTCAACGCGCCGCCGCGCCCCGGCGCTACTTTGTGGAGCATCGCCGCCGGGCCGTTGGTGAATGTGGCGCTGTTTCCGGTGTTGTGGGAGGTGGCCCACCAAGCCCGCTTGTTGGGGTGGGGCCATACCATGCCGGATGTTTACACGCTGCTGCTAGCGGTCTATTACATCAACTTTGTCCTGCTGGCGTTCAACATCCTACCCATCTATCCGCTCGACGGCGGGCAGATTCTGCGTTCCCTGCTTTGGTTTGTGCTGGGGCGCGCTCGCAGCCTGATGGTGGCTACGATTCTCGGTTTCATCGGCGTAGCTGCTTTCATTGGGCTGGCGGTCTGGGAGCAGAGTCTCTGGTTCGGCGTCCTCGCCGTCTTCATGCTCATGAATTGCTGGGGAGGCTGGAAACATGCGCGGGCCTTGTCTAAGCTGGCCAAGCTGCCCCGGCGCAACGGCTTTCTCTGCCCTCGATGCAAAACCGCCCCGCCGATCGGGGAATTCTGGAAGTGCGGCCGTTGCGGCCAGCCGTTCGACACTTTCCAGACCCAAGGTGTCTGCCCGCACTGCTCCGCACGCTTCGCCGTCACGCGCTGCCTTGATTGCGGCGGCTTGCCTTCCATGAGCGAGTGGATGGGCGCGACTGTGGTGCCGCAAAGTCCTGTCGTTGTCGGCTAGCTGCCCCTTACTTCGCTTTCTGCTCCGGCAGCCTCTCCAGCCACTCCAGCACCACCGCCTGCAAAGCAATTCGATGATCGGAGAACGTGTGGTCCGCGTCGATATGAACTTCGGTGACTCGCGTATCACCCGCCTTACGCAGTGCTTCGGCGAGAGCCTGATTCTGTGGACGATTGCCGTCGCTGGCTTCGACAACCAGGATCGGCCGGTCTTTCATCCCCCGCACCCAGTTCACATAATTCCAGTCGGAGGTGTGCGCCTTGGCCTCGTTGATCAGGCCGTCGGGTGTGGTGCCGGCTAGGCGCGGCGAGGCGGTATGGAAAGACTTGTAGCCGTCCGCCCATGGCCGCGACACGGACTGGCCGAGGTTCCACGCGGCGATGACGGCGGCCGCAGCAAATTCTGGGTCACGCGAGAAAGTGTATGTAGTGACGAATCCTCCCAGGCTATGCCCGACCAGAACAATTCGCTTGGGATCGATGCCGTACTTCTTGACGTTTTCGTGATCGCGCAGAAAGTCCACGGCGGCTTGCGCATCTTCGAGCGCGTGCGTGAAAGAGAATGTGCCTTCGCTGCCCCACGACCCACGGTAGTGCGGCACCAGCACGTTCCAGCCGGCGCGGCGGATGGAATAAGCAAGGTCCATGTTCTGCTCGTTGCCGGGGAAACCGTGCATGAGCAGCACCGTGGGATGCAGCCCGGCCCCGGATGCAATGTAGAACACGGCATGCATCATCGAGCCGTGGCTGGGCACATCGGGAGCTTCCATGCGCGCCGGGTTGGCCTTATCCGGAGGAGGATCGGAAATTACCGCTGCGGGAATCTCCTGCGCGGCAAGAGGAAGCAGGAAGGCAATCACCACGCCGGAAAGAAAGAGCAAGAAACGTGCTGGTTTGGTCATGGCCAACGATGGTAGCGAAATGCGTATACGTTTGAATAGTGGCGATTGGAGGCGGGGAAGATGCAGGCGCTATCCGCCCGGCGTAAAAACTCGGCTTGGTTCCCCTGCGGGTCTATTTTGCCGATGCGGTGACCGTGGTCAGCGGAACCCCCAGTGTGCCTGCCCGCCTTGACCCCATGTCGTAAACGCCCGTACTTAGGTAGACATCGCCGCTGGGCACGTCGATTTCCTGATGGACCTGAAGGCCAAACTTGCTTCGCCTCCGCGAAGGTTTTCGGGGAGAGCGACAGGGTGCCTACTCGGGTCAACCAATTGACCGCCTTGCCGTTACCGTCATAGGCGACCAGCATGATTTCAATCTGACCCTGGCGAGTGCCGTCCTTGGCCAGGTCGAGCTTGAGGTCGTCCACCGAGATGGCGAAATCCACGCTGTAGCGGGTGAGAGGTTTTTTCAGGGCAGGATTTCCGCCTTGCAATGGGGCATTAGGCGCCGGCTGAGGGTCCGAAGGCAACACCCGTATCTTGTACAGGACCTGGGCGACGTCCGGCAGGCCCCGGCCCATCAGCGGCAGCAGAGGATTTGCATCCGCAGTGGTTGCGGCCGACGGCGTCAACTTCTTCTCCACTTTCGCGTTTTCGCTATAGTAGCCGCGACGATAAGCGAGCTTGTATTGGACGCCCCGGAGCTTGATCCGGATGTTGCGATAGGTTCCGTCCGTCCTCTTATCGATCGGCGTGTAGGTCAGGGTGTAGTAGCGGGTACCGTCGTTGACCACGTGTTCGATGGCATCGCCCAGTCCGTTGGTGTTATAGAAGGCGTGGCCGCCGGTATCTTTGGCGAGTTCCTCCATGGCGATTTGGGCGGTGGCACGCTTAGCGTTTTCATCGCGGATCGATGGGCCTCTCGCGTACTGAGCATCCCAAGTAGCATCGGCAGCGAGGCCGGCGGCGGAGACCGGATAAATGGCAACCTGATCGGGGGTAATCAGAACAGCGGTTCGCTGCAGGTCTAGCTGGAACTGACGTGGTACGCCCGCCTCCGGAAAAACGCTTATGGGGAAGTAACCGGAGAACCAAATCACGTTCTTGCGGCCGGGAATGCTGGAAAGATAGCGAGCTAACAGCTGGAAAGCGTGCAAGGTGACGTCGATGCGCTGCGCGGTGTCCATTGTGGAGAGTTCCGCCATTTCCGTCTGCACCGCTGCAATGGCCGCCGGCGCCGCCTGGTTCATGGCCATATTGGCGAGCAGCTGCCGGTCCTCCCCATCCTGCGCAGCGGTAGGAAGCAACGGCGACCCCGGCTTGCCGGCCTGGACTTTGTTATTGTCGAGCGCCGCCAGCAGCTGCGAAGTGTCTGACGTCAATCCCTGAATCATGCGCAATTGCGATCCTAAGGTGAAAATCGCCAGGCGCGCGCCGGGTCGAACATTCTGGAGATATTTGAGGATTTGCGCCCGCACGTAAGGCTGGTCCTGGGGCTGCGTGTTGAGCCAATCCAGTAACAGCACATTCACGGAATCGGATGTCTCGATGGGCTGGTAATTGGAGAAAACGTGCGGCGGCAGGGCCGGCACCTTTACCTGAACAGTGGGCGCGCTGCCGTGTTCCTCGAACGATGAAATGATCTGGGGCTTGCCGTCTTCGAGCACCTCGAAGTCTTCTTTATGCAGGCCGGAGACCGGCTCATCCTTGCCGTTGGTTACCACCACGTCCACCAGGACGACCTGGACCTTGGCTTTGAACGTAGGCACGGTACCGGCGGAGCCGGGCACTGTCTCGGAGCGGAGTGGAACAACCACAAATGGAACTAGCAGGAGCCAACCAAAACAAGCGGGAAAACGACGCATTACGACTTCCCTCGGAGCGGAATTTTATCACAAGGGTTGCGGAATTCGCTGCGGGCGCGGCTTGCGGGAATCTCTCGTTTTCTAGGGTTCAACCCGCGCTGCCAAAGCAAAAAGGGCGATCCGAGGCTGAATAGCGCCGGCGCTATACCGCCCGGCCGCCGCTCTTGGGCCGCCGTGGGATTCGCGGCGCATCATCGATGAAGTGCACCTTTTGCAGCGCGTCTCGCTTTAAGACTTGTGGCTCAGGAAGTTCGAACTTTGCCTCGTCGAGGCCCATGCGCTGAATGCTGGAAACGATGATTTGAGTTCCTTCTATGACCGGCCCGGTCACACGCCGCCCCTCAATTCGCGCTACGGCCCGGTCGATCACACGAGCCAACTCTCTCCCAAAGTCCCGCGCGCGATCCTCCCGCAAGCAGAGCTTCGCCTTCTCCGCAGAAAACCAAGTGGGACGCCGGTCAAATTCCTGCGGAGCGCTTAGACGCAACACTTCGCAGAGATGAGCCCTGACGGCGATTTCTTTTTGCCGGCTCCTTGCTCCATTCTTGCGGCGATCGCCACGCTTGTGATGCAGGTACTGCGTGAACTGCACTTCCTCCATCCGTCCATGAACTCCCGCCTCTTCGAAAGCTTCGAGTGCGGCGGCCTGCGCGTGGGTCAGGCCCGGTTCGGCGCTGCCTTTAGGGAAAGTCCAGCGCTCGCCCTCGCGTGTTCGCACCAGAAGAAACTCGATGCCCTGGCCGCGCCGGCGATAGCAGACGGCCGCCACCTTTTGGCATTTGCGCAGCTTGTGAAGCTGCGACAGCCGGAAGAATTTCGCAGGTTGCGGCAGGTTTCTTGACCAGCCATAGCTCGTCTCGCCATTTTTACCGAAGCTTGAGCCCATTGCAGCAGAGTGCATGATGCCCCTGCCTTCTGACTAGAGCCCAGCTTGGTTCCGGCAAAGCGCGCGAAGCGGTCGCCGATAGAACAAGGGCTTACGGCGAAATTCCGGCGAGAATCCAGGAGGCCCCGCACATGGCTAGGGCGACGAAGGCGCTCGTCCACTCATTGGAACTGTGCGGCGCCGCCACGACCCGAGGCAGATGCAGCAGAAACACCCACAAGAAAAACATCGTCCCAAGCAGCGTAGATGCAAGACGCACCTGCGCTCCGCTGAGAAGGCTGAATGCGGCGGCAAAGAACGCCGTCCCAGTGAACAACGCCCAGAACAGCCGCGCCGGGATCCACGCCGGCACCAGGCCGGCAATAAATAAGTAATAGCGGAAGTGCTGGGTTCCGAAGACTACCAGCGAGATCGCAAATAAGTAGCGGCCGGAGCGCAGCAGACGGTCGATCGCCCCACTCGTCGTTTGGCCGCGCCCGCTCCCCGCCAAAACAAAGGCCGCGCCCGACAGCGCGAAAAGTTCAAATCCACTGGTCCACGGGCCCGGCTGGCGCCAGTCTGCGACGATTCGCGGCGCATAGACAATGGTCGCGCGCACCAGGCAGATCATGCCCGCCAGAATCGCGGCACAGCGCAGCTGCTTCTTGGCCATGATGCCTGCGCCCGCGACGGCCAGCGCTATGCCAAGAACAGCCAGCAAAACCTTCGGTGCAGGAGTCCACGGGGGCCCAAGCCCGGTTCGCTCGACGAAATCAATGAGGTGTTGAATCCCGAAAACAGCCATCGACGAGCCGAACAGCAGGCGCCCCACCGAGAGAAGACGTTTCATGGGAGAAGGCATAAACCGGCGGCTGAGTATAACCCAGCCTCACACAGAGAGGGCGCTCGCGGGAATCCTTCTGCGTACTTGCGCGGACGAATCGGGAGAGACAATATTTATTTTTGGGCCGCACTGCCCTCAGGATGGCACCGGTGGAATCTCTTTATTGTCTGCGTTGCAATCGGGAACTGGAATCAGGGCACAAATCGGTGGCCATCTACATGTTCGCGCAGACGGTGGGAATCCGCCCGCGGCAAAAATCGGCGGCGCAGCGGATATGCTTCTGCCCGCAATGTTCCGTATCTCTCGCCTTGGGGCCGCCGCCGGAAGGAGCGCTCAATATCGCCGCCTGGAAAATGATTCGCGAGATGGTGGGCGCCGACCCGGCCTTAAGCGAGGCGGCATGGGAATCGCTGCAAGGCATCGCGGGCTTGCTGCCGCCGAACGAGAGCGAGGAAATCCGCCGCGTCGCTAACGGCGGCGGCTACTTCGAGTTTTAGCAACTTCCTTTTCCTTGTGGGCGCAGGGAAATCCGCCTTTCCAGGCAAGCCTCAATTCCGCAGCGAGACGCAGCCGAGCCACGCTCCACAACTCCCCTTTCTGCAGAGAATCAGCTCGCGTGCGTCTGGCTGTTTAGGGGCAATCCGTCCGGCAGGCCTTATCCGTTGGCCGCCAGGATGCCGCGGCCGTCGCCGTGAATCGGCTCGATCCGCAACGGTTCAGACTTGCGCTTCTCCGCAACCGGCAGATGCAAGTTCGCCGCCTGTTCCAGTTGCGTCATCAGCGCCCGCAGCGTCTGGTCGCCGATATCCAGCACGTCGCGCAATTCGTTGCTTGTCCGCAGCGCCTTCTCATAGGCTTCCCGCGCCTTGGTGAATTGCGGAATATGGTCGATCAAAGCCGTCGCGTTCTGGGTGAACTCGTCCAGCGCTTCCCGATAAGTCGTCATAGTCGTGCGCGTGGGCGGAGCGCCCACGCCCTCCTCGTCGTTGTTCCACATGGTTTGCTTCTCCTTGTGGATGGCCCTCGCCGCCCGCGCACACAAGCCATCCGGGATTGGCGCGGCGCCGTGGCTGGTGCAAACCACAAGCCATCCCAAAGAGGTGTTGGATTAGGAACGTTTCATCAGCCGCACGAAGGACGTCGCTCGACCTTCCGAGTGTTCTACTCCGCTTCGAACAGCGCCCGGTAAACACCCCCGCCCAAAATCCCGCCGATGATCGGAGCTACCCAGAACAGCCAGAGCTGCTGCAGCGCCCACCCACCGGCGAACAGCGCCGGCCCGGTGCTGCGCGCGGGGTTGACGGAAAGATTGGTGACCGGAATACCGACGAGATGGATCAAAGTCAAGCACAGGCCGATGGCAATGGGAGCGAACCCCTGTGGCGCGCGGCGATCGGTGGCACCCATAATGACGAACAGGAAGAACATGGTCAGCACGACTTCCGCGACGAAGCAGGCGAGCAACGAGTATCCGCCGGGGGAATGCGCAGCGTAGCCGTTCGAAGCAAAACCGGCGTGGACATCAAATCCGGCCTTTCCGCTGGCGATCACGTACAGCACTCCTGCCGCTGCCGCTCCGCCCGTCACCTGCGCGATGACGTAGGGAACAAGATCCGCCGCTGGGAAGCGCTTCCCGGCCAGCAGGCCGAAGCTCACCGCGGGATTGATATGGCAGCCAGAAATGTGTCCGATGGCAAAGGCCATGGTGAGCAGAGTCAGGCCGAACGCCAGGGCCACGCCGGCAAATCCGATGCCCAGCCCAGGAAAGGCGGCAGCCAGCACGGCGCTGCCGCAGCCGCCGAAAACCAGCCAAAAGGTACCGAAGAATTCCGCAGTTGCGCGCTTGCTAATGCTCATCGCTGACCTCCAGCGCCGTTCGTGGAGCGATAGATTTGTGTGCGGGACCGATCCAGCCGGTTTCGCGGCGAGCAGACTAGCACAGGGCCGCACGGAAAGCGATTCCGGAATTCAGCAAGTGGTTAGGTTTTCTTGGGCGCTCCGCCGCGCCGAATCGCATTGAGAGCGATCGGGCCGGCGCCAAAAAAGATAAGAGCGAACGCCATAGCGGCGAGGCTGAGCGGAAATTCGTATCCCCCTCGGCCCAGCAGGCCGTTTTTCCAAGTGACTTTTCCGATGGCGACCGCCATGTTGATGAGGATGCCCAGAGCGGCGACGCGGGTGAACAGGCCGAGAATCACTCCGAGCCCCCCAAGGACCTCCGCCGCCACAGAAAAATACGCCAGCCATCCCGGCAAGCCGAGACCGCGGACGTTTTGCACCTGGTGGGCTAGAGCGAAAATCTTGGGATAGCCGTGGCCGATCATGATGATGCCGAGCACCAGCCGCAGAACAAGCAATCCGAGCGGTTGCAGACGATCGAGGTAGCGCAAAGGTCAGTCTCCGGTTGGGAATGAACTTACCCCAGATTAGCCGATGGAGGGGCGCTTTCGCATCTTGCCGCCGCGCGGCGCGGGCTGGAGGTTTCGCGTCAATCTCTGCTAACCTCCTCAATCGCGCGAGAATCATGTTCGCGCCGTTGGAGAAACGCAGAAAATCGAAATACGGGAGATGCCATGTCTTCGAAAACTTTCTCTATTGGTCTCGCTCTTGCCGCTTGGTTTGTCTTCTTATCCACTTTCGCCTTCGCACAACAGACCTCAGCCGCCGGAACTCACTCCGCAGGAACTCGCCAAACAGAAACTCGAGGACTATCGCAAATCGAAAATGGCCACCTGGATGAGCGACTTTGGCGAACTCGCCCGCTACCGCCAGGCGGATGCCGAACTGAAGCCTCCCGCGCCAGGCGAGAACCGCGTCGTTTTTATGGGCGATTCCATCACCGACATCTGGAATCTGGCAGAGTCGTTCCCTGGCAAACCCTACATCAACCGCGGCATTAGCGGCCAGACCACTCCGCAGATGCTCATCCGCTTCCGTCCCGAGGTCATCGATCTGCATCCCAAAGTCGTCGTCATTCTCGCCGGAACCAATGACATCGCCGGCAACACCGGCCCTATGCGGCTGGAGGATATCGAAAGCAATCTCGCCTCCATGGCAGAGCTGGCGCGCCTCCACGGCATTCGCGTGGTCTTGTCGTCGCTGTTGCCCATCAACGACTACACCCCGCGAGCGCAGCCCTTCTTCCTGCAGCGCTCGCCGGAAAAAATTCTCGAACTCAACCGCTGGATCAAGGACTACTGCGCGAAAAACGGCTGCGTTCACCTCGACTACTTCCGTGCGATGGTCGACGACAAAGGATTCCTGAAGGCCGATCTCACCGAGGACGGACTCCATCCCAATAAAGCCGGCTTCGCCGTCATGGCTCCGCTGGCCGAAGCTGCCATCGAGAGAGCGCTGCGCATGAAGTGAGTCCGAACGGCAGCGGCTCACCCTTGTGCGGTACACTCGGGAGCGCAAATTCAACCGCCTTGCGATTTCATCCGTGGAAAGGGTCTAGCCATGCCGGATTCGCCTGCAGGTCTTTCGAAAAGTGAGTTCACTCGCCGCGGCTTTCTTGCCAAAGTCGGCAAAGGCTTCGCCGCCGCCAACGTGGCTGCGTTCCTGCTCAAAGACGCTGCCGCGCAGCAGCCGCATCTGGTGGTTCCCGAGCCTCCCGGCAAGAAGATGGGCTACGCCATCGTCGGCCTTGGCGAGCTTGCTATTCACCAGATTCTTCCCGCCTTCGCCGAATGCGACAAATCAAAGCCGGTTGCCTTCGTCAGCGGCCATCCCGAGAAAGCCCACCAGCTCGCCCTGCGCTACAACATCGATCCCAAGAACATTTACAACTACGAGAACTACGATTCCATCAAAGACAACCCGGACGTCGACGTCATCTACATTGTGCTGCCCAACAGCATGCACGCCGAGTACACCATCCGCGGGCTGCAGGCGGGCAAGCACGTGCTGTGTGAGAAGCCCATGGCCACCACTCCGGCCGAATGCCAGGCCATGATCGACGCCGGCCGCAAAGCCAATCGCAAGTTGATGATCGCCTACCGCTGCCGCTATGAGCCTTTCAATCAGGCCATGATTCGCATGGCGCACAACCAGGAACTCGGGCCGGTCAAAATCATTCACGGCGACGCCGGCTTCAACATCGTCGATCCCAATCAGTGGCGTTTGAAGAAGGCCATGTCCGGAGGCGGCTCGCTGATGGATATTGGCATCTACGCCCTCAACGCCGCCCGCTACATCGCCGGCGAAGAGCCCACCGCGGTCAACGCCATGTGGTACAGCACGCCCGGCGATGTTCGCTTTAAGGAAGTCGAAGAGACCATCAACTTCCAACTGCGCTTTCCCAGCGGCATTCTGGCCAACTGCACGTCTGACTACAGCAGCGCTTACCGCTCCAGCTTTCGCGCCATCGCTACCCAGGGATATTTCGAGCTCGACCCGGCCATGTCTTACACCGGCCTGCGCCTGCGGGTGAATCGTGGCGATGATCTGGAAGAGGTAATGCTGAATCCCGTCAACCACTTCGCCGCCGAGATGGAGCACATGTCGACCTGCGTAATGGAAGACAAAACTCCGCTCACCCCCGGCGAGGAGGGTTTGCACGATCTGACTGTCATGATGGCGATCTACCAGGCTTGCCAGAGCGGCAGCACGATCAAGCTGTGAGTCCGGTTTTTTCGTGAAGGATCTTGAAAGTACTGTCTTTTCGAGCGGCATGAGATCGTCCTCTTGCGGACGATCTCATGCAGTCGAGAAACCTGCTTTTTCATCGGAAGCGAATTTCTAGCGGGAATGTCCCTACCAGCCCGCCGCCACGGTGCGAATCGCATACAGCGACCCGCGCGCGCCGATAAACAGCGTACGGTGATCCGGTCCGCCGAAAGCCAGGCTTCCCGGCCGCTCCGGCAACTCCAGCAGGCCAATGCGTTTCCCTTTGCGGTTGTACACATAGACCTGCCCACTCGCAATGTAAACATTGCCCGACTGATCGGCGACCACCGAAGTTCCGCCGCGCTCGGCAAACAGCGTGGTCGAGAGCATGAAGTTGTTGTCAAGTGTCGCCGAGTAGGTCTTGGCATCGTCCTCGCTAGTGATGAACTGCCCGTTCCCCGCCGGCGTGAACACCGCCATCTGCGAGCTTTGCAGAATCGGGCGCCAGGTTCCTCCCGCCATGATCGCAGTGTTGGTGCCGGGAGCGTAGAAATATCCGCGATGCTCGTTCTCGATGGCGCTGATGATCGCCGTATTGCTGCCGCGCCGGTACACATAGCCACGATGCGCCAGCATATCCATCAGCGTGGAAAGTTCATTGTGCAGCCCGACCGGCAGCAGCAGCGCCATGGCCGGAGCGGGCGCAGCTTCGCTGACCTCCTTGGCCGGGCCCGGCCGATCCGTGCGCAAGCTGAAAACCGCCTTTTCATTGGCTACGATCAGCAGCGTGGAGGGCGCGACATATCCCAGCACCATCGGCGAGCCCGGAATCTCTGCCATCAGCTCTACCTGCTTGCTGGTTTCGTTCCAGCGATAGATTTTGTGCATGGCGGCGTCGGTAAAGAACACATGGCCGGCAGCGTCGGAAACCAGGCCTGAAGCGTTGCTGAAACCGGTCGCCAGCCGCGCCAGTTTGGCTCCTCGCGCAAACCCGCGCGGAGCAGCGATTTTGGCGTGCTTGAGTTTCCGCAAGATGGCAAAATGCGCGAAGTCGTGGGCGCGTACCGCGACGCCGCTTCCCTCTTCGAACACGCTGTTGTCAAACGCCAGCCGCGTCTGGCTGAACACTTTCACGTTCTCGAAATTGACCTGCAGCGAATTGCGCACCGTGACCGCATACAGCTTGGGCAGTACGTTGCGAGACACGCGATACATGTACGTGTTGGCGAAAGTCAGATTGCGGGAATCCTCGATCTCCACCGCAATCGCGTCGGCTCCGGCGGGATTCTCTTCCTCCGTTTGCAGCGCGAAAATCGTCCAGTTCTTCACGTTGTGAAACTGGGTTTCCACGTGGATGTGATGCTCGCAGGAAAGCTGGTACACGCGGCTCGGAGTCGATGTATTCTCCACCCACAGGCCAACTTTGGAGAAAGAACCGTGAGTCCACAGCCCGCGAAAAATTCCGCCGCCTCCGTCTTTTACCCAGAGGTCGGGATTTTGCATCTCGAAAG
This sequence comes from uncultured Acidobacteriaceae bacterium, assembly GCA_963770915.1. GTDB lineage: Bacteria > Acidobacteriota > Terriglobia > Terriglobales > Acidobacteriaceae > PALSA-270. The sequence goes on from CAVYRG010000001.1 coordinate 1,377,227, forward strand.
AGCGCGTGTACCGCCCGCGTTCTTGCGGGGTAAACGGACGCGGCTTCGGCCCTGCCGGAGAAAGCGCAGCATTGTAAAAGCTGCGGCCCGGAATGAACGTCACGTCTTCCAGCAGAGACTTGGCGCCCGCCATCCACAGCACGCCGCCGGCGCGCGGATTGCCTACCCCGGTCGCCACGCCGATTCCAGTGACCATGTTCGTGCCGCCGTGCGGTGCGATCAGCAGCGCCATGGCTGCGCCATCGCCTTGAAACTGCGGTTCGTCATCGAGCAACTCCAACTGCGTGGTTCCGGGATTCAGCCCGATCAGCACCGTATTTGGCCGGAGCGTTAGCGATCCCGTCAGGCGGTACATGCCTTGCGGCAGAAACAGGACCGGATGCTGATCGATCGCCGCCTGCAGCGCCGCGGTGTCGTCGGTGCCTCCGTCTCCTTTCACGCCGAGCGAATGCACATTCACCCAGCTATCCATCGGCGGCAGCGCCGGAATGTCGCTGGCCACCGGCGCACGCATACGCGCAAGCCTTCTCTCGCGATGGTGCATCAGGATTCCCCGCTCCCGGCCGTTTTCGTCAATGTCTAATCCCAGACTGAAGGAAGTTTCGACATAGAACTTCGCCGAAGCGCGGAAATGAAACTTTGCCAAACCGCCGCCCTGCACGAACTGCTTAACCTGGGCGCAGGCGGTGTTTTCCAGCGCCACTTCCGAGCGGAAATTCTGCGCGTCACCCAGAACCAGCGCTGCGGTGCGAATCTCTTCCATCTGCAAGTCGCGCCCGTAAAGCTGTTCCACTTGGCCATCGGCGATTTCAACTGCGACCGGAACGTGGGAAAAGCGGTCGCGGATCAAGGTCATCCCGGCTTCCTGCGTGTGGATGGCGGCAATGCTCTGCCCTTCGAAACTGGAGTCCATCAGCAAAAACTGCCAGGCGGGCGAAGTCTTCTTGGTCACGATCCCATATTGACCGCCATACATATGAATGTCGCTGGCCTGATTGCCGATATCTTCGAGCGCCGCGCGCGCCGAGCCGAGATGAAAATCCATGTGCGTGAGCACGCCATGCTGCGCCACGTGAAAGCGAATGGCGACCGCCGCCGGATTTCCTTCTTCCAGCTGGAAGTCAATATTGCTCATGCCGCTGTAGAAGGTGAACTCGGTCGCATCCACCACCGGCGCGCCCGGCTCCGGCCTGCGGTCGGCGAAGAAAATCATGTAACGGCCCGCGCCTTCCTGGAATCCTGGCGTATTCTTTCCCAGAACAAACACCGGACGCTCGGGCCCGTAGCCGATCAGCCGAATGCCTTCCCACACGTAGACCGTCTTGCCCAGGCGATAGCGCCCGCTGGGAATCAGGACCACTCCCTGGTGCGTCGTCTCCTCCACGCGATTGATCGCCTGCTGCAAAGCGTCCGAGTCGTCGGCAACCCCGTCGCCGTGCACGCCAAATTGGCCTTTCTCGAGATAGACCGCGAGAGGATCATCCGGCCGCAGCGGATAGTAGGAACTCGCGCACAGCGGCGCAGCCGAGGCGAGGGCCAGGGCCGCCGTGGCCAGAGAGCGAAGTGGTCGCTTCAACGGGAAGGCTCCAAAATACCTGGGTTCGTTTTTGCCAATGTGCGGCAAATGCCGCGCCATCCGCGAGGTGCAGCCATTGTATCCGCTCTCGCGCCATCCTGCTGTCTTCCGAAAAAGACAGTCCCTGCGCCGCAGCCCGCAGGGCGATGATTTATTCTGGAAGGACACGATGATTCGCTTCCACCGGCAATTCGACCCTCATCCGCTCAAGCTGCTGATTTTCGATCTTGACGGCACTTTGATTGATTCGCGCCTCGATCTGGTGCATTCGGTCAACGCCGCGCTCCGCCACCTGGGGCGGACGGAACTGCCCGACGATCTGATTGCCAGCTATGTCGGCGACGGCGCGCCCACGCTCATCCGCCGCACGCTAGGGCCTGACGCCGACGATGACGCGCTGGTGCGGCGCGGGCTGGAATATTTTCTGAGCTACTATCGCGAACACAAACTTGACCACACTCGCCTGTACGACGGAGTGCCGCAAGCTCTCGCCGCGATTCGCAATTCGGGAAACGGCCAGCCGCGTAAGATGGCCGTGTTGTCGAACAAGCCGGTTGTTCCCACCCGCGCCATCGTTCAAGAACTCGGGCTCGGGGAATTTTTCTCCAGCGTTTACGGCGGCAATAGCTTTCAAACCAAAAAGCCCGACCCTGAGGGAGCGCAAACCATCCTGCGCGAAGCCGGGGTTCGCCCCGAGGAAACGTTGCTGGTCGGGGATTCCGGGGTGGACGTCGCCACCGGGCGCAATGCCGGCCTGTGGACCTGTGGCGTGAGCTACGGCTTTGCGCCGCAGAGCTTAGAGAGTAATCCGCCGGATGTTTCCCTCGATCGGCCACAGGAGTTGGCTGAACTTTTCGGGGCTGGCGTTTAAGACCGCTCCTTCCCGCTGTATTAGCTATTAGATAATATATTTATGATTTGGCCGAGTTTCCGATACCGGAAAATGGCGACAAATCAGGCCTATGCCATAGAGACCAAATGGTTTGCAGCGCCTGAAACCTTTACTTTGTTGGCGACACAAACTTCGCGCCAGAATGCCCCAGGACGCGCTCGGGCCGCCGGACAGCCAATGCGGCCCCGAAAGCGTAGCGGACGTCCTGCGGGCATTCTAACGCAATCTAGGGGCATTCCAGCGAGCGGGCAGCCTGCGATTTCCTCAACGGCCGTGTCGCATACGTCGCAATGGTATTAGCCAGCAGCTATCTTATTGATTTTTCATGACAACGTTGGAGCTGGCTAAAGCAACCCCTCAACGCCTTTGGCCCTTAAGCCCGAATCTCTCCGGCCACCCTCAGCCGTTCCTTGCCGTGGCGCATACGGTAAACTGCTGGAGCACAATGAACTCCAACCATCTCGGCTTCACCCCGCAAGAATTGCGCAAGCTGCGCAGCCTCAAAGACCCTTACGGCATTCAGCGTTGGCTCGACGACGCGCCTTACCACCTGGAAGATACCGCCTGGTCTCCGCGGCTGGTGCTGCGCGAAGGAACGGCGCATTGCCTCGAAGGCGCGATTTTCGGCGCTGCGGCTTTGCGCGCCAACGGCTTCCCGCCCTTGATCATGGACCTCGAAGCCGAGCACGACACCGACCACGTGGTCGCCATCTATCGCGTGGATGGCCATTGGGGCGCGGTGGCCAAGTCGAATTACACCGGCTGCCGCTTCCGCGAGCCGGTCTATCGCTCGCTGCGCGAGTTGGCCATGAGCTATTTCAATATCTACTTCAACATGCGCCGCGAGCGCACGCTGCGCACTTTTTCGCGCCCGGTCAACCTCGCACGCTTCGATTCCCAGCAATGGATGACGACCGAGAAGCCGATCTGGTTCATCGTGACTCATCTTTTCGACATTCCGCACATCAAGCTGCTGCGGGCGGGGATGGCAAAGCGCCTGCACCGCGTGGATGAGCGGCTGTTCCAGTCGGAAGTCCTGGGCAAGAAGCACAAGTAGGCGGTCGAGGACTACACTTTGATACATGAAGCCTGGCATCTGGGCGACATTGCTGGTCGTAGTGTCTTTGCTGCCGCTGTCCGCGCCCGCGCAGACCGCCGTCGAGCTGACCGCGGAGCCGCACCATCATCTCCTCTTGCAAAACGATCAAGTGCGGGTGTTCGGCTTCGCCCTGAAGCCGGGCGAACAAGCTTACGTCAAGCACGAGCACAACTTCCTGTTCACCATGCTCGACGATTGCCAAATGGTGCTGTGGAGCGAGGGGCAGTCGCCGATCACGAGTTTTATTTTCAAGCAAGGCGACACGCGGCTGTTTTACAGCGGCGCACCGCGCGGCTATCGCAACGATCAAACGCAGACCTGCCGCGGCGCGATCGTCGAGTTCCTTGATCCCAAGGTCACAACTTATGGCTTTCAGGCCGACGGGCAATGGGGATATGGGCCGACTTCGATCGGTAATCCCGTGGACCCGCGGGCAAAGTTCAAAAGCGAATTGGCGCTGGGAACGGCGAGTGTGGCCTATGTGCAGCTTCTGGCGGGGGACTCGTTTCCTGCGCCGGAAAAGGGCGTCGCCGAGCTATTGATTCCCGTGACGGACGTGGATTTCAAAACCCAGGGCGACATTCATCTTCGCAAGTCTCCTGGAGAAGCAACCTGGCTGGGCGAGGGGCGCAAATCTGATCTAGAAAATGCCAGCGGAGCACCTTTACGCTTCTTGATGGTGCAGTTGCAGGTCGCACCACCCAAGTGAATGCTTGAGACCACAGAGGACACAGGAAAGCACAGGGGAATGCAATTCGCTGCGTTGAAAAGTACTGGGCATGACGATTAGAAATGCAATTCCTGCTTTGGCCGTGGCTCTAGCCTTCGCACTAACCTCCAGCCGCGCACGCGCGCAACAACCGGCGAACGCTCCTGCTCCAGCGCTCGAGGACGCGCAGATTCACGACCTGATCCGCCGTGCTTCCGAGCGCGATCTGGAAAATGACAAGCAGGCGCGCGACTACACCTACATCGAGCGCGAGGAGGAGAGGAAGCTGGACGGCAAGGGCCAAGTGAAATCCGCCGAGTCCAAGACCCATGAAATCATGGAACTCTACGGCGAGCCGGTGGAACGGCTGATCGCCAAGGACGACCAACCCCTTTCCGGCAAAGAGGCTGCGAAAGAGGAAGATCGCATCCAGAAGCTGATGGAGAAACGCAAGAACGAATCCGACGACGAACGCAAAAAGAGGGAGGCGAAGGAAGAGAAAGATCGCGAACAGGCGCGGGAGTTCGTGAAAGAAATCAACGACGCCTACAACTTTCACTTCGCCGGCATGGAGAGCCTGGAAGACCGGGATGCCTACGTGATCGATGCCGAACCGCGTCCGGGCTATGAGCCACACAGCAAAGACGCGAAATTTCTACCCCATTTCCGTTTTCGGGTGTGGATCGATAAAGCCGATGAGGAGTGGGTGAAACTCGACGCAACCTGCATCGACACGGTTGCGATCGGCTGGTTTATCGCGCGCATCCATCCCGGCTCGCACATCCTGATCCAGCAAACGCGAGTCAACGACGAGGTGTGGCTGCCCCGGTCCATCGCGCTCAAACTGGACCTGCGCGTGCTGTTCAAAGGCTTGAATCTGGAAGAGGACGTCAGTTATCGGGACTACCGGAAGTTCCGTGTGGCCACCAAGATTACGCCGGCGGGAGAAGACCCGCACTAAGCGACGAAACTTTGTCGCTCCCCAGCAGACTCCAGAAACCATGCTCAGTTTTCCGAATCGTCTCTGAATTTTCACCTTCCCGAGACAAACCTTTTGCAAGCTGCTGACCCGCTGGTGACAAGCGCTACGCTTCCCGCCCGTAGTGTGTGCGTTGTGCGGCGCAGTCTCGGGCTGCGCCACCAAATTCAGTCGCAAAAGAATTGGAGTGCAGAATCTCTATGAAGACAGAAAATCTCCCATCCACTGTGTTAGCGAAGACCGGTTCCTCCCAGAAGGAAGAATTGGGCTCTCCATTGCCGGGCGTCAGTGAACGGCGCTCATTTCTCAAGGGGCTCGGGGTTGCCGGTGCGGCATTGACCGCGGGAGCCTTTCTCATTCCCGGCCAAGCCGGCGCGGAAGAGCGCAGCGGGAGCCTAAGCAAAGGTGATGCCGCGATCCTGCGCTTTTTGGCAGCAGCCGAGATTTTGGAAACCGATCTGTGGATTCAGTACAACGAACTAGGGGGAACTCAGGACACCGAATTCGGCAGCTTCGTCGGTGGGAACGATGCTTATACCAACGCCCTGAAGGTTCTCGACGGCGACATGGACCAGTACATTCACGACAACACCGACGACGAAATCAGCCACTTCACCTTCATCAACGCCTACTTGAAGTCGAAGGGCGCGGACACCGTAAGCCTGGAAGCGTTCCGCCACTTGCCCGGGAGCCAGGCCACCGGAGCTAACAAATCGCAGAAGCGGCTCACCAACCTGATGCACCTGAACGTGGACACCAGTTTCTGGACGCGCTACCGCCTCGACAACCGGAATCCTGATCTCGATCCCAACTTCGTTTTCCCGCAGGCTGACATCATCAGGAATCGGACGGCCATCCCCAGAACCGACGCCGACCTAGAGGGTCCCTCGACGGCCGTTTCCGGAATTTCGGACCATTTGCTGGCAATCGCTTTCACCGCCGGTTTCCATTTCTGCTCCATTGAGCAGGGCGGAACGAGCTTGTATCCCTCGCTGGCACAGCGGGTAACCGATCCCGAAGTTCTGCGCATTCTGCTCAGCATCGGGCCCACCGAAGCCATGCACTTCCAGACCTGGCAGGACAAAGCGGGGAATGCCGTGCCGGTGAGTGACGTCGACCCGATCACCAAGTCAAGCGTGACCTTCAACGATTTGGCCAACGACATTCCGCAGCCGGAGTCGTTGCAATCGAACCTGATCATGCCGGAGCCTTGCCCCTTCCTGAGCCGGAGATTCCCCATCTGCTCGATCGTCCGGCCCACCGGCACTAAGGGCGCGGCCATGGGAGCGGTCAACTTTCTGACGGCCAGCGGCCTTTTCTGGGGTCAGTCGCCAGCGTTCTTTGCGGCCTTGCGAGATTTGGCGGAAGACGCAGATGAGGCCCGGCGCGAGTTCTAGTTTCTCAACCACAAGAGTCTCTCTCCTGCTGTTTTGGGCGGGCGCTGGAGCGGTGGCAGCCAGCGCCTGCATTTTTAGGATCTTCTAAACGCCGCACAAGGAGCGCATATGTTTGAAGGACTGTTTCAACCGATGCATCTGCTGGTGATCTTCGCGATTGCACTGCTGGTTTTCGGACCAAAAAAGCTGCCCGAGCTGGGCAAAGGAATCGGCGACGGCATTCGCGGCTTTAAGGACGCCATGAATCAGAGAGACGAAGAGAAAGAAGCGAGTTCCGCTTCCGCAGCCAACCCAGCGAACCGGGGCGCGTAATGGGCATCGAGCTGCTGTTCGGCATTGGCCTTGGGTTCCTGGTGCTGGGTCCCAAGCGCATGCACGAGATGTTAGGGCACCTGGGAAGAGCGAAAGCACGGTTTGACAAAGCGAGCCGGGAAATTAAGGCGCAGCTGGCGGCGGAACTGGGGAAGGAGACGGCGGCCGGCGATTCCCCGCCGTTCGCCGGAGAGAAAGGAGACATTCCAGCCAAAGCTGAGAGCGAAGCACCCTCGGGCCTCCGGAGCCTACCAGCTGAATTCAAGCAGGGAGATGGCTTGGCGGGGGAGGGTGAACTTCAGCTCGACCGCATTGTGGTGATTCTCGATCCAGCGGGGTGAACCCAGGGTCTGCAGTTGGCCAGCGGCTTTGAGCTGAGCGTCCTGTTCCGGCGTCAGATTCTGAGGCGAGCCCATCTGCTTCCAGACCGTGAAGGCGTCGCTGTGCTCGGAGTCAATGCGGTATTGCTGCAGCAGCACGCGCTTCGCCCCGGCGGGCACCCCCGTCAACTTCAAGTCGATCGGGGCGTCCGGCGCGGCGACATCGTCGTCATCGTAATTCCATAGCATGACGGAAATTTGGTTGCCGGAGCGCGAGGCGGCGCCGTCAACGTCGGGAGACTGCCGGACGCCGGATTGGAGAATGTCTTCCAGGCCAAGCGCGCCGGTGCTCTGCACTTTCAATTCCTGACCGTGCATGAGGCCGGCCATGCGAAAAATGTCGAGCACCGGTTTGTCGATTCCCTTGGTGGCCAAAGTACGGAAACCTTCGAAGTAGGGCTGATCATCGTATTCGAAAGCCCAGGTGAGCGTGCCTTCGAGATTGGTTTTATACTTCGCGGCGAGTTCGCGCTCGCGCTGGATGAGGATGGCCTCATACACCGCATAGAGCGGGCCATTGCGGTAAGCATTCGCCGGATTGTTGCGCGCCGAGCACGCGGCACAGCCTTCGGGATCGGATTCACTGAGCACGATGGGCAGGTGCGCGAACCGCGGGAATGTGGTGACGGTTTGGAAGCCGCTTTCCACGTCGTGAAGCTGCGCCGCCAGGCCCATACGAACGTGGCCGTCCATCATTTCCGGATGGCCTTTGGCGTGAAAGCTGATGAAATCAAGCGGGGCGCCGGTTTTTCCGGTCGCGTAGTTCTTGCCGCGAGCGCAGTGCTCTAGAAATTGCTTGAGGAAGGGACCGCCGAGCTTGCCGGCCGGGCCGCTGCTGGCAGGACCGCCAACGCGAGCCGTGGGCAGGGCGCGTTTCACCGCGTCGGCCGTGATGTCGTAGAGTTTGTCGTACTCCTCAGCCGTGCCATGCCAGTAGTACATGGTGAGGTCGGGCTCATTCCATACTTCCCAGTACCACGATTCCACTTCGGGTTTCCCATAGCGGGAAATGCAATGCAGCACCCACTGATGAACTAACTCAGCCCATTTTTTGTAGTCGTTCGGCGGATAGGCCCAGCCGGTAGCGAGCGGCCCGTGCGGCCAGTCGTGCTGATAGGGATCAGGATGCGGCGATAGCGCCTTCGGCATAAATCCGATCTCGACGAAGGGCTTGGCGCCGGCTTGCACGTAGGTGTCGAAGATTCGGTCAACGATGGTCCAGTCGTAGACCGGCTTGCCGGACGCGTCTTCGGTGTAGGCGTTGGTGGATCCCCATTTGAGCGCGGGCGTGCCGTCGCCGGTGGTGAGGAGATTGTGCGCGCGGATGTAAACCGGCGCGGAGCTAAGGCCGCCAAGCTCCGTGATGAGTTCCTTGCCATGCGGCGCGTAGGTGTAGTTGGGCTCGTCGTAGCCGAAGTACCGCCAGATGGGATGCAGCGGGCCAAGCGGCGCGGCGACATCAACCTGGATGGTAACGGGGGCTTGGGCGCAAAGGGCCAGAGGAAAGAGCAGGAACGTCAGAGGCAAAAGCATTCTTCGCCGCTTCAGAAACACAAGGTCCCTCCACTTCGCTCGCTGCGCTGCGCTCCGGTCGGGATGACAGAGTCTCGCACGGGAGCCACTATTTCTTCTCGGCCACTTGCAGGCGGGTTTCCGCGCGCTGCAGGGCATCGATGGCGCGCGGGTAGTCGGTTTCGGGGCTGGCGCCCTTGAGCCGTTGCTCGGCGCGCTGCCTGGCTTCCAGCGCGCGCTTCGCGTCAATTTCTTCAGGGCGTTCGCAAGTTTCAGCAAGGATCGTCACTTTATCCGGCAGCACTTCGGCAAAACCCCAGGCGACGGCGAGGCATTGCGTACCGCCGTCCGCGCGATACGTAATTTCGCCGACGGCAAGCTCGGTGATGAGCGGGGCGTGGCCGGGCAGAATGCCGAGATAACCGCTGCGAGCGGGAATCTGAAGCTCTTCGGCGGCAGCGCGCACCACCATCTTCTCCGGGGTAACGATTTCGAGTTGGAAAGAATCCGTCATTGGTCGTTGGTCGTTGGTCGTTGGCGATTCGACGTTGGCACAACGGTTTTGCCAACGACCAACCGCCAAGGACCAACGACCGTTCTTACGCTGCCGCTTTCATTTTCTCCGCTGCTTCCAGAACCTCGTCAATCGTTCCTTTCATATAGAACGCCTGCTCGGGGACGGCGTCGTGTTTTCCGGCGACGATCTCGCCGAAACCTTTCACCGTGTCCGCGATCTTGACGTAGCGGCCGGCTGCGCCGGTGAACTGCTCGGCGACGTGGAAAGGCTGCGACAGGAATCTCTGGATCTTGCGGGCGCGGGCGACGGTGAGTTTTTGATCTTCGCTCAACTCGTCGATGCCGAGAATGGCAATGATGTCCTGCAAGTCTTTGTACGTCTGCAGCGTTTTCTTGACTGACTGCGCCACGTCGTAGTGCTCGTCGCCGACGATGCGCGGGTCGAGAATGCGCGAAGTCGAAGCGAGCGGATCGACGGCGGGATAGATGCCGATTTCCGTGAGCGCGCGAGAGAGCACAGTGGTGGCGTCGAGGTGGGCAAAAGCCGTAGCCGGCGCGGGATCGGTGAGATCGTCGGCGGGCACGTAGATCGCCTGCACGGAAGTGACCGAGCCTTTCTTGGTGGAAGTGATTCGCTCCTGCAACTCGCCCATTTCGGTGGCGAGGTTGGGCTGGTACCCGACGGCGCTGGGCATGCGGCCAAGCAGCGCGGAAACTTCGGAACCGGCCTGCGTGAAACGGAAAATGTTGTCGATGAAAAGCAGCGTGTCGGCGCCTTCAACGTCGCGGAAATATTCGGCGACGGTGAGCGCGGAGAGCGCCACGCGCAAGCGCGCGCCGGGGGGCTCGGTCATCTGGCCGTAGATGAGCGCGGCCTTGGAGTTGGCCGGATCGCCGGGTTTGATCACGCCCGACTCACTCATCTCCAGCCACAGGTCGTTGCCTTCGCGGGTGCGCTCGCCGACCCCGGCAAACACGGAAAATCCGCCGTGCTGCTTGGCGACGTTGTTGATGAGTTCCATGATCACCACGGTCTTGCCCACGCCTGCGCCGCCGAACAGGCCAATCTTGCCGCCCTTGAGGAAGGGCTGAATGAGATCGACGACTTTGACGCCGGTCTCGAACATCTCCGCCGTGGTGGATTGCTCGTCGAAGAGCGGGGCGGGGCGATGAATGGGCATCCGCTGCGAGTATTGAATCGGTCCCAAGAGATCGACGGATTCGCCAATGACGTTCATGATGCGGCCGAGGGTGCCGCGGCCCACGGGAACGGAAATGGGGCCGCCCTGGTCGATGGCGTTCATGCCGCGCACCATGCCTTCGGTGGCTTCCATGGCCACGCAGCGCACGCGGCCTTCGCCGAGGTGCTGCTGCACTTCGAGAATGACGTTAACGGGCGAAGGCACGTTGAAGCCATCACTCACCACCTTCAAAGCCTGATAAATGGGAGGCATGGTGGCTTCGACGAATTGCACGTCGACCGCGGGGCCGGCGATTTGCACTACGTGTCCGATGTTTTCAGGCATAAGGTCGGTTCTCGGTTCTCAGTTGCCAGTTCTCAGCTAAAGCAAGTGCCAAATGCAAATTGCGAAAATGCTGCTTCTATTGCGCTGCTGCTCCGCTCACAATCTCGATGATCTCCTTGGTGATCTTCGCCTGGCGGGCGCGATTCATCGCCAAGGTCAGCGAGTCGATCATGTCGCTGGCGTTGCTGGTGGCCGCGTCCATGGCGGTCATGCGGGCGGCATGCTCGGCGGCAACGGACTCCAGCAGAGCATGAAACACCTGCACTCCAACGAACCTGGGGAGCAGCCCGCGAAACAACTCGTCGGGCGATTGCTCATAGATATAATCCACCTGCACGGCAAATTTCTTCGCGGCGGCATCCAGTTCGGCGGTATCGGCAGGGCGTAGGCCCACCCCGGCGCCTTTGGCGGCCTCGGCGACGCGCTCTTTCTGCTCCAGCGTCATCTCTTCCACTTGCGCCAGACTAATTTCCCCGATCTGGCCGATGGGCAGGACCTGCTCGACAACCAGACGCTGGGCGACCACCGACTTGAATTCGTTGTAAACAACATATACGGCATCAATCTCGTCGTTGGTGAAGCGTTCGATGACGCGGTCAGCCAAGTCAGATGCGGTGGCGTATTGCACTTTGTTGAGCACCCCAATGTGTTCGCCGACCAGGGTGGTGCGTGGCGGCTCCGTCGAATCGGCAGCGCGGGGCGGGGCGGCGGCGAAGCGGCGGCGCAGAAAGTCGCGGCCCTTGCGGCCGATGGCTTCGATCTCGATATTCCGGCCGGCTTTCGCTTCCAGGAACCGCATGGCGGCCTTGAGGATGTTGGTGTTGAAGGCGCCGGCGAGGCCCTTGTCACCGGTGATGACAAGAAGGAGGACACGGTTCTCGGGCCGCTGTGCGAGCAAGGGATGCTTGGGTTCGCCGGTTTCGGGATCGTAAATCTCGGCGCGCGACACAATCGACTTGAGTACGTTGGTCAGCATCTGGGCGTAGGGGCGCGCGGCCAGGGCGCGATCCTGGGCGCGGCGCAGCTTGGCCGCCGAAACCATTTTCATGGCTTTAGTGATCTGCCGCGTGTTGATCACGCTGCGGATGCGGCGGCGAATGTCGAGAATGTTGGCCATGACAGCAGTTGTCAGTTCTCAGTTCTCGGTTCTCGGTTCTCAGTTCTCGGTTCTCGGTTCTCGGTTCTCGGTTCTCGGTTCTCGGTTCTCGGTTCTCGGTTCTCGGTTCTCGGTTCTCGGTAAAGCAGCGCACGGTCATCGTTTTCAGGTCAAGCCGATCTTTTCTGAGAACTGAGAACTGAGAACTAGTTCTGAGAACTGTTATTTTGCTACCGCCTGCCTCTCTGCCGCGAACTGCTCTTTGCACTCTTTGATCACCTTTGTCATTTCGGCTTTGAGACCGTCGTCCAGAACCTTCTTCTCCATGATGGTGCGCAGCAGACCCGGGTTGACGGCATCCACGAACTTATAAAGCTCGGCTTCGAAGTCGCGGACTTGCTCGACCGGCAGGTCGTCGAAGAAGCCGCTGGTGCCCGCAAAGATGATGAGAATTTGCTTGGAGAAAGGGAGCGGCGAAAACTGCTTTTGCTTGAGCACTTCCACCAGCCGTTGCCCTCGGTTGAGCTGCGCTTGCGTGGCCTTGTCGAGATCGCTGCCGAACTGGGCGAAAGCCGCCAGTTCGCGATACTGCGCGAGTTCCAGCTTCAGGCTGCCCGCGACTTGCCGCATGGCCTTGATCTGGGCGCTGCCGCCGACGCGGCTGACCGATAATCCTACGTTCACTGCCGGGCGCACGCCCTGATTGAACAAATCGGTCTCAAGGTAAATCTGGCCGTCGGTAATGGAAATCACGTTGGTCGGGATGTAGGCCGAAACGTCGCTGGCCTGGGTCTCGATCACGGGCAGCGCGGTGAGCGAGCCGCCGCCATTTTTGTCGCTCATCTTGGAAGCGCGTTCGAGCAGCCGCGAGTGGAGATAGAAGACGTCGCCGGGATAGGCTTCGCGGCCCGGAGGACGGCGCAGCAACAGCGAAATTTCGCGATACGACGCCGCGTGCTTGGAGAGATCGTCGTAGATTACGAGCGCGTGGCGCTTCGAGTCGCGGAAAAATTCTCCCATGGCGCAGGCGGCGTAGGGCGCGATGTACTGCATGGGCGCGGGCTCGGAGGCCGATGCGGCGACGACGATGGTGTAATCCATAGCGCCGGCGTCTTCGAGAATCTTGACGACCTGTGCGATGGAAGAGCGCTTCTGGCCGATAGCGTTGTAAATGCAAATGAGGTCGCCACCCTTGTTGTTGATGATGGTGTCGAGAGCGACGGCGGTTTTGCCGGTCTGACGGTCGCCGATGATGAGCTCGCGCTGGCCGCGGCCAATGGGAATCATGCTATCGATGGCCTTCAATCCGGTGGCCATGGGCTGGCGCACGGGCTGGCGATCGATGACGCCGGGGGCAATGCGCTCGATGGCGATGAACTCCGTAGTCGCGATCGGGCCTTTATCATCGATAGGTTGGCCGAGAGCGTTGACGACGCGTCCGACCATGGCGTCGCCGACGGGCACGCTCATGATGCGGCCGGTGCGCTTGACCTCGTCGCCTTCCTTGATTTCGGTGTACTCGCCGAGCAGCACCACGCCCACCTGGTCTTCTTCCAGATTCATGGCGATCCCAGCGACGTCGTGCGGGAAGGAAAGAAGCTCGCCGGCCATGACTTTATCCAGGCCGTGCACGCGGGCGATGCCGTCGCCGAGGGTCAGCACGGTGCCGACTTCGTCGACAGCGATCTTGGACTCGTAGTTCTCGATTTGTTGGCGGATCAGCTGCGTGATCTCGTCTGCTTTGATTTGTGCCATAAGGTCAGTTTCCAGCTAGCATTTAGCAATTAGCATTTGGCATTTGGCACTTAGCCGTTCAGCTCCCTGCCCGGTACAAGCCATCGGCTAACTGCTAATTGCTTCGCGTATCCTCTCCAACTTTCCCCTTACCGAACCGTCGTAAATCGTGCTGCCGACCTGCACAATGGCGCCGCCCAGAATCGAAGCATCGTTGGTATAGCGAGCCACGACTTTCTTGCCGGTCAACTTGGCGACTTCCGTCTCCAGCGCGCGCCGCTCGGCCGGGCTGAGTTCTCGAGCGCTGGTGATCACGGCCTCCGTGAAACCCAGGCGCTGGTTGATTTCCTGCTCCAGCTGTCCGACGATGGGCTGCAGAAAATCCACGCGGCGATGGTCAATCAGCACCGCCATGAAGTTGCGCACGGGCTTGGAAATTTGCATTTTCGTGACGATCGAATCGAGCAGGGCGCGCTTTTGTTCTGCGGGAATCGAGGGAGCCAGCCATACTTCTCTCAGTTCATTGCTGGAAGCCACCAAGGCGGCGAGCGACTTGGCTTCCTGCAAGATCTTGGCGGAAGCCAGGCGGCCGTCGAAAATCACGTCGGCGAAGGCACGGGCGTAGGTATGGGTAACGGTGGCCATGCGCTAGTGTCCGTCCTTCTTTGATCCGCCGTTGAGCGCCAGTTGGGACGCGAAATCACGAACCAGCGATTCGTCGGTGCTGGGGTCCACTTGAATCTGTTGTACCGCGAGCGAAACCGCCAGGTCTGCCGCGAAGACCTTCAATTCACGGCGCGCCGACTTTGCCGCGGTTGAGATCTCCACTTCCGCCGCCTCTACGATTTTGCGGGCATCTTCTTCCGCGGCTTTTCGGATGCGGACCGCTTCGGCGGCGGCTTCGTTCTCGGCGGCAGTGCGAAGGTCGGTGATCTCTGCGTCTAAATGCGAAAGGCGCGATTCAATCTCGGCCAGGCGGCGGTTCGCATCCTGGCTGGCGGCGCGGGCTTCTTCCATTGCCTTTTGAATTTGGCTGGTACGGGCACGGAACACCCCGGGAAGATATTTCCTTGACAACCACACAATCGCGCCCACCACCACCGCGAAGTTCAGCAGCACGCTGAGCCAATAGGCGTGCTGCAGGCTTAGGCCGGTTATCTTGGCGACGAACTCAACCGAGGGAGACTTCTTGAATTTGTCGGTATCGTCCTCGCCGGCAGCTTCGCGGGATTCCTCTGCCAGCTGGCTGCCGGTATGCAAGCCATCAGGGTTCCTGTGGGTCTGCTTTGGTTGTGAGGCGGAGGAGGAATTCTCCTCCGCGCGGGCGGGCGTATCTGCCGCGAAGACGGGGCTGAAAAGAAGCGCGCCGAAAAGAATGACGCCAGCGAAGACGGGAAACAAAAGGCGGCGGGCACGTGGGTGCCGGCGGCTGCCGCTTCGCGTTAATGCCATCAGCTCCCTCCTGTGGCGGGACGCAAGACCGAACGGATGATTTCCGCCGCCAGCATTCCGCCTTGTGCCTGCAAATTGGCCTGGACGGCCCGTTTGTCCTGCTCAATGCCGGCGCGAGCCTGCTCCACCTGCGCCTGAGCTTTGGCGCGGGCACCCGCTACGGCCGAGGCCCGCGCTTGCATGGCCTGCTGGCGGCTGGCCTCCTGGGCTTTGAAGACGGCCAAGCGAGCCTCGCGCAGGCGCTGCTCGTATTCAGTGGTGCGAGCCTCGGCGGCGCTGACGTCGGCGCGAGCTTTTTCCATGGCGCCCTCGGTGCGGCTACGCCGTTCGGCCAATGTATGCGTCAGAGGCCGGTGGAGCACCAGCGAATAAATCGCCACCAGCAGCACCATGAAGATGATGGTCGGCACGGACCCAAGCAGTAATCGGCCTAGTTGTAGCAGCGTCTCGTGCATTGTATGGATAGATTTCTAATGGCAAAGAGGGTCAAAAAACCATTAAAGCTAGCATCTCTGCACAGGGGTGTCAACGTGCGGAAAAAGGTTCTGAGCGTAGGAAATATGCCTGCGCCGGTAGCTCAAATTCGGGACATTGGCGCAGCAGAAACCAGCAGCATAGCAGCTGCGTCGCGTAACGCGCGGTCTGGGTGAATCATTCGCGGCCAGCATCTTCCCGAGATCTCGGAGGACACTCCGCACCGTCGTGAATCCTGATGGCGGTCGTATGCCCAAAGAAAAAAGCCTGCTTCTTTCCGTGCGAGCGCACATACTCTCGGTCGTAGCGGGCTATCGGGAATGGGCCAAGGCCGCTATCAAGCCTAGGCCTTTCAATGGCTTAGCTCGCCTACAGCAATCGCTATTTCTGTCGACAGCCGCAGCCACCGAAAGCGACGGAGCGGGCGACAGGGTTCACCCGACATCCGAACCGCGGGTTGAATTTTGCCACGATTAACAATTCTGAAAGAAATCTTGACTTCTGGGCAAACGGGTCTAGCATTGAGTTATCACCTCCGATCCAATTCAGGATCGAATGGGCCGATAGCCAAGGAATGTCACCGCTTCTTGGTTGCCGGCCCATTTATTTTGCGGGCTAGACATCGCGGCTGGGTTTGCCGCAGAATGTGAGCCGACGTTGAGGAGGGTTTCATGCGTAACGCACTGATAGCATTTCTTGTGCTGCTAGGCGGGCTGATGTTGGCAGGGCCGACGATGGCGCAGGACGCAGCCGCCGTCTACAAGGGCAAATGCGTGGGCTGTCACGCCGCGGACGGAACCGGCTCGGCCATCGGCAAGAAAATGGGCACGCACGATTTCCATAGCCCGGAGGTGCAGAAGGAGTCCGACGCAGAACTAACCGCAGCCATCTCCAAGGGAAAGAACAAAATGCCCGGCTACGAGAAGAGCCTGAAGCCGGATGAGATCAAGGCGCTGGCGGAGTATTGCCGGTCACTGGGGAAGTAGGCCTGCAAAGGGCATAGCGACGACAGGCTAGCTCCGCTAACTCGATTGCGGAGCTACCAAATCAATTCGCCGCACACGGGTTCAGAATCGGAAGGAGCTCGGAAAGAGCCGCCTCCAGTAATTTCTCATCTGAACAGACGAAGGTCGGTCCTTCTGCGCCTGCGGCGGTCCTTAGTTCCAGACAACCTGCTAGCTGAATCGCGTCGTATGCCCGAAGAGCATACCGGTCTATCATTTCCAAAGCGCCGTCCAAGACCGCATCCGTTAGGGCTTGGCGAAGAAATCTGGTTTCCAAATGTTGTTGGAAACGATCAAGAAGCAAACCAGCCGCATTCTGGGCAATATCTCCCGCCCGCTCGCGCCGTCTTATCGCGGAACGGAACTCGACTTGAGACACTGAGAGCACAGCAAAGCGATTCTCCACCACGTTACTCGCAATATGGAGCAGCCGATCAGTGCCTGGCTCCAGCACGTACAACTTCACGAGTGCGCTTGTTTCCAGATAGTACAGAGCCAATATCAGCGCCTCTCGCGTATTACGGTCGCGGACAGATTCTCGCCACGAATTTCAACCGGATGGAAATCGGGCACGTTATCTTCGTTGTTTCCCAGCATTGTTCTCACCTCAGGCATGAGCCGGTTGAGCCGGATGGCGGTGACCGGAAACTGAGGAGCTTTCGGATTATGCACCTTGCTCGTCAAGATCAACCTTTTATCCAGCGCGTTACGCAACACATTCTGCCTCGTCGCATCCGAGCTCGTCCAGGAAAGGCCCGTTGATGGGAGAGCTGCGTCACGAAACCACTTCAAGGACACAAATTCGTAGCCTCGCCGAGACTCGGCGCGATCAAGAGCTCGAATCAGGTCTGCTAGAGGATCGGCAGCTACAGCAACGTTCTCCCGTGGGGATCTGGCCGAAGGGGCAACTGCGGATTCCTTTACTGGTTGCGAAGGGAGCTTGGCTTCCACAGCGGGCTCAAACGAAATACGAATTGAATCCCCATCAGGATGCCAGTTTTTCTCGAAGGCTGCTGACCTTCTCTTGTCCTTTTTTTCGCCGTGAAAACGGACACAATGTCTGTAGCCCGCTGGGAGAAGATCCAGATCTTTCAGGGCTTCGTAGACCTTCTGCTCAAACTGCGATTCCACCTGCTCAATAGTTCTCATTTAAACCATCCTTCTACAGTTAGATATTTTAGATAAACGGCCATCCGGTGCGGCCGTTATCTATAGATATTAATAGCAACTGAATGAAATGTCAAGCAGAAAAATATTGTGACTTACTCCACGACCCATTCTTTCACTCTGCGCACCACCGACTGCGGCGCTTCAAGCTCGAGTTCCACGAATCCATCGGCATAGCTGCGGGAATGAATGCGCGAGCGCGCTTCGAGCAGCGAGAGCAGCTTGCCTTCCTGCTGCGGAATGCGCAGATTAACTCGTTGCACCAAATCCTCGGTTAACAACTGATCGATGCGCTCGAGCAAGGCGGTTATGCCCATGCCTTTGGCGGCTGAGACATGCACGCGGGTGGCGTCGTCGCGGAGGCTGTCGCGTTGCGTCGGCGGAATGAGGTCCATTTTGTTCAGCACATGCAGGCGGGGCTTGGCGTCTGCCTCCAATTCCTTCAGCACGCGCTCGACTTGCGCATCCTGCTCGGCCGACAGCGGGCTGCTGGCGTCGGAGACATGCAGAATCAAGCTGGCGCGCTGCACTTCTTCCAACGTGGCGCGAAAGGCCGAGACCAAGGTGTGCGGCAAGTTGCGGATGAATCCGACGGTATCGGAAAGCAGAACTTTCCTGCGGGACGGCAGCAGGAGCGATCGAATGGTCGGATCGAGAGTGGCGAACATCTTGGGCGACTCCAGAACCTCGGCCTGAGTGAGCGCGTTGAATAGAGTGGACTTGCCGGCATTGGTGTAGCCAACCAGGGCTACGGTCGCCACCGGCACGGACTCGCGGCGCTGGCGCTGTTGGGCGCGGATGCGGCGCACATTTTCCAGCTGCTGCTTGACGTGGCGGATGCGCCGGTAAATCTTGCGGCGATCGGTTTCGAGCTGAGTTTCGCCGGGGCCGCGGGTGCCGATGCCGCCGCCGAGTTGTGACATTTCCACGCCCCGGCCGGCGAGGCGAGGCAGCATGTATTCGAGCTGCGCCAGTTCCACCTGCAACTGGCCCTCACGGGTGCGGGCGTGGCGGGCGAAAATGTCGAGAATAAGCTGGGTGCGGTCGATGACGCGCGCGTTCACGACCTTCTCGATGTTGCGCTGCTGCGACGCCGTGAGATCGTGATCGAACAGCAGGAGATCCGCGGACACGGAAGCCGCTGCGCCGGAAATTTCTTCCAGCTTTCCCCGGCCGATGAGGGTAGCGGGATCGGGGCGGTCGCGACGCTGCAGAAATTCGCCGGCCACTTCAGCGCCGGCGCTCTCTGCGAGTGACCGTAACTCATCGAGCGATTCTTGGGCGGTGAATTCGGGAATGCTGGGGGCTTTAGAGACTGCCGGGCTCGCAGCATTATCGCGAGCCGCCCGGGCGCCGGAACTAAGCGAACTCTTCTTGTTTGCGGTAACGCTCGACCGCGCTCGAGCGCGCGAATCAAGGCCAACTAAAAACGCGCGCTCCCTTTGGGTGCGTTGGGCCACACTTGCAGGGCGGCGGGCGGCGTCCTTGGTCATCGCGCGGGCGACCGTGAAATCTGAACTGGGCAAATCCGAGTTCGCCTATCCTTCTGTGCCAGAAGCCGGAGGCTCGGAGGCTGGCGGTGGCGCGGCCGCCACGGGCCCCGGCCGGTCCGCGGAGGAGTGAGACCCTCTTCCCATGGCCAAGGTTGAGATGGCGTGCTTGAAGATGAGTTGTTCCTGGTTGCTGGTTTCCAGCACCACAGAGTACTTGTCAAAGGAACGAATACGGCCCGTTAGCTTGACTCCGCTGAGCAAGTAAATCGTGATATTCAACCGCTCTTTGCGGGCCGTGTTGAGAAAGGAATCCTGAATATTCTGCGCCGGCTTGTTTTCCATCGCCGATCTCCTTGACTTACTGAACCGCTGGGTTAGAACCGCTAGCCGCCCTCCGCTGCTCGCGCAAACCAATCCCGAAACATCGCCCCAAGGCCAAGCTCTGTGCGTTTCCGGCATTTTGCCGGCGGGAACGGCGATGCTGCTTTACTTGTACGATACGGCGTTGTGCGCCAAGTTTCAACTGCGCAGGAAGCGCCCGTGAGCAAGCGGTTGCCGGCAAAGGGATGCAAGGGAAACTCGGTCAAGCGTCCCATGAAACCTCAAACCACAGAGGGCACAGGAAAGCACGGGGAACACTGTCCCCAATCAGAGTTTCCTTAGAAGCTCAGCTTCATCGCCACCTGGATTTGGCGGGCAGAGGTAGTTCCATCAGGCTGCGTAGCGGTCGAGGTAATCACGCCGAAGTCCGGCGCCCCCAACTGATTTCCGGGCGTGTTGAAGTGAGGATGATTGAACAGGTTGTAGCTTTCGAAGCGCGCTTCCAGTTGTACTCTTTCGGTGAACTTGACCGTCTTGGCCAGGGCCAGATCGAAGTTGACATAGCCTGGCCCGTAGAACTGGTTGCGGCGGATATTGCTGGGACCGCCGAAAGGCGGCTCGCCGAAAGCGCCGGGGCTGGTGAAGTAAGCTTTGCCGAAGCCCGGCGAAAATCCCGAGGGGGCATAGGGATCGCCCAAAAGCTCGGCCCAAGCTGCAATCCCCGTCCTTTGGCTATCGGTATTGCTGACTACCTCAAAAGGATGTCCGGTTTCCACCGTGGTGATACCGGAAAGTTGAAAGGCTTCGAATACCCTGCCGATCAGACCGTGGTTGAGGTAGTTCTGGTTTCGTCCGATGGGCAAGTGCCAAAGATAACTGATCGCGGCGATCTGGCGAATGTCGTTGTCGGAGTTCCCCCAGTCCTGCCTTAGATTGCGCGAATTGCGGGGATAGGTGTGATTACCCATGCCCGGCACCAGAGGATCACTGGAGTCGTCGAGCGCGTGCGACCAGGTGTATGAGCCGTGGAACTGCAGGCCATGGCGGAAGGCGTGAGTAAGGCTGAACTGCAGGCCGTTATAGGAAGAGCGGCCGACCGAGCGGAAGTAATCGAGCTGGGTGAGAGCGTTGTGCGCGACCGCGTTGAAGGGAAGAACGCCGAAGTCAGCGCCGTCGTAGAGATTGCCGCCGCTAACTTGATCAGGCGTGCAGACGAAGGCGTTGTTGGGATCACTGCAGTACGTGACCAACTGCGCCACCAAGGAGGGATCGGGCGGATTGCCGTCCACGTCGCGGTAGATCTGGGTGCCGTGTGAACCCACGTAGTTGAGATCGATAATCACATTGCCCGGCAGCTCATGCTGGATGCCGAAATTCCAGTTGATGCTGGCCGTGGGCTTCAGGTGCGGGTCAATAATCGTCGGCGCGAGCAGGCTGCCGTCGGGCACGTTCGCCGAGGGAGTAGTGTCGCCGGGCACCGCCGGGAAGACATCCACGAATTGCGGCATGCCATTGTAGGTAGTGTTGTCGTTCGCGGAGAGCGCGTTATTCAAAGTGTCGAAGGGGAACTGGTGGTAGTCCTCTTCGAAAGGCGGGCTGCCGCGGGCGTTTTCCACCAGGTTGCCGAAGACGCGATCGTGAAACATGCCGATGCCGCCGCGAATGGCGGTCTTTCCATTCTTCCAGGGATCAAAGGCGAAGCCGAAGCGCGGTTCAAACTCGGTGGGATCGCTGTGATAGATCTGGTTGCCGGTGCCCGGCCCCACCAGCGAGAAGACCACGGGGAAGGAAGCGGGATCAGTCAATAAATTAGAGAAGTTTCCGTTCTGCTCGTAGGGCACGCCGTCGTACTGATAGCGCAGGCCGAAAGTCAGAGTCAAGTTGGTCAGCACGCGCCAGGTGTCCTGCGCGTAGCCGTCATACTCGTGCGCCCGGAAGAATTTGTTGTCGGTCGGCTGGCGCATGCCGGCTTTATTGAAGTACTCCGAGTTCAGGTCTTCCACCACCAAGCCATAGTAGGCGGCCGCGGCATCGTCAAGCGCGGTGGTGTCGCCGGAGATGGTCACCGGGCTGTAGAAGGTGGTGAAGAAGCGGAATGAGGGATCGAGATAAAGCTGGCGGCGCGAGGCGACGTTATTGGGCCCGCTTTCGCCCACATTGCGGAAATCGAATCCAAACCTGAAAGTGTGATTGCCGTGCACCCAGCTGATGCCGTCGCCATAGCTGGCGGTGCCGGTCTTGCGGAACTGGTTGTCGTAACCGCCAGCGCAACCAAAGCTGGAAAATGGAAACATGTTGTAATCGCGGCCGTTGCCGAAGCGGTCGAGATTTCCGTCCGCCTGGCTGAAGCTATCGAGCACGCTGAGGCCGTTGCAGCTGAAGTTGCCGTAGATGCGGTTCCAGCCGAAGTTCAGGCTGTTGACCAGCGTGGGGCGCAGCGTGGAAGTCAGATTTGCGCTCAGGTTCTGCTCGATGGCCTTCCCTGCAGTCGAACCCAGCCCTCCGGGAAGCGCGTCATCGTGGAAGGGATCAGGATCGGTGCTGTGATCGTAGCCGTAGCGCAGGCTGAGCGTGTGCCGGTCGCTGATGTGGTGGTCGATTTTCAGCGTAGTGTCATAGCTGTTCTGGCGCGAAACCGTCGGGAAGAAGAGCGTGCCGCTGAAACCGTCGCCGTTGGAAACCGTGGGTCCCGGATACAGAGAGAGGATCTTCTGCATGGTGGGGTCGGCCGGGAGGTTGTTACGGTTCTGGCCCTGCGTATTGGCCTGTGTGAGGTCGACTGGCACCTGGTTCCCGTTGGGATCGACGTAGGTAAAGACTCCGCTCTGGAAGGCTTGCGTCGGCACAGTGGCCACGCTGGTGAGGGCGGTGTTGAAGCGATCAAATTCCTGGTTGAAAAAGAAGAAGGTCTTGTCGGGGCGAATCGGACCGCCGATGGAGTAACCGAACTGGTTGCGCTCGTAGGGGTTCATGGGCCCCTGGTCGGCGGGGTTGAACCAGTCGCGCGCGCCGCCGAAGCCATTCCAGCGGCCAAATTCATAGACATCGCCGTGGAAGTCGTTGGTGCCGCTCTTGGTTACCACGTCGACGATGGCGCCGGTGTTGCGCCCGAACTCGGCATTGAAGTTGTTGGTAATGACGCGGAATTCCTGGGCGGAATCAGGGTTGGCATTGACCACGCCGCCCATGCGGCCGGGAACGGTGGTGTCGTTATTGTCGACGCCATCGAGCAGGAAGTTGTTGTTGCGTTCGCGCGCCCCGTTGACGGTCATCCCCCCGATCGCGTTGGTTTGCGAGGCGCCGGGCGAAAGCAGCGCCAGCCTGTAGGGATTGCGCGTGATCAAAGGCAGGCCCGCGATCTGGGACTCATCCACCAGGTTGCTTACCTGGGCGCCGCTCAAGTCGATAGGAGGAATCTGGTCGCCGCGAACCTGCACCACTTCGTTGACGGTTCCAGGCTCCAATTTCGCGTTGACAGTCAATCCTTGCGCTACGGTAAGGGTCAGGCTGTTGACGCGGAAAGTTTTGAAACCGGCCTTGGTTACGGTTAGTTCGTAGTTGCCAACGGCAAGATCGGTAATGCTGTAGCTGCCGAGGGAATCCGCCGATACCTTGCGGACGGCATTCGAGGCCAAGCTGCGTACAGTAATGCTGGCGCCAGGCACAACCGCTCCAGTGGAGTCAGCTACAGTGCCGGCAATCGATGCAGTTTGAGCGTGGGCTACTGCAGAAAATGCCAGCAGCGCAATGCAAACCGAACCAACTACGCCTCCGAACTTCCCATGCAAGTCGTTCACAGCCCCCTCCGACTTGAAGTTTGGAATAGTGCGAACCGCCAACGAATTGAATCCCTACATTCTCCTAAACGAACCCGCCCAGGTAATCAAAACTCTTTTGAGAAATGGCACTAAGGTAACATGGAAGTTGCCTTAAACAGGCTTTGTCATCAAGATGTTACATTTCGAGTACGGCCCGCCGAATTCGAGGTTGCGCAGCCGGGCCTTCGCTCGCGATGCTAGAATCACAATTCCGTGAGCCCATCTTCCGCCAAACCGCCGCATGTAGTGGCGAGTCAGAAGTTTGAGGCTGTCCCACTGCTGGACCTGCATCGCCAATACCACCAGATTCGGGATGAGGTGCTGGGGGCCATCGAAAGGGTCTGCTCTTCCCAGCAATTTGCCCTTGGGGCGGAAGTTGATGCCCTGGAACGCGAAGTCGCCGCCTACATTGGAGTGGAATCAGCGGTTGGCTGCGCCTCGGGCACCGACGCGATTTGGCTCGCACTGGCCGCTGCCGGAGTGCAATCCGGCGATGCCGTGATCACATCGCCCTTCAGTTTTTTTGCCTCGGCCAGCGCCATCGTTCGCGCCGGGGCCAGGCCGATTTTTGCCGACATTAGTCCGCTGAATTTCAACCTGGATGCTCAATCGGCTGCGGTAAAGCTCAAGGCAGGTGGAGCTTACAAAGTTCGCGCTCTGCTGCCCGTCCATTTGTATGGCCAGTGTGCCGATATGAACGCGCTGCAGAAGTTGGCGGATGAATTTCACCTCCCCATTGTGGAAGACGCGGCGCAGGCTATCGGCGCCACCTGGCAGAAGAAACGGGCGGGGGGGTTGGGCTCGGCCGCCGCATTTAGCTTTTATCCCACGAAAAATCTCAGCGCATATGGGGAAGCAGGAATGGTAACGGCGCGCACGTTGGATCTTGGGGATCATGCGCGCCGCCTGCGCAATCATGGCAGTTCGCGGCGCTATTTCCACGAGGAGGTGGGCTGGAACAGCCGCATGGATGCGATCCAAGCCGCCGTTCTTCGGGTAAAGCTTCCACACATCGAAGCCTGGAACCAGCAGCGCAGGGAGCGGGCTGCGGCCTATGACCGGCTGCTGCACGCCTCGGGACTCGTCTCGGCACGGGACGATTCTGCGATTCTTTTACCTGAAACCGATCCGAGTGCGGAGCATGTCTTTCATCAATACGTGGTGCGGGCAAAGCGCCGCGACGAATTGCGGCAGTTCCTCAGCAAGCGCAAAATTGGCACCGAGGTTTATTATCCGGTTCCGTTGCACTTGCAGCCTTGCTTCGCATATCTGGGATATCGTGAAGGTGATCTGCCCCGGGCAGAGCGAGCGGCCCGGGAAGTGCTGGCTTTGCCGATGTTCCCTGAATTGACTGAGGGCGAACAACGCTGGGTGGTGGAAAGTATGGCGGAGTTCTACTCAGGCTGACGTGATTCCCGCCGAAGTTAGCGGCCGGTACGTCTTCGCCGCTGGGCTGCTCGCGGTTGCTCTCCGGGGGCAAACACTCTGCTAACAATCGGCGTCTGCAATTTATATTTGCGCTCGACCAGGTTACCGCTGTCGTCCTTTACATGGATGATGAACACGGGTAGCGTTCCTTGTTTATCGAAGTTCTCCTGCGAAACGGAAACCGGCAGGTAGCCGTTGAGATTGTGGTCGCGGTAGGCGGTTTCGTAGCGGTGCCGCTTGACGTTCCAGGTGAAGACGCGAATTTGGTTGTAGTCGTAGGGCAGGCCGTCTTTGGGCTCGGTCAGCAGCATGAGATACTCCGTGACCTTCTGATCTCCATCCTGAACCTGATCCAGGGGGAATGCCGCCACGATACGCTGGCCTTCTGCATATTGGGCAACTTCCAGAGGCACATCGACATCCAGCAGGCGGTTCAACACCCAACCCACGTGTCCCTGAGAATCACGGATGAGCCACCAATCCTCCATAGGAGGCTCGGGGGCGGAGGATTCATCGCTGGCCGGCCTCGGCATCATGCCTGGTAGGTTCTTCTCGACCGAACTACGCTTTAGCAGAGAAACCTTGACGCCCTGGCCGAACTGGTAAAGGTGGTCAGTGTCGCGTCCGGGTTCAAGGTGCACGTTCGTGGAATTGCGAGTGACAGCGGTGGCTTGCACGGGGTCGCCCTGTGATTCTTGCGCCAGTTTTTGAAATGCGTCGTAAATCTGCTGACTGACGAGATAGCGTTCCTCGACCCACCCTTCGGCGCCGTCATCTCCGCGGACCCGGGCAAAGCGGCGGTCCCGCTCCAGGATTTCGACCTTTTCTCCATTTTTTACCGTGCCGGTTTTCGTATAAACCGCAGCCACATGATCCCGAAGACTGGCTTCGGACGTGGAAACGTAAGCGACCTCCCGTGCATGACGGCGGACATGTCCGCAACCGGAAAACAGCAGAAGAGCCGACAGCGAAATCAGGTGGCGCAGTGATGGGCGCCGGAGATGAAGGAGAAGCACATCCCAAATATAGCGCAGGACAATGGGATCCAGAATGCTGAATTCAGAAGGCAGATTCAAAATTGCAAACCACAAATTCGGAGCGCCCATGGCGCGGGGCGACGCCTAATCTCCGAAACAAATTCCGATGGCACGGGCCGCGGCCACCAACTCGCCATGAGGCTTCACGATTTTGATCCGGCCGATGGCCTTGGCGAAATCGACGGCCTCGATGCGCTGGCAGCGCAGGCTGACCATTTTGCCGAATTCACCTTTGGCGATCAGATCGACGGCCGCGACGCCGAAGCGCGTGGCTAACACCCGGTCAAAAGGAGTGGGTGTTCCGCCGCGTTGAATGTGGCCGAGCACGCTGACTCGCACTTCTTTGTGGGAAACAGCGGCAATGGCGCTCCCAATGACGTTGCCAACCGCACCAAAGCGGCGGTTCTCCTGAAGCTCTCTGGGCAGCTTGACGCCCTCGGCGACCACAACGATCGTAAAGTGTTTGCCGTAGCCCTCACGCGCCTTCACGTAATTGCAGATGTTCTCGATAGTGAAAGGGATCTCCGGGATGAGAATGACGTGGGCGCCGCCGGCAATACCCGCGGCGATGGCGATCCAGCCCGCATCGCGGCCCATCACTTCCACGACCATCACGCGGTGGTGTGACTCCGCCGTCGTGTGAATCTTGTCCACCGCATCGGTGGCCGTGTTCACCGCGGTGTCGAAGCCGAAAGTCAGCTCGGTGGAGGAGAGATCGTTGTCGATCGTCTTGGGCACGCCGACGATCTTCACTCCCTTTTCAAACAGCTCGAGCGCGATGGTCTGCGAGCCGTCGCCGCCGATGGTGATGATGGCGTCGATGCCCAGCTTGGCTGCATTGGCGATGATATCGGCGGAAATGTCTTTGGTGACTTCCTCGCCGTTTTCCATGGTCTTGTAGCGGAAAGGATTGCCGCGGTTCGTGGTGCCCAGGATGGTGCCGCCGCGGGGCAGAATTCCGCTCACCGATTTGAGTGTGAGCTCGAAGGATTTCTCCGGCCAGATCAGGCCGTCAAAGCCATCGGGTATGCCGATGACCTTCCACTTGTATTTCAGGATGGCGCTCTTAACCGCGGCGCGGATGACGGCGTTGAGGCCGGGGGCGTCCCCGCCTCCGGTAGAGATAGCAATGCACTTGATGTCCGACATAGTGGCGTTTCCCGGGCACTAGAATTAAACCAGAAATCTCAAGCGCGCTTGTGGAAAGGCACGGCTCCACGCCGCGCCGGCTCACGTCCACAAAAGCCGAGAGCTTTGAACGCTATGCCAATGCCGCAGCATCGGCCTAATATGAGATAGCTTTAATTCACGGTCAACGTGGCCGTGTTGCTGACTATGGTTGTGCCGCCCGTACCCGGGTATCTCGCGGTGACCTGCACGACGTAGGGCGTGGTCGGGGGCGTCCCAATCACTTGAATCACTTCCTGCCCATTGCTGAACGTGTTGGTGAACAAGCCGCTCGGCACGGCGGCGCCATTCTGGGTAATGGACCAAGTCGCCGTCCCGGTGATGTCCACCTTTGAGGTCTGGCCTGACACTGTGGCCATGGCGGTAAAGCCCGTGCTGGTCGTGCCGCTTGTACTGATGTTTGCGCTACTGGGAGACACTTGTATCGATGTCACATTGGCCAGCACGACGTTGACTGCAGCAGTGCCGGTAACCGTGGCCGAGGTCGCCGTAATCGTGGTGGTTCCTGTGGACAGCGCGCTCAACAGGCCGCTGTTGCTTATCGTTGCCACGGTGGTGTCGGAACTCGACCAGCTGAGATTCTTGACGTTGGTACTAACGCTGCCGTCGTTGTAAGTTCCGGTCGCCAGCATTTGCAGGGTGAGGCCTTGCTGTACCTGCGGTGAAGCCGGGGTCACGGTGAGTGTGGTCAACGTCGGGTTGACGAAAAAGCCAGTGCAGCCCACGCCGAACGCAAAAACCAGGAGGACCGTAAATGCAGCCAGGAGTGGAAGTTTCCGTTTGAGGCTTGGCATTCTCAAAGCTCCAGACAAAGGCCCTCTTTTGGGGACCGCCTTTCCGGCGGGCGCGAGAAAATAATTGTAGCAGAGACCGCAGCGGGCCTGGCGCCCAGTAGGACGGGCGAGAAACGCGCAGACTTGCCGGCTTCGTCTCAGAAAAGGCCGAATCCATGCGGGTTAATTGGTCTTTTTTGCTTTGGCAATGCGCTCGTCCACCGGTTTTCGCCCGGCAAAGCCTTCGCTGGTGCCGTGCCAATGGGTGATTCCCTTTTCACCCAGCTTCCAACAAAGCAGCACCGTGCGCCCTTCGACTTCGCAGGGGAAATCGAGCAGGCCGATATCCAGGTCTTTCACCTGAACGCCGGTAGCATCGATTTCCGCGAGCGCGTCTTTCACACTCTGGATGGCCTTGTCACGCTCAGCTCGGCGGCGAGCCAGGGGAACGATATTCAGAAGGGTGCCGCCATTGAGAAATATGCGGTGAGAGACTTGCTGGAACTCGGCATCAACGGCTTCCATCAGCTCTTTGCCGTCGATGGCGGTGCGCAACAGGGACTCAAGAACGGGCAACAGACTTTCGGCTTCCTGCAGAGTAAAGGTGCGGTCAGACATAGGAGTTATGAGTCCATTCTAGCGCATTTGCGGGAAGACGCTGGTTCTTCGCTGGTAGCCTCTACCATGGAGGCGGCCGAGCTGCGCTCGGCGGGACAGCCGAAAGAGGGCTATCCCCACGCGATTTGGCCGACGACTGACGACCGAAGGCCGACGACAGCTTTACTCAATCTCCAGCATGCGGTCCAGCGCCACCCCCGCCCAGTGCTTGACGTCGTCTTCCACTTTGATCTGGTTCACGACGTTGCCGTCGACCAGATTCTCCAGCGCCCAGCAAAGATGCTGGGGTGAGATGCGGAACATGGTCGTGCACAGGCAACCGGAGTCGTCGAGCGTGATGACCTTCTTGCCTTCCGCGGCAAACTCCCTGCCCATGCGGTTTACGAGATGAATCTCGGTGCCTACCGCGAACATGGCTGCAGCCGGGGCCTCGCGGATCATTTTCAGCAAGCCTTCGGTTGAGCCGATGCCATCCGCCTTCTGGCAAACTTCCCAGCGGCATTCCGGGTGCACAATCACGCGGATGCCGGGATACTTGGCGCGGACGTTGTCTACATGTTCGGGCAAAAAGCGCTGATGAACCGAGCAGTGCCCCTTCCAGAGAATGACTTTCGCAGCTTGCAGGCGCTCGCGGGTCAGGCCGCCGCCGATCATGAAGGGATCCCACACGACCATCTCATGGAGCGGAATGCCCATGCGATAGCCGGTGTTGCGCCCCAAATGCTGGTCTGGCAGAAAGAGAAGCTTTTCATTCTTGGCGAGGGCCCATTGGAAGGCTCCCGGCGCGTTGGAAGAAGTGCAGACCACGCCGCCGCGCTCGCCGCAAAAACCCTTGATCGCTGCGGTCGAATTCATGTACGTGATGGGCGTGACGCCGCGGCCGTCGTCAGTGGTGAGGCCGGCGCGCACCAACTGCTCCCAGCAGTCTTCCACCTGGCCAATTTCAGCCATGTCGGCCATGGAGCAGCCGGCATTGAGATCGGGCAGGATGGTGATTTGGCCGGGCTGGCTGAGGACGTCCGCGCTCTCGGCCATGAAGTGCACGCCGCAGAAAATGATGTATTTGCTTTTTGTCTGCGCGGCCTGCTGCGACAATTTATAGGAGTCGCCGCGGAAATCGGCGAAGCGGATGACTTCGTCGCGCTGGTAGTGGTGTCCGAGAACCACACAGGTGCTGCCCAATTCCTTGCGGGCGGCGGCAATGCGCTCGTCCATTGTATGGTCGGGCAGGGCGAGATAATTTTCCAGACTGCAAGCTTCAGTCGCGGTTGCCATCTTTTGTCACGCTTTCAGCTCCAAGCACGGGCAGGCGCGCCATGCGCGCACTCCGCTCGAACTGGAACGGGGATGTTGAAAGCCTCTTAGCGGCTCCAGCCGGTTCGCTGCGCGCGGACTGCGCGCCCAACCGGCGGGGATGTTGAAGCCACCAGTGGTTCTTTTACCACTTACTTAGATGCTTGCTTGCGGCAGAAGCAACATCTTTTTGCGCCGCGAACAACCACCTGTAAGCCATTTTGCACGTTGCGGGGCGCAGAAAGCAAGCGGAGGAATGGAGAAACCACAAACGGGGTCTCATGATTGGCCGCTCCCCCTACCGGGCGTGGGAGGGGTCGGGCGAGGTTGCCGTATCCACGTCGATATGCACATGCAGCTCCGGATCGACGCCGGGGGGATAGCAGGCCCCGTCCGGGTTGTAGCCGGAACACCGTCCAGCGATGCTCGGCCGTTTGGGAGACTGCGCGAATTGCCACACCTCGGCAAAAGCGATGCCACTCTTGGAGGGGTTGGGCGGCTCGCTCCGAAACGAGCACCCCTGCGAGGGAGGGCAGGCATCGTTGGTCACAAAATAGGCGATCTTCCTTCCGTCCGAGTTCTCGCGGATGTCATTCGCCGTGACCACGCGGGCGCCGTGCCGCTCTCGCGCCGCGATGCCGGAACAATAAATTCCCGCGCGGAAGCCATCGGCGAGAATTTCGTCCACCCAAGCGTAGAGGTAGGCTTTCTGCTCCGGCAACATGCGGCCGCCTTCTTCCTCGTCGAGAAAAATTACGGTGCCGCGAGCAAAGCCCTCCAGCCGCGCGGATTTGGCAGCCGCCTTCGCGTCCGATTTGCCCAGCTCCGCAGCGCGATCGACTGACCTCAGTTCGGCATAGAGCCGGCCATTGAAAAGCACGAGAAAACCAAATCCGGCCGCTTCGACGGCCTTACGCTTCCCTGCCCAGGAGTTGCTGGCCGCGCCGGGCGGATTGTTCAGCCAGAATCCGGCGAAAGAGAACGTCTGCCGCAGGGCGCTCAGGTTCGCGTCACCAGGGTAGTCGTTGCGGTCGAAGCCAAGGTAGGTTTGCGCCTCGCACGCAACGACTGCGCTCAGAACGAAAACGAGAATGAGACCGAACCATCTGGAGTTCATCCGGATCAATGGTTTCCGCGTCTCCGCGCTCGGGTCTTTTGCGCCCCGAGACGCTTGATGTCATCCGCGTATTGCTGTAGGGCGCCGGGGATGGCTCGGTTGTAGATGAACTGGCCCTCGCGGCGAGTCTCGATCAGGCCGGCCTCCGCCAGTGTTTTCAAGTGGTGGGAGACCGTGCCCGGCGCCAAGCGGTGTTCGCTCACCACATCGCTGCAGCTCAATTCGTCGGCCGCCGCGATCTGCTCCAGAATGCTGAGCCGGGTCGGGTCAGACAGGGCTTGCGCGATTTTTGCCAATTGCGTGGTATCCACGGTCAAGGGGTCGATTGTAGCTTACCGGCAAGCGGCCTTTCGAGGGGCGGGCATTTTGCACAAAGACTTTTTGGACCTTATTCGTTTCGATCTTCATCAAAGTATCGAAATGCCCAACAACGGGTCCGGGCACAGGAGGAGTCATGGGAAAGCTTGATGGAAAAGTGGCGGTGGTGACCGGCGGCAGCAGTGGCATCGGATTGGCGACCGCGAAAGCGCTGCGAGACGAGGGGGCCAGAGTCGCCATCTCCGGCCGCGAACAGAAAACCTTGGACGAAGCCGTAAAGATCATCGGTGACGGAGTGCTTGCCGTGCGCTCCGATGTGGCGAGCCCTGCAGACAGTGAGCAGCTTTTCGCCACCGTCGCCAAGAAATGGGGGAAGATTGACTTTCTGTTTGCCAACGCGGGAATCGGCAAGTTCATCCCAATCGCGGAGGCGACGGAAGCGCACTTCGACGAGATTTTCAATATCAACGTCCGCGGGCTGTACTTCAGCCTGCAAAAGGCGCTGCCGCACCTTCGCGATGGCGCTTCCATCGTGCTCAACGCCTCAGTCGTCGACGAAAAAGGCCTTCCAGGAGCCAGCGTGTATTCCGCCAGCAAGGCCGCGGTCCGTTCCTTCGCGCGGACTCTGACCGCGGAACTGGCGGACCGCAAAATCCGGGTCAACGTGGTAAGTCCAGGGCCAGTGCCGACGGAGATCTTCCGGCGCAATGGAATGTCCGACGAACAACGCGACGCCACATTGCAGTATTTGGTATCGCAGATTCCGATGAAAAGGGCCGGCGACCCGGAGGAGATTGCCAAGGCAGTTCTGTTTCTTGCCAGCGCGGATTCGTCCTATGTCAGCGGCGTGGACCTGAAGGTTGATGGTGGTATGGGCCAGGTCTAATGGTGGAGGGCAAGGGCGCGCCGGGTTCTGTCCCTATCCGCCGATGTGCACCATGGTTCGCGATGCCGGCACGAAATCCGGCTCGCCGATGTGGTGACGTTCTTCTTTCTTTTCCACTACGCCGCGGATGAATTCCGCCAGCTCTTGGTCGGAAGCACCGCGGCGCATCTGGGCGTGCAGGTCGTGATCCCAAACGGAGAATAAGCAGGTCCGAATTTTGCCGTCGGAGGTGATGCGGATGCGGCTGCAGTGCCCGCAAAACGGATGCGAGACGGGAGCGATGATGCCAATCTCGCCGATGCCGTCGTCGAAGTGATAGCGGCGGGCGGTCTCGCTGCGGGCGTGCGGAATTTCCACCAGGGGGCGATACTCGGCCATACGGCGCAAGATCTCGTCGAGCGTCACCACCGTAGCCGGCGACCAGGTGCGGCCTTCCTCCAGTGGCATGAATTCTATGAAGCGGACGACTACGCCTTCCTCGCGTGCAAACATGCCGAACGGGATGATTTGATCTTCATTGAAGCCGCGCATAAGAACGCAATTCACTTTCACCGGCCAAAGGCCCGCGCGGCGGGCGGCGCGGATTCCTGCCAGCACGTTATCGTAGCCGTTGGGCACGCGTGTGATGCGGGCGAAGCGGTCGGGATCGACCGCGTCCATGCTGACGGTCACGCGGCTGAGGCCCGCGTCTTTGAGCGGCTGCGCCATGCCGGCGAGCAGGTCGCCGTTGGTTGTCATGGCCAAGTCGAGCGGCTCGCCGCCCACGGTTGGCAGTTTCGCCAGCTCGGTTAGGAAATCCACTACCCCTTTGCGCAACAACGGCTCGCCCCCCGTAATGCGGACCTTTTTGATCCCCATGCCCGTCAATACACGCGCCATGCGCAGATAGTCGGCGAAGGGAAGATCGCCGTAGAGCGCGCCTTCATTGCCGGTGCGGCAATAGACGCACTTGTAGTTGCAGCGATCGGTGACGGAGATGCGCAGGTCCGTGATGGCGCGGCCGAATTTGTCGGAAAGTATCACGTCGTTGGTCGTGCGTCGTTGGTCGTTGGTTATCTGCAAGGCTTTCAGAACGTCTCACTCAAGCGGCGACTTTGGAAGGGTTACGGACAGGCGGGAATTCCCGGCAGCCGTTTCCTTTCCAATGGCTCCTCGCGAAGCCGGGAGGCGCGGGCGTTTCCACCCGCACCCTCGGGAAGACTTTTGCCTTCCCTCGCCGCCGCAGCCAGGTATGCCTTGGGCTGTGGCGGTCGGAAACTCACTTTCATTATAGCGTTCCGGCCTCGTGGAATGTTAGGTTCGATTCTGTTCAGCTTCTTTGGCGAACCCGGTGGGAAATGTGCAGTATCCTCTCGCCGCAAAAATTCTTTTAGGAGAGATGCCTTGCAAAAGCGTGCCGTTTTCCTTGTTGCCTCTGTCTTCATACTCCTAGCGATTCCTGGCGTTGCCTGGTGCGACCAGATCGTCAT
The DNA here is from genome assembly GCA_963770915.1 of uncultured Acidobacteriaceae bacterium. Classification (GTDB taxonomy): domain Bacteria; phylum Acidobacteriota; class Terriglobia; order Terriglobales; family Acidobacteriaceae; genus PALSA-270. The sequence goes on from CAVYRG010000001.1 coordinate 1,410,811, forward strand.
GCAAAATGGCGACCGGCTCACGGGAACGATTACGAAATCCGATGGCAAGAGTCTCGTCATCAAGACTGAGTTCGCCGGGGAAGTAACCGTACAGTGGCCAGCGATTCAGGAAATCAATTCGAGCCAGCCGCTGCATGTGGGGCTGAGAGATGGCCAGACCGTCGTGGGGACGGTCAAAACCGCAGATGACAAAATGGAAGTTGCCTCAGCCGGCCAACCCGCGGTTATGGTCACGAAGGACAGCATCACGTTTCTGCGCGATGACGCCGAACAGGTCGCGACGGTAAGGCGTCTGCATCCCAAGCTGACGCAGGCGTGGGCGGGCGCTGCAACGGTCGGATTCGCGCTGACCGGCGGAAACAGCGAGACGGACAGTTTGTCCATTGCCTTCAATGCGGACCGGAAAACGGAAAAAGATCATATTGGCCTTTACGCGAATTCTGTGTTCGCCAAGAACAATGCCCCCGGCGCCACACCGTCCACGACTGCGCAGGCAACCCAGGGTGGAGGTCGCTATGATCGCAATTTTGACGGGCGGCTGTTTGGCTTTGGCGCGGCCGATTTTCAGACCGACGCTCTGCAGTCTCTCGACCTGCGCTCAGTATTCAGCGGCGGTTTAGGCTTCCACATGCTCAAGTCGGACCGCACCACACTCGACCTGCTGGCCGGTCTCAACTACACGCGCGAGAACTATTCAACCCTGCACAGAAATCTGGTCGCCTTGACCGTAGGCGAAGAGCTCACGCAGAAACTCGGCGCTTCGACCGTGCTCACGGAGAAGCTGTATGCCTATCCGGACCTGAATGAGGCGGGCGAGTATCGCGCTGCCTTCAGCCTGGGAACGGCAACCAAACTCAGCAAGTGGCTGGGCTGGCAGAATGCGTTCAACGACATCTACGTAACCAACCCGCCGGCGGGCAAGAAAACCAATGACCTGCAGCTCACGACGGGGTTGAACATCTCGTTCAGCCATTAAGGGAGGGCACTCCCACCAAGACGAACAGGGCTAGGACATCTTCACTAGTTCCACCCGTCGGTTCTTGGCGCGGCCATCTTCAGACGAGTTGTCGCCAACAGGCTTGGTTTGTCCCCAACCTTTGGCCTTTAGGCGCCCGGTTTCGATCCCGTGGGCGGTGAGCCATGCAACAACCGCCTGCGCACGTTTTTCGGAAAGGGCTTGGTTGGCGGCAGCGGACCCCACGTTATCGGTATGTCCCTCTACGCTAAGTTTGACCTCGGGATTTTGCTGCAGCATCTTCGCGATTTCGCTGAGCAGGCTTTCGGAATCAGGAAGAATCGTTGCCTCGCCGGTGTCGAAGTGAATGCCGTACAACGCGATGTGTCCGGACTTGTTCAGTTCGTCGGCGATGCTGGAGGCGTCAGCGCTGACTTCCTGCGCCATCGGCTTGACCGTGACAATCGTCTGGTAGTAGAACGTGCCCTTATTGTCCAGCAAGAACCAAGTATCTGCCTTGCGCGCGGTGATGGTTTCGGGCGATTGCTCGAAAACAATCGTAAACCCACCCTGCCGGAGCGCCGTCTCGAAATTGCGGAAAACCTGAATCTCGCTTACCCCGTCGCGAGTGCCGTAGTCCCAGTAGTGGTATTCGCCCTCGAACGTCTTGGTGACCACGTTGCCGTCAGCATCTTTCCCGGTGGGCATCTCGGCCTGCTCGAATTCTTTGTTGTCGCAGCTATGGATGACACTGCCGGGCATGCGGGTGATGAGCGGCGAGTCCTTACAGCCCTCGGCGTCAGCGGGAACATCGTCTTGCGCGACCAAGTTGAATGCCAGCAGCGCGACCGCAGCACAAAGGACGACTCTGAATAGCAGTTTCATGTTTGGTCATCTCCTTTCATCTTCCAGCCTCATTACTACATGCCGTCGTAGTTTGGGCCGCCGCCGCCTTCAGGCGGCACCCAGGTGATGATTTGATAGGGGTCGGCGATGTCGCAGGCCTTGCAGTGCACGCAATTGGAGGGGTTCAGGCTGATGCGCTTGCGGCCCGGCTGTTCGGCATCGTCCACCAGTTCGTACACGTTGGCGGGGCAAAAGTTCTGGCAGGGGCTGCCGAATTCTTCAATGCAACGCTGGTTGCAGACGTCGGTGTTTTGAATGACGAGGTGGGCAGGCTGATCTTCTTCATGCTTGGTGCCCGAATGGTAAAGGTCGGTGAGCTTGTCGAACGTCAGGTTCCCATCGCTCTTCGCTGGTCCGAGTAAATGCGCTTCGGCGCCGCCGTTGGCGGGCATCTCCGCGAGTTTCTGCATGCGCTGATAGCCGGGAGTTGCAGGATAGCGATTCCGCAGGCCGCGTCCGCCCGTGATCTGCTGCAAGACGGTGTGAAACATTCCCCACCAGAATCCATGCTCGAATCCCTGATGAAAATTGCGCACTTTCCAAAGTTCATCTTTGATCCAGCTGGACTCGACCTTGTTTTGAAACTGGCGGAGTACGCGGGCGGAAAAATCGTTCTTCTGCAGCGACTCGAAAGCGGTCTCGGCGGCGAGCATTCCGCTCTTGATCGCGAGATGAATGCCTTTGAGCCGTTGCGAGTTGAGCAGGCCGGCCGAGTCGCCGATCATCATCCAGCCATCGCCGGCCAGCGGCGGCATCGCCCACCAGCCACCGTAGGGCATGGATTTCGCGCCGTAGCGAATCATCTTCCCCCCGGATAATAATTGCGCAACGAAAGGGTGTTTCTTGAATTCCTGCAGCACGTGCTGCGGATCGAGGCGCGGGTCAGGATAGTCGAGGCCGGTGACGAAGCCGAGCGAAACGATATTGTCTTTGCCGCCGTAAATCCAGGCGCCTCCGTACTCTATGGGAGTAAGCGGCCAGCCGAGGGTGTAGATCACTTCGCCCGCTGCGATTCTCCCGGGGGGAACTTCCCAGAGTTCTTTTACGCCCTGGCCGTAGGTCTGGGGATTTCGGTCGTGGTCAAGTTGAAAGCGCTGGAGGAGTTGTTTGGCGAGCGAGCCGCGCGAACCTTCCGCGAGAATCACAACTTTGGCCCGCAGATCGTAGCCCGGCTCAAAGTTGGATTTCTTTTGGTTCTCTTTGTCCACTCCTTTGTCGTCGGTGCGAACGCCGACCACGCGGCTGCCTTCAAGAAGCAACTCCGAGCCGGCAAAGCCGGTGAAGATCGTGATGCCAGCCGCTTCCACCTTGCCGCCCAGCCATTTCACGAAGCGATTGAGCGAAATGACGTAGTTGCCATGGTCGCGCAGGGGCGGCGGAGTGATGGGAAATTTGCGCTGGCCCTTTTCGGTAAGGAAGTAGACGGCTTCCTTGTTAACCGTTGCCTCGATGGGAGCTTCCTTCTCGAAGCCGGGAAGCAGTTCGCGCATAGAGCGCGGATCGAGCAACGCGCCGGAGAGGCAGTGCTGGCCGACTTCGCGAGCCTTTTCGAGGACGTAGATATTCTCTTTGCTAATCGGCGACTCGGGATGTTTTGCGTTGTGCTCGTCGATGAGTTGAGCCAAGCGAAGCGCGCATGCCATCCCGGCAGGGCCTCCGCCGACGATGACCACATCGGCCGGCATTTTCGGGCGATCCACGTCGAGGAGCGGTTGGCGGAAAATCAGCATCGGAAGCTAGCTCGGGGGCCGAAGACTTCTTTGCCGCGGATTTGCGCGGGTGAACGCGGATCGCGATTTGGGATTGGGCATACTATGCGTTCCGAACCGTTAACGGAGGGGAGCGGAAACTGCGAGCTGTTTGCAAATCCTAATCGCCGTTGGATGCTTAATCTCGCGGTGCCTCGGGACCGTACTCGTGCGTTGCGCGCTGGGATTATAGTAAACGCTGTGTATGGCTCCCTCGCGTACCAAGACGCAGCCGTGCGCCTCCAGGTGCCGAACTAGGTCAAGCCGCTTCAATCGCCTTGACCATGCCACAGAGCAGCCTGTGGATGTAAAGTATTTTGGGAGGAAAAGCAGGCAGCAATTCTATGGCAACCTGTTGATTCTGTTGCGAATCTTGAGTTGCACCGCTCACGAGGCAGGAGCTGTGAAAGCGCTGGTCAAGAAAGCGACACAACGATTGTCTCCCTCGTGACCCTCTTGCCGGTGGTTGACTGTCCAGCAAGTTGACGGTTCGCTTCCAGCAATTCCTCCACAGCATCCTTCAGATTTTCCCGAGCTTCCTCAAGCGTATCTCCCTCAGAAATAGCACCGGGCAGCTCTTCGGCATAGGCAACGTAACCACCACCTTCAGCTTGCGGAACTTCTTCAAAAACGGCGGTAAGGACCATTTCCATAAGGCTATTTTAGACTCCCCCAGGGTTGATCTGTGCGAATCTTACTCCTGCTAGGTTCCTGCCTTCGCCTTCTTCACTTCCTCAATCAGCGGTGGAACAATGTCGAACAAATTTCCCACGACCGCGTAATCGGCAATTTCGAAGATCGGCGCTTCGGAATCCTTGTTGACGGCGACGATGGTCCGCGCGCCTTTCATCCCGACAATGTGCTGGATGGCGCCGCTGATGCCGAGCGCGAGATACAACTTGGGAGCAACAGTCTGCCCCGAAGACCCGATCTGGCGATCCATGGGCAGCCAGCCAGAATCGCAAATGGGCCGGGAAGCGGCGAGTTCGCCGCCGAGGGCGTCCGCCAATTGCCTGGCCAGGTCGATGTTTTTTTGTTCCTTGATGCCGCGGCCAACTGCCACGATGATCTCGGCCTGGGTGAGATCGACCGCCTGCTTGGCTTCTTTGAACACTTCCTGCGGCCGGTTGCGAATCTTCGTTGCGTCAATCTCGACGTTGATGGTTTCGACCGGCGCTGGAGCCGCGCCCGCTTCCACCTTGTCTCCACGAAACGCGCCATTTTGGAAGGTGACGAACCAAGGCGGATCGCAGATAAAACTCACATCCGCAGCCAGCTTGCCCTGGAACATCTGGCGAGTGAAGAGCAGCTTGCCACCCTCGCTTTTGTAGCCGACGCAGTCGCTAATGACGGTTCGGCCCGTGGCGGCCGCGAGCTTGGGAACGAAGTCGCGCACCTGGTAGGTATGCGGCAGCAATACCAGCTTTGGTTGGCGTGACGCGATCAGTTGCTTGAGCGCTTCCGCGAATGCGTCGGGCGTATAGGGTTCGAGCTTAGACGATTGCAGCGCAAAGACCTTGGAGACCTTCTTGGCGGCCAGCTCCGTCGCGAGAGCGCCAACCTCGGCACCCACGACTGCAATGTCGAGGGCCCAGCCTGTTTCGGCGCTTAGCGCCTGGCCGGCGGCCAACGTCTCCCAGGTGACCCTGCTAAGTTTGCTTTCGCGTTGTTCGGCGATGACTAGGATGGCATCAGACATAGACTCGTGCTTCACCTACAAGAAACTGCCGGGCGGCGCCCGGTTGGACAGCCGAGGGCGGCGGTCCCCACGTGGAACTTGCCTCTACAGCACCCGCACTTCGTTGCGGAACTTCTCTACCAGCTTCTTGGCCACTTCGGCAGAAGAGCCCTCCATGAATTCCGTGTTCTTGGTTTTCTGCGGGACATAGAGCCGTTCGATCTTCTGCAGGTTGGGGCCTACGGCAGACTGCACCTCGGCCAATGTGACTTTCCGCAATGGCTTGTTCTTAGCCTGCTTGATGCCGATCAGCGTGGCATAGCGCAGCTTGTTGATGCCGGACTGAATCGTCAGCACAGCTGGCAGCGGCATGTCCACGAACTGGAAGTAACCGGCCTCAAGCTCGCGTTTCACTTTGATCCCGCCATCGGTCTTCTCGATCTGCATGATGATCGTGGCGTGCGGCCAGCCCAAAAGCTCAGCTAGAATCACGCCCGTCTGCGCGTAACCGTAATCGTCGGATTGCAGGCCGGTGAAGATGAGATCGAACTTTTCTTCCTGTATGCAAGCGGCGATGGCGTGCGCCGTGTTCCAGGCATCGAGCGCGACGAAAGCGCTGTCTTCCAAATGGATGGCGCGATCCGCGCCTTTGGCTAGGGCCTCGCGCAGCACCTGCTGAGCGCGGGCCGGGCCGGCGGCAATCACAACAATTTCGCCGCCGTGTTTTTCTTTCTGCCGGAGGGCTTCTTCCAGCGCGTAGGCGTCCGGCTCGTTGACCTCGTAGGAGACGTCTTCGCGAATCCAGGTGCCCGTCTCATTGAGCTTGAGCGGAGCATCCTTCTGCGGCACCTGCTTCATGCAGACAAGAATTTTCAACGGGGGCTCCCGGAGAAAGTATAGCAGTCGGATTCCGAGCCAGGCACTCGGCATCCGGCCCTTGGCATTTAGCGATTGGCATTAGACCGCCGCGAGAATTGCCAGTACCGCACGCTATTCCGGAAAAACCACCGATTGCCCGGTGATCTCAAAACGCTTGCGGCAACGCATGTTCTTGCAAGCCATCATGTCGTCCTTGCGAACCATGTAAGAGCGGGCTTTGGCAAAGCGGGCGCGGTCGCGCTCGTCGGCGCGTCCTGAAAGTTGGCGCTTCTTGGTCCGTACCAGCCAGACGACCTCATACTCGGCGGACTGATGGCAATGCGGACAATTCAACGTGGCAGGTTTTTTCTCGGGGCGCTCGTCGAAAAAATCTCGTTCTTCCATAAGGGCGGTTAGTGGTCACAGGTCGCAGACTGACCGGTAGTGATTATTGCAGGTTCTGCGCCGCCAAGCTATGGCAAGATGACAGTATGCCGCGCAGGAAGAAGAAAGTCAGGCGATTTGGAGCGGTGCAAGCCGTGAAGGAATTAGCACGCGAGCGGATTGGGGCTCCGCCTGCTTCCAAAGTCGTTCCGAATCAAAGGGACCGGAACAAAAAGACTGTGAAGCACAAACCCACGTTGGGGAAACTGCTGGGAGAACTGTGAGTTTCTCCCCTACATTGGTTTGAAGCAAACCACGGTTGCCGTCATAGTTCCCGTCACGATGGCACCGGTGGAGTGCTCATTCCCGTCCGTGTTGGTGAGGACAGTCGCCGTAATGAGGGAGTTCCCGCATGCATTGCCCTTCGCCATAAGCAGCCCCGAGGCGCTAACGGTCGCAACGTCAGGAGAGTTCGAAGTCCAGGTGACTCGATTAGTGATGTCTTTTGTTACCGGTGGATGAATGTAGTTGCCGAAAGCCCGCAACTGGACGTTCAGGCCGGCATCGTCAATTACCGGTGTGTTCGCGTCACCGAACGTTTCCGTATCCGGTTGGATGGTGATCGACACGAGTTGCTGCGGGCGGCCGCAGCCGAACGTCATCGATATGAACAACAAAATCGCTGAAATGGGGCCGAGCCGGGACCAAGACCAATTCATACTCTCTCCAAGATTACGCAATTGGGCGGAAGCGCGGGGGAGGCTTAATGTAGCCAATAAAGAGCGAAAAAGCAAGGCTCTCCGAGTGGGTCGTTGGCTCGGCTTTCTGCCGGCTTCGCGGGAAAAAGGTAAATGTGGAATGGAGGCGCGGGTGAGAATCGAACTCACGTATAAAGGTTTTGCAGACCTCTCCCTTACCACTTGGGTACCGCGCCCTAGGCAGTAAATTAGCGGGATGCGAGCAAAATGTCCACTCGCCGGACCCTGTGCCCCAGCAAAGCCGCCTGAACCAAACGGGAAGGTTTCTCCGCCGCCGAGCGGAGCTCACGAAGATCTGGAGCGGGAGACGGGATTTGAACCCGCGACTTCGACCTTGGCAAGGTCGCACTCTACCACTGAGTTACTCCCGCCCTTGAGAATCAGATTATAAACAACCGGCTGGCTTGCAGCAACGAATGCTCGTTGAACGGCTTACTCGTGCCCCGTCCATTGCGGGTCTTTCTCGGGGGTAACAATTTCGCCATCCCGCATGTGGATGATGCGGTCTCCGAAGGCCGCGGCGGCCGGATTATGCGTAATCATGAGCACGGTCTGGCCCAATTCCTGGTTGGACTGGCGCAGCATGCCCAGCACAATGTCGGAATTCTTGGTGTCGAGATTGCCGGTGGGCTCATCGGCCAGCACGATCGCCGGCTTATTGATGAGCGCCCGCGCCAGCGCGACTCGCTGCTGCTCTCCGCCGGAAAGCTCGGCTGGGCGGTGATGCAGGCGCTTGCTCAAGCCCAGCAAATCCGAGATCTTTGCGAAATGTGCGGGGTCACGGTTTCCATCCGCGCCAGCGATGTCGAGAGCAATGTCGATGTTGTGGCGGGCGTCGAGCGAGGGCAGCAGATTGAATTTCTGGAAGACGAACCCGATCTTTCGCTTGCGCATTTTGGTGCGTTGGGCGTCGCTGAGCTTGGAGAAGTCGTCGCCGTCGATCAAAACATGCCCGGAATCGGCCTGCGCCAAGCCGCCCAGCAAGTAAAACAGCGTGGACTTGCCGCTACCTGAGGGGCCGACTATGCTGACAAATTCTCCTTTTTGCACACTGAAGGAAACGCCACGCAACGCCGGAACGTCAATCTTGCCGACACGGTAAGTTTTGCGCAGCTCTACTGCTTCGATGAGGGCGGCCATGCCGAGTATTGATATTACACGAAGGGCCAGAAGCCGACAGCGCTGCGGACCAAACGCTGTTACGCTGCGCCCGCGCGCGCCGCGGTTGGCGATCCGACTTGCGCCGCCGCCACATTTCGCTTAGGCCCACGCTTGCGCACCAGCAACAGGCGGACGCGTTCCAGGAGCTCGGCCGGCGCGTAGGTTCCCTTGGAGAGAAAAACGTCAGCTCGGGTGTTGCCGTCGAAAATCTTAACTTTTCCGGAAACTAGGATGGTGGGAGTTTGCGGAGAAATCTCTTTGATTTTGTCGATCAGCTGGGAACCATCGAGGCCGGGGATGATGAGATCAGTCAGAACCAGGTCGACACCACCGTTTTTGAAGCGGTCGAGGGCCTCGTCGCCGCCGGAGCAGGCAATCACGCGGTAGCCCCGAGTTTCCAGCATGATCTTGCGGATGGAGAGGGATTGTTCGTTTTCGCCGATGCAAAGAATCGTTCGTTTGGGCTTCATTATTGTTTCCGAAAAAAGCGACAGCCAACCGCACCGCCGTCTGGGGGAATCCGAAAACGTTCTCAAGAACTGAGAGTTGCGAGCGACATGAATGCTAAAGGCAGCAGTGCAGTATGTAAAGTACCGCAAATGCCAATGGCAAGATCGCGCTATTGAAAAAGTCGCAAGCGTGTGTTTGCTACCCATTTTCGGGAGTTTCTTGCGAACCGGCGCTCACAAAAAAACTTCGCCGCGCAGAACCTCGACTGCATTTCCTCCGACGCGAACGTTTACTATTCGATCATCGCGGCGCGAGGCGCGCACGAAAATCCTGCTGGGACGCTGCATTTCGACACCTTGTTCGATCACCGCGCGCTCGTCGGCTCGAATCACTCCGTGCGCGACCATCCAGGCGGCGGTGCATCCCGCGGCTGAGCCGGTGGCCGGGTCTTCGCCGTTGTTAAACATCATGCGCGCGTGCAGGCGCGCGGAGGGATCGGCGGTCTCCCGGCACACAAAATAGAAATGCTTTCCGCCGGCTTTCGCCAGATATTCAGCGGAGCCGGCGAGATCCACTTGCAGGCGCTGCATGACGTCGAGCCCGCGCAAGGGAACGATGGTAAAAGGCAGGCCGGTGGAAACCGTTTCGACCGGAAGAGAAGGATCGATATCGCCGTCGCGCAAACCGGCGGCCCGCACCACCGCTTCCCGGTCATGCCGCGGGCCGAACTCCGGGTCCCGTTGAGTCATCTCCCCGAACACCGGCTGTCCGGACGCTTCCTCGAAACGAACCGGCACTTTGCCCACATTCAGTTCCAGCGCGATCTCCGCCGCGCCGCTTGCGCCGCGCAACGCAAATGCCGTGCCCAGCGTCGGATGGCCGGCAAACGGCAGCTCTTCCTGTACGGTAAAGATGCGGACACGCACTCCGCGCTCGCGTTCAACGGCGGCCTCGCGCGGCAAAATGAAGGTTGTTTCGGAAAGGTTCATCTCCCGAGCCAAAGATTGCATCTCGTCATCCCTAAGCCCACGCCCGTCGAAGAAGACCGCCAAGGGATTCCCGGCGAACGCCTGAGATGAAAAGACATCAAACTGCGCGAATGGAAGGCGGCGCCTCTCTGCTAACATGGTGAATTATTGTAGCGCTGAAAATTGTTCGGACGGCTTGCGCCGGTTGAGTATTTCAAATTCCGTTCCGGTAAGCGCGCCAGCCAGGAAAAGTCGACCGGGCACCGCTTTCGTCTCATCCAATCTGCAGTCGAGTGGAATGTGTGCAGGTCCGCCTGTCAGACTCATTAGGTTCGTGAAGGCGGAAACACAGGCTTCGTCGTGCAAAATCATCTCCGGGAGGAAGACCTTGAAAGAGGCTCGGGTGTGGATCGGATTGCCTACTGCTGTTGCGCTGTTGATGTTGTTTTCATTGTCTGCTCGAGGAGAAGACTTTCATGGCGCGCCGGCTTCCGCCAAAAAGCTCAAGAACCCCTACGCTGGTCAGGCCTCAGCTATCGCGGCCGGCGAGACAGCCTATGCCCAGAACTGCCTTGCCTGCCACGGCCGCAACGCCAAGGGGACGGGAAACATTCCCCCGCTCGCCAAAGGGCCCGCCCAATCGGCAACGGATGGAGAGATTTTCTGGTTCATCTCCAAAGGCGATATCAACAGTGGTATGCCCGCCTGGGACAAAATGCCGGAGCAAAAACGCTGGCAGATCATCGCCTACATAAAGTCGTTAGGAAAACCTCATGCTGCGCCCGCCAGCGCGCCGGCCGCGGCCCCATCTCCCGCAGTTTCTAGGGCGGAAGGGCCGGCGCCGACCGCGCCATTCACCGATTACCGTTTCGAGAAACCCGGCACAGTCCACAAGATCATGGTCGCGGATTTGCCGGCTGCCTTTGCCACTCCTTCCGCGGGCAACGCGCCAGAGGTTGTGGCCCGCCCTGCCGACGCGTGGCCCCAGGCTCCAGCTGGATTCAAGGTCGAGCAATACGCGGCCGGCCTGAACAATCCGCGCCTGATTCGCACCGCCCCCAACGGCGATTTTTTTGTGGCAGAGAGCGACCCGGGCGATATCAAGATTTTTCGCGGCACCACCAAAGATGGCCATCCCGCCGCAACCTTCACTTTTGCCAGCGGCCTGACGCGACCCTATGGCATCGCCTTTTATCCACCTGGGCCCGATCCGCAATGGGTTTACATTGGCAACACAGATTCCGTGGTGCGTTTTCCCTATCACAATGGCGACGTCAAAGCGAGCGGCGAGCCGCAACACATTGCGGATTTGCCGCATGGCGGCGGTCATTGGACGCGCGATATCCGGTTCACTCCTGATGGCAAAAAAATGTTCGTCGCGGTGGGCTCGGCTTCCAACGTCGACGATCCGGATGATCATCCTCGCGAAAAGGACCGCGCCGACATTCTGGAATTCAATCCGGATGGTTCCGGGATGAGCATTTACGCCTACGGAATCCGTAACGCCGGAGGAGGCCTGGAGATCAATCCCAAGACTGGCCAGTTGTGGTGTTCGGTCAACGAACGCGACGGGCTAGGCGACAACCTCGTTCCCGACTACATCACGCACGTGCAGGAGGGCGGCTTCTACGGCTGGCCCTGGTGGTACATGGGCGCCCACCAGGACCCGCGGCAGGAAGGCAAACATCCTGAACTGAAAGACAAAGCCATCGTTCCGGATGTGCTGCTCAACCCGCACAACGCGTCGCTGGAGTTCACTTTCTACGAGGGCGGGCAATTTCCCACCGAATACAAGGACGACATATTCGCCGCGGAGCATGGCTCGTGGAACAAAGCGGTGCGCGTGGGATATGAAGTCATTCGCATCCCTATGCATCACACCGGCAGCGCCAGCGGGGAGTTTGAAGATTTCCTCACCGGCTTCGTCGTCGACGCGGGGCATGTTTGGGGACGGCCTGTGGGCGTCACGGTCGCGCCGGACGGTTCATTGCTGGTGACCGACGACGGCTCGAACTCAATCTGGCGCGTCGCTTATGTTGGAAAGAAGGCGGCCGGGCGGGAATAGAACCGTTGCGGAAGCGCATGGAGCCCGGTGGTTCTCCCGGTCTTCAAAACCGGCGGGCGGCGTCTCTGACGTCGCCGGTGGGTTCGACTCCCACTCGCTTCCGCCAGTTTGTTTCCACAAGTCGAAGGGCTCGAAACTGCAATTGTTTGCGCACCATCACGATGTGCTAGCTCAAATTCAAGCGCCGTACTATGATGTGTTCCGCGCTTTGCCCCCCGCGCGGCAGTCACGACAGAACTCCCCCAAAACGTGCTGCTGATCAAATTTATTCCTCGGCCCGACTCATCAGAACGGGAGTTCACGAACATGAAACTCAATCGACTTGCTTGGTCCTTGGGGCTGGTGTTTGCCGCAAGCACCGGCTTCGCGCAGATGTACACCCTCACCGATCTCGGCACGCTTGGCGGCTCGTGGAGTGAGGCCGCCGCCATCAACGCTTGGGGCCAGGTTGCCGGCTCCTCTGCGATCAGCGGCGATACCGCCGGACATGCCTTTCGTACGGCGCCCAAGCGTCCCATCAATCCTGTGACCGACGATCTCGGCACTCTCATTGGCACCAACAGCGCTGCCACGGCCATTAACGCCTGGGGACAGGTGGTCGGCTCGTCTTACAGCCTGGCAGACCCGCACGCTCCCAGCGCTTTCCGCACCGCGTCCAACCGTCCCATCAACCCCGCAACCGACGATCTCGGCACACTCGGCAGCGACATGGCGTTGGCTGCCGGCATCAACGTCTTTGGACAGACGGTCGGCACATCTGCGCTCGGAGGCGTGGCCTACATTCACGCCTTCCGCACTGCGCCTAACCGTGCCATCAATCCGGCCACCGACGACCTCGGCACGCTGGGCAATCCGGACAGCCACGCCTACGGGATCAATTTCTTCGGCCAGGTGGTGGGCTCATCGATAAACAGCAGCGGCCAGCACTACCACGCCTTTCGCGCGGCTCCCAACCGGCCCATCAACCCGGCCACCGATGATCTTGGCACGCTCGGAGGAACGGACAGCTCGGCTGCCGCGATTAACGACTTCGGCCAAGTGGTCGGCTGGTCCACCATCATCGGCGGCTCCACGCACGCCTTTCGCACGGCAGCCAACAGCGCCATCAATCCCGCCACCGATGACCTTGGAACACTCGGCGGATCGCAGAGCCAGGCCGCGGCTCTCGATGACTTCGGCCAAGTCGTCGGATGGGCCTTTACCGGCAACGACAGCGCTCAGCACGCTTTTTTGTACAGCGGCACGGTCATGCGTGACCTCAACGATTTGATCGCATCTGACTCCGGGTGCGAACTTGTCAGCGCGGCCGGCATAAACGATGGCGGCGAAATCGCCGCCAACGGCACCTGCGGCGGCTTGCAACATGCTGTCTTGCTGACTCTAATCTACAAAGCTATCGAGGCGGGCGGCGCCAGCGTCTTCTCTGCCAAGGCGCCAGTGATTCCCGTTGCGTTCAAGCTGCTTCGGAACAACGTCCGCACCTGCGCGTTGCCACCCGCCACCATCGCGGTAAGCAAAGCTACGCTGAACGGTTTCGTTCCAGTCGACTCCGCTGCGGATACAGTGGCTCAGGCTTTCTGTCAATACGTCTCCGGCCTGTCAGCCGCAAAACTCGGGCGAGGCCTCTACCGCGTGGACATCAGCCTCAGCGGAGTCATGGTCGGGCATGCAGTGGTCACACTGTGGTAGGGCAGGAAACGCGCGCCATTTGCCCGCGCCAACCATGAGCGAGCGCTGTCAAACAAAGGAATCAGCACTTCTCCCCCTGCCGGAAACGGGAGATTTCCCAAAACGACACAACCGGCAGCAGAATTCCCTGGCAGCCCGCTGAATATTCTTGACCGCAGTGTGCAAACCTGTCAGACCGGAGTCTGAGAGGTGACCATCATGCGTTGCCAAATGGTTCCCGATCTCACCCATCCGGTCGAGTGCAATCGCTGCAGCCCGTTCTGTCCGTGGTTCATCTTATGCTCCACCGACCGTAAGGCTGCTCCGGAGGAAATCAGCCTCGCCGATCTTCTCTACCCAGTCGCGCACCCGGCCTTGGCTCTAGCGGGGTTGGAATTGTAGCGAATCGCACCGCGGCCCTGATCTCTATCGAGAATCGCCAACTACGCTCGCCCCCGGGGCTAGGGATGCGCCGCTGGCTGCGTCGCGTCGGGCGTTGGCGTTGTTCCGCCGGCCGGCGTTCCAATCTGCGTGCCAATCACATCGCCCGAGACAATCATCTCCACCCGGCGATTCAGCTTTCTCCCCGCTGCGGTGTTGTTGGGGGCCACAGGGTCGGACTTGCCCATGCCGCGGGTGGTAATGCTGTCGGCCGTTACTCCGTTGGTCACCAGATAATCCTTCACCCCGTCGGCGCGCTTCTCGGAAAGCGTCTGGTTGTAGGCGTCGCTGCCGATGTTGTCGGTGTAGCCTTCGATCTCGAACTTCAATTCCGGATAAGCCATCACGATGCCAGAGATGCGCGCCAAACGTTCGCGGGCCTCGGGCTTGAGCGTGTACTTGCCGAAATCAAAAAGCACATCCGGCATGTTGACCACCAAGCCGCGGTCGGTGTCCTTAGTTTCGAGCACATCATTGAGCTGCTTGAGCAGGCGGGCGCGCATTGCTTCCTTCTGGCGGTTGGCTTCTTCCGCCGCCTGGCGCTGTTTCTCGGCTTCCGCCTCTGCGGCTTGCTGTTGAGCTAGTGCGGCGGCTCGGGCAGCCTCGGCCGCGGCCTCCGTGCGTTGAGCCTGGGCCTGAGCCGCAGCCGCAGCTTTGGCGTCGGCTTCCGCCTGGGCCCGCTTGCGCGCATCTTCTTCCGACTGGGCTTTGGCGGCTTCGGCCTGCGCTTCCGCCTGGGCCTGCGCCTCAGCGGCGGCTTTGGCATCGGCCTCCGCTTTTTCCTGGGCTTGCTGCATGGCCAGCTTTTCCGCCGCGATCCGTTCTTTCTCTTTCCTTTGCAAAGTCAGAATGCGCGCATCTTCCGCGGCCTGCGTCGCGCCGCGAGCTGCGGTCCCAATCGGCGTCCGACCTTGCTTGCGCCGGAGGTAGTCTTCCGCGCGCGCCAGGAAATCCGCAGCCTTGGCGAGGCTGGACGGAGCGTACTGCTCCGCTCCGGCCGCTTTGGCGATGGCCACGGCGTTACGAGCCTCCAGCAAATCGAGCGGCGTATTCGGAGCCGCTGTGGCTGAGGGCAAGTCCGTAGCGCTAACATCGACGGTGTATTCTCCGCCCTCCGCCATATCGAATTTCGCGTCGATGGGCAGTTCGAATCCCTTAGTCTCCTGGCGAATGATGTTTTCCACCACAACCTTGTCGCTGGGACGCGTCACGGCGAAATACGGTTCCGCGGTCACGATCAGGCCAAAGGCCTGCAGGTCGGTGGTCACTTCCAGACTGCACTTGCCGTCTGTTTTCGGCACCACTTCGCCGAGATTAACCGCCCGCCCTTCCGGCGTGATCGCCCAGAGCACATAGGTCAAATACTGGCCTCCGAATTGGTCGGCGGGCTGCAGGTGCTCGAAATCGGCGTTGATCTGCAAGCGGCCGGCTTTGCCATCGACTTTCGCCTTGCCGGTGGCGGCGGGCATGAGGTCGGTGCCTTTGAAGTCCACCATCGTCGAGCCACCGCGATGGCGGTAGTTCACCGCCTTGGTGGTACGCGAAATCACTTTGACGTGAAACAGCGGCGTGTGGTCCATGGGCTCGACCGGAGTTGAGGTTTGAGTAGAGTCCTGCTGCGCCCAAACACAGGCGGCCAGAAGCAACAGACAAACTGGAAGCAAGATCTTTTTCATGGGTTGAATCCTTAAGCTAGATGGGATCAGAGCTTTTGCCAATTCTCGATGCTTCCACAGAGGACCCTCTTGCGGAAGTGACTTGCCAGCTACTGGCTCAATTGATCGAAAGGGACGCGCTGGCAACTGTACCCCTGCGCTTGGCAGGCGCGGAGTACGGAATCCGTATTCTGGGTGTAGACGTCGGCGCGTCCGCCGGTCGATGTGTTCTCCACACGCGTTTCGCCATTGATAATCAAATCCATCGACTGCTCCAGGTTGTCGTAGGCATGCATCTGGCTCTGCGTACCGTTGTTCAGGATGTCGCGGGTTTCGCTCATGCTTTGCAGTGTCTGCTCCATCTGCTGCTGATAGACGCGGTCGTCGACTTTCCAGGAACTCCAGATTCTCATCATGTCGCCAAACTCCGAGGGGAATAGATTAGCGGGCGCGGCCACGTAGGAAGTGTAGAGCGTCCATCCCGTCATCAGATTCGGCGCCGTGTAGACCAGCGCAAAGACTTTGAATGGCTGGCCGTTAGTTGCGGTTTCCTGGAGAAGATACGCGCCCTTGCCATTCGGCATGGGAGCCGGCACATTCCTGACCTGCAGCACGCGGCCCGGAACGTTCCTGATATTTACTCCGTTTTGCTGGTTCACCCGGGTTGAGTAGTTCACAAAGAATGAAAACGCGGGAACGGGCTGAAGATAGGGGCCGGCCATTCCAGCGGAACCCGGCAGAGTCGAAACGAAGAAAATCAGCCCCAGCTGGATCAGTTCGCTGTGCGGACCGGCGATGGTCATGATGCCCTGGCTGCAGGAAGTGATTCGCCATCCGCTGGGCAGGTCCACCGCCGCGCTGCGATCGCCGGCAGTCTGCCGCGTCCACTGCTTGGGCGGCGAGAGATCAAATGGGTTGCCGCTGCCAGAACTTCTCGGCAACTCCTGGCTGAAACGTTGTGAGAGAGCCTTGAACGAAGACTTGAGCGAATCAGGGCGGTCAAACGCGAGACCGAAGACCGCGCCGGGCGGCGCAAGGACCACGGTGGCTACGCCGCGCACCGGCTGACCCTGCGCATTCGCCGATACGATTACCTGCACCACTTGGTCGTTTGGATCGCTTACCGCCGAGAGAAGCTGCGGCGGTGCGTCAAAATAGCCTTTTAGCGCGGCCAGCGAGCTGCGCATCGCCGCCAGGGCGGAATTGCCGTTTGGAAGCTTGGCATAGAGCAGGCGTCCGGAACTGTGCGGATCGTTGTATGACTGGAAGCCAGCCGGAAGACCGCGCGCCGCAACTCCCGCCGCGGCAGACTGCTCCGGTGAACTCGCGGAGGCTGTTGGTTGGGGTTTCTGACTGCAGGCAGGAGCGGCGATCAGTGCCACCATCAGCAGAACACGCAACGCGATACTGTGGCTCATCTGCCTCCCCAGCACGCCGGCCAACATCTCGCCGTCCGTGAATCGCCAAACCTCGAGAAACCGCAAGGCAAGTCAACGCCCCAGGAAGTGCTCCAGGACGGCGAGATCAGCCTCCGCCAGATCGGCGTACCGCTTGGCCCGTTCTATGTCGCCATGCTCCACCGCAGCTTGGGCCTTCTGGATATTCAGCCTCATGCTTGCCTGCCGAGCTGCCATGTCTCCGCGCAAGCCGTAACCAGCCGCTGCCTGCTGTTGTTGCATGACATTGAGACTGCTGTTTACCGCGGCGGCGCGGCTGGTGAGTTGATCCACGCGATGCTCGACCTCGTCGAGTTCCTGCGGATTTGCTCTCGGAGCGCTCGGCTCAGCAGCTTGTGGCATAGCCTGTTGGGCGTTCTTGGGCAGAGGAATGGCCTGCCGTAAACCCGCGGCCTGCACCGGAGGTTTCGCCGCCGAAGGTTTGGCGTTCATGGTCTCTGGCATCGCATTTTTCGCCGGCACGGGCGGCAGCGCGGCGGATTGCCCCGGCATCGCCTCCACATTCGAACCCGCAGTCGTCGGCGACGTCGCGGTGGCGGTTGTCGCGGGGACCGAAGGCGGCTCGGGCGGCGTATTCGGCTGGCTTGCAACCGCGGAGGCCGGCGGAGTTGTCTTTGACGCCTCTGTCTGGGCTTTCCCGCGGCCTGGCCAATAGATTCCAGCCAAGACCAAGCCCGCTAGGACGATTAACGCTCCCAGGGTCATATAAAGCCCGCGATGGCTAGGCGAAGGCGGCATCGGCACCGCGGACGGCTGAGGCATTTGCGGAACCGGAGTAAGCTTCGCTTCCACGGGGGTTTGAACCGGGGCCGACGTGGGAGTGCGCGGCGTCGAGGCTGCAGGAGCGGCCGCCGAGACCGCCGTCTCAACCAGGGTGGCTGGGCGCGTGCTTTGCGTAACCGGCTGCGCCAGCGGCGCCTGCGGCCGCACGCTGCTCAATGCATTGCGGAACGCATCGGCGGTTTGAAAGCGCCGAGCGGGATCTTTGGCGATGGCCATGAGAATAATTTCGTTCAACGCGGGAGGAAGCCCCGGCTGCAATTCTTGCGGCGGCTTCGGCTCGTCTTTGACGTGAGCTGTCATGATGGAAAAATCGCTCGCCGCCTCGAACGGGCGCTGGCCGGTGACCATTTCATAGAGGGAAATCCCAACCGAATAAAGATCCGAACGGGCATCCGCAGCTTCGCCCCTTACCTGCTCGGGAGACATGTAATTGATCGATCCCAAGGTTGTGCCGGTCATGGTGAGGCCGGAATCGCCACTGCTGCGGGCGATGCCAAAATCCATGAGCTTCACCACGCCTTGCGGCGTGAGCATCATGTTGGCCGGCTTGATGTCGCGATGAATCACCCCATGCTGATGCGCATAGCTCAGCGCGTTTAGCACCTGGTCCACATAGTTCAGCGCATCAGGCACGGGAATCGGGCCGCGCTCCAGCCGCTGCGCGAGCGTGGCGCCTTCCACGTATTCCATGATCATGACGAGCTGATTGTCGATGGTGAGCGCGGTGCGAAGGGCAGCAATGTTCGGGTGATCGAGGCTGGCGAGAACCTTGATCTCGCGCAGAAAACGCTCCGCCAGTTCCTGCCGCCCCGCCAGATCGGGGAGCAGAATCTTCATGGCTTCAATGCGGTTGGAGATCACATTGCGAACGCGATAAACCCGCCCCATCCCCCCGCTTCCCAACTCACCGAGAATTTCGTAATCGCCGACGCGTTTGCCGGCTTGTAGCGGGGTTGAAGGCGCCGCAGAGGCTGGGGGAGCAAGCGTTTGGACGCTGGCAGCAACCGGAGCGGGCTTTGCCGCCTCAGGGGCTTTGTCTTTGATGACCGTCAGAATGGTATTCGCCAGGGTTTCCAGGTGCTGCTCCAGGGGCGGCGTCACTGCATCCAGCCAGTGAACCGAACTGATGAAGTAGTCCAGCGCCTTCCCGGGCATTACCGCTTCAACTCGCAGCGGAATCACGGGGATGCCGTGGCTTACCGCCCGCTCGATTTCTTTCGCAATGTGGGCCGAAGCGTTGGCGTTACCGGACAACACCAGCACCATGACCCGCGCGTTCTCGATTCCGTCGATGATCTCCTCGCTGTAAGGGCTTCCCGGGCGCACGTCGCGGGGCGCGATCCAGCACGGAATGTTGCGCGCCTCCAGATGAGTGCACACCGCGTCGGCAATCGTTTTGTCTTTGGAGGAATGACTGATGAAGACCACATGCGCCATCACAAACTCCATTGCGCCGAAGAAATACGGGACGCTAGAATTGGGAAACTTAGTGGGGCGCCAGAGGCGCCGAAGGGGGCTGGCCCCACTTTATACTCGATCGGATGGCCCTGCGCAAGGATGAATTGCCGCGCGAAGGAAGCAACTTCTTGCAGTTGTTTAGTGCTGATTCGCAAGCACTTCAGCGCAATTTGTGTGGCTTCGGTCGGGCCTGCGGGTCTGCTTTCAGGCGAGGCAGCCGGGGCGTAACTTTTCCGCTAGTCGCGCGTCCAAATGTGGGTACTACCTGGGTCTTCCCCATGATGAGATTCTTTGTATCGTTGATTGCTGTTACGTTGTCTTCGGCGGGCGCGCTGGCAGCCGCCGACGCGCCTGTGGCCAATGCGCCTTCCCCCGTTCTAGTCGAACTTTTCACTTCGGAGGGGTGTTCCAGCTGTCCTCCGGCCGATCTGCTTTTGCAGCAAATCGATCGTTCCCAGCCCGTCGCTGGCGCGCAAGCGATCGTGCTCAGCGAGCATGTCGATTACTGGAACCATCTCGGCTGGAGCGATCCCTACTCCTCCAGTTTCTTCAGCGATCGGCAAAACTCCTACGCTAGCCATTTCGGCTTGGCCAGCGTCTACACTCCGCAAATGGTCATCGACGGAACTGAGCAATTCGTCGCAGGTGATCCGCGCGCGACCGATCGCGCCATTGAGCAAGCCCGCCAACGCGTAAAGGTTCCGATCACTATCTCGGCTGTGTCGCTGGAGAATGACGGCACGTTACGCGCCCATGTGGAAGCTGGGGCGTTGCCGGCCTCGGGCAGTCATCGGCGGGCGGATATCTTCGTGGTGGCAGCGCTCGATCATGCCGAGTCTCAGGTCGCGCGCGGGGAAAACCAAGGCCGCCACCTGACTCACGTCGCCGTAGTGCTAAGCCTGACTAAGGTTGGGAGCACAGAAAAAGGCAAGGGCTTTGCCGGAGATGCTCGCATCAAGCTGGACACGCGGCGCGATCTTTCCCACTTGCGCGCGATTGCCTTCGTTCAGGAACCCGGACCGGGCGCCGTTTTAGGAGCGGCTGAGCAGCAATTTTCGAAGTGATTGCGGGGATATTCTGACACTTGTCCCTTCTGTCATCCCGAGCGGAGTTCCGTCCTCCGTCTGGTGGAGGATGGAACGCAGTCCAGGGACCTGGTCTTTCCCGCGCGGGCCGAACAGCAGGTTTCTCGACTCCGCGGGATTGTCCGCTTCGCGGCCGATCCTGCTGCGCTCGAAATGACACTACGATTGGAGTGTCACAATACTCGTGCAAAGCTCAATAGAGCTTTATTCCGCTTTATTCCGCTTTCTTCCCGCGTTCGCGCCATCCCTCAATGATCATGTAGAGCACCGGGATGAAGAACAGATTCAGCACGGTGGACATGATCATTCCGCCAAACACGGTGGTTCCCACGGAGTGGCGCCCTTGTTCGCCGGCGCCCTTGGCGACAATCAACGGCACAACGCCAAGGATGAAGGCAAACGAAGTCATCAAAATCGGGCGCAGGCGGATGCGGGCCGCTTCGATGGTGGCGTCCACCAGGGTGAGCCCCCGGTGCCGCAATTGCTCGGCGAACTCCACGATTAGAATTGCGTTTTTGCTGGCCAGCCCCACCAGCATGACTAATCCGATCTGGCAAAACACGTCGTTTTCCAGGCCTCGAATCCACTGCGCCGAGAGGGCGCCCAAAATCGCCATCGGCACCGCCAGCATCACGATGAACGGCAGCACGAAGCTCTCATATTGAGCGGAAAGCGTCAGGTAAACGACCAGCGCGCCCAGGCCGAACAAGATCAACGTCGTTCGCCCGGATGACAGCTCTTCCAGAGACAATCCAGTCCATTCATACGAAAAGCCCTGCGGAAGGACCTTGGCGCTGAGCTGGTCCATCGCTGCGATGGCCTGCCCGGAGCTGTATCCCGGCGCCGGAGCGCCGTCGATCTCCGCCGAGCGGAACAGGTTGTAGTGGCTGATGACCTGGGGGGTGGTGGTTTGCGTAATGGCGACAAGATTGTCCAGCGGAATCATGGCGCCGGTATCAGAGCGCACGTAATACTCTTCGATGTCTTTCACCTGCGCGCGAAATTGCTTGTCGGCCTGCACATAGACGCGGTACGAGCGATTGTTGAAATCGAAATCGTTTACGTACGCCGACCCCATGTATACCCCCAGCGTGTCGGTAATTTGCTGGAACGGAACGTGCAGGCTCTTGGCTTTTTCACGGTCAATCGTGACCAGGAACTGGGGATCATTGGCGGTGTAGGTGCTAAACAGGCCGGCAAGATCTTTGCGGGTTGTGTTGCCCTGGAACGCCAACTGCTGAGTCACGTTGGCAAGTTCCTGCAGAGTATGGCCGCCCTGGTCCTCGAGTTCAAATTGGAAGCCCCCGAACTGGCCCAGGCCCTGCACCGCAGGCGGAAGAAACGGCTGCACGATCGCGCCGGTGATTCCTGCCAGCTGAGGTCGAATGCGATTCACGATGGCGGGCGCACCGTGCTCATCGCCCTTGCGCTTGGAATAGGGTTGCAGAGTCGCAAACACAATGGCCTTGTTGGCCGCGCTTCCGCTAAAGCTGAAGCCGGACACCGCGAATATGCTTTCGACCTCCGGCTGCTTGCGCAGGACCGCCGTGATTTGCGCGCCGATATTTGCCGTGTATTCCAGCGAAGCTCCCGAGGGCCCCTGCACGATGATGAGGAAATAGCCCAGGTCTTCGTTCGGCACAAATCCGGTGGGAACGCGCTGGAACACGAAATACGTCAGGCCCAGGCCGGCAAAGAACAGCACCACCGCAGCCCATCGCATGCGCAGGAAGCCGCGAAGGGCTTTGCGATAGCCGTTGTTCACCGCGTAAAGCACGCGGTCCACGCCCTTGAAGAACCAGCTCTTCTCGCCATGTTCCTTACCCAACAGCAGCGCGCAAAGCGCCGGGGTAAGGGTGAGAGCATTGAACGCGGAAATGGAAATGGAGAAGGCGATGGTCAGCGCGAATTGGCGGAACAGAATGCCGGTGGTGCCGGGGAAGAATGCAACCGGCACAAACACTGCAACCAGAACCAGCGAGGTGGCAATCACGGCTCCCGCCACTTCGCTCATCGCCACCGACGCCGCTTTGTGAGTGTCGTTCTCGCCCTCCTGGATGTGGCGTTCGATATTCTCGATGACCACGATGGCGTCATCCACCACCAGTCCGGTGGCCAATGTGATACCGAACAACGTCAGGGTGTTGATGGAAAATCCCAGAAGTTTGATGAACGCGAAGGTCCCGATCAAAGAGACAGGGATCGTCACGGAAGGAATGACCGTGGTTCTCCAGTCTTCCAGAAAAACGTAGATCACCAGAATGACGAGGATGATGGCTTCGAGCAAGGTGCTCAGAACGTCGTTGATCGATTCGCTGACCGCGTCGGTCGTATCGAAAGCCAGGTGATACTTCATGCCGGGCGGAAAGCGCTTGGAAAGCCGGTCAAGTTCTTCAATCGCGCGCCGGTCCACTTCGATCGCGTTGGCGTCGGAAAGCTGCAGCAGTCCGATGCCCACGGCCTCCCGTCCGTCAAACCGCAGGTCGGAGCCGTAATTTTCGGCGCCAAGCTCAGCTCGGCCAACGTCTCTCAGCCGCACCAGGGTGCCATCGGCATTGGTCTTCAAGATGATGTTGTTGAATTGCTCCGGGTCGGTAAGGCGGCCGACCGCGCGCACGCTGATCTGGAACTGCTGTCCCGCCTGGATGGGAGGCTGGCCCACTTGCCCGGCGGCAACTTCCACGTTCTGCTCCTGCAGCGCGTTGATGGCGTCCGTCGCGGTCAGGCCCCGGCTGGCCATGCGATCCGGGTCCAGCCACAGCCGCATGGAGTACTTGCGCTCGCCGAAGATGATCACGTCCGCAACGCCAGGCACGCGCTTCAGCGCGTCGCGCACATAAACGTCCAGATAGTTGCTCATGAAGAGCGGGTCGTAGACGTTGTTTTCCGAATACACGGCTGCGCCGAAAACGAAATTCGTCGAAGCCTTGGAGACCGTCACGCCGGTCACCTTGACCGCCGCCGGCAGCCGACCCAAAGCGGTGTTCACGCGGTTTTCCACGTCGACCGCGGCGAGATCGGGATCGCGATCCAAGTCGAACGTCACGGTGATCGAACTGACTCCGTCATTGCCGCTGCTGGAGCTGATGTACTTCATCCCCTGGGCGCCGTTGATTTCCTCCTCCAGCGGGATGGTGACCGCGGTTTCAACGGTCTGCGCGCTGGCCCCGACGTAGACGCTGGTGACCGAGACCTGGGGCGGCGCCAGGGTGGGGAACTGCGCAATGGGTAACGTCGGAATCACCGCCGCTCCCGCCAAAATGATGAGCAGGGCGCAGACTGTAGCGAATACAGGCCGTCTTATGAAAAAGTCAACAAACATGCGATGAGTCCGCTAAACGGTGCTTAAAAACGTGAAGCAGTTAGATGGAACAGGCCCGCGCACGCGGGCCAGCAGGAACAGATCAAGATTCATTCCAGCAAGAGAACGGCTCTCAACCCTGGGGAACGACCGGTACCCCGTCAAGTAAGAACTGAGTGCCGGAGACTACAATCTTGTCGCCGGGATTAACGCCCCCCAGCACGACGTAATCATTTCCCACCATCTGGCCAAGTTGCAGTGGTTTTTGGCGCGCCACCAGCTTGCCACCCTGCTCTTCCGCCAGGAATGCGAAATATTGTCCGCCCACGTTGGAGACGGCCAGCACCGGCACTACCGGCCCCTGCCGGGTTCCCCAAACGATGCGAGCGCGGATGAATTGCAGAGTTCGCAGCTTGTCCTGATTGTTCGCGATGGTGGCTTTTGCCAGCACCGTCTGCGTGGTATTGTCCACTTCCGGAGAAATAAACGTGATGTGGCTTTGCGCAACCACTTTGCCCGAGCCATCCACAATCTGCACCGGCAGACCCATCCTGAGCTGCGAGGACCGCTCTACCGGGATGTAGATATATGCCTCCAGGCTCCCCCGTTTGTCGATCGTAGTGAGAACCGTGCTGGTCGTGACGCGGTCGCCTACGCGCACCGGAATGTCTCCGACTACGCCCGCGTCGTGCGCCGCCACCCGGTAGTAGCGAAGCTGCACCTTCTGCTCCTGCACTTGCGCGTCCAGAGATTTCAACTGCGCCTGCGCGTTATCAAGCGCGGCCTTGGCCTGGTCCAGATCCTGCTGGCTGACCACGCCCGCCGCGTGAAGCTTATCGATTCGCTCATACTGCTGCTGCGCCCACTGCAGATTCGCCAATTGCGCTGCCTGGGAGTGCTCCTGGCTATTGACGGTCGCCTCTTGCTTGGCGGGGTCGATCTGCATGAGCGGAGTTCCGGCAGCGACGCGCTCGCCGGAATGCACTAAGATCTGGGTGATGCGGCCCTCCACTTCGGGCATGATGGCGGCCGAATCTCGCGACTTCAACGTGGCCACGTACTCGCTTGTGTCGTCGATGGAAACGGATCGCACAACCTCCACTTTTACCGGTACGGCCCTAGGCCCAGTCGCTTGCGCAGTGGCCCCTCCGCCGCAGGAACTGGTGGAGGCGGCGAGCAACGACAATAACGCCAAAGCGCTCACAGCTCCCAAACTGCGGGGCAAAATCATCGTTTTGTGTTCCTGATCCATGCTGAGCAACGTAGCACGCAAGTTCTTTCCCCGCCAAGCCGGCAGCCCAAGACGGAGCCAAGCCGGGAACTGCAAACTCTCGTCGCTTGGACGAAATCTCTTAGCCTTAGATAGCCGGAGGGCGAGGGAGGACTCGAAATAAATTGCGTTTGCCTCTGCTACATTGTTCAGGCCATGAAGCCGCTTCGCAGCTTTGCCAGCGACAACAATGCCGGCGTGCATCCGGAAGTGCTGGCCGCCATCGCCGCCGTGAACCGCGGCCATGCTGTGGGCTACGGGGCGGATCGCGTTACGCGGTCTATGCTGCGCAAATTCCAGCAGCAGTTTGGCACAGGGATTGGCATTTTCCCAGTCTACAGCGGCACCGCTGCGAATGTGCTGAGCCTAGCGGCACTCACTCGGCCTTTTCATGCGGTGTTGTGCGCCGAGGGCTCTCACCTTTACGTGGATGAATGCGGCGCCCCCGAAAAATTCACCGGCTGCAAGCTGATTCCGATTCCCGCCAAAGACGGCAAGTTGACGATGGAAGCCATTCGGCAGGCCTACCACGGCGTCGGTGACCCTCATCACGTGCAGCCCCGCGTCATTTCGATCACCCAGGCAACCGAGGTGGGCACGGTGTACAAACGCGATGAAATCCGGGCTCTGGCCCGCTTTGCCCATGAGCGGGGCATGTTCCTGCACATGGACGGCGCTCGCATCGCCAATGCGGCAGCATCGCTGGGGCTCACCCTGCGGCAGGCGACACGCGATCTGGGAGTGGATGTTCTCTCTTTCGGCGGCACCAAAAACGGAGCCATGGGAGCCGAGGCCATTGTCTTTTTTGACAAGCGGCTTGGCCGGGATTTTCCGTATGTCCGCAAGCAGGGGATGCAGCTGGCCTCCAAGATGCGCTTCATCTCCGCCCAGCTGGACGCGCTGCTGACCGGCGGCCTCTGGCTTAGGAACGCGCAGCAGGCCAATGCCATGGCAAAACTTCTCGAGAAACGGCTGCGCGGCATACCGCAGGTGAAGATCGTTTATCCCGTGGAGGCCAACGCGGTCTTTGGGCAGATTCCGCACGCTTCCATTGCCAAGCTAAAGTCGCGCTACTTCTTCTACACATGGGATGAAGAGAAATCCATCGTTCGCTGGATGTGTTCGTTCGACACCACCGAAGAGGATGTGGAGCAGTTCGCGGAGTTCGTGGCGCAAACTGTGCGTGCGGGCGGCGGGAAACGGAATTAGGCTTTTTGAGGTACTACTTTCAAGGCAAAGTCGATGCGCTCTTGGTCTGGTACTCCAGCCGGCCCAGAGATCGCGCTAACCCGGTGAGGCGCTCGTAGTTCTCCGCCACTCCCGCGCCCGAGAACTGAGCCCCTGGGAGAAGGATCCCTGCGTACAGCTTGGCAACGGTCCGAAGAGCGTAGAGCCGCAACTGGATGGCGCTGTTCACTAGCTTTTCCCCAGCAGCGGCGATGGCCGGGTCAGAACTGAACCGCGCCGCTTCGCCCACGCGAACCAGTATGTGCGCATTGCGCGCAGCACAGGAAACGTAAGCGATGGCGGCGCGCAGGCGCTCTCGCTGAATCCTCCGAAACACATCCGGCGGAAGATGGGCGCGAAGGAATTGCTCCTCGGAGGGGTCGACCAAGTTGCGGAAGGCGTCCACATCAACCGGCTGAAGGCGAATCGCGAGTTGCCCGGTTTCCGCAAGTTCGGAACTGCGGCGGCGGGCCAAGCCCACTAGAAAACCCAGGGCAACCAGGCCGAACAATACGAGAATCAGAGTGACGGTCATCGGTTCAGCAAGTGCTGCAACTCGTGATTCCAGCTTTCCACGTCATTTTCGGGTAGGGCCTTCAGGTTGTATTGCGAAGCACGCTCCGGCGCCCACAGGTAAAGCACCCATATAAGAACACAACCATGATAAGCGGCGAGAGTGATGTAGTTGAGCAGAACCGTGTAAGTGGCGCCGGTTTGCGAACGAATTGCGGAAATTACCAAGGAAGAACTGGCAACACAGCCCATCCCCAGCGCAATGCCGAAAAGGTAGCTGCGCCACGACAGCCCCAGATAGCTGGAGAAGAGGAAGAGCCCAATTAGCAAACCACACTGCAGGATATTTGCCGCGCGATCCAGGGGATGAACGATCAACATCAGTTGGCGAGGGTCATATCCACCGGAGTAAGCCGCCAACGCCAGCCCGGTCAGCAACAGCCACACCGTAGCCCACCGGAAAAGCGGCTTACCAAAACGGCCAAATGCGGCATAATTGCGAAACATGTGAGCAAAAATTTCGTGGATGACGCCAAACCGAAGGGCGGTGCTTAGTATGAGGGCTATGCAATAGGTGGTTGTATAGCTGGGAGTGCTGGTCGACCGCAACAACAGCATAGGAAGGATCACGACGGCTTGCGCTATCTCCTCCACGATATACGTGAAGAAAACCGGGAACTGTCGATATAACCTATGTCGTAGCAATAGAAGGAGAACGACTACCAGAAGAACGTGTGGGAAGACCAGGAGATAATTCCAAAGCAATGCCTGGAAGGTCATAGGGCCACCGCTGCTGCACTATACCGCTTTTGGCGGGTGGCCCACAACCCTCTGAGTTACTTGCTTTGCGCGACAAGATGGCCGCCGCTGCCGCCTGTGGGCTCTGGCCAACCGTCCGCCTTGAGAGAAGGAACACACAACGAGCCGAGAAACAGCACTGCCGCCAACAACGCTAATGTTTTTTTCACGGTGCAAATTCCTTTCAAAGTGGGATTGCACCGTGATAATGTGCTGTGGGAGATGTCTGTGCCAGATCACTCAGGTAATGTTAGGTTTCCCAGAAGTGTAACGTTTTATGACACTGAATTCTGCCCTGGAAGACTTGCGCGCAAGCACCCTTAAGGCTGTTTCCGGAAGCCTGCGGCGGCTGGAGTACGTTTCAGGCTTACGGAATAACCAAGAGGGGACCTACACCCATTGGGGCCTGGCGCGGGTGCATGGGGAGTTCTCGGCCGCCAACGCGCTGCATCAACAACACCGTCTCGTGCTTTCCTCGATCCTATCCAAGCCCCTGCAACAGCTCCTGGCGGATGCTGAAGCTTGCAGTCAAGCCGTGGGAATGACAACGGTCTCGTACCTGGAGCGGCTAGCGCAAGAGCAGGACCTCTTGCCACCCGATGCGGGCGCCGGTTCGGCCCGCCACTTCAGTTCAGTGCTACACGCTCTTTCGAGCCTGGCGCGGGTTCCACGGGACGCCACTCCCCCAGCCTCATAGCGACGCCAACCACTTGGCCGACGACGTCAGCTTCTTGCGGATATTTGAGGACGCGAGCAGGGACAGGCGACAACGGGTGGGATTGCAGAATGATGTTGTCTTCTACCAGAGTGCACCAGCAGCAAAGGTACCCGGTACGGGTTTCGACAAAATAGATAGGGCGCTCGTATTCCGATCTCCAGTTCCCCACCGCCACCGCGTCCTTTGACTCGTCCACTTGGACGAACGTGCCCGGGGGCAACAGCGGATACATGGTCAAATCCTCACTGCCGATGTAGCCGTAGGTGTACTCGCAATTTGCAAAACCCGCCAGATGGGCAAGCGGGACCCATCCCCACTGCTCCACCATGCGCCCAATGTTCGAAGTGCGCCGTAGGTCAAAACTGGGATCCATGCGGACCGGAATCTGGACCATGGAAACATTGGACAGCGCGTTGGAAAAGTGCGATTTCGGGGGATGGGCCAATCTCATATCTTCGGCGGCGGCGTTTAGCTCTACCCCGTACCAGGAAAGCAGCTCACGGATATCCTTCCGGTAAATGATAGAGAGCGAATACATACGGTAAATGCTGGGGATTACGCCTTTGGTTTCGACATCAGAGAGCCGGCTGGGAGGCATGGAGAACTCGTCGTTACGGTGTTTTTCAGCGATGCGCATGCTCGCGCTTTCAACGTCTCGCATGGTCAGTCCGAGCTGTTCCCTTAGAGCACGCAGGTTGTGTCCGCCCGAAAACATTTTCTTCCCCCTCTATTGCCCCACAGCGTTTAGCCCCAATAACGACGGGAAGTTTTCATCCTAGTCCAGCACACGTCTCTCGAATCCAGTTGCACAAGCTTTGGCTATTGTCGTCCTGAATTCGTAACTCACTGCAAGATCTTGTTGTGTTCGAGCAGAGTAGCGATACTTTCTCTAAAGCGCCTCTGCCCCTAAGAGACGTATCCTCGTACGCCGAAACTGCCCGAAAACCCTATGGAGAAAGCAAAAACTTGAAAAGCCTGGGACTACGAACGCGCAAGAACGTGGAAGAATGTTAAGCCCGAACTGCCCACTCCGCAAGCAAAAGTTACGGGTCGACGCTGGGAGGTAGAAGACGACACAGAGTCCTGCCTGCCGACAAAAATGACCTCGCAGCAGACTGTGAGGCCATTCCTGTTTGAGCATGGAAATGTTGTTCCCGCTATGCGACCGCTTCGATGAGTGGCACGTTGACCAGGTGCTCGCTCAGGAACCAGGACTGCAGCTCGTTGCTGCGCAATACATCGCTCACAACGACGTCGTTGGTTCCGTCGTCTCCCAGTTGGGCCGCCCGGCGGGCTAAAACGCGGCACTCCCGGATGACGACTTGGTGGGCGTCCAGCAGACGCGAGATCTGCACCGACACCTCTTCCCGCCCGCGAGGCGGGCGCTCAATCTGGGTGGTTTCTGCGATGTCGTGGGCCATGGTCAGGCTTACCCCGCCTAGAGTCTGGATCCGTTCCGCAATCGTGTCCACGATTTCAACCTGCTCGTCGTAATGCTTGTCGAAGAGCAAATGAAGCTGGTAAAAGGTCGGTCCGGCAACTTGCCAGTGCGATTTCTTGTAAAGGTCGCGGAGAGTCATGCTGTCCGCGAGTAATTGATTGAGTTGTTCCGTCATTTCCAGGCGGACCGACTCTTCGAGCTCAAGCGGCAATGCGTGGGTTACCGTGCCGTAGGGCTGAATCTCGGCGGCACGTTGATGGATGCGGGGTTGGGCGTTGACGGGTGCGTGGTTGCCGGAGAGCGTTTTCTTGGGCATCGAATTTCTCCTGTCAGACTTGCTGTTTTCGATCTTGTAAGGCCTGACGTTAAACGACGGATTCTGGGAACGCGCCGTCAGAATCTAGAAACGCAGATTGTACGATTCTAATTCCAGACGGTCCCCATTGGAAGAATCCCCTGCATTTTGCCTTGTTTTGCCGTTCGGCGGATGGGAGCTGCCCCCTCAGCAGCCTGCGTCTTGCGCGAACTCCTCCCAGCAAAATTCCGCGTTATTGTCTATTATGGATTGTTTACACCTACCTTTGTGGAGAAACCGGACGTGGCAGAAGCTGAGGCGTTGGTTGCTGAGACCCACTCCAACGGCACGGAAGTGCTGGAGACTCGGGAGTGGTTGGATTCCCTGGACTATGTGCTGGCGGCCGGCGGTCCGGAGCGCGCCGGGCGCCTGCTGCAGCAGCTTTCGCTGCATGCGCGCCGTGCAGCTGGCGTAAACCTTCCCTTCTCCGCCACCACTCCTTACGTGAATACTATTCCCGCCCGCCAGCAGGCCTCGTTTCCCGGAAGCCAGGCCATGGAACGGCGGATCAAGAGCCTGGTGCGCTGGAACGCGATGGCGATGGTGGTGCGCGCCAACAAAGTGCAAGAGGGGATCGGCGGCCATATCTCCACTTACGCTTCGGCGGCGACCTTGTACGAGGTGGCCTTCAACCACTTCCTGCGGGCGCAAACTCTCGACGGCGACCGCGACGTCGTGTACTTCCAGGGCCATGCCGCTCCGGGAATGTATTCCCGTGCCTTCCTTGAGGGACGTATTCCGAAGGAAAAGCTGGAAAACTTCCGCCGCGAGCTGAAGCCCGGCGGTGGCCTCAGTTCCTATCCGCACCCCTGGCTCATGCCAGATTTTTGGGAATTCCCAACGGTTTCGATGGGGTTGGGGCCGATCCAGGCGATCTATCACGCCCGCTTCATGCGCTATCTGGAAAACCGCGGATTGAAGAAGGGCAACAGCGGAAGGGTCTGGGCCTTCCTGGGAGACGGAGAAACCGACGAGCCGGAGTCGCTCGGCTCCATCGGCCTGGCTTCGCGCGAGAAGCTCGACAATCTGATCTTCGTGATCAATTGCAACTTGCAGCGACTGGACGGCCCGGTGCGCGGCAATGGCAAGATTATTCAGGAACTGGAGGCCATCTTCCGCGGCGCAGGATGGAATGTGATCAAAGTGATCTGGGGCAGCGACTGGGACGACGTGATCGAAAACGACCGCGACGGACTTCTGGTCAGGCGCATGGGCGAGGTCACCGACGGCCAGTTCCAGAAATACTTCGTCGAAAGCGGCGCTTATTTCCGGCAGAACTTCTTCGGCTCCGACCCGCGCCTGCTGAAGATGGTCGAACACTTCTCCGATGAGCAGCTTTCGCGCATCCGGTTAGGCGGCCACGACCCGCTGAAGGTTTACGCCGCTTACAAAGCGGCGGTAGATCACAAGGGTTCACCTACGGTGGTACTCGCCAAGACCATCAAGGGATACGGCTTGGGCGAAGCAGGCGAAGGCAAGAACATTACGCACCAGCAGAAAAAGCTCAACGACGAGGAACTTCGTATTTTCCGTTCCCGTTTCGGGATTCCCATCCCGGATGAAGGCCTGCACGACGCACCGTTCTATCGGCCACCCGATGACAGCCCGGAAATTCGCTACATGCAGGAGCGGCGCGAGCAGCTTGGCGGCTATATGCCGGAGCGGAAATTGCGCGCCAAGCCGATTCAGCCGATCTCCGAGAGCAACTTCGAAGAGTTTTACAAAGGCACAGAAGGCCGCGAAGTCTCGACCACCATGGTTTTCGTGCGCCTGCTTTCGAAGTTGTTACGTGATCCGGAAATCGGAAAACTGATCGTGCCCATCATCCCGGATGAAGCGCGCACTTTCGGCATGGAAGCGCTGTTTCGGCAGGTTGGTATCTACTCCAGCGTCGGCCAGCTTTACCAACCAGTGGATATGGATACGCTGCTCTACTACAAAGAAGCTAAAGACGGGCAGATTCTTGAGGAAGGCATCACCGAAGCCGGTTCGATCAGTTCCTTTATCGCCGCCGGAACCTCGTATTCCAACCATGGGATCAACACGATCCCGTTTTTTATTTATTACTCGATGTTCGGCTTCCAGCGTATCGGCGACCTGATCTGGGCCGCTGCCGACCAACGCACCCGCGGCTTTCTCCTCGGAGGTACCGCCGGGCGGACAACGCTGGCCGGCGAAGGCTTGCAACACCAGGACGGGCACAGCCACGTGCTGGCGCTGCCGGTTCCCAACCTCTTCGCCTACGATCCGGCCTTCGCCTACGAGATCGCTATCATCATCCAGGACGGCATCAAGCGCATGTACGTGGATCAGGAGTCTATCTTCTACTATTTGACGGTAGGCAATGAGCCTCTGCCCATGCCTCCCATGCCCGAAGGCGAGCACGTTCGCGAAGGCATTCTGCGCGGCCTTTACCGCTACAAGCTTTCGGAGAAGAAAGACGCCAAGTTGCGGGCGCAACTGTTCGGCTCCGGCTCGATCATGTTCGAGGTGCTCAAAGCGCAGCAGATTCTCGAGGAGCGCTACGGCGTTGCCGCCGATGTGTGGAGCGTCACCAGCTACAAGCATCTTTATCGCGACGGCAACGACTGCGAGCGCTGGAACATGCTGCATCCGGGTAAGGCGCCGAGAGTGCCCTTCGTCACCCAGCAGCTCAAAGATGCACCCGGGGTGTTTGTCGCCGCATCGGATTATATGAAGGTGCTGCCGGAATCGATTGCGCAGTGGGTGCCGCGCCGCCTGGTGGCGCTCGGCACGGATGGCTTTGGGCGCAGCGAGAACCGCGCTTCGCTGCGCGACTTCTTCGAAGTCGACGCCAAGCACATTGTCCTGGCCACGCTCAATGCGTTGGCCGCGGAAAAGCAGGTCAAGCTGGAAACCGTGCAGCAAGCCGTTAAAGATTTGGGAATCAACCCGGACAAGCCAAACCCGGCCATCAGTTGAGCCCTTTAGGACTCTGGCCCGTTCAAGCGAGCCCTGCCGCGTGGCAGAGCAATTAAGAACCGATGAGGGAGAACACTCTGCGTGACTGAATTCAAACTGCCGGAACTCGGCGAAAACATTGCGCAGGGCGACTTGGTCCGGCTGATGGTTTCCGCGGGCGCCAAGGTTGTGGAAGGCCAGCCCGTGATGGAACTGGAAACGGATAAGGCGGTGGTCGAAGTGCCCTCTTCGGTGAGCGGCACGGTGAAGGAAGTCCGTGTCAAGGAAGGCGACAAGGTCAGGGTCGGCCAGACCATTTTCGTGGTGGAAAATGGCAGTGCCCCGAAGGCTGTGCCCGCCGAGACCATGGCTGCGGAAGCGCCCGCTGCGAAGGCTGACGGGAATCCATCCGCACCGACCGCACCCTCGCAGTCGCAAACTCCATCGGTCACCTCTTTGCCACCTAGCGCAACTTCTTCTTCGAGCCCCGGCGAATTCAAGCTTCCTGAACTCGGAGAAAACATCACCCAGGGCGACCTAGTTCGTCTCCTGATTTCTCCCGGCGCCAAAGTGTCGCAGGGACAGACGGTGATGGAACTCGAGACCGATAAGGCCGTGGTTGAAGTTCCATCTTCGGTGACCGGAGTTGTGAAAGACGTGCGCGTGAAAGAAGGAGACAAGGTCAAGGTCGGCCAGGTCATCTTCACGCTGCAAGGTGGGGTAAATGAGGCTGCGGAACCGGTTCCGCATGCGCCTGTCGAGCACAGCTCCGGGCAACAGGGAGCGCGTCTAGCGTTCCAGGCCGCCATGCGTGCCGAGGGGAAGACCGAGGAAGAGGCGCTGCCACCCGATCTTCCCCCAGCTTATGCCAACGTCTTTAGCATGCCGGCGCAACTGGGCAAAGTTGCAGGCGTGGAACACGGCGAGCCCGTGCCCGCCGCGCCTCATGTGCGCCGGCTTGCGCGGGAGCTCGGAGTCGATATTCACTTGGTCAAGGGATCGGGTCCAGGCGGCCGCATCAGCAAGGACGACGTCAAGGCCCACGCTAAAGCTCTGATCGCTGCTGCGATGACGCCGACGCCGCGCGGAGCCGGTTTTGTCGAGAGTCCGCTTCCCGACTTCGCCAAGTGGGGAAAAGTCGAGCGCGTTTCCATGCGCGGGGTCCGGCGCAAGACCGCCGAACATCTGCGCGAGGCCTGGAACACGATCCCGCATGTCACGCAACAGGACCAGTCCGACATCACCGAGCTCGAACAGTTGCGGGCGCGCTTTGCCCCTCGCGCGCAAGAGGCTGGCGGCAAGATGACGGTGACCGCCATAGCCCTAAAAGTATGCGCGTCGGCGCTGAAAGTATTCCCGCAGTTCAATGCCAGTATCGACATGGCAAGAGAAGAAATCGTCTACAAACAGTACATCAATATCGGCGTGGCGGTGGATACCGATCGCGGCCTGCTCGTCCCGGTAGTCCGCGATGTGGACAAGAAAAATATCGTGGAACTGGCTGCGGAGTTGAGCCAATTTTCGAAGAAAGCGCGGGACAAGAAGCTGGTTGCATCCGAAATGGAGGGCGGCACCTTTACCATCACCAATCTTGGCGGCATCGGGGGCACCGGCTTTTCGCCGATCGTGAATTATCCGGAGGTCGCCATTCTTGGGTTGTCGCGCTCCAGCATGCAGCCGGTGTGGATCGAAGGCAAGTTTGAACCGAGGCTGGTGATGCCGCTTTCGTTGTCCTATGACCATCGCCTGATCGACGGCGCCGACGCCGCGCGTTTCCTGCGCTGGATCGCGGAGGCCTTCGAGCAGCCGTTCTTGCTGTCCGTCCAGGGATGAAAAGCCAGAAACCACGAAGGACACGAAGGAGCACGAAGGATTTCCCCTTTGGTGCTGAAAATTCTCACTTCGTGAACCTTGGTGTCCTTCGTGGTGATGAGTTCTAAAATGTCTGAAAACTCCAATTTGCGGATTGCGGTTATCGGCGGTGGCCCTGGCGGCTACGCCGCCGCGTTTTTTGCCGCCGACCTCGGCATGAAGGTCACCCTCATCGACCCGGAGACGAACCCCGGAGGCGTGTGCCTCTATCGAGGATGCATCCCCTCGAAAGCCTTATTGCACGTGGCCAAGCTGATCGGCGAATCGCGCCACGCCGCCAATTGGGGAATCGAATTTGGTGAGCCAAAAATCGATGTTGCGCGACTGCGTTCGTTTAAAGAGGGCGTGGTGAAAAAGCTCACCGGCGGCCTGGGCCTGCTGGCGAAGCAACGGAAAGTTGAGTATATCCAGGGCACGGCCTCGTTCGAGAACTCGAACACCTTGCGGGTCGCAAAAGCTTCCGGCCGCGAAGAATCGCACAGTTTTGACCGTGTCATCATCGCCACCGGCTCGCGGCCATCTGTCATTCCAACGCTCAAGCTCGACACTCCCCGCATGATGGATTCCACCGGCGCGCTGGAACTGGGCGAGGTTTCCGGCTCCCTGCTGGTAATCGGCGGCGGCTATATCGGCCTGGAGCTGGGTACGGTCTATGCGGCGCTGGGGGCCGGGGTTTCCGTCGTGGAAATGCTGCCGGGTCTGCTTCCCGGCGCGGACCGCGACCTGGTGCTTCCGCTGCACAAACGGATGGAGAAAATATTCGATTCCATCATGCTTAACACCACCGTGGCCGCCGTTAAGCTCGAATCGAACGGCATTCGCGTGACCTTCGACGGGCCCGATGTGAAAGAGCGGGAAAAAGTGTTTGATCATGTTCTGGTTTCCGTAGGCCGCAGGCCCAATTCCGCGATTTCCGGTCTCGACAAGACTCAAGTCAAGGTTGGCCCGCGCGGCTTCATTCAGGTCAACAAGCAGCTACGAACCGATGACCCTCTGATCTACGCCGTCGGTGATGTGGTCGGTGAACCCATGCTGGCTCATAAAGCCTCCCATGAGGGCCGCACTGCGGTGGAAGCCATCGCCGGCGAGAAGGTTGCGTTCGAGCCGAACGCAATCCCGGCTGTGGTTTTCACAGACCCGGAAATCGCATGGTGCGGGCTTACGGAGACGCAGGCGCAAAAAGAAGGTCGCGACTTGAAAGTTGTCAGATTCCCCTGGGCGGCCAGCGGGCGCGCTTTGACCCTCGACCGGCCCGAAGGCATGACCAAGCTTCTGATTGATGCTAAGACTGAGCGCCTGCTGGGCGTAGGCATCGTCGGCGTCGGCGCTGGAGATTTGATCTCGGAGGCGGTGCTGGCCATCGAAATGGGCGCGCTGGCGAAGGATGTTGAGCTCACTATCCACCCCCATCCCACGCTTTCCGAGACGCTCATGAATGCGGCGGAAGTCTTCTACGGCACCGCCACCGACATCTACCGGCCCAAGAACCGCTAAGAGGAAATCTCCCGTTACGACTCTTCGCCTACCACTTCCGCTTCCGGCCGCGTCCGCGTAAAGTATTGCGCTTCCGGCCCGATATTAGGAACAGGGCGATTCCTGCCCGAGCCGCACCGCCTCGTGGATTGCCCTAATCGAGCCCTCCGATGAGCCTCGCGCAAAAGACGTTCGCGATCATCCTCCTAACGGTCGCCGGACTGACGCTGGTTCTTTACGCCACGACTCGCTTCCTCATGATGAGGAGTTTCCTGCGGCTGGAAGAAAACGAAACCAGAAATGCAGTGCAACGCGCCCGCAACGCCCTCGACGACGACATTGCCAGCCTGTCCACCACCGCCAACGATTACGCCGCATGGGACCCAACCTACGAGTCGCTGCTCAAGAATTCCACTGCCCGAATCAAACCGGAATTTCAATATGACTCGTTGCAGGGTCTAAGCGTCAACTCAGTCCTTTTGGTGAATTCCGAGGGAAAGATAGTTCTATTTAAGAGGTATGACTTTCTCCGGCACGAGGAGGTCCAGGTCCCGCTGCGTGAGCAGGTGGCATTGGCGTCCGACCCCTGGGTCAGGCACGCGCAATTCGTGCCTTCCTCAGGGATTGCGGTCTTCCCCGATGGCCCGGTTCTCATCGCGGCCCGCCCCATCCTGACCACGCAACGCAAGGGACCATCTCTCGGAGTGCTCGTGATGACGCGGGATCTTGACGAGCCGAGGATTCAACGTCTGCGAGCGGTCACTCGGTCTCCGCTTGACATCGTTCCTTATTCGCCCGGCGCTGCATCGAAAGCGCCGAGTTTCGCCATCACAGTCACGCCGGTAAACAGCTCGCTGGTTACGGGCTCAGAGGTTCTGGCGGATGTCCACGGTAAGCCGGTGCTGGAGTTGCGTCTGAACGTCCCCCGCCCGGTTGTCCGGCAAGGTTTACAAAGTCTGCACTATTTCCTTGCTGCCTTGAGCATTGCCAGCATTGTCTTCGGGGCGGTGAGCATGCTCCTGCTCCGTTATGCGGTTCTTGCCCGCGTCAGCTACCTCAGTAAGGAAGTTGGCCGCATCGGCGACCTGAAGAACCTCTCCACTCGGGTCGCGGTGCCGGGCTGGGACGAACTCGCGAAATTGGGCGCTGACATCAATCGGATGTTGGACGCGCTGCAGCACAGTGATCTGCAATTCCGTAACATCGCGGAAAACATTCCACAGGTCTTCTGGGTAAAAAACTTAGCGACGCGGCAGATGGAGTATGTCAGCCAGGCTTACGAGAATGTCTGGGGCCAGCCGCGAGAGGAGGTGTATAGGAATCTGGAGGCATGGATGGCGGTCCTTTGCCCCGACGACCGCGAAACGGTGGAAGAAATGCTGCGTCATCAGATGCGCGGCAAGATCGGTTCTTGCGACTTTCGCATCATTCTCAGCGATGGCAGTATCCGGTGGATTCGTAACCGGTACTTCCCGGTGATGGATGGGCAGAATCGATTCCAGCAGGTGGCAGGACTGGCGGAAAACATCACCGAGTTCAAAACCGCAGAGCAGATTCTGTTGCGGTCGCAGGAGGAGTTAGAACACCTGGTACAGGAGAGAACCGGCGAACTGATCAAGGCAAATGCCGCGCTGCAGGAAAAAGAAGAGCATTTCCGGCAGTTGTTCGCAACCATTCCCATGCCAGTATTTCTGTGCAGTGAATCGACGAAGAAATTTCTGGAAGTGAACCACGCGACCACTGAGCTCTATGGCTACTCTCGCGATGAATTCCTGCAAATGACGATGGAAGACATCCGTCCGCCGGAAGAAATTCCTTTTCTGCGGAAAAGTCTGAAACAAATCGGCAGCGCCCCATTGTTGCTTCAAGCAGTGAAACACCGCACCAAAGATGGAACCGTCATTAACGTGGAAGTTACTGTGCTGCGCGTGCACTTTACCGGAGTGCCTTCCCTCTTGATTGCAATTCAGGACGTCACGGAGCGCTTGCGCATGGAAGTGGAGCTGCGGCATGGGCAAAAGCTGCAGGCGGTCGGCGAATTGGCCGCCGGGATCGCCCACGAAATCAACACTCCCATCCAGTTCGTTGGAAACAACGCAGAATTCCTGCAGAGCGCCATTCCCAGCCTGCTGGGTCTGGTGGAAAAACTGCAAGAGGCCTACGGCTGCGCGCAAAGCCAGTGTTCGCCGCAGCTAACGGAACAAATCAAGCGGGCCCACGAAGCCGCAGACCTGAACTTCCTGCGTAGCGAAATCCCCCGAGCCCTTGCAGAAACTATGGATGGCGTGGGGCGCGTCAGCAGCATTGTGCAAGCGCTGAAGAAGTTTTCGCACGTCGAATGGGGAGCCGAAAAGACCCCCGCCGATCTGAACGACTCACTGGCCAGCACCCTCTCGGTCGCGCGAAACGAATTGAAATATGTCGCTGACGTCGAGACCGCGTTCGGTGATCTGCCGCCGGTGCCCTGCCACCTTGGCGACTTGAACCAGGTGTTCCTCAACCTCCTCGTCAACGCCGCGCACGCCATCGGAGATGTGGTCGGCAAGACCGGTGGCCGCGGCCGCATCCGGGTCCAGACCAGCACCGAAAACGAGTGGGCGGTAATCGCCATTAGCGATACAGGCACCGGAATTCCGGTAGAGATCCGGAGTCGCATTTTTGATCCCTTCTTTACCACGAAAGGCGTGGGGAAGGGCACGGGACAAGGTCTGGCACTAGCGCGCGCGATTGTCGTCGAAAAGCATCAGGGCACTCTCACTTTCGACACGGCCTTGGGAAGAGGCACAACCTTTTACATTCGTATCCCGCTGGTTGATCCGGCGACTGATGAACAGGATGACGCCGAACAAAAGACGGCGCCTTCCTAAGTTCTTGTGAGCGACAGTCTCCCAACACGCGCCGCGCGGCGACGCTATGTTTATACTGGTGTTGCTTAGTGACGACGGCAAGGCAATGCGACCGCATGCTCTGAAAACCGTGACGCTCCGAATTCTGCTTCTCGCATTCCCGCTGATAGGCGGATTCGTGGCGCTGCCGATCCGAGCCCAGGACATTCCGATGCAAACAGCCGCAGTTCTCCCCGAAAACCAGGCTCCCAGCAATGGCAACTCGGCTCCATGGATGCAAGACTCTTCCGCGAAGCTGCAGCGTGAACTCCTCGCCAAATATGGCAAAGCCCAAGCCCCCCGCCTGCAGCGCGGCCTGCACCAGTTGGAGGAATTCTGGCGGCCGGAGGACGGCGGGGCGGCTGAGTTCGAAGATTTCGTCCGCACCAATTTCGCCGGCGACCAAGCCACTCTCGATACCATGTTCAACCGCTTCGAGCAGTTGATCGAGCAGCTCGACGGCCACATGCACGAGATCAACCGCGAGTTCCGCCAGCTGCTGGACCTCGATCTTGGCCCGGTGCTTCCGTTCGATGAGGTTTTTGGCGGCTACGACCCTGCAGCCCACATACTCGACGATTTTTTTCAGAACAAGCTGGCCTTTGTCGTGCTGTTGAACTTTCCGCTCACCACGCTGGATGAACGGCTGAAGGACGGTCCGAACTGGACTCGCCGTCAGTGGGCCGAAGTGCGGCTGGCACAGCGCTTTTCCAAACGTCTTCCGGCGGAAGTCAATCTGGCCATCGCGCAGGCCGGCTCCGACTCTGACCACTACATCTCCGAA
Source organism: uncultured Acidobacteriaceae bacterium (assembly GCA_963770915.1). GTDB lineage: Bacteria > Acidobacteriota > Terriglobia > Terriglobales > Acidobacteriaceae > PALSA-270. Next base: position 1,450,848 of record CAVYRG010000001.1, read on the forward strand.
TACAACATCTGGATGTATCACCTCTTAGACGCCCAAGGCCAGCGCATGTTCCCGCCCAACATGCGCCTGCTCAGCCATTGGAACTTGCGCGATGAGATCAAATCGGACTACGCGGATCAGCAGAACGGCCTCGCCAAGCAGCGCATGATCCAGCAGGTGCTGGAGCGGATTGTCACCCAGACGATTCCGGAAGTCGTAATCAACAATCCAGGCGTGGACTGGAATCCGTTCACCAACGAAGTGACGCCGGCCGCCGTTAAAGACGACGATTCCTCCCCGACGCCCCATCCGGCCAATGCCCGCGAGCCGGATACGCGGTACGCCATGTTGCTGAAGACTTTTGTGGCGTCAAAAATGGCGGACGCCTATTCGCCCACCGAGCCGACGCTGATCGCTCGCCGCTTCGATGAAGACCGCGAAATCCCCGAAGCGCGCGTGAAAGCGATGCTCGAGCAGGTGGTGAGTTCACCGCTCGCCGCGCAGACCGCAAAGCTGATTCAATCGCGGCTCGGCCGCCCGCTTGAGCCTTTCGACATTTGGTACAACGGCTTTCGCCCCGGAAGCAAGTATTCGGAAGACGAACTCGATGCCATGGTCGAGAAGCGCTATCCGACCGCCGCGGCTTATCAGAAAGATATTCCCAATCTTTTGATGAGGCTCGGCTTCTCTCCGGAAAAAGCGCAATATGTCGCGGCCCACATCATCGTCGACCCCGCGCGAGGTTCGGGCCACGCTATGGGAGCGGCCATGCGATCTGAGAAAGCCCACCTGCGCACACGCATCGGCCCCCATGGCATGGACTACAAAGGATTCAACATCGCCGTCCACGAAATGGGACACAACGTGGAGCAGACGTTCTCGCTCAACGAAGTCGACCACACTCTGCTGCAGGGCGTTCCCAACACCGCGTTCACCGAGGCTCTGGCCTTTGTTTTTCAAGGTCACGATCTGGAACTGCTCGGCCTTCCCGCGCCTGACGCTCGCGCGGAAGCAGAGCGGACCCTGAACGATTTCTGGGGAACCTACGAAATTTCCGGCGTCGCGCTGGTCGATATGGCCGTCTGGCATTGGATGTACGACCATCCTCACGCCACTGCGCAAGAACTCAATCACGCCACAGTTGCAATCGCCAAGGACACGTGGAATCGCTATTATGCGCCGGTATTTCACAAGCGAGACGTGGTCCTGCTCGGGGTTTACTCGCACATGATCGACTCGTTCCTCTACCTGCCGGATTATCCCATCGGCCATCTCATCGCCTTCCAGATTGAAGAGCAGATGAGGAAAGCGGGAGCCATCGGGCCCGAGTTTGAGCGCATGGCCAAGATGGGCAGAGTCACTCCCGATTTGTGGATGGAGAACGCCACGGGGCATCCAGTGGGCGCGGAAGCCCTGCTTGATGCCACACAGCGGGCGCTGGCCGCCGTAGACGCCCCACGCTAATTCTGAGTGGGCAGGCACGCTCGCGGCCAGCCGCGCGGCTAACTTGGCTCCCGTGGCGCAAACCGCCGCGCCCACCATTGCAGCGCCAAGTGCGTGGGCCAGTAGACTACCAGCGGCACAACCGCTAGGTATCCTGCAAGATAAAGAAGGCCGGGCATGACGTGCTGCTGGCGCAGCAATCCCCGCGCCCAGTTGATGTTGAATTGCGGCCGCCAGAAGTAACAGATCGGGACCACCACCCACGCCTCAAGCGTTGCCCACTTCCATCCGCGCCGGTCATATCCTAGGCGCCAGACCGCCCACAGCAACAAGGGCGGCATCACCAGGTGAAACAGACTCAAAAGACGCACCGAGATCGGGACGGCTGCATCGAACATGTATTCGGTGCCGCCAATGAAGTGCCTGCCAAAGAGTGCCGCTCCGCCCAAGTCCACGGCAAACAGCGTTTGAAACACCAGCAAACCCACTGCCTGCCAGGAAAATATCAGGGCGCTTTCCCACCAAAGCCCGATCAAAACCAGAAGATTCCCTAAATCGCAGAAATACAAGAAATTCTGCGCTCCATATTGCTTCCAGTAGAGCGGAGCCCACAGCAGCACCCAAACGCTCCACCCGAGTTTCATCCAGAGCGGCACCCGCATGGCGGCCATTGTACCTGCTCAAGCCTGCTCGAATTTCCCCCATGACCTAGGTAACTTGCTGGCACTGATGGGCTTACCTACGATGGCGTGGTATGGCTTATCAGGCCCTGCTGTTTTGTTCCGACGAGAAGACAGCGCGCGTCGTCGAGAAAATCCTTGGCGAGCTGGAATTCACAGTTTCCGCCTGCGGCGAACCCTTCGCCGCCGTAAAGAGGATTGCCACCGAGCACTTTGACGCACTGGTCGTCGATTGTCGCAACGAGCAGGATGCCGCCTTGTTGTTCAAGAGCGCCCGCAATTCCGCATCGAATCACAGCTCTCTATCCGTCGCACTGGTCGAAGGGCAGGCAGGAATTGCCAAAGCCTTCCGCATCGGCGCCAACCTAGTGCTGAGTAAGCCGATCAACGTGGAACAGTCCAAGGCTACGCTTCGAGTTGCGCGTGGGTTATTGCGCAAGGCGGAAGCGGCAAAGCCGCAGGCCGGCGATTCTTTCGCAGGATCTCCATCGTTCGCCGACGATCCCGAGCCTTTTGCGCCGTTCCATTCGGCTGGTTCGTCGAATCAGCCTCTCCCGCCGCCATCCACGGCGGCTTTGCCTACGCCCCCTACCATGGCCGCTGGCCTTGAAGTCGAAGCAGACGACGAACCGGTACCGGCGCTGGGGGCAGCCGAGGCGGCATTGATAGAATCCATGCCGGAGCCGCGTCTGGCTTCTCAGGACAAGCCTGGAGCTACCAATGCTCCCTCATGGTTCAAGCCACCCCAACCGCGCGCGCCTTCATCCGCTAAGCCGCCAGTGGTAGAGCCGGCGCTTGAGTCCATTGCCAGCGCCACGCCAGTGAACGGAGTTTTCACTCCCGAACTGGGAGACGTCGATTCAGTCGACGCGTCTGACGAGGTCACGGCTCCGCAGGATATTCTCGCTTCTGCAAGCAGGCTCTCCAGAGAGAGCGCCGCGGCCGCCACAGCCCCCGCGAAACAGACTTTGGAAACGATGACCGAGTCGGACGAGATGGAAACAACGCCGTCGCGTTCTGAAGCAGTACCGCCTCCCACAGCAAAGAAGTCGGGCGGCAAGCCTGCCAAGAAGTTGGCCAGGACAAGAAGCACATCTACACTTCGCCTGGATATCGAGGGGAACGCCGAGCCACCGTATCAAGAAAGCGGCAACAAGAGGAACCTGCTCATGGCGGCGCTTTTAGTGGTCTGCCTGGCTGCGGCCGGATACCTCTCATGGCCACGCCTGGAACCCGTAATCATGAAGCTGGGCATCGTTCAGAAATATCTCGGCGTGCAACCGCAGGCAGCGCCGCGGCCCGCGCCCGCTCCGGCCCCAGCCGCGGTGCCAGCGCCCATTCCGGGGCCCGTTCCAGCCACCGACTCCTCCGCTCCGTTGCCTGGCGCCCCAGCTCCTCAGCCGCCCGCAGCTTCTGCCGCGCCAACGAGCCAGCAGCAAGCAACGCCGGCAGAATCGACCCCGGCACCGGCTCAGCACCCGCAGCCTTCCGCGCCCACCCCGGCGGCGCCCAAGCCCGCGCAGCAAACGGCCGTTCCGGAAACCTCGCCTCAAGCCGCCGCGCCGCATTCGCCGAGCGTGGCCCGCGTGCGCCCTCTTCTGATGGTCAAGAGCGACATCAAGAAAGGCGCGCAGCTCCGGCAGGCCGCAACCCCTGCACCTCCAGCGCCTTTGGAAATTGCGGCGACTTCTGCCGACAAGTCACTCGCCGGCGTGGTGACTGCGCCGACCACCGCGCCACGGCCGCAAGTACTGCACGTATCGCAAGGCGTCTCCAACGGACTCTTGATCCGCCAAATTCAACCGGTTTATCCTCAACTGGCGATTCAAATGCGCGTGGAGGGTGCGGTGGTTCTTGACGCCACCATCACCAAGGACGGCAGCGTCAGCGATCTGAAACTTGTGAAAGGTGATCCCATGCTGGTACGGGCCGCAGTGGATGCGGTCCGCCGCTGGAAGTACAAGCCGTACTATCTCAACGGCGAACCGATCGAACTCCAGACGCAAATCACCATCAACTTCAAGCTCCCCATGTAAACACGCGCCTCGGCCGGCCGAGGTCCCGTCCTTCCCCGCTCCCGAAATCAACAAAACTCAGCGTTATAATCAAGAGATATCCGTTCGTCGAAATTCCTCCCTGTGAACAGGCGAAAGTAGTCTATGGATTTCAGGCTGCTCAGCGATTACCAACCGCGCGGCGATCAAGCCACCGCGATCGCGGCATTGGTCCGTGGCGTGGTCGATCAGGAACAGCACCAGGTTCTGCTCGGCGTCACCGGCTCCGGCAAAACCTACACGATGGCCAAGGTCATTGCGCAGTTGAATCGCACCGCGCTGGTGATGGCGCACAACAAAACGCTGGCGGCACAGCTCTACCACGAATTCAAGAATTTCTTTCCCCACAATGCCGTCGAATATTTCGTCTCGTACTACGACTACTACCAGCCGGAAGCCTACGTCCCCGCCGCCGATCTCTACATCGAAAAAGAAGCGACCATCAACGATGAGCTCGACAAGCTGCGGCTCTCCGCCACCCGCTCCCTGTTCGAGCGGCGCGACTGCGTGATTGTGGCCTCAGTGAGCTGCATCTATGGCCTGGGTTCGCCTGAAGCGTACTACGGCATGATGTTGTTTCTAGAAAAAGGCCAGAAGATCAAGCGCGAAGACATCACCCGCAAGCTGGTGGAAATTCTCTACGAGCGCACCGATGGCGAGTTCCGCCGCGGGACATTTCGGGTGCGCGGCGATGTGATCGAAGTCTATCCCACCTACGACGACATGGCCTACCGCATCGAGCTGTGCGGCGATGAGGTCGAGGCGCTCTCGCAGATCGACCCTCTGTTCGGCACAGTGAAGCAGAAATATGTTCGTCTGGCTATTTATCCCAAGACGCACTACGTGATGAAAGAGGAAACCCGCGCCAACGCGGTGCGGACGATCAAGGAAGAGCTGACTTGGTGGGAAGCCGAACTCGAAAAGCAGGGCCGCGTGGTCGAGGCCCAGCGCGTGCATCAGCGGACCATGTTCGATCTGGAGATGATCAAATCCATGGGCTTCTGCCATGGCATTGAAAACTACTCGCGCCATTTCACCGGCCGTCTGCCCGGCGAGCCGCCGCCGACGCTGCTCGATTACTTCCCGCGCGACTACTTGATGTTCATCGACGAATCGCACCAGACCGTGCCGCAACTGCACGGCATGTATCACGGCGACCGCTCACGCAAAGAAACGCTGGTGGAATACGGCTTCCGGCTGCCTTCCGCGCTCGATAACCGCCCCCTGACGTTTGAGGAATTTGAGCACCGCTCCAATCAGCTCGTCTATGTTTCCGCTACGCCGGGGCCGTATGAGCTGACGAAATCAGCCGGCGTGGTGATCGAGCAAATCATCCGGCCCACCGGCCTGGTCGATCCTCCGGTCGAAATGCGGCCGGTGAAAGGCCAGATCGACGACCTGCTGCACGAAATTCGCGGCCGTGTGGCGCGCGGCGAGCGCGTGCTGGTCACGACCTTGACTAAGCGCATGGCGGAAGACCTGGCTGAGTATTACAGCGAGGTGGGCGTGAAGTGCCGCTACATGCATTCCGAGATCGAAACCCTGGAGCGCGTGAAGATTCTGCGCGATCTGCGCAAGGGGGAGTTTGACGTATTGATCGGGATCAATCTTCTGCGCGAGGGCCTGGATCTGCCGGAAGTGTCTTTGGTCGCGATTCTCGATGCCGACAAAGAAGGTTTCCTGCGCTCGGCGGGATCGCTCATCCAGACCATCGGCCGCTGCGCCCGCAACCTGAATGGCCGCGCCATCCTCTACGCCGACCGTATGACTGACTCGATGAAGAAAGCCCTCGACGAAACCGACCGCCGCCGCGCGATTCAGGTGGCCTACAACGAAGCCAACGGCATCACGCCCGAATCCATCGTGCGCCCGCTGGAAATGTCGCTGGCCGGCATCATCGAAGCCGACTATGCGGATTTGGCTAGCGAATCGGAAGGCATGCCCGAATTCAAATCGCAGGAAGAGCTGGATGGCTACATTGCGAAGCTCGAAAGCGACATGCGCGAAGCCGCAAAGCGCTTTGAGTTCGAGAAAGCGGCAAAGCTGCGCGATACGATTAAGGAGCTAAGGACGAAGGAGTTTTTGTTCGCGTAAAGGCTTCGCACCGCCAGTCTATGAGCCCGCCCCTGCCGCATGCGTCCTGCGGCTTTCTCCCTCGGCCTGCTTTTCCGCGACTTTGAGTTCTTTTTCCAGCGAAGAAAAGCGCTGCATCACTTCATGCATGCGCAGCGACATGTTGCGGATGGTTTCGATTTGCGAACGGGCCGTGGCGGAAAGTTCACCCGGTTCCAGAAGCAGTAATTCGGAATTGCCAAGCACCGAGGTAAGAGCGTTGTTGAAGTTGTGGCGCATCTGCAGCATATATTCGCCTAACGCAGCTTGCTGCTGCAGGCGGGCGCTGGCTCCTTCCGCGCGATGCAGGCGCTCGATTGCTTCGCAGCGGCGCAGCATTTCTGATACCAGCAGAACCAGGGTATCCAGCCACCCCTCATACTGGCGCAGCACCCGTAGCCGGGGATGAGCTTCGCGCAACTCGCGGCAGTTCTGGTTTTCGTCGCACACGAGTACGAGCGGGGTTCCCGCCATTTCCAGTGCGGCAAGAACGGCCGGCAGGCCTTTTGGCCGCACCGCGCCCACAACCGCCACTTGGAAGCTTTCGGGATCCAGTCCCTGGCAGAGATCGCCCTTCATCAGGGTAAACGAGGGCGTGTTGCGTTCGGACTGCCAACGGCCGATGATCCCTCCGGAAAACTCCGCGTCATCGGAAACTACCAGCACCGTCGCCTGATCCAGATTTGCCATTTCGTGTCCCGCGCGAGATCCAGGTTCTAGCTCTCGCTTCCCGCGCCCGGCTCGGCGTGGTCTGCGTCTGCTGTGTTTCCCGAGGCAGCGGCTCCACGGGCGCGTGATTCGGAAGAGGCAGGTTGGCCGGCTGGTCCGGCGCTCTTTACCTGCAGTGCAGTTTCGACGACATCCCGCAGATCGACCAAAATGCGCAGCGGCTGCCCAAAGGCGTATTCGGCTTGAAACATGACCTTCCAGGACTGACAAATCATACGCAAACGGTCCACCGGCTCTTCGGCGGAAAAATCGACCCGGCGGCAGTCTAGATGTTCGACACCTCTCTTTTCGAGCTCCCTTAATCCGTCGAGAACGGCGTTGAGGTCGTCTTGCATGCGCCGGAAAAATACCCGCCGCATGAGGAAGTTGAAGCGGGTAAACGCGGCCATGAAGGCAGGCAAGAAGTAATCGTCCCCGGATGCGATTTTAAGCGTTCTTCCCTTTTCCAGGACGCCGCTGCTAAAGACCTCGCGCAGGCCGTGGCAGGCATTCGCCGCTTCCACCAGTTCCTCCAACGGTTCCAGAGTTGGTGGAACGGTTGCCTCAGCCTCTCCCAACACCGGCTCCAGCATACGGGCTACGAATTCTGGTGTGACTTCGTCATCCTTGAGAGAAGGAGGAGCGGAGCTGGAAAGAAACTGCACTAACAGGAAGTCAATCTTGTCGCGATCCGATTCCTCGTGCGCTGCCTTGTGCAGGTGATGCTCGAGCACCGCACGCAGGCCTTCCGGCCCAACCAGATTGCTGGTCTGGAAGAACTGGCGCAACTGATGCACGGCAATGCGCTGGTCCGCGTTTTGGAACCAGCTACGGGCCTCAGCTAATGATTCCGGCGACGCTTCCTCGCTGGTTTCCAAATCACTGCAGGAAGGCAGCTCGATCATGAACTCCTGGGACAGGGCCGTATACAGCGTGTACAGCAGGCGAGCCGAGTATTCGCTGGCGGCGGAGTTGGCGCTAGGGAAGCCTGTCATGACTTCACGATCCAATTGTCAACGGGTTGGGTGAAGCGCGCTGCGACTGCAGTACGGCCCGAATTGTATTGCACGGCCACTACGCAAGCCTCCGCATCGAGAGTTCCGTCCGAATTACGTAAACGCAGAGTATCGGCGAACTCCAGCGGCAGATTGGAAGCAAAAAGCACTTCGCGGGGAGTGCCGAACTCAATCACCGTACTTTCGCTGAAGTTGTTACCCTCAGCGGCCAGACGGGTCAGTTGCACGGGAATGCGCACCGGTGTCGCCTCGGGAAAGAACTTGGCCAGTTTGGCCGTGTTGCTTTCCTGGAATGAGCGAGCCTGGGCTGCGCCCTGTCTTAGCACGGCATACCTCGTTTTCCCGGGATTCAATGCAGCCTGGGTCCCTGGAAGTCCGCCGGTTAGCGTGACTCAGGGAGCTGTGCCCAGACCGCACCGTCCAAGACAACATGCACGGGAACCGCCAAAGCTACGTTGCTCGGAGGATGGCCTATGCCATTGAAGGACCTGTGCTTAGGCGCATTTCTAATCCGAAACTAACGGGAGTCTTGCGTCTCACTCTGAGACCAAGTCTCAAGCCCTAGGCAGCGACAAACCGGCCGAGCAAGCGGGGTACGCCTCAGACTGACTACTGCAGTGTCGTACTGGCGGGCGGCATGGATGACCGAGTCCCAATGTTGTAGCGCTTCAGTTTGCGGTATAGCGTAGCGCGGCTGATGCCGAGCATTTTGCCGGCGCGGGCTTTGTCGCCATTCACCTGCTCGAAGACACGCTGGATCGTCGTGCGCTCGATATCTTCCAGATCGGTGGAACTGAGGCTAGCCGCTCCGGGAAGCAGATCCGACGACAAGCCTGGGGACGTCGAAGCGATCGTTGGGGGAAGGTCGTGGAGATCGATAGTCCGGCGGTCCCCTAAAGCCACGGCGCGTTCGATGCAGTTCTCCAGCTCGCGAACATTTCCTGGCCAGTCGTATTGAAGCAGGCATTTCATCGCCGGCTGAGTAATCTGAATTGAGCCGCCGGGCGCGTAGCGCTCTAAAAACCATTGCGTCAGCATTGGAATATCGGAGCGACGCTCACGCAAACTCGGCACGTAGACGGTCACCACATTCAGGCGAAAGTATAGGTCCTTGCGGAAGGCGCCACGGCGGTATTCCACCTCAAGATCGCGGTTAGTGGCGGCAATCACGCGCACATCGACTTTCACCTTCTGGTTGCTGCCCACCGGCCGCACTTCCTTCTCCTGCAATACGCGGAGCAATTTGGCTTGCATTTCTAAGGGAAGCTCGCCGATTTCGTCGAGAAAAACCGTGCCTCCGCTGGCGGACTGGAACAAGCCGGTCTTGGACCTCAACGCGCCGGTGAAAGCGCCTTTTTCGTAGCCGAACAACTCGCTCTCGATAAGGGTCGGCACCAGGGAACCGCAATCGACGGCCACGAAGGGACGGCTGGCAAACGAGCCCCGGAAGTGAATCGCGCGGGCGACCAACTCCTTGCCGGTACCACTTTCCCCGGAGATCAGCACCGGTGTTCGCGTATCCTTCAGGCGCGAGATCATGCGCAGCACATCCTGAATTTTGCCGGATGCCCCGACGATGCCGTGCAGGCCGGTTTCGGTGTCCACCCGCTCGCGCAAGAACTGGTTTTCCTCGACCAGGCGAATCTTTTCTGCCATCCGCCGCAGGAAAAGACGCAGTTCTTCCAGCGGCGAAAAGGGTTTGCTGATGTAGTCATAAGCCCCCAGCTTCATGGCCTGCACGGCGGTTTCGACCGAGCCGTGGCCGGTCATGACCGCAACCTCGATGGAAGGCAGCAGCTTTTTCACCTTTTCCAGGAATTCCAGCCCGGACATGTTGGGCATCACCATGTCGGTGAGGATCATGTGTGCAGGCCGCTCCTCGAGCAGAGCCAAGGCGGACTCTGCGCTGTCAGCTTCAAGGCAGGAGAAACCCAGACCTTCGCCGACGGTCATGCAGAGCTTGCGGATGCTCTGCTCGTCATCCACGATCAGCAAACGAATTCGAAGATCTTCATTCACGACGCCTTCCCCATAGTTTTTTCAATGACTGCGATGAACTGCTTCACGCGAAAAGGCTTTTCCACGCACGGCGCGCCGGTCTTGCGCAAGGTAGCCACCGTCTCCTCATTGGCGATATCGCCGGTGATGAACACCAGCCGGGGGGCCAGCTGTGGACGGTGTTGCGCGATCCATGCGTACACATCGCCGCCATCCACTCCGCCGGGCGTCCGCATATCCGAGACCACGCCGAGAAACTCGCCCGCCTCGAGCAAGCGCAGAGCGTCCACTCCAGACTCGCTGCACACTACCGCATATCCGCTGCGTTCCAAGGCGGCGCGGACATAGGCCAGGACGGCCGGCTCGTCCTCAATCAGCAGGACCGGCAAACTTTGGGGACTGGCCGCTGGCAAAGTCATCGCTGTATCACCCCGGCGGCCGCCCCGATCGAGGCCGGTTCTGAAGCGGCGGGAAAGCGGACGATGAACGTCGCGCCATCCGCGCCGGCGTTGTTGTGGCAGAGAATCTCTCCCCCATGCTCGTGCACTATGCCGTAGCAGATACTCAGGCCCAATCCCGTACCCTTTCCGACCTCTTTGGTAGTGAAGAAGGGATCGAAGATGCGGTCGGGTTGGGAGATGCCGTGACCGTTATCCCGGAATGAGACTTCCACTTGGCCATCTTGATCGCGGGTCTTGATTTGTATGCGGGCGGGACGGCCCGTTTCGCGCACCGCGTCATAGGCGTTGTTCACGATATTCAAAAAGACCTGCTGCAGCTGGTGCGAGTCGCCGATGACGTAAGGCAGATTCTGATCCAACTCTTCCAGCACCTCCACTCCGTGGCTCTGGAAGTCATAGGTGCGCAATTGCAGGGTCCGCCGCAAAATGGAGTTGATATCGACCGGCTTGCGCTGCGGAGGCATTTGGCGGGCAAAGCTGAGTAGATTCTGCACGATCTGCTTGGTGCGTTGCGCCTCCTGCAGGATGACCCGCAGGTCTTTGCGGGCAGCCTCGGGGATCTCCTCGTTTTCCATGAGCAAATCCGCGAAGCCCAGGATGGCGGTCAGTGGATTGTTGACTTCGTGGGCCACGCCCGAGACCAACTGACCGACCGCCGCCATTTTCTCTGCGTGCATGAGTTTGCCCTGCAAGGCGGCGGCGTCGGTGATATCGCTCATGACCACGACGATGCTGGTCACATTGCCCAGCTCGTCGCGCATCGGGCTAAGGTTGACGGAGAAATGACCGACTCGCCCATCACCGCGCAGGACTTGCAGATCAAGGTTGTCCACCTGCTGGCCGCTCACGATCGCGGCAAAAGCATCGTTGAGAGCCTGGCGGCGAACCGGCGCCACCAGTTGTTCCAACCGCGATCCCAGTACCTGTTGCTGTTCATAGCCCATGAATTGCCATCGCCGGTTGGCGTAGCTCACCAACCCAGCGGTATCGGTCACCAGAATCAGGCTTTGGGTGTTATTCAGAATCTTCCCGGAAAAGTCCCGCTCCCGCTGCAATTCGGCTTGAAAAGCCTTAAGATCGCTGATATCGAGCATCAGCCCGCGGTATTGCGTGATTCGCCCCTGGGCGTCACGAACTGCAAAGGCATTAATGAGTACGTGAACCGTCGTACCGTCTTTGCGCCGCAGGGCTTCTTCGTGGTTGCGGACAACCCCGTGTGCTTGCATCGGCGCGGCAAAGGCGTGGTACCGTTCCGCCGAACCGAACACCTGCGTGCCTACCTCCACTTGCAACAGCTCTTCCCGGGTGGAGTAACCCAACATGCGGACCAGCGCGTCGTTCACCTCGACGAACCCTCCTCCCGGATGGGCAAAGAACAGCCCTTCTTGAATATTGCCAAATAGTTCGCGGTAGCGACGCTCCGCCTCGCGGCGGTCTGTGATGTCTTTCAGTACATGGATGGTCTGCGGGCCCTCGCTTCCGGAACCCGGCACGCGCGAGGTGGAAACCAGGTACGTGCTGCCCAGCACAGGGTGCACGTACTCATCGGTATCGTCGCCAACGTCGCGGCAGAACGGGCAGGCGCGCGCCAGCGCGGCATTATCCATCGCTAACAAAGCGCACATGTTTACGCCAATCAGCTCGGAAGGCGGCACGCCGATGAAGTCGGCCAGCGAGCGATTGACCCGCAAGATGTTGTCGACGCTGTCGTGTACCACGATGAAATCACTGATGGCGTCGAAAATCTCCATCCAGTGGCGGTTAGTGCTGTCCAAGCGGCTGAAAAGGCGGGCATTCGCCAATGCGACAGCGGTGTAGCCGGCGATCCTTTGCAGGAACTGTTCGTCCTCAGAGGAGAGCGGTTTGCCTAGATTGGCGAGGCATAGCATGCCCATCAGGTCTCCGGCGGGGTTGAGCAGTCGCACTAAAACGCAATCGCTCCAGCGAAGAGTTGTGGCCAGATCCTGGGTCAACAGTTCCGCAGCCTTCCCAGACACGACGGCGTGGGCGCGCCGCGATAGGGCATCGGTTACAGCGCGAACCATGCGATGTGGCAGCGCGGTTTCGGCGCGGCCTGCTCCCGTCGCATTCAGCAAAAACTCAGTCTCCAGACCGGACTCTCCTTTGAGCAGGAGCGCGCCCGCGCCGGCTCCCATCGTGGCAGCTGAACGGCGAACCAAACGCTCGGCGAATTCCGGGAGTCGCAGATGTGCGCCTACATCAAGCACTAATTCCAGCAGCGACTCGGACTGGTGGCTTGTAGGGTAAGAAGTGCTTTCGGGAAGACGAGGCCCGTCGCGCAATGATTCTGCCAAGCGATTTGCTTTCAATATGTTGGCGAGATAATCCGCAAGAATGGTGGCCTTTGCCGCCAGGTCATCGTTGAAGAAATCAGCGTCGGACGCGTTTATAAAGACGACGGCGCCGATAACTTCCCTGGAAACGATTAAGGGGGTGGTCATGGCGGCTTTCGCCTCGAAGGCCGACGCCAAAGGGGATAGGGTGGGATCGATGCGGTTGGTGTAGATCGTCCGCCTTGTCTGGATGGCTTCTTTTGCCAGATAGGTGTCGTCTGCCTGAAATTCCTCCCCTCGGAAGCGATCAGCGTATGGGCCTGCGCCGTCTGTTCCAACCAACTTCCCAGAGGTAAGCCGCAGAAGGTATACGCCGTCCACCCCGAAGAATTCCCGCGTCATCTGGCAGAACTGCAGAGCAAGCGAATGCGACTCGACGCTTTGGGCCACAGTCTGGGAGAGCCGAAGTAGCAGGCGCTGGAAGGTCTCGTCCGAGCCGGGGCTCGACCCCGCCGGCAGCGACGTATCTCCGCTTGGCATGTTCAGAGAAGTGCCCACCAGAACGTCTTCACAACCACAAGTAATTGAATATACAGGAAAATTAGCTCTCAATCTCAATTTGAGTCAAGCGAATAACAGGGGGGTGCCGAGATACGAAATCCCCATCTTGACAAAAGTCGGATGCGGAATTGTCTCAGAGTGAGAGGCAATAGCATGGATGAGACGATTCTAACTTCCTTTCGAAGGGACGGGTGTAATGCTGAGGATGGAACAAGAGTTTAAGAATCAACGTGTTATGCACATCACACCGAAGTTTCTTCTGTCAGAGACGCGCTGGCAAGGGCCGTGCATTTGTGGAAGCGCAGTCTCTTCTGTCGCAGGGACTGGTGCGCCCGCGGAATTCAATACCTCCCGGGACTATATGGCGCCACAGAGCGGCAGACAGGTAGCGGAGGAAACCAAACGATGACGATCGGCAAGAAACTCTATGTGAACTTCGGGATCATCCTGGCGATGGTCATCGTTTTATTTCTGGTGAACATCATTGCGGTGCAACGCGAGCACAGCGCCAAGGCGGCCTCTACGAGCGCCCTGGACCTTGCCGAGGCAACCAACCGAATCCGTTTTCAGATGATGCAGAACCAGCTGGACCTGAGCAACTACTTACTGAGCGGCGACACACGCGAAGTCGACGCCATGCGGGAAGGAGCGCAGAGCCTACAGGAAAAGCTGACCAGTACAGAGAACATTACTAATACCGATCAGCAACGCAGTGCTCTAACCCGAGTGCAGCAGTTGGAGCAAAACTGGCTTTCCCAATTCGCCGACCCTTTGGTCACGAAGCGCCGGGAAGTGGACGCGGGCAACGCCACGGTCGCCGAACTGCAGATCTTTTACCTACAAAAGGACGCGACTTCCTGGACGAAGAACGCCAGCGACCTGCTGGATCAGGCCGATGCCGAAAACAAGAAGACGCTGGACGAAAAACGCAAGTCGGATGACACGGCGGGTGAACTCACGATCATACTCGCACTGGTCAGCACGGTAGTGGCTCTGGCCTTGGGAGTGGTGATTGCGTTCTCCACTTCCAAATCCATCAGCGAGCCTTTGATCAACCTGATGCACGTGGCCAAACAGATCGGCGAAACCGGCGACCTCGAACATGAAATCGACATCCAGCGCGATGACGAAATCGGCGCCCTAGCCCGAACCTTCGCCGGCATGGTGACCTATCTCAAAGAAATGGCTTCGGTTTCCGAAGCCATCGCTGGGGGAAACCTGGGAATCGAGGTCCAGCCTCGCTCCAAGGATGACACCCTGGGCAACGCCTTCACTCGGATGATTGCCGGGCTGAGAAACCTGGTGCGAGACGGGCGCGACGCCGCCTCGCAAGTGGCCAGCGCCTCCAACCAGGTCGCCGGCGCCTCCGACGAATCCGCCAAAGTGAGCTTGCAAACTTCTTCCGCCATCGACGAAGTCACCAGCACCATGCACGAGATGAGCGTGAACGTGCAGAACATGGTGAAGAGCACGCAAGTGCAAGCTTCCAGCGTCAGCGAGACTTCGGCTTCGATTGACGAGATGGTGGCTTCCATTCAGCGCGTCGCTGACACCGCCAAGGTGCTCCTGGATATTTCCAACCGTTCGCGGGAAGAAGTGCAGAGCGGCATCACAACCATGGAGAAGGCTACGGATGGCCTGACGAAAATCAACAACACCATCCGCGCCTCCGGGCAGATCATCGATAATCTCGGCCAGCGCGCCGACGATATCGGCAAGATCATCGAAGTGATCGACGATCTGGCCGAGCAGACCAACCTGCTCGCCCTCAATGCTGCGATTGAAGCGGCCCGCGCCGGCGAACACGGCCTTGGGTTCGCGGTGGTGGCCGATGAAGTTCGCAAACTGGCAGAAAAATCCGCCCAGTCCACCAAAGAAATCTCGGAGCTGATCCAGAGCATTCAGAAGGAAGCCCGCAAAGCCGTGGAGAACATGGATCAGAGCACAACCATCGTCAATCAAGGGCTCGGTTTAGGGCAGGAATTGAACTCCGCTCTGGGGAAGATTTCCGACGTGGTCACCGAGGTTTACAAGTTCGCCGAGGAAATCGGCGCCGCCACCAATGAGCAGTCGCACGGCTCCTCGCAGATCGCCCGCGCGACCACGCGTCTTAACGAAATTACCCACGAGACCAACTCGGCGGTTGAGGAGCAGGCCTCGGGAGCCCAAGCCGTGGTTCGGGCCATGGAGCGGATGCGCGAGCTGGTGCAGCAGACCACATCCAGTTCTACCGAGCTGGCGGCTTCGGCGGAACAGCTGTCCCGGATGTCGCGCGATCTTCTCGAATCCATGGGTCGCTTTGAATTAGAGGAAAACGACAGAAGCGCACGCCGTGAGGGAGCCTCCGGTCTGCGCCCCCATGCGCGGCAAGCAGCGGCGGGCGCGCGTGCCTGAAAACAATCGCTCCATGAACCGTGAACTTCACATTGTCGGTTTCAAGATCGGCCGCGAAACCTACGGCGTACCGATCGCCTCGCTGCACGAAATCGTGCGGGTTCCGGAGATCACGGCAGTTCCCGATGCCCCGGACGACATGATCGGCGTCATCAACCTGAGGGGCAGAATCGTTTCGGTCATTGATCTGCGAAAAAAACTAGGGGCGAAAGAAGTCGTATCCGGCAAGGGGAACCGAATCCTGGTTGTCGACCTGAACGGACGGCTGTGCGGCCTGATGGTCGATTCCGCGTCCGAGGTGCTGAAGGTCCCGGTGGACAACATCGAGGCGGCTTCGTCTGTATTTCAGGACGGCGGCCTCAACTGCGTCACCGGATTAGGTAAATACCAGGGACGTTTGATTGTGTTGCTGGACGTGAATAGGTTGCTGGAGTTCAACGGGCTGCGGCCGAACGCGAAACCGGAGGCCACGGCGCAGACCGGCAACAACACCGAGGCTCGCGGCGCAGCCGGAGCCAGGTAAAAACCGACAGGAGACAGCATCAGAAAGAGCGCATGAGTACACCCGCCATAGCCATACAGATCAGCGCGCCGGAGCTCAAGCTCCTGCAGGCCCTTGTCTACCAGGAATGCGGCATGTACTTCGATGAGCGCCGCATGGACTTTCTGCAGAACCGTCTGCAGGGGCGGCTCAGGGAATGCCGCGTGGACTCCTTCTACAACTACTACCGGCTGCTCATCAGCCCTAGCGGGAAACAGGAACTGGCGCGGCTGCTGGAAGACCTGACCATCAATGAAACCAGCTTTTTCCGCAGCAAGCCGCAGCTGGATTTGTTCCACAAATACCTGCTCGAAGACATTTTCCGCAAGAGGCAAGAGCGCGGCGACTACTCGCTGCGCATCTGGAGCGCAGGTTGTTCCACGGGGCAGGAACCCTACACCCTGGCTATGATGGTCACTGACGGGCTGGCTTACTATTGCCTGCGCAAGCCCTCGGTTTTTCCCGCACTTTCTCCCAAGCCTCTTGTCCCTACGCCGTGGAAACTCGAGATCCTAGCGAGCGATATCAACTATTCGGTTTTGCGCGCTGGCCAGGAAGGCATTTATTCGGAAAACCAAATGGATTCGGTGGATTACAGCTACCGTCTGCGCTATTTCGATAAAGTCGGCGAGCGCTACGCGGTCAAGAAGCAACTGAAAGAGCTGGTCCATTTCGACTTCCACAATCTGAAGACGCAATATCTGCCGCGAGGAAATGATGCCATCTTCTGCCGGAACGTAATGATGTACTTCGACCAGGCGGAGCAAAGGCGGCTGGTCGAGAAGTTCTGGCGCTGCCTCAATCCCGGCGGCTACCTGCTGCTTGGCCATGCCGAAAGTCTGCGCGGATTGAGCGACCGTTTTGCCATGGTTCACCGCAACGGCGGAACCGGATACCAGCGAATCGAGGGGGGAGAGTGACTCAGTTCTCCGATGAACGGGGCGCGGAACTGCGCGAGCTCTTCTTCGATACCGCGCAAGAGCTGTTGCAGGCGCTCAATGAAGAAGCCCTGAAGCTGGAGAAGGATTCCGGCGACACGGAGGCGGTCCGCACCTTGCGGCGATCGGTCCATACCCTCAAGGGAGATGCCGCAGCCTGTGGCTTCCGGGAACTGAGCGAGCTGGCGCATGAATTCGAGGATGCCTTGGCGCTTGACGCGGGGCCGTCGCAGTCCTCGGTTGCCGAGGTGGCGTTCGCGGCGGTGGATGTCTTCGCTGCCATGTTGGCCGCTTACCGCGGTCAACTTCCTCTGCCCTCAGCGAGTCCGCTGCGGAAGATGATTCGCGAATTGGCAAAGCAGCCGGGTTCCCGTAAACCCGGCAAAAAGAAGTCACCCAGCGGCACAGCGGCAGGAAAACCCGCCTTGACCGAGTATGAGAACCTAGCAATTCAGAACGCGTTCCGGCAGGGCAGAAAAGTCTATCAAATCACCGCGCAGTTGGATCCACTCAACGCCATGCCCATCGCGGCTCGGCAATTGCTGCTCAACGCCGTCTCAGGGGCAGGAGAGCTACTCGGAACGCCGCCCGACTCTAATCTGCCCCAGGCGACGAAGCGGATACAAATCCTGCTGAGTAGCGCCATGATGTCGGACCAGATTGCCGCGAAATGCCGCATCCCGACGGTTGTGGCTGACGTGACCGTTGTTGAAATCGCGAACCCAAAACAGACAAGCGAAAGCCCGCGGGTTGAACCAGAATCGGTGGAACTCAACGCTGAGCAGGAAATCTCAACGCAGGAACAGTCGGACACTTCGGAAACCGATGTTGCGCCGTCTCATGAAGAGAGCGAAGGCCGGGCGCAGACGAGCGCCATCCTCGCGGAGAATATTCTGCGGGTCGACGCCGAGCGCATCGACAGCGTCTTGAATCTCGTAGGCGAGCTGATTATCGGCAAGTCCATGCTGCAGCGGACCGTGAACGAGTTTTGCCGCCGTTATCCGAAAGAAGAGATTCGCGGCCGTTTCGCCGACGCGCTGGCCTTTCAGTCGCGAGTTCTGGGCGATCTGCAGCGCTCCGTTATGAAAGTCCGTATGGTGCCGGTCGAACAGCTATTCCGCCGCTTTCCAAGGATGCTGCGAGATGTGGCCCGCCAATGTGGCAAAGAAGTTGAAATGGTCGTTAGCGGGCAGGATACGGATCTCGATAAAAGCCTGTTGGATGCTATCGCCGAGCCCCTCACTCATATAGTGCGCAACGCGGTCAGCCATGGGATCGAAAGCCCTGCCGAGCGGTTGGCCTTGGGGAAACCGGAGCGCGGTACGGTCCGTCTGGATGCCTACCATCAGGGAAACCAAGTGATCGTGGAAGTCAGCGATGATGGGCGAGGCATCAATCTCGATCGCGTCAAGGCCAAAGCTGTCGAACAAAAGCTGGTCAGCCCGGCAGAAGCGGCGGCGTTCGGCGAACGAGAGGTTTTGGGACTGCTGTTCCGGCCAGGATTCAGCACGGCCCTGGAAATTACAGAAGTTTCGGGCCGAGGCGTTGGTTTGGACGTGGTCCAGAACGTGTTGCAGCGGCTCAAGGGTACAGTGGAAGTCGTATCCCGCCCCGGCCAGGGAACGACTTTCCGCCTGAAATTGCCGCTTACGCTGGCCATCATCAAGGCTTTGCTATTCCGTGTGCAGCAGCGGCTCTACGCCATCTCGTTGAACACGGTTGCGGAGATCGCCCGCGCTACCGAGGCCGAAGTTCACCAGGTGGATAACTACGAAGTCCTGCAGTTACGCGGACAGGTTCTGCCGCTGGTGCGACTGGGGCAAGCTCCAAACAGCCCGGCGGATCGCTCGCACGCCAAGCTTTTTGTCCTGGTGATCACGCTGGGCGATCACAAACTGGGATTGATCGTAGAGGGACTGGAGGGGGAAGAAGAATTGGTCATCAAGGCAGTGGACGATCGCACTGTGGCCACCAACCTCGTGAGCGGAGCTTCGATTCTGGGCGACGGGCGCGTAGTGCTGATTCTCAACCTGCCCGCGGTCATCGAGCGATCGAGTCGAATGCGCGCGGAAAATACCGGCCAGCTCTGCAGTGGGCTGTTGCTCACCAATGCCGGGCCCGCGCAGGCTTCCGCCGCCATGGAGGTGACACGGTGACACCTCCGGTGCGGGTCTTGGTGGTGGACGATTCCGCGCTCATGCGCAAGTTGATCCCTCAGATTCTAGGGACCGACACTTCCATCGACGTGGTGGGAACCGCCATGGACGGCAACTTCGGCCTAAAGAAGATCGAGGAGTTAAAGCCGCAGGTGGTCACCCTCGACCTGGAAATGCCGGGCATGAGCGGGCTGGATACGTTGAAGGAAATCATGCGCCGTAGTCGTGTTCCCGTGATCGTGGTCAGTTCACACAGTACAGAGGGCGCTTCGATCACGCTCAAGGCGCTCTCGCTGGGTGCTTTTGATTTCGTCGCCAAGCCGCACGACGTGATGGCTCGCATGCCGGAAATTGCCAGTGAACTGATCGCCAAGATCAAGGCGGCCGCTCAGTCGAGGGAAATGCCACTGGGAGCGCTCCCGGAAACGCGGCGGTCTCCCAAGCAAACGCCGACCTCCAAGAAACGCCCGACGCGAGTGGTGGCCGTCGGAGTTTCTACCGGAGGCCCACAGGCACTGCAGTATTTCTTGCCCCAGTTGCCAGTTGATTTCCCGGGGTCGCTTTTGATCGTGCAACACATGCCGGAAGGCTTCACGGAAATGTTCGCCCGGCGGCTGGACGAAATCTGCGCTATTCAGGTGAAAGAGGCACAGTCAGGCGATGTGCTGCTGGCAGGGCGGGCTCTGATTTGCCCTGGCAATCGTCATCTCAAAGCCAAGCGGCTGCCGTTGGACGACGTCGCGGTGCTTAGTTCCGACCCGAAAGTCAACGGCCACCGACCTTCCGTGGACGTGCTGTTCCAGAGCGTGGCGCAGGAATTTGGAGCGAAAGGCGTGGCCATCCTGATGACCGGCATGGGAGATGACGGCGCTCGTGGGATGGGCCAAGTGAAGGCTGCGGGAGGGTTGACCATCGCCCAAAGCGAGGAATCCTGCGTGGTCTACGGCATGCCCAAGGCTGCCCTCGAGCGGGGCTTTGCCTCGCGTGTGGTTGCGCTGGATGCGCTGGCCAATGTCTTGTATTCGCAGTGCACGAAGGATCGAAATGCCGGAGTACCCGAACCCGGCGATGCCGCACAAGCAGCCGGTGGCAGTAGGAGCTAATGGAAGTGACGGCGGAAGAAGCAAGCCGCTGTTTGAATTTCAAGGGAGGGTGCAACATGGAGCAGTTTGCAGCGGTACGACGCAGCAAGGACGGGCAGCCGGTTCGTTACCTCGTGGTTGACGATTCGGTGTTCGCCCGCAAAAACCTCGCGCGCATCATCGAATCGTTCGGCGGACAGCTGGCCGGCGAGGCGGGCGACGGATTAACCGCAATCAGTGAATACGACCGCACGCAACCCGACATCGTGCTGATGGACATCACCATGCCGCAGATGGAAGGCATCGAAGCGGCGGAAAAGATCGTGCAGCAGCACCCCGAGGCGCGCATTGTCATGGTCTCCTCGGTCGGCTATCAGGAGAACATCGTGGCCGCATTGCAGCGGGGAGCGCGCCATTTCGTACAGAAGCCGGTGAAGCCGGAAGTGCTTTACGAGGTCATCAAGTACGTGCTGGGTGAAGACGGCTCCGTGGCGCAGGCCGCGGGCGCTGGAGACTAACCATGAAAATGGAACTGATTCAGCCCTTCATCAACGCCGCCGATGCTGTGCTTTCCCAGGGTCTGCACTCGCCCATAACTATCGGGAATCTCAGCATGGAACAGGAAGCCTACCGCCGCAAAGGAGTGGCCGCCCTGGTGTGGCTGACGGGCGACATCGAGGGCCGCATCATCTTCGACCTGGATTCTGCCAGTGCGGTTCGTATGGCCAGTACGTTTGCTGGCGCGGAAGTCCCGGAATCCGATGTTCTGGTGAAGGAAACCGTCTGCGAACTGGCAAACCAGATCATCGGCAATGCCGTCACTACGCTCAACGATCTGGGCTTTCATTTCCGCGTGCATCCCCCCGTGTTGCACACCTCCGAACGCGGGTCCGAAAGCAGCGAAGACACTGAGGCCATGGTGCTCTCCTTTGAAACGCAAAGCGGCACCGTGTTCATGAATATCGTCCTCCGCTACAACCTGCAAAGGCTGGGGAAGCGCACAGCGGCATCCGCCTAGCCGGCCTATTCTGCAAGACAGTCGCGCAAGCTCGGCACTCTTCCCTTGCCTCGCACAGAACCCCTGCGCGGCGCGAATTTGTAGACGGGAAAGGCGAGGAACCCCATTACTGCCCGGCTAACACAAAGACAGGAGTCTGTGGAGGCGGCTGCCGACCAGGCGCGGGCGGCGGGAGCGCGCTCACGGGCGCAGAGAGTTCGTTGACCAGATAATCGCCAGCGTTCTCCGTTCCAGGAGAAGTGTCCGGCACGGTGCTGATCGAAGCGGTTGCACCGGCATCGCAGTACGCCACATAGACTCTACTGCTGTCAGCCGATGCAGCCGTAGACAGCCGGAACCTCTGCGATTCGCAGGTCGCGACTGTAGCAGTACTGGGCTGGAAGGTCGGAGGCACCGTGCTCGGCGCGGTCGGATCGACCACGCCGACGGAAAAAGTCTTCGTGATGGTGTCGCTGGATGCATTGATAACCGTCATCTGCGCGGAAATAGAGCACGGCGGCGAAGCCGCAGTGCAGCCCGCGGGAGTCAACTGATAACTCGCCACATAAGCCCGGCTTCCATCCGGCAAGGCGGCTACCGAAACCGGCACGCACCCGTTCGGACAGGAAGTGCTGCCCGCGGCAAAGCTAAACGTACCTACAACGGTTAGCGGATCGGTGGGATTGGCAGGATTCGTCGAAGCGTCCAGAACGGTCATGGTCTGAGCCGCCGGATTGGTGATATACAGCCGGTTCCGGCTGCGGTCGTAGATCATGTAATTCGCGCCGGCACCGACCGCCGCAGTTCCGACTACGGTGTCCGTGAAAGTTCCGATCGCTGCAACCGTGCCGGTTCCCTGGTCGAGCACGTAAACCCTGGCATTGTCCGGGCGCGCCACAACCCAAACTGGCGCGCGCCACGATGAAGGAATAGGCGGGTTTACACTCCCATCCACCGTATTGATACTCATCACCGATCCATTCACCGGGTTCGCGCCTGTGCCGTGGTTCGCAACGTACACTTTTTGGAAATTAGGAAGCTCTGCCAGCGCGACCGGATCGGGCCCGACCGGAACCGTATCGGTGACCACATTGTTGTTAGTTGAGAGAATGGACACCGTATTGTTGCCGGAATTGGCGACATAAACGACAGCCGCCTGCGTGGTGGCGACAAACGCCGGAGCTGAGCCCGCGGGCAAGCTGACAGTTGAAACCGGACTCACGGTGGAGGGATTATAGAAAGAGACGGAATCCTCGATCTGGTTCGCGACGTAAACAGTGCCGCCGCCCGGGAGAAGAACCGCATGCACGGGGTTAAGTCCGACGTTGGCGCTTCCATCGAGCGTGTCGCCGGAAACATCAATTCGAGTGCTCGAGCCCGGGCCGCAGGGCTGATTGGCAGCCGGAGGATTGCAAACGCCATTACTGCTTAGCGCGATCACAAAGTGCAGGCTGCCAGGATTCGGCGGAATCGAATTGATGGGAACGACAACCGGACGGAAGGTGTCACCGCACCCAAACTCGCTCACTGCGATTGCCAACACCGCCGCCAAGCGGCAGAACAGCGCCAATCTCATTCGCACTCCAGAAGATCGTTGCATGAACCCTGAAAGACTCTACATTCTAACGGCTGGCCGGGAACTATGCCACAGGGTGGCAGTCGCCAGTCTTCGGTCGTCAGTCGTCGCGAAAACCATGAGCTAAGGAAGACTGATGCTGGCGATTCCTAGTCGGGTTGTAGGGGAACGAGAAGCAACTGACTCAAGGGTTGGGCAACCGCACGTTCCGCGGGCACAAATGTGCGGCTTAAAGGCTACACTCACCTTCCGCGGCGTCCTCTTGCGGCAGCGGGCTCTGACTTTGCCGTCGCGGCGGGCTTCTTTCGGCCCTCCATGTCGGCCAGGCTCTGCTTGAGGGCGGCCATCAGGTCTACCACCGGCGCCAGCTTCTTGGGCTTTTCCACTTCTGCGATCTTGCCGCCTGAGAGCTTAGTCTCGATGAGTTTTTTGACGTTATCTTGAAAAGAGTCACGATATTTCTCCGGCTCCCACTCCGCGGCCAGAGCCTCGATCAACTGGTGCGCAACCTTCACCTCAGAGTCCTTAAGCTCGACGTCGGGAGCGCCGAATCCGTCCACTTTGCGCACTTCTTCTTCGTAGTACATGGTGTGCAGCATCAGGCCGCCTTGAGTCGGCCGCAGAAACACGGTGTACTCCCGGTTGTGCATAGTAAGCTTGGCGATGGCGACGTATTCGCTTTCCTCAAGCGCCTTGGTCAGAAGGCCGTAAGGACGGCGGCCGGCTTCTTCCGGCAGCATGTAGTACGACGATTCGAAATAGACAGGATCGACTTCACTCTCTTTCACGAACTCCAGAATCTCCATCGTCTTGGCGGTCTGGGGCTCGATCTTCTTGATCTCGTCCGGTTCGATCACGACGTACTCATCTTTGCGGTACTCGTAACCCTTGACGATCTCGCTGCGCTCCACGACTTTGCCGTCCGCCAGGCACACATACTGTTGCTTGAGGCGAGAAAGGTCGTCGCGATGCAGCATGTTGAAAGAAATCCCGGAACTGCGCGCGCCGGAAAACAGCCGCACCGGCATGGAAATCAGGCCGAAAGTGAGATAGCCGGACCAGACGGAAGATGCCATAGATTCACCCGCAAGCGAAATAACCCCAAAGCTCCACGCGATAGTGAGTTTAGACTACAACGAACCGGGATGGATGGCAGAAGCCGGGCCGGGTAACCCCAAACCAAAGCACCATAAATAGTGCGTTTTACGCGTACACACTACCGGTGGTGGGTTCGTTCGCTTTGCCGGGCATTTCGGTGGGAATTGGGTAGGAATGCGTGAACTGTCACAAACTGTTAGTGCGGCGCGGCTTGATTGGATTGGTGCGGCCCTGGTTTCTCTGATTGCGAACCGGAGCGCAGTGCAACTTTGGCAAGCAGCGGCGGTGACTCTCGTGTTCGCGGCTCTGGCGCGCTTGGTGCGTGGCGTCACCTGGTCCGGCGCGATTGCGGGGGCGGTCGTCTGTTTTCTGCTCTACGCCGGAGCCGGACCGGGCGCGTTCGCAGCTCTGGTTGCCGTTTTTTCCCTCGCATGGGTCAGCACACGCTGGGGCTACAAACAAAAACTGAAATCAGGGACCGCGGAACGAAAGGACGGAAGACGCGCTTCGCAGGTTATAGCCAACTTGGGAGTTGCCGCGGTGTGCGCGGCCTTCTACCCAGTAAGCGGCGGGCGAGCGATTTTTCTTTTAGCCATGGCGGCGGCACTCTCCGAAGCGGCGGCGGACACGGTTTCCAGCGAGGTCGGGAAGGCGTGGGGAGAGGCGCGCCTTGTCACGACATGGCAGCCGGTTCCGGCAGGGACCGACGGAGGAGTGAGTGTTGCCGGAACGCTCGCGGGAATCGTGGCCGCGGCGCTCGTAAGCGGAGTTTGCGCGCTGACCGGCCTGCTGCCTTTACGATGGGCCGGCCTTTCCTTGACCGCCGCCATCGGAGGCATGATTGCCGACAGCTACCTGGGAGCCACGCTGGAGCGCCGCCGGCTGCTCAACAATGACCTGGTGAACCTATTGGGCACGCTCGTGGCAGTGGGAATTACGCTGCTGCTGGTCTGAGAGAAAGTGCCCATCTGGGTTTCGCCGATTGGCGTTTCTAGAAGTTAGAGGCCGTGTGGTCAAAATGGAGACAGCTCTAGTGGGTAAGCGCCACTGCATCCAAAGAGATTTAGACTTAAATTGTGAGCCTGGCGCCTGCAGGCTTAGGTAGAAGCAAAACCATGAAAGCTCGGAATCGAATCAAAAGTCGAACTGTGGTGAGCGCCGCAGTATTAATCCTGGCCCTGTTTCTGCTCGCGCAGAAGCACCACTTGAGTGCGGACGAGTCCTCCGGCTTTCATGCGGTCGTAGACCTTACGCACACCATCAACGCGAACGTGCCGGCGTTCGACCTTTCGGAAAAACCCGCTTACCAGGCAACAACCGTCGCAACCATCGAGAAAGATCAGTATTTCGCCCGCGAAATTTCGTTGCCCGAGCACTTCGGCACACACATGGACGCGCCGGCCCACTTTGTTCGGGGCGCTTGGACCATTGATCAAGTGCCGCCCGAGCGTCTGGTGGCGCCGCTGGTAGTGATCGATGTTAGCGCGAACGTGAAGAATCCCGACTACCTGATCTCCGTGGAAGACATCGCCCAGTGGGAAAAAATCAACGGGCAGATTCCGCCGGGCGCAGTGGTGATGGTGCGCACCGGCTGGGATCAGCGATGGGATTCCTCGAAGGACTACCGCAACGCCGATGCCAAGGGCACGATGCACTTTCCTGGCTATTCGCTCGATGCGGCCAAGTTTCTGATCGACGGGCGCAATGTTTTCGGCATGGGCATTGATACGCTGAGCGCCGACTTCGGCCCGTCAGCCGACTTTTCGGTTCACCACTTCGCGTTGGCGCACGGCGTGTATCAGCTGGAAAATGTGGCCAATCTTGATCGTGTTCCCGCCCACGGCGCAATGGTGGTGGTCGCGCCGATGAAGCTTGAAGGTGGATCGGGAAGCCCGGTGAGAATTTTCGCGCTGTTAAAATAAAGCTTTCCCGCTCGAAAAGCAGCGGAAACGGAGATTCCTCATGGGCGACCCACGCTTCCCGATCGGCAAGTTTTCCTACGACGGTCCTAACTCAGACGAAAAACGAAAAGCGCTGATCGATGATATGGCGCAGGTGCCTGCCGCCATGCGCGCGGCCGTGCAAGGGCTCTCGCCGCAGCAATTGGATACGCCCTACCGCGAAGGCGGTTGGACGGTGAGGCAGGTCGTCCATCACGTTCCCGAAAGCCACATGAATGCCTACATTCGCTTCAAGCTGGCGCTCACAGAAAATGAACCAACCGTCAAACCCTACGACGAGAAGGCTTGGGCGCAGCTTCCCGACAATTCGTCGACTCCAGTGGAAGTCTCGCTCATGCTGCTGGATTCGGTACACGAGCGCTTCGTCTATCTGCTGCGGACGATCCAAGGGGGCGATTGGAACCGCACTTTCAAGCATCCAGAAGCGGGACTTATGACGCTGGATAAGAATCTCGCCCTTTACGCCTGGCACGGCAGGCACCACATTGCCCACGTAACCGAGCTGCGCAAGCGGATGGGCTGGTAGAGATCGTGTAGGACGGACACTCCTGGCCGCCGCCGTTGAATTTACTGGCTCGCTCACTCGAAAATCAAAATCGACGGACAGGAGTGTCCGCCCCACAACTGCTTAAGTGGGAATGTGGAGTCGCCACAAGAAATAGCTCGCAGCCTCGCGCAGCACGGCCACTGCTCGCTCCGCCTCTCCGTGAGGCCGTGAATCGGGGCGAGGGGCGACGTACACTTGCACGCCCTCGTGCTCCAGCATCTTGCGGACGCGAAAAACATGGTAGGCATCGCTGACGGCAATGCAGGTGTGCATGCCGTTGGCCCGCATGATCACGCCCACGCGTTTGGCCGACTGCGCCGTGTCGGTGCCTTGGGTCTCAGCGATGAGGCCGGTTTCCGGCACTCCAAGGTGCATCAGATAGTCGTGGCCAACCTGGCCTTCGTTGTAGCTGGGATCGCCGCCGGCGCCCCCGGTGGTAATGACGACCGGTGCCAGGCCGCTCTGATAAAGGGCGAAGGCATGATCCAGCCGGGCGCGGTAGACGGGTGAGGGACGCCCGGCATACTCGGCGGCGCCGAACACGACAATCGCATTTGCGGAATGCAATTCCTGGAGCTGGGAATCGTGAACGATTCCGGCGGAAATAAGGCCCAGGCAAAGAGCTACCGCGAAGACAGCCACCGCCAGCATCCTCAGCAGCCAGCGACTGCCGCTGCGCGCTCGAACTGCGGAATTCTTCATCCTTGCGCAAAGAACTGAGAGATCTCCGCCGAGGGAATGGCGCCTTCCCGGAGGATGCGCCAGCGAGCTTCCTCATCGGTCAGATCAATGATGGTCGAAGCCACCTCGCGAGGCGAGGTACCGCCATCGACAATAATCGCGATCCGTCCCTGAAGCTGGTCGTGGACCGCCTGCGCGGTTGTACACTCGGCTTCCCCGCTCAAATTTGCCGAGGTCGCCGTAATGGGAATCTTGGCCGCCTGAACGACAGCCAGCGGAATCTGCGAGTTGGGCACGCGCAGGGCTACATTACCGGTGTTGGCCGTAACTTTGAGAGGCAAGCTCGAAGAAGCTTTCACGATCAGCGTCAGCGGCCCCGGCCAGAAGCGGCGCGCCAGCGCGTAGAACTCTTCCGGCAAGGGTTGCGAGAGCTCTTCCGCCTGGTCGACGCTTTCGATCAACAGGGAAAGCGGTTTGTGCCGCGAGCGCGACTTGATCTCATACACGCGGTCCACCGCGCGCAGGTTGTAGGGATCGGCGGCCAGCCCATAAAACGTATCCGTGGGCATTCCCAGGACTTGGCCAGCTCGAATCTGATCGGCCGCATATCGGACCAGCGAAGGCTCTGGATTTTGGCCGCTGATTTTGAGAATTTCCGGGCGCACTTCTGTATCCTTCCGCTGCTAGGAAACCGCGACACCTAACATAACATGAGGCGCCGTCGCAAGCCGAGAGGAACGCGTATGATTCTGGCGGAAAAGGTATCGCCATGAAGAAATCTGGGCACGCCGACGCCGCTGGCCCTGTGTCTCGCTTGCGCCCCATCGAAGGGCGGCAGAACGGGTTGGTCAAAGACCTGCGGCGGGCTTTCGCGCAGGGCGAGCTTACTTCTGGCGGCTTTTGCGCCATCGAGGGCACGCGAATCGTGGAGGAGGCGCTGCGCAGCGGAGTGCGTTTCCGCGCTGTGTTTTTCAGCACCTCGGCAAAGGAGAAGGCGCAGCGGCTGCTGCCCCAGCTCGCAGCTCACGTGGAGACGCTCCTGCTGCCGAACAAGTTGTTCGCGAGCGCCGTTGCCAGCGAAACTCCGCAAGGCGTGGCCGCCCTGGTACGGTGCAAGGAATTTTCGTTGGAAGACGTGCTGGGCAAGGCTAATGCCGGGCCCATCCTGGCGATCGTGGGCATTCAGGATCCGGGGAATCTGGGCACGATCCTTAGATCGGCGGAAGCTTTTGGCGCAGGCGGAGTGATTCTGGGCGATGGGACGGTTGGAATTTTCAACTCCAAAGTCATTCGCGCTTCGGCCGGGTCGGTGTTTCGACTACCCATTACCCGGACTAGCTTGCCGGACGTTTTGGGCCGGATGCGTGAGTTAGGCCTGCGGTTGGCGGCAACTTCGTCGCACACAGGTACGCGGCTGGACAAGGCGAATCTTGCTCTGCCCCTGGTGATTTTCATCGGCAGCGAAGGCGCCGGACTGCCGAAGAACCTACTGGCAGCGATGGGTGAGGTACTGGCCATCCCGCACTCGCCGCAGGTCGAGTCACTGAATGCCGGAGTGGCGGCGAGTATTGTGCTGTACGAGGCTGCGAGACGCAGGCGATGATTTTCATGACTTGGTTCCTCTGTGCTCCTCTGTGGTGATGATCTTATGGGTCTTTTCCAAACCACTCCCGACCCTGGCAACCCCGCCGACCGCACGCGGCCGCTGGCCGACCGGATGCGTCCGCGCAGGCTGGAAGAATTTGTCGGACAGGAGCATCTGGTCGGGCCAGGCAAGCCGCTGCGCACGCAGATTGAGCGCGACGATCTCGGCTCGCTGATTTTCTGGGGACCTCCCGGGACCGGCAAAACCACGCTGGCGCAAATCATCGCACACTTGACCAAGGCGGAATTCATCGAGTTTTCCGCCGTGCTGGTTGGCATCAAGGAAATCAAGCAGGTCATGGCCGACGCCGAGCGCGCCCGGCAATATGGCACGAGGACGATCGTTTTCATCGACGAGATCCACCGCTTCAACAAAGCCCAGCAGGATGCGTTTCTGCCGCACGTCGAGAAAGGCAACATCCGGCTTATCGGCGCGACCACGGAGAATCCGTCGTTCGAAATCATTTCCGCGCTGCTCTCGCGCAGCCGGGTGTATGTACTGAAGCCGCTTACCGAAGAACAAATTGTCACGCTGCTCAAGCGGGCTCTAGCTGATGAGGAACGCGGCTTGGGAAAAATGATGCTGCTCGCTTCTGACGAAGCGCTCGCCAAGATCGCCGCGTATTCCAGCGGGGATGCTCGCAGCGCTTACAACGTCCTGGAGGTCGCCGCCAGCCTCGCGCTTGCAGCCGGGAAGGAAACCGGCGCCGAGATCACCGATGCGATCGCGCAAGACGCCTTGCAGACGCGCGTTCTCCTCTACGATAAAACCGGCGAAGAGCACTACAACCTGATTTCGGCACTGCACAAGTCGGTGCGCAATAGCGATCCCGATGCGTCGCTTTACTGGCTGGGACGGATGCTCGAAGCTGGCGAAGATCCGCTCTACGTGGCGCGGCGAGTTGTGCGCATGTCGGTCGAGGACATCGGCCTAGCCGACCCAAATGCCCTCGCGCTTTGCATGGCCGCGCGCGATGCGGTGGATTTCATCGGCATGCCGGAAGGCAATCTGGCGCTGGCGCAGGCGGTCGTCTATCTGGCGCTCGCGCCAAAATCGAATGCGCTCTACACCGCTTATGGGGCTGTGCAGGAAGATGTGGAGCGCACCGCCGCCGAGCCGGTTCCTCTTCATCTGCGCAATGCGCCCACAGGGTTGATGAAAGGCCTGGGCTACGGCCGGGACTATCAGTACGCCCACGATTTGGAGAGCAAAGTGGCCGACATGCAGTGCCTGCCCAACAATCTGAAAGCCCGCGAGTACTATCGGCCGACCAATGAAGGAGTGGAAAAACGAATTCGCGAAAGGCTGGAAGAGATCAAGCGGAAGAGATTGTCATCCTAAGCGAAGTGGCTGCCGTTGATTTGCGCTCCGGGCAAACCAACTCGCTCAGAGTGACCGCTCAGAAGCGGGCTTTGTGCTCTTTCAAAATACACCGGTCCATTACGACGAAGATCCCGGCCTTCCGCGCTTTCTCTGCCGCCGACTCGTTTACGATCTCCTCTTGCATCCAGATGGCCGGAACCTTCAACTGAATTGCCTGATCGACGATCGCGCCTACTTGCTCCGGACGGCGGAAGATGTTCACGATATCGATCTTCTCCGGGACGTCGAGCAAAGTGGCGTATGCTTTCTCTCCCAAGGACTCTCGAATCTTGGGATTTACCGGGATTATGCGGTAGCCATGGCTCTGCATGTACGCGGAAACACCGTGGCTGGGCCGCAGCGGACTGTCGGAGAGCCCAACGACCGCGATGGTTTTGGCGCGTTTGAGCAGGTCGGAAATCGGATCGGATTTGGGCGACGAAGCCATACTCGCTATTGTAGCGAGGATGCCAGCGCCTCAGCCACATGGTCACTCCCATGATTGAAATCCGCGACAGTCCGCGCGGCGCAACGTTTGCGGTTCGCGTGCAACCACGAGCCCGCAAGAATGCCATCATCGGCGAACTGGACGGCGCGCTCAAGCTGGCTCTTACCGCGCCTCCCATCGAAGGCAAGGCCAACGCGGCCTGCGTCGAATTCGTGGCGAATCTTTTGAAGGTTCCGCGTTCCTCCGTTACCATTGCCTCCGGCCAACGCGGCCGCAATAAAGTGATTCGAGTTGCGGGCCTATCCGCCGCTGCAGTGAAGCAGCGGCTGCAGGAATAGCGGCGCGGCAGGCTCAGGAAACAAATTTTGACCTTCTCCGAACGCTTTCACGAAATCCGTACTGGCTTCGAGCGGCCTTTCTGGGTCGCCAATGTCAGCGAACTGTTCGAACGGCTGTCCTACTACGCGGCCTTTGCTTCTCTCGCCCGCTATTTGCACGAGACACTGAATTTCGGCGTGGAACGGGCAAGCAGCCTCACCGGACTTTTTGGCGGCCTGGTCTGGTTTCTTGCCGCGTTCGGAGGCACCCTCGCCGACCGTCTCGGATTTCGCCGATCGCTCTCACTCGCCTATTTCATTCTGAGTTGCTCGTACTTTCTGCTGGGTTCCATCGGCGCGCCCTGGCTCGCGCCGATACGCGGTGCGATGCCCCTGGTGGTGCTGGTAAGCATCATCCTGGCGTTGCCGGCTCTGGGCATCGCGCTGGTGAAACCTTGCGTCGTCGGCACGACGGCGCGCGCCTCGAAAGAAAACGTCCGCTCCATCGGCTATTCCATCTATTACACGCTGGTGAATATCGGCGGGGCGGCGGGGCCTTATCTCGCTTCCTGGATTCATCAGCACATGCGCGTAGAAAACGTGTTTCGTGCCGCGGCGCTCAGCGTCTTTGCCATGTTTTTCGCGGTGCTGCTCTTCTTCAGAGAGCCGCGCCGTTCCGGCGAGCCGGAGGCTCCGAGCCTGGGCGAGGCGGCAAAGAATTTTCTGACCGTGGTCTCTAACCCGCGGTTCATGATTTTTCTCCTGATCTTTTCCGGCTACTGGATCGTGTTTTGGCAGGAATTCATTGTTCTTCCAATCTATATCCACGACTACATCAACCCCAAAACCGACACGGAACTGATGCTCGTGACTGGCCCGTTGACCGTGATTACGCTGCAAATGGCGGTGAGTTTTCTCACCCAGCGCCTGCCGGCTTTTCGCGCCATCACGCTGGGCACGCTGATGTCAGGGCTGGCCTGGATCATTCTCATCATCCATCCCACGGTCATCACGGCGATCGCGACGCTGTTTGCGGTTTCACTGGGCGAGATCACGCAGTCACCCCGCTACTACGAATACATTTCGCGGCTCGCGCCCCCAGGCCAGCAGGGCACGTACATGGGCTTCGCATTCCTGCCCATTGGCATCGGTTCGCTGGTGGGCGGCTGGTTTGGGGGCCTGCTTCTGCATCACTTCGGAGAAGTAACCCACCAGCCGGGTCGGATCTGGTGGGTTGTAACTGCGACGGGAGTGGTGACCGCCGCCTTGCTCTGGCTCTACGACAAGACGTTGAAGCCGGAGGAGACGGTAACGAGCTAGAACTTGAACTGCCCCGGTTAGGCAGAACCGCTGATACGCGTCGAATGTCAGAGCGCGAAACCACTCCTGTTTCTAAGGTGCGAGCCCGCACTGAGTTTCTTCGTGGATTAATATATGGAGCGTGAGGCAGGATGCATGACTCCCAAATGGCTAATCACGATTGGGGTGATCTGGTTTATGGTGGTTGTCGTGTGGCTTCACTTCGCCCCAAGTTCGTATTTCCACATGTTCGAAACTAAAGACGCCGACCGGCAGTCAGCTTTGATCGTTGGTATCTATCTTTTTGGGCTCCTGTACTCTGTTTTCATAGTCGGTTGGCTGGTCCCTCTCGCCCTTGGCACTTACCGGTTAGTACGACACCGGTAGACTCGCGCTGGCATTTGCTCATTAGCTCAAAAGCTCCGGCGTTGCTAGAATACTCATTTGCCCATGGACCTCCACGCCATACAGGCCGCGCTGCAAGAGCGCAATATCGACGCCTGGCTTTTCTACGACCATCATCATCGCGATCCCATTGCTTACCGCGTGCTCGGCCTGCCTGCGAACCTGTTGGTCACGCGCCGCTGGTTTTATCTCATCCCGGCGCAAGGCGAACCGATCAAGCTGGTGCACAAAATCGAGTCCGGGCAACTCGATTCCCTTCCCGGCAGCAAGCGCCAATACGCCGCGTGGCAGGAACTTTTCGACGAGGTCAAGGCGATGCTCTCTAACCTTCGCGACATCGCCATGCAGTACTCGCCCAACAACCTGGTGTTCTATGTCTCCCTCGTCGATGGCGGCACGCTCGAAATGATACGCGGTCTGGGAAAGAACGTGGTCAGCTCCGGCGACTTGGTGGCTCTGTTCGAGGCCACGTGGACGGAAGAGCAGATCAAATCGCATTTCGCCGCGCGTGATGCGATTGATGCGATCACCACAGCGGCGTTCCAGGAAATCGGCCGGCGGGCGCGCGATGGCGGGACAACAGAATACGAGATTCAGCAGTGGTTCATGGAGGCCTTTCGCCGGGAGAATCTGGTCACGGACGATCCTCCCATTGTCGCCGTGAATGCAAACGCCGGTGACCCGCACTACGAGCCGCGCGCGGAAAGGTCAGCTGCCATCCGCGAAGGTGATCTCGTGCTGCTCGACGTCTGGGCGAAGAAGAACACTCCCGAAGCGGTTTATTACGACATCACCTGGATGGGCTGGATTGGCACATCGCCCTCGGACCGCGCGAGGGAAGTTTTTCAAATCGTGCGGGACGCTCGCGACGCCGGGGTGCAGACCGTGCAGCAGGCCATCGCCGCCAGCCGTCCCATTGCCGGCTGGGAAGTGGATCGTGCGGTGCGCGGCCACATCAAGCAAGCGGGTTACGGCGACTATTTCATTCATCGCACCGGCCACTCCATCGGCACCGAAGTGCACGCCAACGGCGCTAACATGGACGATCTAGAAATCCACGATGAGCGCCGCCTTTTACCGAATTCCTGTTTCTCCATCGAGCCGGGCATTTATTTGCCGGAGTTCGGCGTGCGCAGCGAAGTCAACGTTCTGGTGCGGCGCAACGCCGCTGAGGTAACGGGTAAAATTCAACGTGAGATTGTGATTGTCTAAATGCCAACTTCTTCCTCGAGTAAAACGGAAACCGAGCAGGCAGCCGCCACCATGTCGGTAGTGGCGCCGGCGATCGCCTGGCTGATTCCCGGCGCCGGCCACATGATTCAGAAGCGCTGGATTCGCGGCCTGCTGCTCATGGCGTCAGTCGTCACCATGTTTATTCTTGGCCTGCTCATGCAGGGCCGCGTGTATCGCCCCAACAGCGGCGATATTCTCGATATCCTGGGCTTCGTTGGCGACATCGGCGCGGGCGGGCTCTATATCGTCACGCGGGCTTTGGATTTCGGCCAGGGCGCGATCTCCCACGCCACCGCCGACTACGGCACCAAGTACATCATCGTGGCTGGGTTGCTGAACCTCATCAGTGTGGCGGATGCCTATCACATCGCGATCGGAAAGAAATCATGATGCCAGCTCCCTTCGCTCACGCGCTGACACCTTTTGCAGTGGTTCTCGCGCCGTCGCACTTTACTGCAGCTCTGATCTTTGCCGTGTTCGCTTCCATCGTCTTCGGCATTACGCAGCGCAACAACGTCCGCGAAATGGTTCGCTACGGCCTCTATTGTTTCGCCATGTTTATCGGCGGAGTCTTTGTGGCCGGCTGGGCGATGTGGCTGTTGAAGAGATAGTTGGTCGTTGGTCGTTGGTCGTTGGTCCTTTGGTCGTTGGTCGTTGGCCTAACCCGCTGTCGTTCTGAGCTAAGTCGCGCCGCTGCGCGCCGTGCATTCTAACGATCCTCTCACCCAATGAGGCTTCGAACGAAGCTGCGACTGGCCAACGACCAACGACCAAAGGACCAACGACGGGTTTATCCTTCCCACACGAACGCATCGAACACTCGCTTGGTATCGAATCCCAGACGGCGGTACAGAGCCACAGCGTGAGTGTTGGCCTCGGTGACGGTCAGCGAGAGAGACGAGAAGCCCCGCTGGCGGAGGTTAGCCGTAGAAGTTGCGAGCAGAGACTCTCCGATCCGCTGCGAGCGGTACTCCGGCAGCACGCAAACCTGGGTGACGTGGCCGACGTCGTGGCGGACCCGCGAGCAGAGAATCAGGCCCGCCAGGCTGCGCGCGCGGCGATGAACGGCGACGAAAGAAGACTCCGGATCGAAAGTGCCACACCCCGGAAAGCGCACAATATTGTTGAGAAAGCGAAGCGAGCCGCTCAGGCTGCGGTATTGGTCGTTGATATCGGCATCCACATGGCCGCGGTAGGCGGTGGTGATGACGGCGGCCGCGGCCTGATAGTCGGCCTCGGCCCAGCGCCGAATCTCAATTTCCGCTCCCGGGGCCGCCACAGCGCGAGGTATGGGCGCCAGCGGCATCACCATGAAAAGCCGCGCGTGCCGCCGAAACCCCTGTTCTGAAAATGATGCGGCCACGGCGCCGGTTTCGTGCAGCAGCAATTGCGCCTCCACCCGATGAATGCCCGGCGACTGCTGCAACGTCTCGATCACATGCACAAGCAGGCGCGATTCCACTTCCTGCGGGTTGAACGTCCCGCCATTGCTCGCGACGTAGAGATCGCCGATCACGCCCTTGCTGCCTTCATACACGAAGAACGAGTAGCCGCAAATCCGGCCGCGCTCAATCGCCGCGTACCCGGGCAGAATCTTAGCGTCGGCGTAACGCAGAATCATGTCCGCCGAGCCGCTGTAGTCCCAGGAAAGCAGCCGCTCCCATGCCCTGGTTTCATCCTCCAGCAGGGCCCGCAGATCAGACGAAGAAAAATGTCGGAGGTCGAGAATTTCCACCGCGGCTCCCGCAGAGCTTGGGACACAAAACAGCGTAGCGCGAAAGGGGAGTGTAGTGCTTTGGCGGCGCGAGAGGCAAACCGGGGAACACGGCGAAGCAACAGAGCCCCGGACCTCGCCCACTGCGGAACCTCGGGCGCCCGACTCGCAATCGAATATTGTCAGACGCAGACCGAATGTTTTTGGTATCCTGCTTCGGCTCGGAGTGTGCAGTGTGGAGCTGCACTCGGAAAGTTTCAATTCCCTGACCGCAGACCTGCTCACGGCCAGCACAAAACATCACGCTCAGTGGAGGGAGACTCCATGCCTGCTCAATCCCTAGATCAATTGAAGAGTTCGTTTCGTGGAGAGCTGATCCAGCCCTCTGACGCCGCCTATGAGGCGGCCCGCAAAGTCTATAACGGGATGATCGACAAACGTCCGCGTCTCATTGTCCGCTGCGTGGACGTGGCTGACGTCATTGCGGCGGTGAAATTCGGCGCCGCGAATGAGATGTTGACGGCCATTCGCGGCGGCGGACACAACGGCGCCGGACTGGGAACCTGCGACGATGGTCTGGTGATCGACCTCTCGCGCATGAAGGGCATTCGCGTGAACCCGGCCGAAAAGACCGTCCGCGTGGAGGCGGGCTGCGTTTGGGGCGACGTGGACCATGCTACGCACGCCTTCGGCATGGCTACTCCCTGCGGATTCATCTCTACCACCGGGGTGGCAGGTCTCACTCTGGGTGGCGGCATCGGTTATCTAAGCCGTCAATACGGCCTGACCATTGACAATCTCCTCTCCGTGGATATGGTTTTGGCAGACGGCAGCTTTGTGACCGCCAGCAGCAAAGAGAACCCCGATTTGTTCTGGGCGGTGCGCGGCGGCGGCGGCAACTTCGGCGTGGTCACTTCCTTTGAGTTCCGCCTCCATCCCGTGAGCATGGTGCAATTCGGCCCAACCTTCTGGCCGCTCGAGGAATCCGTGACGGTTCTCCGCGCTTACCGCGATTTCATTAAAAACGCTCCCGAAGACATTAGCGGTTTCTTTGCGTTTCTCGTCATTCCTCCTGCTCCGATGTTCCCGGAGCATCTTCACCTGAAGAAAGTGTGCGGAATCGTCTGGTGTTGCACCGGCTCCGCCGAAAAAACCGAAGCGGCCCTGAAGCCGATGCAAGCGCTCGGCCATCCGCTTCTCCACCACGTCGGCCCGGCTCCCTTCCCAGTGGTGCAAAGCCTGTTTGATGGGTTGTTCGTACCGGGCCTGCAATGGTATTGGCGGGCGGACAACTTCACCGAACTCACTGACGAAGCGATTGCCCAGCACGCCAAGCATGGCGCGATGCTGCCGACCATGCTCTCTACCATGCATCTCTATCCGGTGAATGGCGCGGCCCAGCGCATCGGCAAAAACGACACCGCCTATAGCTTCCGCGAAGCTCTGTTTGCCGAAGTCATCGTCGGGGTGGATCCTGATCCTGCCAATGCTGAGAAGATTACGAAATGGTGCAAGGATTACTGGGAAGCACTGCATCCATTCTCAGCCGGAGGCGCGTACATGAATTTCATGATGGAAGAAGGGCAGGAACGGATTCAGGCCGCCTATCGTGATAATTATCAGCGCCTCGTGGCGGTGAAGAAGAAATACGATCCCAAGAACTTTTTCCGGGTCAATCAGAACATTCGGCCGGCTGCCTGAGGACGGCGGCTGGCGAGACGTGGAACCAGTCAGGCCTAGCCTGGATTTCGTGGGGTTGGCGGGAATTCTGGGTGCTTTGCTGCGCTCAAGATAGTGCAACGGTTCTGATCGCGCCCAAGATTCTTTCCGCCGCCTTCTCCAGCGGGCCCTCGAGCGAGAAGCCGCTGGCGCATTCGTGTCCGCCGCCGCCGAAGCTCTCGGCGACCGACGCCACATTCAGCCGGCCCTTGCTGCGCAGGCTTACGCGGTAGCGGCCGTCCGGCAGCTCGCGCAAAAATGCAGCGACCTCGACGTCACCGATTGCAAGAGCGTAGTTCACCAGGCCTTCGCAATCTTCTTCTTTCGCCTGAGAACTCTCCATCTGCTCGCGCGTCACCCACATCAGAGCCAGCGGCCCTTCGCGCTGCAAATTGGAAAGCGCCGCGCCCAGCAGTCGCATCTTCGCGGTGGAATGAGCGAAGTAGAGGCTGCGCGCGCAGTGCGCGGGGTCAGCCCCGGCGCGCACCAGCTCCCGCGCCAGCGTGAATGTGTGCTCGTTCGTGCCCTCGAACATGAAGGAGCCGGTATCGGCCAGCAGCGCGGTGTACAGGCAGGTCGCGACTTCGGGCGAAATCGGAGCGTCGACCGCGCGAGCCAACCGAAATACCATCTCCGCCGTAGCCACCGCAGCGGGATCGATCCAGTTGACGTCGGCGAAGGGGCGCCCGCTCAAGTGATGATCGATGTTGATGAGAAAGCGGTTCTCCAGGCCTTCCAGCCGGGTGCGCTGCACGCTGTCGCATTCCAGGATGATGGCGGCTTCGTAGTTTCCGTTGACGCGCTCGGCTTGCACCACCTGGTCCGCAAAGGGCAGCCGCTGATAAATGCGTGGAACGCCATCGCGCAGCACGACTTGCGCCGCTTTGCCCCTGGAGCGCAGGATTTGGCAGCAGGCCAGCGCGGAGCCGACCGCGTCGCCGTCGGGCCGGGCGTGCGAGGTCAGCAAGAACCGGTCACGCTGCTCGATTTGATGGAGAACATCTTTCAACATGCGCCAATTCCTTGTGGCCCAGGCGCCCAACGTGCATTCAGCGCCGCCGCGTCACCGTTTCCGCTTGGCGGCGCGGCCCAGCAATTCCTCAATTCTTGCCGTGGCTTGCCCGCCGCGGTCCAGCTGAAAAAAAAGCTCCGGCGGCCGCCTCAGATGCAGCCGCTCCGCCACTTCACGCCGGATGAATCCGACGGCGGCCATCAGTCCCTGCAGACAGCGGGCCGCTTCCTCATCGTCGCCTTCCACGGTCACGAAAACGCGGGCGGAGCGCGAATCATCGGCCAGGGCAACTTTGCTCACGCTCACGAGGCCGATGCGCGGGTCCGCGAGCTCCCCTTCGACGATGGTTTCAATTTCTTCCCGCAAGGCCTCGCCCAGGCGCCCGCGATGATACTTGAGCCCCCGCTTCTCCACACCCGCACCTCAGGTAAAACGCATGAGGATATCAGAAACAGTCGCCGGTTCCCAGTTCCGATTGGGGCCCTTCCCCGTACCTTGAACCAAGGAAGATGGGCGCCTGCCCGGCAAGCAGGCAGGTCTTTGTCAAGCCTCACAATCGACTTTATTCCGCAAAGTGGGATAATATTGCCCGGTGAGAAGATTGCGTCTTTTGCCGTTCGCTTTCGTCTCTGCGCTGATAATTTTTATCCAGGGCGCGGGAAATTGCCGAAGCCCAAAGACTGGCGACCTCGGGATCAAGAGGCTCGCCTTCTGGGCTCGAGGAACCCTACTCACATCATTCAACGGCGACATTTTCGTCCTGGACCCACAATCCTCCAAACCAAGGCACCTGGTAAGCGGAATGCAGCCGGTTTTGTCTCCGGACGGACAAAAAGTTGCATTCTGCCGCGAGGAAAAAGCCGGGCCGACCACGTTCGTTCCCGGACAGATGTACGTCATCAATATCGATGGCTCGGGCGAGAAACGGCTGACGAATCTGCCGCTCGGCGCCTGCCCAAGTGATTGGCTTCCCGATGGCCGACTCGCGTTCTTTGCAAAGGGTGGAACGTACATCATGGACATGAACAAAGAGGCCATCCAAGGCGCTCCAATAAGCTCCGGGGGCGGAGCGCGTTGGTCTCCGGATGGAAAGAGGCTGTTGTTCTGGAGCGATGCGGGTGGGCGCAAGGCGATTTGGACGTCCGATGGGGATGGCGGCAACGCCAAGAAAGTAGTCGATGACAATTCGGAAGTCGAGGAAGCAAACTGGAGCGCGGATGGACAAAGCATCGTGTTCGCCTCGGATCGCGCGCAAAAAGGCAGATCGCAAATATTTCGAGTCAATCTTAACGGAAGCGGAATTGAAACTGTCCTTACGGATAAGCATCTCGACTTCTTTTCCCCGGTTTCGTCGCCCAACGGCAAATCCCTGCTCGTGGTTGCATATGAACACGGCTTCAGGGAAGACGGCATGATCACGGTGGTCGATCTAGGCAGCCACAATCGAACGGTCATCGCCCGCGGAACGGCTCCTAGCATCCTCTGGGAGGCGCATTAACCGCATTCCAGCTCGCGAACCGACTTGCTCGGAGGCATCCCACAGCGTTTGTCTTTTGCCCTCCGGCAGCGTATATTTGTCAAAGGAAACTGTTGTGTAGTACCGAGCAATTGGCGAAACACACCAGTGGGCGCAAGCCCACTTTTTAGTTTCAGCTCAATTCAGGTGCAGGGTCCAAGCCCATAAGTTATTGGCTTCATGGCATTTGAGGTCGAACGGGTGTGCGAAATCGCGGCGCGGGTGGCCACTTCCAGCGGGCTGGAGGTGGTCGAAGTTGAACTGCGCGGCGGAGGCAAAGCGCGCATGCTGCGCATCGTGATCGATAAGCCCGCCGGGGTAACGCACGAAGATTGCGCTAACGTGAGCCGTGAAGTGAGCACAATTCTGGATGTAGAAGATGCGGCGCCGGGCGGATCGTATCTTCTGGAAGTTTCTTCGCCCGGGCTGGATCGCAAGCTGCTTCGGCCGGCGGATTATGAACGCTTCACTGGCAGCAAAGTAAAGCTAACGACGCGGAATCCGGTGAATGGCAACCGGTTTTTTGAAGGAAGGCTGGAGCGCTTTGCCGACGGGCGCTTGACGCTCGATGTGAGCACGGCGCGAAAGAAATTCCGGCCCGCAGGCGATGCCGGACAAAAGCTTGACATCGAATTCGCCAACGTTGAGAAGGCGAATCTGGTTCCAGAGATTTAGTAATTGGGAAATTTGGTAATTGGGGAATTGAAGACCCGCGTCCCGCTTTCGATTTCCCAATTACCAGATTCCCCAATTTCTAAATTGGTTTTCTTATGGCAAGTGAGCTTTACAACACGATCGACGCGCTAAGCCGGGAAAAAGGCATTGATCCGCAGATTGTGGTCAGCGCGGTGGAGGACGCCATTGTGGTCGCCACCCGCAAGTACTACAAGACGCAGGAAAATCTGCGCGCGGAGCTCGACAAAGACACCGGCAAGATCAGTGCCTATGCAGTGCGAACTGTAGTCGAGAATCCCGAGCAGGTAGAGGATCCTCTGCTGCAAATCACGCTGGACGATGCGCGCAAGGTCGATCCCAGCTTGGAAATCGGCGGAGAGTTGCGCATCCCCAAGCAAACCGAAGGCATCCTCGGCCGCATCGCCGCGCAATTGGCCAAGCAAGTCATCTTTCAGAAAGTGCGCGAGGCCGAGCGCGATACGGTTTACAACGAATACATCGGACGCGTCGGTGAAATCGTGAACGCGACGGTGAAGCGGGTAGAAGGTCCGGATGTGATTTTCGACTTGGGCAAAGCGGAATCGCGCATGCCGCGCAAGGAACAGTCGCGGCTGGAATCCTTTGCCATCGGCGAGCGTGTGCGGGTGGTGATTGCGCGCGTGGAAAAAGCTTCGAAGGGCCCGGCGGTGGTGGTGTCCCGCGCCGCGCCGGAACTGGTGCAGCATCTGTTTCAGACCGAAGTTCCCGAAATCTACGACGGAACCGTGGTCATCCGCGCCATCGCGCGCGAGGCCGGCGAGCGCACCAAGATTGCCGTCATGTCCAAGGACAAAGACGTTGACGCCGTCGGCGCTTGTGTGGGCATGAAAGGCATGCGGGTGCAGTCGATCATCCGCGAATTGCGCGGCGAGAAGATCGACATCATCGAGTACCACGAAGATCCCGTCACCTTTGCAGAGAAATCTTTGCAACCGGCCAAAGTGAGCCGAGTTTCGGTGCTCGATGCGGGGGATAAGCATCTGGAGGTCGTGGTGGACGACAGCCAGCTTTCGCTGGCCATCGGCAAGAAGGGACAGAACGTCCGACTGGCGGCGAAGCTGCTGGGGTGGAAGATCGATATCAAGAGCGAGGAAGAGAAGCGGCAGGAAGTGGAGCTGCAGATGTCCGCTCTGGTGAGCACACCAGCCACACCACTGGAGAATGTTCCGGGGCTGGGTGAAGGCCTGATCGAGAAGCTGAGCGCCGCTGGCATTACGACCGTGGAAGCACTGGCGGATATGACGCCAGAACAGCTTGAGGCCATCGAGGGCATCGGTCCCAAAACCGTGGAAAAAATCAGCTTGGCAGTCAATAATTACTTCTCCAGCCTGGAAGCAGGGGCGGCTACGGAACCGGAGGCAGAAACGGCCGCGGAGACGGAAGAGGCGCCCGCGCCCGAAGCTGGCGCGGAGGCTGGGGCAATGGAGCTGGCTGCAGTCGAGGAGCCCGTGGTCGAAGTCCCAGAGGCTGCGGCGGACTCCTCCGCGAGCCAAGAAAGCAGCGAATCGCTGGAATCCTCACCGGATGCGGATTCCGTGGAGGCTGCGTCCGGCGATAAGGACGCGTTGTGACCTCGCGCCCGCCTTCGAACGGGCGGCCGCAACAAGGACATCGTGAGGTTGACATGAACACGTAGGAGAAACAGTCCGGGAGGACAAAAGGGCGGATGAGCAAGATTCGAATCAACGATCTGGCCAGAGAACTGGAAGTCAAGAGCAAAGCCATCCTCGATGTGCTCATCGAGGTAGGCGTTACGGAGAAGAAGACGCATTCCAGTTCGGTTGAGGAGCATGAAGCGGAAAAAGTGCGGGCCTATTTCCGCAAGGCCAGCGAATCGCAGGCGCCTTCTCGCACCACCCGCCCCGGCCGGCCCGAAGGTGACGAAATCAAGACCAAGATTGACCTTTCGCACATTTCTAAACCGGGCGATGTGTTAAACCTCCTTCGCAAGCAACAAGGGCCAACCGCAGTTCCACCGCCTTCCGCTCGTCCCGTCGTACCACCCACTCCCGCAGAAACCAGGCCGGCCGCAGCAGCTCCCCCGATTGCGAAGGCGCCCGTTCTGCCGGTCACTAAGCCGCCGATTGCACCGCCGCCGCGGATCGTGGTTCCAGTTCAGCAGCCGCGTCCGTCCTACGCCAGTCCAGCGCCGCCCACTCCATCGACACTGGCAACAGAAACTCGCGCTGCCGCGCCTCTCCCGCCGCAGACTGCAGCCCCTAGTCCAGCGCCAGCGGCCACGCCAGCGGTGCCTCGCCCTCAAACTCCCATTGCCACAAGGCCCACCGTGCCGGCGCAACCACCGCCACGAATGATTGTGCCGCAAACGGGACCTCGTCCGGTGTATATGGCACCTCCTCGGCCGGCGCCGACCGCTTCTGCGAGCGGGACTTCTGCCACTCCGCAGCGGGCGGCTCCCGGCCGTCCCGTCCCGGGCCAACCCATTTTTCAACGCCCACGCCCCGGCGCGCCGCCGAGCCGTGCCATTGCTCGGCCCGGTGAACGGCGGCCCATGCATCCCACACGGCAATCGCCCACCGGCACGCGGCCAATCGGAGTGGGTCCGGGCGGACCTCCGCCGGGTCCATCCCGTCCGGGCACGCGCCCGGGAGGTCCTTCGCGCCGGCCCGGCCAGCGTTACGTTCCTCGCGGCGTGAAGGAAGGCCCGATGAAGGGCTACGTTCCTCCGCCGCGCATGTCGCTTTCGAACGAGCCGCAGCCGATTACGCGCAGCATCACGATCACGGAAGGCATCAGCGTCAAAGA
This sequence comes from uncultured Acidobacteriaceae bacterium, assembly GCA_963770915.1. GTDB lineage: Bacteria > Acidobacteriota > Terriglobia > Terriglobales > Acidobacteriaceae > PALSA-270. The sequence goes on from CAVYRG010000001.1 coordinate 1,494,275, forward strand.
CCTTGCCGAGAAACTCGGCCTTCGCGCCAAGGATCTGATCGCCCGCCTGCTGACGCGCGGCGTTTTCGCCACCATCAATCAGACTCTGGATACCGAACTGGCCAGCGAAATGGCCCGCTTCTTCGGAGCCGAGACCAACGTGATCACCTTCGAAGAGCAGGCCGCCAAGGATGTTGCTGAAGCGGCCACCGGTGAGGAGGGATCCGCGGCTGAGAGCACGCCGCGTCCGCCGGTAGTCACGATCATGGGCCACGTGGATCATGGTAAGACCACGCTGCTGGATGCAATTCGCTTGACCAACGTCGCCGGCGGCGAAGCCGGCGGGATCACGCAACACATCGGCGCGTACAAAGTCACGGTGCAGGATACGCAGTCGCCGGCCTACGGCCGCCAGATCGTGTTCCTCGATACGCCCGGCCACGAGGCGTTCACACGCATGCGTTCGCGCGGCGCCAAAGCCACGGATATCGTAGTTCTGGTGGTAGCCGCTGACGACGGCGTGATGCCGCAAACGCTCGAAGCCATCGATCACGCGCACGCTGCGGAAGTGCCCATCATCGTCGCGGTCAACAAAATCGACAAGCCTGACGCGTTGCCCGACCGCGTGAAGAAGCAGTTGGCAGACCGCGGCCTCGTACCCGAGGCTTGGGGCGGCACCACTGTGTTTGTCGACGTGTCCGCCAAGCAGAAGACGAATCTCAACCTGCTGATGGAAATGATCTGCCTGGTGGCGGACCTGCAGGAACTCAAGGCAACGCCCGACCGGCCCGCCACCGGTGTGGTGCTCGAAGCCAAGCTGGACCGCGGCCGCGGGCCGGTGGCCACCGTGTTGGTACAGAATGGCACCCTGCGCAACAGCGACAATTTTGTGGTCGGCAACGTCTACGGCAAGGTGCGCGCCATGTTCGACGATCGCGGCAACTCGCTTCAGGAAGCGCCGCCTTCTACGCCGGTTGAGATTCTTGGCATGGAAGGCTTGCCGCAGGCGGGCGATCAGTTTGTGGTGGTCGCTGACCGCGACAAGGCGCGCGGCGTCTCCGAATACCGCGAGCAGAAAGCGCGCGAGGCAGCCTTGGCCAAGAGTTCGCGCGTTTCGCTCGAAGGCCTGGCGGAGCAGATGAAGACCGCCGGCACAAAAGAGCTGAACATCATTCTGAAGGGCGACGTCGGCGGCTCGGTCGAAGTGCTCGGCGACCTGCTTTCGAAGCTCTCCAATGACAAAGTCCGTTTGAAGGTGCTGCGCTCCGGCGTGGGCGCCATCACGGAGAGCGATGTGCTGCTGGCTTCGGCGTCGAATGCCATCATCATCGGCTTCAACGTGCGCCCGGAGCGCAAGGCGCAGGAACTGGCGGATCAGGAGAAAGTCGATATCCGGCTGCACTCGATCATTTACGAACTGCAGGACGAGATTAAGCGCGCCATGACCGGCCTGCTTGAGCCGGTCGTCAAAGAAACCTACCAGGGCCGCGCCGAGGTACTGGAGACGTTCCGCATCCCGAAAGTGGGCACGATTGCCGGCTGCCGCGTAGCCGATGGTTTGATCAAACGCGACTCCGAAGTGCGCCTGCTGCGCGACAACGTGGTTGTATTCACCGGCAAGGTCGGGTCGCTGCGCCGCTTCAAGGACGATGCCAACGAAGTCCGCAACGGCATGGAGTGCGGTATTTCCATTTCCAACTATGGCGACATCAAGAAAGGCGACATCATCGAAGCCTTCGTGACCGAACGCGTCGCGGCCGAAGCGATGGTGTAGAGGCAGTTCTCAGTCTCGGTTCTCAGTTCTCAGCAAAGACCTGTCTTTCTTGCGGAGAACTGAGAACCGAGAACTGCATGATTGCCTTCCTCACCCTCGAACTGCACATCGAAGCGGCGCAGTCCCTCAAAGACAAGCGGCAAGTGGTGCGCAGTCTCAAGGACCGGTTGCGCTCGCACTTCAACGTGAGCGTGGCCGAGCTGGACGCCAGCGGCTTGTGGAATCGGGCGACGATCGGGGTGGTCAGCGTCTCCGATTCGCGCGACTATCTCGACGGCCTGATGAAGAACGTAGAGCGGCAAGCCACACGGATCGCCAATAACTGTGGAGCGGATGTCGCCGATTCGTTTGTGGAGTTTCTGTGAGGCCTGCGGCCCGGCACGATTTGCCCGAATCGTTCCTCGTCTCTAAAATAGAAGCACTCTTCTCGTTTGAGACAATTTTATGATTCATTTTCCGGTTCCTGAGGCGCTTACCTTCGATGACGTGTTGCTGCTGCCGGCCCGCTCCGACGTGGTTCCGGCCCTCGCCAATACCCAGACGCAGCTCACGCGCAACATCCGGCTGAACATTCCCATCGTCAGCGCCGCCATGGATACGGTCACCGAATCGCACATGGCAATTGCCTTGGCTCAGCAAGGCGGGCTGGGCATCATCCATCGCAACTTGACCATCGAGCAGCAAGCCAACGAGGTGGACAAGGTAAAGCGTTCGGAAAGCGGCATGATCGTCGATCCCGTCACCATGTCGCCGGACGACAAAGTTTCTGACGCGCTCGAAGTCATGCGCAAGTACAAAATCTCCGGCGTGCCCATCACAAAAAATGGCAGGCTTGTCGGCATCCTCACCAACCGCGATCTGCGCTTCGAGAGCCGCTTCGATATTCCCATCCAGAAAGTGATGACCAAGGAAAACCTGATCACCGTTGCGGTGGGAACCACGCTTGAGGATGCCGAGAAGATTCTGCATGAGCATCGCGTGGAGAAGCTTTTGGTAGTCGACGATCACTACAATCTCAAAGGTCTGATCACCGTCAAAGATATTCAAAAGAAGCTGAAATATCCGAACGCCGCCAAGGATTCGCACGGGCGCCTGCGAGCAGGGGCGGCCATTGGCGCTACCGGAGACTTTTTGGAGCGCGCCCAGGAGCTGGCTAGAAACAAGGTTGATTTACTGGCGATCGATAGCGCGCATGGCCACTCCAGCCGCGTGCTCGAAGCAATCAAGGCCGTAAAGGCGAAACTTCCGGAAGTGGATTTGATCGCCGGCAACGTGGGCACTTTCGACGGCGCTTGCGAGCTGGCCCGAGCCGGCGCGGATGCGATCAAAGTTGGCATTGGGCCGGGCTCAATCTGCACCACCCGCGTAGTCACCGGCGCCGGCGTTCCGCAAATGACGGCGATCTCCGAAGCCTATCGCGCCACGAAAGATGCGCAGGTTCCCATCATCGCCGATGGCGGCATCAAGTATTCCGGCGACATCACCAAGGCTTTGGCCGCGGGCGCAAGCGCAGTCATGATCGGGTCGATGTTCGCGGGAACGGACGAAAGTCCCGGCGAGATGATTCTGTACCAGGGCCGCAGTTTCAAGTCCTATCGCGGTATGGGTTCGTTGGGCGCGATGGCGGCGGGGTCGAGCGAGCGCTACTTCCAAACTACCGAAGGCGAGGCTTCCGCCGCGATCACCGGAACGGGCGAGGACGCGAACCGGCTGGCCAAGCTGGTGCCCGAGGGTATTGAGGGACGCGTTCCCTACCGCGGCTCGGTCGCGATGATCGTGCACCAGATGGTAGGCGGCCTGAAATCGGGCATGGGCTATTGCGGTTGCGCCACGATCCCGGAACTGCTGCAGAAGACGCGCTTCGTTCGCATCAGCGTGGCGGGCCTGCGCGAGAGCCACGTGCACGATGTGATGATCACGCGCGAGGCGCCAAATTATGCGGTGGAGTAGAACGTTGCGGCGAACCTTGCCAAACCCAGTCTTCAGGAAATTCGCCTCTTGAGCGCTGCGCGCGCCAATCCTTGGAAAGAATGGATTCCGGCGCTGGTCTGGCTGGGAATCATTGCTTTGGAATCCACCAATCTGGGATCCTCTGAAAATACCAGCCGCATCCTCTATCCCGTATTGCATTTTCTCTTCGGTATGAGCCCTGCCCGGTTTTTGGTTTGGCATGTCGTCATCCGTAAAAGCGGGCACGTAACCGGGTATTTCGTTTTGAGCCTGCTGCTTTTCCGCGCCTGGCGGGCGACGCTGCCTCCGGCCGGCATCTATGCGTGGTCTTTGCAGTGCGCCGGGACTTCTTTTTTCATGACCGCATTTGTCGCAAGTCTGGACGAGTGGCACCAGAGCTTTCTTCCTTCACGCACGGGACGCTGGCAGGATGTGGTGTTGGACAGTTCGGCGGCGCTGTTGGCGCAAATCATCATTTGGCTGTTTCTTCGCCGCCGCCCGGCGCCAAGTTCGGCTTGATTTGGGTTTCTCCGCCTAAGCTGCGGCGTGCAAACTACGGCCCCAACGCGAGGAAACCAGCAGAATCGCCGACGCTCCAGCTACTGTGGCTGAGACAAGAAACGGCACTCGCGGACCATAGTGCTTCCACAGTTCGCCGGCGATCAGGCTGGCCAGCAGCATGGCGACGCTGGTCACGGAAGCATACACGCCGAGCGCTCGCCCGCGAATTTCCGGCGCCACGGTCTCCACCACCAGCGCTTTCAGCACGGGGTTAGTGAGCGCGTAATAACCGCCGTAGGTCGCCATAGCGATCCAAATATCCAGCCGCGAGGGCGCGAGTCCGAAGAACAAATAGACGGCGGCGAAGATGATGTAGCCGGCAGCAGCGACGGCGCGGCGGGGAAGCCGGTCGCTCAAATCGCCGGCGGGCCAGGAAAAAAGCGTGTACGTGATGTTGAAGACCAGACCGAGCAAGGGCGCATGTGTGGCGGGAATGCCGACGCTCTGCGCGCGCAGTACGAGAAACATGTCGCTCGAGTTGCCCAGTGAAAAGAGTGTCACTACGAAGAGCACGTAATAAAAAGCGGCGGGCAGACCCTTCGCGGAGAGAACTGGCCGCGTCTTGCCCGGCGAGACGGACTTGCCGCGGATTTCTCTGATCCCGATCAGCGCGATCAGAAAACACAGGATGCCGGGGACAGCGGCAAAGGCAAAGACCGTACGGAGCCCGTAATGGCGCAGCAAAAGAAGCGCGGCCAGCGGGCCGAGAACGGCGCCGGCGGAATCCAGGGCTTGGATTAGGCCATAGTCCGCACCCAGCCGGGTGGACGATTCCGCGACCATGACATCGCGCGGCGCAGCGCGGATTCCCTTCGAGAAACGGTCGGCAAATCGAATGGCCAGAACCTGCCACCACGATGTCACGAGCGCCAGCAGAGGCTTGACCAGATTGGCGACGAAATATCCGCCGACCACAATCGGTTTTCGGCGCGGCAGGCGATCGGCAAGATAGCCGGAAAAAAGCTGGACGAAAGATGCGACGCTTTCCGCGATTCCTTCGATGACACCGAGTTGCGCCGGCCCCGCGCCGATGGAGGCTAAGAACGCGGGCAGCACCCAATAGGCCATTTCGGTGGCTGTGTCGTTGAAGAGCGCAGTCGCGCCAAAGACATAGATGTTGCGCGACGAGTTTTTCGGGGACGGCGGTCCAGCCTCAGGCATGAGGAAGTTTTACCACGAGGAGCAGTTGGCATTTGGCACTTTGTGTTTGGCCGTTGGTAATTTGGGTTGGCGTTTCGCTTGCCGAGCGATTACAACGACGGGACACGACGTGCGCCAGAAGCTGAGAGCCCGTTGCTAACCGGCAATTGCCGAATGCGACCGCTCAGTACAACGCGTCGTACTTGGTGACCACCCACGAGCCGTCTTCATCCTCGAGAGTTACCGAAAACAGCTCCACATAGGTTCCACTCGCGCCAGCGGAGTTTCGCCGCGTGCCGCGGTAGTGGAGAATGCGCAGCGGCGGCGCATCTTCCCAATCCGCGATTTCCCAGGAGACCAGCGGGTGCTGCGCTTCGGAATCGCAAATGAACTTAGCGTATTGCTTGCGGTAGTCCTTTTCCCAATCGGCCAGTTCGTCTTTGCAGTGGCCGTCGCGCATGGCGCGGATGAACTGCGCTGCGACGCGCTCCGAAGACCGGTCGCGGAGAGGATTCAGGCTGATCGAGAGCGGAATCTTCGAGAGCGGGTCCACTTCCGGCGACCGCGATAGAACCGGGCCCTGATTGTTGAGCCACATCAGATAGCCGAAGAAAACCAAAAGGATGAGAACGCCTGATCCGGCCGCGATGGCGAGTTGGGTACGGGAAAATTGCATCCCTGGCAAGTGTAACGCCGGAGTGACGAGGATGCGAGATGACGCTAATGATGCGGGGCCGCGCGGGGCCGCGCAGCCCTTGCGTTGTGTTTACTCTTTGTCTTTCTTTTCGCTGTCGTCGGCAGAGCCGGAAGCGCCGCTGGCCTGCGTTTCGGCCTCGGATTCCTCCATACTCTTCTTCATTTCGGCGGCGCGCTTGGCGCGGGCGGCTGCACGCTTCTCGCGCTTTTCTTCCTGCAACTTTTCGCTGCCGATGAGCTCGACGAACGCGATGTCGGCGCCGTCGCCTTTGCGCCAGCCGCCGCGGACGATGCGGAGGAACCCGCCTTCGCGGTCGCCAAAGCGCGGGCCAATCGTCTCGAACAGTTTATCGACGGCCGCGCTGGTCATGAGATAAGCGTGCGCCTGGCGGCGAGCGGCGAGGTCGCCGCGCTTGCCGAGGGTGATCAGCTTCTCAACCCGCGGCCGCAACGCCTTCGCCTTGGGCAGGGTGGTTTCAATCCGCTCTTCAAGAATAAGCGAGGTCGCCAGATTCCGGAGCAGAGAACGGCGGTGGCTGGTGGTGCGGCCGAGTTTGTAGCCGGCTACTTTGTGACGCATGACTGGATCCTTTGCTACCGGCGCGGAGGAAAAACAGATTCCTCGCTGCGCTCGGAATGACAACGTTCAGACTTTGTGACGCTCACCCACCCTAAATTTCGCCAAAGGCGCGAAAGTTAGGATGGGGCACCCGCAGGCGAATGACGACCGACGAATGTTCTTCTACAGATCGTTGTCGATGCCGTAGGCCGAAGCCGGAAGAATCTGGTTCGAAGTCGGGCCGGGCACGGCGTTGCCGTGCTCGTCGATCTTCATACCCAGGCTCAGGCCCATGGTCGACAGGATCTCCTTGATTTCGTTCAGCGACTTGCGGCCGAAATTTTTCGTCTTCAGCATTTCGGCTTCGGTCTTCTGCACCAACTCGCCGATGGTCTGAATGTTGGCATTCTTCAGGCAGTTGTAACTGCGCACCGAAAGCTCAAGCTCTTCGACTGAGCGGTTCAGATTTTCGTTCTTGATTTCCGGCTTGCGGTCGTCGGTCGAGGCCGATGTTTCGATGTCCTCTTCGAAGTTGATGAAGATGTTCATGTGGTCCTTCAGCAGCTTCGCCGCCAGGCCGACAGCGTCGGCCGGCAGAATGGAGCCGTTGGTCCACACTTCGAGGGTGAGTTTGTCGTAGTCGGTGATTTGGCCAAGGCGCGCCGCTTCCACTGTGTAGTTGCACTTACGCACCGGCGAGTGCACCGAGTCGATGGGAATAAAGCCGATGCCCAAGTCCTCGTCAAAATTCTTGTCGGCCGAGACATAGCCGCGCCCACGCTTCAACCGCATTTCCATGTCGAGCTTGCCGCCTTCGCTGACGGTGGCGATGTAGACGTCTTTGTCCAGAACCTCGACGTCAGCGTCCGCTTCGATCATGCCGGAAGTAACCACACCCGGCTGATCGGCACGCAGATAAATCGCCTTCGGCGCGTCGCCGCTCAGCTTGAAAGGAATTTGCTTGAGGTTGAGGATGATGTCGGTCGCGTCCTCGACCACACCGGTGATCGACTGGAATTCGTGCAGCACGCCTTCGATCTTCACCGCGGTGATGGCCGCGCCTTCGATCGAGCTGAGCAGCACACGCCGCAGCGCGTTACCCACGGTGGTGCCGAAGCCGCGCTCAAACGGCTGCGCCCAGAAAATGCCGTATTTGTCGGTAAGGGTGGAAGTATCGACGGCGAGACGTTTTGGTTTCTGAAAGCCTTTCCAAAGCATGTGTTTCTCCTTCGGCCATGGGGCTCAGTGCCGGCTCGCTCAGTGGTCCAACTGAGGTCAAAGCCGGCAAAGGCTGATCTGGCACGAAAAGTGGACCGAAAAACCCGTCGTGCGTCGTTCGTCGTGCGCAAAACCCTGTTTGACTGGCTATATTGCGCACAACGAATAGCGCACGGCGTTCTTGCTACTTGCTATAGAGCTCCACAATCAACTGCTCATTCACCGGCAGCTGGATATCTTCGCGCTTGGGCAGCGACAAAACCTTGCCCTTGTAGTTGTCGCGATCGATCTCGAGCCACGTAGGCGCGTTCTGGTGGCTGGCGAAATCTTTCGCCTGCTCCAGAATCGCCAGCTTGAGGCTGGCCTGCGCGGATAGCAACTTCGTCGCCGGCCGCAACCTGGTAGGACGGAATGTTGACCTTGCGCCCGTTGACCTGCACATGCCCGTGGCGCACGAGCTGCCGCGCCTGCCGCCGCGACAAGCCGAAGCCCAGGCGGAAGACGACGTTGTCGAGGCGCCGCTCGAGCTGCTGCAACAGCATGGCGCCGGTCACGCCCTTGGTACGCGCGGCTTTCTCGAAATAATTGCGGAACTGGCCTTCCTGCGTAAAGTAGATGCGCTTGGCTTTCTGTTTTTCGCGCAACTGCAGGCCGTAGCCAACGATTTTGGCTTTGCGGTCTTTGCCGTGCTGGCCGGGCGCAAAGTTGCGCTTCTCGATGGGACACTTATCGCTGAAGCATTTGGTGCCTTTGAGGAACAGCTTCATGCCCTCGCGGCGGCAGAGACGGCAGACGGGATCGGTATAACGTGCCAAGTTGTCTTCTCCTTTAGATGACCGGTTTACAGGTTTGGCTTCACCCTTCGTCCCGGACGTGAATCGGTTCTCAGTTCTCAGTTCCCTGTTCTCAGTTGGAAAATCCCGGTTCTGCTGAGAACCGGGAACTGAGAACTGCCTTGCTACACCCTTCGCCGCTTCGGCGGACGGCAACCGTTATGCGGAATGGGGGTGGAATCCTTAATGTTGCGAACTTCTATGCCGGCGGCCGCCAGAGCGCGAATCGCAGACTCGCGTCCGGAGCCGGGGCCACTCACCCGAACCTCGACCGTGCGCACGCCGTGGTCGCGCGCCATGTTGGCGGCGTTCGAGGCGGCCTGCTGCGCCGCAAACGGCGTGCCCTTGCGCGATCCGCGAAAACCAAGCGAGCCTGAGCTTTTCCAGGACAGTACATTGCCCGCCGGATCGCTGATGGTCACGATGGTGTTGTTGAAAGAAGCCTGAATGTGCGCAATCCCGAATGGGACATGCTTGCGCTCCTTCTTCTTGAAGGTCTTCTTCTTGCCTTTTTTGTCCGGCGCCGCTGCGCCGCCCGCCGCTGCCGCTGGTTTTGCCATGAAACCGTCCTTGGTCGTTCGTTTCGTCGTGTGCGTCGTGCGTCGTTAGCCCTCGGCGGTCGGCGGTTTAGCGAACGACCAACGACCGACGACGAACGACGCGTTTATGTCTTTGCCGCCGACTTCTTCTTCTGCGCGACGGTCCCCTTGCGCGGACCCTTGCGGGTACGGGCGTTGGTATGGGTGCGCTGCCCGCGAACCGGCAAATTCCGCCGGTGGCGATATCCGCGGTAAGAACCAATTTCGATGAGCCGCTTGATGTTCATCGAAATGTCTTTGCGCAGGTCGCCTTCGACCATCCCTTCCGCCTCGATCACCTGGCGGATGCGGTTGACCTCGTCTTCGCCCAGGTCCTGAACCTTCTTCATGGGCTCGACTTTCGCCTCCGCCAGAATGCGGGCGGAGCGCGGGTTGCCGATGCCGTAGATGTACGTCAGCGCGATATTCACGTGCTTGTTGCGCGGAAGATCGACGCCTGCAATACGAGCCATAGTGTTTCCCTCAGCCTTGGCGCTGCTTGTGCTTGGAGTTTACGCAGATCACCCGCACCACGCCTTTGCGGTGGATAACCTTGCACTTGTCGCAGATTTTCTTTACCGATGCCCGTACTTTCATAACAGTTCTCAGTTCTCCGTCAAAACCGCAAGTTCATTTATAGCGGTACACAATTCGTCCACGATTCAGGTCGTAGGGCGAAAGCTCGACCGCCACCTTATCGCCCGGAAGAATGCGAATGAAGTTCTTGCGCATTTTGCCGGAAACATGGGCGAGCACGTGGTGCTTGGTCTCGGCCAGTTCCACCCGGAACATCGCATTGGGCAACGGCTCAACCACCGTCGCCATGACTTCAATCGCGTCTTCTTTGCTCATGCACTCCTTGGAACCAGTTCTCGGTTCACAGTTCTCGGTTCTCAGAAAACCGGTCGCCCTCGCAAGTTCCCAACTCGCTGAGAACTGGGAACCGAGCTGAGACCGCTTTTCTACTGCGTCAAAATCACCGGACCATCTTTGGTCACCGCGACGCAGTGCTCAAAATGCGCGCTGCTGCTGCCATCGGCGGTCACTGCCGTCCACTTGTCTTCCAGCACGCGCGTTTGCGGCTCGCCGGAATTCACCATCGGCTCAATGGCCAGCACCATGCCCTCGCGCAGGCGGGCGCCGTGCCCACGATTGCCGAAGTTCGGAATCTGCGGTTCCTCGTGCAGCTTGGTGCCAATGCCATGCCCCACGAACTCGCGCACCACGCTGAAGCCATGGGCCTCAACATATTCCTGCACTGCGGCGCCCACATCTCCAATCGAGTTTCCGATGCGCGCCTGCTCGATCGCTTTGTACAGCGAGGCTTCCGTCACTTCCAGCAGCTTGCGCCGCTCGGGCGTCAGTTCCTCGCCCACCGGCACGGTAATCGCAGCATCGCCGTAGTAGCCGTCGACCACAACCCCGCAATCGATGGAAACGATATCGCCAGCCTTGAGCACCCTTCTTTCCGAGGGGATGCCGTGAACAATCTCTTCGTTGATCGAAGTGCAGAGCACGCAGGGATAATCGTAATAACCCTTGAATGCCGACTGCGCCCCTAACTCCTTCATCTTCTTTGCCGCAGCCCGCTCCAGATCCATCGTGGTGATCCCCGGAGCGACCAGAGCGCGGACGTGATCCAGCACTTCGCGAACAATGCGGCCGCTATGCCGCATTTTCTCGATTTCCGCCGCCGATTTGCAGACGATGGCCATCCCTACCTGCCGTCGGCCGGTACCTCGCGCCGCCGCTCAATTTCCTCAAAAATCTGCGCCGTGACCTGGTCGGCGGATAGGCTACCGTCCACTTCGAACAATCTCCCAGCGCGCCGATAGTAGTCCGCGACCGGGCGGGTTTGCCGCTCGTAGGCGGATAGTCGCTCCTGGATTACCTCGTCGCGGTCATCCTCGCGGGTTACCAGCTGGGAACCATCCAGATCGCAAATTCCTTCGACCTTAGGAGGGTGCAGGTGGACGTTGTAGATCCGTCCACAGGTGGGACAAGTTCTACGTCCGGTAAGCCGTAGTAGCAATTGATTATAGTCTACGTCAATCAGGATCACAATCGACGAGTTAGCGCCCGCTTGCGAATTTTCAAAGAACTCATGCTCCAGAAAAGCGTCCAGCCATCCGGCCTGGGCCGGAGTCCGCGGGAAACCATCCAGAATAAAGCCGAGGCCGCAATCCGGCTCGCGCAACCGGTCCTGCACCATGTGGCACACTAAGCTATCGGGGACCAACTCCCCCCGCGCCATCGCGTCCCGCACGTGCGCACCCAATGGGGTGCCACACTGAATGTTCTCGCGCAGCAAATCCCCGGTGGAGATCTGCGGAATGCCGTATCGCTCGGCGATCCGCTTCGCCTGCGTCCCCTTGCCTGCACCCGGCGATCCCAGCAAAATGACGGGCCCTATGTTACGCGATGCCTCTGCCATGGAACCGCCCCCGTGCGTCTATCCCCGAGCCAACCCGATCAGCACAGAACTATGCAGCAAGTCCCAACAGCAACGCAACCCAGTTGCGTTCACGACCACGAGCGGCGACCTTTGATGCGTCCGCTGCGCGGGGTAAAGCCATCATAGTGGCGCATCACCAGCTGCGCCTCCACCTGCGTAACCGTATCCATGGCGACACCCACCACAATCAACAGCGAAGTTCCGCCAAAATAGAAGGTCACGCCCATGCCGTTGGTCACCCACGTCGGCAGACGCTCAAAAAAAGTTCCCAACGCTCCCGGCAGATGGTTCAGGTGAATTCCTGCAATCATCCACTCGGGAAGGAAGGAAATGACAATCAGATAAAGAGCGCCCACCAGCGTGATGCGGGTCAGAATCTCGTTGATATGGTCTGCGGTCCGCCGGCCAGGACGAATGCCGGGAATGAATCCGCCATACTTCCGCATATTGTCGGCCACTTCGTTCGGGTTGAAGACAATGGAGACGTAGAAGTAGGCAAAGAAGATTATGAACACGGCGTACAAAAGCGTGTAGAGCGGCTCGCCCCATCCCAGCGGGTAATCAACCCGCCGAAGTAGCGGTTGTTCTTTAAGCCGTAGCCGACGGTCTGCGGCAGACGTCAGGATTGACGATGCGAAAATCACCGGCATGACGCCGCCCGCGTTCACCCGCAGGGGCAGATGCGTAGATTGGCCGCCCATCACCTTTCGCCCCACCACCCGTTTCGCATACTGCACCGGGATGCGGCGTTCGCTCCGCTCTACGTAAACAATGAAAGCTACTACTGCAATCATCAGCACCAACAAGAGGACCGACCGTCGGCGCAGTAAAGGTTCCCCAGGCGTCGTTGTTAACTTTGTCGTAAAGATCGGCAATGCCCCGCGGCAAGCCGGCGACGATGCCGGCAAAGATCAGCAGCGACATGCCGTTGCCGATGCCGCGCTCGGTGATCTGCTCGCCCAGCCACATGATGAAGACGCTGCCCGTGGTCAGCGTGAGCATGGTCATGAGAATGAAGCCGATGCCCGGGTTCACCACGAAGTCGCCGCGTCCTCTGCAGGCTGCCAGGCAATGCCCAGAGATTGAATCGCGCTGAGGCCGAAGGTCAGATAGCGCGTCCACTGGGTGATCTTCTTACGGCCCAGCTCGCCTTCTTTCTGCAGCTTGGCCAGCGGCTCGTAAACCACGGTGAGCAACTGCAGAATGATGGAGGCCGTGATGTAGGGCATGATGCCCAGAGCGCAAACACGGTCAGGCGCTTGAGCTGTCCGCCCGAGAACAGGTCGACCAGACCCAGGAAGCTGCCCCGGTTCTGGTCAAAGAACTGCTGTAGCTTGTCAGCATTCACACCCGGCGTCGGGATGTGGCCGCCCAGGCGATACACCGCCAGCATGGCCAGGGTGAACCCCATCCGCCTGCGCAAATCCGGGATGCGAAATATATTGGAGAACTTCTCCCACATTACTGCAACACCTCAAACTTGCCGCCGGCTTTGGTGATCTTTTCCTGCGCTGACTTGGAAAACTTGTGCGCCTGCACGGTAAGGGCAGTCGAAAGCTCCCCATCGCCCAGAACTTTTACCGGATGCTTGGTCTTGATCACGCCGCTTTTGCGCAACACCTCGGGCGTAATGGTCGTCTACGCCCAGGGAAGCCAGCCTTTCCAAACTAACGATGTTGAATTCCTTGCGGAAGATGTTGGTGAAGCCGCGTTTCGGCATGCGGCGGTGCAGCGGCATCTGCCCGCCTTCAAAGCCGCGCATCATGCGCGAGCCGCTGCGCGAGCGCTGGCCCTTGTGTCCGCGGGCGGAAGTCTTGCCCATGCCGGACCCCATGCCGCGTCCCACGCGCTTCTTGTTCTCCGCCGCTTTTTTCGGTGCTCGGATATTGGAAAGATTCATAAATAGGCTTTCAGCCGTCAGCTCTCAGCGGTCAGCTCCAGGTTTGACTGAGGGCTGACGGGTGAACGCTGAAGGCTAATTCACAATCTCCACCAGATGCGGCACCTTGGCCACCATGCCGCGGATCGCAGCCGTATCCGGCCGCTCGACCACCTGATTCAGTCGGGTGAATCCCAAGCCTTTGACCACCAGCTTCTGCTTCACCGGCGCGCAAATTGCCGAACGCACCCACTTCAGATGGATCTTACCGCCCGAATTGCCCGCTGCTTTTGCCGTCATTGCTTAATTCCTCGCGTCGCGCAACCTACAGGTCCTCTTCGTTCTTGCCCCGCATCGCGGCCACATCGGCCCGGTTCCGCAGCAGCTTGAGCGCGTCAAATGTCGCCTTGATCACGTTATGCGGGTTGGTGGTGCCAATGGACTTGGTCAGCACATTCTGCACGCCCGCCGAAGTCATGACCGCCCGCACCGCGCCGCCCGCGATCACACCCGTGCCTTCCGGCGCCGGCTTGAGCAGCACCCGGCCCGAGCCGAACCGCCCCAGCACCATATGCGGAATGCTGGTTTGCGTGAGATTGACCCTCATCAGGTTCTTCTTGGCCGATTCAATCCCCTTGCGTATCGCCTGCGGAACTTCTTTGGCCTTCCCCGAGCCGTATCCCACTACAGCTGCGCTGGGATCGCCCACGACCACCAGCGCGGCGAAGGACAGGTTTTTTCCGCCCTTGACCACCTTGGTGACGCGGTTGATGGCCACTACTTGGTCTTTCAGTTGATAGCTGTTCGCATCGAGTTTCTTAATGACAGTTGGCATGATCCTCGTCTGGTAATTGGGAAATTTGGTAATTTGGGAATTGTAAAATCCGTTTTTCCAATTTCCCGACTACTCAATTTCACAATTACTCAATACTCTAAACCCTAAAATTTCAGTCCCGCTTCCCGCGCGGCGTCCGCCAGAGCTTTCACCCGGCCATGATAAATGTAGCCGCCGCGGTCAAACACTACTTGCTCGATTCCCTTGGCCTTGGCGCGATCGGCGATGGCTTTGCCCACCGCTTTCGCCGCCGCCACATTGCCCCCCGTGCGGCGCTCGCCCTTCTTGCCTTCCGAGGAATGCGCGGAGATGAGCGTGGCGCCCTTGTGATCGTCGATCAGCTGCACGTAAATATGATTCAGCGAACGATACACGTTCAGCCGCGGACGTTCCGCCGTGCCCATGATCTTCTTGCGAATGCGCTCATGCACGTGCCGCCGGTTCGCGTTCTTAGATGTTTGTGTCAGCATGAATTCGGTCCTTGGCCGTTCGTCGTTGGTCGTTGGCCTAGAACTAAGAACGCCAAGTCCGCCGCGGGTTTAGCCAACGACGGACGACCAACGACCCAGGACGGCTATTTCGCTCCTGTCTTTCCTACCTTCTTCTTCAGCCGCTCGCCCACATAGCGCACGCCCTTGTTCTTGTAGGGGTCGGGCGGACGCAGGCCGCGCATCTCCGCCGCAACCTGGCCGACCTTCTGGCGGTCGATGCCGGTAACCGTAAAGCTTCGTCTGCTTGGGGTCGACCGCGACCTCAATCCCGGTGGGCAGCGGATACTCAATGGGATGCGAATACCCCAGGTTGAACACCACCGTGCCTTTGCCCTTCATTTCGGCCCGGTATCCGATGCCCACGATTTCCAGTTCCCTGGTCCAGCCTTTGGTCACGCCTTCGACCGCGTTGTTCACCAGTGCGCGGGCCAAGCCGTGCACCGCGGCTTGCGAGTCGTTTTCCCGCATTGGCCAGCAGTTCGCCGTCTTTTTGCTCCAGCGTGATGCCGGCCGGCAATGACGTGTCCAGCTTGCCTTTCGGCCCCTGCACGGCCACCGTGTTGCCTTCGATTTTGACCGTCACTCCCTTTGGGCAGCGGGATCGGTTTTCGTCCAATTCGTGACATAAAGTGAGCTTCTAGCTCCTAGCCTCTAGCTTACTGCTCCTAGCCAGCAGCTAGAAGCTGGTAGCAGTTCTACCAAATCTCGCACAACAACTCGCCGCCCAGGCCCTGCTTGCGGGCCTGGCGCCCGGTCATCACGCCGCGCGGCGTAGTCAGAATATTGATGCCCATGCCGCCCAGCACGCGCGGAATCTCCGTACGCCGCACGTAGACCCGGCAACCTGGGCGCGAAACGCGCGTCCACGTTGGATATGGTGGCTTCGTTGTTGTTGCCGTACTTGAGGTAGATGCGCAAAATCTTGTGGCCTTCCTCCTCCGCTGCCTTGTAGTTGGAGATGTAGCCTTCTTCTTTCAGAATACGGGCGATCTCCAGCTTCAGCTTAGAGGCGGGAATATCCACCTTTTGATGCCGCGCGCTCACCGCGTTGCGGATGCGCGCCAGCATGTCCGCGACCGGATCGGTCAACCTCATCGTTTGCTTCTCCATACCCGCCGCAGCGGGTGCCCCATCCTAAATCCCGCGCCTTGTGCGGGACTTAGGGTGGGCCAGTTCAAATCTTCTACCAGGACGACTTCGAGACCCCGGGAATCTCCCCGCGCAGCGCCAGCCCCCGGAAACACAGGCGGCAGATGCCGAACTTGCGGAGGTAGGCCCGCGGCCGCCCGCAAATCTTGCAGCGGTTGTGCAGGCGCGTGGAAAATTTCGGCCGCGCTTCTTTGACCGCGCGCTTGACTTATTTTCTTCATGCGCCGTATCAAACTTCTTCTGAATTTTCGCGTCCTTCACCCGCTTTGCTGTCGTCAATTGAGCTCCTTCACAACCACGTAGCGCTACGTCCCTACGATCTCTACATCTCTCATCTCACGCCCGGAACGGCATGCCCAAATGCTTCAGCAGCTTCCGCGCCTCATCGTCGCTGCGGGCCGTGGTGACGATGGTGACGTTCATGCCCTTCAGCTTGTCCACCTTGGCGTAATCAATCTCCGGGAAAATCAGCTGGTCGTGCAAACCCAGCGTGTAATTGCCGCGCCCGTCGAAGGACTTGGTCGACACCCCGCGGAAATCGCGCACCCGTGGCAGCACCACATTCACCAGCCGGTCGAAAAACTCGTACATGCGATCGCCGCGCAGCGTCACCATGGCGCCGATCGACTGGCCCTCGCGCACTTTGAAGGCCGCGATCGACTTCTTGGCCTTCGTGATCACCGGCTTCTGCCCGGTGATCTGACCAAGCTCATGCACCGCCGGATCCAGCACCTTGGCATTCTGCGTGGCCTCGCCCATGCCCATGTTGACGACGATTTTGTGCAGATGCGGCACCGCCATGGGATTCGCGCGCTCGAGCTCCTTCATCAGCGTGGGCGCAACTTCCTTGCGTGAAGCGCTCCTTGAGCCGCGGCGTTTCCTTCGCGCTGTGGCGCGCGACTTCCGGAGCCTTTCTGCTCCTGCGC
Source organism: uncultured Acidobacteriaceae bacterium (assembly GCA_963770915.1). GTDB lineage: Bacteria > Acidobacteriota > Terriglobia > Terriglobales > Acidobacteriaceae > PALSA-270. The sequence goes on from CAVYRG010000001.1 coordinate 1,511,298, forward strand.
CTCGCCCTTCTTCTCTTTTTTGTCCTTCGCCATTGCTTTAATCCGATTGCGTAATTTTGTAATCAGGCAATTTTGTAAGTTGAAAACCCATGACACCCGATGCGGCGGTCTTCAAATTACTCAATTTCCAAATTACCCAATTTAAAAATCTACTTTTCCAGCGTCGTATCCGCACTTCTTGCAGACTCGCACTTTGCGCCCGCCGCGCTCTTCGTGCCCAATGCGCACCGGACCGCAGCTGGCGCACACTAGCTGAACACTGGACAGTGAAATCCAGCTCTCCTGGTCCGCGATGCCGCCCTTCACGTTGTGTTGCGGATTGGGGCGAACATGCTTCTTCACCACCATGACGTGCTCTACCAGAGCCCTGCCCTCGTCCGGGAACACGCGCAGGACGCGTCCCTCCTTGCCTCTATCGCGCCCGGCCATGACCTTCACGATGTCGTTCCGCCGGATATCGACTCGTTTATGTGCGGTTGCCACTGTTCTCATTTGAGTCCCATTTGGCAATTTTGTAATCGGGTAATTTGGCAATTGAAAGCCAAACCACCCCTGCTTCGCCTTCAAATTACAAAATCACCCGATTACTAAATTACAAACTTCCTACAGCACTTCCGGAGCCAGGCTGACGATCTTCAAAAACTTTTTTTCGCGCAGCTCGCGCGCCACCGGCCCGAACACACGCGTCCCCACCGGCTCGCCGCCCTCGTTGATCAGCACCGCCGCGTTCTGGTCGAAGCGGATATAGGTTCCATCGCGCCGCCGGTATTCCTTGCGGGTGCGCACAATCACCGCCTTGACCACGGTTCCCTTCTTCACCTGGCCATCGGGCGAGGCTTCTTTTACGCTGGCGGTGATCACGTCGCCCAGGCTGGCGTTCAATCCCGTGGCCCCGCCCAGCGGCAGGATCATCTGCAGCTTGCGGGCGCCGGAATTGTCGGCGACCTCGAGCATCGACCTCATCATCACAGCCATATCCGGTCTCCTGTGCGCGCCTAGTTCGTTTCTGCTGAGGCCTTTTCCGCCGACAGCTGGCTGCGCCGCACAATTTCCTTGAGCCGCCAGCGCTTCAGCTTGGAAAGCGGACGGCTCTCTTCCAGCCGCACCACGTCGCCCACGTGCGCTTCATTCTTCTCGTCGTGCGCATAGAACTTCTTGTCCTTCGAGACCACCCGCCCGTAGAACGGATGCGCCTTCTTGCGCACCACCTCGACGACGATCGTCTTTTGCATGCGGCTGGAGACGACTTCGCCCACCACCTCTTTGCGCCGTCCCTGCGCGGCTGCGGTTTCGCTCATTACTTCGTCTCCGTTGCCGCGGCGATCTCGCGCTCGCGCGCGATGGTCTTTACCCGCGCAATGTCCTTGCGCAGCCCGCGGATCTTCTTCAAGCTTTCGGTCTGCCCCATGTTCAGCTGAAACTTCAGCTTAAAGAGCTGATCGTTGAGATCGCGCTCCTGCTGGCGTAACTCGTCATCGGTCAAATTGCGAACTTTTTCGGCTTTCATAAATCAGTTCCCGGTTCCCGGTTCTCAGTGTCACGCTCAGTGTGCCGCCGACCGCCGTTTCACAAACGATGTGCGCAGCGCCAGCTTGTGCGACGCCAGACGCATGGCTTCGGCCGCGTCCTGCAGGGTCACGCCCTCCATCTCGAACAAAATCTTCCCCGGCCGCACCACCGCGACCCAGTGATCGGGCGCGCCTTTGCCCTTGCCCATGCGGGTTTCGGCGGGCTTTTTGGTGACCGGCTTGTCGGGAAACAGCCGAATCCAGATCTTGCCCCCGCGTTTGACGAAGCGCGTCATGGCCACGCGGCTGGCTTCGATCTGCCGGTCCGTGATCCAGCCCGGCTCCAGCACCTTCAGCCCGTAATCCCCGAAAGCCAGCTCGCTGCCGCGCCAGGCCTTGCCCGTCATGCGTCCGCGCTGCTGCTTGCGGTACTTCACTTTCTTCGGCATCAACATAAAAAATGTCCTTGGTCGTCGGTCGTTGGTCCTTTGCAAACCCTAGGGTGCGTTCGTCTTTGCCCACGACGAACGACCAAGGACCAACGACTGGTTTCCTAAAATGCTCCCGCGTGCTGCGGCTCGCGCTTCTTGGCGGGCAGAATCTCGCCCTTGTACACCCAGCACTTCACGCCGATCACACCGTAGGTGGTTCGCGCCTCGGTGAACCCATAGTCAATGTCCGCGCGCAACGTGTGCAGCGGCAGCCGCCCCTGCAGATACCACTCCGAACGCGCGATTTCGTTACCATTCAGCCGTCCGCTTACCCGCACCTTGATTCCCTTGCAGCCAAAACGCAGCGCCGAATCCACCGCCTTGCGCATGGCGCGGCGGAAGCCGACGCGCTTTTCCAGCTGCAGCGCGATCGACTCCGACACCAGCTGCGCGTCGAGCTCCGGCTTGTGCACTTCCTGGATATCGACGTACACCTCGCGGTTGGTGCGCTTCTGCACGTCCTGCTTCAGCTTGTCGATCTCTGCGCCCTTGCGTCCGATGATGATGCCCGGCCGCGCCGTCTTGATAATGACACGCAGCTTGTTGCCCGGCCGCTCGATCTCAATCGAGCTGACCCCCGCCGACTTGAGCTTCTCTTTCAGCTCCGTCTTCAGCCTGACGTCTTCGAGCAACAGCTTGTCGTAATCCTTCTCGACAAACCAGCGTGATTTCCACGGCTTGGTATAGCCAAGCCGGAACCCGTAAGGATGAACCTTCTGTCCCATCGTTGCTCCCACGCACCGGGGCGGCCCCGACGCGATCTCTACTTCGCTACCGCTTTTTTCTTGCCTGTCTTGGCGACTGCTTTCTTCGCCGGCGCCTTCTTCTTGGCCGCCGCCGCGCTGGGCGCCGCATCTTCCGCCGTCGTCACCAAACCTTCGCGGTCCTTGCCGCGTTCGGCCAGCACCAGCTCGATATGCGAGATGCGCCGCACATAACGGAAGGCGCGTCCCTGCGGCGCCGGCCGAATCCGCTTCATGCGGGGGCCGTCGTTGGCCACCGCGCGCTTGACGTAGAGGCTGTCCACGTCCACATCCACGCCCTTCTCCGCGCTGAGGTAGTTCGCGTTCTCCACCGCCGAGCGCAACAGCTTTTCCACCGTCGCCGCTACCCGCTTGCGGGTGAAGGCCAGCGTGTTCAGTGCATCCTCGGCGCGCCGGCCCTTGATCAGGTCCAGCACCAGCCGCGCCTTCTGTGGCGAGACGCGCATGAACCGGGCTTGAGCTCGAAATTCCATAGTCGCTCTTTCCTAACTTATGCTTTCGGCGCCGGGGCTGCCGCTGCAGCCGGAGCCGGCGCTCCCGGACCGCCAGGGATGCCGGCCGGCCTCGCCGCCGTTTCCGTGGCTGCCTTCATCGAGTGTCCCTTGAACTGGCGGGTAAAGCTGAACTCGCCCAGCTTGTGTCCCACCATGTTTTCCGTGACGTACACCGGAATGAATTTTTTTCCGTTGTGCACCGCGATGGTATGCCCCACCATCTCCGGAATCACGGTCGAGCGCCGCGACCAGGTGCGCAGCACTTTCTTCTCGTTGCGCGAATTCATCCCGTCCACCCGCTTCTGCAGGTACTCGTCGATGAACGCGCCTTTTTTTGTCGAACGTGCCATAAAGTCAGCTTCTAGCTGTTAGCTCCTAACTCTTAGCGAAACCCTTAACACTTGTCATTCCGAGGACTTCAAGCCCGTGGAATCTGCTTTTGCGCCCGGCGCACGACCAAGGACCAATGACGCGCCACCTACTTCGAGCGCCGCGAAACAATGAACGCATCGGTGCGCTTATTGTTGCGCGTCTTGTAGCCGCGCGTCGGCTGGCCCCAAGGCGTCACCGGATGCCGCCCGCCGGAAGTCTTGCCTTCGCCGCCGCCGTGCGGATGGTCGACCGGATTCATCGAAACGCCCCGGTTATGCGGACGCTTCCCCAGCCAGCGCGAACGCCCCGCCTTGCCGATCGTGACGTTCTCGTGATCGAGATTGCCCACTTGCCCGATGGTCGCCATGCAATCCTGCGCCACTTTGCGAGTCTCGCCCGAAGGCAGCTTCACCAGGGCGTACTCGCCCTCTTTCGCGACCAGCTGTGCCGCCCCGCCCGCCGAGCGCACCATCTGCGCGCCCTTGCCCGGCTTCAACTCTAGGTTATGAATCGTGGTGCCTGGAGGAATATTCTTCAATGGCAGCGAGTTGCCCACCAGAATGTCAGCCTCCGGCCCGCTGACGACTTTTTGCCCAACTTTCAATCCATCCGGCTGCAGAATGTAGCGCTTTTCGCCGTCCGCGTACGCCAGCAGAGCGATGCGCGCCGAGCGGTTAGGATCGTATTCGATGGTCGCCACCGTCGCCGGGATGCCGATCTTGTCGCGCTTGAAGTCGATGATGCGCAGCTTGCGCTTATGCCCGCCGCCGATGAACCGCATCGTCGTGTCGCCCGAATTGCGCCGCCCGCCGGTGCGCGGCTTCGGCTCCACGAGCGGCTTATGCGGCTGCTTCGACGTAATGTCATCGTTCACCAGCGTCGTGCGGTAGCGCAGCGTCTGGGTTCGCGGTCGATAAGTCTTAATGGGCATATGAAACTCTCAAACTGCCGTCGTTGGTCGTTGGTCGTTGGTCCTTGGTCGTTGGCGAAGACGCGGTTCAGCCAAGGACCGACGACCAACGGCCAACGACTGCCCTACAAGTTCTGCGCATACTCCGGCATCTTCTCGCCCGGCTTCAGCCGCACATACGCCTTTTTCCAATCCGGGCGGTAACCGGTAAACTTGCCCCGGCGGCGTTCTTTGCCCGGATACATCGCGGTGCGCACCGAACGCACTTTCACTTTAAAGATCAACTGCACCGCTTCTTTGATCTCGGTTTTGGTGGCGGCTTTGGCCACCTGAAAAACCAGCGTGTTCTGGTTTTCCTTGATGTCCAGGCCTTTTTCCGTGATCACCGGCCGCTGAATGATCTGATACGCGGATTTCATCAGGCCACCTCCGCCGCTTTTTCATGCTTGGCGCGCCGCCGCGGAGAGCGCGTCGCTTTCTTTGGCGCTTCCTGTTCCCCCGTGCCCGCATGCTGCCGCCGCTTCGAAACCGTATTCTTCAGCGAAACCTGCAGCTTCTCGATGGCGGGATGCGAAAAAATCACCCGGTCGTAGCGCAGCAAGTGATACGGATGAACCTCATTCCCTGCGACCAGCTCCAGGCCTTCCAGATTCCGCGAACTCAACTCCAGATTGCGATTCGAATGCTTCGCAACCTCCACCAGCAAAACCGTCTTATCCACTTTCAGCTTATCCAGCGCCTCACGGAACAGTTTGGCCTTCGGCTCCTTCACATCAAAAGCATTCACCACGATCAATTTACCGTCGGCGAACTTGGAGGCGAGCGCCGAGCGCAGCGCGCCCAACAGCTTCTTGCGCGGAAAAACGTAGTCGTAAGAGCGCGGCTGCGGACCATGCACCGTGCCGCCGTGCCGCCACAGCGGCGAGCGGATGGAGCCCACGCGCGCGCGACCGGTCCCCTTCTGCTTCCAAAGTTTTTTGCCCGCCCCCGAGACCAGCTTCTTGTTCTTGGTGGCGTGCGTGCCGGCGCGGTGCGCGGCGCGGTAGTGCTTCACCGCCTCCCACAGCAAATCTTCGTTCACTGCGCCGAAGATATCATCGGCCAGCTCGAAGGTGCCAACCTTCGCCCCGTTCAAATCGTGAATGTCGATGCTTGCCATATCGCGTCTCTATGCTGCTCCTCAGCCAACGACCAGCCGCCAAGGACCAACGACTGCTTCTATCCCTTCTTCGCCGCCCGCTTGGCTGCCTTCAACGGATCGACCGTCGCCGCGCCGGCAAAGCCGCGACGCTCGCGCGGCGGCTTCTGCGCCCGCATGATCACCAGGTATGCGCCTTGCGGCCCCGGCACCGCGCCTTCTACCACCAAAAGGTTCTCGTCTTTATCGACGCCCAAAATCCGGAGGTTCCGCGTGGTCACGCGCGCGTTGCCCATGTGTCCCGACATGCGCATGCCCTTGAACACGCGCGATGGAAACGCCGACGAGCCGATCGATCCCGTGATCTGAAACATCGAGCCGTGCGACTTGGGCCCGCCGCCAAAGTGGTGCCGCTTGACTACGCCCTGAAAACCACGGCCTTTGCTGGTGCCCACGATGTCCACAAATTTTTCGCCTTCAAAAATATCCACCAGCACGCGGTCGCCGGCCTTGATGGCGCCGTTACCCTCGGCCGCCGCTTTCTCGTCGACTTCGACCGGCACTTCCCGCATGAACTTCACCGGCGGCAAGTTGTGCTTGCCCAGATGGCCGCGCATCGGCTTGGTCAGCTTCGATTCCTTTACGAACTCGACCAGCCCCAGTTGCGCCGCCTCGTAGCCGTCGCGCAATTGCGTCTTGTGCTGCGTGATCACGCAGGGCCCAGCCTGCAGCACGGTCGCGGGATGCACGTCGCCCTTGTCGTCGAAGAGCTGCGTCATGCCGACCTTCTTACCGAGAATGCCTGTGACCTTTGCCATAACTCTTGCTCTGTGTAGCGCGGGCGCTGTCCCCACGCGATTTACTTATGCTCTTTCCCGAAAGCTTTGATCTCGACATCCACACCCGCCGGCAAATCGAGCTTCATCAGAGCATCGACGGTCTGCGGCGTTGGGTCGAGAATGTCCAGCAGTCGCTTGTGGGTGCGTATCTCGAACTGCTCGCGCGATTTCTTGTCCACATGCGGCGACCGCAGCACGCAATACTTGTTCTTCATCGTGGGCAAGGGAATCGGGCCCGCGATTTGCGCTCCGGTGCGCTTGGCGGTCTCGACAATTTCACCCGTCGACTGATCGAGGATGCGGTAGTCGTACGCCTTCAACCGAATTCGAATTTTCTCGTTGCCTATCACTTTGGGGCTCTCTCTAACCCCTTCCGGCTCACCCGGAAGGAAAGATCATGCGGCAAACTGCACACCGCCTAAACCAGCCTGGAGTTCCTAGCTATTAGCTCCTAGCTCGAACTCAAACCTTTTGCCATTCCGGGCCGCCCAAGCGGCGAGGAATCTGCTTCTGCCTACGACGCACGACCAACGACTGCTTTTACTGAATAATCTCCGAAATCGTTCCCGCGCCCACCGTGTGCCCGCCTTCGCGAATCGCAAAGCGCAAGCCTTTCTCCATCGCCACCGGCGTGATCAGCTCGATCACCAGCTGCACGTTGTCGCCCGGCATCACCATCTCGGTCGCCGCCGGCAACTCCGCCACGCCCGTCACATCCGTCGTGCGCAGGTAAAACTGTGGCCGGTAGCCTTTGAAGAACGGCGTGTGCCGCCCGCCTTCTTCCTTCGTCAGAATATAAACTTCCGCCTTGAACTTGGTGTGCGGCGTGATCGATCCGCCCTTCGCCAGCACCATGCCGCGCTCCACATCTTCTTTCGCAATGCCGCGCAGCAACAGGCCGGCGTTGTCGCCCGCCAGGCCTTCGTCCAATTGCTTCTTGAACATCTCCACGCCCGTGACGACAGTTTTGCGCGTGTCGCGGAAGCCCACAATCTCCACTTCCTCGCCCACTTTCACTTTGCCGCGCTCGATTCGCCCGGTCACCACCGTGCCGCGTCCCGAGATCGAAAAAATATCTTCAATCGGCATCAGAAACGGCTTGTCCAGCTCGCGCACCGGCTGCGGCACGCTCTTGTCCACCGCCTCCATCAGCTCGTCGATCTGCTTTTCCCACTTGGCTTCCCCGTTCAGCGCGCCCAGCGCCGACAGCCGCACCACCGGCACATCGTCTCCGGGGAACTGATACGTCTTCAGCAGCTCGCGCACTTCGAGCTCCACCAGATCCAGCAGCTCCGGATCATCCACCGCATCGCACTTGTTCAGCGCCACCACGATGTACGGCACGCCCACCTGCCGCGCCAGCAGCACGTGCTCGCGCGTCTGCGGCATGGGGCCGTCGGTCGCCGCGACTACCAAGATCGCGCCATCCATCTGCGCCGCGCCCGTGATCATGTTCTTGATGTAATCCGCGTGGCCCGGGCAATCGACGTGCGCGTAGTGCCGGTTCGCCGTCTCGTACTCCACGTGCGCCGTGGCGATGGTGATGCCGCGGGCTTTCTCTTCCGGCGCGTTATCAATCGAATCAAACGACCGGAACACGATCTTCGGATTGTGCTTCTGCAACACCTTGGTGATCGCCGCCGTCAGCGTGGTCTTGCCATGGTCAATGTGACCAATGGTCCCCACGTTGCAGTGCGGCTTATTGCGATCAAATTTCTCTTTCGCCATTGCCTAGCCCCTTCGTGATGTCTAAGGAGAATTGTGCTGGAAACTGTGCGACGAGTTCGGGGAACTCACGCTGGATCTTGTCCACGTGGTTCTCCAGGTTCTCTTGCAGTTCCTGCCGCTCCGACTCCGATAAACTACTCAGACAGCTGCCTCCTAGAGAAACCTCAAAAGTATCTCCCGGAGCAAAAGGCCCGCCGCCGGACTTAATTTCGTTAAGCACCTGGGTTAGGTCGAGTAGCGAGCTGTCTGAGTTTCGCAGCAGCTCCAGGAGTAGCGTGATCGCGTTCAGCCGATAATCGCGTGGATCGACACGGTTCGCCGCGAACGGATCGAGCCGAGCGGCAACCGCCGCCTTTAACTCGTCCAGTAATGTGCTTTCCGCTCTTATTGCCGCCATTTTCGCCTCCTTCGTATGATCCCTCGCTACGCTCGGGATGACCGCTGCGGACTCCCAGCCTCGCTCCGCTCGGCTTCACGCCCGCAAAGCGCGGTCACTTCCCGCCCTGCGCCTTGCCGATAATTTCATCCGCCACCGAGCGCGGCACTTCTTCATAGCGCGAAAAGTGCATCGAGTACTCGGCGCGGCCCTGCGTGTTCGAGCGCATCTGCGTCGCGTAGCCAAACATCTCCGAGAGCGGCACCATGGCGCTGATCACCTGCGAGCCGGCGCGATGCTCCATACCTTCGATGCGCCCGCGGCGCGAACTCAAGTCGCCCATGATGACGCCCGCGTAATCTTCCGGCGTCACCACTTCCACCGCCATCACCGGCTCCAGCAGCACCGGCGAAGCCTTGCGGGCAGCCTCTTTGAACGCCATCGAGCCCGCAATCTTGAACGCCATTTCGTTGGAATCGACGTCATGATAGCTGCCGTCGTAAAGCTCGACTTTCACGTCCACCATGGGATAGCCGGCCAGAACCCCGCCTTCCAAGGCTTCCTGAATCCCCTGGTCGATCGGCTTAATGAATTCCTTCGGCACCGATCCACCCACGATCTCGTTGATGAATTCGTAGCCCTTGCCCGGCTCGTTCGGCTCCAGGCGAATCTTGGCGTGGCCATACTGGCCGCGGCCGCCGGTCTGGCGGATGTACTTGCCTTCAGCTTCGGACTTCTTGCGAATGGTTTCGCGATACGCCACTTGCGGCTTGCCGACGTTGGCCTCGACTTTGTACTCACGCATCATGCGGTCGATGATGATTTCCAAATGTAACTCGCCCATGCCGCTAATGATGGTCTGTCCGCTGTCGGGATCGGTATGAACCTTGAAGGTGGGATCTTCCTGGGCCAGGCGGCCAAGCGCCATGCCCATTTTTTCCTGGTCGGCTTTGGTCTTGGGCTCGACCGCGACCGAAATCACGGGAACCGCGAAGGTAATGGATTCGAGCGCAATGGGATGCTTTTCGTCGCAGATGGTGTCGCCGGTGTTGACATTCTTCAGGCCAACCGCTGCGCAGATGTCGCCCGCCAGAATCTCGCTGATATCTTCTCGCTTATTGGCGTGCATCTTCAGCAAGCGGCCAATGCGCTCGGTGCGGCCGCGGCCGGAGTTCAGCACCGAGTCTCCTGATTTAACTTGGCCGGAATACACGCGAATGAACGTCAATTGCCCGACAAACGGGTCGGCCATGATTTTGAACGCCAGCGCCGAGAAGGGTTCATTATCAGCCGGCTTGCGGGTGATGACTTCGCCGTTATCGGGATTGGTGCCCTTGGTCTCCTTGGTATCAAGAGGCGAAGGAAGAAAATCCACCACCGCGTCCAGCAGCGGCTGAACACCCTTATTCTTGAATGCCGTACCCACGACCACCGGGAAAAGCTTTAAGCCAACCGTTGCCTTGCGCAAAGAGGCGCGTAGCTCTGCGGCAGAAATGGTCTCGCCTTCGAGGAACTTGTGCAGCATTTCGTCGTCGTTTTCGGCGACCGCCTCAACCAGCGCCGCGTGGAAGGCTTCGGCTTTTTTCTGCAGCTCGGCGGGAATTTCTCCGGTCTTATACTCGGCGCCAATGGTGTCGTCTTCCCACACGATCGACTTCATGTCGATCAGATCGACCACGCCTTTGAATTTATCTTCTTGTCCGATGGGAATTTGAATCGCGACGGGCTTGGCGTTCAGGCGTTTGCGGATGGTATCGACGGCGTGCTCGAAATCGGCGCCCATCTTATCGATTTTGTTGATGAAACAGATTCTTGGAACGCCGTATTTATCGGCCTGGCGCCAGACTTTTTCCGACTGCGGCTGCACCCCGTGCACCGCGTCAAACACCGCCACCGCGCCGTCCAGCACACGCAGCGAGCGTTCGACCTCGGCGGTAAAATCCACGTGGCCGGGAGTGTCGATAATATTGATGCGAACGTCGCGCCAAGAACAAGTCGTGGCTGCGGAGGTAATGGTGATGCCGCGCTCCTGTTCCTGCTCCATCCAGTCCATGGTGGCGGTGCCTTCGTGCACCTCGCCGATGCGGTGCGTGCGACCGGTATAAAAAAGGATGCGCTCCGTCGTCGTGGTCTTACCGGCATCGATGTGGGCCATGATGCCGATGTTCCTGCAGCGCTCTAATGGGACTTGTCTGGACACAGCTTTCTTCTTCTCTTCTTTCCGGAGCTCGCCTTTGCCGGCTTCCGGCTTCTTAACTTCGAGAACAGCATCCGTCACTTGATTCGGGTCCGTTTCTACCAGCGATAGTGCGCGAAGGCCTTGTTCGCCTCCGCCATGCGGTGCACATCTTCTTTCTTCTTGATGGCGGCGCCGCGGCCGTTGGCGGCGTCGAGCAACTCATTGCTCAACTTGTCGACCATGCCCTTCTCCGCCCGCCCGCGCGAATAGGTAATCAGCCAGCGGATGGCCAGCGAAGTCCGGCGGTCGGCATTCACCTCCACCGGCACCTGATAGTTCGCCCCACCCACGCGCCGGCTCTTTACTTCGAGCAGCGGCTTGGCGTTCTCGACCGCCTTCTTGAACAGCTTCAGCGCTTCGTCGCCGCCCTTGGCCTGCATCTTGGTCAAAGCTTCATAGAAGATGCCTTCCGCCGTGCTCTTTTTCCCCTGCCACATCATGGAGTTGATGAATTTCGTCACCAGATCCGACCCGTATACCGGATCAGCCTCCACGGTCCGCTTGGCGATATGTCCTTTTCGAGGCATTGCTGCTTCTAGCTCCTGGCTCTTAGCTTTCAGGACTCAGCTCAATCCTGGCGACTGACGACTTCCTCTATGCTTTCGGCCGCTTGGCTCCGTACTTCGATCGGCTCTGCTTGCGACCGGCCACTCCGACGGCGTCCAATGTCCCGCGCACCACGTGATAGCGCACGCCCGGCAGGTCCTTCACGCGCCCGCCGCGAATCAGCACAATCGAGTGCTCCTGCAAATTGTGGCCTACGCCCGGAATGTAAGTCGTTACTTCGATCCCGTTAGTCAACCGGACGCGGGCAACCTTGCGCAACGCCGAGTTCGGCTTCTTCGGCGTCTGCGTGTACACGCGGGTGCAAACTCCGCGCTTCTGCGGACATGCCTGCAACGCCGGACTCGCCGTCTTGTATCGCGGCCGCTTGCGGCCCGTCCGCACTAGCTGATTAAAAGTAGGCACTCTGCGCTGCTCCTCAAGCTTTCGCCCACGCCCTCACACGCCTATCCAGGCGCACCCAGGCTTCGGCGCCGCTTTTTTCCCGCGATCTCAGGGGCTGGATGGCAAAATTCCACCACCCATGCTTCCCGCCGCGGCTGCACGGCAGGAGTTTCCGGTTTTCCGGTTCAGACTAACGCTGACGACGGTGGCAGCAAGCTCGGCGCTTCACTGCAGAAGCCCGGGAGATACTCCGTTTCGACAGCACTCGCTTCGCATATCCTTCACCGCTAGCCTTCAACGAAGGGGTGGAAGGTGGCGCGAAGCGTTTCAGCGAAGGCGTCTCCGGCACGCTTTCACGTTCCGGATCCGTTTAATCCAGCAGCTTAACTCTGTTCTTTCGCGGTTTTTCACACGCACAAGCGCGAAGCGAGAAAGACCACGCGTACAGCCAAGCCAAAATGAACTCGCGGAACCGTATAAATATAGCAACCCGCCTGACACATCGTCAACCAAAGTTTCGCGCATCTCAGTCTCAAGGGGAACGCCGGGGCAGAAATAGGCTCGGCGAGCGGATCTTTTGGAGGATCGTAGCGCAGGCACCAATATCCCTTGTTCCTCAGGATTGCGGCGGCGGCTCCTGTTTCGCTTACGCCCGCCAAACGCCTCAACTTGATGAAATGATTCGCAGCCTCTACACTGACAGTTTTCCAGGAAGGTGCGCTCGCCCTGTGGGCGGCCAGAGGGCGGGGAGGGTGAATGGGTAGGTTGCTTTCGGCGGTGGCGGCGACGCTCATGATCTGCCTGGCGGGGCTTCTCGCCGGCTGCAGCAGCAATCAGGCCGTCACCACTACCGTTTCGACCGGGCCGGTTCCCTCCATTGTGGTGCTCAACCCGGGCCCGGTTTCCGATCTTGAAATCGGCCAGATCTTGACGTTCACCGGTACACCCCAGGCCAGCGACGCCACGGCCATTAGCGAGGCCGTTTCGTATCAATCCAGCAACACGGCAGTGCTCACCATTTCCACCGGGGGCGTGGCTTGTGCCGGCACGTGGGATTCCCTCACCAGTCCCCTCATCTGCACTCCCGGGTCCGCTGGCGTCGCGCAGGTCACAGCCACGGCAAACGGAGTCAGCAGTCCTGCCACCACGGTTTACGTGCACCAACACATTGACAGCGTAGCCGTCAGCGCCGCTCCCAACCAAACGCCCCCGAACGCGTCATGCTTTTCGGCGGGTGATCCCATGCTGCAGCGCCAGCCTCAATCCTTTATCTATGAAGCCAAAGTTCTCAGCCACGGCGCAGACATCACCTCCACAGTCGGAGATATTGGCTGGCAGGCGATAAACACGAGCGTGGTCACGCTGAAAACGGCGACCGTCACGGCTCCCGTACCTGGCCTGCTGACCGGCCAAGCGCAGGCTACCGCCAGCACTCCGGGCACAACCACGATTTTCGCTCGCGTGGATGGCACCACTAGCACCCCGTTCACGTTCACCACCTGCCCGGTGCAGTCCATATCCTTGGCGCTGGACCAGATCGGCGGCACATCCGAGACTCTGCCCCCCGCGGGTTCTCACTCCATTACCGCAACCGTAACCGACACACAGGGCAAAACCATCACAGGAAGCTTTCTGAACTGGTGTTCATCCAACCCTAGCTCGGTGTTAATCGGGGGCTCGACTTGTACGACAGGAAGCACCGCGAACATGACCGCTACTGCTCAGGGGCCCGGAGGCGGCGCCTCGATTATCGCCTCCTGCACTCCGCCACGCTGCAATATCGGGTTGGTGCCTGCGTTGCCGGTCTATCCTCCCCAGCCGATCCTGCTGACTATCTCCGGAACCAGTACTTCGACGGCCTCGGTGACCGCATTGCTGGCCAGCACCGGCTGTGGAACACTTGCGGGTTGCATAAGCAGAATTGCCAGTGTCGCATCGAGTACGGGTGGCACCTCGTCCGGAAGCGCATCTCTCGCGGTGGTTAACAATTTGCCTTCCACACCCAACTCCCTCATCTTTGCGCCCCATGGAAACCGGGCTTTCCTCGGTACGGATCGCGGGGATCTGGGAGCCAAGGGAGTGATGGTTTTCGATACCACAAGCGGGTCGGTATCTCAATTTCCCTCGGCTGTGGGCAAGGTTTTGGCGGTCTCTCCCGACGGAACCTCGGCGGTTGTTTCTGACACGGTCGAAACTCCCAATCAGGTTTATATTTTCACCTGCGGTACAACTGGGTCGTCCGGCGCATGCACCGGCAACAGCAGTGTCGCGCTCAACATCACCGGTGCTACGGCTGCTGCATTTTCTCCCGACGGATTAAAAGCCTTTATCCTGGCCGGCGCTACTCTCTACATCTATTCGCCGATTTCGGCACTCCAGACCATTTCACTGGCCAGCCCTGCAACCAATGTATCTTTCCTGGCCGGCGGAGCCTTCGCCTATTTGGCGGGAGGAACGTCGGCGATTTCGGCCCGCCGGACCTGCGACGGCGCCCTCGCCGACAGCGTAACCGCTCCAGGGATTCCGACTTTCCTCGACCCGCTGCCCGATGGCGCGCGGATGCTGGCCCTCGATTCGCCTTTCGTGGATATCGTCGGCGTCTCCTCCATCGATACCAGCGCCCTCAGCGGATGCACCGCATCCGTCAGCGACACCTTCACCCCCGTCAATCTCGCCCAGGGAACTTTCATCCCGACACAGCTCATCGTCTCTGCCGATGGGTCAGCCGCCTACATCCTGACGGCGAATCAGGCCGGTGTACTGGTTTTCGAAATTCTCAGCCAGAGAACCTCCAGCATTCCCTTGACCGGTAACGCGCTCCCTCTTCGCGCCGCGCTCACACCCGATGGCACGAAACTTCTCGTCGGCGCCAGCGACAACATGGTGCACGTGCTCAATACGATCACTGCTGCCGACGTGCAGCAACTCTCCATTCCGCAGGATCAGACCAACCTGAATTCCGGCCTGTGCGTCAACGTGGTATTTCCCATCCAGACCACGCTCAACATCACCGCCGCCGTGCAAAACGGTCCGAACACCACTTATACCTACAGTGTTGCTTCGGGGCAGGGCCCGCAACTGGACGCCAAGGTGTCAATTCAAGGTATGGCGAATGCGGGAAATGACGGGACTTTCACAATTGGAGCGCTGGGGAACGGCACGTTTACCGTGTTGAATCCATCCGGAACGACCGCCAGCGGTCAGAATGGAAGCGGAACCCTCCTCTTCAACTGCAATCCTGATTTGATGGCCATCGCCCCGTAGTTTTGGCGATGTGCAGCCCTGCCTCGCTTTAAGACTTCGCCTTCTCCAATTCTTTCCCTGCGCTATCAAGCACGCCGTTAAGAAACTGCACCGACTCCGGCGAAGAAAACTTTCGCGCAATCTCCAGCGCCTCGTTGATGACCACCGCGCGAGGGGTCGCGGGAAAGCCCAGCAATTCCGCCACCGCCGCGCGCAGCAAATTGCGGTCTACCGCCGCCATGCGTTCCATGCGCCAGTGCTCGGCGTGGCTTTCGATGAGCTTGTCGATTTCCTCTCTGCGATCGCAGGCTACGCGGAAAAGGTCTTCGGCAAACCCGCGTTCATCCGCATTGATGGAACTGCGCTCGCGCCAAAACGTGCGCCGCACTTCCTCCGGCTCCTGTTTCCCCATATCGGCCTGGAAAAGCATCTGCAGCGTTAGTTCGCGGGATTTGCGGCGGGTGCCCATGGGGAGTCGTCGGTCTTTGGTGGTTGGCTTTTTCGGACCGAATTCAGTTTACAGTGTCAGCGAACTTAGCGCTTCGACCCGTCCTTTACTGGGCGACGCCGTTTGGAGCGGATAGCTTTGCCTTTGCTAACGGCCAACGACCAACGACCGACGACGGCTTTCTTTAGATTCGCCATCTCTACCGCCGCCAGCGCCGCATCGAGGCCTTTGTTTCCCATCTTCAAGCCGGCGCGGTCGATGGCTTGTTCCAGCGTCTCGCAAGTCAGGACGCCAAAGGCATGCGGCACCCCGGTCTCCTGCGCCGACTGCCCAATCCCGCGCGCGACTTCGTTGACAATGACGTCATAGTGCGCCGTATCCCCGCGCAGCAGGCAGCCCAAGCAAATGATCGCGTCATATTTCCCGGTTTCGGCGAGCGTGCGCGCAGCGGAAGGAACTTCAAAAGAGCCGGGCACACGAACTGTGACGATGTCTTTCTCTCTCGCGCCGGAGCGCACCAACCCGTTATAAGCGCTCTGCAACAGCCGATCGGTGATAAACGCGTTGAAGCGCGAAACGACAATGCCGAACCGCTTCCCCGCAGCGCTCAGCCCGCCCTCCAAAGCCTTCCCCGGCGTCTTGGCGGGTACACCCGCAGAACCAGCAGTCGATTTTCTTGGCATGGTGTTCCTGGCTCAGTGTCCCGGTGATTTTGCTCGAATCCGTGCGAATCCGCCTGGATCCGTGGCGAAAAAATTTACTTCCCCTTGAACTGCGCGCCGCGCTTCTCCAGAAACGCTGCGATCCCTTCCTTCTTATCCTCCGTCGCGCAGGCGAGCGTGAACAACGTCGCTTCCAGATACATCGCTTCGCTCAGCGGCATTTCCGATCCTTTGTTCACGGCCTCCATTGCGTACTGCACCGCCAGCGGAGCATTCGCGATGATTTTCTGCGCTATCGCCTCGGCACGCGGAATCAACTCAGCCGGCGTCGTGACTTCATTCACCAGCCCGATCCGAAGCGCCTCCTGCGCCGTGATCATCTCGCCGCTGGTAAGAAGCTGCATCGCTATTCCCTTGCCCACCAGACGCGGCAGCCGCTGCGTTCCGCCCAGTCCGGGAATCACTCCCAGCTTGACCTCCGGCTGCCCCAGCTTCGCGTTCTCACTCGCCAGACGCATGGTGCAAGCCATGGCAATCTCGCAACCTCCGCCGAGCGCGAAGCCGTTGATGCACGCAATCACAGGCTTGCCTAGATTCTCAATCAGATTTAGGACCGCCTGATTCCGCAGGGTGTATTCCTTGGCAGTAACCGCATCGAGCCCCGCCAGCTCGCCAATGTCCGCGCCCGCAACGAATGCTTTCTCGCCCACGCCGGTCAATAGGGCCACGCGGACCGCCGCATCATTTTTAATGTCGGCAAACGCCGCCCGCAGTTCTTCCAGCGTCGCCGAATTCAGCGCATTGAGCACCTTCGGCCGGTTCACAGTCACGTAGGCGATGGCGCCCTTTTTTTCGACAAGAATATTTTCGAAACTCATAGATTCAAGCCTGCCACTGATTCACGCGGATTTGCACGGATGAATAATCTTGTCGCCTGCCCTTGCTGCTATAATTGTATAGCAACGAGGGAAACTCTATGCTCGCCATCCGCCTTCCTGAAAAGATCGAGAAACGCCTCGAACGCCTAGCCAAGCGCACCGGCCGCACCAAGACATACTACGCGCGCCAAGCCATCCTCGAACACTTGGATGATCTGGAAGACATCTATCTGGCCGAAAGGCGGCTGGAGGCCGTGCGTGCCGGTCGCAGCCGGACCACCCCCCTCGAAAAAGTAATGCGGCGCTATGGCGTGGAGGGTTGAGTTCGAGCGGGACGCGCAAAAGGACCTGCAGAAACTAGACAAGCCCATCTCCCGCCGAATCCTGAAGTTTCTCCTTCACCGCGTCGCACAGCTTGACGACCCACGCCAAATCGGTCAGCGACTTCAAGGCCCGCTCAGCGAGTTCTGGAAATACCGCGTCGGGGCCTACCGGCTTATTTGCTCGCTGCAGTACGATCGACTTGTGGTGCTCGTGCTGCGCATAGGCCACCGCAGCGAGATTTACAAAGGCTAAATCCGCCTTCCTCCGCGCAATCCGCGGCAAAGAAGTTACAGCTTATTCGGCTTGGGATTCCCCGGGTCGGAATAATCGTAGAACCCCTTCCCCGTCTTCCTCCCGTACCACCCCGCCATCACCAGCCGCTTCAGCAGCGGCGGCGACGCAAAGCGCCGCTCCTTGAACTCGTCAAACATCACATGCGTGATGTAATACGTCGTGTCGAGCCCTACGAAATCCAGCAGCGTCAGCGGCCCCATGGGATGCCCGGCCCCTAGCTTCATGGCGTTGTCGATATCTTCCACTGATCCAACGCCCTCTTCATACGCGCGCACCGCATCAAGCAGATACGGCACCAGCAGCCGGTTGACGATGAATCCCGTCTTGTCGCTGGTACGCACCGGAACCTTGCCCAGCTTTTTCCCGAACTCGTAAGCCGTTTCGAACACGTCATCCGCCGTCGCAATGGTCCGCGCCACTTCCACCAGCTTCATCAGCGGCACCGGATTGAAAAAGTGCATGCCGATAAACCGCTCCGGCCGCTTCGTAGCCGTCAGCAGTTCGGTCACAGAAATTGAAGACGTGTTGGTCGCAAAAATGGCGTCTTTTTTCACCACGCCATCAATCCCCGCATACATCTTTTTCTTTTCTTCAACGTTTTCGATGATGGCCTCAATCACAATGTCGCAATTCGCCAGATCTTCTTTCTTCGTGGTTCCCTTCAGGCGCGCGCGCACCGCCTGCGGAGTTTCCTTCAGCGCCCCTTTTTCGGCAAACTTGGCCAACGATTTCTCGATCGACGTGAATCCCTTGTCCAGGAATCTCTGCTCGACTTCGAGCACAGTCACATCGAATCCGGCCATCGCCGCAACCTGCGCGATGCCCGATCCCATCAGCCCGCAACCCAGCACTCCAACCTTCTTGATTTCCATTACCAGCCTTCCTAAGCCTTAGCCGCAGCCTGGCTTGCCATTGTCATCCGAGCGAAGGAATTGCTCCGGCCTATGGAGCAAATTTCGAAGTCGAAGGATGATCCCCGCCTCGAGTGGGAAGTTTAGCAGCGCCGAGGAAATTTTTCGCTATTTTGGCGTGGGAGCTTTTTCAGAGCGAATCAAGCAACCGGAACGAGATGCGCCTCAGGCCGTCGCCGCTGCCGACCGCGTCGCCGGGGCGGCGATCACCTTGCCCGCTCCCGCCGTCAGAGCCGTTTCCAGAGCCTGCTCGGCGCGGTTGATCACTTCGGTGACGATATCGACAGGGTCGAATTCCTGCATGACCACCGCTTCCGCCAGCCCGGCATTAAACCCCACCGGCTCGCCTGAACCCGCGATGCGAACGTCCCCCAGCAGCTTGCGCAGTTTTTCAACCGCCATCGTGGCATCCTTCTGCCCGGTCTCTCCCAGCACCAGAGCGACGGTGGTCAGTTCGTAACGAAATGCCAGATCATTCTGCCGGATGTTCGTGGAAAACAGCTGCCCGATCTGCTGCATGGCAGCCTCAACGGCAGCCTCGCCGAACTCCTTGACCATGGCCGAGCCTTTGCCCACGCGCATGAGCAGCACGGTCAGCGGAGTCTTCTGTTGCAGCGCCCGCCGGGTCTCCGAAAGCAGCAAATCGATGTAAGAAGCGCGCTTCAGCAATCCTGAGCGTTCGTCGGTCACGGAGAGATTCTTCACCAGCCGACGCAAGCCCGCGTTGTTGAGCGCAATCACAATCTGCTCCGCGACCGTCTTGAGCACCACGATGTCACTCGCGTGCCAGCCTCGGGGCTCGCCGCTCGTCAGGCACAGCAAGCCCACTTGATCCTTGCCGTCGCTCAGCGGCAGCACCAGCATCGAGCTGATGCCCAGCGCGGCAAAAGTTTCGCGCGCCGGCTGCAATTCCGGCACCGCCATCACATCGGTTGGACTGAGGCTCCCTCGGGTCACCGCCAGCTCTTGCGCCGCCGCGATGACCTGGGCCCACGCAGCAGGAGTCCCAGCCTGAACGCTTTCGCCGCAGTATTCGCCAATCGCCGTTGGCGTCAGACCCGGTTTGCATAACGCGGCCACGCAGCGGCTCACCTTCCACTGCGCCCCGATTTCGCTCGCCGCCGTGGAGAGCACCGCGTTCGCGTTTCCTTGCCGGTAGAGTTTGCGCGAGATTTCTGCAACTCTCGTGAAGGTATTGACGTCAGCCGCTTCACTGGCAGGTGCGGCCGCACTCGGCGCTGCTGCCGCGGGCGCGGATTTCGCCGCCGGCGATGCGGCCGGCGCCGCATCCGCATACTTCGCCACCAAGCCCGCCGACATGTACAGCCGCTGCAGATCTTCGTTGCGTTCTTCTTCGTGCGGAAACAGTTCCTGAATGCGCTGTAACCGCTCCAGCGCCTTGGCCCGCATGCCGTACTGCACCAGAATTTCCGCCTGCAGCATCAGGTCCTGCAGAGCCGCTGCGCCCAGCGCCGGTTGTTCCGCTCCTCCGCGTACTGGCTCCGGCTCGCTTTTTCCCATGCCTCTGAAGCGCGAGGAAATCACTTTAAAGCGGTTATCGTCCAGCTTGCCGCGCAGTGACTCCAGCCGTTTCTGATGCCCGGATTCATAAGGATCGATTTCCGCCGCCCGGTCCAGGCACTCGCCCGCCTTCACGTAGTTGCCGTTGCCATAGTACAAGTCGAACAGCTTGATCAGCGTCTGTGAGTAATCCGTCTCGCGATTGGAGGCGTTGAACAGCTCGCCCAAAAACTCCAGCACTTCCGGCGAGGCACGATGCCCCGCCGCAATGTCCTGCATCATCGCCGCGAACGACTTGCGCTCGCCCCGCCGCCGCTGCGAGGCTTCCAGCTTGCGCGCCAGCGCCACCGCTTCGGCGTCCTGCTTCGCGTCGATCAACAGTCCAATCAGGTTCGATACATCGGGCAAGTGCGAGGGATTCTGCTCAAACATTTCCCAAAGGAAAGGTTCGGCTTCGGTAAGCCGGTTCGCTGCCAGCAATGCCTTGCCGTAGGTCTCGCGCAAGTCGCGCGACGTGGGCACGGCGTTCAAATGCGCTTCCAGAACGAAGATCGCTGCTCCCGCCTGCCCTTGCTGCAATAGGCTGCGTCCGTAGGACAGAGCAATCTCCGCATCGGCCGGATTCTCCGCATAGGCGCGCTCGTAATTCTTGGAAGGGTTTCCGCCCGAGCCTTCCGCCAAACGCCCCAGCCGCAGGAACGCTGCCGACGCCGCCTTGCCGTCGCCTGCCTGGGATGACAAATCACCCAGCCGCTGCAGATTCTGCTCGCTGGGGTCCAGCGTGACGATGAGTTTCAGCACCAGCAGCCCGTTCGATTTGTCGCCTTGCTGCACCAGGTCAGCTAAAACCTGCTCGTAGGTTTCCGCAGCCGTGCGGCGGTTGGACTTTTCCAGCAACTGGCCGAACTCTACCCGCTGCTGCCAGCTTGGTTTGGCATAGCGGGCGAGTTTCTTGTAAGTAAGGCTGGCGCGGGTGGCGTCTCCTGACCGAATTTGGCGCTCGAACATCTCCCCCATCAGCTTCACCGCTTCCGGCACACGCTGCAGCGAGAGGCAAAGGTCGGCCGCCATCTGCCGCACCCCGTCGTTGCCCGGGTCGGCCGCCAGAATCTGCAGGTACTCCGCCAGCGCTTCCGCGGTTTTCCCTTTCTGCAGAAGCTTTTCCGCGTGCTCGACCAGCCGCGCGATCTCGGCTCGGTCCGCTCGATGGGTGGTTTCTGGCATGGGCTGTGGGCGGGAGACGGAAGTCCCCCCAAAAATTCTAGGTCCCATGCCCCGGCGCCGCAACGCAGTAACGGACAGCCGCGGTGACGAAAGTCACCCGAAATTCATCGGCGTGGGAACGGAAGTGCCTCAAGGGTTCTCTGGAGGGCTCCCCGGCAGGCCGTCAAGCGTGCTGCCTAGGCATGCCGGCCCCTTGCGGATCAGAGTGTCGCTTTAGCCGCCGCGTTTGTGGGTTGATCGTAATGTTCCTTAAGGGACACTTTGTAGTGCTATTTCTGTATGTACGGCGTATGTGCTTGCGGGACAACCAGATGGAGCCGGCCCGCGCAGCAGCCTTCGCTTTTTCTTTATTTTGGGCCGGATGATGGTCAACAGGCGCAACCTAGCACGACGCGGCAAGGAAATAATGTGATGGATGAACCCTCGCGCCCACCGTTGCAAAAACCAACCCCGCAAAGGTGAGCTACCCACCGGATTGTGACGGATGGCCGCAGGCGGAAACGAGAATCAGGAGGGAGTCTGTGACCGATGAACATGGTTCGGTCGCGCAAAGTGCATAGGGTGAATAGCGGACGACGGCGATAGCAACAGAAAGTCACGAAGTGCGTCTGACCGGATTGCTGAAAGCGCTTGAGTCCCCAAGGCACGCCGTCAGCTTACCCCGCCAGAACAGCCCCACACAAGCCAAAACCGGGCTTGAATGGGCCACCGGCCAACTCCGCAAAACGTGAGCTACCCGCCATCAGCCAGGCTCCGGTGGGTACAACGTCTTGTTGGATCACAGCTGGCCCCCCCGTCTTGTCTTTGCAAATCGCCGGACAAGACCAATGTCAAGGGCGGCTACCGCTACTAGCCAAACAAAATCCATGAGGACCACCCCGAGGCCACCTGGTCGCCGGTACGCTGCCGCAGCTAAAACAACGCCCCAGCCTACCCAAGCATTGGCGAGTGCTGCGAGAATCCATGTCCACCAACCGACAGGTTTCGGCCTTACCGGCGGCGCAAGACGTGAAGCGCGGATACTTCTTAGGCCATCGGCGATCAGCTCGGCATCGCACCACACGGCGAGCGCAGTCGTAACCAACAACAATGATGGAAACGGAAACGGAAGGTGCACATATTCGCTATAGGGCAAGGGATACCCGAACACATAGATACCTTCCTGGACTAGCACTAGGCTCAGCCCGGTCGCCCCAAGCCACGCGAGCCATCTCCCTGGGCGAGGAAACCGCGGTTGAGCCATTCCACTGGCAATCAGAAGAACCGGATCCAAGAAATACCACATGAACAGCGGGAAAAACGTAACAGCAGATACAACGCCGGTAGCGAGTAGCACCCCGCGCACTCTCCAAGAAAGTGCGTCGGCGCGGCTTACACGCATGTTGGCGTTGGAACCGGCAGTCATTTGCGCCTACTTAGACACGCAAACGTTAGAAAACGATCCCATGTCTTTATCATTGTCACCGAAAAGGTCAACGAGCCCAGAAGTATTCGGGTCATCAGATGTAGCGAAGTTCACTAGCGTCGCGGCTTGCCCCCGCGAATTGATGACAAAGACCTCGGAGTTCGGGAATGCATCCCCATAAAGATGGCCCGAATAGCATGCCTGCCCTGTAGTCACAGTGCCCGACATATCCAGATGCGTATCAATGTCCGGGGAGCCTGGAATCAACGGATTCGCCCCGGCGAGGTGGAGTTGTATATCGCCATTTCCAACGAACGTGTTACTCATTGTCGGCTTAGCCGTCGCTGTGTTTAGCGGAGGCAGCCTGAATCTTGCGGTCGAAAGGTTCGAGTAAACGTTGGTGACAATCGGGACCATCCCCGGGAGCAAAATCTGGGCGACACCGGTCATCCTAGAAGTGATACCCTCACCGACCGATGTCGTAAAGTTACGGTTGTCCCCGAGAAAACAATCAACTGGGCAGGGATTGTTAACGGGAACGTAGGGTGGAACATCAGCCAGCGGATCCGGGCCGAACGCATACCAGGGTGAGAAACTTCTGACGTACAGCGTGTGCTCAATAACTGCGGTGGAATTAGCCGAGAGATTCGCAGCGACAGAAGGCCAAAAAGTGTCGGCGAAGTTTATTGGGTTGAGTACAGCCAGTTCAATCGAGCCGACTTGATATGTCTTCCCCGTCCACGACTGCGTCGGCAAGCTGGCCATCTGGCCGGTGGCTTTGCCGCTGGCGTCGAAGGTGGTGGCGGGGCCGCCCGCGGCGCCGGAGGTGGCGATAACGCCGCCGTCGGCGGTGGCGATCATCGGCTGGTAGCTGCCGGCCACGCCCCACTTTACGTGCCCGGAGGCGTCGAAGTCCACCATGAGATTGACTGCGTTGGTCACCAAGGTGCCGATAAATGAACCGTCCTGCGCCTGCAGGGCCGTGCGCCCAGGTTAGCGCCCAACCCCAGGGCGCGAACCTGGGGCACTAGGCGATCCGGCGTGCCTAAAACGCATGAACTGGTGTACTGCGGAGAGAAGGATCGCAATCACTATCGCTACGATATATGGATGCTGAAATCGGCTCATGGTGGTCTCAACTTGAACGCCTGATCCTAGCCCTGTAGTTATAGTATTCCTTGGCCACGGGGTCACCGCGCAGGCGATTACGGCAACAACCGAGCTGGATGCTCCGATAAGCGCATCTCTCCAAGCGACGACTCCGCGCACTCCAAGTTTCAGAACTGCCGATAACAGGACTCCTGTCAGCACTGCGATGATCGCTCCGACGACCGCGATGACAAGATATCCAAGGAAAACAGCCGTAGGGGCAACTTGAAACATTCCACTCTCCCTGACGAATGCAGTTTATGAGCCGATACAAATTGAGTCCTTGCATCCATGGCATTCCGCATTTGTTGCGCGGCGTCAGAAATTATGACATCACTGGGGGCTGGCCCACCCTTAGGGTTTGATCTTTCTCGGCTTCAGTTTAACTGAGGTTGCCCCACCCTTTGCGGGTTTTTCTAAGGGTGGGGAGCGATGCCGCCGACCCCGCGAAACCTTGCCGCTCGGCCCGCCTCATCTCCGCCCGCCGCGCCTGGTTCGCCAACACCGCACCCGCCTCGCCGCAAGCGTCCCAACGATCTGTGCTCCACTTCCAGTGTTGCCGCTCCAACCTCAGTCTCCGCGCCACCGGATTGTGATGGATGGCCGCAGCCTGGAGCAAAATAAGGAAGGAGTCTATCGATGAACATGGTTCGGTCGCGCAAAGTGCATAGGCGGATGGAGGGGGCGACAGGCGCGGAGTCTGCGGCATCGATTCCCACTCTTTGAACCCCGCAAAGAGTGGGGCAACCTCAGTTAAAGTAAGGCCGAGAAAAATCAAGACCTAAAAGGGTGGGCCAGCCCCCTCTAACCCCAGTCTCCGGCCCACCGGATTGTGATGGATGCCCGAAGCCGGAAACGAGAATCAGGAAGGAGTCTGTGAGCGATGACCAGGGTCGCGCGACCTGCAGACCCGGCGCGAAGCAGCAACCGGCGCGGAGTGCGCGGCATCGCTCCCCACTCTTGAAAACCGCAAAGAGTGGGGCAACCTCGGTGAAAGTAAGGCCGGGGAAGATCAAAACCTAAGGGTGGGCCAGCCGTCGTACCCGTTCACCACAACATTCCCGTTACGAACGTAAGCCCTATTCCCCCTTTCCTGCTGCTCCCCCCATCGCGCGTGAGCTACGCTCAAGGCGGCTCTATCCGCCGTCTAGGCTCGGGTCGCTAAACGTCCATTGATTCTTCTGCTCACACTCACTTTCTTTCCCGTCCAGATCGGCTGGCCTTATGCCTCCGCCGGCCTGGTGGCTGGGTTGTATTTTTTCTATCGCGGTTTCCGGCTGCTGCAGCGCCGCCGCCTCATCCTGGACGTTCCCGCCTCCAAGATTCGCAGCGCTTCCATCGGACTGGTGGAAGTAAGCGGGTTGGCGGTCGGTCCCTACACCATGCCCGCTCCGCTCAGCGGCCTGCCCTGTTACTACTATCGCGCCATGGCCTGGCAGCTCAAGCAGTCAGGCAAGAACAATCGTTGGGAAAAAGTGGCCGACGAAAGCCTGCACCTTCCCTTTTTTCTCGACGACAACACCGGTCGCGTGCTGGTGGACCCGCAAGGCGCCGAGCTTGACCTGCACCGCGACTTTCGCGACGAGTTCGACACTCCCCTGCTTAGCAGCCGCCTGGAGCTGCCGGCCAACGTCTCCAGCTTTCTGGTGCGGCATGGCCTGAGCGCCGCGCAAAAGCTCAAGCTCGAGGAATACTGCATCAAGCCGAAGAACGCGCTCTTCATTCTGGGGACGCTGGCGCCGAATCCCGGCATTGCGGTGAGCGCGACTCCCATTCCCGCGGTTCCCGACGATCCCATTAAGTTCACGTTCAATCTGAATTTGCCCGATGTTCTGCCCAGCCACGCCAGCTCTTCTAGGTCTGCCGGCCTCAGCATGGGGCTTAGCGGAACAAAAGACTATGACGGCGAAGTTTACGCCTCGCCGGAAATCATCCGCCTGCCGGGCAACGCGCCGCCCTCGCGCAGCGCCGACATGACGCAGCAAGAGAAAGTTACCGCCGCGCTTATTCGCGCCGGAATTTCCAGTCCAGCGGCCTGGGCCGCGGCCGGCGTGCAAATGCCCGGAGTGGCTGTGACTCCCGCGCCGGCCGAATCAAACCACCCGGCAAATGCTGCCGGCTCCGCCACTGCCGCCGCGCCGGCTCCCGCATGTGAGTTCGATGTCAATCCAAGCACCGTGATGATGAAAGGCGCCAACGATTCTTCGTTTTTCATCTCCTGGCGGAGCCAGCGCGAAATCGTGCAGTCGCTGGGCTGGAAATCCACGCTCATGGTCTGGGGAGGCCCCGCGCTCAGCCTGCTTTCGCTCTATTTCCTGCTGCAGCAGTTTGGATTGCTCTAGTGTGGCGCGGGCACTCCTGCCCGCGTCCTGTCAGAGCAAGACTGCCGGCGAGTTCACCGGATCATTTGCGGCCGGGGGCGGCCCGACCACGCGGCATCAGCTTGCTTACCTGCTTCGCCGCGCGGAGCCCGCAATCCTCAATTAGAATGGCCACGTGAGCGATCCGGTTCGCATCGGCATTCTGGGCGACTTCAATCCCGAATTTCGCTCGCACCATGCCACCAACGATTCGCTGCAGCATGCCGCCGCCAAGCTGAACCTGGCGGTCGAGTCGCACTGGGTGCCCACGCCATCTCTTCTCGAACCCGCCGGGCTGAAAGCTCTGGAAACTTTTGACGGAATCTGGGCCGCGCCAGGCAGCCCTTATAAGAGCTTTGAGGGAATGCTGCGGGGCATCCGTTTCGCGCGCGAGAACGACTGGCCCTTTCTCGGCACCTGCGGCGGCTTTCAGTACGCTTTTATCGAACTCGCGCGCAACGTGCTGGGCATTGCCGACGCCGATTCGGCGGAAAACGATTCGGGATCGAAAAATATCGTCATCTATCCCGTGGCCTGCGCCGTGCCGGACCGCGGCGCCGACGCGCCAAAACTCTCCGGCGTGGTGCCGGAAATTCGGCTGCGGCCCGGATCGTATCTGCAGAGTTTCTACGGCAAGGGCGAAGAGCAGGTGGCGGAAGAATTCTTCTGCAATTTTGAGATCAATCCGGAATTCGAGTGGACTTCCATCGAGGCCGGCTTCCCGGTAGTAGCGCGCGGGCCGCAGGGCGAGGTTCGCGCCATCGAATCGCCGACCCACAAGTTTTATCTGGCGACGTTGTTCCAGCCGCAGCTATCGTCGAAGTCGGGCAAGCCGCATCCGGTGATTCTGGCGTTTGTGCAGGCCGCCGCCGATTGGGGCAAGAAGAAGCTGGATGATAGCGTGCTGGAGTAATTTTTAGTCACCTCTTAGACTCGCGGTTTATTCGTCTTCTATTCCCCTACAAGCGATCCCCAAACCTCGCCTACGAATTCGTGTAAGCACTTGAAAACACAAAATAAATAAACGGAATTAGGCATTTGGTGCAAGGTATACTTCCCGGTTAAGATTAAGCGGAGGTGTGCCGTGGATTGGGGGGCAAGATTAGGACTTGTGGGGTTGATATTGGGTTTAATCGCCATGGCCGCACCGTATCTCTGGCCAGACAAGCGATGGATAGGCTGGGCTGCCCTATTGTGCGCGTTAATGTTGTTGGCGACCTGGGGTTATCTGGAATTCAGGCCACAGGCGGCCGAGTTATATCGTTCGGCACCAATCAGGAGCACGATTGTTGTGGGCATTTTGGGTGGTTTGTTAGCCAGTAGTATGTGGCTATTGCTGCATAGGGGAGCGAAAGGCTCATCGGCCGAAGAGACTCTGCAAGACGAGACAAAGCCGAACTTTCTGATAACACTAGCGGATTCGGTAAACACCTACGTTCCCGACAAAGATCAAACGATGATGTTCATTGGTGCACAGATTCTTAATCGGGGGGCCAGCAGCGCGGTGTTGTTTCATCAGCCACATTACAGGTCTCCGACGCTAGATTCCGATGTGAATATGCTCAACCTTTCTCAGCCCAGGGCCATTGTTTTTCCAGACGAGAACAAGACCCTTATCCTGAAGCATTCCAACCTACTCACAACCAAAGTAGCTAGTGGACTTTCAAAGGGACAATCTGTGAAGGGCAGACTGGCCATCGGCATCCCCGGAAACAGGCTCAAGGAAATAGCGAACGGCGTAAATGTGACGTTAACAATTGAGGATTTCACTGGCAAGTCCTATCCGATTACCTATCAGTCCGATCCTTCGCGTCCCGCTATGCGTCTTAAGATCGCGGAGGACGAAGAGGTAGAAGAAAAATCGCGGGAGACAAACGCCGCTCCGATCAAGTCGCATGCAACATCCTCTTTGAACGTTACGGCTTCCCTACAGCCCGGAGAGTCTTACGACATCCCAATCCTTGCCGGAGTCGCGTGGCGAAAGGAATACGTGGACGTGCGACTCGATCTCGCCAGTGGTGGGGCTGTCATTCAGAACCTCGATTTTCTGGTGGGCTTAGACACCAGCATTGCTGGAATTGGCCAGTTAAGCCAATTTCCCGGAGTTACTGCGTTTCCAGCGAATGCAATGCCTGCAAGTTGGCTACAAGGAACTGATCTTAAGGGCAATCCCGTTTCCGTTCCCATTACGCCGATTCCCGGCGCAATGAATACGGCCCCTGTCTATAGGGTGCATTGCTCAGAGGTTTTTGCCAATACAATCGTGCATCTAGTGATTGCTTCGATAGCCTTGAATCCGATAGAGAACGGGCAGCTTCCTAAACAGTTGTTCGCACCGAGAAGACCCCCGAAAACAATCAACATCAAGGGAAAATACGAAACAAGAACTGGTAATTCTGCTGAGAACCATAATCTCGAATTCTCATACGAGTTTAAGCAGCAGTGAGTTCTTCGTATTCAGGATTGCGCGAAGCGACGAGCTCAGATGGTGTCACAAAGCAGAAACGGATTCTTCCGCCCCCCGCGCAGATCATTCTCTGCCGCGTAGGATCGCGGCCATCACGCGCGGGCTGCGGCGTCCATGCAATACGGCCACAACCCACATAGGCTTTTCGTCAGGTGCGTAGGCAATCAGGTATTCGCGCACTAAGGCGAACCGCAGGGGCCGCGAAGTGAGGTCCGGGCGTTGATGGCCTTGGTTTGGGAAAGGCGCCAGCTTATCCAGCGCAGCCAGAATTTCCGCAATTACCCTGTCGGCAGCGTCGAGGCTATCGCAGGCAATGAATTCCCAAATCTCCTCAAGATCGAGGGAGGCTTCCGGATGGAAATCATAGCCGGTCATTTATCATGGCTGGCAGCCTGGCTGGAGCCCGGCTGAGAACGGCGGGCAGCGCTCTTTTCACGCAAGCGGGCGACAACCTCGTCGCCAGGGATGAGCTTCACCTTGCCGCTCTTCAGGTCGTCGTAACGGCTGTCGAGCGTGTCGCGCGTCCGGGTCAACTCTTCAAAGTACCCAGCCATGGCGTCTTCAATCAGCTCGTCGGGGCCGCGTCCGGTTTCCGCTACCCAACGGTCGATCTTCGCCTGAATGTCTGGATTATTGAGGCGCACGTGCATGCCCTCAAGATTACTGAAAAACCTGCTCCCCGGCAACGCCAGTTGCCATACTTCGGCCTCGCTTTCCGGTAAGATCAACCCAACCCCATGAAGCGCATCCTCTTATCCTGGAGCAGCGGCAAAGACAGCGCATGGAGCCTGCATGTGCTCCGCCAGCGCGCCGAGTATGAAGTTGTCGGGCTGCTGACCACGTTCAACGAAGCGGCCGGCCGGGTGGCCATGCACGCGGTCCGCCGAGACCTTGTCCAGCGCCAGGCTGCCGCCGCCGGGCTTCCTCTGTGGGAGGTGCCGCTGCCCTGGCCGTGCTCGAACGATCAGTATGAGTCGCTGATGGCCGAAGCCTGCGCCAAGGCGGTCGCCGAAGGTGTCGAGGGCATCGCGTTTGGCGATCTGTTTCTCGAGGACGTGCGCACCTATCGGGAAAAGCAACTGCAACCCACGGGGCTGGAGCCGATTTTTCCCGTGTGGGGCATGCCGACGCGCGCTTTAGCGCAGCAGATGATCAAAGCCGGCACTCGCGCCAAGCTGACTTGCATCGACACCGAGAAGCTTGACCGTTCCTTCGCTGGGCGTGAATTTGACGAAGCACTGCTCTCCGATTTGCCCGAGGAAGTGGACCCCTGCGGCGAACGCGGCGAATTTCATTCCTTCGTTTACGCCGGGCCGATGTTCAGTGCGGCGTTGCCGGTTTCGGTGGGCGAAACGGTCGTGCGCGACCAATTCGTTTTCGCGGACGTGATCGCAGCCTGAGCCGTCAACGTTATCCGCCCAGCAACTCAAACGCCGGATGATTCTCCTGCACCGGCGCGAAGGCCTCCGGCGGCGAGCCTGCCGGGACAGAAAAATATCGTTGTACCACGCTCTTGTAGCGGTCGAGATAGGCTTTCAGGATTCTCAGCTTTTCCTCTCCCGCGAGCGGCCGCAGGCGCACGGTTTCCCGCCGGCTTCCCTTCTTCAGCGTCACTTCTCCGGCGGCTTCGGCGTTGCGCACCCACTGCGTGCGCCCGCGCGGCGCGACCAGATAGCGCTTGCCGCCTTCTTCCATCACGTTCACGGGCGTGGAGTAGATGCGCCCGCTTTTGCGCCCGCGAACTTGTAGCTCATAAATAAACGCAGGGCCAAGGCCGAGGCTGACGATGAATCCGAATGCGCGGTTGAAGAAACGCTCACCGGCGGAAGGAGCGCGAAATTCAGGCGTGGGAGAAGTCATAGCTCAGCTATTGTAAGACTTTCGCGGTTTGAGTTTGTCATTCCGAGCGCCGGTTTTTCGCGCGAGGAATCTGCTGCTTGCTGGTCCAGGGAACAGCAGATTCCTCGCTTCGCTCGGAATGACAATTTCGTTTAAAAAGTGACACTCGCCTTCAGTGCGTCATCGCCGGATTCGGCCGCCCCTTGGGTTTGGTCATGCCCAGCAGGAACGGCACCATGAGCAGAAACATAATGGAGAGAAAAACGAAAACATCGTTGTAGGAAAGCATCGCCGCTTGCCGCTGCACCATAGCAAACAATCCGGCTGAGGCCTGATGCCCAGCGGTAACCGGATCGGAACCGCGAGACATGAACAGAGCCCGCAGCCCCTGATACGCGCTGCGCGCCGCCGGATTCCCGGCCGTGACGTTCGCGCCCAGCACGCTGGTATTCATCTGCTGGGTGCGGATCTGCATCGTCTCCACGATCGAGATCCCGACGCTCGCCCCGATATTTCGCATAAGGTTGAAGATGCTGCTGGCATTGCCCATGCGATCGAGCGGAATGGGATCGTTGGTCGCGGTGGTCAGCGGCACGAACACCAGCGCCAGCGAGGCACCCTGCACCACCAGCGGCCAGAAGAAATCGCCCAGCCCGGTCGCCAGCGTGAGCCGCGACAATTTGAACATGGCCACCGCACCGATCACGAACCCCGCCGCCAGAAGTTTTCTGGCATCCACTTTCGCAGTCAGATAGCCGACAAACGGCATGGCCAGGAAAGACGCCATGCCGCGCGGAATATTGGCGATTCCCGCCTGCGTCGCCGTATAGCCGAGAACCTCCTGCATCAGCAACGGCAGCAGCACCGTGCTGCCGTAAAGCACCAAGCCGATCGCCGTCATCAGCGACGTGCCAATCGCGAACGAACGGTAGCGGAATACCCCGAGATCGATCACCGGTTCGGCGGCTTTCAGTTCGCGAATAATCAGCCCGGCCAGGCCGACGACCGTCAAAATCGCCAGCACCGTAATGAAATGCGAAGCGAACCAGTCGTCCTCCTGCCCTTTGTCCAGCATGATCTGCAGCGAGCCAATGCCCAGCACCAGCAGGCCGATTCCCCAGTAGTCGATGCCCATCGATTTCTTGCGCAAGTACGGAGGGTCGAAAATGAACAAGTAAGTCAGGAGGACGGAAATCACTCCAATGGGCACGTTGATATAGAAAACCCAGCGCCAGCTGTAGTTGTCGGTCAGCCAGCCGCCCAGCACCGGCCCCAGCATGGGAGCGACGACAATGCCCAGCGCCCAGAACGCCATGGCCTGGCCGCGTTTTTCCGGCGGGAAAGATTCGAGCAGAATCGCCTGCGAGAGCGGCTGCAAGCCTCCGCCGCAAGCGCCTTGAATGATGCGGAAAAAGATGAGGAACCCGAGCGAGGGCGCCAGCCCGCAAAGAAATGACGCCGTAGTAAAGCCAACCACCGAGGCGGTCAGCAGCCGCTTCCGCCCGAACCGGCTGGCCAGCCAGCCCGTCATGGGCAGCACAATCGCGTTGGCTACCAGGTAAGAAGTCAGCGTCCAGGTGGCTTCATCCGTCGTGGCGGAAAGATTGCCCGCGATGTGCCGCAGCGACACGTTGACCACCGTCGTGTCAAGCACCTCCATGAAAGTGCTCGACATCACCGCCACTGCGATCAGCCAGGGATTAAGGGAACGTGGATTCGGGCTGCCGTCCGCGGTCATCGTAGGAAAGTCGTTAGTGGACAGTCGTCCGTCGTCGTGCGTCGAGCGCAAATTCTGGTTCTACCTTACATTCCGAGGAGCGCAGCGACGAGGAATCCCCTCCTGCGCACGACGTGCGACGCACGACGACTGACGACTGCCTATGCGGCTTGCGTCGTACCGTCTTTCGCGGAGGGCGCTCCCAGCCGCGTCCGGCTCCAGGTGTACTGAATACGGTGGATGACGGTAATGGTGGAAAGCACGGCAATCACCCAGAGCACCGGGGCCATCACATTGAAGAGCGCGCCGATGATCACCAGCACCAGCCGTTCCGGCCGCTCCATAAAGCCGACCCGGCAGGATCCGATCAGCGACTCGGCGCGGGCCCGGCTGTAGCTCACCATGATGGCGCTGATCATCACCACCGCTGCCAGAATCGTGTAAAAGAACCGGTCACCGCGGGCGTAGAAAACCAGCAACCCGAGAAATTGCGAAGCGTCGCTGTAGCGGTCGACCACCGAATCGAAGAAGGCTCCGAATTGGCTCACCCGATTCGAGGCCCGGGCCACCCTTCCATCCACCAGGTCGAAAAACCCAGAGCCAATAATGATCAGTCCGGCGTAGCGGAACAGACGGGCCTGGTTATCCGCGTTGGCGTAGCCGAACAGGAACGCCGCCACCACGTTGACCACCAGCCCCATAAACGTGAGCACGTTGGGATTGATGCGCGCCAGTGCCAGCCAGCGCACGATCGCATCCAGCAGAATCCCACACCCCCGCCCAAAAATGCTGGTCCAGGTTTTTGCCATGGTTAGCGGGCCTCGGCCTCGTTTTTCTGGTGCATCGTCACCAGGCGCAGCACTTCCATCTCGCGCTTGCCGCCGGGGGTAACCACAAGAGCCGTGTCGCCGACCTTCTTGTTAAGGAGAGCACGGCCGATGGGCGAAGTGGTCGAAATCCGCCCCGCCGCCACGTCGTTCTCTTCGCTGGTCACCAGCTCGTACTCCATCTCTTCGTTCTTGGCGTTGTCGTACACCCGAACCGTCGAGCCCAGCCCGACCTTGTCTTTCGGGATATTGTTCAGGTTGATCAGAGACAGGTCGGCAATCCGCCTGCCCAACTGCCGCAGCCGCGCCTTGACGTATTCCTGGCGCTGCTTAGCCATGTGATATTCGGCGTTTTCGCTGAGGTCGCCGAGCGCGACGGCTTTTTTGAGCTCTTTGGGAAGCTCGTGGCTCAGCTCATGCTCGAGAAGGTTGATCTCGTCCTGCAGTTTCTTCTTGATCTGCTCAGTCATCGCTGCCGCATTATAAACCCGCTCGATGCATCCGCCGCCGTTCGGATGGACCTGCCGTTTTTCGAATACACTGCGCTTCGCGGGGTCCGCGGTCCCCGCCCGCCGGCGGAGAAAAACTCCTCCTGGAAGCTGCCTCGGGCACGAGTTGGAGGGTTCAAATCCCTTGCCAGAGTCGGGCCGCCAGCCGGGGCCGGGCGAACTCCCCCCTTAGGTCACAGATCACGAGCCTTCAACAGGCGCCAATGTATCTATATGATCCATCTGGAGTTACGATCAAACCAAAGTGATAAACCTGTGAAAATCGCCCGTAAAATTGCCTTTATCCACCACAAGAGATAAAATAAGAGAGATTTAGCTTTTCCCCCTTGCGCTCGTAGGCGGTTCCCATATGTTGAGTGGCAGTAGCGATTTCCACATCGGCGACAAGGTCGTTTACCCTAATCACGGCGTAGGCATCATTGAACAGATCAGCAGCCGCACCTTCGGCCAAACCGTCGAGCAATTCTATCTGCTCAAGATCAAAGCCAGCAGCCTAAAGGTCATGGTGCCCTTCCACAACGTGGGAGTGGTGGGACTGCGGCGCGTCGTCAGGAACGGCGAAATCCAAAAGATCGTTGATTTTCTTACAGATGGCGCGTGCGACAACACCGCCGACTGGAAAGACCGCTTCAAGGAGAACTCCGAGCGCATGCGCACCGGCTCGCTGCTGGAGGTCGCCGCCGTCCTAAAAGGTCTGCTGCTTCTGCACCAGGAAAAGGCTCTTTCCTTCCGCGAGAAGAAGATGCTGGAGCGCGCCCGCTACCTACTGGTGAGCGAACTGGCTATGGCCAAGAATTGCGAAGACGTCCAGATTGAGGAGCTTCTCTCCAAATCCCTGGCCAAATGCAATTTGCGCTTCCCGGAAGCCTCGGAATTCCAGGCGTAGTCGTCAAGTCGTCGGTCTTCAGTCGTCAGGCAGCTCTTCGAGTTGACCGTTCTCCTTTCCCATTATTAGCCCTCAACGCCGTAATCAAGCCATTTAGCATTCTGGCTATCTCGCCGGCACGTGCCGCGAGCTCGTCTGCCTGTTCCTGCCGCGAATAGTCCAGTCGGCGGGCGACTACAATTTGGGTCTCGACCTCGAAAAGAGAGCCGCGCGCCTGGTGCAGGAAGTGCACAAGTTCCCGATCCGAGGACCGCCCCTTATGACCAAGATTGTGGAGAATCTGACGACTGAAGACTGAATCTACTCTCCCAGCCACGCCCCATACGGCTTCAGCGATTCCACGTGGTCAAACACAATTTTCATCGCGGCCGTAATCGGGATCGCCAGCAGCAGCCCGATCGCTCCCCACAGCCAGGCCCAGATGAGCAGCGCCATGGTCACCGCTAAAGGATTGAGCTGCAGCCGCTTGCCCAGAAATTTTGGGTAGAAGACGTTGAGCGCAATCGCGTGCAGCCCGAGAATCGCAACCAACGCCAGCAGCATGCTCTGCGAGTCAATCCGTCCCAGGCCCACAAAAATGGGCGGCGCCATGGCCAGCAGCACGCCCAGGTAAGGAATCAGGCTGAGGAACCCGCTCAGGAAGCCGACAAAATAGAAAAATGGCAAGTGCAACAGCCAGAACACCAGCGTGCTCAGCCCGCCGATCAGCAATCCAATCAGCAGGTTCCCCACCATGAAGCTGCGGATCATGGCCGAAATCAGGCCTAAAGTCGTGTACGCGGTCTGCCGGTTTTGCAACGGAAAAAGCATGACTGTGGCCGAGCGCACGTGCTCGTGCCAGGTCAGCATAAAGTAGGTAAGAAAGGGAACAAACGAAGCCGCCAGAATCAGTTGGCTGGCCGATCCCACGCCCCGGCTCAGAATGTCGGTCCAATCGGTTGCCGGCCTCACGCTGACCACGCCGCGCTCATGCTCGGGCGTCAGCACTTCCAGCGTCTCCGCCCGCTTGCGAAAAACCATCAGCTCCTGCCGCAGCTTACTGCTGTAGCGGGGCAAATCCTGCAGAAAGATGTAGGCCTGGTTCGACGAGTAGTACACCAACCCGGCCAGAATCCCGAGCAGCAGAAGTACGGCCACGCCCGAACCCAGAGCGCGCGGCAGGCGCAGCCAGGAAAAGAAATCCGCTACCGGCGCCAGGATGTACGCCAGCAACACCGCGACCAGCATCACCGACAGCACCACTTCTCCGTAATAGCAGAGAGCGACGAGCACACCGATGCCGATGATGTTCAGCGACCACAGGCTGCGCCGCCGCTCCGGCAAGCGCGGGAATGCCGGGATGATCGAAGCCGCCGGAGTTCGGGCTGGAGTCTCAACCGCGTCCATAATCTGTATCGTAGCCCAGTTCTGCGCAGCGGTCATGGGTCACGAAGGCCACTGACCCTTGGCTGCAAACCCAGCCGAAAATCGATGGCTGGCAGCGAAGGGGCTAGGGAAACTCCGATTTAAGGATGGGTGTTCCCCTTTGCTTCCCTGTGTCGTCTGGTTCGTGGTTTCATTACACACCGGACGAGCGTTTGCCTCGGGCCAGCTAACGGCGAATGGCCAACGGCTATAATCCTCTGCGTGCCCGCCCCGCCAGAAGAATCCAACCTGCAGCTTCATCCGCGCATTCTCGGCCTGGACGTGGGATCGAAAACCATCGGCATGGCCGTCTCCGATCCGCTGGGCATCACCGCGCAAGGCCTGAAGACCATCCGGCGGCAAAATAAGCGGCTCGACTTCGGCCAGCTGGAGGCGGTAATCCGCGAGTACGCCGTGGCGGAAATCGTGGTCGGCTATCCTCTGCGCATGAGCGGCGAGGAGGGCACGCAATCGCAAAAAATGCAGCTCTTCGCCGATGAGCTGCGGAAGCGCTTCCCGCTGCCGGTGCATCTCTGGGATGAGCGCCTAAGCTCCGCCGAAGCCAACCGCGTGCTGCGCGACTCCGAAATGTCCATCAAACGCCGCGGCGAAGTGGTAGACCGCCTGGCCGCGGTGCTGATCCTGCAAAGCTGGCTGGACGCGCGAGCGGCGCGGGGAAATGAAGAGGTCCGCGGCACAAAACCGCGCGAAGGTTGATGTTCAAGCCGGAGCAATGGAAGTGGAGTGGTTATCCTTGCTACGCTTACGGCGAGGCAGGTCCGGTCTGGGTCAACGAGGCGCGCGGCGATGAAGCAAGCCGAGCGGCAAGGCCTTGCCGGGCCGGCAGCATCGCTCCCCACTCTTTGAAAACCGCAAAGAGTGGGGCAACCTCAGTTAGACTTAAGGAGGACAAAGATCAAAACCAAGGGAGGGCCAGCCCCCCAAATCGCAGGTGAAGGACCGGTCGTTCCCGACCGTTATCGAGTCAGCCTATAAGTTCACGTGCGCATAAACAACCAAAAGAGCACGAAATACAGCGCGATTCCCCATAACAACCATCGGTTGTCATCTTCCGCCCTTCTCCAACCAAACCACCCAATGCCTGCTAGTATCACATTCAGTATCCCCAAGGCCACCTTGAGCCAAAAGGGCCACATCGAATACCTCATGCGACCTCCCAAAAGAAGCTCATGGAGCACCGTTAAAGGCGGCTGTTTGGGCGGCGAAGCCGTCTGGCGTCGTGCATGCAGAGTGAACCATCAGGTCGGTCATTGCCGCGTTTCCCCAGATCAAGGGGGCGACAAGGGGGGCCAGCCTCGATATCCCTAGCGCGCCTTTACTTCGTAGCGGGCGACCATGCCGGCCAGCATGTGGTCGCTGATGTGGCAATGGTAGAGCCAGATACCGGGCGCGTCGGGCTGCATGTCGGCGACGATCATCTGCGCCGAGAGAATTGACAGCACGTCGGTGCGCTGACCGGCCACCAGCACCGTGTTCCCGTGCCAGTGCGGCGTGTGCGCGTTGTTGAAGTCGCCCAGCGTGGCGACGTACCAGCGCACGTGGTCGCCTTGCGTCATGGTCATCATCGGCATGTTTCCGAAGATGTAGCCGTTGATCGACCACTTCATGTTGGTATCGACGAAGCCATTGCCCACGATGGGTGTAACCATGCCTTCCGGAGTCACCGGGTGAAACTCGAGCCGGTTCAGGCTCTTGGGATCGGTAACATGAGCGCGGATATTCTCGTCGAGGTACCAGCTCTCGTTTTCATTGATGGCGATGAAGATGGTGACAAACTCATGTTCCACGTCTTTGGGACGGCCATCGTCGCGGGCCATGCCGCGCCGGGTTATGACGATCCCGCCGAACAACCCCGAAGCTACATCGCGTAGCTCGTCGGTGTGCGAGTGATAGAACCAGAACACCGAACTGGGGTCGGCCGGTCCGGGTCCGGCGCGCTCGGGCACCTGCCAGATATAAGTATGCGTAGCGCCCGGGGGCACGCCGCCGTCGGCCTTGTCTGCGCCGCTGGTGCCGTCGTTGTAGTCGGCGCCTTCGGAGTCCTTTTGATAAAAAACTCCGTGGGGATGCATGCTGTAGGGACGCGAGGCATTGTTCTTGAAGACGACCTTGATCGTGTCGCCCACTTCGGCGCGCAGGATCGGTCCCACCAGGCCGAGATATTGCTGGTCAGCGGGACGTGGCTTGAGCGTGGTAAACGAGCCGTCGGTGTACTCCCTATAGATGGCTTTCTTGTAGACACGGCCGATGTGATGAGGTCCGGGTTCGGTGTAGTTCTTTTGCAGTTCATTAAAGGGCATGCCCATGGCTTCGTCGCGGCCCGAGGGCGCATAGTCCCAATTCACTTCGTCGGCGGCAACGTAGTAGGTGCGGGTTTTGCCCGTGGCTGATCCGGTGGCAGCTTGGGCGCGAGCCGCCGAAGCGAGAAACAGCACTGCCAGCAGCCCGATACTAAGAGAAAAATTCCTGGCGATTCGCATATTCATTTTTGACCTAGGGGTACGCAGCGCCGGACGGCGTAAGCGCGGCAACCATTATTTGGAGGCTCCAAACGGCGAGCTACGATACTGCCGACAGCGGGCAAATGCAACCGGCAATTGCTGCGCGAGGCACAAACGTCAAGAGAATCGCTTGTTTCCCAAGTACCAGCCCATTACCTTGGGAATGTTCTTTTGACCCCGAAGTTCTGCCATTCTAGCCCTGACTTCTCTAGCTCCGGGATTGCAACATCCCGAGTAAAGGAATCTCATCCCGTTCGGAGTTGCTGTTCCCATGGACCTCTCGCAACCGATCGAATCGCTGAAAGCTCCGCCCGTAGCCTGGCGCGCTGGGCTTGGGGCTGCCATTCTCCTGGTGGCGATCATTTGCTTTTATCCTACGCAGAAGCGTGTGACGCGCAGCGCAGTCGAGGAATTTACCCTCACCCAGAAAGCGATGGCTTCCGCCAAGAGCTGGCACAGCCATGTGCTCAGCAAGAAACAAGGCGGAGACGTGCTGCTCGACACTACCTCCGACGTCGTTTGTCCCTACGATGTCCACTACGTTTCGCTGGTTCCGCCGTACGAGTCGGCCACAGTCAACGGAGTGCTTTACCGCCGCCAGGAGTCCGGGGAATGGCAGATTGACCGGCCGTCGATCGTTTCCAGCACGCGGCCCGTGCTAGTGGAGTGCCAACTCGGTCCCTTCTCCGAAGACATCTTCGGCAACCTGCAGGCGTTCCCCACCTGGAACACGGCGAGCAAGGGAGAGAAGAAAACCATCGACGGAGACAGCTGCCGGGAATGGACCGTCACCGCCGTAGCCGAGACCGTGCCTCGCTTTACCATCTGCATTAATTCCGACGACCACTTGCCGCGCGAATTTCGCACTTATGATCGGCATCCCGCGGCCGGCCTCTCGCCCGCCGGCAACGTAACCACGGTGACCCGCTGGAACCAGGTCAAGGTCGACCCGCCGATGTAGCGGGGGCGCCCTGGCGCGGCAAATGGTAGGCTACCCGTCATTCAACCATGCCGCGCCGCCCGCAAAAACCTCTTCGCATCGCTGTCGACACCGGCGGCACCTTCACCGATTGCGTTTGGGTGGAGCGTGGCCGCATACGGCTGCTCAAAGTGTTCTCCACTCCCGACGACCCTTCGCGGGCAATTCTCGAGGGCGTGGCGAAAATCGCCGGAGCGGACCAGCCGCTTACGCTGCTGCACGGCACCACCGTCGGCACCAACACCTTGCTGCAGCGCACCGGAGCGGGCGCGGCGCTGGTGACCACAGCGGGATTTGAAGACGTTCTCGAAATCGGCCGCCAGGCCCGGCCCAAGCTCTACGACCTCTTCTTTGACCGGATTGCGCCGCTGGTTCCCCGCGAGATGCGTTTTGGCATCGCCGAGCGCATCGCGAGCGATGGCAAAGTCGTGCAGGCGGTTGCGGCGAACGATCTTCAAGAACTCGCTGGCAGGCTGCGGGCGAAAAAGCCTGAGGCGATCGCCATTTGCCTGCTTTTTTCTTTTGCGAACCCG
The DNA here is from genome assembly GCA_963770915.1 of uncultured Acidobacteriaceae bacterium. Classification (GTDB taxonomy): domain Bacteria; phylum Acidobacteriota; class Terriglobia; order Terriglobales; family Acidobacteriaceae; genus PALSA-270. The sequence continues at coordinate 1,551,207 of CAVYRG010000001.1, forward strand.
GAGCACGAATCCGCCGTCGCCGAGGCCCTGACAGAACTCGGCGTGCCGCTTTCGCTTTCGCACCAGATTCTGCCTGAGTTCCGCGAATACGAACGCACCAGCACAGTGGTGATGAACGCTTATCTGCAGCCGGTGATGCAGCGCTACCTGGAAAAGCTCGACCGGCGGCTGCGGAGAGGAAGCCGATCGCAGTCTCGAACCTTTGTCATGCAATCGAGCGGAGGGATTACGGCATTGGCCTCCGCCGCGCGCGAGCCGGTGCGGACCGTGCTCTCTGGGCCGGCGGGAGGCGTGGTCGGCGCAGCGACCATGGCGCGGCGCAGCGGGTTTGCGCGGATCATCTCCTTCGATATGGGCGGCACTTCCACCGACGTGGCGCTGGTGGACGGCGAACTGCGCGCCAGCAGCCAAGCGGAAATTGCCGGCCTGCCGGTGGGCGTGCCGTTGCTCGACATTCACACCGTGGGCGCGGGCGGAGGTTCGCTCGCGCGCTTTGACGCGGCGGGAGCGCTGCGCGTGGGGCCGGATTCCGCCGGAGCCGACCCTGGCCCCATTTGTTACGGACGCGGCACGCAGCCTACGGTCACGGACGCGAACCTTCTTTTGGGACGCTTGCAGCCGACGCGGTTTTTGGGCGGAGCGTTCGCGCTTGACCTGGAACGCACGCGGCGCGTCACCGGCGAGTGGCTGAAGCGAAGCGGGTCGAAGCTCACGCTTGAAGCTTTCGCGGCGGGCATGATTCGCGTGGTGAATGCAACCATGGAGAAGGCCATCCGCGTGGTTTCGATCGAGCGCGGGCACGATGCGCGGGAGTTCACTCTGGTGGCGTTCGGCGGCGCGGGCGGCCTGCACGCCTGCGAACTGGCCGGCGCGCTCGGCATTCGGCGCGTGATTGTGCCGGCGCTGCCGGGAGCGCTCTCGGCATTCGGCATTCTAGTGAGCGACGTGGTCAAGGATTATTCACGCACTGTGCTGTGGCGGGTGGGAGAGAAATTGCCCGCAGCGCGGCTGGCGAAAGAATTTGCGGTGCTGCAGCGCAACGCGGTGCGCGATTTTCGCGCGGAAGGCTGGCGGGGAGCAATCCGTTTCCGGCGCAGCGTGGACGTGCGCTATCGCGGCCAAGGCTATGAACTGAACATCCCTTACATGCGCGGACTCGTTGCGGTTTTTCGCCAACAGCATCAGCGGTACTACGGCCACAGCTACGCGGGGCGCGAGGTGGAACTGGTCACGCTGCGCCTGCGCGCAACCTTGAAGGCGCCGCACTCGGGGATATCTTCTTTTCCGGTTGATGCGGGCGAAAAGCTAGCGGGAAGCAGTGCTTCAGAACGAATCAAAGTATTCTTCGGGGGGAAACAAGCTCTGGCAGCGGAGTATGCACGCGGATCGCTAACTCAAGGAAAGAAGTATTCCGGCCCCGCCATTGTGACCGAGTACAGCGCGACGACTGTTGTCCCGCCGGGCGTGAGGTTCTGGGCGGACGCGGTGGGAAATCTGATCGTCGAACTGAGTCAGGCCTGATTCTGTTTCCCTGCAATCACTTCCACGAAAGCTCAACAACTTAGCTTCGAGGCATTGGCACACCGGGCGAAACCAAGGCTTCCGGGCGCCCTCCAGAATACCCTGCATTGGGCCTAGGATGCCCCAGTGATTGCCGAGGGGGCTTAGGAGTATCCCTCCCGGAGGGAGGCCTACAGAAGGCCGGATAAAATTGTCATTTACTAAAAGCTATTTTACCTATTGACATACGATTCGCCCGTGAATTTGTCCGGCGCCTTGGAGGACTAAGGAAAAGTCCGATCAGTGTCAATGAAACCGCAAACCCCAGAGGGCACAGGGAGCACAGGGGAACACCCAACCCCGAATCAGAGTTTCCCTAACTATCGGGGCTTGCAGGAAGGTCGGCCAGAACGACCATGCCAGGATCCCAATTCATTCCCTCATCCCCCCGGCCTCCTGATTGTTACAGTCTGATGAAAAGCTTGCGCTTAGAGGCCTTGAAGCGGGGCGTTTGGCTGCCGCACGGTTACAATACCCTCGTGAAACCAAGCATCTTCGTTGTGGAAGACGACCCGGACATTTCCCGCCTGGTGCGCCATCACCTGGAAGGGGCGGGCTATGCAGTCAAGCTCTTTCCTACAGGGCACACCGTGCTGGCGGAATCGGAACGGCAGCGGCCGTCGCTGTTCGTGCTCGACATCATGGTTCCGGGCAAGGACGGCCTGGAGCTGTGCCGCCAGATCCGGCAGACGCAATCGCTCGCGCCCACACCGGTGATCTTTCTCACGGCGAAGAGCGGGGAGGCGGACCGCGTGCTGGGCCTAGAACTGGGGGCCGATGACTACATTCCCAAGCCGTTCAGCCCGCGCGAACTGGTGGCGCGAGTAAAAGCCGTGATGCGGCGCTTCGAGCGGCCGCTGTCCCCGGTTCCCCTGCGGGTCGGCGAAATTGAAATCGATCCCAGCGCCATGACGCTGACGGTGCAGGGCCGGCCCGTGACTACGACAGCAACGGAATTCCGTCTGCTGGATTATTTTGCCAGCCACCTGGGAAGAGTTTTCACCCGCGATCAACTGCTCGATTCGGTGTGGCGGGACACAGCCTACGTGACGCCGCGTTCGGTGGACGTCTATGTGCGCCGCATTCGTGAAAAGATCGAACCGGACCCAGAGAACCCGCGCTATCTTAAAACGGTGCGTGGCGCGGGCTACCGTTTCGAGGCTCCCAAGTGAGCCAGCGCATCTTCTTCAAGCTGGCGGCGGCGTTTCTGATCATAATCTTGCTGGAAACGATCGCCCTCGATTTCGCCATCCGCCACACCTGGGAAAGCGCAGATTTGGCGGGGATTCCGGCGAGCGCGGCGCACTTGCGGCGCACGCTGTTGCTGGTCTCGGCGCTTACCTTTGCCCTGGCGTTGGCGGTAGCGGGAATCGCGGCGCAATCCACGGCGCGGCGCTTGCAGCGGATCGCGCAATTCGCCAGCAAAATTGCCGACGGCGACCTGAGCGCGCGCATCGATGAGAAGTCAAGCGACGAAATTGGGCAAGTAGCGGCCGTGCTGGACAAAACCGCGCATCAACTGGAAGAGAGCTTCGCCACGCTGCGCACCAGTCAGCGGCAGCTGGAAACTCTGCTGAACAGCATGCAGGACGCGGTGGTGGCGGTGGGCGAGGATCAGCGCGTGCGCTGGGCCAACCAGAGCATGGAGCGGCTGGCGCCACAGGGGACGCGGCGGAACGCGCTGGTGGAGGAAACGGTGCGCGATCCGGATTTCCTGCGCACAGTGCTGGCCGCCAGCCAGGAAGGCAAGGTGTGCACGGCCCGCGCAGTTTCGATTCTTCCCAGCCGCACATTCGATGTGACCGCGGCTCCCATGCCAGGCGGCGGCGCGGTGGCGGTGCTGCGCGATCAGACCGAAACCGAACGGGCCGAGAAGACCCGGCGCGATTTCATCGCCAACGTGTCGCATGAGCTGCGCACGCCTTTGACTTCGATTCAGGGCTACGCGGAAACTCTGCTCGACTCGGCACCCGACCGGAATCACGACCGCGACTTCCTGGAAATCATCCGCAAGAACGCGGCGCGCATGTCGCGCCTGACCGAAGACCTGCTTACCCTGGCCAGAGTGGAATCCGGCGAGCAGCGCTTCGATATTCAGCCGGTGACGCCGCGCGAGCTGCTGCAGGAAGCGGCCAACAATTTTCTCGAGCTGGCGCGGCTGCACGGGGTGGAGCTGAAAGTGGAGGATGGCGCCCAGGCGGTGGTAAATGCGGACCGGGAGGCAATTCACCATGTGTTTTCCAACCTCACCGAGAACGCGCTGAAATATGGAGCATCCGGCGGTCGAGTGGTACTGGGGGCGCGGCCGCTGCAGGAGGCAGTCGAATTCTACGTGCAGGATTTCGGCCCCGGCATCTCCTCCGAGCACTTGCCTCGCCTCTTCGAGAGGTTCTACCGGGTGGACAAGGCGCGCTCGCGCGAGTCCGGCGGCACGGGGCTCGGGTTGGCCATCGCTAAGCACATCGTGCTCGCGCATGGGGGAACCATTCGCGCGGAAAGCGAACTGAATCGCGGTTCGACTTTCCTGTTCACGCTGCCGACGGCTGCGGCTTAGCGGAAAAGCGCCCCAAGAAGGCTTGCTATGGCGGATTTGCGAACCTGGGGTTGACAAAGGCTCCAAAAATTCACAGCCTGTTAACCCTTGTTCCAGGAAGACCTACTATGCTTAAGCCTTGGCTATCGTCGCCAACAAGCGCCAAGGAACAGCGGGCGGCATGGGGAACGCCATGGCCGACCCGCGAAGGAATGCGCGCATGAGTACCGCCACGATCAAAACTCCGGAGCCTCAACCTTCGTATTCGCACCTGGTGAAGCGCACCATCGAGGCCTGCCGGCTGGCCAAGGAAGCCGCCGGTGCCGCCGCCGAAGGCATTGCCACCGGCTCCTCGCCCATGCTGAACAGCCTGCGTGAGCGCGAAAAAGAACTCGACAACCTGGACATGGAGATTGACGCCGGCGTCACTGCCGCCATCACTCAGGTGGGCGAGCCCGAAGCGCGGGAACTGCTGGCCTGCATGAAGATCATGATCGGACTGGAGCGCATCGGGGACCTGCTGCTCAGTTTTGCCAGCAGCGCCCAAGCCGCCAGCCTGCGCATCGATCCGCAGGATACGCGGGACCTGACTCATATGGCGACGGTGCTGGAGAAGATGCTCACCGACGTCGGGGCAGCGTTCTCGACGCGCGACGTCAAGCGGGCGGTAGATGTGCTGCGCGCGGATGCGGAAATGGACCGGCTGCGCAATCTCATTTTTCTGCGTCATATTGAGAATCCGGAAAACGTACAGCGCCAAGCCAGTCTGCAGGTCATCTTCATGACCCAATCCCTGGAACGGGCCGGGGACCACGCCAAGAACCTGGCGGAGGAGGTCTGTCACTTCGTCAGCGGCCACACCGTCCGCCATGTGCTGATGACCTACGACAAGCCGATTGAGCAGATGTTCCTGGACTGGCTGCGCCAGCGCGACGACAAGCGCTAAACCTTCCCGGTTTGGCGCGACCTCACAAATATTTACGAAGCTTGACACTTTCTTTACGTAGCTTGGGGCGAAGCAATGGTTAGATTGCCTTGCACCATTTGCGTCCATACAACGCTAGTCAGGACTGCGCATCCAACCATCGAAGCTTCCGGGGCAGGCTCCGTGCAGAGCCATTTGGGGGTTCGCCCTTTGTACGCCGTGAGGTAGATTCCTTATATTTCAGGTTTTCGGGGGAGACCGGATGTCGAGCTATTTTTCCAGGAGTGCGGGGGGATTAGCGGTTTTGTGCAGCATGCTGGCTTGGAGCGGCTGTGGCCTCTTTGGAGGAGGAAGCAGCGGAAGCGCGCAGCTCCGCGTGCTGCAGGCTTCGAAAAGCGTGCCCAGCGCTGATGTGCTGGTCGACAGCACCACGGTAGTAAGCAGCATGGCATACGGCGCCAACACCGGCTATTTAACTGTGAAGTCGGGAACGCGGCATGTGCAGATCGTGCCCACGGGAAGCACGACGGCCATTGTGGATGAGTCGATCAATATCGCCGCAAACGGAGCGGCCACGGTGGTGGTGAACGGCGTCTCGCCCAACATTGCCGCGCTGACGTTGACCGATAACCACACCGCGCCCGCCACCGGCACGGTGCAGCTTCGACTAATCAATGCCTCGACGAATATGGGACCGGCGGACGTTTTCGTGGTGCCTGCCGGAAACAGCCTGACCAGCGGTTCGCCGACTGTGGCCGGGTTGCAGGTGGGGCAGGTCGCCGGCTACCAAACCCTCACCATTCCGAGCACCCAGACGTCGGAAACCTTTACGGTATTCTTCACCAGGCCCGGTACCACTTCGGTGCTTGTGGATTCGGGACCGATTTCGTTGACCCCGGGACAAATTCGCACGTTGGTCGCCTTGGACTTGGTAGGAACCAACGGCGGCTCCACGTTTACGGTGCTGTCGGATCTGAATTAAAGCGTCCCCCGATAACTCATAAACAGCACGAAGCCATTGCATAGGCCCAGACACTAAGCGGCCGGTTACGGTGCGGGAGACGAAACTGAGTTGTCACTCCCCAGGTTTGACGCTTGGGAACGGGAATTCCTATAATATGGGGACCCTGACCCCGAGAGTGGGCGTGACGGGGTGGTTGCTCCAGTCAGACGTGAGCAAAGAAATTCCACCCACCACCACCCAATGATGCCTAGGTTCGCTCTCGGAGCCCGGCCCAGCACTGGGAGAAGGAATCAGAACCAGTCCCCGGAACACTTTTCCAAGGAGTTCAAGGTAACCTCATGACAAGCAAGCTTGTAAGCATTCTCATGGCCATAGCGTTCGTGCTTTCGGGCAGCGCTCTGGCTCAAACCGCGAGTTCGGTACCCTCGGCCGCGAGCGCCGCTGCGCCCGCTGCTTCCACCGGAACCAAGATTGGCGTCATCAACATTGAGGCCGCCATCTACGCCTGCAACGAGGGCCAGAAAGAGTTCGGCGAGCTGAGCAAGAAACTGGAACCCAAACAGGCTCAACTCAAGACCATGAGCGACGAACTGGACGGCCTGAAGAAGCAGCTCAGCACCCAGGGCGACAAGATGAACCAGGACGCGCACGACAACCTGGCGCGGCAGATCGACGCCAAGCAGAAGATTTTCGACCGCGATATGCAGGACGCGCGCGACGACTTCCAGACCCAGCAGAACGAGATTGCACAGAAGATTCTGGAGAAGCTGGCTCCCATCCTGAGGAAATTCGCGGACCAGAACGGTTATGGCCTGATCATCGACACCACGCAAGCCTGGCCGCAGGGTCCGGTGGTAATGGCGGGACCTTCGTTCGACATCACCAAGGCGGTCGTGGACGCGTACAACCTGACGTCCGGAGTGGCGCCGCCTGCGCCGTCGGCAGCGAGACCGCCTGCGACGCATCCTGCCGGCAGCGCCGCCACCAAGCCCTCGACAAATCCAAAGTAGCCAGCGAGGCGTTACCCGCGACACCTGGCCAACGGAAGAGGTTCCCGCGAAGGCCGTGCCCAGCACGGCCTTTTTTTCTTTTTCCGGGCGAAACGAATTGGGCGGATATCATCGTCAGCGGTGTCTTTAGAGATAGCTGAAAGCCATCTCAGGAGGACACCATGTTTGCCGATTCAATTTGCGACTCTCCCTGGGCCAATCGATCACGACGGAGTTGGACCACGCTGATCTCGTTTGCGGCGCAGGCAATCGCCGTGGGAGCTTTGCTCCTTGTGCCGCTTCTCTGCACCTCCGGTTTGCGGGGACCGCATTGGATTCCGGTTTTGGTGGCGCCGGCGCGGGCTGAGGCGCCGCCACCGGCTGCGGTGCGGGAGCAGCCGCCCCACTCGAATACCAGCAACCTTTCGGCCGATGGGCGCATGATTGCGCCTCCGACGATTCCGCGCTCGATTGAGAACGTAACGGAAACAGTCGCTCCACCGCCTCCGGATTTTGGCCGGTTGGGTATTGCGGACGCAACCGGAGATCGCGGTGCGATGAATGGAGTGCTGGATTCAGTTCTCCGGCCTGGAGCGACGGTTGTGCTTCCTCCGCCGCCTACGCCGCGTGTGGTGCACATCTCGCATATGACGGAGGGAGATCTTATCTACAAAGTGCAACCGGAATATCCCATGCCGGCAAAAATGGCGCGCATCCAGGGTGCGGTCGTGCTGCATGCGCTCATCAGCAAGCAGGGGACGATTGAGAACCTGCAGGTAGATAGCGGTTCGCCGTGGCTGGTTGGAGCGGCGATTGAAGCGGTGCGGCAGTGGCGATACCGGCCGTATCTGCTCAACGAGCAGCCGGTCGAGGTGGATACGGAGGTCACGGTGAACTTCGTGCTCTCAGGTAATTAAGAACGATCGGACGCGGGCCGGGTAGCCCATGCGATCAGTTCGCCAATCTGAGACTCGGCGGCAATCTGCTCGCCCCGACTGGAATTTCGAACTCCCAGAAGCCGACTTCGGGTCCCGAATTGTTTCTGAGTGCTGCAGTTTTAGACGCAAATCGCAGCGCCCGGCATCGCATTCCTATGTTGCGCTTGCAACATTTTTATGTTGTAATAGCAACATAGAGGGAACCCATGAGCGAAATCCTCGAAGCGCTTTTCCATAGGCGAGCAGTCAAGGCCTTTGAGCCGGTCGAAATCCCGAGAGTGTTGCGTGAACAAATCCTCGATGCGGCCCGCCATGCTCCCTCCAGCTTCAATATGCAACCGTACCGGTTCTTTTGGGTGGAATCAGCGCCGAGAAAGGCAACCGCGGCGAAGCTTTGCCTTGGACAGATGCCTGCGGCAACGGCGTCGGCGCTGGTGGTTGCGGTGGCCGACATCGGGTCGCTGGCGGCTACCTCGCAAGCCCAGTTGGAGTGGATGCGCAGGAGCGGCTTCAGCGACGCCAAAGTCCGAGACTACGAGCGCACGGCGAAGATCGGCCGAATCCTGTTCATGCCAGGACCGTTCGGCATTTTTGGCGCGGTCAAGTGGGCGATTTTTCGACTGGTAAATTTGTGGAAGACGATGGGGATGCCGCCAGTGTTTCGACAGGACTTGTTAAAGTGGGCGACGAAGAGTACATCGTTGGCCTGCGAGAATCTGATGATTGCCGCCGAAGCACTGGGACTCAACACGTGCCCGATGGAAGGATTCGATGGCCGCAGACTCTCCGGATTTCTCGGGCTGTCAACCCGGTATCATGAAATTGTGATGGTGATTGCGATCGGGAAGAAATCGCTTGCTTGTGCGGAACCGCCTCAGTGGCGGCGGCCTCTCGATGCCACGGTAACCGTCCTATGACCATCGTTCCAAAGAAGGATGTTCCTCAACACATCCTAACGGACTCAGTACTTGCCCATGTTTCTGCAGCCTATTTTTCCGCCGGGAAGAGACTTGAGCGAAAAACTCGATGCTCTGCGACTCGTGGCTTCATCCTATCCACACTCCGGGGCGGTGCCGCGCTTAATCAGAATCAAATCGCCACACTTCTCGGTATCGACCGGACTGTCGTACACCGAGCGATCAAGTCCATGGTTCAGGAAGGGCTTGTATCGGAAAGAAAAGCAAAATCGGGCAGAGCAATTCATGTTACGTTGACGCCAAAAGGCCAACAGTACAGGAAACGCCTGATCGATGCGAGGATAGCCGCTGACGATAGACTCCGAAAAGAACTGACTCCGGAAGAACACACAACACTTCTTCGACTGTTGAAGTTGATTGCCGACTTTGAGTTCTAAGACTGCGCCGCCATTCTGGATGGGGTTGGAGCCTACACACTATCCAGAAACGGCCGAACCCGTTCAGTTAGCGTTTGTTGGGGTAGCCCCAGGGTAACCGGGGAGCGTGGCTCGCGACCGCTATAATCGGCTGCAGTGGCTACCACGGTTGAAATTGCCAAGCGCGTGGCGACTCGCCCCACCTGGGCCGAGGTTTCGCTACGCAATCTGCGCTACAACTTTGGCGTAGTGCAGAAGCACGTCGGTGCGGGAGTGGAAGTTTGCGCGGTGGTGAAGGCGGATGCCTACGGCCATGGCGCAGTCGAGTGCGCCCGCGCGCTGGAAGAAGAAGGCGCGCGCTGGCAGGGCGTAACTTCGCTCGATGAAGCGATTCCGCTGCGCGATGCCGGAATCCGCGGCCGGATTCTGCTGATGACCGGGTTCTGGCGCGGCGAGGAAGAAGAAATCATCCGCCTGGGCCTGACCCCTACAGTCTGGGAGCGCGAGCAAATCGAATTGCTGGAGCGGGCCGCCGCCCGGCTGGGCGTGGCGCGGCATCCGGTGCATCTGAAGATCGACACGGGTATGGGAAGGCTGGGCGTCACGGTCGAGGACTTGCCGCAGATTTGCGCAGCGCTGCAGGCGGCTTCGCACCTGGAGCTTGAGGGTCTGGCGACGCATCTGGCGTCTTCGGAAGTGATGGATGCGCCGTCGGTGGGCGAACAGCTCAATCAATTTGAGCAGGCCAAGCAGATTCTGCGACAGGCCGGTTTCGATCCACCGTTGGTTCACGCCGCCAACACTTCCGCGGTCATCTCGCGACCGAAGGCCTGGTACAACATGGTGCGGCCGGGAATCGCACTTTACGGTTACTACCTTCCGTTTGAGCGGGCGGGACGCGAGGTCAGCGGAAGCGCGCTGCGCCTGCCGGTAAAACCGGTGTTGACGTGGAAGACGCGAATTCTCTCGCTGCGCGAAGTGCGCGGCAATCAGGCACTGGGATACGGCGGAACTTACGTCACCAAAGCTCCGGCGCGGATTGCTGTGCTTCCGGTGGGCTACGCGGACGGATTGAATCGCGGGCTTTCCTCGCGGGGCCGCGTGATCGTGCGCGAATACTATGCGCCGATTGTGGGCCGCATCTCGATGGACCTTACGCTTGTCGACGTTACCGGCTTGCCGGGAATCTCGGTGGGCGACGAGGTGATTCTGCTAGGGTCCTTGAATGGAGAGAGCGCCGAGGGCCTGAGCATGGACGCGCAGGAACACGCGGTGCTGGCGAATACCGTCGCCTATGAGATTTTGTGCGGGATTTCGAAGCGCGTGCCGCGAAGATATAGCTAGCCGGGATCGAATCGCTTTCCTCGCGGCTCCCAGCGTTTAACGCTAAGCGAAACTCCGATCCAGTTGTCCAATGCGCAAACCATGGGGGACGCAGGGAAGCACAGGTGACACCGACCCTTAATCAGAGGTTCCCCGGTTCGGTCTGCTAGGCGTCTTGCGCTTTCCACAGCGGCTTGCCGCCCAGAGAGTAGTGGAATCCCCAACCCGCGATCGCCACCACGCTGAGCAGCGCAAACAGGGAGGTGCTCATGTACCAGGTGGAGAGGTCGGCGCTGAAGGGCACATTGCCCAGCATATTGGCGGTGAAAATGGCGACCACCAACGGTACCAGGCCGAAGCGATAGGCGATGAGGGCGGCGATTCCATAGACCACAACGCCGGTGGGAATTTCGACGGTCCAATAAGGAGTCCCCAAATTCAGCGCGTTGAAGATGGCGGTAAACGCGATCACTGCGAGCCAGTCTTTGCGCAAGACGATCTTCAGTCCGAACAGCAGAAAGAAGAACTGTAACGCCCCCAGAATCGAAGTCGGCACCTGGAACAGCCAGGCGCCGAGCGCGAGGCGGCCGCCTAGAAGATATTGGGTTGTGAACGTGCCGGGAGCCGCTCCCATCCGCATGGTGAGAATGGACTGGACGAGAAAGACTAGAATCCAGAGGATGCCCAGCATCACTCCGAACAGCAGATCGCGAGCCAGCAGGGGATCGCGAGCCTGACCGGAGAGCAGGCGGCTCCAGGAAATGATGGAGCGAGGCCAGTTGCGCCGCACCCAGGGCTCCAGGGCGAGATACAGCAGCCAGGTAATCGCGGCGATAAGAAGTCCAGTGCTTAGGGCGAGGAACAGGAGCTCCATGGTCTCCAGCCCGGGGACCAGGTGGCTGCGGCATAACCATAGCGCCATCTGCAGACCGAACATGACAAACGCAAGCCGGACAGCGCCCTCGCGGTCCCCGCGTCCGAGCCGGTAGTTCCTTCGCGCCAGAAAAAAGGCCCCAAATAACATGGAGCAGATCATCAGCACTCCCACGACCTGGCGAGTCTTTTCCCCGCTTGTGCGCTGGTCCGCTCCTGTGCGCTCCGGCTTGGTCCATGGTCCAATCAGCGAGAAAAAGACCGGCTTGCCCTGGAACGAGGCTGCCTCGATGCGCAGCGGCCTCGTGGTTCCCGGCCACTTTCCGGTCCACGCTACGCGTGTGTCGCCTCCCGCCAGAGAGTTCCACGTGGGTTGCGCCGCCTGAAACTGGGATTGTTCCAGTCCGGCAGCCGCGAAGAGAATGCTCCAATCAAAAGGGGGTGCAATTCCCGGCGGCGGATTCTCCACCTCCGGCGGAATCGCTTGAAAATAGATCAGCCGCCCCTTTGGGTCGAGCTCGAGGTTGACCATGCCGGAGACGATCTCGGGCGGATCGTTTGGCTGCACGATGCCGGGAGTTAACGCGTCGTCGCGAAAGCCGGTCGCCATCAGGTATTTCGGGCTTTGCCGGTACCAGTACCGCAGCAAGGAAGGCCGCGAAGCGAGAATATGATTCCAATCCGGGCGCGGCTTATCGTTCTGCTCGATGTACTTCACCAGGTCGTCGTTGTTTTCGATGCCATAGGCGCTGTCGGCCGGGTGCTGGTCGTAGCCCAACCGCGCGATGAGGTCGCGGGCGTTTTGCGTAAGCACATCCGGAGGCCGGTCCAGCCCCATCTTCTCCCACGCGCTGTAATGAATAGTTAAAGCGACGGTGAGCGCTAATCCGATCAGCGCTCCAGCCAAGCAGGCCACGGCGACCCTGGGGCGCAACCCGTCGGTCTCTCCCGAGGCAGCTACCAGTTGCGGTGAAGGAGTCTCCCCCGCAGCCAGGGCCGCCGCCAGCGGATCCCCGCCCGGCAGCGCCGCCGCTACCCTCAGCGCGCTGGCAGGCCGGGCCGAAGGCTCGTCTTCCAGGCAGCGCAGGATGACGCGCTCGACTGCCGGATCGAGGTCTTTCACCACAGTGGAGGGACGGCTGACGGTTCGTTCTTCTGAGCCGCGCAGCCGGGCCGCTTCCTCGCTGAAAGCGCGCTTGCCGGTGAAGACCTCGAAGAGGACCAATCCCAGGGCATAGATATCACTGCGGGTGCTCACTTCTTTTCCCGCGATCTGCTCAGGAGCCATATACGCGGGCGTTCCGCTGCGCAATTCCGCGCCCTGGAACTGCTCCGCCACACCGGCGAGGCCGAAGTCGGTAATGACGACTTGCCCGCGCCCGTCGAGCATGATGTTGGCGGGCTTGAGGTCGCGATGCAGCACGCCTTTCGCGTGGGCCGCGGCCAAGCCGGCGCAGAGCTGGCGCGCGATGTCGAGGGCTTTGTCTTGCGGAAGCCGGCCGATGCGCCGCAATAGCGAGGCCAGGTCTTCGCCGTCGACGTACTCCATGGTGAAAAAGGTCTGGCCATCGACTTCGCCCACGTCATAGACGCGGCAGACGTTGGGATGGGAAACGCGGCGGGCGATGCGCACTTCGTTGCGAAAGCGCTCGAGCAGGCTTTCATCGCGCGCCGCCTCATCCGGCAGAAACTTCAGAGCGACAGGCTGGCCCAGCGTGAGGTCGTCAGCGCGGTAGACCTCGCCCATGCCTCCCTTGCCCAGCAAGGCAATGATGCGATAGCGCCCCGCGACCAAATGGCCAGGAAGAAAGCGGCCTTCGGCGAGCAGCGAAGCCGCTGAACTGGGCAAGCGGGACGAAGACGCCGACGGGCGTGGTGAGCGCGGCGGCGTGGGCGGGCTGAAGTCTAGCGTGGCGCCATCGTTGCTGCCGGGCAAGGGAGTTCCGCAGGACGAGCAGAAACGTCCGGAAGCTGGAGCCGGAGCGCCGCAACTGGTGCAGGTGGCCATAACTGAAGCGTACAGTCTAATGCATCCGACGGAGGCGGAGTCTCAAAAGTCTCAAAAGGGATTCAGCCACGAAGTCCAGGAAGGCGCGCGGAAACTCTGGTGCCCAAAAACCTTCTAACGGTTTCCCACTCGCCTTCCCTTGATGGCATGCAGGTGTTCTTTCAGTTTGGCCAGCACGCCTTCGCGCTGCGGACCGCTGAGCTCGCCCTGCAGCTCTTCCAGGGCGAAGTGGATCACATCGTGGTGGTGGATTTCCTCCGGGGCCACGTCACAGCTGACTTGCAGCCAGACCCGGTGTAGGAGATCGATTTCTTTTGGAGAAAGATGAGGCGCATGAGGGCCGAGATAGAAAACGTGCTCCTGCCCGCTGGGAAAGTGGATTTCCAGGCTCAACTGCGGCTTGGGATCGGGCAGTTCTTCCCAGGCCAAGCCGGCGATGCGAGCTTCCTCGGTAACCTCGCGTGTGGGCGACGGGCCCAGCACCACGGTGCAAGACTCCAGGCTCTGGGCGGCGCGCAGAATGGCATTCCATTTCTCCGAGGCGGCCGCGACTGCCAGGTGGATGGTTTTCCCTTTCTTCTCGGCGAGGTTGAGAGCGCGGGTGAAAAGCTCTTGCTCTTCGACGCTAAAAAGCTGCTCCGGCGACAGCTCAGATTCGCCGGATCCCGCTCGCGCTAGAAAGCGCATGTGCAGAACAACGACATCCTGCTTGTGCGGGTCCACGCGGTCCAACACCGCTCCCAGGTTGTAGAGCGTGTTGTAATTTCGCACCATCACCAGAATATTGCCCGGCCGCACGCCCAAGGCCTCCGGAGTGAGGTCGTCCCCCGCCTCCAAATTGAACTGGTCAAGGTCGGAGTGACCGCCGGCGCGCTGCTTGGTGATTCTTTCGGAAACCGAGAAGACTACAAAGAAAATAATCGTGAACGCCACGCCCGAAACCGTGGCCACTTGCTTGGTGAAAAGATTGATCACGCAGAGCGCGAACAGCGTGATCGTAATCAGCCCCAGACCCACGGGAATTTCGAGGCTGCCCAGCTTGAAATTCAAGGGCACGCGGAATTCCCGTTTGCCGGGCTGCTTGTAGCGCAGCACCAGCACCGCAAGACCCTTCATGGCGAAGCTCCACATCACGCCGAAGGCGTAGGCTTCGCCCAACACAAAGATGTTGCCGCGGCTCAGGAGGATGGTGAACAGTTGCAGGCCGACCACCAGGTTCAGAATGCGGTAGGAAGTCCCGAAGCGGCGATGCGGCACGCCGGAACCACTGCGGCAGAATGCCGTCTTCAGAAACCCGGTTGAGAACGCCGTTCGATCCCACAATCGCCGTATTGACCGCGCCCGCCAACATCAGCACGCCCACCACGACGACGAAGGCGCGGAAGGCCAGGCGCAGAGGCAAGGGCCCAGCGAGGTACATCGCCAGGCCGCCGATGGGGTTGTCGAAGAAGTTTCCGCGCACCGCGTCTGGGATGATCATCACCGCGAAGAACGCCACGCCCGCGGTGAAAATCAGGCTGTAAATGAAAATGACGAGGCCGGCCTTTTCCAGGTTCTTGAGCTTGGGATGCTCGATTTCGCGGTAGACCTGGGCCATGGTTTCTTCGCCGCTCATAGCCAGAACAGAATGGCCCAGGCCGATCAAAATGCCGATCAGTCCTACCGTGTAAGGCAGAGGACTATGCTTCAGCCAGCCCAGCGCATCGCTGGAGTAGGTGATATTTGCCAGACTTGGCAAAGGCGGAAGATGAACCCCGCGCACCCACATGGTGATGCCGCACCAAACCAGCATGATGACCACCATCACCGTGGTGACGTACATGATGCGAAGAGCCTTGCCGCTCGACTCCGGAATGCCCTTGATGTTTTCCCACCAGAAGTAAATCGTAACCACGATGGCGAACAACGCAGCCGTCGCATTCACCGGCAGCACGAGGCTGGAATGCATGTAGTTCAGCAGTTCGTTCAGCAGTCCAACCAGATAAAGGCCCGCCGAAACGCCGCTGATCGGCCCGGTGAGGATGTAATCGAACATCAGCGCGGAAACCGAGAACTTGGCCAGGGTTTCGCCCATGGCTTCCTTGACCACGCGGTAAACGCCGCCGCGCACGAACATGCTGCAGCTCTCGATATAAAGCGAGCGCACAGCGTAGGCCAGCAGCATGATGGCGAGGATGAACCAAGGAGCGCTTTTGCCGACAAAGTGTTCCGCGATGGCGCCGGCGTAGAACGCCGACGAGCCCATGTCGTTGAGCACAACCGCAGCCGCACGCCAGAACGAGACGAACGCTAGCATGGCCGTGGTGGCCACCAGGACGCGCTGGCCGGTTGAGGCTGTAGATGTAGCGGGTGGTTTGAGGGCTACGTTTGACATGGCTCTGTGTTTGGTTGACTGCGGCTGTTCGCTGCCGCAGTCGGGGGGGCAGGTAACGCCGGAAGAGATATAGCTTCCACGATAGCGAAAAAGCTATAAGGAATTTGTAAGGGCTCCGGAGGGTGGGTTTTATGGCTAGGAAAACACGCCGGTCGCGTTGCGCGGAAGTCGTTACTTTCCTGCCTATTAACTTCGGCCGGCGGTGGACGGTCTAGCTATCGGAATCAGCTAGCCCGCGCGGTGCTTGCGCGCTTCTACGTACTTCCGCAGGACCGCGTTCATTGTGCTTTGGTAGCCCTTGCCCTGCTTGCGAAAGAAAGCCAATACATCGGGGTCAATGCGCAAAGTGATCTGCTTCTTTGGGCCGGGCCAAAGGATGGCGCGAGCGAAAAAATCGGGGCCGAGTTCGGGAGCGTCGGAAAAATCTATGTCTTCATCGCGCATCGCGTCAATGCGCTTCCAATCTGTCCTGGATCGCTTTTTCGTATTGTTTGCGTTCACGCGCGGTGGCCTTTCTTAGAGAGATGATACGAATGGTTCCCGGGGAAGGCTCAGAAAAGACGACGTGCACGGTGCATACATGAATCGAACCAAGTCCGGTCCACCGTATTTCTCCGTAGTCCTCCCGCGTGTCTGGGTCGACGAGAACCGGGCCCCGGAACAGTTCTTCCGCATCGGCAAAATCGAAACCGTGCTTGCGGATGTTGGCCCGGTTCTTGGCCTCGTCCCACTCGAACTTCATTGTAACTCTAAATGTAGTTACATAACAGATTTCGGTAAGTTAAGCACTTTGCAGATTGCCCTAGTTCCAGGCGCGAAAGATGTGACGGATGTCACCGCGGGTTATGGAAATCGCTCAATCCCGATTTGCTGGCCATCAATGCCTAGTAAGAGCGTTTCCCTGCCAGCCAACTGACCACTCTTAACTTCCTTGCTATGCTTCTTGTAGCCCATGCCCTCGCGCTACGCCCAATGGATGTATGACTGGGAGACCCGGCTCACGTCGGTGGACAACAACCGCGTGGTGCGTCCGCTGGAGTGGGGGACGGAGTGGGCGCAGGGCTGGCCTTGCCGCAACGGGTTTGCGCCAGGGTACGCGCCGACCGATCCAGAGAAGTTTCTGCGAGAGTTTAACCAACGCATTGTCGCCGCCAGCGACGAGTTCTTTTCCTATAAGACCCCAACGGATTTTCGCCTGGAGCGCCGCGAGGTGCAGGTTTGCAGCACGCGCGAGGTTCCAGATGCCAAGCTGGAAGAAAAAGTTCGCGGCACCTACGCGCAGTTTCTGCGATTCACCTCGCCGGTGCACACGCCGTATCCGGAAAACAATCTGGCGAATGCGCGCTGGTTTCCGGCGCGAGGGCGACGGGCGGTGGTTTTATTGCCGCACTGGAATGCTGACGCTCTTGCGTATACGTCCTTGTGTAAGGTTTTGAACATGCTCGGGATCGCGGTGCTGCGCTTGAGCAAGCCTTACCACGATGTGCGCCGGCCGGCGGGAGTGCATCGCGCCGACTACGCGGTTTCCGCCAACATTGGCCGCTCGCTCGACGCCAGCCGCCAGGGCGTGATCGATCTCCGCTGCTGCCTGGATTGGCTGGAGCAGCAAGGCTACTCGCGCTTTGGGGTGGTCGGCACCAGCCTTGGTTCCTGCTATGCGTTCCTGGCCGCCGCGCACGAGCCGCGCATTAGCGTGGCCGCTTTCAACCATGCCTCGACTTACGTTGCCGACGTGGTCTGGCAGGGCCAATCGACTCGCCACATCCGCGAAGGGCTAGAGTCGCAAATCGATCTCGATCGCCTGCGCGGCTTGTGGAGCGCGGTCAGCCCCATGTCGTACTTCCCGGAATATGCCCGCTGGCCGAAGAAGTCGCTCATCATTTACGCGCGCTACGACTTGACTTTCCCGCCCGAGCTCTCTGAGCAAGTGGTGACGGAATTTGTCCGCTACAACCTGGATCATAAGGTCGTGGTGCTACCCTGCGGCCACTACACCACCGGCGAAACGCCGTTCAAATACATGGATGGCTGGCAGCTGGCGTCGTTTTTCCGCAAGGCGTTTGAGGGAGGCGGCTAGCAGTTGGCAATTTGCAATTGGCGGACAGAGGCCTTGGCTCTGGCATCTGCCACTTGGCTCTATTTGCGAGAACCTGTGTGGCTTTGCCAAAGATCCGGATTCCCGTGAAATCCCGACGGGAGTTCGAACAGGGATGGGCTGAGAGGCGCGTCGGAAAGGTGCTCAACCGTTTCGTCAATAGTAATCGTTCGAACCGTCGCGCCCCTCTTTGTTCCGGCGGTCTTTACGCATAAGGTTAGCTTTACGGCTAGACCGGCAGGCAGCGGTCCGGTATGGTGAAGTTGCGCGACGTCTGGGTACATGACAAGCCCCGTTCCAACCACATAGTAGGGCTCACTATGCACGTAATCTGGGGCGCAGTTGCCGTCGCGGCCCTCGTGATCGATGTACCAACCGTCTATGGTTTCCTGTCCGCCGCCTGCCTTCTCGTCTCGCAGACGATTCGTCGTGATGAGGTGCCTGGCTAGATAGCCAAAGAACGTTTTTCGCTCCCCGGTATCGATGGTCTGACTCTCCACTGGAACTGCGCGCCCAGGATTCTTCTGAAGATAATCTTGGAACTGCGCCATAGACATGAACTTTACGACTTTGTAGGTGCTGTACTGGTGTGCTGCTAGATCGATGAGGAAGCCGGTCTTTGTGTCGCAATTGGCGATCGTTGAAAAGGAAGGTTTGGAGTCGTCGCCGAGGTTGTCCTTCCTTCGCATCGCACCGCGCCGGTAGTAAACATCCCGCCGGACATTTGGACTCTGCACATTGGGGTCTGAGTCCGTGTCGACGCTGCGGACCGCAATCATAGTGTCAGCATGGCAGAGGACAGAACATATGATCAGCAGCAACGGACAAAATTGGCGCATCGGGAACCTAGCAGGTCATCCCGACTAGCGTATCCGCCATTGGCAGCCAGTTGCTAGATTACTTTCGGCTGCCCGGCCGCCGCCCGAGGGCAGACGCCCTCGACAGGCGAGACGCCAGCGCTAAGGGGCTCGGCCAAATGCCAAGTGCTAAATGCCAAATGCTTGTTTAGAATGGCATGGTGAAGATCGCCCTCGCTGCCGATCACGCTGGGTTCGCGCTGAAAGAAAAAATTCGACTCCACCTGGCTGAGCGCGGTCTCGGCGTGGAGGATCTGGGCACGGACTCGAGCGAGCCGGTCGACTATCCCGATTTCGCGCGGCTGGTCAGCGGAGAAGTTGCGGCGGAAAGGGTGAATTGCGGCATTTTGGTCTGCGGAACAGGCATTGGAATGTCGATTGCCGCAAACAAGATGCCCGGTATTCGGGCGGCCAACGCGCACACCGAAGTCGAGGCGCAGCTCAGCCGCGAGCATAACGACGCCAATGTCTTGACGCTGGGGGCGCGCGTGCTGGATGAGGACCTGGCGTTAAAGATCGTGGACCGCTGGCTGAGTTCAGGATTCACCGGCGGCCATCACCAGCGGCGGGTGGAAAAGATCGGACGCCTGGAACGCGCCGAGGCCCGCACGCCTGTTGCGAACTTGTAAGCTGAGATCTCACTATGAAAACAACTTCGATGTCCCGCCCGCTCTATGAAGTCGATCCCGACGTGGCTCTGGCCATTGACAATGAAACCCGGCGCCAGCATGACGGGCTGGAACTCATCGCCTCCGAAAACTTCGTCAGCGAAGCCGTGCTGGAAGCGATGGGCTCGGTGTTCACGAATAAGTACGCCGAGGGCTATCCCGGCAAGCGCTATTACGGCGGCTGCGAGTTTAGCGACATAGTCGAAAATCTGGCGCGCGACCGCGCCAAGCAGTTGTTCGGCGCGGAGTACGCCAACGTGCAGCCACATGCCGGGTCGCAGGCCAACATGGAAGCCTACGCCGCGGTTCTGCAGCCGGGAGACACCATTCTCGGCTTGAACCTGGCTCACGGCGGCCACCTCACGCACGGGCATCATCTGAATTTTTCCGGCAAGACGTATCGCATTGTGCCGTACGGCGTGACCAAGGAAACCGAAACCATCGACTACGCCGACCTGGAAAAGCTAGCCGAGAAGGAAAACCCCAAGATGATCATCGGGGGCGGCAGCGCCTATCCACGGATCATTGATTTTGCGCGCATGCGCCAGATTGCCGATAAAGTCGGCGCGATCTTTCTGGTGGACATGGCGCACTTCGCCGGATTAGTGGCCGGCGGCGTACATCCTTCGCCCGTTCCCCACGCGCAGATCGTCACGTCAACCACGCACAAGACGCTGCGCGGGCCGCGTTCCGGAATGATTCTGGCGAAAGCCGAATTCGGCGCCGCCATTGATAAGGTGGTTTTCCCCGGTATGCAGGGTGGACCGCTGGTACACATCATGGCCGCCAAAGCCGTGTGCTTCCTGGAGGCGTTGCAGCCTGAGTTCCGCGACTATGCGCGGCAGACTGTGGCCAACGCCAAGGTACTTGCGCAGGCGCTGGCGGCGGAGGGCTTTCGCGTGATTTCCGGCGGCACCGATACTCACTTGATGCTGATCGACGTTTTCTCTCAGGGCATGCTGGGCAGCGAGGCGGAAAAAGCTTTGGGCCTGGCGGGCATTACCGTGAACAAGAATGCGATTCCTTTCGACGTTAATCCTCCGCTGAAGCCGAGCGGAGTTCGCATTGGCACTCCCGCCCTGACCACCCGCGGCATGAAAGAAAGCGAGATGCAACAGGTCGGGCGCTGGATCGGTGAAGCACTGCACAATCGCAACGACGCCGCAGTGCTGGAGAAAATCCGCGGCCAGGTCATGGAACTGGCGGAGGCGTTTCCGCTGTATCCGGAGCGCAGAGCGAAAGCGCAGGCGGAAGTTAGGGCCTAGTCTTTTTCATTCCGAGCATAGCGAGGAATCCATGCTTCAGCGAGGCTGTGGGGTAGGGATGCTTCGACTGCGTTGAAGTCCCGCTTAGCGGGACTTCGCCTCCGCTCAGCATGACAATGGAAGAATCCCCTTGAAAGTCGCCATCGATATCCGGCGGATGTCCGACTTCGGCGTCGGCACCTACACCCGCAACGTGGTGCGGGCGCTCAGTCGTCTGGACCACGAAAACCAGTACATCCTGATTGGCTCGCCGTTGAAGGTCACCGAAATTGGACCCTTGCCGCCCACCTTCAAGACCGTGCCGCTAATGGAGCCGGATACCACCGCCAAGGGATACTTCCAGTTCCGCGCCGTGCTGCGGGACGTGGATTGCGATTTGGTGCACATCCCCCACCTGTTCGGCGTGCCGAGGGGTTTGCCTTGCCCTTATGTAGTGACCGTCCACGACGTGCTCGAGCATATGTCCAGCGCCAGCGGGCTTTCCGGATTGCGGCGCACGTTGCACTTCCAGCTTACCCGCCGCGTATTGAAAGATGCCGAGCGCATTTTTGCCGTTTCCAAATTCACCAAGAGTGAAATCGAGAAGCTGTTCGGCATCGCGCCATCGCACATCGAGGTCGTCTACAACGCCATTGACGAGCGCTTTTTGCATGGCCACGCCAACGAAGCCGAACGCAAAGTGCTGGCCGAGCGCTACCAGGTTCACTACCCGTTCCTGCTTTACGCCGGACGCATCAGCCCGCACAAAAACGTGGTGCGGATTATTGAGGCCTTCTCCGCCCTGAAAGCCGAACTCGACAAGGAAGGAAAGTATCCCGACCTGAAGCTGGTGATCATCGGCGACGAATTGTCGAAGCATCCCGACCTGCGCCGTACCGTGATCCGCGGCGGAGTGCAGAATGACGTGCGCTTCCTCGGCTTCGTCCCCATCGAAGTGCTGCGCGTTTTTTACGACGCGGCCAAGATCTTTGTCTTCCCGTCTCTCTATGAAGGATTCGGCCTGCCCCCGCTCGAAGCCATGGCGCACGGCACGCCGGTGCTGGCTTCGAATACTTCATCGTTGCCCGAAGTGGTGGGCAATGCGGCGGTGCTGGTGAATCCGGAGAACGTCTTCGAAATCATGCGCGCCCTGCATTGCGTGCTGACCGATCAAAATCTGCGCGAAAAATTGAAGCTCCGCTGCTATGAGCAAGCCAAGAAGTTCTCCTGGGAAAACTCGACGCGGCAGATTCTTGCCGTCTATGCCGAAGTCGCCGCGGCGCGGCGGGGAGTGTCGCGCCGGCAGAGCGAACCGGGCCCGGTGGCGCGGGCGGCAAGCTCGTAGCGAGCGAAGCGGAAGCAATGCGATAGCCGAGGCAGGACCCCCAGTGCTCCCTCAACTGGGTAGAGCGGCTACCGGCCGGAAATCCGCCACCAGGACGGTTCAGGTGACCAGCGGGCCCGCAAATCCCTTGACAACAAGCTCCGTGGTCTTTAGGCTTAAAGGGATTTATGCGCACCCTGTGCCAGTGCCGCTGCGCCTGTTGTATGTGTTGCCGCATGTGTGTGTCTGGCGCGGGGAGGATGCTGAACTAGAAGTTACCTAAAGCAAGACAGCAATCATCACCCACCGCCGGACCAATAACCCGGCGGTGGGTTTTTTTATGGCGAATCAGGATCACAATTCGGCGGCAGTCCCTGACGGGCAAACCGGCTCCGGCTCTGCAAAGCAGGCCAGCAGCTTGTTCCCGATGTTTGTAAAACTCGAGGGCCGCGAGTGCTTGGTCGTTGGTGCGGGCAACATTGCCGAAGGCAAAATTCCTGGTTTGCTGCAGGCAGGCGCGAAAATCCGCGTAGTGGCGCCGCAAGCCAATACCGCAATTGCCGGGTGGGCGGCGTCGGGAAAAATCCTGTGGCAGCAGCGAGGCTTCACGCCTTCCGACCTCGACGGCGCGTTTCTGGTTATCGCCGCAACCTCCTTGCGCGATCTCAACGAAGTGGTCTTTCGCGAGGCGCGCGAGCGCGGCGTCCTGTGCAACGCGGTGGATGATCCCGAGCATTGCGACTTCTATTACCCGGCGGTAGTGCGGCGGGGAGCGCTGCAGTTGGCGATCTCCACCGCCGGGCAAAGCCCAGCCCTGGCGCAGCGGCTGCGGCGGGAATTGGAAGAGCAGTTTGGGCCGGAATACGCCGAGTGGTTGGAGCAATTAGGCAAGGAGCGGGAACGGCTTTTCGCCAGCGACCTCGACCCGGAAGCTCGCCGCAAGCTGCTTCACGATCTGGCCAGCCGCGAAGCTTTCGCCGCTGCGCCCGAAGCCAAGGGAGAACGCTCATGAAGGGCAAAGTCTTCCTTGTAGGCGCCGGGCCGGGCGATCCGGAATTGCTCACTTTGAAAGCGCTGCGGGCGCTGAAGAGCGCGGATGTAGTGCTGCACGATGAGCTGATCGGGCCGGAAATTCTTGCGCTGATCCCTAAGACGGCGCAAGTGCGCAACGTCGGCAAACGCTGCGGGAAGCAGAGCGCTCGCCAGGAAACGATCCATACCTTGCTGATTCAGTACGCGCTGCTGGGACTGCAGGTGGTGCGCCTGAAGGGCGGCGACCCGGCGCTGTTTGGGCGCGCGGGGGAAGAAATCGACGCTCTGCGCCACGCGGATATTGCGGTCGAGATCATTCCTGGCGTAACTGCCGCGTTCGCGGCCGCGGCCGCTGCGCAGATGCCGCTGACGCACCGCCAGCTTTCCTCCGCACTCTTGATCTTGACCGGCCATCATTCCGAGTCCGCGCCCGAGAATGATTGGCCGGCATCGATCCCAGCCGACACCACCGTGGTGGTTTACATGCCGGGGAAACATTACGAAAACACGGCGCGGCGCTTGATCGCGGCAGGACTTGCGCCGGCAACGCCGTGCGCAATCATTTCGCAGGCAACGCTCGCGGAGGAAAAGGTTCATCGCGCAACCTTGCAAACCCTCGCGCAAGCCCCGGGATTGCCGGCTCCAACGCTGCTGATCGCCGGTGACGTGGTTCGCTTCGCCGATCACGCTGCGCTGCGCGAACAGTTGGTTGCACCGTTATTGACGTCATCCTTCGCGGAAGCGGGAAATGAGGAACGGCCCGAGTGAAAGACACGCTGGAACACATACAAACGCTGTCCGAAAAGTGGAAGCCGGAAGAAACTCTGCGCTGGGCCTTTGCGACATTCAAAAATGACGTAGCCATGGCCTCCGCTTTCGGCGCCGAGGGGCTGGTACTGATCGACCTCGCCACCCGCGTCAATCCGGCGATGAATATTTTTATCGGCGACACGGAATTTCTTTTTCCCGAAACTTACGATTTGATCGACCGTGTAGAGCGTCACTACGGCCTCAGCGTGGAACGCGTTTTTTCGCCGCTCACGCCGGAAGAGCAGGAGCGCGCGCATGGCTCGGCGCTTTGGAGCCGCAATCCCGACCTGTGCTGCAGCATCCGCAAAGTGGAACCGTTGCGCAATAAGCTGTCTCAACTGAAGGCGTGGATCACGTCCATCCGCCGCGACCAGACTTCGGTCCGGGCCAAGGCGCACAAAGTGGAATGGGATGACAAATTCGGGCTGGTAAAGATCAATCCGCTGGCCGATTGGACTTCCGAGCAGGTCTGGACTTACATCCGGCGGCACAAAGTTCCCTACAACGTGCTGCATGACCGCAACTACCCCAGCATAGGCTGCACGCATTGCACCCGCGCGGTGCGGCCGGGAGAGGATCCCCGCGCCGGACGTTGGTCGGGGATGCAGAAGACAGAATGCGGACTGCATACCCGGCCCTCGCCGAACCCTCCGCTGATTCGCCTGGAAAGCACGCCGCCGGCGGAAAATGAAGTATCCGTTCCGGCCGCCTTCGGCGGGTCGGAATAACTCTCGCACGCCCGGCGCTCCATCGCAGTAATAAAGGCGCAGGTGGACCATTAGTAACCTGGAGCGCTGCACCTTTTTCGCTGCACTGTAACATTCCTGCAATAATTTCTAATTATCCTAAGTCCTTAGGGGGAGTTCGGCCGAGGCTCGCCAATGGGCATGCGTAATGGATCGCGCTCCGCTCTGCCGCTGCAAGTGGCGGCGGTCTGCTATCGCTGGCGCGGCTCCGCGATCGAGTTTCTGCTGGTCAACACCAACGGCGGCAACAAGTGGACTTTCCCTAAGGGCGATCCCGCGCCTTCGCTCTCCCACAGCCAGGCTGCCGATCGCGAAGCCTGGGAAGAAGCCGGCGTGCGCGGCCACATCGAGCCGCGGCATTTTCACCTGTATATCCACTCCAAAGGCGTGTTCTGGAAGCCGCCCGGCGTGCAAGAATTTGTGGTTAAAGCATTTCTGATGGAAGTTGCCCATGCGGGCCATCCGCCGGAAGAAATGCGTAACCCCACCTGGTTTTCTCCCGAAGACGCCAAGCGAACCCTGGCCAAAGGCCGCGAAGTGAAATATGCGCGCGAGCTGCAGGCGACGGTGGATCGGGCGCTGGAGCAGATTGGGGCCGGGAAGATTGCCGTTGGAAGGTAACCGTTCCAGCGTTTCATCGCCCTATTTGACTTTCAGGCCGGCAACCAGCGCGAGATCAGATTGCCGTTGATCAAATGTCCAAAAGCGGTCAGCCCTCAGCTCCAGGGCACAGGCGACGTGGAGAGTGTCGAGGGTCCGCATACCAACCTGCGCGGCGTGCTTCTCAGCCAATTGTGCGCACAATTCCCAGGCGCCTTCGGGGAGACTAGCCGGGCGCAACCATCCCTGTCGGCGATGCTGCTCGAACAACCGGTGTGAGCGGTCGGCTTCGCTGCGCGACGCACTCCCGCGGAAAACGTGCAATTCGATGGCGTGGGTCCACTCCGCCACGTGCAGGGGGCTGATCCAAAGCACCGGCTTCGACGCAAGCCGCTTCTCCACCTCGGCCGTATGCCGGTCGGGGACGTAGAGTGAGACAAAAAGGCTGGTGTCGGCGTAAATGCTCAATAACGTCCGCGCTCCTCGATCAGCAAGTCTGCTCCGGGCAGAATACGATCCCCAAAAATCTCTTTACGCAAGGCGGCGAAATCCGGCCATTCGCCGGGAGCCGCAACTCCTTGCGGAATGATGCGCGCGATCACTTGATCGCGTTCGCGGAGTTCCACGGTTTTCCCCGCGCGCAGCCATGCTTTTAGCCGGCGGGTGTCGCGAAGCTGGCGAATGTTTACGCTAGGCATGAGCACATTGTGTCACATATTGTGACACATAGGCAACTGGGAGGAAGAAGCGTGAGTACCATCTCGGACTTCGCTTAAGGCGCCAAGTCAGCACGGTATGATGGAAGCCAGCCCATGATTCAGCTCTCTTCCGCAGGAAAGCGCTATGGCCACAAGCTTTTGTTTCAGGAAGTCGACTGGCTCATCACTGCCAAGGACCGCGTCGGGCTGGTGGGCGCCAACGGCACCGGCAAGTCCACGCTGCTGAAGATTCTCGGCGGCCTGGAGACCCTCGACTACGGAACGCTCAGCGTCGCCAAAGGCATCAGCTTCGGCTATCTTCCGCAGGACGGACTTTCGCTCTCCGGCCACAGCGTGTTCGAAGAATGCATGTCGGTGTTCGACGACCTGCGCGCCATGGAGCAGGAGATGGAAGACCTGACCGCGCGCATGCCGGAAGTCGACCACTCCTCGGCCGAGTATGGGCAAATCGCCGACCGCTATCACATCATTCAGCATGAGTTCCAGACGCGCGATGGCTACGCAATCGAAGCGCAGGTTGGCACGGTTTTGACGGGGTTGGGTTTTACGAAAGAAGACTGGCCCCGCCAGACCGAAGAATTTTCCGGCGGATGGCAGATGCGCCTGGCGCTGGCCAAGCTGCTGTTGCAGAAGCCGAACCTGCTCCTGCTCGACGAGCCCACCAACCATCTTGATCTCGAAGCCCGCAACTGGCTGGAAGATTTTCTGGCGCATTATCCCTACGCCGTCGTTCTGATTTCGCACGACCGCTACTTTCTTGACGTGACCGTGAACAAGATCGTCGAAATCTGGAACAAACGCATTCATTTCTATAGCGGCAACTACGACAAATATCTGGCGCAGAAGACGCAGCGGCGCGAGCAGCTCGAAGCTGCCTACAAAACGCAGCGCGAACGCATTGAGCAGCTGGAAGTTTTCATCAACCGTTTTCGCTACCAGGCGACCAAGGCAAAGCAAGTGCAAAGCCGAATCAAGGAGCTGGAGAAGATCGAGCGAATCCAGATTCCAGAAGAAGAAAAGGCAATCCGCTTCTCGTTTCCGCAGCCCAAGCCGGGGGGCCGAATCGTGGCCGAATTCATCAACGTCGCCAAATCGTATGGGCAAAAAGAAGTCTTTCGCGGTGTCGACTTCATCATCGAGCGCGGCGACCGAGTCGCGCTGGTGGGTGTGAACGGCGCGGGCAAATCGACATTGATCAAGCTGCTCGCCGCGCGCGAGCCGCTGACCCGCGGCGAATGCCGCTTAGGCCACAACGTGCAGGCAGATTACTTCGCCCAGGACCAATACAAGGAACTGAATCCCGAAGCGCGCATCCTGGACGATCTCGCCGACCTCTCGCCGAAATCGACGCAAACCGAACTGCGCAGCCTGCTCGGATGTTTTCTGTTTTCGGCGGACGACGTTTTCAAGCGCATCGGCGTACTCTCGGGCGGCGAGCGTAACCGCTACGCCCTGCTGCGCATGCTGCTGCATCCGGCCAATTTTCTGCTGCTCGATGAGCCCACCAACCATCTCGACATGCGCGCCAAGGACGTTCTTCTCGAAGCCTTGGCCGGTTACAGCGGCACCGTGGTCTTTGTCTCGCATGACCGCTATTTCATCGACAAACTGGCGACTCGGGTTTTTGAAGTGGGCGGCGGCAAAGTCGAAGTCTATCCCGGCAACTATGAGGACTACCTATGGCGCAAGCAGGGAGGCCCAGAAGCGTTGCAGGAAAGCGCGGCCGTCATACAACCCGTTGCGCCGCCAGCCAATGGGAATCCATCTCACACCGTCGATGCGGCCGCTCAGCAGAGGCGCCTCAACCCCATCAAGCGAAAGCAGATAGAAGACCGGGTTCAAAAACTGGAAGAAGAAATCGGCCAGCTGGAAACCTCCATCGCCGCGTGCGAGGAGTCGTTGCAAACCTTCGTCAGCGCGGAAGAAACCGCCCGCCTCTCCCAGGAACTCGCCGACGCCCGCTCGGGGCTGAGTGAGCACCTTGCCGAATGGGAAGACCTGACGCAAAGCCTTCAATCGTAAGACCGCCAGTGTTCAAGGCGGTGGGCTTTTGGAGACCTTCATCCCGGTCGCTTGGCCTTGTTCTTCCGTAACCTCCTCACTTCCAGCTTCCCATGCGATAGTCAACTGGTCGAGTGAGCGAATCCCCCGTACCCACTGGATGCGGCCGCGCAACCTGCTGACCGCACAGACCTTGGAAAGGGCGGTAGCGAATGTTACATCCATCTGAGAAGTCTCAGCCGTCGTCGAATCCCACTTCTTTCGCGCCTCTGAGCGGCGCGGGTTCCCCCGTCGAGCAGGCCACGATCGGCCGTTCTCTGGTCATTAAAGGCGAGGTGTCCGGCGCAGAATCGCTCTATATTGACGGGCAAATCGAGGGCTCGATCAACGTCGCGGATCACCGCGTAACCGTAGGCCGCAACGGCAGCGTCACGGCCAACATCACCGCCCGCGAAGTTGTGATTATGGGCAAGGTGAAGGGCAATTTGCAATGCACCGACCGCCTGGATATTCGTGGCGAGGGCCAGCTCACCGGCGACGTCGCGACCCAGCGGATCAGCGTGGAAGATGGGGCAGTCCTAAAGGGAAGCGTGCAGGTTCGCGCCGCCGAACCGAAGGAGCGCGCTCAGACCCAACCACAGCCCAAACCCGTCACCGAGGCGCCCAAAGCCACGATGGAAGCGCCCAAAGCGGCCACCGTCGGAGCCTAAGAACCGATTTTTCTCCCCCCGCCAGCAAGACTTGGGCGCGCCACAAAATGGCGCGCCCAATTTTTAACTTCTTGTCTTTTATTTCTATTTCTTCTCTTGGGAAGGATTTAGGTCGAGCGCGGCGGAATTCATGCAATAGCGCAGCCCGGTTGGCACCGGTCCGTCTTCGAAAACATGCCCCAGGTGGGCATCGCAGCGGGCGCAGCGCGCTTCCGTTCGGCTCATGCCGTAGCTGCGGTCGGTATGCGTCGCCACGGCGTTCGCCTCCAGCGGCTGGTAAAAGCTAGGCCAGCCGGTGCCAGAGTTGAATTTCGTATCCGAGCTGAACAACGGCGCGCCGCAACAGACACAGTTGAACGTGCCTTTCTCCTTGGAGTCCCAATACTTGCCGGTGAACGCCGGCTCCGTGCCCGCCTTGCGGGTCACTTGATATTGTTCCGGGGTTAACTGCTCCTTCCATTCCTGCTCAGTCTTGCTCACTTTTTCAGCCATTTTATCGGTAACCTCAATCGCTAGATTGGATGCGTTTCCGGCCTGAAAGTTACGGCTTGATCGCCCGGTACTGCCCACGAAAATAGAGCAACGGGTTCCCCGCCCGCACCACGATATCTTCCACTTCCGCGATGAAGATCGTATGGTCGCCGGCGTCGTGAGCAGCGTGCAGACGGCACTCCAGGTAAGCCAATGCCCCTTGCAAGACCGGCGTGCCGTGGGCGGTGCGCTCAAAGTGCATCCCGATTTTCGGCTGCGGCGCGTCGGAGCTTCCCGCCGGGCGCGCGTAATGCTCCGAGATTTCACGCTGATCCTCCGCCAAGACGTTCACTCCAAAGCGCTTTTTGGCGTGCAGATGGCCGTGGGTCCGGGCGCGCTGGTCCACACAAACCAGCACTAGTTGCGGATCCAGCGAAACCGAAGCGAAAGCATTGGCGGTCATGCCGTGGACTTCTCCGTCGTAGTCGACGGTCAGCACCGTGACCCCGGTGGCAAAGGAGCCCATCGCCTTGCGGAATTCTGCTTCGCTCGCGCTCATCTCCTCAAACGTTTTAACATGCCGAAGCGGAAAGCGGAAAAACCATCCATGAGGCAAGATAAATTAACGATGACCATTCCGTCGCTCGATCCCGCCCGCCAAGCCCGCAACCGCGCCTTGATCGTCCCGCGCGAACACGGCGCGTGGGGCCTGTTGCTGGTTCCTCTGATTACCGGAGCAACTGCTGGTCTCGTCGTGGGACACCACATCTGGCCGATCATTCTGTTTGCCGTCGCCATGCTGGCGCTGTTCTGGCTGCGCACTCCGTCGGAAAGCCTGCTGGGCACAACTCCTCTTAGCGCCCACACCCCGGAGGAGCGAAGGGTCGCCGGACTGGCGTGCGCGCTGCTCACGGTCGTCGCCGCTTTCTGCCTAGCAGGATTACTGGCTCATCGCCAGAACCGTGCCCTGTGGCTATTTGGAGGGATTGCGCTCTTTCTCTTCGCCCTGCAAACGACCCTCAGAACTCGCAAGCTGCGAATGACTGCTCAATTGATCGGCGCCCTGGCTCTAACCTGCGGCGCTCCGGCTGCGTACTACATCGCCAGCGGCCGCCTCGACGGCCACGCCTGGGGCCTATGGACCGCCAACTGGATCTTCGCCGGCAACCAGATTCACTTCGTCCACCTGAGAATCCACGCCGCCCGCGCGGCCACCTTCGCCGAAAAACTCGCCGCCAGTCCTTGGTTCTTCGTAGGCCAATTCCTAGTGATCCCGGTCGTGTTCTTCGCAGCACGCGAAGCCTTGATGCCGCAGGCCGCAATTTTGGCCTTCGTCCCGGTAGTCTTGCGAGGGGTGATTTGGTTTTTCCGCAAACCCGCACCGTTACAGATCAAGGCTTTAGGTTGGTCGGAACTGCTGCAAGGCGCCCTGTTTGCGGTCTTGCTGTCACTCGCCTTCGTCCTCTAGGTTTGTCATTCCGCCGATGAACGCAGCGAAGAGGAGGAATCCGCTTTCCCAGACGCTGCACTCGCCTAAGTCCACTATCATCCCCTCATGTATGATTTTCCTATTCGATGGTCGGTGCGGGGTGAGCAGATTTGACCTTGGAGAGCACAGCAGCATCCGACTCGCGGGTGGATTCCCTTCTGGAACCAACCTACGCCAGCCAGCCACTCACACGGGAGGCTGCCCGCTCCCTGATTCGCGTCAGCGACAAGGACCTGCCTGCCCTCTTGGCCGCCGCTCGCGCCTCCAAAGAGCGATTCAAGCCCGGCATCATTACCTACTCGCGGAAGGTCTTCATTCCCTTGACCAATCTCTGTCGCGATTATTGCGGCTACTGCATCTTTCGCCGCGATCCCGGCGAACCGGGCGCGCACACCATGACGCCCGACGAGGTTCTGCAAGTGGCCCGCGAGGGCCAGAAACTCGGCTGCACGGAGGCGCTTTTCAGCCTGGGCGATAAGCCCGAGCTGATCTTCCCGGAAATGCGCGAGACGCTTCGCCGCCTGGGCTATAGCTCCACTTTGCAATACCTCGAAGCCATGTGCGAGCTTGTGCTCCGCGAAACCACGCTTCTGCCGCATCCCAATCCCGGATTGTTGAGCGCGGAATGGATCACTCGCCTGGCCACGGTTTCGCCGAGCATGGGCCTGATGCTCGAAACCACCAACGCTTCTCTGCTGCAATCCGGCGCGGCGCACGATAACGCGCCCGACAAAGTCCCAGCCAAGCGCCTGCGCACCATCGAAGACGCGGGTAAACAGGGCGTCCCCTTCACTACGGGACTCCTGATCGGCATCGGCGAAACCTTGGACGATCGCGTGGACACCCTGCTCGCCATCCGCGACCTGCATCGCCGCCATGGCCACATTCAGGAAGTGATCGTGCAGAATTTTCGCGTGAAGCCCAGCATCCCCATGCGCGATTGGCCCGAACCTTCGCAGGGCGAAATGCTGCGCGCCGTGGCCGTCGCCCGCCTGCTCATGCCGGATGTCAACATCCAGGCGCCGCCCAATCTTTCCGCACCTTACTACGACGATCTGCTCGACGCCGGTATCAACGACTGGGGCGGCGTTTCGCCGCTCACGCCTGATTTCATCAACCCCGAAAAACCCTGGCCCCATCTCGATCAACTGCGGTTGCGCACCGAAGCCAAGGGATTCAACCTGCGCCAGCGCCTGCCGGTCTATCCTGAATTTCTTTCTGCCGCCGCCAAGCAGCCCGGCTTGCTGGCTGGGCGGTTGCGCTCTGCCGCGGACGCTCAAGGCTACGCGCAGATGGAAAGGGCGGCTTGATGAACGGCGGAGGGAAAATCGTCGTCCTCACTGGAGGCACGGGCGGTGCCAAGTTCGTCGATGGCCTGCGCCGGGTTGTCGCCAACGATCGGCTCACGTTCATCGTCAACACCGGCGACGACCTCGAATGGTGGGGCCTGCAAGTTTCTCCCGACATCGATTCCATCACTTACGTTCTCGCCGATTTGCTCAGCAAAGATCGCGGCTGGGGCGTGGACGGCGACACGTTTCAATGCCTGGAAGCGATGCGAAAGCTCGGCCAGCCCGCCTGGTTCCAGATTGGCGATCGCGACCTGGCCACGCACCTGCTTCGCACGCAGCTTCTGCGCGAAGGCAAAACGCTCACCGAGGCGACCGCCGAAATCGCCGGCCGCCTGGGAATTTCGGCGCACATCCTCCCCATGAGTGATACGCGCATCGAAACCCGGGTTCAAACTCCGGCTGGAGAACTGAGCTTCGAAGAATACTTCGTGCAGCGCCGATTCAAAGATGAGGTGCTTGCCGTGCGATTCGCGGGCGTGGAAACCGCTTTGCCCGCGCCGGGGCTCCTCGAATCCCTCGCCTCGGCCGAGGTTGTAATCCTTGCGCCGAGCAATCCCGTCACCAGCATTGGGCCAATCCTCGCGGTCGCGGGAATTCGCCAAGCGCTGCGCGAGACTTCGGCGCCCGTTGTTGCGATTAGTCCGATTGTCGGCGGCGCCGCTGTTTCCGGCCCGGCGGGAACGCTCATGGCGGCGCAAGGACTCCCAGTCTCCGCCGCCGGAGTAGCGCAAGCTTACGCCGATTTCTTGGATATTTTGATCGTAGACTCGGGTGATGCGGGATTGCCGCGCCCACCTGGCGCCCAAGTGCGCGCCACCAACATCATCATGAAGTCGGACGAACAGAGGACCGAACTGGCGCGCGCTGTGCTCTCGGCTGTCACCGAATCCCAAGCCCTGGCGACCTCCTGACTCCAGCGGGGCCTGCGGCTCAATTACCTGTTGTTGTACAATTGTACATGTTATACAATATAAATTGTGGAAATCGTGGTCGACACCTCCGCCATTCTTGCTGTCATCGGGGAGCAGCCGGAAAAGGCGGACCTAGTCAGGCTGACGCGTGGAGCAACTCTGGTGGCTCCAGCCTCAGTCCACTGGGAGGTGGGGAACGCGCTGTCGGCCATGTTCAAACGCAAGGCCATTGCCGTCAAGGAAGCGCTCCAGCTATTGGAGGCCTACGCCACGATCCCGATTCGCATGACCGACGTAGGCTTGAAACAGGCGGTGGAATTGTCCGCGAGATGGAATGTGTACGCCTACGACGCCTACGTACTGGCCTGCGCCATCAACCAAAGAGCGCCGCTTCTTACCCTGGATGGCGGACTGAGAGAGCGGGCGCGGGAGTTGAAATTAGAGGTGCTGGAGGCCAAGACTTCATGAAATCCTACAGCTATTCCGAGGCGCGGGGTAATTTCTCTACGGTGCTCGATGAAGCCGAGCGCGACGGGGCGGTGGAGATTCGCCGCCGCGACGGGACCGTGTTTCGCATTCTTCCTCTGCGAAAGTCCAAAGCCTCACCGCTGGACGTGAAGGGCGTGAAGTTGGAAGTGTCGGCTGCCGATCTGGTCGCAATTGTGCGCAAAGGCCGCGAGCGGGGATAGGCCTTTTCGGTTTCCGGCGGGTGCAGAATGTGTAAACGTTCCGTCTGTCCCGAGTTTTCTCCGAGTTTTCTCGTCACCAGCATTGGGCCAATCCTCGCGGTCGCGGGAATTCGCCAAGCGCTGCGCGAGACTTCGGCGCCCGTTGTTGCGATTAGTCCGATTGTCGGCGGCGCCGCTGTCTCCGGCCCGGCGGGAACTCTCATGGCCGCGCAAGGGCTGCCCGTTTCCATCGCAGGCGTGGCCCAAGCCTACGAAGACTTTTTGGACATGCTGATCGTGGACCGCGCCGATGCGGAATTGCCGCGGCCGTCTGGGGTCCAAGTCCATGCCACCAACATCATCATGAAATCGGGAGAGGATCGTACCGCCTTGGCGAACGCTCTGCTCTCCGCAGTGGCAGAGCGCCAAGCCCTGTCGCCTACCTGATCCAGCCCTCGCAACATCCTTGACCGACAGTTACCCACTCAAGCCAAAACCAGGCGTGAATGGCCTATCCGTTCCTTTTTGTTTTCCCAAATTGGTACGGTTCCTCAAATATTGATGAGTACACGGTTCGTTGCGTGAGTATGTGCTCATAAGATGTTGCACGGTGGGCGAGCGTTTAGGAGGGTATTGCCAGTGGGTACTGGACGGCGTTCGCCAAATGTCGAGTGGTTTTGCAGCGACTGGGGTTCGACTCCCTTGCCCTCCTCGGGTCACTCGACTCTAAAGTTCCTTGACGATTCAAGTGACGCATTTAATCATAGTAGGTGTTTGGCGGACGCCGTTTAGTATCTCAAAGCCCCGAGCGATGCTTGGGGCTTTGGCTTTGTGGAAACATTCTCTCTATCCCTACGTTCAGTCTTGAATGGAGATGTTAGAGACTGATCCGAAACCGGTCACCGGCTGTGAGGGAGGGACGAGATTGAGTGGAAATGGACGATGCGAAAACGCGAAGAAGCGGCGGGGAGACTTTGTCCGGCTGTAGAACTGCCCCACTCAAGCCAAAACCAGGCTTGAATGGGCCAACCGTCCGGGTTAATTTTCAAGAGCTACAATTCCCTAGTTTTTGAAATTGTTCTCTGGTAAACAAGGGAGTCGATGAAACCCGTAAAAGTACTAGGCGCGTTCACACTGCTATTTCTTGCTTCTACCGCATATGCTCAGCAGCATCCAGAGATTTTCGATGTATCGGACGTTGTCATCGGCGCGCAAAGACTTCCCACCAGATATTTGTATGCCGCAGGAGCATGGTCGGACGCGAGTGAAATGGAAAATGCACTGTCGGTACAGATCGAATGCTACAAACGGATCGATTTCTGCAATGTTGCGCGAGCAGTTGTTGTTGGACAAGGACCAGGAAGTGTAGGGACGGTGCTTGATGGTTTCGATATCTTACGTTGGGATGAACGAGAAATGATTGCGGTTGATAGCTCTGCTATATGCGTCGTAAATACGATTCGAGCAGACTTTATCGCAAAGACAATCACAATCAGCTCAGCCAAGAAGGCAACGGAATTGGCAGACAAAGACCCATTCTGCAAAGACATAGATCAGAGCACTGCCTTTCTCGTAAATCATGAGGAAGTTAAAAGAAAGATCGTTGAAAAGGCGAAGCAGAAAAAGCCCTAGTCTCGAGACCGAGGACGATGAAGGCGTACATCAAGCACGATTCGCACCGCGCTGATCAACGGGGTGAAGAAGCTGAGTAAAAAACTAAACCCAAAGAACTCAACCCAAAGAACTGATTACAACTCGTCGCCACCTTGAACAAATCCCGTGCACAGGCAAGACTGACGTTCATTGTCACCGAAGCATCGGCGAGCCCTCAACTCATCAGCGGCAGTTTCCGCCTCGATGAGGGTGTCGTATGGTTGCGCGTCGGCGTAGGGACGTCCGTTGCACGTGATGACAAATTGCTTTCCATTTGGTTCGACATTCCAACGTTGGTCATGAAGTGCATAAAAGTGTCCGCACCCAGGACGTCCGCACCTTTCAGTTTGTTCAATCATTTTCGTCACCTCCGTTTCCATTCGTGTTTGATAGCGTGATAAAAGCCGATAATCGCAAGGCCGAGCAACAGACTGCGACGAGCAATGTGTTCAATGATGTCGAAGTATTGATCTACAGAAGCAGCAGAAAGATTTGACAGCGGTCCGGCAACCATCTTCTAAGTCTCCTCGGTTACATCGCGAACGCTCGATGCAAACCGGGACTTTTGGTCACTCGGTGAATTTTGGTGAACTTAATCAATTCTGCCTCGATACG
This sequence comes from uncultured Acidobacteriaceae bacterium, assembly GCA_963770915.1. Lineage (GTDB taxonomy): Bacteria > Acidobacteriota > Terriglobia > Terriglobales > Acidobacteriaceae > PALSA-270. The sequence goes on from CAVYRG010000001.1 coordinate 1,586,992, forward strand.
AGCGTTCTCGTATCGGACACTCGTTGGAAGGGCCTTGAGAGTAACTCAAAGTTTCCCCAAGAGTAGCTTGGGTCGAGTAATGTCTAATTGCAGCACGATGTGGCAATGCGGGCGGGCCAAGTGGCCCATCCAAACCCGCGTTCTCGCGGCTGCCGCGCCAACTCACTCGCTATAATCCTTCCTATCGAGGTGCCCGCATTGCACAGATGACTCCCGAAGTCGCCAAACTGCTGCAACAAGCTCTGTCACTCTCGGTCGAGGAGCAAGAGGCGCTGGCGGATTCGCTGATTTCCATTCTCGGCGGCCAAGTGGATGAGGGAGTTCTGGCTGCGTGGGACGAGGAGATCAAGAAACGTATCGCCGATCTGGACTCGGGCAAGGCCAAGACCATCCCTTGGACGGAAGTTCGCCAGCGCAATTTGGCTAAGTTGCCCCGTGCCCACTAAGGCCGTCGAATTGCACGAAGAAGCGGGCCGCCGACCATCCCGGTTCATTTTTCCTCAATCTTCATAGATAATTCAGACCAGGTCCCATGATCCTCATCCCCGTCAAAATCCTCGCCAACGCCAAACAGCGTCTGGCGTCTGTGCTGGATCAAGCCTCCCGCACCGAGCTTGCCCAAGCCATGCTTCGCGACGTGGTTGCCACCCTAGCCGCCTGGCCGCAGCGCTCTCCGGTATCGCTTGTCACTTCCGACCCTTTTGCTCTCGATCTGGCGAACGAGTTCGATTTTGATGTCATCCCCGATTACGCAAACCACAGCGAGACCGATGCTATCGAGACGGCGACGCAAGTCTGCCTCGAACAGGGAGTCGGTCACACGCTCGTCATTCCCGGCGACATTCCTTTGATTACCGCACGCGAATTGGATGCGGTGGTGAAAGCCGCTCCAGAAGCCGGTTCCGTGCTCGTCCCCGCTGCCGACGGACGTGGCACCAACGCCGCCCTGCGCCGCCCCGCGGACCTGTTCCCGCTGCGTTTCGGCAACGACAGTTTCAAGCCTCATCTCGCCGCCGCCCGCGCGACACAAAAGCCTTGCGTCGTGCTTTCTCTGCCGGGCATTGGGCTCGACGTCGATAATCCTTCCGAGCTGAGTCAGCTTGCCGCAGCCCCGGGCGAAACCCTTGCCCAGCGCCTCGCGCGCAAATGGGGATTCGGCCTGCCCCAAGCCGTCAACGAATAATGCCCAGGCCCCCCCAGCCGCTGCAGATTTTCCCCGTCCCGCTCGCGGATGAAATCCTCCCCGGCGATTCGCTGAGTGAAAAACTGCTTGCCTCTCTGAAGACGCACAACTTGTCGGTCACGCAAGGCGACATCCTGGTAATCAAGCACAAGATCGTCTCCAAGGCGGAAGGACGACTCGTCGACCTCGCCAAAATCAAGCCTTCGCAATCGGCGCGCGCTTGGGCTAACCAATACAGTCTCGATGCGCGCTTGGTCGAGTTGGCCCTTACGCAGGCCTCTCGCATGGTGCGCCGCAAGCGCGGCGTCCTCATCACGCAAACGCGACATGGCTTTGTCTGCGCCAACAGTGGCGTCGATGCCTCAAACGTGAACGGCGGCCGCCACGCCCTGCTTTTGCCGAAAGATTCTGACCGCTCCGCCGCCCGCCTGCACCGCGAACTGAAGAAGCGCCTGAAGCTGCGCATTCCTGTAATCATTTCGGACAGTTTTGGCCGCCCTTGGCGCGAAGGCCTGACCGAAGTTGCCATCGGCATCGCTGGGATGAAGCCTCTGCGCGACTATCGCGGCCGCCGCGATCCCGATGGCTACGCGCTGCGCGCCAGCATTGAGGCTGTGGCCGACGAACTGGCTTGCGCCGCGGGGCTAGTCTGCGGCAAGCTATCTCGAACGCCCGCATGCATCATTCGCGGTTTCGCATACGAGCCGGGGCGGGCCAGCGTTCGCGATTTACTTCGACCGGCTAAAATGGATTTGTTTCGCTGACGGCAGCGGCTGCACCTCCGCGGCGGTTTGCAAGAAAGTAGAATAAAGCTATGGCACGCCTGCTCTCCAATCTCGAACTTGAGAATTTCCCTTCGCTGGAATGGTCTGACGTAGCAAGCCGCATGAGCCCGGCAGTCCGCTCTGCGCTCGACGGCGTACTTGAGGCGCAAGACAGCGCCATCCTGACCCGCGACCAAAAGCTTCTTCTCGCCCACGCCGAAGGCGACGATCTGCTCGGACTTCTGGTCGCCGCCGACACGCTGCGCCGCGAACTGGCCGGCAATCTGGTCACTTACGTCGTGAATCGCAATATCAATTTCACGAATATCTGTTTTGTCGGTTGCAAATTCTGCGCCTTCAGCCGGGGTCCGCGCGAGTCCGACACTTACTTCCTGACTCCAGAACAGGTCGCGGCCAAAGCCATCGAGGCTGCCGCCATCGGCGCCACTGAAGTCTGCATTCAAGGCGGCCTGCCGCACGGCCTGCCGCCCCTTTACTATCGCGACATCCTGCGCGCCGTGAAAGCCGCCTGCCCGCGCATGCACATTCACGCCTTCTCACCCATGGAAATCGTTTATGGCGTCGAACTCACCGGCATGCCGCTCGACGAATACCTGCGCATGTTGAAAGACAACGGCCTCGACACGCTTCCCGGCACTGCCGCCGAGATTCTCGATGACGAAGTCCGCAACATCCTTTCGCGCAACAAAGTCTCGACCGCGCAATGGCAGGAAGTTATCCGCACTGCGCATCGTTGCGGCATTCGCACCACATCCACCATGATGTATGGGCATTGCGAGACTCCCGAGCACTGGGTTAATCAGCTCGACTTGTTGCGCGCCATCCAATCGGAAACCAACGGCTTCACCGAATTCGTTCCCCTCGGCTTCGTGCACCAGAACACGCTGCTGTTCCAGCAGGGCCTTTCGCGTCCCGGCCCAACTTTGGCCGAGCATCTGAAAGTGCACGCGCTTTCTCGCATTCTGCTCGCCGGCTCCGTCAACAACATTCAGGTCTCGTGGGTAAAGCTGAACAAGAAGCTTTCCCAGCTTTGCCTGCACGCGGGCGCCAACGACTACGGCGGCACCCTGATGGAAGAAAACATTTCCCGCGAAGCCGGAGCCACCGCCGGCCAATACACCAGCCCCGAAGATTTCCAGACGCTGATCCTCGAAGCGGGCCGCATCCCGGCCGAGCGCAGTACCACATATTCGCGCATCAACATCAAGCTCCAGCCCGCGCCTTTCACCTTCGAAGAGTCCCGCGAACCGGAGTTTGCGTGATCTCCCGCTGTCATCCCGAGCGAAGGAAAACGATCTGCGTCACGGATCGTTTCGCGCAGTCGAGGGACCTTGTGTTTTGCACCCCACACTGCGCCGCCCGGAGTTTCGGTCATGGCGTCTGACCCGACATGACAAGCCCCATCGCCATCCTCGGCGGCACCGGACCCGAAGGTCTTGGCTTAGCATTGCGCTGGGCTCAGGCCGGGGAGACGGTCGTCATCGGCTCCCGCGACGCACAACGCGCCCAGGCCGCCGCCGAAAAGATCAAAGCCAAAGTGGGTCCTCAAGCGCAAATCTCAGGCGCCGAAAATTCCGCTGCCTGCACCGCCGCGGACATCGTCGTGCTGACCGTTCCTTTCGAGGGTCACGCCGTCCTGCTCAAGCAAATCAAGCCCGCTCTCCGCCCCGGCGCAGTCGTGATCGACACCGTTGTTCCTCTCGCCTCAAGCGTCGGCGGACGCGCCACCCGCACCCTTGGCGTTTGGCAAGGCTCCGCCGCGCAGGAAGCTGCCGAGCTTGTTCCTCAGGGAGTGGCCGTCGTCGCAGCGTTCCACAACGCTTCGGCCGATGCCATGAACGCCGACGGTCCCGTCGACTGTGATGTCATCGTCTGCAGCGACGACCCCGCTGCCACGCAAACCGTGCGCGGGCTGGCCGCGAAAATTCCCGGCGTCCGTGCCATCGACGGCGGCAAACTTGAAAACGCCCGCATCGTGGAGCAAATCACCGCCCTGCTCATTGCGCTCAACATCCGCCACAAGGCCCACTCCGGAATCCGCATCACCGGCTTGCCGGAAGCCTCTTATCGCCACGGCTGAAAATCTCACGCTGTTTCCCTCCGCGCCCTCTGTGGTTAAATCGCTAGCGTGCCCGAACAGTCGGCAATCGAATTCCGCAACGTCTCCTACCGCCTGGAAAACGGCCGCGAGTTGTTGCGTAACCTGAACCTCGAAATCCACGAGGGCGAGACGCTAGTCCTGCTTGGCCGCAGCGGCTCCGGCAAAACTACGACGCTAAAGCTGATCAACCATCTGCTAGCCCCTAGCGAAGGCGAGGTGCGGGTCAACGAGCGCTCCACCCGCGACTGGGACCCCATCCGCCTGCGCCGCTCCATCGGCTACGCCATCCAGGAAGTCGGCCTGTTCCCGCATTTCACGGTGGCCCGCAACATCGCCGTGGTTCCACAACTTCAACACTGGCCCGCCGCCCGCATCCAGCAAAGGGTTCAGGAACTCCTGCAACTGGTAGGACTCGAGGCAAGCCTGGCCACCCGCTACCCTCGCGAACTTTCCGGCGGACAGCGCCAGCGCGTCGGCGTCGCCCGCGCCCAGGCCGCCGACCCGCCCATTCTCTTGATGGATGAACCTTTCGGCGCGCTCGACCCCATCACCCGCGCCGAGCTGCAAAATGAATTTCGCGCCCTGCAGGCGCGCCTGAAAAAAACCGTGGTCTTCGTCACCCATGACCTGCGCGAGGCCTTGCTGCTGGCCACGCGCATCGCCCTCATGGAAGACGGCCGCCTGATCACCGTCCTCCCGGCGGATGAATTCACCAAGTCGAGAGACCCGCTGGCCGCCGCTTACATAGCGGCTTTTGGTGTTCCGTAGTGCTGGCGCGAGGGCGTCTCGCCCTCGCTGCGATTCACAAAACGAGGCCGTCAATGAATGTCATCCAATTCATGCTGCAAAATCACACCGAAGTCATTGAACTCACCCTGGAGCATCTCTGGCTGGTCGGCGTCTCGACCATCCTGGCTGTCCTGATCGGAATCCCTCTAGGCATCCTCGTCGCCCGCTGGCCCGCGCTCAACAAGCCAATCCTGGGCAGCGCCAACATCATTCAAACCATTCCCAGCCTCGCTCTCTTCGGATTCCTCCTTCCCGCTCCCTGGATCGGCGCACGCGCCGATCGCCTGGCCATCCTCGCGCTGCTGCTCTACGCGCTGCTGCCGCTAATCCGCAACACCTACACCGGCATTAAGGGAGTTGATCCCGCGGTCGTGGAAGCCGGGCGCGGCATGGGCATGACCACCAATCAACTTTTATGGCAGGTCCAACTCCCGCTAGCTTTGGGCGTAATCATCGCCGGGGTGCGCGTAGCCGTGGTCATTTCCGTAGGCCTGGCCACCATCGCCGCCGCCATCGGAGCCGGCGGCCTCGGCGAATACATCTTCCGCGGCCTGGCCATGGTCAACAATTCCGTCATCCTGGCCGGCGCCATCCCCGCCGCCGTCTTAGCCCTGCTTGCCGATGTAAGCTTAGGCTGGCTGGAAAAACGCCTTAGCCCACGATGACGATTGCGAGATACTGTCATCCCGAGCGAAGCATGAGCGCAGCGAATGCGGAGCCGAGGGACCTTGCGTTTGCTCCCCATGAATGACAAACCATGCGCATCCCCCTGATCCTTGCCGCGACTCTCCTCCTCACCTCCTGCGGCCCCTCGCGCCAATCCCGCATCGTCGTCGGCTCCAAAAACTTCACTGAGTCCCTCATTCTCGGCGAACTTATCGCCCAGCAAATCGAAAACCACACCCACCTCCCGGTCGAGCGCCGCTTCTACTTGGCCGGCACCTACATCTGCCAGCAAGCCATCCTCGCCGGACGCATCGACATCTATCCCGAATACACCGGTACCGCCCTAACCGCCATCCTGAAAGAAGACGTGGCCGCCCCCTCCGTCCAGCCAAACGAAGCGAGCGAAAGTAAAAACGACGTCTACCAGAAAGTAAAAGACGAATACGCACCGAGATTCAATTTAGCTGTAGGCCCGCCCCTGGGCTTCAACGACACCTTCGCCATAGAAATTCGCGGCGAGGACGCCCGCCGCCTGAACCTGAAGACCATCTCTCAAGCCGCGCAATACACCCCGCAATGGCGCGCCGGATTCGGCTACGAATTCATGGAGCGCCCCGACGGCTACAAAGGCCTGGCCGCCACCTACGGCCTGCACTTCGCCGCCCCACCCCGCATCATGGACCTGGGCCTGCTAACCCGCGCCCTGAAAGACAAACAACTAGATCTGATCGCCGGCAACGCTACCGACGGCCTGATCCCCGCGCTGGATTTGTTCGTCTTAGAAGACGACCGCCACTACTTCCCACCCTACGAAGCCATCCCCATAATCCGCGAGGAGGCGTTGCAGCTCCACCCCGAACTAAAACCCGCCCTCGACGCCCTGGCCGGCAAAATTTCCGATGACGACATGCGCCAACTCAACTACGCCGTCGACGCCCAACACCGCGACGTAAAAGAAGTGGTCCGCGAATTCCTGCGTGAGAAAGGGCTCTGAGAAGAACGCCGGCATCTCGCCGGCCCATACGTCGCCATTCCAACACTGTCATCCAGAGCGGAGCTGAGCTTCGCTTTGCGAGGCTCAGCGCAGTCGAGGGACCTCGCGTCGTGGCAGCGCGCATTCCGCCCGCCGAGACCTGAAATGAGCACCGACCTCGGGACCTGAAATGCGCGTGGACCTCGGGACCTGAAATGCGCGCCGAGCCCTGGACACCGCCAAAATGTTTCAGGCTGCATGCACTCCAACTGCGAAGGGGCGGCATACGATAGCCCAGGACGTAAGTCCTGGGTAAGCGGGGAAACCAGACCTCGCGCCCGAAGGGCGCAACCACCGAGAACGCGCGCCCTTCCCTCGTCAATAAAACGCCGGACTCTGCGTTTCGCCGGACACGTACCATTCCGCGTGACAAAGCGGCACGTGGTACAACCGCGCCGTTTTTCCAGGCCAAAAGGAGATCTCAGGCAATGGGGAGAATTTCGAGAAAGAATGCATTGCGCGTAATTCTTCTTGGGGCTCTCGGGCCGCTGACCCTAGCCGTGATCATGCTGGTTTTCATCTTTTACCTGTACATCTCAAATCCGGGCAGAATGGATGGGGCAGGGTTTTTCCGCTCCCCGCACCATGGCATCTTCGTGATCTTTGGACTTCAGTCGTTGTCTTATTGCGCGAGTGCCGTGTCACTTGGGAGGAGGGGGCCCATCGCGGGAATTGTTCTTTCGTCCGCCGCATTCATTATTTGGTCAATCTTGTTCTCGGCTGGCGCACCCGGCGATTCTTTCGCTGGTTCCCTCTTCAATTTCGCCCTCCTTGGCGCTGCGTTCTCCTTTTTCGCCGCAATGATTGCGGAATACACGGTCTTGTTTATGACGCGAATCGGATTTGCCTCCGCGGCTGATCCTGAACTCGAGAATCTCTCGTATTGGCGGCGCCGATTAAGCCGCCCGGCCAAGGCCTGAGGGGCCGGAGCGCACCGTGCTTCAGAATCCGTTTCACTCCGTGAACTTGTGGTCCGGCCCGCCCGAAAGGGCGCAACCACGAGAACGCAAACTTCGTCATCGTGAGCGAATGTGGCGCGCCGCCCCGAAATGCGCGATGTAGAACAGCCCGCAATGCGCGAAATACCGGCGAGGAGTCCAGCCTCGAAAGCGCGGCAGACGATTGCCAATGCTCCAGCCCCGAAGGGGCGATATACGATAGCCCAGGACGTAAGCCCTGGGTGGGTGAGAATCCGACTTACGCGCCCGAAGGGCGCAACCACGAGGAACGTGCCTCCGTCATCGTGAGCAACTGCGGAGCTCTCGCCCCCAAATTGCACCATGCAACTGACAGAGGCCAAGTTCTACAAGTCACGATTGGCCCTATAATTCGACAGATCATCACGCGCAACCACGCAGGTAGGGTCTTATGAGCGGTTATCCGCGTTGGATTTACTATCCGCGGTCCGAAGAGCCCCCCGATTGGGTGAGAGCTATCGTTTCGGTGTTCAATGAGCAGCGCACGCAACTAGACACTGCAACCATTCACAACAAGAGCGATGTCGCTCTGTCAATCATCCGCCCCGGACTTGAAGCCATAGGCTTTCGGGTTGAGGGCGGAGCCGAAGAGCCAACCATCTACCGCCCAGTCCACTTTGGCGAAAGTGGGGTCGCAGACCGGCAGTACCAAATCGACTCGTATCACTCTGACCTTCGAATTGGCCTCGAAGTTGAAGCCGGCCGCTCGATTCGCGGTAACGCAATCTATCGAGACATAATTCAGGCAAGCCTGATTGTTGGTCTAGACTATTTTGTGCTCGCCATCCCGCAACGATATCGCTTCAACCTGAAGAAGAAAGAACAGGAGGACAAACCATTCGAATATGGGCTGACCGTCCTTGATGCAATCTACAGCAGCGGGCGATTTAGGCTGCCGCTCAAAGGACTGCTGTTTGTAGGATTCTAGAAACGCCCGCGCGCCGCGCGGCCAACTGCGTTGTGTCTACGAATACGACTTCAGAAGGCTGGGCTTCGGCGGTTCAATCCCCTTGCCTATTCCACTCCGTTCCGCAATCCGCAAATCGTAATCATTTTGCAGATTCAGCCAAAATTGCGCGGGCAGCCCGAAATATTTGCCCAAGCGAATGGCGGTATCAGCGCTAATCGCTCGTTCCTCGCGCACCACTTCATAGATGCCTGGAAAACTTAGCGCCTTCGCCAGTCGATAAGCCGTAAGCCCCAACGGCTCCATAAATTCCGAGCGGAGAATCTCTCCCGGATGAACCGCAAACGCCTTTTTCAATCTGCTCATAGCCTGATCCTAGTGGTAATCCACAATCTCAACGTCAAAAGCATTCCCACCCCGCCATCGGAAGCACACCCGATACTGATCGTTTACCCGGATGCTGTGCTGCCCGGCACGATCTCCACCTAGCGACTCCAATTGATTCCCGGGGGGAACCCTCAAGTTATCGAGGGCCACCGCCGCGTTCAGAATCGCGAGCTTCCGAAACGCCCGGCGGCCAATATCCGCTGGAAACCGTCGACACTTCCCCGATCGCCACAATTTCTCGGTCTCCTTGTCCCGGAAACTTGCGATCATCCTAACCTTTATAGTAACGCCGCACGATACTACTGTAACACATTAATATTGCGGACCAGAAGTATCAAACCCTCCATTGTCATTCCGAAGCGCGGCCCTATCGCGCGAGGAATCTGCAGTTTGGTCCTTGGCAAGAAGTAGATTCCTCGCCGCCAAACCCGGCTCGGAATGACAAATGAGTAAATGCTTTGCGGCCTTCACATCAACCACAGCGCATCCACATCCACGATAACCTGCGTCCGCGGAATCTTCTCCTTCGCTACATAGACGAGCATCGATCTTAACAACGCGTTCAATTTCTCCCGGCTGTCCGACTTCAAAACAAAGTGGTAGCGATAATCTTGCTTCAGCCGCAGGATGGGCGCGGCCGCCGGCCCCAGCACCCGAATGCCTTCATGCCGCGTCTTCTCGAACCACTTCCCCAGGACGCCCGACCACTGCAGCGCCTCGTCCAGTTTGCCGCTGCGCACCAGCACGTTCGCCAGCGCGCTGTAGGGCGGATAGTGCATCCATTTTCGGAACTGCAATTCCTTTTCGTAGAAGCCGGCGAAGTCATGCCGCGCCGCATATTGCACCGCGTAGTGCTCGGGAAAATAAGTCTGCAGCACAACTTTCCCCGGCGTGTTTCCGCGTCCCGCGCGCCCCGCAACCTGGGTGAGTAGCTGAAACGTCCGCTCCGCCGCGCGAAAGTCGGGCATGCCGAGCGCCATGTCCGCCCCCACCACCCCCACCAGCGTCACGCCGTGAATGTCGTGCCCCTTGGCGATCATCTGCGTGCCCACCAGCAGATCCAGCTCGCCGTCGTTGAGCGCGTTCAGCGCGCGCTCAAAGTCGTCACGCCCGCGCACCGTATCGCGATCCAGCCGCCCAATGCGCGCCTGCGGAAACATGCCGTGCAGCAGCTCTTCCAGCTTTTCCGATCCCGTTCCCAAAAAATAAACGTACTCGCTGCCGCAGTGCACGCATGCCTTCGGCACCGGCGCTCTGTAGCCGCAGTAGTGGCACTCCATGCGCCGCGAGCGCTTGTGATGGGTCATGGCGATGGCGCAGTTCTTGCACTCGAGCGTTTTGCCGCAAGCCCGGCACAGCACCACCGGCGAATAGCCGCGGCGGTTGAGCAGCACCATGACTTGCTCTTTACGCTCGAGACGCTCTTTGATTTCCTCCGCCAGCTTGCGCGAGATCACTTGTTCGTGGCCCGTTTCCTGGAACTCCTGCCGCATGTCGATGATCTCGACCTCGGGCAGCGGCCGCTGCTCCACCCGGTCGGGCAGTTCGAGCAGCGTGTATTTGTTCTGCTTAGCGTTGAAGTACGACTCCAGCGACGGCGTCGCCGAGCCCAGCACGACGGTGGCATTCGCCATTTTGGCGCGCATCACCGCCACGTCGCGGGCATGGTAGCGCGGTGTCTCCTCCTGCTTGTAAGACGAGTCCTGCTCCTCATCGACGATCATCAATGCCAGATCGGCCACCGGAGCGAACACCGCCGAGCGCGTGCCCACCACCACCCGCGCCTCGCCGCGCTTGATGCGGTGCCACTGCTCCGCCCGCTCCTTGTCGGAGAGCGCGGAGTGCAGAATCGCCACTTCGTCGCCGAACACCTGATGCAAGTCGGCTGCCATGGCCGGGGTCAACCCAATCTCCGGAACCAGCAGAATGGCCGAGCGCCCCGCCGCCAGCACCGCGCGCATGCCCGCCAGATACACCGCCGTCTTGCCTGAGCCGGTCACGCCGTGCAGCAACGCACCTGCAAACTTCTTCGCTTCCACGTTGGCTTGGATCTGCCGCAGAGCCTCGGCTTGTTGCGCGCTGAACTCAAACTCGAATGGCGACGGCCGCGCCTTGAGCGTGGGGCGCGTGAGTTCGGGACGCTCTTCTACGACTTCAACCAGGCCTCGCTTCACCAGGGTGCTCAGCGTTGTGCGCGGCACCTCGAGTGCGCGCAACACCTCGACAGGAACTCTCCCGCCCGCGGCAGTAAGCGTTTCGATCAGCGCGCGTTGATTGGAATTCAGTTTCCCTTCCGCGCTTTTGAGCAGGGCGACTTGTATGGTGCGGCTGGCGTCGCGCACATCGGAAAGATCCTCGCGCGCAATCCATTTCTTGCGGACCATGCCGGCGAGCACCGCCGTCGGCACGCGGGTTGCCGCGCGAAGCGTCGCCTCCTTCACCATCCGCTCTTCCGCGCTGAGATATTCGAGCACGCGGAACTCGGCGAGCTGATCCTGCGGCGTGCGGCGCGAGCGCGCCGATGATCCCGCCATGCCGGCGAGGTGAAGCGCCATCTGCCCCTCCGGCATGATGCGATAGGCGATGGCACGCTTGAATTCCGCGCCGAGCGGCAGCATGGTGCGAAAGACTTCGCCGATGGGCGCGAGATAGTAGTCGGCAATCCATTTGCCAAGGCGCAGCAGCTGCTGGTCGAGCACCGGCACCGCGTCCAGCACACTGATTACGTCTTTGGTTTTGACGTTGGGCACGCGGTCGTGCAGCTCAGTGACGATGCCCGACAGGCGCTGCTGGCGGAACGGCACGAGCACGCGTCCGCCCACCACCGGCTGCAACCCTTGCGGGATGCGGTAAGTGAAGACGGCATCAAGCGGCACCGGCACAGCTACGTCGCAGAATTCAGGCATGGATGAGGGCTGAGGGCATCGTACCATCCGGCGCGGCGAGGAACCGGGAGGGCGAAATCGCAGAAATGTTCCTTACGGAACACTCGCGCAAATCCGCCCAATGTTCCTTAAGGAACATATTGTAATTATGATAGTGTATGTACCATACGATCCGTATAGGAGATAACCTCATGAAAAAGAAGAGGAAACCAACCGCGCGCAAAACGAGGGGGAAGGGGAGGCAGCACAGGATCGGCACCCTGCGAGCCTCCGCGGAAGACCTGCGGGACCCGAGCGCGGATATCGGGACGTTGTACAAACCAATCAAAAAGCCGGTGACGCTAAGGCTGGATGCGGACGTGCTGGCCTGGTTTAGGACGCAGGGTAAGGGCTACCAAACCCGCATCAACGCCGCCTTGCGGCGGGTGATGAAGCACGAGAAGAAGGCGGGGACGGAGTAGCGGCCCCGCCCCCCTTAGAAGTTGAGCGCGACCGTGAATTACGGCACGTTTGCCGGCGGAATCTTCGTGCTCAGGTTCGCGTTCATGGTCTGAATGAATCGGTTGGCCATGATGGCGTAGCCGGCATCGGTGGGATGCAGGCCATCCAGCGAAAACAGGCCGCCCAGAAAGTCGGTGGTCAGCGTTACGCCACCCGCTTTGTAGCCATGGGCGTGAAGATCGTCAAACAGGGAAAACAGATCCACAACCACTGCGCCGTGGATTGCCGCCTGCACGGCGATGATTGCGTTCAGTGCGATGGTGGCCAGACGCACCGCGGTCGCCTGGCCGAGGGTCACGAAACACGGCGTGCCGGTGCCCGTGCAGTCCAGGGGTAGCGGGCCTGGAGCGCCTTGCAGCAGAATTCCCTCAATCGCCGGCAGCGCATCCAACGTCACATAGTCGAGCGCGTGCAGCCCGAGGGCGTGCGTTACTGCCAGCAGCGGGATGTTCGCCTCCTGCGCCAGTTTCCAGACCGGAATGAAGTAAGGAGCCTCCATCACGTCGGGAAGATTGGCCACCACCAAAGTCGCCTTGGTCGACGCCAGCGTGGTGATCAGGCTCGCATAGGATTTGTTGAAACTCGCGAAGAAGGCGGCCGGAGAAGAAATCATCTTCGAGAGCTGCCCCGAGGTAACCGCTCCGAGAATGTCGTTGTTGCCGATGTCCACGATGAGTGTGGTGGGATGAAGAGCCACCGCCTGCTGTACCTGGCTGAGCGGCTGGCAGGGATAACCGAGCAACGGGCACGGAAATCCCAAAACAATGTCCGTCGCCAGCTGCGTCTCGTCTGTCGTCGGCGCGGCGCTGGGCACGCGGTTTAGAGCATCCGAAACGGTTTGCAGAGGCACCGCTAAATCTGTCGCTTGCTCAAATGGATTCTCGCGGACGTTGAATAGGGTCAGGGGCGTTGCGGGTACGGGCTGAATGATCGGCGGGAATCCGCCGGGGTTAACCAGCATAAGTGTGTTCGGCGCGCCGGGAAATGGAACCAGCGGCAGCGTGAGTTGCGTCCCGATCTGCTGCGCAATCACGCTGGCGAATCCATGGACCTGCTGCGTATCTTCGAGCGATCCGTTCTCCACGCCGGCGGCGAGGGAATCGCCGACTACGACAAGGTTGGAAAAATCAGGAGCTTTTCGCCGCTGCGCAGAAAGCGGTGTGGCAATCGTAAATACGGATAGAGCCACGGCTAGAGACTGGGATAGAACCTTGATGGGAGCATGCATGGTTCGCGCCTCCACTATTGGGGCGCGAGTATACCACCGTTTTGCGGGTGTGAAAGCCGGCTTACCTGGAGAAGTTTTGCACAGGCCGGAGCGGAGAAGCCAAGCCGGTGGCCGGATTCAGAAGCTTCTTCTTGCCGAATTCTATGCAGCTTCCGATGCAGAGGCGGGGCAGGCCACGAGACGATGGCCAAAGTCTGGAGTAAGATGATCAGCGACTAAGTCTGTATCCATGAAATCGCGCCTGCTCTGCGCTCTCTTATTGCTGGTCCCGCCGGCTGCCGCCGCGGCGAACGACGTCCGAATTGTTGAGATTGGACTCAAGGGTTACTACTCATCTGTCACGGCGACGCCGGTTCGCATTCAAGTCAGCGCGCCCACCCAAACACGGCAAATGCGGTTGGACTTCACGGTCACCAACGAGGATTCGCCGGAATATTCGACCTTGCGGACCGACCATTTTTCCAAGCAGGTTTCGGTGCAGCCGGGGGAAACTATCGAACTGGAGTTGCCCATCGTACTGGCCAGCTCGAACCATTCCACGCTCGAGCTTAGCGCCAGCGATCCAAGCGGCGTAAAGATCGGCACTTCCAGCGTGACTGTGGACCCGGCGGGCAATGTCACCAATCAATGGTTCATCACGATCCTGTGCCAGGACCGCCGCCTGTGCGATGAGGCGCAATCGCAAATCTCATTCGGAAGTTCTGCAGAAGAGACTACCGAGAAGAATAAGACATTCCGATTTGTTACACTCGCCGGCCCGCGGGAACAATGGTGGGATTATTCCGCAGTGCGCTTTCTGGTTGTAGCTGACTCGATGCGGCAATGGAGCCCGGAGGAAAAATCCGCGATTGAGTATTACTTGCGCAGTGGGGGAAACCTTCTGCTGCTCGAAAAAGAAGCAGACGATAGCGACTTTCTAGCGCCGTACCGCACCAAACCGCTAACGGCTGATCCTTTGAACGTGGGGCAGGGCAAGCTGTACCGACTTGCAGGCCTGCATAGCAAGGAACTAACTTCCTTATTCAGTGGTAGCTCCTATAGGGAACTAACCGCCGGTTCTTCTCTCACGAGTTCCTCTTTTGTGAGATATAGCGGGCGGGATTGGCTGCGCGGCCGCTTCGGCGTATCGTTCGACTTTCCGCGACTTCGCTGGGTGTTGATCTGGCTCGGAAGCTATGTCGTGATCGTTGGGCTTCTGAATTTCACTTTGCTCCGCCGTTGGCGGCGCCTGGAATGGGGCTGGATCACGACCACGTGCATCGCCGCGTTGTTTGCCGGCGGCCTTTACATTGCCAGCTCGCTGCACCGTCCCAAGCAGGTAGGCCTCGACGACGTTGTCATTTATCGGATGGACGGCGAGAGTCCGGTGGCGTACGAGCAAATCGGCTTGCGGGTTTCCTCTCCGGATCGAATGGCGACCAGCGTTTCAGTAGGCAACAACGCCGTGTTGGACGCGCACAGCTCAGTCCCGGCGCAGACCAGCAATGCGGAGTTTGCGAACGAAATCACCAATGCCCGGCGGGTGCAGCCGGGATGGCGGATGAGTCTCGGCCCACCCGCCGAGATAGATCTCTCGCTGCTTCGCTGGTCGTTTGTCGATCTTGATCTGCAAACTTTCCGCGTCTTTTCGGGGCCGGTGGTTTTGAATCCTAATTTGCAATTGAAGAACAACACTGGCCAGAACTTTCAGGAAGCGATGTACCTGGATTTCGAACGAAACCACAGATACATGATTCCCGGGCTCGCGCCCGGGCAGGAAGTGGACCTCGCGAGGATAGCTCCCACTGCGATTTGGAGAGATGTCGTCACGAATAACGGCCAATCCACGGTTCGGCAAGCGGTCGTGGACCCGGGGCCCGATCAAGGGCCGCTTCCCTTGAAGGCTATTCCTTACACCGCCTTCCCGTTCGGCACCGGCAAGCACTTCTTTGTAGGCATGAGTGACGGACCGCTGCCGGATACGAACCTGGCGGGCCAGCAATTCGTGCGGCACAACGTCGCTTTTACCATCATTCGGTTGGACCAGCCATGATTGAGGTTGAACATCTCGGCAAGAAGTACAACGGCACGGCGGCGCTCGATGGCTTCAGCTTGAGCGTGGGCAAGGGGGAGTTGCTTGGCTTGGTGGGTCCGAACGGCGCGGGCAAGACCACGCTAATCAAGATTCTCGCGACGCTGCTCGTGCCATCGGCCGGGACCGTGCGCATCGGGGGAGTCGACGTCCGGCATGAGCGTGACACCGTCAAGCGCATGGTGGGCTACATGCCGGACCAGCCGGGTTTGTATCAGGACATGCGACTGCGGGAGTTTCTGCAGTTCTTCGCCGATGCCTTTCACGTGAGCCGGGAACGGCAGAAAGCCGCTATTGAGCGCGCGCTCGCGCGGGCGGAACTGTCGGACCGGCAAGACTCCTATGTCGAAGAGCTTTCTTTCGGGTTAAAACAACGCCTGCTGCTGGCGAAGACCTTGCTGCATGAACCGAAAGTATTGCTCCTGGACGAACCGGCGACCGGACTGGACCCAATCGCGCGTCTCGATCTGCGCCGGCAACTGAAGGAGCTGAATGCGGAGGGCGTTACCATCCTGATCTCTTCCCACATCCTGGCCGACCTCGAAGATATATGCACCCGCGTGGCGTTGATTTCCGGAGGAAGGAATGCGGCGGATGCAGAGGGGCACGAGGTCCTTCAGCTGGCGCAGCCCACCACCGCGCGCGTATACGAAATCGAGATTACGGGGGCAATGGATGCGGCCAAAGCGGCGACGGCCTTGGTGGAAGGCGCGAAGATCGTCCATGCAGAAGGCGTGCGGCTAGTCGTTGAGTTGAAAGGCGGCAGCGCAGAGGCCGCCGCCCTACTTCGTCGCTTGGTAACGTCTGGCGTCGATGTGGCTCGTTTCGATTACCGCTCAGCGAGTCTGGAAGAGCGCTATCAGCAGGCGTTTGGAGGACAAAAATCATGAATCCGATGGTGCGCAAGGAACTGAACCTGCGCATGCGCGAACGGCGCGGATGGATACTGCCCTCTCTGTACCTGTTGACGCTGGGAGCGGTGGTGGCGCTGGCCTACTATCTGACGACTAGTGAGTCAGGCGGCCGCGAACTGCAAGGCGCCGACATCGGGGTGCCCATGTTTTTAGGCGCCGCGTACGCCCAACTTTCGCTGCTCTTGCTGCTCGCCCCGATTTTCAGCGCCGGCTCCATCACCATCGAAAAAGAGCAGAAGACCCTGGCAGGATTACTCACTTCGCTCCTCACACCTTTTCAGATCTGGTGGGGAAAGTTCGCAGCTTCGTTGCTGTTTGTCTTGCTGCTGATCGTGATGGGGCTGCCGGTATTGAGCATGGCGTTCGCCTTCGGCGGAATTGGCCCCTGGGACGTTGTTGTGACGACCGTCACCAGCGTCGTCACTTTAGCTACCGTGAGCGCCATTGGCCTTTATTGGTCTTCGGTGTTTCGCCGGAGCGTTCATGCCACGGCGGTCACCTATGCAACCGTCATTGCCATGACGGTTATCACGTTTGTCGTATTTACGATCGAGATGTCAATCCATCAGCCGAAGAACTGGGGACAAACCGGATTGTTCGTCAAGGCGCCGCTCTACTTCAATCCCGTGTTCTTTCTGACCATTGGCTTCGCGCCTGCGCAGCAGCTGTACCCCGAGTGGGTGCGGTGTTTAGGCGTGTTCACGGTTCTCGGGCTCATGGCCAGCGGGCTCACCTTGTGGAACCTGCGCCGCAGCGGCGACGCCGCTTGAGGCGCGCGGGTATAACGCCGTTTTGCGGGTGTGAAAGCTGGCTTACCAGAAGGGATTTGCCCAGGACGGAGCGGAGAAGCCAAGCCAGTGGCCGGATTCAGCGGATGATGCAAGCCGGCTTCCCGCACATTCCAACGCGGGGTTATTTCTCCCGAGCCAGTTCAGCAGCACGGGCCGCGCCTTGGATGGAGCCGTACCGGCCAGGAGCATTTTCCAGCGCGGCGCGGTATGCCTTCAGAGCCAGAGCCGGTTGATTCTGCTCCAAGAGCAAGTCCCCGAGTTGTTCACGGGCGGGAACAATTGGTCCCGGGGTGACCGGAAGCTTCTCGATTGCGTCTTCGTCATCAGCGGCTTGGCCCATCATGGCCGCCGCCTCTTCGGCCCTATGATTCGCCTTGGCCGACCACGCCATAAGTTCGCGACGAAGAATATCGGTCTGCGTGGCCCAGTATTGGTTGTTCGATGCGCGGAGGTGTTCCTCGATCTGTTGCAGTTGGGCAACTTCTTTCGTGGCCTCCGCGGCACCTCCACTACGCACCAGCCCGAGCCCCCGCGCCCAAACCGCGATGGCGACAACATGTGGCGGGGCTTCCGTGGGCGGGATGATTGCGGCGGCCTCGGTCCATTGGCGCCGTTCCACGGCATAGCGAATCGGCATCGCAGTTGCGGCGTAGGCAATCTTGAAATCGGATTCGTCCAGCTTGGTCATGGTCGTAAGTTGGCGAATAACCCCAGCGGCATCTGAGGGGCGTCCACTCTGCAGATAGGCATAGACGAGATAGTCCATCGCATGCAGTTCTTCTCCGGTATCGCCCTGCTGGCGCGCCGCCTTCTCCGCGGCCAGGTTGGAACGGATGGAGTCATCCCACAAGCCGAGCCTCGTGAATATGTGCGATGGCATGTGCAAGGCGTGGGGCGCGGAAGGAGCAATCTGAGCGTAGGCCCTCGCGGCTGGGAGGCCTCTTGGCGCAAGTTCCGCGTTATCGTAAGCGTGGATCAGGTAGTGAGGAATTCCAGGATGCTGTGGGAAGGTGCGATCCAATGGTTCGAGGATCTCCGCCGCCTGCTTCTGCTTGCTGTGGGACTTATCGCTGGGAGAAGCGTTCGCCAGGAGCGCGAGCGCGTAAAACACCTGGGTTTCAACGTCTTTCCTGTTGCGCGATGCGAGTTCGCGCATGGCTTCCTCATAGTTCGATATTCGCGTGCCGTAGGGAACGCTGTTCTGGTAGATGAAGCTTAGGGCATTGATAAACTGGCGCTCTCGTTCCGTGCTCGCCCCGATCTGTTGCGCCCGCTGGATTTCCCGTTGGGCGATGGGAATCGTCGCCGGCACCAGAGGCGGGTCCCAAAGCTGGCGAAAGTACGACGCTGCGACGCCCCAATGCGCCATCGCACAGTGTGGATCGATTTCGGCCACATGCTGAAAAGCGTCCCGGGCAGTACCGTAAGCGAAGGAGTGCAGCAGGGCTACGCCACGGTTGAACGGCTCTTGAGCGCGTGGTGCGCAGGAAATTGGGAATGATACTTTCCCCAGTTGCTTAGGAGCAGGGTGATTGTGACTCTCTTGCGCTGACGATAGAGCGACGACCAGCAGCAGACTTGAGCATATCCCCCGTAAACCCGGCATCCCCATCTCCTCAGCCGCATGCAGCGTCTGGTAATGGCCGGGATTTTACATGAGTTCTGAAGACCGTTGCAGGGTCGATTCGGTTGTCTGCAAACTGGGGTGGGAGACGGGAATCGAACCCGCAACAACCGGAGCCACAGTCCGGTGCTCTGCCAGTTGAGCTACTCCCACCGTGTGAAGGAAGCGAAATCGATTATAGCAACCTGTTTGCCCGGTGTCAGAGCGGGTGAGCATGCCTTTTGTCGATTTGCGGATGCCGCGTTTTGCATAACCCTGTTTTGCACAGCCTATCTCCTTGACCCGAGCAGGCCGCTTTGGGATGATGCGCACGCCTTTGAAGGGAGGCTGAGTATGCCACATTATCTCCATCAAGTTGCCTACGCGCGCGAAGGCTGGCAAGCGCTGATCGCGCAGCCCCAGGATCGCGTGGAAGCGGTTCGCAAATCCATTGAAAAACTGGGTGGCAAAATCAAAAGCGCCTATTTTAGCTTTGGGGATTACGACGTTGTGGTCATCACAGAAATGCCGGACAATACCACTGCGGCCGCCATTTCCATCGCCTTTGCCGGAGGAGGAGCCTGCAAAGCAGTTCACACCACGCCCCTGCTGGCGCCCGAAGAGGCGTTGCAGGCGATCAAGAAGGCTGGGGAATCCGATTACCGCGCTCCGCGGGCGGCGTAGTTTCGACAACACGATAATTTTAGGCGGCTCGCTCGCGAGTCGCCTTTCTTGTCTTGAGTGGATTGTTCCTTCAGAGGTTAGCCGCGGCCTACGCCGATGTATTCGAATCCCATGGCGCGCAGGCGGACCGAGTCGAGAAGATTCTTGGTATCCACGATGAGAGGACGTTTCAGCAAATGCTTGATGCGGTCGAAGTCCAGGCCGCGAAATTCCGGCCAGCCGGTGCCGACCACGAGGGCGTCCATGCCTTCGGCCGCGGCGTAGGGCGTTTCGCAGTAGTGCACCGCGCCGTCGAGCGCCTGGCGGGCTTCCGGAATGGCAACCGGATCATAAGCGCGCACTCGCGCGCCCTTGGCAATCAGGTTCTGCACCAGCTGCAAAGAAGAAGAGCCGGCAACCGAGTTGGTATTGGGCTTGAAGGCAAGCCCCCAGACGCCCACGTCTTTGTTGTTCACGGTTTTCATCATGGCCGCGATTTTTTCCACCACGCGCTCGGCCAGTTCGAGATTCACTTCGCGCGCCGCGCTGAGGATTTTGAGCGGGACTCCGTTTTGGCGCGCCAACTCGGCGAGGGCTTCCATGTCGGACTCGGCAAACAACCCGCCCATGCCCGCTCCCGGCTGCAGGCAGCGGGGAGCAATTTTCTTGTCGAGGCCAAGCGCCAGCGACAAGCTTACAGCGTCAGCGCCCACGCGCTCGCACAAGTTGGAAACTTCATTAATGAAAGAAATCTTGGTCGCCACAAACGCCGTCGCCGTTTCCCGCACCAGTTCCGCGGTCTCGTGGTTGGCAACAATGACCGGCACTCCGCGCATGACCAGAGGATGAAAGATCTGTTTCACCACCAGCACCGCTTCGTTCGATGAAGTACCGAGAATAATGCGGTCGGGCCAATTGAAATCCTCAACCGCGCAGCCGGGAGTAAAGAACATGGGCTGCGAGACGACGGTGGCTTCGACCCCCGCTTCTTTGAGGCGGTGCTCGATCTGGCTGGCGGTGCCCACCGGGACCGGCGTGATAATGGAGAGTATGGGAGGCTTCGGCGCGGGGCGGGCAACGCGAATGGCTAAATCCGAGAGCGATTGCGGCGAATCTTCAGCCAGGAAGATGAATTGCGCTTTGCGGGCAAAGGTCTCAATGTCGGTGGAGTAAGCCAAGCGGCCGCAACGCACGTTGCGGCGAATGACTTCGGTAAGATTTTTTTCAAAGAAGGGAACGTTGCCCTGCGCCATCTCCACCATGCGGGAGCTATCTGGATGGCAACAGGTTACGGGAGTTCCAAAGTCGGCCAGGCAGGCGGAAATCACTGTCCCCAAATAGCCCGCCCCGTAGACCCCAATCTGCATGCGTCAGACTCCGCTCCGGCCTGAAGGCCGCTTGGGGCGCGGCATTGCAGAGCTATCGGAGCAATCCAATCTCTTATGTACGCCCGGATCCCGGCCTTGGCAACACACGGGGATACATGTACTTCCGGAAGAAAGAGGCCGCAGCCCGGCACCCGGAAACCCCACCCAGTCAAGGCTTTTGGAGGATCAAGGACAACAGCTACAAGGAGAATTTTGCGCGCCTTATTCCTGATGCGGCAAAACCTCGCTGCCGCTGAGCGGTACGGTGGCCACATCTACCCATAGGTTGACTTCGGCCTCGCGCACAAAGGTCATCTGGTTCACATGGATGCAACGGCTGCCTTCGAACTCTGCCCAGCGGCGGCGGGCCAGCCGGTAAGCTGCCTGAGCCTGCTCTTCAGTATTGAGCTTCACGATGGTGAGGTGGGGCAGATAGGGCCATTCCTCGGCGGTTGCCAGCGAGCAGTGCGCGGTGAGCTGGTCGTGGAGCTGGCATACGCGGTAGGCATGGGCCACGCGGATAAAGACGGTTGGCGTGACTGGAATAAAGGTCTCGATCTCGGCGAGGCTGACCTCGAAAGGCTCCACCTGGCGGCAGATTTCGGCTACGGCCTCAATGGCCGGCTCTTTCTCGCCGGGAAGCACACGTGGGGGAATCACCGTCAGATGGGCTGGGAGGTGAGGCAGGTCAGGATGAAGCTCCTGCCGGATTTGCTTGACAAACTCCGCCACCGGGTCCCGGGTGTAGGCCACCAGGGCATAACGCGATCTGGCCATGATCAAAACCGATTATAGCGCGGCGGCCTCCGCGGTGGCGCTTGGAGGGGCTGCCGCGATGAAATCTGGATTTCATTAGGAGAAACGAAGGCCTTGCATTCCCCCGTTTCTGTGGTAGTGTTCGTGGGCGTCAGAGTTGATCTCCGCGTGCGAGGTCTTCGTGAAAGTACTATTAGCCGCCGAGAACCTATCTTCGGGACAGCCGCCGGTGCAGGCAGCCAAGCAGTCGGCAGCGTCGTCTGTGGGTGTGATTTCGAAAGTTTTGCGAATCCTCGAAACGCTGCAAACCTCTTCCGTCGGTCTGGGTCTGAAAGCGATTTGCGACGAAACCGGAATCAATAAAAGTACGGCTTTCCGTTTCTTGCGACACCTTGAGCGTGAGAACTATCTGCTTCGCACGGAAGCGGGAGCTTACCTCATCGGCCCGAGACTGGCACAAATGTCTGCCTGCGCCAGTATGAGCGCCACGCTGCAAGCGGTGGCACGGCCGTTCCTTGCCGGTTTGTGGAGATCGACGCAAGAGACCGTGAATTTGGGCGTGTTGGACCAGGGAACGCTGTTGTATGTCGATGTGATGGAGAGCCCGCATGAGTTTCGACTGGTATCGCGGGTTGGAACGCGCCGCTCGCTTCACGTAGCCGCCTTAGGGAAGGCGCTGGCGGCTTTTCTGCCCGCCAGTGAATATGAGCGGGTTCTGAACCGGGTTGTCTTTCAACGAGTGACCCCAAAGACCATTGCGAACACCGTGCAACTGCGCGCGGAACTGGACAAGGTCCGGCGTCAAGGCTATGCGGTCGATAATGAAGAAGCGTTGCTCGGCTGCCGGTGTGTCAGCGCACCTATACTCGACACGCACGGGGTGGCGATTGGTGCGCTTAGTGTGTCCGGCCCGGTGACGCGCGTGAGTCCAGCTCACGTGCCCGGCTTGGCCAGGAAGGTCAAGGCTGCCGCCAATGCCGTCTCGACCGCGATGGGATTTTCTTCGCGGGGGCGCACGCCTGGAAATGCCAGGACGTCACGGAAAATCGCATTGACGTAGAGGCTGCGATCCCGCTTTCACAGCGCATGCCGTTTCACGATGTGAAAATATTACCGCTACTTTTGGCCAGCACAAGCCGCTTAGTTTCACCAGGTGAGAAGAAGGATTTCCCGCAAACTTGATCTAACCCGTTAATTACAAGTAGCTTATAGTTTTCTGTCGAAATCTTCTTGACAACGAATAACGTCCCCGTATAAAAACTGCCGTCCAGCAAACGTTTCCTAGAGTTTTCGAGACCTCTCTCGAGAATTCCGAAGTGGGCGAAAGGCCCAACCTGTGACGAAACAGAGGGTGGCAAGCGTGGGGAGCGAGACGGAGAAAACGGATCAGTCCGGAATATTCATTTTCTTGAGGCAGCTCTGAAATCTCGCGAAGACTTCAGTACACGTAGCGGTGATCTTGGGGGGTTAGCTTCATGAGGCGCAGCTTGGAAATCCTTTTGCTCTCGGGATTTGTCGGAAGCTTTTCTGCGGGCGGTTTGTGCGCTCAAACGTTCCAGCGTGGGTGCGCGTCACAGTCAACTAAAGGGGCTGCTCTCAGCAGCGGAGGCTAATTGACCATGTTCGACAACCATGTTCGTCACCAATTCGAAAATGCACGCACAGCGCCGTTGCACGTTTCCAATTACCAGGTCGCAGAGGAATTGCTCAGTCGCGCACAGGTAGCGCTGAGATCCTTCGAGTGGCTCGGGCGATGCGGGGTTTCCATGGCCTTTTGCCTATTTGTGGTTTTCCTCGCGATGCTTTCGACTACCAGCCTGTCTGCGCAGACCGCCGGAACGGTCTCAGGACATGTTGCCGATCCGACGGGCGCTGCTGTTCCAGACGCCGACATCACCCTCAAGAATGTGGGAACGGGAACGGAACGCCAAACGGTTACCACCGGATCGGGCGACTACACCTTTACCGAAGTTCCCGTCGGTCATTACACGCTTTCGGCCGCGCGCGCGGGGTTCAAGACCGCAACCACTAATAACCTGGAAGTGCAGGTGCAACAGTCGATGCGCGTGGATTTCAGCCTGCAAGTAGGAGCGGTCACGCAATCGCTAACCGTTGAAGCAACGGGCGCGCTTTTACAGGCTGAAAACGCGACCCTCGGTACCGTGATTGAGAACGAGGCCGTAAACGAGCTGCCGTTGAACGGCAGAAACTTTTTTGACTTGGTGGCTCTTTCCTCCAACGCCAACACGCTTTCCCCGTCTTCGGGCCAGGCCGGAAGCCGCCTGGGCGGCGATCGTGCCGCCCGGTCAATCTCGGTCGGCGGCCAGCGCATCATGTTCGACTACTACACGCTCGACGGCGTGAACAATACTGATCCCGACTTCAACACCTATATCGGCCTCCCCTCGCTTGATGGCATCCAGGAGTTCAAGGTTCAAACCGGCGTTTATCCGGCGGAGTTCGGTCACGAGGCGTCGCAGGTCAACGTCGTCAGCAAGAGCGGCACCAACAGCTACCATGGCTCGATGTACGATTTCCTCCGCAACAACATCGCAGATGCAAATCCCTATTTTTTCCCGTTCAACACTACCCCGCCCCCGGTGTTCCCCTTTAAGTGGAATGACTACGGATTTGAATTCGATGGACCCATCAGAATTCCAAAAGTTTACAACGGCAGGGACAAATTCTTCTTCATGGTGGACGACGAATGGAGAAATATCCGTCAGATCAACCAGGGTCAAGCGGTGGTGCCCACCGCGGCGGAAGCGGGCGGCAATTTCCAGGGCTTCACTACCGCTGCTTTCGGCCCGGTTACCATCTACGATCCGGACACCGGCGACGCCAACGGCTTGGGGCGAACCCCGTTTCCGAACAACACCATTCCCTCAAACAGAATCAACCCGATTTCCGCGGCCTTGTTGCAATACCTCGGGACAAGCGCAACGCCGTCCACCGGCAACAGCAACTACTCCTACACCACCCAGCAGCCCCAGGATCGTCAGAGCTTGACAGTGCGCGGAGACTACATTCAGTCCGAGAAGTTGCAGTTTGCCTTTCGCTACAGCTCGGGGGACGAAAACCTTGTGTCGACCGGGTTGCTGGGAGCGGGCAGCAAGATTGTCACCAACTATTACCAGTACATGGGTTCCAACACGTGGACTATTTCGCCCCACATTGTGAACGAGGCGCGGTTCGGCTACAGCCACTTCTATAATTCGACCGGTTTGCTGTCGGCATTCACCAAGGATGTAGTTACGCCTCTGGGCATCCCGGGCCTTAATGGCGGCGCCCCCTCTACCTGGGGCATCCCGGCCATGTCCTTCGGTTCGGGGCCGGCGGGCACAACCAAGCCCATCTGGAGCGGCTTTGGGGATCTCGGCGGCGATGGCCCCTACGTTGTGACTGATCCTACGTGGCAGATTGTCGACAACGTCTCCTGGATAAAGGGCAAGCATTCATTGCGTTTCGGTTTTGAGTACAACCGGCAGACCTTTAACCAGCTAGGCAATCAGTTTTCCCGTGGGCAGTTCAGCAGCCAGCCCATAGCTACCGCGCTCCAAACCAAGGACCCTGTCACGGGAGCGGTGACTCTGTCCGGAGGCGACGCGCTCGCCGACTTCCTGCTCGGCAATCTTACCCAGTCAACCGTTGCGGTGGCCGTGGCGGACGCAAATTACGTGCGCAACGTAGAAGCCGCTTATGCCGACGACACCTACAAGATAACCCAGAAGCTCACGATCTCAGCGGGCCTCAGGTACGAACTGACTCCTCCGTGGAACGACACCTTCGGCAATAATTTCACCGTAGATCTTCCGGTGCGGCCGAAGGAGGGCGATGTCAGCACCACCTACCCCCAGAGCCAATGGCCGTTTTATGTCCGCCAAGGCAACTGTTCCCCCGCCGATGTGTACCAAGGGCTTTCCATCCGCTGGACTGCTTCCACGATTGGGCTTGGTTCGCCGCCGGTTTGCAGTAACGGGAAGTTGCCCAATGGCCCGCTCCTGGACACCCGATACCTGAATTTTGCGCCGCGCTTCGGCATCGCTTACTCGCCGAACTCCAAGCTGGTGATTCGCGCCGGCTATGGCATTTTCTACTCCCAGGACATCGGCAACGCGTACTTCGACATGGCGCGCAACATTGCCGGGCGCGTGACCTTTAACAATTCGGACACGACCGCTCCTTACGGTAATTCCACTCTGACCTGGGCCAACGCGGCGCCGGGCGGCAGCGGTGCAATTTCGAATCTTCCTCCGGCCACCACCGCATTCGTGGCCGCTCTCAGCCACAAAACCTCCTACGCCCAGCAGTTTCTGCTCAACATCCAGCAGCAGGTCGGACAACACTGGTTGTTCGAGACGGGATATCAGGGCGCACTCAGCCGCCATCTTTACGGCTTCATTAATGTAAATGTGGCGTCCCCATACGGAACCATTGGCAACGGCACCGCAACTTCAGTCGCGTCCCGGACCCCCTTCGCGAACATGGGCGGGGTCCAATATGTGCACGACGAGGGCACGGCCAATTACAACGCGTTCAGCGTGAAGGCTACCCGGCGCTTCAGCAACGGGCTTAACGTGATCGCCTCGTACACCCTGGCAAAATCTCTCGACGATACCAGCGGCGTTCGTAACCAGGGGAACGACGAATTGTTTCCACAGGACAACCGGTGCATCCGATGCGATTACGGCCCATCCGGGTTCGATGTTCGCAATCGCATCGTTGTCTCGGCACTCTACGAACTGCCGATCGGGCCCGGCAAGTTGCTGCCTGTGCATAACAAATTCTTGAATGCGGCGGTTGGCGGCTGGCAGATAGGAGGGATCTTTACCCATCAGACTGGTGCGATCGGGACTCCCCTGCGCGGGACTGACAATTCCGCTATCGCGGCTGCAGGCGGCAACTTTGATCGTCCCAATCCCACCGGGCAGAGTGTCTACCTCAGCGGAAGCGCCAGAAACGTTTACGACTGGTTCAATAAAGCTGCCTACCAATCCGCTGCTCCCGGTTTCTTTGGAACTGTGAAACGCGGCAGCTTCACAGGGCCGGGCTTGACCAACCTGGATGCGTCGCTGCACAAGGCGTTCGTGATGCCCTACAACGAAAGGCATCAGGTGTCGATTCGCTTTGAGGCGTTCAACGCTCTCAATCACCCGAACTGGAGCCTGCCGAATTTAAACTTTGCCTCCTCCACCTTCGGTCGCATCACCAACACCAGCACCCTCATGCGCCAATTGCAACTAGCCATAAAGTATGAGTTCTAGTCAGCAATGGTTTGGCTGATCGCTTGTGGGTGGGTCGGGTAGCCTCGATAGCCGAGGCGTTGTCAGGGGCAACTTCTTCCGGGCGGTGCGTGAGCACCGCCTGGTTTCACCTCGACGGCGCTCGCTATGCGCCAGCTGCAAGTGGCACTGAAGTATACGTTCTGAGCTAACGGCAACCGGATTGGGGGCGGTTCGAGTCGGGAGTGGCGCTGATAGGCGCCACTCCCGGCCGGGTCCCATCGGTGGTCTCCTCCCTGGAAGACTCGTTGCTGGATCGAGACGCCCATCCCAGGTTCATGCGATTTGCAGTGCCATCCCCCATTCAAAAATTGCGCCACCTTTGGATTTCCCTGGTGGCCAGTAATCGTTTACTTTATCTGCGTAAGCTGGCATTCTTGTGCGGGTCGTGCGAGGGCGCATTCTTTCATGTGGCGAGATTGGCGCACAATCATTCTAGAGAAGAAATGAAGAGCGAGAATCGAACATGAGAACTTCGTTGCTGGTGATTACGATTGCAGCAGTCTCTTCTATGTGCCTGGCGGCGACCCCGACCGCGAAAGTGGAACAGGGGGTGTTGCAGGGCAACGTAGAAGATGGATTGACCGTGTATCGAGGTGTCCCATTCGCTGCGCCTCCGGTGGGCGAACTGCGATGGCGTCCCCCGCAAGCCGCGGCAAAATGGGATGGCGTTCGGCAAGCCGACAAGTTCGCGCCGCAATGTGTACAGCGTGGTTTCGGCCCTCCCCCGGCCGGACAGCAGCCTCCGCCGATGAGCGAAGACTGCCTCTATCTGAACGTCTGGACTCCGGCAAAGAAAGCCTCCGATCGTATTCCGGTGCTGGTGTGGATCTATGGCGGCGGCTTTAACGCTGGAGCCACTTCAGTGCCAGACTACAGCGGAGAAAAACTGGCGCAGAAGGGCGTAGTGCTGGTCAGCATTGCCTATCGTGTAGGAGCACTCGGCTTTCTGGCGCATCCTGGATTAAGTGCCGAATCGCCACAGCACGTCTCCGGCAACTACGGCCTGTTGGACATGATTGCCGGCCTGCAATGGATTCGGAGGAATGTTGCTGCGTTCGGCGGCGATCCAAATAAGGTTACGATTTTCGGCGAGTCGGCGGGCGGAATCGCGGTCAGCATGTTGTGCGCCTCACCGCTGGCGCACGGCTTGTTTCAAGGAGCCATCTCGGAAAGCGGCGGATCGTTTGGACCGGCGGGCATCGGGGGCGGGCCAGGCGAAAACATGGTGACGCTGGCAATCGCCGAACACCATGGTGAAGAACTCGCCAAAGCCGCCGGAGCTACTTCCATCGCAGACCTTCGCAAGCTGCCGCCGGAAAAAATTCTCGATGCGACGCGAGGACTGGCATGGCCCATTGTGGACGGTTGGGTCATCCCCGACGATCAGTACAAGCTCTATGAAGCGAAACGGTTCAACGACACGCCGATCTTGGTTGGTTATAACTCGGATGAAGGCGCAAGCTTTTCTCCGCCTCATACGCCACAGGAATACATCAATAACGTGCGGAAGCGTTACGGCAAGTTTGCCGACAGCCTGATCCAGGCGTACCCGGCCGGCGAAACTACAGTGTCCAAAACCGCGCGCGACCTGATGCGTGATTCAGCATTCGGTTGGCATACTTGGACCTGGGCGCGCCTACAATCGCGCCTGGGGAAATCCAACGCCTACTTTTACTACTTCGATCAGCACCCGGATTATCCCGCTGATTCGCCTCTCGCCGGGCACGGCGCGCCGCACGGACGCGAGGTTGCTTATGTGTTCGAGCACTTCAAGGGGGACAACGGCCAGAAACCCACCGCGGCGGATTTAACGATTTCCGAAGCGATGGCGACTTACTGGACGAATTTCGCGAAGTATGGAAACCCCAACGGCAAGGGCGTTCCCAAGTGGCAGGCGTTCAGCGACGAGCATCCGGCGCTGATGTATTTCGCGCAGACGCCGCACACCGGACCGGTTCCGAGTGAGGAAGGGCTCAAGGTCCTCGATGCATACTTCGCCTGGCGCCGCACGCCCGAGGGTGCCCGCGTCGCTACGGATGACCCCAAGCCTGCTCCCACCAGATAGGATGATCATGAAAACGACAATCAATCTCGCACTGATGCTCGCGCTGGCGTTCACATTGCTTGGCGCCACGTTGACGATGTCGCAACCCGCCGAAGCGGGAGTCAACGTTCCGCCCAGGCTGCAAGGCCCATGTGACATCTACGCCGCCGCAGCCGACCCCTGCGTGGCTGCCCACAGCACCACGCGCGCTCTGTACGCATCCTATAACGGCCCGCTGTACCAGGTCCTGCGCCAGTCGGACGGCAAGACCCTGGATATAGGCGTCGTCCAGCCCGTCGCGTCGCCAGTTCCGGATGCGGGCGGATACGCCGACGCGGCTGCGCAGGACAAGTTCTGTGCCAACACCCACTGCTGGATCACCAAAATCTATGACCAATCCCCCAACCACAATGACCTCACGCAGGCGCCCCGCGGCGGATTCAACGGGCCGGCCATGGGCGGATTTAACAACGTGCCGCTGGCCGACATGGCGCCGATTACGATCATGGGTCATAAGGTCTATGGCGTCTTCATCGAGCCAGGGATGGGCCTCCGCAATGACGACCCGAAGGGCACCGCAGTTGACGATCAGGCGGAGGGGCAGTACTGGGTGATTAATGGCGAGCACTTCAACAATGGCTGCTGCTTCGACTACGGGAACGCCGAGATCGACAGCCGCGACGACGATAACGGCACCATGGAGACCGCCTACTACGGGGACGCCACACCGTGGTATCACGGACCGCCGCCCGGCCCGTGGGTGATGACCGACCAGGAAAACAACCTCGTCGGCTGCGTCAACCCGGATGGAACCAAGTTCTGCGCAAAGCTGCCGAGCATCACTTGGCGATTCGTGACCGCGATCGCCAAAGGCGAACCGCACCACTGGACTTCCATGGGCGGCGACGCGCAGCAAGGCGCACTTTCGGTGATGTTCGACGGGCCGCGCGTCAACGCCACCTATGATCCCATGCGCAAGCAAGGAGCAATTCTGCTGGGCAACGGCGGCGATAACAGCAACGGCTCGCAGGGGACCTTTTATGAAGGCGCCATGACAGCCGCCGGCACTTTCCCCACCGGCGCCACCGATCAACTAGTTCAGGCCAACATCGTGGACGCAAAGTACGATGTGGCGCGGCTGAGCTTGGCGCCAGCGTCCGCAACTGCCACGCCTCCTGGACTCCAGACGTTCTCACCGGGCTCATCGCAGGACACCACCGTGACATTCACCAACACGACGAGCACGCCCGCAGCAGGTCTCCAGTTGAGCATTTCCGTGCCTAATAAGCAGTGGAACTCCGTCGTTGCAGGCACCACGGAAACATCGAAGAAGTTCGCTGATCCGGTCGCACCGGATGCGCGCGTGAGTGCGACTTTCAAGGTCTCTTCGGGCCCGTCGGCCTTCAACGGCGACCTAGTTGGCAACGCCAAGTGGACAACCGGCGGCAGATTGCGATCCGAGACAACCACCGAGAAAGTGCGGAACGTCAGCCCGGTCAAGATCAACGAATTCCGCATTAGCTCGAGTTCCCCCGCCAATCCGACCGGCTCGTTCATCGAACTCTACAACGCCGGCGCGCGCAGCGTCGACATCTCCAACTGGAGCCTTACCGAGCACCCGACTCAACAAGCGATCTTCTCGACGGTGAAGATTCCGGCCGGGACCAAACTCGCAGCAGGTGGCTTCTACCTGCTCGGCCTCTCCAACTCCGGCCTGGCGGTTCCGGCGCGTGCCGGCGATAGCACCATCAACGTCCGAAGCACAACCGACATGTCAGTCGGCGATACGATCAGCATCGGTACCGGCTCCAACGCGGAGACCCGCAAGATCGCAAAGATCGGAACCGCGGCCAGTAACGCTACGACGCTCTGGCAACCGCTGCCGGAGGGGCCAATCATCACAATTCCCGCTGGCTCAACCAACGTGCCCGTTACCAGCGCGGCGGGATTCGCCGTCGGCGAGAAAATCGCTCTCGGCTACGGCGCCACTTACCCTGCGCTCGCAAAAGATGTAGAGAAATACGAGGTAGCCACGATGACCGCGGTCGGCAAGCCGGGCACTCAGGCCTACCTTGGGGAGGATGCGCCCGCCGGCTCGACCAACATCAAGGTGACGTCAGTCGACAACATTTCAGTCGGCGACAAGATCAGGTTGGACATCGACAGCGTCGGCCATGGCATCGAAACGGTTACCGTCACGCGCGTCGGCACACAGGCTACTCGCACGAATCTGGCGGCGGATGCGAGCGCCGGTACGACCAACATCAAAGTCCGCAACGTGAACGGTTTCGCGGCGGGCGACAAGATCGCCATTGGCACCCCCGCCAACCGGCAAGCCGTAACCGTCACAGGAGTCGGTGCGGCGATTCCCGGCGGCTCAAGCGTCGACTTCATGCCCGCCCTCGCCCAGGCGCACGTCAACAGCGAAACGGTGATGGATCTGGGCACAGGCCTGGACCTGGCTGCTCCGTTGAAGTTCAGCCATGCGGCCAACCTGCCCTTCAGCGATCAGGGAACGGGGATCAGCTTTCAGCCGGCGACCGCCTTTGCACACTCAAGCAACGAGCCCGTCCAGGCGCTCGGCACCGGCATTACACTCGACAGTCCACTCGCCCACAACCATGAGATCAACGCGGTTGTGCGTGACGCCGCGGTCACGACGGCGGGCTATCAGGAACCGCCTGCTCCCAACCAGTGGTTCGGAGGACCTGAGTTCACCACCGACGTCGTTCTCTTCGGCAGATTCAACCTCTCTGTCAGAGAAGGCGCCATGGTCCTACGGGATGCATCCGGCTTGGTTGTCGACAGCCTTAACTACGGCGGCCTGGTTGACCCATGGGCAGCGGAGGGTTACCAAGCCACCTCCGGTTCAGGTCAGGGGGGCTGCCGCGTGCCTGCACCCGGCCCGGCCGGAGGCTTCGGGCCAGCGGCGGTGACCAATCAGAGTGCCGGCCGTTTCCCGGACGGCGCTGACAGCGACAGCAACTGCACGGATTTTCTGACACAGGCCGCCGCGACCCTGTCGGCACCTGCAGCTGCCGGTAACAGCAATATCAAGGTCACCAGCGTGGAAGGCTTCGCCGCTGGCCAGAAGATCATGATTGATACGGGTGCTAACATCGAGACCGCAGTCATCTCCACGGTTGGTACGGCGGGCGCCACCAGGGTGGGCACCGCCACCGATGTGGGCACGACCGCCATTCCTGTTGCCAACGCGATTGGCTTTCGCGACGGCCAGACCATCACCCTAGACAGTGGCGCGAACTCCGAGACCGCGGTTGTCGCCTCTATTAGAAGGTTTGGCGCCAACCCCACAATCGTCGTCACGGCGCCGCTCACGCGCGCACACGCGGCCGGTACAGAGGTCTCCGGAACCGGAATCACGCTTACTGCTGCATTGACTCGGGCGCATGCCGTCGGTGCTCAGATCTCCGACAATGTTCCCACGCCCGGTGCTCCCAACCGCTATACCGGGAAACATGATTGAGGGTGCTGTGGAACTGAAGGTGGCCACATGCCTATCGGTGGTTCGGTTCTGAGAAGTGATTTAGAATCAGTAGAGCAGTATGAGTCGGGGCGTAGCGCAGCCTGGTAGCGCACCTGCCTTGGGCGCAGGGGGTCCGCGGTTCAAATCCGCGCGCCCCGACCAAATATTCCCATCCGGGTCCGTCGTTGCACGCGGGATTTCGCCTGCGGGCTCGCGAGAGCCATCCTTGCCTGCTTAGAAAGAGTATCCCAGGGCGACGCCAACGCGTTCGGCTCGGCCCGAACTGAAGAGGTTGTTGCCCTGGATCAAGTAGATATGGGCCTCGGGACGAATAAAGAAATTGCCCTTCACATACAGCTTGACGCCTACGCCCGCGTG
Organism: uncultured Acidobacteriaceae bacterium; assembly: GCA_963770915.1. Taxonomy (GTDB): domain Bacteria; phylum Acidobacteriota; class Terriglobia; order Terriglobales; family Acidobacteriaceae; genus PALSA-270. Next base: position 1,619,793 of record CAVYRG010000001.1, read on the forward strand.
GCCCAGGAAGTGGTTCTCGCTATTGTAGTCGGTGCAGGTAATGAAGCTGCAGTTGATGACGCCGGTATACCGGCGGATGCTTACCGCGCCGATGCCCGCCATCGCCTCAAAACCAACTTTCTTCGCGAGGCGGTGCGACCAGATTCCATTGATGTCGTAGAAAAGAGGCCGAAAATATTGATAACCTTCATATTTGTTGCGGCTCCAGCGCCACGACATTTCCCCTTGCACGCCCAGGCCGTGGTGCAAGAGGAAGTCCACGCTGATCGTCGAGTAGAGTCCGCCGCCGATCGACTGCGGGGAGTAATTGCCAGTGGCTTGGTTGGATGGCGTCGAAACGAGCGTGCCAAAACTAAGGGCTACGTCTCCCTTCGGCCCAAAGCCTTGGCCAAGAGCCATCGAAGTCATAAAAAACAAAGTGCAGGAAACCGCTAAGAACGTCTGCTTTCTCACGTGATCCTCCGAACGGCCACGATGTGGTTTAGGCGGTTTAGATGCGGTTCGGCCTCTCCAAGTATGCCAGGAGTACCGTATTCGGGGCTTCGGGATGCCCGCGTCGCAAAGGAAACTTGCCCCGCGCGGATGTAAAGAAACGTCAAGCGTCGTAAAATTCTGACATCCATGAAGTTGCCGACCCAGAAACGAAGCGAACCGGGACCACCCCTGAACTGGCCGGGCGGCCTTGCCGCAAAGACAGCGCGCCGGAAAGCTTCGCGCCGCAATCGTTTGCATCGGTGGAACCGCCATTTGAATCAACATATTTTTTGACATGGAAAAACTGAATCGGAACAATCGTCGACCCAAACAAAAGGGCGGGATTACCGCGGCGACTGCGTTTTGTGTTCTGGCCGGCCTAATTTCCGCCCTGCCGGCGTCAAGCCAAACGATGGAAACCGAGACTGTAAATACAGGCTCCGCTACGGCCGTCGGCGGAGCCTCCAGCCAGAGCCCGTTCTTCGGCAGCGTTCCCGAAGGCAAGGCGACAGCGGAGGCCCTGCCGCTTGGGTTTAAGGACGCCATTGACCGGGGACTGAGAAACAACCTCGGTGCGCTATTGCAGAGCGACAGCATAGTCGCGGCACGCGGAGAGCGTTGGAAGGAACTGAGCAGTCTGCTTCCCAACGTGAACTCCGGAATCAGCGAAAACGTGGCCCAGACAAATCTGCAAGCCGAAGGGCTGCGCTTTCCTGGGTTCCCCAAAATCATCGGGCCGTTCGGCTTTTTCGACATGCGGGTATATCTTTCGCAGTCTTTGTTTGACTTGCACGCCCTGGACCGCGAGCGCGCCGCAGCGGATGCCGAACGCGCGGCACACTACAGCTATCAGGACGCGCGCGACCTGGTGGTGCTGGCTGTGGGCAATGCCTACCTCGTGGCGCTTTCCGGAGCTGCCCGGGTTGATACCGCGGAGGCGCAGGTGCAGACGGCACAGGCGCTGTATGACAAAGCCTCCGACCAGCAAAAGGCAGGCGTGATCCCGGCGATCGATGCGTTGCGCGCTAAGGTGGAACTGCAGGCGCGGCAGCAGCAGTGGATCGCAGCACGCAACGACTATGCCAAGCAGAAGCTGGCGCTGGGCCGGGCGATCGGGCTGCCGCTGGGGCAGGAATTCATTTTGACGGATAAAGCTCCCTATGAGCCGATGGTCACGCTGGGAATCGAACAGAGCCTGCAGCGGGCCTACGCTTCCCGTTCGGATTATCTGGCGGCGGTGCAACAGGTGCTGGCGGCGGAACATCTTCGCAAAGCCGCCACGGCGGAATATTTTCCCACGCTTGGCTTTGCCGGCGACTACGGCGATGAGGGCATCACGCCCAACAATTCCCACGGCACCTTCCAAGCGGGCGGAACGTTGAAAATCCCCATTTTCCAGGGTGGCAAAGTGCATGCCGACGTGCTGCAGGCGGAGGCTTCGCTGCGGCAAAGCCGCCAGCGACTGGCGGACCTGCGTGGCCGCATTGACTACGAAGTGCGCAGCGCGCTGCTGGATTTGAACTCCGCCGCCGATCAGGTAGAGGTGGCCCGCAGCTCGGTCGATCTGGCGCAGCAAACCTTGGACCAGGCCAGAGATCGATTCTCGGCCGGAGTGACGGATAATCTGGAAGTGGTGCAGGCTCAGGAAGCGCTGGCTGCGGCCAACGAATCGTATATTTCCAGTCTTTACGCCCATAACCTCGCCAAAGTCTCTTTGGTGCGGGCGATGGGCTATGCTGAGGAAGGCGTCAAACGCTATTTGCAGAACCGATAACATGCCTACTACTACCGAACCTCGAGCCGAAGACACGAAACCCGACCCTCCAACACGCGGCATCGCAAACGGGGAGCCGGAAACGGTTTTGGAGAAGGACACAGCCTGGAAGCAGTTCCACCGGCGAAATCCCTGGCTGCGCCTGGCCCTGATTTGCGCAGGCATCGCGCTGGTGACCGCGGGCATTGTGCTGTGGCGCTATCTGGGGAGCTATGAATCGACCGACGACGCGCAGATCCAGGGCCACCTCAACCCGGTGAGCGCGCGGATCATAGGCCAGGTAGAGAAGGTTCTGGTGCAGGACAATCAATATGTCACGGCGGGAACGCCGCTGGTGCAAATCGATCCGCGGGATTACCAGATCGCCGTGGACCGCGCCAAAGCCGACTATACGGATGCGCTGGCCATGGCGGAAGCGGCGCGGGTGAACGTGCCCGTGACCACCGAGACAACGACCAGCCAGGTTAGCTCGGCCCAGGCAGATGTGGACAGCACCAATGCGGGAATCTCGGTCGCTCGCCAACAGCTCGACGCATCCCGCGCCCAGTTGCAAGCGGCGGAAGCCAACAACGTGAAAGCGCAGAGCGATTTGGCGCGCTATCAGCAGTTAGTCGAAAAACAGGAAATCTCCCAACAGCAATTTGATCAGGCGCTGGCCGCGGCGAAGGCGAATACGGCGGCGGTCGAAGCGGCGCGGGCCGCGGTCGCGGCTGCGCAACAACAAGTGAAGCAGGCCCAATCGCGGCTGGCCCAGGCGCAAGCCACGGCGCGCTCGGCGGCCACTGCGCCCCAGCAAGTGGCGGCGATTCGCGCGCGGTCGGACGCGGCGACGGCAGCGGCCCAGCAGAAGAAAGCCGCGCTGGCACAGGCGGAACTCAACCTGCAGTACACGCTGATCGTGGCGCCGATCAGCGGGTGGGTGAGCGACAAGAGCGTCGAAATCGGGCAGAACGTGCAGCCGGGACAGGAGTTGATGAAGATCATCAACCTGAATGACATCTGGGTGGCGGCAAACTTCAAGGAAACTCAGCTCCAGCGGATGAAACCCGGGCAGAAAGTCACGATTTCAGTGGACGGCACCGGCAAGGACTACAAGGGATATGTGCAGAGCATTGCCGGGGCGAGTGGGGAGATCTTCAGCTTGCTGCCTCCGGAAAACGCCACCGGCAACTATGTGAAAGTTGTGCAGCGCGTTCCGGTGAAGATCTATTTTGACGCCGGCGCGACCGCCGAGCACGATCTGCGGCCGGGAATGTCGGTGGAGCCGAAGGTGTGGTTGCGGTAGATATGAGTTGGTGTAACCGGGCGTTTGTTCAGATGATGCGGAAGCATCAGGCGAGCAGAAGAGGCCGAAGCTGACGCGGTAGTAGCGCGCCATGGCGTAGTCGTTGCCCGACTCCGAATCGCGCTCGTAACTGGTGAAAATGAACTTGGTCGTGGTGTTAGTCGCTCCTCAGATGGAGTTTATCAACCGGTCCGCGCATCTATGGCCCTAGACGCAAGTATTCCTCGTGAAGCGGTTCGCCTCGAGTGCACTTAAAGTCGAAGTCTTTGGCCGGTCCACCTTCGCGGCTCGCTGAGCCGCGCACCTCGTCTCCGAGCTTGGCGACGTACGAGGCCCTCCCGTAGCGGTCGGTCTTCAATAAGTCGGAGTGCCCGGAAAGCCGGATTGCAATTCCTGGCAACCACTTCCATCCGAATCCGACACGCGGAACAGGACCTGGCAAATCGGAACCGGTGGTGGCGCTGGCTTTTCCATGCATGGCACAGGATCGTAGGTCACATTCAGGAGAAACGTGTCATCCAGCGACACGGGCACATTGCGCACGGTCACGGCGTTGCACATCCCGTCGCTGCCGACTTTGACTTCAACGGGGAGAATACCTAAGTCGCAGAACCGAACGTCTTTGTCCTCTTGATCCTTTTGCTCCGTGCGGCCATTGCGCTCGCGAACGGTAATTGTTACCTCTGGCCTGAGCCCGTCGGGTGCCAGGACCCTAATCACCAGAGAACACCTATCCTGAGCCGACATCGCGTTGTCTCGGCCTGACATCGCGTTATCTTGACCCAACATTGCGCAGACTGCGAATAGGCAATAGCCGCAGGCCACGCATAGCGCTTTTACTTGATGCAATCTCTCCATATCGCTCTCTCCACGTCTTCGTTGCCGGGGTTCGCATTGGGGGCTGGCCCCCTTTTGGTTTTTGATCTCTCTCGACTTCCAATTTAACTGAGGTTGCAAAGGGTGGGCAGCGGTGCCGCCGACCCCGCGAAGCCTTGCCGCTCGGCCGTTAGTGCTCTGGCGTCGGCATTTTGGCGAATGTACAGCCACGGTCCTCCGAAACGAAAAGCCCGCGGTCCGTACCGGCGAAGACTCGATTCGGTTGCAGCGGGTCGACTGCAAAGCTATTCACGGCATTCAGCCTGTCAAACCCGAGATTGAGAAGTTGCCACGTGTCGCCGCCGTCGAGGCTGCGGTGAACTCCCTTTGTGGAACGCATGTAGACGACTTGCGCGGAAGTCGGATCGAAAACGAATTCCTCCGCGATCAACAGGGCATCCTTCCCCCTGTCGTTACCCCCTCCGCCTTATCGTTTACGTCGAGGGGTTCCCGATTGAGCAATTCGCTCTCTCCTACCGGCATCCATGTCTGGCCGCCATCCGTAGATCGTAGGATGCCGTGCTCGCCCTCGCTGAACATAACGTCCGCGTTCGCGGGGCTGGCGCCCAAGACCACTCGCCTGGGATATTTGTTGAATATTCCGACCCGATCACTGAATTGCCTCCAGTTCTCTCCACCGTCATCCGAGACATACATTCCTTTGAGAACGTACTGCTCGCGAAAGTCCCCGCCCGGTCGCCTTGGTGGGCCAACGGTCCCCGTGGCATAGATCGTCAGCGGCTTAAGGGGGTGAACGCTAGCGAAATCAAACTCCAGGACATAGTCATGTTCGCCGCTCACGCGGAAAGCCATTTCTGCGGCCGATACGCCTTCAATTATTGGCTGGGGCTGAACCCAGGTTTTGCCACTATCCTGCGACCTTTTGATTATCCCGACGGGGTCCTCTGTGTACCTGGTGCTTGGATCGGAAGGCGCAACGATTACGTTGGGAAAGTGCCAGAGAAGCGTCCATTCTGCGCCGGTCATCCGTTTCCAAGTCTCCCCGAGATCGGAGGTGCCGTAAAACCCGTCCTTGCCAGGGGCAACGAGCACAGTTTGGTCGGCAGCAATCCGTACAGCCACGACCCTAACTGATGCGCGTAACGCGGAGGCACCAATTCGTACCAGATCTGTTCGGAAAGCCCTCGACATCCCGAACTCTGCCGCTGTGCAAAGCCAACCTGCGATGGCGAACAAATCCAGAACGCCAGGGCGATCGTCGCGATGTGCTTTTTCACTAGCCGCCACCTCACTGCTAGGCGCCGAACAGCCAGCCGAAAAACGTGCTCAGCCAGTTCATCCCGCTGGGATCCACAATGTTGATCGGGTTGTCGCGGGCGTACGCGTAGCGGTTCCACGACTGCGGGTCGCCGGGATTGCCCATCAGGGGATCGGGCAAGCAGAAGCGACCGAAGCTGACGCGGTAGTAGCGGGCCATGGCGTAGTCGTTGCCCGACTCCGAATCGCGCTCGTAGCTGGTGAAAATGAACTTGGTCGTGGTGTTGGCCTGGTACCAGTTCTCGCCGTAAGGAAAGTGGCCCTGCTCGCCCACCTTGGCGCCGCTGCTGTTTGTGCTCACGCGCACCGAAAGATGATCGCTGTGGTGGTAGGTCGTGTTTCCGCCCGCCAGAGTCGCCAGGAGCATGCCGCCGGAATGGAACTCGTCCAAGATCAGAGCCACACCGCCTAACGCAAGACATTCCTGATTCCCAAACGCCCGCCACAGGGCAGGCCGAGTCTTTTTTCAAACTCTATTTCACTCCCTCCAGCGCCTTCGCCACTTCCTTCACGTCCGGCACGACCGGAATATCGTAGTTCTTGTGCCAGGCGAGTTTGCCATCGCGGTCGATGATCGAGATCGCGCGTCCGGTAATGCCCTTGTCCTCCAAATAGACGCCGTACTTGGCCGCTACCGCGCCGCGAGGATGGAAGTCGGCCAGCAGCGGATATTGAATGCCCATTTTTTCTGCGTAGGCCTTGTGCGACCAGATGCTGTCCACGCTCAGGCCCAAGACCTGCGCATCGAGCTGCTCAAACTGCTTGGCGTCGTTGACCAGGCAGGCATGTTCGTTGGTGCACACCGGGCTCCAGTCGAGCGGATAGAAGACAATCACCACGCGCTTTTTGCCGCGAAAGTCGCTGAGTTTCACTTCCTTCTGACTTTGGTCCTTCAGGGAAAATTCCGGGGCGGGCTGGCCTACGGTCAATGCCATGGTTCCTCACTAGTTCTCAGCTCCTAATCGCGGAACTGGAGTCTCCCAGCAAGGATAACTTACGGAGGGCCATCCACCAAAGACTACCGGCGGGTAGGCTGAATTCATCTAAACTATGGAACAACTTGCGCACCTTCATCACATTGGTATTGCTCGCCGTCCTCGGAGTGGGCGGATGGCTGGCTTGGGCCCTGCTGATGCCCGTCACGCCGGACGGGCAGAAGTTTGTCTTGCTGCGCTCCGGCTATTCGACGCGCCACATCGCCTCGGAACTGAAAGCGGCGGGAGTGATTCGCAGCGCCGAAGCGTTTGTGCTGTGGCATTACCTTCACCCCCGGCGCTCGCTCAAGGCGGGAGAGTACCTGTTCGAAAACACCGCCGCCACGCGGCGCGTTCACGAACGGCTGGCCAAGGGCGATGTCTATTTCCGTGAAGTCGTAATTCCCGAAGGCTTCACCATGTTTGACATTGCGCAGGCGGTGCAGGACGCGGGTTTGGGATCGAGCCAAGACTTTCTGCGAGCGGCGACCTCCGACACCGCGCTGATTGCAGATTTGTCTCCGGACGCCAAGAGCCTTGAGGGTTTTCTTTTTCCGGCGACCTACGAATTTACCCGGACGCAGACTGCGGATGACATGGTGGCCGCCATGGTCAGGGAGTTTCGCCGGGTGGCGCACGAGATAGGATTGACCGGCTCGGGTGAGGCTGACGTCACGCGCGTGGTCACCATGGCGTCGATCATTGAGAAAGAGACCGCGGTGCCAGAAGAACGGCCGGTTGTGGCCAGCGTCTATTACAACCGGGAAGCCCGGGACATCGCGCTGCAGGCCGACCCCAGCGTGATTTACGGCGAGGAATTGCAAGGGACGTATCAGGGCGCCCTGCACCACGCTGATATGCAGAACAACTCTTCCTACAACACCTACAAGCATCCCGGCCTGCCGCCCGGACCGATCAGCAACCCGGGCAAGAGTTCTCTTGAGGCCGCGCTGCACCCGGCCACCACGGACTACTACTATTTCGTGAGCGATGGCAGCGGGCATCACCGTTTCGCGCGCGATCTGGAAGAGCACAACCGCAACGTCGCCGCCTACCGCAAAGCCATGCAAGGACGATAGCTCGGGGGAAGGCCTACCTGGCGGCATTTGCCGAAGTGGCCGGGCTGGTCTTGGTCACTTTTGACCGGGCGCTGCATCACGCCAGTGCCGGTTCGGTGTTGCTCCATTAGAATCCTCTGCGACCAGAGAGCGGCGACGCTCATCTTCTCAGATATACTTGCAGGTTTAGGCCTGAGACTGAATTCATGAAGTTTTCCCACGTCGTCCGTGTATTTGTCATTTTTGCTGCAGCTCTCCCGTTGAGCGGCTGCCTGTTCCGCTCGCGGATCGTGGAGCGGCCCATGAGCACTGCTCCGCTCAAAACAGCGACGCAGCAGCAGCTGATCGACTATGTCAACGCCCAAGCCGCGCAGATTCATTCCATGCAGGCCAGGGTCGACATTGACACTTCGGTGGGAGGGGAAAAGAAGGGCAAGATCACCGACTACAAGGAAATCAGCGGCTACGTGCTGGCGCGTAAGCCGGCCATGCTGCGCATGATCGGTTATACGCCCATCGTGCGGACGACAGCATTCGATATGGTCAGCAACGGCCGGGACTTCAAGCTATGGATTCCCTCCAAGAATCGTTTCGTCGAAGGCCGGAACGATGTGGAGACGCCCAACCCCAAGCAGCCGCTGGAGAATCTGCGACCGCAGCATATCTATGACGCCCTGCTGTTGCGCGAGATCAATCCCGACCCGGGCAAACAGATTGCCGTGATGGAGCCGGGCATGGAGATGGCGGTCGACAGCCATGGGCACCCCGTGCAGCAGCCGGATTATGAGCTGGACGTAATCCAGAAGGGCGAACATGGCTGGTTCCTGGCGCGAAAGATCGTTTTCAGCCGAACCGACCTGCTGCCGCACCGCCAGTTGGTTTACGATCAGAGTGGCAATTTGGCTACTAGTTCGCGATACGAAAGCTACAAGGATTACGGCGGGGTGAATTTCCCAACGCAGATTGAGATCATCCGGCCGCAAGAAGAGTACGACATCACTCTGACCATCGTGAAGCTGCAGCTGAACGGAAATCTGACCGACGACCAGTTCGCGCTGGGACAGCCACGCGGCGCTGAAATCATCCACGTGAATCAGTTGGCGGCGCCGCAAACCAGCCAGGCAGAGGCACCGACGCAGGCGCAGGAATAGTCGCCCGTCTTCGGCCGCCAGGAGTCTTGCGGAACTTGCGGCGGCGACTGAACACGGGCGACGCATGACGTCTTCAAACTCACCATGATGAACCGAATGGTTGCCGCGAATCTGGTGCATCGCCCGATCCGGTCGTTGGTCACCATGAGCGCCATCGCGCTCGAAGTCACGATGATCCTGCTGGTGGTGGCTCTTTTTTATGGGCAGTTGAACGGGTCAAAAGAAAGCCAGCAGGGCATCGGCTTCGATGTCATGGTGCGGCCGCCCGGGTCGTCGCTGTTCATTGGATTAGGGGGAGCGCCGATGCCTATCAAGGTGGGTGACATCCTTAGCAAGTTGCCGCACGTCACCGCGGCTGCGCCCGTGGTGCAGGAGATGATCACCAAGCCCAGCCTGGAAGTCATTTATGGCATCGATCTGGCGAGCTACAACCGGCTGACCTCGCCCTTTCAATTCCTATCCGGCGGACCGTTTCAGGGACCTTACGACGTGATCGTCGACGATTTCTACGCGGGTATGCAGCACGTCAAAGTGGGCGATTCGATTGAGATTCTCGGTCACCAGTTTCGGGTTTGCGGGATCGTGGCCCACGGCAAGGGAGCACGCAAATTTCTTCCTCTAGCCACGCTGCAGAAATTACTGGGCGCCGAGAATCATGTTTCGGCGTTCTACGTCAAGGTTGATGCCCCGCAAAACGTCAACCCCGTGGTTCATGAAATCACCGAGGTCCCGGGGATGGGGAATTATTCCGTGCTCTCTTTGGAGGAATGGACCTCGATGATGTCGCCGGACCGCATTCCGGGATTCGACACTTCGATCAAGGTCGTGATTGGGGTGGCCGTTGTCATCGGGTTTCTGACCATTTTCCAGGCCATGTACACCGCGGTGACCGAACGCACGCGCGAGATCGGAATCCTGAAATCGCTGGGGGCGTCGAAGCTCTATATCGTCGATGCCATCCTGCGGGAGACGGCGTTGCTGGCGATACTTGGGACGGCGGCGGGTGTGCTCATCAGCATGGCCACCCGCAAGGCGATTATCTTTGAAAAGCCAGTCCTGCATCTGTTTTGGAGCGGAGAGTGGGTTCTGATTGCTACCTTGATCGCCATCGTGGGGGCGTTGGCTGGAGCACTCTACCCCGCCTTCAAGGCAGCCCAGAAGGACCCCATCGATGCGCTGGCGTATGAGTAAGAATGTCATATTTTCGTATTGTGCGAAACTCTGATTTATGCTAACCTATCCTTCAGCTATTGGGGTAGGTCTATGAAAAACAGAGCGTTTCTGCGGCTTCGCGATCGCAATCAGATCACTTTGCCGGCCGATGTTGTTGCCCAATTTGGATTGGAGGTCGGCGATCTGCTGGAACTCACCCTCTCCGGGGTGAAGGCAGTTCAACTTCGTCCAGCGCACATTGTGACTGCAGGCACAGTCGAAGCCGACCTCCGCGAAAAGGAGTCTGCCGAGCGCATGCGGCGGAAGGAAAACCGGGCCTACGCCAGTCCCGAAGAATTCCATCGTCACCTCGACCAGATCGAGAAGGCCGAAGTAATAGAGTCAGCCCCAGAGGACAAACCCACCGAGACCCCGATCACTTTCAAGCCCGACGAGTGGAAGCAGCGGGTGCTTTCTGCCGTCGAAGCGGCCCTGGACAACGCGTCGGCAAACTACATCAAGTAGACTGAAGTTCCATGAAGGGGTTGGTCTCGAGCGATCTTGAAAACTTCGACGGGCCCTACTCTGCGCTTCTTCGTCGCCTCCACTCACGACGGGAGGAGATTGGCGCCCGCCTTCGGCAAATCGAAACCCAGCTTCTCGACGGGAACCTGAACGGTTCCAGCGAACACAATCGAGTGATTGGCAACCGATGCATCACCTTGGTGGACGATTACGTCGTCGTTTTCGAACTCGAAGAATGGCACGAGGGCGGCGAGACTGCTCGCCACTTGTATCTGTTGGCGCTCGAGGTCGAAAAGCCGAGGCACTGATCTTATCCGCCGAGTTTCCCGAACAGATCGAGCAGGAACCCGGCAGCCATCAGCAGAAAACCCATGCGGTTCCATCGTTGCGAGCGCGAGGCGAACCAGAACTGAACCGCGCCCGGTCCTTCAATGGGGCGCCCTTGCCCATCGACATAGGTTGCTCCCACGGATTCGGTTTCTTTCTGGACTTCCTCGCGGCCCGCTTCCCGCTCGGTCCGCTTCTTGCCGAATATCGCATCAACCGAGAGCAGGGCTGAGCCAGCGAACCCCAGAACGCAGGCTGTCACTTCGCACCAATGGCAGGGCATAGCGTTAATCCTTCGTTGAAGTTGATTTTTGGATTCTAGCTCCCGGCGAATGACGCTTGCCCTGATTGACAATGCTTTGCGCCGTAGGCTATCTTTAAGTCTTTAGCGGTCCTGCGGTTGCCCGCCTGAACGCCCTGCGCCTTCGGCGCACGATGATGGGAATCAGCGGTCTTCTTAGCGTTTTACATTTTCTGGGAGATTTGCCATGTCAACCTATTTCCCCAAAGCGGGGGAAATTGTGCGCAAGTGGTACGTCGTGGATGCCTCGGGGCAGACGCTGGGACGGCTGGCGTCGCAAGTGGCGCGCATTCTGATGGGAAAAGAGAACCCGCGCTACACGACTTTTCTCGATACCGGCGATCACGTGATCGTGATCCATGCCGAGAAGGTGAAGACCACGGGCTTGAAAGCCGAGCAGAAGAAGTATCAACATTACACTGGCTATCCCGGTGGACTGCGGACGGAGGAATTCCGCAAGCGCTTCGCGCGCAAGCCAGAGATGGTGGTTGAGGCCGCGGTCGAGCGCATGCTTCCCAAGACCAAACTGGGCAAGCAGATGATGACCAAGCTGAATGTGTACCGCGGCGATAAGCACCCGCATCAGGCGCAGAAGCCGGAAGCAAAAGTTTTGGCGTAAATTCAGCTCTTGGCATTTGAGCTCTTAAGCTGAAAAGCAGAAAGCGACTTTAAGCAGTTTGTGCGATTTAACGAAATTGAGGAAAGGTACAGAGTCGACCCTGGCACGCAAGGCTGAGGGCTAACGGCTAAAAGCGAATGGCTGAATTAGTTCAATACTACGGAACGGGACGCCGCAAGTCGGCGGTGGCGCGTGTCTATTTGCGTCCGGGCAGCGGCGAGTTCAAGATCAACGGAAGACCCTTCGAGCAGTACTTCGTGACGGAATCGCAGCGCTCCAGCGCGCGGCAGCCGTTGGTCTCGACCGAGACGGCAGCCAGCTTCAATGTTCTGGCTCGCGTTTCGGGCGGCGGGGTGAATGGCCAGGCCGATGCCGTCAAGCTAGGCATTGCCCGCGCTCTGATGGTGTTCAACATCGAGTTGCGCAAGAAGCTGAAGTCCGAAGGCATGGTCAGCCGCGACGACCGCGCCAAGGAGCGCAAAAAGTACGGGCAGAAGGGCGCCCGCAAGCGCTTCCAGTACAGCAAGCGGTAACGGCGGATTTCCTCGCTCATCCTGGCCACGCCGTTTGCGGTTGGGAACGATGCGGGCAGGCAAAAGGTTTAGCTAAGAGCTGGAAGCTAGTAGCTGATTTTCGGTGTTCAATTCTTTTCGCGCTCGCATGACGAGAGCGAAAATGGCAATCCCGGCGGTTGGCGGGAATCCGGTTTGGACGGTATCACCGAACAAACCGGCGGGATGCAGACCCTATAGGAGGTTGATTGGCTAACATCACCATGAAGGAGTTGCTCGAAGCGGGTGTCCACTTCGGGCATCAGACCAAGCGCTGGAATCCCAAGATGAAGGAGTACATCTTCGGAGAACGCAACGGGATTTACATTATCGACCTGCAGAAGACGCTGAAGATGTTCAAGGAAGCGTCCAAGTTCGTGCAGGAACTGGCCGCGCAAGGCAAGATCGTTCTTTTCGTCGGAACCAAGCGGCAGGCGCAGGACGCCATTGCCGAAGAAGCGACACGCTGCGGCATGTTCTACGTCAACCAGCGCTGGCTGGGCGGGCTGCTCACCAACTGGGTAACGGTGCAGAAGTCGGTGAAGCGGCTCAAAGAGCTCGACGAGATGGCCACCGACGGCCGCTACGAGCTGCTGCCTAAGAAGGAAGTCATTAAGCTGGAGCGCGAGCGTAAGCATCTGCAGGCCAACCTGGCCGGCATCAAGAATATGAGCCGCCTGCCGGACACGATCTTCGTTATCGACTCGAATAAGGAGCAGATTGCGGTGCGCGAGGCGCGCAAGCTGGGCATCCCGGTGGTGGCGGTCGTCGATACCAACTGCGATCCCAGCGAAGTGGATTATGTGATCCCCGGCAACGATGATGCGCTGCGCGCGATCCGGCTGTTTGCCTCCAAGATTTCCGATGCCGCCGCCGAAGGTGCGCTTTTGATGAGCGACAAGCAGGCGGCGGAGTTGGCCTCCGTGGTGTCCGCTGAGGCGGCGGCAACCCCGTCCGCAGATGGCGCGCATGAAGCAGGAGAGGCCGTTGCCGAGGCTGGCAGCGAAGAGATCAGCATGGAAGACGTTCTGGATGGGGGAGCGCGCAAGCTGCCGCCAACTGTGCCAGAGACCGAGCCTGAACCGGACATTCCGCAAGTCGAAACCCGGTAAGATGGAGAAATTCCGGCTTCCTCCCCTGAGGGCAAATTCCTGACCCGCGCGGGTCGTCCGGCGCGGGTCAAGTTTTCTAGAGTGCCGTCAGCCGTTGCAAGTCCGCAACGCGGCGAATAGCCAACGGCCAAAGGCTGGGGATCAGGATTATGAGCACAACTGCAATGAATATTTCTGCTGCACAAGTGAAAGAGCTTCGCGAGAAGACCGGAGCGCCCATGATGGACTGCAAACAGGCGCTCACCGAAGCCAAAGGGGATATGGAGCAGGCGGTCGTCGTCCTGCGCAAGAAGGGCGTCTCGGTGGCAGCCAAGAAGGCGTCGCGCGCCACCAGCGAAGGCGCGGTGACCAGCTATATCCACGCCGGCGGCAAGATCGGCGTGCTGGTAGAAGTGAACTGCGAAAGCGATTTCGTGGCCCGCACCGAGGATTTCAAGGAACTGGTGCACGACATTGCCATGCATATCGCGGCCAGCGATCCCAGGTTTGTCCGCAAGGAAGACGTCACACCGGAGGATTTCGCGCGCGAAAAGGAAATCTACATCGCCCAGGCGGTGGCCAGCGGCAAGCCGCAGAATATCGCGGAGAAGATGGTGGCCGGCAAGATGGAGAAGTTTTACGAGGAAGTCTGCCTTCTGGAGCAGCCTTTCATCAAGGACCAGACCACTTCGATCGCACAGCTGATCGCCGCCAAGATCGGAAAGCTGGGCGAGAATATCGCGGTTCGCCGCTTCGCCCGCTTTAAGGTCGGCGAGGGTGGCGCGACGGTGGCTTCCACCCAGCCGCCGGAGCCAAAGCCGGAGTGAGAGAAGGGCGCCGTTGGCGCCCTTTTTTAGCATTTGCGTAGAATAGGAACTCAATGACACCACCCGCGTTCAAACGCATTCTGCTCAAGCTGTCCGGCGAGGCCTTGGCGGCCGATCAGGGTTTTGGCGTCGACCCCTTCCGCATTCATGAAATTGCGGCTGAAGTCGCCGATGTGAAGTCGCTCGGAATCGATGTCGCCATTGTCGTAGGTGGGGGGAATTTCTTCCGCGGGGTGGCCGAGCAGGCCAAGGAAATGGATCGCGTCTCCGCCGACCAGATGGGCATGCTGGCCACGGTCATCAATGCGCTCGCTCTGCAGGATGCGCTCGAAAAGCAAAAGGTCTTCACCCGCGTGATGTCGGCCATCGAGATGAATCAGGTCTGCGAACCGTTCATCCGGCGCCGCGCCATCCGGCATATGGAAAAGGGACGGGTGGTGATCTTCGCCGGAGGTACCGGAAATCCGTACTTTTCGACCGACACGGCAGCTTCGCTGCGCGCCATGGAGATCAAAGCCGACGTAATTCTCAAGGCGACCAAGGTTGACGGCATCTACGACGCTGATCCCATGGTGGTAAAGGACGCCAAGAAGTTTACCGAGATTAGCTATATGGAAGTCTTGAAGCAGGGGCTCCGCGTGATGGATGCGACCGCGATTTCCCTATGCAAGGAGAACAACCTGCCCATCATCATTTTCAACCTGAATCACGCTGGCAACATTCGCAAAGTCGTCAGCGGGGAAAAAGTAGGTTCGCTGGTGAGCGCATGAGCCGGACCGTCTACAGCTGACCGACTGCCCACTGATAGCCGAATTTGGCATATTATTGCTTCGCGATAGTTTCACTAATTTCCCTTTAGATCGTGGATTCCATACGAAACCCACAGTTACGGAGCAAACCATGGCCCAAGCCACGATGGCCGCGATTGCTGGATTGAAAGACACCTACGTTCAACTCAGGACCCGCATGGATAAAGCGGTGGAGGATTTTCGCAAGGCGATGGCTTCCACCCGCACCGGCCGCGCGTCGGTGCATATGCTGGACAACGTAACCGTCGACTACTACGGCTCGCAGATGCCGCTGAATCAGATCGCCCAGGTGCACGCGCCCGAACCGCAACTGATCACCGTGCAACCGTTCGATCCCTCCTCCCTGCCGGCGATCGAAAAAGCCATCCGCACCGGCGACCTCGGGCTCAACCCCATGAACGACGGCAAGATCATTCGCGTGCCCGTGCCGCCGCTTACGGAAGAGCGCCGCAAGGAAATGGTCAAGCACCTGCACAAGATGCTGGAGGAGCATCGCACCGCGGTGCGCAATATCCGCCGCGACGGCAACGACGCCATCAAGAAGGCGATGAAGGACAAGAAGATCACCGAAGACGAAGAAAAGCGCGCCATGGAGGAGATCCAGAAGCTCACCGACAACGAGATCAAGAAGATGGAAGAGATGAGCGGCGCGAAGGAAAAAGAAGTAATGGAAATCTAGGACACGGGCCGAAAGTCACACTGGAAGTCCTGAAAACGGGCGGGACGACCGTCAGTCCTTCAAACCCGCCGGTAAGCGGTCAGCAAGAAGCCGGTTGGTTTGGGCACATCGCGTGCGGGTGCTGTAGTGGACCGGACGCCAGTCGCTGAACGCTAATCGGTTTAAGCAACGAGCGGTCCTCTAATGAGCCGCTCGTTTTGCTTTTGCGAATCCGAAGCGATCGCGGGCGCGTGATCTTATAATTGCTGGATGAAGACGGTCGTCCATGCCGCCTGCCCGCACGACTGCCCGGACGCATGCGGAGTGCTGATCACAGTGGAAAACGGTCGCGCCACCCGAATTCAGGGCGATCCGGCCCATCCCACCACCCGCGGCTTTCTTTGCGCCAAAGTGGCTAAGTATCTCGACCGCGTGTATTCGCCGGAGCGTGTACTGTACCCGATGCGGCGGGTTGCACCGAAAGGCCCAGAACCCCGGAGCTTCGCTCCGCCGGGACAGCAGGGCGCGGCTGTGTCCACGCAAGCCTGGCGACGGATCACCTGGAACGAAGCGCTCGACGAGATCGCCGATCGCTTCAAGAAAATCTGTGCTGAATCAGGCAGCGAGGCAATCCTGCCATATTCCTACGGCGGCACACTGGGAGTGCTGAACGGCGGCAGCATGGATCGCCGCTTCTTCCATCGACTAGGCGCTTCGCAGCTCGACCGCACCATCTGCTCGATGGCGGGCGAGATCGGTTTGAAGTCTGTGCTGGGGGTAAAGCTGGGCACCGAGCCCGAACAATTCGCACATTCGCGTTACATCATCGCGTGGGGCGCGAACATTCATGGCAACAACGTTCATCTGTGGCCGTTCATTGTGGAGGCGCGCCGCAAGGGCACGAAGTTGGTTGTAATCGACCCTTACCGCACCCGAACTGCGGCATGCGCCGACTGGTATCTCCCGATCAATCCCGGCGCCGACGCGGCGCTGGCGCTGGGCATGATGCACGTCATAATCAATGAGGGACTCTACGACGCGGATTACGTCGCTCGTTACACGCAGGGCTTCGATGCGCTGCGCGAAAAGGTTCAGGAATATCCTCCCGAAAAAGTGGCCCACTGGACCGGAATCTCGGCGTCCGACATCATGCAACTGGCCCGCGAGTATGCCACGATTCGTCCTTCCGTCATTCGCCTGAACTATGGGCTGCAGCGGTCCGAACGTGGAGGCATGTCGACCCGCGCCATCACCATGCTGCCCTGCATCACCGGCTCATGGAAGGAAGTGGGAGGAGGGCTGCAGCTCTCGACCAGCGGCGCGTACCAACTGAATCGCGACGCGCTTGAGCGTACCGACCTTATGGTGAAGGCTCTGGGCCGCCCGGCCCGCGTGGTCAACATGGTGGAGTTGGGCAAAGCGCTGAACACGTTGGACAATCCGCCGATTAAGGCTCTTTTTGTTTACAGTTCCAATCCTGTGGCGGTGTGCCCTAACCACAATGAAGTGATCCGCGGATTGAAACGCGGCGATCTCTTCACCGTAGTTCATGAGCAGTTCTTCACTGACACCACGGACTATGCCGACATCGTGCTGCCGGCAACCACGTTCTTCGAGCACGACGACCTGCAGACCGGATACGGGCACTACTACGTGCAGATGTCTGAGAAGTCCATCGAGCCGTTGGGTGAATGCCGCTCCAACGTCGACACCTTTCGCGCGCTCGCTGAGCACATGGGGTTCGATGACGAATGCTTCCGGGAATCCGTGCCTGAGATGATCGATCTGGCTCTTGATTCAGAAAATCCGTGGCTGAAGGGAATTGACCGTAAACGCCTACAGCGTGAAGGGCACGTCAGGCTGAATTTCGCGGGAAATGGAGAGACAGGCGTCCCGCCCACACAGCGTGATTCGCAACTGGGCACGGGCGGAATACCCACGACTCCGCCCTTTTTGCCCTTCGCCCAGGGAAACTTTGCCACCCCCAGCGGAAAGGCCGAGCTTTACAACGCCACTCTCAAGCAGCAGGGTCTGGACCCGGTGGCGAGCTTTACTCCGCCGACCGAATCGCGCCACGGTTCGCAAGCCAGGTTCTTTCCGTTGGAGTTGCTGGCTCGCAAGGCAGACAACTTTCTCAACTCCACTTTCTCCAATCTGGCGGTGACGCAGGAGATGGAGGAGGTCGGGCTTTTGGAGATGAACGCCGCCGACGCGCGGGCGCGAGGCATCGCCGAGGGTGACGCGGTCCGAGTATACAATCATCGAGGCGAGATTTTGCTCAAAGCCCGCATAGATGGCTCGGTTCAGCCCGGCGTAGTGGCGGCGCGCCTGCATTGGGCCAAGCTCTCCATAGACGGCAAGAACATCAACGCGCTTACTTCTGAAAAACTTACGGACCTAGGCAACTCCGCTACGTTTTATTCCGTCTTGGTTGAAGTAGAGCATTTCAAAGCGGCTTCTTAAAGCGCGGCCTGCGTTCCGTCCTTCTGAAAGCAAAGGACTTGGACGGTCCGTAGTGCTCTACCGTATAATTGCCGTTTTCCATACTCCCGCAGCCCGAGGTAGTAGCGATTCTTCGCGTGCATCACGTAAGCCCTGCGGTCGCCAAGGGCATGTGTGGCCGGACGGAGAGCGGCGCGGCTTCGCCGTCGGCTCCATCTCCTTCATTTCCATTCTCTTGGAGGGAATGCGGCCGGTCGCTGCTCAGTCTGGCGCTGGTGCTGTGTCTGTTGTGCCAGGCCGGATTGGGGCAACAGGACTTAATCGTCGGCATTGAGGTGCACGGCAACCGGCGCATTCCGGCCGAGACCATCAAAGCCCGCATCTACACCAAGCCTGGCGATGTCTACGACCAAACCGCCATAGAGCGCGACTTCAACTCGCTTTGGAATACGGGATACTTCGAGGACATACGCTTCGAGCGCGAACAGACCCCCAAGGGCTGGATTATTCACGTTTACGTGAAAGAGCGGCCCACCATCCGAGAGATTACTTACACCGGACTGAATTCGGTTTCCACCAGCGATGTGCTGGATCGTTTCAAGCAGGCCAAGGTAGGACTTTCCCAGGACAGCCAGTACGATCCCACGAAGGTCAAGAAGGCCGAGGTCACGATCAAAGAATTGCTCTCTGAGCATGGGCGGCAATTTGCGACCATCCGGACCGAGGTCCATCCCATTCCTCCCGCGGCTGTGAGCATCACCTTCGCCGTCAAAGAAGGGCCCAAGGTAAAGGTGGGCCGGATCCGCTTTACCGGCAATAAACACATCAACACGCGCACCCTGCGCAGCTCCATGAAGGCCCTGCGGCCCGTCGGAGTTCCTCACTCCATTTTCCTGGAAGATCTATTCGCCAAGGCCTACGACGCCAGCCGTCTCGAAGACGATACCGAAAGAGTACGCGAGGAATATCAAAACCGCGGCTATTTCAAGGTCATCGTGGACGACCCCAAGACCCAGATCCGCGACACCGGCCACAAGGGCTTCCATATTCCGCTGCTCCAGTCCGGCCCGGGCAAAGCGATCGATATTACGATTCCCATCGAGGAGGGAGACCAATACCGGCTGGGCGGGATCACGTTTAAGAACAATAAGGCAGTAAGCAACACGGCGGCATTGCGGGCGCAGTTTCCTATTAAGGACGGCGACATCTTCGACCGCTCCAAGGTCGCCAAGGGGATTGAAAACCTGCGTAATGCCTACGGGACGCAGGGCTATATCAATTTCACATCTATTCCCAACACCACCTTTGATGAAGACAAGAAGTTGGTCTATCTCGATATCGACATCGACGAGGGAAAGCAATTTTTCGTTCGCCGCATTGAATTCACTGGCAACACCACGACGCGGGATAAAGTGATTCGCCGGGAAATCCTTCTCGAAGAAGGTCAGAGATACGACGAGCATCTCTGGAAGCTGAGCCTGCAGCGATTGAATCAGCTTGGCTATTTCGAAGAACTGAAGCCCGACGATCCCAACATCACCGACCGCCACCTGGATGAAAAGGACGGCCAGGTGGACCTAACCCTCAAGCTGAAAGAGAAAGGGAAAAACAGCATCGGTCTGACGGGTGGAGTCAGCGGCCTGGCGGGAT
Source organism: uncultured Acidobacteriaceae bacterium (assembly GCA_963770915.1). Lineage (GTDB taxonomy): Bacteria > Acidobacteriota > Terriglobia > Terriglobales > Acidobacteriaceae > PALSA-270. The sequence goes on from CAVYRG010000001.1 coordinate 1,639,615, forward strand.
CGTTCATCGGCATCAATTACAGCACCAACAACTTTCTGGGGCGGGGAGAAAGCTTGTCCGTGCAGGCTAACATCGGCAACCTGGAACGATCCCTGAGCTTCGGCTTCACCGAGCCCTATCTGTTCGATCGAGCCCTGCAGGCGGGATTCTCGGTGTACGGAACAAAATACAATTACAACCAAGCGCGCGAGGAAGCTCTGCTCACCGGGCAGCAGGTAAACATTCCGCAGGCTCTGCTGCAGAATCTCCAGAACTATACGCAGTCGAGCAAGGGCTTCTCGGTGTCGCTGAACCACAATCTGCACCGCGGCAGGAAAACGGTAGGCATCTCTTATACCTTCGATGTGTCTTCTCTGGTAACGCTCAGCGATGCGTCGAAGAATCTGTTCACATACCTGCAGTATGAGGGCATTAGTGGACCCAACTCTCTGAACGGGATTACCACCAGCAAAATCATTCCAACCTTCACCTACAGTACGGTGTATGCCGGTTATCAACCGCACAGCGGCACTAGTCTGACCCTCGCAGCTGAGATCGCCGGCCTGGGCGGCAATATCCGTTCCGTCCGTCCCATCGCCGAGTACAAACACTACATTCCGGTGCAAAAAGGCCGCAATGCAGTGGCCTTCCACGTCGCGGGATCGTTTCTTACCGGCTATGGCGGCGATGTAGCCCCTCCTTTCGAACGCAATTACATGGGCGGCGAAAACGACGTGCGCGGATTCGACATCCGCTCTGTTTCTCCCGTGGCCTTCCTGCCCAACCAAACTTCAATTGCCTTGCGTAATCCGGACGGAAGCACAGTGTTTAAGGACAAGGCCAACCGCATTCCCTGGACGATCCCAATTCCCACCGAGCAGATCGTCTTCCCGGGTGGCGACGCCAGTTTGGTGACGAATTTGGAATACCACATCACCATCGCCGGGCCAGTGGTTCTAGCGCCGTTCATCGACGCCGGTTTGGATCCTATCATCCGCCAATCGGAATTGCGCATCACTCCTCAGCAAGTGAACCTGCTGAACAGCACAAAATTCGGCTGCCCCGCGCTCGATGCCGCCCTGAATTGCATTGGGACGGTCACGCAGACTTTCTTGCCCACGCTCCCTCTAGCGAGCCACGCCAACTGGGTTCCCAGAATGTCGACGGGTTTGGAATTGGAGGTCCTGCTCCCGGTGGTGAACGCTCCCTTCCGCATCTACTGGGCCTACAATCCGCTGCGGCTGGATTCGACAACGTCGAGCCCCGTGCCCATCACGCGGTCGATGTTCCCTGCGGGAGCCGCCGGCGACTATACATACGCTACTGCGGTCGCTACGTATTCACCGCAGTTTCGGCTCCGTGAACCGCGCAAGACTTTCCGCTTCACGGTCGGGACAACGTTCTAATCGCTCGAACGGAATCTCCCGGAAACGCCTCCCGGCCGCGTGACCATGGGCATAGAACCTTCGCCAGCGTTTGCTTCTTGACACTCCGCGGAGTGGAAGCCAAACTTCAAATCAGCAAGAACGCATGGAGCAACTGGGCGAAACCGATCCAAATTTCTCTTCTCACGAGTCTCCGCAGGAATTTCTCGCTGCCGTCGACGTCGATGAGAATACCGGCGAAACTCTGCTCGGCCGGGGCATGATCCCTGATCCTTTGCCGTTTCCTGGCGAAGACGGCGGCCGATCATTGGTCGACATGGCCAACCGTGATCTGCAAGCCACTCTTCAACTATTGGCCGGGAGGGCGCGGCATGTCACGGGAGCATCCGTCGCCGTGATCGCCCTGCTCCAGGGCGAAATCATGGTTTGCCGGGCCAGTGCTGGCCCATCCGCGCCCAAAGCCGGTCAGCCGATCAATTTGAGCTCAGGCCTCGCAGAGCAAAGTCTGCATACGCAAGAAGTTCTGCTCTGTCAGGATACGGCCAACGACCCGCGAGTAAACCTCAGCGCTTGCCAGGCACGCAATATCGCCTCCGCCATGGTAATGCCGCTGGTGCGCGAACAACAGGTTATTGGAGTGTTTGAGCTGCTCTCTAAGAAAAAGCATGCCTTCCAACAGCGGGATATCGCAGCGCTGGAACGCCTCGGCGAAATGATTCAGACGGCGTTGGACCACGCGGAGGCGGCAGCCCGAGCGCAAAATTCAATGCTTTCGGGCGCCGGTTCGGAGTCGCCCGCCGAGGAATTCACTGCTGTAACCTCCTCACTTTTCGACCGCAGCAAAATTGGGGAATGTAGCGCGTGTGGCTTTCCGGTTTCCGTAGGGCGCACCTTATGTCTGGATTGCGATTCGTCCTACAGTTCCACCGTGAGCGTTGCCGCAGATTCAGAACCAATTCCCGAATCCCTTCCGGAGTTCGACTCCTCAGCGCCCGCCCAGGCGAGTTGGCTACAATCGCACAAATACTTGATCGGTGCCGTGCTGCTGGCAACAGCCATCCTGGCGGCTGCACTCTGGATTCGGCACTGAGTGCAGCCTTCCTGATGGACTTACTGCGGAGCCGTCCCCTTTACAACCAAACCAAACGGTATGGTGTTCCCGGAACTCATCATCAGTCCCGCGGAAAAAACCCAGTGATTCTCGTCATCTTTGGAAACGGCGGGTGTGGTGCCGTTCGCCTGTGCCATATTGAGGGGTCCGGGATGCTTGGTGCCGGTGGCCTGCCGGCTCAGTTCCACAAGCGGATCGAACTTGTATTCGGCAGTCGGGTCAGTGTCAGCGGCAGCCGGGATCAATAGCAGAAAATCCGGGTCAGGCGCTACACCCAGGTGATCGCCGTTGTTGGGAAGCAATTCATATCGCAGGGTATACCAACCTGAGGGAATCGCTTGCCCTTTGTAATCCGTGGTCGCCGCCGGAAACGAAATGACCCCAACCAATTCCGATTCCGCCAGCTGAGGATATACCGCGCCGGTGGTGTCGCCGGTGCCGGGATGTGCCGGGACATTTTTGCGTAACCAAATTTCACAAGCTACCGTGCCGTCGGCAAGAGTCGCCCGGTAGCCCTTGCTGTCGAGAACCGCGCGGACTGCTTCGGGAACTTTGGGGTCGGTGAGCGGTCCCAATTGCTCGACCTTGCCGGCCTGCGCCAAACAGCCTATGGGGATGATAATCAGAGACACGAGAAGAACAACCGCAGTCAAACCCTTGGCCACATTCGCCTCCGAGTAAGAAGATCCACTCAATTGTGCAGTGAATGAGAGGACATCGCAAGGGAGATGGGCAAAAAAGCGGGGCGCCTCGGCGCCCCGTGAATCAAAACATTATCGTCCTAACCGCGCCGCAATAATTGGCACTAGCGCGCAAACGTGCCCACGAAAGCGCTGCGTTTGCCGTGCAGCTCCCAATCCACTCCCAATCCCGGGCCACGATAGGCATCCGTCACTGCCACCGCCGGCATGGAGTGGGCTAATTGTGTCAGCGGCGGATAGAACGTAGTTTCGTTTCCGCAGATGTGGTCCATACCGTCGATTGCCCGGGTTCTCACCACCGCGAAATCACCCGCGCGCAGGAGCGCTACATCGTGGTGATCGCGACTGACCGCCAGTTCCATGGGCGCGGAGATCACCCGCTCAACATTTTGTAGAAGTTCGCCCCCCATGTGCTGGGCGAAGGCAACCAGCGCGGCCCGCTGTGGAGGCGTCGCCTGCTCGTCCACGATCAGAACGGCGCTGGCGGGGTACGGATTCTCGTAGGGATCGCCCAGGGTTCCTTTGGCCCGGACCGCAGCCGCTACCGTCAAGCCGTCGAGCGTGACGCCGTTCCAGCTGCCGCTCGCGACGCGCCATGCCAGAATGGCTTCGTTGCCGACCAAGTTTACTTCTCCGTTGGCGAAGCATTGTCCGGTGTAGACGTCGGCACTTCGCGTTTCCACATAGTCGCCGCGAATCTGTTGTGCCGGCAACGAGACGGAAAGCGCAAGGACGGAAACGCCCAAAGCTGCAAGCCGAGCATAACGCATGAATCACCTCACTCCCTGAGATGCTTCTATTTTGCTCTATTAAGGGGCCCGAGGAAAAGGGGTAGTTTCTGGTTTCTGTTCTCGCAAAACGCGCACAGAAGCGCCCCTTGGCCGGACCTTACGGCATTTCGTACGTGATGTACCGCTGCAAACCGGGCCGTGCGGTTGCGGAGTGGAATCGAATAGGGTACGTAGGGCCTTTCACGCGCCCAAAACCGCACTCTTCCTGAATTGAAATCCCGCTCATCTTTCCCTTCGTTCCGCCGCATTCAGGTGGAGATGCGCATCCCGTTCCTCTCCGATGAGGCTAACAAGGCGGAGTCGCTTACGCTTGAGCAAAATCCTGCATTCCAAAATCGCTTCCGCTCGGCTGCGGCTGCTGTTCGTGGGCGGGGAGGAAGAGGACTCTCGTCGTTTGCGCGGCCTGCTCAGTCAAGTAAATCACGGGCAAATCGCCCTTGACCATGCGCAATCTCGGGATGAAGCGCTTTCCCGCCTGGCCACAGCGACCTACGACTTGGCGCTCTGCGCCTACAACTCCGGCGACGGCAAAGCGCTCGCCCTTTTGCAGGAAATTCGCAAAAGCGGGCTGGGTGTGCCAGTGGTCTTCCTGTGCGACCACGTCAACGATGCCGTGCTAACGGCCGCGGTCCAAGCAGGCGCCTTCGCCGGCCTGTCCACCCCGAGGTCTGGTGAATCGCCGATCACCGAGGCGATTTGCGGCGCCATCGGCAAGTACTGCAATGAGAAAGCTCATCAAAAAAGCGAAGAAACGCTGCGCAACTTTTCGCGCGTGCTGGAGCAGATCAACGATCTTGTTCTGATTGCGGATCACGCCGGCAGGATCGAATACGTCAATCCCGCTTTCGAGCGGATCACCGGCTACTCGCGCAAGGAAATTGCCGGGAGGAGCTTCCGCATCCTTAAGTTGAAGCAGGAAGCAAGAGGCCTTGACCAGGAAATGTGGCGGGCGATGGCTTTAGGAAAAGTGTTTCGCGCAACCATGATGAGTCGAAAAAAGAATGGGGAGCCCTTGCTCATCGAAAGGGTCATCTCACCGTTACGTAATGATGAAGGACAGATCACGCATCTGGTCGCGACGGATCGCGACATCACCGAGCGGCACAAGTTGGAGGCGCAACTGCAGCAGGCGCAGAAGATGGACGCCATCGGCAAACTCGCAGGGGGCGTAGCCCACGATTTCAACAACCTGCTGATGGTCATCAGCGCGTACGCGGAGTTGATGCAGGGTTCACTGGCCGCGGAACACCCGCTGCGGCGCAACGTTACAGAAATCATGGGCGCGGCGGAGCGTGCCTCCGACCTCACTCGCCAATTGCTGGCCTTCGGCCGCAAGCAGATGCAAGCGCTGCGCGTGCTCGACTTGAATTCGGTCATCCGGGACATCAGCCGCATGCTGCCTCGCCTGATTGGCGAGGACATTGAGCTACTCATCGTTCCTGGCGCCGACCTCGGCAAAGTGAAAGCCGACACCGGGCAGATTGAGCAGATCGTCATGAATCTTGCGGCCAATGCGCGCGATGCCATGCCACGAGGCGGCCGCCTCACGATCGAAACCTCCAATGTGCGTTTGGACGAATCCTACCTGCAATCCCATTCCATGGTCCCTCCCGGCGATTATGTTCTGCTCACCGTGACCGATGCAGGCGAAGGAATCGCGCAGGAACATCTCGCGCACATTTTCGAACCCTTTTTCACCACCAAGGAAGAGGGCAGGGGTACGGGCCTGGGCCTCGCCACGGTTTATGGCATCGTGAAGCAGAATCGCGGGTTCATATGGGTATACAGCGAGCCGGGCATGGGGACTACTTTCAAAATCTACTTGCCGCGGGTGCGGCGTGCAGCCGGTGAAACTACCGCAATCCCTCTTGCAAAGAAAGTACCCCGCGGCTGGGAGACAATCCTGCTGGTGGAGGACGAAGTGGCGGTCCGCAAGTCTGAAGAAGAGTTCCTCAAGCTGAACGGCTACACCGTGCTGACTGCGGGAGATGGCGAGAAGGCTCTCAGCGCCGCGCGCCAGCACACAGGGCCTATCCATTTGATGATCACGGACGTGGTCATGCCCGGCATGGGAGGCGCCGAACTCGCGCAACGCCTGCTGGCTGAAAGGCCACGCCTAAAAGTGTTGTTCGTCTCCGGCTACGCGGAGAACACCGTTCTCAACCACGGCGCCATCGACATGACCGCGCGCTTTCTGCAGAAGCCCTTTAGTTTGAGATCGTTGGCGCGAAAAGCGTGGGAAGTCCTGCGGACCGAGGAAATCAGCGCTCGCGCGGCGGTGGCAGGCCAGTCCACCACGATTTGATTCCTTCGCCGCGCCGAGTCCCCTATAATAAAAGAAACCTAAGCTTGAACCTATCCGCCGGATGGCGTAATCGGCCTCCGGTTGTGCTCCAGGGATTCGCCGTCCATCAATGGGTTGCGAACCGGAGCGCTCGTATTTCGGGTCACGGTTTGGGCAAAGATGAAATGAACACTACCCATTTGGGAGCGACCGACTGCCGTGTCTGCGATTGAAGCTCTGTTTCTTTTTCTTCTTTTCGGCGCTTTGCTTTATTCGCTGTTGTCAATCGTTGCAGCTTTGCTTTATCTCTCCGCCCGTTCTTTGCGGAAATCCGCGACCGAACCGGTCAGCATTCTCAAGCCTCTCTCCGGGCTCGACCTCGGTCTGGAATCGAACCTGCGCACTTTTTTCGAGCAGGATTATCCCCAGTTCGAAATTCTGTTTGCGGTTCGCGAGGCAGACGACCCGGCGATTGCCGTCGTAGAAAAACTTCAGCGCGATTATCCGAACGTCCCCACTCGCTTGTTGGTAACCGGCAACTCGCCCTTTCCCAATGCCAAAGTCTACAGCCTGAATCTGATGCTGGCGGCCGCCGCCCATGACTTAGTTGTAATGAGCGACAGCGATACCCGCGTCAGCCCGACTCTGCTGTCGACTGTCGCCGGCGAGTTTCTCGACGACCGTCTTGGCGTGGCCACTTGTCCCTATCGCGCCGTCGCCGGAGCGACCGTTTGGTCCCGGCTGGAAGCAGTGGGCATGAATACCGACTTCATGGCCAGCATGCTGGTGGCGCGCATGGTGGAAGGCGTGCGTTTTGCCGTGGGGCCGACCATTGTGGCGAGGCGCCGCGTGCTGCAGTCCATCGGTGGGTTTGAGCGGTTGAAAGATTTTTTGGCGGAAGACTTTGTGATGGGCAAATTCGCGGCGGAAGCCGGCCACGGAGTCATTCTCTCTTCTTACGTGATTGAGCACCACATCGGCAGCACGGATTGGCGTCACAACGCATCGCATCGTTTGCGTTGGGCGCGCAGCACACGCCGCTCGCGGCCGCTTGGATACCTGGGCCAGTTGCTCACCATGCCTTTGCCGCTGGCTCTGCTGGTCTGCGCCATAAAACCCACATTATGGCCACTCGCGCTTTTGGTGGTGTTGGTGCGAGCCATCGCTGCTTATGTCGTTTCGGCGCGGGTGCTGAAGGCCAAATTTAGTTGGCTGCTCTTGCCAATGGAAGATCTGATCGCTTTTTCATTCTGGGTGGCGGGCTTTTTCGGCAACACCATCGTCTGGCGTGGGCGGCGCTATCGCCTCTATCCCGACGGCACCTTCGAACTGCTGGCCTCGCCCGGGGGCATGGGCCAATAGCTCGTCTTGCGTCCCCGGTGGCTTGTTAGCCACTCACGGACTGCTCCGAACTAGCCTTCCCTTCCTAAGCTCGAAGACATCTCCACGCCAAGTCACTCTCCGTCCGCCAAGCCCGCCCAGCCACACGAAAACGGCGGCCAAGTCGCGCAGAGGAATCCATCCCAACCCAGTCACAGCATTCCGGTCACTCAACACGAGTTTCCCCACGACGAGGGCTGTCGCCAGGCGCAGCGTAACCGCAACGGCGAACAATGCCCAGGCCCAGCCAGTTCCGTACGCGCTCGCGAGACACACTACTGCCCACGGAATCGCAAAAGTCAGCACCAGCCCGGCATAACCGCCCGGACGCGACGCTCGGATCGTCCGCGCCCAGCGCAGCTGGTGCTCAATGAAATCTTTGAACGAGTAGGAAGGCAAATACGTCTCGACCACCACGTCCGAAAGCTCGACCTTCCGGCCATGCGCTGCGATCCGCCGGCCGAGTTCATAGTCGTCGGCGAGATAATCAGCAAAAGCCTCAAACCCGCCGATCTCGGTAAGATCTCCGCGGCGGAATGCCAGCGTCGAACCCAACCCGAAACGGATGCCGCGCTCAATCACGCCAGCCGCAAGCACTCCGGCACAGAAGTCCGTGCTGATGCTAAGTGATTCCAGCCGCGAGCCCAGGCTGGGAGCGGGAACCCCGCGGTAGAGGCAAGTCACCAGCCCAACCTTGGGATCGGCCAACGGAGCCACCACGCCCCGCAAGTAGTCCGGCTCCACACGAATGTCGCTGTCGTTGACGAGTAGATACTCATGGCGTGCTTCCGGCAACATCTGCGCCAGATTGCTGACTTTCGTGTTTGCACCGAGCGACCTTTCGCACAACACCACGCGGATGGGAACTGCCGGCAGCTCGCTGCGCAGGCGCTTCACCAACGTCAGCGCCGGGTCGGCGGCATCGCTCACGCCAAACACAATTTCATACTCGGGATAATCCTGCAGGCAGTGGCTGCGCAGGCTCTCATACATCCCGGGATCGGTGCCGCGCAGCGGCTTCAAAATAGATACAGGCGAGGTGAAATTCCGTTCGTCAGGTAAAGCGCCTTTTCGACGCCTGGCCAGAAATCCAGCCGCGCCCCAGAGACATAGCGCCAAATACGCCATGCTCGCGCATGTCCCCAGAGCCGCGACAATTTCCAGGATGTGGCGAATCATCTACTCGTAGCGCAGAGACTCGATGGGATCAAGGTTGGCGGCTTTCCATGCTGGATAAATGCCAAACAGCAATCCCTCCACCGTAGCCGCGCCAAGCGCAAATACGGCCCAGAACAAGGACATGCTGGCAGGCAACGAACTCCAAATCGCCGGAATGGTCCAGGTTAGGAGCGCGCCCACGGCCAGGCCTATCGCGCCGCCCATTCCCGTAAGCGTGATCGCTTCCAGCGTAAATTGCGCCAGGATGTCGAACCGACGCGCCCCAATGGCCTTGCGCACGCCAATCTCGCGCGTGCGCTCCGTCACCGATACCAGCATGATGTTCATCACGCCCACGCCGCCCACCAGCAATCCGACGCTCGAAACCGCAAACATGAAAATGAAGATCATTCCGGAAAGCTGCTTCCACAGATCGGACATCGCGTCCTGGGTGAAAACCTCAAAATTGTCAGGCTTGTCGGGAGGCACTTTGCGGGAGCGGCGCAGCGCGGCGCGAATTTCATCCATCGCCTGCGGCATGTCCGCCTGCGAAGTAGCCTTGGCGGTCATCCAGAAATCTTTCAACTCCGGATGCAGCTTGCGGAACGTGCTATAGGGAAAGAAAACCACGTTGTCTTCCGGATTTTTGCCATTGGAGAAGGCGCTCTTTCGCCGCTCCGCTACCCCAATCACGGTAAACAGTTGGCCTTCGATGTTGATTTCTTTGCCCAGTGAGTCGCCTTGAGGAAAAAGCTCCTCCGCCGTATCTGCCCCGAGGATAATGACGGGGGAGCGGTGCTCCTCATCAACCTCCGTGAACCAGCGGCCGGAAGTCACGCCCAGATCGTAGACGTCTTTCCAGGTATAGACATCCCCCTCGAGGATAGTGTTCTTCACCCGGTGACTGCCGTACTTCACAGTGTAGGTGCCTGAGCCGAATCGCGGGTCGGTGTAACGAAGCCCGGTGGTGATGGCCTTCACGTGCGGTAAGCCCTGGCACGCAAGGTAGTCGTCGTAAGTGAGCCGCTTGCGCGTCCGCATTTCTTCCGTGGGCCGGGTGAGGCTGAAGGGCTGGATGTGAAACACGAAAATCAGATTGGACCCCAGGCTGCTGATCGAACCCATCACCTGATCGTTCAGTCCGCGAACCACCGAGGAAATGGTGATGACTACAGCAATGCCAATCACGATTCCGAGCACGGTGAGCCCGGACCGCAGCTTGTTGCTGCGAATCGTGTCGACCGCCATCTTTACGATTTCGCCGTAGTCGCCTTTACGCATGAAAAATCAGACCCGTTTCGTTCGTTTGTTCACATTTCAAACCGCAGGGCATTGATCGGATCCATCCGCGCCGCCCGGCGCGCCGGATACACGCCAAAAAACAAGCCCACGCTGGCGGCCACGATCAAGGCTGCCGCCACAGCCCACAGCTTGATCGCGGAAGGCATGCCGATGATCGCCGTAACGATCTCCGCGATCGTAATTCCGCCAAGCACACCGATTACTCCACCGACCAGGGCAATCGTAGCCGACTCGATCAGGAACTGAAGCAAGACGTCCCGCGAGCGCGCCCCCATGGCTTTGCGAATGCCGATCTCGCGGGTTCGCTCGGTCACAGAAACCAGCATGATGTTCATGATCAATATCCCACCTACCACCAGCGACACGGCGGCAATGGCGATCATGGCGATGAAAAACGTCCCGGTGAGATTGGACCAAATACCCAGCAGGCTGGCGTTGGTTTCCACTTCGAAGCTGTCCGGCTTCCCCGGCAGGTCGTGGCGCAGCCCGCGGATGATCACGCGCGCCTGATCCATGGCGGTTTCCAGCTGGCCGCCAATCCCGTTAGCCTTTCCGAAAATCGTGATGCTGGTGTGAACCCCGTATTGCTTCAGATAAGCGCCGATGGGCATCAATACGTAGTTATCGCGGCTCTGCCCCAGCGTCGTGCCTTGCTTTTGACCCACGCCCACTACCTGATATTCCTCGCCGTCCACACGTAGCTCTTTTCCCAGCGGATCGACACCCGGGAAGAGGTTGTCCACCACGTCGGTCCCGATGACCACGACATTGGAACGCGTATCTTCGTCCGTTTGATTCAGCATTCGGCCCGTCTCCAGGTCGACATTCAGAATCGGCGCCATGGACGGCGTAATTCCGCGAATATTCACGCCCGTCATCGACTGCTGGCCGGATTTCACTTTCCCCGCGCTATTGCCTTCGATCGCTCCCACCGAGGAACATTGCGCGCAGCCCGCCAGCACAGCGCGGTAGTCCTCCATCGTCAGGTTTTTGCGCTTCATGCCTTCCTCATACTCGTCGAAGTTGGTGATGACCGGCGGCATTTTGCTGACGATGAAAACGTCCGCGCCCAGATTGAAGACTTTCTCCGCCATGTAGCCGTTGATGCCATTGACGAAGGTCACTACGGCAATGACGGAGGCAATCCCGATGACCACGCCGAGCAGAGTCAGTACCGATCGGAGCTTGTTCGCCCAAAGCGACTGCAACGCGAGGCGGATGGCTTCGAGAGTATTCATGAAGGAGTCGTCGGTCGTCGGCCGTCATCACTGCAGTACGTCAATTCGACCGATTTGGTTCAGTCTAGCAGAGACCTATTTGCCCCCGCCTGGCGACCGACGACTGAAGACTTAAGACTGTTGCGGCTTGCCCTATAATGAACAAGTTGGCAGCCGGACCGGACGGTCGCTTTCGAAGCCTTCGGGCCTCGGGAGAGGAAAGTCCGAACTCCGCAGAGCAGTGTGCCGGATAACGTCCGGGAGGGTGAATTCAAGTTCACTCGACGGAAAGTGCCACAGAAAACATACCGCCTGGGCGGCAACGCCAGGGTAAGGGTGAAAAGGTGCGGTAAGAGCGCACCGCCGCGGCAGTAATGCCACGGGCAGGGCAAACCCCACACGGAGCAAGACCAAATAGGGAGGGAGCCTGGGACTTCGGTCCCGGACACGTGCCGGCTCGGTGCGTCAAACCTCCGGGTAGGTCGCTTGAGGCGCGCAGCAATGCTCGTCCCAGAGGAATGATCGTCCCGCCGGAGCAATCTGGCGGACAGAATTCGGCTTACAGGTCCGGCTGCTAATTCGCAATCTCGACTGGGAAGCGCTATTCCCGCGCCCGCAGCGGCGACACGAATCGCAATAACGACGCCCCGGAAAAAACCCTCGGCTCCGGCATTTCCTGCATCAGTTCCCAATTCTTTGCCTTCAGGATGTCGAGCGCCGAAAGCGTCCCAGCCAATTCCCCGGTTGCGCTGTCTAAAACCAGCGCCTGCCCATACCCCTTGCCCAGGAATCGCTCCACTACGTCGTGCACTACTTCATCCGTGTAAGCGACAGGAAGTTCCTTGTGGGCCAGTGAGATGGCCGTCGCGTCCGGTGGCGCCGCCAGCAGGTCTTGCCGGTAAAGAACTCCGGCCACATGATCGTTCTCATCGACAACGGCAACGCAGTCCTGGTGCCCAACCGCCGCCAGAAACTCCGCCACCTTGCGGTCGCCGCGCACAGTCTCGGCTTCCGCATTCATGATGTCGCGCACGCGCACCATCTTCATGGAATCGATCTCATACGCCTCCGGCACCAGGTGCCCACGCCGCACCAGCCGCTCCGTGTTGATGGTCGTCCGCATGAAGTAATGCACCGCCAGGTCGGCCACCACCGCCACTAGAAACACCGGCAGAATCGCGTTGTATGCTCCCGTCACTTCCAGCATGAATAAAATCGCACTCGGCGTCGCCCGGTAAAGGCTGCCGAACAACGCGGCAGTCGCGACCATGCCATAAATTCCAATCGTCGAAGCATTCGGCAGCACGAGATGCACCAGCGAGCCGAAGGCCGCGCCCAAACTGCCGCCAATCATCAATGCCGGAGCAAAAGTTCCTCCCGAAGCTCCCGAACCCAGCGCCAAGGCGAACGCTGCCAACTTCGCTCCGCAGATTCCCAGCAACACGTGCAGCGGATGTGGCCGGGAGAGCAAATCCGCAATCACTGCATATCCCGTCCCCAAGACCTGGGGAAAGAAAATCGCGATCAGCCCCACCAGCAACCCGCCCATCGCCGGCACAAGAGGAAACCAAATCTTCAAATGCTCAAAGAAATCTTCACAGGCGTAGAGCGATCGCGTCATGAGCCAGGCCAGCCCGGCGCAAATCACGCCCAGCAAAATGAAGAACGGCAACTCCAGCGCGTGAAACGTGTACGCCGTCACTACGGGAAACACCGGTTGGGCGCCGCGAAATCCCATCGCCACCATCGTTCCCGTCGCTGAGGCCAGTGCAATCGGGACGAACGAGCGGGCGCGAAATTCGAAAACCAAAAGTTCCACCGCCAGCATCACTCCGGCAAACGGAGTCTTGAACACGCCCGCCAACCCGGCGGCCGCGCCGCACGCCAGCAACACGCGCCGCTCAATCGGCGACGAAGGCAGCAACTGGCTGAGCAAAGACCCGAGCGCGGCGCCGGTTTGAATGATCGGCCCTTCCGCGCCAAAGGGGCCGCCGCTTCCCACCGTGATGGCCGCGCTCAGCGGCTTGAAAAAACTTACCCGCGGCTTCACGATGCTGCGGTTGTTCAGCGCCACCGACATCGCTTCTGGAATGCCATCGCCTTTGATTTCCGGGGAGAAATAGTGGATCAGCAGCCCGACCAGCAGCCCGCCAGCAGCCGGCAAGAGTGGCGTCCACAAGTGATGCGGCGCCAGGTTCGGCGGCAGATTGGTGAAAGTGAACTGGCCGTAAAAACAAACGTTGGAAATGAAATTGATGGCGCGCAACAAGCCTTCGGCCACCAGGCCTCCCGCCACTCCCACAACGATTCCCAACAGCGATAGCTCCAGCATGCGAGAGGTTTGCCGTGAGCGCGCGTTCGCTTTCGCTTGATAAGTAAGCGCTCCCGGCCCGTCCGCTGACCCTTTCGCGCTGTCCCCGTTCCGCTGCCCCATAGCTACCGCGACCTTTTCTTCGATTTGTGCTGCGCAGTCGAACCGCTCTTTGCCGTGCTCTTGGCGGGGTTGACCGATGTCGCCTTCACCCTTCGAGTTACCGCCCGCAGCGCGCTCAGCAGCGCCGGCCCGCGTGCCCGCAGCTCGTTCTGGTGATGCAGCGAAAGAGCCTGCAGCACTTGCTCGCCCTTGCCAGTCAGCGCCAGCAGCACTTCCCGCCGGTCCAGCGATCCGGGGCTGCGATGCACATAACCGCCCGCTGCCAGCCGGTCCACCAACTCCACCGCGCTGTGATGCTCAATCTGCAACCGTTCCGCCAACTCGCCGATCCGCGGCCGCAAACCGTCCGGCAATCCCTTGATGGCCAGCATCATCTGATGCTGCTGCGGCTCCAGCCCTTCCTTGCGCGCAGCTTGTTCGCTAAAATGCAGAAAGCGCCGGATTTGATGCCGCAGCTCGGCCAGCGCCTGATAGTCCCTCTGGTTGAGTTTCTTCTCCATGTCGAACTCCCGCATCGACGGCACTCACTATATATCGTATCACGATATATTAGCGAAATTCGCACCAACACAGCCCCCTTGGCTCTTGCCTTCCGAAATGGCCCGTCCCGCTGGCCAGCACCTACCGCTTCCATTTAGAATCCTCTGTCCTCAATTCCCCAAGAAGGCAGAGCGCAACCTTGATCCCTCGCTACACTCGCCCGGAAATGGGCCGCATCTGGAGCGACGAAAACCGCTTCCGCACCTGGCTGGCCGTCGAAGTCGCCGCGACCGAAACCCTGGCCGAGGCCGGCATCGTCCCCAAGGACGCTGCTCGCGCCATCCGCGAGCGCGCCGACTTCAACGTCGACCGCATCAATCAGATCGAAGCTGAAGTCCGCCACGACGTGATTGCCTTCACGACCGCCGTCGCCGAAATCGTCGGCCCTCAGGCCCGCTGGTTCCACTACGGCCTCACTTCCAACGACGTTGTCGATACTGCGCAAGCCCTGCTCATCGGCCAGGCCTCTACCATCATCGCCGCCGATCTCGATCGCCTCTCCGAAGTTCTTGAACGCCGTGCCTGGGAGTTCAAAGACACTCCCATGATCGGCCGCACCCACGGCATTCACGCCGAACCCATCACCTTCGGATTCAAGCTGGCCAACTGGTATTCCGAGGTGCAGCGCGATATCGCCCGCTTCCAGCGCGCCGCCGAAGACATGCGCGTCGGAAAATTCTCCGGCGCCGTCGGAACTTTCGCTCATCTCACGCCCGAGTTGGAGGAACAAATCTGCACCCGCCTCGGCCTGAAAGCCGCCGCGGTTTCTTCACAGGTGATCCAGCGCGACCGCCATGCTTATTACCTGGCCACGCTCGCCGTCATCGCCTGCACGCTCGACAAGATCGCCACGGAGATTCGCCACCTGCAGCGCACCGAAGTCCGCGAGGCCGAGGAGTTTTTCAGCGAAAAGCAAAAGGGCTCCTCCGCCATGCCCCACAAGCGCAATCCCGTAACCAGCGAGCAGATCAGCGGCCTTTCCCGCGTCGTGCGCTCCAACGCCCAGGCCGGCTTTGAGAACGTCGCCCTCTGGCACGAGCGCGACATTTCGCATTCTTCCGCCGAGCGCGTCATCATTCCCGACTCCACCACTCTGGCCGACTACCTGCTGCAGAAGACCGCTAATCTCATCGACACGATGTTCGTTTATCCCGAGCGCATGCGCGCCAATCTGGAAAGCACCGGCGGCCTGGTCTTCAGCGGCCAATTGCTGCTGGATTTAGTCGAGAATGGAGTTTCCCGCGAGGACGCCTACCGCCTGGTGCAAAGTCACGCCATGCGCGCCTGGAAGGAAGGTCTGAATTTCCGCGACCTGATTCTCAAAGATAAAGAAATCACCGGCCGCGTGCCGCGTGCCCAAATCGAGCGCGCGTTCGATCTCAAACGCCAACTGCGCAACGTCGATAAGATTTTCACCCGCGTCTTTGTGCCATCGGTAAAACCCCGCGGCAAAAAGAAGAAAGCGAAGAGGTAGATCGCGCCGTGCTCCAGTGGGCGGCCGCTATTTCGGTGGCTCAGGCTTCGCCGCAGGCGTGGGCGTCGCTGCCGGTGCAGCGGTCTTGGCCGGCGGCGGCGCAGTTTTCTTGGGAACTTCTTCCTTCCCTCTCCAAATCAGCCTATCCACAGACCACGCTCCCCCGCCCATCAGCATCAGGCTAAGATTTGCCGCCAGCAGCGTCAGCGCGAACTCGTATCCCATCGGCATGAAAAATCCATTCTTCCAATGTACCTTCACGATGGCCACAAACATATCGCCCGCCAGAATCAGCGCGTTGGCTCGCGTCAGCAGTCCGAGAATCAGCGCCGCGCCGCAGAACAGTTCGATCAGCGGCAGCACCACGCCGAAGAATCTCGGGTACGGCGCGCCCACGCTGCCCAGAAATGCCACCACCGCGGGAACGCCCATGGAGAACAGCTTCTGAATGCCGTGCCTCACGAACACTAGGCCCACCACAACTCGCAGTAGGGTTGGCCCCAACGACCGCTCTTTGCTGCTCATGCGTCTCTCTCCTCGATAACTCTCTATCGTTCCGCGCCGCCACGCGCCGCGTCCAGCAACTGGATCAGCCGCTGCAGCCGCTGCTCGCCCAAATGCCCCAGCAGGCGCCGCTGGAAAATCTCCAGCGGGCGATCCAGCGCCTTCAGCAAGGCCAGCCCGGAGGCCGTAATTCGTGCCCGCATCACTCTGCGATCTTCCCGTCCGCGGCTTCTGGCCACCAGCCCGCGCCGCTGCAGCCGGTTGAGCAGGCGGGTGATGTCCGGATCGCGGTTGATCATCCGCGCCCCGATCTCGCCGCATGCCAACCCCTCCGCGCCGGCGCCCCGCAGGATGCGCAGCGCATTGTACTGCGTCGGCGAGATGTCGTGCGGCTTCAGCATTTCGCCCAGGCTCGCCTGCATCTGATCGGCGGTGCGCAGTAGCCCGAGAAAGGCCTCCTCTTCCAAGCTGGCGAAGGGCTTTTGCTGCCGGATTTCTTCGCGGATTCCCGCCATCGCCCGACATTAGTCGTTGCAACGACAAGTGTCAACATCTTGTCATTTCGCGCAACTTTGCTTCCTCTTACGGGTTTAAGTGAACAGAAGAAGTCCGTTCCCGGGCTGCTCGATGACGCCCCGCCCGGCAACGTTTGCGAGGATGGCGGCATCTACTTAATTAACTAACCGGTTAATCAGTACCGGAAGAGGAAAGCAGGAGCAACATCATGAAGCGCTTGATCAGTATGTTCGCGTCCCTTTTGTCCGTGGGTGTGCTCAGCACGGCGATGCTCGCGCAGCCCGCGGCCGCCGCCCGCTATGACGGCGCAATCCAGACTCGGGTCACCCAGAAACTCGCGGCCAAGAATCAGTTCCAAAACGTAAAGGCGTCCACCGAGGACGGCATTGTCACGCTCACCGGCCACGTCGCGCTCTACCAGCAAAAGCTGGACGCGGCCAAGCAGGCCCGCAAAGTATCCAACGTACAGGGCGTGCGCAATTTCCTCACTGTTGAGGGCGCCAGCGTCTCCGACACGGCTCTCACCAGCCGGCTCGATCGCAAGCTCTACTACGACCGTATCGGCTATGCCAACGAGTTCAGCTTCATCACCTCTTCGGTGAAAGACGGCCTCGTGACCCTGAGCGGCGAAGCCAGGGTCCCCGTCGATCTCGACTCGGCTCTCTCCATCGTGGACAACACGCCCGGCGTGAAGGACGTCGTGAACAACGTAACCGTATTACCCGTCTCGAGCTTCGATGACAGCATTCGCCTGCGCACCGCGCGCGCCATCTATCGCGATCCGGTGCTCGGCCGCTACGCCAGCAATCCCGCGCGGCCCATTCGCATCGTCGTGGAAAACGGCCACGTCAGCTTGTACGGTGTGGTGGAAAACAAAATGGACAAGACCCTGGCCGGCATTCGCGCCAACCAGGTGCCCGGCGTCTTCAGCGTGCAGAACCATCTGCAGGTTGACAACAATTCCTAAGCGCCGGAATGGAGCGATGGGCATTTCGCCCGTCAAAAAAGGCACGGCTCCGGCCGTGCCTTTCTTTGTAGCACCCCTTTTAAGAGTGCATTGTCATCCCGAGCGAAGCCTGAAGTTCGCAAAGCGAACTTCAGCGTAGTCGAGGGACCGCTGTTTCACGCCAATAAGAAATCATTTTCCTCAGCGAGCGGGTCATCTATCGCGGCATGCCCTACCCCCGATTAATCAACGCCGCCACGTACCCCGCTCCGAACCCATTGTCGATGTTCACCACGCTCACGTTCGACGCGCAGGAGTTCATCATCCCCAAAAGCGCCGCCAGCCCTTTGAACGCCGCGCCATAGCCCACGCTCGTCGGAACGGCAATCACCGGAACCCCAACCAAGCCGCCCACCACGCTCGGCAGCGCGCCTTCCATGCCCGCAGACACAACAATCACGCGCGCCCGCACCAGCACTTCTCGATTCGCCAGCAGCCGGTGAATCCCCGCCACGCCGACGTCATAGAGATGGGTCACGTCGTTGCCCATCACCTCCGCGGTGACCACGGCTTCCTCGGCCACCGGAATATCACTGGTTCCCGCCGAAACCACCGCGATCGTCCCCTTGCCATATGTCTTCTTGTCGCGCGTCAGAACGATCGCCCGCGCCAGCTCGCGATACTCCGCTTTTGGCACTTTCTTCTTCACCGCTGCGAACTGTTCTTCGCTCGCGCGCGTGGCCAGCACGTTGCCGCCATGCTTGGCCAACCGCGAAAAGATTTGCGCCATCTGCGCCGCGGTTTTCCCTTCTCCGAACACAACCTCCGGCATCCCCACCCGCAGCGCCCGGTGATGATCCAGCTTGGCGAATCCCAAATCCTCAAACGGAAGATGGCGCAGGCGCGACACCGCCTCATCCGGCGACAATTTGCCCCGGCGCACATCCTCAAATAGTTTGCGAATGGATTCGGCGTTCAAAGCAGCATCCGGCCTGGCTTGCAGCCTTAAGGACGTGCTTTAGATTAACACCACCTGCTGATCTGCCCGCACAAGTGCGTGAAGGAAGCGAAGTCATGGCCGAGAAATGCCGGCATGATCTTTCCCTCTGCCTCTGTGCTTCTGCCCCTGTGCTTCCCTGTGTCCTCTGTGGTCACGCCGCGCCGCGAAAAGCCTTCACCCCGTCGTCCGCCGCTCGTGTGCGAGCACAGTTCTGACCGGCTTCGGCCGCTTATGCCCCACGCGCGCTCTATGATTTGCGTGGCCCAACTCGGCAATCTCGAGGCAAATTTCGCGCGCCCGCCCAAACTCCCGCAGACTTGCGACAAACATATTCCGCAGCTTGCTTCGGCTGACCACTCCGGCTAAGTAGAGATCGTAGAGTTCCCTGCCCAAGAGATATCCCAGGTGCTTTGCGTTCTCGTCCAGTTTCCCTGTGCGCAGCGCCGACTCCGCAAACTCGTCACAAAGCTCCCGCGACAATTCGCCTGGCGCCGCCGCGCGCACCGGATACAGCACCCGCGACCCAAAGTATCCCAGCGCGTGTTCCAGAACCCGTGTGTAGAATCCGTTGAGATCTTCGGCCTGCGTGTCTCCTGGCTGCCGAAGCAAGCCCCGGCAGGCATAATGCAGAAACCGCGCCGCTTCTTCCGCCGCGTACATCATCTGAAACTCGCGCACGTAAAAGACGTTCATGCGCGAAAGATAAACGCAGCCCTGCTCTTCCACCTGCCGAAGCAGCGCCGCTTGCTGCTCTTCCGCCTCACTCTCCCGCGCCATGAGCCGCCGCGCGCGCGCTTCGCCCACGCCGCAATAAACTTCGGGCAACAGATCGACCAGAAACTTCGGCTGCGTTCCATTGCGCGCAGAGTACAGATTGATATCCAGAAACCGGATCAGGCTGTCGATCAAGTTGTAGATCGTCGGCGCGAGGTCCGGCCCCTCATCTTCGCTGCTGCGCCATCGGCTCAGGTGCAGGCGGTAGTTCTCGTATTTCTCGAGCGGCGTGGAATTGAATACGCACACCACATCATCGGCCACGCGCACCGCCTCCACTCGCTCCCGCTGTTCTCCCGCCGCGTGCCAGTAGAGCGCATCGACGTTCTGCAGCACGCTCAGGATGCGCTCTTGCGGCATCTGCTCGCGCAGTAAGTGCGGCAAATGCCCGGGCGCAAGATGCGATTCGCCGAACAACACCAGAATCGCGGCCTCGGGATGCCGTTGCCGCATTTCGCTGATCTTGTGCGCCGCATGGCGGTCGCGCGCGCCAATCTTGCGCAAGTCCTCGCGCGGCATGCAATCGAGAGCATAGATGTGCTCGCCGTGCTCCCGCGCCGTCACCAGCAAGCGGTAGAAGGGCTCCCAGGCGTAGCCCCAGTCGATGTCGAAGCGGATGCGTTGCCGCAACTCAGCGTCTTCGATTTCGCGCCGCCACCATTCGTCCAGAATGTGCTGATCGCGCGCGAAAATGGTTTCCACTCCCAGCACCACCGGGCGATCTCCCGGTTGCGCCCGCTCCTCGAACAGCGCCGCGGCAAATCGCTGCGCTGCGGGCAAGGCATGGTAGTCGCCGATCAGTACAACGCCTGCCTCCGCCACCGTGCTTTTCAGTTGTTCCGAATTCAGAACCGCATCATAAGTGCAGAACGCTTCGCTGTAGTCCTGCAGATATTTGCGGCGGCTGGTGGGATCGCTGACCCGAATTTCCCGCTCCACCCCCGCCAGCGCGTGCAACTGCGCTTCATTGCGGCGGATTCGTAAGCTGGTCGTCGTTGCCATCGTCTCCTCGGTCGTCGGTCGTCGATCGTTAGCCGTCAGCAATGGCCCTTGCGGTGGGCCTTGACCACGGAAGACTGACGACTGCTCCTTGACTTGCTATTCGCCGCCTCCCTATGCTCAACTCGCTCGAGTTGCTCAACGGAGACTTTCTAACTTTGCCGACCCATCCCCCTCAGAACCTCACCGTCGCCACCACCGGTGCCAGCGGTTCGCTGTTTCTGCGGCAGTTTCTGCTCGCGCTCGAGCGCGACAAGCGAGTACAGACGGTAAACTTCATCGCCTCCGACAGCGCCTTGCGCGTCATGGCCGAAGAGCTTTCTCTGCGCGGACGCAGCAACCTCACAGCGCAGATTCTCGGCAAGGCCTCGCGCAAGATTCGCCAGCAATCGAACGTCGATATCGGCGCTAACATCGCCAGCGGCTCTTACCCCGCCGACGCCATGGTCGTCATCCCTTGCAGCGTGGGCACGCTGGCGCGCATCGCCAACGGCATCGCATCGCACCTCATCGAGCGCGCCGCCGACGTCTGTCTGAAAGAGAAGCGGCCTTTAGTGCTCTGCGTCCGCGAGACGCCGCTCAACAAGATCCATATCCGCAACATGTACCGCGCCGACGACGCCGGCGCGACCGTGTTCCCGCTGATCCCAGCCTTCTACAGCCGGCCGTCGAGTTTCGACGCCCTGGCCCGCGAATTCGCGTACCGCGTTCTGGCCCACATCGGCCTGCCCCAGCCCGACGCCTATCGCTGGAAAGGCTGAGCCATCTACTACTTAGGGACATCGGCATCTCCCAGGGGAGAGCTTCAGTCTAGGAACCCCCTGCCCCATGAGCCAGATACCCACCGGTCATGGCCTGCAGGTTCCGTAGGGAAAACCCGCAGACGCAAAAAGGCGCAGCCCGAAGGCCGCGCCTTTCATTCCATCCTGTTTCCAGAGTAGCAAATTGCAGGGGGAAAATGAGACAGGGTTGCGAGATTTATTTCCGCCATAGAATGAATCGCTTAGCGAAATTCAAGCACGTTTGGGGGCTTGACAACTTTTGCCCGGTTGCACCGGAAGTAGTGCAAGATTGCGAGACTCCGCGAACTCTGGAAGTAAGCGTAGTCTGCATTTCGGATCGTGGTTGTCAGCAGGGTGTAAACATTCCGCCGCGATCAAGCGCAAAATGCGCGGTGGTTATTGCAGCCGTCCCCTGCACTTGATGCCGGGACGGGAATCCTATACTGGCACTGACGTAAGTGATTGGTAATGCGTGCCTTAGGTAACTTGAAGCTGACATCCAAAAATGGGACGATCAAAGCAATGAGGCCAGCTCGGGGATTCTCACTGATTGAGTTGCTCATTGTCGTTGCGATGATTCTGGTCATCGCCTCGATAGCAATTCCCAATTTGCTGCGCGCGCGCATCGCGGCCAACGAGGCCTCGGCGGTTAGTTCCATTCGCACGGTCAATGCGGCCCAAATCACGTATGTCGCAACCTATCCCACGGTCGGTTACGCTACCAAACTTCCTCAATTGGGTCCCACCAGCCAAGGCGTTTGCAAAAAGCCGGCGCAGGCGCATGCTTGCCTGGTGGACTGGGCGGTCTCCAACGCGGGTACCGCGTCCTCGGCCAAAAGCGGTTACTATTTCAGGCTGCGCGTAGGCGGATCCGGCGACAGCAGCTCTTACGAAGTGGCTGGCTCGCCCGCGGTCTTCAACGAAACCGGCGTGCGGAACTTCTGTTCCATCGAAGACGGCGTGGTTCGCTACGACAACAAAGGCACGTCCACGCTGATTAGCGTCGCTAAGTGCCCTAAGTCTAGCGCTTTGGGAAGATAGGTTCGTCGGGAAAGCGCTCTCCCGAACTCCCAAGCTAGGAAGTCTCCACAAACAACGGTTCCCAGGATTCATCAAGCTGCGTCCACTGCGCGGGGTCGAGCCAGCAGACGTCGGTCTCGGTGATGTGGAGCAGGCCGTGGCCCTGGGCGCAGACCAATTCGGTTCCCGCCCAACTCAGAAGCATGCAGCCAGAAGGGCCGATCTGCGCCGGAAGAGCCAGCCTCTGCAAGCAGGCGCGGCAGCGCCCCTGCTGGTCCATGAGCGACCACCACAGCACGAATACGCAGCCCACGGAGAAAATCCAAAGCGAGCCGGATTCCACAACCAGCGTGGCGCCGCCGCGCGGGAAAATATAGGGCTCGGGTGTGAACTCGACGACCGCTGCCAGCAGCATCAGGAGCAAAAAGCTGGTCTTCACAGCGAAGAAGCCCCACCAGCGGAAGGCTGCTGCCGTCCCCTTGCGCTGCGGCAGCAGATTCAGACGCCCCGACCACAGGACCGCCGCCATCAACAGCAAACTGAGCCCCAGAGCAAAGGCGTAGGATTTCAAGGGCTGGCGCACCCGCTCCTGCAGCGGCCACACCTGAATCGAAGAACCGGAAAACGTTTCGCCGGTGCCATTGGCGATGCTGCGCTCCAAATCCCACTGCGCGTGCTCCGCGCTCACGCCGGGGCGAAGGCGAGCCACGACGCCGAAGAGCTTATCTCCGGAAAACGAGCTGTCGCCGCCGAGTTGCAACACGCCCACGTCGTCGGAAGGAAACCAGAAGCGCCCGGGCAGCACCGCGAGAATGACTGCCGGCTTGCCGTTGAGCGTGGCCTTCCTCTGCAAAATGTCAGGATCGCCGCCAAAGTATTCCCGCCAGGCGCGATAGCTGAGCACGAGACACGTTCGGCAGTTGGCTACCTCTGCCGACGAGAAACCGCCAAGCAGCGGCTTAACCTCGAAAATCGGCAGAAGATTGGGTTCCACGACCGCCGATTCGAGTGTCCTCCGACGGCCCGCGATGACGACTTGAGACTCTTGCGGCTGAGCGCTATAGGCGGCGACGCCGTCAAGCGATGGGTTCCGTTGCCAAATCTTCACCCAGGAGTAAGGCACGACCCACTCCGCCGAATTGATGATGCCCGCCCGCGACACCGTGGCCATGCGCTCCGGGTGGGGATAGGGCGGCGCCAGCAGGATTGAACGCATGCGCGGCAGGTAGCCGCTTCCAGCAACCAGCAGCGAAAGCCCAGTGATGAGGGCGAAGAGCACGAAACCCGGCGTGCGCGGCCAGTTCTGGCGGGTGCGCTGCAGGTCTTCGCGATTGAGGCGATACCAGGCGGCGTCCGCGAAAGCTCCGCAACAGCGGCGGCGCAAGCCGGATCGGCTGGGCAGAAAAACCGCATCGTCCGAAAGCTGCCAGGCGCAGGCGAGTTCCGCCTCCCACTCACGCAGCCACTCCGCCCGCGCCCGCCGAGGAACGATCCAGCTGGCGGCCCGCAGAATGAGCCGGCATTGGTCCAATAGAGCGAGGCCGCGCTTCACTGCTCCACCCCCTGGCGGGACCTGGGCTTGGCTTCCGGCATCAATTGCTCGAGCAGCGGATACCTTTTCACCGCTTCCAGCAAAGCTCCGTTTCCGAGACGAGTCAGGCGATAGTACTTGCGTGGCGGGCGATCCTGCTGTTGCGCCACGGCTTCGCTTTCCCACTTCGATTGCACCACCCCATCCCGCTCCAGGCGGCGCAAGGCGGGATACACGGTACCGCTCGGCAGGCCGGTAACGTCCATCACGTCAAAGCCGTAGCAATAGCCCTGGCTGATGGTCTGCAGGATCAGGGCGGCGGTGTGGGAGAGCTTGACCGGGGAACTCATGGCTCGGCCATTGTATTCCGCAGGCTATGTAGAATTCTACTTCCATTTTTAAGAATTCGTGCTACAGTAGTTTGCTACATAGGGTAGGAGGAGATCCCATGAAAACTCGAAGAGGCACGTGGAGCGCTTTCATCTTGATTTTGGCGGCCGCGGGCGCGTTGTATGCCAGCCCGGCAGCAGACGTTTCCGGCACCTGGGAGGGTGTACTTACCGATCCGGAAGGCCACACCGGGAACGTGCGCTTCGTTCTGAAGCAGGCGGATGGCCAAATCACCGGCAACGCCGGCCCCAGCGAAAAGCAGACTCTCCCCGCAATCTATGACGGAAAACTTGATGGCAGCCACCTGACCTTCTCCGTCGATGACCACGATGATAACGGCCTGCAGCTCACCTATCGTATGGACCTGACCGTGATCGGCGACCGGCTGGTGGGCAAGGCGAATGGGCGTTCGGGCGATCGCAGCTGGATCGCGAATCTCCGGCTCAAACGCCAAAAGTAGGCGCGGTAATCCCACCGAGGAGGCTTCGTGCTTCAGACCATCGATCTAACCAAATGCTATTCCTCGATCCCGGCGGCCGAGAACGTGGCCTTCGAACTGAAGCCAGGGCAGATTTTGGGCTGCCTCGGACCCAACGGCTCGGGAAAAAGCACGACTGTGAAAATGCTCACCGGGCTTCTGGAGCCGACTCGCGGGCAGGTTCTGTTTCATGGCGAGGACATCCGCCGGGATTTGGTCGGCTATCGCAAGCGGCTGGGCTACGTTCCAGAGGAGCCGAATCTGTATCCCTACCTCAGCGGGCGGGAGTATCTGGAGATGGTCGGGATTTTGCGGGGCATCCCGCAGCCAAAGTTAGGCAAGAGAATTGACGCGCTGCTCGAACTGCTGTCGCTCTCTACCAGCCGGCATTCTTCCATGGCCTCGTATTCCAAGGGCATGCGGCAGCGCATTCTGTTGATCGCGGCGCTGCTCGACAATCCCGAACTGCTGATTCTGGATGAGCCGCTTTCCGGGTTGGACGTGATTTCGGCGCTGATTCTTAAGAACCTCATCCGCGCGCTGGGGCAGCAGGGCAAAGCGGTCTTCTACTGCTCGCATGTGCTGGAGGTGGTGGAGCAGCTGTGCACGCACTTACTCATCCTGCGGAAAGGGAAAGTGATTGCCTGCGGAGCGACGGAGGAGATTCAGCGGCGGATCGGGCAATCGTCGCTGGAACGGACGTTTCATCATCTGGTGGAAGAGGTCGATCCGGAGCAGATTACGCGCGGAATCGTGGAGGTGATGAGCGCAGGGTGAAGCCGCAGACCGCAAATTCGTTGGCCGCGCGATGGAGAGCGTACATGAGCACTCCGTTCCCAATGCTGGTGCGGTTGTTCGTAAACCGCATTCTGCATGGCAATAACGGCGGCGAGGATGAGCTGAACCTGAGCCTGGGTCTAGTGCTTACGCTGCTGGCCATTCCGGGCGGATTCATTTCGCTGTTTTTGTTTGACAAGTACGGGTCGTTGCTGCGCTGGCTGCGCAACCTGCCCGCACTCGACACGCTGTATGCGGCCATGCCCGACGAATTCTTCTTCATCGTTTTGTCGATGGCGGTTACCGGCGGAGTGGCGTTGTGGTGGTGGGACAGCATCTTTCCCGATCGCCGCGATTTCGCCAACCTGGTGCCGTTGCCGCTTTCCACATCGCGCATTTTCATGGCGAATGCGGCCGCTCTGGTATTGCTGGCCGGGTTATTCACCGTCGATGTGAACGGGGCATCGTGCATTTTATTTCCAGCCGTGGTTGGGGCGGCGCAGCCGTCGCTCGGGTTCGTGATGCACTTTGCGATGGTGCATGCAGTGGTGGTGATGCTGGCCAGCATCTTCAGCTTCTTCGCGGTCTTCGCCCTGGTTGGGATGCTGATGCTGGTCCTACCGTTTGGGCTTTTCCGGCGAATTTCTCTGTACATCCGCGGCTTGCTGCTGGTCGGCGTGCTCGGCTCGCTGGCTACGAGCGTTGCGATTCCTCACCGGCTGGTTCATCTTTCGCAGACACCGCTGCTGCGCTTTCTGCCGCAGGTTTGGTTTTTGGGCTTGTGCCAGTGGCTGCGCGGCCGGGCCGATCCGGCTCTGGCGCAACTGGGACGCATGGCGCCGCTGGCGGTGGTCTGCGTATTTCTAATCGCCGCGGGCGCGTATGCGCTGAGCTACCGGCGATGTTTCATGCGCATCCCTGAGTTGGCGAATGCGCCGCCGGGTAAGCTGGGAGCGCGGACATCGTGGATGTTTCGCGTTCTCGACCGCCTCATGCTTCGCACCTCGCTTGAGCGGGCCGGATATCGCTTTGTGACCAAGACTCTGCTACGCAACGAAGCGCACGCGCTGGCGCTGGGCGGATTCGCCGCACTGGGCGTCGTGGTGGCGTCAGGCGCGCTCTATTCGGCGTTCAACGAAAAAGGGCTGGGCGCGATTCCCTCCGCGGGGCTGCTCTCCATTCCTCTGATTCTGAGCTACTGTCTGCTGATTGGCGTCCGGCTGATTTTTGATATTCCCGCGAATCTCTCGGCGAATTGGACGTTTCGTTTTCTGCTTGACAAGAACGCCAGTGCGGCCGGGTTGGCACGCCGCGTGATGCTCAGCTTCGTTTGGCCGTGGCTGTTTGCGGCCGCGCTGCCGATTTATTTCTATTTTTGGGGATGGCGCGTGGCCCTCCTGCAAACCATCGTCGTCGCGGTGTGCTCGGGGCTATTGGCAGAGATCCTGCTGGCTCGCTTCCACAAGCTGCCTTTCACCTGCAGCTATCCGCCGTTCCAGCACTCCGCCGTGGTCGCGGTGATCATATACGTGCTGGGCTTTCTCGCTTTCGTCGAGATGACTTCGCAGTTGGAAGTTGACACGCTGCGGAATCCGGCCAACGGTGTGACGTTCGTTGTGATTGGCGCTGCGGTGTGGCTCATCGCGCGGCGGCTTCGTAGGAATGCGATCGAAATCGACCGGCAGATCATTTTTGAGGACAACCCCGGCACCGGATTCGAATTCCTTCACTTGATGGACAACGGGTAACGGCCCAACCGCAAAATCTCCGCCGCTCGGTTTTGACCTGGGGAAAGCCTCAAATATCGATGGCGACGACCTCGTGATCGAGGATGGAGGGGATGGTAATTTCCAATTCCGCTCCGGAGCGCTCGACGTGAGGCGTCTTCTCTGATGCGAGAAGATGCACGTTCTTCGCTTGCACCCCATTGGAAAGTCGCACTTTCACTTTCTGCTCGCCGACGGGAAAGAAATCGCGATAGGGGCCCTTCATCGTCATGGGATTGGTCAGATTCACCAGATGAATGACGATGGCGTCCTGGTTTCGCCAAGCGGTTACGTCGAGCAGGCCGGGCCCCGTGACCTCAACCGCCGGAGTTTCCCGCGTAGCCCATTCCACGGTGTTGCGCAGCAGTTTGAAATGATCGACGCAGAGAACCTCCCAGAAGGTGCGGTCGAGATCGAACGGATAGTAGGCCACTCGGCCGGCCGGCTTTGAGGCTTCGGCGGGAAACTCGCGCAGATAGACCTCGGCGATGTTGGTATGCGGCTCGCGAGGATAGACTTTTTCCATTGGCAGATCGGGATAGCTGGGGATTAAAGTCAACGGAACTTCGTCGAACTTCTCGCGCGGGGTGACCTCCAGCCGCGAAACGCCGTTGATGATACGCGGCGCGTCTTCCAACCCGCGAAACAAAGCATGGTGCGGCAGCGCCTCGTGTTCGAGGCGGAGATAGGAATTCTGCATCGGCGATTCGACGCTGCCGTTCCAACTCACGCCGAAGAAATCCGCCAGGCCGAAGTCTTTGCGGCGGACGCCCCATTCGTCGTAGAGGCTGGTTTCGTAAGTGGCGATCACGCTGCCGCCGTTTTTCACAAAGGAGCGAAGCTGGCCGCATTGCGAGTCGCTGAGGGCAGCGATGTTGGGCAAGATCAGCGTCTTGAACGGAGCGAGATTCTCGGCATCCAGCCGGCGGTCATGCACCATCTCGAATGGAATACGGGCTTCCACCAGCGCCTGGTGCCAACCGAGCGCGTGGTCTTCGAGCTTGGCCTGAGACCGGTTGCCGCCGTAAAACCACGCCGACTGCTGCGAATAAACCATCGCTACGCGGGCAAGGGGAGCCTGATGGCGGAGATAGCGCTCGTTCTTCGCGGCCCAAACGTAGAGATCCTCCACTCCTTGCAGCCAACGGCGGTCGTGCAGCGTGCCGCTGAACTTGCAGAACCACGGACGCATGCCGTTGGCGATTGCCCCGAGCGCCCAGATGCGGATTTCCGCATCGCTCTGTACGCTGTCCTTCCAGCGGTAGGGTTCTTCCAGGCCGATGCCGAACAGGCCAATGGCGGGCTTCGAGCCCAGCGTGGCGCGAAATTCCTTCGCGGTTTTCCCAATCAGCCACGGAGCCTGCAATCCATGGCGCGCCTGGCGGTCGGCGACCAACATCGGACTCATGGCGCTGATCTGCAGCGAATCGAGCGATGTCAGCGCGCCGCTGCCGTTGTTAGGAATCATGGAGGCATCGGGATTGATTTTCCGGATTTCCGTGTTCCAGAGCTGCAGCAGGCTGACCAGCCGCTGCTGCCGCCAGAGGATATAAGCGCGGCGCACCGGATCGAGAGGATCGTCGTTGCGCGGCAAATCGAAGCCGTTGGCGGCTTTGAAGTTGGCGCGGCAATGCTGGCAGTAGCATTCTCCTGAGCCATCCCAGCGGTTAAGGAAAATACCCTCGACCATATAGCGCGACATGATTTCTTTGTGCACTTCGGTCATGAATTCGAAGTTGTAAGGTCCCAGACCGCAGGTCACCCACATTTCCGGCGAAGCCCAGTGGCGGCGCGGCTTGCCCTGCGCGTCCACCGCGATCCAATCGGGATGCGCCGCCTGCACGTCGTCGTAAGTGGCGTGAGGGTCGGTGCGGGCGAGGACTTTCATGTTGAGCTTGCGGCATCCGGCTACCAGATCGCCGAACACGTCGCGGTCGCCGAGCCACGCGCTGCGATGATGAAAAGGAATTTGCGTAGGGTAGTAAGCCACGCAGCCGCCCGCGCTCAGGCACGCGCCGTCCGAGCGGGTGCGCCGGAAGTAGTCGAGCCAAAATGCAGGATCGAATTTGCCGGGATCGTCTTCCACCAGGGTGAGCTGCGCCCAGCGCATAGGCTGCTCGGCCCAGGACGGCCGTTCCGGAGAAGCCGCGGCTTGCGACGCCAGGAGGTTCGGCGCCAGCTGCGAGAGCGCGGCCGCGGCGGTCGTGGTTTGCAGAAACTGTCTGCGAGTGAAAGGAGTGACCATGGCGAGTAGAAGTGTACTCGCATCAGTCTTCAGTCGTCAGGCGTCAGTCTTCAGCCGCCGCGGGCTCTCGCCTCACGACTGACGACTGAAGAGTGACGGCTGACGACGGCTATTCGGAGGTCACCATGCGGGCCCACTGCATGGCGTCCCAATAGGCTTGGCCGATTTCGTTTTCTGTGAGATGGAGTTGAGGCGCGATCTGGCGGATGGTGTCCCAGTCGCCGGATTCGCGGGCAACCATCATTTGATAGAAGGGGCGGAGCCGGCCTTCGCCCCCGAGCAACACCACTTTGGTCTCGTGGTCCACGGGGACATTCGCCAGCAGATCGGAGAGGGGCGTCTCCAGAATCGCGTCCATCAGGGAAAACAAGCCCATGAGAAACAGGTCAGACTCGCCGTGCTGCACTTTGGGGGAAAGAAGTTCGCAGAAGCGCGCCCGTACCAGAGCAGCCAGAACCAGTTCGCTCGATTTGCGCTGGCCCGCGCCCAGCGCGGCAATCAGGCGGACCCAGCGCCGCACTTCGCGCTCTCCCAGCAGAGCCAGGGCATGCCGCACGGAGCGGATTTCACTGGCAAAGCCGAAGCCCGCGGAATTCATGTATCGCAGCAGCCGGTAGCACACCGACGCTTCGCTCTTGATCAACTTCTCGATTTCCTTTTCGTCCAGCTCGTTGCGCGAGACCGCCTGCAGCATGCGCAGGTAGTGGATCTGGTTGCCGGGAATCTCACGGACGGAGACCACTTCGGGCCGGCGGAAGAAATAGCCCTGAAAATAAACGAATCCGGCGCGGCGGGCTTCGAAGAACTCCTCGCGGGTTTCCACTTTTTCCGCCAGCAGGCGGCAGCGCCAAGGACCGTAGCGCTGCATGAGTTCGGCGCGCTCCTCGGGCGTGGTCTGCTGCACATCTACTTTGATAATGTCGGCCATGTCGGTCAGCGGGACGCGGGGGTCATTGAGGGTAAAGTCATCGAGCGCGATCATGCAGCCCGCCTCCTTCAGACGCTGGCAAGCCGCTATGACCAGGTCATCGGCGGGAACAGTTTCCAAGACCTCGACTACCGTGCGGTTGGAGGGCAGCAGCGTGATGTAGTCCTTGAGCAGAACTTCGCGGGTGCAATTGATGAAGGCGCGATCTTTCCCGCAGAGCACATCGAGGCCCAGCAGAATGGAGCTGTCGAGCGTGCTGCGTGAGGCGGTTTCCGGGTCGGAAGAACGAAAGTAGTTCTCCACGCCGTCGCGGAACAATAGTTCGTAGCCAAATATCTTCTCTTCCCGGGTAAAAATGGGTTGACGCGCGACAAAGCGCGCAAGCGGATCGGGCTGGGTTCGCTCCGGGGACGGAGCAGACGCGGAGGTGCTCACGCAGAACCTATCGGCACAAAGCGGCCGACCCTTAACCTGACCCTGGTACCGAGTCTTTGAAGCAAACACGCTCGAGCAGTAACGCTTCCCAGCCGCTCCCTGGGAGAATGTCCTCCAGCGCGTGGTTTTAGGGCTTGGGAACGGTGAATCCGTAGCTTTGCAGAAGCTCAAGCATCGCGGGAGTCTTGATGTAAACGAGGAACTGACGCGCCAAGTCCTTCTGCGCGGAGGATTTCAGCACAACCGCGGCCTGTTGCAGAGCAGGATAGTCCGCCGCGGGTATCTCCCGGTACTTGCCTTCCGCTTTCATGGACGGCGATAAGGCGAGAGACAGAGCCAGCACGCCTACATCGGCAGCGCCGGAAACAACGAAGGACGCGGTTTGGGAAATGTTTTCGCCCAGCACGAGTTTGCCCGCCACTTGCCCATAAACGCCTTCGTGCTGAAGAGCGGCCACGGCGGCGCGTCCATACGGGGCATGGGCGGGGTTGGCAATGGCGATCTTCTTGATGCTGGGGTCGAGCAGCGCGGGCAGGCCGCGGCTGAGGTCGAGCTTCGAGTCGCGTTGCGCCCATAGCACGAGTCTTCCGGTTGCGTAGGTGTACAGAGTCCCGGGTTCGGTGAGGCCGGCGGCTTCGAGCTTCTTGGGATAGTCGATGTCGGCGGAAAAGAACAGGTCGAAGGGCGCGCCGTTCTGTATCTGCGAGAAGAAGTTTCCGGAGGAGCCGAAGATGACCTTTACGCGGTGGCCGGTGTCTTTTTCGAAACGGGCAGCGATGTCCTGAAAGGCAAACTGGAGATCGGAGGCCGCAGCGATGGTCAGTTCCTGAGCGGGACATGCACCCGCTACCAGAAAAAACACAGTCGCAGTTAGGGCCAGCCTTCTTGTCGAGAGCACGGTTCGGTTATTTTATTGCACCGAGACCAGCACGTTCGCCGTTTTCGTGATATTACCGCTGGTGCCCGTAACCGTGATGTTGTAGGTTCCAATCGGCGTACCGGGGTCGGTTTGGCCCCCGCCACCTCCGCCGCCAGTGCTGCTGCTTCCGCCGCCGCAGCCCACGCCCACCGCGAGGAAAACGCAGAAGATCAATCCCAACATGGCGCTCCAGCGGCGCCGCCGGGAAGGAACTCCCATGGCGAAGAATCCCGCGAATAAGGCTCCGGCGCTCGCTGCAAACCAACCGAGCCTGCCGCCCGCCTGCGCCTTCGCCGATGTGGCGGCAATGGCATGAGGAGCAGTGGTGGTGACGCTTAGGGTCGCCGTTTGGTTGATGTTGACAGAAGTGCTTGCCCCGGAGGTCGGTGCCGTGAATGAACAGCCCATTTCAAGGTTGCCGAGATTCGTAGGGACGGCGCAGGTAAGGGTGACCGTTCCGGCAAAGCCGGTTGTGCCGGGAAGGACGGCAATGCTCGCCGTTCCAGAGGTTCCGGGTGAGCTAACGTTGGTCGAGGTCGCGGAAAGCGAATAGCCCTGCGCGGGCGACGACGAGAAACCGGGCCAGGCACGAATCAGGTTGTTGGCCTCCGGCGAGCCCAGGCCCGTGACGCGATCGTAGCCGGCGCCGGCACTGTAGCCAAACTGAAGAGTGCCAGTGGTCGGGCAATTTGGGGTGCCTTGCTTGCACGGGACTTTGTTGTCGCCGGTGGTGATGTCGTGAAAGCCGGAGGGCGCGCTGCCAGCCAGACTATAGAGTTCCATGTTGGCATTGCCCAGCCGGGAGTTGGTGGCTTGATTGATGATGGCAAGAATTCCGGCAAAGGCCTGCGCGCCCACTGAAGTGCCGCCGAAAGAGTAGAGGTTGCCGCTGCTGTCCCTGAACCCGTTCGTGCATGTCTGCAGGTTGTCCAGGGGGTTGATCTCTGAACAAACCAGATAAGTGTCGTGGACGTTTGACCCGTTCAAAGAAATATCCGGGACATCGCGCGCTCCATCGGCAGGGGTAAGAGCGTTCTGCCAGGAAGGCTTAGAGAACAGAATGCTCAGGCCGCCTCCGCTGGCGGAAAGTTGGCCGCCGTTGGCCACTACCTGGGCCGTATCATTCCACGCCATTTCCGGGATATACATGAGCGCGGAGCTGAGGTTGTCTGCGCTTCCCGCGGTGCCGCCCCAGTAAGTTGTTGCACCAGCATTGGAGTTCGGAGGAGTTCCGGTCACCACGCCGGCGGCGTCGCCCGTGAACTCGCTTCCGCCGATGCCCATCACTTCGGGAATCGCGGCAGGGACATCCACGGATAGACCTTGGCTGGCGGTTGTGGGCGGCAGCGCGTCGTTGCCATCGCAATCCGCCGCGCCATCGTCGCCCGATGCGGCAGTGACGGTTTGACCAAAAGTGTTTCCCATCTGCACAAGCGACTGCAGACTCATATCAAGGGCCGAGCCGAAGCCAGACTCGCAGTTGCCGTAGCTGATGCTGACGATCGGAGCGCGATTGTTCTCAAGCGCGTCGGCGAACGCGTCGAGGACCGTGCCATTCGTGCCCGCATAGTCGAACAGAATGGTCGCACCTGGCGCCACGCCGCCCGACCACTCCACGTCGAGATTGGCTTCGTCAACATCGCCACTGAAAACCGCCGAAGTGCCCGTGCCGGGTGTCAGGAAAAGCTGCGGGGGGTTCGCGGGCAGGCCTGACGAGCTGCGGAAGCTGTTGGCGCGGGCAACATTGATAAATGTCTGCCCAATCACGGCGATGGTAACTCCGGTGCCGTCGAGGCCCGCGTTGTACAGAGGTTTCAGGTCGTAGATGGTGGCGAAGTCGCCGGGAGACAGCCAATGGCCACCCGATATGCTGGAAGTGAAGCGCGGGTTCGGCCGGCGCAGACGCGGCTTGGGACGGAAGTTGTCCAAATGACTGAAGGCCAGTACCGTCCCGGCAAAGGCCGACGGCAACGAAGGCTCGCTTGCGTTGGCGAAATGGGTCTCGCCGTTTTCCCGAAAATTATGAATCTGCGTATGGAAGGCTGCCTCAGCCTGCGCAGCCGTGCCATCAAAGGAAACCCGCTGATGGGTGGGAGCGATGTGAATGCCGGTGAAGCCCTGTGACTGCAGCCAGCTCGTCACCCGGTTGAGATCGCCCTGGCTCATGCCGAAGCGGGCCGCATACTGCCCGGGAGTGATCCACTTGTGATAGTTCGGCGAGGCAGGGTCATGCAGTTCGGCGAGGAACTGGTCTAAATCAGCCTGCTGGCTCGCCGAGAGCTGGAACATCATGCTGATCCCGTGCATCTGCAAGCCAGGGCTGACCTCGCCCTGATCGAACTGCGGGCGGGCCAAGGGATGCATGTTCCCGCGCAGTGTGGTGAGCTGGCTGTCGCTGATGGCGTGAAGGATACGATCCCGGGGGCCCGACTGGGCAGCAGAGAAAGAAGTTAAGCACAGCAGACACACAAGAAAACCCGCGGGCAGGGATATCGTCGAAGTCCGTCGCATTTGTTCCTCTGTCAGTTGTTTCGCTGTTTTGGAGATCATAACTCCCCGGCCGGTGAGCGGGAGTCACGCTTCTAACTCAGAAGTGCTTAGTCTGTTGGATGGTTGCCTGCAGTTACCGAGATTCCCAGACAGCATACTTTGAGTGCGCCGCGGAAGAAAGAATCGCGAACCACCGGGGTAACAGTCACCCAGGGAACAGAAATGGCAAGGTCAGAACTTGCTTTGGGATGAGTGAGCCTGCAAACCATTCTGCCGAACTCGTGGGAGGGTAACGGTTACTCGGCAGCCCATTTTGTCGGTCCGGTTGAGCAGCTCAAGAGATCCTCCGTGGGCTTCGGCGATTTGGCGGGAAAGAACCAGTCCGATGCCGCTGCCAGCGGGTTTGGTGGTATAGAACGGGACAAACACGTTGCTGGGATTGAGGAGCCCGGGGCCGTTGTCATCGATGGTAAGGACCAGATCCTTTTCGGAGACGGTCCAACGCATGCAGACTTCGGGTTGAGCAGGCTGGCGCGGTTGCTGGGCCTCCGCCGAGTGAGGCGGCTCCTGCGCGGCCTCCACGGCGTTGCGAACTAAGTTGATGAGCATGTGCTCAAGCTGGTCGGGATCGGCCAGCAGCTCGATCTCAGGACCGGGAACGACAGTCACTGCCAGGTGGGTTTCCAGGGCAGCAACCCGGTGCGCGAGGGGAGCCAGTTCGATTTTGCGCAGAGCCGGGGGCGGCATCTGCGCCAACTGCCGGTAGGCCTGCAGGAAGCGATTGAGCGAAGCGGCGCGGGTTTCGATGATAGCCAGCCCGCGCTCAAAATCCTGGCGCTGCGCGGAATCGAACGGAGCTTGAGAAATTTGCGCGTGTAGGCTACCGGCAATTGACTTGATGGGCGCCAGCGAATTGTTGAGTTCATGGCCCAGAACGCGAATCAGGCGTTGCCATGCGCTGCGTTCTTCTTCGCGCAAGGGGCGGCTCACGTCGGAAAGAACGATAAGCGTGTGCGGCACGCCGTGCTGGCGGAACGAGCTGCGACGTACCTGCCAGCGGGCGCTGGGGCTGCGGAAAGGCAGCGGAACCAGAGTTTCACTCTCCGCCGTGAGGCAGGGGCCAAGGCCGATTTCCGCGGCGGTGCGCCCAAGCAGTCTTACCGACGGCTGATCCAGCAGACGCGCTCCGGCAGAGTTGATGAGCCGCAACGACTGAGTGGGGTCGAAGGCGAATAAAGGGACTTCCACTTCTTCCACCACGCGGCGCAGCAAGGCCGTGGCTTCAATCGCCTGAATCCGCTGGCCGGAGAGCAAGTCGGCCAAGGTATTCACTTCCAGAGAAAGTTCGCCGAGCGCGTCCTCCGGAATCGCTCCCCGCGCGCGAAACGAGTAGTCCTCTTCGCGCAGCGACGCGACGACGTTGGAAAGAGTTTGCAGCGGGCGAGTCACTTGCTCCTGCAAGGCCGAGGCCAGCAGCCACCAGACAAACAACTCGATGAAGAAGACGGTGAGCTTGGACTCCAGCGCCCAGGGTTGAAACCAAAGCAGAACTCCGCTGACCACAAGGCCAGGCACAGCGACCAACAAGGAGAAGAGACTGACACGGCGCTCGTAGGGAACGCGGCGGCGTTTGGGTTTTGATCTGCCCAGGCGGCCAAACCCTGGCGGGCTAGAGCCCATATTTTTCCATCCGGCGGTAGAGCGCGCCGCGGCTGAGTCCCAAAGCTTCCGCTGCCTGGCTCACGTTGCCCTGGTGGCGCTGCAGAGCCTTGCGGATCAGAATGCTTTCCACCGCTTCCAGGCTGAGATCTTCGAGATTCTGGGTCTGCGGTCGCAGGCTCAAGCCTAAATCCGCGGGCTGGATTTCGCTGGTCCGGCACATCAAGACCGAGCGCTCCAGCGTGTGCTCGAGTTCGCGAACATTCCCGGGCCAGGAATATTGCAGCAGGAACTGCAGCGCGGTGGGATCAAAGCCCTGAATCGGCCGGCGATAACGCGTGGCATAGCGAGAGAGAAAATGCCCGGCCAGGGCGGGGATGTCTTCGCGCCGCTCGCGCAGCGCGGGCAGATGAATTTCCACCGTGTTGAGCCGGAACAACAGGTCTTCGCGAAACTCGCCGGAGGCGCAGGCGGCCGAGAGATCGGCGTTGGTGGCCGAAAGAATGCGCACATCCACATGGCGGCCGCGGGATGAGCCGACGCGTTCGATTTCGCCCGATTCGAGCACACGCAGCAACTTGGCTTGCTGGCGAAGCGGGATGTTGCCAATCTCATCCAGGAAAAGCGTGCCGCCGTCGGCGAGTTCGAAGCGGCCAATGCGATCGGTCCGGGCGTCGGTGAACGCGCCTTTGACATGGCCGAACAGCTCGCTTTCGAAGACGCCCTCAGATAAAGCGCCCGTGTTCACCGCTACCAGAGAACGGGATGCGCGGCCGGAAAGAGCATGCAGCGTGAGAGCTACCAGTTCTTTGCCCGTACCGTGCTCACCGGTAATCAGGACGTTGGCGTCGGAGGGGCCGACGCGGCTGATGGTTTCTAGTACCGGTTGCATGGCTGGAGCGGCGGCGATGAACTCGGGCCGCCCCTCGGCGCGGAGCAGTCGGTTTTCGGCGGCCAGGCGTTCCGCTTCCCGCAGAGCGCGGTGCAACTCAATTTGCGTGCGCAAAATGGTCAGCAGCCGGTCGTTCTCCCACGGCTTCTGGATGAAGTCGCGCGCGCCCCGGCGCATGGCCTCGACGGCCAGCTCGACGTTGCCCCACGCGGTCATGACAATGACCGGCAGCGTGGAATCGAGCGCAACGATTTCCGAAAGCAGATCTAAACCTTCTTGCCCGGAAGTGGTGTCGCGGGTGTAATTCAGGTCAATGAGAAGAGCATCGTAGCTGCCGCAGGCAAGCGATTCGCGAACGAGCGCAGGCGAGCGCGCGGTTTCCACCTCGTAACCCTGCGGGCGCAGGAGAATTTCGAGGGCATCGAGAATGTGCTGCTGATCATCCGCCGCCAGAACGCGAGGCGGCAGTTCCTGCGTGCGCCGGACGGGCACGGCCAGCGCGGTCTCTCCCGGTTTGGCCGGAGCAGGCATCGTCGTCTCAAAAGGCCGGTTCAAGGAGCCGGGCTGCTGATTGTACCCGTTATCGCATCCTGAATCTTGATCCCATTATGTTCCAAAGTCGCCCCGGTGGTACGGTCAAGTTCGACTTTGGCCTTTTCGTACGTGGTCATGGCGGTGACGAGGTCCTGCTCGGCGAGGGCCAGGTCCTGCCGCGCGCTTAGAGTCTGGTAGTTCGAGCCGGCCCCCAGGGTTTGTTCCTTCTGGGTGATTTCGAATGTCCGCTGCGCCAGGTCGCGCGCCTTGCCGGCCGCGTCAACGCGCGCGCGGCTTTGCTCGAGCGCATACTGCGCGTTGCGGACCTCGATGCGAATCTGCTTTTTGAGTTGTTCCTGGCGCAGCTCGGCCTGGCGGTATTCGAGTTCAGAGCGGAACTGGTCGGCTTTCGCCACACGATTGCGCAGCGGAATATTCAGGTTCAGGCCGACGAAATAATCGGGAGAGGAGTTGTTGAAGGTGTGCTGCAGCGCGCCCCCGAAATCTGTGGGCACGGCGGACGTGCTGCTTCCCGTGAAAGCGGGGTTCAGATCGCCGGCGAGGCCGGCTCCTCCATAGAAAGCCTCCGCCGAAAGAGTGGGCAGCAAGGCGTTCCGGGCAGCCTTGCGGCTGATCTGGCGGTTCTCCAGGTCCACGGCGGATTCGTACAGCTCCGGGCGGTCGCGCAACGCCGAGGCAATCAAATCTTGAAGCGGCTGGGACTCCGGCGTTTCTTCGACTTGCATCGGATCGGTCGGCACCACCGGCATCTGCTCGAACACGGGATCGTCGAGGCTTTTGGTCAAAGCATTCTTGATCAGCGACTCCTGCAGCTCCAGGTTGGTGCGGGCGACCGTGAGGTCCTGCTCGCGCTTGGAGACTTCCGCTTCGGCGCGCATTACGTCCATCGCAGGAATAGCCTGGAGCTGTAGCTGTTTTCGGTCGTTGTCGAGCGTCTGCTGGGCGAATTCCAAAGACTGCTCCGTCACCCGGGATTGCTGATACGCGCTCACCATATCCCAGTAAATGTTTTCGATCTGGGTGATGGTTTCGATGACCTGATCCTTGAAGGCGGCGTCGGAGATCTTCTTGTTGTTTTTGGCGATGCGGAGATAACGCAGGTTGGGAGCAAATCCGAAACCGGCGAGAAGCTGTTGCTGCAAGGTAACCCGGAACTGCGAGTTCAGCACGGGCGAAAGATTCGTGAATACGCTGTTGGTGGTCTGGCGGTCATTGTTAAACGAAAAGGAGAACGTGGTTCCGGTAGGAAATGCCTGAAAGTAATTGAGGTTGAATTGTCCGGTGTTGGTTTGCAGCGTCGGCACACCATTGAGTTGTAGGTTCGAAAGCGGAATGGTCTGGTGCTCTTCCCCGCCATTGGCGCTAATACTCGGATCGTAGGGGCTGACGTTGGTTCCCGTCCCCAACGTCGATTGCACCAGCCCGGAAGCGCCCGCGCCCGCGCCCCCGGCGCCGCCGGTAGTTCCGCCCGCGCCCGCACCGGGAGCGCCGGCGCCTAGCCCGCCAACCCCGCCGCCCGGCGTACCCTGCACCACTCCGGTGTTGACGCCGCGAAAGAGACCGCCAGCGCGGGTGCGCAGAATGTCGGTGTCGGCGATCGGCATATTGTAGCGCGCGATGGCTAGGTCGAGATTGTTTTCCAGGGCGAGGTCGATGGTGTCTTTCAATGAAAGGTAGAGCTTGCCATCGCGGATGAGCTGGTCCAGGCGCGGCGAGTTCGCCAGCTGAGGCTCCGGGACCGTTGTCGGCGAATATGCGCTAATGGGATTGCGCGATTTTGGCATCTCCAGCCGGAACGACTGTGCCGCCTGGGCAAACGAAAGTATAGCTCCAGGCATAAGACTGAGCGCAATCAGACACAGCGTGGATATGGCCCTCTTCATCGGGTAGCCGCCTCGTACGGTTGGAGCGCCGGATTGCTGGTGTCGCCGACCAGCCAGCCGTCGCGCAGTTGCAGGGTGCGGCTTCCGTAGGCCGCGTTGGTTTCCGAGTGCGTCACCTGCACGATGGTTGTGCCTTGCTGGTTCAGCCCGCGAAACATTTCCATGATCTCTTTAGCCTGCTCGGAGTGAAGATTGCCGGTGGGCTCATCGGCCAACAGCAACGCGGGCTTGTGAATGACTGCGCGCGCGATTCCGACCAACTGCTGCTGTCCCCCGGAAAGCTGGTTGGGATAGAGGTCTTTTTTGGCGACCATCTGAAAGCGATCCAGCACATCCGCCACCATGCCCTGGCGCTGATGGCGCGGCAGGTCTTTATAAGAAAGCGGCAGATCGATGTTCTCCTGCACGGTGAGATCGTCGAGCAGGTGGTAGCTCTGGAACACAACGCCGACGTTGCGCTTGGCCAGTTCGGCACGCTGCTTCCGCTTCATCTGATGAGCAGCCTCTTCGCGGAACCAGTACTCGCCGGCCCAACCGTCATCGAGCAGGGCAAGGACATTGAGCAAGGAAGACTTCCCTGCCCCCGATGGGCCCATCACCGTCACGAATTCGCCTTGTTCAATCTTCAGATTGACGCGTCGTAAAACCCACGTCTGCCCCGCCGGAGTCTTGTAACTGCGTTCGATGTTCTTGAGTTCAATCATTAGTGCTCCCTTGTAAAGTATGTTCCCTCACTCGTACCGCAGCGCCACCATGGGGTCGACTTTCGTGGCACGTTGCGCAGGGAAATAGCAGGCCAGCAGAGCCGAGGCCAGCAGCAGGATCGAAACTGCGCCGAAGGCGGCAAGGTCGATCGTGCCCACTCCGTACAACGTGCTTTTTATGGCACGCCCGACGAAGAATGCGCCTCCCAAACCCAGGCCGAGGCCGATGAGCGCCAGCACCACGCCTTCCTTCAAAATCAAAGCCAGCACCTGCCCGCGATCCGCGCCCAGCGCCATGCGCAGGCCGATCTCGTGGGTGCGTTGCGCGACCGAAAAGGCCATCACGCCGTAAATGCCAACCGCCGCCAGCAGCAGCGCAACCGCGGCAAGAATTCCGAACAGCACCGTGACTGACCGGTCTTCGAGGAAGTCTTGGTCGACGAGTTGATCCATCGTTTGCACCCCGTCCATTGGCAAATCCGGATCCATGGATGTGATGATCGCCCCGACGCTCTTGCGAATTCCCTCTGGGTCGCCACTGGTGCGAACCGCGACATCGACCTGCGGCCATGGAGCTTGATAAAACGGCACATCGATTTCCGGATCCCGATTCCGTGGCCCTTCCATCCGGACATCATGGAAGACACCGACAATTTCCCACTCCTGCTGCGGGCCCGGCTTGTTTGCGCCGGGAAGCACCTGTGGAATCAGAAGACGCTGTCCAATGGGATCAGCTCCGGAAAAGAAGTGGCTGGCGAAAAACTCGCTGACGATCGCAACCCGCGGGCTGTCGGCCGTGTCTGCCTCGGTGAAGGTGCGGCCCTTGAGCAGCCGGATTCCGAAGCTCTTGTAGTACTCCGGCGTCGTCATCATGAAAATGGCGGCGTTCGCTCTGCTGTTCTTGTCGTGTGGCGGCTGGCCGACGATGTCGAAGGGCAAGTAGAACCCAAAGTCGCCCAGCGGCGTGCCGGTTGCTACGCTGGCCTGGGTCACTCCAGGAAGCGCGTGCAACCGATCGAGCAGTTGCCGATAGAAGGAAACGATCTGCTCAGGTTGCGAGAAGTTTTTCGTCGGCTTCGGAAGGCCGAAGGTCAGAATGTGATCGGTGCGAACCCCGAGATCTTCCCGCGTCAGGTTCCAGAAACTGTGGATGGCCAGCCCGGCGCCCGCGAGCAGGGCCAGCGCGAGGCCGAATTCCGAAATCACCAGCCCGCGCCGCAGCAGGTGATGGCCGCTGCCGGTTCCACTGCGTCCGCCTTCTTTTAGAGTTTCATTGATGTTCACACCGGAGGCTCGCCAAGCCGGCGCGCATCCGAACAGAACCCCGCAAAGCACAGCGCAGAGCACCGTGAAACCGAGCACCGGCAGGCTGAGCCGAATATCGGCCTCCGAAGGCAAGCTCAACCCCATGCCGGAGAGCAAAGTCTTGATCAGAGTTTGCAGCATGAGTTCCGCCACACCGATGCCCGCCAAACCGCCCAGTAGCGACAGCACCAGGCTTTCCGTGAGGAATTGCAGGAAGACCCGCGCGCGCGTCGCGCCCAGCGAAGCCCGCACCGCGACTTCTTTTAAGCGCGTGGTGGATTTTGCCAGCAGCAAATTGGCGACGTTCGCGCAGGCAATCAAGAGCACGAAGCCCACAGCCCCCAGCAACGCCCACAAGGTGTTTTGGGTGCGCTGCTCAAACCAGTAGTTGCGCAGCGGGACAACCCTCGCTCCCCTACCCTTATTCGTCTCGGGGTAGTCCTTGGCAAGGCGCGCCGCGATGACCTCCATATCCGCGCTGGCTTCGGCCAACGAAACCCCCGGCTTCAGCCGGCCGGCGATGATGAGCCTGTGGTCTTCGCGATTGATCTGCTCCGGCTTGAAAGCCATCGGAACCAGGAATTCCACCTGCATGCGATCGGGCGCGCCCGGCGCCAGCACGCCGACCACGGTGTGCGGCACCTGATTGATGCGGATCGATTTGCCGATGATGTTGGGGTCGGCGCCCATGCGCTCCCAGGAGGCATGCGGAAGGATGACTTCATGGTCCTTGCCGGGCTGGCCTTCCTCGGGAAGAAAATCGCGGCCCATGAAAAACTTGACGCCAATCATGCTGTACCAGCCGGGGCCGGTCGTCATGCCCCGCACCTGCTGGGGGCGGTCTTCGGTTGCCATGTTGAAGCTGCCGGCAGTCCAGGCGATCATCGATTGAAATGTTTTGTTCTGCTTCTTCCAGTCGAGATAATCGTCGACTGAAACATTGGCGTCGTGGCCGCGCACGCGCGACCAAACCAGAACCAACTGGTCCGGGTTGGGATAGGGAAGGGGCGCGAGCATGGTCGCGTAGACCACGCTGAAGATGGCGGTGGTCGCCCCGATGCCGAGGGCCAAAGTGATGATCGCCACCGCAGTAAAGCCGGGGCTTTTACGCAGGAGGCGCAAAGCAAAGCGAAAGTTTTGAACCAGCATCGTTTTCATTGCCGTCTCCCCTCTTCATTCATATCTCAGCGCCACCATGGGATCGACCTTAGCCGCGCGGCGCGCGGGCAGATAGCTAGCGGCCAGTGCAAGCAGCACAAAGAGCAACGCAGTCCCGGCAAAGGTGACCGGGTCCGTGGCGCCGACCTGAAACAACAAAGTTTTCATTACGCGAGTCAGCGCCAGCGCGGCACAAACGCCGACAGCCACTCCAGTCAGCGACAACCAAAGCCCTTGCTTCGCAACCAGCGAAACGATCTCGCGCTGCGGCGCTCCCAGAGCACGGCGAATGCCGATCTCTCTCGTCCGGCGCGCGACTGAATAAGAGATCACGCTGTACAGTCCGCTCAAGGCGAGCAGAGTCGCAGCCGCGGAAAACACCGCCAGCAGCCGCATCATCAATCGCAGCTGCACTTCGGAAGCTTCGACCACGTCGTCCATGGTCATCACTTCCGAAACCGGCTGTTCGGGATCGACCGCCAGCACCTGCGCACGCACTGCGTTGGCCAGAGCTAGCGGATCGCCGTCGGTCCTCACAATGAGCGCCACCGACCCAGCGGGCGACTGCGCTAAAGGAACATAAAATCCGGGCGCAGGGTCTTGATCCTTGCCTTTCTCGCGCACATCCGCCGAGATACCGACAATTAGTTTTGGTGGATGATTCAGGCCGGCGAGCAGGTATTGCCCAACCGGATCGGGCCCGTTCGGATACTGCGGCCAAAGCCGCCGCGCCAGGGTTTCATCAATGATGGCCGCCTGTGCGGAGCTGAGATCGTCGTGCGCCGCGAACTCGCGCCCTCGCTTCAGCGGGATTTTCATGGTGCGAAAATATTCCGGCGAGATGAACTGCAGGATGGCGATGGGCCGCTCATTCAGCTTCAGGGGCACGCCGGCCGCGGCCTGCACCGGCATCCCTATCCAGATCGTCAAGGGCAGCGTCAGGCTGGTCGCGGCGCTGCGCACCCCCGGCAGGGCCTCGATCCGCGGCATCAACTGCTCGTAAAATGCCCGCTGCTTCGCGTCCGTGTCATAGCGCGCGGACGAAAGAGAAATGTGCATCGTGAGCAGATGGTCCGGCTGGAATCCCGGATCCACACGATACAAATGCGCCAGGCTCCTGATGAGAAGCGTCGCGCCGATGAGCAACACGACCGAGAGCGCCACCTGTCCGCTCACCAGCAAGCTATGCGAGCCGAAGCGCGCCAGTTTCTTCGGGAGGGCGCCGTCAGCACCTCCTTTCAGCACGCCGACAAGGTTGGTTCGCGAAGCCGTTAACGCCGGGATGAGTCCGAAGACTATCCCCGTCACGCCGGAAATCGCGAGCGCGAATCCGAGAACCGTGCCATCGATGCGGATTTCGCCCGCTCGCGGCAGATCGACGAAAGTCATGCTGCGGATGGCGGCGATTCCAAACCCTGCCAGGATCACGCCCAGCGCACCGCCGACCGATG
This sequence comes from uncultured Acidobacteriaceae bacterium, assembly GCA_963770915.1. Classification (GTDB taxonomy): domain Bacteria; phylum Acidobacteriota; class Terriglobia; order Terriglobales; family Acidobacteriaceae; genus PALSA-270. The sequence continues at coordinate 1,683,478 of CAVYRG010000001.1, forward strand.
CCAGCAGAACACTTTCCGCCAGCAACTGCCGAACAATGCGGCCTCGGCTCGCGCCGATCGCCACCCGCACTGCGAACTCGCGTGAGCGCGCGGTAGCGCGCGCCAGCAGCAGGCCACCCAGATTCGCGCACACGATCAGCAGTACCAAACCCACCGCGCCAAGCAGCATCCAGAGTTTCGCGCCCATCTCGGAGACCACTTGATCTTTCAGCGGCGACCACGCTTCCGGGGTATCCAGTTTTCCATCGAGCATTCCCGGATGGGCGGCGGCGTACTGGCGTTTCAGTACGGTCAATTCCGCGTTGGCATGCGCGATATCGATCCCGGGCTTCAACCGCCCGAACAACCTCAAGATCGGGCTAATCTGCCGCATCTGCGGGGTGCCAATCCCCGATAACTCCACGGGCCTCGTCACCCAGACATCCGTGCCGCCAAAGGGAAACTGAAATCCCGCCGGCAAAATGCCTATGACGTTGCAAGGCGCACCGGCCAGCGTGATGGTCCGGCCGACAATTCCCGGATCCCCGCCAAATTGCCGCTGCCACAACTCCGCGCTGATCATCACGACCGCGGGAGCGCCGGCCTCGTCTTCCTCGGCGAGAAAGCTGCGCCCTTGCAGCGGGCTGATCCCGAGAACATCCAGAAAATTCCAGGAGACACGAGCGCCATTCAACATCACAGGCGTGGCGATGCCGGAAAGCGCCATGTGTTCGGAAGGCCCGGCGTATGCGGCCAGGTTGCTGAAGGACTGATTTGCGGCCTTCATTTCCTCGAACCGAACCGGCGTCGCGCCACGCGTGAGCAACACCAACCGGCCCGCTTGCCGATACGGAAGCGGCTTGAGCAGGACTGCATGGATGACCGAAAACATCGCCGTGTTCGCGCCGATGCCGACGGCAAGCGTGAGCACGGCCGCCAAGGCAAAGCCCGGACTCTTGCGAAGTTGTCGGATCGCAGAGCGCATGTCCTGGAACAGTCCGTTCATAAGTCCTCATTCATATCGCAGCGCCACCATGGGATCGACGTTTGCCGCGCGTCGGGCGGGGATGTAACTGGCCAGCGCCGCTACGCCCGCCAGGATGCACGTAAAACCCACAAAACTCGATGGATCGAGAAACGACAGGCCGAACAACATATCGGGGGAGCCCGGAAAAACCAGAAATGCGTGCGCTGCACTGGAGGCCGCGGCGGACAATAGAAATCCCAAACTTGCCCCAAGGATGACCGGTCGCATCCCCTGGCGCAGAACCAAATTCAGAACGTCCGCCCTGGTCGCACCGAGGGCCATGCGGATGCCGATTTCCCGCGTTCTTTGGCTGACCAGGTATGCCATCACCCCGTAGATCCCAACCGCCGCGAGTGGCAGAGCCAGCCCTGCTAGAACGGCTACGAAGGTTCCCAAGGTTAGTGGGAGCAGCTTCTGAAGTCGCATAGGACCATCCTCCAAACTGAAAAGATTCGGCTGCAAGGTTCCATCCATCGCCCTCAAAGACTCTCGCACCGCTTTCGCCGCGTCGCGCGGCTCACCCTGCACTCTTATGAGCAGTGCATACCCGGCATATTTGTCGGGATGAGTCGGCAGATAGAAGTAGGCAGGATCCACGCGCGTCAGATTTGCGTTACGCACGTCTTTGGCTACCCCGATGACTTCGAACTCGTGCCAGACATTGTTAAATTCAAGGTCCACCTTGAAATGTTTCCCGATGGGATTTTCGCCGGGCCAAAACCGCCTGGCGGTAGCGTTGCTGAGAATCGCCACCGCGGCTCCCGACTCTGCCTCCTGCCTGGTAAAGTCACGTCCCCAAAGAATGGGCACGCTCATAGTCTCGAAATATTCCGGAGATACGTAGTTCCCCAGCGCGCCTCCCGGAAAGTTGCTCAGCGAGCCTTCTCGTCCTTCAATGATGGTGGGCGGAGTGAAGGTGCCGGTCCCGGGCGGCCGATATGAGATCGCTACTGACGCTACGTTAGGCAACGATTTCAAGCGGTCAATGACGCGCTTTTGAAGTGCCTCAGAGGGATGCGGTCCGGTATTGAGACCAACAAAAAAAACTCGCTTCGTCTCATATCCGGGATCTACGGTCAGAGAGCGCCGCAGACCTTGCATCAAGAGGCCCGCGCTGATGAGCAAGAAGAGCGAAATGGCGAATTGCCCTCCGACCAGCAGACTGCGTGCTCGCGAGCTGCCGATTCGTTGGCCGACTGTTCCGCCTTCACCTTTCAGCGCGATGAGCGCGCCCGCCCTGGAGAATTGCAGCGCTGGATACAAACCGAAAATCGCTCCCGTACAGAGAGAGAGCAGCAAAGTGTAGGCAAAAACCCAGACGTCTACGGTCATGTGAATGGCAGTCACCGCCGCGCCGAAGATAGAAAGAGACTGAGCCGCCAGGGCAAGCTCAAGAAAATGGCTCAACCATATTGAGAGGACCAGGCCGCCCATTCCTCCGGCCAAACCGAGCAGAATGCTCTCGGTCAGCAACTGCCGAATCAGCCGCGCCCGGCTCGCCCCCAGGGCCCGCCGCACGGCGATCTCCTGTTGCCGGATGTTTCCTCGCGCCAGCAGCATATTTGCCAGATTCGCGCAGCCGATCAGGAGCACAAGCCCGATCAATGCCATCAGCAATCCGGCAACACCTCGGAACCACAACGTATTCGTTTCGCCAAAATAGGTAGCCGGCTCAAGCGCAATCGCAATCGTCGTATCGTGCTGGTTGTTAGCCCGCCCCCATTGCGACGCCAGCAACAGGAGCTCGGCAGATCCTTGCGAACGGGCCACGCCAGGCCCTAAGCGCGCCAGCAATTGAAGCTCGCCATCGTTCGCTTGATTTGCCCACGCCTGCCCAGGCTGGAGGTGCGCCTGGGTCGCGATCGGCGCCCAGAAGTCGGGAACCAAAGGCGGAGCGCCCGTGCCAATAAAATCCTGTGGCGCAACACCAACAATGGTGAATGTCACATCGTTCACTCGGAGAGTCTTGCCCACGATCGAGCGATCCGCATGGAACTCCCGCTGCCAAAAGGAATAGCTCAAAACCACCATGGGCTCCGACTCGGGCTTGTCGTCTTCGGCGAAGAAGAACCGGCCCGCAGCTGCTTCGTTCGCCAGAGTGGAGAAGTAATTGCCTGAAACAATCTGTCCCTGAAGGGTTTTCCCGGTTCCAGGTGCGTCTCCTGGAACGACAGCGCGAACCGGAATGAGCCGGCTCGCGGCAATCAGGCTTGACAGGTCCAAGTTATGGTCCCTGTAGAAAAGATATTCAGGATAAGAAAAGAAAAACTGCGAATCGCCGGTAGCTCCGCTCTTCAGCGATTGCTCAATCCTGAACAATCCGCGGGCATCTTTCACCGGTAGCAATTTCAGCGCTACCCCATCGTAGGCAGTGAAGAACGTGGTGTTAACGCCAATCCCCAACGCCAGCGTGAGCACCCCAACCGCGGTAAATCCCGGCGACTTCCGCAACTGCCGCAATGCGTAACGAAGATCTTGAAGCAATCCAGTCATTGTTTCTCCTCACTCGTAGCGCAGCGCCACCATGGGATCGACCTTGGTGGCGCGTTGCGCGGGGAAATAGCAGGCGAGCAAGGCCACCGCCAACAGCGTGATCGAAACCACGCTGAACGCCGCAAAGTCCACCGTGCCGACGCCGAATAACATGCTTCGCATGGTGCGTCCCACCAGGCAGGCGCCTCCCAACCCAAGCCCCAAACCGATGAGAGCCAAAATCACTCCCTCTTTCAAGACCAGCCGCAGCACCTGCTCGCGGCTTGCGCCCAAGGCGATGCGCAGCCCAATTTCGTGGGTCCGCTGCCCCACCATGAATGCCATAACCCCATAGGTGCCGATCGCAGCCAGCAGCAGCGCGACCACCGCGAATGCGCCATACAACAACGAGATGAACCGGTCGCCAACCAGCGATTCACTTACGATCTGGTCCATCGTCTTCACCTGGGCCAACGCCAGATCGGGATCAACCGAGTGCACCGCTGCCGCAATGCTCTTGATCATCAATTCCGGATCGCCGGCCGTCCGCACCGCCATGCTGGCCTGCGGCCACGGGCTTTGCCAGAAGGGCACATCGATCTCCGGAAATCCGTCCCTGCGGAGTCCGCCGTTGTGTACGTTGTGGTAAACCCCCACGATCTGCCATTCGATAGGCGGCCCCAGTTTGGTCACTCCGGGAATCAGTTGCTCGACGACCACCCGCTGGGTCAGCGGGTTCGTGCCTTTCAGATAGCGATTGGCGAAAGTCTCATTCACCATGGCGACGGGAATACCGCCTGCAACATCCTGCTCGGTGAAGCTTCGCCCTTGCGCCAGTTGAATCCCGAAGGTCTGGAAATAGCTGGGAGTGACCATCGAAAAGCCGGCGCCCGGACGGGCGGAGGGATCGGTGAACGGTTTTCCCGCGATGTAAAAGGGCATTCCGAAACCGGTGCCTCGCAACGGCATGCCTTCGCCGGCTTCCGCGTGGTTCACTCCGGGAAGCGCCTCAATTTTCTCCAACAGTTGCCGGTAGAACGTGACTATCTGTTCGGGCTGAGTGAATTTGTCGTTGGGGACGGGAAGAGAGAACGTAATGAGATGGTCAACCTGGAAGCCTGGGTCCACTCTCGCCAGATTCCAGAAGCTGTGGATGGCCAGGCCTGCTCCCGCCAAAAGCGTAAGCGCAAGTGAAAATTCCAGGATCACAAGCGTGCGCCGCAGATTATGCCGCCCGGAACCGGAGACCGAGCGGCTTCCCTCTTTTAAGGTCTCATTCAGATCAAGGCGCGATGCCTGCCAGGCTGGAGCGCAGCCAAAGAGCACGCCGGAGAGTAAAGTCGCCGCGAAAGTGAACAGCAGAACGGGCACGCTCAGGCGGACATCCGCCTCCGACGGCAGCGTGTATTGCGGCAGAGCTGCCATGAAAATCTTCATCATGACCATTCCCAAAGCTGTCCCCAACACCCCGCCGATCAGCGCCAGAGTCAGGCTCTCGACGAGAAATTGCCGAAATACCTGCCAGTGCGATGCACCCAGTGAACCCCGCACCGCAACTTCCTTTTGCCGGGTCGAGCTTCGCGCCAAGAGCAGGTTGGCAACATTTACGCACGCGATCAGCAAAATGAAACCGACCGCCGCCATCAGCAGCCACATGGTCTTGATCACGTCAGGAGGCAGAAAGTCGTTATGCAAGGGTTCTACGCTGATGCCCCAGCCTTTATCGGACTTGGGATTATCTTGCGCGACCCGCTGCGCTACGACATCCATATCGGCCTGCGCCTGGGCCACGGAAACGCCGGGCTTGAGTCGCCCGAAAACCAGCAGCCAGTGAAAGTCATGATTGAGTTGCTCCGGCTTGAAGACCAACGGAACAAAAAAATCTCCCGCCATCCGGTCGGGAGGACCTGGACGTCGAATACCGATCACGGTGTACGGTTCGCCATCCAGCCGGAGCTGCGTGCCAATGATGTTAGGATTCGAGCCCAAGTGTTCCCACATGCGATGGGTGAGAATGACCACGTGGTCTTTACCCGCTTGCCCCTCTTCAGGCAAAAAAAAGCGGCCCATCCAGGGCGTCTCTCCCAGAAACTTGCCGAAGTAGCCGGGAATCGAGCGGCCGCCATCGACCATTTCGGGCGCGGTACCGGGCATGGCCAGATTGAAGCTTGCGGCAGTGGAACTCACCAGGATCTGAAACGTCGTGTTTTGTCGCTGCCAATCCTCATAATCGCCGGCCGCAACCCCGTTGCGCTCGCCTTGCACCTTCGACCACACGACCACGAGCTGCCCGGGATGGGGGTAGGGCATGGCCTCAAACAATGTGGCGTAGATCACGCTGAAGATGGCTGTAGTGGCGCCAATGCCTAAGGCCAGCGTGAGCGCGGCCACCGCCGCGAAGCCGTAGTTCTTCCGCCACAAGCGAAATCCAAAGCGAAGGTCACGCAAGAGGTTCATAGCAATCTCCCGCTTTCCTCAATCATTCTTTTCGTTGCCGGCTTCTCATTCATATCTCAACGCCACCATGGGATCGACCTTGGCCGCCCTGCGCGCGGGCAGCGCGGCGGATGCGAATGCGACGATCGCCATCAAAACCACCACCACGCCAAGCGTCAGCGGATCGCTGGCCGACACGCCAAACAATTGACTCCGCACCGCGCGGGCAAACAACAACGACAACGGGAGTCCAGCTGCCATGCCGATTCCCGCCAGCCACAGCACTTCGTATAGGACCATGCGCACCACCGCGATCTGCGTTGCGCCCATGGCGATGCGCACTCCAATTTCACGAGTGCGCTGTGCCGTAGAAAAAGCTAAGACTCCGTAGGTCCCGATAGCCGCCATCAGGGCCGCCAGTAGGCCGAAGCTCGAGGCCAAGTAGGCAATTACACGCTCGTTGGTCAGGTTGTCGTTAATCTGTTCCTGCATGGTGCGGAAGTTGCTCAGCACCAGGTTTGAGTCGAGCCTCTGCATCGCCTGGCGAATGGTCGCCTCGGCGCCTTGGGGGGCTTGCCAGGTACGGGCGTAAAACACCAACTGCCCGGGATGCTGGTCCGGGAGAAAAGGGGTGTAGACGGTGCGGCCGACATTGCCGCGGACGTTGGTGTGCTTCGCGTCTCTGGCTACGCCAACGATCTGGGTGTCGAACTTTACGTCGCCCGCCCCCTGGCCAAAGTAGCGACCGATCGCTTCCTGGGGCCGATTAAAATAGTGGCGCGCGAAGCTCTCGTTCACGACCGCTACCTTGTGCGCACTGGCCTGATCTTCGTCGGTGAGTTCGCGTCCTGCGAGAAGAGGCATTTTCAGCGTGGAGAAATACTGGGAGCTCACGTATTCCCACTCGACGTTCGTGTCTTCGCCCTCGGCGGCGCGGTACCCGACAACGGTGATATTGGTTCTTCGGTTGGTATCGGCCAGTTCAGGATCATTGGTGGCCGCGGCTGAGCGCACTCCCGGCAGGCTGGAGACTCTTTCCAATATTCGCCGGCTGAGCTCTTGAGTCTGCCCCGGCTGATATCCGGCCAAGCGCGGGTCCACCGTGAAGGTCATGAGGTGATCGGTGGCAATGCCTACGTCGAGGGTCTTGAGGTTGCGCAGCGTGCGCGCAAACAGCCCCGCTCCCACTAGCAGCAAAAAGCTCAGCCCGATCTGCGCCGCCACCGAGGCCCGCCGCAAGCGGTGCGGGCCGCCCGCGATAGCCGCAGCCTGCTGCTTGAGCGCGGAGGTCACCTCAGGACGCCAAAACTGCAATAGCGGCGCCACGCTGAAAAGCACACTCACCAGCAGAGCGAGAGCAAGGTTAAAGGCAAGAATCCGAAAGTCTGGCTGGGAAGAGAACGCAAGCTGCACCGCCGGCGGCCTCGCCCACAGCATATGCATCAGCACCGGAGAGACAAGCGGCGCCAGTGCAATTCCCGCCAGCCCTCCCGCCAGCCCCAACAACATGCCCTCCGTGAGCAGTTGTTGCATCACCCTTCCCCGTTTCGCGCCCAGCGCATAGCGCACCGAGATTTCGCGCGTGCGCGATGCTACCCGCACCAGCACCAAGCTGCCCACATTCGCGCAAGCCATGAGCAGCAGCAACCCGGCCAGCGCCATGACGATCACGAGAGTGGTGGGAACGTTCCCGTGCACCGGCACGCCTTTCGATCCGTCGTCCAGAAAAAGATGAGAATTGGTCAGAAATGCATCTTTGAAATGCTGCGAGCTGTGCCCGCCAAGCTGACTGAACTCTTCCGCACGAATCGAATGCCACAAGGAATCAATTCCTGCCTGCGCCTGTGCGCGGCTCAGGCCCGGTTTCAACCTTCCCACGATGTTCAACCACTGCGCACGTCTCTTCTCCAGATCGGTCCAGCCCGGCATGATCTCCGGCTTCATCATCATTGGTGCAAAGATTGCGGGATTGTCTCCACCCACCACACTGTGAAAGCCGGGCTGAGTCACTCCAATGATGGTGAAGGGATTCCCATTGACGGAAATGTTCTGACTTACAACGCCCGGATCGGCGCCAAATCGCCGCTGCCAGTAGTCGAAACTCAACACCACGACCGGACTAGCCCCCTGAACGAGATCGTCGGAGGGCACGACCAGGCGGCCCAGAGCAGCGTGCACTCCCACCACATCAAAGTAATTCCCGGAAACCAACTCCGCATCCGCCAGCTCGGGCTGGTTGTGCCATTGCACCCCGACTCGCGCCCAATCCGTCGCAACCAATCCACTGAAGACGGAGTTATGATCCCGCAGATCGCGATACATGGGATAAGAAAAGTACAGGTGGTCATCGGTGCGCGTGCTCGAATCGCCCTCAAAAATGCCGGAGTATCTCAGCAATGCAAGCTGGTTCGGTTCCTTCACCGGCAGGCTGCGAAACAATGCCTGATCGAGCAGCGTGTAGATAGCGGTGTTCGCTCCGATGCCTAGCGCCAGAGTGATGACGGCGACCATCGCAAATCCCGGGCTCTTGCGCAGTTGCCTCAAGGCGTAGCGGATATCGTAGAAGACACTATTCATAGACTTCACTCGTACCGCAACGCCACCATGGGATCGACCTTCGCCGCGCGGCGCGCGGGGATATAACAGCCGGCGAGGATCAGCGCCAGCACCAACCACGGCGCAACCGAGAAGGTCGCCAGGTCTCGCGGACTCACGCCGAACACGAGGCTCGCCATCACCTGCGCGAACGCGAATGCGCCAATCAATCCAACCACGACGCCGATAAGCGCGAGCTTCGCGCCTTGCGCCAGGATCATCATGAGTACGTTGTGCTGCTGGGCTCCCATCGCCATGCGGATGCCGATTTCGCGGGTGCGCTGCGAAACCGAATAGGCCATCACGCCGTAAATTCCAACCGCCGCCAGAGCCAGCGCCAATCCGGCAAATGCGCCGATCAGCCACATATCCAAGTGGCGCAGCGAGCCGGAAGCTTCCACCATGTCTTCCAGAGTTTGCACGCCGTAGACCGGCACGGTCTTGTCGATCTCAGCGACTGCGGAGCGAACCGAATCAAGCAGGCCGGTGGTATTGCGGCCGCGCACGGCAATGCTCATCGTGCCTTCAAGCAGCGGCAGAAACGCGGGCGGAATTTGCGTATACGGATAGTAAGCGGTGGGCTCGATATCGACATCTGCAGCCCAATGATGCACATCCGCGGCCACGCCCACCACGGTGCACCACTCACCGCCCGGCATTGCCGGCTTGATCCGTTTGCCCAGCGCATTCTGGTTGGGCCAATATTCGTTGGCCAGACTCTGGCTGACGATCGCGACGTGCGGCGATGCCGCCGTGTCTTCTTCGGTAAACTCGCGTCCGCCCAGCAACGAGATTTGCAGTCCGCTGAAGTAATCCGGGCCGACTGCTCGCAGGCGCGTCACAACCGGCACCTGCGACGGCGGGGGCAGCGTGCCCTCGATTTCAATCGCCATGGAAGGATCGCCGCCGCTCATGGGAAGGTTTCGCGCCAGAACCGCTGACTGCACCCCCGGCAACACCCGCAAGCGCTCCACCACTTGCTGATAGAAAAGCGGAATGCGGCCGCCACTAAACTGCGCGGGAGCCGCCAAGCGGAAGGTCAGCACATTTTCCGCATTGAACCCGGGGTTGACCGTTTCGGCGCGCCACAAGCTGCGCAACAAAAGGCCTGCCCCAATCAGGAGCATCGATGCCAACGCGGTTTCTGCAACCACGAGCACGGCGCGATGCTTGCCAAATCCTCCGCTGCTGCCCCGCGCGCCCTCCTTCAGCGCTTCGCTCACATTGCCCTTCGAGCCTTCCCAAGCCGGAGCGATTCCGAAAAGAATTCCCACTACGCAGCAAAGCAGCGCCGTGAAGCCCAGCACTACGGGGTCAATCGCGACCGCATCCGAAGATGGAATGCTCGAGGGATGGGCCGCACGCAGGAGCCGGACGGCGGCCCACGCCAGGCCCAGGCCGCATGCTCCGCCCACCATGGCGAGCAGCAGGCTCTCGGTAAGGAGCTGGCGAATCATTCGTAGGCGGCTCGCGCCTAGAGCAGTACGAATGGAGATTTCACGCTGCCGCATGGTCCGGCGCGCCAGCAGAAGGTTGGCAACGTTGGAGCACGCGATCAGCAGGACAAAACCGACCGCTCCCATCAGCATCAGCAGGACCGGCTGCACATTTCCGTTGAGATAGTCGCCGACCGGCTGAATCGTCGTACCGAAGCCGCCTTCGCCGGTGGGATCCTGCGCCTTCAATCGCGCTGCCACTGCGCTCAGTTCAGACTGAACCCCGGCCTGCGTCGTCCCAACCGGCAAGCGCAGGAAACCGAAGAGCCAATGAATATTGCGCGCTGCGGTCTGTGCGTTGAGTGACTCGAGTTGTAACGGAATCCAGAACAGTTCCTGGCTCGACATTACGTGAAACCCAGCCGGCATCACGCCGACCACGGTGTACGGCGCGCCATCCAACGTGATCGGTTGGCTCAAAATGTCGCGCCGCGACCCAAAGCGCGTGGACCATAAGGCATGACTGAGGATAACGGTGTTGCCTGCGCCGGGACGGTCATCCGCATCCGTGAAGTCGCGGCCTAGGATCGGCTGCACGCCCAGGGCAGGGAGCAGGTCGAAATTTACTTTCCCGCCGAAGATGCGTTCCGGCAGATCCTTCCCACCCAGATTTTTCCCGACACTGGAGAATGCGCCGAGGTGCGCCAGCACGCCGCCCTGTTGCCGCGCCTCCAGGAACGCGGGCGTGGAAAAGGCGTTGGGGCTGCCGTTCGACATGGTTTTCCAGACGATCATCACGCGGCCAGCGTCGGGAAAGGGCATGGAGTGCAGCAATACGGAGTTGACCACGCTGAACATCGCCGTGTTGGCGCCGATGCCCAGCGCAAGCGTGATTACCGCAACCGCGGCGAAGCCTGGCGACTTCCGCAACTGCCGCAGGGCATAGCGAATGTCCTGAAGTATGGTTTGCATACACTCCTCACTCGTACCGCAACGCCACCATGGGGTCGACCTTCGCCGCGCGCCGCGCGGGAATGTAGCAAGCGAGCAGTGCGACCCCGGTCAGAATCAGCGACACAGCGATGAACGTAAGCGGGTCTGTGGCCTTCACCCCATAGAGCAGGCTGGACAAGAAGTGAGTTAGAGCGATGGCACCCGCAATTCCAATGCCCACCCCAATGATGCTCAGGCTCAAGCCTCCACTCACAACCAGTCTCAGCACGTGGCGCCTCTCTGCGCCGAGCGCCATGCGAATACCGATTTCGTGTATGCGCCGTGACGCCGAATAGGCGATCACACCGTAGAGGCCCACAATGCCGAGCAACAGCGCCATGCCGCTGGCTAACGCGAGCATCACCAGAGTGAACGAAGTACGCGCCATCGACCTGCTGTAGAAATAGTTCAGCGTGTGCACTTCGAACAGGGGAAGATTGGGGTTCACGGACCACACCGCATGCCGCACCTCGCTCATCAAGTTCTGCGAGCCAGCGCGAGAGCTGCGGATGGCGAAGGCCACATGACGCCGGATTCCTGAAGCCGGACCGCCAAAGAACTGGGTCGTTAAGATCGGCCTATACATCGTAGGCGGCGCTTCCTGGGCGACTCCGTCCTCGCGAACGTCTCCCGCAACGCCAATGACCTCCCGCCATTCGTCTTTCGTGCCTAAACGAATTTGCTTGCCGAGGGCACTCGAAGAGTCACCCCAATACTCACGCGCGAACTTTTCGGAGACCATTGCCACCGGAAGCTTGCCGTAAAGGTCATTCCAAGTGAAATCGCGGCCGGCCACGAGCGGGGTGCCAAGCGTCTTGAGAAAGCCAGGTGCAAGGAAACCAAACCTGCTGGCCGGCGGAATTTCACCCGCGGAGTAGACGTGGTCACTTGCAAAGACCGCACCTGTCCAATAGCTCCCGTCCATGGGAATGTTGCGGGACACGCCCACCGAGGAAACGCCCGGCAGGGCGGCAATCTTGTCCGCAATCTGCTGCTCCATGCGAGCCACGCTTTCCGGGTCCTTTACCTGTGTGTCGGGAATGTAGACGCGGAACGTCTGGAGTTCCGCGGGTGCGACGAAACCAGGGTTGACTCGGGTCAGGGCACGAAATGAGCGAATCAGGAGTCCCGAGCTGACCAGCAGGACTAGCGCCAGCGCCACTTGGACGATCACCAGCAGGCTCTGTGACCGGCGCCGTTCACGGCCTTCGGTCATTAAACGACCGCCAACATGTAGCTTGCTTCCGAAGCCGGAAACGGCGTACTTAAAGTATGCGACGGAAGCGAATACCAGGCTCGCCGCCAACGACGCGACGAGCGTGAGCAGCACGGCTCTTCCGTCGATGCCGATTTCATCAAGGCGGGGCAAGCCCATGGGAGCTACCGCGACCAGCGCCCGCAAGGCTCCGTAAGCCAGCCCAAGCCCGCACAAGCCACCCAGCAGAGCCAAAATCAGACTCTCCGAGAATAGCTCCGCAGCGATACGGGCGCGGCTCCCTCCCAGCGCGGCGCGGAGCGCCAGTTCCTGCCGTCGCCCTTCGATTCTGACCAACAAGAGGTTTGCCACGTTCGCCGAAGCGATGATGAGCACCAGGATGATGCCCCCCATCAGAACCCATAAGACCTCGGCCATGTTCCCTACGACCTCTTGCATCAAGGGACGCAAACCTGGTCCGAGCCGCAGGCCTTCGATCAGCTTGAGGCTGATGGACGGCGAGGGAGGGAAACTTCGAAGGACGATTGGAATCATACGAGCTACATCCGCATTGGCCTCCGCCAGCGTCATTCCCGGCCTGAGCCTCGCAATGGCGGCGTAGCTGTAGTCGCCGCCCAAGTGGGTATTTGCGCGATCTAACTTGAGGGGCAGGACCATGGCCAGCTTGCTCTTGTCGAGGAAGCGAAAGCGCTCCGGTAATACGCCGATGATCGTCCGCGGCGTGCCATCCACGTCTATGGCGGTTCCGATTACCGAACGATCCCCACCGAACTTGCTGCGCCAATAGCCGTAGGTCAGGATCGCCGTGTCCAGGCTGTCCGGCTGATCGTCCGCCCGCGTGAACAGACGCCCGAACATTGGCGTGACTCCCAAGATTGGAAGCACCCCGTCCGTCACGTTTAGAGCAGGCAGGCTTTCGGGCTCCCCCAGACCGGTGACGCTCACCGATGAACTCGCAGGATTTCTTTGCCAATCATAGAGGCCGATATCCTGGAACGTCCGGCTCTGCTCGCGAAAGATAAAATAATCCGGCGGGTCGAGGGCCAAGTTACCACCCAATGCAGGAGCCGCGAGCGAGACAGAAAGTAACTCTCCGGACTGCGGATACGGCAGGGGCTTGAGCAGCACGCCGTTTACAACACTGAAAATGGCCGTGGTCGCGCCGATGCCCAGCGCCAGCGTGATAATGGCGACTACCGTGAAGCCCGGACTCCTGCGCAATTGCCGCAGAGCGTAGCGCACGTCTTGGAATAGTCCAGTCATAAATCCTCACTCGTATCTCAACGCAACCATGGGATCGACCTTGGCCGCGCGGCGCGCGGGGATGTAGCAAGCGATCAAAACAACCGCCATAAGCAGCACGGCAACGGCAAGAAATGTCTGTGGGTCGTCGGGGCTTACTTCGAACAGCATGCTCGATAGAACGCGGGTGGTTGCAAGGGAAGCCACAAATCCAAGCGCCATTCCTATGAGCGCCAAACCAGCGCCATGCCGAAGCACCAGACGCAGGACATCTTCCCGCGTGGCGCCCAACGCGATGCGTATCCCGATTTCATTCGTGCGCTGGCTCACGGAATAAGCCACGACTCCATAAAGGCCGATGGCCGCCAGCAGCAGCGCGAGAGCGGCGAAGCCGCCAATCAATTGCGACGAGAACCGCGGTTGCGAGACGGATGCATCCAAGACATCATCCATCGTCTTGACGCCGGAGAGGGTGATGCCCTTATCGATCGCACTGGCCTGCGCCTGCAAAGCGGCCGCAAGGTTTGTCGGGTTCGCCGCGGCGCGCACCACGATATTGATCCCCGGCGAAGCGAACTGGGTATAGGGGGCGTACATCTCCGGCTTATCGGGTTCGCTGAGCGAAATGTGGCTAATGTTTCCGACCACGCCAACAATTTCGCGGGTTGGTTGCGGATCGCCCATCAGTTGCAGGCGTTGCCCTATCGCATTCGTGTTGGGGAAGAAGTGATTTGCAAATGCCTGGTTGACGACAATGACGCCCGGCGAAGTCGCATCGTCCTGCTCCCCAACCCATCGTCCTTGAAGGAGAGGAATACGCATGGCGGACAAATATCCCACGGTCACCTGGCGAAATTGAGCGTCGTCAAAATCACTTGGGCCGTAGGTATGGCCAGGGATATGGAAAGGATTGTCATAAGGCGTGCCGCCGAGAGGCAGTTCGGATGTCGCGCCCACCGCCTCCACGCCCGGCAGCGCGCCGACACCAGCTTCGAACTGCCGCCAGAACCTTGCCCTGCGCTCGGGATCGCCGTAGGGGCCGTATGCGGGCGCATTCAGACTGAGTTGCGCAGTGGCGACATGATCGGTTTGAAAGCCCGGAGACACATGGATCAACCGCCAGAAACTCTTCAGCAATAATCCGGCGCTTGCCAGCAGGGTAAGAGAAATCGCAATTTCGGCAATTACCAGGGCGCTGCTCATCCGCCTATGAGCAACTGATTGCGAGGCGCGCCCCAATTGCTTCAACTTGTCGGCTGACGCGCCACCAGAAACCTGAAATGCCGGGAACAAGCCAAAAAATATGCCGGTGAGCAATGAAATGCCAAGACTGAAACCGAGCACCACCGGATCGATGTTGCTGCTGCCCAAACGAGGAACGTCCGCCGGACCGAAAGAACGGAGCAGGTCAACAGCTCCGTATGCAATGAACACCCCCAGCGCGCCACCCAAGAGAGATAAGGTCACGCTTCCGGTCAGTGCTTCGCGAACCATGCGCGCGCGGCTAGCGCCCAACGCCGCACGAAGCGCAAATTCCCTTTGCCGTGAAACGGAACGCGCCAGCAACAGATTGGCGACATTGGCACATGCAATCAAAAGCAATAATCCAACCGCGCCCCACATCAACAACAAAATTGGTCGCGTCGGGCCCAGCAGCGCTTCCCGCAATGGCCGTTGCCGCAGCCCCCAGCCTTTATTCGTATCGGGATACTGTTGCTGTAAGCGTAAAGCGATTGCATCCAGATCGGCTTGCGATTGTTGCAGCGTGATGCCGGGTTTTAATCGCCCGATCATCTTCAAGGAATGCCCCAGCCGAATATTCATTCCCGGATTCAACATAGGTGTTGGCAGCCAAAGCTGAGCTTCGCTGAGCAGGGGCAAATCCGAAGGTAGAACGCCGACGACGGTGAGGTCCGCACCGTCGATCCTGACGGTGCGTCCCAGAACATTCCGGTCTCCGCCGAAATCTCGCTTCCAGAGGCCATAACCGAGAATCGCCACTTGCGGCAGATTTACCTGTTCATCCGATAATGCAAACTCCCGCCCGATCAGCGGATGCATCCCCAGGCAATCGAAGAAGTTTGCCGACGCAATCTGCGTCAATACTTGTTCCGGTTTGCCGCCGGCCAGGTTTGACGGACCAGAGCTATAGCCCATAACCGCAAGGCAGGTGAAGGCCCGGCTATCCTGCCGATAGTCCCGAAAATCGGGAGGAGAAACCGCCGCCTGATCCGACAAAGGAAACTTGCCGTTGAGCCAAACCAGGCGATTTGGTTCAGCAAAAGGCAGCGGCCGCAGCAATACCGCATGGATTACGGAAAACATCGCGGTATTCGCGCCGATGCCCAACGCCAACGTGAGCACCGCAACCACCGTAAAACCCGGCGACTTCCGCAACTGCCGCAACGCGTAGCGTACGTCCTGGAGCAAGCCGCTCATGCATGCACATCCGCCATCAGTTTCTTCAGTTCGTCTTCGGCCACCACTTTTCCGTCGAACAGATGCACCTCGCGCTGGGCATGTTTCGCAAACCGCGGGTCGTGCGTCACCATGCAGATGGTTGCGCCCTCGCGGTGCAGATCGCGCAGTAGCTCCATGACGGCTTCACCGTTACGCGAATCGAGGTTGCCGGTCGGCTCATCGGCCAGAAGAATGGAAGGCTTCCCTCCCAGCGCTCGCGCCACGGCCACGCGCTGCTGCTGGCCTCCGGAAAGCTGCGAAGGATAATGCCGGATGCGGTGCGCCATGCCCACGCGTTCGAGCGCTTCCATCACGCGCTTCTTGCGCTCCGGCGCCGGCATTCGCTGCCGGTAGGTAAGCGGCAGCTCGACGTTTTCGTACACCGTGAGATCGCCAATCAGGTTGAAACTCTGGAAGATGAACCCAATTTCCTGATTGCGAATGCGGGAGCGCTCGCCGAAATCCAGGTTCTCGACCGGTTTGCCGTTGAGCTGATAGCGACCGTCGGTCGGGGTGTCCAGCAATCCAATAATGGAGAGTAGCGTGGACTTGCCGCAGCCCGAAGGCCCGGACATGGCCACGTACTCTCCCTTATCGATCGAAAGATGCACGCCGGAGAGCGCATGGGTTTCGATTTCGTCGGTGTAGAAAACCTTGGTGAGTTCCTCGATCTGAATCAGTGGCTGCGCTTCTGTCATCTGCCCGGCTCCTCGCTTTGAAATTCAGACTTATTCGAGCTTGATGCGGTCGGTGTTGTCCCAGCGCGACATGTCGGAAAGAATTACGGTGTCGCCTTCCTTCAGGCCCGAGAGAATCTGGATAGAGTTCACCGATGCCCGCCCCACTTTCACCGGTACGCGCACAGCGCCGTTGCCATCGGGATCGAGCTTGAACAGGCTGATGGTGCTCTCTTCCTGCCCGAAGGCCGGACGGCCCACGTAAAGAACGTCGTCGAGCCTCTCCAGATCGACGGTCCCATCCACACTCAAATCGGGCCGTGCGCCTTTCGGAAGCTCGCCGGTCAACTTGACGTCCACGGTGACCGTGCCGTTTTGCACCGCTGGATCGACGCGCATGACCGTGCCCGGAATGATTCCGTTGTGTGTATCGATCTCGGCTGGCTCGCCGTTCTGCACATCCCGCGCCTGGGTTTCCGCGATCTTCAGCTCAGCCATCAAGTGATCCGGCTGCACGACTTTGGCCAGCATGGTTCCCGGCAAAACGTGCTGGCCGATTTCGAGTGGCATGTCCACCAGCACGCCGTCGATGCCGGCACGAACTTTCAGTTCGTCCAGCTGATTCTGCTTGAGTTCATAGAGAGCGCGCATTTGATCCACTTTGGCTTGCAGCTCCGCCAATTGCGCTGCAATCGCTTTGCTCGCCACCGCCAGCCGCTGCTGCTGCAGATCGTTTTGCGTCGTCAACTGATCGGCTTTGCCCTTGGAAGCCTGGTAGGCCAGCCCTGAGATGACTCCCATGTCATAGAGCGCCTTGTCGGTTTGTCCCTGCAGCTCGGCCTGCGAATAATCCGCTGTAACCGCGGCGGCGCTCGCCTTCTGATCCATCAGGTTGCTCTCCAGCGTCACCTTCTGGCTGGCCAGCTCCGCTTCCGCCTGCTTCAGCTGCAATTTCGCGTCAAGCGCGGCCTGCTCGACCTGGGGATTGCTCATTTCGAGCAGGATCGTGCCGGATTTCACTTGCGACCCCGGCAACATGAGAATGCGAACTACCGTGGCTTCGGTTTCCGCCGGAATCTGGCGAATGGCTTCCTGGGTAGGAGTGAGCGTGCCCAGGCCGCGGACTTGGCGCAGCATGTCGCCGCGCTTCACCGTATCGGTCCACACGGTTCCGCGTTCAACGGAAGGTGCAGCCGGCTTCAGCCGCGAAACTCCGACGGTGACCGCCGCAACCACAAGAATCCCGATCGCGGAGAAAATGGCCTGCTTGCGTCGCTTGCTGCGCTTGATATCTGGCCGAGCGATATCCATCACGGGTGAGCGGGCAACTGGGTTGCCAGAAGGATAGACGGCTAAGTGACGGAAAAGTAGCTAGTTGAGGCGATATCAGAGCAACTCGCGGGCTTCCGACTGTCCTTAATCGGACCGGGGTGTCCGGGAACGGACAGTGGGGAGATACTGACAGCGAAGATGGTCTAGCGAAGCGCTTCGTGCATTCTCTGGTGCACTTCGTAGTGCGCTTGTGCCGTCAGGTCGAGCATGCCGACGCCAACTCCAATCTTCTTCAGGAATTCGTAGGGAGGCGTGCCTCCGGCAAACACCCAAACAAAGTCGTTGCGTAGAGCGCGCAGTTGGCCTTCCACAGAAAGGATGACGCGATCCTGGGCAAATTCCACGGGAACCGAATTGAAAACCACATGCACCCTGCCCGATTGCATGCACTCTTCGATTTGATCTTCGTTGCGCCGCTTGATCCTGCTGAAAACTTGCCGCCGGTAGGAAAGTGTCACTTGATTGCCGTTCTGCCGCGCCAGGCCGACTGCGGCCTCAACCGCGCTATCTCCGCCGCCAACCACAAGGACGTGCTTGTTCTGGTAGTGGTCAGCCTCGATCAAACGGTACATCACCTTGGGCAGGTGCTCGCCCTGGACTCCTAGCTTTCGCGGCGTTCCGGCTCGGCCCAGCGCCAGAATCACGGCGCGCGCGCGATATCGCTGGGTTGCTGTCATCACGGCGAAAATGCCGTCGGGCCCCTTCTGAATGTCCTCCACCCTGGCGTCGGTGCACACGTTGAAGTCTGCGCGATTCAGCACCATATCCCAGAACGCCAGCAAGTGCTCCTTGGAAAGTTCAGTTTTGTTGAGCTTGCCGTACATGGGGAATTCAAGCGGCGTTGTGGTGACAACTTTCTGGCGGGGAAATTTCGCCACCGTGCCCCCGATTTCGTCGCGCTCGATGGTGATGTAGCTGAGCCTTTTCTCGATCGCGCGCAATGATGCGGTAATTCCGGCGGGGCCCGCTCCCACAATCAGAACGTCATAAACGCCGGGAAGTCTGACTGGCCGCTCTTCCCTCATCCTTCTGGCAATGATGTCGACGCAACGCCGCCCTTGGTCGAGCGCGTTCTTGATTAATGCCAGCCCGCCCAGTTCTCCGACGATGAACAGATTGGGGATCGTCGTCTCGAACTCTGGCGTCAGCCGAGGCATGTCGGCTCCCATGCTCGGCGAAGCCATGACCATGCTTATCGCGCCGACCGGACAGGCTGCAGCGCAAAGCCCATGTCCAATGCACTGCTGTCCGTTGGCAATTACCGCTTTCCCGCCCAGCATCGTTAACACGTCGCCTTCCGGACACACCGTGGTGCAAGTGGCGCACCCGATGCAATGCGTAGGATCGATGCGCGGATGCAGGCCTTGGGGCTGCTCTTCGGAAGCGAGCCTTCCCTTTTCCGCAATGCGGCGCGCCAGCGCCTCATTCTTCTTCATATTCTTCAGATAGCGGCGCAAGAAGAAGATTGCTACGGCGACGGCCACCACAGCGGTAATAAGAGTGTCGGCGTTCATGCGATCGCGAACCTTAGAGGAAGCCCAACAGCATCGCTACAACAATGTGCAGCAGGGCCAACACGGCAAATGCGTAGCTGAACGGCCGGTGAACCACGTGCCACAACTTGAAAACGCGCTGTGTGGTGGAAAGAAACAAGATGCGGCGCGTGAGCACGGCCTGATCGCGGGCGACGCGGAGGACCCATTCGAAGTGGACATTTTTCCCCGGCAGCAAACCGCCGAGGCACCGAATCGCCTCATTGAATTCCATCCGCTGCAAGCGCAGGCGCAAACCCGCCACGCGGAAAGGGCGCGCCAGGTCTGATGCCACCATGTAGCCGAGGGCGGTCAGCGCGGGCCACCGCCTCCCCTGCTCCGGCGTGGGCAAATGCAGCAGGCGCAGCAGATCGGCTTGCGAAATCATGGTTTGATGAATCAGCATTCGATGAAACACCCGCACCGAAAGTTCTGCCGCCGCCAGCCGCTGCGGAATCTGCGTGTAGAGATAGCGGCCCACAAAGCCACTTGCTGCGACCGCCAACATGACCCAGAACGCAATCCCCGCCAATCCGCGAAACTTGAACGAGGAATGGAACGCTATGCAAACCGGAGCCGCGATGCCCAACACCACGTGGTAGTCCAGCCAGTGCTTGGAGTCGCCCCGCTTGCGCAACCAGGCCCAGCGCTTGCGCAGGGGATAGAGAAAGATCCCGCAAAACATGACCACGCCGAGCAGGGCCATATTGATACCTACAACGCCGCTTGGCCTTAGCAGGTGGTATTTCGGCGAGAATGGCCGGGCCGCTGGGCTGAGCACGTAATAGTTCGCGCCGTAAATTGCCAGCCCCGCGAACAGCACGGCCAGCGCACCCGAAACCGCGGCGATGCGCCGCCGATGCTGCTTTGCCGCAGTGTTCTTCTCCGCGTAGAACGGGATTGTGACTGCCGAGGCAAATGCAGCGTGCGCGGTCACTTCACCAGTCCTTTCATATTGAAGCGGTATCCCAGGCTCAAATACCACTGCGAATAATTCAGTTGCGAGCCACGGGCTACGGTGTATCCGCTCTGCAGAAACGAGTGCCTTCCGAGATTGGTGTCGAAGGACGTGTCCACAAAAAATAGTCGGTGATTCGCGGTCCATGCAGAATTGAGGGTTTGGCTGCCCACCTGCGCGTCAAACATAATGCGCTCGCCCAAGGGCCGGGAAATCGCCAGTACGCGGTAGTCGCCCCGGGCAAAGGAGCTGTCGAACTTCGAGTAATGAAGGTCGGCGCGGAATCCCGTGTGCATGATCTCGTTCCAGCTGAGTCCATACATCTGGTTCAGACTGCGTTTTTGGTCTCCCGTCTTGTCGCTTTGCCCGACCGTCGCATAGAGGCTGACGTTCCGCAGCGGCTGCACGTGGATGCCGGCGCTCACGCCTTGGTAGAGCAGCTTGTCGACCAGCCCGGTCCCGATGAGCGCGGTCGCTGCGGTCGGCGTGTCGCGAAAGTAGTTGTGATAGATGTCGAAATTGATTCTGTCATTCGGCTCAATATGCAAGGTGAGGTAGCTGCGGCTGATCCCCATCCCCGGCTTGATGCCGTCAGTCGTGATGCCCTGCGGCGAATCGACAATAAAGGAGTGGTAGACTGAAAAATATCTCCTGTACGACACTTCGTTTTCCAGAAAAAGATAGGGGCGGTCGAGCTGCCATTTCAGCATGCTCATGGCCACGCCGCTGGTGCTGCTGTAGTGGAACGATTCGTAGTCCCCGCCTGCGAAGTTCACGAACCAGCCGCCCATCTGCTGATCCGGCTGATAGTGCCAGGAAGTTGGGTCGGGCGTTGAGCCGAAAAAAACTCCCGCAGTTGCGTGCGCGGTCAGCTTGCGGCCCACGTATCCACCGTCGATCGTGTCCAGGCTCACCGCCCAGGGAAGATACAAGCGCCCGAATCCGGCCACCCATCTCGAGTTGGGATTGTCGTAGGACAATTGCAGGATGTAGGTGCGGTCGAGATAGCTCTCCATGGTCTGTTCCGCCGAAAAAGAATCGCTGGTCAGGCGGTCGTGCATGTAGCCCTGCAAATTCCAATACGTGCCTGCGATTCGCGTCATGTTTGTCGTGATCGAGATTCCAAGCTGGCGGCTGCTTCCCGCAGTCGAGCCGCTGCTGCGAATCCCGCTGTAGTCGAATCCGATTCGCCCTTGAATGCGGCTGTCTTCGGGCAGAAGCTCCGGACGCTGCGGCTTTCTTGTTTCACTCTTCAAAAACCTAACCTTTTTGTTTTCGCCGGAACCATCCGAAGCTTGCTCTGCACGCCTGGCTGTCTCCTCTGCCGAAAGGAACGCCCAGTCGCGCGGCTTCACGTCGCGGGTGGGATCGTGAATCTCCGCCACGGCGGAGGTCGCTGCGACCGAGACGACTTGCAAGCCGGCAACGAGCGGACCGTCAATGGCCGGAGACTCCGGCGTGGCCGGGTTGGAGTCTCGCACCGCCAACTTCATGCCTTCCGCGAGACCGGAGCTGCGCCCGCCGTCTAAGTAGGCGACCCCTTCCGCAACGTATTTCACGCGAAAAGTCGTGCGCGGACCTTTCGCCTCTGCCACGACCGGAAGCGGCGGTGAAGCCTTGGACCGGAAGCTGCTCGCATGATTCTCTGCGGGAGCCTCGCGTTGCCACGACGGCCAGAGCTTGGTGACGAGAGGGCCGTTGGCAGCAGGCACGGCGCCGTTCGCGCGCCTGTTCGCTGCCTCCGCCGGAGCTTCTCCCAGCACAGTCAGAGTGATTGTGTCCCCCGCACTCGCCAACAAGTACGGATGCCCACTTTCCAGGTCTACAACCAGGCGCGTGACCAGAGGATCGGCGCTGTTCAATCCAAACCGCACTCCTTTTACTCCGTTCTGGTTCACCCCGATTCGCCGCTGCTTCGCCGGCGCGGTGATGCCCGGCAAATCCACCACTAGTCGGTCAGGATCGGTTGTAACCGTGAGCGCCGGCGCTACTGTGGCTGAGAGCGTTAGCTCGATCTTGATATTTGCGCCCTCCTCGATCACACGCACTCTGCGGATTTCGGCCGCGCCTCCGCCGCTGACCTGCGCAGCGCAAAGCGAAGCCAGAAACAGCAGCAGGCCGATTTCCGCGATTCCTCTCACGCGCTCCTCGTCAAACAACTTCCGCAGCTTTCGTTTATGAACGCTCTTCCACCCGTCACTTCCGGAATCGCAAGTGCGGCGATCCCGCGATCATCCAACTGTCCATGTTGTGGCACTCGAGACATTGCGTAGAAAATCCCTCCGCCACGTGGTTGGGATTGGTGGCCTTCCGAAACGCGGTCAGATGACAGCTGTCGCAAGCCGTGGAAAGCGCCTGCCGGTTGAACTGTCCGACCGTCCCCACCTTGTGGCAGGAATAGCAATCCACCACGGCGTGCGCCCCAATCAAAGGAAATCGATCCTGGTGCTCATTGATGTTGTGAACCGAAACCTCCCAACCGTTGACGCGATGGCAAAGATCGCACTGGACGCCGTTTTTCCGCCGGTGCAGGTCGGCGTGGCAATCCTGGCATTCGTGGCCCACATTGCTGAAAACTGGATTCACGTGGCACTCCTGGCACGCCACACTCGAATGCCTGCCGCGCAACGGGTATCCAGTCTTGGTGTGGTTGAACTCGGGCTTGCTGCGAATCGGCCTCCACGCCGACGCGGTGTGGCATTTTTCGCAGGCAACCTTCAGGGGCCCGTGCGGGCTGGTCTCCGGCATCAACGGCGTAGCTGACGCCATCTGGAACAGCAAGACTCCATGCGCGAGTAGCAGACTGCCCAGCAAGAATTTGTCTCCTTAAGGAATTGGCTTGTCTTCTGCTCTTTCCGGCCGCGTGGCTCACGGCCGGCACAACTTTGAAACACGACTAGTGCAATGCCGCGCTCCGCTGGAGCACATCCGCCCCGTGGCAAGCCGCGCACTCTTTCGGCGTCGGCTTATAGAAAAGAACCGCTTTCCCGGCGACCGTTTTCTCCAACTTATGGCAGCCTTCACAAGCCGCCTTGCGATGGGCTCCGCTCAGCGGAAAATCGGTTCTTTTGTCATGGTCAAAAAGCGACGGCTTCCATTTCGCGCTGTCGTGGCAGTCGGCGCAGGCCGTCACTCTCGCTTTCGCGAATTGCCCTCCGTGAACATCCGCGTGGCAGGCCTCGCATCCCTTGGGTGCGGCCTTGAAATCAGCATTCACGAAAGCCACTTTCGGTCCCGGCGGATTGTGGCAACCCTGGCACGGAGTCGTCTCGTGCGCGCCCAGCAGCGGAAACGACGTCTTTGAATGGTCGAAGCGCGAAAACTCCTTCCAGGAAACCGTCGAGTGGCAGGCCTCGCAGCCCAGAAGCCGCTCTCCGGCCCGCCGCAGAAAGTCATCAAATTGCCCTTTGTGCGGATCCGCGTGGCACGTCGTGCAGGTGAGGCTCCGCCAGTGATACAGGGCAGTCGGCTTCGGCCGGAATTCAGTGGAGATTCTGTGGCAATCGTTGCAAGCCACCGCCTCGTGGCTGCCCGTCAGCGGAAAACTGGTGGACTTGTGGCGCGGCAAGCCGAACGTTGACGGCATCATTCGCTGCACGGTATGGCAGCTTTCGCAAGCGTTGCGGTAGGGCGCGGCGGCGAACTGGCCTTCATGCTCATCGCTGTGGCAATCGGTGCAGTGTTGGAACTTCATCATGTAGACGGCGTCTTTGCCCTTCGGAATGTGGCACTGCGCGCATTGCAGGGTCGCGTGCTTGCCCTCCAGCGGGTAAGCCGATGCGGCGTGCTGCTTCAACCCGAACGTGGAGGGCGTAAAGCCATCCACGGTATGGCACGACGCGCACTCGCCCTTATCCGGCCGCTTGGCAAATTGCCCTCCATGAGGATCGGGCTGGTGGCAATCCATGCACTTTTGAAAAGCCAGAGGCTTCTTGAAATCTCCTCCCGCGTGGCACTGCATGCACTCCACCTCAGCGTGCTTGCCCAGTAGAGGAAACTTGGTCTTGGCGTGATCGAAACCGTTATCAAGCAGCGCCGACGCCCTCACCTGCTTCCATCCGGCCGTGCTATGGCAAGACTCGCAGGTTTGCGAAAAGCCTCCGCGATGCGGATCGGCATGGCAATCCGCGCAGCTAGCGAAGGGGATTCCGCGATAGCGTGGCTTTCCGCCCGATCCCGGGGTGTGACACTGCTTGCATGCGACCTGCACGTGCAGGCCGGTAAGCGGATAGCGGGTTTGCGAATGGTCGAAATTCCCGATATTGAGCGTCTTCCAGTCGTCAAAGTTGTGGCACTGCAGGCAATCGGGACCGAGCCGCCCCTTGTGTTCATCCTGGTGGCAATTGGTGCAACTGGGCAGGACTCCCAGAAACGTGCGGTTCAAATCCTTCATTTTGATCGATGCCCGTTCATCTGCCGCGACATGTTCCGCGCTGTGACACCGGTTGCAGCTCAATCCCGCGTGCTTGCCCAGCAACGCGTAGCCGGTCAGGCTGTGGTCGAAAGTTTTGAGGTTCCAATTGATCAACGCGAAGTCTTCGCCGTTGTGCTCGGAATGGCAGCCGGCGCATTTCGCGCTCGAACCCGGCTTGATGTTGTAGGTTGCGTGCACGCCCTGATGCGTGCTGACGCGACGCGCGATCTCGGTGTGGCAAGCCAGGCACCTGACCGTGGGCTTCCCCGTCGAAAGCTCGTGACACGTCGTGCACTGCGTAAGGCCGCTCAGCGACTGATGCGCTCGCGAAAGCGAGCCCGGTGAAATCTGGGCCGCCAGCGGTTGCGATATCCAAAGAATGCTCAGCATGGCGCAAGCCCAGACCCACCACACTCCGCCAGACACTTCGGCTGGCGAGCGAGTCCCCGCACGCGCGGTCGTGAGTTCCTCGGATTCATAGAGCAAGCTGTCGATGCCCTCCGGCGCCGCTGCTTCCATCCGCCAGGCCATTCTTTTGGGGAGAAGGAGTAGCGCCGTCGCGGTGCCGGCGCTACTCCTCGCGCGTTACACCACGCTAGTTCGTGGACGCCGCGGTATGAGCTGCTTCATCCCATTGCCAGTCCAGCCGGTCCCAGAACCCGAGCATTCGTTTGCACCGGTTGTACACAGGCAAGTTGATAGAAGCGGCAGTCGCGTTCCCGTTTGCGTCGAGGGTGAGGGAAACCGGATTCGGAATCTTGA
Source organism: uncultured Acidobacteriaceae bacterium (assembly GCA_963770915.1). Lineage (GTDB taxonomy): Bacteria > Acidobacteriota > Terriglobia > Terriglobales > Acidobacteriaceae > PALSA-270. The sequence continues at coordinate 1,709,009 of CAVYRG010000001.1, forward strand.
CCAGATCCGCACACCCCAGGATGTCCAGGCTGGAAGTAAAGCGCTGGGCAAGGAATGTAAACAGGTTCGGGTTTTCCGCCACGGGCGATGGCGCCGCAGTGAAAGCTGCCTGGTCCAGCAGCAATCTCGCGGGCGCTATTCGGAGCATGTCGCGGCAGTAGCGAGCGGTGTCAGCTTGGAACGGATAGCGCGCCTCCGGTTGATCGACGCCGGCACGGTAGGCATTGGTCTTCGTCAGGCTCGTGCTGCCGTCGGTGTTCAGAGTCATGGGATCGCCCAGAGGAATCAGCGCCGCTGGGCTTCGCTGCCAGGCCCGCGCCTGCAATTCATTCAGAGGAAGGCCGGCGGCTTTTTGTCCCGGGTCTGCCAGATCGTCAACTTTCCACGGCGAGCAGCCGAGCGCCGGGTCCATGAATCGGTCGAGCAACCCGTTGTCGCTTGGGTTTCCTAACGTCGTCGGACTGCCCAACGCCGCCTGGTTCGCCTGCGTGTTTTGCGCGAGCAAGCCATCGCTGCCGATGAGATACGTCACGGGCAGGTTGTCGCTCTGGTCCTGATCGACCACGGCGAAATCGCGCACGGTTGGGCAAGGCTGATGATCGTTGGCGAATCCCAACCACGGAACTTGCAGTTTCCTCTGGCGGATGGCGCGGTTCGCTGCTTTAAAAAACGCAGGAGCGTTGCAATAGGAGAATTGTCCAAATTCACTGTTGGGCAAGCCGTTCACGCAATTGGCGGCTTGCAGATTGCTGGGATCGCCGCCCTGCGTAAGCACGTTGCCGTTAAATCCGAACCACAAGGCCACCACCGCGTTGGGCGGCAGAGTGGGAGTCACAATGGTGCTTCCTAGCGAAGGCGCCGAGCCTTCGTCGATCACCAGCGGGTTGTAAATCGAGATCTGGCCGGTGGCGGGATCGAAAATCGCCGCCTGCACGAACGCCGACGACGCCGGGTCGGTTTCATGACACGTAAAACCGGTATCGTCGGGATTGCTATCCGCCGGTTGCAACAAATACGGCGTCGCCAGCCCGGCCGCCGTGAGCGGCGCGTTGGGAACAATGATCGTGCAATTGGGATTCTGCGCGAAGAGCACTCCCGGAGCGATTACGAGAACAACCAAACAAAGCCATCCAAGTGCGTTACTGTGCTTCATGGCACACTCCTCCATGCGCGGGCGCAAACCAATCCCGCGCAAAATGAAACGTATGAATGGGAGAGAGGGGGAGTTCGTCCCAGTCTTTGAGCCGGTCTATGCGTCGCCTGATAGAGGCGATGCGAACGAAGCGACGCTGCGGCTTCATGAAGGCCGCAGCCAATCAAGCTTTTCGCACCACACCGCACTGGGAAGTGAAAGAAGTTAAGCGCAATCTAATGTTGAAGCCGCAAACGGTCAAGTGCCGGGAAGTACATATCAAGTGGTACAGTGCATGCGCTTATGAACGACCACTAGCGAGTGCGCTTTAGGACACTGGAGAGGACGCGAAAACTTCTATTACCGCATCGATTCCGCCAGGTTTGATTCGCGCACGGAGTGTGTGACGGAGTGTCTGTTAGTACAATGTGGCGTCCATCGCGCAGAAGCAGTATGGTATGAGTCGCGACGCGACGAGAAGCGCCTGCATCGTTTGATCTCATGCAGTTACACGCGCTATGCTGCGGCGGGCGCGGGACACAACTGCAATCAAGAGGAACGACCATTCATGAGGATTTTGCAGATGGCCGACCAGGTGCGCTACGCGCGGATGACCACGGAAGAACTGCGCCGCACCTTCTTGCTGGAGGATTTGTTCGCGCCCGGTGAGATCGCGCTCGTCTATGTAGACCTGGACCGAACCGTCGTCGGCTCGGCGGTTCCGCTCAAAGCACCTCTGGTTCTTCCTGCTCCGGATCCACTGCGCGCTACTTTCTTCACCGAACGGAGAGAGCTGGGTGTTTTGAATGTCGGCGGTCCCGGATCTGTCGTCGTCGGCTCCAACACTCATTCCCTGCAGAAACTTGATTGCCTTTACATTGGGCGCGGCGAACCCAACGTCGCGTTTCGCAGCGACGATCCCGCCGAGCCCGCTGCCTTTTACCTGCTGAGCTATCCGGCTCATTCGCAGTTTCCCACTACGCTTTCCCAAGCTGCAGGACTTGAAAGTGTGACCATCGGCGCGCCCGAAACCGCAAATCTCCGCACCATCCGCAAACACATTCATCTTGATGGGGTGCGCAGTTGTCAGCTCGTGATGGGCTTTACCCAAGTCGCGCCGGGGAGCGTTTGGAACACCATGCCGGCGCACACTCACATGCGGCGGTCCGAGGTCTATTTCTATTTCGACGTCCCCGAGGGACAACGAGTTTTTCATTTGATGGGCCCGCCGCAGGAAACGCGGCATCTGGTCGTGGCCAATCGGCAAGCGGTAGTCTCTCCGGGATGGTCGATTCACGCCGGAGCCGCCACCGCGACCTACAGTTTCTGTTGGGGCATGGGCGGCGAAAACCAGGTCTACAACGACATGGACGCCGTCTCCATCGCCGAATTGCGATGATGAATTTTTGAAGTTTAGACAAAACTCTCAGGAGAAAAACGAAATGAAGCTACCTCTTCTTTTGACGTCCTGGCTGGCGTTGAGCATTCCGCTGATGGGCCAAAGCCCGGCCGTGACTCCCTCGGCCGAACCTCATGCCGATGTCTATTCCACTGCGGGCCTGCGCGAGATGGCGCAACCCCTAATCGAACAAGCGCGCAAATCGCCCGACGGCTCGGCTACTAACATCCTCCAACATTACGCCGACCACTTCACCATGCTGGCCACGCGCGTGAAAGACGGCAAGGCCGAAGTGCACGCGCATAACGCCGACTTCTTCGTCGTCATCGACGGCGCAGCGACTCTGACCACCGGCGGCACGGTCACCGAGCCGAAGACCGTCAGCGAAGGAGAAATTCGCGGCGACGCCATCACCGGCGGAACCCAACAGCCGCTCAGCGCCGGCTCCATCGTGCACATCCCGGCCGGCGTGCCGCATCAGTTGCGGCTCACCTCATCCGATCCGTTCGTTTACTACGTGGTGAAGGTGAAGCAGTAGTTCGGAATGTGCAGGAAGCCGGGATCCTAGGCGGGAACGAGGGTGGTGGGCGCTATAGGATTCGAATTAACCCTATAGCGTCAACCAAAGAACTTAACCGAGCACGGCTGGCGATCTTAGTTCTTCTAAGTGCATGAAAGACCACGGAGTGATTTCTGAAATTACTTCTAGGTCAGGGGTTTCCCGCCATAGTTCCGGTGGTTGTGAGTCGCCCGCCCGGGGTCGCGATTGCGTGCCCCACATCCTTGCTGCTATCGTGAAGCGTTTTCCTTCAAACAAGGGGACGCAACAACCTTCTGTGCCTTTAACTCCTGAACACAAGACGCAGCTCGAACGGGTTGCGATTCGGCTCGTGAGACTGAGTTCTGGAACACCTAGAACGACCCTTCGCAAGGAACTCGGGCCGAACAGAACTCTCATCGATGACCTACTCACCATGGGACTCTTGCGGATCGTCAAGGAGCAGTACGTGCCTACCTTTCGGGGGACCGAGGAGCTCGATGACGAGATCCGTCTACCCGTGAGAGGAATTCTCAATGCGGTCCTTAGCGTTCTGAAGCGCTTGTATCACAGGTCTGCTGGCGACAGCATCACCGTCCCCTTTATCGCGCTCGTTGATGCGACGGCAGAGCAATATCCCTCGCTGCAGGCGAGCGCCGTGCTCCCAGCACTTTTATTGGGTGAGCCGTTCGGGTACTACTTTCTGAACAACGTGGAAGTCAGTAGTGAGAGGGTAGCGGTGCAAGCGGTTTTTGTCGTTGAGCAGATTATGGATTTCAGTTCTATCGAAGACGCATGGCCCAAAATACTGGTTCAGGAGAAAGCGCGGCAACAAGAGGCGACGCAATGGATCAACCCCAACCTCAGTCCGCCGACTGCGGAAATTAACCTCCCGGATGTTCGATTCATGCGGAACGCCGGATTGCGAAACATCGTCGAGCGCGACTACGCTGAACTTCAGCGGGTCCGCGCGACCAGCGCCGTGAAGTCAAGGTACGTCTTGTGTGGCGGGCTGATCGAGGCGGTGTTGCTCGACACGCTGTTAACTAACGAGGCAAGGGCCAGGGCCGCCAAGAAATCGCCGAAGGTCAAGGGAGGAGGAAAGGCGAAGCCGCTGCTCGACTGGAATCTAGGGGAGTTGATAGACGTGGCGTTGGAGCTTCGCGTAATAGACACGGACATCGAGAAGTTCAGTCACGCGGTGCGAGATTATCGGAACTTGATTCACCCAGGTAAAGAGATTCAGTCGCAGCAGAAGGTGGCCGAGGAGGAGGCAGCTATCGCGGAGAAGGTGCTGGAAATCGTCATTAGGGAACTCCGTGAAAGGAAACAGAAACAACCCTGAGCTACGGCTCGGCCTAGGCTGGAGTGGGCTATTTTAGACGCGGTTGAACCCAAACTTGAACCCGAGAAGGAACATACATCCTCCCGGTTGGTAGAAGTGAGGGCCCAACTCATTGAATGAAATGGCTTGCGCCGGTGCCCCGGTAGGCAGTCTTGACCCCTCTTAGGCTGGTTGTCATGAAGGATGTTATGAAGTCGCAGGCGCACGCGCCCCGTAACAGGGGGTTTCATGCGGGGTCTTTCAGAAAGGTAGTACGCTTTCCCGGGTCAAGCTTCTGGTCGTGGCTCTGCGGAGGGTATGCTCGATGGGTCCTCGAGAGGGTGCCGTCATACTGGCGTGTCTGGCCCTTATCAGCCACCTGCTCATGCAACATCCCGACAAGATTACCCGGAAACACCTGCGGAAGTGGATCGATTCAGCTTCTCACAACCCCCGCAGAGCAGTACTCGACCTGTGGGCAATGTTCAGAGATTCGTGGACATCCATTGTTGGGCTTTTCACGAGTCTCTACGGATTTGGGTGGTACCTAGGAGGACACGTCGCTGCCGCCCGGACGAGCCTTCTCGTAGCCAATGCCATCTTGTCGTGGGCCCTGTGCACTCATCCTGATATTCACGGGCCACGAGGCAGACGAAAAGAGTTGGGCTACCGTGCGGCGGTTATTGCGCTCATAATAGTGGGGGTGGGGGTGGCGTCATGCGCTGAGTGGTGGGTTCTCGGTTTTGCACAGTCAAGCTCACACTCCGCGGGCCTACCGCCCGCGGGCCCTCCCGCCCCGCCCACCTTGAGTGTAGGTGTTCAACTAAGCGAGATGCACGCGGCGATCGCTGAGGGACGCGTTATTAGACTGCCCAACAAGGAGATACCGTGCGCTGCCGGGAGGACGGGGTACGGCGAACAGGGAATCGAAAGGCTAATGCCGGGAGGACCCTCCTTGCACAGGCCAAAATTCCTAGTCATGGTGAACAGATTTACCATCATGCGTTGGTCAGCGATTCCGTCCAACTATTATGAATTTTCGTTCCAGGTTGAGCTAACCAACAGGGGAGAGTCCAGCGTGGCCAAGGATTGGCAGCTTTGCTTGGTCCAGGGGAATAAGGCCGTTCGCTATCCAGCAGAGCGTATCGCTGACGATCCTAGCGGCTGGTCGGCCGACCCAAATGACAGTATTGCGGATTCGACCTTGCGTAATCCGATTGAACACGGGCACGTCGCTGAGGGGTTAGTGCGATTTCGCATACCCATAAACGCCGTCGACATCACCAATTTTGCGGGAAGCGTAGAATGCAAGGACTACTTGGATCACAAATCACGTTTCTTGTTCTCGACAAACTAAGTTTCCTAAGAGTCTTTCTTGTTTTACAGGCGTTCGTGAACTCTCATCCGTGCGAATCGGGCCGACTCGCGCGGCTGCCGCGCCGCTCGCTGACGCTCGCAACGGGCCAAAGTCGGAAACGTGGCTCGCGGTCAGCGGCGCGTGGCGGCGGCGAAGGTCGGGGCCCTCGCCTTGGAGCCTGATTACGGGGAGATTACAGGTCCGTAAGCAATTGAGAAGGGTGGTGGGCGCTATAGGATTCGAACCTATGACTTCCACCGTGTGAAGATGGCACTCTACCGCTGAGTTAAGCGCCCACTGCTTTCCATTCAAGCATCTACAGCCGCTTCCGTCAACGCCGTGGCAATGCCGGGAAGCGGAAAGAATCTGCGAGGCGGCTTTGTGCCTCCCGCTTTGCCGGCGTTACAGCTTGGACGTTAGCGATGCGGTCCCTTCACACCCAGAACCGGGTCAAGTAGTGCTATCGCCTGATTTCGCCATTCGACCTGATGGTGGTTGCCGCCATTGACAACCGAGGATAGCGGAGTACCATCAGCAGCGACCAATATGCAGGCCACAAAGGTTTTTCTGCTCCTTTCTTCAATGCTGGTACTTGCGTTGCCTATTTATGCTCTGGATGATCCGAAGGTGGCACAGGCAAAGTACGACGAGCTTGTCGCCAAAGTTCACAGAGGAGACCTGAATGTCGATTGGCAGGCGCTGCGACTGGCCGCAAGGGTTGGGGAGGTATATGGCGACTACGACCCTTACGATGCGGCTAAACGCGCTCAAGCATCCTTCGAAAAAGGAGATTTTGAGGGGGCGCTAACAATCGCACAGGAAACGGAACGTCACAATGTTGCGGACGCCGATGCTCATGTCGCGGCGTGGAGCTGTCTCAAGAATCTCGGAAGGCAACGCGAGGCAGACCGGGAGTGGAGCATCCTGCAGGCGTTGCTGCGATCAATCCTCAAATCGGGCGATGGGAAAAGTCCTAAGACGGCGTGGTTCGTTGTTGGCATTCGCGAAGAGCATCTCGTCACAGATGCGGCTCTGCAGGTGCAGATCAAAGAGCAGCGTAGTGTGAAGCAAGACGGTCATTACTACGACATGGTCCTCGTAACGGACCAATCCGGCAAGGATACTGTTCTGTGGTTCAACACTGACACGGACATCGAACTGGGCATTAGAGCGGGAGATGAAGGACACCACATCTATTAGCCCCATTTGATTCAGTGACGAGACCTCGGTAAGCATTCGTAGATTGGTTCGTCAATTGATGATAAATCGCCATTGCACTCATTGGCCCGTGCGTCGGCACGATTTTCTCTTCTGCTCGGATTCTGGAAGACTGCGGAGGCTTCCCCAGAACCCTGGCCAGTCCATAAGAAGCCACGGCAACGGCAGCCATTCCACCGCAGGCAGCCCAAGGGGGGCCGGCGGCTCTGGGCGGCTATACTCCAGCAAATCAACCGGTTCCGTCCCCTGAGGCGGCGTGATAGCCTAGGGCATCGTATTCCCAGGGGCGTGTCAGGCGCGTCGGCACCCGCCGGACCCGCGTGAACCGGATGGCCAGCGAAATCAGACCCACCGAACCGCCCGTACCCCGTTCAGCAGAAGGGACTTCCGGGCCATCCCCGAAAGATGACGAAGCGCAACTTTCGGACCCGGAAGGGGTTCAACCCAATGGGAGTAGCGAAACCATGAGCAGTGTAGCCATGGATCCGGGGATGCTTGGGATGGCCAGAGTGCCGTCTCAGGCTCAGAGCGTATCCGGCCCGGTTCCTGAAGGTATGACCGATGCCCAGGTGATGCTGCGGGTGAAGACCGGGGACGAGTCGGCGTTTCAGTATCTGGTGGAAAAATATCGCCGTCCGATGGTGAACTTCATGTACCGCATGGCGCACAATGCGGCGGCGGCCGAGGATTTGGCGCAGGAAGTCTTTCTGCGCGTGTACCGCTCGCGCGACGGCTACGAAGCCAGCGCCAAGTTCACCACCTGGCTGTATCGGATCGCGACGAATCTGGCCGTGAACCATGCCCGCGACACCCGCAACGAGCGGCCGGACAAGATGGTCAGCCTGGATGAGCCGGATGACGACACCGGCCTGACCATGGACGTGGCTGACGCTTCGCTGAGCGCGGAAGAGATGATTTTGCGCCGGGAGCGGCTGGCCGCCATCCGGCAACGCGTGCAGGATCTGCCGGAGCGGCAAAGAATGGCGGTGGTCATGCACAAGTATCAGCACATGGACTACCGCCAGATTGGGGAAGTGCTGAAGCTGAGCGAGTCCGCCACCAAGTCGCTGCTGTTTCGCGCCTACGAGACTCTGCGCCAGCAGCTGAAAGAGTTTATTTAGTAAGTTTGTTCAGGGGAATGGTATGAAGTGCCAAGAAATTCGCGAACTGATGCCGGACCTGGCCGCCGGACTGAGCGCGCCCAGTGCCGAAACCAAACAACATCTGCAGACTTGCGCGGCGTGCGCGGGCAAGCTGGCGGAAATCCGCCAGACCATGGCGCTGCTGGACGAGTGGCAGGCGCCCGAGCCTTCGCCATATTTCGACGTTCGGCTGGGCGCGCGCCTGCGGGAAGAAGCCGCCCAGCGGCAGGGATCGAGCTGGCTGCACTGGATTCGCAAGCCTGCGCTGTCGCTCTCGCTGGCCGTGCTCATGGTCATGGGCATTGCTTTGTTCCGTGGCGATGGCAGCCTGCACCGGTCCCCCATGACCGCGAGCAATGCGCCGGCGGAAGTGGCTCAGCCGGGAACTGCCGTGGGCGATCTGCAGACGCTCGACAAGAATCACGACATTTATTCGGATTTCGAATTGCTCGACGATCTGCAAGTTCAGCCGAACGTGAACGCCAATCCGTAAGCTCCGCGCAGATGGAGCCGGCAGCAGGCTGAGAGATTACATTGCGAAGTCCTTTTACGGGGAAAGCAGGAACGAGGTGTTGCGGCAGAAATCCATGACGGCTCGCGTCGCGGTAGCGGGGCTAGCGCTCGCTTTGACCTGCGCAATGCCAGCCGGGGCCCAGCGGCGGAGTTCGCGGCCTGTGCCGCGTCCGCCGCAGTCTCATTCTCGTCCGCAGCCTCAATCTCGACCGCAGCAGAGGACGCAGCCCCCCGTTGTGGACCGGGTTCCGCAGCAGGGCCACCACGCCGGACAATGGCTGGAGCGCAATCGGGGCCTTTCTCCAGAGGAACAGCGACGCGCACTAGAGAGCGATCCACAGTTCCGGCGTCTTCCTCCCCAGCGGCAGCAAATTCTGGAGCAGCGCTTACAGCGCTTCAACCAGGTGCCGCCCGACCAGCAGCAACGGATGCTGAATCGCATGGAGGTCTGGGAACATCTCACTCCGCAACAAAAGCAGGAAGCTCGCGGACTCTTCGACCAAATGCGCAATCTCCCACCGGAGCGGCAAGCCAGGGTGCGATCGGCGGTCGGGGACCTGCGCGCTATGCCTCCCGAGCAACGCCAGCGAGTGATTAATTCCGACCGCTTCAAGAATACGTTCACTCCCCAGGAGCGCCAGTTGCTGAACGACGTTTCCAAGCTGCCGCTCGCGCCCCCGGCCGAGCCGCCCAACCCTCACTACGTGCCGCGGCCGCCGAGATAGGGCCCGGAAAGACCCCCTCGCTGTTTGGCGCACGGAAGACGTTCGTTTCTTTAATCTGTTGCATAAGCACAGCTAGACGCTTACACTGCCCGGGCGCGTTCGGCTCGCAGCATCCAGGACATTGGACTCGATTGGCCAACGCACGCTTCACCACCCAGTACTAAAAATCTGTGCTGCGGGAGCATCCCTTGGGCCGGAACCTCCGCTTCTGGTCTTTGAGGTTCAGGGAGAAACTCTTCTCCGCCCTAGCGACGGGATTTATGTGCATTCCGGCACTCCGACTTGCCAAAATGCCGGGACATGGGCAACCGAAATCAGAGGAACGGGATCAGACGGGGAGCAGGGTCACGCGTTTAAGCACAGACCTGGACCGCTCGCAGTAGGCACAAGAGGATTGACTGGGGATTTCTTGCTAACAAAAAGCAGCGTCGCTGCGGTGATGTTTTTTCTTCTTTGCCAGGCACTTATCTGGTCTCAGACGACTACCCCGGATCAGCCGGGCACTCCGGCCCAAGCCCAGGAAACCAAGCCACACGAGAGCCGGGAACCAACCGGATCGCCATCGGAGGCGGCTGGCCCGTCCCAGTCGCAGAAGGCGGGGCCGGAACTGCCCTCGGCCGCCAGTGCGGCAGATCAGCACACAGACGGTTCCAAAGGCACACAGAGCAAACGCATTTTTTGGATTGTTCCAAATTATGCGGCTGTGAGCGCCGACACGCAGCTTCCTCCCCTCTCAGCCCGCCAGAAGTTCACGCTCGCGATGCACGATAGCATGGACTACTCGTCGTTCATTTGGGCAGGAATACTGGCTGGCCAAAGCATGGCCCTCAGGGCTTACCCGGAACTGCACCAGGGAGCCGCAGGGTACGGGCGCTACTATTGGCGCGCTTTCGCCGACCAAGCCTCAGGAGCCTTTTTTACCGAAGCGATTGTCCCGGCGCTGACGCACGAAGATCCTCGCTACTACACCTTAGGCGAGGGAAATTTCTTACGCCGAACCGCATACGCCTTGTCCCAAATCGTTCTCACCAAGACGGACTCCGGCGGCATCGGCTTCAACTCGTCTGAGGTTTTTGGCAACGGCCTGGCCGCCGGCCTATCCAATGTTTACTACCCGCCACAGGAGCGCGGACTACGCAAAACAGGGGAGAACTGGATGACCGGGCTGGAGTCGGCTGCCCTCAACAACATCGTTAAGGAATTCTGGCCCGACATCCGCCATAACCTTCTTCGGCAAAAATAGGCGCGACGAGACGCTTCCTGTCGGCGGCCTGCCGGGGAAGCCGAGGCTCATTCTCGCAGAAGATTCTTCGCGATGAAAAAGACATTTGCCGGGCGTTCGGCCAAACGCCGCATCAGATACGGATACCAGGCCACTCCGAAAGGAATATAGACTCGCGTGCGCCATCCTGCCGTCACCAGGCTTTGCTGCAAGTCGCGGCGAATGCCGTAGAGCATTTGAAACTCAAAGGCCTCGCGCGGAATGCGCTCGCGCTCGGCAAACGCTTTGGCTTCCCGGATGATGCGTTCGTCGTGCGTGGCCAGCCCATGGTAGACATTGCTCTTCATCAGGAGCTTCATCAGTTTCAGATAGTTTGCATCCACTTCCGACTTCTTTTGAAATGCAATCCCGTGCGGCTCTTTGTAGGCGCCTTTGCAAAGCCGTATGCGAATACCCTCGTCCAGCAGACTTTCGACGTCCGCCGCGGAACGGCGCAAGTAAGATTGAATCACTGCCCCCACGCACCCCTTGTTCCCGGGCTGCCGGTGAAGTTGGCGGACAAAATCCAGCGTGGCCTGCGTATAGGCTGAGCCTTCCATATCGACGCGAACGAAACTTGGCGGCGACATCTCCCTCGCCTTCGCCACCAAAGCGGAAACCTGCGCAAAAGCCAACTGGGGATCGATGTCAAACCCCATATGGGTGAGTTTCAGGCTGATGTTGGCGTTAAGCCGCCGATGCCCGATTTCATCGAGAAGCCGGTGATAGAGTTGGGCGCTGGCGCGAGCTTCCTCCGCGCGGGTGACGTTCTCACCCAAGTTGTCCATGGAAACGCTCAAGCCAAGTTCATTGACTGTTTGCGCCGCTCGCAGAACATCTTCGGGAGCGGTTCCGGCCACAAAGCGGCTTGAAAGCCTACGCCCAAGCGTGGAGTGTTCTGCCACTCGGCGCAGCCGCCGGCTTCCGGAAAGAGAGATCAGCAGCGACCTAAGCACAGTATTCCGGCAACGAATCGAAAATGGATGGAGGTGTTCCGCGCACAGTGCGAACCTCACAATCTTGTATCACAGAGAGGATTGGCAACTTACGCGTTGCGAATGAATCCAGGAGGGAACGCTGTATTGTACTGAGGGTTTACTGGTCCGCAGCTTCGAACTTAACGGTCACTGGCTCTTTCGTTTCCACCTTTGCAGGAGCCCATTTCCACTTACGAACGGCATCTTCCGCAGCCTGAGCCAGCACCGGATGGCCACCCTTTATCTGAAGGGACTTTACGCTGCCGTTCGGCTCCACCAGGACCTCAACCTTGACGGTGCCGCTCAGCCTCAGGGTCCGGGCCATGGCTGGGTACGTCGGCGTCACCCGGCTGACAACTCTGCGACCGCCATCGGAATCTTGCTGGGCGTGGGAGTAGCTGACGCCTGCAAAGAGGCTCCAGCAGATCACGAATGCCGTTATGGGGATCCAGCGCCGCATGGGCTTTAGGAAACTCAAGCATACCCAAAGCACCGCAGATGCTAAAGATTACGATGGTCATCTCAGGTACTTGAAAGTGGGCGTGGACCAGAAGACGCAGAAACGGCCTGCCATTCTGCCCCGCGCTTATTGGCCCTCTTCGTCGAGAAACTTCTCAGCCTCCAAGGCCGCCATGCAGCCGGAGCCGGCAGCCGTAATGGCCTGGCGGTAGCGGCGGTCTTGCACATCGCCGCAGGCATAGACGCCCGGCACGCGCGTGAAGACGTTATTGGTGGTTTTCAGATATCCCTCGGCATCCATGTCGAGCTGGCCTTCAAAAATGCGCGCGTTGGGGATGTGGCCAATGCCGAGGAACATAGCGCTGGTGGGGAAATCCCAGACTTTGCCGTTCTTGACGTTGCGCAGCTTGAGGGCGGTGACTTCCGCTTTGGAGGGGTCGTAAACGTCTTCGACGACCGTGTCGGTAAGGAACTGAATCTTTTCGTGGTTACGCGCGCGGTCAACCATGATCTTGGAGCCGCGGAACTGGTCGCGGCGATGAATCACAGTCACCTTGGTGGCGAAGCGGGTGAGGAAAAGGGCCTCCTGCATGGCGGAATCGCCTCCGCCCACCACCGTAATTTCCTTGCCCGAGAAGAAGAATCCGTCGCAGGTGGCGCAGGACGAGACACCATGCCCGATCAGAGCCTGTTCGCTCGGCAACCCCAGCCAGCGAGCCGAAGCACCGCTGGCAATGATCAGAGTGCGGGTTTCGATCCTCTCCTTGCCGAGCTGCAGCGTGAACGGCCGCTTGCTGAGGTCGGCGCCGGTGACATGGCCGAGCTGATATTGCGCGCCAAAGCGGCCAGCCTGAGAGCGCATGTTCTCAATCAGCTCCGGCCCCTGAATGCCATTGGGAAAGCCCGGAAAATTCTCCACCAGCGTGGTGAGCGAAAGCTGCCCGCCCGGTTCGTGACCCTCGATGACCAGAGGCTTGAAGTTGGCGCGCGCCGTGTAGAGCGCGGCGGTGTGGCCGGCGCAGCCGGAACCGATAATAACGACGTTGCGAACAGTGTGATCCATAAGGTCCTAACGTTAGATGGCAAATTTGAGATTTCGACGCAAGAACCCCAACTAGCGTTGCGGCGTTGGCGGCCGGCGCAACTTGGATGCCGGCTTTGCCTTCCGCGCGCCTTCTTTCGGCGCTTCGCCGGGGTTGATGCGAGACAGCTCGTCAGGAACCAGGCGCCGCGCGTCCAATAAATGCCGGTAGTCTCTCACCACGGAAGTTGCGCTCCGAAACAGCGGCTCGTAGGCGCTTTGATCCGGGGGCGGGCCGCCTTCCGCGGCCGAACAGCGCGCCAGCACGATCGAAGGCTTTCCGAAACGCTCGAGCTTGATGTGGCTTGCCGGCGTATCCGTGGCAAGCATGGCTCCAGGTTTGGTTACCGACGAAGCGCTGTCTTCGATGGAAATCTCCATCAAGTCCTTCGGCTCACGCACGTGAAAGACGAGGGTCTCGACCATATTCTCGGCGTCAACGCTGAAGGAATACTGCACCGTGGAAAACATCGCCTGCACGGCTAGCTCGCGGCGAATGCGCACCCACACCGCCGTGCCGGAATCGGAAGTCACGTGTGCGTTGGAGCCCGCCTGCAAAAAGCCGGGCGGCGCCTCAAGGCTCGAGCGACCACGATCGACTTCGAAATCCTGGCTAAAGAGCGGCTGTTTGGGAACATGGGCCAGCGCTTCGGCAATTTGCTTTTGATCCTCCGGCGAAGGCGAGCAGACGTTCAGTACGTGCACCTTGACCGGGGGTGTGGGCTGGGCCGGTTGCTGCGCGATGGCCGGACCGATTAGGAGGCAGAAGCCGGCCAGGCTTGCCAGAATGCGTTGGGGCACGGAGGAATTCTAGCAGGAGGCGAGGGTCAATTGTTCTCGCCCCCGGCCCGCTTCCAGGACATCAATTCACCAATCGTTGATCCGCCCGTGCTGGAGACGGGCTGCTTGTAGGACTCGACCTCGGAGCGGGAAGCCTCCTCGCCGACGGCGCGGATGCTGAGCCCGACCTTCTTCTCTTCCGGATTCATCTTGATGACTTTGTAGTCGTTTTCCTGACCCGGTTCGAGATGTAACTGCTGCCCGTTCCCATCGACGGCTTCTGAATTGTGGCAGAGGCCTTCGATGCCGTCGGCGATTTCGACGAAGGCGCCGAAGCTGGCCACGCGCAGAACCTTGCCATGCAGCACATCGCCAATGTGATGCTCGGCGAAGAAGGTTTCCCAAACATCGGGTTGAAGTTGCTTGACGCCCAGCGAGAGGCGGCGCTTGTCGGGCTCAATCGCCAACACCACAGCCTTGACCCGGTCGCCCTTCTTAAGCACTTCGGAAGGATGCTTCACGCGCTTGGTCCAGCTTAGGTTGCTCACATGGACTAAGCCGTCGATGCCGTCTTCGATCTCAATAAACGCGCCGAAATCGGTAAGATTGCGCACCCGGCCTTCCACTGCGGTCCCGATCGGATATTTGTCGTTGAGCGCATCCCATGGATTGGGCGCCAACTGCCGCATACCGAGCGAAATCCGCCGCTCCTGCGGGTTCACGTTCAAGACCACGGATTCGACCTGGTCGCCCACGTTGACCAGCTTGGTGGGGTGCTTCATGCGTTTGGACCAAGTCATCTCGCTGACGTGGACCAGCCCCTCGATGCCCTGCTCCAGCTCGACGAATGCGCCGTAGTCGGTGACGCTGATGACGCGGCCGCTCACATGCGCGCCCACGGGATAACGGGTCTCGGCATCCAGCCAGGGGTCGGGGGTGAGCTGCTTGAAGCCGAGCGAGACGCGCTGCTTTTCTTTGTCAAACTTCAGGACTTTGACCTGAATCTGATCGCCTACGTTCACCAGATCGCGGGGGTGAGTCAACCTTCCCCAGGACATGTCGGTGATGTGAAGCAGGCCGTCCAGCCCGCCGAGATCGACGAACGCTCCGTACTCGGTGAGGTTCTTCACCACGCCGGTCAGAACCGAGCCTTCTTCCAGATGCTCGAGCGTCTTGGTTTTCTTCTCGTTTTGCGCTTCTTCCAAAATCTGCTTGCGCGACACAACAATATTGCCGCGCTTCTTGTTCAGCTTAATGATCGCAACCTCGAGCAGCTGCCCTTTAACAGCGTCCAAGTTGCGCACTGGACGCAAATCCGCCTGGGAACCTGGCAGGAACGCGCGCGCGCCCATGATGTCCACCGTCAGGCCGCCCTTAATGCGTTCGATCACCACGGCCTGAATCGGCCGCTTCTCGTTGTAGGCTTTCTCGATTTCATCCCATGCACGCAGTTTCTGCGCTTTCTGATGGGAGAGCCGGATGTAACCTTCCTCGGCCTGTCCCTTATCCCGCATCACGTCGATTTCATCGCCTGCCTTGAAGCGGGGATTGCCTTCATGGTCCAGCACTTCCGAAAGAGGCAACATCCCTTCCGACTTGGCGCCAACGTCCACCACCACGTGCGTGGGCGTAACCTTCAGCACCGTGCCTTTGAGGACCTTGTCGTCGCTGGCGGCCTCTTCGCTTTCCGTGGTAAACGTGGCCAGGGCAGTGGCAAAGTCATCAATGACTGCCGCCTGTTTTTCTTCTTTTTCGTCCTGGTTGGAGAAAACTTCGGCCGGCTCGAGATTAGCCGTGGCTAACATCGGACCCTCCGAGGAGCCGGCGGTTTCTTCGGCGGCGGGAGCCGAGACCACGGTTTCCAGGTTTCGGGCACTGCTATCGTCGAACAAGATAATGGCCTCTCAGCGATCTCGCACGTGTGCGGAGTGGATGCGGGCGGCGTAGCGTGGACTGCTGGCGTGAGTCTTAGGTTGTGGTGGGCCCGCTCTGGCGAGCGGGCTTAAACAATTCCAGCGGCCTGACCTTGCAACAGCAACCTGCATCCACAGGGAACTTCTCGACTATAGCAATGGCTTACAAACAGTGTCAAACACCAAACGCGAGGCAAATTGAGCATGCCTACCGCGATGTTAACGCCCGGTTACACCTATTTCGCGCAAGCGCCCGCACTGGAAACCGGCATCGCCGGTAACGTTCCGAAAGCCGGTGCAATCTGCTACTCTGCCAGCCATGGACTATCTTTGGACGCCGTGGCGGTACGCCTACGTCACCACCGGAACAAAGATTGCAGGCTGCGTTTTTTGCGATTTGCCAAAAGAAGGAGACGACGCCAAGGTCGGTATCGTGCACCGCGGGCAGCATTGTTATGTGATGCTTAACGCTTATCCCTACACCTCCGGGCACGTCCTGATCGTCCCGTTCGCGCATCTGGACGAATTGCAGAAGCTGCCCGTCGAAGCCGCCCACGAGATGATGGACCTGACGCAGCGCATGGAGAACGTTTTACGAACTCTCTACACACCGGACGGAATCAATTTAGGCATGAACGTGGGCAAAGCCGCGGGCGCCGGTGTGGCTGGGCACATTCACATGCACGTGCTGCCACGTTGGGTCGCCGACGCCAACTTCGTCTCTGTAATCGGGGAAACGCGCCTGCTGCCCGAAGCGCTCGATACGACTTACGAGAGAATCAAAGGTGTGCTCGGGTAGCTACCCAGCGATCATAGAGTGGCTTTCACGCCAGCAACTTTTCCATCGCTTTCTCGTCGATCACCGCAACCCCTAGCTCTCTGGCTTTCTCCAGTTTCGAGCCGGCATCGTCGCCTGCGATGACGTAGTCCGTCTTCTTGCTGACTGATCCGGCAACCTTGCCGCCCGCGTCTTCGATCATTTGCTTAGCCTGATCGCGCGTGAAATGAGCGAGAGTTCCGGTTAGGACAAACGTCTTTCCCGCCAGCTTCGTGCCCCGTTCCTTCTTCTTCCCGGAAAACGTCAGTCCCGCCTGATCGAGCCGCTTGATCAGTTCGCGATTCCGCGGTTCGCGGAAGAATTCCGCGATGCTCTGCGCGATTCGCGGGCCCACTTCGTTAACTTGTTCGAGCTCTTCTTCGCTTGCGGTGGTCAGCGCGTCCATGGACCCGAAATGTTCGGCAAGAAATTGCGCCGTGCGCTCGCCCACGAAACGAATGCCAAGGCCGTAGATCACCCGCTCCAGCGGCAGCTTTTTTGAGGCCTCAATTTCATCGAGCACATTCTGCGCCGATTTATCGCCCATGCGCTCAAGACCGAGCAGATCGTTCTTGGTCAGCTTGTAAATATCGGCAATATTCTTCACCAGGCCGCGATCGGTCAGCTGCGCAACTAACGCCTCGCCCATGCCGTCGATATTCATCACGCCGCGCGAGGCAAAGTG
Source organism: uncultured Acidobacteriaceae bacterium (assembly GCA_963770915.1). GTDB lineage: Bacteria > Acidobacteriota > Terriglobia > Terriglobales > Acidobacteriaceae > PALSA-270. The sequence continues at coordinate 1,726,330 of CAVYRG010000001.1, forward strand.
CAAAATGGTCTCGCGCAACTTCGCCGGGCAGTTGGCGTTCACGCAGCGGTAGTCGACTTCGCCGTCCGTGCGCACGACTTTGGTGCCGCAAACGGGGCATTTCTCCGGCATGTGGAAGGACTTGCGCCCACGCGGGTGATCCTTGTCTTCCACCACGCGAGTCACTTTCGGGATCACGTCGCCGCCGCGTTCCATCTCCACCCAGTCGCCAATCTTCACGCCCAGGCGCTCGATTTCATCCATGTTGTGCAAGGTGGCGTTGGCAACGGTCGTCCCGCCGATCGGAACGGGCTGCAAGCGCGCCACCGGCGTAAGTTTCCCGGTGCGGCCGACTTGCACGGTAATGTCTAGCACCTGTGTAACCCCGCTCCGGGCCGCATACTTGTAGGCAATCGCCCAGCGCGGAGCCTTGCCCGTATGGCCGAGTTCGTCCTGCAGAGCGGTGCGGTCCACTTTGACCACAATGCCGTCGATCTCATAGGGCAGCGATTCCCGCTTCGCTTCTTCCAGTTCGATGAATCGCCAGACCTCGGTGAAATTCTTCGCCAGCTTCCGGCTCCGGTTGACTTTGAAGCCGGCTGCTTCCAGCGCCGCCAGCGTCTTCGAGTGATGATCAAAATACGTGCGGCCATTCACCAGCAGCATGTAGGCGAAATAATCCAGACGGCGCTGCGCGGTTATGCTGGGCTCAAGCTGCCGCACCGTTCCGGCTGTGGCGTTGCGTGGATTGGCAAACGCTGACAAGCCCTTCTGCTCGCGTTCTTCGTTCATCTTTCGGAACCCGGCTAACGGCATCAGCATTTCGCCGCGAACCTCAAACTCCGCTGGAATTCCGGCTTTCTTCAATTTCTCCGGCGCAATCGAAAGCGGGATCGAACGCACGGTGCGGACATTCAGCGTCACGTCCTCGCCAGTCGTGCCGTCGCCGCGCGTGATCCCGCGCACCAGCTTGCCGCCTTCGTAGCGCACGGCCAGCGACATGCCGTCAAGTTTCAACTCGCAAACATAGTCGATGTCTTCGCGCCCGCTCAGTTCGTGCACGCGCCGCTCCCAGTCGCGCAACTCATCTTCGCTGTAGGTATTGTCGAGCGAGAGCATCGGCGAGGAATGCGGAGCCTTGACAAAACCCTCGCGCGGCTTGCCGCCGACGCGCTGGGTAGGAGAGTCGGGCGTGACCAGCTCAGGATGCTCCGCCTCCAGCTTCTTCAGCTCGTTCATCAGCCGGTCGAACTCGGCGTCGGAGATTTCCGGATCGTCGAGCACGTAGTACCGGTATTCGTGGTGGCGAATCTTCTCGCGCAGAGCTTCGATCTTCGCTTCGGCGGATTTGCTGGGCATGACGGAAAGCAGATTATAAGCGCGCCCCGCTTTTCCCGAGTCCCACCCGGTTCCCTGTACAATCCACTTTTTGCCGCGTGGATGGCCCGTCCCGATGAAGAAGGTCACACTCCTTTACAACCCGCTTTCCGGCTCCCGAACAACACGCCGGCTCGCAGAGATGAAGGCCGCCGTCGCCATCTTGCGGGACGCCGGCCTGGAGGTCACCGCCGCCCCTACCCATGCCGCCTCCGACGCTGCGCCCCAGGTGCGCCAGGCCGTCGCCGCTGGCTGCGACACGGTTTTCGCCTGTGGGGGCGACGGCACCATCCATGATGCGCTGCAAGGGATGGTCGGCACGCAAGCCGCCTTGGGCATCATTCCTATGGGAACTGCCAATGCCCTGGCCCATGACCTTGGCTTTCCGCTTTCGCCGGAAGGCGCAGCCCGCGCCGCTTTGAACGCAAAGCTCCGTCGCATCGCCGCGGGATGCGTAAGCTATCAGGATCTTGCCGGGAATCCTGCCCAGCGTTATTTCACCGTGACGCTCGGCGCGGGCGTGGACGCGCACTTGTTCAACGCGCTGAACCCCGCCATCAAAGTCCGCTTCGGAATGCTCGCCTATTACGCTCAGGCAACTTGGCTTTGGCTCACCCATAGCTTGCCGAAGTTTTCCGTCGAATTTAGCGACGGCAATGGAGAGACGCGGCAGTCGGAAGTTTCCGAACTGCTGGCCGTCCGCATCCGCAATTTTGGCGGGGTTCTGCGCGAGCTTGCTCCCGGAGCATCGCTTGATCGCGATGACTTTCGGCTTGTGCTTTTCGAAACGCGCAGCCGGTTGCGTTATCTCATCTATATCTTCCGCTGTTTATTCGGCGCGCAGTGGAAGGTCGCCGGAATCGAACTTGCCCACAGCTCTAGCATCGTCTGCAGGCCGTTGCCGCAAAGCCCGCCCATCTTCCTGGAAGCCGATGGCGAAGTTCTGGGCACGCTCCCCGCTCAAATCAGCATTGTTCCCGATGCGCTCAGCATCCTCGTGCCGCAACGTTAGGCCCTCTTCAATTCCTGACATTTTCCTCCGTTTTCTCTTACACTGCTTGGCCATGAGAAATTTCAACAGCCTTTCCGAACGCGAAATTCTGGCTCTGGCCATCTCTCTTGAAGAAGAAGACGAGCGCGTCTATTCCGACTATGCCGAAGGGTTGCGCCAGGACTTTCCCTCTTCCGCCGCCGTTTTCGATGGCATGCGAGAGGAAGAATCCGGCCATCGGCGCCGCCTCATCGAACTCTATCGCGAGAAATTCGGCGAGCACATTCCGCTCATTCGCCGCCAGGACGTGAAAGGCTTCGTCCAGCGCAAGCCGGTTTGGCTGGTTCGTCCGCTCGGGCTGGACACCGTGCGCAAGCAGGCCAGCGCCATGGAGGTCGAAAGCCGCCGCTTCTATGAAAGCGCAGCAGCGCGGGCGCAGGACGCCGGCATCCGCCAACTGCTCGACGATCTCGCCGAAGTCGAACGCGGCCACGAGAGCCGCGCCCAGGAACTCGAAAAGAAAGAACTGCGCCCTGAAGTCCGCGAGGATGAAGACAAGGCGCGCCGCCGTTTATTCGTGCTTCAGATCGTGCAGCCGGGCCTTGCGGGTCTGATGGATGGCTCGGTCTCTACCTTGGCTCCGGTATTCGCCGCCGCCTTCGCCACGCGCAATAGCTGGGACGCCTTCCTGGTCGGAATGGCAGCATCTATTGGCGCGGGCATCAGCATGGGTTTTGCCGAGGCCCTCTCCGACGACGGCAGCCTAACCGGGCGCGGCCATCCCTGGGCGCGGGGCGCGATCTGCGGCGCTATGACGGCGCTCGGCGGGGTGGGACACACGATGCCGTTCCTGATTCCCAGCTTCCATGTCGCCATGACTCTCGCCTTCTTTGTAGTGATTGTTGAATTGGGCGTCATTACCTGGATTCGCCATCGCTACATGGACACGCCCATCTTTTCCGCCTCACTCCAAGTCGGACTGGGCGGCGTGCTGGTGTTCGTCACCGGCGTGCTCATCGGGAGTTCGTAGGAGACGCTGGGCGGGCGGAGGAGGTGGAGGTTTGCGCCCCTGCATTGGGAACTAGGCTGGGCCGCGTATACTTCATCCCCTACCTCGCGAAGAGTGCGAACTAGGGGCACCCGGCCTCGAAAATCAGCCTACTATTCCAATTTGGACGAGAGGAGCCCAAGATGAACCCGTTGAAACTTACTTGCCACTCTCAGACGGCTCGGTACTTATCCGTTGCAATATCGCTTGTCAGTTGCCTCCTGCTGCTGACGCCAACTATCGCCGCGAAAACTGCGAGCGTAGACAAGCTGATCAAACAGTTGAGGAACAAGCATGCCGATGAGCGAGCCTCCGCGGCCGAGTTGCTAGGCAAAAGCAATGACTCAAGGGCGGTCGACCCCTTAATCGAGGCGCTGAAGGACACCGACGCCAACGCAAGAGCCAATGTTGCCGATGCTCTGGGTAATCTCCACGATCCGCGTTCGATCCAAGCTCTCGCTCTGTCTCTCAATGACAGCGTCCCCAACGTCAAAGATCACGCAGCTCGGGCGTTGATCAAACTTGGGTCTCCCGCGGTCGGGGCTCTGGTGTCTGTATTGAACGCTCCCGACTCAGGCGGCAGAATCTATGCGGCTTGGGCTTTGGGCGTCATCAAGGATTCAGCGGCAGTCGAATCCCTGATCGCTGCGTTGAAGGACACGAATGTAGTTCTTAAGTTGAACGTGGTGACTGCCCTGGGCTCCATGAATGATCAACGCGCGGTCGAACCTCTGATCAATGCACTAAAGGACACAAATGCCGACGTCAGACTGATTTCGGCCGCTGCGTTGGGCCGCCTCAAAGACTCAAGGGCGGTCGCGCCCCTGATCGAACTGCTCAAAGACGCTAATTTCGGGGTAATTAAGAATGCCGCCGGCGCGTTGGTCGCTATCGGTCCTCCTGCGGTCGAATTGCTGTTAGGGGCCTTGAACGATGGCAACGCTTCGGTCCGAGCCTACGCGACGGATACCTTGAGCGCGATTGCTGACCCCCGCATGGTCGAACCGATCATCTCCCTTCTCAAAGATCCCGATGCGAATGTCAGGATGCACGCGGCTTTCGCGCTGGGTCAGATCCCCTATCCTCGCACTGTCGAGCCCCTGAAGAGCGCACTCAAGGACGCAGACCAAAACGTGCGCATGACGGCAGGCGCGTCACTCGCCAAAAAAGGAATTATGGCGGAAACGAATCGCGACGGCCGCTTTATCGCCTTTAACAATGGGATCGTGCTCGATACCAAGACAAATCTGATGTGGGCCGCCCGAGACAATAGCGCGGACATCGACTACGAGCACGCCGTACCCTTTTGCACGCAATTTCGCGCCGGCGGCTATTCGGATTGGCGCATGCCCTACCCGGACGAGCTCGCAAGTCTGTATGACGCAACCAAATCCCAGAAGGCGCCTCGGGGTAACAATCAAAATGACATTCACGTCGCCACGGAGCTGATCCAATTGACCGATGTGGATATCTTTGCAGCGATCAGACCCGAGCCAGGGCTGATCGGCGTAATCGGCGTACCGGTTTTCGCCTTCCAGACCGGCAAGTCGGATTCGCTCTTCGCCTGCGGCTTGTCCTGTGGCCGGGCGCTCCCCGTGCGTTCCACCGATCCGAAGCAAATGAAGAACGTTCCTGCCGGCCAGCAGCCCCTCATTTTCGACCAATTCTAATCAGGCTGGCACTTCCAGTCGGCGGATCGTCGCCATTTGTGCCGACGGCCCGCCGTTTGCACTTTTTTTTCTGCAAAAGTGGGGTGCGAGAAAATGTCTGAGCGGGACGGAAAATCGCGCAGGGGAACGTCCCCCGATTCCTAGTTTGCATCGCAACCCAGAGAAAATCTTAGGGCCGCGCACACTTCACTCATTCGCGCAGGGCTAAGCTGGCCCACACGTCTCCCCAGGCGTTGTTGAGACACGGTCACCGCGTTGTGCAGATTGACCGCGCAAGGGGCCTTCATGCCGTCTTCCTCGCTCAGGACAACTTCCGACGGCACACCCCGAATAGTGGATGTGAGCGGCGCGACCGTGACCGTGGATAAATACGCGATGGCGCTGTTGCGGGTAAGCACAACCGCCGGCCTTTTCTTGTCAGGCGCGGCAAACTGGTAAAGCCGGACCTCGCCGCGAGCTATTCTGCCGGCCACGCGGCCTCCGATTCCCAACTCTGAGCCTCCGCGTCCGCTTGCGGATGCCGCGAGTAGCCTTGGCGGTCGCGTTCCTCACTGGCCCGCACTTGCAAGCGGCGGAGGTGTTCGCGCAAGGCGTCGCGCACCAGAGCCGAACGGTTGCGTCTGGTCCGCCGCGCCGCCTGGTCGGTAGCGTGCAACAGTTTCTTGTCGAGTACGATCTGTACGATTTCCATATGTGGAATATGCTCCACAGTATACTCCACATCAAGGAGACAAGAAGTAAGGATCGCAGATGCCCAAAACCTGCCCTGAGCGCAGTCGCAGGGCTGGCAACTCAGATGGCAGGCTCGATAGGGTAAACTCTACTCGGCCTCATTCCTCCTCTTGGAACCCATCACTCATTTCCTGACTGGCGCATGCATGGGCCGCGCCGGCTTGAATCGCAAAACGGCGCTGGCCACCGCAACCCTCACGTTGGCCGCAGAGGCTCCCGACCTCGACGTGCTCTCTCGCCTCAAGGGGCCTGCCTTTGGCTTGGCCCATCATCGCGGCTTCACGCATTCTTTTCTTGGCCTGGTGCTCACGTCCGCGCTGGTCGTTGGCTTCATGTACCTGGTCTGGCGGATTCGCGGACGCAAGCTCACCAATCCCAACCTGCCGCCGCGCTGGGGACTGCTTTTTGCCTACGCCTATCTCGCCGGCCTCACTCACATTCTGCTCGATTTCACCAACAACTACGGCGTGCGCCCCTTTTGGCCGTTTTCCGAGCGCTGGTATTCCTGGGACATCGTTTTCATCGCCGACCCCGTCCTCTGGACGCTGCTGATCGGCGCCTTAGTCCTGCCCTTGTTATTCGGGCTTATCAATGAAGAAATCGGAGCGCGTCGCAGAGGGCCGCAGGGACGGCTCGCCGCGACCGTCGCCCTCGTCGGCATCGTAGTATTTTGGGGACTGCGCGATTACGAACACCGCCGCGCCGTTAACGCGCTTGATGCGCGTATGTACAAAGACGCTGATCCGCTGCGGGTTTCCGCCTACCCAACTTTTTCCGATCCATTTCAGTGGAATGGCGTGGTCGAAACGCGAAACTTCTTCGCCACGATGGAGGTGGATTCCAACACCTCCGACGTCGATCCGGACGACACCATGCAGGTTCACTTCAAGCCCGAGGAAACCCCGGTGACGCTGGCCGCCAAGAATTCCTATCTGGGCCGCGTGTATCTGGACTGGGCGAAGTACCCCCTAACGGAAACCGAGACGACCGACCAGGGCTACATCGTGCGCTTTCAGGACCTGCGCTTCTTCTATCCCGGACGCGGTGGCACTCCGCTCGGCGCGGGCGTCGTGCTGGACCGCAATCTCAACGTGACCAGCGAGATTGTCGGAGAGAAGCGTTACCCTCCGGAGCGCTAGCTAGACCCCATTTTCAGCCGTTCCTCTCCTCTGTGATCCCCTGTGACCTCTGTGGTCCGGGCTTCCTTTCCGCCATCTACCTTCGTGGAACTTCGTGTCCTTCGTGGTTGACGCCTTTTTTCCAGTCCATCATTGACGCCCTTGACGCAACCGCACCTAGAGGCCACAATGATGCTTCGAGGTGATCATGCTGGCCTACATTTTCGTTGTGTTCGCCGTGGCGATTCGATTCGTGCCTCATCCTTGGCAGTTCACGCCCGTGGCTGCGGCGCTCCTGTTTTTTGGCGCGCGCGGCTCCCGCCGGTACATTTGGGTGCCGGTCGTCCTGCTGGCCGTCTCTGACCTGCTGCTGAACCGTTTCGTCTATTCCTACCCCTTTGGTTGGGATCAGGCGGTGACGTGGCTCTGGTATGCGGCCATCGTTTGGCTCGGAACAGGTCTGCGCAAGACCTCGAAGCCTCTACCCATCCTAGGCGCAGCGCTTGCCAGTTCGATTTCGTTTTTCTTGATCAGCAACTTGATGGTGTGGGCGGCGGGCACCATGTATCCGATGAACTGGGCCGGCCTGTTGACCTGCTATGACGCCGCGATCCCCTTCTTCCGCCATACCTTCGAAGGCGACCTGGTATTCACCATCGCGATGTTCATGACACCGGTCCTCCTGCACCACCTGTCTGAGGTTTTCAGCAAGGCCGGCGACCACGGCGCCACCGTCTAGAAATCTAGACTGCGAATTCGCATCTCGAGGCTGGGATCAAGCTTCGGTGCCGACTTTTTTCCGCATGCGGACCACAAGCCAAATGAGCAGCCCTGCAGCCGCCACTCCTCCCACCCAGGGAAGATGCTGACGAAAGAGATTTCCCGTAACGTCCACAATCTGAGGACCAAACTTCAGCGTCAGCAGCGCCAGCACCAGAAACCGCACCATCCGCCCGGAAAAGATTGCCAGCAGGAAATGCCCCAGCGGCATCTCGGAAACCGCCGCCGCCAGCACAAACAGCTTGAACGGAGTGGGCGGCGGCAGCATCGCTGGCAACATCAAGCTCCAAAAGGGATGCTTGTCGAACGCTCCGTGGATTTTCTCAAACCGTTCCGGCGGAATACGCTTGCGCAGCAACGCCTCGCCTCCCTGGTACCCGATCACGTAGATCACAATCGAACCGATCGTCGATCCCGCCGCAGCCATAAACACATACAGCAGGAAACGCGAAGGCGCTTGATATACGTAGCCCGCCACCACGACGTCCATCGGTAAGCCCAGCGCCGCTGCGTCCAGGCCGGCGACCGCAAACACGCCCCACGCTCCCAGAGGCTTGAGCAACGCCCACAAAAAAGCCGTGTATCGCGCCAAAATGTGTTTGATGGTGTTCAACAACCAAGTGTAGCAGTCAGCAGGCAGGCTCCAATCCGACTAGTTGTGCTTCGTATTCCCGCTTAACAGCGCCAACGCATGCGGCAGAATTTCGATCACGGCTTCCAAAGACTCGACCGCGCCCCTGGGACTTCCTGGCAGATTCAAAATCAGAGACTTTCCCCTCACCCCGCAAACTCCCCGGCTCAACGCCGCCATGGGAGTTTTCCTCCCACCCTCCGCCCGCATCCGTTCCGCAACGCCTTCCAGCAGCCGCTTGCACACAGCTCTGGTCGCCTCCGGCGTCACGTCGCGCGCCGCGATGCCAGTTCCGCCGGTGGTGACCACCAGGCGCGCTTTCCCAGCCAGTTGAATGAGAGCCTTGCGGATTGCAGCCTGACTATCCGGAACGATCTTGGCCGCGACGACAGAAAAATTCCTCTTTGCCAGAGCCTCCACGACCGCAGGCCCCGAGGCATCCGGCCGTTCGCCGCGCGAGGAAGAATCGCTGACCGTCAGCACCGCCGCCGTCCATGGCGCTTCAGGAGTCGAGGAGGACATCGTCTTCCTCTTCTTCCGGTGGCGGTGGCCCGCCCTCCTCGCGATTGGCTTCGTCCAGCAACCGCAGCCCTTCCATCAGCAGGCCCTGCGTATTCAGCTTGGTGGATTGCTGGCTGGTCTTGCCTTCGAAATTCACCTCGAAGTTCCCCCCGGTCCACAACAGGACCTTGAACACGGCGGGATCGCCCGTCAGCTTGCCATACACGGCGTGCGTGACCTGTCCTTCGACAAAATACACGTCGCACTTATCGTTCTCGTTGGTCAGCGCGAGCAGGCAGCTTTTGCGGCCCATCTCAAGCGACTGCATCAGGTCGATCACGTTCATCTGCGACAGGCTGCCGCGCAGCACGCCGTCGGAGGGAGCCGTCTTGGCCATCTTCTCCAGCGCGATCTTGTCGATCACCCGCTTGATGCGCTGCGTCGCCTCTTTGAGGAAGAACGGCTTTTCGACAAAATCGTCGACCGGTTCGTGGTGAGAAAGTTTTTCGGAAATGTCAGCTTTGGTAGCCAGCAGAATCACAGCGATTCCGGCGGTGGCGGAGCGGCCTTTCAGCTTCTGCGCCAGTTGATGCCCATCCATGCCGGGCATTCTGTAATCGCTCACCAGCAGGTCGGGAGGATCGTCCACCGCCTTGAGCAAGGCGTCAGCCGCATCGCCCGCCACGCTCACGATACCGAACGGCTTCAGCGCGCCCTGCAGCATCCCCAGCACCATGGGGTTGTCATCCACCAGCAGGACTTTGACGTCATTCGGCATGCGGGCGCTAAGCCTTTTTCCGGGGACGAAGGTAGTCGCCGCTCTTTCCTCCGGATTTTCGTTCCAGCACGATTTCGCGGATGGCGATGCCCTTGTCGAGAGCCTTGCACATATCGTACACGGTGAGAGCGGCGACGCTGGCTGCCACCAGCGCTTCCATTTCCACGCCGGTCGCGGCCGTGGTCGTAACTTTGGAGGAGATTGCGACGCCATTTTCGCACAGCCGCACGGTCACATCAATGTGCGATAGCGGCAACGGATGGCACAAAGGGATCAGTTCCGCGGTGCGCTTGGCCGCCATGATTCCTGCCAGCCGCGCCACTTCCAGCGGGTCGCCTTTGGGATTCTCCGGCAGCGCTCTAATGACGTCAGGTCCCAGCGCGACAAAAGCGCTGGCCTCGGCTTCGCGTTGCGTCGCCGCTTTCGCCGACACATCCACCATCTTCGCCCGGCCCGCGCGGTCGTAGTGGGAAAGCTTCCTCGGCATCGCGAACCTATCTTACATAATGCCTTCGTGTGTGGGGCGGACACTCTTGTCCGCCGCTTTTGCCGCCTCACCGCATCATCACCGCCACCCACTCCCCCGCCGCCATGCTCGCGCGGTCCGGCGGAATCACGATGTAGCAATTCGCCTTCGCCAAGGCGGCGATATCCCCCGAGCCTTGCCAGCGTGCCAGATCGACTTCGGTCTGCGCAAACTCCCCGGAAAGAACCGCCGGCAGAAAACGCGTCAGCCCGGTCTTCGCCTTGATTTCTGATTTGAGCCGCGCAGAAAGAAAGACCAGCTTGCGCGGCGCGGCGCCTGCCAAGGCTTTCAGCATCGGCTCTACAAACAGCTCGAACGTCACCATGGTCGAGACCGGGTTCCCCGGCAGGCCGAAAAAATACGTCGACTTCTCAGCGGCGGCCCCAGAGTTGTCACTCTTCACCCGACCAAAGACAATCGGCTTGCCCGGCTGAATCTTCGCTCCCGTAAAGAAAAATTCCGCCTGAAACTCGGCGAGCGCCTGCTCCACCAAGTCGTACTTGCCCATGGAAACTCCTCCCGCGAGCAAGAGCAGATCGCCTTCCAGGCCGTCGGCAATCAACTCGCGCAGCCGCTTCGGCTCGTCGGGAGCGATGGGCAGCAACACCGGTTCTCCGCCAGCTTCCCGAATCTGCGCTGCTAGCGAATAGCTGTTCGAATTGCGAATCTGGTGTGGCCCGGGCTGCAACGCGATGTCGACAATCTCATCGCCCGTCGCCAGCACCGCCACGCGCGGCTTGGTATACGCCAGCAAGTGATTTTTTCCCACCGAAGCTGCTAGAGAGATCGCCGCATAATCCAGCGCCATTCCCGCCGAAAGCAACCGCTCGCCGCGCTTGGCTTCCGAACCGGTGGCCACGATGTTGGCTCCGGCTTCGATCCCAGCCGTGATCGTCACCCGATCACCTGCAACCGAGGTGTACTCGACCATCACCACGGCATCCGCGCCCGGCGGGGCGGGCGCGCCGGTCATGATGCTGGCCGCCTGGCCAGGCTGCAGGTTAGGAATCGACTCCGGCGCGGCCCCAGCTTTTATCTCGCCGACCACTGCAAGGCTCGCGGGGAGCTGCGCCAAATCCGCCGCCCTCACCGCAAAGCCGTCGCGCGCCGCCCGGCGGAACGGCGGAAAGTCGCGGTCGGCAACCATGTTCTCCGCCAGAATCAGTCCGCCAGCCTCCCGCAGACTGACCAGCTCCTTGCCCCGCGGGCGCACGCGCGCCGCATGTTCTTCCACCACGTGGCGCGCATCTTCAAAGCTGAGAATCACTGAATGGGAATCCGCACTCATGCCAAGATCATAGCGTGCAGCCCGAGTTCACGGGAGGATTCCCAGGTTTTCTCTAGCGAAGGCCTGATTAAGTTTAAACTTAGTCCCTGGAAATCGTGGCACATATCGCATCCTGTTCATAGTGGCAGATCTGTCGGTTTATGTGCTTCATGTCCGCCACGGATCTCGGCTTCCCTTGTCTCCTTCGGACGAATGAGGATTGTCGGCACTGCCATTTTGACTCACTGTGGTTAGAGTTCGCGGGCGAGGGCGCCCGCGCCACAAGATTACAGCGGGATATTCCCGTGCTTCTTCAGCGGGTTCTTGTCGCGCTTGGTCTCCAGCATCTCTAGCGCTTGGATCAGCTTTTTGCGCGTCTCGCGGGGTTGGATGACGGCGTCCACGAAGCCGCGCTCAGCAGCGACGTAAGGGTTGGCAAAGCGCTCGCGGAATTCCTCAATTTTGTTCGCCCGCATCTCTTCGCGATTGGAGGCCTTGTCGAGTTCGCGTTTGTAAACAATATCCACCGCGCCCTCGGGTCCCATCACAGCGATCTCCGCCGTCGGCCAGGCGTAGTTGACGTCAGTCCGAATGTGTTTTGAGGCCATCACGCAATACGCCCCGCCGTAGGCCTTGCGAGTGATGACCGTCACCTTCGGCACTGTGGCCTCAGCGAAGGCGAACAGCAGCTTGGCGCCATGCTTAATGATTCCGCCGTACTCTTGTTGAGTACCGGGGAGAAAGCCAGGGACATCTTCAAACGTCACCAGCGGAATATTGAAGCAGTCGCAAAACCGCACGAAGCGCGCGCCTTTAATCGAAGCGTTGATATCCAGCGTGCCCGCCAGCACCGCCGGCTGATTGGCGACCACGCCCACCGGTTTGCCATTCATGCGGGCAAATCCGACTACGATGTTGCGCGCATAGTGCTCCTGCACTTCGAAAAAATAGCCGTCATCGACCACGCCGTTGATGACATCTTTCATGTCATAAGGCTGGTTCGATTGCGCGGGAACGACGCGGTCCAGCCGGTCATCGGCGCGGTCCACCGGATCGCTGCACGCCTTGCGCGGCGGGTCATCGAGATTGTTCGAGGGGATAAAACTCAGCAGCTCGCGCACCATGGAAAGGCATTCGGCATCGTCGTTCGCCAGAAAATGCGCCACGCCTGAAGTTTCGTTGTGCGTGTGCGCGCCGCCCAGCTGATCTTTGCTCACTTCTTCGTGCGTCACCGTCTTAATCACATCCGGTCCGGTGATGAACATGTAGGAAGTCTTGTTGACCATCAAAATGAAATCCGTGATGGCGGGCGAATAGACCGCCCCGCCCGCGCATGGGCCCATGATGGCGGAAATTTGCGGCACCACGCCGCTATACAAAGTGTTGCGCAGAAAAATATCGGCGTAACCCGCCAGCGAGACCACGCCTTCCTGAATGCGCGCCCCGCCGGAGTCATTCAGACCAATGACTGGCGCACCCACCTTCGCGGCGAGGTCCATGATCTTGACGATTTTGGCCGCGTTGGTCTCCGAAAGCGACCCGCCGAAGACGGTGAAGTCCTGCGCGAACACGAAGACCAGCCGGCCTTCGATGCGCCCATATCCGGTGATGAAGCCATCGCCGTAATATTTTTGCTCGGCCATGCCGAAATCATTGGAACGATGCGTCACCAGCTTGTCGGTCTCCTCAAACGTACCCTCATCGAGCAGGAACTCGATGCGCTCGCGGGCCGACATTTTGCCTTCCTGGTGTTGGCGTTCGCGGCGCTGCGTTCCGCCGCCCGCCTCCGCTAGTTGATCGCGCTTTTTCAGTTCAGCGAGTTTGTGTTCGAGGTTCATGGCGGGGAGATTATAGCGGTTAGGGCTCCCCCGCACTGAGACTGCAATCACACAGGAGGCGGACTGGTGGGACCGGTTCGGCGGAGGTTGCCAATGTTCCTTAAGGAACACTGTGTGATGACGGAAACGTGCTGACAGGTAAGCGGTTGATTATCGGGCAGTTGGAGAAGCGTGCCGGAAAGGTTTCGCCTTCTGTTCAGAAAGGGCGAGATCTCGTGCGGAAAATCTCTCCCCGGGGCTGTCCCCACGTGATTCCTGCTTCTTATTCCATGCCTGCGCCCAGCGGCTGGTAGCGATATTTCTTGCCGTCCCAGAACGTGGCGGAAGTCATGTGGTCGCCGCCCGTTTCTTCGGCAAAAATCGCCATCACCGACTTCTTCTTCACGGTGAGCTTCCGGACCGTGACCTGCTTGAAGGGTAGGTTGATGATGACAAACTTCGCTTTCGGAGTCGCCGCCCGCCACGCTTCCTCGCCGGAGCCGTGGATCACTAGCAGCACCAGCCCGCGCGTCAGCGGGTCCTCGGAGGCAAACTCCGTGGTGATGCGGGTATCGCCGTAGCCGAAGAACGTGTTGTAGGGGTCTATCAACTGGAAGTTCTTGTCGGCCTGATCGAGCAGCGGATTCGTGCAATGGGCGACGAGAACAATATCTTCAACACTGTCGCCGTCGAGATCGGCGACCATCGGCTGAGGGCCAGGCACCAGCTTGCAGGTCGATCCAAACTCTTTCTGCACGAACGCGTCGTCCACGGCGGCCGGCTTGGATTGTTGGGCGCTCGCCGAGAGGGCACAGAAAACGACAGCTGCGGGGATGAGCCACTTTGTGTACTGCATACAACTACTCTATGCCCGTTCGCGAGGCGAGGGTAGAGACTGAGTGGTGACGTTGGTCATAGGGCCTTTACTGAGATGATCGGGTGAAGTGCTGCCAGCCAAGTGGCTTCAATTTTCGGCGCGTGGAGCCCCGCAACAGAAAAAGACCTTTCGCCCGCGTGATGCGGCCGATCTGCGTGATGGCGACGCCGGCGATCTGGCTGGGCACGCGACTTCCTGGCACAGCGGTGAATAAAAGCTCGTAGTCCTCGCCGCCGTGAAGAGCGGTGGCAAGATCGACGCGAGCGCCCTCCACATTGGCCATTGGAATGGATTCGGCATCAATTTCCGCTCCCACGCCGCTCTCCTCGCAGAGATGAGAAAGATCGGTGGAGAGGCCGTCGCTGATGTCGATCATCGCGGAGGGCTTTACCTTCTCACGCAGCAAACGCCCCACCTGCACCCGAGGCTCCGGAGAAAAGTGCCGGGGAAATTCGTCCGGATCGAGCTTCGTTTTCGAGTTCTTCATCAGGAGATGCAGCACCGCCGCCGAGCCCCCGAGTTGACCAGTGACGTAGATGCGGTCTCCGGGCTTTGCGCCTGAGCGCAGAATCGCTTTCCCCTTAGGGATGGAACCGAGTACGACGATGTCCGCCAAAATGCCACCCGGAGACTCCGCCGTGTCGCCGCCGGCCAGGGTAACTTTGAATCTGTCGGCCAGCGCAAGCAGCCCACGGGCAAATCCGTCCACCCATTTCTGGGGAAGATCGCGCGGCAGCGCTAACGACACGAACGCCGCGATCGGCTCGCCTCCCATTGCCGCAATATCGCTGAGCCCGCGAGTGAGGCAGCGGTGGCCGACCGCCTCGGCCGAATGCCACTGCCGCCGAAAGTGAATGCCCTCCAGGCTGAAGTCGGTGGTGACCAGCGCTTCATGGCCGGGCGGAATGCGCAGCACGGCCGCGTCATCGCCGATGCCCATGACGATGCCGCGTCGCGTCTTGGCCTGGCGGCGAATCCGGGCGATCAGCGATTTTTCGGGCAGGGGCATATCGTTCAATCATGATACTCAGTCCCGATCTCCTGTATAAGTACGAGGCAGCGGTCGCGCGAGGCTACAAAATGAAGTTCGCTTCACGGCGCGACTGCAGATTGGGGTTGTCATGAGCGAAGCAGGCGGCATTCTTGGCCCGGTGGGGCCGGATTTGCTGGTTCGCATGCGAGGCAGAGCGGTTGGCGCCATTGTCTGTGCCGGGTTCGGCGCTTATGCGTTGTCTTCGTGGATCGAGGCTGCGATTCAGAGCCAAAGAACACTGTGGTTTGGCGCAATCGGGGCGATCACGGCAATTCTTGTGGTTTGGGCGATTGCGAACCTTGCCACCCTCCGTCACGTGCCAAAAGTCGCTTTGGATAACCGTCTGCGAAGATTTTTCAGAATCTGGTTCGCGCTCATCGTCGCCATGGAAGGCACTACGATAGGTGTTGGAGCGCCGATCCTGGGCCACTTCCATCGGCCAGACCTATTCGGGCAATGGATCGGCGCGGTCGTGGGGCTTCACTTTTTTCCTCTCGGCAAACTATTCAAATTGCCGCTTTACTATTTGACCGGCGCGGCCATCTCACTGGCTGCTTTCGGTTCGCTCTTGATTCCTCCTGGGCCCCTCCGCTCCGCCGTGAGTGCAGGTGGAACAGGCCTTGCCCTATGGATCACTGCAATAGTGATCCTTACCAGGAATCTGGAGAGTCTGGAGAGACTAAAAACGGCGCCGGTTGTTCCGGCGGGCGACTGACGGCTATCGTTTTACAACCACGGCGGCCGGCTGAATTTCTTCCACATCCACCAGGTTGGTGGGGTACTTGCCGGTGTAGCAGGCGCTGCAGTAGGTCGTTTTTTCGCCGTCGCCGCAGGCTTTCTTCAGACCCTCGAGCGAGAGATACGACAGCGAATCGGCGCCGATAAATTCGCGAATCTCGTCGATCGACTTGTTGGCGGCGATCAGTTCTTTCTTTGACGGCGTGTCCACTCCATAGAAGCAGGGCGAAATCGTCGGCGGGCAGGAAATGCGCATGTGCACTTCCTTCGCCCCGGCGCTGCGGATCATGCGCACGATCTTGCGGCTGGTCGTGCCGCGCACAATGGAATCGTCAATCAGCACCACGCGCTTGCCTTCCAGCAATGACCGCACCGGGTTCAGCTTGAGCTTCACGCCGAAGTCGCGCACCGTTTGCCGCGGCTCAATGAAGGTGCGGCCGATGTAGTGATTGCGAATCAATCCAAAGCGCAGCGGCAACCCGCTCTCGGAGGCATACCCGATGGCGGCAGTAACGCCGGAATCCGGCACCGGCACCACAATATCGGCCTCCGCCGGCGCTTCGCGCGCCAATTGCCGGCCCAGCCCTTCGCGGCTTTCCTGCACCGCGCGCCCGAAGACCATGCTGTCAGGCCGCGAAAAATAAACGTGCTCAAAGATGCAGCTGGACTGCGGCCGCTCCGGACCATAGAAAGACGACCGAATGCCTTCCGGCCCTACGATGATCAATTCGCCCGGCCTCACGTCGCGCTCGAAAGTGGCCCCGATCAGATCGAAAGCGCAGGTTTCCGAGGCAAAGACGATGGTGTCCTGCTTCTCTGCAGTATCGGCCGGGATTCTTCCCATAGCCAGCGGGCGGAAACCGCGTGGATCGCGCACAGCGAAAATGCGGTCCGCGCTGATCAGCACCAGAGAAAAAGCGCCTTCCACCTGGCGCAGCGCGTCGGCAATCGCTTCCGGCAGCGTGTGCTCGCGGGAGAGCGCAATGAGATGAACAATCACCTCGGTATCGCTGCTGGTCTGGAAAATCGATCCCTGGCCTTCCAGGCGGCTGCGAATTTCCTGCGCGTTCACCAGGTTGCCGTTGTGGGCCAGCGCCACCACGCCCTTATTCGATTGCACCATGATGGGCTGGGCATTGAGCAGCGACGAATCGCCCGCGGTGGAGTAGCGCGTGTGCCCGATGGCCAGCGTGCCATGCAGCTTGGTGAGCACTTCTTCGGTGAAAATATCGGCGACCAGGCCCATAGCGCGGTGCGCATGCAGCGCTAAGCCGTTGGAGGTTACGATGCCCGCCGACTCCTGCCCGCGATGTTGCAGCGCGTGCAGCCCCAGGTAGGCGAGTTTCTCCGCCTCCGGATGCGAATAGATCGCGACTACGCCGCACTCCTCGCGCAGCTTGTCGAAAGGAATCGCATCAAACCGAGCCGCCCGTTGCTGGCCGTCAGTTCTCAAAATCGCCCCCTTGTTGCCTATCGCATCGAAAGCAGATTCCTCGCCGATACAGCCCGGCTCGGATGACAAGTCGTCGAAGCTATTGCTCCCATCAGTCCGCAGCCACAGCCTGTGGTTCGGTGTTCAACGCCCGCTCCAGTGCGCCCTCATAGGCCTCGCGCAACGAGTCCACGCTCGCCGACACCACCGCCTGGCCATCCAGTTGCATCTTCACTTGTTCGGGAACGGTCTCTCCGATCATATCCGTAAAGAGACCGTATTTTACTGCTATTTGTTGGATTCGAGACAGGTGCCCGCGGTCGCACGAGGTAACCACCCGGCTGGCGTCCTCGCCGAACAAGGCGAACTCCGAGGGCAGCCCGTGAGAGGCCAGATTCACATTCATTCCAATGCCTTTAGCCATGGCCGCCTCGGCCAGCGTAACAGCGATCCCGCCCTCCGAGCAGTCATGCGCCGAGTCCAGTAACCCCGCCTGGGCCATCTCGACCAGGGCTTTCTGCAGCGCGCCTTCTTTTTCCAGCTCCAACTCCGGAGGGTAGCCCCACAGCTCGCCGAGTATCTCCTTTGCGTATTCGGAGGAGCCAAACTCGGATTCGGCGTCGGTCGCATCGCCCGGCTCTGTGGCCCGCAGCAGCACGATGGCGCACCCAGGCTCGGAAAAAGCAGGCCCCAGGGCTTTGTGTACGTCTTCGAGGATGCCGACGATGCCGATCACCGGGGTGGGATAGATGCCTTCTCCCAATGTCTCGTTGTAGAAACTGACATTGCCGCCGGTGATGGGGACTTCCAGTTCCTCGCAGGCTTTAGTGATGCCATCAATGGTCTGCGAAAACTGCCACATGATATGCGGCTTTTCCGGATTGCCGAAGTTCAGGCAATTCGTAGCGCCCACCGGCTTCGCGCCTGCGCAGGCCACATTACGCGCAGCTTCGGCAACGGCATGCATGGCACCCAAGCGCGGATCGAGATAACACCAGCGTCCATTGCCATCGAGTGCCATGGCAAGGCCGCGCTTGGAATCCTTGATTCGGATCACGCCGGCATCGCCGGCCCCTGGGCCTTCCACGGTGTTGATCTGAACCATGGAATCGTACTGTTGCCAAACCCAGCGCTTGCCGCAAATGTTCGGACTGGCGAGAAGGCGCTTGAGATCCCCGGTGCAGTCGCGGATCCCAGAGAGCTTGATGTGCGGCGGCTTTTCCCGCGGCACCGGCGGTTCCCAGCGCTCAAGCGGACGCTTGTACACCGGGGCGTCGTCGGTAAGCGCTTCATTGGGAATTTCGGCCACGACTTTGCCGTGCTCCAGCACCCGCATGGTGTTTTCGGCAATGACCTTGCCGACTTCCACCGCGTCGAGTCCCCATTTCTGGAAGACGCTAAAGACTTCTTCTTCGCGTCCCTTCTGCGCCACCAGCAACATGCGCTCCTGCGATTCGCTGAGCATGATCTCGTAGGGAGTCATGCCGGTTTCGCGCTGGGGCACGCGGTCGAGTTCGATTTCAACACCTACATGGCCGCGCCCGCCCATCTCGCAGGTCGAGCAGGTCAGTCCGGCCGCGCCCATGTCCTGAATGCTGACGATCGCGCCCGTCTGCATGGCCTCGAGGCAGGCTTCGAGGAGCAGCTTTTCGAGGAATGGATCGCCGACCTGCACATTGGGGCGCTTGGCCTCCGAGGCTTCGCTGAATTCTTCGCTGGCCATTGTGGCCCCGTGAATTCCGTCGCGGCCCGTCTTCGAGCCAACATAAATGACGGGATTGCCCACGCCCGCCGCCTTGGCGTAGAAAATTTCGTCACGCCGCACCAGCCCCAGCGCAAAAGCATTCACCAGCGGATTGCCGGAGTAGCAGGGCTCAAATTTCGTTTCGCCGCCAAGGTTGGGAACGCCAAAGCAATTGCCATAGGAGGCAACGCCGCTGATCGCGCCCTCCATCACGGAGTGGTTCTTGCGGATCTCACTTTGCGCGGGGACAGCCGCCCTCGGCTGTCCGGCCGAGCGAAGCTCGGCTTGTGTGGTGCGGGCGCCCTCGCCCGCGGTGATCGGGCCGAATCGCAACGAATCCATCACCCCTACTGGCCGCGCTCCCATAGTGAAAATGTCGCGCAGAATTCCGCCCACCCCGGTGGCAGCGCCCTGGAACGGCTCGACGAACGAAGGATGATTGTGCGATTCAATTTTGAACGCACATCCCCAGCCATCACCGATGTCAATAATGCCTGCGTTTTCGCCCGGCCCCTGCAGCACTAACTTGCTGCGCGTGGGCAACCGCTTCAGGTGAACTCGCGACGACTTATAGGAGCAGTGCTCACTCCACATCACGCTGAAGATGCCAAGCTCGGTGAGCGTGGGCTCGCGGCCGCCCAGCAACTGCTTGATCTTTTCGTATTCGTCGGGAGTGAGGCCGTGCTCCCGAATCATTTGCGGGGTGATCGCCAGGGTGGAGGAGCTGGTCATTTGGGGTTAGGAGCTCTATTGTCGCATTTGCCGCTATCGCGAGGGAAGTAGCATCTGAGGCGGATAATACTCACACCTCCAACCCGATCGACCGCATCAATGCCAGTCCATTGCTCTTGGTGATGATTCCCTCCCGAAGCTTGTAATCAAACCTGATCTTACCGTGATCCATTTCATCCTGGAAATGGACGTTGTGGATAAGCTTACTCAGCGAGTCGCCGAGATCGGTCAAGGCCAAATCATGCGTACTCACCAACCCAATCGCTCCACGCTCCAGAAATGCGCGGACGATGCCTTCCGCGCCGATGCGGCGGTCGCTGGAGTTTGTTCCTTGCAGCAATTCATCCAAAAGAAATAACAAGGGTGGAGCGCCGTTCGCCAAATCAAGCAGCATCCGAAGCCGCTTGATCTCGGCGTAAAAATGCGAACTGCCTTCCTGCAAAGAATCGTTGATGCGAATGCAGGCTCCGACTTGGGTTGGCGTCAGACGCAGCCGCCGCGCTCGCACCGGCGCGCCAGCCATCGCGAGTACAGCGTTGACTCCAACGGCGCGTAACAGCGTGCTCTTTCCGGACATATTCGAGCCGCTGACTAGCAGCAGGCGAGTCTCTCCGCAGATATTCACATTGTTGGAAACGCTTTGGGCAGCCGGAATCAGCGGATGAGCCAGCTCTTCCGCTTGGAAGCAAGTCTCATCAGCACTCAACTCCGGAAATGGGTCAGCGGAGCGCTCATAGCTATAAGCGGCGAGCGAGATGAGTGCTTCGAATTCGCCGGTGATACTCAACCATGAGCGTACTGCGCTGCCATGGTCAGTCCGCCATCCTTCTGCCGCTAATGCGGCCTGGACTGAGAACATCAGAGGAACGTCCAGCAGGCGCACGATAAGATTACGGCGCGAGTTGATGAACTCGACAATCGTCCTCAGGAGCGCGATCGCTCGTGAACTGGGAAGGTGATGGGACGAGAGCTCCTGTATGAGCGACTGGAGCCGCGGAGCATGGAATGTCTCCCGTTCCAGTCGCGCTAGAATGGCGGAGAGCAGGTCCAGATCCTCGAATGTATGCTCCGCGCCAGATAGAATCTCATGGAGGCGATTTCTGAGCCGGTAGCTGATACTAGCTTCGATCGCCACGACCACAAGAAACGGGATCGCGCTTCCCCAAACGCCCCACACGATGGCTGTGGCGATAGCAGCCAATGCCAGCAAGCGAGATACAAAAGGTATCCAAGGCTGCCGCATTTGACTGGGCGATTCGGCCCATTTCGTGAGCGATTGTGGATGCACACCAACACGTACATCGTCACCCAAAACGGCCAAATCTTCCCGGAAATCCAATTGGTCACGAAGTTCCGAAATTGCCGTCTGCCGTTCTTGAATCCTTTCAAGGGATGCCGGCGACAATAGCCATTGCGCGAGCGTATCTTCACCCATGCGAGTACGAGCCGTCGAGAGCAGTTCGAAGAGACTGCCGCGGCCGAAGAGATCCAGGTCGCCGGAATAGACGTGATGGGGGTCCATGAAGCGTTCGCCGGACTGGCCGGTGCCCACCCAGCGATCCTGAATGCGTGTGAGGCCATTGCGGTACACCGTCGCGGCCCGCTCGGCAAGTGCTCGTGCCCGCAAGACTGTTGAATGATAGATAACTAGGACGACAAATATTCCGGCTGGAGCGATCAGCCACAGCGGAGAAAAGGTGTGCCGGCTGAAAGTCAACCAGGCGAGCACTCCGGTTGCCACCGCGATCGTGAGGCGAGCATTCCCAATGGCAATGTGCAATTTTTCGAAGTGGGCGACCCGCGATTCGCGCTCTCGCAAGCGCCGGTTGTATTCCTCTAAGCAAGACATAGCGTTACGAAGTTACCCGAACACCCTATACTGTTTTGCGAATGAAGTCAGTCATCGTCGGCACGGCTGGGCACATTGACCACGGAAAGACCGCCCTGGTCAAAGCCTTGACCGGCATTGACGCCGACCGCCTGGAAGAAGAGAAGCGCCGCGGCATTACCATCGATATTGGCTTCGCGCACCTGGATATGCCTTCCCCTGGCGGCGAAGCTCTGCGCTTAGGCTTCGTCGACGTTCCCGGCCACGAGCGCTTTGTGCGTAACATGCTGGCCGGCGTGGGCGGCATTGACGTCGTGCTGCTGGTGATTGCCGCGGACGAATCCATCAAGCCGCAAACCCGCGAGCATTTCGATATCTGCCGGCTGCTCGGCGTCCAGCGCGGAATTGCTGTTCTCACGAAATCGGACTTGGTCGATCCTGAAACTCTGGGTGTGGTCCGCCTCGAGGTGGAGGATTTTCTACGCGGCTCTTTCCTTGATGCGTCAGTTTCGCCCATCCTTTCTGTCAGTTCCTTGACTGGTGCTGGGCTGGATCAACTCAAGCAGACGCTGCGGGAGACAGCAGCGGAATCCTCGCCTCGGGATTCGACCGCGCTGGCGCGTCTGCCCATCGATCGCGTCTTCACCATGAAAGGTTTCGGCACAGTGGTGACCGGCACGCTGATGGCAGGGGCAATCCGCCGCGAGGAAGAACTGGAAGTGTTCCCCACTGGCCGGCGGGTGCGTGTGCGCGGAGTGCAGGTCCACGGACAAACAGCGGAAGCCGCCGTTGCGGGACAACGAACCGCGTTGAATCTGGCTGGCGTCGATCTTGAGGACCTGTCGCGCGGGATGACGCTGGCGCCTCCGTCGACATTCGAGACCACGCGGCGTGTGGATGTGCGGTTGCGGCTGCTGGTCTCGGCAAAGCATCCACTGAAGGACCGGGCGCGCGTGCATTTCCACTCCCATACGATGGAAACCGTGGTGGAGATTGCGCTGCGAGATGCCCAGCCGGTCGCTCCGGGCTCGGAGGTGTTTGCGCGGTTGAAGCTGCCGGAGGCAACGTTGCTGCTGCCGGGAGACCGTTTCATCATCCGCCAGTTTTCGCCGGTGGTGACCATCGGGGGCGGCGCAGTGCTGGATGCGGCGCCGGTATCGCGAGCTATGCCGCCGCACAGCGAGTTGGAGACCCTGGCGGCTCCGAACCGCGAAGCAATTCTGAGACTTCGAACTTGGCGAGGCTACCACGATGGTGTTCGGTTGCCGCAACTCGTGGCCGAAACGGGCTGGACGAGAAAAGTGATCGAGTTGCAGTTGGCGCGAGCGGTGGATGGCGGAGACGTCACGCGAATCGGCGAGATATTTATGCACGCACCCGCGTGGGAATTGTTGAAGGCGCAGATTGTCCCGGCGGTGGAGGAATTTCACCGGCAAAATCCGTTGGCGAGCGGGATCGGCAAGCAAGAGCTGCAAGTGCGGACCGATGCGGGTCCTGAGGTCTTCGACGCCATTGCCGGGATGCTGGTGCGCGAGAAGAAGATCGAGATTGCGGGCGACCTGGTGCGGCTGCCGGGTTACGGCGTGACGATGAAAGACGAGGAGGCCGAGTCGAAGAAGCTCATTGAGGAAGCGTTCGCCCGCGCCGCCCTGAATGTGCCGGCACTCCCCGAAATCATCGCCGGGCTGACCATCGACAAGCTCCGCGCCCAGAAGATCGTGACTCTCCTGCTGCGCGACAAAATGCTGATCAAAATCTCCGACGACTTGCTTTTTCACCACACTGCATTGGAAAACCTGCGCAAACGGATTGCGGAAAGAAAATCCAAATCGCCGAAGATCGACGTGACCCAATTCAAGGAACTCACGGGCGTGAGCCGCAAGTATGCCATACCGCTGCTGGAGTACTTGGATCGCGCGCACGTGACGCGGCGCGTCGGAAACTTCAGAGAAATTCTCTAGCAGAG
Organism: uncultured Acidobacteriaceae bacterium; assembly: GCA_963770915.1. Taxonomy (GTDB): domain Bacteria; phylum Acidobacteriota; class Terriglobia; order Terriglobales; family Acidobacteriaceae; genus PALSA-270. The sequence goes on from CAVYRG010000001.1 coordinate 1,749,895, forward strand.
GAATCGGAAAAGAGGGGATCGACAAACGTAAGTGTCTGGGTTAATCCGTGTAAATCCGTGGCTGGTTCTAGATTTTTTCCTCTGGAAATTCCAGCTCCAGCCCCAGCGGATCGGTGAACCGATTTGTCAGATTTGCAAGGCCCACCAGCATGTGCAGGTCTACGATTTCCGCATCCGCAAAATGCTTCTTGAGCTCAGGGAAATCGGCATCGCTCACGCTCTGCGGCTTTCGGGTGAGCTTCTCCGCGTGGGCAAGCGCCCCCTGCTCTTTTTCGCTGAAGCGTGCATAGTCCCCAGCCTTGAGCGCAGCCCAGTCCTCCGGCGTAAGACCCACGCGCTTGGAGGAAGCCAAATGATGCTGCAAACAGTAGCGGCACTCGTTGATGAGCGAAACGCGGATATAAATAAGTTCATAAAGCCTGCGTTCCAGCGACCGGCCTACGCTGGATAAAAAGCCAAAAAGTTCTTTAGCATCTCGGGCCGGTGCGCCAGCGCTTTCTGGGTGCTGCCCGGCTTGCCGCGCAGCTTCTGTTCGTAGATCTCTTTGACTTCCGGCGAAGCGGCTTCCGGTTCGATCAGCGAAATGCGCGCCACGGACCCTCCTTCTGGGTTGCGCCTATATAATATCCGGCTGGCACGCAACTCTGCGTGCGGAGTTCGCCCATGCTCTCCATTCGCCCCGCCACGGCTGAAGATGCGTTCCTGCTGACCACACTGATTCACGAGCTCGCGCTGTTCGAGCATCTGGAGCAGGAAACCATCGTGACCGAGGATGACGTGCTTCGCGATGGCTTTGGCCCCAAGCCGAAGTTCCGCGCGCTGATCGCCGAGTGGGATGGGCAGGTCGCGGGTTACGCCGTGTTCTTCGAGTTCTACTCGACCTTCCAGGGCCGCGCCGGAATTTTCCTCGAAGACATTTTCGTCCGCCCGCAGTTCCGCAAAAACGGCATCGGAAGCGATTTGCTCGCACGCGTAGCGAAGATCGCCTGGGAAGAAGATTACTTCTGCATGCGCTGGGAAGTGCTGGACTGGAACACCTCCGCCATCAACTTCTACAACAAGCTGGGCGCCACTTTTATGAACGAATGGAAAGCCGCGTGCCTGATCGGCGAAGCGCTGCAGAGCGTGGCGGGTGCAACCAACGAAGCCAGCTGAGCGCTGGCTGAAGACAGCATGAACCAGCCCATCAGGATCATCGGCGCCGGCCTGGCCGGCTCGGAAGCGGCTTGGCAGTGCGCCCGCCGTGGCGTTGCCGTTGAACTCTACGAAATGCGCCCGCTACGCTCCACACCGGCCCACCGGACCGCCGATTTCGCCGAGCTTGTCTGCTCCAATTCACTGAAATCCGAAAGCGAGAACACCGCGCCGTGGCTGCTGAAGGAAGAAATGCGCCGCGCCGGATCTCTGCTGCTCGAGATTGCCCGTGAATGCGCTGTTCCAGCCGGGCACGCTCTGGCAGTTGATCGCACGATATTTTCGGCGCGCGTGACAGAAGCAATTTCGCGCGAACCACTGATTACGGTGCGGCGCGAAGAAGCCGCCCGGATCGACGAGCAACAGTTAGCCATCATTGCCACCGGCCCGCTGACCTCTGATCTTCTGATCGCCGAGATCGAGCGGCTGAGCGCAGAACCTTCGCCGCCGGAGACGGCCGCGCCACACAAGTTGTATTTCTACGATTCCATCAGCCCGATCGTGGAAGCTGAGTCGATTGATATGTCCAAGGTTTATCTCGCGGCCCGCTACGACAAGGGCTCGGCGGACTACATCAATTGCCCGATGAACAACGAAGATTACGACCGGTTTTACGATGCGCTTGTCGCCGCGCAGTCCGTAGAAGAGCGCGACTGGGAAAAGCTGAACTACTTCGAAGCCTGCCTGCCGATTGAAGAGATCGCACGCCGTGGCCGCGACACGCTGCGTTTTGGGCCGATGAAGCCGGTTGGCCTAAAAGATCCCCGCACAAGCCGCATGCCCTATGCCGTGGTGCAACTGCGGCAGGAAAATCTGCGCGCTGATTCCTACAACCTGGTCGGCTTTCAAAATCACCTGAAATTCGGCGAACAAGGCCGCGTGCTGCGGTTGATTCCTGGCTTGGAAAATGCCCGCTTCCTGCGCTACGGCCAGATTCATCGCAACACGTACATCAACTCTCCGAGATTGCTCAGCGAGACCCTGCAGATGAAGGCCCATCCGCGCGTACTCTTCGCCGGCCAGATTTGCGGAGTGGAGGGCTACGTCGAATCGATTGCCACCGGACTGCTGGCGGGCGTTTCCGCAGCCGCGCTGGCGAGGGGAGATCGCGTGGTTGCGGCGCCCCGCGAATCGGCCTTCGGATCATTAACGCACTACATCACCCACGCCGATCCGGCAAAATTTCAGCCCACGAACATTACGTTCGATCTGTTGCCGGCTCTCGATCTTCCCGTTCGCGACCGCAAAGAACGGCATCGCCGGCAATGCGATCACGCTCTGCGGCAGTTTGATGCGTGGCTAGAGAACGTTGCACACGTTGCCGCCTAGTCTCGCTAAGAGTCCACGACTGAGCTTTGCGTTGCCACTGCGGAAAGCCGATCCCGTACCGCGATCGCGTTATTTGGCTTTGCGAGCGGGAACTTTGTCGCGTTCGCCCGTGTCCAATCCTTTCAGACACGCGCGTGCCTGAGAGGAGCGACTCGGATGGCGTTCTCTACTTCAGGCAACGGTTCGATTGCGGCCCAGATCAACATCACTCCGCTGATTGATGTGTTGCTGGTGCTGATTATTGTCTTCATGGTGGTCGTGTCCATGTCGCAGGAAAAAGGCCTGGACGCACAGATTCCGCAGCCGGCGCTGGATTCCAAGCCGCCGGCAGAGGCCGCCCGCACGATCGTGATTCAGGTGGCTTGGGACGCAACGACTCAGTCGCCAAGCCTGAAGATCAACGAAGAAAACGTAAGTTTGGAGGACCTGCACGACCAGCTGCAAAAGATCTTCCTACAGCGGGCGGAGCGGGTGGCGTTCGTCAAGAGCGATAAGGATGTGGATTTCGAATACGTCGCCAACGTGATTGACATTGCGCGGAACGCGGGCGTGGATAGAGTGGGATTGCTTACGAAAGATCAGTGAAGTTTCGGCTTGTCATTCTGAGCAAAGTTTGCCTGCGCTTAGCGTAGGCAAACGAAGTCTAAGACTCCCTAATAGCGAAGAGGGAGCGTGCCTACCCCCGCGCGCGATTCTTAATCCAAACTGGCGTGCCCACGAAGCCGAAGGCCTTGCGAATCTGGTTCTCCAGAAATCGCGCGTAGGAAAAATGTAGCTTCACTTTGCGGTCGGTGAAGAGAACAAAGGTGGGCGGCGAGACCGATGCTTGGGTCATGTAGTAAATCTTCATCCGCCCGCTCATGGGAACCGAGGCGCGGTCGAAGTCGATATGCTTGAGGAAGCGGTTCATCTCTCCGGTGCCGATTCGCTTGCGCCTCTCGGCGGCGACCTGCTCAAGCGCGGGAAACAGCTTTTCAGTGCCCGCTCCGGTAGCGGCTGAGACAAATAGCACCGGTGCGTAGCTGAGGAACTTCAGCTCATGACGCAGACGCTCTTCGTACGCTTGACGGTCGGCGGGACGGCTGGCTAGCTTGCATCTTTGAGGATTTTGTCTGGCGCCCACTCGTTTCTTTTCCCGCGATAACTAAATCCCACTTGTTGACGACGATGATCACCGATCGCCCGCTTTCGTGGGCATAGCCGGCGATGGCAGCATCGAGCTGGCTCACTCCTTCGGTCGCGTCGATGACCAGCAGCGCAATGTCGGCGGCTTCCAGATGCTTGCGCGCCATGACCACGGAAAGCTTCTCCGCCATCTGGTGAGTCTTGCCCTTGCGGCGGATGCCGGCAGTGTCAATAAAGCGGAAGCGCTGACCGTCGCGCTCGACGATTTCGTCGACCGCGTCGCGTGTGGTGCCGGGGACAGGCGAAACGATGGCGCGGGCGGTGCCGGTGAGGCGATTGAGCAGAGTCGATTTGCCCACGTTGGGATGGCCGATGATGGCGACTTTGACTTCCGTCGTTGGCGGTTGGTCGTCGGTCGTTGGCAGATCGACGTCGGCGGTGGGATGCTGCTGCTCGTGATCGGGCAGCGCTTCCAGCACTGCGTCCAGCAGATCATCCAATCCGCGCCCATGCTCGGCTGAAATGGGAAATAGTTTGCGGATGCCGAGACGGTGGAACTTCATCCGCCAGTGACGCTTGCTTGTCGGTGTCGACTTTGTTGACCGCCAGGAAAAGCGGCTTGCCGCCGCGGATCAATTGGCGGGCGAGTTCGAGATCGGGAGCGGCGAGTTCGGTGCGGCCATCCACAACCATGACGACCGCGTCAGCCTCGTTGAGCGCGACTTTGGCCTGGCGGAAGATTTCGGCCGGGATCAGGTCTTTGTCGTCGGGGAGAATGCCGCCGGTATCCACAATCCGCAGGCGGCGCCCGCGCCACTCGGCTTCGCCGTAAAGACGGTCGCGCGTGATGCCGGGCTCGTCGCCCACGATGGCGCGCCGCGCTCCCACCAGCCGGTTGAACAGCGTGGACTTACCGACGTTCGGCCGGCCGACGATGGCAACTGTCGGAAGCCCGGCGCTGGCGCCTTCGGACATCGAGTTGAACTTGAGTCGTGTCATGGGTTGGAGATCGCGTCACGGATCACTGCGGACTCTTCGAGTCCGCCGGACAGCCGCGGGCGGCTGTTCCGCACTTGTTGTTCGCGGCTATTATAGAGACTGCGTGGCTCCCGCCCCTCAGCCGACGACGTTTCCTTCCCATCAGCGAGACATTTCTCTCTATCAGTTTTTTGCGCCGGGCGGCCTGCTTTCACGCACCCATCCCGCCTACGAATTCCGCCGCGGCCAGCTGCAGATGGCCCAGGCCGTGGAGCAAGCGCTCGCCGAGAAACGCCATCTCATTGTCGAAGCCGGCACCGGCACCGGGAAAACACTGGCCTATCTGGTGCCGGTGATTCGCTCCGGCAAGCGCGTGATCATTTCCACCGGGACAAAAAACCTGCAAGAGCAATTGTTCCAAAAAGACATTCCCTTTTTGGAAAAGGCGCTTTTCCCCGACGGCGGGAGCAAGCTGAACGTCTGCTACATGAAGGGCCGCAGTAACTATTTGTGCCGCAAAAAACTTTACGACCTCACCGATCAACCGGTTCTAAGCGGGCTCGAGGAAGATCGAACATTACCGCGCGATTGCCGCCTGGGAGAAGACCACGCAAACCGGCGACCGGGCCGAGCTGGCGTCCATCCCGGAGGCCAGCGCGCTATGGCACAAACTCGACGCCCGCGCCGATACCTGCCTCGGCCAGAAATGCAGCGCCTTTGAGAAATGCTTCATTACCGAAATGCGGCGCCGGGCGGCCGAAAGCGACATCATCATCGTTAATCATCATTTGTTTTTCGCAGACCTCGGCATCAAGCAACAATCGGAATACGCGCCCGACGCCGGCATTCTGCCCGACGTCGGCGCGGTGATTTTCGACGAAGCGCACGAACTGGAAGACGTGGCAGGCAGTTATTTCGGAGTGTCCGTCAGCAATGGAAGGCTGGAAGAATTGTGCCGTGATGTTGAGGCCTCGCTGCAGCGCAGCCATCTGCTCTCGCCTTCGCTTTCCGGTGCGATCCAGAGCCTGCGGGAGCGGTCTTCGTTCTTCTTCGCATTGCTGCCGCCGGGCGAGGGACGGTTCGCCTTCGAAAACCGGCGCGATTTCCTGGAAGAGAACGGCGAAGAGTTCCTGGCATTGCAATCTGCTCTTACGCGGCTGGGCTCAGAGTTGGAGGGCTTGCCGTCGAAACCCGAGGAGGTCTTCAACTTTGCCCGCCGGGCGCAGGAACTGCAGGTACAACTGAAGTTCCTTCTGGAAGACGAAAATCGCAACACCGTGTTCTGGATTGAACGGCGGGGTTCCCGTGGCGCGGGCGCTCACGCCCGCGAAAGGCTGCATGTCTTCCTGCAGGCCACGCCGATCGACGTTGCTCCCATTCTGAAAGCTTGCCTCTTCGAGAAGCTGGAATGCGCAGTGCTGACCTCAGCCACTCTCGCCGTCGGCGGCAGGTTCGAATACATGCGAACGCGCCTCGGGCTCGATTACGCAAGGGAACTTGTGCTGCCATCTCATTTTGACTACGAGACGCAGGCTTTGTTCTATGTCCCTCCCGATTTGCCCGATCCACGCACGCCGCAATTTGCCCCGAAAGCCGCCGAATGTATTCGGAAGATTCTGGAGATCACGCGCGGCCGCGCCTTCGTGCTGTTCACCAGTTACGCACAAATGAGAGAGATTCATCAGCGCCTGCTCGGCGAGATCGAGTTCCCGGTACTGCTGCAAGGCGACGCGCCGAAGACCGCCCTGCTCGAAGAATTCCGCCTCACTCCCCACGCCGTGCTCTTCGCCACATCTTCTTTCTGGCAGGGAGTGGACGTGCAGGGCGAGCAGCTCAGCTGCGTGATTATCGACCGCTTGCCCTTTGCCGTACCCACGGACCCGGTTGTCGCGGCGCGCGTGAAATCGATCGACGCCGAAGGCGGCAATGCTTTCTTCCAGTATCAGGTCCCTGCCGCCGTCATCACGTTGAAACAGGGCTTCGGCCGGTTGATTCGCTCGTTGCATGATCGCGGCCTGCTCGTCTTGCTCGACAACCGAATTCTGAAGAAGCAATACGGCAGAACATTTATCGAGAGCCTGCCCAACTACCGAAGAACTACGGATTTGCACGTGGTGGAAGAATTCTTCGGCTGAGTTGTTCTCGCATACCGCTCCCGCCAGGAAAATGGCACATGATTCTCAAGCGAGCAGCTTCATTCCCGTGGTAACAGCCCTCCGATCAAACGTGAAGGTGTGCTTGCATGCAGCCGTATGTCCGCCCCGCTCGATCAGGCAGTCGGCAAAATCCGCGCCGCTCGCGCTGAACCTTCGCAGCGCCTGCACCACGATTTCCGCCCGCTCGACCACCAGTTCCTTGCTTTGCAACAGCGTTCGCAAAACCTGCTCAATTTCGGTCTTCTTAAAGCGGTAGGAAATTTCCAATACCCAGACCAGCTCCGCCACAACAACCACCGAAAGGAAACCAGGCTCTTTGGGGGAGAGTGAGTCTATCAATTTCACAGCCGCGGCCGTTTGCGTCGGGTCGTCGTGCGTGAGATAGCGGACGAGAACATTTGTATCCAAACCGATCATCGAGCCCCGGACGCCCGCTTGGCAATCGCCGAATTCATCGCTTCAATCGTCACCGGCTTGCTTCGCCTGCCGCGAAACATCCCCTTCAATTCCTTGACTGACTTGGTTGCAGCCATGATCGAAAACTCGCCCTTTTCCGTTTCTACGAACTCGACGCGGTCGCCCGCATCAATCCCCATGGCTGTTCGCACGCGCTTGGGTATGGTGATCTGCCCCTTCGAAGTCACAGTTGCAGTAGCCAAAGGTTCCGATCCTTTCCTGTCGGATGATTCCTTACTTATTGTCCTTACCATATTGTAAGGAATACTGGGTCTGCTGTCACCTATATTTTGGGACGGACCGCCGCAGCGCAAGGACACTCAATCGAAAACGACGCCTCGGGCGGAACCTGCTGAACGCACACCCGGGATACAATGAACCAAGAAGCGGGTTCGTGCAAAATAAACTTTCGGAGCCGTAGGTCGTCCATGTTTGAAGTCACCGTCGAAGACACGTTTGCCGCAGGTCATTACCTGCGAAACTATAAGGGCAAGTGCGAGAAGCCGCACGGCCACAACTACAAGGTCCGGGTGACCCTCGCCGGCCAGGACCTGGACAAGGCCGGCTTGCTGGTGGACTTCAAGGATCTCCGCGAGGTCATGAAGCAGGTAATCGCGCGCTTGGATCACCAGATGATGAATGAGATTGAACCATTCATCGAGCTGAATCCCTCGGCGGAAAACCTCGCCAAGTATTTTTATGACGAGAGCAATTCCCGCCTGCAACGCGCCACCAACGGACGGGTGCGAATGAAAAGCGTGACCATCTTCGAAACCGACACTACGACCGCGACCTACTCGGAAGGATAGGCAGCTTTGGCGTTATGCTGAAACGCCGCCGCTCATGCAAATCACGGAAATCTATAAGTCGATCCAGGGAGAGTCCAGCTACGCCGGGATGCCCTGCATTTTCGTGCGGCTCACCGGCTGTAACCTGCGTTGTTCCTGGTGCGATAGTGAGTACACTTTTACCGGCGGCCGCCGCATGACCATCGAAGAAGTTATGGAGAACATCGATCAGCTCTCGCCGGGGCGAGGTCTGATTGAAATCACGGGCGGCGAGCCGATGTTGCAGGAACGGGAGCTAGTGCCGCTGATGCAGCGCCTGCTGGATGAGGGCTTCACCGTCCTGCTCGAAACCAGCGGCGAGCGTCCGCTGGCGCAGGTGCCGGGCGGCGTGATTAAAATTGTCGACGTGAAGTGCCCAAACTCCGGAGAAGCCAACAGGTTTCGACTCGAAAATCTTGCCACCCTGACGCCGCGGGACGAAGTGAAATTTGTTCTGAGCGACCGCGAGGATTATGACTTCGCCCGCGAGTTTGTCGCCCGTCACGATCTGGGCGGGAGGGTGAACGCGGTACTATTCTCCCCAGCATTTGAAAAAGGCGCCCGCGGAACCCGCGACGCTTCTCACTGCCTGCTCGACCCGCGCGAACTTGCCGAGTGGATGATCAAGGACGGCGTCGCCGCTCGTCTGAGTCTGCAGCTTCACAAGTTCATCTGGGATCCCGCGATGAAGGGAGTGTAGGAAGGCTCCAATCATGGAATCCGGCGAAACCAAATCCCGCGCCGTCGTGCTCCTCAGCGGAGGCATGGATTCCTGTGTATGCGCGGCTCTGGCCGTTCGCGACCATGACGTCGCCGCGTTGCACATCAGCTACGGCCAACGCACCGAGGAGCGCGAGCGCCGCTCCTTTGCCGCCATCTGCGACCGGCTCGGCATCCATGACCGCCTGGTCGTGCGCAATGAAGCTTTGCGCGCAATCGGCGGCTCAGCGCTCACCGACACAAATATCCCCGTGCCGGAATCGCCCGCGATCGGGCGCGACATTCCCGTAACCTATGTGCCTTTTCGTAACGCCCACTTCCTGGCCGTTGCGGTGAGCTGGGCGGAAGTGCTGGGCGCCGGAAAAATCTACATCGGCGCCGTGGAGCAGGACAGTTCCGGATATCCCGACTGCCGCCCTGCCTACTATGAGGCGTTCAATCGCGTGGTCAAGGCCGGGACCAAAGAAGGAAGGATTGAAATCGTCACGCCTCTGATCGCCCTGCACAAATCTGATATTGTGCGGCTCGGTCTTGAATTGGGCGCGCCCTTCGATTTAACGTGGTCGTGCTACAGCCGCGCGGATCGCGCCTGCGGAGTGTGCGATAGCTGTGTCTTACGCTTGCGGGCGTTTCAACAGGCCGGGGCAAGCGATCCGATTTCCTATGTACCCGTTGCACGGCGAGCATAAGCAGCCGTGAGTGCGACGGGGCAGTGGGCTAAACGCAGGAGGTTTGAAGCGAGGGTCTTACCAATCCGCATTCAAAGTAGGTTCTTGAGCCGGGAGGCTGAAATGAAACAACATCTGGTGAAGATCGCATTGATTGTGCTGGTGGCGGCGTGCTGCGCGCCTGCCGCATTTGCTCAGATGGGCTCCGTAAGGGGGGTGTGCACAGACCTAGACGGAAAACCAATCGCTGGCGCTACGGTTGTGTATACCAGCCTGGATAATGGCCGCAAGTACACGCTGAAGACTAACAATAAGGGCGAATATTTTTCTCTCGGGCTTCAACTCGGAAAATACCGGGTAACTCTCACTAAAGATTCGAAACAACTGGACCAAGTCAACAATTTCACGCTCGGATCTGACGAGAATGAACTGAATTTCGACTTAAAGAAATCGCAAGTCCAGGCGGCCGCACAGCAGGGCATCTCGCCGGAGCAGTTAAAGAAGATGCAGGAGCAGCAAGAGAAGCAGAGCAAGGAAAACAAAGTCATCGGTCAGCTGAATGAAAAACTGGCAGCGGCCAGCGATGCCATGAAGGCCAAAGACTACGAAAGCGCGATAAACGTTTTGACCGAGGCCACCGCGATGGACGCCACCCGCGGTTTGGTCTGGTTCCGGCTGGCCGAAGCGTATCGCGCCTCGGCCGACACCCAGAGCGATCCCGCGGAAAAGGCGAAACGGCTGGACAAGGCGATCACCGACTACCACAAGGCCATCGACGCAGCCGTGAAAGGCGAGCAAACGGGAATTCATACCACCCCCTCGGATTTGGGGGGCTTCTACAACAATCTGGGCGAAGTCTACGCTAGTATCGGAAAGATCGACGAGGCCGCGCAGGCATACAACCAAGCGGCGCAAGTCAATCCCGCTGGCGCAGGCCAGTACTATTTCAATCTAGGCGCGGTACTCACGAACGCGAATAAAACGAACGACGCCAACATGCGAAATGCCGCCGTGGGCGCGTTTGACAAAGCGATCGCGGCCGATCCTAATCACGCGGATGCGTATTACTGGAAGGCGACCAACCTCATGGGCGCGGCCACCCTGCAGGGCGACAAGATGGTCGCTCCCCCGGGGACTTCAGAGGCATTCAACAAATACTTAGAGTTGCAGCCCAACGGAGCGCATGCCGAAGAAGCCAAGGCCATGCTGGCCAGCATCGGAGCCAAGGTGGAAACTTCCTATGGCAAGGGCAAGAAGAAATAGTTCCGCACTGCCTCGCGGGCGGCCTTCGGGCCGCCTTTTTTATTGATTGGGACGATCTCCTTTCGCGGCAACTGAAATCCGCCGGGAATGGAACACGTTACCAAAGGTCACATTCCCCCCTTGTTTCGTAGCGGCGTCCTGCCGTTTTTCGCTAGAGTAAAAACGCGCGTCGCGTAACTGCACCAAAAACGGGTGAGTTGCGGAGATTCGCAACCCTCCCCACGGTCCGCGCCACATTCTTACGAGGAAAAAATGGCTGCATCCGGCACAGCTCCGCTCTCGCTGACGCTCGGCCAAGCCTCCGGCTCGGGCGCAACGGATGCTCTTTTGGTCGCCATGCTCCGCTCCTCGGGCCATGTCAGCGATCTAGTCTTTTCGCCCGGTCGTCCGCCCCAGGTCGGCGTGCATGGGCAGCTCATAACCGTGCAGGCCGCTGGGCTGCGGCCGCTCACTCCTGACGACACTCGCCACATCGCTTCCGATCTCATCGGCAACAATAAGCAGGCGTTGACCATGCTGCGCGAGCAGGGCTCCTGCGATGTTTCCTACGGGCTGCCGGGAATGGCCCGTTTCCGCGTCAACATCTTCATTCAGCGCGGCAGCTGCGCCGTAGTGATGCGCGTCATCCCAACCATCGTGCCGGACTTCGCCGCTCTGGGTCTTCCCAAGCAGCTTGAGGAGATCGTCGAGGTTCGCGATGGAATCGTGCTCGTGACCGGCCCGGGAGGTTCGGGGAAATCGTCGACCCTGGCCGCCTTGCTCGACCTGATCAACGAGCGGAAGACATGCCACATCATTACCATCGAGGACCCAATCGAATTCCTGCACAACCACAAGCGCGCTACCGTCCACCAGCGCGAGTTGCACAGCGATACGCCGGGATTTGCCCAGGCTCTCCGCGCCGCTTTGCGGCAAGCTCCGCAGGTCATCCTGGTAGGCGAGATTCGCGACCGGGGAATCACAGAGATACTGCTGGAAGCGGCCGAAACCGGCCATCTCGTGCTTTCCAGCCTCAACACGGTCGACGCCGCCAAGACCGTAGAACGGCTGGTGAGCGCGTTTTCTTTCGCCGAGCAACAAGCGGTTCGCGCCCGTCTGGCAAAAACCCTTCGCTATGTCGTTTCCCAACGCCTCATTCCCCGCAAGGACGGCAGCGGACGCGTTGCGGTGGTTGAAATTCTCCGGTCGTGCCGCCGGGTCCGCGAATGCGTGGAGCACGGCGACACCCCCCAACAAACTCTGCTCCGCATTATGAAGGAGGGTGCCGCCGAGGGCATGCAGCACTTTGATGGTGAGATCGAGAAGCTGGTGCGTAACTCGGTCGTCGACTTGGACACCGCTCTGCAGTATGCCACCGACCCGCTGGAACTAAAGCAAACCCTCGGCCGGGTGTAGTGAACCGCTGGGCTTCCAATCATTTTGAATTTGGAAAACTGGGTCTTGCAGCGAGCTGAGCTGGCGTTACTCGCTCTGCGGGTCCGCCTCGCACTGCAGCACTAAGGCCAATCGCGGAGAGAGATCGCAGAACCGCCCCGGCCTCGGCGCGGATGGTGCCCCCTGCCGAGAAGTCCCCGCATAAAGACCTACGACGAAATCCAGTGCAGGAACCTCTTGCGCATCGACGCGGAGAGGATGATCAACCCATGGCGGGCAATTCGGCGCGTGCGGCTTGAGGAACTTACGCGGCAAAAATACTCTCACAGCAAAAAATTAAGAGTCCCGAAGTGATGTTGAGCCTATTCGTCTCGGCCAGTAGCTCGCTTTAGACCCTTGCCGACCTGACCTCAATAGCTTCCCTTGCGGGGCGCTACGAGCGATCTGTGCTTGGGCTCCGGGCTTACCGCCAACCGGATAAACCAGTTCAACGCCTCGGGACTCTATCCTGCCTTTGACTTGTGCTCCTGTTCGCCTCGACCAGCGCTTAGCTACAGACCCTCGCTGACCTTCTCTACCTGACCTCGCGGTCCGTAAAGCGATCTCGCTTGAGCCCCGGACGCCGCACCAACCGGGAAAACTTCAGAACGTGTCAAAGAACGAGTATGTTTGTACTCCTCTCATTTTTGGAGTCAATGAAAACCAAGCAACTCTATCCGCTTGTCTTTTCAATCGCATGCACGTCGTCCACAAGCGGCTGAACAGAGCCTGGTGCAGACGGGATACGCCTTTCGGTGCGAGGCCGTTCTTCAGGCCCGATTTTACGGTCGTTTTCGCGCCTTTCCGCGATTCTAAACACCATGTTAGCCTCGCTGCGGTTGTGCAAATTTCCGCAGAAACCTTGCTGGACAAGGGTTTTGCGCGGCATTTCCCCGAGTCCAATGTGCTCCATCGAACTGCCTTCTTTGCGGCTCGGCTGAGAGTTGAGTACGATGTTGCGGTGCCTCCCCTGCTTGATGTCAGGCATCTTGCCGTCGAATTTCCCGCTGGTCCCCCTGCGGAAAAAGACCCTATTCCATCTCCGTCCGGATTTGCCGCCGTCCGCGACCTCAGTTTCAGCATCGCGCAAGGTGAAGTTCTCGGCTTGGTCGGCGAATCCGGCTCGGGCAAATCGCTGACTTCTCTCGCTATCATGCGGCTCCTTCCTCCTCAGGCCCAGGCCCGCGGGGAAATCGCCTTCCGCAACGGCAAGGGCACTGCGCGGGATCTCCTTACGCTTCAGGAAGACCAAATGCGCCGCCTGCGCGGATCAAGCATCGCCATGATTTTCCAGGAGCCTATGACCGCGCTGAACCCGGTCATGCGCGTCGGCGACCAGATTGCCGAGGCGGTTCTCGCGCACGCCAAAATCTCCAAGAAAGAAGCCCGCGACCGCGCCGTCGCCGCTATGGACGACGTCGCCATTGCCGACGCCCCTCAGCGCGCGCGAGACTATCCCCATCAACTCTCCGGCGGCATGCGCCAGCGCATCATGATCGCCATGGCCATTGTGAATCGCCCCCAGTTGCTGATCGCCGATGAGCCCACGACCGCGCTTGATGTCACTATTCAGGCGCAGATTCTGGAGTTGCTGGCAGCCCTTCGCTCCCGGTTCAACCTGACTATGCTCTTTATTTCTCACGATCTGGCCGTGATTTCTCAGGTCGCCGATCGCATTGCGGTTATGTACGCGGGCAGTCTGGTCGAACTAGGCTCCAAGGACCATATCTTCCGCAACCCAGTCCACCCCTATACTCGCGGCTTGTTGAGCGCGGTTCCGACTTTGCGCACCGACCGCCGCCAGCCGCTGCAGACCATCGAAGGAGCAGTGCCTCCTCCGCACGCCCTTCCCCCCGGTTGCCCATTCGAGCCGCGCTGCTCATTCCGCGTCGTCGATTGCCGCCTCAACCCGCCGCCCTTGATCGAGGTCAATCCCGGCCACTGGGCTCGCTGTCCCGTCCTCGCGTCCGCGTGATCCGGAGGCCGCGGAGTCGTGCCCTCGTCGCAGGACTCCGCGCGGACCCATGTATTTGTTTCCGCCAGTTCGCACTCCGCCAGAATGTTCATCCGCTGCGGATTTTCCACCCCCCCGCGTTCTATAATCCCCACTTTCCCCGGGAGGCTTGTGCGGGTCCTCATTCTTAGTGATATCCACGGCAATCTCGAAGCTTTGGAGGCATGCCTCGCCGCCGCCCCTGCCCACGATCTAGCCGTGAACCTCGGCGATATCGTTGGCTATGGCGCCAGCCCTAATGAAGTCATCGATCATTCCCGCCGCCTGGGAAAATTCTTCGTCCGTGGCAACCATGACAAAGCCGCCGTGGGCCTCACCAGCCTTGAGGAGTTCAACCCGCTCGCCGCATTGGCCGCCCTCTGGACCCAGAGCCAGCTTACCGTGGAGAACCACGACTGGCTCAAATCCCTGCCGCCCGGGCCGCTGAAGATTGACGCCCTCCCCGGCGTCGAGTTCGTGCACGGATCGCCCTTGGACGAAGACGACTACCTCGTCACTCCTGACGACGCTCTGGCTCCTCTGTTGGCAACCGCCGTGCCCCTGACCTTCTACGGACACACCCACCTGCAGGGATGTTTCTGCACTGACCGCGTCACTTGCGAGGCATTCCGCCCTTCCTACACCACCGTCGGCCAGCCGGAGACTTCCCTCCTGCCGCTCCAACAAAACCTTCGCTACCTGATCAACCCAGGCTCCGTCGGACAACCTCGCGATGGCGACTGGCGCGCGGCTTTCGCCCTCTACGATTCAGATGCCGCTCTCATCACCTTTTACCGTGTGCCGTACGCTTTGCAGGAAGCGCAACGCCGCATCCTGGAGGCGAACTTGCCCGAACGCCTGGCCACCCGCCTCGCGGCCGGAAGATGAAAGCTGTAGACTTCCGCCATGTCTTTCTCTTCTTCACGCGCTCCTCACTCCGGCTCATCTGCGCACCACGAGGCACTTCCAGACTTCTATCTGGTTGCGCACAGTGATGGCGGCGCCCGCGGCAATCCCGGCCCTGCCGCCTATGGTGTCGTGATTCAAGATCAGGCAGGACGAAAAATCGCAGCCCTCAGCCAATATCTCGGCCACCAGACCAACAACTTCGCGGAATACCAGGGCCTGATCGCGGCGCTCGAATACGCCTTGCAGCACGGCCCCAAAGCCATCCGCGTAATCAGCGACTCCGAATTACTCGTGCGCCAGATCAAGGGCATCTACAAGGTGAAGAACGCGGCTCTGAAGGATCTGCATGCTCGCGCCAAGGAATTGATCGCCCAGCTCGATTGGTTTGCCATTCAGCATGTGCTCCGCGAAGGCAATCGCGAAGCTGACGAGTTGGCCAACGCCGCCATGGATCAGGGCAGCGGCCGCGCCCGCCCCAAAACAGCCCCAGCCCCCTCAGGTCCACCCGCCGGCGCGCATCAGGAGTTCGAAGGCCACGTCCTCCCCGGAGGCCTAATCCGCCTGCAAAATGGCGAAATCCCTGCCGGAACCAGAGTGCAAGTTCGCATAAAGAAATAGATTTCACGGACCGCTTCTACAAATGGGCCGGCTCTCGAGAAGTCACGGAATTTTCGGCCTTCCTCGGCTTCCACCGTCCTAGGCCTTTCCGCGCAAACCATAAAAATGCGTGATGTATCTCATAAGCTATTTCGATTGGCGCTTTCAGTAGGCGGCGCGTAGTCTATCGGTTCTCTAATTCGGGCCGCTCGCAACCGGCTCTCCACCCAAGGAGCTCCATGTCCACTGAACTGCGGAATTTCCTCGCACTCTCGTACGACGAACTGCAAGAACTGAATCTGGAAGCCAAAGAACAGCGCAAGGACCGCGTCGCCCTGCACAAGATCCAGGAAGAGCGGCTCAAGTACCTCACCGACGAAAAGCGCCTCAAAGCCGTGACCGTTCTCTTTAGCGACCTCGAAGGCCGCCTCCACATGCTCGATTACGACAAGAAGTTTCTCATCAAGAGCTGGGACAACCTTACCTTCGACGGCTCTTCCATCCGCGGTTTCACTGCGCAGAAAGAAAGCGATCTGCGCTTGGGCATCGACTGGTCCGCCTTCTATTGGGCGCCGGCGGATTTCTTCGGTACCGGCAAAGTCATGGTTTTCGGAGATGTGATCGAAAAGCAAGGCGGCCCCTACGCCGCCGACATCCGTGGGATTCTCAAAGGATTCGCCGAAGGCCTATACAAGAAAGAGGGCTACACCCTCAACGCCGCGAATGAAATCGAAGGCTTCCTCTTCCAGGGCGTGGATGCGGAAAAGCATTTCTCCGAAACCGGCAAGTTCGAGTACGTCAACACCGGCGGCTACTACCACTCCCTGCCGGGCGATCCTCTGCGCGGCTTCATCGACACCGCTGCTGAAGTGCAGCGCGCCATGGGCTTCCAGAACGAAAAGGATCACCCCGAAGTTGCACCCTCGCAATTTGAAATCAACTACGGCTACGGCGAAGTCGTGGCCGCCGCGGACCGGATTCAGCTCTATAAGCTGATCTGCCGCGAAGTGGCGACCAAACTCGGCATGACCGCTTCCTTCCTGCCCAAGCCCGTCGTCGGCGTCAACGGCAGCGGCATGCATACCAACGTTTCGGTTTCCAAGGGTGGCAAGAATCTCTTCTGGGATGCCAAGGGCGAAGAAAAGCTCAGCAAGCTCGGCTGGTCGTTTGTCGATCGCGTGCTCACCCACGGCCTTGATATCTGCCTGCTGCTGAATCCTAGCGTCAACGCCTATCGCCGGCTCGATCCCCACTTTGAAGCGCCCAACCAGCTCAAGGCATCGGCGGTCGACCGCGGCTCCATGGTGCGCATCCCCATCGGCAACGATAAAAGCATGCGCGTGGAGGTCCGCTCCGTCGCACCCGACGCCAACCCCTACATGGTTCTCTATTCCATCTTCAAGTCCGGGTTGGATGGCGACATCGCTAAGGTGAAGAATCTGCGCCAGGCCGAGCGCTACCTGCCCGACAACATCTACACCGCTCTCGAGCAGTTCCGCGAGTCCAAGTGGATGTCCGAGATTTTGGGCGAAGATGTAAAGGGACGCTATGCCGACTTGAAGCAGGCCTCAGCCGACCGCTGCCCTCGCCTGCTGGGAACGTTCGTCAAAGCCCCCGAGGTCCAATACCACCACGAGGTCTACAACCAGTTCCTCTGGAATCAGTTCTAGGATTCCAGAGTTTCGAATGGAAGGACGGGCGTCCGTGCCCGTCCTTATTGTTTTGCACTAAACACGAAGATGGAGCGACCGGCATCCTCGCCCGTCCGTTCTGCTCTGCGCTCTCTGCGCCCTTTCTATCTCCCTCTGCCGGTCATCCCGACCGGAGTGAGCGAAGCGAACGCAGTGGAGGGACCTTGTGTTTCCGCGTCTCGAGGAGCCGCAGCTCACACCCTCGGCGAAAAATCGGTCAGCACCAGAAACGTCGAATCCACTTTCTCCACCAACTTCCCATTCGCCTCGGATTCACTCGCGACCTTCTGCCATTCCGGATCGTCGTGAAATGCCTTCCAATTGGCAACCGCAGCTTCTCTGCTGGCGTGCGCGATGATGTAGAAAAGCGTTTTTCCTTTCAAGGGATCATCCGTCGGCGTCCAATAGGCGACGCTTCTCATGCCATGCTTCGCAAAGATCGTCATGGTGTGGTCGCGAAAGCGCCGTAACAGGTCGTCGAGTTTGCCTTCGTAGGTGTGGTATACGCGAAGCTCGAAACACTCCTGCGATCCGGCTCCGGCGCCCATTTGTGCGCCGGCAGGAACCGCGGAGTACAGCATCGCGAGAAGTGTTTGCAGCAGGGTTCTTCTGTCCATGGCGATCATTCTAGCCGAGCTTGCGCACCGCCCGAAACGGCCGGAAATGGGTTGCCCAAAACAGAACCAGGTTACTTCCGTATGTCCCCCTCACGATGTGGGAACCCGATTCTCCTGCCATAATGAATTATGGGACTGTTTGCTCTGGCCAAGGACGATCGCTGGCTCCCGAAATCCGTTCTCTGCCTGCGTGGATACAACCTCAACAATTTTCAGCACGACGTTATTGCAGGCATCACGGTCGGCCTAGTCGCCTTACCTTTGGCCATGGCTTTCGCCATTGCTTCCGGCATGACGCCGCAGGCCGGCATCTATTGCGCCGTCGTTACCGGCTTCCTGATTTCGCTTCTCGGGGGCTCGAAAACGCAGATCGGCGGGCCCACCGGGGCGTTCGTGGTGGTCGTCGCCGGCATTATCGCCATTCACGGCGTAGACGGCCTCTTCATGTGCACGGTGATGGCGGGCGTGCTCCTGGTCGTTCTCGGCGTCACCGGCATGGGCTCAGCCGTCAAGTTCATCCCTCGTCCAGTCGTGCTTGGCTTTACCAACGGCATCGCAATTTTGATCGCCAGCACTCAGATCAAAGACTTCTTCGGCCTTCGCCTTGAGAAAGTACCTGGCGACTTCTGGAAGCGCATGGAGGCCCTCGCCGGAGCCTTCCCCACCTGGTCTCCCCGCGCCACTGCGCTCGCCGCCGGCACCCTCGCAGTCATGCTGGGCTGCCGCCTGATTTCCAATCGCATCCCCGGCCCCATCGTCGCAATGGTCGGCGCAACCGTCGCCGCGTTCCTTTTCAAGTTTCCCGTCGAGACCATTGGCACCCGTTTTGGCGGCATTCCGCGCGGCCTGCCGCATATGGCGATTCCGCACTTCCGCCCTGACCTGATCGTCGGCCTGCTGGGGCCCGCATTCACAGTGGCGATGCTGGGCGCGATTGAATCGCTCATGTCGGCCATCGTCTCGGACCGCATGAGCAACGACCGCCACAACTCCAACGTGGAACTTATTGGGCAAGGTGTCGCCAACATTGTTTCGCCGATGTTCGGCGGCCTGCCTGCGACTGGCGCCATTGCCCGCACCGCCACCAATATCCGCGCCGGTGCCCGCAGCCCCATAGCTGGAATGATCCATTCCGCCACGTTGCTCTGCATTCTTCTGTTTGCCGCGCCCCTGGCCAGTTACATCCCCATGGCGGCTCTGGCAGGCATCCTCATGGTTGTTTCCTACAACATGGGCGAGTGGCGCGAGATCCCTCAGCTTCTCAAGCTGACAAAAACCGATATCAGTGTCTGGCTCGTCACCTTCGCCCTAACCGTCTTCGCCGATCTTACTGTAGCCGTCGAAGCCGGCATGATCCTGGCCGCGCTCCTCTTTATTGCTCGCGTATCGAATACGACTACAGTGTCCCAGGTAACCGACGACTACGTGGAGGACGGCCGCGTCCACATCCTGCAGGACAAAGACATTCCTTACTACGCCACCATCTTCCGCATTCACGGACCGTTCCTGTTCGGCGCGACTGACAAGATTGCCATCGTCACCGGGAAAATGCATGAACTGCCGCCTATCGTTATCATCCGCCTCCGCAACATGACCGCGATCGACGCCACCGGTTTGTTTGCTTTGGAAGAAATCGCCCAGCAATTGCATGCAACCGGTCGCACCCTCTTGCTTTGCGGCGCTCGCGAGCAACCCGCACAACTAATGCATCAGGCGGAGTTTGAAGACGTAGTAGGGAAAGAGAACATCTGCCGCAACGTTCAGGAAGCTCTGCTACGCGCGGAAGCTGTTTTCGAAAAAATCGAGTTCAAAGCATCGGCAGCCGGAAAGTAGCTCTTGCATCCGCCACCTTCCGGCCGCGATCCCTCGCACCATGCGGTTGTTAGTCCTTCACCCCGGTCGTCGGAGCGCTCGCCGTTTCGGTAGCCTGTGCCGGAACTCCGGCGGGCTGGATCTTCACGGTTGAGAGCATCCAGTTCAGCCTGCGGAACACTTCGTCCCGATTCACGCTCTTCACTCCATCGCTCGCGCCATTTCCCTTGGTTTCGACCCCGAGGGCAAATTCATAGCACGTGCCATTCTGAAAGACGTGATAGTACTTCGTGTCCGCCTGCTTGGCGTCCGCGCCGTTGGCGTTTTCCACTTCCGTGAACTCCGCCGCGCCGACCTTTACTTTCGAGGGCTCCACGGTTTGCGGCGTTTCGGGCGCGTCGCCCGATCCCGCCTGCACTGCCGCTTTGTCGCCCGCGCTCGCCGCCGGCGAAACAAACTGTCCGCATTCCTCCGCTGTCAGTTTCGTATTCACGCTCAGGTTGAAAAATGCGCCCGCGAAATCTGTGCCCGTGTAGAAACGCTCGGGCACTCTAACTACGCTCAACGCCGTCCCTCCGGGTTGCACAAAGTTCATCTGAACCGGCTGCAGCCCCGCCCATTCCTCGTTCGCCTTGTCGCCTTCCTTCAGCTGGTAATGAGTGAAGTAGCGAAACGTCACTCCATAGGTCGGATTCTTGTAGGTTGAGGCCACCAACCGGTGCTGCCGTGGTTTCTTCGCCACCTGCTTCTTTGCTTCTACTGGTGGGACTGCGGGCTCGGGTTGCGGCGTCATCGCCGAAGAAGGCGTCATTGGACTCGTCGCGCTGGCCGAAGGCGCGCTGATTTGCGAGGCTTGCTTGCTCGCCTTCGAGCATCCTCCCGTTTCCAACAGCGAAGCGCCCAACAACGACATTGCGATCACTGAGCAAATGGTAATTGCGGTCGTGCCTTTGGGTTTCTTTCCCCCCGGGCCGGGCCGCGGCGGCTCCGTTGGTTTTCGTACTCCCATGTTCTGTGGCTTGCGTTCCGGTTCTCCGGATAAGCCGAGCTGCGTGAAGTGTGCCATACATTTCTCCTGTGCTGGGTTCCCCAGTCACGGGTGTTCAAGCACGCTCGCGCCCTTTGCAAATGATGTTGATTCCACAAGGCTTCTCGGCTCGGCCTCCGGTAAGGAATGTGGCTGTCGCGACACGCTGTTGTCGCCCCGACACGCTGCGGCAGGCGAATTGATCCGCCTCTGGTACTATCTCTCCCAAAGTGAAGCCAAAAGCGGCTTCGCAAGTTAGCCGTCTGGAGTCGCCACTTGAGAAAGAAACATTCCCCGGACCGTCCCCGCCGCACTGCAAACTTCTACCGCGTGGTGGGAACCAAGGGCTGGCACAAGACCGGCTACACGACCGATACTTGGAAGTACCCGACGCTGCGCCAGTGGATCGTCTCCCGGCTTGCCAAACATAAACGCCGCATTCTTTCTGTCGGGTGCGGCACCGGCGAGTTGGAGCAGGAACTAACTGCGCTGGGCTATCGCGTGGTCGGCCTCGATTTTTCCTTGGAAATGCTGCAGGCAGCCGCTCGCCACAGCCGCCACGGCCTGGTGCAAGCTGACGCTCACCTTCTCCCCTTCGCTTCCAACTGCTTCGACGTCGTGATTTTGCCGGAGTCGCTGGGCCACCTTCAGGCGGGCGTCGCATTCCAGGAGGCCGGCCGAGTCCTCAAGACACATGGACGCCTGCTTATAACCACGTATCCCAAACACCGTGAGGTGCACGCCCTGTACACCAAGTCCAGCCTGAAAGGCCTCTGCGGGCAGTTGACTCAGGTTGGGTTCCGCATCAAGGAGCGTAAGCTCCTGCGTCCGCGGCAAACCTTAGTGGAAGAAGTTGCGCAGGAGAATCGATCGGCTTTGCTCTATGTGCTAGCGGTAAAGCAATCTTCTCTAAGGGGGCAAACCGGCAGCACGCTCATGACGGCGCCCGGAGCCGCGTAGAGTGCGGCTGCTCATTCAAACTGTTTTCGGAAAGTTGCGATCTGCTGTCGCAAGTCGGCCACTTCCTTGCGCAAGTCCTGCATCTCATCTTCCAGCCGGCGAACCCGGTCAGAGTCAGGAGCCCCGTGCAGCGACGGTTCCTGCTCGCGCGGAAGCGCGGAAACTCCGCTATCTTCCGCATCGCCCGACAACAAATG
The DNA here is from genome assembly GCA_963770915.1 of uncultured Acidobacteriaceae bacterium. Taxonomy (GTDB): domain Bacteria; phylum Acidobacteriota; class Terriglobia; order Terriglobales; family Acidobacteriaceae; genus PALSA-270. Next base: position 1,771,827 of record CAVYRG010000001.1, read on the forward strand.
CATGTACCGCGATTCTTTTGTCCCCGGCTGCCGGGAAAGGACCTTTGCCAATGGCGGCTCACGCTGCATCAGACGCTGCAGCGTTGCTTGCACTTCCGTCAGGCTCTCAAAGCGATGCATGCGTTCGCCGCGGCCGCGCAGCTCGCCCGGCGTTTGCGGCCCGCGCAGCAAAAGCACGCAAATAATAGCCGTCTCGCCGCGAGTGAAGTTAAACACTTCCTGCGAACGATGTTCATACTTGGTCACACGGCTGTCGGCGCTGCTGGTCGGCCCAGCCAGGCCCTGGCTTTGCAGCCCATCCAGCGCCCGCCGCACCGCGTCTTCATCCAGACTCATCACCGGATCGCGATTATTCTTCTGATTGCACGCGTTGATCAGCGCATTCAGCGATAGCGGATAGTAGTCCGGTGTGGTGACGTCCTTTTCGATCAACGAACTGAGCACGCGGGCTTCAAGCTGGTTCAGCAGAATGTCCACTGATGATTACTTTCCTCGGATCGGTCCGTATCAGGGCGCGACTTCAGTCGTGCCGGCATGGCGCAAAGAAACAACGGGCCTTTTGCCCGGCCTAGTATAGTGCGTCAAACAGATCGACATTTATGAGGCGCCGGTTTCCCCTGTGATCCTCTGTGCCCTCTGTGGTTAGGGCTTTTGCCCCCATCGCCGACCACCACGGGCTACGCGAATCGAGGCGTAATATTTGACGCTCACTATTTCCGGCGCACGACACTAGACGAACGCGAAATCCTACCCCAACAGCCGCGCCGCATCTTTCGCAAAGTAGGTAAGAATAATGCTTGCGCCCGCCCGCCGAATCGAGATCAGCGACTCCATCATCACCCGGTCGCGATCAATCCAGTTATTCCGCGCCGCCGCCTCGATCATCGCGTATTCGCCGGAAACCTGATAGGCCGCCAGCGGCAGATCAAACCGCTCCCGCGCCGCTGCGATCACATCCAGATACGGCAGCGCCGGCTTGACCATAATCATGTCCGCGCCTTCTTCGATATCCGCAGCAATCTCCCGCATCGCCTCGCGCACGTTCGCCCCATCCATCTGATACGACCGGCGGTCGCCGAACTGCGGCGCCGAATCGGCCGCCTCGCGAAACGGTCCGTAAAATCCCGATGCGAATTTCGCCGCATAAGAAAGAATCGGCGTATTCGTTAGGTTTGCCGCGTCCAGCGCTTGGCGAATCGCCGCCACCCGCCCGTCCATCATGTCCGAAGGCGCAATGATATCGATCCCCGCCTGGGCCAGCGATACCGAAGTCCGCGCCAGCAACTCGAGCGTCGCATCATTCACGATCTCGTAGTCGTTCCCCACCGCGGGCGGGTCCGCCACGGCCGCTCCCAGCGACTGCGGCGCTGCCCGCACGATCCCGCAGTGCCCGTGCGACATATATTCACAAAGACAGACGTCGCCCACAAGAATAAGGTCGCGAACCTCGCGCTTCATCGCCCGCGCCGCCTGCTGCACGATCCCGTCGTCTGCCCACGCTCCGGTGGCGACTTCATCCTTAGAGGCGGGAAGCCCAAACAGAATCACCGCCGGAATTCCCAGCGCGTAAACCTCCTGCGCCTCCTTCACGGCCCCATCCACCGACAGATTGAACACGCCCGGCATGGACCGCACTTCCTTGCGCACACCCTCGCCCGGACACACAAATAAAGGATAGACAAACGCTCCCGGCGTAAGCCGCGTCTCGCGCACCATCGAGCGCAGCGCTTCTGTGCGCCGCAATCGCCGCAGCCTGGTTGTAGGAAAAGCCATGATTCAGCCTGCTTGATCAACGCTTCTGCGCTGATTCTAGCAGAGCGCATCGCGAGACTCGAAGGAACTCTCTGATCCCTGCGCACCTCGGTGTACCCACCTTGGCCGAGTTTCTTCCTCTGTGACCCTCTGTGTCCTCTGTGCTTGATCCTTTCTTCTCTCCTGTACCATAAAGCTCGCATGCCATCTCCGCTCACCCACGCCAGCGCCCAAGTCCTGGAATTCGAATCTCTCCGCGAACTGCTTCGCGGATACGCTTCGTCTCCGCTTGGCCAACAGCGCCTGACTGCTCTTGCTCCATCCCTCGATCGCACCTGGATTGAAAACCAGCAGCAACTCACCGCCGAAATCCGCGAATTCCGCCGCGTGGGCGGGCGCTTCGATTTTTCCGGCCTGCTCGAAATTTCCGAGTTCCTCGACAAGGCGCGCATCGCCGGTGCCGCCCTGGAGACCAGCGAAATTCGCGACGTGGTACTCGTCGTCGATCGCGCCGCCGAATGGCGCGCCGTCGCCCTCAATCCGCCTGCGGCCATGAAGCAGGAATGGCAGGCCGTTACGCAACTCTCGTCCGCGATCGAAGACTTCGCCGACTTCCTTCGATTTTTCCGCAACAAAATCCTGCCCGACGGCACTCTCGAAGACCGCGCCTCGCCCGAACTGGCCCGCATTCGCCGCGAAATTGAAAAGCAGCGCCGCACAATTCACGAATCTCTTCGCGCCTATCTACGCCGCCTCGCCGAAGGCGGCACGGTGCAGGACGAACTCATCACCATCCGTGGCGACCGCTTCGTCATTCCCGTAAAAGCCGAGCACAAGCGCCGCGTGCAAGGCGTTGTCCACGGCGCCAGTTCCAGCGGACAAACGTTTTTCGTCGAGCCCCTCGAAACCATCGAACAGAACAACGAACTGGTCCGTTTGTTCGACGAAGAGCAGGCCGAAATTCACCGCATTCTGCAGGAAATGACTCGCCGTATTGGCGATCAAGCCCAGAAAATCTGCGCCGCCGCCGAAACCCTTGCCGAGATCGAGCTGCAATTCGCCAAGGCGCGTCTTGCGGAAGACTACAACTGCGTTCCAGTTCAGCTTCGCAGCCCGGAAGAGAAAATCGCCGTCCTCATTAACGCCCGTCATCCGCTGCTCGAGCGCAATCTGAAAGCGAGCGCCAAGCCGATCATTCCCGTCACCATCGAACTCGAAGGCGAGCGCCGCCAACTCATCATCACCGGGTCTAACACGGGTGGAAAAACGGTTGGGCTCAAGACTATGGGCCTTCTCGCCCTAATGGCCCAATCTGGGATTCCCATTCCGGCAGACCGCGCCGAACTGCCAGTCTTCGACGCAGTTCTCGCCGACGTCGGCGACTACCAATCCATCGAGCAAAATCTTTCCACCTTTTCCGCGCACGTCACCAACATCGATTTCATTTCCCGCACCGCAACTGCAAACTCGCTCGTCCTGCTCGATGAACTCGGCTCCGCCACCGATCCCGAAGAAGGCGCCGCACTGGCCGTCGCCATCGCAGAACATTTCCGCCGGGTGGGCTGTATCACTATCATTTCTACCCATCACACTTCGCTGAAAGTCTACGGAGCGAACACGCCCGGCGTGCTGAACGCATCAGTCGGGTTCAACGAATCCACTCTCCAGCCGACCTTCGAGCTGACAATCGGCGTAGCCGGCGCTTCCGCCGGAATCAACATTGCCCAGAGGCTGGGGCTCAATCCGCAGATCGTGGAATCGGCCCGCTCCCGCCTGGGCACGCAAGCCCGCGACGTTGGTCACTTTCTCGGCCGCCTGCACGCTGAACTCCGCGAGGCTGAAGCCGAGCGCCTCCGCCTGCGCGCTCGTGAAGAGGAACTCGCCCGCGAAAGAGCCCGCATGGCTTCCGAGGGCAAGAAAGAGCAGCAAACCAAAATCAAAGAAATGGAGAAAAAACTCGACAGCCTTTTCCGCGACTTCGAATTCCACGCCCGCGAAACCGTGAACGCGATCCAGGATCGCGCCGCCGCGCAAAAGCTTTCCAAGGATGCCGAGCGCCGCATCGCCAAGCTGCGCCGCGAATTCCGCGAGCAATTCGATTCGTCTGTAGTCGCGCACAGCACCGGCGCCGACCAAGGCGATCCGCACGCCCAACCGCAGCTCGTCAAACATGTCTCCGAAGGCGACACCGTCAGGCTCAAATCGCTCGGCCGCTCCGCCCTGGTCGCCCGCCGCATCGACGACGATCACTTCGAAGTCGAAATGGGCGCCATGAAAATGAAGATTCCGCGCGAGGATATCGCCGAGGTCCTAGCCCGCGCTGCCGATTCCCCCGTCAAAGCCGCCCGCTCGCGCGGCATTTCGGTTTCGCTCGAGAATGAGAATCAAACCGCGGCCTCGGAAATCAACGTTATTGGCCGCACCGTCGACGACGCCACCCAGGAAGTCGAGAAGTTTATCGATCGCGCCTTCCTTGCCGGCCTGCCACGCGTGCGCGTGGTTCACGGCAGCGGCATGGGTATCCTGCGCAAAGCCTTGCGCCAGTATCTGCAGCGGCATCCCCACGTCGCCTCAGTCGCCGAGCCTCCCCAGCAGGAAGGCGGAGGTGGCGCGACCGTGGTCGAGCTCAGAATATAAGCGCCGCCTCACCCCTCGTTTTCGCAACTTTTTGAACTAAAGAACTAAAGTCCTCTGCCCGTTCCGCCGTTAGAGGAAAGCAGGAGGCTCCTACTATGCTTAACCCGATTAGCCACGCTACTCCAGCCCAGGCCGTGGTTCAGCCCAAGCACGCCCCCCCAGCTGCGCCGCCGGCGAAAACCCAAGCTGCCCCAACCGATACGGTCCACATCAGTGCGGCTGCGGCACTTCGGCAGGAACTGACGGAAACCTCGGTTCAAACCACCCGGGAAGCTAACAATGGCGACATCCAGGCCAAGAATCTGCTGGAGCGCGAGGCCGCCGACAAAAAAGCTGGGCTCTAAAGCGCGTTGAAAGGAAGACTGATAGACCCCAACAAATGGCAGGGGGCAATGCTCATTTCTGAACATGGCGGGACTGCGCCAGGCGCAGACTTAGGCCGCCCTGCATCCTCCGCATGAATCGCTCCCCATCTCATCTCGTCGCGCTCCCTGTCCGACCTCGCGCTTTTTTGCCACACCGTGCAGAAGCCGATACACTCCTCCCATGGACACGGCTGCCCTGCGCGACAACGCCACCGATGCCATCAGATTCTGGGAGCGCGCACGCATTCTCTATAACCTCTCTCTTGCCGCCATCGTGGTCGCTCACTTCATGGCCGGCTATCCCGCGTCCAAAGCCGTGCTTTCCATTGACTTCGCCCTCGGTCTTTTTCTGCTGGCGGTTGCCGCGAATATCGCATACTGTGCGGCATATCTCGTTGACCTTTTTGCTCAGGCCTCTGGCTTCCGGGATTTCTGGCGGCGATACCGCTGGCTTCTTTTTATCATCGGCACAACTTTTGCCGCGATCATCACCCACTTCATGGCCGGCGGCATGTTCCATCCCAACGCCGGCTAAGCCGCTGCCCTCGTCTCTGCGCATCCTGAAACTCTGTCCCCCACCATTTGACATCTTCCCTGCACCCTCCTACCTTTCCATTGGCTTCCAACTTGGGAGGGTCTTCGCGAATGAATCGGAAAGTCTTGGCCGCCGCTCTGTTGCTCGGGTCAGTCCCACATCAAATTCGAGCCCAGTTGTCTTCCCCTCCTCTCGGCATTTTCGAATCCCACGCCGATGTCGGAACCGTCCTCCATCCTGGCTCCGCCACATACGACGCCACGAAAGCCGCCTACACCATCACCGGCAGCGGCGCCAACATCTGGTCCCATGAAGATGCTTTCCAATTCGCGTGGAAGAAAGTCCCCGACGGCGACGTGACTTTCACCGCCAGCATTATGTTTCTCTCCACCACCCCAAGCCCGAGCGAACATCGCAAAGCTGTTCTCATGCTGCGCCAGACCCTCGACCCGGATTCGCCCTACATCGACGTCGCCCAACACGGCAACGGCTTGGCCGCCCTGCAGTATCGCGATGAGAAGGGCGGGCTCACGCACGAAATCGTCTCCGCAGTTGAGTCGCCCAAAAGCGTCCGCCTCGCCAAGCGCGGCGACTGTGTGTACATGTCAGTTGCCGGCGATGACGGCGTGTTCCGCCCCGCCGCCGGATGGATTCGCATCCCACTCTCCGGCGCGTTCTACGCCGGCATCGGCGTTTCCGCCCATAACAAAGATGTTTCGGAAACAGCCGTCTTCTCCAACGTAGAAATTTCGACCGTGACCGTGCCCGCATCCAGCCAGCCCACTCTCTACAGCTCCCTCGAAACCATTTCGCCCACCAGCCCTGAGGTTGATCGAACCGTAATCTACAGCACTGCCGGACATTTCGAAGCTCCCAACTGGACCCACGAAGGCGCTTCGCTCATCTTCAATCAAGATGGCCGCCTCATGAAAATCCCTGCCGACGGCAAATCTGCGCCGCAGGCCATCGACACCGGCTTCGCCATCCATTGCAACAACGACCATGGCATCTCACCTGACTCCAAATCGCTCGCCATCAGCGACAGCAGTCAGGGCGACCACAAATCCCAAATCTACATTCTGCCTTTCGACGGCGGCACTCCGCGCCAGGTCACCACCAATTCGCCTTCGTACTGGCATAGCTGGTCTCCCGACGGCAAAACTCTTGCCTTCGCCGGCGTGCGCGACGGTGATTTCGACATCTTTACCATTCCCGTCGAGGGCGGCGCAGAGACTCGCCTCACAACCACCAAGGGCACCGACGACGGCCCCGAATACTCTCTGGACGGAAACTACATTTACTTCAACTCCGTCCGCACCGGCCTCATGCAGATCTGGCGCATGCATCCCGATGGCAGCGGCCAGGAGCAGGTCTTCTCCGACGACTACAACAACTGGTTCCCGCACTTTTCGCCCGACGGCAAGTGGATGGTCTTCCTCTCCTACGACAAAAGCGTGACTGGCCATCCGCCCAACAAAGATGTCCTCATCCGCGTAATGTCGATGGAAGACAAGAAAATTACCGTGATCGCGCGCCTCTTCGGCGGCCAGGGCACCATCAACGTCCCTTCCTGGTCGCCCGACAGTAAGAAGCTGGCCTTTGTCAGTTATCAGCTATTACCAGAGGACCAAGCCGCAAAATAAGCGGGGGATGCGGTCGATACCGCCCGCTCTACTGGCCTTCTCGCGTGACATGCCCGCAAAGATGCCTTACCATTTTCAAGACCTCGATTAGATCGTGGAGAATTATGTCTTTGCGCCGTTCTAGTATGCTGTGGCCCTTCTTGCTCGTGGGCCTTGCTGTTTCTCTCAACTCCCAAACCTCGGCCCCGGCGTCCGGCGCCGCCCTCTCCACGTTCAAGGCCAAAGTCCGGGTCGTGCTCGTCGATGTCGTCGTCACGAACAATAAAGGGCAGCCTGTCCCCGGCCTGCACGAAGACGACTTCGAGGTCCGGGAGGATGGCAAGCCGCAGACCGTCGCGAACTTCGACGAGCACTCCGGCGCGCCGCCCACGGTCCTTAAGTTGCCCCCGCTTCCACCGCACGTCTATAGCAATGCTCCGGTCACGCAGACGGCCGATTCGCTATACATTCTGCTGCTCGATGCTCTGAACACCCCCACTCGCGACCAGGCTTTCGTGCACAAGGAAATGCTCAAGTACCTCAAGACCATCCCGCCCGCCACGCGAGTCGCCATTTTCACTCTGTCTTCCCGTCTGCGCATGGTTCAGGGTGTCACCGCCGATTCCTCGGAACTACTCGCCGCCCTCAATGACAAGAAAGGCGCAGCCGGCCCGCATGCATCACCTTTGCTCCCCTCGGACGTGGAGAACGACTCCAACCGGCAGTTGGTCGATTTCCTGATCACAGCCGATGGTGGAAATCCAACCGTCTCCCAGACCGATTCCGCCGGAACTACCGCCCCCGCGGCCGCCGTCGATCCCGTCGAGGTCATGCAGCAGTTTCAAGCCGATACGGCCGCCTACCTCATGCAAGCGCGTGTCCGCCTCACGCTGCAGGCCTTGCAACAGCTGGGGCACTACCTGGCCGATATTCCCGGTCGCAAGAACCTCATCTGGTTCTCAGGCTCTTTTCCCGCCGGCATTCTTCCCGACGCCGGCCTGGTGAACCCATTTTCGTCGGTTGACGACTTTCAAAAAGAGATCCGCAAGACTACCCAGTTGCTTGCCGCCGATGACGTTGCGATTTACCCCGTGGGAGCGGAAGGCCTGGCTGCGGACGCGGTGTACGAAGCGAACAGCGCGGAAGTGAGCCAAAGTCGAGGTCAGACGCAAATGCGTGACCAACTCCAGCAAATGCGAAGCGATAGCCAGGCTCGCGATTCCGGCCACAGCATCATGGAACAGTTAGCCAAGGACACCGGTGGCCAGGCCTTCTACAACACCAATGGATTGGGCCAGGTCCTGACCCGCGTAATCAACGAAGGCGCGCACTACTACACGCTTTCCTACACTCCCACCGACACCAACATGGACGGGAAATTCCGCCGCATCGAGGTCAAGCTCCACAACGGCAAATACAAGCTCGCGTACCGCCGTGGCTACTATGCCCTCGACTCGGAAACTACCCAGAGCGCCGGGAGAACGCCGGACGCCGACCCGCTGCTCCCCTTCATGGACCGCAACCTGCCTGACCTTTCCCAGGTCATCTACGAGATTCGCGTGCTGCCCGCAAACCCGCAGCCTGCGCCCGACGCTCCGCGCATCGGCGGCAACCCCGCGCTGAAAGGACCGGTCACGCGCTACAGCGTGGATTTCGCCGTCTGGGCGCCCAGTCTCAAGCTCGATCCCACTCCCGACGGCGCCCACCGCGGCGCCGTCGAAGTGATGACCATCGCCTACGACCGTGAAGGCAAGCCGCTGAATTTCGTGGGCGGCGCAGATCAGATTATTCTGCGTCCACAAGCTTATGCCGCTATACTCCAACGCGGCTATCGCATCCACGAAGAAATCGACATCCCCAAAGACGCCGCCTACCTGCGCACCGGCGTTTATGACCTGAAAGCCAGCACCGCCGGCACACTTGGCCTAAGCTTGCACGACGAGACCGCGCCGACTTCGGCGGGCAAGTAGGAAGCGCGCTGCATCTTCCGTTTTATACCCAGGCCGCGACGATCGCACCCATCGCCAGCAGCGAAAGCAGCAGGTAGCCGTTGTTAATCAGGAACAGCTTGAGCGGCCGCTTCTCATACAGCACTGCCATAAAGGTCGCGACGAAGACAAATCCCAGCCAATTCAGAAATCCCACCATCGCTCCCTCGCCCGCCGTAGTCGCGCCCGCGTAGCGGACTGCGTGCACCAGAACGAAAGCCATGATGAAGCTGGTGATCAGGTCGCCCACAATCACCTTCGGCAGCGTGGGTTTCATTTTTTCCGGCGTGATCCCGGTCATCTGCGCCCAGGCGTTGCCAAACAGAAACGGCGCATACCACAGCCATCCGAAGAGAAACTTCACCACTGCCGCCACCACCAGGGCCCAAATATTGATCGCAATGTGGATCGGAAACTGGTGCATGCCGCCTCCTCTGCCGCCATCACGCAAGCGACGGTCGGGCATTATAGCGAAGAAGCATGTCTGGAGTTGTCAACTTCGGGCTGGTACCGTCCGCCCGGGTCCGCAACGGCTCGGGGATCCTTTCCCATTTCTGTTGACCTTATGGGCGCTCGGCGTATAGTTGTGCCGCACACAGGAGGTCCCTATGACTCCGCCCGAAGCGTCAGCCGCTTCACCTTCTCGGATATGGACAGCAAGAGCTCTCTTGATGTTGGGCCTGCTCTGGGCAGTCATCAAGGTCTTTCAGGTTGTGTTCAGCGACAGCAGTTTCGAATCAGCGCAGGCGCTCGACATTACCAATCCGTCTCTATTCGGGATTCTCGGCTTCAATAGCCTCATCGCGTATTTCGTGGTTCGCCCCAAAAGAAAACCCCCGACACCTAGTACGGCCGCAAGCCACGCGCCAGCCTCCAAGACCACCTGCGACCAGTGTGGAATGTCATTCCCATCCGGCTACTACCTCGCGAAGTCTTCCGACGACCGCTACCTCTGCGAATCCTGCCGACCCAGCTAAATCTCTGCCCTTACCCCGCCTTCAGGCCCCCCACGAAGTTTCGGGAAATGGAACATTTCGAACCAAATCTCCGCCGTCCCGCCAAACGCGCATAATACGCGGCGGCGTATCACGCCAAAGGCCCTAGACTTTTGCGGAAAGAAAGCGGGGTACGGGGGAACGCCTACTTTCACAGTCGCGAAAGCCGGGCCACTTGTTTCACTCAGGAGGCAGTAACCATGAACAAGCACCTTCCCCTTTACGTCTCGGCCGCTTTCGCCCTGGCCGTGATCATCACTCTATCAAGCGGCGTGCAAGCCCAAACCGCCACCATCAACCTCACCTCTAACCTGCAAACCATCGACGGATTCGGCTTTTCCACCGCCTGGACCCCGGCCATGACCAGCGCCCAAGGCAACGTTCTGTTTGGCACCGGCAGCGGTCAGCTCGGCTTCTCGCTGCTGCGCGTCCGCATTGACCCCAATGAAAGCTGGGGCAACGAACCTTCCAACTCTTCGACCGCCCACTCCCACGGCGCGAAAGTCCTGGGCACGCCCTGGACTCCGCCGGCCTCGGAGAAAACCAACAACAGCCTCATCTGCGGCGACCTGAAGACCAGTTCCTACGCCGCCTACGCAACTCACCTGAGCCATGCCGTCAGCGCCCTCACTCTGGATTACGTCTCCTTCCAGAACGAGCCCGACTGGTGCCCGAATCCCGGCTATGAATCCTCCAATCCCACCGCGACGGAAATCCTGAACTGGGTCCTCAACAATGCCCCCTCGGTGGGCAAGCCGATTGTTGTGTCAGAATCCCTGAACTTCAATGATTCCTACACCGACCCGATTCTGAACAACAGCACCGCGGCGAGCCACGTAACCTACATCGCCGGCCACTTTTACGGAAACGGGAACTACGTGCACCAGAACGCCCTGAACCACGGCAAGCACGTTTGGGAAACCGAGCATTACATCAACGGCACCGATATCGGCACCGCCATGACCGTTGCCAAAGAAGTCAGCGACGCCATGAACAACCAGTTCAGCGCTTACTTCTGGTGGTGGATCATGCCCAACGATGCCGCTTCGTTCATCGAAGGCACCACCGTCGATTTACGCGGCTACGTCATGGGACAGTTCGCCCACTGGGTGCGCCCCGGCAAGGTCCGTTGCAGCGCCACCTACAACCCTCGGTCCAACATCTACGTCACTGCCTACCACAACAATGGAGTAGTAGTCGTTGCCCTCAACACGGGCAGCTCGGCCGTCAACCAGACCTTCACCTTTCAGAATGCGTCCGGCATAACTTCGCTGACGCCGATTCAAACCAGTTCCAGCCGGCACCTGGCGCAGTTGAGCGCCGTTTCGGTGACCAACAATACCTTTACGTACTCGCTACCCGCACAGAGCGTCACCACGTTCGCTCAGTTCCCATAGAAGCTAAAATGGGTGAATTCTCGTCCCGAGATCCGCTCCGAAACTCAGAGGGTGCCCCATTCTAAATTCCGCGCAGTTTGCGGAATTTAGGGTGGGGCCTTTCCCCCCGGAAATACCGGCTGTCGCGCTCCCTCCAAAAATCCTGTCAAGCCCCTCTCACCCCCCAATTCCCCCTAACTTTCTCATTCCATTCATAAAATAAAGTTCGAACCCGTGTCTCATTTTCCCCCTCCAATTTGCTACTCTGGAAGTAGTAGAGAAACCAAAAGGCGCGGCCTCAAGGCTGCGCCTTTTTTTATTTCCAGAAGCGAGGAGCGAATCATGTCCGCACAAGACCCCAGGCCCGACCGCCGCAACAGCAAGCGCACCGGAGAAATCTCCGAGGCCGCCTTCCTCCACAAAGCCGTCACTCTCGGCTACAAAGTCACCAAGCCCTGGGGTGACAGTGAGCGCTACGACTTCGTCCTCGACTCCGGCTCCCGCCTCTGGCGCGTGCAGATCAAATCCACCTCCGCCCTCCACGCCGGCGGCTACCAGATTCAGCCCATCCACTACGTCTACGGCGTCAAGAAGCTCGCCTATACTTCCGACGAAATCGACGCCCTCGCCGCTCACATCGTCCCGCTCGACGTCTGGTACATCCTCCCCGTCAGCGCGCTCGGTTCCGGCACCAGCCTTCGCCTCTTTCCCGACGGAGGATGCAAAACCGCCCGCTTCGAACATTTCCGCGAAGCCTGGGACCTATTCCGCAATTCCGAAACAGTGAAGGCCGCGAATCCCGCCGGTGCCGCCCTCCCTACCGACCCCGCGGAATCTCTCATGCCCGATGCCGCCGACCAAGCTTGGATTGAGATCGAAACTCCCATCCCGCACTGGAAACCAAGGTTCCCGCCCGCCTTCGCCCGCCACCTCGCCAGCCGCAAGAAATGAAGCAGCCTGAGTGTGGGGCGGACACTCCTGTCCGCCTCTCTCCCTCGCAAGAATTGCGATGTTCACTCATCCCAGACAAATGGAATGGCCTTGGACTTGCTCGACAGCCCCGCATGAGCAGGCCGCTTAGTACTTCCGTAATCCCAGCGCCCTAAATCACCTAGGTCTTTCGCCCGCACCCGGAAAATACTTTTACTATGAGGATTGTTTCCAATCTCGTCGTGCTGCTCGTCTGGGCCTTGGCCGCCACCTCCAACGCGCAAGATAATCGCGTTTTCGACTGGACTCCCGCTAACAGTGAAACCATCCCTATGGAGCCTGCCAGCCTGCACGCGGGCCGCATCTACCATCCCGCAGCCGGAGGCGGCAACCTGCACGTCGGTATCCAATCGCGATATCCCGTCACCATCGCCATGACCTGGGCCGATGAATGGGACGCCGCCATGCAGCATCCCGATGCCCCCGTGAATTTCGACTTCCTTTGCGTGCAGGAGCACGTCACCAGCGCGATTTACGAGTGTCATCTGCCGTCCGAGCGGCCCATGATCATCACCTTTCGCGACGAGCGCCGCCCGGAGAAGCCGGTCGTCTCTGCTATCGGCGCGATCCTCGGACCCAGCGCCCGGCAATTCATTTCGCCCAACGATCTCCACATCCAGTACTACGGCTGGAGTTGTGTGGACAACTGCGTCCTCCCCGAGTTCTGCTGGCGCCGCATTTTGAACGAAAAATATGACCTGACGCCCGTGCCCAAGGTCTACAGCCTGATGACGCCCGACCACGACGACCAGAAACTTAGCGTGAAGATCAAGTCGCCCATTCCCTTGACGGTCGCGCTGCTGCCGTCGCATCTGGCCGACCAGGTCTACGACAAAGCCGTGAGCCTCACCGACGCGCTCGACCAAACCGGATGCAAGGAGCGCGGCGTGCAGTCGATGAGCTTCAATTGCAGCTTTAATGTCGCCAACGGCCCGCAAACCCTGTTCATCCTTCCCGACATCAGCTTCTCCGGACACAAGAAAGCCAATGTCGAGGTCAATACCGTCAAGTGCGTGGATCACTGCGACCTACTGGCCCCGCCGCCCAATCCGTAAACTCGGCATACCAATTCTCGCGCCTACCCTTCACCCCGTGTGGCGCGGACGCCCCCGCCCGCGAGATGTGTGCGGCGGCAAGACTGGCCGCCCCGGACAAATGCACCGAACGAGCGTTAGGGACGGATGAGCGCGTGCTAGGCATGGAGTTTACCCGCACAGCGCCAGCACTGGAAGATCCTGCGCGGAGCGCCCGCTCCGAAGGCCCACGTTCCCGCCAAGAAATAGAACGAGTTTCCCAGCGCCAGGCAGACACTCCGTCCGACTTGCTTCGCTCTCGAAAATTCCTTCCTGAAAAATGCAGATGTTCATGCGTCACAGACGAAAGTACCGATTTCTGTATGAAATACAAAAGTCAAAAGCAGCGGACAGAGCCTGCCCTGAGCGAAGTCGAAGGGAGTGTCTGCTCTAACGAGTTATGCGCGTCCCTCTCTCCCACTTGTACGAGTACCGGCGCCGGTTGCCCCACTATCAGAAACCAGACCGGGCCATGTTCGTTACCTTCTGCAAGCTGAATCGAGATCCTTTTCCTCCGGCGGCCCGCGATCTCATCCTGGAGCATTGCCTCTAAGAGGGCGGGAAACGCATTGACCTACACGCCGCGGTCGTCATGCCTGAGCATGTCCACCTGCTGCTGACTCCGCTCAACGATGCGAAAGGCTGGCCCTATGGGCTGCCGTTTATCCTGAAGCAAATCAAAGGAGTGTCGGCGCGAAGCGTAAATAAGCTGCTAGGTTGCTCCGGCCCGGTGTGGCAAGAGGAGTCCTTCGACCACGTCCTGCGTTCCAACGAAAGCTTCGAGGAAAAGCGGGAGTACATCCGGCAAAATCCGGTGAGAAAACGCCTATCCCCGACCCCAGAGTCCTATCCCTGGCTCTGGATCAACCCCATGTAGAGCGGACACTCCTGTCCGCTGACGTTGACGTTGCTGTTGACGTTGCTGTTGACGCTGCCGTTGACGTTGCTGTTGGTGTTGCCCTTTCTTCCTCCCAAAAGGCCGCCCGCGAATCGGCCCGCGATAAGCCAAAACCAACCCCAACAGCAGCGGACAGGAGTGTCCGCTCTACACCGTTATGCCAAGACGGCCACGCTGCTTCCGCAACGTAGCCTTTATTTAATCCCGGCAACGACGGAGTTTGCCCTGAGCGCAGCCGAAGGGCTCCCACACACTTTCTCGTGCAGTACCATCGGCCCGGCGGGGCTTAACTTCTATGTTCGGAAGGCCGGCGGGCCGGCGCCGGTGGAAAATCAACTTCTGTACAGCCGCCAGGTGTTGCCGCTTTGATCGCTTCCACGACGCGCTGAACATGTGGCCGAAGGCTTGGCCACTGCTGCAGGCCAAGGACCACAACCGCGATTTTGCGGCCGGCTAGATTCTGCTGATGGGGCATGTTTTTGTCCGTGGTCAGCAACACGTCGAAGCCTGCAGCTTCGGCGGCGGCGAGCAGTTCGCCGTTCCTGTGCGTGGCCCATCCTTGTTGCGCGGCAGTACGTACCTCATGTCCTTGCAGATAGCGGCGAATCGGCACGGGCGTCGCTTGGTCGAATAAGACGCGCATCCCGGCATCTTACTCGAACCTAGCTAGGGCGCGAAGGCGGGCGCTTTGTCGAGGCTGCGGGCCGCGAACTCGATGACGGCTTTGACCTGTTCTCGATCGAGGCCGTCATACCACTCCATGATGTCGTCCAGGCTGGCTCCCGCTTCAAGATTCTCGAAAATGGCGGACACCGGCATCCGCGTGCCCTTCAGCACCCACGCGCCGCTCACTTTGCCGGGAACACTCTCCACCGCCGGACATTGCGACCAATCGAGATTTGCCATCGGCCGGACTCCCTGCACAAGCATAACGCTCCGGGTCAAAAAGGAAAAGGCAAAGCCAAAGCCCGCCTGCTCAACGCCACGCCCGCACAACGCCAAACTGGAAGATCGCCGGCGGCGGCTACGGTCTGCACTGGCCCGACCTCGACGAAGATCCAAGCACGGAAGGTTTGCTGGGCGGAGCGCCTGCTCCGAAGGGCCGCATTCCCACCAAGAAATAACCCTGCCGAGCGCCCTGCCCCATGTAGAGCGGACACTCCTGTCCGCTGCCGTTGACGTTGGCGTTGCCCTTTGTTCCTCCCAGAAAGCTGCCTGCGAATCGGACCGCAACAAATCAACACCAACCCCAACAGCAGCGGACAGGGCCTGCCCTGAGCGAAGTCGAAGGGAGTGTCCGCTCTACACGTTCAAAAGCAAAACGGAAAATGCCGGAAACGACCGCACTTTACCCTGAGCGAAGCCGAAGGGCCCCCACACACTTTCGCGTGCAGTACCATCGGCCCGCGGAGCTATTGATGTGGGTGCGATGTGCTTCATAACTACCTCACTTCCGTTCCTTCAGGTAAAAACCGACCGCCGTGCCGACGAGTCCGGCTAGGACAGGCAACCACTCATTGAAGGTGTGTTCGAGTGTGGGGATGACTTCGGCCTTGTTATGAAGCGTCATCAGGACGACGAGAGTCTCGTGGATGACGAAACTCAGCCCAAGCATTCCCACCAGAACAAAGGTTAGCGTGCGTGCCGTCTTTGCTTCATGTTCTTTGAGGTCAATCTTAGACGACGGCTGGAGTCCTCTGCCTTGGTCTGACGGTAGCTGACCGGGAATGAATCCCCGAAGGACATCCAAACCCAGGCCACTTTCAGGAACGGGGTCCGTCTCAGACACTTTGCACGCCCCGGATGACGAAGAGATCTCCCCGGCCTCGCAAGTTGGTTGGATCAACTGACCACGTGATGTTGATCGCCCGTCGCTCGACGAACGCCTTGTAGTTGTCAGCGTCCACCTTTTTGAAGAACGTCGCATCAATCTCATGGTTGACAAGGGTCAGGATTTCTTTCTTCTCACCCGTCCCGAGGTCAAAGATGATGTTGGCAGCAATCCAGAACGTGTTCGTCATTGCGGGAATTCTAGCACCGTTCGAAGGGCAAGGGGAGCGAGGGCGCCCACGCCACATGCATCAAAGGAAGAGGCCGACCATGTTTCCATGATCGGCCTTTATTAATGCCGGCAACGACCTACTCTCCCACACACTTTCGCGTGCAGTACCATCGGCCCGGCGGGGCTTAACTTCCGTGTTCGGGATGGGAACGGGTGGATCCCCCGCGGTAAGATCACCGACAAATCGAAGCAGTCGTGGGTGGTTGGTTGTCCGTCATTCGCAAAAACGCCGGCCAACAACCTAGCTGCTAACTTGTAAAAGATCGTGAGAACGATCTCTCACAACTGAATAGATTGGGTCTTACAAATTCCGACAAGACTCGAAAAATTTCGTCGGCGCACAGCCGCTGGCCGTCATTCCCGCGCCGCCCAGTTTCTGGCGGCGGGCAACGGCTTCGATCATTCTGTCCAGGTTCGAACCAACGACCAAGGACCAACGACCAACGACTGATGTTCCGAGTAAATTTTATGGTCAAGCCGAACGGGCGATTAGTACAGGTAAGCTTCACGCGATTACTCGCGCTTTCACATCCTGCCTATCAACCAGGTAGTCTTCCTGGGCCCTTCTTAGACTCGCGTCTTGGGAGATCTCATCTTGAGGAGTGCTTCCCGCTTATATGCATTCAGCGGTTATCACAACCGAACTTCGCTACCCAGCGATGCCCCAGGCGGGACAGCTGGATCACAAGAGGTTCGTCCATCCCGGTCCTCTCGTACTAAGGACAGGTCCTCGCAAATCTCCTGCGCCCACAACAGATAGGGACCGAACTGTCTCGCGACGTTCTGAACCCAGCTCACGTACCGCTTTAATAGGCGAACAGCCTAACCCTTGGAACCTTCTACAGCTCCAGGATGCGATGAGCCGACATCGAGGTGCCAAACCGGAGCGTCGATATGAACTCTTGGCTCCGATCAGCCTGTTATCCCCGGCGTACCTTTTATCCGTTGAGCGATGGCCCTTCCATGCAGAACCACCGGATCACTAACGCCTACTTTCGTACCTGCTCGTCTTGTAGGACTCGCAGTCAACCACGCTTATGCGTTTGCACTCGTCGGCTGATTTCCAAACAGCCTGAGCGTAGCTTCGCGCGCCTCCGTTACAGTTTAGGAGGCGACCGCCCCAGTCAAACTACCCGCCTTACTATGTCCCTCTCCCGGTTCACGGGAGTAGGTTAGAACCACAGAACTCGCAGGGTGGTATCTCACCGTTGGCTCCTCCAAGCCCGAGAGCCTGGAATCAAAGCCTCCCACCTATCCTGCGCAGCAAGTGCCATAGTTCATAGTAAAGGTATAGTAAAGGTGCACGGGGTCTTTCCGTCTAGTTGCGGGCAACCGGCATCTTCACCGGCACTACAAGTTCGCCGTGCCAGTTGGCAAGACAGTCGCACTTTCGTTACGCCATTCGTGCAGGTCGGAACTTACCCGACAAGGAATTTCGCTACCTTAGGACCGTTATAGTTACGGCCGCCGTTCACCGGGGCTTCAGTTCAAAGCTTCGCCTTGCGGCTAACCTCTCTCTTTAACCTTCCGGCACCGGGCAGGCGTCAGCCCCTATACGTCGTTTTCGACTTTGCAGAGACCTGTGTTTTTGTTAAACAGTCGCAGTGCGCATTTCTCTGCGGCCGCTTCGGGCTTGCACCCTAATGCGGCACCCCTTCTCCCGAAGTTACGGGGTTAATATTGCCGAGTTCCTTACCAACTGTTCTCACGAGCGCCTTTGGATATTCTCCTCGTCTACCTGTGTCGGTTTGAGGTACGGTTCCCTTCTCTTCTCCTTAGAGGTTTTTCTTGGCAGCGTGGAATCGGCGGCTTTCACCCATACGGGTTACTGCTTTGCGTCTCAGTGATAACTCCCCGACGGATTTGCCTATCGGAGACACCTTACACGCATCGACCGCCATAGCCATAGGACGGCCTGCTTATCCTTCTGCGTCACCCCATCGTGATAACGAATCAAAGGGAGGTCCGGAATATTAACCGGATGTCCATCAGTTACGCCTTTCGGCCTCACCTTAGGGACCGCCTGACCCTGAGCGGATTAACCTTTCTCAGGAAACCTTAGACTTTCGGCGCGGAGGGTTCCCACCTCCGTTATCGCTACTTATGCCGGCAGGGTCTCTTCTCAACCGTCCACCAGTCTTCTCAGTCTGGCTTCAAACTATTGAGAATGCTCTCCTACCACGCACGCGGTGTTACCCCGTGCATTCGCTGCTTCGGTGACAAGCTTGAGCCCCGTTATATTGTCGGCACCGGACCGCTTGACCAGTGAGCTATTACGCTTTCTTTAAAGGATGGCTGCTTCTAAGCCAACCTCCTGGCTGTCTGGGCGTTCCGACTTCCTTTCCCACTTAGCTTGTACTTGGGGACCTTAGCAGGCGATCTGGACTGTTTTCCTCTCGACGACGAAGCTTAGCCCCCGCCGTCTGACTCCCGGATTGGTTGTTCAATGGCATTCTGAGTTTCGTTGGATTCAGTAAGCTGGAAAGCCCCCTAGTCCATCGAGTACTTTACCACCACGACAAATCATCCGAGGCTAGCCCTAAAGCTATTTCGGAGAGAACGAGCTATCACGGAATTTGATTAGCCTTTCACCCCTACCCTCAGCTCATCGGAGCTTTTTTCAACAAACACCCGTTCGGCCCTCCAGTGGGTGTTACCCCACTTTCAGCCTGGCCAAGGGTAGATCATCCCGCTTCGCGTCTATTCCTGCCAACTGATTCGCCCTATTCGGACTCGCTTTCGCTACGGCTCGCTTTCGCTTAACCTTGCTGACAAGAATAACTAGCCGGCTCATTATGCAATAGGCACGCGGTCAGACAATTTCCAGCCCTCTCTAAAGTCCACGCGCAACCGCGCTCGTTCGTCCTTGGTCGTTCGTCGTTCGCAAAATTCGGTTTTGCCAACGACCAACGACGCACGGCCAACGACCCGGCTCTATGGACCTCACAGAGGGCTGGACATAGTCCTCCCACCGTTTGTAGGCACACGGTTTCAGGTACTATTTCACTCCCCTCGCAGGGGTTCTTTTCACCTTTCCCTCACGGTACTGGTTCACTATCGGTCAGAAGCTAGTATTTAGCCTTACGGGATGGTCCCCGTAGCTTCCCGCAAAGTTTCTCGTGCTCCGCGGTACTCAGGTATCGACTTCGAGTCCAGTTCGTTTTCGCTTACGTGGCTATCACACTCTATGGCCCCGCTTTCCAGCGGGCTTCACTAACGACTGGATTGGTAACTCTACTATTGTCGACCCTACAACCCCGCTGTCACCCGAAGGTGAAAACGGTTTAGGCTGTTCCGATTTCGCTCGCCACTACTCTCGCAATCGAGGTTTCTTTCTTTTCCTCCGGGTACTGAGATGGTTCACTTCCCCGGGTTCGCTCGTGCCGCGACTATGGATTCATTGGGCCGTACGCGGGTTTTACCCCCGTGGGTTTCCCCATTCGGAAATCCCCGGATCAAAGCCTACTTGCGGCTCCCCGAGGCTTATCGCAGCTTGCCACGTCCTTCATCGCCTGCTTCTGCCAAGGCATCCACCATGCGCCCTTAGTAGCTTGACCACAAAATTAACTCGACCCACAGCAGTCCTGCTTCCATCAATCCTCACCCTCTGTCATCCCGAGCGCAGCATCAGCTTCGCGGAGCGAACCTGATGCGGAGTCGAGGGACCTTGAGTTGGTTTTTGATTTCAGCAAAACCACTACACGCCTTCGTAAATCTTATGGGCCTTAAACTTCCCGCTCATCGCGCGTTCGACGCTCTCACGTCTCGCGCCCCAGCGGAAGTTTCACTCTAGGCACTCATAAAAATTTACAGCCTTGTAGATTGCCCAATCTATTCAGTTGTCAAATATCGTCCTCGCTGCAAACCGTCGCTGGTCGTTCGCCTTTGGTCGTTGGCCAAAAACCAACTTCACGACGTTACAGCTGCCCGCCTCGGCGGGTATGGGTCTTGTTAATTCCGGAGTGTGCAACTCCGGAATTCCTCCAACCCAATGTTCGGCGCCAAGCGACTTTCTTGAACCGTGAACTGAATCACGGTTGTCGCAGTTGACGCCCAACATTTTGTTGGCTGCTTACTGCCGCGACGGCGCGTCGGGATCCATGCCGCGCTCGATCTTCGCGAGGCGCTCCTGATGCCGGAGAACCATCGCCGTAATGGCGATCGCGCCACCGACGATAACGGCCACGATCGGAATCAGAAACGGCCCTAAACTCGCGATCCATTCCATACAATCCCTCCCTGTCATTCATTGCCATTGGCAGCGCAACGAACAGCCGCGGGCGAGGGCGCCCGCGCCACACAATCCTGGTGCCACAGAACTCTGGTGGAGCTGACCGGGATCGAACCGGTGGCCTCCTGGTTGCAAACCAGGCGCTCTCCCAGCTGAGCTACAGCCCCTAAAGTCAGTTACCAGTTCCCAGTTCTCGGCTCCCAGTAAGCGCAATGACTGAGAACCGACAACTGAGAACTGATTTTTCTGGTGGGCCTGGATAGACTTGAACTATCGACCTCACCCTTATCAGGGGTGCGCTCTAGCCACCTGAGCTACAGGCCCGGTTGGTTCAGCATAAACCAAAACGTCCCGGAGCCCAAAACCCAGCCTTTGACCGTCGGTCCTTGGCCGTCGGCAAGAAACAACAAGCCAACGACGAACGACCAACAGCCAACGACTGTTTTTCGAGGACAAGGTTGAACGTGCGGCCGGGCTAAGCCCAGCCTGACCATCATGCGGTTAGGACTCGAGAAAGAGAGATCCGAACGGGTCAGTTCTCAGTTCCCAGTTCTCAGTTCGCAGTGAAATCAAATCCACCGAGAACCGACAACTGAGAACTGAGAACTTATTCCATCTCCACTTCACAGGTAGGAAGCGGAAACGGGTACATGGCAACATCCAGCGCCGAAGCGCCAGTGCCATGACGTTCTCTCTTAGAAAGGAGGTGATCCAGCCGCAGGTTCTCCTACGGCTACCTTGTTACGACTTCACCCCAATCATGAACCATACCTTGGACGGCTGCCTCCTTGCGGTTAGCACACCGGCTTCTAGTGCAGTCCACTTTCGTGATGTGACGGGCGGTGTGTACAAGGCCCGGGAACGTATTCACCGCGGCGTTCTGATCCGCGATTACTAGCGATTCCAGCTTCATGGAGTCGAGTTGCAGACTCCAATCCGAACTGAGGCCGGCTTTTTCCGATTAGCTCCCCCTCGCGGGTTTGCGACGGTTTGTACCGGCCATTGTAGCACGTGTGTAGCCCTGGACATAAAGGCCATGAGGACTTGACGTCATCCCCACCTTCCTCCCCGTTATCCGAGGCGGTTTCGCTAGAGTGCCCGGCATAACCCGCTGGCAACTAACGATAAGGGTTGCGCTCGTTGCGGGACTTAACCCAACATCTCACGACACGAGCTGACGACAGCCATGCAGCACCTCCGCAGCAGTTCTTGCGAAAAGGGGTATTTCTACCCCGGTCCACTGCGCTTCGAGCCCAGGTAAGGTTCTTCGCGTTGCGTCGAATTGAACCACATGCTCCACCGCTTGTGCGGGCCCCCGTCAATTCCTTTGAGTTTCAGCCTTGCGACCGTACTCCCCAGGCGGGATGCTTAACGCGTTAGCTACGGCACAACCGGATTGGGTACCGGTCACACCAAGCATCCATCGTTTAGGGCTAGGACTACCAGGGTATCTAATCCTGTTTGCTCCCCTAGCTTTCGCGCCTCAGCGTCAGAAATGGTCCAGTGCGCCGCTTTCGCCACAGGTGTTCCTCCCGATATCTACGCATTTCACCGCTACACCGGGAATTCCACGCACCTCTCCCACCCTCGAGCACGGTAGTTTCGCCTGCAAGCTCCCAGTTGAGCCGGGAGATTTCACAAGTGACTTACCGCACCGCCTACGCGCCCTTTACGCCCAATAATTCCGAACAACGCTTGCCCCCCTCGTATTACCGCGGCTGCTGGCACGAAGTTAGCCGGGGCTTCTTCCACCGGTACCGTCATTATCGTCCCGGTCGAAAGGAGTTTACGTCCCAAGGGACTTCATCCTCCACGCGGCGTTGCTGCGTCAGGGTTTCCCCCATTGCGCAAAATTCCCCACTGCTGCCTCCCGTAGGAGTCTGGACCGTGTTTCAGTTCCAGTGTGGCCGTGCGCCCTCTCAGGCCGGCTACCGATCAAAGCCTTGGTGGGCCATTACCCCGCCAACTAGCTAATCAGCCGCGACCCCCTCCTTAAGCGAATTGCTCCTTTGATCCCCAGTTCTTCCGATCCGAGGATGTTATGCGGTATTAGCCCAGGTTTCCCTAGGTTATCCCCCACTCAAGGGTAGGTTAGTCACGTGTTACTCACCCGGTCGCCACTGTACTCATGGATTGCTCCACTTTCTCGTTCGACTTGCATGTGTTAGGCACGCCGCCAGCGTTGATTCTGAGCCAGGATCAAACTCTCATTTGAAACCTGTCGTCTGCCGACGGGTAGTTGGCAGACTGCCACCATCACGCTCGAAGGCATGTGGTGGCCTATCTTGTGAGATTCGCCCGGATTCGAACCCGAGCCTTCCTCTCACGACTGGCACGTTCAACCTAGTTGTCAAAGAACCGAATCGCCTTCCGCCGGAGCGGCGCGCTTTCAGTCCAGTGCGGAGACACACAAGTGCATCTCCGCCTGTCCTCGAAACCTGTACAAGTTACCGGTTCGCCGCGCCCACTGTCAACCCATTGTGCCGGTTGGATTTCCACCGTGGAGATGGGATTTCCACCGCTTTTCCACAGGGACAGTTCTCTGTTCCCAGTTCTCGGTTCTCGGTTCTCAGAGAGAACCTTTGTGGCGCACAAAAAGACGTGTCTTCCGCCACAACAGCGTGCCATTTCAGGACAAGCCTTTTACGCACGCGCACAGGCGGAAGCCGGTAACATGAGAAAAGATCTTATTCGTGAGGTTCTTGCGAAATGTCAGACCCAAAGGCCTGACCTAGCGAACCCTTCAAGGAGCTCTGTCCCCGAATGACAGCTCCGTGGCCGGAGCCAATTGCAGGCCATTTGCCCGCTTAAACCTTTAGATGCCGGACCTGCGACGAGAGTTTCGACAAATTCGCCCGGCTAGCCACACACTGCTCTCGGTGAATTGTTTATACCAGATGAACGGGCCGGAGCGCAAGGGGGTGTTTCCTGCTCGGCCAAGTTTGGGGATTTAGCGCCTCTTGCCGCGGACAGGTCGGAGGTCTCGGCGATGCCCTTGAACCGGTAAACCCATATCATTCTCTTGGCAAGCGAGGCCCGTAGTTGTATTCTTGCCTTCCTTCCCCCCAACGATTTTCGAAGACGGTGCTCGCAGAGCTGCTACAAAAACGAAGGACTTTCTGTGAGGCGCGCCTAGCCACGCTGACAGAACGCGTGTCGGGAGTCGAGGAGCTCACTAGCGAGCCTGATCTGAGTATCTATGTAACCGGATCTTATGGGCGCCTTGAGGCGCGTGAGGATTCCGATCTCGATCTCTTCTTCGTGTCAAAGGCAACGACGCCAATCGATCGTATTACGAAAATCCTTCTGGATGCGGAGCTCATACGCATCACGCGGTCGCTGGGGTTTCCGGCGTTTTCGAACGACGCTCAGTATCTCCAAATTCACCTGCTGGATGAAATGTTGGACCAGCTCGGTGGCCCCGAGGATGATTCTAGGAACTTCTTTACGGCACGCATGCTGCTCCTCTTGGAAAGCCGGCCGGTCTTTGGAGACGCCAACTACAGGCTCATTCTCGAGAAAATAATTGATTCATATTTCAGAGATTTTCACGATCACACTGGAGACTTCCGACCGTTATTCCTGGTCAATGACGTTCTTCGTTTCTGGAAAACAATGTGCCTCAACTACGAGAACAAGCGAAATCGCGGGCAGGATCGTGCGAACAAGAACAAGCACCATCTTAAGAACCTGAAGTTGAAGTTCAGTCGTTTGCTTATTTGTTTTTCGACCATTATTCCGCTATTTGCATCCCGTGCTAATTCTCGCGAGGAAGTGCTCGATCTGACTGCGATCCCGCCACTTCAGCGTTTAGCCAACCTGATCAAGACTGACGAACAAAAACGGCTCTATAATCAGTTGGTGGAACTCTACGAAATCTTCCTTGACGTAACCTCTAAGCCTGACATCGCTGACTGGATCGGCGTCAGAGAAAATAGACGGACTGTCTTTCCGCGCGCAGACGAATTCGCTACAACGATGTTTGAGTTCCTGAGGGCTTCCCTGCAATCGAGCGAAGACATACGCTTCTTGGTTATCTGAATATGCCTGTTTTCTATGTTCTTTACGTGCAAGAGAGGCCCCTTGGCGATTGCATCGACGCAATTCGATTTCTGTGCAATCCGTCAGAGAAGCAAAGAGCACACATAACGGTAAGGGGCCCATACCAGAAGAGGATTGATATCGGAAGCATCAATCGAAGGCTTGCAGGCGGCATCGCGTCGATTGATGGCGTGGGGAACTTCTTTGGTTCCCAACAGAACACTGTGTTCTTTCGGTGTTCGGCTCCCAAGCTAAGGGCTGTCTGGCAAAAATCTGATTTCCCATTCAATCCCCACATTACGATTTATGACGGTGGCTCCGCCGAGTTCGCACACCGTTTGTACGATCTCCTGAGCCGATACGACTATGACTTGAGATTTCGTGCTGACGAGCTCGAGGCCATCGAATCAAAGAGAGGCCAAAAAAGCCTTCAATTGGCTCTGGCATTCGATTCATCTTTTGTACGGAAGATTGTCGGCGAAAGAATCAAGGCGGATATAGTCCCCATTCTTCCCGAGCAAGAGCGATTGGACTTCGTAGCCCAACTGTGTGAACACCTATCGACCTTTCGTAAGGAACGAGCAGGCGGACTATCCCTCCAAACTGCACTGCCGTTCTCAAAATCTCCTCCACCGCCCAATTAGTTGCCAGTTGCGCACCTCGACGAAGTTGGGGAAGGCTTTCCAATCGCATCGTAAGCGCTCTCCCTGCAAACCGCACTTGTGCTTATGCGGCGTGAACACAAGGTCCCTCGGCTGCGCTCGGGATGAAAGGTTTGATGGGGGAGGACTAGAGTTGCTTTCCCGCGGCGAGCGTGATTGGTTGAGCTTCCGGGGCCTTGCCAAGCGTTGCTTTGCCGTACCAGTCGGCCGCCAAGTCCTTCCAGCCGGGGTTTGTGGTGGAAACCAGGTATAGTTTCTTTTCTCTTCTTCAGTTGCTTCTCGCGAAAAACCCCCACCCTAGTCGCAAAAAGCGCGACTAGGATGGGGCACCCGCTACGGATTCGAAGCTCTCCCAGTAGAGCAGGCGGCCGGTGTCGTAGTCATTGGTGAATCCTACGAATTCGTGGGTTTTGTGTTGCCATACGCGGCGGCGCAGGTTGTTGGTCATGCCGATGTAGAGGGCGCGGCGGGAGTTGCTTTGCATGATGTAGACGTAGAAGCGGTATTCGCGCGGCATATTCCCTCCCCACATCCAACGATGTCATCCCGAGCGATAGCCGAGGGATCTTGTGTTATTTTTCGCGATTGCGGGTTAGAGCTTCTGTGACGGATGTCACTTGTCTTTGTGCGGAGTGAACACAAGGTCCCTCGGCTGCGCTCGGGATGACAGATTTTGCTGGTGCTAGAGGAGCAAATGCCAGGCCTCTTTGTAGACGGCGAATTCGGAGTTTTCGCGGTGGGGCGAGAGCATGATGTGGATTCGGCCCTTGGTGGCGGCGGTGGGGATGAGGTACCAGACGTCGGCTTCGATGACGTAAGCGGCGATGAAATCCACCTGGGAGCTGAGGTAGGGGACGCCGTTGTGAGTGACGTGGCATTTGTAGGAGCGTCCGCGTTTATAGGTGGTGCACTTGACCTGGACGCGGCAGACGCGGCCCTGGTGCTCGACCATGAGATCGTAGGGGGCGGAGTCTCCCCAGGGGTGGGAAACGACGAGGCCACGCTCGGCGGCGCGGGCGGCGAAGCGGAGTTCGGCCCACTCGCCGCGGAGCTTGCTGTTTTTAATTTGGCTGCCAGCGATTTGACTGACTGCAATTTTGCCGCTTGAGACCTGACTGCCCGGAATTTGATTGCCTGAGATGATTTTCATAAGTATGAGTCCGAGACGAAAAAAGGCGCGGCCCTGGTGGGACCGCGCCTGTGATTTCTATCTATATCCAGCGTAGCATTTTTGAAGGGGAAATGAGACAGGGTTGGGAAGTTTATATCTGCTTTGGTTGCATGGAGATGGTTGCCATCGTGTAATTTTTGGGTATTGACAGCGGATTGAAGGCGTTTTGTCTACTTTCGAGGTCTTGACAGCGGGGAGTTGCCGATTTCGCGATTCGCTGCATGGCTGCGGTGGTTCGTTTTGGCGGACGGGCGGCGGAGTGAACACAAGGTCCCTCGGCTGTGAATCATCGTTCGCAGGGCGAACGATGATTCTTCGCTCGGGATGACAAATTTTCATTGGTTCGCTCGGGATGAACAGATTCTCTTGTCTGTGCTCGGGAGGGCAGGATTTTAGGCTGTGCTCGGGATGACAGATTTGGGCTGTGCTCGGGAGGACAGATTTTGGTCTGCGCTCGGGAGGACAGATTTTTCTTCGGGCAGGAACCATTACGGCGAACGCTCAGGGCGAACCCTTACGGGTGGGCAGCGCTCGCGCGCCGCATGAAGAAGTGTTCTTTATCCACTCCCGCGGGCACCGCGACGTCGAAAAATCCGACCATCATTTCGTCGTAGGTCTGGTCGCCCCAGCGCACGAAGGCGTTGGGATCGGGATTATGCGGATTGTTTTTCGAGTTGTCGTACCAGGCGACGGCGCGCAGCTTGGTGCCCGCCTTCAGGAATCGCGGCTCGGCCAGGCGATAACTGAGCTGCCAGTGAAAATGATAGGGATAAACGAGCAGGAGCGGCTCGATGGTTCCGTCTTTGTGCACGATGTCGTACTCGAAGCGCTTGCCGCGCAGATGCATGTGCGGGAAAAAGCTGAGCAGGGTGGCGTCGTTGGGGAGCGTGCCGGAAACTTCCACGCGGAAATCGTCGGTGTTGGGGGGAATCATGAGCGCGTAGTCGTTCAACTGGAGGGTGAGCACGCGGAGCTTGGGAGTGTGCTTGGCGAAGACCAGGCCGATTGCGGTCTGGTCGCTGCCCGCCTGGCCGTTGGTGGTGTAGTGCATCTGGAAAACGAAATCGGAGCCGGCGGGAACGAACTTGGCCATCCCGTCGGCCCAGTGATCGGGCGAGCTGCCCGGCGCGTAGACGAGCATCAGGTCGGCGGTGGTGCCATGGGCGTCGCGGCGGTCTTGGGGGTCGGCGAGGGTCGAGGCGGTGAAGGGCGCGCCGATCGGCGCATGCCGCAGCCAGTTCGAATTTGGCGGGCGAATGTAGACGACCGCGTGATGCACATACTGCGGGCTGGAGGGGCGGAGTTCCGCCATCTGCACCCAGGTATCGTGCGCGAAATGTGTAGGGACAATTTCGTAGGTATATTCCACGTCGCCATCGGCGGAGATGGGGACCGGCTTGGGCATCTGCAGGACAACATCGGGCGGAGGGATGTTCCAGCCTTTGGTCCAATGTGGAGGCGGCGGCGAGTCGTGGGGATCGCCGGCAGGAGCGCCGGCGCGCGCCCAGGCGACGACAGCGGCGATTTGCGCGGGGCTGAGGGAAGGATCGTCGAGGAAATGGCCGTAGCGCGGGTCGGCGAACCAGGGCGGCATCATTTTGGATTCGACGGCAGCGGCGACGGCAGCGGCAAAGGGGCGCGTCTGCTCGTAGGTCACAAGCGGCATAGGAGCAACTTCGCCCGGGCGATGGCAGCGCTGGCAGTGGGTTTGGAGAATGGGGAGGATGTCTTTGTAAAACGTGGGGCTTTGGCACTCCGCGCAGTTTGCAAACCAGAACAGCGAGCACACGAGAACGATCGGGAGAACGAAAGTCGGATGGCTGGGAGAAGACACCAAGATCAGTTTACGCCGGAATGACAAGGCTCAGCCGCGCAGTTTGCCGCCAAGGGCTTCGAGGGCGTGCACAATCTGCGCGGACCACTCGGCAACTTCCTCTTCGCGCAGGGTACGCTCGATGGACTGGAACTTGGCCCGCAGCAGGATCGAATACTGCCCGGCCGGAATGGCTCCGCCGCGAAAAGTTTCCACTGCGGTGAATGACAACATCGGCTTCAAGCGGAGCGCAGCGATGGCCTGGGCGATGCGCTCGAATGCAACGGACTCGGCGAACACGAAAGAAAAATCGCGCTCCACGCCGGGAAAGCGCGGCAACGCCTGGTAGCGGCCCTGCCGCAAAGCATGGTGGTACAGGCGGTCCAGATGGATTTCCGCGACGAACACTTCCTGGCGCAACTTGCGGGCCGCGGCGATTTCCGGGCTGATCTCGCCGAACTGCGCGCCGGTGGCGCCATCCATGACGGCGCGGGCCGCGTGGCCA
The DNA here is from genome assembly GCA_963770915.1 of uncultured Acidobacteriaceae bacterium. Taxonomy (GTDB): domain Bacteria; phylum Acidobacteriota; class Terriglobia; order Terriglobales; family Acidobacteriaceae; genus PALSA-270. The sequence goes on from CAVYRG010000001.1 coordinate 1,800,543, forward strand.
TGGCGATAGTATTCCGCCACATGCGAATCGAAATAGAGAGCATTGCTTTCAAAGCGCTGCAACAGATTCTCGACGTCGCCTTTGAGATCGAAGAAGGAAAACGGACGCCGAGGCTGGTTCACTCCGGTTGCGCCGGCGTTTCCGGTCGCGCCCAGGCAAATGCGCTGTAGTTCGAGCGCCTTTTCACCGGAGCGTTCGAAGATGGTGCCGCTCTCGAAGAGGCGCACATCCTCGCTGCCGCGATTTAAGTTGTAGGCCAGCATGTTCAGCATGCCGGGCACCATGGAGCTGCGCATGACGGAGACTTCTTCGTTCAGCGGATTGGCCAGCTCGATGACCGGCGCGGAGGAAAATTGCTCGACATCGGCGTGCGAGATGAAGGTGAGGGAGATTGATTCGCTGTAGCCCAAGGCCAAAAGCGTGGAACGCAGGCGCTCGTCTTTTTTGGCGTGCGGCAGATCGACGACGCTTCCGGCGTAGGCCGGCAGTGTGTTAGGAAATTTGTCGTAGCCGTGCAGGCGCGCGACTTCTTCGATCAAGTCGATTTCGCGCTCGACATCGAGCCGCCAGGTGGGAATCTGCACCATGAAGGCGAGATCGTTGCCGGGCTCAGGCATGGAATCGAAACCCAGGCGGCGCAGAATGCGCAGAATCTCATTGGTGGCGACGTCTTCGCCGAGAATCCGCTGCACTTCGGAAAGACGAAGCACGATGGGAGCCTGATCGAGTTCGCGGGCGACGACATCGATGGTTTCGCCCTGCAGACTGCCGCCGCCGGATTCCAAAATACGGTGCGCAACCCGCCCGCAGGCCAGCCGGGTGGCGCCGAAATCGGCGCCGCGCTCGAAGCGGTGCGAAGCGTCGGTGTGCAGGCCGTGGCGCTTCGAGGTCTTGCGCACGACACCGGGATCAAACCACGCCGATTCGATGAGAATGTTTTTCGTCTTGGCGGTGATCATGGTGTCGAAACCGCCCATGACGCCGGCGAGAGCGACGGGCTTGCGAGCGTCGGCAATGATCAAGTCTTCGGGAGAAAGCTTGCGATCGACTCCATCCAGAGTTTTCAGGGTCTCGCCGGTGAAGGCGCGCCGCACCATGATTTTGCCGCCTTCGAGCAGATCGAGGTCGAAGGCGTGAGTGGGGTGGCCCATCTCCCAGAGCGTGTAGTTGGAAGCGTCGGCGGCGTTGTTGATGGGCCGCTGGTCGACGGAGAGCAGGCGCCGCGCGATCGACTCGGGCGAAGGCTGGATGGTGACGCCGCGAAGGATGCGCGCGGTGTAGCGGGCACAGGCATCCTTGTGCACGATTTCGATAGCGAACTCGGCGCGGCCCTCGGCAAGAGGCAATTCTTCGATCAGGGGCTTGAGAGGCAAGTCGTAGAGCGCGGAAATCTCGCGGGCTACGCCGTAATGATTCATGGCGTCGGGACGGTTGGTGGTGATCTCCATTTCGAAGACGGTGCCTTCGCCCTCGCCGGAGATAGACTCCACGGCGATTCCCGCCAGGGTGAGGTCGTCGGCGAGCTGGTGGTAGTTGACCTGGAAGTCAACGAAGTCGCGCAGCCATGCGGGAGAAAGTTTCATAAAACCAGCTTTTGGCACTTAGCCGTTAGCACTCAGCTCATGTGGCGCGGGCGCCCCTCACGCGCGCCACTTTCCACCGAGTCAACCGTTAAACCCTTTGCTGTAATTCCGAGCGAAGCGAGGAATCCGCTTTTTGCCCACGACCAACGACACACGACCAACGACCGCTCTTATCCAAACTGCTGCAAAAACCTTACATCCCCGTTGAAGAATAACTGAATGTCATCCACGCCATACTTCAAAATCGCGATGCGCTCGACGCCCATGCCGAAGGCAAAGCCGCTGACTTTGGTGGAATCGTAGTCGACAAATTCGTACACATTGGGATCGACCATGCCGCAGCCGAGCAACTCAATCCAGCCGCTGGATTTGCAGTTGGGGCAGCGGCCGCCGTCGCGATATCCGGTGCCGGAGCAAAAAATGCAGCTGATTTGCACGTCGGCGCTGGGCTCGGTGAAGGGAAAAAATGACGGATAGAAACGAGTCTTCACGCTCGAGCCGAACAGCGCCTTCATGGCGTAATCGAGCGTGCCCTTCAGATCGCGAGAACGTAATGTTGGTATCGACGGCGAGACCCTCCACCTGATGAAAGATGGGCGAGTGGGTGGCATCGGGCGCATCGTTGCGATGAACTTTGCCGGGGCACACCACGCGCAGCGGCGGCTTGCGCTTCTGCATGGCGCGAATCTGCACCGGAGAAGTGTGGGTGCGCAAAAGCAGCCGGTCGCGCGGGGGCTTGGATTCCTGGTTGGCGACGAAGAGCGTATCCTGCGTGTCGCGCGCCGGGTGGTTGGGCGGGAAATTCAGCGCCTCGAAGTTGTAGTAGTCGGTTTCGATCTCGGGGCCTTCTTCGACAGAATAGCCGAGATTGCGGAAGACGGAGACGATTTCGTTCATCGTCTTGATGACGAGGTGCTCGGAGCCGAGCGGGCGGCGAGTGCCGGGGAGGGTGATGTCGAGGCTAGGCGATTGCCCTGGGAGGGAGATAACCTCGTCGAGGCGAGAGACAACTTGACCAACCTTGACCTCCTCGATTCGCCTAGCGTCGACAACTTCCGTGACCTTTAACTTCAGTTCATTGACGATTTTCCCCGCGTCCCGCTTGGTTTCTTTGGGCGCGGCTTTGAGCCAATGGTCGTTGATCTGGGTGAGGATGCCGTTGGTGCGGGCCATCCAGCGGTCGCGGAAGGTTTTCCATTCCGCTTCGGTCCCGACGGCTTTTGATTCCGCCTCCAGAGCGGCCAACAATTTCTTCGTTGACGCGTCGAGAGTCTTGGCGGAGAAATCCTTCAGCTTGGGGACTTCGTAGGGCGCGGATTTTTTCGCTTTCGAAGCCATAGTCGTGGCGGCGTAAGGCTCTGCCAGTCCGAGGAAAGATTCTCGCAGCGGTAGGGATCCCTCGAATTGCCCTTACCGCGCTTTGGGCCCGGCTCGGGCAGCGCTCGGATGACAATCTCCACTATGCCGCCCTGCGGGGCTTGGTCAAGCACTTTTCGGACCCAGGGCTTGCGCCCTGGGCTGCACTCTTACGCCGCTCCGCGGCTCAATCATAAGGCGAATTCATCGGCGCGGCTGAAGCCGCGCCCTGGTACGAACCTCGGCAATCAACGGCCGGGCCCGCGCGCTCCACCATCGGAACGCTGACGGCAGAGAAATGAAAATTGAGAACTGATGGCTGAGAACCGGTAACGGCTTCAACGCCGCCCCGCCCGTTCGGCTTCGCTCAGGCCCCGCCGAGGGCGCTCTTGGCCTGCTCGGCGAGGCTCTTAAAGGCGCCGGGGTCCTTGACGGCGAGGTCGGCGAGAATTTTGCGGTCGAGCTCGATGCCGCCCTTTTTCAGTCCGTGGACGAACTGGCTGTAGCTCAGTCCGTGGAGCTTGGCGGCGGCGCCGATGCGCACGATCCACAGCGAACGGAACTGGCGCTTGCGCTGCTTGCGTCCGGAGTAGGCGAACTTCAGGCCGCGGTCGACGGCTTCTTTGGCCGCGCGGTGAAGTTTGGATTTAGTGAGGAAATATCCGCTGGCGCGCTCTAATATCTTTTTCCGTTTGGCGCGGCGCTTGGTACCGCGTTTTACACGAGGCATGGCTGGCTCCTTTTGTGTTGCTGTTTAACGGCGGCTGGAGGCAGGAGACTTCTCAGTCTATTGGCCTCTTCACTCGCCCTGCAGGAATCTCTTTTCCTGCAACCCTCTGTGTTCCTCGGCGCCCTCTGTGGGAATGACTAGCGATAACCACAGGGAACACAGAGATCACAGGGAAGAATCTAATACGGAATCATGCGCTTGATGCGGCGCTGGTCGGCATCGCTCACAATCACCGACTGGCCCAGCTTCCGCTTCCGCTTCTTGCTCTTGGAGGTCAGAATGTGGCGCAGGTGAGAATGCCCGCGCTTCACTTTCCCCGTCCCCGTCTTTTTGAAGCGCTTGGCGGCGCCTTTATGTGTTTTCAGTTTCGGCATTTTGGCTTTCAGCTCCTAGCTACTAGCTCCTAGCCAGCCGCTAGCAGCTCTTAGCTGATTTTCTACGCCTGGCTGGCGCGCTTTTCCGGCGGAGGCGGCTGGGCCACGGCCGGTTTTTGCTGCACCGGTTTTTGCTGTACCGGCTTGTGTTGCACCGGCTTTTGCGGCACGGCATCTTTTTTGGGCGCCAGAATCGCGTGCAGCGTGTTGCCTTCCTGGCGCGGGCGAAACTCCACAATGCTTTTATCTTCGACGTCTTTGATCAGGCGCTCCAGAATCTGCCGGCCCAGGCTGGTGCGCGTCATTTCGCGGCCGCGGAAGAAGATGGTGGCCTTGACCTTGTCTCCTTCGTCTAAGAAGCGCAACACGTGGTTTTTCTTGGTCTCGTAATCGTGATCATCCACGTTGATGCGAAACTTCACTTCCTTGACGGTAATCGTCTTCTGATGCTTTTTGGCCTCGCGTTCCTTTTTTTCCTGCTGGTACAGGAATTTCCCATAATCCATGATGCGGCATACGGGAGGGACGGCGCTGGCCGAGATTTCGACCAGGTCCAGGTTTTTTTCGCGGGCCATTTTGAGGGCTTCGTAGGGAGGCAGGATGCCAATCTGAGCGCCCTCGTCGTCAATCACGCGAATTTCACGGGCCCGAATACGATCATTGATGCGGATAAAACGCTTGTCGATACAATCCTCCGTCAGCGCAAAAAGCGTTGTGAATGCAGAATTATAGCACGCGATGCAGCGCCTTCAAGGGCATGCGCGGGGCGAAGCCACGGCCTAAGCGAAGACAAAGCGGGTATCCCTGGCATAAGCCGGCGCGCGCTCAGCCGCCTAGCCGACGCGCCGAGCTTCCGATACGCCCCCCGGGCGCGCCGCTTCGGCCCGCTCGTAGCCCAGAGCGGCGGCGTGGATAGCGCAGTCGAAGAACTGGTCGAGCAACTGCAGCAATTCCCGCTGTCCGAAGATTTCTACCGGGCGGTCGGGATAGGCCTCATCCAGAATGAATTCCCAGAGATTGTCTTTGGTCAGGATGATGGCCCAAATCAACTGGCTGAGCGGCACGCCCTGTTGCGCACGGCGAGAGCCGATCTCGGTGTAGCGGCGCTCGATGTCAATTTCGCTCTTGTCGAGCAGCCACTCCCCGAGGTGGCGATAGATTTCGAAAACGCGCTGCCGGAGTTCCTCGGGCGGCACATCGCTGTATTTGGTGGTGCGTTTAGAAGTTTGGACTTTGTGCAGAAGACCGGTGGCCAGTACGTCGGAGCGGTCTTCAATGAGACGGACAAAGCGATAGGTCACCATCATGGCCCGCCTCCTGCGTCTTTTGATTTTGATTCTTGGCCCGGGCGGAAAAGCCGGCGATGATGGCAGGCACGGTTCGTGGTGACGGCGGTCACAGGAGGCTGCCGGCTTTGTGATGTGCGCGGGGTCACATAGCGGGTAGAACGAACGATGTATAAGAAGGCTGCCTAGGTTAGTTTGCTCGGTGGAGGCAGCCATGCCCGTTTATGACTACATCTGCAACGATTGCCACAAGACATTCGAAGAAGTGCTCACCCTGACCGAGCACGAAGACGAAAAGACCAAGTGCCCGAATTGCGGCAGCCAGAATGTGGAACAGGAGGCGGTTTCGTTTTTCGCGGTCACGGGAAAGAAGAGCTAGAACACAGGCTCGATGTTGACCCATCGGCTGGTTCACTCGGGGAGCGGTTCAGCACCGCGGGGCAGCGGCTTATTCTGTCTCTTCGCACCCCACGTCAGCCCCAATTTTGCGCGCTAGCTCACGGGATCAGGTAGCGCATATCCAACCAAACCATAGTCAGGTGCGCATTTTTGGGAGCGCCAGGAGCAAAGGCCCAAGGATTGCGCGAGAGGTAGGCAACCTGAGTGATGAACTGCAACGCGCCGTATTGCGGGTTCTTCCAAAAGGTCTGAGACCATCCGACCGAAGGTTCTTGTATGGCACGGTTGTTGTTGGCAGAGGTGGGGCCGCCGAAGCCGACGAAGCTGCCGGGTACGGCGGCGGGGGTAGTGTCGGGGCCAAAGTTTCGCTGGAAATAGGCCGCGCCGTAATACCCGAAGAGCGTGGTCCTGGGGGTGAGGCACGCTTCGACACCGGCGAGGCCAGAGCCGGAATGGACGAGGGAGATATTGAGGTCAGTGCCGGCGGCATTGGGCAAGACTACGGCGTCGGGTCCCATGCCGAAGATGTAGCGGCCGCCGCCGTCGCTCCAAAATCCGTTGGAAACGAAGTGGATGTTCTTGAGCAATTCGAGATTCACGGCAGCCTCGATGCCACCCCCCGTCTTGATGTGCTTGACGAAGACTCCGTTCACAAGATCGGTGATCCGGATGGATGTGAGCAACCCGGCAGCCTCGAAGTGGAGACTCTTTCCGTTGACGAGCGTGTCGTAGGCGACCTTGGGGATAATATCCGGATGCAGGTTGGGCACGCTCGATCCGGCGCCCTGGTCGAGTTGCCCGGCTAACTGCGCGTTGAAGGAGGCCGGGAATGTGACTTCGCCCAGGCCGCCGTACTGCTGCGGGTTCTCGAGCGCGATGCCGACCGCCCACTTCTCGCTGGGGTGATAGACGACACGAAATTGGGGAGCACGCGTCCAGGTCAGGCCAACCTGGTAGTTGAAGTCCACGTTCATGCCGTAGAAAACATCCGCAGTAAGGGAGGAAAGCCCAGCGCGGTTGGGAGTGAGCCAACCCCAAGCCTGTCCGCCGAGAACTTCCCACTTATCGCGCTTGAAATCGATAAAACAAAGGCGCTGGCGGAGAGTATGGCTGTTGCTGGTGATCTCGGCGCTGGCGGCGTCGTTGCCGAGGAAGTCCAGCTCCAGGTATCCGGTAACGTCATTTTTTCCGAATGCGTCATGCGCTTGCAGAGTGAGGCGCGAGTTTTGGGCGGAGAGGCGGAATTCGGACAAGTGGCCGGCAACGGTATTGCTGAAGGGAATGGCAAAGAAATTAGTGCCGCCTCCGTTGCCGGTGTTGGTGGTGCGGAAGATGGAGGCGAAGTCTATGAATCCGCCTGGGGTGAAGTCGGCACCGCCGATGCGTACGGAGAGGGGCGAAGCGTGCTGCTGTGTTTCCTGAGGAGCGACAGCCGGCGCAGGTGAAGCAGCGGGCCCCGAAGGGTTGAGGGTGGCGTTCATGAGGCGAGGCGAGGCCTGAGGGGCAGCGGAGGTGGCTTGGGGCTGAGCGTGCAGCCATTGGCGAAGCTGCTCCAGTTGCCGCTGCTGATCTGCCAACTGCTCCTGCTGTTCGACGACCGTATTCTGCTGGTCAATCATCGCCTGACGCAGTTGCTTTATCTGCTCGGCCAGGCTGGAGGGATCCAGGCTGCTGGTGGGCATGGCTGTTTGAGCGAATGCGAAAGTTGGCAAGCAAAGGCTGAGGAAGAGCTTCTGGAATGAGCGCACCAAACGGAAATCTCCCTTCTTCTTTGCATTGGTAACGGCAGGCCGGCAGGAATCTTGAGTGATGGGAGACGGGGAGGGCTCTTTTGGCGCGAACGGGGGGACACGGGCGACTCAGTTCCCGAAATGGGAAGGAAAGGGTTGGGAAGTTACGCGTCGACGGAAAACACGTGGAGGGTAGGGGGCGGAACTCAAGAAGGCGGGAAGGTTCAGGTGGTTGCAGTACCGAGCAGGGATCCGTCACGGGCTGCAGCAACGCGAACGGTGACCCAGCGGTTTGGCCGGTGGTTACCTTGCAGGTGGAGCTCGAGGTAGTTGTCGGTGAGGCACTCGGTGGAAGCGCGGGTGGGAGAAACGCAAGGTCTCTCGACTGCGCCATGCGATTCGCTTGGCGAATCGCATGGCTCCGCTCGAGATGACAGCGGGATATCTGGTCGAGAAGACGATTCCGTCGGTGGCGGGTCGGCAGCGCGGCCGAGGGTGATGGCCTGGATTTCCTTTCCGATAAAGCTTCGCATGAAGGCGAGCTTCTTTTCCGCGGCCAGGTCGCGGAGGATTTTATTGCGTTGGCGGGCGATGTGCACGGAAACCTGATTGGACATGGCGGCTGAGGGCGTGCCGGGGCGCGACGAGTAGGTGAAGACGTGCAGATAGGTGAAAGGCAAGTCTTCGATCATGCGGCGGGTTTCTTCGAAATCCGCGTCGGTTTCGCCGGGGAAGCCGACCATGACGTCAGCGCCGATGGCGGCGGTGGGTGCGGCGGCGCGAATCTGCTCGATCTTTTCGCGGTAGTGCCAGGGGCGATATTTGCGATGCATGCGGCGCAGGATGCGGTCGCTCGCGGATTGCATGGGGACGTGGGCATGCTTGGCGATGCGCGGGGAGCTGGCCATCAGGGAGATGAGGCCGGCGGTCCAGTCCATGGGCTCGATGCTGGAGAGGCGAAGTTTTTCGAGTTCGGTGTCAGCGAGGATCGCGCGGACGAAATCTGCGAAAGGCGCGCGAGGGCGCGCGCCCCACACTAGGTCGCGGCCCCAGCGGCCGAGGTTGATGCCGGAGATGACGACTTCGCGATAGCCCGCGGCAACCAGGGCCTGCACTTCGCGGATCACGTCGGCGAGCGGGAGGGAACGGCTTTGGCCGCGGACGGAAGGGATCACGCAAAACGAGCAGCGATTATTGCAGCCGTCCTGGACTTTGAGGTTAGGGCGGGTGCGGGCGCCGGCGGCGGCTTCGCCCTCGAAGACGGGCGCGGCGAGAAGTTCAGTGTGGGCGAAAATGTCAGAGACGAAGACCCGTCGGGCGCCGTTGGTCGTCGGTCGTTGGCTTGCACCCGGCGCGATGAGGTCCCCAAGCGGGACAAATGCGTTGGCGTTGGTGACAATCTGCGCCAGGTCATGTTTGTGGGAGTTGCCGATGACGCGGGTGACCCCGGACAGGGCGGCGATTTCTTCGGGGGCGCGCTGGGCATAGCAACCGGTGACGACGATCTGGCAGCCGGGATTGGCGCGGTGGATGCGGCGGATGGCGGCACGGGCGTCCTGATCGGCGGAAGCGGTAACCGTGCAGGTATTCAAAACGGCGATTCCAGCCGATGCCGGCGATAAGGAGCGGGAGAGGCCCTGGTCGCGGAACTGGCGCTCGATGGCGGCGCCATCCGCCTGGGTAGCGCGGCAGCCGAAGTTCTCGAGGTAGAAGGAAGACATCGGCACCTATGATAACGGAACCCGGCCGCGCAGGGAGACTAGTGAAGGCAAACCTAACCCGGCTCCGCCAAGAGGTACCTCAGAGGGAGGAGGTGCACAACTGGATGAGAACGCCTGCCAACGTGCAAAAGTCAGCTACCCGAGCGCAGCCCGACTCACACGATGGGCACAGCCCTCAAGCAGAAGCGGCCGGCCGCTTCTGCGAGAAACATTCGCGACAGAAGACGGGACGTCCTTGCGTAGGCCTGAAAGGCACCGTGGTTTCCTTGCCGCATTGCGAGCAGGTGGTGCGAGTTTCCACCCGGCTAAAGCTCTGCCCTGCTGGCGCGGCCCCGAGCACCGACACGCGTTTGGCTTTGCACGTCTTGCAACGTTTGGGTTCGTTCTTGAACTGCTTGTCGTAAAAGAACAGCTGTTCCCCGGCTGTGAAAACGAAATCGGCCCCACAGTCGATGCACTTCAACATCTTGTCCTGGAATTCCATTGAGAGAGCTCCCTTCAGCCCAAACCCTGCCCTTTCGCCAGAAATGCCTGGCGCAAGTGCAAGTACAACCTCCCCCCTCAATTGCCCTTTGGAACCGCCCCTGGACTCGGCCCGCCATCCCCCGGACGGGGAATGGATTACTGCTTCTACACGCAAAAGCGAACCCGCGGCAGGAACGCTTTTGCAATTTCCGAAATCAGAACACGACTAGAAATGGAATGGGCCACCACTTGGGAGCGGCGGCCCTTACTGCCAAGTTAGTCTTGCTCTTTCCGGGCTTTCTTGCGGCTGCGCTTGCGCGCCAAGGCTTCCTTTACGCGCTTCTTCTCACCCGGCTTGAGGTAAAAGGAGTGACGCTTGACCTCCTTGACGATGTCTTCCTGTTGCACTTTGCGCTTGAAACGGCGCAAAGCATTCTCGAGGGATTCGCCCTCTTGGAGTCTGACTTCAGCCAACGGACAAAACACCCCCAAACTCGTCCCAACTGGACGGCATATTTATTGCAAGGTTCAGTGTGCAAGTCAAGCGATATGTGAAGGTTTCGGGTAGATAAAGCGGGGCTGGAAATGGCATATGGACGCGAGATTCGCTCAGAAAGTCATCTTCAGGGCCAGTTGCATCTGGCGGGGCGCGTAGGCATTGGTGGCGCGCAGGGGGCTAGCGGTCCTGCGGTACTGCGCCGGGAAGTAGTTGAATTCAATATGGTTATCCACGAGAACAAACTGGCCGAGGGCGTTCTGGAAGCCGTCGGCGGTAGTCTGGACCTGCTGGTTCATATGGTTGAAGAGGTTGAAGGACTCGGCGATGAGGTCGAAGCGAATGTGGTCGCCGGCATGGATGGTGCGGGCGATTCGGAGGTCGGTGGTGGCATAGCCGGGGCCTACCAGAGAGTTGCGGCCGGCACCGGGGAGGCGGTCGTTGCTGCTGTTGCCGTCCTGGTTGGCGTCGCCGATGACGCGGGCATCAACGGGGCGGCCGCTGCCGAGGGTGATCACGCTGGAAAATTTCCAATTGTTGAACAAGGTGCTGAGCAAGGGCTGGTCGAGGCCGAAGGGGCGAGGGTCGGCGGTCCAGGCAATGACCAGGCGATGGCGCTGATCGGTGACGCTGTTGCCCTTTTCCGAATTGGGGGCGTAGGAGTTCTGCACGGTGGCGGGTTGGCCGGCGACGAGGGCGTCCTGGCCATCGTCTTCAGCGTGGGCGTAGGTGTAGGCGAGACGGAAGTAGAGGCCGCGGCGGGCGCGCCGGTTCAGGGAGATGGTCATACCGTGGTAGAAGCTGGAGGCGGCGCTCTCGAATACATCAATGGAGCCGAGTTGCGGAATGGGGCGGGCCAGAGGATTGATGCACGGCGGAATCGGGCAGGTGAGCGATTGAGTCATCTGCCAGGTTGAGAACGAGGCAACGTTGTCGTAGCCGAGGAGGTTGGTTCCGGTGCTGTCGTAAACCGGATACGTGACGTTCACGGGAGGAGGCAGATTGGCGTCGCGGGCGCGAATGAGATTTTGGCCGCGGACAAAGGTGTAAGAGAGCTCTCCCGTCCAGTGATCGCCGAATTGGTGCTCCAGGCTCAGGCTGGCCTGGTGAACTTCGGGGGTGCGGAAATTGTGCGAGAACGCAGGAAATATCGGCTTTCACGAATTGCTGGAGATTGGCCGGGGCCGAGCAGGAAGTGGACAGGGGAGCGCAGCTCACCAGCGGGTTCGGATACTGCGGGAAAACCTGGCGGGCATAGTAGTTGGTGTTGTTGAGGAAGAGATAGTTTCCGGTGAGTCCGTTTTCTTTTTCGATGGTCGAGTTATAGATCTGCGGAATGCGGGTATAGAAAAGGCCGTAGCCGGCGCGGATGACGAGAGGATGATCGTTGCCGACGGAATAAGACAGGCCGACGCGCGGCGCAAAGTTGTAGGGATCGAAGGGGACCTTGCCGGAATCCGGCCAGAGCGGGTTGGATTGCAAGTATTTCGTCGAGAAAGTCTGCAGATCGTAGCGCACGCCCAGGCTGAGGCCGAGATGGGAGGATACGCGGATGGTGTCCTGCAGGAAGGCGGCGTATTCGTTGCTGGCGGGGTGCGTGACGGCGGAGCCGAAATCCTGAATGTAGTAGTGAGGAACGGCGTGGGCGTAAGCGCGCAGGGGCGTGAGTTCGAGGCCGCCGATCTGCGGGACGTAGGTGAACGCGTTTACCTTGATCGGGTCGAAAATGTATTCTCCGCCGGAAAGCAAGGGAAAGAAGTTGTAGATCCTGGTCAGCAGCGCGTCGCCGCCGAACTTCCAGGAATTGCGGCCGCGGTCAAGGCTGAGGGTTTCGGCGAGGTGCAGGCGGTGCTCGTTGGTCTGGCGCGGGAGAATGGACGCCCGGCCGAATCCGTCGATAGTGTTGGTGATTTTGGTGAGCGGCGCGTCCGTATTGGTGCTTGATTGCTGCAGATCGTGCGAAAACTGAGCGCGGAGATGACTGACCAGTTCGGAGGAAATGGCGCTGGTAAGCGTCAACGCGGCGGTCTCAGTGGCCACTTGCTCTTCTCCGTTGTCGCTGATGCCGAAGGTGGTGAGAGAGTTTGCAGGATCAAGAAACACGTTGTTCTGACCGTGATAGCGCGACGTGTTCAGCCGCAAGGAAAGATTGTTGCGCGGCGAAACGGCGTAATCCAACTTGAAGAAACCGGTAAGGCCCAACAATTGCGAGGGATACGGCCCGGCCTGCTGCGAAAGCTGGGCGGCGCTGGCAAAGACCAGCGCCTGATCGGTGGAGTCGTAGTCGCCGGGCGTAACGGGCCCGGTGCCAGGCTGCGGAGTGACGACAGAACTGCCGTTGTCGAATTGCACGACGGTGGGGACGTGGAAGATGTGCTGGTCGTATCCGGCAAAGAAGAATGCGCGATTGCGTTTGAGCGGCCCGCCGAGGGTGAAGCCGAACTGGTGTTGCAGAGAACCGGGCTTGACGGGCATGAAGGCGTGGCGCGCGTCGAGCGCGCTATTGCGGCCGAAGTAGAAAGCTGAGCCGTGGAAATGATTGCTGCCGGACTTGGTGACGACATTGACGACGGCTCCGCCGGAGCGGCCGGAATCCGGCCCGGACGTGCCACGGGAAACGCGGAATTCCTGCACCACTTCATTGGAAAACTGATAAGGCGCGCGGTAGCGACCGCGGGCCTGGGAGAAGAAGGCGTTATTGTCGTCAGAGCCATCGACCAGATAGCTGGTTTGAAAGCCGCGAATGCCGCCGAAGGCCAGATCGCCGTTGGCGCCCGCCATCAGCCCGCGCGGATCCTGCGTGACGCCGGGAGTGAGCAGGGCAAGATCGGTGAAACGGCGGCCGTTGAGGGGCAATTCCTGAATGGCGCGCTCATCGATGACGGAAGAAACATCGCTTGGCCGAGTTTCAACTTGCGGGGGCTCACCGCTGACGCTGATGACTTCCTTCACGCCGGCGACCTGAAGTTTGAATTCCACCTCGGTGGTGCCGCCGAGATCCACGCGCAGGCTGGGAGTGATCTGCGGCGACATTCCGTTGGCTTCGGCGCGGGCCAGGTAGTCGCCGGGAGGAAGCAGAGCCAGGGCAAAGCGGCCTTCGGCGTCGCTGTTGGCGAAATGGCGCAGGCCGGTGGCGACATTCACCAAAGTGACGGTCGCGCCGGCAATGCGAGCGCCAGATGCGTCGCTAACGTTGCCGCGGATGGCGCCGGTGGAGGCGTCCTGGGCTAAAACAGACGAGGCGAGCAGAAGAAGAATGAAGGTTCGGGCGAGTCGAGACATGGGACGTTCACCTGGATGAGGTGGGGTCCAGTCCTGACGGGAGACTTGGGTGGTATATCACGGGCCGGGGGGAAAAGTCTGTGACGCAGAGAAATATAGTGGTGGTTTGTCCCGATGTGGAAAAAGAGGCGCCTTCACGCGCTCAAGAACGAGGGCGTTCTTCGGCCGATTTCTGTGCCAATGCTTCCCGAAGAAGCATCTTGATATAGGTCTGATAGCGCAGCCCCTTGTGCGCCGCCAATCGCCGCGCCGTCTCCAGATCGTCTTTGGCAATGCGCAAGGTGATTGGCTGCGAGGTTACTGCCCCAGGCAGGAGCTGGCTCAGAGTCAGCGGGCGCTTTCGCTTCATCCGCTGCCGGATTTCAGCTTCGATTTCGGAGCGATGTGCGTCCCACCACGCCGCTTCCTTGGCCTCGCTGGAGAATTTCGGGATCGTCCCCGGTTTGATTTTCGCCCTTGCCGTCTTCAATCGAGACCCCATTCCTTCATGAGTATCTCCGCCGTTTCTTTGTCTGCTGCCCAGCCCGTAATGGGGCGGATCGTTTCGCCGCGAACCGCGAACACAATGTTCAGGATGCGGCCCAAGCGAGTTGCGCCGACCGCAACCCAGCGTGGCTCGCCTGCCTCCGTTTGATACTCGATGAGCAAGTGATCTCCCAAAAGCACGTCTTCAGCGGCGGAGCGGCTGATACCATGTTTCGCCAAGTGCTTTTCATTGTGCTCGTCCCAGTCGAACTCCAGGGATTCGCTCACCCGCTTAAGTGTACATTAATTGTACATACATAGCAAAGAGCAGCCACCCGTCTAGCCGAGCTTCTGGCGCACCAGCCTTCCAGCTTCGCGCAGGACTTCGTCTTCGGTCAGGTGGGTGGAGTCGAGGTGATGGGCGTCGGGGGCGGGCTCGAGCGGAGAGGCGGCGCGGGTACGGTCGCGGTGGTCGCGATCGCGGAGTTCGGCGGCCAGCGCCTGGGCGGGAATGCCTGTGTCTTTGCGCTGGTCCAGGCGGCGCTGCGCGCGGACGGCGGGTTCGGCGTCGAGGAAAATTTTGACGTCCGCGTTGGGGAAGACTTTGGTGCCGATGTCGCGGCCTTCCATCACGACCCCGCCACCTGCTCCCATTTCGCGTTGGCGGGCGACCATCCACTGACGAACCTTGGGATGAACCGAGACACGGGAAGCGGCTTCGGTTACATCGGTCTCGCGCACGCGGAGGGTGACGTCGCGGCCGTCGAGTTCGACGCGATTGCCTCCGAGGCTGGGCTCGAGATGTATGCGGGAGTTGTGCGCCAGCTTGAGCAGGGCCGCTTCGTCGTCGAAGGAAACGTCCCATTCGATGGCCTTGAGAGCTAAAGCGCGGTACATGGCGCCGCTTTCGAGATTCACATAGCCGAGTTCGCGGGCGAGGCGCGAGGAAAGCGTGCTTTTGCCGACTCCGGCGGGACCATCGATGGCAATGATGAGTTTGCGAGGGAGAGCGGGCATGGAGTGGCCGGATCGATTTTACACAATGCAAAAAGCGACCACAGAGGGGGCAGGAAAGGGGATCGCAGGCCGGGGAAAGAATCGTTTGGGCAAAAGCGGATTTGATAATAGAATCGCGGTCGGCTTTTTTGCTGGCAGGCTTCGTCTGAGAACGGACCCCCATGAACCTTGCAACTGCCGTGCTTTGGCCACAACCTCTCGATCCGGTTCATTCCCTCGCGCTTTCGGCTTTGGTGGCAGTGATCCCGCTGGCAGTCGTGCTGGTGCTGATGGGCGCGCTGCGCAAGAGCGGGCTGCTGGCTTCCGCCTGCGGGCTGGCGACGGCGGCGCTGCTGGCATTTCTGGTTTGGGGAATGCCGGTAAAGCTCGCGTTCTGGAGCGTGGTTTACGGAGTGGCGTACGCGCTGTGGCCGATTTTGTGGATCGTCTTTACCGCGCTCTGGCTTTACAACCTATGCTGCGACACGGGGAAGATCGAGCTGCTGCGCGCGTGGATGGAGCATCACGCCTCCGGTGACCAGTGCATTCAGGCCATTCTGGTGGCGTTCTGTCTAGGCGCGCTGCTTGAGGGAACGGCGGGGTTCGGCGCGCCGGTGGCGATGACTGCTTTCTTGCTGGTGGGATTGGGCTTTCCGCCGCTGCGCGCGGTTATTGTTTCGCTGATTGCGAACACGGCGCCGGTGGCATTTGGATCGCTGGGCATTCCGATCGTGGCCTTGGCGGGAGTAACTGGGCTGGATGTTTCCAAGCTCGCGGCCATGGTTGGGCGGCAGTTGCCGTTTATGTCGCTGATTCTGCCGACGTACTTGACCCTGGTGGTCGGCGGATGGAAGGGACTGAAGCGATGCTGGCCGGCAGCGCTTGTGGCAGGGGGGAGCTTTAGCCTGGCGCAATTTCTCGTTTCGAATTTGTGGGGACCGTATGCGGCCGACATTATCGCGGCGCTGACCGCGATCGCCGCCATGGCGCTTTTTCTGCGGCACTGGCGACCGGAAGCGGCTGGCGATACAAAAGCTGCGGCGGCGGCGAAGGGCGAGCGCCCTGCGCTTGGTCGTGGAATCGCATTTGGAGGCTGGTTACCGTGGATATTGCTCTCGGGAGTGATGGTGGGGTGGTCGTATCTGAAGCTGTTTTCCAAGGGCCAAATTGGGATTCCCATTCCGAACCTGCATAACGGCGTGCTGATTACGCTGTATCAAAAGCCGTATGCGGCGCTCTATTCCTTCCAGCCGCTGGCGGCGGGAACGGCGGCGCTGGCGAGTGTGTTGCTGACGGCTCTTTGTTTTCGGGTGCGGCCGGCGGTCCTGTTCGGGTCCGGCGGGAAAACGCTGCGCCAGCTTCGGCTACCGGGCCTGACGGTGGTTTTGATCGTGGGGCTGGCTTATCTCTACAACTATTCCGGAATGGCCTACACCTTGGGAGCGGCGGTGGCCCACGCGGGCAGGGGCTTTCCGCTGGTGAGCAGCTATTTGGGGTGGGTGGCGTGCTTCCTGACCGGCAGTGATACCGCGAGTAATTTGATTTTCGGAAATCTGCAGGTGGCGGCGGCGCACCAGATCCATCTCAACCCGATACTGCTGGCGGCGACGAATTGCTCAGGCGCGGTGACCGGGAAGATGATTTCACCGCAGAATATCGCCATCGGAGTCACGACGGTGGGGCTGATCGGTGAGGAGGGCACCGTGTTGCGCGGGACTTTCTGGCACAGCGTGTTGCTGGCGGGGATGCTGAGCGTGCTGGCGTTTGCGCAGGCGTTTTGGGTTCCGTGGATGGTGCCGAAATAGCTTGCTGCTGGTAGTTAGAGAGCAGTCCACGCGCGCTCATTCCTTGATGTGATTGCGGCGGAAGACGCGACGTACTCTGTCGAGTGCGCTACTTCCTCGCCGGACGAACCACGCTGGGCGGAAGCAGGAAAAAAGCGGCCAGCGCACAGTTCAGCAAGAGGCTCGCGGTAACGCTCACCCAGGCCAGCGCAAAGCACACCAGATAGAGCAGGGGACCGACTGCATACTGCCGGGTGATTCGCTCGACGGCTTCGGCGTCCACGTCGTGGGCGAGGAGATGAGGGCGGCGGGCGGCGTATCTCCACAGCAAATTGAAAAAAATTGCGATGAAGACGTAGGTTCCGTTAAAAAGCAGCGTCGCCGTGCGCTGGCCAGGCTGGTCGAGGTTAGCCGCCAGGACGGCGGTGGGAAAGGGCACGGTGGTGACGCCAAGAAGCAATAAGAGGTTCAAAACCATTACTCCGTTATCGGATCGGCGGATGTGGGTGAACACGCGGTGATGGTTGATCCACATGATGCCGATGAAGGCGAAGCTGATGACATAGGAAACATAAGACGGCCATTGCCGAAGGAGCTGAATGGAAAGCGGAACCGCGCCCGAGGTGGGAACTTTGATTTCGAGGATCAGCAGAGTAATGGCGATGGCGTAAACGCCGTCGGAGAAGGCCTCAATGCGGGCGGTTTCGGTGGTCATGGGCTCGACTGGAGCAACAGGATAAACCACAGGGACACAGGGAAGCTGAGTTTGATTTACCCAGAACGATAAATTCCGAGCCCGGCCTTCACTTCCTCGACCTGCTTTTCCTTCCAGTGCTGGTTGAATTGCTCCACCGTCATCAGGCTGCGGCTGTGCATGCGGTCGACGTAGAGCGCTCCGCGCAGATGATCGATCTCGTGTTGCAGGATGCGGGCGTACCAGCCACCAGCTTCAAACACGCGGGGCTCGGCACGCTCGTTGAGGCACTCCACGCGAACTTTTCTGGCGCGGGGCACGATGGCGACAAGGCCGGCCAGGCTCAGGCAGCCTTCGAAGAATTCGACTCTCGGATCGGAATCGAGGAGCGTGATGGCCGGATTGATGACGACGTGGAAAGGCACCGGGAAACGCTCGCGCTCGGCCAGTTGTTCGGCGGAATAAGAACCTAAGGTTCTTTCGCCGTCTTCGATCACGGCCAGCTGAATCGACTCTCCGACCTGCGGCGCGGCCAGGCCCACGCCCGGCGCCGCGTGCATGGTCTCTTTCATGTTTTCGATCAGTTCGGCGATGCGCGGAGAGAGAATTTCTTCACGTGTGAGCGGCCGCGCAGGCTGCCTGAGAACCGCATTGCCGGATTGCACGATTGGAAGGATCACACTAAGCCTTGCGGGGAGGATTCAGGCGAGAGCGTGAGGGAGTGATGCTCTGCTTGGATGAAGTTACCGCGCCCGGACCGGCTGCGGTACTGATGCGGGCGGCCTTGGGCGGGGTGATCTGAATGAGCGAGCGCTTGCCCACGCGGATGAACTCGAGCTCGCGCGCGGCTTGCAACGCGTTGATCGACTCCTTCACCCGCGAGCGCGAGACGAAATTTCCAAACAAGGTTTCCAGTTCCTGAACATCGGCGGCGACCACGCAATCCAGATATTTCGAGAGCAGGGCGGAAAGCGCTTCGCCGACGGAAAGCTCAATGCCTTCGCGAAGGGCCTCGGGTGACCAGCGGTAAAGAACATCCCAAAAGGAGCCTTCCGAGGGGTTGTAATCGACGCGGGTGATGCGGAGCTTTGCGCCCAGCTCGCCCAGCGCGTGATCGAGAGCGGCGGTGGAAATGCTGCCGCCGAGCGTCTCCTGCAGCTTGACTTTGGAGATGGGGCCGCCGCGTTGGATGGCGGCGAAGGTATCGCAAGCGAGATTGGAGTATTCCGCGCGCGGTCCAGACTGCGGCGCCTGCCGCGGATTGCGCTCACCAGCCAGCGCATAGAAATAAGGGAAGATGGAAGCGGCGACCAGGAAGGCGTTGTTTTCGCCAAACAGGTTGGCTTCGTAGGCGTCGCGCTCGCGCAAAAGTCGAACCATGAGTTCGGTGGCATCCTGAGCGCGCTGGTCGGCGAACGCCTGCTGCCAGGTAGGCAGGCGATCGTCCGAACCGGCCCATGCGCCGATGAAAGTGGGAAGCAGCGGCATGGGCTTCTGCGGATACATGAGACAGAAACCGACCGATTCGAGGAACGCGCGTGCGTCGTCGAGCGTGCGGACGGGATGGCCGTCGAGGTGCCATTTGGCGCGGCGAAGGTCGTGGAGTTCGGGGTCGGTCATAAGAGAGAGCTACTAGCTTCTAGCTGAGGACGTTCGCTGCGAGTTCTAGCTAGTAGCTAGCGGAAACTAGCAGCTAGATCCTCTTGAAAGCCTTCTGAATGTCCTTCAAAGAGTATCGCAGAACTACCGGGCGGCCGTGCGGGCAGGACATGGGGCATTCGGTTTTGGACAATTCGGCGAGCAGCCACTCCATTTTGTTTTGCTCCAGCGGCATGTTGACCTTGATGGCCGCGTGGCAGGCGATGGAGGCGGCGATGCGAGTGCGAATCTTCTCCAGGTTCAGGCTCTGCTCTTCATGAGCGAACTGCTCGAGCAGCTCGTGCAGCATTTTCTCGATTTGCGGAGCGTCGATGCCAGCAGGCGCGACCTTCACGGCGATGCTGCGCGCGCCGAAAGGCTCGGCTTCGAAGCCGTTGAGGTTTAGCTCGTCGGAAATCTCGGTGAAGATGGCTTGCTGCGCGGGAGTGAGTTCGAGCACCAGCGGCATGAGCAGGCGCTGGCTCTCGACGCTTTTCGCGGCCCGCTGCTTCAGGATTCTTTCAAAGAGAACGCGTTCGTGGGCGACGTGCTGATCGACAATCCACAGGCCTTCGTGATTCACCGCCAGAACGAAGGAGTCGCGAATCTGGCCCAGCGGCTTGAGCGAGGCCAGCGACGGGGCGAGATCGCTGATGACTTCGGGGCCGTCGAGAATCGGCGGGGCGCAGCTATCGCCGGGAACGACGGGCTGCGGCAGGCGGGCGATGGCAAGGGCGGCGTTGCCGTCGATGCGGATGCCATCGACTCCGAATGCGAAGCGTTCATTGATGGGCGGTGGAATGGGCGCTTGCAGGGTGAAACCTTGCGCGACGGATTCCGGCGCGGCTTGGCCAGCGGGCGCGTAGAGCGAGCGCCAGGCCGAGGCTTCCAGCGCGGCGGCTCGTGCGCCGGGCGTGAGCATTGGGCTGGCGGTGGGGTGGGCGTCAATTTCAGTGATGAACTGCGGCACGGGACGGGCTTTCATGAGAGCGGCGCGGATGGAGTCACGGACAAAATCGTGCAGTACGCTCTGCTGGCGGAAGCGGACTTCTGTCTTAGACGGGTGAACGTTGACGTCGACTTCTTCGCTCGGCAATTCGAGGAACAGCAAGACGACAGGAAACACAGTTGGCGGGAGCACGTTGCGGTAGGCCTCGGTAATAGCGTGCTGAATGAGGCGGTCGCGAATGAGGCGGCGGTTGACGAAGACGTAGATCGAATTGCGGTTCAGCTTTTGGATTTCCGGTTTGGAGACGAAGCCGTGGAGGCGGAGCTCGCCAGGAGTGGAATGTGCGTTCTGCTCGTCATCTTCTTCTTGCGGGCGACGCCAGGGCGGAGGCTGCGGCAAACCCACGCGCTGCAGGGGCTGGGCCGCGGCGATGGGAATGAGTTCGTCAAGAACTTCCCTGCCGAAAATCTGGTAGACACGGTCGCTGGCGCTCGCGACCGGGGGGGCGACGAGCATGGCGTTGGTGGCGGAGTGCAATTCGAAGTGCTTTTCGGGATGGGCCAGCGCGTAGTGTGTGACCAGCGACGCGATGTGCGACAGCTCGGTGGATTCCGCTTTCAGAAATTTCTTTCGCGCAGGGGTGTTGAAGAAGAGATCGCGAACGGTAATGGAAGTGCCGGCGGGCAGACCGGCCTCTTCGACTTTGAACATCTTGCCGCCATTGATTTCGATGACCGTGCCCGAAGGCTCGTCGGCGGAGCGGGTTTCAAGGCGAAGGCGGGAAACCGAGGCGATAGAAGGCAAAGCCTCGCCGCGGAATCCGAGGGTCGAGACGCTGAGCAGGTCTTCGGCGTCGCGAATCTTGGAGGTCGCGTGGCGCTCGAAGGCGAGCAAAGCGTCGTCGCGCACCATGCCACAGCCATTGTCGGCGATGTGGATGAGCTTTTTGCCGCCGGCTTCGACTTGAATTTTGATGCGGGTGGAACCGGCGTCGAGGGCGTTTTCGAGCAGCTCTTTCACAACCGATGCGGGGCGCTCGACGACTTCGCCGGCAGCGATTTTGTTGGCGACATTTTCGGAGAGGACGTGGATTTTGCCCAAGGCAGTTCTCAGCTCTCGGTTCTCGGTTCTCGGTGGTCAGTTTGGCAGATGCGGAGGGAGAAGGCAAAGGCATCAGTTTCGAGAGCTTGACCGCAGAGGACACGGAGCGGGAATAAGGAAGAACTAGGCTGGTTCCATTCTGAAAATCCCATAAGAGAAATTCCTTTGTGGGAATCCCGATTGGGGTTGCGTTTCGAGCTCAGCCTTTGCAGTCAATTTCCTCGGGACACGCGGCACTAGTCTTTGGGCTTTTTGATCTGAATCCCCAAGTCCTTCAGCTGCGCTTCGCTGACGGGAGTGGGCGCATCGACCATGAGATCCACCGCCCGCGCGGTTTTGGGGAATGGAATCACTTCGCGCAGGCTGTCGGCGCCGGCGAGGATCATCACGATGCGATCGAGGCCGAGCGCAATGCCGCCGTGGGGAGGCGTGCCGTACTCCAGCGCTTCGAGGAAAAAGCCGAAGCGGGCGCGGGCCTCGTCATCGCTCATGCCCAGAGCTTTGAATATCTTCTTCTGAATGTCCTGGCGGTGAATACGAATCGAGCCGGAGCCAAGTTCGGTGCCGTTGAGCACCACGTCGTACGCCAGGGCCCGGATTTCTCCCAGCGGCGACTTCGGATCGTGCGCGGAATCGATGTGGGCTTCCAGCTTGGCCATGTCTTCTTCGTGCAGCGAGGTGAAGGGATGGTGGGCCGGGGTCCAAGCTTTTTCGTCCTTCTCCCAGGCGAACATGGGGAAGTCGGTGACCCAGAGGAAGCGAAAATCGTGTGCGGGATCGCCGGTCTTCTTAAATGCGCCGTGCTTCTCGGCATACTTTTGCGCGAGGTCGAGGCGAAGATATCCGCATTTTTCGCAGAAGTGCTGGGTATCTTGCTCCGCTACCGGCTGCGACTTCCGGTTTATGCAGCGCGCCCGCCAGCAGCCACAGATCATCCGCTTCGACCTTCGCAAATTTCAGGATCTTTTCTGAAATCTCAGGATAGTCCTTCGCGAAGCGCTTGGGATCGGTCATCAACTGCACAAAGGTCGGCCCGCCGACATGCTGATACGCGCCGTAAGTACCGATGGTGCGGCGCTCGGTGCCGGAAATATCGCCGGCCTTGGGAATGCGGATGAGCTGCCAGGGCAATTCCTTGTGAATGTGGAATTTTGCGGTCACGTCTTCCAGTTCTTCTGGAGTGAGCGCGGCGCGCACATCAACCATGGCAGGCAGGCGCATATCCGGCTTGTCGTTGCCGTAGAGCCGGTTGGCCTGGTCGTAGGTCATGCGCAGAAACGGCGTCTTGATGTCGTGCCCGGCGGCTTTGAAGGCTGCCGTCAGAAACCCCTCGACCACGCCATAAACCGTATCGAGCTGCGGGTAGGACATCTCGAGATCGATCTGGGTGAACTCGGCCTGGCGATCGGCGCGGAAATCTTCGTCGCGGAAGCAGCGCACGATCTGGAAATACTTGTCGAAGCCGGAGATCATCAGAATCTGCTTGAACATCTGCGGCGATTGCGGCAGGGCGTAGAAACTGCCGGGCTGCACGCGACTGGGGACGAGGTAGTCGCGCGCGCCCTCTGGTGTGGAACGCGTCATGAACGGGGTTTCGATGTCGAAGAAGCCCTGCGCGGAAAGATAGTCGCGGACGGCCTTGGATACTTTGTGCCGCATCTCGATGTTGAACTGCATGACGTCGCGGCGCAAATCGAGGTAGCGGTACTTGAGGCGCATTTCCTCATTTGGGAGTACCGTTTCGGAAGGCAGGAATGGCGGCTGCTTGGACTCGTTCAGGAGGCGCAGTTCATCGACCACGAGTTCCACTTCGCCGGTGGGGATGTTCTTATTGAAGGTGGCGGGATCGCGCCGCTTCACCGTGCCCACCACGGCGATGACGAACTCGTTCCGCAGCAATTCAGTTTTGGTATGGGCGGCAGGGTTGAGTTCTTTGTTGACCACGACCTGGGTGACGCCGGTGCGGTCGCGTAGATCAATGAAGATGAGGCTGCCCAAGTCGCGGCGGCGGTTCACCCATCCCATGAGCACGGCTTTTTTGCCGGCGTCGGAAGAGCGCAGACCGCCGCACATGTGGGTGCGTCGCAGATCGCCGAGGAAATCGAGCAAGTGGTTGCCTTCTATGGAGAATGCGGCTGAAAGCCGAATTGAAGATTATAAACGCTGATCGGCTTGGGCAGGCGAGCCAAGGCGCAGCTCGCGGCGCGACGTACCGGGCACGAACCGAATCGTGCTCATTATTTCTTGGTCGCCTTTCCTTCCATGACGGTTGTCCAGCTAGTGCCGTCCGGCGAAAGTTCGAACTTGAATAGATAGGAAGCCGGGCTGACCACGGTTGCGGTGTACCGCCCCTTCATGGATTGGTCGCCCATCTTCTCGGTGCCGGTCCAGGTCCAGGTGTCGCCGTCTACCGTCCCCGTGTAATACGCGGCATGGCCCGTGTTGTCGAAGGCGTGGTAGGTGTAAACCTTGTCGTCTGGGTTGTATCCCATGACCGACAAATCCGAGCTGTCTGCCGGGGGGCCTTTGAATTCCTCGCGCGACTCAACAAAGAAGCCGCCAGTAACCCAGGCGGCATCGCTGCTGCCAGTCATCTTGCCACCAGGCCCCATGGGGCCAGGCTTCACTTCTCCGGCAACGGTCCAGTTGCCCACGAAGTAGCCAAGCTTCTCAACTTCAGGCCCGGGCTTCGGGGCCGTCATCTGAGCCTGGCAGCACAGCACGGGAAACAAGAATGCGACGAGGGCGAAACCCATTCTTAACGGTGATTTCATGGAACGGTCTCCTGCACGGAAATGGGTGAACGATACTTCGACACGGCCCCAACTACGGAGGATGGTAGGCGCGAGGAGTTAGCGTAGTCAAGGCGGGCTCCGAGTGACTCATTCCGGCCGCGTGGCCGTGGTAGGATGTGCACCCGGAAGAGGGATGCCATCGCAGGTGACATCCCAATCCCAAACCCCAAAAAGTCAAAAAAGGAGCGATTCATGGTCGCACGCGTAGGTTTGGTTGTCCTAGTTACGGTTCTTTTTGCGGTGCCGTTGGTAGGCCAGTCGGTTCCGCTGCTGGAAAAGAAAGTGATCAGCCTTGCAGCGGCAAAAAAGATGGTCGCGGCAGCCGAGGCGGAGGCGATGAAGCAGAATCTGAAGCTCTCGTTCACCGTGGTGGACGACTCGGGAAATCTCATTTACTTCGAGCACATGGACGGCGCGTCGCTGTCGACGATTGATTATTCGCAAGGCAAGGCGCGGACGGCCGCGCGCAACAATTCGCCCAGCGGAAATTTTGAAGACAAATTGAACGACGGCAAGTTGATTGGGCTGGCTTTCACCGGGGTGACCGCATTGCGCGGCGGTTTGCCGATTGTGGTGGATGGCAAAGTCGTGGGCGCGATCGCGGCGAGTGGGGCCAGAACCGGAGATATGGATCAGGCCTGCGTGCAGGCGGGGATTGATGCGTTGATGAAGCCGTAGGGGCGGGAGAATAACCACAGGGGACACGGGGAAGCACAGGGGATTTAGGTGTGACCTCTTGGCTAATTACGGCGGAGCTTGCCGGCAAGGTCGGCGGCGGAGACGGTGATTTGCTCGCCGGTGGCGAGGTTTTTCAGGGCGAAGGTGTTCGATTTGGCTTCGTTTTCGCCCAGAATCAGGATGTAGGGCGCCCCGAGTTTTGTCGCCGTTTCGAAGGATTTCTTCAGGCGGAAGGTTTCGTCGCCCAGCTCAACCACAATGCCTTCGCGGCGAAGCGCGCGAGCGAGCTTGGCGGCTTCGGCGTTCATGCCTGCGCCTAGCGGCGCGATGTAGACGTCGGGCTTGGGCTGCATGGCTTCGGCGGATTCCTGTAGGGCCATGACCAGACGGTCTTCCCCGATGGCGAAGCCAATGCCCGGAGCCGGCGGACCTCCCAGAGATTCGGAAAGGCCGTCGTAACGGCCGCCGCCCAGAATTGAATTTTGCGCGCCCAGCGCGCCGTGGGTGAACTCGAATGCCGTGCGGGTGTAGTAGTCGAGGCCGCGGACTAATCGGTGATTGATTTCGAATGGGACGCCGACGCTTTTGAGGATTGCCTGTACGGCGTCGAAATGCTTTTTGGTCTCGTCGTCGAGGTGATCGTAGATGCGCGGCAGTTTTTCGATGATGGGCTGGTCCTCGGGAACTTTGCAGTCGAGCACACGCAGAGGATTGGTGACGGCGCGGCGCTGGCAATCGGCGCACATCTTTTCTTTTACGCTTTCGAGCGCCTGGCGCAGAACATCGTTGTAGCGCACGCGGTCGGCGGAGGAGCCGACCGAGTTGAGCTCAAGCTTCCAGCTTTTGATGCCGAGGCGATCGAGCAGAGTGGCCAGCAGTTCGAGAATTTCGGCGTCGCGGGCGGGGGACTCGCTGCCCGCGGTCGGGGGGCCGATGACTTCGGCGCCAATTTGGTAGAACTGGCGGTAGCGTCCCTTTTGCGGGCGCTCGCGGCGGAACTGCGGGCCGATGTAGTAGAGCTTGTTCAGGCCGCGATCCCAAAGCTTGTGCTCGATGTAGGCGCGGACCACGCCGGCGGTGTTTTCGGGGCGCAGGGTGAGGGATTGGTAGGTGCGTCTCGCGCTTTCTCCTGGAAATACCGCGCCCTCCAAGACTTTTGGTACTTGGCCGCGATCTTCCCACGTGAACATTTCTTTGGAGACGATATCGGTCTCTTCGCCGACGCCGCGCGAGAAAAGTTCGGTGGCCTCGAAAATCGGGGTGCGGATTTCCTGGAAGTTGTAAGTGCGAAAAACTTCGCGCACGACTTTCTCGACATGATTCCACAGCGCCGTTTCCGGCGGGAGCAGGTCGCGCGTGCCTCGGATGGCTTTGATCATTCGGTCGTTGGTCGTGCGTCGTTGGTCGTTGGCTTTACAGCGAAAGCTGTCCGGGTTCAAATTCCGCCCCAGGATGACATCCGCTGAGTGCTGACGGCTGAATGCTATCTCTCCGCCAGGTACGAATCTTTATATCCTAAAT
This sequence comes from uncultured Acidobacteriaceae bacterium, assembly GCA_963770915.1. Taxonomy (GTDB): domain Bacteria; phylum Acidobacteriota; class Terriglobia; order Terriglobales; family Acidobacteriaceae; genus PALSA-270. The sequence goes on from CAVYRG010000001.1 coordinate 1,826,586, forward strand.
AATTGTTGGCGTAGCGGAGGATCATGGCCTGGTCCTGCTCGGTGAGCTTGCGGCGGAATTTGCCGGGAGAGCCCATCCAGAGCGAGCCGGGCTCGACGATGGTCTTTTCAGGGATGAGCGTGCCGGCGGCGATGATGGAGCCCGCGCCGATCACCGCGCCATTCAGGATGATCGAGCCCATGCCGATGAGGCAGCGATCGTTGACGACGCAACCGTGGAGGGTGACGGTGTGGCCGACGGTGACGTGCTCGCCGACGAAGACTCCGTACTGCTCCTTCATGCCGTGGAGCACGCTGCAGTCCTGAATGTTGGAGCAGGCGCCGATGCGGATGGAATGCACGTCGCCGCGGACGACGGCATTTGCCCACACGCTGGCGTGCTCGCCGAGGATGACATCGCCGATGATCTGGGCGGAGTCGTCAACGTAGCAGGTAGCGGGAACGGTCGGGTTGATGCCTTTGTAGGAGCGGATCATTTCAGGAAGCAAATCATTATAGGGGCGACAACACTAGGTGCGTACGTGTGCCGAAGCCATCTGAACCTCCGAACTTTCCCCCAAATGCTCGCGCAGAATGTTCAGCATGCGCCGCAGCGGTTCGGCCGCGCCCCACAGCAACTGATCGCCGACGGTAAAAGCGCCGAGATACTCCGGCCCCAGCTTTAATTTGTGCAGGCGGCCGATGGGAACGGTCAACGTTCCCGACACCGCCGTGGGCGTGAGATCGCGCAGCGTTGCAGCCTTTTCGTTTGGGACAACCTTCACCCACTCGTTCCCGCTTGCCAGCTTTTGCTCGATTTCGCCGAGCGGAATGTCGCGCTTCAGCTTGATGGTCAGTCCCTGGCTGTGGCAGCGCATGGTGCCCACGCGGACGCAGAGGCCATCGACCGGCACGGGCGGGTTCAGGCCCATGATCTTGTTGGTCTCGGCCATGCCCTTCCATTCTTCTTTGGTTTGGCCGCCGGGCATTTCTTTGTCGATCCAGGCGAGCAGGCTGCCAGCGAGCGGCGCGCCGAATTCGCCGGTCGGGAGCGAGGGCGAGCGTTGCGCTTCGATGACCATGCGATCGACTTCGAGCGCGTTTTCCGATGGATGAGCGCGGGTGGGATCGACCAGGCACGCCATTTGTTTCACCAACTGAAGCATTTTGGCCGCGCCGGCGCCGGAGGCGGCCTGGTAGGTCATGGTCGTGATCCATTCGACCCATCCGGCCTTCAGCAGACTGGCAACTGCCATCAGCATCAGGCTGACGGTGCAATTGCCGCCAGCAAAAGTGCGGATGCCTTTGGCCAAGCCGCGCTGAATGACGTCGCCGTTTACGGGATCAAGAATGATAACGGCATCGTCGGCCATGCGCAGCGTGGAGGCGGCGTCGATCCAATATCCATGCCAACCGGCGGCGCGAAGCTGAGGATAAATTTCAGTGGTGTAGTCGCCGCCCTGGCAGCTAACCAGCACGTCGCAACGGCTCAGCGCTTTGAGATCTTTCGCGTCCAGAAGCGAGGCGCGCGGGCCGGCTTCGGGCGGCGCTTCGCCGCCTGCGTTCGAAGTAGAAAAGAAAACGGGATCGAGGCCGGGGAAGTCGTTTTCCGCACGCATGCGTTGCAGCAGGACGCTGCCGACCATGCCTCTCCAGCCGATAAATCCAGTGCGTAACATAGGCTTCACTAGTTTACTAGAAGCCGATGTTTGCGTGGTAGACTCTGGCCCGGTTGAGGTGGCTGAGTTTGGCGAATTTAGACAAACCATTTGTCATTCCGGGCCGGCCTCATCGGCGATACTGCTGCGCTTCGGAATGACAAATTAGAGAAAATATCCAAAATTGCGCCACTACTGCGCGGTCGACCATTATGCTCGGTTCGGAGCGGCACATGAAATCCTCGAAAGTTCGCATTTCTTTGCAGCGGTTGCTGGGATTGGCTCTGCTGGTGGCAGGGCCGTCGGCGCAAGCGCAGTGGACTCCGGTTAACCCTGTAACCGGCGTGCAACAGCAAAGCGACGGCGTGCTTTTCACCATGAAGACGGGCGTGCTGAAGCTGCAAGTTTGCAGCGATGCGATTGTGCGCGTGCTGTACTCGCCGACCGAGTCATTCCCGCAGTCGCAGGATTACGTGGTCATCAAGAAAGATTGGCCGGCGGTGCAGTGGAGCATGCAGGCGGCTGACGACAAGGTCACGCTGACGACCGGCAAGATAAAGGTGGCCGTTACTCGTAAGAATGGAAGTATTTCTTTCACCGACCTGGCGGGGAAGAAACTATTCGGAGACGACGGAAGGAGCATGACTCCGGTTGTGGTTAACGGAGAGAAGACGTACCACGCGGAGATGTTTTCCAAATTATGGGGATCTTACGAGGCGTTTTATGGGCTGGGGCAGCATCAAACAGGCGCGCTGAATGAACGCGGGCAGGCAGTCGACCTGTCGCAGGACAACACCAACATCAGCATCCCATTTTTCTTGTCGACCAACGGCTATGGGGTGTTTTGGAACAACACTTCGCGCAGCCGGTTCAATAACCGTTTCTTGAACGCGCTGTATCTCAGTTCGGAAGTAGCCGACGCCATTGATTACTACTTTATTTATGGGCCGGAGTTCGACCAGGTGATTGCCGGGTACCGTGAGCTGACGGGTGAGCCGCCGCTGTTTGGAAAATGGGCGTATGGATTCTGGCAATGCAAGAATCGCTACCAAACGCAGGAAGAGATTCTGGGCATTGCGCACGAATATCGCGAGCTGCACATCCCGGTGGACGACATCGTGCAGGACTGGTTCTGGTGGATCACGATGGGAGAGCCGACGTTCGATGCGAAGCGCTATCCCGATCCGAAAGCGATGTTCGACGACCTGCACCAGAGTCATTTCCACGTGATGATTTCGGTGTGGCCGTTTTTCCGGCCGGGATCGAAGACCTACGATGAGATGGACAAGCGCGGATACTTCATCGCCAAAATGCAGGGGGACGAAGGATTTCAACCGGCGGGCAGCGCGCTCTATGACGCCTTCAATCCCAAGGCGCGGAAATTTTACTGGGACTTGATCGACAAGAATTTATTTCAAATTGGCGCGGATGCCTGGTGGCTCGACACCGACGAACCGGAAACGGAGTGGCGGGAGACCAACATTCTGGTGATTAATCAGACGGCGCTCGGCAGCGGGGCGCGCTACGCGAATATGTTTCCGCTCATGCATACCACCGGCGTGTATGAGGGGCAGCGCAGCGCTTCGCAGCAGAAACGCGTGTTTATTCTTTCGCGCTCGGCGTTCGCGGGCGAGCAGCGCAATGCGGCAACCGTGTGGTCGGGCGATATTGAGGCGAGCTGGACATTTCTCAAGAAGCAGATTCCAGCGGGACTGAATTATTCCCTTTCGGGAATGCCATATTGGACCACCGATACTGGCGGTTTCGTTTCGGGAAATCCTGATGATCCCTCGTACCGCGAGTTGTTTGTGCGCTGGTTTCAGTTCAGCACGTTCAACCCGATTTTGCGGGTGCACGGCACGCGCAACCCCAATCACAACGAATTGTGGTCCTATGGGCCGGAGGCGCAGAAAGTACTGGTGAAGTTTGACACGCTGCGCTACCGGCTGCTGCCGTACATCTACTCGCTGGCTTGGATGACCACGCATGACAGCTACACGCCGATGCGGGCGCTGGTGATGGATTTCCGCGGCGACGAACGGGTTCGCGACATTGCGGACCAATTTATGTACGGGCCGGCGATTCTAGTGAATCCGGTAACGGACCCGGCGGTCAGCGCGAGGCGAGTCTATCTGCCGGCGGCGAAGTGGTACGACTTCTGGAATGGGAATTCCGTTGTGGGACCGCAAAACGTCGATACCGCGGCTCCGCTGGGGCGGATTCCTCTTTACATCCGGGCCGGGTCGATTCTGCCCCTGGGGCCGGAGGTGGAGTGGTCGACCGAGAAGGCGGAAGATCCGATCGAGCTGCGAATTTATCCCGGAACCGATGGCGACTTCATGATCTACGAAGATGAGAACGACAACTACGATTACGAGAAGGGCGTGTACGCGACGATCCCGCTGCATTGGAACGACGCGAAGCAGACGCTCACGATTGGTGATCGCAAGGGCGAATTTCCGGGGATGCTCCGGACGAGGACGTTCCAGATTGTTTTTGTGGGACAGAATCACGGGGTGGGAGTGAGGCCAACGGACCGGCCGGATAAAGTTGTCGAGTACTCGGGGAAGGAACTGGTAGTGGCGAGGTAGCCGAAGATCGAACCTCAACGCTTCTGCTCCGAAGCGTTCCGGCATTCTTAGTGGAATTCCAGGGTCACGAACTTGGCTGGCTGCTGGCTGACGTTCATGAGCATGTCGGTATCGGCTCCGGCAAACCACCGCATGTCACCCGTCTTGAGAACAACCGGCGACGTTCGCTTGCCCGCCACATCGCTGCGAAGAGACAGATCGGTGAGAGCGACGATCAGATAGGGGCCGGGATGACGGTATTTGTGGGTCATTCCTCCGGGCTGGAACTCGGTCTCTGAGACGCGCACGCCGTCCTTCACGAACATGATGTCTTGCGTGCCGCCTTCGAGAATCTGCAGGCCGCGATCTTCATCCCACTTGGGCGGAGGAGACTTTTTCGCTTTCTCATCCTGCAGCAGCTCGATGGTGACGTTGCGGAAGTGGGTTGCGCCAACATTGCGGACGGCGTGGGTGATTCCGGCATTGCCGGCGCCGGTATGGCCGTCCTGCACTTTCGACTGGACGGGCGGCTTGCCGAGTACCTCGTTCGAAATTTCGGCCGGGCCGAACACCACGGAAACGATGTCATGGCGATGGATGTGTACCAGAGTGGAGTCGCCGGGCGCGACGTCCACCGCAAAGGCACGAACGTAGGAATTCTCGAGGACCAGGTGATGGTGCGGCTCGGCGGTAATTTCTACGGCGGTCTGCGCGGAGAGTGCGATGGCGAGGAATAGGAAAGCTGGCAATAGAAGCGGTCTCATGGGGCGAGATTCTAGCACCTGGCGGGTGGGATTCTAGGTGATTTGCCGGGGCAGTCTCCGGCCGCATTAGGCGACGATGCACTGCGTGCATTTCGCAGGGGGGCGCCCGCGCCACATTTACCCTGCGGAGCGCTTTCAATCCTCGCGGGTTATTCGGATCAGCTCTTCCATCTGCTGAAGATATTGCTCCAGCGCTTTGCGCCCGGCCGCGGTCAGGCGGTATTCGGTGCGCGGGACGCGGCCCTCGAAAAATTTGTGGCAAGCGACGTAGGCGGCTTCTTCCAGCTTGCGGGCATGCACGCTGAGATTGCCGTCGGTGGTCTTGAGCAGGCGTTTCAGGTCGTTGAAGCTGAGCGAATCGTTGATGGCCAAAGCGCTGAGAATGCCCAGGCGGATACGCTCATGAATGCGGCGGTCAAGTTCGGGAAGCTCAGCGGGGCGGCGACGCGACGCAGGTTTTGCAGCTGGTTCGGCCCGTTTTGGGATTGCCAATTTGAACCTAGCCACCATGCCTCCTCGCGATCCACGCGCCGAAGGCGATGTGCAACCCGCCAAAGCCGACAACCATAAAGAAATTCCCCCAGGCTGCGGGGGCGAACAAGGCGGCTGCGCCCATCAGCATGAAGCAGGCGCCCATGATCGGAACGCTGACAACGGAGAATGCTCCGCCGCTGACAACACCGGCTCCATAGAGCAACAGCCAGACTCCTGGCAGATCCCGTGCCAGGCCTGAGCGGTAAAGCAGAAGCGTGAGCAGCGCTCCAGCCGCGTAGGGCGGAAATGCGCTCAAAGCGACCTTGCGGACCGGGCCTCTGGTCAGCGGCAGTCCGGCTTTTTGCGCCTTGGCGCGAATGGCCAGAAATCCGATGGCAATGGCCACGACGGCTTCTGCCAGCCAGACCTGCAGCCAGGCGGAAGTAGAGGTTTGTTGGCGGGCAATCCAAGCGGCGCCAAGCGCAGTGAGGCCCATGGCGACCTGTCCCCAGCCCGGCACGGCGGTGAAGGAGGCCGAGCGCTCCATGGTTTCGCGGATATAGCGAAGATCTTCGGCGGCGCGAAGGTGAAGCGAGGGGCGAGCGGTGAGATGAAACCGGCGGCGTGGGCGATGCTCCAGCATGGATGGAAGGAAAGTAAGGCAGGGGATAGCGTTTGTCAAGTACTTTTCATTGCAAAGCTATGCGCTGATTTAGACTTGTGCCATGACCGAGTTGGGCAAGATGCTGATTCTTTTCGGCGTAATTCTGGTCGCGGCCGGTTTGATGGTGCTGTTTTTGGGGAGAACAAATCTTCCACTGGGACGGCTGCCGGGGGACATCGTTTACCGGGGGAAGAACACCACATTCTACTTCCCTCTGGCGACTTCGATTGTGTTGAGCGTGGTGTTGACGTTGCTCTTTTATTTCGTTGGGAAGTTGCGGCGTTAGTCCGGCGGTTCCGGTTTCAGTTTGAAGGAACACAAGATCCCTCCGCTCCGGTCGGGATGACAGAGGAACGGGAATGGTAGTGCATGAGCCTGAACGATCAGCTCGGATTCAGTTTCGGCTTCAAGGCTGCGGAGCGCCGCGTCTGGACGGTGCGCGATCTGGTGTCGGCGGTGCGCACTCATCTCGAACGCGAATACGGCGACACCTGGGTGGAAGGCGAGATTTCCAATTTTCGCGCGCACGACTCCGGCCACCTCTATTTCACGCTGAAAGATGAAAGCTCACAGTTGAGCGCCGTGATGTTCCGCTCGCAGGCGAGGCTGCTGCGTTTTCGTCCGGAAAACGGAATGCAAGTGGTGGTACGCGGACGGGTCACGATTTATGAAGACCGCGGCCAGCTGCAGATTTCCGCTGAATACATCGAGCCGAAAGGCGCGGGCGCGCTGCAGGTCGCATTCGAGCAACTGAAGGCGAAGCTGGAAGCGGAAGGGCTGTTCGATGCGGGTCGAAAGCGGCCAATTCCCGCGCTGCCGGGGAGAATTGGCGTGGTGACTTCGCCGCAAGCCGCCGCGCTGCGCGATCTCCTCAATATTTTGCAGCGGCGGCATCACTCCGCAAGCGTTCTGATCTTCCCGGCGCAGGTGCAAGGTGAAGCGGCCGCGCTGGAGGTAACGGCGGGCATTCGCTATTTCAACCATGCCCGAAATGTCGATGTCATTGTGGTCGCCCGCGGGGGCGGTTCGGCGGAGGATTTGGCGGCCTTTAACGACGAGAGCCTGGCGCGGGCGGTAGCGGCATCGCGCATTCCGGTGATTTCGGCGGTGGGCCATGAGACTGACTTCACCATCCTCGACTTTGTAGCCGACCTGCGCGCGTCCACGCCTTCGGCGGCGGCGGAGCTGGTGATTCGCTCGCGGCAGGAAATCGAGGAGCAGGTCGAGAGCCTGCAACAGCGGCTGGAAAAGGGCTTGCGCTATCACCTGCTCATGGCGCGGCAGAATCTGACGGAGTTGGCGCAGCACGGGGCCTTTGCCCGCATGATGGATTTGATTCGCCGACGCCAGCAGCGGGTAGACGAGCTGGCGTACGGGCTGGCGCACGCGGAGCGAGACATCGTGGAAGGAAACCGCCGGCGGTTCGAAGCCCTGGCTGCGGCAGTACGCCATTACGATGCGCGGCGAATTCTGGCCGGAATCCGAAAAGAGCTGGAAGCCCGCGTCGCCGCGCTCAGTTCGGCGATGCATACGGTTCTGCTGCAGAGGCGCGCACGCCTCGGGCAACTCTCCGGCCAACTGCAGGCGCTCTCCCCTTCCGCCATTCTGGAACGCGGATATGCGCTGGTCTTCGACGCGAAGGGAAGGCTGTTGACCGACGCAGCCAAGGTTCGCCCTGGCGAAGATATCTCCGCACGCCTGGCGCGGGGAAGCGTGACGGCCACGGTCAAGCGAAACAAGGGCTGACCCTCCATGGTTCACAGCCAAGTCCCGCGCATTTTGGCCGCTGGATTACAATAAAAGTGGGCCGCCGGGCATCTCAGGATCATTATTTTGAAAGGGGTTTTGCGTGCCGCATCTGTTAGGGCCGTGGTCACAGGTGTCGTTTCTTTCGGTGGTCGACATCCTGTTGGTCGCGGTCATCATTTACGAATTCCTGGCTCTGGTGAAGGGCACGCGCGCGGCCCTGATGCTGGCCGGCGTCGGCGTACTGGCCATTGCGTTTTATTTTTCGCGGCTCAGCGAACTGGCCACGCTGAACTGGATGATCAGCACCCTGCTGCCATACGCGGCATTCGCACTGATCGTGATTTTTCAGGCGGAGATCCGGCAGGCGCTGGCGCGGCTGGGGCGGCGGCTCACCTTAAAGCGTACCTCCGCATCCGAAGCGGAGGCCTATGACGACATCGTGCTGGCGGCCAATTTGTTTTCCCAGAATCGCACCGGGGCGCTGATGGTGATCGAGCGGGAAGTGGGCCTGCGCACCTACATTGAGAGCGGCGTTTCGCTCGATGCCAGGCTTTCCTACGATCTGCTGGCCACGATTTTCCGCCCCAGCGCGCCTTTGCACGACGGCGCGGTCATTGTGAAGAGCGATCGCATCGCGGCGGCGGCTTGTTTTCTGCCGCTTTCCATGAATCCCGTGCTTTCCACGCAGCTGGGAACCCGGCACCGCGCGGGCATCGGCGTAACCGAGGAAACCGACGCCATCGCGGTTATCGTTTCCGAAGAAACCGGCGCGGTCAGCATTGCGGTCGGCGGAAAGATCGAGCGCGACCTCACCATCGATCAACTGCGCGAGCGGCTGGGAGAACTCCTGGGCGGGCATGTAGCGTCTTCCACCTTGCCCACTCCCATTACCAGCACCAGCGACGGGCTGGAGACGTTTCGGCTGGACGATTCCCAGGCTGAAGCGCACGCGGAAGAGCCACGCCTCAGGCAGGAGGCGGATCGCTAGCCATGAAGAATTTCTTCCGCAACCACATTGCGCACAACTTTGGATTGAAAATTCTGGCCCTGGCTTTTGCGGTTGCGTTATGGGTGGGAGTCACCAGAGATCAGCAAGCGGAAGCGCCCATCGAAGTGCCGGTGGAGTTTCGCAATATTCCCAACAATCTGGAAATCAGTTCGGAAAAGATTCCCGAAGTGCAAATTCGCCTGCGCGGCGCGGAGCGCCTAATCCGGCGTTTGCAGCGGTCCGATGTAGCCGCGCGCGTCGATCTGAGCGGAGTCGAGCCGGGCGAGCATACCTTCGACTTGACCGCCCAACAGGTGCAGCATCCTTACGGTCTTGACGTCGTATCAGTGGTGCCCAGCCAACTTCATTTGGCTTTCGATACCCGGCTGACGCGCCAAGTCGAAGTGAGGCCAAGGGTGGTCGGCACCTTTGCCGCCGGATACAGCATTGCGAAGATCGTGGTTGATCCTCCGGTGATCAGCGTCACCGGCCCGCGCAAGCGGGTGGAAGCCGTCGACGCCGCCATCACCGATCCGGTGGACGTAAGCGGCACCATGGATCGCGGCACTTTTGTCACGCACGCGTACGTGGCCGATCCCATGGTGCAAGTGGTCGATCCGGCGCCGATTCATTTGACGGTCATCATGCAGAAAACCGCTGACGCAGGCGAGACTCACTAATCTCAACCGCATGACTTCTCAAGCGCGGCAACTTTTCGGAACCGACGGGATTCGCGGCATGGCGGGCGAATTTCCTTTGACCATGGAGAGCGCCAGTCTCATCGGCTGCGCTCTGGGAGAGAATCTCAAGGAGGCCGATCCGCGGGCGCGCGTGGTGATCGGGCAGGATACGCGGGAATCAAGCGCCTGGATTGCGGACCAGGTCGCGGCCGGTCTCGGCGCTGCGGCCTGCGAGGTGCACAGCGCCGGAGTGATCACGACGCCGGGGGTCGCCTACCTGGCGCGCGCGCATCGATACACCGCCGGCGTGGTGATTTCCGCCTCGCATAATCCCTGGACGGATAACGGCATCAAGGTGTTCTCCGGAGATGGCTACAAACTGCCGGACGCGCGCGAGCTGGCGATTGAAAAAAAGATTTTCGCGCTGCTGGGGGAAAAGCACCGGCGAACGCACTCCGCAAAAACTGAGCCCAGCCTGCCGGGAGAAGCAAGCCTGCGGCGAGCTTACGTGGATTGGCTGGCCCGCAGCGTCACCATGAGGCTGGACAAGTTGCGCGTGCTGGTGGATTGCGCCAACGGCGCGGCTACTGCGGAAGCGCCTGCGCTGTTTCGCGCTTGCGGCATCCAAGCGCTGTTTCTGAACGCGTCGCCCGACGGGCGCAACATTAACGAGGGTTGCGGGGCGCTTCACCCGGATGTCGTGGCCAAGGCGGTGGCGAATAACGCCGGCACTTTCGACCTGGGCGTCACTTTCGACGGCGATGCCGATCGGGCGCTCTTCTGCGACGCGAAGGGGCGAGTGGTGAACGGAGACGCCGTTTTGCTATTGGCGGCGCGCGACATGAAAGAGCGCGGCCTGCTGGAAGGAATGACCGTGGTGGCGACGCATATGTCGAATATGGGGCTGGAAATCGCCCTGCGGCGCCACGGGATTCGCATGCTGCGCGCCGATGTGGGCGACAAATATGTGCTGGAGGAAATGCGCAAGTCGGGCGCAGCGCTCGGCGGAGAGCAATCGGGGCACATCATTTTTCGTGACGGCGAATCCACCACCGGAGACGGCCTGCTGACCGCTCTGCGCGTGATGGAAGCGATAGCGCGCAGCGGGCGCCAGGTGGCGGAACTGATCGCCGACTTGAAAGTCCTTCCGCAGACTATTCAGAATGTCCGCGTGCGGGAGAAGAAGCCGTTTCATCAGGTTCCGGAGATTCACAGCGCGATCGCCGCAGCGGAGCGCGAACTGGATGGCGACGGGCGCGTGCTGGTGCGCTATTCGGGAACCGAGGCGCTGGCGCGCGTGATGATCGAGGCCGAGTCGGAAGCGAAGATGAAGCGGCTGGCGGAGAAGATTGCTGCTAGCATTAGGAAGAACTTGGGTGCCTGAGAACCACGGAAGCCCGCCCCGGGGAGGTGCGCGCAATGAAATACAAGACTGGAATTCTTTGGGCTCTCCTCGGTGTTTGCCTGATTGGGCTCGCCTGGAGTCAGGGCGCGAACAATGATTCGTATATCAAGCCAACACCCGAGACGGAGAGTTCTTTTATTAAGACCTACACTCCGCAAAAAGCGATTCAATCCTTCACTGAAAGCCATCAGACTCCGGCGCTAAGAGATTCCGAGCAGGCTGCCGGTGGCAAGGCGTTTGCGAGCCATGAGAAGTCATTCGCCGCGACACTCGAGATCAAATCGAAAGACTGGATGGCTCTTATGTCAGCGCTGCGTGACGACGTGGTTTCGCAGCTACACCGACAGGGCGCACAATTGCTGGACCAAGCCGGAGATCCTCGAGACGGCTTTCGATTCAGCTACAAAACCGGGAAAGCGTTCGGCGAGATGTCCGTCGATCCGCTCAAGATAGTCAGAGCCGTATCAGCCGCCTGTCCACCGGAGGTCGCCTGCGGAAAGATCGCGGTGGAGGCGCACATCGTCATCCAGGAAAAGTGGTTCAGGTCGGAACCGGGCACGATGAGGATATGGGTTATGGCCACGCAGAGATAGCGGCGCGTTTTGCGGGGACTTGTGCCTGAGTGTTTCGTTTCTTACCTCTGACTTCCGGCCGGGAGCTCCCGCGCCGCTCTACTCCAAATCCCGCCAGTTTGATCCAACACTCACTTCCGCCAGCAGGGGCACGGTAAGCGGATGGACATTCTCCATCTCGCGCTTCACCAGAGTCTTCATTGTGTCCACTTCCGCCTGGGAGACTTCGAAGACAAGCTCGTCGTGAACTTGCAGCGTCATTCGCGACTTTAGGCCCTGTTTGCCCAACGCCGCGTCGATGCGGATCATGGCGATCTTAATCAGGTCCGCGGCCGTGCCCTGCAACGGAGTGTTAACCGCGGTGCGCTCGGCGAAGCCGCGCAGGTTGGCGTTCTTGCTGTTGATATCGGGAATGGGCCGCACGCGTCCGAACAACGTCTTCACTCGCTGCACGCGGCGAGCTTCTTCGAGGGTGAAGTCGATGAAGGCGCGCACGCCTTTGTATCTTTCGAAGTAGGCGTCGATGAACTGCCGGGCTTCGGCGGGCGCGATGCCAAGCTGCTGCGAAAGGCCGAAGGCCGAGAGCCCGTAGACGATGCCGAAGTTCACAACCTTGGCCTGGCGGCGATGGTCGGCAGTAACCATGAGCGGGGGCACGCCGAATACTTGCGAGGCGGTGAGGGTGTGAATGTCGTCGCCACGGTTGAACGCCTCAACCAGCAGGGGGTCGCCGGAAAAATGCGCCAGCAAGCGCAGCTCGATTTGAGAATAGTCGGCGGCGAGCAGGAGATGTCCGGGCTCGGCGGTGAAGGCGGCGCGAATTTCGCGACCCAGCTCGGTGCGAATCGGGATGTTCTGCAGATTCGGATTCGCGGAAGAAAGCCTGCCGGTCGCCGTGCCCGTTTGTCCGAAAGTCGTGTGCAGGCGGCCGGTCGCGGGATTGAGCATTTGCGGCAGCGCGTCGACGTACGTGGATTTGAGCTTGGAAAGCTGGCGATATTCGAGCACCAGCTTGGGCACTTCGTGCTCGGCGGCCAGGCCTTCCAGAACGTCGACTGCTGTCGAAATGGTCTTCCCGCGGCCGTATTTCATCGGCTTGGGCAGATTCAGCTTGTTGAAGAGCACATCGCCGAGTTGCTTGGGCGAATTGATATTGAATTCCACTCCGGAGCGGTCGTAGATTTCGCGGGCTTTCGCTTCGACTTCACGCTGCAGGCGTGACGACATTTCGGCCAGCACCTGACGGTCGATCTTCACGCCGGCCTGCTCCATGCGCGCGAGCACGGGCACAAGCGGCAGGTCGATTTCTTCGTAGAGCTTGAGCAGCCGTGCTTCTTGAACCTCAGCGCGCAGCGCGGCCGCGAGGCGGCCGGTGAGATCGGCGGCCTCGGGAAGGGCTCCGCTTAGCTTGAGATTGAAACGGCGCAAAGCCACGTCAGGCAGGCGGTGCGAAGAATAAGTCGGATCGAGCAAGTAGGAATAGAGCATGGGGTCATGCTCCACGCCGCGCAACCCGACGCCATGCGCATGCAGCGCATGAATGGCCGCTTTGTAGTCGTGAATGCTTTTCGGGACGGCGGCGTCGGAGAGAGCGAAATCCAGGCGCGCTCTGGCGTCGCCCGCAGTGGCGGGGACAGTCATGGCGGTTCCCGTCGCGGTGGAGATGGCGATTGCCGGCGGAGGTGCGGCGGAAGGTTCCGCGGCAAGGGGAAGCATGCTCTCCTGCGGCTCGTCTTCGCCGGCATCCTCAGTTTCAGTTGGCTCGAATGGCGCTTCTACGGCAACAGCCAGCGCTCCGCCGGTGGGCAACGACTTCAGGACGCTTTCCACATCCTCTGCCGACTTCGCTTCGGTGTACTGGGCATCTTTCACCTCGACCACCGGCAAAAGGTCCTTGAGCAGCGAAGTGAATTCCATCTCGGTGAAAAGATCGCGCAGCGCGTCGACGTCGGGCGTGCCCACGTGCATCGCCTCAACATCAAGCTCGACCGGCACGTTGCAGTCGATAGTCACAAGCTGTTTGCTGATCAACACCGCTTCGCGATTGTTCTGCAACGATTCGCGATAGGTCTTGCGCTCAATCTCGGCGGCGCGGTCGAGGGTCTGCTCGACACTGCCGAAGCGCTTGATCAGCTCGACGGAGCCTTTGTCGCCAATGCCAGGAGCGCCGGGAACGTTGTCAATGGAATCTCCGCGCAGAGCCATCACGTCCACCACGCGCTCGGGCGGCACGCCGAGAAGTTCCTCCACTTTCGCCGCGTCGCAGATGAGATTGTCTTTGGGCGGATTCAGGACGAGAACCTTATCGTTTACCAGCTGCAGCATGTCCTTGTCGCTGGACACGACATAGACGGAATATGACTGGGCTGCTGCTTTGCGGGCCAGCGTGCCAATCACGTCATCGGCCTCGTAGCCCTGCAGCTCGAGAATGGGGATGCGGTAGGCCTCGAGCGCGCGGCGGATACAGGGCAGCTGCTGCGCCAGGTCGGCGGGCATTTCGGCGCGATTGGCTTTGTAGCCGTGATATTCGACTTTCTCGAACGCCTGCGTCTTGGCGTCGAAGCGGCGCAGGTCGGTAATGGCCGCGGCCTGCAGGTCGCGGAAGGTCGGCCCGGCAACGTCGAAGACCGCCGCGAGATATTCCGGAGAAAAATCGTCGCGCAGCTTGCGCAGCATGTTGACGAAAACGTAGATGGCCGCGGTTGGCAGGCCGGTCTTGGTGGACATGCCACGCTGCCGAGCCATGGCGTGATAGGCGCGGAAGATGAACGACATGGCGTCGATCAGGAAAATGCGAGGTTCGGCGCGGGCGGGAGCTTTCGTGGCGGATTTTCGTGCGGGAGGCAACGGGTCAGTTTAGCAGTTGGGGTTGGGTGGGTGCGTAGTTCGACAGAGGGGGGTAGTGTCCTAGCAGTCAGTCCCCTGGCTTACCGATGTGCAACATTTCCTTGAAACCAACGGGTGATACGTCGCTATTTCAGGAGCAGCCCGCCTGTCCGTTGCTTTCTCACACATCCTAATCCGACCAGCGCTGCGGGGTGCGCTCCCAGCGGTGAGCCTTCAGCGTCTTGAGCAGGGCCGCATCCAACGGGGCGGCGTCGCTTATGGCGATGTTCTGCTTTACGTGATCCAGCTTGCGCATGCCGATGATGGTGGTGCTCACCACGGGATTGGCGAGGATGAAGCGCAAGGCGGCCTCGGGCAAGCTCAACGACGGCGGCAGCGCGCTTCTCAATTTCTCCACGCGCGCCAGCGTCTTCTTCAGATTCTCCGGGCCAAAATATTTGGAGCGCCAATCGCTCTCGGGGAATTTCGTTTCGAGCGTCATCTTGCCGCCCAGGCTGCCTTCATCGAGCGGGACGCGGGCGATCACGCCGATGTTCAATTCCTTACAGACTGGGAACAGCTCTTCTTCTGGATTCTGATCGAAGATGTTGTAGATGACCTGCACGACATCCACCAGCCCGGTGCGCAGGGCCACGATGCCGTTGGCCGGTTCCCAGCGATTGAGGCTGAGGCCGAAGGCGCGGATGATTCCGTCGCGCTTGAGCTTCTCGACTGTGCTGCGAAATTCCGGCTCCTCGGTCCAGGCGTCTTGCCAGACGTGAAATTGCAGGAGATCGATGGAATCAGTTCCCAGCTTCTTGCGGATCAGGTCGGCGTACTTGAAGACGTGCGCGGCGGGGAAAACGTCCTCGTAGCGGTCGTTGGCAGAAGCCGGCCACTTCAAATTCATGGGCGGAATTTTGGAGGCGGCGTAGAGGCGCTTGGACTTGTTGGCGGCGAGAATCTGACCGAGCAGGCCGTCGCTTTTGCCGTTGCCGTAGGCCCAAGCGGTGTCGAAGAAGTTGCAGCCTAGATCGACGGCGAGCTGCAGCGCTTGCAGGGATTGCTGGTCTTCGGAGCCGCTCCAACCGCTCATGCCCCAAAGGCCATGGGCGATTTCGCCGACTTCGAAGTTGGTGCGGCCTAGCTTGCGGTATTTCATGGGGTCTCCTTGGAGGAACTGGGTGCGTTCCATTGTAAGGGCTTGGTGTTGGGGACGGGCGAAACGCAAAATCTTAAACCGCCGAGGCCGCAGAGAACGGCCGCGGAGGACGCGGAGAAAAACCGGGCAAGCCGGGAATGGTTAATACATTCCGAGGGCCCGGCCTTTGACGCTGCCGATTTTTGCCTGTTAGACTGAACGATTGTCAGCCCACCTGAGGGTTAGAAGGGAAGTTTGTGCGCGCAGAAGCCCGTCATCAGCTAAAGCAGGATAGATTCAGCAAGGTCACCATCGAGACGGCGGAGAGAACCGTCGATTGGTCGGCCGCACATAAGGTTCCACTGGTCATCGCCTCCGTAATTGTGGTGGCAGTGGCCGCGGCTGTGTTCTTCTTGTGGTATTCGATTAACCAGCAGGATCAGAGCGCCAGCCTGGAATTGACCCAGGCGTTGCGCGCATTGGATACGCCGCTGCGCCCGGCGGGCGTGCCGGCGGAGCCGGAGAATCCCACTTTTGCTTCGTCGGTCGAGCGCGCGACGGAAGCGCACAAGCAGTTCCAGGCGATTGTGGATAAGTATCCGCATACACACTCAGCGGATGTTGCGCGCTACTTTGTCGGCCTGACCGCCGAGGACATGGGGAACAATGCGGCCGCCGCCAGCCAGCTGCAAAGCGTGGCGCAGTCGCACAACGCCGATCTTTCTTCCCTTGCGAAATTTGCCCTGGCGACGGTCTATCGCAATCAGGGCAATAACAAGCAAGCCATTTCCCTCTACAACGAATTGATTGCCAAGCCCACGACAGCCGTGAGCAAAGCGACTGCGCAACTTGAGCTGGCCGACACCTACGAGGCGGACCATCAGCCTTTGGAGGCGCAACGGGTTTATCAGCAAGTGCAGAAGGAAAATCCTGCCAGCATGGCATCGCAGACGGCGGCTGAGAAGTTGCAGCAGCTTAAATAGCAGATGGGCGAGAACGCCCGTCGCTCCATCGGATTTCTCAATGTTCAATAAAGAGCTTGTTCCACTCGCCGACGGGGGCGGGAGGGACCAGCGCGGGCTTGAGGTTGAGCGCGACGTGTTCTTTGCGCCCCATGCCAATCAGCGAAGTAATGAGGCCGGGAGCGGAGCGCGAGAATTGGATGGCGTTTTCGCTGTCGCTGCGAAGACCCAGAATGCGGGCGACCACCTCCGGCAGCCCTTGCGTCAGCCGGCCCTGATAGAGGGTGGCGCTGCCGACCACGGCTACTCCCAGGCGTGACCCCGCCGTGAGCAGCGAGACCTTTTCTTTGCCGACGACCTGATTGGCGAGGGCGTAGGCTTCCGGCATGGCGAGATTGAAGGGCAACTGCACGAAGCGGAAGTGATGGCTGTCGCCGGCGATCTCGCGGGCAAGTTCCACGACTTCGGCGAGGCGGATCGAGTCTCGCTCGCCCTCCGCCACGCGAAACGCTCCCCAAGTAGCCATCCCATAGAAGCCGAGCTTTCGGGCTTTGACCTGCTTTTCCAGCATGGCGAACGCGTCTTTGAGGCGCCGGCGGAATTCGTCGCGGGAGACGTCCACTAGCTGCGATTCCGGATTGTGGAGGTAGAACACATCGATCGTCTCCAGGCCGAGATTGCGGCGCGAGCGCTCGATCTGATTCTCCAGATAGGCGGGAGCCATGCAATGCATGCCGCCGGCGATCTGCGCGGGATCGAGAATGCCGGGCTCAACGTACTCGCGCATGAAGTATCCGCGGGCGTCCACGGGCATGTTGCCGTCGAAGGATAGATAGCCAGCTTTAGTGCAGACCAGAACCTCGTCGCGCTGAATTTGGCCAGAAGAAATCGACTGGGCAAGGGCAGCTCCAATGTTGCGCTCGGAACGCTGATGGCGGTAGTTGATGGCGGTATCGAGCAGGTTGATGCCGGAATGGAGAGCCGTGACGATGGCCTCGGTGTAGGAGCGATCGGCGGCTTCGTCTGGTTCGCCGAGATAGGTGCCCAAGCCGATTGACGGCAACCATAATTCCGCCGCTTCGGGCACATGCTCGGGGCAGCGGAAATGGCCGGCATCGCGCAATGCCGCAAAGCGATCGCGGTAGCGCGCCGTGCCTTCTGCGGTGGCGTGGCCGGGAATCATGGCGAGGAAAGTGTAGCAGCCCTGGGAATGGGTGCGAGATGAGGCCCGCCGCTCGGCGCATGAATTCAAGATGAGTAACCGCCGAAGGCACAGAGGCTTAGAGCCTTCGATGTTGGCGGATGTTTGAAATGCGGCGCCGGAAGCCCCGTTTCCCGGGCTAACGTTACGGCGGTAATGAGGGCACGAATTTTTTGTTGGAGGGGCAGGCGGCCCTGCGGAGAAAATTGTAACAATCCCCCAATTCGCTCGTTTCTGAGGGCTCATGCGGCTTACCTCACGCGTAAATCTTCTGCTTACAATCGGCTTCTTGTGCGGCTCCGCGTTCGGTCAACAAGTGGTTGCACCTACGTCGCTCAACAGCGACCCCTACGCCACCGACGGAGCCAACCAAAACCAAAGCCTGGGCGACCTGGCGCGCAAGATGCGCAAAGACCACACCACGGAAGTGCAAATGTCCGCGGAAGACGCCAAGAAGCTGTTCCAGTCGGTGGACAAAGTCTTTGACTTCGCGGCAGAGGATACGGGTTTTTCCAAACGCGCAGTCGTAAAGCGGCAACTGGTCGGTCCACAGGACGTGGAAAAGTACACCCGCAGCGCCCTCGCCAAGGAAGACAACGCGGAACGTTTCGCGCGCTCCGAGATGACCATGAAGAAGTTCGGCCTGCTGCCGCGCGACTTCAACTTGCGCGACTTTTTGGTCCAGTCCAACGGCAAGCAGGTCGCCGGCTACTACGACCCGGAGACAAAGTCCATCTATTTGCTCAACTGGATTCCTCTGGCGCGGCAGATTCCGATCATGGCGCACGAGCTGACGCACGCGTTGCAGGATCAGAACTACAACCTCAGAGCCTGGCAAGAAGCGGGACCCAAAGAACCCGACTACGGAACCGTTGGCAAGCCGGAGGCAGAGGATGACAGCGTAACCGCGCGGCACGCCGTGACCGAAGGCCAGGCGATGGTTGTGATGATCGACTATCTGATCGCGCCTTACGGACGAAGCGTCCAGAACACGCCCGGAATTATTTATTCGATGGAAGATCCGGCCGTGAAGGCGACTTACGACTCTGAGCTGCTGCACAGCGCGCCCATGATTCTGCGCGAGGTGGGAACATTTCCCTACCAAGCCGGCCTGATTTTTGAAGGCGAGCTTCTGGCTCACGGAGGCAAAGCGATGGCGTTCGCTGGGGCGTTTGCGCGTCCCCCGCGCAACACGCACGAGGTGCTGCAGCCTAGAGCCTATATCGAAAACGAAAAGCTGGCCGCGGTCAGCATTCCCGATGTGCGGCCGCTGCTCGGCGGGAAATACGAAATCTACGATGCGGGCAGCTTTGGTGAACTCGATGTGCGCGGGCTCCTGAAACAATATGGCGACCGCATTGTGGCGGATGAACTGGCCTCGGCATGGCGCGGCGGCGAGTATGTGACGTTCCGGAGGAGTGATCGAGCAGCGGCTCAAAACCCTGCCACCTCGGATATGGCGTTGCTTTATGTGTCGCGCTGGAAGTCGGCGGAAACGGCAGAACGCTTTGCCCGGCTCTACGCGCAAGCACTACGCCACCGCTACCAGCAAGCAACGCCTCAACCAGGAACGAATTCCTGCGAGGGGAAGAATTGCCCGGTCGCGACGCAGCAGGTAATGACCGAGGAAGGGCCGGTCGTGATTACGCGCTGGGCGGACAACACCGTGCTAGTGTCGGAAAGCTTCGACGCGACCACGGCTGCCAAACTGCGCGATGCAGTGCACGAAGAAAGTGCCGGGACTCGCGCGTTGAATCTGCCGCAGGACGAACTTGGCCTGCGGCTCTGCAGCTTGCCAGGGTTTGCGGCGTTCCAGGAGCAGATCGGCGAGCAAATTCTGGGCGAGGTTCAGCGCAGTTTGGAAAATCACTGAGCTCGATTGGAACCATGGGGCGTCTTGAAAAGCAACGCATGTAAGGAAGAAGAGGAGCTGATGGGTGGCTGACTCCATCGAATACGAGCTGGTAAATCGCGAGCCTCGTGAGATCTGGAAATGTACTGGAGCCTGCGCTCGCTATCGCCACCGGAAATTCCAGAAGGGCCTGCTGCCGGCGATCTGTTGCGGTCAGCCAGCCAAACTGATTGACCGCTACGAGCAGCCCATTCCAGTTGTTATTTCGGAGGAAGTCCCCGCACGATCACCGGAATGCGTGTGATGCCTGCTTGCTGTGCCGCCAGCGCCCGCTGCCGGCCGACTGACGAACTGCCTTTCCTGCTGAGCGATTCTCCGATTGTGATTAAATGCAATGCATGCTTTCCCGGCGTGGTAGTGCGTGTTTTCTTTTACTCTTCGGTTCGGCACTCTTCCCTCTTGCTGCTCGCCTTCCAGCGCAAACGTCTTCTGAAGCGCTGGCCACAGCGCAACGCCGCGCCGGATTTCTGCGCCGGGGCATCAACGCCAGCCATTGGTTCGCGCAACTGGGCAACCCTGAGGCGTACACCAAGGAACATCTTCAGACTGCGGTAACCGCGGAGGATATCGCGCTGATCAAGTCGATGGGATTCGACTATGTTCGGTTGAGCGTCAATCCGCAGCCTTTGTTTCTGCCCAACCGCCCGATGGAGTTGCGCGCCGAGTATCTCGGCTATCTGGATGATGCGGTCAAGATGATCCTCGACCACGGCCTGGCCGTGGTGATTGATATTCATCCGGAAGGCGACTTCAAGGCGAAGCTGGCGTCCAGTGACGATTCAGTGCAGCAATTCGCGGATTTCTGGCGGGCGCTGGCGCGGCATTATTCGTCTACTCTGTGGGACGCCGACCGCGTCTTTTTCGAAATTCTGAATGAGCCGGAGATGGTGGACCGCTACCGCTGGGAAGGCGTGCAGAACAAACTGGTGGCGGCGATACGGGAAGGAGCGCCCGAAAATACGATCATCGCGGCGGGCGCGCGCTGGTCGGATGACGACGACCTGGTTTTCATGGAGCCGCTGCGCGATGCCAACGTGATTTACAACTTCCACTTTTATGAGCCGCACGTGTTTACGCATCAGGGCGCGACGTGGAGTTCCTACTACTTTGAATGGGTGAAGGGATTGCATTATCCGTCGAGTCCGGAGTCGGCGGCAGCGACCGCGGCGAGCGTTCCGGATGCACTGGACCGGCTCTATGTGATTCGCTATGGCTACGACCATTGGGATGCAGCCCGCATCGAGGCCGAGATTGCGCAGGCGGCGGACTGGGCCCGCCGGAATAAGGTTCCGCTCGAGTGCAATGAGTTTGGCGTGTACCGGGCGTATTCGAACGCGCAGGATCGCGCTGCGTGGCTTCGTGATGTCCGCGCGGCTTTGGAGAAATACGGCATCGGCTGGGCCATGTGGGACTACGACGGCGGTTTTGGGGTAGTGAATCGGGTGAACGGGCACCCGGTGCCGGACGAGCTTACGGTGCGCGCGCTGGGGCTGAAAGCTGCCAGATAGGCCGGCCGCACTGCGCGAACCACAGAGGACACAGAGCAGCAAGGGGGAAAACCCGCTGCGCTGCCGGCCGCTTTCCGATAGAGTAATGGATTCTTATGCTTGATCTGAACTTCGTTCGCGACAACTTGCCGCTGGTTGAGGAGAAGCTGCGCCAGCGCGGGATGGATCCGGCGGCAGTGCTGCAGGACTTTCGCACCCTGGATGGGCAGCGCCGCCAGGCGATCACGGAGGCGGAGACCGCCAAGGCGCGGCGGAATCGCGCCTCCGAAGAAATTGCCAAGCTGAAGAAAGCCGGCCAGGATGCCACCGCGCAGATGGCGGAAACCAAAGAACTGCGCGAAAAGATCGCGGGGCTGGAGAAATCTGCCGGCGAATATGAAACCCGCTTGCAGGAAATTCTGGCCGGGATACCCAATCTTCCCCACGCCAGTGTACCGGTCGGCAAATCGGAAAGAGATAACGTTGAGGTCCGGCGTTGGGGGAATCCGCCGAAGTTCGATTTCGCTCCCAAACCGCACTGGGAACTGGGCGAGCAACTTGGCGTGCTCGATCTGGAACGCGCCGTCAAATTGACGGGAGCGCGCTTTGCCGTGTACTGGGACCTGGGGGCGCGCCTGGAGCGGGCGTTGGCTAACTTCATGCTCGACCTGCATGCGCGTGAGCAGGGTTACACCGAGGTGCTGCCGCCATTTCTGGTGAATTCCGATTCCATGTACGGTACGGGGCAGCTTCCCAAATTTGCCGCCGATTCGTTTCGCGTGCCGCACGGGGAGAAGGATCTCTGGTTGATTCCGACGGCAGAGGTTCCGGTTACGAATCTTTACCGTGACGAAATGCTGGAAGTTTCCCGTTTGCCGATCTCGTTGACGGCGTATACTCCTTGCTTTCGCAGCGAAGCTGGCTCGTACGGCAAAGATGTGCGCGGCATCATCCGCCAGCATCAGTTCCAGAAGGTGGAACTGGTCAAGTTTTCGCGTCCCGAGGAATCCTACGAGCAACTGGAGAAGCTCACGCACGACGCAGAAGAGGTGCTGCAAAAGCTGGACCTGCACTATCGCGTGATGGCGCTGTGCACTGCCGATGTGGGATTTTCTTCGGCGAAGACCTATGACATTGAAGTCTGGCTGCCCGGGCAGCAATTGTTTCGCGAGATTTCTTCCTGCTCGAATTTCGAGTCGTTTCAGGCGCGGCGGGCAAATATTCGCTATCGCCCGGAAGGCAAGAATAAGCCTGAGTTCGTGCACACGCTGAATGGCAGCGGGCTGGCGGTGGGACGAACGTGGCTGGCCATCATCGAGAACTATCAGCAGGCAGACGGCAGCGTGGTGATTCCGGAGGCGTTGCGGCATTACATGGACGCCGATCGCATCACGCCTAAGAAATTCTAGCGGGTGGCTGATCCAGAAGGGTTTGCCAAGACTAAGGAATAGAAACTAGACTTGCAAAGGACTGAGGCAGCGACGACCAGTGCGGGCGCACCTTCTGTGCCCATGGGCGACATTTGGCGCACAATTCGCGGCTATATTCTCTGGTCGTACGAACGGGGAACCATCCAATATGACGTCATGGTGACGCTGATTTTGCTTTTCGTGTTTCTTTCCCCGCTGTGGATTAACTACAAGGACAAACCTGTCGACCGCAACGCGCATCCTACCGGAGTAGTTGTGACTCCCGTGGCTGGGGGCGGATTCATCTATCAGATCGAGGGCTCGGCCGTTTCCACCAAAGACGGAGTTGCCCTGCGGGATCAACTGCTTGCCATTATTGAGCCCATCGCCGGGGAAGTCAGCATCACCAAGGTTGAGCCGGTCCAGGACAAAGAAGGGCATATTCTGCGCTACCTGGTTTGGGTGCAGCGGTAGCTGCCATGACGAACGGGTTGAATCCACAGTGACCGGGCTGGAACGACGATGGCTAAATTCCGATTTCGTTGCCTCCCCATTTTCGTAGTTCTCGCAGCGAGCGCTGCTCCGTTCGTGCAAGCTCAATCTAACGCGTCGCTGGAACGCGTGCTGAACTCGATGGACGAAGCCGAGAGAAACTTTCGCTCGACCGAAGCGAGTTTTGTGTGGGACGACTACCAGGCAGTTGTGAAAGACACACAGACCCAGAAGGGCAAGATCTATTTCCGGCGCTCCGGCAAAGAAACCGACGTGGCGGTCGATATTACCGCGCCGACACCGCCTAAGTACTTGCGGCTGATCCGCGGGAAGCTGCAAGTGTTTGAGACTGGGACCGATCAGGTCACGGTTTATGATCTGCAAAAAAGCCACCCGGAGTTTGAGAGCTTTCTCACTCTCGGATTTGGAGGCGGCGGCCATTCGCTGTTGCAGGCGTTCGACGTCAGCTACGCCGGGACGGAGACAATCGACGGCATAGAAACCGCCAAGCTCAACCTGGTCCCGAAGTCGCAGAAGGTTCTGGGTATGTTCCCGCACATCGTGTTGTGGATTGACCCGGCCCGGGGAATTTCGCTGCGCCAGCAGCTATTTCAAGGCGAGGGCGATTACCGATTGGCGAACTATTCCGACATTCAGCAGCAACGGTCGATCCCGGATAAAGTATTCAAGCTAAAGACAGATAGCAGCACAACATACCGAAATATGTCGTCCGAAAATTAGGTCGGCTTAAGCGTGCAACTCCTAATCTCCCGTGAAGAATTTTGGGGGTGAAAAAGGGTGCACAAACGTTATACTGCCACCTGAGAGCCGCCGCTGCCTCCTGCAGCGGCAATTTTTGCCTCCGCAAGTGGGTTCTTCATGGCCAAGGTTTTCACCATTCCAGTTCCGCCAAAAGTTGGACGCAGGCGCCGCGAGCGAGAGCCCGATCCGCGCTACGTGGATGGTCAGCGCTTGCTGGTGGAGGCTATGAAATACCTGGCGCAGGCCGATCCCGTCGCCAACCGCGAAGCGGTACAGTTGCTCTCCGAGCACGTCCGCACGCGATTCCGCATGACCGATTCGCCGCTTAGCTAGACTTTTGCCTTTGTTTCCCTCTTTCCTGAAACAGCGCGGCCGCCAGAATGATGATCATCGGGTAACACTCCAGCGTATAGCGCGGCTCGGGGTTCTCCAGACTGCCGAGGAAAGCGGATCGCAGCACGACAAATACCAGCAGCGAAGCCAGCGGAACGCTCAGTTTGACTCGTGCCAGTCCCGCGAGAGCACTCCCGGCGTAGAAAATGCCGATCACGCCGAGGGCGACGGCCAGCGCCGACCACGCGGGGACGTCGTTGAACTCCCACCAACGCGTGTCCGAGGGAAGAAGTTCAGTGCGGGGACGCAGCCACATATCCGCAATTCGCAGGAGGGGAAGGCCGACGTAGTAGCGCAGCGGAGCCGCGTGAATGCGCTCTTCTGCTAGGGCTTCGAAGCGCGCGTCAAGCGCCGGGGTGACTTGCCGGGTCCGGTTGTAGTCAGCAATCAGCCGGATCGTTTGTTCGCGTTGCGCAACGGAATCAAAGGCGCGCCGGGAAAGATTAGCGGGGTCAATGGGATCGTTTGGAACCGACCAGTAAATTTCCTCGACCGAAACGTAGTCGGCGATCCAGGTTTTCGTCCAGCGATTGAATCCTTTCGGCACAAATTCTCCGGGTTCGCTGGCATAGCGGGGAGCCAACGGCTGGAAGATGTGCAGGGTATGCAGATTGCGAAGGGTCCAGGGAACAATCGGAGCGAGGCTAATCACAGCGGTCACAGACGCGGCGCGAAGAATGTGGCGCGCGTCTTCCTTGGGCGCGCGAAAAAGAACCACCGCGAAACACAGGCCCAAGGCGATCAGGACCATGCCACCATCCGGGCGTAGGAGGATGGCTGCAGCGATGGCCAGGCCGCATCCAACCCAGGGGAGCATGGTTCGCGAAGCGAGGGTGCTCAATCCCGCGAGCGCGCAGTCGAACGCCAGGGCGGTGAAGAATATTTCCAGCGTTTCCGTCAACGCTGCAGCGGAATAGTTGGCGAGGAATGGGCAAAGCGCTGCCAGCAGAAATGCGACCTGGGCGGCGCGCGAGGAAAGAAGGCGCCGGGCCAAGTCGGCGATGAGGAAGCAGGTTCCCAGATCAATCAGGATTTGAAGAAGGAGCACAGTTCGATAGTGCTCCAGTCCGAAGATGGCGAACACCGCCGCGAGAAACGCGGGATAGCCGGGAAGGCGCGAGCAAGAGGGAACGATGCGCCCGGCTTCGGTTAGCCCGTAGACTCCGTGCTGCAGCAAGTTCTTGGCGAGGTCGCCGTAGACCAGCGAATCGTCGGTTATCGCGGGAAAGCGAAAAAAGAACAGCAAGCGCAGGCTGAGGCCGGCAAGGGCAGAGAATAAGAAGAATCGGGGATGCTGGCGCACGGTTTGGCGCACCCTGCAATATAACGCGTTTCCTGCGATTCTCCACATCAGAGGCACGCCAATCCGGTATCATGCATAGATACCGGCTGTATTCTGGACCTGTCTTCTCGTTCGCTTGGGACGAAAACAGCTCGATTTTCATGGCGCAACCGGTTTTTTACGATCCCCGTCGGGCCCGCTGGAAGCGGTTGCGGCCACTTTTCGACTTTCTGGGCATCGGCGTCACCCTCATCGTAGTTTTCTTCGTCTTCGCCGCCCTGCGAAGCCAGCCGCTGCCGGAACTGAATTGGCCTATTCAGACCAAGCCTTATCACGCCCTGAAGGAGAAGGAAAAGGAAAAGGCGAAAGAGCGGCGCCGGCTGGCCGTTCGTCGCACTCACCGTAAGACCAAGGCCGCGCCGTCGCAAGTGAAGCTGAATTCCGAAGAGGGCATTCGCGCGGCATTCTACGACCCCTCGGACGCAGCCAGCTTCTCCTCTCTGCGCGAGTACGCGCGCCAGGTCGACTTGCTATTCCCAGTGTGGCTTTCGGTGACGACGCCGGATGGCCACCTGCAGAGCGTTGATCCGCTGACCAACAAGTTTTTCAACGTAATTCAAAATGACGAAGTCCGCCCGGTGGACGACAAAGTCATGCCTTTTTTGAAGTCGGAAGGCACCGGCACGGAAGTGTTTCCGGTGGTCAACAATTTTGACGGCATGGACTGGGTGGACATCAGCGATTTCCTCAATGATCCCGACGCCCGGCAAGACTTCCGCGACCAGATTTCCGACTTTCTGGACAGCGACAAGTTTCGGGGCCTGATGGTAGATTTCGAATCTTTTCCCAAGAAGGGGCAGCCCGGTTTTCTGGCTTTGCTGAATGAGCTCTCTGGCGACCTGCATGCAAAAGGCATGAAGCTTTACGTCGCTGCCCCGTCGCACAACGACGAATGGAACTACCGGGCCGTAGCTGCCGCCGCCGATGGCGTGGTGCTGATGAACTACGACGAGCATTATTCCGGCGGTGAGGCTGGGCCGGTGGCTTCGCAAGACTGGTTTGTGGACAATTTGAAATTCGCTGAGAAGGTCGTTCCCCAGGACAAGCTGATCTGCGCCATCGGCAACTTCGGCTACGACTGGGTGGAAAAACCGGCCCACGGCAAGTTGCCGCCGGGAGTGGTTGACAGAATTCAGTCGGTCCAGGATGCCTGGCTGGCCGCCCGCGACTCTGAAGCCGACGTGGATTTTGACAGCGATAGCCTGAATCCGCACGTCAGCTATCTCGACGAAAACAATCGGCAGCACGACATCTGGTTTCTGGACGCGGTCACCGCGCTGAACGAGATGCGCGCGGCGCAAACTCTGGGCATTCGGACGTTCGCGCTATGGCGTCTGGGCGCGGAAGACCGCTCGCTGTGGCGGGTCTGGGATGTGCCCGGCGAAGCAGATGCGCCCTCAAAATTGAGCGATGTTCCTCCGGGGCAAGACGTAGACATGGAAGGGACTGGCGAGATTCTTCGCATCGAGGCCAAGCCTTCCGATGGGCAACGCGCGATCACCGTGGATCCAAGCAGCGGATTGATTAGCGATGAAACGCTCGATCCGCTGCCGGAGCCTTACCGAGTGGGGCGATACGGCAGCAGCCCCAATGAGATCGCAATTACGTTCGACGATGGACCGGATCCCGAGTGGACTCCAAAGATCCTGGACGTACTCAAGCGCGAGCACGTTTCCGCGACTTTTTTCCTGATTGGAATTCAAGCCGATAAATACGGCGACCTGATGGACCGCATCTATCGGGAAGGTCACACCATCGGCAATCATACGTTTACCCATCCGGATATCAGCAACATTTCCAGCACTTACGCCAAGCTGGAGCTGAATCTTACCGAGCAGCTTTTTGCCAGCCGCCTGGGAATCCGAACCATTCTTTTCCGCCCGCCGTATTCGATCGATGCCGAACCGGACACGGAAGATCAGGTGCGTCCGCTGGAAAGCACACAGGACATGGGCTACGTCACTATCGGCGACAAGATTGATCCCAACGACTGGCGCGATCCGCGATAGGACCGCGAAACAGATTTCAGCCTTCGTGCTCGCCCATCTCCCGCCTTGCCGGCAATATGACACGAGTTGCGGCAACATCATGCTGCTGCACGACGGCGGAGGCAATCGAAGCCAGACCGTGGTAGCGTTGCCGGCGATCATCGAAGGAATTCGCGCCAGCGGCTACCAAGATCGTACCCCTGTATCAGTTGCTGGGAAAGACGCGCGCCGAACTCATGCCGCCTATTCCTGCCAACCAGCGCTGGGCAGCGCGGCTCACCTGGGTCGGCTTCGGGCTGTTCGACCTGGCTCTCAAGGGAATTACGTGGATATTCCTAATCGGCGATGTGCTCATGACGGGGCGGCTGTTATTTGTGGGCGCGTTCGCGGTATTCGACCGGTTGCGGCAATCGCGCTATGGAACCCCAGGTTTGCAGGCATCCTACCAGCCCAAGGTCGCGGTCCTGGTCCCGGCTTACAACGAAGAGAAAGTGATCGTGCGGACCGTTCGAGCCGTGCTGGCGTCTGACTATCGCAATCTGCGCGTGATCGTGATTGACGATGGCTCTCGCGATGAAACTCTGGAAGTCACTCGCCAGGCGTTTGCCGCCGAAGAAGCCTGCAGGCCGGGTACTGATTCTCACCAAACCGAATTTCGGCAAGGCCGAAGCGTTGGATTATGGGCTGAAGCATCTACGTGACGAAGAGATTTTCGTGGGCATCGATGCCGACACGGTGATTGCGCCCGATGCCATCTCGCTGCTGGTGCCTCATTTCCTGAATCCCAAAGTCGGCGCCGTTGCCGGCAATGCGAAGGTCGGCAACCGGGTGAATCTGTGGACGCGCTGGCAGGCGCTGGAATACATCACCAGCCAGAATTTCGAGCGGCGCGCGCTCAATGTTCTGGGCGCGGTCAGCGTGGTGCCGGGCGCGCTTGGCGCCTGGCGCACATCAGCGGTGCGTGGAGGCCGGCGGTTATCACGCCGATACGGTTGCGGAAGACGCTGATCTTACTATGGCGCTTGTTGCGCCGCGGCTATCGCGTGGAATATGAAGACCTGGCTCTCGCCTACACCGAGGCTCCCGTCAACGCCAGAGGTTTGATGCGCCAGCGCTTCCGCTGGTCCTTCGGCATTCTGCAGTCGGTATGGAAGCATCGCGGCGTCTTTGCCCGCAAGGGAGTGCTGGGCTGGGTAGCGCTGCCCAACATCGTGATCTTTCAGATCATCCTGCCGCTGGTTTCGCCCTTGATCGACCTCATGTTCGCGGTCGGCGTGATTTGGTATTTCGTGCAGAAGTACTTCCACCCCGAATCGACGGATCCAGCGGACATTCTTGCGTCTGGTGCTGTTTCTTCATGGCCTTCCTGGTAATCGACTTCATCGCTTCCGCCATTGCGTTCCTGCTGGAGCGCCGCCAGCCCGAAGCGCACGAAGACGCCTGGCTGCTGAGCCAGGTCTGGCTGCAGCGCTTTGCCTACCGGCAATTGTTCTCGGTCGTGCTGTTCAAGACCATTAAACGCGCGATCGAGGGAAAGCGCTTTGCCTGGGACAAGCTGGAGCGCACCGCCGCGGTGAGCTACCAGCCCGCCGAACAGCGCGACTCGGTGCATGTGCCGTAGGCGTTGCCGAGATGCGGAAAAACACAGTGCTAAAATTCGTATTTAGCAGACCGAATCGCAGCCGCTGTTGTTGAGGTGACCCATGGCAACCCTGCAAGTTCCCGCTCACCTACCTGCCCCTTTTCACCGATCTCCGTTTGCGAATGAGCCGGCGACCGATTTCCGCCACGAGCAAACGGCGCGCGCCATGCGGGCGGCGTTGGAGAAGGTCCAGGCTGAGCTCGGCCGGGAATACGACTTGATCATCGGCGGCAAGCGCATTCGAACTCAGGACAAGATCAACTCCATCAATCCCGCCGCGCCGGCACAGACCGTCGGCGTGCACCAGAAGGCGAGGCAAGAGCACGTGGAACCCGCGATGCGCGCGGCGTTGCAGGCATTCGCCGCCTGGAGCCGCACTCCGGTGGAGGAGCGCGCTGGCCTGCTGTTCCGTGCCGCGGACTTGCTGCGCCAGCGCAAGCTCGAGTTCTGCGCCTGGCTGGTGTTTGAGGTCAGCAAGAACTGGGCGGAGGCGGATGCCGATATCGCTGAAACCATCGACTTCTGTGAGTTCTACGGACGGGAAGCGCTACGCCTGGCAAAAGTGAAGACTCCGGTGCAGCTGCCCGGCGAGCGCGATTCTCTCCGCTACATTCCGCTCGGAGTCGGCGCGGTGATTCCGCCGTGGAATTTTCCCGCCGCCATCATGGCGGGTATGACGATGGCGTCGATTGTCTGCGGGAATACGGTCATCCTCAAGCCTTCCAGCGATTCGCCCACGATTGCGGCCAAGTTCGTTGAGTTGCTTGAGGAAGCCGGGATGCCTGAAGGCGTGGTGAATTTTTGCCCGGGCTCGGGGGCCACGTTCGGCAATGCTCTGGTGGCGCATCCGCAGACGCGCGTACATCGCGTTTACAGGCTCGCGTGAGGTTGGGCTCGACATCAACAAGCGCGCGGCGGAGCCAGCGCCGGGACAAATCTGGATCAAGCGCACGATTCTGGAAATGGGCGGCAAGGATGCGATCATCGTGGACGCCGACGCCGACATGGACGCTGCGGTCGAAGGAGTGACCGCTTCCGCTTTCGGCTTTCAGGGGCAGAAGTGTTCGGCATGCTCGCGAGCCATTATCGACGAGCGCATCTACGATGCGTTTCTGGAGCGGCTTAAGGCGCGGGTGGAGAAGTTGACCGTCGGCGATCCCGCGGAAAACACGAATCTCGGCGCAGTCATCAATGAAGGGTCGATGAATTCTATCCTCGGGTATATCGAGCTAGGCAAGAAGGAAGGACGTTTGCTCACCGGCGGCGGCCGAGCGCCTGGCGATGGCTACTTCGTTCAGCCGACGGTGATCGCCGACATTCAGGCCAAGTCAAGGTTGGAACAGGAAGAAATTTTCGGCCCGGTGCTGGCCGTGATCAAGTCACGAAGCTTCGATCACGCACTGGAAATCGCCAACGATACCGAGTTTGGCCTGACAGGAGCCGTCTACACAACTTCGCGCGACAAAATCGAGCGGGCCATCCGTGATTTCCACGTGGGCAATCTCTACATCAACCGCAAGTGCACCGGCGCGATGGTAGGCGCGCATCCCTTTGGCGGATTCAACATGTCGGGCACCGATTCGAAAGCCGGCGGGCCCGACTACCTGAACCTGTTTACTCAGGCGAAAGCTGTGGGCGAGAAGATCAGCGAAAGCTGAGATCAGCCGGGAACCCCGCTGGCTTCCAGCTGATTCCTACACAAGAACTCACGCCGGTTTGTTCTTCCACAATCCCATCACCGCACCGGTCGGGTCAGCAATGATGCTGAACCAGCCCGCGCCGGGCACTTCGGTCACATCTCTCAGCACCTGCGCCCCTAAAGATTTGGCCATCTGCGTGGAAGCCTGCACGTCATCAACCAGAACGTAAGGCATCCAGGCCGAGGGCGCTCCCGGCACGGGATGCTTCATCATCCCGCCGCCGGTGCCGCTGCCGACTTTTATCAACGTATAGTCCATACCGGGCATGGGTACGTCGTCGAGAGTCCAGTCGAAAAGCTTGCCGTAGAAAGCCTTGGCTTTATTGAGATCAGTCGTGTTCAATTCCACATGGCAAAAGGGGTTCGACATAGAGTTCTCCTCAACCGAGTTCGACTCGAAGAAACGTTGGGTTAGCGGATACCAAAACAACCGGAGGACAGGGAATTCGAGCATTCTTGTCTTACAGGGGCATCGATGGGATGTCAAGTCTGTGCGTGCGGCGAGGGCCTTTCAAGTTCCGGGCGCGCGGAATGACAAATGAAGGGAAGGGCGCGCAGGGCAGAAGAAAATCCGGGAGCGAGACTTTCCAATCTCGCTCCCGTCGGCTCAAACACAACTGGCTAGCTCTGGCGACCTCGCTGCCGGGTGACTAGGGTGTGGTGAGTCCCGCAACCGTGGGACTCGCTGCAACCTTCGGCGCCGAATATTCCAAGACTCCCATGTCGATGAGCTGTAGCGAGCTGACATACATCGTGTCGCCGAGCTTCGTCAACGTGAGGACTTGGCTATCTTCGGTTTTGGGCGATGAGATGGACCGCGCCAGGAACATCCCGGCAATCTTCCCATCGGCGGAACGAACCATGACGAGAGGGTGAGCCCCGGCAGTGTCCACCGAGAACTCATAACTTCCCGCCGGCAGGACTGCGGAGCCCCAACGAGCTTCCACAGGCAAAGTGAACGCGCCGCGTTCAATCGACTGGGCCGCGGCGTGAGAAACAGACAGCGAAAGAGCTGCAGCCATCAGCGGCAGCACCAAAGCGAACTTGCGAATCGTTTTCATATCTAACCTCCTGATTTTGGGTGGAGCGATGCGCAGGCGCACACCGGCGCATTCGCTTGGGGTTAATTGGGGTGACTACAAGGTCAGGATATGAACAACGTCACGGACAAGGAGAGCGTTGCACTAGCGTCGAACTTTAGTAATCCACTTCACTCACCGCAACAGAGCTAATGAGCCAAATTCACTTTGCCAGAGCCGCAAAAGAATGTCCAATTAAACTTTTTTATTGCGGCTATGAGAATCTGCGCTCGCATTTCGCGGCAAAAGGCCGCAAAGCGGGAGATTCATGGAAGGTATTCAACCTATTCCGGAACCGCGACCGGCGGCGGATTGCGATCTTTGAATTGGCGCTGATGCCAGTAGGGATAGATTGGCCTCAACTCGCTGGCGCGATCAAGCTTGGTCACTTGCTCTGCGGTGAGAGCCCAGCCCGCGGCGCCCAGATTTTGCCGCAACTGTTCTTCATCGCGCGCGCCCATGATTACGGTCGAGATGCTTGGCCGCTGCAACAACCAGTTGAGCGCAACCTGCGGAATGGATCTGCCGGTTTCCTTGGATACTTCATCGAGAGCATCGACGACTTTGTACAAGTATTCGTCTGCTACCGGCGGTCCATTCTTGGCGGTCTCATGAAGGCGGCTCAGCGACGGCAGAGAATGGCCACGCCGAAGTTTTCCCGTCAATCTTCCCCAGCCTAGCGGACTCCACACCAGCGCGCCCACGCCCTGGTCAAGAGCCAGCGGCATGAGTTCCCATTCATACTCGCGCCCGATCAGCGAGTAGTAAACCTGATGGCCAACGTAACGGGCCCATCCATAGCGGTCGGAAATGGCAAGAGATTTCATTAAGTGCCAGCCGGAGAAATTTGAGCAAGCGAGGTAGCGGACTTTCCCGCTCTCCACCAGATTGTTCAGCGTGCTCATCACTTCTTCCACGGGGGTCAAGGCGTCAAATCCGTGCAAGTGGTAAATGTCGATGTAATCGGTATTGAGGCGGCGCAGGCTGGCTTCGCAGGCTTGAATCAGGTGATGGCGCGAGGAGCCGCGATCGTTGGGCCCGTCGCCCATCGGGAAAGTCGCTTTGGTCGAGATCAGGACAGATTGACGGCGTCCGGCCACGGCTTGGCCGAGAATTTCTTCTGACAGGCCGCTCGAATAGACATCTGCGGTGTCGAAGAGGTTGACTCCCGCCTCGAGGCAAACGTCAACCAGCCGCCGGGCTTCGGGGACATCGGTCGAGCCCCAGGCGCGAAAAAAATCGCCGCGGCCACCGAAGGTGCCGGCTCCAAAACTCAGCGCGGGAACTTGCAGTCCGGAACGGCCAAGCTGTCGAAATTCCATGGTTAACGGATGTCCCCTTTCAAAGGAAGTTTCTAAGCTAGCAGAAGAGAGAGACGCAATGCTACGGCGAGGATTCTGAGCTAATGGTGCAGTTTGGTGAATGACCTGGCCATTGTCATTCCGAGCCAGCCTTATCGGCGAGGAATCTGTTTCTCGGCTGGCAGGACAGCAGATTCCTCGCGCGATACTACCGCGCTTCGGAATGACAACCGGCGTGAATATCCAAATTGCATCACTACTGATTCCGGGCAAGAAAAGCCGCCCGGTAGGGCGGCGTTAATTTCGAGTTGCCATCTGGATCCTAGGACGCAGCCGGAGCGCCTGGCCCAGGCATGGGGACGACGCCGGCGGCCGTCGCTGCGGCGGCTTCATTCAAAATGCGATGATGAATGGTGAAGAGCGCCAGCTCCAGCCGATCGGAGACGCCGATCTTGTCATACACGTTGCGCAGATAGTTCTTAATGACCTGTTCCGTCGTCCCGAGCTGCGAGGCGATTTCCTTATTCTTATATCCCTGCACGATCAGAGCCACGATGCGCAGCTCTTTGGCGGTAAGGCGGTCGCGCACGCGCAGCCCGACCATATCGTTTTCGGTGAGTTCGCTGGGGACGGCGATATCCTGCACCCAATTTTCGCCGCGCGCCACTTTGCGCACGCAATCGACGAGCGCGGCGCTGGTCACGTTGCGATACACCACGCCGTGCGCGCCGACCGCCATATAACGCTGCGCGCTTTCGCCGGTATCGGCCAGTACGACAAGCCGGGTTTTGTTTCGCAGAGCCGCTTGCAGCACGGCGTTGAGGTCGTTGTGAAAACCTCCAGCGACAATCAGGACGGCCGCGCGGAATTTATCGAGCGCCATGAACATCTGTTCCGCAGTCTGGGCCTGCGCGACAATGCGCATCTCATCTTCCACCGCGAGCACCTTGGCGATTCCCGCGCGAAAAATGGCTTGATTGTCGGCCAGAATTAATTTGAGCATCGTGTTCGTTCCTTTTTGTTAGTGACGAACAAAATCATAGGAATCAATTACGCACGCCACGCCGCGCGACTCGGCGGTGTTGCCGGGCTCATCGGTACGCACGACTCGCCCGCGGCACTGCACGACCACGTTTTCCTGCCCGCCAGTTACTT
Source organism: uncultured Acidobacteriaceae bacterium (assembly GCA_963770915.1). GTDB lineage: Bacteria > Acidobacteriota > Terriglobia > Terriglobales > Acidobacteriaceae > PALSA-270. Next base: position 1,860,879 of record CAVYRG010000001.1, read on the forward strand.
CCGGCGGCAGAGTGATCTCGAATTCCACGTTGGAGCCCACTTCGAGCGAGGCATCGGCGCGGATGTAGACACCGGCAGCACTCATGTCGCCAGTGACGCCGACATGTTCTCCGCTTTCCGTTTCTTTGTGAATCTTAATTGGAAGTTCCAGGGGAAAACGCTTCCCCGTTCTTTGTTCGGGCACAAGGCCTCCTGACTCCTGGCCATCCTTGCCTGCAAAAGCCAGACTCATGCGGGCAATCCCCCCACAGAGAGCGTGCAATGATCTTAGCGCAGGTTATATCACGGATAGCACTTCTGGCAAAAGCCGGGTGACTTGTCAGTTACGGGTAACAGAGCCGGGAATCGCGCGTTTCTCGCTGACGGGCGGGGGCTTAGAGCAGACTCCAGACCGACTTGTTGGAGTGCATTTCTTAGAAGGCTCCGCCGCCCCCGCCGCCAAAACCGCCGCCAGAGAACCCGCCTCCGCCGCCAAAGCCTCCGCCGCCAAAGCCCGATCCCGTCGAGCTGGCGCGCGGCGCGGAGACAAACACCTGGCCCATATTGGTGGTCATCGTCTGCATGCTGGCGGCAAAGAATATGGGATTGAATCCCGCGATGCCATATGGCGAGGCGTACCAGGTGGGCGGATCTTTCAGGAGTCCGGCAAATGCCTGTGCCCAATGGTGTTCCACGCCCAGGGCCATGGCGTAAGGAAGAAATTTTTCAAAAGTATCGGGCGGCATGCGCTTCAAGCGGTCGGCGTCCACACGGTTCATGAATTCCTGAAAGCCGAGTATAGCGACACGCGTGCGGCCGCCTTTGACCGTTTTCGCCGTCATCTGCCGTGCAAACAGCCACCAGATGATGGCCGCGACCCCAGCCGATAGAATTAAAACGCCGACCGAACTGAAAACATCCTTCCATCCCAGGAACTGAACGGCAAAAAATGGCGCGACAATGACAAAAATTGCTCCTACGCTCAAGGCGGTGGCCGATTCGGGATCGACCAGATACATCCCTTTCTGCTTGAGCGCCGACATGATATCGGTGCGAATGGCGGGCAGAGCGGTGTAGAAGCGATTTTTCAGGCTGGAAAGGCGAACGTCGCTGTCGCTGCCAAAAATGTTCTCCATCATGACGCGCTCGTGGGGGGCCAAGCCTTGCCACTCATCGCGCGCCCTCTGCAAATGAAATACGTAATCCTTGTGATGAAAGACCAGCCCCTTGTCGTCGGTTTCTTCAATCTTCAGATAACCGCGGACGGCAAGATCGACGATGGTCGAAGTAATGTCGTGGGGGTGCACCTGGTCGCCCAGCAGGGCGCCACATTCCGCAGGAGTCATGCCGGCGGGCGGCTCGTACATGGGCGCCACAGAGGCGCCAGGGTCGGGATCGCGGCCCCGCGTCCACCACAGCACGAACATCACTGCAAAAGTCAACAGCGGCAGAAACACAATGGGATTGCTGCCCAGAAACCACATGGCAAGCGTGAAGCGCGAAGGCTGCTGGATGACGCCTTTGGGGATGAAGACATCGATCGTCATTCCGCCGCGCATGGGCAAGGGGTTCGTGGTTTCGAACGAGACGTCGGGGCCTTTTATGTCGGAAGTGGCTTCCGTTTGCTGGGAGCCGTAAACGCCGGTGAAGGCTTGCGCGCGCAGCGAGCCGGCGGCCGCGTCGGGCAAACTGACCAAAGCCGTAGCGTGATCGATGGGCACCGGCCAATCGTTGCCGGTCACATTCCAGTAGAACTCGTCGTGATCGTCGAAAAAGCGGATTGCATTTCGCAGCGTGTAGTCGATTTCGACGGTGCGAGCAGTGTCTTCGGCCCCGGGAACATAGATCTTCAGGTTCCGATAGTCGCCCTTCACGCTAGATTCATACTTGAGCTTCTGACCGTTCTCGTTGGTCACTCCGGTGACGTTAAGAAAGAGCGTGTAGTTCGTCCCTCGCGGGCCGGGATATTCAATCGGAATGGTGCGAGTAATGCCTTGGTAAGAGCCGTTAAAGACCAGAGTGATGCGCTCGTGCACGGCGGTTGAGCCGTCGCTGCCCACGGTAATGGTGTCGTTGAAATCGGCGATGCGGTAGCTACGGGCGGAAAGCGGTACAGCGAATCCAACGACAACCGCCGCGATCGCGAACCAGCGCAGGATTGGCATCCGCAGTGCTTTCATTCCGGGCATTCGCGTGTGCCTAGAATTTCACCGCGACCGGTTCGCGATCGGCGGCCTCGGTGACCTCAAAGAACTGCCGCGGCTGGAACCCGAACATGCCGGCAATCAGATTCGATGGGAAAGACTGAATCTTGGTATTCAGATCGCGCACCACCGCGTTGTAGTAGCGGCGCGCATTCTGGATGCTGTCCTCTGTCTGGCTCAGCGAGCCCTGCAGTTGGGTGAACTCTTCGGACGCCTTCAGCTCGGGATAATTCTCCGCCACGGCAAACAGGCTTTTCAGCGCGCCGGTGAGCTGATTTTCCGCGATGGCCTTATCTCCCGGCGTGGTCGCCTGCATGGCCTGCGAGCGGAACTTGGCGATATTTTCGAATGTGCCCTTTTCGTGCGCGGCGTAGCCTTTGACGGTTTCCACCAGGTTGGGAATCAGGTCGTGCCGGCGTTTGAGCTGAACATCGATATCGGACCAGGCCGAATCGCAGCGCACGCGCAGCTGCACCAGGCCGTTGTAAATCCCGATCAGGACAACGGCGATAACTACGAGAAGGCCAAGGAGAATCCAACCGGCCATAGGCGCCTCCCATGATGAAGAATAAATCGATCATGGCGACGGTACCACAGGGCGCACGCGGGTGCAATGACGGCAGCGCAACTTCGCGCTTGGTGTGTGGCGCATTGGCCGGTTCACCATTCGATTCCACGGCGTGGTGCTGATAGACTTTTCTGCAGCAGATGACGATCGCATGAACCCAAACCGGCGAGCCTTTGGAGTGAAATTCGCTCTCGCGTTTCTCTGTGCGGCGACCTGCGCCGTCACCGCATTAGGACAAACCTGCCTGAGCGCCTCCGACATGGATAAGAGCACGGAGACGGCGCTGCTTACCACCGCTGAGACCTATTTTGAAATCGTGAGCCGTGGCGATGCGGCAACGTTGCGGGATAATTCGATCCCCGGCGTGGCGGCGAACTTTTCAGGCATCCAAGATGCGATCAAAGACAATCAGGCCAGCCTTGCTGGAACCAAGGCGACCCCGCGCCCGCCCGATTTGCTGCAGGCGGAAGGCACAGCGCCGGAGGCGCGAGCCGAGTTTCTTTGCGGAGTTTTTGGAGCGAACGGTCAAACTGCGAACAGCTCGGTTTTCGAGATTCCCAATCTGCCGCCGGGAAACTACGGCATTGTGATTCAGGATGTGACAACCGCCAAAGGACCGTTCACGATTACTTATGTTCTGGTGCAACAGGGCAGCGCGTGGAAACTGGGCGGGCTCTACATCAAGGAATCGCAACTGGGTGGCCACGACGGCAACTGGTTTGCGGACCGCGCCCGTGAGCTGAAGGCGAAAGGCGAAAATCACGCCGCCTGGTTCTACTATCTGGAAGCTCGTGCGCTTCTCGTTCCGGTATCGTTCATGAGCACGATGGCCACCGACAAACTGTACGACGAGTCGCAAAGCGTGAAGCCCGCCGATTTGCCTCCCTGCGACTTGGCCGCGGATGGAAAGACTTTCAAGCTCACGGAAATGTTTCCGCTGGCAGTGAATAACGAGCTTGACTTGGTAGTGAAGTACCAATCCGCCGACGTTTCCGATGCGGCCAGGACTTACCAGGGCAATCTCGCCGTGATGAAGGCGGTGCTGGCAAAATACCCGGAACTGCGCGATACCTTCGACGGCATCATTGCGCGGGCAGTCGAGCCCTCGGGGCGAGACTACGGCTCCATGCTGCATATGAAAGACGTGAAGTAGGCGGCTAGGTGCTGAGCGATCCGATGTGCTGATCTTCGAAGGTGCAATCTTTCGGATTCTTGTCGTCGCGCAGGCCCATGAACACTGGAGCCCGCAGCTTGGGGCCGCCTTCTGAGGTCTCGTGGGTCCATTCGGTGAATTTGATTTCGGCTACCAGTTCCGGCTTTACCCAGTGCGCGTTTGGCGCTTGCACATCGCCTGAAAATGGGCTGCGCGAGACGGTGCGCTTCTTCAGCAGCCCGAAGATTTCCTGCAATAGCTTCTGATCGAATCCCGTACCTGCCTGCCCTACGTGGACGAGCCGCTTTTTCTTGTCGTACAGCCCCAGCACCAGCGCGCCGAAATATTGGCGTGTGCCTTCCGGCTCGGTGTATCCGCCGATCACGCAGTCCACGGTTTGGGTGATTTTGATTTTCAGCCAGTCGCTGCTGCGTTTCTCTTCGTAAAGGCTGGAGCGCCGCTTGGCCAGGATTCCCTCGAGCCCATTCTTCTTGGCCGCGTCGAAAAGTGAAACGCCCTCGTTGAAGTGCTCGGAGAAGCGCAGCGCGCCGCCGGGTTGGACGGCGCGTTGGAGCAGCGATTTCCTTTCTTCCAGCGGAACGCGACGCAGGTCATAGCCGTCGAGATAGAGCAGATCAAATGCGTAATAAAGGACAGGAATGCCGGGCTGCGCGGCGACACGGCGGCCTCCGCCGCGAATGCCGGTGCGCTGCTGCATCAGGCTGAAGGATGATCGCCCAGTTTCGTCGAGCGCCACAATTTCGCCGTCAAGGACTGCGGTTTGGGCCTCGACCAGGCTGGGCAAATCGTGCAACTCGCCGTAGCCGGCAGTCAGATCATTTTGGTTTCGCGAGACCAGCCGAACCGCGCCATGCTCGATGAAAGCCACCGCGCGATAGCCATCCCATTTCACTTCGAACAGCCAGGCCGGGTCATCGAAAGGCTTATCAACCGGCGTGGCCAGCATGGGATGAATCGTCGCGGGCATGGAGCGTTTCGCCGCGCCGTCAACACCGGCTGCAGAGGAAGCCTCTGGGGCCTTGTCTTCCTGCTTAGGATTCTTCTTGGAATTTGCCGATCTCCCACGACCTTTTTTTGCTTTGTCTTTTTTCTCACCACCTGCACTTTTCTTCTTGTCCAGCTTGGCCAGCGTTTCCGCCAGCCAGGGAGCCTTGAGCTTTCCACGAGAGGCCGGGCGGCTGCTGGTCCATTCCGCGGAGCCGGCGTCACCGCGAATCTGCGCCATGCTGCGGCCGGTCAGAACCGATTCGTCGTATCGGTCGATGTCGTAGCCATTGACGACCGCATCATCCTGCTTCTTGATGAGCAGCCATTCCGTGCCTTTGGTTCCCGGCCGCCGCGACTTCATGTGGATGAGCGCGAAATCGCCGCGCAGGCGCTTGCCGTTCAGTCGAATCTTGAAGTCGCCTTTTTGCAGCATGGCGACGGCTTCGGCGTCAGTGCCCGGAACGAACTTTCCTTGCACTGGAATGGGCGAGAGCGGCTGCCACGTGCCGACATCCCACACCATTACGGTTCCAGCGCCGTAGTTGCCCTCAGGAATGGTGCCTTCGAAATCGAAATAGGAAACCGGATGATCTTCCACTTGCATCGCCAGTCGCTTTTCCGCCGGATCGAGCGACGGCCCCTTGGGCACCGCCCATGACTTGAGCACGCCCTCCATTTCCAGGCGGAAGTCGTAATGCAGGCGGGTGGCGTCGTGCTTTTGCACCACGAAGCGATGGCCGGATTTCTTTTCCAGCTTGGGAGGAGGCTCGGGGGTCTCCTCAAACCGGCGTTTGCGTTTGTATTCCTCGAGCGCCATGGGTGGGGCTATTGAATCACTGATGCGGGGATTCCGCCAAGCGCTGCAAGTTTCGCCGCGGCCCGACTTGGATTAAACTGGCAGTTCTCCATCTCACCCAAGGGAAATCACATGTCCATGAAGAAGCAAGCGAAGTCTGGGAGAGCAGTCGCTCTTGCAGTCATTCTGGGGGGAGTATTCGTTATTGCCGTCAGTCTGATGAGCGCGCAATCCGGGATGAGCCCCGCACCGGAAAAGGCCGATTCGGTCCCGGCGCCCAAAACCGCGGGCGAAGTCTACAAGAATATTAAGGTGCTCAAGGATATGCCCGCCGACCAGCTGCTGCCGGCGATGCAATTCATCACTGGCGCGTTGGGCACCGGTTGCGACCATTGCCATGTGGAAGGCCATTTCGACCAGGACGACAAGAAACCCAAAGAGATTGCCCGCAAGATGATGGCGATGATGTTTGCCATCAATAAGGACAACTTCAACGGCCGCCGCGAGGTGACGTGTAACTCCTGCCACAATGGTTCGCCTGAGCCGGCGGGCGTTCCGGTGATTGGGGAGGAGATGGCGAAAGCCGCTCCGCCGATGGCCCCGCCGGAGGGCAAAGTCGATCTGAGCAAACTGCCGTCGGCCGACACGGTTGTAGACAAATTTGTACAAGCCGTCGGAGGAGAAGCTGCAGCGGAGAAGATCACCAGCCGCGTGGCCACAGGCACCACGACCGGGTTCGGCGGGCGCAAGTTCCCGCTACAGATCTTCGATGAAATGCCGGACAAGATCGCTCTTTTCACGCACTATCCAATGGGCGACAGCGTGACCGGATACAACGGGCAGGAAGGATGGACCTCGTTCCCGCGCCGCCCCGCCCGCGAAATGGAGGGAGCGGACCTGGACGCCGCCAAACTTGACGCCAATCTTCATCTTGCGATCGACCTAAAGAAAATATTCAGTGAACTCAAAGTCGCTCCGCCGCAAAAGATTGGAGACCACGAGGCCTACAAAATCCTGGGCATGAGGCCGGGTTTGCCGCCGGTGGAGTTTTATTTTGACGAAGACTCCGGCTTGCTGGTCCGCGAAGTGCGGTACGCACAGTCGCCGTTGGGTCTGTATCCCACACGGATCGACTACTCCGACTACCGCGAGCAGGACGGAGTGAAGATTCCGTTCTCATGGACAACGTCCCATCCAAGAGACAGTGCAACGGTCCAACTGGAGCAGGTGCAGCAAAACGTTCCGATCGACGCTGCCAAATTTGCCAAGCCGGCGCCGCCGCCCGGAAACTGACAGGGCGGAAAGCCGAGGTCGAGTCCGCCGTCCCGCAAACCCTTTGTTCGTTTGGCTTTGCGGTTAGTGGAATGAAGCCGACCGGCTCGTCAAGCTTTTGCTGAAGTTGTAAACAATATGTCAATACTGCGGTCCTGGCATTGCGAGTGCTCGGCGCGGCAAGTAATCTGGGGTGGCTGTTCCACTCGTTCTCTCGCGGAGCACTCCATTGATGAGAGTTGAAGCTAGCCGGGGCCCGACCAACCAGCGCATGCAACTGCCGGATCTTCCGAAGATCGATCCGGATACGACTCCTGCCGAGCGCATCTTGGTGGTGGAGGATGATCACGCGGTTCAGAAGGCGCTGAAGCGTTTGTTTGAAGCGGAGCGGTTCAGCGTGGAAATCAGCTCGGACGGAAAGTCCGCTCTGGAAGCGTTTCGCCGGGTATCTCCCTCTGCCATTGTCCTTGACCTGCGCCTGCCCGCCATGTCGGGCCGCGACGTTTGCCGGGAAATCAAGCGCCAGGCGCCGGCGGTGCCGATCATCGTCCTGAGCGCCATGAGCGATATCTCCGACAAGGTTCTGCTTTTGGAGATGGGCGCAGACGACTATGTCACCAAGCCCTTCAGCCCGAGAGAACTTTTGGCCCGGGTTCGGGCTGCGCTGCGCCGCACGGTCCGGACCGGCACCGGCGACGTGATTGCTTTCGATGGCATTGCTGTCGACTTCGCGAAGATGGAAGTCACCCGGGATGGGGAAGTGGTCGGGCTTACGGCGCAGGAATTCAAAACGCTAAAATTCCTGACGCAGAACCCGGACCGCGTGATCACGCGAGACGAACTTCTGAACGAGGTTTGGGGATACCAGAATTATCCTTCCACCCGCACGGTGGACAACCACATTTTGCGCCTGCGCCAGAAGTTGGAGAAAAACCCGGCCAATCCGGTGCACTTCCGCACAGTCCACGGAGTAGGCTACAAGTTTGTGTTTTGAGCGGTCTGGAAGCTTGCCCGAGATTTGCCTCAGCTGCGGCAGCGGCTGTCATTGCATTTTGGGGCCGCGGCCGAGCGAGCCGAGAACCAGGGAGGGGCTGGCATGGTGAAACTTCGGCTGCGCACCAAGTTTCTGCTCTCCATGCTGCTGATCACCGCCGGCCTTACCTGCACGACTCTTCTGCTGGTGCGCTATCGCCTGCGCGCGCATGTGAGGACCGATATCGCCGCCGGCCTGCACGATTCCGTCAGCACATTCCAAAGTTTCCAGCGCGAAAAAGAAATCACCCTCACTCATTCCGCCGAGCTGCTGGCAGACTTACCCAACCTGCGGGCCTTGATGACCACTCAGCACGAGGCAACCATTCAGGATGCTTCCGGGGAACTGTGGCGTCTGGCTGGCAGCGACTTATTCGTGCTGGCAGACCGCAGTGGCCGGGTCGTGGCATTGCACACCGTCTCGCCCGGGTTTACCCGCGAAATGGCTCAGGAATCGCTGGGCCCGACACTGAATCAGGAAAATGCCGGCTCTTGGTGGTTTGGCGACGGGCACCTCTACGAGGTGTTTCTGCGGCCAATCTATTTCGGTCCGGCCTCGGCGGACCGGCTGCTGGGATTTCTGGTGGTCGGTTACGAAATCGACGATCGCGTGGCCGCGCAGGTGAGCCGCATAGCTGCCAGCAAAGTCGCTTTCTACTATAACGACACCATTGTCACCAGTACGCTGGCTCCCGAGCATCAGTCGGAGCTTGCTCTCTATCCCGCTTTTCATTCTGCGGCGGACGGATCGGATGCTCAAGAGATAAGACTGGGGGAGGAGCGCTTTCTCGGCACCTCGTTGCAGCTGGCGAACGGGAAGACGCCGGTACGCCTTCTGGTTCTCAAGTCCTACGATCAGGCGACCGCATTCCTTGACAGCTTGAACCGCCTGATGGTGGCTCTAGGCCTTGCAGCGGTGCTTGGGGGCAGTGCGTTGGTCTTCTTCATTTCGCATACCTTCACGCGGCCCTTGGGAAATCTTGTCGCGGGCGTACGCGCGTTGGAAAAAGGCGATTTCAACTACGCTCTCGATGCCCGTGGCGGAGACGAAGTAGCGGAGGTGACCGGCGCCTTTAATCGAATGCGCGCCAGCCTGCGCAAGACGCAGGACGAACTGCTGGAGTCGGAGCGGCTGGCTACCATCGGGCGCATGGCCAGCTCAATTTCCCACGATCTACGGCATTCGCTGGCAGCTATTGTGGCCAATGCTGAGTTTTTGTGCGAGAGCCGGCTCTCGTCGGAGCAACGCGAGGAACTGTACCAGGAAGTCCGGGCGGCAGTGAACCAGATGACGGATCTTATTGATTCGCTGCTTGAGTTCTCGCGCACGCGAGAGTCGTTGCGTCCCAGCTACGGCAGCTTGGGTGAAGCAGTGAATCGCGTGGCACAGGTGGTGCGCTCCCATCCTGAATTTCATCACGTGGCGGTGACCGTTCATCAGGAGGGCAACAGCAGCGGCTGGTTCGATGTGAAGAAGATGGAGCGGGTTTTCTACAACCTTCTTATCAATGCCTGCGAAGCAGTTCCAGCGGGAAGAGGACGAGTCCAGGTAGATTTGCGCGGCGCGCCGGAAGGAGTGGAGGTTCGCGTCTCCGACAACGGGGAGGGTATTCCTTTCGCGATTCGCGGCAAACTCTTCGAACCCTTTGTGAGCGAAGGCAAGGAAAATGGGACCGGCCTGGGGCTGACGGTAGTACATAAGATTGTTCAGGACCACGGGGGAGACGTGACCGTGGAGAAGACATCGGACGCAGGCACCGTGTTCAGGCTCTGGCTGCCACTGCCGACATCGGCTGTCGAGGGCGCTCAAGGCCAAGCCGAGAGCAAGCCGCTGTCGCTTGGTTCAGACAAAACCTGACCAGTCGGAGTAGGATTTCCCCGCGGGCTCGAGAGAAAAGCACGAGTTCGGGTTCCAGGCCCGTCCCAGAGCTCGGGAGACATTGCCTGGACCACTCCGGAGACTTTCTTGAGGAGGCCAATTGTGAAGGAAGGGAATCATTTGCCCGGCTACATTCGCGGAAGCATGATTGGGCTTCTTGTTGTGGCCAGTTCAGCGGGATGGGCGCAGCAGCCGGGCGCAACAGCGCCGTCGGATTCTTTGGCCGACCTAGTGCATGACCTGCAGGCGCAGGTAACCCGATTGCAAACCTCGGTCGACCAGATGCGTACAGAAGCCGCGGAATCCCGCGCCGAGAGCGCAGAGTTACGTCGCGAACTGGAAGCCACGCGCAGCCAATTGGCCGAATATGCCGCGTCTCCGACGAGGTCTGCGTCATCCTCCGCTGAAGTAGCATCGGAGCAGGCCGCCACTCGCAGCGCGCGCGATTCCCCGTCTCTGGGCGGCCGAGTCAACTCGCTGGAGGAGGCTACCCAGTTGCTCGGCGACAAGATCAACGAGCAATATCAGACGAAAATCGAGAGCGCATCGAAATATAGAGTGCGGCTCTCCGGCATTGTTCTTTTGAATCTGTTTGCTAATCGCGGAGCGACAGACAATCAAGACGTTCCCAGCTATGTCAACGCGCCGAACGCCTATCTTTCGAGCGGCAGTTTTGGCGCGACGATGCGCCAGTCCGAGTTGGGGCTGGAGGTCTTTGGGCCCCGCCTGGCGGGCGCCAGAACTTCGGGCAATTTCCAGGCTGATTTTTCCGGCGGATTTCCCAACGCAACCAATGGCGTGAACTACGGGCTTTTCCGCCTGCGGGTGGCCAGTATGAAGATGGACTGGGAGCACACCTCCATCGTCGCCGGGCAGGATAATCTGTTCCTTTCGCCGCAGGCCCCTTCTTCCTTTGCCTCCTTGGCAGTCCCAGCCTTCAGCTATGCCGGAAACTTGTGGGGCTGGATTCCTCAGGTGCGTGTTGAGCATCGAATTGAGCTTCCTTCGGAGCAATCCATTACGGTCCAAGCCGGCATTCTCGACAACCTGACTGGCGAGCCGCCGTACACCCAGTACGGCCGCGTTCCGCAAGCTGGGGAAAGATCAAACCAGCCGGCCTATGGCGCCAGGGTGGCTTGGCGCGCAAGTGTTCTGGGTCAACCGCTTACATTGGGCGCGGCCGGGTATTACAGCCCGCAGAATTGGGGCTTCTACCGTCGCGTCGACGGCTGGGCCGGCATGACGGACTGGGAAGTCCCTTTGACACAGTGGGTCAGCCTTACGGGGGAGTTCTATCGCGGGCGAGCGGTTGGTGGACTGGGAGGAGGCATGGGCCGAAGCGTGATTTTCAGTGGCAGCCCGACCGATCCAGCTACTCAGATTCGCGCGCTTGATTCGATGGGCGGTTGGGCGCAGCTCAAGATCAGAGCCTCCTCAAAACTGGAGTTCAATGGCGGATTCGGTTTGGACAACTCCTTTGCCGCCGACTTGCGCGCCTTTCCGGCAAACCAAAGTTATATCGATCCCACGCTGGCGCGCAATCTCAGCTCGCTGATCAATCTGGTCTACCGGCCGCGGTCGAACCTATTGCTGTCCACGGAGTACCGGCATCTGAGAACATTTCGTATTGATAACGAAGACTATCCGGCGGACCAAGTGAATCTGGTGATGGGGATTCTGTTTTGAGTGAGGCAAAAAGGTTGCAGCGCAGCATCGCGCTATGCGCCTTGCTGGTCACGATGGCCGCTGCGGCACGGGCGCAGGACGTGAACCTAACCGCGCGGATCATGCTGGCAAAGGCGGCGAAAAGCGCTCGGCGCCATCTGCAGGACGAGGCGGTGTTCTGGCTGATTCCGGAAGCCGTCACAGTTACCCCGCCTCCACCCAGGACGGATGCTCCTCGGCCACAGTTGGTGCAAAAGAACAAGAGCTTCCAGCCTCATTTGCTAGTGGTTCCGGTGGGCTCGGTCGTAGACTTTCCCAACCGCGATCCTTTCTTTCACAACGTTTTTTCCCTGTTCGAGGGCAAGCGCTTCGACCTGGGTCTGTATGAGGCCGGAAGCACGCGCGAGGTTCGCTTCGACAAGCCGGGGATCTCCTACATCTTCTGTGACATCCATCCGGAAATGAGCGCCGTGATCATCGCACTGCCCACGCCTTACTACGGGGTTTCGGATCAGCGCGGCCAGGTTAGGATTGCAAATGTGCCCCCCGGCCGCTATTCACTGCACATCTGGTATGAAGATGGCCTACCCGAGGACTTGAACAAGCTCACTCACGAGGTCGTGATTTCGGAGAATACCTCCACCTTAGGGATATTCAGGCTGCGCGCGGCTGCCAGGCCCTTGGCTCACAAGAACAAGTATGGGCAGGACTATGATCCGCCCGCGCCGGACAACCCGGCCTATCCCCATCCGTAAAAAACCGTCGCAAGCGACTGCGGCGCACGCTGATTTGACAATAAAGTTACAAAAACAAGACGGGCATGTGACAATCAGGCTCCCCGAGGCGTCCTATCCTCTCTAATAATGTGAGCGGGCCGCCGCTGCTGGCTCGTTCCCGCATAATTGGTCCCGGGACCTCTTTTCGCGATTCGGTGCTCTGTGAGGAGCTTGGTGGCCTAGCCAGGGGAACTTCTCCAACTGGCAGGCCACAGCTCTTTTTGTTTGATCTCTAGGTCTCCGTCCCAGCCCTTTCCCGATTACAAGGCGATACGCCTGCCTCTCGAATCACCCAGAAAAGAAAAAAAAAGGCCGGAGCAAGGCTCCGGCCGAAGCTAAGCAACCAGGTTAGCCCTAGAAGCTGAAGATGGTGTCCAGCTGCCAGCGCTTGAGCCAACGCTCCAGCGTTGGGCTCTGCGCGGTAACCAGTTGCCGCCCGATCAGGCCGGTGACGCCAATCTGCACGTGCGGATAAGCCTGATAGTAAGCCTCCAGGCGGTGCTCGACGACGGCGGTCGGCTGCTTAAGGTCGCTGAAGTCGAATGCGGAAAGGACGGCATCCCGTTCTATGCGGGCGAACGTGTAACCGAGAAGCAGGTCGCCCTTGTTCTTGGTCTGGCCGAACTTCAGCTCGGACCAGTATCCGTGGCGCTCATGGGAATTGCAGGTAGGAACGGTCGCTCCTGCCGCCACGAAAGCCGCCACGTTATCGCAAGCCTTCGTGTTCTGGGCGTAATCAAAAAGAGCGTAAATCGGCCAGCGCTTGTTGCCGGTGTCGAAATCCAGGCGGGCAATCGCGTCGAAGACACCGTACTTCGAAGCGAAAGCGCGCTTCCCGTTGATCACACCGAAGTTGTTAGTCAGACCAGAGGCGCTGAAACCGAAGTTTCCGCCGCCGCCGTTGGCGATACCCTGCGTGGCAAACCCGTTGCTGGGACCCTGGCCCTGGTTCTGTGCGATCGTGTCGGCGTTGCCGAAATCGTAGTACGCGGCGTCGGCGGTCAGCTTAACGGTGGGAGCGAGCTTCCACCCCGTCTGGACCTGGCCGCCGATCATGTAGGTGTCGGGACCGCCGCCCACCTCGAAGATGGGAGTCTGGAAGGCGACGATGCCGAAGTGGCTCAGAAATTGAGTCTTCGAATCCCACACCCATTGCTCGCTCGCGCCCTCTGGATTCAGGTCATTGTCCCAGGTGAGTTCGGTACGCAGCCAAGTGTAGCCGAACTTGCCGACAGTCAGGCTGAAGGGCTTGTAGCCTTTGGGAGCGAATGTACCGAAAGCCTTGTCGATGGCGATGGGCTTGCGGGTGAAGAAACCGGTCTCGGTAGAGTTCGTGGAAACTGGATCTCCAAGGTCGCCCGACGCGAGCGAGAAGCCCACGAGGAAGTCATCGGAGACTTTGGTACTGACGTTAAAGCGCAGGCGGAAGCGCTCGCGGTGACGATCCGCCAGGGCCGCGCCGCTGGCCGGGCCGCCCCCGAAGAAGGGCTCGTACCGCAGTCGCAGGTCGCCGCTCATCTTGAGGTTTCCGAGCGCCTTGATTGCGCCCCGTTCGCTAACGATATCTTTCTGCGTATCCTGCAGCGTGACCGCCGTGGCGGCCGAATTCTGCCTCAGATCAGAGACGTCACTGCGAAGGGCGGTGACGGCCTCCCCCTGCTTGGCTGCATCCGCGGCGGCTGCGTCCGCCTTGCTTTGGGCGTCGCTGGCCGCAGCTTGGCTCTGGTCCAGGCGCTGCTGCAACTGCTGGATGGCCTGGTCGCGGGTTTGCAGATCCTGGCGAAGCTGCTGAATCTGTTGTTGTTGCGCATCAATGGATTGTTTCATCTCCATCAATGTATCGGACACGCTTGGTCCGGCGGGTTTCTTAGCATGCGCCTTCTTGCCCGCGCTTTGCGGTGCGGGCGCGGCGAACATGCAGGTTGAAATCAACAGCAACAGCGACACAGCTAGCACTCGTTTCATTTCACCTCTCCTAAGAAAATTCATCTTGTGAAGCTGAGGGTCGGCTACGGCACAAAATTGCATCTACTGGAAAGGCAGAATGCTAGTTGTGGTTTGTTACAGCCAGATGAATGTTCCGTGAATATCGGGTAAATCGCAGGCCGCTGGATTTGGCAAAAAGCAGGCAAAGGCACTGGAAGAACATGAATCTACAGGGAATCGAAAGCCAGACGTCAGGGGCCGGTCAAAACTCCTTCCACCAAGCCGGACGGGAGCCCCGGCAATGCCTTACGGTCAACCTTGCCGTTTACGGTGAGCGGGAAGTGGTCGACGAAAACGAAGCCGGACGGGACCATATATTCTGGCAGCTTTGTGCGAAGAAATTCCCGCAAGTCGGCAGGCTCGACTTTTGCCCCCGGAACGCCGACGACAAAGGCGACAAGGTGTTTTCCCCCCGCCGCATCCTCCCGCAGGACCAACACGCAGTTCTCCACCGCCCGGTTTTCCCGCAACTTAGCCTCAATCTCGCCCAATTCGATGCGGTGGCCGTAAAGCTTGACCTGGGAGTCCTCGCGCCCCAGAAACTCGATGTTGCCGTCGGGGAGATAGCGTCCCCAGTCTCCGGTCCGGTAAAGACGCAATCCGCCGGCATCATGGATGAAGCTGGCCCGGGTTTTGCGGGCATCCCTCCAATAGCCGCGAGCCAGCCCGATTCCGGCGATGAAAAGCTGCCCTGGGACCCCTACGGGACAAGGAGCGAGGGCGTGATTCAGCACATAAAAGCTCTGATTCGCCATAGGCTTGCCGTACGGGATGCTCTTCCAGTTCGGATCCAGTTCGTCGATTGGGTAGAGAATCGACCAAATCGAAGCTTCGGTTGCGCCGCCCAAGCTAATGGTCTTTGCTTTGGGCAAGAGGCGGCGGATTTGACCCGGAAGGCTGACCGGGATCCAATCCCCGCTGAGCAGGATGGTCCGCAGAGACTGCCCGATGCCCTGGCCGCGTGCGGCGGCTTCGATCAGTTGGGCCATCAAGGAGGGCACCGTGTTCCAGACAGTGACGTTCTCCGAGGCGACCAGTTCAGCCCAGTGCGCCGAATCGTGGGCATGGCCGGCGGAGGGCATCACGATGGTCCCGCCCGCCGCCAGCAGGCCGAAAATGTCATACACGGAGAGATCGAAGTTCAGCCGCGATACGGCCAGCACGCGATCCGCAGGCCCAATGCCGAAGCGGTGATTCACGTCGAGCACGGTGTTCACCGCGCCGCAATGGTCGGTCATCACGCCCTTCGGCTGGCCAGTAGAACCCGAGGTGTAGATGACGTAGGCGAGGTCTTCTCTTTTCTGGCGAGTGCGAGGCTCGAGGGGCCGGCCTTCGAGCGGCTCCATGCGGTCGACACAGAGGACTTCTACTTCCTCCGGCACACTGGCTTGCTTGAGCACCGCCGACTGAGTGAGGACGACTTTCACATCGCCATTTTCGATTAAATAACGCTGCCGTTCCGGCGGCAACTCGGGATCAACGGGCATGTAAGCTCCGCCGGCGAACAGAACCCCCAGCACAGCGACGACTTGCTCCCATCCTTTCTCCATCACAATGCCGACCAGCTGATTGGGTTCGAGGCCTCGCGGCAGCAACTCCTGTTCAACGCGGCAGGCCCGAGCGTAGACCTCCGCGTAGGTCAATCTCATGGAGGGGGTGCAAACCGCAACCTGGTCAGGGCGCTCAGCCACTTGGCGCAGAAACAGTGAGTGAAGGAACTCTTCGCGTAGTGGAGCAGCCGTTTCATTGACCTGCGCCAGCAAACGCGCCTGGCCAGGGGGAAGGAGTTTGCGCGTGCTCTCGGCGAAGTTGAGATGCCAGGTCGACTCGGCGGCCGACAGCGCCTCCAGCAGAACGCGATAAGCCTGGAACATATCGTCGAGCAAGCCAGGGGGGAAGACCTCAGCAGCCGCATCCCAGTGAGAGATGAGATCGCCTTGCTCCTCTTGAACTATGCAACTTAGATAGGCTTGCGGCGGCTGAGGGGTAGGATCAGAGCGTTCGGATCTGGGATGTCCCAACCAGCTGGTGAAAGCCACTGGCGCGAGCAGACCAGCCCCGCTGCCCTGCAAGCGGCGAAGCTCCTCTAGAACCTGGTTCTCGCCGAAATCGCGATACTCAAAGTCGCGCCGAAGCTGCTCTAGTTGATGGCGGGCGCGGGCTTCGAAAGTCTTGCCCTTCGAGGCATCGACCTCCAGTAGATTCTTGTAAACCGCATGAGCCGGGCTTGCAGGCTGGCGGGCAGTAGATGGTTCAAGAAGCGATACGCGGAGGGTGAAGTGTGGATGCTTGCTCCAGATGGCCAGCACTTCGGCAAAGGCGGCGAGCAATGCCGCAGTCGGCGTGAGTTTGAAATGGGTAGCTTTCTCCTTGAGGCCGCGCCAAGCGGCTGCCCCAAGATGGACAGTGCGCCGTTGAAACTTCACATCCGAAGGTACGGCGGTGACGAGCGGCAGCTCCGGTGAAGGCGGCAAAAGAGGCACCCGCGCCAACCAGTAATCGCGCGCGGAAGGAAAGGCAGCCGCGCTCTGATTGGCGCTCACCGCCGGCGAAGACTCCCCTGACGGATTAGATTTTTCACGCTTGTTCATTCGGCTAGGTTCGTCGCACGGGATTGCAACTAGAGCGAAACCCCCCGCTTCCAGGGGATGAAGTCATCCTGCCGCAGCAACTCGGCCTTGGTTTTTTCTCCGCTGGCAATGCGGATAATTCGATCCAGGATATCCTCTCCCGTTTCTTCCACGGTTTTTTCGCCAGAAACGATTGCGCCGCAATCGAAGTCGATGATATCGGACATGCCCTTGCCGAGAGTGGAGTTTGTAGAAAGCTTCATCACTGGAGCGATGGGGTTGCCCGTGGGGGTTCCAAGGCCGGTCGTGAACAGAACAATATTGGCCCCAGCACCAACCTGCGCGGTTACTGCCTCCACATCGCTGCCCGGAGTGCAAAGCAGATTCAAGCCTGGTTCCTTGGCGTATTCGGGATAGTCCAGCACATCGGCGACAGGAGAGGTGCCGCCTTTTTTAGCGGCGCCGGCAGACTTCATGGCGTCGGTAATCAACCCGTCTTTGATGTTGCCGGGCGAAGGGTTCATGTCGAAACCGGCTCCGACGGCAAGGGCCCTGGCGGCGTAAGCGCGCATGAGATGAATGAAGCGGTCCGCCACTTCGGTGTTCCGGCTGCGGTCGATCAGGTTTTGTTCCACGCCGCAGAGTTCGGGAAACTCGGAAAGGATTCCCTTTCCCCCGAGAGCCGTGATCAAGTCGGCGACATGGCCGATCGCAGGATTCGCGCTGATTCCGGAAAAGCCGTCGGAACCGCCGCACTTCAAGCCGACGGTCAGCGCCGATAATGGCGCCGGCGAACGAGTGGCATCATTGGCTTTGATTAGCCCCAGAAAAGTCTCGCGGATGGCCTGCGAGAGCATGGTGGATTCCAGCCCACTCTGCTGCTGATCGAAAACCAGCAGGGGCTTATCGGTGGCGTTGCGGCGGGCGATCTCTTCGCGGAGAATCGAGGCCTGCGCGTGCTGGCAGCCAAGGCTCAGGATGGTGGCGCCGGCAACATTCGGGTGATGGATGTATCCCGCGATCAGTCCGCAGAGGGCTCGGGAATCCTCGCGGGTCTCGCCACAGCCATTTTGATGCGTGAGAAATTTAATGCCATCCAAATTGAGGAAGAGCTTTTTGTCTTCCGCTGCTGCTGCGGATTCGCGGAATTGGAAACTCTCAATCTGATCGAGTTCTCCTGCTCGGTAGAGATCGGCGAGTTTTGCCACTTGGCTGCGATATTTTTCGCGCGGCGCAAATCCCAGTTCTTTCTCGAAGGCTTCCCGAAGGACTTGTACGTTCTGGTTTTCACAGAAAACCAGCGGCACGACCACCCAATAGTTGCGCGTGCCGATTTGCCCATCGGCGCGCTGGAAGCCCTGGAATGTCTTCCCACTCCATCGGGAAACGTCAGGCGGAGTCCAGGAGTAGCTGGAGTCTTTGCTGCGAAATTCTGAGGAGTCATGCTTCAGGTTTCCCACGGTAATGGCTTCGCCCTGGCGAATGGGAGCCGCCGCCTTTCCGACCATGACTCCGTACATCACAACTGGTTGGTCGGAACTGAGGTCCGCAATCGCGAACTTATGCTTAGCGGGTACATCGGAGAGCAATGTGTAGCTGCTGCCGTTGAGCCGGACCTGATCCCCTTTTGCCAGATTTGACAGTGCCACGACCACGTTGTCGTTGGGATGAATTTTCAATACCCGGTGTGACGGATTTTGCGGCTCGCTCATTTGTCTATTGGCACCGGTCCTTTAGATGGCTTTGGCGAAGGTCTGGCTTCAAGAGCCTTCCGGCGCGGAGGGGGCCCCTAGCGCGCGATGCGCGCGCCGGCCCCTTTCATCACCTGGGTCACTTCCTTCAGCGTTGCCATGGTGGTATCGCCGGGCGTGGTCATGGCCAAGGCGCCGTGGGCTGCGCCGCACTCCACGGCGTACTGCGGGCCCTGTCCACTCAGGAATCCGTAGATCAAGCCGGAAGCAAACGAATCCCCGCCGCCGACGCGATCGAGGATTTCTAGGTTCTCGCGATCCTTGGCCTCGTAAAAGGTGCCATTCTCGTAGCAGATCGCGCCCCAATCGTTGAACGTGGCCGTCTTTGCCTTACGCAACGTGGTAGCAACGACTTTGAAAGGGAACTCCTTCACCACGGTTTCGATCATCTTCTTGAAGGCTTCTTTCTCCACCTTCGAAATGTGCTCATCCAGACCCTGCACTTCAAAGCCGAGAGCGGCGGAGAAATCCTCCTCATTGCCCAGCATCACATCGACGAAAGGCGCCAGCCGGCGGTTCACTTCCTGGGCGCGCTTCTTGCCGCCAATCGCTTTCCACAGAGATTCCCTGTAGTTCAAATCATAAGAAATGATGGCGCCGTGCTTGCGCGCAGCTTGCATGGCTTCGAGCGCAACCTCGGGAGTGGTCTCCGAAAGCGCGCAGAAAATTCCGCCGGTATGAAACCAGCGTGCTCTCTGCTTGCCGAAGATGTTTTCCCAGTCGATGTCGCCGGCCTTAAGTTGAGAGGCTGCGGTGTGGCCGCGGTCGGAGCATCCCAACGCCGCCCGCACTCCGAATCCCTTCTCGGTGAAGTTGAGGCCGTTGCGAACGCTGCGGCCGACTCCGTCGTAAGGAACCCAGCGGACCAGCGATTGATCGACTCCGCCCTGATAGAGCAGATCTTCGAGCAGGCGGCCGACCGGGTTATCGGCGAAGGCGGTCACTACCGCAGTATCCAGGCCGAAGCAGCGCTTGAGGCCGCGAGCCACGTTGTACTCCCCGCCGCCCTCGGAAACGGTGAAGGTGCGAGCCGTCCAAATGCGGTAGTCGCCCGGGTCAAAGCGCAGCATGATTTCTCCCAGGCTGATGAGATCCCAGCGGCACAGAGCTTTCTCTTTGATCGTCAGTGACATGGTTGCATCCCGAGTTCTAGCCGGTTCAACGCCCGCACCCTACAGATCCACCACCAGCTTATACCGCGGCACCAGCGCTTTCATGATCGCCCATGCGGAAACGTAAGCCAGCGCACAGAAGACGAACATGATGAGGTAGGCCGTCTGCGGCGCACCCTTAAACTTGTCCCGCAGTGAGCCCACCAAAAGCTGGATGAGCACTCCGCCCACTCCGCCAGCCATCGTTCCAATGCCAGTGATGGAGGCCACCGCTTTTTTGGGGAACATGTCGGAAACCGTGGTGAACAGGTTGCACGACCACGCCTGGTGCGCCGCGGCGCCGATGCTGATGATCCCCACCGCGAAGTACAGCGCCAGCGTTCCAAATCTCTTTGGGCTGCCAAAATACTGCGTGGAGAGCACCGTCAACGGGAACAGCGCGATCAGGATCATCGCGGTCATGCGCGCTTTGTACACTTCCATACCGCGATTGATCAGAGTCATCGGAATGCTGCCGCCGTAGACGCTGCCGACGACGGAAATGCCATAGACGATGAAGGTGGGCCAGCGCACGTCCTCCGGCGCCATGTTGAACTGCTTGATCAGGTAGTCCGGCAGCCAAAAAAGATAGAACCACCAGATACCGTCGGTGAAACCCTTGCCGACGACGAACGACCAAGTCTGTCGATACCGGAAGAGCCTGAGCCAGGGCACGTCTTGTGAAACCTCGCCGCTCTGCGCCGCGACGTCGTCCATGTGAATGTAGTCGTACTCGGGCTTGGCCAGCCGCCGCTGGTTCTTTGGGGTGTCATACAGCCAGAACCAGAAAATCAGCCAGATGAAGCCCGCAGCGCCGGTGATGACGAACGCCATCTTCCAGCCCAGCTGATCGCCGAAATAGACCATGCACCAGGGCACGAACAGGGCGGCGATCATGGCGCCGAGATTCGAGCCGCTGTTGAAGATGCCGACAGCCAGGGCACGTTCCTTCTTGGGAAACCATTCGGCAATGATCCGGTTTGAGGCCGGGAAGTTTCCGGCTTCGCCGACAGCGAACAGGCTGCGGATCACGAGGTGCACGGCGACTGCCGCGCCGGCAAACGCATTCAGGACGCCGAAGATAGACCATGTGATCAGCGACCACGCGAGCCCCAGCTTGGTGCCGATCTTGTCGATCAGCCGGCCCGCTCCGACCGTCATCACGGCGTAAACACCGGTGAAGAAGGAAGTGAGGTAGGAGAACTCCTTGTTGCTCCACCCAAAGCCGCCGAGCGCCGTCGACCGGCAGAAGAACTCCTTCAGGTACGAGATCACCTGGCGATCGAGGTAATTGATGGTGGTGGCGAAAAGAAGCAGCGTACAGATCGTCCAGCGGTAGTGTCCCAGCTTCTGACTCAGACTCTGGGCAGCCGGATTGGCAACGATATTGTCGTCATCCATGGGAAAGGTTTTTCACTGCACGACTACGCGGTACAAAAGCGCGAGGCGATTCTACGCCTGCTGAAGCTGCGGGCGAGCTATGTTATTGATTCACTCCGCTCGCCAGGAATCCGCCATCGACCACCAGAAGATGTCCGGTTACGAAACTGGCGGCATCGGAAGCCAGAAATACCACGGCGCCGACGAGCTCTTCGAGTTGGCCGAAACGCTTCATGGGCGTGCGCATCAGAAATTCCTGGCCGCGTGGAGTGCCGTCGAGCAAGCCTTTGTTCAAATCTGTGCGGAGCACTCCCGGCGCAATTGCGTTGACGCAGACGCCGTAGCGCGCCCACTCGATGGCCAGAGACTTTGTCAACGAGGCCACCGCCGATTTACTGGCCGCGTAGGCAGCCACCTCGTAAAGCGCCACGAAAGAGGAGAGCGAGGCCGTGTTGATGATGCGGCCGTATTTTCGCTCGATCATGTGGGGCGCAAATACCTGGCAGGCGTGCAGCGTGCCGTTAAGATTCGTTCCGATGATTTCGTCCCACTCGGAGTCTGGAACCTCGAGGGTTGGGGTACGCTTGGTGCGACCGGCGCAATTCACCAGGATGTCCACTTTGCCAAATTGCTTGAGGGTCGCCTTCAGGAGAGCTTCCAGACTGCTGCGGTCGGTGACGTCGCAAGTGAGAGCGAGAGTCTTACGGCCACGGGCTTCGACTTCGCGAGCCGCGGATTGCACAAGGTCAGCCCGGCGGCCGGTTGGAACCACGTTCGCCCCGGCTTCCGCCAATCCTTTGGCGAGAGTTAGTCCAATTCCGGAAGTGCCTCCAATGATAACTGCGTTTTTCGAAGCCAGATCAAGAGCGGGGTATCCCATTTATGAGTTCGTCCTTTAATCAAGATGTACTCCAGTCCCAACTACCTGCGGCGAGCGCCGGAGACCGCCGGCTCCAGTTCAGGCTGCGCCGCGAGCATTCCAAAGTAGCGATCCGCATTGTGGTAGCAGATATTGCGAATCATGCTGCCGACCAGCGCGCGATCGTGGGGGAGCAGGCCATTTTCCATCTCGCCGCCCAGCAGGTTGCACAACACCCGGCGAAAATATTCGTGACGCGGATAGGACATGAACGAGCGCGAGTCAGTCGTCATGCCGATAAATCGCGAGAGCAGACCGCAGTTCGAAAGCGAGTTGAGCTGCCACTCGATGCCTTCCTTCTGATCGAGGAACCACCAGCCGCTACCGAATTGCATTTTGCCGGCCACCTTCTCCTCAGGGAAGCTGCCCATTAGGGTGGCGAAGGCGTAATTTTCGGCCGGGTTGAGATTGTAGACGATGATTTTTGGCAGCGACTTCTCCTGCTCCAGGTGATCGAGATACGTGGCCAACGGCGCCGCCTGCAGCCAGTCGCCGACGGAATCGAATCCAGTGTCCCGGCCCAGGTTCTTGAGCATGCGCGAATTCAAATTGCGTGCGGCGCCGAGGTGCAACTGCTTGGTCCAGCCTTTTTTCGCGTCGAGGCGGCCAAAAAACAGCATCATGTAGCTGGCGAATTTCGCGGAGTCGGCGGCGCTTACTTCCTTGCCGGCGCGAACCTTCGCAAAAATAGCGCCGGCTTCAGAATCCGCGCAGGAATCGGCGAAACAATAATCCAGGCCATGGTCGGACAGCCGGCAGCCCTGCTCGTGGAAGAAGTTGTGACGCTTCTCAAGCGCGCTAAGAAAATCAGCAAGGCGGGAGATATTTACATCAGCTTTCGCCCCAACCGCGTCCGTCCACTCGTTGAACGCGACGGGATCTTCCGTCTTGATGGCCTTGTCGGGCCGGAATGCCGGAAGCACACGCGTGGGAAGCCCAGAGGCGCGAAGCTGCTGGTGATATTCGAGGGAATCGGCTGGGTCATCGGTAGTGCAAACCAACTTCACATCGAACTTTTCCAGAATGCCCTGGGTGGTGAGGTCATCTTCCATCAGGCGCCGATTGGCTTCCTTCCAGATTCCCGGCGCCGTGCTTTCGTTGAGTAGTTCTTCAATCCCGAAGTAGCGTTTCAACTCAAGATGAGTCCAGTGGTAAAGCGGGTTCCGCAAAGTATAGGGAACCGTCCGCGCCCAAGCCAGAAACTTTTCGTAGGGGTCGGCATTGCCGGTGCAATA
This sequence comes from uncultured Acidobacteriaceae bacterium, assembly GCA_963770915.1. GTDB lineage: Bacteria > Acidobacteriota > Terriglobia > Terriglobales > Acidobacteriaceae > PALSA-270. The sequence continues at coordinate 1,884,203 of CAVYRG010000001.1, forward strand.
ACGTTCGGGAACGCCGTTGGCACGCATGGCGCGCCACTTGTAGTGGTCCCCTTCCAGCCAGATTTCGAAAAGATTGGCGAAACGCCGGTTTTCGGCGATGTCTCTTACAGGAAGATGGCAATGGTAGTCATAGATCGGCTGATCTTCGGCATACTCGTGGTAGATACGCCGGGCGCTTTCGCTTTGCAGCAGGAAGTCATCGGTTATGAATCCCATCTCGCCTGAGGCTCCGATCCCATAGCATGATACACACTTCCGGCCTCCGCCGGGGCCTGAGGGGCTTGGCATTTGCGCGCCGGTTCGAAACAAAAGCTCTTGGTTTTTTTACCCTAGCTTGCTTCAAAACTGAGCCACAGCCGCCATGGCTCGTTGGAGTTCCACCTTGAGCTGGTCGATCTGTTGGTCGGTCCCAAGCGTACCTGCGCGGGCGGCAGTTTCCAGTGCAAAGGCGATGTGGGCCGCGTCGTTAGCCTCGAACATCCGGCAAATGCCTTTGAGAGTATGGGCGAAAGACTGCAGATGCGCCAAGTCTCCGGCGGCGCGAGCCTGCTCCATTGCGGCCAACGCGGCGTCCGCTTCGGAAGGAAACATTCCGGCTGCCTTGCGCAATAGGTTTTGGTTGCCGCCGAAGCGGCCAAGCACGAGTTTCACGTCGATGGTTAAGGGCGGGTGCCGTATATCCGGTCGTGGTTTCCGCGCCGCTCCAGGTGCTGGCTCGGGTGCGGATGGCGCCTCGATCGTTGCGCCCTCATCCCGGGGAGGCAATGACGCATCCGAGCTTTGATCCGAGTTTTTCTCAATCACCGCAAACAGCGCATCCCTGCTGATCGGCTTGGAGATGTAATCATCCATCCCAGCGGCAAGACATTTCTCGCGGTCTCCGGCCATGGCGTGAGCGGTCATCGCCACAATGGGGGTGCGGAGTTCGACATTCTCCTGCAGTTTCAAAATTGCGGCAGTGGCTTCGTAGCCGTTCATTTCCGGCATCTGAATATCCATGAAAATAAGATCGAAGGCCTTTCTCTGAAATTGCTGAACCGCTTCCCGGCCATCGCCCGCTAAGGTCACAGCGTGTCCCATTTCCCCGAGCATAGCCCGCGCCACTGCCTGATTTAGAGGGTTATCCTCCGCTAACAGGATTCTCAAGGGACGCCGCGCCTTGGTTGCTGTGAACTTTTTGGGCTCGGTTCTAGGGCTGGCCGAGTTCCGGAATGCGTCTTTCACCGCGCGCAGAAGCTCGGATTGAGCTGCCGGCTTGATCAGAAAAGTGTCGACCGCGAACTTCCGGCCAGCCTCAAGGTCTTCAGGATGATCGGCGGAGGCAAGCACAATGACTTTTGAAGTGCCGCGCTGGCCTCTGGCATGAAGCTGCTCTAAGAACGCCCAGCCGTCCATGCCCGGCATCTGAACATCAAGCACGATCAAATCGGGCAATTGACGCCTGGAAGCGGCTCCTGCGATGACCGCCAAGGCCGCCGAGCCACTCTCCGCCAGTATGGGTTCCATGTGCCACTGCGCCAGGGTGTCGTGCAGGATCCGACGGTTCGTGGGATTGTCGTCGATTACCAAAGCGCGCTTGCCCTTGAGTTCGTTGAATTCGAAAGCCGGGCGGTCTTTACTGGTCTCGCTCGATTGGCCGAGCTTGGCGGTGAAATGAAATTCACTCCCCCGGCCAAGCTCACTTTCTGCCCAGATTCTGCCGTGCATCATCTCCACCAGCCGGGAGGAAATCGTCAAGCCAAGGCCAGTGCCCCCGAAGTGCCGCGTGGAAGAGTTATCCGCCTGCTCAAAGGCCTGGAAGATTCGCTCCAGGTGTTCCAGAGCGATCCCGATGCCCGTATCGCGCACCGTAAACTTCAGCATGATTTGTCCCGCTTCCGCGGCCTCGAACTTTACGGAGAGAACCACTTCCCCGGTTTCGGTGAATTTGATGGCGTTTCCCGTCAAGTTAACGATGATCTGCCGCAGCCGTCCCGCGTCGCCCACCACATATTGAGGAACTGCGCGGTCCCATTCCAGAGCGAGTTCCAGCCTCTTCTGATGTGCGCGCAGCGATAAGGACTTGAGAGTTTCCGTCAGCATGTCGTGTAAGTTGAAGGGCCGCGGGTCCAGCGATAACTTTCCCGCCTCGATTTTGGAAAAGTCCAAAATGTCATTGATGATCGCAAGCAGCGAGTCAGCCGAGGATTTCACGAGCAGCAGGTTGTCACGCTGGCGGGGCGAGAGGTCGGTGCCCAGAGTCAGCTCGGTCATGCCCAGAATGCCGTTCATGGGGGTCCGGATTTCATGGCTCATGTTGGCCAGGAATTCGCTTTTAGCGCGGCTGGCGGCTTCGGCGGCATCCCGGGCCCGCTGCAGCTGCGCATTCACGCTGCGAAGCTCAAAAGTTCGGGAAGCGATTTCTTCTTCCAGATGCTCACGGTGGTCCTGCAATTGGGCATCGCGGTCCGCCAGGTCCCGCAACATGGCATTGAAGCTTTCAATCAGCAGCTCAATCTCCTTGTAGCCGCCGCGAATATCGCGGATCGTGTACTGCTGGTCGTGGGGGATAGAGCGGGCCCGCTGGGCCAGCGCAAAAATGGGATCTGAAATTGTGCGCTGCAACCGCGATGTCAGAAGGACAACGACCAGCATCGCCAGGCCCAACACCGCACAGGCAATCAGCGCATAGCGATTGCGGCGCGATGTTACATCCGCGAGATCGACTTCCAGATAGATGGAACCCAGAAGATCGCCCTGGTTGAATATTCTGCGCGTAATTTGGAGCGTGTTCGTGCCAAATACCGTGCTCTCGCGAGGGGCGGTAGCCAGGAGTCTGGCTCCATCTGCGCCTGGCCGAAGATAGGTCGCAAAGGGCGTGCCGTCACGCAGATAGATCCGTGCACAAACCACGTGCGGCTCCGACCGCAGGCCGTCGAGAGTTTCCTGGGCGATTTGTGGGTCATCGAATGAAATCGCCGCCGTGCTGTTGGAGCCGACAATTCTCGCCAGGGTGGACGCTTCTCTGGCTTTGTAAGCACGAAATGTCAACAGGTCGTAAAGAGTGAATGCGCCGCAAGCCAGCAGCAACGCCGTCGTGCTGATCATCAGAATCATTGAGGTCAACTTTTGTTTGATGGAAGGGTTCGTCACAAAGGGCCGGTCCGGGCCGATCAAGTTCACCGTGACCCGGGTCAGCTACCGCTCCAGAATGGGCAATTGATGCGTGCCCTTTCGAGCAAAGCCCCCGTGGCCGAGGGACTAATTGTTGAATCGGCGTAACTCCGTGAATCTTTAGGTACGAACGGCGGGATCAAGGCGGCGAATCGATTTGCCCTAGCGGCTGAAGACTTGCTGCCGCTGGCCGATGTAGGGGGACAGGAATAGAGGGCAGCTTGTCGCCTTCCGCCTTTCTTGTGAGCACAGCACGGGCACCAATTCCGCCTCGCAAACGCGCGGTGCTGATTGCCGATGACGACGCCATTTTTCGCACCGTGGCCTCGGAACTGGTCGCATCGTGGGGATACGAATATACGGCCGTGGACAACGGCGAGACTGCTTTACAAGCCCTGCGACAACCGCACCCTCCCACGATCGCGGTACTGGACTGGCTGATGCCCAGGGTCACGGGGACAGAAATCTGCCGACAGATTCGCCAGGATGGCAGCCCGCAATATATCTATTTCATTCTCGTTTCCGCGCGCGACGGCCGCGAAGACACGCTCGAAGGCCTGCGTTCGGGTGCGGATGCCTACATCAGCAAGCCGCTCGACGCAGAGGAGATGCGCGCCAAGCTTGAAATCGCCGATCGCATCTTGTTCATGGAAGAGTCATTGCGGGACTTGAACACGGAAACCGAATTGTTTATCAATTCTGTTCCCTCAATTCTCATCGGGACCGACTGCGCGGGCAGAATCAGCCGCTGGAATCAGGCCTCGAGGATGGTATTCGGTCTGGACCCGGAGGATGTCATGGGCCGGACACTGGAAGATTGCAACATTCAATGGACGGCCGCCGGCATTCAGAGCAAAGTCGAAACCGTCCTAAAAACTGGCTTAGTAACCCGGATGGACGAGTTGGCCATTCGCCGCGATGAAACTCTCCGTGTGCTTGCCCTCAACATTCATCCTCTGCGCTCGCATATGGGGAAGGTCATCGGCAGCATTGTCGTAGGGGCGGACATCACGGGGAAGAAGGTTTTGGAGGACCAACTCCGTCAGGCGCAGAAACTTGAGGCCATTGGTCAGCTGGCGGCTGGCATCGCGCACGAAATCAATACCCCCACGCAATTCGTCAACGACAATGTGAACTTTTTTAAGGACTCGTGGGCGGGGCTCTCGGGGTTGCTCACCTCCGTGCGCAAACTCTACTCCGAATCAGGGCCGAGCGCGGGCCAACCCGAGGGTCTGCTGGAGGTGATTGCCGCCGGAAAAGAAGTGGACTTGGACTATCTCAGCCAGGAAGTTCCCAAAGCCATCGATCAAACCCTGGATGGCCTGCAGCGCATCAAGAAAATCGTTCGCGCCATGAAGGAATTTTCCCACCCGGGCTCCCAGCAGCGCCAGCTGGCAGACCTGAACCGGGCCATCCAGAATACGATTACCGTGACGCGGAACGAATGGAAATACCTGGCCGATCTGGATACCGATCTCGCCCCGGATTTGCCGCAGGTGCCGTGCTTTGTCGACCAATTCAACCAGGTGATTCTCAACCTGCTGATCAATGCCGCGCACGCCATTCAGGATGTGGCCGGACAGCGGAGCGAGAGCAAAGGCCGCATCACCGTCAGCACCCGCCGCGAACGCGATTCTGTCTTAATCAGCATTGCGGACACGGGCAAAGGCATTCCCGAAGATATTCGCCATCGGATTTTCGAGCCCTTTTTCAGCACCAAGGAAGTCGGTCGCGGAACCGGCCAAGGGCTGGCGTTGGCGCACGCCACTATCGTGAACGAGCACAGAGGAAGAATCTGGTTCGAATCGGACGTCGGCAAGGGAACGACGTTCTTCATCCAACTCCCGCTACGCGTTGAGGCGGAAAACCAGGCGGCGGCCGCAGGGCGGCAGTAACCCGGTTTCTAGTGAACTAGATTGGACACCTGCTGCAACTTGGCGCTGATTTTGAGGTTGGCGCGAGTCGCAGCGGCCACGTTGAGGTCAACGCGCACGCGGGCGCCCTCGATTCTCAAATCGGCAATCCCGCCCCGTTCCGCGAAAGAATCGAAGTCCGCAACTGTAAAAGTCGCGGTCGCCTTGAGTGCATCCACGATTTCCCCTGCGTGATCCTCTACTGATTTACTAACGAACAGCACTTGGCAGTGGTGAACCGCCGTAAGATCCAGATTCTTGAGCCGTTGGACGGTCAGTCTCCGGCCCTCGCCGGAAGTTTTTCCGGCGATCGTCTGATCCAACCGATCCCCGAAAGGGTCTTCTCCCACAACGCAAATGACAAAGGGCGAATTTTGATTTGCGAATGCCCCCTCCGGCCAGGTGACGTACTTGGAAAAATTGTAGAGATAGGCCGCCTTTATGGTGTACTCATCCATCTGGGCGAGCGCGCTGACGCCGGCCAACATGAGAGAACACAGAAGTGCAATCCGACTGGCCCGTCGCCATGCGAAACCAGACCAAACGCGGCTGCGACCGGATGCGCATTTTGGCATATGCAAAATCACAATCTTTAGAACCTGGCCGTTACCGCCACGCGAAAGTTTCTTCCGTCTTGAGGAATGGCATTCTCGGGGTCTTCCGGCCGCGCCGGATCGGAGTATTTCTTATCGAGCAGGTTGTACAAACTGGCAGAGACGTCCAAGTGCCGTCTGAACGTGTGCCCCAAAAGAGTGAAATTGAAAACCTGGTAAGCGCCAGCGGCATTCCCAGCGAGCGTATAACGTGGTCCTATGTATTGCCCCTCCAGGCTGGCAAAAAGCCGTTTGTGCGCGAGGGGAAGGCTGAGGTTGAATTTGGCCATCTGGGCGGGCGAGTTACTGAGAGGGAGATCGCCCGGACCTCCCTTTCCTGCATCCACCAGGCTCAGGCTCACCGTACCTTGCAGCCCACTCGCAGACTTCCCTGTAAACGCGATTTCAGTTCCGGTGGCAATCGCCGCGCCGGAGTTTTCATAGATCAGCAGAGAGCTGTTGGGGGCTGGCTCCTGGGTAATGAGGCGGTTGACGCGATTGGTGAAGACGGCGCCCGACAGCCGGAAGTGTGGTCCGAACCAATGCTCGGCATCTAATTCGAACCCTTTCATGGTCTCCGGTTTGAGCGCCGAATTGTCGACCACTAACCCGGGCACATCGGGGGAAGTTTCGAATACCTCAGGCGCTCGAAAAGCGCTTCCATAGAGCAATTTGAAGGTTGTCTTTTCAAACGGATGGTAGATCAATCCTAAGCGAGGATTGGCCGTGCCTCCGAACCCGGAAAGAGAGGTGGTTGCCGGAGCCTGATTTCCCAGTATGTCCGTGACTGTCCCGCGTGGATAGCGGTCATAGCGGACTCCCGCACTCAGGGTAAGTTTGCGCGTGATGGAGTAGTCATCCTCTGCGTAGAATCCCACGTTCCATGATCTGCCAAGGTCCTGCTCGAAGGTGTTGGTCGCGGCGGCGTAGTCGCCTTGGTCCTGGCGGAGATTGTCCCGGATCTCTGCTCCGAAGGTGAGCTTGTGTTTCCGGTGGAGGGCGCCATTGACTTTCACCTCGCCCGTCCACCAGTTTCCCCGGTCGGAGAATTTGTCGACGGGAGCGTTTGGGTCCGGATTGTAGGCTAAAGGAGCTTCCAGCCGATGCTGATCGTAGGAAGTGCGCGCGTCCAGTTGCCACTTCTCGCTGAGGGAATGCTGGTATTGGAGATCGAAGTACTGATGATCATCGTAGTTGCGGGTCCGCGGGTCGTTGAACACAGTCCCAAAGTAAGCAGTCGGCGCTCCCTTGTTGCGCTGACTGAAGACTCCCCGAAGAGTAAAGCCGCGATAGGAAACGGTAGCGAGAAAGTGTTCGTGGGTTTCATCGTCGTCATGTTCCGCAATGCCGTTATTGGTTGCGGGGTTGTCGAATTCGGGGAAGAAAAGATTCCGGCCTCGGCTGTTGTAGAGAGTGCCGGAGACCATGAAGCCAATTCCCTTATATTGTCCTCCGTAGCTTGCACGGCCTTTGTAAGTTTGAAAACTTCCTGGTTGGAAACTCAATTCCCAACCCTTGAGCTTGGAGGAATCACGGGTAATAACGTTGATGACGCCGAAGAAAGCGTTGCTACCGTAAAGAGAGGAACTCGGACCGATCACGACTTCTACGCGGTCGATTAAGTCCACATCGACAGGAAACTCTGTGCCTAGCGTGGCCTGCCCGAAGGTGTTGTCGTTGATGCGATGGCCGTCGATGAGCACCAGGACGCGGCTGTTCCAGTCTCCCAGGCGGCTGAAACCGCGCACCCCAATAAAGCTGTAGTTGCGATCATAGGTAATGTACACGCCGGACACGCTGCGTAATATATCTGCCAATGTGCGATACCCGAATTTTTGTATCTCGTCGGCGGTGATGATGGTTACCGAGGCAGGCACATCGCTGACGTTCTGCAGTTGCCGCGTAGCACTGTAGACCTTGACATTGGCCAATTCGTCCAGAGTCATGTCCGCTGCCCTTTTGTTCTGCGGCGTTTGATCGACAGAATCCGAAGACGGCTGCAGACTCCCGGAATCCGCGCTGCCTGCCTGCGCCGTCAGGGTAACCGGGAAAGACCACACGACGAGGATGACCAGCCCGAAGGCGGCAAGTGGAAATCTCATTTTCGCCCCCACGAACGAGAAGACTCGGGCGAATAGCCCCTTCGGAACTACATCGGCAGGGTGATGGAGTTCATTACTGTAAAGTGCCCAGGAATTGAACAGGATGAGTGTTTTGGAAGGAGCGGGTCTTTCTGGCTAGGATGCCTTCGTCCTGGCGAAGACCTGGCGCGAAGCTTCCCCTGCCGCAGAGAGGTTGGCCAGCCACATCTCGGTATATTCTCGAGCGAGCACAATGCCGTCGGCGCCCCCGTCGAATGCCGCAAAGACCTCCTCCTTTACGCTCTCCGGAGTGGTTTTTGCTTGGCCGGGCCCCGTGGGCACGTCGATATCGACGCTGGCGTAGATTTGAATTTCATGCCCGGTATCGGCGATGGCTCGCTTGGTCTCGCGAACCAGGTAGTCGGTGGGCGCGAGCCCGTTCTTGACGATCTCCGCTAACGGCTTTTCGTCATAGCCCATAATTCTGTAGTAGGCGGGCAGGAATTGCTCCGGCGCCATGTCGGCAAAGATCGTCGTACACAGGTGATCGACGAAGCCCGCCATGCGAGCGCCGCCGGCATTGCTGTAGGTTGCGAGCTTGATGAAATCGGTGTAGTGCTTGATTTCAGAGTAGTCTTCGACGGCGCTGTAAAACGGACTGAAGGTCGTTATCTGCACGATGTGAAATCCGAAGGGCTTTTGGGGAGCGAGCATCTTCGCGGTTCCGTACAGTTCGGCGCGAACCTCGTGGTAGCTGTCGTTCCACAGCGTGTGCCAGCTTAGGGTTTCGGGAAACTGCAGAAGGGTTCGAAAGAATTCGACGAAATATCCATCTTGGGCACGCTGTTGTTTCTTGGCAGCCGCGAACAGCTTGTCGAGCTGGATGAGTCCTCGCTGCGCCCGCTCAACCGAGATTCCCCGCTCCCTCCCCTTCGCTCGGCAGAACTCGCAGAAGCACGAGATGCCTTGCGTGTTCCATCCCCCGCCAATCAGATTATCGAGTGGCCCCAGGCGCTCGCATCCCCAGATGATGCCGGCGACCTCCTCTGGGTACTGCGACAGGTAGCTCTCGATCCTCCCCCGCAATTGGGCGCGGTAATTGGGATGATTCCAGCAGGCGCTGTCAGTGCGCCGGCCATAAATGTCGACTTCACACACCTCGGAGAAGCCGGGGAATAGATGGGCCATGTAAGGGCTGGTGTTGTTGTAGTCCCAGGCAAAAAAATCCATGCCGCGAGCCTTCATCTTGGGACCGACTTCGCGGATGACGTTGAAGGGATTCGGCGAGCGGCCGCCTTTCAGCGTGGTGCCCTGAAAATACTTGGAGTCGGCGTCGTAGTACGCGCCACCGGCGTCGATCACCCCGTACTTGCCGTGGTCAGGCAAAATAATGGGTCCGTCTTTCACGATCTGCCCTGAGCCGGGAAGAAACGTGAAGGCGAATACCGTGTTGACGTTGCCTTTCTCCTGCAGGTTATCGAGCAGATTGTCGATGCCCTCATCCTGCCAGGCGTAGGCTTTGACCTGCGTGGCCACGAGGTTCTTGCGGATGACGGTCGCATTGCTGTCCTCACGGCGGGGGACGTTGGCTGGCTTCTGTTCGGCCGTCGCGGGAGCGCTGGAGCCCAGGCCGGCTCCGGCCGACAGTACTCCCAGCATTTGAACAAACCTCCTCCGGTCCAGTTCCAAGCTCATTTCCTTCTCCTGATGATTGACGGGCTCGATTGTATCTAGCCATCTTCATCGCCAACGGAAGTTTTTCCACAATACCGGCATCGGCCCTGGTGCACAGGCCGTAGCGGAAACGTTTCCAGCGTAATCATGCCATTCTTTCAGGGCCAAGCGGAATAGCTCCACAGAACGAGTAAAATTTCGAAGGCCTGCAAAGCAACACGATCGCCATGACCCCCTCCCGGCACAACTCGCGCAACAAGCGTTCCACCCCGGCCGGCATTAAAGAGGTGGCGGCTCGCGCCGGAGTGGGCATTGGTTCCGTATCTCGAGTGTTCTCAGGCCGGCCCGGAGTCAGCGACGAGATGCGTGCCCGCGTGCACAAGGCAGCAAGCAGCCTCAGTTACGCGCCCAATCTGCTGGCCCAGGCTTTGCGGCGCCGGGCCACGCGCTCGGTTGGCTTCGTCGTTTCGGACATCTCGAATCCCCTGCTTGCGTCGATTGTCCACGGGGCGGAAGCCGTGTTCAGCGCGGCGGGGTATTCCGTCCTTCTTACCAACTCGGGCGGTCAGCCCTCGGTTGATGCAGAGCGGATTCGGCTGCTGCAGCAGCGCCAGGTCGACGGTCTGATCATTCTGCCTGCGGTGGAAGATGACCCCGAACTTCTGACCGCACTGGCCCGCACCACCATCCCCATCGTCGCCATCGATCGCAATTTGCCTGCGGAAATTCGCGCCGCCTACGTACTCTCCGACCACTACGTCGGGGTGGGGGATGCGGCCGTGCACTTGTTGGGCCTTGGGCACAGGAGGATCGCGGTGATCGTTGGTCTGGACGTGCGCCCGTCTCGGGAACGGATCCGCGCTGTGAAAGACGCCTACGCGTCGCGCAAACTTCCACCTACGTTCGTCGTCGATCGGGGCCCGTTGTCTCAGGAACATGGTGCAGCCGCAATCTATCGGTTGCTGGATTCTCCCGAGCCGCCAAGCGCGGTGATCCTGGGGGGAAATCAGCTGCTGGAAGGTGCCTTGAACGTGGTGCGCGCCAGAAAGCTGCGGCTAGGGCGGGATCTCTCGCTGATTTGTTGTGACGACGTACCCTTGTCGCGTCTTTTTGAAACACCCATTTCGACGGTTATGCGGGATACTGTGCAAATCGGGCAAAGCGCGGCGAAGCTTCTTCTCGAATCGGTGTCCCAGCCCAGCCGGCAACTCTCCACGGTTGTGCTGGGCACTTGGTTTGAACCACGCGCCAGTTGCGGCAAAGCCAAGCTAAGGAAATAGCGCGCCCCGGTTGCAAAAATTCCTCTTGACCATTTATGACACCTGTAGTAAATAATCATACACCTGTGGGAGACGATACGTGCCCGAGCCAAAACTCTCGAAGCTGGAATTTCAGATCATGGAAGTGCTTTGGACGCGGGGAGAATGCTCCATTCGCGAAATGCAGGAAGCCTTCCCGGCGAAGAAAAGGCCCGCCTACACCACGATCCAGACCACGGTCTATCGCATGGAGAACAAAAACATTGTCCGCCGAGTCAGGAAAGTTGGGAACTTCCATATGTTTAGTGCGGCGGTTTCCCGCCAAGCGGCGCAACGAAGATTGATTGATGATCTGCTGGCCTTGTTTGGCGGCAGCACTCAGCCGGTGATGGCCCATTTGATTGAGTCCGGCAAGCTGACGCTTACCGAAGTCGAAGAGGCGGGGAAGACGCTGCGCGAGCTCGCCCGCAAGGAGAAGGAGAAATGACATCGCTTGTGTTCTGGAACGACTCCTGGACCGCGGCCCTGGGCAACCATATCTGGCAATCGACTGTCGTGGTTGCGGTTGCGTGGCTGCTCGCTTTCCTGCTGCGACGCAATCAGGCGCGGACGCGCTACTGGGTTTGGATGGTCGCTTCGATCAAATTCCTGATTCCCTTTGCGCTGCTCATTGCGCTGGGAGGCCGGTTCGCCTGGGTTCATGGCTCGGCACGGGCCAGCGCCGGCTTTTCCATGGCCATGGAGCGAGTCAATGAGCCGTTTGCAACGATGCCTGGTTCGCCCGTCGCTGTCGCAAATTCACCGCTCAATCCATCGCATGCGATTTTCTGGATTCTTGTTGCCACTTGGGCTGCCGGATTCCTAACCGTGCTTTCAGTCTGGTGCGCGCGTTGGCGGCAAGTCCGGTTGCTGCTGCGGCAGGCCACCCCGCTTCGTCAAGGCCGCGAGGCGGAGGCGCTTCGCCGCATGGAACAAGCCGCGGGCATCCAAAGGCCGATTGGGATTCTGACCTCTGCTTCGTCTCTAGAGCCTGGAATCTTCGGAATTTTGCATCCTGTCTTGCTCTGGCCTCAGAACATTTCCGAGCGCTTTGACGATGCCCAGCTGGAAGCCGTCGTTGCGCATGAACTAGAGCACGTTCGCCATCGCGACAATGTGGCCGCTCTGCTTCATATGCTCATGGAAGCCATCTTTTGGTTCTACCCCCTCGTCTGGTGGCTGGGCGCGCGGCTGGTGGAGGAACGCGAACGCGCCTGCGACGAAGCCGTGGTTGAGTCGGGCAGAGCCAGACAAACGTATGCGGAGAGCATTCTGAAGACCTGCGAATTCTGCCTGGGGTCGCCGCTGCCATGCGTTTCCGGGGTGACGGGTTCCGACCTCAAGAAGCGCATCATCCGCATCATGTGCCAGGGGCGGGCGGAGAAGCTCAGTGCCGGAAGGAAAGCTCTACTGACTGCCATCGGGGTCACGGCGATTGCCGGGCCCACGCTATTTGGCCTGCTGAAACCCACGCGCGCACTCGCGCAATTGCTCTTCTCCGACAAGCCGCTGCCATCCTTTGAGGTGGCTTCCATCAAACCGAACAAAAGCGGCGGCCCTGGCATGCACCTCAGCATCATGGCGAGCAGATTCACTGCCGTTAACGTGACTCCAAGAACGCTGATCGAATTTGCATACGACATCAAGTCCGATGATCAGGTTAGCGGTGCGCCAAGCTGGATCAACTCCGAGAAGTACGACGTTGATGCCAGGGTGGACGATGCAACCGCAGAAAAGCTGAAGAGCCTGTCTCGCGACGAAAGTGGCGATCAGATCAAGTTGATGATGCAGGCTCTGCTTGCCGAGAGGTTTAACCTCAAAGTAGGCCATGACACGAAAGACCTTCCCGTGTTTGCCTTGGTCGTCGCGAAAGGCGGCCCGAAACTTACCCCATCAAAACTTCCGCCTCTTCCACCCGGCGCTACTCCCCCTCCGCCGGAGCCCCAGAATTTCCGTGGGATTCGCATGACCGGCCAAGGGCAAATCGAGGGCGCCGGCGCGGCGATGAGTTTTCTGGCGTATGTTCTTTCCCGACAGGCGGAAGTGGGCCATGTGGTTCTCGATGAAACGGGACTCAAGGGCACTTACGATTGGACCCTGAAGTGGACGCCGGAGCCCGGGCTCGACGGTCCTCCCGCCGGTCCTCCGGGAACACCCGGCGGCGTCGCGCCGCCTCCTCCGGATGCCACGGGGCCGTCGCTATTTACTGCACTGCAAGAACAACTTGGGCTTAAACTGGAATCCCGAAAAGCGCCGGCCGAAGTATTGGTGATCGACCACATCGACCAGCCCACGGAGAACTAGCCGCCGGACGCTCGATTCGCCGAAAGGATTCTCAGTTATGACCCAGCATTTTTCGCCGGAACGGCCGCACGCCCCAAACTGGCTTGGACGACTTACGCACTTGGCGATCGTCCTGCTTGGGGTTCTCGTCCTCTTCCTTTCCACGGTGGCACGAGCGCAGGCCGCGCAACAGAATCCCGCCACCGATCTCTCTGGCACTTGGCAAGGCACATTGCACGCGGGCAGGGACCTGCGCACGGTGGTCAAAATCTCCAAGGCGGATGATGGCGGCTACAAGGCGCAGTTCTACAGCCTCGACCAGGCCGGAGGGAATCCGCTGCCCGTCACCCAAATCACGCTTGAAGGTTCGACGGTCAAGATGTCGCTGACCATGATCGGCGGCACTTACGAAGGCAAACTCAGCGCCGACGGCAAAACCATCAACGGCACCTGGAGCCAGGGGCCAAGCCCTTTGCCGCTCGTCTTCGAGCGGGCCACGCCGGAGACGGAATGGACCATCCCTCCGCCCACGCCCAAACTGCCGCCGATGGACGCGAATGCGAATCCCAGCTTCGAAGTCGCGACCATCAAGCCCAGCAAACCGGATCAGCCCGGCAAGGCGTTTCTGGTTCGCGACAACCGGTTCATGACCATCAACACGACCCTCAGTGAATTGATTTCTTTTGCCTATGGAATCCAGTCCAAACAGTTGGTTGGCGCGCCCGATTGGGCGGGGACCGACAAATTCGACATCAACGCCAAACCGGATGGCGAAGGCGCTCCCAGCCAAAAGCAGTGGAAGGAGATGATGCAGAAGCTCATCGTCGGGCGCTTCAAGTTCACGTTTCATCACGAGAAGAAAGAACTCCCGGTTTATGTGTTAGCCGTCGGCAAGTCAGGTTCGAAAATGACGAAGAGTCAAGGCGATCCTAACGGCTTGCCCGGACTCTTCTTCCGCTCCCGGCTGGGTGATCTGCACGTTACCAACGCAACCATGGCGGATTTTTGCGGCTTGTTGCAGGGAGCGGTGCTGGATCGTCCGGTTCTCGACCAAACCGAATTGACCGGCAAGTTCGATTTCAACCTTGATTGGACGCCCGACGATTCGCAGTTCGCCGGCTTCGGAGCCCGGCCTCCGGCGCCGCCGGCCGACAGCGCGAACGCGCCGCCACCTCTGTATACGGCGATCCAGGAGCAGATTGGGCTGAAGCTTGACGCGACCAAGGCTCCGGCGGACGTTATGGTGGTGGACCACGTGGAGAAGCCTTCGGAGAATTAGCGGCGAAGCGAGGTTCGGGGGAAGTGCAAACAGTGCCACGATGTCGAACACACCGAACCGCTCTGTTGCTCAGCCTTATCACCTGCACAGTTGCTGCGCTTTTGCTCGCTGCCCCTGCCGCAGCGTCTGACTTCCACGGCCAAGTGACTTTCGGCGGTTTTCCCGTTCCCGGCGCGACCGTCTCCGTGACACAAGGAACAAGTAAATTCAGCACGGTTACCGATCAAGGCGGCCTGTTTCTGTTTACCGGCTTGCAGGACGCCCCAGCGAAGGTCGAAGTCGAGATGCAGTGTTTTGCGACGATCGACGCTGATGTCACGATTTCGCCGGGCATGCCCGCGGCAAAGTGGGAACTGACGCCACTTCCGCTAGATAAGTTGCTGGCAAGCACAAAGGCCACGCCGAATCCTCCGCCGGTTCTTCCGTCCGCCGCCTCCGCAAGCAAACCCGCAGTTGAGCCTGAAACTCCTGCCGCATCCGAGGCGCCGCAGCAGCAAGAGGCTAATGAGCAAGCCCAAGACGGCTTTCTCATCAACGGCAGCGTCAACAATGCAGCGACGTCGCGGTTTTCGCTCGATCAGGCGTTCGGCAATCGCAGGCCAAACAGCCGAAGTCTCTACACCGGCGGAATCGCCGCCATTTTTGGCAACTCGGCGCTCGACTCGCGTCCTTATTCCCTCAGCGGAATCCAGCCGCCAAGGCCCTTCTACAATCGCGTCACCGCGGGCTTCACTTTCGGCGGCCCGCTCAGAATTCCGCATGTGCTGCGGCACGGCCCCAATTTCTTCGTCGCGTACCAATGGACGCACGATCAGGATGCCGAGACGGAATCCGGCCTGGTGCCCACCGGAGCAGAACGGATGGGCGACCTCAGCGGGCTGCGCAACGCGCTCGGGCAGCCGGTCTCCATTTTCAATCCCGCCACCGGCATGCCGTTTTCCGGCAACATGGTGCCAGTCACCCCGCAGGCGGCGGCGTTGCTACAGCTTTTTCCGATGCCGAATCTTAAGGGCAATCCGCTCTACAACTACCAGGCGGCGATTCTCAACCTCACCCATCGCGAGGCGCTGCAGTCACGGCTGGATAAAACGATCGGGCGCAGGGACGAGCTTTTCGGCAACTTCAATTTCCAGCGTTCCAATGAGAACAGCACGAACTTATTCCGTTTCACCGACGCTACCCAAACCTTCGGCATCAACGCCAACGTCAACTGGTCGCACCGTTTCAGCCCGCGCTTCTTCGTCTTCGCGAGCTACCATTTCAGCCGCCTGAGCACGAAGGTTACGCCTTATTTCTCGAACCGCCAGAACGTTTCCGGCGACGCCGGCGTTCTGGGGAATGATCAGGACCCCACCAACTGGGGCCCTCCGACGCTAAGCTTTTCGAGCGGCCTCTCGTCCTTGAGCGATGGCAATAGTTCGTTCAATCGCGCCCGCACCGATGGCTTTTCAGGATCCGCCGCGTTCTATCGCCGCCGGCACAATCTCACCATTGGCGGCGACTTCCGCCGGCAGCAGTTCAACGACTTCTTTCAACAGAATCCTCGGGGCACGTTCACATTCACCGGCGCAGCTACGCAGGACACTGCCGGCAGCGCGACGTCTACCGGCTCCGATCTCGCCGATTTCCTGATCGGCAACCCTGACGCCAGCGGCCTCGCTTTCGGCAATGCGGACAAGTATCTGCGCGAATCGGTTTACGACGCCTACCTCAGCGACGACTGGCATATGCGCTCGACCCTGACGATCAACGCTGGGCTACGCTGGCAGTACGGTGCGCCGATCACCGAGTTGCAGGGACGGCTGGTCAATCTCGATGTAGCCTCTGGCTTCGCAGCAGTGGCTCCCGTTCTTGGCAGCGACCCGGTGGGCTCGCTTACCGGGCTTCATTATCCGAGTTCGTTGATTCGGCCAGACAGGCGTGGCCTGGAACCGCGCATCGGTTTCGCATGGCGCCCCATACCGGCTTCGACCATGGTGGTGCGCGGCGGCTATGGCATTTATGACGACACTTCTGTCTACCAGACGGCGGCGTTGTCGCTTGCGCAGCAGGCGCCGCTTTCAAAAAGCCTGAGCGTGCAGAACAGTGCCGTTTGCCCGCTCACTTTGGCCAATGGGTTTGCCCCTTGCTCCGCGTCCACGGGCAACACTTTCGCGGTCGATCCGAATTTCCGGGTTGGGTACGCGCAGATATGGGAATTATCGGTTCAACGCGATCTCCCCGCGGCGCTGCAGCTCATGGCAAGCTACACAGGCATCAAGGGGACGCACGGAGTGCAGGAGTTTCTGCCAAATACCTATCCTATTGGCGCGGCCAATCCTTGTCCGGCTTGCCCTTCCGGATTCATCTATGAAATGACGGGCGGAAATTCAACTCGCCAGGCGGGACAGGTGCAATTGCGGCGCCGGCTGCGCAGCGGCTTCACCGCTTCCGCGCTCTACACTTTCTCCAAGTCGACTGACGACGATGCTTTTCTGGGCGGCCTGGGGCAAGGCATGGTCACTCCCCAGAGCGAAAGCGCGGAGGCCGCTTCCCCGTCGAACTCAACTCCGCCGGTGGTGGCGCAGAACTGGCTCGATCTGCGCGCCGAGCGTTCGCTTTCCAGCTTTGACCAGCGTCACTTGCTCAAACTGCAAATTCAGTACACGAGCGGCGAAGGCCTGGGCGGCAGAACTCTGATGACCGGCTGGCCCGGCAGATTTCTTAAAGGATGGACATTTCTTTCCGCAATTGTAGTGGGCAGCGGAATGCCCGAGACGCCCGTCTATCTTGCGGCGGTGCCGGGAACAGGAACCGTGGGCACCATTCGCCCGGACTCTACCGGCGCGCCGATTTCCGTTGCCAGCGGAGGAGTGCACTTGAATTCCGCTGCCTACACAGCGCCGCTTCCCGGCCAATGGGGGACCGCCGGGAGAAACTCAATCACCGGACCGGGCCAATTTACTTTGGACGCTTCGCTGGCGCGCACGTTTCGCCCCAGCGTGCGGTTTTATCTGGATGCTCGCATCGACGCGACCAATCTTCTCAACCACGTTGTCTTCACGGGATGGAATACGGCGATTAACAGTGCGCAGTTCGGGCTGCCGCTGGGCGCCAATTCCATGCGCAGCCTGCAGACCTCGCTGCGCCTGAGGTTCTGAGATGAGAACCACGCTTAGCATATTGCTCTTTCTTGTGGTGATTCCGGTTGCCGCGCAACAGGTCGGCCAGAACAAGTCTGCCGGGGAGGCGGCAACCTACACCTTTACCGCGCGGTCGCACCTTGTAGTTGAAAACGTAATTGCGAAGGACAAGCAAGGCAAATTCATTGCAGGACTCACGGCTAAAGACTTCGTCGTCACCGAGGACGACACGCCGCAGAAGATCAGCTTCTGCGAGCATCAGAATCTTGCCTCCAGTACGCCGCTGCAGGTTTCAACTCCGGCCACGGAAGACTTGCGGCTGTACAAGCGCCTCAGCCACACCCAGATCGCGCCAGAAGCGCCGGATAGCGAGCGCTACAAGAATCGCCGCCTGCTCGCGCTCTATTTCGACATGACCGCGATGCGGCCGGTCGACCAACTACGCGCGCTTTCCGCCGCAGAGCAATTTCTTCGTACGCAGATGACGACAGCCGACCTGGTGTCCATCCTGCGCTATCAGGGTGGGTCGGTGGATATCCTGCAGGACTTCACCGCCGATCGCGACAAGCTGCTCAGCATCCTGCAGACCATGATCGTCGGCGAGGGCCAGGGTTCGGACGAGACGCTCGACGACGCCAGCAGCGCGGATACCGGCGCTGCATTCGGCCAGGATGACAGCGAGTTCAACATCTTTAACACCGACCGTCAGCTTTCGGCGCTGGAAACCGCGGCAAAGATGCTGGGGCAGTTGAACGAGAAAAAATCTCTCGTCTATTTCGCCGGGGGGCTGCGCCTGAACGGAATCGACAATCAAGCGCAGCTGCGCGCCACGGTTGACGCCGCCATTAAGGCCGGAGTTTCGTTTTGGCCGATTGATGCGCGCGGCCTGGTGGCCGAAGCGCCGCTTGGCGACGCGACTCAGGGCTCTCCTGGAAATTCCGGCATGTACACGGGAGCGGCGACGCTGGCTTCGACCAGCAATTTTCAGCAGTCGCAGGACACGCTGTACGCGCTGGCAGGCGACACCGGAGGCAAAGCGCTTTTCGACAGCAATGATCTGAGCAACGGCATCGTTCGGGCGCAGCAGTCGATTGCCGACTATTACATCATTGGCTACTACACAACCAACACGGTCGAGAATGGCCGATTCCGCCGCGTGAAAATCTCCCTTGCCAGCGACCCCGACGCGCGGCTGGATTATCGCCAGGGCTATTACGCGGGGAAGGCCTTTGCCCGGTTCACTGCGGTCGACAAGGAGCGCCAGCTCGAAGACGCATTAATGCTCGAAGACCCAATCACCGACCTCTCGATCGCAATGGAGATCGACAACTTCCAGCTCAACCGCGCGGAATACTTCGTTCCTATCATCGTCAAAATTCCCGGCCGTGAGCTGGCTCTCGCGAAACGCGGCGGCGCAGAGCACACTCTCATCGATTTCGTGGGCGAGATCAAAGACCTGGACGGCGGATCGACCGTCACAAACGTTCGCGATAACGTGAACATCAAACTCTCCGACGCGACCGCCGCGGAGTTGGCAAAGCGTCCCATCGAGTACGACACAGGCTTCACTCTCCTGCCCGGCCGCTACATGATCAAGTTCCTGGCGCGGGATGACGAGACCGGCCGAATCGGCACTTATCAAACCACCTTCACCATTCCGAATCTAAATAAAGAAGAGAAGCGCGTTCCCATCAGCTCGGTTGTGCTCAGCAGCCAGAGCATCGATCTGAACGATGCTCTCTACAACGTAGAGAAAGCCGCGAAGAGGGGAAAGGAAATCGCAGTCAATCCTCTTGTCGAAGAAGGCAAAAAGCTCATTCCCAGCGTGACTCGGGTCTTCAGCACGAGCCACGAAATGTATGTTTACTTCCAGACTTACAAACCAGCGCCGGAGGGAAGCAAGCCGTCCAGTCAACCCGTTTTTGCGTTCGTCAGCCTTTATCGCGGAAATGAGAGAGCGTTCGAGACGGCCCCGGAGGCTGCGGTTCCCAACGCAGCCAGCCGCCTGGGAACCATGCCGTGGAGCTTCCGGTTCAACCTCGACCGGCTCGCTCCCGGAAGTTATGACTGTCAGGTAACGATTCTCGATCCGGCAACCGGGAAGACGAACTTCTGGCGAGCTCCCATTGTGATTGTCCGCTAGCGAACTGCTACAACAATCGTGCGACCGATTTCTAGTCGGTGCCATCTCACGAACTGGAGCTTGCGTCCCGATGGCGATCAGGCGTGTCGAGGTTCAGCGCTTTAGTGTGATCTCTTCCAAAACGTTTGGCGAAGTAATGGCATCTCTCGAAGCGGCAATCGGGCATCCTGAGATGACTATGTTTCTCGAGAGCGTTGCTTCGGCCAAAACTTACGCCAATCTAGAAAAAGCTGTGGCCGGGGTAACGGGCCCGTCTGGACTTATGGAATTCGTCCGCTTTGATCTCGGTGAAGTCCTGCGCAAGGGAGGAACGAAAAACGCGCCCCGCAGTTTGCGCCTGTTGGTGGGGAATCCGCTCATCATGCGCAAGATGGTTGAGCAAGTCCCCGACGCCGGTTCTTATGCTCCGGTCACAATTCTGATCGACGAACGTCCGGATGGCGTTCACCTTTCCTACGACCGAATGGCCAGTTTTTTAAGCTCGTATGCGTCGGGCGAAGCATTGCAGGTGGCGCGTGATCTTGACGCCAAGGTGGAATCTCTCCTGACCAAATCGGCCTCAGCGTAGAGGAATCGCAAGGAACCTGATAAGCTCCACCTACGGCCGGCAATCCTTTCCATAATGTTGGATACGAACCTACGCGAGCGGAGAATGCCGCGATCAACGGGCGCAACAGGAACCGACGAGGATGCAGCTTAGGGAAGCGCTGACCACGATCCAGGAATTTTCATCTGCTGAGCTGCCGCTTTGCCGCGTCCTACTGGTCACCGGTTTCAATCCGTTGCACCTTCAGACTTTTTTCCACGCTTACCTGCAGCGGTCGTTGCCTGGACATAGGGTTGCAGTCTCAACGGGCCTCTATGACGATTTTGCCGGAACCCTGGCCCGCATCGAAACCTCAGCGGCGGATATGTTGGCGATTGCTATCGAGTGGGCGGACCTCGATCGGCGTTTGGGTTTTCGTCACTTGGGAGGATGGGGGCCAAAGGAACTGCCGGACATCGTATCCGGAGCGCAGGCCAGCCTTGTCGCATTTCGGACAGGTCTAGAGGCATTGTCTGATCATGTTCCGATAGCAGTGTCGCTTCCGACACTCGATTTGCCCCCTGTCTTTCAGGCTCCCTCCTGGCAACTGGGGGAGGCTGAGATCTGTCTTTGGCGGGCTGTGGATGATTTCGCCGGGTGGGCCGTTGCCAGGCGCAACGTTCATGTGGCGAAGGTTGAGCGCGCGACTTCTCCGCCCGCGTTTGACTTCAAGGGGGAGCTTCTCGCGGGGCTCCCTTACACCATGCCTCACGCAGAGCGCATGGGGCGCACGCTCGCGCAACTACTCGTACCCCCAGTTCCGAAGAAAGGCCTGATCACGGATTTGGACGAGACGCTCTGGGCGGGCATTGCCGGAGAGGTGGGTCCAGAAAGAGTTTCCTGGGACTTAGCCAACAAGACTCAGGCGCACGGTCTGTATCAGCAGTTGTTGCGCGCTCTGGCCGACCAGGGAGTGCTCATCGGGGTGGCGAGCAAGAACGATCCGGAGACGGTCGAAGCGGTATTGCGCCGGCCGGATGTGTTACTTCCACCTGAGTATCTATTCCCGATTGAAGCCCATTGGAGCCCGAAACCCGAGTCGGTGGCGAAAATTTTGGATACGTGGAACATTCATCCCGAAAGCGTGGTTTTTGTCGATGACAGCGCTTCCGAAATTGCCGAAGTGAAAGCCGCCTTCCCGGACATCGAATGTGTTTGCTTTGACGCTCAGAACTACGAGGGCACTCGCTCGCTGCTCTACCGGCTTCGAGACTTATTTGCCAAGCAAACCTATGCTGAAGAAGACGACGTGCGGCGAGAGAGCATCCGGGCCGGCCAACTGTTCCGCGAGCATGAGGCGAAGTCCGGTGCTGCGCACGAAGCTTTCTTGCGCGATTCGCAACCGCGGATCGTGCTCGACTTTGCAAACGGGGCAAATCCCCGCAGTCTTGACCTTGTCAACAAGACCAACCAATTTAACCTGAATGGAATTCGGTACACTGAAGGCGAGTGGTGCAAGAAACTCGCATTGCCGCAGGCGTTCGTTGTGACAGCCAGCTACTCGGACAAGTACGGCCCGCTTGGCATCATCGCCGTTCTTGCCGGGCAAGCCGGGAGCTCGGAGCTTACAGTAAGCACATGGGTAATGAGCTGCCGGGCCTTTGGGCGTCGCATCGAGCACCAGTGCTTGAAAGCGCTTCTTGATCGTTATGGTGCGCGGGAAGCTTCACTTGAATTCTCGCCCACCCCGAGAAATCTTTGCTTGCAGGAATTTCTTGAATCTGTTACCGGAGAGAAGCCGGAAGGAGCTGTGCGCATTTCACGGGCTTTTTTTCTTGAACGCTGTCCGCTTCTTTATCATCAGGCGGAAATCCGTCATGAATGACCTGCGCCAGCGCCTGGCGGGATGCTTTGCGGTGGTGTTTCCCGATCTTAAAGAGCCGGCTGTTTTTTCCGCGAGCCCGGCTTCGGTAGCGGCGTGGGATTCTGCCACTACGATCATCCTGGCGAACGTCGTCGAAGAAGAATTTCACGTAAAGCTCGATTACGACATTCTTCCCGAGCTGGCTTCTTTCGACTTGATACTCGACCATCTGAAGAATAGCGATCATGGAAAAAAGTGAGGCGATCGCGCGGGCTGCCGCGGATCTTCGCGTGGGCCTGTCGGCGGAATTCGAGCGCGAAATCGGCGAAGGCGATGTTCTCGAATTCGCCCGCAATTCGGGCGATCGCAACCCGCTTCATGTCGACCCGGAATATGCGCGCTCGACCAACCTCGGAGCCCGCGTGGTGCA
The DNA here is from genome assembly GCA_963770915.1 of uncultured Acidobacteriaceae bacterium. Classification (GTDB taxonomy): domain Bacteria; phylum Acidobacteriota; class Terriglobia; order Terriglobales; family Acidobacteriaceae; genus PALSA-270. Next base: position 1,906,562 of record CAVYRG010000001.1, read on the forward strand.
CGGCGCATACCAGCTCGGACTGGCTTCGGCCCTGGCCGGCATGCATTTGCCCGGAAGAAACAGTCTCCTGGTTTCCTGCAACGCGCAATTCAACCGGCCGCTTTATTTTCCTTGCCGTGTCGCCGTGCGCGGGGAAATCAGCGCTTGGGACGTGGCTAGTCTGCGGGGAACGGTGAAGATCGCGATCTTAGAACTGCCTTCGGGCATAGTGAGCAGTCATGTCCATTTTGGGTTCACCTATCATGAGGCTTCGCACGAGGCAGCGGTCCGCGCACCAAGCAAAACCTGGCCGGCTTTCGCCGCGGACACCCGGACGATCCTGCTCACGGGAGCTTCGGGTGGCATTGGTTCGCAGCTCGCCAGGGAGCTGGCCAAAGACTATTCGCTGCTGGCTTTAGTAAATCGCCACGAACTTCCGCAGGACCTGGCGGGTCGCCCGCAGGTGATTCCGCTGAAGAGCGACTTGTCAGAAGTCGAATGTATTCCGCAAATTCAGGATGCGCTTGCTGGGCGTCCTCTTTTTGCGATTATTCATGCTGCCTGGCCGGGCCTTCCCCAAGGTGGCCTGCTTACGGTGCCGCGAGAAGCGATTGAACAGCAGCTTTCTTTCGCGGTGTTTCGAACTATCGAGTTGGCTCGCCTGCTGGCGGGCAGCGCCGACTCTGGCGGCGGCCGTTTCGTGGTTCTGAGCTCGATCGCGGGCTCGCAGAAACCGTCTCTCCACACCGCAGCGTACTCGCTCGCCAAGGCGGCGCTCGATCAGACCGTCAAGCTGTTGGCGCCTGAACTCGCTCTGCAAAAAATAACTGTGAATGCAGTCTGTCCCTCATTCCTGCCGCTTGGCATGAATGCGCAAACAACCGAGCGGCAAAAGCTCGCCGCGAAAGCAGCTGTCCCCTTGGGCCGCCTTTGCGAAACCAACGACGTGCTCGGAGCCGTGCGCTATTTGTTGTCTGAAGAGGCTTCGTTCGTCACCGGCCAAAACATCGTCCTTTCTGGTGGCCAACTGTGAATTGCTTCTCCAACCCCGCTGCAAGAAGTTGCATAAGCGCGCGCTCATGATCGCGGAGCCCCGAGTTCTCGAATCGAAGGACATCCCAGCCCTCGCCGAGTTTCTGGCCCGAGTGTATCGCTTTGACTCGTCCCACCGGCGAGTCGATCACAATTTGCTGGTGTGGAAGTATCTTGAACCAAGACCGGGCTGGCCGGGCGCCCGCAGCTACGTGATAGAGAAAGAGGGCCGAATCATCGCCCACTGCGGTGTTTGTCCGGTCACCTTCCAGCTGCAGGCAGGAACCCTGATCAATGGCGTCACGATGATGGACTGGGCTGCCGATGCTCCATCGCCCGGAACCGGCATCTTGCTGTTTCGCAGATTGATGGAAATGGCTCCGGTCTCATTCGTGATTGGAGGGTCGCAAATTACCCGCCGAATTCTCCCTCGTATCGGGTTCACCCAGGTTGGAGAAGCGCTGACCTACTCAGCTTGGCTGCGCCCGTGGCGCGAGCTTCGCGCAAGGTCTTTTACGGGAAGGTCTGTGCTCCGGTTGCTCCATGGCATGACGCATCCTGTGCGAAGACGCGGGTGGTCTGGGGATGGTTGGGCCTATAGGCAGATAAGAGCGTTCGACAAGTCTTTGGAACCGGTGTTGGATCATGCCCGGCGCTGGACCGCCTGCAAGAGGACGCTCGCCGACTTGAACTATCTGCTCAAATGTCCGCATCTCAAGACCACGGGTTTTCTGCTTCTCCGCCAAGATCGACTCGCCGGCTATTTCGTCGTTGCCCGATCCACATGGGAAGCAAGGGTGCTCGACTGGCTGGTTGATTCGGACAATGCGAGTGACTGGCAAGCGGCCTGTTATACGATGACAAGCGCGATTCGGCGCGACTCCGAGGCTTGCCGCATCCGCGCGCAGTCGACAATCCCCGCACTGAGCCAGGCACTTGCCGGAAACCGGTATTGGTATCAGTACAAAGAGCCTCTCTTTCTTTGTGATCCGTCTCACGCTCTGGATCAGGCCATGCCCGCAGCCTTCCAGCTTTGCGACGGAGACGCCGGCTACTGATAAAACATCGTTACGGAGTCCCCCTGCACGATAATCGTACTGTAGAATCTGCCCGACACCCGTTGAGGCGGCATCTTGAGATTCGTCAGCCCGGCACTGAGGCGCATCGTTTTCCCGGTTCTCTCGCATAGCGGTTATCTTCGCCGGTCGATTGGGGCCGCTCCCGCCGTCGTGACCTACCACGGCGTTTTCCCGCGAGGCTACAGGATTCAATATCCAGGACTGGATGGCAATTTGGTGGGCGCGGAGTCGTTCCGGCGGCAACTTCAATTGCTAAAGCAACGCTACCACGTTATTTCGCCGGACGAATTTCTCTTGTGGGTACAGGGGAAGCTCTCGCTCCATCCGCGCTCGGTTCTCCTCACCTGCGACGACGCCCTGCAAAGCACGCTCACAGAAATGGTCCCGATGCTCAAGGAACTGGACCTTTCCTGCCTGTTCTTTGCGACAGGAGCGTCGATCGAGCCCACACCCGCCATGCTTTGGTATGAAGAGCTCTACCTAATGCTCGTGGACGCGGCGTTACCTTTTACGCTAAGCCTTCCCGAAGCTCAGATCGAGGTGAGCCTGTCCGCGGCCGGTGACAAACACCCATTCTGGTGGAAGTTGGTCAAACAGCTTTCGCGATTTGATGGGCTGGTGAGGCGGGATTTGCTGGCTAAAATTCGCCGCCAGCTCAAGCTCGCAGAAAACTGGAGTGAAAGTTTGCTTGCCGACGCGAGTTGCGCCGCTCGATTCCTGACGCTCGATCTGGCCGGGTTGCGCCAACTTGGCGCAGCCGGGATGGCGGTTGGCGCGCACTCCCTGTCGCATCCGGTTCTCGCCGAGGCATCGCAAGAACTTGCCGGGCAAGAAATTGCGGGGAGCCGCGCCGTCTTAGAGCACGCCTTGGGCAAGAAGATTTGGGCGTTTGCCTATCCTTTTGGCAACGCGGCCACGGTGACGCGACGAGATATAAACCTGGCCGAACAAGCTGGCTTCAGTTGCGCATTCATGAATGTTGGCGGCGGTTTCGGCGCGAATTCCAACCGCTACGCGGTTCCGCGCGTGCACGTCACCGCCGCAATGAACCTACCGGAATTTGAGGCGCACGTTTCAGGCTTCTATCGCGCGTTGCGGGAGAAGTTGCTTGGCGTGGGCGAAGCAGCGGTCGGCGCTTGACCGTCGGCTCGGCTATTCGTTGCTCTGATAAATTAGATGTCTCTTCATTCGTGGCCGTAGTGGGCACTCTCGTGCAGTCCCCTGGAAAGGAGGCTCAAGCTGCTGCGTTGGCGGATCGCCGTTCTAGTGAGCGCTGCTATCGCCATCAGTTATCTGGATCGCCAGACGCTGCCGGTGGCCATCAAGGCCATCGGGCACGATATTCCTCTCACCAACCTGCAGTTTTCCTATCTCCAGTCTGCATTTTTGCTTTCCTACGCATTCATGTACGCAGGCGGCGGGAAGCTGAGCGATGCTCTCGGCACACGTCGCGGTTTTACCGTGATCATGATCTTCTGGTCTTTCGCCTGCCTTAGCCATGCCTTTGCAACCAGCTTCGCCATGCTGGCGATCAGCCGCTTGCTCCTTGGAATGGGCGAGGGCGGCGGTTTCCCGGCGGCGACGCGCGCTGTGGCGGAGTGGTTTCCGGTTCAGGAGCGCGCCACCGCCATGGGAATCATCAACGCCGGGACTGCGGTCGGCGCGGTTGCGGCGCCCCCTTTAATTGCCGTGGTCCTCAGCTTCGCGAGCTGGCGCTGGATATTCGTCCTCACCGGAACCGTCGGTCTGCTCTGGACCGCCTGGTGGTACTTTGCTTACTACCCGCCCGCGGAGCATCCCTCGCTGAGTTCCGAGGAGCGGGCCAAAATACCGTCTGACGCGGAAAAAGTGAGCGGCCCGGGGTTCCCATGGCTTTCATTGCTGCGCATCCGCCAAGCTTGGGGATTGGTCATCGCCAAATTTCTGAGTGATGCCGCATGGTATTTTTATCTCTTCTGGTTGCCGAAATATCTGTATGACGCGCGCGGCTTCGACATCAAAGCCGTGGGTGCGCTGGCCTGGATTCCTTACGCGGCATCGGGAGTCGGCTGCCTGGTGGGAGGAGGATTTTCCAGTTATCTGGTGCAGCGGAAATTTTCTGTCGGGCTTGCGCGCAAGGTTGCTTTGGGTCTGAGCGCCGCCGTGATGCCGCTGGTACTGCTGGTGCCGCACGCTCCCATCGCCTGGGCCATGGCGATTTTTAGCCTGGCATACTTTGGGCAGCAGTCCTGGTCCACGCTGGTGATGGTGCTTCCCGCCGATCTTTTTCCGAACCAAGTGGTCGGGGCGGTCGCCGGGCTGGTAGGCTTTGGTGGCGCGATGGGGGGAATCGCTTTCGGCCAACTGGTGGGATACCTGCTCGACCACGGCTTCGGCTATGGAGTGGTGTTTACGCTCGCCGGGTCGTTGCACGTGATTGCTTTTGCCGTGATTCTACTTGCGATTCCTGTCGTGCGGCCTTTGACATTGCAACGAAATTCTTTGGTGCAGGAAGCCTCGTGAAGATCACCGATATTCGTACTCGCGTCGTTCAGTGGCGGGGAAAGACTGTTCCCTTGCCTCCCCATTTCTGTACCAACCCGATGGACGTGCTGCAACTCCCGGCTGCCTCCATGGCGACGTTCACGTTCCACGGATGGCTCATCGTCGAAGTGTTCACTGACGCCGGTCACGTCGGAATCGGCAATGCCGCGCTCGCCCCGCAGGTGACCAAGCAGGTCATCGATCTGTATCTCAAGCCGCTTCTCGTCGGCAGGGATCCGTGGGATCTCGAGTTGATCTGGCAACACATGTATCGCAAGACGATGGCCTTCGGACGCAAGGGAATCGGTATGGTGGCCGTCAGCGCCGTCGATATCGCGCTCTGGGACATCTTGGGCAAAGCCGCGAAACAACCCGTTTATCGCCTGCTGGGTGGCCGAACCAAACCGCGAATTCCGGTTTACGCCAGCCGTTTGTACAGCTCGGAACTTGAACAACTAGCGGCGGAAGCGCGGCGCTATAAAGATGAAGGCTACAAGGCGATGAAACTTCGCTTCGGCTGGGGGCCGGTGGACGGCGCCGCGGGTATGCAGCGCAACGTCGATTTGGTGCGCACCGTCCGTCAAACGGTTGGCGATGAAATTGACGTTATGGCTGACGCTTACATGGGCTGGACGCTGGATTACGCCAAACGCATGCTCCCTCTGCTCAAGCCGTTTCACCTGCGCTGGCTAGAAGAGCCGGTCATTCCCGATGATATTCAAGGCTACGCTGAGCTGAAAAGGCACGCGCCGATGCCCATCGCCGGCGGAGAGCATGAATTCACGTTATATGGTTTTCGCGACCTCCTCGAAGCGCGCGCGGTAGATTACATTCAATTCGACACCAATCGTGTGGGCGGACTGACGCAGGCGCGCAAGATTGCCGCGCTGGCCGAGGCCCACTCCGTTCCGGTGATTCCGCACGCCGGGCAAATGCATAATTTCCACGTGGTCATGGCGAGTTTGAACTCACCTATGGCTGAATACTTCCCCGTAGTGGATGTCGAGGTGGGCAACGAACTGTTCTGGTACATCTTCGATGGCGAGCCCAAGGCCAAAGATGGATTTATCGACCTGGACGAGAACTCGCCGGGACTCGGCCTCACCGTCAACGAGAAGGCGCTAGCCCAGTTCGAGGTCACGGGGTAATTCTTCTCTCATGACTCGATTGATCCAAATTCAGAACGGGACGGTTCGACGTGTCGCCGTGGTCGAAGAGCCACAACTGCGGCTGCTGGCCGAGCACAGTTCCATCTATTCCCTCGCCATGAGCGCAATCTCCGCGGGAATCAGCCTGAGCGAAGCTGTAAGCAAGAACGGGACGAATCAAGTGGTGGAGTACGATCCGATTTACAGTGGCAAGTCAGACTGGCGGGTGCTGCCGCCGATCGATCATCCCGAAGAGCCATCGCGCTGTCTGATCTCGGGCACCGGCCTAACGCATCTGGGCAGCGCCCGTGACCGCCAGAAAATGCACGAGACGCCGGTCGAACAGCTCACCGACAGTATGAAGATGTTTCGCTGGGGAGTTGAGGGCGGCCGCCCCGCGCCCGGCGCGGCTGGCACTCCGCCGGAATGGTTCTACAAAGGCACGGGCACAATTCTGCGAGCGCACGGCGAGCCGCTCGACGTTCCGAGCTTCGGTGAGGACGGCGGCGAAGAGGCCGAAATTGCCGGCGTATATCTCATTGCTGCTGACGGAAAGCCGCGTCGCCTCGGAATGGCCGTAGGAAATGAGTTCTCCGATCATCGTTTCGAAAAGAAAAATTACTTGAACCTGGCCGCATCGAAGCTACGGACCTGCTCGCTGGGCCCGGAGCTAGTCATTGACCCGGAATTTCAATCCGTTCCTGGTGAGGTGATGATTGAACGCAGCGGTAGCACTCTCTGGTCAAGGCCCATTTGCACCGGGGAAGCGGCAATGTGCCACAGCCTGCAAAACATCGAGCATCATCACTTCAAGTTCGAGCCCCACCGACGCCCCGGCGACGTGCATGTACACTATTTCGGCGCGGGCTGCCTCAGCTTCGGAGAAGGAATTCAACTGGCTGATGGAGACGTGATGCAGGTTAGGTTCGACGGATTCGGTCGCCCGCTGCGCAACCCGGTTCGGGTTTGCACCGGGCAGTGCGACTTGATCAGTGCAGTTCCATTGGGATGACTCACAGTATGGCAAAACCACGCGTGACATTAATAGGCCTCGGAATCATGGGCTCGGGAATGGCGGGCCGTCTTCTCTCAGCAAGCTTCCCGCTCACTCTCTATAACCGCAATGCGGAGAAGGCGGCGACTTTTGTCGCCTCCGGCGCCTTTCTCGCCAATTCGCCCCGGGAGGCAGCCTCAAGATCAGAAATTGTGATCAGCATGGTGGCCGACGACGCCGCCTCACGCGGCGTGTGGCTGGGAGAAAATGGCGCGCTGGCCGGCGCACGTCCGGGATCGGTGCTGGTCGAGTGCGGCACGCTCACTTCTGCCTGGGTCCGCGAACTCGCGGCATTGGCCGCGAAGCATCAATGCGAATTGCTGGACGCGCCGGTTACCGGCACTAAGCCGCACGCTGCATCTGGGCAATTGCTGTTTCTCGTTGGAGGCTCAGACAAAGCGCTAGACGCCGCGAGGCCAGTGCTCGCTGTGCTTGGGCGGGACGTCATTCACTTTGGTCCCACCGGCAGCGGCGCGCTCATGAAGCTGGTCAACAATTTTATGTGCGGGGTCCAGGCTGCTTCGCTGGCCGAGGCGGTGGCATTGGTCGAGGCTGGCGGCCTCGATCGTGAGAAAGCGCTCTCAGTTTTGAGCAACGGAGCCCCGGGCAGCCCGTTGGTCAAGACATTGCTGGAGCGCATCAAGAGCGATGGCCCTCCCAACTTCCTGCTGCATTTGATGGCGAAGGATCTGGGATACGCGGTGGAGGAGGCCTCCCATCACCACATCGCCTTGAAGACTGCCAGTTCGGCTCTCGAAGTTTTCCAGCAGGCAATCGCCGCCGGGCGAAGCGAGAAGGACTTCTCTGCCGTGATCGGCACCGTCTCGCCGCCCTCCCACGCGCCGCGCGAGGCAACGCAACACGACTGAGAGTGTTGCCCTGCCTCGCATGGGGCTAACTTGTAAGCAATATCTTTTTTTGCCTCTGCCTACTTCTTGCTGACTTCTGTCAAGACACTAGTAGCCGCTTGTTGCAGCAGCGGGGTCAACACGTCTTCCCCATCCGACTTGGCTTTGCCCTGCAGAGAGTTTTGCAGCAGGGGGGCAGTCTGGCCAGTGGCGACCAGCTGATACTGCACCGTCACATCATCTTTCGATTTGATCTGTCCATTAAACCCGGATAGCTGGCTGATGGCTTGTTGCTGGGCTTGCTGGGCCGCCATACTGGCCGCTTGAGCGGCCGCTTGTGCGGCGACTGCTCCGCCCACCCCGTGAGCCATAGCTCCCATGGGGGTCATGCTGGCGGCCATGCTTCCCATCTTCATGAATTTGCCGAAGCCGCCGCCCTGACTGTGCTTCACGGTTACTCCGGAAAACAGAATGTAGTCGCACTGCTTCTGCTGCGCTTCGGCCTGAAGCTGAATCGGAATGTGCGAGTCGAGCGCCGCGATCTCAATGGCCGGTCCGCTCATCAAGGCCACTTCGGCGTTGCGGATGGGCGTACTGTAATCGGCGCCCGCGTTATTGCCCTGGCCCACCTGTGCGTCGGGCGGAGCGACCCCGATGCGGATTTTCCCCGGGGCTTTCGGTCCCAGAACCTGCGGCGCAGCGACGGCCGACCCGCCCGGCTGCCCGCCACCCATGCCCTGCGCGCCATTGCCAGGGCTTTGCCTGCCCATCATCTGCTGGGCCTGCGCCATCATCTGCTGCTGCAGAGCCGCGGGGTTCATCGTCTGACCGGCGGAGGGGTGGGATCCGCCGTTTCCTTGCGCCGGAGGAGCATAGGCGGCCGGCTGCTGGGCGGCTTGCGGGTTCGCCGCGCCGTTCAGTTCAGCCAGCGATTTGACCTCGCGATATCCCGGGGGAATCTCGAACAGATCTTTGTCCAAAGCCTGTTTGGAGATCTCGGATGTCTGTACGCCAATCTGCGTGGTAGTTCCGTCCGCATTGCGCAGGGTCAGGGTTTCGGTGAGCGGATAGCCGGGTTTCCCGCTGCCGCTGCGGTGGCTGATCACGCGGTCGTTGCAGCCCTCGGTCTGGCGTATGGGTGGCAGGAATTGCCCGCAAGCGCTGGATTGCTCCTTCGAAAGATCGGTGTACCAGCCATCCAGGTCAAAGCTCTGGCTGACTTGCGAACAGGCACTCTGCGACGACTGCACGGTGACTCTTGCTTTCAGGTGGCGCGCGGGATAGCCGTACATGGTCTTGCGTTCGCCGGTGTCGGTAATGGTGCTCGTCTCCGTGATGTAGGCGGCGGAATCCGTGGCCGGGGCGGCTCCGGTGAGCATGGCCGCGGCCTTGATGGCCGCGTCGTCCTGCGGATCGTTGGCGATGAAATAGGTCTGCGCCTGGTCGTTGATGGTGATCGTCCGCTTGAGGTCACACTGGCGGAGGCTAATGGTGCTGCCGGAGGGCGACTGGCTCACGGTACGCTCGCGCGATCCCTTGATGGAAGTCTCGGTGCTGGCAACGAAGTTTCCACCCACGGTAATGCTCTTCTTGATGTGCAGATCCTGGGCCTGAACGGCAAGGGCCAGCAGCGGTACGATCCATATGAGGCGAAGCGACGGCAGGGTAGGCATAATCCACTCCTTCGGGAAAGGCATTTTGGGCAAACACTCTGCAGGCGTCACGGCCACACCCGTTCCCCCCGGACAGAGCCCTGGACGTGACGGCCTGCGGAATGCCTCCCTGTTCTTTAAGGCGGAAAGCGGGGAGCAAATCAGGTCACGGGAAACGGCGGATTTTTGCTTTCTGGCGAATAACGTTACTGGTCGAGAAAGGGCAACAGGCGCTGGAAGTCAAAGGTTTTGCGGAACTCGATCACTCGCAAATACTCGGGATCATAGGACTTTTCCCGCAACGAGCTTTCATAGAGCCGGCCCACGACCAGCACCTGAAAGTCGGTTCGCGGGCGGGAGCGGTCGAAAAAGTCGGGATTGAAGCCGACTAGAGGCTTCGCACTGGGCCGGCCTGCATCTGCCAGCAGATGCTTTCCCGCATTGCTGCCGCCGTCAGGGTCGATGTATGCCTGAGAGGTCCGCTGCTCGGGAGACAAAGCGGCCAGTTCGGCTTGGTAACCGGCAATCTCAAGCTGCTTGGCCTGTTCCAGCTTAGTGAAGGTTTGATCGGCTTGCCGGTCACCTTCCTGGGCGGAACGCAGGAAAGAGGCTGCGGCCTGAGGATTCATGGCCATCAACCGCTGATAGCTGCTCTGCACCTCCTGCTGGCGTTTTTCGCCCACTAGTTCCTGATGTTTTTTCTGGTACTCCGCAAGCTCAGCTTGCGCTTGGCGGATTCGTGCCTGCAGGAAGCGCTCCGCACTAACGGGCTGGAAAATGGGGCGGGGGATTTTGGTGATCACGATGCTGCCGTTCTTGTACAGCGGGAACCCCGACTGCATGCGGGCTATTTCGGGCGCGACGAAAATCTTGCCCTGCTCATCGTGCGTGGCTTCGGGGAGAGACGAGTAGAGCCGGACCAGGGAATTCACATCCACAAAGAAGTGGGGCCCTTCATCTGCCACGGCGACTTTTCTCGCGTCCGGCCGTACAGAATAGGAGAACGTGCCGACCATCAGATATCCGGGAATGGGCCCCGCTCGGCTAGCCGGATAGTCATCCAGGAATTCCATCGTGGCGTTCACGCAACCCGAGGGCTGTGCCTCAATCCCCATGGGCGGATTGAAGACCTGGGCCTGGTGAACCGCCTCCGAGAGCCGCTGCAATTTGGCGGCATAGGCGCGGTTCTGCTCGGCAGTCAGCCCGTGGCCGGAACCATCACAGCTGATCATCCAGCGCCGCCAGACTCCGACTTTGTCCGGCAAATAGGTGGTTCTTTGGCCGAGCATCGCCCGGGGGAGACTGAAAATCGCCACAAGATGAATGCCCACGGCAAATAGGAGGGACCTCAATCGCACCGCGGACTCCGTTTTAGCAGTAGTTGCAGCAAGCACCCGCCTCATTTTTGTTTTGGCTGAAGCTCGAGCGTACATTTTGCCCACTGAGCTTCCTCGCCAGATGCTTGCACTTCATAACTGCCGCCATTGACAACATCCACGTTTGTGAACCGGCAATCGAAACCAGTATCCGAGTACCCCACCCCGGGATGGCTAACCTTGCCTCTTTCCGTGAATTCGCAGTCGCCGCCTGATGCGCTGCCGCTGATGGTGAGGTAGCCCATTCCCCCTTCGCCGCGAATTTCGCTTGTACCCTTGCATTTAGTGCTGGTGCCAACTTTCGTGGAGTGATTCGCACTTTGCAGCTCGCCGGTGCCGCGGAGGACGAAAGTGCCCCCGGCCGCAGGGAAAAGCTGGAATGTGCCCTGGACTAGGTTCTCTTCCTCGTCATAGTCCAGATATCCCTTGCGGTACATGTGATACACAATGGTTCCATCGCCCTTCGGGTGATTTGGCGGCGTTTGCGGAGTCTGTTGGCAGGGGACAACTGATTTTCCAATGTCCGTGATCTGCCGGTTCGCAACATCCTTCAATGTCATATCATTCAGAAAATTGAGGCTGCCCATGATCAGGCTTCCGGGAAGGCCGAGTCGGGCGCCCGCCGCCATAGAACTCTCCTGCCCCAGATATCTGGCTGCGGTAACCTGTTGCACCTGCGAACGCGCGTTTTCGATCCCGGCAACGGTCTGTTGTTGGTACGTGGGATTATCACCGTAGGCTTTCTGGGTCACCGGATTGCTGGGATTCTTTGCGCAGTTCTCCAGGGCGTCCAGCTGGTCCATCCAATTCTGATTGTCCTGACTTTTCTTGGCAGCGCCGTAGATGCCGTAGAGGGCGCCAACGAATTTGCCACCTATCTTGGCTCCCGTCATTCCCATTCCTCCGCCCTCGCCGCCCGATTGCGCCCAGGCGGAGGGCACTAATTGGAACCACGCGGCCGACGATGACGGCCCGCGGATAGCCTGCTGCACATCTGGCGGAAGGGCACTGTAGGGGACAAAATATTCCAGTGTGATTTGGGTTTGGTCGGGCGTAGCGGAGAACTTCACATCGTAAGTTTGCCGTCCGGTCCGTGCGGCTTCTTCCAATTCCGTCGGCGTGGGCGTGTAGTGTTGATCGGGCTGGATGGTCACGAGTTGGTCCGCAGTTTGGCCGTCAGGAAATGTGAACGCCAAATGGATGGACGTCCTGCTCTGGCTCACTACCTGGGTCTTCGCACCCGCAAGGTAACTTGCTGCCTTTTCATCCAGACCAAACTTCGCCATCATCATGTTGACTGCGGGATCGCTGCCCACTTCGCCATTTGCCGGCTCGCGGGAACTGGCTGCCGGGGAATTCGTCGCACCGTTGTCTTGCTTGGTTTGAGCCAAGTCTTTCCACAATGCTCGTAGTGCCAGCCCGATGCCAACCGCCGCAATCAGCAACACGGCCAGGATCGCGGTCATGATTCTCGAATTCGTGCGCACAGGCGTCCTACCTTTCTCTCGGGGCTGTCATCTCGGCGACGGATACATCGCCCAGGCTGAATCTTCTGCCGCAATAAAGCCGCGATCTTGGGGTGGAACCTCAAATACCGGGCCAGGACTTCATGGACCCCTTCCTACTAGGAGAGGCGGAAATAAGGGCTGGATTGGTTCACCGGAATTCTCTTAGGATTCCCCCGTCTCTGGCCCAATCCGCTCCTCGGATTTCGCCTTCTGAAATAGAGACATTTCTCGCCAAGGACAGAATCGGCCCGAACGCGCAAAAAACGAGGAACCATATGGCCCACGATCATTCTCGATTTCACAAGCCGTTGTGGCTTCTTTTGCCATTGCTAGTCATGGGATTTGCCAGTTTGGCGTTTTCGCAAATCTCACCCCAGGACGCCTTGTGGTCTGGCCATGCGCAATGCCAAATCAATGTGCAGGGCCCCGGCTACACTCACCAGGAAACCCACACTTGGACGCTCACGGGCGGACGGCCAACCGCGCAAGGCGCCATGCGCATTTATGCGGCGACCTGGAGTGTGACCGGACAGGGATCGCTGCAGAGGACTCAGGGCGCGCAAACCCTTGACGCGCAATGGACGACGAATGCGCAAACCGGGGCGCCGATCGCTGTCTTCATCCGCGCCTCGGACGGAAGGTTGCTCATCAAGTCCTGGCATGCACAACTGCGCGTTCACGATGCAGTAACCGGAACGCAAAAAGTCACGGTCAACGGAGTGGTTCAGTCCCAGGCCCCAATCGGGGTCGAGGCGTTCGAATGGGCATTCCCGGCGATTGAAGATGCGCGCACGAGCACCAGCATCAGTGGATCCAAAACCATGGCGACCAACGGGGCGGTTGGGCCCATGCAACCGGGTGGATCGCAGGGGCAAGCCGCATGCACGTGGCAATTCAGCAAGGCCGGAACTCAACGCAGAATCCCTGCGGAATAGAAATCTCGCGTCGCGTTCATCGGACTAAATCGTTATTTGGCGCGCAGACCAGCCGGGAGTATGATCTCCGCGCTTTCGAAGGACGTCTTTAAGATATGACTAATGGAGTGGGCATCCGAGCAAAGGCCATTCTTTTGGTGCTCCTTCTCTGTTCCGGATTATCCGCGGAAAACCTGGAGAAGGCCCAGAAAAAGGAACTAGAGGCTCAGGCCAAGGCCATCATCGCCGAGGCCAAAACGCTTGAGCAAGCCGGCGAGCTGGCGGAAGCCCGCGCCAAGTACGCCGAGTCGCAGGCCATGATCGAGACCAACGAGGCCGCCGACGCCATTAAGCATCTGGATGCGGAGATCAAAAACCGGGTAAAGGAAGCTCTGAGCCAGGCCCGCAAGCTCTACGAGAAGGGCCAGTTCAAAGAAGCCGCCGCAGCGTTGGACGAGGGCATGAAGTTAGGATCACTGCAGCCGCTGCTCTGCTACGACCTCGCCCTGGCTTACTACCAACTGGGAGACCGCGTGAAGGCTCTCGAATACCTGGGGCAGGCCAGAGCAGGCACACCCGAGCCCAAGGAAAAACAGAGGCTCTCTCAGCTGGTCACGGCCTTCACCACAGGCGAGGACCGGCCTTCGGCCACCGACAAGGACAACGAACAAATCAACCAGCTAAACCGCCTCACCGACAGAGTTGGTCTGGACGCGTGGCTGGAAGATGAAGGAGGAGAAGAAGAGGAACCGGACGAGCCATTTTCCCAAACCGACGTACCGTCCCTGCAACCGGCGTCGCAGAGGTCCGGCGTTGGCCCGGCAGCGCCAAGTGGCCATTCGATTGTGGATCACCGGTCCAGCCTGTGTGCCGCGCTCGACGACCTCAAGGGGGTCCTGGCCGCCAGTCCGTCCGCAATTTTCAATTGGGCAAACTGCGCGGAATCGAACGGCCGGCCGGCGGAGGCTGCGCGGCTATTGCAAAAATATTTGGACACCGCGCCCAACGCACTGGATGCAGAGGAAGTGCGTACCCGCGTCGCCGACTTGCATGCGCTGCTGGCTTTGCCCGGTCAGAACGGAACAGAAATTCGCCGCTTGTATGCGTCGGCCTACAGCTACCTGGCGGAGCGAAGATATGATCGGGCTCTGGCTGCATTCACCAAGGCGAATGAGTTGGCTCCTGACTTCGCCCTCACCCACTGGAAACTGGCTCTGCTCTATGAAGCCATGGCCAATGTAGATCGAGCCCGGGAGAATTTCACCCGCTACGAACAACTGATACCTGATCAGAAAGCCAAGGACGACGCCAATCTTCACCTCACTACCCTGGAGGCGAAGAAATCCAAGTATGACGAGGAAGTGGGCGAGGCGGAGGACATTTTGTCCGATTTGTTCAATCGCGGGATGAACCTAACCTTCAACGAAGGCCAGGATCGCAGCGCGATCCGCGCCCGCCGCGCGCGGGTCAAAAAGAAGAAGGACCAGAATAAAGACAGGAACAGAATCGGCGGCTTTGCCGTTCCCTACGCCTACGCGCAGCAGGAGCTGGCGCACGCGAGCGAGCACCTCAACATCGCCCTCGCGTTATTTCCGCTGGGCGCCGAGGCCAGCGAGCTGATGGGCCTGGTTTTTCTGCAGGCCAACGATGGCCACCTCGCAACCTGGAGTTTCGATGCCGTCGCCAGCCAAGGCCTTCCCGTGGCGTTTTACGCCGAAATGCGCGGGCACAAACTAGATCACGCCGTGAAGTGCGAGCTGACCCACGACCGGGTGCGTTTGATTTTCCTCTCTTCCTACGACAAGAAAGGAACACCCACACCGCCGGATAAGCCAGCCGGCGACGACGGCCTGGGCGACCTGACTCTCGCCCCTTCGGATGAGCGCCAGCCCTTCGATTCCCTCGACCTGACCCTGGACGATATCAAGAAGGTTGAAACCAATAAGGGCATCCTCACGTTGAAACTCACCCAGCAGGAAATCACGCTCGCGCCGATTTACCTGCCTTCCTTTACTCCGGTAGAAGGGCCGCCGGCGCGCAGGTTTGCCAATAACTACACGCGGCTGTTCATTCGTTACCCAGGTCTGGAAGATTCCAAGCTTGGCGCTGAAGGAATGACCGGCGGCGAGAAGTTCGTGATGGGCTATAAGCTGGCCTCGTCGGGCCTGAATATTGCCACGAACCTCAACCCCATCGGAGCCATCCAGGCCACGCAAAGCGCTATTTCCATCGCGCGAACCATTCATGCCGCCATGGCCTCGCTGAGCGTCAGCTTCGCCGCCTGGGAAAGAAGCGTGGATGACCAGCAGCAACTGCTCAACGGCCAGAAATTCAAACCGGTTCCGACCCAACCGGTCAGCCTGGCCTTCGCACAAGAATTGAAGTAAGTGCTTTTTCGTGGCACACTTGCAGGCTCCGAGAATCCCCGCAGTCGAACCGACCGACACCTTTTGGCTCTAAAACCAACAACATACGGCGCGCCATCAAAGCATAAGTTCCTTGTTTTCAGCATATTGACTTACATCCAGGAACGGAATATGCTTCGCGCACTGGCGCCCCCCCAAGCGCCACGGGGCGAACCAAGTGGGTGGTCCATCAAAGCAAGTCACAGAATTGCTGGTTCGTTGGCATGGTGGCGATCGCGAGGCCCTCGATGCGCTGATGCCACTGGTTTACAAGGAATTGCGCCGCGTTGCGCAACATTATCTCAACGGCGAACGCCCCGGACATACTCTGCAAAGCACGGCGCTGGTGAATGAGGCGTATGTGCGAATGGTCGAACAGGACTTCCCGCAGTGGAAGAACCGCGCGCATTTTTTCGCGGTGGCCGCGCAATTGATGCGGCAAATCCTGGTCGACCATGCCCGTAGCCAGCGCGCCGCCAAGCGCGGAGGGAGTGTTTGCCGGCTGGCGCTGGAAGAAGCCGAAGAGACTCCTCTTCCGGCTGACGTGGATATCGTCGCGCTCGACGATGCCCTCAACACGCTAGCCGCGATGGATGAGCAACAAAGCCGCGTAGTGGAGTTGAAATTTTTCGGAGGGCTCACGATCGACGACACAGCGGAGGTGCTAGGCATCTCGCCTTCCACGGTCAAACGCGACTGGATTACCGCCCGGGCATGGCTGCACCGCGAACTGGATCGGAGTGCCGCAACGTGATTCCGGAACGCTGGCAGCAGGTGCGGGAAATTCTCGACCAGGCAATCGGTTTGGACGCAGCACAACGTCCTTCGTACCTGGAAGCTGCTTGCGCCGGGGATACAGACCTCCGCCGCGAGGTTGAATCTCTCTTGCTCTCCCATGAGCGGGCGGGCAGCGTTTTCCTCAAGAATCCGGCAGCGGACCTAAAGAGCGCGTTGGGCTCCGACAGTCACAAGTCCAGCCGCGTTGGCCGGAGGATCGGCGTATACCAGATTGTGGAGCAGATCGGACACGGCGGCATGGGCGAGGTCTACCGCGCCACGCGGGCCGACGGCCAGTACGACAAACAAGTCGCTATTAAGCTGGTACGAGTCGGCTTGGATACCCCCGCCCTTCTGGAACGATTCCGCAATGAACGGCAAATTCTTGCTTCGCTCGATCACCCCAACATCGCCCGCTTGTATGACGGCGGGACAACCCAGGATGGCGTTCCCTACCTGGTGATGGAACTCATCGAGGGAACTCCCATTGATCAATATTGCGAGGAGCATGCCCTGGACATCCCCGCCCGGCTGGATCTTTTCAGCCATGTCTGCGCGGCCGTGCAATACGCCCACCAGCGGCTGGTGATCCACCGCGATATCAAGCCGGGGAACATTCTGGTGACGGCGGAAGGCGTTCCCAAACTGCTGGATTTCGGCATCGCCAAAATGCTCGACTCGCCGGCCGGCTCTGAAACCACCCTGCTTCGTCCCATGACCCCGGAGTACGCCAGCCCGGAGCAGGTCCGCGGCGAACCGATTACCACCGCTACCGACGTGTACTCGCTCGGGATTGTGCTTTATCGGCTGCTTACTGGCCGGTCTCCGTATGCGGAAAGCACGCGCACGCCGCTCGAACTCGCGCGAGCCATCTGCGAAGTCGAACCGCTGCGTCCCAGCACTGCGGTCATACGCACATGAACGCTGCCGATCTTGACGAGCCGAAGCAACTGGACGCAGAGCGTCGGCAGGAAGCGTCCAAACTTCGTAGGCGGTTAAAGGGCGACCTCGACAACATTGTTTTGAAGGCGCTGAGTAAAGAACCGGCGCGCCGCTACGCATCGGTCGAACAGTTGGCTGAGGATATTCAGCGCCATCTGCAAGGCCGACCGGTCCACGCCGTTCCCGACTCGCTTCTCTATCGAAGCGAGAAATTTATCCGCAGAAATTCGTGGGGCGTCGCCGCAGGCGCCGTGCTTCTGCTCGCGGTGCTGGCAGGAGTCTTTGCCACCTTGCACCAGGCCCACATCGCAGCAACGAATGCGCAGAGAGCCAATCAGCGTTTCAACGATGTGCGCAAACTGGCGAACTCGTTGTTGTTCGAAATTCATGACTCGATCCAGGATCTTCCGGGCTCCCTCCCTGCAAGAAAACTGCTGGTGGAACGAGCGCTGGAATATTTGGACAGCCTGAGCCGGGAATCCAGCGGCGACCCATCCTTGCAGCGCGAGTTGGCCTCTGCGTATGGGCGGGTTGCCGATGTACAGGGCTATCCTTTCTCAGCAAATCTGGGCGACTCACAGGGAGCGTTGAAGAGCTATCGCGCGGGGATCGCGATCAATGAGGCACTGGTAAAATCGGACCCTGCGAATGTCGAGGACGCGCTTCGCCTGGCCATGCTTTACCGTCATCTGGCGGAGACGGATTCGGAAAATCAAAACATTTCTGGGGCAGGCGTTGAGGCGCAGCGGGCTGTGACCATCGGCGAGAGCGCGGCCACCCGCCTTCCGCAAGACCGCGACGTGCTCGTCGGGCTGGTCAAAGACTACCAAACCCTAGCCGGCATTGTAGGGGGAAACGCTTCTGCCAATCTCGGCGATGCCGATGGCGCCCTTGTTCTTCATCGCAAGGCTACGGAGCTCGCCGAACGCCTGTGTTCGGTCGGCGAGCCAGACGCCGTTCTTCGCCGCCTGCTGGCCGGCGAACTGATCCGCCTAGGCGATCAGCTGGTCATGACCGGCAACCTGCGAGAAGCGGAAAGTCAGTACCTGCGCGCGGAACAGATTCTCAGCGAACTGGCCTCTCCCAACGATGCGACCGCGCGAGTGGACTGGGCGGAATCGTATTCTCATGCCGGAACTGTGCAAATTGCCAGCGGTGAGTTTGCGGCCGCCAAAAAGAGCCATCTCAAGTGTCTGGAAATCTACAGGGAGCTGGCACAAGTCGATCCGCAGAACGTGAACGACCGCATTGGGGTCATGCTGGGCTACATGAATGTGGGAGACGCGGAATCCAAACTTGGCGACACGAAGAACTCCCTGGTGGCGCTGACTGCCGCGCAGGGAATTGCTCAGAAATTTGCCTCGGTCACTCTCACGGCAGAGATTCGCAGTTTTCAAGCCACGTTGGACATCCTGAACGGCGAGGCCCTGGCGCGAGCGGGCGATAGGAACGGGGCATTGCGGCAGTATCGCGCTGCCTTCTCGATTTTCGAGCAACTCACCAGAGATGACCCCAACAATGTGGACAGCCGGCTTAGTCTGGCCGCTGCTTACGATAAGGTTGGCACGGTGCTGGTCGCTAAGAATGATGCGACCGCCGCGACGGATGCGTTTCGCAAGGCTCTGGAGTTATCCCAAACCGTTGCCCTCGGTTCAGACACTCAGCTGCTCTACGTGATTGCCGATTCCTACACTGGACTGGGCGATTCCATGGCGCTGCAAGCCTCGGATCGCAGCCAAGCCACGCGGGTGCAACTTCAACGCTGGCGGAACGCGCAATCTTTCTATGAAAAGAGTCTGCAGATCTGGAGCCGAGTGCGCCAACCAGGGATCGAGAGCCCGGACGGATTTGATAGTGTGCCCCCGTGGATCGTAACGCAGCGCCTGCAGCGCTGCCGCCGGTCCTTGAACCAGTAATTGTCTACGACAACTGCCCCCTTGCGACTCTGATTTCTTGCTCCTCGACTTCTCAAGTGGGACAAGCGGCTGGCTCAGAGCTGTCAAGCGGGATTTGTCCTCCAACCTCGAGTTTCAATTGCGACCGTGAAAGGAAGTGGCTCACTTGGTCCCGAAATCATACTCACCATCGTTCCGAAAAAGGGGGTCGCCTATGGCGTTGCTAGGGTCGACAATGAATCTCCCCTGCTATTTCGCGATCACGGCTCGAAGTTTGCGCACGGCGGAGGGCATTGCTTCGGCAGAAGTGCTGCCAAAACCTAAGATGAACCCCTGCCGGGAGGCTTGATTAAAATAGGAAGTTGACAGCGGCACCAGCCACAGATTCTGGCTGCTAGCACGGCGCGCAATCTCCTGATCGCGGATGCCCTTGAACGTCACGGAGAGATGCATGCCCGCTTGTCCTCCGGTTACGTCCACTGCGAAGCCGAATTCCTTGCGAATGCTGTCCATGAGCGCGCTTCGGCGCTCGCCGTAGAGCAAGCGCATGCGGCGAAGATGGCGAGAAAAGTGGCCCTCGCCAATGAAATCCGCCAGCACGCCCTGGTAGAAGGTTGCCGGGCCGAGATCCATGGCCAGGCGGACGGAAAGGAAGTGCTCAACCAAGTCCGCCGGAACCACCACGTAACCCAAGCGCAAAGATGGGAACAGAACCTTGCTAAGAGTTCCGATGTAGATGACACGGGCATTGGCGTCGAGCCCTTGCAGGGAGGCAATGGGTAAGCTCTCATAACGAAACTCGCTATCGTAGTCGTCCTCGATGATCCATGCGCCCGACTTTTGCGCCCAATCGAGCAATTGCATGCGCCGCGAAGCGCTCATCGTTACCCCGAGCGGGTATTGGTGAGAGGGCGTGACCAGAGCCGCCTGAGCCTTGCGGCATCGCTTGATACCGGCGGCCACATTCAAACCCTCATAGTCCACCGGAACCGGAACGATAACGCAGTTGTTGAGGGTGAAAACTTTTCTCGCGAACAGATAACCTGGCTCCTCCATCCAGACACGACTTCCGGGATCGAGAAGGACACGCGTCGTGATGTCCAGCGCTTGTTGCGAACCACCCACAATCATGATCTGACGAGCTTCACATTGCACTCCGCGTGCCGTTCGCAGATAGGTGGCGATGGCCTCCCGCAAATCCAGCGCCCCCATCGGATCTCCATAGTCCAAGCCCTTGGCGCGGATGTTGCGACCATGCCGCATGACCAGGCTGTTCCAGACTTGGAAAGGAAAGTGTTCGTAAGCGACCTGGCTTACGCCGAACGCGCCCCAGCCGCGCCGCCAGGGGGCACTTTCGCGGGAGGCAATGGTTGCTGCCCGTTTGGAAAACTTGCGCGGTCCGCGCCGCGCCTTCGAACCAGATCGGCGCAATTCAGAGGCCATTACCTGGCCGGGAAGAGAACGCGAGATAACGGTTCCCGCTCCAATTCGGCTTTCCAGATATCCTTCCGCCAATAACTGAGCGTAGGCATTCAATACGGGGATGCGAGAGAGGCTCAGTTCGCAGGCCAGCATCCGTGTGGAGGGAACCCGCTGCCCCGCGCGCAAACTGCCATGCATGATGGCGGCGCGATAGGCGTCGTAAATCTGCCGATGCAATGGCTTTTTCGCCTTGCGCTCAACTGTGATGATGGGGAGAATCGCTGCGGATGTGCTGTTCCTCTGGCTGGCCATAGTGGCTATGTCGCTGCTTTCCAGGGATGATGATTCTTCAAACCACTTAGATGCAGGATATGCAAAGCGGGAAGTGGTCCCATACAGTTGGCAAAAGTGGTTATTGCCGTCGGGCGGCGCATGCGTCAGATTGGTTGTGGGTTGTCGATTTGTTCGGTGGTCAGCGAACCGATTCGCTGCGGTGGCGTCGTGGCCGACTTCAAGCAAGGTCTTGCTAGCTGCGGGAAACTCATTTCCATCGTTGCCATTGTCACAGCGGTCAATCTAACCGCATGGTGCACGCAAAGCACTGACGCGGAGCGGGATCACGCAGACGCACCCTCGATTGAGAAAATCCCTCCCCCGTCAAGCACGGCGTCCGTCGCGGAATTGGTAAGCCGGGCGGACCAACTGCGCGCGAGCAAGGAATACGACTACGCATTGGACTACTACCGGGCCGCCTTGGCCAAGAATCCGAGCAACGCCGTGCTGTGCAACAAAATGGGAGTCGGGGAATTGCTGGCGCAGCGGCTAAGCTCCGCGCAACATGACTTCGAGCGTGCCGTCAAATTGGATAGCCGCTATGCGGAGGCGTACAACAATCTCGGGGTGGTTGACTACCTGCGCAGGCAATTCGGCAAGGCGATTAAGGAATATAAGAAGGCGATCGCTCTTCAGCCGAATGCTGCCTCCTATTACGACAACCTGGGCACGGCATATTTTTCAAAAAAAATTGGAACCAGTCCACGGAGGCCTACAGTCACGCGATCGCTCTGGATCCCGGCGTCTTTGACCGCAACTCGAACGTTGGCATCAGTGGACGGGTTGCCTCTCCGGAAGACCAGGCGCGCTTCTCGTTCGTTCTGGCCAAACTCTATGCCAAAGACGGCATGACCGACCGCTCCCTGGAATACCTGCGCCGCGCGATGGAACAAGGGTATAAAGGGATTGGGGAAGTATTTAGAGATCCGGAGTTCGAAAAGTTACGCGCCGATCCGCGGTTCGCCTAGCTCGTCCAATCGCCACCGGTCTCTATCCCGGAATAAGCGGCCGAGCGAGTTCCGCGGAGCGTGTCACAGAGTGGAGGCAACTAGAAAATCATGAGGCTGATTGCAATTTTGCTCGCAACCGTAAGCGCGGTTGCAGCAAACGATATGTCCGCCGCTAGCAAAACTGCTGGCGTTCCCATTCTGGTCGAGCTGTTCACTTCGGAGGGTTGCTCCAGTTGCCCGCCCGCGGATGCCTGGTTGCAGCAACTAGACTCGTCTCAACCGGTCCCCGGCGCGCGATTGATCGTTCTCAGCGAGCATGTCGACTATTGGGATCATGACGGCTGGAAGGATCCGTTTTCGTCTCCGGCGCTCACCGACCGGCAAGAGGCCTACGGCCGTGCATTCGGTTTAGCCAGCGTTTACACACCCCAGATCATTGTCGACGGGAAGAGCGAACTCCAACCAAACAACTCCCAACAGGTAGATCAAGTTTTCCGGACCGCCACGAGCACCCCGACCATCCCGGTCGGCATCAGTTCAGTCACCACCAAAGGGACAGGCATGGTTGAAGCCCACCTCGAGATCGATGGCGTCACTTTGAAACGCGATTCCGACATCTACCTAGCTCTGGCTTTGGATCACGCTGAATCTCAGGTTTTGCGGGGAGAAAATGGCGGCAAGCGCCTTCCCTACGTTGCGGTGGTGAGAACCTTGAAGAAGGTCGGCAGATTGCAAAAAGGCAAGAAGTTCGATCAGGATGTCGAAGTGAAACTCGATCGCGACCTGGACGAGGCCAATCTTCGCCTAGTCGTTTTTGTGCAGAACTCAGGCCCCGGAGAAGTTCTGGGCGCTGCGTCTGAAATGCTTCCCGCCAGAGCTTCTCCAAAATAGCTGCATTGTGGGTCTACCTTTCGCTGGCGGGTTGGACTCGCGATTGCCAATTCGGGCAACGACGGGAGTGAATCGAGGCGGCTAAAACAACGTCGGCGTATTGTGCTCCACTTGTGCTCCGGATTGCGGGGTTGAGCCCAAGGGCACGGTGCAGTCGTTGGGCTAAGTCTCACTCTATGAGTGAGTGGCGGAGAGGGAGGGATTCGAACCCTCGGTACAGGTGTTAGCCCGTACAACGGTTTAGCAAACCGCCGCATTCGGCCACTCTGCCACCTCTCCGGGAATTTGCGGCGAGCCCAATTGTAGCAGTTGACGCGCCTCTCGGCGGAGCTGGAGACGCTCTTGTACCGAGTGAATCAGACGCAGTGTGACTGCCGAAGCCGTGCCGGCGAACTCTTGCCAAACGCTGGTCAGGCGATGCTGCGCTTGAGTTTCCCCCGAGTTCCTGCGGCTTCCACGCGGTTGCGGCCGGCGCGCTTGGCGCGGTAGAGGGCGCCGTCGGCGGCCTGCAGAACTTTCTCCACTTCCGGCTCGCGCGTGGCCGGCTCCGCAACGCCGATGCTGATGGTTACGGCAAGGTCCTGTAAAGAAGATATTGCATCTCGATACGCGCGGTTGGTTTTGCGGCGAAGCGCCTGCCTGCGGTCGGCGCGCGCCTGCGGGGCGCGGCGGCGTTCTTCGTGGGAGCGCACGCGAAAGCTTGCGGCTTCGACTTCGGCGCGAAGCACCTCCAGATGTGGGAGCGCGTCTTTGACCGATTCCCCAGGAAACAGAATGCAAAATTCCTCGCCGCCCACGCGAAATGCGTGACCGCCGCCGCTGACCCGGCCCAGGCGAGTCGCAACCATCCGCAGAACGTGATCTCCGGTGTCGTGGCCGTATGTGTCGTTGAAGCGCTTGAAGTGATCGATGTCCACCACGGCAATTGAGTAGGTTTCCTTTAACTGAAGGAGTGCGTCGTTAAAAGCACGCCGAGCCGGCAACGCCGTCAGCTCGTCGTGGTATGCCAGGAGATAGGAGTTTTCGATGATGGAGCCGGCGAGAATGAGGCCTCCGGTGGCGATGTATGCACTCGCCTTCGCTCCTACCCCGCCAGCCTGCAGGCCAAGGCACACCGCCGCGAGCGACCAAAACATTCCACTTTCGACCGGCTTGCGATAGAGCAGAAAGCGAAAAAGCAGTGCTCCCAAAACACCGGCGAAAGCCAGTAAGGAGAGCTGAGGAATCCTCGTCCAGGAAAACAGGCGCTGGTCGAGCAACGCCGGATGCAGAAAACCAGGAACAGCGTCAGCCCCGGGACGGCAAAGAACGGCGACGAAGACAGACTCCAGGAATAAGACTCCGAGGCGAGCGGCCATTCCAGAAGCGGTCAATCCTCGCTCGCGGATCAGCGACAGAGCGAGAAAATTCAGCGGCAGAAGCAGCGTGACCACTTCGAAAGCGGTGTGGAATGAAACCGTTGAGAGCACGTGCCCGCTGGCAAAGAATTCGAGCGCCGGTCCGGCCACAAGCAAAAGGATGAGCGCGGAAAGAACGCGGCTGGAGTGGAAGCGCCAGGCCAGCAAAATTCCCGCTGCGAAAACCGCATAGTAATAGAAATGGATGGCAGGAGCGGAAAGGGGCACAATCCCGCTTTGGAGCAGCGCGACGGCGGCGAGAAACAGAGCCCCGCCCGGAACAAGCAGCGGCTTCAGCGTCCCCTTGCTCCAAAAGTCCACCGAATCCCCTCCTCCAGCCGGGAGAATTTGATGGCGAAATTATCTCCGGCAGGGCGAAGGGCGCGCGAGTGGCGGAGCAGGTTCCAGTCTCTCTACTGGCTAGGATGCTCGGCCAGAGCCGAGGCGGCAAAACAAGCCGCCAAATCGGTAGGAATCATTCCCGTTTTTGTACGCCTTCCAGTTCAGGAGACGCAAGACCTTTGAGTAGGGCGCGGAAGCTTGTCCGCGACGCACCGCTGGTTTAACAATCAGAGGGTCACATTAAACCAACCTTATGCGCATGCTGATTGCGGAAGATGATCCGGCTCTGGCGAGTTTTGTGAAAAAAGGCCTGGAAGCAGAGCACTATGCGGTCGATGTTTCTGCGGATGGGGAGCGGGCCCGCGCCCTGGCCAGCGAGTTTAACTACGACCTGGTGGTGCTCGACCTGAACCTGCCGCGGATGGATGGCGTTTCCCTGCTGCGGCAAGTGCGCAACCACAAGCCGAGCGTACCGATTCTGGTTTTGACGGCGCGAAACCGGGTCGAGGACCGGGTGCAATGCCTGGACTTGGGAGCCGACGACTATCTGGTAAAGCCGTTTTCCTTCACGGAGCTCTCGGCGCGCATCCGGGCACTGCTGCGCCGCAGCCATTTGCCGGCGGAGTCCGTGCTGGCGGTGGAGGATTTGAAGCTGGACCGGGTGGAGCGGCGGGTGGAGCGCTCCGGGCGGCGGATCGAACTGACCGCGAAAGAGTTCTCCCTGCTCGAATATCTGATGCGCAACAGCGGCCGGCGCATTACCAGGGCCATGATCATCGAGCATGTGTGGAATCTCTCCTTTGACACTTCCACCAACGTCGTCGACGTTTACATCAATTACTTGCGGCGCAAGGTGGATGACGGGTTTGGCAAACGGCTCATCCACACTATCCGCGGCGTGGGTTACGAGCTGAGCGGCCGCACCGGAGCCCCGCAATGAGTTCAGTGCTCGTTGAAACTGAAAGGGATGCAGGCGGAGAAGAAGATTCGCGTCTGATGGCGGATCTTTTTCACGCCCTCAACCAGCCGATCACGGCCTTGCGCTGCGCTTTGGAACTGGGACTGCACCAGCCGCGCACCACCGGGCAATATCGCGACGTGCTGCAGAAAGGGCTGGAGCAAGCGGAACAGATTGCCGGCTGGGCCACCGGCATCCGAGAACTGCTGCAGGCGCAGGACGCAGGCGACGCGTGTCAGATGGTTGCTTTCGAGAGCTTTTTGCGCGAGGAGCTGCAGGACATGCAGCCGGTGGCGGAGTCTTTGCGGGTAAGCTTTGCCCTGCGTTGCAGTGGCTCTGCTGTCGTGCGCTTTGAGCCGCACCGGCTGCGGCAAACGCTGTTTTGCCTGCTCGATTTCGCGCTTCGCTCCAGCCGCGCCGGAAGCGTGCTGCAGATCGAGGTGCAGGAGCATCATCACGAGGCGGTACTTCGGATGGCTGGATCTCCGGGGGCCGCTGGACGCGTGGGCCACCGGCAATCCCCACTCAACCGGGAGCGAACTTTGAGCTTGCGACGGCGCCTCGGCCTTGCCATCCCACGCCGTTTGGTCGAGGCGGCTGGAGGCCGTCTTGAAACCGGCAATCGTCGCGGACGCTGGCACATCGAACTGGGCCTACCACTGGCCACCGCGGCGAAAGATCCTCCGGCATCGTTCTTTCTTGCCGACCAAAAATTGAGAGCTGGCAACGGAGGCCAGTCGAAATGACTCTGCCGGGCCGGGCAATCTTTTCCCGTTTCCGCCGCCCCTGTTAGGAGTGGGAAAGATTTGCCCGCAATAGAACCTCCTAATCCTCTACTAATCGCGTTCTAATCATTCGGGATCACCATCAGTAACATGACGACTCCAGCAATGTTCACCCCGCCCGGCGGAGGAGTGCTCGTGGCCAGCGCCAGTTCTTCCCTTCGCGAACAAGTGCTCTACAGCCTGCATGACCGGCGCTGGCCGGTGCAGGAAGCTCTGGGCGGAGCCGACGCCCTGGTGAAGCTCGAAAGCGGCAACTGGCAGGTTCTGTTTCTGGACCGGCGAGTTCCCGACCTCGACGCCGAGGAGCTGACGCAGATCATTCAGCGCCGTTTTCCGGAACTCGAGGTGGTGCTGCTCGACTCCGAGAACGGCGCAATTCCGTTCCGGCCGCTCTTGGCATCCGACGACGGCATGGGCTGCCCTTCCGCCAGCTCGCAGCCGGGACCGATGGCGGCTCGCACCGCCGCACTTCTGCGCGCGGTTTCGAGCCAGGAGCTTGAAGACGAAACCCAGCCCGAGCCGGATGCGGAGCCGCTGCCGGAGATGATCGGCGAAACGGAGGCCATGCAAAAGGTCTATCGCCTGGTGCGGCGGGTGGCAGCGCGCTCGACCACGGTTCTGATTCTTGGCCCAACCGGCTCGGGGAAGGAACTGCTGGCACGAGCTTTGCACCGGCTGAGCCCGCGCGCCTCGCGCCCGTTCATCGTGGTCAACTGCGCCGCCATCCCGGAGAGCCTGCTGGAATCGGAAATGTTCGGCCACACCCGTGGCGCCTTTACCGGGGCGGTGCAGGCTTCGAGCGGACGCATTCCCGCCGCGCACGGCGGCACCCTGTTTCTGGACGAAGTGGGCGAGATGCCGCTCAGCCTGCAGGCCAAGCTGCTGCGCTTTCTCGATCAGAAGGAAGTGCAGCGGCTGGGCAGCTCGGAAGTGATGCGGATCGACGCGCGGGTGGTGGCGGCGACCAACGCAGACCTGGGGCTGCGAGTGAGCCAGGGCAAGTTCCGCAACGATCTCTACTATCGCCTGTCCACGTTTCCCGTGGAACTGCCGCCGCTTACCGAACGGGTGGCCGACATTCTGCCACTGGCGGAATATTTTTTGCGCCGCCTCATGCCGGCCGGCAGTTCCACGCCCGGCTTGAGCCAGCAGGCGGCGCGCATTTTGGAGGCTCACTCCTGGGAGGGCAACGTACGCGAGTTGCAGCAAGTGATGGAACGGGCGGCCATCCTGGGGGATGGGGTGGAGACGATTTTGCCTCGCCACCTTTATTTCTTTACTGGAGGACGCAGCCGGCTGGCGGTGGAAGACATCCTGCCTCGCGGCGAAGTCTGAGAAGAATCTCAGCCGCCGGCTCCCCCGGCTGGCACGTCCGTTGCACCCATCGCAATCATCCATGTCCGCATCGCCGCAATCCCCGCTGCCCGCAAGCCAGCCGGCCGCGCTTTCCTCGGGCCGGCTGGAGGAGCAGTGCCTGGCCTCCGCGTTCGCATCGTTCACCGAGGCAGCCGGATCGCTCGAGCGCTCCTACACCCAGCTGCACGCTGAAGTCGCGCGGCTGCGCCATGAACTGGAGGACACCCACCGCAACCTGGCCGAGAGCCTGGCCGAGAACAAGCGCATTCGCGTGCACCTCAAACGCATTCTCGAAGGCCTTCCCTGCGGAGTGCTGGTGACGGAAGCGAATGGCTCGGTCACGCTGGCCAATCCGGAGACGCGGCGCCTGTTGGGCGTAGTCGCCGACACCGGGTTTGCCGGCCTGGATCGAGTGCCGGTTTGGATGCAGGAACTGCTGCGCGATCTCGAAGAAGGGCCGGTTGAGCGGTCTTACAGTTGCGGCCGCGGGCCCCTGCAGTGGATTTCCATTCGCCGCGCCCAACTGGCGGCGGCCGAGGGCGGCAGCTCGATTTTCATTTTGCAGGACATCAGCGAGGCCAAGCGGCTGGAGGAAGCGCAGGCGGCGCTGCGCCGGCGCGAGGCGCTGGCGGAGATGTCGGCGCTGCTGGCGCACGAGATTCGCAATCCGCTGGGCAGCCTGGAACTGTTCGCCGAGCTGCTGGCGGAATCGGATTTGGGAGACGAGCGGCGGCAATGGGCCGAGCAGTTGCAAGCCGGGCTCAGAACGCTGGCTTCGACCGTCAACAATGTGCTGCAGTTTCACAGCCAGCCTCAGCCGGAGCTTGCCCCCGAGGACCTGGGGCTTCTGCTGGCCTCAATCGGCGAGTTTCTGCGTCCGCTGGCCAATCAGGCGGGAGTTCGCTTGGAAGTGGGCGGAGAGCTAATCGGAGTGATGATCGCAGCCGACCGGCATCGCCTGGAACAGGTCATGCTGAATCTGGCGCTCAACGCATTTCACTTCATGGGAACGGGAGGGAGGCTCAAGATTTCCGGCAAGCGGATCAGCGCGCAGGAAGCGAACGCGGCGAAGGCGCGGGTCAAGATCGAAGATACGGGCAGCGGCATTCCGGCGGAAAATCTGCGGCGCATTTTTCAGCCCGGCTTTACCACCCGGCCCGGCAGTCCGGGTCTGGGGCTGGCGGTATGCAAAACCATCCTGCAGCAGCACGGAGGGGATATCGCCGTGGCTAGCCGCACCGGAAGCGGGACGACGTTCTGGCTGGAATTTCCGCTGCTTGAGGCAAAGCCATGAGGCAGGTGCTGGTAGTCGATGACGAGCCGGGAATGCGCTCGGCCTTGCAGGCCAGTTTTGCGCATCACGGCTGGCAGGTGGAAACCGCCTCCGGAGCGGCGGAAGCGCTGGCGCGCTTTCGCTCGGCGCTGCATCCCCTGGTGGTGACCGATATCCGCATGCCCGATGGCAGCGGACTGGCACTGCTGCGCGAGGTGCGGACGCTGGCGCCCCAGACTGCAGTCATTCTGCTGACTGCGTTTGGCAGCGTGCCCGACGCAGTGGCAGCGATGAAAGATGGCGCTTGCGACTATCTCGTGAAGCCGGTGGCGTTTGAGCCTTTGCAGCGTGCGGTGGAGCGGATTTTGCATCGCGTTTCGCAGCCTGCGGGCGGAGATCTCGTCGGCCACTCGCAAGCTTGGCTGCGCGCCGTGGGACGGGCGGGGCAGGTGGCGGCGAGCGACGCCGACATTCTCATTCAAGCCGAAAGCGGCACCGGCAAAGAACTCGTCGCGCGCATGATTCACCGCCTCAGCCCGCGCCGCGGCCGTCCATTCGTGGCGGTGAACTGCGCCGCGTTTCCGGAAACGCTGCTCGAAAGCGAACTCTTCGGCCATGCCAAGGGCGCCTTTACCGGGGCGATCGGGGCGCGCGCGGGCAAATTCGAGCAGGCGCACGGCGGAACCTTGCTGCTCGATGAAGTCGGCGAAATGCCGCTCGCGCTCCAGCCCAAGCTGCTGCGGGCGCTGCAGGAAAGAGAATTCGACCGCCTGGGCGACAGCCGCGCGGTGAAAGTCGATATCCGGGTGATCGCGACCACCAATCGCGCCCTGCCCGCCATGATCGAACAAGGCCGCTTCCGCCCCGATCTTTACTACCGGCTGAATGTCATTCCGCTCAGCCTGCCCCCCTTGCGGGCGCGGCGCGAAGACATTCCCGAACTGGCCGAGCATTTTGCCCGTCTCTATGCGCCCGCAGGAGTGGCTCCCCGCCTGAAGCCGGAGCTGCTGGCCCGTCTGCAGCAGCATGACTGGCCGGGCAACGTGCGGGAGTTGGCCAACTTGATGCGACGGGCGGTGGCTTTGTCAGGGCCCGAGGTGGGCGTCGAAGTCCTCGACCCGATGGAAATGCCGGAAGCCACCTCATTTGGGGCCTTAGCGGGCAATAGCGCCGCGCCCGCCGACCTGCTTCGCCCCGGGATTTCGCTCGGAGAGATGGAGAAGCGGCTCTTTGAAGTTACGCTCGATGCTACCGGGGGCAATCGCTCGCGCGCCGCCGAGTTGCTCGGCGTCAGCCTGCGCACGGTGCGCAACAAAATCCGCGGCTATGGCCTGCCTTCGCGAAGGAGTTATGCCCATGACTGAGCTTCACCCCAGCATGATGGACACGCCGGAAATCACCGGGCTCAGCCGGTTTCTCGATGTGACCGTATTCCGCAACGGGCTGATCATGTCGAACTTGGCGAACATCGACACCCCCCACTACCGTACCCGCGACATCAACTTCCTGCAGGAACTGGAGCGCGCCGAGGGCGAGTTTCAATACGCCTCCTACTCCCCGCTGGCTCACCCAGTGCGCGGGCTGATCGAGCGGCCCGATGGCAATAACGTCAGTCTCGAGCGGGAGACGCTGCTGCTGGCCGAAACCCAGCTGCGCTACAACCTGGGGGTCCAGCTGCTGCGCGATTATTTTCACACCATATCGAGCGCCATTCATGAAGGGAGTTCGTCATGAACCTGTTCGGCATGTTGGCGATTGGCGCTTCCGCGCTCACCGCCGAGCGGGAGCGGGCGGAAGTGGTCACCAGCAACATGGCCAACGCGGAAACCACCCGCACCGCAACCGGCGGGCCGTATCAGCGCCAGCTGGTGGTCTTTCGCGCCCGCCGCATGCCCCAGTTTCCTTTTCAACTGACAGGAAACCTGATGAATGCGGCGCGCGGGGTGAGCGTCGATCAAGTTCTCGGGGATCCCACCCCGCCGCTTGAGCGCTACCAGCCCGGGCACCCTGACGCCAACGCGCAGGGGTATGTGGCTTATCCGGCGATTGATCCGGTGGAGGAAACCGCCGATCTGCTGGGCGCGGTGCGGGCCTATGAGCTGAATGCCTCGGCGGTGCAGGCGGCTAAAACCATGATCCAGAATTCCCTGGACCTGTTGCGCTGAGAGCCGCGCTTGAGGCTGGGCGAAAGGGTTGAAGGTTGAAAGGTTGAATCATGACGAATCCGGTGGCAAACATTCCGGCCAATCCGGCCGACAGCCTGGCTGCGACTCGACCGACGGGAGCACGCGAGTGGGGGTTTCTTGAGACTCTGCACGGCGCCATCGATCAGGTAAACCAGTTGCAGGATGTGGCCGATCAGAAGGTGGGAGCCCTGCTCGAAGGCAATGGCATGGACGTGCACAGCGCCCTGATCGCGGTCGAAAAGGCCGATCTCTCCTTCCAGCTGATGATGCAGGTGCGCAACAAGATCGTGGCCGCCTACCAGGAGATCTCCCGCATGCAGTTCTGAGGCGCCGGCTAGGAGCCCGCATTGGACCCACCCAAATCATTGCGCGAGGCGCTGGACCAGGCGGCCAAACTGCTGAACGGGTTGACGCCGGGGCAGCGTTTTCTGCTGGGCGTGGCGGCGGTGCTGGTGGGGGCTACGCTGTGGGTCTTCGTCTCCCTGATGGGCAAGCCGAAATATGTCGTGCTCTACTCCGGGCTCAAGCCGGGAGATGCGCAAAGCCTCGGCAGCCGCCTGGGCGCCAAGAATATTCCTTACCAGATCTCGCCGGATGGCGGCAGCCTGCTAGTGCCGCAAGACCAGCTCGACGCCAGCCGCCTGGAGACGGCCTCGCAAGGCCTGCCGCGCAACGCGCGCATGGGATTTGAGCTGTTTGACACGCCGAACTGGGCCGGGTCCGACTTTAGCGAGCAGGTCAACTATCAGCGCGCCCTCGAAGGCGAACTGGAGCGCACCCTGCAGACGCTCAGCGAAGTCGAGGCGGCGCGCGTGCATCTGGTGCTGCCGCATCCCTCGCTCTATAGCGATCAGGAAACCCAGGCCAAGGCGGCGGTGATTCTAAAAACCCGGGGCGGGCAACTTTCCGAGCAGGCACAGCTGGCGATTCCGCAACTCGTGGCCAGCGCGGTCGAGGGGCTGCAGCCGGAAAACGTGACCGTGGTCGACGCGGACAGCAACACCCCGCTGGTGCGGCCGCACGGCCCCGGAGAGGCTTCCTACGATCTGGACGACGAGCTGAGCAAGACGCTGGTGCGGACGCTCGAGCCTGTGGTGGGCGCGGGGCATGTGCGCGCCAGCGTGCATGTGGAGTACGACCTGAGCACCAGCGATGACACCGAAGAAGTTTACGATCCGAAGGCGACGGCAACTCTCACCGAACAGAAATCGCAGGAAAATGCCGGAGGCGGCGGGCCGGCCGGAGTTCCCGGCACCACCAGCAACGTGCCGCGGGGCAACGCAGCGGCCACCAACGCGGGCATCGCGGCGGGCGCCGAGACACAGTCGTCGCATTCGGAGAGCGCAACCTACGCCGTGAGCCGCACCGTGCGGCACACTTCGCAGCCGCCTGGCCGTATCAAGCGCATTGCCGCCGCCGTCCTGGTGGACGATGCCGTCGAAACCACGCAGTCGGGAGGCAAACAAGTCGTTGCCCGGCGCAAGCGGACGCCGGAGGAAATGAAACAGATCGAAGCCCTGGCGGCGGCGGCGATTGGAATCGATACCCAACGGGGTGATCTGCTATCGCTCGAAAATCTCTCGTTTGAGCAAACACCGGAAGAAGCTCCGGCGCAGCCTTCGCGCTGGGAGCAGATTCGCCAGTTGCTGATGCGGTGGATGGGATTGCTGCGCTACGCGGGCATTTTCGCCCTATTCGCGATCGTCTATTTCCTGGTCCTGCGTCCGGTCAAGCGGCAACTGGTGACGGCATTCCGCGAGCTCCCGAACCAGGTGGCGAGAGGCAGGGAGCTGAAGAATCCGGCAGCAGCCGCGACGGGAGTGGAAATCGAGCTGCCCGCGGCCACCGAACAATCGCAACGCGCCACTCTGCTGAAGCGGCAGCTCTCGGAAAAAATCAACAAGGAGCCGGCCGCCGCCAGCCGCTTGGTGCAGAGCTGGATCCGGGAGGATAAGTAGCCGTGCTGCCCAGCCATTCGCCAGGCTCCGGAATGCACAAGGCCGCCATCCTCCTTGTACTGCTCGGAGAGGAAGTGGCCAGCCAGATTTACCGCAACCTGCCTGAGACCGATCTCGAGCGGCTCACCCAGGCCATTGCCGACCTGGAGTATGTCGACCCGGAGACCGCCCTCGCAGTGCTTGAGGAATATCAGAAGCTGGTTGTTACCCAGGATTATTTGGCGCAGGGTGGAACCGACTATGCGCAGAAATTACTGGTGACGGCTTTCGGCGAGGAAGGCGCGCGGCAGCTGTTGAAGCAGGTCACGCGTTCGGCGGAGATGAGCGCCAGCAAACTTGACTCGCTGCAGAAATCCGACCCTCACCAACTGGCGAAATTCCTGGAAGCCGAGCATCCTCAGACCATCGCTCTGATCCTGGCCCACCTCGACGCGAAACCCGCTTCTACATTATTGATGCGCTTTCCGGAAGCGCTGCGCGCGGAAGCGATCAAGCGCATGGCGCAGCTGCGCCAGTTCTCGCCCGAGATCACGCAAAAGGTTGCGGTGGTCCTCCACAAACGACTGGAAGCCCTGGGAGAGCAGCGGCGCCGTGCCTACGCCGGGGTGCAGGGAGTGGCCGACCTGCTCAATCGCCTGGACCCGGTCGCGACCAAAACGATTCTCGAAACCATCGAGAAAGACGATCCCAAGACCGCGTTGAGCATTCGCAACCTCATGTTCGTGTTTCAGGATTTGCTGGGTGTTCCCGAAGTCGGCATCCGCGAACTACTGGGAAACCTGGACAAAAAGACTCTGGCCATGGCGCTGCGCGGCGCGAACGAAGAGCTCAAGACATACATCTTCAAGTCGATGTCGTCGCGCGCGGTCGAAATGCTGAAAGAAGACATGGAAGTCCTGGGCCCGGTGCGGGCGCGTGATGTCAACAAAGCGCAGCAAGACGTCGTCGCCGTGGCGCGCAAGCTGGAAGCGGAAGGCAAGATCAGCCTGGGAGCGGATACTGAAGATGAGTACGTCGTCTAGCCCGGCGCTCGAACCGGAGCACAGCCCGGAAGTGAAGCCGTTTCATTACTCCGAAGCGCCCGGCGGGGGAATGCACTCGCCCCAGCACTCCGGCAGTGGAGGCCCTGGCGCCGCGATGGCTCCCGATGCGATGACGCAGGAGGCCGCCCGGCAAGCCGGAGAAGCGCAGGCGCGCGCCCGTTTGGAAGCGCAGCTGGCGCAGGTGCGCGAAGGAGTGCGCGGGGCAGTCGAGGATTTCGCCCGCGAGCGCACCATCTACTACCGGCGCGTGGAAGGCGAAGTCGTGCAGCTCGCGCTCAGCATCGCGCGCAAGATTCTGCATCGCGAAGCGCAACTCGATCCATTCTTGCTGGCAGGCATCGTGCGAGTGGCGCTCGACCAGATCGAGAGCAACACGAAAGTCATGGTCCGGGTGCATCCGCGGCAGGCGGCGGAATGGCGCGAGCTTTTTCGCCGTGATCCAACCCCCCAGACCGCTCTGGAAATCGTTGACGATCCCACGCTCGAGCCGGAACGCTGCGTTCTGCAGACCGAACTGGGCACCACCGAACTGGGGGTGGAAGTGCAGCTCAAAGAAATCGAACAAGGCCTGCTCGACCTGATGGCGCAACGGCCGCCAATCGGAGCCTGAATGGAAAACCTTCTGGCGCCTTACTTCAACCGGCTGGAATCCTTCTCCACTCTACGCTGGCAAGGGCGGGTGACGCAGGTGATCGGGCAATTGGTCGAGTCGGAAGGGCCGTTCAGTTCGGTGGGAGAACTCTGTCACATCGTCAGCGCGGGCGGGCGCGTGTTTCCCGGGGAGATTGTCGGTTTTCGCGGCGCCACGGTGCTCTCGATGCCGCTGGAGCGTCCCGGGGGCATCCGCTATGGCGATCGCGTGGTCACCTGGGGAGCGCGGCCGATGCTACGAGTCGGGCCCGATTTGCTGGGCCGGGTGATCGACGCCATGGGCGAGCCTCTAGACTCTCTGGGACCGACCCAAGGCCGTGATTTTCAGGCGCTCGACGCTGTCGCGCCGCTTCCGCTGGCGCGGGAATCCATCCGCGAGAGCCTGAGCTGCGGCATTCGCGCGGTGGATGGCTTTCTCACTTGCGGGAGAGGCCAGCGGGTCGGAGTCTTCGGCGGCAGCGGCGTGGGCAAGAGCACGCTGCTTGGCATGATGGCGCGCAACACCTCGGCCGATCTCACGGTACTGGCGCTGGTGGGAGAGCGCGGGCGTGAAGTGAGACATTTTCTCGAAGACGCCCTCGGGGAAGAAGGCCGCAAGCGGGCCGTAGTTGTGGTCTCGACCTCGGACCAGTCTCCGTTGCTGCGTATTCGCGCGGCGCTGGCCGCCACGGCAACGGCGGAATATTTCTGCGGCCGAGGCAACAACGTTCTCCTGGTGGTGGATTCTCTGACCCGACTGGCCATGGCGCAGCGCGAAATCGGCCTGGCCGCGGGCGAGCCGCCCACGGCCAAAGGCTACACTCCATCCGTCTTCACGCTGCTGGCGCGGCTTCTCGAGCGGGCCGGCAAGTTTCGCGGCGGCAGCATCACCGCGTTTTACACCGTGCTCATGGAGGGAGACGATCAGCAGGATCCGCTGGTGGATGGCGCCCGCGCCCTGCTCGATGGCCACATCATGCTCGACCGGCGGTTAGCGGCGCGCAATCACTATCCTCCCATCGCCATCCTAGACAGCATCAGCCGCTTGATGTCGGCTGTTTCATCTCCGGAACACCTCCAGAGAGCCCAACTATTGCGGAAATGTCTGGCGGCTTACAACGCTTCCGAAGACCTCATCCGCATCGGCGCCTATCAGAAGGGAAGCGACCCGGAACTCGATCAGGCGGTTGCGCTCATGCCGGACCTGAATCGCTTTCTGGAGCAAAAGCCCAACGAGGCCGCAACGCTTGCCGAAACCGTAAAGAAGTTGCTGGCGATCCCCGCCTAGAACATGGCATTCAAGTTTTCTCTCGCCGCTCTGTTGCGATTCCGGCTCAGCCAGGAACGCCAGCAGGAACTTCTGCTGCAGGAAGCCGCGCAGCGCGTAGCCGGCTTGAGGCGAGAGATCGACGCCGTGAAACTCGCGATCGACGAGATCAAAGATTCGGACCAGGGCGCCCTCGCATCCGGGCTGCGGGCCGCGCAGTTGCACTTCGACCTGTCGCGGCGAGCTGTGTTGGAAGGCCACGGTAAGCGGCTGGAGAAATCCCTGGCGGATGCGAAAAAGGCATACGAAGAAAGGCGCCGCCAATTTCAGCACGCGCGCCAGCAAAGGGAAATC
Source organism: uncultured Acidobacteriaceae bacterium (assembly GCA_963770915.1). Classification (GTDB taxonomy): domain Bacteria; phylum Acidobacteriota; class Terriglobia; order Terriglobales; family Acidobacteriaceae; genus PALSA-270. The sequence goes on from CAVYRG010000001.1 coordinate 1,942,839, forward strand.
GTGGAAGCGCTGCGGCGAAATCAATTTCAGCAGTACAGCGAGCAGGAAAAGCGGGACGAGCAGCGCCGACTCGACGATTTGTTCCTGCTGCGCCGGGGGTTCCTTCGCCGCAGGTGAGCATTGGTACCGCTTGCACGCGAATGCGGAGATGGCACGAAGTGCCGAGAGGCATGGTCAATCGTTGCCCAGTGCTGCCAACTGCTTCACTCCCACGAACTTTTTTCAAATTTGGTCCAGCCCGTCTTTCCCTCTTTTATCAACTACTTGCTGCAGCCGGGATAACGAAGTTCTCGGCGTGTGACTGTGGCGGAACAGATGCAATGGCCCAAGGCTAGCCCAGCAATGGGCTGCCTGTGCTATGGCGATGGCTTCAATTCCGGTGGAGACTGCAATCCCTCCCGCTGCTCTGACTTCGAGCGCCCCGGCACAGACATCGGGGACGGGCGGCGCATTCGCGTTGGCTTTGTTCCTTGCAACTGGGGAGGGCGTTCCCCTTGCCTCGGCTCAACCAAACTCCGCGCTCATCGCGACGCAGGATGCCAGCCCTCTGCCCACAACGTCGATGGCTGTCAAGGCAAGTCAGCGAGTTTCGGATAAGAAAGATCAAAATGTCGCCGCAACTTCGTCAATCCTGCCGCTTCCACTGCCTTCCGTTCCGTCATTCACCCTTTCGCTGACCTCTCTCGACGTGGCGAACTCTGCCAGCAATATTCCCGCTGTGCCTGCGAATAGTTCGAGCGGTGACAGCACGGCAAAGCCAGCCGCGCCAGCGGTCGATTCGAGCGCTGGAGGAAAGCTTCCTGTCTGGGCAGCATTCCAAGCTGACCTTCCACTCACGGCCGGAACATCTGCAACCGATTCCGCAACCGCGCCCGCCACCGCCCCCGACGCTGCCAAGAAGACCGATCCGCACACGGCCAAGGCATCCGATACGGTTCCGGCTGTCCCATATCCATCATTCGATCAGGCAGCAAAGGATGCAAAGAGCATCGCGAGCCTTGTGCCTTCCCTCCTGACCCCGCTGCCGGTTACCCCACTGCCATCCGGGGCCTTGCCGCAGAATCAGCCGCCGCAGCCTTCCGCAGCGGCAGCCGTCCTGCAACAAAAAAGTGGAGTCGAGTATGCGCAACCGGCAGTGGCGCCCCCCCCATCCCTGAGAACTGCCTCGAAGGATCACACGCTCGCCCAAGTGGCGATCTCTGCGAACTTCCCACCGGCGCTGGCTGCGTCGTCGTTAAACGCGCAGGCCCCGATCGCACAAGTTGAATTTCCCGCGATTGAGAACCCTCCAATTCAAAAGAACACCGCAGGGGTCGAACAAACGAGCCCAGACGCAAAGCCGGCGCCCAGCAACTCCGGAATCCAGACCGCCCATCAGACAGGAACCGATGGAAATCTCAACTCAAATCTGCCAGCCCTCAGCGGGCTCGCCGGTGTGAAGGTGCTGGCTTGGGCGGCGACAGAAGACGCGCCGGATCAGGCTGTTCCCGGAAGCGGATTGTCTGCCGTGCAGAGAGGACAAATACAATCCCCAACCCCGGATTCGCGGCCAATCCCTGTCGCTGCCCCGAGCTTGGGCACGACTCCCGCCTTAGGGCACACTTTCGCCTCAACGCCGTCGATTGCAATTCCAGCCGCACCCAGGGGGGAGGCGCAGCTGAACAGGCCCGCTTCGACACAAAATCAATTCGATGCTGGCACTTCCGCAGACAGCCCCGCCCTACCAAAGCCCAGAGCCGGTTACTCCAAGCCGAGCGAAAGCAATTCACAAGCGGAGGCGACCGCCCAGAGCTCGCCCTCGGCCACGCAGCCATCGGCGCCGGCAAAACCAGCAAGCGATCCGCCAGCAGCGGCAACCCCGTCTTCGCAAATCGCCACACCGACAAGTCCTGCACCCGCGTTGGCGAATTCCGCACCCGCTATCGCCAAGACGCAACCGCAGGCCCTGGCCACGAGCGTTGTCGAAGCGCCGGCTGGAGGCTTGGTCCAAAGCGCCCACCTGGCCAGCAGCGCGGGTCGGGCGGAAATGCACATCGACCTGCGAACGCAGACTTTTGGCAGCGTGGAAGTCCACACGGTGGTGCGCGGCGGACAAGTTGGTCTCGAGGTGGGCAGCGAGCGCGGCGACCTGCGCGCTTTCTTGACCACCGAAGCTTCCGGATTGCAAACTGCATTTCACCAGCAGGATCTGCATTTCGACAGGATTCATTTTCTGGGGCAAGGGGCCGGCATCGGCGCGGGGTTTTCGGGCAGACATGAGGGGCAATCCCGGCCCTTTCAGCAAGGGCGGGTATTTAGACCGGCCGCATCCGGATTCGAACCCGCCAGGCCCAAGCGTGCAGAAATCGAAGCAAGCCCGGAATCAAGAAACGGTCTGAGTGTTCACGCGTGAGGAACGCTACTTGTGCCATGAAGGAATCGCAAAGGAGGAAACATTGATGCAAGTCCATCCGTTAGGCAGTTCGGCCAGCGCGCCCGCCAACAGTCCTGCTCCGGCGGACAGTACGAACACCATGTTCATGAAGCTGCTGACCGCGCAGTTGCAGAATCAGGACCCGCTCAATCCCGTGGATCCCACCGAGTTCACTTCCCAGTTGGTGCAGTTCAACATGCTCGATCAGCTGACCCAGATCAATCAAACCCTAACCAATGCCTTCGTGCCTGCAACAACCCAAGGAGGGCAATAATGCCGAATTTCTCGATTCCACTTTCCGGGCTTACCGCAGACGGAACCGCGCTTTCCGCCATCGCCAACAACCTGGCCAACCAGAACACGACCGGCTATAAGGACACGCGCGTGCTTTTCAGCGATCTGTTCTATCAGGATCTGGGCACAACCGGATCGGGAGATCCGGTGCAGTTGGGCGCGGGTTCGCGCGTCGGCTCCATGCCGCCTACTTTTACCCAGGGCAGCGTACAGTCCACCGGCGTGCCCACCGACGTGGCCATTCAGGGCGGCGGATTCTTCATTGTGCAAAAGGACGGAGTCAGCAGTTATACGCGGGCGGGAGACTTCTCCGTCGATGCCAACAACTTTCTGGTGACCAGCGAGGGCCAGCAGGTGATGGGCTATCCCGCAGTCAACGGAGTCGTGAACAACGGAACCGCGGTGCAGCCGCTGCAACTCGGAGCCGGCAGCATCAGCCCGCCCGTGGCCACCGGCAACCTGCAGGTCCAAACCAATCTGGATGCCGGCGCGGCCGTAAACGACACCTTCTCGACTCCAGTTACGATCTTCGACTCGCTGGGCAATAGTCACATCCTCACGCTGACTTTCACAAAAACCTCCGCCAATAACTGGAACTATTCGCTCTCCGTTCCGTCTGCAGACTTGAACCCGACGCTGGTTGGAGGAGTGCCTACTCCGCAGACTGGAATCTTGGCCAGCGGTCCGCTGGCATTCGACGGGAACGGCATGCTGGTCGGCACCGCCGCCGGAACCGCTGGAGCGCCGGCGTTCACCGGAACCGGAACCGGAACCATCACCGGAGTGGCCGCGGGAGCCGCCAGCGTCGCGGAGACCATCACCATGACGGCAATCGACGCTACGCATTTTTCCGTGACTGGCTCGGCTTCCGGCGCAATCGGGACCGCGACCGTTGGAACTCCATTCTCATCCGGCCAGATCGGCTTTACCATCAACGCCGGCGGCACACCCTTCGCGGCCGGCGACCAATTCACCGCGACCACCACGGCGGCAACCCTGGGAAACATTACAGCGATCCCGATCGCCGGCTTCGCTGACGGCGCTTCCGATATGACGTTCAATTGGAATGTGCTGAACGGCACAACTCCGGTGCTGACCCAGGTGGCGGGTCCGAGCAGCACTTCCGCTACGCAACAGGATGGCAGCGCCAGCGGCTCCCTGGTCAGCTTCAGCATTGGTAGCGACGGTACCATCACGGGTTCGTTCAGCAACGGGAAAACGGCTGCCCTGGGACAAATTGCCGTAGCGACCTTTGCCAACCAACAAGGGTTGCAACTTGAGGGGAATACCGACTATGGGCCAAGCCTGGCCTCCGGACAGGCAGTGATTGGGATTGCCGGCACGGGAGGCCGCGGCACGCTCTCGGGCGGAACCCTGGAACTCTCGAACGTGGACATTGCTACGGAGTTCGCCAATCTGATCGTGGCCCAGCGGGCGTTTGAAGCCAACGCCAAGGCGGTCACGACATTCGACCAGATTACGCAGGACACCATCAACCTCAAACAGGGGTAGTGACATAAGGTTTGGGCTCCGCTTCGGCTGGGAGGGCGAGGTGGGGCCCATTCAAGCTTCATTTAATGAAAACCGGCTAATTCGAGCGCTTTCACTACCGGTTGCGGGCTGAGCCGCCCAAGCCTGGAGCACGCATATCTGCTGCTGCGCCAAGCGCTTCCCATCCTGTCTTCCTATCTCGGACGCCCACAAGAATCGCGGTACGCCACTTGCTAGGTCCTGCTTGTTCCTCGTCCATTTTTTGGCCTGTACCAACATGCCTGAGCCTGCAACCGCCCCCCAAACCGATGCCCGCACGGCCGAGAATGCGGCGGCCTGGGCCCGGGTGCAGGACCTGATGTGCGAGCTGAGTGTGGAATTGCCCCTGCCCGGTGTAAGAGTGCGCGACCTGGTGGATCTGGCGCGGAATCGAGTGCTCGATTCCCACTGGCAGGTGGGCTCCGATGTTCCGCTTCGCGTGAATGGACAGCTGATTTCCTGGGGCGAGTTTGAAGTCGTGCATGACAAGCTGGCGATCCGGCTGACGGAGCTGGCCTGAATGTTGCAACCCGAGGCGAGTTTTGGCGGAAGAGGTGGCAGCGGAAGTGGCGGCGGGCGGGGAAAGCGGCTGGCCCGCTCTCTGGCGCTGGCTGGGCGGGTGGATGTGCCGCTGGAAGTCGCGTCCAGCGCGGCAATTGCGCCTCTGCGAAACCCTCGCTCTCGGGGAAAAGAGATTTCTGGCAGTGGTCGAATGCGGCCCGCAGAAATTTCTGATCGGCGGCGCGGGCAATTCTGTGGTCTTGCTGACGCGGCTGAACGAACCCTCCCCCCGGAGACAAAACGTGAAACCGCAGATTGAAGTCGTGGAAGCAGGCCGAGGTGGCGGCGGAAGCAAACGATGATGCGATTCTCGGCAATTCGGGTCGCAGTGCTTGCCGTGGGCTGGCTACTGCCGGCCAAGGCGCAGGCTTGGGCCGCAGGCTTGGCTCCGCCCGCGGGGCTGCCGTGGAGTGGGCCGGCGGGAGCGGGCGGGTCGGTGCCCTGGAACATTCTGGTCCTGCTCACGCTGCTGACCCTGCTGCCGGCGCTGGTGCTTTCGATGACGCCGTTTGTTCGCTTGCTGGTGGTCTTTCATTTTCTGCGGCAAGCGCTCGGCACGCAGTCGACCCCTACCAATCAAACGCTGATCGGGCTGGCGCTGATTCTTACCTACTTTCTCATGCAGCCAGTGGGTGTGGCGATTCATGACCAGGCCATCGTGCCCTTTGAAGAAGGCAAAGTGAACGCGGTGCAGGCGGTCGAGCGCGGCGAAGGGCCGCTGCGCCGCTTCATGCTGAAGTACGCGCGGCAAAAAGATCTGGCGCTGTTTCTGGAATTGGCCAAAGAGCCGCGCCCGGCCCGGCCTGACGATCTCGACATGCGAGTAGTGGCGCCGGCCTACATCCTTTCGGAACTCAAGGCGGGATTTCAGATCGGGGCGGCGCTCTATCTGCCGTTTCTGGTGGTGGACATGGTGGTGGCCGCGATCACCACCTCGGTCGGAATGTTCCAGCTGCCGCCGGTGGTGATTTCGACGCCGCTCAAGATTTTGCTGTTCGTCATGGTCGACGGTTGGGGCCTGCTGATCGGCGCGCTGATGAAGAGCTTCACCTAGGAGGACACAATGCCGACCGATTTGGTGGTGGATCTCTCGCGCCGGACGATCGAAGCGGCGGTGTTGCTGGCCGCGCCCCTGCTCATCCTCGCTACCGTCGTCAGCTTGCTGATCAATTTGGCGCAAGTGCTGACTTCGCTGCAGGACACTACCTTGGCGACGGTCCCGCGCCTGGCCGCAGTTGCCGTCGCGGCCTATCTGCTGATGCCCTGGATGGTGCGCCGGCTGGGCATGTTCACGGTGGGATTGCTTTCCGATTTCCGCCCCTATCTGCGGTAGAGGGGATTGAGGGCAAAGGTGCAGTGCAGAGAAAGCGGGCAGCACAGAGGACGGCATGGGCGTTTTGCATCTGGAAGCGCTGATCGGGGCCCTGATGTTTGTCGGGGTGAGGGTGGGAGGGGTGATGACGTTCGCGCCCTTTTTCGGCAGCGACGGCATTTCCCCGCAGGTCAAGGCGGGCTTCACCGTGCTGCTGACCGCGCTGCTGTATCCCGTGGCCGGAGTGGTGGGGGTGACGGGCGATGCCGTGGGTTGGGCGGCGGCGATGGCCGGCGAGGCGGTCATCGGCCTGGCGCTCGGTCTGACGCTGCAGCTGATTTTTGAGGCGGCGCAGGTGGCGGGGCAGATTGTGGGCATTCAGACGGGATTTTCGCTGGTCACGCTGCTTGATCCGCAGACCCAGGCGGATACGCCGGTGCTCGCCATCTTCCATCAGCTGGTGGCGCTGCTGATTTTTCTGCGGCTCGATGTCGACCACTGGCTGTTGCGCGGGCTGGCCGCAAGTTTCACGTATCTGCCGCCGGGCGGAGCGCTCTCGGGCAGGGTCTTGAGTGTGGTGCTGCTGCACGCGGCGGGGGGCATCTGGCTGGTGGGGCTCGAAATCGCAGCGCCGGTGCTGGTCGCCACTCTGCTGGTCGACGTGGCGCTGGGTTTTGTGGGAAAGGCGTCGCCGCAAATGCCGGTGATGTTTGTGGGAATTCCCATCAAGACCCTGGTGGGCCTAACGGTTTTGGTGGGAACGCTCGGGCTCTGGCCGAGCCTGTTCGAAAAGCGCTTTACCGAAGCGCTTTTGCTGGGGCAGCGCTTGCTGCACTTGGCGGGGTAGGACGGTGAAGAACTCGAAGGAAGAAGTCAGAGAGAAAAACGGGAACGAAGAAGGAAAGCGAAGAACAAAAAGGCTTGCAGTAATCAGAGCCCGCGAAATCTAGGCAAACACTTCCGTGCCTGCAGACAACAAAACCGAACGAGCCACGCCGCGGCGGCGCCAAAAGGCGCGCGAGCAAGGGCAAGTGGTGCGCAGCCGCGACTTGATTGCCAGCCTGGGCACCTTGGCCGCGGTTCTGGCAATCGGAGCGGAAGCGGCCAGCTTCGCCGGGCAGTGGCGGGGATGGCTGCGGCACGACTTGAATACCGCCGCCACCTCGGACTTTGGCAGCGACTCACCTCTTCTGGCTGGAACCAGCCTCGAAGTTCTGCGAACCGCCGGACTGGTTCTCGGGTTGAGTTGGATGGCGGCGCTGGTGGGCGCGCTGGCACAGGGTGGATTGGTCGTGGCGCCCGCCGCGCTTCAGCCTAAGCTGTCGCGGCTGAGCCCGGCTTCCCGGCTGGAGCAGCTGTTTTCCCTGCCCTCGCTGGGGCGGCTTTTGAAATCGCTGTTGCCGGTCGCGGCGGTGGTGGCGCTGACCCTCTCGCTGCTTCGCCGCGACTGGTACCTCATTCTGACCCTGCCTCGCCTGGCCATCGACGCGCTTGCCGGCTTTAGCCTGGGACGCATATTTGAGATCTGCTGGAAGTCCGGCCTGGTGCTGCTGGCCTGGGCGGGCGCCGATTACCTGATCGAAAAGCACAAGCTTGAGACCGACCTGCGCATGAGCAAGCAGGACGTCCGCGACGAATACAAAGAAACCGAAGGCCATCCTGCGATCAAGGCGCGCATCCGCCGCCTGCAGCGCCAGCTGCGCCGCCGCCGCATGATCGAGGACGTCAAGCGCGCCAGCGTGGTCATCACGAATCCTTCCGAATACGCCGTCGCGCTCGAGTACGGCCCGGAGATGGCGGCACCCAAGGTCGTGGCCAAGGGACTCAACCTTTTTGCGCAGCAGATCAAAGAAGTCGCGCGCTGGCAGGGCATTCCGCTGGTCGAAAACCCGCCCTTGGCCCACGCGTTATACCGCGCGGTCGAAGTTGGGCAATCGATTCCACCCAAACTCTATGCCGTGGTGGCGGGAATTCTGGCTGCCATCTATCGCGCCGAGCAGCAGGCGCGCAGCCGCGCCGCGGCTGCAGGAGGACGCTAGACCATGGCGGAAAACGTTACCGCGCTGCCCGCGCCCCGCGCCGCCGCGGAGTGGATCCTGCCCATCGCGGCCGTCGGCCTGGTGTTCGTCATGCTGGTGCCGATGCCGGCCTTTCTGCTCGACCTGCTGCTGGCGGCCAGCATCACAGCTTCGGTGCTGGTGCTGCTTTCGGCCTTGCACATTCTTCGGCCGGCGCAGTTCTCGGTTTTTCCCAGCCTGCTGCTCTTGCTGACTTTGTTCCGCCTCTCCCTCAACCTGGCCTCCAGCCGCCGCATTCTGCTGCATGGCAATGAAGGCTCGGCGGCGGCTGGGAAAGTGATTGAAGCCTTCGGCCAGTTCGTGGTGGGCGGCAACTACATCGTGGGCTTCGTGCTGTTCGTCGCCCTCATCGCCATCCAGTACATCGTGGTAAGCCACGGCGCAGTGCGCACCGCCGAGGTGACCGCCCGCTTCACCCTCGATGCCATGCCCGGCAAGCAGATGGCCATCGACGCCGACTTGAATGCCGGCTTGATCGACGAGTCCCAGGCGCGTTCCCGGCGCGAGCAGATCGCCCGCGAAGCCGAGTTCTACGGCGCCATGGACGGCGCGGCGCGCTTCAACCAGCGCGACGCGCTGGCCACCATCCTCATCACTGCAGTCAACATCATCGCCGGGTTTCTAGTCGGAGTGTTCCAGCTCAACATCCCCTTTCGCGAGGCGCTGCAGACCTACACCGTGCTGACGGTCGGCGACGGCCTGGTCACCATGATTCCCTCGCTGTTGGTTTCGATGGCGGGCGGCATGGTCCTGACCCGCGCTTCTTCTGACAGCGGCCTCTCCGCCGATCTCGGCAAGCAATTATTCTCCGCCCGGCGTCCGCTGTTGCTGGCTGCGGTCGTGATGCTGGCCCTGGCCGCGATTCCCGGGCTGCCGAAATTCTCCTTCCTGCTCATGGGCGGACTGATGGCTCTGCTGGCCTGGCGCACTCCCGCGGGCAAGGGCGCGGCCGGCGCGGGCAAGGAAACCGAAGCAGGCAAGGGCAAAGAAAAAGACAAAGACAAAGAAAAGAAGCCGGAATCGTTCGATGACCTGCTCAAGCTGGACGAACTGAGCCTCGAAGTCGGCTTTGCTCTCGTGCCCCTGGTCGATCAGCAGCAAGGCGGGCAACTGTTGGCGCGGGTGAAAGCTTTGCGCGGCAATCTGGCGCAGCAACTGGGATTCATCGTTCCTCCCGTTCACATCACCGACAATCCCCGCCTCAAGCCGCGCGAGTATGTAGTCTCGCTGCGCGGAGTGGAGATTGCCCGCTGGGAAATGCGCGAGGACAACCTGCTCGCCATCAGCTCCGATGTCACGCCTCCGCCGCTCGCGGGCACGCCTACGCGCGAGCCCGCCTTTGGCGTCTCCGCTCTGTGGATCGCACCCGCGCTGCAAAATCAGGCCCTCGCCGCCGGCTATGCGGTCGTCGATCAGACTTCGGTTCTGGCCACCCATCTGGCGGAAGTGATCAAGCAGCACGCCGCCGAATTGCTCACCCGGCAGGAGGCCAAGCGCCTGCTCGACCGGCTGGCGGAAAGCCATCCCAAGCTGGTCGAAGAGCTGGTGCCCAAGGTGCTGAGCCTGGGAGAGGTACAGAAAGTTCTGCAGCAGTTGCTGCGCGAGCAGGTTTCGATCCGCGACTTGGCGAGCATTCTCGAAACTCTTCTTGATACGGCTGCCCTGAACAAGAACGCCGTGTTGCTGGTCGAGGCGGTGCGCCAGGCTCTCGGCCGGGCTTTGGTGCGGCCTTTACTGGCCGACGACGGCGGCCTGCGCGTGGTCACGCTGGACAGCGGCATCGAGGAAGAACTGGGACGCGCCTTCAGCCCGCAAGCGGCTTCGCCCGCGGTGCTGCAGCCATCGCTGGTACGCCGTCTGCTTGACGGCATGCGCCGGCTGGCGGGAGAGCAGGCCTCGGTCACCAGTCCTGTGCTTTTGTGTTCGACGCCGGCTCGCTTTCACCTGAAGCGTCTGCTCGAACCTTTCCTGCCCAAACTGGTGGTGCTGTCGCCGGGAGAGATTCCGCCCACCATCGCGGTGCAGTCGGTGGGAGTGCTGCGATGAGCCGCCAGGGAGGGCGAGATTGAGGGAACCCATGTCAGAAGCCAGCAAGCAAGCCTACAGCGCGTGGCAGAGCGACGAAGAACGCGAGCGCCTGCTGATGGAGCAGCTGCCGCAAGTGCGCTACATCGCCCGCCGCATTCACGAGCGCCTGCCCCGCCACGTGCCGCTCGAAGACCTGGTGCATGCCGGCGTGGTGGGCCTGATCGACGCGCTGCACAAATTCGACCGCGGCAAGCAGGTGCAGTTCGGCTCCTATGCCAAGTTCCGCATTCGCGGCGCCATCCTCGACAGCCTGCGCGATATGGACTGGAGTCCGCGCGATTTGCGGCGCAAGGCGCGGCGCCTGGAAGAAGCGCATAGCAAGCTCCGCTCCGAACTCGGGCGCAATCCCTCCGAGCCAGAACTGGCGGCCGAACTGAGCATGGATTTGCGCGGCCTGCAATTACTGCTCGGCGAAATCCACGGCCTCGAAGTGGGCAGCCTGCGGGTGGCTTCTTCCCGCGACGGCAAAGAAGAAGATCTCTGCGAGTACCTGCCCGACGATCCCAAAGAGACGCCGCTTCTGCTCTGCCTCCATTCCGAAATGAAGGACTTGCTGGCCCGCGCCATCGCCGATCTGCCGGAAAAAGAACAGCAGGTGCTGGCGCTTTACTACTACGAGGAGCTGACCATGAAAGAAGTCGGCGCTGTGCTCGGGGTGGGCGAATCCCGCGTTTCCCAGATTCATTCCATGGCGCTGGTCCGCCTGCGGGCGCGGCTGAGCGAATTGACGAGCGGGCGCGCGCCAGGGAACCTGGCGGCGGGCGCGGCCGGCGGAGCGTGAAGGTAAGCGATGGAGAAAGTCCTCGATCAGGAGCAGATTGATGCCATGGTACGCGCCGCCCGCGGGGGCGGACGCGCCTCCGAGCCCAAGACCAAAGCCCAGGTCGTGACGGCCTGGGATGTGCACCAGGCCGGCCAGATCGGGCGCGAGCAGATGCGCTCCATCAGCACGTTGCATGAAAACTTCGCTCGCAACCTGACCCATTCTCTCGGCGCGTATCTGCGCATTGTCTTTGCGGCGTCGTTGGTTTCCGCCGAGCACCTCACCTACAGCGAGTTCCTGCAGCGCATTCCCGAAGTCGCCTATCTCGCCTCCATCAAGCTGGCGCCGCTCGAGGCCATGGCGCTTCTGCAGATGGATCTTTCCGTAGCTTTTTCGCTCATCGACGTGCTGCTGGGAGGCGAGGGCGCGAGCGCCGTCCCTGGCCGCGAAATCACCGAGATCGAAGAGCAGATCCTGGAGACGGTGATGCGGATTCTCTGCCGCGAACTGGAAACGGCCTGGAGCGCGCTCTCCTTGGAGTTTCAGTTCGAGTACCGGCAGCGCCCGGATCAGGTTCGCCACCTTATGACCGCGGAGGAAAAGACGCTTTCGATCAGCTTCGAGCTCACGCTGGCGGATACGCGAGGCATGCTGAATATCGTGATTCCTGCCGTCGTTTCCAACACCCTGTTGCGCAAGATTTCAGCCGGGTGGAGCGCCAGTAAACGTCACCTGCCGAGCGAAATAGGCCGCCGGCTGCGGGCGCGGCTGCTCGAGTGTCCCTTCCGCGCCGAACTCAACGTCGCCTCCGAAGGCATCCCGTTACGCACGCTCGTAGGGCTCCATCCGGGCGATCTGACGGACCTGCGTTGCCGCGCCGGACAGCCCGGCATCCTCCTCGTCGGAGGCCGCGAAATATTCACCGCCGCCATCGCGCGCCGCGGCCCACTGCGCGTGGCGCAACTGCTGGAGATGGCGACCCCGCCGGAGCCGGAAAGGAAGCAAGCGCAATGACCACTTCCCCGGTGCCGGCCGCCGCTGATCCTGAAGCCGAAGAATGGATGCACGGCTGGGCGCAAAGCCTGACCCAGGTGCTCACCCAGATCGCCGGTGCATCCTTCACCGTCGAATCCACTACGGTCGCGCCACCCGACGGGCTTCCCCCGGCAGAGAGCGACCTACAGGCGGTGATCGCTGCTGCCGGCTCTCTGCGCGGAGAGATGAGCCTGCGGCTTTCCCGCAGCGCGGTTCTCGGTCTGGCACAGCTTTTCCTGGGCGAAACGCAAGATGCCGCCGCCGAGCTCAAACCAGAGCATCGTGAAGCCGTAGAAGAATTGCTGCGCCAGGTTGCGGGCCATGCCGCCACCGCCTTGAAGCCGCGCTGGGGCGAAGTACAGCTGCGGCTGGAGTTTGGCTCCGCTCCCTCATGGCCTGCCGCGGTTTCCGGCTGGATCGGCTCCGTCGCCGGCGCGCCGTTCATCCTGTGGTTGGAATGGCAGATGAGCGCAGCCATTGTGGCGGCCTTGCGCGCGGTGAAAGAAGCTGTGAGCGCGACCCCGGTTGCGGCCCCGCCTCCCGAAACGCCCGGCCCAGGAACCGGCGATAGCGCTGCGCCGTCGGACAAGAAACTGGATCTGGTGATGGACGTCAAGCTGGGCGTGAGCATGCGGTTTGGAGGTCGCAGCCTGCTGCTGCGCGAGATTCTCGAGCTGGGCCCCGGATCGGTGGTGGAACTGGACCGGCAGATTCAGGAGCCAGTCGATCTGCTTTTGGATGGAAGATTGATCGCCCGCGGAGAAGTGGTTGTCGTGGATGGAAACTATGGCCTGCGCGTAGTTGAGGTCATCTCCCGCCCTGCGCCCAACTAGCATCTGGGAGACCCTGCGAGATGGATAGTCATACTGTCGAGTCGGTCCGGAGTTGGCGAGCGTGGGCCGAAAAGGCGAAGCTTCGTTGGGGCGGGAGTCTGGCCCGCTGCCATGGGACGGAATGCCGCTCCGCGCGGCTCTGGCAGAAGATCTGGCGCCGGCCCAGCGGAGCGCGTTTTCATGGTGCCTGGTACTGCGCGCCGCAATGCCTCGAAGATGCCCTTCGCCAATCCTTTGCGAAGGCCCTGGCTCCGGTTCCTCAGAAGCCCGAGGTCTCGCACCGCATTCCGCTCGGACTGTTGCTGCTCTCCCGCGGATACCTGACCGAGGTGCAACTGCTTTCTGCGCTCGCCACGCAGAGCCGCCGGGGGTTTGGACGCCTCGGATACTGGCTGGAAGAACTGGGATTCGTGACCGAGCCGCAGATCACGGCGGCCTTGGGGCTGCAGTGGGCTTGTCCCGTACTTCCCCCGTTTGCCGTCAAAGACGCCGCCGGCGCCGAAATGATCCCTTTTCGCCTGCTGGAGAAATTCCGCATGTTGCCGGTGCGTTTTGTGCCCGCCACCGGCGTGTTGCTGGTGGCTTTCTCCCAGGGAGTGGACTACTCGGCCTTGTACGCGATTGAGCGCGTGCTTGCTTGCCGCACCGAACCCTGTCTCCTCCGTCAGAGCGCGATGGATTGGGCCCTGGAACGCATTGCGGAGACTGGACACCCGCAGGAGAGATACATCGAGAGCGCACAAGGCGCAGGCGAAATGGCCCACACCACTTGCGAGTACGTGCTCAACCTGCGTGCCGGCGAAGTGCGCATCGCGGCTTGCGGGAAGTATGTTTGGGTGCGCCTGGAGTCCGCGCCGGGACCCACTCATCTGCTTTTCCCTCGCCTTAATCCCGCGCTCGAAGAGTTCGCCGCCCCGGCTTCCCTTTCCCGCCGGCGGCACTTCCCGAAACCAACAACCAGCCAGATCGCCGGCCCACCCTCATGAATTGCCGCGACCCCAACGCCAGCCTCTCACCACCCCAGCCTGTAAAGTTCAAGCCCAATGCGCCGATAAGAGGCTTCAGCATGTGACTCTGCGGGGAACGCACGCCTGCCGAGAAACAACAGATATGCCCTCTGCCAAGGAAGCACTTGCGCGAGACGCAGCTCCCGAGAGCTGGTTGCCACTACTGGCGCTGGCCTGCCGGGAAGTCTTCGAAATCATGCTGGCCTCCAAACTGACTCCGGGCGACAGCGTGGCTCCCGTCCCAACGGAGATCACAGCCATGGTCGGGCTGGCGGGACGGTTGTGCGGCGTGCTGAGTGTGCGCTGCAACGCCCGAGCGGCGGCTCTGATGGCTTCAAAGATGCTTGGCACCGACGTTGGGCAAGCGGAAGAACACATGTGGGACGCCTACGGCGAAATCGCTAACATGATCGCCGGCAATTTCAAGAACAAGCTCACCGGGATCGGGGAAAAGTGCATGTTATCGGTGCCCACCGTGATCACCGGCGCCGACTATGCCTTTCATGCTCCCTTGGACGCGGCCCCGCTCTCGATAAACTTTCAGTTCGAAGGCGAACCGGTCAGCGTAATTATCGAAGTGCAAAGCGAGGGATAAGAAAGTCCCCGGCCGGTTGCACTTGTTCCACAAGGCGGAATGGTTTGCCGGGCGGAACTGCGTCCAACCTCGGCAATTCTTTCCTGTGTCCGTGAGCAAATCCGTTCAGCGATTCCCAACTAGCCTGAAAACACAAACTTGCGCCACCCGGCCTCGCTCGCGAAATTGGCGGACGGCGTGCTGAAACCAGCGGCGGGGGGAAGAATCTTGAACAGCGGATATTACGCGGCATGCGCCGGCCTGGAATCGCAGAATCAGGCGCTCGAACTCGTCGCCAACAATCTGGCCAATCTCAGCACGACTGCTTACCGCGGACAGCATCCGACCTTTCGATCGCTGCTGGCGGGCTCTCCATCGATCGGCGGCAATCTGCTCAACTACGCCATCAACAACTACAACGTGCTGGGCGACACGCATTTGGATCCCAGTCCCGGCAATCTTCAGGAAACCGGCAGCCCGCTCGACCTGGCGATTGAAGGCGGCGGCTTCCTCGTGGTGAAAACGCAAGCGGGCCTGCGCTACACGCGCAATGGCAGCCTGCAGGTTTCGCCCAAAGGGCAGCTCATCACTCGCGCCGGAGATCCGGTTCTTGGCCAGCAAGGCCCCATCCTTCTGCCCAACGGAGTGCCAACCATCAGTGCGGATGGCACGATTTCCGTCGATGGCGCGCTTGTCGAAAAGCTGCGCCTGGTCGAGTTTGCCGACGACAGCCCGCCGGTTTCCGAGGGCGCTTCCTACTATTCCGCCTCCGGCGCGCCGCCTCATCCGGCGACCGCATCGGATATTCGCCAAGGCATGCTCGAAGCATCGAATGTGAGCGCCGTGGCCGCCACCGTCGACCTGATTACCGTGCAGCGTCGTTTCGAAATGCTGCAAGGCGCATTGTCTGCCTATTACAACACCTTCAACCGCATTGCAGCCGAAGATCTGCCGAGGGTCAGCTAGGAGGAAACCATGTTGCGAGCGCTTTACACCGCGGCCAGCGGCATGTCGGCCCAGGAGATGAACCTCGACAATGTCGCCAACAACCTGGCCAACGCCAGCACCGCGGGTTTTCGCAAGCGCCGCCTGCAGTTCGAAGACTTGCTCTACCAGAACGTGCTCATGCCCGGCTCCGCCGCCACCCAGCAAACCACCGTTGCCGCAGGTTTGCAGATCGGCCTGGGAACACGCTCGGCGACGTCAGAAATCGTGCAAACTCAAGGCGACTTCAGCGCCACCGGCAATCCGCTCGACCTCACAATCCAGGGCCAGGGATTTTTTCAAGTGACGCTGCCCTCCGGCGAGACCGCCTACACCCGCAGCGGCGCTTTTCAAGTGGATCAGAACGGCAACGTCGTGACCGCAGACGGCAATCCGCTTGAGCCCGGAATCACCATTCCGCCCGGTTCGACTTCGGTGAGCATCGGCAGCGATGGAACCGTCAGCGTCACCACCGCGGGCCAAACCGCGGCGCAGGAAGTGGGAACCATACAACTGGCGCTCTTTCCCAATCCTGGTGGTCTAAACAGTGTAGGCAACAATTTGTTTCTGGCGACCACCGCATCGGGTGATCCGGTCGTAGGCACACCCGGTGGCACCGAAGGTTTGGGAAGCATCGAGCAGGGCTACCTCGAGCAATCGAACGTGGATATTGTCGAGGAATTCGTGCAGATGATCGTCGCCCAGCGCTCTTACGAAGCCAATTCGCGCGTGGTCGAGGCAGCGGACCAAATGCTGCAAGGGCTGAACAATCTTGCGCGCTAAGGAGTTCGTCGTGAAATACCGGCAGCTCATCGCATGTCTGGCTGTGTCGCTCTGCTGCGGGTGCTGGGCGATCGCGGAAGGAAAAGCTTTGCCTTTGCGCGAAACCGCGCGGGTAAATCAGGAGACGGTGTTTCTCTCCGATCTTCTGCCGGAGCAGGCCAGCACATCTTCGCGAGACGAAGCCAATTCCCTTGCGCTTGGCCGGGCGCCCGACCCCGGCAGCCTGCGCGTGTTCACAGCAGATCAGATCGCGGCGCGATTATCCGGCCATCCGGAATTGCTGCAGCAGCTCACAATCCCCTCTCGCGTAGTGGTTGTGCGTCCCGGCTGGCCGATTTCCAGCCAAAGCGTGCGCGCCGCCATTGGAACATTCTTACAGCGGCAGGGGAACTCGTTCGACGAGCTGCCGGCGGCCGCGAAGCTGCGTTTTGCCGCCATCGGCTCACGACAACCATCGCCATCGCTCGAAGCCGCCGCTGTCACCTGGGATGACCGCGAACAGGCGATCGAATTTCGCCTGCAGTGCGTGGACCGAGCGCTTTGCGCAAGTTTTCTCGCCCACGCCGATTTGCCGCAGGCACTGGCCGAACCCTGGCGCGAAAAGCTGCGTCCGCAAATGGCTGAGCGGGCGCAACCGCCATCCGGCGTGGGTGTGACGCTCACCGAGCCGGGGAAACCGGCGACGTTGATCCTTGACGGCGGCAACGTGCGCATCGCGGTGCAAGTGATCTGCCTGGATCGCGGCAAACTCAATCAACAAATCCGCGCGCTTGATGCTCAAAGCCGCCGCATATTTCGCGCCCAAGTCGTGGGCGCTCATCTGCTGCACGCAAACCTATGACGAGAAAAAAGAGTGGTCCAAACAACTCGTACACCCGAACGGCTGCAATTGCTGCCCTCTCGATTCTCCTGCTGGCGTTTGTCCCATTGACGCAGGCAAAGCGCACTAAAGCCAAAGATGTTCAGCACGAGAGCCTGCAGAACTACGTCCAAAGGATGCAGCAGCAAGGTCCCGACCTGCAGCCGGCGAGCCTGGGCAGCCTGTGGACCGACGACGGAAGATTTTCCAACTTAGCCGCCGACTACAAGGCCACGCGCGTAGGCGACTTGATCACGATCGTGGTGAATCAGAATCTAGCCGCCAATAATGCCGCCAGTGTCGCTGCCGCGCGCACCTTGAACGCCAGTTCGAGCATCACCGGTCTGCTCGCCCACGCTAGCACCAGCGCGGTGGCGAACATCTTCTCGCCGAATTCGTCTTCCACCCTGGGCGGCAAATCGCAGGCTGCGACCACCTCGACCCTGACGACCAACTTGTCGGGCCGGGTCGTTGCCGTATTGCCCAGCGGCGTGCTGGTGGTTGAAGCTGAACGTGTCATGACCATGAACAATGAGCGGCAGACGATTCTGGTGCGCGGGCTGGTGCGGCCCGGCGACGTGGAGTTCGGCAACCGCGTGCTCTCCGACAACGTAGGAAATCTGGAACTGGAACTCAAGGGCAAAGGCGTGCTCAGCGACGGAGTGCGCCCGCCGAATGCCTTGGTGCGCGCTCTGCTTTGGCTGTTTGGCTTCTGAATTCGCGCCATGAAATGCTGCCTGCTCATCCCGATTCTGTTCTTGGCCGCGCCGCTCTGGCCTGAGGCGCCGGAGCCGGACAACTCGCGCATGGCGCTGATTCGCGACCTCACCACGGTCGAAGGGGTCCGGGACAATCTGGTGATTGGCTACGGCATCGTCGCCGGCCTCAAGGGAACCGGCGACAAGCAGCAGACCATCTTCACCACCCAGACCCTGGCCAACATGCTGCAGCGCATGGGAGTGCACATTACGCCGACCGCCATGATCGTCAAGAATGTGGCGGCGGTGTTCGTCACGGCCACGTTGCCTCCGTTTGCCGATCCCGGCATGCATCTGGATGTCACGGTTTCCTCGGTCGGCGACGCCAAGAGCCTGGAAGGCGGAATGCTCCTGCTCACGCCGCTTTATGGCGCGGATGGCCAGGTCTACGCCGAAGCGCAAGGCCCTCTGGTCCTCGGCGGTTATCGCGAGGGCGGCGGAGCCAACTCCAAGCAGCTGAATCATCCCACGGTTGGACGCATCGCCAATGGAGGGCTG
Source organism: uncultured Acidobacteriaceae bacterium (assembly GCA_963770915.1). Taxonomy (GTDB): domain Bacteria; phylum Acidobacteriota; class Terriglobia; order Terriglobales; family Acidobacteriaceae; genus PALSA-270. The sequence goes on from CAVYRG010000001.1 coordinate 1,961,209, forward strand.
GTCGAGCGTCCCAGCGTCGTCAACCTGAACAAGCTTCCGAAACTGGCCTTGCTGTTGAACGATTCCGACTACAGCACTGCCGAGGCCATGGCCAACGCCATCAACCTGCAGTACAAGACTCAGGTTGCTTCCGTGGTTGATGGGCGGGAGGTTGACTTGAACGCCGCCGCGGCGGGAACCGCCGATGTTCCCGCGCTGCTGGCGCGGGTGGAAAACGTTCCGGTCGAAGTCCATCGCCGCGCCCGCGTGGTGGTCAACGAGCGCACCGGAACCGTCGTGATGGGAGGCGATGTGCGGTTGGGCGCCGTTTCCATTCTGCATGGCAACTTCTCAGTGGAAGTGACCACCAGCTTTGCCGTCTCGCAGCCGAACCCGCTGTCGAAAGGACAAACCGAAGTGGTTCCGGAGACCACCACCCAGGCGGTCGAAGCGCCAGCGCAGCGCATTGAACTCGGCGAGGGCGCGAGCGTCGAACAGCTAGTCAACGGGCTGCAACGAATCGGAGCGACCGCGCGCGACGTGATTGCCATCCTGCAGGCGATCAAGGCCGCCGGAGCCCTGGAAGCCGACCTGGAGGTGATCTGATGCAGCCGATTTCTCTGGCCCGGCCCGCCTCCTCGCCCGTCCCCGCGGCCGTACCGAAAAAGCTGGCGCATGTGGCCGAACAATTTGAGACAGTGTTGCTCAACGACCTTTTGGGTCCCCTGGAGAAGTCCTTTTCCTCGCTTCCCGGAGGGGACAATTTGCCCGGCTCCTCCGACTACCAATACCTTGGCACCCAGGCACTGGCCTCGGGCTTGGCGGCGTCCGGAGGCTTTGGGATCGCCGCCATGATTGTGCGCAACCTCATGGCAAAAAAGACGGTTACGGAGGAACTGACAGCCGGCAAAGGGGCTAAAGTTTCCCTTTCCGGAAGCCGATAAATCAGGGAAGCCGAAGTCGGAAAGGGACACGATCCTGGCCAACGATGCGCACATCAGAAACCGATTAAAGATTTCTAATGTGCCGCCGATAGTTGAATTGCAAGGGGATTCACGGCCAGGAGGTAGCGATGAGGATCGATCCCAACACGAGAGCGCAGCAGGCCGAGACCAGTGCCGAGGCGGCAGCGTCCAATGCCCGCGCGGCCACGCCCGCCGCGGCAGCCGGAGAACCGGCGGCCGATAGTGCGCGGTTTTCGCTTGACCAGGTTCACGTGCAGGCCCTGACGGCCCAGGCCAGCAGCCTTCCCGAGATTCGCCAGGAAAAAGTTACGGCGCTTGGGCAGGCCGTGCGCGATGGAACGTATCAGGTCTCGCCCGAGCAGACGGCGGAGGCCGTTCTTTCCGAATTGCTGGCCCGTTCGCCTGCGGCTTGAGTAAGCCTTTGAAGGTGCGGTATGAGCGATCTGGTGACCGACCCGCTGGAACGATCCGCCCCTGTGCCGGAGCCCGCGGATCAGCGCCCGCGCCAGCCCGACTCCCGCGCGCGCCGCAAGCCGGCGCCGCGCTCTGCGGATGAGCCTAAGTCGACGGAAAATGCTCCCAACGATGAGCCTCCCCACCAGTTGGACGACATGGCCTAAAGCCGCCGGCTTCCGCGACGACCGAAATATGAACGCGCGAGATAAGTGCTCCCATGGTCTCTGCACCGGAACATGCAATTCGACAACGGCGCTTGGCCCTGATGCAAGAACTGGCGGGATCGCTGGCGCAGACACAAGCTAGCCTGCTGGCCCCCGATTTGCCGGAGTTCGAAAAACAGACGAGCCGCCAACAACAACTGTGCGACGAGTGGAGAGCACTGACCTCATGCCAATGCTCGGCCGAGCCAGACACGGAGCTGGCGGAAGCTGAGCGGCAGGTTTGCCGGCAAGCGCGGATGCAAGCGGCGCTGCTTCGCCGGGCGCGGCGTACGGTCGATATTTTTTGCCGGGTGCTGGCCAGTTCGGGAGCCACCTATCCGGCGCCATGCGCGGCACAGCGGCGATGGTGACGACCCGGAACGAGGCGATTTACTTTCATGTCAAGTCTCAGCGCGTCATTGGCGATTGCGACCGGCGCTCTCCAGGCGGAGCAGGGGGCACTGGAAGCTGCCTCCAACAACGTCGCCAATGTCAACACGCCCGGCTACTCGCGGCTGCAGCCCATTCTCATCGAAAACACGCCGGTAGTTACCGGCTCGCTCACCTTTGGGACCGGCGTTTCTCTGCAAAAGCTGCAGGCAGTGCGCGATCCCATCCTGCAATTGCGCATTCAGGAAGAGACCCAGCAGCAAGGCCAGCTCAACACGCTGGTTACCAGCCTGCAGCAGGCGCAGGTGAACTTCACCAGCAGCAGCGGCGACCTTGGGACGCAAATCAGTAATCTGTTCACCAGTCTCGACCAGCTCTCCACCGATCCCAGCAACCTATCCCTGCGGCAGGGAGTCCTCACCGCTGCCGGAAATCTCGCCACCACATTCAACAATACCGCTAAAAATCTGTCCCAACAGCGCTCTACCTTGGACCTCAGCGTGAGCCAGGACGTTACCCAAATTAATACGCTAACCGCGCAGATCGCCAAGCTCAACATCCAGGTCAGCGACCTGCAAGGCTTGCACCAGGATGCCAGCGCCTTCGTCGATCAACGCGACGTGCTGATTCAGCAGCTCTCTAATCTGCTGGATGTTTCGCAAATTCAAAGTGACGACGGCTTGACCCTTACCACCGCCAACGGAGCGGCGCTGGTGGTTGGCGGGCAAAGCTTTGCCCTTAGCACGCAGACCAATGCGTCAGGTTTCCAGGATGTTTTCTCCAATGGCCAGAACATCACTTCGAAAATTACTTCAGGCGACTTGGGCGGCGTCCTGCAGGTGCGCGATCAAACCATTCCCGGCCTGCTCACCAGCCTCGACACCCTGGCGGCTGGGCTGGCCAACGGCCTGAACGCCGCCAATCAGCAGGGATACGACCTCAACGGCAACGCCGGTGGCAACATCTTTGTGCCGCCATCGGCCTCAGGCCAAGGGTACGCAACCGATATCGCAGTCCAGATCAGCGACCCGGCGCTGATTGCCGCCAGTTCCGACGGCAACGCCGGAAGCAACGGCAACGTCGCAGCGCTCTCCGCCGTTGCCAATCAGCCGATCGCGCAATTAGCTACGCCCAACCTGAACGAGCAGGACACTCCGGCTAGCGCCGGCCTCCTTAGTCTCGGTGATGTGCTCACTGTGGGCAGCCAAACCTCGGTCACCGCGGGAGGAGTGACGTTCACCTACACTGCAGTCCCCACCAGCGGTGCGAACCTGAACGAAGCGACCGGCGACGTCACCACCCTTACGCCCGCAACCGGCCTCACCACCGGCGAAGTGTTGACCGCGACCCGCGGAGCCGGACTGACCACGACTTACACTGCGGGCGCCGGGGCGACCGTGGCGGATCTTCTGCAAGCCATCAATTCTGGAGTTTCGAATTCAAAGATCACCGTTGGCGGCACCGATAGCGTCCACTCCGGCTATCAGGCGGCACTCGCCGGCGGAGCCCTGCAGATGGTCGACCTGCATGGCAACAACAATCTCTTGGTGGCCGAGACCGGCGGCGCGGTCGTAAGCTCAGGCGCGCCCTTCACCACAAATGCCGCCGCCACTTCCACCGTTCAGGATCTCATCAACGCCATCAACGGCGACAGCACGGTCGGCGCGAAAGCGGCGCTCGTGAATGGCAAGCTGCAAATCACCGACCCGCAGAACCGCAACGACTTGTCCGTCACGACGAACGACACGGTGCTCGGAGCGGGCGGCAGTGCCACGAATTTCTCGACCCCCAACGTCTCCACCGGCCAGACTCCCACGCAGTACTACTCCAACCTGGTCTTTGCGGTGGGAAACGACGTTTCCAACGCCACCGCGGAGCTGAGCGCTTCGCAGCTGATTCTGCAGCAGCTGCAAGATCAGCGCGGCAGTCTCTCAGGCGTTGATTTGAACGAAGAGGCCGCTAACATGGTGCAATTTCAACGAGCCTTCGATGCGTCCGCACAGGTAGTCACCGCGATCAACGACATGATGAATGCCGTCATCAATATGGGGACATTAACAGGATGAGCGCAATCCGAACCAATCCTTTTCCCTATCCTGATCTGCTGGCCGCGCTGCAGCGGTTGCAGGCGCAGACCAATACTGCGAACCTGGAGCTGGCCACCGGCAGCAAGATCAATGTGCCATCGGACGATCCCGCTGCCGCCGCTCAGCTGGTGCAGATCAATACGCAAAGCAGCCAGGTGGATTCCTTTCAGCACAGCATCAGCACGATCAGTGGGCAACTCTCCACCGCCGACTCCACCCTGAATTCCGTGACCACCGCGCTGCAGCGCGCGATCGGGTTGGGAGTTGAGGGCGCCAACGGGACCCTTTCCGATTCCGACCGCGCCGACGTGTCCGCGGAACTGACCGGGATCCAGAGCCAGCTCGTCAGTTTGGCGAACACGACGTACCAGGGACAATTTCTGTTCGCCGGCACCGCCAACACCCAACCCTTCGTCGCCGACGGCGCTTCCCCCTCCGGCGTGCGTTATGCCGGCAATGCAGGAGTCAACTCTGTGACCATCGGAACCGGATATAACCTGCAAGTGAATCTGCCAGGTTCGCAGGTTTTCAACGGCCCGGGAGCGGATGTGTTTCAGTCGATCCAGGATCTGATTACCGCGCTAAACACCAACACCGGAATTCCGGCCGCGGTCAACGAGGTGGACAGCGCTTTCAACTACGTCACCGCGCAGCGCGTGTTCTATGGAAACGGCCTGAACCAGACGCAGGCGCAGCAGACGTATCTGAACACGGCGCACCTGGGCTTGAGCCAACAGATGAATTCCGTTGCCAGCGCGGATCTCGCCACCGTGGCAACCCAATTGACGCAGGATCAAGTTGCCAGCAACGCGACCCTGGCTTCCATCGGCCGAACTCCGGCGACCAGCTTGTTCGACTACCTGAAGTAGCGCTCCGCCGGGAAGACTCGGGCTGGCATGAACAATGGCAACTGTGCGGGTCAGAGAGTCTTCTTGCGGGCCTCCGCCCAGGCTGTAGCCGCGGCGAGATGGGCACGAACACTTTCCAGCCGGGCCTTTTCCGCTAGCAATCTGCCTTGGATCGCGGGCAGAGTTTTCTCGAGCTGCTCCACGTTTTGTCGATACGTTCCAATCACTTTTTCGAGTTCCGGATCCTGCGCCGAGCCCGAAGGAACACCGCGCAGCAATTCCGCGGCATTATGCAGATCAGCCAGCAGATCGATCAGCGTCTGAGGTGTGATCGCGGCAGGGACGGCGGTTTCAGACTGCCAGCTGCTTAAGATGGCGCGCAATTTAGCATTAATCGCGGCCAGGGATTGACCCTGCATCAGCCGCTCCAATCCACGACGGCATCCGCCACATCCGGCGCAGTTCGCCGGGATGAAGCTGCGCTTGTCGCCCGGTCCACTTCCAGCCACGCCTCTCTCATTTCCAGCAGCCAGGTAATCTGCTGGCGCAGATCCTCCTGGGAAATGCGCGCGTTTGCCTCCACCAGGCCGCGGCGTACCATGCCATAAAAGCGCGCCAGGTTGCGGGCAACGGTTCCTCCCAGATCGAGATCAAGGCTGCACTGCAAATGGCCGAGCACGGCCAGCGCGTGGTTGATCTCGCGCGTGCGCCGCTCGATGTTGCTATGCTCGATGGCTTTCACCGCCCGCCCCAGGTCCTGAATGATTTGCTCGTATAGCAGGATCACCAGGCGAACGCCGCTGGCGCCATGCCCGGAACTTTGGCGATATAGGTTTCGAGGGTCCATGTTCGACCTACAGTCCTGATGTCAGCGTAGGAGTCGAACTCAGGCCGGTCTGGCTGGATACGCTGATCGAGCCAATGACCTCCGTGACCGCCTGCAGCAGCAACGGATAGGCCTGCAGGCTGGCATTCACTTGGTTGAATTGTGCGGTGAGCTGCTGCTGCTCAGCCGCCAGTTGGCTTTCGAAGTCGCTGATATTGGTGTTCAGAATCTGCTGTTGCGCCTGGTTCTGGGTGACATCCACGTTCAGCGGGCCCTGCGTGATGTCGGTGAGATTCGCGAGGTCGTTGCTGAAAGCGTTGGCGAAACCGGTCTGCGACGTGTTCTGGAAGAAACTCAGGAAGGCCGAGGGATCGGATGCCAGGACTTGGCTGGTGGTCAGGCCCGATGGCGTGAGCCCCAAGCTCAGTGTGCCGTCGTCATTGGTGTCAATTCCCAGGGAGGCGAGATTGACCAGGCCGTCGTTGCCGGTGATTGCGTGAGCTGCGTCGTTGAGCAGACTGGACTGCACCGACCGCAGCGACGTATCAGAGCCCAATGGGCCTTCTGTATTGGTAGTCGGATCGACCGTGTATTGCTGATTGAGGGCGCTGATCACGGCGTTATAGGCGGAGATGAAGTTGTTGACCGCCGCCAGCGCCTGCGTTTGGTCTGTACCAACGGTCAGTTGCACCGGCGTACCGGGGTCGGCGCTTGCCAGATTCAGCGTGACCCCGGGGATGACGCCGGTCACGGTGTTGCTGGTTGAGCTGATGGGAATCCCATCAACGGTGAGGGCTGCGTTTAGTCCCGCCTGCTGGTTCAGGGTCAGCGGAGGAGGCGTCGTGGTGATCGTGAACGTGTCGCCGGGCTGGAAATCCGTGCCGCCGGCAGAGATCGTGAAGTTGATGTTGCCGGAAGTGAAGGCAGTTCCAACCGTCGCGGTTCCGAGTGAGCCGGAGACTGAGCCGGAAACGGAGAAATGCGTCGAGTCCGTGGCGGTGAGCGTGATCGTCTCCGCCACGCTGTTTGGCCCGCCCGAAACGTCTGAAATCGTTCCGTCCCCGGTGCCGCTAAACGAAGGTGTCCCTGCGCCGCCGAGGGCGCTGACCGTAAGAGTGCCCGGCTGGCCCTGCGTATTGCTCAGCAGCGAGAGACGCGAGCCGTTGGCGTCCGTAATGACGTTGGCGGTCACGCCTAGATTTTGGTTATTGATGGCGTCGACAAGTTGGCTCAGGGTTTCGTTATCCGTGATAGAGACTGTCGTTGTGGGACCGCTCCCCACCTGGATCGATATGCCCCCGGCGGTCAGGCTGCCGTTAGCTACAGGGTCGGAGTAAGCCAGCGACTGGCTGGCCAGATTGGTCACCGTGATCTCATGGACCCCTGCGGTGGCGCTGCTTTGTCCGGTGGCGGTCAGGATGTCCGGATTCGATGAACTCGCCGAAAGCGCCACCAGAGGCCCGGTGGGGTCTTTTAATGCGTTGACCGCGGTCGAGAGGTTCGTGAGGTTATTATTGATTCCGAGCAGCAGACCGGCTTGCGTGGAAAGAGTCGTCGCCTCACTTTCCCATTGCGTCACGGGGCCGCTCTGGGCATTGATGATCTGTTGCACCACCGAGTTCACATCGAAGCCCTGCCCCGAGAGCAGAGTGTAGGGATTCAAACCGACCGTCACGAGGCCTCCTTTAATATTGCGGCTTGACTGGCGCGCTCGAGGTCGCGGCCGCTTGCTGCTCAGTGTCTTGCAGCATCTGTTGGATGTCGTGGATCAGGCTCAGCATCTGCTGGTTCGGCTCCTGCAAAATCAGGCTGCCGGACTGATTCACGAACTGGTAGATCTCGATGTAGTCCGCCATCGGCGTATCCCACTGCACTTTAACTTCATCTTGCGGAACTGACGGCACCGGTGCCGCATGTTTTACCGCAATCGATTCCCTGGACGGGCCATTCTCCGAAGGGGAATTCGGGCCGGGGTCGTGCCACGATGTTCGCTCTGCGGTTTGCACCTCAGGCGGGGGCAGTGGATTCCCTACGGGGCCGATGCTCATGCCGAGCTACCTTGGGGAAAATGGAAAGGAGGCGGGCTCGGCCGCCTCCTTTCGTCACTCCTTACTGCAGCAGCTTGAGCACGAGCTGCTGTTGCTGGTTGGCCTGGGCCAGAGCGGCAATGCCGGTCTGCTCCAGGATCGAGTACTTGGTCAGCGCCGCCACTGCCGAGGGAATATCCGCAGCCGTGATCGTGTTCTCGGCTGACGTCAGGTTTTGCACCTGGCTGTTGAGCACGTTGCTCGCGGCTGTCAAACGGTTCACGCTGGCGCCCAACGTACCGCGCACGCTGGCAATGTTCGCAATGGCTGAGCTGATGAGCGTGAGCGTGTGCTGAGCATTGCTTTGCGTCGTGATGTCGGCCCCGGAGGCGTCCAGGTTCACCGAATTACCTCCCGTGCCGTTGGTGATACCGGAAGTCGCCAGAGCCCCGATCTGCACCGAGATCTGGCTTGATCCGATCGCCGTTGCGTCACTCAGGAAGATATTGGTTGGCCGGGCTGTTGTGGTGGAGGTCGGGTTGGTCAACGTTCCGATCTCGGTCGCGGTGTTGGTGGAGTCGACCTTCAGTGTCGCACTGTTGCTGGGGTCGGTAACCACCAAGTGGCCGTCGGAGTTGATGTAAGCCGTCAAGCCGGCCGAGTCCGTGCTCGGGTTGTTGATGGCGTTGATTAGATCGCCGACGGTCGAAGTACTAGCGGTGAAGGTGAAGGTCTTGCCGTTGGCATCGAAAGCGACAACTTCACCATTGGTAAGAGCGTCGGTCGACGCGACCGTTGCATTGCCGACCAACTGATTGAGGTCAGTGGTTGCGGTGCCAGTGGTGTTGGGCGTAGTGAAGTCGGTGGGGGCTCCCGCCACTGCCGCTCCGAGCGCGGTGTCAGTGGTGGTCACCGTGAGATCGTTGCGGTTCTGCGGGTCGGTCACTTCCAGAGCGCCATTGACCAGGGAGGCCTTCGCCCCGACCGTCGCGTCATTGTTGATGGCGTTGATCAGATCCTGGACAGTCGATGATGCTGTGTTGTTGGCGAACGTGCCCAGCTCCGCGCCCGTGCCCTGGGCGATAGCTAGATCGTTCTGCCCCGTGGTGTCGGTAACTTGCAGTGCTCCGCCAACCAGAGAAGCGGTGTAGCCGGTGTGGCTGGAGTCGGTGCCGGTGACCGTGAAGTTGGTGGTGGCAGCCCCGGTGTTGATCGCAGTTTCCAGTTCACCCACGGTAGTGGCGCCGGTGGCCGTGTAGATCGTAGTGCCGCTTCCTCGGGTAGCCGTGACCACATCGCCAGAGGCAAGCACGGTGGCCGCGGTAAGAGTGGTCACACTACTGCTCAACGTGTTCGGGTTTGACCCAGTCCCGGCGGCTGCCGTGAAGGTGAAGGTCGTGCCGCCAGCGGTGACCGAAGTCTGGTCGCCTACCGTCAACACCGTATTTGGAGTGAGCGTACCTGCGGCGGCCGGGCTGTCCTGCGCGTTCAGGTCTGGCACCGAGCCGCTCTGGAACACCGCTTGTCCGTTGTAGGTCGTGCTGCTGCCAACGCGGTTGATTTCCGCCAGGATGGAGCTGTATTCAGCCTGCAACGCCGTACGCTGCGAGTCGGAAACCGTGCCGGTAGCCGACTCGGTGGCCAGCGTCACGGCGCGGTTGAGCAGGGTCGTGACCTGGGCCAGCGCGCCGTCAGCCAGTTGCAGTTCCCCAACACCATTGTTTGCGTTGCTCACCGATTGCGTCAGGGCGGTGACGTTGGCCTGCAATCCGTTGGCGATTGCCAGGCCGGCGGCGTCATCGGCGCCGGTATTGATTCTCGATCCGGAAGACAACTGCGCCAGGGTCGACTGCAGGGCCGCGCTGGTGAGTGTCAGTTGGTTTTCCGCCGCAAGGGACGGAATGTTGTTTAGAATTCCTAGTGCCATCGCAGTTGCTCCTTGTGGTTGAGTTGGTTCCGTCTTTCTGTGGAACCGGCTCCCCCGGGTGTTTCAGAGATCCTGTTCCGTTCCCTACTTCGGAACCCATCATGCGTTACAGGCTCCATCGGCAGGCGAGCAATTTGCTTTAATCCCCGCTCTCCCTGGGCTTCTGGCACCTACGTAACTTCGGGGTTGTAACTCGCCGTAATTCTTGCGCCTCCGCTGACGATAGAACTCCTTAAGCGCTCCCAACGGGGCATTGTTTCCGTAGCGAGTACAGACATGATTCAACTCACGCGGCTCAACGGCAGTGCATTAACGGTGAACTCGGACCTCATCAAGTTCGTGGAGCAATCTCCGGACACAGTCATCACTTTATTGAACGGAGAGAAACTTCTAGTCCGGGAAAGTGCAGGAGAGGTTCGGAACCGCGTAGTGGATTTTCGGCGCGCCGTGTTGCGAGGTCTATTCCCCGCCGTGGACTATTCTCCGGTGGTGATTCCGGAGGAGGAAACATCACGCAATAACCCAGACGAAGAACGGAGATGAACGCGCTTGGACAAGGCTAGCTGGAGCGGCGTTCTTCTCGGGGCAGCAGGCATTGTGGGAGGTCTGTGGCTGGAGGGAGGAAGTCTCTCTCAAGTACTTCAGCCCACCGCGGCCCTCATCGTTTTTGGCGGCACCCTCGGCGCTGTCTTGCTGCAATTTCCCCTCCCGCTGGTACTGCTTGCCGTCCGCCGCCTGGCGCATGTTTTTGTCGAGCCCAAAAACGATCTTCGCGACCTGATCCGGCAGTTGGCGCATTACGCCAACCAGGCCCGCCGCAATGGCATCGTCTCTCTCGACGCCGAGCTGGAGAGCATTTCTGATCCCTTTCTGAAGAAATGTCTCATGCTCGCCGTCGATGGCACGGAACCGCAGGAACTGCGCAAGATGATGGAACTGGAACTCGACCATCAGGCCGAATACGAGGAGAAGATTCCTCAGGTATTCGAATCGGCGGGCGGGTTCTCTCCCACCATCGGCATCATCGGCGCCGTGCTGGGCTTGATTCAGGTCATGCAACATTTGGACAAGATCGACGAAGTCGGTCGCGGCATCGCAGTGGCCTTCGTGGCCACGATCTATGGCGTGGGCGCGGCAAACCTGATTCTGTTGCCCTCGGCGGGCAAACTCAGAATACGCATCCGCGAAGAGCAAGTTGCCCGCGAGATGACGATTGAGGGAGTGGTCTCGATCCTGGAAGGCATGAATCCGCGGATGCTTGAAACGCGGCTTCTGGGGTTTCTGACCGACGGAAAACCCCAGAGCCAAAAAGCGCCGCCGCCCCCCGAGCGGGCGATGGGAGCGACGCCATGAAATACCGCCGGAGGAAGCATCGTGATCGGATCAGCCACGACCGCTGGCTGGTTTCCTACGCGGATTTCATCACTCTGCTTTTTGCCTTTTTCGTAGTGATGTACTCCACGGCGCAGATCGACAGAAAGAAAGTCGGGCAGTTGGCAGCCGCGATTCAGGTCGCGTTCCAGCAAATGGGGGCATTCCCTCGTTCCGGGAACCTGGCCTTGCCGGAGACCTTGCCCAATCTTCATCTGCCGCCCGCTCCGCAAACTGCGCCCATCATGGATGTGGGAAACCCCGACCTGGCCAATCTGCGAAAAGAGCTCAAGGGTTTGCTGGCGGATGAAATCGCCAAAGGCAAAGTAGCCATTCGCGAGGAGCCGGAGGGTCTGGTGATCAGCCTGCGAGAGTTCGGCTTCTTCGACAGCGGCTCAGCCGGCGTCAAGGCCGGTTCGCAGGCCGCTTTCGGGCGTATTGCCCGTTTGCTCGCCCAAGATCCCTACCAGATTCGCATTGAAGGCCATACTGACAACATTCCCATCCACACCGCTCAGTTTCCCTCCAATTGGGAATTATCCACCGCGCGGGCCACGGAATTGGTGCGCCTCTTGATTGTGAAGTATGGATTTGCGCCCCAGAGGCTTTCCGCGGCAGGCTATGCTCAATACCATCCTATCGCCAGCAACGACACGCCGCTCGGCCAGGCTCAGAACCGCCGGGTTGACATTGTGATTTTGCGCAAGCAAGCCAGCGAAAAACCCCCGCCGTCCGCGGCGCCCGGAGCGAAGCCTTCTCCCAGCACTCCTGAGTAGCGCGAGAGCTGCCCGCTGCACTACTCGCCAGTGGCGGCACGCCGGGCCTTGGCTGATTTGCCGGTATCCTCCTCGGTCAAGATTCGGTGCACGGCTTGCATCAGGGATTCGACCGAGAACGGCTTAGGCAAATAGATCACACCTGATCCCTGCAGCCGACGCTTCGATGTTTCTGTATCCGGATAGCCAGAGATGAACATCGTCTTCAAGCCGGGTCGGAGGGTTCGCAAGTCTCGCGCCAGATCGTGACCATTTCGGCCGGGCAAGACCACGTCGGTCAGTAGGAGTTGCACTTCCTTCTCGCGCTGGCGAAAAAGCCGCACCGCTTCGGCGGCATGGCGAGCGCAGATCACCTGGTACCCGGCAAACGTGAGCACTTCGCCCGTTACCTGGCGCACAAAATCTTCATCTTCCACGAGCAGAATGGTCTCTCCGCTGCAACCTTCGCGACTGCTTGCCAGCACCGGCACGGTTTCGGACGGCAATTCAGGCGCAGAGCGAATGCTGCTCATGGTTTTCTCCGGTTACCGAAACTTGCACTTGTCTCTCCATTTTCTGTTGCCACATCGAAAAGCAGCACCTTTGCCCGCTTAGTTTGAGCAAGACAGCTTGAGATGGTGGTTCGGACTTCCGCGGCTCAGCGTGCCCACCGCCAATTTGGCGGAAGAGAGAGGCTTAAAAGATTCTGGAATGGAAGCAGCGAAAGCCCTTTCCCGTCCCCAGAAACGAAAGGCCGATCCTGCAAAGCTACGGCGCCACTCGCTATCGCTTGGCGGTTTGCGTCTCAGGTAGATCGTTTCGGGAAAGTAAGTGGCTCGAATGTCCCGGATTGGCGACGCATCTTTAATCTAGGGCTATCGGGTCCGAGTCAGAAGGGTGTGATTCGGATCCAATGCGATCTTCCGCGTGCCCTCAGGGGCGGTCAAATGGAATTGGGTTTCCGCTCCATCGGCAAAAACCTGTCCCAAAAGTACGCTCTTTCCGCCGACCGTTCCATAAATCGGAACCGAAGTTACCAAATCATCGGGAGCATCGGTTTGCACAATGGTCCCACTGACGAGGGTCGCCTTGTGCTCGTCGGCATACTTCACTTCGCGCAACTCCAGGTGCGGGACGGCGGTGCCATCGACCCATCCCTCACTGAACCAGTCCAACGACTTGCGGCCCTCATACCATAAAGATGGAGGTAACTGATCGGCGAACACTCGCAGCAGGGATGTTGTTGAAATCGACTTGCCTTCATATTGCTCCCGCAGTTTGCGGAGCGCCCGCACGAAAGGTTCCTCGGAATCGTCGCCCGGCGCGTGGGCGCGCCGTGTCTGCTCGGCTGCAAGCATCATGGTGCGCAACATGTGAAACAGCCAAACGCCGCGTCCGTAACTGATGGACTCATAACCACTGGGAAAATGAGAATTGGAGAGGCGCAGCCCCAGCGTCACCGGCCCGTCTTCGGTGAGCGGTTGGCCGTCTTTGTTTTTCGAGAGCAAGTTATAGCGGTAATAGTCCATCACGTCACGAAACTTTGCCGGGCTCTGAGACTCGAGGAACATCAGTGAGCTGTATTCCGCCAGCGCTTCCACAATCCACTGGTCGCGGTAGCTGTCCCACTGCACCAAATCCCCCCACCACTGATGCGCCGTCTCATGGGCAACCACTCCGTGTGCCCGGGTGCTGTCGACCGGGCTCATATGAAGATTCTCTTTCTCCTCCGGTGTTAGAAACGCATAACTCGAAAGGAAGATCAGGCCCGGCCAGCCCTGGCTCATTCTCCCGGGCATCTGCGTGAGCTCCAAGGTCTGATAGGGGTACGGGCCAAAGCGGGAGGAGAAGAACCGCACTGCCGCGGCTGAATCATCCGCCACCATTTGCGCCGTTCGCGCCGGCGAGGGCGGCGGAGGCGGTGCGGAAATATGGGTTTGCGATGGCAGTGTGATCAGGCCGGGCACGCTCTGGATGACCGTCGTCGGCGCCCCTTGAGGGAAGGTGTCCTCCACGCCGCTCGCCGCGTAGGTATCCACCTCAACTTTCCCTGCGTGAGCTTCCGCGCGGTTATATTTCCCCAGATTGAATCCGGCGAGGGGTATCGGTTTTTCTGAAACCCAGCGGGACGTTTGTTCTCCGTCGTCTGCTTTGTCTTCTGCGCCGGCTGTGGGTTTACTGCGCACTCCGGTCGCGACCAGCGTCCAACCCGTGGGATAGCGAAACTGCAAGTCAAACATCGCCGGACTCAGTCCCAGGTTCGGATACCAGGTTCCGCGCGCACCCACGTAAAGCAGCCCGCTTCCCGCCGCGGAGAGCACTTCCCCCTGGTAGATAAATCGCAGAGCAATGCGCTCGCCGGCCTGCAGCGGCACAGGAAACACCACCGCCACCATGTCGTTGCCCTCGCGGGCAAGGATTGTTCCCTCAAGCGAGGGATTGTGAATGAATTCCACATCCTTTCCGTCTGCGGTCACCTCTTTGATTTCAAGAACTCTCGAGAGCTCGAATAAGAGAGCACGCTCCCCGCTGCGCTTGACCTCTACCTGCAGCGTCGCATCAACATCCAATTCTGTCGGCGGTTTTACTTCGGCATTGATCTTGTAGCTCGAGACTTTGATGTTGCGAAGCAGGTCGTCATCACTGTCGTCCTTAGCGCTGGGGTCGCCGCGTGACGGCCGGGCTGTAGTGGAAAAAGAAGTCCACACATCATAGAAGAGTTCTCCCTGAGCGCTCGCCAATTGTCCGACCCGCACCTGCTCCGTGGCCATGGAGTCGTAGAGGAGATCAAACCCGCCCAAGCGTTCTCCCTGAACGTGAGCATGCAAAAAGTGGTCGCCTTTCCCCGTGGCTGCAGAAGAGCCTTGGTCGCCAGCCTGGCCGGTTGCGGGGAGAAATTTGCTCAAGGTAACCAGCAGCCGTAGCGCATCGTCGGAGGCCAGGTTGTGCGCGGTATCGTTCCACTCCTGGGCGAATTCTACGCCTCCCTCGCTGGGCAGAAGCTGGGGGAGAAGCTCAGCGTAGGTGTCATCATTGAAGCGGAAATAAGCCGTAGTGAATTTCTCTTCCAGAATTGCCGCTCCGGTAAACAGAGCCATCGACGCGCGCTCCACCTGGTTGGGCGGCATCAAGAGGACTTCGCCGTCCCCGGAGAAGAATGCCCCGGTGACTCGTCCTTCCACGTCTTGTGTGAAGGCGATTGTGCCATCGTCGAGGCTAATTTCAATGGGCCCGCGGTTGAAGGAAAGATTTCGTGCATGGAAAACGCGCGAACCATCCAGGCCAACGCTTCGCAGCTGAAGATACAAAGCTTGCGCCGGAGTTGAAGCGGCGGTTGTGGGAGTTGCCGCGACAGGTATCCCGGACTGCGCAAGCCCCGCGAGCGTCAGCGCAACCATCATTCCGCCCAGCGCCAGCGGCGGAAGAATCCTTCTAATTACCTTTGTCACCTACGCCCCTCTACCCCTGCTGCTCTAGAATGCGCCTGAGTGCGCCCCTCTGTCACCTTCTTCTTGCGGATTGCGGCCCTGGTTTCGGCATGCGTCTGCCTTTCTGCCCGTGCCGAACTGATTCATCTCAAGAACGGCCGCACTATCTATGCCGACCACGTCCGCGAAAAGGGCGCGCACCTTGAATACGACCTCGGCGATGACACCTACGCCATCCCCAAATCGATCGTCGACCACGTGGAAGCCGGAGGAGTCCCCCCCGAGAGAAGTTCACCGGCCTCCGGCGGTGAGAGCCAGCATGAAATCCCCACTTTCGCACCGACCGGCAGCCTGAGCAGCGAGCCCGGGCTCGCTGCCAAGATCATCCACGATGACCAGGTGGATGTCGACGCCTTGCGCGCGCTCGAGTCCGGGACTCCCGCTACCGCCGCAACCGGCTATTTCCTGGCCGGGAAGCACGAGTTCGATCGCGGCGATTTTCCCAGAGCTCGCACCTACTTCGAAACCGCGCTACGCTACGACCCCGACAATTCCACGATTCTGAACTATCTTGCCGCGTTGCTCGTGCGAACCGGCAATGCCGAACAAGCCCTGCCGTATGCCAGGCACGCGGCACAGCTGGCGCCGGACTCTCCGGATACTCTGGACGTGCTGGGCTACGCTGAGTTCGCCGCCGATCGCACCAAGGACGCGATTCGCGACTGGAAACGCTCGCTTGAGCTGCGCCCGGACAACAACATCGAGCAACTCTTGGCCAAAGCGCAACGCGATGCCGATGCGGAAGCCGACTTCACCCAGCGCGAGAGCGTTCACTTCACTTTGCGCTACGAAGGACAGCAGAGCTCGGAAGCTCTACGCAAGCAATTACTCGCTGCCCTGGAGTCTGATTACGACGAACTCGTGCGCGATCTCGGCATCGCTCCGCACAACAGCATTTCGGTCATCCTTTACACCGGCCAGGCGTTCTTCGATGTGACCCAGGCCCCTTCCTGGACCGGCGCCGTCAACGACGGCAAATTGCGCATTCCCATCGAGGGCGTGAGTTCCGTTACGCCTGAACTGGCCCGGGTTCTCAAACATGAGCTGGCGCATTCCTTCATCAACCAGATTTCCTCGGGGCGATGCCCGCAGTGGCTGCACGAAGGCATTGCCCAGGCGCTTGAGCCCAAAGCGCTAGCCAATGGACATCGCCTGGCCGAACTCTTTCAGGCACAGCGGGAAATTCCTTTCAACGCATTGGAAGGCAGTTTCATGCGCTTTTCTTCTCTCGAAGCCACGCTTGCCTACGACGAATCCCTGGCCGGCGTGCAATACATCATCGATACCTACGGCATGAGCGAACTGCCACGCATTCTGCAGCGGCTTGCGGAAGGGAACTCCACCGAGGTCGCTCTGCGCTCCACCATCCACTGCGACTATGGCGAACTGCAAACCGAAGTCGGAAAATACCTGGCCAGCCGATATTGACGACTCAGAATTCTTCTTCAACCGTCTCCGATGACTCCCATTCACATTATGAGTTGGCTCGAACCCAGCTTTCTGTGATAACTTCTCCGGGCTGCGAGGCCCAATGCGTTCTTTGCTTAGCCGCCACGTCTCCCCGTCGCAGTCGCAGTCACCGGAGCCTCTGCGAGCAGATGTGCCCGCACTCCAGGATGCCTCGATCGCGGCTCTGTACTATGGCCAGCGCCAGGCCGGCGACTTTTATGACTTTGTCCGCGTTCATCCCCAGAGGGTTCTGTTCGGCCTGCTCGACGCTGCCGGCGGTTTGCAGGATACCCGCGCCATCCTCTCGGCCGCGCAGCAGACGTTCCGCACCGTAGGGGCCAATCTGTTCTCGCCGGACGAGGTGAACGAAGCCGACGCTATGAGCGAACTCTGTCTTGAGATCAACCATAGCGTCCTCAATGCGGCGCAGGCGGTGCATTCCTGCCCGGGTTTTGTAGGCTGCTACAACGAATCTCTAGGCGTGATCTGCTACTTCAACGCCGGGCACACAGCAGGCTTGGTGCGCGACGGGACCGGCATTTCGGAACTGCCCGCGACCGGCCTGCCCCTGGGCTTGTTCTCCCACGCCACTTGTGACGCGCCCATGGTTGCGGTTGAACCGGGCGCTTCGCTTCTCCTGGTCTCCCGCGGCATGTTGGAGGGCAAACACCGCGGCGATGAATTCGGCCTGGATCGGGTGAAGGAAGCCTTTCAGAACGCGCCCGAAGGAAATCCCAAGGAAATCTGCATGACGATTCTCGACCGCGTCCGCCAGTTCATGGGCACGCCGCCCACCCACGACGATGTGACCGCGCTAGCCCTGGTCCGCGACGGAGCCTCGCCCAGCGGAAAAGCCTAGGGGAACTCTAAGGAAAGGTCGGTGTTGCCCTTTGCTGCCCTGTGTCCTCCCTGGTTTGCAGTTTCATTGGACACTCATGTGGGTTTTCCCAGAAGATCCCCCTGCTATTCGTGCCGCTTTGTCGCCGCTCGCGCGGGCTTAGCCGGTTCCTCGCCTGGTGGAACCAATTCATCTGCGGTCACGAAGATCGGCTCAATATCCGTAGGCACGTCTTGCAAGCGATTCAGCGCTTTCTGCGCCGCCGGCCGGATCACAGCAAGTTCCAGCATTTTCTTCGCGCCCGCGTAGTCTCCCTGCGCTTCCACGGTCAGAAGATCATGGTCGAGTTCGGTCACAGCATCCTTGATCTTCGCCATGTTCACCGAGAACGTCCCGTCCTGGTTTTGCACGAACGCCCCGTGGTCCATCAGAAAATTGAACTGCATCGCCATGCCTTTGCCGTGGGCCTCATTCAGGCCAAATCGCAGACTGCGGAAGGATGAGGCCAGAAAAGTCGTGTAGAGCTGGCGCTGCGCCGCTCCGTCGGAAGGCAGGACTTTGCTCAACCCCATTTCGCTGGCGTGATCCATCATGTAGCGAAGCGCGAACAGCCCAGTCACATCTGCCTTGGCCTCTTCGATCGGAGCGTACAGTTCCTTCAACTCGTCTCGTGGCGTCGTGTCGCGGCCATCCACCTTGATCTGGTGCGGCCCCAGGCCATGCATCAGTTCATGCGCCAGAATATGCGTAAAGAACGATTCGAAATTCACGTCCACCATGTCGGATTGTGACAGCAAGCGCCGCGCGATGGGCAGCAGCACACTGTGAAACTTGGCTTCTTGCACATTCTTCAGCATGACCCGCTTGCTGCCCTTTTGCTGCACCACGCGGTCGTCATTGGGCAGGTTGTAAGCCGCGGTTTGCACGCCGTGCGCGCCGTCGCCAGTGCTCAGAATCTCGTCCACTACGCGAATGGGCGCCGCCGCCCCCAGCTTGGGATTGCGATACTGCGGATCAATCGGCAAGTTGTCTTCAATTTCCTGCAGATGCTGCGTGAATGCCGAAAGCTTCGCGGTCTCCTCTTCGTCGCGTAGATTCACGTAGGCTTCAAAAGCCGCCTTATATCCGAAGAGTTCGTCGTTGTAGGTTTCGTACGGCCCAATGGTGATATCGAGCGGCGCATCCAGATCCATCCATGCCAAGTCGCTTTCGTAGTAGTCGTTTGACAGGAAAGCATCCGCCCGCGAATTCAGAAATTTCTTCAGCGACTCATTGTCGGTTAGCCCCGCCGCTTCGCGAAGCAAGGCAGCCGCTTTCGTCAGGTCATCCTTGTATTCGGTGCTGTACGGGACGGTCCACAACAGACGAAAAGAGTTCGCATCGATCTGCTTCCACCGGATCACCGTGAAAAAGCTTTTCGCCTGTTCCTGTTCCTCAGGAACCATCTTCGCGACCCAGTTCTCGAACTCCGCCTTGCTCATATTCTCCGGATAGAAATTTGCGCCGGGCAGCTTGTATGGTGGAACCCCGGGCAGGAAGGCTTTGTTCCCGTCAAGGCTCGACCATGGCCCTTTATTCAGCCAGAAATAATGCAGCCGCGCTTCTCCGAGCGAGGTCTTGTCCTTCTTCAGTTTCGCGTACAAGGCCTCGTTGCCGCTCCATAGCTGTTGCAGGAATATGTCATTCAGAATCCGCGACGCTTCAATCAATTTGACAAGAGCCTGCCGGTCGCCCGCCGAGAGCGACGAGATGTCCACTCGCAGCGGCGTGGGCGCGAACCGGTCGGCCATCTTTTTCAATTGTTCGAGGCCAGGCGATGCGGCATGGATCTTCTTTGTCTGTGCAGAAATCGTCGCTACTCCGAAAATAAGCACTGCGAGAAAATACGCAAGGATTCTCAACTCTACCTCCTCTGCCGGGCAGCTTGCGTGGAAGCGGAGTTTTCATCATAGCAGGCACTGGCTGGGCCGCACCCGCAGAGGTACAATCTAAATCGCGCGTTTCGCCAGGCCTCTATGGGCCGCAACGCAGCTTTTCGAATCTCCATGCGTAAACTGATTCCCTTATCGCTTCTGCTGTGCCTGGCGGCTCTCCCCGCTTTCAGCGCGGATACCGTTATCGAAGACATCGTCGCCCGCGTCAACAACCGCATCGTCACCCTGACCGAGTATCAGCGCAGCATGGATGACCTGAAGCAGGAGGTCCAGCAACAGGACCCGGCCAGCGCCGACAAAGTTTTCGGCGAGCGTAAGAAAGATGTCTTGCGCGACCTGATTGACCAGCAGCTTCTGCTCGATAAAGGCGACGAGCTAAGCATCAACGTCGACACCGACGTGATCAAGAAGCTGGACGAATTGCGCAAGCAGATGCACCTGCCCGACATGGAGGCCCTGCAACGGGCGGCCGAGGCGGAGGGCGTCTCCTATGAAGATTACAAGCAAAACATCCGCAACCAGCTCATCACCCAGCAAGTGATCGGCAAAGAAGTTGGCTCGAAGCTCAACGTTACTCCGGAGGAAACACAGCAGTTCTACGACCAGCACAAAAAGGATCTCGAACAGGCGGAGGAAGTCCGCCTGAGCGAGATCCTGATCGCTCCGCCGAAAGCGGATAGCTCCGCGGCCGACGATCCCCAGCAACTCGCCGCCGCAAAAGCCAAGGCCGATGATCTGCTGGCTCAAATCCGTAAAGGCGCCAAGTTCGAAGATCTCTCCAAGGCGAACTCCAACGGCCCCACCGCAGCTCAGGGCGGCGATCTCGGCTACTTTCGGCGCGGGACGTTGGCGAAGGTGCTCGAGGATATGGCGTTCGGCATGAAAACCGGAGAAGTTTCCGACGTCATCCGTACCAAGCAAGGTTTCGAAATCCTCAAGGTCACCGACCACGTTCCCGGCGGATTGCCGCCTTTGAAGGACATCGAAGCTCGCGTACAAGATGCCGTCTACATGCAGAAACTGCAGCCCGCGCTGCGGGCTTATCTGCTCAAACTCCGCGAAGATGCTTTCATCAAGATTCTCCCCGGCTATCTGGATAGCGGCGCCAGCCCCAACGAAACCCAGTTCGTCGAAACCACCACTACCGACGCCAAGGCCAAGAAGCTGGAAAAGAAGAAAAAAATACCGCTACTTTAGAAGTAGTTGTGTCATGCTGAGCGGGGAATGAGCCGCCGGATGGTTCATCCCTGGCGGCGCGTGTTTGCCCAAACGTCCTCCCTGAACCCAATTTGGTATGAAAGATTTTTTCATCTCTGACTGCGCGCAACACGAGAACAAAATCATCACCTCGACCTTCGTCTGCGTATCCAAGCAAGTCAAGCCCAAGAAAACCGGCGAGCCTTATCTCGCCTTGACGCTCGGCGATCGCAGCGGCCACCTCGAAGCCAAAATGTGGGACAACGTCGAAGATGCGCTCAACGTTTTCGAGCAAGAGGACTTTCTCAAGATCAAAGGCCTGCTCAATAAGTACAAGAACCGCTTCCAGATCACGATTCACAAACTCCGCCGCGTGGGGGATTCGGAAGTCGATTTCTCCGACTATCTGCCCAAGACCACGAAAGACATTGACCAGCTTTGGCAAACCCTGGCCAGCTTCATCGCCACACTGCAAAACCCACACCTTAAGACCCTGGTTGAAGCCTTCATGGCCGATCCGCAAATTGCCCAGGCCTATCGCACCGCGCCCGCCGCCAAAACTCTTCACCACGCCTACATTGGCGGCTTGCTCGATCACGTCGTCTCGCTCTGCAAATCTTGCGATCTCGTGTGCCGCAACTATCCTCAGGTCAATCGCGACCTTCTGCTCACCGGCGTTTTCCTGCACGATATCGGCAAGATCCACGAGCTGACTTACAACCGCTCGTTTTCCTACTCCACGCGCGGCCAGTTGCTCGGCCACATGGTGATTGAGCTGGAAATGCTTCACGCTAAGCTTGCTCTGCAGCCGGATTTCCCCGACGCGCTCAAGACCCTGGTCGAGCACCTCATCATCAGCCATCACGGGCAATACGAATTCGGCTCGCCCAAGCTACCCATGTTTCCCGAAGCGCTCATGCTGCATTACCTCGACGATCTCGACTCAAAAATGGAGAGCATGCGCGCCCACTTCGAGCGTGAAGGCGTTTCCGAAAGCTTCTGGACCAGCTACAACGCCTCACTCGGCCGCCCGCTGCTGAACTCGGCGAGATTCCTCGAAGGGAAAGAGGAAAAGCCAGATCACGAGATGCCGGCGGCAGAATTGTCCGGCGAGAGCAGTGCCCGGGAAGGCGCGCCTGCGTCGCAGAACCTCGACTCCACCGAGCCGGAGGGCCAGCCTTCGCTCATCACTTTGCCATTCGACAAACCCTAGAGAAGCTCTGATAAGTTTGCGTGTTCTCTGTGCTTCCCTGTGTCCTCTGTGGTTCGCGGTTTCGTGGGACACTTGATCAGAGTTCCGTTGGTTCGCCCGCAGCCGTTGATCGAAAGTGTCTTTCTTTTATGTCCTTCTGTTCGCGAAAGCCACTTGTCATAGCCCTTCGCCGCGCCGTACTCTGTATTCAAAATCGACTGGGAGGAATTTATGCGACTGCGTTGCTTGCCTCTGTTGGTGAGTCTCTATCTCTGTTTTGCGTTTCTGGGTTGCAGCAGCAAGCCGACGGGAGCCAACGGCGCCAGTGATTCGACGTCGCCCGCCGCAGACAACTCCAAGCCGTCGACTGCGCCCGCTGCCGTTGCCCAACCGTTGGTAGTTCCCGCCGGCACTGAACTCACGGTGCGCCTGGGGCAAACCGTCGGCTCCAAAGTCAGCCAGCCCGGCCAGTCTTTTTCCGCGACTCTGGCCACGGCAGTCAAAGTGAATGGAGAGGTCGCCATTCCTGAAGGCGCCGCCGCCACCGGCACGGTCGTCGACGCGAAAGCCCTCGGCCACTTCGCCGGCGGCGCTCGCCTGCAACTGCAGCTCACCTCGCTCACCATCAACGGCGCGGACCAGCCCATTCAAACCGCATCGGTTGTGCGCGTCATCAAGGGCAAGGGCAAGCGCACCGGCATCATGGCCGGAGGCGGCGCAGGCGTCGGCGCATTGATCGGAGCCCTGGCCGGCGGCGGCAAAGGAGCAGCCATCGGCGCCGCAGCCGGCGCAGGAGCGGGCACCGCCGGCGGCGCTTTGACCGGCAACAAAGAAATCGTTCTGCCGGCTGAGTCGGCATTGAGCTTTAAGCTGGCGCAACCGCTGGAAGTGAAGTAGTGAAGATGCTTACGTGGGGGCAGCCGCCCTCGGCTGTCCGGGGCGAAGCGGCGTAATGTTCCTTAAGGAACATAGCGTCATCACAGAACCGGCAGACGATACTGTGATGACAGCTAAGGCTAAGAAAACAGAGCGGAAAGCCGGGCGAGCACGACGGGAGTGTCACGGCTTCTTAAACAGGCTGGTGGCCCATTCAAGCCCTCCTTTGGCTTGAGTGGGTCCCTTCTCAGTTGCCAGCGCGCCGTTTGGCTTTTCCGTTCTCATTCGCGGTGCCGATGTCCCCTAACCCGCCGATCGCAATCGGCTCCTGATCCGGAAATTGCGCCACGCGAGTCAGGCTCCCCCAACCGCTTCCACGCAATTCCGCGGAACCGCTCCTGCGCCTGCGGCGGCGGAGCGCACAACTCCCCTCAAACGGCTCCGACCCTCCAGTGAAACGGTCTGAATTCAGCCAGCCGTTTGAAATCTCGCTCGTTGGCGGTGATGACGGTAATCCCCAAGCGTGCGGCGCTCATGGCGATGAGGGCGTCGTTGGTCAGCCGCCCTTGCCCGATTTGCTCATAGCCATGCCTAACCGCCAGGCGAGCCAGAACTTTGCCGGTCTGCGTCCAGTCACTGAGGTTGGGCACGACTACTCGTTTAGCTCGCTCAAAGTCGCGCTCCAATCGCTCCAAGGCGGCGCGGCTGCGGTCGTCGGCTCCCGCATAGAGCTCTTCGAGCACCACCGAACTTATCCAGAGAGGCGCGTCCGCCGCCACGCTGCGGAGCCGGAGCACAGCGTCTCCGCCCCGGCGGAGCGCGGAAATATAGATGGAAGAATCAAACAGAACCGGTACCACTTACTTCCCCAACTTGCCGTAAACATCCTTGATCTCGCCGCCACTTTCCAGGAACCGCTCGTGCGCCTGCGACGCCAGCCGGTTTCGCTCATGCTCGCTGATCACCAAATCGAGCGCCTGTTCGATCGTCTCAGTCTCAGTATTCGCCTGCAGCACTTTCTGAGCGCGCTTCACCTTGACGGCATCCAACTGAAAATGTTTATGGGCTCGATTTCTCACGGCGGGCATGACAAAATCCTCTCAGGATGTTCCGTCCGAATCTCATGTACATAATAGCGGTATTCATGTTCATGCACAAGAGGACTGACGACCCGGTCTACTTTCGTGGTCTTGCCGCAATTTCTGAATTCCTTCACACTAATGGTTTCCACTAACCCAGCTCTTTGACAATGACAGCCGTAACTGCCACGCGCTCAGGATTTTGCGTGCAAGTGCCGCAAACTCATAGATCTGCGGTGATTTTCCCGCCAAGTCCGTGCAGGCAAAAGACCGAGGGGGGAGGGGGTGAGGGGGTACTCCTAATCCGCCCGATAGACCACTCGGCCGCCCACGATGGTCGCGACAACCTTCCCTGTGAGTTGCCGGCCATCGAACGGCGTGTTGCGCGATTTGGATTGCGACTTCGCCGCCGAGAACGTCCACTGTTTCTTCGGATCGAAAATGGTCACGTCGGCGAAGCCGGCGCGCGCTAGCGTGCCGCGCCCTCGCAGATCGACCACCCGCGCTGGTCCGGCGGTGAAGAGTTCCACGATGCGCGTCAGCGGAATCTTGTGCTGGCGGTGCAAACGCGTAATTGCCAGGCCGACTGCGGTCTCGAGGCCAATGACGCCGAAGGCAGCTTTCTCGAACTCGATGCACTTTTCATGCATGGCATGAGGGGCGTGGTCGGTGGCAATTGCATCCACCGTGCCGTCGGCCAGGGCGACCAGGATCGCTTCCACATCCGCCGCCGAGCGCAGCGGCGGATTCATCTTGAAGTTGGTGTCGTACTCCCCTACGTCGGCGTCGGTCAGGCTGAAGTGATGGGGCGTGACCTCGCAGGTGACGTGCACTTTGCTGCGCTTGGCTCGTCGCACCGACTTTAGCGCCTCCGCAGTCGAGAGGTGCGCCACATGCAAGCGCGCGCCGGTAAATTGCTGCGCCAGCAGCACGTCGCGCTCCACCACAGAAGCTTCGGCCGAGGCATTCATGCCTCGCAGCCCAAGCCGGAACGCGGTAGCGCCTTCGTTCATGGAGCAGCCTTCGGTCTCGCGCGTATCTTCGGCGTGCTGAATCACCGGCAGGTTAATCTCGGCCGCCAGGCGCAAAGTCTCCCGCATAATGCCGTCGCTCAGGATGGGTTTTCCATCGTCGCTTACCGCAACCGCCCCGGCGCGCTGCAGGGCGCGAAAGTCGGTGAGCGAAGCGCCTTTGCTCGCCTTGGTCGCCGCGCCAATGGGAAAAACATTTACCACGGCGTTGTGCTGCGGCTGCTGAATCCAGGTAACCCATTCCGGCGAATCGACCACTGGCTGGGTGTTCGGCATGCAGCAGACCGAAGTAAATCCTCCCGCCGCCGCCGCTGCAGTGCCAGTCGCAATCGACTCTTTATAGCTCTGCCCTGGCTCGCGCAGGTGAACGTGGATGTCAATGAACCCAGGCGCGACGATCAGGCCGCGCGCGTCGAATTTCTCGCTCGCGCTGCCGCGGATTTTGTTCGGCGCGGCAATCTCCGCCACCCGCCCGTCGCGCAGCAACACGTCCATCGGCGCATTGATCCGCGCTGCCGGATCAATCACATGGCCGCCTTTGATCACGAGACTGGTTACGCGTTGGCTCATCTTCTAAGCTCTTTCGCCACGGATTGACGCTGATTTTCGCAGATTCTGCTTTTGATCCGCGGAAATCCGTGGCGACGTTTCATCTCGCCCTCCCCAGCGCTTTCGCCAGGATGGCCATCCTCACCGGAACTCCGTTGTGTACTTCTTCCACGATGACCGATTGCGGGCAATCCGCCACTTCCCAGGTGAGTTCCAGGCCGCGAATGATGGGCCCGGGATGCATGATAATGGCGTCTTTTTTGGCCAGCTTCAGCCGCGCAGTGGTCATCTGGTAGCGCGACACATATTCCTGCAAGCTGATCTTCTGGCCGCCCAGCCGCTCCTTCTGCACCCGCAGCACCGTGATCACGTCCACGCCGCGGACCGCGTCTTCCACGGTGCGGCTGATGCGCAAACCCGGCGCCAGAGTCGTAGCCAGTTCGGGCAAAAACTCCGGCGGTCCACAGAGCGTGATTTTCGCGCCAAACTTGCTGAGCAGGTGAACCGCGGAGCGCGCCACCCGGCTGTGATAGATGTCGCCAACGATCGTGACTTGCAATCCCTTGAGCGCTTTTTTGTGGCGCAGGATGGTGTAGCAGTCAAGCAACGCCTGCGAGGGATGTTCGTGCATCCCGTCGCCCGCATTGATGACGGGAATATCCAGGTGCGCAGCCATCAAGTGGGGAGCCCCGGCGCGGGGATGCCGGATGACAATCACGTCGGCGCCCACAGCCCGTAGGGTGTACGCCGTATCCAGCAGCGACTCGCCCTTCTCGATGCTGGAACCGCTGGAGAGCACCAGCGTGGTCATGGCGCCCATCGACTTCGCGGCGATTTCGAACGAGCTTCGCGTGCGGGTGGAGGCTTCGTAGAAAAGCAGCAGCACGCGCTTGCCCCGCAACAGAGGGCGCGGTTTTTGCGGATTCATGCCGCGGGCCAGTTTGAGCAGGCCCATGATCTCAGAGGGCTGGAGATGCTCAATGCCAAGCAACGAGCCGCGCGCCGGTTTCTTTGCGGCTGCGGCTTGTTTGAGATTTGCGCTCATCGTGGAGACTTTCGCCGAACCATCTCGTCGCCGGCTTAAGGACCTTATCCCCGGCTCTCCATCAACAGAACTCTTTCCGACTCATCGGTTTCCCGCAGCAGCACCTTGATGATTTCCTGTTGCGAGGTCTGCACCTTGCGTCCCACGAAACTCGCTTCGATCGGCAGCTCGCGGTGGCCGCGATCGATGAGCACGCACAGTTGGACCTTGGTGGGGCGCCCCTGGCGAAACAGCGCGTCCATGGCGGCTCGCGCTGTACGGCCAGTGTAGAGGACGTCATCCACCAGGATGACGCTCTTGCCCGTGACCGCAAACCCGATTTCCGCCTTCTGCACTACCGGCTTCGGGCCGACCGGGGAAAGATCGTCGCGATAGAGCGTGATGTCGAGGGTGCCCACCGGCACCGGGCTTTTTTCGATCCGCTCGATCAGCCGCGCCAGACGCTGCGCCAGCGGTATCCCGCGCCGGCGAATCCCGACCATGCCCAAGTCTTTGGCGCCGTTGTTTTTCTCCATGATTTCGTGGGCCAGCCGGACCAGCGTGCGCTCGATTTCCGACTCTGACATGAGCTGTGCCTTCTCGCGCAGGTTGATCGGCCGTGGAGAAGATTTGGCAGGCATGAACGCTGCATCATACGCGGGCGAAGCGGTGCGGGGCAAGGGACGCGAGCGTCTGACGGCGTGATTAGCGGCAGCCGGGCGCATCCAGGCGCGGGCGGACTAAACATCTACTTATAACTTACTAGTTAATATCTCAAATAGAACTTGCGCCTAAGTGAGTAGATGTATACAGTGAGTGTTACATGGGAGGATGATGATATGGGATTCACAGCCTGAGCAGCTTTGCGCAGCGCTTGAAGAGACGGAGAGGAGCTGGGAGACGCTCAGAAGAGACTGCAAGAGATGGCCGCAGTTAGGAGCAGAGACTGAGGGCGGAGAGGGACGCATGCCGGACATTGCTCGTGATGCCGCTCCGACCCCAGCCACAACTCCGGTCGGGCATGTCCCGTAACCGTGACAGAGCCAGAGCAGCCCATGCTAAACGAAGACGGCAGGATATTGAGGCATCGATTCGACGAAGCCGGCTTACGTGGCGTTACAGCAGTGGACATATTGAAGACAAGTAAAAAAGTCGGTGTGGATATGCGACGCAACTATGTGGAGCGGTATTTGACTAGTGTGCAGTGGAGTAGAGGGGACGGTCACCCGCACCGGCGAACCTAGGTTAATGGGTTGCGAGTTGAATGGGCTGGCCCGAAATAGCGGATTCAGGGATGCGCAACTGTGGGACGGCGCAGCCGGGCTCCAGCATCTAGGGACTGAACATGGCTCGGGCCGGTGGAAACCGCCGAAGGACACCCAAGAACTCCGCCGCCGAAGAGAGCGGGAAGAGCAGTTAGAGGACATCGTCAGCTACGGAACTGAAGAGGATTTCGTAGCAGACGGTGAAGGCCTACAATCCACGGAATTGGGAAAGAAGAGTTACACGAATTAATTATGCAGTTTCGCGCCGCCGTCCGCGAGACGCGCGGACTTTCGTAGCAATTTGGTCGAGCTTTTCTTCTCGCGCGCTTAAAATCTTTCGGCGACATGCGTTTTTGGGCTCGGGAAACCAGATCGCCAAAGTTTTTATTCAAGGAATCTATCGCAGATTTCGGTTTTTCCACTGAAGTCGCCATTGCAATGTCCTTCCCAATTCACTGCCGTCTCTAGTGTACCGTAATCGACAAGGCCAGGTCCTTTCCACGTGACTAAGGTGAAGCTACCGAAGGTCGGGCCGCGATCTCGGCGGCGAAGGGCCGCCGCGCCCACAGCCCCGCCCAGACTGGCCAAAATCAGGAAAATCACGAACATCAAGGCGAATACTATGATCATCATCACGACCAGGCCTTGCGGAGTCTTGAAGTATTGCATCATTTGCTGGGCCTGCGGATCGGGATTGCGGGCGCCCGCTTGCGCGATCGCCTGCAGCAGCGCGGCGCGGACCTCATTGCCCGCGCGGAATACAGTTGTCTCCACCAGCGCGAGAATGCCGAACAACAAGAAGCCGAACGCGCCTCCCACTGCGCCCAGCCGCGCTCCCATCCATGCGGTTGGGTTGGCGCCGGGCACGCGCCTCCTATAAAACAGCACGCAAAGAAACCCGGCCGCCAACATTCCCAAACCGAACGAAGCGCCCAGCGGAATGATCATCAGTGCCGCGGCGATGAATCCCGCGAGCCAGGCCGCCCGCAGAGCATGCGGCCAAACGATCGCGCGGGAAGAACGGAGGTTGAGCGGGACAGCAGGCGGGGGCGGAATTGCTTCAATAACCGGCGGCGGAGCTTCTAGTGCCGGCTCGGGGGGACAGCTCGGTATAGCCCGCGAATCTGTGGCGCGTTGCACTGCCGGCAGAACGGAATTCCGTCTTCGACCTCCGCGCCGCATTGGTAGCAGGCATGCTCCACTCAAATTCAAGTTACCGCAGGCGGGCGGGAGAGGCAAACGCGGCAAATGCTTTAGATCGAGTCTTTGCCGTGCGTCTCGACATGGACCAACGCGAAATCGGATCCCTTGCCTTCCGGCTTCACCGAAACGATGTGTTGATTGCGCTGCGTTCCAGCCTTGAGCTCAATGTTGCTGCCCTCTTGCGATTCGCAGCTCAACGCCTGAGAGGCCCCCTCGTCCTTGGGGTGCGGGTGCATGGAAAATTGAGGTCCGGTGGTGTGGCACTCGAGCACATTGCCGTACTTCTTCAATTGCTCGCGGTAGTAGTCGAGAATTACCCGCGGGCTGGAATCCGATTCGTACTCCGCGGCAGCCACTCGGATGCCGTAGCCCATCCCGGAAATATTCACATTCGCGTCGCTGTTATCGCCTGCACTCTTTTGCTTGAGGCGCGCGCCCGGATAAAGGGGAAGGCCGGTGTCTTGCGCGTCGGCGCTTTTATCGACATGAATTCCGCCGAAAGGGGTGTTGATATCGACATTTTTGTCGTGGCCCTGCTCATCTTTTTTTACGTGAACAGTGCAGGCGGAGATAAGAACCAAAGCCGCGCAAGCGGCGAAAAGGCTAAGGATGCGCATTGGGAACTCCTGGGACCGTGGCGGATGCCGGCACTTCGATTCCAAAGCCGCGGGCTGCGATGTCCGGAATGCTGACCGGCAGATGGCCATGGATGGCGATTTCTCCGAACAGCGCTTTCACGGCGCTTGTCTCCGAAACGGTCGCGTTTGAAAACGTACAAATATAATTTTGCACTTCCGGAAAGTCCTGCGCCAGATAGGGGTTTCCCATAGCCAGCACAGCGGTTTTCGCGGCTGCCTGATCGAGGATCGCGTGCAACAAGCCCGCGCTGGCTGGCGGCATGGAAACCGAGTTCACCATGCCCTTCGTCGCATCCACGACCTTGCCCGCGGTCGGAATGGAATAGACGGGGGCCAGAACGGTTTCGGCGGCGTGCGTATCGGCGAGAATCTCATCCGTTTCAGCCGAGGCATTTCTGGGATCGACGTAAATGACGTGGGCATCCGGCACGCGCAGCTTGAGTTGGCGCTCGAATTCCCGCCCCGCATCGGTGCGCATATCGTCGGAAAAAATCACCGCCACCACCCGGTTATGGACCTCCGGCACTTGTTGATACGGAAGCCCGTGCACCGCGGTTCCCATTCGTTTCAGAGGTAGGACTTGGCCGTTGTTGCGCACCAGGGTAACGGCATCGTCGGCAACTTTCTGGCCCATGGCCAGGTTTGCGGGTTTCCCGATTTCGTCCGAGAGCCTGGAAATATCCACCAGGCGTGCTTTTTCCAGCCCGAGAGACGCCTTCACCTGCAGGATTTTCAGCACCGAGGCGTCGAGCCGGGCCTTCGAAATCTCACCACTGCGCACGGCCTGCACCATAGCCTTATAGGAAGCGTCAAGATCTGCGGGGATGATCAAAACGTCGTTGCCAGCTTTGAAGGTATCCACTGCGGCGCGCCCGATGTTGGAAGCGTACAGGCGGGTGAGCCCGGCCATATCGAGCGCGTCGGTGACGACAATTCCCTGAAAACCAAGCTGGCGCTTGAGCAGGTCGGTAACAACCGCCGGCGAGGTCGACGCCACGCGATCCGGATCAGGCTCAAGCGCAGGCACGGTAACGTGCGCCACCATCACCGCATCCACTCCCGCGGCAATCGCCGCGCGGAAAGGCGGCAGCTCGACCGATTGCAAATGGGCAAGGTCGGCGCTCACTTTCGCCACACCCAGGTGAGAGTCCGTGGCAGTGTCGCCATGTCCGGGAAAGTGCTTGGCGGTAGTCAGCATTCCCGCGGCATGCGCCCCGCGAATGTAGGCCGCTCCCAGTTCGCCGACTTGCTGCGGATCCGAGCCGAACGAGCGTGTGTTGATGATCGGGTTCGCGGGATTCGAATTCACGTCCACAATCGGAAAGAAGTTCCACTCCACGCCGATGGCGCGGGCCTCGTCCCCGGTGATGCGGCCGAAAGCCTCGGCATACTCCGGTTTTCCCGCCGCACCAAAGGCCATGGAGTGAGGGAACTCTGTCGCTCCCCGCACCCGCATGGTCACACCCCGCTCGAAGTCGGCTGCGATCAGTAACGGCAGGTCAGATTCTTGCTGCAAGCGATTAAGCAACTCGGCGGCTTCGTAAGGTGCCGTGCGGTAGAGAAAGGGCGGATCATACGGAACAGTCATGGCAAACCCGCCCAGGCGGTACTTCTGGAGGGCAGCAACGAGCCTTAGATATTCCGGGCTGTCGAGGTTCAGAAACTGAGCCGGCGCCCAGATCATGAAAACTTGCCCCACTTTTTCTTCAAGCGAAAGATGACGGAGCGTCTTTTTCGCCCACTTTTCTCCCGCATGATCCAGGCGAATAGGACCCGGGCGCTGAAACTTATCTTTGCTTTCGTCCTTTGGAAACGCCGTCGCGAGAGGAAGCAGTAGAAAGAAAATAAGAACAGTCCGGAAGAGCATGAAGAAACGATAGCAGACGATGGCGGCCTGCGTAAGCCGCCATGAGCTGTCTCCGCCTAAGAATTTCCTAAAAAGCGGGGACCAACAATCTCAATAGCCGCGCGCACGATTTCCGAATCATCTCCAAAACCTGCAAGCCACATAACCTCGGGCTCGCCGCGAAACCAGGTCATCTGGCGCTTCGCGTAATTTCGGTGGGCCTGCTGCGCGAGGGCCAGCGCCGTTGCGGAATCGATCTGTCCGCGAAGCAATTGCACCGCCTGCTTGTAGCCGAGAGAGTGCATGGGAGGCGGGGCCTCTCCATACTTGGCCAGCAGTTGCCTGGTTTCCTGCACCAAGCGGCGCGCGAACATGGTTTGTGCTCGCCGATTAATGCGGTCGTAAAGGGCGCTGCGATCAGGATTCAGGCCAAGCCGCAGGATGCGGAAGCCATGCAACGGATCTCGCCCTTCCTTCCAGGCTTCCGTCATCGGCCGCCGTTCCGCCAGGCAGACTTCCAGCGCCCGGATGAGCTTCGGCTTGTCATTGGCGTGGATTTTCTCGGCCGCCGCTGGATCAAGGCGGCGCAACAAGCGGTGCAAGTAGCCCGAGCCTTTTTGCTCCGCGCGTTCCCGCAAGCGCGAGCGCAGTCCGTCGGACCGCTGCGGGCCAGGAAAAAGGCCATCAAGCAATGCCCGCAAATAAAGTCCGGTTCCCCCGACGACGATGGGCAACTTCCCGCGTGACTTGATCTCAGCTACTGCTGCCCGTGCCAGCCGGGCGTATTCGCCGGCCGTGATGTATGCGGTGGGCTCGACAAAATCAAGAAGATGGTGGGGAACGCGGGCGCGCTCTGCGGCCTCCGGCTTGGCGGTGCCAATCTCGAACTCGCGGTACAGGGCGACCGAATCGCAGTTTACGACTTCGCCGCCAAAGTGCTCGGCGAGGGCCAGGGAGAGCGCGGTTTTGCCGCTTCCGGTGGGGCCTAGCAACACCAACAGCAGAGGATCGCAAACCACTTCAGCGCGCGCCCCACGCGATGTTGGGCCAGTAGCGGACAAGGGTGAAAATCAGCACCAGCGCGGCAATGATGATGATTCCCGTGGCTTCGAGCGAAGCCGCGCGCGTCTTTGCCAGCCGTCTCGAAGGAGAAGAGCCGCCGGGAGTCGAACCTGTGGAACCGTGATTCACGGGGCCATTGTAGCGCGGCAGCGGCGCGAACCGGGAGGGCCTCCGCTCGCGGCCCGTACTGGACGCTCAGCCCAAACACGAAAACGCCCCGCGCTCAGTTTTGAGTCGCGGGGCGCTTCGTTGAACAGCCCCTCCCCCGAAAGTCTGCTCGAGAACAACCTTACGACGGCAGGCAGAATCTGTGAATGGCCCGTTCGTGTAGTTACTGACGTGGGGGGTAAAGCCTTCGCGAACCAGAAGATACGCGCATCACTCAATGCGCAGCGCTTCGATAGGGTGCATCAGGGCGGCCGCACGCGCGGGCCGGTATCCAAACACAATCCCTACTCCGCTCGAAACTACCAGCGCGACTACCACGGCGATCCACGAAACCCCGACCGGCACCACGTTCTTTACCAGGCCACCGACTGGCCAGACTATGGCAATGGCCGCCACCACTCCCAGCACCGCGCCAGTAAAACTGATGAAGAAAGCCTCCAGCAAGAACTGCATGTGAATCTCGCGATTGCTCGCGCCCAGCGCCTTGCGCAGCCCGATCTCGTGGGTCCGCTGCGACACATTGACCAGCATGATGTTCATGATGCCGGTTCCGGCGGTGACCAGCGTCAGGATCGCGATCGCGATGAGAACAGCCATCAAGGCAAACGAAACCTTGCCGGCGGTTTCTACCAGAGAAGACAGATTCTGCACGTCGTAGCGCGCTTCTTTGCGATGGCGGCTGTGCAGCAACGCAGCCATGCGGCGTGTCAGCGGCCCAACTTCCGCGGAGGAAGTGGCCTGCGCATAGATCACCTGCAGAAAATTGTCCCCGGAAACATCCTTCACCAGCGGAAAGGGGATAAGCAGCGTCTGATCTTGAATTTCAGATTGTCCGTAGGTGGGCACACCCTCGGTGAAGGTTCCGATGACGGTGCAGCGGAATTGGTCCACCGGAACGACAGTTCCCAACGGCGTGTGGGGGCCGAAGGCGTCGCGGGCCAAGATGTCGCTCAGCAAGCAAACCTTGAAGCGCGCGGCAAAATCCTGCGGGTCGAAATAGCGGCCGGAGGTGATCCGCAGATTGCGGATGCGTTCAAAATTCGGCGTAACGCCTACCAGCCGCGCATGCACTTCCTTGCCCCGCAGCTGGAATGCGATGGGTAAATCATACGTGCCGGCTGCGAGCCGAACCCCGGGCAGGCTGTGGCTCACCGCGTCGAGATCTCCGGTGGTTAGCTCGTCGTCCAGAACCGACCAGTCCTCACTGCGATGCAATGTCGCGTAAGTGATGTCGGCGCCGACGGCCTCGACTTGCGCAACAATGTACGCCCTCCCCGTCGTGCTGATCGTGACCACCAGCACGAGTGCGGCGCTGCCGATCACCACACCCAGCATGGTGAGCGAAGCTTTCAGCTTGTCAGCCGCTAGGGCCTGCAGGGCAATACGGACGCTTTCTCCCCACTCGACCCTGAGCACCGCCCATTGTTCACTGGATCGCATAGTTCGTCAGCAGGTAGTTGCCCCCGTTCTCGGCTACGATGCGCAGGTTGGACCGCCCTACCAGTTGCTCCAGGCGGGGCATCTCCGTGGGATAAGTGAGCAGGTAACATCGCTGCGATCCTTTCCACAGAGAGACAAACTGATCGTCGTCCATGAACACGTACGGCGCGCCCGGCGCATTGGAGCCGTACTCCAGGTTGTAAGCCCGGCCATTCCACAGCAGCGCGGTTCGATTCGTATAGAAGAAGACCGACGAAAACGCATAGTAAGTATTGGCTTCGATGAGCTGTCCTGGCGGGCTCTGCTCCAAACTCTGCGCCAGCAGATAAGAGCCGAGATAGGGATCGAAGCGAACCAACGCCATCCGCGCGGCTTGAAAGAAAACAATCATGACTACGGCCAGAATCAAAACAACGCCACGCCGCCGCCGCTGCCAAATCGCCAGTGCAACCGCGCCGGCGCCGAAGGCAAGCGCCGCCACCGCGAGTGGAGCTTTCAAGTAGGCGAAGGCGCCAAGAGTCAAGTCCGCCATGTGCCCAAGCGACAAACTGTAAAGTTCCGGATGCTGAGTTAGCGCATTCGCAATGTCGCCCAGAGCGGGCAACCGCCAGACCATCAGGAGCAGCGTCGCCAGCACAAGAAATAGAAGCGCGAAGAGTCCCGTCAAGATTCGCGTGCCGGCCGTAATCCACCGGCCACCGGAGCTGAGGGCCGACGCAGCCAGCATCGCCACCGCCGGATAAATCGGCATCGAATAGTATTCCTGCGTCGTCGAGAACGTGAAGA
Source organism: uncultured Acidobacteriaceae bacterium (assembly GCA_963770915.1). Lineage (GTDB taxonomy): Bacteria > Acidobacteriota > Terriglobia > Terriglobales > Acidobacteriaceae > PALSA-270. The sequence continues at coordinate 1,996,108 of CAVYRG010000001.1, forward strand.
ACACCATAACGACCGCGACCCAGCAAACGGCCATTAGCCGCACTCGGCCCGCCCGCGTAGCTGGACTGTAAGAGAGCTTGGGAGCAGCCAATAGATAAGCCGACCATGGAAACAGCCACGCCAAATTGAACAGCCAGAACCAAACTCTCGGGACCGTGTTGTAATCCCGCGGATAGCGCAGGTTCAGAAAGCGCAAGAGGTGCTCGTTGAAGAAGTAGAACCAGAAAAATCCTTTGTATTCGCCCGGACCGCTATGCATCGAAAACACGAAATACGGCGGGTTGCGCAGAATCGCCAGCACATGCCAGGGCACGGCGATCAACAGCGCCACCCCGGCGGCCAAACCCAAATGCAATCTTCGCCACGACCGCGCAGAAAAAAGCTGCCGCGTCGCTCCCATGTAGGTAAGCCCGGCCAGCAGCGGAAAGACGACCGCAATCAAGCCTTTCAGCAGCAGACCAATCCCCAGGCAGGCTCCCAAAATCAATGGCCAGCGAAAGCGATGGCCCTGCTCCGGAGGCTCTTCCAGCAAACGCAACCAGGCCCAGATGGCCCCGGTGATAGCCAAAGTCAGCATGGCATCTGGAATCAGAATGCGAGTGAACAGAAACAGCCCAACGCAGGTTGCTAGCGCGATCCCAGCAAAAATCCCCGTCTCCGTGCCGAACGCCCATCTCGCAAAGCGATACGTGACCCAGCACAGCAGCACCGCGGTGAGCGCGAGCGGCAGGCGCGCCGCCCAGTCGTGCACCCCAAAAATCCGGTAGGAGCCCGCCATCATCCAGTAAATGAGCGGCGCCTTTTCCAGATAAGCCACGCCGTCCAGCCGGGCCGTTACCCAGTCTCCCGACTGCAGCATGTTGCGGGCGATCTGCGCCTGCACCGCGTCTACGTCATCCATCAGGCGAGGGGGGCTGACTATATTGACGACGAAAACTAGGCAGGCAATTGCGACAACGATCCAACTTCGTCGTCCGCCGCCACCGGCAGGAGCAGAGGAATCGCCTCCGTGGCCTCCATCTGAATGTTCCATCGTTTCATCCACAACAACAACACCATCAGGCCCCATAAGTGGTACCCCAAGTTCGCTCTTCTTTCGAGATGGTCGTTGATCAGGCGTGCGACCGCGGGCCAGCGCAGCCCGGCCGCCGAAACGGCCTCCGGCGAGAGCGTATCCAAAAGCAAAGGCCGCAGAACTCCGCGAAACCAGTCGTGAATCGGAATATCGAAGCCGATCTTCGGGCGGCGCAGAATTGCCGTCGGCAGCGTATCTTTCATCAATTCCCGCAACACATGTTTGGACTGCCGGCCCCGCAGCTTGAATTGGTCGGGCAGCCGCGCCGCAAAGTCGACAATGCGCGGGTCCAGGAACGGAGGCCGGACCTCCAGCGAATGCGCCATACTCATGCGATCCACCTTGGCCAGAATGTTGTCGGGCAGGTAGTAGCGCTGGTCGAACGCAAGAAGATTGTGCAAACCCGCGCCATTCACGCCCGAAAGCACGTTCATAAGCGGAGCCTCATCCGCAAACCGGAACAGATCCCGCTTTTCTTTCTTGCCGAAGGTCCCGTTCCAGAAGACGTGCGCCACTCCCGGCGGAAGCAGCGATCCTTGCAGGAAGCGCTTGAGCTTGTACTCGAAGCTGATCTTGTCATCGGAAACCGGCAGATACTGCGCCCCGGCCAGCGCCGCGCGGCGCAATGCTGCCGGAATCCTGCGGGCCACGGCATGGTAGCGATCGGCTTTGTACGTCAGGTATCCGGCGAACAGTTCGTCCGAGCCTTCTCCGGTTAACACCACGGTGGTGTCGCGGCTCGTCATCTTGGCCAGGAACCAAAGCGGCAAAGCGCCGGCGTCCGCACCGGGCTCGTCCGAGTAGTAACTCATTTGCTCGATGGCTCCGGCCAGATCACAGCTGGGATTCAAATCCAGTTCGGTATGTTCCGTTCCAAAGTGGCTGCTCACCTGCCGAATGTATTTGCCCTCATCGAAGGAACGCCCCTGAAAAGTGACGGAAAACGTCCGCAGTCGGCTGAGGTTCGATTTCGCGGCGTAGTGCAGGATGGTGGAAGAATCCAGCCCGCCGCTGAGCCAAATTCCCACCGGCACGTCAGCGACGAGTTGCTCCTTGACCGATTGCGCCAGCAGGCCGTCGAGTTCCTCGCAAGCCTCGCCAATCGACCGCGGTGGAGTTCCCTTACGGGGCGCAGCCAGATAAGAGCGGGTAGTACAACGGCTGTGACGCCATTCCAGCATCTCGCCCGGCATCAACTTCACAATCCCCTCCACCAGCGTGAGAGGGCCGGGAACATAGTTCAGGCTGAGGAAGCAGTTGAGGCCGTCAAGGCAGAGCTGCCGCGGAATGGCGGGGTGAGCCAGAATGCACTTGAGTTCCGACCCAAAATAAATCTCGCCATCCTGCAGGCAGTAATACAGTGGCTTGATGCCCATGCGGTCGCGCGCCAGCACCAGCCGCTGTTCCGACTGAATCCATATCGCGATCGCGAACATTCCGCTCAAGCGGGCGAAGCAGCCGGTCCCCCAGTGCAGAAAGGCGTTCAGCACCACTTCGGTGTCGCACTGAGTTTCGAACCTGTAGCCGTGCTGTTCAAGCTCGCGGCGCAGGTGGTGATGGTTGAAAATCTCGCCATTGAACACGAGCACGACGTCGCGGTCTGGACTGTAACATGGCTGATCGCCGTGATCGAGATCCAGAATCCGCAGCCGCACCGCCCCCAACGAGATTTTGTCGGAAACAAAGGTGCCCTGATGATCGGGCCCGCGATGAACGAGCGACTGCAACGCCGCCGCGAAGACGCCCGGCTGGACACACTTAGATATGTGAGAATGCCCCAAAATACCGCACATTCTGCGTACGCCCCATCTCCGCAGAACAACACGACGCGGTGCAAAATTGCGGCATTATCGCAATAACGTCGTCGCAATGCAATAGCAGATTGAAGTTCAGTCGCGGTTTTTCCGCCAATGCCCGTCTCGGTTACCGCCCCCTCGCGTTACCGCGTAACTTCGTTGGGCTCCAGTTAACCGGCGCAAGCACAACCGGGTAACCAGTGACCGCGCGCGCTCCCGCCACGCGGAATGCTAAACTACGCTTCGTCGCTGTCCTTATGCCCACGCCGCACGCCAGTCCTGCCGGACGGATTATTTTTGGAGTTTTCGAAGTTGACCTTGCGGCAGGCGAGTTGCGCAAGAGCGGCCGCCGCGTTCGCCTGCAAGAACAACCCTTCCAGATGTTGGTCCTCCTGCTTGAGCGCCCCGGCGATGTCATTACCCGCGACGAACTTCGCCAGAAGCTTTGGCCGGCGGACACTTTCGTCGATTTCGACCATAGCCTGAACACCGCCATCAACAAAGTGCGGGAAGCGCTGGGCGATTCCGCCTCCAGTCCGCGTTATGTCGAAACTTTGGCCCGCCGCGGATACCGCTTTTTGGCGACGGTCGAGCGGCCAGACGGTGCGGCAGCTGGGCAGCCAGCGATCCAGGAGCAGGTTTCGTCCGAAGCCACCGAGACCATGCATCCTGAGCTTGAAATCCCCATTCCGCGTCGCGGACTTACTCGCAGCCTGTTCGGGCTCATCCAGTTGATGTATCTGATCTTCTATGTGGTGGCGCTGTTTCGCCTGCAGGAAGTCGGCTGGGTAGCGGAAAGTTTTCTGCCCGTCCATGCCTCCCTGGCCATTGTCGGAGCCGTGGTCGTAACGGCCGGCGTTGGCATTCCTTTGCGGTGTTACCTGATCTCTGCCGTTGCCTTTGACCATCGCCGGCTGGGAGAGAAGTTCGGCAAGATGTTCCTCGCGATTCTCGCCCTCGACCAGCTTTGGGCTGCTGCGCCTTTTCTGCTGGCTCAGCAAATCGGATTCGGTGCCGCGTTTGCCACTACAGCAGCATTGCTCTATGTCCCCTTCGCGGAAAGAACCCTGATCAAGATGGCCTACATGAAGGAAAGCTCGGCATGAGAGGGTGCAGTGTTTTCCTGTTCGCCGTTCTCACCGCCGCCTCCGCCTGGAGCCAGAATCCTCAGCCCGAACATGATTCCGTTCTGGATATTGGCTCCCTGGACCAGAGCGTAGATCCCTGCACGGATTTCTACACCTATTCCTGCGGCGGCTGGATCAAGAAGAACCCCATCCCGCCCGACCAATCGAGCTGGAGCGTCTACTCCAAGCTGCAGGATCAGACTCTCGTCGTGCTCCGCGACATTCTGGAACAGGCCGCCAACCCCACCCCCGGCCGCGACGAGGTCAAGCGCAAAATCGGCGACTACTACGCCGCCTGCATGAATGAAAAAGCCATCGATTCCGCTGGCATGAAGCCTCTCCAAAACATGTTGGACCGCATTGCGAGCCTCGACTCCAAACAACAGATTGCGAGCGTGGCCGCCGCCATGGCGGGCGACGACGTGCTGTTTGAGTTTCGTTCCGATCAGGATTACAAAGATTCTTCCCAAGTGATCGCGGAAGTCGATCAGGGAGGAATCGGGCTGCCCGACCGCGATTTCTACCTTTTCCGCGATAGCAAAACAAGAAAGCTTCGCAAGGCCTATCAGGATCATGTGCGGCGGATGTTTGAACTGCTGGGCGAGTCGCCCCATGCCGCAGCCGGCGACGCCAAGGCTGTGCTGCACATCGAGACGGCTCTGGCGAAGGGTTCCATGCGCCTCGTCGACCGCCGCGATCCGCAAAAGGTGTACCACAAGATGACCGGCGCGGAATTCGAATCGCTGGCCCCCGCTTTCGATTGGGGCGCGTTCTTCTCCGGCCTGCGCCAGCCGGCTCCGCAGTCACTGAATGTCACGGCTCCCGGTTTCTTTCGGGCCATGAACAATGAACTCAACAAGGAAAGCCTGCCCAAGTGGAAGGCATATTTGCACTGGCGCCTCATCCACGCCAACGCGCCTTATCTTTCAACCCCTTTCGCAAACGCCGCTTTCGATTTCTACGGCAAGACGCTCGCCGGAACGCAGCAAATCGCGCCGCGCTGGAAGCGCTGCGTCGATGATGTCGACAATGATCTAGGCGAAGCTCTGGGCCAGGCCTACGTGGCGCGCAGCTTCAGTCCGGAAGCCAAGGAGCGCGCGCTGAAAATGGTGCGGCAGATCGAAGCCGCCATGCAACGCGACATCGATTCGCTACCCTGGATGACCGAGGCCACCAAGCAGCAGGCCCTTGTCAAGCTGCACGCCGTAGCCAACAAAATCGGATATCCGGACCATTGGCGTGACTACAGCGCGCTGGCCATTTCTCGTGACGATGAATTGGGCAATGTGTTGCGGGCGCGGGAATTTGAGTTTCACCGGGAACTGGCCAAGATCGGCAAGCCAGTCGATCACGGCGAGTGGTCCATGACGCCGCCCACAGTCAACGCCTATTATGATTCGCAGCTCAATGACATCAACTTCCCCGCCGGTATTCTGCAGCCGCCACTGTTCGATCCCAACTCCGACGACGCCCCCAACTACGGCGACACCGGCGCCACCATCGGCCACGAGCTTACCCACGGCTTCGATGATGAAGGGCGCAAGTTCGACGCCAACGGCAACCTGCGCGACTGGTGGACTCCCCTGGACGCCGAGCAATTCGAAAAACGCACGAGTTGCCTGGTCGTTCAGTATTCCGAATACACCGCAGTCGATCACATCAAGGTGAACGGCAAGCTCACGCTGGGTGAAAACGTCGCCGATCTCGGCGGACTAATCCTGGCTTACATGGCATGGCAGGAGCAGACCCAAGGGCAAAAACTAGAGCCGATCGAAGGCTTCACCCCAGAGCAGCGGTTCTTCATCGGATACGGTCAAAGCTGGTGCAGCAACACCCGCGACGAAACCATGCGCCTGCAAGCCGAGGCCGACTCGCATTCTCCCGACCAGGATCGCGCTAACGGCGTGGTCTCCAACATGCCGGAGTTCCAGCAGGCCTTCCACTGCAAGCCGGACGCTCCGATGGTGCGCAAAGACCGCTGCCGCGTGTGGTAAATGGAGCGACGGGCGTCTCGCCCGTCATCCCAGATTCTCCTCTTCACGGCTTCCTGAAATTCCACTTTGCCTTGTCGCCCTTGGGATCAAACTTCAGCAGCACCGGCGTACTGGCGCCGATCGCGGTCAAGGCCACAGGCTCGCTGGAACCAGGCATCGCCTTCGGTATGATGCGGTATGTGCCGTCGGTCAGCTGGTCGATGCGCCATAGCTGTTCCGGACCGCCGGTGAACGCAGGGAGCGACACGACTGTGCCGTCGGCGGTTGCCGCCAGGGCGCGATCGGTTCCGGCGATTACGATCTTGAAATACGGCCCGCCGGGATAGCCGCCCGCGTCGGGGACTGGCGTGATGGTCCACTTCTGGTGCGGGCGCACCATGTAGTCGTTGAGGTCCACCTCAATGTTGCCCTCGGGCCAGCTTGCCGAATCCTGCGCTAGCGTCTGGTCCGGAATCGGCGTCACCGGGCCGGTCGGAGGTCCGAAGCCAAAACCGCGCCGCCGCCCGCTGTCCATGCGCACAAAATCTACCGCCAGCTCCAGCGCGCCGCCGCTACGCTGCGACTGGATCTCGTAGGTGCCTGGCTCGAAATGGTCGCCTGCCACCGGCCAACCGTCCCTCCACAGCAGCGGCCGAATGTCGAGCACGCTGCGGCCGCTGCGGTCCATGTCGGCCTCGTAATGGCAGGAAAATTTCTCTACATCATCGCCCAGAATCATCCGGCCGAAATGCCCGGCCCCGATGTTGCGTCCGCTAGCGGCTACAAACAGTTTGCCTCCGCCCTTGAGCAGCGGAATGCCCACGTTATCCACGAACGGGCCGGTCACATTCCGCGAGCGGCCCACGCGGATGTTGTAGGTCGAATTGGGCCCGTCGCAGCAGGTGCCATGCGTGCCCAGAAGGTAGTACCAGCCATCGCGATACATCATGTCGGTAGCTTCCATGTCGATGGCGATGTCGACAGGCTTGTTGCCAGGCATGCGTTTCGCCGTCTTGGGATTCAGCTCGACAAGGCGGATGAAACCGAAATACGTCCCGTACGTAAGCCAAAGGTGGCCCTTGACATAGAGGAACGACGGATCGATGGCATCGGCGTCCTCGACGCCGTTGGTTGTCGCGACTACGCTGTTGTCTTTAAATCCAAAGTCCGGAGACTTCGGGTCGAGCGTCTTGCTCCACATCGTATTGATCGCGCCCGCGTGTCCGCCCGACATCCCGCCGCCTTTCGAGGCATACGCCACGAAATAACGGTCCCCGATCTTAATCACGTCCGGAGCCAACCCGCCGCCGGGGCGCACCGCCCCGCCATGCCAGGTCCAGCCATCGTCAGACATCAATCCGCCGCCGCCGGTGCCGAACGTGTAGTACTTGCCGTCGGACTCCACCACGGTCGAGGGATCGTGAATGTAGGGTTGGCCATTCAGTTGCGCCCATGCCGGACTCGAAACGCAAACACAAAGCACGACGAGAGCCGCCGCACGCCAAATATTCGATTTCATCGAAGCTCCGAATGTAAAGTTGAACCGAAAGCCGAACCGCGCTGCAGTTCCTGCAGCTACTCGAGGCTCTGGCTGATATTTTTGATTGGATTGCCGTTGTCGTCGATAAAGCGAACGCAGAAATCGCTCAAACCCGGGCCGTTGATCACCGCGCCGCGAAGCACATTGCGGCCCTTCTTCAGTGTGAGCCGGTTGGAAACAACATCATCCATCACCATGCGCCGGTCATCGAACAGATTGGCCACATTTTCGCCGTTGAGCCACCACATGGAAGCCGAATTCGACCCGACAGCCAGGCGAACATTTTTCAGCTCGCTTGGGCTGTTGATGACCGTGACTGCCCAGAAGATCACGCCGTAGGTCGGCTTGTTCAGGCCCCACGCGAAGTTGAACAGCTTGACGTCGAACCGGGTGGAATCGAGCGCGTGCCACGCGAGTTGCTGATCGCCAACTGTCACTTTTTCGCCCGGGTGCGGAACGACCGTGAACTGATCCGGGAAGTAATCGGTTTTGAAGGCGGCCCTGACATAGGTCCCGGTAAAAACGGTATTGGAGCGGTTCGGCTTGCTGATGGGCTCAAGCAACAGCCAGCGCTGCAGGAAGCCGTCGGCCTCCGGCGCCTTCGCGCGCGAGGTAGTCGGCACAAAATACGGCGCGAGGGTACGCGGCGCCTTGGCAGCTTTATCGTTCCCAGGCGCAGCGGCCTGAGGAAACGGAGGAGGCCCCGGGGGAGCTACATTTCCCGGCGGAACAGGCTGAGGCTCCGTGGGAGCTTGAGCAAGCGAAGCGGCTTGCAACGCCAATATCGCCACGCCGCACATTCCCAGCCAGGCAATCTTGCGGAATTTTTTCATAGTAGGGTTTCCAGCAGAATTTCCGATTTGAAGGCAGTGCAAAGCGATTCGTCCTCCCAGAGAGAATAACTCCCTGTAAACGTTTTCTCAACCAGCCAGCTCAATCCGGCGGGTTCCGCAAAACCCGTTGCAGAATATCCACTGCTTTGCCGAGTTGACTCAACTCCTTCGCCGAAAGCTGCCTGAGATGCCGCGCCAGATACTCGATGCGGCGTTTGCGGCCTTGCTGCAACAGGCGCGTGCCCCGGGCGGTCGCCCGGATGCCCACGCGACGCGCGTCGACGGGATCGGGCACGCGCTCAGCCAGGCGGCTGCGCTCGAGGCCGGCGACGATGCGGGTCATGGTGGGCGGCTTGACCTGCTCGGCCGCGGCCAACTGCCCCAGCGTCATCGGTCCGCCGAATACCAGCACCGACAGCGCGGAGAACTGCGCCGGGCCCACGCCCGAGTACGCGTCCTCGCGGCGGACCCGGCGCAGCAGGTGAATCGCGGCCGAGTGCAGCCGGTCGGCGATTTCGCTGCGCACCGGCGATTTTTGGCTTGACTTCATCCCCCGAACATAGTTAGCTATGCTAATCAATACCGTTAGCTATGCTAACAGAAAAGCGCTTACGGAGGCAAAGGGCCAATGGCCGCAGCCGGACCCGGGATTTCGCGCATCGGCCAGATCGCCGTGCGCGTGCACGACGTCGAGCGCGCCACCGCCTTCTATCGCGACAGGCTCGGCTTGCGCCTGCTGTTTACCGCCGGACCGCTCGCTTTCTTCGACTGCGGCGGCGCGCGCCTCATGCTCAGCCCGCCGGAGAAGCCAGAGTTCGACCACCCCGGCTCGATTCTTTATTTCGTCGTCCCTGACATCGCCGCTGCCCATCGCCAGATGAAGGCGCAGAACGTGCACTTTGAAGATGAGCCGCGCATGATCGCCAAAATGCCTGACCACGAACTGTGGATGACGTTCTTCCGCGATTCCGAGCAGAACCTTCTGGCGCTGATGAGCGAAGTGCGGGAGTGATGCCGTATCAAACCACGGTTGCGGCCGTGCTGCCAAGGAAGCAACTGAAGGAAACCGCCGGAGGCCCGTGATCAAGGCGGCTTCTCCGCAGCGGACATCCCACCAGCCGCCCTACGGCATGTCGCCCTTATCTGGGTTGTAATAGAAATGAAAGCGCAGCCGAAGATACTGTCCGCCGAACTCATTCGGCAACGGCGGGAACGGATTGGAGGCCGTAATGCCTCCCCAGGCAGCGCGATCCAGCGCCACATCGCCGGAACTCCCGTCCAGCACCATACCGCCGACCCGCCCATCCTTCAGAATCGCAAACTCAATCGAAACTTTGCCCTTTTTCATCAGCGGGGCCCGCGCCGCTTCCGGAATCAGGTTGTACCAATTCATCTTCACGTCATGCAGAACCCGGGCGAGATAAGGCCCAAAATCCACCCCCATGGTGTCGCTGAGGACGTCCATGGGGCCCAGGGCTTCGGTTGGCTGTCGGCCCTGGCCCAGGCCGTAATTGCCGTCGTCGCCGCCGAAGCCACCGCCACGATTGGCCAGCGCCGCGCGCGCCGCCTGCTCAATCGCCGAGCCCGCCGACATCGTGCCGGTGTTAAAGCCAGGTTGCGGCGCGGTGGGAGGAGTCTGCAGCCGCGCCGACTGGTTCTGATTTTGGGGAGGGCCGCCGGCAGCCTGCGCAGGCTGCTGTTGCGGCGGAGCATTCTGCGCCACTTCAGGCGGCGTTTGTTGCCCGGGCGGCGACTGCTCGGGAGGCCCGGTCTGGCCGGGCCGCCCCGGCCGGGAGCTGTCCAGAATCTTGCGCAGTTCCCTCGGATCGAGTTGCGGCGTGCGCGACATCGCCGTGCGATCCTTGTCGGAAATGATGTTGCTGTTGGGCCGTTTGCTGACTTTCTGCGCATCCGGCGGCAGTTCCAGGTAGGTCAGGTCTTTCTGCCGCAGCCAGTCGTTCGGTCCCACCACCAGATTCCGGTGGGGAAAATACTTCTCTAACTTGGGCGAATTGATGATCAGCATCACCAGGAACAGGTGCACCACCACCGACACCCAGAACGCCTCGCGCTTTTGTGAGCGCGAGAGATCGTCCTGCAATTTCACCAGCAGGACAGGGACGTCATGCATTTCCCGGTACGCCGACTCCCAGCGCCGCGCATCATAGAGATCGCTGCTATCCGGGGGCGGGGACAGAGGGGAAGCCGGAGTCCGTGGCGGAATTTCTGTGGCTGGCATCGAAACCGTTGGTTCAGTCGATTAGAACCGTTCCGCCGCCCTTAAGTTGCAGCCGACGGTAACTTCGCTCCGTTGCCGGCAAAGCACGCAGTGCGATGGTTCCATCCATTGGCCGTATGAGGCCAAGTGTTGCTATTTTCGCATCTTTCGGAAAAATCCGCGAAGACCTTAAGGTGTAAGTACTTACGACTGCACCTCGCTGGTCAACTGAAAGCCTATCACCGAACCCCACCGCCTCGCTGTCAAGAAGTGTAAACGGCCGGAGTTGACTGGCAGGATCAGGAGCAATCCGGTGGGATCTTCGATGGTGGTTGTCGCTCGCCTCTGTGCTCCTCTGTGCCCTCTGTGGTTTCGTCCTTTTCCGACTAAGTAGGATTCAGCCGGAAATTCCCAGGCTCCGAAGGTTCGCTTTGTCACCGTGCTCGTGGATCGCCGCCAGCACATCCAGCGCAACCGCCAGCGCCCGCCGGCTTTCCTCCAACGTGACCAGAGGCTGCGACCGTGTGCGGACCGCGTTCAGGAATGATTTAAGCTCGGCGTGCAGCGGCTCCTCCGCCACAATGGGTGGCTTCGCCATCTTGATCTGCGGATTCACGGAAGGAACCTCTCCGGCCTCCCCACCTCCGCCGACGGTGAAAATCAGAACATCCTGGCGGCCATAATCGAGAGAAATATATTGCTGAGGCTGGAAAAATCGCAGCTTGCGCACCCGCTCGGTGGAAACCCGGCTGGCCGTCAGGTTGGCCACGCATCCCGACTCAAACTCCAGCCGGACGTTGGCAATGTCGACCTTAGGCGAGAGAATCGGCAACCCCACCGCGCGGATTTCCTTGAGCGGCGAATCCGCGAACGAGAGCACGATGTCGAGATCGTGGATCATGAGGTCGAGCACCACGTCCACATCGAGCGATCGCGGCGTAAAGACACTGAGCCGGTGCACTTCGAAAAACATCGGCTGCGTGACGAATGGAATCGTCGCGCGCACCGCGGGATTGAAGCGCTCTAAATGGCCCACCTGCACCGCGCGATCCAGCCGGCGCGCCGTTTCCGCTAATTCGTCAGCCTCAGCCAGCGAAGTGGCCAGCGGCTTTTCGATCAGCACATCCACGCCGGCTTCCATCAGCTCGCGCCCCACTGCCAGATGCTGCTGGGTGGGCACCACCACCGACGCGGCTTGCACCTCGCTGTGGGTGGTCACGAGTTGCTCGATCGAGCCGAAGCCTCGGCAGCCAAATTCTCGCGCCACCACGTCCGCGCGTTCCAGATCGAGGTCTACCACCCCCACCAACCGCACCGCCTCACCCTGCTCGGCCAGTTGGTGGTAGACCCGCGCGTGGTTGCGTCCAAAGGTTCCCACGCCCACGACGGCTACGTTGATGATTGCTTCGCTCAAGAATGTTTGCGATGGCAGAATGTTATCCGCTGATTAGAACACACCACTCAGCAAAACCGGGCCGTCAGCCCGCCGCCTTCTTCAACATTACGATCTGACCCGCGTGGTAAAGCTCGTGCTGCACAATCCCGCTGAACAGGTAGAAGAAGTTGTAATAGTCTTCTTTCTTTCCGGGCACCTGCTCCTGCAGCCGCGCATCCGGAAAAGCCGCGACCGTTTTCACTAGCTCCGCATGCGTGCTTTCTAATGCCACAAGCGCCTTCTGCCACGCCCCTTCGCCCGTGTCTAGGATCGCAGGAAAATTCTCCTCGTCGCTCAGAGCCACGGCATCCCCCCGAGCCCGGCGGATGGCCACGTCATCCCACGCCCGAATGTGCAGGACCAGTTCCCAAATGCTGTGCCCATTAGGAATGGGGTGCGCCGCCGCGGTTTTGGCGTCAACCCCGGCGAGGATTTCGCGGATAGAATCGCCGTGCCATGCCTCGCCTTCCAAAGCCCGGCGAATCTGGTCGGCCAGACGAGAGTTTTCCGATGTCATCGGCCCTCCAACTCCGCCACTTCCGCGCTGATCGCGATTCCAAACTCATTCGCTTTCGCGAAAATCGCGTCTCCATCCAGCAACAGGCATTTGCCGGCATCGAGCGCCAGGCAACTGGCCCCGGCGGCGTGCATCACTTCGAGGGTCTTCAACCCCACCACCGGCACGTCGAAACGCATATCCTGCTTTGGCTTGGCAATCTTCACGACGGTCAAGGCGCGGCTCAGTGTGGAAGCGCCCGCGTCGAGCGAAGCCATAATCTGTCCGGCGCGCTCAATTGCGGCGTCGGTGCCTTCCATCGCCTCCACAGCCACGCAGGCCGCCTCCGCCACCACGACAGTTTGCCCGATATCGAACTGCGCCAGATGCCGTGCCACGGCGCGCCCATACTCCATATTTTTCTGTTCCTGCTCCGACGGCGCGCGCCGGCTCAAGACTCCCGGCTTGGCCAGCAAAGGCTCAAGCAATGACGTGGAATTTTCCAGCGTAATGCCCTCATCGGCCAGAACCTTGGCCACCGCTCCCAACAGGGAATCGGTATTGCGCGTGCCCAGCGCGAGCAGCAGCTTCGCCAGCCGCCAGTCCGGGCGAATGCTGGAAAAAATCTGCTTGTGCTTCACCTGCCCCGCCATCACGGCGCGAGTGACGCCTTCCTGCCTGAATGTTTCGATCAGCCGCGAAAGTTCGCCCAGAGAAAGCCAATGCACCGCCGCTGCGCCCTGCGCGCCGATCTCCGGAGAAGCTTCTTCCTTGATCGCCGCGACAATGACTTCGAATCCTTGCGCGCGGGCGGCCTCCAACACCAAGAACGGGAATCGTCCGTTGCCGGCAATCAGGCCAAGGCGTGGTTTGGATGCGGCCATCAAATTGGCGACAGTTTAGCATTCACCCGAGCGCCGTCCGTCGAGCGCCCGAACCAAAAACTCCATTCACGCCGTTTCTTCCGCCGCTTCTGTTTTGAGCGCCTTCTGCGCGGGCGAGGTCGTGATTACCACCACGCTGGTCAACACGCACAAGCTTCCAGCAATCGTGCGAGGACCAAGCGGCTCGCCTCCCAGAAAATAACCGAGCAACACCGCCACGACCGGATTCACATACGCGTAGGTTCCAACTTTAGTTGGCGACTCATGGTGAATCAGCCAAACGTAAGCGGTGAACGCGATGATGGACCCGGCCACAATCAGGTAGAGTAACGCCAGCCACGCCTGCCGCGAGACGTTCGCAGGATGAAAATCGCGAAACTCGCCCAGCCCCGCCGCCGAGAGCGCCAGAAGCGCGCCGCCCATGAGCATCTGGGCCCCCGAACTCATCACTTTTGAAGGCGGCAGCGGCAACTTGCGCGAGAGGGCCGAGGCAACTGACCAACTCACCGCCGCGATCATCAAGGCAAAGGCTCCTGCCCGATCGATCGGCGCCCCTCCGAGATTCAGCGACCGGCTGGTCAGCGCCCCCACGCCGCCGATTCCGATCAAAAGCGCCACCGCCAGCCGAACCGTTATCCGCCGCGTCCGCAGGATGAGAATTTCCGAAAGCGCCATGAGCGCGGGAATCGTTGCCAGCATCACCGCCGCGATTCCGGAAGGCACTCTCTGCTCTGCCCAGAATAAGAATCCGTAGTCGAAAACGAAGATCAGAACCGCGAGCAGCGTGGCCGAGCCCCATTGCCGCGCCGTGGGCGAAGGCGTGCCCCGGAAAATCATCCAGGCGTACAAGACGAACCCGGCAATCAGAAACCGCATCGCTGCCAGAAGGAAGGGTGGAACTTCGCGGACGCCTACGCGGATGGCGAGAAACGTTGATCCCCAGACAAAATAAATAATCGCAAATGCCAGCAGCGTCTTCCACGCCGGCGAATGCTCACTCGCTTCCATAACATAGTATGTCGGGTTCCCCGGCGCTTGAGCAAGCGCACCATTTCCCCCGCCATACGCTACTTAATCACGCCCCGCTCGCTCGCCTCGATAAACCGGATCAGCATGTCCACATCTTCCCCGCGCTCCGATTCCCTCTTCAGCCTCTCCAGCGCTTGCGTGGTGTTCAGCTTGGAAGCCAGCAGCACCTTATAGGCGTGGTGAATCTTGCGAATGCGCTCCTTGCTGAATCCACGGCGCTCCAGCCCGACCGCGTTCAAGCCGTAAGCATGCGTGTCCCGCGCCGCAACCGTTTTTGAAAACGGCAAAACGTCCCTGGTCACGGTGGTTCCGCCCCCAACAAACGAATATGCCCCAATGCGCACGAAGTGGTGTACCGGGCAGAGCGCGCCCACCGTAGCCCATTCTTCCACAATCACATGCCCGCCGATGGTCGCGCCATTGGCCATGATCACGTGATCGCCGATCACGCAATCGTGCGCAATGTGGGTGTAGGCCATGATCAGAGTGTCATTGCCTACGCGAGTGACGCCTCCGCCCTTCACGGTTCCCCGGCTGATGGTGACGCACTCGCGAATCTGGTTATGGTCGCCCATCTCCAGCCGCGTGGGCTCGCCCGCGTAGCTAATATCCTGCGGCGCCATGCCAACCGCGCAAAAAGGGAAGAAGTCGTTGCCGACGCCGATTTTGGTCGGCCCTTCGATGACCACGTGCGAAACCAGGTGGCAGCCCTCGCCCATTTCCACATCCGGCCCGATGACGCAATAGGGGCCGATCTGGCAGGAAGGATGAACCTTAGCCTTGCGGTCAATGATGGAGGTGGGGTGGATGCTCACCGGCGCCTCTCGCGGTTCTGGGGAATGGCCGGCACGCGCATTGTTATTCGGATTCCGCTGCTTCCTCGAAATTCCGCCGGCCGCGCGCGCTATCCACCAGTTGGCACTTCACGTTGGCCTCGGCCACCCGTTGGCCGTCGACGGTCGCTACGCCTTCCATGATGGCGGCAGTCACGGGGCCCGCTACCCGCCAGGCCTTCAGCTTGACTTCAATCCGTAGTTGGTCCCCAGGCACAACCGGCCGCCGGAACTTGGCGCGGTCGATGCCGGTGAACATGATGAGTTTTCCCTCGCGCTCTTCCACTTCCTTCAGCAGTAGCGCGCCGCCCGCTTGCGCCATGGCTTCGATGATCAGCACGCCCGGCATAATCGGCATGTTAGGGAAATGCCCGGCAAAGAACGCCTCGTTGATGGTGACGTTCTTGAGCGCCACAATCCGCTGCTTGCGCTCGATCTCAATCACGCGGTCGATCAGCAGAAAAGGATAGCGGTGCGGCAGGATCTGCTGAATATCCAGGATATCCATCGCCGTTTTTGCAGGCGATGCAGCTTCGGCTTGTGCGATATCAGTCATTCCCATTCCCAGGTTTAGCGACGATTATACTGTACCGCGCCGGACGGGCGGCTTCCAACGCGGGATTGTTTTCCCGCGATGGCGCAGTCGGAATCAATTCCCCTAATCTTGTTCGTTCCGACGATGAGCGCAGTGAAGAGGAGCAATCTGCTTTTTCGGCGCCACCGGACTGACACATGCCAACTTCAAAACTAAAGCGTGATGCGACAAGAAAGCCGGATTTCGCGGAGCCGCTCGGTCGCCTGCAATATTTCGAAAAGCGTCGCTCTGGGATCGTCCGCACCATCCGCGAGCTGGTCTCGATCGAGTCTCCCAGCGACAACAAGCCCGCCCTGGATCGCCTGGCGGATGTTCTCGGCGCCAGGTTTGAGGCGCTTGGCGGGCGGCCCCATTTCCATCGAGCAACCACGGCCGGAAATCATTTGCAGGTCGACTTCGACGGAGCGAAGGCCGGCAGCCCCCTTCTGCTCCTTGGACATTACGACACCGTTTATCCGCTCGGCACACTCCGCAACATTCCTTGCCGCGCGCGGGCCGGCCGGGTTTGGGGGCCGGGCGTACTCGACATGAAGGCGGGCATCGCGCTGATGCTGGCTGCGATCGCGGGTCTCCGTGACTGGCATGAAGAAACTCTACCTCGGCCGGTCACGGTTTTTCTCGCCTCCGATGAAGAAATCGGCAGCGCTTCCTCGCGCCGCATCACCGAGCGGCTGGCAAAGAATTCCGCCGCCGTGCTCGTACTCGAGCCCGCTTACGGCCTCCATGGCGCCGTCAAGACCGCCCGCAAAGGCGTGGGGGAATACACCCTGCGAGTGACGGGGAAGGCCGCCCACTCCGGCCTCGATTTTGAAAAAGGCGAGAGTGCGGTCATCGAGATAGCCCGTCAGATTCTCAGAATTTCCAAGCTGGTCGACCTAAGGCGTGGGCTCACTCTCAACGTCGGTTTAATAAATGGCGGCACGCGAGCAAACGTCGTTCCCGCCGAAGCGGCCGCAACGCTCAACGTTCGCATCGCCCACAGAAAAGATGCGGCTGGCATCGACCGCAAATTGCGCTCGTTGAAGCCGTTCAATCGAAATTGTTCTCTGCAAATCAGCGGGGGAATCAATCGCCCTCCCCTGGAGCGCACCCCTGGGGTCACGCAGCTCTATGCCAAAGCTGCCGCCATTGCGAAAAATCTTGGCTGGAAACTGGAACAAGCTTCCGTCGGCGGAGGCTCGGACGGTAACTTCACCGCGGCGCTGGGAATCCCTACGCTGGATGGCCTGGGCGCGGTCGGCGAAGGCGCCCATGCCGCGCACGAGTCGATTTTGATCTCCGAACTTCCGCGCCGCGCCGCCTTGCTGGCGCGGCTCATCGAACAGTCTTAAGCGGTTTTCCTCTGGGTGACTCTCTGTGGTTAGCGCCCTTTGTCTGCGCCGTAGAACCTCCTGTGCTTCCCTGTGGTCAAAGTTCTTCGTCCCCGCCGCGAAACCTGCCAACACCACTCTGCTGGCCATCTTTTGACTACTCTCCCCCGCTAGCCTATGATTTTGTCAGGGGTACTGCCCAAGCTTCACATCTCACCCGAACGCTGGTCAACCCCACTGTGGAGGTCGTTCATGCCAGGAAAACTGGGTCTGCCAGAGATTCTTCTGATTCTGGCCGTTGCATTACTGATCTTTGGCCCGAGCAAGCTGGCTGATCTCGGCAAAGGCCTTGGCGAAGGCATTAAGAATTTCAAGTCGGCGGTGAAAGAAGGCGAAGACGGCTCGAAGGAAGATAAGAAGTCGTAGCCTGTGATTCCGCCAGCCTGGGTCAGTGCGGCACTCCGCGTTCGCTGAGCATCCTGCAAACCAACGCCACAGGAAGTCCCACAACGTTGCAGTAATCGCCATCGATCCGCGAAATCCACCGCGAAGCGATGCCTTGGATCGCATAAGCCCCGGCCTTGTCCATCGGTTCGCTGGTTGCGATGTAGGCCTGAATCACCGCGTCGCTCAGCGCGCTCATCACCACCAGGGTTGTCTCCGAGCGAACATCGACCAGGCCATCGGACCCGCGCGCCAGGCAAACTCCCGTAATTACCTGGTGCTCGCGCCCGGAAAGCAGGCGCAACATTCGCGCCCCGTCGTTGGGATCGCGCGGCTTCCCCAGAATTTCCCCGCCAACCACCACCACCGTATCCGCGCCCAGCACCACCTCGCCAGGCCTGGTGCGTGAGACTGTCAGCGCCTTTTCCCGCGCCAGCCGCTCTGCGCACGCTTTTGCCGATTCGCCTTGATGCGGCGTCTCATCCACGTCCGCCGCCTGCACGACAAAGGCAATTCCGGCGTTGCGCAAAAGCTCCCGGCGGCGCGGCGATGCGGAGGCAAGAACCAGCATAACTCCGTGATTGTACCGAAGATCGCTGTGCTTCCCTGTGGTTGGGACTCAGGACCCCCTGTGCCTCCCTGTGTTCCCCTGTGGTCGAACTCGAGGATCTCCTACTCCCGAATCAACTCGATCCTGTTCCCAAAGGGATCGTGCACATAGCAGCGCGTCACGCCGGGATTGTTGTCATCGGCGATGGTCTCCACCCCCGCCGCCCGCAGCTTTGCCCTCAGCCCTTCATAGTCACGGCAGCGCAGCGCCGGATGCGCCTTCTTCGCCGGGCGAAAATCCTCATCCACGCCCAGATGAATCTGCACCTCGCCGCTGGCAAACCAGCATCCGCCGCGCTTGGCCAGTTCCGGCGGCTTAGTTAGTTCCACCATCCCGAGCATATCTCGGTAAAATGCGCGGGCCT
This sequence comes from uncultured Acidobacteriaceae bacterium, assembly GCA_963770915.1. GTDB lineage: Bacteria > Acidobacteriota > Terriglobia > Terriglobales > Acidobacteriaceae > PALSA-270. The sequence continues at coordinate 2,014,670 of CAVYRG010000001.1, forward strand.
TCTCTTCTTCACCCGACGGCATGGCAAGCTGCACGTGATCGATAGAATTGAATGGCATCGGCACGCGACGATTCTAACCTAGGGAAATTCTGATTAAGGGTCGGGCCCCTGTGCTTTGCGTCCCATGTGGTTTGCAGTTTCATGGGACACTTGATCAGAGTTTCCCATGATCGGATAGCTTGAAGGCACGGAGGACCTACGGAATCGTTGCTCATCATCACCGGTACGATGGGGGCTGGCAAGACCAGCACTCTGGGCGAAGCCTCAGATATCCTCGCCAAGCGCGGGATTGCCCATGCGGCAATCGACGTGGATGCCCTCGGCCTTGCCTATCTTCCGTCCGCACCTGCAAACGATGCCGTGATGTACGGCAACCTCCGGTCGGTCTGCAAAAACTACGTGGCCGCCGGAGTGCAGCGATTCCTGCTGGCGCGCGCCATGGAAGACCGCGCTCAACTGGAACTCTGTCGCGAGATTGTTCCGGCCGCCAATACCATTGTCTGCCGCCTCACTGCCAGCATCGCGGAGATGGAGCAGCGCGTACGAATTCGCGAAACCGGAGTAGCAGGGCGGGAATATGTGGCTCGCGTTGCGAAATTGAATCGCATCCTCGACCATGCGCGATTGGAGGATTTTACCGTCAAAAACGAGGATCGTCCGCTGGCCGATGTTGCCTTGGAGATGCTTATCAAGGCTGGATGGATTCCCAACTGACCACTACCACCCCTAAATGCGCTACCGGCAACGGAAACGAGCTCCCGTGCCTGCCCTGTTAGAATTCAATTGCTTTCATCATGGATTCCGCATTCCTCCGCAATTTCGCCATCATCGCGCACATTGACCATGGCAAATCCACGCTGGCCGACCGCCTGCTGGAACTCACCGGATCGCTCACCGCGCGCGAAATGCAGGCCCAGGTGCTTGACTCCATGGATCTGGAGCGCGAGCGCGGCATCACCATCAAAGCCCACGCCGTGCGCATGATGTACACCGCGCAGGACGGTCAAACCTATCAGCTCAATCTGATCGACACGCCCGGCCACGTCGATTTTTCCTACGAAGTCTCGCGCTCGCTCGCTTCCTGCGAAGGCGCGCTGCTCGTCGTTGATGCGTCGCAAGGCGTCGAAGCGCAGACTCTGGCCAATTCCTATCTCGCCATCAATCACGGCCTCGAAATCATTCCCGTCATCAACAAGATCGATCTGCCCAGCGCCGACATCCCCCGCACCAAAGAGATGATCGAAGGCGCGGTCGGCCTCGATGCTTCCGACGCCATTCTCGTCAGCGCGAAAACCGGCCAGGGCGTACCCGGCGTGCTGGAAGCCATCGTCAAGCGCATTCCGCCGCCCAAGGGCAATCCCGCCAACCGCCTGCAGGCGCTGATTTTCGACTCCTGGTTCGATCCTTATCGCGGCGTCATCGTGCTCACCCGTGTGTTTCAAGGCACGCTGCGCAAAGGCCAAAAAATCCGCCTGATGTGGAACGGCAAAGTGCTCGACGTGGAAACTCTCGGCGTGCTCACGCCCAAGCCGGTGGAGATCGACGAGCTGCGCGCCGGCGAAGTTGGCTTCCTCATTGCCAACATCAAGAACGTCGCCGACACCAAAATCGGCGATACCATCACCGACGAAAACAATCCCGCCATCGAGCCGCTGCCCGGCTTCGAAGAAATCAAGCCCATGGTTTTCGCCGGACTTTACACCGTCGATGCCCACGCCCACACGCAACTCCGCGAAGCCCTGGAAAAACTTCGCCTGAACGATTCGTCTTTCTTCTTCGAGCCCGAGAGTTCCGTCGCGCTGGGCTTCGGCTTCCGCTGCGGCTTTCTCGGCCTGCTGCACATGGAAATCATTCAGGAACGCCTGGAGCGCGAGTTCAATCTTGAACTCATCACCACCGCCCCCGGCGTGCGCTACAAAATCACCAAGACCGACGGCACAATGGTCGAAGTCGACAATCCCTCGCGCTGGCTCGATCCCAGCGAAATCGCCAAAGTGGAAGAGCCGGTCATCCTCGCCACCATTCTCACCAACGAAGAATATGTCGGCGGCATCCTGAAGCTGGTCGAAGAAAAGCGCGGCCGCCAGAAGACTTTCGAGTACGTCAGCTCCTCGCGCGTCATGCTGCACTACGAGCTGCCGCTCAATGAAATCGTGCTCGACTTCTACGATCGCCTGAAGTCGGTTTCGCGCGGCTATGCCTCGCTCGACTATCACCTCGCCGACTACTGGGAGTCGCCCATGGTCAAGCTCGATATCCTCGTCGCCGGTGAGCCGGTCGATGCGCTCTCCATCATCGTGCATCGTGATTTTGCCTACGACCGCGGCAAAGCGCTGGTCTCCAAAATGCGCGAACTCATTCCGCGCCAGATGTTCGAGGTCGCCATTCAAGCCTCAATCGGAGCCAAGATCATCGCGCGCGAGACGGTCCACGCCATGCGCAAGAACGTCCTCGCAAAATGCTACGGTGGCGACATCAGCCGCAAGCGCAAGCTGCTCGAGAAGCAGAAAGAAGGCAAGCGCCGCATGAAGCGCATCGGCCGCGTCGACATCCCCCAGGAAGCGTTCCTGGCCGTGCTCAAAGTCGGCGAAGACAGCTCGTAACCATGTGGCGCGGGCTCCCCCTCCCGCGTTTTTCCCAGACCCCACTTCTCGGGCGGGAAACGCAGCAAGAAATGCCCACATCGTGTGACTCAGCGACCCTGGAATTGTGCGCCTGGGGCGGGATTCGGGCGATCCACGTCACAGCTTTTCCACGTGACACGCACTTGCCCGTCCGCATACTCGAATTGTCCGTCTCCATGATTATAGAAAATCCTTTTGCCGGTTCTGTACACCGACGTCGCAGTTTTCCCACACCTGGGGCACCGAACGGGCGTGTAAGAGAATTCATCCTTGGGCTGTTCCATTTGAGTTGATCTCCTTCGCCGAAATCTAGGGCCAGTGCAGCTGGTGGGAAGGGGTTGGCGCGGTTATCTAATCGGCCTGCAAATCTCTGATGTGCGCGGCCAGGAGCCTGTGACTCCAACCGCTGGTTACGGGACTGTACTCGCCAACCCCATCAGGTGACCCTGAGAATACCCCATCAAATAGTAAAGCAGCTCGTCTGAAAGCCTTTCTATATCTCCGTCGTCTGGGAGGACGAGGGTGATTTCCTTTCCATCTCCCCCCTTGATGGTCGCGTGTCTGTCGGTTGAAATGAAGATTTTCCGGATAATGCCTGCTTCCGCCTCCATGAGGATGTTCGGAAACACATCTGTTCCGACCTTAGTAGAACCCGCCCTGTTCATATCGCCAGCGGTCTTGGCAGCCTTTATACGGGTTTCTATTAACTGCGTGAGTTTTTGGTCTTCTTCCTTGAAGCTCTTAGGATCGGCGACGACTACTTCAACATTTCTAAGCCAAGCAACCTGTGACCAGTCCATGTTAGAGCTATACGCTTTGCACGTTGCAGGCGGAACATCGGCGGTACACACAACGCTTGATTGAGCACAGGCCGGAGGGCGCAGGACCAATGCCAGCAGGGCTGCCGCGATTGACTTGAACATAGTTCCCTCCTTGTCTGGGTAGGTCGCCCAAGCCTTCGGCGGAAGTATAGCTCACAGCTTCCTAGCGACTACCCGGGACAGCGTCTCCAACCGCACTCCTGAACGCGCTCATCGGGCACTCCAATCTGTGACCGCCCAATGGCTCATTGCCAAACGGGTATTGGCAGACTGGAAAGGGGCACCTGGGCAGAATCTGGGCGGTAGTGGCGTTGAACAAAAGAGTTAGTTTATCGGCTAGAGCTTGTTCAGCTGCCTCCCTCGCTTTTGTCCCCTCATGTTCTCCGCGCAAAATGACGCATTGCTCAGCCGCTGCTGCTACCTCCTCAAAAGGACAATTTTGCTGATGGTTCCCGATGAGATACCCCTGGTTCGCGAGTTTGACAGTTGTCCATTTGCTGCCACAGAACCAGCAGACGCCAAGTTTCTTGGCAGACTTTTCAAATGCCATGAAGAGTTGCCTGACGCCTTCGGCTCGCCGACTGAGTTTCAACCTGCCGACCATCCCGTAGATCATATAACGCCGGTTGCCCCACTTGTCCCGCGTCGCTCTCCGTTTCCCTGATTGCCCCCTGCAAAACCTTCTGCTCCGAAACCCCGCCCACTCGCATCTTAAATAACTCAAATCCATGGCCGATGCCCCTCACACCCCGGACAGCGCCCTGCCCGCGTCGGCCTCGCCTCAGAACGCTCCCGCCTTCGCCGCCCCGGAGATTTGGCGTCCCAAATTCAATCCCTGGCTGATCGCGGTTGTGGTCGCGATCGCCGCCTTCATGGAGGTGCTCGACACCAGCATCGCCAACGTCGCCCTGCCCCACATCGCCGGCAACCTGGGCGCGAGCAACGACCAGAGCACCTGGGTGCTCACTTCCTATCTCGTCTCCAACGCCGTCGTGCTGCCCATCAGCGGATGGCTCGCCGGCGCGCTCGGCCGCAAGCGCTTCTTCATGATTTGTCTGACGATCTTCATTATAAGTTCGCTTCTCTGCGGCATCGCGCCCAGCCTAGGAGCGATCATCGTCTTTCGCATTCTGCAAGGCGCCGGAGGCGGCGCTCTTCAGCCCATGGCCCAGGCGATCCTCGCCGACACCTTTCCCCCCGAGCAGCGCGGCCTGGCTTTCGCCCTTTACGGCGTTACCGTCATTGTCGCGCCCACCATCGGCCCTACCCTGGGCGGCTGGATCACCGACAACTACACCTGGCGCTGGATCTTCTTCATCAACCTCCCGGTAGGAATTCTCGCCCTGTTCCTGGTCTTGCGCCTGATCGAAGATCCGCCTTGGGCCAAGCGCATCAAGGGCGCCTTCGCGCGAATCGACTACGTTGGCGTCTCCCTACTGATCCTCGGCGTCGGCGCCCTGCAAATCATGCTCGACAAAGGCCAGGAAGACGACTGGTTCGGGTCGCATTTCATTCTCACCCTCGCCGTCCTTGCCACGGTTGGCTTCGTTTCACTGGTCTTGTGGGAGTGGTTTCAAAAGCATCCCATCATCGAGGTCCGCCTCTTTAAGAATCTGAACTTCCTGGAAGCCAACGGCATGATGTTCGTGCTCGGGCTCATGCTTTTCTCCAGCCTGGTCATGATGCCACTGTTCCTTCAAACTCTCCTCGGCTACACCGCCGAGTCCGCCGGCCTGGTGCTGTCCGGAGGCGGCCTGCTCCTGCTTTTTATGATGCCTGTTGTCGGCGTGCTCTCCTCCAAGATTCAGTCGCGCTATCTGGTTGCCTTCGGCTGGCTCACGCTTTCTCTGGGCATGTACTACTCTACCCAGCAGATCGACCTTCAAATCAGCTTCCAGACTGCCACTGTGCTGCGTCTGGTTCAGGTCTTTGGCCTGGGTTTCTTGTTCGTTCCCATCAATCTTTCTTCCTACATCGGGATGCCGCCGGAAAAGAGCAGCAACGTCGCCGGCCTGGTCAACTTCATGCGCAACATCGGCAGCAGCGTGGGGACTTCGATGGTCACCACCCTGATCGCGCGCCGCTCCCAGTTCCATCAAACCCGCCTCGTTGCCAACGTGGCGCCCGGACAGCCTGCATTCGGCGGCGCCATTGTGGGCCTGGCCGCGCGCCTGGCCGCCTCGGGGGCTGACGCCGAGCGGGCCACCCGCCAGGCTTACGCGCTGGTCTATCGCGCGCTGATCGGCCAGGCCACCACCTTGGCCTACATTGATACCTACATGGTGTTGGCCATCGGAGCCGCGATTATGTTTGCACTTTCTTTCGCTTTGAAGAAAAATGAACCCGGAGGCCACCGGGTGGCGCTGGAATAGCCGTCGCCCTGTGCTTCCGTGTGTCCTCTGTGGTTTGCGGTTGTCCATGATTCGAGTCATCACCATCGAGCGCGAATACGGCAGCGGTGGCCCGGAAATCGCCCGGGAAGTCGCCACCCGCCTGGGATGGACGCTGTGGGATCAGCGCTTGACCAACGAGATCGCCCGCCAGTTGGAATGCGATTGCCGCGTCGTCGAGGAACACGAAGAGAAAAAAGATCCTTTGTACTACCGCCTCTTCCGCGCCTTCATGCGCGGCAGCCACGAAGGCAGTTTGAATGCGCCGCGCATGAAGATGGCCGATACCGATTGCATCCGCGAGGTCGCCGAGCGCGTCGTCAAAAACGCCGCCGAAGCCGGCAACTGCGTCATTGTGGGCCGCGGCTCCGCCTACTACCTGCAAAGCCGCCACGATGCCTTCCACGTCTTTATTTATGCCCCGTTCGAGCACAAAGTCCGGCGCTTGCACAAAGCGGGAAAAAGCGAAGCCCACGCCGTCGAACTTGCCGAAACCGTGGATCGCGACCGCGCCGCCTTTATCAAGCAGTATTTCGGCGTCGAGTGGCCCGACCGCCACCGCTTCCACCTCATGATCAACTCTTCCATTGGCGAGGAAACGGTCGTCGACACCATCCTCAACGACGTCGCCATGTTGGACAAGCAAGAGACGGCCTCTTCGGCTCCCGCTGCCAGGTAGGTTTCGGGGCTGAGCCAAATCCTACTGTTACGAAGCTCGAAGTCTATTTTTTCTGTTGGAGCGAAACCCGCGACTCGATAGCCGCGAAGCGGCGGAAGAATGCAGCCCAGCGGCGTAAGCCCTGGGTCCAAGCAGGGGATGAGGCCAGCCCCGCAGGGGGCGAAAGACGAGTCTCCTAACAGCCTCAAACCCGTACAGGGTGGTCCAGTTCCCATGTATGACCATGGTATAATAACCATGGACATTCATATGAAAACCATCTCTGCCGGCGCATTCAAGGCGCAATGCCTTGCCATCATGGATGAGGTCAAATCCAAGCGCGAGGCTGTGGTCATCACCAAACGCGGCCAGCCGGTCGCCAAGCTGGTTCCTTTCAATGACAAAGCTGTCGACGACATTTTTGGGTTCTTCCAAGGCAAGGGATCCGTCACCGGCGACATCGTTTCTCCGCTGCTCACACCGGAAGAATGGGGCAACCTCTATTGATCCTGGCCGATACCCACGTGGTCCTGTGGCTGGCTTTGGACCCGGCGAAAATTTCCCGGCGCGCCCGCGCCGCCATTGCACAGGCCCGCCAGGATGGCCACGCGGTCGCCATCTCCGGTATCACACTTTGGGAGATCACCCAGGCCGACGCCAAAGGCAGGATCAACCTGAAGGTCAGTCTGGAGACGTTCCTTGCCAGCATCGAAGAGAAGTTTGCCGTCCTGCCCATTACCGGACGCGTCTGCGCCCTCACCCGCGGACTTCCGGCTGCCTATCCCCGCGACCCTGCAGACCGGATTATCGCCGCCACCGCCCTCGATCAAGGCTCGTCGCTGATTACGGCGGATGCGCAAATCCGCCGCTCCAAAGCCCTGCCCACCATTTGGTGAAATCGCGGCCCAGCCTCTGCGAATGTGCAAATCTCAAGTGTTGCTTGAATTGTCAAAGATTTGTTTACGTCCCGGGCGGCGCGCCGCGACACCCTCCTAACTATCCATGGCTTCTTGCGCTTACGCCCGCCCCAAATTGCGCATCCGACCGACCGGGAGGTCGGTCCAAAGGCCCGAAAATCGGCGCAATTTCGCGTTCCACAAGCTTTCCACAGTCATTAGGGGCCCGAAGTCCGCACCCCAAGGGGGAGCAGCGGATAGGCTCAGGCCCCCTGAAAAGCGCAGGTTTTTGATCGATTTAGCGTTCCTCGGGCAGTCCTACTCGTCCGGCTCCATTCCATCCTGCATGGTGGACTCAAATCGCGTGGAATTCTTCAGGAAGGCCAGCTTCACTTTCCCGGTGGGACCGTTGCGTTGCTTGGCGATGATCAATTCCGCCCGTCCCTGCAGGTCGGGATCATCCTGCTTGTACACCTCTTCGCGGAAGATGAATGCCACCACGTCGGCGTCCTGCTCGATCGACCCCGACTCGCGTAAATCCGCCAACTGCGGGCGGTGATCTCCGCCCCGGCTCTCCGGCGCGCGGCTCAACTGCGAAAGCGCCACCACCGGCACGCTCAGTTCCTTTGCCAGCGCCTTCAGACCGCGCGAAATGGCGGACACTTCCTGCGTGCGATTCTCAAAGCGCCGGCTTCCGCCTGACATGAGCTGCAGGTAATCCACGATAATCAGGTCGAGCGCGCCGCGTTTCTGTTTCAGCCGCCGCGCCTTGGCCCGCATCTCGCTCAGCCCAATCCCCGGCGTGTCGTCAATGTAAATCGGGGCCTGCGCCAACTGCTCCATGGCCCGAGCTACCTTGGTTTCATCTTCCCGCCACAGCGACCCCGTCCGCATCTTGTGGGAATCCACCCGCGCCTGCGAGCACAACAAGCGCAGCAGCAGCGCCTCGCGCGACATTTCCAGCGAAAACACTCCGACAACTTTCCCATCCTCAATCGCGGCATTCTCCGCAATATTCAGCGCAAAAGCGGTTTTCCCCATCGAAGGCCGCGCGGCGATAATAATCAGGTCAGCTCGCTGCAGCCCGCTCGTCATCTCGTCGAGATCGGTGTAATGCGTCGCCAGCCCGGTGATGCGCTGCCCGCGCTGCAGCAAAGCGTCCACCGAGCCGAACGATTCCTTGACAATTTCCTGCACATCCATGAAGCCGCGCCCAATGCGCTTGTCTGAAAGCTGAAAAATCGCGGCTTCGGCTTCGCTCAGGATTTCTTCCGCCGGATCGCTCTGCTCCGCCGCCCGCGCCATGGCGGCGTTGGCTGCATGCATCAGCCCGCGCAGCAGCGCCTTGTCGCGCACAATCTGGATATAGTGCTCAATGCTCGGCCGGTCCGGCACCCCATCGAGCAGTCCGGAAACGTAGCCCACGTCGCCAACCGTTTCCAGTTCTTTGCGGCGGCGCAGTTCTTCGATCAGCGTGATCTGGTCGATGCTGCGCGACGATTCCGCCAGCTCCACCATCCGCATGTAAATCCGGCGATGCGAGTCCAGCGAGAAGTCTTCCGCCTTCAAGCTTTCGGCGGCCTCGTTGTACGCGAAATTATCGAGCAGAATCGCGCCCAGAATCGACCGCTCCGCCTCCACATTGGCGGGCAATCCTTGCGCGAGCGTGTAGTCAGTAGTGGCCAAAATTCCCTAGAAATTTTTCTTGAAGTGCGAACCGCATCCTAATCTCGCGGCGCTTGTGGATGAAAAATATTTGCTTGGAAAAGCCGGCAGTATCTCAGCGCGGCGCGGCGATTTTCTTGCGACCTGAATGATCTGGAAGAAGACAGGCATGCGCCACTCAGTGTAGGCGAATAAAAAGAGAATCCGCAACAAAAATGTAACCGCCAAGACCCGAAGCCTGACGACTGACGACTCCTTCCCAAAAGCAAATGCGGTCCGAGGCCAGCCACCTCGAACCGCATTGCCCGTGGATATTCTGCGCATTCTGCCGGGTCTCTCGTCGCGACTGCGGTCGAAGACCGCTTCGCGGCAACGGCTGGCGGGCAGCTCAGTCCTTTCATGTGAGGAGGACTCGCTGAGGAGGCCGCAACGCCCGGATCCCGCACGCGGCAATCGCGTGCGTGAATCCCCCGATGGTTCACCCTCGAGAACCGCCAGGAACTGCCCGCTCTGCCGCGATCTCCGGCAGGCCCTGCAGACATCTCACGTTTGCATTGCCGAGTACTCTGCTTGAGAGTTGCCTCCGCCGCAACTACAAACTCGCGCCCCGTTGTGAAGAAACTGTGGAGGACAAAGATTAGTTGTGGAAACGGATGGAAAACGTTGTCCATTTGCCGCGGCAGCAGGTTTGTTGCGCGTCACTGCTTAATTGCTTCCCAAAACATTTTTTTTCGTGCAGAATTCCCTGCGGTAATTCAAGCCGATGGCCTACTCGCCGGACGAACTACAAGTGCTGCGTGCCGCGGTGGCCGATCTAAAGGCGTTGCGTACATCTGTCGCCGAGTTAACCGCACGCATCTACCGGCTCGAACAACAGACCGGCCTTGAGCCCAAGCCAGAGCCACCGGTTTCCAGGCCCGCCCCAATCCCGCCCCTTTCTGCCGTATCGCCTCCGCCACCGCCACCGCGCACGATATCGCCCACCCCGCCCGCTCCCAGCATGTTTCTGAAAACATCGGCTCCCGCTCGACCACAGTCGGACGAACTCGAAGGCACCATCGGCAAACTCTGGCTGAACCGGATCGGCATCTTCGCGCTCCTCATCGGCTTCTCCTATTTCATCAAGTACGCTTTCGACAATGGTTGGATCGGGCCCTCCGGCAAGATTGTGCTGGGGCTTGTCGCCGGCGTCGTGCTGGTGCTTTGGAGCGAGCGCTTCCGCCGGAAAGGCTATGAGGCTTTTTCCTATTCGTTGAAGGCCGTCGGCATCGGCACGATGTACCTTTCGCTGTGGGGCGCATTCCAGCTTTATCATCTGGTTCCCTCGGCGGCGGCCTTCGTCGCCATGATTGTGGTCACCGGCTCCACCATGGCTCTGGCGCTCAGCCAGAACGCCGAGATCCTGGCCGCCTTTGCCATGGTCGGCGGCTTCAGTACTCCCGTGCTGCTTTCCACGGGCGAGAACCACGAGGTCGTTTTGTTTTCTTACGTTGTCCTCCTCGACGCGGCGATCCTGGGAATGGTGGCGTTCAAGCCATGGCGGCGGCTCTTGGTCGGGAGCTTCGTTGGCACCGGCATTCTCTACATCGGATGGTTCGCCGACTATTACACGAAACAACAGCGGCCAGTCACCGTTTTCTTTACGTTCATTTTCGCAGCCATCTTCGCCGCCATTCCGCTGCTGACTCCGCTCACCAAGTCGCGTTGGCTCCCCGGCTTCTCAATCACTCTCATCTTGTTGCCGCTGGTGAATGCAGCGGCCCTGTTTCTCGCCTTGTTTGCGATGTACAGCGAGGAAAAGGACACTCTCACCTGGTATGCGCTGGTTCTTGCCGCTGTCTATCTTCTGTTGAGCGCGCGGTTCAAACGGCGGGTGGGCAGCGATCCGCAAATTGTCCGCACCATCAACCTGCTGCACATCGCCATCGCCATCGCCTTCATCACCATCGCCATCCCGCTGAAGTTGACCGCGCACTGGATCACCCTTGGCTGGCTCATCGAGTCCGCCGCGCTGCTTTTTGTTGCGGTGCGCACCCGCACCGACTTCCTGCGTTGGTTCGCCGGCGCCACCCTGGCCCTCGGGATCGTGCGCCTGGTCGCTTTCGATAACTTCGATGTGCAAACGCTGGTGTTCAACGCTCGTTTTGCGACTTATTTGGTGGCCATCGCCATTCTGGGAGGAATCGTGGCTGCCGGCGAACGCCATGCCAGTGAAAATGAAATGTTGTTTGTGCGTTTGGCTGGCATCTGCCTCAACGCGCTGGCGCTGATCGCGCTCACCCTCGAAGCCTTCGGCTACTTCAGCCGCCAGATCATCGCTTGGTATCAGCTGCACCAGCCGGCTCCCTATGCCCAGCTCCACGATCTTGAGCTGGCGCAGACCTTCAGTTACTCGGCCATTTGGCTGGCCTATGGCGCGGGCCTCATGATGTTCGGGTTCTGGCGGCGTTCCGCCTTCGTGCGCTGGCAGGCGCTGGTGCTTATGGCCGTCACCATTGCCAAAGTTTTCGTGTTCGACGTCTCGCAACTCCAGCAGGGATACCGCATTCTCAGCTTCATTGCCCTGGGCGTGGTCTTAATGGGAATCTCGTACGCGTACCACCGCGACTGGTTGAAGCTGGCAAGCCGCCCGCCCGAGAAACCCGCGGAGGAAAGCTCAACGTGAGAATCGCTGCCTGGGCGGCTTTTGCGCTGGTTTTCACCGCTTCCATTTCCTATTTCCCCTATCAGCGGCCGGTACAGGTCTCAGCCGCCGGCCAGCACTATTTCGTCGTCGATGACGCGATCTGGCTGCATGCGCGGGCTGACCTTGCAGATCTCCGCCTTTCTGCGGGACAGACTGAGACTCCCTACGCCCTCGTCACCGAATACAGCAGTCAGCGGGAGCAAAGCACATCCGTCGCCGTTTTGCAGCAGTCCCTCGTCGACGGCAAAACGCAATTCCTCATCGATATGTCGAGCGTCTCCGACTACGACCATGTCAAGCTCGACCTGAGCGCGAAAAATTTCGTCGCTCACGCCAGGGTGGAAGGCAGTAACGACCCACACGCGAAGCGCTGGGCCTCAGCCGGCGACAGCATTTTGTACGATCTCTCCAAAGAAAACCTGGGCAGCAACAACGTGCTGCGCCTGCCCCGCTCCACTTACAAATATTTGCGCGTCACTTTAGAAGGTCACGTGCGGCCGGATGAAGTCCTCGGCGTCAGTTCCGAACGCGCCGAGGAGCGCCCGGCCGTATGGCGCGACGTGAGCGATGCGCCCACAACGCAGCAGGCTGGCCAAGACACCATCCTCACCTTCCAGGTGCCGCAGAATTCCCCTGTCGAAAGGGTGACGCTGGCCATCGCTCCGGCGCAACCCAACTTCGAGCGCAATGTCGAAATTCAGGGCGAGAAGGGCGAGTGGCTCAGCGCGGGAGAGATCAATCGCATCCACATGGTTCGCGACGGGCAGAAGATTGACTCCGAGCGGCAGGAAGTCCCGTTCTCCGCCGCCCCACAGAAATCCATCAAGGTCGTCATCCACAACGGCGACGACCCTCCGCTCCAGCTTTCCGGTGCTCGCCTGCAACAGATCGAGCGCCGCGTTTACTTCGACGCTCCCGCCGCCAGCCCGCTCACCCTCTACTACGGCGACCTCAAGCTCGACCCGCCCGTCTATGATTACGCCAAGCTCTTCGTGCGCGATCCGGCCGCCATCGCCGCGCCACTCGGCCCCGAGACTCCCAACCCCGCCTTCACCGGCCGCCCCGACGACCGCCCCTGGTCCGAAAAGCATCCCGCCGTGCTGTGGGTCGTCATCGTCATCGCCGTACTCACCCTGGGAGCCGTTGCCCTCCGCTCCCTGCGCCGCGCCTGAGGTCTTCACTCCCCTCCCATCCGTCGTGGCGCAAAATTCAGAGCCGTCCGCATCCTCTCGACCGCCGTCGACGGCAGCCTGTCCGCCTCCGCTGCCTTCTTATCCTCCACTCCAGCCTCCTCCCCGACCGCCTCCCGCAGCAGTTCCCACGCCTTACGATATTTCTCATACTGCCCCGCCGGTATGCACAACGACACCGACCGTATTCCCATCACCTCTTTTGCCGGCAGAATGAACCACACATCTCCGGCACAGCCCCTCGTTGCGATTTAAGATTTGGCGTTTCACGTAACAAAACTCGCACCCCCGAGATTAGCGATGCCCGCGCGCCCTCGACATCTTTTCCCCATCGGCATAAAGTATTGCGCATGGACCGACGCGAATTCGCTAAACTTTCCGCCTTCGCCCTGGCATCAAGTTTCGTCCCATCGTTTTCACAGCTCGCATTCGGCCAGGAAAAGCCGGTCGGCTACGCCGCCATCGGCCTGGGCCGCATCTGCGACATCTTCATGCGCGCCTGCACCCTGACGACGTCCTCGAAGATCACGGCCCTGGTCACCGGCCATCCCGACACCAAGGGCGTGAAGTATGCCGACATGTATGGCGTTCCGAAGACTTCCATCTACAGTTACGACACTTTCGACCGCATCGCTGACAACAAAGACGTCGACGCCGTTTACATCGGGCTGCCCAACAGCATGCACAAGGAATTTGTGCTGCGCGCCGCCGCCGCGGGCAAGCATGTGCTCTGCGAAAAGCCCATGGCCATTTCCAGCGCCGAATGCCGCGACATGATCGCCGCCTGCAAAAAAGCCAACGTCAAGCTCATGATCGCCTACCGCGTGCAGTACGAGCCGCTGTGGATGAAGACCTTCGACATGATCAAATCCGGCGGCATCGGCGATGTCGAATCCTTCCAGGGCGGCTTTTACAGCGTTCAGAATAACCCCAGCGAGTGGCGCCTCAACCGCAAGCTTGCCGGCGGAGGTTCTCTCCTCGACCTGGGCATCTATCCGCTCAACGCCATTCGCCACTCCATCGGCGAAGAGCCCACCGACTTCACCGCAGTCGTCGCCACCCGGGACACCAAAAGCGGCCTCTTCGCCGAGGTCGAGCAATCGATCGAGTGGACGATGAAGTTCCCCTCGGGGATCATCGCCTCTTGCGGATGTTCCTACGGCCAAGTGGGGCCGAACTTCCTGATGATGAACGGCGACCACGGCGCGCTCAACATGGATCCCGCGTTCACCTACGGCGGCCCGCACCTTACCGGATTCGCCAACGGCCAGCGTATCGACGAGCAGAGCCCGGGCAAGCATCCTTACGTCTTCGCGTTAGAGGCGGACCACTTCTCTGACTGCGTCCGCAACAACAAAGAACCGCGCTCGCCGGGCGAGGAAGGGCTGAAAGACATGATCGCGATGGAGGGCATTTACAAGGCTGCCGGGACTCCGATCGCGTAGCGCGTTTGTGGAGCGACAGGCGTCTCGGGGTGCCCCTCCAAGCTCCGCTTGGGCGGGGATTTTCGACGACCGATTGAATCAATGAAGTGACGGGCGCCCTCGCCCGCTTGGCTAAACATCAGTCCCAAACATCCCGACCGAAACCGGGCTCCGGGCGAAGCCGAGAGGGAGGACGAAGTGAGGGACTTGGCGCTGCGGCGATGCACCTAAGCATACGGAATCGTCAGATGACCTTGTCGCCCTCGCAAAGGTTAAGCAACTCCGCAAAGGCAAATATCTCTGCGCGACGCCCGCTACCCTTGCGGACGGTCTTCAGTATTCCGCCCTTGCGGAGCCTTCGCAGCATCTGCATAACGGTGGGAAGGCTTGGCATCTGCCTACGACGTGCCAGGTGGCTGCTCTGGAAAATAGGTTGGTCAAATAGGCGATCGAGTAGCGGCACTGCATATTGGGAATGCGTGAGTTCAATCACTTTTGCCTTCAGGCGCTCATACAGCTCGATAATGGCGCGGGCGGTAGTCGCATTAGTCTTCGCTTGCTCAGTCACGGCGCGCAGGAAGAATTCTATCCAGCGATCCCAGCTTTTCGGTTTTCCCAAATCACGGAGCCGGTCGACATATTGCTCGCGATTCGCCTCCAGGTAGCTGGAGATGTAAAACATCGGCCGCGACAAGAGTTGCTTTTCATGCAGGAACAGCGGGACCAGAATGCGGCCGAGGCGGCCATTCCCATCCAGGAAAGGGTGAATGATCTCAAATTGCGCGTGCACAATGGCAAGCTGTACCAGAGGATCGCGCTCCTCCCCGTGGTAATACTTCTCCAAATTATCAAGGTGGTCCTTCAGGAAAAGGGGCGCTGGGGGAACGAAGCGCGCAGTTTCAATCGTTGAAGCGGGAGGCCCGATCCAATTTTGCTCGGTCCGAAACTGTCCTCTAGCCTTGTTTCTCCCTCGCACACTGTCGAGCAGGATGCTGTGAAGCTTGAGCAGGAGATTAAGGTTAAAGGGACGTTTCTTTAGTTCCTCTTCGGCGGTCTGCAAGGCTTGACGATAATTAATAATCTCTTGAATGTCCTGGCGTTTCGATTCCTCCACTCGTTCCTCGCCTGCCTCGAATTTCAACACCTCCCCCAGGGTCGCTTGCGTCCCTTCCATGCGAGAAGAGAGGACGGCCTCCTGGGTTGTCAGTGGAGAAAGCAAGACCTCAGGATTGGGGACGCCATAGAGGATTCCGTCGTACAAGGCAAGCGCCCGATTGGCTTGACCAATCAGGGGAACGAGAGATGGCCAGTCAATGCTGGTGAGTGGAAGTCGCTCTGCGACAAAGGGTTTCATGCCTGCCTTTTGTTTGTCTAAAGCAGATTAACCGCTAGCCTGGTTTGTGTAAAGTATTTTGCTATTTTCTTAATACAAGTCTGGTTGTTGACGCTACGCTTTAGGCAAGGGGATCGTCCGCATACAAAGGTTTTGATTTCAGCCAGATAGCCGCACAGCTCGCTAGCTAGGCTCCTTTGCGTTCTTTCCTAATGATCCCGGAACAACCCAGCAGCCAGCATAGCAACTCAAAAGCAGCGGGCGAGGGCGCCCGCCCCACGCAACGCTACCTAGGCGCTCACGCCCTGCGCGCTCGGCTTTGCTGACAACAACTGCCTTAGCACATACTGCAAAATCCCGCCGTTGGCGTAGTAGAGCGCCTCCTGCGGGGTGTCGATGCGGACCAGGGCTGGGAACTTCTTGCCGTTGGCGCTGACCGTGAGCTGCTGGCCGGAGGAGAACTTCCCGATCAGCTCGCGGATGCCGGTGATTTCGATGACTTCTTCGCCGGTCAGGTTCAGGGATTGCGCACTCTCTCCCGCTACGAACTGTAATGGGAGAATGCCCATGCCGACCAGGTTCGAGCGGTGGATGCGCTCATAGCTTTCGGCGATCACGGCCCGCACACCCAAGAGCAGCGGCCCCTTCGCCGCCCAGTCGCGGGATGAGCCGGAACCGTATTCTTTGCCCGCAAGGATTACGAGCGGAACCTTCTCGACAAGATATTTTTCCGAGGCGTCGAAGATGCTCATCTCTGCGCCATCGGGCAGGTGGCGGGTGAATCCGCCTTCGAGGTTGGGAACCATCTTGTTGCGCAGGCGCACGTTGGCGAAAGTGCCGCGCACCATGACCTCGTGATTGCCGCGGCGCGAGCCGTAGGAGTTGAAGTCGGCAGGCTTGACGCCGTGCTCTTGCAGGTACTTTCCGGCAGGGCTGTCTTTCTTGATGGAGCCCGCGGGCGAAATGTGGTCGGTGGTGACGCTGTCGCCGAGCACGGCCAGCACGCGAGCGCCGCGGACATCCTCGACCGGCGCGGGACTTCAGCGTCATGCCGTCGAAGTACGGAGCGCAGCGAATGTAGGTGGATGCCTCGTCCCAGGAGTAGGTTTCGCCTTTAGGCACGGGCAGGCCGCGCCAGCGGTCGTCGCCGTGATAGACCTCGCCGTAACTACGGCGGAACATGTCGGAGGAAATCGACCGCTCGAGCGTCACTTCGACCTCGCGTTGCGAGGGCCAGATGTCGGCGAGATAAACCGGCTCGCCATCTTTGCCCTTACCCAGCGGATCTTTGCGCAGATCGGTGTCAATGCGGCCGGCCAGGGCGAAGGCTACGACCAGCGGCGGCGACATCAGGTAGTTGGCGCGCACTTCGGAGTTGATGCGCCCCTCGAAGTTGCGATTGCCGGAAAGCACAGAGGCCACGACCAGATCGTTTTCCTCCACCGCCTTCGAAACTTCCGTGGGCAGCGGGCCGGAGTTGCCGATGCAGGTCGTGCAGCCGTAGCCCACGAGATGGAACTTCAGCTTTTCGAGATAAGGCAACAAGCTGGCTTTTTCCAGATAGTCGCTTACAACTTTCGAGCCAGGGGCGAGCGAGGTCTTCACCCACGGCGGAACGGAAAGACCTTTTTCGACAGCTTTCTTAGCGAGCAGGCCGGCGGCGATCATGACCGAGGGATTCGAAGTATTGGTGCAAGAGGTGATCGCGGCGATGACGACGCTGCCGTGCTTGAGCGCGGACTTCACATCCGGCGGAACATGCTCGTGAACATTGGGATCCTCGACGCCGATGGCGGCGGGGCTGCCGCCTTCCTGCTCCCAGCGCTTTTCGTTGCCGTTGGCCGGAACCGTGGCCTGCGCAGTAGTCTTCGCCGCGGACTTCGGCTTCATCAGCGAAGGCAGCGCGGTGCGGAACGAGTCGCCGGCCTGCGAGAGCAGAACCCGATCCTGCGGACGCTTCGGCCCGGCAAGGCTCGACTCGACGGTGGCGAGATCAAGCTGCAGCAACTCGGAGTACTCCGCTTCAGGCGTTTTTTCGTCGTGAAACAGGCCCTGCTCGCGGCAATAGGCTTCGACCAGAGCAATCTGCTCCTCCGGCCGTCCGGTGAGGCGGAGGTAGGCCAGGCTCTCTTTGTCGACGGGAAAAATGCCGCATGTCGCGCCGTACTCCGGCGACATATTGCCGATGGTGGCGCGGTCGGCCAGCGGCAGATCGCGCAGTCCCGGGCCGAAATACTCGACAAACTTTCCGACGACGCCATGCTTGCGCAGCATCTCGGTGATAGTCAGCACTAGGTCTGTTGCGGTGGCCCCTTCGCGCAAACGACCAGTCAGCTTCACTCCAACCACCAGCGGAATGAGCATGGAAACCGGCTGGCCGAGCATGGCAGCCTCGGCTTCAATTCCGCCCACACCCCAACCGAGCACTCCTAACCCGTTTACCATCGGCGTGTGACTGTCGGTGCCCACCAGGGTGTCAGGGTAAGCAAAACGCTTGCCGCCGGTTTCGTTCACGAAAACGACACGCGCCAGGTACTCGAGATTCACCTGGTGCACGATCCCGGTGTCAGGGGGAACGATGGCGAAACTATGGAAGGCAGTCTGGCCCCAGCGCAGGAAGGCATACCGCTCTTTGTTGCGCAGGAATTCGAGTTCGGCGTTGAGCTGAAAGGCCTGCGGGGTGCCGAATTCGTCGACCTGCACGGAGTGGTCGATAACCAACTCGGCAGGCTGCAGGGGATTGATGAGGTTGGCATCGCCGCCCAGGCGCTGCATGGCATCACGCATCGCGGCCAGGTCAACGACCGCGGGCACACCGGTGAAATCCTGCAACAAAACCCGGCTTGGGGTGAAGGCAATTTCTTTGTCGGGCTTGGAGTTCTTGTTCCAGGCAGCCAGGGCGCGGATATCTTCCGCCTTCACGTTGCGGCCATCTTCGGTGCGCAGCAAGTTCTCGAGCAAAATGCGCAGGGAATAGGGCAGGTGCTTGGTAGAGATTCCTTGCTTGTCGAGCGCGTCGAGGCGGCAGATTTCGTATCCTTTGTTGCCGACTTTGAGGGTAGAGCGGCTGTTGAAGCTGTTCATGAATGCCTTCCTGATTGATTAGTTTAGCTTGTTTGCGGAGGGATCGTAGACCGGGTCATTGGAGAAAGCTAAGAAACGCAGGCTCCCTCCCCTCGCGGTCGCTGGCGCTCTGGCTTCGGTCGGGACAGTCTTACACAGGTATGGGCCCTCCGATAACCGCCTAGTGGAAAAACCGGTAGGGGAGAACGTAGGTAAACCCCGCGAAGACCTCCCAGCGGGTGGAAGTGTGGGTGAGGGCGCGATTGAAGCCGGCGTCGAGGACGAGGTTTCTGCGGGCGTTGTAGTTGATGGCCCAGAGATTGCCCACGCAGTTGCTGCGCAGGAAGGGCTGAGTGAAGCGCCATATCTCCCCCGACAGGCCGAACTTGCCGGTCAGCGAATGAGAGACGGAGAGGGTTTGCCCGAATTGCGCGCGGCGCACTCCGCCTTCCACGACTTCATTAAACAGGTAGTTGATGTCGTAGTGGAAGCCTTTCACATCTGCGCTGAGGAGCAGAAGAGCGGAGTTCGTGGAGCTGCCGATATCAACGTCGGGCGTGTCTCCTGCGTAGACCTGCCGGAAGTAACTGAGCGCGACGGTCGGGCGAGCGCCTTCTCCTCGATAAAGAACTCCCTGCGCTCCCAGCGAGACGCCGCCGGTTCCGTTCGCGGATTGACCGGCGACGCTGGAATGAGCAAAGGGGCCATCCGCCACGAGCAATTGCACCCGGCGCGAGACGGAAAACTTCACCACTTCATTCAGGCTTGATTGGGAGGAGAACTCGGGGGAATGGATGGCGTACTGGTACCCGCTTTCGAATTGAAGATAGCCGACGGGGGTAAGAGTTGCGGGAGTGGAGACGGTGGGCCGGCCGGGATTGGCTGCGGGTTCGTCCGGCTGCTGTGCGCCCGCAACGGATGCGCCCAAAAACACGGATAGCAGCGAGATGAGTAAGGATCGGAGCATCGTTTGGTGAGAGCCTCACTTGGCTCTGAGCAGCAGAACCGGGGCGCTGATGTTGTGCTGGACTTTGCTCGCCGTGGCGCCGAGAAAAACGTCGGCAAGGAAGCGATGGCCGTGCGTGCTCATGGCGACCAGATCGCATCCTTTTTGCTTCACCCACTTGATGATCTCGTCGGCGGGTTCGCCGTAAGCAAGCTCGGCCTGGGCGGGAATGCCCGCAGTCTGGAACTCGGCGCGGATCTTCTCCAAATAAGCTGTGTCTTCGGTGATTTCAGGGCTGACCGCGTCGCGGCCGTAGGTGCGGGCGGCCCATCCGTCGGCGACGTGGAGCAACACCAGGCGGCTGCCCGCGAGCTTGGCAAGCTGCTTGACGTGCTCGATGATGGCGCGGTCACTGGGCGTGCCGTCGAGCGTAACGAGGATAGTGGAGTACATGGGGTTTAGTTTCTCGTGCTGCCTGAGTTAGTCGTACCCCAGCGGCTAAAGGCTTTCATCCCGGCACCCTTTATCGCTGCGTTGAAGCCCCGCGTCACTCAAAATATCCTTCATCGGGCCAAAATATGGTCCATCGATCAAAATATGTTTCATCGGCCGGCGATGACCTGCCAGGCGGCACGCACTGAATCGGGCAGGCCATAGACGTCCATGGCGGTGATCAGAATAGCACTGGCCCAACCGGCCAACAGGAGAAACCAACCGTTCTTCCATCGGCCCATACGCTTGCGGGAACTGGTGAATTGCAAAAGCGGAAACATGGCGAAAGGCAATTGCAGCGCGAGCACTACCTGGCTGAGCGTCAACAAATCGGTGACGCTGCTGTCGCCGCGCAGGCCGATGATCAACACTGCAGGCAGAATGGCGAGACTGCGCGTGATGAGGCGGCGGACCCAGGGCTTGATCCGCCAGTGCATGAAGCCTTCCATCACCACCTGGCCGGCGAGCGTGCCGGTAATCGTGCTGCTCTGACCGCTGGCCAGCAACGCTACGGCAAACAGGGTGCTGGCGAAGGCGGTGCCCAGAAGCGGAGCCAAAGTCAGGTAGGCGACGCGGATCCAGTCGCTATCTGCGTTGAACGCCACGAGGTGGCCGCCGGGGACGATGACGTTTTGTTTTCCGAAAAATACCATCGCGGCCAGCACCAGAATGGCCGCATTGACGAAGAACGCGACAGTAAGGGCCACGACGGAGTCGATGGTGTTAAAACGAAGAGCGCTGCGAACGGAGGACTCGTCTTTTTGCAGCTTGCGGCTTTGCACCAAAGCGGAATGCAGATAGAGGTTGTGGGGCATCACGGTGGCGCCGATGATGCCGATGGCGACGTAGAGCATTCCCACTTGGCGGAATTGCGGCGAAATCATGGCCCGGCCCATTTCCAGAAAACTGGGCTGGGTTTGCGGAAGAATGAAAATTTCGATGAAGTAGCAAACTGAAATGGTCGCGACCAGCAACAGCACAACGGCTTCAATGGTGCGCATGCCGAAGCGCTGCAGAGCAAGCAGCAGCAGCACGTCGAGACCGGTAATGATGACTGCCCACAGCAACGGGATGTGGAACAGCAAGTTGAGGGCGACGGCGCTGCCCAGCACTTCCGCCAAGTCGCAGGCGCCGATGGCGACTTCGCTGAACAGCCAGTTGGGCCAGCGCGTCCAGCGGGGGTACCAGTCGCGACAGCATTGCGCGAGATCTTTGCCGGTGACGACGCCAAGACGGGCGGAGATGACTTGCATGAAAATGGCCATGAGGCTGGCGACCCCGACTACCCACAAAAGCCCGTACTTGAACTGCGCGCCGCCTTGCAGGTCGGTGCCCCAATTGCCGGGATCCATGTAGCCGACGCTGACGAGGATGGCCGGACCGACGAAAGCACGCCACTGCTCCCAGAATCCCGCCTGATGATGCGGCACTTCGATGGAGCCGTGCACGCCTTCGAGGGACAGGTGGTTCACTGGGGCGGGAGAGCTCAACTCCCCATGACTGCTCGTTTGTCCATTGGATTGTTTCATCGCGCGGGCGGCAAAGCGGCACGTCAACCGGCGTACATACCAAATACTTAACTATGGTTAATCACTATAGCAGATGGGAAGGTTGGCGGGAAACCCAAATTTTTTCCGCCGCGGGGCGGCCCAGGATCGTATCGCCTCCGGCGGTGCGGATGGAAAGCGTTTTGTCGTAGTTGCGCTCGACCAGGCCCAGTTCCGCTCCGGGGCGAATGTTGCGGGCCTCGAGAAACTCGAGCAGATGCCGGTCGCGCTCGTAGATGCCGCTCACGCGGTAGCGTTTGCCGGCCTCGGCTTCGGAGAGCAGCAGCAAGCCGCGACGGCGGCGGCTATCGGGACTTTCCATCTCGCTCAAATTGCCATGGGGGCAAGCGCCGTCCCGGCCCAGCTTGGCGAGCAATTTGGTTTCAAAGTCGGGGGAAACGGCGTGTTCCAGGCGCTCAGCCTCGTCGTGCACTTTGTACCACTCCATGCCGAATATCTCCGCGAGCATGCGCTCGATCAGGTGATGGCGCAGGCTGAGCTTGCGGGCGATCTTGCGGCCGCCGGGGGTCAAGACCACGTGGCCCTCGCGGTGTACACGCACCAGGCCGTCTTTCTTCAGGCGGCGCAGCGCCATGGTAACGGCGGGCGGAGAAACTGAAAGCCAGTGCGCCAGGGTGGCGGAAATGACGGTTTCGCCTTCGCTTTCGGCCTGCAGGATGGCTTTGAGGTAATCTTCTTTGGAGACGGTGATCATGCCGGATGATTATAGCGCCGGGTTAAGCATAGTTAAGGTCGACCAATCGGATATCTTACGCCTGGGAATTACCGCCGACCAGAAAAGGTCAATCACAGAAGACACAGAGGGGCACAGGGGAAGTGTCAGGGGGTGTCAGTTTGACATGGCTTCCTCCGCGCCCCTAACCTAATGGGTCTTAGGCCTATGAAAGTTCTGGTGATCGGCAGTGGCGGGCGCGAGCACGCGCTGGTTTGGAAGCTGCGGCAATCGCCGCGCGTGGAGAAAGTGTATTGCGCGCCGGGGAATGGCGGCATTGCCGCGGAAGCCGACTGCCTGGCGGCGGATGTGAAGAGTGTGGAGTCGTTGCTGGCGGTGGCGCATCAGATTCAGCCGGACTTGACTATCGTGGGACCTGAAGTGTCGCTGCAGGCCGGCGTGGTGGATGAATTTACGCAGCGTGGGCTGCGGATTTTCGGGCCGACCAAGGCCGCGGCGCAGCTGGAATCGAGCAAGAGCTTCGCCAAGGAGTTCATGCAGCGGCACCATATTCCCACCGCGCATTTTGCGATTTGTGTTTCGATGGATGACGTCCACAAAGCGCTGCCGCACTTTTCTTTTCCCGTGGTGGTCAAGGCCGACGGCTTGGCCGCGGGCAAGGGCGTGGTGATCTGCAAGAACAAAGATGAAGTGAGCGCGACGTGCAGCGACATGCTGAGCGGAAAAATGCTGGGCGAGGCCGGGCTGCGCGTGGTGTTGGAAGAATGCCTCACCGGCGAAGAGCTGTCGTTTCTGGTGGTGAGCGACGGCGAGCGCGTGGCGCCGCTGGTGGCGGCGCAGGATCACAAGCGAATCGGGGATGGAGATACGGGACCGAATACCGGCGGCATGGGCGCTTATTCCATGCCCGCAATCGTCGACGACAAGATGCGGGACTGGCTGGTGAATCACATTGCGCGCCCGGTGGTCGCGGGGATGAAAGAGGAAGACGC
The DNA here is from genome assembly GCA_963770915.1 of uncultured Acidobacteriaceae bacterium. GTDB lineage: Bacteria > Acidobacteriota > Terriglobia > Terriglobales > Acidobacteriaceae > PALSA-270. The sequence goes on from CAVYRG010000001.1 coordinate 2,038,091, forward strand.
GGAGTTCAAGGGCGTCCTCTACTGTGGGCTGATGATGACGGCGCGCGGGCCGATGGTGCTGGAATTCAATTGCCGCTTTGGCGATCCGGAGACGCAGCCGATCCTGATGCGGCTGGAAAGCGATTTGACCGAGGCGCTGGAAGCCTCGATTGAGGGGCGGACTAGCGAGGGCGATTTCAAGTGGTCGCAAGATGCGGCGGTGTGCGTGGTGATATCGTCGGGAGGATATCCGGGGACATTTGAAGTCGGCAAGAAGATCATTGGGCTGGAAGATGCTGAGAAGATGGGCGGAGTGAAGGTGTTTCACGCGGGAACCACTCAGCGCGATGGCGGTTTCTACACGGCGGGTGGGCGGGTGTTAGGAGTAACGGCGCGCGGCGCGGATGTGCAGTCGGCGGTGGCGCGGGCGTATGAGGCGGTATCGAAGATTGGGTTCGAGAACGCGCATTGTCGCAAGGACATTGCGGCGAGGGCGCTGGGGAAAGGCTAGAAATATGCAAAAGAAACTGCGCAGAGGATTGACGGCGTCGCTGCTGGCAGCGGTTTTGGGGTTTGGGGCGTTCGCGCGCACGGCGGGATCGGAGAATGTGCGGGCCGTGCAGATTGTGGGATTGCTGGCTTGCGGGATGGGGCTGGGCGTCGCGCTGATGCATGTCAAGCTGCTGCTGGCATTGAAGGCGGATGAGAAGATTGAGCAATCCTGAACCAACTAAGATTGGGAGAAGGGATGGAGATGAAGCCATTGGTTTCGATTGTGATGGGCAGCGATTCCGATCTTGAGATCATGGGCGAGGCGGGGAGGGCGCTGCAAGATTTTGGCATTGCCTATGAGATCGATGTGACTTCGGCGCATCGCTCGCCGGATCGGACGGCGGAGTATGCGCGGCAGGCCGCAGGACGCGGGATTCGCGTCATCATTGCGGGAGCGGGCGGGGCGGCGCATCTGGCCGGCGTGATTGCGGCGCACACGTCGTTGCCGGTGATTGGCGTGCCGATTCCTTCGACTTCGCTGAATGGGATGGACTCGCTGCTGGCCACCGTGCAGATGCCGGCGGGGATTCCGGTGGCGACTGTCGCGATTGGCAAGCCGGGCGCGACCAATGCGGGAATTCTGGCGGCGCAGATTTTGGCGGTTGGCGATGCGGAGCTAACGAAGAAGATGGCGGCGCACAAACAGAAGTTGGCGCAGGGCGTGGAGGAGAAGTCGAAGAAGTTGAAGGCGGCGCTGGAAGGGTGAAGGCGACCTTCCGCCGTCCCGTCACGAGAATCTATGAGGCGTTCTCTTCGTGAAGTATTAGCAGATTCTCAGGTAGCGGCGGTTGCGATAGCCGCGTTTCTGCTCTGGTTTCTCGATTCCGCATTCCGATGTCTATGGGAACCGGCTTTCCGGTTGGGCGCTTTTCTGGTTACTGCGATCGCGATCCGAGATATTCCCTACTTTTCGCCTACCCTCACAACAGCCGACCGCTTGATGTTGATCACTAGCTCATATTTTCTGTATAGCTCGATAGCTAGCCTTTCGGCAGCTTGGCTTCTGTCTCAGTGGGTGTATGGCATGAATCCGGGTAGGAGCCTCGCTGCGTGTTGGGGCGTGTCAAAAGGCGGGAAGAATGTGTAAACGATTGAAGAGGGTTCTGGTGGACAGCTACGTGGGCACCATTGCCCTCGGCTGGATGTTTGCGCAGGGTTTGCTTCATTTTGCCTACGTTTTCAGCGAACCGGTGGCGCACTGGCTGACTAGGCGCGAGTATCTGGAAATCGTAGGCCGAGCAACTGTCTCGACCAGATTCTCTTTTCAGGATGCGCTCCCAGAATTGATCAGGTCGATTGCACTTCTGCTAGTGGCATACGTCCTGCTGCGCTGGTTGTACTACGAGCCCACGGCACCTGAGACTGAGGATTCCCATCCGGCGCAACCTCTATAGCGCTACAAATTCAAACCCTTTAAATACTCCCGCAGCGGCCCTCCCAAATCTGGCCGCTTGAGCGCGAATTCTACTGTCGCTTTCAGGAAGCCTAGCTTGTCGCCGGTGTCGTGGCGCTTGCCTTCGAAGACGAAGCCGTACATCTTTTCTTTTTGCAGCAGCAGCTTCATGCCGTCGGTGAGCTGCAGTTCGCCGCCGGCGCCAGGCTTGATTTCGGATAAGGTTTCAAAGACGGTAGGAGTCAGAATGTAGCGGCCAATCACGGCGAGATTCGACGGCGCGGCTTCGAACTTGGGCTTCTCGACCATGTCTGTAATTTCGAAGAGGCGGCCGTTGAAGCGGCCGTCGGCGGGCTTGGTTTTGAGGACGCCGTATGCGGAAATCGCTGCGCCTTCAACGACCTGCGTGGCCAGGACGGAGCATTGCGTCTGCTCGAAGACGTCCATCATTTGCTTTAGGCAGGGGACTTGGGCGTCGATTACGTCATCGGCCAGGAGCACGGCGAAAGGCTCATCGCCGACGAGTTCCCGCGCGGTGAGCACGGCGTGGCCCAGGCCGAGAGCTTCTTTCTGGCGCACATAGGCGACGTGAATCATGTCGGAAATGTGGCGCACGATGGCCAGGAGGTCGGTCTTGCCGCGCTGCTCCAGCATGGTTTCGAGTTCGTAGCTGACGTCGAAGTGATCTTCAATGGCCGACTTGCCGCGGCCGGTGACGATGATGATCTGGTCGCAGCCCGCGGCCAGAGCTTCTTCCACGCCATATTGAATGATGGGCTTGTCGACCAGCGGCAGCATCTCTTTGGGTTGAGCTTTGGTGACGGGCAGGAAGCGCGTGCCCAGGCCGGCGGCGGGAAATACGGCTTTGCGGACTTTCATTTTCATAAGGCAGTCGTTGGTCGTTGGTCTTTGGTCGTTGGCGCTACGCCCGGCCATGTGGCGATTGCAGGCACAGAGTTCGCTCGCGGCAGGAAAGAATATTCGAGCACAACGTCAAGGCATTCTATAGCAGGAATGTGGTGCGTATGGTACTAACGTCACGCTTTCGCCGTCTGCGCCGGAACGGCTAGCTCTTCGATCAAATCGTACAGCAGACTGAGCACGCTTTCGGCGGCCGTTGCCTTCAGCGAGAATTTGAGCACGCCATCGGGCGTGAATTGCGCGCCATGCTGCGAGGAAACGAATCGCGCCAGCTTGCCCGCATCGATGGCGGCGTTCTGGCGAAACTTGATGTTGACCAGATCGCGCTTGCGGTCAATTGCGGTTGCGCCCACCTGCATGCAGAGCAGCTTGAGCGAGGCGTACTCCAGAAGATTTCGGACGGCCGGCGGCGGCTCGCCGTAGCGGTCGCGCAGTTCTCCGCCCAGGTCAGCCAGACGTTCCTCGGTCTCGACTCCTGCGACCAGCTTGTACATTCGCAGGCGCTGGTTCTCTTCCGAAATGTAATCGGTGGGGATGCGAATGTTCAGCCCCAGGTTCAGCTGGGTCGCGGTTTCTTCGACGGCGGATTCGCCCTTCATTTCGCGTACCGCGCGATCGAGCATTTGCGTGTAGAGCTCGAAGCCGACGGCTTCGATGTGGCCACTTTGTTCGCCGCCCAGCAAATTGCCGGCGCCGCGGAGTTCCAGATCGAGGGCGGCGATTTTGAAGCCGGCGCCCAAGTCGGAAAATTCTTTGAGCGCGGCCAGGCGGCGGCGCGCGATGGGCGTGAGCTCGATTTCCGAGGGCAACAGGAGATACGCGTAAGCCCTGCGGTCGGAGCGGCCTACGCGGCCGCGCAATTGGTACAACTCGGAAAGTCCAAGCCGCTCGGCGCGGTTGATAAGAATGGTGTTGCAGAGCGGAATGTCGAGGCCGTTTTCGATAATGGTCGTCGCCACCAGAATGTCGGCTTCGTGATGCATGAATTTGAGCATCACTTTTTCCAGCTCACCTTCCGACATTTGTCCATGGCCGACGATAACGCGTGCGGAAGGGGCCAGCGTCTGCAGCTTGGCGGCGATCTCCCAAATGGTATCGACGCGGTTGTGGACGAAATAGACCTGGCCGCCGCGGGCGAGTTCCTGCTCAAGCGCCGACTGAATTAGCTTGTCATCCCAACTGGCCACCACGGTTTGGATGGCGATGCGGTCTTTGGGAGGAGTCTCGATCACGCTCATGTCGCGCAGGCCGACCATGGACATGTGGAGGGTGCGTGGGATGGGCGTGGCCGACATGGTGAGAACGTCCACCTGCTTGCGCATCTGCTTGATGCGCTCTTTGTGGCGGACGCCGAAACGCTGTTCTTCATCGACCACCAGCAGCCCGAGATCGGCGAACTTTACGTCTTTCGAGAGCAGGCGGTGGGTGCCGATGAGGATATCGATTTTGCCGGCTTCGCTGCGCTGCAGGATTTCCTTCTGCTGGCGCGGCGTGCGGAACCGGCTGATCATTTCGATGCTGACCGGAAAGGGCGCAAAACGCTGCTTGAAGGTTTCGAAGTGCTGAAACGCGAGAACGGTGGTAGGCGCGAGCACGGCGACTTGCTTGTTGTCGCTGACGGCCTTGAACGCCGCGCGCATGGCGACTTCCGTCTTGCCGTAGCCGACGTCGCCGCAGAGCAGGCGATCCATGGGCTGCTGCGATTCCATGTCGCGCTTGACGTCAGCGATAGCCAGATCTTGATCTTCGGTTTCGGTGAAGGCGAAGGCATCTTCGAATTCGTGCATCCATTCGTTTGCGGCGGGGAAGGCATGGCCCTGGGCGGTTTTGCGCTCGGCGTAGAGCTTGACCAGTTCCTCGGTCATGTCTTTCATCGCCTTGCGCACGCGGGCCTTGGTTTTGGCCCAAGCCTGGGTGCCGAGGTGATTCAGCGCCGGCTTAGCGCCTTCCGAAGAACGGTATTTCTGGATGAGATCAAGGCGGGTGAGCGGGACGTACAGGCGCGCGCCCTCCGCGTACTCGAGCAGCATGAACTCGGCGTTGCCGTCGCCCTGGTTGATTTCCTTCAGGCCCTGGTATTGGCCAATGCCATGCTCGACGTGAACCACGTAATCGCCGACTTGCAAGTCGCGGAAGTCGGAGAGGAACGCCGAGGTCTTTGACTTCTGGCGCTGCGGGCGGGAGACGACGGATTCCGACTCGTCAAACAAATCGCGGCTGCCGAAGATGGCCAGACTGGCTTCGGGGAAAATCACGCCGTCGGGAACATAAGCCTTCGCGAGAGTTGCGCTGAGCACCTCGCCTGAAAAATACGAGGTTTCGTCCGCATAGCTTTCGCCGCCGCGGGTACGGCTTCCCAGGCGGAAAGAGACGCCGTACTCGCTGAAGACATCAGCCAGGCGCTCGATTTCGCCGGTGTTAGGCACCGCAATGAGGACGCGGCGGCCTTCGGAGAGCTGCTTTTTGGCGTCCTCGATCAAAGCGGGAACGGCACCGTGAAAGCGAGGCGCGGGTTGGGAATGAAAGCTCAGCGATTCGCCGTCCGCGGCGCGCTCGATGCCGAGATGTTCGATCTCCGCTCCCGGCAACGCATTCACCCGATGCCACCAATCCTCCGGCGGGAGATACAGATCGCCGGGCTTCACCAGATTGCCAACTCCGCTGCGCTCGTGGGCTTCTTCAATCCGCGACCACACTCGGTCGAATTCGTTTTTCACGTTTTCGGGTTCATCAACGAGAACCGCGGCGTTCGGCAACAGGTCGAAAAGGCTATGCTCTGCTCCGGCTAACGGAGCGTAGAATTCCCAGCCGGGGAACACGGTGACGCCACCGGAGCGCACCGCCTGCTCGACTACTTCTTCAGCGCCGGTGATGCGCTTGCCGGAGAGACGGGTGTGAATGGCGCCAAGAATCTCATCGCTGACCGGAGTTTCGGTGAGCGGCAAGAGCAGAGCTTCGTCCGTGGAGTTCGAAGACCGCTGCGTTCCGGGATCGAACTTACGAATGGATTCGACTTCGTCGCCGAACAATTCGATGCGCAGGGGGCGCTCGGCTTCGGGCGGATAAACGTCGAGGATACCGCCGCGCAGCGCGTATTCGCCGGGCATTTCGACGACATCGGCCGCCATGTAGCCCACGATGTTGAGGTGAGCGAGCAAGGCGTCGGTGTCGAGAGTTTCGCCCTTGCGGACCACGCGCGCGAGGCCCGCGTAATATTCCGCGGAACGCAGCCGCAGAGCGGTGGCATGCGCGGGAGAAACAACAATGGAGACCGCGCCGGTGGCGAGCTTCCATAAAGCCGCAGCGCGTTCTTCCTGAAGGTCCGGGTGGGGGGAAAGATTCTGGAACGGCAATACGTCGCGAGCGGGCAGGCTGATGATCGATCCGGGGTCATTGCCGCCGGTCAGCTCGTGGAACGCCTGCAGCACGGGCAGCACATCTTCGGCGGCGCGATTATCGGCGACGATGACAATGAGGGCCCGGCCCGCTGCGCGTTGCAAAAGAACCAGCAAAAGCGCTTTGGCGGTTGGAGTAAGCCCAGAAACACGGATACGCCCCGCGGAGCCTTTCAGGTGGGAGGCCGCGCGCGCGAAGGCGGGGAGATTTTCCACGTCCGCGAACAAATCGCGGACGAAGGGAAGGACCATGCTTTCTCCATTTTAGCAGCAGGCGGGAACAGGCGATTTGGGGGACGGGCCGCCGCTTGCAAAGAGCCGTCGGGAATTGCAAGCTATTATCCATGCCAGAGCTGCCGGATATCTTCGCTTATATCGGCGCGCTCGAACCGCGGATTGTTGGGCAGCCGCTCGAGCGGGTACGGCTAAATAGCCCGTTCCTGCTGCGCACGGCGAAGCCGTCGATCAGCGCAGCGGAAGGGCGCATCGTGCGGGAACTGCGGCGGATCGGCAAGCGCATCGCCATTGGCGTGGAGGGCGATCTCTGGCTGGTGGTGCACTTGATGATTGCCGGGCGGCTGCATTGGAAGGCGGCCGGAGTGAAACTCAGCGGGCGCAAGGACCTGGCGGCGTTCGATTTCCCCAACGGCTCGCTGGTGCTGACGGAAGCGGGCACAAAGCATCGGGCGTCGTTGTATGTGGTGGGCAGCGAGGGGGAGCTACAGGCTCTGGATCCGGGCGGGATCGATGTTTTTGCCAGCGATCTTAACGCATTTCGCGAGGCGCTCACCGCGGAGAATCGTACGCTGAAGCGAGCGTTGACCGATCCGCGCATCCTCAGCGGCATCGGCAACGCTTATTCGGATGAGATTCTCTGGGCGGCGCGCCTTTCGCCGATCACGCTGACGCGCAAGCTGAGGCCGGAGGAGTGGGAGCGGCTGTTCGCGGCCACGCGCGACACGCTGCGGCTTTGGATTGACCAGCTCGGGAAAGAAGCGGAGCAGAAATTTCCAGAGAAGATCACCGCGTTCAGAAAAGAGATGGCTGTGCATGGACACTATGGGCAGCCATGTCCGCGCTGCGCCGAAAAGATTCAGCGCATTCGTTACGCCGACAACGAAACCAACTACTGCGCCAAGTGCCAGACCGGCGGAAGGGTGCTGGCGGATCGAAGTTTATCGCGGCTGCTGCGCTCGGATTGGCCGAGGACGCTGGATGAACTGGAGGCGTTGAAGCGGCGCTAGGGATCGTATCAGGGCATCGGCTTTAGCCGTGCCGTCTTCGCACTTACTTCGAATGACGCGCCCAGGATGCGCCACGGGCTGCTCGATTGTACCGTGCCGGCGCGGGTGTCAACTTGTTGGCCAAACGGCATGGCTGAAGCCGATGCCCTGATACGAACCACACTAATACTCCAACTGGAACGGGCCAGCTGTTGGCCTTCGCTTGATCCGGACGGGTCGGAGACCCGTCCCTACCCGGTCTGTGCCGACGCGAGTGCTGCTTTATAATCGCTTTCTATGGCCACCACGCCAGAAACTTCCGTTGCGGCCCGCGCCAAGTTCGAGCCCGTCATCGGGCTGGAAGTGCACGTCCAGCTGCTGACCGCGACGAAGATATTTTGCTCGTGCTCGACGCGCTTCGGCGATCCGCCGAATACCAATGTCTGCCCAGTGTGCCTGGGGTTGCCGGGCGCACTGCCGGTGCTGAACAAGAAAGCCGTGGAGTTCGCCACGCTGGCGGCGATGGCGTTGAATTGCCGCATTAACGAGACTTCGATTTTCGCGCGCAAGAATTATTTCTATCCCGACCTGCCCAAGGGCTACCAGATTTCGCAGTACGACAAGCCGCTGGCGGAGTTTGGGTCCATCGAAATTCCGGTTCGCGGGGGGATAAAGAAGATCGGCATCACGCGAGTGCATCTGGAAGAAGACGCGGGCAAGAGCCTGCATGAAGGATTTCCTGACGCGTCCGACACGACCGCCATCGACTTGAACCGCAGCGGGGTGCCGCTGATTGAGATTGTCAGCGAGCCGGATATCGCTTCGCCCGACGAGGCTTACGAATATCTCACGCGGCTGAAAGAAATCATTCTTTACACCGGCGTGAGCGACTGCAACATGGAAGAAGGCTCGCTGCGCTGCGACGCCAACGTGAGCGTGAAACCTCGCGGGCAGAAGGAATTTGGCACCAAGACGGAAGTCAAGAACGTCAATTCCTTCCGCTTTATTCGCGAAGCGCTGATCTACGAAATCGAGCGGCAGATTGAAGTGGTGGACGCGGGCGGCAAGATCACGCAAGAAACACGCCTGTACAACGCGAACGAGGGCAAGACCTACGGCATGCGCTCGAAGGAGCAGGCGCACGACTATCGATATTTCCCCGAGCCCGATCTGCTGCCTTTGGTCGTCGATGAAAAATGGCAGGCGGAAATTCGCCGAACCTTGCCGGAATTGCCCGAGGCGCGGCGCAAGCGCATGGTCGCGGACTACGGCATCACCGAGCAGGACGCGCAGGTGCTCACCCTGACGAAGTCCCTGGCCGATCAGTTTGAAGCGGCGGCGAAGGCGGCCAAGAATCCAAAGCGTGTTGCGAACCTGGTGCAGAGCGAGCTCATGGGTCGTCTCAAAGCCAAGAGCCTCGAGATCGAGCAGTCGCCGGTTTCGATGAAGGGCGTGGCGGCATCGGCGGATTTGGTGGAGAGCGGCGCGATCTCCGGCAAGATGCTCAAGGATCTCTATGATTTGTGCTTCGGTCGCGGCAAGGATTTTCCGGTCGTGTATGAGGAAGAAGGGCGGCCTGAGCAGTCGCGGGATACTTCGGCGCTGGAGAAGATTATTGACGAAGTGATCGCGGCAAACCCCAAGCAGGTCGAGCAATATCGCGCCGGAAAGAAGACCGTGGCCGGCTTCTTCGTCGGCCAAGTGATGAAGGCTTCCAACGGCCAGGCCAATCCGCAGCTGGTGAATGAGTTGCTGGCGAAAAAGCTGGGTGGGTAGGTTTTATGAGTTCTCCGCTGCCTATGGCCAAAACCACAGAGGACACAAGGGGAGCACAGCATGACGGCGTTGTCGCGGTAACCTCCGCTGGGTGACTTCGGTCATCTGAAATCTGACATCCCCTCCCGGTAACATATTCAAATAGGTGCGGAGCGCCCAGGAGGCGGCCATGAAGAAGTGGAAGCTGGATCGCGTTATCAGCGTCGCCACGCTGCTCGTGTCCGTGACGGCGCTGATTCTGGTGCTGAGGCGGCCGACTCCCATTGTGGCGCCGCAAACCCCGGAGCAAGCCGCAGCCAACGCGCGGTCTTTCCAGGAAAAAATGTCGCAACTGACTCCGCCAGACCCTCAACCCTCGGGCGACCCGGCGGTTGAAGATGCGCCGCTTATCCAAGGCTCGGCGGGCTCATCGAGTCCGACGACGTCAGCGGCTTCTTCGCAAGCTTCCAGCGCGGCACAAAAGCCGGCGGTCAACATCACGTCGAACGAAATCACTGCTGCTCTGGCGCAGGCTTCGGGCGCGTTGTCAGGCGCCTCGGGACAACTCGCCCCGGGGTCCGACCTGGGCTCCATGCCGAACATTCTCGATCAGCAAATCAGTTTTGACGGCGACCAGGCGCACGGGCAGTTTCTGGTGAATATCGCCGGCAAGAATGTATGGATCACGGTCTCCGGCCATCTGGGATCGAAAGATGGCTACGCAACGTTTGATCCGACCGAGTTCAAAGTGGGCGACCTGAGTATTCCGGTTTCGCTGGTGAATGGCGCGCTGCAGCAGCGGCTGGCGGAGCAGCGTGACCGGCTGAAACTGCCGGACAACATCGACGGGATCAAGGTGCAAAACGGGCAGTTGGTGCTGAACCCGAAGTGAGGGTGAACCAGAACGCCCCGCTTCCATTCTTCCCTGAAAACCTGAACAGCAACAGCGGCGGGCAGGAGTTTCCGCCCCACACAGGAGTGTCCGCCCCATATGAAAGTGCGCCCCGTCCCGCGGGAAAGGACGGGGCGCGCAGGTTACTTGCTCGCCATGTAATTCAGGCGGGTGAGATAGTCGCGATGCCCGTCGCGCTCGGTTAACGCCTGGTAGGCTGGTAACAGCGCGCCGTTGTCGCCGAACAGATCGTCAAAGGCTTTGTTGAGTTTATCGAGCGACGCAGTGTCGGGCACGGTGAAGTAGTCATAGACGGTGCCGAGCTTTTCGGTGTGGTAGTCCTCGGAGAGTTCTCCCCAGGAAGTGACGGTGCCGTCTGCTACCAGCTTGTCGAGCACCGGGGCAACAATCTTTTTCGTCAACTCCGCGTAGGCTCTCATCATCCCCGGCTTGACCACCCACTTCGACCAAATTAGATAACCGCCGGAGGAACCGGACTTGGCGTTGTACATGTCCCCGGTAAGAATCTGATCCCAGTGCTTGGAGGCTGCCTGGACAGCGGCATCAGTCGATCCGGGATGGGCATAGAAAGCGTCCAGAGCCTTCAGCAAATTGCCCTCGGAAGTGGCGGTGAACCAGGAGCCGTGGGTAGGCTCACCCTCCTGATGAATGAGGTTGGTGTAGGAACCGTAGCCGATGATGGTGCCGTCGGCCATGAGTTTTTCGCAGATAGACTTGTCGCCTGCGTCGACTTTCTGCATGTCCGGCCACTGGGCGCGAGGCACGGCCCATTCGGCCACGTAAACGTAGACCGGCGGTTTAGCAGGCGCGGGAGCCTGCGCCTGCAATGCTCCAGCGGCTAAGGCAAGACAAAGAACCAGAAGGATAGAACGCAAAGCTCGCTGCATACTTTCTCCTTTTTCTGCGTGAGATTCCCACCAGGCAGCCCTCGGAAGGGCCCGACTACGGAACGAGCGTGCAGCCTGACTATTCAGGTTGGTTGACCGGCGACTGTGGGACTGGAATCTGGGCTGGGGAATTGTACACGAAGCCCACATAACGGGCACTGAATGTTTAGTCCAAGCCGAGTTCAAGCCACTGCATTGGTTGCGGCTACGGTCGCATACCACTTGCCTGAGTCCTTCGCGACTCGCTTCAGCGTCTTGAAATCGGTGTAGCCGAGGCCGAAGCGCTGGCTGAACCCGGAGTCCCACTCGAAATTGTCCATCAAGGTCCAGGCGTGATAGCCGCGCACGTCGGCGCCGTCTTTCATGGCGCGGGCCAGTTCGCTTAGATAGGCGCGGTGGTAGTCGATACGGAGAGCGTCGTGAATGGCGCCGTCACGGCCGGGAGAATCGGCGTAGGAGCAGCCGCTTTCGGTGATCTCGATGACGGGGCGATTGTAGTCGCGGGTAACGCGCGTGACGATGTCGTAGATGGCTTTCGGCCAGACTTCCCAGCCCATCTCAGTTTTCGGCCCTTGCTTGCCGTATTCCATTTTCGCCGGAAGCAGCCAGAAGCGCGGATCGAAGGCGCGTTCCATCGCGCCCGGGGCGGAGACAACGGTGCGGTAGTACAGATTGATGCCGATGAAGTCGAGCGGGGCGCGGGTCTTTTCCATGTCGCCATCTTTCATGCCCATGAGAAATCCAGGGAAGATAGGAAACGCATTGGGATATTTGCCGCGCAGGGCCGGCTCAAGGAACCAAAGGTTGACCATGGCGTGGGCGCGCTCGGCGGCAAGTTTGTCGTCGGAGGAATTGGTGGCCGGCTCGCAGGCGGACATGCTGAAAGCGGTACCAACGCGGGCCTTTGGGCGCGCCGCTTTCAGCGCGCGAAATCCCGCTCCCTGCGCGAGGTTGACGCTGTGGGTGGCGCGCAGAAAGTCGCGAATGCTCTTTCGGCCTGGAGCATGGACGCCGTCGAGATAGCCCTTGCTGGTGAATGCTGCGGGCTCGTTGAGCAGGCACCAGTCCGTCACGCGGTCGCCGAGAGCGCGGGCGGCGAGTTCGACGTACTCGGCGAAACGGGCGGCGGTGTCGCGGTTCGGCCAGCCGCCGCCATCTTCTAATCGCTGCGGCAGGTCCCAGTGATAGAGCGTGACCAGCGGCCGAATTTTGGCCTCAAGCAGAGCGTCGATCAACTGGCTGTAGTAATCAATGCCCTTTGCATTTACCAGGCCCGAGCCTTCAGGCTGAATGCGCGGCCAGGAAAGCGAAAAGCGATAGCTGTTGAGATTGAGCGCACGCATCAGCTCAAGATCATCGCGCCAGCGATGATAGCTGTCGCAGGCGACGTCGCCGGTGTCGCCGTCCTTGATCTTGCCCGGAGTGTGGGAGAAACGATCCCAGATAGATTCGCCTTTGCCATCTTCGTTCCATCCGCCTTCGATCTGATAGGCGGCAGTGGCTGTGCCCCACCAAAAACCCTTCGGAAATAAAGTGGAGGAGGTCACGCTGGGATGAGCACCAACGCTTGCGGCGAAAGATGGAGTTGCCGCGCGGCCGGAAAGACCGCTCGCGAGTGTCGCTCCGATGGTTGCATGCAAGAACTCACGGCGCGTCCAGTCCGCAGCGCTCATTGCCCGGGCGTGCCGTCAAAGAGCGGCCAAACCTGATCGCCGATGACGCGGAACACGGCGTAGGCGCTGCCTGAGTCGAAGACCTTCCGAAAGAGTAATTCGCCGCGGCCATCGCCGTCGGCGTCGACGGCATCAATCAGGTCGTAGCGTGGTCGAATGTCGAGGTGCTGCGGGTCCGTTACATTCGAGAACACTTTGTGCAGTTCACCGTAAATGTCGCTCCGCGCAACCAGCGTAATCATGTATTGCAGGTTGGGAGGGCCGGAATCAGGCCCGGGGTCAAGATGAGCAGTCGCGGTCAGCACCAGCACCGGCTCGTTACTCAGGGAAAGATCGAATACGCGAAGCTGCACGTCGGCAAAAGTTGGAGCCGGTGGTTTTGTTTTGGATCCTCTACGGGCCGCCGGATGGACGGGAGCAACCATGGTTTCCGATTCCAGCTGCTTGGCGCGGACGCGAACGTCGTCGGCGGCCATGGCGAGCATTTTCTTCTGAAATTCCTGTTGCTCGGCCGGCTTCATGGAAAACGTGTAGGGACGAGGTTCGGGTCCGCCCGCGTCAGAAACCGCGGCAACGATCTGCACATTGCCCTGTCCAGCGCTGGCGTTGGCGGGGGTGCCTTTCGGGTTGGTAGCGCCCGTGGGTGGCTGGCCTGCCGCGGCGGGAGGAAGCCGGTCGGTCTCGGGAATAGAGAAGGTTCCGCGCCGCAGTACTGGGCGGTTGCTGTCGTCGGACTGAGTGGAAGGAGCCGTTGGCGCTGGCGCGGGAGTGGTCGCCGCGGTTGGCGCGGGCGGCGCAGGGGCCGCGGGCGGCGCTGATGGAGCCGGGGCGGGAGGGGCCGATGCTGGCGCTGGGGCTGGTGCTGGCGCAGCGGCTGGCGGCGCTGCTTTCAGCGGTTCGGGTGCAGTAGGCCTTTTCAGAACGGGCGGCTTATCGTCACCCTCGTCAATTCCTCGCGGCTTGTCTTCGGCCTTTTCCCCGGTCTTGGGTGGCTTTGCCCCGGCTGGGAGAAACTTACCTTCCCCGATCCACAGCGGGCCGGAGGTTTTGCCTTGCGCTTGCAGCGCCTCAGTGATTGTAAACAGTCCCAGAGAAGTTCCGGCCCGCTCGGCTTCGTATACCGTTCCTGGGTCAAGAGCGATGGGAACCGGGGCGGCCTTGTACACGCTGGCGTCGTAGAACTGGCCCTCGATCATGATCACGACAGGGGTGAGGCGGGCGCCGCCGTTGGGCGCCAGCTCCAGCAGGCCAACCGCGCGGGGACCTTTGTCGACCTTAGCCTTGGTCGCTAGCTGAGCCGGCGCGATTGCCGCCAGCGCTATGGCGAGAGCCGCCAGGATGACGGACCGCTGAAGCTTGCGGTATAACGATGCAGAAGTTAAAGGAGATAGAGCCATGCGTCTCGACCTTAATGATAAAGCCCCGGACTTCACTTTGCCCGACCAGAATGGAAAAGAAATCTCGCTTAAGGACTTCCGTGGCAGCTACGTGGTGCTCTACTTTTATCCCCGGGCCAACACTCCCGGCTGCACGGTCGAGGCCTGCGAGTTCCGCGACTCCTATAAGAAAATCCAGAAAACCGGCGCGGTGATTCTGGGAATTTCGCCCGATACTCCCAAGGCGCAAAAGAAGTTCGAGGAAAAATACACTCTGCCGTTCACCTTGCTCGCCGATGCCGACAAAAAAGTCTGCAACCTCTACGGTATGATGCAGGAAAAGAACATGTACGGGAAAAAAGTGCTGGGCGTGGCGCGAACCACGTTCATCATCGGCCCGGATGGAAAGATCAGGCACATCTTCCACAAGGTAAAACCGCAGGGACATGCGGAAGAAGTGCTGGAATATCTGAAGACTGCCATGAAAGGCGCGGCGTAGGCCGTTCCGGCCATGGCCTCCCGAGTGTCAACCCGAGCCGTCAGCAGCCGCAGAGCGAAGAGGACGAGCCAGGAATCTGCTTCAATTGACCGCAATCGCTACCGAGATGCAAGCACCTTCAGCAATCCTCTTCCGCGCTCCTTCTACGACCGCGATCCCCGCCGCGTGAGCCGGGATTTGCTTGGCAAAGTGCTGGTGCGGCGGGAGGGAAAAATCCAGCTTGCCGGGCGGATCGTGGAAGTGGAAGCCTACCTCGGCAAAAACGATCCCGCGTCGCATTCGTACCGTGGTCCAACCGCGCGCAACGCGATCATGTTCGGCCCTCCCGGCCACGTCTATGTGTATTTCATTTATGGCAATCACTACTGCTTCAACGTCTCGTGCCAGCCGGAGGGGACAGCCGGAGCGGTTTTGTTCCGGGCGTTGGAGCCTCTGGCCGGGATCGAAGAGATGGCGCAACGGCGTGGGATTCCTCTGGCTTCCGCCAGTTCGCGCAGTCTGCGGGCTCTAACCAGCGGTCCGGGGCGTCTCGCCGAAGCGCTGGGCATTACGCGTGAGCGGGACAATGGAAAAGATGTGACGAGTACTGAGTCTGATCTTCTTATCGTAGACGACGGCTTTCGCCCGAAGCGCGTGCGGGTGACGCCGCGGATTGGGATTACGAAGGCGGCCGAGCGGCCGCTGCGGTATGTGATTGCTGGGAATGAGTATGTTTCAGGGAAAAAGAATATCTAGACGAGTCCGCGTCACTTCATTTCCAGAATCGCGAAACGAGCAGGGTCCCTGCCCAAATTTTCAAAGTTGGGGGCTGCACCCGTGAACCACTGCGCGTCTCCCTTCGAGAGACGCAGTTCCTCCGCTGCCCCGCCCTTCGGTTGGCGCGACAAATCGGCGTCTGTGATAGCGACGATCAGGCCGCCCGGTCCATTCGAATGCAGTTCCTTCGAATCTCCGCTCAGCAATTGCACGTTCAGAATTTCGACAGAAGTTTTCGTCAGAGCGGTGACATAGGAGACGTGGGAATCCACGCCCGGACCAAGTGTTTGAGCAAAGGGATCCAACGATGGATCGCGAAAGCGGTTGCGGCTTTCATCCGCTTGCATGATCTCAACAATGACCGCCCGATAGGGCACGATGCTGGGATTGCGCAGGGCCACGCGGCTTATCGGATAGAGGAATGAAATCTCGTAACCTTCGGGATCTTCATACTGCGGCTTGGAAAATGCCGTCCCGCCCCACGCTTGCTCGACCGTGCCACTCAGTGTCATCCGCACCCAATCATGCTCATGCACGACCGGCTTGGTTTCTTCAAGGCGGCCTAAGCTAACGAGGTAAACCCGGCAATATTGATTGCTGAAAACCAGCGAGTAATGCGATTCGTTGTCCATGCTGACGATCTGGTCCTGCGCGGCACCACGGAGAGCGAAACAAACCATAACTGCCTAAATCCCCGCCGCTAGCTTATTCACCGCGACCTCCTATATCTCAAGGGTAAATTGTCGACAATGGTAGTACCAGATTATCGATTAAGCGCGTGGTTCCCACGAAGGCAGCCACGGCGACAAGCGCTGGCGCCCTGACCTCGGCCATGGCGTCGAGCGTCTCGGGGTCGACGATTTCGAAGTAGTCGAGCCGAAGACGAGGCTCAGACGCAAACGTGTTGCGCCCGGTCGCAATCAGCCGCGCGGCATTTCGCTCGCCTTGATCGAACAGCCTACGCACCTCCATCAGCGACCGATGCAGTACCAGCGCCGACTTCCGCTGCTGCGGGTCGAGATAGGCGTTGCGCGAGCTCAAGGCGAGGCCATCCGGTTCACGAACGATCGGGCAGGCAATGAGTTCGATGGGAAAATCCAGGTCGCGCACCATGCGGCGGAGGATGGCGAACTGCGCGGCGTCTTTCTGGCCAAAGAATGCGACTTCCGGCTCAACGATGTTGAAAAGCTTGGCGACGACCGTGGTCACGCCGCGAAAGTGGCCGGGGCGCGACCGGCCGCACAGCTTGTCGCTCATTCCTTCTACAGTCACATGGGTGATTGCGCCCGGCGGATACATTTCTTCCACCGAAGGCGCAAAAAGCAGATCGACGCCTTCTTTCTTCAGAAGCTCGCAATCGCGCTCGAAGCTGCGCGGATACTGGGCAAAGTCTTCGTTCGGGCCGAACTGCGTGGGATTCACGAAGATGGACGCGGCCACCAAGTCACATTGCGCTCGCGCGGCACGGATCAAAGAAAGATGGCCTTCATGCAGCGCCCCCATGGTCGGCACCAGGCCCAGCCGCTTTCCCTTGCGCACGCCGCAGGCGGCGCGCATTTCGGCGATGGTAGAGCAAACTTGCATGGGCGATGCGGTCAGCAAGCGAGCTGCAGATTCAGAGGCTAAACCGGCGGCGCACATCGAATCAGCGGCGCATCGCGCTCTTGCGCTCGAGCACCGTCTCCAGCGCGGCTTGCGTTTCCTTGGGCAAGTGGTACGACTCGGCGTCCGACGGATATTGCCTCTCGTGCACGTCGGTGCGGAACTGCTGCACCGCGCCCCGGATGAGCCCCGCGGCATCCGCATAGCGGCGCACGAATTTGGCCGGCGGCCCGAAGGTCAGGTTGAGGAGGTCGTGCAGCACCAGAACCTGCCCGTCGCACTCCGGACCGGCGCCGATGCCAATGGTGGGAACGCGCACTTCGGCCGTGATCATGGCGGCCACGCTGCGCGGAATGCCTTCCAGGAAAATGAAGGCGACCCCGGCGCGCTCCAGCGAGACGGCGTCGCGCATCAGGCGCTCGACATCGGGCAAGGACTTGCCCTGCACCTTATACCCGCCCATCAAGTTCACCGATTGCGGAGTCAAGCCGATGTGGCCGGCGACGGGAATTTCGGCATCGATGATGCGGCGAATCAGGTCGGCGCGCTTTTCGCCGCCTTCCAGCTTCACCACTTCGACTCCGGCCTCTTTCACGAAGCGGGCGGCGTTGCGCACCGCTTCCAGCGGGTCGAGTTGATAGGAGCCGTACGGCATGTCGGCGACCAGCAGCGCGTGGCTCACCGCGCGGCGCACGGCGCGGGCGTGGTGCAGCATCTCCTCCATGGTGACCGAGAGCGTGTTCTCGTAGCCCAGCACGGCCTGGGCGAGGGAATCGCCGACGAGAATGACATCGATGCCAGCTTCGTCGACCAGACGGGCGGTGGGATAGTCGTAGGCAGTGAGGCAAGTGATGGGTTCGTGGCGGCGTTTCTTTTCCGCCAGCACGGCAGCAGTAATTTTTTGGCGAGGCTCGCCAATTGGCGTAAGACTCATGATGTCCCCCAGTGCCCCTCCGCAAGCGGATGGAGCCTGTCCACATCAACGCTGCGGCTATTGTAGACCGGAACGGGGAAGGTCGGCCAAAGAATTTTGCCGCCGGGGTACGATCAGTGAGTAAGTCATCATGGCATAGGTTTGCTGTTAGCCCGCATCCACTCCGCGTATCCTGCCTCATCCAGATCGCCGGCCGCAAGCGCGAGAACGGCCCGTGTTGCGTCCTCCTCATTAGCCTGGAAGGCAAATCCATTCAGCTCGAAGAACGCGACGCCAATCGCGAAACCCGTCCTTTTGTTCCCATCAACAAATGGATGGTTGCGAACCAGACCGGCCGTGTAGAGGGCAGCAAGCTCAATCAGATATGGAGAGCCATAGGCGTAGTGTTGGCGCGGACGCGCAAGAGCCGACTCTAAGAGACCGGCATCACGCAGCCCGGTTGCTCCTCCGTGCGCAGCCAGCAGACGATCATGCGCGGCGAAAACTGTTCGTTCTAGTATCCAGACAGGCTCTGCCTGCTTCATTTCGACAAGGCCCGCAGAGTGTTCCGGTAGCGGGATATGACGTCCTCGACCTTTTCCATCTGCTTCTCGAAGGCAGGGTCGTAGGGCGTAAGGCGATAATCGCCAGATGCGCTTTCAATCAGGAAGAGCTTTTCTCCATCGCCGGTCTGCAGGCGGTTGATCACTTCTTTGGGGAGAACGACTCCCAGCGAATTGCCAAACTTGCGAACTTTGAGCTCCACCATGACGCCGCTCCTGTGTTATTACAATTGTAATAACACAGGGGTGGAGTTGCAAGCCACAACAGCCGGGGCGAGATTACTCTGGATCGTTGAATAACGGCGGTGCGTCTTTCAACAATTCCTCCAGGAATTCTTCCCGGTCGTTCACAAATCGCCGCACGATCTGCATCGGGGTCGTCTCTTCATATTCGATTTCATGGATAGCGCCGTCGTCAAAAGACAAAATCTGCGCCTTCGGATACCCGAGCAATACCGGCGAATGGGTCGAGATGATGAATTGTGCGCCCTTATATTTTTGGAGTACGTCGTGGATGAGAACCAGAAAGGCAAGCTGCCGTTGGGGTGAAAGGGCCGCTTCGGGCTCGTCCAGGAGAAACAATCCGTTGCGTTGAAATTTTAGTTCGAGCAGGGTGAAGAACGTCTCGCCGTGCGAGCGGGCGTGGAGGCTGCGCCCTCCATAGCTCTCAAGTATTCCTAGATTGTCGATGTGAGACGCGGTATTGAAAAAACTTTCCGCCCGCAGAAAAAATCCTGCGCCGGTCCGGATATCGAAGGAAAGACGCAATGCTTTCACCAGCGGGTCGATGGAATGGTTGCTTTCCGTGGAATCATTGAAGAAGTTGCGGTTACCTCCTTCGCGGCCGAAACCATAATGGGCAGCAATGGCTTCCAGCAAAGTCGATTTCCCGCTGCCATTCTCTCCGGCAAAAAAAGAGATCCTCGAGCGGAGGATGAGTTCTTCAAGGCAACTGATAGTGGGGACCGAGAACGGATAAGCCGCCCAGTCGCCTACTCGGTCCCGAAGCAATGTGATCTTCTTCAGCACTGGCGTGGAACTACGCGCTGGCGGCTTCCTGGCTGCCCAGCGGCAGGAAATATTGTGTCCCCTTGATGGGTGCGGAAACCTTGCGCAGCAGTTCCTGCAAATCCTCGTTGCGCTCAACGAAGTCGATCTCCGAAGTGTTCACGATCAGCAGGTCAGACGACGTGTAGTGGAAGAAAAAGTGCTCGTAGGCCTTGACCACTTCTTCCAGGTAGTCTTCGTTGATGGCTTTTTCGCCCGGCGCATTCTTCTTTTTGAGCCGTTTCTTCAGCACTTCCGGGGTAGCCTGGAGGTAGATCACTAAATCGGGTGTGGGCAGCTGCTCGCGAAAATGAGTGTAGTAGCGGTTGTAAGTCTCAAGTTCCTGGTCGGTGAGGTTTAGGCAGGCAAAGATTTTGTCTTTCTCAAAGATGAAATCGGTGATGACGGTTTTCTGCGAACGCGGGCCAAGGTCCAGCGCATGCAGCTGCTCGAAACGCTGGATCAGAAATGCGAATTGCGTGCGAAAGGCGGCCCCGCGTTCGCCCTCGTAAAAGTCGCGTAGAAACGGGTTCTCGTCGCTCTCCATCACCCGCTGCGCGTTGAGGCGCTCGGCCAGAACCCGCGCCAGCGTGCTCTTTCCGACTCGTATGGGACCTTCCACTGCAATGTAGCGGGGCAGCTCGAAGAGATTGGCCATGGCTCTGGGAGATCAGGGGCTTCGCCTCGCAGGATATCCCGGGAGCAGCCGGCATGCAATTGAGGAAAGAGTTA
The DNA here is from genome assembly GCA_963770915.1 of uncultured Acidobacteriaceae bacterium. Taxonomy (GTDB): domain Bacteria; phylum Acidobacteriota; class Terriglobia; order Terriglobales; family Acidobacteriaceae; genus PALSA-270. Next base: position 2,058,270 of record CAVYRG010000001.1, read on the forward strand.
ACAGGAGAAATGGTCTCATCAAGTTCGTTCTTCGTGCGTCGCGATTGCCGGCAAAACGCCGCGAGAAATGCGATTCGACTAGAATCTCGTTGGTGGGGCAATTTGGACATTTCTCCAATTTGTCATTCCGAGCCGGGCTTTTTTTATCGGCGAGGAATCTGCTGTTTGGGTGCTGGCAACGAGCGGATTCCTCGCCGATAAAAAAAGCCCGGCTCGGAATGACAATGGTTCGTATAAATTCGCCAAACTGAGCCACTACTAGAATCCTCCCATGCTTGGCGCTGCTCTTGCCGGAACGGGTCTAACTGCCGCTGCGATTGCCGCCGGCTATCAGTCCATGGCTCCGACGGGGCAGTGGTACGGCAAGACCTTGGTTGGGTTGCCGCTTGGCTCCAAGCAATTAGCCCTGACTTATGACGATGGGCCCAACGATCCCCACACGTTTCGCCTGCTCGAAGTTCTCGCCAAACACGATGTGAAGGCAACGTTCTTTATGATCGGCCGCTACGTACAGCAGCGGCCTGATATTGCGCGTGACGTAGTGAAGGGTAGCCACGCCGTCGGCAATCACACCTTCACTCATCCGCTGCTCACCTTCAAAAGCGCGGCCCAGATTCGCAGTGAACTGGAAGGCTGCCGGCGCGCGCTGCAGAATGCGATCGGGGAGCATTCCATGTTATTTCGTCCTCCCTTCGGTGGGCGCCGTCCGGCGGTTTTGCGGACTGCACGACAAATGGGACTGGAAACCGTGATGTGGAGCGTCACCGGCTACGATTGGAATGCTCCGCCAGCCCCTGAGATCGTGCAGAGAGTCTCCGGGCAAATTCGTGGGGGCAACGTGATTCTGCTGCATGATGGCGGGCATCGCGAGATGGGCGCGGATCGCTCGCAGACCGTCATGGCCACCGACCAGCTAATCACTCGCTGGAAGAACGATGGCTATGACTTTGTGACGATTCCCGAGATGATGCGGTTACAGAAGCAGCCGGAATAGCGCCTCAGGCATGCACCGGCACGAAGGCTTGCTTGGCGGCTTCGATGGTCTTTTTGATATCAGCTTCGGTATGCGCTGTGCTCAGAAATGCCGCTTCGAACTGCGACGGGGGCAGATACACGCCGTGATCGAGCATGGCACGATGGAACCGGCCGAAGGCCTCCGTATCGGACTTGGAGGCGGAATTCCAGTCTGTAACCGGGCCTGGAGTAAAGAACCAAGTGAACATAGACCCGACACGGTTGCAGCATAGGGTCACGCCTGCGGCGTCGGCAGCAGCGGCAACTCCTTCCACAAGTTCGCCACTCAATTTGTCGAGCTGGGGATACACTTCGTTCTTATGGTCGCGGAGATAGGTTAAGGTGGCCACGCCGGCAGCCATGGCCAGCGGATTTCCGGAGAGTGTTCCCGCCTGGTACATCGGGCCGAGCGGCGCAACCATATCCATCAGTTCGGCGGGGCCGCCGTAAGCTCCCACCGGCAATCCCCCGCCGATGATCTTGCCCATGGTCGTGAGATCGGGATGAATGCCGTACAACTCCTGCGCTCCGCCGAAAGCGAGGCGAAAGCCAGTCATCACTTCATCGAAAATAAGCACTGACTTTTCCCTCTGCGTGATCAGGCGCAGGGACGCCAAGTACCCGCCGTTGCCGGGGACGCAGCCCATGTTGCCGACGACCGGCTCGACGATCACACAAGCGATCTGATGCTTGAACTTGGCAAACGCCTGCTCGACCGCGCTGATATCGTTGAAAGGCAGCGCCACTGTGAACTGCGTGAACTCATCGGGAATGCCGGCCGAACCGGGAATTCCCAGCGTGGCCAGTCCGGAGCCGGCCTTCACCAATAGGGCGTCCACGTGACCGTGATAGCAGCCTTCGAACTTCAAAATATATTTGCGCTTGGTGTAGGCGCGGGCCAGGCGTATGGCCGACATGGTGGCCTCGGTGCCCGAACTGACGAAGCGGACCTTCTCCACGTGAGGAAAAGCAGAAAGAACGAGTTCGGCGAGATCGGCTTCCGCCGGAGTGGAAGCGCCGAAACTAACCCCGGTTTGCGCCGCCGCAGTGATGGCATTGACGACTTCCGGCGCAGCGTGGCCCAGAATGAGCGGCCCCCAGGAGCCGAGATAGTCGATGTACTCATTGTCATCGGCGTCCAGCACGTGCGAGCCATTTCCCATGACGATGAAAGGCGGGTCGCCGCCAACCGAGCCGAAGGCGCGGACCGGCGAGTTGACGCCGCCGGGAATGATCTTTTCGGCGCGCGCCTGCAGGGCGCGGGACTTTTCGAGCTTGCGAGCCATGGCGGAAACGAAGACGGTAAGTATAGTAGCAGCAGGACTTAGCTGTGAAGGCTTTGGGGTGGCAATAGGGGATGGAAACGGAAGTGAGGCTTGAGTCAGGATGAGTCTGCCTGAGGGCAGACTCATCCCCTAAGTTGCGCCCGATTTTGAATTTACCGGAAATTCACGATTTGGAAACACTCCTGAAACGGGCTTCCCTTAGCCTTCTTGCCAGTACGCCCTTCTAACCGGGAGGGTTTAAGGACGACCTCGGGGGGCTCCGGGCCGTCCTTAGCTTTTTGCCTTCGGTCCAGGCGCCGAAGCAATCACACGGCGCACGTCTGGCGCGGTGTTTATCTCGGTCCTGATCTGCAGAATATTCACGATCCCGGCAACAACCGCGATCGCAGCCTCGTCTGGGTTGGCGGGCATGCGATTTCATCTGGAATTGTAGAGGCTGCGGCCGCCGCGCCTGCATGCCCGGCGATACGGCTAGCGCTCCACAAAGCCGGCCCGTGTACCCAACGTAACTTGTGACAAAGATTGCCCCGCCCCTACCATCTGTTCGTGGAATCGAACTCCAACCAGCCAGTGACCGTTCCATCTCCGGCCGCACCGAGCAGTCCCCCGCAACCAGTTGGGGCGTCATGGATGACCGGCAGCACTCCGGTTGTTCTTTGGCTTGGCGCCATCATTTTGATGGGCGCTCTGCTCGCTTTTGGCCTCCAGTTCGCAGGCAGAAAGGTAGCCGCCTCGTACTCGCAGCAAGAGATCGACCGCGCCGCAATGGCTCTGACTGCGGCGGCTCAGCCAAAAGCGGGGCCGATATCCAATTCGCCGAAGCAGGCGGAAGCGGAGGAACTGCTGCAGCGAGCGGCGGCCAACGATTCAGCCGCATCCGACCAGATCTTCGTCCAGTCCGCGACTTGGATCGGCAAAACGGAACGTACTCCGCGCGCCGACCAGCTGATTGTGGCCGCGCTCAACTCCCGCAATATGCACACGCGAGAGGCCGCCATCCAGGCGCAGCTCGCCATGGATGGGGTTCCGGTTAACCAAGCAGGATTCAGCACATCCGAGCAGGCCGTCGCGAATCCCAATCAGCGGCGTTGGGGATTGTGGACCCTGGGAGCGCTGGGCAACCGCGGCGTCGATCCCGAGCACGCTGCCAAGATCATCGAAGCTTATCTCTCGGACCCGGACATGAATCTGCGAGTTTCCGCAGTAGACGCGCTGGCGCTTCTGGGCAGCGACGAAACCGTGCCTTTGCTGCTGGACCGCTTTCGCAACGATCCTTCGCCCGTTGTGCAGGAGCAGGCCGCCTGCGGAATTGCCGAAGCAGGCATGTACACGCCGGAGCAGCGCATGACCGCAGCGGGCAGCTTGGTAGATTGGCTGGATGATCCTGGGCTCACGCCACAACAGCGCGGTTGGACCCTGCAGGCGCTGCGCGACATTTCCGGGCAAAATTTGGGGACGGACTCCGCCGCCTGGCGGCAGTGGTACGAAAAGAGCCGCTGAATTCGGGCTCAAGGATTGGTCGGCGGGTTCTGATGGTTGTCCAGCGGCACTTCAAAATACATAAGCTCGTTCCCTTGCGCGTTGCGTACTCCCGTCACGTAGAAATGGGCTCCCTGCAGCGGGCGGGAGATTCCCTGCACATCGAAAAACAGGAACCCGGCCTGCGTGCTGTGCGGTTCCACGGCCTTGGCGCCAAAGCGGGCATTCAGAATCTCTTCCCTGGCCTGCTGGCTCACACCGCCTTTCACTCTCTTGGTGGGAAAAGGAAGCGGATTGCGGGTGGCGCTCGCGCTGGGATGCGAGAGCCTTCTTTCGATATCATCGGGGCCGGCGGGAGAAAGTTTGACTCGGTCTGCCGTCACTAGCTCCGGCTTCATGCCGACAAGCGAGACGGGCTGGTTGCCGTCGTTGGTGACAATCAGCAGAATCGGCAACATGCCAATTTCGCGATAAGGCACGGAGAAAATATTCGTCTTTTCCGGCGCGTCGTACGGATCGAGGGCGACAGTTAACCCCTCATCGGTGTGCTGGTCGTGGGCGGGGTAGGTCTTGGCCGGCTGAGCGGTCGGCATGACAAAATCTTTCGCCGCCAGGCAGAAGATGGAAAAAACCAGTATGCCGAAGATCGCGGCAAAAGCTCGAAGCGCGAGGCGGCTGGCTCGGCGAAGGGGCTCTCTCTGCTCAGGGTACATATGGGACGGATTATAGGATGCGCCCTTGCGCAATCGCGGTGCCCCGGCGCGGGTAGAATGTCCATTCCTCATGTACTGGGTTTACAGCGCGCTACTGGCTCTTGGCCTGCTCGTCAGCTTGCCCTATTGGCTGCTACAGGTTGTGCGCCATGGCAAGTACCGCGCCGGACTCGGCGAACGGCTGGGGAGAGTGCCACCACGCCTGGGAGAAAGCCCCCAACCGGCGATCTGGGTTCACGCGGTTTCGGTGGGTGAGGTACTGGCCGTGGCCGGCCTGATCGCAGAGTTGCGCCGCCGCTTCCCGAAACATCGAGTGGTTGTTTCGACTACTACAGACACGGGACAAGAACTGGCCCGCTCGCGCTTCGGCGAGAGTTCGGTTTTCTATTTCCCTTTGGATTTCGCTTTTGCCATACGGCCTTATCTGCGGCGGCTGCGGCCAGCGTTGGTCGTCATCGCGGAAACCGAGTTCTGGCCGACTTTCCTGCGCCTTGCTCACAACTCGGGTGCTCGCGTAGCCGTGGTGAACGCCCGCATCTCGGACCGTTCCCTGTCCGGATATCGCCGCTGGCGATTTCTTCTGACCACAGTATTGAAGAACGTTGACGTCTTCCTCACGCAAACGGAGGAGGACCGGCGTCGCCTGGCGACGATCGGCGCTGCTGCCGAGCGGGTTCAGGTCGGCGGGAACCTGAAATTCGACGCCCCACTGCCTGAAATCTTGCCGATTGTCAGCCGTCTTCGCGGCAGTTTCGATCAGGCGGGAGCCGCGCCTGTGATTGTCTGCGGGAGCACGGTCGAGGGGGAAGAAGAGCTTCTTTTGCAGGCTTTCCGCACTGTGCTGGCGGGCCATCCCCGCGCAGTGATGGTGCTGGCGCCGCGGCGGCCGGAGCGTTTTTCGGAGGTTGCGCAATTGCTGGAGAGGTCGGCTGTACCTTTCTGTCGGCGCTCGGAGTGGAACGGCGGGGCTTTGGCCGGCGGAGTTTTGTTGCTCGACAGCATCGGCGAACTGGCTTCGATGTACGCGGTTGGAGATTTGGCGTTCATCGGTGGCAGCCTGGTTCCGAGCGGAGGACATAACATCCTGGAACCGGCGCTGCACGGGGTCCCTGTCCTTGTCGGCCCACACACGGAGAATTTTCGCGATATTGTAGAATCCTTCGCAAGCCGCGATGCGATTCGCGTGGTTGAGGCCGCGGCTCTGGGGCCGGTCTTGTCTTCCCTCGCTTCCGATGAAGCGGAGCGCAAGTTTGCTGAGCCAGCGCGCGACCGCAGTGCTGAACGCTCGGACCGGCGCTACCTCGCGAACCCTGAAGGTCGTGGAAAGGCTGCTGCAGGTTCCGCCCATGAAGCGGGATTAGGAGTCGCGCAACACCGCCAACATGAGTTCATCTCGCCCGTCCTTGCTGGGTTCGGTTTATGGAGTGATCGTGCGGGGGCGGAATGCGCTCTACGAGCGTAACGTCCTTCGCACCCGCCGCCTGCACGGCCCGGTCGTCAGCGTCGGCAATCTTAGTGTTGGCGGTTCCGGCAAGACCCCTTTCGTCATTCTGCTGGGAGAAATGCTGAAAGCGCGCGGCGTGCAGTTTGACATTCTTTCGCGCGGCTACGGGCGGAAGACGCAGGGAGTCGCGCTGGTGGATCCGGCGGGCTCGGCGCGGGAATTCGGCGACGAGCCGGTGCTGATGGCGCGGCGTCTCGAAGTGCCGGTTATCGTGGGGGAGGATCGGTACGAGGCGGGCCTGTTTGCGGAAAAGAAATTTGGCCCGCAGTGGCATCTGCTGGATGACGGATTTCAGCACCGCGCCTTGGCTCGCGATTTCGATATTGTCCTGGTCACACCCGACGATGCCCGCGACCGTCTGCTGCCCGGTGGACGCCTGCGCGAACCGACTAGCTCGCTGCGCCGCGCCGATGCGATTGTGCTGATCAGCGGCGCATCGGCGCAGTCATTTCCCGTGGACGGGAAGATCCTTTGGCAGGTTCGGCGAGCCATCGCGCCTGAAAATGTGCCCGCACGCCCAGTGGCGTTTTGCGGTATTGCCCGGCCGCAGAATTTCTTCCGCCAGCTGCATGCGGCGGGGATTCAACCCGTGGCGGAGGCCTTCTATCGGGATCACCATTCCTACAGCGAAGGCGACATTCGCGAACTGCTTGAGCTCTGCCGTACCGGTGAAGGCGGCGGGTTTGTGACCACCGAAAAAGACGCTATCAACCTGGGCCTTTACCTTCCCGCCTTGCAGCCCCTGGCCGTGATTCCTGTAACCATGAAGCTGGTGGACGCACCTAACGCTGTGGATACCCTTCTGCGCGTGGTCGCAGAACGGCGGGCCGGGCATGAGAAAATCCCCTTGCCGCGTCAGCCGGCATGTTGATGAGCCAGCACTCCCAAGAAACCGACCGTCTGCGGAAGATCGTCGAATCCTTCCCTAAGGTCACCGTGACCGTGGCGGGCGATCTGGTGGCGGATGAATTCATCTTCGGCGAAATTTCCCGCGTGTCGCGCGAAGCGCCGGTGCTTATTCTGCGCCATCGTGAGCGCACCGTCTCTCCCGGCGGAGGAGCCAACGCCGTGAACAATCTGGCCTGCCTGGGCGTGAATGTACTGCCGGTAGGAGTGGTGGGCGATGACGAACCGGGCCGGCTGCTGCTGCGCGGCTTTCGCCATCAGCGCATTCCGGTCAGCGGAGTATTGAAAGACAAGAGCTACAGCACGGTGACCAAAACTCGCATTCTGGCCGGAATGACGCACACCTGGCGGCAGCAGGTGGTGCGCGTGGACCGCGAGCCCGATGCGGAGCCGAGCCGCCATTTGCAGCGCGAGTTGGTGCTGGCGGCGCGAGAGTATGCCAAAGTTTCTGACGCGCTTTTGGTTTCCGACTACGGCTACGGAGCGGCGACCCCCGCGATTCTGAATGCGATTCGCGAAAAGGGCGGGCTGAAAGGCGTGCCGGTGGTGCTCGATTCCCGCCATCGCATGCTGGAATATTCCGGCATCGCTGCCGCCACGCCCAATGAGCCGGAAGTGGAAGAAGCACTGGGCGTGAAGATCGGGCAGGATTGGTCGAGGCTGCGCTCGGCGGGAGAAGCGCTCATGGCGCGCATGAAGCTGCAGTCGCTGGTCATCACCCGGGGCCGCGATGGCATGGTCGCATTTGACGGGCGGCACAAGCCGGTCGATATTCCCATCTTCGGCTCCGATCAAGTGGCGGATGTTACGGGAGCGGGCGATACCGTGATCGCCGCCTTCACGGCAGCGCTTTCAGCGGGCGCCAGCGCAGAGGAGGCCGCACATCTGGCCAACTACGCCGGAGGACTCGTGGTGATGAAACGCGGCACGGCGACGGTCTCCGCTCAGGAACTCATGGCGGCGCTGGATCATGGACCGCCGGTGACGAGACCGCATTGAGGGCGCAAACGGAAACCAAAATTGTCGATCGTGGAGAGTTGCGGCGGCGCGTGGAGAATTGGCGCCAGGCTGGCGCATCCATCACTCTGGCCAATGGCTGTTTCGATCTTCTTCACGTCGGCCACGTGCGTTACCTGCACGCGGCAAAGCAATTGGGCGGGCGCTTGATCGTCGCGCTCAATTCAGATGATTCTGTGCGCGCGCTTAAGGGCAAAGGCCGCCCCTTCATGCCGGAGGTAGAGCGTGCCGAAATTTTGGCGGCACTGGCGGACGTCGACGCGGTCGTGATTTTCCCTGAGCCCGATGTGCGCGCGCTCATCCGCGAGATTCGCCCCGACGTTCAGGTCAAAGGCACCGACTACACCGCGGAGAGTGTTCCCGAACGCGACGCGGTTCTCGCCTACGGAGGCCGTGTGGAAATCGTCGGCGATCCCAAAGACCATTCGGCAAGCGAGATGATTCGCAGGCTGGGCGCGGAACCAAAGTGACGAAGGCAGCCGTACAAGTTCACACCTCACATCATTCCGTGACCGCAGAAAAGATTCGGCGGCTGCTGATCGTGCGCCTGGGCTCCATGGGAGATATTCTTCATACTCTCCCCGCGGCGACTGCGTTGCGGCGGACCCTTCCCGCCGCAACCATCGGCTGGGTGGTCGAAGAGCGCTGGGCCGAGTTGCTATGCACGCTGCCGACACCGCGCTCGGGTCCGCGTTCCCCGCAGCGGCCCTTGGTTGATCGGGTTCACGCGGTGAACACTAAGGAGTGGCGGAAGGACCCGTTCTCATTTCAGGTTTGGCTGGAAGTAGCCGCAGCATTTAGCGGCCTGCGCGAGCCGCAATATCAAATTGCCGCCGATTTTCAGGGTGCGGTGCGCTCCGCGCTCGTGGCCAACTGGTCGCAAGCGCCGATTGTGTATGGTTTCGTCGATCCCCGCGAGAGCGTAGCCAGCATGTTCTACACGCGCCGTGTGATCGCACAAGGACCGCACATCGTGGAGCAGAATCTTTCGCTGGCTGCAGCCATGGTTGGCCGAGACTTAACAACACCCAGCGTCGATCTGCCACGCGATCCGGCCGCCGAGGAGAGTATGGACCGACGCCTGCGCTGCGATGGCATCGGAGATTTCGTTCTGATGAATCCTGGCGCAGGCTGGGGAGCCAAGCGGTGGCCAGCGGAACGCTACGGGGATGTGGCCGGGCAATTGCGGAAAGACGGGTTGACGTCTCTGATTAACTTCGGCCCCGGCGAACAGCATTTGGCCTCTGCCGTAGAAGCGTCGAGCGACGGCGCCGCCAAGGCCTTCGCTTGTTCTTTGTCGCAACTGATCGCGCTCACGCGCCGCGCGCGTCTGTTTATCGGGGGCGATACGGGACCGCTGCATCTGGCGGCGGCGCTAGGAGTGCCGGTGGTCGCCATCTTCGGTCCGACCAATCCGGCGCGGAACGGGCCCTACGGCGGTAGCAGCATTGTGCTGCGCAGTCCGTCCAGCAAAACTTCCCATGCGCGTATTGCCCAGCCCGAGAGCGGTTTGCTCGAAATCAATCCCGAGCAGGTCGTAGCCGCTGCTCGCCAGCTCCTGCGGAGTTCCCATGGCTAATTGGTCCGGGATTGCGCGCGTCATCCGGGTTCCGCTTGGTTTTGCTTTCGCCATTCTGTACGTTTTGCTGGCGAGGCCCACTGGAGCGTCCATCGCCATTGGGATGGCGATCGCCGTTCCCGGGTTGCTGCTCCGGGGCTTGGCTTCCGGGCACGTGCAGAAAAACGAGCAGCTCACAACATCCGGTCCCTACGCTCACACCCGCAACCCGCTTTACCTTGGCTCGCTGATCCTCGCTGCCGGATTTACTTTGGCTGCTCGTAGCTGGTGGATTGCCCTTGCCGTCGTTGTGTTCTTCTTGGCGATCTACGTTCCCGTAATCCGCGCGGAAGAAAAGTTCCTGCGAGAACGCTTTCCGGAATTTGAGGACTACGCTCAAAACGTTCCCGCTCTGTTGCCCCGGCCAACGGCGCACAAGGGCGCCCATGGCCAGTTTTCCTGGGACTTATACCTGAAGCACCGCGAATACAACTCCATCCTGGGAGCGGCTGCCATCGCCGCCGTGCTGGTTGTGAAGTGGATTTGGATTCGGTAGTGCTGTTCGCGAGAACGAAGATTGCCTACTGCAGCCGGAACCGCTCATTCATCAGGCGCTGGAGCCGGGGCTTATAGAGAATATCGAAGGCGAGTTGCTTGCCGGGGAATAAAGCTAGAGCGGCGCGGCGAGCGCCGGCTGCCAATTCCGAGGCTTCTTCCAGCGTGAGGTTCGGGTCCTGGCTGATCACAGACGTGACCATGCTGATCAGAACTTGCAAGCGGCGAAGCCGGCGCGCTTCATCCAAACTCTCGTTGCCGTGATCCTCTGGCCCAGGCTTTTCCATACCTCAACGGGATGCCGATGCGGCGCGCAGCGCGGAAATCCTCACCCTCCATTCGAGTCTAGTTGGCCGGGAAGTCGCGGTCAACGCGCACTTGGACACCTCACCATTGTGCAAACCGCATTCCCCTGTACAATCGAGCGGGAGGGACCTTGATGGCCGGAGCAACCGAGGACGGCAGCACCGACGATACGAAGCAAACCCCGGACCCGAACGAGAAACTGGTTCGGGTGTTCGACGCCGAGCAGGAATCTGAAGTCATGGTAGTTCGCGGTCTGCTCGAATCACAAGGCATTCAAACCGACGTCACCGCGCTCGACGCGCCCCAGGACATTCTGCCCGGCGTCGGGGGCAACGTCATTTTGGTGCGCGCGGAAGACGCCGAGAAAGCCCGCCAGGTGATTGAAGAATACCGCCGTGCCCCCGGCGATGACGATTCCGATATCGAGATCGAGGCAGTCAACGAAGATCTGCCACCTGAGGCTTGACCCTCCTGCCGTCCAGATAAAACGTAACCGCGCCATCGAGGTCGGTACGATAGGTTGCGACTTCGGATTCTTCCAGGCGTTCGAGCACCTCCCGCCGCGGATGCCCATAAACATTCCGTGCGCCCACCGAAATCACCGCATACTGAGGGCGTACCGCCGCCAGCAATTCCGGTATGGTCGAGGTCGCGCTGCCGTGGTGAGCGACCTTGAGCAAGTCCGCCTGCGGCCACTCTTCGGCAACCCGCCGCTCTTCGGCGCTCTCGGCATCGCCCTCCAACAGAGCAGAAGTCGCGCCGAACCCCACTCTCATCACCAGGCTAACGTCATTGGCCTTCGAACCAAGGCTCACAGAATTCAGTTCCGGAGCGAGAACACGAATGGAAGCTCCTCCCAGTTCGAAGGCATCGCCTTCATGATGTTCGACGATACGGACGCCTAGCGCTTTGGCTTCGCGCAAGATCGCCTGCAATTCCGGAGACGGCGAGTCGACCCCCAACCATAGTTCGCGAGGATGAAAGTTTTCGAGAATCGCCCGCATTCCTCCGATGTGATCCGCGTGCGCGTGGGTAATTGCGACCGCATCCAGGCGGCTGAATTCGCGCGACCACAGGTAGCGCGAAACTACGTCTTCGCCAACGTCCAAATCAGAGTGCATCCACTCCGCCATTCCGCCGGCATCAACCAGCAGAGTGCGGCCTTGCGGAGAAACCAGCAGAATCGAGTCGCCCTGGCCCACATCAATCGCAGTTACTTCGAGTTCTCCGCGCTGAAAAAGCGGATGCGGCGGAACAGCGCAGATCCACGCGGCACTCGCGGCCAACGCAGCCAACCCTGCTCCGGCCAGCAGGGCGCGTCGCCGCACGAGAAGCATGGCCAGAACCAAGGCCGCCACGGCGGCAAGAATCACCGCCCCTTCGGGAGTGGGCACGCGAGCGTCGGCAATGCGCAGTCCGCCCAGCCAGCGCACCGTTCCGTTGATCGCGTGCAGAGCCAAGCTTGCGAGCAGTGCTGGAATCTTCGCCAGCGGGAACCAAATGTAGGCAAGGCCGACGGCAAGAATTGCCGCAACCATGATCAACTCGGTCAGAGGCACAGCCAGAATGTTGCCAGGCAGCGCAACCAGGTTGGCGCGGTGGAAGTAATAGGCCATGGGCAGGGCAAGTCCAACTTGGAGCGCCACCGAGATTAGAAGAAATTCGCTGGCAATGAGCGCGCCGCGGCTTCCCGCTGCGATCGCCAGCATGGAAAAGCGCCGTCCCGTGAAACGGCCGAGAGCCTCTGCGATCATTCGCAGATCGAGCCGCGCCTGGGCGATGCGCGGCGGCAGCGATGCGTCATAGCCGGTCAATTCCAAGTGCCGCAGCCCTCGCAGATAGGGATGGATGGTTCGTTCCAGAACCGGCAGCGCGACTCCAGCAATGATCAGCACGCAGAGGAAACTGAGTTGAAAACTGGCACCGAGAAGCTGCGCCGGATCAATCAGTAAAAGCGCCAGCGCTGCCGCGCCGATAGTGTTCAGCGCCGATCTTTCCCGGTACAGCAGCCGAGCGCACAGGTACAAAGCGAGCATCAGCGTCGCGCGCCAAACCGGCGCTCCCGCCCCGGTAAGGGCCGCATAGCCGACCGTGAGCAAAATCGTAATGACGCTGGCCAACGGCTGGCTCACACGCATCCGCCGCAGCGCCCACAGCGCCATCAGCGCCAGAATGCCCACCTTCAGGCCGGAGACGACCAGCACGTGATAAGTGCCCGAGCGCTGAAAATCTTCGCGCAGTGGCCGGCCGAGAAAAGATTCTTCGCCCAAAAGCATGGCGCTGACTGTCGCCGCTTCTTCCGATGGCCACAGGCCCTGAATTCGCCTCAGCATGCTGCTATGGATTCGCGCGCGCCAAAGTTCCCATCGGTTGCCAGAAAAGCCAGGCAGAATTTCGACTTTGTCGGCCTTGGCGGAACCCAAAAGCGTGACGCCCTGCTCCGCCAGATAGCCGCGATAGTCGAACGCGCCCGGATCGCGAAAATTGCGCGGCGCGTAAAGCTTCGATGGAAACCGCAGCCGCTCGCCATAGTGAAAAGCTTGCGGCGGGGCTAAAGGAGTACCATCGCGCTCCGCTGTTTTGCTGTAAACGCCGATGCGCAAGCCGGCCTGAACAGGGTAGGTCTCCCCCTGCGACGTGATCTGCTCACAATCAATGTCGAGCGTTTGCCGGCTTTCGCCGGGACCCTCGGAAAGCATTTCACCTTCGCTGCGCACACTGCCCGTGACCATGACTTCTTGGTCCGAACCAAGGTCAGGCAGACCGGAGGAACTCTCCGTTGTTCTCACCTGGATCGTCAGCGCGCCCGCGGCAAAGAGCGCAGCGAATCCAAGAGCAGCGGCAGCCCATGCCCGCCGCCGAACGAAATACGCCGCAAATCCGCCGAAGAGAACCCCGGCCACGAGCCACCAAAGCGGCGGCCGCCACGCATAGGCTCCGGTTGCAATTCCGGCGGAAAACGCGCCCGCGGCCCAAAGCGACGGTTGCCGGCTGGCAACCCGCGACGAGGGAACGACCTTCGCTTGGGAGTTCACTTGGACCTAAGACGAGAATGCGGCTGTGATTGCGAATGTATAGACAGCGCGAGAATCGGGCGGGCCGATTCGCGTTGCGGCCCGTTACCGAACCAAATGGAACACGCTTTCCAAGTGGTAGGTCTGGGGAAACAAATCCACCAAGTGAGCCTGCTCTACGCGATAACCCGCGCCCAGCGGTTCGCCCAGATCGCGCGCCAATGTCGCCGGATCGCACGATACATAAATGATGCGCGGCACCGCCGACTTCACCAGGGCGCGCCTGACCTCCGCTCCCAAACCGCTTCTGGGCGGGTCCACCACCACCAACTCCGCTCGCAACCGGCCCGCTTTTTGCAGGTACTGCTCGCTGGTAGCCCGAACCGCCTTCACATTCGCGGGAGAATTGTGGGCCAAGTCGGCATGGGAAATCTGTGACGCTTCGACCGCAATCACCTGTGCAAATCTTCGAGCCAGCGCCGACGAAAACAGTCCAACTCCCGCGTAGAGGTCGAGCGCAACTTCGCCGCGCTGCCCCTCCGTAACCAGATTCACCAACTCGCCCACTAAATGGCGGTTCACCTGGAAAAAAGCGCCCGCGCTCACGCGGTAAGACGCGTTCGGGGTCTTGTACTCGAGTGCTTCCGCTCCGGCGGAAGCAATCTTTTCGGGATGGCCGTTCCCTCGCTTACCTGCGTCCGGGCTCGCGAATATAGCCACCCCGGCAGCCTGCGGAATTGTCTCCCGCATCCGCTCAGTCAATTCCTGTGCTCGATTCGCTTCCAATCCGGGCGCACAAGATGCCTCGATCAGAAGCTGGGAATCTTCTGCGTCCGCAAACAACTCGACTTCCCGTACATCGCGCGCTCCGTCCGCACGCCCCCACCGCCACAGCGCCTCAAGCCCACGATTGATCAGCGGCGAACTGATCGGACAGGCTTCCACCGGCAACAGCTCATGCGAGCCGAATTTGTAGTAGCCCGTGGCAAATTCCGGCGCAGTCTTGATTTGAAATCGGCTGCGGTTGCGATAATTCCACGGCGGCGACCGATGCACGATGAGCTCGCGATCCAATTCCAGCTTGGCGATTCGGCGAAGATTCTCTTTCAGAATTTGCGCTTTGATCTCTAGCTGATGCTCGTAGCTCGCGTGCTGATAGTGGCACCCGCCGCAACGCTGGAAATAAGGGCACGCCGGCTCGATTCGCTGCTTGGAGGCTTGCAGAATCTTCGCCGCCTCCGCTCGCGCAAAACCGGGTTTCTCCTCGACAATTCGCGCCTCTACCTGCTCGCCTTCGAGCACAAACGGCATGAATGCCGCTTTGCCGCGGCCGTGCTCGTCGGCCGGCAAACGCGCCAGCCCATCACCGCCATAAACCAGTTTTTCGATCGTTAGTAACAAGGGAAGTCGGGACAATGTGAAAGACACGAAATCATTGGTTTGCCTGAGCTGGGGGAAGCGGGACGTCGGTAGGAGCGTCGCGCGCGGTTAGGATTATTCGCTTGATTTGGTTTCGATCCAAGTGCTGAATCGTACCAGCAATGCGAACAGAAACATCCATGCCCGAAATTGAAATTAAGTCTCCGCTTAACACGCTCCCATCTCGCAATTCGATCGTGTCGTTGGCAGCGGCGCCTAGCTCATAACTCACACTACCTCCTGATACGTCATTCGCTCCAATTTCGAGTGGGAACTTACCCGGATTGAATCCTTCCTTTGTGAACGCTAAGACGTGCTTGCCGACCCCAACTTGGACTAGCTTCGGCGTGATCCCAACTTCGGCGCCGTCAACCTTCAGCTCTGCGCCTTGCGGCACTGAATTAACAGTGATCGAAATTGTCTTCGGGATCTGGGATGCGGCGATCACAGAAACGGCGACTGGCGTTCCTGACGCCTCGATTGTAGTTTCAAACTTTATGGTCTGTCCGGGGCCAACGTTCGTGACGGTTATCCATCCTTCTCCGATGCGAACCTTGTTCTTGTCGAACAAATAAAGCGAAAAACTTCCATTGGGAACCAGCTTGTTCGAAATATTCTCGGCCGTGGTCTCGGTTACGTAGATATGCTCGCTCCGCACTGACCCTGTTTCTTTGAATTTACTAAACGTAAAACGCAAGATGGGGGTACCGTTGTCGGGCCAAACGACAACCTGCTGAGGCAAGTCCTTACCAAACGAAGCAGCAAGTAAGGCAAGAGTTATGTAAGGAACAACGACAACGCGGCGCAGCCACATGGAGATTCTCCCTGAGCAGCCGGTATTTTACAACACGAGCCTCGCGGGATCTCCACTTTGAGTTGTTCCTTCACATATAGAATAAACTCAGCCTCGGCACGCCGTGCTTCTCCATCAGCTGTTTGTGCACATACTGCTTTTGCAGCTGCTCGATCTGCGCCGCCGCCATCTTTCGCCGGTACGGCGCCATGGCCCGGTCCGCCTCGGCGCGCACAGCGACGATGTCTTCATCCGGCGTCGCCGCCAGCAGCACGGCGAACAGTTTTTCCTCCAGCACCGTGAGCCGCCGCTCCAGGTCTTCGAGCCGCGGCAAATATTCTTTGCTCTCCAGGTCCGCCGCCAACTCTCGCAACGTCGCCGCAGTCTCACTCGCCCGGGCCTGTCCGGAAATTCCTTTGCCTTCTGGCAACTTCGCGGCCTCAAGCTTTTCCGCGTTACGCCGTAAATACGCGGCGATTTCTGCTCCTTGAAATCCCGCCGGCCTTTTCGTTTCGTCCTGCGCCGCCGCTCCGCCGACGGCGGCTTCTTTCATCTGCTCCGCCGCCTGCAGCACTTCCTGGCTGCAGAATCCAATCCCGTTGACCTTGCGCTTTGCCCGCTTCCGCTCGAAATGCTCGAACGTTGTATCGATCCCGCGCAACACCGCTTCCAGCGGAATGCCCGCGGCTTTCCAGGTTTCAATCAGCGCCCAGTCCAGGGGCGAGAGGCGCAGAATCCCTCCCCAGCGCCGCTGAAAGTGCTCTTCAATTTCGGTGAAGTAGTTGAAATAGTTTTCCACGGCGGGTCAGCGGGAACGCAGCTTGGGCGCCGGTTTGGAGGCCGTCCGCTCCGCGAGAGCCGGCTCCGCGCCGCGAGCCGCCTTAGGCGCATTGCGCTCCCAAATAATGCGCAGGCCTTCGAGCGTCAGGAAATCGTCCACTTGCCGGATGTACTTCGAACCGCCGCCAATCAGCGGGGCCAGTCCGCCGGTCGCAACCACGCTGCTGGCTTCACCCAGTTCGCGCAAAAGCAGTTCGAGGATTCCATCCACCAGTGCGAGATAGCCGTAATAAAGACCGGATTGCAGGCTGCCCACAGTCGTAGTGCCAATTACCGACCCCGGCTTGCGCATGTCCACACGCGGCAGCCGAGCGGTGCGTTCAAACAACGCGTCCGCCGAAATTCCAATGCCCGGGCAGATGACGCCGCCCTGGTACTCGCCTTTCGCCGAGACACAGTCAAACGTCGTGGCCGTCCCGAAATCCACCACGATGCACGGGCCCCCATATTTCACGAACGCCGCCACCGAGTTGACGATGCGGTCCGCGCCCACTTCCGCCGGATTGTCATACAGCACGGGCATGCCGGTCTTCACGCCCGGCTCGACAAACAGCGGTCGGGTATCGAAATAGCGCTCGCAGACTTCGCGCAGCGTGGAATCGAGCGGAGGAACAACCGAGGAAATGATAATCCCGCGAATTTCTTTGGCCTCCAGATTTGCCATCGCAAACAAGTTGCGGAACAGCACGCCGTATTCGTCCACTGTTTGCGTGGCCACCGTTGCCACCCGCCAGTTCGCCACTAGCTCCAGCGATTTAGCAGACGCAGGCGCGCCGTTGCGGCCGGGCCGCGCTTTCGCTTCCTGCGCAAAGACTCCCAGCACCGTGTTGGTATTGCCGACATCGAGAACCAGCAGCATAGAACTCACTTGGGACAGCCGCCCTCGGCTGTCCGCCGAGCGAAGCTCGGCAGTCAGACACTACTCCAGCAGCCTTACCGTTCCGCTCAACACCGTCTGTAGCGTCGAACCTGTTCGCACGCGAAGAAAGCCTTCACCATCCAGACCCTCGGTCACGCCTTCAAACCCGCCGTTCTCTTCCACTCGCACTTTGCAACCGCGCACTGAGGACGAATGCTCCTCAAACCGCCGCAAAATCGACTTCCGCGCATCTGCGTTCTCGAGAAAATCGCGGTACTCACGATCCAGCGATTTTAGCAAAGCCGCGCCCAACTCCATTCGCGACCACTCGCGGCCCGTCGCCAGGCGCAGCGACGTCGCTATCGGCTTCAGCTCACCCGAAAAACTCGCCTGATTCACGTTCACGCCGATTCCCACCACCACATACCGCACTCGCGTGGCCTCGGCATTCATCTCGGTCAAAATGCCGCAGAATTTCTTGCTGCCAAACAGCAAATCGTTCGGCCATTTCAGGTCAGCTTGGACCTGCGGATCGATCTCCAGCACCGCCGCCTGCACCGCCAGGCCCGCCGCCAGCGAGAGAATCACCGCCTCCGACGGCGGCAAGGCCGGCCGCAGCACCACCGAAACATAAATCCCCGCCGACTGCGAAGACTCCCACGAATGGCCGCCTCGCCCGCGCCCGGAAGTTTGCTGCTCCGCGAGGAAGACGCTGCCTTCCGGCGCGCCCGCAGCAGCCGCTTCCATGGCCGCGCTGCTGGTCGAGCCGATCTTGTAATAGTGATGGATGTGCTCGCCGAAGATCGTGCCGCGCAGCAGCGGCGCAAGCATGTCAGGCAACAGCAGGTCCGGCACCCGCTTCAACTGATATCCGGTGGCCGGATGACCGGCGATCTCGACGCCCAAAGTGCGCAGCTGCTGAATCAGCCGCCACACTTCCGACCGGCTGGAGCCGATCTCCGCCGCGATCTTGGTGCCGCTCACCACCACCGTGGCATGATCGACCAGCAGCCTCACGATGCGCCCCAGGCGCAAATCAGTCTTCTGCGCGGAATGCTGTGGCGCGGACGCTCCTGTCCCCGAACCGCGGCTTGGCCCTGTCTTCTTAATGCGAGGAATTATGCGGGATTCAATCCGAAACCACAATCATGCTCACGTGGGGCAGCCGCCCGGAGCCTGCCCTGAGCGGAGTCGAAGGGGCTGTCCATCAGGCGCAGCCCGATCACGCCGGCACGATCCGTAAACTCAAATCCACCGCCGGAGCCGAATGCGTCAGCGCGCCCACCGAAATAAAATCCACACCCGTCTCGGCATAGGCGCGCACATTCTCCAGCGTAATTCCGCCCGAGCATTCCAGCGGAACCTTCCGCCCGAGCTGCCCGCAGCGTTCCACCGCGCGCCGCACATCGTCCACCGACATGTTATCCAGCAGGATCGCCTCCGCTCCGAACTGCAGCGCTTCTTCCAGCTCGCGCGGCGATTTCACTTCGACCTCGATGGGCTGCTCGCCGCGCCGGTTGTGATGCGCCCGCTCCAGCGCCGGCACAATGCCTCCCGCCAGCGCAATGTGGTTGTTCTTGATCAGCACGCCATCGGAAAGATCGAGCCGGTGATTGTGCCCGCCGCCGCAACGCACCGCGTATTTGTCCAGCATGCGCAGCCCCGGCACGGTTTTTCGCGTGTCAAGAATCTCCGCTTTGGTTCCCGAGATCGCATCTACAAACTTGCGCGTAAGCGTAGCGATCCCGCTGAGCCGCTGCAAAAAATTCAAAATCACCCGCTCGCAGGAAAGAATCACGCGCGCGTTATGCCGGATCACCGCCGCCGGCTGCCCCACGTGCATGCGCACGCCGTCGAACGCCTCGGGATGGCTGATGACTTCGTAGTGCGAAGTCACCGCGCCATCGAGCGCGGCGTAAACATCCAGTATGCGCGGCACGCACCCGAGCCCGGCCAGAATGCAATCTTGTTTTACCAGGAGTGTCGCCGTCGCCCGCTGATTGGGATCGATGCAGGCATAGCTGGTCGCATCGCGCGTCGCCCGGTCTTCCACCAGCGCGTTCTCGATCATCGCGGTAATGCGCCGGCTATTCCAGTCCATAGATCAGTCGTTAGTCGTGCGTCGTGCGCAAAACCCTACGTTGGGACTTCCCGCCCTCTCATGACTCACGTCGGGACAGCCGCCCCCGGCTGTCCGGGCGAGCACAGCTCGCCAATCCTGTCTTAACCCTCACCTGTTGTCATTCCGAGCGCAGCGAGGAATCTGCTTTTTCCAAACCTAGAAAGCAGATTCCTCGTCGCGACGCTCCTCGGAATAACAATCAGAAGAGAGAGCACGAGGTGCCCCAAATCCTTGCGCGTTTTTTGCGGAAGGGTGGGACAATCACCCACACCCCAACTCCTTCATCTTGCTCCTCGTCTTCTCCCGCAGCTCGGCAAATTCCTCCTGTTGCTTGCGCAAGCCTTCGACCACTGGCGCGGGCGCCTTGGCCAGGAACTGCTCATTGCCCAACTGCCGCTGCGCGTTTCCGAGGCCTTTCTCAATTTTCTCCAATTCTTTCTTCAACCGCTCGCACTCCGCGCCGACGTCAATCTTTCTTTCATACACGAGATGCACATCAAATCGCGCCGTATGCCGCGCGCCAGCCAGCTTTGCCAGGGAGCTTTCGACGAATGTCATCCCCTCGACATTCGCCAATCGCTCGACCGCCCCGTGATTCTGCTCGATCAGCTCCCGAATCTCCGGCTCGTGCGCGAAAACCTGAATCGGCGCTTTGACCTTGGGCTCAACTTTGAGCTCTGCCCGCAGATTGCGCACGCTGACGATCAGATCCTGCACAATCGCCATCTGCGTTTCGGCGACCAAATCAATCTGTTTCTCATCCGCCAACGGATACCCCGCTAGCGCAATCGACTTCAGCGGCGCCTTGCCATCGTACATCGCCTGCCAGATTTCCTCGGTGATGAAGGGCATGACGGGGTGCAGCAGCCGCAGCGACGCCTCGAACAGGCTGACCAGATTCGCGCAGGTCTCCCGCGCCCCCGAGCCAGTATCCAATCTCGGCTTGATCAGCTCGAGGTACCAATCGCAGAAGTCCCCCCAAAAGAAGTCATAGATGCGGTTGCACGCCTCGTGAAAGCGAAACGTCTCGAGCGCCTCGCCCACTTCTTTCGCTGTCCGATTGAAACGCGAACGAATCCATTTGTCTTCCAGTAGGTGCGCGTTAAACCACGCCAAACCCGCGTGGGGACAGTCGCCCTGAGCTGTCCATCCGGGTCGCAGGCCCGGCTCTACTCTCTCGACATTCATGAACATGAACCTTGCCGCATTCCAGATCTTGTTGGCGAAATTCCGATAGCCCTCCGTCCGGCTCTCGCTGAACGCAACGTCGGTTCCCGGCGCGGCCATCGCCGCCAGCGTAAACCGCGTCGCATCGGTGCCAAAGCGATGAATCACATCCAGCGGATCCATGACATTGCCTTTGGTCTTCGACATCTTCTGCCGCTCCGCATCACGCACCAGCATATGAATGTAGACATGGCGAAACGGCACGCTGTCGTCCTTCGCCTGCGCGTCGCCGCTGGCCGCTTTCACCGCCGCATCCTGCTGGTGCCCCTGCATGAAATGGCAGCCGAACATGATCATGCGCGCCAGCCAGAAAAACAGAATGTCGAAGCCGGTAATCATCAGCGCATTGGGATAGAAAACCTCCAGATCGCGCGTCTTCTCCGGCCAGCCCAGCGTGGTAAACGGCAGCAGCCCGGACGAAAACCACGTATCGAGCACGTCGGTATCCTGCGTCGGCGTGCCGCCGCACTTCGAGCACTTCGCCGGCGCCTCGCGCGCCACAATAATTTCGCCGCACGCGCAGTGCCATGCCGGAATGCGATGCCCCCACCACAACTGCCGCGAGATGCACCAGTCGTGGATGTTCTCCATCCAGTTCAGGAAAATCGTGCGGTAGTTTTCGGGAACAATCGTGATCTCGCCCGACTCGACCGCCCGCGCCGCGCGCTCGGCCATGGGCTTGATCTTGATGAACCACTGCGTGGAAAGCCGCGGCTCGACCACCGTCCCGCAACGGTCGCACTTGCCCAGCGGCAGCGTGTGGTCCTTCTCGCCCACCAGAAAATTGCCCGCGGCCAAATCCGTCAGCACGCGCTTGCGCGCTTCGTAACGGTCCAGCCCCGCGTACGGCCCCGCATTCGCGTTCATATGCGCGGTCTCATCCATCACGTCGATCTGCGGTAGGTTGTGCCGCAACCCGGCCTGAAAGTCGTTGGGATCATGCGCCGGCGTCACTTTCACCGCGCCGGTGCCAAACTCCGGCTGCGCCAGCTCGTCAGTGATGATGGGAATTTCGCGATTCATCAGCGGCAGCAGCACTTTCTTCCCGTGCAGATGCCGGTAGCGCTCGTCGTTCTTATTAACAGCAACCGCCGTGTCTCCCAACATCGTCTCCGGCCGCGTCGTCGCCAC
Source organism: uncultured Acidobacteriaceae bacterium (assembly GCA_963770915.1). Classification (GTDB taxonomy): domain Bacteria; phylum Acidobacteriota; class Terriglobia; order Terriglobales; family Acidobacteriaceae; genus PALSA-270. Next base: position 2,080,013 of record CAVYRG010000001.1, read on the forward strand.
CGTTATAAATTCATCCGACCCGGCCACCGGATAGCGAATCTCCCACAGCTTGCCGGACACGTCTTCGTGCTTCACTTCCAGATCCGAAATCGCCGTGCCGCAGCGCGGGCACCAGTTGACGATGTACTTCGCGCGATAAATCAGCCCTTCTTCATACAGTCGGACAAAAACCTCGCGCACCGCCCGCGAAAGATTTTCGTCCATGGTGAAATATTCGCGGTCCCAATCGACCGACGCGCCCAGCCGCTTCATCTGGTCGAGGATTCGCCCGCCGTAATGCCGCTTCCACTCCCACACCCGCTCAACAAACTTCTCGCGGCCCAGGTCGGCGCGCTTCTTGCCTTCGCTGGCCAGTTGTCGCTCGACCATCAACTGCGTGGCAATGCCCGCGTGATCGGTTCCTGGCAGCCACAACGTCGTAAACCCGCGCATGCGATGCCAGCGCACAATGATGTCCATCTGCGTCTGCTCGAACATGTGGCCCATGTGCAGCGAGCCGGTCACGTTCGGCGGCGGCAGCAGCAATGTGAACACCGGCTTGGCCCGTGTGGCGCGGGCGCCCTCGCCCGCGGCCTGCCCCATGCCTTCGACTTCGCTCAGGGCAGGCGTAGCCGCGTTCTCTGCGGCAAGGGTGCGAGCCTTCGCCGGCGTAGCCACCGAGAACAGCTTCTCTTTGATCCAATATTCCGCCCAGCGCTGTTCAATCGCGCCCGGCTCGTAAGCTTTAGGAAGTTCGTGCGGCATGAGTTCTTGTGTGGGGACGGCCGCCCTCGGCCGTCCCAGCCGAGCCGGGCTCGGCAGCTCTCGTACTATAGGGCGAAGAACTGATCTTACAGTCAGCGGAAAAAAGCGGTCAAACGTGCACTTCGGTAAAACCACCCGCCTACGATCTGTCGCCCTCGCGGACAAAATGATTTCGTGAAAACATTCTCTCAAGCACGCAGTCAATCTTTCCGGTTGACCAGATGCTAACCCGCACGCACGCCTCACGTAGCGCCAGCGACCCACTAACTTCGCTCACGACAGCCCTTATCGCTAACGAGTCCGCATCAGCGCACGGCTTCATCCTGCCGCACAAGACGATCACCTAAGTTCCCGCGGAGCGACCCGAGGGGAATAACTGTTGCCGGCCTTTGTCCTTCCGAGGTACAATTTGTGACTCGCATTCGTCCTTCCGACCCGAAATCCCCCTCGGGTTCCGAATGTCTTATTTAATAGGGAATCACATGCCGCTGTTGTGCGTTGGAGTTCCTCGTTTGCTTCGTCGTTACATCTATGGGGGCACTTGCGCAATGTTACTCTTTCTCGGGGGATGTGGCCTCAACTCGTCTTCGGGTGGCTATCCGCCCGGAAATCCAACCTCAATTGTTTCCGTGAGCATTTCGGGAGCAAGTTACACGGAAGCGGGGGTATGTACGAACTTTGTGGCGACAGTTTCAGGGACAGGCAACTACGATAGCTCTGTGCAATGGTTTGTGAACGGCTCACTAGGAGGGTCCGCTTTTGATGGTCTTATAACCAGTTCGGGGACCTACTGCGCCCCAGAACAACCACCATCAACCAATCCCGTGGCCATCAAGACCGTATCCCGCAGCGACTCCAGTAAGTTCGCGATCACCAGTACGCGAGTCGTCGCCATCACGATCTCCCCTCGCCAACCGCAGGTCTACACGGGCGATTCACAACAGTTCAGCGTCGTGGTCGCTGGGGCCATCAGCAATTCTGTGGAATGGGAGGTAAATGGAATCATAGGCGGGAGTTCCTCGACTGGAACGGTGTCCAGTAGCGGGCTTTATACCGCACCTGTACAAACCACTACCGTTGCAATTTCCTTGGAAGCCGTCCTCGCCGAAGCCACGAGTATCTTCGCGAGCACGAACTTAATCATCTCGGCCCGGATTGTCATTTCACCGCAGAATCCCAATCTAACTTATGGCAGTACCCAGCAGTTTGTGGGCACCATTAACGGCACTCCCGCGCAGGTCAACTGGGGTGCGACGTACGGCTCGATCACTTCCTCAGGACTTTACACGGCGAGTGGAACTCAATCACCAGACACGGTTCGGGCCTGGACAAGCAACGCCACCGGAAGTACAACCGTACAAATTGTCGGTCTAGCGCCGACGATCACTAGTATCTCGCCTCAACCTGCGACCGCGCTCGATCAGATTACGATAACCGGGACGAACCTTTATCCCGTCGCTACGGTTGTATTCTCCGACGCAATCGGGGGTGAACTGCCGGTCAGTGGCCCCACTGTAGTAGCCAACAATTCAGGTACTTCGCTCACTTTAACTGTGCCTCAAGGTGTGGTTTCAGGACCTTTTTTCGTTATGACCCAACAAGGCACGCTGACCCCGGTCAAGAGCAACACGCTTCAGTTCCAGCGTCTCGCGCGAGTGCGAATTCGCGTGCCGCGGAAGGATCTATCATCTGGCGAGTCTGAAACTTTTCAATACGCCTTGCTGGGGGACAATACACCGCGAGCAGTGACTTTTTCCGCTGACTTAGGCAGCTTCAATGGGTCGACCTATCAGGCTCCGACCATGCTCGCTGCCAACACATTTGCGCACATCACCGGATGCGTATCGGGAACGCAGACTTGTGACACGATGATTTTGGGTTTACACCCGTTCCGCATCGCTCCGGACGTACCGGAAGTCGAAGTTGGGCAGTCACTTCAACTCTCGGCCGTTCTCGGAGGGGCGACAACAGGAGCAAACTGGTCCCTCCTTGCGGGAGGGGGCTCGCTGAATGCCTCCGGGCTGTATAGCGCTGGCAATGATGAGGCAACCGGGGGCCCTGCCATTATCTCGGCCACCGCAAACGGAGCGACGGAGCAAACCTCGCTCGGAGTAACCGGTGCGTTCCCCGGTTTATTGAATCGCATAAACGACTACTTTGATGAGCATCAACCTAACGCGCCGGGCACATTTGCCAGCGGCGCGACAATAGTTGGAAACCGCATGTATGTTTCTGCCACCAATCACATTGGGGCTTATAGCGACAGCTACTATTGGATCGACATTTACGATCTTACAGATCCCCTCCAGCCGGTTTGGCTCACTGCCGTGGAGGCCAATTCCTCTGGGCCAGTGTTTGCAACAGGGCAATACCTCTATTCTTATCAGAACGCCGACATCGCGGTTCCCGGCTACCCCAATACAATCACTATCTACCAGCTACAGAATCAGGTCCCCGTCCTCAAAGCCCGCACGACCGTCCCGCAGTGGTGGAGTATTTCCGACAATCAAGGACTCCTTACCCTAACGCTGTTTCGAAATGCCCTCACAGGCTCTGCTGAGATGCAGATTTACGATCTCACGTCCGGGACCATCGCTTCTCGCGATTTGAACATTCTGCTGCCACCAGATGCGAACAATTTCGTACCCGACAACGCAATTACGGTCGGCAATCGCCTCTTCGTGTCGGTGGCCACCAACGATCTAAATCTAGGCGGGTACCTGTTGACGTATGAGCTTTCGGCTTCCCCGCCGGTCTTGCTGGGCGAAGTCAATGGGAGAAGTCTTGAATTCTACAGCTCAGGGACTTTTCTCTTCGGCGCTCTCGGAGGTATGGACATCTATGACATCGCAGGTCAATTGCCCCAGGTCTTGAGCCACGTCGACGGTGTCAACGCAGTTCAGCTTCGGGGTACCCAGATGTTGGCCCGCACGGCGCAACAAGGCTTCTGGATGCTGGACATCAGCGACCCACGGATGCCACGGCAAACAAGCGTCCTTTTTGACGGCGTAATTGCTAATCTCAACAGTGGACAATTGTATGGAGACTATGTCTACGAGGCGCAGAGCGATGGTGGAGTCGCGGTTTTCGACGCCAAACGAGCAGGTGGCCCGGCAAGTCAATACTTTCTTTTTGGCGGGCCCCATCTATCCGCTGCGGCGAACGATCTCCTATTACAGTCCCCATATCTCTATGCTGCGACAGCGACTTTTGACGGAGCCGTTTTGAGCATCTACGACACCACCGCAAACCCCGTTCAGAGCGTCGCCGAATACGTGGACACCTCACAACAAGCCCTGTCAGTAGAATCAGCGGGGAACTATGTTTACCTCGGCATGACCAGAAATATGGGGGTGCTGGACCTGAGTCAGCCGACATCCCCTTCCCTGGTGGAGACAGTGCCTGTTGTCGCAACTAGCTTGGCAAAGAGCGGTAACACATTGTTTGCTGGGACCTCAGCCGGAAGCCTTGTGGTCATGGACATCTCGAACCCCGCACAGCCACTAACCCGGCTAGCGACGACTCTGCCCGACCCGCCTCTCAAGCTGAGAATCTCAAACAATCTTCTACTGATCGCCGATGGTCCCGGCGGTCTGCTCATTTATGACGTGAGTTCGCCGATGTCCCCCGTTTTGCTTTCTCAAACGACCGCACTCACAAGCGTGAACGATGTGGTCGTAAGCGGGTCAACCGCTTTCGCCGCTGCGGATGTGGACGGGCTAGGGATCGTAGACATTAGCAACCCCGCGCATCCAGTACTGATCTCAAAAACTTCGTTGTCGCGAATTGACCCATTCTCGAATCTGGCTCCTTTGAACGAAGCCTCAGCGATTGGCCTCCATAACGGACTGGTGTACGTCGGGACGTTGAATGACAATGGGCTGGTGTTCGGATTGGACTGCACGAACCTGGCGGTTCCAAGGATCGTTTCGAAGTACGCTTATGGTGGCTTTGTCTTAACAACGGTCAACAGCTTGCTTTTCAATGGCGAGGAGCTGTTAATCGGAGGTTCTTTGAACGACGGACCGTATCCCGTAGCCGCGGTGGACGTCTCAAATCCCTTTGATAGTATTGAAGAGTTCTTTCCGCCTCTGGCACTGCAGAATCCAGCACCTCTCGCCACTGCCCAAGCCGTCATTTCTCGAAAGTACGGAAGCGCCCAACGGATGCCTCGGAACCCAGGTCCAAACACAAGTGACTGTCCTCCGAGATTTGTTCCGAAATCACTTTGCTCATCTGCGCTTCCTAGGCTTCGCTTGACGAACTGACGCTGAAGGTAAAGCGAGTGGAAGGCCTGCGCTCGAGGTTGCCTCTTGGACGATGCAATAAAGGCCGGCTGCTCCTTGGGGGCAAGGTGCAAAAATATATCCGCCGGGCCCATTCTAGGGAAACGGTGGAACTCACTTCCGGCACATCTCAAAGGCTCGCTCCATCAGCCATTCCATGTCTATACATTTCCGTCATGAGATTGTGTTCCTGATGGTTGCTCATCGCAGAAGACTTTGGGGGAGGGGGTAATATCATGAAAATCCAGCACACGATGCGGGATATTCATGGTATTGGGAGGCCCTGACACGCAATGATTCAAATGATCAGCGGAGCCCGCCCGGGGCCTTGCGCTCATCGGTCAGCAAGCCAATGCTCTCCACCCCGGTGGCTGGTCCTCACTTTCGCAAGACGCAGCCGCATCTGGTGATGCGATTGACGGGGGGATGTCTTGAGGCTCGCTTACTTCCGCTCTTTGCCCATCTTCTTGGCGATCTCTTCCACCAGCTTGGGACGAAGTTCGGCGAGCATGCTATCGACGATGCTGGCAATCGCCCCAGGCTCGGATGATCCGGGTTCGGCAGGCGCCGATGCGGATTCTGGCGCGGCAGCGGCATGGGATTCGGCGAGCGCCTCGACAGCAGCTGCTTCGTCATGCGAGCTGAGCTTGCTTCCCATGGTTTCCCGAATCTGCCGCCACTGCGCCCATGCCGCCGCCAGTTCGGCATTGTGGGCCGCTTCGACGGGGGGCTCCGCCGCGTCAGTCCCGGCGCTTTCTGAAGTGTGCGGCTCGGCGGCCGTGCTGGCGATCGCCTCCGTGGAGCCGTTCGCGCTGATCGATCGGAAGCCCGCTCCAACGGCCGCCGCCGCAGCCAGCGCTGCGACTGGCTCGGCCTCCGCCGCTGTTGGCTGGATTTCGGCGGCTTGAAACTCAGATTGCGGCGTGGTTTCGCTCGATATTGCGGGAATGTCGGGTGCTGAGGTCTCGGCGCGAACCGCTTCTGCAACCGGAGTTTCGCTCGCTTCCGCCTGGGCTTCCGGCGCACTCGCCGTTGGTTCGGCAAGCGAGGTCCCTTCCACGGCCGCAACTTCTGCGGAAACCGGCTCACTTTCTTGCGACGAGGTCGTAGCGGCAATTTCTGCTGCCGGCTCGGCATGATGGACTGAAACTTCGTTAACCGGCTCAGATACCGGACCCGCCGCAACGGCCTCTGCCACCGCTTCACTTGCAGGAACGGCGCTGGCCGCTGCCTCCGCCGGTGCTTCTTCCGGCTCAGCAGAACCAGATTTTGGCTTTTCTAGCGAACCTGTAGAAGAATGCGAGGCGGTGTCCTCCACCGATACCGAAATCTGCTCAGGCATCGCGCGCCCAGCATCTTCCGGCAAACGACTGACCGACTCTGCCGGCGGTTCCGAACCCGAGCCTTCGGCGTCAGCCTTCGCGCCGGCGAGGGCAGCAAAGACCTTTTGCATTTCAGTTTCAAGAATGAAAGATGCTTCGCCCTCGGCGAGCGCAACTTCCTCGGCGATCCATCTGGGCCCGCTGGCCGCAGATCCTACCGCAATGGGAACTTCTTCGGGCAGGGGCGCGCGGCCGCCCGCACTGCCCCCTGGGGCCAATGATTCCAGCACTGCCGCCACTTCGGCTTCTGCGACGCTAGGCTCGGCGCAATGTTCTTCCGCAGCCCCGGAAGTTGCGGCAACACTGGGTTCCGCAATCAGCGCCCCTGCCTGTCCTGCCGTTTCGGGCTGCCCTGAATTTGCGGCGTCTGCAGTTGGAAGGGCTGTCTGTGTCTCTTGCGCAGGAGCGGCGTGCGCAAAAGAATTCGGTTCCGGGCGCGCCGTTTTCGTACCAAATGCCTCTGCTGCCGCGGCAATCGCCGCGATTTCGTCAGCCGTGATGTCCGGCATTCCCCCCTTGTAAATGGAGGCCGCGGTTCCCGGCGTATCGACTGGGTTGATCGGTTCCGGCGGATGCTCAAAAGTCCGGAAGGAGGTGCTGCGTGCCGGCGCCTCGGAGGTGGCGGGCGCTTCGGCCACTTCCACCGCTTTCTCGGCCTCGTTCTTAGCCTTGGCCGCAGGAATGACGAGGCGATTTTTCCATCCACTGTCGCTGTCGCCGAAATCTGCCGCACTGGCAGAGGCATTCCCGGGCGTACTTCTCCGCATGATTCCGTCTTGGGCTTTGGGGACAATCCTGTCTTCGAGTTTGGTGAGCGCGCCCAGCAATTCGCTGGCCTCGAAAGGCTTTACCAAGTGGCCATCGGCGCGCACGCGACGCGCTTCTTCGGGCTTGAAGGGTTCCAGCTTGCCCACGGTCAGGAGCACCGGGATAGCCAGTGTCTCTCTTTCCTCTTTTATTCGCTGGCAGACTTCCAGGCCCCCGTAGCCGGGCATGTAGACGTCGAGAATAACCAGGTCTGGCTTCTGCTCGGCGATTTTCTTCAGAGCCGCCGAGCCGTTGTTGACGGTGACTACCTCGTAGCCGGCGTCGCTGAGGATCTTCCTGCCCATGTTCTGGGCAGTGACGCTGTCATCGGCGAGCAGTATTTTCCGCGGCAAGCAAATCCCTCTGGGGAGATAGGGCGAAATTAACGTGTAGCGGACCGTAAGTCAATGAGAATTAAGACAGTAGACACATTACCAGGGGACAACACCAAGTTGTGCAGAAGCAGTTTGCGCGCCGAATTCCCAGGATTCCTCATGACTTCAGTTACCTGATCGAAGTCCCGGCGGGGATGGTCAAATCAGACTGATTCTTAAGGAATGATCCGCTTCAATCCCTTCTTTTTCTTGTGCTTACTGGAAGAGATCATGGCGTCGTCCGCTAACTGCTGATCGGAAGATGCGGCGCTGGCTTGCCCGTTGCCGGCGCTGCCTTGCTGAATTTCATTCACCTGCGGCGGAGGAGGCAGCTCCTGCGTACCGTCGGCTGGAACGTTCGGCTTCAGTTCGTTGGAGTCCTGGGGGACGTTGGGCTTCAGCTCGTTCTGATCCGCTCCCTGCGTTTGCGTCCGCGGATTGGCTGGGGCTAACGGTGGCGGGCTCGAAGCGGCCGCTCCGGCCGGCGTTTGACCCACAATCTCGACAGAACCCGCTGCCGTACCTTGCGATTCTCCAGCCTCAGCCGGAGGAATTGTAGCCGTCTGCGCAGAAGAATCGCCTGGCTGCCCCGCCCCGGCGGGTGTGGTTCCGGACGTTGCGCTTGCGGCGGCGGTTCCGCCGTTTGTCTTCGCTACCCCGGCTAACATCGCATCGGTCATTTCTCTCACCACGTCGGTCGCGCTCACAGGCGTCTGGTCCGTCATGGCAGGCTCGCCGGTGCGCGCCGCTGAAGCCACGTCAGGATGCTTGCTGAAGCCACGAATCACCGTCGTCAGCATGGTGGTTTCGCGGCGGCTGTCTTCCTCTGCCTTGTTTTGCAGCACGGCGGCCTTGGTCGGCCGCGGCACGGGCTGATGCAACGCCTCCAAGCGGAGCTTTGCCTCATCGGAGCGGTCCATCAGCGGATAACGGGTCAAAATGCGGGAATAGGCATCGGTTGCGTGATGGGTGAAATCCGCGATGGCGGCGGCCTTGGCGGCCTCGGGCATCTGGCGTTCGCGGGTCAGCGCAATCAGGCTTTCGTAGGATTGGCCGAGCAGATACAACGCTTCGTCCGCTTTGCTATAGAGGGGATACTGATCGACCACACTTTGCAAGCGCGCGATTCCTGCTCCATAGGATTGCTTCAGATAGTAGAACTTGCCCACCTGAAATTCGCGCTCCGCCAACACTTCCTGGACTTCCAACAGGCGCTGCTTGGCCACCGGCACCAGCTTGCTGTCGGGGAATTCCTGAATCATTCTTCGATACTCTTGCTGCGCCCGCAGCGCGTGCGTGTAATCCCGGTCGGGCTTCTCCATCTGCTGGTAATGAATGTTGGCGATCTTCAGCTGCGCCTCGGCCGCTTCCGGCATGTTGGGAAAGAAGGTGATGAAGTCGTTGTATTCAATTTCCGCCTGCGCCAGAGCCGCAGAACCACCCTCGGCGTACCACGAATCCGCAACCCCCAGCTTGGCGCGCGCGATGTATTCGGAGTCCGGGTAGGTGTTGATCAGAGTTTGCAGGGTGAGGCGGGCCACGTCGAACTTATTGTGTTTCAGCGCATTCATGGACCGGTCAAAGAGCACTTTGTCCGGCTGCTTCGAGTCCAGGGTAGCCAACGGGTTGGTGACTTTCTTGTTAGTGCAGGCAACGGCAAAAGCCAACACACCCAGAAGCACGGCAATTGGAATGCGACGCGACATGAGAAACCTCGGGATCTAGTCGTCGGTCTTCAGTCGTCAGTCTTCAGCCAAAAGCGACCCGCAACTGGCTTTTCCTGACGCCCGACGACTGCAGACTGACGACTGTTTAGTTACACCTTCAGCAACGCGGCCTCGGTCGCCGCCTTCAGCAGCATTTGCGCGTTAGTCTTAGGATCGCCGTGACCAAAGACCGCGTTGCCTGCCACTAAAATTTCCGCTCCCGCCCGGACCACTTCGGCCACCGTGTCAGGGGCAATCCCGCCATCGACTTCGATGCGGAAATTCAGCCGCCGCTCTGCCCGTAACTCGGCCAGCCGGCGGATCTTATGCACCACTCCAGGAATGAACTCCTGCGCTCCGAAACCAGGATTGACCGACATCACCAGCACGTAGTCCACGATGTCGAGCACTTCATTCAGCATCATCACTGGCGTAGAAGGATTGATCACCACTCCGGCTAGGCATTGGTGGTTGCGGATGAGGTGCAGCGTCCGGTCCAGGTGCACGTCGGCTTCCTGATGAACGGAAATCCAATCCGCCCCCGCGTCGGCGAATGCGGGCACGAACTCGTCCGGATTCTCGATCATCAGGTGGCAATCGAGCGGCAGATCGGTGGCCCTGCGCAACGACTTCACCACTGGCGGCCCCACCGTGAGGTTCGGGACAAAATGACCATCCATGATGTCCACGTGGATGAGGCTGGCGCCGCCCGCGCGAGCGGCCTGAACTTGCTCCGCCAGGCGGGAGAAATCCGCCGCCAAAATCGAGGGTGCCAGCTCTATCAACCTGGGCTCCAGGGAGGAAAAACCAAGCGCATTTTACCACGCGGTTGCACCCGTTTGGATGCGAGATTCCAGCCGCGAACTGCTTGACAATACAGCACAAGCAAGGCGAGCGGATGTGAGCATGCTACTCTCGTGAGCCTCCGCAAACAATGGCAATACCTTCCCAATTCGTTCCTGCCGCTTTTAGCTTGGCGGCGGTGCTGCTGTGGGGCACCAGCGACTTCCTGGGCGGATACGCTGCCCGCCGCGTAAACGCCTTTCTTTTCACAGCCTGGGTGCACGGAAGCGGCGCGCTGTTCATGCTGATGCTGGTCTGGTCGAACCATTCCGGGGCGTCGCGCGGAAGCGTGGAATGGGCTTTGGCCGCAGGGTTTTTTGGAGGAGTGTCGCTGGCGATTTTCTATCGCGCGCTCGCCGCCGGCACCATGGGAATCCTCGCGCCGGTTTCTGCGGTGCTCAGCGCCGCCGTTCCCGCAGCGCTCGCCATTGCGACGCAGGGCTCGCCGGGGAAAGCTCCGCTCGCAGGATTCGTACTCGCGGGCGCGGGGCTGTGGCTGGTTTCTCGGCCCGACGGCAACTTACGCCCGGGAGGACTTGGACTGGCTGTATTGGCAGGTTTGGGTTTCGCCGGCTTTTATTTGTGCATCAAGCAAGCCAACGGCGGCTCCGCGATGACGGTCGCTCTGATCTCGAGGATCTGCTCCTTCGCCGTCACTGGGTTAGTCGTGCTGGTGACGCGGAATCTGCGCCGGCTGCCGGCCCCCATGCTTGGCCTGGCGATATTTACCGGTTGTATCGATATTTCCGGCAGCGCGTTGTTTATCCGCGCCACCCAAACCGGCCGCCTGGATTCTGTGGTCGTGCTCAGCTCGCTCTATCCCGCGGTCACCGTGCTGCTGGCGCGGCTGCTACTGAAAGAGAAACTCTCAGGCTGGAAGATTGCGGGTGTGTTCGCGGCGATTCTAGCGGTTCCGCTGATCGCGCTGCAGTAGGTGCATGTGTCCGAACCTAGGAATGGGCTGCGCGCCGCGTAGTTCAGCCGCAGACTCGGGCCAGTGTACCCGGGAAAGCTCTTTCGGCCTCCATGCGGGCGAACTCCTCGGCTTCGGATTCGCTATCGCCCTCCCACAAGATCTCAAAATCTCCTTCTTGCGGTCCTCCGGGTTTGAGCACTCGAGCGATCTGGAACTTTCCGTCGGGAGTCTTGTTCTTGCAAAGGTTGGCTGGAACGCCTCCGACCGAAAGATTAACGGGATATAGAGGCGCTGATTGAAGCTTACTCATCACCGGATGATACCACGGCACTAACGATATACTTCCCGCATGCATGACTTTTCGCTATCGACATTCCTCTTGTCGCTGGCGGGTAGCGGGCTACGGCCTGGCTGGTGGTGAGGGCTTTGAGCGGCCATCTGGCGGATCGCTGGCTGGCGCGCTACAAGAGCGACCTCGATAAGAAATTCGAGAGCTATCGGGACACGCTCGAGCAGAAAAGGAAGCGGATAGAGGCCGAACTCGGGCACCGCACCTACGTCACCAGGACACAGTTCGACACCGAGTTCAACGCCGTAAAAGACATCTTTGCGGCGCTCGGAAAGCTCAGGCTCAGCTTCAATAGCTTGAGGCCATTTCTCGATTGGACGCCAGCAGGCAAAGAGGAAAAACTAAAGCTAATTTCCGCGCGACTAAATCATTTTAGGGAACGATACAACGTGCTGGTAGACGCCGCCGAAAGCGTTTACCCATTTGTCCCTGAGGACATTTACGCGCAATTCGCGGCATGTATGAAGGCTGCCCTTCTCGAGATACGACATATCGAGGAGGCTGGAATTGACGCGCTCTCACCGAACGGTTACGAGGATGGGGCAAAACAACTTGAGGCATTCACGTCTGCCTACTTCGCTGCAGCGAAGTTAGTTCGAGATCACTTCCATCAGTTGTCTCAAAGCTAGCGGGCGAAACCAACATCTACGCTCCGCACCCGAATTGGTGGGGATTCTCATTTCAACGGCACCTCGAATCGCCGGAGGAGACCGAGGTTTCCAACCGCGCTCACTGCACCTTTACCTTCACTGTCAACCTTCCCGCGCCGGTGACCTGCACCACTTCTCCGCCTGCCAGATAGGGCTTGATCTCGCTGGCCTTCATCCATTCCATGTCCCAGCCTTTCGAAAGCGCGACCACCACATAGCGGCCGGGCATCACGCGGTACAAAGAAAACGTCCCATCGCTGTCGCTCTGATCGCGGCGGACCAGCAGCGGATTGTCCTCCAAATGCTGCGGCACCAGCATGACCATCACGCCCGCCCGCGGCTTGCCGTTCAGCAACGCGACCCCATCGATGCGGGCCCAATGCCGAGTGAGCATCACCGCCAGCTGCACCGGCGCTCCGCCGCTGATTGCAACTTTTTCCCCGGCCATCTTCGCCCCTGACGCGGCCACCCCTTGCACCTCGGCAACATTTCCGGGCGTGCCGACGAGGACTTCGTAGGATCCCGGCGGCAGGCCATCGTCGACGACAAACTTGCCCTTTTCTCCCACTTGCGCCGTCTCGTTGTCGCCGGTCGTGGGATTGCGCAGGATGATGGATGTTCCCGAGGGCGCGGGAGCGCCATCCAGTTGCGCCACGCCACTGACGGGAATAGATGAGGAAGAAGAAGAGGCAGCGGCTGTGATCTCCGAGTCATCGGCAACATTGATTGTCTGCCGCGAACTCCCGGGCGTTTGGCCGTAGGTCTCCAACGTCATTTCAAACTGGCCGGGCGGGACGCCATCCACTTCAATGTCATCGCCAACCTGCGAGGATGAACTCTGCACCGGAAGGCTGACGCCATCGAAGAGCCGCTCCGACAACTCTGTGTTGAAGCCCTGCTGCAAGTCGTGCGGCACGCCCGCGACTCGCAGGTGAAGCGCGGGAACAGCACTCAGGGTGACATCGGCAACGGCATGATCGCCCGGCTTGAGCGCCAGCGGGGTCGCATCGTCGGGGTCGATGGTGCTGTCGTACAGCGTAATGGGATAAGTCATATCCAGTGGCGAGGGCAGCTCGCCTTCAGCAGTGTCGGCCCGGGAGCGTTGCGCACCTTGCGCATACCACGGGGTTGTCGAGACGGCGATGAAGTAAGTGGCGGGAGGAAGATGGGCGAAGCGATAATGGCCTTGGTCGTCGGTGGTTGTCTGTGCCTGGGTCACGGTCCGGCGAGTTCCCTCTTCCATGCCGCTGCGAATCAGCAGGACTTGCGCTCCGCGAACAGGGTCGCCCACTTCATCGGTGATGACGCCGGAAATCACGGCGTCGGGCCGCAGGCGGAAGACCAGGTTTTCTGCGTCCAGCCCCGGCCCCACCGCCACCGCCGAAGAAAACACGCCATGCTCATTGAAGCTCTGCCGCACAAAGCCGGGCGTCTGCGCGATCAGCTGCCACTTTCCTGGCGCAACGCTGCCAAAACGGAAATCCCCACTGTCATCAGATTCGACGCTTTGCGCGGGCGCGTGCTGTTCGGTGGGCAGCAGTTCCACTAGCGCATGCGCCAGAGCTTGCCCGGTTGCCGCGCTTACAACTTTGCCGCTCACATGAAAACTCGGCGCTGCCGGTTTCGGCGGAACGGCCTTCTGCTGCGCGCATGCAGCCAGCGCGAAGAAAAAGCAACCCGCGATCCCGCATCGGGCCCCGATCCTCATGCGATGAACCTCACTCCACCCGCCCCGGGTTGTGCACGATTGATTTTTCATTGCCCCACATGAATCAAGTTCAAGGTGATTTCTGACTTGCCATTCGCAGTCAAGGTCACCTGGCCGGCCTGCGCCATATAAGGCTGCAGGGCAGCGGGATTGGCATACTCCAAATGATCGACGCGATCAAAAGCGATCACCGCATAATCGCCGGGAGCGACGTTGTTAAATTGAAACGCGCTCTGCCCGGATGCGGAAGCTTTCGGCGTGCCGTGTGCGGGAATCAGCAAAACCGTCCCTTCGGTGGGCGCGCCGTTTTCGGAAATCGTCCCGCTCAGGCTTGCGCCGTCGTTGCGCAGCACGATCTCGATGGGTGGGAGCCCTCCGCCTTCCGGCACCGTAAGATCCTCGCGCAGCAGATCGGTGGCGCCGCAAAGCGCCGAAGCCACGTACCAGGGATAAGAAGGAATGATCTCGGCGGAGTAGGTTCCCGGCGCAATATTCGGTACCGCCAAGGACTGGCTCTTCCCGTTCCCAACTTGCATCGACGAATATTCCGCAGGCGTGAGTGACGGAGTGGTTGAAAACAAAAGAAGGCTGGCCGGGGGAGCATTTCCCGTGCGGACCTGAGAACCTTGCGGCGGAGGATTGACCGCTTCCGTGGTCATGACCACCGGAATGGAGGGCCGTGGCGCGAGTACGGCGCGAAGGCTGGCGACATTAGCCGTGACGGTGAGGGGCAAATCGGCGAACTCCGGCTGGCCATTCGGAACGAAACGAGTGAGATGCACCGTGTAAGCGCCGGCCGGAACCTGAATTTGGAACTTCCCGCTTTGCGAATCGATACGCCGGTCTGTGGGCACCTCCTCGCCCTCTTGATTTTCCAGGGTGAGAGCAACTCCCACGGCAGAGGGCACCCAGCCAACCACCGCGCCAGAAATCTGAAATAACGTTTCTCGCGGGAGAGAAAGATTTGCCTCGACTTGACGGCCGGGAACGATCTCAATGGGTGTCGCCGCTTGCATAGCCGCCACGCCGGGATAGAACGCCTCAGAATAGCTTCCTTTCCCAGCGCCCGCGGCCTGAAGAAAGCGCCGACCCGGCCCGGCTGCCAGATAGTAAGACCCTGGAGTAAGGTTAGCGATGCGAAAGCGCCCCTCGTCGTCGGTTAGCGTCTGGCCGCGGGAGCGCCACACCCTGCGGCCATTTTCGATTTCAGATTCGAGAACTCGTACCCGTTGGCTTTCCAGCGGCTCGCCGTCCGCCTCGACACGGCCGAAGATGATCCCTTCGGGATAGAGCTTGATCACCGGCGGGTCCGCTTCCGGTCCGACGCGAACGAAGGCCTGGCGGCGACGGTTGACTTGTTCTTCCGAGAAGAACCCGGGCTTTTGCACGTCAATCGCCGTCTGTCCCTCTGGAAGGTTGTCGAACTCAAAACGGCCGTCGCTGTCGGTCAACGCGGATTGATTGCGCCCCAGGTGAATGGTCGCCAGCGCCCGCCGCACCGGCTCGCCGGTCGCGGAGTTCACCACCGTGCCGCTCAGCTTGTAGGGCCCTGTGACAGCGGCGGGTGGTTGCGACACTACATCCTGCGCCGGCAGAGACAGCGCAGCAAGGAACATGGCGGCCAGAAAATAGGACCTAGCTGCCGTAACGTGCCATCGTTGGCGGGCAATCACTTCACACATGCCGGCAGCCCGAAAGAACCTCAGGAACGCCCCAGGAATGCGAACTAAGAGGAAAGCCTTGCAGCGAAGTTTTCTGCAGACAGCCCTCCCCATCCATTTTAGACACTGGGCCAAGCCATTTTGTTGCATGGCACGGTACCCGGCCGGCGATTGCGCTTGGCGGGGAGCCCAATGTCGTAGAATTTCGCAGGCGCCGCTCATGCCTTTATTAGAAATCCGCAACCTGACGAAAATCTATCCGCTGGGCGAATCCATGTTTGGCGGAGGAGCCAAGGGCGAAGTTCGCGCAGTCGACGATGTTTCGTTCGATATTCACTCCGGTGAAACGCTGGGCTTGGTCGGCGAATCGGGCTCCGGCAAAAGCACGCTGGGACGGCTGGCGCTGCGGCTGATCGAGCCGACTTCCGGCAATGTCCGCTTCGAAGGTCGCGACCTGCTTGCCGCCAACCGCGCGGAAATGCGCCGCACGCGCCGCGACATGCAGATTATTTTTCAGGATCCGTTCGGCTCGCTCGATCCGCGCATGCGGGTGAAAGATGTGATCGCGGAGCCGCTGATCATTCATGGACACGAAGACGCGGGTGCCCCAGGTCTCCCTGGTTCTGGGAGACCTGGGATTCGCGTCAAAGTAGTCGAACTTCTTCGCGCCGTCGGGCTCGACGAATCGGCCTTGCGCCGCTTTCCCCACGAATTCAGCGGCGGCCAGCGGCAGCGCGTCGGCATTGCGCGGGCTTTAGCGCTGCGGCCGAAATTTATTGTTGCCGATGAGCCGGTTTCCGCGCTCGACGTGAGCGTGGGCGCGCAGATCGTGAACCTGCTGGCGCAGCTGCAGCGCGAGTTCGGGCTGACGTATCTGTTTATTTCTCATTCCATGCCGGTGGTGCGCTATCTGGCCACGCGCATCGCGGTGATGTACCGGGGGAAGATTGTGGAGATCGGCGAGACGGAGCAAGTCACGCGGAGCCCGCAGCATCCCTATACGCGCAGCCTGCTCGAAGCAACGCCGGAAGTGGCCGTTTAGGTTTTCTCCGCGGCCTCCGCTTGTTCCAGGCATCCGCCAGGACTACAATTCCGCTGCTTATTGAACGGAGGCTTTCCATGGCGGCCATGCCCTCTTCTCCCGTGCCGAGTTCGGAACCGGCGGCGCTTTCCGAAGGCGCGCGCATCGTCGATACCTTCGTCGCGCCCAGCAAGACGTTCACCGACCTACGCCGCAGCGCGGCGTGGTGGGCGCCGTGGCTGCTGATGGTCATCGTCGGCGTCGCCTTTGCGTACGTCGTGGATGTCAAAGTCGGTTACCCGCAAGTCATCGAAAATCAGATCGCCAAGAGTTCCATGATGCAGCGGCAGGTGGAAGGGCTCTCTCCGGACGCGCGAGCCGCCAATATCCAAAAACGCGCCGCCGTAACGCGCGTGATTTACTTCGCCCTGCCGGCGCTAAGCCTGATTTTCATCGCCATCTTCGCCGGGATCTATTACGCCAGCTTCAAGTTTGGCGCGAATGCCGACCTGACCTACGGCCTTTCTTTTGCTGTCGTGGTCTACGCCGCGCTGCCGGAAGTTCTGCGAGGGCTGCTGGCCATGGTCACGCTTTTTGCCGGCGCGGCGCCCGATTCCTTTAATATTCAAAACCCAGTGGCGACGAACCTGGGCGCTTTCTTCGACCAGGCCACCTCGCCATTCCTGTATACGATGGGCTCTTCGCTCGACATCTTCCGGCTTTGGTCGATTGCGCTGACGGCCATCGGATTCGCTTACGCCGGCAAAGTGAAGCTGGGCGTCGCTTTCGCGATCGTGATTGGATGGTTTGTATTGGCCACGCTGGTGTTCTCGGGGCTGGCTACACTGGGGTCTTGAGGGTTTCCATCGCCTAATCTGTAAGTTATTGAAAATGTGTCACGGTGGGAAACGGGCCGGAGCGGGGGGAGTCGTCCAGAACCTCCCGTAGAATGCCTTGCCAGCGCGCCAGGATGGCTTATAGGCGATCGCTGGCCGCGCAGGCACCTCCAGCCCTCCCCAAGCCTCCCCAGCCTGCCGGACACGCTTCGCTCTGTGGAAAATTATCTTTTGGCTATACCTAGGGGCCCCAGGCGGGCACAGAGGCTCCTTCCCCCCGGATGGTGCTCTGTGCCCCTCCTGCGGCTGCAACAACTTAGGGGTGGGTCCGCAACTGCTGGTCCCCGGGCGCGGCCGGTCCATTGCCGTTATACGTCTGGCCCAAGCCGTTGATGTAGTAGTTGGAGCCGGGGCCGGTCCAGACCTGGAGCTGTTGCCCGGTCAGGGGATCGGTGGCGTCAGTGATGCCGGTCAGAATATTTCCCCAGGAGTGAACCTGCGCCGCCTGGGCGCTCTGCTGGGCTTCAAAGCCGGAGACCTGCTGGCTCATCGAGCTGCTGAAGTTCTGCATGGTCTGGCGCGTCTGCTGCAGGAAAGTCTGAAAGTCGCGCTGAATCATCGCCAGGCCTTCCTGGGTCATCTGCTGCTGATGGGCCTGCCATTGCGGGCTGATCTGGAAGGTGTCGAGCGCGTGCTGCAACACTCCGAGCGCCACCGGCATCTGGTCGGCGGACGTTATCGCGCTGAGAATCGGGTCGGCCTGCCAGAAGCTGCCTTGGTTATAGAGGGCGGTGCGTACGTACACGGTGCCAAGTTTTGCGCCGGAGGTGGAAGTGCAGGCGAAACTGACCGAGTTTTCGCTGAGCTTGTCGGCATGAACCTGCGCCGCCGCCGGCAATCTTGGCTTCCAGGTGCTGGGCTGCGTGGTCAGAGTCTGGCAGACGCTCTTGAAGCGGTTCTTGCCGTAGGTTTCGGCAAAGGACTGCGCGTCGCGGTAGTTCTCGACCATCATCTGGAACTGCATGGGTTTCTCGTAAGGCTTGCCCACGGCGGGTTTGTTGGGGCCAGGAAGGACGTAAGGAGGAACGTTGGCGTCGTCGAAGCGCAGCACGATGTTGCCGTCGGGCGAGCGCATATCCACGGTGGCGCGCACATCGAAGTAGCCGAAGCGGTACATGCCGCCCTGGATGACCCAGTCGCGCGGCACTTCCATGGAGAAGGAGGCTTCGCTGGGATCCTGAAAGCGGACCCAGGACGTGGGTGCGGCGGTTGGCTTGGCAGCGGGAGTTCCGCCCGGCGCGGCGGCGGCATCAGCCGAGCGCGAGCTGCAAGCGGTGGCGGTCAGCGCGATGGAAAGAGCGAGAAGCAGAGTGCGGTTCATGAGAATCCTCCTTACCCTGGCGTTGGCGGGAAAGCTTACACCCGCCGGCGCCGGGGGGATGGGGTTTGGAATCATGTCTCACTGGGATATGCGCAAAATCGGAGGGAAAAGGCTCAAGAATTAATTCTTGTTTGTGTAAGTGGACTGTGCCCCAGGTTCGCGCCCGCTCTTTGGGCGTTAACCTGGGGTCTTCGCCGCCAATCCCGCCAGGCGTAACCTCGTCCCATGACCGGCGGCCTCCGGCGCTTCCAGGAATCCGGACAGTCTCACTTCGTGACGTTCAGTTGTCACGACCGCCAGCCTTATTTCGTGTCGGACGAGACCTTCGACTACCGAGGCCTTATTCGATTTGAACTAAGCCTGCGCTTGAACCTACCCCCGCCGGGCTCTGCGGGGCACGCCAGGAATCGAGTACCGACACCTGATGCACGCAGGAAACGGTGCAGTGCGGGGCGCAGGATTTTTCGGTCACATATTCGCGGCGAATGTCGGCGACGGTGTACTTCTCCAGCGGTGTGCCAGGGTAGCCGCGCTGCTGCGAACAATAATGCACCAAGCCGTTTTCGCAGATGTAAAGATAGCGCGCGCCGGCGCGGCAGCGCCACTGGTTGGGATGGCCTTGCGCGATGTTGTCCTGGAAGGCGTTGATGCGGGTGAAGCTGCGCTTCTCCATGGCCTTCATTTCGTGGTAGATGCGCTTTTCTTCATCCTGCAGCGGCTGCAGTTGGCCGCTGCCGTCGTGAATGATGCCGATGGTCGAGCTGAATCCCAGCGCGAGCGCGCGTTTGCCGATGGCCATGGCATCCTGCGGGTTGCTCACGCCGCCTCCCACCACGGAATTGATGTTGACGTGGAAATCGGCATACTCGGCGAGATTCTCCAGCTTCTTGTCGAGCACCTTGAGGCTCTTCTTCGAAACTTCGTCGGGGGTGACGTTGTCGATGGAAATCTGCAGCCATTCCAGGCCGGCGCGATTCAGGCGCTCGATGCGCTCAGGCACTAGCAGATAGCCGTTGGTGATGAGCCCTGCGACCATGCCGTTTTTGCGGATGCGGCGGATGATTTTGTCGAGTTCGGGGTGAAGCAGGGGCTCGCCGCCGGAAATGGTGATGACGGAGGTGCCCAGCTCGGCCAGCTTATCGACCCTGCGGAACATGTCCTCGGTGGGGACGGGCGGGGAGAAATCGTCGAATTCATTGCAATAGGTGCAGGCCAGGTTGCAGCGGCGGATGGGAATGATATGCGCGAGAAGAGGATGGTCGGTCGAGACCAACGCGCGGATAACTTCCCGCGCGCCGCGAATGTCGCGGTGCAATTGCTTGAAGCGGCGGCGCAGCTTGGTGAGGGTCGAGGGCATGGGCTTTGGATATTAGAGCATAGGCGAGGGGCAAGTGCAGCGGTTTCAACAGTGTTTGGGGGCGATTGCGGTGCGAACGGGGATTGTTTCGCGTCGCGCGTTGGGGCGGCGTCTGCCACTTGCTGCGATGGTGACTAACCGTGGGAATCTTGACAGCAGCTAGCCACAGGCGTCTAGTGAAGGCATGTTTCCCTCCGCGGGGATCGCACTAGCAATATGAAGCGCTGGCCGAGGTATGGCGGTGTGGTGTTGCTGTTCCTGATCTTCCTCGGGGCCGCATTTTACATGATTGTTTTTGTGCGCGTGGTGCCACCGATCTCAGGGAAGTTGGTAGACGCAGTCACCGGCAAGCCCGTCCCTGGGATGAGCGTCTGCCTCCAGGTCGATGCTGACGGATTAGGACACCATCAACTACTGCGGAGGGAAGTGACGAAAAGCAACGATTCGGGCCGGTTCTTTCTCGCGCCCTCCATCCATGACATGGCGGTGCTGCAGACATGGGAGGGCTACTCGATTCGAGTGACCGATCCTCAAAGTGACAATGCTGTACCATGCGGACCAAATCTCGGGCCGGGACTGAATGAGGTCCATCCAGGGCAGTCCGTGGGTGGGAGAGAGGACAAAACACGGTATTTTCCGGTTGTGCTGTTGAAGCAAGGCGAGAATGATCACAATCGAAACACTACCCAACGTGCGCTACGGTCCCCGTTGGCCATGCGGGTCGCGCTCATCCCTCTACTGCCAAACGTTGATGAGTGTGGGCGTATTCAAGACTCGACTCTGGCTAGAGATTGCCGGGACTTGAATGCAGAGGCCCTGGCAGACCGCAAGGGGAGCGTCCCTAACCCATAATGCGCCTCCCGTCGGCTGTCATTCCGAACCCGTTTTTTGGGGTAGGGTAGGCATTGCGTGTCTCCGCCCGCACCGATACCCCTTCCAACTTTGTCATTCCGAACCCGGCTTTTTGGGTGAGGAATCTGCTTTTGCCTTTCCTGCTCACCCCGAACCGCACACAGCAGATTCCTCGCGCGATGAAGCCACGCTTCGGAATGACAAAGGGTAGGTATGGGTTTCTACAGACTCTCTGCTGCCGCTTTTCAACTTAACTCTCCTGTACCGAACCATTTCCCACTTTGTCATTCCGAACCCGCTTTTTGGGTGAGGAATCTGCTTTTGCCTTTCCTGCTCACCCCGAACCGCACACAGCAGATTCCTCGCGCGATGAAGCCACGCTTCGGAATGACAATGGGTAGGTATGGGTTTCTACAGACTCTCTGATGCCGCTTTTCAACTTAACTCTCCTGTACCCAACCATTTCCCACTTTGTCATTCCGAACCCGCTTTTTGGGTGAGGAATCTGCTTTTGCCTTTCCTGCTCACCCCGAACCGCACATAGCAGATTCCTCGCGCGATGAAGCCACGCTTCGGAATGACAATGGGTAGGGTATGGGTTTCTACAGACTCTCTGATGCCGCTTTTCAACCTAACTCTCCTGTACCCAACCATTTCCCACTTTGTCATTCCGAACCCGGCTTTTTGGGTGAGGAATCTGCTTTTTGGTTCTTGCCGCCTTCGTCATCGCCCCCCTACGGAACACAGCAGATTCCTCGCGCGATGAGTCCGCGCTTCGGAATGACAATGGCAAAGGGACAGATCCACAACCGAAGCGCTACTGCCTGTGACGGCCGACCTTGCATCCACCCCCGCTCCCGATCATTCTCGAGAGCCACGCTCATGCCGCGAGAAAAACGCTATTACGTTTACATCCTGTCCAGCAAGAGCAGGGTTCTTTACGTCGGCATGACTGGCTTCTTGGCTGCCCGGATGCTGCAGCACAAGGCCCGGGAAACGGACGGGTTTACTCGCCGATACCATGTCGACCGTCTGGTTTACTTCGAGGTATTCCGATACGTAAACAACGCCATAGCTCGCGAGACTGAGATCAAAGGCTGGCGTCGGGAGAAGAAGGTTGCGTTGATCGAGGCGAACAACCCTTTGTGGCGCGATCTGGCCGCCGGATGGGGCCAGCCAGCGCGCATGATAACAGCAGATTCCTCGCGCGATGAAGCCGCGCTTCGGAACGACAAGCGGTAGGGTATTGGGTCTTCGACAAATCCTCCCGCACCGAACCCCTTCCGACTTTGTTGTTCCGAACCCTCTTTTTGGGTGAGGAATTTGCTTTGGGTTTTTCCCGCCTTCGTCATCGCCCCCGGCCGCGCAGAAAGCAGATTCCTCGCGCGATGAGTCCGCGCTTCGGAATGACAAGGGGTGGGGGAATGCCGCAGACCCTACGAAAAACCGCCAGCGGTGACACCCGCGCGATAAGTTGAATCCGCATGACACTCATTCCCAACGCCAGCGGCAAAACGTCCAAATCCTTTCCCCTAAGAAGCCAGGTTGATGCCACCCGAGAACCACCTTGGATCCATACACTTAGCGAATGATGCGCACTTAATCCCCGGTGCATTGCCGTGCCTCAGACTGGGACGTAGAAGTGAGCCTGCGGCTGAGGCTGCGCCTGAGGTGCTTATGAAGATTTCCCGCTTTATCTTGCTGGCGTTGACGATCGGCGGTTGCCGGATGCCTGGCCCACGGCCAGGCCGGTTGGGTTCCTGACGGAATGGAGGCTCTGCGGCAGGAAGCCTCGTCGAAAACGGATTTCACGATGGATCATTCCATGTTGATTCTTGCCTCCAAGCTGGACCCCGACGACCAGGACTTGCGGCGGGTGATTGCCGGGGTGAGCGGAGTTTCGGTGCATAGCTATCGCTTTGCGGCGCCTTGGGCTTACGACCCGGGCGCGCTCGGAGCGGTGAAGGATGAGTACCACACGGCGGGATGGAAGCAGGTGGTGAACAAGCACGCGAAAGACGGCGCGCCGGGGAGGACCGATCTGTGGATCCGTCTGCAGAACAACGCGATCAGCAATGTCGCGATTCTGGTGGCCCGCGCGAAAGAAGTGGATTTGATTGAGGTGTCGGGCTCGATCAGCCCGTTGGATTTGTTGCATCTTTGCGGGCATTTTGGGATTCCGCAGATTGAAGGCGGGGTGGATGTGCGGGGCGATGGAACGCGCGACGCACCGCAGAATTAACCACCGAGGGACACAGCGTAGCCAAGGAACCCTAACACTCCAGCGCTTTGCGCAAGGCGGCGCGGGCCAGGATGCGGGTGGAATCGAGCGTGGGCAGCGGCGAGGCGTCGGGCGTAACGAGGAGCGGAATTTCCGTGCAGCCGAGGACGACCGCATCGCAACCCTCGTCGGCGAGAGTGCGGATGGTTTCGACGAGATAGGCAAGCGAACGCGGCAGAAATTGGGCGTTGACCAGCTCATCGAAGATGATCTGGTTGATCTTCTCGCGTTGCTGCGAACTGGGAATGCGGTAGTCGAGCCCGGCGGCTTTCAGTTTTTCCGGATAGACCGGACCCTCCATCAAGAAGCGCGTGCCCAGCACACCCAGCCGCCGGTAATGGCAGCGTGCGGCCTCGTTGGCGACCTCCTGCGCAATGTGCAGCCAGGGGCGTGGCGAGCGGCGGGCAACCAGATCGAAAGCCTGATGAATGGTGTTGTCAGGGCAAATGAGAAAGTCGGCGCCGGCGCGGGCCAGCTTTTCCGCCGAGGACATCATCAGCTGGGCGACGCCAGCCCAGTCGCCGGGCTCGATGTACTTCATGTATTCGGCGAGGGGATGAGTGTGCAGAGAAACTTCCGGATGGTTGTGCGGGCCGAGCATGTCGGCGCCTTCAAGGCAGATGGTGCGATAGCAGAGGGCGGCGCCTTCGGCGCTGCAGGCAACGATGCCGATGTGCTGGGGCATGGGTGATCCGTCGTGGAAAGAGTAAACCACGAATGACACGAAGTCACACGAAGGAAGTCGTTTAGGTTCGAGCGGCGGCGGCGTCAAACAAGTTGAGGAATTCCAACTTCTTTTCTGCCGGAAGAAACGACGCCTCGAAGGAATTGCGCGCGATTTCGCGGAGGTGCTCTTCGGTGAAGGCGAAAGATTCCTGGGCGATCTGATATTCCCTCGCCAAAGAAGTCCCGAACATGGCGGGATCGTCGCTGTTGAGGGTGATCATGACACCGCGATCGAAATAGTTGCGCACGGGGTGGTCGGCGAGAGACTTGCAGCAGCCGGTGCGCAGATTGCTGGTGATGCAGACCTCGACTGGCGTCTGCCGGCCCGCCAGCTCTTCCACCAACTCGGAATCCTGGGCGGCGTTCAGGCCGTGGCCGATGCGCTCGGCCTTCAGGTTCAGCGCGCCCCAAACCGATCCCGGGCCGGCGTACTCGCCGGCGTGAGCCGTCAGGCGCAGGCCTTGGCTGGCAGCGTAGGCGTAGGGGTCACGGAAGAGTTCCGGCGGGGCTTTTTGCTCGTCGCCGCCGATGCCGATGGCCACGACGTGGCGCTCGCGATAGAGCGCGGCCTGCTCGAAGACGGTGCGGGCGGCCTCGGGGCCGAATTGGCGGACGGCGTCGAAAATCCACAAGAGCGAAATGCCGAAATCGCGCTCGCCGCTCTGGCGTCCGCGTTCCAGACCTTCGAAGATGGCGGCGAAATCCTGCTCCCGCCACAGGCAGACTCCCACGGAGACATAAACTTCCGCGTGCAGCACGTTTTCGGATTTGAGCTTCTCCATCAGGCGGTAGGTGATGAGCTCGTAATCTTCCGGTGCGCGCAGGTCTTCGGTGATGGTCTTGAAAGCCTGTAGGAAGCCGGGGAAATCATCATAGCGGTAAAGCTGCTGGACTTCCGCCAGGGTGCTGTTTCGGCCGTGCCGGCGCCGTAGCTCCTGCAAGGTCGGCGGGTCGATGGAGCCTTCGAGGTGAAGATGCAGGTCAGCCTTGGGAAGGGTGAGGACGAAGTTGCTGAGCCGGTCGGCGACGGGCGGCATAGGGAGATTTTATCGCGTTCTGACGGCGAGGGAATGGGCTCGACAGCGCTGCTCGACAGCTACCGTTTGGCGAACTCGCTGTGGTGGCGGCTGAATAGGAAGTAGATGCATAGGCCGATGCCGAGCCAAATCACGAAACGAAGCCAGGTGATGACCGTCAGGCCGGTCATCAGGCCGCCGCACAAAATCACAGAGATCAGCAGGAAACAGCGGGACGAACGGCACGCGGAAGGTGCGCGGACGGTCGGGCTGGCGGCGGCGCAGGAAGATCACGCCGAGCGAGACCAGCACGAAGGCGAACAGCGTGCCGATGTTCGAAAGATCGGCGGCGTCTCCGATGTCGACCAGCCCAGCGGGAATGCCGACGGCAAAGCAGGCGATCCACGTGGACCAGTAAGGGGTTTTGAATTTGGGATGCACGGCGGAGAAAAGCTTGGGCAGCAGGCCATCGCGCGACATGGCGTACCAGATGCGAGCCTGGCCGTATTGAAAGACGAGCAGCGAGGAGATCATTCCCATGAGCGCGCCCACCACGATCACGGAGCGAAAGAACGGATGCACGCCGAGTTGTTCCATGGCGTAGGCGACGGGGGCATCCGCCGCCCGGCCCGAGACGAAAGTCGTGTACTTCATCATGCCAAGCAGCACGATCGGCCACGCCGACATAGAGTACGGTGCAGATCACGAGCGAGGCGATGATTCCGAAGGGCAAGTCGCGCTGCGGGTCTTTGCACTCCTCGGCTGCGGTGGAAACCGAATCGAAGCCGATGTAGGTGAAAAAGACGATAGCTCCGCCGGTGACGATGCCGCCGAAGCCGGAAGGCGCAAAGGGATGCCAGTTGGCCGGGTGAACCAGCATGCCGCCCACGACCAGAAACGTAACGATGGCGCCGATTTTGATAGCGACCATCACGTTGTTGGCTTCCGCCGACTCGCGCACGCCGCGCACCAGCAGCAGAGTCAGAATGAAGACAATCAGAAATCCCGGGAGATTGAAATAGGCGCCCGTCCATTTGCCGGAAGCCCACACCGGGGTGGACCACTTATCGGACAGATTGATGCCGAAGGCCGCAAGCTGGGCCTTGGTGTAGCCGCTGAAGCCAACCGCCACGGCAACATTGCTGACGACGTACTCGAGAATGAGGTCCCAGCCGATGATCCAGGCGAAAATTTCGCCGAGCGTGGCGTAGGAGTAGGTGTAGGCGCTGCCCGCGATGGGGATCATCGAGGCCAGTTCGGCGTAGCAAAGGCCGGCAAAACTGCACGCCACTGCCACCAGCAGAAACGAAATGGCGATGGAGGGCCCGGCGGGTGGGCGTCCGTGCATGAGCGCGCCTGCCGAGCTGCCGGTGCGCAGGTAGTTGACCAGCAGGTCCAGCACCTGGGCATGCAGAATGGAGGGCGCCTCGAAATGCTCTCCGGCGGCCGCGGTGCCCGTGAGGACGAAGATTCCCGCGCCGATGATGGCGCCGATGCCCAGCGCGGTGAGCGACCAGGGGCCGAGGGTTTTCTTGAGCCGATGCTCTGGTTCGTCCGCCTCGGCGATCAGCTTGTCGATGGACTTGCAGCAGAGCAGTTGGCTCGAGGAGGTGCGCCCGCCTGCGTCGGGGCCTGAGATCGCCGGGTCTGGCAGCGTAGTCTCCTTGAGCCGTTGGCCATTCGCAATTGGCACTTAGCCAGCGGACTCCCTGGCGGCGAATCAGACTTCTCAGCCGCCAAGCGCCAACTGCTAAGTGCCAATGCGGTTTCTATCGCTTCGCCTGGCCGCGCGCCAGCTTCTTCACCTTGCTTTTTTTCGATCCGCGCGCGTAGTCGCGGGGCTTCTTCGGCTTTTCCGCCTTCACTTTCTTGCGGGCGGCGCGTTTGGCTTTCTTGCGTTCTTCTTTGCTGAGCGTCGATGTATTGGCCATGAGTCCTTTTTGATTTTGTAATTTGGAAATTGGGGAATTTTGTAATTTGAGAGCGGCGCTCGCGGTTCAAATTACTAAATTTCCCAATTACAAAATTACCAAATTTGTTTCAGGCGCGCTCCAACTGGGCGTATTTCTCCACCAGCTTCTTCAAACCGAAGCGAGGAGAATTGTACCGTAATCTTGGCTTCTTCACCGTCGCCTTCGCGCTGATAGACCGTTCCCTCGCCGTATTTCGGGTGGCGGACGCGCTGGCCGGGGCGGAATCCTTTCTTGCCCGGACGGCGGCTCGACCGGCACTTTGGGGAGGGTGAATTGCTTGCCGCGCGAGGCGAAAAACTCGGCGATGTTGTCGATGGAGTTGTACTTGGGAGCTGGCGGGGTTTGACGCTTGCCTGGCGGGCGCGATCCAGGCAGCGGACTGGTCTTCGTCTTCGTAGGCGTAGTGGGTGTCGGCAGTAAGGCCTGCGGAGCTACGCTCCGCCGGACGGCCGAGGGCGGCCGTCCCCACGTGATTTCTGCGAGCGTTACGGCCTCCGCCTAAGTCTTCCATCAGCTCGGCCGGGACTTCTTCCAGGAATCGCGAGGGGACGCTGGCTTCGGGCAGATCGGTGCCATAGCGGCGGCGGTAGACGGCGCGGGTCAGGACCAGCGTGCTCATGGCGCGCGTCATGCCCACGTAGCAGAGGCGGCGCTCTTCCTCGATGTCATCGGGATGGAGGAAGGTGCGCGAGTGCGGAAACAGGCCCTCTTCCAGGCCGCAGAGGAAGACCAGCGGAAACTCCAAGCCCTTGGCGGCGTGCAGCGTCATCAGCGTGATCTGGGCGCGCTCGTCGTAGGCGTCGGCGTCGCTCACCAGAGCGGCATGGTCGAGAAACTGATCGAGGGTTTCGCCACGGTCGCGCGAATCCATGGCGGCGTTGACCAGTTCGTGCAGGTTCTCGACGCGCGAGTAGGCTTCGGGCGTGTCTTCTTCTTCGAGTTGCTTGATGTAGCCGGTGCGGTCGATCAGGAATTTGAGGAGTTCGGCGGTGTTTGCGGCCGAGCCGGGGGTTCGGAACGCTTCCGGTGTAGGGCGGGCGCCCTCGCCCGCCGCTGCGGAGGGCTGGTCCTCTTCGGCGGCTCCGAAATTGAATTCCGCGGGATCGAAGGCGATCTGCGCATCCCCGCCCATCGTAGCGGTGTCCGGCAACTGCGGGGCTTCGCCCCGCTGGACAGCCGAGGGCGGCTGTTCCCACGTGACCTCAGTGCTACTTTTTTCTAAGCGCTTCGCATAGGTTCCCGCGAGCATGGCGCGGGCGTCTTCGATCAGGTCTCGGAAATTCTTCAGCGCGACCAGGGCGCGCTGCGGCAAGAGCTGGCGGCGGATCGCTTCGCCGATGCGCGCCCCAGAGCGACAAGCCGGTTTCGAGGGCAACCTGCTCGATGATTTCCATGGTCGCTTTGCCGATTCCGCGCACCGGCGTGTTGATGACGCGCAACAGCGAAATCGAATCATCCGGATTCTGGACGACTTTCAGATACGAAATCATGTCCTTGATCTCGGCGCGCTCGTAGAACGAAAAGCCGCCCACGACGTGATACTTCAGCTGATAGCGGCGCATGGCCTCTTCAAACAGACGCGATTGCGAGTTGGTGCGATAGAGGACGGCGGCGCGCGGTGTCTCGCCATCGCTATTCTTGGCGGCTTCGCGCAGATATTTGGCGATGAAGTCGGCGGCGAAGAGGGCTTCGTTCTCGCCGTCAGGAGCTTCGTAGTAGCCGATCTTCGCGCCCGCCCTGGCGCGAGGTCCAGAGATTCTTGCCTTTGCGCTTGACGTTATTCGCGACCACGGCCGAGGCGGCCTGCGAGAATATTTTGCGTGGAGCGGTAGTTCTGCTCCAGGCGGACGATCTTGGCCTCGGGGAAATCGCTCTCGAATTCGAGGATGTTGCGAATGTCGGCGCCGCGCCAGGAATAGATGGACTGGTCTTCATCGCCCACAGCGCAGACGTTGTGGCGCGCGCCGGCCAGCAGGCGCATGAGTTCGTATTGCGGACGGTTCGTGTCCTGGTACTCGTCGATCATGATGTACTGGAAGCGGCGGTTGTAGTATTCGCGGACTTCGGTCACGGCTTTCAGCAGGCGCACGGCCTCGAGCAGCAGATCGTCGAAGTCGAGGGCGTTGGCCTTGTAAAGCTCCTTCTTGTATTCGGCGTAGATCTGCGCCACGCGCTCGGTTTTCGGGATCGGTCGATTGCAGGTAAACCTCTTGCGGGATCGAGCATGTGATTCTTGGCCCAGGAGATGTGACCGAGTACGGCGCGCGGCGTGGTCTGCTTGTCGTCGATGCCGAGGCGCCGCATGATCGACTTGACGACCGACTGCTGATCGGCCTCGTCGTAGATCACGAAATTCTTCGTCAGGCCGATGGGCGGTTGGCCCGGAACCGTCGAGGGAATGCGCAGGGCTTCAATATCGCGGCGCAGCAGGCGCACACAAAAGGAATGGAACGTCGAAATTACGGGCTTGGCGATGGAGAGGCCGCCGACCAGCTTATCCACGCGCTCCACCATCTCGGCGGCGGCTTTGTTGGTGAAGGTCATCGCCAGGATGGATTCCGGCATCACGCCCAGATGCTCGATCAGATGGGCGATGCGGTAGGTGATGACGCGCGTCTTGCCGCTGCCCGCGCCGGCCAGGATGAGCACCGGGCCATCGGCGGTTTCGACGGCTTCACGCTGTTGCGGATTGAGTTGGGAGAGGAAAGACAAAGTCGTGAGTTGATTCTACTAGGGCGGCGGCAGCAACGTCGAAACGACGCGGAATGGTTCCGGTGAAGGCTTCCCCGGTCAGGTATCATCGTCGCAGGTAGGAGGAAGCATGAGGACATTAGCCGCCAGCGCCTTATTTCTTCTCTTGAGCCCGTTTGCGCTCGCCCAGAACACCACACCCGCCAAGCCCGCGGCTCCGCCACCCAAGGCTGAGGCGGAAGCTGCGCCGGCTAAGATCGATCCCGCTAAGGAAGCCGACATTCGCCACCTGTTGGAGCTGACGGGGGCCGCGAACCTGGCATCGGAAGCCATGGCAAGGATGGAATCCAACTTGCGCCCGCTCCTTATGCAGGCGCTGCCGCCGGGAGATTACCGGGACCGGTTGATTGATCTCTTCTTCGAGAAATTCCACACCAAGGCCAATGGTCAGCTGGTTGTCGATCTCGCGGTACCCATCTACGACAAATACTATTCCGCCGATGAGATCAAAGGGTTGATCCAGTTCTACGGCACGCCGCTCGGACAAAAAACCGCGAAAATTCTTCCTCAACTCATGGGTGAACTCCAGACGGCGGGACAACAGATGGGAGAGCAACTGGGGCGCGACTCAATGACCGAGGTGCTGGCCGAGCATCCTGAGCTAAAAAAAGCGTTGGAGGACGCAAAAGCCGCGGCAACCCTGCCGAGGTGAGTGTCTACGGCTAGGGCGCGACTTGCGCCTTCTTGCATTCCTCGCAAGGGCAGACCTTGCGCAGGAACTCCCAGGAATAAATCCCTAAATCATGGCTATCGTTCCACTGGAACTTGATGGCGTATTTGCCCACGCCTTCAGCGGAGAGCGGCTTGACCGCGGGCTTGAACATGGGCAGGGCATCGGCGGCTTTTTTGGGCGGTTCGCCGGGCTCGCGGCCGGCTTTGCTCCGCTCTTCGTCGCAAAGAGCGCAGGGGCAGGCGTCGCGCAGGAACACGAAGGAATAGTGGGAGCGATGGCCGTCCTTCCACTCAATGTCCATTCCGGTCCCTGTGGTGAGGTTCACTTTGACGGATTTGGGGTCGGCGAAGGTCACCTTCGTCAGTATCCCACAGTCTTGGAAACGCAGTCGTCGGTCGTCAGTCTTCAGCCGTCAGGCCGCTGGACAGAAGATTTACAAGAAAAAGCTTGACAGTTCGGAACCTAGTAATTTAAGTTAACAACGTTAAGTTAACATTGTTAATCTAGGAACCAACATTATGGGAGTACTGGAGCGGCGGGCGCGCGAGAAGTCGGAGACGCGAGACAAGATTCTCGACGCGGCCCGCGAGCTGTTTATCACGAACGGTTATGAGGGCGTCTCCATGCGGAAGGTGGCGGAGAAGATCGAATACTCGCCTACCGCGATTTATGTGCACTTTGCCGACAAGGAAGACCTGTTCCATCAGCTTTGCCAGGAAGATTTCGCGCGGCTGGCGTCGGCCTTTCAGGGCTCGGTGATGGCGCTCGATCCTATCGCCCGCGTGCAGCAGATCGGGCGGGTGTACGTGGAGTTTGGCCTGGAGTATCCCAATCACTACAAGCTGATGTTCATGACCCCTCACCCCGAAGCGAAAATGGACGAGCAGGACCATGAAGTGAAGGGGAATCCGGAGAGCGATGCCTATGCCCTGCTCCGGCTGACGGTGCAGCAGGCCATCGATGCCGGCAAGTTTCGGGAAGAAATCGCCAATGCCGAATTGCTTTCGCAGACCTTGTGGGCGGCAGTGCACGGAGTGATTTCGCTGCAGATCGCCAAATGCAACGACTCCGCGTGGGTGGACTGGCGGCCGATGGAAGAGCGCAGCGCAGTGATGCTGGATGCGATCCTGCGTGGGCTGGTGAAGCCTGAGGAGATGGCGTCGGGCGTGCAAACGCCGGATATTCAGAAGAAAGGCGAGGAATAACATGCCACCGCTGGCGCGGCGCAATCTGTTTCACGACAAAGTGCGGCTTACCGTCACGGTGACCGGGATCGTGTTCGCGGTAGTTTTGATTGTGGTCGAGCTGGGCTTGTTTGTCGGCTTCACCAAAAGCACGTCAAGTTTGATCGACCACTCCGGCGCGGACCTGTGGGTGACGTCGCGGCATGTGCCTTATGTCGAGATGGGCGTGCCCTTCAGCGAACGCAAGCTGTACCAGGTGCGGGCGGTGCCGGGAGTGCAGGAGGCGCGGAAGATCATCAGCCGCTGGAGCCAGTGGAAGCGCGCGGATGGACGGCAGGAATCGGTGCAGGTCATCGGCATCGACCCAGACTCGAAGCTGGGACGCCCCTGGGATTTAGTGCAAGGCACGGTGGAGGACTTGAAGCGTCCCGATGCTGTGATCATGGACGATATCTACAAACAGAAACTGGGCGTGAGCAGCGTAGGCGAGCTGTTTGAGATCGGCGGCCACCGGGCGCGGATCGTGGGCTTCACTCACGGCATTCGCAGCTTCACGACGTCTCCCTATGTGTTTACGACGTTCAAGAACGCGCAGGTGTTCACCAACGTTCCGGATGACCAGGCGATTTTCATTCTGGTGAAGGTTGCGCCGGGGGCGAGCGTCGAACAGGTGCGGCAGGAAATTCTTGCCAACGTGCGGGATGTGGAAGTCTTCACCAGCGCTCAGTTCGCGCACATGACGCAGTTTTACTGGATGTTCACCACCGGCGCCGGAGTCGCGGTATTGCTGGCCGCGGCGCTGGGATTGGTCGTCGGCTTTGTAGTGGTGGCGCAGACCATCTATGCCACCACCGTGGACCACCTGAAGGAATTCGGCACCCTGAAGGCAATGGGCGCGCCCAACAGCTATGTGTACAAGGTGATCATCACGCAGGCGGCCATCAGCGCGGTGATGGGCTATGTGCTGGGCATGATCGTGAGCGCGTTCGTAGTGCGCGCCAGCCAGAGCGGCGGCGCGGCCATTGTGCTGCCATGGCCGATGGCCGTGGGCATGTTCTTTTTGACCGTGTTCATGTGCGTGAGCGCGGCGCTGGTTTCCATCAACAAAGTAACCCGGCTCGACCCGGCGATGGTGTTCAAGGGTTGAGCCAGAGACGTAGGGAGTGCAAATGCAGCCAGCCATTGCGGTACGCGAATTGAGCAAAACCTATGCGGAAGGCGCCTCCGGGGTGACCGCGCTGCGGGGCATTGATCTGGATGTGCATCCGGGCGAGATGGTGATGCTGGTCGGCCCTTCGGGCAGCGGCAAGACCACGCTGCTGTCAATCATGGGCTGCATCCTTTCGCCGAGCGCGGGCAGCGTGCGCATCGCCGGAAAGGAAGTGAGCGGCCTGAAGCAGAAAGAATTGGCTCCCATACGCCTGTCGCACATTGGATTCGTGTTTCAGGGATTCAATCTGTTCCCCACTTTGACGGCGGGCGAAAATGTCGAGCTGATGCTGGATCTGAAAGGCATACGCGGCGAAGAGGCTAAGACCCGCGGGCAGCGCTTGCTGGAGAGTGTGGGGATCGGCGAGAAGTTCAACAGCTTTCCTTCGGACCTGAGCGGCGGGCAGAAGCAGCGGGTCGCGGTTGCGCGGGCCATGGCGGGCGAGCCCGACATTCTGCTGGCGGATGAGCCGACGGCGGCGCTCGATTCTCATACTGGCCGCAACGTAATGGCCATGATGAATGAACTAGCGCACCGGAACAACCGCGCGGTGGTGATCGTGACGCACGACTCGCGGCTGTTGGAGTTCGCCGACCGCATGATTCGGCTGGAAGATGGAATGGTGGTGGATCCCCGGAAAGACTTGGCCGCAGGCATGATGTTGCCCGCGGATGGGGCAGTCGCCACGGCAACGGTTTGAAGAGGGCCCTGATTTCAGCATCGATTTATGGAGTTTCTTATGAAGAGGAAATACATTCTAGTCATCGCTGCCCTGGGCTTCGTGCTCGCGGTTTCGCTCACGCTTTACTCGGTTCGCACTCATAGCACAGAAAGTACCGCTGCAGCCGCCGCTCCGGCGAAAACCGAGCCGCTGATCGCCGGGCCGGGACGCGTGGAGCCGGTCTCGGAGGACATCCAGATCGGCTCGGAATTGAGCGGGAAGCTCCGTTCCGTGCTGGTCGATGAGGGCGACACGATTCACAAGGGCCAAGTCCTGGCCGTGCTGGAGAATGACGACTATCGCGCCGAAGTGCAAGCTGCGCAGGCCGACGTGAGCGCGAAAGAGGCGACGTTGCACAAGGTGATCAACGGGGCTCGCCACCAGGAACGTTCCGAAGCGCTGTCCTCTGTGCGCGAGGCCGAGGCGGTGATGAACGACGCTTTGGCGGAGAAAGACCGCCGCGAAAAGCTTTATGCCGCCGGCGTGACTTCCCGCGAGGAGATGGAGCGATACGAACGGGAATACGACGTCGCCAAGGCCAAATATCAGGAAGCGGTGCAGCAGCATTCGCTGATCGACGACCACGCCCGAGAGGAAGACGTTTCACTGGCGCAGGCGGATTTGCGGCTGGCGCAGGCGCAGTTGGCCGACGCGCAGGCCAAGTATGAGAAGACGCTGATCCGGTCGCCGATCGATGGCACGGTGTTGCGCAAGCATCATCGCGCTGGGGAAAGCGTCTCCAATTCTTCGACCGTGCCTGACCCCATTCTGACGGTTGGAGACAAGGGGATTTTGCGGGTGCGCATGGACGTTGATGAGGCGGATGTCAATAAAGTGCACGTGGGGCAGCGGGCTTATGTGACGGCGGACGCATACGGCGACCGCAAGTTCTGGGGGCGAGTGGTGCGGGTCGGTGAGCAGCTTGGGCCCAAGAACGTTCACACCGACGAGCCGACAGAGCGGGTGGATCGCAAGATTCTGGAAACGCTGGTGGAACTGGACAAGGGAACCGATATTCCGGTCGGGCTTCGGGTCGATACCTACGTCATTGGAGATGGCGACGGAGAAGTGGTGGGCTCGCTGACGACGCAGGATATGGCGAGGCGCTGAGCCTGGCGTCGCCCTAATCTGGAGAAAAACTGCCAAATCCTGTAAAATCAACCCTCAATCGAATCTAGTCTGGAGTAGTCATGGCACAAGTTTGTGATATTTGCGGCAAGGGGCCGCAGTTCGGGAACAACATCAGCCACGCCCACAACGTGACCAAGCGGCGCTGGAACGTCAATCTCCGCCCGGTCCGCGCCAAGGTGAAGGGTGCAAGCAAGCGCATCCGCGTTTGCACCAACTGCCTGCGCAGCGGCAAAGTCGTGAAAGCCTAAGCAGGAAAACCACAGGGGACACAGAGAAGCACAGGGAAAACCGTAGGCCCACCTGTTGTGTCCATCTGCTACTTTATCGCGACCAGTTGCACGTCGAAAATCAGCGTGGAATTCGGCGGGATCACGCCCGGATAGCCGTCCGCTCCGTAGGCCAGTTCGGGCGGAATGCGCAGCTGGCGTTTGCCGCCGACCTTCACCGATGATGCCTTCGTTCCAGCCCTTGATGACGGGCGTGCTCCCCAGCGGCGTCACTTCAAACGGCCCCTTGCCGATGGAGCTGTCAAATTTTTTCCCGTTGGTCAGCCAGCCGGTGTAGTCCATCTCGACAGTTTGCCCCGCCTGTGCGACCGCGCCGGTGCCGACCTTGATATCCCAGTATTCCAGGCCGGCGGCGGTTTTAACCGGCTCGCCGGTAACTTTCGTCGGCCCGCCAGCGGCGGAATGGCTTGAGGATGCGGCGCGACGCGCCGGAGTGTGCGTGGGTCCCTGCGTGCCGCCGGTTTGAGCAAAGGCGGTTGCTCCCGCGAGAGTGAAGATGAGGACGAATTTCATCATGGAGACTCCTCGGCGCGTTGCGTAGGCTACGCAAGCGCGATCACGTCAATTTCCACCAAAACATCTTTGGGCAACCGGGCGGCTTCGACGGTCGATCTTGCCGGCGGGGCGGCGGTGAAGTAGCGCGCGTAAACCTCGTTCATGGCGCCGAACTCGCTCATATTCTTCAGGAAGACGGTCGTGCGCACCACTTTTTCCAGGCCGCTGCCCGCGGCTTCAAGAATCGCCGAAATGTTTCCCAGCACGCGCTCGGTTTGCGCAGCAATGTCTCCGCCGGTAAGCTGCTGCGACACCGGATCGATGGCCACCTGCCCGGCAGTAAAAATGAACCCATTGGCTTTGATGGCCTGCGAGTACGGGCCAATGGCCTGGGGAGCGTCTTTCGTGGAAATCACTTCGCGCATGAGTAAGTTCTCGGTTCTCAGTTCTCAGTTCTCGGTTCTCGGTTCTCGGTTCTCAGTTCTCGGTTCTCAGTTCTCAGTTCTCGGTCTCAGTTCTTGGTTTTTGGTCGCCGTTCTCAGCTACAAGCTATCAGGAATCGCGCAATCGGCAAGGCTGTGTCTCATCTGAGAACTGAGAACCGGGAACTGAGAACTATATCTTTTGCAATCGTTGCACGTCGTGCACGCCGGGTATCTTGCGCAGGCCGTCGATGATGAGTTCCAGGTGCTGCAGGTCGGCCACGTCGAGCACGGCGTCCACGCTGGCCTGGCCATGATTGGTCTGAGCCTCGATGTTGCGGATGTTGGTTTTGGCATCGCCGATCACGCCGGTAATCTGCTTGAGCATGCCGAACCGATCGTCGCAGAAAACCGTCAGCTTCACCGGATAGGAAGCTGGCGTGTCCTCGTCGCGCGACCACTCTACGTCTATGCGCCGCTCCGGCTCGTACATCAGGTTCACCACGTTGGGACAATTGGCCGAGTGCACGGCGACGCCTTTGCCCCGGGTTACATAGCCCACCACGGACTCGCCCCGGATAGGGTTGCAGCAGCGCGCCCGGTAGACCAGCAAATCGTCGTGACCCTTCACCCGGATGGCATTGTTGCCGCCGCCGAAGACGCGCCGCACCACGCTGCCGATGGTGCCGGGCTTTTCTTCCTCGCCCTCTGGCGACGGGTGGGTTCCTCCCGGAACCAGCCGCCCTAGCACTTGGCGCGCCGAGTACTTGCCGTAGCCGATACCCGCCATCAAATCATCGCCTTTCCCCAGGCCATAGTCGGAGGCGATTTTCTGCAACTCGTCGTTTTTGATTTCCTTCAGCGCAATGCGATATTTGCGGGCTTCCTTCTCCATGAGCTTGCGCCCGATTTCAATGGCGCGCTCGCGCTGATGAAGATTTAGCCAGTGCTTGATCTTGTTGCGCGCGCGCGAGGATTTGACCACCGTCAGCCAGTCGCGGCTGGGCTTGTGGCCCGGCTGAGTCATGATCTCGACGATGTCGCCGCTGTGCAGGCGATGGCGCAGCGGGACCATGCGTCCATTGACTTTCGCTCCCACACAGCTATGGCCGACTTCGGTGTGGATGGTATAGGCGAAGTCGATGGGCGTGGAGTCGCGCGGCAGCACCACCACCTTCCCTTTGGGCGTGAAGGTGTAGACCTCTTCAGGAAACAAATCAATCTTCAGGGTGGAGAGAAATTCATTGGGGTCGGAAACATCGCGCTGCCATTCGACGACTTGGCGCAGCCAGGCGAGGCGCTGCTCATCCTGCGCGGAAACGGGGCCATCCTTGTATTTCCAGTGGGCGGCGATGCCTTCTTCCGCCACTTTGTGCATTTCCTCGGTGCGAATCTGAATTTCGAACGGCGTGCCGTCTTCGGTAATCACCGAGGTGTGCAGCGATTGGTAAAAATTCGGCCGCGGCATGGCGATGAAGTCTTTGATGCGCCCCGGCACCGGCCGCCACATGTTGTGCACGATGCCCAGCACGCCGTAGCAGTCCTGCACCGACTGCGTAATCACGCGCATGGCGCAGAGATCGTAAACCTGGTCGGCGCTGATGTGCTGGCGCTGCAGTTTCTTGTGAATGCTGTACAAGCGCTTGATGCGGCTTTCCACCTTGGCAGTGATGTCGGCTTCTTTGAGCTTTTCGGAAAGCGCATGGCGCACCCGCGAAAGAAACTGCTCCCCCGGCTTGCGTCGCGCCTCGACGGCGTCGTAGACCTGCTGGTAGGAGATGGGATCGAGATAGCGAAACCCCAGGTCCTCCAGCTCGCCGCGAATTTTTCCCATGCCCAGGCGGTGCGCAATCGGCCCGTAAATATCGAGAGTTTCCTGGGCGATCTTCTGCTGGCGCTCGGGCGGCAAGTGCTCCAGGGTGCGCATATTGTGCAGGCGGTCCGCGAGTTTGATGAGCACCACGCGGATGTCATCGACCATGGCGAGCATCATCTTGCGCAGATTTTCCGCTTGCTGCTCTTCGCGGGTGGCGAAATCGATTTTGCTGATCTTGGTCACGCCTTCGACAATGTGCGCGACCTGCTCGCCGAACTCCTTGCGAATATCGACGATGGTGACGGAAGTATCTTCCACCGAGTCATGCAGCAGCCCGGCGGCTACGGCAACCGGATCCATCTTCATTTCGGCCAGCACATGCGCGACTTCGAGAGGGTGAACGAGATAGGGCTTGCCCGAGGCGCGGATTTGGCCGGCGTGATGCTTCTGGGAAAATTCGTAGGCCTTGCGGACGATCTCCAGATCGTCGGTGGGACGGTTTTCGCGCATCATCCGCATCAGGTCACGGAACTTGGTGACGGTGAGGACATTGGTCGCGATCTGATGGCGCAGAGTCGCCATAGTTGATTATAGAACTGAACCTGAGCGCCGGTTCCAGCGAGGGGAAATTCCTATTCCAGAACGCTTCAAAGGTGGAAGTTACATTCTGTTTTCCCGGCCGAACCGCAAACTGCTAGAGTTAGCGTGACGTGAGCACAACGGAAGGCAAAATTCTGGTCAGCGGGGTTTCCGGCCCGATCGGCACCGCGCTTTTGCCGGCGCTGCGAGAGCGCGGCTACCAGGTTACGCGGCTGGTTCGGGGCACCCGGACGGGAGAAAACCAAATTGCATGGGACCCGGGGCAGCCGCTGCGGCCACAGTCGGTTTCGGGCTTCGACGGCGTGATTCATCTGGCCGGGGAATCGGTGGTCGGCCGCTGGACCGAATCCAAGAAACGCGGCATTTTCGACAGCCGGGTGCAAGGAACACGGCATCTTGCCGAGGCGTTGGCGGAAGCGCCGCAACGGCCGCCGGTGCTGATTACAGGCTCTGCGACGGGGTTTTATGGCAGTCGCGGCGAAGAAATCTTGACCGAAGACAGCGCTCTGGGACAGGGATTTCTGCCTGAAGTTTGCCGCGAATGGGAAGCCGCGGCCGAGCCTGCCGAAGAAGCGGGCATACGCACCACGCAGATGAGAATTGGCGTAGTTCTAAGCCCGACTGGAGGCGCGCTACAACGGATGCTGCTTCCGTTTCGTTTAGGGCTCGGCGGCAGAATCGGCAACGGCCGGCAGTGGTGGAGTTGGATCGAAGTGCAGGATCTGGTGGGAGCGATTCTCTTCGTCCTGCGCGGCGCTTTGACGGGCGCGGTCAATGCGGTTGGCCCTACGCCGGTCACCAATGCCGAATTCACAAAGACCTTGGCGGAGACGTTGCACCGGCCGGCAATTTTTCCCATGCCGGCATTTGCCGCCCGCCTGGCCTTTGGACAGATGGCGGATGAACTGTTGCTCGCAAGCCAGAGGGTGGAACCGAAAAAGCTGCTCGCCAGCGGATTCTCATTTCGCCACAGTGATTTGAAGCAGGCCCTGGCGGATATTTTGAAGCCATAAAAACGAAGCCACGGATTGACGCGGATTCTAAAAAAGAATTGAGGGTTATCCGCGCCGATCCGTGAAATCTGTCGCTGGTTTTAGTGTGCCATCGCCTTGGCAAATTCCTCCACGCGTTCGCGCACGCTGAGCACGTGCTTGGGTAGATCGAGCCGACTGCCTTCTTCGAGGATAGGAATCAGCTTGTCGAACTCCGGCCCGGAGTGTGATCCGGTGATCATCAGGCGGATGGGATGAAATAGTTCTTTTCCCTTGGCCCCGGTCTCCGCTTTGACTTCATTCACAATCTGCTTGAACCGCTCGGGCGCAAGCTGCGCGGACTTGGCCGATTCGTCTTCGAGAATCTTGGACGTGAATCTTGCTACGACAGCGTCGGTTTGGGGCCAGGCGAGAACTTCGGCGTTGTCGGGGTTAGCGAGCGCTGCATTCGCCTCGTAGCGGAAGATAAATGACGCTCGCTCCGGCAATTGGTCTAGGCGATCGACGGACGGTGCCAGTAAATCAATTACTTTCCCGAACCAGTCCCTAAAAGCAGGGGTATGGCTAACTGCTTGCCCTCGGTCTCCGGCGGACATCAGCTTAGAACGGTAGAAAAAGATTAGTGCTTCAGAGCACAACTCGCCCCTCGGCCGCTGCTTGATGTAATGCCGGTTCAGCCAGTAGAGCTTCTCCATGTCGAAGATGGCGGGCGAGGGGGTCACACGCTTCAGGGAAAATTCCTTAACCAACTCGGGCGGGCTGAAGATCTCCCGCGTACCGCCTGTCGGCGCCCACCCCAGAAGCGCGAGATAGTTCGTCAATGCTTCGGGCAGCACGCCCATGTCGCGGAAGTTGGTGATCGAAGTGGCGCCATGCCGCTTGGAAAGCCGCTCGCGGTCGCTGCCGAGAATCGTCGATAGATGCGCGAACTCGGGCACCGGCCAGCCCAGCGCTTCATACAGCGCAACTTGCTTGGGAGTATTCGAAAGATGGTCATCGCCGCGAATGACGTGGGTAATCTTCATCAGCGCATCGTCGATGACAACCACGTAGTTGTAAACCGGCATTCCGCTTGAGCGCAGGATGATAGGATCGCTGACCACTTCGTTGGAAAACTCCACTTCGCCATGCACGATGTCGTGAAAGCGGATGGGATGCTCGGGAATGCGTAAGCGTATGGCGCAAGCCTCGCCGGCGGTGCGGCGGCGCTGTGCCTCCGCTGGATCAAGTGTGCGGCATTTGCCGGAATAAATCGGCGCGCGATGCTCGGCCAGGGCCCGCTCGCGTTCTACCTGCAAATCTTCTTCCGTGCAGAAGCACAAGTACGCCTTGCCTTCGCCGAGTAGACGCTCGGCGTGCTCGCGATAGATGGCTAACCGATCAGACTGGCGATAAGGAGCGTACGGCCCGCCCGCGTCAGGGCCTTCATCCCAATCGAGGCCAAGCCACTTCAAATCGCCGATCAGCTGATCTTCAAAGCGAGATTCGCTGCGCTCAAGATCGGTGTCTTCGATGCGCAGCACCATCGTCCCGCCCTGCTGGCGCGCGAACAGCCAGTTGAACAAAGCAGTGCGTGCATTCCCCACGTGGAGATGGCCGGTGGGCGAAGGGGCAAAACGCACGCGAACGGAAGAATCGACGGCCACGCAGTGATGTTAACAGGAAGTCTAGGCGGTCAGTTTGCCTTGGTATCCGAGGGCGGCCGATTCATTTCATCCGACAATTTCGCCATCAACTGGGCGCGCTGATCACTGGACAACTCGCGTTGCAGTTCTTCCAGCGCCAGGGCTACCACGTGATAGTGGTGGGCCTTGGAGAATCGGGGGTCGGAAGTGATGTTAAGCCATACCTGGTGCATGAGTTCGACATCCTGAGGCCGCAGCCGCGGCGTGTGCGGTCCGAGCTGCGTCTCGTAAGCACTTCCATTCGGCAGAAATACCTCCATGGTGAGACGCGGACGCGGCTCGGGCAGGCGCTCCCAAGCGTCGCCGGTCAGTTTCGTCTGTTCCTCGGCGCTGAGCTTGTTGGAAAGCCCGCAAACGATCGATCCCGAATCCAAACGCTGCGCGGTCAGCACGATCGCTTCAAACACGTCAGTGGCGGGAACCACGAGAAGTGAAATGGGTTTCCCTTCTTTTTCCGCGGCAGCAACCGCTGCAGTGAACAATTCCTGTTCGTAGTTGTCGAAGATTTCTGAAGCCTCATACACTGCGCTGCCGCTGAAAGAATGCTCGCGGTGATAGAGCCGGGCGGTCATGACCACCACGTCCTGCTGCACGGTGTTGGTGCGGCGCAGGACCGCGCGCAGATAGTACAGGTTTCTGGGATCGCGGATCGCTACCAAAATATTGCCGGGGCGCACGCCCAACGCTCCGCTGCCGAGTTCCTGATTGCCGTATACGCGGAACTGGTCAAGGCCTTCCGGCTTGCCGTGGCGTTCGCGGGCGACGCGCCGCTCCGAGTAGCTGAACAGAACAAAGAATAGGGCGCTGAAG
The DNA here is from genome assembly GCA_963770915.1 of uncultured Acidobacteriaceae bacterium. Classification (GTDB taxonomy): domain Bacteria; phylum Acidobacteriota; class Terriglobia; order Terriglobales; family Acidobacteriaceae; genus PALSA-270. Next base: position 2,121,659 of record CAVYRG010000001.1, read on the forward strand.
ATGATGCCGGCGATAGTGGCGTCAATCTTGGTCAAGAGATTGACGATCGCTGTGGTGAACAACACCGCCGCGATCAAGTACAGGCCGATGGGGATTTCACGCCCGCCAATCTGGAAATTGCCGGGCACTTTCCACTCCCGGTTCTCCGGGTCGGTGCGCCGCAATACCAGCACCGCCAGCGACATGAGCGCGAAGCTCCAAACTACGCCAAAGGCATACAGGCCAGCCAAGGTAAACACGTTGCCGCCGGTCAAAATGATGGTCAGCAACTGCATGCCAACAATCAGATTGATAATGCGGTAGCTGGTTCCGTAACGCGAGTGCGGCTTTTGAAAGGCGGTAGTGAGCACGCCATCTTCCGCCACGCGATTGAGCACGCCGTTGGCACCAACGATGGAGGTATTCTGGGCGCCAGCCAGAATCAGCACACCCACCAGCACGACAAACCCGCGGAAGATCAGGCGCAGCCAGACCGGACCCACCAGATACATGGCAATTCCGCCGATGAGATTGCCGAAATAGTCAGGACGCACTTTGTCCGGGATGATCATCACCGCGAAAAACGAAACCAGCGAAGTGAACAGAAGGCTGTAGATGAAGATCACCAGCCCGGTCTTTTCCAAGTTTTTCAGCTTAGGGTGCTGAATCTCGCGGTTAACCTGGGCCAGGGTTTCCTCGCCGCTCATGGCCAGCACCGAGTGGCCGAAGCCCACGAAAACGACGATGAACATCAAGTGGCTGATCCAGGTTCCGTTCAGCCAGCCCAACGATTCCCGGTTCAGCGTCACAACGCCGGGATGTAACGGATTGGGAGGCATCTGGATGGGGACATGCAGTACGGTGACCGTGCACCACACGATCAGGATCACCACCATCACGGTCGTGACGATCATGATCTGCATGGCCTTGGTGCTGGACTCGTGAATGCCCTGAATGTTCTTCCACCAGAAATACGAGCAAACCATAATGGCAAACACGACGGAGAATGCGTTTTCCGGAAAATAATGGAAAGGATGGCCGGCGTAGCGGGCCAAGTCTTCAATAAAACCGGCCAAGTATTGCCCGGCGACCACGGCGCTGATGGGGCCGGTAAGAACGTAGTCGAACAAGAGCGCGGAGACGGAGAACTTGGCCAGGGTCCCGCCCATGGCCTCCTTGACCACGCGATACACGCCGCCGCGTACGAACATGGCGCTCGATTCGATATAGAGAGCGCGCACGCAGTAGCTGAAGAGCATAACGGCGAGGATGAACCAGGGAGCGCTCTTGCCGATGACCTTTTCCGCGTCGCCGCCGGCGTAGTACGCGGAGGAAGCCAGGTCGGAAAGCACAATGGCTGCCGCCCGCCAAAAGGAGATGAAGGTCAGCATCACCGTCGTAGCGACGAACACCTTCACCGCGGGGCGTTTTGAGATTTCCGAAGTAGCCATCGATCAGAAGACCGTCGAAAACTTAAGTCTAGAAATCTAACATAAGGGGACCGCCCGGCAGGCAGGATTCGGGCCCATCCAATAAGTTGCTGACCCAAAACTAGATTTCAAATCGAGGAGAATCAATGGATTGGCGCCGTGGGAACGTTCGGGCGCTGCTCCGCAGCCAAATAAGTCCGCGTGATGCGGTCATGCCAGCAGAGTTGATCTTCGTCCAGCAGACACCATGCGTATCCCAATCCCAGCGATGCGGCGGAAAGAATAGAGCCGAGCATTCGCAATCGACGAATCTGCCACGGCGCTTTGCGGCCGTCGAAGCGGCTCAGCCGCAGTCGAGCCAGTTTCAGCCCGGGAGTGGTTCCGCTCTTTACCACCAACAGGTATTGGTAGCCGAACCAGAGGATTCCGAGACCGGCCACTACCATCTCCGGCAATTCACGTAGCGGCGGCATTGACAACGCGATCTGGAAGAAGATCCAACCGGCCATCGCCCCCGCCAGCAGCACTAGAAGTCCGTCGACAATCGCGGCCAGCAAGCGCGGTGCGAGACGGGCCGCTTGCAGCGGGACTTCGAATCCAGGCCGCCTCTCCGGGATGGGTTCGGGCGCAGGCTCAATCAGGATGCCTCCAAGAGCTGGCGGAGGGGGCGCGACATCGGGCACTTCGAGAATTCGCGGGAGGCCGGGCACCGGTTCTGCCAGCTCTTCCAACGGACGAGGCGGGGAGATGGCCGAACGAGGAAAAGGAATGATGCGGGCCGTCGCCTCGTCGGCATTCGCCGGCGGTGGCATGAGGCTGGGAACTACATTGGTCGGAGCCTCGACTGCGGCAAGTAACGCATGATTCCGTTCCAAGGCGACCGCCGAGCGCACAATCGGCGGCGAGGACGGCGGATCGGCGATCATACGGACACTAGGGGCCGGTTCATCCGGCTCGAATTTCAAGCGCAGCGAAGGGTAACGATGCTCGCGAGGACGCCTGCGCGCGCGGTAGTTGCTCAGTCGGGCCGCCAGTTCTTTACGCCACGCCTGGGGGTCGTCGGCTTGATTTTGCTGAGCGGTAGCGGTCGCCGTGGATGCGACTATCGTGGACTCCGATTGCTGGGCGCTCGGGTCCGCGGTGGGTAGCGGCGGATTCTCAGTCACCGCAAACTCTGTCAGCTTGGAACTCTGTTCGGGTTCCGGGCCTTGCACAATGTTGTTCGTCAGGTGCACGGGCTCGGTTTCCAGGCTGGCTGCGAATTGCTGTTCGCTGGCATCATAAGCTTCAGGATCGATGAGCACCGCCTCGCCGGGAACGGCGGCTTCCGCGTCGGGTTGGTATCGGGCATTCATCGCAAAGCGCATCGGAGCCGGAGGATTTTCAGAGTGCGAGGGCAAATTTCAGTGCCGGGTGGGCAATCCATGGGCCGATCTTTTCTTGGCGGAAAGCAAACCTCCCCGGAAATCTCCGCTCAAAACGGAACTAGCCAGGCTTTGCCACTCTGGGTGATGCCGTGCTAAGTTCACGATACCCCTGCATCTATTTGCCGGCTGGGGAGTTCGCGCGTTCCCGATGACTTCCCGCACAGGATTCCTTATCACGGCGGCGTTGCTTTGTCATCTGCTGTTCGCGCATGCGCTAGTTACCAGCCAGTTGCTTTCCTCGGAATCACCCGCTTCCGAGCAGGCCGGGCCTGCCATTCCACGCGCGCTGGAATACCAGGACGTCACCATCACCGCCATCACCCAGGAACAGCAGGGACAGATGTCAAAGCTCCACGGCGATGTTGTGATTCGCTTCCGGGATTACACGCTCCGCGCTGACCAGGCGACCTACGACAAGGACAGCGGCGAAGCCACCGCAGACGGCCACGTGGTGCTCGACGGCGGATTCAGCGACGAACACCTTGAGGCCAGCCACGCCAGCTATAACATCCGAACGGAAGTGGGGCGCTTTGACAACGTGCGTGGCAGCATCGGCATCCATTTGCGCGGCGCCCGGCTGATGTTGACCTCCTCCAACCCGGTCTCCTTTTCGGGAAAGGTCGTTAAGAAGACAGGCCCGGACCATTACATCGTCTACGACGGCACCATCACCGCGTGCGAACTGCCGCGCCCGAAATGGCAGTTCCGCGCTCAGCGGATCACCGTGGACGTGGGCGGAAATGCCCACATCTATCACAGCAGTTTTCGTCTGCTGGGAGTTCCGATTTTCTATTTTCCCTACGCGACTCATCCCGTAGAAAAGGTCCGGCAGTCGGGCTTTTCGCTGCCTGAAGTTGGAACCTCCTCGACGCGCGGCAAGGTGCTGGGCGAATCCGCTTACTGGGCGATCAACCGCAGCATGGATATCTCAGGCGGTCTGCAGTATTTCTCCGCCCGCGGCTGGGCTCCGCGGGCTGAGTTTCGCGCCCGGCCAAGCCCGGATTCATTCGTGGACCTGAATTACACGGCCGTATTTGACCGGGGAATTGATGGGATGAATCAGGGCGGGCAGGAAGCTCGTCTCAATGCGCAGGCCATGTTTCCTATGAATTTTCGTGGCGTGACGAACATCGATTACCTCACCTCTTATGTGTATCGCCTGGCTTTCAACGAAGAATTTACCCAGGCGGTGAACTCGGAAGTCAAGTCCCAGGCTTTCCTGACCAATAGCAGCAATGGCTTCTATAGCAATGTACTGACCGAGCGCTATCAGGATTTCGAGAGCACGACGGCAGGCGACGTGGTCGCTATTACGCATGCTCCGAGCTTCGAGTTCGCCAGCCAGGATCGAGAACTTGGCCACTCTCCCGTTTACTGGTCTTATGATGCCGAGGCGGGAGGGCTCTCGCGGAGCGAGCCGGGATTCCACACCGCGATGCTGGTCGGCCGGATCGACGTGAATCCAACTTTCTCCCTGCCGCTGCTGATCGACGGATGGTCCCTGCGCCCGGAGATCTCTTTGCGAGAAACGTTTTACAGCCAGCAGCTCGCGCCAGGCGCTTCGGGAATGTTGGGCGTGGCCAGCAGCGACCCCATCAACCGCAAAGCTTTGGAAGGCTCCATCGAGGTACGTCCACCGGCAGTGGAACGGGTCTTTGCCGGGCAATTTATGGGCCGCAAGTGGAAGCATGTCATTGAGCCTCGCGCCACGTATCGATACGTCACCGGGATCAACAATTTCGCCGACCTTTTGCGTTTCGACGATCGCGACATTTTGAGCAACACTAATGAAGTGGAATATGGGCTCGTCAACCGGTTGTATGCCAAACGCGTCTCCGGAGGCTCCGGGGATTGCGGCCAAAAAGGCATGCCTGGACTGGCTGTGGGTGGGCTGGCGCCGGAAAGCCAAGTCCCGTGGGAGCAGTCCACGCTGCCCCAGGAATGGCCTTGCCAGGACGAACCACAAGTGAAAGAAGTCGTGACGTGGGAGCTGGCCCAGAAATACTACCTCGACCCAACGTTTGGCGGAGCGCTAGTCCCCGGAATCCGCAATGTCTTCGCGGCGACCGTCGATTTGACCGGTATTGCGTTCCTGAATGACGCGCGCCGGTTTTCGCCACTCATCTCGCGCCTGCGATTTCAAACCAATTCCCGCACCGACGTGGAATGGGACCTGGACTATGACGTCAAGAAAGGACGCATCGCAGCCAGCACCGCGTTATTCAACTATCGCGCCGGCCCGTTCACGTTGGGGGGCGGCAACGCGTTTCTACAGACTCCGCTCGAGCCCGCCCTGCCCACTCCTTTGCCCGGGCCTCAGCGCTTCGATCAGTTCCGGGTGCTGGCCGGGTACGGCCATACCGACAAGCCGGGGTTCAGCGGAGCGGTGAACTTCGGGTTTGACGCGCACTTGAACTTTTTGCAATACGCTTCGGCGCAAGTGGCCTACAACTGGAACTGCTGCGGCGTGAATATCGAATACCGCCGCTTCGCCCTCGGCGCGGTACGCAACGAAAACCAGTTCCGCTTCACCTTCGCACTGGCCAACATCGGCGCGATCGGGAATCTGCGGCGGCAGGAAAGACTGTTCTGAGAGCATCACCTCGCTGATAAAATACCCTTCATGGGCCCTAATGTTTCGGCCAAACAAACCGCCCTGGAACAGAAGTTGCGCGACTTGGGCAGGGTCCTGGTCGCCTATTCGGGCGGCGTGGACTCCGCTTACCTCGCCTGGGCTGCGCGGCAGACTCTCGGCCACGGCATGCGCGCGGTAATCGCCGATTCTGCCAGCTTAGCCCGCACTCATCTGGCGGAGGCCATGGCTTTCGCGCAGGAACATGGGATTCCGCTGGAAGTCGTCTCGACCCGCGAACTGGAGCGCCCCGAGTATGCGCGCAACGACGCCTCCCGCTGCTTTTACTGCAAGGACGAACTGTTCACGGTGATGGAAGCATTGCGCAGCGCGCAGGGCTTCGACACCATCGCCTATGGGGTCAACGTCGATGACCAGGGCGATTTCCGCCCAGGCCAGCGTGCCGCCCAGCAACACCATGTCGCGGCGCCGTTGCTGGAGGCGGGACTGACCAAGCAGGAAATTCGCGAATTGGCACAATCTGCCAAGCTTCGGGTTTGGGATAAACCTGCCTCCGCCTGCCTTTCCTCGCGCATCGAGTACGGGCGGCCGGTCACGCGAGAAGCGCTCAGCGCGGTCGAACAAGGGGAAGACGCTCTGCGTGGGTTCGGCTTCCGCCAGTTTCGGGTTCGGCATCACGGCGAGACCGTGCGTATTGAAATCGCCCGCGACGAACTCCCGCGCGCCCTGGACCCAGCAATGGTCGCGGAATTCGTTCGCATCTTCAAATCCCTGGGTTTTCTTTTCGTGACCCTCGATCTGGAGGGTTTCCGCTCCGGATCGATGAATTCCCTGCTCTCTGCCGAGGAACTGACGCGCAGGCGCTGATCGAAGGAAGAACCCGCCCTAAGCCCCGCTCTGCAGCGGTTTCGCTGGGGACGTTGTGAGATAATCAATCGTTACTCTCCATGCACAGGCGGGTCCTAGTGGCGCTTTTTCGACGTTCTCTTGTTCTCTCCGTCCTCATTTGTGTGGGTTGCTCGGCGCAGTCGGCGCCCTCAGGCATCGAGATGCGCATCGAGCGGCAAGTGCGCACTTTCTACAGCATTCCTCCCGATGTAAAAATTCTGATCGGCCCGCGTAAGGCGAGCGAGTTCCCCGGCTACGACGCGCTAACCATCACCTTCAACGGCGGCGAGAAGGCAAAGAGCTATGATTTCCTTCTGTCCAAGGACCAGAAAACCCTGCTTCGCATGACCAAGTTCGACCTCACCGAAGACCCCTATGCCGCCATCATGAAGAAGATCGACCTCAGTGGACGGCCGGTGCGGGGCAACAAGAATGCGAAAGTCATCGCCGTGAATTACGATGATTACGAATGCCCATTCTGCGCTCAACTGCATGAGACTTTGTTTCCTGCGCTGATGAAGGAATACGGCGACCGCGTGCAGTTCGTGTACAAGGATTTTCCGCTCGAGGAAATTCATCCCTGGGCTATGCATGCCGCGGTTGACGCCGACTGTGTTGCGACGCAAAGTTCGGATGCCTATTGGGATTTCGTCGACTATCTCCATGCCCATCGGGATGAGGTGAACGCCAAAAAGAGCCGGCCCGAACAGTTCGCGGAATTGGATCATTTGGCCTCCGACCAAGGGCAGAAGCACAGTCTGGATGCGGCAAAGCTGGAAGCCTGCCTGAAGGCGCAAAACGAAGATGCCGTTAAAGCCTCGATCAAAGAAGGCGAATCGCTCGGGGTAGAAGCTACCCCGACGTTGTTCGTTAATGGGGAGAAGGTGGATGGGGCCCGGCCCATTGCCGACCTGAGGGCGGTCTTCGACCGCGTCTTGCTGCAGGCGGGCGTTACGCCGCCCGCGCATCCGGACGCCCCTACCGTAGCGGCCGCCGGTAAATGATTCCGTCGCAATTTATCTCGGGACCCCGTGTATGGAGAAATACGCGAACATTCGCTCGCGTGGAGGGGGAGTGAAAACGTACTCACGATTTCGCTACGGCGCGACAGGGCTGCTTGCCGCTGGCCTACTCACATTCTCGATAGGCTGTAGTGGCAAGAAAGGCAGCAGCGACCTTGCCGCGGTTGTGGATGGCCACAAGATCTACCGCTCCGAACTGGAGAAGTACTACGAGAACCAGACGACTGGCTCTGACCAACAGCCCAAAGGAGAGCAGGCGGCAAGCCTGCGCCTGAACATTCTGCGGGAGCTGATTGATAACGAAATCCTCATGCACCGGGCGGAAAAGCTGGGGTTGCTGGCCACCGACGATGAGGTGGACCGCCGCCTGACGGAGATCAAGCAGCCTTTCAGCAATGAGCAGTTCGAGGCCCGCCTGAAAGAGCGGAAGATCACGCTCGACGACTTTAAGCGCGACATCCGCCGCTCGCTCACGGTAGACAAAGTGCTGAACAAAGAAGTCACATCCAAGATTAACGTCTCCGACCAGGACATCAGCACCTACTACAACACTCACAAGTCGGAATTCAACTTCATTGAACCGCAATATCACCTGGCGCAGATTTTTGTCACTCCGGGGCCCAATCCCCAGCTTCACAACCAGAACAACAAGGCGCAAAACGAAGGCGAGGCGAAAAAAAAGATCCAAACCGTCTTGAACCGCCTGGATAGCGGCGATGATTTCGGCACGCTGGCGATGAATTACTCGGAGGACACGGAAACCGCCAGCAACGGCGGCGACCTGGGATTTACGCCCGAATCTGCCCTCCGCAACACCGATCCCGCCACGCAGGCTGCGGTGCTAAACCTCAAGCCCGGCCAGTACACGCCAATCATTACCGTGATCAACCCGGCGACCAAGCAAGTGGTGGGCTACCGCATTGTGAAGCTGGTCGCCAAGGAACCGGCCGGACAGCGGGAATTCTCCGATCCCCGGGTGCAGCAGGCCATTCGGGCTGAGCTTCGCGATCGCCGGGAACAACTATTGAAGGCGGCCTATTACGAAGTCCTGCGCGACCAGGCCAAAGTCGAAAACTATTACGCGCAAAGCATCATCGATAGCAACGGCGCGGCGCAGTAGCGGCGGATTCACTCCACAATCGCGAGCACGTCGCCCGCGTTCACGTTGGCCCCTACTACGGCGACGATTTTCTCGACCACACCCTTTTTCGGCGACTTGATTTCGTTCTGCATCTTCATGGCTTCCATGACCAGAACGCCTTGCCCGGCTTCCACTTCCGCCTTTTCTTCCACCAGAACGCGAACCACTTTCCCGGGCATGAGCGCGACCAGCCGGCGCGGGCCTTTCTCATCTCCACGCCCGGCAGGGCGGCTGCGCCAAGAACGCGGATCGCGCAAGTCCGCAGCATAGCGGGCGCTTCCTACCCACAGGTGGGTATCGGTAGCACTGCGTTCGCGCTTCACTTCATAGGCGCAGCCCGCGACCAGAATCGAGAGCACATCCGGCCGCCGCAGCAATGCATCCATCTGGACCTCCTGGCCATCCAATTTGCACTTCCAGCACCCGGCCAGCTGTTCAAGTTCCAGGCGGTAGCTCTTTCCGTCGATGGAGACGTCGTAGATCATGACGAGATCTAGCCCAAAGCCTCTGCCCGTGCAGCCTTTTTCCACGCCGAACTCGCTTCTGTCGAAGGCGCCAAAGAATTGGCGCCGGATGCGGGATCGAGAATGGCAAACACTCCGGCGGAAATCGCGGCCACTTTGGCGTGCTCTGCGGGAATCTCTGGAGGCGGAGATTTGAGCAGCCGGTCGAGGTAGCCGGTATCGACGTTTCCCGCCTGGAAGTCGGCATCCTTCAGAATGCGGCGGAACAGTGAAATGTTGGTCTTGATGCCGCCGACAAAGTACTCGTTGAAAGTGCGCACCAGCCGCGAGATAGCCTGCTTGCGGTCGCTGCCGTAGCCCACTAGCTTGGCGAGCAGCGGGTCATAGTCGATAGGAACGGTCCAGCCTTCGTAGACTCCGCTGTCCCGGCGAATGCCGGGGCCTGAGGGCACCAACAGCAGAGTGATCTTGCCGGGGCTGGGGAAGTAGTTGTTATCCGGATCTTCCGCGTAGATGCGGCACTCAATGGCATGGCCGCGGAGGGTTACATCTTCTTGCCTGAACGGTAGTTTTTCTCCCGCAGCGATACGAATCTGCAGATGGACCAAGTCCAGTCCAGTGACCAGTTCCGTCACCGGATGCTCCACCTGCAGGCGGGTGTTCATCTCGAGAAAGTAGAAATTCTTTTCCCGGTCCACTAAGAATTCGACGGTTCCGGCATTAGCGTAGCCGGCGGCCTTCGCTACGCGAACCGCAACCTCGCCCATGCGGCGGCGCAGATCAGGCCCGACCATAGGGGAAGGAGCCTCTTCCATCACTTTCTGATGGCGGCGCTGGATGGAGCATTCGCGCTCGCCCAGATAGACGGTGTTGCTATATTCATCCGCCAGAATCTGCATTTCGATATGCCGCGGGTTTGCGATCGCTTTCTCAAGATAGACTTCGCCGTCGCCGAAAGCGCGCTGCGCCTCGCTTTGCGCCTCTTCCAGTGAGGATCGCAGCTGTTCCCGCTCCTGCACCAGCCGCATTCCCTTGCCGCCACCGCCGGCGGCTGCCTTGAGCATCACCGGGTATCCGATCCGGCTCGCGACTTCGTCAGCCTCCGAAAATGAAGCCAAGCCGTGAGACACTCCGGGCACGAACGGAACTCCGGCCTTCTCCATCGCGGCCCGCGCCCTGGTTTTCGATCCCATCATTTCCATCGAGGCGGCGGATGGGCCAATGAACTTCATGCCCGCATCGGCGCAGGCTTGCGCAAATTTCGGGTTTTCCGAGAGAAAGCCGTAGCCGGGATGGATGGCCTCGGCCCCGCTGCGTTTGGCCACAGCGATGATCTTGGAGATGTTGAGGTAGGATTCCGAGGCCGCAGAAGGCCCTATGTGATAGGCCTCATCGGCGCGGCTGACGTGCAGGGAGGCGCGATCGGCATCGGAAAAAATCGCTACCGCCGCGACACCCAGTTCGCGGCACGCGCGTATGACTCGTACCGCAATCTCACCGCGGTTCGCGATAAGAATCTTTTTGAACATATCCGGGACGACAGCGCTCGATGAAAGAGAACCAGCCAGCCGAACGCGTCATTGTACTGGAGTGGAATGCCGGAATGGTGGATTTCCGTAAACGAGCCAACCCAGGGGCCCCGTTGCTGTAGAGGCCCCGGTTTTCTCCAGAAAAGCTGGTAAGTCTACTGGCTTCCGGAATCCATGGTGATTCCGGTGTTGGTGGGTTGCTTTGCCGCCTTGGCCTTCTTGGTGGCCATGGTTCTGTCCACCCAATCATCCGCTGCTTTCAAGTCGGCAGCGCGAGCCTCCGGGTCATCGCATTGCAAATCAGCTCTTTCGCGGTACATCAAATTCATGTACGCCATCGCATCATCGTAGTCCTTCCGCAGATCGAGGGCTTTGTTGAGGGCGTCCATTCCATCCTGGATCAAAGACGTGTTCTTGACCTTGAGGTCATTGCACACTTTCTTGTCCTTGAGCGGCTCATCCGGCTTGAGGCCCAGCTTGGCGCGCTCTTCCATTCGGGGCTGGTATGCTTCGGTCCAGTCAATCACACCGATGGTGTAGTACGGCTCAGGGTCATTGGGATCAAGCTCGGTGGCCTTGCGGTAATACTCCTTGGCCATATCGAACTTCTTCATGTTCAAGTATAGATAGCCGATACCCTTGACACTGGTTATGTTTTTCGGATCCCGTTCCAGAACCGACTTGTAGGCGTCGATGGCCTGCTGGGCCATGCGGTTATTGTCTTCAGTGTCAGCCCCGGGAATGTATTGCTGGGTGTAGGCCGTGGCCAAATAAAGGCGAGCGTTGAGAAGGCTTGGGTCGAGCGAGATGGACTGTTGAAAGTGGTCGACAGCCTCTTCGTAGCGGGCGTTCTTAAAAGCCTGCACGCCCTTATTCAACTGGTCCCGGGCTTTCAACTTGTCGCATCCCGTGGTGGCGAGCAGCACCAGGCCCACCGCCGCCAGTACCAGCATTCGTGCGTTGATTTTCATCGAGTTATGCGTCTCCCTTGTCGGTCGGTGCGGTTGAATGGGCGAGGGGGCATAGACCGGGTTCGCCCCTAGTCGCCGATGGCGTTGGCAAAACCCGCTAGGCTAGCCTCCCGCCTCAATCTTGGCGGTGATGAGCCCAACCTTGTCCACGCCCGCGGCGTGCGCGAGATCAATCACGTCGGCGACGTCCATGAATGGAACATTGTCGTCGCCCTTCACGAACATGACTTTCTCGGCGCGCGTCTTATAGATGTCGGTGAGCCGCCCCTGCAAGTTGTCCCAAGTCACATCTTCCTGATTGATCTTCAAGCCGGGTTGCTGGCCCGCTCCCCGGTCGATCAACTGCACCACGATCGTACGGTCCGGGGTGTTGTCCTGCTTCTGATTGGGCGGCGGAGGCTGCGGCACCAGGGCATCCAGGCCCTTGGGGGTCAACGGCGTAATGACCATGAAGATGATCAGCAGCACCAGTAGGACGTCGATGAGCGGCGTTACGTTAATGTTGGCGCTTTGACCGCCGCCCGCGCTGATTCCCATTCCCATATCAATCTCTCCTTCATTGCCCGCCGCTTGGTATTGCGGGCGGGGGTGGAGTTCCGGTCTGCTTCTTCTGATCGGTCAGCAGACCCAAATCGTCGACGCCGGCGGCGCGGACGTTATCTACAACTTCGACCACGGAACCAAACTTGGCTCGCGCGTCGGCACGAACGTACACCCGCTTGTCGGTCGCGGCGGAAATGCGGTCTTTGATCTTCTCGGTCAATTGGTCCGGGGAGATCTGATCTTTGCCAAAGTAAACTTTACCGTCCCGCATGACGGCCACGATCAGGGCGTTTTCCTTGTCCGCGTCGGGCATCGCTTCGGGGTTATTCACTTTCGCCAGATCCACGCTCACGCCCTTCTGCAACATCGGCGTAATGACCATGAAGATGATCAACAGCACCAACATTACGTCCACCATGGGGGTGACGTTAATGTCGGAGTTGACCTTGGCGCCTTCGTTCCTTTTTGCAAGTGCCATAAAGGATATCCGTCTTTCTAGCTTGATCTCAGTGGTTCCGGCGCCGGGCTTATCCGGCGCCGGACACGCAACTCAAGCCTTAGCACCTTTGGTCCTCACTTTAGGACCAGAGGAGGTTTACGCGCGGCGAACCCCGCGCCGCTTCAGGAAGTAATCGATCAGTTCGCTGGAGGAGTTGTCCATCTCCACGTCGAAGGCTTCCACGCGGCCGGTCAGGTAGTTGAACATCATCACGGCGGGGATGGCAACCAGCAGTCCGATAGCGGTTGTCACCAGAGCTTCCGAAATACCGCCGGCGACCGCGGCCAGACCAGTAGCGTGCTCGGTCTGAATGCCACGGAACGCGTTGAGAATGCCCATCACTGTGCCGAACAGGCCGACGAACGGGGCGGTCGATCCGATAGTGGCCAAGCCTCCCAGCCCGCGCTTCAGTTCGGCGTGGACGATGGCTTCCGTGCGCTCCAGAGCGCGCTTGGAAGCTTCAATGGTCTCGCCAGGGATTTCGCCGCTATCCTGGTGAGCGCGGAACTCCATCAAGCCGGCCGTGACAACCTTGGCCAGATGACTTTTCTTGTTGCGCTCGGCAACTTTGATGGCCTCATCGATGCGGCCATCCCGCAGAGCACCCGCTACAGCCGGCGCAAAAGCCCGCGACTGCTTACGCGCCGCGTTGAATGCCAGCCAGCGGTCGATCATGACGCCGATCGACCAGCCCGACATGATGAAGAGAATCACGACCACAGTCTTCGCTATCCAGCCCATTTGGTGCCAGAGCGAAATTGGGTCCCAACCCACCGCGCCCTGGTCCTGAAAGAACCAGGCAGCCATGGTGGAGGCATGACTTACCGTGTGTGCTGCTAAGTTGGCTACGAACATGAGTTGCCTTTCCCTCCTCGGAAGTCGTCAAAGATGAATGACCAAAAAAGCTCTCGTCGCAGAACCGACCGTACCTCTGCCGGGAAGCCGGCCGGGCTTTCCACAACCACTGCGCTTCATCCAGGTTCGGCTTTAGCCCCCGGACAGCGTGAAATTCACCGTAATCTGGGTCTCTACCGGAACCGGCTCACCGTTCAGGAAGTAGGGCTTATAACGCCATTGCTTCACGGCTTCGATCGCTGCCGGCGCCAACATTGGATGGCCACTGATCAGCCGCAGGTTCTCAATCGTTCCATCTTTGCTGATCTCCGCCTGCAAGAGCACCGATCCCTGAATCCTGGCCTGGCGCGCGATCGGAGGATAAACCGGCTGCACTCTGCGAATAATCAAACCGGCAGTCACGCCTTGGGACACGCGTACACGCTGTGGCGTAGCTACCTTGGGTACGGCGACCGGGGTGGAACTGATGATTCCGCCAATGACGCCGCCCATCTGGCCGCCGGGCACGCCGCCGGGTACGCCGCCCACGACACCACCGGCCATCACCGGCGGTGGCGCCGCGTCTTCCTTGATCATTTCGACTTTCTTGGGGATCTTGGTCGGCGTTCGCAGTTGTCCGTTGATGATGTCGGTCTGGACCTGCTTCACCACATGCACGGGCGCAGCCGCGGGAGGCGGCGGTGGGGGTGGCGGCGGGGGCGGAGCCACAATCAAGGTAAGCAACTGCGTTTTGGGCAAAGCGTCGGTAAAGAGCAGCGGGATCAACACCATCACCCCGATCAGCATCAACTCCAACAAAAACGAAATACCGGTGGTGAGGCCGCGTTTGGTCTTTAACCGTCCGCCAGACTCGATTAGGCTGTCTTCAAACATAGAGGTTTCTCTCCTACACAGACCCTACGTACTCTTAGACACCACCTATCGGACGTTTGCTCCCGCTTTCGCGGCAGCGAATCTCGGTCAACTTGCCTCTTCTGCCACGCTGTAAGGCCTTGTCCCGTCAACGGGTTACGCTGGTCTTCTCGCCCTTCTTCGGGCTCGCCGCGGGGCCAGGGCCAGAATCCTTGCTTCCACCCTGCCGCTTGCCGCCGCCTGGACCCATGACGGGCCGTTTATTCCGCTCCACCCGCCAATCCTGGTAGGCCACCAAGATCGGCGCGGCAATGGCAATCGACGAATACGTGCCGATCAGGATGCCGATGACCAGGGCAAAAGAAAAATTGCGCAACACCTCGCCGCCAAACACGTACAAAGCCAATACGGTCAAGAACGTCAAACCCGCGGTCAGCACGGTTCGGCTGAGGGTTTGATTAATGCTTCGATTGACGATCTCGGACAGCTTTTCCCGCCGCATCAGCTTCAGGTTCTCGCGGATGCGATCGAACACGACGATGGTGTCGTTATTCGAGTAGCCAACCAGGGTCAGAATGGCAGCGACTACGGTAAGCGAAATGTCCCGGTTCGTCAACGAGAATGCGCCAACCGTGATGAGGGTGTCGTGGAAGACTGTGACCACGGCAGCCACGCCGTAGATCCACTCAAAACGAAACGCCAGGTAAACCAGCATCCCGACCAGGGAATAGATCACCGCGCGGACGGCTTGCCCACGTAGCTGCTGGCCTACCTGGGGACCGACAATGCTGGCGCTCTTCACGCCGAAATCCGAAAGATAGTAACCATCCGGCAGGGCTGCCAATACGGCAGGGTCCGCCGATCCTTTCAGTTCGTCGAAGGAATCCAGCACGCCGCCCTTCACTTTGTCGCGATAGTTAACAATGGCCTGCGCCTGTGCGGTATAGCGCTGCTCGGCGTCGGTGCCGGCATGAAGCGGGTCTTTGTCGAGGAGGTACCCGGCGATGACGAGAGAACTCGAATTGTTCAGATCATGCTTGCCAGCCGGGGCGTTACCTTCCAGCGCGGCGATGATACGTTCCTTACCCTGGTCAAGAGCCTGCTCGCTGGTCTCTTCGAGGGGAAGGTCGATCAGCAGCTCGTTGTTTGTACCATAGGTCTGGAGCTTGAAGTGGTGCAAGCCGGCGTGATCCAAGGCTGCGCGGACGGTAGCATCGTTGGGAGCATGAGTGAACTTGATTTGCACCAGCGTGCCGCCGCGGAACTCAATGCCGAGCGGGATGCCGTGCCAGAAGAGCATGGAAAACACGCCGGCGACGCTAAAAATCGCCGAGAAGGCGAGGAAATACCATTTCCTGCCCAGGAAATCGATGTTGGGATTGCGAAAAAATTCCACGCTGCCGAGCTCCCTTATCCGATGCTGAGCGCTTCGCCGCGCTGGTGGCGGCTGAGCACCCAGTCAAAAATCATGCGCGATACAAACACCGCGGTAAACAGATTGGCGATCAACCCGAAGGTCAGGGTGACGGCAAACCCCTTGACCGGGCCGGTCCCGAACAAGAACAGGATGGCTGCCGAAACCACGGTGGTGACGTGTGTATCCACAATTGTGATCCAGGCGTAGCCAAAGCCCTGTTCAACGGCGGAAGGCGGCGTCTTGCCGTTGCGCAGCTCTTCACGAATGCGCTCAAAAATCAGAACATTGGAATCGACGCCCATGCCGACGGTAAGAATGACTCCCGCGATCCCAGGGAGTGTCAGGGTAGCGCCGGAATACCCCAGGAATCCCAGCAAAATGACGAGGTTGAGGATCAGGGCCAGATCGGCGTTAATCCCGGCGCCGTGGTAATAGACCAACATGAAGATCAGCACGGCCAACATGCCGACGATGGCCGCCAGGACGCCGGCGTGGATGGAATCCGAGCCCAGCGACGGCCCCACCGTCTCCTCCTGGAGGTACTTGATTCCGGCGGGCAAGGCGCCGGAGTTCAAGGTGAGGGCCAGATCGGACGCAGACTGCTCGGTAAAGCCGCCCTCAATCACTCCGTTGTCGCTGATTTCACCCTTGATAACCGCGACCTCACGCACATGGTTATCGAGCACGACCGCCAGGTAGTCGCCGACATGCTCCGAGGTAAACGCCGAGAAACGGCGGCCGCCTTCCGCCGTCAGGAAAAACTCCACTTGCGGTGCGTTCGTAGTCGTGCTGCGGTCCACGCGTGCTTCGCGAAGATCGTTCCCCGCGACCGCCGAAGTGCGGGAAATCAAGTAGACACCCTCCTGGCTCCGGCCGGAAACGTTGCCGGCGCCGGGCAGCAGTTCGGCATCGGGCGGAATGACCCCGCCGTTTGCCGCCAGTGCCGACTGCTCATCCGGATAGGGCTGGCCGTTATTCAGGGCTTGGCGAATCTGCAGTTGCGCCGTGGACTTTATGATCTCCTTTACCCGTTCGGAATCGCTGATGCCGGGCAACTGCACCAGAATCTGATATTGCCCCAGGCCATGGCGCGCAATCTCCGGCTCAGTTACGCCAAGTTTATCGACGCGGTTGCGGATCGTCTCGATGGCTTGGCTGACGGCGCGGTCTTTCAGGTCCGCCAACGACTGCGGCTTCATGGTCAGCGTCCAGGCATTTTGCACGCCGGAACTCAGGTCGTATTCCGGCAACGTGTCACTGACTATGGAACGCAAGTCGGAACCAGAATCAGGGCCTACTCCCTGAACCACGATTTTGTCTGGACTGTTGGTGGGGTCGGGCTTGGTGACATCGGTGTAGCGGATTTTGCGGCGGCTGAGTTCATCCTTGAGGCGGGCGACGACGTTATCGGAATCGGCGTTGACGGCGTCGTTGACTTCCACCTGCAGGATGAGGTGAATGCCGCCTTTGAGGTCAAGGCCGAGATTGATGCGTTTTTGAATCGCGGCCACCAGGCCTTGCCCCGTCCAACTTTGGGGAATGCCGAAGATGCCGTAGAGGCACACCACCAGGAATGCGACGCTTACCCCTAATTTCCAGCCCAAGTTCTTCATAACGATATGGTTCGAACTCTCTTCCCAGCGCGAGCTTTGCTAATGATTCGCCACCAATCTATTTGGTAGCCAAACCGGTCGACTTGGTTGGCTCGTCATTAGCCACCGAGACCACCGAAGCCCGGGTCACTTCCAGGCGCAGGTTGTCTGGGGGAATGCGCAAGTGAAGGCTGTCATCCTTCAGGGCTACGATAGTGCCGCGCAAGCCGCCTGATGTCACCACTTTGTCGCCGGTTTTCAACTCGCTCAGCATCTGCTGCCATTTCTTCTGGCGGCGCTGCTGCGGCATGATGAGCAAGAAGTAAAAAATCGCGAAAATGAAAAGCAGGGGAGCGATGGTCAGCAAGCTTGACCCGCTCTGCAGCGCGAATAGTGGCTCGATGCTCATGAGAATTGACTCAGGCTGATTCCTGCACAAGAAACATCCGTCCCCCCCGGCGCTTCAGACTTTATGCGATGGGCCTCGGGAACTCTCGCGGATCAGGCCGGATCCTTCTGCTTGGGGCACGAACAGGATGGGCAAACTACGATTTTGGCTGCGACGGAGCCCCAGCCAGAAAACGGGCCCTTTTCCCAAGTGCAATAGAATGACGCACCCCTCGCATGGTGTCAAGGTAGAAGCTGAGATTGTGGACGGTGTTCAAGACCTGGGCCAGGACTTCATTCGAGGCATAAAGATGCCGCAAGTAGGCGCGTGAGTAGCGCGCACAAACCCGGCAGCGGCAGTTGGGATCGAGGGGATTCTCATCGCCGGCATAGCGCGCTTGCTTGATAGAGATTTTTCCCTCTGAAGTGAACAGCAAGCCGTGGCGGGCGGCGCGCGTGGGCAGCACGCAATCCATCATGTCGATGCCGAGGTTGGCGTACTCGACAATCTCTTCCGGCGTGCCTACGCCCATGAGGTAACGGGGTTTGTCGGCGGGAAGGCGCTCAATGGTAGCTTCGACCACCTCGCGGGTTAAGGAGCGCGGCTCGCCCACGCTGAGGCCACCGATGGCGTAGCCGGGGAAGCCAATTTCGACGGTGCGCTCGGCGGATTCCTTGCGCAGGGCCAGATCCATGCCACCTTGGACAATGCCGAAGAGGGCTTGGGCAGAATCACGTGGGGACAGCCGCCCCCGGCTGACCGGCGAGGGGAGCTCGCCAGCAGGTCGACTCCTTACAGTCTGGTTCGGCTGGATTGCCGGGACGGCAGAAAACAGCGGAGCTTCGCTCCGCGGACAGCCGAGGGCGGCTGTCCCCACGCGATTCTGCCAAGGTACCTGCTTCTTGTGCTCCTCGAAGTACTTCTTGCTGCGCGCCGCCCAGCGCAAAGTTAGCTCCATCGAGGCTCGGGCGCGATTGAGGTCCGCCGGGTATTCGGTACACTCGTCGAACGCCATGATGATGTCGGCGCCCAGGCCAATCTGCGCGTCGGTGGCGCTTTCCGGGCTGAAGAAATGCTCAGAGCCATCGAGGTGGGAGCGAAACGTCACACCATCCTCCGAGATTTTGCGCAGGCTGTTGAGGCTGAAGACCTGAAAGCCGCCGGAATCGGTCAATATCGCGTGCGGCCAGGACATGAAGCGGTGCAGCCCTCCGAGGCGGCGAATCTGCTCCACACCGGGACGCAGGTAAAGGTGATAGGTATTGCCAAGAAGGATTTGAGCGCCCAGCTCCTCCAGAATGTCCTGCGAGACCCCCTTAACCGAAGCCAGCGTGCCTACCGGCATGAAGACCGGGGTTTCGACCTCGCCATGCGGGGTGACGAGGCGGCCGGAGCGGGCGGGGCCGCAGGTGGCGGTGACTTGGAACTGCATGGACATGAGCAAAGATTGTATCGAACTGAGGTGGAGGGGGCGCTCAGGCCAGTTTCACGCCGAAACCCATGCGGATTAGCTACTCTTCCGCGCCGATTCCGGCACGGCGCAGCAGGCGCAGCAGCGCCCGTCCGCCGCTGGCGCCGCGTTGGGTTCCGGCGATGTTGCCGTCGCGGTCTATGACCACATAGATCGGGTAGGCGTTCGCTTGATACATAGCGGCTAGGTTGGTGTCTTCGGTCATGACCACCTTGGATGTTCGCGGGTTCTGATCCAAATACTTTTTGACGGTTTTCTTCGATTCCGCAACATCAACAGCCAGAACGATCAAGCCCTTGCCGGCAAACTCTTTACCGAGTTCGTCCACCATACTTCCTTCCTCACGGCAGTAGGGACACCAAGTCGTCCAGAAATCGAGCAGAACTACCTTTCCCTTGATGGATGCGTTATTGAATTGTTCGCCGTTGAGAGTTTTGGCGTGGAAGCGAGGAGCCGGCTCGGGAGTGTCGTCGTCATTCTGAGCAAGTCCGCAGGGGGCAGTGGACGCCGCCAAAGCCAATAGAACCAGGGCGGAGAGCAGACGGCGCACCCACATGCGGCGGAATATATCACAGGCCGGGGAGATGGATAAGTTCGCCGCGCAGTTTTCCGTTTTCCACGAACAGCCTGCCAACGCTCACCGGTAGATTGAAGCGCTTCGGCCCCGCGCTGCCGGGATTGAAGTAGAGCACGCCGTTTTTCATTTCCTGCTTCGGCACGTGGCTGTGCCCGTAGATCACCGCCGCAAACCCGGCCGCTTCCGGTTTGAGATCGAGTTCGGCGAGATTGTGCAAAACGTAGATGGAGATTCCCTCAACCTCCAGCACATTGGTTGCCGACAGCTTCCGCGCCCTGGCGCCGCGATCCACATTGCCGCGCACCGCGGTCACCGGCGCGATGCGGGAAAGCCGTTCGAGAATCGCCGGGTCGCCAATATCCCCGGCATGGATGAGGTGCTCCGCGCCGTGGAGAGCCGCCACCGCCTCGCGCCGGAGCAGGCCGTGGGTGTCGGAAATCACGCCGATGAACATGCGGCCTGATCCAGGACTTTACGGCACGACAGGCAGAATCAGCACGGAAGGATGGTCCGCGTCGTGGTAGATGGTGTTGGTGGCGGAAACGAATTTCTGCCCGGTCTCGTTGTCCCCGCCGGTATTCAGGTTGCGGTCGAAGCGCGGAAAATTGCTGCTGGAAACTTCCAGGCGCAGCTTGTGCCCCTTGAGAAATACATTGCTGGTGGACCAGACATCGATGTCGAACTTATAGATCTCTCCCGGATTGATGAGTTCCGGCTTCTCCTGCGAGTTGCGGTAGCGGGCGCGGAGAATGCCTTCCGTCAAATTCTGGGCAAAGCCATCCGGCCAGACGTCGACGAGTTTCGCCGTGAAGTCCGTGTCCACGGCGGAAGACTTGGCGTAGAGCTCAAGGCTGACGGGGCCGGTGATTTCCGTATCTTGCGCAAACGGTGGCGTGGAATAGACAAGAACGTCGTCGCGGGCTTCCGCCGGGCGCTGATCGCGGGGACCGGCAGGAAGATGCCGTGGGTCGCAGCACAGCGGACCGCCGATGGTCGGAACCGGGTTGGCGGGATCGTACACGTATTCGTCGGTCTTTTCGGAACGCGGCGCTGTAGCGGAGAGCGTGCCATCGCCGCGCAGAGAATTCGCCTTCCCCGACGAATGCAAGAAGTATTTCGTGCTCTGGGCGCGAGCCAGCGGCCAGTCGTCTTCCTCGCGCCACTCATTCTTGCCCATGACGAAAATCTTGACCGGCTTGCCGGCGAATTCGTTTTGCACGCCTTTGAACAGGTAGTCGTACCAGCTGAGAACGGTAGCGTTTTCGTCGAATTGCGCCGCCGCGGGGCCGAAATCCACGTCGCCGATCTTGCGCCCGAAGCCGGCATGGCCTCCAATCACCACAAGCAAGTGCTGCCCTTTGCGCGCGGCCTCGCTGCCAGCGTGCTCTTTCATGCCCAGATAATTGCGCAGCGAGCCGCCCTGAAAAATGTCATACCAGGCGGCGGCGGTCAGGGCTGGCACCTGGATGTCGCCGTAGTGCTCTTCGATCGACCACTGCTTCCAGTAGCCGTCGTAATTGGGATGAGCGAGCCAATCCAGAAAATAGGGAGCGAGATCGGCCAACGAATCGGGCGCACCCGAGGTTCCGCCGAAGTTGAACAGGGGGAAGCTGGTCAGGGGAAGCGTTTCCATTCCCTGGATTGCATTGCTCGCGTCCACGACGTTGCGGTTCAGCGTGTTCTGGGCAAGGCCGCCAGTCCAGCTCTCATTGAACCACTGCTCGAATGCGCCGCCCTGGTAGGTCCAGTTCGCGTGATAGTTGCTGGCTGTAACGATGGGACAGATTCCCGCCAAGTGGGGCGGATGAGCGATGGCGGCCAGCATCTGCGTCGCTCCCACGTAGGAGCCGCCGAACATTCCGACGCGGCCGTTGGAATAAGGCAGCGCTGCGGCCCACTCGACAGTGTCGTAGCCGTCATCGGACTCATGTTTGAACGTGTACCACTCGCCTTGCGAGGCATAGCGCCCGCGTACATCCTGAATGATGACTACGTAGCCACGCGCCGCGCCTTGCAGTCCAAAAGCGAAGCCGCCGTTTTTGTCGTAGGGCGTGCGCTGCAGCAAGACTGGGAACTTGCCATCCGCCTTGGGGCGGTAGACGTCGGCGCGCAGCACCACGCCGTCGCGCATGGTGACGGGAACGTTGTGCTGAAAAATGACCTCGAAAGTCTCGGCGGCGTAGGTGGGAGTTGTGGCGAAGAGAAATACGCCGACGACAGCCGCAAACCAGGCGGCTTTTTGGGGATTCATGCTTGGCCTCCCGAGGGCAACGGCTGAAAAGATTATCAGATTGAGGCTTGCGTGGGGAGGGCCGCCCTCGGCTGTCCTGCAGAGCAAAGCTCCGCGCTTTTTGGGGCAATTGGAGTTCCGAGGAAAACTGGCGAGCTAACGCTCGCCCGGACAGCCGTGGGCGGCTGTCCCCACGTGTCTACAGGTTCGCGCTCTTCTCTTCGATCAGCTTTGAGATCGTCTCTACGAACTGCCCCGTTGGCATGTCTTCGGTTTTCTCTTTGCCGCGGGTGCGCACGTTGACTCTGCCGGCTTCTGCTTCCTTGTCGCCGACAATGAGCAAGAATGGGATCTTCTGCAGCGCGTGCTCGCGAATCTTGGCGTTCATCTTTTCGTTGCGGGCGTCAACTTCAACTCGCACACCGGCTTCCTTCAATTGGGCGGCGACTTTGTTGGCATATTCCACGTGACGCTCGGCAATGGGAATCATTGCCGCCTGCACCGGCGAAAGCCAAACCGGAAAAGCTCCGGCGTAGTGCTCGATCAGCACGCCAAAGAAGCGCTCAACCGAGCCAAAGAGGGCGCGATGCACCATGAGCGGCTGTTTGCGTGAGCCGTCCTCGGCAACATATTCCAAGCCGAAGCGCTGCGGAAGGTTGAAATCGAATTGCACGGTGGAAAGCTGCCACAGGCGTCCGATGGCGTCGACGAGTTTAATGTCGATCTTTGGGCCGTAGAATGCGGCCTCGCCCGGAATCGTTTTGTAGTCGATGGCGCGCCGCTTCAGCACGTTTTCCAGAGAGCGAGTCGCCAGGTTCCACTGCTCTTCGGTTCCGACAAAGTTCCGCTTGTCTTCCGGGTTCCAGGTGGAAAGCTCGGTCACGAAATCGGAGAAGCCGAAGTCTTTCAGGACATCGAGGGCAAAATCCAAGCAAGCTTCGATTTCGCTTTCGATCTGCTCCTGCATGCAGAAAATGTGGGCGTCGTCTTGGGTGAACCCGCGCACCCGCAGCAGGCCATGCATCACGCCCGAGCGTTCGTAGCGATAGACCGTGCCCAGTTCGCCGAGACGCACTGGCAGGTCGCGGTAGGACTTGAGCGAATCCTTGTAGATGAGGATGTGAAACGGGCAATTCATGGGCTTCAGGCGGTATTCGGCGTCGTCGAGTTCCATGACGTCGAACATGTTCTGCGCGTAGTAGCCTTCATGGCCGGAGGTCTGCCAGAGCTGGCGGCGCGCAACATGCGGGGTGTAGACCAGCGAATAGCCGCGCTTCAGGTATTCCGAGCGCATCCAGTCTTCCATCTCCTTGCGGACGATGCCGCCTTTGGGATGCCAGAAAATCAGCCCCGGCCCGGCGAGTTCTTGAATCGAGAACAGATCAAGCTGCTGGCCCAAGACGCGGTGATCGCGCTTCTTGGCTTCTTCCTGCTTGTGCAGGAAGTCGTCCAGTTCTTTCCGCGAAAAGAACGACGTGCCGTAGATGCGCTGCAGTTGCGGGTTGTTCTCGTCTCCCAGCCAGTAGGCGCCGGCGATGTTCAGCAGCTTGAAGGCTTTGATCTTGCCGGTCGACGGGATGTGCGGGCCGCGGCAGAAATCGAGGAACTTGCCGGTCTTGTAGACGGAAATCTTTTCATCGGGCTGGGTGAACTGCTCGATGAAATGGCACTTCATGAAGTCGCCTTCGGACTTGAATTTCTGCAAGCCTTCGTCGCGCGGCAGAAACTCGCGGGCATAAGGCAGGTTCTGCTGCACCAGTTCGTGCATCTTCTTTTCGATCTTTTCCAGGTCCTCCGGCGTGAAGGGAGTGGGGCGATAGAAATCGTAGAAGAATCCGCTCTCGGTGGCCGGGCCGTGGCCGAGCTTAGTCTCGGGAAAAAGCTCGAGCACCGCGGCAGCGAGAAGATGGGCGGAGGAATGGCGATAGACTCCCAGCGCCTCCGGGTCTTTCTCGATGAGGATGCGCAGCTCGGTGTCTTTCTCGAGCGGGCGAGCCAGATCGATGACATCGCCGTTGGCCTTTGCTGCCAGAGCGGCGTCGGCCAGGCGCGGGCTGATGGATTTGGCCACGTCAAGAGCGGTGGTACCTTTGAGAACTTCTTTGGTGCTCCCATCGGGGAGCTTGATGTGAATGCTTGCCGGCATAAAGTAATTTCAGTTTATGGGAGCAGCAAAGGAGGGTCAAACAGGCACGGGGTGGGGAGAGGCCTACTCTTTGATCGCAAGGACGACGCGCAGGCCGATTTCCGAGGCTGAACTACGCTCAACTTCAACGCGCATATTTTCCTTTTTTACCGTTCTAAGTATGTCGAACAACATCTGCTGCCTGGACGCGGGATTGAGGGGCATTTCGGTTGTGGTTCCATATGCACCCGGGTCAAATTCGACGTCCCGAAATTTCAATTTGGCGGGCCAGCGAGCGAGCAGCCGCTTGACTATGTGTGGTTTCGGCGTCGTTCGTCTCGTCATGTACGACGAAATTGCTTGCTTTGTGACATGAAGCTCATTAGCTAGCTCCTGCCGTGTAACTCTATTGGCTAGTATTTCCGTCAGGTGAGCGTGGATCTGCTGTTGCCATTCGCGGCGGTCTATGTCTGTGCGTTTCATCTCGATGGGTTGGGGTCAACAATTGTCGCCTTTATCGGACGGTTGAGTCAACAGTTGTTGACAAATTGACAACAAACGTTTATCAAGGACATAGACTAAAGGTCCATGAAATCCTCAGGTTTTTTGCCGTGGTGCCGTTGAAAATGTAGCGGGGATCTCGTACGATAATGATCCGTTCGTCAAACCACCTCCCCGCCGGAGCGGCAAATTATGGCACCTGTTGCAGAACTCGAAGTGACACGCCCGACCTTGGGAGGGAGCATGGCATCTACAGCGGGAGTGCGAAAAAAGCGCATATTGTCGGCAGACAAGTTTTTCGAAGGGCTTATCGCGGCCTTGGCGGCTCAGGGCGAGAAAAATATTTCTGCGAGTCAAGTTCAGTTGCACAAGGCAGTGCGTATCGTGTTACGCGAAATTGAGAAACAACATTACCCTGAAATTGACCTGAGTGACGTTGATTACGACCCTCTCTATGAGCTGAGCGGATGGTTTGATAAGTTCCTCGCACGCGCACAGCGCGACCTCCTGATCAGTTTCCCGAACCCGTCCTACAGTCGTATCGAAATACAGCTGACCCAAGACGAGGGAAAACACCTGATGAGCGAGCTTGGGCATGAGGAAGCCCTGAACGACTTCTCGAAGCTTCTTATGCAAGAATTACGGGCCTGATCGACCATTTTGATGTCCGTAGGGAGCTCCGATGTCGCGGCCTCTCTGGCCTGAGTTGCCCCTCAGTCTTGCCGCATTAGGTGCCGAGTTGCAGAGCGTGTTCGGCTCCAGTCTAGCCTCGTACTGCGAGCGCCTTCGGCCGCTACGCACGCCTCGCAAAGCGAAGATCATAAATGACCCCATCTGGCGCACCATACGCATAGAGCCATGGGAGATCACCGTACTGGATTCACCCATACTGCAACGATTGCGTCACGTTCATCAGTTGGGGCTCGCGAGTTTGGTTTATCCGGCCGCCGGCTATTCCCGCTTCGAACATACGTTGGGCGCGTTGTATCAGACTCAAAGCGTAGTGGAGTCCATAAACCGCAATGCCCAAACGCAGCGCGTCGGGGTTCAGGCGGACGAACCAATCCCCCGCAAGGATGAGGTCCTGTTAAGAATGGCGGCGTTGCTCCACGATGTCGGTCATTGCTTTCTAAGCCACGTTTCTGAGCGCTCCATGGTTCGCCTGGAAATCGAACCCAACGTCTCCGTCCGGAGTATGCTGCACGACGCGAAGACTCACTTTCGCTGCCATGAGGCTCCCTCGATAGGGGAAGTGCTCTCGGCATCGGTCATCTTGCTCCCAGAATTTATCGATGTTTTGCGGCTTGCGGCTGTGCCCTTGTGGGTAGAAAGCGAGGACACACTCGCGTTTTCTGTCGCGCGACTGATCGTTGGGGGAAGATTTCCTGATCGTCCGTTTCTGAACGAGATAATTTCCGGAGCGTTAGACTGCGACAAGCTGGATTACATGCCACGCGACTGCTACATGGCCGGCTTGGCGATGCCGATAGATGTGGAACGAATCTTGGAAAAGTTGAACGTTGTAAGGGTTCCCGCGTCTACGCTTGGCGAGCACAAGACAGAGTCTAATCTCAACCCAGAGCAAACAATTGAGGTTTTGGCATTGCAGCACGGCGCAGCACAGGCGTTTGAAGATTTGGTTGTGAGTCGGGTACTTCTCTATAGCAAGCTCTACCATCACCACAAGATTCGGGCGGCGGAAGGTGCAATTGTAAATGCCTTGGATGTACTTCGCCAAAGTCATCCAGACTTTCGACATTTTTCAACTTATCTTCGCCTCTCCGACGCAGAGTTCTTACAGGGCCTATGGCCCGACACCGCACTAGGCACAACGAATGGCCAAATCGACACGGCGCGTAAAATCGTGGACGGAGTGAGACGCCGCGATACCTTCGTTCGAGCGTTCGCGTTCGGACCTGAACGCATCGCCGATTCGATAGATGCGAAGATCCGGGGTAGGCTGTGGCGTCAATTGGCCCGCCTCTTAGAGAACCCGGCACAAGAACTCGTCGATTTTCGCACTGCCGTGCGCGGCAGGGCCCAACTCTATCTCCGCACGATCGGCCAACCAACACTCGCTGACGAACTGACGGAAGCATACATAGCGATCGACCTGCCGGACGTCCAAGGGATCGCAAAGCGAACTAGGTTCTTCGTAGGCGATGAGAGTTTTGGGGTGAAGCTCTACAACGAAATGTTCCGCGTTGACAAGTGGGCTGAAGCTTACGAAAACCAGAAAATGACTGGCTACGTGTATTGCCCGAGGGAATACGCGCTGGCAGTGCACTTAGCCTTCCGCGACGTTGTCCAAGAAAGGTTCAAGCTTAATTTCGAGCCTTGGTCATGGAGATTGGCGAAAATCCAACCCGGCGATTTGGAAAAGCTCGCGGATGGACTCCGGAACAGAGGCATAGAACTTCAGCCAGCGCCCGTCCCGACCGAATTGGTAGCGCGCTCAGAGTACCTGAGTAGCAGAGCAGCGAAAACGAACTTGTTGGGTCCGTATATGGTGATGCTTGAGGAATTGGGAGACCGGTTCAGAACGTTCCAAGTCGATTCCGGGGAGGAGGTTACCAAGTCCAGGATCGTCGACTGGTTGCATCAATTCGATCAAGATGAAATCCCGCTCATGCTGCAAATTCTTCAGCATATTCGTTATTGGGATCGACCCGCGATTGTCGATGCATTCGCCGTCGCAGTGGAAAACGACAGCACATTGCATGAAGCCCAATGGGTGCCGCTGGGGGGCTTGGAGACAAGTTCGCATCATCTCCTTTACTTGTGGCGGGATCTTCGGCAGGCAACAGGTTATGTTCCTCAAAAGATTTGCGGCGGTGCAGAGGAGATCAGGAGCGGCAGTCCGGTCGTCTTCTACGATGACAACGTAGGCTCGGCAACGCAATCGAGGACAGTCCTTCAACAATGGTTCGGGCGGCCACGCGAAGAATGGTACGTCGACGAGGAACACGTCCAGCGGCTATCAGATCAACAAATAGCCGTCCTTAGGAACTCGCCTATCAAGTTTTTGTTCGCAACGGGGCGTCGTAAAGGCCTTGCTAACCTTGTCGAGGCGACGAAGAAGCTTGTTGAACACGACCGAGTGGAAGGCGTCATCGGCGTTGTGGACGATATCTTTTGCTTTCGGCCGTCCGCGGGGGTTTTCCCTGATAAGGAAGGCTCGACGAAGGCGCGTGAAGCCCTGCTGCAGGCCGGCCAAAAGGCAGTAGCGGATAAGTGCGGCACCTGGGGCGCGGAGAAAACAGAGAGCCGACTTCTGGGTTACGGGAACGATACGGGTTTGAATGTCTTCTACTACAACGTTCCGACGAGCACCCTCACTGCTCTATGGAAATCTTGCAATATCGCTGAATCTTCCTGGATGGCTCTATTTCCTCGCCGACCGCGTTAGGCTAACAGTAGTACCGGTCCATCCCCACGAACCCGATGAAATCGTTGAGTGAAACCATCGGCGAGTTGAAAGAAATCTCGAGCGTGCTGAACCAACAGTCAAAAGAGCTGACTGCGTCGATGAGCGAGTTTGTCGGGAATGAAGGGTAGGGGGAAGCAGCTGGCGAGATCCCTCCCGCGCTGCAGCTGGCGCGGGGCGTCCGGCTCAGGCTTAGCTTATTGTCCGGCCTTCGGAGCCTCAGGCGACGCGAACTCCTGGCCCATCCACTTCTGAAACGCGGCCATGTTTTGCGGACGCCCGAGGAAATTCTTCACCAAGTCATTGGCCGACATTGAGCCGCCCGGCTCCAGCACCTCGCGGCGATAGCGCATGGGAGTTGGCCCAGCCATCAGATCCTTCTGGTCGAACTGCAGGAAGAAATCCTCGGCGATAACTTTGTCCCACAGGTAGGTGTAGTAGGCCGAAGAGTATCCGCCCAGGTGCGTAAAGGAGGCGTACATGTGCGTGCCCGGGAGGGCGGCAAACGGCGTGTAGCGCTCCTCATCTTTATCGCAAACCTCGTCTGGGTCAACGTCCTCGGGTTTGCCTTTGTACAGATCATAGGAGATCGCGGTATCGGCCGTCTGGTCAGCGACCCAGGCGCCGCGCCCGAATGCGTCGGCACGGTTCATGCGGGCCACCAGGTCGGCGGGAATGGGCTTTCCAGTTTTGTAATCTCGGGCGAAAGAGTCGAGCACCTGCGGGCTGTGCATCCATTCCTCGAGCATTTGCGAGGGCGCCTCGGTAAAGTCGCCTTCCATGGTAATGCCGCTGATGCCCGCCCATTGTTGCTGGCCGCCGAGAATCCAGTGCATCAAGTGGCCGAACTCATGGAAGAAAGTCACCACATCGCTAAACTCCATGAGCGCCGGGTCGGTCGCGGTGGGAGCGGGAAAGTTGCAGACCAGAATAGCCTCCGGCAACTGTTTCCCACGCACGCCATCGAGCACGGGTGCCATTTCTTCATGGCTGTACTTCCCCGCGCGCGGATGCATGTCCAGATAGAACCGGCCGATCATCTTTCCCGTATCGAAAACATCCCAGGTTTCCACCGACGGGTCCCAGGCTGGCGCGCTCTGTTCCTGACGAAACGTGAGATGGAACAGCTTGGCGGCGGTATCCAGAACGCCCTGCTGCACCGCTGCGTACGGCAGATAAGGACGCACCGACTGGGAATCGAAATCGTATTGCGAGCGCTCCACTAGCCCGCTCAGATACGCGACCTCATAGTTACCGACCTGCGTGGCATGGGGATCGGCCTTTTGCTTCTCCGCCAGCAGCAACTGGAACTCGTGCAGCACCAGCGGCCGCGCGGCGGCGTCGACCTTGTCAATAAAGTCGCCGATGTTTTCGGCGTTGCCGATCATTTTGTCGGAGGCGTTGTAGTCGGCCCACGAGGTGTAACCCAGCAAGCTGGCGATCTGATACCGGGTTCGCATCATTGCTTCCAGCACATCCCGATTCTTGGGATAGGCACGGGTACGAAATGCCAGCCACATCCGGCGCCGCAGCTTGTCGCTCTTGGCAAACTTCAAAACCGGGAAAACATCGGGATACGCGGTGGTTAAGCGAATTTTGCCATCGACGCCAGGCTTGTGGCCGTCGATGTAGTCTTGCGGCAGGCCATCCAGGTCGGCAGGGTCTGTGACTTCGACAACGTTCTGGCCATCGGAGATATTGCGGTCAAACATCGACTGCTCCTCCACCAGTTGATCGTTCAGTTTTTTGAGCTGGGATCGAGTAGCCTCGTCTTTGTTTACTCCGGCGAGACGAAACTCCAGCAACTGCCTTTGCACGTAGTAACGGGTTGCCGCATCGGCGCGGGAGACATCCAGGCTAGCCAGGGCGTCGTACACGTCGCGATTGAGCGCCAGAGCGGTGGACAGGGCGGAGGCTTTGCGGAGCATTTCGCCGGCGCGATCGCGGAAGTCCGGGTCCGGATGCACCTGCTGCATTAGATCGGCGAAGTAGCTGGCGCTGTCGATTTGCTGCAGGGCGTCATCGTAGGGCGCAAGCGTGTTCTCGATGGATCTCGCTCCTTTGACTGCGGTTATCTCGTCGATCGAGTGCCGGGCCGCGTCCAATCTTTCGTTTTCGATTTTCTCGAAGGCGGTGGCGTCCGGTTTGGAGTTCCACAGCGGCGGCTGGACTGGCGGAGCTTCCTGGGCGGCCGCGAGAGCGCCCAGCAGGAAGACAACCGGCGCCCAGCGTAAAAAAGGCCGGCTCTTTTCCGCCAGGCGTCTTAGGGACGTTTCCGAAACCATTGGAGCAGCTCTTTACGAGTGCGCAGCGGACCGCAACAACGGGGTTGGACGCTCCTCTGCCGAAAAAGTCACACTACCAGCCAACCTTCATTCCTTTGTTCTGCTCGTCGAGCCACTTCTTCAGTGGCGCGAAATATTCCAGGATGGCGCTGGCATCCATCTGGCGCTGGCCGGTGAGGACCTCGAGTTCGTCTGGCCAGGGTTTGCTCTGGCCCATTTCCAGCATCTTTTGAAACTTCGCGCCCGCTGCCTTGGAGTTAAAGAAAGTGCAGCGGTTCAAGGGGCCGGTGTAGCCAGCTTCATGGCAGAGCGCACGATAGAACTGAAATTCTAGGATGTAGGCCAGAAAATAGCGTACATAGGGTACGTTGCCGGCGATGTGGTATTTGGCACCGGGATCAAAGTCCGCTTCGCTGCGTGCGACGGGAGGGGCAACGCCTTGATACTTCAGCCGCAAGTCCCACCACGCCTTGTTGTAATCCGCGGGAGTGATTTCTCCGGAGAAGACCTTCCAGCGCCACTGGTCAATCATGTATCCGAATGGCAGGAAGGCGACGCGGTCGAGCGCCTGCTTCAGCAACTGGGGAATGTCGCTCTCCGGGGGCGGAACCTGGTCGAGCAGGCCGATCTGGTGCAGATAATCCGGGGTGACGGCTAAAGCGATCGTATCGCCGATGGCCTCATGAAATCCGTCGTTGGCGCCGTTTTCGAAAAAGTAGGGCTGGTGCTTGTACGCCCGCTGATACATGTTGTGGCCGAGTTCGTGGTGGATGGTGATGAAGTCTACATCGCGGACTTGAATGCACATCTTGATCCGCAGATCGTCCTGATTGTCGATATCCCAGGCGCTGGCGTGGCAGACGACATCACGGTCTGCGGGCTTAGTGAACAAAGAGCGTTCCCAAAACGTCTCCGGCAGCGGGGCAAATCCCAGCGATTTATAGAAGCCCTCGCCGTAGCGGACCATCCCCTTGGCGTCAAGATTCTTGGCTTTCAGCAACTCAGTCAGATCGTAGCCGCTGCTGTTTTCCGGCAGGCCGAGCAGAGGGAAAATGTTGCCCCACTCCTGCGCCCAGGGATTGCCCAACACATCGGCGGGGATAGGCCCGTCGGGCGGAACCAGTTCAGGACCGTAGTGCTGCGAGAGGCGGGCGCGAACAAAGGTGTAGAGCGAAAGATAGAGCGGACGGACCTGCTGCCAGAGCCGCTCGGTTTCCGCGCTGAACTCCTCCGGGGTCATGTCGTAGTTCGAGCGCCACATGGCGCCGGTGTCTTTGAACCCCATCTCGCGGGCGCCCTGATTGGAAAGCTCGACGAAGCGGGCATAGCGGTCGCGCATGGGGGCGCCGACCTTGTGCCATCCCTCCCACACATCTTCCAGCTCTTTGGGATCGCGGCTGCTGCCCATGATGCGCTCGATGGCGGTGATGTCGAGGCAGTTGTTGGGCTTGGGGCAGTACTTGCCTTTGCCGTAGTCGGCCTCAAGCGACGCGCCAATCTGAGTCATTTCTTTGCGCAACGCGGGATCTTTCGGAGCGGGCGCAGTCAGAGAGAGCCGCAGCAACATGAACTTGCGGGCCAGTTCCGGAGGCAGATTGAGCCCGTCGAAGCGCTTGGCCTGCTCGACCAGTTCGGTGGTGGCGGCAGTGTAGTCGTCCTGCGCATCGGCGGCCATCGCCTGGGTGTCGTCGGTGATGAAGTTGTCTTCCACCCAAGCGGCGCGATTGAGCTTGATGCTGAGGTCGTTCAGGCGCGCCTCCGCCTGCTGCATAAATTGTTCAGCTTCTTGGACTGTGGGAGCGGAAGTGGTCTGCGCGCGGAGTGCGAGGTTGCAGAGCAGAAGGGAAAGCACAACAACGTTCCTGGTACGACGCAGGGAAAAGCTCATAGAACCTCCGACCGGAATTAGCGACTCATTCCGGGAATATGCGGACATGCGCGTAGAGGACATACGTTTTCCAGTTGACTGCGGAACTTCGACAATGGCCTATGGCTTCTGACTCGTTTGCATCGCGCGGAAACGCCGGTGCATTTCTTCGACCGACATCTCTTCCGTAACCGTGACGACAGTCCAGGAATAGCCGAACGGGTCGAGCACGGTTCCTTCGCGATGTCCGTAGAACTGATCGGCGATCGGCCTTATAATTTTCGCGCCAGCCGCGACGGCCCGCTCAACGAACGCGTCCACATCGCGCACCCGAATGCTCATCATGACGGGAGATTTGCCCAGAGTCTCGGCGCTGTAGCGGTCGCCTTCGGGCCATTCTTCGCATAGCATGATCAGGGATTCTCCGATCTTCATCTCAGCATGGGCAATGCCTGAGCCGACGGCGAAGCGAAACGTTTCTTTGGCCCCGAAGGCTTTTTCATAGAATGCGATCGCCTTGGCTGCATCCTTGAAACACATTCGCGGAGACGCCACGTAAGAATCGCCCGTAAGCTTGCCATCGGTTGTCATTGCATGCTCCTGGAGTTTAGACGACAAATGTCAGGCGTGGTTACTTACGCCAGCGGACTTTTATGGTACAGCTTTTCAAGCTCATCGCGCACTTTTTGGGAAAGTGAGTCCATATTGTGCAGGGTTAAGCCGCTGGTAGAGATGGTCTCTCCCACGCGCATCTCCAGCGGGCGGCATTTGATGTGGTAGGTGTTCATGGGCAACAGATCGAAGGTTCCCACCAGCACCACGGGAATAATATCGACTTGCGCTTTGATCGCCAAAAAGAATGCGCCGGGAAGAAATGGCTTGATTTCACCGTCAGGCGTACGGCCGCCCTCGGGGAATATCACTAGCGGAATTCCCGCCTTCAATCCTTTGAGCGCGGAGCGCATGCTGCCGATCGAGCGCGTCGGGTTCTGCTGGTCGATACAGATTTGCCCGGAGCGCTTCAAGTGCCAGCCGACCACCGGATAGCGCAGCAGCTCGCTCTTGAACACGATGCGGAAAAGAAACGGCAAGTACACATAGAGAACAGGAATATCCAATGCAGAGGCGTGATTAACCGCGTAAACATGCGGCTTGGCAGTGTCGATTTTATCGAGCCCGGTGACTTCAACCGGCGAGAGCATCGTCTTGGCGATCAGCCAGGACCAACCGCGCGCCAGGCTGTGCAACGCGCGTTCGCGGTTGGGAAACAGCGTAACAGGAAGCGAGATGATTCCGAAGACCAGGGTATAAAGCCAGATCAGCGGGTCGAGGATGAAATACGATCGCAGCCGGCTCAGCCACCCCTGGCGGCGAACGGAGGCCGGCTGAGTCGGCGGTTGCTTGCCCGGGCTGGCTTCGTTCGGATTAGCTTCCAGTTGAGTTGGCAATGTCTTCAAGGGCGCCACGTCACTTCAAATGCGCACGCCGAGCGCGCGCATCGCCTCTCCCACAATGTAAATGGACCCAGTTACGACCACCAGCCCTTGCCGGCCCGCGAGGCTGCTTGCGCGTTGCATTGCCGCGGGCACGTCCGCGGCCTCTTCGATTTCCACCGACGTTCTCGCCGCCGCTTCGCGGATCTCGAGGGGCGTTGCCGAGCGCGGGTTCTCGGCACGAGTGGCGATGACTCGCTCTCCCAGTGGGAACATAATCTCCGCGACTTCGCCGATGGCTTTGTCTTGCATGGCGCCGAAAACAAAAATGAGGCGGCGATCTTCGTAGGCGGCGGAAAGCGTTGATCGCAGCGCCCATGCGCCGGCGGGGTTGTGGGCCACGTCGAAAACATATTCCGGTGAATCGTTGCTGGCAGGAAGCACCTGGAATCGTCCGGGCCAGCGGGTCTGGCGAATGCCGCGCTCAATCGATTCAGGCGTAACGGGGAAACCTTCCTTGCGCAGCTCCTCCGCGGCATTGATGGCCAACGCCACGTTTCTCAGCTGATGGCGGCCGACCAGCGGCGTTTCGACCAGAATCTCCCGGCCCATGACCTGCAATGGATAGCGGGAAACGAAAGCGGATGAGGCGCCGCCCCCCGCCAAAACTTGCTCACTCGCCGGACTCACCGGCGGAACAAACGGCACCGCGCTCACACCCTGCGCTCCCCGCTCCAGAATGGTATTTCCGATCACGTCATTGGCTTGCGGAAGTTGCGGCAAGGTCACTACCACCCCGCCCGGATGAATGATTCCCGCCTTTTCGCGGGCGATTTCGGCCACGGTGTTGCCAAGGAATTTTTGATGATCGAGGGAAATGTCGGTGATCACGCTTACCCGAGGCTCGATCACGTTGGTGGCATCCAACCGCCCGCCCATGCCGACTTCCAGGACGGCAATCTCGACCTTCTTCTGCGCAAAATGCTCGAAGGCCATCGCGGTCAGCATCTCGAAGAAGCTGGGATGCCAGGGCAAATCGCCTTCACTCACCAGCCGCTCGGCGGTGCAGTCCACCATTTCGTGCAGCAGGGCGAAGTCGCCGTCAGCGATTTCGTCGCCGTTGATTCGAATGCGCTCGTTGATGCGGACCAGATGCGGCGAAGTGTACAGGCCGGTCTTCACCCCCGAAGCTTGCAGGATGGACGCCAGTGTAGCCGCGGTTGAGCCCTTACCGTTGGTTCCCGCAATTAACACGCCGGGGACACGATGCTCGGGATGCCCCAACGCTTCGAGCAACACGCGCATATGCGCCAAATCGAACTTGTGCGACGGCGTATGGGCCAGCTCGTGGCCTAATGCGTACATGCGGGCAATGGCAGCCTCGTAGGACATGGAAAAGCAGCTATCAGCCTTCAGACTACCAGTTTGCAAGGTCCGGCCAGAAAAGGCCAACAAGAGTACAGCCAATGGGGCGCTATCGGGAACGAACGTCGCCAGATCAGATTCCGCTGAAAGCTGACGGCTCTACGCGGCGGCCATAAAATCCAGCGCCCGCGCGATGTACGACTTCAATTCCTTGCGAGGAACCACTGCGTCCAGCATGCCGTGCTCGAGAAGGAATTCGCTGCGCTGAAAACCGGGCGGGAGCTTTTGACGGATGGTCTGCTCAATCACGCGGGGGCCGGCGAAGCCGATCAAAGCACCGGGCTCGCCGATATTCAGATCGCCCAGCATGGCGAACGATGCGGTCACGCCGCCGGTGGTTGGGTCGGTCAAAACCGAAATGTAGGGAACGCGCGCTTCATCAAGGCGGGCGAGCGCGGCCGAGATTTTGGCCAGTTGCATCAGACTAACTACGCCCTCCATCATGCGTGCACCGCCGGAAGCCGAAACGATGATCAGCGGGACCTTGGTTTCCAGGGCCTTTTCGATCGCGCGCGTGATTTCCTCGCCCACCACTGCCCCCATGCTGCCACCGATGAAGGAATACTCCATGGCGCTCACGATCACGATGCGGCCGTTGATTTTGCCGCGAGCGTTGATCACGGCATCCTTCAGCCCGGTATCCGCCTGCGCCTGCTTCAGGCGGGACGAGTAGGCTTTGAGGTCCACGAATTTCAGCGGGTCAGTTGAGACCAGATCGGCGTCGAACGTCTCGTATTCGCCATCGTCCAGAAGCTGAGCCAAGCGGGTGCGCGCGTCGATTCGAAAGTGCTGATCGCACTTGGGGCAGACATTCAGATTTTCCGCCAGGTCTTTTTTCCAGATGATCTGCCGGCAACTTTCACACTTCACCCACAGCCCCTCGGTGCGGACTTTCTTCTCGCCCCCCGAGTTCTCCAGCTCGCCGGATTCGCGCTTAAACCAAGCCATGGGAATTTCGTAATTGGGAAATTTGGTAATTGGGAAATTTAAGACGCGGCTTGGGTGTTCAATTACCCAATTCCCAAATTACCCAATCAATACTCGATTCCTCTCTGCGCCATCACACCTTTTTCGTAGGCATGCTTCACCTGCCGCATTTCCGTGACTGTGTCGGCCAGATCGACAATTGTCGGATGGGCGTTGCGCCCCGTCAAGATTACGTGCACCATCTCCGGTTTGCCCTTCAGGCTCTCCGCCACTTTGGCCGGATCGAGCATGCCGTAGCTTATGGCGTAGTTGATCTCGTCGAGAATCACCAGGTCCCACTCGCCCGAGGCGATCGCGCTCTCCGCCTCCGCCCAGGCTTCCTCCACCATGCGAACGTCTTCAGGATCTGGTTTTTCCGCCCCTACTTTCACAAAGCCGCGTCCCATCTGCTTTAGGACGAACTTATCGCCGAAAGCCTTCACCGCATCCAACTCGCCGTAGTGCCAGGAGCCTTTGAGAAATTGCAGCATGAGCACGCGCATCCCCTGGCCCACCGCGCGCAGCGCAGTTCCCATAGCCGCAGTGGTCTTGCCCTTGCCTGGACCCGTATTCACAATAATCAGGCCACGCCGGATGTCTGGCATACGCGGGACATGATTGTACCTGTTCAGGGGATGCAAGGGCGGGATGAAAAGACATTGGGAACCTAACTGACGACAAAAAACTCTTGCATCAGCGAAGGCGGTGAGTTGTTTTGCAAAATCGCAGGCCCGGCTTACGGCATTTCAACGAGATGGCGCGATTCCGGTTTCGCGGAAATCTGGCTGGCAAGGCCATCGTCGGAAAGCAACTGGGCGGTGATTTTCAAAGCCTCGATCTGAACCCTTAGCTTCAGAATTTCCTGTTCTTTTACTCGCAGCACTTCAATAGGATTTTTCACAATCATAAGTCCTTTAGCCCTGGGATTCCCCCCAGAAAGCCGATACCTCAAAAACACTTTAGATCACCCTCAGGCCAGGTGGAAATGTCACGAAGGTGCTGGGCGCATTCTAGTGTCCGATGTGGTAGGGATGGCCCTTAAGAATGGTGAATGATCGGTAGAGCTGTTCCAATAAGACCACGCGCGCCAGTTCGTGAGCAATGGTCATTTTGCTTAGAGATAGCAGCAGATTCGCGGAAGCGCGCAACTCATCCGAAAAGCCATTCGCGGCGCCCACCGCGAAGCAAAGCGGGAAGGGATTGCGATCCTGGTGATTGCCCAGGAATTTCGCGAGTTCTTCCGAAGAAAGTTGTTTCCCGCGCGGGTCGAGGAGAACCAGCGCCTGTTGAACGCGCCCGCCACGCCGGAGCAATCCGCGTTCATCTTTCAGCGCTTTGCCTTCGACGTCGCAATAGTGCGACAAGCGTTCCAGGTACTCATCGGCAAGCGATTGAATCGCGGGATGCTTCGTTTTCCCGATCCAGGCGACGATGAGCTTCATCTTGACTCGCCACCGATACCGCTAGGCTCGCTTCCTCTTTGCCGCTGTCGCCGGCGCGAGCTTTCGCTTGGTTCTCTTCGGCGCTAAGTCCGCTGGATCGAGCCGCCGAGCCGACTTCCACAGGCGTTCGAGATCGTAAAAGCGCCGCGCTTTTTCCGAGAAGACGTGCACGACAAAATCAACGTAGTCGAGCAGCACCCACTCCGCCAGCTTGTAGCCCTCGATGTGCGCGGGATACTGCCCCGCCTTCTTCAAGCGCAATTCCACTTCGTCGGCGATG
This sequence comes from uncultured Acidobacteriaceae bacterium, assembly GCA_963770915.1. GTDB lineage: Bacteria > Acidobacteriota > Terriglobia > Terriglobales > Acidobacteriaceae > PALSA-270. Next base: position 2,159,278 of record CAVYRG010000001.1, read on the forward strand.
GCCTGAATCTGCCTCGGGTTGGTGCCGCTGCAGACCAGGAAGTAATCGGTGAAAGCGCCAGAATCCTTCTCCAATTCGAGAATTGTGATTTCTTCCGCCTTTTTTTCCTGGCAGGCGATGAGGGCTTCGAGGATGGGGCGCTTAGAATCGTTTTTCTTCATGCAGGGAGCTGGTCGTTGGTCCTTAGTTGTTGGTCGTTGGCTTAGTGCAACTACTTCTCAGAGTTGGTCAGAGAACCAGGTGCCATTCTAGCCGACAAACACGCCGCCATATGGGCCCTGTCCCAACCGGTGGGCGGCCAACGACGCGCGCCCAATGCCCGCTGTCAGCTCCTGTACAACTCCATCTTCTTGATGTAATCCACCACCGCCGGATCCAGCAATTTTCCCAGTGGCCGCTTCGCCGCAACCGCCTGACGAATTGCGGTCGCCGAGATCGCCTGCCGAACATCGTCCAGCAAGTGAATCGTCGCTCCCGCCAGCACCAAATCCCCCTTGGCGGGCTGCTTGGCGAAAGGCTTGCTTACCGCCGCTTTTGGGCGAAGCTTCTGGGGCAGCGCATTGGCCACATCGGCCAGCGAATATCCCGGCCGGCTCGCGACGATGAATTCGCATTCCCCGAACAGCGCCTCCGCCTCGTGCCATTTCGCGATCTCGTCGAAGGCATCAATTCCGATCAGGAAGAAAAGTCGGTCGCTCGGCTTCATCGATTGCTTCAGCCGCCGTACCGTGTCGATGCTGTAGTTTGGCCGTGGTTCGCTCTGGCCTGACTGCTTTGCACGAGCGGCGCTTGGCGGCTCCGGCGCTTCGAGCAAAGAAGGCAGAAACGACTTTTCTCCCATCGTCGCCAGCACCACCATGGTGTAGCGATGGAAATAGGAAGCCACCGCTTGCGACGGCCGGTGGGGCGGAATACTCGAAGGCACGAAGTGAATTCGTCCCAACTGAAATTTCGCGCGCGCGGCTTGCGCCAGGGCCAGATGGCCCCGATGGATGGGGTCGAAGGTTCCGCCGAAAAGGCCTATGTTCATTCGGTTTTGGCCGGAATCCCCGGCTTTCTTGCGCAGGAGCCCCGCAATTGCCCTTAGTTTCCTGTTTTTCTCCGGGTTGCGCAACTGCTCGGAGCGGCGGCGCTGCTCTGCATGCGTAAGAAATCCGCCTACCCTTCGCGGTTGCCGATTTCAGTTCGCAGGTTGCCCGGTAACCACCTCACCCAGGGTCAGTGCCCATTTCCATTCCCAAATTGGACTGGCGTAACTCGCTGATTCCCGTAACGGGAACTAGCATCGACTTGTATGCGGAGCCTCCCCCATCTTCGCACACGCTACGATGTTCGTCCGGTTCGGGCGCCCATCCTGCGTTACGGTGTTGCGGTTCTAAGCATCATCCTCGCCCTGATCCCTGCATTTTTGCTCTCCGACGTGGTGGAGAGCCGCCTTCTGGTCTTCGCCGTCGCGGTCATGGTCAGCGCCTGGTACGGGGGCTGGAAACCCGGGCTGATCGCCACTTCCTTCGCCTTAACCGTGAGTGCCTACTTCGTTCTGGCGGGGGTGCACTCGGCCGCGGGCGAGCGCCGGGCTTGGGTTGATCTTGGGTTGTTCGTATTCGTAGCTTTCCTGATCTGCTGGTTCAACTATGCGTTGCGCAAAACGCAGGAGGGACTGCAGCGGTCGGAAAGCAATTTCCGTTCGCTGGTCACCAACGCTCCTTATGGCATTTGCCGCTGCGACGCGCGCGGAATCGTACTGGACGTTAATCCTGCCCTGGTGGCGATGTTGAATTACGCCTCCGCCCAGGAGTTGGTCAGCGCCAATCTCGCCAATTTGCATGCCGACTCGCAGCAGTGGTTTGTCCTCGCCGACTACGTTCGCTCCCTGCAGCCGTTTCGCGGCCTGAGCTCCGAGTGGCTGCGCCACGACGGCAGCCGCGTGATCGTGCGCCTCTCCGGGCGCGCCATCCCGGGCGAACGCGGTGAGTTCTTCTTCGAGCTGTTTGCCGAGGACGTGAGCGAGCATCGCACGCTCGAAGAGCAACTGCGGCAGGCGCAGAAGATGGAGGCCGTGGGGCGGCTGGCGGGCGGCATTGCCCACGACTTCAACAATCTGCTGATGGTGATCTCCGGCTACTGCGAATTTCTCATCGACCGCGCCAACGGCGATGTGGAACTTCGTAGTCTGGCCCAGGAAATTTCTCACGCCGCCGAACGCGCCGCCGCGCTCACCCGCCAGCTTCTCGCGTTCAGCCGCAAACAGATGCTTGCGCCCAAGGTCGTGGATTTGAACGCGATCGTCACTGAAAACCTCAGGATGCTCACCCGCGTGATCGGCGAAGACATCGATCTGGTCATGGTACCGGGAGAGGAGATTGGCGCGGTGAAGGCCGATCCCAGCCAGATCGAGCAGGTGATCATGAATCTGGCGGTGAATGCGCGGGACGCCATGCCTCACGGCGGCAAGCTCACCATCGAAACGTCAAACGTCGCGCTGGATGAGAGCTACGCTCTCACTCACCCCCCGGTGCAACCCGGCGAATACGTAATGCTGGCCATCAGCGATACCGGCATCGGCATGGATGCCGAAACGCAGGTTCATATCTTCGAACCCTTCTTCACGACCAAGGGAATGAAGGGAACAGGCCTCGGGCTCTCTACGGTGTACGGCATCGTGAAGCAGAGCGAGGGCTACATCTGGGTTTACAGCGAACCCGACAAAGGCACCGCTTTCAAGATCTATCTTCCTCGAGTGACCGCGCAGGGCGAGCCAATTGCTCTGCCAGTGCCGACTGCGAATCACTCCTCCGAGACCGTGCGGGAGACCGTCCTGCTGGTCGAGGACGAAAACACCTTGCGCCAACTGACTCGCCAGTACCTGGCGAATCAAGGTTACACGGTGCTTGACGCCAACAATGGCGTGGCTGCTATGCAGCTCTCTGCAACACACCCAGGCCCCATTCACCTGCTGCTGACCGACGTCATCATGCCGGGAATGAACGGGCGTGAACTAGCCCAGCGCCTCACCTCAGTGCGCCCCGAAACCAAAGTGCTGTTCATGTCGGGCTACACCGAGAATGCGATTGGCCACAACGGCGTTCTGGACGCAGGCGTCAACCTGCTCCAGAAGCCCTTTGCCCTCCCCGCTTTGAAAGCCAAAGTGCGGGAGGCGATCAATACACAGCTCCCCCTGGAGGTTTCAATGTCTGCTCACGCAATTGCAAGTCTACCCATGCGGGGCCGCGCCAAGGTTTCCCCTTTCCGCGCCCAGCGCTTCAACCTTCACTTGCCTTTGACCTATCGCCAGGTCGGCGAACAAGACTGGCGCAAGGGAACGACGGAGAACATCAGCCGCTCGGGAATGCTGTTCCGGGCGGAAGAAAAGATTCCCGCCAACGTGCAGCTCGAAATCAATCTCGTGTTGCCGGTGGAAATTGCAGGATTGTCGGCGGCGGAGGTCGTCTGCCGCGGTCAAATCGTGCGCACGCTGGAGCCCGGGGAAGATGCCTCGGGGCCGGCGCTGGCGGCGAAGATTCTGCAGTATCGCTTCCAGCACGGCTCGTCATCGGCCGCGCACGCGTAGTTCTTTAGAAGTCTTCAGGCGTCAGGAAAAACGAGGTGGTCAGAAGTGGCCGCCTCGTGACCTCCTGGCGCCTGCAGAGCTAATCGAACCTAGCCGCGGATTCAGCCAAGGTTCTCCTGAGCACTGACGACCGAAGACTGAAGACTCTCCCGCACTTGTTCCACCTTCTCCGCCATCGCATACTTCAGCTCTTCGATCCCCTTGCCGGTGACCGCCGAGATAGGAAACAGATCCAACCCTTCCTTCTTGCAATAGCGCTTCAACTTGGCCAGCTTGTCTTTGTTGGCGACATCGATCTTCGACGCCGCCATGATCATCGGTTTCTTTTCCAGATTTGCGCCGAAGCTCTCCAATTCTTCGTTGATGACCTGGACGTCCTTCACTGGATCAGTCCGGCCGCTCGCGTCCGACACATCGACCAGGTGCACGAGTAACCGCGTGCGTTCGATGTGGCGCAGAAACTGCGTGCCCAGACCAGCACCCTGGTGCGCACCCTCGATCAGGCCTGGAATATCGGCGACCACGAAGCTCTTCTCATTCGGCGGGTCTCCAACCACCACAACGCCCAGATGCGGCTGCAGGGTGGTGAAGGGATAATCCGCAATCTTCGGCCGCGCCGACGAAATGCGCGAGATCAGCGTGGACTTCCCCACATTGGGATAGCCCACCAGCCCCACATCCGCCAGCAGCTTTAACTCCAGGCGGAAGACGCGCTCTTCGCCCGGACGGCCATCTTCGTGCTCCCGCGGCGCGCGATGCACCGAGGTGGCAAAGCGCGCATTGCCCCGCCCGCCACGCCCGCCACGGGCCACCACCATACGCTCGTCCGGGTTCGAGAAGTCGAAGACCTTCTCGCCGGTTTCCTCGTCGTAGACGATGGTCCCGACCGGAACCTTCAGCAGCACATCTTCGCCTTCGCGGCCGGTTTTGTTCGATCCCTCACCGTGCCGGCCGCGCTGCGCCTTGTATTCGGGATTGAAGCGAAAATGCACCAGCGTGTTGTGGCGCTCGCTGGCTTCCATGATGACGTCGCCACCCTTGCCGCCGTCGCCGCCTGAAGGCCCGCCGCGCGGAACGAATTTCTCCCGCCGAAAGGCCATGCAGCCGTTGCCGCCGTCGCCGGCTTTCACGCGAATTTTGGCTTCGTCGATGAACATGGAAATGCAGTCGTCGGTCTTCAGTCGTCCGTCGTCGGCTCGGGCTTGGGTTCGCCAACGGCCAAGGACGCACGACCAACGACCAAGCTCCAACAAAAAAGCCCCAGCCTGAAGCCGAGGCTCTAGTCTCTTTGGAGCCGCGGGCGTTCTCGCCCGCTATATAGCAACCAGCCTACTTCGCTTCCACCGGCTCGATCATCACAAACTTGCCCATGCCGCCCTTGTCCAGAAACTTGATGCGCCCGCTGATCTTGGCGAATAGCGTGTCGTCCTTGCCGCGGCCCACATTCAGTCCCGGCTTCACCCGCGTGCCGCGCTGCCGCACGATAATTGTCCCGCCCGGAACCAGTTGTCCGCCGAATGCTTTAAAGCCCAGCCGTTGCGCGTTGGAATCGCGCCCGTTTCGTGATGTGCCCTGCCCTTTTTTGTGTGCCATAAATGACTCTCAATCTCTCTAAGTATCTGTCATCCCGAGCGAAGTCGAGGGACCTTGGGTCTATTTCCTCTTCTTCGGTGCAGCTTTCTTTGCAGCTGGCTTCTTGGCGGCGGCTTGCTTCACCTTCGGCTTCGCTGCCTTCGCTTCCGCCTTCGGCACTTCCACAACTTCCGCTGCCGCCTTCTTCGGTTTTGGCTCTTTCTTCGGTAACTCCGGGGCCTTAAAACTTTGTCCGTCGAAAGCGATCTCGGTGATGCGGACCGCGGTGTAGCCCTGGCGATGCCCTCGCAGCTTCTTGTACTGCTTCTTGCGCTTGTAGTGGAAGACCAGAATCTTGGCGCCGCGTCCCTGCTCGACAACCTCGCCGGTCACCAGCGCCTCCGATTGCGGCTTGCCGATCTGCCCTTCGCCGCCGGAGACAGCGAGCACATCGCTGAACTCAACCTTGCCATCCTGCCCGCCCTGGTTCTCAACGCGAATCACATCGCCGGGCGCGACCCGGTACTGCTTTCCACCCGTGCGGATCACCGCATACATGGTTATGCCTCCGTCCAATCCTGTGCCGGCCGCGGAGCGAACGCACTCAGCTGCGATCCGGGAACCTGCTGATTTTTCTGTTGCTTGCTGTGTTTCCGCGTCGGCGCTCTCGGCAACGATGGCGGGCGGCTCCAGAACGGAACCGCGAGTACAGGCAAACTAGGTTATTCTAGCGTGCGCTGTGGAAAAGCGTCAAACGGGGGTGTTCACGCCGCCCTCGATTTGCCACACAGCCAAAGCACAACTTAGCATAAGGACGGTCGGGAAATGATTAACCAGAAGCGAGTGGCGGTGGTCCTCCCTGCCTACAATGCCGAGAAGACGCTGGAAGCGACGGTTCAAGAGCTTCCCGACCTCGTCGATGTGTGTCTCCTGGTGGACGATCACAGCACCGACCACACCGTTGAGATCGCGCAACGGCTCGGCCTGCTCTGCTTTGTGCACGACCAGAACTACGGCTACGGACGCAATCAGCAGACCTGCTACCGCGAAGCGTTGGCCGCCGGAGCTGACGTGGTCATCATGGTGCATCCCGATTACCAGTACACGCCGCTGCTGGTGACGGCAATGGCCAGCATGGTGGCCTTCGGCGTCTATGATGTGGTGCTCGGATCCCGCATCATCGGAGGCCAGGCGCTGCGCGGTGGTATGCCATTCTATAAATACGTCTTCAACCGCATGTTGACGGCGTTCGAGAATCTGTTTCTGCGCATCAAGCTCTCCGAATATCACACCGGGTACCGCGCCTTCAGCCGCGATGTGCTCATGCGCCTGCCCTTGCTGGAAAATTCCGACGATTTCGTCTTCGACAATCAGGTATTGGCGCAGTGCGCCTATTTCGGCTTTCGCATTGGCGAGGTTTCCTGCCCTACCAAGTACTTCGATGAGGCTTCCTCCATCAACTTCCGCCGCAGCGTGACTTACGGCTTGGGGGTTCTGCTGACCTCGCTGCAATTTGCGTTGCAGAAGCTGGGCGTGATGCGCTTTCGCATGTTCAGCGAGAAAGGCCGACGTCTGGAGCCCGGCAACCTCACTTACTATGCCCGAGGCGCCGCCGGAACCAACGCCGGTTAGGCTTAGCTGCTTATTCGTTGCGCAGATTTGATGGTTCTCCCTGTGCTTCCCTGTGATCTCTGAGTTTTCAAGCCCTCCCTTGATCCAAGTGTTCCCAACTGATATTTTCCAGGCTGACCCAGCATCGCCTTGAAGAGCCACCCCAGCCCGCGCCAATTCGCTCTCCTGCTTCTGCTCACCATGGGGGCAATCGCGCTGCACGGCTACCATCCTTTTGTCGAGGATGGCGAAATCTACGTCCCCGGAATCAAAAAGGCGCTCAACCCGGCGCTCTATCCCTACAACGCGGGATTCTTTTCTTCGCACGCTCACATGACGCTGTTCCCGAATTTGATCGCGGGCTCCATCCGCCTCACCCATGTGTCGGTGGAATGGGGACTTCTTCTCTGGCAGTTCGCCTGCATTTTCATGTTGCTGCTTGGTTGCTGGCATCTGGGGCGGATGGCGTTTCGCGATCCCCGGGCCAAGTGGGGAAGCGTCGCGCTGGTCGCGGGGCTGCTCACCATCCCCGTAGCGGGAACGGCGCTCTACATCATGGACCAATACGTCACCACACGCGCTCTCTCAACGCCTGCCGTGATTTTCATTGCGCTTAATGTCCTTGAGCGAAAACTTTGGCGGGCTGGCGCGTGGACAATCTTTACCGCGCTCATTCATCCGCTGATGGCCGTATTCGGCGTTTCCTACGGTCTGCTGGTTTGGCTGTTGCAGCGTGAAAATGGCAGCTCTCCCGCCCAAGCAGCCCTGGTGTCGGCGGCATTCCTTCTGCCTTTTGGTTTATTTCCACCTGTGACCGGCGCATACCGGGAGGTGCTCCAAACCCGGTCCTATTTCTTCCTGCTGCGCTGGGAGTGGTACGAATGGCTGGGCATGCTCGCTCCCATGATCATCTTGTGGTGGTTTCTGCGCATCGCGCGGCGGCAGAATCTGCCCACGTTGTTCCTTGCCTGCCGCGCTCTGCTTTGGTTCGGATGGCTTTTCCTGGCCGCCTCGCTTGCCATCAGCATTCCGCCCGGCATGGCTAGGTTCGCCGAATTACAGCCCATGCGCTATTTGCATCTCTTGTACATCCTGATGTTCGTCTTCGCCGGCGGCTTGCTGGCGCAATTCGTCCTGAAGGATCGCATTTGGCGCTGGCTGGTGCTGTTTGTGCCGCTCTGTGCCGGAATGGCCATCGCGCAGCGGCAACTCTTTCCGGCCACGCCTCACATCGAGTGGCCCGGGGCCGCCTCTCCGAACGAATGGGTGCAGGCTTTTGTCTGGATTCGCCAAAACACCCCGGCGCAAGCCTATTTCGCGCTGGAGCCCGATCACATGGTTCTGCCGGGCGAGGATCAGCACGGATTTCGCGCCATTGCAGAGCGCTCCATGCTGGCCGACCGAATCAAGGATAGCGGCGCGGTGACCATGTTCCCCGCTCTGGCGGAAACCTGGCGTGCCCAAGTGGACGCTGAACTAAACTGGAAACACTTCCAGTTGGCGGACTTTCAACGGCTCAAGAGCCAGTTTGGCGTGGATTGGGTGGTGCTCGCAGCCCCCGGGGTTCCCGGCATGGAATGCCCATATCGCAACTCCGCGGTTCTGGTCTGCCGCATCCCGTAACTACAATGGAATTGCGCCTCTTCTAACCTGCCGCTAGCATCTAAAGAACGCATGGCATCCCCCCGGCTAAGCCCGCGTACGCCGCCGCCCACCGTCGGTAGAGCGCGGCCTCGTCTTCCCAAGCTGGTTTTGGGAGAGATCCTTAGCTTTGCCTACGAGAACTTCTGCAGCAATAAGGTCCGCTTCGCCCTCACTGCGTTGGGCATGACCATCGGCACCGCCTCCCTCATTCTGGTGACGACGATCAGTCTCACGGGAAAGCAATACCTGCTCAACCAAATTCAGGCGATCGGCTCTAACTGGATTTATGCCGAGTACCAGAGCGGCTCGCAGCGCATCAACAACACCGCGCCCGACCCCCTGACCATGGAAGACCTCACCGCGGTGAGGGCGGCGGTGCCGGGCATTGTCGCGGCGTCGCCGGTGATCGACCTCGCGGACCGAGTGCCTATCGGCGGAGGCAAGGAGACCGACCTTCACATCCTCGGCGTCTCGCCGGAATACCGCGTGGTGCGGAATCTGGTGATTGTTTCCGGCAGGTTTTTTGATCTCGAAGATCAACAGGCGCACAACAAAGTGGCAATCCTCGTCGACAAACTCGGCGAGAAGCTCTACGGCTCACCCGAGGAAGCCATCGGCAAGGTTCTGAAGGTGAGCGGATTGCCTTTCACCGTGATCGGCACGTTTCGCGAGCGCGTGGACACCTTCGGCCAGTCCGAAGTCACCGACAATACCATGGTCATGCCTTACACCGTGGCTCGCTATTTCACCGATAAGCCCGAGGTGAAGCAGCTTTATTTTTCCGTGGCCGACTCCAGCATGGTGGCACCCGATACCCGCCTGGTTAAGAATGTTCTGCAGTCGCGCCATCGCGCCGAATCCGTCTATAGCGTTGATAACCTGACCCAGTTGGTTTCGCTGGCGGATAAATCCGCCAACATGCTCACCCTGATGTTGCTGCTGATTTCACTGGTGGTCCTACTGGTCAGCGGCATCGGCATCATGAACATCATGCTGGCTACGGTCAGCGCCCGCATTCGCGAGATCGGCATACGCAAAGCCATCGGCGCCACCAATCGCGCTATCCGCTTTCAGTTTTTGTCGGAGGCCATTTTGATTTCGCTGATCGGCGGCTTGACCGGTGTCGTGATTGGATTGGCCTTGCCTTTCTCCGTGCGGTTCCTGACCGCATACCGCATTCCGATTTCGGGCTTGTCGGCGATTGTGGCCATCGTGGTGTCGTCGCTGGTGGGAATTCTCTTTGGGACCGTGCCGGCCACGCGTGCCGCCAAATTGGATCCGGTGGAAAGCCTCCGCTACGAGTAGAGCCCAGCTTTCGGAAGTCAGATCGACTCGCTACAAAAGCAAAAGCCGGACTGGTTCGTCCGGCTCTTTCTCGTTGTCATCTTCGGGGAGCGACTTGGTTCCGGGGTCCCCGAGAAATCGTTGCCGCGTTATTTTGTCACCGCGCTGTGTCTTTTCTACACAGCGTTGCTGCCGCCCGCAGCACACTTCACATCACCAGGGCGAGGTTCTCCAATTCATGTTGCAGGACGGGCAAAGAGCAACCGGACATCTCCACCCGGCTGGCGGCGTCACGCGCGCGTTGCGGCGAGACTCCAAAGCCCCGTCCCATCAGGAACACCTGCAGTAGCTCGGCGGCCTCGCGCGAATCGACCAACCCACCCTGCAGGAGGTCGTTTCGTAGGGCCGTCAACTCTGTCGTCGAAAAAGTTTCTCTAAACATGGCCGTCATCACCTCCGATTCCGACCTCCACCACTTGCCTTGGCTATTAGACTCAGTCGCACCGATCTACGTTGCATGCAATTTCGATGCCGAGTCTCACTCCTGCTTCCATATACGGATATGGAAGCCTTCTAGTTTCTTCAACCCCTTCTGCGAGCAGAAGTTGCCCCGAATCGGCAGCTTTCGTGGCCGACTCGCGGTGACTGCCTGGTAGTCCCGAGGTTGACACTCTGTGTCGTTGCGGAACGCTTTCTTGACTGGCACTTCAGTGGGGGAGGACCGGCAAAAATGAAAAATCAGGAAGGGTTCGAGTCGGAGGGCTCAATCACGGCTTGATCCACGAGCAGAATGGGAATGTTGTCCCGGATTGGATAAACCCGCCGGCATCCGCCGCACTTCAGGCTCTTCCCTTCATCTTTGAGCTGCAACGGCTTCTTGCACTGCGGACAAACCAGCAGATCGAGCAGGTCTTTGGCAATCATGCTGACGATTCTACGCTGGCGGAAGAAAAAGAAGAAAGAGGAGCGCGCCGAGTATACCGTCCGTCACGCTCCTCGCGCTTGGTTTACGATAGTCGCGTTGTCTTTCCGGGAGAGCGAACATCTCATGCCTGCAACCTTGCTTGACGGCAACCGAATCGCCGGCGAAATTCGCGCAGAAGTTGCGGCGGAAGTCGCCACCATGAAGGCAGCTGGGATTCGCCCTGGGCTGGCGGTCATCCTCGCCGGCCACAACGCGGCCTCGGAAATCTACGTCCGCGGCAAGGTGAAAAGCTGCGAGGAGCTGGGCATCTACAGCGAGAAGCTGACCCCTCCGGATTCCGTTTCTACCGAGGAACTGCTGGCGCTGGTCGAGAGCCTGAACCGGCGCGACGAAATCGACGGAATTCTGGTCCAGCTTCCTCTCCCGTCCCAGGTCGACTCGAAAGCCGTGCTGATCGCCGTCGATCCGGCAAAAGATGTGGACGGGTTCCATCCCATGAACGTCGGCTTCCTTTCTACGCAGCGGCCCGGGTTGGTGCCTTGCACGCCGGCTGGAGTCATCGAAATTCTCCAACGCAGCGGGATCGAGATTGCCGGTCAGGAAGCTGTTGTCGTCGGCCGCAGCGACATTGTCGGCAAGCCGGTGGCCATGCTGCTGCTCAATCACAACGCTACGGTTACGGTTTGTCACTCGAAAACGCGCAATCTCGCCGCCGTTTGCCGCCGGGCCGACATTTTGGTCGCCGCTATCGGCCGCGCCGGCATGATCGAGCCGAACTTCGTCAAGCCGGGCGCGACGGTAATCGATGTTGGCATGAATAAGGTCACGGATCGCGCCGAATTCGAACGCCTGTTCGCCGGCAACGCCGGGCGGGAGGAAATTTTCCGCAGCAAGGGTTCGACGCTCGTCGGCGACGTTCACCCGCGGGTTGCGGAAGTGGCCGGGAAGATCACGCCGGTGCCCGGCGGCGTGGGGCCGCTGACCATCGCGATGCTGATGTCGAACACGGTCAAGGCGGCGCGCCTGCGCCGCGGCAACCGCATGCGGGAGATGTCACGGACATGAGATCGCACAGCGCAGAGGTTCGGTCGGCGGGGCGGGCGTGATTCGCGCCGGCTTAACGGGCGGGATCGCCGCCGGCAAGTCCACTGTGGGCGAGATGTTTGTCGCTCTCGGCGCCCATCTGATCCAGGCGGATCACATCGCTCATGACCTCATGCAGCCGGGGCAAGCGGTTTATCAGGAAGTGGTGCGGCACTTCGGCGCGGGCATCCTCGATCCCGATGGCCGGGTGAACCGCCCCCGCCTGGCCGAAGCTGCCTTCGGCCCCATGGGCGAGAACGCCGGCGTCTACGGCTCGCGCATTCAGGAACTGAACCGAATCGTCCATCCTGCCGTTATTAGAAGGCAGGAGGAATGGCTGGACGAAATGGCACGGCAACATTCCGGCTCGGTGGCCATCGTGGAAGCGGCACTTCTTCTGGAAGCAGGCGCGGGTGAGACGCTGGACCGCCTCATCGTGGTCACCTGCCAGCCCGAGCAGCGCATACAGCGCTGGGCGGAACGCCTCCACGTGGACGCGGAAACTGCCCGCAAGGAAGTCATACGGCGCATGGCGGCGCAATGGCCCGACGAGCGGAAGATCAAAGCCGCCGACTACGTGATCGACAACTCCGGGTCGCTGGATCAGACCAGGAGGCAGGCCCAAAAGGTATTTGCGGAACTGAAAAAGCAAGCCGAGGCGAAAGAAAAATAAGCTCGCTCGCGGTACGGCGCTTCGCCGGTCGCCCTACTAGAATAAGAAGATCATTATGCGAATGCTTCGACCCGTCCTTTTCGGCGTGCTCATTGCGGGCGCGTTTTTTTACTTCACCACCTACCGCTCAGGAAGGCTGCAACCCACGCATTGGCTCAGCAGACCGAGCCAGGTGGAGATCACGGAAGCCGCCGGAAACGAGCCGCTGGATCCCGAAGAACAGAACAACATCAAGGTCTATCGCAACAATATCCAGTCGGTAGTCAACATCACATCCCACGCGGTGGCGTTTGACTTCTTCTACGGCATGGTGCCGCAGGAAGGACAAGGGTCAGGCTTCATTCTCGATAAAGTCGGCCACATCCTCACCAACTACCACGTCATTCAAGACGCTCGCCAGTTGGAAGTCACCTTGCACGACCGCAGAAAGTTCCCAGCAACCGTAGTGGGCACGGACCGCACGCATGATTTGGCCATCATCCAGATCAAAGCTCCCACCGATCTTTCTCCGGTAACTCTGGGCGATTCGCGCAACCTGCAGGTGGGGCAGAAAGTTTACGCCATCGGCAATCCCTTCGGCCTCTCCGGCACTATGACGCGCGGCATCGTCAGCTCGATTCGCTCGGTGCAGGAGCCCGACGGAATGACCATCGACGAAGCCATCCAAACCGATGCCGCCATCAACCCGGGAAATTCCGGAGGCCCGTTGCTCAACTGGCACGGCGAGGTGATCGGGATCAACACCATGATCGCCTCCAACGTCGGCCAGAGCGCGGGCATCGGCTTTGCCATTCCCGTCAATACCGCGAAGGCGGTGTTGAATGACCTGCTCACCCTGGGACAAGTGCGGCGCCCGGCGCTGGGCGTGCGAACCATCCCCATCGGCCCGGAATTGGCCAACCAGATGGGCCTAGCCGCCGATTACGGCCTGCTGATTGTCGATGTGATTCCCGGCAGCGCCGCCGACCGCGCTGGCCTTCGCGGCGGAACAGAGCGCGCTTTCCTGGGCAACACTCCGATTAAGCTGGGTGGAGACTTAATCGTGGCGATCGACGGCGATCAGGTGCAGGATGAGCAGGACCTGGCGCAAATCATGAACAACCACCGCGCCGGCGACACCATCCGCGTCACCATCTATCGTGGCAAGACCAAAATGGATGTGAATGTCACTCTGGGCGAAGCCCGAGTGCAGGTGTAGATTACGCCGCCGCTTCTGCCAGCGACGCCTCGATCGCCGCCATATCTTCCTTCGTGAGCCGGATCTCTGCCGCCCGCATCACGCCCTCGGCCTGGGCGGCGTTTCGTGCTCCGACAATGGCGCCCGTCACCGCCGGATTGAGCAGCGTCCACGCCACAGCAACTTCGCCCGGCGTCCGCCCATGCCGCTTTCCGATCTCGCGCAACACCTCGACCAGCGCCAGATTCCGCGAGAGCCTCGGCTCGTTGAAGTCGGGATGTTTGTGCCGCCAATCATCCTTCGGCAGCGCCGCCGCTCGCTGGCGCGTCATCGCGCCGGTCAACAGCCCCGATGCCATCGGAGAGTACGCAATCACGCCAATCCCCTGCGCAAGGCAATAAGGCAAGAGTTCTGCCTCCACTTCGCGATGAATCAACGAATACGGCGGCTGTAGCGAAGTGACCGGCGCAATCGCCTGCGCCCGCTTGATTTGGCCGACGTTGAAATTGGACACGCCAATCCAGCGCACTTTGCCCTCCCGCTTCAAATCCGCCAGCTTCGACCATCCCTCTTCCAGTTCCGGCGAATCCGGATTCGGCGGCCAGTGAATCTGGTACAGATCGATCACCTCGACATTCAGCCGTCTCAGGCTGGCTTCCAGCTCGCGCTGAATCGATTCCGCCTTCAGGTTTCCCCGCAGCATGCCCTGCTCATCCCACAGCCGGGTGCATTTGGTGAAAACGTGGGGCTTGGGGCCGTGCCAATCTTTCAGCGCCGCAGCCACAATTTCCTCCGAGTGGCCCAGCCCATACACCGCGGCCGTGTCGATCCAATTGACTCCCAATTCCAGCGCGCGATGGATCGCCGCAATCGAATCAGCGTCATCTTGCTTGCCCCACGCGAACTGCCAGCCCGAGCCGCCAATGGCCCATGCGCCGTACCCGACGGGCGTGATTTGTAGATCCGAATTCCCCAATTGCCTGGTCTGCATCCCAACCTCCACGCTCAAACTTGGATTCCGCCGGCCGCTCTCCCGATTCTAAAAGGGCCAGGCCTTAATGCGCTCGCCCGGCGACGTTTCTTCCGCGCCCTCCGCTTTGAGACTGCGCCTTTACGGGAAGCGGAAGAGTAACAGGTGACCGTACCGCTCCGTATTCCCAAGGCTTCGCGGACCGCCCCTGGCAAGGTAGGATGGTAAAACACCTGGGAACACAACAGGAACCAAGATGCAGAAAGCGATTTCCACCTACGTTCACGTAAAAGAGCGCCTGCACCCTGGCCTGCTCGACGGCCTGGTACGCGGCGGTGCGCAGGCGATTGAAATTTTTGCCGCCCGCCAGCACCTCGATTATGCCAACCGCAAGCAGCACGTCCGCGAAATCGCCGACTGGTTCCGCACCAGCAACGTTCCGTTGAACTCCGTGCACTCCCCTCTGTTCTCCGACTACGAATGGGGAGGCTCGGGCGCGCCGCCCATCAACATCGCCGCCATCGATCGCGCCCACCGCGTCGACGCCATGGACGAGATCAAGCGCGCCCTCGAAATCGCGGAGCAGATTCCTTTCCGCTTCCTCATCCAGCATGTCGGCGTCAGTAACGAGTATTTCGATGAGCACAAATTCGAGGCGGCCATGACCTCTATCGAACACCTGCGCGCTTTCGCCAAGCCGCTCGGCGTGCGCATTCTGCTCGAGAACACGCCCAACGATCTTTCCACCCCGCAAAAGCTGGTCGAACTCATCCACGACTCCCATTTCGAGGATGTCGGCGTATGTTTCGATGTCGGCCACGCCCATATCATGAGCAACATTCCAGAAGCCTTCGAAATCCTGAAACCGCTTATCCGGTCGACCCACATCCACGACAACGGCAAAGATAAGGACTCTCACTTGTGGCCGGGCCAGGGCTCGATCAATTGGAAAGAAACGATGGAACTGCTCCGCTCCGCCCCCAACACTCCGCCGCTGCTGCTGGAAATCGAGGGCGAGGAAAAGATCCATCCCGCCGAAAAAATGCCGGACGCGTTTAGAATGCTGGACGAGGCCTAAAACACTTTGTGCTTGGGTAATTGGGAAGTTTCAACATTGGGCGCTCATCGGTTTGAAATTACCTAGTTACCAAATTTCCCAATTAGTCAATTTTCATGCCCTTGCCCTCCACTACGATCGCTGCCATCGGCAAACACGACGGCGAATCCGTCACCATTCGCGGCTGGCTCTACAATCTGCGCGAGAGCGGCAAACTCCTGTTCCCCATCTTCCGCGACGGCACCGGCCTCATTCAGGGCGTGGTCCCCAAAAGCGCCGTCCCGCCTGAGGTCTTCGACGCGATCAAGACTCTCACTCAGGAATCGAGCGTCATCGTCGAAGGCAAAGTCCGCGCCGATAAGCGCGCTCCCGGCGGTTACGAACTCGATGTCACAGGCATTCAAGTCATCCAGCGTGTCCCCGAAAACGATCCCTATCCAATCTCCCTCAAAGAGCACGGCGTCGATTTCTTGATGGAGCATCGCCATCTCTGGGTGCGCACCCCGCGCCAGGCGGCCATTCTGCGGGTGCGCGCCGAAATCATCAAAGCCATGCGTGATTTCTTCGACGACAACGGATTCATCCTCACCGACCCGCCCATCCTCACCCCGGCCGCCTGCGAGGGCACGAGCACTCTATTTCCGGTGGATTATTTCGATGAGCAGGCTTACCTCACGCAATCCGGCCAGCTCTACATTGAAGCCACCGCCATGGCGCTCGGCAAGGTCTATTCCTTCGGCCCAACCTTCCGCGCGGAAAAATCCAAAACCCGACGTCACCTCACCGAATTCTGGATGGTCGAGCCGGAAGTCGCTTTCGCCGAACTCGACGATCTGATGGATCTCGCCGAAGGGTTGATTTCGTTTGTGGTGAAGCGCTGTCTCGATCGCCGCCGCGCCGATCTGCAAACCGCGGGCCGCGACGTTACCAGGCTGGAGAAGGTTGAAGCACCGTTCCCTCGCATCACCTACGACGACGCCGTGACCATGCTGCAGGAAGCTCAGGCCAAAGGCGCGCTGGAAGCCAGATTCGAATGGGGAGGCGATTTCGGTTCGCCGGATGAAACCTATCTCTCCGCGCAGTTCGACAAGCCGGTCATGGTCCACCGCTACCCGGCGAAGGTGAAAGCCTTCTACATGGAGCCCGACCCGAAGCGCCCCGAACTCGCGCTTTGCGTCGACGTGCTCGCCCCTGAAGGCTACGGAGAAATCGTCGGAGGCTCGCAGCGCATGGCGTCGTACGATCTGCTGCTACAACGCATTCACGAGCACGGCCTGCCGGAAGAAGCTTTCAAGTGGTATCTCGATCTGCGCAAATTCGGCAGCGTTCCCCATGGCGGCTTCGGCATGGGCATCGAGCGCGCCGTCGCCTGGATCTGCGGCCTGGAGCATGTGCGGGAGACCATCCCGTTTCCTCGCATGCTGCATCGGTTGTACCCTTAGCAGCCAGCGCTGAGTTGACCTGGCTGAAAGCTGAGTGCTGAAGGCTGCGTACCCGCTTCGATGAATTCTCCGTCCACCATCGCGCCCCGCAAGATTCGCGTCATCGGCGTGCCTCTCGACCTCGGCCAATCCCGCCGTGGCGTCGATATGGGGCCCTCCGCGGTGCGCGTCGCGGGCTTGCAAGCGCGATTGGAAGAGCTTGGTCACTCCGTCGAAGATGCCGGCAACATCGCCGTCGCTCTCCCCGAGCAGAAGAAGGAAGGCGACCCGCACGCCAAATACCTGAGGGAGATCACCGCTACCTGCACCAAGCATGCTGAACTGGTCCTGAAGACTCTGGACGCAGGCAAAGTTCCGCTCGTCCTCGGCGGCGATCACTCCGTAGGCGCCGGCACGGTCTCAGGCGTGGCTGAGTATTACCGCCGGCAGAGCCAGAAGATCGGCCTGCTCTGGATCGACGCGCACACCGACATCAACACGCCGGAAACTTCTCCCAGCGGCAATGTCCACGGCATGCCGCTGGCCGCGATCGTGGGACTGGGGCCAGCGGAGCTGGCGAATATTTTAAATTTCTCCCCCAAAGTCATCTCCGAGAATTGCGTGCTGGTGGGGGTGCGCGATATCGATGCCATCGAAAAGGCCAACGTCCGCCGCGCGGGCATCGCAGTTCTCACCATGCGCGACATCGATGAGCGCGGCATGCGCACGGTGATGGAGGAAGCGCTGCGCATCGCCGGACGCGGCACTACCGGCTATCACGTCTCGCTCGACATGGATTGGGTTGACCCTGAGGTTGCACCCGGCGTCGGCACTCCTGTTCGCGGCGGCGCAACTTATCGCGAAGCCCACCTCGCCATGGAAATCATCGCCGACCACGGCCGCATGTTGAGCTTTGAAGTTGTCGAGGTGAATCCGGTGATCGACGAGCACAACCGGACCGCGGAGCTGGCGGTGGAGCTTACGCTTTCGGCGTTCGGGAAGAAGATTCTGTAGGAAGCAGAATCATGACCAAACTCAGCATTAAGCAGTTTCACCGATTCATGAGAGGGAAATTCAGGCAGTCGATCGAAAGGGCCTTCACGTCGCACCAGATATTTTGCGAGGCGGACCTTCAGTCAGTTGCTTGGCGAAAGATTGAACTCTTCCTTGAACAGCATGAAGAAAGTTCCGGCAAGTTTCGCGTTCTCAATAAACCGTTCCTTCGAGACTGCAAGACATACCCGGACTTGGTTGTGTTCAGGCGTAACATCCCCTGGGTAGTGATTGAGCTGAAGGAGAGCAGAGTTATGACACAACAACGCGCCTCCCAAGAGCGCGACAAGCTACTGCTGGCGAAGAAAATTCTGCGACCGAAGCGGGGCTATCTCGTGTACGTGGCGCGCTCAGGAGAGCGTCGCGCCATCCAGGGCCCGAAAGGCGAAGGCGGGTATTACTTTTTTGAAGTTCCGGTCATCCTCGATCAGAACATGAGCAAGACTGAACTTACTAAGTGGAAGAAGAAATTTCGCAGCTGGTCCAAATACGTTGTCCCAGAACCCAGGCGCTCAGCCTGACTCGACGCGGTCTCACACCCGAAACGTCTCCTCGTCTCCGTGCAGCTTGCGCAGATTCTCTGGGACCTGCAGCGGGACGCCTTGAGGAGCCATAATCGCATCGAGCGATTCCAGCCAAAGCATCTGGCTGCCAAACACAACTCCAAAATTCCGCGACACAGATTCGGCCACGCTCGGCATAGAAACCTCGCGGCCTAATTCCTTTGCCATGGAAGTTACGGGCTTGGCTATGATGCCGCAGGGGATAATCAGATTGAAATAGCTGAGATCAGTGTTCACGTTGAGGGCAAAACCATGCGAGGTGACGCCTCGGGAAATGTGAACGCCAAGGGCCGCGATCTTGCCCTCTTGCGGTGAAGCAGGCGAGCCTGGCGAGCCTGTCGCTCGCCTGCACAGCCGGGGGCGGCTGTGCCTACGTGATCGTCCCCCGTCCACACGCCGGTCAATCCGCAAATGCGCTTGGTCGCGATGCCAAAGTCGGCGCATGTTCGTATGAGAACTTCCTCCAGATTGCGAACGTATTCAATCGCGCCCATGGTCTTACGCTTGCCATCCGCAGAAGCCAACCCCCGCAAATCGAAAATGGGATAGCCCACTAGTTGCCCCGGCCCGTGGAAGGTCACATCCCCGCCGCGGTCGCACTCGAACACCTCAACCCCGCGCTGGGCAAGCAGTTCAGGCGGAGCGACAATATTTTTCTGCTTGGCGTTGCGCCCTAGCGTGATGACCGGCGTGTGCTCGAGCAGCAGCAATACATCGCCAATGCGGCCGTCTTTGCGCAGCTCGACCAGCTTGTGCTGCAGCGCCAGCCCTTTGGCGTAGTCAATTGTTCCGAGTTGTAGGACGGAAATCACAACTTCTTTGCCACGGATACACGCGGATTCCCGCAGATTAAGCAATCCGATTTCATCCGCGCGATCCGTGGCCGCCTATCATGCATTAATCGCCAGCCCATACACGCTATTCGAAGCATCCAGCATTGCTTCAGCCAGCGTCGGATGCGCGTGAATCGTCCACATCAAATCTTCGACGGTCGCTTCTAACTCAATCGCGGCCACTGCCTCCGCGATCAGTTCGGTCGCCTGCGGACCGATGATGTGCACGCCCAGAATCTCGCCGTAATCCGCATCCGACACAATTTTGATGAAGCCCTCGTGCGCGCCCACAATCGAAGCCCGCGAGTTGGCCGTGAACGGAAACTTGCCGATCTTCACGTTGTAGCCCAGCTCTTCGGCTTTGGTTTGCGTAAGGCCCACGCTGCCGATTTCGGGATGACAGTACGTCGCATTCGGAATGTGCTCCAGGTTCACCGCCTTGCCAGGCTTGCCGGCGATCTTGGCCACGGCGACGATCCCTTCCATCGCGCCCACATGTGCCAGTTGCGGCGTGCCCAGCACGATGTCGCCGATCGCGTATACGCCCGGCTCGGCGGTCTGC
Organism: uncultured Acidobacteriaceae bacterium; assembly: GCA_963770915.1. Taxonomy (GTDB): domain Bacteria; phylum Acidobacteriota; class Terriglobia; order Terriglobales; family Acidobacteriaceae; genus PALSA-270. The sequence continues at coordinate 2,179,277 of CAVYRG010000001.1, forward strand.
ATCCAGCTATCGGTTTTGATGAAACCCCGGTCGGGCTTGATGTGTGTCTTTTCCAAGCCAATGTTCTCGGTGCGCGGCTTGCGCCCGACGGCGATGAGAATTTTCTCGGCTTCGACCTTCTCATGCTTGCCATTCACCGAAAAAGTCACAGCGATTCCGCTCTTCGTCTTGTCGACTTTCTCGACCTTCGCGCCGGTGTGGAAGTTGATTCCACGCTTGCGATAGACGCGCGCCAGCTCCTTGGAAATTTCTTCGTCCTCCACCGGAACCAGGCGCGGCAGCATTTCGAGAATGGTCACTTCGGTGTCGAACGACCGGAAGATCGACGCGAACTCCACGCCCACCGCGCCCGCGCCTACGACGACCAGCGATTTCGGAACCTCCTTCAAGTTCAGAATCTCGATGTTAGTGAGTACGCTTTCGCCAGCTTCCAGCCCAGGAATCATGCGGGCTTCAGAGCCTGTGGCCAGGATCACGTTCTTCGTCTTCAGATGAGAGGTCTTACTGCCGTCGGTGACTTCGATCGTCAGCACGCCGTTCTGCGCCGGGCCGGTCAGCTTGCCGTAGCCCTTCACGGTCTCGACTTTGTTCTTGCGCATCAGGAATTCGAGGCCCTTCGCATGCTTCGAAACGATCTTCGCCTTGCGCTCCTGCACGGCAGCCCAGTTGAGTTTGCGCGCATCCACGCCCTCGATGCCGAATTCCTTGGCGTCCTTCAGGTGGTCCCATAGCTCGGCGTTAAACAGCAGCGCCTTGGTCGGAATGCAGCCCACGTGCAGGCAAGTGCCGCCAAGGAAGCCGTCCTTCTCGATCATGGCAACCTTCAGTCCCCACTGGCCGGCGCGGATGGCCGCGGTGTATCCGGCCGGCCCGCTGCCGATGATGACTACGTCATAAATGGTTTCAGGCAAATGAAACGCTCCTTGCTAGTGCAACGCTCATACTCAACAGATGTTGAGAGATGAAACCTTGATTCTAGAACAAGCCGGGAAGGGGGTGCGGGCCAGGTTGCGGTTCCCGGCCCGGTCGCTTATAGTTCCCAGCTTCGGGAGGACAAACCTTGCGGCTCATACTCAATTGGGTTCTCAGCGCGCTCGCTCTGTGGATTGTGGCCCACGTTGTTCATGGCTTCCATGTCAGCGGCGTGACCTCCGCTCTCATTGCGGCTCTGGTCATCGGACTCATCAACGCCACGCTGGGAGCGGTCCTTAAGTTTCTCACCTTCCCCTTGACGATCATCACGCTGGGAATTTTCTGGCTGATCATCAACGCCGCCATGATCGAGCTGGCTTCGGCGTTCGTGTCCGGGTTCAAAGTGGATAGCTTCGGCGCGGCGTTCTGGGGAGCGATTGTGTTGAGCATCGTCAACATGCTGCTGCGCTGGATCGTGGGGACTGATCGGGAGCGGAGCTAGACCGCGCTGAGTGTTCCTTAAGGAACACTGTGGATATCGTAAGTTGCTGTGGCATAACGAGATATAAAGCGTCCATCGATACAACCTTTCTCAATTTTTGGTGGAACCCCTGGCCTTCTCGGGAAGAGACTTTTGCCCTTCAGGGCAGCCCCGGGCTGTATTCTGGCGCCGCTTCGAGGCTGATCGCTCAGGCGGGGTCGGCCGCGACGCGAAATCCGTAATCAGCATACTGGAATTGCGGCGGAATGCTGGAGCGGGCGGCGCAGCGCGAGACTTTGATGTGGTGGCGCCAGGAGCCTCCCCGGGAGGCGCGGCGCTCGCCGGACTCCGGGCCGCGCGGATTGCGCTCAGGAGAGATCGCGTAGTAGTCCGGCGCGAACCAATCGCTGCACCATTCGTGCACATTGTCGCAGAGGTTAAATAAGCCGAAGGCGTTGGGCGCGTAGCGGGCGACAGGCTCGGGGCCTTTCTTCCAACGATTGTCATAATCAGGTAGCGATTGCGGCGGCGCGTCTCCCCAGGGATAAAGCTTGCCTTCCACTCCGCCGCGCGCGGCGCGTTCCCATTCAGCTTCGGTCGGCAGGCGGAAGGTTTGAGTCCCCGCGGCGGAAAGCCATTCGCAATACTTCACTGCCTCAAACCAGGAAGCTGCTACCACCGGCTGTTCGGGATGATTGAAGCTAGGATCGCTCCAGAACGGCGGAGCGGGATTCCCAGTCGCACGAAGAAAGTGGGCATACTCAGCGTTCGTGACTTGGCGGGCGGCGAGGAGGAATTCGTCGATCCAAACGCGGTGGACGGGGCGCTCGTTATCCTGGCCAACATGGTCCTGGCCGGAGTCGGAGCCCATCAGGAACCAGCCTCCGGGGATTGAGACCAGCGGCGGAGGCGGCGACTGCGGGTCAGGCACGGGCCGGGGAGCAAGGGACATCCGCGAAAGCGTAACATAGGCTTTTCCGCTCGAACCACCACCCACTCCAAGCCGAGTGAAAGCCAAAACCTTGATTCAATCCCTAGGAGAGCCGGCTATGGCAACCACGCTGACGTTGGAACAAATGAAGAAGATGGTGCGCGACCACTTCGAGGATTTCGTGAACCGGAAAGACGGCGCCGCCATCCGGCGGAATATGACGGCCGACTTCCTCGACCATGACGGACCAGGCGGCAAGGCCACCGACCTAGCCGGAGACGAACGGATGATGCAGGGCATGTACCACGCCTTGCCTGACCTGAAGCTGACCATCGAGGACGTCCTTGCCGAGGGCGACAAAGTCATGTGCCGCAATGTCTGGCGCTGGACCGACAAGGCGTCAGGGAAGAAGATGCAGTTCCAGGGCTTTGTGCTTTGGCGCTTCGAGGGCGACAAAATCGCCGAGCGCTGGGCGACGGTGACGCCGCCCAGTGAGAGCGGATCGTGGGACTAGTTCAAAGAGCGCACGGTGGCCGGGTCTAAAAGGACAAAAGAGCAGCCGGTGTACTGATAGCAGCCAAGGATGCCGCGCCGGACAAAATGGGCCGGAACATCGCTTGGAGCGGGGATTTTGAAGTCGATGCTCTTCAGCTGCTTGCCTTCGTCTTTCATTTTGTCGGACCCGCTGATGAACTTGACATCCTCGACCTTGAAAGATTTGCTCTTTCCGTCCGAGGTCAGCAAAACCCAGAACTCCGCGCTTTCCGTGCCGGAGAGGAACCGGGGGAGCTTGAATGTGCGCTCGCCACTGACTTTGGCCGCAGCATCGCCGGTCTCGGTGGAATCTGGGCTGCCGCTCGGGCTAGATTGGGGAGGTCGATGCAGAAAGAAATCCAGATTCTCGCGGGCCGCCGCGAGTTCGGTAGCCGTCTCCCCTAAAACTGGACCACGCTTCGGAATGCGATAAATCGCCATGCGGCACATTTCAATGGCCAAAGAGGTCTGATGGGTGCGGCGATACAAATGGCAAAGGTGGCCGGCAACGACGCCGTCCTGGGTGGTTCTCCATGCGGCAAGGAGATATGGTTCGGCGAGATCGAGTCTTGACGTGCGCTCATACACCCAACCCAGCGTGTCCCAGTACGCACTCAATGCGAAGATTTGGCCGACATTCTGCATGGTGAGACTGGGAAGCATGACTTTCTGGGAAGCTTGCTCGATGCCGCGCACAGCTTTCAGAGCGTAATCCAGAGAAAGCGGGAGCTGCATGTCGGCATTAGCCATTTCGTAAGAAACGTCGTTGAGCGTCTCGTCGTCCGGATGGAGAGATGCGAGCTTGGTGAACACCGCGCTGGCCTTGTCTTTTTGGTTGGCGCGCAAGTAAGCCAGGCCCAAGTTGGATTGAAGCAATGCGCTATCGGCATGAAGCTTGACAGCCGGCTCCAGTGTGGAAACCGCCTCCGTGTAACGCCCCAAGTGCGCATAGCACAGGCCAAGATTGACGGGCCCTTCCGCGTCGTCGGGATGGGCCTTAACAAAATCCTGCCAAATAGGGACGGCAGCGTCACATTGGCCCATTCCCATCAGAGCCAGACCCAGATTTTTCGGGATGGCAGCCACATCGGGATAAAGCGCGATGGCCTTGTGAAAAGCATCGATGCCAGCCTCGGTCTGTTTCTGATTGATCAGGACGCCGCCGAGAAAGATCCATGCACGGGCAAACTTCGGATCCGCCTCTACCGCGCGATACAAGTCGACCTCGGCTGTAGCATAGTCGCCCTTCTCCACCGCTTCGCTCGCGTCGCTGGCCAGGCGCCGCGCATCCTGGTTGGAGCTCATGGGCAGAGCATCGATGCCGGACGGTTGCGTCGAGCTGGTGCCGCCGTTTTCAGCGGATGTGGCGGGAGATGCTCGCGAGGTCAGGGGAATGAAAACGCCGTAGTCGTCCTGCACGGATTTCGCCATCTGCTTGTATTGCTCGCGCTCGCTGGCCGGCACTTCGTGCATGAGAACTTGGAAGTGGCGCTCGCCCATGAGTTTGCCGTCTTTGAACTCGTAGGTGGCGTCAAATTGCGCGAAGTCGCGCTTGATGTGGACTGCGGCAGGAAGGGCAGGAGTGTAGCCTGGCGGCAGCTCTACGCTGCTGTTGAAATCGATGTCGGCCAGCGGGCCAAGCCAAGACGGCCCGAGAGGCAAGTTTTCCTCCTCGGCGGGCGCGGGCAATGAGATGAAAGGCTCGGGAGATACAGTCCGTGCGTCGTCCCAGTCGCCAAATTTCTTGCGGGTGTATGTGTAAGAAAGGGTAAAGGGCTCGTCCGTTTTTTCCGGCGAACTGGCGGTCACTTCGCTGACGTCGCCGCCAAATCCTTCCGAGGCCGAGACGCGCTGTGTCAGATCCTGCCATTGCTGAACGGGGAGCGACCGGAACGCGATGCGAAGCAGAATCTCGATATCTCCCCGGGAAGTCAGTCGAGCATGGCCAACGAAAGTGCCGTCGGTTCCCAATTTCCCGTCCATGTGGAAAATCTGATAGGTGAGGTAGGGCAAATCGGCCGGGGTGCTAACCAGGGCGGGAGCTTTGTCGCTCCACACCACCAGGGCATGTTTGCCGCGCAAAGGCGGGACGAGATATTGGTAGGGGCCGACCTCGGTAGTCGAATCCAGCCATATTAGAGCGCCTTCACTGGGGACCGCCGTGATGACGTGATTGAACTGCCCGGGCGAAGGCACGTCTTGGTCGACTTCCTGACTTGCGTCGATGAGCGCCGGGTAAGCGGGAATGCCGACGGCCGCGAGCAGCGAGGCCAGGAGCGTGTGTTTGTCTTTGCAGTCGCCGTATTGGTTCGCCAGAACTTCAGCCGCGCTATGGGGCTGGTAGCGCCCAATGCCGAGATCGATGCCGATGTAATGGAATTGCGTGCTGACGTAATCGTAGAGGGCGCGCGTCTTGGCTTCGGTCGTGGTCGCATTCTTGGTCAGCTGAGCCGCCTTGGCGATGATTTCCGGTGTAGGTTTCACCCGGTCTTCCTGAAGTTTTCCGTACCATCGCCCGACTTCTTCCCAACTGGTAAAACTGCCCATCAGCACATCGGGTTCGGCCTGGCGCCCCCTCGAGGCTTTCCACGCCTGCTCGATGGCTTCGCGTTTCTCATTCGTTTTGTCTTTCTCTTGCAGGTTCGAGCTGTGCCAAACATAGAGGCGGCGGTCGCCGGAGTCGGTGATCACCGGCTGGACGGCAAGGCTCTTGATCTTGATGGCGCGGGCTCGCGGCACGTCGATTTCGTATTCTTCGTCCAACACGATCGCGTCGTGACTAAAGCGATAGGAAGTCCAGAACTGGCCCGGGGCCAGCGGTTTGGTGGTCGTCTCCTCGATCTTGTATTCGAGGACGTCGCCGGCGCTCAGGCCCTTCACCGCGACGTGTTTTTCATGAATGTCGCTGTACAGGGGAGCTTCGCGACTGATTTGCGAGGTCATGTCCTGAATGCTGTCGGGCGGGGTCTCGATGACCGAGCCATCTGGCTTGTGAACCCGGACGTAGTCGATGGCAAGAGTACCGGTTCCGCTGGCATAGGAGAAAGCCAACAATCCGAATTGCTGGACTCCGGCTTCGGACTGAATGCGCAAACGAGCGGACTGCTCGCGCGAAGAGGTCCCGTCGTTTTGAAATGTTTCTTTGCAGAAGTACTTCTCGTAGACGACGGCTTCTTTCGAATAGTCCGGTTTGTCAGCGGGAGGCTTGGCCGGAGTACTTTGAGCGACTACGTATGAAGGCAGAAGAAGGAACAACCACAGGAAGCCTACTCGACTAAGCATAAGTGGAACCATTATTCGGGTTCTTGCGAGAAATACAAGTAACTTCGGTAGCGCCTAATTCGGTACGCCTTAATAACGCTGGCAAGCGATGGAGAAGGTTAGGCGATCGCTGCCCGCAGCGTGCGAACGACCTCGGCAATCGGATTCTCCTGGAACAGGCGGATGGCGGCTATGCCGGCGGCGCCCGCTTTTACGCACTGCTGAGCGTTCTCCAGGGTTACACCGCCAAGGGCGAGGACGGGAATATTGAAGCTGCAGGCGGCTCGGAAGCCTTCCCGCCCTAGGGATGGATTGTTCGCTCCGCGTTTTTCGAAGAAAGGCGCGAGGACGGCGAAGTCTGCGTTCTCTTGCGCGGCGCGGGCGACCTCGGCGGCCGAGTGGCAGGAAACGGAAATCAGAGGCTCCGGCATTTCGCCGGCGGGTGTGCCCGTGCCCCGTTGGCGCCAAATCCTTCTTACTTCGGAAGGGGAAATGTCGTCGGAGCGGAGGTGGACTCCCTCCGCGCCGACGGCCAAGGCAACGTCGGTGTGGGAATTGATCAGCAGGGCAGTTCTCGGATCTCGGATCTCAGTTCTCGACGGTGAACTGGCCGCCATAACCTGCACGGCCTCGCGCGCCAAATTTTCCAGTTCGCGCGTGCTCAGGTCCTTTTCCCGCAGTTGGATGAAGTTCACGCCGGCTGCCGCGGCTTCGGCGATTTTCTCCAGCAGCCGCTTGCGGCGTTGGGTTTCGTCTCCAGGAAATTGGGTGCGGTCGGTAATGTAGTAGAGAAGCAAGTTCTAAAGGTCGAGAATGAATTCAGGTACGTCGCGAAACAGCGGGTGCCTCCATTTCGCTCGCCCTCGCTCGCTCCGGTCAGGATGACAAGACTTAATGAGCACCCATCAGGGGTTGGTCTTGGCGATCTCGGGCAAGCCCTCGGTGCGCTTCGGTTGCGGGCCTAGATGGTAGCGCGTCAGGCCGTCGCGCAAGAATTCAAATCCCTCTTCGGGTGTATCCACCATTTTGAAGAGTTCGATATCCTCGGGCGAAATGGTGCCGGCGTCAATCATGGTCTGGAAGTTGATCAATTTGTTCCAATATTCGCTGCCATAGATGACGACCAGAATTTTCTTCGCAAGCTTTTCGGTCTGGGCCAGCGTAAGAATCTCGAAGAGTTCGTCGAAGGTGCCGAATCCACCTGGAAAGATGACCAAGGCTTTCGCCAGATAAGCGAACCAGAACTTGCGCATGAAGAAGTAGTGGAACTCAAAATTCAAGGCCGGCGTTATATAGGGATTGGGCAGCTGCTCGAACGGCAGATTGATATTGAGGCCGATGGTCTTGCCGCCGGCTTCGTGGGCACCACGGTTGGCCGCTTCCATAATGCCGGGCCCGCCTCCGGTGGTGACGACAAAGCGGCGGCGGCGGGCAGGAATCTGGCTGGACCATTCGCTCAGCATTGAGGCCAGGCGGCGGGCGTCTTCGTAGTAGCGCGCCGTCTCGACGGCGGCCAGGGCACGCTTGTGTTCCCTATCCCGCTGCTCGGGGGGAAGATGGCTCTGGCTTTCCAGCTCGGCGAGGTTCTCGCGCGCGGTTTCCAGGCTATGGAAACGGGCAGAGCCGAAAAAGACCACGGTGTCCTGAATCTGCTCGCGGCGAAAGCGAGAGAGCGGCTCCATATACTCGGAGAGCATGCGTAGAATCCGGCCGTCCGAACTGTTCAGGAAGGGGTCGTTTTTGTAGGCGAGAGGCGCGGGTTTCAGTGTGCGGTCGCTCATGATGTCGTGATTGCAGCCAGGTTCAGGATTTCTTTTCGGCCGGGCTCGGTCCTTCGTGGTAGTGGGCGGCTTCGCGAAACCCGATCCAGATATCGATAATTCCCAGGCCGCTGCACAAGCCGCGGACAAAGCCGTTCCCCAGAAAGGCCTTCCATTCGGGATGGCCCCACAGCAGGCGGTTGTCGGTCCATTGCAGGCTCCAGGGCAGGATCACCAACAGTATTCCCATCACCGCGCACAGGCTGATGAACAAAAGGACCGCCGTCCGCCGCAGCCAGATCGCAGACCGGGGAACCGCCCGAGGGGCAGCCCCCGTTGAGGGGATCGCCGCCGTCGATACGGAACCGGCACCATCGGATGGCGGCAGCCCATCCTTGGAACTGGGTGGGATCTGTTGCAAGGGGATCCTAGGGTCGGCAGTCAAGGCCGGCTCCTGCAGATTTCCGGCCGGTTGCAGCGAGTGTAGCCCGCGAACGATTGATGGAGGCAGCCAATACCCATCCGAGCATTCTACGACTTTAGAGCTCGGATGCGCTCAGCGACATCGCGATAATCGATGTTCGTGCCATACACTTCGAGGAAATACTTTAAGGCCGCGGGCTTGTTCTGAGCTGCTTCGTAGGCGCTGGCCAGCTCGTAATGCAAGGCGATGCGGGTTTCGCCGTCCAGATTCGGCAGTTGCAAAGCCTTTTCGTACCAGCGAATAGCGGCTTCCGGCACTCCTTTGTCGAGGAAGCATTGCGCCAGCCAGGTGTAGGTCTGCATGACCTGGGGGAAGGCAAGACCGCGATCCACTGCCTGGCACACTTTCTGGAACTCGCCGATGGCTTCATCCAGCAGTCCCATCTCGCGGAATGCAACACCCAAATTGTAATGTGTTTCAAAGTCCTCACCCTCGGTCGCGGTCTCGACTTCCAGTTCTTGCTTTAGCTCTCCGAACATTCCGGCAACGTCGACGCCGAGAGATGTTTCCGGAGCTGTCTTAGCCGGGGGCGCCAATGGCCGCTGCTGATAGGTAAACATCGGCGGTGTGGCCGGAGCCGCCATGGGAGGCTCGTTGGAAGAAGCGGCAGCAGCCATTGCCGCCGGCGGAGCAGCGGCGGCCGGAACTGGAACGGAGTGAGCGATGGCGGGCGGCTGGATTGCGATGGGGACGGGAGCCGGGGGCTGAACCGGCTTGACTTTCGTCTCGGCGGAGCCGGGCAGAAAATCGTCGCCCAGAGAGCTTTCCAAGTCGGACACGAAATCGCCCAAACCGGACACGGGGTGCGTGGCGGTGACGGCCTCTGCAGCCACCGGTTCCGCAGCCGCGGTCTCCACGGCTGGCTCGGGTGCTTTTTCTTCGACCAGCTCCGCTGCGTGCTGGACGATGGGTTCTGCGGCGTGTTCGATGACGGGTTCTGCCGTTTCGTCGACCCCAGGCTCTGCCAGCACGGGCTCGGGCTGAACCTGAGCAGCTTCGAATCCGCCGACATGCGGCTGGCCCGACCAGGTTCCAGCTGGAGTCGGGAATCCCGTTTCCAGTCCTGGGTCTTGCTCCACGGCGGTTTGTGCGCCCCATTCCTCGGGTTGAGGATTGGAATCCACTTCGATGGAGACTGCCTCTTCCGGTTGAGCCAGCAGAGAACTCGTGACGGCAGCCGCAACTTGGTCTTCCAGCGCGGACAACACGGCAGGATCGGGACTCAGGCCCTCCAGCTTGGTAAGGCCTGCCCGAGCCTGATCGAGCATGTTCTGTTCGAGGTAAAAGCGAATTTCTTGTACGGTGTCGCTCACCGTCGCTTCGGCAGCCTCAACCGGCGGTGTGTGATCCGGCAGGCTGGCAGAAGATTCAACCGAGGCGGGCTCAGGCGTAGACTCGTCTGAGAATGCGCCTTCCCATTCGTCGGAAAGATCGATCTCGTTTTCCGATGATGCTGCCGGCTCTGCCTGAGAGGCCTCGGCCATTGCCGCACTGGGCGAGGGAGGGGCATGCCAAAACAATCCGGTTGGACGCGCAGCGGGCTGGGATGGGGCCGAAAACTCTGCTTCTGGCCGGGGTGCCGCCGCCTTGAGTTCAGGCTGCACGGGAGGTTGCGGCTCGGGTTGGCTGGTTTCTATTTCGGGCTTTTCTGACGCTACCGCTGCACGCGCCTCGTATTTACCCGCCAGCTCGCCATAGCGGGTGGCCTCTTCCGGGTGGCCTGCTTCATGGTAAAGGGTTTCCAGTAAGCGACAGCACGCGGCTGCTTCGGCAAAGCGGCCCGCCCGGGTATACAAAGCCGCCAGGCGCTGGTTCAGGCGTAAGTCGTGGGGCGCTCGGGGCAGGACGGCAAGCAACGGCGCCAAAGCCTTGGCCGGAATATTGTAGGAAGTAAACAGCTCGGCGTCAGTCAAGGCCGCGCGAACTGCCAGGGCGTCCTCGTCGCTATAGCGCTGATCAACGAACGGCGCTGTGGCCTCAAGCTCTTCTATGAGCGAGGCGCCTTCTTCCACAGTGATAAGCGAAGGACTGGCCGCGCTGCCCAGCCGCTCGCATACCTGTTGATAGCTGCGCGCATGCAGCGGATTCTGGGGCTCAAGCTGAGTCAGCTTCAGATAGTAGTCGCGCGCTTTCTGCAGTTCTCCAGCCTGCACACAAGCATGCCCGAGGAGCTCGTACAGCTCAGTCAGATGCGTGCTTTCGCCCGCCTTGTTCAACAGAGTCAGAAGCGTTTCCAGAGCCGGTATGTTCCCGCGGACGTGAGCAATAATGCCGTGCAGCGTCTCCACCATTTTGCTGGCATTCGCGGCCAGCAGCTGATCGGAGTACTGCATGTAAATCTGCAACGCGCCCGTGAACCGGCCGCTCGCGATTAGCGTGTCGGCGTAACTGGCAAGGGCTCCGACGTCGTTGTGGACAGAAAACAGCTTCGCCGCCAGGGTTCCGGCTTCCTTGAGACGGCCGGCCCGCTCGTAGGCTTGCAGCAATGTGCGCAGGCCATCAGCGTGGGTATCGAGGTCCGCAACTTTCTCGAGACACTGAATGGCGCCCGCCGCGTCGCCGGATTCGAAGGCCATACTGCCGCGCAGGAGAAGCGCCTGGCTGTTGTTGGGCTCAATGGCGAGCATACGCTGGACGACTTCTTCGGCGGCAGCCGTCGCGCCCCTCGCCCGCAGGTTATCCGCGGCAGCGGAGAATATCTGCCAGGCTTCGGTTTTCTTCCCCAGGCCGAGATAAACCTCTGCCAGCTTAGTCCGCATGGCCACATTTTCTGGATCCATTTCCAGGATCTTCTGGAAAATGCGGGCGGCCTGTTCCATCTCCCCCGTGCGCAGGAACTCCTCGGCCACTTGCTTGTACTGCGCGCGGGCGTCGTTGAACAATCCCTGTTGCGTGTAGAGTTCGGCGAGCCTGAGCACGGAGTCAAGCGACGACTTGAGCTTGCTCAGTTTCTTGTACATGGCGATGGCTTTTACCGTGAAGCCTTGCGTGGCATACGCATCGCCAACCGATTTAAAGCATTGCACCGCTTTGTCGCTGTCGCCAAGACGCGAGTAGAGATCTCCCACCGTGTTCTGAACCGTGAGGTCCTTGGGATCGGCCTTGAGGATTTTTTCGTATTCCGTGATGGCGTTCTGCAACTTCCCCTGCTGGACGAATTTCTCCGCAGAGTTGAGGACCTTCTGCTTGTTGAAGCCAAAGCCAAACGCCATAGGGTACTTACTCCGGTTCCGCTGCTTTCCAAGGGTCTCTTCCCACTCGGAAAGTCTTGCCGGCCAGTTGCACGTAGATCCGGCAATCCTAGGCCATATGGGAGAGATGGTCCTTCGGACAAGGCCCATTGTACGGCTGGCCACTGGCATTCGTATGGTTACTAAGGGTTACGCGGGGTGAGTGTACGAACGAGTTACGAGCGGCGCTTCGCCCGGGAGAAAGCGGCCCAAGTTGGCGGAAAGGCGGGCTTTGGCGCACATGTTCAAACTGGGAGCCGCTTGGCCTGGAGGCGGCGAAGTCAATACCTAATACTCCAAAGTAAGCGGGGAAACCCCAACTTCGCCATCGGCGCCGGCATTTTGCTCGAAGGCAGAGCCGCTTTTTTCATCCGCAATCCATTGCCAGACCCGGTGCCCGTCGCGCTGCAAGAACGTTTGCGCCTCCGAGTAGTCCACCAGGCGAGCGAGCACGGTGGTGACCGACGCGTAGAGATTCTTGTGGCGGCTGCAGGCTTCCGGAAATTTCTTAAGCAACTCGTCGCAAATCTGCCGCGCCCCAAGCGGAGTTGCCGCATTCATCAAGACGAGCCGGCAAGCGCGAGTAAAACCGGAACGTGGAACCAATGGTTTTCGGTCGAGCTTGGCCAGCAGTTCGTCGTCGAGCACCCAGTCGCCGAAAAGATTCGCCAATCCGGCCAGCGTCTGCTTTACGGCGCCGATTCGTTTCATGATCTGCGCGCGCTGCTCTAAGAGTTGATGCAGTTCCTGCTCAGCCGAGCGGACCACCGCGCGCACGCTCTCCGCCGCTTGTGGTCCGCCGGCTTCTCTGCTGATGGTCATCATGCCACGCCTCCGCTTACGGCATCCCCGCCTGCTGCTTGTGAGCTTCTACTTTCGTCGCCTCGAGTGCGTGTTTCGGGGCCACCAAGGCATTGCCAAACCTGGTGTCGGCGAACCAGACGCGAACCAGGACGTGCCGCCCCTCTGCGGTTTCAAACTGCAACTTCGGGCTTGCAGATTCCCTGGCCGCCTCGACGAAAAAGGTGGTCATCGTTGAGATCACGCCATCGTGGTCATTCCGCAAGCTGAGAATGGAGGGAGTGATGCGAACAATCGAGTAGCTTCCGGCGGGGAATGCCCGGTTGCCCACAACAAACTCAAATGGAATGTTTACGTTCATCACTTTGGTTTGCGACTGAGCCTGCGCCCATCCGGCAAACAACATAACAACTAGGCTGAGTGTAGAGATCGTGCGTCCGATCAGCTTCATGTGCTCTCCTTCACTGAACATCGCTGGGTTGCGCGTCTGAAAACGGCTCGCCGTCGCAAGGAACACTCTGGCGTGAGACGCCGCCTCCTGCCATCCGCTCCTTGCCGTCAAACTGTTTTCGTGCCGCACTGACAATTGGACGCATTTTTCATTCATTAGAATTATTGTTTGTTTTCATCCCATGGATGAACTATGCTCATGGTCAATGGGAGTGAAACTGGAAGTCCGCCATCTGAAGCTTCTGCAGGCCATCGCAGAAACGGGCAGCGTCACCGAGGCCGGCAAGCGCCTGCATTTGACGCAATCCGCGCTCAGCCATCAGCTGCGCGACGCCGAAGAAAAATTAGGCACGGCGCTGTTCCTGCGGTTAGGCAAGAAAATGGTGCTCACCCCGGCCGGTGAGCAGATGGTGATTTCGGCGTGCCGTCTGCTGGAGGAGTTGGCGCGGGCGGAAGCGCAAATCGAGGGTATGAACGGCGGAAGCCGCGGGCTGATTCGTTTGAGCACCGAGTGCTACACCTGCTACCACTGGCTGCCGCCGGTGCTGCAGAAATTCCACAAGAAATTCCGCCAAGTGGACATCGCCATCGACGCGCAGGCTACGGCCGATCCCTCGAAGGCGCTGCTGGAGGGCAGACTCGACGTGGCAATTCTGAGCGATCCGCCCCGCAACAAATGTCTGCGGCTGACTCCCATGTTCGAAGATGAGATGGTGCTGGTGGTGTCGCCGAGTCATCGCTTGGCCTCTGCTGGGGCGGTTCACGTGCGCGACCTGGCAGGAGAAACGGTCCTGTGCTATCCGCCGCGGGAAGAGAGCACTCTGCTGACCAAGATCATGCGGCCTGCCGGCGTGGATGCGGAGCGGATTCTGGAGGTTCCGTTGACCGAAGCCATCATTGAACTGGTAGCGGCGGGAACCGGGCTCTCGCTGCTGGCTTATTGGGCCGCGGGCCCGCACGTGGAATCCGGCAAAGTTGTAGCCAAGCGGCTGGTCAACCGCGAAGTGCGGCGGCAATGGCACGCGGTGACGCTGCGGAATCAACCTACGCCTCCGCACTTGGTCGAGTTTTTGGAGTTGTTATCGAGCTTCTCACCCAAGCAGGCGCGATTACGAGCCTAGCATGGCACGCACGTCAGTCGCCGACTATCTGCCGGAATTCCTGGGACGCGGGAATGAACCCGCTTATCTTCAGCGCCAGGGCTACCGCACGGTTCGCTCGTCTTACCGCGAAGTAGCCGAAGCAGCTTTTCGTTTTTCCCGCGAGCTGCGCGCGCGCAAAATTCAAAAAGGCGATCGGGTTGTAATCTGGGGTCCGAATTCCGCGGAATGGGTTGCGGCATTCTTCGGCTGCGCGTTTCTGGGCGTGATCGTGGTCCCGATGGACGATGGCGCTTCGCCGGATTTTACCGGGCGCGTGATTCTGCAATCGGCCGCGAAACTACTCGTGCTTTCGCGCCGCCACGCAGAGGCGGCCTCGGCTCCAGCTCACCTGATTTTGGAGGAGTTGGGCGAGGCGACGCGGCGTCATTCTCCCTCCCCGGCTCCCGCAGCCGAGCTTTCCTCTCAAGACACTCTCGAGATCGTTTTTACTTCCGGGACGACGGCTGAGCCTAAAGGAGTGGTCATCACGCACGGCAACGTGCTCGCCAACATTGCTCCGCTGGAAACCGAGATTCGAAAATATCTGAAGTATGAGCGCTTCGTGCATCCCATTCGCTTCCTGAACCTGCTACCGCTCAGCCACGTGTTTGGGCAGTTTCTGGGAATCTTCCTGCCGCAACTTCTGGGGGGCACGGTCGTTTTTCAGGAAGCTCTGAAGCCCGCCGAGGTGATCGCCACCATTCGCCGCGAGCGCATTTCCGTGCTCGTCACGGTGCCGCGGTTGCTGCAATCGCTCAAGGAGAAAATCGAACGCGATTTGGGGGATACCGGAGAGAGCGAGAACTTTCAACAAACGTTCGAAAGATCGAAAAGCAAGCACTTTCTGCGCCGCTGGTGGATTTTCCGGCGGCAGCGGCGGCAATTCGGATGGAAGTTTTGGGCCTTCATTTCCGGCGGCGCGGCGCTCGATAGCGAAACAGAAAAATTCTGGGACCGCCTGGGCTATGCCGTGATCCAGGGCTATGGGCTGACCGAGACAACCTCGATCATCAGCGTGAATCATCCGTTTCACCTGGGGCAAGGCTCGATTGGAAAAGTGCTGGCGGGGCGCGAGGTCAAGCTGGCCCCGGACGGCGAAATTCTGGTGCGGGGCGGCGGCGTCGCGGCGGGCTATTGGGACGGCAAGGAACTTCGGCCTGTCGCCAACCAAGAAGGTTGGTACGGCACCGGCGACATCGGAGAGATCGATGCGGCGGGCAATCTTTATTTCAAGGGCCGCAAGAAAGAAGTCATCGTCACTCCGGCGGGGATGAATGTTTATCCCGAGGATCTGGAAGCGGCGCTGCGCCGCCAAGCGGAGGTGAAAAACTGCGTGGTCATAGCGTTGCCGCGCGACGGAAATGCGGAGGCCTGTGCGGTGCTGATTCTCCGCGACCCGAGCGCAGACGCCGAAGCCATTGTGAAACGCGCCAACGAAACGCTGGCAGAATATCAGCGCATGCGGAGCTGGTTCGTTTGGCCGGAGGAGGACTTTCCCCGCACATCAACGCAAAAGCCCCGAACCAATCAGATCTTGGAAGTGGTGAAGGCGGGACTTTCGGCAGGATCATCCAGCAAGGTTCTTTCCAGTCCGCTGGCAGATCTGATCGAAAAGATTTCGGGACGGCGTCCTGCGCAGCTTTCGGCTACTGCCAACCTCGAAAGCGACCTGAACCTCAGCTCGATTGATCGCGTGGAATTGCTTGGCGCTCTGGAAGACCGGTTCCAGATTGACCTGAGCGAAGCCAGCTTCTCCGCAGTGAAAACGGTAGGCGATCTGGAGCAGATGCTGCAAGGCAAGGCTCCGCGCCGGGCGCAATACCACTATCCGCATTGGGTGCTGCGCTGGCCGGTGACCTGGATTCGGCTCGCTGCCCATTACTTGCTGCTGCGTCCTGCCGTATTTCTGCTGGGACGGCCGCATTTCGAAGGAGGCGGAAATCTACGCTCGGTGCCAGGTCCGGTACTGGTGATTTGCAATCACATCAGCGATGTGGATTTCGGGCTGGTGAAGATGGCGCTGCCGGGGCGGATTGGCCGCAGGATCGTAACGGCCACCCGCGGCGAGGCATTGGAAACGCTGCGGACGCCGCCGGCAACGCGAAATGTTTTCGCCCGGGCCTATGATCGCGTGAAGTGGGCGCTGGGCGTGGCCTTGCTCAATCTCTTCCCTTTGCCACAGGAGGCTGGCTTCCGCGAGAGCTTTGCGTATGCCGGGGAGTGCGCCGACCACGGCTATAGTGTGCTGGTGTTTCCCGAGGGCCGGCATACGCAGGATGGAAAGATAAATCCCTTCCGCGCCGGCATTGGCGTGCTGGCAAACAGTCTTTCTCTGCCAGTCGTTCCTGTCCGCATTGACGGGGTTTTCGAACTGAAGCAAGCAGGAAAGAGATTCGCGCGGCCGGGAACCATTCGCGTGATGATCGGCGCACCGATGCGATTCGCGCCTATGGCTGAGCCCGAACGGATCGCGCGGGAATTGCAGCAAAAAGTAGAGGAAATGGCCTAGATCGGGCAGGAGTCCAGCCTACAGTTCGGCCCCCTTAGTGAATTCCTGCGCTTGCTCCTCGGCAACGCGCGGATAGGCGGTCACTTTTCGGCGCCGCAGATCGCGGGGTAAAGAGGATCCGGTGAGCCACAATCCCGCTGCTACGGCGGCAGCCCATGTGATTCCGCTTAGCGCCAGAGCCTTGAGATCGCCCCAATGATTGTCATTGACCAACATCGCGCGCACCATAGCAAAGCTAGCCGCGCCCGCGGCGGCGGCGGTAACTGCAGCCTTGCCCAATTCCAGCCATTGCAGTTGATTCGCACGTACCACGTGGCGCCGATCCAGCAGAAAAGCCATCACCAGGCAGTTGGTCATGATGCCAAGATCGGAAGCGATCACCAGTCCCACGGTGGAAAAACTGCGAAACAAGGCAGCATAGACGGGCAGAGAAGCGAGCGTGATCACGGTGCTGGCGATCATGGGTGTGAGTGTGTCGCCAGTAGCGTAGAAAGCGCGCGCGTAGAGCGCCTGCGCCGACCAGAAAACAAGGGAAACCGAAAACCAAAGGAAGTAGGTCGCCGTCAGTTGCGCGTCGGAAAACAGAAAATGATGCCCATGGCGGTAGACCATATCAATGAGGGGCAAGGCCGCACTGACCATGAAACTGGTGGCCAACAATGAAGTGGCCGAGATGCGGAAGACCGAGCCGTTGACCGTATCGGAAAGCTCGCGGGTCTTCTTTTCTCCAAACAGGCGCGCGAAAAATGGCAACGACGCCTGCCCCGCCGCCTGGCCCAGCACGGCAATCGGCACTTGAAACAGCCGTTTGGCATAGTTGAGCCGAGTGATCGCGCCGGTATCGGTTTGCGCGAAGTAGCGCAGAATCCAGTCGTCGGCGGTCACCAGCGAAACGCCGAGCATGAGCGGGATCGACATTTTGATCCACTCGCGAAAAGCGGGATTGCCGACGTCAAAGGAAATTTGGTAGCCGATACCGGTGCGCGCCGCCCCAATGGCGTTGATGAGAAACACGCCCAGAAAACTGCCGACCACGGCTCCGTAAGCGAGCGAGGCAATGCCAAGGCGATGGGAAAATAGAATCCCGCCGAAAATAATTCCCAGGGTGTAAACCATGGGCGCAAAGGCGGGAAGAAAAAATAGCCGCCGCGATTGCAGAACCGCCGAAACCACCCCGCCCACATAAAAGAATAGCTGCGCCGGTAACACAATGCGGGTCAGGTGCACGCACAGCGCAAACTCGGCCGGTTTCATCTTGTTGAACATCATTCGGTCGAGCTGGGGCGCAAAAATCTCCGCCACGATAACGCCCACCGTCATGACCACGGTCATTACCGTGATAATCACCGAGAAGGTCTTTCTCGCGTCTTCCTCGCGCTCTTCAGCCAGAAAACGGGTGTAGATGGCGACAAACGTGATCGAAGCCGTTCCCCCGGCAACCAGGTAGTTCAACCAATCGGGGATGGTGAAGCCGGCGTTGTAGGCATCGGTGATGGAATTGGCGCCGAAGGCCCACGCGATATACGACTCACGCAGAAAGCCCAGAACCCGCGAGAGCATGATGGTTGCCATCAGCAACACCGTCGCCGAGAATGCCGTGTGCTGGTGCGAGGGAGCGAATACGCGCAGGGCGCGGGCCAGAAGGCTCTCGCGATCGCTCTCGCTGGAAGCTGTGGGGTTCGCCATTCATCGGCGATTCTACATGCCGGTGAGCGCGGCGACGCCGGCGCGGAAGGGCCAGGTGCCCTACCACCAAACAACAAAAAGCCTCCCGCCGAAGCGGGAGGCTCTCTGGGGGAGGGCGCCGGGCGTGAGCCCGTCGTCCTAGCTTATTTAGGCTGGGCTGTTTGATCCTGACTGGCCGGGGCCATCTCAGGAGCCGCAGGAGTCGTCGCCGCCGGAGCGCTGGTGGTCGCGGCCAGCTGCTCGAGATCGTTCTTCAGCAAGCTGATTTCGACTCGGCCGCCGCTGCTGCGCAAGGCTTTTCCCTCCTCACTCACAGGAGCGTTGCCCATGCCCACCACGTAGATCCGGTAGACCGGAATCTCGTGGTTTAGCACGAGGTATCTTACCACGGAATCCGCCATTTTTTGTGAAGTGGCAATCGCGGACTGTCCGCGGCCGGAGGAGAAGCCCTGCACTTCCACGATGTAGCCATGCTGGTCCTTCAGCGGCGTGGCCATCTCGTCCAGGGCGTCCTTGGCTTTCTTGCTCAGCACGGTCTGGCCGGGACGGAAACGAATCTCGGTCTGGGCCGCAGCCTTGTATTGGTCGATATTGCCGACCACGGTTTCGACCGTCGAAAGGCGGGTGCTGGCGGCTGAAGCAGTCTGCTGCGCCATCTGCGCCTTGTTGCCGGCATCTGTGGCGTGCTGGTCGGCTTCATCGGCCTTGGAAGACGCCAACTGAATGCCCTGTTGGGCGCGGGCATCCACGTCCTTGATCATCTTGCTGTTGGCCGCGGTCAGTTCGTCCAGCTCGTTGACGCGATCCTGGATGGGCTGCACTTGCCGCTGTACATACTTCTTGCGCGCAAACGGATTCACCCGGCCCCAGAACCCCTCATGGGTCATGGGCTGTAACGGTTCCTTGCCGGTGGCGCCTACAGGTTGCGCTGCGGGGGCGGTCTGGTCGGCGCTAGCTGCTGGCTGCGCGGTCGAACTGGACTGCTGAGCGAACGCCGGAAGAGCCAGCGCAATCGCCAGTGGGAGAGTGGTAAGCAAGCGAGTCTTCGTCATTGTGATCGACTTCCTTCCGAGTGGGGTGTTGGGGCTCCACTCCAGCCCTGGGCTTTCTGATTTCTAAATCGCGTCCTTTACGGCACCACGGCCAAGGTTGACGCCGCCAATTGGCCAGGAAATCCTTGGTCCCAGAAACGGGACCTGCCCTAGCGTGTTACATGTCGAATGCCAAACTATCCAAATGCTAAGTCGTTATTTTGCAATAAGATTGTAGCGCGAATCTGTCAGCGGCGCACGAAAAACCTGGCTGTCGGGTAATTTTGCCGACTGGCGGATATAAAAAATGCGTGAAATTTCGGGCGGGCTATCGCGAAGACAGCGACCGCTATCGATGCCTGATGCGTGGACTACTGAGAGTCCGCCGACGGCGCCTTGGGGACCACAATCTCGTCGAGATAGCGACGGATCGTCTCGCGATTGGTATCGCGGTAAGCCTCGTAGTCCCGGGCAATTCCCTCGTCGGCGCGGTTGATCAGGACGAACGGATCAAGCAACCCCGCCTGATCGATCTTGGCTAGCTCAAGCAGGGCCGGATCGACATCCTTCCCCTTGTCCTTTTCAGACATTTCAGAAAGCACGTTCACCATTACGTGCAGGCTTTCGGATTCCTCCTTCAAACTGTGCCGGTAGGCGGTCTCCTTAGGGAACTCCTTCTTGAATTTTTCGGTTTGCCAGAGGGCGCGGTTGGCGCCGTAAGCAAGCCACGACGCGGTCGTGATGTCGTCTTTCTTGTCCAGCATGCTGGAGTCCAGCGTGATGGTTGCACCGTTGCCGTTGGCTTTGGCTGTGCTTCCGTCTTTGAGGCGAAGAAACTTAAGGCTTACGTGATTGCGGTCAGCCCACTGGGAGATGCCGACCCAGGCAGTGCGGTTGTAGGGCTCCGCAATGACCGCTTCGATATACTTTTCGCGAGCTTCGGCGCCCTTGCCGGAAGCCCAAAGCGCATCTCCCCAGTAGCGGTAGGCGGTTTCCTGGTTGGCATTAATCTCAATGGCCCGTGCAAACCACTCGCCGGCGCTCACGTAGTTGTGCTGATTGAAGTAAACATCCCCTATGAAGAGAGGCGCGAAGTAGTTGTGGGGGTCAAGAAGCATGGCCCGCAGGTAGCCTTCCCGGGCCTTGTCGAAATCGCCGCGGGCGAAGTCGGCCTCTGCCGCTTTCATGGCGGCATCGACGTCTTGGCTGGGTGAGAAAGAGGGCTCCGAGCCATCCTCAGGAATCGCCAGCAGCATTTGCAGCAGATTGCTGTTGTCTCCCAGGTCCCTTGCCTGGCGGGCGATGGCAAGAGCGCGTATCCGCGCCTTTTTTCGCAGATCAGGATCGTTCAGGGTCGCGGCGTAGGCGGCGACGCAGTAAGCCCAATGCTCATGAACCACGGCGTCAGAGGGCTGGTCTGCTGCAAGCTTTTCCAGTAGAGGCATGGCCTCGACGAATTTCCCCGCGTTGTAGAGCTCAAAAGCACGCTCCCGTTCAGAGCCTTGTTTAGGCGTGCTCTGCGCATGAGCCTCGAAACTGGAGAGAAAAAGCATCGCGGCCACGCAGGTGGTCACAAAACAGGGGAAAACAAAAGACGACAGGCGCATGATTACACCTCGCATCTCCATGCAACAGACGCCAGAAAGAACGCTCGAGGGTCCCAAGTTTGACCCCAAACAGGGCTGACATTCAAGCGTTCGACCAAGTAAACCAGCGTGATTATTGGCAGTATTTCTCGTACTGTTCGCGGATGAAGTTGTCGGTCATCCCGGCGATGTAGTCGCAAACGATGCGCGGCAGGGGCTCGTCCTTGGCTTTTTCCTGGTAGCTGGCGGGCAGTTGCCCGGGTTCGGCCATCCAGAACTGGAACAGGTCGCTGATCATCCGCTCGGCATCATCCTTTTCGGGAGCAAGCGCACTGCTGAAGTAGAGGTTGCGATGGAGAAAGCTCTTGATTTGCTCCCGCTCTCGCTCAACGTCGGGGCTTAGCGTTGCGAGACGTTGCGGCCAGGCGCGCACGGCTTCCAGTGTCTCAGTGCCCGCCGCGTGGATTTGCCGTTCTGTGTTGCGGATCAAGTCGCCCACCAGCCTATCCAGCACCCGCTTGAGCGCCTCGTTCAATTTGAGCTTTTCGAGCGCATGAGGATAAAGCCGTTCCGCCTCCTGATAGAAGCGGTCAAACGAAGGAACTGCCTTTCTAATTTCATCCAAGGTAAGCAAGCGCGCTTCATAGCCGTCATCGAGGTCGGCTGTGTTGTAGGCGATTTCGTCGGCCAGGTCGATGAGCTGCGCTTCTAGTGGTGGGCGTTGATCGAGCAGATATTCGGCCAGTTCAGGAAACTCCGCGGCGTTGTAGTCATGCGAGTGCTTGATAATGCCTTCGCGAACTTCGAAGGTCAGGTTCAATCCGCGAAAAGCTGCGTAGCGCAGCTCGAAATCCTCAACGATGCGCAGGGCGTGCAGATTGTGATCGAAGGAAAGCCCGTGCTGGCGCATGGCGGTGTCGAGAGCTTTTTCTCCCGCGTGGCCAAAGGGTGGATGGCCAACGTCGTGCACCAAAGCGAGGGCCTCGACTAAATCGACGTTGAGCCGCAGTTGCGCCGCAATCGTGCGCGCAATCTGCGCGACTTCAATGGTGTGCGTAAGCCGGTTGCGAAAGTGATCAGAGTAGCGGCGGGTGAAGACCTGTGTTTTCGCTTCCAGGCGCCGGAAAGCGCGGGAATGAATCACCCGGTCGCGGTCACGCTGAAAATCATTGCGATAGGGATGCTTAGGCTCGGGACAACGTCGCCCGCGGGACTGCTCCACTCGGACGGCGTAGTCGGCCAGCATGGGAGCAGGATAGCACTCAGTCGTCAGTCTTCACTTCAGGTTCAGCCTCATTTCATTGGTCTGCCGAAATCCGAAGGATTCATAGAGCGAGCGGCCAACTTCGCTGGCGTGCAATGAGACCGTGCCAAAGCCTTCTGCCTTGCACCAATCCAGCGTGGCTTTCATGAGCAAGCGGGCTATACCTTTCCGGCGATATTCGGGATAGACGTAGAGATTGAGGACGTAAGCCCGGCGGGACTGCGGGTCCCAGGGATGAGGCGGCCACGAGCTGATGGCGACCGCGCAACCGCCAGCCGTGCGGTCGTTATCGGCGACGGCCAACCATGCGTGAAACATCCCTTGGGGCATGGCTTCGCGTAAATACTTCTCCGAGGCAGCCAGCATGGGGGCAAGCGACACGGCATCGCCGACACCCATATCCTCGAACATGGCCCGGCGGTGATGCAGGATTTCTGGAATGTCGGCTAAAATCGCCGGGCGGACGGTGAGGTCAGTCATTCGTGGGGCGTTATGCAGGCAACTGCCTTTTGAAAAACGCGATGATTGGTTTGGCTAGCTGCCAAGTGCGAAGCACCGAACGCTAATTGCCAACGGCAAAATGCTACTTGCTTGCTGAATCTTCCTTGGCCAGCCTGATCTTGGCGGCGTCGAGCTTTTTCTGCACCTGGGCCACGTCGTCGGTATCGACTTCCGCGGCGATGGTCTTATTCCACTCTTCGAGGGAACGTTCCCAGTGGGCGGCGGCCAGTTTCAGGCGGCCGGTCTTCTGGTAGAGGTCGCCCAGGTGATCCTGCACGGTGGGATCGCTGCCCATATTGTGCTGAGAAGCCTTCATCAGGTTTTCTTCCGCCAGGTCATACTTCCCCAGCTTGAAGTAGGCCCAGCCCAGCGAGTCGAGGTAGGCGCCGTTGGCGGGGTCCAGCTGTACCGCCTTCTTGATGAATGCCAGCGCTTCATCGAGCTTCATGCCGTGGTCGGCAAGCATGTATCCCAAGTAATTCAGCGTCGGCGCACTCTGCGGATCGGTGGCTAGAATCTTGCGGAACGTTGCCTCCGCCTGATCGTACTTTTTCTGCCGCTCCAAGTTGGCGCCGCGCAGATACTCGATGGTTTCTTTATCCTCCGGCTTGGTGGAAAGCGCCTCGGCCTTGCTAAGAGCCTCCTCCGCCTCAGGCCACCGCTTCAGGCGGCTGTACATCTGCTCCAAGGCGATGTAAACCTCGTGATCGTCCGGTTTGCCCGTGAGCAGGGCGCGAACCTGGCGAAGCCCCTCTTCCGGCTGCCCCATGTCGGCTAATTGCGCGGCATACACCATTTTCAGGCCCCGATCATTGGGCAGCTTCTCGGTTCCTTCCTTGGCGGCGTCAGTGGCTTGCGGCCATTGCTTGGCCTGACGGTATGTATCAACGATGGCATCGTAGCCGCGCTCGGCGTTGTCGTCCCCGAGAGTCAGCATCTTGCGGAAAGTATCAAGCGCAAGCTGATTGTTTCCGCTGTCCCGGTAAACGGTTCCCAGCCGCTCCAGAAAGACGCTGCGGTTGTCTTTTTCTTCCTGGCTGTAGTTGCCGTTCCCCTTTTCAGTGCGCTTGAGCAAGTCCTGCAGCACCTGGATGGCCTGGTCGTACTGGCCTTCGGCCTGATAAACACTTGCAATGTAGTAGGAGACTTTGTCTGAATACGGCACCAGCGACTCGGCCTTCTGCAGGTTCTGCAGCGCGAGGTCAAACTTGCCGGTCCGCAAGTAAATTTCACCCATGCTGACATAGGTCTCAGCGTCTTCGGGGTTGGCGTCGGCAATGATCTTGTATTGCTCAAGAGCCGCGTCGGTCTGCCCGTCGTTCATCAAGTTTTGCGCCAGGCCACGAATCGCGTCGAGATTGTCGTGATCCAGCTCAATGGCGTGGCGGTAGGCATCAATCGCCTGCTTGTACTGCTTCTGCTGCTCGTAGGTGTAGCCGAGCGCGGAATACAAACGGGCAGAACGGGCGGAATCCGGAATCGAACTCAAAACCTGCGCAGCGCGTGCAGTATCGCCTTCATCGTTGTAGAGGTAGGCCAGCATGGTAACGGCTTCTTCTGAATCGGGATCCAGACGGATCGCCGTTTTGAACTCGTTTTCGGCCTTTACCTGGTCGTGATCCACCTTGTACAGGCGGCCTAAGAGCAAGTGATCATCCACGCTGTCGGGCTCCAGACGGACGACTTGCTCATATTGCTCGATGGCCAGCTTCAGGACGTTGTCGGAACTGCCGCTATCCTGCATGTCGCCCAAGGACTTCAAATAAATTCGCCCCAGAAGCTTGTGTGCTTCCAAGTTATTGGGATCGCGCTTCAGGATGTCCTGGGCCTGCAACACCGCATCGCGAATGCGCCCAGTTTTGACGTACATTTCGGCCAAGGCCGAGGTCAGAAATTCCGAGCCTGGATCGGCGTCAATCGCCTGGCGATACTCGTCGATGGCCTTGGTCGCCATGTCGCTACGGCCATAGCCGAGCTGCTCTTCGTACATGTGGGCCAAAGCGTAGTGATAGTAGGCGGCAGCGCGGTCTACTTTATGGGCTGCGGCTTGGCTGTCAGCGCTGGGACCCGTAGAAGCCGGGGTTTGCTGCGCAAAAGCGACAGCCCCCAACACCAATAGAAGCGGGAACTGATGAATACGTTTCATTCCAAACCTTCGGATACCCATAATCATGTCGGTTAGATGCTGGACCACAACGTGCGGGTACTCAAACTATTGTAAACCCTGTCCGGAAATAGTAAGGGAAAAGGCAGCTGCGGCCTAGTTCTTCGCGCGACCGGAGGTACAACGACTATTAGAATCGTGGCTGGCGTAACTTTCGCGTTGACGAATCGGCAAAGAATTGCATTCGCTGGAGATGGACGATCTTCAAAATCCTAGTGCCGGAAGTGCCGCACCCCGGTTAGGATCATCGCCAGCCCCAGCCGGTCGGCGGCGGCGATCACTTCGGCGTCGCGCACCGACCCTCCCGGCTGGATGATCGCTGTCGCGCCGGCTTTCGCAATTTCTTCCGCTCCGTCTGGGAACGGGAAATACGCATCGGAAGCCACAACCGTGCCTTTGAGTGGCAATAAGGCCTTCATGGCGCCGAGTTTGCACGAATCCACGCGGCTCATCTGCCCAGCCCCGACCCCCACGATCTGACCGTCACGGGCGTAAAGGATTGCGTTGGACTTCACGTGCTTGCAGACCTTCCAGGCAAACATGAGTGCGCGTCTTTCTTCGGGTGTAGGGTGGCGCTTGCTGACGACCTTGAGATCAGCCTCCGTCAGCGGACGCATATCAGCGTCTTGCACCAGAATGCCGCCGGAAACATTTTTCAGGACCCACTTCTGCGGAGCCGGCACGATCTCGACCAGGCGAAGATTTTTTCTCGCGCTGAAAATCGAGCGCGCAGCCTCGTCGAAGGCGGGCGCGGCGACGGCCTCGACAAACAGTTTCGCGATTTCCTCGGCTGCCGCGGCATTCACGGCGAGATTCATTCCGATCACACTTCCGTAGGCTGAAACCGGATCGGATTCCAGAGCCTTCCTGTAGGCCTCCGCCAACGTGGCGCCAGTGGCGGCGCCGCATGGATTCGTGTGTTTGATGATCGCACACATCGGCTCGTCGAATTCTTGCGCCAGGTCCCATGCCGCCTGCAAGTCCACGATGTTGTTGTAGGAAAGCTCTTTTCCCTGGAGCTGGCGTCCGTTGGCCACGCCGGAGCCGGAGCCGTCCGAATACATCGCCGCTTTCTGGTGCGGATTCTCGCCATAGCGCAGGTCTGTGATTTTGTTGAACGATAGCCGCAACGTTTTGGGAAAACCCGCCTGTGCATGGAATTCGAAATGGCCGTTGGCGCTGACGCGCTCCAGCGTTGAGGCAATCGCGGCGTCGTAAGCCGCGGTGGTCGCAAAAGCTTTCTGCGCCAGGCGCCACTTTGTAGTGGCGGAAAGCGAGCCGCCGGACTGCGCCATTTCTTCAGCAATGGCGTCGTAGTCAGCAGGTGAAGTGACAACGGCAACGTCCTGAAAGTTCTTGGCGGCGGAGCGAATCATCGAAGGCCCGCCGATGTCGATGTTCTCGATCAGCTCCTCGAAAGGCACACCCGGCTTGGCAGCGGTTTTCTCGAAGGCGTAGAGATTTACCACTACCATGTCAATCGGCTGAATGCCGTGCTCGGCGACCGCGCTGCGATGTTGCGGATTCCCCCGCCGGTGCAGAATGCCTCCGTGCACTTTGGGATGCAGGGTCTTAACCCGCCCGTCGAGCATTTCCGGAAAGCCGGTCAACTCAGACACGTCCTTCACCGCCACTCCCGCTTCGCGCAGCAATTTGGCAGTGCCACCGGTGGAGATCAGTTCCACTCCCATGCGGGCGAGCTTTCGGGCGAACTCCGCCAGCCCGGTCTTATCGGTGACGCTGAGGAGAGCGCGCTGGATTTTGGCTTGGCCTTGGATTGGCAATGGCTCGGGCGTCTGAACTCGGCTCTGGGACATGACACGCCTCGCATTAGGGATGACGCAACAAGAAATTTTATCAGCAACGGGCTGGGAGGGTTCGGAGTGGGAAGCGTAGCAACTGGGAAGGCGGTGGCTGGAAAATTCCTGTTTAGACTTTCGCCTTGGCTTTCAGGCGGACCTGGCCGTCTTGCATCTCGACCGTGTATTCGACTGCGGGACAGCCGTATTCTTTGCGAATCTGGTCGGTCTTCTTCTGCACGAAGGATGTGAACGTGTCGAGGTTGCCGGAGACCGGCTCACCGGCCTTCTTCTTGGCCTCGGTCAAGGCATGATAAAGCTTCACCACGCGATCTTTCTCCAGGCGCGCGTCGGAACACTCAATCGTAATGTTCCTCTCTTCCGCGGCAGCCGTCGCGGCAGCCAGGACTGCCGGGTTGACTCCATACACTTTGCGCCCTTCATGTTCCTCGGCCCGCACTCCCTGCACTGAGAGCAGCGCATCCTGAGGGCGGCGGTAGCCTTCCTCGCGTATGCGGCTCTTCTTGCGCCACAAGTCCGCGTAAACCGCGTATCGTTGCGCCATTTCGTTGTAGCGAAAGCGCTGGCTGAAGTTCAGCCGGGCTCCGTCACTGAACTTGCGCAGCAAGCTGAGCACTTTCCACTCGACGTCGACGGGCGGCTTCTTGGTGGGATTGCTGAAAAAGACTTCGTATTCGATTTTCAGCCGGCGCAGCTGCGACTCCAGCAGAGTCAATTCCTCATCGATGGTCAATGGCGATCCCCGGACTACAGTTTAGGGTGGTCGAGGCTGGGAGGGGAGATTTCCGTTGGCCACGGAAGGGATGGTACGAAAGTACTCAAAGGCAGCTTCTAGCTGCTAGCTTCTAAGCTCGTAGCTTCGGCCTCAACTAATTCATTCTGGGGTCTGACACACTGGAGTGGCAGGTTCACGATAAACGGTCAATCTAGGAAGGAGTTGAGGATCTGAGCTAACGGCTAGAAGTTACTTCGTGTTGGACGCCATTTTTTTGACCATCGCCAGCACCAGCTTGCGGTCGCTGTCATTCAGGCTTACGGCGTACCGCCGAATCTGGCTCAGGAAGCGGACTTCATCATCGGAAAGCTGGGGCAGTCCCTTGGAACCATTGCTGTGGCCGGAATCGGAGAAGAAGTGGGCTAAAGGCAGCTCCATGGCGCCGGCGATTTTGGCCAGCGTATCCAGCGAGGGGATGGTATGTCCGTTCTCGACGCGGGAGAGATAGCAGCGCAGCAAGCCAGTGCGCTTTTCAATGTCGCCCTGCGACATTCCCCTGTCGAGCCGAAAATTCCGTATGGTCTCGCCGATATTCATAAGAGCGCGGTTGGTGAAGGCTCCCGCAGGATTGCTGCATAGTAACCAGAGTAGTACCGTCTGGCAAGTGGAAATTTTCTTTCTACGACGCCCGTTCTGGAGCGCGGCTTGCTTCCGCATCCAGCGCCAACTCCATGTATAGCGCGCCAGCAATAGGATTCGCGCGATACGGCGCGATTTCCTTAAAGCCTAACCTGCGATACAACTCCACCGCAGTCTTCATGAGCGGCTCGACGGTATCGAGCCGCATGCGCCGGCAGCCAATGCTCCGGGCTTTGCCAATCGCAGTTTCGGCCAACAGCCGGCCCAGGCCCTTTCCGCGAAATGCCGGGCGCGCATACAGCCGCTTCATCTCGCAGCTTTCCTCGTCCAATCGATGCATGGCTACGCAACCGGCGAGTCCGCCGCCGTGCTCGGCCAGAAGCAGAAGTCCGCCTGGCGGAGCGTAGTCACCCGGCAACTCGGCCAACTCTCGATCAAAGTTTTGAAAACACAGACTGAAGCCGAGCGACTTGGCGTATTCCAGAAACAATTCGCGAACTTGGTTTATTTGTTCGGCAGACTGCGCTTGCGCCAACGTGAAGCCATTGACCAAAGAGGATTCTTGGGCGGCTCCACCAGCGTTCGTAGTCTTCTCGCTGTGCACTTCTGTGTTCCCCGTGGTTAAAATTCTGTGCCGCTAGCCCATCAGCATACCGCCGTTTACGTTCAGCACGTGCCCGGTGATGTACGCCGCCTCGTCCGACGCCAAAAACGCCACGCTGTTGGCAACGTCTTCCACGCTGCCCAACCGCCCCAGAGGAATCATTTTCACCGCATTCTGCTTGAAGTCATCGCTCAGCACCGCGGTCATGGCCGTCTCGATGAATCCCGGCGCGACCGCGTTGCAGGTGATGTTGCGCGAGCCGACCTCGCGAGCGATGGCCATGGTCAGCCCGATCAAACCGGCCTTCGATGCGGCGTAGTTCGCCTGCCCGGCCTGCCCCATCTGTCCAAAGATGCTGGTGATATTGATGATGCGGCCCCAACGCTGCTTGAGCATGGAACTGATGACTTGCTGGATGCACAAGTAAGCGGAAGTTAAATTCGTATTGAGCACCGTGTCCCAGTCGGCTCGCTTCATGCGCATCACCAGTTGGTCTCGCGTAACTCCGGCGTTGTTAACCAGAATGTCAATCTTTCCGAACTGCGCGATCGCGGCTTTGACGCCCGACTTGATCTGCTCTTCATCGCCAACGTCCATCACGACCGCCGAGGCATTACCGCCCGCGCTGCCGATTTGCCGCACCAACTCATTCAGCTTCTCCTGGTTACGGGCGGCGGCGGCCACGGTGGCGCCTCGCTCCGCCAACTTCAGAGCGCAGGCGCGGCCAATGCCCTGCGAGGCGCCGGTAACCAATGCAACGCGGCCGGAAAGAGTCATGATTTCTCCCAAACGAAGCGCGGAAATTATAACGTGGACTCAGGCCGCATCGGGGGCGTGGATGCGAGGTTTTGCCTCTTGCCGGAAAAGCACGCGCAGCAACGGCGGCGCAAGCAGCGTCGTCACCGCGGTCATAAACACCACGATGGCATAAGTGTCCTGCGTCACCATTTGCGATTGCAGCCCAACCAGCGCGACAATCAGGGCAACTTCGCCGCGCGGCATCATGCCAACCCCAACCCGCGACATCGCGAGCCATCCCTCGCGCCACAGCGGCGCGCCGCAGCCAACCAGTTTCGAGGCGATGGCCAGCAGAGTAATCACAATCGCGGCCAGCAGCACATCCTTGCGGAACGAATGCAGGTCCAGCCGGGATCCGATGGAGAAGAAAAAATAAGGCGAAAGAAACTCCGTGATGCCTCCCACCCGGGGCAGAAGATTCCATTGCGGCGCGTGGTCTGCAAACATCAGGCCGGCGAAAAAAGCTCCGATAATGGCGGCCATCCCGATGGTCGCCGATAGCCAGGACAAAAACAGGCAAATGCAGAGGGCCAGAACCAGCGTCGCGTTCTGGCTGGAAAGACGCTCGAGCTGCGGCCGCAGGCGAGGAACGATGCGCGGGGCGGCGAAAATCATGAACACCGCGAACGCCACCGCTTCTATCGCCAGTATTGCGAGCGGCCCCCACTCCAGACCGCTGGCGGAGGCCAGACCCGCGACAACCGCCAGCAGCACCATGCCGAGGATGTCGTCGAACACGGCGGCGCCCATGATGATTTTGGCGGCGCGCGTGGAAAGCACATGCAAATCGCCCAAAACGCGCGCCGTGATGCCGACGCTGGTCGCCACCATGGCCGCTCCCACGAAAATTGCTTCCGAGGAAGCGTCGCCCCGCAGCCTCATATAGCCGAACCCGAGGACGAACGGCAGGACCACGCCGGCCAGCGCAACCAGAAGCGCATGCCTGCCTACCCGAATCAGATCCTGCGGGCTGGTCTCCAGACCGGCGCTGAACAGCACGAAAATCACGCCGATTTCCGCGATGGAGTGCAGCGTATCGCTGGGGTGAATCCAGCCCAATGCATGCGGGCCGAGCGCGACCCCGGCCAGTATTTCGCCCAAAACGCCCGGGACGAACATGCGCTCGAAAATCTCGCCCGTGACTTTTGCCGCTACAAAAATGAGCAGCAGTTCCAGCAGCAGTTGTTGTGGGCCTTCTACCATGGCTCCGAAGCAGCATAGGCCCACTTGATGCAGCGTCGCAAGGCAAAGCCGAGATGGTGGCGCCTTAATCCGGAAACTTCTTTCGTCACTGTTCGCTTACGCGCGCCGCAACGGCCAGATCAACACATCCAGATGCTTGGCGAAATGAAGAATGGGAGCAATTTGCGGAAGCGAAATCCCCGCGGCTGCGGCCATGGAGTTGCTTTGGATGTCAGCTTCGGCGTCCTGCAACGGCCACGGCGCATGATGAATTTCAGCGCGAAAAATGACGCCATCCCGGGTCGTGTAGAGGCAGTATCGTTCAGTGAGCCAGTGCGCCAACGTTCCCTTGCTGCGCAGTTGTACCGGCTGAATCGGCTGATAGCTGCCGCGAAATTCCGCTGCGCCTTCCAAGCGCCTGCACTCGTAGATGATTCGGTCGCCATTCGCTCGGCACGACATCCGCGCGTAGAAATAAGGGAGTCGGTAGAACCTGCGTGCAGCCCAGACGGCGGGCCGATTCGCGGCATCGAGGCTAAAAAAATAGACTCCGGGCTTGCCGTTGAGGCTCACGTAGGTTCGCACGTTCAACTCCGGAAAGCGGGAGAGACCGGGCAGCGGCGGCAGTCCGCGGGCCCGGATTCCGCTCATGCGGAATGGAATGACTCCGACCCAGGCTTGGCCGTCGAACAGGTCAAGGGGAAGCTGGGGCGGGACAAGTTCGCGCAATGATGAAGGTTCGACAGGCCAGTGGGCGAAGAGGAGATCGTGCCAAGTTTGCGCCATCACCCACGGGCCAGCGGGAAATGGCCAGGACCGATGGGAAAGCGATTGCAGCGCTGGATGCACCCATGCATTTTCCGGTTTTAGTCTCGGAATGTCGAACGAAAGCAAGGGATCATTGCGCGTCTCTGCCTTCGGCCATTAAGATTTGGGTTCTTCCACTTCGAGGTGCACCCGCCGATGTCTGAAACTGCCGAAGCCTCCGTCGCCGCCGATCTGAATCACGACACGCACTCCGATCCCGGAGTCGAGGTCTATGCCGTCTACGGCGCCGAGCCGGAAATCCAGGCTTACGCCATGGCCAAGTATTCGCGCTCCGCTCTCTCGATGAAGGAGTCGCTCAAGGAGATCAGCCAGCAAAAAGCGGAGAAGTTTCTCAATACATTTTATTTCCAGTACGGACACCGATCCATCGCGGACCTGGCGCACATTGCGCTGGCGATTGAACGGCTTTCCATTCTGGCGGCGATCGCGGTAGCCGACGAAACCCGCTGGGACGGCCAGGAGCGCTCCACCCGCTATCAGGATTTCAAACAAGCCCGCTATTTCACGCCTGATTTCGGCGAAGCCCGCGTGGAAGGCGAGCCGCCCGCCGCTCTCGCCCGAGACGTCTACCGCGAGGCGATAGAGGATCTTTTCGCCCAGTACGAATCGCTCTCCCAGCGGATGTTTCGCTACTTGTGCGACATTACCGCCAAGCCCGAGGAGATGAAGCAGGAAACCTACGACCGCACGCTGCGGGCGCGGGCTTTTGACTACTCGCGCTATCTGCTGCCGCTCGCGGTCAACACTTCGCTGGGCGAGATCGTCAACGCGCGCACGCTGGAAATGCAGATCAGCCATCTGCTCTCGCACCCGCACCGCGAGGTCCGCCACCTGGGAGAGTTGCTGAAAAACGCGGCCACCTCACCCGCCTACAACGTGAATCAGGAGGCGTTGCAGGAACTGGTCAGCCAGATTCGCGCTGTTTCGCCTGAGCTTGGCGAGCGAGCCGGGCAGGAATTGCTGCGCGAGGTGCGAGTCGCGCCCACGCTGGTGAAGTATGCCGACCCCAATCCCTACGAAATTGAGACTCGCCGCGAATTGCACCAAGTCGCTGCCGAGTTGATGGGAGACCTGCCCGTCGCCGCTGCGCCGGTGGTCGATTTGCTGGATGACGACGAGCCGTTAGAAGTGGAACTGGCCGCGACGCTCATCTACGAACATTGCCACTATCCCTACCGCCAGATTCTGATGGCGATCCAAGCCGTGGGAGACGCCATCCGGCGCGAGATCATCGACATGGGCCTGCGCCACCGCGGGCGCCACGACGAACTGCTGCGCGCCTTCCGCGCCGGGCAGCAGTTCCGCTTCGACATCCTGATGGATATCGGCGGCTTCCGCGACATGCACCGCCATCGCCGCTGTATTCAGATTGGGCAGGAGTTCACGACGCAACACGGCTATGAAACTCCACAAGAACTGGAATCCGCAGGCGCGCGCGGGGATTACGACGCAGTCATGCAGCGAACAGCCGCTGCCATCGAGAAGCTGGCGAATTGCCGTATTCCCGAAGCGGAAGAAAATTCGCAGTACGCAATCCCGCTGGGATTCCGCAAGCGCACGCTGTTCAAAATGGATTTCGCCGAGGTGGTCTACATTACGGAACTGCGCAGCGGCCCGGCGGGCCACTTCTCGTATCGTAATGTGGCGTATGGGATGTACGAGGCCGTGGCGAAGAAGTATCCAGCGCTGGCGAAATATTTGCGGGTCACGGATGTGCGGGAACCGGTGGATTTGCTGAAGAGATGAGATCGGTTTCCTGGGTTCGCGTTTAACCTAGGGTTAGGAACTTAGTGATTCTTCGTGTCCTTTGTGGTTCTTGCCGCTCGTTTGCTTCACCCGTGAAGTTGCACCAACACCCAATAACCACGAGCGGCACGAAGGATCGCGAAGTTTCTTACGTATATATCACCTTTCTCTCGCCCTTAACGATCCTGCCCACGGTGTAAGCCTTCTCCCCCGCCCGTTCCAGCACCGTTTGGGCTTTTTTGAATTTCTTCGAGGGGACGACGACCAGCATCCCCAACCCCATATTGAAGGTGCGGAACATTTCGTCCTGGGGAATGTTGCCGAGCTGCTGCAGATGCTCAAAGATCGGCGGCACCTGCCAGGAACTAGTCTCGATTACCGCCGCCACCCCCCGCGGCAACACACGCGGAAGATTTTCCGTGATGCCGCCACCGGTGATGTGCGCCAGCGCAGCAACGCATTCGCCCGCAATCAGCTTGCGCACCACGGGCCAGTAGCTTTTGTGGGTGCGTAGCAGCTCGTTGCCGACTTTGCCCTTGAGTTCGTTCACGTAGCTGTCGGCGGTGTAGTGGGCAATTTCAAACAGCAGCTTGCGCGCGAGGGAATATCCGTTGGTGTGCAGGCCATTCGAAGGCAGGCCGAGGATCACGTCGCCGGGCTCGACCGTTTTCCCGGTAATGATGCGGTCGCGCTCGACCACTCCAACGATGAACCCCGCCAGGTCGTACTCGCCGTCCGGATAAAACCCCGGCATCTCGGCGGTTTCGCCGCCGATCAGAGCGCAGCCGTTATGCTTGCAGGCCGTTGAGACGCCTTCCACCACCTGCTCAGCGATCTCCGGATGGAGTTTGCCGGCGGCCAGATAATCCATAAAGAAGAGGGGCGTAGCGCCTTGCACCGCGATGTCGTTGACGCAGTGATTTACGAGGTCGGCCCCGACCGTGGTGTGGACGTTCATCGCGAAGGCGATTTTCAGCTTGGTGCCTACGCCATCCACGCTCGAGACCAGAACCGGGTCCTGGTATTTCTGCTTGTCGAGCGCGAACAACGCCCCGAAGCCTCCCACCTCGCCTAAAACGCCGCGGGTGAAGGTCTTGTGCGCCAGATACTTGATCCGTTTCTTGGTGCGGTTGCCGCGTTCAAGATCGACGCCAGCGTCGGCGTAGGTGATGGGGGCATTTTCGTGAATATCTTGTGCCACAGAAATTAGTCCGTGTTTCAAAAGCTGTGGGGAAGCCGCTGGGTGACCGCCTGACTAGAAGAAACGCTCAGCGCGGCACATTGTAGCACGGTTGCCAGGCGTGGCTGTTCTCTGGGCGTTTACGTCACGCGGATCGCACAAGAGACACTAACACCTGTTCACGGGAATAAACGGCTCCGCGCCATGGAGATTGCTGATGCTCCCTTGCTAGTGAGTGACGTAGGCCGAGAAGTAGTAGGCCAGTACTCCTAGCAATGCCAAGCCTGAGATCCCGTAAATCGTCAGGACCCAGGTGCCACGGCCTTCCTTATGGGCCGCACCAGCTTGCGAATCGGTTGTGGAAAGAGAGGAATTACTTAGGGCCCGATGATCCATGCAGACCTCCTAGTCCGTGGACATCGTGGCGCGACAGGCGTCACGCTTCTTGCCGACTTGGGCAAGAATTTTGGGATTGTACTACGGCTGATGGCGCCTGAAACAAGGAAAAAATGCGGGGTTCATGACGTATTTCCCAAGGCAGGAAAGGGTAATCAGGCTGGGATCGCTTCACTAGATTCGTCTTTTATTCGCCGTCGTGATATTCTTTCCACAGGTTTTGTGACGAATGACCTTACGTCCCCATGTTTCCACAGTGTAGGCTACGTGGGTTCTCAAACTTCCTGCATAGGAGCTGCCATCATGGCCGATGAACGGACAAAAGCAATTGATCTGGCTTTCGCGCAAATCGAAAAACAGTTTGGCAAGGGCTCGATCATGCGCCTGGGTTCGAAGGAAGCCATCGTTCCCATCTCAGTAATTCCCACCGGAGCTATCTCCTTCGACGCTGCTTTGGGCGTGGGCGGCTTCCCGCGCGGCCGCGTGGTGGAAGTGTTCGGGCCGGAATCATCCGGCAAGACCACAATCACGCTGCAAGTAATCGCCGAGGCGCAAAAAATGGGTGGCATGGCGGCGTTTGTGGACGCCGAGCACGCGCTCGATCCTGGCTACGCCAAGAAACTGGGCGTGGACGTGGATAACCTCTTGGTGTCGCAACCCGACTACGGCGAGCAGGCATTGGAAATCACCGAGGCTCTGGTGCGCTCCGGCGCAATCGATGTACTGGTGGTCGATTCAGTCGCCGCGCTCGTCCCCAAGGCTGAACTCGACGGCGAAATGGGCGACAGCCACATGGGCCTGCAGGCTCGGCTGATGTCGCAGGCGCTGCGCAAGCTCACGGGCACAGTCTCCAAGTCGCGCACCTGCCTGATTTTCATCAACCAGATTCGCGAAAAGATTGGCGTGATGTTCGGCAACCCCGAAACAACCACCGGCGGGCGCGCCCTGAAGTTCTACTCTTCGGTGCGCATCGATATCCGCCGCATTGCCGCGATTAAAGACGGCGATGTCGTCACCGGTTCGAGGACCAAAATTAAGGTCGTGAAGAACAAAGTCGCTGCGCCCTTCCGCGAAGCCGAGTTCGACATCATGTATGGCGAGGGCATTTCCCGCGAAGGCGATCTGCTTGACTTGGCGGTCAACCAGAACATCTTGGAGAAATCCGGCTCCTGGTTCAGCTATAAGGGAGAGCGGATCGGCCAGGGCCGCGAAAACGCCCGCCAGTTCCTCAAAGACAATAAAGACGTCTTCGCCAAGTTGGAAGCCGAGGTCCGGAAAGCGCTGGGATTGATCCCGGCCACGGCCCAGCCGGTAGCGGCCGCGGCGCAAGCGGTTCCGGCGGTCCAGGGCGCCCCCCAAGGACAAAGCGCGCGCGTGACCACCATGCCCAGCGCGCCCGCGGAACCGGCAAAGGTGCCGGCGGCAAGAAGGTAGTCATCGAGCGACTCGAACCGAAATCAGCGCTTCGAGCCGATATCAAAGCCCCGCCCCAATCGCACAGAACGCGACTCGGGCGGGGTATCCGTAGGGATTGTCGCAACTAGTCTTCCCCGCCATTCCAGTAGTCACCGAAAACGGGCCGCATCGAGTGTTTGGATACGTAGTCCGCCACCTCTCTGCCGAGGGTATTTCCGCGAACGCAGGACGTCCGGAAATGGATGCCACCGAACACCCGCGCATCCGCGATTTCCGCCACCGCGCTCGAGAAACTCGAAAATGAGCGCGTGCCCGAGCGAACATCCGAAGTGACCGTAAATGCGGTGTTGTCTCCAAACGCGGCGGAGAGGACGAACGCCGCCGAACCGCTCATGCAGGCGTGGGCGGACGGGTATTCCGGGTGCGCGGGAGTACCGCCCTTGGTGGAGTCCAGCCACGGCTCCCAGGTGGGATCGGCGTCGCCAGGCGCAACACCCGCCCGGATCGCGGTGATCGGCCGCCAGAAGACATAGCGGTATTTGCTATCCCAGCAGGCGATGGAGGCGTCGGCCATCGTGAGATTCAGCAAGCTGAACAGCCGCGCGTTCTCCGTCAGCCTGGGGCCGCGATCTGCCACAATCTGGGCCGCGATGCGGTTCCAGTAGAGTGGCGTATTGCCCGCCCAGAAAAGCGCGAGTTCGGATTGGTCCGCGGTGCGCCCCGATCCCGAAAGACTGCCCATAATTTTCACTTCGTTAACATCCGTTGCATATTCGGGACTGTCGAGGGCAAGCGGAGGCGGCAGGCGAAACTGGGACGGGCGCCGCAAGACCCACGGCGTCATAGTGGCGTACTGGGGGCCGGCTCCAGGGGCATTCGCCGGAGGCGTCGGCCGCCAAACCCCCACCGCAGCCGCGGTATCCTCAATCCCGAGGACGCCGACAAAAGGCGGCGGGGTGGGCGCGTTGCCATCGGCCAGCCTCAAGGTCCAGATATTGTCGGCGACCGTTTGCCCCCACGCCACGCCCGCGGAGACCGCTCGCGACTGTTCGGCAAGAGGCAAGGCGGCGAGCGATGAACTTCGCCGGGCGGCTAGGATCGCGCTCTGTGCCGGGTAGGCGTGAAGCAGGATCGCATACGCCGCCTGGATCGCAGCGGCGTCACGCGAGGCATGGCGTGGGCCATCCGGATGCACATATAGTGGTTGAAAACGTGGTTCGATACCGTTAACCGCGTCGAAGACCGAGGCCGATACCAGCGCCGCGACCCGCGTGGTGACGAGCGAACTTGAGCCGCCGGCTAGCACCGTGTCGTTCATGATCCCGATCCATTCCAGTACCGGGTCTGGCGCGGCGGCCGCGGCCTGGCTGGGCACTGCCGTTACACAGGTCAGAAGCAGACCGCACAGAGATAAGATCGCAAGGTTTCTTTTCATGCTAACCCCTCCTCCAAGGGGTTGGGCGAATATGGGGCCGGCTTGGCGAAGCGTCAATGGACTGCGGATGAACTGGCTCCGGATTATTTCCGGATAGATAAATTGATGAGACAGAATGGCTTGCTGTCTTCATAGTCCTAGGATGGATTGCGAGGGGGGCAATTCCAGCTTATAGTAGGTTCCCCACTGAGGGAGGCAGACGTGGCTACCAATGCTCAAACCTCCAGTCGGCGCCGCTTTGACGCCTTCGAGATCGACCTTTTCTCCGGAGAAGTCTGGAAGCACGGCGTCCGAGTCCGGCTGCAGGAGCAGCCTTACCAGATACTGCGGGTGTTGCTCGAGCGAGCCGGCGAGATCGTTACGCGGGAGGAACTGAAACAGACTCTTTGGCCGGGCGATACTTTCGTGGATTTTGACGATGGTTTGAACACCGCCGTCAAGAAAATCCGCGACTTGCTGGGGGATTCAGCCGAACGGCCGCGCTACATTGAAACCATTCCGCGGCGCGGTTACCGCTTCCTGGCCCCGGTCGGGTTTTCATTCCCGAACAAAACCGCGGCGACCTCGCCCCCTGCCAAGCCGTCGCTTGTAACACCTCGGGTTGAAGCAGCGCCCTGGCAAAGGAAAGCTATCCGGCGTGCGGTTTATGCGGCGGCGGCAGTGCTCGCGCTGGTCGCGGTCCTTGTGGCCGCCGATGTTGGCGGCTGGCGCAGCAGTCTTTCCGGACGCGTCACCGCACCCCGCATTGAATCAGTGGCTGTGCTGCCGTTGGCAAATCTTTCCCACGATCCCGACCAGGAGTACTTTGCCGACGGCATGACGGAGGAGTTGATTACCACCCTGACCAAAATCAGCAATCTGAGCGTGATCTCCTGGACCTCAGTTCGCGGCTACAAGAACACCGCCAAGACGTTGCCGGAAATCGCCAAAGAGCTGAACACGGACGGTGTGATTGACGGGTCCGTGGAGCGTTCCGGTGACCGGGTAAAAATCACCATACGGTTGATTCAGATGCCCAGCGGTCACAACTTGTGGGCGGAGAGTTACGATCGCGAGTTGCGCGACATTTTGAGCCTTCAAGAAGAAGCGGCCGGCACCATCGCCCGCCAGGTTCAAGTTGTGCTAACGCCCCAGGACCGCGTGCGCCTCTCGGGAGCCCGCCCGGTCGACCCGGAGGCTTATTTGCTATACACGCAGGGACGCGCATCCTTGCAACGCTGGACAAAGGATTCATGGCAGTCGGCCCGCAGCAGTTTCCACCAGGCGATTGAGAAAGACCCTAACTACGCTGCGGCGTACGCCGGCCTGGCGGAGACATATCTCACAGGGGATAGCCTTGACCCCAAGGTCAGCATTCCGCTCGCCCGAGCCGCCGCGGCGAAAGCGCTTGCGTTGGACGATACGGTAAGCGACGCCCATGTGGCCGTCGCCCAGATCAAGTACATGCAGGATTTGGACTGGACAGGATCAGAAAAAGAATTCAAACGCGCGATCGAGCTGAACCCCGGAGATATGCTGGCCCACCATCTGTACTCTCACCTGCTGGAGGCGATGGGGCGAAACGAGGAATCCATGCGAGAAAGCGAACTCTATGTCCGCTTGGACCCGGTGTCGCCCGCCGCCTACGATCATCTCGGGTTTCAGTATCTGGCCGATGGGCAGTACGAATCGGCAGTTTTGGCGTACCGAAAGACCTCGCTGCTCGACCCCACCTGGGAGTCGTCACATTGGTGGCTGGGTGAATCCTATCGTCATGTGGGAATGTCCGAGGAAGCATTGGCCGAATACGAACGATCCATGATTGTGGACAAGACCAGCCCACAACTTGTGAGAACTCTGCACAGAGCATTCAAAAGAGGGGGATGGAAAGCTTATTGGCGAGAGACTTTGAGCTGGCAGCTGAAAAAGGCCAGCCACGAGTATGTTTCTCCATACATAATCGCGGACTACTACGCACTCTTGGGCGACAAATCGAATGCATTTCTCTTCCTGGATAAAGCGTATACAGATCAGGACGATAATTTGACCTTCCTCAAGAATGACCACAATCTCGATCTGCTACATGCGGACCCACGGTACGCTGCTCTGGTCCGGAAGATTGGCTTGACGATATAGTTCAAAACGGCTCGTCCTTCGCTCGGAAGCTTGGAGTCGATGCGGCGGGCCCGGCTGCGATTTGCGCGGCTGCCGTGTCCCGTTTGCCATCCCTCTCCCTCGCCGCATAGAATCTTCTTTCGCCCTGCTGTGCCCGGCCTCAGCGAGGAAATTTGAACAAGGTCATCGCCATCTATCCCGGTTCGTTCGATCCGCCGACGAACGGTCACCTGGATTTGATCCAGCGCGGCAGCCAGATTTTCGACGAATTGATCGTCGCGATCCTGCGCAACGCTGAGAAAGAACCGCTGTTCAGCCTCGCGGAGCGGCTGCGGATGCTTGAGGAGCTTACCCGCGAGTTCGGCAACGTGCGCGTCGACACTTTCGATGGCTTAACGGTGGACTACGCCACCCGGGTAAAGGCCAAAGCGATTTTGCGCGGCATTCGCGCCATTAGCGATTATGAGTACGAGTTGCAGATGGCGCTGATGAACCGCAAGCTGCATCCCGAACTGGAAACGGTGTTCATGATGCCGGCGGGCAAGTATTCTTATTTGAGTTCGCGTCTGGTGCGCGAGGTGGCGCAACTGGGCGGTTCGATCAAGGATTTAGTGCCGGAGATGGTAGAACAGAGACTCAAGCAAAAACTAGCTCCGGCCACTCCACTTCAGCACGGCAGAAAAGCGAAGGCAGGAAAACGCGTATGACTCCAGTGACAGAAGCAATTCCCGCAGTGAAACTTACAGAACGCATCAACCGCATCAAGCCCTCGGCCACGATGGCGGTCGTCGCCGAAGCCGACAAGCTACGCCAACAGGGCGTCGAAGTCGTGGACCTAAGCGTCGGCGAACCGCATTTTGCGACGCCACAGCATATTAAAGACGCGGCCATTGCCGCCATCAACGCGAATTTCACCAAGTACACGGCGGCGGCCGGCACGGCCGAGCTGCGCGACGCAATCACGCATCGCCACGCCGTGGACTT
Source organism: uncultured Acidobacteriaceae bacterium (assembly GCA_963770915.1). Classification (GTDB taxonomy): domain Bacteria; phylum Acidobacteriota; class Terriglobia; order Terriglobales; family Acidobacteriaceae; genus PALSA-270. The sequence continues at coordinate 2,219,841 of CAVYRG010000001.1, forward strand.
CGATTCCGACTATCGCCGCGAAGAAGCCGTCGTGTCGGTCGGCGGGAAACACGTGCTCTTCAATGCCATTCAGGTTTTAGTGGATCACGGCGACGAAGTCATCCTGCCGGTGCCGTACTGGGTTTCGTTTAAGGACATCGTGAATTACGCCGGCGGCAAATGCGTATTTCTCGAAACCGATGAAGCGCAGGGCTTCCGAGTCACGGCGGAGGCGATCGCCGGTTTGATCACTCCCCGGACCAAGCTGATCATTCTCAACTCGCCGTCGAACCCCTCGGGTGCCGTGATGTCGCCGGAGGATCAAACGGAAGTTGTACGGCTCGCCGCACAGCGCAGCATCTGGGTGCTCTCCGACGAATGCTATGTGTACTTGAATTACACCGGGCAGCAGTTTTCCGTCGGCTCGTTGCGCGAGCAGCGCGAGCGCATCGTGATCGCGGGATCGCTTTCCAAAACCTACGCCATGACCGGATGGCGCATGGGCTTCGCATTGGCGCCGGCCGCCGTGAGCGGCGCGATGGCCAAGCTGCAAAGTCAATCTACCTCGAATCCGACGTCGATTGTGCAAAAGGCCGCCGTAACCGCGCTCGAAAGCTCACAGGAGTGCGTGGACGAGATGCGGCAGGAATACATCAAACTGCGCGACCACATCGTCAGCGGGCTGCGCTCCATTCCCGGCGTGAAGTGCAACATGCCCGAGGGGGCATTTTACGTTTATCCCAACATCTCGGCCTTCTTTGGACGCGGAGGCGTAAACTCCCCGGCCGAATTTGCCGGGAAGTTGCTGCGCGAGGCGCACGTGGCCACCGTGCCCGGCGAAGGCTTTGGCACCGATGAGCACGTTCGCGTGTCCTACGCCACTTCAGTTGGGGAGCTGGATCGTGGCCTGGAGCGGATCCGGAAATTTGTCGCGTCGTTGTGAGCCTGTTGGAGAAGCACGGACATCCGGTTCGTGCTTCTCTCCAAACCCCGCACCCGAGGAGCCGCCGTCGCTCCGCGAACCCACATGAGTGAACTTTATCCCCTACTGATGTTGCCGGCGTTTGACCCTCGCCCCTGGGGTACGCTGGACCTCGCGCCGATCTACCCCAACCATCGTTTCGAAGAAAAAATCGGCGAGGCCTGGCTGACCGGGGACGCCTGCCAGGTTGCGAATGGGCCGCTCCGCGGAAAGTCTTTGGCGGAGTTGAGTTCCCATTTTGGCCGTGAACTGGTCGGCGAAGCCGCGCGCGATCCGGCCCGCTTCCCTCTGCTTCTGAAATTCCTGTTCCCGCATGAAAAGCTTTCGGTGCAGGTACATCCCGACGACGAGGCCGCGCTGCGTGTGGGCCAGCCGTGGGGCAAGACCGAATGCTGGTACGTGGCGCACGCCAAACCCGGGGCTCAAATTGGGCTGGGATTGACGCCGGGCACAACTCGCGAGCAGTTCGAGCGGGCGATCCACGACCAGCGGGCCGAGGAGCTTCTGAACTGGATCAACGTTTTTCCGGGAGAAATGATTTACGTCGCCGGTGGAACCGTGCACACGCTGGGGCCGGGATCGATCATCGTCGAAACCCAGCAGCAATCCGACACGACCTATCGTCTGTATGACTATGGCCGCCCGCGAGAGTTACATCTGCAGGATGGCTTGGCCGTGGTGAAAGAAGCGCCGCCATCCGGCAAGGTATTGCGGCCGGCGCCAGTGGCCATGCGTAGTCCCAAAAACAAACACTCCTCCCTAGTTTCTGCACCTTACTTCGTAGTCGACATGTACGAGTTGAAGGAACCGGAGGACTTCCTGACCACCGACGATTCCGGCGCAACCTCGGCGCAAATCATGGTCGCGGTTGAGGGCTGCGCCCTCGTGGAGACCGCCGGAATGCAACCTGTTATGCTGAGCAAGGGCGATGCGATTGTCATGCCGGCTAGTCTGAACGAGTTCCGCGTGCGGCCGCAATGGCAAGTGGAATTGTTGAAAGCATTCGTTCCCAGCCGGCCGCTTCCCGAGCCGGCGACTAGAATGTGACGGCTGGGGATAGCGCCGAGCATGCCGAAGAAAATCTCCCACTTTTACCCTGTCATCTTGGCTGGCGGACGCGGCACGCGTTTCTGGCCGCTGAGCCGCAAGCGCCGTGCCAAGCAGCTGCTCGCGCTCGCGGGCAAGCGCACCATGATTCAGCAGACGGTCTCTCGCCTGTTGCCGCTCGCGTCTGCGAGCCGCTTCTGGATGATTACCAACGGCGATCTCGAGCGTGAAATCCGTCGTCAACTGCCCGCTTTGAACCGCCGGCAGATCATCGCCGAACCTATCGGAAGAAACACCGCGCCTGCCATCGGCCTGGCCGCATTCATCCTTTTGCGCCTCGACCCCAACGCAGTCATCGGGTTGTTTCCTTCCGACCACGTGATCGCGGACCAGAAGGAGTACCAGCGCTTGTTGCAGCAAGCGGTACAGATTGCCGCCACCGGCGAAAATATTGTCGTGCTCGGCATTCCGCCAACTCACCCCGAAACCGGTTACGGATACATTGAGGCAGGCTCCAGCCTGAAGCCGGGGCTGTTTAGCGTGCGCCGCTTCACGGAGAAACCTAACGCCGCCCTCGCCGTCGAGTTTCTAGCTGCGGGAAATTACTTTTGGAATAGCGGCATGTTTCTGTGGAGCGCGCACACTCTGGCGGGCGCGCTGCGCGAGCATTTGCCGCAGACGGCTTCTTTGCTCGAACGGATTGCCGCCGAATTCGGCACTCCCCGATTCGCCGGCACCTTGCGCCGCCTCTATCCTCGCTGCGCGAACATCAGCATCGACTACGCCGTTCTCGAACCGCGTTCTGCTAAAGGCGAGCAAGCCTCCGGCATCTATTGCCTTCCCGCAGAGTGTGGCTGGAACGATCTCGGTTCATGGAGCGCTTTGCACGAACACGGCATTCGGGCTGCTCATCCAGCGGGCAACAACTTGATCCACAGCGAGGGCGCCTTTACCGCGGATGCCGCGGGCAACTATATCCACGCGCCGAAGAAATTCGTGGCCGCTGTCGGCGTGAATGATCTGGTGGTGGTCGAAACGGATGACGCGCTATTGATCACTACGCGCAGTCGAGCGCAGGATGTCGGCTCGATTGTGAAACACCTGGATGAAAAGAAGCTGCACAAATTAGTCTAGGACCAATCCTGGCCGCGAGTGGAAGCCGACAACCGAACACAAAACAATCGCTCATGATCAAGTTTGGCACCGACGGATGGCGAGGCGTCATTGCCGAGGATTTCACCTTCGACAATGTTCGTCTTGTCGCGGGCGCGATCGCTGCTTACGTCCTCGCACACGAAGATTCCGCACGCGGCGTGATCGTCGGCTATGACACACGCTTTGCCTCGCCCCGCGCCGCCCGCGAGGTAGCGCAGGTGCTTGCCGCCGCGGGGATTCCCGTCACACTCGCCAACGACTACACACCCACGCCGGCCATTTCTCTGGCGGTTCGAGACCGGAAGGCTGCCGGTGGCGTCGTCGTCACTTCCAGCCACAATCCTTTTAACTGGAACGGGGTAAAGTTCAAGGCGAATTTCGGCGGCTCGGCCACGCAATCGATCATGCGCGCCATCGAACAGCAGCTTGGTACGATGCCGCGCGGGTCCACGGCTCCCATTCAGGAAATCGACTTAAAGCCTGCGTATCGCGGTGCGATTTGCCGCTTCGCAGATTTAGAGCTGATCGCCAAAGCCAAGTTCACGTTCGCCATCGATTCCATGTACGGATCAGGCCGTGGCGTGCTGGCGCAGATTTTCCGCGACCACGGTATCGAGCACGTCACCCTTCGGCAGGAACTGAATCCGCTCTTTCCTGGCATCAATCCCGAGCCTATCGAACCGCACATTGCCGCCCTGCAGAAGGCGGTGACGGAGCAAAACTGCCACGCCGGATTTGCTACCGACGGCGATGCCGACCGCATCGGCGCAGTGGCAGAAGACGGCAGCTTTGTGGATTCGCACAAGATTTTCTGCGTCCTGTTGCGCTGGCTTTTGGAACGAAAGAAATGGCCCGGCGAAGTGGTGCGCGCGTTTAATACCACCCGCATGGTTGACCGAATTTGCGGTCGCTATGGGCGTAAGGTGAACGAATGTTCCATCGGGTTCAAATACATCGCGGATCTGATGCTTGAGCGCGAAATCCTGATTGGCGGCGAAGAGTCCGGTGGAATCGGCTATTCCCGCTTTCTCCCGGAACGCGATGGCATTCTGAATTCGCTGCTGCTGGCTAACGTGATGGCGCAAGAAGGCAAGCCGCTCGGTCAGCTTGTCGCCGACTTGCAGCGCGAGTACGGTCCGCACTACTACGGCCGCCACGACCTGCACGTTTCCGACGAAGTGAAGCAAAGTGCCATCCAGCGGGCGAAGTCGGATGCAACAACGCGCCTCGGCCAATACGCGATAGCCAGCAAGGCGACTTTGGATGGGGTTAAGTTTTTCCTCGACGCTCCATGCCATGACAACGGCGCCGACGCGTGGATTCTGTTTCGCGCCTCGGGCACCGAACGCCTGCTGCGCGTGTATGTGGAAGCCTCATCCCAGGAACTGGTGCAGGAGATTTTGACCAGCGGCGAGGACTTCGTCACAAACGTCAAAAGTTAGGCAGCCGCAACGTCCGGTCACTGTCCTTCGGCGCTTCGCATTTCCCGCGCATCATAGGATAATGAAGCCTTAATGAGCGGCCCAGCTGCCCCAACCCCCGTCCAAGCGGATTCCCCGGAAGCGCGGCGCTATAACCGCATCCGTCGCGGCTTGGGCATTGGGGATTTCGCGCTCGGCCTGGCGTTGCTCATCGTCTTGCTCGCCACCGGTTGGACCAACCTTCTGCGCGATTTCGCCTATCGCGCTGCCTTCGGATCCTACGCCTTCGCAGTGGTCTTGTATGTTTTGATCCTGCTCGTAATCGCGAAATTCCTTGGCCTGGGGTTGGATTACTACGGCTTCCGCGTGGAACATCGGTTTCATCTTTCCAACCAAAGGCTGCGGGCTTGGGTGTGGGATGAAGTCAAAGGCTTGTTTGTGGGCGCTGTTCTCAGCGCGATTGTTGCCGAGGTGGTGTACTTCATCATCCGCCATTATCCGCAAAATTGGTGGATTATCGCCTGGGCGATCGTTCTCGGCTTGTTTGTGCTCATGGCGCAATTGGCTCCGGTGGTGTTGTTCCCCATTTTCTACAAATTCGAGCCGCTCGCCGATGAAGACCTGAAAGCCCGCCTGGTTCGCCTGGGAGAACGTGCCGGCACTCGCGTGCGCGGGGTTTACAAATGGAAGCTTTCCGAAAAGAGCAACAAGGCCAACGCGGCCCTGACCGGACTGGGCAACACCCGCCGCATTATCCTCGCCGATACTCTCCTCGACAACTACTCTGCCGATGAAATTGAAGCCGTGCTCGCCCACGAACTAGGCCACCACGTTCACCGCCATATTGCCAAGAGCATTGCCGTGCAGGCGGCAACCACTTTGCTTGGATTCTGGGCGGCGAATTGGGTTTTGCACTATGCGGTCGACCGCCTCCACATGTTCGATTCGCTCGCGGATTTCGCTAATCTGCCGCTGCTCGTGCTGGTATCGGCCGTGCTGTCGTTTTTGCTGATGCCGGCTTTGAACGCCTATTCCCGCTACAACGAGCGCCAGGCGGATCGCTATGCATTCAAATCCATCGCCAGCGTCGAGCCCTTCGTTTCAGCGATGAATAAGCTGGCTGGACAGAATCTTGCCGAACGATCGCCGTCCAAATTCGTGGAGTGGTTCTTCCACTCTCATCCCGCGATTTCGCGGCGCGTACAAGCGGCACAAGCTTGGGCCCACTCCCGGCTGCTCGCCCAGCGCGCCTAGTGGAGCTAGCGCTTCCGCAAAATTTCCTCTACCCGCTTTAGGTCTTCTTCCGTGTCCACTCCGACCGTGTCGAAAGGCGTCTCGCCGACGTAGATAGGAATTCCGTTCTCCAGAAAGCGCAATTGCTCCAGGCGTTCGCTTTTTTCGAGCAACGATTCGGGCAGTTGCACAAATCGATCCAGCGCCGCTTTGCGATAGGCATAGAAGCCGAGATGCTTGAAATAACGCGGGGCCGCCCCCTCGCGATCATAGGGAATTGTCGATCGCGAAAAGTAGAGGGCGCGGCCAGTGGAGTCCGTTACTACTTTCACCGCGTTGGGATTCGCAATGTCTTCCGCGCGGCAGGGAGTTTTTAACGTTCCTACCTGAATCGCCGGGTCCGTCATCACCTCGAGCAGCGCCGCAATGTGCTCGGCCCGCGTGAGAGGCTCGTCGCCCTGCACATTCAGATAGGCGTCGTAAGCTCCCTTGCCGGCGGAGTTTGCCACTTCATGCACGCGCTCCGTGCCACTGCGATGCTCAGCCGACGTCATCTGTGCTGTCCAGCCGTTTCGCTGGCAAACCTGCATGATTTCTTCCGAGTCGGTCGCGACAATCACATCATCCAGCAGCGGCGATGAGCGCACCACGTTGTAAACACGGCCGACGAGCGGCTGTCCGCCGATCTCGCGCAACATTTTTCGCGGCAGCCGCGTCGACGCGAGTCTTGCAGGAATGATGGCGATTGCTTTCATGCAGGTACAGTGTCAGGTTTCGGCTTTCCGCTTGCAATAGCGAGCCAGGAGCCGGGGCAAGAGCCTGAGGTTTGACAGCGCTTTGCAACGGCTCTTAGAATCAAACAGGTGGATCTGACGCGCGGCCTTCTGCCGCGCTTCTCTGTTTGGGAAGCCGGATCAGGTCAAACAGGGTCGAGCCCACCCGCGTTTCCCCTCAACGTCAACACGCCGTGGCGGCGTAGCTCAGGTGGCTAGAGCGACGGTCTCATAATCCGTAGGTCAGTGGTTCGAGTCCACTCGCCGCCACCAGATTCAACCCGCCAAGACCGGATTCGCATCGCTGGCGTGATTCCTTCATCGCGCTCGTGTACGTTCACGACCAAAATGCAAACCGGGTTTGCACCGGCCCGCCAGCCTTTGATAGCCGTTCGCTTCCTAAACATAGCGTTCACTTTAAATACGCGCAAAGCGTTTGTCTTCTCCCCCGTGAGCGGAGGAATCAGTGCAGATGCATAGAGTTAGATGAGCGCAACATTAAGGTTCTCTAATTGCATGACAAATGGTGCGGTGCTCCCGGCTGCTTTTGTGGTTTTGCCGCCTGTTCGCAATTCATTCGTGAGTGCCCGGCGTGGGCTGCTTTGTCGGGAATGACAGCGAAATTCGCAACAGCGGCCGCAGTCGCGGTTGGGAATGCCAGTGAGCATTGGGCCTGAGGGGGGAAGAATGCTAAAGCCGCAAGACTGCACGAGGCCGACACCCAAGACGCGAGTGTTGATCGCAGAAGAGGATGTGCCACTGGCAAATTTCCTGAAACGCGGTTTGCAGGGAGAACGCTACGGAGTGGATATAGCCCATAATGGCGAGGCCGCATTCGAGACTCTCCGTGGCGGCCAGTATGATCTGCTGATCCTGGACACCAATCTTCCTAAACTTGACGGTCTCTCCCTGCTGAAGCAGGTTCGGCGTAGCGCCTCCGAGCTTCCTGTTCTGGTGCTTACCGCGCAAAGCCGGGTGGAAGACCGGGTGCGCGCTCTGGATGACGGGGCAGACGACTGCATGGTGAAGCCATTCTCTTTCCCCGAGTTGACCGCCCGCGCTCGTGCGCTGTTGCGTCGCAACCGCCAAATCGCGAATCGAGTTCTGCAGGTCGGCGATTTGATTTTGAACCGCGACGAGTTCCGGGTCGAACGGAGCGGAAAGAGAATCAATCTGACCGCCAAAGAGTTTCTGGTGCTCGAATGCCTTATGGTCAATGCCCGGCGCACCGTTAGTCGCGCCGCCCTCATGGAGTACGCGTGGAACGCCCCTTACGATGCCAGCACCAACCTGGTGGACGTTTACGTGAAGTATGTTCGCGACAAGATCCACGCTGATTTTTCGCAAAAACTGCTACGCACCGTTCGCGGCATTGGTTACGTGATCGCGGACAACTGATTGCCTCACGTATCGTTAAGAATTCAGACCATATAGTTCACAGTAGCTTTTGCCCCGGTTAGCGGTCGAGGGATCCATCTGCGACGCGTCCATCGACACAAATGCCAGGTTCTGCCACCCACCTCCCCTGATTCCACGAACTAGGGTCTCCGGTTTTTCCTAGAATCGTAACAAGCAAGACAGACCTATGGGTCCGGCGGAAGGAATGGATTAGGGTTGATTTAGGAATTCCAAAAACGGTCGGAAGTATCGAAGTCGACGTGTGGAGGGGGCTGCGATCACTTTGTCGACTTCTCGCCAAACGTGCGGGCGACGTCCTTGCGTCGCCCATCTACCGTTGTGCAGTTCGCAGCCCAGAGCAGGATGACATCCGGGGACAGCCTGTGGACTCGACGCGACTGAAGGTTCTGGTGGTTGATGAGACGCCGGAGACATTTCAGATCATCTCCGAAGCTCTGTCTCACGAATCCGTGCAACTTTTCGTGGTGCCCAACGTCAACGCTGCCCTCGAACACTTTGAGCGGATACATCCGCGTATTGTGATTGCGGATTTTGCGCTACAGGGGATGGATGGGCTGCAATTCATGGATCGCGTGTTGGCCGCTGATCCGGGCACGGACTTTGTGCTCATGGCGGACAGCAACCTCGACGAGACCGCCCTTGACGCGATTCGCCGCGGCGCCAGCGAGTGTCTCTCTAAGCCTCTCGACCCCTTGAAGCTGCGCACTTGTATCCATGCCTTGGTCGAACAGGCGCTGGAACGGGAAAGGTCGCAGCAACTCGAGCAGCAATCGCTCAAGGCATTTCAGTTCCAGGGAATGATCGGGCGCGGCCCGTTGATGCTCGATGTGTTTCATAAGATTCGCCGTATCGCGCCGCACTTTCGCACCGTCCTGGTGACCGGGGCTACCGGTACCGGGAAGGAGCTGGTCGCGCACGCGCTTCACAACCTCAGCCCGGCCAAGTCGGCGCCATTCGCCGTTTGTAACTGCTCCGCCCTGATGGAGAGTTTGCTTGAGAGTGAGTTGTTCGGCTATGTGAAGGGCGCGTTTACGGGAGCGAATCGCGATAAGCAGGGAGTTTTTGAGTACGCCAACGGCGGCACCGTCTTCCTGGACGAGATCGGGGAACTTCCTCTGGCCGCCCAAGCGAAACTCCTTCGCGTGCTACAGAATCAAGAGGTCCAACGGGTCGGCTCGCCGGTGTCGCACAAAGTTGATGTACGCATCATCGCCGCCACTCACCGCAACCTACGGAAGATGGTCAGCGAGGGAAAGTTTCGCGAGGACCTCTTCTACCGCTTATCCGTTGTGGAGATCCCTCTGCCTCGCCTGGCCGACCGCAAAGAGGACTTGCCCCTCTTGCTCCGGCACTTCCTGCAGATCTATGCCGCTTTATTTCGGAAGGAAGTCGTGGGCGTCACGCGCCGCGCCCAACTCCGCCTGTTTACGCACAGCTGGCCAGGGAACGTGCGTGAGTTGGAAAACGTCATCAGCAGCAGTTGCATCATGGCGGTTGGAAAAGTTATCGACCTCGCCGACCTGCCCGAATCATTTCGCGCCCTGGAGCCTCGATTTGATTCCGAAGAAGAAGAGTTGCTGACTCTGGAAGAGATGCAACTGCGTCATCTGACACGCGTGTTGGATCGTGTGCAGGGGAACAAGGCGCGCGCCGCGGAGATTCTCGGCGTGGGTCGCAACACCATCTACCACATGCTCAGCCGCCGGCGAGCGGGCTTGGAGAGTCAATCTTCAGAGTCTAAGGAGCCTACGCCCTAGAGTTGCTCCGGGCCCAGAGCCTGCGGGAAACGATTACCCATCCCGACCTAAGGGTCCGCCGCTCGACAAATCACTTGTTTCAATATAGTGGCGCGACTATATTTGTGCCGTTTCGGTAATCGTTTGCGGAAGCGCAGCCGCCCCGATACCTCACGGGACTCTAATCGACAGGAGCGAGACGTGTTTTCCCCTTTCCGGCGGAGTTTCCTCCGCCAGATAATGACCGCGGGAATGGCGTGTTCAGCCAACCGATGGTTTGGCCCCCTGCTGTTCGCCCAAGCGAAGGCGCCCGCAGCGGCAGATTCGATAACTCGTGTCTACCTGGATTCGCGGCGGGTGATCGCCAAATTGAGTCCTAATCTGTTCGGCTCTTTTCTGGAACATCTTGGCCGCGCCATTTACCAAGGCATTTATGATCCCGGCTCGAAATTGGCGGATACGAACGGCTTTCGCACCGACGTAATGGATGTTGTCCGCAAGCTGGGCGTTCCCATCGTTCGCTATCCGGGTGGCAATTTCGTCTCCGGCTACAACTGGCTGGACGGCATCGGGCCCAAACAAGATCGCCCGACCGTCCTTGACAAAGCTTGGAACACGCTTGAAACCAATCAGTTTGGGACCGATGAATTCATGGCTTCGTGCAAAGCCGTGGGAACCAAGCCGCTGATGGGTCTCAATCTCGGCACTGGCACTCCGGAACAGGCAGCCGCGCTGGTGGAGTATTGCAACGTAGACAAGGGCACGGAATGGAGCGACCTGAGGCGCAAGCATGGATACCCGGACCCCTATCGTGTCGAGCACTGGTGCCTGGGCAACGAGATGGATGGTCCGTGGCAGATCGGGCACATGCCGGCGGCGGAATACGGTTTCAAGGCGGCGGACGCGGCCCGGCAGATGAGGTATGTCGATCCCTCCATCAAAGTCATCGCCTGCGGGTCGAGCAATCCATCCATGCCGACCTATCTCGACTGGGACCGCGAAGTCCTGGAGCTGTGCTACCAGTACATCGATGGGCTATCGCTTCACCGCTATTTCGGCAACACCCAGCAGGAGACCGGCGGCGAAAGTTCCAAGTATGTAGCGATGAATCTGTCCATGGACCGCCAGATCGAAGAAACGCTGGCCGTCTGCGACATGGTGCGGGGTGAGCATCATTCTGCCAAGCAACTCTGGCTCTCCTTCGATGAATGGAACGTTTGGTACCGCGCGCGCGGCGGCGACTATTCGGACGGACATCGCAAAGAGGCGCCGCATCTACTGGAAGAGGTCTATAACCTCGAGGATGCCTTGCTGGTCGGAGGCCTGGTGAATTCGCTTCTCCGCCATGCCGACCGCGTGAGGATCGCTTGCCTAGCGCAATTGGTCAATGTGATCGCGCCCATCATGACCAACGAAAATGGTTTGTACCTGCAGACCATCTTCTACCCATATAGCTGGGGTTTGCAATATGCGCGCGGAGCCGTGCTCGATCTCCTGACGGAATCGCCAGGCTACGAAGTTTCCGGAATGGGGCAGGTTCCATACCTGGATGTCGTCGCCACCAACGCCGACGATGGAACCGTTTCCCTCTTCATTCTGAACCGCGACCTCGCTAAAGCTCGCACGGTGGAAGTGAACTGGCAGGACAGATCTCCCGGTCCGGTGTTGACCGCGCTGACGCTGACGGGAGATGATCTGAAGGCTTCCAATAGCTTTGAGGCGTCGCGTAAAGTCATTCCTCAGGAAATGTCGAAGCCTGCGGGCGCGAATGGCCGCACCAGATGGGAAGTTCCCGCTCGTTCCTACACGGTGGTGCAGTGGGGGGCATGAAAAGAAAGGAAGACTCATGAACTGGGCAAACCTTGGGCGTAAGCTCGCTGTCGTTTTGATTCTCGGTATACTGTCGGTCGGAGCGGAAGGAGAAGCACGAGTGAGCAAGCAACCTTTCGGAAAGCTACCCGATGGTACTGCGGTAGACCTATACACCCTGAAGGACGCCTCCATCGAGGTTGGCATCATCACCTATGGTGGCCGGATTCAGTCGCTCAAAGTTCCCGATCGCAAGGGAAAAGCGGAGGACATTGTCCTCGGTTTTGACTCGATTGAGGGATATCTCGCGAATCCGGGGCCTTTTTTTGGCGCACTCATCGGCCGCTACGCGAACCGGATTGCTCATGGCCAATTCCAGCTCGACGGCAAGACTTACACGTTGCCCAAGAACGACGGCGACAACACCCTCCACGGCGGGCCCATGGGGTTTGACAAGCTGGTATGGGAGGCCAAACCTATTGCCAATGGACTGGAGCTCACGCGCGTGAGCAAAGACGGAGACGAGGGATTCCCCGGCACCCTCACTGCGATCGTCCGTTATACCCTGGTCGGCAATACTTTGCACATCGACTATTCGGCCACTACCGATAAAGACACGGTCGTCAACTTGACCAACCATTCTTATTTCAATCTCTCCGGCCAGGGCAATGGGACCATTCTTCATGACGAACTGAAGCTCAATGCGTCCCGGTTTACGCCCGTGAACAAAAATCTGATTCCGACCGGGGTTCTGCAGCCGGTGGCAGGAACGCCATTCGATTTCCGCAAGCTCACCGAAATCGGCGCGCGGATCGAAAACAATGACGAGCAGCTGAAGATTGCCGGCGGCTACGATCACAATTGGGTGCTGGATCACCCATCGGGCCAGTTATCTGAGGCCGCCGAGGTTTACGACCCCACCACGGGACGAGTGCTCACGGTTTTCACCACCCAGCCGGGAATTCAGTTCTACTCGAGCAACTTCCTGGATGGAACCGTTAAAGGGAAGGATGGAAAAGTGTACCTTCACCGCGGCGCGCTTTGCTTGGAGACGCAGCACTTTCCGGATTCTCCCAACCAACCCAAGTTTCCCAGTGCTGAGTTGAAGCCGGGGCAACGGTATCATCAAGTCACCGAGTTCCGGTTCTCGACTCGATAGACTATCGGGAATGACGCGGAAGAGAAGCGGGATGTATGGATATACGGGAGATCGCCAAGCGCGCCAAGGTGTCCACCGCGACGGTCTCCCGCGCCATCAACCGCGTACCCACGGTTGATCCGCAACTGGCAAAGCGCGTCTGGAAGGTTGTCGACCAGCTCGGCTACTATCCGAACCGCCAGGCGCGCGCGCTCGTCTCGGGCCGCACACGAATCTTCGGGCTGATTGTTTCCGAAATTATCAATCCGTTTTTCCCGGAAATCGTTCAGTCGTTTGAAGACATGGCGGTGCAGCACAATTATGAGCTGCTGCTGACATCAACCGTGCACAATCCCAAGCGGATGGAAATCGCGGTGCGCCGCATGATCGAGCACCGCGTGGACGGCGTTGCCGTGCTGACCTTCGGCATGGAAGATTCTTTGCTTGAGGATCTTCGCTTCCGGAAAGTACCGCTTGTGTTCGTCGATGTGGGGTCGAACCTTCCGGGCGTAAGCAGCATTCGCGTTCAATATCAGCATGGCATTCAGCAAGCGGTGCAACACTTGGCGGCGCTGCGCCACACGCGAATTGCATTTGTCACCGGCCCGCTTCATTTGAAGTCGGCGTTGGCTCGCAAAACCGCCTTTGAGGAATCTGCCCAGGAAATCGGATTACAGATTCCACCGGAGTTCATCGTAGTGGGAGATCACACCATGGAAGGGGGGATGAAAGCCCTGGCTGAACTGGTCCGCCTGCCAGACCGCCCGACCGCGGTGATGTGCTCCAACGACATGACGGCCATCGGAGTTCTCCGCGAAGCCTACGATTGCGGCATCCGTGTTCCGCAAGATTTGTCTGTCGTGGGCTTTGACGACATCCGCCTCGCCCACTTCACCACGCCCCCCTTGACCACGGTCGAAATGTCTCAGGTCGAATTATCAAAGCTCGCTTTCAAGGCTCTGATTCACCAGGTGGAGAGCGACCCCGGCACACCCGCAAACCGCGAATATCTCCTAATGACCAACCTTGTGCAACGGCGTTCTACAGGTTTAGCTCCGGGCGCGCCGGCAAAATCGTGACGATCTCCGCGATCGCCTATTAGCTAACTGTCGCTAAAGCATAGCGATAGGATCGACAATCCCCCGCGCAGCGACCTCCTGCCCTTGCATCCGGGCCAGCGAAACTCTCGTAACCTGCAAAAGCGAAATACAGGCTGTGTTTTGCTGCAATTGCTGTTTTGATGGTATGGGGTGAACCTTCTCCTCATTCGCGAACGCCAAGGGCGGAGCCGTTCTTGGGTGCGAACCGTGGCACTAGTGTTCCTGGCTTCCTGCTACGGACCGACATCCCTAGCTGCAAGCCTGGCGCCGCTTAAAACTGCCCACGCGGTCCACAGCCTGACCCTGGCCGAATCGCTGCGGGCGCTGCCCATTCACCTTTCCGCCGCGACAGTCCTTTACTACAACCCCGACTTAGGGAATCTGTTCGTGCACGATTCCAGCGGAGGCGTGTATGTGGAAATGCGCGGCCAGCCCACTCTGCCTCTTCGAGCCGGCGATGTTCTGGATATTCAAGGTGTGAGCGGGCCGGGCGGCTTCGCGCCGGTGGTCGAGAAGCCCAAAGTGCGGGTTCTTCGCCACGGAGAACTTCCCGAGCCCCATCAAACGGACCTGGACCGTTTACTCGCGGGTCAGGAGGACACCGAGTGGGTGGAAGTGGAGGGAGTCGTCCGTAGCGTGGTGGCCTCGGATCACGTCACGGCTTACGCCGACCAAGCTGCTTCCGGCGCCGGCAACGTAGTCATCACCCTGGCAACCGGCGTAGGCCGTCTCAGCATAATCGCTATGGTCGCGGGCGGCGAAGACTACAGCAAACTTATCGACGCCAAGGTTCTGGTTCGAGGCGTTTGTGGCCCCCGGTTCAACCAGCAGCGGCAACTCATCGGCGCCCATCTTTTTACTCCTAACATCGAGCAAATTCGGGTGCTCGAGCCTGGGCCTTTAGATCCTTTCTCTTTGCCCGTCCGTGACCTGAGCGCGGTCATGCGCTACATACCCGGGGTCAGCACGGAGCATCGCATCCACGTGCAAGGAGTGGTCACCTCGATATGGAGCGGCCGTATGCTCTCCATTGCCGAAGACGGCCAGGGATTGTTCGTTCACACCACGGAAGCAGAGAACGTTCATGTCGGCGACCTCATCGATGTGGTCGGATTCCCTTCCTTCGGAGACTACTCTCCAGTGCTGGAAGACATTGAGTACCGCCGCATTGGGAGCCGGCCGCTTCCGCCGTCAAGTCCTGTCACCTTCGCGGATGCGATCAAAGGAGACTTCGACGCCAGGCTGGTGCGTATCCGTGGGCGGTTGCTCGACGCGACTCGCATCTCTAGAGAGCATACGTTGCTCTTATCGGCCGACGGGAGTACCTTCACCGCCATCCTGAGCACTGGCGCTTCCAACGACGATCTTCCACCCGTAGGCAGCACTCTCGAGCTCACCGGCACATGCCTGGTAGAAGTCCGATCCGACCGGACTCCCAGAGGAATCCGCATTTTTCTGCGCTCTCCCCAGGACATCACCGTCTTGGCGCTTCCGCCCTGGTGGACGACGCGACGCGTGATCCTGGTGCTGGGTTTGACAGGAGTTGCGATCTTGGTGGTGTCAGCCTGGGTATTTGTCCTGCGCCGCCGCGTGAGACACCAAACCAAGGTGATTCGTGAGCAGTTGCAGGAGGCGGCCGTCTTGAAGGACGCGGCCGTCGCGGCCAACCGTGCTAAGAGCGAGTTCCTTGCCAATATGAGCCACGAAATCCGCACTCCCATGAACGGAGTGCTGGGCATGACCGAGCTGGCGCTTTCCACCGACCTGACCACGGAGCAGCGGGAATACATTTCGATGGTCCGTTCCTCGGCGGAAGCTTTGCTGGTCGTGATCAATGACATCCTGGACTATTCCCGCATCGAGGCGGGGAAACTTGAACTGAATCCGACGCCCTTCGACCTCGCAGACCTCGTCGGCGACGTAATGAAAACCTTCGCCATCCCCGCGCACAGGAAGCAGCTCGAGCTCCTGTTTCAGATCGCGCCGGAGGTCCCCACCAGGCTCACCGGGGATTGCGTGCGCCTGCGACAGGTGCTGCTGAATCTTTTGGGGAACGCGGTGAAATTTACCTCGGAGGGGGAGATTGCCCTGGAAGTACGGCTGGAATCGCGAACCGCGGATTCCGCTCGACTGCTCTTCCGCATCCGCGATACCGGCATCGGCATTCCGCTGGAGAAACAACAGAAATTATTCCAGGCTTTTGAGCAGGCCGACACCTCAACGACGCGCCAATACGGCGGCACCGGATTGGGGCTGGCTATTTCGAAACGAATTCTGCGCCTGATGGAAGGCGGCATTTGGATTGAGAACACCGGCGATCCTGGCTCCGTTTTCTGTTTCACGGTCACACTCCCCATCGGCGCACAAGGCGAGGAGCCCTCCCTTTCCGAGGGAGCAGCCGACCTGCAAGACGTTTCTGTTCTTATTGCGGATGACAACGCCACCAACCGAAGGATCCTCTTCGAATTCGCGCGACAGTGGGGGATGAAGCCCACTGCGGTAAGCTCCGGGCCGGATGCTCTGGCAGAATTAGATCGTGCGCTCGCGGCCAACCAACCTTATCGGCTGCTGCTGATCGATGAGCAAATGCCGGGCATGAGCGGCTTTGCCGTGATCGAGAGCATCCGTGATCACCCCTTGATCCGCACCACGGGAATCATGATGCTCACTTCTGTCGACCAAACCGTGCACGCAGCCCGTTGCCGTGAGCTCGCGGTCGAAGCTTATCTCATCAAGCCGGTGAAACCGGCAGAGCTCTTCGATGCGGTTCGCCGTCTCCTCGGCGTCTCGCCCGCTCGATCTGCTTCGGAGCAGGCCCCTTTCTCAATTCCCGTCGCCCAATCGCGCATGCGCATTCTTGTGGCTGAGGACAATCTGGTGAACCGAAAGCTCGCTCTCGCCATGCTCTCGAAAATGGGCCACTCGGTGACGCTGGTCTCCAACGGCAAGGAGGCGCTCTCCGCGTGGAGCGAGCACCGTTACGACCTGATCTTCATGGACGTGCAGATGCCAGACATCGACGGCTTCGAAGCCACGCGCCGCATTCGCGAGCAGGAACGCTTGGGCCGCCCTCGCACCCCGATCGTTGCCATGACGGCCCACGCCATGAGCGGCGACCGCGAGCGCTGCCTCGAAGTCGGGATGGACGATTACGTCTCCAAGCCCATCAGTCGCAAAGCCCTGGAAGACGTGGTGGAACGCTTCTCCCTCAAGCGTCTGCAGGCCAGCGCAAATTAGTTGGCTTCCTCTCCCTCCTGTCATAATCTGACCGGGCGATAATCCTCCAATATGGCTGAAGACTCTGTTCTCAGGCCGCTAGTCGTCTTCGATGGAGACTGCTCCTTCTGCAAGGCGTGCGTCGCGTATGGCAAGTGCATCACTGGCGAACGCGTCAGCTACGCTCCCTATCAGGAAGTTGGCTCGGACTACCCGCAGATTCCGCGCAAAGAGTTTGCCGCAGCCGTAAAACTCATTCAGCCCGATGGCGAAGTGCTCAGCGGCGCGCACGCCGTGTTCAGCGCGCTTGCCACGACCCCGGGCAAGCGATGGATGTTGGAACTCTACCTTCGCGTTCCGGGGGCGGCTCCGGTTTCCGAAGTGGCTTACCGAGCCATAGCGAACCACCGCTCTTTTGCCTATCGCGTGCTGAAGTTATTGTGGGGAATCCCGGTCGAGCCGGCCAGCTACCAGCTGGCGAGTTGGCTGTTTCTGCGCCTGCTTGGCGCAATCTATTTGATCGCCTTTGCTTCGTTCGGAGTGCAGGCGGCAGGCCTGATTGGGTCGCGCGGGATTCTTCCCGTGGCTGATTTTTTTCCGCAGGTCCGGCAATATCTAGGCGCGGCTGCGTATTGGAACCTTCCCAGCTTCTTGTGGTTCAGTTGGAGTGATGCCGCGATCAAGGCAGTCTGGATCGCCGGCGTTTGCCTTTCGACTCTGCTCATGCTCGGCCTGAACTGGCGTGCCGCACGGTTGCTCTTGTTTTTTCTCTACTTGTCGCTGGCGACCGCAAGCCAGGTTTTCTTGAGTTTCCAATGGGACGCTTTGTTGTTGGAAGCAGGCTTTCTCGCGATCTTTCTCGGATCTTCTTCGCTGGTTCCCTGGCTCTTTCGCTGGTTGCTGTTCCGCCTGATGTTGCTTTCCGGCGCAGTCAAGCTGTTGAGCGGCGACCCTTCCTGGCGCCATTTCGCGGCGCTGCCGGTGCACTACCAAACCCAGCCCCTGCCGACGTTTCTCGCTTGGTATGCCTATCAGCTACCAGCCTGGTTTCAGCATTTCTCAGTCGGCGTTGTGTTTTTCGTCGAGCTAGTCTTGCCTTTCTTCATTTTCGCGCCACGCCGCGTCCGCTTCCTGGCCGGATTAGCGATCGTCGCGCTGCAGGGGCTTATTTTTCTCACCGGGAACTACGCGTTCTTCAATCTTCTGGCGGTGGCGCTGTGTCTCTTTCTGCTGGATGACAAGTTGTTGCGCGGCGCCTTTCCGCGGTTCGCAAAGTGGCGATCGTCGTCGGACCGGCCTCAGCATTGGCCCGCTCTGCACTATGGCATCTCACGTGGATTGGCCGGAGTGGTGCTTTTCGTCAGCTGCTTCGAGATGATCGGAATGTTTTTCCAATTCCACTGGGATCCCGCCGAAACCGTCATTCGTGCTGTCTCACCTTTTGAGGTGGTCAACACTTATGGCTTGTTCGCGGTCATGACGACTTCCCGCCCTGAAATCGTGCTGGAGGGCTCGAACGACGGGAATACCTGGCTGCCTTATGAGTTCAAGTACAAACCCGGCGATGTGGCCAGGCGGCCGGCGTGGGTGCAGCCTCATCAGCCCCGCCTGGATTGGCAAATGTGGTTTGCGGCGCTCGGCGACTATCGCAGCGATCCCTGGGTCATCCAGTTGATGGCGCGCCTGTTGCAGGGGTCCCCGGATGTGCTCAAGCTTTTTGCCGCCAATCCATTCCCCGCCGCTCCTCCCCGCTTTGTCCGCGCCCAGCTTTACGAATATCGCTTCACCACCCCTGCCGAGCGGCGAGCCACAGGCGACTGGTGGCACCGGGAACTGAAGGGCAGTTACGTTCCGCCGGTATCGCTGCGGGACCAGTAGCAAATCAGCAAGAGCTTCCCGGCGCCGCGCCTTTTGCCTGGGTCTGCAGCGCTTGATGTACTTTCTTCAGCAAAGACGCCAGGGTGAACGGCTTCTCAAGAAGCATCGTATCTGCATCCAGCACACCGTATTGCGCAATGAGGTCGTCGGTGTATCCCGACATGTAAACGACTCTGATCCCCGGATAGAATGTGCACATGCGATCGGCCAATTCGCGCCCGCTCATCCTCGGCATAACAACATCCGTCAGAAGCAGTTGAATAGGGTTCTGATGTTGCGCGGCTTTCTCTAGCGCAGACTTGCCGTCGCCCGCCTCAAGAACGCGATAGCCGTGACTCTCCAGGCAATTCCGTGCCAGCTCGCGCAGCGCTTCCTCGTCTTCGACCAACAGTATGGTCGCCGAGCCGCGCGGACCTGGGCCGCTAGTCTCGGTGAGCTTTGCAAGTTGGGGCGTACCCTCCGCCTGCGGTAAGTGAATCTTGAAGGTTGATCCCCGCCCCGGCTCGCTTTGCACGGTGATATATCCGCCGTTTTGCTTTACGATCCCATAGACCGTCGAGAGTCCCAGCCCGGTTCCTTTACCCGCCTTTTTAGTGGTGAAGAAAGGCTCGAAGACGCGCGCCTGGGTCTCCTTGTCCATCCCGAGGCCGGTGTCGCTGAAGCGGATGGTGACATAGTTACCCGGTTGGAAATAGGGATACTGTCGCCGGTACGTCTCGTCCAGATAGCCGCTGGTCGTCTTAATCAGCAACTTCCCGCCTTGCGGCATCGCGTCTCGCGCATTGACCGCGAGGTTCATGACGATCTGCTCCATTTGGCTGGGATCCGCCTTCACCCGCGCAGGCTCGGCGTCGCCGAGGATGACGATGTCAATGTCTTCCCCGATCAGCCGGCGCAGCATTTTCTCCATTTCGAGGATTACATTGTTCAAATCCAGGATCACCGGCTGGATCACCTGCTTGCGGCTGAAAGCCAGGAGTTGACGTGTCAGCGCGGCGGCACGCTCAGCCGCTTTGGCGATTTCCTGGGTATAGCGACGCAAAGGATCGTTGGCAGGCAAGCTCATTTGCAGCAGGTCGCTATATCCGGCAATTACGCTCAGGGAGTTGTTAAAGTCGTGGGCCACGCCGCCAGCCAGCAGGCCGACGGCCTCCATCTTTTGCGACTGGCGCAGTTGTCCTTCCAGCTGCTTGCGTTCCCCGATGTCTTCCGCTGTGCCCTCGTAGCGCACTACGGTTCCCTCTTCACGGATGGTGCGAACGTTTGTGGAAATCCAGGTTCTGCTTCCGTCCTTGCGGTAAAGTTCGCATTCGAAGTGCTGAGCGAGGCCGTTGGTCTCTATTAACCGCTGGACTTCGGCACGCTGGTCGGGATCGACGTATAGCTGCGTTCGAATGTCGTGAACGCTCGCGATCAACTCTTCTGGCGTAGCGTAGCCGAGCATGTGAGCAAATGCGGGATTCGCGCTGAGGAAGGTTCCGACCGGCGTACTTTGATAAATGCCGACGATCGCCTCTTCGAACATCTGGCGGTATTTTTGTTCCGCCTGCTTGAGGGCCTCAACCGCACGTTTGCGCTCGGTAATGTCACGGGCTACGACCAGGACAGCTTTGCGTCCGGCTAGGCTCAGGCGGTCGGAACTTATCTCGACGTCGATTAATCGGCCATCCTTGAGGAGATGTCGCCAAAACGCTGCATGTTGCAACCCCCGGGTGGCCTTAGCAGTTTCCTCGATCAACCGTGGCACGTCTTCGGGTGGATGAATTTCGGTGATCTTCATGCTCAGGAATTGTTCCCGGGAATAGCCATAGTGCTCGATCGCTGCTCGATTCACTTCCAGGAAATAGTTGGTTTCGGCATCAAACACCCACATCGGTTGTGGGTTGCTCATAAACAGGAGCCGGAATCCGGCATCGTCCTGTGCGAGTTTTTCCCCGACACTGGGGGCTTGCCGCGCTTGGTCGCGTGATGTGGGTGGTCCGCTTTTTTCGGCCATAAAAACAGGATGGCAGGGAGATGCCAGTGCCTCTCCGGCCGCCGTCTGTGGCAGGCTGCACCTGAACTACTACTTTTGGATAGCATCAGCAGGATGCGCAACAAAGAGTACGTAGGTAATCAAAATGAGACTTGGATTAGAGAATGGCAGTAGCCTTGCAATGACTGCCAGACCATGGACTATGCCCGACCGGACAAGTAACCTCCCTGCCGTATTACCTGGTCTATTGCGAAGTGGACGGGTGAATTCGTAACTTGCCGCCGTGCCGAACGGGACTCTAGTCTCTTCTTATGTCGCCACGGTCTCTATTATTCTGCTCCGACCAGGAGGCATCGCGTTTACTCAACGGAGCTCTCCGAGAGCTCGAGCTGGAAGTAGAGTCCTGCCGGGAAATCTTTACCGCTCTCAAGTGCCTTACCAGCCGGACGTTTGACCTGATCGTCGTCGATTGGGATGAAGGCCCAGAGGCCAGCTTTCTCCTGAAAACCGCGCGCGAGTTGAAATCAAACCGGGAAGCTCTAGTCATCGTTATTGGCCGGGCTGACGCCTGCGCCGCGCTGCACCAGGCCGGGGCCGATCTGATTCTGAGTAAGCCCATCCTTCCCGAAGAAGTCCGCCATACCTTGCTCACCAGCAAGGAATTCGTATCTCACATGAAGGCATGGTTGCCGCAATGGCAAATTCGCGAAGCTCCCGGCATCGGCACAGGGAAAGAATTGTGGTCCACGCCCGTTCCCACTCCGCGCAATCTGGTTCCGGTCGTGTTTGGCTCTGAAGTCCACGCCGCTGCAGACGCAGATGCTGCAGCTCCAAGGTTCGCAACTTTTGACGACAGCTTGGGGAAGGAGTCTTCATTCTTCAGGAAAGCCTCTCCCTTCAGGAAAGCCTCTCCGGCGGCTGCGCGTCGCAAAGCGGGGGACCGGCGCACTGCGATTTTGCGAATCGCAGCCATCGCCGTGGCTTTTTTCGTTGTGGGATACGTCTTTAGTGAACCCTTGAGCAAGGCCAGCCATTCGGTCGCGCAGATGTTTCGCGGTGCGCCAACAGCAGCTCCCGATTCGCAGGAACCGGCCGCCGCCGTTCAAGAAGCACGGGAAGCAGAGGCCATGGAACCAGCCGATTCAGCCGAGTCGGATCAGACACCGTGGCAACCAGCAAGAGCATCGGAGAAAATTCGCGTTACGCCGCTCGGCTCACAGCCAGCGCATGAGCAGCCCGCGCGCGAACCCAGGCACGCACCTGCGGAGACCCCATCTCCAGCCCCGATCTCTGCGGCCCCGATCTCTGCGGCTATGGTGGCCCCTCCCGACTCGCAGAACCGGATACCTAAAAGCATTGAGACGCCCTTCCCCGGCACTCCTTCAGTTCGTAACGTAGTCTCGAAATCCCTCCCTCTGCTCGACGGCGTGGAGCCGATCACCCTGCCCGAGCAGCAATCCGCAAAACTGCTGCTTGCGAAAGTCGATCCGGTTTATCCGGAAAAGGCTGTGCAAGCGGGGCTGCAGGGGCCGGTTGTGCTGCAGGCGTGGATCGGGCGAGACGGGAGTGTTCGCGAGCTGAAGCTCGTCCGTGGGTCCTTGCTATTGGGACAGGCGGCCTTTGAGGCCGTGAAGCAGTGGCGCTACAAACCCTACGTCCTGAACGGGCAAGCGGTTGAAGCCCAAACCTTCGTGACCGTAGATTTCAGACTGCCCTAACTCTCCGCCGTACCTTTCCAATCAACGAGTTCACAACTTTTTACAGCTTTTTACTGACGGTTGACACCTGCCCTGTCACACTCAAGTATGTTTCGAGTGTGGCCGTCCTGACGCGTAGGATCGCCAACCGTGTCATGCCAAAGCAACGCCGCAACGACCGCACCCGCCTGATCCTGGCACTTGAGTTGGCGGTAGTGTTGCCGGCAGCCACGCTGGTGGTGCTGGGCGCGTTGCATCTGAAATCCATCCAGCGCGACCGCGGCATCGAAGCGGCCATCCAGCGCGATTTCACCCAGGTTCTAGCGATATCGGAAAAACAACTCAACCTGCGCGCCTACGAACTGATGGACGATGCGCGGGTAGGCTTCCCCGCTCCTGGAGAAGCGTGTTCGATCACTCTCGATCGCATTTTGGCCGGCCATTCCTACATCGCCCATGCCTTCGTCTACAGCCCAGACGGTGGTTTGGTGATCCGCTCCCAGCCTTATCGCTTGAAGGAAGCCGGTTTCCAGGACGAAGCCAACGACATGTCCCACATGATGGATGGCTGGATGAAGCTGGAATACAAGGAGATGGTCGACGAAATCACCCAGGTGCGAAAGAGGGGCACACCCTACTATTTCTTCGCCAATTCCGCGCCCCGCGGCGATAAGCACATGTATCAGTCGGTCGCCTTGTTCCTGATCACCAGCCCATCCGGCCAGGTTCAGGGCGTCGGCGGCATCGCCTTTGATGCGGATTATCTGCGCCAGCACTTCTTCCCGGAAATGCTGGAGACCCTGCTGAGCCATAACGTTGCCGAGAACGAGAGCGAGAAGAACCCGGCTGTGTTGATGTTGCACGTCCGAAGCGAATCGACGCCGCTGGCGGAGTCAGCCGGATGGGATGGCGGCTCGCCCGAAGTTGAGCGCAACCTGGAAGGCGCTTTTCCGCAGCTCACCCTCGGCATCAAGTTGCGTGGGACCACGCTGCAAGCTCTTGGCGACCACTTTGTGCACACCAGCTTCCTGGTGCTCGGCGGCTTGACCTTGCTGTTGGCAGGGGGAATCGTGCTCACCCATCGAAATGTTGCAAAAGAAATGGCGCTGGCGCGGCTGAAATCGGATTTCGTCTCCAATGTTTCCCACGAGCTGCGCACTCCGCTCTCTCTCATCCGCCTGTACGCCGAAACCCTGGAATTGGGGCGCATCAGCAGCCCCGAAAAATGCCAGGAGTACTACCGCATCATTCGCAAGGAGAGCGAACGGCTGAGCGCGCTCATCAACAACATTCTGGATTTTTCCCGCATCGAGGCCGGCCGCAAAGAGTACGACTTCCGCGAAACCGATCTGCGCGAACTGGTGCACACCACCCTGGACTCTTACCGCTATCAAATTGAGCAGAATGGCTTTGTCTTTGAAGAAAAGATCAGCGACGACGTGCCGTCGCTAAACGTCGACCGCGAAGCTCTGTCCCGTTCTCTGCTGAATCTTGTGAACAATGCGCTCAAATATTCGTATGACCGTAAGTACCTTGGCGTGAACCTCTATCGCAAAAACGGGTCGGTGAGGCTGGAAGTGATAGATCACGGCATCGGCATTCCCGACCAGGAGCAGCACAAGATCTTTGAGAAGTTTTATCGCGTGGGCGATCCGCTGGTTCACAACACCAAGGGCAGCGGGCTGGGATTGTCGCTGGTGCGCCACATCGTCCGGGCACATGGCGGAGAAGTGATCGTGGACAGCACTCCCGGCGAGGGCAGCAAATTCACCATCTCTTTGCCGGTGCAAAAGGGTTCCGGCCCCGGGAAGAACACGCCCGAGCAGGCTTCAGGAGCCGCGGAATGACGAAGATACTGATCGTCGAGGACGAGCCCAACATGGTGTCCGGGCTGCGCGACAACTTCGAGTTCGAGGGTTACGAGGTTCTGACCGCAGGCGATGGGATTGCCGGGCTTGAAGCCGCGCTCAAGTCTTCGCCCGATCTGGTCCTGCTCGACGTGATGATGCCGCGCATGAGCGGGCTGGACGTATGCAAGCAGCTCAAGGCGCGGCGGCCCACACTGCCCATCATCATGCTGACCGCTCGGGGACAGGAAGTGGACAAAGTGGTGGGCCTGGAATTGGGCGCGGATGATTACGTGACCAAGCCGTTTTCCATTCGCGAGCTGCTGGCCCGGGTCAAAGCGGTGTTGCGGCGCGCCCAGCCTGCCGCCGGTTTGCAAACGCGCTTCGCCTTCGGAGACGTGGAACTCGACCTGCGCACTTGCCAGGTCTCGCGCGGCGGCAAGGCGCTGGAGTTCTCTTCCAAGGAGTTTGAGCTTTTGAAGTATTTTCTGGCTCATCCGGGGGAAACGCTGAGCCGCGACCGCTTGCTTGAGGAAGTTTGGGGCTACGAGCACTTTCCCACCACGCGCACGGTGGACGCGCACATTGTGCGCTTGCGGCAGAAGGTCGAGCCCAAACCGGAAGAGCCGCGCTTTATTTTGACGGTGCATGGCACCGGATACAAGTTCGTGGGCTAAGGAACCGCGGTTACAGAAACCAAATATCGGAGAAAGGCCTTTGTATGGCGACGAATTCGAACAATCTAGGCATCGCCCCGACCTATAGCAACGGGTTGGAACTGCTCCCATCCGCTAAGGCACCGCGCGAGATCCGCGTCGATGACACTCTGCTGATTCGCCGCGCCCAGCAGGGCGACACCTCGGCTTTTGAAGAGCTGGTGCGTCAATACGATCGCGCCGTGCTTCGCCTCGCGGTCCACCTCACCGGTTCCCCGGAGGATGGTGAGGATGTCTATCAGGAAGCCTTTCTCCGCGCCTACATCAATCTCGGGAGTTTCCGCTTCGAGTGCACCTTCTACACCTGGATCTATCGCATTGTGACCAACCTGTGCCTCGACCACCTGCGCAAAACTCGCAATCGAGCCCGCGATCTCACGACCACGGTCCATCCCGACGGAGAAGAGGAGGCCGTGGTGGATCGGGTCTCCGATGACCGCCCGGGCGCCAGTCCCGAGCGCAGCCTGGCTGGCCGCGAGCTGCGGGAAACAATCCTGCGCGCCCTGCGCCGCCTTTCTCCCCGCGAACGGACCGTGTTCGAGTTGAAGCACTATCACGGATTGCGGTTGCGCACTGTGGCGGGAATCCTGAACACCACCGAAGGCACCATCAAGAACACGCTTTTCCGCGCCACCCACAAGCTGCGCACCGAGCTGGCGGAGGTGCGGTAAAAGCGGCCGGAAGCAGCCAAGTCCTTTGGTTGGAACAACCTCAAGCGACTTCCCATCCAAAGCCGCGCCAGTTACCGAAGAGCGCCGTTTTGCTTGCGCCGAAGGCAACGAATTCGCATCCAAGGTTTATAATTGACGGTATCTTCCTTGGTGAAGTGAATCTCTCCTGTCGAGAAGAAGAATAATCCGATGTCCATGAAGACGAAGGCTGTGATCCTGACTTGCTCCGCTGGTGTGTTGTTGTTTGTTCTGGTCGGCGGACTGAATGGCGTGCGCGCTTCCAGTAGCGATGGGGCCTATCGCCAGATTGAGGTATATAGCGAAGTTTTGTCGCGAGTGCGCAGCGAATACGTAGAGGAGCCCAACATTCCTTCCGTAACTGACGGCGCCTTGCATGGGCTGCTCGATTCGCTGGATCCCGACTCCAGCTACCTGACGCCGGCGGAATACAAGGAGTACCAATCGCATAAGACCGGAACCAAGGGCGACATCGGCGCGATGGTTTCCAAGCGCTTCGGTTACGCCACGGTGGTTTCGGTTATTCCCGGGGGCCCCGCTGAGAAAGCTGGCTTGCAGTCCTCGGATATTCTGGAAGCGATCGAAATCAACGGCACCAACCGCAGCACACACGATCTGTCGCTGGCCGAGATTCACAACCTGCTCTCGGGTGAGCCGGGCTCCACGGTCACGGTTTCGGTGGTGCGGGCACGCCGCGCCGAGCCTGAAAAGATCGTCGTCACCCGCGACGTCGTCACCATCCCGCCCGTGACCGACAAAATGATGGACAACGGCATCGGCTACATCCAGGTGGATGCATTCACCAAGGGTAAAACGCAGGAGATCACCGCCAAGATCAAGGCCCTGCAAAAAGAGGGCGCCAAAAAATTGATCCTCGATCTGCGCAATTGCGCCGAAGGCGAGGAAGCCGAGGGCATCGCCACCGCCAATCTGTTCCTCAACCACGGAACCATTACCTATCTGCAAGGCCAGAAGTATCCGCGCGAGTCGTTCACTGCCGATCCTTCGCAAGCCATTACCTCTTTGCCTCTGGTGGTGCTGGTAAACAAAGGCACGGCGGGAGCGGCGGAAATCGTGGCGGCCGCAATTCTGGATAACGCGCGCGGCGACGTCACCGGCGAAAAGACCTTCGGTGAGGGCGCGGTGCAGAAAGTCTTCGATCTGCCGGATGGTGGGGCGCTCATCCTTTCGGTCGCGAAGTACTATGCACCGGATGGGAAAGCAATTCAGGATGCGGCCGTCACGCCCAACGTTGAGGTTGCTTCCGGCGATGACGACTACGGCCCAGCGGACGACGACGATGAAGCCGCACCGGTGACGCAGGACAAACCACAGGCTCCGCAGCCCGATCTGCAACTGCAAAAAGCCATTCAGGTGCTGAATAGCAAAGCCAGCTGAGATTTCCCCTAAGCTTGCCTAACAGCTCTGCGCAGCCTTTGGAATAGCAGTGCCCGGAAGGACCGGGCCTGCTATTCTGGACTTGGCTCGCCATGTTGTCTCTTTTCGAAGATTCCGCTCCTCCGCCGGCGGAGGCCGAAGTCAAAAGCGGAAAAACAGCCAGCCGCCTCCTCTTCGCGCTTTTGATTTTTCTTTCCGCGCTGGTCGGCGCGGTTTCCGGCCTGTTGCTGGTTTACTCAACCGATCTGCCGGAAGTCGAGCAACTCGAGCACTACCGGCCCAGTTCCATCACCCAGCTCTACGACGATCAGGGACGCATCATCGGCTCCTTCGCCCTGCAGCGGCGCGTGGTGGCCACCTACGACGATTTTCCGCCCGTGCTTCGCAATTCGCTGATCTCCGTCGAAGACAAGGACTTCTACCGCCATTTCGGCATCAACGTCTGGCGGATCGCCGGCGCCGCGTATCGCGATATCGAATCCGGAGGCAAAGTGCAGGGTGCTTCCACTCTCACCATGCAGCTGGCGCGGAATCTTTTCCTGTCGCCCGACCGCTCCTGGCGCCGCAAGATCGAGGAAGCGCTTCTCGCCGTTCAAATCGAGCGCCGCTTCACCAAGCCGCAGATCTTCACGCTCTACGCCAACCAGATTTACCTGGGCCACGGCGTTTACGGATTTGAGGCCGCTTCCGAGTTCTACTTCAGCAAGCCAGCCAAGCAACTCACGCTCGATGAAGCTGCCCTGCTGGCAGGCTTGCCCAAATCACCCGGCTTGTACTCCCCCATCCTTCATCCTGACCGCGCCCTCAAACGCCGCAATCTGGTGATCAACTCTTTGCTCGAAGACGGAAAAATCACCGCCCAGCAAGCCAATGAGGCCCGCGATCGGCCGCTCCAGCTCAACCTGGCGCATGATCCCAACTCGCTTGCGCCCTACTTTGTAGAGGACGTCCGGCAATACCTGGAAAACAAGTACGGCACGGACCGGGTTCACCAAGGTGGGTTGCGGGTTTACACCACGCTCGATGTGGATTTGCAGCGCGCTGCGCGCGAGGCCGTGTTCAATGGCCTGGCGGCACTTGAGCGGCGCCATGGCTGGAGAGGTCATCTGCAGAACGTTCTTACCAAAGACGTGACCCTCGCCAACTACCAGGACCCCGACTGGCAGGACGAACCGGAAGTGAATGGCTACATCCATGCCCTGGTCACTGAGGTTTCTCCCGCGTCGGCGTCCATCAAGTTCGGCGATTACACTGCAACGCTCGCCCCCGCCGACGTGGCCTGGACCCACCAGCGCTTGCAGGACATCCTCTGGCCCGGCAACCTCGTCTATGTGAAAGTCCTCGCGCTCGATCCGGACGGCAAAGCGCGAGTGACCTTAGAGCAGGACTCGGGTGTGCAGGGCGCGCTCGTCGCCATCGACAACGCCAGCGGCGAGATCAAAGCCATGGTGGGCGGGAGGGATTTCAATGAGTCCAAATTCAATCGCGCCACCCAGGCGTTGCGGCAGGTGGGATCGTCGTTCAAGCCCTTCGTCTACACCGATGCCATCGATCAAGGCGCTTCGCCCAATGACACCATCCTTGACGCGCCGGTGACGTTTCAATCCGCCTCCGGCCCCTATTCCCCGCACAACTACGACGAACGCTACGAAGGCCTGATCACGCTGCGCCGGGCGCTTGCTCAATCGCGCAACATTCCGGCGCTCAAACTTGCCGACAGCCTGGGCATCAAATCCGTCATCGACTACGCTCACCGCTTCGGCATCACCTCCACCATTCCGCCCTATTTGCCCGTCGCATTGGGAGCGGCGGAGGTGACGCCGCTCGAGCAAACTTCCGCCTACAGCGTTTTCCCCAGTGATGGAGTGCGCGTCACGCCGCGTTACATCACCAAGGTGACCGACTATGAGGGCCGCGTGCTGGAAGAAGATTATCCCGACGTGAACGACGTGATTAGCGCCCGCACCGCGCGCATCATCACATCCATGCTGCAGGATGTGGTGCAGCAAGGCACTGGAGTCGCGGCCAGCCATATGAAGTATCCGCTCGCCGGGAAAACCGGGACCACCAATGATTTCACCGATGCATGGTTTGTCGGCTTCTCTCCCACGACGACCTGTGGCGTGTGGGTGGGCTACGACGAGAAGAAATCTCTAGGCGACAAAGAAACCGGCGCCCGCGCCGCGTTGCCCATCTGGATGGACTTCATGCAAGCCGCTCTGCCCGGCAAAGATCCCGGCCAGTTCCAGCCACCGCCGCCCCTGCCGCCGACCTCAGCCGCAGTAAAGCTGGATACGCAAGACTCCGCCCCAGCCGAGGAGGAAACCCACTGAGGTTCTATGGCGGGCGACTATAATTTCCTGCAGTGGCGCAACTTGGAAATTTTCTCTAACTTGTCATTCCGAAGCGCAGCAGTATCGCGCGAGGAATCTGCTGTTTTCGTGCTGCCAACAAGCAGATTCCTCGCCGAAAAGACCGGCTCGGAATGACAATGGTTAGCATAAATTCGCCAGCTGAGCCACTGCCTATTTTCCTGGACCAATGAAATCCTTCTTCCGCTTTCTTCTGCGCGCCTTGGTGCTGCTGGTGGTGGGAATGGTGTCCGCTCTCACCGCTATGCGTTTCGCCATCCACGGCCGCGAAGTGGCCGTGCCGAATCTGCTGGATAAGACTCCCGTCGAGGCCCGCAGAATCGCCGAAGTGGATGGCTTGGAGTTCGAAGTCGAACGCGAGTACTACAGCGCCAATGTGCCGGAAGGCAAGATTCTCTCTCAGTTGCCGCCCGCCGGAACCATGGTGCGCCGGGGCTGGGAAGTTCGCGTGGCGCAGAGCCTGGGCCCGCAGCGGGTGCAAATTCCCGATGTTCGTGGCCAAAGCGAGCGCGCGGCGGAGATGAACATTGAACGCCGCGGGCTGGAAATCAGCGCCGTAGATCACGTCGCCTCATCTGCCGCGCCCGCTGACCAGGTCATGGCGCAAAGCCCGCCACCCAACGCCAGCGACGTGGCCGCGCCCAAGATCAGCCTGCTGGTCGCAGACCAGGCCCCGCCGCAGGCTTATGTGATGCCGAGCTTTGTGGGTCAGTCGCTCGCGACCGCCAAGCTGATCCTCGAAGCTTCCGGGTTGCGGCTTGGCAACGTCACGCAGGCAGGAGCCGCACCCGTTGCTCTCGGTTCAGTATCGCCAGCCCCGGCTTCGCCTCCGCCGTTCACTCCCGCGCCGAATAGCACGATTGCTTCGCAGAGTCCCGCGGCGGGAGAAAAAATTGCGGCGGGCTCAGCCATCGATTTCGCCGTGCCATAAGGAATGGTGCGCTATTCGCGCTTCCGCAAGATCGCCGCAAAGAAGCCCTCGCAGGGATGCAATCCAGGAACCGTCCGCAGGTACTGCCCAGTCGTTAATGAGCCGGCATCGGCCCAGGCAAGTTCCCCTTCATCTCTTAACTGCTCCAATTCCTTCCGGCAGTCCAGCGCTTCGAACGATTCGTCGTCGGCCAACGCCTTCTGCACCACGTCTTCGTTTTCTTCTTTCTCCAGTGAGCAAGTGGAATACACCAGCCTGCCGCCGGCGGCAACCTTGCGCATCGCCGCCCGCAGGATCGCCACTTGCCGTTCTCGGAAATTCTCCAGATCTTCCGGCCGCAGCCGCCACTTGATCTCCGGATTGTGCGCCAGCGTGCCGGTTCCCGAGCAGGGTACGTCTGCGAGAGCGCACGCAAATTGCTCGCTTTCACGCGCCAGAACTTCGCGCACGTCGCCGGTGACGATGCGGACATTGCTTTGCCGGACCAGCTTGTGCAGCAATCGCGCCCGGTGCGGATGCAGTTCCACCGCCACAATTTCAGCCTCAGGGTTGCGCTGCGCCAGGATTCGCGTCTTGCCCCCCGGCGCAGCGCAGCAGTCGAGAATCTTCGCGCCTCGGCCGACGAGCAGCGCCACCAACTGCGAAGCCTCATCTTGAATCGCAACTCTGCCCTCGCGAAATGCTCTTGTTTTCGCCAAGTCGCCTGAGAGTAAGCGCCGCGCGCCGGTCAGCAGTTTTCCCGGTCCTAATTCGATTCCCTCTGCCTTGAGCTCGTCGGCCAGTTCGGGCGCCGCCAGCCGGATCGCGATTTCAGGGATTTGCTGATCAGCCGAGCAAATAGATCGTGCGATCTCCAAGCCAAACGCTCGCTCCCATCGCTCGACCATCCACAGCGGGTGCGCCGAGCACTTCGCCAGCTCCGCCGGCGTCGCCGCGCCGTCAATGGATTTCGCGGCATCCTGCGAAATGCCTTCTGCGGCCAGCTTTCGCAGCACCGCATTTACGTAGCCGGCCGCTGAGCTTTTGCGCGCGCGTTTCGCCAGCGCCACGCTCTCATTCGCCGCGGCCCGGCCCGGCACGCGCTGGAGGAATGCAAGCTGATACGCGCCTAAGCGTAACGCGATGAGAATTTCGGGATCGAGTTTTGCCAGACTCTGCGAAGATTGCTCCGCAATCCGCCCGTCGAGCCACGACTGCCACCGGAGAGCGCCCATCACCAATTCCGTGGCCAGGCCGTGGTCCCTGGAAGAAAGCCGAGCGTAAGTATCCGAATGAAGCAGCTCGGCAGCGTACGCATCCTGCCGCTCAACCCGCAGCAAGATGTCGAACGCCGCCGCGCGTGCTGGAGAAATTGGCATTGGGGGATTCCGCTCGTGTCACGCGTGGCTTGCGAAGCGGTTACGGACCGAACCGCTCTCCGCTTCGAGGCCGATATCCGTGAACAAAGTCGCGCGCGGCCATGCGCTTCTTGCCTTCCGGCTGCATTTCGAGCAGTTCGAGAGCCGTGCCCACCGCGCAGCCAACCAGCAGGCGATCGCCATCGACGACAATCTCACCCGCGACGACCGAATAATGCGCCAGCCGAGCCGCCCACACATTCAGATTCTTCCCTCGGAAACTCGTAAACGCGCCCGGCCACGGCTGGAACCCGCGCAAGCGGTTGTAAACCACGACTGCCTCCCGGCGAAAATCCAATCGCCCATCTTCCTTCTTAAGGATCGGCGCATGCGAAGCGTCTGCATCACGTTGCGGCCGCGGCTGAATCGTTCCCGCCTGCTGCCCTTGCAGCGTCTCGACCAGCAACCCCGCGCCCATATCTGCTAACCGAGGCGCCAGCGTTTCCGCCGTGTCTTCCGCAGCAATTGGCATCTCCTTCTGCAGCAAAATGTCTCCCGTATCGAGCCCGGCATTGATGCGCATGGTGGTCACGCCGGTGACAAGCTCGCCGTCGGCGATGGCCCACTGTACCGGCGCCGCTCCGCGATACTTCGGCAGCAACGATGCGTGCAGATTGATGTTGCCCAGCGGCGGCAAGTCCAGCATCCATTGCGGAATAATGCGCCCGTAGCCCACCACGATGATGGCTCCAGGTTGCAATGCCGCCAGTTGCCGGCGAAATTCTTCGTTGTTCTTGATTTTCTCGGGTTGCGCGACCGGTAATCCGAGCGCCACAGCGCGTTGCTTGACCGGCGAAGCCGAGACTTCCATCCCGCGCCCGCGCGGCCGGTCCGGCTGCGTTACCACCAGTTGGACGCGAAACCCCGCCGCTACCAGCCCATCCAGCGCAGGCACTGCGAAGCCAGGCGTCCCGCAAAACACGAGATGGGGAGAGGAAGACAAAGAAGATTTGGTAATTTTGTAATCGGGTAATTTTGTAATTCGCCAAAGGCTGGAACCGGCTTCAAATTACCAAATTACTCAATCTCTACCATTCTCCCGCCTTCATCAATTTGCGGATCTTGCGCTTCATCAGGTCTCGCTTCAGCGCGCTGATGTGGCTGATATACAGCTTCCCGTTGAGGTGGTCGGTTTCATGGAGAAAAGCGCGGGCCAGAAGTTCCTCGCCGGTCTTTTCAAACCACTTCCCGTTCACATCTTGGGCCTTCACCGTGACTTTGTTCGCCCGCGTGACCGGCTCGCGAAACTCGGGGATGCTCAGGCAGCCTTCATTCTGCCGGTTGCGTCCTTCGGCGTGAAGAATCTCCGGATTCACCAGCACCAGCTTTGCGTCAGGATCTTCTTTGAACGTGACATCGATCACAGCCAGCCGTTTGCCGATTCCGATTTGCGGCGCCGCCAGCCCCACTCCGTGCGCCGCATACATGGACTCGAACATATCTTCGACCAGCTTTTTCAGCTCGCTGTCAAAAACGGTAACCGGCTCCGCGGCAGTTTCCAGAACCGGGCTTCCGTATTTCTTGATGGGATAGATCATCTTGCGATTAGTAGTTCTTCAATTGCTCGCAATAGCCCTGGAAATTCCGCAGCGTCTCGGTCATCGAATCGCCGCCGAATTTGTCCAGCGCGCAACGGGCCAGCGTCAGCGCCACCATAGCTTCCGCGGCAACTCCCGCCGCCGGCACCACGCACACATCCGAGCGCTCGTAGGCTGCCTTCACCGGCTCGCGCGTGACGAAGTCCACCGACTGCAGCGGGCGGCGCAGAGTAGAGATCGGCTTCAAATACCCGCGCACCCGGATGTCTTCTCCATTCGAAATGCCGCCTTCAATCCCACCCGCATTGTTGCGGCTCCGTTGAAATTCCGTGAAGCCGCCCTGCGCGCCGTAGCCAATCTCGTCGTGCACTGCTGACCCTGCCGAAGCCGCTGCCGTTACTCCCGCGCCGATCTCGACCGCTTTCACCGCCTGCAGCGACATCACCGCCCCCGCCAACAGCCCATCCAAGCGCTCATCCCACTGCGCGTAAGTGCCCAGCCCCGGCGGCACGCCATGCGCCACCACCTCGAAAACTCCACCCACCGAATCTCCGGTTCGCAGCACCTGGTCCACTTCCGCTTTCATGCGCTGTTCCGCATCCGCGTCGGCGCAATTGAGCAGCACTTCGTTCCGATTCCGAAGCTCCGAGATCTGCTCCCACGAAACGTCGCTTTCCAGCCGCGCCGCTCCCACCGCGACGACGTGGCTCAGCACATCGATTCCCAATGCCTGCAAGAACAATTTTGCCAACGCCCCGATTGCCACTCTCGCCGCCGACTCCCGCGCCGAGGCCCGCTCCAGCACGTAGCGCGCTTCCGTGAAGTTATATTTCAGCGCGCCCGCCAAATCCGCATGCCCCGGCCGCGGCGAGGCCACCCGCTTGTGCTTGGCGGCGTCGCCTTCCCCAACCGGCAGCGACTCCTCCCAATTTTTCCAGTCTTTGTTTTCCAGCAGAATTGCGATCGGCGAGCCAATCGTCATCCCGTGCCGCACGCCGGACAAGATATGCGCCTGATCGGTCTCGATCTTCATCCGCCCGCCCCGCCCATAGCCCTGTTGCCGCCGCCATAGCTCGCGGTCTACGAAGTCCAGGTTCACCTGCAATCCGGCCGGCAAGCCGGAGAGAAAAGCCACCAGGGCTTCCCCGTGTGATTCTCCGGCTGTGAAGTAGCGCAACATGAATTTTGGATTGTATTTGAAAGCCGCGCTTTATGCGTTCCCAAATTACTTGGTTACCCGGTTACCCGGTCTACGGGAGCAATTGCGACTTTTTGCCTCACAAAAGTGGGCTTTGCGCCATGGAGTTGATAGAATACTCGGGCCACTCCGAAATTCTTCGGCTTAGCGGTTCGCGTGAACACCCTTGCTGAATGCGGGCTTCACGCTTGCTGGGCCTTGAGGTCCTGAATGCCTCCGAGTTTTTCAGCCAAGCGCAGAAAGGCCCAATTTCGATTGCCGCCAAGCTCTGCTCCTCTCGCCGACCTTTCCCGCCACTTGATGCGCGCACAGGAGGAAGAGCGCAAGCGCATTAGCCGTGAATTGCATGATGGCGCCGGCCAGGGGTTGATGGTCCTGCGCCTCTACCTTGGCATGCTGGCGAGCGAGAGCCAAAGCCCGGAATCCCTGCTCAAGATTGAGGAAGCGCTCAAGCTGCTCGACCACACCGTCGAAGACTTGCGCCGCATCATAGGCCGCCTCTCGCCCCGTACCCTGGAAGAACTCGGACTGATTGCCGCGATCCGCAAAGAAGCTCATGCCCTGGGTCGAAATACAGGGATGAAATTTCAGTTGCATCTTGCGCCCGACCTAGGCCCTCTGGATCACGAAATCGAAGTGGCCCTGTACCGTTCCTTGCAGGAGGCGCTGCACAACATCGCCAAGCATTCTCAGGCGCAGAATTTCACGATTCATCTGCGGAAGGAAGGCGAGCGGCTGTGCCTCTCGGTGGAGGATGACGGCATAGGCTTTTCGCGTAAGCGCGGCTCTGGCCTGCAGACCTTTGGCATTCTGGGCATGCGTGAGCGGGTTGCCGCTTTGGGTGGAAAGATGCGCATTCGCTCCGTGAAGGGCAGCGGAACGCAAGTCAAGATCAGTGTTCCTGGGACCGCGGAACCGATTCGCAAGCCTGCGGTTGCCGCGCCCTCTGTTCGTCCAGCGTTTGCGGGTGGTTTGCCGGCGAGTTCCGCCCACGCGTAAACGCGCTGGCTCTTTCAATCTTCTCATGCCGATTCAATGCATCCTCGTTGACGACCACACGCTGTTTCGCGAAGGCATTCGCCGCCTGCTCGAAAGCCAGCCCGATTTTTTGGTCGTGGGCGAGGCGGGCAATGCCGGCGATGCATTAGCCCGAGTCCGCGAGCTCCGCCCCGACCTCGTTCTCATGGATATTGGCATGCCCGGCATGTCCAGCTTAGAAGCCGCGCGCCAGATGCGGCGGCACTCCCCGGAAACCCGCATCGTTTTCCTCACCATGTTCGAAGAGGAAGAGTACCTTTCCCAATGCTTGGCCGCTGGCGCAGCCGGCTACGTTCCAAAAGACGCCCCGCCCGAGCGTCTGCTTCACGTCATGCGCCAGGCTTACCGGGGCGGCGACTTTTCGGACACACTTTGGAAACAGTTAAGCGAAACTCCGCGTCCGCCGCGCAGCGCGGATGGTGTTGCCTCCCTTACCCCGCGCGAGCGGGAGGTTGTCCGCTTGATCGCCCAAGGCAACTCGGTGCGCCAGATTGCCGGCCATCTTGGCCTCAGCGCCAAGACCGTCGAAGCCCACAAGTTCAACTTGATGCGCAAGCTCGGCGTCCACAACAAAGTGCAACTTGTCACCTACGCCATCCGCAAAAAGATCGTGACTGTGCACGCCGGGGCATAACGAATCGATGAACTACCGTGGAAGCCCATGGCTTCAGCCATGCGGGATACTGCTTCCCTCCTGGCCGCGCTTCAGCGCCCGTGGCTCCATGGACCTCATCCCACCAGCGGCTGCGTCAACGCCGGCGGCTCCAGTTGCAATTCGATGCCGCCCAACCAACCCGCGAACAAGTTGTAGATCAGGCCGCTAATCAAGCCCGCCACAAAGCCCATCGCGCCGTAAAGGATCGGGAACAGGATTGCCAGGAAAACCATCCCCACACCGCCCAGCGCACCAAACTTGCCGCCGGACACGGCCCCTACCAGCCCCGCGATCAGGAAGACCGGCAGAAACACTAGTCCTAGTGCTGCGTACGTTCCGCCCATGATCTTCGCCAACGAAAGCACCCCAATCGATTTCACCGTGTACATGGCAAGCCCCCTTCTATCTCGAATTTGAACTTCTGCCCCAAGCCCCGCCCCCTGGCGTTTCAACTCGAATCCGCTCTCCCGCGCTCAGCCTTCTGCTGCATTTTCCCGGCAATATCTCCCTCGAACCATCTTTGCGGATAGCCCACGCCTTCCCAGGCTTTCCGTCTGCTCCTCCGCCCAGGCCCCAGGGCCCGCGTTCGCGGCGATCGGAGAGCAACGTGACCTCCGCATCCGTCAGCACTTCGATCTCGCGCGCAATCCCGTCCCCGCCGCGATGCTTGCCCGTCCCGCCGCTTCCCGCGCGCAGAGAATACTCCCGCACCCGCAGCGGATACGCATACTCCAGCGCCTCAGCCGGGGTGTTCAGCGAGTTGGTCATATGCGTATGCACGCCGCTCACTCCCGCCTTGGTTGGTCGCGCCCCCATGCCGCCCGCGATGGTTTCATAGTAGGCAAATGGTTCGCCGCTGCTCGGGTCGGCGCCCCCAATCGTCAGATTGTTCATGGTCCCTGAGGCCGCCGCCGGAATCCGCTCCGGAATCGCCTGCGCCAATGCACGCAGCAGGACGTCTACGATGCGCTGCGAAGTTTCCACATTCCCACCCGCAACCGCCGCCGGCGGCCGCGCATTCACCACCGTTCCCTCAGGAGCAATTACACGGATCGGACGCATCAGCCCCGCCGTCGCCGGCACATCCTCCGCCAGCAAGCAGCGGAACACATAGAAGCAAGCCGAGTACGTAATCGCCTCCACCGCGTTTACACTGCCCTGCACCTGCGCATCGCTCCCGGTGAAGTCCACGACGACCGTGTGGAGCGGGCGCCCCCGCCCAATCGTTATCGCCACCGCGATCCGCACCGGCCCAACACCCATTCCGTCGTCATCCAGAAAATCTTCTGCCCGATATGTTCCCGGCGGCACCTGTTCCAAGAACCTCCTCATCATCTCTTCCGAGTATTCCAGCAGATCCCGCGCCGCCCTCCGCATGCGCTCCTGTCCATAACGCCGGCAAACTTCCTGCAGCCGTTCCGCGCCGCGATGGCAAGCCGCAATCTGCGCACCCAAATCACCTTCCCGCTCCTCCGGCGTGCGCACGTTGCTTAGCAGAAGAGCCAGAACATCGCGCTCCATCTTGCCTCCGCGCATGATTTTCACCGGCGGAATGCGCAATCCTTCCTGATAGATTTCGCGGCACAATCCCATCGAGCCCGCGTATGCCCCGCCCACATCGGCATGGTGTGCCCGCGCCGCCACATAAAAATCCGGCCCACTGTGGGGCGGACACTCCTGTCCGCCGCCTTTCGCCAGAAGCGCGCGAGCCTTGGCCGAACCCACAAACACCGGCGCCACCAGCGTGATGTCAGGCAAGTGTGTCCCGCCGCGAAAGGGATCGTTCAGCATCGCCACATCGCCGGGTTCTAAATCCAGCGCCGCAATCGCCGCCCCCACCGACCTCGGCATCGATCCCAAATGCACCGGCATGTGATCGCCCATCGCGATCACTTCGCCATCCGCATCGAACACTGCGCAGGAATAATCGCGCCGCTCTTTGATGTTGGGCGAAAACGCGGTGCGACGCAGCGCCGCCCCCATTTCCTCGGCAATGGAGTGATACAGGTTCTTGAAAATTTCCACTTCAATCGGATCGCGCGTCATTGGATAACGCAGTCTACGCCGCTTTCCTTTCCCGGTCGTCCGCTCTGCAACCTCGGATTGCGGAATTCTGTTGACAATGTCGCGCATTGACCCCAATATCTTGTGGTAAGAGAAATGCCCATGCTAGAAGCTGGGCAATGTTTTGCAGTTGGGCCCTGTTGTATCGAATCTGCAAGGGAAAATCGTTCACGGAGGAAACTTCATGCCAGCAAAGAAAAAGGCAAAGAAGAAAAAGAAGCACTAACCGTTCGCGAGAATCAGTTCTCACGAACCAGAAAGTGCCTCTCGAGAGAAGCACCTCCCGAGGGGCTTTTCCATTTTCGCTTCGTTCTCGCCAAACTCTTGCCGCCGAAAAGAATAGTTTGCTCGCCGCGCCTACAAACGGCTCCTCTCGTGCGAAAATCAAGTTGTCTCGTAAGCTGGCTCGTGCTAGAAACGCTAGCTGAGGAGAATGCCGCTTCCGCTGGGAGCCTTGAGCACGGATGAGCCCGCGCGCCAAACCCGCAGCCAAGCCCGCCGAGGTTGTGATCCCCGAGCGGCTCTATTTCCGCATCGGCGAAGTCGCCGGCCTCTGCCGTCTGCCCGCTTACGTTCTGCGCTTTTGGGAAACCGAGTTCCCCCAGCTCAAGCCGGTCAAGAGCAGCACCGGCCAAAGAATGTATCGCCGCAAGGATGTCGAGAGCGTGCTGCGCATCAAAACGCTGCTCTACGATGAGGGCTTCACCATCGCCGGCGCCCGCCAGCATCTCCGTGCCGAGACCAAAAGCGATAAGAAACAGGCTCCGCTGCCTTTTCCCGGCGTTTCTCCAGCCAACCTGCAACCCATCCGCCAGGGATTGCGCGAGATTCTCACCATGCTTTCCCCCCGCGCCTAAGGCTTGTCGCTCAGGGTTTATCGCGTAGCAAGATACGCGTAGCCATCGCCTGCCGTCGTGTTTTTCGCGTATTGCCCGCGCGCCGGCACGGGCGCAACATATTAGCGGGTTCGGAAGAACCTGTGCATTGTAAGGAAGCACAGAGGAGGGAATTCGATGAAAGCTACGATTCTAGCCCTGCTTCTGGTTTTCGTTTCGGGCGCCTGGCAAACTGCCACAGCCCAGCAGGGGTCCATGGCTCACGACCGTGGCGCGCTCAGCCCGCGCGGGGTGGAGCGCATCACCCGGGAAGTGCACCATCAATTGGCTCTGCTCCCCTATTACGGTGTCTTTGACTTTCTTGCCTACAAAGTTGCGCCCGACGGCACTGTGACTTTGCTCGGCCAGGTCGTCAGGCCCATTTTGAAGTCAGATGCGGAGAATGCTGTGAAGCACATCGAAGGCGTCGAGCAGGTGGACAATCAGATCGAGGTGCTGCCGCTCTCACCCGACGACGACCAGATTCGCCACGCCGCCTACCGGGCCATTTACGGCAGCCCGCAGCTCACGAAGTATGCCTGGGAAGCCGTGCAGTCCATTCACATCATCGTGAACCATGGCAACATCACGCTGGAAGGCACGGTGGACAACCAAGCTGACAAGCAGGTGGCGGAGATCAAGGCCAAAGGCGTGCCCAACGCCTTCTCCGTGATCAACAACCTTGTATTGACGGGAAGCAAGTGAGTCAACGCTTTTTTCTCGCGGGAGATTGGCTCAGTCGTGGAAGAGGGGCGCTTCAAGCGCCCCGTCCGGTTGAGTTCTCAGCCGTGATGCGCTTTAGCGCCTGAGGGTAAGTGGAGCGGCAGGTTTCGTTTGCCCCGGTCTGGTCTTTGCGCCGGGAGGGTCTCCCGTCGCCGCTCTCTCAGTGAGACCGCAACTGCAGGAAGTTGTTATCGAAATAGTAGCCGGCGAGCTTCGCCTGGCCGTCCTTCACCAGGAAGTCGAAGAACTCGTTGCCGTCCCCGGTGTCGAAATTGGTGTTGTATTTCAGGCGGACCATGGTTCCGTTGGTAGCTTCGTGGATTTCGGCCATGGTCTGGCGGGAATCGCGCGAGTTGCCCGTTTTGTCGTGCACCGTTTTCAGGTACTGGGCGTAGCGCTCTTCGCTCGTCGAGCCGCGCAGGGCATCGCTGGCTTTGTTGTAAATGCCTTGGTAGTCCTCGCTGTCCATGGCGGCACGGAAGTCCGAGGCTGCCGTTTCGGCCGCTTTTTGGGCCTTCGCCTCGCGGGCCTTCTTTACCATGGTGCAGGAGGTTAAACCCTGAATCAACAACAGCAGTAGAACCGCCGTGGAAGCCCGGCGCGCGGGCGCAGAAAAGCGACTGAACATAATCACACCCAAGACTATGCGGAACCGGCGTCCCGGAGTCCCTTCCTAGCCTCAACCTAGCATTGTTTTGCATAGCGGGAGAAGACCCGAAGGTAACTTGAGGCGTTTTGCGGGCGTGAGCGAAGCGGGAGCCTGCTGCCGAAATCCCGAACGGAGTGAGGGATCTGCTTCAGGTTGAATACTGATGGCTGAGAGATGAAATGGTCGGGACGGGCAGATTTCGTGTGCATCACACCCCGAAGGCTCATTCGAGCAAGAAGCGCCACGGTCAAGCACCACGAAGCACACGAACGTGGTCCAAAGATAAGCAACAACAAGCACTGGCGAATGGCCAGCTTGGGGGTTAGCCTGATTGCATCCGTGCAACTCACGACGTATTCATATCGCTTTGCCGCCGAGGTTCTGAACAGCCCAGCGTTCAAGAGGGAACGCAAGGACATCGAGGACATATTCAAGTCAATCGTGGTGCCACAACTCGATCCTCCGAAACTCCGCAGTCGAGGGGGCAAGCAAATGACGTTCACCACGGCGCAGAAAGACCTGAACGCCCTTCTGAACGACGAATTCAAAGCCAAGGGGTGGGATTGCCAGCCATTCGTCACCGAGGACAGGGTTCTTGGGAACAGGCAACGCTGCACCCGCCGCATATGTCGTCGTCACCTAGGTCCTCTCTACAGGCGCCGCAAACCGAGCAGACCATGCAATCTTCGATGGCTCGGTGCCGACAGCGAGAACCAAGTTGTTCGTTTCGTCTCCTGCCTATACTGGGGATGCTATATTTCCCGTCAACAGTTTCGTTTGTCATAAGCACGTTCGCCTCGTTAGCCTCTGTCGGCCACCTCGGGCCCGGACTTCAGAAGTCGCGAGTGCCAATTGAACACGTTCGAGTACTCCAGGAAGCTTGTGACCTCCGATAGGCCGCTCCTCATGAAGGTTGGCCTAAAGAGCTGTCGCGCAAAAAGAGATCGCCTGCCTTCCTCCGAAACTACCGAGAATCTCCCGACCGTCGGGTCCGTCAGCAGAACATCATTAAAGCGCAGCAGCGCCGAGTAAATGGTGGTCGTGTGCTCCACCTCGAAAACACCTTTTATCGCATTGCCCGCAGGGGCAATCCAGACCACGTCGATCTCGGCGAGCAAAGGGCCTATGTCTTTTATTTCGACGGGCACGTTGCGGCGAATCCTGAACCCGCCGGGCCTGGACCACTGGATTTTCCCAGCGTCGGAAGCCGGAACGAATACGTCGTATCCTTTCAGCTGACCAATTTCGGCCAGCAGTGTTTGAACTTGACCGTGAGAAAACACTCTCGCCTCGCGAAGTTTGCCAGCTTCCAAACTTCCTTGCAGACCATCTAGCCCGACATAGCCCTCTACGTTGAAGTGTCCCTGCCTAGGAATGTACAGCTCCAAGGTTCCCCGCCTGGAGGCGAGCTGCACCTTATACTGGCCATCTGTCGCTGGCTGCGCCTGCCGGAACAGCTCCTCAAAGTCAGCAAACGGCAGGAAAACCGGCGGTGAATCGCCGTCGGTTAGGAAGCAGATGTACGAATTGTGGGCCTCAAGGCCCCGGAGATCAACCTGGCGCAAGCCAAAGAATGTTCGGCCGTTCTCATGCACCTTGGAATAACGGAAATAGATGCGCGCTGCATCATTGCCAACCGTGAAGAGCGAGTTCCCGCCCGAAAGCTTCGAGACCTCGCCAAAGTGCCGGCGAATAAGGTCTATGATTCTCTCTTTCGGGTTGCTGGGCATCTCTCAGTTTCCGATTGAGTTGGTCGAACGTCTTATCCTCGCCCTCACCAACAAAGGCGACCTCGTAATCGACCCTTACCTCGGCGTTGGAAGCGCGGCCTGCGCTGCGATCATACACAAACGACGAGCAGCGGGCGCCGACTTATCAGCCGAATACCTGAGTATCGCAGCCCAAAGGGTCGAGATGGCGTTGCAGGGCAGGTTGCCGAGGCGTCCCCTGGGCAAGCTCGTTTACGTGCCCAGCCCGAATGACAAGGTCGCCAAGCGCCCCGCCGAGCTCGGTCGCTTTGACGCGCGCGATCAATCGATGTCATTGTTCGCCTAGATTCACGCCGACCGTCGCGCCAACGACGCATGCTACCCGCGGAGGATCTTTTTGCGCATGAGTCAATCTCCGGCAGGGTGCTTCCAGATGCAGTGAGATTTGGTCGGGACGGGCAGATTTGAACTGCCGACCCCTCGCACCCCAAGCGAGTGCTCTACCAGGCTGAGCCACGTCCCGACAGGAAGGAAGTCCGCCGCCCGCGAAGCGGCGGCTGGGGTTGACGTTCCGATTCTACAACACCCGCGGCGCCGCCGTCCTCAATGAGCACTAAGTGCCGCATCATCAATCGCGAGGAGGATTGTATGTACAAATAATAGCCTACAGATATATCAATAACGTCGCCGAAACCGCCGAACTCCCTCTGCCGCAGTCTGCGCTCGCGACGGCCTCCAGGCCTCCCCGAGGCCCAGCGATCGATTCTAGGCCCCCTGGCGGCCCCGCAAGGGGCA
Organism: uncultured Acidobacteriaceae bacterium; assembly: GCA_963770915.1. Lineage (GTDB taxonomy): Bacteria > Acidobacteriota > Terriglobia > Terriglobales > Acidobacteriaceae > PALSA-270. The sequence goes on from CAVYRG010000001.1 coordinate 2,262,993, forward strand.
TTCTACGCGATGAGCGGATCGAGTTCGGACGGTCTGCGGCCCATCCCCCGGTTAGCTTTACGATAAGTTCCTGCAAGTCAAGCACTTATCCAAAGCGCTTCCGGTTCGGTGCCGCTCTATGCCCGAGAGCCTCCAGAGTGTGCGCTGATTTTCAATCACTTAGCGCCGCCGGCTTGATCCCTCGGCGCTATCGCCGCTTGCGCTTCGGCTGCGGAGCTTCTTCCAGCACGGCGAATTGGATTTTCTTTTCTACCGGATCAATCCGATCCACCAAGACCCGCAGCTTCTGCCCCAGGCCATAGATCTTCCGGCTGCGCTGACCGATGATCTCGCGCGTGTTCTCGTGGTAGGTGTAGCGGTCGTCGGCGAGCGAGTCGAGCGGCACCAGGCCCTCGACGAAGAGATCGGTCAGTTCGACAAAGAATCCATACTTGGTCACGCTGATGATCAGGCCGTCGAAGTCTTCGCCCACGCGCTCTTGCATGAATTTCACTTTCTTCCATTCCATCAACTCGCGTTCGGCGTCATCGGCGCGGCGCTCGGTGAAACTCGATTCTTCTGCGATCTCGTGCAGCTCTTCGATGGAAATGGGTCCGCCCAGAGCGGCAGGGGAGCTAAACTCGCGCCGCTTCGACCAAGGAGAAGCCACGCTATTCCCATGGCTGAAGCCATGGGCTTCCACAACCACGGGCGATGGCGCCTCACCAGCGCGCAACACTTCCTTCAGAATCCGGTGCACGGTCAAATCCGGATAGCGGCGGATGGGCGAAGTGAAGTGCGTGTAACTCGAAGCCGCCAGCGCGAAGTGGCCGAGATTTTCCTCCGAATAGCGCGCTTGCCTGAGTGAGCGCAGCATCAGGTACGACAGAATGCGCTCTTCCGGTTTGCCGGCGATCTTCTCGGTCAGCTTCTGATACATGCGCGGCGTGATGTGCACTTCTTTCGGAATCTCGAGGGCTGGAGCGCGTTTGCCGGTGCCATAGCGCTCGCGGCGGTCGGCCTTGAACTGCACCCGCTGAATGGGCAGCGCGCCCACGCCGAGCGAGTAGCCGAACGTCGCCGCAATCACTTCGAAGTCATAGACGCGCTTGGCGTCCGGCTTTTCGTGGATGCGATAGAGCGAAGCGATGCGCTGCTGCTCCAGATGGCCGGCCACGCATTCATTCGCCGCCAGCATGAATTCTTCAATCAGCCGATGCGCCAGGTTGCGCTCTGAGCGGGTGATGCTCTTCATCAGGCCATGCTCGTCAAACTCAATTACCGGCTCCGGCAAGTCGAAGTCAATGGAGCCGCGGCGCTCGCGCTTGCGATTCAAAATCAGCGCCAGGTCGCGCATCATTTCAAAAACCGGCACGAGCGGCGCGTAGCGCTGGCGCAGCGCGTCATCGCCTTCGAGAACCGCGTTGACATCGGTGTAGGTCATGCGCTCGGCCGAACGAATCACGCCTTGCGACAATTCGTAGCCCAGCACTTCGCCGCGAGGATCGATCTCCATGACGCACGACATCACCAGGCGATCGACCTGCGGCCGCAGGCTGCAGATGTCGGTTGAAAGCTCAAGCGGCAGCATGGGCACGGCGCGGTCGGGAAAATAGACGCTGGTTCCGCGCAGCCTCGCTTCCTGATCGAGCGCCGAATCAGGAGTCACATAGTGGGCCACGTCGGCAATATGAACCTGCAATTCGTAGTTGCCGCTTGCGAGCCGGCTCACCGTGACCGCATCGTCGAAATCGCGCGCCGTCTCGCCGTCGATTGTCACGATGGGAAGCTCGCGAAAATCGCGCCGGCCGCGAAGTTCGTGCGCCGAAATAATCGGCTCAACCGCTTGCGCTTCTTCCAGCACCTCGGCCGGGAAATGATGCGGCAAGTGGAATTTGCGAATCATGATCTCGACATCCACGCCGAAGTCATCCGCATAGCCAAGAATCTCCAGCACCCGCCCCCGCGGATTCTGGGTGGCCGTGGGCCAGTCGGTGATTTCGACATCGACGATGACGCCTTCGAGGTCGTCCCACTCGGCGCGCCGGGCGGTTTCATCACCCAGAACGCGATGCACGCTGTGCTTTTGCGCTTTCCTCTGTGTCCCCTGCGTCCGGAGCCTGCCCTGAGCGAAGTCGAAAGGTGGTTTTGCGTTTTCCGAACCAACCACAGAGGTCACAGAGGACACAGGGGGGAACTCTAAGCCCGCGGGGATCACAATCTCCTGCGAAACTTTGGAGTCGATCGGGGTGACGTAATTTCGTCGGGAACCGTAGTGGAAAGTTCCGACGACAGTGGTGTGGGCGCGGTCCACGGGTCGAACGATGCGACCCTCGGCGCGACCGTCAGGGCGAATGGCCGCGAGTTCCACCAGAACCCGGTCGCCATGCATCGCCGAGCCGATGAACGGCGGCGGAATGAAAACGTCGCCCGCCAGGCTGCCCTTCAAACGCGCATCGAGCGAACTCGCGTCCGGCGTAACAAAACCGAAGCCGTCGCGATGCATGCTGAGCCGCCCCACCAGCATGTTCTTTCCCAGCGCGGCTTTAGGGAGAGCGTAGCGATCTCCATCCACCTGCGTGAGTTGGCCCGCCGCGACCATGCGTTCCAGCCGCTCGCCCAGTTCCCGCCGCTCCTCGCCATGCAGGCCCAGTTCGCGTACCAATTGCTTGAAGCCGGCCATACGCTTGGGCTGGCGCTCGATTTTCTTCAGGATGGCGAGATCGGAGAGCATTGCTTCTAACCGCTATTGGGCCATTCGCGAGTGCTAAACCACGTAGAGTCGCGAGGGAAACCCCTGACTAACGATATAAGAAATGCCTTATCGCGGGGCAACATTTACCCTACGACCCAAAACGCCTCCGGACGGCTGCCCGACTTCGCCCTGGCAGGTCCATCCCTGGAGCCGGGAACCTCCTTAGGCATCAGAGAGATAAGAGAATTTCCACAATCAAGACGAAGCCCGCGGAGTACAATGCGGTTTGGCCACCCAAGTGCGGTGGTAGCCTGTTTGCACAACTCAGGAAAGGACCTTTTGCAATATGTGGAAGCCGACCAATCAGCCCAACATGCCCCCCTCCCGGCCCGGCGAGCCTGAGCGTCCCGTGCCGTCCTCGCCCAGCCCATCGGCGTCCAGCGAGACGTCCAATGCGCCGGCGCGCCCGGTCGCAACCAGTTCGGCCGACCAGGCGACGATTGGCAAATCGCTTGTGATCAAAGGCGAGGTGACTGGGTCAGAGTCGCTTTATATCGACGGCCGCGTCGAGGGCTCCATCAATCTCGCGGGAAATCGAGTCACCGTCGGGCGCAACGGCGTAGTTGCCGCCAATATCAACGCGCGGGAAATCGTCGTGCTGGGCAAAGTGCGCGGCAATCTTACCGCCAGCGACCGTGTGGACATTCGCAGCGACGGCTCGCTCACCGGCGATGTCGTGGCGGCGCGCATCTCGATTGAAGACGGCGCGTTCTTCAAGGGCGGAATCGACATTCGCAAGAGCGGCCAGAAGGCGAACGGCGAAGAAGTGAAGGTGCATGCCTCGTCGGCGTCGGAAGCGGTCGCGGCGCGCGCGTAGTCTGTTATAGCGTCGCTTGAGATCATCCCAGCGGGCGTTCCTGGCAGCAGGAACGGCCGCTTTTTCTTTCCTCAGTATTTCGATCAGTGATCCCGCGTTACCCAATTCCAGGTCCTACATCGAGAAGACCTGAGCCGCGGAAAGAAGCCAGCTCAATTTGCGGGCTTGGGCGGGGGAGCGGCCAATGAAGCGGTCGTGGGTGTGGACTGGCCAAGCGCACGCGCCTGAACAATCTTGTAATCCTGGTATTTGATGGTGAGCGTCGCCACCCCGCCGAGGCGCATGTTGGAAACGCTCTGGTTGCCGGTCGGCAGCCAGAAGTCCCCAAATTTCGCGTAAGTGTGATGGATCTCAGTCTTCTTGATCCAGAAAGAAGGGTTCTTCGCGGGTTCGGCGTCAATACGGCAAACGGCAAAATCGGTGCCATCCACCCAAATGCGACCGCGGAATAGAAATTTGTTGGGAATCTTGGGCTCCACGGAAAGAGCATAGCGGCAGCCGCCGGGATCCTTATCCTCCGGGAGCAGGGTGAAATCGTAGTTCTGCGTGTTCAGCGAAGTGCTCTGGCGATTCTGTTGATCGAGAGCTTCGCGCTCGGAATCCAGCAATCGTTTGAGGACGTGGGTAATGATCCACTTCGACCCGCTCTCGGAAACAATCGTAAATTCCTTGGTGGAGGGAGCCTGGTAGCTCATGTCGACGGCCATCTCGGCGTGCAGGCTTTCCGGGAAGCCGACATATCGAAGGGAGTAAGATCGCTTGCCCTGATAGCGCTGCAAAGCCTCGGTGCGCTCGGCTGTCTTGGCGATCATCTTTTCCACGATTTGCGAGACCGTGAGCGGAGGCGGATCGGCGGGGGTTTGTTTCGGCACATCGGCCGCGTCGGAAGGGAAGGGAAATGTGAGCAAAGCTACCGAGGCGAGCAGCCAAGAAAGGCGCCAGGCGTAGCTGCCAGTGAAAATGCGAAGAGGCTGCGTGCCGAAAGCGAAGCGCGTCAGCGGCAAGTTCGACGGGTTCATGTTTGCGCTCGTCCCTTCCGCGTCAGGTGTTCGCCACATCGAGAATCGCCTCGCCCAGCAGGTCCTGCTCGGGCAGGCAATGTTCGTAGGCCCGATACATGCCTTCGAAAATTCCCTCCCACGAAGTGGAAAGCGCGTATTCGCGGGCCGCAGTTCGCATGGATGATAGCAGGGCGGGTTGATTGGACAAGGTTACGAAGGACTGCAGGAACTCATCGAAGTTATTAGCCACAAACCCCGTCTTGCCGTGCTGGACGGTGTACTTTGGCCCGCCCTCGGAGGTGACCACGGCCGGCACTCCCGAAGCCAGGGCCTCGAGCACAGCCAGCCCAAAGGTATCGGTCTGCGAAGGAAAGGCAAAGATGTCCATGTCGGCGAAGGCGTGCGCCAGCTCCGAGCCGGTAAGAAGGCCTGTGAACTCGGCCTGGCTCATGTGCTCTCGCAGCCAAGCTTGCTCGCCGCCGTGGCCCACAATCACGAACCGGAAATCGGTAATCCCCTTTTCCAGGAGGCCTTTTTCGAGCCGGGCCAGCCAGCGGACGTTTTTTTCCGCCATGAGGCGGCCGACATAGCCGATTCGCAGCGGGCCTCCTTCCGGCCGATTGCGGTGCGCTGGAGTAAAGCGCTCGGTATCGACGCTATGAGACATCAGGAAGCAGGGCTTGCCCGTGGCGGCCGACAGCGAGGCCACGAGTTCTTGATTGGGTGCGAACAGAAGCCGGGGAATCTTGTAGAACCGGGCAGTGGCGCGAAAGCTCCAATGTTCGACGGCATCGAGGAACGGTTGGGCCCAGGCATCGGGCAAGCGAGCCGCGGCGCCGGATAAACGGGTGCGCGCGTATTGATGCAGGTTAGTCTGCCAGGACGCAGCCAGGGGAACATGAAAGCGATGAGCCAGAACTGCGCCTAAAACGCCAACGTCGCTCGGGCCCGTAATTTGCACCACATCGGGAGCAAACTCCGAAAAGATTCGCGAAACCTGCCGGTAGTGCCGAATGAAAAGCAGATCGTAGGCATGCGTCCCGTCAAGCGGGAAGGTGAGGGGGCTACGCCGCAACTGGATGCGCGTGACCGATCCGGAGTTGGCGACCTCGTTCTGTGGGCCGGAATGCACAACCAGGAAAGGAAGCCCGCGGGCCCGGGCAAAGGATTCGAAATGGCGGCTGGTGTTGGCGACGCCGTCTACCTCGTGGTAGGCATCGGGAAAAAACGCGACTCTGAGATTATCGCTCCTCACAAGGTCGCCTCGATGGCGATCTCGGAGGAAACTTCCGGGGTAACCTCGCTATCGGTGAGATTAGGCAGTTCCACATCTCGCCGCAGAAGGGAGGCCAGCAGGCCGTGAACGGCCGCGTTTTCCATCAACTGGATGACAGAAAAGATTCTTCTGAAGAAAGCCGGTGGACGGTTCCAGTAGGATGAGACAGGGCGTTCGACGCCGGTTTCCTCATCGCGATAAAAGACCCGTTCGTCCCAACGCCGAGAACCCGCCGCATATTCCGGATACTCGCGGATTACGTCCAGAAGGGTCTCCGTCGTGCGCATGCACACCGGCTCCGCGTAGTGAGGCATCAAAAGCACGTGACTGCGGCGTTGCCGGCGAATTTCGTCGACGAACTCCTCAAAAGTTTGCGCGCGCGTCAAGTTCACGGCGGCACTGGGCTCACGGCCGTGCCGGTCGCCGCCCGAGATAATGATTTGCTGCCATCGTTCAGCCAGCCGCACCACTTCGTTGTTCTCTTCGCAGCCCCGCGTGGCGTTCAACTCAAAGGCGTGCAGGAACCTGCCATGCTCCAGGAGAAATCGTTCCAGGGCCGGCAGGAAGCGCTTCTGTCCCATGGAGCGCAGGTCCCACAGGGGATGATTGAAGATGACCAGCACCTCGGTAAGCTGATCGAGCATGGCCATCAACTCGGTCAAGTTCCGGCTGGAAGGATCCTGGGTATAGGCGGCGAGTTCCGCCACAATCTGGTGCACGCGGTTGCTCGGCAGATTGTGTACGCCGAGGTGAAAGATGGCTTCGCCAAAGGGAACCGACCATTCGAGTGAGAAAGGAATGTCCCGGGTCTCGTCGATCCGCCGCAACAAGGAGGGCGCCTCGATGCTGTCGTGATCGGTGAGCGCAACCAGAGGCGCCAGCCCCAGGAGGTCCTTGATCTGATTCATCTCCACCTCATAGGCCAACCTGGGAGAGAGGGGGGGCGTCCAGTAAGCGTTGGCCAAGTCAACCGGAACTCTGGAGCGCTTGTAGATCCGCTTGAGCCCCCAGTGCAGGATTCGAGATTTCTCAGCGAACTCCTGGATGAATCCCAGACTCTCCTTAGAACAGTTGGTGTGGCTGTGGAGTGAGACCGCTGTTTGGTAGGCGTCGGCTACGTCCGGCCTACTCCAAAAGCAGGAAAGCTTTGTTTGAGCCAATCGGAATTTATCCTTGGTACGCGAAGTTGTCGGCCAACTCTGCCATAGTTTGGCCGCGGAGTAAAGGAAATGTACCGCCCGCTAGTAACTTTGGAGCTAAGACCTCACGGCCCTCCTTCCAATCTGGGGGATGAGCGCAGATTACCCCTCTTGGGGCACACGCGTGCCGACAAACCGCAGCTCGGCTATTCCTGCGCCCCATACCCCTGCTTTTTGTGATTCGCTGCTTCCTCGAACCGGGGCAGCGTATTCAGCCCCTTGCGATCTGAGCAGTTGGATGCAGGCCCGAGCGCCAGAGGTGTCCGGGTATCAGACTTTGCACGGAGGGTAGAACTGAGGTGGGTGCTGGTCTCGACTGCGACTTGCTTCGGCCCAAGCCTCTAGTTCGTTTGGGAGCCGCGCTTCACCTGGTCGGTGAGAACGATGGCTTCGGCGATGTCTTTCAGGCGTTGGCGGGTGCGGCGGCTTTGCTGCTGCAGTGCGAGATAAGCGTGCTCCTCGTCCAGGCCGAGGTCGCGTTGCAAGATGCCCTTGGCGCGCTCAATCAGCTTGCGCGTCTCCAGAAGCTCGTAGAGATTGGAGTTCTCGCTTTCGAGGCGCGCCATCTCGATTTCGGCGCCCACCAGGAAACCGATGGTCGAGATCAGCCGGATTTCTGCCGCGCTGTGCACATGCGGCTGGCGATGCTGCACATTGATGACGCCAACCAGCCTGCCCCGTGACAACAAAGGGACGGATAAGAATGCCTCGTAGGTGTCCTCCGGCAGTTCGTTGAAATACTGGAAGCGAGGATCTTTGGACGCGTGCTCGGCCACCGCCACCGGCTCGCGGTGTTCGGCGACCCAACCTGTGATGCCCTGCCCCATGTGAAGTTTCAGGCGGTTGACGACTTCCTGATGAGGATTCATGGAGGCCCGCAAAACCAGTTCTTCGTCCTCCAGCACATAAACAAAGCAGGAGTCGCATTTCACCACGGCGGAAGTGAAGTCCACGACCCGGCTGAGAACGTCCGCCAAAGGCTCCGCGGCCGCCATGCGGCTACCGATTTCGTGAAGGAACTGAACGTTGGCATTGTCCGCTGCTGGCATAGAACTCATGCTTTGACGCTACCTAGGGGCCTACTGCCTGTCCAATCGCATTTTTTTATCGCGACAATAAAGGCCCGCGATGCGAGGAAAAGAGATTTCAGCATGACCCTATGTGCTTTGCTTTCAGACGGCTTGAGAGCGCACGTTAGTAACAAGATGTCGAAGTACGGGTTCCCAAAATGCAACCCCGTCAAATCATGAGTTCATGTCGATTAGGATTACACAGGATTTGGACAGCTCGATGCGCCTTGGCGCCTGGCACGCCCTTGCAGCGAAAGGCGGCGCGCGCAACGCCGCCCGATGTTTGTCCTACGCCTTCAGGCTGGTTTTGGAGAGCGGCAGATCCCGAACTCGTTTGCCCGTGGCGGCGAAGATCGCGTTGCACATGGCGGGAGCGAATGGCGGGACGCCCGGCTCTCCCACGCCGGCGGGCGGCGCGTCACTATCCACGATGTGGACGCTGGTGTTGAAGGGAGCATCATTGATGCGGGCCACGGCATAGCCATCGAAATTGGCCTGCTCGACCACGCCGGCCTTGGCCGTGATTTCTCCATAGCGCACGATGCTGGTTCCAAACACGGCCGCGCCTTCGAACTGCGCCTTAGTGGCTTCAGGATTCACAACCAGGCCTGCATCCACGGCGGTGGTGACGCGCGGAATTCGCACTTCGCCCTGATCGTTGACTTCGACCTCAACCACAGTGGCTACATAGGTGAGAAAGCTGCGGTGCGCGGCGATGCCCATGGCCGTTCCTTTTGCCATGGTCCGCTTGCCCCAGCCGGAGTTTTCTGCTGCGATTTCGACGACCCGCCGCAGACGCGCGGTGTCGAGCGGGTAGTCCTTGGTGGATGCGCCTTGATTGGGATATTCCGGCGCGGTCGCCTTCACGTCCACGATTCGGTCAGGACCGATCAATGCCAAGAGATATTCAAGCGGATCCTGACCCGCCGCGTGGGCTAACTCGCAGGCGAAAGACTGCTCGGCGAAGGCGTGATAGATGTTGGCGACGGAGCGAAGCCAGCCGATGCGCACGTGATGCTCCGCGGCTCCATTTTCCGCGCGATGATTGGGGATATCGAAGGGCAGATCGGTCCAGCCCAGCCCCAGCTCCCCCGCGTCTCCGTACACCGCGTTCAGCGCAAACGTGGAGCCGATGGGAGGGAAAACTGAACGTTGCAGCCACGCGGTTGGCTGGCCCCTTTCATCAACCGCAGCTTTCATGTACATCGCGGCTACCGCATGGTAGTAGTCGAACTTGATGTCGTCGGCACGGCTCCAGACGACCTTCACGGGCCGGCCCACAGCCTTCGAGAGAATCGCTGCCTCGGCCACGTAGTCGGGCTTCGACTTGCGCCCAAAGCCGCCACCCAGCAGCGAGACGTGGCAAATCACATCTTCCTTGGGGATGCCGAGTTCCTGCGCCACGGTTTCCTGTACGGCCTGCGGATCCTGTGTCGGCGCCCAGGCGGTCACCTTGCCGTCTTTGAACTCCGCCAGCGCAACCGGCGTTTCCATGGTGGCGTGCGCCAGCAAAGGTACGTAGTAATCGGCCTCAAGAATCTTTCCGCCCTTGGCGAAGGCCGCATCTACGTCGCCGATGTTGCGAGCTACCTTGCCGGGCTTGCGGGCCGTTTCCCGCAGTTGCTTTTTGTAGTCGTCGGAGTCGTAAGACTCATTGGGGCCGTTCTCCCATGCCACGTTGAGTTTCTTGCGCCCCTCAAAAGCCGCCCAGGTGTTGTCGGCAATCACGGCTACTCCACCCAGGGGCTGGAATACGTGCGGCGGAGTGAATGGCTTGATCGGAATGGTCTGAGTGACACCCCGAACCTGCAGCGGCGCTTTGTCGTCGTAGGATTTGACCTTGCCGCCGAGCACCGGCGGATGCTCGACCGAGGCGTAAATCATGCCCGGGATGTGCGCGTCCATTCCGTAACTGGCTTTTCCAGTGCAGATGTCGGCGATGTCGTAGCTGGCTGCGCCCTTGCCCACATAGCGCCACGCGCTCTTGGGCTTGAAATGCAACTCTTCCTTCTTGGGCACTGGCAATTTCGCTGCCGCGGCAGCCAACTCGCCGTAGCCGGCCTTGCGATTGGAGGCGCGGTGCACGATGACGTGCAAATCCGATTCGCACTCCGCGGCCGGCACGCCCCATTGATCTGCGGCGGCGCGCGTCAGCATCAGACGAGCGGCGGCGCCGGCTTCCCGCATTACGGGATAGAAATCGCGGATGGAGTGCGATCCGTCGGTGTCCTGCGATCCATACCGCGGGTCGCCGATGGCCTGCTCGATCTTCACCCGTTTCCAGTCGGCATCCAATTCATCGGCCAGAACCAAAGGCAGGCTGGTGCGGCTGGTGGTGCCCATCTCAGAGCGACTCGCAACCAGATACACCGTTCCATCAGTATCGATGCCCACAAAAACGCTGGGATGGAGCACGGCCTGGCCGGCGAGAGTCTCGCCGCCGCCTTCCTCCGCCCAAAGCGACGGCGGAGCCAGGCGAACGCACAACACCAGCGCTCCGGTGGAGACCACTCCCTTCAGAAAACCGCGGCGGCTTACATTCAGAATGATGTCGCTCATGCTGTTTCTCCTGCCGCGGCTTTGATGGCCGCCCGAATCCGCTGGTAGGTTCCGCAGCGGCAGATGTTCCCGGCCATTTGGTCGTCGATGTCCTGATCCGTTGGCTTAGGCGTGGACTTGAGCAAGGCGATCGCCTGCATGATCTGCCCGGCCTGGCAGTAGCCACATTGAGGAACATTCAACTCGATCCATTTCTGCTGCACCGGATGCAGGCCGGTCGCGCCCACCGCTTCGATGGTTGTGATCTCTGAGCCTTGAACCGAGCTCATAGGAATTACGCAGGAACGAATCGCTTCGCCATTCTGATGAACGGTGCAAGCCCCACAGAGTGCCATGCCGCAGCCATACTTAGTACCGGTCAGCCCCAGAACATCCCGCAAGTACCAAAGCAGCGGCATGTTGGGATCGCCATCAAAGGAACGCTTCACTCCGTTCACAGTGGTCTGGATCATGTTTCTCCCTCAGTCTGCCGGTTTTAACACTCCGACGGGCCAAATCACAAGAGAGGAATACATCTCTGGAACGACCCGTGCTGGCTTTTTTCATGCCCGAACACGGGCGATTCCTCAGGTTCGCATCCGGCGTGGCACGCTATCCCCCTGAGGAATAGTGGCCTTGCGCCGGCAGACTTTGGTAATGGCTTACCTCAGCGAGCCACTGGGATAGCGCGTTTTGCGGTGCTACTGTTGCTCATACCGGGGGCGATCAAGGAGGATTTGTGTCCGTCGGCTCCGAGACTGAAGCCGTGCCTCTTGTTGTCGTTCGCCAAGGCCAGCATACTTCTTCCCGCCAACCCGCCTCTGGCCGACTAGCCTGTGTAGACCTGCTTCGGGGCTTAGTGATCGCCCTGATGGTACTGGACCACACGCGGGATTTTTTTACAGGCTTTTTTTTTGCACCCGAAAACCTTGCGCATACCACGGGTGCGCTTTTCTTCACTCGATTCGTTAGCCATTTCTGCGCTCCAGTGTTCTTCCTGCTGGCCGGCGCCGGCGGTTCCCTTTCTCTGGCTCGCGGCTCGTCGATTGCGCAAGTTTCGAGATTCTTCTGGACCCGCGGCCTCTGGCTGGTGGTGCTGGACCTCACCGTTTGCGCCTACGCGTGGACTTACATTTCCGGCTTCTGGTTCGCCGGCGTTCTGTGGAGCCTGGGCTGGAGCATGGTGGCGATGGCGGCACTGGTTCGCTTGCCGGTGCGCTGGATTGCGGTTTTCGGCGCAACCCTGGTGGCCGGGCACAATCTGCTCGATGCCGTCAGCCCTGCCCGATTCGGCAGGCTGGGGTGGGTGTGGCTGGTTCTGCACGGCCACGGCGACTTCTGGATCGTGCCGGGAAAGACCTTCTTCTTCGTTCTCTTCCCGCTGGTCCCGTGGGTCGGAGTCATGGCACTGGGTTTTGCCTTCGGATTCTTGCTGCGACGCCCCAATTGGAAGCAATGGGCTGTCGGCATCGGCGCAGGACTCACGGCTGCCTTCTTCCTGCTCAGGGCATTAAACCTATATGGCAATTCTCAGTCTGCGCTTGCGCCCTGGTCGCCTGACTCCGCCGGCCCTTGGAAGGTGCAACCTACACTTACCCTGACGGTGGTGTCGTTCTTTGACACTCTGAAATACCCTCCCTCGCTCCAATTCCTGTTGATGGCGCTCGGCCCGGCGCTGCTGGCTTTGGCCTGGTTCGACAGCGTGAATCCGCGGCGCGGTCTAGCGAAGGTTCTGACCGTGTTTGGGAGCGTGCCGCTGTTTTTTTATCTGATCCACCTGTTCGTGATCCACAGTTTTGCAGTATGGATGGCCATGCTTTGTCATCAGGAATATGCCTGGCTGCTCTATGGGGCTACCATGCTTCGGATTCCGCCGCGAGGCTACGGCTTTGGCCTACCGGTCATCTACGCCGTTTCTTTTACGGTCTTGCTCTTGATGTATTGGCCGTGCAAACGATTCGGTCAGCTGAAGCGGGAACATCCCGAATGGCGGTGGCTGAGATATTTGTAGCTGAGCCGACGGCGGAAGCGGCGGCGGCCTGACGGTTGAATTCGGAGTTGCGCCGATCTACCATTGGGTGAAGAATCGCGGACTGAGGAGTCGTCCTCGCATGCGCATCATAGCTGTTGGTTGGAGCCGCCACTCCCTTGTGATCCTGCTGTTGTCGCTGGCCATCGTGCCTGCCGCCTACGCTCAAAGGCGGGGATATGATCGCTGGCTCAACGAGGATGTTCGCTGGATTATCACGCCCCAGGAACGGGCCGATTTTCTGAACCTGTCCACTGATAAGCAGCGCGATGATTTCATCGTGGCCTTCTGGGCCCGCCGCGATTCCACTCCCAACACGGCGAAGAATGAATTCAAGGAAGAGCACTACCGGCGCCTTGCTTTTGCGAACACGGATTTCGCCGCCGGCAAGCCCGGATGGGAAACCGACCGCGGACGCATCTACATCGTCTACGGTCCACCGGATGACATTGAGCACTCATCCACCGCTGCCTTCTACAAAACGTGGTCAGTCGATAGCCGAGCGAACGGCGCGTCCCCTTACGAGATTTGGCACTATAGCCATCTGAAGGACGCAGAAAATGTTAACCTCAGGTTTGTTGACGATTGCATGTGCGGGGAATATCACCTGAGCGCGGAACAATCGCGCAAGTACTTGGAGCCATAACTGGCTGCTTCTCAATCCGATTTAGAAAACCCTGCAACCCCCACGGAGAAAGCTTCCTTGAAAAATTTCTTTCTCGGCCTGGTCTTCGGTTTGATCGCTATTCCAGTGGCAGTTTTCGGGTATTTCGTTACGGGAAGCGCGCCCGTCGCGACTTCATCGAAAGCCATGCCTTTCGAGAGAATTCTGGCGGGCGGGGCTCTGCATGCCCGCATCGCGAGAGAGATGCCGAAGACCGTTCCCATTGCGGCGGATGAAGCTGCGTACGTTGCGGGCGCGCAGATCTACCGCGACGATTGCGCGGTTTGTCACGGCCTGCCCGGCGGCGAGGCGACGGCGATTGCCAAGGGAATGTATCCGCATGTGCCGCAGCTTTTCCATGGCAAAGGCGTGACCGACGACGAACCCGGCGAGACCTATTGGAAGGTAGCCAACGGCATTCGCTTGACAGGAATGCCGGGGTTCAAGAAGACGCTCTCCGAGACTCAGATGTGGCAAGTCAGCCTGCTGCTGGCCAACGCCGACAAGCTGCCCGAGGCGGTCAAGCAGTCGCTGGCACCGGCTGCGCCCGCGACGCAGGCTATCCCGACCGGACAAACTGCGCAGCCGAAGTGAGGCTTCACGGAAGCAAGTGCCGCGCCTCGTAGGCCGCGATCTCGGTCTCGTTTTTGAGAGTCAGGCCGATGTCGTCCAGCCCTTCGAGCAGCCGGTGACGGACGAAATCGTCGATCGGGAAGCTGGCGGAAAACCCGCGCTCATCGCGGACGCTTTTCTTTTCGAGATCGATGGTCAGAGTGTAGTCGGGAATTTCCTGGGCCCGGCGGGCGAGTTCCGCGACTTCGTCTTCGCTCAGGACAACGGTCAGCACGCCATTCTGCACGCAGTTGTTGGCAAAGATGTCGGCGAACGAAGGCGCGATCACCGCACGGAAACCGGCGTTATCGAGCGCCCAGACAGCATGCTCGCGGGAAGATCCGCAGCCGAAGTTCTTATCCGCCACCAGAATGCTGGCGCCCGCATAGCGCGGCTGATTGAGGGGAAATGATGGGTCGGGCGAGCCATCCGCGGTGCGCCGCCAGTCGAAGAACAAGAACTCGCCGAAGCCGGTCTTTTCGATTCGCTTCAGGAATTGCTTGGGAATGATCTGGTCGGTATCTACGTTGGCGCGCAGCAGCGGGGCGACTTTTCCGGTATGTGCACGAAAGGGATGCATTCGTTTTCTACTCTGTCATCTCTACCCTGTCATCTCTACTCTGTCATCTCGAGCGAAGCGCGATGAGAGCAAGTCGAGAGACCTTGTGTTCTTGGACGGCTCAGCGCTTCTACTGAAACTTCCACTCCCGAACATCGGTGAAATGTCCCGCGATCGCCGCCGCAGCAGCCATCATGGGACTGACTAAATGCGTGCGTCCACCCCGTCCCTGGCGGCCTTCAAAGTTGCGGTTGCTGGTGGAAGCGCAGCGCTCGCCCGGCTGCAGAATATCGGGATTCATGCCCAAGCACATTGAGCATCCCGACTCGCGCCATTCAAAGCCGGCGTCGCGAAAAATCTTGTCCAGCCCTTCCTGCTCGGCGAAATGTTTTATAACCTGCGAGCCGGGCACGACCATGGCGCGCACTTTGGCGTTCACATGATGCCCCTTGGCCACTTTCGCGGCTGCGCGCAAATCCTCCAGCCGCGAGTTGGTGCAGGAACCGATGAACACCCGATCAATCGAAATGTCTTCAATCCGCGCGCCGGGCTCAAGCCCCATGTACTCAAACATGCGCTGTGCGGCTTTCTTCTCCGCATCGCTCTTCAACTCGGCGAGCGTCGGCACATGCCCACCGACCGGCACAACCATCCCCGGATTCGTCCCCCAGGTGACAAACGGCGCCAGCTTTGCCGCATCGACTTCGATGACTTTGTCGTATTTGGCACCAGGGTCGGTAGCCAGACTACGCCAATGAGCCACAGACTTCTCCCAGTCGCCGTCTTTCGGCGCAAAGCGGCGGCCTTTCACGTAGGCAAAAGTTGTTTCGTCCGGCGCAACCATGGCGGCGCGAGCGCCGGCTTCGATGCTCATATTGCAAAGCGTCATGCGGCCTTCCATGGAAAGCCCGCGCACCGTCTCGCCGGCGTATTCAATCACGTAGCCGGTGGCGCCGTCGGTGCCGATCTGCCCGATCACTCCAAGCGCCAAGTCTTTCGCTGTGACCCCCGGCTCCAGCCTGCCGCTAACGCGAATCAGCATAGTTTTCGGCTTGCGCTGCGGAAGGGTTTGCGTGGCCAGCACGTGCTCCACTTCCGAGGTTCCGATGCCGAATGCCAGCGCGCCGAAGGCACCATGCGTGCTGGTATGGCTGTCACCGCACACGATGGTTTTGCCGGGTTGCGTGAGGCCGAGCTCCGGCCCAATCACGTGCACAATGCCCTGCTCGGGCGAGTTCATGTCGAACAGCGGCACGCCGAAGTCTTTGCAATTCTGCTGCAGCGCGGCGATCTGCTTGGCCGCGATGGGATCGGTAATGGGGGTGCCACGAGGCTCGGTCGGGATGTTGTGATCCACGGTGGCCATAGTTCGCTGGGGCTGGCGAACACGGCGGCCAGCGAGGCGCAATCCCTCAAAGGCCTGCGGAGAGGTGACTTCGTGCACGAGGTGCAGATCAATGTAGAGAAGGGGCGGCTGCCCCTGCGGCGTGCACACTACGTGCTCATCCCAGATTTTCTCGAATAATGTGCGCGGTTCGGCCATAGGGCTAAGACATAAGTTTACCAAACTGTTACCCACTCGTGTTCAGGCCGGCTCCAGCGCGCTCTGCGACGGTCGGCCTCTGGTCGCGTAGACGCCGAGCATAATCAGTGCGCCGATGAGCGGCACCACAAATCCCACGCGCAGGCTGCCGTAGTGCGTGGACAAAGCCCCGACCAGCCAGGGCAGCGCCGCTCCACCCAGGTTGCCTCCAGCGAAAACCGCACCGCTCACCCGCGTCGCGTTCTCGCCAAACCAGCGTGAGAGCATCGAGACGCTGATGGGATAGACCGAAGCCAAGCCTAATCCTGCGAGACTGGCGCCGGCCACCACTAAATTCATCGACCGCGCCGCCAGCAACACGGCAATCCCCGCTGTGGCGATCACCAACCCCACGCTCGCCAAGGTCGTTTCCCGGAGCCGCCGCAGCAGTAGCGGAGCCGACACCCGCCCGGCGAGCAGCGCTCCCCAGAAGAAGGACGGCGTCATCGCCCAAAACGCATGTGAGCCCAGGTCCATGCGTCGTGCGTAAGACGCGACCCATCCGCCGGCCGAAGTCTCCGTTCCCACATAGATAAAGAACAACAAAGCGACCAGCAGCACCCGGCGATTCCAAATGGCGGAAGTCAGGTGGGGAGCGCGCTCGGCTCGCGCGGGCTCGCCATCCGCCGTGAAGCGAACCAAGGAAAGGAAAACTGCCAGCGCGAGCAACAGAGCCGCCATGCCATAAAGGAAAACCGGCACGCGATGCACCCGCTGCGCCCAAGCGACCAGCAGAGGACATCCCATGGCTCCAATCCCCCAAGCAGCATTCAGCCAGTTTAGCGCCGCGGCGCGGTCGGCCGGGCTCGCCTCCGCCACAAACAGATTTCCCGCTGGAGTGTTGCTGCCGAATCCAATTCCGAAGGTCGCAACTGCCGCCATTCCCAGCGCCCAGTTGGTTTGGTTCAGGGCAGCCATTCCCGCGGCCATCAGGACGAGACCTACAATCAGCGTCTTGCGGTAGCCCATCTTCTGCACCAGTACGCCCGACAGCAGCATTCCGAACATCGACGTGATGAACTGGGCCACGAACAAATAGCCGGCCTGCGCGTCATTCAGGGACCACTGCGCGGAAAGCATGGGGAGCATCGGCCCGAGCAATGTCATCACCACGCCGGTGAGCACAAAGTCGGCGTGGACCAGAGCGGTTCCCTTTAGATTTCGGAGGCGGGCGGGTTGCGCGGAAACAGGATTCAAGCACTCAGTATGCATGGCCCGGGCTACAACCGGAAAGGGGCACACTGGTTCGCTGCATTCAGCGACGCAACCCTCCGGCGGTCGGGCTTGCTGGACGGCCAGTTGGCGGGTTCTTCTATGGTCCTAAAGTGTGGCTTTGCCGCGTTGAGCTTTGGGGCGTGCCATGCGACAATCTTTCGCCGTAGCGGAGGATCCCTATGCGGAAGCGGTTTCTGACTTTGCCAATTTGCCTGCTCGTGCTCAGTTTCGCGAGCCTCGCCCAGCCCAAAGAATCTGCAAAAAAGAAAATGGCGCCGAGCGGCTCCGCGCCCGACAAGGCTCTCCTACAGAAGGTGCTTGACGGCTGGAGCACCATGGACCCAGCCGATGCCGCCAAATTCTACGCCCCCGGCGCAGGCACTTTCTTTGATGTGACGCCGCTGAAATACAACAGTTGGGAAGAGTACGAGGACGGAGTCAGAAAAATTCTCGGTAACTACCAAAGCATCAAGTTCACTTTGAACGATGACGCCGCGGTCCACGTTTATGGCGATATGGCCTGGGCCGCTTCGACCATCAAAGAAGACGCGGTGATGAAAGACGGCAAACGAGAAATGGCGACCATGCGCTGGACGGTGATCTGGGAGAAGCAGGGCGGCCAGTGGCTGATCGTGCACGACCATACTTCGGAGCCGCTGCAGTAAGAAAGCTATGACTGTGTGGCGCGGGCGCCCTCGCCCGCGTTCACCTCAATAGGCTTTGATGAAGAAATACGCCGTCATTCCTGATCCCACCAGGATCACGAACCAGCGCACCGCCACTCCGGGCAAGCGCTGCGCATAATGCGCCCCGAAATACCCGCCCAGCAGCGCTCCCGCAATCATCACCACCGCCTGCGGCCAATACACCGCCCCCTTCACGATGAAGACCAAAACGGCCACTCCATTCGTTGCCGCCGAGAGCGCCGTCTTCAGCGCATTCATGGCGTGGATGTCCGCCATTCCCATCGCTGAGAGCATGGCCAGAATCACAATCCCCATGCCGCCGCCAAAGTAGCCGCCATACGCTGCGACGAAAAGATCGAGCAGGGCCATCACCGCAATGGCGCCCGCGCCCACTTCATGAATAGCCGCCGGCTGCCTTCGTCCCGCCAACTTTGGGCCAAAAATAAAGAGGATGGTTGCCGCCAACATCAGCCAGGGCAGCACGCGCATGAAGGTCTGCGCCGGTGTCCGCAACAGCAGGATGGCCCCGAGTGCTCCACCGGCCAGGCTGGCGAGAACGAGAGGGATCAACAGACTCTTCCGCACGTCAAGCCGGTTCCGATACGCGCCCGTGCTGGCGGTTACACCCGTCCACAGCGCAACCGTGTTGGTAGCATTGGCGGAAATCGGCGGCACACCCGTAAACAGCAGCGCCGGGAAGCAGATAAAACTGCCGCCGCCAGCCACGGCATTCAGCGTTCCGCCCAGAATCGCGGCAATGAAAAGGAAGATGGCGTGCTGGAGGGTCAAGGATAAAGGTTGTATCACAGGAACGGCACAGCAGTGCAGATTTGGGAATCCGCAACCGGGAATCCCGTTGTGGAACAGAATGGCGGAGTAACCACATCTTTGTTACAAGAATGAGGCTCGGTCCGCTGGCCGCCCGCGCTAGACTCGTGCCATGAGGTTCGACGAACTGATCGCTCAGGCAGACGCCGTTTCGAGCAAGAGCGAGCGGCACGAGATGTTCAGAGAGTTCAAAACACGCCTGCAGGTGGAGAAACTGGACGAGGAAGAGTTTAGGCGCATTCCGTTCGGCGCCATCGAACTGGATGAAGAGGGGCGAATACTCCGCTATAACGACTATGAATCGAAGCTTTCGGGAATCGGTCCCAGCTATGCTGTCGGCAAGCACTTCTTTACCGAGCTAGCGCCCTGCACAGACGTCAAAGAATTTCACGGGCGATTCAAAGACGGAGTCGCCCGAAAGGAGCTGAACGAGCAATTCCGCTATCACTTGGCTTTCAAACGGAACCCCATCGACGTCACAATCACCCTCTTCTACAGCAAACTGACCAATAGCATTTGGGTGTTCATTCAGCCGGATTGAGTTAGCGGCCACGAGCCCTACTGAATCAGCGTTCCCCCGTTCGTCTCTTCGCCGGGCGCCAGCACCACCGCCGCCGCCACGCGGTCACCGGGCTCCAAATGGAGCAGCCGCACGCCCTGCGCGGCGCGGCCGGATTCGCGGATGGTCGTCGAATCCATGCGGATGATCTTGCCGTACTGGCTGATCAGCATGACTTCCGACTTCTCCGTGACCTGCGCGATGCCGACAACTTTGCCGTTGCGCTCGGTGGTCTTGACGTTGATCACGCCGGAGCCGCCGCGCCCTTGCAGGCGGTATTCGTCGGCGGGCGTGCGCTTGCCGTAGCCGTTTTCGGTGACGGAAAGAATCAGCGAGCCTTTGATGGGCAGCGCTTCGTCGGTCGCGGTGGCTTCGGGCAATCCCGCTTCCGCCGCGGCTTTGGCGGCCTCGCTCTCGGCCTTCTTCACATCCTTCGACGTCGTAGCCATGCCGACGATGTAGTCGCCCTTGTCGAGGCTCATGCCGCGCACGCCATAGGCGGGGCGGCCCATGGAGCGCACGCCGGACTCATCGAAGCGAATCGCCTGGCCGTCATGCGAGGCGAGGAAGACGATCTGGTTGCCGTCGGTGAGCGTGACCCCGACCAGTTCGTCGTCCTCTTCGATGCCGACGGCGATGATGCCGCGCGACGACACGTTGGAAAAGTCTTTCAGGTCCGTCTTCTTCACCGTGCCCTTGCGCGTGGCAAAAAAGATGTGGCGACCTTCTTCTTCCAGGTTGCGCACCGCGAGCATGGTGCGTACCGTCTCGCCCGGCTGCAGCGCGACCAGGCTGCCCACGTGCTTGCCCTTGCCGGCGGCGCTGACGTCCGGAATTTCGTACACCTTGAGCCAGTACACGCGGCCGGTGTTGGTAAAAATCAGAATGTAGGCATGGGTGGAAGCGATGAAAAGATGCTCGACGAAATCTTCGTCTCGCGTCTTCATGCCGGTGCGGCCCGTTCCGCCGCGCCGCTGCATCCTGTATGTGCTGATGGGCGTGCGCTTCAGGTAGCCGCTGTGGCTGACCGTCACCGCGACCTGCTCGTCGGCGATGAGGTCCTCGAGCATAATCTCGGCGGCTTCGTCTTCGATCACCGTGCGGCGCTCGTCGCCGTAGAGCTTTTTCACTTCCTCCAGTTCTTTCACGATCACGGCGCGCAGTTTTTTCTCGGAGCCGAGAATGGATTCCAACTCGGCGATGTTCTCGCGCGTCTCGGCCAGGTCCTTGTTGATTTCGTCGATGGAAAGCCGGGTCAGGCGGTGCAATTGCAGTTCGAGGATGGCGTCGGCCTGAATGCCGGTAAAAGGTTTCTCAGGATCGCGCTTGGGCGCGCGTCCGGTAACGTTGATATCGATCTTTCTGCCGGCGAAATAGCTGACCAAATTGTCTTTCGCCTCGGCGCGATTGGCGCTGGCGCGGATGATCGTGATCACATTGTCCAGATGATCGAGCGCGTTGAGGTAGCCCTCGAGAATGTGCTCGCGGTCTTTGGCCTTGCGCAGCAAGTACGCGGTGCGGCGGCGCACCACATCCACGCGGTGGTCGATGAACAGCTTGATGGCCGGAATCAGGCCCAGCTCACGCGGCTGGGCGTTCACGACAGCCAGCAAAATCATGCTGAAGCTCTCCTGCATTTGCGTGTGCTTGAAGAGCTGGTTGAGCACGATCTGGGGCTCCGCGCCGCGCTTGAGTTCGATGACGATGCGCATGCCATCGCGATCGCTTTCATCGCGCACGTCGGAGACGTCTTCAATGGTCTTGTCGAGCACCAGGTCGGCGATGCGCTTTTGCAGCGTGGCCTTGTTCACCTGATACGGAATCTCCGTAACGATAATGGCCTGGCGGTCTTTGTTGAACGCTTCGATGGCGGCACGGGCGCGCATGATGAACCGGCCGCGGCCGGTCTTGTAAGCGTCGAGAATTCCAGACTTGCCGTGAATGAATCCCGCGGTTGGGAAGTCTGGCCCCTGCACGAATTTCAGGATCTCCGGCAGAGTAGCGCTGGGGTTGTTGACCAGCGTGATGGTCGCGTCGACAATCTCGGTGAGATTGTGCGGCGGAATTTTTGTCGCCATGCCTACGGCGATGCCATCGGAGCCATTCACCAAAAGATTGGGAATACGGGTGGGCAGAACGTCGGGCTCCACTTCATTGCCGTCGTAGTTGGGGCGGAAGTCGACGGTGTCTTTATCCAGATCTTCGAGCAGCGCTGTGGCCACGCGCGTAAGCTTGGCTTCGGTGTAACGGTCGGCAGCGGGCGGGTCGCCATCGACCGAGCCGAAATTGCCCTGGCCATCGACCAGCGGATACCGCATGGCAAAAGGCTGCGCCAGGCGCACCAGCGCGTCATACACCGCGAGATTGCCATGCGGATGGTACTTGCCCATCACGTCGCCGACGATGCGGGCGCACTTGCGCGTAGACTTGTTGGGTAACAAGCCCATCTGCTGCATGGTGTAGAGAATGCGACGATGCACGGGCTTGAGTCCGTCGCGCACGTCGGGCAGAGCGCGGCCGATGATTACCGACATCGAATAGTCGAGATACGAGCGCCGCATCTCCTCTTCGATATTGACGGGCTGAATGTTCGCCGCGCCGGGGGCGCCGTCGCCGGGAGGAGTTAAGGGTAGTTCTGGATTCTGGGGATCGTCTGCCATAAGTTCAATTCTCGGTAAAGCGATTCAGCGCTGACGCGTATTCGCCGCGACGCCTCGCGTTTTGGATTTTGGGACCGTCAGGCTTTGTCTATTTTGCTCAAAAAGAGCCCGCCGCCGCGCGACTCGCACGCGGCTAACATACTGGAAAATAGGTAGTTAATTGCATTTTGATAATGATTTATTATACCAGCAAAGAGGCACACGCGCGATGGCAGTTTTGCTTGTTCTTCTCGGTTCCTGGCTTGTCTTCCGCGTCATCGGAGCACTTGGTGTTTCGGCGTTTGCGGCTTGGCGGGACGCAGCGCGCTACGCGCTGGCGGTGATGTTCGTCTTCACCGCGATGGCTCACTTCAACAAGATGAAACATGATTTGGCGCGGATGATTCCCTCATTTTTCCCGCAGCCGCTGTTGCTGGTTTACGTGACGGGCGTGTTGGAGCTACTGGGAGCGGCTGGCTTGCTTCTGGTCCGATTCCGTTCTCTGGCTGGCATTTGTCTGATCGTGATGTTGGTCGGGATGTTTTGTGCGAACGTGAATGCTTCTTTGAAGGGCGTTACGCTGCGCGACAAGCCGGCGACGCCGCTATGGCTGCGAACGCCGATGCAGATTCTTTTCATCGGACTTCTTTGGTGGACAACGCAAGGCAAGCTTTGAGCGGCCGTGGGATGACTTTATGGCCGAACCACAACTTCGTTCGGGAAGCGGGGTAACACGAACGTCGCACCCTGTTCCTGGCTGGCTTTTATCGTGGCGGGAAGGTTGAGCGCGGCGAGCTGAATTTTCTTGGTCCAATAGCCGTCAGTCCAGTAGTCTCCCGCGACGTAGATGGTGCCGTCGGCGATGGTGTAGTCGTGAACCTGTACCCGTCGCCCGTCACGGAAGATTAAGACGACGGGCGAAAGTGCCGGCGCTGGTGCCTGGAACTTGCCTGCCGAATTGGAGGACGGCACTTGGTATTCGGGCGCAACGGCGCCCTCGCCAAGCTTTGCGCCATCCGGGCCAATGCGCACGTAGCGGTCTCCCCGCTCCTCAATCAACAGCGCATGGGGCGGCTCCTCCTTCGGCGGCTCAGCAGCGGATGGAACCTGCACCACGAAAACTTGCGGCTGGGGAGCTTCGACCACCGCCGGCCCAACCGCATAGTTGGAGAGAGGATAGTCTGCGTAGGCGTAAGGAACTGAGAGCCCTTGCCCGTGAAAGCGGCCCATTGCTTCCCCGCCGTGGAAGGCTACTCGAAAGCCAGCACCCGACGATTGCGGCGCGGGAGAAGGGATGTTGAACAGCGGCCCATGCAGTTGCTGCGCCGAAACAAGCGGCAAGCAGAGGACAATTCCGAGCAGCGCGATGGCAAGCTTGCCGTGCATGCTTAATTCGTTGGCTTGGGCAACTGGAAGTCGATGCCGCGATCGTCGTTTTGTTTTGCCGTAGAAGCCAGATCAAGGTCGGCGAGCGCGATCTTGCTGCGATGCCCTGGGGTCAGATCGAAGAGCGTGCTCCCGACAATCGCGTAGTTCTGCACTTCGAGCTGGTGGCCATCCTTGAACACCAGAACCGTCGCGGGCTCGTTCGCGACGGGTGCGCTCTCCTCGGTCGAGGGGACCGGGGGCGGCGTTGGCTCGGCCGCCTGCTCCTGGCGAAGTTCGCTGCGCAATCGCTCCAGGTAAGCTGTCTCGGCCGTCTGGCTCGATTCCCCGGATGCGCGCCGATCAAAAATCGTGGGGCCGCTTGGATAGTTGGCTTCTGTCTCTGAATTGTCTTCGCTTTGGTCCACGATGTAAGTCGGAACGTAGTACGGCACGGCGTAAACTTCGCCGACTCCCGGAAAGCGTTCTTGACGCCGATGCCGATGCATGAAAGTCGGCTGGGGACGTGGCGCGACTCCGAAAGGCGCAAAGGTATGACTTGGATCATTGAAGCCGCGCGGGCCCAGGGAGGTGACGCTGGGCCGCGTTCCCGGAATGCGATCGAAGTGGCCGCCGAAACCGATGGAAGTGACCGAGGTTGGGACGCCGTGAACCTGAGCCATCGCAGGGGAAAGGCCGAGCAGCACGACTGCCGCGAAACCTGCCACCGACGCTGGAATCAAGCGCCGCACACAAAAATGATACTCCAGTTTGCCCGCCATGGCTCCTACCTTTTGGCTCGTCTTCTCTTAGGTTTAGAACCGGCGTAGCTTGAGCAAGTTGTACGGGCACAGAATTCCACGAAAGGGGCCCAAAGGACGGGATGACTCGGCAATATCCACCAGGAAAGCCGACTTAACCGCCACGAACTCGGGCTAAGGCCAGGAGATTCCAAATCGACTCGGCCAAAAGCAAGCCCCAAACGCAGGCCATGACCAGGTTTCGCTGGCGGGTTTCCAGTAAGTCAGCACTCACTCCGGCCACAAACACAAAAAGAAACGGCAGAGCGATGAATTGGAATCCCAACCCAGGATGATGCGGCGTGCCCAGCCCCAGAATCAGAAACAACGCCGCCACCAGCAGGGGCGCGCGGTTGCCAAAATAGCGCGCGCGCGGCCAGGCGAGATAAGCAATCAACGCCGCCGGAGTTGCAATCACAAGCGCGGGACTGCTCTGCGCCAACTGTGCCAGCAGCTGGCGATAGGCGACCGGCATGCGAAACGCCTGCCAGGTGATGTCGAAGAAGCGCGCCTGCCGCAGGCCATCGCGGAACGCTCCCGCGTGAAAAGAGTACGAGGCGAACAGCAAGAAAACCGCCACCGCGCAACTCGCGGAGAGAATTGCAACCGCCGCGGCGCGGCGCGTGGGCGCGAGGTAGAGCATGAATGCGAGCGCAAGCGGAATCACCACTACCAAAGAAAACTGCGATCCGATCGCCAGCGCAAGCGACAACCCCAACAGAGCGATGCGCCGCCAGTTCCACAGCACGACCTCACGCGGCGCATAGAGCGTGTGTGCGACGGCAATCGCGGTAAAGATGGCGCCGAATGCGCCCCATGCTGCCGCCATTTCGGGTTGGACATACCACAGCGCGCCGGCCCGAATGATGGCTGGAGAGAAACAGTAAAGGGTCAATGCAATGTAGCCGCCATCGTTGCCATAAAGCCGCCGCGCCACGTACCAGAGCGAGGCGCCCAGCAGCATTCCAAAAACTAAGAACGGAAGTCGCGCCAGCCATCCCCAGTACATTGCGGATTCGGGCGCCAGCGGCCGCGGCCAGAGCAGCAGCGGAGCCGAGGCCGTGAGATACCAGAGCGGGGAGTGATATTCGTCATAGCCGCCCGCGTTGCTGAATTCCCACGGCGTCACTTCGCCACTTTGCGCCACGCCCGGTTCTTGCGGCGCGCAGTAGGGCGTGCCGGCGATGCCCGCGCCGCGCCATTGTCTTAGGCCTTGCGCGAGGCGAAAAACCTCAGCCTCATTCATCGCAGTGCGGCGGATACCGCGATCCGCCAGCCAAATGCACTGCCCCAAAAACATCAAGAGCAGCACACCCGCCACAAACTGGGGCTGCCCAAAGCGTTCGCGGATGAAAAATCGGCCCATGAAGCGGAGGCGATTGTTTTACCATGTGCGGGCACGGATCAGGAAACTCCTCTGACGACGCCTCCGAAAATCGACCCCAGCCGACCTCCGGGCAAGCCGGCGCCGCTGTCATTCTCCGAATACATGCAAACTGTCTTTTTCGACGACGACGGCTTGCGCCCTGGCTGGCGGATCCTGCTGTACTTGTCGCTTGTAGCCGCGACGTACGTCTTACTCAGCGGCCTGCTTTATGGCGTTCACGTCGGCAGCCTGCGGCGTCAACTCATTGATGAATCCGCCGCTCTCGTTTCCGCTCTGCTTCCGGCTTTTGTGATGGCACGGCTCGAGGAGCGTAGCTTCGGCGCTTATGGCTTGCCGCGCGGTTGGAGATTTGGAAAGCTGTTTTGTTTGGGCATCGCTTGGGGTCTGGCCGCTCTCAGCCTCCTGATGCTGGCGCTGCGGCAGTGCGGCGCCTACGAGTTTGCCGGGCTTTCCATACACGGCTGGAAGATTGCGAAATTCGGCGCTTACTGGTTCGCGTTTTTCCTGGTGGTGGGATTCTTTGAAGAATTTCTCGTCCGCGGCTACCCGCAGTTCACCTTGTCCGGGAGAATCGGCTTCTGGCCGTCTGCGATATTGCTTTCGGGGGTGTTCTCCGCCATTCATTTGCGCAACCCGCATGAAACCTGGGTCGGCGCGTTGGCCGCCGGCTGCATCGGTTTTTTCTTCTGCCTGACGTTGCGGCGCACCGGCAATCTTTGGTTCGCGGTGGGCTTTCATGCGGCCTGGGACTGGGGCGAAAGTTTCCTGTATTCCGTGCCTGACAGCGGCGGGCAGGCGCCGGGACGCCTGTTGCATTCATCTTTCCACGGGCCAGTCTGGCTGAGCGGTGGGGCCGTGGGCCCAGAGGGCAGCGTGCTTGTTTTCGTGCTGCTCGTTTTATTGTGGGTTGTTTTTGGGCAAGTCTATCGGGAAGTGATGTATGGGCGCGGGCCGGAGAACAAAGCCGCGGGGAGCGCCTCGCGCTAAGCGTCAGGCGCTCCCGAAGAACTTGCCTACCACGAATAGTGGACCGTGTAGGTGATGGTCTGTTCCCCGTCTGGAGCAATCGTGACCGGGAACTCAATGGTCTGAGCATCCTTCTTGGTGAACTGCTGCGACATTTCGGACAGCTTCCAGTTGGTCCAGCGGTAAAGATGCTCGACTACGCGTACGTTGACCGCGTCTTTTTTGTGGTTGCGCACGCGGATTTCAAACGATTCGTCCACCCAGTGCTGATTTACGTCCACGTGGTAGTTGGTGCGCTTGCGCTCGCCGACTACATCGAAAGCATTGCCGGTGTAGACGCGGAGGGTTTCGTCCTTGGGCGTATGGTCGATGATATTTTCGCCCACGAACTCGAGGTGGCCGTCGGTGTCGCGTCGGTAGAAGCGCAGCTTGCCTTTGGGCAGTGTGATGCCTAAATGATTGGCTTCTGAGTTCTTGAATTCCTCCATCACCCAGACTTTGGCATTGGATTGCGTGCCGTAGTTCGGGTCGGAGCGAATTTGCTCGGGATTGTAGTACGCGTATTGCGCGATGGCCGCGCCGTCGTAGATGTATAAGCGCTGTGCATGGACGTCGGTGGCGCGGACGAACTCCACTTGCTTGGTTTCCTCATCGTGCAGAGTCGTAGGCCGCTGCAGGGTGTAGAGATGAAACTCGTCGAACGACTTTTCTTGGACTGTAGGCGCTGGCGCGTTCTCATCCGCGGCTTTCGCCATGGCGTACACACGGCCACTCACGGTGTTGCCTTGGATCTTGTTGACGTCGCCCGCCAACAACTTGATGCGGGCATTCTCGAAAGTCTTGCCGCTGTGATTCTGCATGGTGATCCAGCCAATCATGTCGAGAACGTCGGCCTTTGAATTGGCAGCACCAGCGTTCGATTTGTCGGCGAGCACCAGGTTGTAGTCCGCCTGCCAGCTCATGCCGCTGCTCACGTAGGAAAGCTCGGCGTCGAACTTACCGGGATCGTTGGTCTGCAGAAGCCAGCTCAGCGTCGGCTTCAGGATGGAATCCGCGCTCAACGCGGGAAACAGCGGCTGGCCGGGCAATCCGAAGCGAAGCACGCCGTCGACTTCGATGATGGGCTGGCCCAGGCCTGGCTGCGGGTAGCTTTGAGCGTAGCCGGAACTGGGAATATAGCCGCTGCGGATAATGCGGCCCTTGACGATGTCCTGATGGTCGCCGTGCTGCACGAGGAAATCGAGCGTCTTGCCTTCGTAGTGAGAGAGCAGCAATTCCTGCGTGATGGGATCGTTGCGGTAGTTCTGCTCGAGGATTTGCAACGAGCGGCCGGCAGGATCGCGCAGAATGACCGAGTCCGGTTCGATGTGCGCGGCTACGCCGGCAAACTCCACATGGTTGACTCCAGACTTTAGATCAAGCGGCACGTACTCCCGCGCCACAAAGAAATTCTGGTTGTAGATGGTCAGCGCTGGCGCATTGGCGCTGGTTTGCTCCTGGGCTATGCCCAGCCCGCTCAGAAAAATCAACAGCAGCAGCAGTTTTTTCATAAGGATCCCCTTGATTGTCTTAGATGGCGAAGGAGGAGGGACTTCGCCTTCCTATGGAATGAACGCCCCCTCGGGGGAAACTTGCAGAGAGAATCGGCACGAGATAGCCCGATTCGGATCGCGGGCCAGGGCGCCCGCGCCAGGGCGGGACGAGGGGCAACCTCGTCCCCACACAAGCAGCTCGCCTTCTACATCAGCAGTGATACAAATCTAACCTGGGGCATACGCGCCAGGGCAGGAAGCTTGTCAATCGGCAGGCGCCCAAGCAACGCCTTTCCAGCAGACGGTTTTGCGGAGATCTCAAAGCCCAGCGCTTTGAGCTGGTCGATTAGCGCCGCCGGCGCGTCGGCCAAAAATATCTGGATTTGGACTTTGCCATCCTGCACCGATTTGCAAGGCTCGCCCCCATTCTTCCAGCAATCGAAAGCCTTGAGCAACGCCGGATGCAGCTTGGACTCGAGCACGGCCCGCTCGCCCGTCGGCTTCTTCTCCGGCGGAGTCTTCACGGCGTTGCCGTCGCCTTGCTTTCCTTGCAACTGGGGACCGTTAACGGCTGGAGGCGGTGGCGGCGGGCTCGCCAACACTTGTCTCGGCGCGCGAAGGCCTGCGCTAAACGCCGCGCCGGAGCCGAAACCTCCGCTGACGGTCACCGACTGCGCCACTCCCATGACCGGCATTGGGCCTGATCCTGCTTCATCTCCGAACACTCCCTCGTAACTCACTCCTTCCGGCATCTCCACGGGAACATCTACGCGCTGCGGCTTGCCATCTTTAGTGACCACCTGTTCCTCCACGGCCACGAACGATGTGAACTGCGTCATCAGCCGGTAATCGAGGCCAAGCTGCGTGATTTCATTTTGCAACTCCGGCTTCATACTTCCGCCCTGGACGCCGGACCAGTCCTGCGACATCAGATCGTCAATCTTGCGCCGCGCCCAGAAGCTGGGCAGCACGCTCGGCGTCGCGTTGCTTGCGGTCAACGTGACGGGAATCTCCCGCACCACATCTTCTCCCGCCTGCTTGCCGCGCAGGCGAATGGTGCCGCTGGCCGCCGCCGTGTAACGCCCGGTGACGATGAGCGGCTTGCCGCTGAACAAATCCGGCAGGCGCTTAGGATAGACATTTGTCACCGGCAGGCCTTCCCAATCGATGGAAACGTCGGTCAGTAGCGGGGAGCGCAGGCGCTGATATAGCCGGTCCGCCGCTGAGTCCGCTTTGTCGCTGAGGCTGACGATTTGCGAATCGCCGCGCCCCGCTTTGGCCATGCCCTCGATCAGAAAGCGGTTGACCGAGTTGCCGATTCCAAAAGAAAACACGCGCGCGTTGGGATGCTTTTGAATTTCGCCGATGATTTCCATGTCGTTGCCGACATAGCCGTCGGTCACAAAGCAGACCACGCGAATGTGATCCTGGTCGTCAGAAGGTTCGAGCGCGGCGCGGATGGCTTTCATCATCTCCGTTCCGCCGCCACCCTCGCGGCCGGCGAGAAACGCCTTCGCGATCTTGATGTTCTCCGCGGTCGGATAAACCGGCTCGGGGAAAAGGATCTGCGTATCGCCGGAGAAAGTAATCAGGTTGAAAGTGTCGCCGGGATAGAGTTCGTCGAGCGCGCGACAGACCAGAGCCTTGGCCTTCTCCAGCGGGAAGCCCCACATCGAGCCGGAAGTATCAAGCACAAAGACCAGTTCTTTCGGCGTCACATCGGTTGCAGCCACGCGAGCGGGCGGCTGCAGGATCAATGTAAAGTATCCGCCCGGCCCTAGCTTCGACTCGGCGGGTGCGGCTTGCGACAGAACCGCATCTTCGATCTTCTCTCCCGCAACCTGGTATTTCAGGATGAAGTCTTTGTTGGGGATCGTTCCTTCATCGCGAAGTTTCACTGTGGCGCGGCTCGCGCCATCGCGCTGCACATCAACTTCGTGCAAGTCAGAGTGCAGGCTCTGGATGGGCACGCCGGCGTCAATCGCCAGCTCCAACGAGATATCGTGGCCTGCGCGCGTTCCTTTGGGCGTGACCGGCGGCGTGATGCGCGAGGCGTCCGGAACCTGGTCGGTGTCGGGCGCCCAGCCTCCACCCTGCTTTCCCGTCGGATTGCCGGGAATGTAGCGCGGCCCCACCACCATGGGAAACACGAACGTGTAAGAGCCGTTTTCGTAATCCAGCGTCTGCAAATAGCTGATGGTGACCGTGACCTGCTCGCCGGGCAAAATGTTGGCGACGGATTGGGTGAAGATGTTGGGCCGCTCCTGATCGAGCAGGGCAGCGACATGCCCGGTGGCCTTGGCTTTTTCGTAGATGGCGCGGGCTTCCTCCCGCCTCTTGATGACTCCGCGCACGGTGCGGTCGCCGATCTGGATGGTCATGTCATCCACTGCGGCGTTTTCGGGCAGCGGGAAGGTATAAACCGCTTCAATGGTTTGCTCGGCGGGATTCTGGAAGGTCTGGGTGACCGTGACCCGCGCCACGAAGCCGTTGATTGCGCCCCGGACATCGGTGTGCTTCAGCGGGCAAAGGCCGGTGACCGCCCCGCCCTTGCCGAGTATTTCGAGAGAACCTGACGATTGCCCCGGGCTGGGAGCCGCTTCCGCGCGGGGAGAGACGCTTCCCGCCGAAAGAGCCAGCAACACTGCAGAAGTTGTGAGCCAGAAGGAACGACCAAGATGGCGCAAGGAACGAATGGCGAACATTAGTGAGCCTCCTTTTGAGCGATTGCCGGTTTTCGTGCGGAAAACAAAACTCGCGCCCCCCAGCGCAGAAGGCGCCAGCCAAGGGCGGCTCCGGTAAGGATGGCTGCCAGCCATAGCAGGATGGCGGGCAGATAGAAAGCCAGGGCGGTGACGGACGCGATGAAGTCACCGATGCCGTCCAATCCGTTGCGGGCGGCGACTTTCAGCCGATACAGCGGACGCCAGTTCAGCCCAAGGACCTTGGTATCCGACTCGGCGCGAAGCGAAACCGTGATGGCAACGGTTTCCACTTGCTTGGAGAGTGTGTCGAACTCGGCCTGCTGCTGCTCGATTTCGCCGCGAACTTCGCTGAGCTTTTCGCTCACCTCGAGCGTGTCTTTCACCGTCGCGGCGTGTTTGAGGATGGCGAGATACTGTTGTTCTTCGGCGCGCAGATTGCGCAGGTGGGCTTCCTGGTCGACGTATTGCCGGGTCACATCCTGCGCTTCGATTCGCTCGTCATCGACGCGAAGCCCCAGCTTGCGGATTTCCGCGCGTGCCTCGTCAAAACGCGCAGCCGGAACACGGATGGTGAGGGAAGCGTTGGGCGTATCGGGGTCGCCGCTGACTTCCGAAGTGACGAGGAATCCGCCAAGCCGAGTGGCGAGTTGGCTGATCTGTTCCGCCGTCTCCGCCGGATGCTGGGCAACCAGGTCAATCGAATCTGTGCGCACCATCTTGCGGTCGGAGTCATCTGGAGCGGCGGCGGGCGGCGCGGGTTCTTCCGTGCTTGCCAACTCGGCGGTTTGCGGAATGCTGCCGACTACGCCGACCGCTTCAACCTGCTGGCTTGCGGCGAGTCCTCCGAACAGCCGTTCCTGGCGCCAGTAGGATTGCGGTGTCCAGCTTGCTCGGCTCAGGCCCGTCGTTTCCTGCGAGTCCCTTACCGGGCGTACGCCGACGTAGAGCGCGGCCAGCCCAGCGGCCGCCAGCGCCGTCGCCTTCAGCCAACTTGGGCCTTGGTCGCGAATCCGTTTTCTTGTGAGCCACATAGCACCCTCCGCCGCACGACGAGCTACCGGCCTTGCAATGGATTAGAGCCGCGCGGCGAGAGTTTTGTTCCCCGCGCTCAGAGTGAGAACGGGAGGCAAGCGCAGACTTGCGCAGATTATTTATTGGCAGCTCAGGGTAAGCGGGGTTTGCACGAAACCCGACGTTCCATATTTATGGCATAAGTGCGATAATGACGGTATGAAACATGACTCGGTTCGCACGACGGTCGATATCCCTGGGCCCCTCTACCGCAAGCTCAAGGAACAGGCGGCTGCCAAGGGCAGTTCCGTGCGGGAGTTAGTGCTCGCCGGGGTTCGGGGCGTGCTGCTGGAGGATCGGACTTTGCGTCCGCGAAGGGTGCGGTTTCCGCTCATCGTTTCGAGTGGTCCAAAGGTCGATCTCGGCAATGAAGATCTCTATGAATACGCTGAATTTCCTTGACGCAAACGTCTGGCTGGCGCTGCTTTGGAGCCGCCATGTCCATGCCGAACGATCCAGGGAATGGTTCGATCGAGCTGGGGAAGAGCAGTTCTTCTTTTGCCGCTTTACTCAAATCACAATTCTAAGGTTGCTGACTACGGAAAAACTCATGGGGCAAGATACCCGCACCATGTCCGAAGCCTGGCAATTGTGGGATCGCGTGCGAGCCGATGCAAGAATTGGATTCTTGTCTGAGCCGGAAAATCTGGACGGGGAGTTTCGCGCCCATTCCCAGCTGAAGACCCGCTCGCCGAAAGTGTGGGCCGACGCTTATCTGCTAGCGTTTGCGACGGCGGCTGGCGTAAGGCTGGTCACGTTTGATCGCGCCCTCAAGTCACGGGGCGCGGACGTACTTGTGTTATAGCTGTTGCCGGAATGGCGGGCGCGGGCGCCCGGCCCACACAACCCAATCAGATATCCAGGTTCTTCACGTCCAGCGCGTTGTCTTCGATGAACTTGCGGCGCGATTCCACGTCTTCTCCCATCAGGGTGGTAAAGATGGTCTCGCACTCGGCGATATCTTCGAGTCTGACGGAAAGCAGGGTGCGGCGCTCGGGGTCCATGGTGGTTTCCCAGAGCTGTTCGGAGTTCATTTCGCCCAGGCCCTTGTAGCGGGTTTTCTCGTAGCCGCGGCTGCCCGCTTCTTTGATGTACTCGAATAGCTCGCGGACATTGGCTTTCTCCACCGTTTCCGTCGCAATGGCCGCTTTCTTTTTCGCCGCCGGCTTCGCTGCGGGCGTTTTCTTCGGGGCCGCTTCGGCCTCGCCTTCGGTGGATGCTTCTTCGGGTTGCTCGCCCGCCGTCTCGCTGTTGACCCCCTCGATGACGAACGGCGGTTCGAGATAAGGCTCAATCTGCTTGAACTTGGCCAGCAACTGGCGAAACTCCGCGCTGGAAGCCAGTTCCCAGCTGATGAGATGCTCGGCGCCCTGGGAATTTACGTAGCGCGCTTCCCACAGGTTGTGCTCCTCATCGAAAAGCGTTTCCACGCTCTTGAGGTCGCGTTCTTTCTGAATCTTCTTGAGTTCTTTTTCCAGCCGCTCAATTTTCTTGGGCGGCGATTTCTTCTCGCCTTCAAAATCCGCGCGCTTGGAAAGATCGAGCTTGGGCAGCAGCTCGGTGATGCGCTCATCGCGCAGGCGCTTGTTCACTTTGTCGAAGACCGCAAAATATTCTTTCAGTCCGGTGGCAAAGCGCAGCAGGGTTGCGCCTTCCAGCTTGGCCGCGCCCTCGCCGTAGCGGACAACCAGACCATCCGCGGCGCGCTTCAGAATGATCTTGTCCAGCGCGTCGTCGTCTTTGATGTACTGCAGGGTTTTACCCTTCTTGATGGAGTAGAGCGGCGGCTGCGCGATATAGACGTTCGAGCGCTTGATCAGCTCCTGCATGTGGCGGAAAAAGAACGTCAGCAGCAGGGTGCGGATATGGCTGCCGTCAACGTCGGCATCGGTCATGAGGATGATTTTGCCGTAGCGCAGCTTCGAAGGGTCGAAGTCTTCCTTCGATATCCCGGTGCCGAGCGCCGTGATCATGGCGCGAATTTCCTCGTGGGCCAGCATCTTGTCGTAGCGGGCTTTTTCGACGTTGAGAATTTTTCCCTTGAGCGGAAGAATCGCCTGGAAGCGGCGGTCGCGGCCCTGCTTGGCGGTGCCGCCGGCGGATTCGCCTTCGACCAGGAACAGTTCGCAGCGGTCGGGCTGGCGCTCGGAGCAATCGGCGAGCTTGCCCGGCAGGCCACCGCCGTCCAAAGCGCCTTTGCGGCGGGTAAGATCGCGAGCTTTGCGGGCAGCCTCGCGGGCGCGGGCGGCGTCAATGGCTTTGTTGATGATCTTGCGCGCGACAGTTGAATTCTGTTCGAAGAAGGCTCCCAGCCGTTCGTTGAGGAATGCCGTCACCAGGCCGGCGATGTCGGAATTGAGCTTGCCCTTGGTCTGGCCCTCGAACTGCGGCTGTGGCAGCTTCACGCTGATCACGGCGACCAGGCCTTCGCGCACGTCATCGCCGGTGAGGTTCTCTTTCACATCCTTGAACAAGCCCATCTGCTGCCCGGCGTAGTTGATGGTCCGGGTGAGCGCGGTGCGGAAGCCGGAAAGATGCGTGCCGCCATCGACGGTATTGATGTTGTTGGCAAAGCTGAACACGGTCTCCGAGTAGGCATCGTTGTATTGCAGGCCGATCTCCATGGTCACGCCGTTGCGCTCGGCTTCCATGTAGATGGGCTTGTCGTGCAGGACCTGCTTGCCCCGGTTCAGGTGCTTGATGAACTCGGCGATGCCGCCGTTGTATTTGAACTCGACCGTCTTGGGCTCGCCCGTCTTCGCTTCCGTAGTGCGTTCGTCGGTCAGCGTGATGAGCAGGCCCTTGTTCAGGAAGGCGAGTTCGCGCAAGCGCTGCGCCAGCGTGTCGAAGTTGTATTCCGTGACGGTGAAGATGCTCCGGTCCGGCAGAAAGTGAACCTTGGTGCCGCGCTTCTTGGTGGCTCCGGCCTTCTTCAGCTTGCTGGTGGGATCGCCTTTCGAATAGCTCTGCTCCCAGGTAAAGCCATCGCGCCAGATTTCCAGTTCCAACTCTTCACTGAGCGCATTCACGCAGGAAACGCCCACGCCGTGCAACCCGCCGGAGACTTTGTAGGAAGAGCTGTCGAACTTTCCCCCGGCATGCAGCGTGGTCATCACCACTTGCGCGGCGGGCAATTTTTCGCCGTCAATCTCCATCGCGTCTACGGGAATGCCGCGGCCGTTGTCGACCACGGTGATGGAGTTATCGAGGTGAATCGTGACATCGATTTTGTCGGCGTGGCCGGCAAGCGCTTCATCGACCGAGTTGTCCACGACTTCGTAGACCAGGTGATG
Organism: uncultured Acidobacteriaceae bacterium; assembly: GCA_963770915.1. Taxonomy (GTDB): domain Bacteria; phylum Acidobacteriota; class Terriglobia; order Terriglobales; family Acidobacteriaceae; genus PALSA-270. The sequence continues at coordinate 2,298,120 of CAVYRG010000001.1, forward strand.
CAACCCGATCTCGCCGGTTGAGCCGATGTACATGGCGGGGCGCAGGCGAACTGCTTCCATGCCGCCGAGCACTTTGATCGAGTCGGCGGTGTAATCGCCGTTGCCACCGTCAATGGGCGTGATCCTGCCGTTTTTTTCTTTGCTGTCTGCGATAGATACGTTGATCTCTTTCGTGGCCATGCTACTCCGTGGAAAACTGCCGAATTGAGCTCTGGCTGGTGATCTTTGTGCGCCGTTCTGAACTGGGCCAAACTACTGAAATTACTGTCACTTACGTGGTCTTTGGATTGTTATGATTATAGCACAGAGAAGCCCCTTTTTCGACCCTGAATCGCCGCGGTAAACGGCTGTTTTCTGCCGTATTTTCACCAATTTGGGAAGAGCAATTTGCGTAGATGGGGCTTGGTGTCAGAGTATGGCGCAATCGTCCAATCCGAGGCGCTCCTCTTCCCCAGCTACTCCGGTAAAATGCCCGCGACGGATCGGCCCCGGTCCGCTTCAATCCCGCGAGGTGATTTCATGGCGTGCAATCCCGAAATTCTCAAGCAGGTCCCTCTCTTTGCATTGCTGGACGAAGAAGAATCCGCCGTTCTGGCCAGCCAAGTCGAGTTGCGGACGTTCGCGCCGCGCCAGCGAATTTACAAGATCGGCGATCAAGCTCTGCGCGCTTACGTCATGGTCTCCGGCAGGGTGCGGGTTACAACCGTTGACGAAGATCACCAGGAAGTTGTGGTCGACGAACCCGCCAGCGGCGAGTTCTTTGGCTTCGCTTCCATGCTGGAGCAAACGCCGCACCAAACCGAAGCGATTGCGCTCGAGGAATCGGAATGCATTGAAGTGGACCGCGAAGACATCGCCACCTTGCTGCAGCGCAAGCCGCTCGCGGGAATGGATATGCTGACCGTGCTGGGCCGCCAGTTTCACTCGGCGCAGCAACTAGTGCGGGTTCGCGCCAGCCGCAATGCAAACGAAATGATCGAAAAGCAGGCGACCTTTGGGGAGCGGATCGCGGACGCGGTGGCGGGCTTTGGAGGCTCCTGGACATTCATCATCTCGTTTCTCTTCATTTTGCTCGCCTACTCGCTGACCAGCATCAAGTTGGGCCGGTCCTCCTGGGATCCTTATCCCTTTATTCTTCTGAATCTGTTCCTCTCCATGCTGGCGGCGCTGCAGGCGCCGGTCATCATGATGAGCCAGAACCGGCAGGACACTAAGGACCGCCTGCGCAGCGAACTCGACTTCGAGGTCAACCGGCGCGCCGCTTCCGATATTCAGGGATTGGCGCGCAAGCTGAACCTGCTGGGCGAAAAGATTGGCGACGTCGAGGAATTCCTGCGGGAAAACATCGGCGGGGGCGCCGTGAAAGAAGAGAGCTAGCTTTTCTGAAGGAAGTAAACTTGGGCAGAATGATTTGCGGCCCTTTTTTACCGTTTGTGGCTGGCTGTTGCAAAGCTCAATCCCTCGATCTGTTCTGCGATGTCATCATCGCTCGCTCCGAGAAACGTGAAGGACACAGCGTAACCTTTTTCCACGATGACCAGTGAACTTTGCTGCATGGTCAGCTTGCCCAGTTCTTTGCTGAAATCCTCGCGGACCATGCGCCGCGTGCCGACGGGAAATTCGTAAGGCTCATTCACCACTTTGAAGCCCTTGGCGGTAGTGGCGTCTTCGAGCGGGCCGAAGTAATCGACGGCACTCTTCAATCCGGGATAAGCAGAAACGCTCTCCGCTGCGATGATGACCGCAGAGTTGATGGTTTCTCCCGTGGCTTCCGGAGGGCGCTCGAAAACGCCGAGCAGGACTTGGGCTTTCGCAGAGTCGGGGGCGGATTGATTGGCGTCTGGCTCGCGCATTTCGGCGGTCCGGTCGACCCAGCCGAAGGGAATCTTGTAGGAGAATCCAAAATCGGGGTTGCGGTACACGCCGTTCGTAATGCCGCCTGCAGCCAAGGCTGGGACACTCGCAGGATGCCTTAGGGGGGACGACGCAGCCTGCGCCCGTGTTTGTTGGGCGACAGCGAACTCCGATATCAGAATTGCCAGAAAGATCGAGCCCGCAAGGGGATGCAAAAATGGCATTGGCTTATGTTATCAATTTGGCGACCCCAGCGGTGACGCTGTGCGAACAAGGCAAGCTAGTTCGAGAGCCGGGTGGGGTACACGATTTGATGGCATTATTGTCGAGGCATGGCACCCATCGAATCGGTTCGGAATGCAATCGGCGAGTTCCAAGACCGGGGCTATTGCGTCCTGCGAAAGCATTTTCCTCCGAGCCTGGTGGAGACTTGCCGGAAGGCGTTCTGGCCGCGATTGCTGGCATATCTCGACGGGGGCCAGGCGTCGAATCGGGGGCCGCACCGCCATTTTCTCGCCATGCCCTTCGAGCCGCCGTGCTTCACCCCTCAGTTCTTCTTCGATTCCGGCGTGCTGAGCATCGTGCGTGGGCTGATGGACGAGCGGATCGTCGCGGACCAATGGGGCTGCGATGCGCCAGTGCGCGGGTCGGAATACCAGGAGTTGCACGTGGACTACCAGCGTTCGCTTTTTGCGGAGCTGCCCGACCTTGTGCTGCCGGCGTACGCAGTCGTTGTTAGCTTTGGCTTAGTCCGAATCGGCCGGGAACACGGCCCCATCGAAATTGCGCCGGGCACGCATCGCATGACAAGGGCGGATGGGTTTGGTGCGGTCACGGCTGGCGAAGTCGACCTCGAGGCCGTACTGCTGGAGCCCGGGGACGTCCTGATTCGCCATCCCTGGGCGTTGCATCGGGGCACACCCAATCTGACGGACACGCCGCGAGCGCTTGCCACCATCCGCTACGTCCGCCGCTGGTATGCTGACGCCAGTCGGGACGTGGAAGGCATTCCACGCGCGACCTGGCAGTCATTAACGGCAGAGCAGCAAAACGTAATGCGCTTTCCGATCAGCGAGTAAGGACGACGGTTCGGCGAAACCGCACCGACTGGCTATGCCTTTATGCGGCCTTGGCTCCCACCGGCTGGGCGCATTGCGCGCAGCGGCGGGCGTCGATGGGAATCTCGCTCAGGCATTCCGGGCATTTCTTCGTCGTGGGATCGGCAGGCGCGGGCGCCTTGCGCATGCGCGAGACCAACGCGTTCACCGGCGTTACCACGAAAAAATAAACCGCGGCCGCGATCAGCAGGAACGAAATCGCCGCGTTGATGAAGTCGCCGACCGGGAACGCGGTGCCGCGCACGTTGTAAATGACGTTCGAGAAATCGGGCTTGCCGACCAGCAGAGCGACAACCGGAGTGAGCAAGTCTTTGGTGAACGCGGCCACCACACCGCCGAAGGCCGCGCCGATGACGACACCGACGGCCATATCGATCACATTGCCGCGCAGAATGAATTGTTTGAAGCCGCTGAGCATGATGTTCCTCCCTTCGGATTGGCAAGCCTAGCCTTTCGGCACGGGAAGGTCAAGATCAGCGAGCAACGGGTAGTGGCTCAGGTTGGAGAATTTATACCAGCCATTGTCATTCCGAGCCGGCCTTATCGGTGAGGAATCTGCTTGTTGCCAGCACCAAAACAGCGGATTCCTCGCGCGATACTGCCGCGCTTCGGAATGACAAATTGAAAAAGGTCCAAATCGTGTCACTAGTGAAAAGGACGCCGTGCGTCCCACCACTTTTCTCCGATCAATTACTGCTCGACGATGCCTTTCGACCGTAGCACGAACTTCACGTTGCGCTGCCGGTTGAGATTCGCCGTCTGATACAGATCCATCTCTTCCAGCGGAAAAGACTTCTCTTCCCCTCCCACCAGCACGCAGCGCACGGCGCCGCCTTCCACCCAATATTCGCGGGCCAGATAGGCTTCTCCTCCAACCAGCGCCAGCACCGTCAACGCCGGTTCGGAAGCTTGCTGCTGCGGAGCCGGTTGGACCGCGGGCTGCGCGGCAACCGGAGCAGGAGCGGCGGGCTGGCTGTCATTGTCATTGGCCCTTTCCACCGTAACCGCAGACGCTTCCATCAGCGAAGCGGTCGCCGGGCGGAACACCGGGTATGACGTCGGCTGGTATGCGCTCGGCGCAGCCCACGGTGGCATGGGGACGTTGCGCGCGACCTGGTATGGGACCTCGACGTCCTCCATCAGGCGCAGCGAAAGGCGAGTTTCGCCCTTCAGCGCTGGGAAGGGTCCGCGCGCCGGCAGCATGACGATTTTAATCGGCCACATGACGGGGATCGCCCATTCCACGGCGTCCCGCACGGGATGGCCCTTGCCGTGAATCTTGCCTTCGGCATCGACTTTCATGTGCGGGGTGTTCACGATCTTGGCCGAAAGCGGCAGAACCACCGCGCCGGGCAGGATGACGCGGTCGAAGGTCAGCTGCAGCCAGCCTTTGCCGAAGAAGTGGCCGGGGCTCTTGTCGTCGTCGAGATGGCCGCCGAGTTCGGCGCCGCGCGGGAAAACGGAATGGCCAAAGGCGCTGACCGGGCCAAGATGGCAAAGCACGGGGTCGCCGACTTGCGCAGTCTTGGCGGAAAAGTTGGGCTCGCTGACGGTACAGCTCAGGAGCGTTCCGGCTGGAATGATCTCTCGGGTCGCTGCGTTGCTGTGGACAGGGACCAGAGCGGCGGACAGGAAGACAAAAAGGGCGAGCGAGGGCATGCGGGACATACGACCTCCCTGAAGGAAAAGCACAAGTGGCGAGCAGCCCCAGACCGGTTGGGAGAATATAGCACGAGGCGTCAATAGGGCCGAGAAAAATATTGGCCGCTGACCGCCTAGCCACCGAGCCTGATTCTTACCCAAGAAAGGGTAATCCCTCGCAATTCCCAAATCGGAACCATTCCGAATTCGTGTTCATCCGTCACACACATTCGCTTTCCACCGCTCATAGAATGGCTTGCGCAGGCAGCGTTTGGAGGGTGTTTCCAGTGGGTACTGGACGCCGTCTGCGAAACGGTCGAATGGCCTCATCAGCCATTAGGGTTCGACTCCCTCGCCCTCCGTGGACATTCGACAAAATGCTTGACTTGGCATCCGGCGGCGTTATGCTTGAAGTGTTTCGTAGGCGGCATCCAGTACCCAAAATCAAAGCCCCGGCTGATGACCGGGGCTTTTGCTTTTCTGGGTGGCGCTGCATCTCCAAAAAGGCGATCCGTTTTCCGGCAGAGCGTACGACTACTCAGGGCAAGGTCGGATAGAACTCCCTGGGAGCTAGAATCATCGCGCCTTTTTTGCCGCATTTCACTTCCAGCTTCACGGGGCGGTTGTCCTTTGAGCTTTGCGCGGGGAGGACGAGGAGAAAGAGATTGTCTAAATCGTCGTCTATCTCCGCGGCGATTCGGTTGAAGTCCTTAGACCGAACTGCGGAGAATGCTTGCCCTCCCGTCCTTTCCGCAAGCTTCCTAAGAATCGCTAAGCCCTGTTCATTGGGCGCTTCGGCAGCATCGATTGCGTAAACGCGGATACCCGCGCGCAAAGCGGCTTCCGCAGCCTCCTCCCAGGTTACATGGCTTTGATTGTCGTTCCCGTCGCTAAGTAGAAACATCAATGCCATGGCGTCCCTGGGCGGGCGCATCATTCGGCTGGCACACTGGTTGACGGCATCGTACAAAGCGGTGCCGCCCCCGGGTACGGTGGACCGTATCACGTTGACAATCAATCGCGGATCGGCCGTTTCGCTCGAGTCCTCGCTCACCACGTCGAATAAAGCCAGCCAGCCGTGATCGAAATTCGGCCGCAACACGTGCTGCAGGAGTTCCGCAGCCGCGTCCTGCTGAAATTTGAACTCCGCTGCCTGCGACCTGCTCTTATCAAACACGACGCAATAGCGCAGCGGAAGCCGGTTCAGCTTTTTCAGCTGTCGGATCGCTACAAGCTTTCCGCCCTCCTTAACACCGACGTCGGCTGCGGTCAAATCTCCAACCGGTCCGTCTTTAGTCCGTATGGAAATGAGTAGCGACCGGTTATCCGCCCCGCCGGGGGTGTTACCGATTGGGGAGAGGAGGGCGACTCTTGAGGAAAAAGAAGGCCGCCGAGAGCGGCAAATACTATCAATCCACAAATGCAAAACCGCTTCATACGTTCGTCTTTATGCTGCCGCTGATCACATTTCAAATTCGCATGGGCATCACGATATACCGATACTTGTAGTCCTCGCTGTCGGCGGGGCGGAGTTGGCCGGCGGATTGGGCGTCTTTGAGTTCGAGTTTTACATCGCCGGAGCCGACCGCTTTGAGGAATTCGCCGATGTACTGGGCGTTGAAGCCGATGGTGAGCGGATCGCCGTTATAGTCGATTTCGAGCGTGTCTTCCGATTCGCCGGTTTCAGTGGAGGAGGCGGAAAGCTTGAGCTCGCCCTTTTCCAGCTTGAGGCGGACGGCGCGCGAGCGCTCGTCGGCAAACTGGGAGACGCGGGCGATGGCGGCGCTCAGATCGTCGCCGTGCAGGGTGATGCTCTTGTTGTTGTCCTTGGGCAGGACGGCTTCGTAGTTGGGAAACTGGCCGGTGAGCTGGCGCGAGGTCAGCAGGCGCGGGCCAATGCGGAAGTAAAGGGTGGATTCGTCTTTGGCGAACTCGATGGCCTCGGCGTCGGTGGAGTCGAGCAGGGACTTCAGCTCGTCCATGGCTTTCTTGGGAACGAGAGTCTTCATCTCGCCGGAGACGCCTTCGAATTTCTCTCCCCCGCGCTCGATGTGGGCCAGGCGGTGGCCATCGGTGGCGACCATGGTGATGGATTCCGCCTTCAGCACCATGAGCGCGCCGTTCAGGGTGTAGCGCGATTCCTCATTGGCAATGGCAAACCCGGTTTTCGCAATCAGGCTGCGCAGCACCTGCGCCGGAATCTTCACTACCCCCGCAGTCGGAAACCCGGGCAGGCTGGGAAAATTCGAGCGCGCCATGCCGACCATCTTCGTGTTCGAGCGCCCGCAGCGAATCGAGACCCAGTGATTCTCCAGCAGCTTGATGGTGATCTCGGCGTCGGGCAGCAGGCGAACGTAATCGTGCAGCTTGCGCGCGGGGATGGTGCAAGCGCCTTCCTTTTTGACTTTGGCGTTGCAGGAAGTGCGCAGGCTCAGGTCGAGGTCGGTAGCGGTGAGCGACAGCTTGTCGCCGCCGGCTTCAAACAGATAGTTCGACAGGATGGGAATCGTGGTCTTGCGCTCGACCACTCCCTGCGTCGCTGTAAGCTCGCGCAAGAGTTCAGACTTGCTGACCGTGATCTCCATGGTGGCTGTCCCCACTGCAGCTGAGGCCAATGCTTCTACCGGCATAAATAGACTACCCCCATTCGCGAGCCCGGGCTGGTTGGACACACCGTTATATCAAAAGAGAAAGCGCGAGACTAGCGAAAGGCGGGAACGAATGGACAAATTCCCAAAGTTGCACCGGGATTGGTGCGATTTGCCGGTGAGATGCTTCGCCGGACGGACTGGCCCGCGGGCGACTATCCGCCCAGTTGCTCGGTCAGCTTGTTCAGCAGGCGGTTCAAATCCTTGTCATCTTTCCGCTGATTTTCGATCTTCTCCACGGAATGCAGCACAGTGGTGTGGTGCTTGCCGCCGAATTGGCGTCCGATCTCGGGCAACGAGGCTTCGGTGAGATGCTTGGCGAGGTACATGGCAATCTGCCGGGGATAGACGATGGCGCGCGAGTTGTTCTTGGCCTTGATCTCCACCAGGCGCAGCCCGAATTGCTCGGCGACGGCCTTTTGGATGGCCTCGATAGTCACTTTGCGGGCCTGCGAATCGATGAAATTCTTCAGCACCTGCTGGGCGTAGGTAAGCGTAATCTCGGCGCCGATGAGCGAAGAATGCGCCACCAGGCGGATGAGCGCGCCTTCCAACTCACGAACGTTGGAGCGGATGTTGGAGGCGATGTAGAGCGCGACATCGGTGGGTAGTGTGACTTTTTCCTGCTCGGCCTTCTTCTGCAGGATGGCGACTTTGGTTTCCAGGTCGGGCGGCTGGATATCGGCGATCAGGCCCCATTCGAAACGGCTGCGCAGGCGGTCTTCGATTTCCGCCAGCTCTTTGGGCGGGCGGTCGCTGGCGATTACGATCTGCTTCATCGACTCGTGCAGCGCGTTGAAAGTGTGGAAGAACTCTTCCTGGGTGCGCTCCTTCTGCGCCAGGAACTGGATGTCATCCACCAGCAGCACGTCCACGTTGCGAAACTTGTCGCGGAAGCTGCTCATCTTGTCATAGCGCAGCGAGTTGATCATCTCGTTGGTGAATTTCTCGCTCGAGATGTAGCAGATGGCGGCTTGCGGCATGCGGCGGCGAATTTCGTGGCCGATGGCCTGCATGAGGTGGGTCTTGCCCATCCCGACACCGCCGTACAAAAACAGCGGGTTGTAAGCCTTGGACGGCCGCTCGGCCACCGCCTGGCAAGCGGCGTGGGCGAACTGATTGCCGCTGCCGATGACGAACGCGTCAAAGGTGTAGCGCGGATTCAGTTGGGCGGCGCCGTCAAAGTCGAAACGCGATTGCGCCGCATGGCCCGGCGCCGGGACTGGGGCCGGCGCGGGCGTGGAGAGACCGCCATCGTGACGCACCGGGGTGGCGGCCGGATCATCCTCGGGAGTGACAAACTGCACGTCCTGATATTCCAGCCCGAGATTGTCGAGCGCTTCCTGGATGAGGTCGGCGTAGCGGTCGCCCACCTTGCGGTACTCTGCCGTGGGAACGCGCACAAAAAGAACTCCGCCGCTGGAATGGCTGTAGCGTGTGGGCTTCAGCCAGGTGTCGTACGACTGGCGGTTGATTTTCTTTTCGAGCGCGTCAAGAACGCGTATCCACGGATTCGGCACAAGGCTTGCAGTCGGAACGGACATAAGAAAGTTCTTTGCGGGCCCCACTGAGCTGCAGGCCCTGGGTATCAAAACCGTATGAATTAAGTGGAATTCGTCATGGCCAACATCTCGCCGACAAGGGCGGTTCCGCTGGCATTCAAAAAACTTCCTGCGCCGGGTCAGTCCGGCATACTAGCACAAAAAATTTTGGGGCGCGCGAAACTTCAACGGAGAATTTTTTCTTCGGCTTCTTGATTGATAACCTGAAAAAAAATTCTGTCAAGTATTGAAACTATAACTGCCGCGAGAGTGGTGCAACGCAGGACTGGAGCGGAATTCAGCCTCGCCGCAGCGCACACATCATACATCAGATTGAAGACTCTCGCGGCTTCGTTTTCCTGCTAAGGAGCAGCGGGCTTTTTGCGGCAGGAATATTCGCGTGGTTGCTGGGTTTGCCCCCTCGGTCTCCCTCATTTATACTTTCCTCTTGCTCTAACACTACCGAACCAGCCAGGAGCAGTGGAGTTTCATGCCCAAGCGCACATTTCAACCCAACCGGCGGCACCGCTCAAAGACGCACGGATTTCGCACGCGAATGAAAACCAAGAGCGGCCGCAACGTCATCTCGCGCCGCCGCGCCAAGGGCCGCAAGCGGGTCTCGGTGAAGCCGGGCTTTCGCGAGTAGCATTCCTGATTTCTTTCTCCGGATTGGGCGCGCGTCCGCAACCTGAGTCTGGATGGTGAGCTGTGAGCACCAGCCCTCCGCATGGAAGCACGAAGCAGCCGGGCTCGGGAAAGGGCAGATTTCCGCGCAGCGCGCGTTTGCTCAAGCATGCCGACTTCGAGCGCGTGTACAAGAGTGGCGGGCGCCACTTCGCTGCGCACATGACGGTGTTCTATTTGCGGACACAGGGACCGGGGCTTAGAGTCGGTTTTACGGTGGGACGCGTGCTGGGCGGCGCGGTGGATCGCAATCGCATGAAGCGCCGTTTGCGCGAAGCGGTTCGCCGGCAGTGGCCGGCGGCCGATTTCTCAGCCGATGTCGTGGTTAACCCGAAGCGAGGTTTACTCAAGGCGGATTTCTCCGACATACTCAAAGAGGTCGGGCGCGCGTTCGTGGCGATTCAGCATAAGCTGGGTGTGGCGCAGCTGGAAGGCAAATGAGCCTGCTTGGTCTGAGGCTTGAACCATGGGACGGTTCGTGAACAATACGGTGTTGCGGTTGCTGCGCGGATATAAGTGGCTGCTTTCGCCGCTGTTGCCACCCGCCTGCCGCTACGTTCCCACTTGCTCGGAATACGCCATGGAAGCGGTGGAGCGGTACGGCGCGTTGCGCGGCGGTTGGATGGCCGCCTGGCGCATTCTGCGCTGCCACCCCTTCGCCCAAGGCGGTTACGACCCGGTGGTGAAGAGTTCTTCCGCGGAAATGGATCGCACTTTTGATACGCCCGTCTTTGGGCCGCTTGAACGGTAGGGACTTTGGCCGACTTTCAAAATCCTAATCAAGATCCGGGCACTGAGCAGCGCCTGCTGGTGGTTCTGGTCCTTACTTTTCTTGTGGTCGTGTTGTTCCAGCCGCTACTGAAAAAATACCTGCCGCAACCTCCAACTCCAGCGACCCAGCCTCAGGCTCAGTCTGCTTCGGCGCAAGCTCCGCCGGCGAGCGCGCCGCGCGTGGCCCCAGTTCCGAAGCCCGCCGCCAAGCCAGCCGCTGCTATGACCGAACAAGCCTCGTCGGAATCAGAAACGGTCGTAGAGAACGACCTGTACCGCATCACCTTCACCAACCGCGGCGGCCAGGTGAAATCCTGGATTCTCAAGAAATTCGAGGACGACAGCGGCAAGCCGCTGGACCTGGTCAATAGCGCCGCCTCAGAAAAATACGGCTATCCTCTTTCGCTGTGGACCTACGACGAAACTCTACGCGACAAACTGAATTCAGCGCTTTACGTCGCATCATCGAATCCATCCGCCAAGCCCGGGCAGACCACCGCAACGCCAACCGCGCCTGCGCAAATCACGTTCGAATACTCCGACCCCGACGTTACCGTCCACAAAACCTTTCGCTGCGACGACTCTTACGTGGTGAAGGTCGAGACTTCAGTTCAATACAAAGGCGGCCTAATCTCCGCGTTCCCCACGTGGCCCGCGGGGTTTGGCGACGAGTTCACACCCGCCGCTTACGCGGCCAGCCGCATCGAGTATCACAACGATCAGTCCACCGAGCACACTTATCTGTTTTTTCCCAAGTCCACCGAACGCCTGGCGATTAAGTCCGTGAGCGGCGGCAATACCGTGCGCGGCCCGTTCAACTGGGGCGGAGTGGTCAACCAATACTTCGCCGCGGTCTTCATTCCGGAAGACCCAGAGGATTCTGCCCTGGTGATGCTGCGGAATTCGGTTGAGATTCCCAAAGACTGGCAAAAGCCGAATCCGCAGGATATGACGAAGGCGGAGGTTCTGGGTACAGCCGTCGGCAACCTGCGCGGCTTGACTGTGGAGCGATTGTTTGTCGGACCGAAATCGCTCAGCGTGGTCGAATCGGTGCCCGTCGCTGGAACGAACGGCACTGCCGACCTCCGTGATCTGGTCAACTTCGGTTTCTTTGGCGTCATCGCCCGGCCGCTGTTCATCTGGCTGCACTGGACCTACGAGCATTGGGTTCCGAACTGGGGCTGGGCCATTGTCATTCAGACCTTCATTATCACGGTGGCTCTGCTGCCGCTGCGCATCTCCAGCATGAAGTCGGCCTTGAAGATGCAGAAACTGCAGCCGCAGATGAACGCCATCAAGGAAAAGTACAAGAAGTACAGCATGCGCGATCCGCGCAAGGCGGAAATGAACCAGGAGATCGCCGCGCTGATGAAAAAAGAAGGCGCCAGCCCCGTGGGCGGCTGCCTGCCCATGGTCATCCAGATGCCGTTTTTATTCGCCTACTACAGCATGCTGGGCGCGGCGCTCGACCTGCGTCACGCCCATTGGCTGTGGATCAGCGATCTATCGTCTCACGACCCGTACTACATTCTGCCCATCGGCATTATCATCACCATGCTGTTCACGCAAAAAATGACGCCGCAAGCGGGGATGGATCCGGCCCAGCAGCGGATGATGAACATCGTGATGCCGGTCTTCATGGGCGTAATCAGTTTCAACCTGGCGGCTGGCCTGTGCCTCTACTGGTCGGAGAGCACGCTGATTACAATAGCTCAGCAGGCGGTGATGAATCGCACTAGCCTGGGCCGCGAAATGCGCGAACTGGCGTTGAAGCGCGCGCGGAAGAAAGTTAAGTGAGAAAGAGCTACTAGCTATTAGCTCCTAGCTTTTAGCTTGAATCGAAGAATCCTGGCAATTACTATCTCGGCGGCGATGACCGCCCGCAGGGGCTAAGAGCTAAAGGCGAAGAGCGTTTTTTCTATGTCCATTCCTGACAAAATCGCGGCAGCAAAAAGGATCGACGAGCTTCTCCGCTGGGTCACTAGTCAGGGCGCTCTGCGCCTGAAGTACCGCATCACCGTGGATCCTCCTCTCGCCGAGGAACGAGATTGGGAAAAACCCGAGATTCTGGTGCAGCTTTCCGGCCCAGACTCCACACTCCTGCTCGAGCGCGGAGGCGAACTGCTGCGCGCGCTGGAATTGCTGGCGCTGGAAATGCTTCGCCTGCAGGGAAATGAGCACGAAAAGATTTGCTTCGACTGCATGAACCAGCGCGCTCTGCGCCTGGAAGAACTGCGCACCGCCGCCGATGTCGCCGCCGAACGCGTTCGCAAGACCAGCTCGCCCTACGAATTCGCACCCATGTCATCGCGCGAGCGCCGCATCGTTCACCTCGCGCTGCGCGACCACGCCGACTTGCGTACCGAAAGCGAAGGCGAAGGGTTGCGCCGCTATGTGGTTGTCTATCCTAAGGACTACAAGCCCGCCGGCAAGACTGCGCGCAAGACCATCCCATAGCGAACCTTGCTACCGCTACAATCTCTGCGTGAACCTCGACGACACGATCGTCGCCATCGCCACGCCTCCCGGCCGCGGCGGCATTGGGGTGGCACGTCTGGCTGGGCCGCAGGCGAAGGCAATCGCTCTGCCCATGCTGCGCTTGAAGCATGATCTCGAGCCCGGCCGCGCCGTGTTCGCTGAGTTAGTCGAACCTTGCCAAGATCAGGTGGAGACGGCCGCCCCCGAAAGCCTGCCCCGAGCGCAGTCGACGGGTCCAGTCGGGCTTAGCTCGGCAGAGCGCATCGACGAAGTCGTCGTGACTTACTTCGCCAAGCCGCATTCCTACACTACCGACGACGTTATCGAAATCTCTGCCCACGGCTCTCCCGTCGTCCTTCGTCACATCGTGGAGATCGCTCTCGCCAGCGGCGCCCGCCTCGCCGAGCCCGGCGAGTTCACCATGCGTGCCTTTCTCAACGGCCGTCTCGATCTCGCGCAGGCGGAGGCGGTCCGCGACCTGATTGAGTCGCAGACGCTCTACCAGGCGAAGGTCGCGGCGCAGCAACTTGGCGGCGCGCTCTCCCACCGGCTGCAAGCGGTCAAGCAGAAACTGGTCGGATTGATCGCCGTCCTCGAGGCGGGCATTGACTTCGCCGAAGATGACGTTTCGGTTCTCCCCGGGGATCAGATTCTTCAGCGCATCGCCGAAGTCCGCGCGCCCCTTCAGGAACTCGCCGCCACATCCGCCTATGGCAAGATCGTTCACGAAGGTCTGACGCTCGCCATCGTCGGCAGGCCGAACGTCGGCAAGTCGAGCTTGTTCAACCGTCTCGTGGAGCGAGAGCGCGCCATTGTGACAGCAACTCCCGGCACCACCCGGGATTTGGTCAGTGAAACGGTAGCCATCGGCGGAATTCCGGTTCGGTTGGTCGATACCGCGGGCATCCGCCGCGCACTCGATGAGGCGGAAAGCATTGGCATTCGCAAGTCGCTGGAGGCTCTCGCCGACGCCGACCTGGTTCTGGTCGTATTCGACGTTTCACAGCCCGCCGCGGAGGAAGATCAGGAACTGCTGGCGGAGGTCTCCGGTCGGCCCGCTATCGTCGTCGCCAATAAATGCGATCTGAGTCTTGACGCCGAGAAAGAAGAACATACGCCTGCACGCCGCAGCCAGGACAGTCATTCCGAGTTGGGTTCGGCCCGCGAGGAATCCGCCTCTCCGCGCCTCCGCACTTCCGCGCTGACCGGCCAGGGAATCCCTGAACTACGCGCAGAAATCCTCCGCCACATCGGCGGAGACTCCGGCACACACGCAGATACCGGCTTTCTCACCAACCTCCGCCACCAGAAGCTGGTGTCCGATTCCCTGAGCTCGCTGGCTGCAGCTCAGGCCGCAGTAGAAACCAAAGTGCCCCACGAAATGCTTCTGCTCGATCTCTACAGCGCCTTGCGCGCGCTCGACGAAATCACCGGCGCCACCACCACCGACGATATCCTGAACTTGATCTTCAGCAGCTTCTGCGTCGGAAAGTAATAGGAAGTTGCGTAGCGGATTGAACGCAACCGTTCGATTTACTGTGACAAGTCATCTTTTGTTGCCTTTGGGCAAGACTCCCCAGCGGCGAAAGACTTCTTCTTGCGCTTTGCGCCCCGCGAGCTTGCGCAACATGGTGCGGCGCCGGCGTGGCGAGAGTGGATCGGCGTAGAGAGAAGATCTGGCTTCACCCAACCAGCGCAGCCAACTTTCCCACTCGGGACCGAATTGGTGCTCCAGTTCCTGACGAAGGCGCTGCGCCAGCGCTCCACTATGGCCGGCGGTGGAAATGGCAATCTGCAGAGGACCGCGCCGCACAACCGCTGGGTAATAAAAATCGCAATAGGAGCGGTCGTGCACGACATTGCACAGCACGCCGCGCGTCTGCGCTTCCTGAAAGACGGTCCGGTTGACGGCTTTCGACGAAGTTGCCACTACAGCCATGAAGATTCCGTCCAGATCCTTGGGCTCAAAACGCTTCTGCGCCCAGAAGAGTTTTTCTTCCCGCGCCCAAGTTCGTATCCGCGTCGTAGCCACGGGGGCCGCGACAGCCACCGTCGCGCCGCAACTCAGCAGCGTGGATATCTTTTCCTCCGCCGTTGTGCCGGCGCCCACGACCAAGCAACGCCTTCCCGCAAGCTTTAGGAATATCGGGAAGAGGGCATTCTTTTCTCCCGCTAAACGCGATGGCGAAAGCCTCAAGTTTCCCCCTGACGAACTCTCCGTCTATTAATGCAGGAAAACGGCGAAGAACAAATTCAAAAAAACGATGGATGGAATCGTGGAAACGGGCAGAATGGCGAAGCGTCCCGCGAAGTTCACACGCCCTATCAAGCGTATAGGCCGCGCACTTTCAGGTTATCGGCGCCAGAGATATTTTTGATTTCCACCGCTTTCCCCTTTCCGCTACAACTTGCTCCCAGGAGTGGAGCTTACCGCTAGATGAATGACCTGCAATGACTTCGGTCCCATCTAGTCCAGCATAAATCAGTCGTTCGGTTGAGAGCTGAAGCGCTATTTCGCCTCCAGGTCGAGGCCCAAACCTAGACGTTTCCCGTTCGCTCTTCGGATACCAAGCCGTATCCAGCCAGCAGATCAGCGAGTGTGCCCGAAAGCCTTGCAGGGCCGACAGGCCGTCGAGACCACCCCCGGCGAGTGGTCACAACAATCTACCGAAGCAGTCGGGAGACGTATCGAATGTCGTTGCCTCTCTTAGAGCGAGCCCGGGAAGACGGCGTGAACTTCGTGTTACGCCGGCGCACGTTGGAAGAGGACCGCCTGTACGAAATCGCTCCTTCCTCGCCGGCTCCACGCATTCCGCAACGCGCACTTCAGCCCGGCGAGCAATATCGCTTTCACTTCGACATGGCGCAGTGCATCGGTTGCAAATGCTGCGTGGTGGCCTGCAACGAACAGAATGGCAATCCGGCGGAGATTAACTGGCGGCGCGTCGGCGAAATCGAAGGGGGCTGGTACCCGAATACCCAGCGTTTCCATCTCTCGATGGGCTGCAACCACTGCCTGGAGCCGTCGTGCCTGATCGGCTGCCCCGTCGATGCCTACAAGAAAGATTCTGTGACCGGAATTGTGCAGCACAGCCCCGAGGCGTGCATCGGTTGTCAGTACTGCACGTGGAATTGCTCCTACGGCGTTCCGCAATACAACCCGGAGCGTGGTGTCGTCGGCAAGTGCGACATGTGTTACAGCCGCCTCACGGATGGCCGCGAACCGGCTTGTGTCAACGCCTGCCCAGAGGGCGCGATTCGTATCGAGATCGTGAACGTTGAAAAATGGAAGCGGGAATATTCGGCAAGCGCCAACGCTCCGGGACTTCCCTCCGCCGATGACAGCATTTCCACCACCCGCATCACGCTGCCTGCAAGTCTACCGCCCGATATCAAGAAGGCCGACTTCTGGCGCGTGCGGCCGGAAGCTCCGCACTGGCCGCTGGTGGTGATGACGGTACTGACGCAACTTTCAGTGGGAGCTTTCGCTTCGATCTGGCTTCTGCAACTGCTAGGACAATCGGCCCACCTGGGCATGGCCGCTCTCGGCTCACTCGCGGTTGGCGCTCTCGCGTTGGGCGCCTCCAGTCTGCACTTGGGGCGCCCGATTCACGCCTACCGCGCCTTGAGGATGTGGAGACGTTCCTGGCTGAGCCGCGAAGTGCTGATGTTCAGCTGCTTTTCAGGTCTGGCGGGGCTCTACGCAGCCTCACTTTGGCTGCGCTTGCCCGTGAGTTCGGTGCTGGGCGCTATGACGGTTCTGTTTGGAGCCGGAGGCATCGTAGCAAGCGTCTGCATTTATCTGGTGCCTGCGCGTCCGGCATGGAACAACAAGCACACGGTTGCGGAATTTTTTCTTACTGCGGCGGTGCTGGGCCCGTTGTTCGCTGCCGCCATCGGAGCTGGGGATGGCCGTTTGCTCGTCCTGATCTGCGTTGCCGCGGCCTCGGCACAATTGCTCAATCAGGCGCTGAAGTTCCTCCGGTTGATCGCCTCGGACTTGTTCGAGTTGCAGGCTTCGGCGCGCTTGCTTTCGACGGTCTTGGCATCGCGCTTCCTGATGCGCGGCGCTCTGTTGATCGCCGGCGGAATCGTCTTGCCGTTGTTCTCTTCTGGACCGCCCGGGGTCGGCTTCGCCTTCGCGCTTGCGCTAGTCGGCGAAGTTGTTGGGCGCTATCTCTTCTATGTCAGCGTGGTGCCGAAAAACATGGCCGCTCCCTGCCTGGCCGGCGAAAGGAGGGCAGCGTGAGCCTCAAGCGCCAGCTTGGTCTGGACATCCTCGCGGAGAAGTATGCCTATGGGAATGATCCGGAATTCGGTTACACCTCGGCGCAAAAAATTCCCGAGCGCTGGGTCGCGACGACTTGCGGTTACTGCTCTGTCGGCTGCGGAATGTTTGTCGGAGTCAAAGACGGACGCGCGGTGAGTGTTCGCGGCAACCCCGATCATCCCGTGAACCTGGGCAAGCTGTGTCCCAAAGGTCTGTCGGAGCACTACACGCTCGAGGCTCCCAACCGCGCGCGATATCCGCAGCTACGCAAGAACGGCAGGCTGGTGCGCGTAGGTTGGGATGAAGCTCTCGACACTATGGTCGAGAAATTTCGTGCGACCCAGAAAAGGCATGGCCCCGATGCCCTAGGCGTCGTCAGCACCGGCCAACTCGTGACCGAAGAATTCTACGCGCTGGGCAAGCTGGTGCAGCTTGGCTTCGGTACGAAGAATTTTGACGGCAATACCACGCTGTGTATGGCCAGCGCGGTCTCGGGTTATAAACGCTCGTTTGGCAGCGATGGCCCGCCTGGAGCGTACGAGGATCTGACAAAAGCCGATGTCATTCTTCTCATCGGCGCGAACATCGCGGATAACCATCCGATTCTCTGCCAGCACCTGGAAGCCAATCCGCACAAGACTCTGATTGTTGCCGACCCACGAGTGACTAAGACCGCGATGATGGCGGACCTGTTCCTGCCCGTGAAGCCGCGATCGGATATCGCACTGATCAATGGCCTGATTCATGTGCTCATCCGCACCGGGCTGATCGACCGCGAATACATCGAGAAACACACGACGGGATTCGCCGAACTGGAAAAGTTCGTGGCGAAGTACACGCCCGAGTTCGTCGCGCAGATCACCGGTTTGAGCGAGGATCTGATCCTCAAGACGGCCTATCTCTTCGGCAACGCCAAGGCGGCGTTCATCGGCTGGACCATGGGCGTGAACCACAGCACGCAGGGCGCGGAGACCGTGAATGCCATTAACAACCTGGCGCTGATCACGGGAAACATCGGACGGGCCGGGGCTTCGCCATTCTCGATCACCGGCCAGTGCAACGCCATGGGGACGCGCGAGGCGGGATTCACCTCCGGCCTGCCGGGTTATCGCAAGTTCGAGAACGCAGAGGACCGCAAGGAACTGGCCGCTCTATGGGGCGTTTCGGCCGATCGCATTCCGACCGTGCGCGGCCTAGCCTATCCCGACATTGTGGAAGCGGCGCTGGCGAAAAGAATTCGCGCACTGTGGATCATCGCGACGAATCCCATTGTCTCTTTCCCCAATCTCGACGTGCTCAAGCAGGGGCTGGAGACTTTGGATTTTCTCGTCGTGCAAGACGGGTTCTACCCAACGCCCACCACAGAACTAGCGCATCTCGTGCTTCCCGCCGCGATCTGGGGCGAGAAGGAAGGAACCTACACCAACTCGGAGCGCCGGGTCAGCAAGGTGAACCGTGCCGTTGATCCTCCCGGCGAGGCCAAGGCCGACTTCGACATATTCCTGGCGCTGGCGGGGAAACTCGGCTGCCGAGAGGAACTATTTCCAGGATGGACGAAGCCTGAAGACGCATTCGAAGAGTGGAAGCACGTTTCGGCTGGGCGGCTCTGCGATTACTCCGGGATGAGTTATGAGCTGATCGAAAGGCACGGCGGAGTTCAGTGGCCTTTGCCAGCGGGCACGAACGAAATCACGACCACCCGTCTCTACACCGACGGCAAATTCCAAACCGAAGACGGCAAGGCCAAGCTGTTCTGTGTCGAGTGGGCACCGTTTCCGGAACAGCCGAATCGGGAATTTCCGTTCGTGTTCAACACTGGGCGCACGGTCGAGCATTGGCATACGCGGACGAAAACGGGCAGCGTGCCGATCCTTGAACACATGTCGCCAAACGCCTGGCTGGAGATGAACACAAAGGACGCGCAGGCTCTCAGCTTGAAGCCGCATAACCGGGTGGACGTAATTTCGCGCCGCGGCCGAGTGACGAACGTAGAACTGCGCGTTACCGAGATCGTCGCTCCCGGCCAGGTCTTCATGCCGTTTCATTTCGCCGAAAGTAACGCGAATCAGCTGACGCAGAGCGCATTCGACCCGATTTCCCGAGAGCCGAATTACAAGCAATGCGCCGTGCGGGTGGAGCTTTCCCGCGCCGCTGAACAAGCCAACAGGAAGCAAAACGTTTCGCGAAGGAGTGTCCATGTCTGACACAGAAATAAAACCTCGCAGTTCGCAACCTCCCCGTGGAGGTGATGCGGTGCAAAAGCTCGTGGTCGTGGGGAATGGCATGGCGGGGGTGGCGTGCGTGGAGCAGATTCTGCGCCACGCGCCCAAGTTCGAGATCACCATTTTCGGCGACGAAACCCATGTCAACTACAACCGCATTCTCCTGTCTTCGGTGCTGGCTGGCGAAAAGTCGCCCGGCGACATCGTGCTGAATGGGATCGAGTGGTATCAGAAGAACAGCATCGCTTTGCGGCTGGGCGTGCGCATTGTGGACGTGGACCCGGTTGCGAAGACCATCACCGGAGACGACGGCAGTGTGACTCCCTTCGACAAGCTGCTGCTGGCCACCGGCAGCCTGCCGCTCATTCCATCGATCGAGGACGTGAAGAAGGACGGCGTGTTCGTCTTCCGCAATCTGGACGATACGCGCGCGTTGCTCCAGCGTGCCCGGCCCGGACTGAAGGCGGTTGTGATTGGGGGCGGCCTGTTGGGTCTCGAAGCTGCACGCGGGCTGCAGGTTCAGGGATGCGACGTAACCGTCGTCCATCTAATGGAAACCTTGATGGAGCGGCAGCTGGACGCCGCCGGTGGAGGCTATCTCGCGGCCAAGATGAATCAACTCGGCGTCACCGTGCTGCTGGGCCTTTGCACCACCGCGCTTCTCGGCAACGGCAAAGTGGAGCGCGTGCAGTTCAAAGGTGGCCGCAGCATCCCGGCGGACCTGGTTGTGATCGCCGCCGGCATCCGCCCAAACGTGGAGCTTGGCCACAAAGCCGGCCTGGAAGCGAAGCGGGGCATCGTGGTGAACGACTACATGGAAACTTCGCATCCCGACATTTTCGCGGTCGGGGAATGCGTGCAGCACAACGGCATTTGTTATGGCTTGGTCGCGCCACTCATCGAGCAAGGCAAGGTGCTGGCCGCCACCATCACAGGGAATAAAGGACCCAAGTACGAGGGATCGGTGCTCGCTTCCAAACTCAAGATCATGGGAGTGGATGTGTTCTCCGCCGGCGAGATCGGCGACAAAGTCGATGGCTCCGAAATTGTGCGCTATGAGGATCCTGCGCTCGGCATCTACAAAAAACTCACCATCAAGAACGGAAAGCTGGCCGGCACAATTTTGATCGGCGACACCTCCGACAGCCATCGCTACATGGACTGGCTGCGCTCGCAGACGGACATCAGTGCCATGCGGCGGCAGCTTTTGTTTCCGGACTCCGGAACCGACGTCGGCCTGGATGTAGCCCAGATGGCCGAGAGCGAAACCGTCTGCGGATGCATGGGCGTCAGCAAGGGCACGATCATCCAGGCCATCCACGAGAAAGGCGTGAACACGCTGGCGCAACTTAAAGAATGCACCCGGGCCTCTACCGGCTGCGGAAGTTGCACGGCGCTGTGCCAACAACTCCTGAAGGCCGTGGCGCCGGAATTCCAGGAGGAAGTCAAGAAGACGATTTGTAAGTGCATACCGTTTGCCGAGGACAACCTGCGCGAAATTCTGCGCAGCCAGCAGCTCAAGTCTGTGCAGGAGGTGTTGGAGATCTACGGCAATGGCGTTGGCTGCGAGATCTGCAAGCCCGCCCTCAGCTACATGCTTGACATGCTCTGGTGCGGCGATCACGAGGAAGACCGCTCGGCACGCTTCATCAACGACCGGGTACACGCCAACATCCAGAACGATGGAACTTTTTCCGTGGTGCCTCGCATTCGCGGCGGCGTCACCTCGCCTGATGAATTGCGGCGCATCGCCGATGTCGCCGACAAATACAGGGTCCGGATGGTGAAGATCACCGGCAGCCAGCGCATCGATCTGCTGGGCGTGAAGAAATCCGACCTGCCAAAGATTTGGGCCGACCTCGGAATGCCTTCTGGCCAGGCCTATACCAAAGGCGTGCGCATGGTGAAAACCTGCGTGGGGACGGACTTCTGCCGCTTCGGGGTGCAGGATTCGACCAGCGCGGGAATCGAATTGGAACGCCGGTTCGAGAATCTTTTCACTCCTCACAAAGTGAAGATGGGTGCGGTCGGTTGCCCGAGAAATTGTGCGGAAGCGACGGTGAAAGACATCGGCCTGATTGGTCAGGAAGGCAGTTGGCAGGTAGTGGTGGGCGGGGCTGCGGGCAAGAAAGTGCGCAAGGCGGATTTGCTGATCACGGTTGAAACCACCGAGCAGGCGCTCGACGCCGCCGGCGTGTTCTTTCAGTACTACCGCGAAAATGCCAACTATCTGGAGCGCACTTATGACTTTGTCGAACGCTTGGGAATCGAGAAGGTTCGCAAGGAGACGATCTACGCCGTCGAAGCCGTAAAGGAAGGCTTGCTCGATCGGTTGGGGAAATCCAAGGAGCACTCTCACGACGCCTGGCTTGAACGCGATTCACCCAAGAACTCCACTCAGTTTGTCCAAATTGCGCCCCTGGAAGAGGTGCTGGCATGAACGTCGATAACAATGACGGCAAGAAATGGGTTTGCATCACGCCGTGCCGGAATATTCCTCCCCGCGAAGGCCGCGCCGTTCAGGTCGGTGGCCGCGAGATTGCAATCTTCAATCTGGGCGACCGCTTCCTGGCAATTGACAACCGTTGTCCGCACAAGGCTGGCCCTCTTGCCGACGGCATCGTTTCCGGCACGACCGTCGTGTGCCCGCTGCACGCCTGGAAGTTGGATTTGGAAACAGGCCGCGGGGTGAGTAGCGCGAGCGCGTCGACCTGTGCAGAGACGTTTCGCGTGCGCGTCGACCAGGATGTCATTTGGGTGGAGTTGCCGGTGGAGTTCATCGAGAAGGTTCGGATGCCCGCAGTCTGTGTCGAGCAAGGCAGCCCCGCGTGCCTGCAAGAGAGTAGTTGAGGAGCCGGGCCCCGCATCAGAGGCCGGATCAGAGAAAGTTTGCCGCTATCACAACGAAGAAAGGACGCCGCAATGGACTACGTAACTCCGAAAGACCTGGTGCAGGAAGCCATAGTCGCAGCGAAGACGAAATCGCTGTTGGGCATCGGCGACATGATGATCCGGGGAGCTTTGTCAGGCGTGTTCCTCGGTTTCGCGACATCGTTGGCCATCGTCGTAACCGCGCAGGGATTGCCGCCCATCGTGGGTGCAATCCTGTTCCCTGTCGGCTTCGTCATTCTGGCTCTGCTTGGGCTTGAACTGGCTACCGGCAATTTCGCTTTGCTGCCAGCGGGTCTCGCCGCCGGAGAAGTTTCGCTTGGCAAACTGCTGCGCAACTGGGGATGGGTTTACTTCGGAAATTTCGTTGGCAGTGTTTTTTACGCTTACCTTTTCTATTTGACGGTGACCAATTTCGGCGCCACCGGCAGCGGTCCGGTGGGAGAGATGCTGAAGACCATCGCGCAGAAAAAAACGCTGGGTTACATGGCTCTCGGCTCCAGCGGCTGGGGATCAGCCCTCGTGAAGGGCATTCTCTGCAACTGGATGGTCACCATCGGTGCCGTGCTCGCTCTGGTTTCACGCTCGACCGTCGGCAAGGTTGTAGCGATGTGGCTCCCCATCATGACCTTCTTCGCGCAGGGCTTTGAGCACTCCATCGTCAACATGTTCGTCATTCCGGTGGGAATGATGTTCGGCGCGCCGGTCTCGGTTGAGAAGTGGCTCGTCTGGAACCAGTTGCCGGTCACGATCGGAAACATTATTTCAGGAACATTCTTTACCGGTCTGGCGCTGTACGCGACGTACCGCGTGAAGCCGGCCGCCATCGCGAATCACACGAACGTGGCGCCTGTCGGTCAAACCGAAAGGGTCGCTTTGTCAGAGGCCGTAGGAATCTCCCAGTAACCAACGTCGCCGCCGTGGCTTCGGCCAGGCAACGAGGAGGAGTGAGATGAACACATCGCCCAATCCGCAAGCCGCTCGCAATGCAGCCTTGGAGCCGGACGAAGACGGCAAGGCAACTCGCATCCGCCTGCTCGACTTCCGCACCGCGCCAATGCGGGCCTTCCATCTTTCCTGGTTCGCGTTCTTTCTGAGTTTTATGGCGTGGTTCGGGATCGCTCCGCTCATGGCGGTAGTGCGCGATGACCTGAAATTGACCAAGGCGCAAATCGGCAACACGGTCATCGCTTCGGTCGCCATCACAATTTTCGCGCGCTTTATTACGGGCTGGCTGTGCGACCGCTTCGGCCCCCGCCGCACTTACACCGCGCTGTTGATGTTCGGCGCTTTTCCGGTGGCAGGCATCGGCTTCTCGCACACGTACCACTCGTTCTTGCTTTTCCGGCTCATCATCGGCCTGATTGGGGCTACTTTCGTCATCACGCAATACCACACTTCCATCATGTTTTCGCCGCGCGTCGTAGGCACCGCCAACGCCATGACGGCGGGCTGGGGCAATCTGGGTGGCGGAGTGACGCAGTGGCTCATGCCGCTGTTGTTCGGCGCCATCGTAGGATTCGGTACAGACAAATTTCTCAGCTGGCGGCTAGCCATGGTTGTGCCGGGCGTGCTCATGTTGCTCACCGGTATCGCCTACTATTTCTTTACCGAGGACACGCCGGATGGTCGCCCCTTTGTGCCAAGAACCGGCGCCCAAGCGTTCTGGGAGGCTGCCCGAGATTATCGCGTTTGGCTACTCTTTCTTCTCTATGGCGCGTGCTTCGGAGTGGAGATCACCGTCGATAACGTCGCCGCGCTCTATTTCAAAGATTCATTCCACCTGACTCTCAAGCTGGCCGGCCTTCTCGCCAGCCTGATCGGCATGATGAATCTTTTTGCCCGCGCGCTCGGCGGCATGGCCGGCGACTGGGCAGGCAGCCGCTGGGGACTGCGAGGCCGGTCTCTCCTGCTGGGAGTCACGATTTTTGCGGAAGGAATGGCGATGGTGCTGTTCTCGCGGTTGACCATCCTCGGCCCGGCCACCGCTGCGTTCCTGCTCTTCGGAGTGTTGGTCTGCATGGCCTGCGGAGTGACTTACGCCGTTGTGCCCCTCATCCGCCCGCGCGCAATTGGGTCGGTGTCCGGTATTGTCGGCGCGGGTGGGAATTTTGGGGCCGTCTTCGCCGCCATGCTCTTTAAGTCCGAGAACATCTCCGGCGCCGACGCGTTCTTCATTCTGGGAAGCATCGTAGCCGCCACCGCGTTTTGCGTGCTGTTGCTTCGATTCCGCGAGGCCGAGGCGCCAGTGGTTGGAACCGAAACGGCGCCAGCCCTGATGTCCGCAGACTGAGGCTCAGCGCTTGCATCACGACTAACTCAATTTACAGCTACAGGGCGGTTGGCGAGGGCCGAAAACGACGCCGGAAAATTTGACTCTATCACCAAGAAGAGGAGTACAAGATGAAGCGCCGGTTCATTTTATGGAGTCTAATCTCATTAACCCTGGCGACCAGCCTTGCCGCGGAGCAGTCTTCGTCGCCCAGTGCTAATCAACTGTTTTCTGATGACTTGAATAACACCCTGCCTAAGTGGCTCCGCTTCAGCGGGGAATATCGCGCACGCGTTGAGGGTTTCATCAACGGCGGCTTCAAACCCGACAACGAAGATGCATATCTGCTCAGCCGCCTGCGCATCAATATGTTCATCCAGCCGGAAAGCTGGCTGAAGTTCGGCTTTCAGGCTCAGGATGCGCGCGTGTTCTGGAAAAACCAGAACCCTGCCGCCCCGCCTTATCAAGACACGATGGACTTGAGGCTCGGTTACATCGAAATTGGAGATGTCGAAAAGAAGACCATCGGCTTTCGTGCGGGACGCCAGGAACTCGCCTTCGGCGATGAGCGATTGGTCGGTAACGTAAATTGGGTCAACACAGCGCGCAGCTTCGATGCCCTGCGCGGAAGTTATCGTCGCGACGGATATCGCCTGGATCTTTTTGCCGCCTCGGTTGTGAACGCGAAGGACGGCGAATTCGACGAGAGCGCGAATGGCAATTATTTCTACGGCATCTATGCAGGCATGACGAAGCTGGTGCCGCGAGCCACCATCGAACCATACTTCTTCTGGCGGCGCAGTTCAGGGCTGATTACGGAAGGCGGCGCTCCAGGCATCCAGAATTTTGGCACCTTCGGCGTGCGTATGGTAGGAACGATTCCCTCCAATTGGGATTATGGATTAGAAATGGATCGGCAGGCAGGTTCGTTGGGGACAGATTCTATAGGGGCATGGGCTGGACACTGGGTGGTCGGGCACACCTTCGCAACTGCACATCTTCACCCCCGAGTTGCGATCGAATACAACTATGCGTCCGGCGATGATAATCCCAACGACGGCCGCCGCGGCACTTTCGACCAGTTGTACCCCACAGGCCACGACAAGTACGGCATGGCTGATCAGGTCGGCTGGAAAAATATACGGGACGCACGTGCCAGCCTGGAGAGCAAGCCGACGAAGAAGTGGTCAGTCATCGGCCGCTATGACGCGTGGTGGTTGGCCGACCCGCACGATGCCCTTTATAACGCCGGCAGCGCTGTGGTTGTCCGTGTGGCCTCCGGGACGGCGGGCAGATTCGTGGGACAGGAGCTTGACGGCGCTGTGGTCTACAACCTCTCCCGGCAGTTTCAGTTCGGCGGAGGTTACGGCCACATCTTTCCCGGAACATTTTTGAACCACGCGACTCCGGGCAGATCGTATAGCTACCCCTATGCTTCGACGACCTTTATTTTTTGACGAAAGAAACTCAGAATTGACGAACGAGAAACCGCACCTATGGCGAGCGGCAATTTCAACGGTCTTTGCGTGCTGACGCTGGAGAGCCGTCGGGCGCAGGACATCGCGAAACTAATCACGACTTGGGGCGGCAAGCCGTTGGTCGCTCCTTCGGTCAAAGAGGTACCTCTGGAGTCGAATCAGGAGGCCGTGGACTTCGTCCGCATGTTGCGCGAAGGCCAGATCGAGATGGTGATCTTCATGACCGGCGGAGGAGTGCGATCTCTGGCACTGGCTGTGCATTCCATTTGCCCACCGGAGCAACTCGCTTCCTTGCTGAACAAGACGACGATCATCGCCCGCGGCCCCAAGCCTATTGCGGCGCTCAGAGAAATAGAAGTGCAGGTCACGCTTTCCGTGCCCGAGCCGAACACCTGGCGGGAATTGCTCTCCATGCTGGACCACAAAAAAGACGAGTTTCCCTTGCAGGGATGCCGCGTGGCGCTGCAGGAATACGGAGAACGAAACCCGGAAATCACGTCAGGCTTGTTGAAACGTGGCGCTATCGTGACGCCGGTGTGCGTTTACGAATGGGCACTGCCCGATGACACCGGCCCCCTCAAAGAAGCCGTTGCCGCCATCGTTCGCGGCGAAGTTCAGGTGTTGCTCGTCGCGTCGTCGATCCAGATACGTCACCTTTTTCAGGTGGCCGAGAGCCAGGGCGCGCAGAATGAGCTGCGGCAAGCCTTGGGACAAGTCGTGATTGTGTCGGTCGGTCCGCTGACCTCGGAAGAAATTCATCGGCGCGGGCTCCAGGTCGATTGGGAATGCACTCATCCGAAAATGGGTTTTCTCGTGCGCGAAGCGGCGGAAAACAGCGAGCAACTTCTCCGGCAGAGGCGAACGGCTGCCGCAAAGTGAAATCTTATGGCGCTTAGGCGATGGGCTATGCCCGAACATGACGCGCGCACAACGGAGACTTCACATGCAGCCCCGGCATGGCCCAAGGGTAAAGTCTGCTTGGTCGGAGCCGGTCCGGGAGATCCGGAACTGCTGACCATGAGAGCCGTGAATCGGCTTCGCGCCGCCGATGTGATTTTGTATGACGCCCTGGTTTCTCTCGAAGTGCTCGCGTTTGCTTCTCCGCGGGCTCAGCTCGTCAATGTGGGCAAGCGCTGCGGGAAAAAGGGCATAACCCAGCAGGAAATCAACGGCTTGCTAATTAGCTTTGCCGCTGGCGGAAGCCTCGTCGTCCGCTTGAAGAGCGGTGACCCGCTGGTATTTGGACGCGGAGGCGAAGAGATCGACGCACTTCGCCAAGCGGGGATTGAAGTCGAAATCGTCCCAGGGATTACAGCCGCCGTCGCTGCTGCAGCCACGGTTCAAACCGCCTTAACCGACCGCCGTTGTGCCGACCAGGTTTTGCTGGTCAGCGCCCATCATGCTCCGGGCAAGCCCGGATCGGATTGGCGTGGTTTGGTCTCGTCGCGCACCACAATTGTGGTGTACATGCCCGGCGCACACCAAGACGTTGCGCAAGGACTCATTGGGGCAGGTGTGGAGGGCCGCACACCGTGTATCGTTTTGTCGAAAATCTCATCGCCGCGACAGCAGTCCTGCCGAACCACGCTGCAAGGCTTGCTGGGCATGCCTCGGCTACCCTCGCCCAGTGTACTTATCGTGGGCGAAACCGCCGGACTTTCCAAGATCGCCAAATTCGAGCCCATCTCTTGTTTTGGGGAACGAGTCTATCCTCTCGTTCCTTCCCAGGTCTGAGCGGTGCGGCTCCCGCTCACCGGGACCGGAAGGTTGGCCAATCATTGGAAGTGCGGGTTTTATGTCGCCTCTTGACCTTCCCTTGCATCGGAAATTGCCCAAGAAAAGTCTTTTATTTCGAAAGCATTGCCAACGCTTCCCGAAACATTGCCTCGAAGGCGGCGCCTGGCACCTTTTTGGAAACGTTCGCCACAACTTTTTCCGCAGGCTGACGCTGATAGCCGAGGTTCATCAGCGCTGACAAAACGTCCTCCTCCACGGGGCTCATGGCCGTAACGGCCGTCGTGGGCGTAACACCGGCAGCCGGCATCTTGTCGCGCAGTTCAAGCACCATGCGCTCCGCAGTTTTCTTGCCAATTCCCGGGATGCGGGTGAGCCGGGCCACATCATTGCCGCGAATTGCGCTAGCCATCTCGTCTGCCTGCATGCCGCTGAGAATAGTAATGGCCAACTTCGGTCCGATGCCGCTGACTGTGATTAATTTCTCGAACAACTCTTTCTCTGCCGAGCGCAGAAACCCATAGAGCGCCAACGCGTCCTCGCGCACGTGGGTATGAATGTGCAAGGCCACCTCCGAGCCTGTGTCCGGTAAGTCGGAGAACGTGGGCACGCTGATGGTGATGTCATAGCCGACGCCGCCCACCTCAACAATGGCTTGGTTGGGATGCTTGGCGAGCAGCTTTCCGCGCAGATGGGCGATCATGCTGGAATCATTGTAGCCGCGCGGCCTGAGCCCGGAAAGTGGAGGCCTAGAACAGCGAGCTTTGCCTTCGGTTTGGCGTAATGCCAAAGTGCTCATAGGCGATCTGCGTCGCCACGCGGCCGCGCGGCGTGCGGTTCAGAAAGCCGATTTGGATCAGAAACGGTTCGTAGATTTCTTCGATCGCATCCGGCTCTTCCGCCAGCGCCGCCGCCAGCGTATTCACCCCCACCGGGCCGCCCTGATATTTTTCGATAATCGTCAGGAGCAACTTCCGGTCCACTTCGTCGAAGCCATGGCGGTCGACTTCTAGCATCTGTAGCGCGGCTTGGGCCGTGGGCAAGTCAATTTTGCCGCCGCCGCGCACTTGAGCATAGTCTCGAACCCGGCGCAGCAGTCGGTTGGCAATGCGTGGCGTACCGCGCGACCGGCTGGCGATTTCCAGCGCGCCGGCACGATCAATTTCGACCGCGAGAATTTCTGCCGAGCGTTCCACAATGATCCTCAGGTCGTCGTGGCTGTAGAATTCCAGCCTCAGCACAATCCCGAATCTTGATCGCAGCGGCGAAGAGAGCAGTCCGGCGCGCGTGGTGGCGCCGATGAAAGTGAAGGGTTTGACGTCCATGGTGTGCGTTCGGGCTGAAGGCCCCTGCCCAATCATGATGTCAAGCTTGTAGTCTTCCAGAGCGGAGTACAGAAGCTCTTCCAGGACGGGCTGTAAGCGGTGCACCTCGTCGATGAACAGCACTTGGCGGTCGCGCAGATTGGTGAGCAGCGCGGTCAGTTCGCCCTTAATTTGCAGCGTTGGCCCCGAAGTTTGCTGAAATGGGACGCCGAGCTCATTCGCAATAATGGTGGCAAGGGTCGTCTTGCCCAGACCGGGGGGGCCATAAAGTAAAACGTGGTCCAGGGCTTCGCCACGCGATCTTGCCGCTTCGATTGCGACCGCGAGGTTTTCCTTGACCTTGTTCTGCCCAATGAACTCCACTAGCCGCTGCGGGCGCAGCTTCAACTCGAAAGAAGAATCATCTTCGACCGGCGCCGCTGAGACCAGCCGTTCCTTAACATCCGGAATGTTGCGTGCGGTAGCCACTGGCCGGATAGTAAGCCCAAATTTTAATTCAGGCAATTGGCAAGAAGGAAGCTGCAAGGCAATTGCACACTCCTCGCATCATATTCGAAGAAGACCTCAAGCGCTGCCGGATTTTTCCTCCTGCCTCCACAGCCGAAACCACATCTGCACAACATGTACACAGGGCAATGACGTTTTTCGCTTGCGCCTTCATTGCTCGTCAGGCAAAGTGTCACTCCGAACGACGCGATGTCTTTCCCCCTAACAGGTCCCCGGCGCAGTCAGTCGTTGGCGTGGTTTCCATTCGACGTACACCGTGTTACCGGTGACATGAACTACCGCAACCTCAAGGATTATCACCAAGCTTGGTACCTGAATCTCTTATTTGCCTCCTGGATTTCTGAGCGCCCTGGGTATTTGCTGGACGACGGGCAGTTGTGGCGCCTTGCGAATGCGCGCACACGGCAATTCTTCGAAAAAGAATGTGAGCCGGTGCTACGTATGTTCGAGCGTGAGGGTTCGACAACTGACGGTGCGGTCTGGATCTACAACCGGACGATGGTCGAAATCTATGATGAGCAAGTCCTGAAGTTCCACAGAAAGAAACGAAAATCCTTAAAATCCACAAACGATGAATACACCTCTTATCTGGATTTTGAAGGTACACTAAAGAAACCCAATGGAAAACAAGAGTGTGCGGTTCATCCCGATTCAGGCCTCACGCAATGGGGAACCTGCTGGGCGTGCTATTCCGCAAAATATAGCGTCGAGCAGACAGGCTAAGAGTGCACCGGGGTGCGCCAGTTGCAGCGATACGGGTTGGAAAACGGTTCGGGTGGAAGGCGAAAGCCGTGTGACTCGCTGCGATTGCATGTCTGTCGCGCGCACGGACAGACTGCTCGCGCAGGCGCGCATCCCGCCGCGCTATATAGAGTGTGATTTAGCTGGATATACGGCCGAGGGTCCACAGCGAAATGTAGCGTCGGCAAAGCTCGCCGCAACGAAGTTTGTTGAACACTATCCGCTCGATAAGACCGGGTTGCTGCTCATTGGACCAAGTGGCACGGGAAAGACTCATCTTTCAGTAGCGATTCTTAAGGAGCTGATTACACGCAAGGGCATCCCTTGTCTGTTCTGCGATTACCGCGAATTATTGAAGCAGATCCAGAACTCGTACAACCCATCGGAGCGGGTCACTGAACTTGAACTTCTGCGTCCTGTCTTCCAAACGGAAGTGTTGGTGCTTGATGACCTGGGCGCCGTGAAGCCAACCGAGTGGGTGTGGGACACCGTAAGCGTGATTCTGAACACCCGCTACAACGAAACACGCACCACCATCATCACGAGCAATTTTCAGGATGGCCCTGCCACGGCACTTTCCGGCGCAAGGGGTGCCGCCCGCGAAGAGACTTTGGGCGACCGCATTGGAGAACGGATGCGATCGCGCCTCTGTGAAATGTGCCGCATTGTCAACCTGGACGCTCCTGACTATCGGCAGAAATTCCGCGCCGCAGGCCAAAGATAGTTTCCCTCTGTGATCCGCTGTTGGTTGAAGCCGTTAGACTATTCCTGTGCTTTCCTATCATCTGGAATTCGCACCGTCACTGGACACTGAAATCTTCGCCGACGTGTCTGCGGCACCTGCGGTATTTGCATTGCACGGCGATCCGGGAACCGAGCCCTACATCAGCAAGACCGCCAACCTGCGCCGCCGTCTGCAGCGACTGCTAGGCTCTCCAGCAGAGCACAGCAAGAAGCTCAACCTACGCGAGCTGATTCGATCCATCGAATACACTCCCACAGGTTCCGACTTCGAATCCGGCTTGCTTCTCTACCGGCTGCTCCGATCCACATTTCCAAAAACTTACTCGGCGCGTCTCCGCCTGCGCTTTGCGCCTCTGGTGAAGATGCACATGGAAAGCGAATACCCGCGCGCCTCGATCACCACGCGCCTTGGCCGCTTAAACGGGCGGTCGTTGTATTACGGCCCATTCTTTTCGCGGACTGGCGCCGAGAAGTTCGCTAACGATACGCTCGACTTCTTTAAGATGCGCCGCTGCGTCGAGGACCTGAACCCCGACCCCAACTTTCCCGGCTGCATCTACTCAGAAATGAAAATGTGCCTGGCACCGTGCTTTAAGGGCTGTACGGACGAGGAATACGCGGCTGAAGTTGGGCGCGTTCAGAACTACTTCGACACGAAAGGCGAATCGCTGGTGCGGGAGATCTCCGCCCAGCGCGACCAGGCCTCGGCGAACCTGGAATTTGAGAATGCCGCTGCCCACCACGCCCGCCTGGACAAGCTGAGGCCGGTGCTCGCTCAGCTTCCGGAGATTGTCCATCGCATCGACCGGCTGGCCGGCGTGATGGTGCAGGCTAGCGCTGCTGCAGAATCTGTGGCGCTGTTTCGCATTGATGCCGGCCGCATCGCTGGCCCGCTGACGTTTCCGATTCAGTCCGCGGACCATGCCAAATCGCAATCTATGGAATCGCGCTTGCGGGAGGCTTTGGCCACGCTGCCGCCCGCGGTCACGAGGACCCCGCTTGAGACTATGGAGCACCTGGCGCTTCTGCGGCGCTGGTTCTATCGCGGAAGCAGAATGGGTGAGATCTTCTTTAACGATGAACATGGCATCTTGCCGATGCGGCGGTTGGTGCGCGGCATCTCGCGCGTCTATCGCGGAGAGAAGCCTGAGAAAGCCGGTGAGATGGCTGGTGTAGTTCCCCCGGCGTAGCGTCGCACCTAGAGCCGCGCTACACTGCGGTTGCACCGCAGCCGGAGGCCATCATGACAGACGCGCAAAACCGCTCTCTTCGCCAGCACGTCCTCTATCTGCTCGACGGCGGCGGAGCCCACGCCAAATTTGAAGATGTCGTCTCCGGTATTCCCGCCAAGCTGCGCGGGCAGAAACCGGCCGGCATGCCGCACTCGCCGTGGATGCTGCTTGAGCATATGCGCATCGCTCAGTGGGACATTCTCGAATTCAGCCACAACGCCAAGTATGCCTCGCGCGGCTGGCCGGAAGAATACTGGCCGAAGTCGCAAACGCCGCCCAGCGCTGCCGCGTGGACAGCCAGCATCAAGAAATTCCGCGATGACCTGAAAGCGATGGAGAATTTGGTAAAGAACCCTAAAACCGACCTGTTCGCGCAAATTCCCTGGGGCGATGGCCAGACCATTTTGCGCGAAGCGCTGCTGGTTGCCGACCACAACGCCTATCACCTGGGCCAATTGCTGGACGTGAGGCGGCTGCTGGGAGCGTGGAAGTAGAGCTGAGGAATGGTGCGACGGGCGAACAAGCCCCGGCTATGCTGCAAGGCGACGGAGAGGCCGCTTCCGAAACACTACACTCACTCCCTTTCGCCATCTTTCATCGATCCCCACCAGCGTCCACTCGATCTCCCGCGAAATATAGCGCAGCAGCGTGTCGGTTGCCGGATGCACGTGCAACGCCGGCGCCACCAGGAAAAGAAGCGGCTTCTCGGCGGCCAGCTCTTGCCCTTGAAAATACCCGAACTTTTTGAACTCGCCTCGCCCGTGGTGCCACGCCACCCGTGCCCAATAATCCAGCCCCTGCAGCGGCAAATGGATGTCTTCATCCGCCTTCAGCTCGATCACAGCCAGCCGACCTTCGCGTGTGACCGAGAGCACGTCGATCATGGCGCGGTCCGAAGCCGAGAACGCCGGAACCTGCGAGTACAAGCACGCCGGATCGAGCCGCTCGTCGACCGCGCCCACATCTTTCACTATGATCGACTCCAGCCAGCGCTCGGGATGCAGCCGCCACAGAAAGTTGTCACGCGGGCCTTCGGCATGGCGCACTTCGCCGATGTTGCGCAGCAAGCGGGCAAAAGCCTCCACCGTTTTTTCACTCAGCACCTGTTCCTCAGAGCCCAAGCCGAAAACAATTTTCGGGCGGCCGCGGAACGACCCAGGATCAAATTCCAGCCGCGCCCGCGCGAATTCCAGCCCATGGCAGCGAAACGCAACTTCGGCGGGCGAGAGAACGGCAACTTCGGCCTCGCTCATCAAGGCCTGTACTTGTGCAATCGGCTCGGCGAAGCGCTCGCGCGCCGCCGTTTCGTCCACCAAATGCACCAGCCGGGTATCGACGTTGCCGCAATCCGAGACGTCAATTTCCTTTAGCTCGTCCTGGCGCTCGTCGAGTTCAGAAAGCCGCCACTTCGCCCGGCCCCGATCCAGCCTCGCCATGCGCTCACGCGTAAGCGCTGAGCAGCCTGCCGGCACAAACAACTCTAGGCCTTCGACCACGCTCTTGCCCGCCTGCCTTTCCCGGCAAATGTCCAGCCATAAAATGCCAAAGGTGAGAGCCGCGTCGATGGAGGCCTGCGTCTCCTCGGCGTTCACGCCCAGCACGGCAAACGCCGATTGCCCGTGCCGCAGCAATCCGCGCGAGTAAATCGGTCCGAACGAGCGCTCCAAATCCATGCCGCTGCTCAGCTGCGCGACCCGATAGGCCGGAAAATGACGCTCGAGCACTCGCTGCAGCGCATGCTGATAAGCCATCCGGGCCATCCGGCGAGCCGATTGCTTGCGCCGGTCGCGCTCGCGGCAGATTTCCAGCTTGGTCGGCTTGGTCTGCCCCAGCCGCTGTACCGCCAGACGCAGGGTTTCGTTCTTGATTTCCATATCGAGCACCCGCCGCACGATGTTCCGCTCGGCCGACCAGAAGTGCAGCAGGCACTTGTTGAATTCCCCGGAGATCGAGTATTTCGACTGCGCCAGGTCGAACAGCACCGCGCCATTTTCCAGCACCACGGCTCCGCGCGACCCGGCAAGGAAGTCTTCCACTTCGCGGCTGAGAGATTCGGCAGTCATGAGAAGAGATTTTCAACCGAAGACAAGCGCCTGTCTGTGACGGATGACCATTGAACTTGGTAGCCGTGCCGAAAAGTCGGCCTTCAAAGACGGCGAGAACTGGGGCCGCCAGCTGGAAGTCTGCCACAGCCAGCCCGATTGACGCGCTTGTAGGCGCGGCATAAGATTCTCGTTCTCTATGACCGTGATCTCGTGAGTGAAGAAAGAGTTTCGCACTATCGCATTCTGGAAAAGCTGGGCGCGGGCGGGATGGGCGAGGTCTATAAGGCTGAGGACACCCGGCTCAAGCGCGCTGTCGCGCTGAAATTCCTCCCTGTGGAGCTGGCTACCGGCGCCCAAGCGCTAGAGCGCTTTGAGCGCGAGGCGCAGGCGGCTTCCGGCCTGAACCATCCGAACATCTGCACGATCTACGACATTGGCGAACACGATGGCCGGCGCTTCATTGTGATGGAGTGCCTGCAAGGCGAAACGCTGAAGCAGGTCATCGCTTCCGGCCGCCTCGACACCCAGCGGACGCTCGACCTCGCCGTCGAGATCGCCGACGCGCTTGATGCCGCACACAAGAAAGGTATTGTTCATCGCGACATCAAACCGGCAAACATTTTCGTCACCGCGCGCGGCCAGGCGAAGATTCTTGATTTCGGCTTGGCCAAATTGACCGCGGCTTCCGGCGGACGCGGGGTAACGCCTGCAATGGGCGATGCCGCCACCATTGCCGCCACGGCCGGCGATCTCACCAACCCAGGCATGGCCATGGGGACCGTGGCTTACATGTCTCCCGAGCAGGCCCGCGGCGAAAACGTGGACGCGCGCGCCGATCTGTTCAGCTTCGGCGTGGTTTTATATGAGATGGCCTCCGGCCGCCAGCCTTTTGCCGGTAACTCGACAGCGGTCATCTTTCACAAGATTCTGGCGGAAAATCCTCCGCCAGTGACGCGGCTCGATCCCAACCTTCCGACCGAGTTCGATCGCATCATCGGCAAGTGCCTGGAAAAGGACCGCGATCTTCGCTATCAGAGCGCGTCTGAAATTCGCGCCGACCTGAAGCGGCTGAAGCGCGACACCAGTTCCGGGCGTGCGGGCGCGATGCATGAATCGCCGGCCAGCGGAACGGCGCGGGTTTCCCCAGCCATGGCTAATTCCGTCTCTGCGACGCATACGCCGCCTCAATCGCCCGCTGCGCGCGATAGTTCCGATTCCCAAGCGTTTGCGACCCTGGCGGGCCGGCACAAGAAAGGCTTGTTCGCGGGTGTGGCAGCGGCGCTTATCGCCCTCGGGGCGCTTGCCTATTTGTTTCGCCCCACGCTGCCGCCGCCGTCGGTTTCCAGCTACACCCAGCTCACCAATGACGCCGTTTCCAAAGCGTTGATCGGCACGGACGGCGCACGGCTGTACCTCGAGGAAAGCGGCATGTTGCAGATGTCGGTTAATGGCGGAAACGTGGCGCAGGTTTCCATGGGTCCTGAAAGCGCGGAATTTGGAATCTCAAGCATCTCGCCGGACGGATCGAAATTCTTCGCCGTGCAGACGAATAACTTCAGTTCCGATTCCGGGCCTTTGTGGGCGTTGCCCACCCTCGGCGGCCCGCCCGTTCGCCTGGCGGATATCCAGGGGCTCGAGGGCGCCTGGTCACCCGACGGTCAGAAGCTCGTCTACTCCAGCGGCAAGTCGCTCAACCTGGCAAACGCCGACGGCACCGGATCGCGCGAGCTGGTGAAATTGCCAGGCGTGCCGGCGATTGACGCGAATCTTATTACCGCGCCGGCATGGTCGCCCAACGGCCGGGAAATTTCCCTCACCCTGACCGATCCCAAGACGCAACTCAATCATCTCTGGCAGGTTTCGGCGGACGGCGCGAACCTCCATGAGATGTTCCCCGGCTGGCACGAGGCGACGGGCGAATGCTGCGGCGCATGGATGCCGGATGGCCAATATTTTGTTTTTGTGTCGCAAGGGCAGCTCTGGGCCCGGCGCGAGGCCGGCAGCCTGCTCTATAAAGTGAGCCGTGAGCCGGTGCAACTCACCGCGGGAACGGTTTCTTACGTCTTCCCGGTGCCGGGCAAGGATGGTAAGACAATTTTTGCCGTGGCCGGCTTGCGCCGCGGAGAACTCGAGCGCTATAACGCTGCGGCTAAAACCTTCGAATCTTTTCTGGCAGGCATTTCGGCACAGGACGTCGCCTTCTCCAAAGATGGCGAGTGGATCGCCTACGTTTCGTTCCCCGAAGGAACGCTCTGGCGCAGCAAACCGGATGGAACCGAAAAGCTCCAACTCAGCTCGCCGCCGCTTTATGCCATGTTTCCCCAGTGGTCCCCTGACGGGAAGGAAATTGTGTTCTACGACCGGGAGCCGAGCAAACTGGAGCGTATTTATGAGGTCTCGTCGGCTGGTGGAACGCCGCAAGAATTAATGCCTAAGCAGCCTGGCCGGCAGGGCGACGCGGTGTGGTCTCCAGATGGCGATTCGCTGGCCTTCGGCGGAGTCTCTAATACTGGCGCAGCCGCGAACGAAGCACCGCCTGAAATCCACATTCTGAATGTGAAGAGCCGCCAAATCACGACCCTGCCGGACTCGCAGGAACTCTTTTCTCCGCGCTGGTCGCCGGATGGGCGATATCTAGTGGCCTTGCATTGGGATGCCAGTCGTCTGACGCTTTTCGATTTCAAATCCCAAAAGTGGTCCGAGCTGGTCCCAGGGGGCCTCGGCTACCCGACCTGGTCGCGCGACAGCCGCTTCGTTTATTTCCTGCGTCTCCGCCAGAACCTCAGATTGGAGCGCGTTGCCATCTCGGGGGGGGAAATCGAGCCGGTTGCGGACTTGAGCAAAGTCCAGATAATGGGCGTTTTCCGCATCTGGTTCGGCCTCACCCCGGATGATGTGCCGCTGATCCTCAAAGACACCGGGAGCCAGGAAATTGTCAGCATGGCGTGGCAGCAACCGTAGATGACCTCTATGGGATAATGCCTTCAGAGTCTTTCCCGCACCAAGGACATCTAATCGACGTGGACAAAAATCGCTTCTTCTTCCAGCATTATGGCCTTACTCAACCCGACATCGAGCGCTACCTGGCCGCGGCCCTTTCCGCCGGCGGAGACTACGCCGACCTTTATTTTGAATATCTTTCCTCGACCTCGCTGATGGTGGACGAGTCGATGGTGAAGTCGGCGTCGCAAGGAATTTCCGCCGGATGCGGCGTGCGCGTGATCTCCGGCGAGCGCACGGGCTACGCCTATACCGACGATCTGTCCCCCGAGCGAATTCTCCATGCCGCTCGCACCGCGGCTCTCATCGCCAGCGGCCCGGCCAAGACTCCGAGCGTCGGCTTCCAGGAAAAGCCCGCGCGCAGCCTTTACCCCGTGACATTGCCCTCGGTGGACGCGGAAATTACCGCCAAGGTCGAACTGGTCATGCGCGCCGATGCCGCTGCCCGCGCCTACGACCCGCGCATCAAAGAAGTCCGCGCCAGCTACCTGGACGAGCTACGCAACATTTTGGTCATCGGCTCGGATGGAACCTATGCCGAGGACTCCCAGCCGCTCGCCCGCATGAACGTGGGCTGCATCGCCAAGACCGATGGCAACTCGGCGCGCGGCAGTTCCGGCGGCGGCGGCCGCGTGGCGCTTGATTTCTTCTTCGGCGAAAAGACGCCGGAATATTTCGCCAAAGAATCCGCTCGTCAGGCGATTCTGCAGCTTGACGCGCGCGAAGCGCCTGCCGGAGAAATGGAAGTCGTCCTCGGCCCCGGCTGGCCCGGCGTCCTGCTGCATGAAGCCATTGGCCACGGCCTGGAAGCGGATTTCAACCGCAAAAAGACTTCGGCATTCGCCGGGCTGATCGGCAAGCGGGTAGCCAGCGAAAAATGCACCGTGGTCGACAACGGCACCATGCCCTGGCGTCGCGGATCGTTGAACGTCGATGACGAGGGCAACTCGACGCAGGAGACCGTGCTGATCGAAAACGGGATACTGAAGGGCTATTTGAGCGACAAGCTCTCCGCCCGCCTGATGGGCATGGCCAACACCGGCAACGGACGCCGCGAGAGCTACGAGCACATTCCCATGCCGCGCATGACCAACACCTATATGCTGCCCGGCGACGACGATCCGCAGGACATTATTCGCTCGGTGAAGCACGGCGTTTACGCCGTGAACTTCGGCGGCGGCCAGGTCGATATCACCAACGGCAAGTTCGTGTTTTCGGCGTCGGAAGCCTACATGATCGAGGACGGCCACATCACCGCGCCCATTAAAGGCGCGACGCTGATCGGCAACGGCCCCGATGTTTTGACCCGCGTATCGATGGTCGGGAACGACTTGAAGCTCGACGAAGGCGTCGGCACCTGCGGTAAGGATGGACAGGCGGTGCCAGTGGGCGTCGGCATTCCGACGATCAAAGTGGATCGGCTGACCGTCGGCGGGACCGCCCGCAAAGACCCCGGCGGGTTCATGCAGTAGTATTCGGTATGTTGCGACACCGCCTTCACGTCCCGAGACGGTGCTCTGAAAACCAGGATGACTAGAGGATTGCGGCTCGAAGAGGGTAAATACGGCCGCCGGGCCGTTATCACCTCGGCGTGGTCGCCCGAAATAGCGGACTATCTGCTCGCGGAGAACATCTTTGAGCTGGAGCTGAACTACGCAAAAGGGTGGCGAGGCACTGACCTCTCATTCTTGAAAGAGCTGCCTCAACTGCGTGCGTTTTCGGTCATCGATCACTTCCAGTTCCCATCCGTGCAGCCGATGCACTTTCTGCACAAGCTGCGCAAGTTGGATGTGCAGACCTACGACAAGACTCCAATTCGGTTCTCGAATTTCCCACTGCTCGAGGATTGTTCTTTGGAGTGGCGACCCAAGTGTGACTCGCTCTTTTCCTGCAGAACACTGCGAAGACTTTTCCTCAATCGCTACAAAAAGAAAAACGTGGAAGCGTTCTCGAACTTGGTGCATCTGGAGTGGCTGGGAATACTCACTGCCCCGGTGGACAACCTTCGTGGGCTCAGGCCTCTCAAACGTCTCAAGTACTTAAGACTGGCAAACCTGAGGTGCCTTGCCTCCCTGGCTGGCGTTGAAGGACTGGAGGCGCTCGAAGAGTTGAATATCAACACTTGCCGTCACGTGCGTTCGATTGACGAGGTAGGCTCGTTGTCGCGGATGCGAAAGATGCATCTTAGCAACTGCGGAGACGTTGAATCGCTGAAGCCGCTGGAAAAGCTGGAGGGGCTGGAGTGGGTAACATTCGTCGAATCCACCAACATCCGTGACGGAGACATTTCGCCGCTTTTGCGGCAAAAGAATCTATCCCGCGTCTCGTTCAAGAATCGCCGCCACTACTCGCATCGGAGGGAGGATTTTGGCGCGGCATACTATGGCGCGGAGTTATGGAAGAAAATCCAGAACGGGGTCAAGCCCCCATCGACGAAGGAGATGGTTAGGAAGGCCTTGGAAGTTTCGTAGATTTGGCAGCGCATCACTTGGCGCTAGCACTCGGATAAACGATCCGCAGTGGGGGTCTTGTTCCTCACGAGTAAGAGCTTTACAGCAACCGCGCCGCTTCCCCCTGTGCCCTAAGCATCTCCACCGCCTTCGCATCGAAGGAAACGAACATCTCCCCGCCCAGCCACCGGCCTTCGTAGGCAATGGCGCCGTCAGCAAAGTCTCCGCCTGCGTCGAGCATCGCCAATCCAGCCTCAACCGCCGGGCGATTGGCCTCGACGTTCGCAGCGTCCAGCAGCTCGCGTATGGCAGCGGCAGTCGCCGCAGGCGTGAATTTATAAACTTGCCGCAAGACCCACACAAATTCGCACAAACACGATGTTCCCACGGCTAGCGTCTCGGTGCTGATTAGCGTTTTAGCCGCGATTTGGCTCTGCCTGGTATCGTCGCGAACAACGGCCCTAACGAGGATGTTGGTATCCACCGCGACTTTCATTTCTTGCCGATCCGTACCTTCCCAGCCCACCCGGCCGCCGCTGCCTCATTCATTTCTTCGATGGTAGCGACTTTCTTCGTCTTGCCGGCCAACATCCCGATGAAGCTTTCTATGCTGCCCGTAGGCCGCGCCGCCCTAATCACTCCCTGTCCACCCGGCAGCAGGTCGAGTTCGATCTTCTCGCCCGGCTTGACGCCAAAGTGCTGCAGCACATTTTTTCGGAACGTCACCTGCCCTCTCGCGGTCACGGTCAGCGTCGCCATAAGACAAATCCTCTTGTTTCATTATAAGGCAAAACTGCATTACTTAGAAAACTTCGTACGCTGTGCTCCCCTGTGTCCTCTGTGGTTTTCGGTTTCTTCAATCCACCGCCAAGCCCCAACTCAGTTTGTCTGGGATAATAAGAAAGCCATGTCCTCTACCCAACTCGAATCTCCCCAACTCGCCACCGGCCTCAAAGACCTCGCCCAGGACATCGTCCGCCGCGCCATGGCGGGTGGCGCTACTGCCGCCGAATGCGTCATCCGCGAAGGCGACGAATTCTCCACACTTGTCCGCCTCGGCCAGGTCGAAACCCTAAAAGAAGCCGGCTCGCGCGCTATCGGAGTGCGCGTCTTCCGCGGTCAGCGAGCAGCCAGCACCTATTCCAGCGACTTTTCCCGCGAGGCTCTCGACCGCATGCTGAGTTCGGCGCTGGAGCTGGCCAAGATCACCTCCGAAGATCCTTTTGCCGGCATACCCGAAGCCAGTCAACTCGGCTCGCTTTCCGGTGATCTCGATCTCTTCTACGCCGACGTATATTCCCTGCCCGGCGCGGAACGCATCGACTACGCCCGCCGCGCGGAAAAAGCGGCGCTCGATTACGACCCGCGTATCAAGAACTCCGAAGGCGGGTCGTTTGACGCCGCCACCGGCCACAAAATTCTGGCCAACTCGCACGGCTTTGTCGGCGAATACCGCCGGTCGTATTGTTCGATCGCTGCAGTACCTATAGCGCAAACAGAAAGCGGCGCCATGCAGCGCGACTACTGGTATTCGGTGTCACGCAATCTCGCGCGGCTGGAATCGCCGGAAGAGGTTGGCAAAGTGGCCGCGCAGCGCACCATCCGCCGCTTGGGCGCGCGCAAAGCTAAGACCGCGCACGTTCCCATCGTGCTCGATCCGCTGGTCGCCACATCTATCCTCGGGCACATCTTCGAGGGCGTGAATGGGGACTCAGTCTATCGTGGTGCATCCTTCCTCGCCGGCAAGCTGGGAGAGAAAATCGCTTCTGACAACGTCACCGTCATCGACGACGGCACCATGCCCGGCGGATTCGGTACCAGTCCCTTCGACGGCGAAGGCATTCCCACGCGGCGCACCGTCGTGATCGAGAGCGGCGCGCTTAAGTCGTATTTGCTGAATACGTACACGGCGAAGAAGCTCAGCCTCCAGACCACTGCGAACGCCTCGCGCGGCCTCGCTGGCACTCCAGGCATCGGCCCAGGAAACTACTTCCTGCAGCCGGGAACCAAGACGCCGCGGCAGATCATCGGAGAAATTAAAGACGGGCTTTACGTCACCGAATTTCTGGGCCAGGGCGCGAATCTGGTGACCGGCGACTATTCTCGGGGAGCATCTGGTCTTTGGATCAGCGGCGGAGAACTTGCCTACCCGGTGGAAGAAATCACCGTAGCCGGCAATCTAAAAGAGATCTTCAAGAACATTTCCGAGATCGCGAACGATCTTGTGTTCCGCGGCCCCATGGCCTGCCCCACGATTAGAATTGATGGCCTGACCGTTGGTGGAGCGTAGCGTTTCTCTGTGCTCCCCTGTGTCCTTCTGTGGTTGAAGCCACGGGTAGTACAATCTCCGCATGGCGGGCCTGATCGAACCATCTCCGTTGTCAGAACAGACGGAGAAGCGCAACTGGACGCCGGTTGTGTTGGGTGTGGCATTCGTGCTCGTAGCGGTGGGCATCATGGCCCTGCTCATGCGCGCTCATCCAAAGCCCGTGCCCGCGCCGCCGGCCTATGTGGCCGATCTGAAGTTCTCCGATCTGAAAATGAGCCAGGCGCAAAACTTTGTCGGCGCAACCGTGACCTACGTCGATGGCACCGTCACCAACTCGGGCGACAAGACCGTAACCCACGCCGTTGTCGAAGTCACGTTCAAAGACCAGATGAATCAAGTGACGCAGCGCGAGGATGTTCCGCTGCACGTTCTGCAGCCCACTGGCCCGTACTCGGATGCAGTCGATCTCACCGCCGCCCCGCTCGCACCCGGCGCAAGCAAGACGTTCCGCCTCACCTTCGAGCACGTCAGCGCGGAGTGGAACCAGGCCTATCCCGAGTTGCAGATCACAGAGGTTGCTGCCAAGTAGAAACTTCAAAAACGCCACGGATTTGCGCGGACGCGACGGATAAAGCCAGGTTCTTTGATCTCTGCGATTTGATTCGCGCGAATCCTCGAACATCCGCGTGCCTTTGAAGTGTTCAAATCCCATAGAATGATTTTCATGGAAGCCAGCAAGACTGCCGTCCGCCTGACCGCCTCGGTCAAAGCCGGAGGCTGCGCCTCCAAGCTCAGCCCCGCCGTACTCGATGCAGTGCTGAAAAAGCTGCCGAAACAAGCTGACGCGAATGTCCTGGTGGGCTTCGACCACGCCGATGACGCCGGCGTCTACCAGATCAGCCCCGAGACCGCTCTTGTCCAGACCGTGGACTTCTTCACTCCCATGGTCGACGATCCGTTCACCTTCGGCCAGATCGCCGCCACCAACGCGCTCAGCGATGTTTACGCCATGGGCGGCCGTCCCATCACGGCGCTCGCGCATGTCTGCTTTCCTGCAAAAGGCGATCAGGAAATCCTCGAGCAGGTTCTCGCTGGCGGGCTTTCTAAAATGATGGAAGCTGGCTGCACGGTGATCGGCGGCCACAGCGTGCGCGACGAAGAAATGAAGTTTGGCTACTCCGTCACCGGCCTCATCCATCCGCGGACGGTTTTCACCAACGCCGGGGCGAAGCCCGGAGATCGTCTGCTCTTCACTAAGGCCCTCGGCACAGGCCTGATCTCCACTGCCATCAAGAAAGGCGAAGCCAAGCCAGCCTGGATCGACGCCGCCATTCGCAGCATGACCACTCTGAACAAGACCGCCGCGGAAGTGATCACCACTCACGTGGGGACGAGTCTCCGGGCCGTCCAGGCCGAGCAGAGCTCGACAGCCAACGACCAACGACCAAGGACTAACGACGGTTTTTCAGTCCATGCCATGACCGACATTACCGGCTTCGGGATGATCGCCCACGCGCGCGAAATGGCACTCGCTTCCAACGTCAGCGTCCACCTCTACGCCAGCCGCATCCCGCTGCTCGACGGCGCCCTCGACTGCGTCCGTGCGGGCCACATCCCCGGAGGCCTGCTGGCCAACCGCGAATTTGCCGAGTGCGTCGTCGGCTACGAAGGAAAAATCGGGGAAGAAATGAAGACGATTCTGTTCGATCCTCAAACCGGCGGCGGCTTGCTGGTTGCCGTCTCGGCGCAGAGTTCCGCTCAATTGACGGAAGCACTACGCGCTGGCGGGGTTCCCGCAGTCGAGGTAGGTGAGATTACCGGACCCGTAAAGCCGCTGATTAGTGTCTGGTCTTAGCGGCCGAGTTCCCAGATTCGCGCCAGGTGATGGTCGTCATGTTCAGCGACGAAAAACAGGTGGTCCACTAGTCGCATGGGCGTCCGCAGCCGGGGATGCAACGCGGTTCGGGAATATGTTTCTGGGCCGAGCCTCTCTAGCCGCTCCATCAAAGCTTCCCGCGCTTCTCGGAACGCAGCCAGAATTTCTTCCGTCGGCCGGGCGTTGTAGTTGGCTTCGTGTGTCTTGCGATTTGCCAGATCCGTGGCGGTGAGGAATTCCGCGCCATTTACAAAATCCTCGATTCGCGCCAGCCATAGCGGCTCCAGGTCGAGCAGATGCCCCAAATTCTCCTGCGCGGACCACGTGGCGGCATTTTTCCGGGTCAGAGTCTCACGCGGGCAAGCACGCAGCAATTCTTCGAGCCGGGCCGGCGTCCCGCGCAGCCGCGTACAGACATTCGGATACAATTCCACGGGAAATGCGAAATCGAACTTTCGCCCGAACCACCGAGAAATCTGGCTCATCCAAGTCTCCTAGGCGGAAGCAGAAGGAAGCGCAACAATCCGAACCCGTTGCTCGTCCGCGTCGCATCCTATAGATGAAAGTTGTTCGAGCGCCACGCAATTCTTCATAACTCCCAAATCATGCAGGCTGTAAATCGGTAGCATCCCCAAAAAACAGGGGCGGCCCCAAAGGCCGCCCCTATAACTGAGAACTAACAACCGAGAACTCGTTCTACGCTGGCGCCGGCCGCTCTCCGGGTTTGGCAATCCCCGCCCGTCCCGGCTCAGGCTTCAGTACCTGCTGCACTCCTCCGTCTTCCGACTTCGGCGGGGGCACGATCTTCGGCAGGTCCTTGCCCTCGATGATCATTTTGATCTCGTTGGCATCCAGTACTTCTCGCTCCAGCAGCGCCAGCGCAATTTTCACCAGCGTATCGCGGTTTTCGGCGAGGACGTTTTTCGCGGTGTTATAGCCCACGCCGATCATGCGCCGGACTTCGTCGTCGATCTTGATCGCGGTCGCTTCGCTATAGTCACGATGCTGCGCGATTTCGCGGCCCAGGAATATCTGCTCTTCTTTTTTGCCGAAGGTCAGCGGCCCC
Organism: uncultured Acidobacteriaceae bacterium; assembly: GCA_963770915.1. Taxonomy (GTDB): domain Bacteria; phylum Acidobacteriota; class Terriglobia; order Terriglobales; family Acidobacteriaceae; genus PALSA-270. The sequence goes on from CAVYRG010000001.1 coordinate 2,342,975, forward strand.
AGATCGCTCATGCCGAATTCGCAGACCATCTTGCGCGCCAGTTCCGTGGCCCGCTCGATGTCATTGCCCGCGCCCGTGCTCATCTGGTTCAGGAACATCTCTTCCGCAATGCGTCCGCCCATCATGATGGCGATCTCGGTTTCCAGATATTCCTTGGTGTAGTTGTGCTTGTCGTCGATCGGCAGCTGCATGGTGACGCCCAACGCCATGCCGCGCGGAATGATCGTTACCTTATGCAGCGGATCGGAATTCGGCAACTTCGCTGCCACCAGCGCATGCCCGGCCTCGTGATATGCGGTCACTTTCTTCTCGTCTTCCGAGAGAATCAGCGACTTGCGCTCCACTCCCATCAGGACTTTATCCTTGGCCAGCTCGAAGTCGTACATGAGCACAGCCTTGCGGTTCTGCCGGGCGGCGCTCAATGCCGCTTCGTTCACCATGTTGGCGAGATCGGCGCCAGAGAACCCAGGTGTGCCCCGGGCCAGGACGGAAAGATCGACATCATCGGAAAGAGGAATTTTGCGAGTGTGCACGCGCAGAATTTCCTCGCGCCCACGCACATCCGGCCTATTCACCACCACCCGCCGGTCAAAACGCCCGGGCCGCAGCAAGGCGGGATCAAGCACGTCCGGCCGGTTGGTCGCAGCCATCAGAATGACGCCTTCGTTCGACTCGAAACCGTCCATCTCGACGAGCAGTTGATTCAGCGTCTGCTCACGCTCATCGTGCCCGCCGCCCAAGCCCGCGCCGCGGTGCCGCCCCACTGCGTCAATTTCATCAATAAAGATGATGCAAGGAGCGTTCTTCTTGCCCTGCTCAAACAGGTCGCGCACCCGGCTCGCACCCACGCCCACGAACATCTCCACAAAATCCGAGCCAGAAATGGAAAAGAACGGAACGTTGGCCTCCCCCGCCACCGCCCGCGCCAGCAAAGTCTTGCCGGTTCCCGGAGGACCAACCAGCAACACGCCCTTCGGAATGCGCCCGCCCAGCTTCTGGAACTTCTGCGCCTCGCGCAGGAATTCGATAATTTCCCGCAGCTCTTCCTTGGCCTCTTCCACGCCGGCCACGTCCTTGAACGTCACTTTCTTTTGCTGCATGCTCAGCAGCCGCGCGCGGCTTTTGCCAAACGACAGAGCTTTGTTCCCGCCCGTCTGCATCTGCCGGATCATGAAGAACCATAACGCGCCCAGTAAAATCAAGGGAGCCCACGTGCCCAGCAGCTGGAACGTCCAGCTTCCATTGCTGTTATCGCGGATGGTGATGTTGACGCCCTTGTCGCGCAGCGTCTTGATCATGTCCGGATAGTTGGACGGAACGGTGGTGTGGAACCCAGAATTGTCGTTGTGATAATGGCCGTGTACTTCCATGCCGGTGATCGTGACTTCCTTGACGTTGCCCTGATCCACATCCGACATGAATTGCGAGAAGTTCACTTCCTTCTCTTTTTGGCCGGAGTTGGCGTTCTTCACCACCTCCCACAATAGGAAGGCGGAAAGCAAGATCACCACCCAGAATACGATCGTCTTAACTGTAGAATTCACCGAAAGGCTCCTGAGAAACTACACTCCCTCCACGCCTGAAGGAAGCCTACCCATTAACTTTAGATGTCACCCGCGGACTTTTGATCGACGAAATCCGCAATCCGATTATTTTAACCGTTCCGGGGAAGAAAGGAACCGGCTTCTTTGCATGACCTAAGTCATGGCCGCAGTTGAAGTTGCAACAGCCAGGTAGGGGAGGTTGCGGTTGGTCTGCGTGGGCGACCCCAAACCATAGCCCACCACAAACGACTCATCGACGGAAAAGCCGAAATAATCAGGCTGTAGTTGCACACGTCGCGCCGCCTGCCGGTCAAGGAGCGCGGCAACCTTCACCGAGGCAGCGCCCCGCGAGCGCAAATCGCTCATGAGGAACTCCGTCGTCACACCGGAATGCAGAAGACCCTCCACCAGCAACACATGCTGACCCTGGATGTCGGGCCCGTAGCTGAAAAAGATCTCCAGCACGTCACCGGGGCTGTAGCGCGGCTTGATGAACTGGCAAATCACCGGCGTTTCAATCGCCCTCACCAGGTCCGCCGTGAACACGAAGGCATTCTCCAGCAACGCCAATACATGGACGGTCTGCCCCCGGTAGTCGTCGGAAATTTGCCGTCCGATTTCCCGGACCCGCTTTTGAATCTGCTCTGTTGGAATCAAGATTCGCAGTTCCGTCAAGGCCGGGTCCATTCCGCCGAAACTCCTTTCACCCTTCAGTTTCCCGAATTATTATCGCCTGCTGCTCGACTCTGCCCTCGTGCCACTGCCAGCGTGCTGCCGGCGCAAGCCCGCGCACCCACACGACTTCATCGCCGCTCGCCACAACAGGCCACAACTTCCGCTCTAGCCCGGTCAAATGCCGTTCCTGCAGAAGTTCCTTTATTTTTTTGGCGGACTTCGAATGCGCCGGCCAAAAACGATCTCCAGCGCGCCAGTTTCGAACTGTTAATGCCTTTGACACCAGCGCGGCATCCAGCAGGTGGTCGGGATTATACGCTGTCCGTTCGCCGCCCGATATAAGCAGCGCCTCGATGCACTGCCCGGTTTCTTCCACCTTGACTCGCCCCGGCACGGCCAGCGGATATTCGTAGTCCTGCGCTGCGGGGGAGGCGTCTCCACGTTCAAATTGCAATTCCAGTTTGTGGCGGGAAGCCCTCCAGCGGCCCGCCAACTCCACCGATTTCGCCTCTCCCGCACCCACCGCCAGAATCTCTTCCACTTGGCGAAACTCCAGGCGCAGTCCCAGCTTTTCCGCAACTGCCCGGACAACGCGCCGCTGCAACGCCAAAGGCAGCGCCAGCAACTCCTGCAGCAGAAGAGCGTCGCCGCGTCCCACACCCTGCGCCGAAGGCAGTACGCGCGCCACCTCGCGTTCCCAGTAATCTTCTTCGGCCCGCGCAATCTCCGCGGTTTCCGCCAATGTTTCCCGAATCGCCGGATTCAAATTCCGTTCCAGCCGGGGCAAAATCCCATGGCGCACGCGGTTGCGCGCATGCCGCAAATCGCGGTTACTGGAGTCCTCCCGCCAGCTCTGGCCAATTGAATTGAGATACTGCTCCAACTCCTTCCGCCGCAGTCCCAGCAGCGGCCGGATGATAGTTCTCGGTTCCCGGTTCTCAGTTCTCAGCTCCGGCGACTGAGAACCGAGAACCGAGAACGAAGAACTGATCTTCGGATAGATTCCCGCCAACCCCCGCGTTCCAGAGCCACGCGCCACGCGCAGCAATACTGTTTCCGCCTGGTCGTCCAGGGTGTGTGCAGTGGCAATCCGGTTTAGTCCGGCTTCCGCAAACAACCGCCGAAGATAAGCGTAGCGCATCTCCCGCGCCGCGGTTTCCAAGCTCAAGTGCTCTTTGGCTGCGTAGGCCGCAACGTCTCCGCTCTCATGATGGAACCCAAAGTTGTACCGAGCCGCCAGTTCCGCCACGAATTGCTCGTCGGCATCCGCTTCCGCCCCGCGCAGCTTGTGATTGAAATGAACCACCGAAAGGACAACGCCGAGCTCCTGCCGTAATTCCAGCAACAGCCGTAGCAGCGCCACCGAATCCGCCCCGCCCGAAACCGCGACCCCAACGCGGTCGCCGGCCTTCAGAAGCTCGCGCTTCCGAACGTATTCGAGGACGGCCTGCGCCAGCGTCTTCACCGCTTCATACTACAACCGGCAGCCCATCCCTCGGTGCGGACACAAGCAAGTTTTGGCCACCACTCCTGTCACGGCTCCGAGGGGAGCTATGTTGCTCGACGAAACTAAGGCCGGTTCCGAACACCTGGTGTCAACGGTACTGCGCAACCGTGAGTCTTGAAAAACTCCGAGAATCTCTGTCGTGCCTTGCCCATCTCTTTTTCACTCATCTGCTTTTGTAGCAAGACCGCGTCTTCCACGGCATTCGGGTCCCGGCAGTAGGATGCCGCTAGCATCCAGGAATATGCGACCACTTTGTCCGGTTTCGTTCCTTCGCCTTTCCAATACATTTCCCCAAGTTGCAGCATGGAAGTAGCATCCCCGTGTTCCGCGGCTTTTTCGTACATCTTCTTGGCAGCTCCCAGATCCTTCGGAACACCCAGGCCGTTTCTGTACATTTGACCCAGGCAGTAGGTTCCTGCTACGAATCCCTTCTTGTCCAGGGCTTCGCACCACGAGCGCGCTTCTTCGTAGTTCTGCGCGACACCTTCTCCCCTAGATAATAGGATAGCCAGCTTAACCTCCGCTTCTGGAACTCCCTTTTCGGCGGCCTTGCGGTACCACAGGACAGCCTGTGCGGGGTCGGGGTTTAAATCGACCCCGTCTTCGTACATCTGAGCCACCCTTAGCAACCCGTCTCCGATTCCTCCCGGCCGCATCTGGGTTTCTGAACGGCGGGCGGCGGCGCCGCCGGCAGTGTCTCCGGCCGCTTCCGCCAAGAGGAACCAGGCATAGGCAGAAACGTCGTTGATTTCCACGCCGTCGCCATTGTAGTAGGCCACTCCCAAATTGAACATCGCCCTGGGATCTCCCTGTCGCGCCGCCTTTCGATACCACTTCACAGACTCCTGCTTGTTTTTTCCCACTCCTCTTCCTTCCCGGTAGAGGAAGCCCAAATTGGTTTGCGCCTCCCGATTGCCTTGTTCGGCTGCCTTGCGATACCACTTCGCGGCCAGCGTGTCGTCCTGCGGCAGAACCTTACCTTGCTCATAGGCTCGACCCAATTTGAATTGCGCTTCTGGGTTGCCCTTCTCGGCTTCCCTCTGCAGCTCTGAAACCTCGGAAGGCGAAGGAGCGCCCGTTGTAGGAGTGGCTTGAGCCTGAGGAGAAGAGGGTCCGTTTACCGCCGATTGACTTAAGGCCACCACGAGCAGGAATACAGTCAACATCGTCCACACCACCATTCGTCTGCTGAGAATGAGGCTCGATGATTCATGACTACCTGCCGACTGCGGAATCCCATTATCAGCTGAATCCGCAAGTTCGACTTAGCGATTTTCTCTGCGCTCCCCTCATCCTGTCTCCGCGCCCCTGCAGCTCAAGATTTGCTTTCCGCCCTCGCAATTCCTCTCGCTCACTAGACAAACTAAAGGGCCAATGATTCGCCCGAATCACCGGCCCCCTAATCCCTAGTGTTCCTGTGTGGGAATGCCGTTAACCTATGCCGGCACCTTCTCCATGCGCCGCGCCTCAATTCCATCCAGAGCCCGCCACAATGCTTTCGCCGCATTCTCTCCTGCTGCCAGCGCCTTCTCCGCTTCCGCCGGATGCGCCGCCACCCGCTTCCCCAGTTGATCGCGCCAAACCCGCGAGTGATACACATCCGCGGTTGTGTGCAGTGTGAAATATGCGCAGGTCTTTTCGTCGGCGCCATAGGTCTCGCGCAGCCCGCGCGCCTTCTCCGCCGCAATGCGAGGCACCTGCGATTCGTAGGCATAGAAGGCGGCCAGAGCTTCTGCGGGCGTGCCCTCGCTGGCCACGTCGTGGAAGAACTTCATCAGGCCTTTAATCTCACTCACGGGCTCATGGGCAAACCGGCTGCGGCGTGCTCCCATTCCCTCGGCGAAGTCCAGCCACAATACGGCGTGGGAGCGCTCCGGCTGGCCAAAGGCGTTCTCGCCGCCCTTCTCATCGCACAAGTTGGCCAGCACGGCCCGCCGCAATTCGCCGTCCTCCAACCGTATGCCCAATTCCGCCAGATAGCTGGGGAAGGCCTCGACGTGATGGTAGTAGTCCAGCGCGTACTCTCGCAGGTCCTCGCGGCTGAGTTCGCCCGCGCTCCAAGCCTTATAGAAGGGATGGCACAGCAGGTCATACTGGGCAATCCGGGCATCGAGTTGGTCGAAGAATTCCTGAGTCGTCATACCCCCTCCAGAAACGATCCACCACTATAAGGGTACCGCATCGCCCTGACAAGACACAGTCCGATTCGCTCCGTCAACTCTGCTCCCTAACCCCTCGCCCCCGCCGTAACTGTATGAGTCCATGGATCAAAGCCCAGCCCGGATTTTGCGGGGCATTTGGCTCCGTGGTCGCCGGAACGTTAGTTGTCATGGCCCAGCTCCGCCGACCGGCCATCTTTGATCTATCACGGGCCTGTTCCCGCGTCTGTGATCCGCCGCACCTGCTGCGGCACAACTTGTTAGCACAGCTTGTTAGAATGATAGAAAGTTCACGGTCTTGCAGGATGTGGGGTTCCGTTCACGAGTGCAGCAATTCACCGAACATTTCGACGTAGTCATCGTCGGTGCCGGCCATGCCGGATGCGAGGCCGCCATGGCCGCCGCGCGCATGGGCCTGAAGACCGCTCTCTACACGCTGAATCTCGATCTTATCGCGCAGATGTCCTGCAACCCCGCCGTCGGCGGCATCGCCAAAGGCCATCTGGTCCGCGAAGTCGATGCCCTGGGCGGCATTATGGGCGAAGTCACCGACGCGGTCGGCATCCAGTTCCGCCTGCTCAACACTTCGCGCGGTCCCGCCGTCTGGTCTCCCCGCGCCCAGTGCGACAAGCAGGCCTACCGTGTGAAGATGCGCGAAGTTTTGGAATCGCAGGCGAATTTGAAGATCAAGCAAGCCGAAGTTGCTGATCTCATTCTCGAAGATCACGTGGGGACGGCCGCCCCCGGCTGTCCGGCGGAGCAAAGCTCCGCATCTTCCGAGAACCGAGAACTGAGAACTGAGAACCGCATTCTCGGCATCCGCCTTCGCGATGGCCGCACCGTCGGCGCCCAGGCCGTCATCATCACCACCGGCACTTTCCTCAATGGGCTCATTCATTGCGGCGAGCAGCAATACCCCGCCGGCCGTTCCGGCGAGCCGCCTGCAGTCCTGCTCGGCGAAGCCCTGAAGAAGCTCGGCCTGCGCAGTTGCCGTCTCAAGACCGGCACGCCTCCGCGCCTCGATGGCCGCACCATCGATTGGTCGCGCTTCGAAGAACAGCGCGGCGATCCCGATCCCACGCCTTTCAGCTTCCGCACTAAGCGCGTGGCCCATCACGATTCGCAGATTCACTGCTACATCGCCTTCACCACGCCGGAAACGCATCGCGTCATCCGCGAGAATGTTCACCGCTCGCCGATGTACAGCGGCCAAATCAAATCCATTGGCCCGCGCTACTGCCCATCGATCGAGGACAAAATCGTCAAGTTCCCCGACAAAATAACGCACCAGCTTTTTCTCGAGCCCGAAGGCCTGAACACTTACGAAATCTACGTCAACGGCATGAGCACCTCGCTGCCCGTCGATGTGCAGCTCGCTATGCTGAAGTCCATCCCCGGCCTGGACACCGCCGAAATGCTGCGTCCCGGCTACGCCATCGAGTACGATTCCATCGATCCCACCGAGCTCGAGCGCACCCTCGAAACCAAAAAGATCTCCGGCCTCTTTCTCGCCGGCCAGATCAACGGAACATCGGGATACGAGGAAGCCGCCTGCCAGGGCCTCATGGCCGGCATTAACGCGGCGCTCAAAGTGAAGGCTGAGCCGCCGCTCATCCTCGACCGCACCGAGGCCTACACCGCGATCCTGATCGACGACCTCATCTCTAAAGGGACCGACGAGCCCTACCGAATGTTCACCTCGCGCGCCGAATTCCGCCTCCACCTCCGCATCGACAACGCCGACCGTCGCCTCACTCCCTACGGCCGCCGGGTTGGACTGATTTCTGATGTTGCTTGGGTCGATTACCTCGCCAAGCAGGATCGTCTGGAATCGATGAAGCAGTTCCTGGGAAGAACCAGACTGACCGCCGCCATGCTGGAGCAGATCGGAGACCGCGTGGGGACAGCCGCCCTCGGCTTTCCGGCGGAGCGAAGCTCCGCAGCCGATGAGGAGGGGCACGGCTTCAGCCGTGCCGATGCCCAAATAGCCCCTTGTCATCCCGAGCGAAGCGAGGCGAAGCCGAACGCAGCCGAGGGACCCTGTGTTCTTGCCAACGACCAACGACCGACAGCCAACGACTTTTCTTCCGCCCTCGGCCAGCCCCTGTCCCAACTCCTCAAGCGCCCAGAAATCACCATCGAACAGCTAGTCCCGCTCTTGCGCGAGCTTGCCCCCGAATTTTGCGCTGTCATCCCGAGCGGAGCGCCGGCGAACGCTCGCGCGCAGTCGAGGGACCTTGCGCTTTTCTCAGCTCTGCGCAACGAACTCAAATCCGTCGAGACGGAAATCAAATATGCCGGCTACCTTCAGCAGCAGCAAAAAGCCATCGACCGTCTGAAGAGAGCCGAGCAGCGTCACATCCCCGACTGGTTCGACTACCGCGCGGTCAGCGGCCTCTCCCGCGAGATGCAAGAAAAGCTGCTCAAAGTTCGCCCGCGCACCCTCGCCCACGCCTCCAACATCCCCGGCGTCACCCCGGCCGCAGTTTCCCTGGTCAACGTCTTCATCGAAATCCAGTCCCGCCGCCGCGACCAAGCCGCCGCACTGTGACCCCTGTGTCGTCCGTGGTTAGAATTGGTTCTTCACTGAATGATGTCCTATACCACCATCGCGCCTCCCGTCGGCCCGCTTCTTCTCGTTGCCGACGAAGCCGGCCTCCGCAAAATCCACTTCATCAACGGACGCCATCCCGCCAAACCCGCCCCCGAATGGCGAGAAGACCCAACTAAGCTGCAGGAAACCATCCGCCAGCTCCGCGCCTACTTCGCCGGAGAGCTCGAAACCTTCGACCTCACGCTGGCCCCGCAAGGCACTCCATTCCAGCTCAAGATCTGGAATCTGCTTCGCGAAATTCCTTACGGTGAAACCATCTCCTACGGCGAACTCGCCCGCCGCGCCGGCAATCCCAAAGCCTCCCGCGCTGTCGGCCTCGCCAATGGAGCCAATCCCATTCCTATCATCATCCCTTGCCACCGCGTCATCGGCAGCAGCGGCAAGCTCACCGGCTACGGCGGCGGCCTCCCCATCAAAGAAAAGTTGCTGGCATTGGAGCGCCGCCAACTCCGCCTGCTGTGATTATTTTGTCATGCTGAGCGGAGCAGGCGCGCAAGCGACTGCGCAGTCGAAACATCCCTACTGCCCGCAGTGCCTCCCCTGTGTTCCTCTGCGTTTAACCTCCCGTTTGTGGGCGACGCAGTCCGCAGCGGAATGGCTCTGAATCACGGCCCTCCCCGCCTGACATCCCCCCTGCCCTTCGGTTACCATAGAAGCCAGACTTCCTCGCGGCACTCCGCATCTAAAAGGATGTTATGAGCCGAATGATTCCGATCTTTGCTCTTATTTTGTCCGCGACGCTGACCATGGCCCAAGGCGTCAACCCAGCCCTCCGTCCTCCCAAGGGCTCGCCCGTGGCTTTGGTGGTTTTCGAAGACCTGCAGTGCCCCATGTGTCGCCAGGATGCTCCGCTCGTGGCGCAAGCCGCCCGCGCCTACAAAATTCCGCTTATTCGCCACGATTTCCCGCTGCCCATGCATAACTGGTCCTACCAGGCGGCCGTCATCGCCCGCTATTTCGACACTCAATCCAAGGACTTGGGCAACGAATTTCGCGACTACGTTTTTCAGAATCAGCTGGAAATCAACCCGTTTAACCTGCGCACCTACGCGGAAAAATTCGCCGCCGACCACAAGACCGCGCTGCCATTCGTCATTGATCCGCAGGGCAAACTTGCCGCCGAAGTCAACGCCGATCGCGATCTGGGCCGCAGCATCGGCATCGAACACACCCCAACCATTTACGTCGTGAGCAATCGCACCCAGGGCAAGCCTTACGTCGAAGTGACCGACCCGCGCCAGCTTTTCCAGACCATTGACGCCATGAAAGACTAATTGTCCGGGAGGTGTTGCTTGGCTTTGAGTTTCGCAAAAGACGTCCGCCCGCTGTTCCGCGACTCGCCCGACATCGACACGATGAAAGATTTCGGCATGGACCTCTCCGCCTACGCCGATGTCAAAGCCCATGCTGAAAATATCTACGAGCGCGTGCTTGATGGCAGCATGCCCTGCGACGAGCCCTGGCCCAAAGACCGCATCGCCCTCTTCAAGAAATGGATGGAAGAAGGCATGGCGCCGTAGGAGCCCTTCGTCCTGAGTGGTATAGCCTCTTGAAATTCCGCACCGCTCTATCTGCTAACATGTCCGCGCATGCCCGATGCCGATTCCATCCTGGGCCAAACCGTCTCCCACTACCGAATTACGCGGAAACTGGGCGGCGGCGGCATGGGCGTGGTCTATCAGGCGGAGGACATCCACCTCGGCCGCTTTGTCGCGCTGAAGTTTCTGCCTGACGATCTCGCTCACGACCAGCAGGCGTTCGAGCGCTTTCGACGCGAAGCCCGCGCGGCCTCGGCGATCAATCATCCCAATATCTGCACCATTCACGAGATCGGCGAGCATGAGGGCCATCCCTTCATCGTGATGGAGTATCTGGAAGGCAAAACGCTCAAGCAGACCATCTGCAACCGGCCGCTCGACACCGAAATGGTTCTCGACCTCGGCGTCGAAATCGCCGACGCGCTCGACGCGGCGCATGCGAAGGGCATCATTCACCGTGACATCAAGCCGGCGAATATTTTTGTGACCGCGCGCGGGCACGCCAAAGTTCTCGACTTCGGCCTGGCCAAGCTCAGTCCGCTGACCGGCGGGGAATCCGGAGACGGCTCCGGCCACACCCGTACCATGAGCATGCAGGAAGAGCATCTCACCAGCCCAGGCAGCACGATGGGCACGGTAGCCTATATGTCGCCCGAACAGGCGCTGGGCAAGGAACTCGACGCCCGCACCGATCTTTTCTCTTTCGGCGCGGTGCTCTACGAGATGTCCACCGGCACACTGCCGTTCCGCGGCGATACTTCGGCCGCCATCTTTAATTCCATCCTCGCCAAAGCGCCGACCGCGCCCGTCCGGATGAATGCCGATCTGCCGTCGGATCTGGAGCGCCTCATCACAAAAGCCCTGGAAAAAGATCGCGACATCCGCTACCAGAGTGCGGCGGAAATGCGTGCCGACCTCAAGCGCATCAAGCGCGACACCACATCCGGCAACGTGACGGCGGCTGTTCCCGTCGCGGAAAAGCCGCGCAGCCGCGCCTGGCTTTGGATCGGCGCAGGTGTGGCAGTGCTTTTGATCGCGGCGATCGTGGGCTGGAGCTTGCTTCCTGCCAGTTCGCCGAAGGTCACTGGGATCACGCAACTGACCCATGACGGTTACCCCATGTTCGGGATGGCGACCGACGGCTCGCGCATCTACGTCGGCGAGTTCCGTCCCGATGGCAGTACACGGCAGGTTTCCGTCGCCGGGGGTGAAAGCTCGGCTATTCCCACCCCTTCGGTCCTGGCAATCAACAGCATCTCGACAGACCACACCCAATTGTTGATGACCACAGTCGTAGCTACCGGCTCAAATGATCTGCCGCTATGGGTCTTGCCTCTGCCCGCCGGATCGCCACGTCGTCTAGGGGATTTGATCGGTTCCGGTGGCAGTTGGTCGCGCGACGGAAAGCAGCTGGCCTTTGCCAAAGGCACGGCCCTGTATTTGGCCAATGCTGACGGCAGCGATGCTCATCTCTTGGTCTCAGTTCCGGCCGTGCCCTATGCCCTTCAGTTCTCCCCCGATGGCAGCCGCATCCGCTTCTCCCAAGCCCCGAACAACCGGTCGTCCATATGGGAGGTTCGTACCGACGGCAGCGGTTTGCACCAGATTCTTACTGGCTGGAAAGACTTGGGTGAGACGTGTTGCGGCGCCTGGACGCCAGACGGTCGCTATTATGTTTTCAACGCCAGGCATACTCGCCAGGAAGGCAACATCTACGCCGTTCGCGAATCCACTGGCCTTTTCTCGCGCGGCCCTCATGAGCCTACTCAATTGACCAACGGCCCGCTGCTGTATTCCGACTTTGTGCCCGCGCTGGACGGCAAGAAACTATTCGTGAAAGGGCTGCAACCGCGCACCCAGCTGGTGCGCTACGATGCCGCGAGCAAGCAATTTGTGCCGTTTCTGGGGGGCATCTCGGTCAACGACGTCGCCTTCTCGCGCGATGGCAAATGGGTTTGTTACGTCAGCGTGCCAGAGAACATCCTGTGGCGAAGCCGGGTCGATGGCAGCGACCGTCTGCAGCTTTCAGATCCATCGTGGTTTGCGGCGCTGCCCTCCTGGTCCCCCGATGGCAGCCAAATCGCTTTTCTGGGCGCCCCACCCGGGAAGCCGGGGAAAACATTCTTAGTATCGGCGCAAGGCGGAACGCCGGAAGAGTTGCTGCCGCAGGACAACGGCGGGCTGGATGCGACCTGGTCGGCCGATGGCAAACAGATGGCGGTGGATAAGCCGCCGCTGCCTTTGCAATTCACACTCGACGTTCGCTTGGTGGATTTGAGCACCCGCCAGGTAACCACGCTGGCAGGCTCAAGCGGCTTATTTTCTCCCCAATGGTCTCCCGAAGGCCGCTATCTCTCGGCAATCTCTGTGGATTCCAAGCGCGCCATGCTCTACGACTTTCAAACTCAAAAGTGGTCGGAATGGTTCGGGGATGACGACGGCATTTTCTATGGCCGCTGGTCGCCGGACGGCCGCTATTTCTACTACGACAACAACCAGGGCGACGGCGTCTCCCTTCGCATCAAGATGGGAGAACACAAGCCGGAAGAGCTGTTCCACAGCGTTAGCCTGCGCCGTTATCTTGGTCCCCTAGGAACGTGGGGAGGCATGGCGCCGGATGGATCCCGAATTTACGCCCAAGACATCAGCACCGAGGAAATCTACGCCCTCGACGTCGACTTCCCGTAACTCCCAGTGGAAAGCCGGGCGTCCCCGCCCGGTCCGGTAACGTTGTCATGTTGAGCGCCGCCCGAGAGCAAGCGACGCCAAGTCGAAACATCCCTGCCCCGTTCCAAACCTCGTCCCTTCCCTCTTGACAGATGATGCAGGTGTGTTTAACGTGTCCGCCAGAAAACGTTTTCTGATCGGCTGCACCCGAACCAGGGAGGAAAGGCAATGTCAAAACGAAATTCTAAGAATAACGTCCTTCTAAATCGCCGCGAGGCATTGCTTCTTTCCGCGACGGCAGGCATGGGCCTTGCCCTAAACGGCCCGGCCCTAGCGCTCGATAACACAAAGACCGCGGCGCACCAGGAACCAGGGAACTGCACCACCCCTCGCACCGCCATCACCAAGACGCAGTACGGGAAGGTGCGCGGCTTTCTCGACGGTGGCGTCTTCACCTTCAAGGGCATTCCATATGGCCAGGACACAGCGGGCGAGAACCGCTGGCTGCCGGCCAAACCTCCCAAGCCCTGGGACGGCGAGTACCCCGCTCTCATCTATCCTCCCAACTGCCCGCAGAACCTCCATAACATGACCGCCATTGAGCAGTCGTTCCTGCAGGACTGGGACGACGGCTACATGAGCGAAGACATGCTCAAGCTAAGCGTCTGGACGCCGGCCCTCACCGGCAAGCGCGCCGTGATGGTGTATTTCCATGGCGGCGGATTCAGCTTCGGTTCCTCCTACGAACTGCCTTCGCAGGAAGGCGCGCAGATGGCCCGGCATCACGACGTCGTTGTGGTCACCGTGAATCATCGCCTCAACGTGCTCGGCTTTCTTGATTTGTCCGAAGTCGGCGGTTCCGCTTACGAAGATTCCGTTAACGTCAGCATGACGGACTTGGTCGCCTCGCTGAAATGGGTGCGGGAGAACATCTCAAATTTCGGCGGCGATCCCGACAACGTGATGATCTACGGCCAGTCCGGCGGCGGTTCCAAAGTGACTTGCCTCATGGGGATGCCTTCCGCGGCTGGTCTCTTTCATCGCGCCTCGGTGCAATCCGGTGGCGGAGGCAACTTCCCGACCGGCGAGCAGTCCAAAGAATTTTCCCGCCAGCTCATGAAGGAACTTGGGCTCGCCGCCAATGACATCACCTCGCTGCAGAAAATGGAGTGGTCCAAATTATTCGCTGCCGGCAATGCCGTTGCCGCCAAAATCAACCCTCCCTTCCGGGGAGGTTTTTTTGGACCGGGTTCTGCCGCACCTTCGGCTCCGCGCGTGGGCTGGATGCCGACCATGGACGGCCGCATCATCACGCTTCGGTCCTTCTTCGACACCGCTCCTGAAGTGTCAAAAAACATCCCCATGCTGATCGGCTCGGTGAGCGAGGAAGGCATGCGCTATAGCTCCAATCCTACCGAGGCGGAGTGGCATGAGACGCTCGCCAAGGCAATGGGAGAGGAAAAGGCCACTGCGCTGATCGCAGCTATGAAGAAGGCCCATCCGGAAAAAGCCATTCGGACGTTGTCTTATGGCGTTGGAGGCCTGGGCGGCCGCAATCATGTTCAGCAGATGGCGAAGCTGAAGTATGAACAGCACGCGGCGCCGGTCTATCAATATTTCTTCACCTGGCAATCGCCTATGCTGGATGGCGTTGCCGGCGCATGGCACACGGCCGAGCTTGCTTTCTGCTTCGACAACACGAAACGCTGCGAGCAGGGCACCGGCAACACGCCCGAGGCGCAGGCGCTGGCGAAGAAGATGGCCAACGCCTGGGCGAACTTTGCCCGCACCGGAAATCCAAGCCAACCCGGCTTGACCTGGACGCCGGCCGATCTGACTCGCGGCCAGACCATGGTTTTCGACAATCAATGCCGAATGGTGGACGATCCCGAAGGCGAAGTGCGCAAAATTCTGCTGTAGTGTCGGCGTCCCGCCGGCACATTACTTCGGTTGTCCTGGCCGGCGTGCCCCAGGTTTGCCCGGTGTCGGCAAACCTGGGATCCACTCGAGGCGAAGAGGGCGCGGAGTGCTCGTCGGGTCACGGTTGGTTTACCAACGCATTCGCCGCGTTCGCGTCCAATACCCACTCGCTGGCAACGTCAATGACGTATTCGTTTTCGAACCACAGGAAGCCGAAGTCGTCGATGCACTCCGGAAAATCGGGCTTGATGACGATATAGCCCGGAATCATTCCGCCTGGAATGAATGTGTTGTCGGCGCGGTTGTTTCCGTAAGCCTTGAGCTTCGACACCGTTCCGATGGACGACACGTACGAGGTACTTGAGACCGGATGCGTTCCCAGCAAGTAGTTGGCGGCCCGCAGTGTGTACTGCGGCCCCACGATCTCCGGAAACGCCTCGTGCAGGAAATACATTTCGACGCCGAACTCGGCTACGGACATCGAGCCTCCCCAGGTGCGTAGGCTGGGCGGCACCCCGAACGGCGTGGCTGCCAGTTGCTTATCCAATTCCGGCACATAGGATCTGACCGCCTGTTCGACTTGTTGCCTGAAATTGGCGTCCATGTAGGGCATGGCCAGCACCGCCATCCAGCCGCTGAAGCCAAATACACGCGCATCCTGGACCGAGGGAAACAGCTCGGCGACGTGCTTCTTGTAGACCTCGCCGCCATGGGTAGCGATCAGCAATTCCACAGTGGCTTTCCACTCCTCGTTACGCGCCATCCGTTGCCCGAAATTCCCCGGGAAGATGCGTCCGCCTGGACGAACCGGGTTGGGCGTGGGATGGGCCTGTTCGTCCTTCCATAGTTTCTCCGCCGTATCCAGACATTCCTTGGTGAGAGGGTCATCCCAGCCTTTGAGCGCCGTCGATGCGGCAGCCAGCGCGGCGGCGGAGCCGTATTGCAGGCGCGGCTCCTTGGTGGTGAAGGCCCAGCGATCATCCGGAACGCCGGAGTAATCGCCCTCCACCTGGTGGGGACCGAGTTTCGCGGAATAGATGCGCCCGTCGGTCTTCGACGCCGCATCTCCCAGGTGGGTGTACTCGCGCAGAGTGGGGGCCATGACCTCAGCAAACGGGTGGCCCACAGCCTTGATCTGCGCCAGCACTTGCAGCACCCCGTGTTTCACCTGCTCCACCGCGTCAGGAATTCCATCCGGCCGGTGCATCTCTACCGTGCGGGCATTCTCGTCGACCGCAAGCTCGTCCCACTTCAGGTTGAATTCTTTGTATGCCAGGGCCAGGTTCTCGATGACCGTATATTGGCTCTCGGCGCGGATGTCAAAATCGCCCGCGTCAAACCATCCGCCCACGTTCAATCCGGGGATGTGCTCGCCCGGCTTAAACGGCGAATCGGTGTTCGCTCCCATCCACGCCCCGTCGAAATGTACGTTGTTCGGCGGCGCCTGACGGGCATCGTCAAGATGCGAAACGCCGTGCCATATGCGGTAGGCTTCGCGCACCGAGACATGATCCATCTCCACCCCAAGGTAGCCGTCGAGCGTGGATTGCCACGTCCGGCCGTAGACGTCCTTGGCAATCGGAAACAAAGCGGTCCGCTGGCCCGCATATTCGATCACGTACAGGCCGGGATCCTTGACCGAGGAGAAATCGAACTTCGCGTAGGTGTAGCGCAGCCACGGCGTCGGGGTAGAAATTGGCCCTTCGAACACCTGCTTGTAGGAGCCGTCCTCCATCAGGCGAAGCACGCTCGCTGTCTTCGGCGCGTCGAACTTCGGATCCAGTTCAATCATGGCGACTTTCGGGAAGTCGGGAGGATAGCCGGCCTGGCTGTGTGCCACCACCGGAGGCCGCGTCCAATTCGGGATCACGTGCGGGTGGATGTGCCAGACCACTGCTCCCTGAGTCTTGCCGGAAGGAATCAGCGTGCGCAGCACGAACCAGCCGTTCTGCGCGCGGTTGCGTCCGTCAAAGAGGGAAAGCGGACCAGTCTCCGACGTAATGCTGATGCAGTGCAACGGGTCTTCTGCCGCAAACGTAATGCTTTTGCCAGTGACCAGCGGAAGCGGCTGGGTGTATCCCTTGGCTTGATCCCACTCTTCTTGGTACGGTAGTTTCCTCGGGTCGTCGGGCGATGGCGGCACCTTGTGCATCTGTTCCTGAGGGCTGCGGGGAAAAACGCCGAACTCGCGGTTGTCCACCGAATAAGTCTTGTCCATGTAAATCGAGGGCAGGAACTCCAGATTGAAGCCGGCGCGGCCGGCCAGGTTTTGAGGCAACGGCTTATCCAGATTCACGCTCACTCGTACACCGCCAGGCTCGGCGGTGACTTCCAGCTCATAATCCATGTGATAGTTGGGGAAGGATAGCTCCGCGGTAAGACGGTTGTGTTCCGGGTCGGCGTGACGGCTGTTGAGCTTCGCCACCAAATCCCACTGCTCGGGAGTCGGCATCAGGCGGACATCGCCGTCCGTGGCGATGCGTTCGCCGTGGAGAATCATCTGCATGGCGGCATTCTTCTCGTCGACGAAAACAGGGTGGAAGGTGTTGTCATAGAGCATCACACTGAACCCCTGGGTATTCAGGTAGTCGTTATCGGCTACCTGCATCATGAAATCTGAGGCGAGTAGAGGCAAACTGAAAAATAGGAAGGCGATAAGAACGACTTGCGGTCGAGCGGACAAGTAGCGCAATGACATGATTCGGGCCCCTTTCAGGAATTAAGCTTATCGCAGCATTGCTCATCGTGATGTAAAGATGAGTAAACCACTTCTTCTCCGGAGCGTTGCGTGATGAACTCCGAAACACTCGACAAAGTTTCACCTTGCTCTCTGCTAACATGTTCGGCGATCAGCCATGCCTGCCTCCGATTCCATCCTGGGCCAAACCGTTTCCCATTACGTGCCCGCGCTCGACGGAAAGAGTTTATTTGTGCAAGGGCGGCAGCCGCGCACCGCACTAGTACGCTATGATTCCGCCTCCAAGCACTTTGTTCCATTCCTGGGGAGCATCTCCGCCAACGATGTAGTCTTCTCACGGGATGGCAAATGGGTCTGTTACGTCACCGTGCCGGAAAATGTCCTGTGGCGCAGCCGGATTGATGGCACTGACCGCCTGCAGCTTACGGATTCGTCCTGGCAGGCGGCTCTGCCCACCTGGTCCCCAGACGGAACACAAATCGCCTTTCTGGGCGCCCCACCCAAGAAGCCGGGGAAAATATTCTTAGTCTCGGCGCAAGGCGGAACGCCGGAAGAGTTGCTGCCGCAGGACAACGACGAGCTGGATGCCTCCTGGTCGGAGAATGGCAGGCAGATCGCTATCGGAAGCCCGCCGCGGCCACCTGTCGACGCGCTTACTATTCGTTTAGTGGATCTAAAAACTCGTCAGGTTACCCTGCTGCCTGGCTCAGGCGGCTTATTCTCTCCACGATGGTCTCCTGATGGCCGCTACCTCTCCGCGATTTCTGCCGATTCCAAACGCGCCATGCTCTACGACTTCCAAGCCCAAAAGTGGTCGGAATGGTTCAGCGATGAGAATGGCATTGCCTATGGCCGTTGGTCCCCCGACGGCCGCTATTTCTACTACGAACCCCTACGAGCGCCCGTCTGCCGTCGCGTCAAGTTCGGAGGACACCAACCGGTCGATGTTTTCAGCTTAGTCGGCCTACGCCGCTACTTCGGTTCCGCGGGAACCTGGGGAGGTATGGCTCCGGATGACTCCCAAATTTACGCCCAAGACATCAGCAACGAGGAAATCTACGCCCTCGATGTCGACTTTCCATAACGCCTGTGGAGCGCCGGGCGTCCCCGCCCGGTCCGGTAACGTTGTCATGTTGAGCGCCGCCGGAGCGTAGCGACGGCAAGTCGAAACATCCCTACCGCTAGGGGTGCCCCAGTTCTCGCCGCAGTTGCGAGAACTGGGCCGCGGACTTCACCCTCTCTCAAACGCGTGCTTCTTCTCCAGTTCGTCCACCGCCGACTTCATCTCCGCCTCAAATTTCTCCGACTGCGCCATCAACGACGCATTCGCCGCCGCGCGCTCTCCCTCCACCGTCATCAATCCTTCTTTCGCCAGTTTCCGCGCGACCTCCACTACGTGCTCTGGCGTCGTCTCCACGTACAACGCTTCCGTCGGATCCCCCACCCACGCCGTGCCTCCCGCCAGCCGCGTCTGCCAATAGACTTTCCTCGCGACAAAAGCGTCCATCTCCGCGTCACTCGCTTTCCCGAACACCCACTTCCCGCGCTTGAAGTCATAATGCCGGCTGGAAAAATTCACCGGCACTAACTTCCCCGATTTCACAAACTCCAGCTGCCGACGGTCCACCTCCTTGCGCAGCGCATTGATCACCGGAGCTTCGGTGACCTCGGGCTCCAGCGAGGGCAGCACCTCGTGCACCGTCGCCGACATATTGACCGCCACCGGCGCATGCAGTCCTTCTGAGTTCTCCAACCGCACGTCGCCATGTAACACCCAAAAATCCGCCGTCGACGATTTATGAAACGGCCACTCCAGCACAAAAGAAAGTGGCAGCCCTGTCAGCGTCACATAGATTTTTTTCACGCCTTGATCGTCCATAGTCTTCGCTGCAATCCCCCGTAATCGCCGTCCATTCTACGGTAAACGCGAATCGGAGCGCCGGGCGTCCCCGCCCAACCCGCTAGTCCTGTCATGTTGGGCGCCGCCGGAGCGCAGCCACGGCAAGTCGAAACATCCCTACCTGACGCATGAGCCTCACACTCCCAGTTTCGTTCGTAAGTAACGCATGCCGCGCCGAGCGTCACCGGCGGCACTCGGCTCTGCCACTTTCGACCTAAAAACTGGGCCACGACTCCGCAAGATCACCTCAAGAAGCCCGTGTCATTCCACTTTGTCATTCTTGATTCTTGCCTTCCGAGCCTCTCCGCCCGCCATTACCTCGGTCATCTTGCTCGTCTCGATCCCCTTGGCTATCGTCTAGCCTGGCGCGTGGAGTCTCACCAAGAAACCACGGGCAGCAGCGTGTGTGCTAAAGAAACATCAATCTCGGTTTGTTCTTTCAAGGCGCTTCGCGGTTTGCGCCTTTTGCCTTTCGTTAGCGGGTCTTCTGGTGACGGCTGTTCCCGCCCACGCGCAAAAGTCTGAAAAGACAGAAGCTGCGCGGAAGCTCGTCACTCAAGTCGAAGCCCAGTACCCGCCTGACCTCAAGCGCGCCCTCATCGGAGGGACCGTTCGCCTGGATATCGTCGTCAGCCGCACCGGCACCGTCGACTACGTTCAGATCGCCGGTGGCAACCCCATCCTTGCCGATGCCGCTGTTAAGGCCGTCAAACACTGGAAGTACTCCCCGGCGTCCACGACCACCAACATCCGCGTCAACATCAACTTCGACCCCACCCGCTGAGTATCTCGGCTGGAACTGGCGGGAATCACGTGGGGACAGTCGCCCTCGGCTGTCCAGCCGAGCGCAGCTCGGCAGCTTTCTTGGCTTGGCGCGGACGCCCTCGTCCGCGCGGCAAGTCCCGCAAAGCCGCGAGTAGCTTCGCAACGCACGGGAACCAGTCGATGTTGTCAGGCGGGAGAAGGCCGAACTGAGCGCCGAAGCCTCGCGGCGAACATGGGGCGGGCGGCGCAATGCAGCCCATGCCGGAGCGCGTGTGTCCCCGCTCACAGACTCACTCCGATCGATTTGCTAGCCTTGCCCGCTCGAAACAGTTTCGCAGGGAGGAAATTATGCTCGGACTGCTTCTCGTGGTCTGCGTCATTCTGCAGTTTCACTATCACGACACGATTCCTTGGTACATTTGGGTCGCTGCCGCGATCGCGGAGTGTGTCGCTTTCGGCGAGCCCGCCATGCGCGGCGGCGCCGCCAAGAAAGCGCAATGAACGGCGGGTGACTGCTGCCCGACGGCCGGGAGTGAAAGAACTCCCATCACCATCCTTCCGGGGTTGAGCGGTTAGGAAGGTCGAAGTCGATTTTTGGAAGTGGAGCGAAACGCGCCAGTCCCAGCCGCGAAGCGGCGCACGATTGCAGCCCAGCGGCGTAAGCCCTGGGTACGAGTTAGAAATGAGAAAGCCCCGCAGGGGCGAAAGAGGAGTTTCGCAACGGCTTCCGGAGTTGCGACATCTGGGAGTAAACAGAAACCTGTCTCGGCTACGCGAGCACTCCACTTGCCCGCTCCAGCCCCTCAAACATCCGCAGCGCGCCCGTCACGTCGCCTTGCCCGCTCCACCTGTTAACCAGTCCGGTTCTTGCCGTCTCGGATTCGCCGCTGACCACGCCATCAAAGCCGCCGAGCCCTGGAATTGTCCCTGCCCTCACACTACCAACATCCGCGTCAGCATCAACTTCGACCCGACCAGCAGGTCATCTCTGCTGGAACTGGCTGGAATCACGTGGGGACAGCCGCCCATAGCCTGCCCTGAGCGCAGTCGAAGGGGCTGTCCGGGCCGAGCGCCAGCTCGGCAGCTTTGGTGCGGGTTTCGCGCACGACGCACGACCACCGACGCACGACGCCCTACCTTCCCCTCAACATCCCCACCACCCGTTCATAATCATCCACCGACCCATACTCAATCACAATTTTCCCTTTTCCGTTCCGGTCGCTGATCTTCACCCTCAGCCCCAGCACCCGCTGCAATTCCTGCTGCGCCGCGCGCACATTCGGATCCACCCAGCGCGCCCCGCCCGTCTTGGGCTGCTCCGGCAGCGGAGTCGTAATGTCGATGACTAATTTGTCGACCCACTCCTGCAACGCGAAATACGACATCTTTTTTTCCACCACTTCCTTGGCCACTCTTTCGATGATGTCGTTTTGTTCCAGCCGCAGCAGCTCGCGCGCCTCGGTGAAGCCGAGCAGCCCGGTCATCAGATACTGCATCACCGTTCCCGGCAGCCGCAGCAGCCGCATGTAGTTCGCGACCGATTCCCGCGACAGCCCCACCCGCTCCCCGATCTGCGTCTGCGTCAGGTTGAATTGTTTGCTCAGCTTGCTGAACGCCGAGGCTTGCTCCATGCAGTTCAGGTCGGCGCGCTGCAGATTCTCGACCACGGTCATCTCGGCCGCGTGTTGGTCCGAGACTCGCCGCACGATTGCCGGAATCGTCTCCATCCCCGCGTGCTTCGAGGCTCGGCAGCGCCGCTCGCCCAGCACCAGGATGTAGCGCCCTTCTTCTCCCGGACGGACGACAATCGGCTGCACCACGCCGTTCGCCTTGATCGAATCCGCCAGCTCCTCCAGCGCGTCCTGGTCAAAGCTGATCCGCGTCTGATAAGGATTGGGATCGATCCGGTCCAGGCGAATCTGCATCACCGCGTCTCTCGGGGCCGCCGCTGCCTGAATCTCCGCCACAATGCCGCCGTGATCTTCCGATGCAGGTGCGCTTGCGCCGGGCGCCGCCGCAGTGACCATCCGCGGACCCCCGGGTAGCAGCGAATCCAGTCCCCGCCCTAAGGCTCGCCGTTTGTCAGCCGGCCTCTCCGCCGGTGTCGCCGGCACCGCTTCCGTTGCCGTTGCCATCTTCTCCGCCGCCGTCGTCATAGATTTGCTCTTCTCCAATTCCCGCGTGGGGACAGCCGCCTAAGCCTGCCCTGAGCGCAGTCGAAGGGGCTATCCGGCCGAGCAGCGCTCGGCATAAGTCCCATCACTATATTGACATTCATCAATATATAAATATCGATGAACATCGATATACTAAGCCGTCTTATCCAGTTCCCGCTCCCCACCCGCTTGCGAGTCCGCGGTTTCGCTGTGTTCGCCTGTGACCCCTGTGGTCGAATCTGCCAGAGCCACGAAGTCGCTGGCCTCGACAACGCCCCCTGCATCCTCGCTGACCGCTGAAGGCTGAGATCTGACCACTGACGGCTGCCTCTCAATGATCTCCTTTGCCAGCCGTATGTAACTCTCCGCCCCCTTCGACCGCGGATCATAAACCAGCGCCGGCTTCCCGTGGCTCGGCGCCTCCGCCAGACGCACGTTGCGCGGAATAGTCGTCACGCATAACTTCTCGCCAAAGAACCTCTTCAGCTCCGCCGTTACCTGCTGCGCCAGGTTGGTGCGATCGTCGAACATGGTCAGCACCACGCCTTCGATCGCCAACCCCGGATTCAGGTTCACGCGAATGCGCTCGACTGTATCCAGCAATTCACTGACGCCCTCGAGCGCAAAGTACTCTGCCTGCATGGGTATCAGCACCGCATCGGCCGCAACCAGTGCGTTCAGCGTAAGCAAATCGAGCGCCGGAGGACAGTCGAGCACAATGAACTGGAAGCGATCCCGCAGCGAGGCCAGCGCGTCGCGCAGGCGGAACTCGCGGCGCTCTGCTTCGACCAGCTCAATGTTTGCGCCGATCAGGTTCTTGTGCGCTGGAATGATCCACAGCTGCTCCAACTCGGTCGGCTGCAAGGCCTCCGCAGGCGCAGCGGCACCCATAAGAAGATGGTAAGTGTTCACCCGATCCGGGTCTTTGACCAGGCCCAGGCCGCTGGTGGAGTTCGACTGCGGGTCGCAGTCAACCAGCAGGGTATCGACTTCCGCTGCTGCGAAGGAGGCGGCCAGATTGATGGCAGTCGTGGTCTTGCCCACGCCGCCCTTCTGGTTGGCTACGGCGATTACGCGTCCCATTTAGTTTTTTCGGAGGATCCCGAGAGCAATTTCAGAATACTGCCGAACAAATTGCAATAGCAAGGACGGATTTTGGTGCATTCTGCAATTCGCGATCTTTGTTCACAAATGGGAACTTAGCGGTCTGATCCGCCCTTCTTTCCACAAGCGAGTGTTCCTTAAGGAACATTCGGGAAGAACACAAAGTGTTCCGTAAGGAACATTCGCGACAAATCAGTTTGATCGGCCGGTGCTCCCGAAACAACATTCTGGCACCTTGCAGCTATCCGCCCGATGGGAGGAGTGTTCCTTAAGGAACATTCGGCTTTTGGAAGCCGATTCGACGGCGTAATGTTCCTTAAGGAACACTCTGGCTTGGATTGCGAGGCGGGCTCGCCTTTGATGTCCCGAATGTTCCTTACGGAACATTGGGCAGGCCTCGATCATGAACCGGCCGCATCAAGATAGTAAATAGGTTGTTTACAATTTCCACTATGGTTTGGTATAGCAGTCGAAAATGATTGTCAGTAAGCGAATTCATGCACGCAACAAGGCGATACATCCCACTTTTGCACTCTTGGTACTGCCTAAAGGCGCAATGAATCAATCTCGTAATCCTGCCGTTACTGGCCACTTCGCGGAATAAATCGACGTAATGGCAAGCGAAATCTGCATCGGTTGTCATGTTCCGACCACCTGTTGTCATAAGGAACACCTTAACTATCTTGGTTCCAACCGACGACGAGCACCCGAGCAGAGGACCGCGGAATCGCGACTGGATCCAGCCAGCGAAGGTCGGGCAGGAGTCGGTGGGCGCGGTCCACTTGGGCTGCGCCGACCAGAAGCGCGAGCCGGCCTCCAGGGGCGACGAGGCGACGGGCGATGGGCAGGATGGAGTCAAAGCGCTCGACCGCCCGCAGCGTGACAACGTCAGGGCGCAGTTTAGCCTCCTCGGCGCGGCTGGCGAGTATATCGATGTCCGTCAATCTAAGCGCCCGAACGACCTCACGCAGAAAGACCGCTTTTCTTTGGTTGGATTCAACGAGGGTGACGCGAAGCTGCGGCAGCCAGATCTTGATGGGCAGGCCGGGGAAGCCGGCGCCGGAGCCGAGGTCGAGCAGGTCGTTGGCCTTTGGTCGTTGGTCGTTGGCGCTCTGCTTCGACGAAGGGAACAGACAGCTTGCGGCGAAGAGGGACTCGCCGAAGTGGCGGGTCACGATTTCTTCCGGCTGGCGCACGGCGGTCAGGTTGATGCGGGCGTTCCAGTGGAGGAGTATATCGATGTACGTCAATATATCGTGCAATTGGGCCGGGGACAGAAGAGCGGATTCCACGGTCTGCGAGTGCGCCGGCTTGTCCGTGAGAAAGGGCCGGAGCAGTTCGGCGATGCGGGCGGTGTCCACCACGGGATTGTAGAGGCAGAAAGGTCGAATCGGCGAGGGCGGCGCGAAGAGCTAAGGACTGGGAGCGCGGAGGCTTCGCTTGGCTCTGCGCGTCAACTAGCCGGGGGAGGGTATGGCCCCGGGAGCCGCCTAGCGTAACTTGTTGGGGCCTTTGCGGTTAGGAAAAACGGGTGCTATTTGCCGGTCGCTCAGGTACAATTTTGGTGCGTTTGATCTTTGCGGTCGCTTCCAGCAAATCTGCTCTACCAGCAGGACCTGCCTAGAGAAGTCCAGCGAGCTTCAGCGCAACATCTAACAAAAAAGGAACAAAGCTAGTTATGGAAACAGGAACAGTGAAGTGGTTTAACGATGCCAAAGGCTATGGTTTTATCAGCCGCCAGAGCGGCGAGGACGTGTTTGTACACTTCTCGGCGATTCAGGCGAACGGGTTCCGCAGCCTGCAGGAAGGTCAGCAGGTGCAGTTCGACGTAGTGAAGGGACCCAAGGGCTGGCAAGCGGAGAACGTAAAGCCGGTTTAAGCCACTTTACAATTCGGACCGAGGGCGGCTTGCCAGCCGCCCTTTGTTTTTTGGGGGAAGGCGGGGTCGCCTTGGGAAACTCTGATGAAATGTCCAATGAAACAGCAAACCACAGAGGACGCAGGGAAGCACAGGGGAATGCCGACGCCTCATCGGAGTTGCCATGGGTAGGGATTCTTCGACTACGTTTGCCTGCGCTTCGCGCAGACAAACTCCGCTTGATTGCATAACGACGTTGGCCCGTTGCAGCGAGTAGATTGGTTGCGACAAACAGACCAAGGCTCGAGAAGGAGCCAACGTCAATGCTGATTATAGGCTGTGATTTTCATCCTGGTTTTCAGCAGGTCGCGATCTTTGACAATTTAACGGGAGAAATTCAGGAAAAACGGTTAGCGCACCGCGAAGAAGCGGAGCAGTTCTACCGCTCACTGGCGGGGCGCGAAGTGCGGGTGGGGATGGAAGCCTGCGGGCACTATCCGTGGTTCGAGCGGCTGCTCGCGGAGTTAGGCTTCGAGCTGTGGCTGGGGGACGCGGCGGAGATCCGGTCGCGGGTGGTGCGCAAGCAGAAGACGGATCGGCGGGATGCCGGGCACCTTCTGCAGCTGATGATCACGGATAACTTTCCGCGCATCTGGGTGCCGAGCCTGGAGGAGCGGGACGTGCGGCAGTTGCTGGTGCATCGCCACCAGCAAGTGCAGGCGCGAACGCGGGTGAAGAATCAGCTGCAGGCCATGGCGCTGAGCCAGGGAGTGCAGAAGAAGCGCAAGCTGTGGACGCAAGTGGGGCGGGCGGAGTTGGAGCAGTTGGAGTTGCTGCCCTACGCAGCGGAGCGGCGCCAGCAACTGCTGCGCCACTTGGACGAACTGGAAGCGGAGATCGCGCGACTGAACCGGCGGGTGGAAGAAGAAGTGAAGCAACGGCCAAGCGCCATGAAGTTGCAAACGCATCCGGGGGTGGGGCCGGTGACGGCGCTAGCCATGGTGCTGACGCTGGGGCCGGCGGAGCGGTTTCCCGCGGGCAAGCAGGTAGGGAGCTACTTCGGGTTGATCCCGAGCGAACATTCCAGCGGCGGGCGGCAGCGGTTGGGACACATCAGCAAGCAGGGCAGTTCGTTTCTGCGCTTTTTGCTGGTGGAAGCGGGGCAGACGGCGGTACGCAAAGACGCCGAGTTGGGCCGCTTCTATCGCCGCCTGGCGGCACGCAAACATCGCGCGCTGGCCAAGGTGGCGGTGGCCCGCAAGCTGGCCGTGAGATTGTACCTGATGTTGCGCGAAGACTGGAATTACGCGCAACTGTGCTGTAAATGCTCCAAGATAATGTCACCCCCTAACTGCAACGAGATTCTGTCACCCTCCCAGGATGGTGACGATGAGTCAGAAAGAGTTTCAACGAGTGAAGGTGATTGAGAATGCAGCAGGCGGGAGGCTGAGCGTACGCGAAGCCTCCCGCCTGCTGCAGCTGAGTGAGCGCCAGGTGCAGCGGCTGAAACGCCGCTATCGGCCCGACTCCGTCGGCTGGGTGCAGCACGGCAATCGCGGACGCCCCATGCCGTGGGCTTTGCCCCTTTCCCAGAAGCAGTTGATCGTAAGCCTGGCCCGCGGCAAGTACCGCGGCTTCAACGATTCTCATCTGGCGGAAAAACTTCGCGCCGAAGAGAACCTCGCCGTCAGTCGCGAGACCGTGCGCCGCCTCTTGCGCGCCGCCCAACTGCCCTCGCCGCAGCAGCGCCGGCCGCGCCAGTATCGGTCCCGCCGCCCGCCCCGCCCCCGTTTCGGCATGATGGCGCTCACCGACGCCAGCCGCCATAACTGGCTCGAAGGCCGCGGTCCGGAGCTCACTCTCATCGGCTTCCAGGACGACGCCACCGGCCAGATCCTGGCCGCTCACTTCCAACTCGAAGCCGAAAATACCCTCGGCTATCTCCGCGCCCTGCACTCGATGATCGCCGCCCACGGCGTTCCCCTCAGCCTTTATCGCGACCGTCACTCCATCTTCCAGCGCAACGATTCCTACTGGACTCTCGCCGAACAACTCGCCGGAAAACAAGCTCCCACTCAACTGGGACGCGCCCTCGAAGAACTCGGCATCGAGCAGATCCCCGCCTACTCGCCCCAAGCCAAGGGCCGCATCGAACGCGCCTGGCGCACCTGCCAGGACCGCCTGGTCAGTGAACTCCGCCTCGCCCAGGCCACGACCCTGCAGCAGGCCAACGCCGTGCTCGCCCGCTTCTGCGCCGACTACAATCGGCGCTTCGCCCGCCCCGCTGCCCAAGCCACTTCGGACTTTCGCCGTTTGCCGCGCCGCTTCGATCTGGCGCGCTGTTTGAGTTTGCACTATCGCCGCGTGGTCGCCGCCGATCACACCGTCACCCTGGGCGCGCAATCCATCGCCCTGCCGCCTTTACCAGGACGTCGCGGCTACGCCGGGGAAACCGTCGAACTCGCCCATCACCTGGACGGCAGGCTGCACGTTTATCATGGAGATAGTTTGCTGTTGGCGCTGCCCCGGCCACTCGAAGAACACGCCGAGCGCCGTCCCCAGCTCCTGACCTCGGCGCAGAAAAGAAAAACCCCGCGCATCTACAACCTCTCCGGCCGCCCTGCTTTAGCGGCCGTTACTTAATCGACAAGGGGTGACAAAGTCTCGTTGCAGTTAATACGACATTTTCTGGTTGCAACAACATTACGCGCAACTGTGCAGGGCGGTCGTGCAGGCGAGCCCGAGTCATTCTGTGGTTGGCAAGCAGAAACCGAGCGCTTGAGTAGGCAGCCTGCCTCCCCAGCAGGAAGAACGGGGAGTTCGAAGCACGAATCATGGGAGCACGAACCGAAGAGATGGATGGTGGGACCCTGCGGTCCCCCTGACGGATTCACGAGAAAACGGCCTTGGTCTGGGAGTCAAAACCTTTTCCGCGAGACGAAATGGCGCAGCTCACCGCGTCGCCGGAGAAGTGTCGCCCCAAAACCCTTGACACGGGCGGCATCGTTAGAGACAGAATGACAAAAAAGAAAACCTAGGGCTGGGAGTCGCGGATGAGGACTACGTCGGAATCGACATGGCCGCGGATGAGGGCGAGTTGGCTGCCGTCAAAGGACCACGCGAAGTTGGCGATGTGTTCGGAGGGGAAGTTGGTAATGAGCCGGCCCGGTGAACCATCAAGAGGCTGCAGCCAGAGATTGTCGACGTCATGGTCGCGGACTGGATAAACCACCGCTTTGTTGTCGTTGGTGAAGCGAAGGCGTCCCGAAGGAGTTCGCTGGAACTCGATCATGGTGGAAGGCTGGCCGGAATCGAGGGGAACGAGAGCCAGAGTTTGTTTGTGATCGCCCACATGCTGAAAAGTGGCAAAGGCAGCCAGCTTCGCGTTGGGGGAAACGTCGAAGCCGTTGGACACGGGTAAATTGGAGACCTGGCGAGTCTCGCCACCTTCGATGGGGACGCGGATGAGCTTGGCTCCCTTGGTTTCGTCCAGGAAGTACACCCACCGGCCATCGCGGGCGCAGATGGGGTGATCGTCCAGTCGTCCGTCGGTCAAGGGCGTGACGTTTCGACCGTTGGAATCCATGCGGGCGACGATCTCCGTCTTCTTGCCGGCATGGCCAGCGAGCACGAAGGCGACATTACGGCCGTCGGCGCAGGCCGAAGGGTCAAAGTCCGCGGCGCGCTCTTCGGTGGGAATCGCGGTTCGTGCTCCGGACGCCGGGTCTAAAAGATTAAAGGCGAGATCCTGCGCGACGATCAGTTGCCCGCCGGGGGTCCAGGCGAAAGAGCCGATGGGCTCGCCGGAGGTAAGCTGCCTTGGGGAGGCAGTCGCAGCAGCGGCCGCCGGCATCAGGAAAAGATCGGCGTGCCGCTCATTCAGCACGGTCGCCAAAGTGCGACCATCCGAGGTGATGCTGAGGTCGGAATAGTTGTTAATGTCGTTGGTGACAGAACGATATTTTCCGTCGGGATAGGAAACGAAACCGATCTGGTTGCGGGTGTAGCTGGAAGCGACGTCGAGCGACAAGACCAGCAGGCCGCTGCCATCGGGCAACCAGGTGGGGCCGCTGAGGATGCCGAGCGATTTAAAGAAAAGCTTTTGCTGGCTGGTGCTGACATCGGTAGCCGTCAGGCCGGATAGCGCGCCGCTGGGCTGAATGGCCACGCAGACGATGGTCTTTCCATCGGACGACCAGGCGACTCCGGACATGCAATCTGCGACCGGGCCGCTTACCAATACTTTTTCTCCGCCCCCATCCGGGGACTGAAGAATGAGGCGGTATTTGCCGGGTTCGGGATCGTTGTCGCGAATGAAGGCAAACTGCCGTCCGTCGGGCGCAAAGCTGATGTTGGAGTCAATGTCGGTCGCCAGCCTCTGAGGAGTTCCGCCAAGCAGGGGAGCGCGATAAAGATATGCCAGCTCACGGTTCTCACCTTCACTACGCACAAAGTAGAGGTAGTTGCCGTCCGGCGAAAAGCAGAGGCTTTGGTAATGAACCGGCGCCGGGGGGATGACCTGGGTGTCGCTGTTGGTGGGAAGATTGCGCAGCCACAAGCTCTCCAGGCCGCTGTCGCTGACCACGTTGAGGATGTATTTGCCATCGGGAGAGATAGCGGCGCGTGTAGCCTTGCCGCTTTGGGTGACTTTGCGGATGGAAATGTTTTGGAACGGCGGCATCTTGCTGCGGGTGAGGAAGGCGTAGATGCCGTAGCTGGCGGCGGCAAGCAGTCCGAGCAAGACCAGGGCGCTCATGGCGAAGCCGAGCCTGCTCTGGCGGGCGATGGCGACGACAGAAGAGCTGGGGGAGGTTTCCGCAGAGCTGCGCTCGGATAGGACGGGACCAAGCCCCGTCCCCACGCGGCTTTGGCTCACAAGATCGTCGCTCTCATCCACGCCGACGCGGGATGAGGAGGCGGCGATCGAACGCGATTTCGAGAGATCGGTGTCGCGCTTGAGCCGGCGCAAATCGCCGCGCAGGTCCGCGGCAGATTGATAGCGCAGTTCGCGATCTTTCTCCAGCGCCTTGGCGATGATTTCCTCGAACTTGGCGGGGAGGCTGGGATTGAGCTGCGACGGCGGTGCGGGATGAAGCTGCAGAATGGCGTGGAAGATAACGGCGGGAGTTTTTCCGGCGAAGGGAAGAGCGCCGGTGGCAGCCTGATAGAGGACTGCGCCGGCGGAAAACAAATCGGTACGGGCGTCGAGTTCCTCGCCGCTGGCCTGCTCGGGCGACATGTAGGCGATGGTGCCGACGGTGCTTCCGGGGCTGGTTAAGTGTGCCGGACCGGGGCCGGCGAGCGTGGCCACGGTTTCCATGGCGGGCTCGGCAAAGCGCGTGAGCTTGGCCAAGCCGAAATCGAGAACCTTGACCTGGCCTCGCGGGGTCAAAAAGATGTTGGCCGGCTTGATGTCGCGGTGGATGATGCCCTTGGCGTGGGCAGCATCGAGCGCGTCAGCGAGCTGGATGCCGACATCGAGCAGGCGGTCGACGGGCAGTGGGCCGCTGGCGAGCTTAGCGTCGAGGCTTTGCCCTTCGAGTAATTCCATCGCGATAAAAAACTGGCCGGCCTCGCGCTCGACGGCGTAGATGGTGCAGATGTTGGGATGGTTCAGAGCGGAGGCGGCGCGGGCCTCGAGCTGGAAACGCTCCATGGCCGCAGTGTCGTTGGCCATCTCGGGAGGAAGAAATTTGAGGGCGACGCGGCGCCCGAGGGTCAGATCCTGGGCTTCGTAGACCAGGCCCATGCCGCCGCTGCCAAGCGGCGCGGTGATGCGGTAATGCGAGATGGTTTGGCCAACTTGCATGCCAGCACGGCCAGCCGCGCGACCGCGTGAAGCGATGCGGAGAGTCAGATGCGGCGCAAGACCATCATCTTAGGGTGCGAGGCAGGGGCAGTCAAACTGGGAACGAGAACCGCCGGCTCTCCTGCTTAACTGGCGATACAATCTGTTGCGGCGTATTGGGCCAATGGGATGACAATTCGCCGGGAACACGCTCGCTGGTCCACTCGACTATCAATGCCAGGGGGCCTTTATGACAGACTTTCTTACTCGACGATCTCTGCTCAAGAATGGCGCGTCCCTGCTTGCGGCCTCGGCGCTGGCTGAGGCCTTCCCCAAGGCAAGCACAAGGGAGGGAAAAGCCATGCGTCTTGGCGGGCCCATCTTTATCGACTCCGATGATCCCGGCGCGCTTGCCCGTGAGCATCGCCGCCTCGGCTACCGCGCCGCCTATGTCCCAAAGGTGGAACTCCATGACAAGGACCGTATCAAGGCAATCATCAAGGAATTCGCTGCGCAGGATGTCCTCATCGCCGAAGTCGGAGCCTGGGTGAACATGCTCGATCCCGACGCGGAGAAGCGCCGCAAGAATCTGGACTATGTGCAGCAGCGTCTTGCCCTCGCCGAAGAAGTCGGTGCGCGCTGTTGCGTCGATATTGCGGGCTCCTGCGATCCAAAAATTTGGTATGCGCCGAATCCTAAGAATTTCAGTCGGCAATTCATCGACGGGACGGTTGAGAATTGCCGCAGGTTGATCGACGCGGTCAAGCCCAAGCGCACGAAATTCTCCATCGAGATGATGCCGTACAACTTCCCCACTGGTCCGGACGAATACGTAAAGTTGTTAAAGGCGGTCGATCGGAAAGCGTTCGCGGTCCACCTCGACGTGTGCAACGTGATCAACAGTCCCTGGCGTATGTACAACAATGGCGCTGTGATCCGCGAGTGCTTTCAAAAGTTAGGGCCCTGGATCGCATCCTGCCACGGGAAGGATTTGGCCTGGGAAGACTCCTACCAAATCTGCTTCCGTGAAGTGATTCCTGGCCACGGTCATATGGACTACCAAACGTATCTAGCCGAGATTACTGATCTTCCCACCGAAGTGCCCCTGATGCTGGAACACCTGAAAAGCGCGGAAGAGTACGACGAGGCGCGAGAGTATGTCGCAGCCGTGGCAGGAAACCTTGGAGTCTCATTGGGCGCCGGGGTATGAACGAGCGGTTCCCTTTCGTTGCAAAGACGCGAAGGAATTCCGGTCCGAAAAAGAGGATCTCGCGCCGCCTGGGAGAGAGAGTCAGGCGGCGGAGATCCCTCGCAGTAGTAGAGGTCTTGCGTACAAAGGGATGAAACCCGGCGGAACGGCGGTTCGGGTAAAGAGTCGGTCAACGCAGCGTAAAGATTTGTCAGGAAGTGGCTGCCCGGGGGCCGTGCATCGCCCCGGCAATGACAGAAGAGAGGGTCAGCAGGCTTATGAGAAAAATGGTGCACAGGGAAATGACGCAGTAGATGCACCAGACGCCGAGGATGTCTCTTTCGATGTGCGCCAGGTAGAGCGAGAAAGCAAGGGCCACGACGCAGGCCACCAGCATGAGGCGATAGGAGCGGCGCAGCGCGAGCGCGCCGAGCAGCGAATAGCCCACGATTCCGATATCGGCTACCGGCACGCCGAACACCACAGCGTAGGGGCTGTGGTTGACGATGCCGCAATCCCAGCGGTCGTTGATGCTGCAGGGTGAGGCATCAGTCCGGTAATGTTCGCGCAATGCGAGGGACGAGGCGGCAATTCCAACGGCGGCCAGCAGGAGAAGTACGTATCTCATCGGAGCATTCCTTGGTTTGAATTATCCGGCGGCATGGAAGGCGTCGCTGGCATCCTTGATCAGGTCGGCGGGCAGCCAGTCGGTGCCATGGTACCACTTTAAGATGCGGCCGTCGGGGCCGATGACGGTGGTGCTGAGCGAATGGGTGATCAGGCCGCCGTCCTGCTGGTAAGTGACGCCGAAGAACTGAGCGACCTTGGGCAGTTCGGCGGCGCTGGGTACGGCGAATTCCCAGTGGTGGAAGAGCGCGGGTTGCTTGGTCCCCGCGCTGGAGAGGCCATAGGCGCGGAGGACCTTGGGCGTGTCGTGGGCCGGGTCGAAGCTGATGGTGAGCAAGTGCGTTTTGCCGTCGAGCGCCGGATCGGCGGCCAGCTTGCGGTTGATCTCGGCAAACTCGCTGCTCACGCGCGGGCAGTAATCGGGAAACGGGCAGCGGGTGTAGATGAACGTGAGCAGGAGCGCCTGGCCGCGATATTGCTTGAGGAAGATCCGCTTGCCGCTTTGGTTGGTGAATTCGAAATTGGGTACGGCGTCGCCGGGCGAAGGAATGTGCATCATGGCAGCCGGTTTCGGGGGCGGCGCGGTGGGATGCTGGGTTACCTTCACATTTTCCAGCCAGTATTTGTCGCCATCGAGAACCACGTCGGCCTCAATGGTATCGCCGACCGCAATCTGGTCGAGCTGGCTGACGGGCTTGATGTCGTAGGGCATGGTCATGGCGTCCATGAAGCCGGGGATAGCGTCGGCGTCCACGTTGGCGCTGCCGGATTGTTTGTCAATGGAGACCACTTTGCCCTTCAGGTGATAGCGCTTAGCGGACGAGGAAGCATTGTCCGTGGTCACGGTCGGTGCGGATTTGTTGCAGGAAACGGCGGAAAGAAAGAGCACGAGGCAGACGAAAGCCAAAGCAGTCCGCGTAGTTAAACGTCTCATCGAAATCATTGTCATCTCCCCTCCATTCTATCGAATCGTGATGGCGTGGAAGAGCGGGTCTTTCAGGCCCGTGCTTCCACGGCGGTCGACGGCTAGTCTTTTACCCAGCCTCGTCAGTAGTGAAAGCGGTAGCGCAGCTCAACGAAAATTTCTCGCGGATTGTTCCAGTGAAAGCCTCCGAAGGTCACGCTGTTGTCGAGTTCGACGCGGCGGTTGGCGACGTTCAACGCAGTCAGCGAGGCCGAGACGCGCTCGCCAAAATCTTTGCCTAGAGTCAGATCGAAGGTTGTGTGTCCGGGCAAATAATCGCCGGGGTAGGGCTGGTCCGGGAAGCCATTGGCGAAGCCCGAGCCGTAATAGACGTTGGTGGAGGCGTAGCTGCGCCAGGGCAGATTGACGAAGCCGCCGACGTTGAGCGTGTTGCGCTGATCGTGGTCGAGCGGCGAGAGGCCTTCCGGCAAGGAGAAGTCCGTCAAGCCGCCGGTGATGGCGCCGCCGCCCTCGGCGATCTGGTTGGAATAGGCGAGATGAATTTGTACGCGGTGGGCCAGGCGCGGCGAACGTAGCGTAGTTTCCCAGCCGCGGATGAGCGCTTGTCCGATGGTGAGCGGGAAGAAGAGATTCGATTCGCCGATGGTATCGTGATCGAAAAAGTTGACCACGTTCGTCTGGAAATTGTCGGCATCGAAAGTCCATCCGTGGAAGGGGATGGTCACGCCGAACTGATGCTCTTCGTCGCGCTCGCCGTGCAGCGGGATAAATCCCAAATCGTTCACACCGGCAAATTGCAGCAGCGGGCCGGAGGCGGTAATCAGCGGCGGAGCCTGATAGTAATGCCCATAGAAAGCGCGGAAGGTCCAGTTGAGATGAGGCACGGTGAGAGCCGCGCCGAAGCGGGGGCTGATGGCGGTTTCCGTGATGCCGCCGGAGAAACGAGTTGGCCGAATGCCGGCTTCCAGCGTGAGCCAGGGCGCGACCTGGAATTTGTCGTCAACGAAGAATGCCACCAGGCTGCCAGCGGGGCGCTCGACCACCGGAGGATCGACATTCTGGCAAATACCATCCGGGTTGGTGGCGGTGACGCAGGCATCCTGCATTTGAGGATTGAACGTCGCGCCAAAAAGCTGATTGTCCTGCTGGTAAAAGCTGTACACGCCGGCTTGCAGGTTGTTGCGGGCGAAGTTGGCGCTGAAACTCGCCTGGCCGCCGGCATAGGTTGAGCCGCGATGCTCGGTGGTGGCCACGGGAGTGTCCGTCAGCGGACTGTCATAGTCGGCGCGGTTGTAGTGGTAGAAGGGCGAGATCGTGAACATGACCTTGGAATTGAAGGTGTGTACCCAGGAAAAATTCACGATCGCGTCGGATTCGCGGTCGCTGTCACGCAGCCCGATGCTGGGATATTGCGCCATGAAATCATTGGCCGCGATATCCCCGTTTTCAATGTCGTCGGGGTTGGGGTCGTAGGGGATTTGGTAGAAGTCACTGCGCAGCGAAGTGAACAGGCGAAGCTGGTTTGAGGGATCGACATTGAAAATGAGCGACCCAAAGCCGCCATAGCCGTTCTCCGCGTCGTGTACGACCTGCGGCACGGGAGTCTGGATGCCGAGATTGCTGCGGTTGCCGTTCACGCTGGCGTAGTAGGCAAAGCGCTCGGTGTGGCTGCCGAAGTTGAGTTCGTCGTTGGTCTGGTAGAAATTTCCGAAGCTGGTGACCAGCTCCGCCTCGTTGTTTCGCTCGAAGCCGGTGCGGGGAACGATGTTGAACACGCCGTAAGTCCGGTCGCCCAGCGCAGCGCCGTAGCTGCCGCGATCGACTTCCATGTAGTCGATGTCCTTAGGGTCGAATTGCGGGCCGAGGTTCGAGGCGATGTTGGTATTGGGCACGGGAACGCCATCGATCAGCCAACTGGTTTGGTGGCCGCCGCGAATGTGGAGTTGGTCGTGGGTGAAGTAAGCGCCCGGAACGTAGTCGGTGATCATAGCCAGACTGTTGCTGCGGTCCGCGCCGGGAGTGCGTTCGATGGTGGCACGGCTGACGAGGGTAGTGGGTGTTGCCGAATCGACCGGCGCAACTTCTTCCGGTGCTCCGGAGACGTTTACAGTTTCGTGGGCTCCTGCCAGGCTCAGCGGAATATGCAGCACCGGCTCGGTGGCAGCATCCACCACCACGCTCTGCGCCGCCTGATTGAATCCCGGGCTGGCGACCGTCACGGTGTATTCGCCGATGGGGACCGCGTTGAACTGAAATTCTCCGTTGGCGTCAGAGTCGGCGCTCTTCGCCCAATCCGACGCCTTCGCCTTCAGCATGACCATAGCACCTTGGATGGGGCGGTGCTGCGGGTCGTGAACGACGCCGCGAATCGAGCCAAAAACGCCGGCATACGCAGTGGCGGCCAGCAGGAGCAGACTGCCAAGAAATAAGACGCGAATGAGACGCATGAGTCCTCCGAACGCAATGAACGAACAACTGTAATGAGGGAAAGCCGCTTCACGGGACTCGGCGCAAGAGCAGTCGCGCTTATGCGCAAAGCCGACGGAAGCCAGATTTCACAGCCTTGATGAAGCGATCAGGCGATGGAGGACTGCGGCGGGCCGCGGACGGAACGGGAAGCGTCCCATTGCAAGCTGAAGGCTTGCAGCCGCGAATCAAGTGGCAGGAGTGAAGCGGGGCTTGAGACTGCGCCGGTGGCCGGCAACGCTATTTCAGCCCAAACCGAAACGGTGACGGAGCAGCGGCAGTTCTGCCCGCAGTGGTCGGAGGAGTCGAAGGCGGGCCTCGGGTCTGTGGAAGGACGCATGCACATCGCACCGCGCCGGCAACAATTTCGCGCGCAGCATGCCATTGGCGGCGCGGCAGTGGCCGCCATAGCCACGGGAACAAAAATGCTCACCAGGGCCAGCACCAACAATACTCTGGCAGTCAGACGATGCACTTGTAGCCTTTTTCGAAGCCTTCCTCAACGGCCAGCGGAGGCCGCAAACCAATTGGGTAAAGGATAGAGGAGAGTGAGCCAGAGGGCAAGAGACGGGGCAAAAGGGCGAAAATCCGCGAGCGCGAAGAACAGAGAAACGCGGCAGGAAACTACAAGACGATTTCCATCCCCTCCGACGCGGCACGCACGCGGGGATAATAGTTGCTGGCTTCCTTCACCACTCGGTCGAGGCAGGCATCATCGTGGGAGGGATCGTGGTGAAAGAGCACCAACTCCTTGGCCCCACTTTCCATCACCACGTTGACCGCCTCGCGCCAATGGCTGTGTCCCCAGCCTTTGCGGCGGGCCGCGTATTCTTCAGGCAGGTACTGCGCGTCGTACACGAGCACGTCTGCGCCCGCGGCCAAATGGCGGAGATTCTGGTCGAACTCGGAATCGCCGGGCTCATTGTCGGTGGCGTAGACAAAAACTCCATCCTTGGTTTCGAGGCGAAACCCCATGCAGCCTTGCGGATGATTGAGCCAGATGGTTTGCACCATGATGTCGTCCAGCGACAAGCGGCCTTCTTCGATTTCGTAGAAATCGCGCTGCGCCGTCATTTGGGCAAGGTCCACCGGGAAGAACGGCGCAGCCATCTGGTCTTCCATGACTCGCTTCAAGGGCCGCGTCCGGTTGGAGCAATGAAATACGAACCGGTTGGACGACTCAAAGAGGGGCTGAAAGAAGGGAAAACCCTGGATGTGATCCCAGTGAAAATGAGAGACGAAGACGTGCGCGAACATGCCGCGCCCGGCGAACTCCTGGTTAAGCTGACGGCCCAGGGCCCGGAAACCGGTGCCGCAGTCGAAAATGTAAATCCCGTTGCCGAGGCGCACTTCTACACAAGAGGTGTTGCCTCCGTAGCGCATGTTTTCCGGGTGAGGAGTCGGGGCGGACCCGCGTACTCCCCAGAACTTAATACGCATAGGCCCTCGGAGCCGGTATTTGCAGGATAATCCCACATCTTCCACCGGGTTTGGCCAATCCGTCAATTCAAAGGTTGGTTACCGGGACGGAGTAGGGCCCAGAGAGGCCTAAGTCCGGAAGCGATTCTGGGCCGGAAAAAAGCGGTTCGGCTAAGTTCTCCCCTATAATGAAAAACCCGCCGGGTCGCTCGAAATGAGCTGGGCGCGAGAAATTCGCCGCCGCAAAATCTGGCGTTCGCCAATATGCTTTGTCCCGAGTACAAAGAGTTTACCCGCCTGGCGCGGGAAGCCACGCTGGTGCCGGTGGTCAAGTCGGTCGCCGCAGACCTGCTCACGCCGGTTTCCGCGTTTCTGGCGATTGCCGCCCATGAGCCGGAAGCTTTCCTGCTGGAGTCGGTGGAGCGGGGCGAGCAGATTGGCCGCTATACGTTCCTCGGTGCGCGTCCGTATATGGTGGTGCAGGCGCAAGGCCGCGATGTGCTGGTACGCCGGGGTAAGTCGAAGGAACGGTTGCAGGGAAACGTTACGGAGATCATCAAGCGGCTTCTGCGAGAGCATCGGCCGGCCGCGATTCCCGGCATTCCGCCTTTCACCGCGGGAGCGGTGGGCTATTTTGCCTATGACGCCGTGCGGCAATTGGAAAAGATCGGCGAGCACTCCGAAGATGATCTTTCGCTGCCCGATTGCGGCTTGATGTTTTTCGACCGTCTGCTGGCTTTCGATCACCTGCGGCACCAGATTCACATCATCGCAACCGCCGATGTTACGCGGGAGAGCCCGCGCCGCGCCTATGATCGCGCTTTAGCGGATATTGCGGTTCTGGAAAAGAAACTCGCCGCCGGCCTGCGCAGGGCTGATTGGAAGAAGTCTACGGGCCGCACGAAATCGAAGCTCAAGGTCCACGCCGCCACCAGCCGCAAGCAGTTCATCAAGGCGGTGGAGCGCTGCAAGGACTACATCCGCGCGGGCGACATTTTTCAGGTCGTGCTTTCGCAGCGGCTGGACTTTGTTCCCCAGGCCGCGCCCTTCGACATCTATCGCGCGTTGCGCACGGTGAATCCGTCACCCTATATGTATTTCCTGCGCATGGGGGATACGCATATTCTTGGCTCCTCGCCGGAAATGCTGGTGCGCGTGACGGGAAGCAAACTGGAGTACCGCCCCATCGCCGGCACCCATCCGCGCGGGCCGCGACGAGGCCGAGGACCTGCGCCTGGAGCAGGAAATGCTCCACGACGAAAAAGAACGCGCCGAGCACGTGATGCTGGTGGACTTGGGCCGCAACGACCTGGGCCGGGTGAGCGAGTACGGTACGGTGAAAGTGCGAGATCTGATGTACGTGGAGCGCTATTCGCACGTCATGCACATCGTCTCAGCGCTGGAGGGCAAACTGCGCGGTGGCATGGATGCGCTGGATGCGTTCGCGGCGTGTTTTCCGGCGGGAACGCTGAGCGGTGCGCCCAAGGTTCGCGCCATGCAGATCATCGAGGAACTGGAGCCCACTCGCCGCGGCATCTATGGCGGCTCGGTGCTCTACGCCGATTTCGCGGGCAACCTCGATTCCTGCATCGCCATCCGCACCATGCTGATGAAGGGCAAAAAGGCATACCTGCAAGCGGGCGCGGGCATCGTGGCCGATTCCGATCCAGAGCGCGAAT
Source organism: uncultured Acidobacteriaceae bacterium (assembly GCA_963770915.1). Lineage (GTDB taxonomy): Bacteria > Acidobacteriota > Terriglobia > Terriglobales > Acidobacteriaceae > PALSA-270. Next base: position 2,382,173 of record CAVYRG010000001.1, read on the forward strand.
TCCAGGAATCCATGAACAAAGCCCAGGCTGTGCTGCGCGCGGTGGAGGCCGCGCGGCATCGCCGTTAAGCGGATTGCTTGCGCGTCGACACGCGTCCCCAACAGACTGGAAAACTGACTCCCTGGATTTTGCGGCAAAGGCCCGACTTGCCGTCAGCGCCGTCAGGCTGCCTTATCGAGACGACCCGGGCGGCCGGAGACCGCGAGGAACCTCTATTGCCGGATGTCGAGAGTGATTTCCATACGCTCTTCGCCATCGAGAAGCTGCATGCCTAACCGTTCCGTTCCGGCGCGCCGGTGCAGGGAATAGTCGCTGCCGGTAATGACGGTGGGAACCGAGAGCATGCATTTGTCCCCTAGCCCGATTTTGGCTTTGAAGTGTCCGGCGACCATGTTGCAGACCTCTCCCACGGCATCGCAGTGCTGCGCCGCGGCTTGCTCGGGCGGAACGGCTAGCATCTGCGCGGCAATGCGAGTCGCGGCCGCCTCGCTGCAGCGCAGGCTGAAGATCGCCGATATGGCTCCGGCGATGCCCACGGTGCCGGTTACGTGGGACTTGATTGCATCTTGATTCCGTTCGATGGTGACGGTGATTCCCGCCATCATGGAAAGCACTTCGGCTGCGGCCGAACCCAGCATCGAAAGCCAGGTTTCACGGGGAGCCACCTCGTGGTTTTCCGCGGCTATCGTCATCTTTATCCTTGCCTCGGGGCGCTGACATTCGGGCGTGGCTGGCGCATAAGCGAGGCGCACCGGCCCCTTAGAACTGGCAGGAACGAGGACGAGCCCATTCCATGCCAATCGGCAATCCAAGCGTTGAGTTTAGGCAGCGATGTTTAGGAAGTTACGCATGAGGTTCTTGCCCGCGTCGGTGAGAACACTCTCAGGGTGGAACTGCACGCCCTCCACCGGAAACTTCTTGTGTCTTAATCCCATCACCGTGCGTGAGCCGTCTCGCTCAGTGGTGAAGGCGCTGACTTCCAGCTCGGCGGGAAGACCCTTCTCCTGCACGATCAGGGAGTGGTAGCGGGTAGCGGTCATGGGCGTAGGCAGGCCGGCAAAAATCGTTTTGCCGTCGTGCTCAACCTGGCTGACTTTGCCGTGCATTAGATGGGGAGCGCGAATGACCTTGCCGCCGAAGGCTGCGCCCAGAGCCTGGTGCCCCAGGCACACGCCCAAAATCGGCACCTTGCCGGTGAAGCGCCGGATGAGATCAATGCTGATGCCAGCTTCCTGCGGGGTGCAGGGCCCAGGAGAGATGACAATGCGATCCGGGTGCATGGCTTCGACTTCGGCCACGGTCACCTGGTCGTTACGCCGGACAACCACTTCCGCGCCCAGCTCACCCAAATACTGCACCAGGTTGTAGGTGAACGAATCGTAGTTGTCGAGAACGAAGACCATGGCGGCCACTGCCTCTGAGCTTACAACAAAGTCCTTGCCATCAACCACGTACAGGTCGGTTTTTTGGGAGGCTACCCCCCTGGGACTGGCGCCAGGGACCAGTGCTCGGCAGCCAAAGTCGTCCTTGACATGCTGCCCCTAAAACGCCATGCTTACTGCACTTGGGAGGACCCATGGCCGAAGTAAATGAGGAAAAGCGCACCACGCGAAGGTTTGGGCTCAGGTTACCCCTCTCTATCAATTACACGCCAGAGAATCCTGCCGAGCAATCAGCCCAGACACGGGACGTAAGCGCTCGCGGGATATGCTTTTACGTAGACTCTTCCATCGATGCCGGCTCCCCGATTGAGTTCACCCTCACCCTTCCGCCCGAAATCACGCTGACCGAGAGCATTCAAGTGCGGTGCAAGGGCAAAGTCGTGCGGGTGGACGGGCCGGGCGTCGACAATCGGCTCGCGGTAGCAGCCGTCATCGAGGAATACGAGTTTCTTTCGCAGTCCTGATTGGGTCTTACGCAGAGATACAAGCGGCCGCCGATTGCGCTAATCGCAGTTCGCGGCTTCCCTCGCGAGCGGCTGGAGTGGTATTGTCCGTATCTAGTGGATTTCAAAGGTGAAGTCTCTTGCCACGCAGCACTGCCCAAATTGCGTTGCGCATCGCGATGGCAGCGGTTTGTCTGGCAGGGGCAGCCGCGGCGCAATTCAGCGAGGCGGCGACTTACTCCGTCAATGATGACGCCGAGGCTCCGCCAGCCCTGATTCGCTCCATCCAGGTGGTTCCGGGAAAGGTGCCACCAGCGCTCGAAGTCGTCACGACGCGTCCTATTTCTCCAGTCATCACGTTGTTAGCGAATCCGCCGCGCCTGGTCATCGATATGCCTAAGGCTTACCTGCTGGAGCGGCAGCGGATAGCCTTCCGGGACGATCAGATCAAGCGCGTACGCGTCAGCCAGTTCCGCAAGAAACCGCCGGTGGTGCGAGTGGTCGTGGACCTGACCAAGCCCTGCGAATATGGTTGGGACGAGGCTGGCAATCGACTGACGATCCGGCTTCGCCCGGAGGATAACGCCGTGCAGGAGGCGAAGTCCGCGCCCGCCGCTGCTGTCTCTGCCGGGGGCGGAACCCTCGCCCCTGGGTTGACCGGCGTGTCCGGAACTGTGTTACCGGCAAGCACGCGCTTGCTCTCCGGCTCTTCCATAACGGCAGAAGGCGATACGGCCGTGCTCAAGCTGGCGGATGGAGGCGAGATTCAGGTTTGCGCGGGAACGAAGGTGACGGTCACGCCGTCGCAGGACGGTCGGAATTTGATGCTTGGCCTGAATACGGGAGCGGTTGAGGCCCACTATCGCCTGGAGTCCACCGCGGATTCGATCATGACGCCCGATTTCCGCATTTTGCTTCCCGGCCCCGGCAGATTCGACTTTGCCGTCAGTGCCGATTCGCGGGGCAATACCTGTGTGCGGGCTCTACCCGGCGACACCGCCTACGCCGTCGTTTCCGAACTCATGGGGGATGGAATCTACTGGGTCAAGCCGTCAGAGCAAGTTGTATTTCACTCGGGAAGGCTTGCTCTGGTGGATAGGAAAATTCCCGCCGACTGCGGCTGCTCGGAGCCCTCAATTCCGGTGATGCGAACACAGGCCACGCCGCCTCCTTCGGTTTCGTCAGTTCAAGCCGAAACGAGCGCGCCGCTACCTCCTGGCGGCTTTCCCGCGGCAAGTCCGGAGACCGCCAGTCCGCCCGCTTCAAAGCCCGGTGAGGTTCACGTGGATGTGGACGCTCCTCTCGTGTTCCATGCCGAGCCGGCGCCGCCTAAGCCCTCAGGCGAGGTGGCCACGGCATCGGCGCCGGTCGATGCAAGCCGTCCGGAAACGCCGGAGATCGCGACGCCTGCTTCAGCGCCTTCCCGCAACGTCTCGGCCACACCACAGCCCCGCCACCGGGGCTTTTTCAGCCGATTCAGGAACGCCGTTGCCTCGTTGTTTTAGCATGGCCCTCCGAACCGTTGTATTTCCACTATGGTGCCCCATCACACAGGCATGTGACCTTGGGCACTTTTCGGCCAATGCTCGTGGATAGACAATAATCCGCGTCTGGAGGTAACCTCGAAGGTGGCCCTGTCCGCCACCACGTTCACCGCGGGACCCGCCTTTTCGGACAGCAACGGCCCAACGCCCGGCCGTCATCGGAGGCACTTATGGCTACGATTGTGGTGGCCGATGATCTAGCGGAATTGCTTCACGGCGAGCGCGTGCATTTCAACCTGCACCCGTCTGCACTGGTGGAGTACGCGGTGCGGCATGGCGAGGTCCGCCTGACTGCCAAGGGAGCCGTGGCTGCCTACACCGGAGCATTTACCGGCCGCGTGCCCAAGAACCGGTTTATCATCCGCGACGCGATCACCCGCGACACCGTGGACTGGGGTGCAATCAACCAGCCGGTCGAGCCCGCGGTGTTCGACGGGCTGTACCAGCGCGCCCTGGATTATTTGCGGGATCGCGAACTCTTCGTGCAAGACGTATTTTGTGGGGCCGATCCTAACTACCGCCTGCCCATTCGCGTCATCAACCAGTTCGCCTGGCACAACCTGTTTGTTCGCCAGCTTTTCATGCGGCCCAGCGCCGAAGAGTTGCGAAAACACCGGCCCGAATTCACTGTGATCTGCGCCCCCGAGTTGCGGGCCGATCCCAAGCGCGATGGCACGAACGCCGAGGCTTTCATTCTGCTGGATTTCACCCGCCGCACCGCCTTAATCGGAGGGACGGCTTACGCCGGGGAAATCAAGAAATCCATCTTTAGCGTGATGAACTTTCTGCTGCCGCCGCGCAACGTGTTTCCCATGCACTGCTCGGCCAATATCGGCAAGGACGGAGTCACCGCCCTGTTTTTCGGGCTTTCCGGCACTGGCAAGACCACACTCTCGGCCGATCCTACCCGCCGCCTGATCGGCGACGACGAGCACGGCTGGAGCATGGACGGCGTGTTCAACTTCGAGGGTGGCTGCTACGCCAAGTGCATCAAGCTGTCGCAGAAAAACGAACCGCAGATCTACAACGCCATCCGCTTCGGCTGCGTGCTGGAAAATGTGGTGCTCGATCCCATCACGCAGGTTCCCGACTACAACGACGACAGCCTGACCGAGAATACGCGGGCTGCTTATCCAGTTGATTTCATCGAGAACTGCGTGATCCCGGGCGTGGGCGGACATCCCAGAAACGTTGTCTTTCTGACCGCCGACGCCTTCGGCGTGCTGCCGCCGATTGCGCGGCTTACACCCGAGCAGGCCATGTATCACTTCCTTTCGGGCTACACCGCTCGCGTGGCCGGCACCGAGGCCGGGGTCAAGGAGCCGCAGGCGACGTTTTCTACCTGCTTCGGCGCTCCGTTCATGCCGCTGGCGCCGAAGATTTACGCTGACATGCTGGGTCGGCGGCTGCGCGAGCACAACGCGCAATGCTGGCTGGTGAATACAGGATGGCAGGGCGGCCCGTATGGCATTGGCGGGCGCATCGATTTGCCGCACACGCGGGCGATTGTCGATGATGCGGTGGAGGGTAACCTGCGCAATGTGGAATTCGAAATCGAGCCGGCGTTTGGCTTCAGCATTCCCAAGACTTGTCCTGGCGTTCCGCCGGAGATGCTGAATCCCCGCAATTCCTGGGTCGACAAGGGCGCCTACGACCGCAGCGCCGCCGAGGTCCGTGCTCTGTTCGCCAAGAATTTCGAGAAGTTCGACGCGCCGCCGGAGGTCCGAGCGGCGGGGCCGATGGCGCGGAAGTAGTATGCGCTAGGCGCGCCTCAGCATTCGCACCAGCGCCACTAGAATGACTGCCCCCAGGATCGCCACCAAAATGCTGGGGATCAACCCGCCCGTGGTGTAAATGCCCAACAGCCCCAGGACCCGGCTGCCGACGAATGCGCCTACGATCCCCAGCAGTATGTCAACCAGAATGCCGTAGCCTGAGCCCTTCATGATTTTGCCGGTCGCCCAGCCGGCGATCAGCCCGACGAGAAGAACGTAGATCAAGTACATGGAAGCCTCCTAGCCCTGTTCTCACGAGCAGGAGCGATCTTGGATGCTGAATACGTCGAGGAAGGATACGCTCTCGGCTGAACGTTGTCTGTGTTTAAATGACTTCGGGGTTGCTGCGCCGAAATGTTTGCTCGCAAGATTCGCGTGGAGTACGAAGAGAATGGCCGCCGGCTGCCCTGCCCTCTGAAGTGGCTGGATAGCTTTGCCATGCGTAATTTCACCAACGCCAGCGTCTTTGATGACACTCTGCCACTAGGGGATGGCGTGATGGAAATCGGCAGCAAAGTCCCGATGGATCAGCTAAAGGAAGCAATGGAAGAATGGTTCCGAAAGAAGAGCTATCTGCCGAAGAGCGCGCGGCTGGTGTTGGAGGAGGGATGACGGACAGCGGCTAAAGCCTCGGGACTCAAGCGCTCGGCGCGGGCCTTGAAGGCCCACTCTTCCACGTTGTCCCTGCTTTTCCGCCTACTTATCATAGTGCAGCAGCGAGAAAACGTCGTACTGCTTCAGCTTCTCGCGGCCCTTTAGGAAATCCAATTCCACTACGAAGCCCAGGCCGATGATTTCGGCTCCGAGCGATGCCGCGAGCTTGGCGGTGGCTTCCGCCGTGCCGCCGGTGGCCAGCAGATCGTCGGCAATGATCACCCTCTGCCCTTTTTGAATCGCATCCTTGTGAATCTCCAGCGTGTTGTTGCCGTACTCGAGCGCGTAGTCGTATTTGACGGTGGCGGCAGGCAGCTTGCCGGGCTTGCGCACGGGAACGAATCCCGCGTTCAGCCGGTAGGCCAGGGCGGGCGCGAAAATGAAGCCGCGTGCCTCCATGCCCAAAACCAGATCAACGTCCAGGTTGATGTAGTGCTCGGAGAGTTCGTCGATCAGCGTGGCCAGGCCGCGCTTATCTTTCAGCAGCGTGGTGATGTCATAAAACAGAATTCCCGGCTTGGGGAAATCGGGGACTTCGCGGATGAGCTTCTTCAGGGGCTCGCAGTGCGCTCCCGAATTGCCGGACCCAGGGTTCGTGGGCATTTACCAGGCTCCTTCGATGCGGAATGCAGTCAAGTTTGAAATCGGCTTTGCGTCAGACTCCTCGACATCGTCCACACGAGCGGCCCGCGGGCCTTCGCGCAAGCGCGAGCGCAGGCCGGAAAGCTGGTCGCGCGTGCCCATGGCCAGCACTTCCACGCTGGAGTCGGTATTGTTGCGCACCCATCCGGCGATGCCCAGGATGTGCGCCTCGCGCTCCACGAACCAGCGGAAACCCACGCCCTGCACGCGTCCGCGGACGATGAAGCGGCGGGCCTGGACGGCTTTTTCGCTGGAAGTCATGGGCACAGAAGTCAGAATGAAGAAGTCAGAATGCAGAATGAACAAGTCAGGACGCAGGGGTCACTTCTTCATTTTTCATTCTTATTTCTACCTTCGTCTTACGCTCGCGACAAGTACACGCCTTCCGCGGTATCCACTTTGATCTTCTCCCCTTCGTTGATGAACGGCGGAACCTGCACGACCAATCCAGTTTCGGTTTTGGCCGGTTTGGTCACGCTGGAAGCAGTGGCGCTGCGCAGGCCTGGTTCAGTTTCAATCACCGTCAACTCGACCGTCTGCGGCAACTCGATGCCGACCGCCTTGCCGTCGAAGAACTCCACCTTGATCTGCAGGTTGGAGATCAGATAGTCGACGGCATCGCCCAAAGTGTCTCTGGTGAGATGGGTCTGCTCGTAGTTCGACGTATCCATGAAGTAGTAATTGTCACCGTCGTTGTAGAGAAACTCCATCTCGACTTCATCGACATTCACCTTGTCGATGGGGTCAGGCGAACGGAAGCGATGCTCGAACATGGCCCCAGTGCGCAGGTTGCGCAATTTGGCCTGAATGAAGGCGCGCAGATTGCCGGGCGTGCGGTGCTCCACGCTGAAAACCGAATGCAGATCGTTGTTGTGCTTGATGATCATGCCGGGACGTAGCTGGGTGGCAGGAATCGACATTGCGGAACCAGTCTCCTTAAGATTGCCATTTGAGCCGGCAGAAGGCGGGTGAGCCTCATGCTCTGCCGGACACGAGGAACTCAACCCTATGATTTTATATGGTCTTGCGCCGGTTTGGGAAACCGGCTTTCGACGCCGCCACTGACTGGCAAACATCGCCCGCTGAAGGACTAGAATGGGAGGCGAGAGGAGCTACTTTTATGGGCTTTAGACACGATGATGAGAGCAACGTAGGCGCTGCGATCACCTTTCTGTTGATCGGCATCGGCATTGGCGCATTGACCGGGCTACTGTTGGCCCCGCAGAGCGGCGAAGACCTGCGGCGCGATATCCGCCGCAAATACAAAGACGTGAGAGGCGCGGTGGGAGATTTCGCGGATGACGCGAAAGAACGCGTCGAGGACGCCTTGGAACGCGGCGCCGATTGGGTGGAAGGGGTGGAAGAAACTGCGCGCAAGAAGGTCGCTCCCCTAGGGCGGGCCTTGCGGCGGGATTGATTTGCCGCGAAAGCCATACCGGCTCGCGCCAGCGGTTATTTCATGTCGATGCGCAGGTTCACGCTAACCTGCTGACGCTCGTCGAACTGGCTGACCGTTTTGGTGTCGCTTTTATGCCCTTTGTATTGCGCGTACACCTCGTAGTCAACGCTGGAGGAAAGGGCTGGAAAGCGATAGGTGCCGTCCGGACCCACAATGAAGGTCTTCACTGCGTGAGTGCGCGTGTCGGAGAGGTAAACCACGGCGTCCTGCAGCGGGCGATCCTGCCGGTCTATGACCTTGCCGGTCAACAGTTTGCCGCTTTCGCCGCTATCCTTCGCGTAAGCCGAACCTGCCGCCGCCAGGGTTATCAACAAGACAAAAAAGAGGACAACGCGATTTCTTTTCATGAAGTCCATTTCATATCCGATTTCCTTGGGGATTTGCCCTACCAGAGTACTCTCAATCCGTTCCTGTCTTTAGATGCAGTCCAATGTCTTCCCGCTCGTCATTATCGATGTGAACTTTGACCCCCTGATCCAGCCGTAACTTCCTGTCCCCTAGATACTTAAAGCCCTTCAAATCTGCGGTGACAACATAATCAGATGGGCCGGGAGGCACGCGGAGGGCGAACTCGCCATTGTGATCAGAGTAGAGCTCCCAGTGAGGCTTCTTTTGATCGGCGCGGCGAATCTCGACCCGTACGCCATACAACGGGCGGTCGTCGGGGCCCCAAACGGTGCCATAGATCAGAGCGTAGGGCTTCTCAGCCTGTCTGTCCCGTGGCGCCGCGGCGCCGGGAAGCGCGGTGGCCGGGTTGAGAGTTAGCACTGGCGGCAGCAGAAACAACGGCAGGACCCTGGCGCTCCAACGGAGCAGGTTTGGCTTAGTGTAGACCGCGTTCGCCCTTGTCCTAGGAATAATCACCGTCCTCGGTTTCCTCATCGTCGGCATCATCGACGATGGTCTCTTCGACCGGCTTCAGTTCCAGTGGACTGACGGTGACGATCTCAAAATCGGTGCCACATTCCGGACAGGAGACGATTTCGCCCTCGTCGACCTCGTCTTCCTCGAAGTCAAGATTGGTTTCGCATTCAGGACAATAGACCATGATTGCCTCCGTTGGCCGGGAACCAGGCCTCCTAAAAAGCCTGCTGATAATATTTAGATTCTTCCGGGGGCTGCGGTCAAGGGCTTGCCCCAATTGCGAGCTAGTCAAATATTAGTACGAAATTGGGGATGCGGGGCCCGAAAGCGGTTGAGATGTGGAGGATGGGTGAAGTGAGAATGCGTTTGGGGCCTGGCATGTTGAGTGCAACTATGCTTTGGCTTTCCCAAAAGGGCCATGGCAGCCTGCCAGTTACGCCGGTGCCGGCACGTTAGGGCACCGCAGCTTCCACTTCCCGCTTAAACTGGTAGGATAAGAGCAATTCCTAACCGCAGGGCCTTATGGCTAGAAACGTCTCCTTCGAGATGGGATTCCCGCCCTTCAAGGGTGCGGTGCGCCAGATCATCCTGGGCAGCCTGGCGATTTATGTCGTCATTCTGCTGCTGGTGTCGTTTGCGCCGGCTGTCGGGCAAGCAGTGCTCGCGGTGGGCGCACTGGATCCGGAGCATGTTCGGCATGGCGCGCTGTGGCAGTTCGCCACCTACGCCTTCATGTACTTGGATCCCCTGGATTTTGTGTTGTCGCTGCTGGGGATCTACTTTCTCGGCTATGCCGTGGAAGAGCGGATCGGTTTCGGCGGTTTCTACGCTCTGTTCTTCGGCAGCGTCATCCTTTCCGGCGCCGCTGGATTCGCGCTCTCCCTCACGCACGTGGTGGCGCAAGGGTCGGCTTGGGGATCGGGCGCGGCGGCCAACGCTATTCTGATGGTTTTCTACCTCTTCAACCGCAGCGCGCCCATCATGCTGTTTCCCATCCCGATTCAAATTCCGGTGAAGTGGATTGTGCTGTTCATCGCCGCCATTGAAGCCGCTTATTTGCTGCTCAGCCACTTTGCGCTCCTCTATTGCGTTCTCCTGCTCGGCCTGGGAGCAGGCTACGTGTGGTACGTGGCGTTCCTGAATCGCCGCACCTTTGCCGGAGTCTCCGAGCGTTTCTACGGGATGCGCAACGGCTATTACCGCTGGAAGCGCCGAAGAGCCGCGCGCAAGTTCGAGGTTTATATGCGCAAGCATGACCGGACTGTCACCTTCGACGAGCACGGCAACTACATTCCGCCGGAAGACTCGGATAAGAAAAATGGTGGATCGAAGTCCGGCTGGGTGAATTAGAAGACAATTTCTTAGCCACGAAGGACACGAAGGTTCACAAAGAAAAAGCCCACGGAGTCTGCCTTCATGGGTCTTCGCGCCCGTTGTGTTCAGTGAATTTAGGCAAATAGTTTGCGAAATGCCGCGAGAACCGTTGGCGGCAGATCTTCCCGACGCGATTTTCCTCTGAATCCCAGGTCGTGGCCGGCGCTGTTCACTGGCAATAAGACTGTCTTCGCGGGGATCAACTGCAAGGCCGACCGCATTTCTTCCATCGACCCAAATGGATCGTGCGTCCCATGAACAAATAACGCCGGAGTGCGCAGACTGGCGAAGTGCTGCGTGCGGAGTTGTTCCGCTCTGCCTGGCGGATGCAGCGGATAGGAAAACAAGAGCAGGCCTGATGCCCGATCAGGCTCTTCCGCAGCCAGCATGGTCGCCTGGCGGCCGCCGTAGGAGTGACCGCCAAGAAATATGCAACTCGACGCGAACTTCTGTAGAGCCTCTACAGCCCGCTTCAACCCTTCGCGATCCCGCTTTGCGTCTGCGGGCCCAGGAGGCCCAAAAGGACGCTTCTGCCGAAAAGGAAGATCGCAACGCAGCACCGCGAAGCCCGCGCCGGCAAAAGCCTCCGCAATAGCTATCAGCAAAGCTGCGCGGCAATTTCCGCCCGCGCCGTGCGCGAGGACAAGGCCGTCGCCTGTCGGCTCATCCGGATGATGGAGGAAGCCGCGCACCGGTGGATCGACCGATGAGTCGGCGAATGGTTCGGGTGGATGCATCTCCCGAGACTCACTTTCTCTCTTTCCGCGAGGCCTTCTGCACGACGTGCAAGCGCATAAAGTTCGTCGAGCCGGAGGACATTCGCGTGCCCGCCACCACGCCCAGAACGTCACCCGCCTTCACTCGGCCGTCGCGCAGCAGTTCCGATTCCGCGGCGCGCACCATATCTTCCGCGCTGCGCGCGAGACTTCGCTGCACCGGGTGCACGCCCCAGAAAAGATTCATCCGGTTGCACACCGGCGCAACCCAACTAAACGCATAAATCTGGGCTTTGGGGCGGTACTTAGAAATCAGGCGAGCGGTAGTGCCGGTTTCCGTGAACACGGCAATGGCCCCCATATGCAAGTCCTGCGCCGCGTGCGCCACCGATTCGCAAATCGTTTCCGCAATGGAAAGCCGATGATGGCTGCGGCGGCGCTCACCGAATTCCCCCATGCTGCTTTCCGCCTCGACCACGATCCGCGCCATCATAGCGACCGCCTCGCGGGGATATCGTCCGCTGGCCGTCTCCGCCGAAAGCATTACCGCGTCGCTGCCGTCGAAAATCGCATTGGCGACGTCGCTGGCTTCGGCTCGCGTGGGGCGCGGGTTTTCCACCATCGACTCGAGCATCTGCGTTGCTGTAATCACGGGCTTACGCCACTCGCTCGCCTTGTGGATCACGTGCTTCTGAATCACCGGAACCTTTTCCGGAGGGACTTCAACCCCCAGGTCCCCGCGCGCCACCATCACGCCATCCGAAACCTCAAGGATATCGTCCAGTTGCTCGAGCGCCTGCGGCTTTTCCAGCTTGGCGATCACAGGAACGTCACTGCCGTGAGCGTGAATAATCCGCTTGACCTGCCGCACATCATCGGCGGATCGCACAAAAGAAAGCGCAACCATGTCGACGCCCTGCTCCAGGCCAAACGTCAAGTCCATGCGATCCTTCAGGGTGAGCGCTGGAATGGAAAGAGCGACGCCGGGCAGATTGATGCCCTGATGCTCGCCCAACGTGCCGCCGTTCACCACCTCGCACTCGACGTCGCTGCCGCGCACCCTCAGCACTCGCAATTCAATCAGTCCGTCGGAAAGCAGAACCCGCGCCCCGGGGCGGACCTCGCGCGCCATACCTTTAAAGGTGGTAGAGATCAGCGCCGCAGTCCCTGGGATGTCGCGCGGGGTGAGCGTCACCGGCGCTCCGGATTTGAGAGTCACTGGAGTGTGGTGCAGCAGATGGCCGGTGCGAATCTTAGGCCCCTGCAAATCCTGCAGAATGCAAATCGTTCGACCCACCTTGGCGGCCACGTCGCGCAGACGGTTAATATTGCGTGCATGCTCGGCATGGGTGCCGTGTGAAAAATTCAGGCGAGCAACGTCCATCCCCAGGCGCATCAAGTCGAGAAGCGCAGCCTCGTCCTCGCACGACGGCCCAATAGTGCAGATGATTTTGGCGCGCCGGCCAGCCGCGGCAGGCGGAGGCTGCGGCGTAGGTTTGTCTCCTTTGGCGCGGCTGGTCTTGCCTTGTTTCAACGGCGCTCCGTGGATGCTCGAGGAGGAAGGAACTATTCTACCCGCTCTGGGCCTCCGGCAAGAGGCGACGGCTGGAAGCGAGTGAGATGGAATCCCGAATTGGCCTACCGCACCGGCGTGCCGCTGCTTTGACAGGTGTCTGCGCTATCGGAGGAACGGACCACCCCAGTCTGATCGGCGCAAAATGTGCGGCGGCCGTAACTGTCGCCGATGGGCGTGGCAGTCAGACGGAAACCGAGCGCCGGTGTGCGGCCGCATCCCGAGAGCGAAAAGAGATACCCCTGATGCTTGCCGCTGGCCAGACCGCTGCTGATGAGCATGGCCTGATGCTCGTTGGGCTCGCCGCCGCCGAAGCCATCGAGATCGGAAAGTGTGCACGTGTAGCCCGCGTCAGGATAGGTCGCCGCGTAGGTAATCTCGGCCGTCACAATGGTGCGCACAGACGCCAAAGCGTTGGTATCGCTCCCGAAACTGCTGCTGGCGCTTTGCCCCTCGCGCTGAGCGGGAAACTGCGGACTGGAGGAGGCCGCTGCTGCGCGCGTCTTCATGCCATCGGAAATGCTCTTCAAAAGATCGGGGTCGGCCAGAGGCAGCCGGATGGTGATGGCAATCTCATTCAACGTCCAAATGCCCGACTCTCTTTTCATCGAGAAGACCATACGGGGCATGAACGGAGTTTTCTGCGGCTGCTGGTCTTTGTAAGTTTGGAAGGAAAGTTCGATGTCGTCCTGATCGCCTCGCAGGGAGTCGCGTTCGACGACAGTTTCAACTTTCTGCCCGGTTCTGGGGTCTTCGGTCGCGAGCATAACCGGTCCGGTCTCAAAGGTCTGAAAACTCTTTCCTTGCGCTTGAAGTTGCGCGGCGAGCAAGGAGTACTGGTGCAGGATGGACAGCGCCCCCGATTTTTCCAGGGTGGCACGGGTGGCCTCGGGTAGATGCTTAGCGAAGGTCCCTGGCTCCTTGCTGAAAAACATCTCCATCAAGGCTTGCCGGGCGGTTTGCGGTTGCTGAGGTGCGCTCTGCGCGCACAGGCCAGTGCTGCACAGAATGAGAGAGAGGACGGCGGCCGCAAGTTTTTGCATGAAGATCTCCTGCCCGAGCCGCCTCATCTTGGCATTAGCGTGAGGAATACACCAGTTACCCAGGTAAGGGAGGGCAGGGACGGTTAGCTTTTGGAAGAGGAAACACCCATCTCGATCAATTCCCGGCCCAGCCGGGTGCGCGGGAACAGCATGGCGTTGAATTCCGCGCCGACCAGGATGATCAAAGAGATCATGTACATCCAGACCAGCAGGGCGATCGCCGCTCCCAACGAGCCGTAGAGGATGCTGTAATCCGCGTAGCGCTGCAAATACCAGCTGAACGCCAAAGTGGCCATGATCCACAAGGCGGTCGCCAGGCTGGCGCCGGGGAGAACGCTGGGCCAGGGTTGGGTGCGCGGCACGGCGTTGTGGTAAATCAGCCCGATCACCGCGATGCTGGTGAGCACGGCGATGATCCAGCGTGCCGCCGCCCACATGAGCAGAACGTACAGGCCAAATTCACGGTTCATGTGGAACAAGATCGCGGTCTCGATGCGACTGCCGAAGGCGACCAGCACGGTGGCAAAGGTCAGGGGAATGCCCGCCATGATTACCAGCGCGATCGCAATGAACCGTTCCTTGACCAGCCCCCAGATCTTTGGCAACTGGTAGGCGTTCCGGAATCCTTCCATCCACGAGACCATGACGCCGGAAGCCAGCCACACCGTCAGCAGGGAAGTGGTAAACAGCAGCCCGACCGAGCGCTGGGTTGTGCCCCGCAGATAAGCCAAGGCGGTGGCGCTGCCTGCGGGTAGAATCCGACCCACCGCGGAAGAAATCTGGTGCAGATAGACTTGCGTGCCCTGCGAGGAGGCGAGCGACGCTCCCACCACCAGCAGAGCGGGGAAAAACGTAAGAATCGCCGAGTAGGCGGACGCCTTGGCAATGGCGAACGCGTCATGCTGGAAGGCGCGCCAGAAAGCCAACCGTAACAGCTTGAAAAAGCGCAGGATCAACACCGATAGGGTATTGTGCGCGGGCATCGTGCGCAACTGCGAACCGCCGCCACGTGCCTGGTCCTTCACTCGCTGGGCGTTAGCGTGCATAGGATTATCGAATCGGGCGACGGGCGTCCTAAAAACATAAGGGGCGGATCGCTCCGCCCCTGGTGAATTCCACAATTACTCCGCGGTCAGTTCTTCGGTCTCCCCTTCGGTACGCATCAACTCGAGCGCGCGCTCGGCTTCCTCGTAGGCGGCGGAGACTTCCTCCTGCACCTTGGCCGCGGCCTCTTCCATTTCCGGCGAGAGGCGCACGTTGCGGTAGTACTCCATGCCGGTGCCGGCCGGGATGAGGCGTCCCACGATGACGTTCTCCTTCAGGCCGCGCAGGTGGTCCACCGCTCCCTGGATGGAAGCTTCGGTGAGCACGCGCGTGGTCTCCTGGAACGACGCCGCCGAGATGAACGAATCGGTCGAGAGCGAAGCCTTGGTGATGCCGAGCAGCAGCGGCCGGCCGGTCGCCGGACGCCCGCCCTCTTTGATCACCCGCTCGTTCTCTTCGGAGAAGCGGAACTTGTCCACCTGCTGTTCCAGCAGGAAGGACGTGTCGCCGACGTCTTCCACCTTGCGCCAGCGCATCATCTGGCGCACGATCACCTCGATGTGCTTGTCGCTGATGTTGACGCCCTGCAGCCGGTAGACTTCCTGGATTTCGTTCACCAGGTAAGACTGCAGCTCCTTTTCGCCCAGCACGGCCAGGATGTCGTGCGGGTTGAGCGGGCCGTCCATCAGCGGTTCGCCCGCCCGGACGCGCTCGCCTTCCTGCACGTTGATGTGGACGCCGCGCGGCACCGAATATTCCTTTTCGGTGCCATTGTCGGCGACCACATAGATTTTGCGCTGGCCCTTGGAGACCTCGCCGAACTTGACCGTGCCGTCGATTTCGCTGATGACCGCGGTCTCATGCGGCTTGCGGGCCTCGAACAATTCCACCACGCGCGGCAGACCGCCCGTGATGTCCTTGGTCTTGGTGGTTTCGCGCGGAATCTTGGCCAGCACGTCGCCCGGATAAGCGGTGTCGCCATCGGCCACCATCAAGTGCGCCCGTGAAGGCATCAGGTAGCGCTTGCTGCTCTTGCCCTTGATCACGATGGCCGGCTGCCGCTTCTCGTCGGGCGAATCCGCTACGACGTGCCGCGACAATCCGGTGACCTCGTCGACTTCTTCGTGCAGCGTGACCCCTTCCTGCAAGTCTTTGAACTGCACGGTTCCGCCGATTTCGGTGAGGATGGCGAACGTGTAAGGATCCCACTCCACCATCACATGGCCTTGGTCCACGTGATCGCCTTCGCTGACTTTGACCTTTGCGCCGTAAACCACCGAGTAGCGCTCCTTCTCACGGCCCTTTTCGTCGATGACGGCGATCGAACCCTGGCGGTTCATGACCACCAGATCGCCCGACTTGGCTTTAACAGTCTGCAAGCCGACGAAGCGCACGATTCCGGGGTTCTTCGCTTCCAGCCGCGATTGCTCCGAAACTCGCGATGCCGTACCGCCGATGTGGAAGGTACGCATAGTGAGCTGCGTTCCTGGTTCGCCGATGGACTGCGCCGCAATGACTCCGGTGGCTTCGCCGAGTTCGACGAGACGCCCCGAGGCCAGGTTGCGCCCGTAGCACATCACGCAGACGCCGCGCTTCGATTCGCAGGTGAGCACCGAGCGGATTTTCACCTTCTCGATGCCGGCCGCCTGGATTGCCCCGGCAAGTTCCTCAGTGATTTCCTGGTTGATGTCCACGACCACCTTGCCGTCGTAGTCCTTGAGCTTCTCAAGCGACACGCGGCCGACGATGCGGTCGCGCAGCGGCTCGATGATTTCACCGGCCTCGACGATGCCCTGCACGTAGATGCCATCCACCGTGCCGCAATCGTATTCGCTGATGATGACGTCCTGCGCCACGTCGACCAGGCGGCGGGTCAGGTAGCCGGAATCGGCCGTCTTGAGCGCCGTATCCGCCAGGCCTTTGCGCGCGCCGTGCGTCGAGATGAAGTACTGCAACACCGTCAACCCCTCGCGGAAGTTCGCCGTGATGGGCGTCTCGATGATCTCGCCGGAAGGCTTGGCCATCAGGCCGCGCATGCCGGAGAGCTGGCGAATCTGCTGCTTCGATCCGCGGGCGCCGGAATCCGCCATCACATAGATCGGGTTGATGGCGCCTTCCTTGTCGCGCTGCTGCATCTGGCCGAACATTTCATCGGCGACTTTCTCCGTGATCGCCGACCAGATTTCAATGACTTTGTTGTAGCGCTCGCCGTTGGTGATGGCGCCGTCGAGATACTGCTGCTGCACGCTGACGACTTGCTTTTCGGCGTCGCGGACCAGCGTCTTTTTGTTGTCGGGGATGACCATGTCGTCGATGCCGATCGACAATCCGGCGCGGGTGGCGAAGCGGAAGCCCAGAGCCTTCACTTCGTCGAGCATCTTCACCGTTACTTCGAGGCCGAAGCGCAGATAGCAGTAGCTAACCAACTGGCCAATGCCTTTCTTCTTGAGCAGGCCGTTGATGTACGGCATGCCCTCGGGCAGATGGTCGTTCAAAATCGCGCGGCCGACCGTCGTATTGATGAAAGCCCGGTCGTAGCCCACCGGCTCGGTGTGCGTGATTTCCTGGTCGTCGTAGGCGGTGGTCAGGTCGATGACGTCGCCGGTGTGGCGCAGACGAATCGGGCTGAGCGTCTCGACCGCCCCTGCTTCCAGAGCCATCAGCACTTCTTCAATGTTGGCAAAGGCGCGGCCTTCGCCCTTGGCCCCGGGCTTGGCCTTGGTCAGGTAGTAGAGGCCAAGCACCATATCCTGCGTCGGCACGGTAATCGGCTGGCCCGATGCCGGCGACAGAATGTTGTGCGAGGAAAGCATCAGTACGCTGGCCTCGACCTGCGCCTCGGGCGACAGCGGAATATGCACCGCCATCTGGTCGCCGTCGAAGTCGGCATTGAACGCGGTGCAGACCAGCGGGTGAATCTTGATCGCCTTGCCTTCCACCAGCACCGGCTCGAACGCCTGAATGCCCAGCCGGTGCAGCGTCGGAGCGCGGTTCAGCATGACTGGATGGTCTTTGATGACCTCTTCCAGAATGTCCCACACGATCGGCTCCTGCTGCTCGACCATTTCCTTGGCCTGCTTGATGGTCGTGCAGTGGCCGGTCTGCTCCAGCCGGTGATAGATGAACGGCTTGAACAATTCGAGCGCCATCTTCTTAGGCAAGCCGCACTGATGCAGCTTCAGCTCCGGCCCCACCACGATGACCGAACGGCCGGAGTAGTCGACGCGCTTGCCCAGAAGGTTCTGGCGGAAGCGTCCCTGCTTGCCTTTGAGCGTGTCGGACAAAGACTTCAGCGGGCGGTTGTTCGCGCCCCGCAGCACGCGGCCGCGGCGGCCGTTATCGAACAGCGCATCCACGGCTTCCTGCAACATGCGCTTTTCGTTGCGCACGATCACTTCCGGCGCGTGCAGGTCCATCAGCTTCTTCAACCGGTTGTTGCGGTTGATGACACGGCGGTAGAGATCGTTCAAATCGGAGGTAGCAAAGCGCCCGCCATCGAGTGGAACCAGGGGCCGCAGCTCGGGCGGAATGACCGGAACGACATCCAGAATCATCCAATTCGGCTTGTTGCCGCTTCGGCGGAAGGCCTCGACGACCTTCAAGCGCTTGGCGTACTTCAGCCGCTTCTGCAGCGAGCTTTCGTTCTTCATCTTCTCGCGCAGTTCGACCGACAGGCCTTCGATGTCCACTCGTTTCAGCAGTTCTTTGATCGCCTCCGCGCCCATCATGGCCTTGAAGCCGGCCGGGCGGAACTGCTGGTCGAGTTCGCGGAACTTGGTTTCGTCCTTGATGACTTCGCGCTCTTTCACCGGCGCGTCGCCCGGCTCGACAACGACATAAGCTTCGAAGTAGAGAACCGATTCCAGATCGCGCAGAGAAATGTCGAGCAGGTGCCCGATGCGGCTGGGCAGTCCCTTAAAGAACCAGACGTGGGAGCAGGGCGACGCCAGCTCGATGTGGCCCAACCGCTCGCGCCGCACCTTGGAAAGCGTGACTTCCACGCCGCATTTGTCGCAGATCACTCCGCGGTGCTTCATGCGCTTGTACTTGCCGCACAAGCACTCCCAATCGGTTACGGGGCCGAAGATGCGGGCGCAGAACAATCCGTCGCGCTCGGGTTTAAAAGTGCGGTAATTGATGGTCTCGGGTTTGGTGACCTCGCCATGCGACCAGCTGCGAATCTTTTCGGGCGAAGCCAGGCTGATGCGAATAGCGTCGAAATCGGCGATGGGGTTGGCCATTTCAAAGGGGCTCGAACGGAACAAGGCGATCCTCCACTTCCTGCGGCTCTAACGTGTCCGCCGACGGCCCTCAACTTCAGTTCTCAGTTCCCGGTTCTCAGTGAAAACCGTTTGAACTTCCTCGCTGCTGCGGCCTGAGAGCCTAAGCCGCAGCTAGCTAATCTTTAATTCTGTTAACAACTCCCCGATGCAGCTCTCGCCTGAGAACTGAGAACGGGAACCGCTCTTCAATCTGCTGCGACCAGTGTTGTCCCGACAACCGGCTTCTTCTCGCTGGCCTTGATCAACTCCACGTCGAGGCACAACGACTGCAATTCTCGAATCAATACGTTGAACGACTCGGGCACGCCCGGCTCCATGGCAGCTTCGCCCTTAACGATGGCCTCATAAATCTTGGTGCGGCCATAGACGTCGTCGGACTTCGCCGTCAGCAATTCCTGCAGGATGAACGCCGCGCCGTAAGCTTCGAGCGCCCACACTTCCATTTCTCCGAAGCGCTGCCCGCCGAACTGCGCCTTGCCGCCCAGCGGCTGCTGCGTAATCAGCGAATACGGCCCGATGGAACGCGCGTGAATCTTGTCGTCCACCAGGTGCGAAAGTTTCAGCATGTAGATGTAGCCAACCGTCACCGGTTGTTCGAACTGGTCGCCGGTCATGCCGTCGTGCAGGTAGGTCTTGCCCGAAGTCGGCAGCCCGGACTGCTCGAGCAGCGCTTTGATTTCGCCTTCGCGCGCGCCGTCGAACACCGGCGATCCGGTGAATACGCCGCGCACCAGGCTTTCCGCTACCGCCGGCAGCTCTTCGTCGCTCAATTCGGCGATGGCATCCGCCAGTGCCGAGTCTTTGAACAACGCCTTCAACTCGCGGCGGACGACTTCCTCTTTCGAGTTCTCTTTCAGCAGCTTTGCGACTTTCTCGCCCATCTTCCATCCCGCCCAGCCCAGGTGGGTTTCGAGAATCTGACCCACGTTCATACGGGAAGGAACGCCCAGCGGGTTGAGCACGATTTCGACCGGCGTGCCGTCGTTCAGGTACGGCATGTCTTCATCCGGTAGAATGCGCGCGATCACGCCCTTGTTGCCGTGGCGGCCGGCCATCTTGTCGCCCACGCTCAGCTTGCGCTTCATGGCGACGTAGACCTTGACCAGCTTGATCACGCCGGGAGGCAATTCGTCGCCCTTGGTCAGTTTGTCCTTGCGCTCGTTGACAATCTTTTTCAGAACGTCGATCTGGCGCGAGGTCATTTCCTCAATCTCGTCGATCTGCTCATTCACCCGCGGGTCTTTGTCGGCATACTTGATGCGTTTGAGATTGCGGGTCGAAATGCGCTCGATGGTGTCGCGATCGAGAATCGTGTCCTTGGTCAGCAAGCGCTTGTTGGTGCGCTCGTCGTGCAGGTCGGCAAGCACTTCCTTGCCGCCCAGGATGTTTTCCAGACGCTTGAGGCGCTCATCGGTCAGAATGCGAATCTCGTCCGACAGGTTCTTTTCCAACTTTGCAACCTGCGTGGCTTCGATCGCCTTGGCGCGCTCGTCTTTCTCCTGGCCCTTGCGGGAGAAGATCTTCACGTCGACGATCACGCCCTCGATGCCCGGCGGGCAGTAGAGCGAAGCGTCGCGCACATCACCGGCCTTTTCGCCGAAGATGGCCCGCAGCAGCTTTTCTTCCGGAGTGAGTTGAGTCTCGCCCTTGGGCGTGACTTTGCCTACCAGGATGTCACCTTGCTTGATGGTGGCGCCGATGCGAATCACGCCCGCTTCGTCCAAGTTGCGCAGCATGGATTCGCTGACGTTCGGAATGTCCCGCGTAACTTCTTCCGGCCCAAGCTTGGTGTCGCGCGACTCCAGCTCGAACTCCTCGATGTGAACTGAAGTGTAGTAGTCGTCTTTCACCAGCTTTTCGGAGACCAGGATCGCGTCTTCGAAGTTGTAGCCGCGCCAGGGCATGAACGCCACCAGCACGTTGCGGCCAAGCGCCAGCTCGCCGTGATCGGTGCAAGGCCCGTCGGCGATGACTTCGCCCTTCGCCACCCGCTGGCCTTTGGTTACGATCGGCTTCTGGTTGATGCAGGTGTTCTGGTTCGAGCGCTTGAACTTGGTGAGCTGATAAATATCGCTGCCCACTTCGCGCGAAAGCTGCCCGGGATGGTGCTCGCCCTCGACGCGCACGATGATGCGCTCGGAATCGACCGAATCAATGATGCCGCTACGTTTGGCCAGAATCACGGCGCCGGAATCGCGCGCTGTCACGCCTTCCATGCCGGTGCCGACGATGGGAGCTTCCGCGCGCAGCAATGGCACCGACTGGCGCTGCATGTTCGCGCCCATCAAGGCCCGGTTGGCGTCGTCGTGCTCGAGGAACGGCACCAGCGACGCAGCCACCGAAACCAGCTGCTTGGGGCTGACGTCGATGTAGTCGACTTCCTCTTTCGTCACCAGCACGAAGTTGCCGGCCTTGCGGGCGTTCACCAGTTCGCCCACCAGGCGGCCTTTGTCGTCCAGTTCAACGTTAGCCTGAGCGATGACGTGCTTGTCTTCTTCCCACGCGGAAAGGTAGAACGAAAACGGCTCGTACTCCACCTGCCGTTTCTTCCGGTCTTTCAAGTCGGCGTTGATCTTCTCCATCTCGTGCTTTTCGACGTGATCGCCGACCTTGAATTCGCTGTCGCCCGCGTTGACCACGCTCACGTAATCGAGCACGCGCCCGCTCTTCACGCGCCGGTACGGCGATTCGATGAAGCCGTAGTCGTTGATGCGCGCATAGCAGCTCAGCGACGAAATCAGACCGATGTTCGGGCCTTCCGGCGTCTCAATCGGGCAAATGCGGCCATAGTGGGTGGGGTGCACGTCGCGCACTTCAAATCCCGCGCGCTCGCGCGACAATCCGCCCGGCCCCAGAGCCGAGAGACGCCGCTTGTGCGTGATCTCCGACAGCGGGTTGGTCTGGTCCATGAACTGCGAAAGCTGCGAGGACCCGAAGAACTCGCGGATAGCCGCCATCACCGGCTTGGCGTTGACTAAGTCGTGCGGCATGGCCGTCGACATTTCCTGATACACGGACATCTTTTCTTTGATTGCCCGCTCCATGCGTACCAAGCCGATGCGGAACTGGTTCTCCATCAGTTCGCCCACGGCGCGCACGCGCCGGTTGCCCAGGTGATCGATGTCATCCACCGTGCCGATGTTCTTGCGCAGCTTCAGCAGGTAGCTGATCGTGGCGTAGAAATCGCTCGGCTCGAGCGTCCGGTTGTCGAGACTGGTAGCGTCACCCTTTTCGAACAGCTTGATATTGAACTTCAGCCGGCCCACCCGCGAAAAGTCGTACTTGCGCGGATCGAAGAACATGCCGTGGAACAGTGCCGTCGCCGTATCGAGTGTCGGCGGATCGCCCGGCCGCAGCTTGCGGTAGATTTCGATTAGGGCTTCTTGCGGCGTTTTCACCGCGTCGCGCTTCAGAGTCTGGCTGAGCACCGTGCCCACGTCATCCCGCTCGGGGAAGAACAGGCTCAGCTCTACCACGCCGGAATCGAGAATCTTCGAGAGCTTGTCGGCGGTCAGCTCAGAGTTGGCTTCCAGCAGAACTTCGCCGGTCGTGGTGTCCACCACGTCGCCCGCAACCCACCCGCCTTCGAGGTCGGAGATGTCGACTTCGATCTCGGAAATCTTCGCCTTCTGAATATCCTTCAGGGTGGCGGCATTGATCTTGCGGCCGGAGTGGGCGATCTCCTCGCCCGACTTCGACTTGATGCTGTGCGCCAGCTTCATGCCGAGCAGGTTCGTCGGCTTCTCGCCGGCCGGATCGAGCGTCCAGTAGAGCTTCTTATCGCGAATGGCCAGGCGATCGACGGTGTAGAACGCGCGCAGAATGTCTTCGCTCGAGCGCAGTCCGAGCGCGCGCAGGAAAATCGTGCCCAGGAACTTCCGCTTGCGATCGATGCGGACGTACAACACGTTCTTTTGGTCGTATTCGAACTCCACCCAGGAGCCGCGGTAGGGAATGATCTTGCCCAGGAAGTAGGTGCGGTTGTTGGCGGTTTCAAAGAACACGCCGGGCGAGCGGTGCAACTGGCTGACGATCACGCGCTCGGTGCCGTTGATGATGAACGTGCCGTTGTCGGTCATCAGCGGCACGTCGCCGAAGAAGACTTCCTGCTCCTTGATGTCGCGAATGGAGCGATTGCCGGTCTCGGCGTCCTTGTCGTAAATGGTCAGGCGCATGGTGACCTTGAGCGGGGCGGAGTAGGTCATGCCGCGCTCTTCGCATTCGGCCACGTCGTATTTCAGCTGCAATCCGACCGGGTCGCCGCACTTGTTGCAGAAGTCCGGAGTGTTGGCGTTGTAGGTGCCGCACTTCTGGCACAGCACGTCGCCGGGATGGAACGGGTCGGTAATCACCGTCGATCCGCAGTTTTTGCAAGTGGTGCGCAGGTGATGCAGGCCCTTCAAGTGGCCGCACTTGCACTCCCAGTTGCCGATGGCGAAGTCGACGAATTCAAGTTGCGAGACATTGCGGAAGTCGGTGATGGGAAATACCGACTGAAACACCGACTGCAAGCCGGAGTCATCCCGCTCGCTGGGCAGCTTGTCCATCTGCAGGAAGCGGTCGTAGGAGCGCTTCTGCACCTCGATCAGGTTCGGAATCTGGATGGTCGCCGGAATCTTTGAGAAATCAAAACGTTTACGGAAGGTGTTGTTCTTCGCCATTCGGAATAACTCCCAACTTTCAGCGCAGCCTGGGGCTGCGATCAAACCGCAAATTGTGGGGCGGGCGGGTGCCCGCGGTACTTAGTGCTGCCTGTGGCCGGCAAAGACACAGATACGCCCGCAGGGACGCAACTCCCCGCAGGCGCCGATGTGAGCGCTGAGCGTCAGTTGAATTGTATGTTTCCGCGCCAGTCTTTGAGGCCTGTTCCCGTCCCGCCGTCGTGCGGAACAAGTTCGCCAAACTCTTACAGCGGCTCCGCTTCCCCGGGTCCTTAATGGAGTGGACAGCCGCCCTGAACCCCGGCGAAGCCGGAAGCGGTGTTTATGTAGATGCTAACACCCTTCTCCCGGATTCACCAGAGCCAAATTCCCGTTGTCCGAAAAACCTGTGTGGAAACTGGGTCTGGTTCTAGTAAGTCTGACCCCCTTCGGACGGGGCAAGCCCCGTTCCCACACGACCCCTATTTCACTTCGACCGTAGCCCCGGCATCGGTGAACTTCTTCTTGATGGTCTCCGCTTCCTCCTTGGAGACACCCTCCTTCACCGTTTTGGGCGCGCCATCCACCAGATCCTTGGCTTCCTTCAAGCCCAGGCTGGTGACTTCGCGTACGGCCTTGATAACGTTGATCTTATTCGCGCCCACAGCGGTGAGCACGACGGCAAATTCCGTCTTCTCCTCGACTGGAGCCGCGCCGGCTGCCGCTCCGCCGCCCGCGGCAACCATAACCGGTGCTGCCGCTGCCGCCGAGACGCCCAAACGGGTTTCAAGTTTCTTGACCAGTTCCGCCGCTTCGAGCAGCGATAAGCCCACGATTGATTCTTCCAACTGCGCCAGATCCGCCATTTCCAGTTCTCCAGTCTTGTTTTGATTTCGCTATCGGCGGCCAAAGTTTCCAGTGCGATCAGTTTCCACCCTCGCCGCGCCAGACAACGCCGCGAAACGGAACCGCGCAACCCTCGACCAACCAACGGCCAAACTCTTTGCGTTTTCCTGTGCTCCCTGTGTTCTCTGTGGTAAACCGTCGTTGCAAAGAGGACACAGAGAGGCACAGGCCAAACCCTATGCTTCTTTAAACTTTTTCTGTTCCACTCCCTGGCCCACGACCACCGCCAGATTACGGCCGACCGCGTTCACCGCCGTCGCCAGGCGCTGCGCCGGCGCGTTCAGCAGGAACAGCAGCTTCGAGTAAATCTCTTCCTTCGACGGCATGGTGGCCAACGCCTCGATCTCCTTGATCGAGATCACGCGGCCTTCGACCACGCCGGATTTGAAGGTAAACTCCGGGTTGTCCTTGGCGTACTTCGCCAGCGCCTTGGCCAGGGCCACGGGATCGCCCGTCGTGTAGGCAATCGAAGTGACACCCGAAAGCCCCTTCAGCGCCTCTTCAGCCTTGGTGCCCTTCGAAGCCCGCTCGGCCAGAGTGTTCTTGACCACGCGGTACTTCGCGCCCGAGCCGCGCAGCGTCTTGCGCAACTCGTAGTCTTTGGCCACCGTAAGCTTGCTGTAGGTCGAAACGATCAGGCTGGAGACGCTTTTCAGCTCCTGCCCCAGCTCTTCCACCTGCTCAATCTTCTTCGCTCTCGTAACCGCCATGATCCCGTCCCTTTCAGATACTGCGGGGATTCTCTGCCCCGCGGGCAATTTGCGAATTTTGCAATTGCGTAATTTGGTAATTGAGAACCGGGTTCAAATTACCAAATTCCAAAATTTCCCCATTACCAAATCGCCCCTATGTCTTCGCCGCCGTTTCGATCGCAGTCGTATCCAGTGCAATCCCGGGGCCCATGGTCGAGCTTAGATAGCAGCCCTTGATGTATTTGCCCTTCGCCACCGACGGCTTGGCTTTAATCACGCTCGTGATCAGCACCGTGGCGTTGTCGACCAGCTTGTCGGGTGTAAAAGAAATCTTGCCCACCGGCACGTGCACCAGCGCCGTTTTGTCGGTGCGGAACTCGACCTTGCCGGCCTTTACTTCCTGCACCGCCTTGCCAACGTCGAAAGTGACGGTACCGGTCTTGGGATTGGGCATCAAGCCCTTGGGTCCGAGCACCTTGCCGAGACGGCCAACCGATTTCATCACGTCCGGGGTGGCGATGAGCGCGTCGAAGTCGGTCCAGTTCTCTTTGGTGATCTTTTCGACCATCTCCTCGCCGCCGACAAAGTCGGCGCCCGCCTGCTCGGCTTCTTTGACTTTGTCACCGGTCGCGATCACCAGCACTCGCTTCGATTTGCCCAGTCCGTGCGGCAGCACGACGGTGCCACGCACCATCTGGTCGGCATGCTTGGGATCGACGCCCAGCCGCAGCGTCACCTCAACGGTTTCATCAAACTTTGCAAATTTGACTTTTTGCAGGAGCGGAACCGCGTCCTGAATCGTATACGCGCGCGGCTCGATTGCCTGCCGCGCCTTGGTGATGTTCTTTCCGGCTTTCTTCATGACTTTCCTTGTCTCCCACCGCGAAACGCTGTTTTGATCCGCCGTAGTCTCTGACATTTGGTAATTGGGAAATTTGGTAATTGGGTAATTTGAAAACCGACCGGTTCGGTTTTCGGTTTCTAAATTACACAATTACTAAATTTCCCAATTGCCCAATCTCCTTCAACCAGCTACTTCAATTCCCATCGACCGCGCCGTGCCCCGCACGCTCTTCACCGCCGCTTCGATCGATGCGGCGTTCAGGTCCGGCATCTTCTGCCTGGCGATGTCTTCCACCTGCTTCGCGGTCACCTTGCCCACTTTGTCTTTGTTCGGCGAGCCCGAGCCCTTGGCGATGCCCGCCGCTCGCTTCAGCAAAATCGAAGCCGGCGGCGTCTTGGTAATGAAGCTAAAGCTGCGGTCGCTATAAACGGTCACCACCACCGGAATGATGAGCCCTTCCATCTCTTTCGCACTGGTGCGGGCGTTGAACTGCTTGCAGAACTCCATGATGTTGATCTGCGCCTGGCCTAGCGCCGGGCCCACCGGGGGCGCCGGCGTCGCCTTGCCCGCCGCGATCTGCAGCTTGACGTATCCTGTTTCCTTCTTGGCCATTCCTCAATCCTCTCTTGCGGTCAATGCCAACCCGACCGTTGGCACCAGCCTCTTACCCACAGGGTCCACTGTCACGCCAAGGCTCTCCAAAGTATGAGAGCCCAGTACTTCCATGTCCCCGGGTTCCGCAACCACTACATTGTCGCCGCCGGTAAATCCGTCGGTTGCGACGAATACCGGCGCTAAATCGCGTTCAATCAAATGGCCTTCGATGGTGCGAAACTGCATTCGCCGGACCGGGCTCACTCCCAACGACTGCAGGCGAGACCGCGCCACCCAGCTATAGGCCGCGCCGGTGTCCACAATCACATCCAACTCTTCAACGCGCTCCGGCCTTGCCGGATTCCAGACTCGTAACTTAGCGCTGAACGTACCCATAAAACGGCACCCGCCTACGCCGCGACTTTCTCCACCTGATTGAATTCCAATTCCACAGGGGTCGAGCGGCCGAAAATTGTGACCATCACTTTCAAGGTCTCGCGGTCTTCGTTCACTTCATCCACCACGCCGGTAAAGGTGGCAAACGGCCCTTCGGTGATGCGCACCGTCTCATTCTTCTCGAATTTAACCTTGAGCTTGGGCTTGTCCTTCGACTCGCCCACGCGGTAGACAATATGCTGGACTTCTTCGTCGGAAAGCGGCGTGGGCTGCTGTCCGGTGCCGACAAACCCCGTCACCCGCGGCGTGGCCTTCACCACGTGCCAGACGTGGTCGTCCATGTCCATCTCCACCAGCACGTAGCCGGGATAGAACATGCGCTCGGAGGTGTACTTTTTGCCGCCGCGAACCTCGGTGACCGACTCGGTCGGAATCAGCACTTTGCCGATTTTCGCCTGGAGGCCGAAAGCCGCGACCCGCGACTCCAGCGACTCCTTCACCTTGCGCTCAAAACCCGAATACGAGTGAATGATGTACCACTTCATGTTCGGATTGCGCGGAGCTTCGGCGACGGCGGCTCCTTCTCCTGCCTCCGCGCCGCTCTCGGCATCGCTGGCTACAGTCTCGATTTTCTCTTCGTCCGGCATAATTCGGTAAGCCTTCAGCTTTCTTCCCTGCGCATCAGCGATGCGCGAAATAGCGGAACATCTGGTCCAGGCTGCGGCTGAGAATCAGATCGGTGACCCAGAAAAACGCCGCGAACAGGAACACGGAGATGATGACCACCACCGTCGTCGACTGCACCTCTTTCCACGAGGGAGCCGTCACCTTCTTCATTTCGGTGCGGACGTCGTTGTAAAAGGCCTTAATCCGCTCCGGCCAGGCTTTGATCCCGCCAAAGCTGCTGTCGTCCGCTGCCGCCGCGACTGACTTTGCCATTTTCTTTGTCTCGACTCCCATGTACCGCCCCCGGTCTCCGCTCCGGCAAAATTCTGGCAGGGGCGGAGGGATTCGAACCCCCAAGTCCGGTTTTGGAGACCGGCAGTTTAACCGTTGAGCTTACGCCCCTGTCTCGTGTAGCGCGGGCGCCCTCGCCCGCGTACCCTATTTCACTTCCTTGTGCGGCGTGTGCTTGCGGCAGCGACGGCAGAACTTCTTCAGCTCCAGCCGGTCCGGCGTCGTTTTCCGGTTCTTGGTCTTCGAATAATTCCGCTCTTTGCAATCACCGCACTGCAACGTAATAATCTCTCGGGGCATTTCAACAGCTCCTGACTGCTAGGTTCTGTTTCAACCTAAAATCGCTCTAGAGTGACTTATCTAATAACCGAACGATCTACAAACTCCGGCTTCTCTCTTTTTCCTTTCCAAGTTCGCCACAGCTTGGGAAGAAAATCCAAGTAGAAGCCCGATGGCAACCACAGCAGCACGATCAGCAAGAATCCGCCAACAAGCTCTAACTCATCGAGCGTGGACACAAAAGCCTCCACCAACTTCTGCTACGCAATAATCTCGCTGATCGTTCCCGCGCCCACGGTGTGCCCGCCTTCGCGAATCGCAAAGCGCAAGCCTTTCTCCATCGCCACCGGCGTAATCAGCTCGATCACCAGCTGCACATTGTCGCCCGGCATCACCATCTCGGTCGCCGCCGGCAACTCCGCCACGCCCGTCACATCCGTCGTCCGCAGATAAAACTGCGGCCGGTAGCCTTTGAAGAACGGCGTGTGCCGCCCGCCTTCTTCCTTCGTCAGAATATAAACTTCCGCCTTGAACTTGGTGTGCGGCGTGATCGATCCGCCCTTCGCCAGCACCATGCCGCGCTCCACATCTTCTTTCGCAATGCCGCGCAGCAACAGGCCGGCGTTGTCGCCCGCCAGGCCTTCGTCCAATTGCTTCTTGAACATCTCCACGCCCGTGACGACAGTTTTGCGCGTGTCGCGGAAGCCCACAATCTCCACTTCCTCGCCCACTTTCACTTTGCCGCGCTCGATTCGCCCGGTCACCACCGTGCCGCGTCCCGAGATCGAAAAAATATCTTCAATCGGCATCAGAAACGGCTTGTCCAGCTCGCGCACCGGCTGCGGCACGCTCTTGTCCACCGCCTCCATCAGCTCGTCGATCTGCTTTTCCCACTTGGCTTCCCCGTTCAGCGCGCCCAGCGCCGACAGCCGCACCACCGGCACATCGTCTCCGGGGAACTGATACGTCTTCAGCAGCTCGCGCACTTCGAGCTCCACCAGATCCAGCAGCTCCGGATCATCCACCGCATCGCACTTGTTCAGCGCCACCACGATGTACGGCACGCCCACCTGCCGCGCCAGCAGCACGTGCTCGCGCGTCTGCGGCATGGGGCCGTCGGTCGCCGCGACTACTAAGATCGCGCCATCCATCTGCGCCGCGCCCGTGATCATGTTCTTGATGTAATCCGCGTGGCCCGGGCAATCGACGTGCGCGTAGTGCCGGTTCGCCGTCTCGTACTCCACGTGCGCCGTGGCGATGGTGATGCCGCGGGCTTTTTCTTCCGGCGCGTTATCAATCGAATCAAACGACCGGAACACGATCTTCGGATTGTGCTTCTGCAACACCTTGGTGATCGCCGCCGTCAGCGTGGTCTTGCCATGATCAATGTGACCAATCGTCCCCACGTTGCAGTGCGGCTTATTGCGATCAAATTTCTCTTTCGCCATAGTTAGCCTCTAGCTCTAGTAATACTGGTACAGCTTGCTGAACTTGGCCCGCAACTCCGGGCTGACTTCCTCCAGCTTCAGCAAATAGAACTCGCGCAGCAGCGCCTGATCGGAAACCGTCAGTTTCTCATACAGCCCACGGGCCGTTTTCCCAGACTTCGCGAGCCCGTCGTCCACTTTCTCGAGCAACCCCTTGGCCAGCACGCCGTCCAGATCGCGCACGCGCAACCCGCTGCTGCGCACTCGCTTAAAAAAGAACTCGACTTTCCCGACAGCGAAAGCCCGCGTAATAGCGGCTTTCAGCTCCTCAAACTCCGCTTCCTTCTGGACCTTGATGGCTGCCTGCTCGAAGCCCATTCGCACATTCTGTCTCCCGCGCAATGGCGCGGGCTCAAATCACTGGAGCGGGAGGCGGGAATCGAACCCGCGACCAACAGCTTGGAAGGCTGTGACTCTACCACTGAGTTACTCCCGCCGGTAAACCCTGCTGTCAGCTTTCAGCTGAAACCTACCGCCTCAATCTGGAGCCGATGATCAGGATTGAACTGATGACCTCTCCCTTACCAAGGGAGTGCTCTACCAACTGAGCTACATCGGCGAATCCAAGCTCTACTCCGCCGCGCCCTGGCGCTTCTCCGCTTCTTCCTCGATCCGCACTCGCCAGAAATAAAGCAGGCTGCGGAAAGCGAACAATCCCAGGACGATCAGCGTGCCGGTTCGCAACCTGACGTCGAAATCGAAGACCCGAATCGCGTCGTTCGACAGCGTCTGCCAGGCCAGCAATGCTAAAACCGCATAAGCCGCCAGCGCCAGCGCGAGCTTCTTTCTTATGTCCAACGCGGATGCCTGTACACTCGTTTCCGGGCACCGAAATTACTGGTGCACAGGGAAGGATTCGAACCTTCGTACCTCGCTAGGAGGAGCAGATTTACAGTCTGCCGGCTTTAACCACTCACCCACCTGTGCGAAAACGCCGAGCCTCGGCCATCGCCAAAGGCCTTCCGGCCAGCTGCCGGCTTGTGAACGCAAATTTAGGAGCAGCGGCTCGCGCCCAAAAGAACACTACCGCGCGCGGGAATCCCGTCGCGCTCAACACCACATTTGGAAAAGTTCCCTATGGAGTGCTCGTGAAGAAATCTGTTTTGCCGCGCCGCGCCAACGCCCTGCGTTCCGGAACCGGTCTCAATTCTCAATGCTGGAGCTGGCGAAGGGATTTGAACCCCTGACCCTCTGATTACAAATCAGATGCTCTACCAGCTGAGCTACGCCAGCAGTTTTCAGGAGCAGCGGCTCTTCCGAGCACAGTCCACCCCTCAGATCCCTTTCTGATATCCGGGACAATTGTAAAAGTTACCATAACGGTACTTTGCGTGCAACCGAAAGGGCTCGACGTTCTTCCGGCCACCGCGTGAGGGCGGCCTCTCCGACGCTGCATCTTCCATATCCTGCCGGTAATCGCCTCCCGATTCTGCTGTACAATCGCGATTTTGAGTGCAGGCGAGAAACGTACGGTAGGTGAATCTCAATGCCTGAAAGAGCGCGAACGCTCAGGGTTTGGTCATCAGTGATGGCAGTGCTCTGTGCTGCGACCATGGCGAGCGGCCAAGCTCAACGCCCTGGGGGTAACGGACCTCAAGGCGCTCCGCCGGCGGGTGCGCGCCGCTTCGGTGTACAACCTCCCATGGGAGTGACCCCGCGGCCCGCAATTGCCGGCGTGAAACCTGTCCGTTCCTGCGAGAGCCTGGCGACAGTCGTGTTGCCGAATACCACGATTGAATCCGCGGCTGTCGACACTTCCAACCCGAAAATCTGCCGCGTCACGGCGGTTACGACGCATCCACCCGCTGGCGATAAGGTCAAAATCTGGATCGCGATCCCGGCCTCGAACTGGAATGGCCGGTTTCTGGGGACGGGAGGCGGCGGATTTGTGGGTGGCTTGCCCTTTGCCGTGAATCAGCCGGTCGCTCTCGGCTATGCCTCCGGAGCAACCGACACCGGCCACGAAGGCGGCAGCGGCAGCTTCGCCCTCGACGCGAACGGCCACCTGAACTGGCAGGCCATCCGGGACAACGGGCATGTGGGTATTCACGAGATGACCACAACCGGCAAGGCGCTGACGGAAGCGATGTACGGAGTGGAGCCACGATATTCCTATTTCTACGGCTGCTCGACCGGCGGACGGCAGGGACTGATGGAGGCGCAACGCTACCCGCTGGATTACAACGGGATCGTGTCGGGAGCCCCCGCGATCAATTGGCCCAAACTCATCATGCAGTCCATCTGGGGCACGCTGCAGATGGAGGTCTCGGGAGACGCGGTGCCCGCATGTAAGCTGGCCGCCGCTACCACGGCCGCAGTCGCGGCCTGCGATGAACTCGACGGGGTAAGAGATGGCGTGATCTCGAATCCCGAAGCTTGTCATTACGATCCGAAGGCGCTGGTGGGCACCTCTGCCGGGGACTGCGGCACTTTTACTCAAGCCGATGTGGACGTGATCAGGAAATTGTGGGAGGGGCCCCGCCGGCAAGATGGCAGCTTCCTGTGGTACGGCCAGGTTATAGGAGCAGACCTGATTCCGCTGGCGGCTACCCGCGGAACTCCTTTGAAGGCGCAGGGGTTCCCGTTCACCGTCGACTGGCTAAAATATTTTCTGACCGAAAACCCACAGTATGACTGGACCACGCTCACCCCGGATGCTTACGAGCGATTCTGGGACCAGTCGGTGGAAGAATTTGGAACCGTCATCGGAACCGATAACCCGGACCTGGCCGCTTTCCGCGACCACGGTGGCAAAGCGATCATCTGGCACGGCTGGGCCGACCAGTTAATTACCACCGAGGGAACCGTCGACTACTACAAGCGGGTGCTGCAACAGATGGGAGGCGCGGAGAAGACGTCGCAGTTCGCGCGTCTATTCCTGGCGCCCGGCGTCGGCCACTGCGGTGGCGGATCCGGACCGGCGCCTTACGGCCTGCTGGACGCGCTGCGCGCATGGGTTGAAGACGGCAAAGCGCCGGAGAAGTTGACCGCCGCGCGCCGCGACCAAACTGGCGCGATCACACAGTCGAGGCCCTTGTGCCAATATCCACTGGTCGCCAAGTACAAGGGAACCGGAAGCACCGACGATGCGGCAAATTTTGTTTGCAGCAAGACGTACAAATAGCGTGTAGGACGCGCGGCTTGTCCGAGCGGGCCAAAGCCCTCGATCTTTGTCGAATGGTCTGCGGCGCGTCTTCTCTGCGTCCTCGCCCGCTGTTCTCCGCGTCCTCGGCGGTTAAGAGCTTTTGCGTTTGGTCGGCCTGAAAAATCCTAAGCCGTAGAGTTCGCGGAGAAAAGGCCACTGAGGACGCAGAGGACTACTTCCCCACCCACTGATCCACCCAATCGTTCACCGTCTTGTACCAAAGCTGGGAATTCTGCGGCTTTAGCACCCAGTGGCCTTCGTCGGGGAAGTAAAGCATCTTCGAGGGCACGCCCAGCCGCTGCAACGTGGTGAACAGTTCGAAGCCCTGCGACACATCGAGGCGATAATCTTTTTGCCCGTGGATGACCAGCGTCGGCGTTTTGAAATTCGCCGCGTACTGATCCGGCGACCACTTCCGGTACAGCTCGCGGTTCGTGTACGGCGTGCCTTTGAACTCCCACTCGGGAAACCAGAGTTCCTCGGTCGATCCCCACTCCGATTCGGTATTGAATTCGCCATCGTGCGAGACCAGGCACTTGAAGCGGTTGGTATGCCCGAGGATCCAGTTCACCATGTATCCGCCAAAGCTCGCGCCCAGAGCGCACTCGCGGTCTTTATCAATGAACGGATAATGCTGTTCCGCGTAGTCGAGACCCTTCATCAGGTCTTCAAACGGCGCGCCGCCCCAGTCGCCGTTGATCGAGTCAATGAACTTCTGCCCGTATCCGGGCGTGCCGTGGAAGGCGATCATGATGACGACGTATCCGTTCGCCGCGAACAGCTCGGCATTCCAGCGGTAGCTCCACTCGTCACCCATGGGCACTTCCGGGCCACCGTGGATGATGAACTTCACCGGATATTTCTTGGCGGGATCGAAGTTCGGCGGCTTGACCAGGAAGCCTTCGACTTGGTCGCCGTGCGCGCCGGTGAACGAGAAGGGTTCGACCGGAGACATGGAGACTTGGGAGAGGATGGCGTCGTTGAGGTGGGTGAGTTGTTCGACGCCCTCCAGTTTTCTATTTTTCTTTCCTTCTTCACACGCCAGTGCTTGCATGACGGGCGGGACACTCGCAAGGCCCATAGTCTCCTCGCACGTGAGCTTCCAGGCTGATCTGATCCCGTAGACAGCAATCGGCGCCTGCACTGACATGCGTGTGAAAAACAGCGTCGCACCATCCGGGGAAACCGCCAGATCGTCGTTGTAACCTGGAAGAAGCATTTCGTGATAGTTGAGTTCGGTACTGTGAACCTTGATGTCATATCCTGGCTCGTCAACCCCATCGATGATCTTGAATGACACGGAATAGAGAGGCGACTCGCCTCTTTTCTCAGCAACAAAGTAGATTTTCGACGAATCAGTAGCCCATATAAACGTCCCTACCCAGAAATCTGTTCTGGCCGAGGGGCCAAATTGCGTCCTCCGTCCCGTCTTCCGTTCGTACAGCATCAGCCGCCAGCGGTCGCTCTCGTATCCCGGGCGCTGCTGGGCGCGGTAGGCGATGTACTTGCCATCCGGCGAATAGAGCGGCGTGGCATCGGCGGCGGGATTGTCGGCGGTGATGTTCTTCGCGTGGACGGGCGAGACGCCCGTCGCTCCATTGACCGGGACAATCCACAAATCGCTGTTGGTGGACGCCGCTTCCATCGGATCGTGATTCGAGGCGTAGCAAATCTCCTGCCCATCGGGCGAAAAGGCGTAGTTATCCTGCCCGCCCAGCGAGAATGGCGGCGCGTCGTAGTCGCCGGGGGTGAGATCGCGGGGGTACTCGTCCGCGACAGGTTGCCCATCAACCAAAATATTCCGCGCCGACTCCTGGAGAACGCGGACGACGAAGATGTGACTGCGCTTGCCTTCCTTGTAGGCGTTCCAGTGACGATAGAGCAGATGCTCGAAAACGAGTGCTTTGACCTTCGACTTCTCGCGCTCCTCAAGCTTCTTTGCATTACAGGTTACTTCTGCGTATGCTTCACCGTCGCACTCGGGATAAACATCCGACACGAAAAGAATGTTTTTCCCGTCCGGCGACCAAAGCTCGCCGCTGGCTTCGGTTGCGATGGAAGTCAATTTATGGACACTGCTGACACTCCCTGAGCCAGCATCGAAATCCGCGATCCAAACCTGCGATCCGCCTTCCTTCATCGAGATGAACGCGAACCGCTTGCCATCGGGCGACCAGCGCGGCCGGTCTGCGTCCTGATCCGCGATGATTTCTCGCTCTCCACTCTCTGTCATTCCGACCGGAGTGGAGGAACCTGCTTTTCTTTCCTGAGCGAGCGGCACCACCCATACATGCGGCGTTTTCGTGTTGGCCGCCAGGTCGACATCCACCGCCGCGAACAGCACCCACTTGCCATCGGGCGAGACTTCCGGCTCCTCGACTCGCTTCAGCTTCATCATGTCTTCAAAGGTGAAGGGATGCTTGGCTTGGGCGATCAAAGGGATGGAGCAGGCAAAGGAGACAGCTAGAAGCAGCAGACGGCGCATAAACTCCCCCGCGAGCAAGCTGTTCCAGTTTAATCCCGGAACGTGTAGAGCGGACACTCCTGTCCGCTGCTTTTGACGTTGATTTTGTCTGTCCAGAGTCTCCTGACAAGCGCAGTAAGAACAACACCAACAGCAACTTCAGCAGCGGCGGGCAGGAGTGTCCGCCCCACACCCCCGTCCCGGTGCTATCATTTCCGCCAAGCTAAATGCGCATCAAGCGAAGACTACCTGTGTGGCTTGGCGTTCTGCTGGTTGCGGGTGCCGTCGCGCTCGTTGTTTTTCTGCGCAAGCATGCCCCTCCTGAACCGGCGCGCCTTCTCCCCGGCGCGGACGGCTTCGTTTATGTCAACCTGAAATGGATTCGCCGCATCGACCTCGCCGGCCAGCTGCCGTCCGTTGCCCACAGCCCCGAATACGAACAGTTCATTCAGGCGACCGGATTCCAGTTT
The DNA here is from genome assembly GCA_963770915.1 of uncultured Acidobacteriaceae bacterium. Lineage (GTDB taxonomy): Bacteria > Acidobacteriota > Terriglobia > Terriglobales > Acidobacteriaceae > PALSA-270. The sequence goes on from CAVYRG010000001.1 coordinate 2,417,903, forward strand.
GAGCGCGATCTCGACCAGGCTGCCCTGGCCATTCACTATCCCTCCGGTTTGCCCGCTCCGCCCCCAGGTACCGCGCCGTCGCCGCGTTTCTCGGAGGTTTTTGTGGGGAAGATCGATGGTGTCCGTCTGCGGGTGTACCTGCGCAAGCTCGCAAGCACCCAAGAGCAGGATGGCTCGGTCGATATCTACGACATCCCGCTGCAGGGGCGCACGTTGCGGGTGGCGATTCTGGGTCCGGACACGGTGGCTGCTTCGAACCACCCCGACCCGCAGGTCATTCGCGGGATTATTGACCGCAACCGCAAGCTGGCCTCGCCGTTCGGCGGTCCGCTGCTTCTGCGCCAGTACTACAAGCACATTCCGATCGGCAGCCTGGCATGGGCTATCTTCAAGGTCGATCCTACCCAAGCCACACCCGCCTCTGGTGAGCTGTCGCTGCTTTTCTCCAAGCCTGCGTCAGTCGTCGTTTCTGCCCGCTATTTGGCCAGCGTCAATCTTCGAGCGGAGTCGATTACTGGGGACCTCCATCTCCGAGCCGAAGCTTTTACCGCCAATGAAGCCGAGGCCAGGCATGCGGCCGATCAACTGGACTCGTTTCTGAACATCTTTCGAACCGCAGACGCCGCAGTTTCCTCACCGTCCGTCGATGCCGACGTAAAGCACTTCTTAGACAGCCTGAAAGTGGAGCAGCAGGGCAAGCGGGCGGTCCTGACCGCCGTGCTTCCGCCGGGATTCATTCGCAAGGCGGTGGCCGAGTCTCCAGTCGAGCTGGCGCCCGCTCCTCCGGCGGCGCAACCGCCAAGTGACGAGGGTCACGGTGTGTTGGAAAAACCTCAGGTAAAATGAATTAAAGATGTCTAATCTTCCGCTTCCTGTTGCCGCATTCGTGGCCGGCTTGGTTTCGTTCCTGTCGCCGTGTGTCCTGCCGCTGGTGCCGGGCTATGTCTCCATGATCTCGGGCGTAGGCGTGGAGGAACTGCAGACCCAGGAAGCCAAGCTGTTTCGCAAGGTCATGCTGAACTCCATCGCCTTCATCATCGGGTTCAGCATCGTGTTCATAACTCTGGGCGCACTTTCCACCGAGGTCGGCCAACTTTTGGCTCGCTACAAGTCGTTGCTGGCAAAGGTCGCTGGAGTGGTCATTATTTTGTTCGGGTTGCATCTCACCGGGATCTTCCGCATCAACGCCCTCTATGCCGATAAGCGGCTGCACACTGTCAAAGGCGGGAGTACGGCGGCCGGCGCGTTCCTGATTGGATTCGCCTTCGCCTTCGGTTGGACGCCCTGCGTGGGACCAATCCTGGGGGTGATTCTGACCTTCGCCGCCAACCAGGATTCGGTGGCCAAGGGCATCGCGCTCCTAACCGTATATTCCCTCGGCCTTGCCGTCCCATTTCTGCTAACGTCTTTATTGATGGAGCGTTTTCTGAAGTTTTATGCCCGCTTCCGCTCCCACATGCACGCCCTTGAGATTGCCAGTGGCGCGCTGATGATCGCGTTGGGGGTGTTGCTGGTGTTCGGCCGTTTTACTTTGATTTCAAATCATTTGTCGTTCCTGAACCGGTTTTCATTTTGAGGGAGAGATTTTTGTGAAACGTGATCCCGTTGTTCTGATCGTGGTCGCGATGGTGGTTTCGCTGTTGCTCGTGATCGGCTTCAATAAGGCGCGCAACGCGGAGAGCCCGGGCGCTGCCGCAGCCGCTAGAATGCAAGGGCAGGTGGCCCACGACTTTACCCTGCAGTCCCTCGACGGCAGGACCGTCCATCTTTCCGACTATCGCGGCAAGGCTGTTCTGTTGAATTTCTGGGCGACCTGGTGCGAGCCCTGTAAAATCGAGATGCCTTGGTTTGTCGATATGCAGAAGCAATACGCCCCTCAGGGCCTGCAGATCGTCGGTGTCGCCATGGATGACGCCGACGTGGCAGACATTGCCAGGTTCGCCAAGGACATGAACATCGACTACCCGATTCTGGTGGGGAAAGAGTCGGTGCGCGACGATATCGCCAGCGCCTATGGCGGCGTGCAGTTTCTGCCGGAGACCTTCTTCATTAGCCGCGATGGGGTTGTCACCGGCAAAGTGTTTGGCCTCAAGAGCCGCAGCGAAATCGAAGACGAGATCAAGAAAATCCTGGGAACCGGAACGTCGGCTGGCTCGAGCAAGAGCTTCCCGGCCGGGAACTAAGACCGAGGCGCCAAGCAAACAATGCTGAGCGAGAGAGTCGCAAAATCGCTATTGTTCTTGTTGCTGGTTGCGGTTAGCGCGCCCCTTTTGGCGCAGGGTCGTGAGGGCGTCAGAGTTCCGTCGGTCACGATGATTCCCGCCGAGATCGTTTCCATCCACCGGGGATCAAAGGGAGCCGCGGAACTGCGCTTCCGCATCGGAGGCGGGTTTCATGTCAACTCCAATACGCCCACCGAAGACTACCTGATCCCCACTGCTTTGCTGCTCGATGCGCCCACAGACATCATCATCGGAAGAATCACCTACCCTCCCGGTGAGCTGCGCAGCCTTCCTTTTGCTCCTAGCGAGAAGCTGAGCGTCTACAGCGGAGAATTCACCCTGTCAGTGGAATTGCGCGCTCTTTCGAGCGTGCTGCCGGGAAGATATGCGGTGCATGGTGCGCTGAAATATCAGGCCTGCGACAATGCCGCGTGCTATCCCCCTAAGCGTCTGCCCGTGTCGTTTGATGTGCGAGTCCTGAAAGCCCCGCGTCCGCCGCGCAGAAATCCCGGGCAAAGCCCGCACGTGCACAGTTAGACCTGAGCGGCCGCCTTCCTCAGCCTCTCTATGGTCTTCTGCTTCCCCAGCACTGCCATCACGGCAAACAAGCTGGGAGCGACTCCCTGCCCGGTCAGCGCCACGCGCGCGCCGTTGATCAACACGCCGGCTTTGACGTTCTTCTCTGCGGCGAAGTCGCGCAGCACCTTCTCCGCTTCCTGCTCGGCGAAGCCATTGCTGGAGGCAGCGTAGCGGCCGCCCAGTTCCACCAGCATCTGGCGGACAGCGTCATCTTTCAGAAATTTACCCGCCGCCGCGGGATCGGGCTCGAAGGCATCGGTAAAGAAAGCCCGGAAGGAGCCTGCGAAATCCTTCAGGCTGCGGGCGCGCGGCTTGAGCAGATCGATCGTCGCCAGCAGCCATTCGCGATCGGTGTGTTCCGGCTGTGATGCCGGCTTTGTGCCATTCTTCCTCGATCAGCGGCAGTAGTTTTTCCGCCGAATACGCCCGAATGTATTCGCGTATTGAACCAATCCAGCTTGGCGCGGTCGAAGACAGCATTGGAGCGGGAGATGGCATCGAGCCCGAATAGCGTGATCAGTTGCGCATCGCCCAGAATTTCCGCCGTGCCTTCCGGCGGAGTCCAGCCCAGCAGCGCCAGAAAATTCCGGAAGGCCTCGGGCACAATGCCTTCGTCACGATAGGCCATCACGCTGGTGGCGCCGTGCCGCTTGCTCAGGCGCGTCTTGTCCGGCCCTAGGATCAGCGGCACATGCGCGAACACCGGCAATGCCGCGCCCAGGGCGCTGGTAGAGCAGGACCTGCTTGGGCGTGTTCGAAATGTGGTCGGCTCCGCGGATGATGTGCGTGATCCGCATCTCCACGTCGTCGGTGACCACGCTCAGGTGGTAGGTCGGCCCGCCATCGGAGCGCAGCAGGACGAAATCTTCCAGCTCCGAGTTGGCGAATTCCACCCGGCCGAAAACGGCGTCGTCAAACCCGGTGCTGCCCGACTCCGGCACCGCAAAGCGCACCGCGGCCGGGGCTCCCGCTGGCCAGGCGCATCGCGGCATCTTGCTTGTGAAATCCTGCGGCAGGTCCCATCGTACATAGGAGGACGTCCCGCGGCGGCCGCGGCGCGGCGTTGCTCCAGCTCTTCCTTCGTGCAGAAGCAATAGTAGGCATGCCCGGAGGCCACCAGCTTGGCCGCCGCTTCGCGATACAGATCCATGCGCTGGGTCTGATAGTAGGGGCCCTCGTCCCAGTCGAGCCCGAGCCAGCGCATGCCCTTGCAGAATGCCCTCGACCATCTCGGAGGTGGAACGCTCAAGATCGGTATCTTCAATGCGCAGCACCAGCGTTCCGCCGTGATGGCGGGCGAATAGCCAGTTGAACAGCGCTGTCCGGGCGCCGCCCACGTGCAGATATCCGGTGGGCGAGGGCGCGAAGCGAACCCGGGGGCGGATCGCTGCAGAACCTGGGCTGTTAAGGGATGGGGCTTCGACCATGCGGGACAAATCCAACCGTGATGCTACGGGTTGGTGAAACGAAGCGTCAAGCCTGACCGGCCGCCTAGCTTCGGTAACTGCGGCTCAGAACTCGAGTAACCTCTCCCCAATCGGTGCCGGCCAGGAAAAGACTATTGTGTTGACATGCATACTGTGAAAGCATCTAAAGTACATCCCCACAGTAACAACACGCTTCCCCAGAGCGGAGGCGGAGAGCTGTTTCTCGCGCCATGAACAGCGTAGCGATCAGTATGGTGGTAGTGCCGGGCGTCGTTGCCCTGCTGCTTTTCCTCGTCTTTACTTACCTTTACGAGCAAAGCCGCCGGGCATACTTTCGTGCCTGGCAGCTGGCCTGGGCAGCCTACACGCTGCATTACGCGCTGGATCGCCTTTGAGGTTTACCGCCGGCACATCGACTCTGATCGCACTTAGCCGCTTCGTTGCTGTTGGTCGTTATGGCGCTATGCATCTTCATTTCCACTCGCCTGATGCGGGAGCGGTTCCGCCTGCGCTGGTATGACTGGCTTTTGGCCGCCGGGGGAGTGGCGGCGGCACTCTGGAACTATCTTCCACAGCATACCGGCGCATCGTCGATTTTCGGCCAGCTTCCGCAGGTTCATCTCAGACTGGAAATTGGCTTGGCCGCTGGTTCTGCTGTACTGCTCAGCGTCGTTTTACATCCACGCCCAGCGGCGGAGTTCGGTGGCCTTCAGTCTGCTGGCGTTAGCCCTGGCGCTGTGGGCGGTGCTGATGACCTTCGGCCAGTTCCGCAGCCCGCTGCTGGAGATTTTTGGCGCCGCCGGCCCGCTTCTGGGCCCAGTGCCGCAGATGCTGCTGGGCATCGCGATGGTGATGGTGCTGTTTGAAAATGAACGCAACGCGGTGCAGGAGAACGCGCTGGCTTTCTCCACTCTGGGAGTGGATTCCCGCCGCTGCTGTCGCCGAAGACCTGGTTCCCAGCATGCAGAGCATTCTGGACCGCCTGGTAGCGCCTTTGCCGACGGGCCGGGCGGTGATTTGCATCTCCGAGCGCTGGCGCACCATTCTGCCCTCGGTGCAGCGCGGCTATTCTGCCGAGTTCATCGACAAGCTGGAGACCACCGGTGCTGGGGAGTACATCTGCGAACTGGCCTACCGGCGCGGCGGATTTGTGAGCTTCCGCAATGTGCCGCGAAATGCCCGAGCCCCTGCCCGCGTTTCCCGGCGAGCAGGTTCGAAGCAATTCCGCCAGGTCATGGCGGAAGAGAACATCCGCCACTTCACCGCCGTGAGCCTGCAGACCCGCGAGCACAATTTCGGCGTGATCCTGTTTCCGCACGCCGAGCGGCGCATGTTCGGCTCATCGAACCTGCGGCTGCTGACCGGCTGGCGCTGCAGATCGGCCTGACGCTGGAAAATTACGTGGTCATGCACGACGCGCAGCGCCGCACCAAGGAGTACGAACTGCTTACCCAGATCGGTCAGGCGATCAGCTCGCGGCTCGACCAGGACGAAGTGCTGCGCTACGGTGCAAAAAGAGCTGGGCCAGATTTTCGACACCAGCAACTTCTATATCGCGTTCCAGGAAGGCGAGACCATCCGCTTCGAGCTGGAAGTCGAAAAAGGCGAGGTGCTGCCCAAGCGCACGCGCAAGCTGGCCAATGGCCTGACTGAATACATCATTCGCACCGGCCAGCCTCTGCTGATCCGCGCCGACCTGGAGAAAGCCCGCGAGCGGCTGGGCGTAGACCAGGTAGCCGGCACGTCCCGCCAAATGTTTCTGCGGCGCGCCCATCCTGCTGGGCGGCCAGCCGGCCGGCGTAATGGCCGCCATGAATACCGAGCGCGAGTATGTTTTCGAGCCGCGCGATCTGGAAGTGATGCAGACCGCCGCCGGCCAGGTTTCCGTCGCGGTGGAGAACGCCCGCTTGTTCGCCGAGGAGCAGCGCCGCTCCCGCCAGTTCGCTTTCCTGAACAATATTTCCAAGACCGCGATTTCCAGCGAGGATTCGGAGCAAATGCTGGCCGAAATCGTCGGCCGAGATCCAGAAAAACTTCCGCTTCGACCACATCGGCATCGGCATTCTCGACTACGCCACCAAAGAGATCGAGAATCAAAGCCGAAGCCGGCATCACTACACAAGCCCTGGGCAAACGGATTCCGCTCGGAGTGGGAATTCTGGGCCGCGTGGCGCGCACCGGAGAGAGCGCATTGGTGCAGACTTCCAGCGATAGCGCCGCTGCAGGGCGTGCTGCCGCAGTCCCGTGCCGTGCTGTGCATTCCGATCGCTTACGGCGACACCCTACTGGGCGTGCTAAACGTGGAGAGCCAGAACGAAGACGCTTTCTCGCCACAAGACCGCCTGATCATGAACACGCTGGCCGATTTGCTGGCGACCGCGCTGCACAATTCTTTCGTCTTCCAGAAACTGCAGCAGCAGTCCATCACCGATGGCCTCACCGGTATCAAAACGCGCCGTTTCTTCTGGGAGTCGCTGTCCTCGGAGTGGAGGCGCGCTTCCCGCTCTGGGCGGCCCTTTTCGGTGGTGCTGGTGGATCTGGACAAATTCAAAACCGTCAACGACAATCAGGGCCACCTGGAAGGCGACCTGGTCCTGGCCCGCGTGGGTCGCCTGCTGGAGCAGAAATGCCGCCAGTCGAACGTCGTGGCCCGCTACGGCGGCGACGAGTTCATCATTCTGATGCCGGAAACCGGCATCGAGCAGGCGCAAGCCTTGGCCGAACGTCTGCGGGTATGGTTGGCTACCGACACCATGCTCAGCGATCACCACATCACCGGCAGTTTCGGCGTGGCCAGCTATCCCGTGCACGGCCGCTCGGTGGAGGACATTGATCCGCGTAGCCGACGCAGGCATGTACGTCTCCAAGCACGCCGGCGGCGACCAAGTTTCCATGGCCGAGGAATTTAAAGAAGACGAAACCGGCGCCGTGCAGCGCCAGTTGATTTCCGGCTACATCGAAGGCTTCCTGCAGCGCGAACAAACCGGCCCCGAGCACCTCGAAGAACTCAAAACCACGCTCCGCAAGCTCAGCGGCGGCGAAGACGACTGCAATCTCGAGCTGTTGCGTGAATCGATCGAAACGCTGGCCCACGCCGCGGAGTCGCGGGAGCAGCAAGCCTCCGGCCACGGCGAGTTGGTCGCCCGCTACGCTGAGATGATCGCGCGCTCGCTGCGTTTGTCGCCCGAGGATGTTGAGGACATCTGCTATGTCGCGCGCGTCCACGACGTCGGCAAAATCTTTGTTCCGGAGCGAATTCTCAACAAGCCGGGCCCGCTAGCCGACGAAGAATTCTACCTGGTGAAAATGCATGCGCGAGTGGGGGCCGAAATTCTGGCCACGCTGCCCGACAGCCAAAACATGTGTCAAGCCATCGAGCACCATCACGAGGCTTTCGACGGCTCCGGCTATCCCGACGGCTTGCGCGGTGAGCAGATTCCGCTCTGGTCGCGGATGATGGCGATCGCCGATGCCTACGCCAACATGACCACCGCGCGTTCCTTCTCCCCCGCCAAAACCAGCGAGCAGGCCTTGACCGAACTCGAAAAGCTCAGCGGCAGCCGCTACGACGGTATGTTAGTCAGAATCCTGCTTCGCGAACTGAAAATCGAAAAGGCTACCTGGGCGCCGGGAAGCTGAATGACGCCTTCGCTACTGCGCTGACTGCGACTGCTTCTTAAGCTCTGCCTCGAAATCCGCTTGCTTCTGCGCAATATAGTTCTTGTATCCTTGCGGGTCGATAAACGGATTGGGGCCGCCCTCTTTCATCTTCGCGTACTTGGCTTCCATCCCGAAGTAGTCGCCATGCGCTCCCAGGAACAAATCGCAAGGCAGCTCTTTCAGCCGCGACCACATCAGCTCGTAGTCCTGCGCGATCTGCGGATACTTCGCGTTCTTTACCAGCTTGTATCCGTCATTCACGTTGGGGCTGCCGATGATCACCGCATCGTAAGTCTTGCCGCCATCGGTCACCTTCATCGTCCATGTCGTGCAGCCTTTGGTGTGGCCCGGCGTCAGGTGCGCTACCAGCACCACGTCGCCTAATTTCACTTGATCGCCGTCGTGCAGTACGCGATCAACCTTGGCTGGCGGATACGATTCCTTTTCGGGATTCCCATATTGGAAATCGGTTTTGCCGCCCGATTCCACCACTGAAACATCGCCCTCCATCACCATGTACTTGGCTCCGGTCAATTGCTTCACCAGGGCCGAGCCGGCGCAGTGGTCGATGTGGGCGTGGCTGATGAGAAGAATTTTGATGTCGCTGAATTTGAATCCGAGTTTCTCGACGCTGGCGCGAATCATCGGCACGGAGCTCACCAGGCTGCTGTTGATGAGGATGTCCCCATCGCGGGTGGTGATGAGATACGAAGCCAGACTCTTGCTGCCGACGTAATAGAGGTTGCCCATGATCCGGAAAGGCGGAAACGGCTCAGTCCATTCGGGATGGGTTGCCTGGGCGAACAAGCTGCCGCTCAGCAACAACGCCAGAATCGACCAACGCGAAAGGGAAAAGAGCAGTGATTTCGATGGCAGCATGATGGGATTTTGATCCTCAGCAGGACAGCGCGGATTCAACGCCGGCGCAAGGCCGTCAGCGATTATAGGGCAAGCCGAGAGCTGCGCGATTTTCAATTTGCCGAGGCCGAGAGCAGCGTCGAGAGACCTGGCTTGTAGTCGTAAAACGCGCCGATCGCCTGCAGGTGACGGATGATTCGTTCGTCGTACTGCTTTTTCAACGCCGGAGTCAGAATGTCATGCACGCCGTTGGGATCACTGGCTAAGTCATAGAGGTAGCTTTTGGACGGCGAATCGTACGTCGCGTAGAGGTAGCGGCCATGGTCGGCCAAAATGCCATAGACCGCACGCTCGTCAGAGGCAATGAACAGTTCGTCGCGCTGATATTGATGCAACTCCGCCAGGCTGGGCATGAAGAGCGGACGTCCGAACATCGGATTCTCCAGCACCGGCCCATGCCCCAACAGTTCATAGAGCGACGGGGCGATATCGGTCAGGGCGGAAATTCGACTGTCGTCGTAGACCAGCGTATCCCGCATCTGTTTCGGCAAGTGAACCATCAGCGGCACCCGAATCACCTCCGGGTAGATGGAAAGCGAATGGCTGTAGCGGCCGAACTCACCGGTCGCATCGCCGTGATCCGACGTGACGATGATGATGCTGTCGTCGTACAGATTCTTCCGCTTTAGATACTGAAAGAAGCTGCCCATGCAACCATCGACCTGATGCACTTCGTAGGCAATGCGATCGACAAACCCGGGCCGGCTTTGCCAATTCTGTGCGGTCATGCGCGGCAGGTTGTTGTGAGCGAACTGGTGCACGTTCTTCGGCTGGGCATAAAAGAAAACAGGCTTCCCCGAGCCGGCATTGAGCGCCGGCTCCGTCTGCTGGATCGTCGAGCATACTTCCAGCTCATTCCATAGCGGCTTGTCGGTATCGAGCTTGGTTAAATCGTCGGAAGGCGAAAGCAGTTGCCGCACCACTTCGTCCCAGCTCACGATCATTCTGTAGCCGTCAACGTTGGCCAGCTTTTCCAGGCTGTTCACTCGCGAAAACGGCTGCATGTAGTGAGCGTGGAGAAGCATCATTCCCGCCCAGATGGCTGGCTCGGAAAGCGACGTGCCTGCGTATTGCGTGTAAACGTTGTGCATCACCACGCTGTCACGCGCAAAAGCGTCGAGGTTCGGAGAAAAATCAACCTTCGGGTTGTACGCGCCCAGGTAATCCGGGCGCAGCGAATCGACCACGAAGATAAAAATGTCAGGCCGCGCGGCGTGAGTGGGAACCAGCGAATCCACGAGGGTCACGTCTCGCGGAACCTTCGCATCGCGAATGTTCGTGTACTCGCGCAGAATCCGGCAAAGGTCGCCGCAATCTTCCTGGTGCGCATTTCCCAGCAGAGCATGCGCCAGCTGGAAGGAGGCGTCGTGCGCGGCGTAAGCATCCAAGGCGCGGGCGATGTCATCATCGGTGTGGCCGAGAGCCTTCCCCCAGAAAATCTCCGTGGCCTGCAGGGCTTTGTAGCTAAACACTGAAAGCAGCGCCACCGCCAACAGCGTGACCAACGAGTATTTCCCGCTCCCCGGCCAAAGTTGGTACGAACACACGCTGAGACCGAGCCAAAAGACCATGGCAAATGTGGATTGCAAGAAGCCGTTCCAGTCTCCTCCGGCAATCAGGGAAGGCAACGCGATGGCTACGATCACGAGAACTGCGGCAAAAGCGATCCAGCCAAATTGCTGAAGGCGCCGCGAACGCTCCGTTTCCGTCGTCGAAGCCATGTAGGGCCGAGCCAGGGAGAAGCCCAGCAGGGTCAGCGCTGCCGCCAACGATGCCGCATATACGTGAGCCCGCCAGCCTTCAAACGTGAGCGAGTTCTCCAAAAATCGAACTGCGCCGAACCACGACCCGCCAAAAATGAGAACTCCGATGAAGCCACGCCGAACCGCGCGCGGACGCGCGGTTCGCGCCGCCGCCAGGGAAAACAAGTTGAGCAGGGAAAGCACCAGAACCGCGACCAGCAAATGCGAAATCACGCTCCACGCCGTGAGTTCCAGTCCGCCCAGGTTGAGCGAAAATGGGCGGGCGCCGGGACTGTTCCATTCCGCAACGCCAACACTCAGCAAAGCCACTCCCGCCGCCACCAGCGTGGCCGACCTGTAATTGAGCTGCAAATTCGAAAGCGCCGGCCGCGAAGGTTCTCGCCATTTAAGTCCATCCGCCGCCGCGACTCCAACCACTAGAAACAGCGCTCCCAAGCTGCTTGCGTATGCTCTGCCATCGCAGGGCAAATTGCGCATGAAATGGGGCACAAAGAATCCCCACATCGCTTGCGCCAGGAAAAATCCAAGCGAAACCAACCTTCGCCGCCGCCAGAAACCAATCACTCCGGCCAGCAGCGCAGCCCAGTAAAGCGCCGCATAGTGGGCGATAAACCACAGCACCCATGCGTACGGAGGAGCTTTGATCAGCGCAACATAGGTATAAGGAAGAAACGCGAGCAGGCAATACAACGACGTGAGCAGCAGAAACGCTCCCCAAAATGCTTGACAGAAGGTTATGGCAAGATTTTTCAAACCCGATCCTCAACCGCTGGTGAATCCATGGTAGCCGCGCCGCGGCGCTTCTGAATCATCTCGCCCTCCGTGCATATAACGAAAGTACTGCGGCTCTCAGACGACCCAAACGCGTACACAGCGCGGCAAAGGACCTTGGCTATAATCGGGGCCAGCCTTGCCTTCTTCCACCAGCAAAACCGGGCTCGCCAAACCGTCCGGCCATTCTGCGGATCTGTTCAATTCCCCGCAAAAGCGCAGCGTGATTTTGTGTCTTCTCCTCGTGGTCACCGTGCTCGGCGTCTACAACCCGGTGATCCGCCATCCGTTCGTCAACTTTGATGATGATCGCTACATCGTCAACAATCCTCAAGTGCAGGCCGGGTTGAGCTGGCACACTGTGGTTTGGGCCTTCACCACCACGTCGCAAGCCAACTGGCATCCGCTCACCTGGCTTTCGCACGCGCTGGATTGCCAGCTCTACCACCTCAATCCCGCCGGACATCACTACACCAACGTCTTGCTGCACGCGGTCAACGTTGTACTCCTTTTCCTACTGCTGCAGTGGACCACCGGGTTTACCTGGCGCAGCTTCATGGTGGCGGCGCTCTTCGCGCTGCATCCCATCAACGTCGAGTCGGTGGCGTGGATTTCCGAGCGCAAGAATCTGCTCAGTATGCTTTTCTTTCTGCTGGCGCTTTGGGCGTACGGATGGTACGCGCGCAAGCCGGGAGTGTGGCGTTATTGTGCCGTGGCAGGCCTCTTCGCGTACGGGCTTATGGCCAAGCCTCAAATCATCACTTTCCCTTTTGTATTGTTGCTCTGGGATTACTGGCCATTGGGACGCATGTTTTCCCAGGAGAAACAGGGGCGGCCATTCTGGTGGCTGGTTCGAGAAAAGATTCCGCTGCTGGCGCTCTCGGCGGCCAGCGCGATCATCACCATGAAGGCGCAGCGTGCCGGCGGCGCGGTGCGCGCCATAACGGAGTTCTCCTTATCCGTCCGGCTGCAGAATGCGCTCGTCGCTTATGTGCGCTATGTGGGCAAGGCGCTTTGGCCCACCCGCCTCGCCCCACTTTATCCGCATCCGGGAAATTCTTTGCCGGCCTTGCAGGTGGCTGCGGCATGTGGATTCCTTCTCGCCGTCAGTGCTCTGGTCTGGGCGGGCCGCCGCCGCCGATACTTGCTGGTGGGTTGGTGCTGGTTCCTGGGAACTCTGGTGCCGATGATCGGTCTGGTGCAGGTGGGCGAAGCAGCCATGGCCGATCGCTATGCCTATGGCTCATTCATCGGGCTGTTTCTTATGGCGTGTTGGGGCCTGCCCGACTGGTCGGAACGACGAAACGTTTCTGCGCGTTGGTGGGTTCTGCCAGCCGGCGCCGCTCTTTTCGCGCTGGCCCTGCTCACCGGCAAACAACTCTCCTACTGGCAAGACAACGTGACCTTGTGGACGCATACCCTGCAAGTCACAACCAACAACTACATTGCGGAAGATAATCTGGGAGGCGCGCTGATCGAGAAAGGCCAGTTTGACCATGCCATGCCTTACTTCGAAGCGGCGGTAAAAATCAACCCCCGCGATCCAGTCGGAAATCTGGATATCGCTACCCACGAACAGCAGGCTGGCGATGTGCCGCAAGCGATCGATCTTTATCTCAAGGTGCTCGGCATGACCAACGACGCCGCGCTGCGGGCCAACACCTTCACCAATCTGGGCGCGGCATATCGCAGTTCGGGGGACCTCAATCGCGCCGAGGCAAGCTACCGGACCGCACTGAACCTGGATCCGGATAACGATCGCGCCGCGGCTGCGCTGGGGCTGCTGCGCTTAAAAACGGGCGATCCAGCGGGGGCGTCGCAATTGTTCGCTCACGCCATGGCAGTTCGACCGACCGATGTCGGCTATCTACTGCTCGCGCAGGCGCTGCAGGAGAGCGGACAGCTCCAGCAAGCTCAGGCGGCCCGTGACGCCGCTCAGCGAATTTCGCATGATATCAGCGCCGCGCAGCAGCAAGCCGACGAGATGCTGAGCCGATAAGCCCACTGGCGCTTTCAGACCTGGTTCCGAAAGTCCATCGGCTCTCGACTGCTCCCACCCGCGTTATTTCTTCTCGGCGAGTTCCACCGAGGCACGAGTCGTATCCCAGTCCATTTGCAAAGTGCATGTGTCGCCCGAAGCCTCATAAGAAATGGCGAAATCTTCCAGCGGCGAAGGCAGTGATGAGACTTTCATAGGAACCCGCGCCAGTTCCAGCGCCTCATATTCGGGCTTGTACGGAATTCCCCACTCTCCCGTCTTCTTATTGATGATAAGCGTCCAGCTATCCGGATTTGGAACCGCGAAGATCGTGTAGCTTCCCGCCGGAACATCCTTGCCGCCCACGGTCAGGTCGGTGTCGGTCACGAGCGTGGTCGCCTCGTTTGCGCCCGCGCGCCAAACCTGGCCAAAGGGCACCAATCCGCCGTAGATTTTCCGTCCCTTCATGCGCGGGCTGGAATAATCTGTCTTGACGGTTTTGCCATCGGGCAGTTTGCATTCCGCCGAGGCGGGCGGGCTGGGTCGCTTGCTTTTGTCCATCTGAGCAGCCGCGAACGTGGCGAAGGTCAGGATCAATGAGGTGAGTAGAGCAAGCTGTTTCCGCATGGGATTCTCCTTAAGAGTGTAGTCAGTGTGTTGCGGAGCTGAGGCAGTTTCTTAGACTACCGATGTGCGGCACGGTTAGCAACTGCCTGGATCGGGCGGGGTTCAGGATCCGCAGCTATTGTGCAGTAGCACGACCCAAAACGAGAACCTGGGCGTTCTTATGGCATGGCAAGGCTTCGCCTAAGCCGTGCAATTCAATGATTTTCGCAGTGCCTGATTCTTCCTTCAAAGAACTCCCGTTCCATCGGGTTCCGTGCCAGTTTGAGAGCGTTGCCAAAATGCTCACGAGCAATTTCCGATCGACCACGCTGCAGCTCGAATTCCGCCAGCGCCGCTTCATAAAAGGGATACCTTGCAAGGCGCCCAGCATCGGCAATTGTCCGCAACTCGTCCAGCCCCCGGCCGGGGCCATCCCGTTGCCCAACAGCAATGGCACGATTGAGTGCAACAATCGGGGTTGGCCGGATGCCCATCAACGTGTCGTAAAGGGAAACGATCTCGAGCCAATCGGTGTCCCGCACGCTGGGAGCGGTTGCATGCACGGCCGCGATAGCAGCCTCCAAGTGATATTCCGACAACTTCGAACCTTTGGCCGATAGGTCTAGCAGCCGCAGCCCCTCGCTCACCAGATTCTGATCCCACAACGACCGATCCTGATCCAAAAGAGCGTTCAACTTGCCCGACGCATCCAAACGCGCGGGCAATCGCGCCTTGTTGAGGTACATCAGAGCCGAAAGTGCGTGGGAACTGGGGGTTGCGCCCAAAGGATGTTCCAAAAGAAAAGCTGCCAAGCGCATGGCCTCCTGGCAAAGCTCGGCGCGGACTGCGAATTCGGCCGACGCTCCGTGGTAGCCCTCGTTGAACAGCAGGTAAAGCGCTCTCTGCACAGCGGGAAGTCGAGCCGAGAAATCAGCCGGAATCTGCGTATCGAACAGTCTTGTTGACTCCGCGAGAACTTTCTTGGCCCTGGGGATACGTTTCTCAACCGCCGTATAGGTGGTTACGAAAGCGCTGGCTACTTCGTCAATGCCAAATCCGCACAAGATGTGCATGATAAGCATGACCTGCGCCTCTTCCGGCAAGCGAGGATGGCAACAGGAAAACATCATCCGGAGCTGATCGTCTTGGATGGCAGTGTCGGTGAACATTTCTTCCACGACGGGGGCGAGCGTCCATTCACTCTGCAGAAAACGGCTTAGCTCCGGCTCATAGGTTCGCACCGTCCGCTCCCGGCGTAGCATGTCGAGCGCCCGGTTCTTGGCTGCGGCCATGAGCCAGGCAGACGGGTTCTCCGGCACGCCCCGGAAGGACCACACCTCCAGCGCCCGACAGAAGGCGTCTTGAACGACGTCTTCCGCGAGCGCTAGGTTGTGGACACCGAAGATCCGCGTCAGTACAGCCACCATACGGCCGGCCTCGTGCCTGAAGAGATGGTCAGTGAGTTCCATTTACATGTTCAGGATCTGGATGGGGCGGACTTCCACCGAGCCGCCAACCTCGAGTATCGGGCAGCCCTTTGAAAGTTCCGCGGCCTGATTCAGGTCGCGAGCCTGAATCAGGGTAAAACCACCGACGACATCCTTCGTCTCGGCAAAGGGTCCGTCCGTGACATTCTTTTGTTTTCCTTTGACCACCTTGCCGGAGTTTTCCAGGGGATGCCCAATGTCTTTCAGGTGACCCTTTTCGCCGAGATCTTTGAACCAGGCGCGCCACTTCTCCATCGTCTTCTGCATTTGCTCGGGTGATGCATTGGTATCTCTACCGCGGTACAAGAACGCAAAGTCGCTCATGGGAATGCCTCCTTAAGGGTTTTGTTACTTCCAATCTATTAACGGTCGAACCGGGGAACCCCGGACATGTTTCTTGCCGCCGTCTGCTGGCCCCCGCTCAGTCGAGCGCAGCGCCGGCAGTTGCGTTTACCACTGTGCCGGTCAGCATGCGCGCCCGATCGGAAGCAATCAGCACGGCTGCATTCGCTGTGTCCTGAACGGTTGCGGGGACCTTCAGGAAGTTGGATTGCGCGATTTGCGCCATCGCCTGATCCTTCATGACATTGAGCCGTCCCGCCACAAACTCCATCGTGTCCTGAATGGAGCGGCTGTCGATATTGGCCAGGGTCCGGAGGCATACGACGCGTACCCCCAAGGGGCTGACCTCGAAAGCCAGATTTGCGGTAAGGTTCTCGATGGCTCCAAATGCGGCGCCAATCGCAGTCGCACCTGGCACGTGTGCCCGGGCGGGGCTGCCGGTCACGAAAATGATGACGCCGGAATGCTGCCCAACCATATGACGCGCAGCCGCCCGGGCGGTGATAAAGCGCGACCTTACCATCGTGCTGAGCGGCACCATGAACTCCTCAACCGGAAGCTCGATGGCGTTCTTCCCGTTGCCATAATCTTTGGCCAAAGGGCCAGCCGCGTCGAGGACGATATCGAGTTTCCCCGACTGCTTCACGATCTCATCGACATATCGATTCACGGCCGCATCATCGTGAGTGTCAATCACCTCGGCTTGGGCCTTCCCGCCGGCGGCAGCGATCTGTTTAACGATCTCTTCTAGACTCGATTTGGTCCGGCCGGCCAGAAAAACCTCGGCGCCTTCTTTCGCGAATTCCTTGGCGACGGCGGCACCGATGGAGCCACTGGCACCAAACACGACGGCTCGCTTCCCCTCGAGCATTGGCCCGCAATCGTTGGCAGTATCCTTAGCAGTTGTCATTGTCTTCTTCTCCTTGTCGGCGATCGCTTTTTGCCTCGCTTTCATTGCTAAGACGCTCGTGTTCGTTCGCGCCGGACATATTTCTTAAACATTCACGCCGGCCCGGATGGTCGCCAAGGAAGCGGTGGGGTGGCACTCGTGAACGGTTCTGGCTGAGCGGCGAAAAGCTGACTGCGTGCTGCGGTGCAAGTACAATCTTGCCATGCCCGTATTCGATGACAAGCGCGAAGAGCTGGAACGCTACGAAACCATGTGGGGAGTGCCGCGCGGCCGCCTTGCCGTCACCATGGACGCCATCACCGACGCCATGGCGCTGGTCGGCCAGCACGGCGTCTATTGCCAAAGCCAGCGCTGGCCGGGC
The DNA here is from genome assembly GCA_963770915.1 of uncultured Acidobacteriaceae bacterium. GTDB lineage: Bacteria > Acidobacteriota > Terriglobia > Terriglobales > Acidobacteriaceae > PALSA-270. The sequence continues at coordinate 2,434,927 of CAVYRG010000001.1, forward strand.
AAGCCGGTCATGGACATTCAGATCATCATGAAAGAGCTCACCGACGCCAAAGAACTCATCCAGAGCGTGATGGAAGAACTGAAAAAGACCGGGACAACTTCTCGCAAATCTGGTCCTGACCGATAAACCACGTCCTCAGCCGTTGTGCCGGCTCATCCACATGGAGTGCTCGCGCGAAACCGTGTTTTCCGCGTCCGCCACCAGCGAAGACAATTCCTTCTCGCTCTTGATCGCGCTTGCCTGCTCGGCAATGAACCCCAGGTCCAGCGCAGCCACGGAATAAGTTTGCGACAATTCCTCATGCTGCCGCACTTGCAGCCAAGCAATCAGCGCGCTGGCCAGCGCAGAAAACACGCCGCCCAGATTCCATTTGGAGACCGCCGCCGAAAACAGCAACACGGTTCCCCCCAGCGCCAGCGCCTGGCTGACCTGGATAAGCACGAAGTAGCGATTGGCCAAAACCTGGCTGCTGCGCGCCTTCCGCGCATACCACTTGCGCTGGTCCTCGACACGATCTTTCAAGTAGAGCTGGCACCGCTGATCTAGGCTCAACGAGCGCGCCTCGCGCATGCGCGCAGAAATTTGCGGCCGGTCGCTGAACTCCCCGCCAAACGCCAATGCCGCTTGCGCCTGATCCTTCGCCATGTCTCTCAAATCGGCGATGAACTTGGCGTCGGCCTCCGACCCAGGCATTGTGACCGGGTACGGGTCGGAGTCCGTGATGTAGCGCCAGGCCATGCTTTTGGCGGCCTCCGCCACCGCGCGCCCCCCATACCACGCTTTTTCCGGCTTCAGTGCCTTGCGCATCGAGGTCAGCATGAAACTTACTGCCGCCCAGGCCGTGCTGAAAAGGGCCAGCACCTTGCTCTCCCTCGGAAACGCCGCCGAAAGCGTGCCCAGTGTGGCACAAGCCACCAGCGCGCCAAGAATGGTTCCGGTAAACCACAAATGGCGTTTCTGCGCCATGCGCGAAGTGCGGTCGGCGGCCAGATACAGCGCCGGAAAATCATCTTCCGTCAGGTTGGGGATGGAAACGTCGGTTTCTGGCATGGATCAGTCCCGCTGCGGGCTGGAGCCCCATTTCCAGCGGAGGTATTGGATATAACGCGCAACCCCAGGTTGGCAAGGGGAAATTTTGCCGCTTTTGGTCACGTAAAGTTCTGTCAAACCGTTTGACTCCGCTCGCTCCGGTTGCGACACTCATAGGTAGCATGTTTTCATCTGAAAACCAGCCAAGCCCTATTTCCGCTTCGGACGCCGTCCCGGACGTCGAGGAGCTTGATTTCCTTCCCCCTGCAGGCTGGGATCCTCCTCTGTGGAAGTCCCTGCTGGGGAACGTCATCGATACGGTTGCGCCGCAAAAGCTGCCTCCGATCCAATTGCAGTCGCGGCCGGTGAAGATGGGTATCCCCGTCGGCGACCGCCTTCGCATGCCCTGGTATCGCACTATTTTCACCAATCTCGGCGATGTGGTTTCTCCCGATGTGCTGCCGCCGCTCGAACTGGAGTCGGCGCCCGTCGATGTCGGCGAACTGATTACCGATCAGCTCAGCCACCTCTGGTTTACTTCTATGCTGCGCAGTCTTGCCGACCTCGCTGCTCCGGAAAGATTGCCCGCGCTGCAGATTCGCTCCAAGCCGGATGACACCGTACTCCCCGCCGCCAGAATGCTGCTGCCGCGTTGGTCGTCGGTGATTGACGGGCCCAAGATTTTCCTGCCCGATGCGCCCAAGCCCGGCCAAGGCGTAGCTCACACTCGGCCAGTGCCGCCGCCCGCGCCTCCACCTAAGCCGCCTGAGGTTGTCCTGGAATACCTCCACGACATGCACGGCGATCTTCGCCGCGACTTGCAGCGCTCCCGCATGCGCGCCAGCATCTGGATGGCGGTCGCCGCCGCCCAGGTGGTTTTTCTGTTGGGAACCTTGTTCTGGAAAAAGTAACGGCTGAGGTGGAGTCGATGCGCTCCAGCTAACCGGCCGAAGGCACCTTCGGCCTCTCCATCTCGAAGCGCTCCCGTGTGCGCGAATACTGCATTCCCCCCATGCGTCCGACCAAATCGAGCGCATCCGGATCAAGCCGCCCTTCCTTCATCACGCCCTCGCTGACATGAAGAGCAACAATCTCCCCCATCACGAAGCTGCCGCTCGGCGGCTCGCTGCCAAAATCCATGATCTGATAGAGCTTGCACTCAAAGCTCACCGGAGACCCCGCCACTTGCGGCGGCCGCACCACGCTCGAAGGCCGGGTGGCCAGTTTCGCCAGCTCGAATTCGTTGACGGAGTGGTCATATTCGCCACTGGTCAAATTCATGGCTTCTGCGAGTTCATAAGTCACAACATTCACGACAAATTCGCCGGTCTCGCGGATATTGCGCAGCGTGTCTTTGGAAGTATGCCCATGTTCCAGCCGCCGCAATGCAGGAGAAAAGCCGAGAATAGGCGGCTCGGCAGAAATCACGTTAAAGAAAGAGAACGGCGCCAGATTCGGCCGCCCCTCGCGGTTCATCGTCGAGACCCACGCGATCGGCCGCGGCGCGACCGAGCTGATCAGAATGCGATAGAACTCGCGGTAGGGAAGTTGATCGGGAGCGATGTCCATCATTGAATTCTAAACCGCGCGCAACTTGTAGACGATCGGTGGGCTCGCTTGCCTACGCTGTTCCCGGCAAAACATTGCCCACCCCGCCGGGCGAGGTGGGCAGACTCTTGCCCGAAATTGTGATTACTTCGCGTCGCCCTTCTGCAGCGTATCCAGCTCCGCCAACACTTCCTGGCTGTGCTTGTTGGGATTGACGCCGGTGTACTCATACACGATCTTGCCTTCAGGGTCGAGAATGAAGGTGTTGCGCGCGGCGATCTCGTTGCTGCCGAAGGTCATGGTCGAGCCGTATATTTTCACCACTTTGTGCTCGGTGTCGGACAACAGTTTGAAGCTCAGGCCTTCTTTGGCGCAGAACCCTTTGTGAGAATCCACGCTGTCCACGCTGACCCCCACCACTACCGCATTGCGCTTCGCGTATTCCGGCTGATCTTCTTGAAAATGATGAGCCTCGATGGTGCAGCCCTGGGTGAAATCCTTGGGATAAAAATAAAGAACCACCCACTGGCCATGAAAATCTTTCAGGCTGATCTGGCTGCCGTCCTCGGAAGGCAGGCTGAAGTCGGGTGCCATTGTGCCTACTGCCGGCATGGGAGCCGCAAACGCCAAGGTCAAACCGGCCGCCACAAACGCGGCCGCTACAAGCAAAACCATCCCTACACGCATAGTGCCTCCTTGAGATAGAAGTAGGCTATCGCGGCCAAGCAAGGCTTGTCCAATGCGGAATTGTCACTTCTTGATGAACAGGACTGCGGCTTGCGGGAAAACACGCCCGAGGATCTATCGCGAGAACTTTACGATTGGCCGCTCAGCGAGCCCCTCCGTTTGCATCGACCACGGGACTGGCCTTGTCGGAATCGTGAGGTTGGTTTTCCGACTGCTTCAGGCTGCTTTGCATCTCCCCCATCACTTTGCGCACCGCATCCGCGCGCGGCCCCTGCGGTTCTTCCTGTAGGAACAGTTGCAACTCTCCGATGGCCTCAGGCGTATGGCCCTGTTTCTGGTAAGCGCTAGCCGCAACGTAGTGAACGATCGCGAAGTGCTGGTGCGGCAGACCGTGCACCTTGTGCGCTGTCATGATGGCTTGCTCGTAGCGACCCTGCATGAAGTCAAGCTGCGCAGTCAGGCTAAGAGTCTGGACACTTTCCGGCTCGGTCGAAGTCGCTTTCTCCAAAAGGCCGGTAGCTTCAGCCAGGCGGTTGTTCTGCATATCCATGTGAGCCAGGTTCACCAGTGCCGGCACACAGCGCTGGTTCGCGTTGATGGCGCGGATAAACGCGTCCCGCTCTTTGTCGTATTGCTTGAGGTGCCCATAACAGATACCCAGATCGTTGTAGGCCAGGGAGTACTGAGGATAGATTTGAATGGCTTTGTTGAGGTGCTCGATCGCTTTTTCCCAGTTCTCCTGGGAGAGCTCGTTCTCGCCGTGTTCGAATTCCTTTTGGGCCTTTTTGGGGACGTTAAGATCCACCACGGAGATGGAAGCTCCGCCGCGCATCTCGGCGCCCTGATCCTCGTCCGAAGGTTTCACCACGACCCGGACGCTCATGAAAGTTCTGGTATCTTCCAGCGTGAACATGCCGCTCTCGGACGGCTCGATTCCATCTCCACTCACTCGAATGTTGTATTGCCCGGGATCAACCTCGTTGAACTCCACGTTGCCGGAAGAGCTGGTTTGGTCCATCGCCACGATTATCGCGTCTATACCCCTCCTGAGCTGCGCCCGTAGGTGCGGCCCCGCGTGGGCCCCATTGGGGTAGATCACGTCCAGGCGTATGGTGGCCTTCTGGTGGAAAGTGCTATCCATCTGCGCGGAGAGTGGCGCCGCCGCTAGCAAGAGTGGAAGAAACCAAGAGAACGAACGCAAGCGGAACATCGGGGACCTCCCCACGCCGATGGGACAGGGCGTCCCCCAACTCGGCAACAAAATTGATTTTATGTTACACCCGTCTCGTCGCCGAGGCGACAACTAATCTTCTAATCTTCACTCGGCACTCCAAAACTCTCCACTCAACGCCCAACCGCAACCGGCTGGCCCGCTGCACTCGCTCCTTTGTCGCTCGCTTGGCTTAGGCTGCTCTGCATCTCCGCCAGCACTTTGCGGACAATGTCGGCACGCGGCCCCTGTGGTTCTTCCTGCAAAAACAACCGCAGCTCAACCATGGCTTCCGGAATGCGGTTCTCCTGGTCCAGCGCGCTGGCCGCCGTGTAATGCACGATCGCGTAATGATGCGGTAATCCATGTGCCTTGCGGGCGTCAACGATGGCTTGATCGTAATGTCCCTGCCGGAACTCCACCTGAGACATCAGGCTCAGAGCATCCACGTTGCTTGGTTCCGCCGTCAGAGCTTTATTGAGAGCGGCCGCCGCGTCCACGAATTGCTGGTCTTTCATTTCCAGATATGCGAGGTTCACCAGTGCGGGAACGCAATGGTCGTTCACGCTGACGGCTTTGCGCAGCGCCTCCTGCTCTTTGTCCTTCTGATTGAGATGGCCGTAGCATACCGCCAGGTCGTTGTACGCGGCGGAGTATTGCGGGTATATTGCGATCGCTTTGTTCAGGTGTTCAGTGGCCTTCTCCCAATTGTCGTCTGCCATTTCATTACCCGCGCGCCTATATTCCTTCGCTGCACTCTTGGGAACATTCAGATCCGCGGCCGCAACCGACGCGGACGCGCGCACCCCTGCTCCCGGATCACCCTCCGCTGGCTTGACCATGATCGTAACTGTCTGGAAATCCCTGCCATCCTCTACCGGGAACTGCCCGCTCTCCATAGGTTCAATGCCGTCCCCAGTGACGCGGATGTTGTATTGGCCGGCGTTTAATTCTGAGAACTCCGCCGTCCCGGAGCCGCCGGTCTGGTCCATCCCCATCAACGTTCCGGTGACCGCCAGCCGCAATTGCACATGCAGATTCGCTCCCGCGGGGCTGCCGTTGGGATAAATGACGGCAACTCGGACCGTCCCTTTCCTCTGACTTGTTTGGTTATCAACCGTCGGGAACTGCGCCCAGAGCGGCGCAGCCATCAGCAGGAGAAACGGCATGAGCCAACGCGACATCATGACCTCCCCACGCGGCCACGGCAGCCAGCGAGCCACAAGAAAGGAAAATGCTTGGCGGCATCTTACACCCGAAACCCTCAGTGGAAAGGAGGAACTTCCGGCGATGAAGTGCCGGTGGGGGCAGGGGCGAACTTGGGCCGCCTTGCTTCCCAATTCAGAACCGCCGCCACTCGAAGCCGTGCTAGAGCAGGTGAGGAATGAGCATCCAGGTCCGCCGCCGGTAGGCGAAGAACTCGCCCCCGAATCCTCTTGCCAGCAGTTCTTCTTCTTTTCGGATTCGGTCGCCCGCGAAAACCGCCGACGCGGCAAAAATTGGAATCGCCAGCCAGCTCGCAAAGATCATCGCAATTCCCGCCGGCGCCAGCAGCAAACTCAAGTACAGAGGATGGCGAATGCTGCGATAAATCCCGCTCTGCACCAGCCGATGCTGCGGCTGTAACGTGACATACGCGCTGAATTGCCGGCCCAGCTGCCGCAGCGCGAAAATTCGCACCATCCCGCCGATTCCGCAAAGAGCCACGCCCACATACCGTGCAGAGCGAGAATGAAAGGTGAGCACATTCCGCCGGTCGGCAAACGGCAAGAACCAAAGCAGAAACAGCGAGGCCAGCAGCAGAATGCCAAGCTGCACTCCCTGCGTTCCGGTCGGGAATAGCCCCTTGCGGAGCGGTTGCGTTTCTACCTGCAGGCCGACCGCAAACGCCGCACCTGCAACCACGAGCGCGACTAGCCCTGCCCGCGCCGGATCGCCAAAGAAACGCGGCAAATCACGCCAGCCCCAGCCCGCAAACATCAGCGCCAGCCCCGCCGCCACCTGCAGGGATGTCACCACGCCGTGTAGAAAGGCTCTCAAACTTCCATTCTAGTATGCGCATCTCGCAGCCGCGCCCACCCAAACCCCCCGCAAGATATACTGATGTATGGAGTTCCCAACGCCAGCCCCGCCCCAGCCTCATCAGCTTGTCCCTCCGCCCATGGCCTGCCTGACGCTTGTGTTCTTTCTGCCTGTTGTCCTGCTGGCTGCTCCCTTTGTTTGGGCAGTTCGCCGCGTCGGGGCAGCTGTTGAGGCGTCCTAAAAGGGCATTCTTTGCCGGCTTGCTTCCCGCTGTTCCAATGTTCCTTAAGGAACACTCTGTTATTGCGGATTTGTAAGTACGCACTATGTCTTTCGCAATCAATGGGCTAGGAATGGCCGTGCGGGGAGGTTTCGCTTTTTCTTTATTTGGAGGGCGGAGCTAAACCCCCAACATTTTCAAACGCCGCGAAAGAGGGTGGCGCGCCCGGCCTTCTTCGCCCGCGCCTGCAGTTTCAAACTGCCGGAAATACGGTAGGAATCACAAGGCCAGCGAAATCCTTCCAGTGGGCAGCCGCCATCTTAGAGTCGCATCAACGGATACCAATTCCCGCGCTGCCGGATGACTATTTCACCCCAGCGCCAAATTGTGGAGGCCCGAATGAGGACAGTGACAATACTCTCCACTACATTCTTGTTTCTGCTGCTTGCCGCCGCCGTTCCTTCTTACGCGCGGCAGGACCAACCTAGACCGAAAGACGCGCCGCAGGAGCAGCCGAAACCCAAGGCAGCCAAGCCGGCCAAACCCAAGCCGCAACAGGGCAAACCAGAGACCCGCGCCCAGCAGCAACCCGGCCAGCACGATCGGCAGGCGCGCGATCAACAGATGAAAGCCCAGCAAGATCAGGCCAAGCAAGAACAAAAGCAGCAACAGGACGAAGCCAAGCGGCAGCAAGACGCAGCCCGCCATCAACAAGACGAGCAGGCCAAGCAGCGGCAGACAGTAGCCCGTCAACAGGCTCCGCCGTCAACCCAGCCCGAGGAACGCGGGCACGAGAGGCAGGTGGAGCAGCGCATCCCCGAAGACCGCTTCCGCGCCCACTTTGGCCGGGAGCACCATTTCCACCCCGGCCATCCCGTCTTCGTGGAGGGGGTTCCGCGCTTCCGCTACAGCGGCTACTGGTTTGAGATCGTCGATCCCTGGCCCGCCCAATGGGCGTATGACGATGACTGTTACATCGACTACGTCGATGACGGCTACTACCTCTTCGATCCCCGATTCCCAGGCATGCGCCTCGCCGTCACCATAGTCATTCCCTAACCCCCGAAGGCCTTCCCACGGCGTGGCTCCGGAATGGAGCCACGCCTTTTTTCTTGAGACTGCGATTTCGCTCAGGGCAGGTTCGCCCCCAAACCATAAAGCTCCACCCCCAGCACCTTCCCGTACCTTTCAAAATCCCGATCCGTGGTGAACACCTGCCACTTGCGGCGATGGGCGGTGGCGCAGATGAGGAAGTCGATGGCCGAGCCGGCGATTCCGCGAGTGCGGCAGCGGTTGTGCATGCGGGCGGCATCCTCGTAGTCGCCGATTTCCAGTTGCGGCTCGTCGAAGGCGTGCAGATAGCCGCGCAACTTTTCAAAACGATCGGCCTCTCGAATGCCCGAGAGTAACTCCTGCCGGATGGCTCCCATAATCTGAGCCCGGCCATCGCGGATCAGTTCGGCTAGGGCGCCGGTTAGGGCCTGCTCGCGGGCGTTCAGATCTTCGCGCTTGCGGCGCAGGGCTAGCGACCAGACTGGCGTATCCACCAGCACCATCATGAACGGCGGCGCCGCTCGGCCTTGTAGTCGTAGGCCGGATCAAAATCGAAGCTGCCGAAAACGTCCAGAATGCGCTGCTGCCGGCGCCGCTTGACGTACTCGGCCAGGGCGGCGGTGACGGCTTCTTTCTTCGTCTTGTGCTTGCCGGCGCGCTGGGCCGCTTCGATCAGCTTGTCGTCCAGAGCGAGGTTGGTCGCCATGTGTAAAGTGTTACACATGGAATTGTGTAAAGCAATCTACGCTCATTGGGCGCAGGCGCCCCTGGCCGTCCGCCTCGTGCGGCGCGGGCGGCTCGCCCGTTTTCGCCTAGAAAGGAATGTCGTCCTGCTCCGCTTGCGCTGCGAGATCAAGCGGGCCGCCCCCTTCATCCGGGCTGGATTGACCAGCCTCTAAGGCTGGGATCGGCTTTAGAGAATTTCCCAACAGCCCCTGCAAATCTCCGTACATGCCGCTCATGTTCATGATGACTAGTTCAAGCTGCTTCTCGCGTTTGGCCCAGCGCCGATTTGTTGCACGCTTATCCTCGTTCAGATCCTCCTGCATCCCAATAAAGCCGCGCATAATCGCTTCTACCCGGTTTGTGAACTCCGGTCCGGTCAGGTAGTTGAAGATCGTTTCGACCGTTTCGTTCTTGCTGGCAACTGCACGCTTGGCTTGAGCTACGTCCTCTAAGATTGTGCGCAAAACGACGACAAGGCCGGGCACATGTTTCGGAACTGTGACCCAGACGCCCTCTTTCTTACCGAAATCCTTGATCTCCTCGGGAAGGGCGTCAGTTACTAGCACCGCGACATCAGCGTGAGCTTGCTGTTGATCGCCCTTCAATTTTGCGATCCAACCGTCGCTCCAATTTTTGGTATGTTTTGCTTCCCATATGACCGCGCCGCAGCAGAGTCCGGCCTTGTTGTTCACCTTCTGCAGAACGTCCGCTCCCCGCACTCCCTTGGGCACGGGAAGAATCTCGTCTGAACGGCTGCAGTCCCGAAGCATGTCCTCCAACTCAAGTTCCAACACTTCCCCCTGTGTCTGCTGGGAGCCTTGCTGCAACTTGCGGCTTAGGTCCTGATTCAGCTTCAAAGCATCGCTCAATTTCTTGTCTTTCTCGGCATCCTTGAGTCGATGTTCCTCAGCAGCCTGTGCCAGGGACTCCGTTCGGACTTGCTCGCGTTCCGCATCGATCTTCCGCGTGACTTCCAGTTCCATGTTCTTCTTTGCCGCTTCCAGATCACGCTTTTCTCTTCGCAACTGCAACTCGTTCGCCTCCAGCGCTTTGAGTTTCCGGTCCTTCTCTGCCGTATCAGCCGCCAAATCTTTCAGTTCCAACGAGACTTCTGCCCGAGCTTTATCGAGAGCGTCTTTGCTAAGCTTCGCCTTTTGTGTGGAGAGTCGCTTCGCGACCCGATCCTCGATGTCTCGCTCAGCGTTCTGCAACTTGGCTTCTCTGGCTTGGAGTTCCTTCTCCCTTGAAAGAAGCGTCTTCTGCTCGTCAGCCAGCTCTCGCTTCATCTGGGCGCGTGCTTGTTCGATGAGTTGATTGTGGAGCGTTTCGGAAATGGGGATAGTCTCCCCGCACTTGGGGCACTTTACGTTGTCGCCTGAGAATTTCACTTTATCTATACCTCCATGTATTGCCGAAGAATGATGCCTTCCATTCCGAGGTCAGTTAGCGCAATGCGGGTTCCTTACAGCTACCTTCTCGGTAGGCTGTATCCGACAAAAAAGGGGCCACGGCATCGCCGTGACCCCCTCACAGTGTGAGGACTATTACTACATCGAGGCAAATATTCCAAGGAACGTTGGTAACGGGAAAGGCGGCCTCCGGTAGTTCGAATGAGACGAGGGCCCCGACCCGACTATCGGCTAGCCTCAGGACCTTCCGATCAACTTGCATCTGTACGCCGGTGGGCGGGCATTGAAGCGATCACGGCTTGCTGCGACGACTCGTCCCAGAAGTAGTAAATGCGAAGACAACGCCTTGGATCTCGCGTGTTACCGCCATTCTTAATGTGCCAATCAACAACGCAACGCCTGCCTTGCCATTCCAGTTCGAACTCATCGGCACCGCAATGTGTATTCATGATGCCGGGCTCGATTACCCGATCCCGTAGCGAACCCTCAGCTCCATCAACCTTTGCGTCCCGCAGGTCGTTCGCCAGCCAAAGCAGACATCTGGCGGCCAGTTGAATATCCTCGAACTCAGCAACTCGCAAGCCGCTCCTTGCTTGGGGCGCGAGCAAGACCCTACCCGCCAACTCGTCGTCACACCAATCGCCGAATGCAGCCCAATCGACAGGCAAAGGAATGTTTGCATCAGGCGGGACCCCGGAGGTCTTGATTTGTCCCAACAACTGCTGGATCCGAAACCCCGATGCCCTCAGCTGTGTCTCGGCGGTTTCCGCGCGTTCCTCGGCTTCCGCATGAAGGTCAGAGAATTGCGCCTGATAGCGCTCCGCCTCTCTAACCCTCTCCTCGAGAATCCCGATGCGCTCGTTTGCGGTCTTGAGTTGCTCCAGATCGGTTGCGCCTGCCTTCGCTAGCGACAACTGCCTGCGTTCTAGGCCTAAGGCCTTGAGCGGTCCGAACGAAAGAACGTCGCTGCCAAGCTGAAGGCGCCTGACGCTACCGCTAGCGGCTATCCACCGCAAGCGGGTCAAGGCGGACCCGGCATCCTTGACGCTCGCCATCCGCGTTGGCAGGATAAGCTCGTGCCCACCGAAGGGGTTCGCGTCGTCGGTGAAGCCCGGAAGGTAGACCCGAGCCGCACCCTCATAGACCGAAAGCTGCTTTCCAAACCGCTCTGTCAGCGCCCAACTGAACTGCGCCGGCAGAACAACCACTAAGGCCAATCCCGCACAGGCCCCTGCTAGCATTCGCGAATCAAGTAGTGGTTTGTTGGGATCTTGCGAATTGGACGGCACGCTTAGGATTATTATCGGAAGCTTCCGGGAAGGATCAAGAAGTCCGTGAATCAACAACTCAGCATCTGTGTCCGACCTAGCCGTGACCGGATTGTCTGTCAGCCGAATCGTTCCGGCGAGCAACCCTGGTGACTTCACGACTTGACGAACTACGCCCGGTACATGTGGCTCTATCTCTAAGTTAAGCTCAGGTGAACCCGCGAGCAGTCGCAACGTAAATCTTGCGGGTTCTCCTTCCCGCCGCAGAACGGAAATTTCGCTAGTCCAAATTCTCCCTGCAACCCTCTTGTCCGGATCCTCTACGCGAATCGACCAAATGTCCTCTCCAGCTGACCTGATTCTTACCGCAGAACAATTCCGTCCTCCGCACAAATGCTCGAATGAATCATGTTCCCACGCTTCCCTCGGCAGCTTTCCCACCGTCTTGTTTCTCGCCCATTTCAACGCCTCGTCCCGGGCGATCCCAAGCGAATTATTCGGATCGCTACCCGCCAATGCTGCCGAGACGCGAAGAATCTCGCGTTCTCTGACTAGGGGCATGGCTCGCCGAGTGAGCGAGTCGCCGACCGGATCGGTGCGCCTGCTATTTGAATTCGCTTCGCCCACGAGGGTTTACTCTCCTTCATCCCGTCCCAAAGAAAAAAGGAGCCACGGCGCGCCGTGACCCCCTCACAGTACGTCTATCGATTTTTGGTTGTCGGGCCCTTGTTACTGGCGCCGCTTCTCTGGTGCCAATGAAAATCAGATCCTTCGACTTCGTTCGGCTAACGCCTCACTCCGCTCAGGATGACAATGATGAAGAGCGGCTTTCGGCATGGCTGAAGCCATGCCCTGATACGAACCACAATCCATGCGCAATCCGTTCGGCCCCTACGGCTCCTCGGAAATCTCGATCGCATTCCCTTCCAGATCGCGTGCCTCAAAAAAATGAGTCCCTTGGCCGTCCTGCTCGACTTCTCCGGCCTGCACGCCCCGCGAGAGCAAATGAGCCCGCGCCTTTTTCAGGTTCGGGGTAAACAGCCTCGCAGTGAGTTCTCCCGAGCTCTTTCCCAGAGGACCAAGTACGAACAGGCATTGGTCCTCTCCAAAGCCCAGCGCGACGCAGTTTTCGCCATCGTCGAGCTCGACCTTCACCGGCCTGATGCCAAACTTCTCCCGGTACCACGTCGCCGCGCTTGCAGGATCACTCGCCGGCATGTAATTGACGCCGCCGGAATAGAAGAGCGAACTCGCGGAGTTCCAAAACATCGCTGACAGACTCCCGCTAACCGCGGATCCCTCGACTCGTTCGGCCGCGCCTCGCTCCGCTCGGGATGACCGCGTGAGGGCGGATCATGCGGCATGGCTGAAGCCCTGCCCTGATACGAACCCGGGCACGAACCTGCCGATGGCCTGGGGCAATCGTTAGGTGGCTCTCAGCACTGCCCGTTCCGCCGACTGCGGCAGCTTGATGGGAACGAAATACCCTTCCGGATACAGATAATCTTCTCCCGATTCGTCCACCACCCGCACCTGACGAAGCTTCGCCGCCTGCTCGTCGCGCAACAGGCGGTACACTTTTCTCAGTTCCAGAGAGGCGGGGTAGCCGGTATTCCGCACACACAGGACGAAACGAGCTTCGCCCGGTTTCGGACTACTCGACAAGCCGCTTGATTTTGTGTTCCTTCGCGCCGATCCCATGAGCTTCATAGCGGGAGGCTACGGCTTACGCCATTTGTCACGATGCCCTCTGCCAGTATTCCGTACGCGCTCCACCTGAATGGCCGCATTCGGATCAATCTCTCGGGCCCTGTCAATTGCTTGCGCCTGTGTTGGCTCGTGACCGCTGATTCTTTCAGCGTCCGGTCTCCGGATCGCATAATCCCCCTCCGGGCGCTGTTCAATAAATAACTTGCCGCTCATGACTGCTCCTTTCGACACCCAAAAAAATCCATCTATCGCATCGACCGTAAGTCCCCACCCTTTTCGCAAAGAACGCGAAAAGAATGGGGCACCCGGCCGGGGCAAAGCCCCGCCCCACAGAACCCTCTCGCTACGAACACCCGCTGGTGCTACCGCAGCTCATGCAGCGGTAGCAACTGCCGTTTCTGGTCATGATGCTGCCGCAGAAGCTGCAGGTGGGCGCGTCGCCCAGGTCGATCATGCCGGCCAGGGCGTCGGCGGCGTGGACGGAACCTGTCGTTGGTCGTTGGTCCTTGGTCGTTGGCAAAGAGCCGCCTAGTTCTTTGATCCCCTCGGCATGAGAACTCACGCCGTTCAGGCGCGGGCGCAGGTTCTCGAACAGCAGTTGCTGCTGGCCGGTGAGGAAGCGCATTTCCAGCCAGCGGAAGATGTAATCCATGATCGACTTGGCGTAGCCGATGTCGGGCATTTTGCTCCAGCCGCTGGGCTCGAAGCGGGTGTGGGCGAATTTCTCGCAGAGCAGCTTGAGCGGCACGCCGTGTTGCAGCGCGATGGAGACGGCGCAGGCGAAGCTGTCCATGAGGCCGCTGACGGTCGAGCCTTCTTTAGCCATGGTGATGAAAATTTCGCCGGGCTCGCCGTCGGGATAAAGCCCGACGATGATGTAGCCCTCGTGGCCGCCCACGTCGAATTTATGGGTGACCGACATGCGCTCATCGGGCAGGCGATGGCGCACCGCGCGCGGCGGCGCATTGAGGTCTTCTTCTGGTTGTGGCGCGGACACGCCTGTCCGCGAATCTTCCTTGGAAGATGTCGCCGTCTTGGTGCCCGCGGCGCTGAGCGGCTGCGACTTCTTGCAGCCATCGCGATAAACTGCGACCGCCTTCAGGCCAAGCTTCCAGGCCTGGAGGTAAGCCTCCATGATGTCTTCGACGGAAGCGTTCTCGGGCAGATTGACAGTCTTCGAGATGGCGCCGGAGATGAACGGCTGCGCCGCGGCCATCATCTTCAAATGCCCAAGATAGTGAATCGACCGGGTGCCCTTAGCCGGCTTGAAGGAGCAATCGAAGACGGCGAGATGATCGTCTTTGACGTGTGGCGCGCCTTCGATGGTGCCGGTCGCGTCAATGTAGCTGACGATGGCGTCGGCCTCCTCGTGGTTGTAGCCCAGCTTGAACAGCGCGGTCGGCACGGTCTGGTTGACGATCTTAATCATCCCGCCGCCGACCAGCTTCTTGTACTTCACCAGCGCGAGATCGGGCTCGATGCCGGTGGTATCGCAATCCATCATGAACCCGATTGTGCCGGTGGGGGCGAGAACGGTGACCTGAGAGTTGCGATAGCCATGTTTTTCGCCGTGGGCGAGGGCTTCGTCCCAGCACTGTTTGCTGGATTCGTAGAGCGCGGCGGGGACATTCGTCTTATTGATGTTGTTTACCGAAGCCCGGTGCATGCGGATGACGTCGAGGAAGGGCTCGCGGTTGATGTACCAGCCGGGGCAGGCGGCTCCGGGCATGAGGTTCGAGCCGAGATTGGTTTCGCCGAGACCTTTCTTAGTGGCTTCGGTCGCCGGGGTGAGCGGCTGGCAGAGTTCGGCGATGCGCGAGGATTGCAGATAGGCTTCGCCGCACATGATGGCGGTGACGCAGCCGGCGTAGTCGCGGCCGGCGTCGGAATCGTAGGGCAGGCCGGCGGCCATGAGCAGCGCGCCGAGGTTGGCGTAGCCCAGGCCGAGCGGGCGATAGTCATGCGAGTTGCGCATGATCATTTCGGTCGGATAGCCGGCGTTGTCGACGATGATTTCCTGCGCGGTGATCAAGACATCGACGGCATGGCGATAGGCGGCGACGTCGAAAGTGCCGTTGGGCGCGAACTTCAGCAGATTGAGGCTGGCCAGGTTGCAGGCGGAGTCGTCGAGGAACATGTATTCGCTGCAGGGATTTGAGGCGTTGATGCGCGCCGTGTTCTTCGAGGTGTGCCAGCGGTTGACGGTGGTGTCGTATTGCATGCCGGGATCGCCGCAGTGCCAGGTTGCGTCCGAAATTTTGTAGAGCAGTTCCTTGGCTTTGAAGGTCTGCATGGGGCGGCCGTCTTTGACGGCGTGGGTCTGGAAGCCGTTGTCGCGCACCACGTTGTACATGAAGTCGTCGGTGACGCGGACGGAGTTGTTGGCGTTCTGGAAGAAGATGGACGAATAGGCGTCGGAGTCGGGATGGGAGCCGTCGTAGCCCATGGCGACGAGCGCATGAGCCTTGGCCTCTTCTTTCTGCTTGCACTCGATGAATTCGACGATATCGGGATGGTCAACGTTGAGGATGACCATCTTGGCGGCGCGGCGGGTCTTGCCGCCTGACTTGATGACGCCGGCGAAGGCGTCGAAGCCCTTCATGAAGCTGAGCGGGCCGCTGGCGGTGCCACCGCCGCTTAGGCCTTCGGTGGAAGACCGCAGCGTGGAGAGATTGGTGCCGGTGCCGGATCCCCACTTGAAGAGCATGCCTTCGGTCTTGGCGAGGGTGAGGATGGAGTCGAGCGAATCCTGCACCGAGTTGATGAAGCAGGCGGAGCATTGCGGCGTTTTGTAGCCGGTAACGCCGAATTCGACGGACTGCGTGGCGCGATTCCAGTGCCAGTTGCGCGCGTCGGAGTTGGGCTCGATGCGATCGCAGCCCACGTTGAACCAGACCGGCGAGTTGAAGGCGGCGTACTGGCGGATAAGGATATGAACGAGTTCGTCGTGAAAAACGGCGCCGTCGTCGGGAGTGCGGAAGTAGCCTTGGGCCAGACCCCAGTCGCGGATGGTTTCGGCAACGCGGCTCACGAGCTGGCGCACACCGGTTTCGCGCTCGGCGGTGTCGAGGGTGCCGTGGAGATATTTGCTGGCGACGATATTGGTTGCGGTCATCGACCAGTCTTTGGGGACTTCCACATCTTTCTGCTCGAAGATCACGCCGCCCTTGGAGTCGGTGATTTGCGCGGTGCGCAGCTCCCACTCGACCTCGTCGTAGGGCGAGACACCGGGCCTGGTGAAAAAGCGCGCGAAGGTCAGGCCGGGGGCCTTGGAAGTAGGGATGGGAGTGGCCGCCGGGGCGCTGGTCTCGACGGTAGCGGGGGCTCGATTTTCTTGGACTTCCGGCATTTCGTTTTCTCTCCTGCGGCTTAATTTATTGATTCTTTTGACCTAACCACCGATTCAAGACGGGAACAGCGCGGTTCCCGTCTTAGGATTCCCAGATTGGGACGTCGCGTAAACCGCGAAGAAACAATTACCCGTCCCCGTTCCATACGGAGTTTCCCACAGAATTTTGATTGTCAACTGTTGTCGCTTCCCAAGAAGAGGCTCGGCCTGCCGAACCGGGAAACGGCCACCGCACAAAACCACACCGCCCACTGAATTCCATGGGCACCGCCGGGCAGCCAAAAGCAGGCTGGCACGGCGAATCCCTGGCATTTAGGGGGTCGGGAAACCCTTCAACCGGGGCGGTGACCGGTCACCTCGGCCAAGCGACCACCCCATTTCCTGCTTACCCTTGCATCGTCGCGCCCCCGTTTCCGGGGGCGTTTTACCTCGTATGGGATGCCAACAGTACTCCCGCATATGGTGGGTGTCAAGGGATTATTACTACATATTGTATCTCAAGCAATTAACGGCTGGGATGCTGGTGAGGCGGCGCCTTTTCCACAGGAAGTGGCCCGCTTTTTCCCGACACCGCTGAACCGGGGCTGGGGAGATAGAGCGACTACTTTGCCGCACTGCGGCGGGGCCTGGTCTTGAAGGGCGCCATCCGGTTGCGAACCTTCGAGCACGACGTAGATATCCTCGAAAATTCTGCGCGGCGTAATGCTAAGCGCTCCCTCGTAGGACTCCACTAGATAATCACCTTTCTTGCCGCGCTGTTCGCGGCCGAGTGAATCGACAAATGAGAACGAGCGGTCGAGTTGCCGGGCCCGAATCAGAAATCTTGTGCGATACACATTCCACGTACTTGGCCTCTTGGTCACGTCCTCCCCACCTTGAAAGAATTTTGTGCTGAATGCCGTGGCGTGCATAACGGCTGGATTGTTGTGGCGTGATGGCGAATCTACGCGCCGCGAATGACGCGGTCAATTCCAAAACTTTGGTGCAACTTGGAAAACGCAGCTGCGGAGTGTAAGTGCTTCAGCAGCGAGAGTCGAGTTTTTGAACACGCGCTTGGGAGCCGCACTGCGCGGGAGTTTCACGAGCGATTGCGAAGGGGATGGTTAGGGTGAGGGAATGCCGCTTCAGATTTTCCACAACTCGGGCACAGGAAATGCAGAAAAGCAGTCGTCAGCCTTCAGTCTTCAAGCGTCAGGCAGACGCGTACAATGGGGCGTCGATAACCTGACGACACGGAGAAGGCGGTGAAGAAGAAGGCGAAAGCTGTTCCGGCAGGATCGGCCGCCAAACAACTGGCGAGCTTCATCGCGAAATTCGACCCGCGGATGGGGAAGCTCATACGCTCAACCCGTTCGGCGGTTCGCAAGCGGTTCCCCACCGCGACCGAGCTGGTGTACGACAACTACAACTTCTTCGTGATCGGATATTCGAGCAGCGAACGGGCATCGGACTGCCTGGTTTCGCTGGCATCAAATGCGAAGGGCGTGACTTTGTTTTTCTACTATGGCGCCAGGCTGCCAGACCCGCACGGGATTCTCCAAGGAAGCGGGAATCAGGTCCGCTTCATCCGGTTGGAGAGCGCGGCGACGCTGGCCAAGCCGCAAGTCGAAGCGCTGCTGCGGGCGGCAGTGGCGCAAGCGAAAACGCCGCTTCCGTCGGAGGGGCGTGGGAAGACCATCATCAAGTCGATTTCGGCGAAACAACGCCTGCGGCGGTAGCGTAAGTGAATCCGCATGCGCGCGCATTGCAACGGAAGGACTTCACGCAGAAACAATGACGCAAAGCGGGCCGTGTGCTTGAAGCACGGAAGTCGGCTAGGGAGACGCGGAGATCTTTGGTTCGGAACGCCAATTCTGAAACCAGCCGATCAGTCTGCCTTCAAACTTGCTGGGCGCAGCGTTTATGGCTCCGCAGTGATCGGCGTTTGGAACTTCCCAGAGATCGACACTCGGGTTCCGGCGTTGGATTAACCGCGAATGCCGAACCGGAATGTTGCGGTCGATCTGGCCGTGGATGAGGAGAACAGGAATGGCCGTGGCGGCCACTGCATCCTCGGGCGAGACTTTCGTCAAATCAAACCCATATTTCATCCGCGCATACGCGAACGCTATCTCGACGGCTGGCCGAAGCAGTATGCGGCCCAGCCAGGGCCCGGTATGAAAGAACTGGCCGAACCGGTCGTAGGTGATTTCGCGAAGGCTGGCGAATGGCGACTCCGCTACCACGGCGCAGAAGTGCGAATCAGTTTCGAGCGCCTGCAGCAGCTGTGCGGCTCCCATGGATTCGCCGAGCCCGAAGATGCAACGTGAGTGCTGGTTGTCGGCAAGCCAGTCGGACCAGCGGCGAATGTCATCTCGTTCGAGCAAGCCGTAGGTTGCCAGGTTCCCGCCACTAGCGCCGTGAGCGCGGGCATCCGGCAGAAGCACCGTGTACCCGTGGCGCAACAGGAGTTGCGCATATCCGATCACTCCAAGGCGGTTATCGCTTAGACCGTGGAGAAGGATTGCGGCATCGCCGTTATTGCTTTGTGGGCGGATGTCCCAGGCCTGCAAAGTGACGCCATCCTTTGCGGTGATGGTCACGTCCTCCAGGTTGGATTGGAGGTTGAGCGCGATTTGACGAGCGGTTTGTTCCGCGTTGGCGGGCAGCGGCCGCCGCATTGGATGAAGCGCCCCTTCGGCAGCGATAATCCCGGCGAACGCACAGATTGCGCCGTAGACGAGGGCGGCAGCGATGATGCGTGGCCGGGCGCGATTCATGGTCATGTTACGCAATCGGAACGGGGTTTGTTTCGTGAAGACGGAAACGCAAGGTCCCTCGGCTTCGCTCGGGATGACATCGGAATGGCTGGGAGGTTGAAAAGCTGTGGAGCTGCGCTCCACGGGACAGCCGAGGGTGGCTGTCCCCAGGCAAAAAGGCCGGGGCAGAGCCCCGGCCCCACACAAGAATAGTCTTACTACCGCGCCGCTAATGCCGGCTCGTGTTTGCCCGACTTCAGGGCCTCGTAGCGTTTGTTGATCTCATCCCAGTTGACCACGTTCCACCAGGCGGCCAAATACTCGGGACGGCGGTTGTTGTACTTCAGGTAGTAGGCGTGCTCCCAAACGTCGTTGCCCATGATGGGGAACAAGCCCTGAGAAATCGGGTTGTCCTGGTTGGGAGTGCTTAGGACTTGCAATTCGCCACTGGCCTTGGCGGCCAGCCAGGCCCAGCCGCTGCCGAATTGCTTGGCGCCGGCGTCGTTGAACTTGGTTTGGAAATCCTTGAAGCTGCCGAAAGTCTTCGTGATGGCTTCCGCAATCGGGCCGGTGGGGTCGCCGCCACCTTTTGGCTTCATGATCTTCCAGAACATCGAATGGTTCACGTGGCCGCCGCCATTGTTGCGCACGGCGCCGCGGATGTCCTCCGGGATCGCGCTGAGATCGCGAATCAATTCTTCGGCGCTCTTGGATTGCAGATTGGGATGTTTTTCGAGCGCTGCATTCAGATTCTTTACGTATGCGCCATGATGCATGTCGTGATGCAGCTTCATGGTCTGTGTGTCGATAATGGGTTCTAGCGCCGCGTAGTCGTACGGCAAGGGGGGCAGTTCATGTGCCATGATTTTTCCTCCACGAAGTTCTGATGACAGGATGGACGTTGCGGATGCAGCGTGTCGGGAAACATTATATGCGGGAGGGGGCACTCTGTGCGGATTTGACTCCTGACAACCTCACCACCGAGGACACAGAGGGGCACGGAGGAAGCCACCGATCTCGACCGTCCCCTAGCGCGTGCCGGCGAGGCGGTCGTATGCCGCGGCGTCATGCGAGAGCAGGACCCAGAGCGTGTAAATTCCGAGCAGCGTGCCGATGGGTGGATGGAACACGGCCAAAACACCGAGAATGATGCCCGCCACGCGCGCCCAGGGCTCGTGGCGCATCAATCCCCATCCCACACAAATGCCGCCCGCCGCGATCAGAAGGAAAAATGCGCCCACTCCGAACATGAGCGGCGGAAAGAACACATGCCCGAACATACGCCCGGGAAACATGCCGGGAAACATGAAGGGCATGGCGTGACCCATGGTCAGAAGAAAAAAAGAAGGGAGAAGCCAGAGCGCGCCGATGACGATCCAGAGAACGCCCAGAATGTGAAGATGCTTTTCCAGACGCCCGGCCAGGGGCGGAGCGCCGGGACGGATAATCGGGCTGCCGCACTTGGGGCAGACGTTGTAGTCAGGTTGCAGCGGGGTACCGCAACGATCACAGAACATTTCATCCCTCCGCGACTACCGTCAGCGTTATTATAAAGTTACGCGGGTGAGGATGGACAAGTTCCCGAGGATTTGCCCAGGGACATGCAACTTCTTTGCCGCCCATGCGTCCTATGAAACGGACGCTTGCGACGCCGAAGCGCGCCAAGGCGTTGTTTCCAGGTTGCTTCTCGCTGGATGAGTCCGCTTCGGGCGCCCGCGGCAGCCAAGACTTAGGGGGCTTTCCATGCTGATCAAAAAAGCAGACGACATAAAATCTTCCGAAATCGCTTCCAAAAGCCTGTATCTGAACCGGCGCAAGTTCCTGCAAGGCACGGCGCTGGCAGGCGCAGCCGCTGCGGCGGGTGTGGGGCTTGGCGAACTGGCCTTCCCCCCGGCGGCGCGAGCCGATAACGGGGGCGGAGGATTAGCGAAAATCGAAGGGCTTAAGAAAAGCCCGTTCTCCACGACGGAAACCGTCACTCCCTATCAGGACGTCACCCACTACAACAACTATTACGAGTTCTCCACCGATAAGACTGGACCCGCTGACCTGGCGCAGCATTTCCGCACTCGGCCGTGGACGGTCAAAATTGACGGACTGGTCCCCAAGAAGCAGGAACTCGACATCGACACCATCCTGAAGATGGCGCCGCCGGAAGAGCGAATCTACCGGCACCGCTGTGTGGAAGGATGGTCGATTGTGGTGCCCTGGATCGGGTTTTCTTTGAGTGAGCTGATCAACCGGGTGCAGCCGCTGGGCAAAGCAAAGTTCGTCGAATTCACGACCATCATGGACCTCACGCAGATGCCGGGGCAGCGCACGTCGATCCTGAATTGGCCGTACACCGAAGGGTTGCGCATGGATGAAGCCATGCACCCGCTGACCCTGCTCTGTTTCGGGATGTTCGGGGAAGTGCTGCCCAATCAGGATGGAGCGCCGCTGCGCGTCGTGGTGCCGTGGAAATATGGATTCAAGAGCGCCAAGGCCATCGTGAAAATCAGCTTCGTCGAAAAGCAGCCGCCGACGGCGTGGAATCAATACGCGCCAAATGAGTATGGTTTCTACTCCAACGTGAATCCGCATGTGGACCATCCGCGCTGGAGCCAGGCCAAGGAGCGGCGGCTGGGGGAATTTTTCAAGCGTCCAACCCTGATGTTCAACGGCTACGATCAGGTGGCGAGCATGTATGCCGGGATGGATTTGAAGAAGTACTACTGACCTGCCGCTCAAAACCACAGAGGGCACAGGGGAACACAGAGGAAGATCCGACGCATGATCCGCTGGTTGAAAGTCGTGGTGTTTCTGGCTTGCCTGGGGCCGCTGGCGCGGCTGCTGTGGGGGTTCTTCGGCGCGCATCCCCTTGACATGCAGACCTGGGGAGCCGGCTTAGGCGCCAACCCGATCGAATTCATCACTCACTCGACCGGGGATTGGACCCTGATTTTTCTGCTCATCACGCTGGCCATCACTCCCGTGCGCAAGCTCACGCGCCAGCCCTGGCTCATTCGTTTCAGGAGGATGCTGGGATTGTTCGCTTTTTTTTATGTGAGCCTGCATTTCATGACCTACGTTTGGCTCGACAAGTTTTTCGACGTGCGGGCCATGCTGGACGATATCGCTAAGCGGCGCTTCATCACCATGGGCCTCACCGGCTTCCTGCTGCTGATTCCCCTGGCGCTTACCTCGACCCGCTGGTCTATCCGCAAATTGGGCGGAAAGCGCTGGCAAGGACTGCACCGGCTGATTTACTTCGCGGCGATGGCAGGAGTGATCCACTACATCTGGTTGGTGAAGGCGGACCTGCATAAGCCGCTGGAGTATGCCTTTGTGCTGTCGGCGCTGCTGGCCTATCGGGTGGTGGCGTGGGCAGCCCCGAACGTTGCGAGAAAGCGGGTTGCGCCGGTTTCGGCCAGCGGAGTGAAAGCGTCGGAGGGATGAGGCGCGGCGGCTCAAGCGAATCATCATTTGCAACTTCGAGCCAAGGGCATCTCGCCCAAGTCACCCTTCGCTCACCTCACGGCACTACCGTCACGACGACCCGCTTGTACCGCGACAGCGGCGGGTTGCCCTTGTCGGTGACCCGCAGAATGAAGTGAACGGTCTCTGGTTTATCCACTTTCGGCGCCACCACATCCAGCATTGGCATATTTTCTGCGTACTTGATCTTCACCGCCCCTTTGTAGGAACCCGCCTCGGGGTATTGGAACCAGTAGAAACTCACGCTATCGCCATCCGGATCAGTCGCGCCTGCGCTCAGCTGAAAGTCCCGCCCGGACTTTACCGTAATCGCGTCCGGATGATTCAGCACCGGAACAGGAGGATGGTTGCACTCCCGGTAGGGCTTTGTCGTCCATTCCATGCGGGCCGCGAAGTCATTTTGGAAGTCGTCTCTCCAGCGCCAGAGCGTGGCTTTGAAATCTTTGAATGATTTGTCGCCGCGCCGGGTTGCGCGCCCAACTTCGCCCATCACCGGCGGTGTGTATTCATCAACCGCGTTGGTCCAGATGGGCCGCGTCTCGGCCTGAGTAGCGATTCCGTTGATGACCGCGGGCGGATCCGTGACCGGTATCTCGGGCTGGTACAGTTCGTAGCGTCCGCCCCAGCCACCCCAGTCAGGATGTTCGGGATCGCTCAGGCCGTTGGGAATCAGCCCAAGCCAGGACGGCGTGTCGCCTTCCATGCCGTAAGCCACATCCGGATAGGCGGCGCCCATCGGCCCATGTCCTTGTTGAATGTGTTCGGCCAGCCATTTGTTGCTGATGGTCGTATTGTCAATCCCGGGTATTGCGGTATTGATTCCGGTCCAGGTGGCGGTGGCGTAGTCGCCTCCGGGAGTGACAATGTAAAAGAGCTTGGGAAAGTTTTTGCGAATCCACGGCCCGCTATCATCCTGGTCGGAGATGGTATACACCCTGAGTTTGGCGACCAGACGGTCAACCTCCGCAGGCGGTTTCGCGGCTCGGAGCTTGTACAGCGCTTGCGCCAGCGTGTTGGCTCCTCCCCAGACCGTAATCCAGAGCGGACGATCGTCGTTTGTCTCGAGCGTCTGAATAATCCAGTCAGACCCTTCTGAATCCTTGCCCGCGCCGACTCCACCCATGCCGTATTCAGCCCGGCCATGTTTCACCAGAGCTGCGAGCGCTGCGGCGGAAGGGTAGTTCCCATCGTGCCTCACCAAATTGCCATACACCTTGGAGTAAGCGCCGATCACGGCTTGAATCAACTCCGGCGAGACAGAGGTCTGCTTCCATGTCGAGGTGGTAGCAACCAGGCCCTGGATGTCGATGACATCGGAATACAAAAGCAGGCGAACCATGCTTTCCGTGTCGTCCACTTCCGCGCCGATGTCGGTGAGGACGATCATCCGGTTTGGCTTGCTGGCCTGCAGGGAAGCGCTTGCTGGAGCGGCGCCGGCTGCGGCTGGGAGATGAGAGGCAAGGGCGAGGGCAACAATCGCGGAGACCTGGCAGAGCAGGGAGCGTTTTATCATGGCGCGATTATCGCGCATTTCAGCGGCAACGCGTGACCTGCAACTAGAGCCGCGCTAGCCCTGCAGCACCCACTCCCCAGTTCTCTCTTCTAGACAGAAGCCGTAGCGCTCGGCGGGAGGCATGCTGGTGTCTTTGCGGACCACGCGGGCGCGGCCGGCGAAGCGCTCGCTTCCGGAAGCGATGAAGACCTCGACCAGTGCGCCCTTGGCGAGAGCCGTCTCGCAGTGGCAGAGGAAGCCGGTGGCGCTGACGTTCTCGGTGGTGATCAACTCCTCAAAGCGGTTGCCGACCGCATCGCTGCCGCGCAGTTTCAAGGGGACGCGCATTCCCACGCGCGGGTGCACGCGACGCTCGGGCCTTTGGGTTTGCAGTTCTTCACTCAGCCGGCGCTGCAATTCCTGGAAGTTCACCGGCTTCTCGAAGTAACCGGTCGCTCCTAAACGTTGGCAGTGTTCTTTGGCTTCCGCTCCGCCCTTTCCGGTCACGATGAAGACAGGAATGCGCGAAGTGTAGGTCAAGGAACGAAGGCTCTGGCAAAGTTCAAATCCAGAGAACTTGGGCATCATCAAGTCGAGAAGCACGGCATCCGGCTTGTGCTCCAAGGCTAGCGCCAGCGCCTGCTCGGGATCTTCCGTATCGAATACTTCGTAGCTGTCCGCCAAGCGGATGCGCAAGAGACTGCGCATGGATTCGTCGTCGTCCACAATCAAGAGCTTATGCATCCAGGGCCTCCTTGGACGATGGCGAACCTGCGGGGAGACTAAGCCGATCCCGCTCCGCTCGCCGTGGCGATTGTTTTCGTACTGTCAAGTGCCTCACGAAGCTTGTGCGCCAGGGCATCGCGGGTGAACGGCTTCTGCAGAAAGAAGCTACCGGGCTCCAGAATTCCATGGGCCCCGACGGTCTGGCCGGTATAGCCGGAGCAGAAAATGACTTTGATATCGGGCCGCAACTGGACCAGTTGGTCGGCGAGAACGCGGCCGCTGATGCCGGGCATGACGACGTCGGTCATGAGTACGTTAATGGTGCCGGAATGGTGTTGGCTGATATCCAAAGCCTCGGTGCCGTTCTTTGCCTCGAGCACGGTGTAGCCACACATTTCCAGCAGGTTCTTTGTGAGTAAGCGAAGGGAGCCTTCATCTTCGACGAGAAGTACCGTTCCATGCCCGTGGATCTCAGTCGACAGCGACGCTTGCGGCTTATGCTCAGCGATCGCTTCGTCAACCCGTGGCAGGTAGATCTTGAACGTCGTGCCGATCCCAGGCTCGCTATAAACGTCAATGTAACCCTCGCTCTGCTTTACGACGCCGTACACCATCGAAAGTCCGAGACCGGTGCCTTGGCCTTTCGCCTTGGTAGTGAAAAACGGTTCGAACACGCGAACGCGGGTAGCTGCGTCCATGCCGCACCCGGTGTCGGAGACAGTAAGAAGGACATACGGGCCCGGTTTCACCGGATAGGGATAGCGGCGAACGAAGGTCGAGTCCATCTCCGTATTCGAAGTTTCGATGATCAGCTTGCCGCCGCGCGGCATGGCATCGCGCGCATTTACCGCCAGATTCATAATTACCTGCTCAATTTGGCCCTCGTCGGCTTTGATCGCGCCCACATTCGGATGCAGGTTGCTGGTGAGTTCGATATTTTCCCCAATCAGACGGTGCAGCAGGTTTTCCATGTCGAGCACCACGGCATTCAGCTCCAAGACCTTAGGATCCAGGACCTGCTGGCGGCTAAAGGCGAGAAGTTGGCGCGTGAGGGAAGCCGCGCGATGGCCGGCACTCAGAATGGCATCGACGTTGGGGCGCAGGGGATCGCCGGCAGGCAAGCGTTCCGTCAGGATTTCGCTGTACCCGATGATGACACCCAGAATGTTGTTGAAGTCGTGAGCCACTCCGCCGGAAAGCTGACCTACCGCCTCCATTTTTTGCGCCTGGCGGAACTGCTCCTCCAGGCGTTTGCGGTCGGTGATGTCGCGGTTCACGATGACCAGCTTCTGAACCTTGCCGGTGGCGTCCCGGACCGCGCTGGCGGTGGACTCTAAAGTGCGCCAAGTGCCGTCCTTGTGGCGCATCCGGTACTCGATGCGCCGGCTGGCGCCGCCCGCAAAGGCCTCCCGCGCCGCCTCTTCCACTTGCGGACGGTCCTGGGGATGCACTTGCTCCAGTGGGGGTGTGCTTTGGAGTTCTTGCACGGTGTAGCCGAGAATTTTTCCGTAGGACGGGCTGTTGTACACGCGACGGCTGGAGCCATCCACGACCGCGATCATGTCCGCGGCGTTTTCGCTGATCAACTGGAACAGCTCCTCCCTTTCCGACAGGCGGCGGCGAATACGAACGATCTGGATTTGCTGCCATACCGCGTAGATATCGAATAGAAGCACCAACCCGACCAGGGCGCGGGTCGCGGTGCTCAGCTCGCTGAAGTCAATCCGAAAAACGCTAACAGACAGGGTGGGCAGGGCGAAGGAGAGAATGCCAAGGGTCAGGAGCAGCGTAACGATAATCGCCACGCCCCAAAGCCACCATTCGCGGCGTTCGACTCCCCGGATGCCCAACTTGAGTTCATGACCCGTGACGGCCATTTCTAAAGAATCGTGGGATTCCACTCGGTTCATGAGATTCCAAGGCGCTGCATGAACGCCACCCTCGTTGGCGCCGACTGGGCACCACCACAGGCAAATTCAGAATGGGATGCAAATGACCGGACACTGCGTCTTCGCCCGCAGGCGAGGCCGTTTGCCGCACTCCCCTTCGAATTGCCCAAAACTGAGCCGTCCCGGACTCGTACAAAGGACGATACAACCGCCGGGATTGCTATTAGGCAAAAGATAGCACCGTTACGGTTCCAGAACGGAAATTCTTATGGTGCCGAAAGTAACCGCTGGGCAATGGTGGCATCGTCTGGTTTTCTGGGTTTCAAGCGCCAGGGAAACGGATCGCGTTGGACTCCGGCTCTCGTTTTAGTGAGCGATCGCGAAGTAAACTCCGTCACTGGTCACTCCACCTTGCTCAACGTGCGCCATTCCGGGAAGCGTGCCCGACGGCACAATTGCGACCACCCGAGTATCGCTCCAGCTTACAATCGGTGCGAACTGGTTGTTGAGCACGACGCGTCCGTTTGCGCCTTGGACCGCCCCGAACCCGGTGCCCGTGAGGATGACCCGCATTCCCGGGGATAAATCTGCCGGTGAAATGCTCTCCACGATGGGTACATTCATCCGGAAGGCAACGTCGTTACTGTAGAGCCCGTTCCGACCAGCCTCCACCACGCCGTTCCTCGAGCCTGCCGGCACGGTCGCTATGATCTGATTGTCACCCCAGCTTGCGATCTCCGTGGCGTTGCGCGTACCCAGCAGCAGAACACCGCCTTCCCGCGTCGCACCGAATCCCGACCCTTTGATGGTGACCTGCGTCTTTCCGGGTATCCCGCTGACCGGCGTCACGCTGGTGATGAGAAGCGGAACCCCGGAGGGAGGCGGCTGGGCAACATGGATGAGAACGGCGCCGTAAACGGGCGAAGAGGTACTCCCAGCCTTCAACAGAATACTGGTTTCGCCTGGACCCATAGCGGTGACGATTCCAGCGCTATTGACTGTAGCCACGTGCGGATCGTTCGACTTGTAGATGGTCTGGGTCGAGTGAGTCAAGTCAAGCTCGCTGCCGTCAGTGAATGTGCCGGTTACCTGAATGGAAAGCCTGTTCCCGATCTCCCCGAAAGCGAGGAGAGGGGATTTCGCCGCGATGGCGATCGGAAATAATCGAGGCTCGACGTCAATAGCCACGGGATCGGATTCCACATCGCTTTTGGACGTGACGCCAATGGCAGTGAGGTGATAAATGCCCGGGGTGAGCGTGGTCGGGATGACCTGCAGAAACTGATTCGGCGAAGAACCAGCGCGGAGATCAGGGAAGCGGCCGTCCGTCAGGACGCCGATGATCTCAACCGACGGATCCGCTGAGACTGTAATGCTGAGCGTTGTTCCCTCCGTCACGATGGTTCCGTCGCTCGGCGAGGTGATCTGCAAACGAGGTTGCTGAGCATAGCTGAATGCGGGAAGAAGAATGAACAGTATCGGCAAGATGGCCAGAGCGAGCGAGGAATGCTTGCTTAGATAGTTCACTGTAGCCCTTACACTCGATCTTCAACACTCACGTCTGCCGGGACGCGTGGCAGTCTTTGGCCGTAGTCAGTATTCCATGCATTGAAGCCAACTCATACATCTCCGTGGTAACGCTCCGCCCCGCTGAGAACTGACAACTGAGAACTGAGAACTACGTTCCCTCGCTCCACCCCGCCAGATACTCTTCCTGCTCGGGCGTGAGACGGTCGATCTTGATGCCCACCGACTCCAGCTTCAGCTTGGCTACGCGCTTGTCGAGGTCGTCGGGAACTTTATAGACCTTTTTCTCCAGCGTCTTGTGATTCTTGACCATGAAGTCGACCGAAAGCGCCTGATCGGCGAAGCTCATGTCCATCACGGAAGGCGGATGGCCCTCAGCAGCGGCCAGGTTGATCAAGCGGCCTTCGCCGAGCACGTTGATCTTGCGGCCGTCCTTCAGCGAATACTCCTCGACGAAATTGCGCGTGGTGCGTTTGGAGGAAGACATCTTCTCGAGCGTCGGAATATCGATCTCGACGTTGAAATGGCCGGAGTTGGAGATAATCGCGCCGTCTTTCATCAACTCGAAGTGCTCCTTGGCCAGCACATTCTTGTTGCCGGTGACGGTGCAGAAAACATCGCCGAGTTTCGCCGCTTCGGTCATAGCCATCACGCGGAAGCCGTCCATCACCGCTTCGAGAGCTTTCGTCGGATCGACCTCGGTGACGATCACTTCCGCGCCAGCGCCGCGCGCGCGGGAAGCCAGGCCGCGTCCGCACCAGCCGTAGCCAGCGACCACGAACTTCGAGCCGGCCAGCAGATAATTGGTGGCGCGGATGATCCCGTCAAGCGTCGATTGGCCGGTGCCATAGCGGTTGTCGAACAGGTGCTTGGTGTCGGCGTCGTTGACGGCGACGATGGGGAACTTCAGCACCCCTTCCTTGGCCATGGCGCGCAGGCGGATGACGCCGGTAGTGGTTTCTTCGGTTCCGCCGAGTACGCCTTCGAGCGCATCGGTGCGCTTGGTGTGGAGCAGGGTGACCAAGTCGGCGCCGTCGTCCATCGTGATATGCGGACGGTGATCGATGGCGGCCAGAATGTGGCTGTAATAGGTGTCGTTATCTTCGCCCTTGATGGCGAACACGGGAATGCCTTGATCGCGCACCAGGCTGGCGGCAACATCATCCTGAGTGGAAAGCGGGTTGGAGGCGCAGAGCACAACATCGGCGCCGCCGTCGCGCAGGCAGATGGCCAGATTCGCGGTTTCCGCCGTGACGTGCAGGCAGGCGGAAACGCGAACGCCGCGCAAGGGCTGATTCTTGATGAACTCTTTGCGAATGATCTGCAGAACCTTCATCGACTGGTTGGCCCAGTCAATGCGCTTCTTGCCCAGATCGGCCATCTCGATGGCTTTGATATCGCTGTGAACGGTCGTCGGTGTGGTCGACATGGTCTCCTCGTGGCGCTGAGTTTTCTGACTTCCTATTTTACTTACGGAATTCATTTCCGGTACTGCGAAGTTGTGGTCTATCCCGCCGCGCTGGCCCGGATCAGGACCGGACATCATTGGGTCGCTTACAAAAGCTTCTCAGGGACCGTAGCCTGCGCGAGTTGGGTAGGGGATGCCCGTCCTCGCGCGAAGGCCGAATCCAGCCAACTGCTTATTTGCGGCCGGCGTGAGCAGGCTCGCGCAGGCCAGCGTCGCTGGCGAGCGGGGCCGCCTTGCCGGTGGCCTCCCAAGTGAAATCGGGATCGTTACGGCCAAAATGTCCATAGGCCGCAGTCTTGCAGTAAATGGGACGGCGCAGTTTGAGCGACTCAATGATGCCCTTGGGGGTGAGCTTGAAGTGCGCTCGAATCAGGTCCTGGATCACAGTGTTTTCGATTTTGCCGGAGCCGAACGTATCAACCCGCACGCTCACTGGCTCAGCCACTCCGATGGCGTAAGCGAGCTGTACTTCGCAGCGATCGGCCAGGCCTGCGGCTACCACGTTCTTGGCGATATGGCGGGCCATATAAGCGGCGGAGCGGTCGACTTTGGTCGGGTCCTTGCCGCTGAAAGCGCCACCGCCGTGGCGGCCCATGCCGCCGTAGGTGTCGACGATGATTTTGCGGCCGGTCAAGCCGGTGTCGCCCATCGGCCCGCCGATCACGAAGCGGCCGGTGGGATTGATGTGGTATTTGGTGTCTTCATCAAGAAGATGCGCCGGAATGACCTGCTGGATCACATGCTTGAGAATGTCGGAGCGCAGCTCGTCGTTGCCTACCGTCTCCGCGTGCTGGGTCGAGATAACGACCGCATCCACGCGAACCGGCTTATGATTGGCATCGTATTCCACCGTGACCTGCGATTTGCCGTCGGGCCGGAGGTAGGGCAGCGTGCCATGCTTGCGCACCTCGGAAAGCCGCATGGTGAGCTTATGAGCCAACGAAATTGGCATCGGCATCAGCTCGGGCGTCTCGTTGCAGGCAAAGCCGAACATCATACCTTGGTCGCCGGCGCCGCCGGTGTCGACACCCATGGCGATGTCGCCCGACTGCTTGTTGATGCTGGAGATCACCGCGCAGGTATTGGAGTCGAACCCGTAGAGGGCATTGTTGTATCCAATCGCGGAGATGGTGCCCCGCACCAGATTCTGGAAATCGACGTATGCCTTGGTCGTAATCTCGCCCGCAATGACCACCAAGCCCGTCGCGGTCAGGGTCTCGCAAGCCACACGGCTGAGGGGGTCTTCGGTTAGGCAGGCGTCGAGAATAGCGTCAGAAATCTGGTCGGCAATCTTATCCGGATGGCCTTCCGTCACGGATTCGGACGTAAAAAGATAGCGGTTCTTAGCGGACACTCGGTATCTCCTTCGAGTAGAGTGGTCAGCAAATCTGGGGGGAAAAACTGAGGTGCAATGCCCGTTTAGGGTCCCTTAGAACTTACCAGAGAGAGGCGCGGGGCGCAATCTTTTTGGACGGGCCCCGCCTGGCAAAATGAGCGCAAAAGGAACCAGCCAAGGAGTTGATTACAAGTGGCTTAGCAATATCTCGTCCTATGCTAGGCCGGACTTGATTATATTTCCCCGATCTAAATCGGCCCGTTGGCCTCGGCGATCTGGTGCAGCGCACTTTGCGCCGCTCGCAAGGGCACAGCCACGTGCACCTCGTCGTCGAGATCGTTCACGTCCACCACGACGGAACCTCCGGCCTTGGCAATTCGCACATGCTCCTGTGGGTCAATGACTTCAACCAGCACGCCATCAGGGCAACGAGCCAGGGCCGGAAGGGCAGCATCAATGAGCGGCAAGTAGGGGCGCAATTGCGCCGATGCATGGGCAAGATGATGCGAAGGTACGGCTTTCAGCGCCACCGGCACGACGACGGCGGGGACGATCAGCGAAATGTGCGTGCCATTGGCCTGTTTCTCGTCCACTTTCACGTGGATGAACCCTTCGCTTGAGAGCGCAGCGGCTCCGACGAGGGCTGTTCCCAGCACTCCGACTCCGAGTTTGGCAAGAAATATCATTTGGATTCTCCCCATCGTCGAACAAAGTGCGGCTGCTTTTGGTCGGATGTATTGTTGGAATCGACCCACACCCGCACTGTCTGCTCGTTGCTGTTTACCGCAACCAGGGTGACATCGCCGGCAGACTCGAGCGCCTTGATCCCGGCCGCGACGTTCAGCTCATTCTCGTTGCTGTTGGAAACCAGCGCCTGCGCGACCTCCCAGGGAATGGTGACGTCAACATTCTCCTTGCTCTTATTGTCGGTGACGTGGACCACAAGTTGGCCACGCTCCTTCGCCACGCGAACATGATTGTCGGGTTCCTGCACCGTTACGAACTCGCCTTCCGGCGCCGATTTCAGCGCTTCGAGAATCGCTTTCAGATTGACGTTATCGGCGCTAAATCCGCAAAGCTGGACCTTTCCATTGCGCAGCTTGCCGTGGTTGATCGCAGGGAGTATGGCCTCGGCAAGCGAAAGCGGAACATTGACGCGGACCAATTCATGCGTCTTGGCATCGGTGACCTTTACATGCAGGTAGTGCTCGGCGGCGGAAGCCGTAACCAGGCTGCCGGCCAGCAGAAACATCGCCAGCACAGGAAGAACTTTCTTGTGAGTTTTCATGGGGGCATTCCTTTCGGGACCGGATGATTGGCGGAGCGTCTGGATCATCGCCCCGCCTCGCCCTGATCAGGTTACGCAGGGCGGCTGGGAAATGTTCCAGGTTTAAGTTGGGGATACTGCTCTTCTCACAACTAGCCCCGGAAGACGGGAGAGCAGAGGAGCATTTCCGCGGAACCAACACAGCTACAATATTCGTATGGCAAATCTGACTCTGGTCTATGGGCTGCGCCTTTTGCCGTCGGACGAACTGGCGGCGGTCGAGGACGCGAAACTTCAGCTAAACAACGGGCGCGAAGCGCGCGTGACTATGCATCTGCTCGAAGGCAGCAAGGAGGAAATCGAAAAGCAGCTCCGCATCAGCCTCCAGGCGTTCTTCGATATTTATCCTGAAATCTGACGCGCCGCGAAATCGTGGCCCGGACGATTCCTATCCGCGCGGCGAGCTGCGGCCCGCGTCTATAATCGGCCTGCGTCATGGACTTGCTTCTCCCCAGCGTTCGGTTGCGATTGGAACAGGCAGACCTGCTTCCCGCCGGCAAATTGGCGCTGTTTACCTGGTATCTGCTGGCGCTGGACCTGCTGCTGTTTGTCCTGGAGCGAGTTCTTGCTCGTTTCAAGTCCAGTTACGGAGAAAGTCTCACCGGCTGGGTCACTTTCCTGACGCTGGTCGTCATGGTGTTGTTCGCAGTCCTCACGGTGCGCTGGCTGCGGGAGAAATTATTGTGGCGGTTGCGCAACCGTTTGATCGTCACCTGGGTCTTCATCGGAGTCATTCCTTCCATCCTTCTCGTATCGCTGACGCTGGTATCGTTCTACGTCCTGGCCGGCCAGTTTGCCGCGTTCATTGTCACCAGCCGCCTGGATGGAGAGCTTGAGACGCTCCGGGTTACGAATGCCGCTCTGGCGCGGGAGTTGGGCGCGCGCTTAGAGCGCGGAGAAAAGCCAGCACTGGCACCGCCGGGCGGCGAGCGGCCTGCGAACGGGGAAGCGGGCGGCCGGGAGGTCTGCGTTTGGGCGGATGGGAAGCTAATCCTGCACGATCCTCCTAACGTTCCGTCGCCGGAGCGCCCGTCTTATTTGAACGCCGGATTCACCGGCGTGGTGCGCGATCATGACCAGCTATTCCTGCGCTCTGCCGAAACGCTTCTCACAAACGGCCAAGCGTTGACCGTGCTTTCGAGCGAGCCCCTGGCGCAGCAGCGCCTGCAAGGTTTGGCACATAACCTTGGAGAAGTGACGCTGTTGTCCGGCGCGAGCAGCGGTGGCCTAACCTCAACTTACTCGGCCGGGACAATTCCCCCGCCCACGCGCAGCCTCGACCGCCAAGTCAGCCTCCCGGCGACGGTGAAGACGATCAAAGTCACGGATTGGAATACCGGCGACACATCCCGCGATGCGGCGATTGCGGTGGAAACGCGCTATTCCAAGCTTGGGGAATGGCTGTTCAGCGCCAGCGGAGATTTCGCCGCCACCGCCGAAATGGTGTTGCTTCTGCTGCTCGTCGTTTTCGCGTTGATCGAACTAACCGCTTTACTCATCGGCGTGCGCCTTACCCGCACCGTGACCGGGGCGGTAGCGCAGCTCTACGACGCCACCCAGCACGTGAACCGCGGAAGATTTCATCATCGCATTCCGGTGCAGTCGCGCGATCAATTGGCGGCACTGGCGAATTCTTTCAATTCCATGACGGAGTCGCTGGAGCGGCTGCTCATGGAACACGAAGAGAAGCAGCGGATGGAAAATGAACTGGTGATTGCGCAGGAAGTGCAGGCGCAGCTTTTTCCCCGCCACATCAAGCAACTTCCATCGCTTGAAGTGTTTGGATTTTGCCGCCCGGCGCGCACTGTGAGCGGCGACTACTACGATTTCGTGCCGGTGGAAGCCGAAAAGCTGCTGATCGCGGTGGGCGATATCAGCGGGAAAGGAATTTCCGCGGCGCTGCTGATGGCCACCGTGCACTCTGCGGTGCGCGCGCTCAGCTTGGAGGGCATCCCGGTGCTGCATGAGCCAGTCGCGGTCGGCGCGGGCCTGGGTTCCAGCATGGTGCTGGACTCCACCTCGCGGGGGGCCGAAGTCTCGCCCGCGACTTTGCTCGCACTGCTCAATCATCAACTCTACGAGAGCACCCCGATGGAAAAGTATGCGACCCTGTTCCTGGGCGTCTACGACGAGGAGAAGCGGCGGCTCATCTACAGCAACGGCGGTCATTTGCCCCCGATTATCTTGGGCGGCGACCGTTCTGTGCGTCGGCTGGACCAGGGCGGAACCGTCATCGGACTGTTCGATCACCGGGTTTACGACGAGGCCTCCGTGCAGCTGGGCCGGGGTGACATTTTCCTGGCTTACAGCGATGGCGTGACCGAGCCGGAGAACGACTACGGAGAGTTCGGGGAAAAGCGTCTCATCGAATTGGTAAGCGAAAACCGCGATCTGCCGCTGGCGCGAATCAGCGAGATCGTCAGCGCCGCGGTCGATGACTGGATCGGCGCCGGGGAGCGGCCGGATGACATCACCCTGGTTCTTGCCCGGGCGAGATAGACGTCGTTCGCAGGATGAATCAACCGCACTCTGGCGAGATATATACACCTCCCAGAAGCCGACTTACTGTGCACTCGTCATCCGCTGCCAGGAGCCATTTTCGCCTTGGTTTTCCGGGGTGGCGTTGGGATCATCGTAGGTGCGGTAGTTGCCGAAGCCGTCGGTGAAGTGATTGTAGCCCCCCGAGTAGTCGAGCTGCTTCGTACCTCCGGTGCTGGGATCGTTGACCGTATCGACACCGCGGATGAGATCGCTCACATTGTCGCTGGAAGTGCGACCACCGCCAGCGCCCGAACCATCCGATCGCAGAAAGCCGTCCACCGATCCGCCGCTCGAGCGCATGGCCTCTTCCTGACGGCCAACACTGGCCAAAAATTGCGCGTTCTGCTTCATCGTCTCGTCTGAGAGCGCATCGGCTGCACGAATCTGATCCCAGCCCTGCTTGAGCTTCTGATTGAACATCTGCATCAACGTGGCGTTGATTGCCGCATCGCGCGCCAGCCATTTCGGGTCAACTTGGACAGACTTGGCCATCAAACAATAGACCGGCATGCGCTTGTCGAGTGTGCCGGCGGGCGCGCGGAAGCTTTGCAGCCCCTGCAATCCCCAGTCGGTCTCTATCATTTCATTCGCGCCCATTGCCTGGTGACCTGCCTGCACAGCCGGGGCGCCTGCCTTATTCATGAAGTAGACGCCAAAGAAGGCCTCCTCGACCGGTTTGCCGTTTAAGTCGTAACCGATTTTTATGGCGACGCCGTGCTGGTTGGGCGAAGGGGGGAGACGCAAAACCTTCGCCAGGTCAGGCAGGTCCTGTTGGCCAAGCCATTTCAGATTGGCTACATCGCCGCGAATACTCTTGATGTACGCGGTCATGGCTTGCATTGGAGGGACGACCGGCGCCATGTGAATTTGGCCCGAGAAGTAACGATCGCCAAGCTTGGGTTGTTTTACGTATTGTCTCCATCGCGGCGCCACGTACATGTCCACCAGTTGCCATGACTCATATTGGAAATAAGCCTCCGCATTGGCCGGATTTTCAGCATGCCAGGAGGGGTTGACAGGATACGCGACCCACCCGTAGTGCCACTCGATCTTGCTCTCGAAGTGCCAGTTTTCTGGAACGTAGACCGTTATCGCCGTCATGCCACCCTGCTGGGTGTCGACGACTGCGCGCTGGACGAAGCGTTCTCCGAGGATGACTAGCGGAGTGCCTTTTGGTGCGGGGGCCGGTTTAGCCTTGGAGGCCGCAGCCGGAACGCTCGACCCAGCATCGGTGTGGTGGGCCGGTTTTGCCGGGGCTGCCGCAGCCGGAACGCTCGGCCCGGTAGCGGAGTCCGACGACGGAGCTGGAGAACTGGCAGCGCTGGGCGCGGAACTACGGCTCGGGTTCACCGGCAGCCCGGCGGCCTGTTTGCAGCCGTCGGACAGCGAATCTTTGTGCTCTTTCAGACAGGCCACGATTCGGCCCCCTCCCGGTTGTACTCCCGCGCAGAACTTCTGTGCATCCGCCGCGCAGGCGGCCCGAATCGCCGCAAGCTGATCCTGCGCCAGCGCAGACTGGGCAACCGTGGCCGCGCCGACAACGAGCAGTAAAGTCAAACTTCTCATAGCAAGCCTCGCTTCAAAGCACCGATAAAAATCGCTTTCAGCATAAGCCGAATTGCTGAGTACTGTATCAGACGGGTCGAAGAGGTCGCTCCAGTTGACCGCGCTAAGGGGCCGGTCCTCCCCCCAAAAGTGTGCTCCTTTTGTAACTTGGCACTCCCTTGGGGCCTCGCTTACAGTCATAATGTCAAAACGGTCCTCCAAAGAGCTTTCGGCCCACGACGCGCATCTAATATAAGAAGGAAGCCCCTGGCCGTGCTTGAGAAGGCAAATTTTGGAGTAGTTGGGAATGAAGTACACAGGCCGGACCTTTTGTCTCGGAGTCGTCCTTCTGGCAATGGCAGCGTCGCCCCTGCTGGCGCAGTCGAATTTTGCCCCGACGGCCGCCGCCATCGCGGCAGCTCCCCCCAATAATTCCGACCAGTCGCCGGATTCGGTCCTCACCATCAAGACCAGGGTGAGCGAAGTCAACGTGTTGTTCATCGCCACCGACCGGCACGGCAAGTTTGTCCGCAATCTGAATGAGGGCGATTTCACCATTCTCGATGACAACAAACCGCCACAGTCCATCGTGGACTTCCGCCGGGAAACCGATCTTCCTCTAGAACTGGGGTTGCTGGTGGATACCAGCGGCTCGGTCCACGGCCGTTTCGATTTCGAGCAGGCCGCGGCTGTCGATTTCCTTGAGCAGACGTTGCGGCCCAACTTCGACAAAGCTTTCGTGATGGGTTTTGCCAGCCACAGCCAAATCATGCAGGACTACACCGACAACCTGAGATTGCTCCAAACCGGAGTGCAGTCGCTGCGCGATGGCGGTGGCACCGCCCTGTATGACGCGATCTACCGCGCCAGCCGCGACAAAATGAACAAGGGGCGGAGCGACCATCCGGTGCGCCATGCGCTGATCGTGATCAGCGACGGCGAGGACAACCAGAGTGAAGTGAGCCGCGCCCAAGCCATTGAAATGGCACAGCGCGCCGATGTCATCATCTATGCTATTTCGACCGATGACAGCGGCCTAATCCTGCGCGGCGACAAAGCGCTGCAGCAGCTTGCCGACGCCACCGGCGGGCGCGCGTTTTTCCCCTACAACACGAAGGACATCACGCATTCCTTCAAAGCCATTGAAGAGGAACTGCGCAGCCAGTACGTTGTCTCCTATCGGCCGGCCGATTTCGTTTCCGACGGCCACTTCCGCTCCATTCAGATCACCAGCCAAAAGAAAGACCTCGAAGTGCGCGCCCGCCAAGGCTATTACTCGCCTCGCCAGTAGTGGAATCTGACCTGAGCATGAACTGCGGCTGAAAAGCGGCATTCAGGCTGCCTTACGCCTGCCTGCCAGTGCTACAATTCGCTCAGTTGAAGTCTGCGTAGGCTGGCGTCTCCTGGGGTGGTGAGGTTTTGATGTCACGGAAGCGGGTCATTTTCGGGCTTGCCCTGCTAATGGGATTGCTTTCGGTTGCAGTTACTCAAGCAAGCGCCGGCAAGCACCACGCCGTCCGGAAGCATCCGGCAAAAGCCGAACCGGCCACACCAGAAGTCCCGGCTGGTCCCCCGGCGCCGCTGATTCCCCTGACGCTGGCGCAGATGCCGGCCACGCCGCCACAAGTCACTTACAACGGCGGCGATCTAACGATTTCAGCCCAAAACGCAACTCTCGGGGACATCCTGCAGGCCGTTCATGTGCAGACCAAAGCCAGTATTGATCTGCCTGGGAACCCCGCCGATCGCGTGGTTGGCCAATTCGGGCCCGGACCCGTCCGCGAAGTTCTGGCTGAACTCCTCAACGGCTCGCGCTTCAACTACATAATGCTCGGTTCGGTGGCCGATCCCAGCGGCGTGCAGAAGCTGATTCTCACTCCCAAGCCGCCTCCGCTGCCGCAGACGGCTCAGAATCAGGCGGCCCCTCCGGAAGCGAACCCTTACCCGCGCGTTGCAGGATTCAACGATTCGATTGACCAGGGGGACGACAACAGCGATGCTGACGACGTGCCCGCGCCTCCTCCCATTGGTCAGCCCGATGCCCAGCCGACGCCGGATGGCCAGCCGCAGATAAGAACTCCCGAACAGCTGCTGCAGGAATTACAGCGCCAGCAGCAGCTTATGCAGCAGCAACAACAGCAGCAAGGCGCGCCCCAGGATATTCCCGCACAGCCGCCGCGCCAGCGATAAGCTCGCGACTCTTCTACATGCAGTGCTCAATCAGTAGGGTTTTTTGCGCGCGAAATCTCTCAAATTGAAGAGGGTGGGAGAGGGCTAAGCCGCTAATCTCCGCTGGCGTGACTCTCGCTCGGCACCAGGGTGGGAACAGTTTTGGTTGTGGCGGGGGCAAACGCGTTCAGAATCAGAAGGAAAGCGCCGTATCCAGCCAGAATGCCGAGCCCAAATGCCAACAGCACAGTAGAGAAAAGGACAAAAGGTTCCATGAAATTACCCGAGTTCGGTTCCCTGGGAGACGCTGCACAATTCGCGCTGGCCTCGTTTCCCGGCGCCTTCCCACTCTACCCGCAATTGACGCTTGCCAGGGTTAACCAATAAACTACGTGAGTAGAACTGCGCACTTTCACTCTCCAACATTTCTGGGGACCCGTCCATATTACGGAAGGACAGCAAAAGCCCGGCTTCATGGCCATCACAAAGATTTCCGTTCGGGGAGCGCGCCAGCACAACCTCAAGAACATCAATGTCGAGATACCGCGCAACACCCTGACCGTCATCACCGGGCTCAGCGGATCGGGCAAGTCTTCGCTTGCCTTTGACACCATATATGCCGAAGGACAAAGGCGTTACGTGGAAACGCTCTCCGCCTATGCCCGCCAGTTTCTGGATCAGATGGAGCGGCCGGACGTGGATGCCATCGATGGCCTGAGCCCGTCGATTTCCATCGAGCAGAAAACCACTAGCCGAAGCCCGCGCTCGACCGTCGGAACGATTACAGAAATCTATGACTATCTTCGTCTGCTGTTCGCCTCGATCGGGGTGCCGCATTGCCCGAAATGCGGCCGCGCGATTTCCCGGCAGACCGCTGACCAAATCGTGCAGCGGGTGATGTCGCTCACGCCCGAAGACCGCGTCATGGTGCTGGCGCCGATCGTGCGCGGCCGCAAAGGGGAGTTCAAGAAAGAGATGGAAAAGCTGGTGCAGCACGGCTTTACCCGCGCCCGCATTGACGGCGAACTGGTCAGTCTGGAAGACGACATCCCGCTGGATAAGCGGAAGAACCACACCATCGAGGTCGTCGTGGATCGCCTGCTGGTAAAGCCAGGAATTGAGCACCGGCTGGAACTCTCGCTTGGTTTGGCGATGAAGCTGGCCGGCGGGCTGGTGCAAATTGCGGTGGTGGGCGGCGAAGAGCAGCTTTTTTCCGAACGCTTAGCCTGCCCGGATTGTGGCATCAATGTGCCGCAACTCGAGCCGCGGTCGTTTTCTTTCAACAGCGCTTACGGCGCTTGCCCGGAGTGCCACGGCTTGGGCAGCCGCTACGACTTCGATCCAGCCAAGGTGGTTGCCGACTGGTCGAAGCCGTTGCTGGAAGGCGGTCTTGGGCCAGGTTCGGCGTCGCAGAATCTGATTCACATGCTGCAACTGGCCGCCGCCGCGCACGGCATTGACTTGAGTACGCCTTTCGAAAAACTGCCCGAGAAGGCGCAGAACTTACTGCTCTACGGCGAAAGCGGAAAGAATGGCAACGCAAAAACTGGCTTCTCGGGAATTCTCGCTTATCTCAAACGCGCTTTGGAAGACTCGTCATCGGAGACTTATCGCGACTGGCTGCTCGATTACATGTCAGCGACCGAGTGCCCGGCGTGCCAAGGCAGGCGGTTGCGTGCGGAAAGTTTGGCGGTGAAAGTCGCGGGCATTTCCATTGCTGACTTCACGGCCCTACCCATCGCGCGCGCGCTCGAAACCGCCCGCCAAATCAAGCTTACGGGGCGGGAGGCGCTGATCGCCGCGCGCATCCTGCACGAAATCGTCGAGCGATTGCAGTTTCTGACGGCAGTGGGCCTGGACTACCTTTCGCTCGACCGCTCCGCCGCAACGCTCTCCGGCGGCGAGGGGCAGCGCATTCGTTTGGCGACGCAGATTGGTTCCAAGCTGCGCGGGGTTCTGTATGTCTTGGACGAACCTTCCATCGGCTTGCATCATCGCGACAACGGCCGCTTGTTGCAGGCTCTGGAAGAACTGCGCGATCTTGGCAACACGGTGTTGGTTGTCGAGCATGATGAAGAGACGATTCGCCGCGCCGACTACGTCATCGACCTTGGCCCTGGCGCGGGACGGCATGGCGGCGAACTCGTTGCCCACGGCACTCCGCAGGAGATCACGCGAGTGCCTGAATCCCTCACCGGCGCCTATATCTCGGGGCGGGCCCGCATTGATATTCGCTCCGGCCGCCGCGCGCCGAATGGCTCTGGCGTGACGATTCTGGGCGCGCGGCAGAACAATCTGAAGAATCTCGACGTCACGATTCCGCTTGGGGTAATGACCGTCGTGACGGGCGTCTCCGGATCGGGCAAATCGACATTGGTGAATGACATTCTTTACCGCGCGCTGGCCAAACAGCTCTACCGCTCGCGTGAAGAGCCTGGCGCGCACAAGGCGATCACCGGCACGGAAAATATCGACAAGGTCATTCGCATCGATCAATCGCCGATTGGCCGCTCGCCGCGTTCCAATCCTGCGACCTACACCGGAGTGTTCACGCAGATTCGCGACATCTACGCCATGCTGCCTGAGTCTCGCGAGCGCGGCTACAAGCCCGGACGCTTTTCTTTCAACGTCAGCGGAGGCCGCTGCGAGGCTTGCCAGGGCGAGGGCCAGCGCCGCATCGAAATGAACTTTCTGCCCGATGTGTATGTGCTGTGCGAAGTGTGCGGCGGCAAGCGCTACAACCACGAAACTCTGGCGGTGAAATACAAAGGCTGCTCGATCGCCGACTTGCTGGAAACGCCGGTGGCGGACGCTCTTCCCATTCTCGAGAACATTCCTCAGGTGCGGCAAAAGCTGCAGACTCTGGTCGACGTGGGACTTGGCTACATCCAGCTTGGCCAGTCCGCAGTCACGCTTTCCGGCGGCGAGGCGCAGCGCATCAAGCTGGCGCGCGAGCTGAGCAAACGGCAGACTGGCAAGACGGTCTATCTCCTTGACGAGCCCACGACTGGCTTGCACTTCGATGACGTGAAGAAATTGCTCGACGTGCTGCACCGGCTCACCGATCTCGGCAATACCATCATCATCATCGAGCACAATCTGGATGTGATTCGCAACGCCGACTGGATCCTCGATCTCGGCCCCGAAGGCGGAGAGCACGGCGGCAAAATCGTGGCGCAGGGAACCCCGGAGCAAGTGGCGCACAACAAGAAGTCTTACACCGGCCAAGCCCTTGTGCAGTATTTTGGCGAAAACGCCAAAGCGGTCTAGTTTATTGGACCGCGCCCTCCCGTAGCTGCATGGGTCCTGCTTCGATATAGTTAGTGCATGGGCGATGCGGTTGTCGAAAGCCTGATTCTCGACCTCCTCGAGTGGCTGGCTAAGCGTGACCGCGGCTATGACGAGGTCATGGAGGCCTGGCGCACCTCGTGTCCCAAACTTCCGGTCTGGGAAGATGCCAATGACCGCGGGCTGGTCGAGCGTCAGCAGACCGGCGGGCGTTGCATCGTCAAGGTCACATCTTCCGGCCGTGCCTTGCTTGAAAAACACAGAATCCCAGCTAACTGAAGCGCACCTAACCGCGCTGCACTCGCCGCTTTTTTCGTGTAGATTCTGATTGAGCCGCGTTCCACGCCTTGTCCACCTCACAATATCCCGTTTCTGACGAACCGCCCGCCAGCGGCTTGCCACCGGGCAACGTGCCGGCGCCCCGGTCAAGCGGCGAAAATCCACCGTGGAGCGGCTGGGATGTGCTCGCCATCGCTTTCCTGACGCTGCTTGCGGGTTTCATCTGCTTGTCTCTCACCGCTTTCGTGGCCAAGCTGAAGTTCTTTCCCCATCGCACGGTAACGCAGGCAGGTCAGGACCCGATCGTGACCGTCATAGCGCAGAGCCTGGCTTATGTGGCGGTCCTCTTCTTCATGATTGCGCTGGTGGAGCGAGGTCGCGGCCAGCCGTTCTTGCGCGCTATCCGCTGGAACTGGCCGGACTTTTGGGGAGCCTATGTTTTCGG
This sequence comes from uncultured Acidobacteriaceae bacterium, assembly GCA_963770915.1. Taxonomy (GTDB): domain Bacteria; phylum Acidobacteriota; class Terriglobia; order Terriglobales; family Acidobacteriaceae; genus PALSA-270. Next base: position 2,477,405 of record CAVYRG010000001.1, read on the forward strand.
GGGGCTGGTTCTGGCGATTGGCTTGCAATTGTTGGGGCAGATCCTCCCCATGCCCAAAGAACTGCCGATGGACCGCTTTTTCCAGACCACGCGTGAGGCCTGGGCGCTCTCGCTGTTTGGGGTTACGTTTGCCCCGTTCTTCGAGGAACTTTTCTTTCGCGGGTTTCTCTACCCCGTGCTGGCGCGTCGGCTGGGAGCCATTCCTGCGATCGTTCTTACCGCCATCGGCTTCGGTTTGATTCATGCTCCTCAGCTTGGGCGCGCTTGGGCGCCTGTGCTCATCATTTTTCTGGTGGGCATGGTGCTCACGGTGACGCGCGCGATTACGAAATCGGTCGCGGCCGGCCTGGTAGTTCACATCGCTTACAATGGCACGATCAGCATCCTGATGTTCGTGGCCACCGACGGGTTCCGCCATCTGGATAAGCTCAATTCGTGAGGTTCGTATGCAGGAAACTCCGCAGCAATACGTAGTTCGCATCCTCGGCTACATCGAAGGCCAAGAACCCCTGCGCGTGCAGCGTTCAACCCCGGCAAAGCTGGCCGGGCTGGTCAAGGGAGTCAACAAGAAGCGTATGACGGCGCGCCCGGCGCCGGAAAAATGGTCGGCAGGAGAAATTCTCGCTCACCTGGCCGATGTCGAACTGGCAGTGGGCTGGCGCATTCGCTCTATCCTGGCCCGAAACGGGGTTTCCGTTCAAGCATACGATCAAGACGCCTGGGCGCGCGCTTTCGACTATCGCCACCGCGATCCCAGGACCTCACTGGCGACTTTTCGCGTGCTGCGCGAGGCCAATCTGGCGCTGCTGAAGTCTGCGCCCAAGGAATCCTGGGAGAACTATGGCATGCACGAAGAGCGCGGCAAGGAAAGCATTACTCAGATTGTGCGGCTGCTCGCCGGCCATGACCTGAACCATCTCGCGCAGGTGGAGAACATCATCAGGAGTTCCAAACGGCGAAAGCGAGCCCGAAAATGATCGAGCATTTCCGGCGATTATTTGCCTATGACGATTGGGCCAACCAACAGACGCTGGCGGCAATGCAAGCAGCGAATCCCATGCCGGCGCGCGCCCTCGATCGCATGGCGCATGTGCTGTCGGCGCAGTATGTGTGGTTCGATCGCCTGAAGAAACAGCCGCAGACGTTTCCGGTATGGCCGGCTTTCACGCTCGATCAATGTGCCGCCGAAGCCGCCAAGCTTGCCGCGCTTTGGAAAGGCCACCTGAGCGCAATGGGAGATGACGCGCTGGCTGCCGAGGTTTCCTACAAGAATACGGTCGGGGAATCCTGGACCAGCCGCACCGATGATGTCTTCACCCACGTGCTCATGCACTCTGCCTACCACCGCGGACAAGTGGCTTCTGACCTGCGCGGCGCCGGATTCACTCCCGCCCACACCGATTTCATTCTCGCGATTCGTAAGGGCCTGGTGAAATAAGGACGCAGAAAGAAAGGCAGAACAAAAGCGACCGCGGAAAAACGAAAGCGCGCCCGCCGGAATCGGGTTCCTTCCGCGGCGAACCCGTGGTAAGTTGGAATGCTCATGTCCAAGCGATCCTGGGCGTTTTGCAGTCTCCTGCTTCTCGTACTTCTGTCTGGATTGATTTTCGCGGCCCCGGAGGCGGCGCTTCCGTCCCTTCCGTCCCCCGTTTCCAACAACGCGGTGGCCGCGGTGAAAATCCGCGGACGCGTGATTCTGTTTTCCTTCATGGGAATGGGCGCCAGGAAAACCTGGGACGCCGTCAGCAACTCCGCTTATTATTACGACCTCGACTGGCAGAAATGGTATCCGCTCAACCCGGTTCCGGGACCTGCCGGGCGCCTGGGGGCATCTGCCATCGGTGCGCGGGAAACCGTTTTTCTATTCGGCGGCTACGTCGTCGATGCTAAATATCACGGCATGGTTGTGCCTGACGTCAATGCATTTCTGCCGACAAGCAGCCACTGGTTTCGCGGCGCCGATATGCCCGTCGCCGTCTCCGATGCCGTGATTGGCGTCTATCATGACCGCTACATTTACTTGCTCGGCGGGCGTTCCAACGCCGGCCCCGTGGCCGATGTTCAGGTTTACGACGCGGCCAAGGACAAATGGGCAAAAGGCACGCCGCTTCCCGGCCAGCCGGTTTTCGGGCACGCTGGCGGCGTGCTCGACGACACCATTGTCTATGTGGATGGAGCGTACAAGAATCCCTCTGGTGAATCTCCTATCTACCTTCCTTCGGACCAATGCTGGATAGGCAAGATCGACCATCACGATCCCTCCAAGATCGAATGGAGCAAATTGCCCAATCATCCTGGAACGGCGCGATTCGGCATCGCCGCGGGAGCTTCCGATCGTGACCACAAGATCTACTTTGCCGGCGGCACCGCCAATCCCGACAACTACAACGGCCTCGGCTTCGACGGCAAACCTTCCCAGCCTTCACCGGTGGTTTTTGCCTTTGATTTGCGCACCAGCAAATGGGAGTCAGTCAATGAGCATGCCCCTGTCCCAACTATGAACACCCGCGCCCTACTGGTGACGGAAAAGGGCATCGCGGTTCCCGGCGGTCTCACCGCCGGAGGCGAGGAAACCGCGCGGGTGCCCTTGCTGCTCAGCAAGTCGCATTAGCCGGGAGCCTCCGCTGCAATTAGAATTAGAAGACCCAAAACTTCCGTGGAGGATGCGATGAAGAAACTGCTGGTTCTGCTCTTGCTCTGCGCCCTGGCGCCCGCTGCTTTTGCCTCGAAGGAAGAAGAAGACCGCGTGCGGGATTCGGGAGAAGTCCTGAAAGAAATCCTGAACATTCCTGATGACATTCCACAAGACCTGATCGACAAAGCCGAATGCCTGGTCATTATGCCATCGGTGAAAAAAGGCGCAATCGGGATCGGCGGCAGCTACGGCCGGGGTGTCATGATCTGCCGCAGCGGCGAGCATTACACCGGCCCCTGGGGTCCGCCTGCCCTTTATGCACTGGAAGGCATCAGCATCGGCTTTCAGCTCGGCGGGCAAGCTACCGACTTTGTGCTGCTGGTCATGAATCCGCAGGGCGCGACTTCGCTGCTGAGCAGCAAGGTGAAGCTTGGCGCGGACGCTTCCGCCGCGGCTGGCCCGAAAGGCCGCACCGCGGAGGGTGCGACCGATGTGGTGATGAAGGCGGAAATCCTTTCCTACTCGCGAAACAAAGGACTGTTCGCGGGAATTTCGCTCGAAGGGTCCACCTTACGTTCCGACGGCAGCGCCAACGAAAAACTCTACGGACGCAAGCTGACTGCGAAAGAGATCATCCGTGACGGCGCGGTAAAAGTTCCCACTTGCGCTCAGCCTTTGGTTCAATTGCTGGACAAGAAGAGTCCCAAGAATCTCTCCGATCCTAAGTCGCTGCAGTAAGACAAAATCGCGGGGGCGGGGCAAGCTCCGCCCCCAAAACAAATGTCACCTGAATGAAGTCCAAGCCCAAAGTCCGCTGCCGCTGGGCCACGAACGAACTCTCCATTGCTTATCACGACAACGAATGGGGAGTGCCTTCCCACGACGACCGCCATCTTTTCGAGATGCTGATCCTCGAAGGCGCGCAGGCCGGCCTGAGTTGGGACACGATTCTCCGAAAGCGCGAAAATTATCGCGCCGCGTTCGACAACTTCGACCCGGAGCGCATCGCGCGCTATCAGCGACCCAAAGTACAAGCGCTGCTTCGCGATCCGGGCATCGTGCGCAATCGGCTGAAGATTGCCTCCGCAGTGACCAACGCGAAGGCATTTCTTGAAGTGCAAAAGGAATTTTGCAGCTTCGATCGCTACATCTGGCAATTCGTGGGAGGCAAGCCGATCGTCAACCGCTGGCGCTCATTAAGCCAGCTTCCCGCGCAGACCGCCGAATCCGACACCATGAGCAAGAATTTGAAGAAACGCGGTTTTACCTTCGTCGGCTCGACGATCTGTTACGCGTTCATGCAAGCCGTGGGCATGGTGAACGACCATTCGATCGATTGCTTCCGCTACCGCGTTTGACCTCTCGGCTCTGAGACAATGCGGGGTGCTCCATCCTGGCGCCTCTTCGCGCTAGGATGTGAGGCAGGGTCTCGACCGACGACGGAACCATCGGCCAGCAAGCTAAGGTTTCACCGTCACCATCACTACGCCATGCGACGGGACAAGCGCGGAGTATTGCCCGGTAAACTTTCCCAGGTCTTTCTTCAACCACAAGTCGCGAACCGCCGCGCTCAAATGCGCAGGGTATCCCAAGGCCTCCCAATTCACGCGGATCTCCTGCTGCGCGGTGCCGCGATTCAGCAGAATCACCGCGCGATTGCCGCCCGCGAGCGGCCGCGCCCACACTTCCAGATCGTCGTCCTTCCAAACCCGCGTGCCCTCCTGGCCAAGCGTATCCTGATCCACGGCGATGACTTCCTCATTGGTCAGAATATCGTGAATTTCCGGCCTCATATCGCGCAGGTCATTGCCAGCGATCAGCGGCGCCGCCAACATCGCCCAGAGGCTGAAGTGGGAACGGTATTCGGTGTCGGTCATGCCGCCGTTGCCGACCTCAAGCATGTCAGGATCGTTCCAATGCCCCGGCCCGGCAAAGCTCTCGATCCCATTTTGCGCGTCGAGAATTCCCATGACGCCGTAGTTGCAACAGGTGCCATTGCCCCATTTCTGTTTTTCTCCCCACCGGTCTTGAATATCCCCGGTGGTGCGCCAAAGGTTTCCGCCGGCCTCTTGCCCCCACAGCCAGGGCTGATGGCTGCCCCACTCGCAAATGCTGAGCACAATCGGCCGCCCCGAAGCATCCAGTGCTTTGCGGATATTGGCGTATGACGCTTTCGCGTCCTGCGTGGTCGTGTTGCACCAGTCGTACTTGAGGTAATCCACTCCCCACGCTGCGTAGGTGAGCGCGTCCTGGTACTCATGTCCCAGCCCGCCCGGCCGCCCGGCGCAGGTTTTACTGCCAGCGTCGGAATAGATGCCGAACTTCAGCCCCAGCGAGTGAACATAATCCGCCAGCGCCTTGATCCCTTCGGGGAAGCGCTGCGGGTCGGCGACAATATTCCCGTTCGCGTCGCGGCTCACCTGCCAGCAATCGTCGATTACGATGTACTGATATCCCGCGTCTTTCATGCCGGATTTGACCATCGCGTCCGCCATTTGCCGGATCATGTCTGCACTGACGTTGCAGCCAAATTTGTTCCACGAATTCCATCCCATCGGCGGCGTCAGCGCCAGGTTGGCGGAAGGGCTGGTTGCCTGCGCATGCAATCCGGCGGCGAAAAGCAACGTGACAACTACATTCAAGATTCGTATTTTGGCGCGCATGTTATCCCCTGTGCGAATTAGCCCCAACAGTTCTATCAGAATTTGTCGCCAGGAATTGGCGGAATATCGGCCTGTCAGCCCGTGCGCCCCCGCAGTGGCTGTTCCTACGTCAGACTGTACTTTCCCCGCTCAATCACTCTTTGCGCGATCTGCTGCCGCAGTTCGATCGTGTTGAATGGCTCATGCTTCGCCAAGCGGCGCAGGATCGCCAGCTGTGTGCGCAGCGTGTCGCCTTCCGTGGCCACGGCGATGACCTTCCTCGCCGCCGCTTCGACTTTTTCCATCGCCTGCGCGAGATACACGCGCGTCATCGCCACGGGCAGCGCGGCTGCCGCTTCTCCGCTGCGTTCGATCGTTTTCTGCGTGCGCAGTGTGGCCGATTCCATGGCATAAATCTCAATCACCATATCGGCGATGGCTCCCATCACTTCCTGCTGTTCCTGAATGGCCTGCATATATTTTTGCGTGGCCACGCCCGCGGCGAACAATCCCAGCTTCTTCGCCGAGGCCACCAGCTTGCGCTCTTCCGCCAGCGGCCCTTCCATCTCGTCGCTGGCCGACGGCCCGGACAAGACCTCATCCATCAGCCGCTTGATAGCCGGCAGCAGCGGCAGTTGACCCGACATGGCGCGCTTCAGCAAGAAGCCCGTAATGATGAGCCGGTTGATTTCATTCGTGCCTTCGAAGATCCGGTTGATGCGCGCATCGCGGTAAGCCCGCTCCGCCGGATACTCCTCGACGAACCCGTACCCGCCGTAGACCTGCACCGTCTCGTCGACCACGTAGTCGATCATCTCCGAGCCCCACACTTTGATGATCGAGCACTCGATGGCATATTCCTCAATTGCCTTCAACATCTCCTTCGATGCGCCTGGTGCGGACTTATCGATTTCGCCGAGCGCCGCATCCATCATGCCGACTGTCCGATACACTACCGACTCGCCGACGTAGATCAGCATCGCCATGTTGGCGAGCTTCTCGCGCACCAGGCCAAAATCCGCAATCACCTTGCCGAACGCCTTGCGCTGCTTGGCATAGCCAATGGCATTCTCGATCTGCACCCGCGCGCCGCCCACGCACATCGCCCCCAGCTTGAAACGGCCAACGTTCAGGATGTTGAACGCGATCACGTGCCCCTTGCCGATTTCGCCCAGCACGTTTTCCACCGGCACTTTGCAGTCATTCAGAATCAGCGGGCAGGTTGACGACCCGCGAATCCCCATCTTGTGCTCTTCGGCGCCGACGGAAAATCCGGGGAACGTCCTCTCGATAAGAAAAGCCGTGAATTTCTCGCCATCCACTTTGGCAAACACGGTAAACAGGTCGGCGAAACCGGCGTTGGTGATCCACATCTTCTCGCCATTCAGGATGTAGTGCTTCCCATCCGCCGACAACTCCGCCCGCGCCCGGCAATTCAGAGCGTCCGAGCCGGAAGACGACTCCGACAGTGCGTAGGCTCCGACCATCTCACCCGCGCCCAGCTTCGGCAGATACTTCTTCTTCTGCTCTTCGGTTCCGAAATACACGATGGGCAGCGTGCCGATCCCTGTGTGCCCGCCCCAGGTGGTCGAGAAGCCGGCATATTTGGCGATGTGATCGGCGATGACGGCGGCGGTGACTTTATCCATCTCCAGCCCGCCATAGGCTTCGGGGATTTCAACCGAACTCAACCCGAGTTCGCCGGCTTTCTTGAGCAGTGCGCGGCTGACAGCAAAATCCTTGTGCTCCATCTTCTCGATGTTGGGCACAATTTCGTTGACCGCGAATTCTTCTGTGGTCTGTCCGATGAGCAAATGTTGTTCGGAGAAGTCCTCGGGTGTGAAGACGTTGTCAGTCTTACGTTCTTCAAGAAGGAAACCGCCGCCAGAGATGCGGACCTTAGGAATTGCTGAAATCGTTGCCATCACGCACTCCTTGACATTCGAGCGCAGAAGGGCACAGTAGGATCGCGAAACGATTCGACCCCTATTAGAAAGGCAGAGAATCCCTCTGTGTCCTCTGTGGTTAACTGCCCTAGCTCAGATTCTCGAAAATCCCCGCCGCGCCCATGCCGCCGCCTACGCACATGGTCACCATGCCGTAGCGCGCATTGCGTCGCTTGAGTTCGCGGATGACGGTCGCTGTCAGCTTCGCCCCCGTGCATCCCAGCGGATGCCCCAGCGCAATCGCTCCGCCGTTGGGGTTCACCCGCTCCGGATCGAGTCCAAGCTCGCGAATCACGCCCAGGGCCTGCGCTGCGAACGCCTCGTTCAGTTCGATCACGTCAATGTCCGACAACTTCAGCCCCGCCATCTTCAGCGCCTTGGGAATCGCGTACACCGGCCCCAGTCCCATTTCTTCCGGCAAGTAGCCCGCCGTCGCAAACGAAACATATCGCGCCAGCGGCTTGATCCCGAGCGCCTGCGCCCGCTCCGCCGACATCACGACCGCGACCGCGGCGCCATCGGACATCTGCGAGGAATTCCCCGCCGTCACCGAACCCTTCACGTGAAACACCGGCTTGAGCGCGCCCAACGCTGCGATCGACGTGTCCGCGCGCGGCCCCTCGTCGGCCTTGAAGACGATCTCCTGCCGTTTCGGCTTGCTTCCGTTTGGAGTGACAAAACTCACCGGCACCGGTACGGTTTCATCCTCGAATTTTCCCGCTGCCAACGCCGCCATCGCCTTCTGATGACTGCGGAGCGAAAAGTCATCTGACGCTTCTCGCGTAATCGCCAACCGCTGCGCCACCCGCTCTGCTGTGAGTCCCATCGAAAGATACGCGTCCGGATAATGATCGACGAGCCAGGGATTCGGCGAAATCTTGTTGCCCATCATTGGCACCATCGACATCGATTCCGTGCCGCCGGCCACGATGATCTCCGCCCCGCCCGCCATGATGCGCTCTGCCGCCATGGCAATCGCCTGCAAGCCGGAAGAGCAAAAGCGGTTGATGGTCATCGCCGAGACATTCACCGGCAAGCCCGCGCGCAGCGACGCGATGCGGGCCACATTCATGCCCTGCTCCGCCTCCGGCATGGCGCAGCCCAGAATCACATCTTCAATTTCCTTGGGATCGACTTGCGGCACTCGCTCCAGCGCGCCCTTGATCGCAATCGCGCCCAATTCATCCGGACGCGTCGCGCGCAACGTGCCTTTGAACGCCCGCCCCACCGGCGTGCGCACCGAAGAAGCAATCACAACTTCACGCATAAAACACCCACTTTCAGTCTACTGCCTTGCCCAGTCTTGCCACACCAACCCCTTCACGCGCGCAAACTCGGACACGTTGGCGGTCACCAGGGTTAATCGGCGCTCCAAAGCTTGGCCGGCGATCAACAGGTCGTACGCGCCGATCGGCTTACCTGCAATTTCGAGCGCGCTGCGCACCAATCCGGCGCGTCTGGCGTCGTTTTCGTCGAACGGTAATAGTACGAGAGGCCCGGCGAAGAACGTCTCCAGTCTTCTTCTATTGAACTCCTCGCGGCGGCTTTTGGAAACCCCGTACCACAACTCGAAGCTCACGACGGTCGAAACGAAAACCTGTGCGCCGCCATCGACAGCCCTGCGCAAGCGGTTTCGCACCAGTTCGGGTTTGCCCTCGATCAAGGCGATGCAGGCGTTTGTGTCGAGAAGGTAATCCACAGAGTGTTAGAAAATCTTGCGCTTAGGCGTGGCAGGCTGGTGGCGGCCTTTGGGCACAAACGGCACGGAATTCAGGACGTCCAGGTCGGCAAACCATTGGGAGGCATCGACGACGAGCGGTTCCAGCAGTACCCCTCCTCGCACGTGCCTGATGCGCACCCGGTCTCCCTCGAAGCGGAAGTCACGAGGCAGGCGCACAGCTTGGCTGCGCCCGTTGCGAAAGAGTTTGGCGATGTTGGGTTTGCGCATGATTATGATCTCTATCAATAGTATATACCACGTGGGAAGGGTGGCTATTCATTCGTTGCGCTGGGCTTTCCTCAAACCGTCGCCCGTTTTCACTCCGTAAAAGCAACCAGGCCGTTTCCGGCCCGGCGCATCAACCTGTCCAGCTGTCAGACTGATTGTCCGACCAAACTCGAAAGTCAACATTACCGAGGAGCCCGCTGTCCAAAGGCTCCTCCGCGCGCCTCACATCACGCCGTTAAGGCTCCGATTTGGGAATCATCAATTCCTCAAGGTTTTCCCCGTCTTCAGCGTGTATTGAATCCGCTCCTGCGTCTTCTTCTCCCCGCACAACGATTTGAACGCCTCGCGCTCCAGGTCGAGCAGATATTGCTCGCTCATCGGAGAGCCCGGCGTCACACTCCCGCCGCACAGCACTTCGGCAATTTTCGTGCCCAGCTTCACTTCGTAATCCGTGATGTATTCGCCCTGCCGCATCAAGTGCACGCCCATCTTGAGCGTGGCCAGCATGTTCTCGCCGGGGGCGGGAATGTCTGTCCGCGGCTGCGGCGGCTCATACCCTGCGCGCACCAATTCCAGAGCGCGGGCCTTGGCGTCGGCCAAAACACGCTCCCGATTCATGCTGATGCCGTCTGACTCCGCCAGAAACCCCAGCCCGCGCGCCTCCTCCGCCGAAGTCGAGACTTTCGCCATGGCGATCGTCTCAAACGTCTTCTTCATAGCTTCCATCATCTCGACCGATTCGCCACGCCCGCCGGGACGAATCGCCGCCGCGCTGTCCACCGCCCGCAGCAGCATTTCCTTGCACCCGCCGCCGCCGGGAAGAAGACCCACGCCCACTTCCACCAGCCCCATATAAAGCTCCGCATGCGGCTGTCGCGCCGCCGCGTGCAGCGACATCTCCACTCCGCCGCCCAGAGTCATGCCGAACGGCGCCACCACCACCGGCTTTGGCGAGAATTTGATGGCCTGCGTCATCCCCTGGAATTGCCGAATGGCCAGGTCGACTTCATCCCACTCCTCCTCCTGCACCGACATGAGCAGCAGCATGAGGTTCGCGCCTACGGAAAAATTCGCCGCGTCGTTGGTAATCACAAATGCATCGAACGACTCGCCGGCACCGCCGGGCTTCAAGGTCTGCGTGATGAGCTGCACGATATCGCTGCCCAGCGTGTTCATCTTGGAATGAAACTCGATGCAGCCCACCCCATCGCCAAGATCGATCAGCGACGCCCTGGAATTCTTCTTCACCACGCCCTTCGATTTCTTCGCCGCCGCCACCGACCACACGCCTGCGGGAACCTCGACCGGCTGATAGCCCGCGCTGGCCAGATCGAAATAGGCCCGCGCCGAAGCCGCTTGCGTATCGTGCTCGTACCAGGATTTCCTTCCCGCCGCCAGCAATTTCTCCGCGTTTGCCGCAACCGGCTTTCCTTCCTTCTTCATGCGGGCGAGGGTCGCTTCCACGCCGGCGGCATCCCACAATTCAAACGGCCCGAGCTCCCAGTTGAAACCCAGGCGCATGGCGCGGTCGATTTCCACCAGCGAATCGGAAATCTCCGAAATTCGATTCGCCGAGTAAGTCCACAAATCCGACAGCGCGGCCCACAAAAACTGCCCCGCCTTGTCGCCTTTTTGCGGCGGGCTCCCGTCTAGCCCGAGCAGCATGCGCACCCGAGCGCCGGTATCCTCGACATTTTTCGCCATGTCGAGCGCGGGAAACTTCGGCTTGCCGCGGGGATGGTATTCCAGCGTCTTCCAGTCGAGCGCCAGCCGCTCGTCTTCCTTGCCCTCGCCGCCTCCTTTGGCTTTCTTGTAGAATCCTCCGCCGGCTTTGTCGCCCAGCCATTTGCGGTCGAGCATCTGACGGAAAAAGTCGGGCAGCTTCCCCTCCGACGCCCCCATATTCCCCACCACATGCCCCAAAATATCCAGCCCCACCAGATCGATCGTGCGAAACGTGGCCGACCGCGGCCAGCCGATCGCCTGCCCAGTTAATGCGTCTACATCCTCGATGCTCAGATCCATCTCCTGCATCAGCCGCATGACGTTCAGCACGGAAAAGGTCCCAATCCGGTTGGCGATAAAATTCGGCGTGTCTTTGGCGAACACCACGCCCTTGCCCAGATGCACATCGGCGAACTGCGCCACTGCGTCAATCGCCGCCCGTTCCGTCTCCGGCGTGGGAATGATCTCCAACAGCCGCATATAGCGCGGCGGATTGAAAAAGTGAGTGCCCAACCAGCAGCGGCGAAAATCCTCGGGGAATCCCTCGGCGATTCTCCCCACCGGCAAACCGCTCGTGTTGGTCGTAATGATGGTCCCCGGCTTCCGTACCCCATCCACTTTCTTTAGCAGCTCGCGCTTGATCTCAAGATTTTCCACCACGGCCTCGATGATCCAGTCCGCTTCACCGAGCCGCTTCAGATCGTCTTCAAAATTCCCAATCGTGACCAGCCGCGTGCGCGATGCATCAAAGAAAGCAGCCGGCTTAGCCTTACGCGCGGCCTCCAACCCGGCGGCGGCGATTTGATTGCGCTTTTCCGCTGCCCCGGACGGAACCATGTCGAGCAATAGGCTCGGAACCCCTGCGTTGGCCAAATGCGCGGCAATCCGCGCTCCCATCGTCCCCGCCCCTAGAATTGCAACTTTGTGAATGGCTTTCATGGCTCTGACTCCATCTCCAACGGCAATGGCAGTCTAATCACCGCTGGCTCTGGTTACCATATCTTGTGAGGAAACTTTGCGGATTGGCCCAGAAAAGGAAAATGGGCGCGTGCCGATTAGATGTGGAGTGAGGATGGCATCGGGCACGCGCCCCAATCAAGTTGCCCCCATGCTAGAAGCTAGCTCCTGTGATGTCAAGATAAATCTTTTGCCATCAATAAGATAGATGGATTTCGGCTAGCATAACCCGCCCCCTCCCGCAGTGCTTTTGATCACGCTTGTCTGTGATTGAAGTCGCAGGCAGGAAGGGTCGCAAATCAACCCTCGGGATGCGTTTTTAGATAGGCTTCCGCCAGCCGAAGGACATCTCTTTCGCCGCGATAAGCCAGGTTACGCGCCGCCTCCTGCAACGGCATCCACATCGCGCGCTTCACTTCAATGCGCATGGCCGGGGACACGTCGTCGATCTCACCCGCTTCGTAGCGCAGCAGATAGAAAGTGACGACTTTGAAAACCCGCTGCTTATCGCCCCAACTCCGCACGTAGACATACTTGATATCCGTCAGCTTGCGAATTAGCTGTGCCGTGAGCCCGGTCTCCTCGCGAACCTCGCGAACCGCCGTCTGCTCGGGCCTTTCTCCCGGATCCACCAGCCCCTTGGGCAAGGCCAGCAGCGCATTCTTGGGAGCTCGCTTTCGCGGAGGCGCCGAACCTTCGCGTTGCGGCTCGATGATGGCTACCATCCAGCCTTCCGCTGTGCTCCGCACGACCGCGCCGCCCGCTGAGATCTCTCGTGCCATGGGCCCCAAAAATATCAGCAATCAGCCAGTTTCGTCACTATCCCCAAGAAACAGAGCGTGAACTCCACGAGAGAAATTCGTGGTGACCTATCTTTCAAACCGGGAACCGCAAACATCCGCAAAATAACTACGGAAATTAACCTTCTGTTAACACAGGACGCATAACATTCGTAGCGCACCCGAATTCCCGTTGCGATCGAGTAACTCGAGCCGGCGCTTCGTATCCCGCGAGAAACAAGCTTGACAAGTGAGCGCTTGCCTTAAAACCGAGGATGGCCCGTCGCATCGATTTCTTGGAGGATTTTTCATGCCCAAAAAGTGCTTTCGAGTAGTTGCCGTGTCCGCCTTAAGTATTTTCCTCTGCCTGTTTCTCGTCGCTCTTCCTGCGGCCGCACAAAATACCCAGATTATTGGCGCGGGAAGCACCTTCGTTTATCCCATCATGACCCACTGGATTCAGGAATTTCACGAAAAGAATCCCCAAGTCCAGATCAACTATCAATCCATTGGCAGCGGCGGCGGCATTCAGCAGCTGAAAAAGGGGCTGGTCGACTTTGGCGCCAGTGATGTCGCGCTCACCGATGAGCAATTGAAGGACATGCCCGCACTGGTGCAAGTGCCAGAAAGCGCCGGCCCGGTCTGCATCACCTATAACATCGAGAATCTCGCTAAGCCACTGCGCCTTACCTCGGAAGCGCTGGCTGGCATTTTCATGGGAACCATCACCAACTGGAACGACGCGGCCATTAAGAAATCCAACCCAGGCGTGAATTTGCCGAGCTCGCCGATCCTGGTCGCTCACCGCTCCGACGGCAGCGGCACCACCGGCATCTTTACCGCCTTCCTGGTGGCGGTCAGTCCGGAGTGGAAAGAAAAGGTGGGCCAAGGCATTTCCGTCAAATGGCCCGCAGGCCTGGGTGGAAAAGGCAGCGAAGGCGTTACTGGCATTGTTAAGGAGACTCCGGGAAGCATCGGCTATGTGGAACTGAGCTATGCCGACGAAAATCACCTCCCCGTAGCTGAAATCGGCAATAGGGCTGGAAAATTCATCGCTCCCAGCGCCGATTCCACCACTGCCGCCATTGCCGCGTTCCACGCCGAACTGGCGAAGGATGTTCGCACACCCATCGTCAACGCGCCGGCTTCCGCACCCATGGCCTACCCGATCAGCGGGCTCACCTTCCTGCTCGTTCCCAAAAACGGCAATGACCGCCAAAAACTCGACATGACGGCTAAATTTATTGCGTACATCGTCGACGACGGCCAGTCCTTCGCCACCGGTTTGCACTACGCCAAACTGCCGCCCGCTATCACCCAACTGGATCGCCAACTGCTGGCCCAGGTGGGATCAGGCAACGCCCAGGCCATGAAGTAGAGTGTATTTCCACTGCCGGATTTTGGGTCCAAGGCTCTCAGCTTTGGACCCATCCGGTTTTGTCGCCCCTCCGTCTTAAGGCCTGCTAGGAAGGGTCTTCCCCTTCCTCGTTGCCGGAGGCCTTCTCTAACTTAAAGAAACTACATATGTTGTTGTGATCTGCTTTCAAGTTACTTCTTGCTCCAAGGTACCCGAATCTCGCGGGAACGCTCCCTATCGTCTTGGCATCTAATTTGCTAGGGGATGTGGGGGTTCTAAAAGCCGGAGGAACGGCCCGTGGATCAAACGCTGAAAAAAGTAATCCGCGCGGTGCGTGCATTTGGGCGCGGCGCCTCCAGCGCAGCTGCCCAACCCCCAAAGCCGGCCCCAGCCATCGGTTTAGCGCTGGGCGGCGGTTTCGCCCGCGGCATCGCTCACATCGGTGTTCTCAAGGTTCTTGAGGAAGAAAACATCCCTATCAAGTTCGTGGCGGGCACCAGCGTCGGTGCCCTGGTTGGGGCGGCGTACTGCAGCGGCCTGACCCCCGCCGAGCTGGAAGCCGTTGCCGCGCGTGTGCGCTTCCGCAGCTTTGCCCGCTGGACGCTTTCGCGTCTCGGCTTCGCCGACAATCGGCGCATGGTCGCTTTTCTAAACGGCATCTTGAAAGTGAAGACTTTTGAAGAGCTCCGCATTCCCCTGGCCGTGACCGCCACCGATTTCAAAACCGGCGAGGGCGTAATTTTCCGTTCCGGCCCGCTGGCTGAGCCCATTCGCGCCAGTTGCACTTATCCCGGAATGTTCCTCCCGGTAAAGTTCGAAGGCCGGCTTCTGATTGACGGCATGCTCGCCTACTCCGTCCCCAGTGTTCCTTTACGTCAAATGGGGGCCGCTCACGTGCTCGCCGTACATCTGCGAGGCAACTGGCTCAACCAGGATGGCCCGCGCCACTTGTTTGACGTCATCGGACAATGCTTCTCCATTGCCCAGGAAATGAATTGCGCTGTCTGGCGAGGCGCCTCCGACCTGGTCCTCGAGCCTGAGGTTAGCGCCTACGGCTACGACGATTTCCCCCACTTCGCGGACCTGATCCGCGCCGGAGAAATGGCGGCTCGCGCTGCCCTTCCCGAAATTCGCAAGTGGTTGCAAGCAGAGCAGCCTACATCCACGCTGCTCAAAGCATCTCCAAGGACTGGGCGCCGAGCGCCCATGGCCGTGAACGAAGAATGAACTGCAGCGCGGAGAAACCTTCGCGCGCAACCTCCGTCTAAGCGCCTATTATGAAGCGCTCCTGCTTTGCCATTTTGTTGCTAGTTCTATCGTCCTTCGCCCAGAACACTCACACCGCCCCGATGTTCCGCGGCAATCTGCAACACACGGGCGTTTATGATTCCCAGCCCGTCCGGCAATTCGGCCAAGTCAAATGGAAGTTCCATACCAATGGCGCGGTAATCTGTTCGCCGGCGATCGCCAATGGACTGGCTTACTTCGGCAGCACCGATGGCAATTTCTACGCGCTGGATCTTGCCTCGGGTGCCGAGCGATGGAAGTTTCCCACCAAGGTGCGGATTACTTCGTCCCCTGCAGTCGAAAACGGCGCCATCTACTTCGAGAGCTACGACGGCAATTTTTACGCTCTCGATGCCATCGGCGGAAAGCTGAAATGGAAGTTCGAGACTGCGGGTGAGCACCGGTTCACCGCGCGGCATATCCATGGCATTGAGCCCGCCGGCGAAACCATGCCCGACCCTTTCGATTTCTATCTCTCTTCACCGGCAGTTTGGAATGGCGCCGTGTACTTCGGCAGCGGCGATGGCAACATCTATGCCCTCGATGCAGCCTCGGGGGTTCTGAAATGGAAATTCCAAACTGGGAATGTCGTCCACGCCTCACCCGCCATCGCTGATGGGGTGCTGTTCATCGGAGGCTGGGATAGCTACTTCTACGCCCTCGATGCCGCGAGCGGAAAAGAGAAGTGGCGTTTCAAGACTGGGGACGATCCGGAAATCCACAACCAAGTCGGGATTCAGTCTTCTGCCGCCATCGCCGATGGAATGGTCTATTTCGGTTGTCGCGACTCAAACTTCTACGCGCTCGACGCGCAAACCGGGCAAAAGAAGTGGGCTTTCAACAACAAGGGATCATGGGTCATCACTTCGCCTGCAGTACGCAACGGCAAAGTCTATTTCGCGACTTCCGATTCGCATATGTTCCACGCGCTGGATGCCACTTCCGGTGCGGTCGCATTTTCCATCTCCTTCCAGTGGCCTATGTTCTCGTCTCCCGCTATCGCCGGCGACATGCTGTATATCGGCTCGCATGAGGGCAAGCTTTTGGCAATTAACCTGGGAGCCCAAAAACTAGCCTGGGAGTTTCAAACCGACGGCTCCCGCCAGAACGGCCCCGCGTTGACCAAGCCCGACGGCACGATGGCGAGCGAAGCCTTGTTTACGGAAGACTTCTACGACAACATGGTTGCCGCGGTCCAGAAGATGTTTGCCGTAGGAACGGTTCTCTCCTCGCCGGTGGTTGTGGATGGCGTGATCTACTTCGGCAGCACTGACGGCAATCTCTACGCGCTGCAATAGCGAAGGACGTTTGCAGGGCTGAGAGCGGAGTGCTCGGCAGAGTGCTACCTACTTCATCATCCCGCGCTGTGCAATCCCAATATTGTCGCGCGTGCTGTTCTTCACCATGTACATCATTTCGTCCGCCTGGCGGATGACGTCGTGCGGCGACTTGGCGTCGTGCGGATAGGTGGCGACCCCGATGGACGCCCGTACATTCAGGTTCAGTCCTTCTTCCTTGCAGAACATGCTGGTGCGCAACAAATCGCGCAAGCGCTTGGCCACGACCAGCGCGGCGTCTTTCCCGGTCTGCGGCAGCAGGATTACGAACTCGTCCCCGCCGTAACGGAAGGCATAGTCAATCAGGCGCAGCTGGGCCTTAATCAAATACCCAATCTCGGCCAGCAGCTTGCTTCCCACCAGGTGCCCGTGCGTATCGTTCACCTGCTTAAAATGATCGAGATCGATAAACAGCACCGTGAACTCGTAGTTGAAGCGCGACGAGCGGTAAACCTCCGTCTCCAGCGTCTTATAAAGATGCCGCGCGTTGTACAGCCCGGTCACGTCGTCGGTGATGGTCAGTTCCTGAATCTTTTCCACCGCGCGCGCGTTCTCAATGGCGATCGCCGCGTAGTCCGAAAGCGCCTGCAGAAAGAACAGCTCCTCGTCGCCGAAGCCGTTCATCTCGACATTGACCAGCTGAATCACGCCCAGCACGCGATGCTTGGAGCGTAGCGGAACGCAAATAATCGACTGCGTCTCTAGCTGCGTCATCTCATCAATGCGCTTGGAGAACCTGGGGTCGTTCATCACGTCCGGCACAATCAGGCGCTCGCCATGCTTGGCCACCCAGCCGGCAATGCCTTCACCTACTTTCAGGCGCACGTCTTTCAGCGATTCGGAGGCCGATCCCACCGCGATGGCGAAATACAGCTCTTCCTTTTCCTCGTCGACCATCAACAGCGACCAGGTGTCGGGGCGGAAATACTCCGCCATCTTTTCCATGATGGTTTGCAGAATGGAATCGAGGTCCAGCGAGGAGGTCAAGGCCTTGGCCACGCCGTGAAAGATATTCAATTCCTGGAGCTGCCGGTTACGGCCGACCCCGGTGGCCTTGCTGCTCATGCACTGCAACCTCAATGGATAGAAGAATTTCTGCGATTATAGGCGGCCCCGGAAAGGCGCGGCAACCAACCTTGGTAACAGCGTACCCACCAAGCCACGGGCAGGGGGGCCGTTCTACGCACCGGGACCGAACTCACCGAGCTTGTCTTCCATGCAATAGGTATTGGGTCAACAAGACGGCTGCCCACTTATCTACTCAGGCAGAAAGGATCAGGACTCCACAAATCTACGGCGTGAACTTCCACAGGTCGTTTAGATTTCCTGGCCCCGCCGCCGCTTCGCCATATCCGCCGAAGAGCCACAAGTTCCCCTTGGCATCAACCCAGCGGTTGAGAAAGACGCGGCCGCCGGGAGTGTTGCCAGGAGCGGCGCTACCTTGGACGCCGAAAGTGGAATTTGGATTCCCGACTTTCGATCCACCCATCCACGTCCACTGCCCGTTGCTGAACTTCCAGAGATCGTTGAGCAAGCCGGCCTGCCCAGGGGAATAGATACCATCCCCCCCGAATAGCCACACATTTCCAGAAGAATCGGTCCACGTAGTTCCAAACTCACGCGCACCAGGAATGTTATTCGCGGCCGTCGTGCCTTGGGTGCCGTAAACGCCGGGCTGGTTCACAACATTCGACCCTGAAACCCACGTCCAATTGCCCGCGTTGTATTTCCAGAGGTCGTTGAGAACCGCGTTCGAGCCGTTGGAATCGTAACCATATCCACCGAAAAGCCAGAAAGTTCCGGAAGCATCGATCCAGTTGAATGCGCCCCAGCGAGAACCAGGATTATTGCTTGAAGCAGCTACCCCCTGGGTGCCATACAGCCCCGCCTGCGCTTTGACTTTGGGGCCACCCATCCAAGTCCA
The DNA here is from genome assembly GCA_963770915.1 of uncultured Acidobacteriaceae bacterium. GTDB lineage: Bacteria > Acidobacteriota > Terriglobia > Terriglobales > Acidobacteriaceae > PALSA-270. The sequence goes on from CAVYRG010000001.1 coordinate 2,495,942, forward strand.
TTGGCCGCCACTATATCTCCACAAGTCACTGAGGGCGCCAACGATCGGGCTGGATTCATCGTAACCAATCCCACCGAAGATCCAAACTCCTCCGGATGCATCGACCCAAGTCATCGCCCCGTCGCGTCCTCCCGGAGTGTTGCCCGAGCTGGGGACGCCGAGCGTGCCATAGATCCCGTGTTGAGGGCCGACGGTGGATCCGCCCATCCACGTCCCCTGACCGGCGCTGTACTTCCACAAATCATTCATGGGCACTTCGTTTCCCACGGAGTCGAATCCGTTCCCCCCAAACATCCACAGACTTCCAGACGCGTCGGTCCAACTGGCAGGTTCAAACCGAGCCCCAGGAATATTGCTGGGAGAAGCCGCGCCCAGCGAGCCATAGTTGCCGTATTGTCCCGCCAAGGTTGGACCGCCCATCCAGGTCCATTCCCCCGCGCGAAACTTCCAGAGATCATTAAACGGCAGGAGATTTCCGCCGGAATCGTAGCCGTACCCACCGAACAACCAGAGATCCCCGGACTTGTCGGTCCAAGCCGCCGGGTATTGCCGCCCTCCAGGAGTGTTGCCGGTGGCAGGCATGCCGAGCGCGCCATAGGTGCCAATCTGGTTGACGGTTGAAGAGCCGGTCATCCACGTCCATTCGTTGTGCCCGCACTCAACCTGGATGTTGATCACGTTGGCAGCTGCCGTCCCGCTACCGTTCACCACGCCGCAGGTCTGCGCAGGATTGGATGGTTGCGCAAGGACGGTGACGCTGTAGGACGTCCCGCTCACAAGGGGAGTCGAGAATTGGAAGCCTCCATTGGCATTTACCGGCAGGTTGTCCTTCCCGTTGTTCTGTAGATCAGGCCGCCGCCATTGCCGGCTAGATCTGCTACCGATCCAGCGATAGTGAACGTGGAAGGAGGTGGAGAGGACGGACTGCCGCAGTTGACGAGAAACAACGCCGTCGTCAGAGTAACGACAGCGAGCAGGGATTTCGTGATAGACATCTTCATGGTCGCGTCCTGCTTGGTACGCGGAGCGTTAGAGCGAATTAGAACACCTTTGCAGACAAGCTGAACTTACGTTGGTAACGATCGCCCCAGCCTTCACACCACTGGAGAGCTAGCTCGCGAAAGAGTGTCCGAGTTTTTCGGCGCGTGGGCGGTCTTCTGGCAAGACGCTCCTTCCCACCCATCTCAACAAATGACCGAGGTGTGTGTGTCCCCTGACTTCTGTTCTTCCCTGTCCCGCTACAACGGCTTAACATATGGGTGGCATTGGAGAGGCTTCACGAGGGGGTGGCATTGGAATCTTTCGGGGCGCGGCTGAAGCGCGAACGCGAGCGGCAGGGCATCACCTTGGACACCGTCGCCTCCGCTACCAAGATCGGCACCCGCCTCCTGCAAGCTCTCGAGGAGGAGAAATTCGACCGCCTGCCGGGCGGCATCTTCAACAAAGGCTTTGTGCGCGCTTACGCCCGCCACCTCGGCCTAAATGAAGAACAAGCCATCGCCGACTACCTCAAAGCTGCTGGCGCGGCCCCTGCACAAAAAGAACCCGAGGCGTTAGTCGCCGCCATTGCCGCCCGTGCCGTCGAGACAAAGCCGGGGAAAAAGATCGTCGATTCGCGAGGGTTGCCGTGGGGGAAAATCGCGATTTTCCTGCTGGTCTTAGCCCTCGGACTCGTCCTGTGGGGGGCCCACACTCGCAACTCGCAGAAACGGAGCCATCAGGACTCAACATCACAGCCGGTGCCCGCTGCGGACAGTCCCTCTCCGCCGCCACCCGTGTCGAAGGCTCCCGAATCTGTTCGCTCGACTGCTCAGCCTCTCGCCGAGTCGTCCGCCGCACCAATCCCGCAGACGGAGCCGGTCACTTCCGTGGCGCCCACCGAAGCCGCGCCCAGTCCGGCCGCGGAGGACTCGTTTTCGGTGCTGATTCAGGCACGCGAGGATTGCTGGCTTTCCATTAGCGCAGACGGTAAGAGGATCGGCAACGAACTTCTCCCCGCGCAAGCCCAGAAATCTATCGTCGCCCACGAGAAGGTTGTCATCCGCGCGGGAAACGTTGGTGGACTCAATTTCTCGTTCAACGGAAAGCCGCTCCCCGTGCAAGGAGGCGAAAACGAAGTGAAGGTCTTGACTTTCAGTCCTGACGGGCTAGCATCCTCACTCGCGAAGCCACGCCAAACCGTTGCGCCGGAGCTTGAGCCTTCGCAGCCCTGAGCTGGCCCGCGCTAAGAAAGGCCTTTCGATTCTCCACGGCCTATGCCAGCTTGATCTCCACCTGCTGCCGGTCGGCGTCGGAGACTTTGAACATCTCGCGCGGCTTCAGGTTCAGAAAGCTGGCGATGAAAACTTCCGGCAACTGTCCGATGCGCGTGTTGTAAGTGTTCACATCGTCGTTGAAGAATTCCCGCCGGTCGGCGATTTTTTCTTCTAATTCCGAAATGCGGTTCTGCAGGCGCAGAAAATTGTCGCTGGCCTTAAGTTGCGGATAGTTCTCCGCCACGGCAAACAGCCCGCGCAAGGCATTGGTCACCAGCAGGTCGGCTTGCGCCTTTTGCGGGATCGTCGCCGCATTCATGGAAGTGGCGCGCGCCTGGGTTGCGGCTTCCAGCGTCTCCCGCTCGTGCTGCATGTATCCCTTGACCGTCTCCACCAGGTTGGGAATCTCGTCGTGGCGCTGCTTCAAGAGCACATCAATGTTGGCCCAGGCGCGGTCGATGTCGTTGCGCAAACGGACGAGCTCGTTGTAGAGGATGACGAAGTAGGCGATGAATCCGGCCAGGGCCAGCAGCGCGGCGACCTGAACAATGAGCGTCATGAAGCTTGCTCTACTCCTCCTCTTCCTTCACCACCCCGCGCTCGGCCTTGGCCTTCTCGATGATCTTCTCCTGCAACTGCGCTGGGACGACGTCGTAGTGATGCATCTCCATGTTGAAGCTGCCCCGGCCCTGGGTCATCGCAGTCAGGTCCACGCCATAGGTCAGCATTTCAGACATGGGCACCTCAGCTTTCACCAGAGTGTTGCCGCCTTTGTTGTCCATGCCCTGGATGCGGCCGCGGCGGCTGTTCAGGTCGCCCATGATCGAACCGGCAAACTCATCGGGCACGGTGATCTCCACTGCCATCACCGGCTCGAGCAGCGTTGGCTTCGCCACTTCCATGGCTTTCTTGAAGGCGATGCGGCCCGCCATCTGAAACGACATGTCGTTCGAATCCACATCGTGATAGGAGCCGTCGTAAAGTACCACTTTGAAATCCACTACCGGAAATCCAGCCAGATAGCCGCGGGCGGCGGCGTCTTTAATGCCCTTCTCCACCGGCGGAATGTAATTCTTGGGAATCGCGCCGCCGAAAATGTCATTCACGAACTCAAACCCTCCGCCTCGCACCAACGGCTCCATCTTGATTTTGCAATCGCCGTATTGGCCGTGGCCGCCGGTTTGCTTCTTGTGCCGGCCCTGCACGTCGGCCTTGCCGCGGATGGTCTCGCGGTAGGGAACCTTGGGCGCCTTCAGGTTCACCTCGGTGTGGTACCGCTTCTTCATCTTCGAAACGATCACTTCGATATGCTGCTGCCCCGTGCCTGCAATCAGGAATTCCTGCGTCTGCGGATCGCGGAAAAATCGCAGCATAGCGTCTTCTTCCATCAGCTTATGAATGCCGGGGCCGAGCTTGTCTTCATCGGCGCGCGACTTCGGCTCGATGGCAAACGTGATCGCCGGCTCGGGCAGTTTCACTCGCGGATATTGAATGGGCGCGCCTTTGTCGCCCAGCGTGTCGCCAGTCAGCGTGTCGCGCAGCTTGGCTACCGCGCCAATATCCCCTGCGTGAAGCTCGTTCACCGGCACCGCCGTCTTGCCCTGCATGATGGAAATATGCGCCAGCTTCTCCTGCGCGCCACGGCTGAAGTTCTGCACCGTGGCGTCGTTCTTCAACACGCCGGAAAACACCTTGAAATAGGAAATCCGGCCGGCGAATGCGTCGGAAACCGTCTTGAACACATACAGCGACACCGGCTCCGCGTCGCTCTCATGCCGCTTCGGCAGGTCGCCGTTGCCGGAAGCAGCGAGCTCTCCCTGCACCCATTCATGTTCGGAGGGCGCGGGCGTGAACTCGACGATAAAGTCCATCACGCGATCCGCCCCGATATTCCCCAGCCCAGAACTGAAAATCACGGGAAAGATCTTGTCCTCGCGAATGGCTTCATGCAGCGCCGGAACCAAGTCTTCTTCCGGAATGGTGCCTTTCTCGAAGAACTCCTCCATCAGCGCGTCGTTGCCTTCAGCAATCATCTCGACCAGCTTTTCGTGCGCCTCTTTCGCGGCGGCTTGCATATCGGCCGGAATCTCGCTTTCCTTGCCTTTCCCGTTTCCGCCCAGTTCGTAGGTGTAGGCCTTCATGTGCACCAGATCGACCACGCCGCTCAGGTTCTTCTCGGTGCCGATGGGCAATTCCAAGGGAACCACGTTGCGCCCGAAAGCCTTATTCAGCGACTCGAGCACCCGGCCCGCATCCGCCCGATCGCGATCCATGCGGCTCGCCACAATCAGCCGCGGCGTTTTGAACTCCTCGCAGTAGGCCCACACCCGCTCCGTCACCACTTCCACCCCGGCCACGCCATCGACCACCACAATGGCCGCATCCACCGCCGGCAGCGCCAGCTTGGCCTCATGCACAAACATGTTGAATCCCGGCGTATCGATAATGTTGATCTTCGTCCCGCCCCACTCCACGTAAGCCAGGGTGTCGGTAATCGACATCTTGCGCGCGATCTCTTCGTCGTCATAGTCGGTGGGAGCGGTGCCGTCGTCCACCCGCCCCATGCGCTGCGCGGCTCCGGCGGTGTAGAGCATCGCGGAGACCAGCGAGGTCTTCCCTGCATGGCCATGTCCCATGACTGCGACATTGCGAATATTCGCGCCTTCATAAACTTTCACAGGTTCGTTCCTCCTGACCGGGCCCGAAAAGACAGCATCCGCCGCCGGTTTCGTGCGGTTGACACGAGAGCGGGCTAAGCAACCGGGACGAAAGCCTAGCGACAGCAAAGCGGATAGGATGCTACCACAGCGGAAATTGCAGGCTCAACCGAGGCGGAGCGGTTTCCGGCTTGAGCAACTCTTGCCCGTCTTCCGGGTTCAATATAGTTGCGATTTCCAGGTGGAGGAGACTTTGAACGCATCGCGATTTAGCCATAAGAATTCGTTCGCCTGGGCCTCAAGGGCCTTTATTATCGGCGTTTTAGCCCTTTGCTCCGCATTCTCAGCCGGCGCCCAGAATCCGCGCAGGAACGGGCCTGTCATCAGCGCCGACGAGGACCAGAATGGCGTTCCCGCCGGCGGCAACTGGATGCAATACAACATCAACGATCCCATGAACCCCGCCAAAAAAGTTCGCTTCGAGCTGCTGGCCAACAACTATCTGAGCGAAGACCCCGGCTACAAGCCCCGCGTCGAGCTGGTCTGCACCGCCGGCAAATACAACTACGCGGACTTCAATCCTGGCATTCGCCTCGGTCCGCCCAACCGGCCCGGGTTTTGGGGTCAGCCCCAGCTAGAGGTGGAAGTGCGAATCGACGATGCCCACGGCTACAAAGGCTGGAACTGGATGCGGGGCCGCTTCCTGCAAATGGACAAGGGCACAGCGCGCGCTATGATCGGAGCACAGATTTTCAACGTGAAGCTTCCCGGCCGCCGCGGCTCCGAGATTGCCGAATTCTCGCCCGCCGGCTTGGATCTCGGTCGCGTGAAGCAAGCCTGCGGCCTAACCCCGAAAAGGCCCAGCAAAGATTGAAGACTGAACCTAACGGTTGTCATTCCAAGCCGGCCTTGTCGGCGAGGAATCTGCTTCTTGCCGGCACAACAGGGGAGCCCCTTCGGCGAGCCCACTGCGAAGAAGTGATGGAGCCGACGAGCGGACTTGAACCGCTGACCTGCCGATTACGAATCGGCTGCTCTACCAACTGAGCTACGTCGGCTTTCGGTAGGCGTGCCTTAGTTTATCAAATTGCCAGAATGCCTTAACGCGGGCTACGCAAACTGCAGCAGCACAATCTCCGGCGCCGTCCCCACCCGCAGCGGTGGTCCCCATGTCCCCGCGCCGTAAGAGGTGTAAACCAGCAGATTCCCCAGCGGCTGCAGGCCGTAAACAAACTTGCCGTAAATGCGCGACGTGATCCAGGTATACGGAAAGAACTGGCCCCCGTGGGTGTGACCGGAAAGCTGCAGCGAAATGCCCTCCTCCTCGGCAATCTGCGGCCGGTCGGGCGCGTGCGTTAGCAGAATGCTGGCCCGCCCGCGATCCAGTTTCGCGCCGCGCAAAATCGCCCGCAGGCGCTCGTCTCGCGTCGAGTCGGGAAAGTGCACGCCCACAATCTGCATGCCGTCGACCTCGACCTTTTCGTTGTTCAGCACCCGCACGCCGAAACCGCGTACTGCCTCGAGATATCTTGCTGGGCTGGAGAACTCCTCGTGATTCCCGGTGACGAAATACGCTCCCAGCGGCGCCTTCAGCTCCGCCAAGGGAGCGGCGAGCCGCGCGGCATCGACGGCAGTGCCGTCGTACATGTCGCCGGCAATAAAAACGATGTCGGGCCGCAGCCGCCCTAGTTTCGCCACAACGCGCTTCATGAATCCGCGCCCGCGCACGTGCCCGAGATGGGTATCGCTCACCAGCGCCGCCACCCGTCCGCGCCACAATTCCGGCAGGTTCGGCAGTTTTACGATGACCCGCTTTACCCGGGTGCGGGCGGCGTTCACTATGCCCCACAACGTCGCCAGCCCGGCCACGCCGAAAAGCCCACCCGCCAGCATCCGCCGGTTGAGTTGCAGCCCGACCAGCCGGCCCGTGCCATAGATTCCCCAGCACGCGCAGGCCGCCAGAAAGCAAAAGCTGGCCAGCCCCAGCCAGATCGAAGAGATGCTATAGAAAACCCGTACCGCCCCGTTCCTGAATCGCCATGCCAACAGCGATGCCACTACGAAGCTGAATGCCAGCGCCGCCACGACAATCGCCAAAGTTGAAATTCCAGGAGGATCGGCGGGCATCCAGAACGCGGTCCACGTCTCGTAGAGAAACCAGTGGGCCAGCAGCAGGACAGATTGAACTATCACCAGGAAAACAACGATTCTTGACTTCACTCGAGGGTCTTACCCTTTCTCGACCAGGCCGAGGCAACGTCTCGGCATATTTGGAGCACCCATATTCGATGAGAATCAATGGCGCTTCGATTGTCGGATGCTGATTAGCGCGAGTGTGCAATGCGAATCGCGAGCTTTCGCGCTGTTCAAGAATTTGTTCAGGCGCAAAACGAAAAGACCGCCCGGCAAAGGCGGCCTTTTCTTTCAAGGGAGAATAGTTCCAACGGAGGTAAAACCGTCAAAACTTTCTGGCGAAATCTTATGAGCCGAAAAAGGGGGGTGTCAAGGGATTTTTGCGAAATAAATGGCTTTATTTTCAACAACTTATGAAATCCGTAAACATTGCGCGAAATCTGCCCATCTCGGGACCCGAACCCCCATTTTCGGACTAAAGGGCTTTGATTGATGGACTTACACCGGAATCGGGCGGTTCCCGCCGCTCCTCCGACAAGTGCAGGGCAATGAATTCCATCTCCTCCCGGCGCTGCACAACCTCCGCAGGAAGCAGTTTCCGAATCAGCACACGCAGGCCCCCGAAGGCGATTCCGGCGATGATCGCCATGCCTCCAATGATCCCGCACAGGACAATCGCGTTCACCAACAGGTTGGCGACGTTGTCCTTGCGGCTGAAGTACGTATTCTGATTCCAGGTGACATCCGCTTCGTAGTTCACCGAAGCCAGCAGCGACTTGGCTTCTTCGGAAGAAATCGCGCCCGTCGCGAACGCAACGATCGGCCCGGTGCGCTTGGTGAATACCGGGGGTCCGACCGAAGCTGTGCTGGCGCCCTGCGTTGCCCCCTGCGCTGGCTGTTGACTGGGATTAATCCGTTCCAGCGCGCTCGCGGCGATCTGCGGTGTGGGGTAGGAGATTAGCATCAACGTTGCTCCCCCTTCGGTGGTGTCGTAGGAAGCCATCGCCACCTCGGCGCCGGAGCCGAAGTCCACCAGTTTGGCGGAAAGCGGCGCATTCACTTTCGCCAGCCCAACGGGGCCGACGATATACTTCACGCTATTCTTCACGTAGGACTGCCGCGGCAAATACGCGGGAATCCCCGGTAATCCCGCGTTGCTGCCTAAGGGACGGGGCAGCGCATCCGCCAGCTCGCGCAGCTCAGCGGCAGACATGGCGCTGAGCTTCTGGAACACCGCATCCACTAGAATATTGCCGCGATAAAACAAGACCCGGTCGTTCAGCGACGAGCCCTGATCCCCGATATGCTCGGTCACCATCTGCGGCAGCTTGTAGTAGGTGAAGGCCCCGTAGGCGCCGCTGGCATCGGCAAAGCGGGCGGCCTTGATGGTCAGCTTGCGGCCGTCGTCGCGCGTGTATGTGGCGGAGGCGAAATCGGTAAAGCCGTATTCCTTGAGCAAATCTGCGTTGGTTGGGTCGGCGACCGCCGAATCTTTGCTGGTCTGCTCCTCGCTCACGATTTGCCATCCCCCGAAAGTCTTGGGAAGGATCGGCGGGGGTGTGGCGGCGCTGTCAGCCAATGCCAACGACGCGAAGGCTAGGATTGCTAAAACCGTGAGGCGAAGGAACCGCATAGAGGCGGAGACACGCTCCCTAGTGATTAGACTACCGGGTGAAGAAGAAAGTTTCCAGAGGAGGCGATAACTGAGCACGGAGGCGCCGCGCTGGCAATGACTTGATTCCTACTGCCCCGCGCCTTTGCTGATTTTGCTGGCCACGTCCACCCCGCTCAGCCCGCTGACGTACTTGGCGATGCCCTGATAGAGCGACTCCGCAATCCGCTGCCGGTAAGCTGCCGTCTTCAGGCGGCGCTCATCGCCGGGATTGCTGACAAAAGAAATCTCCGCCAGAATCGAGGGCATGTTCGCCCCAATCAGCACGATAAACGGCGCTTTCTTAACGCCGCGGTCGCGCATGCCGGGATTCTTGGTCGCCAGCCCGTCGTGCAACGCGCTGTCGACGTCGCTGGCGAATTCGCGCGACTCGTCGATCTTCTCTCTCAGGGCGATTTTTTTTACCAGGTCCTGTAGTTCGTGAATCGACTTCTCCGAAACTGCGTTCTCGCGCGCCGCAACGTCCAGAGCTTCGGGAGAAGAGGTGAAATTCAGGTAATAAGTCTCCACCCCGCGCGCATCGGGATCGGTGCTGGAGTTTGCGTGAATCGAGATGAACAGATCGGCCTGATCCTGGTTGGCGATTGCGGTCCGGGTTTCGAGCGGAACGAACGTATCATCGCGCCGGGTATAGTCCACCTGCGCCCCTAAGTGCGTCTCCAGCAATTTGCCCAGCCGTTTCGAAACATCCAGCACCAAATCTTTTTCCCGCAGCCCGCCCGGGCCGATGGTGCCGGTGTCGTAACCGCCGTGGCCGGGATCGATCACGATCTTGCCGATCTTCAGTCCCAAGGCGCGGATTAGCGAGCGGTTTCCGGCAGCTGTCGGCTGTGCTTCGTGGACGCTCCTCGATAATCGGACCCGGGAATGTTCGGGACCTGAAGCCGCCGGCGGCGAATCGGGCGGCTTGCTGTCCGCCACAGCGACTTCGCCGTGCGCATCGTCGTCGTCGTCCACATCCACGATCTTCTTCTTCACGGGGCCGCTGGAGGTCTTGGCCTGCGCTTCCGGTTTCTGCTCAGCCTTGGCTCCGCCGTCGGAAGGTGCGGGTTCCGCTTTCGCCGCAGGCGGCTCCGCCACCAGCTTAGTGGGGGCCGTATCTTCCTTGGCCGCCTCTTTGCCTTCCTCTTTGCCGCGCGACTCATGGGCATGCAAATCCTTGCCGTGGATGTCGATGATCAGCCGCGGCGGGTTGCTCAGTAAGAACGCGTCGTAATCGGAAAGATTATCGTCGACTTCCAGCACGACGCGAGTTTTCTCCGGCGAGAATTGCGCGACACGAATTTTCTTGAGGAACCCGTCATCCACGTCGAAGGTTTTGCCCACCAGGGTCGAGGCCAGCTTGGTATTGGGCAGATCGAAGTAGATGCGGTCGGGATGCTGGATTCGCTGCGAGTTGAACTTGACGTCCTGCTCCAGATCAATCGCCACCCGCGTGTAGTCGGGCGTGGACCAATGGCGAATGCCCGTAACCCGCGAAGCGTCTTCCGCTTTGTCCGCTGCTGCGGCGTCGGAATCCTTCCCGGATTGCGCTTTGACCGCATCTCCCTTGCTCGCGCTGGCGGCCGAATCTTTATCAGCCTGATCCTTGCTCGTGTTCTTGGCGAGCTGCTGGTTGGCGTCGTCCAGCGCCTTGCGCGCGTCGTCGGCCAAATGATTTCGCGGATAGCGCTTCAGAAACTCCTGGAACGCCGCCTTTGCCTGCTCCGGATCGTTGAGATCATCCTTATAGATTTCACCAATTGTGAACAACGCCTCGAAGCGGTACCTGCTGCCGGGATACTCCCGGCGCAGAAATTCATACTGCCGGATGGCCTTGCGCAGAATGGCGTCGTCATTGAAGCGCCGCCCCATCTCCACCATCAGTTCCGCTACCGCCACTACACTGGGGTCCGCCTTCATGGAAGCCGGCGCGCCGTAGTAAACCCGCCGGTAGGCATCGACCGCCACCTGGTAGTCGTGGCGCGTGCGATCTTTCGCCGGACGTCCGTTCAGCGCTTCCTGGGCACGCTCCGCGGCGGCGAACTGCTGCTCTGCCCAGGCTTCCGATTTACGGCTGGAAGCAAAGGCGGGCACCGCCACGGCCAGCAGCAGAAACAGCGCTGCGCCGCGGCGCGGGGCGCATTGGCTTACGAATGACTTTTTCAATTTCCTGGGCCTGTAATCGCTAACTTCCTGCCGCGTTTGCGACTGAGAGGGTCAGTCCTCAGTCGGTGTTGCTGAAATACAAAACGCCCTGGGCATCGCGCTGCACTCGGATAGGCTCATGCGACGCTCCGCCAGCGAAGCTCCAATTCGAGTCTCCGCCGTTATAAAGCTGCGTGATGCGCCTCACGTACTCGCGGGTTTCCGCAATGTGCGGAATGCCGGCACTGCGCGTCACCGCTCCCGCTCCGGCGTTGTACGCCGCCAAGCTCAGCCGCAGGTCGCCGCCAAAGCTTTCCATCAGCTTTTTCAGGTGGCGCACGCCCGCGTCGATGTTCTGCTCCGGGTCGAAAGGATTGGTCACGTTCAGCTGCCGCGCCGTCTGCGGCATCAGTTGCATCAGCCCCATCGCCCCCTTGCGGGAAACCGCGTTGGGGTTGAAGTTGGATTCCACCTTGATGACCGCTCGCACCAGGTTGGGATCCACGTTGTGCCGCGCCGCCGACTCGTCAATCGCAGCGTCAATCTCCGCCTGCGTGAAACTCTTTCTCGCGGAATTGAAGTACTGCGCTCGTGAGCCCGTGGCGGATTTTCCCAGGAACTGGCCTACTTCCGCCGCAGCCGACTGTGCTGCCCGGTAGTTGGCCCGGGGAACCGGCTTCCAGCGGCGTTGGCTGGCGCTCCAGTAGACCAGACGGCTCTGCGGAACCTCCGCCGCGCGCCGGGTTCGGGGCGCCGCCGGAGCGTAGTCGTTCACGTAGACGGTGTGACCGCTGTTGTCGGTAGTCGTGGTGATGGATCCAGCAGTTGCGCCGGAGCCGGCCTGTGCCTGCACGCATGGCGTGGTGAGAAGGAAGGTCGCGATTACAGGGCTTGCCATCAGGGCGAGTTGCAGGCGCTTTCGCATAGCCGGGTACCAGCATCTCCTGGCGGAGGCACACAAATACCACCGCAGCTACCTACCCGGAACCTGACGGAGAATCCCTACCAGAGTAGAGCGATTATAGATGCGCCGGATGATGCGGGCAATCTGACAAGAGGCCATTGAACCACGGTGGTAATCCGCGCAAGTAATTGATAAATAAGTCTATAGCGTGGCATATCATGCCGGCGGACTCGGAGCGACGATGGGGCGCAGTCGAAGTTGAGGCGCTTGCGCGGCGTCCGAGCCGCGCGCCGAAATCCTGAGCCTCTCGAAAGACCCATCCCTACCGGTGTCTGCCGTGTGCCGCGATATTTCCTGGCCCGCCTGCAAATACGCCCTGTGGTACGCTGGCCGTTTCCCATGGCCGAACTCGAACTCCCGCAACGCCAGGTCCCCGATGCGCTCATGCTGCGCGGCTTCTGGTACCGCGCGCTGCCGGGCAATCAGCTTGCCGCCGGCCTGCTTAACAAGGCCACGCTTCTCGAAATCCCTCTTGCCCTCGGCCGCGACTCTGAAGGCCGCGCTTTCGCCCTGTACGACGCCTGCCCCCACCGCGGCATGCCGCTCTCCTGCGGCGTATTTGACGGCAAGCAGCTCGAATGCAGCTATCACGGCTGGCGTTTCGACGCGCACAGCGGCCAGTGCCAAGCCATTCCATCGCTCACCGATGGCCAGATAAAAGATCAGAAGCTGCGCTTCGACCGCATCTACGCCGGCAGCTATCCCTGCGAAGAGCGCGACAGCTATATCTGGGTTTTCATCTCCGAGCCCGGCCCGGCCGGCGCTGGATTTAGCAAGCCCACCGAGCCTCCCATTCCCGTTCCCGAAGTGCCCAAGTTCAGCGACGGATTCAAAACTGCATACCTTACCGCCGATATGCCGGTCAACGTGGACCACGGCATCATCGGCTTGATGGACCCGGCTCACGGCCCCTTTGTCCACCAGGCCTGGTGGTGGCGCAAGCGCGAGAGCATCCACGAAAAGCAGAAACACTTCGAGCCGATTCCCAATGGCTTCCGCATGAGCGCTCACACGCCCAGCTCGAACAGCGCGCCCTACAAGCTGCTGAAGTTCTACGCGAAGGGCGATTCCATCACCACGACCATCGACTTTATTCTGCCCAACCTGCGCCTCGAGACCATCCGCGCCGGCAAGTTCTGGTTTTCCTCGCTCACCACGGTCACGCCAATCACCCGCAACCATTGCCGTATCGACGTCGTTGCCTGCTGGAATATTTTTTCCTGGTTCCCCTTCGGCCCGTCGCTGCTGAAGTTCGTGTTCGCGAAGTTTGTCGAGCAGGATCGCCGCACCATGGAGCTGCAGGCCGAAGGCCTGAAGCACAATCCGCATTTAATGCTGATCGACGATGCCGACCGCCCGGCAAAGTGGTACTTCGCGCTAAAGGCTGCGCATCTGGAGGCCAAGAACTCAGGCGCAGCAATGAAGCATCCACTCGCCGGCCCGGTAACTCTAAAGTGGAGAAGCTAGCGCTGCCGTTACCCTGTGCTTCCCTGTGTCCCCTGTGGTGAAAGAACTGTGCGGAACGCAGCACGGATAAGGGCCTTGGGAAATCTGCGAAAAATCGCCCGGGAGATTGAAGCTGATGTCTGAACTCGAAATCGAAATTCCAATGCCCCGCGGAAGTTGCCAGGCTGTCTTGTTCCATCCCGATGGCAAGCCCGGCGAGCGCTGGCCGGGAGTGCTCTACTTGACCGATATTGGCGGCATCCGCGCGGCGAATCGCGAAGCGGCGCTTCGCCTGTCCAATCGGGGATACGCGGTGCTCGTGCCTAACGTCTTCTACCACACCGGCCGAATCCCGCTGGAACCGCAGTTGCGCAGCCTTTCGCCCGAGCAGAGGACGGCGCGCATCGCAGAACTCTCGCAACCTCTGACTCCCGAAATGATGGAGCGCGACCTGTCACAGTACATCGATTTTCTCGCAGCGCAATCTTTTGTGGGGCAGGGAAGAATGGGGGTCGTGGGCTACTGCTTTACCGGCAAGATGGCGATGCACGCCGCCGCGGCGCGGCCCGGCACAATCGCCGCCGCCGCTTCATTCCACGGCGGCGGCCTTTATACCGGCGAGCCAACCAGCCCGCACCACACTCTGCCGCGCATCCGAGCGGAACTTTACTTCGGCCACGCCGTCAACGACCGCAGCATGCCCGCCGAAGCCATCGCCAAACTGGAGACCGCGCTCAAAACGTGGGGCGGCAAGTATGTAAGCGAAGTCTACGAAGGCGCCGCCCACAGTTGGACCGTCTCCGACAGCCCGGTCTACAACCCTCCCCAAGCCGAGCGTGCATTCGAGAAGCTGGTCGCGCTTTTGACGCGAACGTTGACTTGATTGCAGCCTCAATAGTGCGCGCAATCTCGATCCTCGACCTCCGCTCGGACTGACAAGTTGGGTTTTTTCTTACCAGATCACCCTGACCCCCGAGTACAGATTGAACTTCTCATCCGGAGTCAGAATCGGAATCTTTTCCGACACGGCTTGTGCGATGATCTGCCGGTCGAATGGGTCTTTGTGGTGCGCGGGAAGGTGAAACAGAAGAAATGCGTGTTCGGCCGTGTAAGGCAGCAGTCGAAGATCCAAATCCTCGGTTACCTGCCGCAGGACGTCTTCCGAAAACTGCAACTTGCCACTCGACGACTTGATGGCGATCTCGATAATCGAGATCACGCTGAGCTCCAGAACGTTTTCGGAGTCTTCTATCGCCTGCCGGGTGCGGCGGCTGAGTTTCTCCGGGGATTCAACGGCGAAGATAAGCGCGGCCGTATCCAAAAGCAGTCGCACGCTAATAACGCCCGGAGATGAAGTCGTCCGCTTCCTCGTCGGTCATGGGCTTCCACCAGTCGGGATCGATAATTTTTATTTTGCCCTTCATGGTCCCGAGCTTGCGCACTTTGCGGCTCGGCTTGCGCGTGCGCACCATGTCCACCACCGGCACACCCCGGCGGCAGATGGTGACGGGCTCGCCGTCCTCGACCGCTTTGATCAACTCAGGCAGCTTGTTCTTGGCGTCGGCTACGCTGACTTGCATGACCTAAATTATAGCTATCTGAGATAGCTATGTAAAGAGTGGACCGTGTAGAGAGGACACTCTTGTCCGCTGCCTCAAAACAGAATCAACACCCAAAACGTCGGACAGGAGTGTCCGACCCACACGAGCTACCCCAGCAGACCCTCCACCACCCCGTAAGCCCCGTCCAGCGCCGCATCCAGCGAGCCGGGATCCTTCCCCCCAGCCTCCGCCAGATCAGGTCGGCCGCCACCTTTGCCGCCGACTTTCTGCGCCACCGGCGCGATGACTTTACCGGCCTGAATCTTGGAAGTGAGGTCCTTGGTCACGCCGACAATCAGCGAAACGTTGCCGTTGGTCGCCGACCCCAGCACCACCACGCCCGAGCCCAGCTTGTCGCGCAGCTGATCCACCAGCGTACGCATCTGTGGCCGTTCGAGATTATCCACGCGATGCGCCAGCACTTTCACCCCGCGGATGTCTCTGATTTGATCGCCGATGTTTGCGGTGGACGCCGACGCCGACTTCATCCGCGCCTGATCCAGTTCCCGCTCCAGCCGCTTGATCTCCGCGTCTTTTTTTCCGAGTTCCGCCTTCAGCGCACCGGCCGCAGAAAACTCTGGTTGGGTGGCCCACCCTACGCGGTTTTCGTAGGGTGGGGACTTTGAATCTTCTTCCGGCGACAGTGCCCCATCCTTCGCGCCGGGTGCCCCATCCTTTCGCGTTCTGTGCGAAAGGGTGGGCCCAACGAAGCCGGCCACCACCTCTTCCAGCTTGTGATCTTGGCGGAAATGCCGCAGCGACCCTTCCCCAGTGACCGCCTCCACCCGCCGCACCCCCGACGAAACGCTGCCTTCTTTCAAAATCTTGATCAGTCCGATCTCGCCCGTCTGCGCCGGTATGCGTCCCGCCGCAAAGCTCGGTCGAAAAGTCGCCAATCTTGATCACCCGCACCCGGTCGCCATACTTCTCGCCGAACAGCGCCATGGCGTGATACTCGTTGATGGCCACATCAATCGGCACGTTTTCGATAACTTCGATCTTCGTGTTGCGCAGCACTTCCTTGTTAATGAGGTCTTCCATGTCCTGCAACTCTTCGTCGTCGACGCCGGTGAAGTGCGAGAAATCAAACCGCAGATGATCGGGCGCCACCAGCGACCCCGCCTGCTTCACATGCTTCCCAAGCACTTCGCGCAGCCCGGCTTGCAATAGATGCGTCGCGGTGTGATTGCGCATGGTAGCCGTGCGAATGCCGGTATTCACCACAGCGTCCACTTTGTCCCCGATCTTGAGGGTGCCCCACCCAACGCGGTTTTCGTTGGGTGGGGTTTTCATAACCACCTGATGCGCCCGCACCCCTTGAATCGGGTAGTAGCATCCCTTCACCTCGGCGATAACGGTATTGTGATCGTCGGAGTAAAACCATCCCCGATCGCCGACCTGCCCGCCCGATTCCGCATAAAACGGCGTGTGATCAAGGATGACTTCACCTTCCTCGCCAGCCTTGAGTTCCTGCGCCCCCTGCCCATCCTTAATGATGGCCAGCACTTCGCAATTGTTCGAGCGCGTCTGCCGATAGCCTTCAAACTCGGATTTTGGAAGTTGCTGGTAGGCGGGATTGGCAGTCTGCTTGGCCGCGCCTTTCCAGGAGGCGCGAGCGCGGGAGCGCTGCTCGGCCATCGCGTGGTCAAAATCTTCCTGGCCGAATACTGATTCCTTGATCGCGTGCCGCATCTTGGATGAAGTCCAGCGGCATACCGAAAGTGTCGTAGAGTGTAAATGCTTCTCTGCCGGATAGGACCGGGGGCCCCAGTTCCCTCCTGACTTCCTCTAGGCGCTTTTCAGCGACGATATGCCCCTCAAGAGGGTCCTTGCCCGCAGCCGCAGCATAGTCGGCATCTGACTGTAGCCGGTCATGCCTGATAGTGCGGACCTTCACCTCATGTTCGGCCTTTGCGTTGGCAAGCAGCGTTTGTAGCCTTTCAAGTCCAATATCCAATGTGTGTGTGAAACGGTCTTCCTCCACATGGACGATGTTGGATACCCTTCCCGCATCCTTCAGTTCCGGGTATGCATGCCTGCATCAGATCTCGAACCTCGAAGACCATTTCCCACAGAAAAGGTTTCGTTTGACCGAGTAGTCGGCCATGTGTGATGGCACGCCTGATAATCTTGCGGAGGACATACCCACGACCCTCATTCGAAGGCAACACCCCATCTGAAATCAAAAAGGTCGTCGCGCGGGCATGGTCAGCGATCACCCGAAGGGAAGCGGCGACAGACCTATCCTGCGACTCGTGAATCGTCTCTGCAACCAAAGGCAGTGCCGATAGTCCAACTAGCTTTGCTGCAACAGCAATCAACGGCACAAACAAATCTGTCTCATAATTCGAAATCACTCCCTGCAGCACCGCCGTCACCCGCTCCAGCCCCATCCCCGTATCAATCGAAGGCTTGGGCAGCGGATTGAACTTGCCGCTGGCATCCCGGTCAAACTGCATGAACACCAGATTCCAAATCTCGACATACCGACCGCAGTCGCAGGGAAAGGTGCAATCGGCATGGCCCGAATCCGACGCCGCCGGCCCCATGTCGTAATGAATCTCGCTGCACGGTCCGCAAGGCCCGGTATCGCCCATCTGCCAGAAATTGTCTTTCAGCCCAGCCTCAAAAATGCGGTCTTTCGCCACGCCCTGCCCCACCCATAAGTCATAAGCTTCGGCATCGCGCTGCATCCCGCCTTCGCCGTTGAAGATGGTGACGTACAGCTTGTCCTTATCAATCCCGTACCAATCCTTCGAAGTGATCAACTCCCACGCATACGCAATGGCGTCTTTCTTGAAATAATCGCCAAAAGAAAAATTCCCCAGCATCTCAAAAAACGTGTGATGCCGGTTGGTGAACCCGACATTCTCGAGATCGTTGTGTTTGCCGCCGGCCCGCACGCATTTCTGCGACGAGGTCGCCCGCGTGTAGTCGCGCTTTTCCAGCCCGAGGAAAACATCCTTGAACTGGTTCATCCCCGCGTTGGTAAAAAGCAGCGTGGGGTCATTCTCCGGCACGAGCGACGATGAATGCACCCGCCGGTGCCCTTTTTCCTCAAAAAACCGCAGGAATTTCTCGCGAATTTCAGAGCCGGTGAGCATGTCGTGGGAGCGAATCGCAGGCTCAATTCTAGCATTCGCCGGATGGCGCGATGTTCAGGCGTCACAGACATCGTCTCATTCAGGCGGTAGTTTTTCAGGGTGCTGGGTAGGCGAGGTGCAACCGCGGCAGTCCCGGAGGGACGGCTGGGAGCCTAGGCCTCAGTCTCTTCTTCTAGAGCGCTTAGGGTCTCGTCATCCACATCCCACTTCTTCAAGATGGCGAAGATCGTCTTGCCGCCAAATCCGGCGCGCATCAGGTTGCGGAAAATGCGCGCCGCTTGCTTTTGATCTTTCGGCTTTTGCAGGCGCTTGCGGCGAAGATACTCTCGTGCCTGCTTCTCTTCGTTCACATCTTCGAAGGCGGTTTCTACGGCTTTGTCAATCACTTCGCCATGCACGCCTTTCGTCTTCAAATCCGTGATCACGCGGCGGCGGCCGAGCTTCTCATTGTCGCGGCGAAAGGAAGAATAGGCAGCGGCATATTTCGCGTCATTCAAATATCCCTGATCCTTCAGCCGCCGGATCACTAGCTCGACCAGGGTTTGCCCGATCTCGGTTTCCGCCTCAACCCGCGGCCGCAGCAGCCGCTTCAGCTCTGCCACCGAGCGCATGCGCCGCGCCAGCGCGCCAACCGCGTATTCGTACAGTTCGTCCTCGGTATAAGTCTTGCGCGGACGAGGAAATGGCATGGGAAAACGTTAGCGCATTCCTGATGGCGAGGGAAGAGTAGTTAGGTCGATGGAGCGCCGGGTCTCTGCAACCCTTCGTATTCGAGCCCTCAGCCGCCGTAGCCGCTGGCTTGCATCGAGTTGCGCGAAAGGTCGCTGCTGGACGACACGCCCTGCATGCGCAGCTTGAAGTCGTCGGCGTTCGAGGCGTTTTCCAGCGCCGTATCGTAGGAGATCAGCCCGGCCTGGAACAGGTCCCATAGCGACTGATCGAAGGTCTGCATGCCGTATTGCGACGTGCCGGCGGAGATAGCGTCGCGCACGGCGCGTGTTTTTTCCGGCACCAGGATGCACTCCCGGATATAGGCGGTGTTGATCATCACTTCCACCGCGGGCACGCGGCCCTCGGCGTCGCTGCGTTTCACCAGCCGCTGGCTGACGATGGAGCGCAGCACGGCCGCCAATTGCAGGCGAATCTGCTTCTGCTCGGGCGGAGAAAAAACCGCAATAATTCGGTTGATGGTTTCCACCGCGTCGAGCGTATGCAAAGTCGAAAACACCATGTGGCCGGTTTCCGCCGCATGCAGCGCGGTGCTGATGGTTTCGACGTCGCGCATTTCGCCGACCAGAATCACGTCGGGATCCTGGCGCAACGAAGCCCGCAGCGCCGAGGAGAACGACGGCGTATCCACTTCAATCTCGCGCTGGTTGACGTAGCCCTTCTTGTCGCGATGCAAAAATTCGATGGGGTCCTCGATCGTAATGATGTGCTCGGCGCGGGTCGAATTGATGCGGTCCACCATCGCCGCCAGCGTCGTCGACTTACCGGAACCAGTCACGCCCGTCACCAGCACCAGCCCGCGCGGCATATCGCAAATCTGCTCCACAATCTTCGGCAGGTACAGTTCATCCAACGCGCGAATCTTGGTGGGAATCACGCGCAGCACCAACCCCACGTTGCCGCGCTGCTGGAATACGTTCACACGGAAGCGGCCCAAGCCGGCCACGCCGTAGGCCATATCGATTTCGGCCGTCTCCTTGAATTTCTGCTTCTGCCGCGCCGACATCATGCTGAACGCCATGGTCAGCATGTCTTCGGCGCTGATGCGCGGCTGGTCGGTGAGCGGCACCAGATCGCCGTCAATGCGCAGGTGAGGATAGTTGCCGACCTTCAAATGCAAGTCGGAGGCGCGCCGCTCCATCGCGGTCGACAGCAGATCATCAATATTCATTGAACTTGGGTCCTAACCACCAAAACGTATGATGAACTTACCTGGCCAATTACCCAAGATGACCTAGGTAATGGCGGGAAACGGGCAAAGGGACTTGGCATTCAGGGGCTAACCGCCCGCACCGGGCGGTCCTGCTTGAGCGGATGCATCGAGCACTCAGGCGCTCCCAGCCTGCCATTTGTGGGACAACCCTTCCAATTGATGCAGGACCTTTTGGATGTCCTTCATCCGATTGGTGATGCCGTAGGTCACCGAGGGAGGAATCGTGGGTTCATACACCCGGAACACGAACCCGGCTTTCTCTAGCGTCCGCAGTCTCTCGGTCAATACCCGCGAGGAAATGCCTTCGACCTGGCGGCGCAGAGCCCCAAACCGCGCCGGACCGTTGGTGGAGAGCGCCCAAAGAATATGCATGGTCCAGGGCCTGGCCAGCAATTCTAGAAGGCCACCGATGGCGCAGGGCGCCGGTGGTTTGGGAGTTCGCGTCACTCTTTTTCCCTCGTTAGTTACTTTATAGTTTCTAATGTACAAAGACAAGTAGTTATTAAAAGTAACCATAAGGCGGGAAGCCTCATCCAATGCCTGGTAGATGGCCAAAGGCTATTGCACAGGAGGTCGATATTCACATGGCAACTATTTCGGCGGTTCCCGCTTCCCGGTATGAAGGGGTTGCTTCTTCGAGCCTGGCCGGGTTGGTCACATTGGCGGGGCGCATTTTGTTTGCGCTTATTTTCGTGATGGCCGGCGCCGCGCACTTCTCGCACCAGGAAATTGCCTATGCCGCGGCACAGGGCGTGCCCCTGGCTTCCTTCGCGGTGCCCTTCTCGGGACTTATGGCGATGGTGGGCGGACTATCAATCTTGCTGGGCTATCACGCCAGGGTTGGAGCCTGGCTGATTGTGCTGTTTCTGGTCCCCGTCACCCTCATGATGCACAACTTCTGGGCCGTTTCGGACCCCATGATGCACCAGATGCAACTGGTCATGTTCATGAAAAACGTGTCGATGCTGGGCGGCGCGCTTCTAATCTCACAGCTGGGATCGGGGCCGTTGAGCCTGGATTCGCGCTGGAAGTAAAGCAAGAAGGCTCCCGCAGAAGCGGAGCCCATAGGCTCGCCAGAATTGACTTAGTCCACAGACTTAGTCCATACTGGCAGCATGGAAGTGAACATCCACGAAGCCAAGACTCACTTCTCGCGGCTCTTGCGCAAAGTAGCCGGCGGCGAGGAAGTCACCATCGCCCGGGCGGGCGTCCCCGTGGCCCGCCTGGTGGCGGTCGAGCCAAAGAAGAAAGAACGTCCGCTGGGCTTCGCACGCGGCGAGGTGTGGGTGGCGGAGGATTTCGACGCTCCCTTGCCCGATGACTTGCTCAAGGCGTTCTATGGCGGAGAACTTCCCGAACTCGAAAAGCCGCCGCGCCGGAAGCGCAAATGAAGTACCTGCTCGACAGCGTTATTTGGGTGTGGAGCATTTCCGCGGTCGAGAAAATTAATTCAGCAGGCCGCGACATCTTGGAAGATGGGGGAGAGGAAATCTATTTCTCGGCCGCCAGTTCCTGGGAACTCAGCATCAAGATGCGTCTCGGGAAACTGCATCTGCCTGGCCCCCCGGCCCAATGTATACCGAAGTTCATGGCAAAGCAGGGCTTGCGGCCGCTGCCCGTCACTCACCTTCATGCAGTCAGAGTCTACGACCTTCCGCTTCATCATCAGGACCCCTTCGATCGCCTCCTCATCGCGCAGGCCATCGCAGAGGAAATGACGATTCTGACTTCGGATCGGGACTTTGCGAAATATCCGGTGCAGGTGTTGTGGTGCGGGAGATAGGTGCCGCGATTCAGATGTGAAGCGACGTCTTAAGTGCACTTCGCCATTAGGAAAAGAAAGGCACGGGCTGGAACGCCCGTGCCTGTTTCATTCAAATGATAAAGTGAATCTACTACACCCCCACCGGCTGCTTGCTGCCCACCGGCACCGGGGTAAACCAATGGAAACGGTCCGGTTTTTCGCCATTCACAATGGCGAAAAACTCCCGCTGAATTCGCTTGGTGATCGGGCCGACAGTACCCTTGCCCACGCTGATCTTATCGACCGAGCGGATGGGCGTAACTTCCGCCGCCGTCCCGGTAAAGAAGACTTCCTCGGCAATGTAGAGCATCTCGCGCGGAATGCCCTGCTCGACCACTTCAATTCCGAGGTCGCGGGCAATGCGCAAAACCGAATCGCGGGTAATGCCGGGCAGCACTGAGTTGCCGAGCGGTGAAGTCTGCAGCACTCCGCGATGCACTACGAACACATTCTCGCCCGATCCTTCGCTAACGTAGCCGTTAGTGTCGAGCGCAATGCCCTCAACGTAGCCGTTGACCACAGCTTCCATCTTGATGAGCTGCGAGTTCATGTAGTTCGCGCCCGATTTCGCCATCGCCGGCAAAGTGTTGGGCGCAAGCCGCGTCCACGACGAAACGCAAACATCCACGCCGTCGGCGGAATCCCCGCCCAGGTATTTTCCCCAGGGATAATTTGCGATGTAAACCTCCACCGGCGTGCCCTTGGGATCGACCCCCAACTGTCCGAAACCGCGAAAAATGATCGGCCGGATGTAGCACGGCCAAACTCCGTTCGTTTTCACCACTTCGGCCATGGCGGCGACCAGTTCGTCGCGCGTGTACTCCACATCCATGCGATAGACTTTGGCCGAATCCAGCAGACGCTGCATGTGCTCCGGCGCGCGAAAAATCGCCGGCCCGCTCGGCGGGGCGTAGCAGCGCACTCCTTCAAATACCGAGGAACCATAATGCACCACGTGCGACATGACATGGATGGTGGCTTGTTCCCAGGGAATCAGTTTGCCGTTGTACCAAATGCGCTCGGTCTTCTGAAGAGCCATGACAACTCCTGTCAACTGTGCTGATCCTTGATTATAGCCGACGCAAAGAGCCGGAGTTCGCCTCCTCGCAAACGAAAGTATGGACAAATCCGCCTTGCCCAGCCCGTTCCACAAGGGAACGCGCACCGCTAGCGCTTGTCGTCCTCACAACAAAAACATTCTTCCGCGTCTGTTCTGCACCCGTACATACTTTTGTAACTCGACGGGATGATTCTGGTTGAATTCCTGCCCGGCGGCGTTTTACTCTGACGCTCTGGCCATGCGTTCGCTTTCTCTTGTCGTTTTGTCTTTTCTTTTCTTTCCCGTAGGGATGTGGGCCGGCGGTCCAGGACTGCTTGTCGCCGACTTTTCCTCGCAACAGATCCAGAACGATCGTGCCGACGCCGACAATCTATCCCGCATGCGCGACACCGCCATGCTTCGGCGCTTCGTGCAGAAGGGCTATCTCGTCTCCGTTCCCTCCAGCGCGCGGTCGTACTATCTCCACGCTGTTCCCCGCACCTATCGGTATTGCCGGCCATGGACCAAGCAATTCCTTGACCGCTTAAGCCGCCAGTACTACGCGCGGTTCAAGCGGCCGCTCCGCATCACCAGCCTGGTGCGAACCGTAACCCGCCAGCGGCAGCTTGCCCGCCGCAACGGTAATGCCGCGGATGCCACCGGCGAGCTTCAATCCTCCCACC
This sequence comes from uncultured Acidobacteriaceae bacterium, assembly GCA_963770915.1. Taxonomy (GTDB): domain Bacteria; phylum Acidobacteriota; class Terriglobia; order Terriglobales; family Acidobacteriaceae; genus PALSA-270. The sequence goes on from CAVYRG010000001.1 coordinate 2,519,369, forward strand.
TTACGGGAGCGACGCTGGACATTTCCAAGCACTCCATGTCGGCAGCGGGTCAAAGTTGGATGCGCGATGTGCTCTACTCTCTTCGCCGGGCGGGCTATCTTTACGCCATCGAGGAGTTCGAGGAGCCGGTCTTTCACGTGATGGTGTACTCGAACTATCCGCAGTACGTCAGTCGCCTGAATCGGCGAGCGCGGGAATCGACCCTGGCTTCGTCAGGAGAGCCGTCGTCGAAAGGCGGAACGGATTAAGTTCGCTCTCGCCCGGAACCGGCCCGGCATCGAGTTCCGAACCGAAACTCCCTCTCGCCGCATTCAACTCCCGCCGTATATACTCTCTGCTTTGCCAAATCACAGGGAACTTTCGGCCCTGCCAAAGCCGTACTTACCGCCATGAATTCTCCCGCGCCGATATCTTCTAAACTCGCCACTGCTTCTGCAATTTTGCTCCTTGCCATGATGGCTCTCCTCTCCGGCGGCGCTGTCCGCCAGGAATCCATCACCTTCGACGAAGTGGCGCACATCGGCGCCGGCGTCAGCTACTTGCAGAAGCTCGATCTGCGCCTGAACGAGGAGCATCCGCCGCTGGCCAAGGCCTTTGCCGCGGTTCCTCTGGTCCTGCGCGGCGTGAAGGCCGACTACTCCAACCCCTCCTGGACCTTCGCCGGCTCCGGCTTCTTCAAGCAGTTCTTCGGCGAGTGGGTCTTCGGCCACCTTCTTATTGCTACCTGGAATAATCCCATCAGTACGGTGTTCTGGGCGCGCATGCCCATGCTGCTCATCGCACTGATTCTCGGCTGGCTGATCTACGTCTACGGATCCAAGCTCGGAGGTCCCGCCGGCGGCCTGCTCTGCCTTTGCGCCTACGCCACCGCGCCCGCCTTTATCACCTTCGGGCCGCTGGTTTTGACGGACGTGGCGATCACGTTCTTTACCTTGCTCACCCTCTGGACTTTCGCCGACATGTGGCGAACTCCGTCCACCGCCACGGTGTGGAAGTTCGGGCTTGCTCTGGGTGGCGCTTTGCTTACCAAGTTCTCCTCCGGGCTGCTCTTCTTCTGTTTCGTCGCCTTCATTTTGAGCCTGCGCGCCCGCCATCTTGCCGCCATGCCCGCGCCGAAAGCCGAGCTTCGCGCCTGGCGCCGACGCCGTTGGGGCAGCCTGTTCAAAGGCACGCTGGTGGCCGCATTCGTTACCTACGCGGTTTATTTCCTGCTCTCTTGGAATGAGCCCACGACCCTTTTCTCACAGATACCGCACTTTCCGGCGTCGCCTCTCCTTCGCAGATTGCTCATGCCCCCGGCAGTCTTCCTCAGCGGTCTGGTTGAGTTTGCCTTGACGGCCAGCCGGGGCACGTTCATTCTCGGCCGCGCTTATCCGCACGGCGAGTGGTTTTACTTCCCCATTGTGTTTGTGCTCAAGTCGCCGCTGGCTTACCTCGCCTTGCTATTGCTGGCGCTTGTTATCTCTCTTATCGTGAAAGCCCGCATCGCACAGCCGGCCACCATTCCTCAGGAGTGGCAACTCCACTGGCGGGCGGTTTGGGTTTTTCTGCTGACCTTCACCGCCGCCTGCATGCTCAGCCGCCTGACCATCAGCATTCGCCACTTCTTCATTCCCATGGTTCTGCTGATCCTGCTGCTCGCGCCTCTCCCTCGCATGCTCGCGGTCCTGCGCCGCTCCGGATGGCGCCCCGCGCAAGCTGCCGGCTGGCTCACAGCAGCCCTCTCGCTCACTTTAATCGTCGTCGCCCTGCGCACTTATCCCTACTACATGCCGTTTCTCAACTCGCTCAGCATGGGCCGGCCCGATTATGAGTTGGTGAACGACTCCAACATGGATTGGAATCAAGCTCTCCCCGCGGTCGAGCAATGGGTACAACAGCGCGGTTTGCAGCATATCCTGCTGGATGAGTACGGCTTCTTCGATTCCACGGTCTATGTCCCGCAGTCGGAATTCTGGAACTGCCAGGATCCCGCGCCCGCTAATGGCGGCTCCTGGGCCGTGGTTTCCGCCGGCTCGATTCTGGACGCTCACAATTGCCGCTGGCTGCTGCAATATCCTCACCAGGCCATAGCTGCCGGAAGCATGTACGCTTTCCAGCTTCCCGCCGTCATTCCGCCGGCCGGGGCCCCCAATGGCCCACCGCTTCCCGCCGACCAACACAGCCTCGGCGGCGTAAGCCCGGGCTTCGATGTGATTCAGATCTTTCGTGTATGCATCCGCGATCCAAACCAGCTCCAGCCCACCTGGAACCGCCTGACCGCGGAGTTTCAGGCGCAAGCCGCCGCGCAAGCGAGAAAAAAGAAATAGCTCGCATTGGCAAGAAGTGGGTGCCCTATCCTAGCCGCGCTTTCTGCGGCTAGGGTGGGAGCTTGAAGCCGTATCCTGATACCCCGGTGAAGGAAGGGCCCAGTGCCCCAGGTTCACGCCCCGGTGTTGGGCGTTAACCTGGGTGAAGCAAATGCCAATACCAACGCGCGTCGAACCGCCGCACAGCATAAGCCATCCCCGCCCCTGTCATCCTGAGGCAGCGGAGTCCGCCGCTTGGCTCGCCTTGACTTTCGTACTGCAATTCTCATCTGGCGTCGGGAGGAGGACGCGCAATGTACATACCAAAAATGTTTTTGGTCGCGGTTGCTTGCTTGGTCGCTTGTCGGATTTGTTCTCGCGTCCTCACCTGTCAAAGCAGAATAGGTCGGAGATTGGCTCTCCGGCACATGATGGTAGGCTGCCGTAAGCTGGATGACGGCGGAACTTGGATTTGCGATGTTTGCTCGCTTTACGGTGGTACCACCGCAATCCTTTTCGGTGGTGCCTCACTTGTATTCGCGGCAATTGGAATTTGGCAGTGGCTCAAGGGTTAGATCACGGTTCGGTGTACCGTTACGAGTAGCTTGGTGCTCAGGGTTCGCGTCCGTTGTTTTCTTTCGACGCTAACCTCGGCACAGACTGGCTCCGGGCGAACGTGGGTCGATATTGGATCTTGCCTCACCCAGGTTAACGCCCAACACCGGGGCGTGAACCTGGGGCACCAGCTCGGGCAAGAAGTAAAGAAAAGAAGTGAGAGAGTCCCACCCGTTCTTCGCCACCCACGACACCATTCCGGTGTTAGGCTATGGAACGTGGAGGCAGAATGCCCCAAACACAAACCCAGGAAACCCCAACCCTCACCGAATCGAAAGTCTTTTCGCTCAACCAACTTCCAGTCCGAACCATGCCCAACGGCGGCAAGAGCTGGGACATACTCCACGGCACGCTGGCCACCGGAGAGGTCGTCTCGGTGCACGAATCCACTCAGCCCGCCGGAACTCCGCCCAATTCGCCGCACAAGATCGATCACTCGGAGTTCATCTTCGTGCGCGAGGGCACACTTGACTTCCATCATGACGGCGCCACTGAGCGCGTGAGCGCCGGAGGCATCCTCTTCGTGGCTCCGGGCACCATGCACACCGTCCGCAATGTCAGCGATGGGCCCGCCACCTATCTCGTCGTCGCAATCGGTGGCGACACGAAGTAGAAAACAGCGCCGCAACTCAGAAAACTTAAGGAGGAACTGGCCGTGGAAAAAATCACCCGTCGTGAGCTTTGTGTTACGGCTTCGGCATTTCTGGCACTGGGAGGCCTGCTTCCCCTGGCCCTCGCCGACGATAACGGCAACGCAAAACCGGCCGCCGACAAAACCGACCCCGTGCTTTCCGAATCGAAGACCTTCCCTTACGACAAACTTCCCGTCACCCACATGGATACCGGTGGAACCATGCGCAAGGTGATCTCCGGTGTTCTCGTCACCGGCGAGTTCATCGAAGTGCACGAGACCATGCTGCCCGCCGGGAAGATGCCCCATCCTCCGCATCGCCATCGCAACTCCGAGTTGCTGTTCATTCGTGAAGGCGACCTGGAATATCTCAACGACGGAAAGCCGGAGCCGGTCGGTCCGGGAGGCGTTGTCTTCACCGCCTCCAACGTTCTGCACGGCCTCAAGAACGTCGGGACCACGCCGGCGCGCTATTTCGTCATCGCCATCGGCCGCGCCGAAAAAGAAAGCTAAAGCCTGCGTCGACATGTGGGCTCGTTTCACCGGCTCAATTCCCAAAACTGTCATCTCGACCGGAGCAGATCATTCGCTTTGCGAATGATCTTGCGGAGCGGAGAGACCTTGCGTCGTTTTTCTGCAAGGCTTGGCTATTACGCTTAGTACCCCCAGAGCCTGCCCTGAGCGAAGCCCATCCTTCACCGGATTTGTATCAGGGTACGGCTTCAGCCGTACCGTACAAGCCATCCGCTCCTGTCATCCTGAGGCAGCGGAGGACTCCCAACGACGGATCTTTGCCCTCCGGCGAAGTAGCCCATTGGACGCTTCTATGAGACGGCTGATCGTGTCAAGTGTTTGCCTTGTTTCATGGATGATTTTGCCTTGGCTTTTCTCGCGGTTTCATCTCGGGCTTCTATGCGCACTCGGATGAGTCCTAAGGGACCCGGTGCAGGTTGGTGTCCGATACAGATGAAGCGACGCTGCTATCTAACCTACGGCCTTAGGTTCTGACCAAGCGTCCAATCGCAGTCGCCGCAACGCGAGATGTCGCCCTCAGATTTTCATTTTGCCTTCCCGCCGCGCTGCCACTCCTATCCCGCCAGGGGGTGAGTTTGCTGGGGAAACGGTCGATAGCGTTCGCCACTTCGCCACAGATGGTGCAACAAAACCGCCAGCTTGCGGGCCACCGCGATCACCGCGCGCTTTTTCCCGCGCTAACCTGGGAGTAGATTGGGTTCGGGATGAACGGGTATCGACATCGGGACTCGCCCCACCCAGGTTAACGCCCAACACCGGGGCGTGAACATGGGGCACCGGCAAGAGGGTGGCCGGCCCAATCCTCCGCTGCCCCGTTCCTAAGGTGCCAACCCGACACTTGCGGAGAGGGCTCGAACGAGCGGGTCGCGCCGCAATGGGTCGAACCGAGGTTCCGTGGCCAGGACCATCATTGCCCAATCGTGTTCGTCATAGCTTTGCTGCAAGCACTTCAGGGCAGTCTGGTGTTGCTTGAGAGCCACGTGGATTACAGCCAAGTTGTAGGCGGGGACGAAACCGGTTTTCGCTCGCTCCTCCAAACGCCGGAGAATCTGCTCTGCTTCGGCCTCGCGGCCTCCCACCGCGAGACTGTAGGCCATCTCGGTCAGCCCCAGGGTACTCTCCGGCATGGCCTTAAGGACCTTTTCCGCTTCCGCGATGGCTTCCTTAGGCATGGGCTTCTGGGCGTAGACCCTTCCGAGCCAAAAATGCGTGCGATAGTAATCGGGGTCTAACTGCATCGCCTTTCGCGCCTGCGCGATCGCTCCATCGTAGTCGCGAGCGTAGTACAGAGTGCGAACAACCTCGGCATTATTGGGCAAAGACAACGGATCAGTCCGCATAGCCTCGCAAATCTGTTCCCAAGCCTCGCCATGGCGCCGCTGTCTGGCCAGGTGCGCCCCGTAGATGCCGTGCACCCTGGAATAGCTCGGATTCAATGCGATGGCACGCTTTAACTCTCTCTCCGCGCCCGGCCAGTCCCACTGGTCGAGCAATGCGTGCCCCAACGAACTGTGGGGTTCGGCCAAGCCGTCGCCCAGGAGCACCGCCTGGCGGGCAGAATTCGTGACCTTGGGCGTCCCCTCGGCGGGTGAAATGGTGTCGGTGACCACGAGATAACGATAGGACTCCGACAGTCCCGCATAGGCTTCCGCGAAACTGGGGTCGCGGTCGATGGCCTGCTCAAAGTAAGCAATCGCCTGGCGGTACCCCTCCGGGGTAAATTGGTTCCCAAAATACCGGCCACGCAGATAGGCTTCGTTGGCCTGCGGGTCCGGGTGCGATCGCGCCGCACGGCTGGCATAACTTGGACAGAGCTTCACTTTGATCTGGTCCGCGATCGCCCGTGCTACTTCTTCCTGCAGTGCAATCGAGGCTCCGATGGGACGATCGTAATTTTGCGCCCAGATGTGAACCTGGTCTGACGCCCGGATGAGCTGCGCACTGATGCGAACCCGCTCGCTGTCGCGGCGCAGGCTGCTCTCCAGCACATAGTCGACACTCAATTCAGTCCCAATCTGCTGGACACTCTTCGAAGTCTGCTTGTATACCATCGCGGTGGTGCGCGCGATCACTCCAAGCTGGTCAGGGCTCAGTGCTCCCACCTGGGCAATCATCTCTTCGGTTAGGCCGTCGCTAAAATAGTCTTGGCCAGGGTCACCACTTAGATTTGCGAAGGGGAGGACGGCCAGCATGACATGCCCCGGCGCAACCGACACGCCAGGTCGCGCGTCGCTCCATTCGGCCAGGGGAGAACTCCGAGGCGCAATCAGCTTCTCCCCGGCAAAGCGGTAGCCTTTTCCTGCCACGGTTTGAATGAAACGCGGCGCTTCGCAATCATCCCGCAGCGCCTGCCGAACTTTTCGGACAGCCGTGTTGATCCCATGCTCGGTGTCGACGAAAACATCTTTGCCCCAAATCCGCTCGATGATCTCTTGCCGTGTAACCAGGTGGCCCTCCTTCTCCACCAGCAGGATGAGCAATTCCATGGGGATTTTTTCCAGCTTGATGCTGCGGCCCGCGCGAAGCAGTTCATAGCGGGCGCAATCGAGGGAAAACTCGTCGAACTGGATAGGCCCGTTCAACACGGGTTACACCTTCGGGGATGCGAAGTATAGCATCAAATCCAGCCAGGCCGGACCAACACAAATATTTTCAACAGCTTGCCGCTTCACCATATCTTCACGATCAGTTCACCCGCCCTTCATGGCGTTGGCGCGCTCTTCGGAGTAACTGTGACCCACGCCAGCTGTGCTGGCGAGGAGGATGGTTATGAAAATCTGGAGCAAACTAGGAACTCTTGCTGTAGCGACGTTTGTCTTGGCCACCATGTTCGCCGCTAAGGCCAACGCCGAATGCGGAAGTCTGAAAGGGCTAAAGCTGCAACCGCAAGCCTGGGAGGCCGTACCCAACCGGGCATCCCTTTTACTCATCAACGATCAGCAGTTTGCCGACCCGATTGTCGGCATGTGGCACGTCGTCTTCACCGCAAAGGGAAATGGCTCGGACGGGCCCCCGGATGGCGTACCCATCGATAATGCGATCGTCCAGTGGCACGCCGACGGCACCGAAATCATGAATTCCGGCCGGCCCGCGCAAGATGGCAACTTCTGCCTGGGCGTATGGGACAACCTGGGGCGATTCGGATACAAGGTCAACCATTTCGCTCTCGGCAACGATGCGGCCAACGCGCCGACTGGAATCGGCAACCCGGCTGGCCCCACCCAGATCCACGAAAACGTCTTCCTGAGCCGCAACGGTCAGTCGTACTCCGGCACCTTCACGCTGGATGCTTATGACACGGCTGGGAACTCAACCGCCCATATCGTGGGTGTCATCTCCGCAACCCGCATTACCCTGAACACGCCTGCAAGTAGCTTCTTTTAAAGCCAGGTTGGGGAGGGTCACAAGAATGTTCTGGCAGAGCGGCCGGAAGTCCCGCCGCTCTGCCAGCCTTGATCGCAGCCCGGCCACCCTATTGAACTCCGCGCCCGGCGCGGGATTTCCCCGATCTCGTTTCCTGAAATTCACTGGAAAAACCGTTGACTCTCAACCACCCCTGCGCTAATGTGTGCTCTACTTTTGATCAGGCCCCCCACCCTGATCTTCGTCTGTAGCGCGCCTGTCCCGGGATATTAAGCGTCGGAAGCCTCCGTCGAGGCTGCCTTCCAAACAGCGGAACGCACTTCCTTTTTCGCGCGTCCCCCAGCTACAGAATCCCGGCTGGCGTCGGGTCCCGTCACCCGTAAACAAACCGAAGAGGTGGCACATGAAACCGTCCAAGATGCTCTCGTTCATTCTGAGATTGCTGGCAGTCGCTCTGCTCTCCGCCAATGCTCGCGGACAAGTCAATTTCCCAGGGTCGGAGCTTCTCGGACGCCCCACGGATCACTCGGTCACCATCAACGTCGTGGCCGACACTGCCATCGACGCCTACTTCGAGTACGGCACCCAGTCCGGCGGGCCCTACCTTCAAACCAGCCCCGCTGCCGGAGTTTCCGGCCCCGCTTCCGCCGCGGCCAACGTGCCTCTGGTCGTTGTCCTGACCGGTCTCAGCGCTGATACCGAATACTTCTACCGCATGGTTTATAGGCCGACCGGCACATCCAACTGGACCACGCGGGTTGAGCACTCGTTCCATACCCAACGCCTGCCGGGCAGCACGTTCAGTTTCACCGTAGGTTCCGACTCCCACATCAACATCGTTTTCGGCAACCCCTCTCTCTATCAGCAGACCATGCAGAACGTCGCCGCCGAAGATCCAGACTTCCACATCGACCTCGGCGACACCTTCGCTATGGATGGCGTCACCACGCAGGCGCAGGCCAACAGCAACTACCTCAACTTGCGCTCCTACTTCGGCCTGATGAGCGGCTCCGTGCCCGTCTTTCTTGCTCTGGGCAATCACGAGCAGGAAGAAGGTTGGCATCTAAGCGACACCTCCAATATCGGCGTCAGTCCACCGGTGCTAAGCACCAACGCGCGGGAGATGTATTATCTCAATCCCGATCCGCTGCTCGATCCCTTCTATTCCGGCAACACGGACACGAGTTACACGGCGATCTCGAGCAGTTCCGACCACACCATCCAGGATTACTACGCGTGGACTTGGGGCGACGCGCTGTTCGTGGTGATCGATCCTTATTGGTACACCCCGGTCAAGCCCTATGTCGGAAACATGGGAGGAGGAGAACCCGGTTTTCCCACCAATCCGCAGGATGCCGACCGGTGGCGCTGGACCCTGGGATTCGACCAGCGTCAGTGGCTGGAAGACACGCTGAAGAACAGCAGCGCCAAGTACAAATTTATTTTTGCCCACCAGGTTGCCGGTGGTATGGACGACTACGGTCGCGGCGGCGCCAACGCCGTCCCCTTCGTCGAATGGGGCGGCTACGACACCGACGGCACGACCTACGATTTCCTTAACCAACGGCCGTCATTTGATGATCCGGACGGGCAGTTGCTCGTGAAATATAACGTTACCGCTTTCTTCCATGGGCACGATCACGAGTTCGCCTACGAGAAACGCGATGGCATCATCTATCAGCTCGTTCCCATGGCCGCCGACGCCACCTATGGCTTCGGCTTCGGTGACTACCACACCACCGATCCCTATAACCTCGCCGTTCTCCCCAACTCCGGCCACCTGCGGGTGACGGTCTCGCCATCTCAAGCCACGGTCGATTACGTGCGAGCTTTTCTGCCCGGCGACGGAACCAATGGGCAAATCGCCTACACGTACTCGATAACATCGCAAACCACAACCGCAACACCCACCTTCATGCCCGCCCCTGGGAACTACACAACGCAACAATCCGTCAGCCTCTCCGATGCCACTCCCAATTCGACCATCCACTACACGACCGATGGCTCGACGCCGACCTCCACATCACCCACCTACACGGTTCCGATCGTCGTGACCACGACGACGACTATCAACGCCGTCGCCAGCGCCGCTGGCCTGAATGACAGCGCTGTGGCAAGCGGCACGTACACCATCAGTACCAATCCACCACCCACGGTGAGCACGGTGTCGCCGAATTCCGGAAGTGCGGCAGGCGGGCCCTCCGTCACGATCACCGGCACCGGCTTCCTGGCCGGGGCGAGCGTCACGTTTGGCACGACTGCAGCAACCAACATCGTAGTCGTTAGCTCCACTTCGATCACCGCTAGAACGCCAGCTCACGCTGCCGGAGCCGTGAACCTCACTGTCACCAACACTGACGGCCAGAGCTACACGCTGCCCAATGCCTTCACCTACACCAATCCGGCCCCGTCGGTGACGTCAATCTCTCCGACCTCAGGCACGACCGGAGGTGGTACCGCCATCACCATCACCGGCACCGGCTTCCTCTCCGGAGCCGCGGTGTCTTTGGGTGGCACGGCGGCGACCAACGTCGTAATCGTCAGCTCGACTTCGATCACCGCCACCACTCCGGCCCATGCCGCTGGATCGGTCAATGTGGTTGTGACCAACTCGGACAACCAGAGCGCTACGCTGACGAATGGCTATAGCTACTCGGGGGTTTCTGGAGGCGGGATCACGTTTGTGCAGGCGAACGCGGGGCCGAGCACGATTCAGTCGTCGAACACGACGGTGGCGGTGGCGTACCCGGCGGCGCAAGTGGCGGGACACCTGAACGTAGTGGCGGTGGGATGGGGCGACACGACCTCGACGATCGCCTCGGTGACGGACACACAGGGGAACATGTATTTGCCGGCGGTGGGGCCGACCAGCAACACGGGGCTGCGGCAGGTGATTTACTACGCGAAGAACATCGCCGGGGGAAGCAATACGGTGACGGTGAAGTTCAACCAGGCGGCGGCGTACCCGGACGTGCGGATTCTGGAGTATGCGGGGGCGGACCTGAGCAATCCACTGGACCAGGCGGGAGCGGCGACGGGCTCGGGAACGACGGCGAACAGCGGATCGGTGACGACAACGGCGGCGAATGAGCTGATATTCGCAACCGGGACGACGGGGACGGCGTTCAGCGCGGCGGGGTCAGGGTACACGAGCCGGATCATCGATACATACGGCAATATCGCGGAAGACAAGACGGTGACCAGCACCGGCAGCTACAACGCTACCGCCACCACGGCTTCCTCCGTGTGGGTCATGCAGATTCTTACCTTCCGCAGTGCTGGACAGATTGCGCCACCGCCAATTGTGACCTCGATCGCGCCCACGTCCGGAACCACTGCCGGCGGAACCCCGATCACCATCACCGGCACCGGCTTCGTGACCGGAGCAAGCGTAACGTTTGGCGCGACTGCAGCGACCAACGTCGTAGTCGCCAGTTCCACAACTATCACCGCCAATACTCCTGCCCACGCCACCGGGGCTGTGAACGTGACCGTCACCAATGCCGATGGCCAGAGCAACACCTTGCCGAACGGATATACCTTTAACTCTCCCAACCCGCCCCCAACGGTTGGGTCAATCGCTCCCACCTCGGGAACCACGGCAGGCGGAACTTCAGTCACGATCTCCGGCACCGGTTTTCTGCCTAACGCAAGCGTGACGTTTGGCGCCACTCCGGGGACCAACGCCGTGGTCGCCAGCTCGACTTCGATCACCGCCACTACTCCCGCTCACGCGGCCGGCGCGGTGAACGTCGTCGTAACGAACACAGACGGACAGAACGGCACGCTGCCCAACGGCTATACCTACAACTCTCCGAATCCGCCACCCACGGTGAGCACGGTCTTGCCGAATTCCGGAAGTGCGGCAGGCGGGCCCTCCGTCACGATCACCGGCACCGGCTTCCTGGCCGGGGCGAGCGTCACGTTTGGCACGACTGCAGCAACCAACATCGTAGTCGTTAGCTCCACTTCGATCACCGCTAGAACGCCAGCTCACGCTGCCGGAGCCGTGAACCTCACTGTCACCAACACTGACGGCCAGAGCTACACGCTGCCCAATGCCTTCACCTACACCAATCCGGCCCCGTCGGTGACGTCAATCTCTCCGACCTCAGGCACGACCGGAGGTGGTACCGCCATCACCATCACCGGCACCGGCTTCCTCTCCGGAGCCGCGGTGTCTTTGGGTGGCACGGCGGCGACCAACGTCGTAATCGTCAGCTCGACTTCGATCACCGCCACCACTCCGGCCCATGCCGCTGGATCGGTCAATGTGGTTGTGACCAACTCGGACAACCAGAGCGCTACGCTGACGAATGGCTATAGCTACTCGGGGGTTTCTGGAGGCGGGATCACGTTTGTGCAGGCGAACGCGGGGCCGAGCACGATTCAGTCGTCGAACACGACGGTGGCGGTGGCGTACCCGGCGGCGCAAGTGGCGGGACACCTGAACGTAGTGGCGGTGGGATGGGGCGACACGACCTCGACGATCGCCTCGGTGACGGACACACAGGGGAACATGTATTTGCCGGCGGTGGGGCCGACCAGCAACACGGGGCTGCGGCAGGTGATTTACTACGCGAAGAACATCGCCGGGGGAAGCAATACGGTGACGGTGAAGTTCAACCAGGCGGCGGCGTACCCGGACGTGCGGATTCTGGAGTATGCGGGGGCGGACCTGAGCAATCCACTGGACCAGGCGGGAGCGGCGACGGGCTCGGGAACGACGGCGAACAGCGGATCGGTGACGACAACGGCGGCGAATGAGCTGATATTCGCAACCGGGACGACGGGGACGGCGTTCAGCGCGGCGGGGTCAGGGTACACGAGCCGGATGATCGATACATACGGCAATATCGCGGAAGACAAGACGGTGACCAGCACCGGCAGCTACAACGCTACCGCCACCACGACCTCGACTGTCTGGGTGATACAGATCGTTACCTTCAAGTAGGAAACGCCCGCCCGCTAGTGGGAAGGTAGAGCCAAACTGGCCTTCAAGGTTCCGGGGATCTCATCCCCGCGGAAGTATTGTCCCTTAGCAGCTCGCATCTCGGGCATGGCCACATAAGGCTTGCTGTAATCGTTATTAGCGTTCCAGAACAAGAATCCAATCCCGCCCTTGTTCTTCGCGGTCAAAACCTGCGTCTCAATGTATTTCGGCGAATAGGTTCTCGTGCGCCAGGCAAACGCCTGCAGCCAGGGACGAATCACCACTCCGCTGCCCGCCGTGATCTTCTCAAAGCGGTCCATCGACTCGCTAATAAAATGCTCCGGCGCATCCCCCGGTCGCGCGATCCCATCCATGCCGAAGAAATGCGAGGGATAGATCATGGGCGAAATCACGTCGCAATGCTTCGCCATGCGCACAATGTCCTGTCCCGTGTGCGACAAATCCACCTGCCGCTGCCACGCCATGATTCCAAACACGTCGAGCGAAAGCAGCACACCCTTCGGGTGCAATTGCGCATAAGCATGCTTCAGGAAGTCGGCGATCACGTCCGCGCGCTGCCAATCGGGATGTTCTTTTTGAAATTGAAAGCTGGCGTCTTTCTGGTCGCCTTCCGCCGGAAAGCGCACATAATCGAACTGAACCTCATCCACGCCCGCCTCAGCCGCCTTCATGGCCAACGCAATGTCGTACTCTTGAACTTTGGGCTGCGAAGGATCGGTCCAAACCAGCTTGCCGTTTTCGCGCCACGGCTGCCCCGTCTTGCGCGACTTCACCGCCAGCTCCGGGTGCGCCACCACCAACCGCTCGTCGCGAAAAATCGCCACTCGCGCAATCGCATGCAGTCCCAGCGAATGCAGAAAGTGCGTGAACTTCGGCAAGTCGCGAATCGCCGGCCGCCGGTCGCTCGCCAGCGGACCGTCATAAGGAATATTGACCGTGCCATCGCTGTCTTTCACGTCGAAAACAATCGCGTTGCCGCCTACTTCGCGCCAGTGCCGGATGATCTTGATGCCGCGGTCGCTGGCCGCCATAATTCCGGTCAAGTAAACTGCCCTCACCTCAAAATCTCTTTGCAGGGGAATCAGCTTCTCCGCAATCGGCGCGTCCAGAATTCCGGGAATGATGATCGCTTGTCCCGCCTTCAGAAACGTCCCTTTTAAATCTCCGTTGGCCTTGCGAATCGCTTCCGCCAGTTCGCTGGTCGTCAGAAACGAAGTCTGCCCAATAAAATGGTGCGCCACCGAAGCAATGCTGTCGCCGCGCTTCGCCACGTAAGCAATGCTTCCCGGCGGCGTCGCCTGTTGAGCTGTCGAAACAATTTCTGCCGGCTTCGGAGTTGGCGTAGACGCGGATGTGCTCACCGCCATCCGCTGCGCCGACTGCGCCGCCGCGCGCGGAACGGAAGCTACGAGGTGCCACACTGCCAAACCAACGGCCAGGCACGAAACGGACACGATGAATATTGGGCTAGGACGACGCAAGGTGCCTCCAAGATTACCTTCCCGGCATCCTATCCACCATCCCATTACCTTGCTAGTTACGTCGGACCATGCCGCGCCGGTTGGCTCTCCCGTGTTCCCCAACTGCCATGGAACTTCCTCGATGCGCAAATTATTTCTCTTTTTCTCCCAGACCCCAGTCTGCATGCCGCGCTCCTCGGCGTTACCCTTTTGGCCTCTAACACTTGCAGCTGCTTACACTTGGATGCGCAAGCCCCGGTTGGCGAACGGGTTGCACTAAGGGTCGTCGTTACGAAAGAAGCGGGATGACAGAGTTTGGCATCCCATATTGGCAAACGACTTTAAACCATCCCCCGGGAACTGTACCGCAGCCCCACGGAATGGGGGGCCTAAACCCTATGAAGACAATGCTCAACGCAGTGCTCGATCCGACCCGGCGTAGCAACGATGCTCGTGACTTTGAGAGCGCTCTTCGCCGCAAGATCGTCGGCCAGGACCCCGCCGTCGAGAAGGTAACCGAGGTCTACCAGATGTTCCTCGCGGGCCTGAACCCGCCCGGCCGTCCCGTGGGCAACTTGCTCTTCCTCGGCCCCACCGGTTCAGGAAAGACGCGAGTGGTCGAAGCCCTCGCCGAGTCTCTGTTCGGCGACGCGCGCGCCTGCATCAAGATCGACTGCGCTGAGTTCCAGCACTCCCACGAAATTGCCAAGCTCATCGGCTCGCCTCCGGGATATCTCGGCCACCGCGAGACCCACCCCTTGCTCACGCAGGAAGCGCTCAATCAGTGGCACACCGAGAAGCTGAAGCTTTCCATCCTGCTCTTCGACGAAATCGAGAAGGCCTCCGACGCGCTATGGCAGTTGCTGCTCGGCATTCTCGATAAAGCCACCCTCACCCTCGGCGACAACCGCCGCGTCGATCTTTCCCAATGCATAATTATTATGACGTCGAATCTGGGCGCTGCGGAAATGAGCGGACTGGTGGACGGCGGCATGGGCTTCGCCACCAAAGTCACCGCCATCGACGAGAATCTCGACGATAAGATCAACCGCACCGCGGTCGAAGCCGCGCGCCGCAAGTTTTCGCCCGAGTTCATGAACCGCATCGACAAGACCGTCGTGTTCACCACGCTGCGCGCCCAGCACTTGGAGCAGATTCTCGAAATCGAGCTGGGCATGGTGCAGCAGCGCGTGCTCATGGCCTCGCCCGCCAATCAATTTGTGTTCAGTTGCACTTCGCGGGTAAAGAACTACCTGCTGCAGGAAGGCACCGACCCGCGCTACGGCGCGCGCCACCTCAAGCGCGCCATTGAGCGCAATCTGGTGTTCCCGCTGGCCAATCTGGTGGCCACCGGCCAGGTCAAGCTGGGAGACTTCCTCCGCGTCGATTTGAATTCGGAAGGCCAGCTGACCTTCGTGAAGGAAGCCGAAGGCGCCGTGGCTCCCATGCTTCTGGAGCGCTACGGCACCGCCGCCGTGGGAGCTTCGTCCCAGGCCGCGCGCAGCGCCCGGCCGATACCTATTCGCCGCGAAGTGACGGCTACGCCCGGAGCCACCCCGGCCATCGAAAAATAGCTCGCCGCCATCTCGTTATCTCAAAGGCGCCGGTCCCGCAGCGGCGCCTTTTCCTCTTTCTTGTGGCGCGGACCTGCCCTGAGCGTAGCCTAAGGTGAGTCCCGAACACAGCCGCGCATGGAACCCCGCCAGGGATGTCGTTGCCCGTGCGCGTATTTCCGTAGTTGCATTGTGTAACGTATATCGCTACACTATACGTAGTGATCCGAAGCTTCCGGCACCGGGGCCTGGAGAAGTTTTTCCGCTCCGGCTCGAAGGCTGGCATTCAGCCGAAGCATGCCGCCAAGCTCAGGTTGCAGCTTTTCGCGCTGGACAATGCGAAGTGTCCGTCCGATATGAACGCACCGGGGTGGAGGCTGCATCGCCTGGAAGGAGAATTGGCTGGCCATTGGGCAGTCAGCGTCAGCGGAAATTGGCGGTTGACCTTCAGGTTTGAGGGCGAGGATGCAATCCTCGTCGACTATCAGGATTATCACTAGGAGCTTTTATGACCCTGCACAACCCGCCTCATCCCGGCAGCGTGCTGCGCGAGTATCTGGGCCCCATCGCAGTCTCCTCTGCGGCGGCGCATCTCCGCGTCACGCGCGTGACGCTATCCCGCCTGCTGAACGGCAAGGCAGGAATCTCCGCCAGCATGGCTCTTCGCCTTGCAGATGCCCTTGGCACTTCTCCGGAACTGTGGATGAACATGCAGAGCCAGTACGATCTCTGGCAGGCCAAGCGCGGCAGGCGACCGGCCGTACGGCGCCTCCAGGTTAGAAGTGAAGCCCAACCCGGCGCCTAGCTCGTGTGGGGACAGCCGCCCCGGCTGTCCAGCCGAGCAAAGCTCGGCGGTTTGGGTCAGACCAAACTAGCAACCCCCTCCGCACCGGATTCCACGTTAGAATCACCGCGACGTGGAAAAGAATCAGCTTTACTACGGCGACAATCTCGCCGTCCTGCGGGAGCACATTCGCGACGAGTCCGTCGATCTCATCTACCTCGCTGGATCAACTTTGTGCGGCTGATCGGACACGCGTTTCTTTGTGGGCATGATTCTTGCACACCCGAAATCGTGGGTCATTATCGGAGTGTTCTGGCCGAAAGCAAGGGTTGCACAGTCTGCGGCCGACATTTCTGGAAAGCTCTTCGACTACTAAGCCGATTCAGTCAAGCAGATCATCCTCGCCGTGAAGGCCGGTCACGTACAGGCCGCGTACGTCCGCGACTTGCGAGGCGTGATCGAGCGCGAGAAGGCGGAGATCGGCGTGCTGATCTCGGTGAAGCATCCCACCAAGCCCATGCTGAAGGAAGCTGCGGAGGCGGGGTTCTATCAGCCGCCGGGGCTTGGCGGATAAATATCCTCGCATGCAGATTTTGAGTATTGCCGAGTTGTTTGCCGGGAAGAAGCTTGAGTATCCGCGATTGCTCGATCTGACGTTCAAAAGAGGCGCGCAAGGCGCGGAAGGCCGCAGAGGAGCAAATACGGTTGGGCGAGAGCGACATCGACGAGCCGTTTTGAGCTTAGTCCGAGGCACCGGAGCGCGAGGCCGCCCTCAGCGGCTAAAGCCGGAGCTTTGGGGGCGTGCCAATCGGCACGAGTAGAACTCGTGCCCTTCCCGGTAACTTTTTCCCAGTGACCCCTTCCCAGGGACCCCCTCGCCCCAATAACCGCGCTCGTCGAACTCGTGCCCTTCCTCGGCGATCCTGCTTTGCAGGAGCCTGCGTTCCTCCGAACGAACGGCGACCCCGATTCCCAGAATAGGACAATCGACGGCTATTTTTGCCGGGAAGGGCACGAGTTCTACTCGTGCCGGATTAGGCTGGACGGATTGGCGGCTTCAGCCGCTGAGGTCTGCTGGTGAAACCTACTCGTCTAATCTCCCCGCCGGGCACGTACTTCGTGACGTTCTCCACATGGCAACGCAATAGGCTCTTCGTCGTCGAGTCCTATGCGCGATTGTTCTTGATGACGATCTACGGCTACCGGCGAACCGGTAAGTTCCAACTGCATGCTTTCGTCCTGATGCCGGAGCATGTTCATTTGCTTCTGACTCCCGCCGACGATGTGACGCTGGAGCGAGCCATCCAACTCGTCAAAGGCGGATACTCACACGCGTTCGGGCTGGAGTTTGGCAAACGCAAAGAAGTCTGGCAGAGAGGGTTCACGGATCATCGGATTCGTGATGCGGCGGATTTCGAGCGGCACCGGGAATATATCCATCAGAATCCGGTGGCCGCGAGATTAGCGGAGCGCGCGGAATATCGCTATTGCTCGGCGTATCCCGGATTCAAGCTGGATGCGTGGCCCGCAGCGGCTAAAGCCGTGGTCGCGTAGAAGGTGCCAATCGGCACGAGTGAAACTCGTGCCCTTCCCGAACCCCATCCGGCCCTTCCCGAACCTCGCCCGCTTGGCGAGTCCGCACCCTCCGGCATTCCGTACCTTCCCCTGCTATCATCACGTTAGCCCTCCCGAGGAGGCCTCGATGGCGTTCATGCGAACTTCCAATCCTGCTCTAAACCAAAGAGCATTTCAGGTCGCCGGCCTGCAAAGTGAGACGATGACGCTCCCTGGCGTCGTCAACAAGACCGGCATTCTGCTGGTTTGCACTGCGGTGACCGCGATCTGGAGCTGGCAACGCTTCGCGCAGGCGCCGGATCAGGTCTGGCCGGTCGTCGCGGTCGGAGGCATTGGCGGCTTTATCGTGGCTCTGGTCACGATCTTCAAAAAAGAATGGTCGCCTGTGACGGCGCCGCTTTACGCCCTGCTGGAAGGGCTTTTCCTCGGCGCCATTTCGGCTTCGTTTGAAGCAGCGTTTCACGGAATCGTGATTCAGGCTGTGGTGCTGACGTTTGGAACTCTATTCGCGTTGCTGATCGCGTATCGTTCCGGCCTTATCAAAGTCACGGAGAATTTCAAGCTCGGCGTCGTGGCTGCTACCGGCGGCATTGCCTTGCTGTATCTGATCGAGATCGGCTTGGGATTTTTCGGGATTCAATTCGCCTCGATCAACGGCGCCGGCCCCATCGGCATCGGATTCAGCGTGTTCGTGGTGATCATCGCCGCGCTTAACCTGGTTCTCGATTTCGATTTCATCGAGAGCGGGGTGAACTCGGGCGCGCCGAAATATATGGAGTGGTACGCGGCGTTCGGCTTGATGGTCACGCTGATCTGGCTTTACTTGGAAATCCTGCGCCTGCTGAGCAAGCTCCGCCGCAGATAAGCGGAAGCGCCAGAGCTTCGTCTTCGTGCACGCGTTCGCCTGAACCGATTTCCGCTCGTCGCATTCCGCAATGACCTGGCTCAAGAAACACCGCGTGCTGGTTTGTGGCATCCTGACGCCGCCCGCCGCAGTCCTTCTGCGCCACTTCGTCGAGAGCACGCTTCCGTGGCAGGGCATCGGCTCCAACTGGCTTTTTCGTATTTCCGTCTCCATGGCCGGGATGTGCGTGCCGATTGCGATCACACTTGCGCTTGTTATCTGGGAACCTAAGCCGCTCACGCGTTCCGCCAAGGTGGGCCTGGCCTTCGCGATGATCGCCTTCGCGAACTCCTGGTGGCCGATTCACGACATCGCCATGCATCTCAAGCAGGAACGGAATCTGGGTCTGCATGACGTGCCGGCCCCGCCCTTTGAGGCGCTTGACCTCGACGGCAAAGCGTTCCGCCTCGCCGATTACCAGGGCCAGGTCGTCGTCATCTACATGTGGGCCAGCTGGTGCCGTCCCTGCTCGCACGAGATGCCCGTCCTCGACGCGCTTTACCGGCAGCGCAAAGACCAGGGTTTAATGGTCTTTGGGCTCTCCCAGGAACACATCTCTCAGCAGAGGCGATTTCTCAGGCGCACGCCGGTGAGCTTCCCGCTGCTCACTCTGCGCGGTAACATCCCAGACATTTATCGTGACATCGCCCGCTACCCGGCCGTCATTCTCATCGACCGGCATGGGCTTCTCCAGCCCGCCCCCGGCCCGGAGCAGCCCTTTGACAAAATCGTCGCAGCGATCGACGCGCTGTTACAAAGTGGCTCTTAGGAGTTTGCCTAACGCGCGAGATTCGTAAGGTCTGTTTACTGCGAGCCGCGTCGGCTCCCACCCTAGCCGCAAACAGCGCGGCTAGGATGGGGCACCCCCATTCACAATCAAGATTGGGAGGCGATGCACCGCGCAGAGACGTCAGGGTACGCTATCCCCCCTGCTTCAATTCCACCAGCACCTGGCGGGCAATTTCCTTCAGCGTTTCAAATACGCCTTGGCCTTGGAAGGCGATGGCCTCAATGACTGGTTCGTTCTTGCGGCGCAGTTCCTTGTTGAGGGTTTCCACTTGCAGGACGTTGGGCAGGTCGCGCTTATTCAGCTGCAGCACGTAAGGAATCTTGTTGAAGTCGTAACCGTGCTCTTTCAGGTTGTCGGTCAGATTGTCCAGCGCCTCGGCGTTCGCGTCCATGCGTTCCTTCTGCGAATCGGCCACGAACACCACTCCATCCACGCCGCGCAGAATCAGTTTGCGGCTGGCATCGTAGAAAACCTGTCCGGGGACGGTATAGAGATGGATGCGCGTCTTAAAACCGCGCACCGAGCCCAAATCCAGCGGCAGAAAGTCGAAGAACAGCGTGCGCTCGGTCTCGGTCGCGAGCGAGATCATCTTGCCCTTCTGCTGTTCGGCGGTCTTCTGATAAATGAACTGCAGATTGGTCGTCTTGCCGCCCAGCCCGGCCCCGTAATAGACGATTTTGCAATTGATTTCGCGGGCTGCGAAGTTGATGAAGCTCAAAGACTTTCCTCGAAATCGGCGAGACATCGAGCCGCTGCCGCCGGCCCAACTCCCCCGTCGTCAAAATTTGGCTTTGGGTACTGATTGTCTTATACCACAGCCCTGTTTGTTACCGGCAGGTTACGGCAGTTACCAGACTTGAAAATCGAAGAGGATCCCTGGCCGCCGCTTCACCGTGGCTGCGGCGCGGGATAGTAGCCGTCTTTGGCATAGACCTTCAAATCGGGACGGTCCACTGTGACCTCGATCTGCCGGTAGGTCTCGCTGGGCGTCAGATGTGCCGCATAGCCCAGGGTGTACTGATTGCGGGCGTCGCCAATCGCATGCATGTAGGCGGTCTCAATGGCGTTCCGCGACGTCTCAGTGATGTATTCTCCCGCGGTCGCGCTGGCATATTTGGGCAGAATGTTGCTGTAGCCCATGCGCGGCAAATGCAGCCTCGCCAGGGCGCTGTACCCGGGGATTGCGCCTACCTCAACGCCGTATACCGCGATGCCGTTGGTGAGCAGAACCTTCAATACGTCGCGGTAGCTGGCGGTGCTGCCGATTTCCCGGCCGTCGCTGATCACGAAGATGATCTTGCGCCGTGTCCGGTCCCGCTTGCTCAGGCCCAGAGCCGCGGCCAGAATAGCGTCGTTGAGCACGTGCGATTGCTGCGGCGGCGTCTTGACGTGCGGCTCGCTTGGATTGATGGGGCGGCCGTTGATCACCGGACCGCCGGGACCGATAGGGCCATCCAGGATGGGCGGTCCATTGACGCGGCCCGTCACCGTTTGCAGCCCATTGAAAACCTCGGTCAGCTTTTTGTTGGTGGCGGGGTTGAAATCCGCCATTTTGCCGACCGTCGAGCTGTAGGTGTAAACCGCAACCTCGTCATAGGGGCTGAAGGCGCCCTGCAGCGCGGCAAATGTTTGGTTGACCTTCTGCACGTCCACGTCCGGCATTCCCAGGTCAAGTACCACCGCTGCGGAAAGCTGAAAGGGCGAGCTGGTGAAGAAGTTCAGGGGCTGCTTCCTGCCATCTTCGTAAACGACAAAGTCTTTTGGCAGCAGTCCATCGACGAGACGGCCCGAGTCGTCGGTTACGCGGACCGGGATCAGCACCGCGTTGACCGGGACTTTAATGCTGAAGCCGGCGTTGGCAGACTCATCGGGCGGCACGCTGCCTTCGGGAACCGTGGGCACGCTAAACGGAGGCGGCGGGCCGGGCGGGTTATCCAGCGGGATGGGTTCAGGAACCCCAGGCTGCGCCCCAGATGCAGGTTGTTCTTTGGAAGCCGGCGTCGGCGCAGCCGGCGGTGGAGCGTTGCCCTCAGAGGTATGAGGCGCGGGCGGAAGCGCCTGCGGCGGCCTTACCGCCGACGGGGCGTCTGGAATATCCTGTTGCTGGGCCGGTTTTTGCTCGGGTTTGGTCTGCGCGGACTGGCTCTGCGCCCAGCCTGCCGCCGCCGAAGCCAGGCAGAATGCCAGCACCGCCGGCCAGCTCGTTCTTAGCCCTAAACCGTTCATAGAAGACCTGGCCTCTCCGCCCTTGCCACGAGGCATCTACCCCTTGGGATGCTCGCGCCGCCCCATTCGGTGCATCTAACTCATCTGAGAATAGACTACCAAAAGAATGCGAGAATAACCTTGATGCTTAAACCCCGGTTTGTTCGTGGCTTTGCCTGGATCGCTTGTCTGCTCGCATTCGGGATCTCGCTCGCCCAGGCCCAGGAACCCGCCGCCCCAGCACCTGCTCCGGATCAATCCCAGAATGAGTCGCAGGACCAGGCCGTTTCCACCCTAAAGGTCAACGTCGATGTCGTGCAGTTATTTTTCAACGTGAGGGACAAAAAGGGCGGGTTGATTCCAAGCCTTACCAAGGATGACTTCCAGCTTTTCGAGGATGGCCAGCCACAAACCATCAAGTACTTTACCCCCGAGTCGGACCTTCCTCTCACCTTAGGCATTCTGATCGATACCAGCGGCAGCCAGCAGAGAGTGCTGGGTATGGAACAGGAGGTTGGCAGCTCCTTTCTAAACCAGATTCTTCGTGAAAAAGACGAGGCCTTCGTCATCAGCTTCGATGTCGACGTTAATCTGCTACAGGACTTCACCAACTCCCCCCGCCTGCTGCGGGCCGCGCTCAACGACACCAAAATCAATGCGCCGCCCGATAGCTGCAGCGGCCTTCCCGGCATGGGCGGCGGTCCTTTGCCCTGCACCTCTACGC
Organism: uncultured Acidobacteriaceae bacterium; assembly: GCA_963770915.1. Classification (GTDB taxonomy): domain Bacteria; phylum Acidobacteriota; class Terriglobia; order Terriglobales; family Acidobacteriaceae; genus PALSA-270. The sequence continues at coordinate 2,541,749 of CAVYRG010000001.1, forward strand.
CCAAGGGCACCCTCCTCTATGACGGTGTCTATTTGGCCGCGCACGACGAACTTGCCAAGGAAGTTGGCCGCAAGGCCATGATTCTGCTCACCGACGGCGAGGATCAAGGCAGCCAGCTCAAGCTGCGGGACGCAGTCGACGCGGCCCTGAAGTCTGACGCCATCGTGTATGTGCTGTTGTGCGCCGACCGGGGCTTCTACGGCATGGGAGGCTACTCCGGCGAGGGCGACATGAAGAAACTAACGGAACAGACCGGTGGCCGGGTCATCAACGTGGGCAATAAGATCGACAAACTGAAAGAGGCGTTTGACCAGATCGCTAGCGAGCTGCGCAGCCAGTACAACATCGGCTACGTTTCCACTAACCGCGCGAAAGACGGCACTTTCCGCAAGGTGGAAATCAAGCCGAAAAACAACAGCTACAAAGTCCAGGCCCGCTCCGGCTACTACGCCCTCGCCACACCACAGAACTGAGAAATGCTCACGTGGGGATAGCCGCCCGTAGCGCCGAGACTCACGTGGGGACAGCCGCCCCCGGCTGTCCGGCGGGACGAAGCTCCGCAGTGCCCTATTCCACCAGCGTCCCCTGGTGAAACACGATCTTCCATCCCTCCGGAGTCTTCCGCCAGACCGTCGCCCGGGGGGCTGGCCCACCGTTCAGCTTTGATCCTTCTCGGCTTTAGTTTAACTGAGGTTGCCCCACCCTTTGCGGATCAACAGATGCACGTGCTCGGGCATGACCACATAGCCATAGACGCAAAGTCCGAAACTGCGGCGGACGCGCTCCAGACCGGTCTCGAAAACCCGCTTGCTTGCGGCGTCGGTGAATAGCGGACGACGGCGACAGCAACAGAAAGTCACGAAGTGCGTCTGCCCGGATTGCTGGAAGCGCTTCAGTCCCCAAGGCACGCCGTCAGCTTACCCCGCCAGAACAGCCCCACTCAAGCCAAAACCGGGCTTGAATGGGCCACCGGCCAGATTCTAACCTCGGGCCGCGCCTGAAGCGCATCCCGCCGCGGCTTTCGCCGCATCCAACCCCACCGGGCTTGCCGCGGAGCAGTTACAATCACGGTTCGCGCATCTAACCGTTTAGAAACATGAAGTTTCTCCTCGCCGCCATCTTCCTCGCCGCTGTGCTGCTTCCGCCGCCCCTGCCGGCGCAATCCATCCCCGTGGATCAGGAAAATGCCCGCAAAGCCAAAGCGCTGCTCGACCAGATGGTCCAGGCCCTGGGCGGCCCGACGTATCTTGGCATCCAGGACATTTCGCAGGAGGGCCGCACCTATAGCTTCTATCACGGCCAGCCCAACAGCTACGGCATTCTGTTCTGGCGTTTCTACAAATATCCCGACAAAGAACGCATTGAGCTCACCAAGAAGCGCGACGTTGCCTACGTGTTTAACGGCGACCAGGGTTACGAAATCACTTACAAGGGTACCCGCGCCGACGATGCCAAAGAAGTGGCTGACGTCCTGCGCCGCCGCCATTATGCCCTCGACTGGGTGCTCCGCCACTGGCTGCTGGAGCCGGGAGTGGCCCTGTTTTACGATGGTTCCGCCGTCGCCGCCGACAAACCCGCCGAGCAAGTGACCGTTCTCAATGCCCAGAACCAGGGCGTGACCATTTACATCGATGCCAACACCCACCTTCCGCTCAAGAAGAGCTTTTCCTGGCGCGACCCCACCGATCGCGAGCGCAACGTCGAAGCCGAAGTCTATGACAACTACCGTCCGGTGCAGGGCATCATGACGCCGTTCAGCATCACTCGGTTCTACAACGGCGATATGGCAAGCCAGCGCTTTCTGACCTCAGTCAGCTATAATCAGGGCCTCGACGACGGCAAATTCGACGCCCAGATTACCTACGGTCCGAAGCCCAAGCCCTGAGCACCAAAGCAGTGAACTCCCCGCTGCGGACGAGCTAAATGTCTTTCCCGTGTTATGTTTAGCGGTCACCTCATCCCACGGAAACCGGCGCTGCCCTGGAAAGTGTGGCTAATTTGCCACAGCCGGACTTTGCCGCGCAAGCGTAAGCTCTTGCTCGACACTCAGATACCTTCGTTCGTTTGCATCAAGAACAGACAATCCGTACCGCCGTCCAGTGCAGCGGAGTCGGCCTGCACAGCGGAGCCCCGGTTAAGCTCAAGATCCTGCCAGCCCCGGCGGGGACCGGCATCGTGTTTCGCCGCACCGATCTCGACGGATTCGAGGTGCAAGCCGTCGGCCGCAACGTAGCCCGCGTCAGCTACGCTACCAGCCTGATGAAAAAAGGCGTGCTGATTTCCACCACCGAGCACTTGCTGTCTGCCTTCATCGGCGCTGGAATCGATAACGCCTACGTCGAGCTCGACAACCTGGAGCTGCCCATCCTCGACGGCAGCGCATGGCCCTTTGTCGAATTGCTGCGCAAAGCCGGACTCCGTAAGCAGCGCCGCCCCCGCACTTATCTGCGCATCCGTCGCGAACTCGAAGTGCGCGAGGGAAACAAGTTCATCGCCGTCTATCCTGCGGATAATTACTCGGTTTCCTACACCATCAATTTCCCCCACCCGCTCATTGGCAAAGAGACTTTCCGCCTGGAGCTTTCCAACGGCAACTACCTGCGCGAGATCGCCTCCGCCCGCACCTTCGGCTCGCGCGAAGACGAGCGCGCCATGCGCGACATGGGCCTGATTCGCGGCGCCTCCAGCGAGAACTGCATCGTGCTCACTCGCGACGGCATTGAGAACCCGCCGCTGCGCTTCGGCGACGAGTTCGTGCGCCACAAGGTTCTCGATTTGATTGGGGATTTGGCGTTAGTAGGAAAACAGATTCTGGGCGCGGTGGTCGCCGATCGCGCCGGGCACGCCATGCATACCGCTTTGGTCTCCCGCCTTCTGCGCGACCGTTCTCTTTGGGAAGAAACTACGCTGGAAGATGAACCCCGGCCAGACTCTGCCTCTGCCGGCGTCTCCGCCGGGTCCATGGCTTAGGATTGCGTGGGGACAGCCGCCCGTAGCCTGCCCTGAGCGAAGTCGAAGGGGCTGCCCGGCGGAGCGAACCTCCGCTCCGCGCGTGAACTTAATCCGCAGCCTGGGGTAAATCATTGGCCGACCAGATCGATTCCACCTGCACCAGCTTCTCCAGCTCCGCCCTCGCTCGCGCCGCTACCTCCGCCGCGTGATGGCGCGCCGAAGCCTGCCGCTCCGGACTCAGTTCCCGCACCCGAATCGCCAGCAACGGCGCGTCTTCTTCCACCATGCGCAACAGGCGTTGCGCGCGGTCAATCCTGGCCTGAATCGAAAGCATGAATTCCCACCCTGAGATAGATTTGCCTGCTCCAAGAGTGGTGCAAATTTGGCCAAGCGGCAAGTCACAAGCTGGGTTCGGAGGGCGGAAGGGTAGGCGTCCTACTCGGCCTTCTTCCATCTCAAGACTGGCTTCCGCGCCGCCGCCGTCTCATCCAGCCGCGAAACCCGCGTCGAATGCGGCGCCGTCTTCACCAGCTCCGGCTCTTCGTCTACTTCCGCGGCAATCGCCTTCATTGCCTCAACGAACAAATCCATCTCTTCTTTCGACTCGCTCTCGGTTGGCTCAATCATCAGCGCGCCCGGCACAATCAGCGGGAACGCGGTTGTATAAGGATGGAATCCGTAATCGATCAGCCGCTTGGCGATGTCCATCGTGCGCACACCCTTTTTCGCCTGCAGCTTGTCGCTGAAAACCACTTCATGCATCGAAGGCGTCGCGTACGGCAGATCGTAAACTCCTTCCAGCCCTTTGCGGATGTAGTTCGCGTTCAGCACCGCGTCTTCCGTGGTCTGCCGCAATCCATCCGGCCCATTGGCCATGGTGTAAGCCAGCGCCCGCACAAACATGCCGAAGTTTCCGTAGAACGCGCGCACCCGCCCCACCGATTGCGGCCGGTCATAATCGAACCCCAGGCTGCCGTTCGGCTTCGTCACCAACACCGGCGTGGGCAAAAACGGCTCGAGAATTTTCTTAATCGCCACCGGCCCCGATCCCGGCCCGCCGCCGCCGTGCGGCGTCGAAAATGTCTTGTGCAAATTCAGGTGCATCACATCCACGCCAAAATCACCGGGCCGAACCTTCCCCACCAGCGCATTCATGTTGGCGCCGTCCATGTAGAGCAAGCCGCCTTTGGCGTGCATGACGTCGGCAATCTTGTGAATCTCCTGCTCGAACACGCCCAGCGTATTGGGATTGGTCAGCATCAGCGCAGCCACATCTTCATTCATCTGCGCCGCCAGCGCCGCCACATCCACCATCCCGCGCTCATTCGATTTCAAATTTTCCACCGCGTAGCCGACCATGGCCGCGGTCGCGGGATTGGTCCCATGCGCCGAGTCGGGAATCAAAATCTTCTTCCGCGGATTGCCCTTGGCCTGATGGTAAGCCCGCACCATCAGCAGCCCGGTCAGCTCGCCATGCGCCCCCGCCGCCGGCTGCAGCGTGATGGAGTCCATGCCCGTGATTTCCGTCAGGCATTCGCTCAGCGTCTTGATAATCTGCAGCGCGCCTTGGGAAATGCGCTCGGGCTGATAGGGATGCCCATTGGCAATGCCTTCGAACCTCGCCACCACTTCATTCACCCGCGGGTTGTACTTCATGGTGCACGACCCCAGCGGATACATCCCCAGATCGATCGCGTAATTCCAGGTCGAAAGCCGCGTGAAGTGCCGGATGATTTCAATCTCGCTCACTTCCGGCATTTGGCCGAGAGACTTCCTTTCGCTGGACCCAAGAAGCTTGGACGCATCGACCTCGGGCACGTCGAGCGGCGGCAGCCTCCAGGCGTATTTCCCCGGCGAGGATTTCTCAAAGATCAATCCTTCATTCTGATTGACCTGCATCGACGCTTTGCGATTGGGATGTTTCATAAACTATGCCCTGTCATCCTGAGCGAAGTATGCGGTTCGCAGTCGGAGGACCCGCATTTTCTTGCCTCTGCGCGACGGGTCTCGTTCCCGCGCGCAGATTCGTATCAGGGCACGCCTTCAGGCGTGCCGACGACATCCAAGGTTCAACAAGTCCAGCAATCCCACCGGTTTCCAGCCAGTTCCGTCGCAAGCGGGGCATTTGCCGGTTCCCGCACAGTTTCGACATTTCGGCTCATCCTCGTTCAGATGCGTGTTCGTACCGGTTCCGAAGCACTGAGAGCACTCGCCGTCGCCCCCGCACTCCGGGCAAACCGGCGCCCCCCGTCGCAGGCATCAGTCATTCCTCAGGGGAGCCGCGTTATTCTTGCTATTCTTCACGGAATCGCATCCTCCACGAACTCCTCATCCTGCGCTGCCCGAATCGCACGCTCGCTCTCGGCCAGCACTCCCGCCGCCGCATCAATCGACGCCCGCGTCGTCATCTCGGTGCAGCACCACAACGCCGCATGCCCCAGTTCGGGATAGAACTTGTGCAGTGGCAACCCGCCCACAATCCTCCGCCCCAGCAGCCGGTTATTCAGCTCTTTCGGATCTTCATTCGTCTGCACCACAAACTCATTGAAACGCGGCGCGTCCGAAAACAACACCGCGCCATGATTGCCCAATTCGCCCGCCGCATACGCCGCCTTGGCCAGATTCTGTTTCGCCAGTTCGCGCAAACCCACTTTGCCGTAGACAGTCATAAAGATGTTGACCATCAACGCTACCAGCGCCTGGTTGGTGCAAATATTCGATGTGGCCTTCTCCCGCCGAATATGCTGCTCGCGCGTGGCCAGTGTCAGCACAAAGCCGCGCCGGCCTTGCGTATCGGTCGTCTGCCCCACCAGCCGCCCCGGCATTTGCCGCACGAATTTTTCCCGCGTGGCAATCACCCCGCAATACGGCCCGCCAAATCCCAAGGGCACGCCAAACGACTGCGCTTCCATGGCGATGATGTCCGCCTGCCGTGGCGGCTCGACAATCCCCAGCGAAACCGCCTCCGCAATCGAAACCGCCAGCAGCGCGCCATGTTTGTGCGCAAGGTCGGCAATCGCCTCAACGTCTTCAATCGTGCCGAAGAAATTCGGCGACTGAATCAGCACGCAAGCCGTATCCGGCGTAATCCGCTTTTCCAGTTCCTTCAGATCGACCCGTCCGCTGGCCGCAAACGGCGTCTCGGCAACCGGCATTCCCTGATGATGCGCATACGTTGCCAGCACCTCGCGGTACTCCGGATGCACGCTGCGCGCAATCGCCACCGCGTTCCGCCCGGTCACCCGCACCGCCATCATCGCGGCTTCCGCGGCCGCGGTCGAGCCGTCGTACATGGAGGCATTCGCCACCTCCATGCCCGTCAGCTCGCAAATCATGGTCTGAAATTCAAAAATGGATTGCAGCGTGCCCTGCGAAATCTCCGCCTGATAGGGTGTGTACGCAGTGAGAAACTCGCCACGCGAGATCAGCGCATCAATAATGACCGGCCGGTAGTGGTAGTAAGCGCCGGCGCCAAGAAAAGAAGTGTAGCCATCGCCATTTTCCTTCGCCCGCTCGCGGAACCACTCCACGATCTCCGACTCGGCCATCTGCCGCGGCACCTTGAGGTCGCGTTCAAGACGGTATTCGGAAGGGATGGGCGCAAATAAGTCGTCGATCGAGCGCGCCCCGATGGCCTTGAGAATCGCAGCCCGATCCGCCGGAGATTTAGGCAAATAACGCACAGAGATTTAGATTACGGAGACCCACAATCGACGCAAAGTTACCAAAGAAGGCTTTGTCATGTTGAGCTAAGCGGGCGCGCAGCGACCGCGTAGCCGAAACATCCCTACCTCAACAACAAGTCTTGGCCGCGCGTGCCCGGAAGGGCCCGACTTCAGTCGGGCCACTAATCCGCCCTTGCAGTCCGCGCGGCCAGTAGGCCGAGAGGGGCCCGATCCGCCGACTTCAATGCCCGCCCTCCTCCGCCACAAACTTCTCATAATCCGCCGCTGACAAAAGCGAACTCAATTCCTTAGCATCTTTCAACGCAATCTTGATCATCCACGCCGAGTGCGCATCTTTATTGATTTTCTCCGGCGCCGTCGCCAGCTCGCCATTCACTTCGGTCACCGTCCCCGAAGCCGGCGCATAAAGGTCCGACACTGCTTTCACCGACTCCACGCTGCCAAAAATCTTCCCCGCGGAAATCTCCGCGCCCACCTTAGGCAACTCGACGAACACAATATCGCCCAGCGAGTCCTGCGCATGGCTGGTGATGCCAATCGTGGCCGTGTTCCCGTCAGCCTTGATCCACTCATGCTCTTTCGTGTACTTGAAGTCCGCCGGATAAGCCATGCGTTTTCCCCTGTGTTCCTCTGTGCCCTCTGTGGTTAGTGTCTTGCTTCGTGAACCTTCGCTTCCTTCGTGGTTTACGCTTTCCTCGGCCGCCGATAAAACGGTGTCGCCACAACCCTCGCGCCCACTCCCACTCCCCGTATCTCCACTTTCAAACTAGACCCCGAAGCGGCAAAACCCGGCGGCACATAAGCCAGCGCAATATTCTTCTTCAAAAACGGCGCCGGCGATCCGCTCACCACGCACCCAATCTCCCGCCCGCCGTCGTCCCAGACCTTATACCCATCGCGCGCGATCCCGCGCTCCACCATCTCCAAACCCACCAAAGTTCGGCTCGAGCCTTGTGCGCGCGCTTCCGCCAGCGCCTCCCGCCCGATGAACTCGCCCTTCTCCATCTTGCAAAACCGATCGAGGCCAGCTTCCCATGCATTGATGGTATCGGAAATCTCGTGCCCATAAAGCGACAGCGCCCCCTCCAACCGCAGCGTATTGCGCGCCCCCAGCCCGCAGGGAAGCACGCCAAACTCCTTGCCCGCGGCCAGCACCTCATCCCACACTCGCGCGCTCACCGCCTCATCCGCCGGAACATAAATCTCGAAGCCGTCTTCCGCCGTGTACCCAGTCCGCGCGATCAAAGTATTTTTCAGCCCGCACACCGTGCCATAGGTGAACCAATAGAACTTCACCTTCGCCAAATCCGCATCCGTCAATTTCTGCAGCAGACTAACCGCCCGCGGGCCCTGAATCGCAATCTGCGTGAACCCATCCGATACGTCTTCCACCGCGCAATCGAACCCCGCGGCATTCTCCTGCACCCAGCTAACGTCTTTCTCGCGCGTCCCCGCGTTGATCACCAGCAGGAAATCGTTCTCTCCCATGCGGTGCACAATCACATCATCGACAAACGTCCCCTGCGGATACAGCAACGCCGAATATTGCGCCTGCCCGATGGCCAGCCGCGACGCGTCATTCATTGTCAAATGTTGCACCGCCCCGAGCGCCTGCCGCCCCGCCACCCGAATATCGCCCATGTGGCTGACGTCGAAAATCCCCACGCCCGTCCGCACCGCCATGTGCTCGGCAATGATCCCGCTGTATTCCACCGGCATCTCCCAGCCGTTGAAATCCACCATTTTGGCGCCCATGCGCCGGTGCACCGCGTTGAGAGCAGTTGTGCGAAGGCCCGACATGTTGGCCGCGACGGCGGTCAAGGAACCTCTTCTGTGCAGTGGCTGGGGGCTGCCGCGTGATGAGACTCTAACCCTACCATGCGCTTTTTCAGCCGGTCAAACCCGCCGGCCGGACCTCCCTTCGCCGCTTTTCCACAGAAAAGGTACCCTTCCAGTTACGGAAGGCACTTTGCTGACGCTCCGCCCCGCGCTAGAGTTTTTTTATGCTGACCACCAAGGCCAAATTCCGCTGTTCCACCTGTGAGCAGATTGAAGAGCGCTGCGAGTGCGACCGCTATTGCTACATCTGCATGGGACAGAACGCCGTCCGCCTTTGCGAAGACGGCCTTTACTATTGCGAAGCCTGCCGCGAAGCCTGCGACTATAAGCCGCAGGATTAAGGGGCAGTTCCTCTCTCCGACGCTGCTGACGGCCCGAGCACTGCGCGGGGACATCCGTCTAAGTCACCCTGAGCACGCGCTACTTTTTATCCAGAGAACCCCTTTTCTGAGCAGTACCGCTGAGGTTGCGTGTGGTGAAAGCCGCTGCGGAGCTTTCGCTCCGCCGGACAGCCGAGGGCGGCTGTCTCCACATGATTCAAGCCAACGACCAACGACGCGCGACCAACGACCTCTTCTCTAAATCACGACCGCTTCTTTGTACTCGCCAAACACCTTGCGCAGTGTGTCGGAGATTTCGCCCACGGTGGCGTTGGCTTCGACCGCCGAGAGAATTGGCGGCATGAGATTGGCTCCGTTGCGGGCGGCTTCTTCCACCTGCTTAAGTGACGACTGCCACGGGGCGGGATCGCGCTTGGCGCGGAGGGCGCGCAGGCGCTCGACTTGCTTGCGTTCCAGGGCTTCGTCGATGTGCTGGGTGGGGATGGGCGTTTCGTGCTCGACGGTAAAGCGGTTGACGCCCACGACGACGGCTTCGCCGTGGTCCACCTGGCGCTGGTATGCGTAGGCAGCGTTCTGGATTTCCTGCTGCACGTAGCCGCGCTCGATGGCTTTCAGCATGCCGCCGAGGGCTTCGATCTTTTCTAAATACTCGCCCGCGCGTTTCTCAATCTCGTTGGTTAAGGTTTCAACATAGTAAGAACCGGCGACTGGGTCGATGGTCTGCGGCACGCCGGATTCGTAGGCGATGATCTGCTGCGTGCGCAGGGCGATGCGGGCGGCCTGCTCGGTGGGCAGGGCGAGAGCTTCGTCATAGGAATTGGTGTGCAGCGACTGCGTGCCGCCGAGCACGGCGGCCAGCGCCTGCAGCGCAGTGCGGACGATGTTGTTTTCCGGCTGCTGTGCGGTGAGCGTGGAGCCGGCGGTCTGGGTGTGGAAGCGCAGCATCCAGGACTTGGGGTTCTTAGCGTGAAATTGGTCGCGCATGATGTGCGCCCACATGCGGCGGGCGGCGCGGAACTTGGCGATTTCCTCGAGAAAATTGCTGTGTGCGTTGAAGAAGAAAGAGAGGCGTGGGGCGAACTGGTCGACCTCAAGGCCCGCGCGGATGGCGGCCTGCACATAGGCGATGCCGTTGGCGAGAGTGAAAGCGACTTCCTGCACCGCGGTCGAGCCGGCCTCGCGCATGTGGTATCCGGAGATGGAGATGGAGTTCCAGTCAGGGACGTGATCGTTGGTCCAGGCAAACATGTCGGTGATGATGCGCATGGCCTGAGCGATGGGAAAAATGTAAGTGCCACGCGCGACATATTCCTTTAGGACGTCGTTCTGCACGGTGCCGGAGAGGTGGCGGATGTCGGCGCCCTGGCGGCGGGCGACGGCGACGTAGAGTGCGAGGAGGATGGAGGCCGTCGCATTGATGGTCATCGATGTAGAGATTTTGGTGAGGTCGATGCCGTCGAACAGGCGCTGCATGTCTTCCAGAGAATCGATGGCCACGCCGACCTTGCCGACTTCGCCGATGGCGAGGGGATGGTCGGAGTCGAGCCCGATCTGCGTGGGCAAGTCGAAGGCGACGGAAAGTCCGGTGGTTCCGTTGGCCAGCAGATATTTGTAGCGCTTGTTGGATTCCTCGGCGTCGCCCATGCCAGCGTACTGGCGCATCGTCCAGAGGCGGCCGCGGTACATGGTGGCTTGCACGCCGCGTGCAAACGGAAAATCTCCTGGGTAGCCGAGCTGGCGATCGTAATCCCAGCCTTCGAGGTCGGCGGGAGTGTAGAGGGGATGGACGGGAATGCCGGAGGAAGTTTGCGGGTCGGCGGAGGAGGCAGCCGGGTTGGCGGATTTGGTCTTCTCGGGCATAGCGGGCATCCTGCTGACGGGTAGCAGTCTGTTATTTGGCCGTTAAGAGTGTAGAACGAGCGAGGGGTCAGGAGGGAGTGACCTGCATCACAGGGGCGCGTGAGTTTGGGCGGGTCTCGAGAATCGTAAGCAGCTAGCGTTTGCGGCGGACGCGCCAGAACGAAGTCACGCCGAACCAGGCGAAAACGCAGGGTGAAAATACTTGCGACCAGCAGGCGGCTGGGGCCGGTGCGGTGGGCGTGGTACTGGGCGTAGTCGTGGGCAACGGAAAGGGCTCCGAGGGACGCTAAAGCCAGAAAAACAAAGCCCGTAACCTCAAGCCAAAGCTGGCGCAGAATGCGTCCCCAATGGGAGGCGGCGGTGCGGAAAGCCCGGACGATGGCGCCGAAGGTGCGGGTGCGGCCAGCCTGCTGGGCGGCCACTCGGGCCAGAATTTGCAGCTTGCGGGCAGTGGAGACATTCGCCATAGCCATCAATTTTATCGATGTCGATTTTAGCAGTGTTCCGGGTTATGATGTTCCGCTGTACAATGTGCAGTCGCTGGCCTGCACCCCGAGAGGCCGGGTTGCATCCAATGCAGTAAGGCGCAGGCGCGGTGGCAGAACCGGCTGAAGGGGGAGACGTGGACCAGCAACTGAAGCAAATGATGAAGGAACTCGGCGAGGCGATTAACGAGTCGCTGGCGGACTCGGAGCGGATCGCGGAAGTCGTTTCCAAAATCAAAGATGGCGGCTACGACATCTTTTTGGTGCTGGAAGCTACCATCGGCGTCAGCAAGCCGGGCGAGAAGACCACCGACAAGACCTCCCTGGTGACCACCCTGGCGAGCAGCCCCGAGTTGAACATCAATGATCAGGATTTGAAATTTCTGAAGTCGCTGCGCATTAAGATCGAAGAAGACGCGGCGTAGGTTCCTCGCGGTTCATTCTGCAACACCTGTCCTAAATCTGCGCACAGATTCCCTTCGAACACTTCTGTTCCGTTCACGAAACGCAAGCACATGCCCGCTGTTCTGTACGAGCCACTGAACGCAAACACGACGCCGACCGTAAAGAACCAGCTCACGGGTTTCGGCTACAATGCGGCGGGGAACCTGAACCAGAACGGGGCGGCCATCTACGACGCCGAGAACCGCATCATCTCCACGGTCGGTTACACTTACATTTACGACGGCGATGGCCGCCGGGTGGAGAAGTGCATCACGCCGAACTCGCAAAACCCCGCTTCTTGCGCCGGGGCGCCCGCGGCCAACGGCACGCTCTACTGGCTGGACAACTCGCTGGAGGGCCTGGAGAGCGACCTGGGGCAGAACTGGAGCGAGATCTACGTCAAGGTGAACGGCAAGCGGCTGGGGCAGATCGACTGGCCGGCGGGGCAGAGCGGCGGGGGCGCCGGCCTGCACTTCTACATGACCGACATGCTGGGCTCGGCGGACAAGGTGACCGACGAGGCGGGCAACATCCAGAAGGAGGCGGATTACTATCCCTACGGCGGGGAGATTCCGGTCAGCGGCGCCGACCCGGCGGGCTTCAAGCACAAGTTCACCGGCAAAGAACGGGATGCCGAATCTTCTCTCGATTACTTCGGGGCAAGACATTACGCTTCAACGATGGGCCGCTTTATGACAGCGGATCAGGCTGCGGACAAGACAATCCCCGTACCGTTGCCGTTCGCTGACTTCAGGAACCCGCAGAGTCTGAACCTTTACAGCTACGCCCTGAACAATCCGGTGTCGAATGTCGATCCAGACGGGCACGACGTGCATGTGTGCGTCGATAACAGCAGCGGGGGACAGAACTGCTTCAACATGAGCGACAAGGACTATGCCAACCTTCAGCAACAGCAAAACGGGCAGAACGGTATAAACATGCCGGGCGGCTCCATGCCAGGCGGAAACATTACGTGCGGCGGGCAAGTGTGCGGGTCCGCTACGTTCTTCGAGCCGGGCCTGCAAGATACCTCGCTGGATGTGGCAATGTTTATCGGGGGCGTGGCTTCTCTAGGGAGAGGACTCATCGAAGGTGGGTTGGGGTTACTTCGCGGAGCTGGCGAGGCAGGCGCAGGAACAGCTGCCAGAGAAGCAGGTGTGGCCTTAGCTGAGAAAACAGTGGTGAGCGGTGGTAAAGCTGCCATTCGAGATGCGCTCGAAAACGGAGCAGTCAATGAGCTTCAAAAACAGGCAGTGAAGAGAGCACTTGCGCGTGGTGCTGCTGGTGACACGTTCACACTCACAAAGCTGGCCGATGGGTCGATCAAAGTCACCACAGAGGTTGCAGGTCGAGCCGGTGGCCGGGCAGTCTATGAAAAAATAGTAGACGCGGCGGGGCAGACAACTTCAGTTGTACAAAGAGCCTACGATGCTTCCGGTAGCCTGGTTCACGTAGACCCCAAACTCCAATGAGTAGTCTGACGAGAAAACAGCGGAGAGCGCTTGAGGAATTTGCAGAGCTGAAAATCTCTATCGACGAGCTTAGAGAGCGACTGCAAGGGGTTCTGGAGTTTGACTTCAGGGACCAAGAACGCAAGCTAACGAGCCACTACGGTACTCCCGTTCCAGGCGTCCGCATCGAGTTAGAGACGATCCAGGCAGCCATGGACAAACACGCGCGGGGAGAGGTATCCACAGAGCAGCTTGCTGACTGGGCCACAATGTTGCTCCTGAATGATGCCTATGACTGGGGAGGGCCAAAGGAAGAGCAGATCGCGGACTGGCTCAATGACATCAGCATGCTCACGCTGAAGTCTAAGGCCGAGGCCGATCCCAGCCACTAGCAACCGCCGCAGGAAAGGGGAATCGGGGTGGTGAATATTGGCGACAGCGTGACCAGCCAGGACGGGGCGTTGAAGGCCGGTGGCCCATTCAAGCCCGGTTTTGGCTTGAGTGGGGCTGTTCTGGGGGGGAAGCTGACGGCATGCCTTGGGGACTGAAGCGCTTCCAGCAATCCGGTCAGACGCACTTCGTGACCTTCTGTTGCTATCGTCGTCGTCCGTTATTCACCGAGGCCGCGAGCAAGCGAGTTTTCGAGGCTGGACTGGAGCGCGTCCGCCGTAGTTTCGGACTTTGCGTCTATGGCTATGTGGTCATGCCCGAGGGGGCTGGCCCACCCTTTTAGGTCTTGATCTTTCTCGGCCTTACTTTAACTGAGGTTGCCCCACTCTTTGCGGGGTTCAAAGAGTGGGGATCGATGCCACAAACTCGCGCCGGTTGCTGCATCAATCCGGATCTACACATTACGCGGCCCGGAAATATGATTCAAAACAACTCGGCCGCCTATCTCTACGACGCGGAGAACCGCATCGTCTCCAGTGCGGGCTATACTTACATCTACGACGGCGACGGGCGCCGGGTGGAGAAGTGCATCACGCCGGACCGGCAAAATCTGGCTTCCTGCGCCGGGGCTGCGGCGGGCAACGGCACGCTGTACTGGCTGGACAACTCTCTTGAGGGCCTGGAGAGCGACCTGGGGCAGAACTGGACCGAGGTCTACGTCAAGGTGAACGGCAAGCGGCTGGGGCAGATCGACTGGCCGGCGGGGCAGAGCGGGCCGGGCAACGGCCTGCACTTTTACATGACCGACATGCTGGGCTCGGCGGACGAGGTGACCGACGAAGCCGGCAACATCCAGAAGGAGGCGGATTACTATCCCTACGGCGGGGAGATCCCGGTGAGCGGCAGCGACCCGGCCGGCTTCAAGCACAAGTTCACCGGCAAAGAACGGGACGCGGAAACCGGGCTGGATAACTTTGGGGCGCGGTACTTCACCTCGAACCTGGGGCGGTTCATGACGCCGGACTGGGCGGCGCGTCCGACGACGGTGCCGTACGCGGTGTTTGGCGACCCGCAGTCGCTGAATCTGTACGGGTATGTGCGGAACGATCCGGTGAGCCAGGCGGATGCGGATGGGCACTGTCCTCCGGGAATTGACTGCAACAAGATCACTGTGGACGCTGCAGTGTCCGAAGAACCACAAGTAAGAGCCGGTTCCGCACCGGGAACTGCATCGGTGGAAGGTCAAGTCCAATACACGTTCAAGTACACCGGAAACGCGATGAAAAACATGCCCGTCCATGAAGAAGTTTCAAATAAGAGCTTTCAAGACGGACAACCGGTAAAGGCTGGACTCACAACGTCGGACGCCAAAACCAACAATGCAGGTGTGGTAGGAGATACGTCTTCCATAGATATCAAGGTTGCTCCGCTACCCGGCCTGGCTACAACGACCCTGTCCACCAGCGTTTTCACAAAGGAAACGACCCAAGTACTCTCATTCAATTCGCCTTCAGGGTCCGCGTGTACAGTCACGGAGCAGCGCACGATGACAAATGCCGACAAAACAGATGGAACTCCCAGTTCGGACTACAGAATTGACATAAAGAAGCCGACACAAACAGCAAGCCCAGCACCGCCGCCACCGCCGCCCCAAAGGAAGCCGGGGCAGAACTAGTGCTGACTGAGGAAGCTGTTAAGGAGGGGGCCACAAATGAGGAGACTGATAAACGCGTCTTTTGTTCTGGCCACGGTCTTTCTGTGTCTTGCTGGCTACGGCCAGCAGAATGGACGACCGAACGGCACACCGAAGGACCGCTTCCTGGGAAAATGGATTCTCAATGCTGCAAAGAGCACCTTGCCGCCGGCAGGCTCTACCATCGCCGTTGATTTCGCCGGAAACAAGTACAAGATCTCCCTGTACGTCATCGATGAGCACGGAACTGAGTTCCGCTCTTGGACCGTCACCAACATGAAGGGGACGTGGTCCAACGTTACCAAATTGTATGGACGCACTTCGCCTCGACACTTTCATGAAAATTGGCGTGTAACCCGCGAAGGCCCCGGCGCTTTTGTTGTGGAATCGGCTGTCGACACGCGCCGATATGCCGTGAGTTCAGACGGGAAGACAATGACCGAACATCTGATTAAAACCAACATCACTACCTACGATGGCCCCACGAACCCGACAAAGGGAAGTGTTAAGACAGTCGAGGTGACATACCCGGTGCTCGTGTACGACAAAACGGACGAGTAAGAAACCTTGGAGAAACCTGGGGACAAGAGGAGACGGGACGGGAAATTCGGCCGGTGGCCCATTCAAGCCCGGTTTTGGCTTGAGTGGGGCTGTTCTGGCGGGGTAAGCTGACGGCGTGCCTTGGGGACTGAAGCGCTTCCAGCAATCCGGTCAGACGCACTTCGTGACTTTCTGTTGCTATCGCCGTCGTCCGCTATTCACCGACGCCGCAAGCAAACGAGTTTTCGAGACCGTTCTGGAGCGCGTCCGCCGCAGTTTCGGACTTTGCGTCTATGGCTATGTGGTCATGCCCGAGCACGTGCATCTGTTGATCAGCGAACCGCCGCGAGAGAGCCTAGCCGAGGCGCTGAAGTCCTTGAAGCAAGGGGTGTCGCGGCGATTGATTGGCGAAGCGGAACACTTTTGGCAGAAGCGCTACTACGATTTCAACATTCGGAATCATGAGCAGTTCGTGGAAAAGCTTCGCTACATCCATCGCAACCCCGTAAAGCGAGAGTTGTGTGAGCGTGCGGAAGACTGGGAGTGGAGCAGTTTTCTGCAGTACGCAACCGGTTGTGAAGGGCGGGTGGAAATTGAATGCGAGTGGGCTGCGAGGAGACGGGAACGAGCAGAGGGGAAGCTCTGGTCCGGCCGTGGAACTGCCCCACTCAAGCCAAAAGAGGGCTTGAGTGGGCCACCGGCGAGGGCCACCCGCCTGCGCGCTGAACCTCAGCTGGGCCGGGATGATTCGCCGAACCCGCTGCTATAATCAAAAATTGTCCCTATGGCAACGAAACGGCTGATTCGCTCGACGACGGTGCTGTGCGTACGGCGCGACGGGAGTGTTGTGCTCGCGGGCGACGGACAGGTTACGCTGGGCGAGTCGGTGATCAAGCACACGGCCAAGAAGATCCGGCGCCTCTACAACGACAAGATTCTGGCGGGGTTTGCGGGCTCGACGGCCGATGCTTTCACGCTGTTCAGCCGGTTTGAGGCGAAGCTGGAGCAATATCACGGAAATCTGGGCCGCGGCGCGGTCGAGCTGGCCAAAGACTGGCGGACCGACAAATTTCTGCGCCATCTTGAGGCGCTGTTGCTGGTTTCCGATAAGGATCAAACGTTTCTGCTCAGCGGCCAGGGAGATGTGATCGAGCCGGATGGCGGCATCGCGGCGATCGGCAGCGGCGGCCCCTATGCGCAGGCGGCCGCCCAGGCTCTGGCCGAGCACACCCAGCTTTCCGCCCGCCAGATCGCCGAAGAATCTATGAAGATTGCCGGCAAAATGTGCATCTATACCAACGATAAGGTTACGATAGAGGAGTTGTGAGTGCGTCGCTGGTCTTTGGTCGTTGGCATGAGCCCGGAGCTAACGACGAATGACCAACGCCGAACGACCAACGACTGATTTATGGCTATTTATCTTCCCTCCCCCGCCGAAGAACAACAATCCGCCGCGCTTGACGATCTGACCCCGCGCGAAATCGTGACCGAGCTCGACAAGTACGTGGTCGGGCAGAAGGACGCCAAGCGCGCCGTCGCCATCGCCCTGCGCAACCGTATGCGCCGCCAGAAGCTCGCCGCGGACATGGCGGAAGAAGTCATTCCCAAGAACATCATCATGATCGGGCCCACGGGAGTGGGAAAGACGGAGATCGCGCGGCGGCTGGCGAAGCTGGCGAACTCGCCGTTTCTGAAAGTGGAAGCGTCGAAGTTCACCGAGGTCGGCTACGTGGGGCGAGATGTCGAGTCGATGATTCGGGACTTGGTAGAGATCGCGATCGAGATGGTGCGGGAAGAAAAGCTGGAAGACGTGGCCGACAAGGCGGAGCTCAACGCCGAAGAACGCCTGCTGGATGTGCTGCTGCCTCCTCCTCCGCCGGCGGCTTCGCCGCGGCCAGGTGAAACACACAGCGGCGGGCTGATTTTGGAAGGCACGACCGTCACCGGCGATTCGCAATCGCGAACGCGCGAGAAGCTCCGCCAACAATTGCGGGAAGGCAAGCTCGACGACCGCACGGTGGAAATCGAAGTGCGCGAGCGCAATTTCCCTTCCTTCGAAATTATCAGCAATCAAGGCGTTGAGGAGATGGACGTCAACATCAAGGACATGTTGCCGAACATCTTCGGTCAGCGCACGAAGAAGCGGAAGATGAAGGTCAACGAGGCCTTTGACTATCTGATCCAGGAAGAAGAGCAGCGGCTGATCGATATGGACCAGGTGACGCGCACTGCCATCGACCGGGTGGAAGACTCGGGGATTATTTTCCTGGACGAGATCGACAAGATTGCGGGGCGGGAAAGCGGCCATGGGCCGGACGTTTCAAGGGAAGGCGTGCAGCGGGATATTCTGCCCATCGTCGAGGGCACGACAGTCAATACGCGCTACGGCATGGTGCGGACGGACCACATCCTGTTTGTGGCGGCGGGAGCGTTTCATGTTTCAAAACCCAGCGACCTGATTCCCGAGCTGCAAGGGCGATTCCCCATCCGGGTGGAGCTGCAGTCGCTGACGATGGAAGATTTTATCCGCATTTTGAGCGAGCCGAAGTCGTCGCTGGTGAAGCAATACGTGGCGCTGCTGGAAACCGAAGGCGTGAAGCTGGAGTTCACGCCGGATTCGCTCGACGAGATTGCGCACTTTGCATTTCGCGTGAATGAAGGCACGGAGAACATTGGAGCGCGGCGCCTGCATACGATCATGGAGCGGGTGCTGGATGAGATCAGCTTCGACGCGCCGGAGCGGAAGGGGCAGCAGGTCACCATCGACGCGGAGTATGTGCGCAAAGCGCTGGTGGATATCGTGAAGGATCAGGATTTGAGCCGGTATATTTTGTAGCGGCTTCGCCGGTGCGCCCGGCGTCTCGCCCGGCTGGAAGTTAGTGTCATCGCTGCCCGGACGGGCGGGGACGCCCGTCGCTCGGCATGAAAGCAGCGCCACCTGTTACCCTGTTGCCGGACATGAGGCACGCGACCGCGAAGTTTTTCCTCCTGGAGTTGGGCATTGCCGTAGTGCTCAATGGATGTGCGTCGAGCGCGCCGCCGCTTCCTCCTTCCCTCGACTTGCCAGCGCCGGCGACTGACCTGCGCGCACTGCGCAAGGGCGACCGGGTTTACCTGGCTTGGACCATTCCCACGCAAACCACGGATCAAGAAGCCATCCGCCATCCGGGGCCGACGCTGATTTGCCGCAGCATGACGGCCATGACGGAATGCGGAGCGGCGGTGGGGGAAGTGCCCGCTTCTGCCGAGGCGGGACGGACGGCGTCGAATGCCGGCTCACAGGCGAATCAGGTGACGGCGACCTATGTCGACCCGCTGCCGGTACTGGTTCCGGCGGATAGTCCGGAAGAAGTGAATTATTCCGTCGAAGTGTTGAATCCGGACCGGCGCGGCGCAGGGCTGTCGAATCAAGTGCAAGTGCCGGCGGCTCCGGCGCCTCCTCCGCCCGCAGATTTTGACGCCAAGATCACGGCGGAGGGAGTGCGGCTTACCTGGTCGTGCCCGGCGGCAGAGGCGGCGTCGAACGCGAACTATCGCCTGCGAATTTTTCGCCGGCTTCAGGGTACGGAAGTCGAAGCCAGGATTGCCGAGCCAGATTTGGCCAGTTGCCAAGGGCCTGCGGTTCTAGATCAGACATTCGAGTGGGAAAAGACTTATGAATACAGCGCGGCTGCCGTGCTGGTGCTTTCGCCGCCAGGGAAGCCGGAGATCGAAATTGAAGGCGACGACACCCCCAGCGTGACCGTATTTGCCCACGATGTTTTCCCGCCGCCGGTTCCGCAGGGGCTGCAGGCGGTTTTTTCGGGAGCGGGACAAGCGCCTTTTGTGGATTTGATCTGGTCCCCGGATACCGATGCGGACCTGGCCGGGTACAACGTGTATCGCCACGAAGAGAATGGGCCGGCGGTGAGGCTGAATGCAGAGCTGGTGAAAGTTCCAGCGTATCGTGACGACCATGTGCAGGCGGGGCGTACGTATTTCTACGCGGTGACTTCCGTAGATGTGCGTGGGAACGAGAGCGGAAAATCGGAAGAGGCGCACGAAAGGGTGCCTTGAGCGTAGCCGAATTGGGCTGGGTTATGCTTATATGGAAATGAGATGAAATATTGCAGATTCTTGCTCAATGGGCAGCCACAGTATGGGTTGGTTGAATCGGTGGCTGGGCGCGATGTCATCACGCGGCTTCTCAGTCCACCGGAAGATAGCGGCGATGTTCCCCTAGAAGAGCGGCCCAGCAAACGGACCGATCATCTAGCGCTGGAGCAGGCTCAGTTGCTGGCTGCCGTCCGCCCTTCGAAGATCGTGTGCGTGGGGCGAAACTATCGCGACCACGCCGCCGAGCTGGGGCATGAAGTTCCGGTCGAACCCCTGATCTTTCTGAAGCCGCCATCTTCATTGCTTGCGCCGGGAGCCAGGATTCTGCGGCCGAAGATTTCACAGCGAGTGGATTATGAAGGCGAATTGGGCGTGGTGATTGCCAAGACCTGCCGGCATGTTCGCCCGGATGAAGACGTGCGCCCCTACATCCTGGGCTACACCTGCGTGGATGACGTGACCGCGCGCGATCTGCAGGAAAGAGACGGCCAATGGTCGCGGGCGAAGGGATTCGACACGTTCTGCCCGGTAGGGCCGGTGGTGGTGAGTGAACTGGATCCGTGGGCGGGGGTGGGAGTTGAGACGCGCGTGAACGGCACCATCCGGCAGCAAGGCACGACGCGGGATTTCCTCTTCGCGCTCGATGCAGTGATCCGGCACATTTCGCAGGTGATGACGCTGCTGGCGGGCGATCTGATTGCCACCGGAACGCCCAAGGGAGTGGGACCAATCGCAGCCGGAGACACGGTTGAGGTTACCGTGGAAGGCGTGGGGACGCTGAGCAATCCGGTGGCGGATGAGTGAGTGAATCTTAATCGCTTCTTCCCCAAATTGGCGCTTGGCCGTATGCTGATGGCGACGCCCGAGTTGAGCGGCACAGTTCGTCCTGTATGAATCCCTTTCGTCTTTATGGCCTGGTGTTGGCGCTAGCTGGCGTGCTGTTGCTCAGCTACGTCATTTTTCGGCGCAAGCCGAAAACTGCCGAAGACCTGGAGCGCGAACGGCGCTTGTGGCTTGACCAGGTGGGGCGGATCACGGACGGTACCGTGATTGACGTCCAGGAGATCCCCGGCCCAGTGCACAAATCGGCGACCGTGCTCATCTACCATTACGACGTGGCCGGGGTCTCCTATGAATGTTCGCAGGAAGTGACCTACCTGCGCCCGCTCTTCAATCTGCATTCCTGCCGGCTGGGTCTGCCCACGTCGGTGCGCTACGACCCGCAGAATCCGGGCAACTCGCTGGTGGTTTCGGAGCGCTGGATGGGACTGAGACAATAGTCGTCCGTCGTCAGGCTTCAGTCGTCAGGCTTCAGGAAGTCCTTCTCTGAGCTAGTTCCTAGCACTAAGCGATCATTCTGGAATGGATCCCCCAACAGCGAGCATTCCAGGGAAAGGTCAGGCGCGAAGACTGACGGCTGAAGACTAACGACTGTTTTCGACTAGCTTCCTGCCGAGAATCCGCTGCCGCTGTGCGCCATCGTCAGGCGGAGATATTTGTGAGGGTTAACTGGGACATCGTTGATGCGGACTTCGTAGTGGAGGTGCGGACCGGTGGAGCGGCCGCTCAGGCCGACGTATCCGATGATGTCGCCGCGGCGGACGTGCTGCCCGGGGACGACTGCGAAACCGGAGAGATGGCCGTAGCGCGTGGTGATGCCGCGGCCGTGATCGAGAATAATGGCTCGACCGTAACCGCCCATAAAGTCGGCAAATTGCACGACGCCATTCGCCGGAGCGATGACGGGCTGCCCGTACGAGGACCCGATATCCACGCCGGTGTGGAAAGCGCCTTCCCCGTTAAAGGGATCAATGCGCTCGCCGAACGATCCGGTGATTTGGCCTTCGACCGGCCAGATATCCGGTGCGGAGTTGGCGATCACCCAGTCGGCCGTGGTGACGTCCCGGGTAAGGCCGAGCGAGATGCCGGTGGTCGCGGCGCCGCTAAGAGCCGTGTTGCGGAGGGCGGAGAACTGATCCAGTGAAGAGTGGACTTGTTCGTTGCGAGTCTGCTCAGTGGCCTCTTCGCGCAGGATGGGGTCGGATTTCAGGCCGTAGAGCGAGGAAACTTCGCCGGCCAGCGATCCCAATGAGGCCACCTGAATGTCGCGTTCCCGGGCGACCTGCTCCAGTTGGGTATATTGGCTGCGCAGCTGATCCTTCTCCGATCGCAGCTCGTTAAAGTGCGAAACCTTCACCAGCATGCGCAGGTACGAGCTGGCGATGCCGGTCAGGCTGAGGGCGATGATGGCCCCGCCGACAACAAGCACGTAGAGATAGTGAAGCGGAATGGGAATTTTGCGCAATTGGCCGTCATCGCCACGGGCCACAAAAAGGATGTAGAAGCGCTTGCGCAAACTTTTCCTTTCGCTAGTAATCAGCCTTGGAACCTTTTCGGGACGGCTCGACGATTCACAAGAGCCCCGCGTTCCACTTCTGAAATTCGGGCCACTGTTCCCACTCTGGGGATGAGGTTCGGCGTGCCCGTACCGATCGGAATTCGGTTCGACCTACGACCCGGTGCCCGCAACTCGTACCGGATACGGCACTTAGTTCGGCAAAGTACGTCCCGATCAGCACGCCCACGGTAACAAAGTGGGTTCCCTGTGTCAATGGCTCGACCGCCTTGCTACGGGATTACGGAGGGACGGAGCGCTCTTGATGTACCTCTGGGTGCGTTACCTGTACCAATGTGGAAATCGGCTCTTTGAGAGCGGGGACGCGCGCAAAGGTTGCGGGGCTTCGGCGCAGCGACGTGGCGAGGAGAGCCGCCAAAGTGGAAGGGGAGTTGCCCAAACCGCGCTGGACGAGGGGTTGACAGGAATGAGAGTGGTTTATCGGGAAGAATTTTGGGTTCTTGAGGCGATTTTCAGGGTTTCTTCGCCGCGGCTACGCGCGGGATGCCCTGCAGATCTGGGGCGAATCTGAACGTCATCCCATCCCGAAAGAAGGCGGCGAACGCCTTCGCAGATGGAGCCACTGATTTCCATCACCAGCCAGCCGCCGGGGCAGAGCTCGGCATGGGCCTGAGGAATGAGGCGCTCGATGACTTCAAGCCCGGTGGGGCCGGCGAAGACGGCGCTGCGGGGCTCGAACTTGCGGACTTCAAGTTGGACCTGATCTTCCTCAGAATCGCCGACATAAGGAGGGTTGGAGACGACGAACTCGAAACGGTGGGCGCCAAGATCCGCGAGCAAATCCGCCTCATGGAAATGGATGCGTGAGGAAAGTTGATGACGGGCAGCATTGGCGCGGGCGACTTCGAGTGCCTCGGGAGAGGTGTCAGTGGCGTGGATCTCGGCTTGCGGAAGTTCTTTGGCCAAAGCCAGCGCGATGCAGCCGGAGCCGGTGCCGACGTCGGCGATGTGGACGCTGAGAGCAGGTTTCCCCTGTGTTCCTCTGTGCCCTCTGTGGTTCTGAGCGTTTCCGGCGTCGGCAATTGGCGAGCCCGCCAAACGAAGCACGGTTTCGATCAGATGCTCGGTCTCTGGGCGGGGGATAAGAACAGCCGGTGTGACGAGAAAATCCATGCCCCAGAACTCTTGGTGGCCGGTGATGTACTGCGTGGGACGACCGGTGGAGCGCTGGGCCAGGGCGTAGTCGTAACGGGCGTCTTCTTCCTCGGTCAGTGGGCGCTCTGGATGGGCGTGGAGGTAGGCGCGATCGCAGCCCAGGGTGAACATGAGCAGCAACTCGGCGTTCAGGCGTGGCGAGGGAACGTGAGCGTCGGTGAAGCGGGCTATAGCGGAGGTGAGGCTGTCGCGCAGGGTCACGCAGCTATTTCACCACACCGCCCCGTGCGCTGCGAACAACCTAGCCGGCGGAGCCGTCCCTCGATCGGTCCGCCCTTGCGAATTCGTACCCGAGGTAGATCATTTGCCCGATGTGGTGCTGCATGTGGGCGGCGCAGCGGATGACCATGTCCAGACGATTGAGAACTTCCTCGCCGGTGGCGGTGTATGGGGCGGACCATTCCTCTGGACGCTGATTATGGATCGTCTTGATCGTCATGGCCACGGCGGCGTCGAAGCGCTTGAGCGCTTCGGTTTTCGAGGGAGGACTAGGTTCGGTGAACTCGCGCGGCCGGTCGCGGACGTAGCCAGTGCCGGCGATTTGAGCGCCAATGTAGTAGCTCAAGTTGCCGGTCAAGTGCAGAACCAGGTGGCCGAAGCTGTTTCCGTAGGGGAAGGGCTTATGCCAGAATTGGGCTTCGCTGAGCGGCGCGGCCAGCTCATGCACGCGGGCGGCGTTGCGGGAGACGCGGTCGGCAAGATCGGACGCGAGGGTGGAATTTAGGTCAGGCATGGTGGGCAACAGTATAAGCGCGCAAACAGTGCCGGGCCGCACGGGGTATATAATTTTCCAGGGAGATCGGCTGGATAAACTCGCGCAGAAGCACGTAACTGGGCATGAAAACCACCCGGTATTTTCGCGAGCAGGTCTTGCGGAAGCGGCCCTACATCCAGGTGGGGTGATGCGAGAGGATTCTTGCCCAACCGATTGCCCGAGCGGCCCAACCTGACGGTCGAATTCGATTTTGGGGCATGTTGCCGGAATTAGGAGGCCGCGTGCTGCGCGTTGTGACTCTAGCCGATGGCCGGACGGTCCACAACGCATTTCCCGATCGCGATTTCAAGGCGCCTGCGCCTTGAGACTGGAATTCGCAATGAAACTGCATTACGACCAGGAAACCGATTCCTTGTACATCGACCTGAACTCGCGCCCAAGCGCCGACTCGCGGGAAATTCAGGAAGGCGTAGTCATTGATGTAGACGCGAAGGGAAAGATTGTGGGGATTGATATCCAGCACGCATCCCAGATATTAGACTTGGCCACGCTCGAAACGGATTCTCTGCCGGCCGCTGTCTTGCGAGGGCCGAGAACTTCGGCGCGCTAGACGCGCAATCCTTACGCCGTCACGGCCGCTTCCCCTTTTAGTTTTTCCGCCTGGTAGTGGCTTACCAGCGCCTCGATCAGCGGTTGCAGCTTGCCGTCCATGACCTGCTCGAGCTGATGAATCGTCAAGCCGATGCGATGATCGGTGACGCGGTTCTGCGGGAAGTTGTAGGTGCGGATTTTTTCGCTGCGGTCGCCGGAGCCGACCATGGCTTTGCGCTCTTTGGCCAGCGCGTCCTGCTGCTTTTGCATTTCCATTTCGTACAGGCGGGAGCGCAGCACGCGCATGCCTTTTTCGCGGTTCTTGATCTGCGACTTTTCGTCCTGGCAGCTCACGACCGTGTTGGTCGGAATGTGCGTGATGCGTACGGCGGAATAGGTCGTATTCACTGACTGGCCGCCGGGACCGGAAGAGCAAAAAGTGTCGATGCGCAGGTCTTTGGCTTCGATTTTGACATCGACGTCTTCGGCTTCAGGAAGAACGGCGACCGTGACCGCGGAAGTGTGAACCCGCCCTTGTTGTTCGGTAGCGGGGACGCGCTGCACGCGGTGCACTCCGCTTTCGTATTTCAGCCGCGAAAAGACGCGTTGCCCTTCGATGATGGCGATGACTTCCTTCAAGCCGCCGACGCGACGATTCAGATGTGGAAAGCACCTCAACCTTCCAGCCCTGCGTTTCGGCATAGCGGGTGTACATGCGAAACATTTCGGCCGCGAAGAGAGTAGCTTCGTCGCCGCCGGTCCCGGCGCGGATTTCGAGGATCACGTCTTTTTCGTCGTTGGGGTCTTTCGGCAGCAGCAGGACTTTGAGTTCTTCCTCGACGGCACCGACGCGGGCTTCGAGCTGGGTCAGCTCCTCGTGCGCATAGGCCCGCATCTCGGGATCTTTTTCGTCCGCCAGCATGGCCTTGCTCTCAGCGATGCCCTTGGTCAGGTCTTTGTACTCGCGATACTTCTCGACCATGGGCGCAATTTCACTGTGCGCCTTGGCGGTCTTCTGGTATTTGGAGGAGTCTCCAATGATTTCGGGCGAGGCGAGAGCGTTGGTCAGTTCCTCGTAGCGGGCTTCGATTTGGTCGAGGCGTTCAAACATGTCGTTGGTCGTGCGTCGTTGGTCGTTGGTCGTTGGTCGTTGGCTCAAACCCGGCACATCAGGCAGCCTTGCTTCCCAGGGCATTGATCAGGCCGCTGAGGCTACGGCCGACGACCTCGGCATGGGACAGCAAACGTTGCGCCTCCGACTTCGACAAATATTGTAATTCTTCCGCTATCAATAGCTGCGTCTGTAACTCCAAAAGTGAACCTCGCGCGTGAAACAGAAAATGCGCGAACTCTTTGTCCGAGTGGTGCCCTTTGCCTTCGGCAATGTTGCTGGGCACGGAAACCGCCGCGCGACGAATCTGTTGGCTCAACCCATAGAGTTCGTGTTTTGGAAAGATCGCCGTGCTCCGGTAGATCTCTCCCGCCAATTTCATGGCTTCCTGCCAAACTCGCAAATCCCGGAACGAAGATAATGGCATACGTCGCCTCCGCCATATCCTTACAGGCTTTTGCGGAGGGTTGTCTGTGACAAATGACCACGACCGGAAGGGGTTGGCCAACGACCAACGACGAATGACCAAGGACGGTTTCTATGCGATCACCAATTCCCCGCCATTCCGTTTTTCCAAAGCCATCGCTTCATCCAGAGCGGCGATGGCGCATTCGGCCTGGTCGTTCGTTGGAGGCTGGGTGGTGATGCGCTGCAGCCACAGGCCGGGGGCGGTCATGAGCGCGAAGAGCGAGCCGCGATGCTTGGCGGCGAAGCGGATGATTTCATAAGAAAGCCCGGCGATCACCGGCAGCAGCGCGATGCGCACGGCGAAGCGCGCCCAGAACGTGGTCACCGGAATCAGCGTGTAGGCCACGATGCAGAGAATCATCACCGTCATCAGAAAGCTGGTGCCGCAGCGCGGATGGTAGGTGGTGTATTTCTGGACGTCGGGCACCTTCAGCGGGTCGCCGTTCTCGAAGGCGAAGACCGTTTTGTGCTCGGCGCCGTGATACTCGAAGACGCGGTGAATGTCGCGCATGCGCGAGACTCCCCAGATAAAGAGCAGAAACAGCGCCAGGCGGATGACGCCATCCACCAGGTTGAAGACAATCTGCCCGCCAAAGATGGGGTCCACGCGCTTCAGTTCGGTCGCGGCCACCAGCGGCACGAACTTGTACATGAAGATGAAGAAGCCGACCGAGAGAATAATGTTGACGGCGGCCACCCAGCCGCTGATTTCCAGCTTCTTCTTGTTGGAGTCTTCCGGCTTAGCCGATTGCGCTGCGGCGGACTGGGGCTCGCCTGATTGCAATTCTTCCAGGGCCACATTGCCCGAGAACTTCAGCGCCCGGAAGCCCAGAGTCATGGCGTGGCCGAGGGTCATGACGCCGCGCACAACCGGCCAGCCCATCCAGGGATGCTTTTCCGAAAGCCGCTCCAGCGGCTCGCTGTGGGTGACGATCTCGCCCGAAGGTTTGCGGCAGGCGATCGCCCAGGCATGCGGAGAGCGCATCATTACGCCTTCGAGCACGGCTTGGCCGCCGACCAGGGTCTCCTCGCCGCCTTCTTCCAGGGCAGGCAGAAGCTGGACGGCAACCAGGAAACGCCACATTGTACGCAGAAAACGCATGGCTATTAGATGCCTACCTTCCCCTCGGGACGTAAAGATTAGGGTACCACGAGCGTGCCGATGATTGGACTACCCGCTCAAGTCACTGAATAAACTAACGGTTAGGCCCGAAGTAACGGTAGTGCCCGGTGATCTTCCAGTTGAAAAGAACATCCTCCATCTGCGGGCCTCGCCCAATATTGTGAACTACCTCGGAGGGGCTACCAAGGACGGTCTTGCGGTCGACGACGATGCCGATGTGATCCACTCCGCCGCCCAAATCCCAAGTGACCAGGTCGCCGGGAGCATAATCCTGTGCCCGGATGGTGATCGGAAGGGTTAAACCCTTGCGCTGAAAAAAGACCCTCAGGTTAGGTACCCGCCGATGGTCGATATTCGTGTCCGGATGATTCAGCCAGCCGCGTTTGTGAGGGTAGGCGGAGAAATTGCGCGCGATGTCCTCGTGAACTTCTTTCTGCAGATCGACGCCCACGGCACGGTAGGCACGGATAATCACGTCCGTGCAGACGCCGGTATCCGCGGGAACGTCACCCCCCGGGTATGGAATTCGTACGTACGCGGAAACATAGCGGACCCGATGATGCGTTCGTTCGATGGCAACAGCAACCAGCTTTCTGGTGAAAGCCTTCTGCGCGGCGAGATCTGGAGCGCTGCTTTGTGCGAGCGCTTGGAGACCAATTCCAAGCCATACGGCAATCGCCACCGTGTTGCGCCGTTTCAATATCGTAATCGACACGCCGGCAGCCCGGGTAAATCGACGGGAAACGGCGTAGCACAGCACTAAAGTTCACCTAAGATGAAGGTTCGTATCAGTGACACTATGCAACATCTAGCCGAAATCGGCCAGCGTATCGCCTCCACCACCAAGAAGCTGGAGAAAACCGCGCTGGTCGCGGACTATCTGAAGTCTCGGTCGCTGCAGGAAGCCGCAGTCGCCGCTGTGTTTCTCTCCGGACGGCCGTTTCCGGTGTGGGAGGAAACCACGCTGCAGGTTGGCGGGTCGTTATTGTGGCGGATCGTGGCGGAGCTTTCTAGTAAAGGAGAAGCGGAGTTGACGGCGGCCTATCGTAGGCTAGGAGACTTGGGCGCGGTGGCGGCGGAGGTCCTGCCGGCACAGACGGCTGACCTCAGCGTCCTGGAGGTGGAGCGGCGATTCCGTCAAATTGCCGCGGCCCGCGGGCCCGCCGCGAGGGCAACGCTCGTCCAGGAGCTGCTCTCACAAATCTCGCCGCTTGGCGCGAAGTATGTAGTCAAAATCATGACTGGCGACCTGCGGATTGGGCTTAAGGAAAGCCTGGTGGAGGAGGCGATCGCGAAAGCCTTTGCGGTTTCAACGAAAGAGACGCAGCGGGCTAACATGCTGCTGGGCGATATCGGCGAGACGCTGCGCCTGGCGGCCGCCGGCAGGCTGGCCGAGGCCAAGATGCGGCTATTTCATCCACTGGGCTTCATGCTGGCCAGCCCGGCGGAGTCGGCGGACGATGCTCTCAGCTATTTTTCGGATGCGCTGATCGAGGACAAGTACGACGGCATCCGTGCGCAGGCGCATTGCTCGGGCGATGCGGTGCGCATCTTTTCCCGTACTCGGGACGACATCACGGAGTCGTTTCCCGAACTGCCGGATGCCCTCGCAGGATTTCCGCGAGATGTGATTCTGGATGGCGAGATTGTGGCGTGGAGTTACGCGGGGGACGACGGCGGGGGATCGGGACACGCGCTGTCGTTCAGCGCGCTGCAACAGAGATTGGGCCGGAAGAAGGTCAGCGATGCGATGATGCGTCGCGTGCCGGTGGCGTATCTCGTCTTCGACGTGCTGTTCTCCGGAGGCGAGTTGCTGATCGACCGGCCGCTGCGCGAGCGGGGCGGGATCCTGGATGCGCTGCTGCGGGAAAACGGATAACCACAGAGGACACCCAGCGATCCGCACAGGGAAGGCTCCGGCGCACAAAGGGCAAAAGTCCAAGGTCATTTCGCATTTCGAGCCCGAAGCCGAACGGGACACCCAGGTCATCCGCGCGCCCGTGTTTCGCGCTGCATCGGCGGCGGAACTCGACGCGCTCTTCGAAGCGGCGCAGGCGCGGGGCAACGAAGGGCTGATGATCAAAGACCCAGAATCGCTCTATACGCCGGGGAAGCGGGGCAAATCCTGGCTCAAGCTGAAGCGCGAGCTGGCGACTTTGGACGTGGTCGTCACGGCGGCCGAGTATGGCCACGGCAAGCGCATCGGCGTGCTCAGCGACTATACGTTCGCGGTGTGGGACGGAGAGCGGCTGGTGAACATCGGCAAGGCGTATTCCGGGTTGACCGACGCCGAGATCGCCGAGATGACGCAGTGGTTTCTGGATCACACGATCGAAGATCAAGGCTTCCGGAGAGTAGTCGAGCCGAAGATCGTGCTGGAAGTCGCCTTCAACAACATGATGCGCTCGGAGCGGCACGAAAGCGGCTTCGCGTTGCGCTTCCCGAGGATCGTGCGCCTCAGACCGGATAAGCTGCCGGAAGAGGCCGACACGATTGAGCGGGTGAGGGAGATCTATAAGAGGCAACTCGTTAGTGCAGCGTTCACGATGCTAGTCTCACATTTGGAGGCTCTATGCTAGGTTGGCCGAAAGGCGGATCCGCCGACAAATCTCCTGCGATTCGAGACACGCTATTCGGTGACATGCCCATGTCGCAATGGCTGGCGGTTCCGAGTCAAACTCTCCCGGTGTCATTCAAGCGCGCGAAGGAAACTCTAGACGGAGGTGATCGGCATGGGGCAATCGAAGTTCTGCAGAATGTTACTGCGCACCCATCACTCGAATCCCGGCACCATCTGCAGGCGTGGCATTTTCTCCGGGAATTGGGAGTGCGTGTTCCGCCTGAACGCGCAAAGGATGTTCTCGGCGTCGTCGTTGAAGTGGGTGTTGAAGGAGGCTTGGATCTTGTAGCAGCC
Organism: uncultured Acidobacteriaceae bacterium; assembly: GCA_963770915.1. GTDB lineage: Bacteria > Acidobacteriota > Terriglobia > Terriglobales > Acidobacteriaceae > PALSA-270. The sequence continues at coordinate 2,572,018 of CAVYRG010000001.1, forward strand.
TACTCCGATAATCGCGCGAGATACTACAATTACAGCGGCGCAGGAGTGGTTTGGGAGCGGCCGAACGATTCGCTGGATGGTCCAATTGGCGAGTTATTGCAAAGGGGGCGCGTGCTGGCGCAAGCCATTGGCCCATGGAAACAACCACGACCGCCAGCCCCGCCAAAGGGAGAAGCGAGAATCAATCTGTTGACACCGAGTGGACTGTTCTTCGGGCACGGGCCGATCGATCTTATTGGCAAAGATCCGCTCGGAGGCCCGACCTTCGCCGCAGCCTTTCGGTTGATGCAGGCCCTGATTGGGTTAACCAAGAAAACGCGGCAAAAGTAGCTGCCCGCTCGAAGACGTAAGCTACCCAAAAACCTCTATTCGCTTACCTTATCCCAGACTTCAATCTCGGAATTGCACGTTAGTGGCTATGCTCGTGCTCGCCGCTGACGGGAATCACGCAGCCATGCGCCACTTCGCAGACGGCGTGCTCGAACTGAATCGTGGTGTGATTGATGTGGAATTCTTCATGAAGGCGGGCCTTCACGTCGCGCAGGATACGTTCGCTCGCCGACGGCGGAATGTCGGCAATCGAGATATGGCAGGAGAGCGCGCGCGTCTCCGAACCCAGGTTCCAGATGTGGAGGTCGTGCACGTCGTTGACCCCCTCAACGGAGCATATGGCGGCGGTGACGCGTTCCAGCTTGATCCCCTGCGGCGTTCCTTCCAAAAGAATGTTCAAAGTCTCGCGCACGATGCTGTAGCCCGACCACAGAATCAAGGCGCCGATGCCGATGGAAAGAGCCGGGTCGATCCAAAGCTTGCCGGTGGCCAGAATCGCCCAGCCGCCCAGGATCACGGCGCCCGTGGAAAGCGTGTCGCCGACTTCGTGCAGCAGAGCGCTGCGAATGTTGACGTCGCCACCGGAGCGGTAGAGCAGCAGCGCGATTACGCCATTCATGACGACGCCCGCGGCGGCCACGCTCATCATGGTTCCGGCATGGACGGCTTCCGGCTGTTGCAGGCGGCGAAAAGCCTCGTAGAAAATGCCCAGCGACACTACTACCAGCGAAACGGCATTCAGCAGGGCCACCAAAACTCCGGCGCGTTGATAGCCGTAGGTTTTGGTAGCGTTGGGCGGGCGCGATTGCATGAAAACGGCGAATAGCGATAACAGCAGCGCGAGAAAGTCGGAAAGATTGTGGCCCGCCTCGGAAAGCAACGCAAGAGAATGGGCGCGAATGCCTGCTACCACCAACAAGACAATGTAGGCGAGAGTTACAACCAACGACACCTGCAGGACCTTGGAAGCGCCCTCGCCGGAGCCGTGGTGGTGCGCGTGCATGGTCTAAGTGTAAGGGGGCTTAGGGCGAGGCCACAAGGCTCAGCTAGAAGCTTGCCTAGAAGCTTCCGACCCCGTTGCCGTTACGAATCTTGAACCAGGTATAGCGCAGGTTGAAGCGGCAAATGCCGTTGCGGACCTTCATGAACTCCTGCTGGATTCGGCTGGTGACCACGCCGTTGTCGCGGATGGAAAAAGTATCATCCCGGCGTCCCCACATTTCGGCCTGTTGTTCCTCTTGGCATTTCTTGTAGTTCGCGGGGTTGTAGTTGCCGTAGCACATGCGATTTCCGGCGTAGGAAGTGGCCTCGCGTCGCTCCTGGATTTGAGTATTGTCGCGAATGGCGGCGGCCAGCATCTGGTCGTATTCGTCGTACCAGTCGTGCAGGGCCTGTTCCGTCTCTTCTGGCTTGTGTTTCTTGTTGTAGTCGCCGATCGACTGGACGATTTCCTCGGAGTTGTCAGTGCCATCCATTTCAATGCGAGGGAAAGGACCGTGTTGGTCGAGGTCGTCGTCAGTAAGAACCTTTTTGGCGTGGGCGGTTTTGTTTTGTTTGGCTTCGCGGGCGATCTCCGCCAGAGACTTGCCTTGCGCCTGATCGGAAGAAGTGGCCGCCTGCTGCGCTGGGGACAACCCCGTTGAGGCCACAGCAAGAAGCAATGCGAAGAGAAACCTTCCGGGTTGAAACATACCGCCCAAGCTCCTTACTTCAGCGTAACTCTAGCATCGCCCCGACCGCCTCGAAAGTTACCGGAGTGGGATGGTTGATGCCCCATTGGGTGAGGACGACCAGTGCATGTATCTATTTTTGTTTCATAGTCTTAGCCCCTTATCGAGACTTGCGCAAGGGATGATCCCAAATGCATTGGCAGGCCCGTTTTGCAACCGCATAGTGTGCTCGCGAAGCAGTTGCAGAAGCGAAAAGGAGGCAAGACGATGGCGGCTCCACTAGTGGAATATTGCGAGCAGGCGAACCCGGCGGTTTTGGTCGAAGTGCGGCGGGCGAAGTTTCGGAATGCGAACCGGGTGCAGACGAGTTTGGTGGCACGGGCGGAAAAGCACGCGCTGGTCTGGATGGCGGAGCGCATGCCGGAGGCGATCAGCTCGGACCATTTGACCTTGCTGGGCATTGCCGCCCAGGTGATGGCCGGCGTTAGCTACGTGCTGGCGCGGGGCAATCGCTGCTGGCTTTTGGCCGGCATCGGATTTCTGGCGTTGAACTGGCTGGGCGACAGCCTGGACGGAACCCTGGCGCGGGTGCGGCAAAGGCAGCGTCCGCGATATGGCTTCTACGTCGATCATATTCTCGACAGCTTCGGCGCGGTGGCGCTGATGGGCGGGCTGGCGCTCTCCGGATACATCAGCGCGGCCATCGCAGTTGGACTGCTGGTGGGGTTCCTGCTGCTTTCCATTCAGTCCTATCTCGCCGCCTATACGCTGGGCGAGTTCCGGCTTTCTTTCTGGAGCATGGGGCCGACCGAGCTGCGCATTCTGCTGGCAGTGGGCAACCTGGCGCTGCTGCGCTGGCCGGTGGTGCTGCACGGAAGGTATCGGCTGTTTGATATTGGCGGAGTCATCGCCCTGGCGGGCATGGGGCTCATGCTGGCCTTCTTCACGGCGCGCAACGTGCGGCGGCTCTATTGCGAGGAGAGGATCTCGTGACGTTCGAGGGCTGGCAAGTCACACTGCGGCGATGGCTGAAGTTCAATGCGGTAGGGGGGATTGGCATTGGCGTGCAGCTTGCCGTCCTGGCCGCGCTGAAAAGCGGACTGCATCTCGATTACCTGCTGGCGACGGGGTTGGCCGTGGAAGCTGCGGTGATCCACAACTTCATTTGGCATGAGCGGCTTACCTGGGCGGATCGCAGTGGCGGAAGGCCCTTGCTCCGCCTAGTCAAATTCAATCTGACCACTGGCGCATTCTCGATTCTGGGGAATCTGGCCGCGATGAAGCTGCTGGTAGGCGTTTTCGGCTTGCCGTATCTGTCGGCGAATGGGATCACCATCGCGGCGTGCTCGGTGGTGAACTTCGTAGTGAGCGACAGAATTGTGTTCGAGGCAGGAGCGACGAAGGCAGAGCGTTTCTAGTCGGCGTGGTCATGCCCGTTCATCTGGCGATCGACGGACCAGATGTCGGCCGGGTTCTTCTCGAAGGGATAGACGTGGACCATCCAGCCGAAAACTTGCGGAATGAACGTTCCGCCCGCGGCTTCGCAGGCGTCTCGCGTGCTGATGGAGCCGTTCGGTCCGAACTGCGGATGTGGGCCGGCCATCTCGCGTCGCTCGCCGCGCGGAGGCAGGCAAAAATTCACGTGGGCGTGCCATTGCGCAATGCTTAAGGGAACGCGCTGGTTGAGTTGGTCTTCGGTGAAGTATCTGGGCGCGGTGTACATGAGGCCGATGAGCTTGTAGCCGTCACCGTGTTTTTCATAGAGCAGCGAAGTCGGATGCTCGGGATTGAAGTGGAGCGAGGCTTCGAAGGCGTAGCGATAGTTGGTGAAGTGATATTGCTTTTGCGGCACGTTAGGCAGGAAAATCTTGAAGCCATCGGCCAACGCGGTGCGGTAGTCGGTGTATTTTTCGGCGACCTGGCGGGCATCCTCCACGATCTGGGCGGCGCGCGCGGCATCGCCAGCCTGCGGCTCGCGCAGCGTGGTCATCTTCATGTGCGGGCCCATATCCATGTGGCGGCCTTCCATGGCTTGCATGGCGGGCGCGGCGCCCGGGCTTTCCATGCCGGACATGCTATCGCCTGAAGTCGCAGCGGGCGTGGACGCGGGCTCCTGGGCGGAGAGTGACGCAGCCAACAAAAGCATGGCTGCAACAATGGCGAAGGCTCTTGGAGTCATGGGCGTTCTTCTCATCCCGATACTAACCCGGTCGCGGGCGAGTTGTTGCGGAGGCGGATTGAAGGTTGCGGTTCCCGCAGTCAAGGCATATCGCCTCTAATTACGTACAGAACTATATGTACAGATATGTATTTAGATACGCTCCTCCCAAAACTGGGGGCAGGAGGCTCTCGAAATCTCGACGCTAGGGCCTCTGGGAGGGCCGTGGCGCGATTCTAAGCGGTGGGTATGCCCTGAGGGGCCGGGCATTCTCCAAGTGCTTTCTTTTCAGCGAGGCGCTTTTGTCGCCCACGGCCGAGAGCGGGACGCCCTCGCGGTAGGCGCAAGGATGCCGGCGCTGCGGTTCACTTGGCCGCGGCGGCCAGACCGATGGCGGCCTGATTTGAGGCTTCGCTCCCCGAGCGCACGCAGTCGGGAACGCCAATGCCCCGATATCCGTTGCCGGCCAGGAAGAGGCCGGGCGACTGGCGGCGCAACTGCTCGATGCGCTCCAGCCGCTCAAGATGGCCGACGCCATACTGCGCCATGGCAGCTTTCCAACGATACACGCGAGTGAAAAGCGGTTCGGCGGTGAGGCCGAGGATCTGGCGAAGCTCGGCTCGGACGACGCGCAGGATTTCATCGTCGGAAAGTTGGAGAGCTTGCTCCCCGGATGCGCCGCCGAGGAAGCAGCGGAGCAAAGCCCGGCCGGCAGCCGCGCGAAAAGGAAATTTATTGTGCACGAAAGTCGCGGCCAGCATCTGCTTTCCCTCGGTGCGGGGGACGAGAAAGCCGAAGCCGGGCGGCAGCGCGGAGCGAACATTCTGCTCGTAGGCCAGCGCGACTGTGATGGAAGAGCTGTAGGCGACGGCCGCAAGTTCCGAGGCAAGTTCCGCATTGTCTGATTGTAAAATCGCCGCCGCGGCGGGTGATGAGGTGGCGAGAATCACGGCATCGAAGAAATCCGATTGGTCAGCCGTGGACACCTGCCAGCCCTTCCCGTGAAAGCGAATCTCCCGAACTTGCGTGTTGGCTTGCAGCGAGGATTGATTCAAACGCGCCACCAGCGCGTCGGCGAGGCTTTGCATGCCGTTCTGCAGCGAAGTGAACAGCGGCTTCGCGGCGGCGCCGGACGGCATCCGCTTGCGGGCGGCGAGCATGGCCTTGCCGAGGCTGCCGTATTTCTTTTCCATCTCGGCGAAACGGGGAAGTACGGCGCGAACGCCAAGCTGCGAGGCCTCGCCGCCGTAAACGCCGGAGAGCAGCGGATCAGCCAGGCGTTCGACCATTTCTTCGCCGTAGTGGCGAGCGACCATTGAACTCACCGACTCGTCAGGCCCTGTCTGAGGCTTGCAGAACCATTCGCGCGCCATGCGTAACTTCGTTTGAATCGAAAACAGCGGCGAAAGGATCACCGGCAGAATTTTCGTGGGCACCATAAACATCAAGCCGTCGGGGATGGGGACGAGCTTGCCCCTGACGAGAATGTAAGTCTTACGAACAGCATCGTTGGAGCCGATCAGTTGATCGCCGAGTCCGAGTTGGCGGCACAGGTCGGAAGCCCAAGGTTTTTCGGTAAGGAAGGAATCGGGGCCGGCTTCCAAGACGCAACCATCCACATGCTCAGTGCGAAGGACCCCGCCGAAGCGGGAGGATGATTCGAAAAGGACGTACTCCACCGGAAGGCTGGATTGGCGCGAGGTTTGGAGCGAGAAAGCGGCGGACAGGCCGGAGATTCCGCCGCCGATGATGGCAATGCGCTTCATGGGGTTTGGTCCGCTTTCGGAGCGAGGGCAAGATCCTCACCACAGTCGGCGAGACGATCGGCTAGGTTCCTACTTTAGCAGTTGCCGGAGATTGCGCGAGCCGTTTGCGAACGATATCGGCAAGGGCCGCGATGAGAAACTCGGAATCATTCAGCGATTCGGGCCGCCAAAGACGCATGCCCTCCTTCCTCGCCAGCTCCTGGAAGGCGATGTCGATGTCGTAGAGAATTTCCACGTGGTCGCAGAGGAAGCCGATGGGCTGGATCAGGATGTCGTTTCGTTCTTTCGCTTTGAAGACCAGCATGGTCTCTTCGACGGTGGGGCCGAGCCATGCTCCGCCAGAGGCGCCTTGGCTTTGAAATGCGACCACCCATCCCTCTGCGGCAAGCGAGGCGGCGCCAGCGACCAGGGCCGCGGTCTCCTGGGCGTGGCGTTCGTAAGGGTCGCCTTCATCGATCGTGCGCTGGGGAACGCTATGGGCGGTGAAGATTACCGGAACCTCGGCTTTAATTTCGCGGCGGATGCGCGCCATGGCCGCCTGCAATCTTTCCGCGAAGGCCTCGATCAGCAGCGGATGGTCATGCCAGGACTCGACGAAATCGATGGTGAACGGAGCCTGGCTGTGGGTGAGGAGCGAGGAGCGATAGAGTCCGACGCTGGTGCGCGATTCTTGCGGGGCGAGACAGATGACGACGGCGCGCTGGATTCCGTCGGCAATCATGGCGCTAACCGTGTCGGCAATGAACGGCTTCCAGTTGCGCATGCCCACGTAGACCGGCAGGCCGAGTTCCTGGGCCAGCAGTTCGCCTTGCTTCATGGTCAGCTCGGTGAGGGGAGAATGGCCGATCAGGCTGTAGCGGTGTTTCACTTCTTCGATTACTTGCGGGCGGAGGGGGCGTCCACTGGTAATGCGCAGCAGAAATTCCGGAATATCGTCGACGGAATCGGGGCTGCCGTGAGCGAGCAGCAGGACTGCGATTTTCTCGGGCGCCATGGTGCATTCGATTTTACAAGGTCGGATAGCGAAGCGCGTTTGGTTTTTGGAGGGCCGGGCGTGCTCGCTGGGTTATGCGACGGGCGTTTCCGGCTGGCATGACGCCGAATGCTCCTGCACGAACTTGGCCAGAACCTTCACGCTTTCGACCGGGGTTTCGGGAAGGATGCCGTGGCCGAGGTTGAAAATATGGCCGGGGAGGCCGGCGGCGCGGTGAAGAATGTCATGAGCACGCGCACGCAGCTCTTTCCAGGGCGCGAAAAGCAGGACGGGATCCAGATTGCCTTGCACCGCTCCCTGCGAGCCGAGGCTGCGCCAGCCTTGGTCCAGCGGAACGCGCCAGTCGAGGCCGATGACTTCCGCGCCGGTTTGCTTCATGGCCGGCAGCAAAGTTGAGGTCTCAGTGCCGAAGTAAATGACCGGTGCGCCGGTTTGCTGCACGCTGCGCACGAGGTCGGTGGTGCGAGGGAGCACGTAGCGGAGATAGTCCTCGGGGCTGAGGCAGCCGACCCAGCTATCGAAGATCTGAATGACGTCAGCCCCGGCGCGGACTTGCTCGGCGGCATAGGCGGAAGTCACGGCGACCAGCTTGCGCAGCAGTTCGTCCCATGCGGCGGGGGATGCGTACATCATTTTCTTGGTGTGCTCATAGTGGCGCGAGCCGCCGCCTTCAACCATGTAACTGGCCAGCGTGAAAGGCGCGCCGCAGAAACCGATCACGGGCAGGCTAGCGCCGAAATGCTTGCAGACGAGGCGGACCGCTTCAGCGACGTAGCCAAGATCGGCGGCGCGATCGGTACGCAGGCGGGCGATGTCTTCCTTGTCTCGCAGCGGTTTTTCGATGACCGGCCCTTCACCGGCCGAGAAATGAAACGGCAAACCCATGACTTCGAGCGGCAGCAGCAGGTCGGCGAAGATGATGGCGGCGTCGACGCCGAGGGCTTCGGCGGCGGTGATGGTGACTTCCGCAGCGACTTGCGGTTTCTTGCAGATTTCGATCAACGAGTATTGCTTGCGCACGGCGCGATATTCCGGCATGTAGCGGCCGGCCTGGCGCATGAACCAGACCGGGGTGCGGTCCACCGGCTGGGTTTTGCAGGCTCTCACGAAGCGGGATTCGGGGGCGGCCATGAGTGCTCCAATGTAACATTTTGCTGCCGAGATTTTGGCGGCGCGGCATGGCGCGGGTGGTGGTTTCGCGACGAAGGCGGGAGAACTCAAGCGCACTGCGAGTTGCCTGCTGGAATCGCTCTTCTTTAGATTTTTCCTCTTCTGGATTTCCCGTTTTGGTTCTTCCCGATTTGGGAATTTGGTCGCGTGTTCTTCCACTGTGTGAAAACGCGTTGCTAATCTAGCGGCGGCGATTGCGGAAGTCTTGCATTTGCGTGCGTGTGACTTGGCGAGAGAGATGCACCAGCGATTGCACGGCCGGCACAACAGCCCGGGCCGTCTATCAGCCAGGAGGTGACATGTCAGGCACGCTGCAAAGACTCATCGTTGGTGCATTGTTTTCGTTGCTGGTTTGTTCGGCGGCTTTCGCCGACAGCGCCAGGTATCTCCGCGAGACTCCGGAAGGATGGGATCAGGCGGGTTCAAATCACCCGATCGAATTTCGGGATGGGCGGGGCGACTTCCACTGGCATCACGAGGCGGGCAGACCCGATACGCCGGTCAATGTGCCGGAACCCTCCTCGATCGCACTGATGGGCCTAGCACTAGCCGGGACTGCATTGGTGAGCGTGGGATCAATCCGGCGAAAGGCAGGCCGTCAATCGTAGTTCGGGCATCAAGAGAGTACATCCGGCTTTTCTCCCAATCAGCTTATGATTTGAGAGACAGTGGAGGAGACTTTGATGGCGGCCAATCAGGTAGTGCTCTATTTTGACAATCAGAACGATGCCCTGCGGTTCACTCTGGCTGCCAGTTCAGTGATTTCGGCGGATGAGATCCAAAGCAAGGAAGCCGTGCTGAAGATTGCGCAGGAAATCTCGAAGGCCCGCCGGATTACGACCGAAGGACCGGTGGGCGTGACCGCTTAGCTTCCGTCGCGAATCACGCGGCAGGACTCGATGTCGAAGGTTACCTCTCCAATGGCCAGCCGGGTCTGATCGCGGAAGCCGGCGATGAATTGCCGAAATCGCCAGGCGTCGGCAAAATTGCTCACCAGGCCGAGCGATGCGCGAATGGCGCCCGCGCTTTTGTGGCCGCGGCCCTGCATTAGTCGCGTAAAGTTCTGCAAATTGATTTGCGGGCCCAGGCTGAGCGCGGCCTGCATGTCTTCCTGGGTGAGGCCCTCCGCCATTTCGCCGGCGCCGGGGTTGCAGAAGCAGCCGGAACGCAACGAGATGCCTTCCTTCCCGGCCAATTCCTCAACGCGGCGATAGTCCAGCAGATGGCCGTTGGGGTCATAAAGGTTCAACGTCACCGTGCCGCCGCGCGCCTGCGTGGTGGTGGGTCCGTAGATGCGGACCATGGCGCGGCCGTTGCTATGCTTTAGAGCCAGCAATTCTTCCAGCAGCCATCCGGTCAGGCAGCGGACGCGCTCCGTGATCAAATCCATGCCGATGGTTTGCAGATGGCGCAATCCGATTTCGACGGCCGGGATCGACAGGTAGTTTAGCGTGCCGTCTTCGAAAGCGGCCTCGCGGGGAGCGAGCACGTGCGCCTGAGCCTGCACCGACGCAAAGTTGACCGTGCCGCCTGCGAACCAGGGCCGGCGCAGCTTGGCGAACGCGGGGTTGCGGATGAGCACAGCGCCCACGCCGGTGGGATAGCCGAACATTTTGTAAAAGGAGATGGCCACAAAATCCGGCTGCACGGCTTGCAGGTCGAGGCGGTTGGTGGGCACAAAAGCGGCGGCATCTAGCAGCACGCGCCAGCCTTTGCTCTGCGCCCGCGCTACGAGGTCGAGCGGGTGTTTGACCCCGGAAAAATTCGACTGCGCCGGAAAGGCGAAAAGATTTTCCTGCGCGGGGTCGGCCTGGTCGAGTAGCGCGGCCAAACGGTCTTCATCGAGACGCAAACTGGGCGCGAGCAGCGGTGCGTAGGCGATGGCGGCGCCTTTGGAGCGCGCAAATTCGCGGATTCCGTTTACCGAATTGTGGTTGTCGAAGGTGAGAAGGAATCGGCCTGGAGGCGCAAACGGAAAGGACTCACCGACCAGCTTGAGCGCTCCGGAGGCATTCTGTGTAAAGACAGGAATGTATTCGTCCACGCCGGCGTTGAAATAACTCAGCACATATTGGCGGGCGCGTTCGACGTGCTCGGTCATGGCCGTCGAAGTGGGGTTTGTGGAGTGAGGATTGCCAAACACGCCCGAGCGCAGCAGGGCAAGATGCTGCTCGACCTGGGCCTCCGTGTAGAGAGAACCGCCGGTGTAGTCGAGGTAAACTTGCCCTAGCTCGTCGAGGCGGCGATATTCGGTGGAGCGTAGCCGGTCAAGAGCGGCGGTGGCGGCATAGTCGGGGAAGCGCGCGATAAAGTCCGCATAGGCGGAAGCCAATCGCGATTTCTCTTCGGCGCTGGTCGTCGCCATACGAACTATCTTAAACGTGAATGCCGCGCTTTTTCGAAGGATGGGAAGTTGGGGGAGCGAACCGTTCGATTCTGAGAGCAACGTTGGTGTTGCTCGGGTTGCGCTCGAGGCCTACGAAACGCCAGGCCCCGAGCATTGGTACGCGGGTTTGCCCTTGCTACTTCTGGCCGGAAGCGGATGCGCCGGGCTGAGGCACGATGCGGAGATAGGGCCGGGGCGCCTTCCATCCTTGCGGATAAACCTTCTTCGCATCATCGTCGGAGACGGAAGGCAGAATGATGACATCGTCCCCGCTCGACCAGTTCACCGGCGTCGCCACTTTGTGCTGCGCCGTCAGTTGCATCGAATCAAGAACGCGCAGCACTTCATCGAAGTTGCGCCCGGTGCTCATCGGGTAGATGAGCATCAGCTTGATCTTCTTGTCCGGCCCGACGACGAACACGGTGCGCACGGTGGCGTTGGTCGCGGCGGTACGGCCTTCCGAGGTCTCGCCGGCGTCGGCGGGCAGCATCCCGTAAAGCTTGGCAATTTTCAGTTGCGGATCGCCGATCATCGGATAATTCGGCGCGTAGCCCTGCGTCTCGCGGATATCCTCTGCCCATTTCTTATGGTTCGTGACCGGATCGACGCTGAGGCCGATGATCTTGGTGTTGCGTTTATCGAACTCGGGCTTGAGCCGAGCCATGTATCCCAGCTCGGTGGTGCACACAGGAGTGAAGTCCTTGGGGTGCGAAAACAACACGCCCCATGAATTGCCCAGCCACTCGTGGAAATGGATGGGGCCCTCGGTAGTTTCGGCTTCGAAATCGGGCGCAGTGTCGTTGATTTGCAGTGCCATGAGAGGCCTCCCTCAATTTTGATTGATGCTTTGCGATGATCGACTCGATCTTTATTTCTTCTAAAGAGATTCGAGTACGGCTTCAGGAATTTGCTCTTGCCATCCTAGTCAAAACTCTCATTCCGGCCGACGCGAGGAATCTGCTTCTAGGAGCGGAGAAATATGCAGATTCCTCGTCGCCATAGACGCCGCTCAGCGAACGCCTAGCAAGATCTCGATCGTAAGTTGGTCCAGGCGCTCGTAGGGCAAGCGCTTCTGGAGAATCTTGTCTTTGTTGAAGGCGTGTTTCAGCAGGGCAGCGGCGCCTTTCTTGGAGAAGTCGCCGACTTCGGGCGCGCCTTTATCAGCGGAAACCTCTTTTAGGATCGACTGGATTTCCTTGTCCGCGTTCCAACGTTCGGCCTTTTCTTTCATGATCAGGTACGTGCGCATGCAGCCGCGGGCGAAATCCTTCACGCCTTCGTAGTCTTCGGTGCGGTAGGCGTGCGCGTCGAAGTGGCGCGAGCCTTCGTAGCCGACCTCTTCGAGAAACTTCACCAGGAAGAATGCGCCCTTGGGGTTGGCGGCGCCGAAGCGGAAGTCCTGGTCATAGCGGCCGGGAGCCTGGTCGTTCAGGTCGATGTGGAAGAGTTTGCCCGCCTCCCACGCTTGCGCCACGCCGTGCATGAAGTTCAGCCCGGACATCTGCTCGTGGGCGACTTCGGGATTCACGCCGACCAGTTCAGGATGGTCGAGCGTGGGGATGAAGCCGAGGTAGTGGCCGGTGGTGGACATGTAGATGTCGCCGCGCGGCTCGTTGGGCTTGGCTTCCAGGGCAAAGCGGTAGCCGTAACCCTGGTCGAGCGAATACTCGCAGAGGTAGTTGACGGCTTCGCGCAGGCGCTTGATGGCGTCCTGAGTTTTGCGGCAGGCATCGGTTTCAACGCCTTCGCGTCCGCCCCAGAGAACGAAAATCTTCGCGCCCAGCTCGGCGCCGAGATCCATGGCGCGCAGTGTTTTCTGCACGGCATAGGCGCGAACTTCGGGATCGTTTGAAGTGAAGGCGCCGTCTCGGAAAATGGGATGGTAAAAGAGATTCACCGTGGCCATGGGAACGACGATTTTGTTTTTCGCGCAGGCCTTCTTGAAGCTGCTGACGATGCGATCGCGTTCCTTGGGGGTGGCGTCGATGGGAACCAGGTCGTTGTCGTGCAGGTTGACGCCCCAGGCGCCGGTTTCGCCGAGCACGCCGACGATGTCGTCAGGTGAGATGGGAGCGCGAACCGCATCGCCGAAGGGATCGCGGCCGCGGTTGCCGATGGTCCAAAGTCCAAACGTAAATTTGTGTTCCGGCTTGGGGTCGTACTTGCCGCTCTTCATAGAATCAGTCCTCTCGAGGGTACAGGGTTTGTACGCTTCGCACGTTGATTACGGATTAAAAATCGCTTTGGTCGCGGAATAGACACGGCGGTATGCAGGATAACTTTGGTTCATGACGGCAACGGCGGCAGGTTGAGGGGCGACGCGCTTGGCGACGCGCACGACCGCAGCGCAGGCCGCGTCTACAGTGGGCCAAAGCTTAGCGCCGACTCCGGCGAGAATGGCGGCTCCATAAGCCGCGCCTTCTTCGGCCTCGACGATTTCGATTTCATGGCCATAAACGTCGGCCTGAATTTGCCGCCAAAGCGGAGAACGCGCGCCGCCTCCGCCCAGGCGAATGGTTTTCACGGGAACTTTCATTTCTTCAAAAATCGTGAAGCTGTCGCGTAGGCTGAAGGCCACGCCTTCGAGGATGGCGCGAATGACGTTGGCGCGGGTGTGCGAGGCGGTAAGGCCGACCAGGGCGGCGCGGGCTTTGCCGTCGAGATGCGGCGTGCGCTCGCCCATAAGATAAGGCGTCCAGAGCAGGCCGTCGGAGCCGGGAGCGATTTTGGCGGCTTCATCGCCGAGGCGGTCGTAGGGGTCGCGGCCATCGTCGGGGCCGGCGCCGAATTGATCGCGGAACCAGCGCAGAGACAATCCTGCCGCCTGCGTGACGCCCATGACGTGCCAGCGGCCGGGAATGGCGTGGCAGAACGTGTGCAGGCGGCCTTTGGGATCGAGCGCGGGTCGGTCGGTGGCGGCGAAGACTACGCCGGAAGTGCCGATGGTCGCGCTGACCGCGCCGGGAACCACGATGCCAACGCCAGTCGCTCCGGCGGCCTGATCGCCAGCGCCGGCAACAACGGGAGTTCCAACCTTCAGACCCGTGGCCGCGGCACCTTCCGCCGAGACTTTGCCGCAGACATCCGGCGATTCGAAAAGCCCAGGGAGCATGCGCTCGTCAATTCCCCCAGCTTGCAACATTTCCTTTGACCAGCGGCGGTGAGCAACGTCGAGCATCAGGGTGCCGGAGGCGTCGGCCATGTCGATGGCGCGCTCGCCGGTCAGGCGGAAGCGGACGTAGTCCTTGGGCAACATGACGTGGCGAACCCGCTTCCAGTTTTGGGGTTCGTGTTCCTGCACCCAGAGGAATTTTGTCAGCGTGAAGTTGGGGAGGGCCGGGTTACAGGTGAGCTGGATGATTTTCTCCGCGCCAAGCTTGGCGTTCAGCTGTTCGCACTGCTCTTCGGTGCGGACGTCGCACCAAATGAGGGCGGGACGAACTACGCGGTCTTGTTCATCCAACATGACCGCGCCATGCATCTGGCCGGAGAAGCCAACGCAGGCGATATCTTCAGGCTTCAACTTGGCCTGGGTCAGGGCTTTTTTGACGGCGATGCCACAGGCTCGCCACCAGTCCTCGGGGTGCTGTTCGGCCCAGCCAATTTGTGGAGAAGCAAAAGGCGCGTGCTCTTCGGTAGCTGAGCCTACGAGATGGCCCTGCTCGTCAATGACCAACGCGCGGGTGCCGCCGGTGCCGATGTCGATGCCAAGTAGTCTGATGATTCCGTTCTCCCTTAGAACGCGCTCACGGGGACTTACTTGGGCCCCGCGAGTTCCGGACTACGTTAACGTTAACGAAAATGACGCGAGATAGTAACACACGAGCGCCAACCGGGGACATCCCGTTCGGGCATGTTTCACCCGGCAGATTCGTTGCGGGAGTAGTCGCGGCGGCTGAAATTACGGTCTAGTAAGCGAAGCTAGAGTTTACATTAAGATTCCTCGCCGATAAAGCTGACTGGGATTGAAAGCGCTCCAGGCTTACTCGGGGATCGCCGATTTTGCCGGCTCCCGGTAGGCATAAACATCAGCATCGAATGATGCTATAATTGGTGCCTGGAGTTCTTATGAGAACCACGGTTGCGCTCGATGACGAGCTGATTCGCGTCGCCCAGGAGTTCACGGGAGTGGCGGAGAAAACGGCGTTGCTTCGAGAAGCTCTTAAGGCGCTCATCGAACGGGAAAGCGCTCGCAGATTGGCGTCGCTTGGGGGCACGATGCCGGGATTGAAGCATATTCCGCGCCGGCGGGGGAATGCGGATTGATTCTTGCCGACACGTCGGTCTGGATCGAACACTTTCGTGTGGGAGTCAGAGAGATGCGAGAGCATCTCAACCGGGGCGGAATCGCGATCCATCCGTTTATTACGGCGGAGCTTGCGTTAGGACCCTTGCGGGATCGGGCCAGGACGTTTGCGCTGCTGGATGGTTTGCCGCAGGTGCGGGTGGCGCAACTGAGCGAAGTGCGGCTGACGATTGAGGCGCGTCATTTGTTTGGCTTCGGCATCGGTCTGACCGACGCACACCTCATTGCTGCTGTCTTGCTCAATCCTCCGACGCTTTTGTGGACAAGAGATAAGCGGCTGCGCAAGGTTGCCGAAGGGCTGGGGATTTGCGCGGGGCTGGCGTAATGTGCGGTCGCGCAGAAAGGGCCGGACCTGAGGTCCCCGGCAATCAGAAGCGACCATATCTTGGAGCATCTGTGCCCTTTCATCCGGCCTTTCCAATCTCAGGCGGTCTCTGCTAACGTTTATTCATGGCCACGGCGAAGCAAAATCAGCGGCGAAGCGGCGCAGGCCCGCGCCCTCCCGCTCGCAAAGCGCCCGCCTCGAAAAATCGTTCGCTAGAGAAGCTGTACGCCCGCCTCGAAAAGACCCAGCCTGGCTCGGAAGAGTCCAAGCGCATTTCCCGGGAAATTGTAGACGCGATCGAATCCTGCGCTTGTTAGCGTGTTCTCACCCATTTCTACGCGCCCGTAAGTCGTTTGAGGGGCGGGATATCCGGCAACCCCGCCGGTTGCGGCTGTCGCGAACAACCTTGTACCCTTGACCGGTGCAGCGCTGGCTGGGGCAAATCCGGGAGTTCTTTCGGTCACGCACCGAAATCTACAACGAAGCCGACGAGGGCCGGCAGTTCAACGCAATTTACCTCGTCATGTTGGTGCTTTCGTGCTTGATCGCCCTGCTGGGCCTGCTGCAGAACAGCCCGGCGGTGATCATCGGCGCCATGCTGATTTCGCCGCTTATGGGACCGATCCTTTCCTGCGGACTGGCCCTCACCATGGCGGATTGGGGACTGGGCAGGAAGGCGCTGCGCAACATCTTGCTCAGCATTGTTGAAACCATACTGATTGCCGTCCTGGCTACATTTCTCTCCCCGCTCAAAGATGCCACACCGGAGATTCTGGCCCGCACCAACCCCAACCTGATGGATCTGCTGATCGCGTTCTTTTCCGGCGCCGCAGGAACTTTGGCGCTTTGCTCGCGAAAAGGCGGTCTTACCATTTTGCCTGGAGTCGCCATCGCGACGGCTGTGATGCCCCCTCTCGCTACCGCAGGCTACGGCCTAAGCACGGGCCAGTGGGTAGTGGCGCGCGGCGCATTTATGCTTTTCTTCACCAACCTCACCGCAATTATTATCAGCGCCGACTTAGTTTTCCTGATCGTAGGATTCAGGCCAAAGCGCGCCATCGAAGAGGGCGAGCATGCGGCCCTGGTGCGAGGCCGCTTTCTTATTGCCGGCGCCGTACTGCTGGTGTTGTCTGTTCCACTCATCCGCACCCTCATGCGGGCAGCCCAGCAAGCGAACTTGCGAAGGCAAGTCGAGGAAGTGCTGGCCGAGGAGATATCAAGTTCCTCCGAACGAAAGCTCGACAGAATCGCTTTAGAACTGCAAGGTCGCAGCCTTTCCGTGCAGGCTGCTGTGGAAACGCCGAAGTTCATCCCGCAACAGGAGACTCAAGCTTGGGAGGTTAAGCTCCAAGCGCGGGTAGGAAGGCCAGTGCGGTTGGAGCTGCAGCAACTGCAGTTGGCGCATCAGGAAGAAATGCCGGCTGCGCCCAACCGGGATTATCTCGGCGGAGGAATAATTCGATCGGCACCGCCGGAGCCGCATCTCTCTGTAGCGGGCGAGCTCCAGAATGTGCAGGACCGGATTCAAAGCTTTCTGAAAGATCTGTTAGGACCATTGAACGCCAAAGAAATTACCGTTCGTTCTGCCGGCGCCCAGCCCGATGCCACAGTTTCGATAGAAGCTGACGCGCATGTTCCGGCGCCCATTTCCATCGACGAATGGCAGGTGATCGCCGTGGCCGTTTCGCGAGAACTGAAGGCGCCGGTTCAGTTCACCGGCAACCTTGTGCTCGGCGATCCGCTTCCGCTGCGATTTCACCTAAAGTCGTTGCGGCTGGTTTCTACTGACCGCATCGCTCTTACTCAGCTCTTATCACAATGGAACAAGCGACCGGATGTGAGCTATCGGCTGGTGCTGCCTCGTTCCGCCGACCCGGCCCTGACGGAGAAGCGCGTGGCGCTGTTGAAAAGGCGGTCCGTGAAGATTATCGTCGCTGAAGACACCACGGGAACATGGGGCGAAGACGCGATGATGTTCACCGCCGTGCAGCGTCTCAAGGCAAATGTCCAAAAGCAAGAACTTGTAAAAACAGGACCGAACCCCTAGCCCTACCACAGAGCTAGGTTGAAGAATGCTGCGCACGCAAAGGATAGTCTGAGCATCAAAACTAAATAAGCACACACCACAACCCAGGAGGACAGTCATGAACTCTACGTGGAAACGGATCTCGGCGGCGGCAGCCGTGGCGGCACTACTCACTGTTCCGGCGGCACTCGCACAAATGGGGATGGGACAAGGCCGGCATATGCCCACGTACGACCCATCTACAGTGGTGACCGCAAAGGGCACCGTCCAAGAAGTTCAGTCTGGCATGATGCAGTCCGGGCAAATGGGCCGGATGGGGCATATGGGAACACACCTGATTCTGAAGACCGACGACGCGACTTACACAGTGCTGGTGGGGCCGTCCAGCTATGTAAAAGATAAGAAGTTCGAGTTTGCCAAAGGCGACCAAATCGAAGTGACGGGATCGAAAGTAAAATATGATGGTGGCGACGCTCTGGTCGCTCGCGAGATCAAAAAGGGAGACAAGGTTCTCACCTTACGCGATGAAAAGGGCGTGCCGGAGTGGTCGATGAGTCGCCAGCGCTAGTGCATCCGGGTAGCCGTATAACACTGCCGCGCGCCCCGCGTAGGGGGGACGCGGCGTCTAAGTCACATTAGTTTCTGTTCTCACTTCGATGCCAGAGGAGGCACGTCCAATGGCTCAGGCTGAGCGAATTCCGGCGCAATCCCGTTCCCCGATGGACATGGGAACCGCACCGCTCGAACTCATCAAATCTCAGCTGGGGACTTCCGGCGAGGGTCTCACCCAAACGGAGGCCCAGGCCCGGCTCAGCAAGTATGGCTTCAATGAACTGCCCGAAGAAAAAGTTAATCCCATTCTGAAGTTCCTCTCCTACTTTTGGGGCCCGATCCCTTGGATGATCGAGGTGGCTGCAGTTCTCTCCGCGGTCGTCCGTCATTGGGAAGACTTCACAATCATTCTGGCGTTGCTCTTGATGAATGCCGGCGTCGGTTTCTGGGAAGAGTTTCAAGCCGGCAACGCCATCGCGGCGCTCAAGGCCACACTGGCGCTGCAGGCGAAGGTCAAGCGTGACGGGACCTGGAAGACCATCCCCGCGCGCGAGTTGGTGCCGGGTGACTTGATGCGCCTGCGGCTTGGCGACATCATTCCGGCCGACTCCCGGCTCCTGGATGGCGACCCCGTTCAGGTTGACCAATCCGCGCTAACCGGAGAATCCCTTCCCGTTACGCGCAAATCCGGCGATGCGGTCTACTCGGGCTCGGTTTTGAAGCAGGGAGAAGTCGACGCGCTGGTATATGGCACGGGGCAGAACACCTATTTCGGCAAGACGGCGCACTTGGTGGAAACCGCGCACACAGTCAGTCACTTCCAACGCGCCGTTTTGAAAATCGGCGACTACCTGATAGTGCTTGCGATCGCTTTGGTTGTGCTCATTCTTGCCGTGGCCTTATTCCGTGGCGACCCGATGCTCACAACTCTGCAATTTGCGCTCGTCTTGACTGTCGCTGCGGTTCCGGTGGCCATGCCCGCGGTGCTTTCGGTCACTATGGCAGTTGGCGCTCGCACGCTGGCTCGCAAGCAGGCGATTGTCACTCGACTGGCCGCAATGGAGGAACTCGCGGGGATAGATGTTCTGTGCTCGGACAAGACCGGCACCTTGACGCAGAACAAACTGACTCTGGGTGACCCCTTCTGCGTGCCCGGGATTCTCGCTGAACAACTGATTCTCGCGGCATCGCTCGCTTCGCGCGCGGAGGACCAAGACCCCATCGACCTCGCGGTTCTCGGGGGTCTGAAGGATAAACAAGTTCCGGACCAGTATAAGGTTGCGCACTTCCAGCCTTTCGATCCGGTCCATAAGCGCACTGAGGCCACGCTTAGAAGCCCGGATGGCTCTCAGTTCCGCGTCACGAAGGGCGCGCCCCAGGTAATTCTCGATCTCGCGGGGGATGCGGCACAGGAGCGAAGCGTGGCTGAAAAAGTCGTGAATGAGTTTGCCGCGCGCGGTTTTCGCTCTCTTGGCGTCGCGCGGGCAGACGCGGATGGCCAGTGGAAGTTTCTCGGCGTGTTGCCCCTGTTCGACCCGCCGCGCGAAGACTCCAAAAGCACCATCGCGACTGCCTCCCAAATGGGCATAAAGGTCAAGATGGTGACCGGTGATCAGATCGCGATCGCCAAAGAGATGGCGCGCGAATTGGGGCTGGGGCAAAACATCGTAGACGCTTCCATACTGGAAGAAAGCAAACACTACCAGGCGTCTCAGATCGTGCAAGCCATCGAGCAGGCGGACGGCTTCGCGCAGGTCTTTCCGGAACACAAGTTTCACATTGTCCAAGTTTTACAGAATGAAAAGCACATTGTGGGCATGACCGGGGACGGAGTAAACGACGCTCCGGCGCTCAAACTGGCCGACGCCGGAACCGCGGTTTCCGGCGCCACCGACGCGGCTCGCGCCGCAGCCGACATCGTGCTGCTTACGCCCGGCCTGTCCGTAATCATTGATGCCATCAAAGAAAGCCGGAAGATGTTCCAGCGCATGAACAGCTATGCGATGTACCGCATTGCGGAAACGATTCGCGTGCTTCTGTTCATGACGCTGTCGATTCTGGTGTTCAATTTCTACCCGGTCACGGCGGTGATGATTGTCCTGCTGGCGATCCTCAATGACGGAGCCATTCTTTCCATTGCCTACGATCGGGTGCACTATGCGGACCATCCTGAAGCCTGGAATATGCCGGTTGTGCTCGGCATCGCTACTGTCCTAGGCATCGCCGGAGTAATCGCGTCGTTCGGGCTCTTCTATTTGGGTGAGCGCGTCTTCCATCTCAACCGGGATATGATTCAGTCATTCATGTATCTCAAGCTTTCGGTGGCCGGCCACCTGACGATCTTTGTGACCAGAACGCGGAAGGCTTTCTGGTCGATTCGGCCCGCGCCGATTCTGCTGGCAGCAGTGTTTTGCACTCAGATTGTTGCCACCTTGATCGCGGTCTACGGCATCTTCATGGCTCCCATCGGATGGCATTGGGCACTCTTCGTGTGGGGCTACGCTTTGGCCTGGTTCCTAGTGAACGATCGCATCAAGCTGGCAGCGTATCGCGTGTTTGATTCCAGGGAAGAGGGCCTGCTGGCAAAGGCTCACGCATAATTATAAGGACGGGTTTGCAGAGATGACGATCAATGAGATGACGGAGCACGAGTGCCGCGAAGTGTTGGCCCGGGCTTCGATCAGCAGACTGGGCTGTTCGCTCGACAACCAGCCCTATATTTTGCCGATCTACATCGCCTATGAGAGTGATTACGCCTATGCTCTCGCCACATTGGGGCAGAAGATCGAGTGGATGCGCATTAACCCCAAAGTCTGCATTGAAGTCGACGAAGTCGCAGAGCAATCCCAATGGGTAAGTGTGATTGGGTATGGCACGTACCAGGAATTGCCCGAGGCGCAGTTTGCGGCTGAGCGCAATCACGCACGCCGGCTGCTTGAAAAACATCACCACTGGTGGCTGAACGCGCTGGCCGAACGCCGAACTAAAGCCAGCGATCTTGCCATCGAACCGATCTTCCTCCGCATCCACATCGATTCCATGACCGGCCTTCGCGCGGTGGCCGATGGCGACGAAAGCGGTGCGACCGTGGCAAAGAAATAAAGCGATTCACCCGGCCCGAGCGCTGCGCACCTTCAGTCTCTTCTCGTCAGGACCCGGGAATCCGTTCAGGAACCGGGCTGGGCAGCGGGCGGTAGCCGTCGCGCGTGCGAACGCGATAATTGTTCGTCTTTTGGCCCGTTACCCGCACGCTGATAGCGCGCCATCCCCGGTTGGGATTGGGCTGCGGATAGTAGCTGATGGAGTAGAGATGAGCCAGGTCCTCACGGATGGAAGCGAAGGCTTTCTGCTGGTCTTTCCAGTCCTTGGCGAAATAGGCCTCGCCACCGGTGGCCGCGCTCATCCGCTGGAAAACCACGCTTGATATCGGCTCGAGTTTGGCGTCTCTGGTGCTGATCATGTAAATCGGAATGCCTTCCGATTGGGCTAGCTCCGCCACATCTTCCGGTGGCACCATGCTGGAGTTGTCGGGTCCGTTGGAAAAGACCACGACAACTTTTCTGCCGCTGTATTGGCCAGCGTCCTTCACCGTCATCAGCAAGGCGTTGTAGAGGGCGGCGTCATCGCCGGCGACAGTCGATCGCACTCCCCGCAGCACCTGGGAGCGGTCAGCGGTGAGCATCGCTGCCCGCGAGAGGTCGCGGCTGTAGGAGTAAAAGGCGATGCGGTCGGGTCCTTCCAGAGAACGGACAAACTCGGCGATGGCATCCTGCGCGTAAACAAAACCGTGGTACATGTAATTGCTGGTGTCGAACAGGATAAAGACGCTGGCTCCCACCATGGCTTGCCCGAGGTCGGACAGACCCTGGGAAGCAGTTGGCGTTGTGGCGGAGAATGGATTCGCCTGCGGAACTGCAGGCGGCGTGCCATCCGGCCCCGGCCCCAGCAGTGTTCGCGTGGGCTCGTTTCCTTCGCCGAAGGTGGCGATCTTTTGCGGGATGCCGTCCTCCAGCACTTCGAAATCAGATGGCGCCAGATTGCTCACGTACTTCCCCTTGTGGTCCATGACCGCGACGTTCAACTGGACCAATTCCACGTTGACGTGAATGTTCGGAGAACTTGGGCTTCCCTGGGCCATGGTTTGGCGCGCCGACTCGCAAAGCAGGAAGGGAAGGAGCAATAGAAACAAAGAATAGCGTTTCGCCATAACCGCCTACTCCTAAAGGCGCGGGCTGGAGTTGCAATCGCGCCACAAGTCAAAGCAACTTCGACCATCTGACCGCAAACTAGCTGGGGCCGCCATGAGGCAAAGCCGCAAGTTTGCCTTCACGAAATTCCTGTCCGGTTTCCCGCATGGCCCGTTGGATCGCCGGCCAATCTTCGAAATCGGTGGCAAAAATCTTCTCGATCATGCGATAAGTCAGCTGGGGCACAATCCGATTCAGCATCGCCGGAGCGTAGCCCATCTCGTCCGCCAGACGGGCAAAATACAGATTGCTCGAATCCCAGGATTCCGCCAGCAGCAGGCTGCCGTAGCCCATGAGCGCGGGAAACAACTGCACATCGAGCAGTCCGCGCGCGTAGGTCTGGGCCAATGCGGGGTGCGGCACGCCGAAATCCTTGGAAAGCCGTCCCCAACTCACTTCTTCAGGGTAGCGGAGAGCCAGGCTTTCGAGTTCGTGTCCGGCCGTTCCCCAGGAACTGGTTTGGTTGGGAAATCTTTCGCGAAATGCGCCGGCTAGATAAAAAGTGTCCCCCGGCAATATTTGCGCCATTGCGGCATCTACGTGTCCGGTGGCCAGCGCTTCTTGGACGCGCTCTGACCTCTCGGGAGAGAGTCGGCCGGAAAGAATATTCAATACGGCCTGCCGCAATGTTGGATCCTGCGCAGCAGCTGTGATGAGCTCTTCGCCGGTTCGCTGGTAGAGGGTCACGGCGTGCAACTCAGTGCGGCTCACTCCCCACCAACGCGGCACAACTGCGCTGCTGAGCAAACCTGGGGCCAGCTCGGGCCAAATCAACGCCTGGACGTTTTCCGGAACAATGAAGTCCTGCTCCACTTTGGCCAGTACGAAAGGGAGGTTGGCGAGGGAACCGGCCAGGTAGCCTCCGCCAGCGGCCGGCAGCCCGGCTCCAAATAGGGCCGGGGTTTGCCAGGTTTGAATTCGCCCTACCGTCATTTGTCCCGAGAAATCATGGGAGCGCACGAACAGCGGGTTGTTGTGGAGCATTTGAGCGCCGGGCGGCTCGTAGTACGCGTAGTTGAGGCCTACCAGCGTGTCGCGTAAGAACGAAGCCAGAAGCCCGCGGGCCTCGGCCAATTCTTTCGGCGAGTTGGACTTGATCAGTTTCGCGAAATCTGTCCTCGTCTGTAAAGCAGAGTGGCGGTTAAGCGGGACACCGGGCGCCCATTCCTCACGCTCGCCATTGGTAAAGATCGCCCGAGGCAATTCGAACTCCCTGAGCTCTCCCGCAAGCTGCAGCAAGCTGTCGGCGGCTTGTTTTCCCTGAGCCACTTGATCCAAGCCATCGGCCAGAGCAAAGAGCGTGTCCAGAGAAGCCAGGCGCTGGCCGGCGAGGACAGCCCGAATGCGGTTGGCCAGCTCTTGCCGCACTTGCCGGCCATCAAGGCTGGTTTGATTAGGCCCGGCCAGGATGTCGATGAATTCATCCTGGGAAAGATTCGTCCGGTCGGCGGCGGCTTTAGACATCACGCGCAGCGATGTCCGGCTCGCTGTAAAAAGCTCGTCGGGCGAAGTAATTTTGGCAAAAGGATGGATAACCCCTTGCCAGGATTCGTTCAAATCCGAAGTGGAGATTTCGTCCTGCCGGGCAAGGATTTGCCACAGGCCCACGTTAGCCTGGAACATCCCGATGGCGTTGGCGCGCAGCGCAGCATTGGACGTGCGGTCCAATTCCTCAATTGTCTTAAGGAACCGGAGAATGGAATCATTCGTCAACGCCGGGAATTCGGAAAAGATCAAATACTGATCACTGAACCTGGAGTAGCCGCCGGCGAGCTGGCGAACACTTTCCGGAGTTAAGCGGTTTCCGTGAGCCCGCCCCCGGTCCATGGCAGCGAGAGTCAGATAGATTCGCAAAGGGTCGTCGCTCGCTTCTTGCCGGGAAAAGGCGAACATCGCTTCCACCAACTGCAGCGGCGTCTGCAGATGACTGGTGCGATCGACCCAGTGACGTCCGATTTTCGACGCCGTCTTGCGGCGCAGGATCTCCTGCCACACCTCAAGATTCCCCGGGACTTCCGGCTCACCTTGCCCATCCACTTGCAGAAGAGTCATCAGAAGCAGCGGACCCGCGTCGGGACGGAACACGGGACCGATAGCGGTGGGCGACGTGTCGTCGCCGCGAAGCGCCTCGTAAAACACGCGCAGGCGGCGCGGGTCGGCGAAATAAGCCTGCTGAGTTTGATTCACCCGCGCCAAAGCGTCATAGTAGGCCGCCATCCAGCCGGCATCCTTTTCCAGCAAATGCTCGATGAAATTCCCTGGCGAATCGGGATTCGCTCCCACGAGATCCCTCCACGCTGGCTCCGCCGCGGCCCCGCCTGGAACCTGCACGCGCCCAGAGCGAACCTGAATACGGGAGCCGTAGAAGTCCAGTGCTGCCGTCACCCGCAGCAGTTTCCGCACTCCCGGAGAGTCCCGCAAGGTTTCTCGCGTCTCATCGTCAACTTGAGATACACCCCAATACAAGCGCGACAAAATTCGGTTATGAAGAAGCGCATCCAGCAGGTCGTCCTTGCCTGCATCCGAGAGATTTTTGTCGTAAGCCGTCCATTCGCGAGGCGTGTAGATGGCCGGCACCTGCACTCCCGAGAATGGATAGGAGAAGGCCACACTCCGGCGGAGATCGCTCTCCAATTGGGACAAGGGGAACCCCGAGTCAATCGTAACGAAGGCCCGCTCCGAATCGTCGGTTTCCAGGGTTGGGTCCTTTTCGCAACTCCCGCGGAACCTGTAGCCGATGATCTGCAACAGAGGCCCTACGCCGGGGCAGCCCGCAACATGAATGACGCCATCCTGACCGGCCAGCGCTTGCAACTGTCTTGCTTGGCTCACGTAACGCTGCAGCAGGATGAGAAATTCGGTGGGACTGCCAGGCTTCTCCTGCGAGCCGTGATAGCCCTGGATTTCCACATTGCGCGCAAGCAGAGGCAGCACCTCCGCCAAAGAAACTTGCTGGCTGATTCCGGCCATGCGCAGGAACGAACGCAGCGGGCCAGGGATCATGACCATCGCGGGTGTCGGCGCCGCCGCGACGCTAGGCCGCGGCGGCGCGGAAGAATCGGTCTGGCCGGACGCGGATGAGGCGCTCCATGCGCCAAGTGAAAAGCACGTTGTCGCGCAAACCGCGGTGGCAAAACGCACAAGAGATTTCATGGCGAGGACCTCACATCAAGATCCGGCTGGCCTGATTTCGAGCGCCTCACACCCCATTCGGGCTCGCTGGAGGCCGCATTATACCCGCTTCATCGAGCTTTTCTGTCTCCGGAATGTCAATTCATCGCGTCAAGATACGCCATCCCCACAAGTAATCCAAGAGGCTTTTGGCCCTACCTGCCCAAATGGGAGTTCAGTTGTGGAGGGGAACTACTGGCCGGTTCCGCCCTGGGAAGGCGATTGCAACGACGGCAGATTGGAGCGGTTCCAGCCCCCGCCGAGGGCTTTGATCAGCAGGACCGTATTGACCATTCGGCGGCCGGAAATTTCCACAGCTGCGCGTTCGTCCAAAAGGGCCGCGCTTTGGGCCGTGGTGACTTCAAGATAGTTAGCCACGCCGCCGCGATAGCGGTTATTTGACAGCGTCAGCGAGTGCTCGGCTGCGGCAACCGCAGCATCTTGCGTCTTTGCCTCAGTTTCCAGCAGCCGCAGTGCCGCCAGGCTGTCTTCCACTTCCTGGAACGAGATCAGCACGCTCTGCTGGTAATCCGCTACCGATTCATCGTAGGCAGCCCGGGCTTGTTCCGAGATCGCCCGGCGGCGTCCGGCATCAAACACGGTTTCCACAGCCGCCAGGCCGACGGCGGCAAACCCGCTCGGGCCGGTCAGCCAGTTGGAGATGGTCGAGCCCTCGAAGCCTCCCGTCGCGGAAAGCATAACCGCCGGAAAGTACGCGGCCCGGGCTACCCCGATCTGGGCGTTTGCGGCTGCAACCTGGCGCTCGGCAGCGGCAATGTCCGGTCGTCGCTCCAGCAAATCGGATGGCAACCCGGGCGGAATCGCCGGCGGTGTCGCCTTCAAAGCCACGGCCCGCAAGCTGAAGGTCGATGCGGGCTCGCCGATGAGCGCCGCAATCGCGTGTTCCACTTGCGCCCTTTGCACGCCCAGATCGATGGCCTGCGAGCGGGTGCTTTCGAGTTGCGTTTGCGCCTGCGCCACGTCCACCTGCGAGGCGATTCCGCCGTCGTAGCGATTTTCGGTGAGTTCCAGCGCCTTTTGATACGCAGCCACGGTGGAATTCAGCAACTGCTCCTCCGCATCCAAGGCGCGGGCTGTGAAATAGTCGGCCGCCAATTCGGCATGCAAACTTAGGTTTACCGATTCAAGGTCGGCGGCGCTGGCCTGAGCGCTGGCGCGCGCGCCTTCCACCGTCCGCCGCACTCGGCCCCAAACATCAGGCTCGTACGAGACGTCGGCGGGAAGAACCAGATCGGTGTAGTTAGTCGTCGCCCCAAGCAGTGGCCGATTTTTGGAAAGCCGGTTGCGTGAAACCGAAGCTCCTGCAGTCAGAGTGGGATAGTAGTCGGCGCGCGCCAGGCGCACCAAGGCCCGAGCCTGCTCAAAACGCGCCTCAGCGGCCTTCAACGTCTGGTTCGAAACGTCGATCTTCTCTTCCAGAGCGCTAAGCTGAGAGTCGCCGAAAATCTCCCACCACTTCCCGCGCAGCGCCTGATCGGCGGGCTGAGCGAGTTTCCAGTTCTCAGGAGTTTCCTTATACGCCGGCGGAACAGTAACCGGCGGCCGCGAATAACGCGGACCAACCGCGCACGCCGCCAACAGCAAGACGAGCGGCCCGAGAAACGCCGTCCCAAGTTTGCCGCCGCCGTGGCTTCCGGAAACACTCACTGCTCATTCCCTTCCGTTTGTGCGACCACGCGGACCTTTTGCCCGGACTCGATCGAATCGGGCGGGTTCGCGATTACGGATTCATCGCCGGACAGACCGGCGATCACCTCCACCGACGAGCCGAAATCATGCCCAATCGTGATCGGTCTCAGTTCCGCCTGGCCGTTCTTGACCACAACCACGCGCAGGCCTTCGGAACGAAACAGCAGAGTGTTGACCGGAAGTATGAGCGATGACTTCGGCGTCGGCAGCTTGAGATGAACTTCGGCATAGGCGCCGGAAAGAAGTTCTCCACCTGGATTATTGACTGCGATCTCCACCAGCAACGTTCGCGTCGCGGGATCAATTGCGTCGGCGGTCCGGACGAGCGTGCCCCGGAACGAGCGCCCGGGAAACTCGGCCAGCGTCAAATCGGCTGTCAATCCGGGCCTGGCGGCTCGGGAATAAGCCTCAGGAACATTTACGTAAACCCGCAGGCGGCCCGGCTGGGCGATATGAAACAACTCGGTCTTCGGCCCACCACTGCTTCCCGAGTCGATGAGCGCTCCGATATCGGTGTTGCGCGCCGTGATTACGCCCGCGAACGGAGCAAACACTTTCTGGAACGATTGCAGATCTTCCAGCCGTTTCACGTTCGCTTCGGCGGATTGCACGATCGTCTTCTTGGCTGCGTAGTCGCTTTCCGCATTGTCTGCGTCCTGCTTCGAAACGGAATCCGTTTTCAGCAGTCCCGCATAACGCTCCGCCGTAATTTGAGCGAGATGAACATTGGCCTGCGCCGTGGCCAAATCGGCCAAGGCTTGGCGAAGTTGCTGGTTGACTTCGGGAGTATCGATCTCCGCCAGCAGTTGCCCCGCCTTCACGCGCGCCCCAATATCCACGTACCAGGCTTTCAGATAGCCGTTGGTGCGGGCGTAAATGGGGGAATCCATGTAGGCCTGAACGCTGGCCGGCAACACGATTTCCTGCGCCGGCGCGGTGTGCTGAGGCACGACTACGCTCACATCCGGGATGGCCATCTCCTCGGTTTCCCGCTTCAGCGTGGCGCGCGCCTGAATGCGAGGCAGGATGCCGAAGATCACCACCGCAACCACGACGGCCACGGCAAGCAGCACTATCCACCAGCGGCCCGCAAGTCCTCCGCCTGGCGGCTCCAAGCCGGGCGCGGTGTTCGTTGCCGGCTCAATCTGCTGTTCGGACTTCATAGGAAGCTCCTAAGACTCCTCACCACTCAATGCCTCGGCGCCGTCAACGCGGACTTGGTGCGCCTGCCGTGCAGAAGGCTGAAAAACACGGGCACGAAAAACAGGGTCGCCACGGTGGCGAACAGCAGCCCGCCGATGACGGCACGCCCCAAGGGGGCATTCTGCTCGCCGCCTTCCCCCAATCCCAGCGCCATCGGCACCATGCCGATGATCATCGCCAGCGCGGTCATCAGCACCGGACGAAAGCGCGTAAACCCGGCTTGCAAAGCTGCGGAGAGCGGATCTTTCCCCTCCGCCATTTGTTCCTTGGCAAAGCTGACCACCAGGATGCTGTTCGCGGTGCCAACGCCCACGCACATGATGGAACCGATCAGCGCCGGAACGCTGATCGTGGTATGGGTGACAAAGAGAAACCATACGATCCCCGCCAGCGCCGCTGGCAAGGCCGAAATAATAATGAAGGGATCGAGCCACGACTGAAAGTTCACCACGATCAGCAGATATACCAGGATGATCGAAAACAACAAGCCTCCCAAAAGACCGAAATAGGCGGAGTGCATCGTCTGAATTTGCCCACGCACAATGAGCTGCGAGCCGCGCGGCAATTCCTTCTTGCTCTGGTTCACGATCCTTTCGATGTCGCTGGCCACTCCTCCCAAATCCCGCCCCTGCACCGAGCCGTAGATATCGAGGACGGGCTGAATGTCGTAATGCGAAACCAGCGCCATTCCTGCGCCTCGATGAATGGAAGCCATGCTGGCAAGGATGGCCGGCCTGGCTCCGCTGGGCCCGGTCACCGGAATATCCTCGAGATCTTGCAGCGAATCAATGCGGTATTGCGGAGTCTGGGTCGCAATTGTGTAGCTGACGCCGGTTTTCGGATTGAGCCAGAATTCGGGCGTGGTTTGGAAACTGCCGCTCAGTGAAATCAATAGGTTGGTGGCGACGTCGCGCTGTGAGAACCCGATTTGCTGCGCCCGGGTGCGATCCACATCGATGTGCAGATACGGCTCGTCGAACGGTTGCTGGATGTGCAGATCGACGGTGCCGGGAACTTGCCGCACCTCGGTGAGCAAGCGATCGGCAAAGGCGCGGTTCGCGTCCAGGTTGTAACCGACCACCTGAATGTCAATCGGAGCCGGCAGCCCGAAATTCAGAATCTGGCTGACGATATCGTCGGGCAGGAACGAAAAACCCACGCCAGGAAATTCTCGCGGCAAGCTCATGCGCAGATCGTGGATGTACTTGGCGGTGGAATGATGGTCCTGCTCGAGGCTGACCAGAATGTCGGCGTCGGAAGGCCCGACGGGAGCGGAATTGCTATAGGAGAGATTGATTCCGCTGAAGGGAACGCCAATGTTGTCGATGACCGTGCCCATCTCCTCCGACGGAATATGCCGGCGAATAGACTGCTCCACCAGATCGCAAAGGCGCGCCGTTTCTTCGATTCGGGTACCGGTGCGGGCGCGCATGTGCAGCTTGAATTGACCCGCATCGACGGAAGGGAAGAAGTCCCGGCCCAGCCACGGAACGAGAAAGACCACTGAAACCACACAGCCACTCAGAAAAATCACCAGGAACGGCGCCCGATGATGAAGGCAGAGGTTCAGCCAAGTGTGGTATCTGTCGCGAAAGCGTTCGAACGCCCGTTCGAAGCGAACCTGCATGCGCACCAGAGGATTGCGGCTTTGTTCCGCTTGCGCAATCTCGTATTCGTGCCCACGGAGCAAATACTTGGCCATAGTTGGAACCAGAGTTCGCGACAACAGATAGGAAGCCAGCATGGCGAAGACAACGGCTTCTGCCAACGGAACGAACAAGTAGCGGGCCACGCCGCCGAGAAAAAACATGGGCACGAAGACAATGCAGATAGCAAGCGTGGAGACAAACGCAGGAACCGCGATTTGCTGCGCCCCGTCCAGAATCGCGTGTTCGACCTCCTTCCCCATGGCAAGATTTCGATTGATGTTCTCAATCTCGACCGTGGCATCGTCCACCAGAATGCCCACCGCCAGGGCCAGGCCTCCCAGCGTCATGATGTTGATGGTCTCTCCCAGCGCGCTGAGCACGATGATGGAAGTGAGAATCGAAAGCGGGATCGAAACCGCGATTATCAGCGTGCTCCGCCAGCTCCCCAGGAAAATCAGAATCATCAATCCGGTAAGACAGGCGGCGATGACGCCTTCGCGAATCACGCCGTTGATGGAAGCGCGCACGAACAGCGACTGGTCGGCCAGCGGGTGAATTCCCAGCCCTTGCGGAAGCCCAGCCAAAATTTCCGGAATCATCCCCTTGATGCCGGAAATGACGCTCAGCGTGGAGGCATTGCCCGCCTTCTGCACCGTGAGAAGAGACGATCGCTGTCCGTTGACGCGAACGATGTTGGTTTGGGGCGGAAAGCCATCCCTCACGTGCGCCACATCGCCAATGTAGATCGTCGTGTGGCCGATCGTCTTGATCGGGAAATGGTTCAGTTCGTCGACTGCCCGCGGGGAGCCGTTGATGTCGACATCGTATTCGAAGGGCCCGATCTTCGACGTGCCCGAGGGCAGAATCAAATTCTGCGCGCTGATGGCGTTGACCACATCCATCGGCGAAAGTCCCTTGGCCTGCAGCGCGGCGGTGTCTAAATCGACTTCAATCTGGCGCTGCTTCCCACCGTAGGGATAAGGCACGGACGCACCCGGTACTGTGACCAGCCGAGTCCGTACGAAATTCAGCCCGTAATCATTGAGCTGCTGCTCGGAGAGCTTCTGCCCCGAGAGAGCGAGTTGAATCACCGGCACGCTGGAGGCTGTGTAGGTAATGACAAGGGGCGGGGTCGTTCCGGGAGGCAAGAACCGAATCTGCGTCTGCGAGATGGCGGTCACTTGCGCGATCGCCTTGTTGATCTCGGCCTTCGGTTGGAAAAACACTTTCACCACGGCCACGCCATTCAGCGATTGCGACTCGATGTGTTGAATGTCGTCTACCAGAGTGGTAAGCGCCCGCTCGGTTTGAAACACGATACGGTCCGACATTTCGTGCGCGTTGAGGCCCTGGTAATTCCAAATAATGCTTACGACTGGAATGTTGATGTTAGGAAGGATGTCGGTAGGAGTGTTCAGAATAACGAAGGGCCCAAAGATTAGAAGCAGCAGAGCCGCGACCACAAAAGTGTAGGGCCGTCTGAGAGCAAGTCGAACAATCCACATGGTTTCCTCAGGCCAACCGCATCGCGCGAGCTCGTCCAGCGCACCGAAATGGTGAGGCTAAAGAATAGCCCGGATAATGCTGGGAATGCCGACAACCAGAGCTGGGGACGAGAACTAAGAGAATCGAGTACCCCTGGCTCTGCAAGGCGCACTAAGGCATTTGATTCAGTCACTTAGCTCCAGGATGCAGGTCAAAGACGCCGGTTATCCACAGGAATAGGAATCGAGAAAGGCCGAGAACCGGGTTGCTGCCGAGAAGGAGCCGCAGCGCGTTTAGCTTTTTACTTCCGTCTTGGCTTCCGGGCTCGACGCTTTGGCGGCTTCCTGGGGCGCATCCTTCATGCCGTCTTTGAGAGCGCGAATGCCTTCGCCGATGCCTTTGCCGAGCTCTGGCAGCTTCTTGGGACCGAAGACCAGGAGCGCTATAAAGAAGATCACCAGCAGGTGCATCGGTTGAAACAGGCCGTCCAACATAGAACCTCCACAGTGTGCCTGCAAGCAGGCCCAAGTTAACGTTACTCAACTTCGGGCAGTTCCGTCAACAGGCAGCCGCTTATCTCGCTTTCTGGCCTCTATCACGCCTCCCGCGTGGGGCTTCCTGCCCCTGTCCTTTTGCCGCATCGTGCCGCGAAGCCGCCTATGACTTCCGTGACCTAGGCGGCTCGGATTTCCCCATCTATGTTGCGATGAGCAGCGGCCGGACTTCAAAGTCCGCGGAGGACCAGCGGTGCTTGGCAAGCGCTTGGGGCGAAAGGCAGTTTGGGCCTGGGCAATTCTGTCCGCGGCTTCCGGGTGGGCCCAGTCAACTCCCCCTAAACCAATCGGATGCAATGAGTTGATGGGTTGGCTGATCGGCGGCGTCGCCAGCCCACAGCTCGATGAACTAGTTGCACAACGGGGCGTCGTTTTCAGCGTGAATAACGACGCCGGCCAGGCGCTCCTCGCCGCGGGGGCCTCGCCAAGTCTGCTGGCGGACCTGCGGAATCAGGCCAGCAGCAATGCCACAGCCGACTGCGCGGCTCCGTTGCTTGAGGCTGCGCAAGAAACTCACCTCCATCACTACCAGCAGGCAGAGCGCATTGTGCGGCGTCTCGTCACCCTTGACGCCCAGAATCCGGCGCTTCACTTCGCCCTCGGCTTCCTTCGCCAGAAGCAGCAGGACTGGGATGAGGCGTTCGATCAATACCAGGAATCGGAGCAAGAAGCGCCCGGCATGGCCGAGGTCCACGCGCGAATGGCCTACGGCTTTTATCGCGCGGGCGACGAGGACAGCGCCGTTGCCGAGGCGCGCACCGCCCTCAGCATGGATCCGCACAACGCAGAAGCCTATCGTTATCTTGGGCTTGGGCTGTATGCCCGTGGTGAATATCCGCCTGCAATTCACGCGTTTAAGGAATCATTGAGCAGGAACTCCAAAGCCGCCGATGTCCACTACGACTTGGGGATTGCTTTGCAAGCCGACGCCAGGCCTGGAGAGGCCGTGCAGGAATATCGCACCGCCATTCAGATAGATACACACCTCTGGCAAGCCCACAACAACCTCGGGATCGTGTTTCATGAGCTGGGGAAGTTCGACGAGGCGATCACCGAATTTCAGCAGGCCAAACGCTTGGCTCCCGATGAGCCAACCGTGCGGAACAATCTTGGAAACGCCTACTGCGACAAAGGCAACTATGACGCGGCCATCCGCGAGTTTCGCGAGCTTTACCGCCGGAACCCCGGCTGGCAAATAGGCCATGACCGCCTTGCCAAAGCCCTGATGGCGAAGCGTGACTATCAAGCCGCCGTTCCCGAGCTCAAGTTAGCCATTCTTCAGGATCCGAATGAAGCCGTTGAGCACCGCGTGCTAGGCCAAGCCCTCCTGCTCCTCAACCAGCAAGAACAGGCTCTTCCCGAGCTGCGCCGGGCGGTCGCTCTTGATCCGGACTCTCCTTTGGCCCATCACTATTTGGGGACGGCCTTGCTGGAGCTTCAGCAATTGGATGAAGCGGCACACGAATTTCGCGAAGCGCTCCGCCTGGCCCCGACCGCTGACAACCACTACGACCTTGCTGCCTGTTTGATGACTATAGGCCACTACGATCAGGCTTTGGCCGAACTTGAAATCGCCTCGGAAATGGCACCGTGGCAGGAGCTTTACCGCGCCCGAAAAGAAGAACTGATGCAGCTCCTGCGTACCCAAGCCGCGCGTTGAAGAACTGCAGTGCACGTTAGGGCAGGTTCACACAGTGAACCGTCGTGACATGAGTAAACCGGCGGCTCGC
Source organism: uncultured Acidobacteriaceae bacterium (assembly GCA_963770915.1). GTDB lineage: Bacteria > Acidobacteriota > Terriglobia > Terriglobales > Acidobacteriaceae > PALSA-270. The sequence continues at coordinate 2,605,450 of CAVYRG010000001.1, forward strand.
CCTAGAATCATTTGAAGTTCGGCCCGCGAGAGATCGCTTGTTCCGATGCAAAGGGAGCAGTATTCATGAACCCAACAAAATCAGCGCCGGTTGGCGGTGGGACCCACATCAACCCACCCGTCCTTCCATCCACCGGCCACGAACCACATAGCGTAAACGAGTCGTCGATTGCTCCAAATGCCGGCCCCCGGCGCTTCGGCTACGGTTTGCCTTGCGCGAAGTGCAGAACTTACTATCCCGCCGATCTGCCCGCTTGCCCGGTCTGCCAAAGCGCAGAGCGCGTCTCACCCGTCGTCGCACTAAAAGACGCTCCGCCCTCCGAAACGCCGGAATCAACCGATGGATTGATCCTGGGAGAAGCCGCCCTGGAAGAAGAGCGCGAGCGCTTCCTGCGCGAATTTCAGTCGCAGCTCTACGCTGAATCGATCCGAGTACCCGCGGCCTCGGCTTTCCGTTGTTCCCGGCCCGAGGACCACATCGGCGCGTTCGAACCCGCTGAAGTGTGCCAGGACTGCTATATCAGCCTTCGTCAACGGGCCGACCTAGCGGAAGCTGCCCTGCACATCGATCTCAACGACGCCACGCAAATCATTTACGACGCTGTGTGGGCCGATCCAGGGAACCCAGGCAAGACCTATCAGAATGCCGCCCAAGCTCTGATCGCAGAAATTCGGCGCCGAGCCGGCATTTCAGCGGTCATGGGGACGTTCAAAACGCTGGCGGACTGAAGCCTTATTCCGGTTTTAAGCTAACGTATTTCTTGCCGGCATACAGGCGATATCCATCCCCTTCGGCTGTCATTTTCAAGGGCACGGCGTGAACAATTTTGTCGTCCATGTGGTCGGACACGCTGAGCAGTACGTTCGACCCCACGTCCAATACAGAGAATTGGCCATCTTTTGCGAAACCAATTCCGTACTCGCCGGGCGCAAGCTCGGTTCCTTCAATGTTGAGTTTCACTTCGGTGATCAGCAATCCCTGGTACTTCGATGCGACATCACTGGAATAACCAGACGTATCGACCAGGGCCGCCAGAACCAGCTTGCCGTCCGCAATTCTGAAACCTCCCGAATTCCGGAGTTGCACGGTCGCGGTTTGCCCGGAGAAGAAATACGTGGCGGGAACCACTCGCTTGAGTTCCTGAGCATTCAACAGCCCTGGCTTGGAATTCTGCGCGGCAAGGGGGAGACACACGAACACGCACAATGCAAGAGCAAAACCGGTAGAAAGACGTCGTTTCATAGTTCATTCGCCTCCAGCGAACTGAGCCAAGAATCAACCTAACTTTACGCTCGGCGGGGTTCGTCGGCAACCGACGCGTCGCCGCGGTCACCTGCGCGGTTCAGACTCTGTTTGCAAAACGCAGCGTTGCGAACGCGGCGGGAACATGAAAATTCGGCTCTGGGGTTTTTGTGGCCTGCCATGACAGATAGGTGCGCGGCTCCTCCCTGCCTTCCACGCGAAAGAAGTTCGCCCGCCAAACCTTCTGCGGATCAAAGTTGAGCGTAAGCGCGCGCATAGGGATGGCCATTTCGGCGCTCCACACGCGCTCCTTTTCCTGACGTGCAACCGACCGCCGAAGTCCGCTGCGCAAGTCTGCTCGACCCCCAGGAAAAATGTCGAGATCAACCCACATTCCGTTGGGGCTGATTTCGAATTCGCGATAATAATGTGCCCGCGATGGGTCCGGCTGGAGAAACGCTTCCGCAACATCGCGGTCCCACAAGTGGTCGCGGCGGCCGTCAGCATCGGCGTCGTCAAACACGAACAGCTCCTTGTAGCGGCACTCGAAGCGCAAATAAAGCATCTGCGCCGACCACAGCACGCGGACGCGAGTTTCCCGGCCGGGGTCAGGATTTTTTCCCTGCCAATCGCTGCAGAATACAATGGGTTTGGCCTGTTGCCATTCCGCCGCCGGATTGGCCGCGTCTAGGCCAATCTCACGCGGGATGAATGCCGCAATGATCTCGGAGGAGTGCGGAATAGGCTTGTCGATTGAATGCGTCATTTCCTGCGTAACAACATGGTAGCCGACGAACGTCCTTAATCGCTTGGTGGACTTAATATCGTTTGGCCGCAATTTTCGGATAGCTCACGTCAGGTCATCGCCTTAAACTTCGACCCATGATGACCAACGCGATAATCAACCGAACAAAAGCGCCGCTGATGCCGAACCTCTTCGTAAACGATCGCTGGCAAGCTGTGCTCGACCGCGACCCCGCTCAGGACGGGAAGTTCGTCTTCGCCGTCTCTTCAACCGGCGTTTACTGCCGACCCTCCTGCCCGGCGAAGCGCCCGCGGCGCCCGAATGTGCAGTTCTTCACTCGTCCGGAAGAGGCCGAAAAAGCTGGCTATCGTGCCTGCTTGCGCTGCCGCCCGCGCGCGATCACGGCTCATGCACCGACTGCAATGGCCAAAACCATTTGTCGCTACATCGAGCAGCATCTCGACGAGCCCATTTCACTCGCAAGCCTGGGGCGAGTGTTTCATCAAAGCCCGTTCCATCTGCAGCGGACCTTCAAAGCCGTTCTCGGCGTCAGCCCCCGCGCTTACGCCGATTCCTGCCGGGTGAACCGGCTCAAGCGCAATTTGCAAGCGGGCCACTCCGTAACCCGCGCCATGCACGACGCCGGCTACGGCTCAAGCAGCCGCCTTTATGAGCGGACCGCATCTCAACTCGGCATGACGCCAGACAAATATCGCCGCGGAGCCATCGCCGCGGCTATTCGCTTTACCTGCACCGATTCCCCTCTTGGACGCATGCTCATTGCTGCCACCGATAAGGGCATCTGTGCCGTCCAGTTCGCCGAGTCTGACGAAGAGCTGGAGCAAGGGCTCAAGCATGAATTCCCGTTTGCAGTGCGCCGCCGTGATGACGATGCCCTTCGCCCTTGGCATCGCGACCTGGTGCGCCAAATGCGTGGCCGAAAATTGAACGCTGCGCTTCCGCTGGATATTCAGGCCACAGCCTTCCAGCGCCAGGTTTGGAATTATCTGCAAACTATCCCCTTCGGAGCGACCCGCTCCTACAGCAAGGTCGCCCAGGCTATCGGACGGCCTAAAGCAATTCGAGCCGTGGCTCGCGCCTGCGCCACCAATCCTATAGCCGTCGCCATACCCTGCCACCGGGTGGTTCGCGAAAACGGAGAGTTGGCAGGCTACCGCTGGGGGATGGAACGAAAAAGGGCGCTCCTTGATCTTGAGCACCGAAACTCAAGGGTCTAGTCTTCGGCAATCCATTTTCGTGCTGCTTTTCATAGCAGGAAACAAGAAAGAAGACTGAAAACCCCCGAGAGCTTCAGGATATGAATCAGCGACACATCTTCATCGCTGGCGGCACCGGATACCTCGGGAGGCCTCTCATCGCCGACCTCATTCGCCGCGGACACACGGTTCGCGCCCTGGTTCGCGAAGGATCGCAGAGCAAGCTCCCTTCCGGCTGCCGGGCGGTTCTTGGCAATGCCCTTGACGGCGAATCCTACGCCGGGCACATCGCACCTGCAGACACGTTCGTTCAGCTGGTTGGAGTTCCCCACCCCTGCCCCGCGAAAGCAGCTCAGTTCCGCAGCATCGACTTCGCCTCAGCAAGCGGCGCCATTCGGGCAGCCGCCAAGGCCGAGATCAAGCATTTCGTTTACCTGAGCGTGGCCCAGCCTGCGCCCATGATGAAAGCCTACGTTCAGGCGCGCTCCGAATGCGAAGCGCTGCTCCGCGAGAGCGGCCTCAATGCCACTGTGCTGCGGCCTTGGTACGTGCTTGGCCCTGGCCACCGCTGGCCCTACACGCTGCTGCCGATGTACTGGATCATGGAGCGAATCCCGGCTACTCGCGAGGGCGCACTCCGCCTCGGCTTGGTTACTCTCGAACAGATGAAACTCGCGCTTCTCTACGCCGTCGAAAATCCCTGCCAGGGTATCTGCGTGATCGATGTCCCGCACATCCGAGCCTGCGCTGCACAGACCTCGCCGAGCATCGGAAACGCCCGCTGATCGGGGCTTTTCTCGCTTCACCGTACCAAAGTAATTGCCGGAATTACGAAAGCGCATGCCCGTGGGACATCTGTTCGCGCCCTAACGCAGGTGAGATGTTGGACCTCTGGGAAGGTCGCAAACCATGGAGCGAGAAGACTATCTGGACTTCATTTACGCGCGAGTGCAGCGGGTGACCGACGACTTGCGCGCCATTCAACGCGAGCTGAATTGCGCCGCCATGGAAGCGCCCAACGATCCTGAGCTGATGGAGGCCTTGAGCGAGTTGCCCGAGATGGAATCGTTGCAGCAACTCAAGTCGGCCGTGGACCAGATGCGCCACTTTTTGTGGTTCTATATTCAGGTAATGACCAACGAAACCGAAAGCGGCGAAAGGATGCGCGAGAGCATCCGCCAGCAAGCCTCCGAAGAAGTGATCATCAGCCCCGAAGCCGCCTTTCTCAAAAAGTACCGCGCCACCGGCGACGCGGCCATTCTGCGCTATCTTTCCGACGGCAAAAACCGCAAGCCAAACTAGAGCCCCTGGCGTCCACCTTTCGCTAGGAAAATTTCTCGACAGCGCAGGGCTTCTGCGATGGCCAGGAAAGCGTCTAGGTTTGGCGCTTCAGGCAAGTCTCCATTTCTCATCGTTTGTGATTTTTCAGGCGCCAAATTTTTTGGCCTGTCTGTGGCTTTTTCCGTAGAATCTGGCTCTGGCTACGAGTTCACACTCGAGCCGTTGCCGCGAGCCCAAAGCCGAGCGAATCGTCTCAGAGTGCTATAATCGCCACGGAATGAACGCGACAGGCCTCCAGTCCCTCGGCTTGCGCGGGTTCTTTCTTCAATTGTTGCCCGCCTCAGTCGGGGAGTGGCTCAGCCTGGTAGAGCACCTGGTTCGGGACCAGGGGGTCGGAGGTTCAAATCCTCTCTCCCCGACCAATCTTTTCAAAGACTTAAACCGCGTTTCTGGTTTTTCCGTCACACCACTGTAGACGATTTTGTAGACGGTGCGGTTTTCCTGTTTTTCCAATTGATGTTCAAGTCGAACGACTCGCGGAGACTTGAGCGTGTGTGCAGGAAGGACTACAACCAGAATGCCTGCTCGGAAATCTTCATGTAAATCGCCCTTGATCAAATCTGAATTCCAAAATGTTTTCCCATTTGCGGAGACTTTCGGTGACCGATGGGGTAATCAGCAGATCGACAGTCGATGGAACGAGTTTCGAGAGTTCCACTCGTTTCCGGACACCTTTCGCATCCGGATTGTAGTTTCGAGGGAAAAGACCGTGAGCCTCCGCAGCGTTGCCCTTGCGCGGTCACCACTGAACGGGCGAAGGCCAATGGCTTGGTGGTCCCACTGGCCGGTTACAAGGTATACGTGATTTTGCGCTTCACCAGCGGGGTTCAGCCCACAGGCATGGAACACGCTCAGGACATTCTTGACTCTTTACTTCCGGGAAGCCGGGGCGGAGCTTGTTTCGTATTCCGCCGAGTGCGGTGTTGAAAGGGAGTGACGAAGGCGGCATGAATGTAGACGATGTAGACTCAAAGTGCGACCTGGGCAGAAAACAATCTCGCATTCTTGCCGCCCGGAGCATGGCAGCCGATAGCTGACCAGACAGCCTCGCGATTGATAGAACAATCTAGGGGCGTCAATACGGTAGGTGACTGATGTCGAAGTAAATCCGGCGTAGCACGCCATCTTCAAATCTAACATTCAAACATTCGCAACATCTTGCCCGTTTCGTCCCGCTTAACAACTTCGCACAACTTTCCTCGGACAGCAGTGGCATCAGTTCAGCCACAGCAATTCCTCAAATGGCCGAATCAGGAAAATCTACTTGACACAAGTTGCCTTGCAGGGGGAAGATCTGTCTTCGGCCGCGTTCGGACCTTCCCCCTAACTCACGTTTTCTAGATTTTTCGGCAGCTCGGTCTCATAACGCAAACTGATTTCTCTCGAACCCAGGCCAGACTGATAGCGTTAAGCCCCGAAAGGATCGGCTAGAGTCAATTCAATGACTTGACGTAGTACGGCGCTAGCGGTGGTAATTGGCATACCTCATTGAACATTTGGTCGGTCGTGGTCAGATTCAACAACTTGCTCAGCCACACGGCCCGCAGCGCCCTTTCCAAGCTTCTTATGGTTGCACTGGGCGCATTGCTCTTCATGCCGCATCGGGCGCTTGCGGGGGACGGGGTGAACCTCGTCGTGATGGTTGACTTCTCGAAGTCTGTGGCGGTCGCGGATCACGCGGGACAATCCGAATGCGAAAAGAACCTGCAGGCGGTCGCCACGATCCTTGCCGAGGTTCCCGCAGGATCGCACGTGAAGGTCCTCGGCATCACGGACAATAGTTTCGCACAACCCGACATTCTGCTCTCGGCCGACGTTGGGGAAGACCAGGGATATTTCAAGGAACGCCTCGCGAGCGCTCGCAGGCAACTCGTGTCAGCCTGGCAGAAGCGCATGCGCCAGGTTGAGTCGGGGTTCATGCGGACCGATATTCTCGGGGCGCTGCTTCTGGCGGGCCAGATGTTTGAGCAACTGCCGAAAGGTCGGAGAAACATCCTTGTCATATTTTCGGATATGCGCCAGAACACGAGCGAGCTGAACCTGGAAACAGCTAGGCCAATTTCCATCGCCTCAGCCCTCGCGAAGGCTAAGGGTGAGGATCTGATTGCGGACTTAAACGGCGTGGAGGTCTCGGCAGATGGCGTGGACAACGCGGGTATGTCCACAACCTACTGGGAGCAACTGCGAAGATTCTGGTTGGGATACTTTGCAAAAGCGGGCGCGCATCTTGAAAACTATTCGGTCTTGCGCGAGTCACCAAGCTCGAACGCCGACCAAATGGGGATTGTCAGACCATAGCTGTGCATCCGGCTCGCTCGAAGGAACAACAATCCCGCCGTATCCTCCGTTTTTCAAGAATAACGAAATGATCTTGTTTTGCATAGGGTCGAGTATTCTACACTTTTGTGGTTTTGTTCAATTGAGAATAGTCACAGCACCTGGAACTCTCTCAAGGAGGGTCCCTTCGCCGTGCATGACAAGGCCATCTCGCGTCTGCACAGCTCGAAGCGCGGAAAAAGCACCCGCGACTCCGCATCACTCATTGCCGCTTGAAACGCATTTCGCGGACGCGCTTTGTTTCGATTCCCGGACAGACTAATTTCTTTCTGATGCCGCGATGGAAACGCCATTAGAAAGACTGCGTTTTAAAGAGCCGTCCTAAAAGACGCAGGCACGTTCGCGGTGATTGTCGGGACGGGCGCAGGAAGGTGCGACCTAACTTCTCCCAGTTGGCAGCTCGCTCACCAATGCGTCGTGTGGAGTACCCGGCAATGTTTAACTGGCATCGCGAAGCCTCCTGTCTCTTAAGCCTCGCTCTCTGAGCCCCGCTGTGTACTCCGGAAGGTCGACCTTTTGTTTGCATATATTCGAGCAATGAGCGCCGCGTGGGTCGGACTAGTCGTCTGATCCGACCATCCGGCCAAAGGTTGACGGACGTCGCGACACTGGCCACGAAACGTCTTTGACCTCTCGCGTTGAACGGAAGTCTTGGTGCAACGTAAAGCAATAGCTAAGCTTCGCCCTTGCGGAACTAAATTGCATCATCCCCGATGAAGGGCTTGCCCAACGGAATTTATGTGGAGCGATGAACCTATGGAAGTCGGTGGTCACGCGAGCGCTCGTCTCGCTTTCGGAGATCATGTAGGAAAGTCCGACTTAATGGAACCGAGTGAACGCTCCGCAACTAGCCTCGTCGGACGCAATAGCCACTTTTCTTGCCCTGCGACAAACGGAGCTGGCAAGCTCGTCGAAGCAATCACTAGTCTGGGGAGACGCTAGAAAAGAGCTCTGGGGAAAGAGAATCTTCCGACGCGAAGTTTGTAAACAGAGGAATTTATGGACAGTGGCGAATCCGTCGCGACAATCGAGAGTCAACCGAGCGCGCTTTACGCTTCTGGAGACTCTGTCAGAGAGCCTGGATCAAACACGCCGCGTGAACGCTCCAAGCTTGGCCTCGTCGGACTACCGTGCGCTGACTGTGGGGCGTATTACGACGCGTGTTTGGCCGCCTGCCCGGTGTGCGGTTGCAAGGAAAGGGTGGCTTAGCGTGACCGCCATAAGCGGCGCAGCTCGTGCCAATCGCAACTCCAAACTTGTCATACTGCCAACGCCTCGGACGGGAGAGCTTATGATTCGCGCAAAACTCATTTCGTTTCTCTTCATGGTGATTTCGGTTCCGATTTTGGCCACATTTCTGTCTGGGCAGACGTTCACCTACGATGCCGCAGCCAGTGGCAACAACGGCGGGGTGAGCGGAGCCAGTGGTTCGATCAATGTATCGCTGACCGCAGGGGAGTTGGTAGAAGCTAATTGCGAAGCTTACGGCGGGAGTGCAAGCAACACGCTGTCAGACAGTCTCGGCAACACCTGGCATCAGGCGATAGGCCTCACGAACCCTGGCGAACTCAGCGAGTGGTACTCGGTGATCGCACACGGGGGGAGTGACACGATCCAGTGCCAGGGTTCGTCGGGAACGAGCTTCGTCGAGCTGGGGACAGTCGGAGAAGTGTCTTCGACAGGATGGCCGGCGTCACCGCTGGATCAGGCGAATGCGGTGTATTTCTCCACTGCTTCCTCGTGCAACGTGAGCACGCCAGCGGCTACCTCGCAGCCGGTTGAACTCGCGATAGCCGGTTGCGCGACTGCCGGTGGGGTGGTTGGCTCCGCCAGTGGATGGACTCTTCGGCAGCAGTGGTCTAGCAACAGCGGCGCTTTCTTTGATTCGCCATTGTCGAGCACTGGCATTATACTGTTAATCAGGACTTTGGTTGTCTTGGCTTGACCGTTCCGCCGACCTTTTCGGCCGCGTTGCTAACCAGTATTGAATATCCGGATCTCTCCCGCGAATCCTTTACTTACGAACCCAACTCGCTGCATAGCGGTACGACGACCGGCCGACTCGCATCGATCACTGTTCCGACAGGCGCAACGTATACCTACACTTATACGGGTGGCACCAACGGCGTAAATTGTTCGGATGGGACAACCTCTGGAATCACTAAGACCACGCCCGACGGACCATGGACCATTACTCACACCTCATATTCTGGCGCGGCGAATATAAGCACGACAACAGTAACTGCTCCTTCCGGCGACTATACGGTTTACACAATTTCCACGGTTCCCCCGAGTCTTACGAGTTTTGTAATTCCGCAAATGTCGACTGTGGCGACACTCTCTTACAGTAACTTGGGGGCGCTTCTCTCCAGTACCTATGTCTGTTACAACGGCTACCACCCTTCGACTGGCACCGCGTGTGCCAGCCCGCCTTCCCCCGTGACCGGGCCGCCCAGCGAGACCGACGTGTGGACTTATGTTCCAGGCGTTGCAAGTCCTTCTCTTTCCGTAACCTTACGAGACGGATTTTCCAGGGTGACTGATGTTAAAACGTACGATTTTGGCGGGACTGTCGGCGGGGCTAATTACGACACTGATGTACAAACAGCGTATGGGTCGTGGAATGGCAGCTCGTGTGTGAACATCACAAATAGTAATGGGTTCGGCACGTACAATCTTATGGATCGCGTGTGTTCGAAGACGACGGTTCTTCCCGGAGGCACCGTCGCGGCCGCGAGTTACTTCACCTATGGGACCTCAGGTAACAGTTTTGGCGAGCTTACGACTGATCAGGAAACTATTGGAGGGAGGCTGGTGACGGTGGATTCCCGGACCTACGACGGTGTCGGGCGCGTTCTTACATCTACCGGACCAAACGGCGAGACCACCACGTCTTCGTACAACGGCGAATGCGGGTTGCTGGGTTCCGTAACCGTTGCAACGAATAATGCCGGCGGGGCGTTGACCACGTCCTATTCTCAATATGACTGCGAGGGACAGGTGCCCGCGACAATTATTGATGCCAATGGTCACAGGTCGTTGATCAACTACGGTTATGATGTTTATTGGCGACCAGTGTCGACTACCGATGCTGCGGGCAATGTAACAAACTACACGTACACTCCCGCGTCGGGATCCATTCCCGCGCAGGTGGACGTGCAGACGACCATAGCATCCGGTTCGTCAACGGAGACATTGACCCAGTTTGATTCGATGGGAAGGGTGAAGCTGTCCCAGGTGCGCCAGGGTCCTTCGAGCAATCAATACACGATAACCGAAACGGACTACGATGCTAATGGGCGTGTGCACCGTGTGACCCTACCTTACTCCGGCGCAGCGGGAACCATGAACCCCATAATTGATGGCACCGTCACCACTTACGACGGTCTGGGCCGACCGCGCACAGTCACGGGACCCGCTTATAGCGGATCGATACCTGGTTCGACTATTACGTATACCTACAATGCCAACGATGTATTGGTGACGCAGTCTCCCGCCCCCCCCGGAGAAAACACGAAGTCACGGCAGACAGAGAGAGACGGGTTAGGAAGGGTGACATCGGTCTGCGAAGTCACTTCTAATATTTGGGGCGCCTCATGTGGCCAGCTCACTGGTGCCTCTGGCTTGTGGACCACTTATACCTATTACCCTGGCGGTAAGTTACATACAATCACCCAGAATGTCAATGGAACCACACAGCAAGTCCGCTCGTTCACATATGACAATAATAATACCGGGCGAATGCTAACCGCGACGACACCTGAGTCCGGTACGACCACCACTGTTTATGATTCTGATCCCTCCGGCTCTTGCCCTTCATTCATTGGGCTCCCGGTTAAGACCGTAGACAACGGCGGAGGGGTATCTTGTTTTAGTTACGATTTGGCTGACCGGGTCGTAGGTGAAACGCCTCTGGGTTTGAACGCTTCGGTTACTCCATTCAAGCAGTTCTTGTACGACACCACAAGTGCACTTCAACCCATCGGCGAATGGCGCCAGCCAAGAATTCCCCTGGATCACGACCTTCATACCCAATCCTTCTTCCGGTGGTGGAGGGCCCTCCGTTACGAGCATCTCGCCGAATCCGGCGGCGGTGGGGACCTCGGTCACCATCACGGGAACGAACTTCGGAGCGAGTCAAGGCAGCAGCACGGTCAAGTTCAACGGGACCAATGCCGGTACGGCACCCACGTGGAGCGCGACCGCAATCAGCCTACTGGTGCCGAACGGAGCAACCACGGGCGGCGTAGTGGTAACGGTTGGCGGCGTGGCTTCGAGTCCCTACACCTTCACGGTGCAGGCGACCCCGAACATCTCGGGCATTACGCCGAACCCGGCGCTGGTGGGGACCACGATTACGGGCACAAACTTCGGAGCGACTCAGGGCACCAGCACGGTGAAGTTCAACGGGACCAATGCCGGTGCGGGAACCTGGAATCCGACATCGATTGTGATTCCGGTGCCGACCGGGGCGGCCACGGGCAGCGTCGTGGTGACGGTGGGGGGCGTGGCTTCGAACCCATACAACTTCACAGTTTCTTCCGTGCAGACGTTCGCCTACGATGCGGCGGCCAGCGGCAACAACGGGGGAGTCTACGGAGCCAGCAGCACGATCAGTGTTTCGGTTCCCGCTGGGGAGTTGGTAGAAGCTAATTGCGAAACTTTCGGCGGTAGTTCGAACAACACAGTGTCAGACAGTCTGAGCAACACTTGGCAACTGGCGGCGAGCATCACAACCACGAACCTCGCCCAAGTCGACGAGTGGTACTCGGTGATCGCACACGCGGGGAGTGACACGATCCAGTGCCAGGGTTCGTCGGGAACGAGCTTCGTCGAGCTGGGGACAGTCGGAGAAGTGTCTTCGACGGGATGGCCGGCGTCACCGCTGGATCAGGCGAATGCGGTGTATTTCTCCACTGCTTCCTCGTGCAACGTGAGCACGCCAGCGGCTACCTCGCAGCCGGTTGAACTCGCGATAGCCGGTTGCGCGACTGCCGGTGGGGTGGTTGGCTCCGCCAGTGGATGGACTCTTCGGCAGCAGTGGTCTAGCAACAGCGGCGCTTTCTTTGATTCGCCATTGTCGAGCACTGGCATTGTGCACTTCAACCCATCGGCGAATGGCGCCAGCCAAGAATTCCCCTGGATCACGACCTTCATACCCAATCCTTCTTCCGGTGGTGGAGGGCCCTCCGTTACGAGCATCTCGCCGACGGCGCTCACGCCGGGAGGGCAGCTGACGATCAACGGGAGCGGATTTGGGGCGAGCCAGGGGGCCGGATACATTGCCTTCCAGGGCGCCGAATACGTGACGGCGGTGTCGAGTTGGAGCGCGACCCAAATCATCGTGACGGTTCCAAGCAATGTTATTCCGGGAAACCTCTATGTAAATCAGAACGGAACCTCCAGCAACCTGACGGCGTACACGGTGGTGGCATCGGTGATCACGAGCATCTCGCCGACGGCGCTCACGCCGGGAGGGCTGCTGACGATCAACGGGAGCGGATTTGGGGCGAGCCAGGGGTCCGGATACATTGCCTTCCAGGGCGCCGGATACGTGACGGCGGTGACGAGTTGGAGCGCGACGCAGATCGTGGTGACGGTTCCCTCCAACGTCACTCCGGGCAACCTGTACGTAAACCAGAACGGAACGGCTAGCAACCTTATGCCGTACACGGTGCCGCCGACACCGAACATCACGAGCATCACGCCGAATCCGGCGGCGTTGGGGACCTCGGTGACCATCACGGGGAGCAACTTCGGAGCGAGCCAGGTCAGCGGCAGCACGGTCAGCTTCAACGGGACCAATGCGGGCACGGCGAGCAGTTGGAGTGCGACGTCGATCACCCTGGCGGTGCCGAGCGGAGCGACGACGGGCGGGGTGGTGGTGACGGTGGGAGGGGTGGCTTCGAGCTCCTGGAGTCTCACGGTGCAGGCGACGCCGACCATCTCGAGCATCTCGCCGACGGCGCTCACGCCGGGAGGGCAGCTGACGATCAACGGGAGCGGATTTGGGGCGAGCCAGGGGGCCGGATACATTGCCTTCCAGGGCGCCGAATACGTGACGGCGGTGTCGAGTTGGAGCGCGACCCAAATCATCGTGACGGTTCCAAGCAATGTTATTCCGGGAAACCTCTATGTAAATCAGAACGGAACCTCCAGCAACCTGACGGCGTACACGGTGGTGGCGACGCCGACTATCTCGGGTACGGATGAAGGTTTCTGCTATGACCCGGACGGTCGGCCAACTGACAGCTTCACATTGCAGCCCCCCGGAGGCAGTTCCTACGGCCACATATCCGAAAGTTACTACAGCAACGGCGCTCCGCAGTCGATATCATGGGGCAGCGGTTGGCCGGCAACTCCTCCTACCATCAATTACGGGCTCGACCCGATGGGCAGGCCAAACTCCGTAACTGATTCCCAGTCCAATACGTTAGTTTCAGGCACCTCTTATTACTTGGACGATGGAGTGAATACTGTGACTTTCGGAAACGGCGATAAGTCCGTCTATACAGAATACGCGAACTTCGCTCCGAATACGGCAACGCACACCATTGGGACCAGTTCGAATAACACCATCTCTTACGCGGCGAAGTGGAACGCCAATGGCACTTTAAGTAGCCTTCAGACTGTCGACAACTTCAATCCAGTCAATTCTCAGAGCTGCACGTTTTCCTACGACGACTTTGTTCGGCTGTCGACTGATTACTGCGGCGCCAATTGGAACGAGGGGTTTTTCTACGATCCGTTTGGGAACATCACAAAGTCCGGGTCGGCACCCTGGCCTCCCTTGGGGGTTACGTATAACCAGTCGAACAATCAATACACCACAGCCTCTAACAATCCGTTCTCCTACGACGCGAACGGGCGTTTGCTAAATGACACGTTTGACACACTAGCTTGGGACACCAACGGCAATTTGGTGTCGCAGTCGGGAACAACGTTTTCCTACGACGCCCTCGATAGACCAGTCAGCTCGACGTTTGCTGGCGTTACCACCTACTACGTATACGCTCCAGATGGGTCGATGATCGCGACGTTGACGGGGAGCACTCCGGCATTTTCGCAGTTGTTCATCGGCTTGCCATCCTCAAGGGCAGTCTACACGGGCAGCGCGCTTACGTTGAATCACATCGACCACTACGATTGGCAGGGCAGTGCGCGCGTGTCTTCAACCTGGTCGCGCGCCCTGTACGGCGACGTCTCCTATGACGCGTTCGGAATGAACTACTGGGCTGCTGGCGCATCGAACAATCAATACGCCGGGCTGACCAGCGATGTTTCCAGCGGTACCGAGCAAGTGTCCGAAACTCGCAGGTACCATCCTTCTCAGGGAAGATGGGAGTCGCCAGATGACGGCATTCCCGATCCTTACAATCCTCAGACGTTAAATGCCTATCACTACGCGCTGAACATGCCTACGACTGTTATTGACCCTGGCGGTCAGGATGATAGTTTCACGACAGGCCTCTGCTTCGGGTCAGGCTGCGGTCTATCCGACAACGGGTACGAGGAGCTACCGTACCTGTACAACCTTACCCTTGAGGACCAATCGGAGATCCCGGACCTTGACAGAGTCGTTGCCCTTGAAGAATCGTCTGCTTCCTCTATATCGGCTTCTCTCGAGCAGGAGTTTCGGAATGACGCAATTGAAGCGGCAGCGGGGTCGTACCAGGTCATGAGCGACACAGTCATAGGAGGTGCGAAAGGCGTCTGGAATAACTATGGCGCTGGTACGATAAATGCTGCAAACAACCTGACCAATGCCCTGATTTCGCCGTTTACCAGCTATCGCTTCCCCTTGGCTGGCGAATACCAAGGATCCACCCCGGGCCAAAATAGTGCGATGGCGGGGGTATTCCTCGGCAGCCTCTTGTCAGGCGCTGGCGAGACCAAGATTGCTCTCGCTGGGACCGATCTCCTCGACGCGATGCGTGCGCAGGGACGCACGATAACTATAGCTCGCGAAGGTTCTGAGGAATTGCGCTTCCTGAACAGAGTTGGAGCTGAAGCGAGTGTCGGCGGGCCGGGTCACTTGCACATCCTGTTACGCGAAAATCCTAGCAAGGCTGCGGCAATGGAGGAGTTCCTGCACGGCACTCAAGATCGCCTTGGAATCATCGACCGACTGGGCACTGAGGGCGCCGAGATTCATGTTAGTAGTTTCATGAGACGACATGCTAAATTGCTCGGGCTGGAATAAGGTTATGAGCCTTTTCACGATGACAGTTACGGATACGTTTTTCTTCGAGGACGGAACAACTGCTTTCGTTGGTTGCCTCGAGACGAGCACGAAGACGATTCCGCCTTGCGCTTGCGAGATCATGGTTGGTAACGAGGTCAAGGCGTCCGTATGGATTGACGGAGAGATGATATTGGAACAAAAGCAGTCGCTGTCTCGGGCGATTTCCACTCGCCAACAGATTGACCTTGGTGCATGTGGTGTTGGACGGGCTGGATTCATAATCCAGTCAAAGGACTGATGCAGGCTTCTCTAACCTTTCTGCCGTAACTGGTAGCTGTGGGTCGCCAAAATTCACAACGCACCTTGAATGACCTGATCCCCGTTTTCGCACAATACCGAATGCGATTTAGGACGAACAAAAAGCGAATACGACTGTAGGCAATTTTGAGACGGTGAAAGCCTCCGCGTTCAATATCATTCAACAGACATCAACCAGCGAGCAGCAACTCATTCCACAGCAATCACTTAGAAACCAGAAAAAACCACAGATTTCAATAAGTCGCGGAATCTGGTTCGGGACCAGGGGGTCGGAGGTTCAAATCCTCTCTCCCCGACCAATCACCCTTATTCAATGGCTTGGGAAGCGAGCCCTCGTCGTACGTCATCAATCGGGCCGATAGTGTGGGCGCAGTGGACGCATCCAGAGTTCCTAAGGCAACCTAGGCGGCGCCAGCAGAGGAATCTTCACGGGCGCGGCCACGCCTAGGTATTCGACGACCGTGTCGTTCGCAAAGCTCGAAACCCAGAGATTGCCGCTGCCATCCACGGCCAAAGCGAACGGCAAACTCAATCCTGCCGCCAGTCCGTATCCTGTGACTGGCGAAAGTGCGGAACCGGGGGCGCGGCCGTCTGCCGCTTCCAGTTCTGTAATTGAATTCCCATGGTAGTTTGCCACCCATACATTCCCCCTGCCATCGATGGCGATGCCTTGCGGGCGGAGCAGGCCGCCACCCGTGAAGGCGGCGGAAAGCAGTGTTCCAGCCGGGGAGAGCTCACTTACGCTATCCCCCAAAAAGTTTGTCACCCAGATATTGCCCTGTTGATCAACCGCCAACCCCGAAGGAGCGTCACAACACGAAAATGAGGTGGCCTGGGTGCCGTCGGAACTGATCGTGGTCACGGTGGTCGAACTCTGATTCGCCAGCCATGCATTCCCGCTGCCGTCCACCGCAACGGCAACCGGAAAGTTAAGATCGCCGATTCCGTAGCCGCCGGAGCCGGAAATCGCCGCCCCCGAGCTGGAGAGCAAACTGGCGGTGGAAGCGCCGTAGTTGGAAGTCCAGATTCTTCCTGCGGAATCGGACGCCGCGGCCACCGGGAAATCAAGCCCGCCACCCGTGAAGCCGCCGGCCCCGGAGAGAATTTGCCCGCTTGCACTCAACTCGGTGAGACTTCCTAAGCCTCCGTTGACCGATCCCGAGCTTTGCTCATTCGTTACCCAGACGTTGCCGCTGTTATCAATGGTCAAGCCATAGCACTCATTCAAGCCGCCGCCGGTGAAGCCCGCCGCAGGGGACAGAGCCGAGCCTTGCGGCGAGAGTTCGGTGACGGCCGCATAATAATCGGCGACCCACACGTTGCCGCTTTGGTCGATTGCCAACGCTGAGGGCCCGTGCAGTCCGCCGCCCGCATAAGTGATCGACAACATCCAGTCATTTGGAGCTTGCGTCAGCGCCGGCTGGAAAGGCGGATTTGCCGGGGTGAGAGCGTACAGCGTTGCTGGGTTCAGCGCCGGGTTCAAGGCAATCGCGAGCGCTGCGTCAATCGTATTCGTCGGGGCAGTTGAACCGCTTGCGGTAGCGGCTGAGAAAAGAGCTGCGCAAGAACTCGCCATACTGGCGCAACCGTTGAGAATGTTTGCCAGGGTGTTCAGGCTTGCGGCAGGGGCCGCGGCTCCAGCGGGCAAAGATGGTCCGGGCACGGCGGCATTGCCGACATTCACAAGATTGTTGATCGTGGCGAAAGCGTTGGCCAATCCCTGCAGGTTGGTGCCGCTCGTGCCCACGTTCGCTCCCGGGCTCATGAATTGGGCCAGGGCGAAAACCGAGGCGGCGGTGGTCACTTCATCGATGGAAACTCTCGCTGTGGAACCTAGACTGCCGCAGGAGCCGAGAGCCGTCATCATGGCCAGCGCAACATTGTTCGTCCCGGCAGATAAACCGGGATTGCCTCCGGTGGCAACCAAGTAGACGAGAGCAGAAGAGGAAGGGCAGGTGTAGTTGAGCGTGAAATTGCCGCTGGCATCCGTCTTCACCGAGGAAGAGAGCAGCGGCGCGGCTTGCGAGCCGTAGCCGGCGCTGCCCGCGGCATACAGCTTAACGGAGGCTCCGGATACGGGAGTCGCGCCGGCGTGTACGGATCCGCTCAGCGACGGGCCGGAGGGCGGCTTTACGTTGCCCGAGCCACCACATCCAGCCAACGGCAGCACACTGGCCAGCAACCAGGCAGCCCAATTTAATCGGACTCTTGTCATTTCGACAATGTGACGAAATCTCGCTCGCGCAGATCCCGCGAATCGAGTCCTTCCGACTTCAAGGCCGTGTGCCCAGCACGCTATTTTTGACCGCAAGGGCGAGCGGGGTCACGACGGGCGCGGCCGCACCTACGATCTCAGTAATACTGTTGCTACCCGCAGTGTTGTTGGTGACCCAGACGTTGCCGGAACCGTCCACCGCCAGGTAATAGGAGCCACTCATCCCCCCTCCGGTAAACCCAGTAGTGGGGGAAAGCGCCACGCCGCTGTTATTCAGCTCGGTCACGCTGCTATTGCCGTTGTTCGCGGTCCAGACGTTGCCCAGCCCATCAACGGCAAGGCCTTGGGGAGTGTTCAAGCCGCCGCCAGTGTAGGTCGCGACGAGAGTGCCAGTGCTGTTCAGCTTGGTAATACTCTTGTTGCCGCTATTGGATATCCAGGCGTGTCCTGCGCTATCGATCGCGATGCCGAAAGAAGCGTTTTGTGGGCCTGCCGCGTAGTTTGCGATCACAGCGCCGGTGCTGGACCATTTCTCCACGTTGCCCGTCGCAAGATTGTTGGTTGTCCAGACATTGCCGGAAGCGTCAATTGCAATGACGTAGTAGTTCTGTGTTCCTCCGCCAGTTGGAGCGTAAGGAGAACCGGCTTGCGCCGTGCCGGTACTCAGAAACGCGCTTACAGTGCTTACGTTTGCTGCCCAGACGACGCCAGCGGCGTTGACCGCAACACCGAGAGGTTGGTTCAGCCCGCCCCCGGTATACCCCCCAGCGCCGGAAATCGCAGTGCCCGCGCTGGAAAACTTGCTTAAGGCGTTAGAAGTTACATCGGAAACCCAGACGTTCCCTAACAGATCGAGCGTGATGAACCTCGGACCGCTGAGCCCGCCCCCGGTATACCCCCCAGCGCCGGAAATCGCGGCGCCCGTGCTGGAAAACTTGCTAATGCTGTTGGCGCCGGCGTTGGCCACCCAGATGTTTCCGGAGCCATCGACGGCTATACCTCTGGGAGCGTTCAGTCCGCCGCCAATATATTTGATGTCCACCGTCCAGTCGTTCGGCGCAGCAGCCAATGTCGGTTGGAATGGGGCAGTCCCGGTTACCAAGGAGAAGAGAGCACTCACGTTGGATGCCGGGTTCTGGGCGATATTGAGCATGGCGTCAATCGTGTTTGCCGGCCTGCTTCCGCCCCCGGGCGTCGTGTCCGTGAACAAAGTGTTGCATTCCCCGGTGAGGCCGTTGGAGTTCACACAGGGAGCCAAAATATCAGCCAGCGCGTTCAGTTCCGTGGTCGGCGCGGTGGCGCCGGTAGGCAGACTTAATCCCGGGGCCGTTCCGTTCGCGGTATTCACCAGGTTGTTGACCGTGGCAAAGGCATTGGCCAGGCCTTGCGCATTCGTGGCGCTTGCACCCAGCTTGGTGCCCCCCCCGGCGCTCATGAATGGCGCAAGCGCATAGACAGAGGCCACAGTCGTCACCTCGTCGATGAAGATGAAGGTGGAAGAGGTCAGGTTGCCGCATGGACCCAACCCCGCCATCATGGCGAGAGAGGCATTGTTATTCCCCGGAGGCAGACCAGGGTTGCCTCCGGTTGCCACGATATACACCTGCGTGGATGAGCTCGGGCAGGTGTAGTCGCCAGTGATCGTGAAACTGCCGGCCGCGTTGGTGGTTACGGTGGTGGTCAGCATGGCGGTGGCCGACGAACCATAACCAGTCGTGCCTACGGAATAGAGCTGAATCGTTGCGCCGGCGACTCCATGTTGTCCACCATGCACCGTGCCCGACAGGGTGGTAAAGGAGGGAAACAACGGTTTGTCAATCCCGCCACCGCAGCCAAGATGCAAGAGGGAAAGAATGATGACGATCAGAACCCACAAGCTGCGGGAAACACATGCTCGAAGCGGGGAATAGGAAGCCGCGTCCCATACGGGGCATCTGCAATTTTTCCCGAGAGTAGGTTCGATGATGGGCTTTGCCTGCAAACGGCCGCTGTCCTCGCTTCGAATCTATGATTGTTACGAAATCAGAACAGAGCCAGAATAGCCCACATTGCCGGGTTTAGCTAAGGTGTCGGAGTCGAAATAGTTAACAGAAAAACTTTTGCACATGCGTGTGTCCTCCGGGGTTTACGGACGATCTGCCCTTGCGCGGGCCATTTGTTCTTCTTGGGAGGACTCCGGGTCCTTGAAATCGACGATCTAGGGCCGCTGGCCGAGCTTGTTGTTCTTGACGCCTGCGGCCAGAGGAGTAACAACGGGCGCAGCGGCGCCGACGATTTCGGTCAACGAGGAATTGCTCTCGTTTGCCACCCAGATGTTGCCGGAACCGTCCACGGCGATTCCAGCCGCGTTGCTGAGCCTGTCTTTCCCGTAGCCTCCCGAAGGGGATATTGGCGCACCGCTTTTCAGAAACTTGCTGAGGCTGGCGTTGCTAACGCCGGTATTGGAGTTGACAACCCAAATGTTTCCGGCGCCATCAACTGCAAGAAATCCATCGCCAAGCAGGCCGCCGTTCGTGTAGCCCGCGGAAGGTGAAAGCGGCAGACCGCTGTTTGAGAACTCGCAAAGCACGTCAGGAAACGAGTTGGCGACCCACACATTGCCGGAGGCATCTACCGCTAAATTGAATGGTTCCGTGAGACCGCCACCTGTGTATCCGGTGGAGGGGGAAAGCGGAACGCCGGTGTTGGAGAACTTGCAGGCTGGGTCCGGGCGCGGTCCCGCTCTTGACGCTCACCAGATTGTTGACGGTGGCAAAAGCATTCGCCAGCCCTTGGGCGTTGGTACTGCTGGCGCCGAGATTGGCGCCTCCGCCGGACGACATGAATTGCGCCAGTGCGTAAACCGAGGCCACAGTCGTCATTTCGTCGATATTTACAAAAGTGGAAGTATTCAGGTTGCCGCATGATCCCAGCGCCGCCATCATGGCTAGAGCGCTATTGTTCGTTCCGGGAGTAAGTCCGGGATTCCCTCCGCTTGCGACGAGATACACCTGCGTACTGGCAGAGGGACAAGTGTAGAGACCCGTGATGGTGAAATTGCCGCTCGCGTCACTAGCCACGGCCGAAGTCAGCAAAGTCGCAGCTGCTGATCCGTAGCCGGTTGCGCCGGCGGCGTAGAGCTGAATCGATGCTCCCGAAACCGGCTGCTGGCCGCCATGCACCGCGCCCCGCAAAGAAGTGGAAGCAACATCACGCCTCGCAGATCCTGCTCCGCAACTGAAAAGAATAGCCACCGCGCCCAACCCAGCCAGAGTGGCCAGTGCTCTAGCAAAGGGAGAGAACTTATACTCCGCGCGTGCCATTTTGTTCTCACAATAAACTGCGGGGGAATGCAGCGGGAATAACCAACTGAAGTCGCCTTTACGGCACCGGAAGGCCCAAACTCAACTTGAGAAAGTTCTCCCCTTCCGCGCCACCAACAGAGACCAAATCGCAAGTAATTGCAAGAAACAGACACCCCGGGGTGAACGTAAGCTCCGATTACGCTACTCGAGTGCACAGCTCCGACACAAATCTGCCCCATGGTGTACTAAATTGGAACACTCAAGCCTGTTTGTTACGTTGACGCTTCCAAAGGGTTGTATATTCGTCCCATTATTTTTATTTGATTCCGTACACGCGTAAGGTGGTGCACCTTGACTAAGCGATGGCTATTTCACTTCTATCTTGGACTTTTTTTGCTTGCCGCACTGCCCCTACATGCCCAGAGCGGGTGTGTTGATTCTCCAGAAAATCCTACAGCCGTTCTTGGCCTGATTGGTATCGCCGGTGCGCTTGCCGGTCCGGTCAAGAAAAGTCTTGTATCGTCCTGGCGCACTTGGCGCGATGGCTAGGCGCCGGTTCACGAAAATGGAAGCGCTTGCTCAGCGTGCCGAAGAGGCTCGGCCTCTTGGCGATCGTGCTCTTTCGCGACCGGGCGGGTTGCCGGCGTTGCTTCCGTGGCTGATCGTAGGTTTCGCGGGACTAATGCTCACCGCAGCTTCCCTCCTTTGGCCAATCTGGACCGGCGACGCGCTTCGTTCCATCGGCATATATTTTCCGGTCGTAAGCGTGGCGCTCATCCTCCGTGCCTGGCGCAGGCTCGACTGGGAGGCCTCTGGCACTTGGTGGGGACTATTGCCACTCTACTACGCCGTCGTGATGACGCGAGAAGGTGGCAGTGCGCTTCAGGTTGTTGCCTTCGGCCAACGGATAGGATTTTCGCTGTTACCTCTTGGGTTGACGGTATTCGCTTTTGGCAGCGGAATTGTTCTGCTGCTGGGGGGCACGCGAGTGTGGCGTGCCGCGCTTTTCCCGCTTGTACTGTTGCTGTTTGTTAATCCCGTTCCCAAAGCATTTCAGTTGGTCGACCTGCCCTTGCAATTTTTCTGCGCGCGCCTGGCGCACTCTTTCGCATTAGCGATTGGCGTCCATCCTGATGTGAATGAACTCCGCCTCATGTTTGCTCCGAGTTTCGGCATGTTCATCGCTCCCGGCTGCGATGGGATTCGAGGCGCGGTCACCATGGGTTATTTGGCTCTGATCCTCGGATATCTCTATCGCTTCTCAGGCGTGGCGCGCATTTTTTCTGTCGCGGGCGCAGTGGCGCTCGGTTATGTATTCAATTTGATTCGGCTGTGTGCTTTGGTTCTTTTCTATCGCGTGGCGCTGAGCTTTTCCTGGTTGCAGCCACATGGAACAGGAGCAGACTACTTAATTGGGGGTGTGTTGTTCCTACTCGCTGCCGCTTTGTTCGCGGGTGTTGTGCGCAGGAAGCGGCGGCAAAGCCCACCCACTGCCCCCAGTCCGGCGCAGAATCATGGCCGTGCTCTTGAAAACCGCCTGAAAAACAGCGCCATTTACTGGAAGGGCGCTGTTGTCGCGCTGCTTGTCATGGTTTCGTCGCTCTCCAGCGTACGGGAGCTAACCGCAATGGCTCAGCCCAAATCGCCGGGCGACGGAATGGATTTGGTAGCTCTAAGCGTCTTCCCGCCGCAGATGGGAAAGTTCCGCATCCAGCGAACATGGTCGGAGCCGGATTGGTTGGGCCATCTGGCTTATCGATGGGCCGCATACCTGGACGAGAGTTCAGGTAAAGAAGTAGACATCGGGCTGTGGCTGGGTGCAGGAGTGCATTATCCGATTGCTTGCCACGTTTCCAATGGGCAGCGCCCGGCTTGGCAACAGGTAAGCACGCTGCCCACCGCCCGCGGCGCATTGGCCACCTTCTCCCTGTACTTCTATGACGAGTCTGAGGGGCAGACTCTGGAAGCCACCACGGTATGCGATGCCGGCGGATGTAACGAACGAATGTTGCTCCCGTCGCGTTTGGGACTTGCCTTCGCTAGCATGGGAGCAAAGAGCTTTCTCTTCCATCCATCTTCAAGGCCGCTGCCTATCATTATCCGCACACAATCCTCGGACTTCTCCGTCGCCGCCAAAGATTCGCGAAATCTAATGTTGGGCGACATCCAGGATTTCGTCTCGGAGTTGAATACCCACGCCTTGGTCAGTTTCGCCGAATCCAGGCATCATTAGCGGCATTGATCGATCTTCTGCGGAGCCTTCTGCAGCGGCAAATAACCCCCGGGAAGCGCGATATAACCCTGCCAGCAGCAAGCAATCTTCCCGGGGAGTGTGCTCCCTCATTCGAGCTGTTGACGGCGATCGAATAGCGCAACGGTGCTATTTCCGGATTCGGCATCGATGCTCGACGATCTCGCCAGTTTGGCGGTGAATGCGAGGCGGCATCCTGCGCGGCGCGCTAATATAGCGGTACCGCGAAAGCTGCAAGAGTCCTTTGGCATGACCCTGAGCACCTCACGCGTCCTCCGCCTGCCCACGCAACGGGAGGCTCCGCCTCGCAGCCCGCTTGGCCGCTTATTGCTGAGCGGCCAACGAATGGATGAACCGGAGACCAGCGAGCGCGGCCACCCGTGGTATTTGGTGCTGTGGCTGACGGGTGTCGATTATTTCTCAACTTTAGGTTACCAGCCAGGCATTGCCCTGCTGGCGGCGGGTGCGCTTTCGGTATCCGCGACCGCAGCACTTGTGCTGGTGACCCTATTCGGGGCGGTCCCGATTTATGCGGAGGTGGCCCGCCGGTCCTATGCCGGACAGGGCTCGATCGCGCTTCTAGGAGACATCTTTCTCGGATGGAAGAGCAAGTTCTTTGTGCTGATCCTTCTGGGCTTCGCCGCGACCGATTTTGTGATCACGATGACGCTGTCGGCGGCCGATGCCGCACGCCACGCCATTGCCAATCCCTTCCTGCATCCATATGTAGGCAATGCCCAGGTCGGGCTCACTCTTGGTCTGCTGATCCTTTTGGCGGCAGTGTTTTTCGCGGGATTCCGCGAGGCGATCAATTTGGCGACGCTGGTCGCCGTTCCCTATCTGCTGCTGAATATTGCCGTGCTGGCACGCGGCATGTGGCTGATCGGGCGGGAACCGGAACTGATTACAGGCTGGCACTTGAGCCTGGCAGCCCACGGCGACTGGACCATGATCTCTATTGCCTCAGGATTGGTCTTCCCCAAGCTCGCTTTGGGGCTAAGCGGATTCGAAACGGGAGTATCTGTAATGCCCCTGGTGGCGGGCGACACCAGCGACGACGCTGGCGGACCACCGGCTGGCAGGATTCACGCCACGCGCAAGCTCCTGCTGGCCGCTGCGGCAATCATGAGCGTGATGCTGCTGGCATCGAGCTTCGTGGCGGTACTGCTGATTCCGGAGTCCGCTTATCGGCTGGGCGGTCCCGCAGCGGGCCGGGCAATTGCGTATCTCGCCCATCAGCTCTTGGGGAACGGTTTCGGTACGGTCTATGACTTGTCCACCATACTGATCCTTTGGTTTGCCGGAGCCTCGGCCATGACCGGCCTGTTGAACCTGATACCTCGCTATCTGCCGCGCTTCGGAATGGCCCCGCGCTGGGTCTCGTACCGGCGGCCGCTGGTTTTGGTGTTGCTGCTGGTGGATGTTGCCTTGACCCTGATCTTCCGCGCCAGCGTCGAAGCACAAGGGGGCGCGTACGCTACCGGAGTTCTGGTATTGATGTTCTCAGCCGCGGTGGCTGTGGCTCTTGCGTTTTGGCGGGAGTGCAGCATTCGAACACCCCTCACCCTCCTGCGGGCAGCCTATTTCATCCTGGTCACGTTGATCTTTGCCTATACGCTGGTGGCCAACGTGATTGAGCGCCCTGACGGCATCATCATCGCCAGCGTATTTATTGTGCTGCTGCTCTCGTTCAGCGGCCTCAGCCGCTATCACCGGTCGACCGAAATGCGGGTTTCAGAAGTTACGTTTGTAAACGAAGAGTCGAGCGAGCTCTGGTCGTCTATTGCCGGGAGAAAAGTCAATCTGGTTCCGCATAGTACGTCCAGCGAGGAATACCGAACGGCACTGGCGAAGAAAATTCGCCGACATTTCAAGATCGAAGGTCCGTTGGCTTTCTTGCACGTAAATCTCCTGGACAATCGCAGCGAGTTTCTCTCTCCGCTGCGCTTGCGGATATTTCAGGAGGGTGAGAGCTTCGTGATCGAAGCGTGGGGAGCCGTCGCCATTGCCAATTCGATTGCTTATCTCGCGGAACTTTTGAACCCTATCAGTATGGCACTCGGCCTTACCCGCCGTAACTTGATGAAGCAGTCGCTGGACTATCTGTTCTGGGGCGAGGGCGAAACGGGGCTGATGGTCTATTCCATCCTGGTCCGATATTGGGAGTGGACCCATCGCACGGATCCTCCCCGTATCTTCCTGATGAGCGGATAGGCCTTCAGCAAGCCGTTGTAAGCGACCGAACGCACCTTGTACGCTAATCCGTATTTGAGCGAACCGAACTCTGGAGAGGGGTCCATGAAAATATCCCCAATCAATCGGATCCTGATTGCCATTGGTCTAGTCTTGGGGCTTGCCACCACCATCGGTGTGTTAGCGCCGCGTCTGGCGCAGGGATTGATTCACCTGGCAACCGGCAATGTTTACCGGGTTCTCACTCAGCCGTACTTTTATCTGGGTCATCTGCCGGTGACCCTGGGCTTCTTGATCAAGACGGTGGCGTTTCTGGTGGCGCTCAGTTTCTTTGCCCGGCTGGTCCGGCAGTTTCTGCAGAAAGAAGTCCTGGCGCGAACGCCTTGGGACACTGGGCAACAGTATGCCGTGTCACGGGTTCTGGGATACCTGGTGTTTCTGCTTGGTCTGGTCATCGGACTGCAATCATTGGGCATCGATCTGAGCAGCCTGGTGGTGGTGGGCGGGGCTCTCGGGGTAGGGGTAGGTTTCGGGCTTCAGCCGATCGTCAGCAACTTCGTCTCCGGCCTGGTTCTACTCGTGGAGCGGCCCATTCGGGTGGGCGATCGGGTCGAGGTTGGCGCTACTTCCGGCGATATCATAAGAATCGGTGGCCGCAGCACCTGGATTCGCACCAACGACAACGAGATCATCATCATTCCGAACTCAGAGTTCGTGACTGCGCGAGTCACCAACTGGACCGCGAATGATCGCTCGGTGAGGTTCTCTCTTCCCGTGGGCGTCTCTTACGCCAGCGACCCCGAGCAAGTGAGGATTCTTCTGCTCGAGGTGGCGCAAAAACATCCCGACGTTCTAGCCAACCCCGCTCCGGAAGTCATTTTCAAAGAGTTTGGCGACAGCTCGCTGAATTTTGTGCTCCGCGTTTTCAGTATTAATCAAGTGCAAACACCGTTGAAGCTCAAGAGCGAACTCTACTTCTCAATCTTTCGGGTCTTCGCGGAACACGGCATCGAAATCCCGTTTCCCCAGCGCGATTTGCATCTCAGGTCGGTGGAAGCGCCAATCTCGATTGCCAGTGTCGCAGGCAAGCCATCTCCGAAAGACACGGCTCCGAGTGGATAGCCGGCTTCCTCTCTCATCTGTGGTGATCTTCCGCCAGTGAGATCCAGCCCCAAACGTTTTTCATTATTTGGCGAGATCCGCCTGGCCCACGACGTTGAAGTTGGCGATTTGCGCAGAGGCGGAATCCTGTGGCTGCGCGCCTCCCAATGAAACGCTGTATTCGCCGGGCAGGATGATGTGATTGCCTTGGGCATCGACTTGGCCCAGGGAGCGCGGCTCAATCGTAAGGCTAATGTGAGCCGACTCGCCCGGTGCTAGGTGCACGCGCTCGAAGCCAGCGAGCTCACGAATGGGAGTCTCGAAACCTTTAGGCTGCGTTAGATAAAGTTCGACGACCTCATCTCCTGCCATCGCCCCTGTATTTTTCACATCCCCCTCGATTGTGACAGGCTCGCCGGCCTTCACCTCCGACGGCACTCTCAGGCCGGCGTAGGCGAAGCTGGTGTAGCTGAGTCCGTAGCCGAACCCGTAGAGCGGCGTCTCGGAGAAATAACGGTAGGTGCGGCCTTGCATCGCGTAATCCTCGAACGGCGGGACCTGGTTCAGCGACGAGTAGAAGGTCAAGGGGAGGCGTCCGGCAGGATCGTTGTCGCCTGCCAGCGTCTCGGCAATCGCAGTTCCACCTTCTTCTCCCGGGTACCAGGCTTCGAGAATCGCATTGGCGTGATCCTGAGCCCAGTTGACCGCCAGAGCGCTGCCGTTCTGCAGCACGACGATCAAAGGCTTGCCGGTGGCGGCGAGCGCTTTCAAAAGTTCCTCTTGCGTATCGGGTAAATCGATGGACGTGCGGTCGCCGCCGCTGAATCCGGCGAGCTTAACCGGCATTTCTTCGCCTTCAAGCATGGGCGCAAGGCCAACACAGGCAATGATCACATCCGACTGCTTGGCAGCCGCGACGGCTTGATCGAGAAGGACCGCGGCTGGCGCCTGCCAGGTGAGATCAATACCGGCGCTGCCGCTATGGTGAAAGTACTCCAGGCGGACGGAGTGCGGCTGGGTATCACTGAAGTGAAGTGGAGCCTCAAACACTGCGCCGCGCTCACTGGTTTTTTGCCCCTCGCTTTCAACCAGCAAATTCCCATCAAGATAGAGTTTGAATCCTTCCGCGTTTTCGCACGAATAGCAGTAGTTGATTCGGATCCCCAATTTGTAATCGCCGGGCGCCGGCGGAAGGAAGCTGCCACTCCAGCGCACCGAGTAGTTGTTGCGCTGTAAGCCTTTTACCGGAACAACCTTATCCCAGTTGAAATTGATGTTGCGGTCCGTGCGGGTGAGCACAGGTTTCCCGCTCAGGTCTGGCGTGCTGAAGTATTCGCCGGTAAGGCCGTCGCCGGAACCGCTGCTGGGACGAAGCGCGGTGCGTTCAATCGGCATCGCGAAACCTGCCACTAAGGTTGCACCCTGCGCATAAACGACGTGAGCCGAGGGAAATCGCTTCTCGATCCCGACCAGCGGATAAACCGGATCCGGCGGCGGGCCGTTGTAGTTGCCCTGCAGAGACTGAACCAGCTCTGCCGTCGGACCGACCACAGCAATGCGGGAGATGCCGGCTTTCAGCGGCAGAATATGGGCCTCGTTCTTCAGCAGCACCATGGATTCACGCGCCGCTTTCAGGGAGAGCTGGCGATGTTCCGGCGAGTTGACCTCGGTCATGGGAATGCGGCCGTAGGCAAAACTTGACAGAGGGTCGAACATGCCGAGTTTGAAGCGCGCCCGGAACAGGCGCCGCAATGCGTTATCGAGATCGGCTTCGCTGACGAGATTCTGATGAATGGCATCCACAAGCGACGGGAAAGCTTGGCCTGCGCGGAAGCCGCACTCGATATCGGTACCCGCTTTCAGCGCATCGGCAGCAGCATGCGCCATATCTGTCGCGTAGTGATGGCCGGTATAGATATCTGCCGCAGCGGCACAGTCGCTCACCACATAGCCGTCGAACTTCCAGTCGCTGCGCAGATGATCGCGCAGAAGCATGGTGTTCGCGCAGGCAGGTGTAGCATCAATCGCATTGTAGGCGCACATCACGGACTGGGCATGGCCTTCGGTCACAGCTGCTCGGAAGGCGGGCAGGTAGGTGTCCTCAAGATCATGGGGAGAGACATCGACATTGAAACTGTGCCGCAGCGGCTCGGGGCCGCTGTGCACTGCGAAGTGCTTCGCGGTGGAGACCACCCTGAAATAGTTGGGATCGTCGCCCTGCATGCCCGTTACGAAAGCAACGGCCATGCGGCCGGTGAGGAAGGGATCTTCGCCGTAGGTTTCCTGCCCACGTCCCCAGCGGGGATCGCGAAAAATGTTGATGTTGGGAGCCCAGAAAGTGAGGCCGAAAAAAGTTTCATGGTGGTCATTGCGCATCGCCTCGTCGTATTTGGCGCGCGCTTCGGTCGAGATGGTCTCGCCCATGCGGTGAACAAGGCTCGTATCCCAGGTGGCGGCCATTCCGATCACTTGCGGAAAATTCGTGGCATAGCCGGCAAACGCGACCCCATGCAGACCCTCGTTCCACCAGTCGTATTGCGGGACGTCGAGCCGCGGGATGGCGGGCGCGTGGTCCCGCATCTGGGAAACCTTTTCCTCCAACGTCATCCGCGAGATCAGGTCGTCGACGCGTTGTTCCAGAGGCAGCGCCGGGTTCATGTATGGCAAAGCCTGCGTGGCGGCTTGCTGTTGCGCATCCGCTGGGAATGGAGCAAACGCGAGAGCGACGACGAGGCCGAAAAAGCCGAGGCACGCAAGGACGCGGCGATGTGGCATGTAGTGACCAACTCCTCTTGACGGATATGGAAGGCGACGGGTCATTCTATACGGTGCAGAGGCTAGATTGCAGAGACAGGATGATTCAGGTTCCAATAAGGCTCGACCACGGGGATAAACTCCACTGGCACGTCGGAGATGAACGTTTTCAGCCACTCCGCGCAATATTTCATCCCGGCCTGCTCTGAGCTGGACTCGCCGAGCAGAATCATTCCCTTCTTCTGGCCGGTGGAGATCATGTCCTGCACATACTCCACCGATTCCCACTCGTGGCTATAGCCCACGAGCATTGCGTCCACCGGCTCGTTCAGCAAATGGATCGTAGGAATCTGGGTCGCATTACCCCAGCTTGCCGCCACATTGACGACCGGCAGACTTGGATCACCTACGATGCGCATGGTGCGGTCGTTGAGTTTGGCCAGCAATTCCTTGGCTAGGCTCAATAGAGTCGTGGCGGGCAGCTTGAAGCGCGTCGGCTTTGTTGGATCGACGACATACGGGTCCCATCCCAGTTCTTTCGCCATCCCCACCGCGATGCCATCTGGCCCCTCAGCCGGCCAATGATCGTGCAGGTGAAAGCAGACGAGATTGTTGGCGCGAATAAAATCGCGCTTGGCTTTGAACTGCGCGTTGCCTTCCAGCCGGTTCAGATTGTCGTTGTCGCCCCAGAAGATGGACTCCAGCGTAATGATCAGATTTTTGCCGGACGCCGCCGCCGTCTTCAGGCAATCGACCGTTGCAATGGCCGTGGTGGCGATGCCTGTAACGGCAGTAGTGGGATCGCCGGCGATGACATAGTCCTCGGTCTCAACGCTGGTGGGCACGGCGGTCTTGGAGCGGATGAGTTGCACGAACTGGAGCGCCGTGACCGGGCCGCTATGCAGGGGGAATCGGCGGGCGAACTCACGCGCCCGCTCGGCAGCGGGCGCTTGCGCCTGAGCCGGCGGGGAGGCCTGGGCAATTGCGAACGAAGGAGAAGTATCAGCCACGCGAATCCTCTTTTGCTCTTTATAGTTTCGTATTGATCTCGAACACCGGGTCCTCGACATTCCAGTACGGCTCGATGATGGGGATGAACTGCACTGGCACTTCGTTGACGAAGGTCTTCAGCCACTCGGCGCAATACTTCATGCCCCACATTTCCGATCGCATGTGACCCAATAAAATCAGCGCTTTTTTCTGGCCCAATGAGATTGCGTCCTGGACGTAAGCGATCAAGTCCCAATCCTGCGCCTCGCCGATGACCAGAGCGTCAACATCGCTATCCAGGAAAGTTACCCCGGGGAATGGACTGCAATACCCCCAACTTTCATACACACGCTTCACCGGTAAGCTGGGATCTCCCACCACCCGCAGCGTGCGATCGTTGAGCTTTTTATGGAATTCCTCCGCCAGTGCACCGAGAGTGGTGGTCGGCAGGTTATAGATGCGCTGGTTGCTGGAATCCATGTAGTCGCTCCAGCCCATCTGCTGCTGCATGCCGCGGTTGATGCCGTCGACCGGGCGCAAGCCGTGCCAGTGATCGTGGAAGTGGAAAGAGACGAGATCGTGCTTCTTCAGGTAGTCCAATTTGATCTTGTACAGCGGATCGTCCATCAGATACGTCAGTGTGTCGGGATGAGACCAGAATGTGGGCTCATGGGTAATTACGAGGTTAGCCCCGGCCTTCACCGCGTCTTTCAGCGCATCGAAAGTTGCCATCATGACGGTTCCGATGCCTCTAACCTCGGTGCCGGGCGATCCCACAATGATGCGGTCGACACCGCCCTCGAACCATGGCCCGCCAATGTGCTGTTTCATCCGGTCCAGAACATCCTGGACGGTGAAGGGCGAGGCTGCCAGCGCAGGCAGAGTCATGCCCACGGTTGCAAGCGCGAGCGTCGCCGCGCCGCCGACCATCAACTCGCGCCGGGAAATGTCAGCCTTCCCCATCGTACGCCCCTTCCATCGGAACGCAGCGCAACGCGCCCGTTGTCTTTCCGAAAGTCCAAACGGCAACTATATTACTGCATTACTGCACAAACTTGTCATTGCGCATCTCGCACTGCCGGTTGGGAATGTCGCAATCCCACCGCCGGGAGAACTTTTTGCCTGATCGCTGATCCGCTTCTTTTTGAACAAACCTTCGCATCGGACTATAGTTAGAATTCCGAGTGGAATCGTTTTCAGGCGCGATTATTCATGCCGATACGGAAAGGAATCCCATGACAGCGTGCGAGCATTCTCTGTTAACGAAGGCGTTGTTTTTGCCTGCGCTTGCGGTTGCGCTGGCCCTCACTACGGCTGCGCGCGGTCAGACATCGGAAGCCGCGAAGTCTCCGGCTAACGCTCAGGCACCAGCCACAGAATTCCATTTCCCGACTCCGGAAGAGCGCGCGGCGATTCGAGCCGCTTCGGAGAAAGAGCGCGACCGCGAGCTGAAATTGCTGGGCATTAAGGAAATGCAGCCGCCCGCCACGGCCTACGACATCGGCAAGCCGGGCAATGCGAATTACGACGAGTCGAAAGCAAATCCCTATCCCAAGCTGCCCGCGCTGCTGGTGATGAACGATGGGAAAAGGGTCAAGACGCCGGCGCAGTGGGAAAAGCGCCGGAAAGAAATCCAGGCAATGTTTGCCGAAGACGTTTACGGCAAGTACCCCGAGCACATTCCGGCGGTGACGTGGAAGGTGGACAGCGTAGAACAGATGACCGTTTCGGGCGTGCCGGCAATCGTGAAGCACATTACCGGCCACGTGGATAACTCGGCGGACCCGGAGATCACGGTGGACATCAAGGCGGATGTGGTGACGCCAGCAAGCACAAAAGGCAAGAAGGTACCGCTCATCATCGGAGGCGGATCGCTGCGCCCGTTTCGCTTTACGCCGCGGCCTGCGGCGCCGGGACAGGTCGTGCACCGCATCGCGATGCCTGAGAATCCTCCGGACTCATCAGAACTGCTGCTGAAAGCCGGATGGGGATTTGTGGCACGCAACTCAAGCTCGGTGCAGGCAGACAACGGCGGGGGCCTGGATAAGGGAATTATCGGGCTGGTGAATCACGGGCAGCCGCGCAGCCTGGATGACTGGGGCGTCCTGCGGGCGTGGGCATGGGCCGATAGCCGGATCCTCGATTATCTGCAGACCGATCCCGATGTCGATGGAACGAAAGTTGGCGTCATGGGCCACTCGCGCGGAGGCAAGGCGGCGCTGGTGGCGATGGCGGACGATCCGCGATTTGCGATCGGGTACATTTCGTCGTCGGGCGCGGGCGGAGCGGACCTGTTCCGGCGCAATTACGGCGAGACGCTGGGCAACCTGTGCGGCGCGGAAGAGTTTCACTGGTTTGCGGGAAACTTCCTGCGTTATGGAGCAGTGGGCCACTCGGCCAGCGAGATCCCGGTGGACAGCCATGAATTCATCGCGCTGATTGCACCGCGACCGGTGTTCATCGGCGGAGGTGCGCTAATCACCAGTCCGGAATATGCGCCCGGGGACGCCTGGCAAGATGCCCAAGGGATGTTTATGGCGGCGGCGGCGGCAAGCCCGGCATGGAAGGTGCTGGGATTCGAAGGACTGGGGACGACAAAATTTCCGCCGATGGGCACATTGCTCGACTCCGGGCGAATCGCTTTCCGCCAACACGAGTACGGGCACACGCCGGCACCGAACTGGCCGTACTTCCTTGAATTCGCAAAGAAGCAGCTCGGAGAGAAGTGAAGGCAAAACGCGTGGGGACGGTTGTCGACAGACAAATCTGCCCTGCGCCGAATTGATCCTGCCAGGACTGTTCGCGCGCCTCGACGCCGGGAGCCTCTTTGTAGTTAAATGACATGGCTAGTAGACCGGCTTATCAATCTTAGGCGCTCCAGCCTTTTCCTAAACACGAGGTCGGGCCTTGTACTATCGTCTGAGTCAGATTCTCCTGCCGCTTTTTCTAATATTTCCCTTAGTTCCAACCGCATCGGGACAAGCCACCACGACTGCTCCCGCGCAGGCCAAACCAGCAGCGCCAGCTCAGCCGCCGCCGTTTCCCTTCTCGCCGCCGGTACCTCACGAGAACGCACCGTTGGGGAACATTCCGCGTTTCCCGGGCGATGGAGACGGCGCATACAAGAGGCAGCACTATCGCGATCTGTTTGACGAGCAGGGGCACACGCCGGCTGAGAGCCGCGCCAAGATCGAGAAGGCCTTCCAGCAGCTCTTCCATGGGGACGGACAGGAAGAGCGTATTTATTTCGAGAACGGTGCCAACCAGAACGGGCCACTTGCCTACATCACCGACTGGGCGAACAACGACGCGCGCACAGAGGGTATGTCTTACGGCATGATGATCGCCGTCGAGTTGAATAAGAAGCGCGAGTTCGACGCCATCTGGAACTGGGCCAACACCTACATGCTGATCACCGACCCGGAGAACCCTTCAGTGAGTTACTTTGCCTGGTCGATGGGCACAGATGGTACGCCGCGCTCCACCGGCGCCGCGCCCGATGGCGAAGAGTACTTCACCATGGCGCTTTATTTCGCGGCGCACCGTTGGGGCAATGGGAAGGGCATCTATAACTATCAAGCGGAGGCAGACAGAATTCTCCGCGGTATTCGTCATCATCCCGTGCTGACAGGCACTGGTCCGTTCCGGATTCATCCGAACGATCCGCCGTTTGTATTTCCGGATCATCCCTGGCCCAGCCCCAACAATAAAGCTCGCGAAAGAGAGGCGTCCGCACGAGGAGCGACCAATCCTTTTCCGGTCTTTCGCGGTCCGCGAACGCCGCGCCCGGAAACCATCGGCCCCATGGTCGATGAGCCGCACAACATGATCCGCTTTGTACCAAACGTCGGCGATGGCTTTACCGATCCCTCCTATCATCTGCCTGCGTTCTATGAGCTGTGGGCGCGCTGGGGACCGGTGGAGGATCGCGTGTTCTGGGCTAAGGCGGCAGATGTGAGCCGGGACTTGTTTAGCAAAATCACCGGACCGGAAACCGGGCTCACTCCCGACACCGCGAATTTTGACGAGACCCAGATTGTGCGGCGCAACGGTGCAGCGACGCCCTTCGGTTACGATTCCTGGCGAAGCGTGAGCAACTGGTCGGTGGATTACTCGTGGTGGAAAAAAGACGACCGCGAGACGGTGCTGAGCGACCGCCTCCAGAAATTTCTCTACGGCCAGGGCATCGACAAATTCCCAGACCGTTACACGCTCGACGGCAAGCCGCTCTCGGAGCGGCACTCGCCGGGAATGGTCGCAACCAGCGCTGTCGGCAGTTTCGCGGCGACGCCGGGGTCCATCTCGAAGGCGTTCGTCGATGAGCTTTGGAACATGCCGATTCCATCGGGAGAGCAACGTTACTACGACGGCATGCTGTACTTGATGAGCTTGCTTCACTGCAGCGGAAACTTCCGCATCATCCTGCCGAAGGCCGAGGGATCGTCACACAAATAGGAGAGCCGGCAGGATTGCCGTCTCCTCAGCGACGTCTAGATCACGACTTCCAGTGATCCGAATCACAGCCGGGGATTCGCCGGATATGTAGTATTTGTAACGGTAGGTGTCCGCGGTTGGGATGCCTCACCAGTTTCACCTCATCACGGAAGCACCTGCATGCCTCATGCTGACCAATCGGTGCTGGAAGCAAACAAGCTAGGCAATCTTATAGCAGCGTTGATTCGACGCGGCTACGAAGTCATCGGCCCTACCGCGCGCGATGGCGCCATCGTTTTCGACAAGATCGAATCCGCAAATGACTTGCCGGCCGGATGGACCGATGAGCAGGCTCCGGGCCGGTACACGCTAAAACGTCGGCAGGACGCGGCGCTATTTGGCTACGCGGTGGGGCCGCACAGCTGGAAAAAGTATCTTCATCCGGCCGAGCTGCGATTGTGGTCGGCGGAGCGGCAGGACGGTAGCTTCCGCATTCTGAACAACGACAGCCGGCCGCGGCGGCCTTACGCTTTCCTGGGAGTTCGGGCTTGCGACCTAGCGGCCATTGCAGCGCAGGACCGGGTGCTCCGTGGAGACAAGTATCGTGACCCCATTTACGCAGGCCGGCGCGAAGGCGCCTTCCTGATAGCGGTGCAGTGTGGCCAGTCTGCAGCGACCTGCTTCTGCGTCTCCATGGGAACCGGGCCGCGAGCTCGCAGTGGATTCGACTTGGCGCTCACGGAATTGATTGACGAAGGCCGCCACCGATTTGTCGTGGAGGTGGGTAGTGATCGCGGAGCCGAAGTTCTGGCCGAACTCCAAGCTGGTCCAGCACCAGAAGCTGATCGGCGGGCGGCAAAATTGGCAACGGAAACCGCAGCCCACCAACAGACAAGAAAAATCGATAACCAAGGAATCAAGGAACTGCTCTATCAGAATTTCGAGCACCCGCGATGGGACAACGTCGCCGGGCGCTGCTTGGCCTGTGCCAATTGCACCATGGTTTGTCCCACGTGTTTTTGTACCACCGTGGAAGACGTGAGCGACGTCACTGGGAACCACGCCGAACGCTGGCGGCGTTGGGACTCCTGCTTCACCCTAAGCTTTTCTTACATTCATGGCGGCAGCGTGCGCGCCTCGGGCAAGGCACGGTACCGCCAATGGATGACGCACAAGCTAGCCTCGTGGATCGATCAGTTCGGCAGCTCGGGATGCGTGGGCTGCGGTCGCTGCATCACCTGGTGCCCGGTGGGAATTGACATCACCGAGGAAGCGCGCGTTATCCGGGAGACAGGACATCATGGAAACTCTTGAGCGCATCATCGCGGAGCATCCATTCTTTGCCGGTCTGGAGCCAGCCTACATGAAACTGTTGGTAGGCTGCGCTTCCAACCGGCGATTCAAGGCTGGCAGCTACATCCTGAAGGAAGGCTCCCAGGCCAACGAGTTCTACCTTATCCGAGCGGGCAAAGTCGCGTTGGAGATTTCCGCGCCGCAACGGCAGCCAATTGTGGTGGAGACGCTCGACGAGGGAGACATCATGGGCTGGTCGTGGCTGCTGCCTCCTTATGTGTGGAGGTTCAATGCGCATGCCTCGGAAGACACCGCGGCCATCGCGCTCGATGGCAAGTGCCTGCGGACTAAGTGCGAGAAGAATCACGACCTGGGGTATGAGCTGCTCAAGAGGTTTGCCAACGTCATTGCACAAAGGCTGGAGGCTACGCGATTCCAGTTGCTGGATGTTTACGGAGCCAAGTGATGAGCGCCTCGCCCATAACGCAAAATGATCCGATGGTTCCGCGGCCGTACGTGGTGCGCCAGGTGACTAAGGAAACGCCGGACACGTTTACGCTGACCGCGGATCCGGAAGATGGAGCGGACGGAGGCGGGTTCCAGCCGGGGCAGTTCAGCATGTTGTGGGTATTTGGCGTAGGAGAGCTGCCGATCTCAATCAGCGGAGATCCTTCCAAATCCGGGCGGCTGACCTACACGGTGCGCTCGGTAGGAGAGGCCACACATGCGCTCGTGCGGCGCACGCCAGGAGACGCCATCGGCGTGCGCGGGCCTTTTGGAACCGGTTGGCCGCTGGCTGCGGCAAAAGGTCATGACGTAGTGTTAGTGGCCGGCGGAATTGGGCTAGCGCCGCTGCGGCCGGTGATCTACCAGGTACTGCAAAACCGGGCGCAATTCGGACGGCTGATCGTGCTCTATGGCGCGCGGAGCCCCCGCGAATTGTTGTATCGCAAGGAACTCTCCGCCTGGGCGAGGCAGCCGAATACACAGGTTCTGATCACGGTGGATTACGGCGGACTTGGTTGGCACGGACACGTGGGCGTAGTGACGACGCTATTCAAGTACGCGCGCCTGCAAGGGCCACGCTCCGTCGCGATGGTGTGTG
Organism: uncultured Acidobacteriaceae bacterium; assembly: GCA_963770915.1. GTDB lineage: Bacteria > Acidobacteriota > Terriglobia > Terriglobales > Acidobacteriaceae > PALSA-270. The sequence continues at coordinate 2,642,455 of CAVYRG010000001.1, forward strand.
GGCCAGAAATCATGATGCGGTTCGTCACGCGCGAACTGGAGGGACATGGGGTTCCGCGCAAGCAGATTTATCTTTCCATGGAACGCAACATGAAATGCGCCCTCGGTTTTTGCGGGCACTGCCAATATGGGCCGCATTTCATTTGCAAAGATGGGCCAGTATTCAGCTACGAGGAAATGCGGCCCCTCTTGGAGAAGTATGAGCTCTGAGCCAAAACGCAAGCCCGCGGTAAAGCGGGAAAGCAAGCCGAAGGCTAAAGCCGCGGTCCGATCGCGACCCAAGCTCAAGATCGCGGTGTTCAAGTTTGCCTCGTGCGATGGCTGCCAATTGAGCCTGCTCGACGCCGAAGATGAGCTGCTTTCCGTGGTGAGCGCCATCGACATTGCGTATTTTCCCGAAGCGACGCGCGCCATGCTGAAAGGGCCGTACGACATCGGGCTGGTGGAGGGTTCCGTTACGACGCATGAAGATGCTCATCGCATCCAGGAAGTGCGCCGGCAATGCAAAACGCTCATCACCATCGGCGCTTGCGCCACCGCCGGCGGCATTCAAGCTCTGCGCAACTGGAAGGATGTGGATGAGTTCGTTCGCGTGGTCTATGCGACGCCGCAATACATCAGCACGCTGAAGCTTTCCACGCCGATCGCCGAGCACGTGCCGGTGGACTTTGAATTGCGCGGCTGTCCCATCAACAAGCATCAGCTTATTGAGCTCATCGCCGCCACGCTCATCGGGCGCAAGCCGAACATTCCGCTTTACAGCGTGTGCGCCGCCTGTAAGCGCAAGGGCAACGTCTGTGTCACAGTCGCGCACGGCATCCCCTGTCTGGGACCGGTGACGCAGGCGGGTTGTGGGGCGCTCTGCCCGAGTTTTGATCGCGGCTGCTACGGTTGTTACGGTCCCATGGAAAGCCCGAACACCGCGTCGTTGAGCGGGCAGTTCCACATCCTTGGACAAACCGACAGCCAGATTTCGCGCGCATTCCGTGGCTTCAACGCGTGGGCGTGGCAATTCCGCAAGGCGAGCGAGGAGTATGAACACAAATGAGTGGGCACACCAAGACAATTCGCGTTGACACGCTGGCCCGGGTGGAAGGCGAAGGCTCTCTGCTGATCAAACTGGTGGGCGAGCGAGTCAGCGATGTCAAGCTGAAAATCTACGAACCGCCTAGATTCTTCGAGGCGTTTCTGCGCGGGCGGCATTTCTCTGAGGTGGCCGACATTACGGCGCGCATTTGCGGCATCTGTCCGATCGCCTACCAGATGAGCGCAGTCCACGCCATCGAACGCGCTCTGGGCATCAGCATCGACCCGGCGGTGCGGCTCTTGCGCCGGCTTTTTTACTGCGGAGAGTGGATCGAAAGTCACGTACTGCATATTTACATGCTGCACGCGCCAGATTTTCTGGGATACCAAGACGTCATCGGCATGGCCGCCGATCACAAGGAAGTAGTGGAAAAAGCTCTGCGGCTGAAGAAGATCGGCAATCGGATTGTGACTTTACTCGGCGGGCGGGAGATTCACCCCATTTCTGCCGCCGTTGGAGGATTTTATAAGGTTCCGACCAAGCACCAACTACGCGAACTTGTGGACGATCTGCAATGGGCGCAGGATGCCTCGCTCGAGGCCGTGCGCTGGACCGCAGGGCTGGAGTTTCCTGACTTTGAACAAGACTATGAATTTGTGGCGCTACGCCACCCGGACGAGTATCCCTTTTGTGAAGGACGGCTGGTTTCGAATCGAGGTCTCGACATCGATGCGGCGGAATATGAAGACCATTTCGTCGAGCAGCATGTGAAGCACTCGACTGCGTTGCATTCGGTGGTACGGGGCAGAGGATCGTATCTCGTGGGTCCGCAGGCACGTTTCAGTCTGAACTTTGACAAGTTGCCGCCGATCGCGCGGCAGGCCGCACTGGATGTGGGGCTGAAGCCGCCGGTCAAGAATCCCTTCCGCAGTATTGTGGTTCGCGCCGTAGAAGTACTTTTCGCCTGCGCCGAGGCGCTGCGAATTATTCGAGAATATGAACCGCCGGCTGCGCCGCGCGTTGAGGTAGCCCCTCGCGCAGGGGTGGGTCAGGCAATCACCGAAGCTCCGCGAGGGATTCTCTACCACCGCTATGCGCTGGACGACAACGGCATGATCATCGCCGCCAAAATTGTGCCGCCGACTTCACAGAACCAGAAGCGCATCGAGGATGATCTTCGAGAATACGCCCCCCGCGTTGCCGCCTGGCCGCTGGCCGAGGCGACCTGGAAATGCGAGCAGGCGGTGCGCAACTACGATCCTTGCATTTCCTGCTCCACGCACTTTCTGAAGTTGACGATTGATCGGGAATAGTCCGGCAGCGGCATGTGTGATCCATGCTCATCATTGGATGTGGAAACCCGCAGCGCATGGATGACGCAGCCGGGCTGCTCGCGGCGGAGCGTCTACGCGCTCTTGGCATTCCTGCAAAGTCTGTGAGCGGCGAAGCCTCAGGACTCGTAGAAGCCTGGAACGACGCAGACGACGTCATCCTTGTGGATACGGTCGTTGGCAGCGGTCCTGCAGGCTCCATTCACCGCTGGGACACCGAACAATGTCTGCCCCTCCCTGGTTCCCCTTCCTCTACCCATGGTCTTGGCGTAGCCGAAGCGATCGAACTGGCGCGGGCTCTCGGACGTCTACCTCGAAGGCTGCGTGTCTATGGCATTGAGGGCAGGCAATTCAACTTTGGAACCGACCTCTCGCCCGAACTGCCGCCGGCGATTGATTCGGTGGTTGAGGAAATCGCCAGGGAGATGAACGCCAAAGCGTAGCGGTGCCTCCTGCCGGACTTTACGCGGCCGCTGCTCGCGGCAATCGACTAGAATTCTTCCCATGCGCACACACCTGACTCTTATCGCTCTTCTCACTGCTGCGACTCTGGCTTCCGCGCAGCAAGTGACGGTTCCTCTCTGGCCGAATGGAACTCCGGAACCCTCGACCGTCACCGGCCCGGAATGGAATTCCGCGAAACCAACCGACCGCCCCGTGGCGGGCCGTCCGATTATCCGGCTCACCGACGTCAGCAAGCCGACGATCGCCGTGTACAAGCCGCCGGCTTCGAATGATTCCGGCGCGGCGATTCTGGTTTTTCCGGGCGGCGGCTACAGAATCCTGGCCATGGATTTGGAAGGAACCGAAGTTTGCACATGGCTGAACTCGATCGGTATCACTTGTCTGCTGGTGAAGTATCGCGTGCCGTTCAACGGCGCTCATTACCCCGAGCATGTGGAAGATCTGGAAGACGCGCAGGAGGCCATGCGGATCGCGCGTTCCCATGCGAAGGAATGGAAAATCGACCCGCAGCGCATCGGCGCGATGGGCTTTTCTGCAGGGGCGCATTTGGCGGTGATTCTCGGCAACCACTCCGATTTCAAGCGCGATGGAATGCCTGATACGCCTGAGAGCAAGATGGACGCGCGGCCGAATTTTGTGATGGCGATCTATCCCGGCTATCTGACGAATGCGCCGGACCTAACGAAACTTGATCCGGCAATCGGCGCAGGACCCAATACTCCACCAACGTTCCTGCTGCAGGCCGAAGACGATCCAGTGCACGTAGAAAATGTGCTGGTCTACTTTGAGGCGTTGAAGGAAGCCAAGGTTCCGGCCGAGCTTCATGTCTATGCGCAAGGAGGCCACGGATACGGCTTGCGTCCCACTGAGCTTCCCATCACGCACTGGCCCGCCCTGGCAGAGACATGGTTTCACACCATCCATGTGCTAGGCGCGCCGGCATCGAATTGAATTTCGCTTTGAGCGCTTTCACTACCAACGCGCGTGGACCGCGGGACGAATCTTCTCGTCGTAAATGCGCTGAATTGCGTTCATCGTTTCCTGGCTTAGCGGCGGCAGATCTGAGGCGAGGCAATTCTCGGCGACCTGATCCGGCCGCTTGCCTCCGGGAATTGCGCAGGTGACGGCATCGAACGTCAGAATCCAGAGCAGGGCAAACTGGCTCATTGAAACCCCGCCGGGCAATAGCCCGCGGATTTCCTCGACTGCTTCAAGGCCAAGTTGGTAGTCCACTCCGGAAAAAGTCTCGCCCACGTCGAATGCTTGTCCCTGGCGATTGAAGTTGCGGTGATCGTCAGCGGCAAAGGTGGAATTGTTGCGCAGCTTCCCGGTTAGCAAACCGCTCGCCAGCGGCACCCGCGCCAGGATGCCGACCTGCTTTTGCTTGGCGCGCGGGAAGAAGAGGTCGGCGGGCTTCTGCCGAAAACAATTGAAGATAATTTGTACGGTTTGAACATTCGGGAACTCGATGGCCTTGAGCGCCTCTTCCACCTTCTCCACGCTGACGCCGTAGTAGCGAATCTTGCCTGCCTTCACAAAGTCATCCAGCATGCCAAATACTTCAGGGCGATCATAGAGTTCGGTCGGTGGGCAGTGCAGTTGCAGTAAGTCGAGCGTGCTCGTTCCAAGGTTTCGCAGGCTGTCGTCGATCCACGTCGTCAGATTTTCCCGCGTATAGCCTTCGACAACCTGCCGAGGCAGGCGGCGTCCGGCTTTCGTGGCCACGATGATTTCGTCTTTTCGCGCCTTCTTTAACTTGGCAATCAGGCGTTCGCTGCGCCCGTCACCGTAAACGTCGGCTGTATCGATGAAGTTGACGCCGGAATCAATGGCTTTGTGTAGAGCCCCGAGGGCGTCTTCTTCGGAAACGTGCCCCCAGGCTCCCCCGATCGCCCACGCGCCGAAGCTGACGTCAGAAACTTTCCATCCCGTGCGTCCAAGGGAACGATAGTTCATGATTGCTTTGTCTCCTTAATGTGATCCGCTTCTCTATGTTCTGCGAGCTGGACCGCTTGCCGGATGGCTTCCATCAAACTGCGCTCATCGGCTCTGCCCGTGCCCGCGATGTCAAAGGCGGTGCCATGGTCCACGGAGGTTCGGATGACTGGAAGGCCCACCGTAATGTTCACGCCGCTCTCCAGCCCGAGCACTTTCACCGGCCCGTGGCCCTGATCGTGATACATGGCCACGACCAGATCAAAATCGCCACGCTGAGCGCGGAAGAATAAAGTGTCGGCGGGAAGCGGGCCTTCCACCCTCCAGCCTCTGTTGCCGCATGCCTCGATGGCGGGCCTGATTTTCTGTTCCTCCTCGCCGCGTCCGAAGAGTCCGTTTTCTCCGGCATGTGGATTGATTCCACAAACCCCAATGTGCGGATCGGTGATGCCGGCCCTTTCAAGGGCGACGCGGCCACGCGTGATCGTGCGCTCGACCAAGCCGGGCTCTATTTTCGCGATCGCATCGATTAAGCCGATGTGCGTGGTCACGTGCAGCACCCGCATTTCGGGCGTTGTCAGCATCATGGAGACTTCAGGCGTTCCGGTGAGCGCGGCCAGCATCTCGGTATGTCCCGGATAGTTGTGGCCTCCGGCATGCAACGCTTCTTTATTGAGCGGAGCTGTGCAGATGGCATCGACTATGCGCGCGGTCGCAAGCCGTGCAGCCATCTCGACATAGCGGAACGCAGCGTCGCCGGCAATGGGCGAGAGCTTGCCCCATGGCAGACTTTTTGGAATCAACTTGAGGTCCACGCAGTCAATGCTGCCGAATTGGTAAGACGCTCTGTTCACTTCATCCGCCGACAGGCTGCGGACTTTAAGCTGGCTCTTCACAATCTGACCTGCTTCTCGCAGGCGCTCAGCATCACCAATTACCAGTGGCCGACATTGCTCATAAAGTTCAGCATGGGTAAGGCTCTTCATGACGATTTCAGGGCCCACGCCAGCGGCGTCGCCCATGGTAATCGCCACGATTGGCCGGTCTGCGCTCATGCCTGTGTCCTATAGTAAAGGCCCGCGGTAGAAGTGCGGTCCAGCGTGCGCAGAAATTGGTGGCAGCGCAATAGCGTGTTCGGATCGCCGAAGTCGCCAGCCTTGGTTAGCACCGGGATACATCGGCCTCCTATTTCGGAAGTGGCGATGGGCAGGCCCGGCTCCAGCTCCCCAAAAAGCCTAAGCTGCGAAACGCCCCATCGCCTCAGCACAGCACGGGCGGTCTCGCCACCAGTCGCGACCAAACCGCCCACGCCCCTCGCGTATGGCGCCAGCATCTCCGCGAAGGCTGTGACGAGAGCACGAACGGGCAAAACTAGTCTCTCCGAGACTTCTGAACCTTCGGCCGCCAACAACGCGACCACATCGCGCCCGGTTTGCAGGGCCCCGGAAAGCAACAGCTGTTGCCTCGGCCACCCCGGAGACTCGGGACCCGCCAACAAATCACGCGATGAAATCTCGACAATCGCTGTACCTGAGGAGCGCAGAGTCTCGACCTGATTGCGTGACGTCTGCGATGCCGTACCGACGACAAAGAGAGTTGAACCCGAAGCAAGAGGAACACTACCAATTGGCGGACCTGTCGGTGCGAGACCCGCAGCGCCGGGAAGATGATAGGCGAGGCCTGCTGAGCCGGCCCAGACAGTGCTGCGGCCGCAACCCATACCGGCGTGCGCGATCGTACGAAGATCGTCGTCTGTCTCGGCGTCGCAAACAAGAATGTCGGACGTTTCGGAGAGGGCGCGCATTTTCTGCCCAAGGCTAACATCGCCTGACCTTACGCTCTCGATTTCGACCAGCGTCACGCGCATGCCGGAGGTACACAATATCTCAAGAATGTGAGACGTGCCGGACCGCCCTTCGCGCTTCCAGATATCGGTCTGTTCCAAAGGAAATCCTTTTAGCAATTGGCGACCGTGAACAGTTGTTCGACCATGCGCGGGAAACGCCGGCGCAAAAATCGCCACAACTCTTTCAGATTGCGAAGTGAAATCTCGTTGAGCCCGCAGTGCGGCGGCTAGTTCCGAGTCGACGTTTCCGCGTAACGTCGAGTCCAGCTTCTTGAAGAGCAGTTGCCCTTCAACACCGTACCGATGTATCAATCTAGCGATTTCGGCGGCTGCCTTTTTGGCTTCGAGAGACCGCGTATCCGCGTCGACCGACAGCACATCCACATTGAGCGCGTTCGCACCGTCCCCCAGCACAACTGATGCGCTCAATCCGACACTGGCGCATGCAATCCCGCAATCCGCGGCCCCTGACAAATCATCGGCGATGATCAGGATTTGCGGCATATCGGACCGTCCCTATTGCGCATGGGCGCTTACCCGGCGCACCCACCAGGCGGTAAGCAATGGTACGAGCAGACTGGTCACAATCACGCTGGAAGCGACTAGCAAAGTAGCCGGTGCGGCTGCTTGCGCGTACCTGGGATTTGCCGCGGCCACCAACGTGGGCACGGCCGCCGCATTTCCCGCGGTGGTTGCGGCGGCGATCCCCGCGGTTCCGTTCCCTCCGATCAGCCGATCCACCAAGATCAACGCCGGACTGGAGATCAGAATAACCGCAATCCCCAGCGCGAAGCCAACCAAACCCGCAGCCCACACGCGATGCAAATCAAGCGTGGCGCCCAACGCGAAGGCGAAGAACGGAATCAGAACCGTTACTCCGCGCCCCAGAAAGTCGCGCATTTCCGAATCAAGATTGCCCAGCACCATGCCAGCGAAAATCGGCAGAATGGCTCCCAACAAAGTCTGCCAGGGAAAACTGGAAAGGCCCGCGACTCCAAGTGTCACCATCGTGAGGAAGGGGCCCGATTCCAGAGACATCACAGAATAGGCGGCCGCTTCTTGCGCGGTTCCGTATTGTCCCATGAGCGCCATGTACAGGCCGCCATTGGTGTCGTTAATCGCGGCGACTACCGCCAATGTAGAAACGCCGGCGAACCAACCCGCGCTGACAGGACGCACACCGATGAAATGGCCGAGAAGAAATCCGGCAGCAATTCCCAAAGCAATTTTCGTCGCCATGAGCAGGCCGCCGCGTTCAGCAACTTGCGGAAGCGAGCGCACGTTGATAGTTGCGCCCATGCAAACGTAAAAAACCGCAAGAATAGGGAGAGCCCCGGTAAACAGAGCGCCGGTGAAGGATCCGAAGAATTCGCCCGTGTGGGGGAAGAACGTTGTAATTACCGCTCCGCCGGCAAGCGGCACAGTCATCATGCCGCCGGGCACGCTTTCGAGTGCTTTCTTAATTCCGATGCGCATTCTGTCCGCGAAGCTGGGTCTTTTACTTTTAAGGAGAGCTAGTGTAGCGCAATGGGTTGGGACACCTTGCCGATCTTGTCGACAAAAGGCTAGGAAGCGGTTCGCGTAGAGATCGGCGAGTTCGTTCGCGTCTTTCACATGCCCCAGAAACAATGCGCGCCCAGGTACGTGATTCCCACTCCATTTTTCCCATATCTTTCGCTCTATGCCGTCTCCGACAACCAGCAAGCGGAAATTGTGACGCGAGGTCCGAGTGAGGTGGAGCAAGAGTTCGAAGAGCAATGTCAAATGTTTTTCTGGCACGAGGCGACCAACGTACAGAAGCAAAATGCCGTCGTCGATGCCGAAGTCCAGGAATCTTGAAGAGCGCAACCGGGCACGCGCTCAGGCGCTGGGCGAGTTTGAAGGCACTCGAACCTATTGCATGCAGTATCGCGGATTCCCCGGCGACCGCGATGCTGAGATGCAGGTTGACGTGACCTTTCGTTCGACCGCGACAAAGAGCTTCACGGTGGTATCCGAGAGCGGTTCCAAATTCATCATCGATCATGTGTTCAAGAAACTGCTGGAAGGAGAGGAAGAGGCCCAGGAGGAAGGGAATCGCGAGCGCACGGCGCTGAATACCGCAAATTATGACTTTACCCTGGACGGCTATGAAGTAAGTGGAACCGGCGCCAGATACGTTCTTTCGGTGGCGCCGAAAACCAAGAGCAAGTTCCTCTACGTCGGCAAAATCTGGGTCGATGCTGCAGATTTTGCCGTCCACCCGCATCGAAGCAGAGCCCGCGAAAAACCCGTCTTTCTGGATCAAGAAAAGCAGCATCCACCACACGTGCGCGAAGGTCGATAACTTCTGGCTGCCCTTGGAGAACCAAGCCGAAAGCTGGGTGCGGCTGGGTGGCAAGGCAACCCTTTCTATCGACTATAGGAACTACAAGATCACCAAAACCGCGGCTCCCGCCAGGGTCGCAAGTACTTGCCCGGGCACCAGCAAAGATCGGTTATATGACGCGGAGCGGCCCCAAGACCAAAACTAGCCTCTTGGGTATTCCGGAAAGGCCGCCGACTTTTTTAATCGCCTTGCGCCCTTTGCTTGGCCTCCTCAAGTACAATCTTGTCGAGGGGGAACTCTATGGCAAAGCCATTAGGATTGGTGTCGATTGTTTCAGAACTAAGAGTAGAAAGAACGAAGTTGTTGAATCAGCTTAGACAAGTGGATGCAGCTCTTTCAGTTCTTGGCAAGTCGAACGGAGCAAGTTCCCACACAAGTTCCGGGCGAAGATTGTCGGCGGAAGGACGCCGGCGAATCAGCTTGGCGCAAAAGGCACGCTGGGCCCGGCAGGCTGCAAGCGGGAAGAGTGGCCCCCCGAAGCCGAGGCGGACCATGTCGGCGGCTGCACGAAGAAAGATAGCGGCCGCACAGCGAGCCCGGTGGGCGAGAGTAAAAGAAGCACAGAAAAATTAGAAACGGGAAGTCGCCGGCGGGATACCAACTTGGCATCCGCGTTTAAGCGGAATAAGCTGAGCCAACCTTCCGGACGTTCTGCCGGCGGCTTCCGATATTCCAAGCACGTCCTGCACTCCCAAGAAAATCCAGCTCGCCAACATTTACAAACAGTACGGCAACCGCGGAGTTTTAGGAGCGCTTCGTATTCATCAACATCGGGCAGACGGGTCGCGCCCTTCCCAAACACAATTACGAAATGGATAATAGCGGCGTGCATGAGCCAGGGTGGACGCTATGACCGACGCTACTGTCGGTTCCCGCGAACTTATGATTCGCTCCCGGCAAGAGAATCTCCCCGTCGTCATCGGCGCTGACGACCGCGGCCACGGGCTGGAGACGCCAGTAGCAGAGAAGATTTTTTGACCCGTTCTTTACGACGAAGCCGCTCAGAGTTGGAATGGGTTTGCCAATCAGCCGCTTGATCGCGGAGTCTCATGAGGGCCGGCTATGGGCTGCGCGACGGCCTTTTGGAGGCTGCCGGCCGATGAAAGAAATCGCAGAGGCAATCGTACTGAGTCATGCAGTCAGACAGGGTCCTTAGTTCCCTTCGACCCGTTCCTTTCTCCCAGGTAGCGAACTAGGGCATCTTGCCATGGCGGCAACGTAATGCCGTAATTCTCCAGACTCGCGGACGACAATACCGAGTACTTGGGCCGGCTGGCAGGCCTGACGAATTTGTCGCTGGTCGTCGCGCGAACCGCAGCGGGAGAGCCTGCTTGGGAAAGGATCTCGCGGGCGAATTCAAACCATGTACAATCGCCGCGATTCGTGGCGTGCACGATGCCGGACGCCCCAGCATGGCAAAGTTGAACAATGGCTCGAGCAAGGTCGGGCGCGTAGGTTGGGCATCCCCGCTGGTCATCCACCACATCAATTGCCGGACGGCTCGCAGCTAATTTCAGAATTGTGTCAGGAAAGCAGCGCCCTTCGGCCCCATACAACCACGACGTTCGCACAATGCATGATTTCGGAACAATCTGCGTAATGGCGGCTTCGGCATCGGCCTTGGATCGGCCGTAGACAGTGCGGGGTGCGCGCGAGTCATTGGCCTCGTAGGGCGTAGTTTTCGTGCCGTCAAAAACGTAATCGGTGCTGACGAACAACAAGCTAGCACCGGATCTTTCCGCAGCTCGCGCAACATGGATAGCGCCATCCGTATTTATGGCGTGCGCCAGCCCGGGATTGGTTTCGCACCCATCCACGTCGGTGTAGGCTGCGGCCAGAATGATCCATTCGGGGCGCGTACGCTCGATGAGCCCCTGGACTTGGCGAGCGTTTCTCACGTCGCCGTCCTTTGAACCAAAGCCGCTGACCTCGTCTTCGCCCCATGCTCGTATGAGGGCCTTGCCCAGTAGGCCAGTAGCGCCGAAGATCGTGACTCGCATTTGAGGATAAATCCTTGATTCCGCAGTGACGGCGGCAGGCTGGTATTTTGATTTGCGCGGCCCGCCTGAGCCGAGCGCTTATGATTGTAAATAAGCGGCGCGGGGATTACTTTCCTCAATTCTCGCAAGCCTACGCGGCCTCTTTGGTGGGAGTGGCTGTGCGGAGCACGTCTTCGCTGGACACGGCCGCAGACGGAGGTTGGCGGTCGAGCTCAGTCGGCCGCACGAGACCCCGGTAGGCTTGGTCCAGCTGTCTGGCAATCTGGGGCCAGAGATAGCGGTCTCGAACTTTCGCCTGGGCTTTCTGTCCAGCAGCCTTTCGGAGTGGAGCGTCGGCCATCAGCAGTCGCAACATTCGCTCCAGGTCGGATACATTTCCCTGCTCGAAGGTGAAACCCGCGCCTTCCACAACTTCCCGGTTCTCGGGCACATTGCTGGCGAGGACGCAGACGCCGGCTCCCATAGCGTCGAGCAGGGCCAGAGAGAGGCCCTCCAAGTCGGAAGGAAGCACGAACAACATCGCGTTCACCAATAAATCATCGAGATCGTCGCCGGAAACCCAGTTCAGAAAACGGATCCTGTCGCTTGCGCGACCGCGCAGGCGCTGGGCGTAAGCGTCGGAAGGGCTGGCGCCGCCTGCCAGCACGAGTTTCGCGTGCGTCTCGATCTTTTCAAAAGCATCAACCAGCAAATGGCAGTTCTTCTCCGGAGAGAAGCGGCCCAGGTACAGGATATAGCCATCCGAGCCGAGTCCCCACTTTGCGACCCGCGTTGGAGTCGGGCGGCGGATTCTTGCTCCGTTGGGGACATATATGGTCTCGATTCCGTGCAGTTCGCGATACTGCTGCTGCAACGTCTGCGAGACCACCATCGTCGCATTGGGAAGTCTGAGCGCAGCCCATTCCCCGGCACGGAGAACTGCCGCAGCCGTCCGCCCCCATTTCTTTCTCCTCCAGTCTTGCCCCTGGATAGTCACGACGGTCTTCTTCCCCGCAAGCCGTGGAATCCACGAGAACAACGCGGGCCCGAGCGCATGGTAGTGCACGATGTCATAGTTATGAAATAGAGCGTGAGCGGTGCTGAGAGCGGTGTGGGCGAGGGTTTCGAGATGTTTGGTCCGAATCGCGGGAAGCCGCACCAACCGCATTCCATTGAAATCGTTCAGCGACGGCGTGAAATGCGAACGGCAATAAGCGGTGATCTCGTGCCCCATCTCGGCCAGCAGTGCGCCCGCTTCTTCGTAGTAAGTCTCGATTCCGCTGTACTTGGAAATCACTCCGCGTCCCCCGATGAAGGCCACCCGCAGTTTGGGGCTTGAAACCCTGCGAGCCTGCGTGCGGTTCGGCCGAGTAGTGTTGCCGCCCAATTGTTCGTAGATTTGTGTCAACGCAACGTAGTGTGAGCTGCGTTGAAAACGTTCCCGCACCAACTCACGTCCAGCCTGACCCATCGCCGCAGCCTTTTCAGGATGCTCGGCGAGAAATGAGATCGCCTTCGCCATCTGACCGGCATCTCCCGTCGGAAACAAGAGGCCAGTGCGGTTGTGCTCCACTAATTCGCGCCGCGAACCCAGATCGGAGGCGACCACCGTTCGGCCCCACGCGAAGGACTCAACAATGCTCTTGCCAAACGTCTCGTAAGCGCGCGAGGGCAGCACGGTGAACTTTGCGGCCGCGATCCTCTGCTCTAACTCGGCCGCACGGAGATACCCGAGAAATTCCACATTGCGAAGGCCCAACCGTTGGGCCAACCGATCGAGTTCGGGGCGCTGTGGCCCCTCGCCGGCGATTTGCAAGCGAACTTGCGGAATCAGCAGCATGGCGCGCAGCAGGTCCGTCACTCCTTTTTCCGGCGACAACCGGCCGAAATAGAGGATCGGAGCGTCGACAGCCGGCTCCGGCGGCATAACAGGGATTTGCTGAAAATGCGGCAGGACCTGGATTTTATTCGCGTCCCAGCCGTTCGCCGTCAGCTTATCCTTCACGAACTGGCTGGGGGCAAGAAAGAGGTCGACGCATTTTTCGTAGGTTCGCAGCCATTTGTGGACGTAGGCTTCGGCTCCGAGAACCCAAGCCGATCCTCTCGGCCCCGCGTAACAGCCTTCGCTTACGACGTGCCAGAACCTTCCGCCATGGCAGCGCTCGCACGCTTGCCCATGAGAAACCAGGTTGTAACTTGGACAGAGCAGCTTGAAATCGTTCAGGTGATAAAGAACCGGGATCCCCTGCGCCTTCAGCTCCCAGAGGATCGATGGCGACAAATGGTGATAGATATTGCGAACGTGGGCCACGTCCGGACGGAACTCAGCGATCATGGCCCGCAACCGGCGGCGCGCCTGGAGTGAGTAGATCGCGTGCGCGGCCAGCCGGACGCGCTGAAGGGGCCCAGAGTCGGGATTTTTGAAACTGATTTCGGGAACGAAGTGCTGGTCGTGGGGCGCTTTCTCGCCGCGCGGATCGGCCATCGAGAACAGAGCACCTTCATGCCCATATTCGCGCATGAGATCCATTACGTCGAACAAGTAGGCCTCGGTGCCGCTGAAACGGAAGTTATATTTGTTGCAGTAGAGGATTCTCATGCCGAATGGTGTTCGCGTTTTCTCCGAGGCGGGCCAGGAACAGATCGGCAAAGGCCCCTAGATTGCGGTCACGGTTGAAATGCTCCAGCACACGGCGACGGGCAGCTCGCCGCATCGGTCCCAGCGCAGCTTCGACCTCGCGGACGGCCTCGACCTGGGCAACGAAGTCCTCGATCGATCCGGAGCGGTACAAGAAGCCGGTCTTTCCGTGCTCCACGAGTTCGGGAATTCCTGTGATGGCCGGAGCCAAAACCGGGCAGCCGTAGGCCATGGCTTCCATGAGGACAAGAGGAATACCTTCGCTCCGGCTGGTGAGCACGACCAGGTTGCTCGCGGCGTAATACGCGCCGAGCTGTTGGCGGTTCACATGACCGATTAGTTTGACCTGTTGAGCTAGGCCTAACTCCCAGATGAGGCGCTCCAGCGCTTTTCGCTCCTGGCCTTCGCCGGCGATGAAACACAGAAAGCGCAAGTTGCGTGCTTTAAGAAGAGCACATGCTCGCACCAGAAAAGCGTGGTCTTTGACCGGGTGTAGCCGCCCCACCGCCAGCATGACGAAAGGATCGGGCGCGGGCGCCGTCGTATTGAACGCGCTGAACTCGCGAGGTGCAGCCACTCCCATTCTCCGAACAACAATTTTGCTGGATTCAACTTGCGGGTATTTTCCCTGGATGTGCCCGCGGTTGAACTCGGAGACCGTCATGCAGAACCGGCAGTTTTTGAGCTTCACATCCAGGTACGAGGGCTGGCGCAGCAAGTCGGATCCGTGCAGAGTCATGCTGAAGGTGGCGCCGGAAAGCCGGGCGGCAACCATGGCAACCCACGATGAAAAATAACCGTGGTGGACATGGATATGGGTGACGTCGCGCCTGCCCAGCAGCAGCGCGTAGTATGCGCCCAGCCAAGTGTGAAGCAGGGCACGGAGGCGCCGGCCCGGAGATTCACTGCCCCGTGCAACTACACGGATAGCAAGATCTGACAGCACGGCGGACCTGCGCAAACAAAGCCAAGCCGCGCGCAGCAGCAAACCAAATCGCAATGGCCGAAGATACAGGGTTTCGTCGGCGAGCGGCTTCAGGTGAGCTTCTAAATTCGCCTCGGGCTGGCGGGCGCTGCACAGGAGTACATCGATGCCTCGGCGCCGCAGTTCCAAAACTTCTTCCACTACATACGGCTCGACCGGCGAGGGGCACTGGTTCGCAAGGTATGCGAGTTTAAGGCGGGTCCTAGGCACGTTGGTCCTCGGAAGAGCTTTGTTGTGCCGCCAGAATTCCTGCAAGCGTGAATAGCACGCCATTTACGAACTGGTAATTCATCACGACAAAGCATGCATTCAGCAAATACACGCCAAGCAGAACGGGCCAAAGGGAGCGGAACTCTAGATTGAGAAAAGCGCAACTCGAGGAAAGATCAAGCCTTGCTCGTTTCCTCCCCAGCAGAAATAAGTCGACCACTAACCAGACATAGAGCGCCAGCCCAACCAGCCCATAGTCCACAGCGATTTCGAGAAATGTATTGTGAACAAAGAATTCTTCTTGATGAAATTCGCTGATGCGCCGTTCCAAGCCTGCCTGGGACTGCGCGGCGCCCCAGCCTAGCAGCGGCTTTTCGTAAAACATGTCCCAACCGGCGCGGTAAACGGCCATGCGAAATTCGATTGGACTGCGCTCTTTCAGCCGGTCCGTCAGCGAGTTATTGACACTGTCGAAGGTGAGCGCGCTGAGCCAGCCGACCACTCCCGCCAGTACCAGGCCAAGGCATGCCCGCCTGACACGCGGACTGGAGGAAAGCCACAGCAGCGCCAAGACGCAAACAACGAACGACAGCCACACGGCTCTGGTTTTGGTCGCCAAGATCGCCAATGGCGGCGCGGGCAGGAAGAACCAAGCAAGCACGCCTCGCAAGCGTCCGCGCCGGTATGCGTCCACCGCAATCAACCACAGAAGATTCAGAGTGACGCCGTTGGCTACAGCCTGCAGAAAAGGGCCGCGCGCACGGTCGGCATGAATTCCGATGCTCGGATCTATGATGAATGACGGCACAATCCAGGACTTCATGCCGCACAGGAACAGGATGGCGATGATACTAAGGTAGGCCAACACGGCGAGCAAAAACGCTTCCAGCGCACGAAGAGATGCCTCGCCCGTAAACACCAAGCTGGCCATGCCATACATTGCCAAAGGCACAATCCACTTGGCTGCCAACACGCTCCAGGCTTCAGCCTGAAATTGCTGTCCGATGGCGCCGCCCACGGCCACGACGGTGAGAGCAAGCATCGGCCAAATCACCAGACCAGATGGCCTCCCCGACTGGCGAAGCATGAGGGCCCGCAAGAAGACCACGAATGCCAGCAGCACGAACGCAATTCGGTCGATCTCGAAGAAGTGCAGATCGGGCGGACGAAAAAGCATTATCGTCAGCGTCACAAGATACAGAGCCACCGGAGAGGCCAAGAGTATGTGCAGCGGCCGCAGCGCGGCCACCACTCCCCACTGCGCAGCATTGGCTGGGGGAGACAGCGCCGGCCATCGCATCGTTTCGTTTGAGGTGGGCATCGCTCGTTCGCTCAGACGCAGGATTCACACTCCGCTGCCTTGCAGCACCACCGGAACCGTCTTCCACAAGATTTTGACGTCCAGCCATAGGCTCCAGCGCTCGATGTACTCCATATCGAGCGACATGTTTCGCTCGAACGACGGATCGCTGCGCGCCATCACCTGCCACAGGCCTGTAATTCCCGGCTTGACCTCGAGCCGACGTAGGTGCTCCAGATCGTAGTGGGCGCAGTCGTCCAAAGGGTGGGGCCTCGGGCCCACCAGGCTCATGTCGCCGGTAAGGACATTCCATAGTTGCGGCAACTCGTCCAGGCTGTAGCGCCGCAGCCATTGCCCAACCCGCGTGATGCGCGGGTCGTTTGCGATTTTGAAGGTCGGCCCGCGCCGCTCGTTCCGCTCGCGCAGAATTTCCTTGTCACGATCAGCATCCGCAACCATGGTGCGGAATTTGTAGCAAAGAAAAGTCCGCCCTTTTTTCCCGATGCGTCGCGCCCGGTAAAGAACGGGCCCAGAAGAATCCAGACGGACGGCAAGAGCGACCATGAAGAGCAGGGGCGCGGCCATCGCCAGCGCGAGCGTGGCCAGAACAACGTCCATCGCGCGCTTAAGAAGTGGCCATAGTGTTGATGCGCGATTCTCGTGCAGCTCCAGAACGGGCAGATCACCCAGCCTTTCCAACGCAACGGTCTTTGGATCCAAGCCATACAGGTCTGGAACCACCTTTACGCGAATACGATTGCGCTGGGCTTCACGAACCACCCGTTGCGCGAGATCGCGTTCGCAAGGACCGGTAAGAACAACTTCGTCCACAAACTCCGCCAAGGCGACGCGAGCCAGGTCGTCCACCCGTCCCAGAATCTCTCCTCCCGGCGGCTCTTTGTCGTCCAGAAAGCCGCGAACCACGAAACCGGCCAGGGGATTGGCCTGGAAGTAAGCAGCCAGTCCACGTCCGACTTGCCCGTTCCCCACGATGAGGAGATTGCGCGTACTCTCGACCTTCTTGCGCGACCGTAGCGACGTATCGCCAATCCAGGGGCAACCCGGCACAGCCAAGCTAGGCGGGATTCCTGTTCCGGCTGCTGAGGGTGTGGCCATCTTTTGACTCCGACTGTGAATTTGGCCGGCGATTCTGGCCACCGGCCTCCCAAAGGCTCCGAATTCTTGTGAAATCCGAAGCCGCCTACAACCTGCGATAAATGCCTTCCGGGATAGGGAATGTCCGTTCGCTTAGGACCGTTCCCAATACGCGGGCATTCGCCGACTGCAGAATCTCTTTGGCTCGTTGCGCAGCAACACGACAAGTCACATTCGCTTGCAGAACCAGGGCGACGCCATCGCTTAGATGACCCAGAAAACTTGCGAAGGTAGACGACGAGGCTGCGGGCGCGTGCAGCACGCTGTAATCGAACTCCAGGCGGAAATCTGACAACCGGCGCTCCAGCCAAGTGGCCGATGGATAGCCGCTTTCGCCAATCAATACACGCAGAGGGGCAAGCCAGAGCCTTCCGGAAATATGCTGGCAGCAACTGCGGAGAGACCGCATTTCATCTCTTTGTACGGTGTTATTTCCTAGGCCAAAGACGCTTTCCAATTCCGGATTGCGCGGGTTAGCCTCGACCACGCAGACGCTGCCAGGCACCTGCTCCGACAGGAAGCTTGCCACGTCCATACAAATCTCCGCAGTGTATGTAGTCTCGTCAACCGCGCTCACCGCCACGTGACGCGGCGCCTTCGGCCATCCCGGAAAGAACAATCGCTGCACGAGGAGTCGCATCTGCTCTTCCGCAAAGCGCTCGGTGGTCCAAATTGAGTGTTCCTGCGAGGACGGGATCGCCGCCGCGGCCGCTTCGGGCTCGGGCGCAGGAGCCTCGAAAACCACAGGCTCAAAAGCCGGTTGCAATAGATCCGGAAGTGTCCCCATAAGTTGTGCCCTCGCCTTATGCATCCCGGTGCGGCAACGACGCCAGTACCGGGGCCCCCAAATAGGCAACTACCTCGTCCGGGGTTCTGAAAGCCGGGTTCAGCCGATCTGCCGTGAACGCGGCTCCCGTGCTTATCGTGCCTGCAAGACAGAGCCCCAGCAACGCCACGCTGAGTCCGGATTTTTCGGGCAGCGCCGGAGAAACCGGCTGCTCCGCAATCGTGACGTTGAGAATTCGCTTCTGGTCCAGGGCATCGCCAATTCTTGCTTCTTCGCGCTTGTTAACGTAGAGCAAGTACTCTTGCTCGGCGGCTTTCATGTTGCTGAGCAGCTCTTCCTGTTGCACCGCACGATCGCCCAAAGTGCGAGCCTCCTCCTGTTCCGAAGCAAGGAGCGCCCCGCTCGCCTGAGCGCGCGCCCGCAAAGCGTTCAGCTCAACTTCCGCCTTGACCAGTTCGCCTTTTGCCCAGGAGTGGTTGACGTCGAGATCGCTAGTCTGCTCGCGCAGCGGGTTCAGTTCTTCGCTGGCGATGGAGTTCTTCGTTTCCTGAATCTGCTGATCGACTTCCTGCACCAGGCGATAGGTTGGAGTAAATTTGGTGAGCAGTTCGGTCCTCTCCAACTCCAGCTCAAGAAGCTTGGACTTGATCTTGCCCAACAATTGAGGATTGTCCGAATTCTTTATCACCGTGGTGGCGCGCTCGGGCAGGGTTTGCAGCTTGGCCTGCAGCATTCGAACCCGGCCCTCTGTTTCCGCGATCTCTACCCGGTTTGCCCCGTCATTGGCTTCGGCTTCGCCGAGACGCTGCAAGGCAATGTCACGCTGCTGGGCTGCCGAGACCACACCCTGATCCCGGGTGAAGTTTATGAGCTGCAGTTCGGCCTGCTCCAGGTTGCTTCGTGACTGCACAATCTGCTGCTCGAAGAAACCAGATTCCCCGGCGGGACGATGCAACTGGGAGTGGCGCTCCAAATAGGCGCCGGCCAGGCAGCGAAGGACCTCGGCCGCCTGGGCCGGATCGGACGAGCTGTAGGTCACCTTGATCAGGGTGGTCTTGTGAATCGGCTCTGCATCCAGTCTTCGGGAAAGTCGCCGCACCAAACGCGCAAGCCGCTCATCTTCGGTCTCTCCCATCAGCTTCCAAAACCAAGGCTCGCTTGCCCCATCCAAGTCCGCGGCTTTCACTACCGTGCGCAACATCTCCCGATCACGCAGCAGCTCCACTTCCGAGTTCAACTCTTCCTCGCTGACTGCCTCAGGCTCGAATTGCGGCTCCGTAGGAATGGCCGTCACCGCCGGATCGACGCGCCCATGGCGCACAAAGACTGTCATTTCTGCCTGATAAATCGGGGCCGTCAGCCGGTAGTCGAGAACCGCCAGCAGAACTCCCATGAAAGCGATCACGGCCAACCGCCGTTGGCGGAAGATCACCGCCAGAAGGTCGCGCATGGTGAGGGAAGGCGCTCTGGGCATTCTCGGGACCAGTCTTAGTTCTTCGGGCATAGGGTTCTTCCGCAGGCCAGTTGCATGGGTTCCTAAGACCTTCTCTAAAACTGTGCTGGCGTTGAATACACGCTCAGGCTCGAAGTCGGCAGGTAGCGCCGAATCTTCGAGATGGTATTTTGCGGCACGAAAATCAAATCGCCCGATTTCAGGTGAATGTCTTCCTTAAGGTTGCGCGAATCCATCATGTGCTTGACGTTGAGCAAGCGAGCCTCGGTCGTCTGGTCCGAGACTTGCCGGAACAGCACGACCTGAGAATGCTTGGCTTCCTCGGTAAAACCTCCGGCAATGGCGACCGCTTCGGTCACAGTCGTGTCCGACCGGAGTTCGTACTTTCCGGCACGTGCCACCTGGCCACTGACGATGAAATAGGGCCTTTCAAAATCCTTGAGTACGATTGTGACTTCCGGATCGTGCAGCGTGTTCGCATAGGCGCTTCGAATCGCAGCCCGCAGCTCAGGAATCGTCTTCCCTTCCACGTAGACGTCGGGAATTCCTCGCAGCATGATGAAACCGTCTGGCAGCACGGCAACTGTCTGGTTGAATTCAGGGGAGAACGTAAAGCCAACTTCGATGACATCGCTCTTGCGCAACCGGTAAAGCGGACGGCGTTCTCCCGTCAGAGCTGGACTCCATGCGCCGTCCGCTTTCTCGGATTGGGAGGTTTCCGCGCGGCCAGAAGCTTTCGACGCCATTTGATTCCCTTGCTCCTGGGCGGCGGCCACCACCAAAATCTGCTGCAGCATGCAGAAAGCAATCGCGCCGAGCGCGAATTTCACAATGGCGTTTCTGCTTGAGTTGGTTTGCATTGCCGTTGAGTTGCCGGGCTTTTTGCTCTGCCCACATCTGTGGCAAGGCTATCCCCCAGAGTTTTGGCTCACAAGACATGGAAAGTGCTGCCTACTACGGTAGGCATCGGCAGCGGTGCGGTTTCGAAATGAAGCGGATTGGGCGCAAACGAATTTGGGTGGCTTTTCCATTGAGAATCGCACGGACAGGTCTTCGCAAGGCCCTGCCTCCGACGGATTGTGGCTTGACCGCGTTTGGGTACGTCCACGAAAGTAGACTTGCGGGCTGCCCCAAGATAATGCAGCCAGATAGGCTGGTCTTGCGGGGCAGTCCAGTTTCCACTACGGCTGCAACCAGTTGGGAGATGACGAGCGGAAGCGGGGACTTGCTCTGTAACCGGCGCCGTTCCATTTTTCCACACCCATCTGGTTTTCTAGGTGTTGATCCGTCACAGACTTCCGGCGGCGGTTGCCTTTAGAGTTGCGTGCGTGGCATTCAAATCCTTAATGCGTTTTTTGAACAGTTCCCCGGGGGCATATGGAACTTGCGAGCATTCCTACTTCGAATCTCATCACGGTTCTGGTGGCCGACTCCAACCAAATGCAACGTCAACTTCTGGTTCGCGCGCTGCGCCGCCGGCCGGAATTCCGGGTGAGTTCTTGTGATCTGGAAATGGCCGCAATTCTCGGCGCGGTGGGCTGCTCGCCGGTGCAAGTCGCGATCCTCAACCCTGAACATCCCCACGATGGCGGCGATATGGCAATCGTGCGGCGTCTTCACCTCACGCATCCGGAAGTCGCCAAGATTCTTCTCGTCGACGGACACGTTCGCGACCGCGAACTGGTGGTCAACGCGTTCCGTTCGGGAGCGCGGGGCTTGTTTTGCTTCTCCGACTTTCCCTTTCGCTTGCTCTGCAAATGTATCCAGAGCGTGCGGCGGGGGCAGATATGGGCAAATAGTGAGCAATTGCAGTACCTGATTGAAGTTGTCTCGCAAGTGCCTTCGCTCACGGTCGTGAGTTCTAACGGGTCCAGATTGCTGACTCCGAGGGAGGAGCAGGTGGTGGCGCTGGTGGCCGATGGATTGAGCAACCGCGAAATCGCCGCTGAACTCAGGCTCAGTGAGCACACAATCAAGAAGTATGTGTTCCGGATCTTCGACAAGTTGGGAATTTCCAGCCGCGTTGAACTGGTGCTCTATGCCTTGAACCACGGCGGGCGCCTGCAGGCGGAGTGGCTGGCAGGAACCCGCATCTCGCCCTGGGGACGATCCTAGTAGCGGACCAATTGGACTGAGCTCGGGTAACGTCAGCTAATTCGGCCAAAATTCATGATCGGATCGCACATCTCTGGACTATAATCGGCACCCGCCATGGGGCGCAGCTTTCTCGGATCGCATACGAGCACTGCGATGCAGACATCCTGGCTTAGCCTCGCGGCATCAGTCCCCGGTGTGGAGAACCTTCCATTCATCCCATCTCAGAAGCGGCAATCGGCATTCCTAGGCAAATCGAGGAGGAAGATATGGCAACCGCATTGAAGATTGTTCCCCCGGAAGACAAAGTGACGAGTTTCGTCTCCAGGAAGCACAAAATGTTAATCAATGGAAAATGGGTAGAGGCGGCCTCCGGCCAAACCTTTGCCACCTACAACCCGGCAACCGGCGAAGTGTTGGCGCGCGTAGCGGAGGGCGACCGCGTCGATATCGACCTGGCTGTGAAAGCGGCCAGAGCCGCTTTCGATCACGGCCCGTGGCGTAAGCTCACCGCTTCCGAACGGGGACGCCTGATTTGGAAACTCGGAGATTTGATTGAAGAAAATCTCGAGGAACTCGCCGAGCTTGAAACGCTGGATAACGGCAAGCCGTTGAAGGTCGCTCGCGCGGCGGATGTCCCGCTGGCTGCTGATCTGTTTCGCTACATGGCGGGTTGGGCAACGAAAATCGAAGGCAGCACCATTCCGCTTTCCGTGCCCTACACGCCGGGCGCGCAATATCTTGCCTACACTCTGCGCGAACCGGTCGGCGTGGTCGGCCAGATCATTCCCTGGAATTTCCCGCTCCTGATGGCGGCCTGGAAGCTCGGTCCGGCCTTGGCTACGGGCTGCACCGTAGTGCTCAAGCCGGCTGAGCAAACGCCGCTCTCCTGCTTGCGCCTGGGGGAACTGATTCAGGAAGCAGGATTCCCCGACGGCGTGGTCAACATCGTCCCCGGCTACGGAGAAACTGCAGGCGCCGCGCTAGCCGCGCATCCTGACGTCGATAAAGTTGCCTTCACCGGTTCAACGGAAGTGGGAAAGCTCGTTCTGCAGGCGGCGGCGGGCAATTTGAAGAAGGTCTCGCTGGAGTTGGGTGGCAAGTCTCCGAACGTCGTTTTCGCCGACGTCGACTTGAAAGCCGCCATTGCTGGGGCCGCCAGCGCCATCTTCTTTAATCATGGCCAGTGCTGTTGCGCCGGCTCGCGGCTTTATGTCGAAGACAAAGTCTTCGACCAGGTCGTGGAAGGTGTTTCCGAGCGTGCCAAGAAGATCAATCTCGGGTCGGGGTTTGACTCCTCCACCGACATGGGGCCTCTGGTCTCGGAAGAGCAGCTAAATCGCGTCTGCAGCTTTCTCGAGTCGGGATTTTCCCAGGGTGCCAAAGCAGTTGTCGGCGGAAGCCGGCACGGCGACAAAGGTTATTTCGTAAAGCCGACCGTGCTGGTGAATACCAGTGAACAGATGAAAGTCGTACAGGAGGAAATCTTCGGGCCAGTGGTGACGGCGATTCCTTTCCGTGATACCGAGCAGCTCACGGCGCAGGCAAACGACACGGTCTACGGTCTGGCGGCCGGAATTTGGACGAACGACATCAAAAAGGCGAATCGTCTGGCCAGCCAGCTTCGCGCTGGAACTGTCTGGATCAACTGTTACAACATCTTCGACGCGGCCCTGCCCTTCGGCGGTTATAAGCAGTCCGGCTGGGGACGCGAGATGGGCAAAGACGCCCTGGAGATGTACACCGAAGTGAAAGCGGTTTGCGCGGCTCTGTAGCCAGATAAACCCTGCTCCTCTGTGTTCTCTGCGGTTCGCACCCCGGAGTGCACAGAGGAGTCTGGGAAACCGGCAGCGATTGCCCGCACGGTTTGAAACTCCCCCTTATCCCTTGTATAAAGGCAGGGGATAGCGCTCTTGCCAGAATCTCAACTCAAAGCTCGCCGATGGACCGTAATCGCATCCGGTTTGTTGTGCGGAGTGTTGGCGCTTGTGGTGGGCTTCACGGATCGCGCGGCTTTTTCCAGCCCCAGGGCAGTGGTCGTTATCGCCGCAGTAGGAGCGGTGGCCGTCCTGCTGCAATTGCGTTTTCGCAACCGCAACACGGCTAACGTAGTTCGCCCGCCGGTGTGGCTGAACGTGTTGGGCATCGGATTCGCTTTGGCTGCCCTGTTTGCCGATCATCTTCACTTCAGCGCAGACCTCGGCCAACTGATGGCTCTCTGTGCGGTTGGGAGTTTCGCCATCAGCAGCGCAGTCATCCTGCACGCCTTCCGTAAAGAAAGAATCATTCCGAAAAGCGATTCCGAGTAGAATTTTATCTTTTCGTTTCTGAGGATTTCCCAGCGGCCGCAGGGAGAGAACGCACTTGACGGCTCGCACTCGCCAGAACGGCGAGGTAATGATTGACTTCGATAGCAGGAACTTGCCCGGTGTGCTGCGGGATTCGCTCTTCCAGTTCCCTCCAACCTCTTTGCCACTGCCACCACATCAAGAGGCCAGCCAAAGCGAGCGCGCCTGCAGCCATCCACCAGAGACGGCGACGAGAGGAGACACTTCCTTTATCCGAAAGATAGCTTGAAGCGTCGGGCTGGGAGCGCGCGGAGTCAACTTTGGCAGCGCCGGAAGGACTTGTCTGGAGCTTTTGCCGTGCCCACTCGCGAATGACGGCCTGCTGATGACGCGTCAGTTCCGTGAACTCGAACCCGCAGCGCAACGGAGAGTGATGCCGCACGATGGCTTTCGTCTGCAAGCCCAGGCCAAGGTCGGGCAGGAGGAATTCAACGCCCACCCGATCGGTTAGGTGCACTTCTCCGCCCAGCACGACCGCGATGCCACCTTCACCAAGATCCACGGAACGGCCCGGGATGCTGTAGGCAGTCCCGGAGCGCAAGACTGTCACCCGAACCGGAACCGTTAAGGGACAGCGTGGCGCCCGCCGGCGCGCGAATGCCCGCAGCGGAGCCCGCCCTGGCGTACTCATAGCTTCACTTTCCGCGTTTGAATCGAAAAACGCTGGCTAGCCGCCTGTTTACATGCAGGCAGGCCGAAAACCCAAGCCACAGTCTAGGGATTAGGCGGAGAGTATAGCACCAATATTGGTGCAAAGTGGACGACTACTTGCGGCTAAAGGTACGTAGCCGGTAACTGTCAGGAAGTGGTGCAAAATCAATCAAGTAGGAGGGAAACCGGCCGCATAGCCCACCAGGATCGGTATCTGGCCAGGTAAAAGCATCCTAGGACTCAGTAAACGTACTCATCCCAAGACCCAAACAGACCGTTCTATCGCGGCAATTAGGGCCATCGCTTGGCAGTATCTTCCCAGCCTGCCGCCCTCGCTGGCTGAGGAGTGCCTGCATTCACCGCCGTCTGCGGAATGCGGATTGGCTGCTGCGCGGTGGCGCTCGCCAGCGTGGGCTTGTTATGGTCAATGTCGCCACCCAGCTCCTTATCGTCCGAGAGGAGCGGGGCTGCAACTCGCAGCGCTTCCACTTCCTTTTCCAGTCTGGTGAGTTCGAGTTCTTTCTGCCTCAGAACCTCGTAAACATTCTTCATATCGTCGGTACCTGCGAAAACCCCTGAAAGTAATGGATTACCCGCACTTTATGCAGCCGTTAGGTTTTTGTCAAGGGATTATGTTCCCGGTTTCACCGACTCAACCAGCCGGAATCGGCTGTTCGTGGCTTGGTTGCTTTGGAACATTCCCTACACAGCAGATTTTACAAAATCCAGCCCTCACTTTTGTGAATCCTAGCGTCTAAGTACCTAAGTTCGGTCCCGCCCCGGTTCTTTTCCGTGGACGGGACGTTCGGCCCTTCGGTGCATGTGGAGGCTATCCCGGAGTCTTACGTTACAAGACTCAGGCGGCGGTCCATCCGGAAGGGACAAGAACTGCTGGGGGCAGGGAGGCGGTCTATGGGAAGTGAGCGGGGAGAACGCAATGGAGCTGTGAAAGACCCTTTCCCCGGCCGAAACGACGCCCATGTTCAGCAAGTTGTCAGAGTCGCTAGCGACGAACTGAAACAACTCATGCTCCGTCGCGCCGAGATCATGAAACGCATCGGCACCGTCAAGCAGACGATTGTTGGACTGGCGAACCTATTTGGCGACGATGTCCTGACCGAGGATTTGCTGGAGTTGGTAGACCGGAAGACCGGCGGCCGCCAGCCGGGATTCACCAAGGCCTGCCGCGCGGTGCTGATGGAGGCCGACCGGCCTTTGGGAGCGCGCGAGGTATGTGAACAGATCCAACAGCGCCTGGCCCCAGTGCTCCTCAGGCACAAAGATCCACTCGCCTCAGTTACCACCGTTCTCAATCGCTTGGTGGAATACGGCGAAGCCAAAGCCGTGGTGCGCGAGAACGGACGGCGCGCCTGGGAATGGATCGCTGACCCCGTTGCAAGCGATTTAAGCCATCTCCCCGAGGAAGAGGGCTCGCTTCCCTGAGGTAACGCTTCCTAAATCCAGTATCCGCAACGACCGTGCCCAATCTACGCGGGCAGCAGCATACCCTTCTCCAGATGTCGTGTTACGTGCGCATAAGAAGCTGCGTGCGGATCGTGCGTCACCATTATGACCGTCTTGTGAAAGTCTTCATTCAGGCGCTTCAAAATCTCCAGCACTTCCGTGGCGGAATGGCTGTCCAGATCGCCGGTAGGTTCGTCGGCGAGCAATAACGTCGGATCGCTCACGATGGCTCGCGCGATGGCAACCCGCTGTTCCTGCCCACCGGAAAG
The DNA here is from genome assembly GCA_963770915.1 of uncultured Acidobacteriaceae bacterium. GTDB lineage: Bacteria > Acidobacteriota > Terriglobia > Terriglobales > Acidobacteriaceae > PALSA-270. The sequence goes on from CAVYRG010000001.1 coordinate 2,668,759, forward strand.
CTGCTTGGGTAGATGATTGACGCGCTCCTCCAGTCCCACCAGCTTCAGCGCCGTCATAACGTGATCGCGGCGTTGCTGTGAGTTGAGTTTCGTGAGCAGCAGAGGCAGTTCCACGTTCTCAAAAGCCGTGAGCACAGGGATCAGGTTGAAGGTTTGGAACACATAGCCGATATGGGTATTCCGCCAGCGCGCCGACTGCGAATCGCTGAAGCGGAAGACGTTCTCACCCAGCACCAGCAACTCGCCTGCGGTCGGGCGGTCGATCGCCGCGATCATGTTCAGCAAGGTCGTCTTGCCGGAGCCTGACGGGCCCATCAGCGCCAGGAACTCGCCGCCGGCGATCTCGATGGAAACATCATCGAGAGCCTTCACTTCAAAAGCATCGCGCTTGAAAATCTTGCTGACATTACGCACCTGCACGACTTTAGTCTGGGTTGCGACGTTGGAGGCGGTAGCTGTGCTCATGACTGTCCTTTGATCTTGATTTTGTCTCCGTCTTTCAAATTCGGCGGGGCGGAGGTAATCACATCCTCGCCGCCCACTAGCCCGCTCACTAAAACTCCGCCGTTGCGCTGGGCGACTATCTGCACCGTCCGCATGATCGCCTTGCCGTTGAAGGCGATAAAGACTACCCTCTGGCCGTTTTGGTCGCGGATGGCTGCGGTAGGAACGAAAACACCCGCCGGCTCGGCGCCGGACTTGGGAGTCTCGTTCGCTAAGAACTTCACCGTCGTGTTCATCTCCGGCCGCAGGTAAGAATCCGGATTCAGAATCTGCACCTTCACTTCGACCGTGGCTTTCTGACGATTGGCTTCCGGTGACATTTCCGCAATCACGCCGTTGTACTTGCGATCGGGAAACGCATCCACCGTAACGACGGCTTTTTCGTGGGGGCTGAGTTTGGCGAAGTCGTCCTGCGCAATGTCGAGGTCGGCCTGCAGGTCGTTGAGATTGGCGAGCGCCACGACTTCCCCTTGCGGGCCACCCTCCGCACCGCTGGCAAACATTGAAGTAACGAGTTCGCCTTTCTCCGCCGTGCGTTCCAGAATCGTGCCGCTCACTGGGGCCTTGATCAAAGTGGCGTCGAGCTGGGACTTGGCATATGCCTCCTGCCCTTCCGCCTGGGTCATGGCACCCTTGGCCCGGGCGATTTCTTCCGTCCGCGGACCAATCCTGGCAAGTTCAAACGCCTTTTGCAGGGAGTTCACCCGCTGCTGATCGGCTTGAAACTTGGCGGTGGCGTCGTCGAGCGCCTGCCGCGCGACGACTCCTTGCTTGAAAAGATCTTGCGTGCGATCCAGCGTGAGTTTGTCATCGGCCAGCGTAGCGCGGACTTCATCCAGATTATGCTGCGCCTGCTGGATCTCCTGCGGCCTCGAACCGTTCTTCAGCTCTTCGTAGTATGCGCGCGCGCTCTCGGCCGCGCCGTGAGCCTCCTGATATTGCGCGCGAAATTCGTCATCTTCGAGGCGCACCAGAACTTGGCCTTCCTTAACTTTGTCGCCTTTCTCCACGCCGATCCAAGCCACGCGTCCGGTGACTTTCGAGTTCACGTTGATCTTGTGATGCGGAATGATGTAGCCGGTGGCGGAGAGCACAATCCCGCCTTCATCGCTGCTCTCCGCGGTTGCGCGGGTGACCTCCACTTGCGGAGCATCGGAGGCGAGCATGCGGTAAGCAAAAGCGGAGATGCCGAGAAGAACCACCGCTGCGACTCCAACAATAATGAAGCGGCGAGCCCATGCGGGCGGTTCGCCATCGCCGCGCGCCGAACGGTCAATGCGCAGGTTCTGCAGATCGTTGTGCTTAGTGTCAATCGCCATATATCTAGTTGTATAGCGCTGCGTATCTCAGTCGCGGAGAGACGCCAAAATCTCCCGGCGCGAGGCGTGCCAGGCCGGCGCGATTCCGCCAAAGACGCCCATGAGCAAAGCAAACAGAATCGCCGCCCCGATTACGCCCGGCGTCATGCGCAGCGCAAACACCACCTCGCTGAACGTGACCTGGTTCTGGGTTCCGGTGGTCATCCCATTGAAGGGCAGCATCAACAGGATGCCAATTACCGCGCCCAGCAGCGACAGCAGCAGCGATTCCAGGACAAACGATGTCAGGATGCTCGGCCGCGAAAATCCGATTACCCGCAAAGTGGCGATCTCGCGGGAGCGATAGGCCACGGCCGCGTACATCGTATTCATGGCGGCAAAGCTCGAGCCAATCGCCATGATGATGGCCACGAACCAACCGATGAACTTGATGACATTACCGGAACTGGTTTGCTTGGCGTAGTAATCGGTCTCCAGCGTGCCGTCGAGTTTCAGGCGCGGATCGTCGCTCACCCGGTGCACCAGTGCCGCCGCGGAAACTGGATCGGTGGCTCGCAGGTAGGCCGAGCCAAACGCTCCTTGGCGGTCAAAGTCGGACGCCATCTGATTCACGTCGCCCCAGATTTCCGATTCATAAGCGGAGCCGCCGGCGTCGAAGACCCCCACCACCTGCCACGCTCCTTTGCCGAAATGCAGGCTGTCGCCAACCTTGGTATTGGAAAAGCGCTTGTGGATCGACTCGCTGACCACTACTTCGCGCTGGCCCGGGGTGAACCATCGCCCCTCCACGAGCTTTACATTCCGGCGAAGCTCCAGGCCATCGGGCATCATGCCGCGCACCGTGACATTGGTTTCGCCGCTGCCGTCTTTGCGCGGCAATACGATCACCACCACCCATTCTCCAGAAACCATCGGGTCACCGTGGCTATCCTTGGCAATCCCAGGAAGGGTTTTCAGCACGGGTAGGGCGGTCGCATCGAAGCCTCCGGAAAGCTCGGCGTTCGAACCCTTGCGCATGACCAGCACGTTGAGCGGATCGCCACTAGTGACGAAAGCGCGCTGCAGCCCAGCCAGCAGGGCCATCAGAAAGATGGCCGTCGTAACCGTCAGCGCGATGCCGAGCGCGGTCATGATGGTCAGGCCCTTGCGCAGCTTCAAGTTCCGGATGTTGTAACGAATGGGGATTGCCATGATTCTCTATCCAATGTGGCGCAAGCCATCCACGATGCCGATGTTCGAGGCGTGATACGACGGGATGATGGCGCTGAGAAACCCCACCAACGCTGCAACCAGCCATGCGACCACCATGGTGGCGGGTTGCACTTTGAGGGCGTCGCCGAAAAACCCGCCCGCTGCTTTGGCCATGCCTCCACCTAGGACAAATCCGGCCAGCGAACCTAGAATGCCCCCCGCCAGCGAGAGTGTTACCGCCTCACCTACAAAGAGAGAAAGAATCGTCCGGCGGGTGAACCCTAGCGTCTTGAGGACCGCCACTTCCCTCGTGCGCTCGCGAATCGACATCGCCATGGTGTTGGCCGAAACCAGCAGAATCGCAAATACCACCGCCGAGCAGATACTGAGAATGAACGCCTTCACGTTGCCCAGCATGGCCACAAAGCCCAACTGGAATGACTTTTCCGTCTCGGTTTTGGTAGGCTGCGGCGAATTGCGGAATAAGTCGTCGACCTCGGGGCCAATCTTGGCTACGTCCTGCGGAGACTTCGCCAGGATGGCAAAGAAGCCCGTCCGGCCATTCAGATAGGAAACTGCCTCTTCCACGTATTTCTGGTTGTAGTAGAGCGAATTTGTGGCCTGATCCGGAGTGTAGATGCCGCGGATGGTCAGGTCCAGGTCCACCGGAAATGTAGCGCCCTGAATAATGATGTGGTCGCCGACCTTCCAACCGTATTTCTGCGCCAGACTCGGATCGACAATAGCTCCCGCGCGATCTTTCTGCCAAGCCTCGAGTTGATCGGGAGGAATTTTCCAATCCTTATATACCTTAAAAAACTCTTCGGGGTCGGTGCCGAACTGCGCGAAGAAATTTTGCGATTGGTTGGGGTCTTTATAGTTGCCGCCAAACCAGTTCATCGGGACCACTTGGGCTACTCCAGGCAGCGCGCGAATTTTTTCCCGGTAGTAGGCTGGCATCGTGAAAGTCAGCGAAACCTTGTGCCGGGTGATCAAGCGCAAGGCCGACTCCTGGCTTCCACTGTCGACATAGAAACTCTTCCAGATCGACATCATCATGGTCAGCAGCAACAGCGAAAACCCCACGCTCAGCACGGTCAAAATGCTGCGCCGCTTATTGCGAAAGGCGTTTTTGCTGACGAATCGGGTTAGGGTCATGCCAAAAGCTCCTGGGAGGACTGAGGCGAGCCAACTGGAAGCCGACGCACAAAGGATAGTCGATTCCAACCGGCCCCACAACCGGCGGCAAGCTTCGCCGAACGCTTCTCGCAACGGTTCACACGCCGTGAACCTCGCAACAATCGCGATTATCCAATTGGACGCGAATCCCCGCCAGTGGATATCGTCACGCGGGCCGGATGACAAATGTCACGCGTGTTCATCGCCGGGAAAGATGCGGCCCCCAAGCGAGACTGCGATTCAGCGAACTCGTAAACTCCAGGCCCGCAGCATGTTAGGGCCCTCCTCCGCGTGACCTTCGTAACTCCACCCGCACGGCATCCGGCGCTATTCTTAGTTCACCCTCCTCTAGATCCTATCGGACTGTTTTGCCGTGGCGCATTCGGTCTCAAGCTTGGTTGAACCCTGGTCGAGGTTAAGGTAGAAATGGCGGATAAGATCGGACGGTTTGAACTCCTCGGTGAAATCGCGCGCACGCAGTGGGGGTGTATTTACAAGGCCTCCGATCCTGACAGCGGACAAACGGTCGCGCTAAAGGTTCTCGACCTCGCCCTGTTGGGCGATCGCGCCGCCGAGATGGCTCAGGGCATTCTGCAGGAAGCGGAGGCCACCAAACCGCTCAGCAGCCACAACCTCGCCACTCTCTACGGTGCGGGGGAAATTGACGGCCAGTTCTGCGCCTCCATGGAGTACGTGCAGGGCAAAAGCATCGCCGCCATGCTGGCAAAGAAGGAAGGGTTCTCCGTCTGGGATTTGCAGGATATCGCGCGCCAGACCTGCCAAGGCCTCGATCACGCCCACGCCCGCAAAGTTGTCCATTACAGCCTGGAACCCGGCAAGGTGCTCGTCTCCTGGGATGGCACGGTAAAGATCCTGGGTTTCGGAATCTCGATCATGGGGGCGTGGGCGGCGCAGGCCTCCGGCACAGCTCCGGAAGTCATGCACTACATGTCACCCGAACAACTGCGGGGAGAGCCGCTCGACGGACGTTCCAACATCTTCAGCCTGGGCGCGATTCTTTACGAGATGGTCACCGGGCGCAAAGCTTTTGCCGCGGAGGACGCGGACCAGCTGCGGCAGGAAATCCTTATGGCGATGCCGGTGGCGCCGGTGCAGATTCTCCCCAAGGTCAATCTCGCGCTCAGCGAATTGATCATGAAGGCTCTCTCGAAGTTGCCCGAAGAGCGTTACCAGTCGGGGCAGGAGCTGGTGCAAGACGTGGAGAAATGCAACGAGAGCGTGCCCAAAGCGCCTGTCGCGACGGCGGCTCCCAGGGCGTCGCGCGTCGCTGCCGCGAGCCCGGCAAAGCCTAGCCCGAAAGAACCCGCCCCCCCAGGAAATTTTCAAGGAAAGAAGATGGCTGCGGCGGCCGGCTATGCCGGAACGAGCACTCGTGAAGCGGAATCGGTCCTGCCGGCCGAATCCAATTTCGCAAGCCCGCAAGTATCGCACTCGAACGTGGCAAGTAACGGTTCGGCAAAGATGTCGGCCGTATCGCCCGCAGAGTTGGAGAATGCGCCAGCGCCAAGCGCGGTTCCGGCGGCCGGTGAGAACGGAAATGGCTCCGGCGGCAAACATGCCCGCAGCTTTTCAGAAATCGAAGAACTGCCCCCACTAGCTGAAACTTACGTTCCAAACCCGCCGCCGGCTGCCGAAGTGCCGGAAGTCGTGGAGCCGCAGCCCGCGCCTGCCCCCACAGCCACCATTTTCCAGGATGCGCCCGCCGCAAGTCAGGAAAAACCCAAGACCCCGCCGAAGGAAATCGCCAAGAAGGCGGTAGAGGCGGTGGCGAAAACGCCAGGGCAACTATTTCTTTATGCTCTTGGCGCAGCGGCCATCGTGATTTTGCTGGTTGTCGGCTTGATTGGCTATCACAGCTATGAGGAGAGATCGGAAGAAATCGGCACTCCTCAAGCCACGTCTCCCGGCGCCGCATCGAATCAGACACAAGCCTCCGCTCAGCAAGCTCCCGCCACGCAACTTCCACCCGCAGTGGAAGTGGCGTCGCCGGCGGATTCACAACAGGCCGAGGAGGATCAGAGAGCGGCCGTCTCGGTCGCCCCCAAGTACTCCCGGCGCCGAGCCGCGCGAGTTGCGCCGGCGCCGGTCGTGATCCCGGGGCAGTTGACCGTCAACTCGACTCCAGGAGGCGCGCAAGTTTTAGTGGATGGGCATCACGATCCCAGCTGGGTGACACCCTACGATTTAACCGGGCTTGCTCCCGGCCAGCACCTGGTAAGCATCAGCAAGCTGGGTTATGCCCCGGAGACGCGCACTATTCAGGTCGCCTCTGGCAGCAAGTCATTTCTCGTTGTCCAACTGGCTGCGCTCGGCGCCACGGTTTCAGTGACAAGCGCACCTCCCGGCGCGCAGATCTTCATGGACGGAAAGGACACCGGGCACGCCACTCCTGCGCAAATCCAGGTGGATCATCTCGGCAACCACACGTTCCTGGTGAGGAAGCAGGGCTTCCTGGATGAGACGGTCACCTACAACCTGCAGGCAGGGCAATCGCTCCAATTCGGACCCACGCTTCGAGCGCTGGGCAATACCGACGACATAAGAATGGTTGGCAGGTTCAAGAAGCTCTTCGGCGGTGGAGACACTTCGGGCATGGGAATCGTGAGCATCAAGACTCAACCCAAGGGAGCGCAAATCGCCGTCAACCGCCGCATTCTGGACAAGACATCTCCGGCCGATTTCTACCTGAACCCGGGGTCTTACATGATCGACATCACTGCGTCCGGCTACAAGAACGTTCATCGTGTAGTCAATGTAGACCGCGGCGGAAAGATCAGCATCGACGAAACACTCGATCCGCAATAGGGCCAGCCTCGGCATCAAGGCTGGCTAAGACCCGCCAACGATTCTCAGTGCAAAGCTATGCACCCGTATGATCTGATTGAGGTGACGTAGAGACGCGGCCGAGACCCGTCTCTTCCTATGCGGAAGTGCGCTTTCAAACTCAGTGCCCGCGGTAAGTGCGCTCGTACCCCTCCTGATAAGCACGGCCATACTGCCTCATATACGCGTCTCTGGGCCCGTATTCGGGGCGGTAGCCGTGGTCCATGTGCGCATACTTGCCGCGCGGATGCGGATAAAACGGCTTATGCCGCGCCAGATCCTCGCGGGCTACCCGTGACCCGTCGTTGAAGCCAATGTCATGGGCCGCCGGAATTTGCTCCCGTTGGTGGGCGCGCTCATCCCGATCGTGGTCCCGATGATCATCCTGAGCGAGAGCCACTCCGCTCACCGTCACTGCCATCGCTAACAGCAACCCTGCCACTCTGTTCTTCAGCATAGCTTCCTCCTGTCCGGGATTCCTCCGACCCTGCGACGAAGCGCGGATTGCATTCACCCCGCGAAACGCGCTTCGTTCCGTTCCCAGCTCTTAGTTCGTGGGATGCCTAAGACTGCCCTATCGTGTTCTCTCGTGGCAAGAATATTCTCGCACATACACCTGAAGCGAAACTTAATTCAATACGCTGCGTGCAACTTTTACGGCGATGAAGGGTTGGTGTTTCAGGCTGGTGTTAGACTTTTTCTTCCGCTTTGCGCGCGGTTTTCGCAGCGAAAGCGCCGGCAAGAGCGCATATGGAAATCCAGCACATTGGTGTGATCGGCGCAGGCACGATGGGGAATGGCATTGCGCAGATTTTCGCCCGCGCCGGGTTTGAAGTCACGCTCTGCGATATAGAGCAGCGTTTTCTGGATCGCGCATTATCCACCGTCACCAGGAATCTTGACCGCGAACTGTCGAAAAGCAAAATCACCGAAAGCGAGAAAGCGGACGCGCTGCGGCGGATCACGGCCACGGTCGAGCGAACCAAACTCTCCGATTGTGATTTCGTCATCGAGGCCGCAACCGAGAAGCTCGAAATCAAAGCCAGCATCTTCCGCGATCTCGATACGCTTTGCCGCTCCGAGGTTGTGTTGGCGTCGAATACGTCGTCCATTTCCATCACCAAGCTGGCGGCGCTGACCAATCGGGCCGGGCAGGTGATCGGAATGCACTTCTTCAATCCTGTTCCGGTGATGAAGCTGGTGGAAATCATTCGCGGCATGGCGACTTCCGATGGAACTTTTGCGACGGTGAGCGATCTTGCCGTCAGGCTGGGGAAAACGCCGGTCGAAGTTCACGATGCGCCGGGGTTTGTCTCCAATCGCGTGCTAATGCCTCTGCTAAATGAGGCCATGTTTGCAGTGATGGAGGGCGTAGCCACGCCGGAGGCAGTCGACGAGGTCTTCAGGCTCGGCATGGCGCATCCCATGGGGCCGCTGGCGCTGGCGGACTTTATCGGGCTGGATGTTTGCCTGGATATCATGCGAGTGTTGCAGGAAGGACTGGGCGATCCCAAGTATCGCCCCTGCCCGCTGCTGATCAAAATGGTCGATGCCGGCTGGCTGGGCAAAAAGAGCGGGAAAGGATTTTATGTCTACTAAGTTTCTGCCGCACGACTTGCGCGTTTCGCGGCGCGACAGGTTTATTCCGCCGAAGAATACAGAAGCGAGCGGCAGGTGAAATCCAGCGACGGCGGAATCTATGTTCTGGGTGCGGTGCTGGGCCTGTGCGCCGGCGTGCTCGATGTCGCCATCGGCGACTTGTTGCTGACCGCTCTTTTTGTGCTGGCATCGACCATGCTGCTGGGTGTGCTGCGCCCAGAAAGGCCCTGGCGCTGGACCGTCGAGGTCTCCTGCTTTGTGCCCATCCTGCATCTGGCCGCCTATCTGCTCCTGCAGCAGAAGCCCGACCGGGCGCATATCTATGAATCGTTCCTCGGATTCCTCACCGGCATCGCCGGCGCTTACGGCGGCTCGACAGGACGGCGCGGGTTGAATGAGTTGTTCGGGAAGAAGTAGCAGTCAGCTTTCCGCCAAAGCGGCGTTTAGCCTTTGGCAATCAGCCTTTGGCCGGTCAGCGAGTTCTGGGCGGTCAAGGGCCACGTGCCAAAAGCGTCCTGCAAGCTGATCGCTGAGAGCCGACGGTTAACAAAAAGTCTCGGCTAACCAAAAAGTTACTCCCGTTTCCACAGAGGCAACGAGTATTCTGCGCATATGGGAGTTTCCCTGTCGGTGCTGGCCTCGGGCAGCCGCGGCAATTGTGCCATTGTCTCCAGTTCGCGGACGCGCATCCTCTTGGACGCGGGAATCTCCGCCCGCGAAACCTTCAAGCGCCTGAAGGCTACGGGCGGCGATCCCCATGCGTTGTCCGCCATTCTCATCACGCACGAGCACTCCGATCATGTCTACGGCTTGCTGACGCTGGCAAAAAAACTCAGCGTGCCGGTCTTTATGACCGGCGCCACCCATCACGCCTGGAGCCGGGCTATGCGCGATCTGAACGGCGAGCGCCCGCAGTTGGCGCGCCCGGAGGTTTTCAGTTCGGGGCGCAGCTTCTCGATCGGCGACATCGAAATCACGCCTTTCACCATCCCGCACGATGCCGCCGACCCGGTTGGCTTCACCTTGCAAAGCGAAGGAATCAAAATCGGTTTCGCCACCGATCTAGGCCGCCTGCTGATGAATGTTCGTTATCAGCTGCGAGGCTGCGACGTGCTGGTGCTGGAATCGAATCACGATGTCGAGATGCTGCGCAACGGACCCTATCCCTGGTCGGTGAAGGAGCGCGTGGGCAGCCCGACCGGGCATCTTTCCAACAAGCAACTCGCGGAATTTTTCGCCAGCGACTATGATGGAAATGCGGCTTACCTTGTGCTGGCGCATCTTTCGGAGCAGAATAACCATCCCGAGCTTGCCCGGGAAGCGGCGGAGAAGGCTTTGCGTCCACGTCAGACTCTGCTGCACAACCGGGTGCTGCTGGCAGCGCAAGCCGAGCCGATGCAACCAATCCGGCTCTAGTTCATCTGTAGTGGCATATGAGTCCATGCGTTGACCCTTTGGTGGGGAAGATCCTCGCGGGCTGGCGCTACGACATTTCCGGCTTGGCGCCCGAGATGCGCGGCGACTACGAGCGGCATTTCGCCGCCTGCGAGTATTGCCGCTCCCGGCAGCGCCTGCACCGCACCATCGACCTTTCGCTGATCGCTTTGGCTTCGGTTTCGGCGGCGGTGTTCCTTCTGGCCTTTGGCGTCATCCGCCATTTCGAGCCGCGCCATACTTTCTGGCTGGAATTGGCGGCATTGGCTGGCTTTGCGCTTTCGGCGTTGATCTGGCTGGTGGTAGCCGTCGCTACCCCTGCGCCGATGGCGGTCGTGGACGCTGCTAGGCTGGGCGCGCGCCATGTTCACGATCATCTGCCGCCGGAGATTCGCGAGCGGCTGCCGGAAGAGCTAAGAGCGAAGATTACCGGAACTTAGGGCGGGAGAACATCTCTTACCACTTCTCTCGCTGCTTGCTCTCCGGCACTATTCTGCGCCATGGAAGCTTCCCTTCGATCGCTGAGGACCGTGCAGATCGCCATGCTGGTAAGCATTGTCTTGTACGCCTGGATGGCCAAGGCTTTTGGCCCTCCACCCGCCATGATCTCATCCACGCTTCTCTACTCCATTGTAGGGCTAGCTGTAGCTGACACTGTTGTCGTTATGATTGTTCGTCGAATGGTCGTGGCGCGCCAAGCCGCCATACTATGTACCACTCCCGATGAGCCCCAAGCGTTGCGTCGATGGCGTAGCGGGAACCTCACCGTTTACTGTCTATGTGAAGCAGTCGCTTTATACGGAGTTGTTCTCAGGTTTATGGGAGCGCCGTTCGTCCAGACCGTTCCATTCTTTGTTGGCGGCTTTCTCTTAATGCTGTTCTTCGCCCCGAAGAGGCCGCCAGCGACAGCGTGATTACACCTTGATGTGGCAGCTCGCCAGGCCGCGCTTTTCCAGATACTGCTGGTGATAGTCCTCAGCTTCGAAGAACGCCGGCGCGGCGACGATCTGCGTCACAATCGGCTTGCTGTAGCGCCCGGACTTCGCCATCTCCTCTTTCGACTTCCTGGCCGCCGCCTCCTGCTCCGGCGAATGGAAGAAAATGGCCGAGCGGTATTGCGTCCCCCAGTCCGGCCCCTGGCGGTTCAGTTGGGTCGGATCATGGTTCTCCCAGAAAACCTGCAGCAGTCGTTCATAGGAAATCTTGGCCGGGTCGTACTCGACTTCTACCGCTTCGGCGTGCCCGGTGCGATCGGTGCAGACTTCCTTATACGTGGGGTTCTCGGTCTTTCCGCCAATGTAGCCAACGCGGGTGGAAATCACTCCTGGCAGCTGGCGAAAAGTAGCTTCGACTCCCCAGAAACAGCCTGCAGCAAAAGTAGCTTTAGCCATAACTCAACCTCGATTCATTGTGTCGGTAGTGATTGGATGCGGCGGGCCGCGCAAAGTTACCGGCTTATCCCGCTTTCAGCCCGCCGGTCAGGCTGGCCAGACGCTCCACATCGTGCGCCGAGCACCACTCGCCAAGTTCATCGACGATCTTCTCGGTTGACCGGGGATCCCAATAGCTGGCTGTGCCCACCTGTACGGCGGTAGCCCCGGCCAGCATGAATTCGATAACATCCACCGCGGTCGAGATGCCCCCCATGCCAATCACTGGAATTTTCACTGACCGGGCGGCGTCGAACACCATGCGCAAGGCAATCGGCTTGATGGCGGGGCCGGAAAGCCCAGCGGTGACGTTGGCAATACGCGGGGTGCGGGTTTCCGCGTCAATGGCCATGGCCACAAACGTGTTGATGAGCGAGATGGCATCTGCGCCGGCGTTTTCCGCCGCGCGCGCCATCTGCGCAATGCTCGTGACATTTGGCGACAGTTTGACGATCAGGGGCCGTTCCGCTACCCGTTTTGCTGTCCCCACGACTTCGTCGAGCAGCCGCGGATCGCTGCCAAATTGAATGCCCCCATACTCGGTATTGGGGCAGGAAACATTCAGTTCATAGGCGGCAATGCCCTCGCCTTCGTTGAGGATGCGAATGACATGCTCATAGTCTTCGCGCTGGTACCCGAACACGTTGGCAAAGACCACGATATTCTTGATCCGGCGGAGCTTGGGCAGCTTTTCTTCAATGAACGCCCGCGCCCCGATATTCTGCAGGCCGATCGCATTGAGCATCCCTGCCGCTGTCTCATAAAGGCGGGGCGGAGGATTTCCGGCCATGGGTTCTTTCGACAGTCCCTTGACCACGAAGCCGCCCAGCTTATCGAGGTGCACTACATCCTCGAACTCCAGCCCATACCCAAAAGTGCCGCTGGCGGCGATGATTGGGTTCTTCAGCTGGATGCCGCAAAAACTGACCGCGAGATGGGGCAGGTGGGCGGCGGTAGGGAGGGCGGTCATGGATGGCCCTCGGGGATCATAAAGGCCGCCGGTTGCGAAATTTCTTCCCCATGGTACGGAAGCGAAGCCGGACGAGGCAGCGAGGCTTGGCCGCCTCCACGAAGCGGCGCGGCCAGAGCCTCGGTGAGCACTCTCCCGATCGAGCTGGCGGGCGCGTTAATTCCCAGCAGCGATGCCAGCGTCGCCGCCAGGTCTACCGGCTCTACTTGATTCCGGTAAACGCCCGGCCGAAAAGGAATGCCATAGAACGCCAGCGGAACATGAGTGTCGTAGAAGTAGGGAGAACCATGGCTTGCGCCGCTTTCTTCACCCAACGTAAAAGGAGCGGGCACCGCGAACACATACCAGCCAGCTTCCGGGGAATAACTGTGCTCATAGCGGCGCCCGGTCTCGGTAGGCGGTACTTCGCCTTCAGCCAGTTGCCATCGCGTGAAGTAGCCACGCATTCCGATCTGCTCCAAGGCTTCTCCTGTTTCGCGCTCGGCCTCGTCCTCCTTCATACGAACCGCGCTAAAAGCGGCTTCATTGAGCCACACCAGCGGGTAGGAGAAGGCGGCCACATATTCGGCCGGGTGTCCTGGCGAAAGCCGCGCGGAGAGTGCGCGATTCAGCTGCGCCTTGACCCTGGCCGGAGAAAGGCCGACTCCCGGGATGCGGAGCTTCTGAGCAGCAACCGCCACCGGCGCGACCCCATGGTCGGCGGAAAGGGCAATCCAAACGTTGGCCAGCCCAATCTCGTGCCCAAGAAAATCGAAGAACTGCGCCAGTTCTTTGTCCAGCGCGAGGGCCATGGCGTGCATGGCAGGCGAATCAGGGCCCACCTCATGGCCGAGGATGTCGTTCGCGGACAGGCTGATCACTAAGAAATCGGTGGCCGGCCCCTGTCCCAGCTTTTCGTAGGTTATAAGCTCTCGCGTAAATTCAAACTCGTAGTCATTGGCGAAAGGAGTGGGGCCCACTAGATCGTAGAAGTCGGCGGACTTGCCTGGAACCGGAGTTGTGGTGCGCAGCAGGTTTCCATCCTGATCTTCCCATTCCTGGTTGAGATATTTCTTGGTCCGGTTGCTTTCGTTGAAGTTCTGAACCCACTGCGGAAGCTCGTTGCGATAGTAAGTGGAGGTCACCCAAACGCCGCTTTTCGGTTCGATCCAATAGGCGGTGTCTGCTGCAAAGCCGCCCGAGAGCACCGCAGCCCGGTCCTTGAGTGAAACCGTGAATGCGCGCGCTTTGCCCTGGGTTGCCAGCTTCAGTTCGTCGCCCAGCGTATCGCTAAGCAGGTTGTGCGGCGAAGCGCCGACGACATTGCCCGGGACGCCCACGAGCCTGGTCCGGTCGTCTGCGACCGCCGTAACCATGCGTTTCTTCTGTGCATCCCACCAATCGTTGGCCAGAATGCCGTGGCCGTCGGAATAAGCCCCGGTCGCAAGCGTCGCATGCCCCGGTGCGGTCGAAGTGTTGGCATAGTCGTAATTGCAGTTGGTGAAATAGGCTCCGTGCTCGGTCAGCAGCCGGAACCCGCCCTCGCCGAATTGGTCCGCATACCGGTCCAGGTAGTCGCCTCGGAACTGATCGATCACCAGGACCACGACCAATTTGGGATGGGCATCGTACGCCGATGCAGAGGCAAAACTGGAAAGGCCCAGGCAAAGCACAAGTCCGGCTGCCAGGGTCCTGAGGGAGAATCTCATCGCGGGGGTAGTTTACAGGTTGCCATGGAGCGGGCCAAGCCAGTGTCCTGGATTGAGACGTAGCTTTCTTGACACTATTCTCTACGGACCGTTATTCTTAAATTCTGCAGTTAGGACTGCTTACGTCTCTGAACCAATCCGCGCCCTGGGCGGCATGAGGTGAGTTGCCGGTGCACCTTGAAATTCAGCAACTGGAAATCCATCCCATCGATTTCGACGAGAGTTTTGGGCCTGGTGCGATTGATTTTGGACCTGAATTGCAGCAGCGCGGCGTCCTGCACAGCGGGGGGCGGGCGCAATTGGTCGAGGAACATCACGGCAAACACCAGATAATTCAGGACATCCGGCTCAACGGTGAGCTTTCGGCAGAGCTTGAGTTGAGTTGCGCGCGCTGCCTGGAACCGGTGGTTCAGGAGGTAGCCCGGAAATTTGATCTGCTATACCGCCCCCTGGGCTCCGATGCGGGCCGGCAAGAGCTTTCTGTTACCGCCGTGGAAGCCGAAATCGGTTACTATCAAGGAGACGGCCTACTGTTAGAAGACGTCCTGCGCGAGCAGGTGCTACTCGCCGTGCCGGTTAAGGTAATGTGCCGGGAGGATTGCAAGGGCCTTTGCCCGCACTGCGGCGCGAATCTGAACCTGACGCAATGCTCCTGCGCGGAACCGATGGAAGACTCGCGCTGGTCTGCACTGAAAGAGATACGAAGCAAGTTGGAAAGATGAAAAAGCAGCAGTTGGCATTCAGCAATTGGCTTTTGGAGTTACACGGGACGGCCAAATGCTAAGTGCCAACTGCCAAGAGCTTATACGAGAGGAATCCAATGCCAAATCCCAAACGGCGGCACTCCAAGCGCCGCACCAGCACGCGGCGCGCGCATGACGCGCTGACCAGCCGGTCGCTCTCCGAGTGTCCCAACTGTCACGAACGCAAACTGCCGCATCGCGCCTGCCCTAAGTGCGGCTACTACAAGGGCCGCGAAGTTCTGGATGTTAAGGAAGCCAGCTAGCCTCCCGATTCCATGTCAAGCGTCATAGCCTTGGACGCGATGGGTTCCGACCGGGCGCCGAAGCCTGAGATTGAAGGCGCGATTCAGGCGGCGCGCCAACACGGTGCTCATGTCGTCCTGGTCGGGCCGGAGGATGTGATCCGGGCCGAGCTGGCGCGCTATCCCGCCGTCCGCGATCTCCCCATCGAAGTCGCCCACGCGAGCGAAGTCATCACCATGGAAGACAAAGCCGTGCAGGCAGTGCGTGCGAAACGCGACTCCTCCCTGCGGGTTGGGTTACGCATGGTCCGCGACGGGGAAGCCGCCGGATTCGTAACCGCAGGCAACACCGGTGCTACGATGGCCACCGCCAAGATGGTGCTGGGCGCGATTCCCGGGGTTGACAGGCCCGCGCTGGCCGCCGTTTTTCCCACCGCGGTACGCACCGTCGTCATTCTGCTCGATGTCGGCGCCAACGTCGATTGCAAGCCGCACAACCTTGAGCAATTTGCGGTGATGGGGGAAATCTATTTCCGCAGCATGTTCGGCATGCGGCGTCCTCGGGTAGGCCTGCTTTCCATCGGAGAGGAAGAAAGCAAGGGCAACGAGTTGACACGCGAAGCGTTCCAACTGTTGCGGCAGCTTCCGCTGAATTTCATCGGCAACGTCGAAGGGCGCGACCTTTACAGCGGCGCAGTGGACGTCATGGTGACGGATGGCTTCGTGGGCAACGTCGCGTTGAAGACTTCCGAGGGTGTGGTCAACCTGGTGCGGGCCACTTTGCGGGAGACGCTGAAGGCGACCATCACCCGCCAGGTAGGATTCCTTCTCTCGCGTAGCGCGTTCTCAGATTTCAAGAAGCGCCTCGATCATACAGAATATGGCGGAGCACCCTTGCTGGGGGTTAAGGGCGTATGCTTCATCACCCACGGGTCCTCCAACGCGAATGCCATCAAGAACGCGATCCGCGTGGCCGCGGAATTTGCCCAGCGCCCAATCAACGATAAGATCGAAAGGGCACTGGCCGAGATCAGGTCGGCTGCCGTAACTACCTAGCTCCCCCGGAGGCTGGTCGCGGCCGGATTCTGCTAACTTTCCGGGGATAGCTTCCTAACCTCTTATGACGTCTGCAGACGCCGCATCGATCGCCTTTCTCTTCCCCGGACAAGGCTCGCAAGCCGTGGGCATGGGGAAGGAATTGGCTGAAAAATATCCACTCGCTCGCCAGACCTTCGCGGAGGCCGATGAAGCTCTGGGCTACAAACTGTCGCAAGTCTGCTTTGAGGGCCCGGAGGAGCAGCTTCGCCTCACCGAAATCACGCAGCCGGCCATTCTCACCGTCTCAGTTGCGGCCGCTCGGGTCCTGAACCAAAACCGACTGCATCCCAGCTTCGCCGCCGGCCATAGCCTGGGAGAATATTCGGCACACGTCGTCGCCGGCACGCTGGATTTTGCCGACGCGGTCCGCACCGTCCGCAGCCGCGGCAAGTACATGCAGGAAGCGGTTCCCATCGGAGTGGGCGCGATGGCTGCCATCATTGGGATGGCTGCCGAGGCGTTGGCCGAAGTCTGCGGCGAAGCCGCGCAAGGAGAAGTCTGCGAACTGGCCAACATCAACTCGCCCGAACAGATCGTAATCTCCGGCCACTTCAGTGCAGTGGAACGCGCCACGAAACTGGCCAGCGCACGCGGCGCCAAGCGAGCCGTGATTCTGCCCGTCAGCGCTCCCTTTCATTGCAGATTGATGAAGCCGGCGCAGGAGCGTCTCGCCCTTGACTTGCAGCGGTTGGCTTTCAACAAACCCGAAATCCCCGTGGTCGCAAACGTGGACGCGGCGCTAGTCAACGATGCCGACAGTGGCCGCGAGGCGCTCCTTCGCCAAGTCACCGGCTCGGTGCGATGGGATCAGTCCATTCAACAGCTGATCGCCCAGGGAGTCGAAACGTTCGTGGAGGTGGGACAGGGAAAAGTCCTGCGCGGGTTGATGCGCCAAATCGACAAAACTAAGACCGCCCTCAACGTGGAGGACGAAGCATCCTTGCAAAAAACCATAGCGCATTTCGCCATGGTGAATGCCTCGCTGGCCGGCTGAGAGCCGCTTTCTTTTATCAGTGTCAGTACGGCGAGAAACTCAGCGTCTTATCCGATTTTTCCACCCATAAGCGGGCGTGCTCAGAGCGGGCGTTGATCACGACCTCCACGATGACTCCGCTGCCCCCTCCCCTGGGTGTGCCCGAACCGTAGATATCGTGCGACTTGATGATGCCCCATTCCCCGCCCGGACCCCAGTCGCTGTAAAAATCGTTGTAGGAATACTGCGTGTACTTCTGCGGATGCTGCTTCCAGTTAGGATCATGCAGCCAGATGCCATATGCCGCCTCATAATTCTGCTGCTGCAAGGCATCGAAAAACTTGTCGACCACATGCTCTTCCGGCCAGTTGTGGTATGCCCACGCCAGTCCGGCGACGAGGAGGAGAAAAATGACGATAGAGGCTATTCGAATGCGGCGGCGGCGGGCACGGGCATAGTCGTACTCTTGCGCGTCCAGAAGGGTCATCACGCTCTAGCATAATAGATTGCGGGAGAGAACTGAAAGTTCCCGGCGGAGTCATTAACGCCGCCGGGGAACCCGGAACCGTCAGCCACTGTTCGATAATGGACGCGGATTCCGGCGGTGGACATTCGGAAGTTGCATCGAAGTGAGCCGTGGTGCCTTATCTGACGTTGCCGCAGCGACTTATCCCGTTTCCTGATTTGGCGTGGCACGTGCATTATTGAGGATTCGAACGATCTTTGGCGAGGCCGCTTTATGGGGGCTTTCCTGCAAGATTTCCGGTTCAGTATCCGCCAGCTGCGCAAGTCGCCTGGGTTTTCGCTCACAGCGATTCTTACCTTGGCTCTGGGCATCGGCGCGGTTACGGCGGTGTTCAGCGTAGTGGATTCCGTGCTGCTGAAGCCGTTCGCGTTTCGCGATCCCGGCCGCCTGGTCGTATTGCGGGAAACGGTCCAGGAGATGGCCAAAATCGCTCCTACGTTGCCCGACAACGCCAAGCACTATCAGAACTGGAAGGAGCAATCGAAAACGCTGCAAGACGCGGCCATTTTTCAGCCGCACAGCTTTAGCGTAGATTCGGAAAATGGCCATCCCAAGATCATCGATGGACTGGTCGTCTCCCCGAATTTCTTCTCGGTGCTGGGAGTGCAGCCTTTCCTCGGCCGCACTTTTGCCTCAGAAGAGGCGAGCCCAGGCCGCGATGACGAAGTCATCCTCACCTGGGAGGCCTGGCAGCGTTACTTCCACGGCGACCCCGGTGCAATCGGCCGCTCGCTACGTATCTACAGCACGCCCCATACCGTGGTCGGCGTGCTGCCCAAAGGATTCAGCTTCCCTGTCGTCAACGTCATGCCGGCCGCGACGCCGGGCGAAGTCCGCCCGCTCGAGATTTTCCAGCCGCTCGTGCTGAATCCGGCCAGCGCTCCCGACTTCGGGGACTTCAACTATGTGGTGCTGGCGCGGGTCAAACCGGGCATCACTGTTGCCCAGGCGCAAACCGAGCTGCAAGGTTTGCAGCAGGCATTCGCACTTTCCAAGCATCTTCCCTTTCACCTCGGCGCGGTCGCCATTCCGCTGACGGAAGAAGTGGCGGGCGGCGTCAGCACCGGCCTCTGGCTCCTGCTGGCCGCGGTGGGAGCCGTGCTGCTGATCGCCTGCGTCAATCTCGCCAATCTACAACTGGCACGCTCCGTCTCGCGTGAGCGCGAGATTGCCGTCCGCGCCGCACTGGGCGCCGGCCGCTTGCGTTTGGTGCAACTGGCGCTTTGGGAGAGCCTGGTGCTGGCGGTTGCGGGCGGGGCACTGGGAATCCTGCTCTCCTTCACCGGCGTGCGCTTGTTCCTTTCCGCGGCGCCTGCAAGCCTGCCTCGCCTGAATGAAGTGCACATAAGCTGGCCGGTGCTTTTTCTTGCAGCAGCCCTGGCAATCTTGACCGCGCTGATATTCGGCATGCTGCCGGCGCTGCGCGCCATGCGCGTCAATCCCCAGTCCGCGATTCAGGCCAACCCGGCTCGCGTGGCCAACACCCGGCACGGGCAGCGGACGCGCAACCTGCTGGTCGGCGCGGAGGTCGCCTGCACAGTGGTTCTGCTGATCGTGACTGCGCTGATGGTGCGCAGCTTCGCCCGGCTGCTCACCCAGCAGCGCGGCTTCGATACCGATCACGTGATCTCCGTGGAAGTGGACCTTTTCAATCCGAACTATGACCAATCCCGCCCGAATCTCAACGCCGCCAAGTCGGCGTTCATCGAAAGTGCGCTGAATGGTTTGGCGCAGATTCCCGGAGTAAGCAGCGCGGCGGTGACCAGCCAAATGCCCATGACCGGCGAAACCTGGATTGACGGCCTTTCCCGCCCCGACCACCCCCTACCGGAGGGAGAAAAACCTCTCATCAACATTCGTTCCGTGAGCCCGAGCTACTTGAGCACGTTGAAGATTCCCCTGCTCGAAGGGCGCGATCTCGAGCCATCCGACAAAGACCATCCCGGCAGCGCGCTGATTTCGCTGCAGACCGCCCGCGCCGCATGGCCTGGAGAAGACCCCATCGGCAAGAGCTTTGAGAGCGAGGGCTTGCATACCGTGGTCGGCGTGGTCGCCGACGCGCGAGTAAACGGCCTAAAGAAGACGGCCAATATGGTTTACATACCCTATTGGGAAAATCCGCGATGGCGCCTCTTCTTTCTCGTGCGCAGTTCCTTGCCTTCCTCTGCGCTCACCGACTCCATTCGCCGGGTTATCTGGAATCTCGATCCGCAGGTTGACATTCCAGTGCTGAAGCCGCTCGACGCGTTGGTTGACGACTCGCTCGCGACCGACCGCTTCCAGACCCTCGTGCTTTCAAGTTTCGGCGTAGCCGCCCTGCTTCTGGCGTTGCTCGGCATCTACGGCGTATTGGCCTATTCGGTTTCCCTGCGGCAGCAGGAGTTCGGCATCCGCATGGCGCTGGGTTCAGGCAAAACAGAGTTGGTGGGCTTGGTCATGCGGCAAGCTTCCTATCCCGTGCTGGGAGGAATTCTCGCCGGCCTGGGCGGCGGCTTCTTAGCCACGCGCTGGATACGAAGCCTTCTCTATCAGACGCAGACGGCCGATCCTATATCCATTACAGCCTGCGTCCTGCTGCTCATCGGCACAGCCTCGCTGGCGGCGATTCTGCCCGCTCGCCGCGCCGCCGCCGTCGATCCCATAGAAGTGCTTCGAGCAGAATAGGCCGGGGCGACTATAGCGTTCGTTTGAAAAGCGGGACCGCCAGGCCCAGTGTCACCACGGCAAAGATCGAAAGATACAGGAGGTCCTGCCAGATGGCTACAAACCCCGTCTCTTTCAGCAGCAGCGACTTGAAGCCGTGAACCGCAAAGGTGAACGGGTCTACGCGCGCAATGGCTTGCAGCCACCAGGGGAATGCCTGAATCGGATAAATCGCTCCGCTGGGAAAGAAAAGCAGCGTGTTCAGAATGCCGAATGTGGCGCGCGGCACCAGCGGGTCTTCGACGCGAACCATAAGCAGGAACATCATCGTATTGAAAGCGATTGAGGTCATCAGCACCATGACCAAGAGACCAATCGCGGTGGAGAGATTAAACAGCGTGCCTACGCCGGACAACATCGATCCAATCACGGTGATGATGATGCCCGTCATCACCGCCTTGATGGCGCCCGCCGCATTCAATCCGAAAACCAGTTCGGCTTTCGTGATGGGCGTAACCAGATATCCTTCGTGCACGCCGCGCGCTTTGTCGTCGATGTACAGCATCCCGCCCCCGATCATCACCGAAACAAACATCGCCAGGGTGATGGACCCGGGCAGCAGATATTTCATGTATTCGATATAGGGATAGAGCTCCACAACCTGCAGCGCGGTCTGTTGCAGCACGCGCGGCTCGATGGTCGGATTGTTCAATGCGGTGGTGAGATCCGACAGCTCCTGCTCGAGCGTGCTGCTCATGAAGTTATCGCTGTTGTCCACGATCAGGGCGATCTGCGGCCGCGATTGTTCATAGACACGACGGGAGTACTGCGGCGGAATGATCACCGCCCCGTCAATCTTCCCGTTGCGCACATCTTCCTTCGCCTGCTGCTCGTTGTTATACGGCACAGGCACGAAGGTGCGCATGTTGGCGCGAACCGAATCAAACGCCTCGCGGACCTTCAGCGCCTGCGGGCCTCCGTCCTCATCTACGATTCCCAGCCGGGCATCGCGAATCTTTCCCCCGAATGCGTTGCCCAACACGATGAGCTGGATGAGAGGAAAGACCATTGACACCAGCATGAGCGTAGGCGAGCGGAAAAATTTCCGCATTTCCCTTTCGACGATGGCAAAAGCTCGATTCATGGCTGCAATCCCGGCCGGGCCGGCATGACGAAGCCCAACGCTTTGACCAATTCATCGCGCAGCTGCCGCCCGGTGTAGTGGACGAAGACGTCGTCCAAAGTAGTGTTTTGCACGGATAGCGAGTGAATCCCGGCGCCCGCGTGCACCGCCGCTTCCACCAGTTCCGTTGTGGTCCGCGAGCCGTTGCTAGTCAGCACTCGATACATGCCCGCGCCTTCGTGCTGCACGGAGGTCACGCCGCTGAGTTTGTGCAATTGTTGCTCCCAGTCGGCGGGTGGGTTGTCGAATTGCGCCTCGATCACGTTCGATCCCGGCACGCTGGCTTTGAGCGCCGCCGGCGTGTCGAGCGCCACCAGCTTGCCATGATCCACAATCGCGATGCGGTCACAGAGCCGGTCGGCTTCGTCCATGTAATGGGTGGTGATGAGAATGGTAAGTTTGCGGTGGGCCTTGATGTTGGTCAGCATCTCCCAAACGGCCACGCGCGAGACCGGGTCGAGGCCGGTGGTCGGCTCGTCCAGGAAAAAGATTCGCGGGCTATGCACGAGGCCGCGGGCGATCTCCAGTCGCCGCCGCATTCCGCCGGAGAGCGTCTTGGTTTGCGCATCTCTCCATTTGGTAAGGTCCACCAATTCCAGCAATTCATCAATCGAGGTCTTGCGCTTTCCCGCCGGAACGTCGTAGAGCTTGGCGTAGATGCCGAGGTTCTCTTCCACCGTCAGATCGATATCGCTGGTAAGCGCCTGCGGAATTACGCCGATGAGGCGCCGCACCGCGTTTGGGTCCTTTGCCACATCGTGCCCACCAACCCGTGCCCAGCCGGCGGTGATCGGAATGAGCGTGGTCATCATGCGGATCAGCGTCGATTTGCCGGCTCCGTTTGGCCCCAGCAGCCCGAAGATTTCCTCTTCTTTCACGCTGAAGGAAACGTCGTCGACGGCGGCGAAATCCCCGTACTTCTTGACGATGTGCTCCACCTCGATAGCGTCAGGCGCCTGAGCGAGGGACGCATTGCCGTTGTGCAGCAGATTGGGTTCGGTGATCACGGCTGCTGCTCCCGGCTCAGGCTCGCCTGCTCAGGCTTGCCGCTGAGCTGGTCGGGAGACACAATCACTTCTGCCGTCATCCCTGGGACATACGCGCCTTCGGGATTCTCCAGGCGCACCTTGAGAACGATGGTTCGGATATCGCGCTTCCGCCGATTGACATCGCGCTGCGTGGCGAATTCCGCTTCCGGAGCTTTGAAGAACACCTTGCCCGAGGTTGTGGTTCCGCCGGGCAACTGGATTTGCAAGGTGTCGCCCAACCCGATGTGATCGGTATCGGTTTCCGGAATCGCCGCCCGCACCCAGGTGTCATTCAAATCCACGATCGTGACGATGGGTTGGCCGACGTTCAACACTTCGCCCTGTCGCGCCGCCCGCACGGAAACCATCCCGGTGACGGGGGCATAGATTTTCGTGTAGCCCAGGCGAACTTGCGCTTCTTTCAGCAACTCCTCGGCGTTAGCCAGATCGGACCGCGTGGCCTGAACCGTGCTTCGCGCCGCATGCGCTTGATGGGTGTTTGCTTCCGCAGTCTTCAGATCAGCTTCCGCCGCGGTGACCTGATCCTTGAGCGATTGCACCACAGCCTGCTGCGCCGTCAGATTGGTTTCGGCTTGCACGCGGTCCTGATCGGAGGCGACTCCATCTTTGGCCAATTCGATGGTGCGCCGGCTGTCGCTTTCCGTGCGCTGCAAAGTCGCTTGCGCCTGCAGCAACTGGGCTTGGGCTGCGCGAATCTTGGCTTGCGCATTGGCGACACCGCTCGAAGTCGAGCCTTGCGTAGCCTGTTCGGTTGCCTCCATTTCCGCAACCTTATGGCGCAGGCTGGCAATATTGGCGTTCGCGGCGAGCACCTCTGCTTCCAGTTCCGAGGGGTCCAGAACCGCAATCAAGTCCCCTTGCTTCACCTGGGTACCTTCATCGACCAGCAATCGGATAAGCCGTCCCTGCACTTGAGGGCTCACAATGACTTGGTTCGCATCTACCGTGCCAATCAATACCAGCCCTTTGGATCGCGGCGTGGAAAGCAGGTAGTACGCCAGCGAAATGGCGAAAATGATGCCAATCAGAATTGCGAATTTATTGCGGGTATTCAATTTGAACCTCCTCGAGACGAGGCGACTGCGGGACGAAACAGCGCGGCAGAAACAAAATCCAACACCGCGGCGCGCCTCGCGGCCAGCCGAGGCGGAGAGAACGGGTCTTCTCCCGTCATCAGCCGCATCACGGGCGCGCTGGTGAAATAAAACGTGATCGCGGAAATGATCGTGGGAATGAAGTGCAGCGGATCCACCGCGCGAAATTCGCCTTTGGCACGCCCCTCCGCCAGCAGCGCCGCCAGCCGCCCAAACAGCGGGCTGAAATATTGCTTGACGATCCGCGCCAACTGGCCGGCCCCTTCCCGCCCGGCGCGCATCATTTCCGCCTGCACCACCCGCGGATAAGAAGGATGCCTGGCAATGTAATCAAAGTGGGTGCCGACGTATGCCAAAATTTTCTGCTGCGGGGGAAGGTCCTGGGAGAAGACTTCCATCACCGCTGCCGTCAGCCCGCCAAAAACCTGGTCCAGTACGGCGCCATAGAGCGCTTCTTTGTCTTTGAAGTAGTAGTACAGCAGCGCCTTGTTCACGTGCGCCGCGCGTGCGATGGCATCAATGCGGGCCCCGGCAATCCCTTCCCGCGAGAACTCGCGCACAGCGGCATGCAGGATGGCGGCCTGGCTTTGCTCCGGCCGTCCCCGGGAACCCAAGCGCGGCTTAGATAGCGCGGCTTTCATTAAAATCGTGTTAATTAACTGGTTAGTTAGATGATACACAAGCAAGCGGGGCTGGGCAAGCTTTTTTCGGAGAAAGCCTTCCAACTTCCACCCTCTGGAGTTGATTGGGTCAGGAGAAACTCAATGATGTGAAACAAAAGGACGTAGACCACGGGGAAACAGAGACGACAGAAGAGACCTACCCGGGAATCTCTCGCACAGGCCTAAGGAGACTCTGATTAAGCGTCAATGTTCGCTGTGCTTCCCTGTGTCCTCTGTGGTTTGGGCTTTCATTGGACACTCGATCAGATTTTCCCTAAGACTTCCCGCCGGCGATTGACGGCACGAGAAGAACCTCGTCTCCGTCACTGAAGGCATAGCTATTTCCGCCCAGGAAGCGAATGTCCTCTTCATTGACATATACGTTGAGGAATCGCCGAATCTGCCCAGCCTCATCGCGCAGATGAGGCTTTAGGTCGGGGAACTGCTGCTCCAGCACGGAAAACAATCCATTCAGGTTTTCCGCCGAGCAGGTGAACTTCTCTTTGCCGGCGGTGTGGCGCCGCAAAGCGCTTGGGATTTGTACGGTAACGGTCATCTCACGCCTCGACGGGTTCGGCAACCTGCGACGTCTTGCCGAGATACGCTTCAAACTCCGCCAGCTTGGGGGCAATGGGCGCTTCCACTTCATATTCCCCGCTGAGCGCATCGGTGGTCTTCAAGCCGTTGCCGGTGATGCACAGCACTGTAGTCTCTTCCGGCTTGATGCGGCCTTGGCGGTAGAGCTTGCGCGCGCAACCTACGGTGACTCCGCCCGCGGTCTCGGTGAAGATGCCCTCGGTCTCCGCCAGCAATTGCATCGATTCCACCACTTGCGCGTCGGAAACGTCCTCGGCCCAGCCGCCGCTCTTGGTAATGGCTTCGATGGCGTAGTGCCCATCCGCCGGGTTGCCGATGGCCAGCGACCGCGCGATAGTGGAAGGCTTCTGCGGCTCGATATCGCGGTTCCCGCCTTTTACCGCGGTCGAAATCGGCGAGCAGCCAGTCGCCTGCGCCCCAAAGAACTTGACCTGCTTTCGGCTCCACCAGCCCCAGCTCAATCAGCTCCTTGAAGGCTTTGTTGATCTTGGTGATGAGCGACCCACCAGCCATTGGAACTACGATGTTGTCGGGCAGCCGCCATCCCAATTGCTCGGCGATTTCATAGCCCACCGTCTTCGAACCTTCGCCGTAATAGGGCCGCAGATTGACGTTCACGAAACCCCAGCGCCGCTCGTCCGCGATCTGCGAGCACAAGCGGTTGACCTGATCGTAGCTGCCGGCAATGCGTACCAGCTTTGCGCCATACACTTGCGTACCTAGAACCTTCGCCGGTTCCAGATCCGCCGGAACGAAGATCCATGCCTCAAGTCCATTCCGTGCAGCCTGCGCCGCAACCGAATTGGCCAAATTGCCGGTCGAGGAGCAGGCAACCGTGTCGAAACCGAAATTCTTGGCCTGCGCCAGTGCCACCGCCACTACCCGATCCTTAAAGCTCAGCGTGGGCAGGCAGACGGCGTCATTTTTCAGATAGAGATTCTTCGCGCCCCACTGTTTGCGCTAGGCGCGGAGCTTTCAGCAGCGGCGTGAATCCAGCCGGAACCGTAGGCTCGTAGTTTTCCGGCAGCGGGAGCAGGGCAGAATACCGCCACATATTGGGCGGGCCCTGGGCGATCTTCTCGCGGGTGAATTCACCGCGCAGCGCCTCGTAATCGTAGACGACTTCCAGCGGCGAGAAACATTCCTCGCAGATCGAACGGGGCTGGTTTCCCCAGCGTTTCCCGCACTCGCGGCAGCGTAATTCGTAGTTCATCCGCCACTCTTTCGAGCGTGCGGCGCGGGACGAGCAAAAGGCGCCCTAAAAACCGAAATCCTCTTACCCTGAAGCAGTGGGGAAAGAGGAACGAGATGCTGAAAATTCTGCACCCCGAATCTCATGTTCCCCCTGTGTAGGGCGAGAGTTGACACCGGGCGACCGGAAGATTACCTTCCGATCCGGTTGTCGTGGCTTCTTAGGGCTCGTCCCTCAGCCACTCTGCATGAAATCCAAGGTCTGCTCCGAAGAGCAAACTTGTTGTGTATGGTAGCGGGGTCCAGACGATCCGTCAAGACCCTTGAGGCTTTTTCCCATCCCAGCGGGCATCCGGCCCCGGCTAGGCCCTAGCGGAGCCTTCCTGCGGAACCCTTGAGCAACACATTCGAGAAAACGGCGGTATCGCTCTTATCCGGCAGATGGGAGCAGAAGCCGATTCCGACATAGAAAGGCGAGTCCAGGTGCAGGCTGATGGGCGGCCCGAACTGGTGCATCGGCTCGCCCTCCACGCTGACGAAAAGCGCGAACGAATCGCCGCGTTTTTCGACTCCAATGCGCTTGGCCATCACCACCGACAGATGATCCGGGTTGACCCCAGCCTCCCGTCCCCGCCCGCCGATGCGATATTCCGTGTCTTTGACCCGAACATCCATCTCAGGACGCAAACCCAACTGGATCATCCCTGCGCCGTGCAGGGCGACGATGACCTCTTTGGAATCGTCATCCAGGCTCTGGCGGATCACCAGCACCGCCTTGCGGTCGCTATAGCCATTCGGATCAGGAAAGCCGACATCGGCGGCGAGGAAAACATTTCCCGACACCTTCTTCCAGAGATAACGAAATTCATCGCGCGTGTACCAGACGTTGTAGCCCGCCGAATTGACGGAGTACTGCTTCGTGGCCGCGTCGTAGCTCGCGCTGCCCGGAACCACTGCGCTGCCGATATCCGACTGGCCGTCGAAAATGCCGATGCGCGTATCGAAATTCCGACTGGGCCGGTGGAAGTCCGGCGGCGGCGCGACTTGAGTATGCCCTGGGGAACCAGGCTGCGCCCATTCCGGTACGGTTGGCGGAGGCGTTTGAGCCGGGCTGGAAGCTTGCGCACGCGACACAAGCGGCGAAGCGCAAAGCACGAGAGCAAGGAAAGCACTGCTGAGAGTGGATTTCACGGCGCGTAAAACTATACACCTAGGAAATGCGCCATCCGGAATGCGCCATCGAGCGCAGATCATCCCTCGAGTTGCGATTGACGGGGTGCGGCCCATCGCGTTAATATGGCGTTATACGACATGTCGTAACTAGCACTATGGAGACTCTGCCCCTTACTGAACCCGTTCTGCTCATTCTGCTCAGCCTCGCCGAGCAGCCGCGCCATGGCTACTCCATCCTGCAGGATGTCGAACGCATGAGCGCAGGCCGGGTGAAGCTCAGCACCGGCACCCTTTATGGCGCTCTGCGCCGCTTGTTGGAAGACAGATGGATCGAACAGTTCGAAGAAGATGAAAGCCCGCGCGGCCGCAGGGCCTATCGCCTCACCAGCCGAGGCCGCCGCAACTTGCTGCTCGAAGTGGACCGCATGAAGCATCTCACGCGGCTGGCGGGGTTGCGCGTTTCGCGCAAGGAGGCTTGATTGGTCATCGCGCTCTACAGCCTGCTGCTGCGCCTTTACCCCGCGGAATTCCGCTCTGAGTTCAGCGACGAGATGGCCGGAGTGTTTCGCGAAGCACAAAACGTCAGCCGCGATAAGTCCCTCGCCGGCCGCGTTGAGTTTTTCTTGCACGAACTGACCGGGTTGCTGTCCGGCGCAATCCGCGAACACATCCATTGCCTGACCGGCTCCGACGCTTCCGCTTTGTTTCCATCGAGGAGGGTTTCCATGCGCTCTGACTACCGCTTTCCGCGCTCCACCTGGATTCTGATGACCGTCATTCTGGCCGGACTCGTGCTTGCCATTGAAAAAGCCCGCGCCATTGCAGCGTCTCTTCCGCACTCGAACCCGCATCTGCCGCCCATTCAGCCGGCGGCATTCACGTTTGTCGCGCCACTGCTTACGCTATTTGCGTTGGTCTACATCCTGGCGATCGTGGCTTGGGGCGTGCTGTTTGCCATGCGGCGCTCCGGCCTGCACCGGCTAGCGGACCTGAATACGGAACCATGAGCTCTACTTCCGGTCACAAGTCGTTGTCTACCAGCCGGTCGCCGTATCCATTCGTCTGCAGCCAGTGGTAGAGAAACACCTGATACAGATACGACGCCGTAAGCTCTTCCCCTAATTCGTGCGTTTCTGCGCAAACAAAGGGAACCTGCAATCCAGCCAGTCCGGCAACCAGAGATTGCAGCACGCGGTTGGGATCGACCGCAGAATGAGGATATGGGCTTTTCACCTGGCCCAGGGAAGAAGTCACCACCAGCAGCCGATGCGGGACCGCGCTCATCGCCCTCAGTCGCGAAATAAACTCCGGCCGGTTCGCCGAGAAAGACCGCACCAGATCGCTGAGTTCCTTTCGCTCGACCACGCATACCTCTTCCAGCCCCGCCACCGAATAGTCGCCGAGTTTCAGCGGCCTTTTCTCAATCGCCGAGAACCAACCGCGGAAGCGCGAGAACTCAAAGGGATCTTGTTCGCGGGTGTCGATCACCAGCACCGGTTTCGGGGTTTGCAGCTGTGTGCCTCCGCGCTCGGCCAGCACAGGTATCGCCGGCGGAGACGCCGGCATGGCATTCATCTCCCAGGTCAAGGGAGGCGCAATGAGTGTGCGGCGTTTTCTCACTTCGAGTCCCCTACTCGCAGGCTTCACCGTCAACGGCTGTATTGATTTTTCTTCTTTTCCGCGTGCCGCTCCATACCCAACTGGATCAGCCGCTCGATCAGCTCGGGATAAGGCACTCCCGACGCCGCCCACAGCTTGGGATACATGCTGATCGAAGTAAATCCGGGCATGGTGTTGATCTCGTTCAAATAGATCTTTCGCGTCTTGTTTCCAGGACCAGGCTCCATCAGGAAATCCACGCGTGCCAGCCCCGAGCAATCGACCGCTTTGAAAGCCCCAATCGCCAGTTGCCGCACCGTCTTGGTTTCGGATTTGCTGAGTTTCGCCGGAATAATCAGCTGCGAACCTTCATCCAGATATTTGGCTTTGTAGTCATAAAACTCCGTGCTGGGCACTATTTCTCCGGGAACAGACGCTTCCGGCCGATCATTGCCTAGTACCGCGCATTCGATCTCGCGGGCTTTGTTTTTCTTGCCGCCCACGCCTTGCTCGACCACGATTTTGCGATCGAACTTCGCCGCTTCCTCAATCGCCGGGCCAAGTTCCTTGCGATCGTGCGCCTTGGAAATCCCCACCGACGACCCAAGATTCGCCGGCTTCACAAATACCGGATACTTCAGCTTGCTCTCCACCAGCTTCTGGATTTTCTTCGGGTCATCTTCCCACTCGGATCGCAGGAACGTGACGTGCTTCACGATCGCCAGCCCTGCCGCGCGGAACAAAGACTTCATAACGTCTTTATCCATGCCCGCCGCGGAGCCCAGCACGCCCGCGCCGACATAGGGAATATCTGCCAGCTCAAGCAGCCCTTGGATGGTCCCATCCTCGCCAAACGTCCCATGCAGCACGGGAAAGATGACATCCACGTTGATGGCGCGGTCGGCGGCGCGGCGAGAAAGAACGTCGGTTTGGAACGGCGCCAGCGACCCGCCGTGCTGTTGCGGCTCAGGAGGCACCACCACCGCTTCGCCCGTAGCCAGCACCGCCGCCCCCGGAGTAGCTTCCGGATCCCCCGCCCGCAAATGTGCCTGTGTGGAGCGGGCGCCCCCGCCCGCTTCTTTACCTGCCCCAATGGCGCCCCCGCCCGCTTTGCCGGAAAGCAGCCGCTCCGCATCCGCCGCCGTCACCCATTTGCCTTCTTTGGTAATGCCGATGGGCACCACCTCAAACTTCTCTTTGTCGATAGCGTTGAACACCGACGCCGCCGAGAGCAGCGAAACCTCATGCTCCCCGCTGCGCCCGCCAAACAAAATGCCGACTTTCAGTTTCTTCATGACCCCTCAGTCTGGACGGCAGCGGCATTCCGCGTCAATCACAGTCCTGGTTCCCAAAGTCCATAGCCGTAGGATTCACGTGGGGACAGCCGCCCTCGGCGGTCCAAGACTGGTGCGGGGACGGGCCTCCGACCCGCCGAGCCAGCGAAGACAGCATCCTCTAGAACCTGCATCAGCGAGAATCGAGGGCAGCCGGTCAGATTGCCGCCGACCGTCGCATCCTCGGCAACGCGCTGCCGAGGACTATAATTGCGCGCACCAATGGCTCTCGCCTCAGGCGCCAGACTCGGTCCGTATGAGATCCAATCGCCGCTGGGCGCCGGCGGCATGGGCGAGGTGTATCGCGCCAGGGACATCCGTCTGGATCGAATCGTAGCCATTAAGGTTCTCGCTTCGCATCTTTCCTCTTCGCCGGAACTGAAGCAGCGCATGGACCGAGAGGCTCGCGCCATTTCGTCGCTGAACCATCCGCACATTTGCCACCTCTACGACATTGGATCCCAGGACAACACCGATTTTCTGGTGATGGAGTTTCTCGAAGGGGAAACTCTGGCTGAGCGGCTTCTTAAAGGACCGTTGCCCCTGAACGAGACCCTAACGATTGGAATCACTGTTGCTCAAGCGCTCGCAGTGGCACACCGTCAGGGGATTGTGCACCGCGATCTGAAGCCAGGGAACATCATGCTGACGAAAGGCGGCGCGAAGCTGATGGATTTCGGGCTGGCGAAATCCGCGGGCGACGGCTCCCCGGCCGGAGCGTTGACCGCGCCTCTTTTGTCCGCGGCCCGCACCATGAGCGGAGCCAGTCCCGTCTCTCCACTCACGACAGCGGGCACCATGATCGGGACGGTCCAGTACATGTCGCCGGAGCAGATTGAGGGCAAAGAGGCAGACGCGAGGTCGGACCTGTTCGCGCTGGGAGCTGTTCTTTATGAAATGGTAACCGGTTCACGGCCGTTCCAGGGCAAGAGCCAGCTCAGCGTGGCCAGCGCAATTCTCGAAAAGGAACCGGAACCAATTTCTGCGCTCCAGCCACTCACGCCGC
Organism: uncultured Acidobacteriaceae bacterium; assembly: GCA_963770915.1. Taxonomy (GTDB): domain Bacteria; phylum Acidobacteriota; class Terriglobia; order Terriglobales; family Acidobacteriaceae; genus PALSA-270. The sequence continues at coordinate 2,700,030 of CAVYRG010000001.1, forward strand.
CGGCGTTCGAGCACATCGTCACCGCTTGCCTGGCGAAGAATCCTGAGGAGCGCTTACAGACAGCACACGACATCGCACTGCAGTTAAAGTGGATCGCTCAGAGCGGAACCCCGACTATCCGATCCACGGAAAAGAAAGGAAACAGCCACGGGTTGCTGGCCTGGCTGATCGCAGGCGCGCTCGCACTGATGCTGATCGCCGTTGTTCTCTGGTGGCGCGGATCGAAAGCGACGACGCAGACTGCATATTTTTCTGCGCCACTCCCGTTCGCGGCGCAAGATGTGGCTGTATCTCCGAATGGCCGTACTGTAGCCATCGCCGGCCATCCGGAATCACTACGTAACAACGTGCTGTGGATCTATGAGCCCGGGTCGCCAGAAGCGACCAGCCTTGCCAACACCGACGGGGCAAACTTTCCATTCTGGTCTCCTGACGGGCGGTCGCTCGGGTTCTTTGCAGACGGGAAGCTGAAGAAGCTGGACCTCGACGGCGGGCCGGTGCAGATCTTGTGCGATGCACCCTCAGGTCGCGGTGGCGCATGGAATAAAGATGGGGTCATCATCTTTACTCCGAGTGGACACCTGGGGGTCGGTCTGTATCGAATTCCTGCTTCCGGGGGCACGCCGACGCAGATCACGGTTCCGGACAAAAGCCTGAACGAAGACAGCAATCGCTGGCCGGTATTCCTGCCCGATGGGATCCACTATTTGTATTCCGCGATCCATCTTTCCGGACGAAAAGACCTCAGTTCGATCTTCCTGGGTTCGCTGAGTTCGAGCGAGAAGCGGCTGGTGACTAAAGCGAGCGCGAACGTGGCCTATGCCACACCGTATCTGCTCTTCTACCGCGATCAAACTCTTTTCGCCCAACATTTCGACGCAGGAAACTTCGAGCTGACCGGTGAGCCTGTCGCCATCTTCACGAACGTTCAATTCTCGCCGCGAATTTCTGACGCCGTATATTCCGCCTCGAGTCCCGGCTTATTGGTAGCCCAAAAAGCCGGGGATTCCGGCGCTTCTGAATTAATGTGGCTGAACCGGAAGGGTGAAGAGATTGGAATCGCCCGGAACCCCGGCATTTACGGCAACATCACCCTGGCCCCAAACGGCAAAACCGTGGCATCCGATACCACCGATCCCGAGAGCCAGAATACCGACATCTGGACCTACGATCTTCAGACCCAGAGTGCGAAGCGGCTGACGTTCGATCCAGCGATCGACTCGCTGCCGATTTGGAGTCCCGACGGAAGTCGAATGATTTTTGCCTCGAATCGTGGAGTCACGTTCAACCTATATTTGAAAGATACCAATGGAGCGCAAGAGGAGAAACTGATTCCGCAGGACGGTCCCGACAGATTTCCCACCGACTGGTCGCCCGATGGGAAATCTGTGCTCTATGAGCGCGGCGCAGACTTGTGGTTTGTGGCGATTCCGGAATTTCGAGCCACTCAGTTTCTCAAAGCAAGTTCCACCTTGAAAAACGCTAGGTTTTCGCCCGACGGCAAGTGGGTAGCGTACTCCTCTAACGAGAGCGGGCGCTGGGAGATTTATGTTACCTCTTTTCCCGAGGCCCAGGGCAAGTGGCAGGTCTCGAACGCGGGAGGGGATCAGCCCAAGTGGCGAAGCGACGGGAAAGAACTCTTCTACCTCTCAAACGACGGCAAAATCATGGCGGTTCCGGTGAAGACGGGAGCCAATTTTGACGCCGGTACGCCAATGGCGCTTTTCCAAGCCAACTCTAAAGAAATGATCTCAACTTCCGAGCAGTTCTCCTACGACGTCAGCAAAGACGGGCAGAAATTCCTCATCAACACGCAGCTCAAGACAGCGGTAGCACCAATGTCTGTGGTCCTGAACTGGAGTACAAAGCTGAATTAGTAACCTACCGCAGAAACAAACCATAAATTTTACGTTTGCGCACCCTGCTGGGCGCCCCACCTGTAGCGTTTCGAAAGTGGAATTCAACTGCGCTCAACGTCGCAAATTTCGACTTCACCGGAGGCGAGCTTGAGCGGATCCGCCCGGTGCCCTTGATGTTTCCCTGGGCGATGTCGAAAGTGTTGGGATGGGCACTAGCCTGGTTCCAGCGGTCGATTTCATGGGCTAATAGAATCATGGAAATCCGCCTCAGGCCCGAACTCGAAGAACTGATCCGGCAGGACGTCCAGCGCGCCCCCTACCAAACGGTGGACGAATTTGTGGAGCGCGCGGTTTCCATGCTCCACGAACAGGAAGCCTGGCTCGCCGAACATCGCGTAGAGATTGCCACAAAGATTGACGAAGGCTACGCCGCCGCCCAGCGCATCACACGATCTCCCTAGCACTGGCGTAACTTACCTCAGGCCGCCGAACCGCATCACAATTACGAGCAATGTGGTTTCATCGTAAACAAGCGATCGCGGCGCTGGTCCTGTGCGGACTCGTCCCCCACTCGTTTTCAGCGCAGAAAACCGTAAGCTTGCGCGCAACCCCCCGTGTGCATGCCAGCCAGCATCACGCGTCTACCCTGACCGCCGATGACGGCTTGTCGGTGATTGCTGCTGCCCTCGACTTGCGCGTGCGCTCTGAGCATGAGCGCGATTGTTCCCATCTTGTAAACGCCATTTATATCCGGGCTGGTTTCCCTTACCCATACGCCAGTTCTTCCGACCTCTATGACGGGACAGATTATTTTCGGCGGGTAAAACATCCCCAGCCCGGCGATCTGGTGGTCTGGACTGGCCATGTCGGAATCGTCGTCAATCCCGCGCAGCATCTCTTCTTCAGCGTTTTGAGCGACGGACCTGGCATTGACACTTACAAGGCGCGGTATTGGAAACGGCGAGGTCCAGTCCGGTTCTACCGTTACGTAAAGGGCTTCGCCGCACGCGATGCCGGTGGGCCGGGGTAGGCGCTGCTGTTAGACTTCCTTTTTCTGCAGTTCATCCTTGGCGCTTGCCCGGAGTTTTCCCGAAACATGTCTCAACCCTACGTTCCCACGCCGCGCACTCGTGTCACCCGCGAGCCCGAGCGCGCCGTCTATGACCGCGAAATCGCCTACCAGATTCTCGATGAAGGTTTTCTGTGCCACGTCGGATTCGTCGTGGATGGCCAGCCTTTCGTCATTCCCACCAGCTACGGCCGCCAGGGCGACAATCTCTATATTCACGGCTCCGCAGCCAGCCGCATGCTGCGTACTTTGGATGAGCGCGTCCCCGTCTGCGTGACGGTCACTCTGCTCGATGGGTTGGTCCTCGCCCGCTCGATTTTCAATCACTCGATGAATTACCGCTCGGTGGTGGTGTTGGGCACGGCGGTTGTGGTCGCAGACCCCGCCGAGAAGCTGGCAGCGTTGCGCGCGCTATCCGAACACATTCTGCCCGGCCGCTGGGCAGAAGTCCGCCAGCCGAATGAAAGGGAGCTTAAGGCTACGTTGGTCATGCGTCTGCCGATTGCGGAGTTCTCCGCCAAAGTCCGCCAAGGCCCGCCGATTGATGATGAGGAAGACTATTCGTTTCCGACTTGGGCGGGAGTGATTCCTTTAGGGATGGTCGCGGGCGAGCCGGTCAGCGACCCAAGGCTTGATCCCATGCGCGAAGCGCCCGCATACGCTCGCAACTACACGCGCCAGGGCTGATCTCACGCTCAAAATTGTTCCGGCCATTTGCGGGACGCATGAAAGACCGCCAGGATCTCGACGCGATTTCGGTTGATGCGATGGGGGACCACAAACGGCGTTCCCGCCATCACCAATTCGCGAGAGCCTTCCAGGCGGCCCGAGCGGCCCATGTTGGGGAAGCGCTCCAGCCGCTCCACTCCCGCAAACACTTGCGCCAGAACTCTCTCGGCAGCCGCAGAATTGTCCCGAGCGATGTACTCAAAGACGCTCCGCAGATGAGCCGTGGCGAGCGGCGTCCACTCAACCGTCACCGGCGCCGCCAGCGCGCCGCCATCTCTTTCACTTTCTTGTGTGGTGTTAGCTCACCCGCGTCGGCTTGTTCCAGGCCCTTCTTGATTTGCTCAATTTGCCATTGCTGAACTTCGAGAAAAGCGGTCACCGCTTCATTCAACAGGTAGGTGCGATCGCGATCGAGCATATCCGCCAAGCTGTCCAGAGCGTCCAGCTTGTCCGGCTCGATCCGAAAGCTGATGGTCTGCTTGTCCATAACGGAATATTACAGCACAATACGTCATAGTATGCCGAATTATGCACGGCGCGGAGCACAGAGATTAATCGTGGGGTACACGCGCCCTCGCCCCTTCAAGCCGAACAGGGCTCGGTAGTACCGCTGCCCGGCGGCGACCTCCGCTTCCTCAGAAAGCCTCCGGCCATTTGACCAGCCAAGGGTGCGCAGAACATCTGATAAAATGACTCTAGGAAGGTTGCCCGAACCTTATTTTTGGCTCGCTCGGGCACGCCGCAAGATCGCGATAAGGGCCGCGTAGAGCCGGACAACGGACTGCCGACCGGGGAACGTATTTCAAGGGGATTACCCTTGAGTCCCCGGCGGCAGTTTTTTTTGTACCTAGAAACGACTCTCAGCTATAGGAGGAGATAAACGTTGATTAACGACCATCTTGAAGTGCCGTTTTCGCACGAAGCTTTATGTGGCAACGCCACGGTGCAGATAAACGAGCACGGAGCGTATATCACCATTGAGTGTCGGCCAACTGTATTCGTGGAGAGGCGACATGTCGAACAACTCATTCGAATATGGGACGAAATCACGCAAACCGACAACCCCTATTACAGTTCTTAAAAATCGTTCGTGGAGAGGAATGGCTATGTCATCAACTAACCCGCTACGTCCGCCAATTGAGTTCCACGAGGAATTCTGTGCGTTCCTCAGAAAACGCCAAAAGATACCCAACCGATTGTTCGTTCAACTTGCGCACTCGGTGCGACCTTTGCCCGCGGATATCCGCGACAAATACGGCATGCCGACCCATGCTACCTATGCCGAATTGCTACATTTATTCTGGAAACATGACCGCGCAATAGACGAACTAGAGGCAACGGCGCGGCGCAAGAAAAGGGCAAGGAAGAGAGGCGAATAAACTCTCGTCCCTACTACGGCAGCAACAGCAACTTCCCAGTCGTCTTCCTTCCCTCCAAATCGCGATGCGCCTGCTGCGCCTCGGTCAGCGGATAGGTATGCGCAATCCGCAGCTTAAGTTTGCCCGACGCGATCATGGCAAACACCGCCCCCGCGCGCGCCAGCAATTCTTCGCGCGTAGCCGTGAAGTGTGCCAGCGTGGTGCGCGCCAGAAACAGCGATCCCTTGCTCGCCAGCACATTGGGATCGACCGGCGGCACCGGCCCGCTCGACGATCCGTAATGCACCAGCATGCCGCGCGGCCGCAGCACGTTCATGCTCTTGTCGAAGGTCGCCTTGCCCACGCTGTCATAGACCACGTCGACGCCCTTGCCGCCGGTCAGCCGCTTGGTCTCGGCTTCAAAATCAGTCTGGGTATAGAGGATCACCTCGTCCGCGCCCGCCTCGCGCGCCAGCTTGGCTTTGTCCTCGGAAGAAACCGTGCCAATCACGCGCGCGCCCCGTTGATGCGCCATCTGCACCAGCAATAGCCCCACTCCTCCGGCCGCCGCATGCACCAGCGCCGTGTCACCGGGCTTCAGCGGATAAGTGTCGTAACACAGATAATGCGCGGTCATGCCTTGCAGCATGGAAGCGGCCGCGTCACGCTCGCTCACGTTGGCCGGCACCGGCACCAGCGCCTCGGCGGGAGCGGCCACGTATTCCGCGTAGGAGCCGAGCACGCCGCTCCAGGCCACTCGGTCGCCTGCTTTGCACGACTTGACGTTCTCGCCCACCGCCGTGACCGTGCCGCAGCCTTCCTGCCCGGCAATGAACGGCAGGGGCGCTTTATATGCGCCGCTGCGCAGGTTCACATCGATGTAATTCACACCAGAAGCCGCAATCTTCACCACAGCTTCGTTCGCCTTGGGCTTGGGAACGGGTAACTCGACGAGCTCAAGCACTTCCGGTCCGCCCGGATGTTTTACTTGAATGGCTTTCATGTGGCGCCCCAGATTCCGTTTCGCAAAAGGATTGAAAGGCAGAGCGGGATTTTTCCGCTAGCCATATTACCCCACCCGTTCGGGTTTGCGCTGCCCATTACGGGAACCCAGAATTCGGCCGCGCTCTTCCACAAACAAAGGCAGAATTACCCAGCCTGCAAACCCGGCTGGGCCCTCCAGGACGGCAGCCAACTTGCAATCAACCACTTGCAGGGGGACAGCCTGGCGAGTTATCATGCCGCGCCTGTATCCAAAGTAATGGGGAATGACCCGGCCGGGCGATTGACCGACCCGCTGCCCCAGAGTAGCATTTAACATCGCCGCCTGTGCCGATGTGCCCGGGACGCTGCAGTAAGTCATAGATAAATATGAAGCTTGCAGGCTACATTGTGGCGGCAGCATTGACCGTTTCGGTCTTGGCGGGCACCGCCTGCCATACCGCGCCGCCGGGTTCGCTGTTGCCTCCGAAACAGGCGAACGCTCCCGCTCTGGTTGCGCCTTCAGGTCAAGATCAAGCTTCGAATGCCAAATTAGGGCAACCTGACGGCCCAGCGTTCGCGGCAAAACCTGATCCCGTGGTGACGCTGGTGGCGAGCGTTGACCGGGAATACCAATCTGGGCAGGAAGCCTTCAAGGCCGGAAACCTGGAGCTGGCGCGGCAAAGCTTCAATCGCGCATTCGATATGCTGATGGCCAGCCCGCACGACGTTCATTCCGATCGTCGCGTGATACAGGAATTTGACCTGGTTCTGGCCGGCTTGACCAGTTTGGATCCGCCCGCCGAGCAGTCCTCCGATAATGCTGAGGCTCAGAAGGCCGAGCCGGCTCCGATCGACGAAGCCAACGAGGCCAACGCTCCGGTTGATGCGAATGTCGAGGCGAAGGCTGCGGCGGAGGTAAAGACCACCCATTCCGATCTGCCGTTGATGATGACCGACCCGGTCGCCGGCTACATCAATTACTTTTCTGGCCGCGGCCGCGGCATTCTGGAGCGTGGGCTCATCCGCGATGGCCGCTATGACGCCATGATCCGTCGCATTCTCAAAGAGGAACATGTTCCGCAGGATTTGATTTACCTCGCGCAGGCCGAATCCGGCTTTCATCCACTAGCCCTTTCCCGCGCCGGCGCGCGCGGCATGTGGCAGTTCATGTCCAGCCGTGCCCGAGGTTATGGGCTGAAGCGCAATCAGTGGGTCGATGAGCGCCAGGATCCTGAGAAATCCACCCGCGCCGCCGCCCGCCACCTGCGCGATCTTTACAACGAGTTCGGCGACTGGTATTTGGCCATGGCCGCCTACAACTCCGGTCCAGGCACGGTGCAGCAGGCGGTAAAGCGCACCGGCTATGCGGATTTCTGGGAGCTTTACAAGCGCAACGTTCTACCCAAGGAGACCCGCAACTACGTCCCCATCATCCTGGCCGTCACGATCATGGCCAAAAACCCGGAACAGTATGGTTTGGATGACTTGGCGCGCGAACAGCCGGTCCCAACCGACGTGGTAAAGGTGGACGCTCCCGTCGATCTTCATCTGGCCGCCGAGTGCGCCGGAACGACGCCGGAGAAGCTGCAGGACTTAAATCCCAGCCTCTTGCGTTGGACCACACCCAAAGACGGTCAGCCTTTCGAACTGCACCTTCCGGCTGGAACCGAAGACGATTATCTCGGCAACATTGCTGCCATCCCTTCGGACAAGCGAGAATTGTGGCGCTACCACAAAGTGGCTCCTGGTGAGACGTTGCCTGGGATCGCTCGTTACTACCGGACCTCGATTGAGTCGATTGTCGATACCAACAACCTTGATCCAAAGGCCAGCCTGCTGCCCGACAGCGACCTCATCATTCCCGTCGCGCCGGGGCGGCACTTCGGTGAGGTCGTAACCTACGCTCGCCGCATTACCCGCTACAAGGTGCGCCGTGGAGATACGGTGCGATCCGTGGCCGAGAATTTCAACGTTTCGCCGACTATGGTTCGCCGCTGGAATCGCCTGCGCGGCGACAGCCTGGGTGGACGCCACATTCTGTATATCCATCTGCCGGTGGCTCCGAACACCCCTTCTGCCATAAGGGTGTCGTCTAAGGCGAAGGCCAGCAAGACGTTACAAGCAAAAAGCAGCAAACCAGTGGTGCGGCACAAAGTCGCGCCCGGCGAAACCCTTTATTCGATTGCAACCACCCATCACACTACCGTCCAGGCTTTGAAGCGCGACAATGGCGTCGTGAACCTGCGGCCAGGTATGATCCTGATTATTCGCGCCTCCCGCTAGATTCCTCGAAAACAGCCAGCCCGCTCCATCACCCCTTTGTTTGCGACGCATCCAACCAGAAAGCATTTGCACGTTTTCTGAAGCCCTGCGCACTTGATTGAAGGTGTAATATGCAGACGGTCGGGTCGCAAAATCGCTGTGCTATAATCGCGCCCCGTTCCGGCCAGAGCAACGGCCCGTTAGTTGTCTTCTTATGTCCATGGCGCTGCTACGCGCTCAAGCACGATCCCGCCGCCAAAGGCGGCGGAAATGAGGAGGAAAAATGACGTTGGATGACGCCCTCTACGCCCGCGATGACGAAGCGGATGAGTTTGGTGAAACTGCCGCCTACGGCGATTCGCTGGAAGAAGATTACGAAGAAGACGAGGAAGAGGAGGAAGAAGCCGAAGTCGCCGTGGTCGCAGAAGTGGAGATGGAACCGGTAGCTCCTCCTCCGCCCAAGCCAGCGGGAGGTGGCGGAGGCTCTAAGCCTGCGGCCAAGAAGCCGGCGAAAAAAACCGCCAAGAAAAAGCCGGCCAAGAAGAAAGCGGCTAAGAAGAAGCCCGCGAAAAAGAAGCCCGCAAAAAAGGCAGCCAAGAAAAAGCCGGCCAAGAAGAAAGCGGCTAAGAAGAAGCCTGCCAAGAAGGCCAAGAAGAAAGGCCGCCGCTAGAATCCTTCATGCGCAAACGGGACGGGTTTCATCCCCGTCCCGTTGCACTCCCCCTTGAGAGCCTGTCCAGAGCTTCTCAGGTTTTGCTTCCTCATCCCTCAGAACAAGAAACGCTTCTTGCCGTGGCTGGCGATCAACAGCGCGCCCGCCGGCGCAGTTACAACTGCGTCGATCTCGGTGCCGCCCTCGGAGAGGACAAAGTCCACCGTCACCGGTGCCGCTGAGCGAGGGTCCGGAGGGGCGAAGTTAAGGGTGAAGGTGCCGGTGCAGTTCGAGTTCACCTGGTAAGTACCGGTGGCTGGTGTTTCGGTGAGAAACGCGGCATGGGTGCCGTTGACATTCACGGAGTCAATCTGGGTAAGGCCGCCGTGCCCGTCAAAAGTAGTCATGGCCACGCCCCGCATGGGTCCGGTCGGGGTGCCCGGAGGTCCGGCCAGTTTGTAGCCTTCCACCGTAAATGCGTAGTCCCCATGGAGAAGGGCGTTGTTGCAGAACCGGGATTCAGTTTGGGCGGAGGCCATTCCGGCCACCATGAGCACAACCGCCCCCACAGCAAAGCAGGTTGCAAATCTTTTCATCATAAATAACTCCTTCTACTGATTCAGTTTTGGCGGGTTCACTCCACGCCCTGCGCCGCATCTTGCGCTGGCAACGGCCGTCCAGCAATGGAGGGAATCTGTAGGATTTCTTAATTCGCGCTCAGAAAATGGCATAGAATGGCGCAAATCCCGCCGCTGGCGGGGTTTGCAGATGGCTGCCGAGGTTTTGAAGTTCAGCGATTTCGAGCTTGATTTGGCCGCTTATGAATTGCGCCGCGACGGGCGCAGCATCAAGCTGGAACGCATTCCCATGGAGTTGCTGCGCCTGCTGGTCGAGCAGCGCGGCCAGTTGGTCACTCGCGCCGCCATCATCGAAAAACTCTGGGGACGAGATGTTTTCCTCGATACCGACAACAGCATCAACACCGCGGTTCGCAAAATTCGCCAGGCGCTAGGAGACGATTCAGTGCAGCCGCGCTTCCTGCAGACCGTTTCCGGCAAAGGCTACCGCTTCGCCGCCGCCGTCAGGGAGGCGCAGAACGGCTCGCGCCCGACGAGCCCGCCAGACCCACAGGGCCGAATCATGCTGGCCGTGCTCCCCTTCGAAAATCTGACCAACGAGCCCGACCAGGAATACTTCAGCGATGGATTGACCGAGGAGACTATTACTCATCTCGGCAGTCTCAGCCCGCATGACCTCGGGGTGATCGCGCGCACCTCCTCCATGGCCTACAAGCGAACCACCAAGACCGTGGCGCAAATTGGCAAAGAGCTTTCCGTGGATTACGTCCTCGAAGGATCGGTGCGCCGGGAACAAAATCGAGTGCGCATCGCGGCGCAGTTGATCCGAACCTCCGATCAGGTCCATCTCTGGGCCGAGAGCTATGATCGCGACCTGGGCAGCGTGCTGGGAGTGCAGAGCGAGCTGGGCATTGCCATCACCCGGCAAGTGCAGCTGCGGCTGCGGCCGCTGGCGCAACCGCCGGTCTTGCGTCTACAAGGGGAAGACTTCAAGGCCCACGACACTTACTTGCGGGGACGCTATCACTGGGCCAAGCGCACCTACCCGGAAGTGATGCGCGCCCGCCAGTATTTTCAGCAAGCGATCCAGGAGAATCCGAACTACGCGCGCGCCTATGCCGGTCTGGCGGATTGCTTTGTCGTGCTACCCCTGACCAGCGACGCGGCAGCCCGCGAATGCTTTCCCCAGGCGCGCGCGGCCGCCGCCAAGGCCCTGGAACTCGATCCAACCCTAGCCGAAGCTCACACTTCCCTGGGGACGGTTCACTTCTGGTTCGATTGGGACGCGGAGCAGGCGGAAAAGCAGTTTCAAGCCGCGCTCCAGCTCAATCCCAACTACGCGTTGGCCCGCCTTTTCCGCGCCCATTGTTTTTCCAACAGCGGCCAGCATGAGGCTGCGCTCGAAGAGATCGCCCGCGGATGCCGGCTTGATCCCCTGTCGCCGATCATGCACACGCTGCGCGCGGAATTTCTGTTCCACGACCACCGCTATCGCGAAGCGCTTCCCGAGTTTCACAACGCGCTCGAACTCGATCCCAACTTCTGGGTGGCCTACGTCAACCTGGCCAAGGCTTACGAGCGCCTCGGACAATACAACGACGCTCTCGCCGCGCTGGAGAACGCCCACGTTCTCTCCGGAGGAATCACGGAAGGCATCGGGCTGAGCGGCTATATTCTGGCGGTTTCCGGCCAACGCGAGAAGGCGCGAGGCGTCCTCGCGAAACTGCACGACTTGACCGCGAAGAAGTACGTGGCGCCGTACAACTTCGCTTTGGTTTACGCCGGATTGGGGGAAGAGGCCGCGATGTACGACTGCCTGGAGCGCGCCTATGACGAGCGGGACGTGCGCATGACTTTCTTGATCGATCCCAAGTGGGATGTTTTCCGCGGCACTCCGCGCTTCCAGGATCTTCTGGCGAGGGTCGGGCTGGAAAGGAAAGCGGCGTAGATGTAAACAAGCAGCCGGCTAACTTTGCTAGCGCGGCGCTTACTTCTTCCCTCCGACGGCATCCAGGCACTTGCCGTAAAGATCGAGCAGATGGGCTGCGTACTCCTCCGGCTTGGCAGCCGCGCCTCCGCCCTGAAAGCCGACTCCGGAAGAACTGGTCTTGCCATAGCCGGTTGCCATGGCTACAAATTTCATCAGATCAAGTGCAATGTCTTCGTCGCGCCGCGCCCCCGCGGTTGTGCTTGGTCCTTCCATGAGCCCCTCCACTGGAACCCGAATGCTGGGAATGTCTTCGTCCATCGGGCCGCCGTCTGCTGCTGAAATGATAGCGAAACGATGATAGCAGAGGTCGCAGCAGGCTCTGGGCGCGTTCGGTGTTGATCTTTCTTCGTTGATCAGGAATCGCTCTTCCGCTCGTCATCCAGCCTCGCGCGAGCTTCATGCGCCGCCAGCAGTTCGTAGATTCGAGTCAGTAGGGTTTGGAAGCGAGCCGGATCGGTGGTTTGCTGCAGTTCGTCGGTGAGATCCCGCCAACCTGGCGGCTCGTCTGGCAGTCGTATTTCCAAGGGCCGCTCCACAAAGCTGGTCAGCGCTATGGCTTAACTGCGCGCCAGGAATGGTAAAAGGAGTGGTTTCAAACTCCTTGAGGACCGTATCGAGTACGGGTCAGCAGGGCAATTTTCGAAGGGAGCGAGCTCCGCAGCCCGCCAAACTGTCCTGACTCTGTCTAAAAGGACAAGGGCCGAGATGTCTGTGATGATCGTCACAGGCTGATTTGTGGATAACCTGGGGGCCAAACAATTGCGGTTGGGCTCAACGCGGGAGGATCTGCTTTTTTCTCAAGCTCCCAGAGGTAATCAGCGCTTAGTCACCAAGGTGACGGGCATTGTCCTTAAATCCGATTCTTTGCACAGCCATACTGCCTTATGATTCGGTTGCCGGACATGGGGAGTGAGAACTCCCCCTTTAGGGACATTCTCCAGGTTTCGGTAGGAATGCCTCAAGGGACACCTTCGAAGGGGCGTCATGTCCGGCCCTTCCATCATGCAATGCGCGTCATTCGATAAGAATGGCCCCGTAGTGGGGGAGGGGGTTACGAGGGCAACCTCCCGGTACTCGCGTAGGTAACTGATTGGTTCCGGCCGGCGGGGCGGCGGAGATCCGGTTTGCGTGGCACTAAGAAGTGACCAAGATGGGTCGACCATTGACGGATCGGACGATGCCCCGCGCTTCGCAATCCGCTTCGCAATCCGCTTTGCGTATCCTGCACAACTAGCCTAAGATACAAAGTTTGATCTTTTCATCTTGCGGTGGCCCTGTGTGCCATCGAGTCTGGGCCGTGGCCCAACCAATTCCATCAAAGTCGAGGAACCCATGCCGAAGAGCACCTTGTGGATGTTCATCGTGCTGCCCGCCCTGCTGGCAGGCAGCTTGTTCGCGCAAAACGCGCCGTCTCCAGCTCAACCGTCGCAATCATCCACGCCTGCTTACTTAAATCCCGCATTGCCGATCGAGCAACGAGTGGACGACCTGGTCGGCCGCATGACGCTGGAAGAAAAAGCCTCGCAGCTGGTGAATCAGGCCCGCGCCATCCCGCGCCTCAACGTTCCCGCCTACAACTTTTGGAGCGAAGCCTTGCACGGCGTTGCCGGCGGAGTGGCCACGGTTTTTCCCGAGCCCATTGGGCTGGGCGCCACCTTTGACCCTCCGTTGATCCACGACATGGCCACCGCCATCGGCGCCGAGGCTCGCGCCAAGCACAACCTGGCGCTGCGCGGAGGCTCGCCCTTTTTCTCCGGCCTAACCTTCTGGTCGCCCAACATCAACATTTTTCGCGATCCGCGCTGGGGCCGCGGCCAGGAAACCTACGGCGAAGATCCTTTCCTCACCTCGCGCTTTGCGGTTGCCTTCGTCACCGGCATGCAGGGCGATGATTCCAAGTATCTGCAAGTCGTCTCCACCCCCAAGCACTATTCGGTGCATAGCGGTCCCGAGCCGCTGCGGCACAAGATCGACGTGCCCGTCTCCAAGCACGATGAAGAGGACACCTACCTTGCCGCCTTTCGCGCTGCGGTGGTCGAAGGCAAAGCCGATTCCGTAATGTGCGTCTACAACAGCGTCAACGGTCAGCCCGGTTGCGCCAGCGACTTCCTGCTGAAACACACGTTGCGCGGCGCCTGGGGCTTCCAGGGCTTCGTGGTATCGGATTGCGACGCCGTCGCCGACATCCAGCGCGGCCACCACTACGTCCAGACCCTTGCCCAGGCTGCGGCCATTTCCCTGAAGACGGGCGTGGACAACGATTGCGCCGACTCCCCCGGCCCGGTCACCAACACCTCGAACTCCGACTACGTGCGTTATATCGACGCTGTGAAAGAGGGCTATGCCACAGAAGCCGACGTCGACACCGCCGTGAAGCGGCTGTTTACCGCGCGCTTCCGCCTGGGCATGTTCGATCCGCCCTCGATGGTCAAGTACGCGCAGACCCCGGATTCAGAACTTGACAGCGAAGCACACCGCCAGCTGGCGCTGAAAATCGCCCGCGAAACCATGGTCCTTCTCAAGAATGACGGAACATTGCCGCTTTCGAGTTCCATAAAAAAGATTGCCGTGGTCGGTCCGCTGGCCGACGAGATTCGCGTGCTCGAGGGCAACTACAATGGCACCCCCTCGCGCGCCACCACCGCGCTCGATGGAATCAAGAAGCAATTTCCCAACGCCGAGATCACCTTCGAACCAGGCACGAACTTCCTGCGCGAACCCGCACCGGTTCCCGCTTCCGCCCTCTCCCATGGCAACGGCGAGCCGGGATTGCAAGCCGACTTCTACTCCAGCGCGGAATTGACCGGTAAACCGCTGCTTTCGCGCGTGGACCCCGATGTCAATTTTGAGTTCCGCGGCGCTACTCCTCCTCCCGGAATCACGCAGGTGTTTGTGCGGTGGACTGGGTTCCTCACTCCGGCGGAATCCGGTTCCTACGAGCTGAGCCTGGCTGGCTTCATGAACCGGCTCTTTCTCGACGACAAGTTAGTGTCTGAGAGTGTGCCAGGGCAGAGGTCCACCCCGAGAACGGCCACCGTGGAGCTGGAAAAAGGCCACAAGTACGCCGTGCGTTTGGAATCGTTTGGCGGACGCGGTTTGGCCGCGCGATTCATGTGGAAGAAAAACATCCCTGACCCGCAGGAGCGCGCCGTCGCGGCCGCCAAAGACGCGGACTTGGTCGTCGCCGTAGTCGGCATCACCTCGCTGCTCGAAGGCGAGGAGATGAACGTCCACATCCCTGGTTTCGACGGCGGCGACCGCACCAGCCTTGACCTGCCCAAAGATGAAGAAGACTTGGTGGAAGCTCTGAAGACCGCGGGCAAACCGCTGGTGGTGGTGCTTATGAATGGCAGCGCGCTCTCGGTAAACTGGGCCGCGCAGAACGCCAACGCGATTCTGGACGCCTGGTATTCCGGCGAAGAAGGCGGCGCAGCCATTGCCGAAACCCTCGCCGGAGTGAACAATCCCGCCGGCCGGCTGCCGGTAACGTTCTACAAGGGCGTGGATCAGCTGCCGGACTTCACGAACTACGACATGACGGACCGCACCTACCGCTATTTTCAAGGCGATCCGCTCTACCCATTCGGCTATGGATTGAGCTACTCGAAGTTCGAGTACAGCAACCTGCAGCTCTCGACTTCCACGCTGCACGCCGGCGACCCGTTGACCGTGAAGGTGGATGTGAAGAATGCCAGCGGCCCCGCAGGAGACGAAGTGGTTGAAGTCTATCTCACGCCGCCGAGCCTGCTCGGCGCGCCCATCCGCGCTCTGCGCGGCTTCCAGCGCGTGCATCTCGAGCCCGGCGAATCCAAGAACGTCGAGATGACCCTCGATCCACGCGACTTGAGCATCGTGAATCTGTCCGGAGACCGCCTGGTTGCGCCCGGTGAATACGAACTGAGCGCAGGCGGCGGCCAGCCTGGAACCTCGGCCACCACCGTCAGCGCGAAGTTCACGATTGCAGGAGAGCAAAAGCTGCCGGAATAAACACAAAGCCATCTTCTACAAGATTGCCCAGGGACAGGGCCTCGCCCTTGTCCCTGTTTGGCACGGCTTTGCGGTTCAAATTGTTCAGTGATAGGCTGCGCCTTGCCGCCAAAGAGTAGCTCAGCGACATCATCCCTGCGATGAAGGGCAAGGCAAATGAAGAAGTTCTGGCGCGGGTTTCGCACCGTAGAGGATGTTCATTCGAGACAAGCGGCCGCAAAAGTCAAGGCTGAGCAGCTTGAAAAACTCGGTCGCATTGTTCGCGAGGGCCGCTACGAGGCCGAGCCTCAATTCGTGCAAGCAGTGAAAGAATGGAAGCCGGAAATCTCAGCGGAAGAACTTCAAGAAAGAATCAGACAGTTCCGGAGCGCCGTTTCCGAGGCGATAAAGCGCGGTCAAGAGCCGCGTTAGATTTCTTGGCGGCGTTCTTGAACTCGTTGTCGGTCATTTTCTTCGCAGCCTCGTCTATCAGGTCTGCAAAACTGTTCAGGAGTTCGTCTTCCGCCGACTTGCCCCGCGAGGGAACGGTAGCCGCCATGTGTGATCGCCTCATCCGAGCCCGGTAGATTGCCCCTACAAACTAATTGTACTTGCCCATCGCCGAGAGAGCTACATCACTGAAGATACACCCCTGGCAGGACACCTGCGAGCTCGTTTTTACGGCCCATGCCCATACAACTCATTCAGCCGCCCGATGAACCCGCGCGTTAGCCCTTCGAACTTCTTTTGCGACGCCGGATCAATCAGGTTGTCCAATCCATACCAATCGTCGTTCAAGTGATAGACCGACTGATTGTCATCCACCGCATCCGCCACATAGAGCGTCTTGGTTCGCTCTTCCATCACGGCAAACACCGCCGCATAGCTTGACATGAAAAAGTGATACGGCCGCGCATAATTCGCCTGCTCCGCCTGCGTCTTGGTGAACAGCGGACGCCCGTAAAATTCTCCCTGCCGCAGCTCGCGATGCCCCAGCAGGTAGTACAGCGAAGGCGTAATGTCGGTGAGAAAGACTTCCTGCTGCGTATCGCAATACATCGAGTGGGCAAGCTTGGCCGGCAGGTGAATCAGCAGCGGAACTTCCAGAATCGGCGACAGTAGCGACTGCCCGTGGCCCCAGCGCCCGTACTCGCCTAGCCAATCGCCATGGTCGGAGGCCAGAATCACAATGCTGTTGTCGAATTTGCCCTTGGCCTTCAGGTCGTCGATTAGTTCGCCGAAGGCCGTATCCACTTTGCTCAGCTCCTCGGCGTAACGCGGATTGAAGCCGGGATAGCTGCCGTGCACTTTCTTGCCGAGCTCCGCCAGCCGGTTCAGCGTGAGCGGATGCAGATTCTGCGGCTGGGTATAGACGAAGCGGGGCTGGGACCTCGCCGGAAGTTGGCGAATGTCGCGCACCGTGTCGCGCAGGTCCAATCCAAAATAGCGATTGCCTTTCACGTTCAGCAGCGTATCGGAATCGGAGAGCCGCAGCAGGCGCAGCAGAATCTGGTCGGGCGTATACACGCGCTGGTAGCCGTCGCCGTTGGTGAGCTGCTCGAGCGCGTTCATCTCGGCAAACGGCTCGACGTATTGCTTCGAAGGCATCATCATGCCTGCCCAGATCGCCGGCTCGGAAAGCGCTGTTCCGCCGTAGTTGGTGTAGGCATGCTGGAAGACGAAAGTGTTCGGGTCGCCGGCGAATGCCGCGATCTGCGGCGTGAACGTCACCTTCGGGTTATAGGGAGACAAATAATCCCGGCGCAGCGTGTCCACCACCACGATGTAGATATCCGGCTTGGGACCGATGTCGGGGATGAACGACTTCACCAGCTTCAGCGCCGGAGGATGAATCGCATCGCCCATCAGCGCGTTGCGCTGCAGGTAAGCGAAAAGTCCGGTCGCATCGTTGTCGCGGATGACCGGGCGAAACACAATCTGCGCTACTTGAAACGATGAGTCCATGCCGTGGTAGGCGGCACTGGCCCGCGAAATGGAACTCAGCCCGAGCCGATGCCACAAGCGGCCCGACTGCGCCAGACCGAAACAGCATGCGGCCGCCAGCAGCAGGCCGGCGAGATTCCTGCCCCAGTGGTAGCGATTTTCTCCCGGGCGCGAGAACAGCCGCCACGTCACCCCCAGCGCGACGGCCCAGACGCCCACCGCACTCAGGCGCTGGAACAGGAAGTTCCAATCCACTTGCTCGATGCTGTAAGGAATCGCAAAGGCGGCAGTCAGCGCCGCTACGCCCGCCACGGCAGTCCAGACCCAGCCGTCGGGCAGCAGGCCGGAGAGGATCTCCTCCACACGGCTGTGCGCGTCGCCGCGAACTGCCGCGCGACGCACGTGCCACCCCGCCAGCATTACGATGAAGGCCAGCGGGTAGCTCCACGCCCACACCTCTGCCCATCCGTTGTTGAAGGAAAGCGCCGGAGTAACCAGCCGCCGCAACAGCAGGCCGGCAAAAATCCACAGCAGCACGAGTGAAGCCATGAGCCGTGCCCGGATTCCTCTTTTGCGTGTCGCTTCCGCGGCCATCTCGAACAGAAGTTCCAGAAACAGAAACAGGCATCCCTGCAATGCGGCGGCAACTGCCAGAACCGGCAACGCTGGGAGCCATTGCTCCCGCAGGCTCGGATAGCGCGCCAGCGCGATCGTAAAATACCAACCGGCCAGCAACGCTCCGCAACCAAATGCCACCACCGGCGAAACGCTTCGCCGCCGGGCCGGGCGATCCCAAAGCCGCACGCCGCCGACCAGCAGATCGTGAAGCCCGACCGCTGCCAGCGGCAAGGTCAGCACTACGCTCCACGCCAGGTCCGCGAAACTCAGTGGGAGGTCAGACAAGCGGTAGACACGAGTCAACGCCAGGCCGATCGCGGCCAGCGCGATCAGCACACCCTCGGTCAACCACCGCGACCCGCGCCGGCGGAACGCGGGAAGCAAAGTAAAAGCGTTCAACAGAAACACCGCCCAGTACAAGGGGGCGTAAATCTGCACCAGCTCCGGAATCCAAAGGACGTTTTCGTTCTTTACGATGTTCAGCCAGGAAAAGGTAAAGCTGGAGAGCAAAAAGAATGTGCCCGTCAGCAGAGCGAACCCGGCCGCGCTCAGGCGCGCCAGGCGCAGCAGGGTCAGCGAGTTGGCCAGGCGGAAAATCCAGGGAGTCCGTGGCAACGCCGGTAACACGCGGATCTCTCCAACCCGCACTGGCAGAGCCTGCTTCTGGACGTCGGAGGTGTCGTTAGTGTCTGTTGGCACTGGCGGAATCCAAGCCGGGGATAGCTCTCTATAAACTTAGCTGCCCGCTTCTTTTCCTGCGAGTTACGTTCGTACGCGGAGGCTGGCGCCGATCTTGCCTCCGAAGGAGGATGTGGGAATCTGCTCCGTGGCGAGGGAGTTCTCTTTTAGCTCGCTGTCCGTCGGGTTTCGCACCTGACCCCACAGATCGCTGGAGCCCTCAAAAGAAAAAGCTCACGCCGCCATTGGTTTTAGGACGTTTGTCCCAGGTACTAAAGTTACCTGTCCGCGCCCGCCGCAGCACTCTTCCCGCTTCGGTTTCTTAGATACAATCCGGCCTAGAGAGGCAATTGGGATTCTCGGTAAAGGAAGTGCAATTTCCATGAGAGTGAAAGCCAGCCTGATCTCCGTCCGATTCTGGGTTGTAACCGCTTTGGCAACGCTTCTGGCAGGGTGCGGCGGCGCTACCAAGACATTTCCGCCTCCGCCTCCTCCCACCCCAGGTGCGGAATTTCTGCTGGCCACCAGCAACAATCAGGTCTTGTCCTACAGCGTGGTGCTGGGCACGGGCGCGCTCGGGCAGCCGGCTACGGCGACGGGGCCAGGTTCAAGCACAAGCATTCTGGTAAATCCTGCGGCCAAGTTCGCCTACGCCGCCGATTCGGCGAATCCCTCGCTCGGCATTTATTCCTTTAATCAGTCGACCGGCGCGCTGGCCGCCATCAGCGGTTCTCCGTTCTCCATCGGGGCTTCGGCGCAAGGTCTGGCCATGGACCCAGGGGGCAACTATCTCTATGCGCCGGATGGGACCGCCGTCCGAGCCTTTACCGCCAGCGGCTCAACCGGCGCATTTGGCCACGATTAACGGTTCTCCTTTCTCCGCCGGGAGCGTACCGGTGAAAGCGGTGGTCGACCCCTCCGGCAAATTCCTGTACGTATCAAATTTGCAGGATGTTAATGGCGGCATTTCCGCCTTCACCATCTCGAACACAGGCGTGCTGGCGGCGATCACAGGCTCGCCGTTTGCTTCGTTAACAGGCTTCGTTTGGCGGCCCGGGCAGCCTGGCGGTAAGCCCCAACGGCAAATACTTGTTTGTTTGCGAGACAAATCTCAACGAGGTTGTGGCTCTGCCAATTAATGCGAACGGAAGCCTGGGGACTCTGATTGGATTCGCATCGCAGGCGGGCAACCACCCCGTGGCCATAGCGGTCAATCCGGCAGGAACCTTCCTCTACGTGGCCAACAGTTTCGACTCAACCATCTCCGTCTACTCCATCGACGCCAACAGCGGAGCCTTGTCGGAGATCGCCAATTCTCCCTTTGCCGTCGGTGCGACGGTCAGCGGGATTGCGGTCGATCCTTCCGGCAAGTATGTCTATGTGACCAACCCCTCGGCCAACACCATCACCGGCTTCACCATCACGGCCGCCACCGGTGCGCTGACCAAATTCTCCAGCCAGTCGGTCGCCGCGGGAACGCAGCCGACAAGTTTGACGGTGATCGCGATTCCGTGAGAATCGTTCGTGTTTGGCCCTGCCGCCCAAGCGAAACCTGCTAGGATACGCGGACTGACATCTCTCTGGAGGGCGCATGGCGGTAACTCTGATCAATTCCTTTACGGTTCCAGCAGGCCGGGAAGATGAATTCGTCAACCTGTGGCAGCAAGTCAATTCCTACATGCGAAGCAAGCCGGGCTATCTGGGTCATAAGCTGCATCGCTCGCTGGCGCCCGAGGCTCCTTTTCGCTTTGTGAACGTGGCGCAATGGGCGACGATGGCGGAATTCAATGCAGCGCACGACGACGGTTTCCGCGCGCTGGTGGGCCAGCCGGATTGGGCCGCATTTCATCCCCGCCCGTTTCTCTACGAAGTGATTCACGAAGGCCGGCCAGAAAATGTCACCGCGGCCTAGGCGAGCAGAGATGGGCCCGGGTTAGGTCTCGATCCCCACGTGGCAGACGCGGCCGATGAGGTAATCCCCGGCGGATTTGCCGTCTTCCATGGGCATGACTTCCACCGGGTAGGAGTGGTTGTGCGGGCGTAGAACGAGATGGCGGCCGGCCTGCTCGACGTACTTCACGGTGCAGGCGCCGCTTTTGGCCACAGCGTACATGTTGGCGTCGCCTTTGCGATAAGGCTTGAGGGAATTGTAGTGGCGGTCGAGCAACAGAGTCGCCCCCGGCAGCAGGCGGGGGTACATGCTCATACCTTCGCGGGCGTCCACCTTGATGAGCACGAAGCGCTCCCAGTGATCGCGGTCGGTTTCCATTTCGGGATGCAGCTTTTTGAGAAATGCCTTCTTAAACTTCAGCACGTCTTTCACCTGCATGCTCATGACAAGCGGCTCGTTGGCGGCGACGGCGCCGTTGACCAGGAGCACGTTCTGGAACTCGTCGTCGCTGGGCGGCAGGATGCTGGCCCGCTTGTTGACCTCGGTGGGATCGATGAGGTCCAGCACAGAAAGGCTTTGCACTTTGAGCACTTTATCCATGCCTTCGATGCTGAGGCCGCGTTTCTTATTGAGGAAATTGGAGATATGCGCCTGCTTGAAGCCGGTCTCTTTGGCCAAACGCAAGCCGGTCAAGTCTCCCTCTTCAATGCGGGACCAGAGAGTGCGGCGAAGATTATCTTGCAGGACTTTGAATTTCATGGGCCGGAGTATAGCACCGCTTATAGCACGGCGCTATTTACCAAAGAAAGTCAACATCTGAAAGGAAATGTTAGCCTTGGACCGAGGGGATCTTGGAATTCCACGCCGGGCGCGATGTACGGCGAGATTTCCACAGTGGAAATGGCGAATTCGGCGATCCGGTTTTGTACGTAATTCGTGAATTGCAACATGCGCAAGGACATAGATTTCTTGACCCTTGTAATCCACCGGCTATACGATGAAGTGCTCCATATAACTCTTTGTCAGGACCGAAGAAGACCTATGTCGAGCAATCATGCACAATCCGAAAACGAGGAAGGCAGCTTCGTGGAGTTCCGCCGCAAGGTGCGCTCCGCCGAGGTGCTGTCTTCTGAGATGGAGCGGCTGCTATGGTCGCTTCACTTTACGGGCCGGGTCAGCGTGGTGGTGCAGAATGGCCGCGTGCTGAAATCCGGCTATGAGGAGGGCTACTTCCGCCAGCATCCGGCGGTGGTCTAGGACTTCGGGCCGTCAGATGTTGGGGAGGGCCGAAGAGAAATACCGATTCATAGTTTAGCTTCATTCGTTAGCCAGGTCATCGTAAGAGAAACGAGCCCTGACGCCGAAAATCGGCGCAGGGCTCTTTTATTTGGCCGTTGGCCGTTGGTCGCTGGTCGTTGGCAAAGGCGCCGGTTCTCCGGAAGAAAGCCAACGGCCAAGAGCCAACGGCCAACGGCTGCCTGTGGGAGGCAATCATGGATAGCAAGCAGTGGGAAGTAGTGCAGTTGGAGTTGAAGTATTGCGAACGCTGCGGCGGACTATGGCTGCGGCGCAAAGGCGCGACGGATGTGTGTTGCTGGAGCTGCCTGCGGGCGGAACCGGAGTTTCGCTTCCTGCGCAAGACGAGGCATAAGCCCAGGTTGCCGGTGAACCACAACGGCCAAGGGCATCCGCAACTTGGCCTGGTGCCGGCAACCGGCCAGCCCGGAGGCAACGCATGAGCGAGGCGACGGTTGGACTCGCGGCGGAGCCGGCGGCAATGGCGCTGCAGCTGAGCTTCGTCTTCGAAGAAAGCTCGATTCCCGTGGTGCCGCGGGTGTTCGTCGATGAGGAGATCCCAGATGATTCGGAGGATTTCCCCTCGCAGCCGGAGGCGGGGGACGATTCTGACCTGTGGCTCTACCGGGATCGCACGTCGGCGCTGTTGCGGCGCTACCTGCGGTTTTCGATTGAGGTGGGGCGGCTGCCGTCCCTGCTGGGGCGGGAGCTTTTTCGCAGCCGGGTCACTTCGTATCGCGCGGCAACGTTTGAAGATGCGGTGATCTTTGTGCACGACGTGCAGAAATGCCTGGCGCAGCTGGATGAGTTCGAAAAGAAACTGATCGCCAGAGTTGTGTTCCAGGATTACACACAAGACGAGGCGGCGCGGCTGATGGGCGTGCAACGGAAGACGGTGGGGCGGCGCTATCCAGAGACGCTCGACCGGCTGAGCGGCATTTTCTTGGATGACGGTCTGCTGGCGCCTTTGCCTACGCCGAAAATTATGCCGCCAAAATCTTGTCAAGAGGGGAAAACGAGCCAAAATGAGTTAAGTGATTGTTAACAGGGGAAAAATAAAGTTGTAAACCATGTCCCATTTTCCCTATTCAATCTGCTATGCTAAAAACATACTTGAGAAATTCACAGGGCGCGCCCTACCGGCGCGCCTTTTGCTTTTGTGGTGAAAAGGGACCTCCCTGGAGCGGCGGAGAGAATCGAGCTCCGGAAGGATCACCACAGGGGACACAGGGAAGCACAGGCGAAGGGCGATGACGAAGCTGAAGGCGAAGGCGGGGAAGAAGAAATCGAGGGCGGCAGCGGGCCGCGGGGCGCGGAAGCCGGTGAATCTGGATGAGGTTCGCAGGCAGATCAGCGATCTGGTGGGACGGCAGGCGTTGGATTTGGTGCAGATCGCGATCGCGGAGGCGGACAAGGGTCACTATGCGGCGATGAAATACTTGTTCGAGCTGATCGGGCTGTATCCAGCGACGGAACAGGCGGCGCCGGATGAGGATTCGCTGGCGAAAACTCTGCTGCAGCGCTTGGGACCGCGACCGGAAGAGGCAGTGGAGGGCGCGGTTACGAAAGATTCCGCGCCGGATGCAACTGCGGAAGCGGCGGCGGGCGGCCATACCGTAGAATGAAAGTTCGTCGTGGGAAATGGCGGCGAGTTGGGAGGCAAGTGGGGATTCGCGGGCGAGGCGCCCATGCGGCGTTGCTGCAGGCAAGCCCGCGCCACACAACGAGTCGTACGATGGACTTGACTTGGGTAACGGGCCGGATCGCAGTCGGCGGCGGAATTTGGAACGCGGAGAACATGGCGGCGGTGGCGCGGGCGGGAGTGACGCACATCATCGACATGCAAATTGAGTTTGACGACACGGAGCTGGCCCGGGGGTACGGGATTCCGGTTTTGTGGAATCCGGTGGACGACGATTTCCAGCCCAAGCCGGTAGAGGTGTTTCAGCGCGGCGTGGAGTTCGCGCTGGAAGCGCTGGATCAGGAAGGCAGCAAATTGCTGATCCATTGCGCGGCGGGGGTGCATCGGGCGCCGATGATGGCGCTGGCGGTGCTGGGAGCGCTGCAGTGGAAATTGGGCGAAGCGATCGAGCTGATCGAGGAGCGCCGACCGGTGGCGGATTTTCCCGAGGCGTATGTGCGCAGCGTAGAGCGGTTTCTCAAGGAACCACAGAGGTCACAGAGGAACACGGAGGAGGGCAGGGTCAGCCCCTTCAACGTTTGATTCCCAGGCGAGTTTGGATTCTGGATTGTGAAGAGTAAGGGAGGAGTTATGTTTGACGCGCGCCGCCCGGTGGGGCGGCTTTTTTATTGGCTGCTGGCGGTAGCGGTGAGTGTCACGGGATTGCGGGCGCAGGGTCCGGCGACGACCACGATAAGTGACACGGTGTATCGCGCGGACGGGACGCCGGCCGGCGGAGTGCTGCTGATTTCGTGGCCAGCGTTCACGACCGCGGATGGGCAGGCGGTCGCGGCGGGGAAGACGACCGCGACGCTGGGCACGGGCGGCGCGCTGAATGTGAGCCTGGTTCCGAATGCCGGAGCGACGCCGGCGGCAACGGTGTATTCCGTCGTCTACCAACTGAACGATGGGACGGAAAAGACCGAGTACTGGATTGTGGGGACGACTTCACCGACAACGGTGGCGGCGGTGCGCACGATCCTGGGGACAAGCGGTTCAGCGGCGCAAATCGCTTCCCAGCAGTATGTAAACGCGGCGGTGGCGACGAAAGCCAACGACACGTCGGTGGTCCACCTGGCGGGGAGCGAAACGATATCCGGCACGAAGCAATTCACGGTTGCGCCGAGCGTGCCGACGCCGGTGCAGTCGACGGATGCGGTGAACAAAGCGTATGTGGACTCGGCGGTGACGAATGCGGGCAGCGGATCGTTCGTGAGCACGTCGGGAGGCACGATGACGGGCCCGCTGACGTTACCGGGAGATCCAGCGGCTTCATTGCAGGCGGCGACGAAGCATTATGTGGATTTGGGGATGGCGGCGAAGGCGGACCTGACAGGCGGGCTGGTGCCGGCGGCGGAATTGGGCGCGGGGTCGCCGAGCTCCAGCACCTGCCTGCAGGGAAATCAGACGTGGGGACCGTGCGGAACGAGCAGCAACGCGGTGCAGATTCAGGGAGTCAATGTGAGCACGGGGGCGCCCGCGGACAATCAGGTGATCACGTATGTGGCGGCAGACGGGCAGTACGAGCCGCGGGCCGGCGGCGGAGTGTCGAATGGAATGCAGGCGGTGAAGTATGCGGCCGATTTCAACTGGTCGCAGTCGCCGGCGGCGGACCTGAGTTCTCCGGGAGCGAAGACGGTAAATCTAACGGCGTGCCCGCCAGGAGTGACGGGGACGGAGCCGCAGTATTACGTGTACATCGCGGGGACGGGTACGCCGGAAGCGGTGCTGGTGACCGGAGGAACATGCGCCGGGAACGGATCGCCGGGGTCGTTGCAATTCACGACGGTCAACGGACATTCCGCGGGATACACCGTGGGGAGCGCATCGGGCGGACTGCAGGAGGCGCTGATCGGGGCGCGGTTTACGCCGGATGCAAGCGGATCGCAAGCAGGAAAAGTTGTGCTGCCCCCGAACGGGCAGATCAATTTGTATGCGCGGGTTTCGATCCGGGCGTCAAATATGACGGTGGATTTTTCCGGAGCGATCGTGAACTGCCTGATGAATGACACGTGCATTTATGTCGGAGACACGACGAATATCAACATGTTTTCCGACACGACGCTGATCAATCCGCACGGGCGGCCGGGTTATCCGGGAGGGCAACATCCGTTCATTGAGGTCAACGCGCAGAAGACGAGAATCCTCAATGTGGTGACGCAGTATCCGTACGGAAACCTCACGGCAACCTTCAGTTCGTATGTGCAAGTGGACAGCGACGAGGCCTTCTTGCTGGACGGACTCGACACGGCATGGGGATCGAGCACCGGAAACACGAGCGTGTTGTGCAATGCGACGACGTGCAATCCGGTGATCTATGCGCCGGGTCCGAGCGGCTTGAACTCGGCGGTGGGCTGGTTGAAGCACTTGAACCTCAGCCTGAGCTGCCTGGCGAATGGGGTGGACTGGGAGAGCGGGAACGGAGTGCGAATTTCGGACAGCGTGATCCAGGGATATGCGCAATATGGGGTGCGGGCAGGGACAGCGCGCGGCGGGTTCCTCGGAATGAAGCTGGAGAACGTGTACGAAGAAGTAGGGGGCTGCTCGAATCCGGCGGGAAATATTGGAGAAGCGGGGATCATCGCGCAAGGCGGATCCGTGGAGATTTCGGGGCCGGCGGGAGTGGGAGAACTGGGAAGCGCGGGAGGCCCGCAAGGGGTGGTCCCGCTGTTCGCGAATACGGGAACGACGGAGTACCGGTATTACGTTGTGGCGAACAGCGCGACGTTCGGCGCGTCGAATGCGCTGTATGCGGGGCGCGCGCTGAGCAATGGATCGGGAAATATTACGGTAACGACTCCGGATATAGCGGGAGCGGCAACCTTTGACTTGTTGCGAGTGACATTTACGAACTCAGCGGTGGAGCAGTCTGCGCCTTATGGGACGGGAAGCTATGCGGTGGTAACGGGGGTGACAAGGGCCACGGCGTGTGCCGGCGGAGTTTGCACCTTCACCGACACGCAAGCGACTTTGGGGAGCTACACGGTGCCGGCCCCGGGCTATTTTCCACTGCTGAAGTACTGGCCAGGAGCGTTGATTCTAGGGGCCAACTCGGATACGAACAGCGTGCTGGCGGCGTCGCTGGCGCTGGTGCCGACGCTGCCGCAGGATACGGTGGACGTGCAGGGAATGCAGATGAATGCGGTCGTGGCACAGTATTGCGCGTCGGCGAACGATTGGACTCCGTTGCTGGCAAGCTGCTATGCGACGTATCCGCCGAGCGGGCAGTTCACCGTGCCCGCGCTGGTGCTGCCGACGAAGCCTTCGGCGGATGGAGGGTTGGCAACCAATCTGAAAGGAAGACTTAACTTTGGAACGCTTGGGTCAGGCCCGAGCCACATCATCACGCTTGCAGACTCGGCGTTTCAAAAGACGGTGGCAACGCAGAACAATCGGCCGACCAACGACGCGTCGGATGCATACATCGGATATGACCGGGGGAATTCGCCGACGACATATGGGATCAGCTTTGGAGCGCCGGTTTCGCTGTCGAACTACATCGGGAATGTGGGAGACGGGACGAACTGGCTGGAGCGACTGACGTCTTCGCTGAAGGAATTCAAGACGAATGTGCAGATGGACAGCGGGCTGACGGTAAGCGGGCAGGTATCGGCGTCTTCGTTTCTGTGGACGGGGAGCGGGCCGTGGAGCGTGCAGGCGGGATTTGGGACGCTGAGCGCGGCGCCGGCGGGAAAGTCGGCGATTGGATTTGGGGCGGGAGGCAAGCTGCAGGTTTCGGAAAATGGTGGAGCGGTGGTGGAGGTGGCGAAGCTGGATGTGAATGGGAACGTGAGCGAGAACGCGAACACGGCGTCGGCGCTGGCGGCGACGCCGACGCAGTGCAATGGGAGCTTCGCGACGGGCATCCAGGCGAATGGGAACGCAAACTGCGGGACGGCGGACGTGGTGCAACTGGCGGAGACGACTGCGCCAACGGGGATCGCGAACTTTGGACTGTTCTGGTTCGACTCGACGTGCCATTGCCCGAAAGTGATCGACAACAACGGGCAGGTGGTGCAGCTGGGATTGACGAATGTATTCAACAGCGATGCGGTGGGCACCAGTCCGGCGAATGTGCTGGAAGAGCGGAATGGGACGACGCCGCAGGCGCTGCGCGTGTTCAACACTTATACAAACTCGAGTTCATGGGATTACTTCGGAATGGACTATGACGCGACGAGTTCCCGGTACCGGATTTGGTCGAATGATGCGAGTTCGGGAGCGCCGGGGATTGAATTTCAGATTCAGGGGACGGTGCCGTGGTACATCAGCTCGAATTTGAACTTGTTGACGGGCACGGACAATTTGCGGGATGTGGGCGCGGACACGCTGGGGATTCGGAATTTGTTCTTCGGATCATTCTTGGACGGCGAAACCGGTGGCGCATTGGTTACGGAGATGGCCAACGCGAGCACGACGGGGACGACGCTAAATTCGCTGGCGAAGTTGACGGGAGCGCCGGCGACGGCGGTAATGGCGGGGACTTCGGACACAAGCGGCGTTCTGGGCGTGGTCAATACGAACTCGGGCACGAGCTGCGCGGCGGGGACGACGGGGAAGGCTTGCATTGTGACCAAGGGGCCGGGGACCTGCAGTTTTGACGGCGGGGTGACGGCGGGGGATTACGCGCAGATCAGCGCGACGACGGCGGGCGATTGCCATGATGCGGGGGCTACGTATCCGACGAGCGGGCAGGTGCTGGGGCGGGTGCTGGTGACGAATGCCAGCGCGGGAGCCTACGGCACCTACTTTTTTGGAGGAGAGAGCCAGGGAGGGTTGAGTTCGACGGCAGCGGCGGCGACCTATGCGCCGCTGGCTTCGCCGGCGCTGACGGGGACGCCGACGGCTCCGACGCCGGCGGCGGGGGATAACTCGACGAATATTGCGACCACGGCGTTTGTGACCAGCACGTGCATGTGGACGACGTTTCCGACTACGGGCGGGACGGGAAATACGCTTTCGGGTACGGCGAATAAGGCGACGCTGTGGAAGGTGTGGCTGCCGGCGCCGTGCAGCACGTCGGCGGTGACCTATGACATCGGGACCGCGGACAACACGTCGAACACCTATGACCTGGGGCTGTACAACGCGGCGGGAACGTTGATGGTGCACACGGGATCGACGGCGGGGACGACGTTCGCTTCGGCGACTGGAGTGAAAGACGCGAACTGGACGGCCGGCGCGGTGTTGCCGGGAGGGATTTATTACATTGCGCTGACCAGTTCGTGCACGTCGAGCTGCGCGACGCTGGCGGGCGCGAGCAGCAACGCGCTTGCGCGGGAGACGAATACGGCGGTGAGCGTGAGTTCCGGAGGAACACTTTCGGGGACGGTGACGCCGCCGGCGGATGCGTCGGCGGGCGGGGCGCAGATTCCGGCGCTGATTGTGAGGTAGGGCAGTTCAGTTGTCAGTTCTCAGTTCTCAGTTGTTGGTTCAGGTGGCAATTCTAACCATGGCATGCGCCGTGGTTTTTTGTTGGGGCGAGAGTGGCGGCAGCGGAAAGCAAAAGCAGGTCCCTCCACTGCGCTTGCTTCGCTGCGCTACGGTGCGGATGACAGGTCTTGAGAAAGGGATCGGGAAAATGGCGAGAACAAAACAGCTCGGGATTGGGGCGGTGATCCTAGCGGCGGCGCTGGCCGGCGGGAGTTCGACGGAGCTGGTGATTCCGCGGGCCTGCATGAAGGCGGTGGAGTTGACGGAGGCGAGCGAGTGCCATGGGCCGGATGAGGATCACTTGAAGTGCAGTGGGCTGGCGCTGACAGTGAGAACGGAGTGCGAGCAGGTGAGGGTGATTCCGTGAAGCGAATTGCGATGCTGGTGTGGTTGCTGTGCGGAGCGGCGTGGGGGACGACGTACTACGTGGACCCCGCGGGGTCGAATGCGAATAACGGGCTGACGCCGCAGACGGCGTGGAGAACGCTGCTGAAGGTTGGAATTTCAACGTTCAATCCCGGAGACCAGATTCTGTTCAAGCGGGATGGAGTGTGGAATGAGTGGCTGACGCCGCCCTCGAGCGGGACGGCGGGGAACCTGATCAAGTTCGATGCGTATGGGAGCGGGCGTCCGCCGGAGTTTACGGGAGCGTACCAGACGAAGGCGAGCGACTGGTCGAATACGTCGGGGAATGTGTGGCAAATCACGCTGACGGCGACGCAGCCGATTTCGCAATTGAAGTTCGTGCAGTTTGGGACGCTGTGGGGGAACTCGCAGACGGCGGAGGCGAACCTGGCGAACGACCGCGACTGGTATTACGACCCAGGGACGCAGAATTTGTATGTGTGGTCGGCGGGCGGGAATCCGGTGGGGCATTACGGGTCGGTGACTCCGATTGTTTTGAGCGGGCAGTCGGTGATCAATATCAATGGCGTCAGTTACATCGAAATTCAGCACATCAAGCTGGATTTGTACGACGGCTACGGAGTGCAGGTGCAGGGGGCGAGCGATCACATCTGGCTGGCGAACATTTCGGCGGACAGCCAGGTGCCGAATGCGACGGTGCCGATTGGGTTTTACGTGCATCCGACGGGGACGCCGCCGGCCAGCGACATTCACATTTACAACACGGACGCGAACCGGAACTACAAGGGCTATGAGTTCGATGGAAGCGGGACGGCGTTCGAGCTGAAGAATTGCCGGGCGTATGCGAACAGGACCTATGGGTTGGCAGACAACACGGGAGCTGTGACGTACTCCTATTGTCATTTTTATGCCAACAACCTGGCGACGGGGATTTCGACCGATATTACGGGAACGCCGGGGCCGATCGACGGCGGGAACAACTTGCCGCCGGATACGCCGCCGAATGTGCGCGGGTTCATGCGCTACCCGGCGCGGATCACGCTGACGTTTGACGATCCGGGATTGATTCATGGGCCGGCGGAGTACATTGCGCCGCTGCTGCCGATGATCGCGGCGAAGGGAGTGCCGCTGAGCATCGCGGTGGTGACGGGGTACGACATTTCGCAGCAACTGATCCCGACGTTTCAGTCATGGATCAATGCGGGATGGGATGTGGATTGCCATTCGGTGTCGCACCAGTATTTTGTGTATCCGAACGCGTTCACGATCCAGTACACGGGAACGGCGGCTTCGAGCGTGACGCTGACGGTGGCGGGGAATCATTTGACGATCGACGCGCCGGGCGATCCGGCGGCGCAGGTGGATTTCAATTTGACGGCGCCGGCGCCGGGCGGGACATCGACGGGGTTGGACACGCTGGGGGGCGTGGTGGCGACGCTGAATCAGCGGGGAGTGTTCAGCGTGACGGTCGATCCGAACATGAAGAGCGCGGCGAAGTCGGAAGATTTGGCGGATGTGGCGGCGACGGACATCAAGAGCGGGGCATACACGCTGCAAATGGACAAGACGCGGCTGATGACGGATGAGCTGAATTGGTCGATGGCGTGGATGAACGCGAATCTCACGGGGCTGCCGGCGACGCGGGTGTATGTGTATCCGGGAAGCTATGAAGATACGTCGACGGAAGCGATTGCGGTGGCGGCGGGGTACAAGGGGGCGCGCGGGTCGGGGACGATGCAGCCGTCGCCGAATGCGGCGACGGTTTTGGCGAGCGGGTATAACGTGCAGAACATTTTGAGCCAGGGGATGGTGCCGTACTTTCAGAATTTGACGGACGAGCAGTTCGCGAACAAATTTCGCGCGATGGTGTTCAAGTCGGCGGTATGGGGAGTGCCGATGGGAATCTTCTGGCACTGGAATGAGCTGACGCCGCATCAGGTGGAGCTGATGATCGATACGCTGCAGGCGGCGGGGGCAACGATTATGTCGAATACGCAGCTGGTGAACTATTTGCTGAGCACGCAGCCGAACGCGGGGACGACTTACTACTCGGATGCGGCGACGGGGACGACGGATATGAGGCCGACGGTGGCATCTCCGGTGGTGGACAGGGGAGCGGGAGATGAGGGGGCGGAGTACAAGTACGACTTGCTGGGGATTGATCAGACGGCGTTTGGGGCGGGGTGGGAGATGGGTCCGTATGTGTTTGTGCCGGAGTCGACGGGACATTTGAGGCCGTAGGGCGGTTGTCAGTTCTCGGTTCTCAGTTCTCAGAGCAAAGAATTAACCACAGAGAACACAGGGGAGCACAGGGGAACACAAGGTCCCTCGGCTTCGCTCGGGATGACAGATGGTGGCGAAAAGCGGACAGCCGAGGCGGCTGTCGCCACGTGAGTGTGGGAGGAGAGCGGTTTTGACGGGCGATATTTTGTTGTTGCGGGAACTCGGCGAGAGGCTGGATTGGCCGGCGGGGGATTTTTCGGCGGCGCGCGGCGCGGGGCTCCAGCTGCGGGATTTGCTGGCGGAGGGGCTGCTGAAGGTTCGTAGTAAGGAAAAGCGGCTGGTGCGGTTGCGGCCGAACCGGGCGCAGCGGGACTATGCGCGGAATTGCAGTAAGCGGAACATCGTGCTGAAGGCGCGGCAACTGGGAATGACGACGTACGTGGCGGCGCGGTTTTTTATCCAGACGATCACGCAGCCGGGAACGCTGACGGTGCAGGTGGCGCATTCGCAGGAGTCGGCGGAGGAGATCTTTGGGATTGTGCATCGCTTTTGGGAGAACCTGCCTAAGGGGATGCGGCGCGGGGCGCTGGTGACGTCGCGCGCGAACGTCCGCCAGTTGGTGTTTCCGAGACTCGACAGCGAGTATCGGGTGGCGACGGCGGCGGACCCGAACGCGGGGCGCGGGATGACCATCCATAACTTACATTGTTCGGAGGTCGCCCGCTGGCCCCGCGACGGGGCGGAGACGCTGGCATCGCTGAGGGCGGCGGTGCCGAGCGATGGGGAGATCGTGCTGGAGTCGACTCCGAATGGGGCGGGGGGAGTGTTTTACGAGGAATGGCAGCGGGCGGAGGAGACAGGGTATACGCGGCATTTTTTTCCCTGGTGGTATGAGGAGGGGTATCGGGTGGAGAAAGTGAAACCACGGGGAACACACGGAAGCACAGGGGAAACGCAAGGTCCCTCGGCTGCGCTCGGGATGACAGATCTTGGAGAGGGATTGGGTTGCCGAGCTTCGCTCGGGGGGACGGCTGCAGTTGGCGAGAAGCGGACAGCCGAGGGCGGCTGTCCCCAGGGGAGTCTTAGTGAGGAAGAGGAAGAGTTGGTTTTGCGGTTTGGGTTGAGCGAGGAGCAGATTGCGTGGAGGAGGATGAATCGGGCGCAACTGCGAGGGTTGGCGGCGCAGGAGTTTGCGGAGGATGCGGTTTCCTGCTTCAGGGCTTCCGGCGAGTGCGTGTTTGAGTTGGAGGCGATTGAGCAGGCGCTGGCGGGAGCGGGCGAGGCCACTGAGTCGCGGGAGAATGGGCGGCTGTTGGTTTGGCTGCCAGCGCAGGCGGGGAAGCAGTACATCATTGGATGCGATCCGGCGGGCGGAGGGTCGGAGGGGGACTACGCGTGCGCGCAGGTGATTGAGCGACGGACGGGGATGCAGTGCGCGGAGTTGCATGGGCATTTTTCGCCGCGGGAACTGGCAGGGCGGGTGATCGAGCTGGGGAATCTGTACAACGGAGCGCTGCTGGTGGTGGAGCGGAACAATCATGGGTATGGCGTGCTGGCGCATCTGCGGGCGGCGGCGGCGCGGAATGTGTTTCAGGATGGCGGGCAGGATGGGTGGCTGACGTCGGCGGTGTCGCGGCCGGCCATGATTGAGAATCTGGCGGCGGTGCTGGCGACGGAGCCGGGGTTGTTCCAGAGCACGCGGCTGCTGAATGAGCTACGGACGTTTGTGCGGAATGCGGATGGATCGTCAGGCGCGGCGAGTGGAACGCATGACGATTGCGTAATGGCGATGGCGATTGCGCTCGCAGCGCGGCAGAAGGTAGCGGGGAGGCTGAACCGGGGGATGGATCTGGCGAGCTTGGCGCTAAGCGGGGATGTTCACTCGTCACATACCGGGATGGTGGCCGGGGTGTAGGATGGGCGGCCTGTTTGGCGAACCATAGGGGAAACACAAGGTCCCTCGGCTTCGCTCGGGATGACAGATTTTGGAGAGGGATTGAGTTGCCGATCTCGCTCGGCGGGACAGCTGGAGGCGGCTGTTCCCACGTGAGTGTGGGAACGACAGGGGACACAGGGGAGCACGGGGGGAACACAAGTCCCTCGGATTCGCTCGGGATGACAGGATAAGCAAATACGCGGGCCGGGCGCGAAGACATGCCTAGCTTTGCGCGGCGGGACAGCCGGGGGCGGCTGTCCCCACGTGAGTCTTGAATTGGCGGTGGCGGCGGTCCAACACGTGCGGCGGATGCGGGGCGGGGCGCAGGGGCACCTGATGCGCTGCTCGGATGGGCATTTTTATGTCGTGAAGTTTCGCAATAATCCGCAGCACTTGCGGGTGCTGGCGAATGAGATGTTGGCGACGCGGCTGGCGGATGCGGTCGGGTTGCCGGTGCCGAGGACGGAGGTGGTGGAGGCGAGTGATTGGCTGATCGAGCACACTCCGGAGTTGCGGATCGAGCTGGCGGGACAGACGATTCGCTGCGAGCCGGGGCTGCAGTTTGGGTCGAAGTTTGTAGTTTCGCCGGTGGAAGGACAGATTTTCGATTATTTTCCGATGAATATGTTGCGGAAGGTGCGGAATCTGGAGTCGTTTGCCGGGATGCTGGCGCTGGACAAGTGGACGGGCAACGCGAACGGGCGGCAGGCGGCGTTTTGGAAACGGTCCCGGGAGCAGAAATATACGGTGTCGTTCATCGACCAGGGATATTGTTTCAATGCGGGGGAGTGGACGTTTCCGGATCATCCGCTGCGCGGGGTGTTTGCGCGGAATGAAGTGTATGAAGGCGTGAGCGGGTGGCAGGCGTTCGAGCCGTGGCTTTCGGCGATTGAGAATTTGGGGGAGTCGCGAATGTGGGATGTGGCGGAGGGAATTCCTCCGGAGTGGTACGGGGCGGATTTGGCGAGCCTGGAGAAGTTGGTTCGGGAGCTGATTGAACGGAGACAGCGGGTGCGGGAATTGGTTTCGATGTTTCGGATGTCGGCGCGGCAGCCGTTTCCGAATTGGAAGGAAGATGCGTAGGGCAGCAGAGGATTTGCAGGGGAACGCAAGGCCCCTCGGCGGCGTTCGGCTGCGCCCCGCTTGCTGGGGATGACAGGCTTGCGAAGATCTTGCGGTACGGCTGAAGCCGTACCCTGATACTGAACGTTGGCTTTGGTATGGCTGAGTTGAAGCAACTCGAGTTTTTCGTGCTGCGGTATGTGCCGGACGCGGTGAAGGGGGAGTTTGTCAATATTGGGCTGCTGATGCGGGAGCCGGACGGCGAGTTCAGCGCGGTGCGGATCACGGAGGATTGGTCGCGGGTGCGGTGCATTGATCCGGAAGCGGATTTGGAAGTCCTGACGGGCATGGGAATGCAGCTGCAGCGGGAGCTGGCGGAGGCACAGGATTGGAATCTGCTGGTGCGGAAGCTGGAGGATTTGTTCTCGAATGTGATTCAGGTTTCTCCGGTGAAGGCGTGCCTGGCGGAGGATGCGGGGAAAGAGGCGGAGGTTTTGACGCGGCTTTATTTGCAGTCGGCGCGGCGGGCGGGGAAGGCGGCGGTCTCGGGGCGGCAGTTGATCTTGAAGGGGATGGAATCGGCGTTTGAATCGGCGGGAGTCTTGAAGCTGTTGCAGCGGGGTATTGCGGTGGCGGAGTATACGGGGAAGAAGGGCGATCCGTTGAAATTTGATTTTGGGTATGGGGTGCAGGAAGAAGTGAAGTTTCTGCAGGCGGTTTCGCTGAAGGGGAATTTGCAGTTGGCGCTGGGGTTGGGGGCGAGGTTTCCGGCGGTGGCAAGGGATATTGCGTCGGCGACGCGGACGGCTGCGAAATTGACGGTCGTCGTCGAGGACGAAGTGGATCGGGGAGAGCAAGAGATCGGGTTTGTGCTGGGGTTGATGGAAGAGAATCGGATTCGAGTGGCGGCGGTGGGGGAGATGGCGGGGATTGCGGCGGAGGTGAGGCGGGAGTTGAGGGCGTGAGCAGGAGAAGACACAAGGTCCCTCGACTCGTGGATCGTTCGCAAGCGAACGATCCGCTTCGCTCGGGATGACAGATTGTGGGACGGGGTGCGGCGCGGCTGAAGCTGCGCCCTGATACGAGGCACGTTTTGACGAGAAACAAGGAAGATCACGCGGGCTTCTTCGACTGCGCTTAGGGCAGGTCCGCGGCACATATTGAAACGCGGACAGGAATGTCCGCGCCACGTAAGCAGAAGAAGAAAATCATGAACATTACAGAGAAGTTGCGCGGCGCAATGCGCCGGATGGCGGGAGTGTCGCTGGCTGCGGCTGGGGTCGAGAAGAAGCGGCGGACGGTGGCGCTCCCATCGATTTTCAACGTGTACGGGCCGGCGGTGAACGTCATGCCCAAACCTACGGCGGTGAACCTGCGGCGGCTGGCGGAGACGCCGGTGGCGCGCAAGGCGATCAACACGATCAAGGACCGCATCGCGGGAATGCGATGGCGAATTCAGCCGCGGCAAGGGCTGTCGCTCGAGCAGATTCCGGATGGAGCGGAGCGGGTGCGGATGCTGACGGAGAACTTTCAGGCGCCGAATCCGGAGGATTCGTTCCGTTCGCTGGCGGAGCAGGTGCTGGAAGACATCATTGTTGGCGGGTTCGGGGCGATTGAAGTGGACACCTCGGGCGACGCAGAGCGGCCACTGGTTTTGTGGCCGGTGGATGGCGCGACGATTCGGGTGAACGCGAATTGGGATGGGCAGCCGGGCTCGGTTCGCTATGAGCAGGTGACGGCGCAGATGGGGTCGAAGGGAACGATCCCGCTGAACGATGAGGATTTGATTTACATCCGGCTGAATCCGCGGACGCATACGCCGTTTGGGTTGGGGCGGATGGAAGTGGCGTTTGAAACGGTGAACGCGTTCCTGGGCGCACATCGGTATGCCGCGCGGTTGGCTTCGAACTCGGTGGTGCAGTATGCGCTGTGGCTGCAGGATTTGACGCCGGACCGGCATGAGCGGCTGATCCGGTGGTGGCAGGATGAGATCGAGGGCACGGGGCGGGTGCCGATTCTTTCGGTGGAGAGCAAGCCGGAGGTGTTGCGGTTTGCGGGCGGCACGGATGCAGATTTGCGATTGCAGTGGCAGGAATTTCTGTTGCGGGTGATCGCGGATGCGTTTGATCTGCCGGCGCAGATGCTGGGGATTGAGCGGGATGTGAACCGGTCGACGGCGGCGGAAATGAATGACCAGGCGTTTCGCTCGGCGATTGCTCCGACGGCGCGGTTGCTGGCGGAGCATTTGACGCGGGATGGAATTGGGAAGCGGTTGGGATGGACGGATCTGGAGTTTGTGTTTGCGGAGCTAGATACGACCGATCCGCTCGAGGAGGCGCAGATTCAGCAGATTCTGCTGCAGACGGGGGTGTTGACGGTGAATGAAGTGAGGAGGATGCGGGGGTTGGGGCCGTTGGAGGCTGCTGGCTCGCCATCGGTTGGCTAGAGATTGGGAAACACAAGGTCCCTCGGCTTCGCTCGGGATGACAGTTTGAGAATGACGGGTAGACAAGGGCAACGCGCAGGATGACAAACACTATGAATATCCAATTGGAATCGATGGCGATTGAGATGCCGGCGGTGGAGGGGCATCCGAACCGGGAAGCGTTTCGCGGAGTATTGACGTTGGTCGATGTGGCTTCGGACAGAGCTCCCTCGGGGGCGCGCGGGCATCGCGTGGTGCTGACGCGGGCGGCGGCGGAGGAAGCGCTGCCGTCGTTGCTGGGGATGGCGCTGGACTATGCTCCAGCGCTCGATCGCCATGACGCGCGAAGGAAGGTGGGCGTGATCACGCGGGCGGACCTGGTGGGGAAACAGCTTGAGCTGGGCGGGCATTTGTTTGCGAAGGATTTCCCGGAAATTGTGCAGGAGGTGGGGAAGAGAGGCCGGGTTTCAGCAGGGGTGGACAACCGGGGGCGGCTGTCCCCACGTGACTCTGGCGAGCTCGGGATGTCGTACGAGATCTCGGACGCGCGGATTGCGGATTTGCGGGCGCAGGTTTGGACGCTCACGCATGTGAGATTTACGGGGGCAGCGATCTTGCGGCGGGACAAGGCGGCGTATCGGGAGACTTGGATTGAGTTGGGGTAGGGACAAGAACCGGAAGCGGGCACGATAGTCACACCGCGAACAAAAAAGGGTTAAACCGTGTATGACGCAGAGAACGACCGCGAAGAATGCGGAGAAAATCCTGCGCGGGCGATTTGTGATCAGGAAATGCTTTGGTGACCAGAACGCGGACAGGAGTGTCCGCGCCACATGGAATGCAAGATTCACGGGCCGCGGGCCATGCCCTCCCCCGATTTATGGGCGGCGCGGCTGTGATGCAGGATCCCAGGCGGGTTGGCATGCACTAGGGAGTGTGCCGGCTCGCCTGGGATCTTAAGAAGTTGAGGGCCGGGCGGTGACTACGAGAGGAGAAAACATGAATGAGGAAATGACGCAGCAATTGGCGGCAACCGCGGAACGGCTGGCGGCTGCGGCGGAGACGTTGGATCGGGTGCTGGGAAAGCTAGACGCGCAGCAGGAGGCGCTGAACGCGAAGGTGGATCGGATTGTGGCGGCGGTGGAAGAAGGGTTGGCCGAGAGAGAAGAAACCGAGGCAGAGGCTCCGAACAAATTGCAGGAGCGGTTTGCCGAGCTGGAGAAGGCGAACCAGGAACTGAAGGCGCAAGCGGCACGGATAGCGCGGAAGACCTTGCCTCCGATGATTACGGCGCTGCTGGCGAAGGACGGGAATGAGGGGGCAGAAAAGCTGGATGCGGGCGCGCTGGACAAGACGCTGCATGGGCTGAGCGTGGAGCAGCGCATTGCGGTGAAGGCGGAGATGGCACGAGCGGGAATGATCGAGTAGCAGTTCTCGCTTGTAAGGTTCTCAGTTCCCAGTTGTCGGTTCTCAGTTGCGGATAGGGGTGCGATGAAAATCGCGCCTTTTTTGTTTTTGGGCAGGAAGGCGGCATCGGCGCGCTGTTGCGGAGGTTTGCTCCGCTGGCTGCCGAGGGCGGCCGTCCCCACGTGATTTTTGCAGGAATTTCTTATAAGGAGAAAACATGAGCGCACAATTTCTCGATCTGCAAGCGGCCGCGGATTTTCTGGGGCCGGGCGCGATCGAAATCAATCGTTATCAGACGGAAATCACCGACATCGTGCGGCGGCGGGGCGCGTTCGGGCAACGCATCAAGCAGGTGCCGGCGACGGGGCATCCTTCGCGGTTCTTCGAAGAGACGGCGATCCCGGCGCTGACGGCGGCGCAGGCCTTTATGGATCCGCGCAACATCGTGCCGGTGGTGGGATCGCCGACGCGGGTGGAGCGCAGCGTGCCGTTGAAGGCGCTGGTTTCGCAGATCAACTACAACCTCTTCGACATTGAAGTGGGATCGCAACAAAGCCAGTTCGCTTATTTGCAGGCCAAAGACCTGGCGGATGCCGTGGAAGGGCTGCTGCGCACGCACGATGTCGCGTTGTGGAACGGCACGGACACTTCGCTGAGCACGCCGACGACTTCGCAGTACTTCGGAGCGATCGGACAGATCGAGGCGGGCGGCAACACGACGACAATCGGCACCAGCGCGAGCATCGTGGACGGACTGAAGAGCACGGTGGCGCAGATGGTGGCGAACTCGTCGTATGCGGTGCGACCGACGGCGATTTATGCCAATCCGGTGTTGCTGGACCTGATCGACCGGGAGCTGAAGGCGGATTTCAACGTCGTGCTCTCGACGGTGGAGATCACGGGCGGGTTCCGAGTGAAGGCGCTCTCGACGCAGGCGGGCGATTTGCCGCTGATTCCGGAGTGGGCGCTGGGCTACACGGGAACCCCGGGCAGCGGATCGGCAGTGCTGCCGGCGTACATCGTGAGCGAGGACCTGATCGAGTACCACTGGCTGACGGATCCGAACCACGCGTGTTCAAGCTGGGGCTGCCCAGCGCGCTGACCTCGCAGATGGTGGTGGTGAAGTTCGGCGGCGTGGTGGTGAAGGGTGCGTCGTACGCGCACTACGAGGTGAGGGTGGACCGGTAGAAGCGTCGTTGGTTCTTGGCCGTTGGTCGTTGGCCAAGTCCAGGCCGGGCGGGCTGGTTCGAGGGAATCAGCCCGCATTTTTTTGTGAAAGACACAAGGTCCCTCGACTCGCAGTTCGTTCGCAAGCGAACGAACTGCT
This sequence comes from uncultured Acidobacteriaceae bacterium, assembly GCA_963770915.1. Taxonomy (GTDB): domain Bacteria; phylum Acidobacteriota; class Terriglobia; order Terriglobales; family Acidobacteriaceae; genus PALSA-270. The sequence continues at coordinate 2,739,764 of CAVYRG010000001.1, forward strand.
TCGCTGGGATGACAGAGGACAGGGTAAGCGAGTGAAAAGGAAAACGATGAATTATCTCTCTCCAACGGAATACGAAAGTTATGGGCTTGAGGCGACGACGCTGGCGGCATGGGTGACGGCGGCGTCGGCGGTGATTGACGCGCATTGCCGGCGGACGACGCTGGGCGTGGCGCAATACGAAGAACGCCTGCGAGTGCAGGCGGGGCGAAACACAGTGCGGCTGACCTATGTTCCGCTGGCGCCGCTGGCGCCGGCGACTTCGCCGATTGTTTCGGCGCAGGGGCGTTACACGATTCCGCGGCGGGGCGAGTGGGCTTACGACGATTTCAGCATTGACCTGGCGATGATGTTCGGCTTACCGGGAACGTGGAATGCGATCGACACGGCCGGGATCGATTTCGACGCGAATACCGGCGAGCTGATGCTGCCGCTGAATCCGCTGGGGTTGTGGTACAGCGAGCTGGATGTCGTGTACACGGCGGGGCTCGGGACGATTCCGGACACGGTGAAAGTGGCATGCGCGCAGATTGTGCGCAATGCGCAGATCACGCCCGGGCTGAACATCAGGGCGGGAAACCTGGATCGGATGCATCTGCAGTATTTCGGCGACAGCCTGGTGGATGACACGACGCGGTCGCTGCTGGCGCCTTACGTGGCGGAGAAAGTGGGTTGAGTTATGGGAAGCACGGGAATTCATATGGGAGTGAGCAGCGCAGCGGTGCTGCGCGCGGCGGACGCGATGTTGCGGGCGCTGGGCGGAGATGAGGTGAGCCTGGTGCTGCCGCTGGTGGCGATGCCGGATGATCCGGCGGCGCAGCTGGGGCTGGTGGATCCGGAAGTGCAGGAAGTGAAGTTCTGCCCGGTGGTGGCGCGGAATTTGCCGACTTCGACCTCGGGGCCGCGGCGGCGAATGGAGTTTTTGCTTTCCGGGAGCGCAGTAGCGGCGGCGGTAGTGGCACAGAACGCGGCCTCGGCGCAGACGCTGTTCGACGGCGCGCTGGGGCTCTCGTACCAGGGTGATTTGTTACACATCGAGGGAATCACGACGGAGTATTTCGCGGGGATGGCGTACTTGTACCGGCTGGTGGGAGTGGAGTAGGAGGCTGTCGGCTTTCAGCAATTTGCCATCAGCTGAAAGGCGAGATGCCGAATTCACCACAGAGGACACAGGGGAGCACAGAGGGGAGTAGGCCGACAGAACACAAGGTCCCTCGACTCCGCTCGGGATGACAGGTTAGCTGAGAGCTGAAGGCTGAGAGCTTCTATGCAATTTACCAAAGACAGTTTTTACATGGCGCTGCAGACACGGTTGGCGGCGCTGAATCCGAAGCAGACGGTGACGCTGAGCGGGGCGACGCGGCCGGCGGTGATTGTGGCGGAGAACGAGCTGGTCATCCCGATTGTGCCGCTGCCGGATGCGTTCTACATCGAGTGGGGCGCGGCGCAATTGGCGGCGCGGCAGACCGGGGGACGCGAACTGATGGAGATGGAGTGCGTGATCTCGTATCACACGTTCGGGACGGTGGAGAGTGGAGTGGATCGCGGGCGAACGCTGGCGGCGATGGATATGCAGCTGTTGAGCATTTGCCAGCCGCAGCACACGTCGAAGCGCGACTATACGCAGTCTCCAAGCGTGGACTTGGGTACGAACATCGTGTGGACGGCGCCGGTGCTGGGCAAAGTGGCAGGGAGCGAAGCGCCGACGCATCAGGCATTGCCGCGCGGGACCGAAGGGGTGCGGCTGGAGCGAGTGGCGACGCTGAAGGTGTTTTTCTTTCCTGAGGTGAATTTCCTATGAGCACGTTGCCGGTAAGGGCGGCGATGGTTCCGGTCACGCGGCGGATGCGGGCGTACTTTGCGCCGATGAACCGCGCGGCGGGAACGCCGACGATTTTCGATCCGGGGAAGTACGGAATGTTTGCGTTGGACCAGCCGCCGGCACCGTGGCTGGACCTGGGCTGGATCGACAACTTCACACGCTATTGCCTGACCGTGACGGAGCCGTTGCGAGCAGGGCTGCAAGGCGCGCCGTCGGCGCTGTTTCACAAGCCGCTGGATGCGCGGGTGGAATTTGATTTTCGCGAATGGGGCAAGCTGCAGATGGCGCTGGCGGGCGGCTCGGAGCACATGAACGTGCTGGCGTCGGATCCGAATGCGAACGCGCAGCCTTCGGGAGGGACGCCGCTGGCGGCGGTGTACACGCTGGCGGGGTCGACGGCGAACTTGATCGTAGTGGGACCGGGAGCGGTGGGGGGATTTTCGGTGGGAGACCTGATCGCGGTGGATGCGGACTATCAGCAGCAGATCGGGTACGTGGGAACGGGAATTTCGGCGGCGTATGTGAGCGATCCGGTGAGCGTGAATCGGGATGCGAATTACGTCCGGCGTGTGACGTTCAATCTGGGGCGGGTGGCGGAGATCACCGCGACGGGGTTGCTGCTGGCGCAGCCGTTGCTGGGCGGCGCGCCGGCAGTGGGAGTGGGCGTACAGAAGGTGGTGGCGTTTGTGGATCGCGAGGGCGGCGCGTTCTTTCAGGAGTGGTCGGCGCTGTTTGTGGCGGAGGAGGAGTCGGGAGGGCGAGTGTGTTTTCACTATCCGCGGTTGAGCCCGACGACTTCGATCCAGACTTCGATGCGGTTGAGTTTGACGTCGCAAACCGGTTCGGCGAAGGCGTTGCAGAGAGAAGAGGACGTGGAAGTCGGGGGAACGATCCGAGCGGTCGCGCTGCGGGCGGCGTTTCAGGCGATGCCGCACGTGGATGAGAACGACGGGCAGACGGTGGTTTGCTATCGCAGTTATTTTCCGGCGGCGATGGCGGGAGTGTATTGAGAGGGTAGGTCTGCCAGGTTTCGCAAAGGCAGCGAAACCCGGCGCACCCGGCGGGATTGCATTAGGTCGAACCAGCAAATCTTGAATCGCAGAGGACGCAGCGGAAGGCCGCAGAGGACGCGGTAGAAACGCCAAGACTCATCACCGAGCGCTACGAGAATTTATGAAATTGCAGATCGACAATCTCGACGGGAATGGGCTGCGCGACTACACGGCGGCTATGGATGGCCTCAAGCTGCCGCAGGTAGTGCGGAAGCTGAATCAGGCAGCCGAGATGCGGTGCAGCCTGGTGGCGGACGGGCCGGAGTTCGTGGTCCCGGCGAACGGGGCGCGGATTATTTTCGCGAAGTCGAGCGGACAGGATTTGTTTACCGGGTACTTATCCAAACCTCCGGCGTTTGAGTACCTGGGCTGGGGGGAGCGGGGGCCGGTCTATCGCTACAACCTGGTGGCGTTGAGCGACGAGTCGTTACTGGACCGAAAGCGGCTGCCCTTTCGCTCCCCTTTTGTGGCGCGCACGGCGGGCAATGCGCTGGCGCAATTGACGCAGGATCTGCTGCCGGGAATTTTCGATACGACGGGCGTGCAGGATGTGGATGTGCTGGCGACGTATTCGCCCGATCCGCAGAAGACATGGTTGCAGCACGCGGTAGAGATCGCGCTGGAGGTTCGGGGATCGTACCGCGCGGTCAGCGGGGCGTTGCTGTTTGCGCCGGTGGGAGCGGCGGCCTACGCGCTGAATGAAACGGACGGGAACTTTTCTCCTGACGGATTGAAGTTGGCGCCGGCAGATGGGCTGATTAACGATGTGACGGTGGTTGGCGAAATCGAGCCGGAAGCATATGTGAAGGATTATTTCGTCGGCGATGGACTGACGCTGAAGTTCTATTTGTCGCAGACACCGTTCACGAAAAGCAGCACAACCGTGTTCGATGAAGAGTACACGGACGCAACCCTCGATGCGACGCGATGGAAGGTGGCAGATCCGGCGAATGCGGTTTCAGTGAACGCCGGAAAGCTGCAAGTGGCGGGAGGGACCGGGGTCGACGGAGCGACGAGAGTTGCGTTTGTCGAGCAGATTGAACTGGGCGGAGCGACGGTGTTGCAGCATGGGGATGTGCAATTCACTGCGGCGTCGACGGGCGTGCTGGGAGGATTGTATGCGGGAGCGGTCGCGGTGGCGGGATGCCTGGCGGGGTTTCAGATTGCGCCGAATGGAGCGCAAGCGAACATTCAGGCCCTGGTGAATGGAGTGGCCAGCGGGCCGGTGATCGCCACGGTGGCCGGGCATCACTATGTCCTGACCACGCGACTGTATTCGCTGGAGATTTTCCGGCGGCAGCAGACGTTCCATTCGGCGCAGCATCCGGCGGGTAGCGGAGCGGGCGGGGCGGCGGTGGCGGCGGATGTGCGGGTGGTGCTGGAGGTGCATGACATCGATCCGGCGAATCCGGGATCGCAGGTCGCGCCTTCGACGGTGCTTTATGACGGGGTGATTTCGAACGCACCTGGGTATTGCACGTGGGCGCTGGTGAACGCTGCCAACATGCAGTGCACGATCGCATTCACGCGAATGATCGCGGCGGCCGATACGGAAGTGCGCAGCGCGTTGCCGGGGCAAAGTTACAGCACGCTGCTAGTGGGCGCGCTTTCGGATGGCGCGCAGTGCAACATCACTTCCGGGCCGGCGCTGGATTTCTTCACTGCCTATGTGCCGGCGCCCAATCAATTGATTGAAGTGCGGTACCGAGGACGCGGGCGGGCGATGACGCGGGTGACGAATCCGGCGAGCATCGCGGCGCAGCAGCATGGCGCGGACGACGGCATTCGCAGTGTGGTGCGGCATGTGAAGGAACCGGCAGCGCGGACGTCGGTGGATTGCGAGAACGCTGCGCTGACAATTCTGGGAGAAGACACCGGAATCGCCTGGGCGGGGGAATACGACACGTGGAGCGATTTTCTGCCGGGCGGCGCGGCGGACATTTTTCCCGGAGACGCGCTGCAGGTGAATGCGGCGTCGCGCGGAGCCGCGCTTCCGGCCATTGTGCGCGAAGTGCAGATTGTCGTAAGGGACCTGGCGGGAGAACACAGCGAGTACAAGATTTCGTTTGCCGATGACGTGGCCAAGCCGCTGGCTTTTGAATTCGCGACGGCGACGATTGCGAATCTGCCGGAGGTGGATGCGATCCTCAATACGCAGGTTGGGGCGATCTTCCTGGGGGAGCTGACCGGAGCGGAGATCACGCAAGTCGGCTCGACGACGCTTACGGTCGATGCAGGCGCGGCGCCGCCGGCGGGCGGAGGAATTGAAGTGCGCTGGAGCGATGCGGGATGGGGACCGGCGAACGATCGCAACCTGGTGGGGCGGTTCGCCACGCAGGGATTTACTATTCCGCGGCTATCGAAAACGCAGACGTGTTACTTGCGGCAATACGACGCGTCGGTTCCGGCGAAGTACTCGCGGTATAGCACGGCGCTGCACGTCAGCTATCCATCATGACGGACTACTACGAAGACGGCTACGGGCATGGAAGCGGAAAGCAGGCGCTGGTGGTGCGAGTGACGGACAGCGACTTTCAGCGTGAGGTGATCGAGAAGCTGGGGCGGCTGGAAGCGCGCATGGAGATGCTAGTGGGGAGCGGGCAGCCGGGAAGGATGCAGCGGGCGGAAGATCGCTTGGATATTTTGGAGCGCAACGATATCCGGCGGAGCGTGTATGAGCGGCTGATGAATGCGGTGATCGCGACGGCAGTCAGCGCGGCGATCGCGCTGCATGAGAGGTGGAGGTAGGGCAGTTGTCGGTTCTCGGTTCTCAGTTGTCGGCGCGGGAGCTGAATTTTCGCTGAGAACTGAGAACTAGGAACTGAGAACTTATAGGAGGAGTGATGAATTTCTTGGCGAAGTTGCTGCAGGGGATTGCGTTCGTGCCGGCGGTGGTCAATGGGATCGAAGGCTTGTTCGGGACCAGGTCGGGAGCGGAGAAGAAGAACGCGGCGATATCGTTTCTGCAGGCGGCGATTTCCATGAGCGATGCAGTGGCGAGCCGGCAGATCGTGAATGAGGCGGAGTTTAAAGAAGGACTGGGGAAGTTGATCGACGGGGCAGTGGAGTGTTTGAACGCTTCGGCGTGGGCGCGGAAAGGGTAGGCAAGTTCACCCCAGGCGTGTTTTCGAGGCCAGCAGGTCCCTCCACTACGCTCGCCGGTGCTCGCTCCGGTCGGGATGACAGAGGGATGCGGAGCGAAGTTCCTACCCGATGTCTTCGCTCCAACCTTCCAACGTTTTTTTCACGAAGGCCATGAATTGGTCGGCGACGGCGCCGTCGATGATGCGGTGGTCGTAGCCGAGGGTCAGGTGGACGAGCGAGCGGATGGCAATTGAGTCGTTGCCGCTCTCGTCGGTGACGACGACCGGAGCCTTGGCGATGCCGCCTACCCCAAGAATGGCGGCGTTCGGTTGGTTGATGATGGGCAGGCCGAAGACGGCGCCGAACTGGCCGGGATTGGTGATGGTGAAAGTGGCGCCCTCGACGTCTTCAGGCTTGAGCTTCTTGGTGCGGGCGCGCTCGCCGAGGTCGGCAATGCCGCGCTGCAATCCGAGAAAATTCAGGTCGCCGGCGTTTTTGAGGACGGGCACAATCAATCCCCAATCGAGCGCGACGGCGACGCCGACGTTGATGCTGCGATGGTAGCGAACGCTTTCGCCTTCGATGGAGGCGTTGACGATGGGGAACTGTTGCAGCCCGATGATGGCGGCGCGCACGAAGAACGGCATGAAGGTGAGGCGGGCGCCGTGGCGCTGCTCGAATGCGGCCTTGGTTTTGTTGCGCAGCTGCACGATGCGGGTGAAGTCCACTTCGAACATGGCGTGCACGTGAGCGCTGGTGCGACGCGATTCGATCATGCGCTGGGCGATGATTTTGCGCATCTGGGTCATGGGGACGAGGTCGCCGGGGATGGAGGCGGGTTTGGGAGCAGGCGCGGGCGAGGATGCGACGGCCGGCGCTGCCAGCGGAGGAACTGGATGCGCTGGGGCTTCGGATTTCGCGATGAAGTCCATCACGTCCTGCTTGGTGATGCGGCCACCCAGGCCGGTGCCGGAAATCTGAGAAAGATTCAGGTTGTGCTCGCGGGCGATCTTGCGGACGAGCGGCGAAGAGCGGGCGTGATCCTCTTCTTCCTGCATCACAGGAGCGGCTGGGACAGGCGGCGGAGGCGCGGGAGCTGGCGGCGCTGATTTCTTCGCGAGAGGCGCGGGAATCGCGGGAGCGGTTGCAGCCTTGGCGGATGCGGCGCCGTCGCCGTCGGCGGAAATTGTGCCAACGACGGTGTTGACCTGCACGGTGGAGCCCTCGGCGGCTTTGATTTCCTGCAGCACGCCGGAAGCGGGCGCGGGAATTTCGGCGTCGACTTTATCGGTAGAGATTTCGAACAGCGGCTCGTCGCGCTGCACTTTGTCGCCGGGCTTCTTCAGCCACTTGGTGATGGTGCCCTCGAAGATGGACTCGCCCATCTGGGGCATGATGACGTCAGTCGGCATGGGTTCCTTCCGTATGCTCCGCTTTATGTGAAACTAAATTATATATTTTGTGGACGGCGGGGGCGAATGGAGCCCGAAAGTTAGAATCTTAAAACGCGGAGGGCGCAGAGAAAATCCGCGGAGGCCGCGGAGAACGGCGGCAAGAGCAGGATTTCAGCAAGAATCCGGCACAGAAATCCCTTCGGCTATTTCCCCATGCTTGGCATGTCTTGCATATCCCCCTCGGGGCCCTGCGGGCCGACGCCGTAGGATTTCTTCCAATAATCCTGGACCGCGGGCGGGAGCTTCTGCACATGCGAGAGGAAGCTGGTGACCTTCCACATTTGCTCTTCGGTGAGGGTTTTGCCCCAAGCGGGCATGCCGGTGTAGCGGACGCCGGTGCGGATGGCGTAGTAGATGTGCCACTCGGGGTCGTCGAGCGGCTCGATGACGATCTGCGGCACGGGCGGATAGAAGGAATGCTCGAGCGGGCTGCGTTTGTTGTCGAGGGTGCCGTGGCAGACGGAGCAGTTCATGGTGTAGAGCTTCATGCCCTCGATGAGATTGTCGTCGGTGGGAGGAAGGGGATTGCTCAGGCGCGGGGCGTGGCGGTCCATGGAGGCGTCGAGGGCATTGCTGGCGATCTTTGTTTCGAAGTTGGGAGGAGTCGCATCGGCATTGGTGGGCATGTAGCCGAGCCAGGCAAAGGCCAGGCCGCCGAGAATCAAGATCGCGAGCGTGATGATGACGCCGAGAGTGAAGTTGCGCATGGGACCTCCGGAGTGGTCTGCCGATCCAGTTTAGACGGTTGGTGCGGTTTCGCGCAGCACGGCAAGGGCATCGGGAACGTCGGCCTCCGCCACCTGCAGCTTGATGCCGCCGAGTATATGCGAATGCCAGCCTCCGATGCGAAGCATGTGCTCGTCGAGGGCGACGCACTCGATGCCGGCGGATTCCAGGCGGGTGCGGGCGAGCAGGAATTCGAGCTCGGTATAGAAGGTGGCGACGGTGATGAGGGGTTGGGGGTCGATGAGCATTTTCGCGTCGGACCTCGCTGCGCTCGGTGGACAGCCGAGGCGGCTGTTCCCACGTGATTCTAATAAGCTTTCAGCTTGCGCGCTTCGCGCACTACGTCGCTCACCTTGGGCAGGAAGAATTCTTCCTGCGGCGGAGAGAATGGGATGGCGGAATCGAGCGCGGCGATGCGGACGATGGGACCGTCGAGATCGTCGAAGGCTTCTTCGTTGATGATGGCGGCAAGTTCGCCGGCCAGGCCTCCAGTGCGCGAGTGCTCGTGAAGAAGGATCACCTTGTTCGTCTTGCGCACGGTTTGGGCGATGGCCTCGCGGTCGAGCGGGGCGAGGGTACGCAGGTCGAGAACTTCGACTTCGATTCCTTCTTTTTCAAGAACCTCGGAAGCCTCCAACGCAGTGTGCACCATGGCGGCGTAAGTAATGACGCTGAGGTCGCGGCCTTGGCGGGCGAGGCGGGCTTTGCCGAGCGGCACGATGTAGTCATCTTCCGGCACTTCTTCTTTGATGCGGCGGTAGAGATACTTGTGCTCGAAGAAGATGACGGGATTGTTGTCGCGGATGGAAGCCTTGATCAGGCCCTTGGCGTCGTAGGGCGTCGCCGGGCAGACAACCTTGAGGCCCGGATTGTGCACGAACCACATCTCCGGGTTTTGGGAGTGGAAAGGTCCGCCGTGGACGTAGCCTCCGCTGGGGCCGCGCAGGACGAGAGGCGAGGGCGCTCCCCATAGGTAGTGAGTCTTTGCGACCATGTTGGAGATCTGGTTCATGGCGCAGGCGATGAAGTCCATGAACTGAAATTCGGCGACCGGGCGCAGGCCGGTGAGCGAAGCGCCGAAGGCCGCGCCTACGATGGCGGATTCGGCGATGGGCGTATCGATGACGCGCTCGGCGCCGAAGCGGTCGATAAAGCCGTCGGTGACTTTGAAGGCTCCGCCGTAGATTCCGATGTCCTCCCCCAGGCAGAAAACGGAGGGGTCGCGCTCCATTTCTTCCCAGAGACCCTGGCGGATGGCTTCGAGATAGGTGAGTTGCATGGCTAGCTTCTCTGCAAGCTTACTTTCCTAACGGTCCTAAAATCCAATTTTACAATTTGTACGTTTAGTGATATTGTACATAATGTACGTTTAAAATCCTATGGGTAAGCTAACCGCCAGTTCGGCACGCCAGAATTTCGCGGACCTCGTCAATCGCGCCGCCTATGGACGGGAACGGATTGTGGTGCACCGTCGCGAAAAACCTGTCGCAGCAGTGATTCCCATTGAGGACTTGAGGTTACTGGAAAAACTCGAAGATGAAATCGATCTCAAGGCAGCCCGTGAATCGTTGAAGGAGCCGGGCGCTATCCCCTGGGAAACGGTCAAGAAGAAGCTTCGTCTTTAGCAGGGTTTTCGCATGGCTTATGCGATTCAGTTCAAGCCAGCCGCGCTCCGCCAATTAGCGAAACTACCGCGCGAGATTCAGAAGCGCGTTGCATCGAAGATAGAGGCTCTTGGTGCCGAACCTTTTCCCGCGGGCTGCAAGAAGCTGCACGGGAAGGCCAATCTGTGGCGGATTCGAGCCGGAGACTACCGCGTGATCTATCAAGTGCACGCGAACGCGCTATTCATTCTCGTGGTGAGTATTGGAAACCGGCGAGAAGTCTACCGCTAGCGATATTCGGGTCCGGCGCGGGGCGCTTGGGTTTGTCCTTGCTGGGGGTCTCCGCGGCGCGGACCACCACCGTCAGCGGAACGGACTCCACCTCGCGGATTTTCTGCACGCCGTGGTCCTCGCTGCAATCCTTCACCTGGTGAGTGAGCACGCGCTGGTACCACCAGGCGCTCAGCGCGGCGTGGTCGTCGGGCCTGACGGAGCTGCGGCAATTCTCGAGGCCGCATTGGACGGTGGCTTTCAGCTTGATGTCAGCCCAGCGGCCGGGGTCGATTTGCAGGTAGGTGGCGGGATTATCGGGATGCGCGAACAGCGCGCCGTCGGTGTCGAGGGGAATGGCGATGCGGTTTTTCCCGGCATTGGTCAGGTGGAAGGTCACGTCGGCAACTTCATATTTCTCTTCGGTGCCGTCCTGGGAAACTTTCGCGACCTGCTCGCCGTCCGGCTGCCAGGGAATGAGAACCTTGGTTGCGCCGTTGTTTTTCACGCGCACGGTGGCAGTGAAATCCTCGCCAAGGGTCAGCTGGGCGGGAGAAACGTCGGTGATGGTGAACTCGAGACTGTCATTCGCTGCGGGCTGTGGGGCGGCGACATCGCTGCCTGAGACCGTGCTGCGGTAGTTTGGGCACTTCTCGGGGGAAGGAGAGGGGACGTGGTCATCGGGAGCGCGCCAGGAAGCGGTGAGCTCGCGGAAGCCGGCTTGCTGGGCGAGGGTTGGCGCGGTGAGCGCGAGAACAGCGATTAGGGCCAAGACGGCTTTCGCGGGCTGCATGCGGGTATAGATTCTCATGACTCGGGGATTGTTGCCTCAGTTCACGGGCTGCCCGCGAAACATGCCATTCTGCATGATGTAGGCGTGGAAATGGTAGTGCCGGAGCATGGGATAGCCCTCGCCAAAACACAAGGTCCCTCGACTTCGGAGTTCGTCCGCTTCGCGGATGAACTCCTCCGCTCGGGATGACAATGGTTCGGGGGGATTCGATGAATTTTCTGTGACCAATGTCACTTCAGGTGCACTGCGGCTTGCGTCTTCTTCAGGCTTGATCCAGGTTTCGTGGCGGGGCCCTTCGGCAGGGCGTATTTAGGTTTGACCTCGTGGCAGCCGTCTTCGCAGTACACGCCGCCCACGGCAGATTCCGGCTGGGGCATCGGGGAGGCGACTGCGGCTTCGCGCTCTTCTTCTATTACGTGTTCGACTTCGGCAATCAATTCTGCATCTTCTTTTCGCGTCAGCCACTTCTTTACGTTGAGCAAGTAATTTTCGAAGCGAGCGATGGGGTCGCGCTTCTTCCAGTACTCGAACAACGGCTTGGGGACGTAGTCGGCAGCGTCGTGGATGGCGTGGCCTTTCATGCGCATCATTTTGGCTTCGATAAGCGTGGGGCCTTCGCCGTGATGGGCGCGCTCGACGGCGTCGCGGGCGGCGTCGTAAACCTGGCAGGCGTCGGTGCCATCGACGATCACGCCGGGAATGCCGTAGGCAATGGCGCGCTCGGCGAGGTCTTTCACTTTGTATTGCAACTCCGACGGCGTGGAATACGCCCAGAGATTGCTTTCGACGAAGAGCACGACGCCGAGATTCTGCACCGCGGCGAAGTTCAGGCCTTCGTAGGTAACGCCCGTGGATTGGCCGCCGTCGCCGATCCAGGTGAGCGCGGCGATGTTGCGGCCTTGCAGGCGCGCGCCGAGCGCGACGCCGGCCAGCACGGGAATGAGATCGCCGAGCATGGAAATGGGCGAGACCATGTTGCGCTTCTCGATGTCGCCGAAATGCGAGGTGCCGTCGCGGCCCTTAGTGGGGGAATCGGCTTTGGCCATGTATTGCATCATGGTGTCGCGGGCGCGAAAGCCGCGCACCAGCAGCGCGCCTTGGTTGCGAATCATGGGCGCGAACCAGTCGTCCTTGTCCAGCGCGTAGGCGCTGGCGCAGGAGCAAGCTTCCTGGCCGAGTCCGAAATAGACGCCGCCGACAACTTGGCCTTGCTTGTAGAGATTTTCGAGCGCCTGCTCCATTTTGCGGTTGAGGAGCATGTAGCGGTAAAGCTCAATGTGCTGCTGCTTGGTCAGGTACTTCGATTCGCGGATAGGCGGGACAGGCGTGTTGAGGTCGCCCTCGACCTCGTAGCGGACGTCGCCATCTTTGCCGTTGCGGATTTGGCGAACAATGTAGTTGGGATGCTCGAGGCGATAGTCGAGGATGGTGTAGGTGCGGGTGGAGGAGCTGGCCGAGGGCCTGGAGTCGCGGCTCCCGGGCGGGCGCTTCGGATTTTGTTTGCGCTTTTTCGTGATGCGAGCCATTTGTCAGGGTGCCGTAACGAACATGCTAACCCAGTCGCGACGACACGGCGATGGGACGCCGATCTGGCTGCCCACGGGGGCAAAAGCTTGGAGGGTCCTCCCTCTAACCGCTCTGCTTGGATAGGGAGCGTTTGCCGCTGCGTACCCTGTGGAATCAATGTAAAGTGGATTCCAGAGTAACCAGTTAGATCGCGTATGCCCGCACTCGCGCTTCGTTCTCAACTCAATCTTCGCACGCGCTCCGAGAATCAGGTCGATAACGAAATAGTAGGCAGGCCGGTGCAAGCCGGAGATGAGTTGAGAATCAGTCGTTGCGAAACCCCGGCCGTTACCACGCCACCTTCAATGCGAACTGAAACTGCCGCGGATCGTAGGCCGAGGTGGGCTGGCCGGCGTTGGTCCAGAGGACATTCTCTCCGGCAACGTTGAATTTGTTGGCCAGGTTGAAAATGTCAACGATCATGTCCATGTTGATGCGTTCGCTGAAATTGACGCGGCGGGAAATTCTGAGATCGTTGAAAACGTTCCAGGGCGAAGTACCGGCATTGCGGCCAAGGTTGCCGTCGAGCGCCAGCAGCGTGGGGGTGGGGCCGCCGGGAGTGGCGTAGGGGATGTAACACGGTTCCTGGAGGAAACCGGTCGGAGAAAACTTGGACGCAACCGTGGGAGTACCGCATGGAGACGGCGGCGCGCTCGCGCTGACTACACTGGGACGGGATGAATTGCTGGCCAACTGATAATTGGTGCCGTCCCCGGTGATGATGAGGAACGGCCGGCCGGCGCTGACCTCGATGATGGGGGCCACGGTCCAGTTGCTGAAAAACTTCCTGGCGAAGCCGTCGCCGCCGAGCTTGCCGCTTTGGTAAACGGCGCTGAAGACGAAGCGATGGCGCTGATCGAAGGTTGAGTTCGCGCGCTCCAGTCGAGGATAGTAGCTATCCTGCGGCGCCAGCGGAGATTGCAGGTCGGTCGAATCGTCGATGGCGTGGGACCAGGTATAGGACGCTAGAAATTCGTAGTGATTGGAAAACCGCTTTCGCAAGTTGGTCGTGAAGCCACTATAGGCTGAGCTGCCATTGGAGAAATTGGCATCCATGTCGCCGAAGGGAACACAGTTTGCCAGTGTGGCCGGATTGCACAACGCGTTCAGGCCGGCGGCCTGCAGAACCTGCTGCGCCAATCCCACGCAGGCCGCGCCTCCATTCGCGATGTAGAAATTGGCGATGGATGGATTCAGCCCGGAAGGCCGGAAGAAGTTCACCAGCGAGGCGGGAACATAAGGACCGCCGGGACCCACTCCGCACGCGCTGACGAGTTGTGGGTTATCGGTGGGATGATTGCCGGTGTTGCCGGTATCCGCGACTGCGGCTCTCAGGTTTGCGACCAGCAAATCTCCGCGCACCGTGTTGGCGTTGATCGGCCGATTCAGATGGCGGCCGCCGTTGAAGTTATAGGCCAGGCTTAGAGCAAATCCGCGACCCAAGTCCTGCTCGAGGGTCAGGTTCGCTTGCTGCGAGCTGGCGTAAACAAAATTCTTGCCTTGCGGATAGCCGAAGGGCTGGAATCCCAGAGGGAAACCAGCCGTGATGTATGTCTGATTAATGAATAGCGAGTTGGGCAGGAAGGCGTTGAACTGCTGTTGATTGGGTTCGTATCCCAGAAGGCTGACCAGCCCCGGAGGCCCTGGTGCACACTGCGGCGCGGTGGTCAGATTGCCCTGGAAAATGGGAATCCCGTTCAGGTTGGAGGGGTCGACGCTCCCGGTGCAGAGTCCGGTGCCCGGGAACGCCAGTTGGCCAGACTTCGATCCGTCGGAGGCATCGCCCAGAAAATACAAGCCGAGCAGCGGGTGGTCGTAGAAAATTCCATAGGAAGCGCGCACTACAGACTTGCCGTCGCCTCTTGGGTTCCACGCCACTCCGAACCGAGGTTGAATGTTGTTGGTATCGGTTTGAATTCCTTTTTGCAGGCCAAGCTGGTTGTACGCGGCCAGCGCCAGAGCGTCCGGCGGAGTGAACTGGGGCGGAAACTCAACGTCATAGCGCACGCCGTAGTTCAGCGTAAGGTTAGGGCGGACTCGCCAGGAGTCCTGCCAGAAAACCCCGAGCGGTTTGTTAGAGAACGAATCCTGCGGGTTGCCAATGCCTTGGATAAAGTCCCCGGGCAAACCGAGGCCGTAGGACTGGACCGGACTGAAGGAAGGAAGACCCGGGAAAAGGCTCTGCGAGCCAAAGTCGTAGACTCCGCCGTAGTTCACGGTAAATATGGCCTTGAGGGGAATGTAGTTGAAGTCGACACCGAATTTGGTGTCGTGGCGGCCAAGGGTCCAGGAGAAATTGTCGGTGAACTGGTAACGGGTCTCGGTGCGCTTAATGTAGGAGTAGGGCTCGCGGCCGAAGAAGGCAAATCCCGGAATGTTCACGGCTGGGTCGGAGCCGCCAGGGGCGCTGGAAAAATCGTAGTCCAAGCCGCGACGGGCATATTGAAAGCGGAATTCGTTCACCTTGTTGGTGCCGAGGGTCCAGGTTTCCTCGACCACGCCGGCGACGTCCCGGTAGGTTTGCTGGGAGGTGCGCGAGTATGCGTTCTGGCCGAAGGTTTGGTTCTCGCCATTCACTTCGATTCCAGTCACCGTGCTGGGACTAACGTTGGCCCGGAGCATGAGGCGGTGGTTGTTGCTGAGGTTGTGGTCCAGGCGAAGCGAATATAGGCTGGTGCCCTCGAAAACCGGGAAATTTCCGACCTGCGATGCCAGAGTTTGAAACGACGCGGGCAAGCCGGTGCAATAGGCGCCGGGGCCCAGAATTGCCGGATTGCAGGAACTGGGGAACTGCTGCAGCCCAGCTGGCACCAGCGTGGGCGGAAGCAACGCGAAGGAGGCGGGATAGCTGCCGTTGACGGCAATGCCCGAGGCAGCCCCCGCCGTAAACGCATAGGCCTGCACCACTTGGAGGGGCGTAGGACCGGGATTGGCAAGAAAT
The DNA here is from genome assembly GCA_963770915.1 of uncultured Acidobacteriaceae bacterium. GTDB lineage: Bacteria > Acidobacteriota > Terriglobia > Terriglobales > Acidobacteriaceae > PALSA-270. Next base: position 2,755,073 of record CAVYRG010000001.1, read on the forward strand.
GCAGCCTGTTGCGGAGTTACCTGGATGCCGAAGGTCCCGGCGGGCGCTCCGAAGTAAGGCGAAGCGTCGAAGGGCACGAGGCCGAAGTTGCCCTGGCCGATGCTGGAGAATCCCGTCTCATGGCGGCGAGTGACTTCGTAGGAAAAATAGTAGTACGTCTTGTCCTTCTTAATCGGTCCGCCAAATGCCACTCCGGCCTGGACCCGAGTGTAGGCGGGGTCGGGAACGTTGCTGAACGGATTCACCGCCTGGAAGTTGCGATTGCGCAGATAGCCGTAGACATCGCCGTGAAAATCGTTGGAGCCTGAGCGGGTGATGATGTTGACCACCCCGCCCGAGGCGCGGCCGTACTCGGCGGCGTAACTGTTGGTGATGATTTGGAACTCCTGCACCGCCTCCTGCGAAACCGTTGAACGGACTCCGTTGGTAGAGTTATCAATCGCGTCCGCGCCATCGACATTGACCAGATTCGAGCGGGCGCGCTGGCCGCTCATGTTAAGCCCTGAGGTCGGCGCGGCTCCGATGCTGGGCGCGTTGTCGCGGAGCACCTGCGAATCCGTCAGGGCGAAGTTGATGTAGTTGCGCCCGTTGATGGGAAGGTTGTCGATGCGGCGTTGATTGATGGTGTCGGTGGTTGAGCTGCGGGTGGTCTCGACCAATTCCGCCTCGGCGCTCACGTTCACGGTTTCGGTGCCGCCGGTCACGGTGAGCGTTATCGGCAGATCGGCGCTCTGGCCCACGGTCACTACCACGTTGCTGGCTTGCAGAGTAGCGAATCCCGAGGCCTGCACGGTCACGGTGTACTGCCCTGGCGGCAAGGCGACGATGCGATATTCGCCATCGCTGTTGGCGCTGGTAGTGCGCTCAAACGCCTTCGCCACATCGCGCGCCGTGACCACGGCATTGGTGACGAGGGCGCCCTTGGCATCCTTCACGGTGACATGCAGGTCGCCGGTGGCGACGCCCTGGGCGGCAGCTAGCGTGGCAAAAAGCAGGATCAGGAACGGCAGCGAAACGAGTTTCCGCACGAGCATAAGCCCTCCATCAAAACGTCCAGCAGTCTTTCGTGGGCGAAAGCGGGCAGCCGGACGGAGTTTGCCGGCAGGCTTCAAGATTGAGCACGCGCATGGCTTTGGCGCAGAAGTGAGGGGCTGTTTTTACAACAGAACCGGAAGGGAAAGCAAGCTCGAATTAAGGAGGGAACCCGGATTGTGACCGGCGGGGCGGCCGCGCGCAAGCTCCTTTGCCACCGTCTTGCCTAGCTGATGAGTTGCTTGACAACCCGTTCCTTACCGCTAGACTGTTGGGACCAAATTCGTCGCCGGAGGCACATTATGACTCTCCGGAAGATCCTGACAACTACGGTTGTTCTGGCACTTTTTCCGGCCCACGCGGCACTTTCTCAACAATCCACCACGGTGGCTGCAAGCGACGCGGCCACCCCCAACGCCGATCTGCGGATTCGTTTCACCGGCTATTTGCTGGGATACTATCGCGTACCGAACTTACAAGCCGAGGATTTTCTGCCCAGCTGCGGGGAGGGCTCTACAACCGACAATCTTTGGGCTGCCGCTTCGCCGGCCGCGCAGGATCTCAAAAGCAAACAAGGAATCCCTTTCCCGCGCGATCCCGATGCGCTTGTGCTTGGCATGGGCGACAACTTCGGTATCGATCCCGACTCGCGGGTTTTTGGCACGCCCGGAAATCTGCACCCCAAGCTTCGCGACCCCGGTCTGCTCTCCGATCCCAACTCCCCGGGCAAGGCCGGAGACCAATGGCCGGCGATGACCAGCCCCGATCAGATCGGCGACAACGTGGGTTGCTTCTTGTCCATGGCCGGATACGACGCGATCGTTCCGGGCAAGATGGACTTTTACTTCGGCGCCGAGCGCTTGCGGCGAATCGCGCAGCGCCTGGCGTCGGTGCAGGACGATGGCACCTTTCATCCGGTGCAAATGCTGGCGGCGAATCTGGTTCAGCGAACCTCCTACTGGAAGGACACGCCCAAGCTGCTGGATGTGGAAAAGAACTTGAAATTTACGCCTGGCCTGCCGGAAGGCTTTCAGGCCGTTGAGATAACGGACCGCAGCACAGTGCTGCCGTTCTTGCAGACAGTCACCTTGCGGGTGCCCGAAAAAGTCGATCCCAAACCTTATTTGTGCCGCGCCAATCCCGAGGATGATCTGGATCGTAAGCTGCCGTGCGGCTCGAACCGAATTGAGCTCAAGCCGGTGTTGTGCGATGCTGCGAAGAATCTCACCGTCTGTCCGGCCGGCAATCGCAAGGAGTCGAGGGTCTATTCATTGGGGACGCTGGACCCCGAGGCCAACTACGGCCTATGCATGCCCCCCGACGGCGACGAGACCTTGCCCCACTGCGTTCGCTTTTCCGTGGCCCGGCCCTACTTGCTCGCTCCCTTATCGCCGTCGTGCAAAGGCACAACCGAAGCATGCCGGGGATGGGAGAAACCCTACTACTTCAAACGCCTGAGCGACGGCACTCAGGTCGTAGTGTTTGGCGTTGTCGACCCGGATTTGCCGTCTTTGGTGGGCCGCGACAACCTTTCCTGGAAGAACGCCGATAGCCGGCTGCAAACCCAGGTCTCCGCAATGGATCCAGTGAAGGCCCTGCAGGAGGCTATGCAATATTTCGAGGTGCAGGAAAAAGACAACATCGATGCGGCGAAATTGCGCAAAGTGCTGCTGGTGCAAATGAGCAAGGACAAAGCCGAAGAATTGGCTTCGCATCTGGACTTCGATCTGGTGATCGCCGAGGCCGGCAAACGCGGGCGCGCCACCGGCAACAGCATGCTTACGCTCGATCCTGATCGCGGCGAAGATCCGCAAGGGCGGCCTTATCGCCCGGTGGTTGTGGTCCCGGAAAGAGGCCTCAATGCGAGCCGCACCCTGATCAATCCTATTCGAGAACTCAGGCTGCAGGATTACAGCCCCTCGGCGCCGGGAGGAGAGCGGCGGGAATTGGCGGTCAAAACGCGATGGGATCCAATCTCCAATGGAGAACAGCCCAAAAGCTATAAGCGGGATCTCGATGACATGGCCTCCGACTGGCTTCCGGTGGCCGTCGCTCCCAATGAAGATCCTTTCATCATGGCCACGTTGAAGATCATGCGGGACACTACCGGCGCCGATGTGTCCACGATGCAGAAGCGCGACTTTTACTTTGGGCAGCTTCGCCCATCTTCGTATCTGGGGGAGGTCATCGCCGGCGTTCTCTGGAAGGGAGACATTCTTCAAGTCATCACAGTCACCGGAGATACGCTGCGGAAAGTGCTGCGGGAGTCCAAGCAATTCGATCAGGCCGACATTCAACCCATCAAGGTTTCCGAAGAAAGCGGAAGAGGGCTCATCGTCTACGGGATCAAGTCGACCGAAGACGGCAATTACCTGATCAACGGCAACCTGCTGGAAAAGAGCCGGCTTTACACCATCGCCACCACCAATCACATTTCCGTGGGCGACACAGGCTATGCGGAGCTGAACGATCCGGCGCTGGCGGACAAGTCCCTGCCTCATTCCCACCGCGCGGCAGCTTCGCGCGCTGAGCGGGAGTTGGAAAATCTGCAACATGGCGAAGGCAAAGAGATCAGCGAGTTAGTGTGCAAAGAACTCAAGCAATCGGGATGCGTGTCCGATGTGACGGATGCGCTTTTTGCTTCCTCCAGCCAAAGGGCCCCCGAAATTCGCGCCGACCTCTGGCCCAGGACGATGGCTTGGCTGTCGACTTCTATGGAACGTCCGCTGCTGTCCAAGGGTGAACAACGGCTTGGCTACCCAACCCTGCAGGATTCGGCGGAGAGCGCAGCAACCTGGCGGCTGTCTCTGAAAGAACTGTCCTGGAGCTTCGGCGCGGTGAGAAACAACCTGAGTGAAGTGCAACGCGTCTCGCAGTTAACCGGTGCTTCCGACCCCGCGGCTTACGCGGCCAAAGGACACTCGATCGACTATGCAACCCGCGCCGAGTGGGTACGCGGCACGGCCTCGATTGATGAGTTTCTGCGCGGGCAACTTCTCTACAAGAGCAATTCCACCGGCAGCACAAAAACGGTAGGCTCAACCAACCAGATTGTCCCGGGGCTAGCGAACGTTTCCCAGCCGAAAGACCAGGTGCTGCTCGATTCCGGTTTCTTCTGGCACGGCTTGGGAAGGAACAAGTACTATCCGCAGCAGGGAATTGTCATCGAGCCTTTCCACTTTGACACACAGCTGGTGCAGAACTCACTGCCCATCAACTCGCACTACAACAATGCGACCGGAGTCTTGGATCGTCCGGCGTACCGCGTGCCTTTGGAGCGTACTCGTATGTTTCTGGGGAGGGTCGGGTATCGTCTGCAGAACCAGGGAAATTCGTTTGAAGTGGGATACGAAGGCGGCTGGGAAACCAATGCCCTCGACAAGCTGACGTTCCTGGTGGGAGGGAACGCGGCCGAGTGCGATCTCAAGGCGCAACAAACCTTGAACAATTGCCTGACCAACCAGCCCATTTCGATCCAGTCCAATGCCATTCATCAGATTCGCAGCACGCGCCCGCGCAATGGCTTTTACGCCACCATGGACTGGACCTTGCCGCTGTTCTGGAGAATGTCTTTCGTGGCGTTCGGCCAGGGCGAATATTTTCGGGAGGCTGCCAACGACAACAGCAGCGATACGCTCTACCGCAACCTGGCGAGCGGCACGGTGCGCATTGCGATCTGGCCGAATTTCAGCATCGCCCCTGGGTTGGAGCGGCTGGACTACGAGAACAAACTCACCCACACGCACCTGGCGACCTGGTCGCCGGTGTTCAAGCTGGTTTACAGCTTCGACCAATATTCAGGGGGACGCTGGGGGAAGGCTACTCGCTTCCGGCCAGGCAATTAAAGCCACACGAGTAACCTCTAGGATGGCTTTTTCGGCGCGGCATCGATCACCGCAAAGAAGGCCGGCTTGGGTTTGTCATCGCGGCCGAACAGCAGCGGATAGTTGGTCCTGCCCCGCACCGGCCAGTTGTTTTTCCAGGAATTCGCGTCGGTCACCCCCCACAGCGTCACGCGCGTAACCTCGCCGCAGTGCTTGGCGTAGGTGCTGAACAAATCGGCGTAGCGCTTAGCTAAAGCCTGCTGCATTTCATCGGGTAGGCCATCGACGTAGGGATTGAGTTTGGGATTGGATGCAACATTCAGCGATACATCGGCTCCGCGGTTGCTCGTCGCCTCCGGGAGTACGTCAATATCCACTTCGGTGAACATCACTTTCACGCCGAGTTTCGCAAAATCGCTAATCGTGGCCTCGACCTCCTGCGTGGTGGGCCAATCCATGTGCGCGTGACCTTGCACGCCGACGGCGGTGATTGGAATGTGCTTTGCCTGCAATCGCTTCACGATTTCGATTGCACCCTTGCGCTTCGCCTCGTTTTCCAGCGAGTAATCGTTGTAATAAAGCTGCGCCTTGGGGTCGGCCTTATGGGCATACTCGAAGGCCTTCTCGATGAAGTCGTCGCCGATGATCTTCCGCCACTGCGACTGGCGCAACGTGCCGTCGTCGTTCAGGGCTTCGTTCACTACGTCCCAGCCATTAATGCGGCCTTTGTAGCGGCCGACGACCTTGCGGATGTGCTCCCGCATCCGCTTCAGCAGCACCTTGCGGGTAACCGGGTTGCCTTTGTCGTCCTTGAAGACCCAGGCGGGCACTTGCGAGTGCCAGACGAGGTTGTGGCCGACGATGAACATGTGGTTCTGCTCGCCGAACTCGACGTACTTGTCTGACAAACTGAAATCGTAGACGCCGGGCCGGGGATGAATGATCTCCCATTTCAGAACATTCTCCGGGCTGATGGCATTGAACTGCGCCTTGATGATGGCGTCTTCCGCCGGGGCTCGGTCGGTAAACTGCGCCGGATTCAGCGCGGTGCCGACAAGGAAGCAGCCTTGATAGGCATCTTTGAGAGTCGGCGTGGCCTGCTGGGAATTGGCATTTGCCGAGAAGGCGACCGCGATCCCGAGAATTGCAAAGAACTTTGTCAGACGCATGAGCCCATCTCCCCTTATGAAGTTGCGGCCGCCGCTTTCTTTCGCCGCTCGGTGAGATCGTTGGCAATCGATCGATTCTTCTCGCTGGTCAGCGGATAAAAGAACAGGCACACTGCCGCGGCCAAGAAAAAGAGTCCGGCGTAAACGCTCGCCGTCAGCAGAATGCCGGTCTGGGTACGCGCCGTTTGAGTGTCAGCTTTGGATACGAAGCCGTAGGCCGAGAGCAGCCATCCCGCGACGGCCCCGCCCAAGGCCAGGCCCGCCCACAACGCGAAGACCACCCCGGAAGTTACCGTGGCAGTGGCGCGGCGTCCGTTCTTCCATTCGCCGTAATCGGCGACGTCGCCCATCATCGCCCACAGGATCGGGCCAGACAAACCATACGCAAACTGGCGAAGCACCTCCGCGCCGATGATCACGTAAGTAGCGTGCGGCGAGATCACATATAGCGCCGCAGTAAAGATGCCCGTGAGCAACATGCTCGCAATGAAGAGCGTACGCTTGCCCACCCGGACGGACACGGCAGTGGAGCAGGCAACACCCAGGAGCAATGCGGCCAAGCCGAAAGCGCTAAACCAAGAAAAAAGAATCACATTGCCTGCCAGATACTGAAAATAGGGCAACATGACATTGTTGCGCACGAGAATGGCGGCGAAGTAGAACAAAGTGACTAGAAACAGCGCGACCCAGGACGGATTGGTGAAGAGGTCCGAGAGGTCCTGTCCGAGCGAGGTCTGCTGCTGCGGGTCGGGCTGGATGCGTTCCTTCGTGGCAAAGAACGCGATGACGAAGAAGATGACGCTGAGGAGCGAAAGCAGTCCCATGGTGAGCTGATACCCCAGCGCATCATTGCCGTGGCCAAAGTACTTGACCATGGGAATGGCGAGGCTGGCGATGATAAAGCCGGCGCTATTGGCGGCGATCTGGCGATACGATGAGATACTGGTGCGCTCGTCGGGGTCCTGCGTCATCACCGCCGTCATCGAAGCGTAGGGCACGTTGTTGACGGTGTAGATCACGCGCAGAAGAATGTAGGTGGTCCAGGCATAGATGATCTTGGCGCCTGGACTGAGGTTTGGAGTCGTAAACGTCAGCACGCTGATGATTCCAAACGGCAGGGCGGTCCAGATCAGCCAAGGGCGGAACTTGCCGTATTTGCTCTTGGTCCGGTCCGCGATGACACCCATCACGGGATTGAGAAACGCGACGCCGAGCCCCACGACCAGGAAGAGGGTTCCTGCCTGGCCTGCGGTCAGGCCAAAGGTGTTGGTATAAAAGTACAGCTGCAAGACCAGCATGGCCTGGAAAATAAAATTCGCGGCCATGTCGCCGAGGGCATATCCGGCTTTTTCTTTTACAGAAAGCTTTTCGAGGCGTTCACTCATAGGTGTCCTCGTTCGGTTGAAGTTATTTTCCGACCTGGAGCGTCACTTTTTGCAGATCGCTGTCGCGCGACGAATTGCCGACCATAATGGTGAAGTCGCCGGGCTCGACGACATACTGCATGTTCACATCGAAGAAGGCGAGCAATTCCGGAGTGATATCGAGCGCCACGGTTTTCGTTTCGCCCGGACGCAGGCTCACCTTCTGGAAGCCCTTCAGCTCCTTCACCGGCCGGGTGACGGAGCTGACCACGTCGCGAATGTACATTTGCACCACTTCGGAGCCTTCGCGCTTGCCAGTGTTGGTGACATCGGCGAGGACGCGGGTTGATCCCGAGGTTTTGATCTTGCTCTTTTCTAAACGGACATTCTTGACGGCGAATGTCGTGTAGCTCAGGCCATAGCCGAAGGCGAACAGCGGCGACACGTCGTCAAACAGATAGCCGCGGCGGGCGGAGGGCTTGTAGTTATAGAAAACCGGCAAGTGCCCGGCAGAGCGCGGAAACGAAATAGGAAGTTTGCCGCCGGGGTTGGTATCGCCGAAAAGCACCTCGGCGACGACGTGCCCGTTTTCCTGTCCCAGGTACCAGCATTCAAAGATCACGGGCACATTTTCGACCAGGTAGCTGGGCGAGAGCGGCCGACCGTTGTACAGCAGCGCGACCACCGGCTTGCCGGTGGAAAGCATGGCCTTGATGAGTTCGTTCTGCCGTCCGATCAGATCGAGGCTGGCGCGGTCTCCCATGTGATTCAGGCCCCAGGCCTCGCGCGAGGTCTGCTCGTTGCCGCCGATGGCCAGAATGATGATGTCAGCCTGCTTGGCCACTTCGAGCGCTTCCGCGATCTGCTTGCGATCTTCCTCAGGGTTGCTGGGGACGACCTCGTCCTGATTCCAATTGCCGCCGATCGTGATCTTGCAGCCTTCGCTGTACACCACTTTGGCGCGGTTGCCGATGCGGGCCTTGATGCCATCGAGCACGGTGACTTCCTGCTTGGGCACGCCGCTGTAACCGCCGAGCAGTGTCCGGTTGGCATTCGGCCCAATGACGGCGATGGTCTTGTACTTCGTGACATCGAGCGGCGCCAGCCCGCCTTCGTTCTTGAGCAGCGTGATGGTCTCTCGCGCGGCCTGGCGGGCCAGCTTGCGATGATCGTCGCAGCCCACCACACGCTCGGCTACTGCGGGATCGACGTAAGGATCGTCGAACAGGCCCAGCTTGAATTTCCACAAAAGCATGGGAGCGACCAACTCCTCCAGTTGCGACTCTTTCAGCACGCGCTTCTTGACCAGCTCGACAAGAGAGAGATAGCAATCGGGATCGGGCAGTTCGATGTTCACGCCCGCTTCCACGGCCAGCCGGCAGGACTCTTTCTTGTCCGCCGCCACGAAATGGCCGTGCGTGTCAGGGCGATAGCCGAGTTCCCAAATCGCAAAATAATCAGAAACCGTATAGCCCTGGAAGCCGAATTCCTTACGGAGCACATCGCGCAACAGCCATTTGTTGGCATGCGAAGGCGAGCCGTCCACTTCGTTGTAGGAAGGCATCACGCTGATGGCGCCGGCTTTCTGCAAGGCCTGCTTGAACGTGGAGAGGAAAGTCTCGCGCAGCACGCGCAGGGAGACGTTCGCCGGGGCGCAGTTCATGCCGGATTCCGGCTGGCCGTGGCCGACAAAGTGCTTCAGCGTAGCAATCAGGCGCGTCTTGCCGCGGAATTTCCCATCACCCTGGAATCCGCGAACCGCAGCCATTCCCATTTGGGCGACGAGGAACGGATCTTCGCCATAGGTTTCCTCGACGCGTCCCCAGCGCGGGTCGCGCGCGACATCGACCACCGGCGTGAGCGCCTGATGCGCGCCACGCGAGCGCGCTTCGAGCGCAGTCATCGTAAAAAGCGACTCGATCAGTTGCGGATTAAACGTCGCCGCCAGGCCGACGGGCTGGGGAAAGCTGGTGCCCCCGATGGCCGCGTGCCCATGCAGGCATTCTTCGTGGAACACGACCGGAATTCCCAGCCGAGAGTTCTCAAGAAAGAACTTCTGGATAGCATTGGTGGTCTCCGCCATCTGGCGCGGGCCCAGGCCTTTGCCAGCGTCGCTGGGCCGCCCGACTTGGCCGAGGCCGCGGCGATCCTTGAACGCTTCCTTGGCTTTCGCCAGGTCGAAGTTGCCGTTCTCGTCCGTCATGGTCTTCGGCTTCTGCTGCCAGATGCACAGCATCTGCGCCGCCTTTTCCTCGAGCGTCATCCGGGAAAGTAGGTCTTTCACGCGCTTTTCGGGGGAGAGCGACGAGTTGCGATAGGGAAGAATGGCCGTTTTTTTGGCTTTCGGCTTGCTGGAAACGGATGATTTCGCAGTTCTCCTGCTCACGGCTTTTTTCGGAGCCACGCAGAACCTCCTAGAGTAACCAACAGTTCGTTATGAGAGTTCGAGACTTGAGCACAGCTTCAGACCGGTCCGGCAGCATTTGGTCGGGACAGGAAATATACCACATGCCACCCACCGGCCAACGTGAGTGGAGTCACCCTTTTCCGCGAGCTGAACGGCGCCGGAGCCACCGCCACTACGCCCTTGCAGCTGTGCTTTGAGCCCGGCGGTGAGGCCTTTTCTCGCCAAGGCCGCTTCTACGGATGCGCCGACAATTGCCGGATCGCATTCTGCAACAGCTTCAGCCCGATTGCCCAGCGTTGCTTTGCCTGCTCTTCGCCTTCACCGTAGCCCAAGACATACGCCGTAATGTAACAGCCCTCCTGCGTGTCTTCACCGCCGCGGTAATAGCAGCGCCGGATCAGGAATTCGACCGCGGCAGGAATTTCGGGCACCTTGCGCAACAGCGCCGTGAGCTGTTTGGCCCGCTGCTCGTGTTCCGCAAACGCAACGCGCGATGCTTGGTTACAGAACACAAGATCCGCGTAGGAACAGAATTTGTGCGAGGCGCCGAAGATTTCATCTTCAACGTTCATCTCCGCGCTGGCCCACGCGTCGCACTTCGCAGTCTCGAACAGACTTGGGGCGCCATTGATGGCTGCGAGAAATTCACCTAGTTCCGGGAAGCGCCGGGCTTCCTCGATTTCCAGAAGCAATTCCGGCTGCCGCTTCAGATTGTAATAACGAGGCCCCTCCGGAGCCGCCCACGGCAGTTCCAGCGTCGCATCGTCCGCTCCCAGCTCGACGGAGAAATCAGCTTGCACGCAGTGATGATAAATGAGAGCGCTGAGCCTACGGTTGGAAGCGGCGCAGGAACTCCACCACCTGAAGCTCGGCCCAGTGGCCGTCGTAGCCGTCGGGTTGCGCCAGAAACGAACAATGGCCGCCGTCTGCTGTTTCTATGAAGGTGATGTTGGGATTGGCGAGAATCTTCTGGCGCGTCTCTGGCAGGATGCGAATGAAAGGATCGTTGGCCGCGTGAAGGATGAGGGTTGGCACAGCGATGAGATCCACAACATTCGCTGCCGCCGCCCGAGCGTAATAATCGACCGCGCCCTGAAAGCCGCAATAGTAGGCCGTAATCCTGTCGTCGAACTGGCGCAGCGTGGCCACGCCTCTTAGCCGCGAAACGTCGAATGCTGCCGGAAACAATTGCGCCTTGGCTTGCAAGCGGCGGCGCAAATTCCGCAGAAAGTAGAGTTCGTAGAGCCGGTTGACGGGCAGGTGCAAGGCATCGGCGGAGGCCGCGAGGTCCAGCGCTGGGCTCACCGCCGCCACCGCTCGAAATTGCGGCGGTCCCTTGTCGCCCCACTCGCCGGCCAGCTTGAGCACCAGATTACCTCCCATGGAAAACCCCGCCAGCGCGAGGGCTGAGATGCGATCCTGCTCGATTAAGTTCCGCGCCACTGCGGCAACGTCCTGTGAGAGTCCGGAATGGTAGAGCGTGGGCGAGAAATGATCGGTGCCGCCGCAATTGCGCTGGTTCATCCGCACCACGTTCAAGCCCGCTGCCAGGCCCTTCTGCGCGATGCCCAACATGTAAGCAGATTCGCTCGAGCCTTCCAGCCCATGGACAATGACAAGCGTTAGCGCCTTTTGCCGCTCGCTTTGCCAGTGACAACGGCACAGCACTTTCACGCCCGGAGCAACTTCGACGCAACGCTCCTCGTGAGGCGGCAAGTGGAAAGTCCGCGAAAACAGATATCCGCCAATGGTCTGCAGGTGCCCGCCGCGCAAGAAGCGGCGTGGTTGAAAAGGAGTTAGCTGGGCGTGCGAAGGCTGAATTTGCGTAGTCTCCACGGATTGGTCTTTAATGGTATCAGCGCCGAACGAAGGCGAACGGAGTTCGCTTATGCCGATTTTCGAGTACGTCTGCAAAGAGTGCGACCACGAGTTCGAAGCTCTGGTGTACGGCGAGACCAAGGCTTCCTGCCCTAAATGCCACAGCAAGAAGCTGTCGCCGCAGCTCTCGGTTTTCACGGTTGCAGCCAAAGGATCAAGCAGCGCTTCGCCTGTCCGCGCTTGCGGCAGTTGCGGCGATCCGCGCGGCCCCGGCGCTTGCTCATTTGGCGATTCCAACTAAACTCGCTGAGCCTCGTTTCGACCGTCCCGTTGACCTCTGCTAATCGCCACATTCTAAAAGCCCTTTCCGGTGACCTTGGGTACCTCTTCCGCGTCACCGCCGTAAGTTTTCCCGCCTACAAAACGCCCCTATGATCCGCATTGGAGGCGCGATTTATGGACCGTCGTCGGAGCCCGCGTGTCACGGCGTTTTTGCCCGTCCGTGTTTGGGGCGTGGATGCCCACTCTTTGCCGTTCATGCAACTGGCCAGGGCGAGGAACGTCAGCGGGGGAGGAGCGGTGATACAGGGACTAAGCCGCCAGGTTAAGCCCGGGGAAATCCTGGAAGTGCAAACCGACGAGGGAAAGGCTCAATTTCGCGTGATCTGGGTGGGCAGGCTTGGCAGCCGCTCGCAGGGCGAGATCGGCATCCAAGTCCTGCCCGCGGAGCCCGATATCTGGAACTTGAGTTTTTGCGACAGCCGTGTGCCAGGGGTACGAGCCATGGCGGCCGCCGCCTGCAGTTGACGGCAAGCCTCTTCGCCTAAAACTTCCCGCTCATCCGGCGAACCCGGCCTATCCCTGCCATTCCGTACCCATGTTGTCGTCTGTGATGATCCGCATTCCCCGCAAACGCCTCCGCATCTGCTCATTGGTTTCGATGGAATAGGGGTGGGTATCGGAAGGATCGTCTGGAATGTTCACGACATACTGAAGCAACATCATTTGGTTTGGGTCGCCGGGATCGATCACTCGCTCGCCGTCAATCCAATACTTCAGAAGAACCTGCCGCCAGCGCTCCCGGTCGAAAACGATGGGAGAGTCGCTCACCGCCAAACAGTTGATAAAGCGGAGACCATAGGGAAAAACCGCCAGGCCGGTCGCGATTACTTCATTCGACCCCGTCGTATTGTAGAAAAACACTCCTCCAGGGTCGAGATGACGCCGAATAATCTCCAGGAAATCAGTGGAAAGAAGATTGGCGCTATGGTCGCGCCAGTGGTAGGTCGAGTTCATGACTATCGCATCGAACCTGGAGTTGGGCGAGCGCAGCAGCCAGCGGCGCCCGTCGTCGATGACAATCTTCACCTTCCCATTCTGCAGAAGGCTGGCCACCTCGGGATATTTGGGGATTAACTGCAAGTAAGCGGGGTTGATTTCAACGATAGTGAAGTCTTCGACCGCGGGATTGGCCGCAATCACTTGTCCCCATGATCCTGATCCCAGCCCGATCATGAGCACATGGCGAGGGTTGGGATGCAGAGCACTGAGGGCGTAGGCCCTGACGACTTCATTCGAGTCATGCCCGAGCGTGATGTTGAACCGGCCATCGTAGACGCCGCTTCCGTAGACCACGCCATCGGGAGTCACGCCCACCGCTCCACTGCGGGAGTCGGCCAGGCGGGCGAAGCGGTCTTTCGGGAACAGGTTCTTGAAAAGAAGCCGGTCATAGATGGATCCAAAGATCGGATGGCTTAACGCAATCACCACGCCCGAAAGCGCCAGACCGAATGCGAGCCCTTTCTTGAGTTGTGCATGCGAGGCATCGCTTACCGCAATGATGCCGAAGGCGAAAAGCATGCCTCCTGCCAGCAACGCGACCGAGATGGTCTGTAGGGAAAAGTGGTCCATCAACACGAAGCCGACGATGAAGCTGCCCAACGTCGAGCCGGCAATGTTGGCGGCGTACAAGTAGCTGAGCGCCGCGCCGGCTTTATGATCGCTCGGCACTGAGACGTGCGAGATCAACGGAAACGTGGCGCCGAATAAAGAAGCACTCAGCGCAATCAACGGCAAAAAGAAAAGGTGCGCCTCGATCACCGAGCCGCCAATTCGGTAGGCTGCGCCGAACCTCAGCAGGTAAGCGAATATCGGGCCTGCTGCAAAGCTCACCAGCGAGGACGCCAACATCAGCCAGCCCAGCAGCCGCAGCCCTTGGCCTTCGGAACGTTGTGCGTAGCGTTCAACAAAACGGGAACCCAGGGCAATTCCCAGCAGGTAGCTTCCCAGAAGCATCGCGAAGGTGCGCGCCATGGAAAGCGAAGCAAACGCCAGCATGCGATACCAAATGATCTCGTAGGAAAGCGCAAGGAAGCCGGCAAAGCCGGCGCAGGCAATCGCAAGCGGGAAGGGCAACAACTGTGCGCGGGCCAGAGCGGCGTCGTTGGCTGCTTCGGGAATGGCGCCAGATTGCCGCGGCCCGCGGGCAAAGACGCCGAGCAGCAGGACCGAAAGTCCCACCAAAATGTTGATCCCGGCCGCGAAGCGGACTGATCCAGTCTGGCCCAGCACTCGCATCAGCACATCGCCTGCAACGAAGCACGCGGCCGCCGACCCCAGCGTGTTCACAAAATACATTCCACCCACCGCGAAGCCGACATTCTTTGAAGTGCGGACGATATGCTCAACCAGCAGCGGCAAGGTCGCGCCCATCAGCACGGTGGGAACCACAACCAGGCAGAAGCTAAGCAGTCCGGTTTGTAATAGCGGCGCCCCGGCCGTAAATTCGGCAACCCGGTGAAAGATGCGCAAAGACACCAGGCCGAATGCAGCGGTACCCAACTCCGCCGTGGCAAACAGCGCCAAGAGGGAGACCTTGCCGTTCTTCGAAAGCGCTCCCCCGACGAGACTTCCTAGCCCCAACCCGAGCATGAAGGCGCTGACGACGATCGTCACCGATTCGATGTTCACACCGTAAATCCCAAACAGGGCACGCTGCCACACGATCTGATAGATGAGGGCAGGGAATCCTGAGCAGAAAAATAAAACATAAATCCAAGGGAACGGCTCTCCGCGCCGCCGGCTGCGCGCAGCCACCAGCAAAAACAGTAGAAAGAAGATGCCAATCCAGAGTTCAGCCTTGAGGTCCATCCATTGACTCCGTCTACTCTTGAATAGCACGCGCCATCCGCGGGACGCGAGTAACCGGCGGATTGCCGCGCCAACCAGAGGTCCAGCAGTCTTTGGTAATTGCCGCCAAGCCTGCTGGAGATTTGCGCCCGAAGCTGAGTCTTCAACGCCTGCAGCCTGGCCTTTGCCCGCGGCGGGCGATTAAGCTAATCTGGTGCCGTTGGAGGTCTCATGTCATCCGCCAGGACCCGGCCTTTCCCGCAGCCGCCGACCCGCGTAGTTGATTTCACCGCCGACCCGTCGTTTTGGCCTGCGCTGCCGCCGCTGGAGGCGTGGAAAGAAACGTACGACACGCTGCATATGTGGACCCAGATTGTCGGCAAGGTTCGCCTCGCGCTCTGTCCGCTGCTTAATCACTGGTGGGAAGTTGCCCTCTATGTCTCGTCGCGCGGGCTTACCACTTCGGCCATCCCGTACCGCCGCGGCGTGCTGGAGATCGAGTTCGATTTTCTCCAGCATCAGCTGGCGATCCACACCAGCGAAGGCACCAGTCGCAGCCTGGCCCTGGCCCCGCGCACAGTCGCGGATTTCTATCAGGAATTCATGTCGGCTTTGCAGTCGCTGGGTATGGCGGTCAAGATTTGGACTACTCCAGTCGAAATCCCCGACCCGATTCCGTTCGAAAAAGATGCCCAACATTCGTCTTACGATGGTGAGCAAGCGCGGCTGTTCTGGCAGGCGTTGTTAGCGGCCAGCGCCGTGTTTGAGGAGTTCCGCGCACGCTTCATCGGGAAGGACAGCCCGGTCCACTTCTTTTGGGGAAGTTTTGATCTGGCGGTGACCCGCTTCTCCGGACGGCGAGCACCAGAGCGGCCGGGCGCCGACGGCATTACCCGCGAAGCCTACTCGCATCAGGTGATCAGCGCCGGATTCTGGCCAGGAGGCGGCGATGTAAAAGGCGCAGCGTTTTACGCCTATGCCGCGCCAGAGCCGGAAGGCTTTGCCAATAGCCTCATTCGGCCCGCCGGTGCGTACTATGACTCGAAGATGCACGAATTCTTCTTGCTGTACGATGATGCGCGCAAAACGTCATCGCCGCGAGCGACTTTGCTCGATTTTCTGCAGAGCACCTACGATGCCGCCGCCGACCTTGCCCAGTGGGATCGGGGATCGCTGGAGCGGGCCTAGCGGACTTCCTCCGGCTTCGCCGCTCCACGAAACCAAGCCATCAGGTCAGCCCCACGCCCTTTCAGCTCGGTTCGCAGCCACGACAACAACAGCATGGCAAGAAAAATGGTCAGCAATCCCAACGAAGCGGTGGGAATGCTCTGCGCGCGTTTTGGCAGAATGGAGAAACGTCCATACACAAACTCGATGTGTACCCAGTAGACCAGCAGCGAGGTTTGCCCAAGCTGCACCATGGGACTGAAACCCCATTGTCCCGCGCCCCAGCGGCACCATGCGTAGGCCGCGCCGAGAAGAATCAGCAGCACTCCCACCCGCAGCACGAAGAACTCCGGGCTGGTATGCCAATAATCGAACACCGGGTACAGTTGCCACGGCCGGCTGGCAATCCATCGTGAGAACACGATGCATCCCAGGCCCAGCCCGCCGGCCACTGCGAAGCTCAAGGCTTCCCTCTTGCGTGCCCTGGCGCTGAATAGCAGAGAACCAGCCGCCAACCCGGCAAAAGCAAATCCCGCCCAGGGAAAAATCGGAAACAAATACGACTGCGGCTGATTGAAGTTATGTACTCCGTTGATGTAAGACTCAAGCGGCCAGGGCAGCCAGCGCGGGCGCCAGCTCGTCCACAGCAAGGGAGCCAGCAGCGAGATCGCGGCTGCGGCGCCGGTTGAGGTGAGCGCCAAGGCGAGCGCTGACCGGGAGTCGCCCCGCCACGACATTGGAAGCACAGAAAAACATAGCCAGAAAAGAACTCCCAACAAGGCAATCGAAACGCCGATCGTGTTCAGAATGTCTACGCGTAGCAAATCGCTGCGCGGCGCCCAACCCAAGGCGATCACAAATTCCTGCAGCCGGAAAAGCAGCCCCAGCCCTAGAATTTCCGCGCCTCGGCGAATGACTGTGAGCGCAATCTGGCGCGTGGGCACTCCCTTTTGCCGCGATCTACCCACCACCAGCGCAACCGAAACACCCGCGAGAAAAAGAAACAAAGGAGCGGGCAAAGTCCCGCCCAACTGCGACCATGTGAAAAAAGTGCTTTTGCGTGCATCGCCGCCCAGCCAGGAGTCATAGCAGTGCGTCTGGAACATCCACAGGCAGGCGAAGCCGCGCATCCAGTCAATGTAGGCGAGCCGCGAGGGATTTGGCATCCGGGCAGTATATAAGCCTGGCGACGTAGAAGAGTGGGCCTTAAGGCCCACGTCATCCGCCCTGGAATTCCTGTCGGGCTTTAGCCCCGGCGCCCTGGGCTACTGCGGTTTCACAAGCCTCAAGGAACCATTACGGAACATTCACCGTCACGGTCGCCGAGGTTCTTCCAAATTGGTTCGTGGCATAGAGCGTGTACGTGGTGGTTTTCGTCGGAGCGACACTCACGCTGCTGCCGCGCACCGCTCCGATCTGGGGCGAGACTATCAGGTAGGAAGCCCCGCTGACCGCCCAGGAAAGAGTCGTGCTGGTCCCCGAGGAAACATGCGTCGGAGCTGCGGTAAAGCTGCCGATGCTGGGCGCTGCGCCTTGCGGCACCGTGGACGCATTGTAGATAGGATCCATCTTCACGACTTCGAACGCCGAGGCCGGCACCTGCCCCAGGTTGTGCAAATCGTCATTGTTCCAGCGGCTGTCCGGTGCGCCGCTGATGTACATGGCGCTGCCGTTATCCGCCATGATCATGCCGTACTTCTTCAGCGCGGTGAGGATCGCCTGAACGTTGCTGGAAAACTGCGAAATGTCATAGCTGGCTTTCAGCCGGAGACGCATGCCCATAGGAGCAGCTAGCGACGACGAATTGGTCGCTGCCCAATGCGAAGCAGGTGGAACAATTTCGGCCTGGCTTTGCGGCAAAGTGAAGCGTAGGGCGTGTTGAATGTTTCCGGCGGCGACTTCGTCGTAGCGAACGAGCCCCGGGAAAATCGGCAGGCCCGCCGCGTCGGCCGAAGTCCAGGTCCAGGGGCGCTGAGCGGTCCCATTGCTCAGCAGGTCCCACACCGCGGCTGATCCGGCGTTCCAGCTTCCATCGTTATTCTGCGAAGCGTTGTAGAGTTCGTATAAAAAACACGTGCTATTGCTCAGCACCAGCACGTGCTGATCGCCGCTGCGGATCGGGATCGCCTTCGACCGGCGCCCCGGCAGGGATCGGCATCGGACCAGGATCGCTTTCGCTGCCATAGGCCGTGAAGTCAATGCTGATTGGCGCCTGCGTCCCGCCCACGACCATATAGGGAATCCCCATATAGGAACCGTTGTACTCTCCCGCTCCGAAGTCAGGATGCAGACCGATGTTCGATCCAATGGCGTTGATGATCGCCGTCGAATTTGGGTCCACCGCCGCGTTCGAGATGTCGGCATTCCAGGGACTGTCGCTGGCAAAAGGAAGAAATCCGTTCAGGCTCGCGCCTTGCCCCAGACTCATCTGGCTGCAAGCGCTGTTCGCGTTGCCTCCGCCTGAACCCCCGCCCGAACCGCCTGAACCGCTTCCGCCGCTCGAACCTCCGCCGGAGCCGGACGATTGTGAGGTGCCGGCCACAATTCCTCCTCCACAACCCGCAAGCGCCATCACCAAGGCCAGACACGTGACCAAGAAAAGTACATTCTTCATTAGATTGTCCTTGGAATATTCTGCGGGAAGGGCGGTGGATTAACTATGCAGAATGAGGACAGCACGTCCCCTGAATTTGGACATGTACTTTGGAAGCATGGTCAGCTTTGCCCCTACTCAATCTGCACCAGCGGGGCTTGCGGCTCGGCAGGCGGTGGAACCCAACGCTCAGGCTCAACCGAAGCGGCAGAGAGGCGCGCAACTGTGCTGCCTAGCGCCATGGACGCTCTCACCAGGTGATCGACCTTCACGGGCCCAGCCACCTGAATGTCTTTGATCCAATGCAACGCGCTGCTGATGCTGCAGCCGCATTGCCGGCAATCGGGCGTGCCGCCAAAGACACAAGGCTCCACGCGTGTCTTTAAGTCGGCCGAATAATTCACCGACATTTTCGAAAACAGGCAGCTCTGCGGATCAGCGGGCGGAGCCACCCAGGCCCGCGCGATCCCGTCTGTGACTTGCAGTTTTGGATAATGTGACTGCAAGGCCGGCAGATTTCGCGCCAGGCGCTCGCGGTCTTGCGGAGAAAGCATTTCGGGGCTGGCCTCTCCGATTTGCGGCGTGTAGAGGCTAACCCAGATGTGATCCACTTCTTCACGCTGGTTCCAGAAGGAGACGTACTCTTCCAGGTATTCTGGCCGCTCCAGCATCGGCTTGGTGATCACCCAGTGAACATTCACGCGCCGCCCAGAAATGTTCTTGAGAATGCGCTCGTAGGTCGCGGGCTTGCGCCGCACGTCATGATGCTCGGGCAGACCGTCCACGGAAACCGCCACGCGCAGGCGAGAAATCGACATCCATTGCTTCGGGAATCGGTGCTACCGCGCTGGTCACGACCATGGTGAAAACTCCCAGGTTGCTCAGCAGCGGGAGAATGCGATTGAGTTCCCGAACCCGAACCAGCGGCTCGCCGCCCACCAACGAAACGTGCAACGGACGGTGCTTGCGAACCAGGCCGACGACGCCTTCAACCAACGCGTCACCGCGAAGGTCGCTCAGTTGGCGCAAGGTCGGCCCAGCTCCCAGGTGAGTTTCTCCATAGGCATAACATCCCGGACAGGTTAGAGGGCATTCGCGGGTAATCTCAATTGAAAGCATGGGAGCGCGGCCCAACAAAATCTGCCCCCAAGAGACAAGCAGGTCCTTTGCAACCAGGCTGGAACGCAAGGATGAAGGCATACCTCCTTAGGTGCAAGTTAGAGGCCAAGAGTTTCACTAAGGAGGCAAAGAATCCTTCCCCCTGCCCTATTGTGCTAAATTTTGACCAGGGGCGCGTAGCTCAAACGGATAGAGCATCGGATTTCTAATCCGAGGGTTGCAGGTTCAATTCCTGCCGCGCCTACCAGGTCTTGCGGAAAGAAAACACGGGAACGAGCCGCTACTTGCGAGCTTCCGCCCATAGGTTGGTGGTGAAGGCGGTAAAGCTTTGGCGCGCGAAAGGCCGCAGGATCAGGCTGAGTCCGCGGCCGAAAAGATTCGCAAACAAGTTCCACGCAGGATTTACGATTCTGCCAAGATTGCCCATCCTGCCGGTAAGTACGTGGCCGTAGTTGCAGTTCACGCAAGCCAGGCTCTCGGCGAAATCCAGTTCACCGAGAATCTCCACTTTGGAGAAGTTGCGCAGCAACCGCCGCAGTCCGTCCGGCATGAAGCGCCAATTGTCAGCGGGATAGCCGTGCACCGGAAACACCGAAGGAACCGTCACGATCAAGGTGCCGCCCGGCCTGAGCACGCGATGACATTCGTCCGCGATGCGCTGTGGATGGTCGCAATGTTCCAGAACCTGCGTACAGAGCACAAGGTCGTACGAGCAATCTTCGACCGCCATATCTTCGGCGTCGCACACGATATCTACGAGCGGCGTGTCTACGATATCCAGCGAGGTGTAGGACGAGCATTTTTCGCGGAACAGCGGGTAGTAGGGGCAATATTGGCTGCCGACGTCGAGAACCTTGCCAACGTTCGTGCCCTGGCTGAAAAACTTCTCCATCCGTTTCCGGCGGTTGCTCAGGGCCAAGTAGTTCGAGGCAAAGATGGAAGGATAAAGACGTGCATGCGCCGTGGCTTGGGCGCGGGCAAATTCCGTCGAGTCGTATTTGCTTACTTTGCCCCGGTTTGGCGTGGTGAACTGTTCTTCGATATGCACAATCACACTCTGTCGGCCAATTGAAGATTAGATCGAACTATAAAGCACACGGGCTCTTTAGTTTCAATAAGATTCGGCTCATTCCCGCCACTCATACGTTTAAAAGCTTAGCCGCTCACGGACCTCCTCTAAAGTCCCAGCATTTTCCCGCCGATAACAAGCCTGAAGGAGAAACTGCCCATGGCCTCTACATTCATTCGTCCCATTCCCTCCACGCCTCAAAACGAACAGGTCACTGGCGCGCTGCCGAGCAAATCCGATGCCAAATCGCAAGCCAGCAAGGGCGCGGCCGCCCTGCAACCGGACACAGTTACTCTGAGCGCCGCGGCCAAGTCCCAGCAGGCACAATCAACAGCGACTGCAAAAACGTCAACTGCCGCCAAGAGCGACGCCGCGGCCGGCGACCCAGATCACGACGGGCACTAGAACCTAGTCCGACTTTCTTGGCTTGTGCGGGCAAGTTGCAGTATTGAGGCAAGAGTGCGCAAGCACTAGCCGCTCCACGGGCTGGCCGTTGAGAATGTGCGAGTCGATGATCTCGTCTACATCAGCCTGTGTTACTCCTCCATACCAGACGGCTTCGGGATAGATCACCAGGTTCGGCCCGTGCTCGCACTGATCCAGGCAGCCGGATTGATTTGCCCGCACTCGCCCGTGCAATCCTCGCTCAGCCAATTTCTGCTTGAACAACTTTTGCAGCTCAGCTTGCCCTTTGGGATCGCAGCAGCCGCGGGGATGTCCCGCAGGCCGCTGATTGCCGCAAATGAAAATGTGCCGCTCAAATTTCGGCATGGAAAAACTCTACAGGATTTAGAGGCGAGGAGCGAGTCGGGCTATCTCAAGTGTAAATGCTCCAAGATAATGTCACCCCCTAACTGCAACGAGATTCTGTCACCCTCCCAGGATGGTGACGATGAGTCAGAAAGAGTTTCAACGAGTGAAGGTGATTGAGAATGCAGCAGGCGGGAGGCTGAGCGTACGCGAAGCCTCCCGCCTGCTGCAGCTGAGTGAGCGCCAGGTGCAGCGGCTGAAACGCCGCTATCGGCCCGACTCCGTCGGCTGGGTGCAGCACGGCAATCGCGGACGCCCCATGCCGTGGGCTTTGCCCCTTTCCCAGAAGCAGTTGATCGTAAGCCTGGCCCGCGGCAAGTACCGCGGCTTCAACGATTCTCATCTGGCGGAAAAACTTCGCGCCGAAGAGAACCTCGCCGTCAGTCGCGAGACCGTGCGCCGCCTCTTGCGCGCCGCCCAACTGCCCTCGCCGCAGAAGCGCCGGCCGCGCCAGTATCGGTCCCGCCGCCCGCCCCGCCCCCGTTTCGGCATGATGGCGCTCACCGACGCCAGCCGCCATAACTGGCTCGAAGGCCGCGGTCCGGAGCTCACTCTCATCGGCTTCCAGGACGACGCCACCGGCCAGATCCTGGCCGCTCACTTCCAACTCGAAGCCGAAAATACCCTCGGCTATCTCCGCGCCCTGCACTCGATGATCGCCGCCCACGGCGTTCCCCTCAGCCTTTATCGCGACCGTCACTCCATCTTCCAGCGCAACGATTCCTACTGGACTCTCGCCGAACAACTCGCCGGAAAACAAGCTCCCACTCAACTGGGACGCGCCCTCGAAGAA
This sequence comes from uncultured Acidobacteriaceae bacterium, assembly GCA_963770915.1. Lineage (GTDB taxonomy): Bacteria > Acidobacteriota > Terriglobia > Terriglobales > Acidobacteriaceae > PALSA-270. Next base: position 2,777,367 of record CAVYRG010000001.1, read on the forward strand.
CTCGGCATCGAGCAGATCCCCGCCTACTCGCCCCAAGCCAAGGGCCGCATCGAACGCGCCTGGCGCACCTGCCAGGACCGCCTGGTCAGTGAACTCCGCCTCGCCCAGGCCACGACCCTGCAGCAGGCCAACGCCGTGCTCGCCCGCTTCTGCGCCGACTACAATCGGCGCTTCGCCCGCCCCGCTGCCCAAGCCACTTCGGACTTTCGCCGTTTGCCGCGCCGCTTCGATCTGGCGCGCTGTTTGAGTTTGCACTATCGCCGCGTGGTCGCCGCCGATCACACCGTCACCCTGGGCGCGCAATCCATCGCCCTGCCGCCTTTACCAGGACGTCGCGGCTACGCCGGGGAAACCGTCGAACTCGCCCATCACCTGGACGGCAGGCTGCACGTTTATCATGGAGATAGTTTGCTGTTGGCGCTGCCCCGGCCACTCGAAGAACACGCCGAGCGCCGTCCCCAGCTCCTGACCTCGGCGCAGAAAAGAAAAACCCCGCGCATCTACAACCTCTCCGGCCGCCCTGCTTTAGCGGCCGTTACTTAATCGACAAGGGGTGACAAAGTCTCGTTGCAGTTAATACGACATTTTCTGGTTGCAACAACAGTCGGGCTATCTCAAGAAAATCGCCAGGCGGAATTTTTGGGGTGCGGAAATCGCGCGCGACTAATCCCTCAGCGGCACGATCGGCTTGTCGCCCTGGCAAAAGGTCGCCACTCGCGTCAGCCCGCCTTGCACGTCCCTTACGCACATCACGGGACCGTAGCAATACACCGCGTGTCCATTCTCGGCGAAGTACCAGATTCCGCCTTTGCGGGACGCACGAGTCTTGGTTGTGTCCACAGGAGTGCGCGGGGGAGGTGCGAAGTGCGTGCCGGGGAGAGCCAGTGAAAGCAAGACTGCTGCCAGAACCTTCATACAGTTCACCTGGGTCTTTGGGAGTTAGATGGCCAGCAAACTTCTCCGTTGGTCCGTCGTGGCCGAAGTATCCTTGGGCGGTTTTTGAGGAAGTGGCTGCGCCTTGCCGGCGTCGTTCTTACTGCGGTCCCTGCGCTGGGGCACGGCAGCTGGCGCCTGCGCCTGCGGCCTTGCGTGAGCCTTCTTCTGCTGCTGAAGCACGCTGTTGCGCAGGGCGGTCAACTGGCTGCTATCGCTGAACAGGGAGCGGATCAGGTAGCGCTGCGTGTCGATGGTCCTGCCCTGCTCCACAATCAACACCACCATCAAGCCGTAGGAAATCAGGAAGAGCAGTGTCAGCAAAGGCAGCATGGAATGTTTCGGCTTCGGCTGCCGCACCATCTCGATTTCTGTCTGCAAGTTCAGCAAGCAACACCCCGATCTGGGCCCCAAGAACGCGGGCACAGTAGGGAAAGCAGCTTGAACGCCAACGTTGAGCAAAACGCTAAATCTTTAATACGAAAAGGGTTAGAGGACGAGGAGAGCTTACAAAAGGGCTGGTTGAGTGCAATCCGCTGCACATAATGGGTAACGGGACGTTGCTGCAGGTGCAGTGATTTGGCGGGTGCGACCGGCGATCGCTGGCTATTTTCGGTTCAATACCAGCTTCGCGATCGTCGCCAATTGCATATTCGAGGTGCCTTCGTAGATCTTGCCAATCTTGGCGTCGCGCCAGTATTTCTCCACCGGATAGTCCTTGGTGAAGCCGTAGCCGCCATAGATCTCGATCGCCAGCGAGGTCACCCGCTCGGCTACTTGCGAGCAGAAGAGTTTGGCCATGGCAGCTTCTTTAAGAAAGGGCACGCCGGCATCTTTCATGCGCGCGGCGTTGTACACCATCAGACGCGCGGCTTCGATTTCGGTCGCCATCTGCGCGATCTGGAACTGGATGCCCTGGAATTCTCCAATTGCCTTCCCGAATTGCTTGCGTTCGCCGGCATACTTGCAGGCACACTCCCAGGCGCCTCGGGCCACTCCCGCCATCTGCGCGCCGATGCCGATGCGGCCTTCGTTCAACGTTTCAATGGCAATCTTGTAGCCTTTGCCGGGATCGCCTAAGACGTTGTCCGCCGGAACGCGGCAATCTTCCAGAATCAGTTCACAAGTCGATGATGCGCGGATGCCGAGCTTGTCTTCTTTCTTGCCAACCGTGAATCCGGCAAAATCTTTTTCGATGATGAAAGCGGTAATGCCCTTGTAGCCGGCGGCAGGATCGAGCGTCGCGAAAAGAATGAAGATTCCCGCTTCCTTGCTGTTGGTGATCCACAGCTTGCGGCCGTTCAGGACGTAGTCCGCACCTTTTCGCTCAGCCCTGGTCTGCAAGGCAAACGCATCCGAGCCCGAGCCAGCCTCGCTCAGCGCGTAGGCGCCGCAAGTGTCGGCGGCCATGCGCGGCAAATATTGCTTCTTCTGCGCGTCCGTGCCCCAACGCAGCAACGCGTTGTTGACCAGCGTATTCTGCACATCCACGATCACCCCGGCGGAGGCGTCCACGCGAGACAGTTCTTCGACGGCAAGGATCGCCTCGAAAAACGTGCCGCCGCCACCGCCGTATGGTTCGGGGATTTCGATGCCCATCAGGCCCAGCGGGAAGAACTGGCGCAGGAGGTCCTTGTCGAACACACCCTTCTCATCCATTACCTTCGCTAGCGGGCGGATTTTGTCTTCGGCGAATTGATGGACGCTGTCGCGGAAAAGGACTTCCTCTTCGGTGAGGTTGGTGAGAGGCGCGGGCGGACTTTGTAAGGTGGTCTCAGGCATGGCAACACTCTCGGGGGAAGAACCAGAAATTCTAGCACTGGAGCGTGTTTTCTCTGCGTCCTCCGTGTGTTTTCTCTGCGCTCTCTGCGGTTAAGAGCTTTTCTGCACTCCGCAAAAACCAAATCTTAAACCCCGGGGGACGCGGAGAACTCCCGCCGAGGGCGCGGAGAAAACCTGCAGGCCGGCAGCGGAAACAAAAGTGCCCGCGATTCTCGCGAATCGCGGGCATTCTCGTTCAATCAGAGATTGTCACTTAGACGGCTTGCACATTCTCCGCTTGCCACCCCTTGGGGCCTTTGGTCACGTCGAACTGCACGGTTTGGCCTTCCTGCAAGCTGCGGAAGCCGCCAGCCTGGATCGCCGAGAAATGCACAAAAACGTCTTCGCCATTCTGGCGGCTGATGAAGCCATAGCCCTTGGCGTCGTTAAACCACTTTACTGTTCCTTGTTCTGCCATTGATGTTCCTTTTCTGTTGTTTTGAAATGTGCTGAGAAGATTCGCTTGCTAGTGAGGAAGGGGTGACGCTGGTTGGCGGTACCGATCTTCAACTGCGTGTGAGTCAAACTTAGCAACTTCATTATACCGGGAAACGCAGAAAATGCACGGGAATCTTGCGGGCCCAATTTGGACACAGAAATTACGCCGGACGGAACATCCATGCTGCACATTCCAGCGGTGGCAAAATCCCTCCCTACCCCGGCATGCCAACCACCAAAGCCCGTCGGCGCGGCAGTGCGTCGTCAGGAATCTCCGCCACGAAAGGCAAGTCAATCCCCAGGCGAATGCATTCCAAGCGGGCTGTGTCGTTGAAAAAGTAGACCACATCGCCGCCGAAGCGGTCCTTGGCCCGGCGCCTTTCCTCAAGGTCGAAGGGACTCACAGAATAAACTTTCAAATCCCGCGACTCGCGCAGTACGGCGCTCAGGCGACGCTGGAATTCCAGCGCGCCTTGTCTGACCTGGACCATGGTGAAAGAGGGGGCACGAGTGATTTGCATTGAAACTCCTGGCGGCCGGCGCGCAGCAACTTCCGATTCTCCGAGGAAGTAGGCCTTGGCTCAGGCCCAAACATCTCAAGTTAGCGTCCCACGGGCCTCTACTTGGGTCGGTAGAAGCTCAGAGCGGTGTCTCCCTGCTTGAGCAGGCGAAAGCGTTGCAGTTCCCCGAAGGTTTCCCCTGGGTCAAACCTCTTTTCATGCTCGGCGATAACTAGGCTGTTGAGCGTCAGAAGTGGCGACGGCGCCAGTTGCTGCAACACTTGTCCGTAGGCTTCGCGCATGTGGTAAGGAGGATCGAGGAAAACGAAGCCGGCGGTCACGCCGCGAGCCTCAAGAAGCCGCAACGCCTGGCAGGCCTCTTTGTGGAGAACCTCGAATCGGGAGGCAATGCTAAGAGACGTCAGATTCTTTTGAATCAGATTGGCTGCGCGAGCGGAGGCCTCTGCGAAATACACTTGGGCGGCGCCGCGGCTGAGAGCCTCAATGCCCACGGCGCCGGTGCCAGCGAAAAGATCGAGCCAGACAGTCGATTCAAGCGCCGAGGGATTGCCGGCGGTCAGCACGTTGAATAGGGTCTCGCGCAGGCGGTCGGAGGTAGGACGCAAGTCCAGGCCGGGAAAACTTGCCAAGGCACGGCTGCGATATTTTCCGGCGATGACCCGCAAGAACTGACCTCCCTTGCCGCAGGGCTCAACCGCAGAAGGACCTAGCAGGCTGGAAAACTTGCGCTTGGCGGGCGCGTTAACTCTTCCAGTTTGCATGCGACAAATCCGAAATAGCGTAAACCGCCCGGGCGTTTAAATATATAGAATGGAAGCAGCAAAGGGGCGTCGATTTGGTGAGGAACTGGTCGATAGCGGCGGGCCGAATTTTCGGGGTTGAAATCCGCGTTCATCTGACGTTTATCTTCCTGCTTTTCTTTGTGTGGCTGACGGAGTCGGCGGCCCATGTCAACAACGCCGTCCCTCGCGGCATGGCCCTGGTGGCCATTATTTTTGGCTGCGTCGTGCTGCACGAGATGGGGCATGCGCTGGCCAGCCTGCGCGCTGGCATTCCGGCCAAGGCCGTCATTCTGCTCCCGATTGGCGGAGTCACGCTGGTGGACGAGACGCGGCGGCCGATGGCGCCCGCGGCGCAGACCTGGAAGCGGGATATCGGCATCGCGCTGGCGGGGCCGCTAGTAAACCTGGCGGTTGCGTTTGCCGTCGGCGGCGTGCTCCTGGCCGTAAGGCCTGAGATTCAACTTTGGAACCGGCCTTATGTGACCGGCGCCAATTTGCCGCGCAGTCTGGTCTGGGTGAATGCGTGGCTGGCGCTGTTCAATCTGCTTCCCGCTTATCCCATGGATGGCGGGCGGGTGCTGCGAGCGGTCCTGGCGCGCAGCATGGATCCCGTGCGAGCCACGCGGCGGGCGGTTTCGGTAGGGCAGGGCTTCGCCATGCTCCTGATGCTGGCGGGCATGCTGCAATTCCTGCCGGGAGGAAGTTCGGCCAGCGCCTGGCTGGCCATCGTCGGCTTTTTCCTGTTCGTGGCGGCGCAGCTAGAGGAACGCTCGGCGATTTTCCAGTCGGTGCTGGAAACGGTGCGGCTGGAAGACATCATGCTGCGGGATTTTGCGACGCTTTCTCCTGCAGACACGTTGGAGGACGCGCTGGATAAAGCTGTCCACTGCTTGCAGGATGATTTCCCCGTGATTCGCGGCGGCGATATGGTGGGAGTGATTTCGCGGCAAAAAATTCTGGAAGCGCTGCGCGCCGAGGGCAACGGCTACGTGCAGGCGGTAATGAATCGGCTGTTTGAAGTGGCGCAGAAGAAAGAATCGCTGGCCTCCGCATTTCGCAAGCTAACGGCACGGAATTTGAGCCTGATTCCGGTGGTGGAAGATCAGAAGCTGGTAGGGATTGTGACGCTGCAGAACTTGATGCATTCCATGGCGCTGCTGGCGGAGAGCCGGAAGCTGCGGCGGAGTGGAATGAATTCCTGAGGCACGGAGGACGCCCGTTACTCCATTCCTATCTAGAACCTCACCACCAAGCCGATGGAAGGCTCGGCGAGGTGTCCGCGCGAGCCGGCAAAAAGAAACCCGAGATGATAGCTGGGCGCGTTGTAGATGAGCCCGCGATACTGCAGGCGAACTGAGACAAAGGATAGGTAAGGCAGCCGGCGGTCGACTCCGCCGCCGTAGAGAACCACAGGTTCAGTCTGGCGGGTGGCCCCGATGTATTGCGGGGTTTCGATGACGGGATTGGAAGGGTTGCCAGGGTTGGGACCGAATACGGTCGTGTAGTCTGGATTGAAAACCAGCACTCCCGTGCCGGCAAAAACGAAAGGCTTCCATTTCTCGGTGGCAAATGGGCGAAACACGAGGGCGCCGGTGACTTCACTGACGGTGGATGCCACGCGGTAGTTAAGCGTCGTAGTCTCGTATTTCTGGGAATTGTAGAGATGCCCGAAGTTGGCCTGCAGGCTGAATTTGGGAGCCAAGCGGACTCCGGCGCTGACTACGAGGCCGCCCGACTGGGTGGGGTTCAGCACCACCTGGTTTCCGCTGCTTTGCTTGCTCAGCGCTCCCATGCCGCTCAGGCTGAATTCGAAGCGGCGCTGGGCGAGGGCGGCGCTGGGGAGCAGGAACAGCACCGCGCAGAAAACCGCAACTTGCTTGATCATCCCTTAGGCCTCACGCGTGTTTTGGGTAAGAATCCTGCCATAGTAAAGCATTTGTGAGTTAGATGCGCGGAAACGGCGCAGCGGGACAGCCTCCGCGGCCGGCGCTGGCGGCATGCCGCTGGCGGCTGTCCTACGCGGCTAAAACAGACGGATGGCTTTGGCCTGCTGCACACCGGGAGCCTTGCGCAACTCCGCCAGTACGGATTCCGGCACGGTGCCATCGATATGAACCACGGCGAGGGCTTCGCGGGGCTGGCCGGACTCGGCGGGCTCGGCGCGCCGCCCAAGAGAGAAATCGGCAATGTTGATTTTATTGGCGCCGAGGATGGTTCCCACGCGGCCGATAACGCCGGGCACGTCGCGATTGCGCATGTAGATGAGATTGCTCTCGAGGGGCGCTTCCACTTCGATACCGTCCACGTGCAACAGGCGCGGCGTGTGCTTATGCAGCACGGAGCCTTTGACCACGTGCTCCTCGCTGGCGGTCTTGAGAGTCAGGGTGAGAACGCTTTCGTCTCCGTCGGCGCCCTTGCTATCTTCGTGGATGTGCAAGCCACGCGAGGAGGCGATGGCTGCGGCATTCACCAGGTTGGCTTTTTCCTCCAGCCCTTCGTTCAAAATGCCTTTAACGGCGGCGTTGCGGATGAGTTCGGTCTTGAAGGCGGCCAGGGTGCCGCTGTAGCGCAGGGAAATTTCCTCCAGAGTTCCTTCGCCCACCTGCGCCAGGAATGCGCCCAGGCGCTCGGCCAAAACGATGTAAGGCTGCAGCAGAAGATACTCTTCGTGTGAAACCGAGGGCACGTTGACGGCGTTCTGAATGACGCCATGCTTCAGATATTCCTTTACCTGCAGCGCGATCTGATAGCCAACGGCCTCTTGGGCTTCGTGGGTCGAGCCGCCGATGTGGGGCGTGAGAATCACGTTATTCATTTCCTGCAAGGGCGAGTTCTTCAGCGGCTCATGGGTGAAAACGTCGAGCGCAGCGGCACCGACCTGGCCTTGCTTGAGGGCTTCGGCGAGTGCGGCTTCATCCACCAATTCGCCGCGCGCGCAATTTACCAGGCGAATTCCGGATTTCATGGTTTTGATGGACTCCGCGTTGATCATGCCGGTGGTTTGCGGGGTAAGGCCGACGTGAAGCGTGAGGTAGTCGGCGGTGGCGTAGACCTCCTCCAGCTTGGCCATGCGGATGCCCTGCTCTTTGGCCACGGCGACGGAGACGAAGGGATCGTGCGCGATGATGTCCATGCCGAAGGTGCGGGCGCGGCGGGCGACTTCCATGCCGATTTTGCCTAAGCCGACGATGCCCAGAGTTTTTCCGCGCAGCTCGGTGCCTTGCAGGGATTTCTTTTCCCATTTGCCCGCGTGCATGAGGGCGTCGGCACGGCAGAGATGGCGAGCCATGGCGAGCATGAGGCCGACGGTCTGCTCCGCCACGGCCACCGCGTTGGCGCCGGGTGTGTTCATGACGGCGATGCCCTTGCGGGTGGCGGCTTCGAGGTCGACGTTGTCGACGCCCACGCCGGCGCGCCCGACGACGCGCAGCTTCTTCGCGTGCTCAAGCAGCGCCGCATCGACTTTTACCGCCGAGCGCACGATGAGCGCATCCGCCGACTCCAACTCGGCAGGAAGTTTGCCGTTCAGCTGGTCGGGACCCACGATGGTCCAGCGCGGCTCCCTGAGCAACTCCATCGCTGAGGACGAGATCTTTTCTGCGACCACGATTTTCATTGCGATCCTTACCCTTTCTTGTCCGCTGGTTGCAGGCCAATTGGCGGTCTAGCGGGAACCCGCCGAACAATTTCTTGACCAGAAAGTGACATGGGCCTGACACCTGGGAGAGCGCCGGCTCCTAGAGTACCGGAAGAGAAATGACTTCCGAGTTGGAGGCCCCATCATGAAGATGACTTCTGTATTTCTAATCACCGCGCTGGCCATTTTCGAACTTGGCTGCGGCTACGGGTCAAAAGCCGTTACGCCCGCGCAACCTGGAACCGTGCCAGCCATTGCCCAGCTCATGCCCAACAGCGCGACTGCCAGCAACCCGGCCGCGTCATTCATCCTGACGGTCAACGGCTCGAACTTTCAGAGCAACGCCGCTGTGAATTGGAACGGCACGGCACTGACCACGGCGTTTCTATCGGCCAACCAACTTACCGCCACGGTTCCCGGCTCGTCGCTGGCAATGCCGGGAATGGTTTCGGTTTCCGTGACCAACCCAGGTTCCGCCGGCGGAATCTACGGCGGCGGCACGCTGCCTGAAACCTCGAACAGCGTGCCGTTCACCATCAACTAGGCTTGATTCTGCCGCGCGGCGGAAGCCGGGGTTCGCTTTGCTCGGACCGGCGCTCTTAAGCTCCGACCGGCTGCTGCTTTTCGGAATGCGCCCGCGCAAACACTTCCTGGGCGGCGCGCACAGCCGTTCCGTATTCCACGGGCTTTCCGGTTACGCTCACCAGCACATGCTCGAGCGCGGCCAGAATGCCGACCGTATCGATATAGTCGTAGTAGCCGATGTGCGCGATGCGGATCATCTTGCCCTTCATATCGCCCTGCCCGTTGGCCACCACAGCGGAGAAGGTGTCGCGGAATTCCTTGACCAGCGCGCTGGAATCCATGCCAGCCGGGGTGCTGATCGCGGTGAGAGCGGCCGCTGGCGCGGACACGGCGAACAATTTCAGGCCCAGGGCCTGTGCGCCGGCGCGGGTCATTTCCGCGGCGAGTTCGGCATTATCGACCAGCGCTTTGCGTCCGGCCACCAGATCGCCGTTGCCCATCTGGCGGACGAAATCCAAAGCCGCGCCCATGGCGGCAAACAGCGAAGTCGCAGGCGTGTAGGCGGATTCGCCCTTCGCCGCGGCCTTGCGCTCCTTGCGGAAATCAAAATAGTAGCGCGGAGATTTGGCCGTCTCCATGCGCTTCCAGGCACGCTCGCTGACCGCGCAATAGGCAAGGCCGGGAGGAATCATCAGAGCTTTTTGCGAGCCGCCGATGATCACGTCAATTCCCCAGCCGTCGACATCGAGGTGGGTAGTGCCGAGGCCGGTGATGGCATCGACGACGAGCAGCGTATCGCTCATGGAGCGGACCAGCTTGGCCACGCCTTTTACGTCGTGGCGGGCGCCGGTGGAGCTTTCGGTGGCCTGCATGTAAACCACGCGCACGTCGGAGGTCAGCTTGCTCTTAACTTCTTCGAGCGAGAAAGTCTCGCCGTAAGGCGAGCTGATGACCTCGACATTGCAGCCGAAGGCCTTGGCCAGATCGCGCCAGCGCTCACCGAACTTGCCGGCGGTGAGGACCAAAACCTTGTCGCCGGGAGAAGTGAGGTTGGAGACCGAGCCTTCCATCACACCGGTGCCGGAAGAGGCCAGCACCAGAACGTCGTTCTGGGTGCCGATGAAGTCCTTCATGTCGCTGAGCACGCGAGTAAAGAGCGCGCGGAAATCGGCGGTGCGGTGGTGCAGAGAAAACGAAGCCATGGCGGTTTGCGCCGCCGGGAGCAGAGGCGTTGGACCGGGAGTGAACAGGCGATTCTTGAGCAACATGGTAGGGAATCCTTATGAGAATGATTTAACGAACTCGTTTCATTGCGAAGGGATATCTTCCTTCACCAGCAGGGGAGCAGTAGCAACGCCTTCGTTGGGAGCGGGGCTACAGAGTATTTTACCAAAGACGGGGGCCCGCCGAGGTGGAAATCAGGCGCGGATAGATCACCCCATGGCGGGGAGATGTCTTGCGCGTCACTTCTGGCTAAGCGGCTGATTTTCCAGAAGATGGGCTCATCCCGTTATAATCCATGGCATGGGCCTGATTGAACAGATTCAGAAAGACATTGTCACCGCCATGAAGGCGCGCGAGGAACGGCGGCTTTCGTGCCTCCGCATGGTCAAGAGCGCGCTCAAGAACCGCGAAATTGAGAAGATGGCACCGCTCGACGACAAAGAGTCGCAGCAGGTGCTGGCCACGCTGATCAAGCAGCGCAAAGACTCGGTCGAGCAGTTCACCAAGGGCGGCCGCCAGGAAATGGCCGACAAGGAAGCAGCCGAGATTGCTTTGATCGAAACTTATCTGCCGAAGGCGGCGGGCGAAGCGGAGATTGTGGCGGGGGTGAAAGCCGCAATTGCCGAGATGGGCTCGCCCACCATGAAAGATATGGGCACAGTGATGAAGAACGCCATGGCGCGGTTTGCCGCAGCGGGGATGAGAGTAGATGGGAAAGTGGTGAGCGAGGCGGTGAAGAAGGAGTTGGCGGGGAAGTAACGTGGGGACAGCCGCCCTCGGCTGTCCGGTCGAGCGAAGCTCCGCTTCGTCTTCTTCCCCGCGGTGGGCGATTCTGACTATGAGATCGTCATTCGGATTTCATACTTGCGCCCAAATACGCCTCACTGCGGGATCATCCCGATCGTGCCCAGCCAAGTCTCCACCAACTTAGGCCATCCCGTCACCGGCAGTTTCGTGCGCCGCAACCCGAACGCATGACCGCCCTGCGCATACAAATGCATCTCTACGGGAACCCCAGCATTCTTCAGCGCGATGTAGTAAACCAGCGATTGGTTTACACTGTCCAAAGGGTCATCCTCCGCATGCAGTAAGAATGTAGGCGGCGTCTGGCGGGTGACGGGAACATTCGGATTCAACTCAAACTTCTTATCGTCAATCCACAGATGGCCCGGATAAAGCGCCACCGCAAAGTCAGGGCGGCAACTCTCTTTATCGGCCGCATCGACAGCCGGGTACAAGCGCCGCTCGAAGTGTGTGCTCATCGCTGCCACTAAATGCCCGCCTGCCGAAAAACCGAGCACTCCAATCTTGTGCGGATCGATATGCCACTCCGCCGCGTGAAAGCGCACCAGTCCCACCGTCCTCTGTGCATCTTCCGGCGCCATTAGTGATTCCGGATAAGCGCCCTTGCTCGGAGTCAATTTTGGAGCCGGCACGCGGTACTTCAGCAGTACACACGTGATCCCCTTGGACGTCAGCCAGTCACAGACCTCCGTGCCTTCAAGATCGATGGCCAGTCTCACATAGCCCCCGCCAGGAAACACGACGACCGCAGCGCGCGTATTCTTTCCATTCGGCGAATAGAGCGTCATCGTAGGCCGCGAGACATTGTCCACCTCAACCCATGGCTTGCCGGCAACCAACGACCGGTTCCCTGTTGTCGTTATGACCTCCGGTCCCGCGCCAGGCCGCGCATCAGGCACCCCCTCCGGCCATATCGGCACTTGCGTACGTCCGGGCGACGGTTGCCAACCAGGCGTCTGCGCGCTCAGCCCGCCAAACGCAAAGACAACAAAGAGAGCAGGGATCAAAGGCTTCATCACAATCCCACAGCTTATTACAACAAGGCAATGCGAGGAAGCCGCCGATCGGAGACTGTCGAGCCTAAGCTTGAGCATCCGCGTTTCGCACCCGCGAAAACCATTTCTAGTCCTTGAATTTGCCGGAGCGCCTCTCTAGAGGAACAACAAAGCGAGGTGCGCTCACTGGACAGCCGGGGGCGGCCGTCCCCACGCGCTCAATACCCAGTGCCGGTTCTGGCTAAGTGAGCCGGGAACTCCTCTTGCGTCGTCACCGTGAAGTACTTCAGATTGGCCATCCCAAATGAAGTCGTCATGGCCACGTCCGACGCATCCTGGCCGGTCGCGATCAGCACCCGGCCGATGCGGGGAACGTTGTGGCGGGCGTCGAAGGTCCACCAGCGGTTTTCCAGGTAGGCCTCGAACCAGGCGCTGAAGTCCATGGGCGCGGGCGAAACCGGGACGCCGATATCGCCCAAATAGCCGGTCGCATAGCGGGCCGGAATGTTCAGCGCGCGGCAAAACGTGATGGCCAGATGCTGAAAGTCGCGGCAGACGCCGCCCCGCTCGGTGAACACGTCGAGCGCGGTTTTTGAGGGGCGGGCCAGGTGATATCCGAAAGCCACCTTGGCGTGCACCCAGTTGCAAACGGCCTGCACACGGTTCCAACCCGGCGAGACGCCGCCGAACAGTTCCGCCGCGATGTTCGAGAGCCGGTCCACTTCGCAGTAGCGGCTGTTGAGCAGGTAGCGCAGGGCCTCGTGCGGCAGCTCGTTGACGGGATGCTCGCGGGCGGCGTAGTTGATGGGATCGGGCGCGCCGGAATCCTCAATCAGAGTGCTGCTGCTAAGGCGAAGCGGGCCGGCTTGCGCCTGGAAGCGGGTGCATCGGTTGCCATAGCTGTCGATGTAGCTGGAGGCCTGCGCGGGAGGTTCTATTCTCAGCTGATCTGGTTCGCGCAGGTCCATGATGCGGGAAGGATGGATGTGAAGAACCGCGACCATGGCCACGGGTGCGGGGATCTCGAACTGAATGTCGTAGCCGAGACGGATGAACATGAGGTGGTGAGAGCCATTTCTGAGCGCAAGACGTATTTGAATTATACGCGGCGGTTGTCCTCCCGAGGGCAGCACAGGACTTTTGGTTCCACAGAGAAATCGGGGCAGGGATGTTTCGACTGCGCGGGAGCGCTTTGCGCTTGCTCCCGCTCCGCTCAACATGACAATGCGGGGTCACTTGCTGCGCTGGTACTCGCGGTAGGCTTCGCTTTTGGAAATGCCGTATTCCTTAGAAGCTTTTTTTAAGGCCGCTTTTTCATCCAACCCTTCTTCGGAGATGAGCTGACTGATCCGCAGCGCTACGGTCGGACGGGCAAGGACGCCCGTCGCTCCACCCGGTTTCGCCGTTTCCGCCCTGCCGATCAGCAGCGTGATTTCTCCCTTGATCTCCTCGCGGGATTGCAGGTCCGCCAAGACATCGCCGGCCCGCCCACGCAGGAACTCTTCATGGATCTTGGTGACTTCGCGGGCCACGACGATTTGGCGGCCTGATCCCAAAATCTCGACGATGTCTTCCACGGCCTCTTTCACGCGGTGCGGCGCTTCGTAGAACACTTGCGTTTCGGTTGAGGCCTTCGTGCTCTCGAGCTTCGCTCTGCGCTGGCCGCGCTTGGCGGGCAGGAATCCGTGAAACTCGAAGGAATCGGTGGGCAGGCCGCTCGCCGCCAGCGCCGCCACAAACGCTGAGGCGCCGGGAACCGGAACCACCGCGATCCCGCGCTCAATCGCCCGTGCAACGATGCGATAGCCGGGATCGGAAATCCCGGGCATGCCGGCATCTGTGACCAAAGCGATGCTAACGCCCTTTTCCAATTCCTCTACCAACTCCTCTGCGCGGGCGGCCTCGTTGTGCTCGTGATAACTGATCGTCCGCGTGGCGATCGCGTAATGATTGAGTAGCTTTTGCGTGTGGCGGGTATCTTCGCAGGCGATGAGTCCGGCTTCTTTCAGCACCCGCAGCGCCCGCAGGGTGATGTCTTCCAGGTTGCCGATGGGCGTGGCCACGAGATAAAGGCCGGGAGCAAGCGTGCCAGTGTCGCGTCCTTCCGCAGGTTTTTGCGCGCCTGCCATCGAGCCGAGTCTACCATCCGCGAGCGGGGCGGAATCAGGGCAGAAAATTGACGCGCCTTCCCCGCGCACCCTAGAATCAAGCCAGCCTAAAGGGCGCGCTTCGCCGGCTTTCAGGGAGTCCATGCCACTTTACGAATACGAGTGCACGAAGTGCCACCATCGTTTTGAAAAGATCCAGAAGTTTTCCGACCCCCACATGAAGAAGTGCCCGGACTGCAGCGGGCGAGTGGAGTTGGTGATCTCCGCCCCGGCAGTGCAATTCAAGGGGTCGGGCTTCTACATCACGGATTACCCCAACAAATCGTCGAAGGGCTCGGCTTCTGCCGGGTCATCATCGGACGGCGAGTCATCCACGAAGGATTCAGCGGCGAAAGACTCGAAATCCGCCTCTAGCGATTCCTCCAAGAAAGAAAGCAAGCCGAAGGCCGAGAGCAAGAAGAAGTAAGTCCACCTCAGCGCCAACGCAAATCGTATCCCAGCGCGTACAGGATGTGATTTTCGAACTCATATTGGACGAGTGCCGTGAAATTCTGCGGCTGCGTCTCCCACGAAGCGGCGTACACGGTGGCGGGCTGAACGAAGATTGAATAGGCCGGAGCGTAGCGCACGTTGCATGGCGCCGGGCAGGCGATGAGGCCGGTTGGGTCGGGGCGCTGCACGTTGGCTACGGCGGCAAGCACGGCGGAAGAAACATCCGGCACAGCGGAAACCAGAATCTGGCGAGGCTGAATGGAGGGCGCTCGCGGATCGCCGGGAAGGGTCTGGGCGGGCGCGCCGGAGAGAGTTTGCTGCAAAGGGTTGAGGTCGATTTGCTGCGCCAGGGTTTGCTGTGCCGCCTGCCAAATGGCCCACAGCTCGGCCTCCGAATGTTGGGTGTGATTGATGAACCCGACGGGAAGTTCTGGGCTTGCTCCGCCGCATCCTACCAGCAAGCCTGCCAGGCCTGACAAGGCGCCAATGATTAGAAGGACATAAGTCTGCAAGCGCAGGAGTTTGCTCCGGCCGCGATCCATAACCAGGGCATCGGCAGGAATCCCGCGCGGGATGCGCCGACCGGGGCAATCGGACGTTGCAAACCTTTGGTTTGCCGCTGCTTAGACGAGCCTGCGCGGTGAATCGTTCCATGCCGCTCCGCATCTAAGCAGGATAATAGTCGTTATAACGACTAAATGGAGGGAGCGTCATGATCAGCGTAAGGCCGAGCGGCGAGCGGGGCGGAGGAGACTACGGCTGGCTCAACACCCGGCATAGTTTTTCCTTCGATCAGTATCACGATCCGCGCTTTACGGGCTTCCGTTCCCTGCGGGTAATCAATGAGGACTGGATTGCCGCCGGGCAAGGCTTTCCCATGCACTCGCACCGCGACATGGAGATCATTACTTATCTTCTGGAGGGAGCGCTGGAGCACAAGGACAGCATGGGCAACGGCTCGGTCATCCGGCCGGGCGACGGGCAGCGCATGAGCGCAGGAACCGGCGTGCGGCACAGCGAAGCGAATCCCTCGCCGAGCGAAGCCGCGCACTTGCTGCAGATCTGGATTTTCCCCGATCGCGCCGGGCACAAGCCGGGCTACGAGCAGAAAGCGTTTCCGGAGGCGGAGAAGCGCGGCAAGCTGCGCTTGATCGCCTCGCCCGACGGCGTGGATGGCTCGGTCAGCATTCATCAGGATGCGCGGCTGTATGTTTCCCTGCTTGCGCCGGGCCAGGAGGTCAAGCACGAACTCGGCGCGGGCCGCTACGGCTGGCTGCAGGTGGCCAAGGGCGCGGTGGAGCTGAATGGCAAGCAACTCAAGCAGGGAGACGGAGCGGCCATCAGCGATGAGCATGAGCTTACGATTAAAGGCGTCGACGACGCCGAAGTGCTGTTGTTCGATTTGGCCTGAGTCCGGAAAGAACAACTTCGCAGCCACGGATTGCCGCGGATTTGCACGGATGTGATTTATCCGTGAGAATCCGTAGGTCCGTGGCTGCTTTTATGTCTCGTCCCGCTGGGGTTTCCGCCATCGCGAGCGTCTTCTTTCTCACTGCTGCATATCTTGCGGCGCTGGCAGCCATCATGTTGCTTCGCCCGGGGGCGGTCTCGCTAACGCTGGGCGCTCCATTACTCGGTGGGCTGGAGTTGGCTGGGCCTTATATGTTCCTGCTCGTGGCGGCGGTAGGAGTGGTGATTGCGACGGGCCTGTTGTGGCTGCAGAATTGGGCCCGCTGGCTGGCCATCTCAGCGGCCGTGGCAGGAATTTTCTTGCTGATGCCGGAAGTCTCCGCCGCGGTGATCGAGTTTCGCGGCGCGGCGCTGCTATGGAGCGGTCTGGGGATTGTGGTGCGGGTGATGATTGTGCGCTATCTGTTCCAGGAGCCAACGATCGAGGCCTTCACCCGCCGCGCAGACCGCGAGGCCCAGTAGTTCCCCGCCGCGATCAGAACTTCACCCCGAAGCCGACAGAAATCACAGGATAGAACTTGAACGGCGACATGTCTTTGTTGAGCTTGCCTTTTTCCGCCGTGACGTTACTCTGAAACGATGGATCGGAGTTGATGGGCTGGCAGTTCAGGCCGCTGGAGTCGCATGCGCCGCCGGCCAGGTTGAGAGTGACTTTGGGCGAGCCCGTGTAGATAGCGCCGATTTCAAAAGGAATGCTGAAACGGTGACGGCCACGTGGCAGCAGGTTTCCCCATCCTACCGAAAGCATGGGGCCGGCTTTGTAGAAGTCGATCTTGCCGGAGCCGGTGATCGGGTTGGCGGGATCGCTGGTGTATGTGGTGCTATTCAGGGTGAACGTCTGGCCGCCGGGAACCGCAGCGTTGGCGGTGATCTGGTTGCCGTTGTAAACGAGCACTCCGGGGCTGACATGAAAACCGTTTCCAAACGGGAACCAATCGAGGTGCGCTTCGGCGGAGCGAAAACTCAGCTGGCCGCCATAACTGACGCCGTCTTTTGCGAACGTGCGGTTATAGCTGAAGGCGTTGAAGCCCGCCCGCAGGTTGAAACCAGGGGCGAGCGGCGTAGCCGCTTCAATGCCGGCCCCCAGGAGAGAGGCTTTAACGCCAATTCCCACGTCGGAGAACGGGCGCGAGCCTTCCGCCTGGCCAAGGGAATGGGCCGGCACGAGCAGCAGAAGCAGAGCAACAGGAACAAAAGTGGGGCGCATGGGGATATCTCTTGAATGAGCATTCTGGAGAAGTCCCAGGTAAATGGACAGTTAAATTGTTCCAAGAATTTGGTAGTGTGCGCTCGACAATGCAGAAACGGGAGGCCGCCTGAAGTGTAGGGGCAGCGGCGTCAAAAAATCGTGTACGAGACGAAGCATCCACTCGAATGGAAAACGAGGTCATACTCCGGCGCTGGAGAGGATCTGCGTTGGACGGCATTGAAAGTAGGAAAAATGACAAGCAAAGCGTTCGTCCTTATTCTCGCGTTTTCTTCGGCATTGCCAGTTTATTCGCAGCGGCCGCCCCAAGATGGCCCACCGACGGCTGGTGTGGGCTGTGAAGACCAGAGCCACGCACTTGCCTCGGGGGCGTACGGTTTAGCGGTCTTAGAGCAGGTCTGGCCTGCAGCGTTCCCTAGGAGTGCCGGGATTACGATAGCGGTCGTATTCCGACCCGAAATTAGTGTGCTTCTGCATACCGATGGCACCAAGTTCGAGTTATGGATAGGCACGGCGAACGTTCCGAAGAACAACGTCTGGAATTTCTTGGAAGATCTTGCGGAATCCTGCCACTTACCCCCTGATCCTGCCGACGCCGTCAAACTGCTGAATATCCAGTGGGAAGCCAAAGAGCTGAAGCCAGCGCAGTTTGAGCAATTGCACAAAGACTTCATCACCGCTTTGACCGACTATGTCTCCACAGTTCGAGAAAGGTCCGCCCACTTCATGTCGAAACGGTCCCAGGGCGGCGGAGTGGACGCCTCGATCCATCCGGTTGTCTATGACAACTCATGGGAACATCTCAAGATAGAGGAGTGGGACCTCCCGGTTAACGGCAAACCCAGCCCTATAATCAAATGGGTGCACGAGCTCCAAAGCGTTGCCCAACTAACGTTCCATAGAGCAATCGTTGGCCCGGGAGAATTTTGAGTACTGCGAGAGCAATCAAGTTCAACAGAACACAACAGATTCCAACGCGATCTTCCCGTCGATGGATCAAACAAGTCCGATAATCAAATGGGTGCACGAGTTTTAGAGCGTGGCCGACTAAAACGTTCCACACGAGCTTTGAGGCTAGGAGCAGTCCGGGCGGGCCGTGGATTGGGTACTGCCGCGGGCGCGTCCCTTCGCGGCTGCGATCCGCAAAAACACGAAAGCCCCGGCTGCGAGCCGAGGCTTTCAGAATCGGTACTGGACGATGCCTGCGAAGCAATTTCAGAATAACTCCGGCAGCGCCAAAGTCAAGCGCTTTGATTGATTCGAGCGGCAACGGAGGGCGAGGGAGTCGAACCCTAGTGGCTGATTAAGCCGCTCGAATGCTTCGCAGGCATCGGCCAGTACCCACTGGCAGCACCCTCCAAACGAGTGCCTGCGTAACAGATTCTACGGGTTCGATTTAGGCAATCGACCGGATCTTGCAAAATAAAATGGGACGTTGTTCCGATTCGGGAACCTCGCCCGGTGGCCGGCCTTGCAGGAACTCGGCACCACGCTTGGAGCTAAAACACTGCGGACGGGGCATCCGCCCTAAATCACCGCGCCTTAACCGGCTCTTTCTCTCCTACCCGCTTGCTGACTGCAAACTTCATCTTGCCGGCTTTCTTGTCGGCATCGACCACCAGGTGGTCGCCGTGCAGCACTTCGCCGTCGAGAATCTTCAGTGCCAGCGGATCCTGCACCAATTTCTGGATGGCGCGCTTCAGCGGACGCGCTCCGAAATTCGGATCGTAGCCTTCGGTGAACAGCAAATCTTTGGCCGCGTCAGTGAGCTCGAGCGAAATCTTGCGCTCGGCCAAAAGACGCCGCAGATCTTCCAGGCGCAGCTCGATGATCTTGACCAGCTGATCTTTCCCCAGTGGGCGGAAGATGATGATGTCATCCACGCGGTTGAGGAACTCGGGCTTGAAGTGAGCATGTAGCGAGTTCAGCACCTGCTTAGAGGCGTCCTCGAATCCCTTCTCGGAACTGAGCCCTTCCGCCTGTAAGAACGACGCGCCCAGGTTCGAGGTCATGATGATGACCGCGTTTTTGAAATCCACGGTGCGGCCTTTGCCGTCGGTGAGGCGGCCGTCGTCCATGATTTGCAGCAGCACGTTGAAAACGTCGGGATGCGCCTTTTCAATTTCGTCGAACAAAATGACGGCGTAGGGGCGGCGGCGCACCTGCTCGGTGAGCTGTCCGCCTTCTTCGTAGCCGACGTAGCCGGGAGGCGCGCCGATCAGCCGCGAGACGGCGTGCTTCTCCATGTACTCGGACATGTCGATACGGACGAGAGCGTGCTCATCGTCGAATAGAAATTCCGCCAAAGCGCGGGCCAGTTCCGTTTTGCCGACGCCGGTCGGCCCCAGAAAGATGAAGCTGCCGATGGGCCGCTTGGGGTCGCTGAGGCCGGCGCGCGAGCGGCGGACCGCATTCGACACGCGCTCCAGCGCTTCGTCCTGTCCAACCACCCGCTGGCGCAGGCGATCTTCCATGTTGACCAGTTTCTTTACTTCACCTTCCAGCATCTTGGACACCGGAATACGAGTCCATTTGGAGACGATGCGGGCGACGTCTTCTTCGTCCACTTCTTCCTTCAGCATGCGTGTAGGGCGGGCACTCTTGTCCGCCCCCTTGCCGGGGGCAGCACCGTCGATTTCTGCCGAGACTCTAGCCATCTCACCCTCCGCCTGCTTTATCAGCCCGTAGCGTATTTCCGCGACCCGCTGCAGGTTGCCTTTGCGCTCTTCAGCCTGCTCTTCCAATTTGAGCTGCTCGATCTTTTCTTTCAGCGCACGAGAGCGGGCGATCAGATCCTTTTCCTGCTTCCACCGAACTTTAAGCGCGCCAGACTTCTCGCGAATTTCCGCAAGTTCTTTTTCAATCACAGCCAGGCGCTCTTTCGAGTTCGGATCGCTTTCTTTCTTCAGGGCCCGCTTTTCGATTTCGAGTTGCATCGCACGCCGCTCGAGCTCGTCAATCTCGGTCGGCAGAGAATCAATTTGAATGCGCAGCGAGGCCGCAGCTTCGTCGATGAGATCGATGGCTTTGTCGGGCAGAAAGCGGTCGGAGATGTAGCGATGCGAGAGCGTCGCCGCCGCGACGATGGCCGAATCTTTGATGCGCACGCCGTGGTGGACCTCATACTTCTCCTTGAGGCCGCGCAGAATCGCAATCGTGTCCTCGACGTTGGGCTCCCCCACGAAAACGATCTGGAAGCGGCGCTCGAGCGCGGCATCTTTCTCAATGTATTTGCGGTATTCGTTGAGCGTGGTGGCGCCGATGGCGCGCAGCTCGCCGCGGGCCAGCGCCGGCTTGAGCATGTTGGAGGCGTCGATTGCGCCCTCGGCTGCTCCCGCGCCCACCAGCGTATGCAGTTCGTCGATGAACAAGATGACCTGGCCGGACGAGTCCTCAATTTCTTTCAGGACGGCCTTGAGCCGATCTTCAAATTCGCCGCGATACTTCGCGCCGGCGAGCATGGCGCCAAGATCGAGCGAAATAACGCGCTTGTTCTTGAGTATTTCCGGCACGTCGCCGGAAATGATGCGCTGCGCCAGCCCTTCAACGATGGCGGTCTTGCCCACGCCAGGTTCGCCGATGAGCACCGGATTGTTCTTTGTGCGGCGGGAAAGCACCTGCACCACGCGGCGGATTTCTTCGTCGCGTCCAATCACCGGGTCGAGCTTGCCTTTGCGCGCCTGCTCGGTCAGGTCGCGAGCGTACCGCTCCAGCGCTTGATATTTCGCTTCGGGATTCTGATCGGTAATGCGCTGCGAGCCGCGGACGGTGGTCAGCGCCTTGAGAATGGCATCGTACGTCGCGCCGTTGTGAGCCAGGATTTGTTGCGCCGCGTCCTGTTTTAGCTGAGTGACGGCGAGCAATAGATGTTCGGTCGAAACGTACTCGTCTTTGAAATTGTCGGCTTCCTTGAAAGCCCGCTCCAGAAGCTGGTTAGCGGCCTGCGACAGGCCGGCCTGATTTGACGACCCCGAAACCTTGGGCAGCTTTTCCAGTGCGCTATAAATCTCGCTGAGCACGGCCTGCGGCCCGATGCCGATCTTCTCCAGCACGGGCGGAACGATGCCCTCTTTGTCTTCCAGGAGCGCCGCAAGAATATGCAACGGCTGCATCTCGGGATTGCCATGCTCGGCGGCGAGTTCGTTCGCGCGCTGGACGGCCTCCTGCGCTTTGACGGTTAGTTTGTCCCAACGGATGGCCATGGTAAAACCTTTCTGACGAAATCTGAAACGTTGTCATTCCGACGATTCGCGTAGCGAAGAGGAGGAATCTGCTTTTCGCCGCCAGCGCCAAGCAGATTCCTCGCGCAAAAACCGCGCTTCGGAATGACAATTCTAACTGTTTTGCTACAAACAAAACGGGAGGCGGTCACCTCTGCCGCCTCCCGAAACTGTCGAGCTTCGCTCGACCGGACAGCCGGGGGCGGCTGTCCCCACGCGAGTTTGGCTTACGCGGCTTTGCCGGCGCCCTTGGCTTCGAGCGTCTTCTCGCCGCCGACGTTGACCTTGATCTGCTTGGGCTTGGCTTCGGCTTTCTTGGCCAGCTTGATCTTCAGCACTCCCTTTTCGTAGTTGGCTTGGACACCATCGGTGTCCACCGTGTTGGGCAGAGTGAAGCTGCGGGTGAAGCTGCCGTACTGCCGCTCCACGCGGCGGTAGTTCTCTTCCTTCTCTTCCTTCTCGAACTTGCGCTCGCCATGCACGGTCAGGGTGTTGTTCTCGATGCGGACATCAATGTCTTTCTCCTCGATGCCCGGGACTTCAATCTTCAGGGTGACATCGTGTTCATCTTCGTAGACATCCACCGCCGGAGCGAAGGTGCTGGTGGTCAGCGCTTCCTCGCGGCCGTCGCTGAAGGACTGCTGGAACAGGCGATTCATGCGGTCCTGCAGAGTGGAGTACTCACGGAAGGGGTCCCAACGGGTAAGTACGGTCATGGCAAAATCCTCCTAAAAAGGTAGAAATTTGGCTTTATCGGCCTACATGCTTTTGGATGAGGCTTTAGCATGTTGCGATGCTAAAATATGAGTGCGTTATTATCAAGCATATAATATGCATATGTTTCAATAACTTACATTGACAATCAAGCACTTTAGATAAGCGGTTTCTGGCACTTCTAAGAGAATGGGATGATCTTTCGCCTGGGTGCGGTTTTCCAGCAGGCGAAGAGTTCTGTGGGCATCGCGAGCGGAATCGGCCACGACCTCCAAGAAGTCGGCCGGGCTGACGTGGTAGGAGCAGGAGCAGGTGGCCAGCGTCCCACCGGGGCGAAGCATCTTCAGCGCTCGCAGGTTCAGCTCTTTGTAGCCGCGCAAGGCGGTGTCGAGGCTCTTCTTGCTCTTAGCGAAGGCGGGTGGGTCGAGGACGATGGTGTCGTATTGCTTGCCCGATGACGCATAGTCGCGCAAGAGATCGAAGGCATTGGCTTCGATCCATTCAATCTCGCGAGAGTTGAGAACCGCGTTTTGCTCGGCCACTTCGAGCGCCGGGCGTGAGCTGTCAACGCCAGTAACCGAGGAGCACTGCGGCGCCAGATGCAGCGCGAAACCACCCTGATAGCAGAAGACGTCGAGCGCCTCACCGCGTGCGTATTGAGCGGCGGCCGCGTAGTTTTCTCGTTGATCGAGGAACGCCCCGGTTTTCTGCCCTTCGAGCGCCTCGTAGTGGAACTTCACTCCATGCATAGCAATGACGGTTGAGCTCTTCTCCCCCTGCACCAGGCCGGAGTTGCGCGGCGGCAACTGCTCCAGCTCCCGCACGCGGGCATCCACGCGCTCGGCGATGGAGGCGGGGTTCAGCTTCTGGGTGAGCTCGGCGAGCAGCGTTTGGCGGACGGGCTCGGCGTCCATGGCCTGGGTGAGCACCTGAAACGAGAGCAGATCGTTGTAGCGGTCCACGATCAGGCCGGGGAGGAAATCGCCTTCGCTGAAGATCAGGCGGTAGGCGTCGGTATCGTGGACGACTCGTTCGCGGTAGGCGAGCGCATCAGCAATTCTCTGGCGCAGCAGAGCTGGGAGATCGGAGACCAGATCGCGGGCGATCGTTCGCACCGCAATCTGCGAGGCCGTGCTGTAGAAAGCCGAGCCGAGGAATTTCCCGCGCTCGTCGGCGATGGACACGAGTGCGCCGGGCAGAACCCCGTCCGCCGCAACTATATCCGAGCGATAAACCCAGACGTGTCCGGACTTCAGCCGCTCCACGCCGCGGCGGGAGATTTTGACGGTGGGGGTGGAGGGAGACGGAGGCTTGCGGGGCATGGAGAGATGGTAAACCCTGGCAGTGTGGCGCGGGCGCCCCCGCCCGCGTGGCTCTGTTGGCCCGCTACCGCACGCCGAGAATCCAGTCTTCGATCTCAGCAGGGTGATGCCAAGGTCGGGTTTTTATGTCTGCGAATTTCGCCAACCGCTCAGCTGGCCGCGGGGTGCTGCATGGCCGGCGCTTCCGGATGAGAACCTGACTTAGCCGCGTCGGCGCGGGCCAGATCGAGATCGCGCTGCAGAATGTCGAGCACGACCATGGGCATTTCGTCGCCCCACTCGTCGATTTCTTCTTCGCTCCAACTGCCGTTCAGTCGAATCGTGTTGTTAAGGTCTTCAGGGAAGCCGAGCCGGTATTCGCCTTCGCGAGTGAGCGTGTCGCCGAGCTTGCGTCCGGTGTGCACGTCATAGACGCGGCGCGTGGAGGAGCCATTGGAGTTGCTGAAGCTGAGATAAGCCTCGCCATGCTCGCCGTACAACGGGCGGTAGTACCAGGCCTCGCTGGCGTCGAACTTAGGATGGGCGCGGCGGCGCTTGGTTACAGTGGGCGCCGCCAGCTGCGTGTCGTGCTCGGGATTGTAGTAGAGAATTCTCTGGCAGGATTCGCACATGACCATCGCGCCGCTGCGCACTTCGTTATAGGTCTGTGGCCGCAGCATCACCTGGCAACCCATGCATTTCTGCTCGCGCACTTCGGCCAAGCCGGTCCGCCGAAACTTGGAAACGCGGTCGTAGTGCCGCAGCAGGTCGGAACTCACGCCGGCGCAGGCCTTTTCGCGCTTGGCGCCCCACTCGGCCAGTTGCTTTTCGTCTTCGGCGGTGCGCTCGCGGGCGATCACTTTTTCTTTTTCGATCTCCGCCGTTTCCGCCTTCAGCTCGGCCTCGGCTGCTTTGACGTCTTTTTCCCGGGCCTCGGCATTGACCATCAGCTCGAGAATCTTGTCTTCGTTGGCGCGGATATCCTGCTCGGCGAAGTTGATCTCGTGCATCAGGGCTTTGTATTGTTCGTTGGTTTTGACTTCCAGAGATTGATCGCGGTACTTGGAGATTTTCTGCTGCAGATCGGCGATGGCGGTTTCATACTTGCGGCGGGAGGCTTCGTCGGCTTTTACTGCCACTTTGGCCTTTTCCAGGACGGCCTTGGTCCCGGATAGCCGTTCTTCAATCGCCGCCATGCGCTTGGGCAAGGCGGCTATGTCTTCTTTGAGGCGAAAGATCTCCCGGTCGGCTTGCTGCAGCGCAATGAGATTTTGTACGTCGGATTGCATCGGCGGTTTATCTGGGTTTAATTGTAGCATGCGAAAACCGGCATTTTGACGGGGTTTTCGCGGGGGACATAGACTGGTTGCATCGTTGTCTCCGGGGGCGAGGAGGAATCCGTTTGTTGCCGGCGCGAAAAGCAGATTCCTCGCCGGTGAAGCTGGCTCGGAATAACAGTGGTAGGAATGTTTTGCTCCCATGCCTTTCTCTACGCAGCACCTAACTCTAGGCGACTTTGAGCTTATCGCCGTTTCCGATGGCATTTACTACCTCGACGGCGGAGCTTTTTTCGGCGTCATTCCCAAGCTGATGTGGCAGCGGAGGATGAAAGCGGACGAGCAGAATCGCGTAGCCTGCGGGCTGAACTCGCTGGTGATTCGCACCGGGGAACACACGATGCTGGTTGAGACCGGCATCGGCAACAAGCTGCCGGAGCGGGCCGCCAAGATTTATGGCCAGCCGGCGCAGCTGCTGGACAATCTCGCGACTGTTGGGGTTGCGCCGGAAGATGTGGATATCGTCGTCAATACCCACCTCCACTTCGATCACTGCGGCTGGAATACGGTTCGACGAGGCGATCAGATCGCGGCGACATTCCCCAAGGCGAAATATTTCGCACAGGAAGGCGAGTGGCGGCACGCGCATGAGAATCAGCGGGACGGGGTGAGCTATTTCACCGAGAACTATGATCCGCTGGTGGAAAGCGGGCAGATGACGCTGCTCCGGGGAGATCAGGAGATTGTTCCCGGCGTTTCGGTCGCGGTCTTTCCGGGGCACACGCGGGACATGCAGGCGGTCGTCATCCGCAGCGGCGGGCAGGCGGCTTGCTACATTTCCGATTTGATTCCCACCAGCGCGCACCTGGATTTGAATTGGGTGATGGGCTTTGACTTGTATCCGCTGGAGACGATTGCGAGCCGGAAGAAATACTATGCGCGGGCGATTCCGCAGAAGTGGCTGACCGTGTTTACGCATGACCCGGAGATGGCGTGGGCAGTGGTGGAGAAGGATGAGAAAGGGAAAATGATCGCAATGTCATTCTGAGCGAAGTTTGCCCGCGCGATGCGCGGGCAAACGTAGTCGAAGAATCGCGATCGTTCCGATTCTGCCGGGGGTAGGGATGCTTCGACTGCGCTCAGCATGACAACCTTGCGGAGGACGCCTGTCACTCCGCTGCCGCTGTGGCGAGCAGGCGGGGCTCGAAGAATTCCTCGACTCTGGCCAGAATTTCCTGCGGGCTTTTGGATTCGTAGATTGCCTTGCGCAGCGCCGCGCCTCCGGGGACTCCGTGAGTGAACCACGACGCAAACTGCTTCATTTTCCCCGCGGCGTCGGGAAGCTCTTCTTCAATCAGCATGGTGAAGTAGGTGCGGATCATCTCGTAGCGGTCGGCTTCCGAAGGCTCGTCGTAGGCCTTCGTATCAGAGGACTTCGGGAAGGGCACGACTTCAGTCGTGCCGTTAAGCGTCCCACAATGGCCACGGGCTTTAGCCCCTGAGGGGAGGTCGGCCTCGGCGGCTAGAGCCGCGGCATGTGCGCCGTTATCGGCGCGACTGAATTCGTGCTCTTCCCGAGGCGGGCCGTGGCGACCATTCCGTAGCCCCGCGCAATACTGCTCAATCTGGCGGAAGATCCACGGGTTCGACGGCGCAGTGCGGCCGATCATCACCGCGTCGCAACCGGTCTGGGTCACCATGGCACACGCATCTTCGGGGGTGCGGATATCGCCGTTGCCGATGACGGGAACCTTCACCGCATCTTTCACCGCAGCAATCCACTCCCAGCGCGCCTGCCCGGCGTAGCCCTGCTCGCGAGTGCGGGCGTGCAGCGCCACCGCGCACAGGCCGCAGTCTTCCGCCATGCGCGCCAACTCGACGCAAACAATCTCCTCGTCGTTCCACCCGGCGCGAAACTTCACGGTGAAAGGAATTTTCACCGCCGCGCGGACGGCTTCGAAAATCTTGCCGATAGCTGGCAAATCGCGCAGCAGGCCGGAGCCACCGTTGCACTTCACGACTTTTTTCGCGGGGCAGCCGAGATTCAGGTCGATGAGATCGAAGCCTAATCCCTCGACCATGCGCGCGGCCTCGGCCATCACTTGCGGATCGCTGCCGAAAAGCTGCGCGGAAATCGGGTGCTCGTCTTCGTAGAAATGCAGGTAGCGTTTGGCCTTCTGGTCTTTCTTCCGTAGAACCCCATCCGCGGAGGTGAATTCCGTCATGATGAGGCCGCATCCGCCGAGGTTGCGGATAAAGCGGCGGAAGACAGTGTCGGTGACGCCGGCCATGGGCGCGAGCACGGTGGCTGGCGCGATGGTGACGTTGCCAATCCTCAGCTGGGTCGGGACAGGTAATTCGGCGCGGGCGCCCGCATCTCCAGAAACCGGCGACGAAGCGACGGGGCTGTCGCCCGTACGCGTGCCCGATTGCGGATTGTCCCAATGCTTGCGCATGGCTTTATTTTACGTGGGCTGTAAACACCAAGGCCCCCGAGAGGGGGCCTCTGATCATTTCCCAAAGTCGGCGGCGAAATTACTTCTTCGCCGTCTCAGCCTTGGCGTACTTGCGGCGGAAGCGCTCGACGCGGCCGGCGGTATCCATGAGCTTCTGCTTGCCGGTGAAGAACGGGTGGCAATTGGAGCAGATTTCCACGTGGATATCGCCGCGATGGGTGGAACGGGTGGTAAAGCTGTTGCCGCACGCGCACAGCACGCGAATTTCGTTGTAAGCGGGATGGATAGCTGCCTTCATGGGTCTCCAAATCTTGTCGCGAATCGTTAGATTCTACCGGATGGCTGCGGGATTCAGCAAACACCCTCAACCATCGGGTAGTGGCACAATTTGGATATTTCTCTCTAATTTGTCATTCCGAGGCGCAGCAGTATCGCGCGAGGAATCTGCTGTTTTGGCAGTGGCAACAAGCAGATTTCTCGCCCATAAGGCCGGCTTGAATGACAATGGTTAGGATAAATTCGCCAAACTGAGCCACTCCTTAACCACCAAGGACACGAAGTCACACGAAGGAAATCAACCCGCGTCAAGACCTTTGTGGAACCTCGTGTCCTTCGTGGTTGATCGGTTTCTTCCTTCTCCGTTCGTCGAAACTGGGCGGGCCACCGAAGTGCAGGACTCTCAAGCAAAAGAAAACGGCAGGGCCGACCCCCTGCCGTTTCGATTCTTGTTTCGAACCCTGTGGCTTACTATTTGCCGCGGTTGACGGCCTTTTTGAGTTCAGCTCCGGCGGTGAACTTCGCCACCCGGCGGGCTGCGATCTTGATGGTTGCCCCTGTTTGCGGATTGCGTCCGTTACGTGCCTTCCTCTGCGATACCGAGAAAGTCCCGAAACCGATGAGGGCCACCCGGTCTCCCTTTTTGAGGGCCGCGGTGATACTGTCCACTGCCGTGTCGATGGCAGACGCTGCTTGCGATTTGCTAATCCGGCTGCCGGCTGCGATCCGGTTAATAAGATCGGCTTTATTCATCTCGTCTCCTGTCCGGTTTCGTCTGTGCCCAGCGCGAGCGCCAAGCGTGCCTTTGCTGAGTTGGAAACCGTGTGGGCCTATTTAGCGCCCGTATTTCTCCAAAGTCAACTGTGGAAATCCGCGCCCATTGCCTTGTTTGCGTCCTCGCGTTCATTTTGACAAGCAGTTCCGCGATGGTGCGCGGCAGCACCTTCGTGTGGCAGGCAGAGGTCGGTGGTTAGCTGTGCTGAAAATTCAGGGACCACGAAGGACACTAAGAGAGGCTCGCATTTCGCCACCTTGCGCACCTCCCCCGCCCTTAAGGCTATTGCGTCCGGAAGCTGCCCACATGTCTTCGGCTTGCCCGGCCGCGGCGGGCTGCTTATACTCCAGGAAGCCCGCGTGCCTACGCGGAGTGTATCGACCGGCAATGGCCGGCATCTTACTTCCAGACCGCCAATCGTCGGAGGCCGCCATGAAAGCCGAGACCACCCTGACGCCCGCTATTCCGGAACAGGAGCTCAATCCCTGGGAAGAGCAAGCCGCCCGCTTCGATCTGGCGGCGCAGAAGCTGAATCTGGAAGAGGGACTGTGGAAGGTGCTGCGCTATCCCAACCGCGAGCTGATCCTGCACATTCCCGTGGCCATGGATAACGGCACGCTCGAGGTTTTTACCGGCTTTCGGGTGCAGCATTCCATCGCGCGCGGGCCCTCGAAGGGCGGCATTCGCTACGGTCCTGACGTCACCCTCGACGAAGTCCGCGCCCTGGCCGCCTGGATGACCTGGAAGTGCGCGGTGGTGAATATTCCCTTCGGCGGCGCCAAAGGCGGCGTGATTTGCGAGCCGCACAAAATGTCGCGCGGCGAGCTGGAGCGCATGACCCGCCGCTACACCGCAGAGCTGGTGGAGTTCATCGGCCCGGAACAGGACGTCCCCGCGCCTGACGTCAACACCAATGAGCAGATCATGGCCTGGATGATGGACACTTACTCCATGCACATGCGCCGCACGGTCACGGCGGTGGTGACCGGCAAGCCCATCAATATCGGCGGGTCGCGCGGGCGGCGCGAAGCCACCGGGCGCGGCATCATGATCGTCTGCAACGAGGCAGTGAAGAAGCTCGGGCTGAGCCCGGAATCGACGCGCGTCATCGTGCAGGGCTTCGGCAATGTGGGCTCGAATGCGGCGCGGCTGATGGCGGAGGAAGGGTACAAAATCGTCGGCATTGCCGAAGTCGATGGCGGGCTCTACAACGCTAAGGGAATTGACATTGATGCGCTCTGGGAGCATCAGCAGAGCAAAGGAAGCGTGCAGGGATTTCCCGGAGCCGAGAAGGCCGACGCCGGCGAACTGCTGACCACGGCTTGCGAAATTCTGATTCCCGCCGCCACCGAGAACCAGATCACCAGCCACAATGCCGACAAGATCAAGTGCCGCATTCTGGCCGAAGGCGCCAACGGACCGACCACGGCGGCGGCCGATGAAATCCTGGCCGACAAAGGCGTGTTCGTAATCCCCGACATTTTGTGCAACGCGGGAGGGGTGACGACCTCCTATTTTGAATGGGTGCAGGATCGCCAGGGCTATTTCTGGAAGGAATCGCGAGTAAACGAAGAGCTTGACGAGCTGATGAAGACCGCCTTCCAGGATGTGGTGCGTTACGCGAAAACCCACGGCGTCAATAACCGGCTGGCGGCCTATATGCTGGCGATCGACCGGGTGGCGTACACGATCCGGCAGCGCGGGTTCTACGCGTAGTTGCAATGGGTTTCTACCACAGGGGGACACAGGGAAGCACCGGGGGGCGGGAGGAGCTTATGCAAGTAGGCCGGAGCCTCTGGCTCACATTGGCAGTTGTTCTTTTTCTTCTGGCGCCCGCGCCGGGGCAGAGTTCTCAACCGGCGCCATCTCCGAAAACGGCGCAATCCTCCGCGGCGAAACCCTCAGCCGCCGAGATTGCCGCCGCCAAAGCCGCCGGCAAAGTCTGGGTGAATCTCGGGACCGGCATCTATCACCGGGGCGGCCGCTGGTACGGCAAGACCAAGAACGGCAAGTTCATGACGGTGCAGGAAGCCAACAAAGCCGGCTACAAGCCCGCGAAACGGGATTGACCCCCCCAGCCGCTGCTCACGGCTTTGGCTGCATGGTCAGGGGCCGTTGCAGCACCATTTCCACCTGGGTTCCGACCGGCAATGAAATCGCATCGCCGCGCCTGAACAGATCAATGCTCAATCCCACCGCTGCGCCGATGAGGGCGCCCCGGCCGATGCCAACGCGGCTAATCGCTCCCAGGACGGCGCCCTGACCCGTGATTTTGGCCATGGTGTAAACATCGGCATCAATCTGGTCCACCGGCTCGATGGTGCCTTCCCGGTCGACGGTGCGTTCCTGGCTCGAGCCGGGCAGACTCTGCAGGCTGCCTGTGATCGAGAGGACGCGGTTGTCCGGCAGGATGAAGTCGGTGAATCGAAGGCGGAGCCGGGCGCGGCCTCGGACGCGGCCCGGCCTGCCCTCACCTTCCACCACTCCCAGCACCCGAGTGTGCTCGGGAATCACAATGCGATTGTTCAGCACAACCGGGAACGAGGTTTCAAGATAGATTCCCGAGCCTGGAGTCGCGGACGTGGTGTGGAGCGCCCCGGTTAGTTCCATGAGCAGATGCGTGCCTGCAGGAATTGTGATCGATTCGGCAGTTACCGGGCTGGGCACGCTCTCGGCGGCAGGCGCGACGATTGTGGAACCACGCTGCATGGTAGCCACAAATGCGGCTTGCGCCATGCACAAACTCGCGAGAATAAGGATGCATCCGGACAACTTCAGAAACCATTTCATGATGACCCTCCACGGTGACCCTAGCCGAGCCGGCACGAAGGCGAGAGATGCGGCCTGTCTTTCAAAAGAGATGTTAGGAGCAGAATGCGGGCAGGAGCGTCGCAATGGGACACTGTCGCGAGTGTCATACTGAGCCGAGGAGCGGGGCGCGCACGAACTCCTCATAGCGGCGTAACTCCTCGAGGGAGGGTTCCGCCAACAGGGGAAACACAATGGCGTAGCACCGTGGCGGCAGATCTTTGGCGGTAACCGAATCGCAGACCACCGCTGCGGTCTGCTCCAATCCCCTCTGCCAGTTGGGCTTGCGGGCATCGCGTAACAACAGGCTGTCGGGATCAAATCCGGCGGCGGCAAGCATGGTACGGGCCCGCTGCAGGAAGTCCGGCCAGCGCGAGGCGACGCCGACCAGCGCGCCCGGCGGCGCCGGAAGCCACCCTGCCAGAGACGACGGCACGGAGCGAATCTGCAGGGCCAGCAACTCGCTTCCGGCGGGAAGGGCTTGGCGTACCGCCTTCACTTTGCTCGGGAGCGCTGCTGGGATCGCGCCGTCCAGCACGCCGGGCCGTGCGCAGTCTTCGAGCCCGCACCTTCCGACCGGAAAAGTGACGGCCTGCTGCATCTCCGCCGTCACGATTCTGCGTAACTCCTCGTCCGGCTCGATAAGAACAAAATGATCTGGCGGCTGAAGTTCCAGCCATTGCCGCAGACGCGAGCGCACCGCGCTCAGTGGGGCTCCGAGAGTGCGCGCCGAACGAAAAAGGCCGGCAATGAGCCGATCGAGGGCCAAAGCCGAAGACGGCGCCTGTTCCGGTTTGTTGGCTCGAACGTAGACTCCGCTGCCGTGGCGCAATTCCAGCCAACGCTCGCGTTCCAGCTGCCTGTATCCTGCGCTGACTGTATTGTGGTGCAGGCGAAACCGCCGGGCCAACTCACGCGTGCTCGGCAGGCGCTGTCCCGCGGCCAGATCGCCGCTTAGGATGCCCAGAATGATCTGCGTCACCAGTTGCTCGCGGAGGGTGACCTCGCTGCCGTGGGCAAACCAGAATTGCATGGCGGCAACATCTTACAGCTTGATTTCGCGTAGCGCTGATCGCTGGGCAATACCAAGACAGCCCGAAGACTGACGACTGAAGACTGAAGACTGAAGACTGACTACCATCTCCTTTTCATTGCTTTCCCCTTGCGCCGTGGAGGATAATCGGGCAGCGTCGTTAAGCCTCTTTCGGAACGGTTCTTGCCCGCCGTGAATCTGCCCAACTCCATCACGCTGACCCGCATCTTCAGCATTCCGCTGTTGATCTGGATCCTTTCCACCAGCCGCTTCCCCAGCGCGAACGGCGAGAAAGAACTGCTGGCGTCGGCGCTGTTCATCGCTGCCTCGATCACGGATGGAATTGACGGCTATCTGGCCCGCAAACGCGGCCAGATCACGACCATGGGAATGCTGCTCGACCCGCTGGCCGATAAGCTGCTGATCGCGGCGGCGTTCATCACGCTGGTGCAATTCAATCCCAGCCTGGTTCCGGCCTGGATGGCGGTGGTGATCATCGGGCGGGAATTTTTGGTGAGTGGGCTGCGCTCCATCGCAGCGTCGGAAGGATTCACCATCGAAGCCAGCAATCTCGGCAAGTTCAAAATGCTGGTGCAGATTGTCTCCGTGGTTGCGGTGATTCTCGACCACCGCTGGAAGGAGTGGCCGGTTTACGGCCCCTACTTCTTCCCCGTGCATTGGATCGCTTATGTGGCGATCTGGTTCATGGTGTTCCTGTCGCTGGCCTCCGCGATCGACTATTTCGCTGCCTTCTGGTCCAAGATCGACCGGCATGTGGTGAAGCGACGCCGGCGCGCCTTCGTCCTCAGCCGGCGGAGGAAACGCAATGTCCCCGCCACCTGAAGGTTCCGTTCCTGCCTCCGACGCCGGCCTGCGCGGCGCAGAGTACCCCGAATATTCTCCCGAAGAGCGCGCGTTGTTGCTGAAGCTGGCTCATGAGGCGATTGCTTCCGCGCTTGAGCGTCGCGAGATTTCGCTCGCCCCGCCTTCGCCTCATCTCGCCGAGCCCAGGGGTGTGTTTTCCACCTTGTATCATCGCGGCAATTTGCGGGGCTGCATCGGGCAGGTGTTGCCCGTGGGTCAGCTCTATCGCGCGGTCGCCGAAACCGCTCGCGGCGCAGCCTTTGAGGATCCCCGCTTTCCGCCCCTGACGCGGGAAGAACTGCCGGAATTGCGGCTTTCGCTCAGCATTCTTTCCCCGCTTAAACCCATCAGGCCGGAGGAAGTGGAGATTGGCCGCCACGGCTTGCTGGTCCGCTGGGGAGGGCGGCGCGGCCTGCTGCTTCCCCAGGTCCCGGTGGAGCACAAGTGGGACCGCATCACTTTTATGGAGCAGACCTGCCTGAAGGCAGGCTTGTCGCCTCATGCGTGGAAGTCAGGCGCGGAGCTGGAAGCCTTCACGGCGGAAGTGTTCGCCGATGAAGAAGCTCAATAATGGCCAGCGCAAAGAAAAAAGGCGCGATTTGCATCGCGCCTTTGCGGTTACAGTTCGGGCTAATTCTTATTGCTCGTTGTCGAGTTCCACCCGATCGCCAACGTGGAGATCTTCCAGCGCGAAGACGACCATGCCGGTCGCCGTCGTCGGCGTTGCGCTGAGAATGACGATTTCACCCACCGAGCGCCGCGGCAAGTCAGCCACGTGAATATTGGGGCCGGTGCCATTCTTGGTCAACATGCTGGCATCGATAGAGGGTTTGTTCTTCTGAGTGTCTTCCGCGATGGCGGCTTTGAAGGAGAGCGAATCCACCGGATCTCTGAGGTCGGTTCCGTAGGAGCGCACCGCGCGGAAGTAGTCCCCCACTTTTACGCCGTGATCGGATCCCACATTCAGATAAACCTTGGCGCCGGTGCCGAGTACGGAGTCGAAATCGCGGGCCAGCACGATGCGTGCCCCTAGTTTATTGTCCGCGGGCAGAAAACGGTCAAAGCGGACCGGAGGATGGAACTGCACAGCCGGCTTGTCTGCGTAAGGAACGGCGATGTCGCCGGGGTTTACGGGATCGCAACTAAACTCAACCTGTCCGATGGCGACCTTGCTGCGCGCGTCAATGATCCTCACCCTGGCCAGTTCCGCGTAAGGCTGGCCCATAGATTTGAGCAGAGCGTGCTGCCCGGCAAACAGCTCATAGCGGTTGGGATCAACCAGCTCGCGCAAGATAGTGTATTGCTGTCCGGCCTGATAGCCATTGCCCGAGAGGTAAATCATGTCGCCGTTCACGAACTTGGTGGTGTTCGGCGTGTCGAGTCCGCCGGCCACGAAATCGGCGTTAGGCAGGAGCTGCTTGCTGACGAAACCCGCGCAGTAAAGGTCAGCGTAGGTCGGGGTCTGCACGCGCTCGATGGGGAAACTCACACGGCTGGCCACGGTGCCTTGCGGCGAATCCCCAGGATCCACGCTCGAGCCGGCGTCAGGTTGCTGTGCGTGGGCGCCCACAGCCAGCAGCAACAGCAGCAGCAACATCCCTGTTTTCTTCATGTTACCTCCGATTCATCGCCGCCGGATTGGCGGCGCATGCCCCGCTAAACGCAGCAAAACAAAAGGGCTTTCTGCCCGGACAGTAACAAGGGGGTGGAGTCCGGTCAAGGTTACGCCGGTGTCATGCGCGGTACGCTAAAAAGTTTTGCCGGGAAGAAGGGCGGAGAACAATTGATAATCCCCTGTTGCATATGTAACTTACCGGACTGTAATATCGCGCGGATCAGTCCGAAACGATGACTGCGTTAGCCAACAATTACATTTCCCGGCTCTTGCCCCTGCGGCTGCCCAAGCTCTGCGTTGCCGTCATTGGCGCTGACCCCGCGGAAATGGTGGAAAAAGCGGAGTCTTTGCTCCGCGATAACCCCTTTCTGGAATTCAGGCTGGACTATCTTTCCCGGCCCGCGCTGGCGATGCCGAAGATCAAACGGTTTACCGAATACCACCCCCACGTGGTGGTGATCGCCACTTGCCGGCGAGTAGCGAATGGGGGAAAGTTCAAAGGCTCGCTGGCTTCGCAATTGGATATCCTGGCAAAGGCTTCCGCCTCCGGCTGCCAGCTTCTGGATATCGAGCTGCAAAGCGCCATGCGCTGCAAACGGGAGCAGTTGGAGCGCTTGCGGGCCCGCGCCGGCCTAATCCTTTCTTTCCACGACTTCCGCGCCACCAAGAAGCTGGACGAAACCCTGGAGAAGATGGCCAGGCTGGCGGCGGACTTCTATAAGGTGGTAAGCACTGCGACCTCGTTGTACGACAACGTGACCATGATGAAGTTTCTGGAGCAGCAGAGCGAGCGGCATTCGCTCATCGGCATGTGCATGGGAGAGCAGGGCATTATCAGCCGCGTGCTCGGGGTGCGGGCGGGCAGCGTATTTACGTTCGCTTCGCTGAGTCCCGAGCAGAGAACGGCCCCCGGCCAGGTTACCGCCCAGGAATTGCGCAGCACTTACCGCATCGAGCAAGTGGACGCCGCGACGCGGGTTTATGGCGTGGTCGGCGATCCAGTGGCGCAGTCGCTCTCTCCGACGATCATGAATGCGGCGATGCGGCGGGAGAACGTCAATGCCGTGTACCTGGCCTTACACGCCAAGACTCTGAAAGACCTGCTGGCGTGTGTGCGCGATATTCCGATTAACGGGCTTTCCGTCACCATGCCGTACAAGCAGGAGATTCTGCGGCACCTCGACAACACCGACTCTCACACCACCAAGATCGGGGCCTGCAACACGGTGGTCAGAGGGCAGGACGGCAAGCTCTACGGCTTCAATACCGACACGGCGGGGATTGTGCGCCCGCTGGAGCGGCGGATTCCGCTGGAAAAGGCGAAAATTCTGGTGCTGGGAGCGGGGGGCGCTGCTCGCGCCGCGGTGTTCGGCCTAAAGGAGCGCGGCGCCGAGATCTACATTCTGAACCGCAGCGCGGGGCCGGCGCAGAAGCTGGCACATCAGGCTCGGGCGCGAATCGTGAAGCGGGCTAGTGATCTGAAAAAGCAGCGGTTCGACGTGATCATCAATGCCACGCCGGTCGGCATGGGCAACACGCACGACACGCCGCTGAAAGAGG
The DNA here is from genome assembly GCA_963770915.1 of uncultured Acidobacteriaceae bacterium. Classification (GTDB taxonomy): domain Bacteria; phylum Acidobacteriota; class Terriglobia; order Terriglobales; family Acidobacteriaceae; genus PALSA-270. Next base: position 2,813,223 of record CAVYRG010000001.1, read on the forward strand.
ACGAGATCAACACCAAGTTCGTGTTTGACATGGTTTACGACCCCATGGAGACGCGCCTGATCAAGCTGGCCAAAGGGCGCGGGGCGGAAGTGATCCCTGGGATCGAGATGTTCGTTCATCAGGCAGCCCGGCAGTTTGAAATCTGGACGGGGAAACCCGCTCCGTCGGACGAAATGTTGAGCGTGGTGATGAAGGCTCTTCAGGAACGGGCCGCGGCGCGAGAAGCAGAGAAAGCGGCCCGCAAGGGGTAGATTGTTCTTCGTGCACCGTCAAGCAAGTACTTTTCTCGCAATCATCTAGCAACCCAAGCCAGAAATCCAGATGAGGGCTTTCGGCACCGCCGAAGACAGCTCACGCACAGGCAATCGCTCCCAGCTTTGCACAGGGAACGTGCGCCGATGCTCCATGCCACGAAATGGTTGCATTTTTGGTATCTGGGGAGTAACATGAGTTTTGGACGCAGCTGAAGCGTCTGTCTCGTGGTACTACCTTTCTTCCAAGGTTCCAAAAGCCGTAGCCAACGATAACAGATGCTCGAGGTAGACATTTCTTGCCTTGGGTACAGTTTCGGAGAGACCTTATGGCGTGGTATGCGTACTGCATCACAGAGCAACAGACCCTCAACAACGGAATTCGAGCCCGGCGTCCCTTCCTGTTAGAAGGCATCACTGGAGTGAACGGTTCCGCCGTCCTCAGCTATCCCAGCGGCGATTTTGCCGTCATTGTGAGCGAATACGAGCGTGGCGAAGACCGCATGGAGGAAAAGCACGTCCTGGAGCACGCGCGAGTGGTAAGCGTGTGCTTCCGCACCGGGACCGTGCTGCCTTTCCGCTTCGGCACGATTTTCGACACCGACGACGCCTTGCGCCAAGCCGTGCGGGCCAATCGCCGGGCTTTTGGCCAAAGCGTGGCCAAACTGCGCGGGAAGGCGGAGATGCACCTAAAACTCATCGTCCGCGATGGCTCGCTGCGCGGCGCCATGGCCGATGTGGTGCTGCCGGACACCGTTGGCGGTGAGTATCTGGTAAAGCTGCGCGAGAAGGCTTCCAAGGACCGTGAGCGCCAAACCAAGGCACGCGCCCTATCCGTCCAAGTACACAAGCTATTCAATCCGCTGGAAGAAGAAGTCAGTTGTAAGCGGGTGAACACGGACGGGATGCTGATTGATATTGCCCACCTGATCGACTCCAAGTCGGTAGAAAAGTACCAGAACCGCTACAGCAGTGCCGCCAAACAGTTGAAAAACTGCGAAATCGCGATAAGCGGGCCTTGGCCTCCCTATCACTTCATGCCCGGCAAACTGCGTACGGTGACTGGCAACTCGTAGAACTGGTTCCCACCGGCCTGCAAACCCGCGACTGGCGCCCGATTCAGAGGTCATAAGCCTGCACGGAATGTGCAGGCTTATGCATTTTGGGCGGCGACTCTGGGGCTGGCGCGAGGCGTTACTCGAGCTTAAGAATCTTCGTAAGGTTATGACAGAAAGGTGTTTGTTGTTACTCGGGCGGAGGTGAGGCGAGGTGAATCGCTTTGGATGCGTAAGTGCTGTGTCCACCTGTAAGAAAAGAGGCCGCTTACAACTTATGATCCTCGCACCAATGCTTTCGACGTCCGCAGTCTAAGCTGCTTCGTTTAGCGGAGCAGCCCCTTGCATCGCCTTTCCTAACTTCCTGCCATTCGCCTCTTTCGTCCGCGGCCCCAGAAATGGGGCCGCTTTTGCTTGGCCGAAAAAGCCAGACCTGAACTCGTACTCTATTGAGATGCGAGAATCAGGTCTTTGAGCAGGCCTTTGCCAAGCCGCTGGCAAGCCCGCCTCCAAAAGAAACCTGTAACCTCCTTGTACTCTTCTCGTAATAAATAGTAGAGAAGCTCATGGACCTGCTCCAACGGTTCACCCTTGGCGAGATCGATGCCTTCGAGGCGTTGACGCGGCAGTTTCAGGGCGAGATATACGCCTGGATCGTGCGCATTGTGCGCGACTCAGGCGCTGCGGAGGATCTGACGGTGGAGACCCTTTGGCGCATTTACTGTGCGCGGCGCCAATTTCGGCCGGACGGCAACTTTGGTGCCTGGGCACGGCGGATCGCGACCAACTTGGCGATCGACCATCTCCGTCGCAAGCGGCGGGAGGAGAGTCTTATGACTGAGCCCCCGGGGACACCGCCCCCTGATCGCCTGCTGCAACAGGAAACCCGCGAGAAGATCCAGCAGGCGTTTCGTCACCTGCCGGCCAAGCTACAGGTGGCAGCGACGCTCGCGCTAATCGAAGAGCAGCCTTACGAGGAAATTGCCGACGCTTTAGGGACGTCGGTGGGGGCGGTGAAGCTGCGAGTGTTCCGTGCGGTTCGCATGCTTCGCAAACGCTTGAACCGGCTTGGAATCAATCCTGAATGAAAGGTATAGGGGATAAAGCAGATGACCGAAAACGACGGCCGAAAGCTGAGAGACGCTCTAAAGCAGTCTTTTCCGCCAGTCAGCACCGAACTGGGGACGGACCTGTGGCCGCAGGTTTTGCGCAGACTCGATGATCGTCCGGTGCGCGTGCCTTGGTACGACTGGGCCTTGGTGGGCTTGAGTGCCGCGATGTTTCTCGCTTTCCCGAGATTGATTCTCGTGTTGGCGTACCACTTTTAGAGGAGGAAGCGTTATGAGCAATCATCCGTACGTGCGGGCATACATGGCAGGAATCTCGGCGCCGACGCCCTTTTTGTTGGTCGTGCTGACACTCTTCTTCATGGCGCGTTTTATCTACAACGTTCCAATCCCTGTCGAGCGCGTGATCATTTTCCCGATGGCGATCATCCCGAACCTGTTTGGGCTTTGGAACATCCTGTACCTGGCATCGCGGGCGCACACCCGCCTGCCGTTAGGGATCCACGGGGCGATACTGCCCTTCATCATCGCCCCGGCGGGATTCCTTCTGGGCCGCAGCCTCGGCATTTTGCAGGTGACGCACCATGGCCTCCTCTATTTCGGTATGGCGGAGATCCACTATGCATCTATCGCCATGGCGTTTCTCGCCGCGCTGATTATCTATTACCTGGTTTGGAAGTACCTGATCGGTTTCTTTAATCGGATTGCAGGGATCGCAGAGTGGCAGTAGGCCCGCTACTCGGAGAGTACCTTGCTCAACAGCACGCGGATTGTCTACTGGACAACAACAACGCTCATAGCGCTCGAAACCCTGGCGGGCGGTTTCGCGGATTTAACCCACGGTCGAACTTTGCTCGTGAGCGGGCCCTTGGTCAGCAATGTTCTGGCTGGTCTGGGATATCCGGCATACGTCCTGTGGATCATTGGTATTTGGAAGTTCCTGGGAGCGATCATTCTTGTGGTTCCCGGCTTCCTCCGGCTCAAGGAATGGGCCTATGCCGGTCTCGTTTTTGAATTGTCGGGCGCAGTTGCTTCGCTTGCAGCCTGCGGCCGTACCGCTGACCTGATCGCGCCGTTGTTTCTTCTCGGTCTCGCACTCGCTTCCTGGGCACTCCGGCCAGCGAACCGGAGGTTGGGAAAGCCGCTCATCGCACAACGCTAGCCTTGCGGAGCAGTTGGCCTACGGCGAAGCGAACTCGGGGACTCGATGAAGAAATTGAGCAAAAGATGAGAAAAGCACCCCGCTGTGCCGGTGGTCGCAGCTCGAAGGAGTGAGTGAGCCGTTACCGGAAGGGATTTACCACGCGCACTCCATCCATCTCCCTTGCCTCCTGCATGCCCTCGGTGAACAACACGCCACAGCCAGCTTGTTTCGCCGCGCGCAAAATCAGCGCATCCCAGAAGGAAAATCCGTGCAGGCGATGCAGGTCAATGGCAGCCAGGATATCTGCGATGTCGGGAGCGGCTACGTCGAACTCGGCGAGCAACTCCACTTTCCGGCGCGCGACGCGTGCGTCCACTCCCAGCTTTCGCGTCACAGTGACGAAATATTCCTGTAAGATCTGCATGGAGACGACGCCGGTTCCGGCGCGCCGATGCTCGGACAGCAAATCGAGCGCGCGGCGTTGCTTGGCTGGCGCTGCCTTGTCGTCCGCATAAATGAGAACGTTGGTGTCGAAAAAGCTACGAGCGCTCATGGATCTCGTCGCGATTGAAGCGCCAGCCGCGGGAATGGCCTTGCCCGGACAGGCGCTTGAACTCCTCGATGCTCTTCTCAGGATCGTCCCCGCCGGCGAGTTTTTGCAGGTAGTCGCGGATCAACTGATTGAGGCTGGTGCCCAGTGCCTCCGCCTTTTTGCGGGCGCGGGCGACGGTTTGTTCGTCGATGGAGAGGGTGACATTCATTGACACAGTATATGTTCGCACGGATTATGTGTCAATTTCAAGATTCGTTAATTCCTGGGCCAAGATGATTAGCAGAGAAGGGAGACTCTGATCAAGTGTCCAATGGAACCGCAAACCACAGAGGGCACAGGGAAGCACCGACCCTTAATCAGGTTTCCTTAGGCGAAGGAAGCGTCTGCCGTGCGGATACGCGGCGCGGGCATGACCGCAAAGCGCACGTCAACCAGGCAGTGGAGCAGGATAGGAACTAAGAGGGAGCCGGTGGCGACGTAAAGCCCGCAAAATAACGCTCCCGCCAAGGCAGTCAAAAGCATGCCGGTGACTCCCTGGTAGGCGTGGGCCAGTCCGAAGAGAACCGCTGCCGTAGCAATGAGCGCGGTCCCATTCACGCCCGCCTGGCCGTGCAGGGCAGCCAGCAACCATCCGCGAAACACAACTTCTTCGCAAATTCCGGCGCTCAGGGCTACCGCGACCCACCAAAGCCTTTCCGCGGTGGTGACAGGAATCAGGGCTGAGAAATCGGGCAGAATCTTCTTCCAGCGGGACGTGGGTTGGGCGGGTTGGGTTCCGCTGCGGCGGTTGGCGCGGATTCGGCCGATCACGATAGCGGCCGTGCCGGCCACCATCCCAATCAGCACTCCAACGACATTGCCGCGGGCAAAAGCCTTGCCCGCCGCCGTCGAGGGAAACAACCCGGACCCCTCCAGGGCCAGAAACCTTGGATTCAGCTTGCTCCAGTCAAAGCCCAGGGCAATTACGGCCAGCAGGGCGCTGATCCATTCGAAGGCAAGGGCCTGCCGGTAAACGCGGGTTCGCGCATGGGGGTTGCCCTCGGCGACGGCCTGCTTCAGCTTCCGATAGCGAGGAACGAAGCGGATGACTTCCGAGGCGATGTAGCCTGCTAGGATGACGCCGATTATGATCGATAGGATTTGCATGGTTGTGAGACCGCCTTTCCCAAAAATTTGATGGACTACTGATTCACGCTTTCGACCAGCTTTTTAGTCTCCTCGATCTCCTGCCGTTTGCGGCGTTCGAAATGCTTTAGCCAAAACAGCTCGGCAACGAGTGCTGCCAGGATCACACCCTCGAAGGGGCGCAGGGTCCGCCAGTGAAAAGCACTGAAGGCGACGATCGGGATGACTGTTGCCAACAGAAAATAAAATGAGAAGCGGACGGTTCGCGCCTTGGCGACGGCGCGCTTGTAGCAAAGCTCGGCATAGGCCGCGGTGGTTTGCGCGGCCGGCTTCCAGGCCCCGCGCCGGACCCACCAGGCATAGCCGCCCACGAAAATGCTGACCAAGCTGATGCCTGTCGCGGCTCCAGCCAGGAAAGAGCTGTGCAGGCGCAACGCTTCGATTGTCGAAACCGCCAGGCACAGGCCGATCGCGAGGATCGCGGCGGCGGTGCGCAGATTCTGCCGCCCGATCTTCTTCTTCAGTTCCGGCAGAGGATCGGTATGTTCGAGCCATTCCTGCCGCCAGGCTTCGAGCTCGGTATCGATTGTCACGAGCGTTCCTCCATTGCTTGCTTCAACGCCTTTCGGGCCCGATTCAGGCGCACGGCGACGTTGCTTTCCGTGATGCCCAAGACGTCGGCAATTTCAGCGTGCGAAAGGTCTTCGAGCATCAGCATCACGACTTGCCGATAGGCCAGGGGCAGCCTTTGAATGGCGGATCGCAAGCGATCACGCTGAACGGTTTTCACTAGTTGCTCTTCCGGCTGCGGCCTGGGGTCCACCGGCTCCGCCGAAGGCGACAGCTCGTCGAGCGGCTCATGCGCCGGACGCCGCCGGCAGGCATGCGTCAGCCCGCGGTTATGAGCGATGCGATAGATGAAACTGCGCTCGGAACACTCTCCGCGAAAGTGCGGCAGCGCCTGCCAGATGGCTAGGGCGATTTCCTGCGCCAGCTCTTCCCGCACGCTCGGAACTCTCTCGTAGCCGAAGGCGAGGCGGGACAACGCCGGCCCGTACTCGCGCAGGATGCGGCTGAAGCGATCTTCGGAAACGGTACGGCTCTCACTCACGGCATCGCCCCGGTCGAGTCCGAGTTCTGGGTCGGGACTTGTGGTCGCAAGGGCAAGATCGGATTCCAGTTTCAGCGGCAAGATCGAACTCCTCTGCCGGACGCATTTCCCGCTCACCAGAGGTAGTCTCAGCCGCCGGCAAAAGCTTACACATTTTTTTCCGCGCCCGAGAGGCCAGTTGACGCATCTCAATTTCCGCGCTTATGATTTGCGTTTAGCCAAATCCCGCAAGACACCACCGGGAAGCGGCCTGAAAATTGCGTAAGCGTCATCCCATGGACAAGAAGAAGCAGGACTATTTCAAGAAGAGGCTGGAAACGCGGCAACAGGAGCTGCGCCGCACGGTTACGCGAACCGAGCAGGATGGCCGCACGGTGGATGAAGGTTCCGCCCAGGACATCGCGGACCGCGCCGCCAGCTCTTACACCAAGGAATTCCTTTTTCACCAGAGCAACGCCGACCGTCAGCTTCTGCAGATGGTGGAAAATGCGCTGCGCCGCCTGCGCGAGGGCACCTTTGGCGAGTGCATCTCCTGCGGCAAGGAGATCAACAGCAAGCGGCTGGAGGCGGTGCCCTGGACCCGCCATTGCATCGAATGCCAGGAGAAGCTGGAAAAAGGAATGCTGGAGGAAGCGCCGAAGTAGATTGCCGCGTGGCCAATTTTCGCGAAGATAAAAGCCGCTGGGGAGCCAGCGGCTTTTTTGTCGCCGTCCCGAAGGCGATGTGGCCCCGCACACGTTCCAGCAGTGTGTGTAGAATCGCCAAGCCATGAAACGCGAATATCCGGAAGCGCCCCTGGTGGGAGTGGGCGCCATCATTGTCGAGGCAGGCCGGGTAATGCTGGTGAAGCGGGCCCATGCTCCGCTGCTGGGCGAATGGTCGATCCCCGGCGGCGCATTGGAGGTCGGCGAACTGGTGCGCGAGGCCGCGGCGCGCGAGGCCCAGGAGGAAACCGGCCTGATCGTCGAAGCCAAAGAACTGTTGGGCGTTTTCGATCGGGTGCTGCGCGACGAGCAGGGACGAGTGCGCTATCACTATCTGCTGGTGGATTTTCTCTGCCACCGGGTGAAAGGCGAGGTGCGCAGCGGCGGCGACGCCGAAGAGGCCCGCTGGTTCACGCCCGAGGAAATCAAGAAGCTCCCACTGGCGCGGGACACGGCAGAAGTGATTCGGCGTGGGTTGGAACGGGCGGAGTGGTGAAGGCCCATCCCAGGAAGGGGGGCCTGCAAACCTCGCCATCTCGAAGTCCCTGCGCGTTATATCCTACAGATATATATGTACAAATTTGTGCGCGGATCGCGCAGGAGCTGCGGCCGGTGGTGCCGGGCGCCCGAACTCTCAAACGTCGATCCTGGGGCATTGTAGGGCCGCTACGGGGCATTCTGGAGAGCGGCCTTGCGGCCGGCTGCGGCTGAAATGGAGGATAGTTCTGAGCTAAGTCTATGAACCTTCGTGCAAATGCTTGAATTGAAACGATCTGAAATAGGCTCCGGCCCAAAGGGAAGCAGGTTTGTCGATCGCGCTCGAAGTGACAGAAGCTGAACTCGATCAGATATCCCTAGCGTCCTTCAAAGTGCAGCGCGAAGCTGGCTTCGGCTGTACGCGGAACGCCGTTACACAGAGCGGGAGTGAAAATCCACTGCTGGATCAAGCTGAGCGCCTCGGCATTCAGGTCGGGCCGCTCGGAACTCTGAATGATGGCATCGCCGACCCTTCCGTCTACTCCGACGATGCCCCGCACCATGATCTCGGCCTCTTCCCCGCCATTCCCCGGTTTCGGCTGGGGCATGGAAATCCCAAAGGGGCGGCGGTAAGTGGTGCACATCTTGCGGATCTGCGCATTCGGCGGCGCCGCCAGCACGTTAGGCGTCGCATCCGTCAGCTCGGTCATGGTCTGCGTGATCTCCATCTTCAGCACGCCGGCTTCAGAGTAGCGAATCATCCCAGGAATCAGAGCCCCAGCAAAGGGGAAGAAGTCACTATTCTCAACGAGTCCGCCCTGCAAATTCTCGGAGACGAGCGTTCCGTTGGCCGAGTCCACACACAGCTCGTTGCTGTCAGTTTTGTTGCCACCGATGGTATCGAACTGAATGCAGCGCGCGGGGCGCCCGTCGACTTGGCGGTTCGTGATGCTGTGGATCACGTCTTCGTGATCAAACGAAACCAGCTCGATGGGCGTGAGCCGCAGCAGCCTCATCATCGCAGGCGGAACGACGCGGGCGGTTCCCGCTACCGCAAGCTGTCCCCGGGTGAATACATTCACCAGGTGGTCATCGCCCAAGGTGTATTCATCCCGCCGCCCGGCTCCTTGAATGACGATGCGGCTGAAGCTGCCCTCCTGAATCGAGTCGGAGCTGTAGACGCGGAAGGTATCGGTGCGCTCAAGATTGGGCAGGTTCGGGGCCGTGCTGATGGCGTCCGCTTTTTCCAGCAGGCGGACAGCTTCCTCTCGCACCTGCACGTCTTGAGAATAGGCAGGGGAGGAAGCGCAAAGTGCGAAGGCGCACAGAAAAACGGAGGGCAGCAAGACCAGCTTCATAGCGTGAACTCCAGAGGCCGGAATCTACCAGCGTGCAGTCGGCTGCACGCTGCGTGAAGGGAAGGGGACCGCCGCACTGCAGAAGCTATTATGCGGCTGGTCGAACGATTTCGGCAAACCCGGAAGAAAATAGAACGGCCTGCGCACCGAAGTACGCAGGCCGTCCGGTGGACTGCTTGGGATTGACCGAGAGGTGGTCACTCTACGTGGCCCCTGCAACAACTTTCGGGTCCCGGCCAAAGCTGCCAGCCGGGCGGATCAACCCTGATTCACCGTTAGTCGTGCGATGGTTCTTAGAGCGACCGCTCTAAGTCTCAGCCACCTCACCTGGTCTTGTACAGCCACAACAATGATCAGAACTTGTCATCGGACCACCTCCTTTCCGGTGTAAAGCCACCTTAGTACGGAAGGTGCAGCGGCGTCAACCGCGATGAGCCTTCATGCTAAATTGCTCATCCGCCATTGCGAAACGAGCCGTCAGGATTTAGTACAGATCGGTCCGAACTCGGTGCAAGCCGGATTTCCACGTAGGCATCGCGCTCGCCTTCTTCGCCGACGTTTTCTATTTCGTCCAGGGCCCAGAGATTGTGAAACTCGTAGATATCGGCGACGTCGTAGTGAATTTCGAGCAGGTGGGCGTCCTTCCAAACTAATGTACCCCTGGTCATCGGGTCTGCTCTGAAAATCATGTGCGCCCGCGCGGTGGGCACCTGGGCGCCTCTCGCAACTATGTAGACCATGGAGTCGACACCACCGCCAGCGGCGGGCCCGTATGCGTCGACTACGAGAACGGCGTCCAGCTTTCCATCCGGCGAAGTAACTCGCGAGTGCTCAGACGAAGCCGGAAACATCTCACCATTCCTGGTTTGGTCCTCGCAATCTGCCATCGCCAGAGCAGCCAGCAGAATGGCTGCCAAGCCAAATCCTAGCGTCCGTTTGCGACCGGATATGAGCATGAACGCGACGGTACACCGCAACGAATGTGCTGTAAAGCTCCCAACCTAGCGCCTGAGGGACAGGAAGTCCCGAGCAACCGAGGAGGCGGAGAAACCTAACCACCAAAGAATTCCCGACCGCCCTAAACCCTCGGCTGCCACGCTGTTTCCCCTTCGTTACTTCTGTGCAAAAAACGCTGGACTTTGCACTTGCTTTCCGCTAGTGGCGGGCGGTAACATCAGAACGTTCCCAAGTGGCCATGCTCCCTAGCTGGCCCCCGCGCCATAGACTCCAGGCGCCAACGGATACAGAACATTTCAAGACTGGGTTCCAGCCGCAGTGGTTTTTCCGCGCACGTCGAATTGCATGTGCGTGACGCGAGTACCAACAGGAGTGCGGCAACGGAGTTGAAGATCGAGTCCCCGTAGGATAAATGCATCGCTACAAAACGAGAAGACTATGAATGCAGGACCAGGACGCCCCCCGGGAGGCGGGGGGAGAGGCAGACGGCGGCGTGGACGCCGTCCCAACCCAGGACACCAGCCCGGCCGTGACCGGCAACAGCATGGCGGCGTCTACAGCGCGCCCATGGATCACAGCTATCGGGCGGCGCTGAACGGCGGCGGCAATAACGGACGTTCGGGACGCATGCGGCCCGGTTTCGCTCCGGCCTATGCGCCGGTCGAGCCCGACCCTTTGCCCGACGGCGAGAATGGCAACTCGCGCATTTTTGCCTTTGTGGATGACTTGTTCTTCCAGGCGAAGATTCAGGAGACGGCGCGCAAGCTCAACGTCAAGGTCGAGTTCTGTAAGGCGGAGAAAGACCTGACCGACCACATGACGCAGAATGGCGACGAGAAGCCGTCGCTCATCATCTTCGACATGAACAACGTCAACGCCAAGCCGCTGAGCCTGATCCCCAAGCTCAAGAGCAAGCTGAAGAAGGGAACGTCGATCATCGGATTCCTTTCCCATGTGCAGGGAGATTTGAAACAGAAAGCCCATGAAGTGGGCTGCGATATGGTTTTGCCGCGCTCGGCGTTTTCCCAGAACCTGCCGCAACTGCTGCGCCGCCACGGCGCCCCGGAAGAAGAAACCGCCGGATAAGTTGCTGTTTTTCAGGGAAGTGGACTTTCCTCATCCGGGACCAATCCACAGCGCAAGGGCATTTGCGCGTGCAGGCGTCACAGACTCGCGCTTCCGAATTGTGTTATTCACTCTTTATCAGGCCGCGAAAAGCTAACCGCTAGCTGCATGGCAGAACTTGCCCGCAGCGTTGGAGTTGTGTCGGCAAATCATAGGTTTCGCCGCCTGCGGGACACTCGCTCTGGCCCGAGCCTCATTTCCCATCGAGGATCGAAGAAGCCGGTGTTCCACCGAGGGCATCATGAATAAGTTTTCTCCCCAGCGCGCCGCTTCCGGGTGGAACGTGTATTTCGTCACCTCCGCCACGTTCGCGCGCCGTCCGTTATTTCAGACCTACCGGGTGGCGCGATTCTTTCTGGAAACACTTTTTCAGTACCGCGATCAAGGCAAGTATCGGCTGTATGAGTTTGTGGTCATGCAGGATCATTTCCATCTGCTGCTCACCCCTTCGCCGCAGGTTGGGCTGGAGCGGGTGGTGCAGCTTATCCGAGGCGCGTTCGCCTACCGGCTGAGAAAGGAACTCGAACTAAACCTCGAGGTTTGGGAGCGAGATTTTTCAGCGCACTGGGTGCGGGATGAAAGTGACTACGAACGGCTCGCCGCCTATATATGGCAAAAGCCGGTTCGGGCCGGGCTGGCTTCGGATGCGGAATGCTACCCGTATGGCTCGGTCTGCGGCGACTTTGAGATGGACCGAAGTCCATGCGAGGTGGATTTGGCGGCGCTACTTCAGGCCTAAGGAGCCTGGACACAGGGAAGCACAGAGGAACGTCGAGCCTGCATCAGAGTTTCCTCTAGCCCGGCGGCCAGGTCAAGTTGCGGCCACCTAGCAGATGGACGTGCAGGTGGAAGACGGATTGTCCAGCTCCGGGGCCGACGTTCAGAACGGTCCGGTAGCCGTTCTCAATGCCGCGAGAGCGGGCAATTTCGGCGGCTGCCAGATGGCAGCGGCCTAGGAGTTCGGCATCTTCGGCATTGGCTTCTTTAAGCCCCACGATGTGCTTCTTGGGGATGATAAGCACGTGGGTGGGAGCCTTGGGATTGATGTCTTCGAAGGCGTAGGTATGCTCGTCCTCATAGACTTTCTTCGAAGGAATCTTGCCGCTTAGGATGGCGCAAAACAGGCAATCGCTCATGATTTCGCAGTCTATACCACCGCCTACGGGTGAGGCGGCAATCCGGATACTGCCGGGCGAACTTCATGGCCACGGATCGACGCTGAAAGACGCGGATGATTACCGGGCAGAATCCGCGCGATCCGCGTTCATCCGCGGAAGCGAAGTTGGAATTAGCGGCAGAAGGTCTGAATATCGGGCGGGGGCGGGGCGGGAATGGCGTCAAATTCGCCTGGCCAGCCGGTGCAACCACGGGAGGCGACCGCGCGATTCGCAACCTGCTCAAGGTCGTGGGCTTTGGATTTGGCGTCGTCCACCTGGGCGGCGGTAAGCGCGGTTTGAAGTTCCGCCAGATTGCTGGTCACAGCGGCGGCTTGGTTGCCTCCGTCGTAACTGACCAGCAGCCAAACGTAGGCCTGGAATTTATCCAGAGTGACGCCTTGGCCTTGTTTCAGCAGAAGCCCGAATTGCATTTGCGCCTGGGGTAAACCCTGCATGGCGGCTTTGCGGAAAAGAGGCGCGGCGGCGGCGTAATCTTGCCGCTCCAGCTTGACCTGGCCGAGCAGATATTGGCCGAAGGGATCGTTATGCGCCGCAGACCGCTGCAGCCAGCGGGCGGCTTCGTTAAGATCGCGTGGGACTGCGCTGGAAAGAATGAGTCGGCCGAGCAGCCATGCTCCTACCGGATCGTCTTGCTGGGCGGCTTTCTTGTACCAATTGGCGGCCTCGCCAGGTTCTTTGGTTACGATGAAACCGGTGTCGTAGAAGGAGCCCAACATCACCTCGGCGGGCGGATAGCCGAGATCGGCCGAGCGCCGCAGGTAGTCCACCGCACTTTGCGGGTCGCGGGTTCCGTCCACCCCGGAAAGCGCATTCATTCCCAGTTCAAAAAGGCGATCTGGGCTCGGCGACTGGGCATAGCTAAGCGCCGGAACCAACAACGCGCAGGCCAGAAAAAGAAAACAGGTGCGGGAACGCATTTCGGTCTCCACAGGTCTCCAGCATTTGATGGTCGCTGGTTGGCGGCGGGGGAGTCAAAGTACTTTAGTCATAGGGGCGCCGGTGTGTAGCCGCAGCATTTGACCGATGCGGAAGACTGACCGCATCGCGGGGCGGCGAGGGGCAGGGCGCCCATCGGGGCTGCGTCGGCGATAGTTTGGTGAAAAACGCCTGATAGCGACAGGGGATTCTCTGGCCAACTCGGGTGGTATCCTGCAAGCATGAGAAGGCGTGTTTTGACGTGCATTGCCGCTGTGCTTCTCACAACGCTCCCGACCGCCGCGCAGCAGTTGCAGAAGTTGCAGATGGGCCAATGGTTGAACACCGGAAGTCGCCAGGAACGGGTACAGAAGCTAGTATCTCTTGGCACCGAGCGCGACGATGCGGATCTCGCGTCATACGGTGACGAGGTCGTGTGGCGAAAGATCCGCGCTGAATCCCGCCGCCAGTTTGCGATTCTTTTCGTGCCCTGTGGCTCATTCGACGCTTCGGCCTTGTATTTGTTGGAGCACGCCAACGCTGGCTGGCATGTCAGAGACAGTGTCGGTTTTGATTGTCATTACGACGACAGTGTCTCAGTCGAGACGGCACCCCTAGAGAATCCGAACGTCGACGACGTTTTTGTCCATCACGAATGCGAGGAACGGGGAACCGGATACGTGGAGCAGCATTTCAATGTGTTCGCAGTTAGTTCTGGAAGGTTCAAGATCATACTTAATGTTAAAGAAGTAGTTAACGAGATTGGCTGGCCGGAGAAAAGTGAATTTCGCCTGCGAAGCAAATTCGCCATTCTTACGTCGCAACAGTCGGATTCTCGGATCATCGAAGAAACACAATGCATTAACAACAACGGCAGGATTTCAGTAACAAAAAGGCGTTTCACGTGGGACGAATCCGCATTCCACCTCATGCCCTCTGAATTTGTCAACGTAAGCGTGATCGATAGTAAAACCAAATCCGGCTGTCGCTAAATTGCCATTACGGGCTGTAGCAGGTCGCACGTCGGCACTCCCTAATCGAGCCTGACCAAAAAGACCGCCCCTTCCGGCGTGTGGTTGTCGTGGGCAACTTCTTCGGCGCGTTCGCGGTTGTCGTCGAGGACGCGTACGCGCACCCACCAATCGCCAATCGGGCTGCTGAAACGAAGAACCTTGGCGGTGTGATAGCGGCGCGACAGGAGGTCGACCTCCTGGTTGGCGGCGTCTTCATCGCTGAAGGCGCCGATCTGCACCGCCCAGCGGCCGCCCGTGTCGAGAGGGACAGGCGTCTCCAGAACTTCCAGGCGAACCTCGGCGACGCCGGGCCCCCAGACGTCTATCTTCTTGGCGGCGGCGAGCGAGAGATCAACAATGCGGCCGGGAATGAACGGTCCGCGGTCGGTGATGCGAACCAGGGCGGATTGGCCGGTCTTAGTGTTGGTCACTCGCACGATGGAACCGAGCGGCAGGGTGCGATGAGCCGCGGTCATCGCGTTCATGTTGTAGACATCGCCGTTTGAGGCGCGGCGATTATGGTAGGGCGCGCCGTACCAGCTGGCGAGACCGGTTTCTACCCAAATGGGCTTGGCGTCAGGCGGCACCATGATGGGCTGGGGACTTTCCCCGAGCGGAGGCAGCGTGCTCGAAGGCGGGACCGTTGTTTGAGGCGGCGGCACTTCTGCAGTGGGAATTGAAGGCGGAGGTGGAACCGCGACGCGGGCCGGCTTGTTGCCGCCACATCCGGTGAGGAGAAGCAGGCCGGCGACAAAAAGGGCAGTGGCGGCGAGCGAAACCGGAAGTCGGAAGGCGTGGCTTGGCAGAGGATAGTGGGGCGCGGGCGGCAAACTTATTTCGCCGCCGTCTTGTGCTCGTCCATATAGTCGGCGAGGGCGGAGAGCTTTTCCGAGGCGATGCGCAGAGCTTTGGTTGAGTGCTGGCGCACGGCGGGAACGACTTCGTCGTTGAGATATTTCAGGAACTCGGCCGACTCCCTTTCCATGCGAGCGGCTGCTTCTTCCACCTTGCGGTTGAAGTCGTTCATCGGGGCACCTCATAGCTTTCGCGCGGGACGAAGCGTCACGCGCCACTTGCGGATACCAGGGCTTCTTCATTATTCCGCCGAAGCGAGCGAGGGTCAACCGGGGGCACCACGAAGGTCAGTCGTCGGTCGTCAGTCGTCCGTCGTCGGTAAGAACGGACCCCGACGACCGAGGGCTGACGACTGCCCTGGTATAGAATCGCGCCATGCGACACTTCCGAGCCATCCTTTTGTTGCTGAGCGTGACGCTCGGGTCGTGCGGCTGCACGGTGTGGGGCGAGCATCCGGTGAGCCGCTGGAAAGACGCGACCGGCGGCGAGGGGCTGGAACGCAGCTATTGGCAGGATGTGAAGGACAAAAACTGGAATCAGCTGGAGCGGCACATCGCCACCAACTACGTGCTGTTTACGCCGGAAGAAGGAAGGCTCGACCACGACGCCGCGATGGCGCATGTGCAGCAACTGCGGCTGGAAGACTATTCGCTGGGCAATTTTCAAACTGAGCTGAATGGCAACACTTTGGTTGTGACCTACACCATCACGATGCGCGGCAGCTATGCCGGGCAAGGCGTGCCTACAGCTCCAGTGCGCATGATGACGGTATGGCAGCAGCAGAAACCGGGCTGGATGGCCATTACGCATACGGTCATTGGGCCGGAACAGAAGTGACAACAATTCTCTGAACGCAATGACCTTGCCGCAAAAGCCTGCCGTTGCAAGCCCACAGGCCAGAACAAAGTTCCGCACGCGGCTGTTGGCTTGGTATGGCAGCCAGCGGCGCGACCTGCCTTGGCGGAAGGATCGAGATCCCTATCGCGTGTGGCTGTCGGAGGTCATGCTGCAGCAGACGCGGGTGGCGGCGGTAATCGATCATTATCAGCGCTTCCTGCGGCGATTCCCCACGCTGGAGAAGCTGGCTGCCGCGCGTGAGAGTTCGGTGCTGGCGGCATGGAGTGGACTCGGTTACTACCGGCGGGCGCGCATGCTGCATGCGGCGGCGAAAGAAATTGTGAGGGAGCACGGCGGGCGCTTTCCTGGCAGCGCCGAAGGCTTGCGCACGCTGCCGGGCATTGGACGCTATACGGCGGCGGCGGTGGCCAGCATCGCTTTCGATGAAGCGGTGGCAGTGGTGGATGGGAATGTGGAGCGGGTGCTCGGCCGCTTGCTCGGACAAAACCTCGCAGGCGAGAAGCTTTGGCAAGCTGCGCAGGAGTTCTTGGAGCGCGAGAGGCCGGGAGATTTCAATCAAGCCATGATGGAATTAGGCGCCACGGTCTGCAGGCCGCGGCAGCCGATCTGCGCGGAGTGCCCGGTTGAGGCGCTGTGCGCGACTCGTGGCGAGCGGCGAGGAACATCCAAAAAAGCTAAACAGCAGAAGCGCGAAGTGCATTATGCGCTCGATTGCCGCGAGGGCGCAGTTTGGCTGAGGAAGCGGCCGAGGGAAGAATCGCTGATGCCCGGCATGTGGGAGCTGCCGGAGATTTCCGGGCGGAGGCGTGATGGCCAGGCGTGGCTTACGCTTCGGCATTCGATCACGGTCACGGACTACATTGTGCGGGTGCGGCGCGGGCGAGTTACAGCGCCGAGTTCAGGCGTATGGGTGGCGAAGTCGCGGCTGGCCACGCTTCCCTTGACCGGCCTGGCGCAGAAGATTCTGCGCGCCGCGGAAGTCATTTAGAATTTGGCTATTCGCAGAAAGCGCGTTCGGGAGGGACTTTGATGACTACTTTGGCGACCGGGAAAAAGGCTCCTGATTTCACGCTGCCTGCCATGGACGGCAGCGAATTTTCGCTGCGCGAAGCGCTGGCGCACGGACCGGTGGTGGTCGCCTTCTTCAAGATATCGTGCCCGGTGTGCCAATACGCTCTCCCATTTATTGAGCGGATCTATAAAGCGCATGGCAAAAAGAACGTGACCTTCGTGGGCGTCTCGCAGAATGACAAAAAAGACACGGCGGCGTTTGTGAAGCATTACGGCGTGACGTTTCCTGTGCTGCTCGACGACACGGAGACGTTTCCCGTTTCGAATGCCTATGGACTGACCAACGTTCCCACAATTTTCTGGATTGCGCAGGATGGGAAGATCGAAATTTCGAGCGT
Organism: uncultured Acidobacteriaceae bacterium; assembly: GCA_963770915.1. Classification (GTDB taxonomy): domain Bacteria; phylum Acidobacteriota; class Terriglobia; order Terriglobales; family Acidobacteriaceae; genus PALSA-270. Next base: position 2,830,378 of record CAVYRG010000001.1, read on the forward strand.
GGGCTGGGCGCGGCAGGAGGTTGAAGAGATTAACCACAAGGCTGCCGAATCCACGGGTACACCGGCGGGAATTCTCTTCCAGCCCGATGAGCATGTAGCCGACTTCCGCGCTGGTTGAGGGTCGAGAAACTAGCCCGCAGGTTGCGGGCTCCGCCACAATCGAACCTCAATAGCAACTGCTACCCCAGTGGTAACTCTGTTTTTGCACTCTTTCCCCATACAATGAAATTTCTGTCCATCATGCTGAGGGGGAGTGGGGTTCTATGTCCAAGGGCCGGATTGTGTGGTCGGTAATTCTCGCAACAGGGGTTGCGTGGGCGGCATCGCCCGCGCCGCCGCCCTCGGCAACCACGCCGATGCTGCTGCCGGGCGTGGCCTTTGCCGCCATGCAAACTATCAATCCCGAGCGCATTCGCGCCCACGTTCGTTTTCTTTCGCATGATCTGCTGGAGGGCCGCGGCACCGGGCAGCGCGGGGGCGACATTGCCGCCGAATACATCGGCACGCAGTTCGCGCTCTATGGGTTGAAGCCGGCGGGCGACAACGGAACTTATATGCAGCGGGTGCCGCTGGTCGGCATCACGCCGCAGCCGGAAACCACGTTTTCGCTGGTTCCTCAAGATGGCGCGCCCATGGACCTGAAGCCGCTCGACCAGTATGTTGCTTACAACGAGACGCAGCAGCCCATCTCCGATGTGGATGCTCCGATCGTTTATGTGGGATACGGCATCGACGCGCCGGAATATCACTGGGACGACTACAAGGGAGTGGATGTGCGCGGCAAGGTTCTGCTGATGCTGGTGAACGAGCCGACTTCTGCCGACCCGAATTTCTTCAAAGGCCGCGCGCTCACCTACTACGGCCGCTGGACCTACAAATACGAAGAAGCGGCGCGCGAGAGGCGCGGTGGGCGTGATCCTGATTCACCGCACCGATATGGCCAGCTATCCCTGGGACGTGGTGCGGAATTCCAACTCCGGGGAGCGGGCGTATCTCAAGGCGGAAGGGACGCCGAAGTTGACCGTGGCGTCGTGGATACAGATTGACGTGGCGCAACAGCTTGCTTCCCGTTCAGGGCTTGACCTGGGGAAAATGATGCAGGAGGCGCAGTCGCGTGATTTTCATCCCGTGGAGTTGCCCGCGCGGCTGAAAGCGCACATGGTGAGCCGGATTCGTCCGTTTTCCTCGAACAACGTGATCGCCATGCTGCCGGGCTCTGACCCCAAGCTGAAAGCGGAAGCTGTGCTTTACACGGCGCATTACGATCACCTGGGCATTCGTCCGGATATGCCGGGAGACAACATCTACAACGGCGCCGACGACAACGCGACCGGCTGCGGCATTCTGCTGGAGCTGGCGCACTCTTTTTCGCTGGCCAAGGCGCATCCCGCGAGGTCGATCATTTTTGCGTCGGTAACGGCGGAAGAGCAGGGCTTGCTGGGCTCGGAATATCTGGGCGAGCATCCGCCGGTGCCCGCCGGAAACATTACGCTCGACTTGAACTACGACGATCTGCCGCCGCTGGGCGCGCCGGAGGAAGTAGAAATCTCAGGCGCGGAGCGGACTACGTTCTATCCCGAGGTTGCGGCGACGGCACGGGAATTTCGCCTGGCCATTCGTCCCGACTCCCATCCTGAGGCGGGCGACTACTACCGCTCCGATCACTTCAGCCTGGCGCACGTGGGAATTCCGGCGTTCTCCATCAACGAAGGCATGAAGTATAAGGGCCACGACGTGGCCTGGGGCATGCAGCAGGCCGATGACTATACCAACAACCACTACCACCAGCCGAGCGACGAATATCACCCCAACATGGATTTCACCGGCGATGCAGCCATGGCGCGTTTTGGTTTTGCCCTGGGATGGGAAGCGGCGAGCTTGCCAAAGCTGATCGGCTGGCAAAAGGGGGATGAGTTCGAGGCGGCGCGGGCGAAGAGCTGGGAAAAGAAGTAAACTTGTCATTCCGAGGAGCGCGGCGACGAGGAATCTGCTTCTTGCCGGCGTCGAAAGAAAGCAGATTTCTCGCTACGCTCGAAATGACAAACGCTAGAGCGGGCTAGCTTTCCATCACTCTCAACTCCGGGCTCATAATCAGCGTGGGCTGCGTGGCGTTCTGCACATCGTCGGCGGTAAGGCCGGGGGCAATCTCCTCAAGCACCAGGCCGGTCGGCGTTACCTGAATCACGGCCATTTCGGTCACGATCGTATTCACCACTTTCAAGCCGGTGATGGGCAGGGTGCATTTGTGCAGGATTTTGGGAGCGCCCTCGCGGGTGGTGTGCTCCATGGCGACGATCACGCGGCGGGCGCTGGCCACCAGGTCCATGGCGCCGCCCATGCCTTTGACCATTTTGCCGGGGATCATCCAGTTGGCGAGGTTGCCTTCTTCGTCGACTTCCATGGCACCGAGCACGCTCAGGTCGATGTGGCCGCCGCGAATCATGGCGAAAGATTCGGCGCTGGAAAAATACGCCGTGCCGGGAACTTCGCTGACGGTTTCCTTGCCTGCGTTGATGAGGTCGGCGTCTTCGGCGCCTTCGACGGGATAAGGCCCGATGCCGAGCATGCCGTTTTCGGATTGCAAAATTACTTCCATGCCGGGCGGAACGTGGTTGGCGATGAGCGTGGGCATGCCGATGCCGAGGTTGACGTAGAAGCCGTCGCGCAGCTCGCGGGCAATGCGCTTCACGATGCGGTCGCGCTTGTCGAGATCTTTTGCGGGTTTGACCGGAGTGGTCATTTATCGGTGCTCAATTGGCTTATAAATCCTTGAGGCCCAGACTTTGAATCGGTCCTGACTGCTTCTTCTCTTTGTACGGATTTGCTTCAGGATGCTCGCGATGGAACTTTACTCGTTCGTTCCATTCGGCCTGCGACTCTTTCGATTTTTGCCGCTCAATCTCTTTCACCTTCTCGATGGCCTCGAGGGTTGCGGCGTAGTGCCCTGGCGAAAATGCCTCTACGATCTCACCGAGCCGCTGCTTAACCCACTGGGCAATGTCGGTAAGCCCCAAGATCAGCGGCGCTCGCGGAGCGCTTGCCCCAGTTTCGGCAACCCTAATAAAGTCGATCGCATCGATCACCGAGTAAAGAGATTCCCAAGAGGTTGGAGTTTGTGCCGGAGCAATTTCCGCCTCACAGTCTCCATACATACGACTAACTCGAAACAACAACCCTCTAACCGTGAACGTCGCGCGGTCCCAATATAGAGATTTTTCGCTGTAGGGCACAAATTGCGCACCGAATTCATCGAATAGAAAAGAGAAAGCTGCCCTGACTTCGCTTCTGAACTTTCTCTCCGATCGACTGGCCATGAGCGGGTTAAGCCACCACCCCAATATGACCATGTACGTCCACTTGATCGGTTTCCCTATACCGTATATCAGGAAGCCCAGTAGCAGGCGTTGTCCCAGCGATCTTCCTTCCCAGCGCATTTGCTCCTCGCTAACTTGCCTTTCTCACCGTTCTTCGCTCGATCCGGCGTTCATACAAATCTCCCTGCAAGATGCGCTGCACGTAGATGCTGGGCGTATGGATTGCGTCGGCATCGAGTTCGCCGATTTCAACCAGATGCTCGACTTCCGCAATCGTAACTTTCGCGGCGGTCGCCATCATGGGATTAAAGTTGCGCGCCGTTTTGCGATAGACGAGGTTGCCCCATTTATCGCCCTTCCAGGCTTTGATGAGCGCAAAATCGGCCTTCAGCGCGTGTTCCATCACGTGGAGCTGCCCGTCAAACTCGCGGGTCTCTTTGTTTTCGGCCACGACGGTGCCAACTCCGGCTGGAGTGTAAAACGCGGGAATGCCCGCGCCGCCGGCGCGAATGCGCTCGGAAAAGGTTCCTTGCGGAATCAGCTCCAGATCAAGCTTGCGCTCAAGCACCAGCTTTTCGAGCAGCTTGTTTTCGCCGACGTAGCTGCCGATGTGTTTGCGAATCTGCCCGGCTTCGAGGAGCAAGCCATTGCCCAGCCCGTCGACGCCGACATTGTTGCTGATGGTGAACAGATTCTTCACGCCCTTGCGGACCAAAGCGCGAATGAGATTTTCGGGGATGCCGCAAAGGCCGAAGCCGCCGATCATGAGGGTCGCGCCATCCGGGATATCGCGGATGGCTTCGTCGGCGCTGGCTACAACTTTATTCATTGGGCCGATTCTAAACCAAAGTTCACCGCGAAGGCTGCGGATCAGGGCATGGCTTCAGCCATGCCGCCCGCGTCGCGAATCAACGGCACGGCTGAAGGCCGCGCCCTGATACGAATCCCTGTGCTAGACGGACATCTCCCGTCGCGAGAGGCGCCAAAGGATCATTTCGTTTTTTTCTGGGTCGCTCTGGGTCCCGATGGTGGAGCCTTCCTCAACCGGTGGGCGTGCTCGAATTCCAAGGCGAGCTCTTTTGTATCGAGATTCTCGCGGATGTGGGCCAGGCGCTGTTCGAGCTTGAGCAGCGCGCGGGCAATATTTTTCTTGTTGGTGAGCGCGACGTCGCGCCACATGGAATAGGGGCTGGCGGAAATGCGCGTCATCTCGCGCAGGGCGCGGCCGCCGGCTTCGAGCAGGGGCGCATTCTCACCGTATTCATCCACCAAAGTTGCGGCTAGAGCAGTGGAGATCATCTGCGGCAGATGGCTGATCCAGGCGCAAAGCTGGTCGTGCTCGGCGGCATCCATGCCGGCGACGCGGGCGCCGATGGTTTCAATCCAGCCGACAAACTCGCCGCTCAGTCCGCTGTAAACGTTCTGGCCGGGCGCGGGAGTGAACAGCCAGGGCGCGCCGCGGAACAGATCGGGATCGGCAAATTCCACTCCCGATTGCTCTTTCCCCGCCATGGGATGCCCGGCCAAGAAGCGCCGTCCGGCCTGCTTGCCGAAGACCGCACCAGCGCGGGAGAGCACGGTCGCCTTGGTGCTGCCGGTGTCGGTAAGCAAAGTTCGCGGCGGAAGCGCGGGGCCAAGGCGCGCGATCAGATCGAGGATTGCGCCGACCGGCGTGGCCAGCACGATGACCTCGCTGCCGCGAATGGCGTCGGCGGGGTCGGTGTGTCCGTCGTCGATGGCGCCTTTGTGGCGGGCGCGCTCGAGCACGGGAGCGCGGTCGCAGCCGACGATGCGGCCGCGGAAGTGATTCTCCTTCAGCGCCAGCGCCAGCGACCCGCCGATGAGGCCGGTTCCGATGATGGTGATTTGGCGAATGGGCATGGGGGTGTGGTGCGTGAACGAGAATTGTAAATGAGGCGCGCGACTCTGGCGGACGTGGCACTCCGACCTGTCGAGATTGAGGCTTGCCAAGGTGCGCCTGAGGAAGCGAGTCGTGTGCGGAACGAAGAACTACAGCCTAGGGTCTGTGTAGTTCGCTCCGTCCAAGGAAGGAACCAGACAAACGTCTTTGGAGGAAGGGGAATCCGTTTTTGGGGGCTACCAGGCCTGCATATTTTTGGAGGCATCCGATGGGGCTTACGGCCAAGGACTGGACTGAACTCGTCATCTCGAGCATTTTCGCTCTGGTGGTATTTGGCAATATCTCTACTAAGGCCGGCTATCCCCGTTGGCACGGCCTGATCATGGCGATTCCCATCCTGAATATTGTCGCGCTACTCGTGTTCGCTTTTTCCACGTGGCCAATTGAAAGCGAACTACTGCAATCGCAGTTGGCTGGCACAAAAAGTAACACTACAGTAGCTGCCTCGTCGGGGCCGCTTCACAATTCTTCCTAACAGCTAGCCTACCGCTTTCTGGCTAGGCGTGTGCGCCCCCGCTACCCCATCCCCTCCGCCTTCAGCCGGGATTCGAGATCGTCGAAAACCTGCCCTGAGCCTAGTCGAAGGTGCCCCCTCGCGTCTCCATGCCGCGGCTAGGGATGCTTCGACTGCGCGTGAACTTCGCTTCGCGAAGTTCACGCTACGCTCAGCATGACAACTACGCGATCTTGCGGCCCACTGCCGGAGCGATCATGCGCAGCTCATTCATCAACTGCGCGAACTGCTCGGGATACAGCGACTGAGCGCCATCGGAGAATGCCTTGTCGGGATCGTGGTGCACTTCGATCAGGAGCGCGTCAGCTCCTGCTGCAACGGCGGCGCGCGCCATCGGCGGGACTTTGTCGCGAATGCCGGTGCCATGCGACGGGTCCCCCGCCATGGGCAGGTGGGAGAGCTTCTTGATGATGGGGATGGCGGAGATGTCCATGGTATTGCGCGTGTAGGTTTCGAAGGTGCGAATGCCGCGCTCGCAGAGAATCACGTTGTAATTTCCGCCGGCCATGATGTATTCGGCGGAAAGCAGCAATTCTTCGAGCGTGGCTGCAATGCCGCGCTTCAGCAGCACCGGCTTTTTCACCTTGCCCAGCTCGCGCAGCAGGTTGAAGTTCTGCATGTTGCGCGCGCCCACCTGGAAGACATCGACGTAGGGGAGCATGAGGGCGATCTGCGAGATTTCCATCACTTCGCTGATCACCAGCAGGCCGAACTTGTCTCCGGCTTCGCGCAGGAGCTTCAGGCCGGCTTCGCCCATTCCCTGGAAAGAATACGGCGAGCTGCGCGGTTTGAAAGCCCCGCCGCGCAGACCCTTAGCGCCGGCTTTGGCGATGAGTTCAGTAATCGTGAAGAGCTGCTCGCGAGACTCAATCGAACAAGGGCCGGCCATGACCACCACTTCGTCTCCGCCAACGCGGACGCCCTTGCCGATTTCGATGATCGAGCCCTCAGGACGAAACGCGCGGCCCGCCAGTTTGTAGGGCGCGCTGATGCGGTGGACGTGCTCGACGCCGGCCAGGACTTCGAGATTGCGGGTGTCGAAGTCGGTGCGCGCGCCGACCGCGGCGAGAATCGTCTGGCGCTCGCCGGTCGTGCGGTGGACGGAGAAGCCCATGCGGACCAGGTGCTCGACTACATCCTGAATCTGCTCATCGGTAGCGAGTTCTTGCATGGCAACAATCATAGGAAGTCGTTGGTCATTGGTCGGTGGCCGTTGGTCTCGGCTGTGCTGGATTTTAGCCAACGACCAACGACCAACGGCCAACGACGGTTTAGTCGTTTACCTCTGATTCCAATTCCGTATCGCGCGGGCCGCCGTTGGCAGGCTCAGGCGCGATTTCTTCCCTTTGAATTTTGCGCATGATGTCGATAATGCGCTCATAAATGCGCAACAGATCGGTGTCGGGCAGCGGGCCAGGATTGAGTTTGCGCACATGCTCGAACACCGCCTTCTCGCGGTCGGGCTCGTAGATGGGCATGGCCGCATCCTTCTTCAGGCGGCCGATCTCGTGGGCGGCTTGCGCGCGCTGGCTGATCCGCTCCACCAGCTCGCGGTCAAGCTCGTCGATTTTCTTGCGCCAATCTGCGATGTCCATAGAACCAGTCGTTGGCCGTGAGTCGTTGGCCGTTGGCCAGGCACGGAAAGAGGTTGAGGTCTCTCCCCGCCTGAACAACTTATGGGAAGCCACGCGACGGACGGCGAACCGACGGAGCCAAAGGCTAATGGCTAAGGGCTAAAAGCTGCCCTATGAATTGTGCCACAGACGCGGCTTCTTTGCCGGGATTGCGTTCAATGGTCTCGACGATAGCGCTGCCCACCGCGGCGGCGTCGGCGAACTTGCCCACCGCGGCGAATTGCTCTGGCGTGGAGATGCCGAAACCGACGGCGATGGGCAATTTTGTGTGCTTGCGCAGGCGGCGGACGAGTTTTTGCGCGTCGTCGGTCAGCTGCTTGCGCGCGCCGGTCACTCCGGTGCGCGAAACGGCGTAGACGAATCCAGTGCTGGCTTGCGCGATTCGTTTCAAGCGCGCCTCGGAGCTGGTGGGCGCGGCGAGGAAGATCGTCGCCAGGTTTTTCGCGCGCATGATTTGCAGATACGGCTGAGCCTCTTCTACGGGCAGGTCGGTGATGAGAGCGCCGTCAATGCCGGAGTCTGCGAGTGTGGCGGCGAAGCGCTCGAGGCCCAGCCGCAAGATGGGATTGAGGTAGGTGAAGACGATCATGCCGGCGGAAGTTTTCTTGCGCAGGTCTTTCGCCAGATCGAGAACCTGGGGCAGTGTAGTGCCTTGCCGCAGAGCCCGCTCGCTGGCCCGCTGGATCACGGGGCCGTCGGCAAGGGGATCGCTGAACGGTACGCCGAGTTCGATGACGGCGGCGCCGGCGTCAACCGCGGCGAGGATGATGTCGCGTGTGGTGGCAAGGTTAGGGTCGCCGCAGGTGACGTAGGCGACGAGGGAGGGCCGGCTTGAAAAAGAGAGTGGCATCTGGTCTGTGATTCTTTTGTTGTTCTTCTCTGCGTGCTCCGCGGCCATTCTCGGCGATCTTTGCGGTTAAAGGCTTTTCGCGCCGCCGGCGAAAATGCAAACCTTAAACCGCCGAGGACGTGGAGAAAAGCCGCGGAGGACGCAGAGAAGACGGGCGAACGTGCACCCTGGCAGCGGAGTCTCTAACGATCGAGCTTCAGATTCTCCCGCAAAATCCCGATGTCTTTATCCCCTCGCCCGGAAATATTCACGATCACCACGTCTAACTTCTTCATTTTGGGCGCGCGCTTGATTACCTCCGCCACGGCGTGGGCTGACTCGAGCGCGGGAATAATGCCTTCCGTCTTCGCCAGAAGTGTACACGCCGCGAGGGCCTCGGCGTCGGACGCGGCGACGTATTCCGAGCGGCCGGTATCCTTCAGCCACGCATGCTCGGGCCCAATCGACGGATAATCCAGCCCCGCCGAAACCGAATGCGTGAGCGCGATCTGTCCGGCTTCGTCTTGCAGCACGTAAGAATAAGTTCCCTGCAGAACACCCGGCAAGCCGCCGCGAAAGCGGGCAGCGTGATCGCCGAGTTTTTCGCCGCGGCCACCCGCTTCGACCCCGATCAGCCTGACCTTCTTGTCCTTGAGAAATTGATGGAAGATGCCGATGGAATTCGACCCGCCGCCGACGCAGGCGATGATAGCGGCGGGCAGCTTGCCTTCAGCTTTCAGAATCTGCGCGCGGGCCTCGCGGCCAATGACTTTGTGAAAGTCGCGCACCATGGTGGGGTAGGGATGCGGCCCCAGCACGCTGCCCAGCAAGTAATGCGTGGTGCGGACGTTGGTCACCCAATCGCGCATGGCTTCGTTGATGGCGTCTTTCAGCGTGCGCGAGCCGGAATCCACGCCGCGCACTTCGGCGCCCAGCAGGCGCATGCGGAAGACGTTGAGTTCCTGGCGGCGCATGTCTTCCGTGCCCATATAGACGACGCATTCAAAACCGAGCAGCGCGCAAACGGTCGCGGTCGCTACGCCGTGTTGCCCGGCGCCGGTTTCGGCGATGACGCGATGCTTGCCCATGCGCTCGACGAGCAGCGACTGGCCGAGGCAGTTGTTGATTTTGTGCGCGCCGGTGTGCAGCAAATCTTCGCGCTTGAGATAGATCTTCGCGCCGCCGAGTTTCTGGGTGAGGCGGCGCGCGAAGAATAGCGCCGTGGGACGTCCGGCGTAGGTGTGTAGCAATTCCTGAAAGCGGGCTTGAAACTTGCGGTCTTTCTTTGCCTTTTCGTACTCGCGCTCCAACTCTTCCAGCGCACACATGAGCGTTTCCGGCGCATAGCGGCCGCCGTAGACGCCGAACCGGCCGGGGATGACCCTTCCCGCCTGTGGTCTCTTCTTCGCGATGGATGCAGTTGCCATAATGCTAACTGTCTTCATCCGCCTGACTGACGGCGTTGACAAATGCGAGCACTTTAGCCGGATCTTTCTTCCCCGGCCTAGCCTCGACGCCGGAAGAAACGTCCACCCCCCATGGGTGTTGGAGCACCGCCAACGCCACCTTCACGTTCGAAGGCGTGAGGCCCCCAGCGACAATGGTTGGGCGAATTGCTCCCATCCCAGGAAGCATTCCTCTTGCCCTTGTCCAGTCAAAGGGACGGCCGGTACCCCCAGGCCGCGAGTCAGAACTGGAGTCTACGAGCAAAGCAAATAGACTGTCCCGGAGCCGCTTGGAAATCATCCACATGCCATTTAAGAGCTGCATCCCTCCAGACGCGGCAAACTGATCTCCAGAAACAACAAGTATGAGTTTGGGGCGAGGACCGCTCTTCAGGGGCGACGAGTCCAGAATACTCCCCAAGGCCTCCACGCACTCCGCGCTGTAAAGTTGCACGGCTGTCAGACCGACTCGTTCCGCAATGTCGCGGACCACTTGGGCCGGGTCGTCTACGAAGACACCCACCTTCTCAACGTCCGCGGGCAGGTTCTCGACGACTGCGCGAGCCGTATCCGGATCGATTTTCCTGGGGCTCTTTTCGTAGAACACGAATCCCACCGCGTCGGCGCCAGCGTCGACGGCGACCTTGGCGTCCTCCAGATTCGTGATTCCGCAGATCTTGATCCAAGTCATGAGAGTAATTTGCCACAAAGTGGACTGAGGCAACCGGCTCTAACGAACCACCGAAACCGCAACCTCGTTGAGCAGCGTTCGCAAGGCCTCGCCGGGAGAGTCGGCTCTCATCAGCGACTCGCCGATCAGGAATGCGCCGTAGCCAGCCGCGCGCAGGCGGGCGATGTCACCTCCGGTTTGGATGCCGCTCTCGGCCACCCGCACTATATTTTTGGGCATGAGATCGGCCAGGCGAAAGGCCGTCCCCAAGTCGACCTTGAAGGTTCGCAAATCGCGGCTGTTCACGCCCACCAGATCGCAACCCGCCTGCAGTGCGCGGTCGAGCTCCGCCTCGTCATGAACCTCGCAGAGAACATCGAGCCCATATTCTTTCGCGCGGCGGGCGAGCGTGGTCAGCTCCGGCGGCGACAGCGCGGCCACAATCAGCAAGATGGCATCGGCGGAGTAGGCGCGCGCTTCCAGCAATTGGAGTTCGTCCACGATGAAGTCTTTGCGCAGACAGGGAATTTGGGCACTCTGCGAAGCCAGCCGCAGGTTCGCGAGTGAGCCTTGAAAGAATTCCTCGTCGGTCAAGACCGAGAGAGCCGCCGCTCCGGCACGTTCAAGGTCGGGCGCAAGCTCGGAAACATTGAAATTCGAGCGAATCAGCCCGCGCGATGGCGAGGCCTTTTTCAGTTCCGCGATGATCGCGACGCCATTTCCGCTTTTCTCCGTCAGCGATCGGCGGAATCCGCGCGGAGCGTGGCTTTCGGCGGCCTTCTGCAACTCACGAAGATTCGCGGCGGGCTTCGCCGCGGCGACACGGCGGCGGGTGGCGGCGACGATCTCAGCAAGACTCGAAGCCATGAGCAATTCAATGATTATACGGTTCTTCGCGGAGTAGAAGGACCGCTACGTCGATGGTGCCATCGAAGGGACTCGAACTTGAGCCGTTTAGCGGGCGTGAGCGAAGCGGGAGACCGCTGGCGAGATCCTGAGCGTTGTTTGCGAAGGACCTCCACGTCGTTGGTGCCATCGAAGGGACTCGAACCCCCACACCCTTGCGGGTACATGGACCTGAACCATGCGCGTCTGCCAATTCCGCCACGATGGCAATCATAATGCGGCGCGGTGATCCTTGCGGGCCGCCCAGCAGGCAGGAACTACCACTGCAAAATCTATTCTACAGAGGCACGTCCGGGTGTCAATGTGGAGCGGATACTCTTGTCCGCTGCTTCTGAGCCTGATCTTTGATCGGGCGAGGCAACGGCAACCCCAACGGCGGCGGGCAGGAGTGTCTGCCCCACATAGGTTCCGCTACCCTTCCAGCTTCGCATCCATCGTGATCTTGGCGTTCAGCACCTTGGAAACCGGGCACCCGGTCTTGGCATCTCCTGCGGCTTTGTGAAAAGCGGCCGCGTCGGCTCCGGGCACGTTGCCGACCACGTCAAGATGGACAGCTGTGATGGTCCAGCCGGTCTCGAGCTTTTCCAGTGTGAGCGTCGCCGTGGTCGAAATGCTCGAGGGAGTCAGGTTTGCCGCTCCGAGCTGGGCCGACAAAGCCATGGAGAAACAGGCGGCGTGCGCCGCCGCGATCAGCTCTTCGGGATTGGTGCCGGGCGAGTTCTCAAAGCGGGTGACGAAAGAATAAGGAGTGTTTGACAACACGCCGCTGGTGGAAGAGACTGCGCCTTTGCCGTCCTTGAGACCGCCTTTCCAAACCGCACTTGCCTTGCGTTGCATTCAGCTCTCCTTCATAGATGATTAGAAATGTGTCTCGCCATTGTAGATGGGGAGCCGGCCGCCTGTCAGTTACGAAGCAGTTCTTCGATAAAACAGAGGCGAGAGGAAACTCCAGCGGCGCGTCGAAGGCTGGCACAGTAAACCGGCATCTTCGCCACAGCCGGCAACAAGGCTAGCTCGCGGCCATCCCTATTTATCGTTGCGTGGCAGATTGCTGTTCCAGCACTCCGCCATGATCAACCACGCACCCAGTCTGCGCCACGCCCGCAAGTACTTGCCCCGCTCGGCGACGGTCGTGCCGTTCGCTTGCGATATGGCGACGCTGTAGCGCCCCGTCTCGATCGCGGTGTCCCCCGACTGGATGATGCGGGCAGTTTCAAAACGCAGATCATGGTGGCCGGCCTCGCCCAGCTCCCGCATCTTGCGCTCGATCAATCTTGGTCCTTCCACCGGCTCACAATGCGGAGGCATGTATTGCCCATCGGTGGCGAAAAGGGCCGCCCCATGATCGTAATTGCCGGTATTGAAGGCGGTGCAGAGGTCTTTGCTCAATTCGCGAATCGTCGCTTCCACATCCGGAAACGAGCTGGAGCTGGCCGTAGCACTGGCATAAGGCCGATACATGAAAACTACCTCCTGGGGGGGAAGGGGCCTATTGTGAGCGCTTCTCACCGGGCCGAGCGGCGAGAACGAGATTTCTTTTGAAATGCATTCTAGCGCAAAAGGCTGTGGAAGACGCAGCATCGGGCTAAACAAAAAATGGGTTTGGCTAATCAGGCCGGGGAATTTTTCCCTGATGGGTGGGAACCATATGAGTCGACAGTCACTTCGACATCCTGCTGGAGGGCCGGCTCGGCCCGGTGTAGATTCACAGTAATCAGCTTTTAGCCTGCCGGTGAAGGAGGTCCGAAGCCGTGTCGCATTCTGCCATCTACAAGATTCCACGGTGCGTCCTGATCATAAGCCTGCTATTCGGCCTCACCGGGACGCTGCTGGCGGCACCGAACGAGATCCTGGGGGAAGTTCATCTCAAAGCAAAATCGGGGGCAGCGAAGGATTCCGGGATATGGGTGGACGGGCAGTACCTGGGTTACCTGAAAGAGCTGAAAGGCACGAAGAAAATCCTGCTGCTGCCCGGCACGCACGAAATTGTCGCCCGTCAAGGCGGCTATCGGGAGTTCGCCCAGAAGATCACCATCGCGCCCGGCGAAGAACAGACAGTCCGGGTAGAGATGATACGAGACCTTCGAGTGCATTACCCGAAGGTGACGGCCCAGGTGAAATTGGAAGTCTACCCGATCCGCGCGGCGGTGTTCGTGGACGGCCAGCTGATCGGCCATGCGGCGGAATTCCAGGGCGCTGGGAAAGCGCTGCTCGTGGCTCCCGGCCAGCGGAAGATCACCGTAAGCCTGCCGGGCTACCGGACTTTTGAAACCATGGTGGATCTCGCGCCCCATCAAAAATTCAAACTGAAGACAAACCTGATGTGGGAAGGGATGGCGGAAAACGCAACTCCGCAGTAATGGGACCTAGAGAGCTGCGCATCCAGAACCTTTCAACTCCGGAAACTACTCACGCCCTTCGTTACTTCCACGGTTCTCCTTGCGGCTGTGAACCAGTTTCAACGTGTCCGATTGCAGGATGCGCTCTGCCTGGTTGCGGGCGTGGACAGCCCAAGGGCCGATGGTATCCAGCTTCACATAAGCCCGCCAATGCTTCAGCGCCTTGCGCGGCTCTTTCACTTTTTCATAGGCAAGAGCCAGGTTGTAGTGCGCGTCGGCGTAAGTGGGAGCCAGTTGCAGGGCGGTGAGGTAGGTTTGAATCGCTTCTGTGACCCGGCCCGTCTCATCCAGCACGTTGCCGAGGTCGAAATAGGCCAGAGCGTAGCGCGGATCAATCTGAATGGCTTGGCGGTAATGCGATTCCGCCAAGGCGTACTCCTGGCGATTGTAGAAAAGCGTGCCGAGATTAATATGCGCTGCGGCGTGCTCGGGATCCAGGCTCAGAACCCTTTGGTAGGCGGAGATAGCTTGCAACTGCTGATTAGGGTCTTCCTCGAGCGCGATGCCGCGGGCAAAAAGCTCGGTTACATCACTGGTTGCCGGCTCGGCGCCCTCGACGGCGATGGGCGTGCTGGTGATGACTTTCTCCATCGGGGAGAAGTCGAACATGAATTGTCCCGCGATGGGCTCGAGCACCCTGCCTGCATGGCGGAATGCCACGCGGTGGCCGGTGGAGAATGCTCCCGCTTCGACTAAAGGATTCTCCATGCCGGCGGCTTGCTTTTGCATGGCCTCCAGCGATTGCCGAATCACCGCGGGCCGCACCTTGCGGGCGCACAAATCACGAACTTTCTTGACCTGCAGGAGGTCGAAAAAGGAATAGTCTTCGGCTACGGCCACAAGTTGGGCTTTTTCCCAGGCTGCCAACTGGCGAGCCGTGAGTCGAAGAATACGGAGTAGGTCTGTTCGGCTATACCGGTGCACGGGATTCGTGATGCGCTTCCAGCGCGTATTATCCGGAAGCTCATCTTCGCTTGCAAGCGGAAACTGTTGATAACAGGAACCCATCCTGACAATGCAGCGGATTTGGTGCAAGCACCGGTTGGGGCCTGAAGCCGCTCTTGAAGGCACAAAGTGTGGTGACCAAAGAGTTATCCTGTTACATCCTTTTAACCTCGCCTTCATATTCCCGCAATCAATTTGGGCTACCAAGAGAACATGCCTACCTCTGGTTTGCTGGCGGGCCAGGGTCGCAACGGACCCGCCACCCAAGGCCCTGATCTTTTTCCCTTCAGGCGGCTGGCTCGACATTTTGTTCCCATGGAGCGGATTCGGGAGCTGTACCGCCGCGCTCAGCAGCCGCTCAACCGTTCCCTGCTGGAAAATGTCCTTTCGGAAATGAACGTGAAGTACCGGGTTTCCGATGCAGACCGCGCCCGAATCCCGGTCGCCGGTCCGGTCGTGGTGACGGCCAACCATCCTTTTGGGCTTCTGGACGGGGCGATCCTGGGGGCGCTGCTCTCGCAAGCGCGGCCTGACGTGAAGATCCTCACCAATTCCATGCTCTCCGGTGTTCCCGAACTGCGCGAGCATTGCATTTTCGTCGATCCCTTCGGCGACGCCGCCTCTGCGGCAGCGAATCGGAAGGGTCTGAGGGAGGCACTTTCCTGGCTGAACTCGGGTGGCATGCTGGCGGTGTTTCCTGCCGGGGAAGTCTCGCATATTAACTTCCGGCAGCTGGAAATCGTGGATCCGGAATGGAACCATGCTGCGGTGCGATTGGCGCGCCGGACCGGCGCAGAAGCTCTTCCGGTGTTTTTCTCCGGACGCAACAGCATGTCATTCCAGGCGATGGGACGGCTGCTGCCGGGCGCGCGCACCGCCTGGCTGCTCAACGAATTTCTGGGGCAAGAAGGCAAGAAGGTTGAGTTGCGCATCGGCAATGTGATTCCACCCGCCATCCTTCGCAACGCCGGCACGGATGAGGAGGCCACCAGCTATCTGCGCTGGCGGACCTACCTCCTCGCCCAGCGGGGCGAGCGCAAATTTCGTCTCCCGCCGAGCCTGCAGTCCGTGTTGCTGCGGCGAAAGGGCGAGCCGGTCGCGGAAGCGGTTCCTCGCCGGGCGCTCCTGAAGGAACTGGAACAATTTCGGCCCGCGCAGTGCCTGGAGGAAAATCGCGAATTCTCCGTTTATTTGGCAGAAGCCGATTGCATGCCGAACCTCATGCAGGAATTAGGACGACTGCGTGAAATTACGTTTCGCTCCGCGGGAGAAGGCACCGGCAAATCGATCGACCTGGATGGTTTCGACGCCTATTACAAACACGTTCTGCTGTGGAGCAAAAGCCATCAGGAACTGGTGGGCGCCTACCGCATGGGCGCGACCACGGAGATTCTTCCGCGATTTGGCATTGCAGGCCTTTACACCAGCACGCTATTCCGCTACGAGCCGCGGGTGTTCGAGGGGATAGGTCCGGCCCTGGAGTTGGGCCGCTCTTTCATCCGCTCCGAATATCAACGCCAATTCGCTCCGCTTCTCATGCTCTGGAAGGGAATCGGCCGTTATCTGGCTCTCCATCCGGAACTGGCGGTGCTGTTCGGAGCGGTGAGCATCAGCGGCCGCTACAACCGCGTGTCGCGTGAACTGATTGTCCGTTTCTTCCAGGCGCGGGAGAAAGACCACGAACTGGCTGATCTCATCACACCGCGCCGTCCTTTTCAGCCGGGCTGGATTCGCCCCGGTGATTGCCCTGCGGCCTGCGCCAAGCTCAAGGACTTGCAGGACCTGGCCGATCCCATCGGCGACCTTGAAACAGATGGCAAGGGCATCCCAATTCTGCTCAAACAGTACGCAAAGCTTGGCGGACGGCTGGTCAGCTTCAACGTGGACAAGAATTTTTCCGATGTGCTCGACGGTCTGGTGCTGGTGGACTTGCGTTGCGCCGACCGGGCGGTCCTGGCCCGGTATATGGGGAAAGACGGCGTAAATGCTTTTCGGCGGTATCATGGGATGGAAGTCGCCACGGAAAGAGCATGAAACGCCGGCCGGTAAGGCAGCAGCCCGAATCCACCAAAGAGTTGACCGGCCTTGTGCTGCAAGCC
The DNA here is from genome assembly GCA_963770915.1 of uncultured Acidobacteriaceae bacterium. Taxonomy (GTDB): domain Bacteria; phylum Acidobacteriota; class Terriglobia; order Terriglobales; family Acidobacteriaceae; genus PALSA-270. The sequence continues at coordinate 2,847,054 of CAVYRG010000001.1, forward strand.
TGCCTGGTCGGCAAAGACGCGGCTTACAACCTGCGCGACTTCCTGGAGAATTCCTCCAACATGGCGTTCATCGCAGTGAAAGACTGCGAGAAAGAGCTCGACCGCATGGAACGCCGCGTGGACGAAGAGATTACCGCGGCCATCACCGAAGTCACCGAAGCCGAGGCCCGCGAACTTCTGGCCTGCCTAAAGTTCATTATTGATCTCGAGCGCATCGGGGACCTTACCTGGTCGGTGGCGATGCGGGTGCAGCATCTGCATGCGCGCTTGCTTCGCGATGATAGCCACGATCTCATCGCTATGGCCCAGGTTCTGGAAAAGATGTTGGAAGCGGTGCATCGCGGCTTTTTGCAGCGCGACCTGGAACCGGCAAGTTGGGTGCTGCAAGCCGACTCCCAGATCGATCAAGCATGCCAGGCCGTGTTCCGGCGCCACTTGGAAAGCCGGGAACGCCGGCGACGCGACTACAGCACCAATGTGCTGTTCATGGCGCAGGCCTTCGAGCGCGCGGGCGACCATGCCAAGAATCTGGGGGAAGAACTCTTCCATCTGGTAGAAGGGCGCAGCGTTCGCCATGAGCCCAAGCGCCCCGGCCGCTACAAACTCGAGCCTTCCGGGCCCGCAACCAGGCATCGCATCTCCGCCGACGATCGAAACTGAACTCACAAGCCGGGAATTCAGTACTATCGCCGGTATGCCTTATCACGTGATTTCAAAATGCTGAGCTGCGAATCGCAACTGGCTATACATTGGGAGACTCTCCACGCTTCGTTCAGCTCACCGCTCTCCAATTCTCCAAGCCTTTGCTTTTCATTCCAGAGGGCGAGGCTCTTTTGACAGGACGCGCGGGCCTTTTTCCAGTATTCACGTTTCCGACCTGAAGTGTCCTCGTGTAGCGCCAAGACAGAATAAGCATTGCCGAGTCCGGAATACGAATCCGCCAATCCTGAGCGCGGATAACGATTCCCTGCCGTTCTGGGAGACATCCCCTCGAATGCAGCTGCGGCCTCGCGAAAGATCTTAGCTGCCATGACAGGTTTACCGAGCGCCAGCAGACTGGCCGCAATCCCGTTTTCACTGAAGGCAAAGTTGGTGGCGGCCAGGGAGTTCTTGGCGTCTGCGGCCAGCAGGTCGCGGAAAATTCGGTGCGCCTGACGATACGACTCCAAGGCTGCGGTCGGGTTGCCTTGTTCTTCATGGTAAATAGCGATGCGATTCAATGCCTCGCCCAGGTATTCTCGCAATGTGGCGCTATTGGAATTTTCCGCGGATACGTCTCGCAGAATGGCAATTGCCTTGGCTTGAATGGGTACAACTTGCGCCAGATCGCCCGTTTCGTCCAGCGATTTCGCCTCCCCGGCCAAGTCCGCCGCCAGATGCGTGCGCAAGGGCAAGTCTCCGGGCGCTGTTTGTAAGGCGGCTTGTCGGATGCTCCCGGCGTGCTGATAATTCTCCAGCGCCCCCTTTGGGTCTCCGGTTTGAATCAGAAGCCCGCCGATAAAGTAATAGGTGCCAGCCACCTGGTCTGCCAGAGTCGCACCCTTGTTGGCGAGGCCCAACCTTTGCGTGATCGGCAGAGTCTTGCGAACCTCGCCCAGCGCCTCTGCGAAGTTGCCGCTCGCCTCCAACACGTGAGCCAATTTGACGCGGCTTGCAGCCAAGTCGAGTTGTAGCCCCGCATCAGCGGGACTGGACGCTATTAGCGATTCCCGGATCACCAGAGCTTTGCGGTAGCTCCGTAACGCGCCCGACGGGTCACCTAAATTGGCAGCATAGGGGTCCCCCAGGACATCCCCCACTCTTTCGTAGGCTGCGGCCAGTTCCGCCTGCAGGGAAAGGTCGCCCTGCGACTCCTTACTAAGACTGTCGAGATATTCGAGCGCCCGGGTAATGATCAATCTTCTCGCGGGCGTGGAGCCGGGCAGGTCCCGGATCGAATCGTGGATCTCGAACATCAGCGAGTTCGCCAATTTGCGGACATCATTGAAGCGTCGCTGCGCTCGGCGCTCGTTCGCCGCAGCAATATGGGCCTCGCGCATTGTTGATATGATGCCGGCCAGTACGGCCAGGACAACGATCATGCCGGCCGCCATTCCCAGTTTGTGGCGGCATACAAACTTGCGGGCCCGGTACCAGTTCGAATCGGGTGTGGCCACCACCGGCAAACCATGCAAGTGGCGACGGATATCTTCTGTCAATTGTTCGACTGAGGAGTAACGCCGCTCCGGTTCCTTGCGTAAGGTTTTGAGGACTATGTTGTCGAGATCGCCCTTGAGCTGCCGCCGTAATTTGGCGGTTGAGATATCGTGCGTCTTCTTGGCTGCCACAGCCGGAGGTTTTTCGGTCTTCATAACGCTCACAGAACGGCTCTACTCGGGCACCCCGCTCGCCTTCGCGGCGGGCGAGTTGGCTTGGAGCATAACGATCCACACGATAAGGGGAATGGTGGGTCAACAGCCTGTAAGCACGGCCCCACAGCTTACACGTAAATCGGCTCCATAAAAATGGCAATGCCATTATACGAGCCGTGGTTGCGACGATAGTGGGGCCGGCGGGGAACGTCGGGATCTGGTGCACAGACGCGATTAAGGTTCCGAATTGTCGGCGATCAGGAAATCCAGACTGGACACCGAGCGGATCAGTAACGAGATGATCGGCTTCCGGGATAGAACATTCATTCGGGGCCCAAGGGATTTGAGTGGATGCTGATAGGCCCTACATCAGAATTTCATCGACCCGGCGCGCAATGGGATGCTGCATCTCCTGCAGTTCGTTCTTGACCAGATTGAGCCCGTGGACGCACTGCTCAAAATTCCGCGACAGAGTGGCAAACAGCGGCGCGACTTTCGAGTACTCGAAGACGTCGAATTTCGAGACGATGTAGTAGCTCTCTTTCCCGGCCCTGATCCAGTCCAGAAAATGTTCCGTGCGACTGCGGCGCAGCCGGAAGTGGTGAATGCTCTCTGGAAACATGCCGGTGAAAAACAGCGTGTAGTCGCCGATGTGTTTGCGGACTTGCCGCTCGCGGTCAAAAGAAGGCGCTGTCCCGAAAACCGGGTCGGACTCCAGCACCATCTCGCCCACGTCGTTCAGGCCGCGCCCTGCGGCATTGCGGACCTTGAACAGTTGCTCGGCATCACAGAACTCCGCCAGCAGGTGGGCGACGTAGGCCACGATCTGCGGATCGCGAATGCCGATCTGCTGCGCGTAGTGCCGCCCCACCAGTTCCACGAACAACTGCTGCAGCGGATGCGATTCCGGAATCATCTCAAGGCCTCGTGCCGAAAGCCACTCACGGTGCGGATTCCCGCCGCCGTAACTGACTAATTACCGTAATTCAAAAGCAAACACAAGTAACTTCTGTGCCCCACTCGCGCACCCTTGTGCCACTGCTTATTTAGAACACCTTAGCGCCGCGAAAGTTACAAATCCGATTGTTGGCAACCGCTCGTCCCGGCTGCTAATTGCAGCAATGGGCTCTGGCTTCCGCGCTCCTCATCTGCAATCATCGGCACAGGAGAAGAATTATGCAGCGAAAAAACATCGCCAGCGGTACACCCTGGGAACCGATCATCGGTTACTCGCGCGCCGTGAGGGTGGGCAACCAGATCCACGTCTCCGGCACCACCGCAACCGGACCGGACGGCAAACTCGTGGCCCTCGGCGATCCCTACGGCCAGGCCGTGCAGATTTTGAAGAATATCGAATCGGCGCTGCAGAAAGCCGGCGCCACGCTCAAAGACGTGGTACGCACCCGGACTTTTCTTCTCAACATTGCTGATTGGGAAAAAGTAGGCAAGGCTCACGGCGAGGTTTTCCGCGATATTCGCCCCGCCGCCAGCATGGTTGGTGTATCCGGCTTCGTGTCTCCCGATATGCTCGTCGAAATCGAGGCGGAAGCCATCATCGCGGAGTGAAAATTTCAAGGGCGATAGAGCGACGGGCGTCATCGCCCGGCATCGTTTCCGCAATCGTTGTGGGACCGGCGCAGCGCGCATCCCGCCATGTTATGAGCAAAAAGCAAAAAGGGCCGGCCATCCGGCTGGCCGGCCCCTTCTGCGAAATCGGAGCACTGCAGACTTATTTCTTGGGAGCGATCGCATCCTTCACGGCTTTTGCCAGGTAGAACTTCGCGGTCGTCTTCGCCTTGATCTGGATCGGTTCACCGGTCTGCGGGTTGCGCCCCACGCGCGCCTTGCGGTGCACCTTCTTCAGACGGCCAAGTCCCGGAACCACGAAAATACCATTCTTCTTAGTCTCCTTGATGGCGGTATCCGCCAAGGTCTCCAGAAACGCCGCTACCGACTTGTTGTTGGTCTCAAGCTTCTCCGCCAAATGACGGACGAGTTGAGTTTTGGTCATGCCTGATGCCATGAATCCTCCTATTAACGATCTGATTTTTGTTGCGCGAGCGCTATCTTATACTTGGGGCCTGTGGAAAACCAGCGTTCCAGGCCCATTTTACGCGCATTTTCCGCGCTTGCCGCCCCGCGAACCCAGAAAAACCGCCGTTCCTTGCCCGTGGGGTTCTCAAAATGGGCCCAACTGTGCCGCCGCAAGCAAGCGGCGTCGAGCATGGGATAATGCTTACGGGAGACGCCGTTGAGCTGTGCCATCTGCGAAAAACGCAAGGAAAAGCGCTTTTGCCCCGCTATCCACGGCCGCATCTGTCCGCAATGCTGCGGCGAACAGCGCGAGGTTACGCTCGACTGCCCCAGTGACTGCATCTACCTGCAGCATGCCCGCGAGCATGAAAAGCCGCGGCCCATGCAGGATTTGGACCAAGCCGGCCTATTTCCCGAAGTAGAAATCCCGCAGACGTTTATCTACCAGCATGAGCACCTGATCCTCGGCTTGAGCTACGCCATGGCCAAGGCCGCACGCTCCGCCCACGGACTCTTGGACTCCGATCTGATCGCCGCTCTGGCTTCGCTCGCCAAGTCGCAGCAGACTCTGGTGAACTCCGGCCTGCACTACGAAACTCCCCTGGCCAATCCCGCCCAGCTCGGCATTCTGGCGGAGATGCAAACCATGCTTAAGGAATACCGCGAAACCGAGCAAAAGCACCTGGGCTATACCCGTTTGCGCGATTCCGACGTGCTGCGCGCCCTCGTCTTCCTGCTCCGCATGGCTTACGGACGAACCTCGGGTAGGCCCAAGTCGCGCGCCTTCGTCGATTTCCTCTTTGCGCAGTTTCCTGAAAAGCAAGCCGCGATCGTCGCCCCGGAAGAAGCCGCCAGCCGCATCATCGTCCCCTAGGAGCAGCCGCGGCGGCCAGCCCCTTTTTGCCCTCCGTAGTTCTTGCACCGGCTAGTAATGCAACTTCCGCACCCTCTGGCCCGGCGGCAATTGGTCGCGCAATTCGCGAATCGAGCGCTGGAGCAGCGGGTGCCGCACTTCCGCCGCGATTTCCGCCAGCGGCTCCAGCACGAAGCGCCGCTCGTGCAACCCCGGATGCGGAATCGCCAAGCCTTTCGTCTCAACAATCGAATTCCCGAATAGAAGAATGTCGATGTCAATGATCCGCGGCCCTTTTTTCTGCACACGCCGCCGTCCCATTTGCTGTTCGATCCTCAAGATGCTGGCCAGGAGTTGCTTGGGCATCTTCTTGGTGTCCAGCTTCACCACACAGTTCACGAACCAAGGCTGCGCTACAACATCCACGGGCTCGGTTTCGTAAAAAGTGGAAACTGCGGCCACGTCTCCAAAGGCCTTCAATTGCTCGATCGCCGTGTGCAGGTTCGCTTCCCGGTCACCCAGGTTCGACCCCAGCGAAAGATAGACCCATTTATGCATCGAAGCCGATCGTTTCCCGTTTTTGTACATCTCCACACATCAAGGTTCTGCCAGTCCCAAGACCTTGGTCACTTTCGTAACAGGGGAGCCAGAATTTACCATTAACCAGCCATGACTCTGGAATCTCTGTTGTTGACCCGGGATCAGGCAGTGGTTGGCGTGCTCCGACACGCGCTGGAAAAACTGGCCATCAACGTCGAGGTCTGCCGCGGCGCCCGCTCCGGGGGCGAAATCCTTTCTTCGGAGAAGTTTGACGCAGTCATTGTAGACTGCGACGACCTGCAGGGAGGCATCGACGCCCTTCGCAATCTGCGCCAGAGCCCCAGCAATAAGACTTCAGTTTCGGTTGCTGTTCTGAATGGCAAAACCACGACCCACGACGCTTTCGAACTGGGAGCGCAGTTCGTTCTGCAAAAGCCCATTTCCCCCATTAGTGCGACGCGCTGTTTCGGCGCCGCCTTGGGATTCATGGAGCGCGAGCGCCGCCGCTATTTCCGCCACCCCGTGGAATTCCCCGCTGTCGTTGCCTTCGGGCGCGGCCAAGAGCTTAAAATGACCGCGACCAACATCAGCGATGGCGGAATGGCCCTCCGCTTCCGCGGCAGGTTGCCGAAAAGCGGCGTCTCCCACGTATGCTTCTCTCTACCCGGTGGCGAAGGTTCCATTGCTGCTAACGCCGAGCTTGCCTGGGTGGATGTGGGCGGACGAGCTGGCCTCCGCTTCGTGGAATTATCCCTGAACTCTCGCCAAAAACTCGAACGCTGGTTGGCCGCTCAATAGCCTCGGCTCGGCTTACCTGCCCTTCAAGGGATTAGAAATCTGGGCCCCGCAAGCCGTCCTATTTTTCAGGAGCGTAATAGCCGTGGCGGCTGCGCACGTGCAGCTTTTTGTCTTTGGCCAGGATCTCAATGGTGCGATAGCGTCCGTCGGCAATCAGATCCGGCGGTTTGTAGGAAATGGCGTACTGGCTGCGCAGTTCGTCCTGAATCTCGGCAAACGCGTTGGCTACATCGGTAAGTTGAAAGGGCAGAAACACTCGCCCGCCAGTAGCATCGGCAATCCGCTTCAGAATCTTGTCACCCGACCGGTCGCCGCCCATCACATTCGTGCTGATGGTATAAACGATCACGCCCGCTCGTTGCGCCATGTCGATGGCTTCTTCGCGCGTCACGTGGCTCTGATTGTCGTCCCCATCGCTCAGCAGGATGATCGCCTTGCGCAACGGTCCCGTTTGCTGCGCCTTCAGAAGCTTGTCGCGGCAGGCAAAATACAGTGCGTCGTACATGGCGGTGCCGCCGCCCGCGCGCAATGACCGCACCCCCTTGGAAAGCAAGTCGGTGTCGTCGGTAAAGTCCTGCGTAACTTCCGGCGTCACATCGAATCCTTCGACGAAAGCCTGGTCGTATCGCGGCCGGATGGTTTGGTTCAGAAACGAGATCGCCGACTCCTGTTCGAACTTGAAGCGGTCGCGCACCGAGTTGCTGGCGTCCACCACCAAGCCGATTCGCAGCGGCAGATCCGTTTCACTTTGAAAGCTGCGGATTTGATTGACCGGCCGGTGGTCGTCTACCACTCTGAAATCGTTCTTTTTCATGTCCCGCACGTAGTGCCCGTGCCTATCGGTAACGGTAAACACGACGTTCACTTCGTTGACGACGGTTCGAATGGTTGGATTGTTCTCGCTCCCGGGTGGCGGCGTTTGCTCCGCCGGCATTTCCGGCGGCGCCGACGGTACTGGTATCGGCGCGCCGGCAGGCGGCGCCGGGTTCGCTTGCCCAGTCGGCTGCGGCGTCGTTGGCTCGGCCGAGCCCGTGGCCGGTTTTGCAGGTTCGCCAGGCGCACTCTGGGCCGCCGATTGGTCGGCTGCTCCAGACGTTTGCGCTGCTGCCCGCGCTCGTTTGGGATACTTGACGCTGGAGGGCGACGCGGGCAGATCGCCGGACGATGGCGAATCCTGCCCGGGGCTTACCGCCAACAACAGGACCAGGCTTCCGGCAAGAAAAGTGGCTCCACGCAACTTCATGCTTTTTTTCATTATAGTCACAACCCGCGGAAATCGATGGCGCCGTTGTGCGGTTCTGAACCTATCCCCGCAAACGATCGAGAAACTCCTGCAGCTCTTGGGGTAGGGGTCGCGAAAACGCCAGTCCATCCCCGGTTCGCGGATGCAAAAACCTCAGCTCCGCCGCGTGTAGGAAATTTCGCGGAGGCGGAAACTGCGCCGCCTCACCTCTCCCCACCTCTTTCGGCGCACCGTACAAAGTGTCTCCCACGATTGGATGCCGCAACGACGCCAAGTGTACGCGAATCTGGTGCGTCCTCCCGGTTTCGATGCGCACTTCCAGCAAGGAAAATTTCCCCAACGGCGAGTCAATCCGCCGCACCACTGTATAGTGCGTCACGGCATCGCGGCCGCCCTCCCGGCGCGTCGTCATGCGGGTCCGCCGCACTCGGTCCCGGCTGATGCTGCTTCGGATCGTTCCCTGCTCCTGCTTCACCCACCCATGAACCAGCGCGATATAGGTCTTCTTCACCTCGCGCCGGGCGAATTGCGCCGCCAGCCGCCGGTGCGCTTCGTCGCTTTTCGCCACGACGATCAGACCGCTCGTGCCTTTATCCAGCCGATGTACGATCCCTGGGCGCAACTCGCCGCCCACGCCGGAGAGCTTGCCGAACCGGTGCAGCAGCGCATTCACCAGCGTCCCGCGATTGCGCTCCGCTTCGGTCGCGCCCGCCCCGGCATGTACCATCATTCCCGCTGGCTTATTGATCACAGCCAGATCGTCGTCTTCGTAGACGATGTCGAGTGGAATCTCCTCCGCGATGGCTCGCAGGGGCGGCGCCTCGATTGCCCCTAATAGCGAAATACGCTCTCCTCCACGCAGCCGCAGCGAAGCCTTGGACGGGGCATCATTCACCAGAACCTTTTTTCCCGAAATCAATTGTTGCACCCGCGCCCGGCTGGTTTCAGGAAGTTGCGCGGCGAGAAATTGGTCGAGGCGCTGGCCGGCGTGTGCCGGCCCTGCGGAAATGTGGATGGGAAATGGTTCAGCCACGTTGTCATGCTGAGCGTAGCAGAAGCGCGGCGGAGCCGGGCTTAAGGTTGGGTGAGGCGTGCCTACCGCGTCGCCTGCGCCGGGATCGCCTTCATCGCCGGTCGCACCCACCATATGATGCCTCCCGCGACCACCAGGCACAGCGCCACCAGTTGGGTTCCGGTCATGACGCCGCCAAAAACTTCGCCGCGCCCCGGGTCGTCGCGGATGAACTCCAGCAAATAGCGGGCGACTCCATAGAGCATGAAGAATGCGCCCATCACTTGCCCATCGAATTTCCGGCGCTTCAAAAGCCAGGTGAGAATGAAGAAGTTCGCCAACTCCACCGCGGACTCGAAAAGCTGCGTCGGCTCGATGCGCTGATTCAGCGGAGTCCCCACCAGCGCCGCGGCCAGCGGATTGGTGAATGTGACACCCCACCAATGCGTCGTCGGCTTGCCATAGCAGCAGCCCGCGGCGAAGCACCCGACGCGCCCGATCGCGTGCCCCAGCGCCAGCCCGGGGGCGAACGCATCGCAGGTTGCCAGAGCGGGCATACGGTACTTGTGCACAAACCACGCCGCCGCCAGGAACCCACCGATCAGCCCGCCGGAGAACACCCCTCCCGCCTGCAGCGTGCTCAGGCTGAAAATGTCGCCCGGATGCGCCGCGTAGGTGCTCCAGTCGTTGATGACGTAAAGAACCTTGGCCCCCAGGATACCGCACAGAACCACCATGATCCCCAGGTTCCAGGCGTTGTCGCCGTTGATCCCCAGCTTTTCGGAGTTGCGCACGCTGATCCACAAACCCACCAGCACGCCCAAAGCCACCAGAAATCCGTAGGTCGGAAGGTTGAAGCTGCCGATATGGAAGAGCCGGGGAAACACTATGAGGTTAGATGCGAAGCAATCACAATTTGCAACGATAGTTTAGCAGGAAGAGAAGCCGGATGCGGGACATCTGAAGACTGACGACTGCTTAAAGCAGGCCGACCCACTAAGCCGTGTGGCGGGGCCGAGAATGAACCCGTCGGTAGACAGTTGGGAACCCGCCGAGACCCTTTAGGCATCTCCGCATGGCGGAGCTTCGCACACCGGATCCTAGTTCGAGTCGAGCTCCCGTTCATTCTGCATTGGTTCAAAAATCGGTTACCCGCCATCACCAACCCGGCAGGCCGGCCTTCAAGCTGGATGCTAGGGGAAACCCGCGCCTATTGGCAAGAGGGAAGCCCAAGAAAGTTGGCAGTCGGCTTGCCAGCAACTTTCGTAAGGGGAACACTGAGATTGTAAAAGGAGGATGAATTCAAAACTCTAGGGTGGAAACGATTGGGGACGCGGCGCAGCACTTCACCTTTGGCATGTTGAGCAGGAGGAAGCAACCGCGAGTCGGAACATCCCTACCCGCGACAAGCTGTCCAGCTACCCGGCCTTCCGCTTCTCTTCCAGCACTTCATCCAACGCATCGGCCAGATGATGCGCCCGCTTCAGGTATTCCACCGCGCCGCCATCGTGGCTGCGCTTCAGCAAATGGTATTCATCCGCGATGTTCAGCGCCGCCAGCACCGCCAGCCGCGCGGTATCCACGGTGTGGGTCTGTTCCGCCACCGCCCGCATCTTCGCATCCACGTACTCCGCCAGCTTCAGGATGTACTCCGCGTCCGACCCGCGCAGGTTATAGGCCTGATCGAAGATCTCCACCCGCACGCTGCCCGTGTCGTTCACCGGCTGTTTTGTCGCGGTTGCCATGATTGGTGCCGCTCCTCTCCCGTGCCGCCCGGCTCCGCCCCAGGGCGCTAGCTCGCGGCTTGCTCTTCGGCCAGAGTCTCGATCTGCGCCAGCATCTTCTCCACCCGCGCGCGAATCTCTTCGCGCTCTTTGCGCAGACGAACCATTTCGCGGCGCATGCTTTCCACTTCCTCTTCGCGCTCTTCCAGTTGCCCGCGCAGGCGCTTCACGTCCCGCTCGGCCACGCCGCGCGCTTCGCGCGCCGATTTGTATAGCTCAATGGTGCGATAAACTTTCTCTTCCAGCGCTTGAAAATCGTCAGCCGGAACCTGCTCGGATACCTCTTCCGCTAGCTTGAGAGACATGAGGGCACTTCCCTGGGAAAATTTCCAACTTTAGCCGCAGTATACCCCAGAAGCCTGTGGACATCCCCAAACTCGGAAAAGCCCTCGGCGGCTCGCTGTAACCAAAACCGACAGTCTGCGCTTCCCCGTGTCCCCTGTGGTTATCTCTTTCGCCCAGTCAACTTGCTCAACCTCTCCGCCGCCGCGTCCAGGGTCTCATCGCGCTTGCAAAACGCAAATCGCACCTGCTGCGCTCCATCCCGTGGATGGTGATAGAAACTCGACCCTGGCACCGCCGCCACGCCAATTTCCCGCACCAGATGCCGAACAAATGCGACATCATTTTCGAATCCGAACTCGCTGACATCGGTCATCACGTAATACGCGCCCTGCGGGCGAAAACACCGAAACCCCGCCTTCGCCAAGGCCGGAATCAGCCGCTCCCGCCGCCCCGCATACGCCTTCGCGAGGTTTTCGTAATAGCTTGCGGGCAAGCTCAACGCCACCGCTCCCGCCTCCTGCAACGGAGCCGGCGCTCCGACGGTGAGAAAGTCATGCACCTTGCGAATGCCATCGGTGATTTGCTGCGGCGCAACCGCCCAGCCCACCCGCCATCCCGTCACACCGTAGGTCTTCGACAGGGTATTGATGGTCACCGTGCGCTCGCTCATCCCTTCGATGGAAGCGAGGGAAACGTGCCGCGCTCCGTCATACAGAATGTGCTCGTAAATCTCATCCGCGATCGCGAGCACATCAAACTCCACGCACAAATCCCGAATCAGCTCCAGTTCCGCGCGCGAAAACACTTTTCCGGTGGGATTATTCGGCGTATTCAAAATGATCGCCCGGGTGTGCTCATGAAATGCCGCCCGCAGCTCGCGCTCATTAAACGTCCAGTCGCCGTCCTCAGTCGCCGGCGGATGCAGCCTCACAAACCGTGGCCGCGCTCCGGAAAGAATCGCATCCGGCCCGTAGTTCTCATAGAACGGCTCGAAGATCACGACCTCATCGCCCGCGTTGCAAACCGCCAGCAGCGTGGCAATCATGGCCTCGGTTGCGCCGCAGCACACTGTGACCTGAGTCTCCGCATCCACCGCCATCCCCTGCCACTCGCCCATCTTGCGGGCAATGGCCTGCCGCAGTTTCTTTGCTCCCCAGGTGATCGCGTATTGGTTCACATCGGCGCCCACCGCCTCCTGCGCCGCCCGCTTCACTGCCTCGGGAGCAGGGAAATCCGGAAAGCCCTGCGACAGATTCACCGCGCCATGTAGCAGCGCCTGCCGCGTCATCTCCCGGATCACCGACTCCGTGAAATGCTCGACTCTTCCGCTCAGAGATTTTTTGTTTTGATGAACCGTATCCACCGCAGTTCCCTATGATCCCGACCGGAGCACAGCGAAGCAAGCGAAGTGCAAGTGCTTGGTTTTCCTACGCCGCCAACTTCTCCAACGCCGCCTGATATTTCTGCGCCATCTCTTCCGCCCGGCCGATCGAGATATCCAAGTCCTTCAGCAACCCGTCGCCAATCGCATAAACCCAGCCATGCACGCTGACTTTCTGCTGCCTCGCCCAGGCCTCGCGCACAATGCTGGTTTCTGCCACGTGCCGCACTTGCTCGATCACATTCAGCTCGCACAGCCGGTTCCAACGCATCACCTTTTTGAGCCGGCCCAGTTGCTCCTGATGCTTGTCCCGCACTTCCTTCACATGCCGCAGCCATTGGTCGCTCAAGCCGAGGCTGCGATTCTCCAGCGCCGCCTCCACCCCGCCGCATCCAAAGTGGCCGCAGACAATGATGTGCCGCACCTGCAGCACGTCCACTGCGAACTGGATTACGGAAAGGCAATTCGGATCATCCGGCACCACCACGTTCGACACGTTGCGGTGGACGAACAGCTCGCCCGGCAACAGCCCAACGATCTGGTTCGCGGGCACTCGGCTGTCCGCGCACCCGATCCACAAGTATTCCGGTTTTTGCTGGTGGGAAAGTCTTTGAAAGAACCCCGGGTCTTGCGCCGTCATGTGCGCGACCCAGCGCCGGTTATTTTCGAAAAGATGCTCCAGGCCATCCATGCCCAGCCATCTTATCAGCCCTCACATGGCGGCCCGGAGCCTTGCGAAGGCCCCAAAACAGCGCTGCCGCGATGAAACTTGGCTCTCGATTAATTCTCGGTCGGCTGCGGAACCGACGGCGCGGTAGGCGGCTTGGGAGCGCGCGGCGACTCCGGCGTCTCGGCCACGACTGAGCCTTTGTGAAGAATGATGGTCCCGTGCCGGTTGTTCAGGGTGAGCCGCGGCCCGCCGCTCCCCACCCCGCCGCTGGCAGTCGCTTCCTCGTCGCCGTTAGTGATCTGCAGCCCGCTGAAATCCGAATGGATCTCTCCATTACTGGCGTGCGCGTCGATTTGAAAACTCGACTTCTCCGGAAGGTAAATCTCGATGTCCCCTTGCCGGTTATCTACGTCCATGCTACCCAGCTTGGTCACGTGGACTTCCACCGCGCCATTTTCATCTTTCAGGCGCAGATCGCCGGAAACCCCAACTACTCGAATGTCCTTGGACCGCGTGCTAAGCCGCATCGGCCCAGCCACGTTGTTGACCTCCAGGTCTCCCGAGTCCAGGTCCACATCTCCATCCAAGCGCGAAAAATCCATCTCGGTGCGCGTCGACTTGAAGCTGACGCTCTTGCCAATCTTTGCCAGCTTTACGCTCTCGGTGAAATCTCCGTTCAGACGCACCGCGCCTTTCACGTCGGCCAGCGACACATCATTCGCCCGCCCTTCCACCGAGATATCTCCTCCCACTTGCGAAACCCGCGCCGAGCTATGATCGAGGCTCAGGCTGACATTGCCCTTCACGTCAGAAACCGAAACGTCGCCGTGCTGATTGGAGATGTCGACTTCTCCATCCCGCCCCAGCACGCTCACATCGCCATGGCGCCCGGTAATCGTTACCGCGGCGCTACGCGGAACCGCCACGTCCATGTCTGTCGCAATCCAGTGATCGCCGGCTCCCTGCGTATTCGCATTCAGTGTGATCTCGTTGCCGCTGACGGTAATTTGCGGCTTGCTGCCCGCGTTCCACTTATCGGCGTCGCCCTGGTCTTCCGCATTCACCCGCTTGTGCACGGTAACGTGAATCTGGTCGTCGCCGGAAGCCGTCAAGTTGACCGCGCCGCGATCGTCCGTTACACGCAGGCTTCCGCCTGCCGGAAACGCCTGCTGCAGCTGGTCCTCATAGTTGTAGGTCTGCCCGAACAGCGGAAAATCGCCGCCGTTCATGTCGATCTGGTCCCGCATTTCGTTCCAGTTGACGCGCATCACCTGCGTGGCCACCAGCCCAAAGACGATCAGCGCGATCAGCAGAAACACTCCTCCTGCGCCAATGCCCGCGCTGCGCGTGCCCGTGCGCTTTGCCTGCTCGTACTCCACCAGCTTGATGACTCCCCAGACAATCAGAAGCAACGGCCAGTAGTGCGCGAAAAGCAGGCCGAGCGCATGCCAGCGCAAGATCCCCAGGTTGCCCAGGAGAAACACCAGGCCTACCAGAATCAACACAGCCGGCCCGGCCATCGAACGGGGCGGGCGAACCGGACGAGGAGGAGGAACTTGGGTTGGGCTAACCATTGTGCACCTCACTGGAAGGCGGCTCTGTAGCGCCTTCAACCGTCGTTCCGGAGCCTGGCGTTATCCCCGGAGCAGGCGGTACTCCGCCCTGATTCGGCGGCGGTTCCATCGGAATTCCGGGCGGCCTGCGCTCCAGCAATTTCACCAGCCCGGCGGCCAGCAGCAACACCGGCCAAGTCCGGCCAAAGTCCGGACCGTCAAAGCTCTGAATCAGAAACAACACGCCGAGCGTAACCAGGATCACCGGCCCCGACATCCCCCGCGAACCCAGGGGGCGGACATAGCGTCCGCCCAATCCCTGCCGTTTGGTGAACAGCCACACTCCCAGACCGATCAGGAACAGCGGCCAAATTCGGTCCATATCGAAGTACGGGATATTCATCGTCTGCAGCAGGAAAAGCACGCCCAGGCCGATCAGAAACACTGCTCCCATGGGAATCTTGGAAGTATCGATTTTTTCTCCCGTGCCGAAGGTCTGCGCCAAGCCGAACGGATCGGGCGCGGGTTGCCCCATTTGAATCGCGTGTGCCGAGCGCACCGCGTCGATAATCTGGTAAACGCAGAAGAACCCAAGCGCCAGACCGAAGATCAGCCCGTTGCCGTGAATCGTTCCCAGAATCAGCAGAACGAAGATCCCCATGTGCGCCAGGCCCTTGGCGTATTGCCCGTTGTAAACCGCTCCCACGCCAGGGAAAACCGACAGAATGCCTGCCAGCGCCGGGTTCGGCCCCGGGCCCCCCACAGGCGGCTGCACTCCAGTCGGCGATTGCGGCCGGGAAGCACCGCTTGGGGCTGCAGCGACAAAGCCCGCTGCTGGGATCGATCCTCCATGCATGCGAGCCGCCAGGCAGTCCTCGCAATAGATGACTCCGCGCACGTTATGGGCGCACTCGGAGCACAGCGCCTTGCCGCAGGTGCGGCAGAATGCCACTCGCGGACTATCGGGATGATTGACGCAGTTCATAAATACCTCCTGTAAGTGGTGCCCATCACTACAGGTGGATCACGGGGAACCTCGGCCAGCACTGGCTGGCCGTCTCCTTGGCTGTAGTTGCGTTCCTGGTTCTGTTCCGGCTGTCCACTGGTATCGTTTCTCTGTTCCTTCGGTTTCTCTTCCGGCGGCAATTCCGGCGGCGCAGTAAGCCGCTTGAATTCGCGCACCCGTGATTCGATCTCATACACCACCCGAATATTCTCGTAGTACTTCACCACTCGCCCCGAGGTCTCGTAGTACGTCCGCTTGATCGCGCTCGGCCGCAGATCGAGATTACGCAGGTCGCGTAGCTTCACTCCCGCCAGGCTCATGGAAATGGAGAGTGAAAAGAACACCATTCCGAACGACATGGCAAATCGCGGCTGCCGCAAGACTGCCACGGTTGGCGCCACCACCGTCGCCCTGAACCGCTCCCACCACGACGGCTGTCCCGGGATCACGGCATGGAAGCGGCTGGTTTCGAGTCCGCTGGTCGCAATCAGGATGCTCTGCAGCAGGTGCGCCGGAGGCTCCGCTTCCTCGAGCGACTTCAGCCACTGCCGGCCGGCTTCGGCTTCCTTCAGCAGCGGCCCGCAAACCTCGCAGCTTTCGCCGTGGGCCTGGAAGCGCTGCAGCGTTTCGCCGTCCAGCGTGTGGTCCAGGGCGTCGCTGAGCAGCACGTCGAACTCCGTGCACTGCATTCCGTTTTTGTTCTCTGCAGCCATCACATCACCTGCCTATAGGTACGTTGTAGCAGGCGCGCAAGTTCCGCCCGCCCGCGGTTAATTCGCGACTTCACCGTGCCCTCGGGAACTCTTAGAACGCCGGCAATTTCCCGGTAGTCCATGTCCTGAAGGTCACGCAGGATCACCGCCTCCCGCAGCTCCGGCGACAATTTCTGCAGCGCCCGGTGCACCACTTCGCGCGCCTCCCGGCTCTGCACGCCCGCATCCGGTGCCGGTCCCTTGTCGGCAATCTGATCGCTGAGTGGCCGCTCGTCATCGTGCTCCGGCGCAGTCGCATCCAGCGAATCCGTCAGACGGTCTTGCTTGCTTTTGCGAAAATGATCGACCAGCAAATTGCGCGTGACCGTAGTAATCCAGGTAACCAGCGCTCCACGGCTTAAATCATAGGAATTCAGCGTGCGATACATCTTAATGAAGACCTCTTGGGTGAGGTCCTGCGCATCCTCGGCCGATCCCGCAAAACGATAGCAGAGGTTGTACACCCGGCGGTGGTAGCGCTGCACGATCTCTTCCCAGGCCCCAGCGTCGCCGGCCAGGCAGCGGCGTACCAGCATGGCAGCCACTTGGGCGTCGTTGGCGTTGGCCAGAGTCATTCCCATCCGATCTTGGCTGGCGGTTGCGACGAGCGGGCCGGCCGCCGCAATGCTTCGAGCCTTCAGGCGCGGTTGAACCCCTGCCCTGCGTGCATCCCCTTTGCGGCGAACCGGCGAGCTAGCCGCGCCTCTTTCAGCTTGCACCCCGCTCAGACCTGATCGCTCGACGGCAAACATCGTACTCGCCCATCCACCGGCGCAACACCACTGAATAGATACGATGTTGAACCCGCTAAAGTTCGCCGCGGTCTGAGCATTGTAGCGCTTATTGGAGAGGCGAAGACATAGCGAAACGCAAGATTCTTCTCAGGGGCGGCAGCAACGCACCTGCGCTTGTGCCTCCCCCTGCCCTCTGTGGTTGATTTCAGGAGGCGCGCGGAAAGGGCTAGGACGGATCACCGTCTGAATTCAGAATTTCCGCCTGCGCCTGCAGCCAGTCGTCTTCTGGATTCCCCTCGGCCGCGTGACGCTGTCGATAGATTTCATACGCCCGCCGCCGGATCGCCTCTTCTACATCCTGCGCGTGGTCTTGAGGATAGCTTAACGCTTCAGCGGATGTTCTCATGGGGAGACCTCGTGAGCTGACTATCCGCCCGTCAGCGGCCTGCGTCAGTGATCGCCATCACGCCCAGCCTCCGTCATCCTGGAAAAGAAACTCCAATGGATTGGCCCGCCGCCAGGTTGCCTCGCCAGCTATCCCATCTCGCTGGTCATGATGAACAGCGGCTTCATCTCAAAGCTATGGTAGTGCGGCCGCAGGCGATCGGTGTTGTAGTGCTCGCGCACGTTCACCACTTTCTTGGATGCCGTCACCGCGTCGATCGGCATATTGTCATAGCGCCCGTTCTTCAGCACCACCAACCGCCCATGCACTTTGCTCAACAGCAGGTCCAACGCCAGGTTGCCATATGCCATCGGCACAATCGAATCAATCGCGTCCGGATCGCCGCAGCGCACCATGTATCCCAGCTTCTGGTTGATCACGTCGATGGTTTTGCCGTGGTTGTATTTCGGCGAAAGCTCCTTGATCTTGGCCGAAACCAGGTCGCCTATTCCGCCCAGCTTTTTGTGCCCGAAGGCGTCGGTCGACTCCTGTTCGAAAACCATATCTCCGCCTTCGAACATGGCGCCTTCGGAAACCAGCACCACCGAGTACTTGCTGGGATTGCGGTTGCGGTCCTCGACCAGCAACTCGGTTAACCTCTCGATATCGAACTTGTGCTCCGGGATCACGCAGCGATTGGCCGCCCCCGCCATGGTCGGCAGCATCGCGGTGAAGCCGGCGTAGCGCCCAAAAACTTCCAGCACCATGAAGCGCTCGTGCGACCCTGCGGAAGTCCGCAAGTCGTTGGTCATGGCGATGGTGCGGGTCACGCAAGTGCTGAAGCCGATGCAGTAGTCCGTTCCCGGCACATCGTTGTCCATGGTCTTCGGGATGGCCACCACCTTCACGCCTTCCTGATAGAGCCGCACGCCATAGCTCAGCGTGTCGTCGCCGCCGATAGGGATCAAAAAATCAATGCCCAGCCAGTCCAGCGTCTTCAGCACTTCCGGCGTCAAATCGTTCTTCTCCGCGTGATAGGTGGACTGCAGGTGCGCCGGAACGCTGTCTTTTTTCACCTTGCCGGGATTGGTGCGCGAGCTGTGCAGAAACGTCCCGCCGGTGCGCCCCGCGCGGTTGACCATTTCTTCGGTCAGATACAGAAAGTTGTTGCTGTTGTCGTAGTCTTTCTCGCGGACAATATCCACCAGCCCGCCCCATCCGCGGCGCAGCCCAATCACCTGATAGCCCTCGCGCAGCGCCCGAAAAGTCACGCCCCGAATCGCCGGGTTCAGCCCCGGCACATCGCCTCCGCCAGTTAAGATTCCAATCACACCTTTTTTCGTATTGACGTTCGCCATCGTAAAGTTTCCCCCGCCACAGTTCTTGGATTTAGATTGCTACAGCCAGCTTAAGTAAATCTACGAATTCCTGAGAAAATCTTCTTCAGAAACTACAGATAGACTCCCCCTTTCGGATGGCGAAGCGCTTCAGCGCCGAAAAACCAGACGTACTCCCCTTGATCGATCAACCCGCGACCTTTCTAATAGCCAGCCTTCCTCAACTGCCGCGTCTTGATCTCCGCCTCCGCTTGCAGCCAGTCATCCCACGCATGGCCCTCGATTCTCCCACGTTCCAGATAAATCTGGTAGGCGCGCTGCCGGATCAGCTCCTCTACCTCTTCACTCTGGGCCGACGCAACCGGCGCCCGGGCCTTCTTCACCCCAGTGGCTTTCATGGTGGTGTGCCTCCTTTCCTTCAAGAGCTTCTATTGCGGGCGCAGGCTCGTCAGTGATGGCAGTCACACTGGCGAGAATGCCTTCTCGCAATGGGAATATCGGTGGGGAGCCAGAAACGGCGCACTCGAAGAAATCAGCAGATTCCAGCGGCTAGGATTACCCAGCGGGAGGCTTAACGTTTCCACGCCGAACAATAGTCGGGAAGAGAGGATTTGAACCTTCGCCCCCTGGGTCCCGAACCAGATTCAGGCGCTTGTTGAAATCTATGGAATTTCGCTCTCCCTAAGTGATTCTCTTTGAAAGCATTGCGACTCAGCATATGAAACCGGAGGAAACTTGGTGAACTGGGAAGCTTTGACCGCTACAATATCGTTTACATCGGAGAGCGATTCCGGGTGCAATGCTGATTCTCGGCTCGGGGGCGGTGGAGCAAGATGACGCCGTGAACTTCGAATGGGACTCACCCAAAGGGGTACGAAATCGCCGTAAGCACGGGGTCTCCTTCCACGAGGCGGCGACAGTCTTTGGTGATCCTTTTGCATTGACGTATCACGACCCAGACCATTCTCTCGTCGAGGAACGGTTTATCACGGCGGGAATGTCAAACGTCGGCCGGCTGTTGATTGTGGCTCATGCTGACCACGACGAAATCGTCAGGATCATAAGCGCTAGAAAGATGACTCTGCGCGAGCGAAAAGACTATGAAGATATCAGCCAAGAAACGTAAAGTGCGCGACGAATTACGTCGCGGGTACGATCTATCTAAGTTAAAGGGTGGTGTTCGCGGCAAGTACACCGCCCGTTACGAGGTTGGTACTAACCTCGTGCTTCTCTCGCCGGACGTGGCTGAATATTTCCCGGATGACCAATCGGTCAATACGGCCCTCCGCGGATTGATTCGCGCAACGAAATCTCCGATCGTTCGCCACCCATGAGGAAACTCGATGGCGTGGTTCTGTCCTGTGCCAAGAGTCTGTATTCCCAAAAAACTCCGTCCGGCTGCAGAGACTGTCCTACTCCGACGTGAAGTAGTCCACCGTGACCGGATTCTCAAACAGCGAGTAATCCCGCGTCACCACCGTGATCCCGCTGTCGGTAACGAAATACCGCTGCCGGTCCGCTTCGCTGTCGTAGCCGATGGTGGTTCCTTCGGGAATATGCACATGGCGGTCTACAATCGCCCGCCGGATTCGGCAATGCCGCCCGATATTCACGTGCGAGAACAGAATGCTCGCGTCCACTTCGCTATAGGAGTTCACCCGCACATCCGGCGAGAGCACGCTGTTCTTCACCAGGCTGCCGGAAACGATGCAGCCCGCCGAGACAATCGAGTCCAGCGCCGAGCCCATGCGTCCCGCCTCGGCAAACACGAACTTCGCCGGCGGATATTGCCGCTGATGGGTGCGAATCGGCCATTCCGAGTCATACAGATTGAACACCGGCGAGACCGAAACGATATCCATATTGGCTTCGTAGAACGCCTCCAGCGTCCCCACATCCCGCCAATACAGCGCCTCTTTTTTGTTCTCATCGACGAAATCGAAGGAATACACCCGGTACTCATCCATCATCTTCGGCAGTATGTCCTTGCCGAAATCGTGGCTCGACTTCGGGTCCTCCGCGTCTTTCAGCAGTACCGGAATCAGCACGTCCGTGTTGAACAGATAAATCCCCATCGACGCCGAAACCTTCTCCGGGTTATAGGGTGAGCGCAGTTCCGTCTTGTGCGGTTTTTCCTGAAAGCCCACCACGCGCTGGTCCTTGTCTACATTCACCACTCCGAAGCGGCGCACCTCGGTGGGGTCGATCTGAATCGTCGCCAGCGTCACATCCGCGCCTGAGTCCAGATGCTGCGCCTGCATCCGCCCATAGTTCATCTTGTAGATGTGGTCGCCGGAAAGCACCAGCACGTACTTGGGCTGCTCCGCGCCGATGGAATAAATATTCTGATAAACCGCGTCCGCCGTACCCTGATACCACTGTTCGCTTACCCGCTTCATCGGCGGCAGCACTTCGACAAACTCCCCCATCTCGCGGCCCAGAATATTCCAGCCCTCGCGGATGTGCCGGTTCAGCGACAGCGCCTTGTATTGGGTGAGGATGTACACGCGCCGCAGATCGGAATTGATGCAGTTGGAAAGGGTTACGTCGATGATGCGGTAGATGCCCCCGAAGGTGACGGCGGGTTTCGCGCGGTCGCGCGTCAGGGGATACAGCCTCTCCCCTGCCCCGCCCGCCAACAACACTCCCAGGGTATCTTTCATCGCGCTTCCGCTTCGATGAGGGTTCCGCGCCTATGGGATGCCGCGCAGGTACTACTTCTTTCGCGTCAACCCCACGCACTCGGACTGTCCATACTAGCACTTCATCACCACGCTCGCACCACGCTCGCGCAATCTTGATCCGCCGCGCCCCAACTGCGCTACACTGAATCACAATGCCACGGCCCGACGTTGGCTTCTGGCCGTGACCTCGGTCAGGAGGCCGCCCATGTTGAAATCTCTACGCATGTTGAGAGCGTTGCCGTTCCTTGCCTTTATCTTCCTTTGTGCCGCCTGGGCTCAACAGCAACCCGCGCCCGCCACCAGTCAGCCTTCCGCGCAGTACACCATTCCCGTCGAGGCCGCGCGCCGGCCCAATCCGGTCAAAGCCACGCCCGAATCGATCGCCGAGGGCAAAAAGCTCTATGGCTACGACTGCGCCATGTGCCACGGCGCCAATGGCGATGGCAAAGGCGACATCGCCGCCGACGTGAAGACCAAGGTCACCGATTTCACGGACCCCAACACCCTTAAAGACCGCACCGACGGCGAGCTTTACTACATCATTAAAAATGGCAAGGGTGATATGCCACCCGAGGGAGAACGGGGCAAGCCCGATCAGCTCTGGAATCTTGTCAACTATGTCCGCTCGCTGGCCAAGAAGAAGGACTCCTCGGAAGAAAAGCCTGCAGAAAAGCCGGCGGAAGAAAAACCTGCCGAACAGAAGCAGTAGAGCGAGCCGCCTTACTTTGGAGCGACGGGAATCCTCGGCCGTTTCCCACTCTTTGAAGTTTTCAGAGGATGGGAACCTATGCAGCCTGCGTCGCGCTGGATTTCTGTCCATTTCCCGCGCACTGGACGCGCCACAGTGCCTTTGAAGTTCTCGGTTTGTTTCGTGTTCTTGATCCGCGCGAATCCGTGGCGAAGAAGTCAGTCCCTCACCCCTCCAACACTCGCAACTCCGGCGAAACGCGAAGGGCGCCGCAGCTTGCGCAGCGCCTCAGAAATTTGGAGACAGCAACTGTGCCCATCCGGGAAAACAAAAAGGCACAGCCGAAGCCGTGCCTAAGAAAATCCGCGTTAATCCGTGGCGAAGAAGTTAGTCCCTCACTCCGTCCATAAACGCCCTTAGCTTCCGCGACCTAGATGGATGCCTTAACTTTCGCAGCGCCTTCGCCTCAATCTGCCGGATGCGCTCGCGTGTAACCGCGAAGCTCTGGCCTACTTCTTCCAGCGTGTGCTCGCTGCCATCTTCCAGGCCAAAGCGCATCTTGATGACTTTCTCTTCCCGCGGAGTCAGCGTGCGCAGCACCTGGCCGGTCTGGTCTTTCAGGTTGACGTTGATCACCGCCTCGGCCGGTGAAACCACCGCGCGGTCTTCGATGAAATCGCCCAGGTGCGAATCTTCCTCTTCGCCGATCGGCGTTTCGAGGGAGATAGGCTCCTGTGCAATCTTCAGGACTTTCCGCACTTTCGCCACCGGAATGTCCATGCGCTTGGCGATTTCTTCCGACGTAGGCTCGCGCCCCAGTTCCTGTACCAGCTGCCGCGAGGTGCGGATCAACTTGTTGATGGTCTCGATCATATGGACCGGGATGCGAATCGTACGCGCCTGATCAGCAATGGCACGAGTAATCGCCTGCCGAATCCACCAGGTGGCGTAGGTCGAAAACTTGTAGCCGCGGCGGTATTCGAATTTGTCCACGGCTTTCATCAGGCCGATGTTGCCTTCCTGAATCAGGTCGAGGAACTGCAGGCCGCGGTTGGTGTACTTCTTGGCGATGGAAACCACCAGGCGCAGGTTGGCCTCGATGAGCTCCCGCTTGGCCTGCTCGGCGTCCATGTCGCCCTGGATGATTTCGCGCTGGGTGCGCTTGAGTTCCTGGAAGGAAACGCCGGCTTCGGTTTCCTGCTTTTCCAGTTCGGCGTGGATGGCGCGCGCCTGCCGCTTGTATTCCTTGCGCTGCTCTTCGCTGCGGGTGGCGTCGGCCCTCTTCTCCAGGTTCTGCGACTGGCGGTCGAGCGAGCGCATGCCGTCGACGGTCTTGTTGACGCGATCGATCAGGCGCTTGCGCTCGTTGTTGGTGAAACCGAGGTGGCGCACGCACAGCGACACCTTGCACGATGGCGCGGGCCAGCGCGATGCGGTAGCGGCGATAGTCCTTGGGGCGCTTCTTCTGCGAGACGTCGGCGAACTTTTCCTGCCACGACGCCGGCTTTCTTGTAGGCCTTGGCCAGGTCGTCGATCTTGCCGGTGAATTCCTTCAGCCGGTTCTGCAGAATTTCGTCGGTGATCTCCTCTTCGTCGAAGGTGACCACTTCCTTGATGGAGCGGACGCCCTTCTTGAGGTCCTCGCCCATGGCCAGCAGTTCGCCGATGACGATGGGCGAGCGGGAGAGCGCTTTCAGCACGCGCAACTGGCCGCGCTCGATGCGCTTGGCGATTTCCACTTCGCCTTCGCGGGTGAGCAGCGGCACCGTCCCCATCTCCCGCAAATACATGCGGACGGGGTCGTTGGTTTTTTCCATGGCGCCGGGCGTGAGGTCGAGTTCCACGTCCTCGCCGGCTTCGTCTTCTTCGAATTTCTTATCGAGAGTGGCGGAAGGGAGTTTGGGCCCTTCCAGCACATCGATGCCCTGCGTGCCATGGTGGTGAGCAGATCGTCGAGGTCCTCGGGAGAATGCACATCCTGCGGGATCAAATCGTTCACCTGGTCGTAGGTGAGATAGCCTTTCTCCTTGCCCGCGTCGATCAGCTTTTTGATATCGTCGTATTTATCTTCGAGTGCCAAGAAAAGTTATCCTCTCGTCCAATGAAGGACGCGAAAAGACGCTTTGGATCAGTTGGGAACGGGTAAATGGCGGAGTTGTGCGCCGACACAAACTTTCAGAGTATAGCATAACCGCTTTCTTTCCACCCATCAAGCACGGAAGTCAACTGGGCCCGGCTCGGCTTATGTCCCTATCCACTAACAACTTAGATGTTCCAGGCTGGCATTTGGTTTCAGGCCGGCCTACGGAGATGGCGCGTTGGGCGCATCCGGCACGCCGGGATCCATCAAGGCTCGCTTGAGGCGCAGCTTTTCTTCCAGCAAAGTCTGCAGGCGGGCTGGTTCACGGTTGGCGGAGGCCTGCAACTCTCGTTGAATCAGTTCCAAGCGGCGGCGGTACTGCATGCGTCGCAGTGCGCGCACCGCGCCTTCGAGGCGCTCGGCGGAAAGTTCTTCCTCCTCCTGCAGCAGAATGGCGGCCAGCAGGCTACGCTCGCTTTCCGGCAATGGCAACTGCATGGCGTCGGCAGTATCAGCGGGCGCGTGCAGAAGGGCATCGATCAGAGATTCCGAGGCCAGGCCGGTGTGCAAAGATTCGGCTTTGAGGGCGAAGTGAGCCTGGCGGGCGGGGTCGAAGTCTTCTTCGGCGCCGTCGCGGGAGGAGAGATGCTCAGCCGAAGCTTGCATTTCGGCGGCGGAAGCCAGGGCGCGGATCAGGATGCGTTCGGCGTCAGTGATCTGCAGCGACGGCGGGAGACTTGACGCTGGCGGCTGACCGATTGGCAACGGCGTGCTTCAGTTCCTGGCGCAGAACGGCGGAGTCGATGCCCAGCTTCTGGGCGATTTCCTGGGAGAGTCGAATCGCGGACAATGCGGCTGGGGACTCTCTGAATGTGAGGCAGCAGATAGTTCACCGCCTTGACTTTGCCTTCCGGCGCTGCGAACTGGGAACTGAGCCCGGGCACGCTCGATCAGGTAGTCGAAATAACTCTGCGAGGCTTTGAGCGCGGCGGCGTAGGCGTCTTTGCCCTTGCGGCGGATGAAAAGGTCGGGATCGAAACCGGGCTCGAGGGTGAGCACCTTAATTTGGAATTCTTCTTCAACGAGCAGGCCGAGGGTGCGTTCGGTGGCGCGGGCGCCGGCGGTGTCGGGATCGAAATTCACGACAACATTCTTGCTGAAGCGGCCGAGCAGCTTGGCCTGCAGCTCAGTGAACGCGGTGCCGGAGCTGGCGATTACGTTGTGGAATCCGGCGGCGTAGACGGAGATGCAGTCCATCTGGCCTTCGACGAGGATCGCGTAGTCGAGCTTGCGGATGGCTTCTTTAGCGAGATCGAGATTGAAGAGCACACGCGATTTGCTATAGATGGCGGTCTCGGGCGAGTTCAGATACTTTGGCCCGGCTTTTTCGTCGGCGGAGAGCGTGCGTCCGGTGAAGGCGATGACTTTGCCGGATTCTTGGGTGATGGGGAACATTACGCGGTTGCGAAATTTGGAATAAATGGAAGCAGTCGTCGGTCGTCGGTCGTCGGTCATCGGCTTGTTACCGCCTAGCTCGGCTCCATCCCCTTCACTGTCATCCCGAGCGGAGCCGAGGGACCTTGCGTTTAGCTGACGGCTGACGGCTGACGGCTGAGAGCTGTCTTTCGAGCTTTCTTTCCACGAAAACAATCCCGCTCTCGCGCAGCACCTCTTCCTCAAAGTCGCCCTTCAGGCGATCCCGTAAGAGGAATCCCGAATCGGGAGCGTAGCCGATGCGGAAGGCTTTGATCATCACGTCATTCAGGCCGCGTCCGGCGAGATATTCGCGGGCGTGGGCGCCTTCGGAGCGGCGCAGGCAGTCTTGGAAAAACGCCGTGGCACGCTCGTGGACCTCGATCAGCACGGTGCGCAGCTTGGCTTCCTTGGCTTCCGATGGACTGCTGAACGTGGCTTTGGGCAGCGGGATGCCGAGCTTTTGCGCCACCGCGCGCACGGCCTCGGGGAAGGTGATGTTCTCGATCTTCTGGACGAAACTGAAAACGTCGCCGGAAGCCTGGCAGCCAAAGCAGTGAAAGAACTGGCGCGTGGCGTGGACGGAGAACGAGGGCGTCTTCTCGCTGTGAAAGGGACAGAGGCCGGAATAATTCTGCGCGCCCGCCTTCTTCAGCTTGACGTAGTCGCCGACGATGCGGACGATGTTCGCCTGCTGCTTGACGGTGTAAGCGAAATCGCCGGGGTTGGCCATGAGAGGGATTGTGCGCGATCAAACCGGTAAATGAAATATACCGGAAAGGAATTACTGTGGAGAAGTTGTGGAAGGGAGGGCCGGAGCGGTTGATAAGCAAGGAAATGTGGAGCGGACCCGGCCTGAGCCGGAACCGAATGGCGCCCTAGCCCGCGATGGGTCGGCGCAACTTGTGTAATCGCCTGGTTTACAGCAACGACCTTTTTCTCCATTCTCGCGATGTAAGATGGAGTCTGACGAAAGGGGAGGAGTGCGAATGAGGAAGGTGGCGATTCTTGTCATTTTCAGCGCAACCTGCTTTGCGCAGAGCGCCCGTCAGTATTACGACGAACTGTATGAGGCAGGCGGGCTAGACCGCATGGCCGATACATTTGTCTGTTTTGACGATGACGCCAAATTGCAAACCTTCTTCATCTCCGCGGAAAGCAAGACGCTCCGTGAATTCATGATGGAGGATGGGACGTTCGAAAAGCTGAGCAAGGACTTTCAGCAAAAGCTTAAACAGGACTTTCTCATCTTGCGGGGATATGACAAAGGGGTGGCGATCGGAGGGGAGGATTACTACCGGAAGGACGGAAGTTCGTGGGTAGACGACAAATTCGTGCTCTCAAAACAACCGAAGACATTCGGGAGAATGCGGTTGGATCTCACTCGGGAAACCCTACGGTACAAGCGCTCCATGGAAATCCTTAACCCTGATATGAGCCTAAAGGGCCAAGTGGCGCGATATGGGAAGTGTGAAGAGGTTTCACTGGCTGTAGATCAGCGTGGAAATCCCTAGGGGCCGTAAGAGTGCTACACCGCACAACCCCG
This sequence comes from uncultured Acidobacteriaceae bacterium, assembly GCA_963770915.1. Taxonomy (GTDB): domain Bacteria; phylum Acidobacteriota; class Terriglobia; order Terriglobales; family Acidobacteriaceae; genus PALSA-270. The sequence goes on from CAVYRG010000001.1 coordinate 2,874,243, forward strand.
TCAGAGGTCTATTCTGAGCGGTGCACTAGGCTATCGCAAAACAACTATTCAGCTTCTGCAAGCCGCCCCACTTCTGAAAATATTGCCGTGAAGTTGAGGCAATTTCATCCACGCCTCGCCCGGTGCCCGGTGCCCCAGGTTCGCGCCCGGGTTTTGGGCGACAACCTGGGCTGGCTGCACTTCGAAAAAAGCCGCCGAAGGTTTTCTCCATTGCCATGCTCCGCGGCGTTTCCAACCATCTCGCCAAGCCCACTTCCTGACATTTACTCGCTCCCGCCGACGGAATGAGCCTAGCTTCTGCACCGGGCGTAGAATGGGGACCGGAGTTGCCCCACATGAGCCGCAGGGGTCTAATCTGCCCAGAATGCAACTGTCAGCTGGCGTTCACGAACGTAAAAGTTGGCAGGTGTCCTTTTTGCGAAACTACCGTTTGCATTCCCAAGCACTACTTGCGACCTTCAGCTCTTTTAGGTAATGCTGCGGTGCTGGTATTCGTGATCAAGACGTATAGGATCATGCTCGCACCTTCGCCAAGTACGTTTGCTAACTTTGTTCTATTAATGCTCTGGTTCGCGATGATGTTCGCAATAATGTTGTCAATAACGCGTCTATCGAGTTTCATCCAAGTTTGGCTATTCCCGCCGACAGTGAAGCGTGCTTATGTGAACGACACATTCACAAAATTACGCATCGACAACTAAATCGTCGCTTATAAGCCTGGAGCTCACAGGCCTTGCAAACGGCGCAAGGACGGGGCACCCTCAGGGGTAAGCGCGAGAAAATCTCGCCGATGCTCGACGAATTTGAGGCATCCTGCCGGATGCCCGCCCGGTGCTGGGGGCCGAAATCACTGGCCATTTGCTATAAGAGACCAATGCGCCTACAGGATTACGCACCTCGACCCGCGCAGCTCAAATGGCTGCTCGATTCTGATCCTGCGATTCGCTGGCAGGTCATGAGGGACCTCACCGACGCGGCCCCTAACGCGATTGCGGCCGAGCGATCTTGCGTCGCAACCGAAGGCTGGGGAGCCCAACTTCTCGCCCGCCAATCTCCCGCCCGTAAGTGGGGCGGGCGGAAGGAGAACGCGGGGCTGCTGATCACGTTCAATAGCCTTGTCGTCTTGATGGAGCTTGGCCTCGACCCGGCCAGCAGGCCAGCGCGCAAAATGATCAAACGCGTCGACAAACAGCTCAGATTCAAGTGGCACAATGATCGACGTTTCTTTGACGGCGAAACCGAACCCTGCATTAACGGCAGAATCCTTGCCCTGGGCGCGTATTTCAAAAAGCCGAACGACGCGCTGGCTCGTCAACTTCTGCGCGAGCAGCTCGAAGATGGCGGATGGAACTGCGAGGCGGTTGAACCTTCGCCAAAGCGTCCACTAAGCCGCCGCGCTTCGTTCCATACCACTATCTGCGTGCTCGAAGGACTGCTGGCTTACGAACGCGCCGGGGGCAAATCGGCGGCGGTTGCGAAGGCCCGCAAGAGAGGCGAACAATATCTACTCGATCGCCGGATGTTCCGCTCACTGCGAACCGGCGAAGTCATCGACGAACGCTGGCTCCGCTTCTCGTTTCCCACGTTTTGGCACTACGACGTTTTGCGGGGACTCGATTACTTGCGGAATGCAGGAATCGAGCCCGATGGCCGCGTCGACGAAGCCATAGAGGTCGTGATTCAGCGCCGGCACCAGAACGGGCGCTGGCCGCTCAATCTGCTTCATCGCGAACGGACTCCATTGGAGATGGAAACCGCTGTCGGAAGTGCAAGCCGCTGGAACACGCTGCGTGCGCTCCGCGTGCTGCGTTGGTGCGACGACTCTAGGTGATGGTTGTGGCACGACCTGGTCGCGCGATGCGCGCGCTGAGCGTCAACTAGGGCTTTTTCGGCGGTGGGGTAGTTTTTCTGCACACCCAGATTTGGGGAACCCGTTTGAGCCGAGCTCTGACTGGGAAGGCTAAGTCCTCAATCTTCAGGTCGCCTTGAAACGTGGCCAAATCAAGCGTTCCATCCACGGTTACGAAGTGCGTTTGAACGATTTCCTTCTTTGAAGGATATTCCACTAGGCGCTCAACCCAGTTACCTTGCAACGTTAGGTGTTTGTTTGCGGCGCTGCCGGACAGTGGTATGGCTTCGTTATTTGGCGCGCCTTCGTAAACAAACAACAGCGCATCAAGCGCCGAGTCTTTCTTCTCTGTTATCGCCAACTCAGTTCCCCCGACATCGCCCGTCTCCTCTGACAGATAGGCGTCCGAATAAACTCGCATTTTTGCAGTTCGGCCACAATCAGGTTCAGGTATTTCCCCGTTGGGTTGGGAGACAGCAGACGGGCTGCCCTGCTCCTTTGTGCTGGCCGATACAGAGGGCATCGTCGAATAGTCCAGGACCGGATCGGGGTTTGTAGTGCATTTTGTGAGTGTCTGCCAACCATCCCCATGCTGAATTGCGAGAGTCGTCGGATTGATGTAGCGATATTGCGGGTCTGCTTCTATCGGCGTGTTTGGCATCCATGTGCCCGGCGCAAAGCAGCCGCCGGGCCCGCAAAACGAGACGAGAATAAGTTTCCCGTCTGTTTCTTAATCTGAACCCCCCATGCATCAGAACAATGCCACTTCCAGAACCCGGTGAAATCCGGCGGTCTGTTCTTTGCGGACTCGCGGCGATTATTGCAGGCAAGAGCGAACAGACACAGGTATGAAACCAGTACGAGAAACTTCCGGTATCCGCCGTTCATCTTCACCGCCCTTCTGCGTGGCCCTTGGGATGATTCCCTGGAAACGCCTCCTCTTTTCTAACCTGCTCCCGTCGATTGTCAGCCTAATCTCAATGAGCTTTTTCAACACCCAGGCGATCTATCATCAGTAGTTATTGTCTGTGGCCTGTCGCTTTCCAATCTCGCGCCACGAAAGAACGATTTTATTGGTAATATCAACGCGATCACCATCAGCACGAAGATCATGCTCAGCTGTGCAAAGTCTCGTGCAAAATCGCGGGGGAGACCTGCGCGGCCAAGTAGGGCCTCAAGGCAGATTGCTGGCAAGTCCGTGATCGATACCAGGCGCCGAGACACAGGGTATACCACGTCCGGATACACCATATTCGGAAACGCCCAACCCCACACAATTACAAACATGAGAAGCCAGGCCCAACGAACCTTCCTGACATACCCCGCCCACGTGACAATCAGTCCGATCAGAATAATTGCCAGAGAGGCAATACCGAGGGAGGCGCTCTCTCGCAAGTAAAGGCGAAGGCCAAGATTGCTCTCGCGCACGGCGCCGCGCCCGTCCAAAACATGCTGAACGAATGGCGGCACGAGCCAAAGAAGTGAAATCGTAAACAACACGCTGGAAATGAAAACCGCGTCTCGGCGAATTTTCATGGGAGAGTTCTCTCTCTTGCGCCAGAAAATCGTTCAAACTGGCCATGTGCGGATTGCAGCACGTCGAACCAACCATGCACAAGTTACGAACGAGATCAGCGTTTTTCAGCCGGACAGGGTGCGATAACAGAATAGGGCGAGAAGGCCGGACTCCCGCACCCGGCTTTAGTTGGCCAATTCGAAGTCGACGGCTACGGTGGTTTCAACGGCGGCAGGACGGCCGTTCACCAGATAAGGTTTGTAGCGCCACCAGCGCACGGCATCCATGGCGGCTTGTGACAGGAGCGCGGGCCCGCTGACAAGCTTCATTTGCGCGACCGCGCCGTCCGGGCTTACGACCGTATCCAACACCACCGTGCCCTGCACTTTTGCCTGTCGCGCCGCATCCGGATACTCGGGCGCGACCTGGTCGACGATCCGCTGCTCCATTTCGCGGGCGGGCACCTGCAATTGCGGCTGCGCGGCCGCGGATTCCTTGGCTGGAACTTGCGCCTCCAACTCCGCCCATCCTTGCTGCCATTGCCACCATCCCAGCACAGCCGCAAGCGCGACTGCGAAAACGGCGAAGGCAACGATTCGCCCGAAGCCGAATCTGCGCTTTGGGCTGGCGAAACCATCAAGTAGGGGAAGCGGCTCGGGCTCGGCGGTTGCCTCTCCTGCATCGGAGTCTGGCTTGGCGAATAGCAGGACCTCGCCTTCGCGCCGCGTCCAGTAGCGGATGAGCGATTGCTGTTCATCGGGCAAACGGAGAAACTGCAAGCCGAAGGATCGATCGCGCTGATAGCGCACCACCGCCGTTGCCCGTACCGGCGTGCTGGTATGCGGAACGAAAAACTCGACGCGGACGGGCTCGCCTACCAGGAGCCGCGAGGAAGGGACGACTCCCATGCCGCCCTCGCCGATCTCGATGCTCTGGCCGGGAATACTGTCGGGGACGCCGGAGCGCAGTACGGTGAGGTCCAAGGGCACCGTCAGCTTGTAGCGAGGCACCTTGCGCTTGGGTTTGGTTGCTGGCGAGAATTCCGGCGTCACCACGGTGCTCATATCGTTTCCCGAGACACAAAGATTTCCTGACACTAGGAATCTTCCTTATACGATGGGCAATTGCGGAACGGTAGATACCCGACGGGTGATTACGATAGTTACCAGGGGGGTGACCAGGAGCAGCAAGGCTCAAGCACAGGAGGGATTTGCGGCGCAGGTTAGCGAAGCGCTCAGAACGTCTCAAGACAAATCAGAACGGAGCACGTAGGATTTATAATCCGAGCAATTTCATGCCGGACGCAAGCGCACTCGACATCCACTACAAGACCCTCACCGACCAGGAGCTTTTGAAGCTTAGGGCGGACGGCGGCTTCACACCGGAAGCCGAGCAGGTGCTCGACAAGGAACTTGCTCGGCGCAACCTCGCGGTCGATGAGGCAAAGCGATACTTCGCTCCAGAGTGGCTTGATAAAGCAGACGTGGGCACGGTCGGTGTCCTCGCGCTTGAAAGCGGCGAACGGATTACGGCAGAGGTTGTCGGGCTAAACGAAGAGGGAGATCGACTCTCTGTCGAGGTGATCTCTCCGGATAGCCTCCCTCAGAACGGCCTTCGGAATCATCGCGCCATTCCGCTCCATCGGATTGTTTCATTCGATCCGCAACCACATTTAATGGAGCAGTGGCCATTCTCTGATCCATGCCGGGGTAGCGCCTTTTCGCCTTCACGCTTCATCCTGATGACAACGATCTTCCCGTGCCTGATCGTGGGCAGCATACCTCTGTTCCTACTGCTGGCAAGCAGGCCCTACGGACTGCAGGAGGCGTCAATAATCACCTACACCCTTTTCGAGGTGTTCTTTACGTTTGCCAGAACGGGCACCAGAGGGGGGCCCTGATCTTCCCCCCTACAAGTTCACATGCCCCGCCGTCGAGGCACAGGTTCCGCGGCTGCTTTGGCGCCACCTCGGTTTTCTCGTTGCGCTTTTCGCTATTCAAACCGCAATGCTGGTGACCCGTACCCACTTGCCCAACTGGTGGAATCTGCAGGACAGGAAAGGGGCTACGCCTTTCGCTCTCGCCCTAATTTTGTTTTGCCTCGGACTCGGATATGCTCAGGTTTTCACCAACCGCTCCCTACTCGACCGCGCACACCCGGAGTTTTCAGCGTAGCCATCTGGTTACCAGCAACTGGGGAATCGGGCTTTTCGTGTCCGACCTTAAAATGATGAGCCATGTTTAATCCTGTCGAGCTCGACCGGACAGCCGAGGGCGGCTGTCCCCACGCGAGCTTGAGATAGGGATTCTTCGACTGCGTTTGCCCGCGCATTCGCGCAGGCAACTTCGCTCAGAATGGCACCGTTTCCAGGCTCAATGGGGATGTTAGCCAACATCGAGCGTGGTCACTACCACCCTACGACCGCATTGGTCGGTGTCTATAGTGGAGCGGCGATTGTTTCTTGGCGAGGAACGGATGATCGTATCAAGGATCGTTTGGGCAGTGGTGTGGAAGCTGTTCCATTATCAATTCTGGTGGATCTACTTATGCGTTGGCGTCCCGATCAGGTTTTTTCTGGCACGGTGGCTCAAAGCAGTCCCAGTGGGCAAGGCGAGCCTCTATGCCATTGCTTCTAGCCTAGTGGCCTCGCTTCTGAGTACATGGTTCCCCGTTGTCCCACTTGCTGGCAGTGCAATACTGATCTTGGTCGCTGGGTATGCGGCTAGCGAGTCCATACTGATTAGCGTGCCGATCGTCGCAGTGTCAATGGGTGTCGAAACGGCACTTGTCGAAGCAATAGTTTTTCGGATGCTGTGGAAAGGCTCTGCCCGTGTGCGGTTCGGTGCCTTACTGATCATAAACGTACTAAACGCGACAATCGCAATCGCACTTGGACTAGCTTGGGCATTGCGTCACATGCCGATTTTCATTGCCGCGTTGGATAGCTTTCGTTAACACGTTTGCGCTCATTGATCGCCTGTGACCGGCCTGCTTCTTGCAGATACCGGGCCGGCGCGAAACCGCAGTGGGCGGTTGCGCACGATGGGCGCGGCAGTCGAGTCCGTACGGGGCCCGGGGGGACGGCCTGTCGAGCTTCGCTCGACCGGACAGGCGGGGGCGGTTGTCCCCACGCGAGCTTTGTTTCGCGGACTTCCCCACTCAAGCCGCAAAGAGCGCGGCTTGAATGGGGCACCTGTTCCCGTGCCACACGCGGCGAACTTTGCTCACAATTCGCTAGAGGCCAAGCTCTTTTTTGGCGGCGGCGAATTGAGCGGTGGCGAATTCCAGGTCTTCGCGGGTGTGGGCGGCGGAGAGTTGCACGCGGATGCGGGCTTTGCCCTGCGGAACGACTGGGTAGGAAAAGGCCACGACGAACACGCCTTTCGCCAGCAGAATTTCTGCCATGCGCGAGGCGATGCGGGCGTCGCCGAGCATGACGGGGACGATGGGATGCTCGCCTTCGAGAATGGCGAAGCCCAAAGACTGCATGCGCTGGCGGAAAAAAAGCGCGTTCTCGCGCAGGCGTTCGCGCAGGTCGGAAGATTGTTGCAGAATGTCCAGCACTTTCAGCGAAGCCGAAACAATCGGCGGGGCGACGGAGTTGGAAAACAAATAAGGGCGCGAGCGCTGGCGGAGAAATTCGATGGCTTCTCTTTTGCCGCTGGTGTAGCCGCCGCTGGCGCCGCCGAGCGCTTTGCCGAGGGTTCCGGTGAGGAGGCCGATGCGGCCGAGCAATCCGTGATGCTCGTGGGTGCCGCGGCCTTGCGCGCCGAGAATACCGACGGCGTGGGAATCGTCGACCATCACGGTAGCCTGGAATTTTTCCGCGAGCGCGCAGATCTCGGGCAGCAGCGCGATGTGGCCGTCCATGGAGAAGACGCCGTCGGTGGCGATGAGGCGGTGGCGCGCGGATTGCGCTTCGACGAGTTTTTCTTCGAGATCGTCGATATCGTTGTGGCGATAGCGCAGGCGCGGGGCTTTCGAGAGGCGGATGCCGTCGATGATGCTGGCGTGGTTGAGTTCGTCGGAGATGATGGCGTCTTCGGCGTCGAGCAGAGTTTCGAACAGGCCGGCGTTGGCATCGAAGCAGGAGGAATAAAGAATGGTGTCTTCGGTGCCGAGAAATTCGCTGAGGCGCTGCTCCAGTTGTTTGTGAATGGTCTGCGTGCCGCAGATGAAACGGACCGAAGCCAGGCCGTAGCCCCATTGGTCGAGCGCATGCCGGGCGGCGGCGACAACGTCGGGGTGGTCGGCGAGGCCGAGATAATTATTGGCGCAAAGGTTGAGCAGCGGGCGCTCGTCGCCGCGCACACGCACTTTGCCTTGCTGCGGCGTGTCAATGAGGCGCTCGCCTTTGTAGAGGCCTTGCTGGCGGATGTCGTCGAGTTTGGTCGCCAGGTAATCCCAGAGAGCGGGTTGGGTCATGGGGTGATTTTACAGATTCAATCGTTGGGAGCGCGTCGTTGGTCTTCGGTCGTTGGTCGTTGGTCGTTGGCAAAGGCAATCGGCGACCTACGACTAACGACCAAAGGCCAACGACCAACGACCAGCGACTAAGGACTCCTCCAGTCCAAAATCACTTTGCCGGAATTGCCGGTGCTCATGACTTCGAAGCCTTGCTCGAATTGGTCGTAGGAGAAGCGGTGGGTGATGACGGGCGAGATGTCGAGGCCGGATTCGAGCATGACCGTCATCTTGTACCAGGTTTCGTACATCTCGCGGCCGTAGATGCCTTTGATGGTAAGCATGTTGAAGATGACGGTGCGCCAGTCGATGGCCATCTCGGCGGAAGGAATGCCGAGAATGGCGATTTTGCCACCATGGCTCATGTTGGCGATGATCTCGCGGAAAGCGGCGGGGCTGCCCGACATTTCGAGAGCTACGTCGAAGCCTTCCTGCATGCCGAGTTTTTTCTGCACTTCCTTGAGCGGCGTTTCCCGCGGGTTGACGGCGAGGGTGACGCCGACTTTTTCCGCCAGCTTGAGGCGCCAGGGATTCAGGTCGGTGATGACCACGTAGCGCGCGCCGGCGTGGCGGGCGACGGCGGCGGCCATGATGCCGATGGGGCCGGCGCCGGTGACCAGAACGTCTTCGCCGAGCACGTGAAAGGAAAGCGCGGTGTGCACGGCGTTGCCGAAAGGATCGAAGATGGCGGCGATTTCGGGCGCGATCTTGGGATTGTGCCGCCAGATGTTGGTCATGGGCAGCACGATGTATTCGGCGAACGCGCCGGCGCGGTTCACGCCCACGCCGGAGGTGTGGGCGCAAAGATGGCGGCGGCCGGCCAGGCAGTTGCGGCAGCGTCCGCAGACCACGTGGCCTTCGCCGCTGACCAGCTCTCCGGGGTGGAAGTCGTTGACGTTCGAGCCGACTTCGACGACTTCGCCGACGAACTCGTGGCCAATGATGAGCGGCACGGGGATGGTGGAGCGGGCCCAATCGTCCCATTGATAAATGTGCAGATCGGTGCCGCAGATGCCGGTGAGCCATATGCGGATTTTGACGTCGTTGACGCCGATGGAGGGTTCGGGGACGTCTTGCAGCCACAGCCCGCGGGTGGGCTGGCTCTTGACCAGGGCTTTCACGGATTGATTCTAGTCCATGGGGCGTTGGGGCTTCGAGTGGCGGGAAGGGCCGGAGGGAAGGCGACGGGGCACTTGGCCACGGTAGGCCGGAAGCAGCTTGTGTAGTCGCCTGGTTAGCGTCAACCGACCGCTAACGAGAGTTTGCGCCACTCCCATCAGAGGACTCCCATCGGGACAGCCAACATGATTGAGGCGATAATTAGACCGCCGAGGGCTGTTGCAAATCGACTACGTGGTGGGGCAAGGATTCCAGCAATCAGTCCGCAGAATCCGAATACTAAGCATGTCATCACCATCCGCTGCCCATCAACCATCGGCAGGCGCACGCCGATGCGAATAAACGGGTAGTACATCATGTACAGCAACGATCCGAGCGGAATTGCAAGCGCGAGGGTGTTGGCCGCTACCCCGAACAACCCAACTCTTTTGCGCCAGCGGGCCACATCTTCAGCATTTCGGCTTTTATTCCATCCCCACCAGCCGCCGACGATCATCGCAATTTCGAGGAATAGCACTATGACGAAAAGAACGCTCTGAATCCGAATAGGCAGCCAGTGGCCGAAGAGCGACGCCCAGACGAACGCAACGATTAGCAGCGCATACAAGAGTTCTCTTAGGGACCGCATGGGTACCTCTTGAAGAAAGAGTTTAAGCGTCGCCTTCTACGAGTCCAAGTTACTGACGGTGCTAGACGATCAAATTGGTGCAACATCTCGCCATTACACGCATTGACCTGCCTGGGGGGCGGCCCGCGTCTGCCGTGAAGTAAAAACTCTGGGGAGGTGAAGATTCTTCAATCTTGATCGCCCCGCATTTCGCGGCTTAAGGCTGTTACTAAACTCCTCTTTCGCCCCAGCGGGGCTGTCGCATGTCCCACTCATACCCAGGGCTTGCGCCCTGGGCTGCAGTCTTGCGCCGCTTCGCGGCTGGGGCTCGCCTCGGGATTAATCGCGGCGCACGTCCTTCGCAGTCGAACCTTCCTTGCGATTCTTCTTGCGCGCGCGCTTTCGCGCCAAAGCCTGTTTCACCCGGCGCTTTTCGCCCGGCTTCAAATAGTACGAGTGTCGTTTTACTTCCTTGATGATGTCTTCCGTCTGCACCTTACGCTTGAATCGACGGAGCGCATTCTCCAGGGACTCGCCCTCTTGCAATCGGATTTCTGCCACGCTTTTCCTCCCACACTAGATTATGCGACACGCATAGTTTCGCCCGCCAGGCTCAGGCCCGGCCGGCCGGCAATCGCAAGTCACTCGCCCACATGCCCATGCGACGAGGACTCTTCCGCGGACTCAGTTTCTTCTTCGTCAATATTAAACAGGGCCGCCTGTGCCGCGGCATGTTCGCGTAGTTCGGCCATGTCGTCCACGCTGCTTTCCACAGGCTTATCCTGTTTGCGCTGATTCCTGCGCTCGGCCTTGTCCCGCTGTCTCTGTTGCCGGGTGTGTTCCTTCTGGCGTTTGGTAAACGTTGATCGGCCTCTAGGCATTCGTATCCCCCAACTATTTTATTCTAAGCCGGCTGGCACGCTCCGCCAGACTCGCCGGCACCTTGCATCCGAAAGAACTACCAGCGTGGTTCGCGTGGCTGCCGGGGATGGCCGCGATAAACATCGCGCCCACGACCGCTGCCACCGCCTCCGCCGCCAAAACGCTGGCCGCCACCACCACTCCGGGGACGGTCAGACTCCGGTTTGGCCGTATTGATGGTCAAGCCCGTCCGCCCAGGTCGGCGCCGTTGAGCGCCGCGATCGCCTTGTCGCCTTCACTGGCATCGGCCATTTCGACAAAGCCGAAACCCCGGAGCGGCCGGTATCCCGGTCAGTCAGGAGCGTGATCTTCTCAATCGTACCCTGTGCCTCGAAGACGTTGCGCAACTCCGCCTCGCTTGTGCGGTGGGGCAGGTTTCCAACGTACAGGTTCTTCATCGTAATTCCTCTTTCATTAATCGTCTAGTCTTAGCGGGGGCGTGGTTCGTTTCGATGCGCGTGTTTCATGTTTCAGAATCTTGTGCCGGAGCGGGCACGGTATGCATCGCCTGCGTCCGCGCGAAAGACGCCAAGCGGGCGGCGGAGATTCGCTTCGAAGCTTCCGGAATGCTCCAGCGCAGGGTCAGATGTCTCGATCGCGCGAAAGCGCGTTGTCTGCGCTGTTCGACACCAGCGGACAGAGCCTGCCCCGAGCGAAGCCGAGGGGAGTGTCCGCCCTACACTACGCGCGGCTTTTTTTCTTGCCAGTGACGGTGACGACTTTGGCGGCTTCCCAGGGGCGCTTGGGGCGGGCGGTTTCGGGTTCGTCGCGGTCTTTGACGCGATCGTAGTGGTAGGACTCGCTGACCGTGCCGAGCGATTCGTTATACAGGCTGGGCAGGCCGAGGCCTTCCTTCAATTCTTCGGTAAATTGCTGCAGGGCCTTCAGGTGGTCGGCGGTGGCGGGGACTTCGGTCTTGGCGGTCTTCAGGAATTGCTGGTAGCCGCGGTTGACGAGCTTGGAGATTTCGCTGCCGATGAGGTAGCCGGGGAAAGCGAAAATCTTCACGCCGTCGTCGCCGTCCTTCTGGATGGCGGCGGAGCAGGTGTATTTCTTCAGGAAAACGCGTCCGGCGGTTCCCGGGGCTTCGATCAGGTCAAAGCCGTGGTCGCGAAACCAGCTTAGCGCGTCTTCGTAGGTCCGTTGCTCAACGTTGGTTGCCATTTGGTTTTTGCCGCCCCCTCCAATGTCCCTGCTGGCTTAGATGCAGGTTTCGGGGAAGATGGCCCCGAAGCTGTGCCGAACTTCTTTTATAATCGAACCACAACGCCGCTGAGCCTTAATAAGTCCTTCCCGTAGGTTACGATAGTACTTGGGAGCCTCTCGCAGCCCTTTGCCATGATGCAAGGCGCGCCTCGCAAACTCGACGAACCTTTGCCCGCGAAGGAAAAACCGGCGGGCGATGCTGCACGCCCATTGCTCGGCCAGTTGAACCTTAGCCGGATTGGCAACACTCCTCTGCTGCGGCTGGAGCGGCTCACCCGCGATCTGCCCGGCGTGCAACTGCTGGGGAAAGCAGAGTGGCTGAACCCGGGAGGATCTGTCAAGGACCGGGCTGCATCCAACATCGTGGCGCAGGCCCGCCGCAGCGGGGAATTCACGCGCGACAAAGTGCTGCTCGACGCCACCAGCGGCAACACCGGCATTGCGTTTGCCATGATCGGAGCGGCGCAGGGCTTCGCTGTGACCCTGTGCATGCCGGAAAACGTTTCGGTGGAGCGCAAGCACATTCTGCGCGCATACGGCGCGAAGGTGGTGTACACCGACCCCGCCGATGGCAGCGACGGGGCCATCCGCAAGGCGCGGGAACTCTACGCGCTGGATCCAGCGAAATATTTCTACGCCGACCAGTATTCGAACGACGCCAACTGGCAGGCTCACTACCATGGCACGGCCAACGAAATCTGGCAACAGACGGAGGGACGTATCACTCACTTCGTGGCCATGCTGGGGACAAGCGGAACCTTCATGGGCACGGCGCGCCGGCTGAGGGAGCTGAACCCGAAGATTCGCTGCATTTCGTTGCAGCCGGATTCGCCGTTTCACGGGATTGAGGGCGCCAAGCACATGGCTAGCAGCATCCAGCCGAAGATTTACGATCCTGCGCTTGCAGATTTGGATTTGGGCATTTCGACTGAGGATGCATACGCTGTCGCGAAGAGGCTGGCGCGCGAGGAAGGATTGCTGGTGGGCATTTCGGCGGCCGCGGCAGTGGTGGGATCGCTGCAGGTGGCGCGGGAGTTGGGGGGCAAGCCCGCGGTGATTGTGACGGTGCTGGCGGATTCCGGAGACAAGTATTTGAGCGAGAAGTTTTGGGAAGAGGGCTAACCCCCTGACTCTGTCATCGTCGACCGGAGCAGATCGTCGCGAAGCGATGATCCGCGGAGTGGAGGGACCTTGGGTTTGGTTGCACTGGCATTTCGCTGCGCGCGAAGGAACGCAAGGTCCCTCGGCTTCGCTCGGGATGACAGAGTGGCCTTGATGAATATGAAAGACAAATGCTAAAGATCACCCGCCAACTGTACGAAGCGCTGCGCCAACACGGCGAGGAGACCTATCCGCAGGAGTGCTGCGGCGTGCTGCTGGGACAGGCGGAAGACGGCGTGCGCACCGTGACCTCCATCGCGCGCGCCGGGAACACGCGCACCGACTCGGCGCACAACCGCTACAGCATTGATCCGAAGGAATTGATCCGCATTCAGCGCGAGGGGCGCGAACGGGGCGAGGATATTATTGGCTTTTACCATTCGCATCCGGATCACCCGGCGCGGTGGTCGGCGACCGATCTCGCCGAGGCGCATTGGTATGGCTGCTCCTATGTGATTACCAGTGTGGAGAAGGGCAAGGCGGTGACGACGAATTCGTTCGAGCTCGAGGGAAACAACGAGGAAGACAAGCAGTTGGCAGACGAGAAGTTGGAAATCGAATTGGTGAAATGAAGGACGAGATCAAAACCCGGTTCGTCGGACACCCCATCGCAGTGGATGCCTCGGCGCCAAGCGCTTCTCCCAACCAACCGGCATTCATCGCTCCACCGCCAGGGGCGCCTGTTTATCACGGCTTCCAAATTCTGACTGATGTTTCCGTCGATGGTTTCACGTTCGGAAAGATAACCGACTTCGAGGCTGAAGAGTGCGATTGCGGCGACGCGTTCGTGATTGCACCCGACGGTAGCCGAGCGGGATTGGTCTGGGAATTCTCACTTGAACCCCACTGCGAAGAGGTTCTGCCTCCAGAACCTGCAAGATGGGGTGTGTGGGGAGTTTCGTTCCAATTTCCCATGACAAGCCGCGCCAACGCCCTTAGGAACCTACGGGCGATAATGCCGGTGTTGAAGCAGAAATGGATGAAATGGTGCGGCCGCCAAACGGGTTCAAGTGCGTAGAACAACTCAACGCATTCCGAAGTAAGCGCGTAATCTCGGCCGCATCATGTAGGCGAGCAGCAGCCCGGCAATGATGACTCCCGCCGCGCCTTTCCAGAACTCGCCGATCCACATGTTGATGAGGTTGCCGAAGAGATTGGCAGCGATCCCCAAAACGCCGATCACCCATGCCCAGCGACGGCGCCTGAACCATCCGACGCCGGCGACGAGTGCGATTACGGCGAGAGCGGAGAACGGCAGGGCGATGATCTTGCCGAAACGCGCAAGCTGGACGTGGCCGGTTTTGTTGAGCACCCAGGCGTAGTCGAGGATCGTTCCCGGAAAAAGAAGGGTGAAAGCCGCATAGGTCGCCATGGTCGCGGCAAAGAAGAAAAAGATTCCCAAAGGGACAAAACCCGCCGGACGTTGATTCGTCGTCATCGCTTGCCCAAGCATATCTCGGAATGGGCCTGGTGCAGCGGGTCAACCGAGCTGCCGAGTTGCGCTCGGCCGGACAGCCGAGGGCGGCTGTCCCCACGTGAGATTTGCCCCGGCTGCATCCTTGGCGGGCTCTGTGGCATCATGTAGAGAGCCCATATGCCCAAGATTCATATCCCAACCCCTTTGCGTCCCTATGCCGGTAAGCAGGCTGCGGTGGAGGTGAAGTCGGGAACCGTGGCCGAAGCCCTTTCCGACCTGGTTGCCCAGCACCCTGAATTGCGGCGTCATCTGTATGCCGATGACGGAAAACTGCGCGCCTTCGTCAACGTGTACGTGAACGACGAAGACGTGCGCTACCTGCAGAAGGAAGCCACTTCCGTGCAAGACGGTGATAGTATTTCGATCGTGCCTTCGATCGCGGGAGGCGGGGAAGATGCCGGAATGCAGACTGAAGGCAGAATGAAAAACATTGGCAGCCCGCGCTGTTGTTGTCCTTCCTGTCGGTAGTCCTGTGGCGAATTCTTCATTCTGACTTCATCATTCTGACTTTCATTGAGGTTCGCATGGCCACGTTGACTGAAGTGAAACCCGCAGCCGTCACCCTGAACAACGACGAAATCCTGCGCTACTCGCGCCATCTGATTATGCCCGAGGTCGGCATGGAAGGGCAGTTGAAGCTCAAAGCGGCGAGAGTGCTGTGCGTTGGCGCGGGCGGGCTGGGTTCGCCGCTGGCGCTGTACCTAGGCGCGGCGGGAGTGGGCACGCTGGGCATCGTGGACTTTGATGTGGTGGATTACACCAATCTGCAACGGCAGATTATTCACACCACCGCGGACGTGGGGCGCAAGAAGCTCGATTCCGCGGCGGACCGGTTGAAGGCGATGAATCCGTTCGTCAATGTCCGCAAGATCGAGACCCGGCTGACCAGCGAGAATGCGCTGGAGATTTTCAAGGACTTCGACATCATTGCCGATGGGACCGACAATTTCCCCACGCGCTATTTGATCAACGACGCCTGCGTGCTCAGCGGAAAGCCGAATGTGTACGCCTCGATTTTCCGCTTCGAAGGGCAGGCCAGCATTTTTGCCATGCCGGACGGGCCGTGCTACCGCTGCCTGTATCCCGAGCCGCCACCGCCGGGATTGGTTCCCTCCTGTGCGGAGGGCGGCGTGCTGGGGATTCTGCCCGGTCTGCTGGGCGTGATTCAGGCGACCGAGGTGGTGAAGCTGATTATAGGCAAAGGCGATCCGCTGGTGGGGCGGTTGCTGCTGGTGGACGCGCTGGCCATGAAGTTCCGCGAACTCAAGCTGCGCAAGAATCCGGAATGCCCGGTTTGCGGCAAAAATCCGACGATCAAGAGACTCATAGACTACGAAGAGTTTTGCGGAATTCGTGGCGAGGAGCAGGCGGTGGAAGCAAGCGCGGGCGATATTCAGGTGGAAGAATTGAAACGACGTCTGGACAAAGGCGACGACATTTTTGTGCTCGATGTGCGCGAGCCGCACGAGTATCAGATCTGCAACCTCAATGGCTACCTGATTCCGCTGGGCGATTTGCCGAAGCGGGTAAATGAACTCGACTCCAGCAAGGAGATCGTGGCGCATTGCCGCTCGGGTGTGCGCAGCGCCAAGGCGGTGGCGTTCCTGAAGCAAGCCGGCTTCAAGAAAGTGCACAACCTGACGGGAGGAATCCTGGCCTGGGCCGACCGCGTGGACCCCAAGATGCCGAAGTACTGAGGCCATCGGAGGCTAGGTGTGGGCTTCGCCAATTACTTGCATTTCTGCGCGATCCGGGCATAATGCTCTGTTCCCCTCTTCCCCCAGAGGAGGCCCTGGTGAGGTTCCTTTCATACGCTATGCGTGTAGCGCTGGTAGTGTGTCTTCTTGGATTTTCCTTCCTAAATGCTCAACAGGTTGAGCCGGGCGCGAACACTGATCCTACTTACCAACAATTGCGAGGCCTTTCGCTCGGCGGCGAAACGGTTGCGGTGAACAATCTCACGCTGAAGCGGGACGCGGCCACGTTCCACTTGCACTCGGGCACGGTCTGCTTTACGGCGCCGGTGCAAGGCAAAGTGACGGGTGCCGTCTTCATGGGCGACGGGAATTTGGTCCTCGACCCACCGATTGACATAGAGCGCAAAAGCCTCAAGCTGCTGACCAAAGAAGACGAGTTCGTGGAGAATTTCAACCACTTGGTGCTGCGATTCACGGACGCGACCTACGATGAGATCAAGAAGGCCGGGATGGCTGCATCGGGAGGGTGCGATGCCAGCCTGTTGCAAGATGTGCAGAATGCGCTGCGGCACAATCGCGAGCTTAAATACAACCTTGACGCCCGCATCCTGCAGGACGTGCTGAGCCCGCAGCCCGGCGGGCTGTTTGTAGCGTTCATTCAAGGCAAGCACTACAACAGCAAGGACCTATGACGAGAACAAGCTCGGCATATGGGCGGCGTTTCACTATTCGGGCGAGTACAGAAAGGGCACAGCCAGCGGCGACGAGGAGAACTGCACGATTAAAATCGAGCACCAGCAACTCGACACGACCATCGAAAAGAGTGCGAACCTGATTGGGAAGGCGACGACCACCTTCGTTGCACGCGCGGATGGTGTTCGCGTGGTGCCATTTGACCTATTTCCCTCGCTGCGGGTGCAGAGCGTGACGGCGGACGGGCAGCCGCTGCGATTCATCCAGGAAGATAAGAACGACGACGCGGATTTCTCGGTGATCCTGCCCAAGCCCTTGGCCAACGGTGACAAATACACAATCACGACCAGTTACAGCGGCAAAGAGGCGGTGAGGAATGAGGGCGGGGGAAACTACTATCCAGTCGCCCGAGAGAATTGGTATCCGAATAATGTGGCCGGCGGGCTGGGGGAGTTTGTTACCTACGATCTGACCTTTCGTGTCCCTAAGGGAATGAAAATCGCGGCGACCGGAACGGTGGTCAGCGATAAGAACGAAGGCGACCAAAACGTCACGGTCTGGAAGAGCGAAGCCCCGATGACCGTGGCGGGCTTCAACTTTGGCCGTTTCATGGAGGAGGAGGCCAAACTCAAGAAGCCGGAATATCTGGTGCAGTCGTACGCCAACGAAGAGCCGCCAGACTGGGTGCGCAGCCTTCAGCACGCCGTGAACCAGGATATGCCGCAGGAGAAAAGTGTGTTCGGGGACGGCACGATCCCAACCGTGGCCATGGGCAACATGAGCACGACGCCGATGCTGAAACAGGCATTAGCGCAGGGGGAACTGGCGGTAGAGCTCTACACCGACTACTTTGGCGAGCTGCCGTTCAAGCGCGTAGCCATAACTCAACAGACCGCGTGCAACTACGGCCAATCGTGGCCGACCCTAGTGTGGCTTCCGATTTGCTCCTTTTTCGATTCCACCGTGCGCCACGATCTCGGGCTCGATTGGGGTGATCGCGGCTACTGGCAGGTGGTTACGCCACACGAGGTCGCGCATCAATGGTGGGGGCATGAGGTGGGCTTCAATTCTTACCGGGACCAGTGGATGAGCGAAGGCTTTGCCGATATGTCGGCCTCCATCTTCATCCAGACGGTGGAGAAAAATCCAAAGAAATTTATCGATTTCTGGAACGAGGAACGGCGGTCGGTGATCGAGCGCAATCCGCAGGGCTTCCGGGCCATTGACGTGGGGCCGCTGACCATGGGCTACCGGCTGAACAATACCCGCGCCGGGGTCAACATCACGCGCGATCTCATTTATCCCAAAGGCGCCTACATCCTGCACATGATTCGCATGATGATGTTCGACCGGGCGAACGGCGACGACAACTTCAAGAAGTTGATGCACGATTTCGTGCAGACTTACGGCGGCCGCTCCGCCACGACGGAAGACTTCAAGGCCATGGTTGAAAAACATATGACGCCGCAGATGGATCTGGCGGGCGATCATAAGATGAACTGGTTCTTCAACGAATACGTCTATGGAACCGCTCTGCCTACTTATCATCTGGACTACGCCAACTTCGATACCGACCCCAACGGCGACATTGTGTTCAGCTTCAAGGTGACCCAATCGGGGGTGGACAATAATTTCGCCATGCTAGTGCCTATTTACCTGGAGCTGGCGGATGGCCGCATTATGCTGTTGGGCCGTGGTCCCTTGATCGGGAACTCCTCGCTGGAACAGAAGGTGCCGCTGAAGGGTCTTAAGGAGAAGCCGCGCCGCGCTATCGTCAACTATTTCGACGACGTGCTGGCTTCGCCGAGCTAGGGCTTGCCAAGCCATGTCTCGATTAGCTAATATTGATTAGCTAACTATGGAAACCATCACCATCCATAAAGCCAAGACGCAACTCTCGCGGTTGATTGAGAAAGCTTGCCGCGGTGAGTCGGTGGTGATTGCCCGCGGTTCCAAGCCGGTGGTGCGACTGGTGGCCATCGAGGATAAGCAGGGGCATCGCAAGCCGGGAGCGTTGAAGGGAAAAATCTGCGTGGGCCCCGAATTCTTTGAGCCCTTGCCTCCCGAGGAATTGGAAGGCTGGGAGTAGCGCCGCATGCGCTTGCTCCTCGACACGCATGCCCTGCTTTGGTGGCTGGCGGAAGATTCCTCCTTGCCCGCTTCCGCGCGGCGAGCGATTGCAAACAAAAACAACACGGTTGTGGTAAGCGCTGCCTCGGCGTGGGAGATCGCTACCAAGGTGCGCTTGGGGAGGCTGGAAGCGGCGGCCGACCTTACCAGCGATTTGCCGGGCTATCTTGCGCAGGAGCGTTTTGAAGGGCTTCCGGTGAGTATCGAGCATGGAATTCGTGCGGGCTCGCTCCCTGGGTCACACAAGGATCCGTTTGATCGAATGCTGATTGCGCAAGCCCAGGCAGAGAGTTTAACGATTGTAAGCAACGAAGCTGTCTTTGATGGCTATGGCGTGCGGCGGATCTGGTGAGATCGCTCTCAGGTAGGGATTCTTCAACTGCGCTCAGAATGACTTGACTTACTCCACCACTCCGAACGAATAGATCTTGCCCGAGGAGGAAAGGCTGGCGGTGGCTCCGGGTGGCAGAAAGCCGTACTCGCCTCTGGTCAGGTTGGTCAAGTCGATGCGCCAGACGCGGTCTCCGACCTTGTGCGGTTCGAAGGAGACGGCGTTTTTCTCGGTGCCGCCCGAGGCATGAATCACGCCGCCGGTCATGGCGCGAAATTCGCGGCGGTTCTCCTTCATGTCGAGCTGCAGTAACTGATATTCCGTCCCCGCGGTTCCTTCCGGCGTTTTGATAAGAAACGAGACCGGAAGGGACACTTGCAAGGGGCTCTTGGAGTTCATCACTTTGCCATTCACGTGGCCCTTGTCCAACCCCAAGGTTCCGATCGTTTTCAGAACGCCGCCGGTCTGCCAACCGACGATTTCAGGCTCTACTTCTTGTAGTTTGTTCTTCACCAGGACATAAATGCCGACTTCTTTTGGCAGTCCCCCCACCGTAGGCGGAGGAGGCGCGCTCGCGTCAGGCGCCGAGGCGGCTGGAGCCTCCACGGCTGGTGCAGCGGGCGCGGCGGCGGGCTGCGGACTCATCATGGCGCGGATCACGTCGTTTGAGACCTTGGCTTCCTTCAGAGCCTTAAGGCCGTCGACGCTGGTGTCGAAACCGGTGGCGCCGGCGGAGTGAATCTTGTCGATGACGAGGTCGTCGGAAAGGCCTAGTTTGACCAGGTCAATGACGTCCTTGTTCGTCATCTTCTTGCTGGGTTGCTGTGCGATGCCAACCGAAGTGACGAGCAGCAGACCGAGAGAAAGCAGCGCGAGGCTCCGACGCATGACGGGCTCCTGAACCGATTAGGTTCCTGCAGATGCAGCCAAACGGGGAACAAGTCTAGACCAGCCCAGGCTGGGAGACAAGCGGGCCATGGGCCTTGCGAGGGTGGAGCCGCGAAAATGCCGATTCGCGATTGGAAGGGCCAGCTTGCGAGCAGAAAAACGGGAAGCGCGGGCGCGCTTCCCTGGCTGGTAAGAAATTCCGCTAGCGCATGCTGCTGCCGGTGCCGCTCTGCCCCCCGCCCGCGTCGGTGCCAATCTCCAGAACATATTTCTTACCGGAGAGTCGAATCTCGGTCAGGGAACGGCTGCCGTCGCCGTTCACATTGACGACCGCTTCGTTGTATTCGGAAGAGTGATCGACGTTCGTCACCCGCGCTGGAGTTGTGGCCACAACCTTGTTGCCCTTGAGAATGTTGAGCTGGATGCCCGGGCCTTCGCCTTCCCAGCTGATGTTGTATTTGCCGGCGGCCAACTGCTTTCCGGCGACGGAGGCAGGGTTCGTGAGTTCCAATGAACCCCGATTGGCTGCGAAGGCGCTGGCAGAAAGAAGAAGCGACAACCCGATCAACAAGCCCTTGACTGTGTTGGATGCTTTCATGACTCCTCAATTCTTCCCGAAAGCGTCGGGAACCGGTTCAGGGCGGCCCGGCTCGCGCTTGCGGAAGAACTTGCGTTTCTCCTCACAAGCCCTACAATGCTGGCTCGGGGTTGAGCGCAAAAGCGGACGCCGCAAGGCGCCGCACTTCTGCTGGGGATTGGGCTCACCTGGGCCGCCAAACCGAGAGTGAGAACAGTCCCATCAACCCCTGAAAATTTCCCCGCGAAACCTGCCTGGTGACGGTCCCGCCTGTTCAGGGTGGTACGTTTACGCCGCCGGAAAAGTTTCCAACAGCGATTACTCGAATTGGACGCCGACCGAGAATGATTGTTAGCAAGGCCTGGTATCGAAGAAGTTTCAGCAACATGGAAGGATTGTCTTGTTGCTAGCGATGTTCCCAATGCGGAACCAGGGTCAGAGAGAGGTTGATCTCTTGCAGCGGAAGGCCGGCCCATCGCGCGGGCGGGAATCTTCCATACGTGGCAGTGGACTTTGGGAGGATGGAGCCCTTTACAAACGGGTATATACTTCCCGAGGATAAATTACCCGTTCTCGGACATAAATGGGGACGGACGGAGCCTGCGTTTCATGGATCATTCATTCGGCTCCGATTAAGGATCGTTGGCTGCCATCCCTCATAAATCTTAGGCGGCCAATGCGGGGCTCTCCCTCGCGGCAGGGGCCGCGGCGGGCTTCCGGGGAGGTCCATTCGTGGACTTGTTTTTGGTTCGGGGTTTATTCGTCCTTATTGTTGCGGTAACTTGCTATCTTCTTCAGCCGTTTGACTTGCCCAGAAACCTGGACGCCGGTGTCGGCGCGCTGGTGGGCCTCAGCATTGTGCTGTTCGAATGGAAGCTGCGGCGCATCAGCCTCACCAGGCTGATTGGAGCGGCCATCGGCAGCGTGCTCGGCATTCTGGGCGCCTACCTGTTCGCCCTGGTCATCCGCAACAGCGTTCAGCCGAGCCACACACAAAGCTTCCTGCAGATCATGGTCATGCTGCTGATGGCTTATGTGGGGTTGGTGGTGGGAGCCAACAAAGGCGACCTGCTCAATCTGGCGGCGCTGGGGGGGATTTTCGGCGGCGATAAGCAGTCCAAAAAGAGCTACAAGATTCTCGACACCAGCGTCATTATCGACGGCCGCATTGCCGATATTGCCGAGACCGGGTTTCTCGACGGGATCATTGTGATTCCCCAGTTTGTCTTGCGCGAACTGCAGTTGGTGGCCGATTCTGCCGACTCGCTGAAGCGCAACCGGGGCCGCCGCGGTCTCGATATTTTGCAGCGACTGCAGAAGATCGCCTCGGTGCAGATTCAGATCGTGGAAGATGATTTTCCCGCCGTGCGGGAAGTGGACCTGAAGCTGATTGAGCTGGCCAAGGTGTATGAGGGCAAGATCATCACTAACGACTTCAATTTGAACAAAGTGGCGCAACTGCAGGGCGTGGAAGTGCTGAACATCAATGAGCTGGCCAACTCGCTGAAGCCGATCGTGCTGCCGGGCGAGACGATGAAGGTCTTCATCCTGAAGGAAGGCAAGGAATACAACCAGGGTGTGGCTTATCTGGATGACGGCACCATGGTCGTGGTGGATAACGCGCGGAAGATGATTGGCAAGACGGTGGATATTTCCGTGACGTCGGTGCTGCAGACTACTGCGGGAAAGATGATTTTCGGGAAGTGGGACGACCGGATTGGGATGCGGCCTGAACCGCGCCAGCCGGTAGCTGCCGTTGCAGCGGGAGGGCCCGCTTCAGAACCGAAAAAGCCGCAGCCGTTTTTGACCGAGCACCCGGCGGAGTAGGTGCGGTGGCCGTCCCCGAACGCAGCGCTCGCACTAAGGTGGTAATCGCCGAGGCGCTCATTGTCGGATTCATAGCGTCGTGGTCTTTTGCGTCCCGGCCCGATCCCGAGACGCATTTCCACAATTCTGTTCTGGCCCTCATGATTCTGCCGTTCTTTGCCGCGCTATTTCTCCAGTTGGCGCCTCCGAAGACGCAATCATGGGGAATGCTCCGTGCGTTCCATGAGGGCGGAATCGTGCTGTGGGGCAGCCTCGCAATGATTTTTCTTGTGATGTCGGTCGTCCCTCAGGGAGCAGGGATAGGAGAACTGTGGCCTGCATTGGCGTCTTGCGCCGGGCTTACGGCTGTTCAGCTATGGGTCCGGTTTATCACTCGAAAGTTTGTTAGGGAGGGGCCGTCCCTTCGCAGGAGTTGGACCACGGCGGTACGAGTTCTGACGGTGCTTTATTTCGCCGTCCTGGTTCTATCGTTGAAGTAGGAAAACCAGAAAGTTCACTCCACAGCGGCCGCCGTCACTGTCAACACATCTCCCTGCACCGTGCCGACGATGCGGACGCGCTCGCCGGCCAAGCTATCGAACTCGGCCCGGTTGCCTTCCAGAATGTAACTCGCATCACCATCGACGAGCATATATTTCGCCCCGTGCCGCACGCAGGAGCGAGTGCACTCCGCGGGAGTCTTGTCGGAGTTCTGCAGATGCCTCGCGCCGCAGCGAGAATCGGTAATGATTCCAGAGAAGGTCTGCGTGGATAGGTTTTTTTGTTCGACCGCCGTGGCGTTCACAGTCGTGCCGACGGCGAAGGTCGCACCCGCCAGCAGCAGGGCGAGGGCGAGAGACGTGGCCAGGGTTGCCGTGAAACAATAGGCGACGAGCGCGAGCAGCGAGCGATTCCGCTTTTCCATATTGTCCTCCTGGGCGGCCAGATGGTTTTAGCGGCCCTTTCCTCCGGGCTAGCAGCGCTGCAGCTAACCTTGCGGATGCAACTGACCGGCCAAACGCGGCTTTCTTGCGCCCTTCGTATGTTCTTCTTTCCAGCCGATTTGCAACGTGAAGGGCGGCAAGCTTGGCTAAGCACCGTGGCAATAACTTCACGGGCGTGGGAAAGTGGACACGGTCGCGGGCGCCGAAGCGAAGTTTGGGTGTCCTCACTTCGGCTGAGCTTGGGTGGTGCCCCAAATTCGGGAACCACGAAGGACACGAAGGTACACGAAGAAGCGGCGTCAGAATTTAGCCACTGGCCTGAGTGGATTTGAACTTAGCGCTCCCGCACTCGTATACTTGCAGCCCGCCATGAGGGTGATTGCGATTATTCCGGCAGCCGGCCTGGGCACGCGCATGGCTGCGCCCGCCAAGGACAAGAAAGTTCCCTCCAAGCAGTTCGCTGAGTTGGGCGGCACGCCTATTCTGATTCACACGCTGCGAAAGTTCGCCGCCTGCCCCGAGGTGAGCGAGATTTGCTTTGCGCTGCGGCCTGGCGAGATTCCCGGCTTCCGCTCCCGCCTGGAGCAGGAAAGCCAGGAAGTGCTGCAGAAGAAGCTGCAATTGGTGGAGGGGGGCGAGCACCGCCAGCAGTCGGTGGCGCATGCGCTCGACGCGATCAGCGCTGCGCCGGATGACATTGTGCTGGTTCACGACGCAGTGCGGCCGTTCGTTTCAGCCGAAATCATTCATGAGGTTATTCGCGCGGCGCTGAAGCACGGCGCCGCCATTGCAGGAGTGCCGGCGGTGGATACGGTAAAGCTGGTCGAGCGCACCGCCGAAGAAGCGATGATCAAATCGACGGTTCCGCGGGAGCGCGTGGTGCTGGCGCAGACGCCGCAGGGATTCCGTTATCACGTGATCAAAAAAGCCTTCGACGAGGCCACGGCCGACGGCTTCATGGGAACCGACGAAGCTTCGCTGGTGGAACGCGCGGGCCACGAAGTGGCGGTGGTAATGGGCTCGGCGAAGAATATGAAGATCACCACGCCGGCCGACCTGGAGCTGGCCGAGTTCTATTCGCGAAAGTGAATCGCCTTGCCAACGGCTGACGACCGACGACCGACGACGAGAATTGGCTTCGGCTGGGACTCGCACGAGTTCCACGGCGGAATTCCGCTCAAGCTTGGCGGGGTTAAGGTGCCGCACACGCACGGGCTGGGCGGGCATTCTGACGGCGACGCGTTGCTGCACGCAATCACCGATGCGTTGCTGGGCGCGATCGCCGCGCCCGATATTGGCTCGCTGTTTTCGCCATCCGATCCGCAGTGGAAGGGCGCGGACTCGGCGGTGTTTCTAGCCGAGGCGCTGCGGAGGGTCGAGGCGGCGGGCTACCAACTCGTGAATGTGGACTCGACGCTGATTCTCGCTGTCCCGAAAATCGGGCCGCATGCCGCGACTATTCGCGCGCGATTGGCGGAATTGCTGAAGATTCCGCCCGACTGCATCGGCATCAAGGCAAAGACCCCCGAGGGCATCGGGACGAACAATGCGGTGATCGCGCAAGCGGTGGTGCTGCTGGAGAAGCGAGCGAAACCCAAAGCAGCCACGGATTAGCGCGGATTTTACGGATCAAACGCAATTTCTGCATTGATACGCGAATATCCTTGGGCCGGCTTACACCGACTCGAATTCCCCTGCCAACTCTGTGTGCCTTTCCTTCGCCGCTTCGATCAGGGCGCGGAAGATGGCGCGCGAGCGCGCGTCGTCGGTGGAGCGCTCGGGATGCCATTGCACGGCGAGGACGAAATGATCGGGGGATGTGCCTTCGACGGCTTCGATGATGCCGTCGTCGGGGCAGCGGGCGACGATGCGCAGGCCGTCCCCGATGACTTCGGCGGATTGATGATGGCTGGAGTTGACGGGAATCAGCAGCTTATCGGCAGGGGCTAAAGCCCCGAATCTTTGCTCTTCCTGATTCCCCCGGCTGAAGCCGGGGGCTTCCACGGTCGGGCCGGGGCCTTCAGCCCCGGCGGAGACAATTTCCGCCAGCTTCGAATGCACGTCCAATTCGACGTTATGCGCCACGGGCACGGTGCGCCCCGCCTCATGATTGATGGTCGACTCGATGTGCTGCAGCAGCGTGCCGCTGCGATAGACGTTGAGAATCTGCAGCCCATAGCAAATCCCGAGCACCGGCTTGCGCATGTTGTAGGCGTCTTGCAGGAGCAACTCATCGACCGTATCGCGGCGCGGGTCGGCCGGGTCGGTCTTCGGATGGCGCGCGGCGTCGTACTTGGCAGGGTCCACGTCAGCATTGCTTCCCGGCAGCAGGACGGCGTCGCAGCGCTCGATGAGCTTCATCACTTCGGCCGGAGCCTGGTCGAGAGGGATGCGCACCGGCTCGCCTCCGGCCTGCTCGACCGCTGCGGCGTACTGCGGATAGGCGCGCTCGCCGTATTTCAGGTCGGTCGAGTGCGGCAGCGGAATGGCGATGCGCGGGCGCATGAATCAATTGTAGCGTCTCTCTCCGCGCAGTAGACCAAGCCCAGAGCCAGTAAGCAGCTGGCCCCCGAGTTAGGCCTGAAGCCGGGAAGGTCCAAATCCGCCCACCGACGAAAAACAAAAAAGCTTGACATGTGGTGTAGTGATATAGTTAACTATATCAGTGAACAGAGGGCAAGCAATCGCGGCCCTTGAGTTGAAGAGGAATATCGCTAAGGAGAATGAACTATGAAATCCGTACGTTTTGTGTGGCCTGTTATTTTCTTGTCGCTGTGCGCCGTGGCTTTCGCGCAGTCGGCCGCGCCACCCGCCGCGCCATCGGAAGCGCAGAAGTCGTTTGACAAACTGAAAACTCTGGCCGGTTCCTGGGACGGTGTGCTCTCGGGTACGGGGACGGAATTTGACGGCAAAACCATGCACTTTACACTGCGCGTAACGTCCACCGGGAATGCGGTGATGCACGAAATGACCGGGCTGCCGGGACGGCCAGACGATCCTATCACCATGTTCTATCTGGACGGAGACCGCTTGATGCTGACGCATTATTGTGACGCAGGCAACCGGCCGCAAATGGTGGCCAGGACCTCGCCGGATGGGAACACGCTGGACTTCGACTACCTTGACGCCACCGGCAACATGCAATATGGACATATGCATCATGTGGCATTCACCTTCATTGACGCCAATCATCACAGCGAGGACTGGACGTTCATGGCAGGAGATAAGACAAGCCGTGCGCACTTCGACCTGCAGCGCACGAAATAGGCGAGGCGTATCTTGGTGGGGGCGTTCTGGACAACCGGATGGACCGTGAGTGGAACGATAGCCAGCCGATTTACCGCCAGCTGCGCGACCGCGTGGTGGCGATGATCCTCGACGGCGTGCTCAAGGAAGGCGACACGCTGCCCTCGGTGCGCAACGTCGCAGCCGATTATCGGGTCAATCCGCTCACGGTCCTGAAGGGCTATCAGCAACTGGTGGACGAAGAGCTGGTGGAGAAGCGGCGGGGGCTGGGCATGTTCGTCAGGGAGGGCGCGCGCAGTCTGCTGCTGAAGGGGGAACGCCAGAGATTTCTTGCCGAGGAATGGCCTCGGGTTTGCGAAACCATTCAGCGGCTGGGCCTGAAGCCGGAGGAACTGTTAAACGGGGACGCAAACCGCCGGCAGAAGCCGAAGGCGAAAGAGGAGGAGCGCTGAATTCATGGCGTGCATAGAAGCTCGCGGCCTGCGCAAAGCGTTCGGCGCAACCATTGCCGTGGACGGCATCGATTTGCGGGTCGAAGAGGGCCGCATTCTGGGGCTCATTGGCCCCAATGGCGCCGGCAAGACGACCGCGCTCAATGCGATTCTCGGCCTGACCCCATACGAGGGCGAGTTGAAGGTGCTGGGGCGCGATCCCTGGAAGGAACGCGATCGGCTCATGTGCGATGTCTGCTTTATTGCGGATGTCGCAGTCTTGCCGCGCTGGATTAGGGTTTCGCAGGCGCTCGACTACATGGCGGGAGTGCATCCGCGATTCGATCGCGCCAAGGCGGAGGGTTTTCTGGCGAAGACCGACATCCGGCGCACCAACAAGATCAGGGAATTGTCCAAGGGCATGGTAACGCAGCTGCACCTCGCGCTGATCATGGCCATTGACGCGAGACTGCTGGTGCTGGACGAGCCGACTCTCGGCCTGGACATTCTGTATCGCAAGCAGTTCTACGATTCGCTGTTAAACGATTACTTCGACCGCAGCCGCACCATCGTGGTGACCACCCATCAGGTGGAAGAGGTCGAGCACGTCCTGACCGATCTCATGTTCATGAACCGGGGCCGCATCGTGCTCAATTGCAGCATGGAGGAATTTGAGTCGCGCTATCTAGAAGTGACAGTGAATCCCGAGCAGGTTGGGGCCGCCCGGGCGCTTAGGCCGATGGGCGAGCGGCAATTGCTGGGCCGCAGCATTCTGCTGTTCGAGCAAGTGGATCGCCAGCAACTCGCCGGGCTGGGCGAAGTGCGCGCCCCCAGTATCGCAGACTTGTTCGTGGCGGTGATCGGCAATCAGGACCGCCAAACCCAAGGAGCGGCCCGATGAACGCGCATTCGAGTGGGGTATCCGAATCCTTTCAAGCGCAAACTGTCACGCCCGTAGCCATCTCGGCAAGGCGAGCCTTCTATTGGTCGGTGCGGCGGGAGTTGTGGGAATACCGTTCGATCTACATCGCGCCACTGGCCGCCGCGTGCGTCGCGTTGCTCGGGTTTCTGATCGGCACGATCGGCCGCGGGCTGGCGACGCAGGATCTGTTGCGGCGGCAGGCGATACTGGAAGAGCCGACCACCTTCGCCGCCGCCATGATTATGCTGGCGTCGGTCATCGTTTCCATCTTCTATTGCTTGGACGCGCTGCACGGCGAGCGGCGCGATCGCAGCATCCTGTTCTGGAAGTCGTTGCCGGTGTCCGATCTCATCACTGTGCTCGCCAAGGCGAGCGTGGCGATCGTCATTATTCCTCTGGTGACTTTCGCCGTCACCTTCGCGATGCAGCTGATCATGGCGTTGCTGAGCGCCATGGCACTGCTCGGAAGCGGCCTGAGCGCGGCAATGCTCTGGACCCACTTCCTGGAAATGTCGGTGATGCTGCTCTACCACTTGGCGGCGATCCACGGGCTGTCGTTTGCGCCCATCTACGCGTGGATGCTGCTGGTTTCGGCCTGGGCTCGGCGTGCGACATTCTTGTGGGCCTTCCTGCCGTTTCTGGTTATTAGCATCGGGGAGAAGATCGCGTTCAACTCCTGGCACTTCGCCCGCATGCTTGGCTACATCGCGGGAGGCGGACACGAAAGCGACGCTTACATGGCCGGCAGCAAGTCGATGGCGCCGCTGTCTATGATCTCGCCGGTTCATTTCCTGCTCAGCCCGGGATTGTGGATCGGGCTGGGCGTGGCTGCGATATTCCTGACTGCCGCCGTCCGGCTTCGCCGCCATCGAGGGCCGATCTGATTGGCGGGTGGAATTGGGGGCGGACGACGGCTGTACTAGCTCGCCCGCTCGATTGCCGCCAGGGCTTTGGCCTGGCGGTAGCGGCGGACCTCCATCAGGCTCGCTGCTACCAGGACGATCACGGCGGCCACGAGCGCCACCGGCGCCGCCACATACTTGTACGCCACGGTCAGGTTCGGGTGCGTGCCGCGCAGCCAGGCGTGGATGACCGCCCCGAAAATCCCCAGCAGCAGGCTGACCGCGAAAGACAGCAACGTGAGCGGAAACGTGATGAGCAGCACGCGCACCGGAACCAGGTACCAACGCGGCGTGCGAATGGGCGCTTGCGTGGGAGTCATCGTGTTTAGGCTACATCATTTGGCAGCGGATGCGCTCAGGCGGCTGCCACAGGAGCGGTGCGCTACAATGCTGCTATGTCTCAAGCCACGCCGGCCATTACTCGCCCGCCGGCGGAAGTGGTTCGCCAGACTCCGGTTTCGCAAGCGTCCAACGGCATCTGCTATGCCGTGGCCGGGGAGATGACCGTCTCGGCTTCGGACTTGGAGCGGATGGTTTCCGCTGTGCCCAATGCGGCCGCGGCGGCGCTGCAGCGCAAGGCGTACTACTTTGTCCCGCTCACGGTGAACCAGGGAGACGAGACCGTAATCGCTGACCGCTACGACGTGGCGCTCAGCGACAACGCGGTGTGCCATCGCAATCTCGACCTGGGCGATTCGCAGTGCGTGTTCATCTCCACCCGGCTGATGGACGACAAGTTCTCCGTCGCCTTCGAGTTCTATATCAACGTGGGGCACGCGGTGGTCGAGCGGGCGGGGGTTTCGGGAGAGTTCTCAGACCTGGTTTGGAAGCAGGCGGAGGCCAACGCGCGGGGCGAGACTTCGCTCGACGCCTGGGAGTCGCGCAAGCTGGCAACTGTGCCGGGACCGGATACCGAAAAATATAAGAACGAATATTTTGCCGCCACGTTCGCCGACGCGATTTCGATTTATCTGCTGTCGCTGTTTCTCGATGTGGATTACTACGATCTGCGGGAGCGGGACTATCCGCTGCTGGCGCCGCAGCAGATGGCCGAGCGGCTGAGGAAAGTGGCAGAGCTGTTTCCGGCGAATCCGGGGTTTGAGTTTGCGGTGTATTACAAGCGTAGAGGGTAGCTAACGGGCGCGAAGGAGCCAGAGCAAGTGTCGTGAGAATGACTTGGCCTTTGCCTGAATAGTGCATTCTGGTGCCTGATCAGAGGGTCGCAGAGCAGAGACCTCCGGCTGGCTAGGTTTGTATCGCACGAGCACTGCTTGTCCTTTCAACGCGTCTGCGTAGTCCCACGCGGCTTGCTCGTCGAGGAACTGGCGTGAGTAGTAGCCGGCGTAGCGTTCCTTGTCAACACAGTAGGAATATCCGAGATCTGCCGTGGAGTCTCCGCCCTCTCTCACGTTGATTGTGTGGACATTGACCGTTTCTATCCGGCCCTGTACTGTTTGCCATCCCGCGCTCATCCAAGAGCGGAACCTCCCCGGCAGATTGCGCACGAAAAACCATACCGGCACGACGGCAATCAAGAGATACTGAAAGAAGTACTGGCCAGCTAAGTGCTTCAGATACGCGATCACACATTGGGCAAGGCGGTCATTGGCTGTGTCCGATTATAGGTCGCCAAACACAAGCGCTAAATAGATATTTCAACCGCCCTGCGTTTTACCGATCATGGTTTGAAATCGTCGGCGGGGAGATCATTTAGGTCCAGGCGAAATTGCGGCTTCCGTTAGAATGCCAGCTGCATGCCCGTCACTGTCCGATCATTCGCGAAAATCAATCTTGGGCTAAGCATTGGGCCGCTGCGGGATGACAGCTATCACGAGCTGCGCACGGTGTATCAGACCGTTGCTCTCCATGATGTGATTCGCGTGCAGGTCGGGCGCGGGACGGGGATTGAGATTCGCAGTGACGACCCGCGCGTGCCTTGCGATGAGTCGAATACCTGCTGGCGAATTGTCGAGCGGGCGATGGCTGCGTTGCGGGCGAAGGGGCGGGTGGTCATCGAGATTGAGAAGCGGCTGCCGGTGCAAGGCGGGCTGGGCGGAGGGTCGGCGAACGCGGTGGCGGCGCTGCTTGCTTTAGAGCGGGCGCTGAAAAAAGAGCTACCTGGGGCGGAGCGGTTGCGGATTGCAGCGGAGGTCGGGTCGGATTTGCCGCTGTTCTTGATTGGCGGGACGGTGTTGGGCGTCGGGCATGGGGAGGAGGTTTATCCGCTGCCGGATTTGCCCGCGATGCCGTGCGTGGTGGTGATGCCGGAGATTGCGGTGTCGACGCCGAAGGCGTTTGCGGATTGGGACGCGATGATGGCGGCGGAGGGGCGGGACAGTCGAGCTCACGCTGTCGAGCTTCGCTCGACCTGGACGGCCGGGGGCGGCCGTCCCCACGTGAGTAACGCCCGGTCCAGATCTTCCCATGTGGACCAAGCAAAATTGACGGGCCCCGCTCCCTCCGATAGAATGACTGAGCTCGGCCGTAGGATTTCTGCAGGGCTGAGCGGAGCATCCGGTGTCCCTGTGAGTAAAGGCAGGGGCCGGGCCGAGACCCTACTTCTCGACCTCGTCCGTACCGGGATTGAAAACGACTTTGAACGGGTCGTATTCCCGAAATATCCCGAGTTGCGTGAGGTTAAGAGTGTGCTCGAAGGCGCCGGGGCGATGTATGCCTCGCTGTCAGGCTCTGGTTCGGCGCTCTATGGGTTGTTCAGCTCGCGGGCCTCGGCGGAAGAAGCCGCATCGCGGCTGCGAAAAAACGGCGTAGCAGCGTTGGCGACAAGAACGCTCAAGCGGTCACAGTATTTGCGAGGGCTTTGGCGGAAGAGTTGAGGGACTCACCCTGGCGCAAGGGCGCGAGGATGGGCACAGCAGAAGGCGGTTTTCGGTTGGATGCGGCGGAAGTTCTGGATACACTAGGCATGCCAGCCAATCGTCAAATTCCAAAACTGGGCCGTCGACTAATGGTAGGTCAAGTGCCTTTGGAGCACTTTGTCTAGGTTCGAATCCTAGCGGCCCAGCCAGAAAATAGCTTCTAGCTCCTAGCTTCCAGCTAAGGGCGGGCGGTTTCGCTAGAAGCTAGGAGCTAGCAGCTATATGGCGACAACTCTAGCGACTGCGATCGAAAAGGAACACCGGGCGGGCGTCGAGGAAAAGCCTGAGCGCAAGCCACATCGCGCCCGGGTGGACGACAAGTTCAAAATCTTCAGCGGCACGGCCAATGAGAAGCTGGCCGATGACGTTTGCGAGTTTCTGGGACTGACTCGCAATCAGGCTCAGGTGACGCGCTTCAAAGATGGCGAAGCCTACGTCCAGATTCAGGAAAACGTGCGCGGCGCGGATGTGTTCGTGATTCAGCCGACTTGCCGCCCGGTGGACGAGCACCTGATGGAGCTGCTGCTGATGATTGACGCGCTGAAGCGGGCCTCGGCGCGGCGCATCACGGCGGTGATTCCGTATTACGGTTACGGCCGGCAGGATCGCAAGGACAAGCCGCGGTCGCCGATTTCGGCCAAGCTGGTGGCGGATTTGCTGACCACCGCGGGGGCCGACCGGGCGCTGATCATCGATCCGCATGCGGCCCAGATCCAGGGATTCTTCAACATTCCGGTGGATCCGCTATTTGCCTCGCCGGTGCTGGTGGATTACTTCAAAAAGCTGGATTTGCCGAATCTGACTGTGGTTTCGCCGGATGCGGGCGGCGTGGAACGGGCGCGGTTTTTTGCCAAGAAGATCGATGCTCCGCTGGCGATCGTCGATAAACGCCGTGTGGAGGCCAACGTGGCGGAAATCATGCACGTGATCGGCGACGTGGCCGGCCGCACCTGTCTGGTGATCGACGATTTGATCGATACCGCGGGCACGCTGGTCAAGACGGCGAGCGCGCTCATGGACGCCGGCGCTGCCGCCGTGTACGCGTGCTGTTCCCATCCGGTGCTTTCAGGGCCGGCGGTGGAAAATATTTCGCAGTCCTGCATCAAGCAGGTGGTGGTGACGGATAGCATTCCGCTCAGCGAGGCGGCGAAGCAGGAATCAAAGATTGAGGTGCGCACCGTGGCCGGTTTGATCGGGCGCGCGATTCAGGCGATCCACGAGGAAGCCTCGGTCAGCAAATTATTCACTTAAGGCAGTGAGGGAAGAAGACAGGAATCGAACTTATGGCAACCGCAACGGAGAAAAGTCTTTTGGAAGCGCAACCGCGAGAAGCGGGGAACAAGAACGACGCGCGCCGGGTGCGCGCGGCGGGCAAGGTCCCGGGCGTGCTGTATGGGGCGGGCAAAGAAGCCATTTCGGTGAGTCTGGACCCGCGGCAAGTGACGCGCATCCTGAATTCGCAGGCTGGCTATAACACTATTTTTGAGCTGGCGCTCGACGGCGGCGAACGGACCCAGGCCATGATCGTGGATTGGCAATACGAGCCGGTCAAGGGGGCGTTGCTGCACATCGACCTCAAGCGCATTGCCATGGACCGGAAGCTCAAGGTGGAAGTGCCCATCGTGCTTAAGGGCGAAGCTGCCGGAGTGAAGCAGCAAGGCGGCATTATGGAGCAGGTGCTGCGCGAAGTGGAGATCGAGTGTTTGCCGGGTGACATTCCAGCTTCGATCGAGGCGGACGTTTCCGAACTGGTTTTCGGCAAAGTACTGCGGGTGGAAGATCTGCCCAAAAGCGACAAGATCAAGTACATCACCGACGCGAACCAGTCGGTGGCGCACATCATTACCATAAAGGAGGAAGTGGTCGCGACTCCGGAAGCGGTGGCCGCAGAAGTTGGCGCCACCCCTGCCGAGCCGGAAGTCATCAAGAAGGGCAAGCAGGAGGTCGAGGGCGAAGAGGGCGAAGCTCCTGCCGCGGAGAAGGCGGAGAAGAAAGAGAAGAAGTAGGAACCCGTCGTTGGTCGTTGGTCCTTGGTCGTTGGCTTTTTGCCGGCGGTCGAGCAGGTTCGTAAGCCAAGGACCAAGGACCGAGGACCAACGACAACCGTGAAGCTGATCGTAGGTTTGGGCAATCCGGGGATTGAATACCAGTTCACGCCGCACAATGTGGGCTTCCTGGCGGTTGACCGGATCGCCGAGCGATGCAATGTGGAAGTCAGAAATCGCCAATGCGAGGGCGCTGACGGCCCGGGCGATGATCGGTGCGGAGACGGTTCTGCTGGCCAAGCCGGAAACGTTCATGAACTTGAGCGGGCTTTCGGTGCGGGAGTTGGTGGAAAAGAATGACGCCAGGCCGGAAGCGGACCTGATCGTCATTCAGGATGAGTTGGATTTTCCGCTGGGCACGCTGCGCATTCATCGCCGGCGCAGCTCGGCGGGGCATAACGGGATTGAGTCGGTAATTGGGGCGCTGGGCACGGATGATTTCCTGCGCATCCGCATCGGGGTTGCGCCGGAGCATAAGGTTTACGACGGGGTCGAGTTATCTGCTCAGCCCGATGCGCAAGGCTGATTTGGGGGTCGTCGACGAAGTGCTCGACACAGCGGCCGAAGCGGTGAAGGTGATTTTGACGGACGGCCCGGATGCGGCGATGAACCGGTTCAATCGCAAACCGGATGAATGAAAGCTTAGCTGCGGATTTGCACGGATGAACGCGGATTTGAATTTGATCCGTATTGATCCGTGACAATCCGTGGCGGACGGAGAATTGAGAATGAATCGTACGTATGAGTTGATGTTTATCGTCCGCCCGGACATGGCGGAGGAAGACCAGGACAAGTTGATTTCCACGCTGGAAACCGCAGTAACGACTTCCGGCGGGCAGGTCAAGAGCGTGGAGAAAATGGGCAAGCGGCGGCTCGCCTACACCGTGCGCCGTTTTCACGACGGGCTTTACATGCTGTTGACGGTGGAAGGCGGCGGCGGATTGATTCACGAACTGGAGCGGCGCTTGCGGGTGACTGAGCCGGTGATCAAGTTTCTCACCGTGCGCATTGATGAAGAGCAGAAGCGGCTGGACAAGATCAAGAAGATCCGCGATGCGCGCCGCGAAGGCGCCGCCCGCATCTGCCGCAGAGGCAGGCGACGAAACTGCGCCGGTAACGGCGTAGAACCCGTCGTTGGTCGTTGGCCGCTGACGACGTCGTTGGCCAACGACGGAACGACCAAGGACCGAACGACTGACTTTTAAGGAGCAACATGGCTGAAGAAACTAAATTGAGTGCAGCACCGGCGGCGGAATCGAGCGGAGAGCGTCCGTCCGGGGATCGGCCTTCGGGCGATCGGCCCTCTGGAGATCGCCCTTCCGGAGATCGGTCCTCCGGCGATCGTCCTTCTGGAGAGCGTTCCTTCGGCGGAGACCGCGAGCGCCGTCCGCCTCGCCCCGGCGGTCCGGGCGGGCGTGAAGGCGGCCGCAAGTATTTTCGCCGCAAGAAAGTCTGCAAGTTCTGCGTCGAGAAGATCGAGGCGATTAATTACAAGGATGTGCGGTTGCTGGCGCAGTTCGTGGCGGAGAGCGGCAAGATCATGCCGCGGCGCCTGACCGGCGTGTGCACACCTCACCAGAGGCGCTTATCCGCCGCGATCAAGCAGGCACGCAACATTGCCCTGCTGCCGTTTGCCGGCCGCGCAGGTTAAGAATCTGCCACGGACTTTCGCGAATCATCACGGATCTTACGAAATTGCCTTGCTTGATCCGGGTTCATCCGTGCAAATCCGCGGCGAATGAATTGAGGGAATCATCATGGAAGTCATACTGAAGGAAGACGTCGCCAAGCTGGGATCGCGGGGCGACATTGTGAAGGTGGCGGAAGGATATGGCCGCAACTACCTGCTGCCGCGCAAGCTCGCGATCGCAGCTTCGAAGGGCAACAAGGCGGTCATTGAGCAGATGAAGGCGGCCGCGGTACGCCGGTCCGCCAAGGAGAAGGCGCAGGCGGAAGAGCTTTCCAAGCAGTTCGTCGACCTGACGTTGTCGTTCCAGCGCCGCTCCGGTGAGCACGATCAGCTTTTCGGCTCGGTGACTTCAGGCGACATCGCCGAGGCTCTCGAGAAGAAGGGCCTAAGCCTTGATCGGCGCAAGATACAGCTGCACGAGCCGCTCAAGACCTTGGGCGAGTTCGCGGTTCCCATCAAGCTGCACAAGGACGTGACCACTCATGTCAAAGTGCTTATCGAGAAGGAAGCGGTGGCAGAGTAACAATCGCGTAGGACGCCCCTTGACTGTCTCAGGGCGGGCTCTGGCCCGCCCGACTTTTCCCGCAGGGTTTGCCTCATCCGGCCCAACGCAGTCCAGAACCCCTTTATTGCCAACATCCGGCGAATCCCTACCGGCTCCTATAATGCTGCTCACAGTCCGGCTCTTGCCCCGTCTATAGCAATGCAGCCGGAAAGGACGGCGATGGAACCCGGTTGCATCACGGAAGTCGAGTCGAGGACAAGGGATCATGCCGGCCGATGCTCTAGCAGTGCCTTTTACGGTTGGCGAATGTTCCTCCGCAGCCGGGCAGCGCGGCGCGCGGGAACGTGGCGAAGCAATCCAGGACCCCAAAGCGCGGGGCTCCATGTCTGGGCAAGGTCTGAACCGCATCGATGACACCGTGCTGGTCCGGGAGGCGCAGCGAGGCGACCGCGTAGCCTTCGAAGAACTGGTGCGCCACTACGACCAGGCCGTGCTTCGCCTGGCCATGCACCTGACCGGCTCGGAACAGGAAGCCCAGGACATTTACCAGGAAGCGTTCCTGAAAGCCTACCGGAGCCTGGCGAGCTTTCGTTTTGAGTGTTCTTTCTATACCTGGATTTATCGCATTGTTTCGAACCTGTGCCTGGATCATCTGCGAAAGAAGCAGGTGCGAAAGGAAGATGCTCCGGTCGCGGTGGATGCGGAAGGCCAGTCCTACGACGTGCTGGCGCAAGTGCCCGACGGGCGGGCCGGGGCGGACCCGGAACGCGGCCTGATGAACCGCGAGTTGGGGTCGCGTATCCATCGCGCCCTGGAGAGGCTTTCGGCGCGCGAGCGTATGGTCTTCGAATTGAAGCACTATTACGGGCTGAAGCTGCGAACAGTGGGCGAGATCTTGCAAACGACGGAAGAAACCGCCAAGAATACCTTGTTTCGCGCCACGCAAAAGCTGCGCGGGGCGCTGGCAGACATGCGTTGAGGGGGATGAATCATGAAGTGTGAATGGGTGCGACAGAATATTCTGCTGTACGTCTACGACGAACTGCCGGATGACGCGCGCTATGAGCTGGAGCAGCATGTGGCGCGCTGCAGCGATTGCTCCGCCGAGTTGAGTTCGACGCGGGAGTTTCGCGAGCGGTTTTCGGCGCTGCCGGTGGAGGAACCCTCCCCCAACCTTCTGGCAGGCTCCCGCATGCGGCTGCAGAACTCCCTGGAAACCACCGAGCAGGGCGGGTTCTGGCACCGCCTGATTTTCGATCCCGCCGTCTGGCTCCGCCAAGTTCGATTTTCCCCCGCGCTGGCCACCGCCATCTTCATCGTGGGTTTTGCCGGGGGCATCGGAACCGCTTACAAAGTGGTTGCAGACGGCCGCAAAACTCCCGATGGAGTGTCCGTCGCAGCGCCAGTTGAGTCGTCCATTACCGGCATCCGTTCTGT
Organism: uncultured Acidobacteriaceae bacterium; assembly: GCA_963770915.1. GTDB lineage: Bacteria > Acidobacteriota > Terriglobia > Terriglobales > Acidobacteriaceae > PALSA-270. Next base: position 2,911,683 of record CAVYRG010000001.1, read on the forward strand.
GTCCAAAGAGCCGGGCACGGATCAGATCAGCATTAAGTATGACCGGGTTCTGACCGAGGAAGCGCAGGGCTCGCTGAACGATCAGCGCATCCAGCAATTGCTGCTGTTCGCCGCCCGCAACGTGAATAACTCAGGCGTGCGCATGGATTCGGTGGGGTTGCTGACGGAAAATCCGGACGATGTGCGGGTGCGCGAGGCTCTGATTTATGCCTTGCGTTACGATTCGAACCCGGGCGTGCGGTTGAAAGCTGTGGATGCGCTTGGGCCGTTCGTGAAGAGCGATGTCCGGGTGCGCGATGCTGTGATGGAAGCGCTGTTGAACGACTCCAATCCCGGAGTGCGCACCGAAGCGCTGCTCTCGCTGCACGCAGTTCGCGCGGATAGCAGCGTGCGCGCAGTTCTGCGGCGCCTGGCCGATAGCGACCCGAATCAGTACATTCGCTCGCAGGCGCGCACCGTGCTGGCGCAGTTGCCGGAGATGGATTAGGGAGCGTTGTGGCGAGGGCTGGCTTTGAGTTGTTCCGCTGCGCCAAGGCTGAAAGGTACATGATGAAAAGGATTCTCCAATTCGTGGTTGTCCTGTCGCTGGTTGCCCCTGCGACCGCCCAACAAGGGCGCGTCTACAGCGAAAGCGGCAATTGGGCGCAGGAAATTAGCGGCTCCCTGAGCAGCGCTCCCAATCTGAGGATTAGAGTGGACGCCGGCTCGGTCCGCGTGGAAGGCGGGTCACAGGACGCCATCACTTACGTGGTGCACAATCGCTCCTATGCCTCCTCGGAAGAGAAGGCCCGCCATGAGTTCAACGGGTACAAAATCACTTCCTATGTGCACGGGGATACCGCGTGGCTGGTGGGGGAATGGCAAGGCGGAAGGCCGCCGAAGTTCTCTGGTGAGTTCGTGGTTCATGTTCCGCGGGCCATCCAGGCGGTGAAGGTGGAGACCGATGGCGGGGCGGTCTCGGCCACGGGCATCGCCGGTCATGTGGAGGCCGAAACCGGCGGCGGGCAGATCCATATCGCAGACATCGGCGGATACGTGCGTGCGCAGACCGGTGGCGACAATATCGAAATTGGCTCGGTCGGTGGCGACCTGAGCATTCAGACCGGGGGCGGGCGAGTGTCCATCGGCTCCGTGAAGGGAACTACAAACGCCACCACAGGCGGAGGAGACATCGTGCTGGTCTCCAGTGACCAAGGCGCGGTTCTGGAAGCAGGCGGCGGCAATATCGAGGTCAAGCAGTGCGGAGGCAGGCTGAAGATTGAAAGCGGCGGCGGCAACATCAATGTAGGCGATGTCGCCGGACCGGTCGATATCGAAACGGGTGGCGGCAGCATTCGCGTAGCCTCGGCGAAAGGCCCGGTGCACGCGGAAACGGGCGCAGGGCGGATTGAACTTGACGGCGTGCCCGCAGCCCACGTGGAAACCGGAGCGGGAGGCATTGTGGTGAAGTTCGTGCCGGACGGCCAGCACAGCGATTCGAGCCTCGAGACTTCCACCGGCGACATCGCCGTATATCTGCCGCCACAACTGAATATTACGGTTCGCGCTTTCATCGATCTGGGCAATGGGCACCGCATCCAGTCGGATTTTCCAGCCATTCGCGTGAATTCGGTCGGGGGCCCGTGGGGCCCGAAGACGGTTACGGCGGAAGGCAGTTTGAACGGGGGTGGCCCCCTTTTGAAAGTGCGAACCACCAGCGGCGACATCACTTTCCGCAGCAAATAAAGAACTTCGAAGTGAGAGGATCCACTATGCGCAGATCGATGCTTGCCAGTCTCTTCATTCTCGCCCTGGCGATTGCCGCTTATCCTGCGGAGTGCTTTTCCGTGGAGCCTGGTGAATTCGGCTATTCCAGCGAGGAGTACCTCGGCGGCGGATCGTACCTGGGCGTGGATACCCGCGACATCACTCCCGATCGCCTGGGGCCGCTGCAGCTCAAGGATGAACAAGGCGTCGAAGTGACCATGGTGGATCAAGATGCTCCTGCCGGCAAAGCCGGGCTCAAGGAGCACGACGTGATCCTGAGCATCAACGGCGAGCAGGTCGAAAGCGTCGAACAGTTGCGGCGGCTCATCCGCGAAATTCCGGAAGGCCGGGTGATCACCATCGGCATCAGCCGGGCCGGCCAGCCCATGACACTCAAGGCTCAGCTGGCAGACCGCAAAGCGTTCACTCAACCGGCGGGTGAGTTCCATTTGGCAATGCCGCCGGTCCCGCCGATGCCGCCGATGCCCGACTTCGATATGCCCGTCTCCATCGTGATTGTGCATTCCTCGATACGTAGCGGGTTGATGGTGGAAAACCTCACCTCCCAACTGGCTGACTTCTTTGGTGTCAAGGACGGTCATGGCGTGCTGGTGCGGTCGGTGGAAAAGGGCAGCAATGCCGAGAAGGCCGGGTTCCACGCCGGGGACGTCATCACACGGGTGAATGGAGAGACCATCAGCGATGCCGGCGATTTCAACCACGCCGTTCACAACGGCAAAGACAACAGGGTGAGCGTAGGCATCATCCGCGACAAGAAAGAGCAGACTTTGACGCTGAAGTTGCCGGAACGCGGAGAAGCGGCCCCGCTGCGTGAAGAAAGTCTTGGCTTGCCGCAGATCAGTGAGATTACGAAGGAGCAATTGGCCAAGATGAGAGTCGAATTGGCCGAGGTCAGGCCGCAGGTTGAGTTGGCCATGCGGGAATTTGCAAAGGAAAAGCCGGAGCTGGAAAAGCAGATGAAGGAATTCTCGCTGAACCGGAAAGAGATTGAGGAGCAGGTCCAGCGCGCCAGGCAGCAGTTCGAACAGCAGCGGGATCAACTGCGGCAGCAGATTCAAAAGAGCATCCGCGAATGGCGTGGCGGCAAAGCCGACATTTAGCGAACATGTAGCAGGAAGCCGGCCAAGCCAAAGCGGCACAATCGGCCCGGGCCTAATCGCCCATTACAGGTGTCGCGCTTTTGCGCGCCAACGGCGCTAAGAGCACGCGGTTCCGTCCGGCCAGCTTGGCCGCGTAAAGTCCTGCGTCCGCCGCCTTGACCAAGTCATCTCGCGTGGTTCCGTGATCGGGATAACTGGCGGCTCCGGCGCTAATGGTCACAGGCCGGGGCACACCCGGAAATTGCCAGGTTTCGACCTGTCGGCGCAGCTTTTCGGCTATGCCGAAAGCATGCTGGGCGTTGGTTTGCGAGAGAAGGATGGCAAACTCCTCGCCTCCATACCGGCATACCACATCAAATTTCCGCAGCTGCTGATGGAGAATGGACGAAACCTGGCGCAACACTTCATCACCCAGCAAGTGACCGAATTCGTCATTCAGACGCTTGAACTGGTCGATATCGATCATAATGATCGCCATGCTGGTGTCGAAGCGCCGGGCCCGCTCAATTTCCTCCACAATTCGCATCTCGAAGTAGCGACGGTTGAAGATCCCGGTAAGGCCATCGAGATAGGCCAGCTGCTTTACCCGGTCCACGTAGTGCGCGTTCTGAATCGCGTTCGAGCAAATGTCGGCCACCGACTCCAGCGACTGCACGTCATTGCTCTGAAAGGCGTTAAGCTGCGAGGAATCCAGCACCAGCACTCCCAGCGTTTGTCCAAAAGAAAGCAGCGGAATGCACATGCGGGAGGCCGTTTCAACGAAGAATCCCACATAATCCTGCGCGATCCGAATGTCATTTTCGATCACGGTCTTGCCGGACTTCAGCGCTCGTCCCCAAAGTCCAGCATTTACCGAAAGCTTCCCCCCTTCCGGGATGCGCGGCGTCAAGTCTCCATAGTGCGCCCGGAGAATGATCTCGTCCTCTTCCTTCAACAGAACGGAAACGTGCGACACCGGGAAAGCATTGCGGATAAGGGAACAGACTTTGGACAACAGTTCTTTAAGATCCAGGACCGCGGTGGTTTGCTTGGCGATAGCGTTGATGGCCTCCAGTTGCAGGGCGCGGCGCCGCTCCAACGAGTACAAGCGCGCATTTTGCAGCGCCATGGAGGCCTGAGTCGAGAACAACATCAGCAAATCGATGGTTTCCTGGTCAAAGTGGTCGAGGTTTGCGCTCTGACAATCGAGGACGCCCACGATCTGATCCCGCACCATAAGCGGCAGCGCCAGTTCGGATTGGGTGCCTTTTACGGTGGCTACGTAACGTTGGTCCTTGCTGACGTCGGGCACGTAAATCGCCCGCTTTTCCTTTGCAGCCACGCCGATGATGCCTTTGCCGAAGGGCAAGTGGAGCTTATCCCGCTCGTCGTCCCAGCCGATGTGGCGGCGGACGTAAAGTTCCTGGGTATCTTCGTCGGGGAGCAAAATGGCGATGTACTGTAAGTGAAAGTAGTCCCGTACGGTCCTGAGGATGCGATGCAAGACCTCATCCAGATCGAACGTAGACAGCACCGCCTGGCCGGCGTCGTAGAGGATAGCGACCTTATGCATAGACTTGCCGGATTTTAGCCTGTTTCGTGGACGTTACCGAGGTTCCTAAAGTAACCCACATTTCCCGGAAATGAGCCGGCGGCTCAGGATTTGCCAGAGTGGCGTTTTCGGGCGGCGATGGATTTCGTGATTCCGAAAAACGTCAGGCACATCAGGAAATCCAGGATCGTGCCCAGATCGAGCCGCATGGGGGCGTGCCGCGCCGCAGGCGGAAGGTACGGCATGAGCAGGAAGTACACGAGATTCCCGGCCAGAACCGCGATCAAGGCATGCCCAAAATTTTCCACTGCTTTCTTAGACACCGCTGAACCTCGGCCGGGACGGACTAGATTTAGCCATTTTCCACCGCCCGGAGACCCCCCGTCCTTCTCCTGCTAACATCTTTTCGATGCTGGAGCCCTCCACTTCCGTCCAGTTCGTCAAGGGTGTAGGCCCGCGCCTGGCCGAAGCGTTGGGCAACAAAGGCATTCACACCGTGGATGACCTGCTCCACTATTTGCCCTTTCGCTACGAGGACCGCGTAAACCCACGCGGCATCAACGAACTGCGTGCTGGAGAAATGGCGACGGTCATCGCCGAAGTTCGCAATTCCGGCCTGTTTCGCACCCGCAGCATGCCGATTTTCCAGATGACCGCCGGGCAAGGCCGCTCGCGCCTGAAATGCGTCTGGTTCAATGCGGCCTACCTGAGAGATCGCTTCCAGCCCGGCCAGATGGTGGCTCTTTATGGAAAGGTGGAAGAAGACCTTTACGAAGGCGGGTTGCAGCTGATGCAGCCGCAGTTCGAGATTCTGGGGGTTCCGGAAAACGGCTCATCGGGAAACAAAGCCACTTCGTCGCTCGAAATTGGGAGAATTGTTCCGATTTACGAGTCGGCCGGCCAGGGCCGCCTCACTTCCCGCTGGTTTCGCCGCATCATCCACACCACGCTGGAGAATCTTCCGCCGGAGCTGCCCGATCCAATTCCCGCTGCTGTGCGGCAACATCTTAGTTTGATTTCGCCGCGTGAGGCGATGTGGAAAGTTCACTGGCCCGATCCTGGTGAAAGTCTGCAGGATCTGCAGGCCTGGCGGACGCCGGCGCACATCCGCCTGATTTTTGAGGAGCTGTTTTTCGTTGAACTCGGTCTGGAGCTCAAACGGCGGCAGCAAAAGGCGCAGACGGGCATCGCCTTCCGCCTGGACGAAAGCGTACGCGCGGCCATCAAGAGGATTCTGCCGTTCCATCCCACTGGAGCGCAGAAGCGGACGCTGAAGGAAATTGCGTCCGATATGTCGCTGCCCTTTCCCATGCGGCGGCTGCTGCAGGGGGACGTTGGCTCCGGCAAAACCTTGGTTGCGTTCGAAGCGGCGATCATCGCCATTGAAAACGGCTATCAGGTCGCGCTCATGGCACCCACGGAAATCCTGGCCCAGCAGCATTATTTCTCGGCGCGGCGCATCCTTGAGCAGGCCGGATACCGCGTGGTATTGCTGACCGGCTCGCTGGAAGATGACCGCAAGCGCGAGATTCGCCGCCACATTGCGCAGGGCAACGCGCAACTCGTGATCGGAACGCATACCTTGATCGAGCAGAAAGTTGAGTTTGCCAAGCTGGGGCTGGTGGTCGTCGATGAGCAGCATCGTTTCGGCGTTTTGCAGCGCTTCAAGCTGATGAAGAAGACTGAGAGTGCACAGACTCACGTGGGGACGGCCGCCCCCGGCCGTCCAGCCGAGCGAAGCTCGGCAGTTTCCGCCGAGCCCGACGTTCTAGTCATGACCGCCACGCCCATTCCGCGAACTCTGGCTTTAACGCTTTACGGCGACCTCGACGCCAGCGTGCTCGACGAAATGCCGCCCGGGCGTGTGCCCATCGTCACGCGGCGCATCTCCGATGATCGCGCCGAAGAGGTTTGGGGTTTTCTGCGCAAGCAGATTGCCGCCGGACATCAGGCGTACGTGGTCTATCCCGTGATCGAGGAGAGCGAAGAGACCGAACTCAAGGCTGCCATCAAGATGTACAAGGAACTGAGCAAGAAAATATTCCCCGATTTGCGAGTTGGCCTTCTGCACGGCCGCCTGGACTCGGACCTGAAAGAGCAAGTCATGCGCCTGTTTCAGAAGGGCGAACTCGACATTCTGGTTTCGACCACGGTGATCGAAGTCGGTGTGGATGTTGCCAATGCCACGGTCATGGTGATCGAGCATGCCGAGCGCTTCGGGCTGGCGCAACTTCACCAGTTGCGCGGCCGGATTGGCCGAGGCGCTGCCAAGTCTTATTGCGTGCTCATGACCGGCGGCAAGGTTTCCGAGGACGGCGAGCGCCGGCTGGATGCCATGGTCCGCACCACGGACGGCTTCAAAATCGCCGAGCTGGACCTGGAGCTGCGCGGTCCGGGAGAGTTCTTTGGCACCCGCCAGGCCGGCATCCCCAACTTCCAGGTGGCGAACCTCATCCGCGACCGGCAATTGCTGGAAGCGGCGAAACTCGAAGCGGCGGCTGTGCTGGCTGGCCCTAACGCCGAGATTTCCCAGGAAGAACTCACCCGCGCCCTGTGCCACATGCGAACCCGCTGGCAGGGGACTTACGGGCTGGTGGAAGTGGGGTAAAGAACGAACCGAGGAGGACGCGCTGGAATACAGACCTGCCGGAGCTTTTCTGTGTCCTCTGTGTGATCCCCTACCACTTCTCAGCAGATTCATCAGCCCGTGGGATAATCCTCACGGTGAAGTCGCTTTCCAAAACCGAGCTGTATCGCCAATTACCTTCCGTCGACGAGTTACTGCGCCACGGAGACCTCGCAGAGTTGGTTGCTACTGAGGGCCAGAACGCCGTTGCAGAATCCATCCGCGTTGTGCTGGCCGGCTTGCGGGCTGAGATTTCGGCAGGACGCCTCGACGCGGAAACCCTACCCATTGCCCTATTCGGCCTTTCCAGCGCAGTGGAGCGGCAGACCCGCGCCGCGATGACGTACTCGCTTCGTCCCGTCATCAACGCTACAGGCGTAATCCTGCATACGAATCTTGGCCGCGCCCCGCTTTCCGATTCCGCGTTGGAGCATATCCGCGCGACGGCCGGCGGCTACTCAAATCTTGAACTCGATTTGACGACCGGCGAGCGCGGCCAGCGAGACGTTCACGTCGAACGCCTCTTCAGCCGCATTCTGCAGGAACATGAAGAAACGTCCGTCTCCACCATCATCGTCAACAACAATGCGGCCGCGGTTCTTCTCGCCCTTAACACTTTGGCGGAAGGTGGCGAGGTGATCGTTTCCCGCGGCGAGCTGGTCGAAATCGGCGGATCGTTTCGCATCCCGGAAGTCATGGCGAAATCGAATGCCATTTTGCGGGAGGTGGGCTCCACCAATCGCACACGCCTCTCCGACTACGAGCGCGCCATCAACGACAAAACCCGGCTACTGCTCCGCGTGCACCGCTCCAATTTCGAAATCACCGGATTCACCGAGCAGCCTGGGCTGGATGAATTGACGGGACTGGCTCGGCAACGCAACCTGCCGTTGATGGAAGACTTGGGCAGCGGGGCGCTGGTTGATCTGAGCACATTCGGCATTAGCGGCGAGCCCGACGTGCGTTCCAGCGTGCGCGCCGGCGTGGATGTGGTGAGCTATAGCGGCGACAAGCTTTTGGGCGGCCCACAAGCGGGAATCCTGAGCGGACGCAGAGATTTGATCGCCCGTATGCGGTCAAACTCTTTGTTTCGCGCATTGCGCGTGGACAAGCTGACTTACGCCGCCCTCGAGGCCACGCTGCTTGCCTACGTGCGGGGCGAGCATGACGCCATTCCGGCTGTGCGCATGATGTCTTTGTCTCGCGAAGAAATCGGCGAGCGGGCAGAAGCGTTGGCACAGTCGCTTCGATCTTCTTCGCTCGAAGCGGAAGTCATCGACGGCGAATCAGTGATTGGGGGAGGCGCGGCGCCCTCGGCCACGCTTCCTACACGTCTGCTTGCCATCGCGCGCCCGGGGCTGACTCCCAACGAACTTGCGGCTTGTCTGCGCGCTGCGCAGCCGCCGGTCCTTGCCCGTATTGCGGAGGGGCGAGTGATCCTCGACCTGCGTACTGTGTTTCCCGAACAGGATGAAGGTCTACGAACGACCTTGCTTGCGGCCGCCGCAAACTAACTTTGCGCAGTTGGCATGGCAACCCTCTACACCATCGGCCACTCGACCCGTTCGCAGGAAGAACTGATCGCGGCCCTGCGCACCCAGAACATCGAGACGCTTGTGGACGTTCGATCTTTTCCCTCGTCGCGCCGCCTGATGCTGGTGCGCCATCCCGGCATTCACTCTGCCTGGCTGGTGGTGCTGGCCACGGCTGCAGTCACGGCGGTGTTGAGAATTCGTATCTATGCCCTCAAGGATCAGGACCGCATCATCCGCCTGGAGGAAAGGCTGCGCCTCGCCGCGCTGTTGCCGGAATCGCAGCGCGCTCAGATCGCCAAACTCAGCGAAGATCAGCTGATCGGCCTTCGCTTCGCCTCGGATGCGGAAGTTCCGGCCCTGGCGCAGCGTGCCCTGGCGGAAAATCTCTCCCGCAAAGACATTAAGAAGGCGGTGCGGAACTGGCGCCCGGATTACTGGCGGGTGTAAGGCTCTGCGTTCGGGCCCTGTGCTAACTTGGGAGCATGATCGTCGGCAGCGGCATCGACATCACCGAAGTCCCCCGCATTGCGCAAAGCATCGAGCGTTTCGGCGACCGCTTTGTGCAGCGCATCTTCACTGAAGGCGAGATTCGCTACTGTGAATCGAAGGCCAACCGAGTGGAGCGTTATGCCGCGCGCTTTGCGGCCAAGGAAGCCGGCATGAAGGCGCTGGGGACCGGATGGAGTCATGGCGTGCGCTGGCGCGATCTCGAAGTATGCCGCCAGCCGGTAGGCCGCCCGACCATCGCTTTCCACGGCAAGGCCGCCGAGTTCGCCGCGAAACTGGGCGTCGCCCACGTGGCGCTCTCCCTTTCTCACACCGCCGAACATGCCATCGCGCAAGTCATTTTGGAGAGCTAGGACTGCGCCACTGGCCGGAATCAGCTTGGGCCCCACGGATCCAGGACATTCTTCAGGGCCGCCCGAAAATCTGAAGCGTTGCGGGTCAGTCCATACATCTCGGCGGTAGCGGCGATGAGAGCGTCTCTGAGGCTTTGGGTTTGAAAGCGGGCGAGCCGTGAAACCTAGTCCAGCAGTTCCGAATCGTGCTTCCTGAACACCGCCTGCACGGCAGCGAGAGTCCTTTCCGGCAGAGCGTGAATTTCCTGAATTAGGCGGAAGATATTTGAGGTGGTAATCAGCAAATAGCGGCACGGCCCCGGTCCGGGATTCCAATAGGTGTGCGGCGTCCCCCGGGGCACGTACACGGCGGACCCGGCCTGCGCATCGACCTCATTTTCTCCCATCTGCACCCGCAACGCGCCTTCCAGCACATACCACGCTTCGTCGTCGCGATGATGAAGATGCCGCGGGGCGATGAGCCGGCGAGGTTCGCCCGGACCGCCGGCGTCTTGCCACTCCGCGACGACAAAAGAGCCGGCAATGGATCCCACAACGCGGCCGATTAGCGGCGGCGCACCGATAGTTCGCCCCATAGCTGGTTTTGGACGATAAATGATCGGCTGAGTGATCGCAAATCCAGTGGAGGGCCAAGACCGGCGTTTCGCCGCCCGCCGCCCGCGTCTGGTAGACTGTCCCGATTTGAATCAGAACCCAGAGTCCCGATGAGCCAGACCTCTCTGCTTCCCCCGCCAGTTGCCTCGGAAAAAATCCTGAACCGTGCTTTGCTGGCCGGAATCGCCCTCAGCAGCTTTTCGGCGCTCTTGCTCGAACTTGCGTTGACGCGCTTGTTCTCGGTGGTGCTGTTCTACCACTTTGCTTTTCTCGCCATTTCCATTGCTTTGCTCGGGCTCGGCGCCGGCGGCGTCTTCGCTTATTTGTTCAAAGGTTGGCTAGCGCGCTTCCCGACAAGAAGCCTCATTGCGCGGCTCTGTTTAGCGAATGCGATCGCAGTGCCTGCGGTTCTTGAAATCGTGCTCCACATTCCCGTCTCGCTCGAAATATCGAAGCAAAACTTCTTTCGCCTGACCGTCATGTATTTGACGTCAGCAGTTCCTTTCTTCATTACGGGATTGGAATTCTCGATTGTTTTCGCGCGGGAGTCCGCCCATATTCCCCGCCTGTATGGAGCCGACTTGACCGGCGGGGCGCTGGCCTGCCTGGGCGTGGTTCCGCTGCTGAATTTTCTAGGCGGCCCGAACACCATTCTTTTCGCCGGCCTGGCCGCCGCCGGAGCAGGCGCCATTTGGGCGACGGATCGGGTTGTGCGCCGTCTATGCGGCGCAACCGTAGCGGCATTCATTCTGGTGATTGCGGCGAATCACTCCGGAAAACTGATCGACGTGATTTATGCCAAGGGCGTGCTGCGCGATTCCTCCTGGGTGGAGTTTGCCCGCTGGAATGCCATTTCGCGCGTAGAAGTGGACCGCCAGGGCGGCGCGAAGGCCATTGTGATCGACGCCGACGCTTCCACCTACATCATGAACGCCGATCCCAAAGAATGGCAGGGAACGGTCTGGCAGAAAAATCTGATGGCTGCGCCGCCGGCGCTGGCCAATGTGCTGCGGCCGCATGGGACCTACGCCATCATCGGGCCCGGCGGCGGCGTGGATGTGCTGCGTGCGGTGGCCAACGGCAGCAGCGACGTTACCGGAATCGAAATCAACCCCATCATCGCCAATACCATCATGCGCGGGCGCTATGCCGACTACGCCTATCACCTCTATCAACGCCCCGAGGTGCACATCCACGTAACCGACGGCCGTTCCTTTGTCCGCAACTCCCGCCAGCAATACGACGTGGTGCAGATGACCCTGGTCGATACCTGGGCTTCGACCGCGGCCGGAGCTTTCGCGCTCAGCGAGAACAGCCTCTACACCGAAGAGGCGTTTCAGGAATATTTCGAGCACCTCAAGCCGGATGGCATGATCGCCATTACCCGCTGGGAATTCCGGCAGCCCCGCGAAGCTTTGCGAGTGATCTCGGTCGCCATGCAAGCTTTGCACAGTTTGGGCGTGAGCAATCCAGCGAAGAACTTCATCGTGGTTTCGCAGGGCAAGCTCGATGAAGACGGAATTCCCGTCGTCGTGCTGGCGAAGAAAAGCGCCTTCACGCCCGGCGAAGAAGCGGCAGTGCAGGACCATTTGAAGCGCAATCCCAATCTCGCGGCGCAGTATCTGCCTTCGAATCCCGGCGACAACGCGTTCTCCGCCCTCATCGCCAGCAACGATCCTTACGCTTTTGCACGGCAATACGCCTACAACGTTGCTCCGGTCAATGACAACGCCCCGTTTTTCTTCTTCACCGTCAAGCTGGGCCAGATGTTTCACCAGCAAGGGCTGCAGCGCGGAATCGACTGGAAAGTAAACCTCGGCGTGGCGGTTCTGGGTATGGTTCTGCTGATCTCGGTGGCAGCGGTGCTCGCATTTCTGATTCTGCCGCTCGCGGTAGGCGCCGGCGGCGCGCAGCGGCATACGGTCCGGCTGCTGTACTTCATCGCCGTGGGGCTGGGATACATTCTCGTAGAAATCGCCTTCATTCAGCGCTTCGTTCTTTTTCTTGGCCATCCGACTTATGCGCTGACGGTGGTGGTGTTTCTGCTTCTGCTGTCAAGCGGAGCCGGTAGCCTGGCCTCTCGTCGCTGGCTCGGCGAAAGCGGCAGCGCGCGCGGCCCGCTCCTGCTAGTTGTAGCCGCGCTGTTGTTGCTCGTGTTCGTACTTCCCGCATTGCTGAATGCGTTGGTGGGCTTGCCGTTCCTGGCCAAACTCGCCGTGAGCGCGTTGCTGCTGGCGCCTTTGGGTTTCGCGATGGGCATGCCCTTTCCCACCGGCCTGCGTGCGCTGGCCAGCTTTCCGGCGCCGGAGTTCCCATCCGGCGAAAAAAACGACAACAATGCGGTGGAATGGGCTTGGGCCATGAACGCCGCGTCCAGTGTTCTGGGGTCGGTCTTGGCCATGGTGATCGCGATTCAGTACGGGTTGAACGCCACGCTGGCATGCGGTGCCGCCGCGTATTTTTTGGCCACGCTTCTGACAGGAACCTTGCGAACGCGCCGAGCCTAGCGTGAATAACCGGCCAGCCGTCTGCTATGATTCGGGAAACACGCCAGTTCGTTGCGGGGAGGCCAGCCACGGAATGTGCCGTGAGACCAGTGCTTGGGAGAGAGAGTGCCTAGCCAAAAGCAGTTGAAGTGGTCTCAACTGAAAGTCGGGCTGACCGTGATTGTCGCCAGCTGCACGCTGGCGGTGCTGCTCTTTCTCATGAGCAACACCGCAGGCTTCTTCACCCCGAAGATCACGCTGCGATGCTACTTCGATAACGCTGGCGGATTGCGGGAAGGCGCGGCCGTGCGCCTGAGCGGCGTCGACATCGGCAACGTTACGAACATCCGCGTCGTATCCGACCCAGCCCGCCGAACCATGCCGGTGGAAGTGACCATGAAGGTCACGACCAAATACCTTCCCAACCTGCACAAGGATTCCACCGCCCAGCTTTCCACCGCGGGCGTCCTCGGCGAAACCTACATTGATATCGACAGCTCGCAAGCCAAAGGAAAAGAAGTTCACGACGGCGATGAACTGAAAGCACAGTTTGTTCCCGACTTCCAGGACGTAGTGCGCGCCAGCCAGGGCACGCTGCAAAATCTGGATGCGCTGGAAAAGCGCCTGGATCGCATTTTGGCCTTTGTCGAGAGCGGCAATGGATCGGTCGGCAAGTTGATCTACGATGCGTCACTCTACAACCGGCTGAATTCCACGATTGCTCAGTTCCAAACTCTCATGAACCAGGTAAGCCAGGGCAACGGCACCCTGGGAAAACTGATTTCCGATGATGCGCTATATACCAAGGCCAACGCCACTGTCGACAAGCTGAATCTGCTGATCGATGATCTCAACGCGGGCAAGGGCACAGCGGGGAAACTGCTGAAGGACGAGACGCTCTACAACAACGCCAACGCCACCATCGCCAACATCAGGAAGCTTACCGACGACATCAATGCCGGCAAGGGAGCAATCGGCAAACTGGCCAAAGATCAGGAGTTTGCCAACAAGCTCCAGAACGTGATGAATAAACTTTCCGATCTCACCGATAAGCTCGCCGCTGGCGAAGGTACCGCGGGAAAACTCCTGCAGGACCCGGCTCTCTATAACAACGCCAATCAAATGCTGATGGAAAGCCGGGACTTGGTGAAGGCGGTGCGCGAAGATCCGAAGAAGTATCTGACCATCAAGCTGAAGATCTTCTAGCGCCGCCGCACGCGGATCCGCTGCAATTCCCAGAACCCGCTCACGGTTTTCGTGGTTGCGCCGTGCCAGGCGTCACCAGCGTTTTGACTTGCACTCACGTGGGCCTGAAGGCCCACTCTTCCACGCCAGAAACTGGCAGCCTCGACACTTCCCGCGCCCCTGTAGCCGCACTCTTTTCGTAGCTCACAGCGATCCCGGAACTCCTCACCCGTGCTTGATGATGAACACGGTCTTGTCGTCGATGCGATCCGGCTGTCCGATCTCCCGCAGATGGTCGTCCTGCGAGAGCGCGTAATCCAGCACCGCATTGCAGATTTGCTTGGCCGGCTGGTTCTTGTGCTGGGCGATGATGCCTTCGATTTGCCGCCGGTCCTGCTCATCGCTGCCGTCATACACGCCATCGGTGTAAAGGAAAAGAATGTCGCCCTGGCCCATGAGCGTGATCTCCGCCACGTCCGAGGAACTCATGAGTTTCTTGCGCAGCGTCATGGAAACGTATTTGCTTCGATCGGGATGGTCTTCGGGAATCTCCAGCCCAAGCGCCAAGAACTGCGCCATGCGATCTTTGTCGACCTCCATGAACCGGCCATACTCCGCGGAAAATACCAGCGGCGGGGGATGGCCGAAATTCACGAAGCGGAAATGCCCGCTCGGCCGAATCTCGCCGTAGAGCATGGTGGCGATTTCCCGCGAGCTGTCGTCCGTCCGGCCCAGTGCGTTGCGCGCGGTGACCGATTGCGCCAGGCGCAGATTCAGGTTCTCGAACAGGTACGTCGTCGGAGTCCCGAAGCGATCCAGTTCCGAGAGCATGAAAGCGTGAAAAATATCATGCACGGTCGAGGCGATTTTCGCCGCGATGATCCCGTGCCCTTGCGCGTCCACCAGCAGCACTCCGGCAGTGGTGTAAAGGTCCTGCAGATTTTCGGCGACTCTCAACTGCTCTGAACTTTTTGCCTTGCGATAGGCCGCGGCGTCGGCCGATGTGTACCCGGGCCTCGACTTCAGCCATTGCACATGCACGTCCACGCCGTTGCGCGGACTCATCCCTTGTGGCAACGGCTCCAGGTACGAGCGCGAGCGTTCCTGGGCACGTTCGATCCGCGCGGCAATGTTGTAGCGCTGCTGAAAGTTGAGGTACTCAAAAAGATCGCCGCCCACGCTGCCTGCGGGGATGGAGTTGCCGTACATGTCGATCCCCCCAAGCTGCGGGATCGCGCCTTCGACCGGCTTGAGCCGTTTGCGTAGGTATTCGTCAATCGTGGCGTCGGTGCTTGTCGTTGTCATAATGTGGATCGGTTCCGAACCCCTTACATCGTCGCAGCGGAGGTGGCTTCCGCCTGCTCGTGGGCATGATAACTGGATCGCACCATAGGGCCGGATTCGACGTGCCGGAAGCCGAAGCGTAACGCTTCCACTTTTAGATACTGGAATTCTTCGGGAGTATAGAAGCGCGCGATGGGCAGATGGTCGCGCGAGGGCCGCAAGTATTGCCCGACGGTAAGAATATCCACGCCGCGCTCGCCCAGGTCGCGGAAAACGCCGACGAGCTCATCCACGGTTTCGCCTAGTCCCACCATCAGTCCGGACTTTGTGACCATGCCGGGGGAGAAGTTCTTGCCATTTTCCAGCAGCCGCAGAGTCCGCTCGTAGCGGGCGCCGGAGCGCGCCACGCGATAGAGGCGCGGTACGGTTTCCGTGTTGTGGTTGAGTACGTCGGGCTGCGCCTCCAGCACGATGCGGAGTGCTTCATCCAGCCCCTGGAAATCGGGAATCAATACTTCTACGCGGCAGCCCGGAGAAACGGCGCGAATCTGGCGGATGGTTTCGGCGAAAATCCGCGCCCCGCCGAGATTGTCGTCATCGCGATTCACGCTTGTGACCACGGCGTGCTTCAAGCCAAGCGTTGCGACGGCCTGGGCGACGCGGCGAGGTTCGTCCCAATCGATCGGTTCGGGCTTGCCTTTGGGCACGGCGCAAAAGCCGCAGCGCCGCGTGCAAAGGTCTCCCAGCAGCATGAAAGTGGCGGTGTGATGGTTCCAGCATTCGCCGATGTTCGGGCATTGCGCCGATTCGCATACCGTGTGCAGCTCAAGCCCCCGCGCCAGTCTCTTCAGGTTGTGGAAGTTCTCGCCCACAGGCGCTTTTGCCCTTAGCCAGGAAGGCTTGGGTTGGCGCAGCGGCGGGGCGAGCGCAATCTGCACAAGCTGGGAGGTGGCAGCCATCTATATGTATGATTTTACAGGAGTGAGGCGGATTCTCGAAATTTGGATTGAGGCTCTCTGCCGCTAGTTTTCCAAATATCCGTCAATCCATTCCTTGATGGGCAAGCGGCGCTCGTCGGCAGGGTCAAAGCGGATGCCGAAGGTCTTAGTTGGAGCTTTGCACCAGCTTACCGTGCTTCGTACCCAGGTGCGCGGCAAGGTCAAGAGAGCAAACGAGATTTCCACCGCATCACCGGGAAAAACCAGCTCCGGACTGCGCAGAGACATGCCTCCCGAGCTGACTTCCAGGCTGGTGGCGGAAAAGCGCCGATGGTCGGCGGTGACGATCGAGACTTCGGTGATGACGGGAATACGAGCATAGCGGCGAAACTCATGAAAAACAAGCATTTGCGTGGCCCGCACCAGCTTGAGAGTGGCCGAGCGCTCAAGCGGTTCCGGGAAGACCGCATTGATTCCATACTTGGAATACTGCATGGCTTCCTGGGCGCTCCCGCCCAGCCCGTAAATCACCATGCGGCTGTTGGAAGGCGATGATCGCGCTGCCTCTAAGATGCTTTCCGCTCCGGGCTCCAAACTCAAAACACAGGCCTCAAACTTTTCGCGTTTCAACCGCTCAGGGACATTGCCGGTCAAATGCACGGCCTCGATGCCAAATTGGCGGAAACACTCCGACAAGACACTCTTGCGTGTCCCTACGGTGTCAATCAGAGCTACTCGGGCCGAGGCTTTTTTGGGAAGAAGCGCGGGCGACACCACCATTTCCAGGGACTTGTCCATATGCCAGAGGTCGTTTCAGTCCTAGAAGCCTATTCTGGCCTGAGATGGTCCGATTAGCCAAGGACCGGAAGGTCAGTTATCAATTAGGAAACGTCTCCCTTTGAAATCCGACCTCTCGCCGGATTGCCTTGGCGCTCTTGCACTTACGAGGCAGGAGGTTTTGACGCGCGGGTTACCTCGCGGGCAAGAATCAAAGGACAACTAGGACTATTCGCTCCAGCGGCGGAACAGCAGGGCGCCGTTTGTCCCGCCGAAGCCAAAGGAATTCGACATGGCATATTCGACCTTGGCTTTGCGGGCGTGGTTGGAGATGTAGTCAAGATCGCAGCCCTCGCCGGGCGTTTCCAGGTTGATGGTCGGCGGGAGAATCTGGTCGCGCAAAGCAAGGACGGTAACACCCGCTTCCAGGCCTCCCGCGCCGCCGAGAAGATGTCCTGTCATGGACTTGGTCGAGCTGACGGGCAGCTGGGACGAGTAATCGCCGAAAGCTCGTTTGATGGCGATCGTCTCCAGCTTATCGCCCAGTTCGGTCGAGGTTCCGTGGGCGTTGATGTAGTCCACCTGCTCGGGCAGCACCTTGGCGTCACGGAGCGTGTTCAGCATGACGCGGTATGCCCCGTCGCCATCTTCGGCGGGCTGAGTGATGTGGTAGGCATCGCCGCTCATGCCATAGCCGACGATCTCGGCAAGAATCTTGGCTCCGCGCCGCCGGGCAAATTCCAATTCCTCCAGAACCAGGATGCCGGCGCCCTCCCCGATGACGAACCCGTCGCGTCCAGCATCCCACGGACGGCTTGCTTTCTCCGGTTCGTCGTTGCGAGTAGAGAGAGCGCGCATCGCGGCAAAACCGCCAACGCCCATCGGCGTGATGGCGGCTTCGCTGCCGCCCGCAATCATCACCTCCGCGTCGCAACGCGAAATGATCTTGAAAGCGTCGCCGACGGCGTGCGCGCTCGAGGTACAAGCCGTGCAAGTGGCTTCATTCGGGCCTTTGGCCTGGTAGCGGATGCTGACATGCCCGGCGGCCAGATTGACGATGGCGGCGGGAATAAAGAATGGAGAGATTCTGCGCGGGCCGCCATGGATCAGGTTCAGATGCTCGCGCTCGATCACGTCGAACCCGCCGATCCCCGAACCGATGTGCACACCCACCTGCGGCGCGATTTCCGGTGTGACCTGCAAGCCGGAGATCTTCATCGCCTCGTCCGCCGCGGCCAGCGCCAGGTGGATGAAGCGCCCCATTTTCTTGAGCTCTTTTTTCTCGATGAATTGCAGCGGATCGAAGTTCTTCACCTCCGCCGCGATCTGGCAGGCGAATAGGGAGGCGTCAAATTGCGTGATGCGGGCCACCCCGCTCTTGCCGGCCAGCAGGTTTTGCCACACCGCTTCCGTGGTGTTGCCCACGCCGCAGATCAGGCCAATCCCTGTGACTACGACTCTGCGTCCCAACTACTTCCCGCCTTTCCCGTGCTTTCCGATGTAGTCGACGGCGTCCTGCACGGTGCGGATTTTTTCCGCGTCCTCGTCGGGGATTTCGATCTCGAAAGCTTCCTCGAACGCCATGACCAGTTCGACGGTATCGAGGGAGTCGGCGCCCAAATCGTCCACGAACGAGGCGGTGGATGTGACCTCGCCTTCGTCCACTCCCAGTTGCTCCACGATAATCTGCTTCACTTTTTCGTCAACGGCTGCCATGTTTCTCCTTAATAGGTGCTGGTGTGGGGGCGGGTTGCTCCCGCCCACTCTGGTGTCAGAACCGATCGGGAATGTCCCGGCCGATCGATGCGCGGCTGCCTACGGGCTATTTGCGTACCTTGGCGTGCTTCTCGATATAAGTGATGGCATCCTGGACGGTGAGGATTTTTTCCGCGTCCGCGTCGGAAATCTCTAAGTCGTAGGCCTCTTCCAGAGCCATCACCAGTTCCACCTGGTCCAGGGAATCCGCGCCCAGGTCATCCACAAACGACGCGCTGGGCGTTACCTCGGCTTCGTCCACGCCCAACTGTTCGGAGATGAGCTGCTTTACTTTTTCCGCTACTTCCTTCTTTGTGTCGGTGGCCATAAGAACCCCCTCGGCAAGCCTGAAAAGGAAAGCAGTAGTGTACTGGGGGGTGGCGAGGGGTGTAAAGGCGCAGCTCAGGAGCGGTGGGATTAGCGCCGGTGGTTCCGAGCCAGAGGAGCGGCGTGCGTCGCTGGGGGGAGCGCGTTCCCAAAACGGGCGCGGCCCCCCGGCTTGCAAGTTCGGAGCCTTCCCTTGACACTGAATTCCATGCGCGCCGTCGTACAGCGGGTGAGCCGAGCCCAGGTTTCGGTGAACGGGGAGATTGTCGGCCGAATCAGCCGCGGCCTTTTAGTTTTGCTGGGAGTGGCTGCCGGCGATACAAAAGCCGACGCGGATTACCTCGCGGACAAAATTGCCGGCCTGCGCATTTTCGAGGATGAAGGCGGCAAAATGAATCTTTCCCCCGCCGAGGCCGGCGGCGAGATTCTGGTTGTGTCGCAGTTCACGCTGTACGGCGATGTGCGGCGCGGGAAGAGGCCATCGTTTGATGCCGCCGCCCCGCCGGAACTTGCCCGGAACCTCTATGAATATTTTGTCGGATGCATCCGCGAGGCCGGGTACGCCTGCCCAACCGGCCGTTTCCAGGAGATGATGCAAGTCGAGCTGGTCAACGAAGGCCCAGTCACGATTCTGCTCGATTCGAGCAAGGCGTTCTGAGCGCCGCGGCCTACTGCGACTCCTCCAGCAACTGCTTCAAATACTGCTGCCAGATCGCCGCCCAGGTATGGGTGCCGTGGCCGTGGGTTTGCTCGGAGGCGGGAATGAGCACGAACTGGCCCCGCTTTACCCGCTTAATCTCGCGCTCCGCGATGCCCAGTTCCGGCGGATTGATGAAGTCGTCCCCGGAATTCACATACATCACCGGGGCCGTGATTTTTTCGAGCCGGGGAGAGGGATTGTAGTTCCGCGAAGAGTTTACTGCGTAAAGGAAATCGTTGGCATCGAGTTCCGCCATCTCGCGATTCACATAATTTTCCAGATAGCTGTCGGCCGCGTCCCGCGTAGGATAGCTCTTCTGCATGGGCAACGGCGCGCTGCCCGCGATCAGGATCACATCCGCCGCAATCCGCAGGCCCGCCTGCGGCTCGCTCGTGTATTCGCCGTTCTTCCACTCCGTGTCCTGCCGGATGCCGTCAATCACCATCTTGCGCCACATTCGGTTGCGGCCGGCAATGGGCACGGGCAGGCAAGCCAGCGGCATGGCGGCGTCCATGAAATCGGGATACGTCTCCAGCCAAACCCAGGAGTGCATGCAGCCCATGGAAGTGCCCATCACCAGGCGCAGATGGTTGACTCCCAGGCCCTTTTCCAACAGTTCGTGCTGCGCCGCCACCATGTCGTCGTAGTCGTACTGCGGAAAATGCGCGTGCAGGCCGTCGCTCGGCTTGCTCGATTTGCCATGGCCGATGTTGTCGGGAAGGATGATGAAGTAACGGCTGGCATCGAGCAGCTGCCCCGGCCCAAACAGCACCCCGGCGAATTGCGGCAGCAGAAAGTTGGCGCCGGAACCGCCGGTGCCGTGGAGGATCAGCACCGCATTGGTCACGCGGCCACTGGCATCCCGCCTGGGTGTGCCCAATGTCCGGTAATGCAGCCGCAACTCGGGCAGCGTCTCACCCGACTTGAAATGAAAATCGTGGGTGACGTAGTCGCCCTCCTGCGCCATCGGGCTGGCGGCGGGTTGCTGCCCAGCAAAATCGCGGGCGGAGACAATCAGGACGAGCAAAATTCCATACGTTACCACCAGGCGGGAGCGCGCCATGATGCACCTCATTTTGTTTTTACGACGAAATCCAGAATGCCCTATGTAGCACGGGCAGGAGTCTTCAGAAAAGCGATTATGAAAAGCATACCCAAGAGCAAGTCCGCGCCGGAGAGAACCACGTCGCCCCCGGAGATCCGTCTTTGCAGAAAAAGAGCGATCACGGCAATCCCGTAGGCGAACTTCTCGATCACTGATGGAATCATCAGCGGCCGGTAGCGCACCGGGTCCGTGGCGATGACAAAAAACACGAATTGCCAGGCGAGCGCGGTCCCGGCAAATCCGTAGTAAAAGCCGGGATGGGTGATGGCAGGCGGGTCGTTGCGTCCGATCGTGTCAAAAATGAAATAGAGCGGCGTGAGCACCAAGACGCCCCAAACGCCGGCAATCCAAAATATCACCTTGGCGAATTTCATCGGCAGCTACCTCCGCACGGCCGAGGGCGCTGTTCCGCCACCGCTAGCCGGAACGTTGTTGCCCGCCTTTTGCGCGTCCATCCACGCCGTAACCCGCTCGTCCATCACATCGAGCGGAAGCGCGCCGCCATCCAGGATTTCATCATGAAACGCCCGTATGTCGAACTTGTCGCCCAGTTCGGTTTTCGCCCGCCCGCGCAGCTTCAGAATCTCAAGCTCGCCCAGCTTGTAGGCCAAAGCCTGCGCCGGCCACGCGATATAGCGATCGGTTTCCGCCTGCACGTCGGGCTCAGACTCGTCGGAATACTCGTGAAAAAAGTCGATCATCTGCTGGCGCGTCCAATGTTTGTAGTGAACACCGGTGTCGACAACCAGCCGAATCGCCCGCAGCATTTCGCTGGAAAGACGCCCGTAGTCTTGGTAGGGATCGCGGTAGAAACCCATTTCCTTGCCCAGGTGCTCAGCATAAAGCGCCCAACCTTCTATGTAGGCGGAATAAAACGCCTGCTGCCGGAAAGGAGGCAGATCGGGCAGAGTCTGCGCGATCGAAATCTGCATGTGATGCCCGGGGATGCCCTCGTGGTACGCGGTTGATTCGGTTTCCAGCAGCGAACGGTGGGCAAAGTCGCCAGTGTTGACGTAAACGATGCCGGCACGCGAGCCGTCCGGAGTGCCCTGGTCGTATTCCGCAAAGGCTGCTTCCTTCTCGCGATACTCCTGCACGGGACGAACTTCCAGCTCGGTTTTCGGCAATAACCCGAAAAACTTGGGCAGTTCGGGCCGCATTTGCGCAATGTACATGCGGAACAATTCAAGAATTTGTTGCCGCGAAGTCGGGATGAGCTTTGGGTTCGTCTTCAGAGAGGCGCGGAAGCTCTTCAAATCCGAAAAGCCGAGCTTTTTTGCAATGGCGAGTTCCTCGCCGGCGATGCGCTTTACTTCCCGGAGGCCGAGTTCGTGGATGGCCTCGGGATCCATGTCGGTCGTGGTGAGCAGGCGAATATCGTAGCGGTAAAGCGCGTCGCCCCCGGGCAAGGCCCAAACGCCCGGATCGGTTCGGCCTTTGGGGGCGTAGTCAGTAGCCAGGAAGTTGGCCAGCTTTTCATAAGCCGGCCGCACTTCGTGATCCACCGCCGCCAGAATGGCATCATGCAGACGCTTGCGATCTGCGGCGGGGACTGCATCCGGGAAGTGGGCCGCCGGCTTGCCGAAGGCGCTGTCTTCCCCGGCCGGCCCGGCGATGCTCTTGCACTGATTCATCGCTTCTTCCAGGAGGAAACGCGGCGGCATCAACTTATCTTTTTCGCCTTGCTGCAGAACCCCGATCAGATCGTCGAACATCTTAGGGATGGCTTGCAGGCGCGCCAGATAATCTTCGTAGTGCTTCGTGGAATCGAAAGGGACCAAAGGCACCAGTTCCGGCAGGCTGATCTGCAAGCCGTTGAACTGATCCACCGGCATCTCGTAGGCCTTGAGGTCGATGCCTTGTATGCGAAGCTGCAGATTATGCAGCATCAGAACCTTGTCGAGCTTTTCCTGCTCCGGGAAGCCATCGGTATCGATCGCCTGAAAACGCGCCAGCCAATTCTCCAGGGCTTGCTTCTGCACCGGCACATGGGCGAGGGAAACGTTGCTCCAGCGATCGTTGTAACGATAATCGCCGATGATCGTCGCCTGTTCGGGATTCTCGCGCAGTTCGTACTCCCATTCTTCGCCGAGGAGCTTTTTGAGGTCCGCGCGGCGGGCCTGCACGCTTTCCGTATCGGCGCTGTAGACAGGCGCACCGGCCAGGAAAGCGAAGGAAAAAGAGAATGCGAGGAATATCAGGGCAGCTCGGCGAATTGCAGAAATCATTCGGCCTCCGGAGGGTTTCGCCCAAATCGTACTCGGCCTGGGTTCTTGTAAAGACTCTCGCTTTGCGGAATGGATAGCATTTTACACGCGCAGAAGTGGCTGCCAGGGCGCTTGCAAAGCGATGTTCGGGAAGACTAAGTGGCAATATCGGCCAACCGCGCCGCATCCACGCAGGCCCGCACGTCGTGCGTGCGGATGATGTGAGCGCCTTTCAGAATCGCCGCGACTTCTGCGCCCAGCGTGCCGTAGAGGCGTTCGCGGACAGGCGCGTCGATGCCCTCGCGAGCGGTGGCCCGCCCAATGAAAGATTTGCGGGAAACCCCCACCAGCAGCGGGTAGCGTAGCTGATGAAATTCCTCCAGGCGCTTCAGCAATGGATAATTTTCTTCGAAGTTTTTCCCGAAGCCAAAACCTGGGTCCAGAACCATGTGGTCGCGCCGCACTCCCGCGAGCATGGCCAAGTCCGCCCACTCGCGCAGCTCACGCTTCACCAGCACCACGATGTCGGTAGCAGGAGGTTGCTCACGCCACTCTTCCGGGCGGCCACGCGCGTGCATCAGCACCGCTCCACATTTCAATTCGGCCAGCGTCTTACGCATTTGCGGGTCCCAGCGAAACCCGCTGATGTCGTTCACGATCTCCGCCCCAGCACGCACCGCCGCGCGAGCTACGCCGGCCTTGTAGGTATCGATCGAAATCAGCGCGTCCGGCCGCTTTTGCTTAAGCAGAGTGATGACCGGAACCACCCGCTCCAGTTCTTCCTTTTCTCCGATGGCCGTCTTCCCCTGAACTTCATTGCTGGCCGACGGAGGTTTCGCGCTTTTGCCTGGCGCCCCGACTTTCGCGCCGGGGCGAGTGGATTCCCCGCCGACATCCACGATGTCTGCGCCATCCTGCAGCAATTGCACCCCGCGCTCAACGGCGCGGTCGCGATCGACATACAGGCCCCCATCTGAGAATGAATCCGGGGTCACGTTTAAAATTCCTATGATCCATGTGCGTTTTCCCAACTGCACAGAACGCGATTCGAGCTTCCAATCGAACACTGGGCGCATGAGGTAGATTCTAGCTTAGGCTTTCCGGGCATCCGTGTGGCACGAAAAACCGAAAGCGCCGGCAAGCTCGGTTTAACTGGGCTCGAAAGGAACCATGAGGTCCGGGGAAGGGCCGGTGCTAAAATCCTGAAGATTACCATGTGCCTGCGATGCGTTTCCCGGCTGGCCGCTGCTTGTGTCTGCGTTGCCGTGTGCTTCGGCATGTTGCTGGCTCCGCCTCTGCACGCAGCCTCGCATAAGTCGATAGCCGCGCGCATCGACGCAATCCTTGCCGAACCTGACCTGGCCCGCGGCTTCTGGGGCATAGAGGTAGTTTCGCTTTCCACCGGGAAAGTGTTCTATGCGCACAATTCCGACAAGCTCTTTACTCCCGCGTCGAACACGAAGCTGTTCACCACAGCCACCGCCCTGGCGCTGATTGGGCCTGACTACACTTGCCGCACCACCGTCGAAACCAACGGCACGCTCGATAAGTACGGCCGCCTGACTGGGGATCTTTTGCTGATGGGTCGCGGTGACCCGAATCTTTCCGGCCGCGAGTTGCCTTATGTTCTGCACACCGAGCGCAGCGGCCATCCGATTGAGGCGTTGGAGGAACTCGCCGACCAAGTGGCGCAAAAGGGCGTGAAGTACGTGGATGGCGACGTCATCGCCGACGATTCCTATTTCGCCTTTGAGCGCTATGGAGAAGGCTGGAGCCAGGACGATTTGGTCTGGGCCGATGGCGCTCCGGTTTCCGCTCTCACCATCAACGACAACGTCATTTTCGTGAGCATTATGCCCGCGGACCGGCCGGGCGAACGCGCCTTCGTCAGCATCACTCCCTTTGCCGACTACTATCAGATCGACAATCGCATCATCACTACGCCGGCCGGGACGGGGCGCCGAATTTACATCAATCGCGAGCCTGGCTCCACGACGTTGAGCCTGTGGGGCAACATGCCGCTTGACGACCCGGGCGCCAACGAAGCGCTGGCCATCGAAGATCCGGCGCAATTTGCCGCCAAGCTCTTTCGCCAACTTCTGGAGAAACGCGGCATTGTGATTTACGGCCACGACCGCACCCATCACACCGATCTGGCCAGCCTCTCCACGTTTACCATCACGGCGATGGCTCCGGCTCACGGCGGCGACGAGCCGGGCCGCTTCCTGCCCGCCCAGCCGCTGGTGCTGGCCAGCCATGAATCCAAGCCCTTGCTCGATGACGTTCAGGTAATCAACAAAGTCAGCCAGAACCTGCATGCGGAAATTCTGCTGCGGCTCTTGGGCCGCGAGAAGGGAACCGCCGGCACCGTCGAGGGAGGCCTGGAAGTGATCCGCGGATTTCTGAACAAGGTGGGTATTCCACCCGATCAGTACGCTTTCTATGACGGCTCCGGACTCTCGCGCGAGAATCTTGTGACCCCAAGCGCACTGGTGCAGTTGCTGCAGTATGCTTCCACGCAGCCCTGGGGCACGAGTTTCCGGGATTCGTTGCCGGTGGCGGGCGTGGATGGCTCCCTGGCCCAGCGCTTCAACGGCGACGAGTTGCAAGGCCGCGTGCGGGGGAAGACCGGCTCGCTCGATGGGGTGAAGACGCTTTCCGGCTACGCCACCACCGACCGCGGCGAGCAGGTGGCCTACGCGATCCTTACCAACAATTTCAATCTTCCTGCCAAGCGCGTCACCGATGCGATTGACGCGGTGGTCGCCGCCATCGCCGATGACGGCCACCCGGCCAAAAAGAAATAGCGTCATACGCCCGCCGAAACAAAACTCCAGCAAATCGCAAGAAGACCTACGAAGTCGCTGGGTTATTTCACGAAGGAAATCTATGGCCGCGGCATGCGCTTGGCCTGGCGGCCGCCCATGGCGCGCAGCGCTCCGGGACCGGTGCCGGTGGGAGGCTTGCGCATGCCTTCGAGAAGTTCCTTCAAAACGGTAGCATTGTTGTGATCTTCATTTTTCGACGCGTACAAAAGAGTGAGCGTCTTGGGACGGGCCGCCAGGCGATAGAGTTCGGCCAGGGCCTTCGCGGCTTCTGGTTGCGCCAGTTCCGTGAGGTAGCGCTTGCGGAAGGTGAGCCACGCGTCCGGCCGGGCGTGGAACCAGTGCCGCAGGCCGTCGGAAGGAGCCAAGTCGCGCAGCCAGGCGTGCAAGCTGGCAGTTTCCTTGCTGATTCCGCGCGGCCACAGCCGGTCGACCAGAACGCGAGTTCCGTCCCCGGCTGCGCGCTTTTCATAGATTCGCTTGACTTGAATTCGTTGGGCGCGGGCGGGCATGAATATCTATTATTCTACCTTGTGATGACCACGGGAATATTCGAGGACGCAATGAAATCATGGCTCCGTCTTTTGCGGTTCCGCTTTTGGCATTTCGCGGCAGCGCTGGTTTTTCTTTTCCTCTTCTTCTCGCTTGCCGGATGCAACGCGGAGCGGCGCAAGAGCGATGCCGAACTCGGATTGAACCCGCAGCAGGCTGCAGGACGCCACATTTACGATCAGCAATGCCTGCGCTGTCACGAGCCTTACTCGTCGCGAGGCAGCAAAGGGCCGTCCCTGAAGGGATTGTTTAAGAGCCAGTACCTGTCGAAGAGCGGCCTGCCCGCCAATGATGAGCAGGTCAGCGGAATCATTTTGCGTGGCCGGGGCGTCATGCCAGGCTACGAGCAGGCGTTCACCCAGCAGCAGGTCGAAGACCTGATGGCTTATCTGCACACCTTGTGAATTTCGCGTTTGTGCTAGGGCCGGAAAGCTCGGCGTTGCTGCTATGCTAGAAAGTGAAGGCGAGATGATCATATTTGGATTTCATCGCGCCCTTCGGGAGTCGAAATGACCGCCGCGCCAACCGAAAAAGTTCGCATCGACGCCGGCCAGCGCTTGATCGTCGCTCTGGACGTGCCGTCGGCGGACGAAGCTCGATCATTCGCGGCCAAGCTCGATGGAGTGGTCAGCTTCTTCAAGATCGGAATGGAGCTTTATGTCTCCGGCGGGCATGCGCTCATCCCGGAATTCATTGGTCAGGGCAAGAGAGTTTTTCTCGACCTGAAGTTCTTCGATGTCCCGGAAACCGTCAAGCGCGCGGTCGAACGCGTTGCTTCCTCAGGCGTGAGCTTTCTTACCATCCACGGCAACCACAAGATTATCCAGGCTGCGGTTGAGGGACGTGGCAACTCGCCACTCAAGCTCCTCGCGGTCACCGTGCTCACCAGTCTGGACAACGACGATATCCGCGAGCTGGGCTTCGCGTGTACGGCGGAAGATCTTGTGCTCAAGCGCGCAGCCAAGGCGCTCGAAGCGGGTTGCGACGGCGTGATCACTTCGCCGCGCGAGGCGGGGAAGGTTCATGAGCTGGCGCGGCTGGTTCAGGGAGAGAATCGCAAGTTCCTCATTGTCACGCCGGGAGTCAGGCCGCAGGAATCTTCTCAGGACGATCACAAGCGCCTGGCCCGTCCCAGCGATGCCATCAAGGCGGGAGCAGACTATCTGGTAGTAGGCCGGCCTATTCGCGAAGCCGGGGATCCCCGCCAGTCCGCCGAGCGAATCATCGCGGAAATGCAAGAGGCGTTCGACAGATTTCGCTAGCTTCGCCGCGCCCGGCCATGTCAGGTTGAGCGCCGCCGACGGTCAGTTGAAACATCTCTACCCGATTCACTGCCCGACCCTCTGGTTGACTTTCACAACTCCTCACGCGTAGATTCCTTTCACGCTTTATTTGTTCTTTCGAATTTTTGGTTCGCGCGTCCTCGTCGCCGTGACGAGGATTTGGGAAGCGGGTGAAAATCCCGCGCTGCCGCGCAACTGTAAGCGAGGAAATTGCAACCGGTCACTGGGTACGCCCGGGAAGGCCGGTTGTGGCATCCGGACGGGGAACCGTCCTTACTCGCGAGCCAGGAGACCGGCGTGAACCGCAACCTCAACCCTTTCGCGTGCAAAGGAGGAGTGAATGCGTGTTCTGGGCAGTTTCCTTTCCATTCTGATCTTTCTGTCGGCCGCTTTCGCCGGCGAACTCAAAGTCAAGGTCATTGATCCGCAGTCCGCGGCGGTCGCGGGCGCGCAAGTCGAATTGCTGTCTTCCAGCACCAATACTCTGCTTTCCACCAAGACCACTTCCGCCGAGGGCGCGGCAGTATTCCACACCGATGAAACGAGCACGCTGCGGGTGCGCATTCTGGCGCCGGGTTTTGCCGAGCAGTCTGCCGATATTCCTTCCGGCTCGTCCGCGGCGGTCACGGTGCAGCTTCATCTTGCTCCCGCAGCGGAGACTGTCGTCGTCACCGCAACTCGCACTTTGGTTCCCAGTGAATCTTCCGGAGCCGTCGTGGAAACTCTCAGCGCGCAGCAGATGCAGGTGATGAATCCGGTCGCGGCAAACGACGCGTTGCGGTTTCTCCCCGGCGCCATCATTAACACGGCGGGGCAGCGCGGCGGCCTGTCGTCACTGTTCGTGCAGGGTGGAGAGTCGCGTTACAACAAAGTGATCGTGGATGGAGTCGCCATCAACGAGCCGGGCGGAACTTTCGACTTCGGCACGCTTCCACTGGCGCAGGCCGATCGCGTCGAGCTCATGAAAGGCACGCAGAGCACGCTCTACGGCACCGACGCCATTAGCAGCGTGGTGCAGGTTTGGACGCGCACCGGCACCAGCCACACTCCCGAGCTGCGCTTCGGCGCCGACGGCGGCAGCTTCGGCACCGCCCACGGCTATGCTTCGCTTTCCGGCGCGCACGGCCCCTTCGACTACAACCTGTTCGGCGATCAGTTCAACACCAGCGGCAAAGGCGTGAATAATGATTACTCGGACTCGCTGGAAGGCGCGAACGTCGGCGCCAAGCTCAGCGATGAGGTTGCCTTGCGCCTGCGGCTTCGCCACTCCAATAGCCGCACCGGCGTTTCCGATGAGTGGAACTTTGAGGGCAGCCCGCCTATTCCTCCCGACCAGTTCGAATACGCGCGGCTGAATGATCTGCTGGGCAGCCTCGATCTCACAGTTTCCGCGCCTTCGGGATGGCAGCACCATTTCAGCGGTTTCGAATACCGCTATCGCACCATCAACGCCGATCCTCAGCCCACCCCGGGGCGCATTTCGCCGCTTTTCGGCAACATCAATTTCATCTATGACAACATCGCGCACATCAACCGGGCGGGATTCGAATATGAGGGCGACTACTCCGAAAAAAGCTGGACCCACACCACCGTCGGCTACCGCTTCGAAGCTGAAAATGGCGACGTGGGCCCGGTTGGCTCACTTGCTTCCGGGCACCGCCAGGAAAACGACGTCTACGGCCAGCAGATTTTCACCGTCGGCCGCATCACCCTGGTCGCGGGTGCGCGCTTCGATCACAACAACACTTTTGGCAACACCGGGGTTCCGCGAGTTGCCTTAACGATTCTGGCTCTGCGCGGCGGGCAAACGTTCTCCGGCACGCGCCTGCGTTTCTCCTATGCCACCGGATTCAAAGAGCCTCGTCTGGAAGAAATGTTCGCCGGCCCTCCCTTCAGTATTCCGAACCTGAACCTCAAGCCGGAAAAGAACCGATCGTTCGAGGCTGGGATCCAGCAGAATTTGTTCGGGGACCGCTATGTTTTCAATGTCGGCTACTTCAATAATCTCTACTACAACCGCATTGACTACGCGACGGATCCTGTCAGCTTCATCGGGCAGTACCTCAACGTGGACAAATCATTCGCGCAAGGCGCGGAAGCTGAGCTGCAAGCAAAAATCTGGCGCCATCTTTTCCTGAACGGCTCTTACACCTATACCTCGACCCAGATTCTCGCGGCGCCATTTTGCACGCCCGATAATTTTTGCGATCCCCGCATGGCGGCGGGCCAGCCGCTGCTGCGGCGTCCCAAGCATTCGGCCACGGCGCTATTCAGCTATTTGGGAACGAAGTGGGGAGCGAATCTCGGAGGCAACTTCGTCGGCTGGCGCACCGATTCCGACTTTGACGGCTTCGGCGTCGATCACGCTCCCGGATACGTGCGGGTCGACCTGGGAGGCTGGTACGCCTTCACCTCCCGGGTCACCGCCGATCTGAACATCCAAAATGCGACCAATAAATTCTATGAGGAAGTGGTGGGCTATCCGGCTTTGCCCGTCAACTTCAGGGTAGGATTGCGCTTCAGAATTGGCGGAGAGTGATTTCCGTGTGGGGCGGACTGTCCGCCAATCACGACATCTGCGGCTCGCCGCAAGGAATCAGCGGCATGAGCGCCGCCGACTTGCTGCCCTGATACTTGCTGCGGGCGATCAGCAGCTTTTCCAGTTCCTGACTGTTGAGCGGCTGTTGCCGCCCCAGCAAGTGCGTCACTAGTGCGATCTGCGCGAAGTGTTCTACTGTTTCCATCTTCATGTATGCCTGCTGCAGATCGCTGCCGTAGGCGACCACGCCGTGGTTCGACATGAGGATGGCATCGTACTGCGGAATCAACGGCTCGAGCGACCTGCCCAATTCCGGCGTACCCGGCGTGCCATATTTGGCCAGCGGAATCGAGCCCAGCCCGATCACCACTTCGCAGACCAACGGCTTGTTCAGCGCCATGCCGGCGGCGGCGAAACCGGTTGCGGTAGGCGGATGCGCATGCACCACGGCCCGAATATCCGGGCGCAGCCGGTAAATCAGCAAGTGCATGGCGATTTCGCTGGAGACATTCCGCCGCCCCGCTAAGCGCCGCCCGTCCATATCCACAATCACCATGTCGGAAGGGCGCATCATGCCTTTGCTCATAGCCGTCGGCGTGGCCAGAATGCGGCCTCTGCTCAGGCGGACGGAGAGATTTCCGTCCATGGCCGCCACGTAGCCGCGGTCGTGCAGCATTCTCCCCAGGGAGACAATTTCGCGCCGGTATGCAGCCTGGCTAAGCATAAGGTTTAGGGCGGAGGGGGGAGCCCGCTTTTGGTCCGCGTATAGTACCGCACACAACTAGCTGCCTACAACAGAGTTTACACAAAATAGCCCTGATTTCTAACCCTTTAGATTGGCCCGGCGGTTACCGGCAGACCCTATAATCCATCGCTGTGCTGGTTTCCGACTTCCACTATGACCTGCCCCGGGATCTGATTGCCCAGGAGCCCCTCGCCGACCGCGCCGCTTCCCGCCTGTTACATCTGGACCGCACATCGGGCCGATGGCAGGACCGACGTTTCCGCGATTTCCCCGATCTTTTGCGCCCCGATGATCTCCTCGTTTTCAACGATTCGCGCGTCTTTCAGGCTCGCCTTTACGGCCACCGAAGCGGGGAAAAGGCTCACCCCATTAGCTCGCACAATCCCATTGCGCATGAATTTCTGCGCGGCAAGGTGGAGGTCCTGCTCACCAGCCGGGTTTCCCAGGCTCCCAACGTGTGGGACTGCCTGGTCCACCCTGGGCGCAAAATCGGTATCGGCGAGCGGCTGTTTTTCGGCGAAAAAGGAGAACTCGAAGCTGAAGTCATTGCCCGAGGCACTTACGGCGAGCGGCGTATTCGATTCCAGCCGGTGGCGGATTTCTTCGCCGTGCTCGATCGCATCGGCCACGTGCCATTGCCGCCCTATATTGATCGCGGTGATCTTCCGGGCGATCGCGAGCGCTATCAAACCGTCTACGCGCGGGAGCGCGGCTCCGTGGCTGCCCCGACCGCGGGCCTGCACTTTACGCCGGAAATCCTGGACCGAATCAAGGCTCGCGGCATAGAGTCCGCTACGGTCACGCTGCACGTGGGATTGGGAACATTTCAGCCGGTGCGAGTCGAACGCGTAGAAGATCACAGGCTGCACAGTGAGGCGTATTCCATCAGCGAGGCGGCTGCAGAGGCCATCGCGCGCGCACGCGGCTTCCGGCGGCGCATTGTCGCCGTGGGCACGACGACCGTCCGCGTCCTGGAATTTGCCGCTCAGCGCTCGCCGCACGGCGAGATGCGGCCGGGCAGCGGAGAGGCCGATATTTTCATCTACCCCGGATACGAATTTCGCGTGACCGGCGCCCTGCTGACCAACTTCCACCTGCCGCAATCGACTCTTCTCATGCTGGTTTGCGCTCTGGGAGGAAAAGCACCGGTCCTTGAGGCTTACAAGCACGCCGTTGAGGCGAGGTACAGGTTCTACTCTTACGGCGATTGCATGTTAGTGGAGTGAGCCGCTCGCTCCGAAGACTCATCCTTCGGAAGTAGCCGTCCCGATCAGGGTTGGAATCTGAACGACCACCTTCCACCGCCTTGACATTCCCGTAACAGATTGATACAATTACACTTAGTGATTAATTCGGCCAAATTTATTTTGGTGATCCTGCTGCTCTTGGCGGTTGCTGTGGTGTTTTTTGCGCCTTCGGCCGACCTTGAGCCGACCGCGCTACGGGCGTCCCAGGCAGCGAG
Source organism: uncultured Acidobacteriaceae bacterium (assembly GCA_963770915.1). Classification (GTDB taxonomy): domain Bacteria; phylum Acidobacteriota; class Terriglobia; order Terriglobales; family Acidobacteriaceae; genus PALSA-270. Next base: position 2,943,866 of record CAVYRG010000001.1, read on the forward strand.
AGCACTGCAGGTGGCGTTGGTTTCAGTCGCTCTTAGTCTGAGTAGTCTTCTTTTTTGTTTTGACGGTAGTAGCGCCCGTTGCGGGCACTCCGACTCGCCTCTCAGGATTCACTTAGATCGCCTGGTTCTGAACTGCACTCGTCTCTGCTAGACATCCCAGCCGGCTCAAGCTGCGGTTGGCGTGGCACTCTCTACCGCGTCATCTTTATCCATCAGCCGATAGCCTTTATCAAGGAGGTGTGATGCAGACCTTGGAGACCAAACCTCTGGAGACATTCTTCAGCGCATTGGACCGGCACCACGCGGGGGGCTTGGTCCTCGACTACGACGGAACTCTCGCGCCGTTCTGCAAGGACCGTTTTTGCGCCTTTCCCTATCCGGGAGTAAGCGATGCCCTCCATCTAATCATGCGTGGAGGACACACGCGAGTCGTCATGGTGACCGGGCGTCCCGCGTCAGAACTGATTCCATTGCTGGGCATCTATCCGGTTCCCGAGATTTGGGGGCTTCACGGGCTGGAGCGCCTTACCCCTGACGGTGAACACAAAACCTATCCCTTGCAGGAAAGCGACCTGGAGCTTCTGGCTCGGGCAGAAGCCTGGCTTGACGATCAAGGGTTGCGATCGCTGGCTGAGTTTAAGACCGGTAGCATTGCGGTGCATTGGCGCGGACTGTCTTCCCAGGACGCAGCGGTCACGGCCGAGAAAGTACGCAAGGGATGGAGCCCGTTGATGGCTCATGGCCGCATGACGCTACTGGACTTCGACGGAGGAATCGAGATTCGCTTCAACGGCCGAAGCAAAGCGCATGCTGTTCTTACCGTGCTGGAGGAGCTTTCCCCGAATTTGCCGCTCGCATATTTGGGGGATGACCGCACCGACGAGGACGCCTTTTCCGCCCTCAGCGATTCTTCCCGCTCGCTCACCGTCCTGGTTCGTCCGGAGCGGAGAGAGACAAAGGCGCAGGCTTGGATCCGGCCTCCCGAGGAACTGCTGGAGTTTTTGAATCGGTGGCTCGAGTGTTGCGGAGGTGCGCGATGAGATCCGACAACCGTCTTATCTTCGTTTCCAACCGATTACCGGTGACCATTAGCGAGGGGCCAAGCGGTATCCAACTCAAGCCTTCCTCGGGCGGTCTGGTGACCGCTCTGCGCCCTCTGCTGCACGCGCGAAAAGGCTACTGGGTAGGGTGGACAGGAACCGACACTAGACCGGAACTAAAGGAACTCCTTGCTCAGACCGAATATGAAAACGGCCGTTTGATTCCCGTGGAGCTGACCGAGGAAGAGCGCAAGCACTTCTACTGCGGATTCTCCAATGAAATCGTGTGGCCTCTTTTTCACGATCTGCAATCGCGATGCAATTTCGATCCCGCTTACTGGAGGGCGTATCTCACGGTCAACCGGAGGTTCGCAGAAGCGGTGGCCGCGCTCGCTACCGGCGATGCCATCGTCTGGGTGCACGACTACCATCTCATGATGCTGGGGACTATTCTGCGGTCGCTTGGCATCTCCTGCAAGCTTGCCTTTTTCCAGCACATTCCATTTCCGCCGCCCGACATTTTCGAAAAGTTACCGTGGCGGAGCGAAATCCTTCGGGCTCTGTTCGACTTCGATGTTGTCGGTTTTCAGACCGCCCGCGACGAAAGAAACTTTGCCGCCTGCGTGCGACGGCTGCTGCCGGGGATCGAGATGCACCGCACTGCCGATCACCTCGTTGCTCAACTCAACGATCGCAGCCACGATTGGGACGTTTCCGATTGGAATCGACTTTGACGAATTCTCAACGCAGGCGAATGTACCCGGTGTGCGTTTGCGCGCGGCGGAAGTCCGTAAGGATGTTGCCGGCTGCCAGATCCTGCTCGGCGTCGACCGGCTCGATTACACCAAAGGAATCCCGGAGCGGCTGCGGGCTTTCCAGAGTCTCCTCGTCACCCGCCCGGAACTGCACGGCAAGATCGTTCTAGTTCAAGTCGTAGTGCCGAGCCGGGAAGATATCCCGGAATATCAGCAGTTGAAGCTCGACATTGAGCGCCTGGCCAGCCAGATTAACGGCGAATTCGGCGGGCCGGCATGGGTGCCGGTGCATTATATTCACCGGCATCTGGAACGTCCGGAACTGCTGGCGCTGTATCGCGCGGCAGACATTGCCCTCATCACACCCTTGAAAGATGGAATGAACCTGGTTGCCAAGGAGTTCTGCGCGGCGCAGGTTTCGGACGAAGGTGTGCTGATTCTCAGCGAGTTTGCCGGCGCCGCCGAGCAGCTTCGCAACGGCGCGATTCTGGTGAATCCTTATGACGTCGAGAATGTCGTCGATTCCATTTACCGCGCCTATTTCATGAGCCCCAAGCAACGAAAAAGGCAAATGCGAAAACTTCGTCGCAAAATCCGCAAGGAGGACGTATTCTGGTGGTGCGAACGTTTCTTTGCGGGTCTGCAAAGCCCGGATTCGCCGATCGTCTCAGCCGCCGAGCGCGTATTTTCGGAACCGAAAACGCTTGCGGCTAGCTAGCCCTTTCTATCCCGGCTAGAGAGGGCGTTGCAGTGCCCGCTAATCAGAGTATCTGCAGGGAGGTGAAGTGTGCTGGCTATTCTGGAACGTTGGCGGCAAGTTCTGCCTGCGCACCCCTGGTTGGCGTACGTGCTGGAAATCGCCGGCTTGGTTGTCAGCGCCTGGGTCTTCCGGGCGTTGATCATCGGACAGCTCCGCCGCCTTACTCGTAGGACGAGCTCCCGCCTCGACGACGAGTTGGTGAATTTGCTCGACCGCATGATTCGCCCCCTTCTGGTCTTTGCTCTGATCGCTGCGTCGCTCAATCTGTTCCCGCTTTCGGCAAAGTTGTTGCGAGTCTGCAATCGCATCGTTACCGCCTGCGTGATTGCGGTAGTCCTTTATTACGGGTCCAAAGTTCTGCAACTGTTCCTGAATGCCTGGCTGGGGCGGCGAGTGGAACGGGAGGCGCTTCGCGAACCGATCCGTTTCGTCAGCCAGGTAGTGTTCGCCGCGTTCGCGGTGATGATCGTGCTGGACAATCTTGGCATATCGTTAACCGCGGTTTGGACCACTTTGGGCGTTGGCAGCGTTGCGGTTGCGCTTGCCTTGCAGGACACGCTCTCGAATTTCTTCGCCGGCGTGTATTTGCGGCTCGACAATCCAGTGCGGGTTGGAGACTACGTAAGGTTGGAGAGCGGCGAAGAAGGGTTTGTGCTTGAGCAGGGATGGCGTTCCGCTCGCATCCGCACTTTGCCCAACAATGTCGTCGTGGTGCCGAACGCGAAGCTAGCCTCCACCATCGTGACCAACTACTCGTTGCCGGAGCCGGAGATGTCGCTGTTGATCAATATCGGCGTGAGCTATGACAGCGACCCGGGACAGATCGAGCAAATTCTCGTGGAAGAGGCCAGTGCAGCCACAGGCCGCGTTGAGGGGCTGCTGGCCGATCCGGCGCCCTTTGTGCGCTTTATTCCTGGCTTCGGCGATTCGTCGCTGGATTTCACCTTGATCTGCCGGGTTGCGACATTTGTCGATCAGTATCTTGTGCAGCATGAGTTGCGCAAGCGAATCTTTGCCCGCTTCCGCCGCGAAGGGATTTCGATTCCGTTTCCGCAACGCGATATCCATGTTTTTGCCGAAGGGAAATCGAATGGAACGCTGGCGGAACTGCTATCGAATCGCGAAGCACGCCCCTGACACACGATTCGGCCACTATTTGCTTCCGGCCCTGGTAGGTGCAGCGGTGGGGGCAGGCGGCGTGGTCATCTCCATAGCCCAAATCGCGGCGGGGCGCATGTACATGGAGGCGCGGAAGCTGCCGTCGATCTCATAAGCCTCCGGGGTGCGGAACCAATAACCTTTGGTCTCGTAGACAACGTGGTAGACGCCCCACGCCGTGCGGTAGCCTTCATCCTTGAGTCCATCGGCAAGCATTAGCGCCGCCAGTGCATAGGCGGTGCCGGTCCAGACTTCGCGAACCTGTTCGTTGGAGCTGAGCAAAGTGCCGTCGGGCGCGATGCCATTGACCGCCCCCATCTCCCCGTTGGCGAACTTCATGACGTTGAAGTCATAAATCGTCTTCAGCGCCTTGCGCTGCATTTGCATGGGAACCAGGTCGCCCAAGCCGGTCATGCGCGCATACCACTGCCCTGCCAGTTGATCGGCTTGAATGTCGTCTTTGTATTCGCCGCCCGTGTCATAACGGAAATAGTCTCCGCTCCAAAGTTCTTTGATGTAGCTGGCTTGGCTGCGGGTGAAAAGCTCGTGGTACTTGGCTTGCGCGGCCGAGTCGTGCAGCACCTTCGCGATCTCTTCCGCGGCGCGCAACGCCCCCAGCCAAAGCCCTCCGCAATAGGCGCTGGTGCCGCGCGTTACCCACACATCGTAGGTTTGATCGGGGAATCCGTCGTTGTTCGGGATGCCGTCGCCGTCGGTGTCGTACTTGCGCAGATAGTCGAGCGCGAGCCGCACGGCAGGCCAGGTATCCACTAGAAACTGCTTGTCGGTGCGGCCGGTGAAAACGTAATCGCGATAGATCATCAGAACAAATTTCGAATTAAGGTCTTTCCAGTCGGTGGTATTTTGCCAGCTGAATTGATTCACTTTGAAAAACGGATCTTCTTCCGGCGCGCCGAGATCATGCGGCACAGCTCCTTTGGCTTTGCGTATGCGGAAGCTGATGTGCCCCACCCGCTGAGTTTTCCATTGCCACTCGAGCTTTTCGGGTTGATCCAGAAAAACGGTTTTCGCAAACGTGCGCATTTCCCGCTTTTCCAGATCGGGCCAGAACTTCAGCAGCGGCATGGAGCCGTAGAAACGAACGTCGAGCGTGGAGTAGTAGGGATAATCGTAACATTCCATGAACGAGTACAGCGGCTCGGACTTGGGGTCGTCGCGAGGGCGGCCCCAGAACGATCCGCCGTCGGCCAGAATGTAGAGCTCGTTGAACAGCGCAGCGCGCAGCCATTCGGGTTTGCTGGCATCGTTGATGTAGGGAGCCTGCCAGGCATCGATGGCATCGCTCCACTCTGCCGCATGCAACAGTCCCGCGGATGCAATCTGGGCGGCGTTCTTTCCTGAAGTGCCGAAGAAGTCCGTATAACGCCGCAGCCACTTGCGGCCGGTGCCGAATTCCACCACCGGCAAATCCCACGAAATCACCATGGGCACCACGCGCTTCTCGCCCGGCTGCAGCGTAAAACGGACGGCGATGGCCCCGGCCAGCGTCTCCCCGCTGCTGGTCCATTGCAGGTCGCTATCGGAGAGGCGTCCATCCTTCGCGAAGCCCCGCCACACGTCGCCGCCGCCGGTCGCGTCAGGAATAAAGGAACTGTAATAAGTGACCTCAACGCCAGGAGATTGCAGCGCGGCAATCGCAAACTCTCCATCCCAGTCGTCCTTGACTTCGCCCGGGCGGATGCGGTCGAACAACACGCCTTTCATGGTGCCCGCCGCGCCCAAGGAAACGTTCAGTGGGCGGTTGAAGTTTCCAGCGTTCGTCTTGCCGTTAAAGTTGCGCGACGAGTCGCGGAACCAGCCCAGCATATTGGCCCAGGAAAGAAGCACTGAGACCGTCACCGGTTTGCTGGTCGGGTTGTCGGCATGCCAGCGATAAACGGCGACAGGATAGCTGGTCTCGCGATAATTGCCGGGCAGGACCGGGGAAAACTGTTCGAGCACTATATGGGCGGGCAATTTGTCCCAGCGGTAGTCAAACCAGGATTTCGGATAGAGAGCCTCATACGTGCCGGCGCCTACGGGATAGTCCCACTTCCACGATTTCAGATCGCCGTTTTTGGGATGATCGGCGAGGAGCACCTGGGCGATACTGTCACTCGAGCCCTCGGCTTTTTCGTAGATCGCAAACTGATCGGCATACACAGTCTCGTATTTATGGACGCCCGCCTTGATGTGCCAGCGCGAAAAATCTCCGCGGTAGCTGCGAGAGAATGTCCCCGAGCCAAAGCCGCCCACTGGAGCGCCCTGCCAGTAGCCGTCGTCGATCATGGTTTTAAGGGCAGCCTTGCGCGCGCCGGCGTCGGAAAGCGGCTCGCCAATGCCCCGCTTCCAGCCAATGTTGGGAATGCTGTCGCCCGCCCATAGCGAGAGCGCGGAGAACAACACGAGGAGAATAGCGACATGGCTCTTCTTCATAGGGCCTCGTCTACGGTAATGATGGGTGCGCGTTATCGAACTGGGATGATAACGCGAAGGCCCTCGCAGAACAAAGCGCTGCCCGCGGAGGCCGGTTCGCGCGGGAGTCTTGGAAAACGAACAGAAAGGATTGTCCGGAACATCAAACTCGGACCAGTTTGCCGCGTGGGGTAACCGGAAAAGGACGATGGCAGGGAGCGGGCGATGGCTAAGAATCCATCGCGGTAGTCCAAGGAACTTCGCCGATACCCTTCTTGCGATCAAGTTCGCGGCACAGTCGCTTCAGGTAGCTGAACCCCTCCAGACATTCCGCCACCTCGGGCTGAGACAGGGGCCCTTTGCGGCTGAAAGTCTTGATCTGTGTAAGGATTGCTTCGTCAATTTGGCGTTCGATCGGCTGGATCATGGTTAGGCTCCGTTTCATTATTTTACCTGATTCTTCGAATGTCAATGGGATGCACCTGTGCAAAAGCTTGCATGTCTCGCGCTGGCCGGACATAGGGACCCACCTTGTCTGGGTGGATGAGCCGCTTTTAACGGAATTCGCGCATTGGATTCAAGATGGAAAACCTGATATCGGCCATGCAACTTTTCGGCAGGCAATCATTCGGCGGGAAACTCCGCGGGCTGGCGCGCTGGGACTGAACGCGGCCAAATCTCTCCCTGAAAACGACTCCTCGACTGGGCCTTCCTCATCATCAAGAATGATTGAAGTGTTTGACGCGCAGGCCGATGGAGGGTTGTGTGCCTGTTGGCGGATTTGACTAGCGCGGCGGTAGTGCTGAGTCGATGGGTTCTTCAAGAGTGATTTCCGACAGCCAATCGCTAAGGCCCGTCACCATGGCGGGCTTCGGGGACGTGTGAGTTTGTGAAGGGTATCCGCTCATGAGCGATGAAGAAATCGTTAGAGAGTTCTTAGTTGAAAGTTATGAGAATCTCGACCGGCTCGACCGGGACCTCATAACTCTGGAAAAAGATCCCGGCAACCGCGACATTCTGGCAAGTATTTTCCGCACTATCCACACCATCAAGGGAACCTCGGGCTTTCTCGCCTTCAACCAACTGGAGGCGGTGACTCACGTGGGGGAAAGCTTGCTGGCCCGCCTGCGCGACGGTCTACTCGCGCTGACTCCTGAAATCACAACCGCCCTGCTGGCCATGGTGGACGCTGTGCGCCAGATGCTGGGAAGCATCGAAGCCGCGGGCACTGAAGGGGAGCGAAACGACAAGGAATTGATCGCGACCCTAACGCGCATGCGGCAGGGGAAAGAAGCGGCCGCAACGACCGCCGCAGTCTCCACTCCGGCGCCGCCCAAGGAGGAAGCTCCCCACAAAGATCCGCCCGGGCCCGCGCCGAACCTGGTCGACACTCCGACAAACCGCGGCGCGGCGAAGACGGGCGAGGTTCACGAAGCCGTGGAACAGCAGAAAGACGGTGACCTGCAGCACGTCGGCGAGATCCAGGTGGAAAAGGGAACCATCAAGCCCCAGGAGGTCGTCGAGGCGCTGCACACCCAGCAACAAACACGCGGGCAAAGCGCCAGCGACAGCACTATTCGCGTGGACGTGGCGCAACTCGACCGGCTGATGAATCGGATGGGAGAACTCGTCCTGCTGCGCAATCAAATCGTGCAGTACACCAACTCCACCGAGGATACCGAACTGCTCGGCACTGCTCAGCGCCTCAATCTGCTCACCACGGAATTGCAGGAAGGCGTCATGAAGACGCGCATGCAGCCCATCGGGAATATCTGGGGCAAGTTCCCCCGCACCGTGCGTGATGTCGCCCTGAGCTGCGGCAAACAGGTTCGTATCGAAATGGAGGGCAAGGACACCGAACTTGACCGCACCATCATCGAGGCCATCAAAGATCCTCTTACCCATCTGGTGCGCAACGCGGTGGATCACGGCATTGAAACTCCAGACGAGCGCAAAGTAGCGGGCAAGGATCCCGAGGGGCGTCTTTTCTTAAGAGCGTTTCACGAGGGCGGGCAGGTCAATATCGAAATCACCGACGATGGTGCTGGGCTGGACTACGAAAGAATCCGCAACAAGGCCATTCAAAAAGCGCTGGTCAGCGCAGATCAGGCCGCGCGCATGAACGAGCGGGAAATCACCAACCTCATCTTTTTGCCCGGATTTTCCACCGCCGAAAAAGTCACCAATGTGTCTGGCCGCGGCGTTGGCATGGACGTGGTCAAGACAAACATCGAGAAGATTGGCGGCACCGTGGATGTGCAGTCCAAGGCCGGCCATGGCTCGACGGTGCGCATGAAAATTCCCCTGACGCTGGCGATCATCCCGGCCCTGATTATCACGTCCGCAGGCGATCGCTACGCCATTCCTCAGGTAAGCCTGCTCGAATTAGTGCGTTTGGAGGGCGAGCAGGCGCGCAAAGGCATTGAGTTGGTCAATGGCGCGCCAGTGCACCGCCTGCGTGGCAGACTGCTTCCCCTGGTGAACCTGAACCGGGAGCTTAAAACCAATGCCAACGCGAATCTGGGGGCGAGTTCAGCGGCATCCAAGGCCGCAAGGGACTTGCCGGATTTTGCCCTGGCCAGGCAGAGACACGAGCAGTGGATCGACCGGCTGAAACAGGTGCTGGAAGGCCGAGCCAGCATGACTCCAGACCAGGCCGGTTCGCACAAAGAATGTGCCGTAGGCAAGTGGCTCTACTCCTCAGGATTGGAGGAATATGGCGCCGTTCCGGAGATGCAAACCCTGGAAGCGACGCACCGGCAATTTCATGATCTGGTGCGCCAGATCGTAACCCTCCGAGCCAAAGCTGAGCAGAGCGCCGCTGAACGCGAGTTCAGCCAAGTCCAGCCGCTCTCACAGAACGTCATTGATTTGCTTGCGGCGGTGGAAAAGAAAGTCTCCGAAACCCAGAACGTCAACATCGTCGTGTTACGGGCCGATGATCGCCAGTTCGGGTTGGTCGTGGACGAAATCAACGACACGGAAGAAATCGTCGTCAAGCCCCTGAGCAAACAGTTGAAGAGCATCAACACATACGCCGGGTCCACCATCATGGGCGACGGCCGGGTGGCGCTGATTCTCGATGTGCTCGGCCTGGCGCAACGCGCCAACGTGGTCGGCGAAGTCCGCGACCGTGGCACGACTGAAAAGGAAAATGCCCTGGCCGGCGGGGCTGACGGCGGGAGTGAGCGCAACGCCGTGTTGCTGTTCCAGTACGGGGAGAATGGAAGAATGGCGGTCGAGCTCGCTCTGGTCGCTCGCTTGGAAGAGTTCTCTCGCGACACGGTCGAAGTGGCCGCCGACCAGGAAGTCGTCCAATACCGCGGGCAGATCATGCCCCTTATCCGAGTCTCCGAGGTTCTGGAGAGCAAACGCCGGAAGGCGATGGAAGGCGGCCAGGAATCTCTGCACGTCGTGGTCTATTCCGATCAAGGACGAAGCATAGGTCTCGTCGTGGATCGAATTCTCGACATTGTCGAGGAATCGTTTGCCCTACAGTGTCAAGCCGGACGAAAAGGAGTGCTCGGTTCCGCCGTGATTCAAAAGCGAGTGACCGATCTGCTCGACGTGCCCGGCCTGATCGCGGCCGCGGGCCGCAGTCAGGTCATGGCGGCAGCCCAGGGCTAAGGAGAGAAATCATCGTGTCGAAAACGCAGCAGTTCTGCACCTTCTTCCTCAAGGATCAGTTTCTCGGCGTGCCCGTGCAGCAGGTGCAGGAGGTCATCCGCTACCAGGAGATGACCAGAGTTCCGCTGGTGCCGCAGGTGATCCGCGGTCTCATCAATTTGCGAGGCCAGGTCGTGATGGCGGTAGACCTGCGCCGCCGCTTCGGAATGGAAGAGAGGCCCGACTCTCAGTTGCCCATGAATGTCGTGGTTCGCACCGACGATGGCGCTGTCAGTTTCCTGGTGGATGAGATTGGAGATGTCCTCGAAGTGGATGAGGAGATCTTTGAACGCCCTCCCGAGACGCTGCAAGGGGAAGCCCGCGAATTAGTGCGTGGCGTCTACAAGCTGCAGGACCGGCTGCTGCTGGTGCTCGACACCGAGCGCGCCGTCTCCAGCGATAGCAACGGCTTGCGCGTCAATTGAGGGGCAAACCAAAGCCCGCGCGCGCAACCTGGAGTTCCTAGGTTCATGGAGGTTAGTGGAGACTCAACGACCATGCCGGCAAAAGCAAAAATACTGAAGATACCCACCGTCCGAAGAACCGATTCGCTGTACGCCAAGCTCGGCGGAAAAACCGCCATCAAGGCCGTAGTGGAGGAGTTCTATGAAAGAGTGCTCGCCGACCCGGAACTTGCGCCGTTCTTCGCCAAGACCAACATGACGTGGCTGAAGACCCGCCAGACGCAGTTCTTCAGCCAGGCTCTGGGCGGGCCCGAGATTTACCGCGGGCAGCCTATGGGGCCGGCCCATGAGAATCTGCAGATTGAAGACCGGCATTTTGCGCACGTCGCCAAGCATTTGGTGGGTTCGCTGCAGTCTCTGCGCGTTCCCAAGAACCTGATTGACGAAGTTGTGGCCTTGGTCGCGCCGCTCAAGGCAGAAATCGTCAACACATTTCCCAATTCCACGGCCCGGCCGCCCAAAGGAGAAAAAGCTATGGCAGCAACATCCCTCGTAGAACAGCAGTCCGTCGCCTCGCAAACCCGGGCCATGGTGGAGAATGTGCCCATCAACCTCATAGTTGCGGACCGCGACCTGCGGATCCAGTACATCAACCCTGCCTCGGCCAAGACCCTCAAGTCCATCGAGCATCTCTTGCCGTGCAAGGCGGACCAGGTGGTGGGGCAAGTCATCGATATCTTTCATAAGAATCCTGAGCACCAGCGCAAACTCCTCGCGAACGACAAGAACCTGCCGCACCGTGCTGTGATCCAGCTTGGCCCGGAGAACCTGGAATTGCTGGTTAGCGCTCTCTACGACGACAACAAGAACTACGTCGGCGCCATGGTCACCTGGGAAGTCGTGACCGAGAAACTGCGGCTAAAGCAGGACATGGCAGGCCAGGTGTCCGCCATCAGCAAATCGCAGGCAGTGGTTGAGTTCAAAATGGATGGCACGATCACAGAGGCCAACGAGAACTTCCTAAAGCTCATGGGCTATACGCTAGATGAGGTTAAGGGCAAGCATCACAGCATTTTTGTCGACGAGGCGTTTCGCCGCAGCCCGGAATACAAGGAGTTCTGGGCCAAGCTGAACCGGGGTGAGTATGAGGCGAATCAGTACAAACGGATCGGCAAGGGCGGCAAGGAAGTTTGGATTCAGGCCTCGTACAACCCCATCATCGACTTGAATGGCAAGCCTTTCAAGGTCGTGAAGTACGCTACCGACATTACCGAGCAGAAGCTGTCCAATGCCGACTTTGCCGGCCAGATCGCAGCCATCAGTAAGTCGCAGCTCGTTCTCGAATTCACAATGGACGGCACTATCGTCACCGCCAACGATAACTTGCTGAACATCTTTGGCTACTCGCTGGACGCGATCAAGGGCAAGCATCACAGCATATTTGTGGATGAAGCTCACCGGAATAGCCCGGAATACAGGGCCTTTTGGGCGAAATTGAACCAGGGCGAGGCCCAGACCTCTGAGTACAAGCGCGTCGGCAAAGGGGGCAATCCGGTCTGGATTCAAGCCACTTACAATCCCATCCTTGATCTTAACGGCAGACCCTTCAAGGTAGTGGAATACGCCTCGGATGTGACTCCGCAGAAGCAGGCGGCCGAAGAGCTCAAGCAGAAAGTCGACAGCATCTCGAGGGTCGTCGCGGCGGCCGCCGCGGGTGACCTGACTCACGAAGTCAGCGTCAGCGGGCAGGACGTCATCGGCCAGATGGGCGAGGGTCTGGCTCGCTTCTTCAAGGATTTGCGGGGGAGCATATCGGCAATTTCGCAAAACTCCCAATCCCTGGCCAACGCTTCCGAAGAGCTTTCCTCGACCAGCCAGCAGATGAGCGCTAACGCGGAAGAAACCTCCACACAGGCCAACGTCGTTTCCGCCAGCGCAGAACAAGTCGACAAGAACCTGCAAACCGTGGCCACCGGCACTGAGGAAATGAGCGCCAGCATCAAGGAAATCGCCAAGAACGCGCATGAATCGGCCAAGGTCGCCACCGCCGCCGTCAAGGTGGCCGACGACACCAATCAGATCGTCAGCAAGCTGGGGGATTCCTCGATCGAAATTGGTCAGGTCATTAAAGTCATCACTTCGATCGCCCAGCAGACGAACTTGCTGGCTTTGAATGCGACCATTGAAGCGGCCCGCGCTGGCGAGGCCGGCAAGGGCTTTGCCGTCGTTGCCAACGAGGTCAAGGAACTGGCCAAGCAGACCGCCAAGGCCACCGAAGACATCAGCCGCAAGATTGAAGCGATCCAGGGTGATACCAAGGGTGCGGTGGGCGCCATCGGGCAGATCAGTTCCATCATCAAGCAGGTCAACGATATTTCCAACACCATTGCCACCGCGGTGGAGGAACAGAACGCGACTACCAACGAAATGGCTCGCAACGTCGGGGAGGCGGCCAAGGGCTCAGGCGAGATCAGCAAAAACATCGGAGGAGTGGCCGAGGCGGCCAAAAGCACCAGCCACGGCGCAAATGATTCTCTAAAAGCTTCTCAAGCGTTGGCGAAAACAGCCACCGAACTTCGCGAATTGGTTCAGAGGTTCAAGATTTAGAACAACCTGGAACCACACAGTCTTTCTATCTTCGAGCGGGCGAGGTTGCGCAACAACCGACCATCCGCTCCCTAAGTGTAGAGGCGCCAATGCCGCCGGCTCGGGTTTTGATCGTCGACGATTCCGTAGTAGTTCGGAAGGTGCTCACTGAAGCTCTCGCCTCTTCGGCCGAAGTCGAAGTGGCCGGGACGGCCTCCAGCGGCACCATCGCACTGGCCAAAATCCCGCAGTTGAACCCGGATGTCATCACCCTGGATATCGAAATGCCCGGCCTGAACGGGATTGAGACCTTGGCAGAGATCCGCAAGCATTATCCCAAGCTGCCCGTCATCATGTTCAGCACCCTCACCGAGCGGGGTGCTGCCATCACCTTGGAAGCGCTTTCTTGCGGCGCCTCTGACTACATGACCAAGCCGACCAACAGCGGAAGCTTGGCCGGCGCGATGGCGCAAGTGCGGCGGGAGTTGGTAGCCAAAATCATTTCCTTGGCCAGCCGTAACCGTGGCGCGTCAGCGGTTCCTGTGAAGGTTTTTCTCCCGGCGCCCAGGAAATTTGGCGGCCAGCGAATCGACATTCTTACCATCGGAACTTCCACTGGAGGTCCGAATGCATTGGCGGAAGTAATCCCCCACCTCCCCAAGGACTTTCCGGTGCCCGTCGTGCTCGTCCAACACATGCCACCCCTGTTCACGCGCTTGCTGGCCGAGCGCCTTGATGCTCAGTCGCAAGTTCACGTGCAAGAAGCGGAGGCCGGCAAGAACATTTCACCGGGCGAGGTGTGGATCGCCCCCGGCAACTACCACCTGACGGTCGCACGGAAGGGAACAGCGGTGACTCTGAATCTCAATCAGGACCCTCCGGAAAACTCCTGCCGCCCGGCCGTGGATGTGCTGTTCCGCTCTGTCGCCCAGGCCTTCGGTCCGAATGTGCTGGGAGTCGTAATGACCGGCATGGGTTCCGACGGCGCCCGCGGATCTGCGCATATTCGGGAGGCTGGCGGCGAAATCGTGGTGCAGGACGAGCCAACCTCGGTCGTGTGGGGGATGCCGGGCGCGGTCGTTGAAGCCGGCCAGGCGGACAAAATCTGTCCCCTGCAGGAAATCGCCCCGGAGATTGTTCGCCGGATCACGTTCAGTCGAAATAGAAGTGCTGGCACCAGAGCGTCGGCAAGCCTGTGATCCACACTTAGGTTTAGAAGGGAGCAGATGGCACGGTGGAAACCGGTACTGCAAAAGCGGCAAAGCCCGAGGCCGATGACCTGAAGGATCCCGCCTACTTGAAAATCCGCGACATGATTTACCAGATCTCCGGCATCTACCAGCCCGACGAGAAGCTGTACCTTCTGGCTTCCCGTTGTGCCAGGCGCATGACGGCGGTAAAAGTAAATTCCCCCTCCGAATATTTGGAACATCTCACCCTTCGGGGAAACCGCGAAGCCGAGTTGCGTCTCCTCCTCAACGAGATCACCATTGGCGAGACCTACATGTTCCGCAGCCCACCGCAACTCGAAGCGCTCCGCAACGTGATCCTGCCCCAGATTCTCAAAACCAAAGGCGCCATGGGTTTCAAGCGCCTGCATCTCTGGAGCGCCGGCTGCTCCACCGGGGAAGAACCCTACACCCTCGCCATGTTCCTGCTCGAGCTGAGTGAAACGATGCTGAATGGCTGGACCTTCGACATTCTCGCCACCGACTTGAACGATAACTCGCTCACGGCCGCCAAAGCCGGAATCTACGGAGAATACGCTCTGCGCAGCACCACCGAATTGTTGCGCAGAAAGTACTTCCGGCCCCACGACGAAAAGCGATTGCAGGCGACCGAACAGCTGAAGTCGCTGATTCGTTTTGATCGCGTCAACCTGAACGACGACAGCAAGATGACCTTCCTCAAGGGCATGGACCTGATCTTCTGCTGCAACGTGCTCATCTATTTCGACCTCAGTTCCAAGCGGAAGGTCATGCAGCACTTCTTTTCCAATCTCTTGCCCGGCGGCTACTTATTTCTAGGGCACGCCGAATCCCTGTATCAGGTGGACGATCGCTTTCATCTCGTGCACTTCCCCGGCACCATCGGATATTGGAAACCGCCGGTCGGATATGTGGCGGGAGGCAAGCCATGAGCAAACTCGACGAAATCCGTCCGAAAATCCAGGCGATGGATGCCATACCAACGATCCCTACGATCGTGCATGCGCTGGTTTCTATGCTGCAACTGCCGCCGGAGGACGTGAAAATAGAAAAAGTCGTGGAATTGGTGTCCTACGACTCAACCATCGCCGCCCAGACCATCCGCATGTCCAATTCGCCTTTGTTCGGCCGGCAGAATACAGAAACCGTGCGCAGCGCCATCATGGCTCTCGGCCTGCGGCGAATCGAAGCCATTCTCTTGGGATGTTGTATGAGCCGAATCGTGCCTGCCAGCAAATGGGTCTTGGACCCGGTGACCTTCTGGCGTCATTCTTTGGGTTGCGCCCTCGTCAGCAGCAAAATGGCGAAGCTGATCCATTATCCCGATCCCGAGAAGGCCTATCTCGCCGGCCTGTTGCACGATCTGGGAATCCTGGTGAACACCGTCGCCTGTCCGGAAGAATACCGCCGCTGTATCCAGGCCGCCCGCGAGGGACACGTGGCCCTCGACCGCACCGAAGCCGAACTCCTCGGCTTCACCCACTGCCAGAGCGGCAAAATCTTGGCGGAACAGTGGAAGTTTTCCGCCGATCTAATAGCCGTGATCGAGTTTCATCACGAACCCGGTTCGGCGCCGGTTGCGGCCTCTCTCGTATCGTTGGTCAATCTCAGCGACTTGCTGTGCCGGCTGCGCGACTTGGGTTACGGATACTACGAAGCTATGGGAGTCGATCTCGCTGGAGAAACCGCCTGGGCTACTCTCAAGCAGCATTATCCCGCTCTCGCCAGCATGGACCTGGCGCGTCTCACCATGGACATCGACGGCGCCATGGAAGAAATCGTCACCACCGTCGACGCCGTCTTCAAGCCGGAAGAGGCAGCAACCCGCTGAGCGTCGCATAGCCGATAGACACATACTTTACCCGCGACAGCGTTGTTCGATGATTGGCGAAGTGACAACCCAACACTGGGAGCAAATCACACTAGGAAATGTGCCGCGGCGTGAAACGGTAGGCCCGAATGGATTCGAACTTGATCCGCGTGCCGAAATCCCGAGCGAAGTCGAGGGACCCCAGGATAATGGTAGGCCCGAATGGATTCGAACTTGAGGCGTTTACGCGGCGTCTGAGCCGCGTGCCGAAATCCCGAGCGAAGCCGAGGGACCCCAGGGTAGATAATGGTAGGCCCGAATGGATTCGAACTTGAGGCGTTTACGCGGCGTCTGAGCCGCGTGCCGAAATCCCGAGCGAAGTCGAGGGACCCCAGGATAATGGTAGGCCCGAATGGATTCGAACCATCGACCTCTTCCGTGTCAAGGAAGCGCTCTAGACCAACTGAGCTACGGGCCTGCCGCCAACATCCGAGCTTCTGATTCTAACGGGTGCGAAGCAATTCCGGCAACGCTCCCCCAGTTGCCAAATTCATGCTCCACGGCGACAATCGCAGTTGTGCCGAGCCCCCCAATTCCGCCGGAGATTTCCGCCGATCCATTTTCTTCCGGCGCCATCGTCGTCCTCACGCTGGGTAATCCCAGAGAAAAATTCTGGGGCGCCTTGCTCGCCTTGCATCTTGCAGGCGTCAGCCTTTCCGGCATTGAACTCTCTTCGTTCGACGACTGCGTGGCCATGCTGAAAGACGGCGAGCCGTTTTCCCCAGGCGTAGTCTTCTTTCCCATGCACCGTGTCGAGCGCATGGAACTCGATCTGCCGGAGGGCGACATGCCCTCGCTCGCGCAGCGCTTCGCCGCCAAGACCGGCCTGGATGCCGTCACCATCCTCGCCCATCCCTCCGCGGACACTCTTCGCGCCCGGCAGGCACAGCCGTGAAGGTTTCTCCATTCTTCACCGCGCCCAACCAGCTCACATTGCTGCGCCTGGTGTTCGTACCCTTCATCGTCATTCATCTGGTGTCCGGCCACTACGCGTGGGCGCTCACTCTATTTGTTCTCGCCGGTCTCAGCGACGGCCTCGATGGACTGCTGGCCCGCACCCTGAAGCAGCAAACCACGCTCGGGCAATATCTCGACCCAATCGCCGATAAATTCCTGCTCAGCACTCTGTTTCTCGTGCTCTCCATCCTGCACAAAATTCCCTGGAAGTACGCCGTCGTGGTCTTTAGCCGCGACCTGGGAATTCTCGCCGCCAGCGCCGTCCTCTACGCCATCGCCGGCTTGCGAGATTTCCGTCCCAGCATCTTCGGCAAGGCCAACACCTTTTCGCAGGTGGCCGCCGTGTTCTTCGTGCTGCTGCTGCAAGTCGAGCCGCTGCCCTGGGTCTCCGTCGCCCGCCTCATCTTCCTGCATGCCACCTTCGCCTTCACCATCATCTCCGGCGTGCACTATGTGTTTCTCGTCGGCCAGCGCCTGCACGCCACGCACTCTCCCGCGCTCGCCCCGCCGAGCAACCCGTCGTCCTGAGTGCCGTTGCTGTTCTGTAGATTTCCTCGTTTGCCTTCCTCTGTGCCCTTTGTGATCTGTGCATTTTCAATCCCAACCGCAACCTCTGTGCTCCCCTGTGTCCTCTGTGGTCCGCGCCTTCCTCCGTCATCGCTCGCATCCAGGCGCTTTTCTCTGCGTTCTCCGCGGCTGTTCTCCGCGCCCTCTGCGTTTTAAGATTTTGCCGTTCCTTTGCCGACCTACAAACCCCGGGCGCCCGCCATTGACCGCCTTTCTCCCCACCCCTAGAATGATCAATTCCGCACGCAACCCCGCATGGCCCTTCGCCTCTACAACACGCTCCCTGCCAAGGTGGAAGAGTTTCATCCCGAGAAAGACAACGAAGTCCGCATGTACGCTTGCGGCCCCACCGTCTACGACTACGTCCACATCGGCAACCTGCGCACTTTCGTCGCCGTCGACGTGCTCCGCCGCTTCCTGCTGCAAAGCGGATACCAGGTCCGCCACGTCACCAACATCACCGACGTCGACGACAAAATCATCCACAACTCCGCCGCCGCCCATCTTGACGTCAAGCAGTACACCGCAAAGTTCGAGCGCGCCTTCCTGGAAGACTCCGCCACGCTGAACATCCAGCAGCCGGTTCTCGTGCGCGCCACGGAAAACATCGAAAAGATGGCAGCCTTCATCGCCGCGCTCGTCGAGAAGGGCTTCGCCTACCGCGCCGATGATGGGTCCTATTACTTTCGCATTGCCAAATTTCCCGGCTACGGCAAGCTCTCCAAAAAAGATTTCTCCGCGCTCGAAGATGGCGCCCGCGTCGACCTCGACGAATACGACAAAGACAGCGCCCGCGATTTCGCTCTCTGGAAAGCCCCGAAACCCGGCGAAGCGTTCTGGGAAACCAGCCTTGGTCCCGGCCGCCCCGGCTGGCACGTCGAGTGCTCCGTCATGTCGATGGACGCTCTCGGCGAAACCTTCGACCTGCACGCCGGCGGCGAAGACTTAATCTTCCCCCACCACGAAAACGAGATCGCCCAGTCGGAAGCCGCCACCGGCAAGCCTTTCGCCCACTTCTGGTTTCACACCCGGTTTCTGCTGGTCGAAGGCGAGAAGATGTCCAAGAGCCTGAACAATTTCTTCACCCTCCGCGATCTGGTTCTCAAGGGCTATCGCCCATCTTCCATCCGCTTTCTGCTCGCATCGGTTCCTTACCGCACGCAACTCAACTTCACTTTCGATGGATTGCAACAGGCCGCCTCCGCCGTCGACCGCCTGCGCAATTTCCATCTTCGCCTTACCACCACCCAATTCCCGCCGGGAGCAACCGAAGCCATGGCCAAGCTCGCCGAAGCCACCACCACAGCCATGCGCGCCGGAATGGAAGACGACCTCAACACCGCGCAAGCCCAGGCCGCTATCTTCGACATGGTGCGCGCCGCCAACGCCGCCATCGACTCCGGCGAAATGAAAAGCGGCGACGTTCCTCCGCTCCTCGCCGCGCTCGAAAAATTCGACGGCATCTTCGCCGTTTTAGAAGACGACGACGCCGCTAAGATGAACGCCATCGCCGACTGGGCCAAAGCCGAAGGCCGCGAAAAAGACATCAGCCCCGCGCTGGTCGAAATCGCCCGCTCCGCCGAACTTTCCGACGAAGCCGTCGAGCAGAAGATCCAAAAGATGAACGCCGCCCGTGCTGCCCGCGACTTCAAAACCTCCGACGCCCTCCGAGCCGAACTCATCGCCGCCGGCATCCTCGTCGAAAACACCAAAGACGGCGTCCGCTGGCGCAGAAAGTAGTCGCCCCTTCCTCTGTGCTCCCCTGTGTCCTCTGTGGTTATGCCTTGCTTCTTCTCCATCTCTCCCGACTGATGTCTCTCCTCGACCGTCGACTCCCGGCCGCTGCCGCCGGCCCTCCCACTCCTTCCGCCGTCACCTGCGTCCATCCCTTCGCCGAATCGAGAATCGAAATATACCCTCCCGCTCGCCAACTGCAACTGCTTCGAAACATGCCTGCCAAAATCCATCCGGTCAGCCTCGGTCTGCTCAAACCACGCGGGAGTCACAAAATCCGAAACCAGCACTCCATCGATCTTGTAACCCAGCCCATCCGCTTCCACCGCGTCGCAGACTTCCAGCGCATAGATCTTCCCATCCGAACCCTGCGCGCACCAGTTGATCCACGGATCAGCCAGCATCTCGAGCAATTCATGCGACAGCGTCACCGTCCATGAATAGCCGCTCTTCAAATCGAGCCCGGCAAACACTTTCCCCAGCGGCGTCCCCTGCGCGCTTAGCTCGTGATACCCGAGCGCATCCGCCTGATCCGGATCATCCATCACCACAATCTGCCACCATCCCGCCACCAGCGTTTCCTGCTTGGGAAGAAAGCCGAGCGAGCACTCCAAATCCCAATACGCTTTGAAGTCCTCGCTCACCTGCTGTTGCAAGGCATCGAGCACAGCCTCTACCTGCTCATCGCTGAGGCAGGTAGAGGCATTCGTCACCGCAATCACCGGAAGACTCATAGACAATCCTTCGTGTTCCCTGCGTGTCCCGTGTGGTTGTTGTCTTTCGTGGTTTTGTTGTCCCTGTGTTTCCTCTGTTGTTGGTTTTGCTCTACCGGATCGCGCAGGTCGCAAACGCCGCATCCAGAGCCGCATTCCCCGTCGGAGCGCACACTTGCGCGTTCCAGCGCTTCTTCAAATCGTTCGCTTTGAGCAACGGCAGCGTCTGCCCGGCGACCGTCTGCGACGCGGAAGGCGAGCTTCGCGGAATCAGCGCGGCAAAGCTCTGCACTGTCGCCAGAATCAGATTCACCGCCGCCGTGATCCGCGCCGAAAGTGCCGGATCGCTGATGTGCGCCGCCGCCAGCAGCGCCGGCAGGTTGGTGTTGGTGGTCGTGAGCACGGCTTCGATCTTGCTGCAGCGTGGTCACGCTGGGGTTTGCCTT
Source organism: uncultured Acidobacteriaceae bacterium (assembly GCA_963770915.1). Taxonomy (GTDB): domain Bacteria; phylum Acidobacteriota; class Terriglobia; order Terriglobales; family Acidobacteriaceae; genus PALSA-270. Next base: position 2,964,145 of record CAVYRG010000001.1, read on the forward strand.
GTATTGGTTGTACAGAGTCTGCAGCAGGTTGAGATCTTTGCTGGCCTCCGCCGAAATGTTCTGAATCGCTGCCGCTTCCGCCGGATTCACCTGCTTCCCGGATTGCAGCGTAACCGCCAGTGTGGCGACGTTCAGCGCCATCTGCGTCAGCACCGGCAAATCCGCCAGCGCCACGCTGATCCATTGCGCGGTGCATCCGGTCGCCAGCAGCGATACCGAGAGCACCAACGCCAGTGCAGCTTTGATTGTCGAGTTTGATTGCGTGAACTTCGAGTGCATGGTGTTTCCTCCAAAAAGTAAGGGCGGACATAAAGTCCGCCCCGGTTGAGCCGTTTGTCACGGCCGTTATTCGTAAACCGTCATTTGCAACTTGTCATCCCGAGCGAAGTGAGAGATTTCGCTTCGCGAAATCTCTCACGCAGTCGAGGGACCTTCTGTTTGCCTTGCGTCACCCCAGAAACACGAAAGCCGCAATCGCTTGGCGACTGCGGCTTACCCACTTGCCAAATCTTACCTACGCTGCCTTTTCAAACGCATGCGCCACGCGCAAAATCGTGGCCTCATCAAAATGCTTGCCCAAAATCTGCATCCCAATCGGCAATTTTCCTTTTGTCTCCCCGCAGGGAACCGAAATCCCCGGAATGCCCGCCAAATCCGCAGTCACAGTGTAGATATCCGCCAGATACATGGCCAGCGGGTCATCTACTTTTTCCCCCAATTTAAACGCCGCCGTCGGGCTGGTCGGCGTCACAATCGCATCCACTTTCTTGAACGCCTCGTCGAAGTCGCGCGTCAGCAGCGTGCGTACCCTTTGCGCTTTCAAATAGTACGCATCGTAGTAGCCGGCGCTCAGCGCATATGTTCCCAGCATGATGCGCCGTTTCACTTCCGCCCCAAAGCCTTCAATCGCGGCTGCGCCGGTACATATCGCACAGCGTGCGCGACTCTTTCGAGCGATGCCCATAACGCACGCCATCAAAGCGCGCCAGGTTCGACGAAGCCTCCGCCGTCGCCACGATGTAGTACGCCGGAACCGCGTACTTCGTGTGCGGCAGCGAAACTTCCACGATCTCGCAGCCCAGCGATCGCCAGCTTCTGAATCCCGCCCTCGACCGCCTTGCGCACTTCCCCATCCAGGCCTTCGCCCAAGTATTCCTTGGCGATGCCGATCTTCATGCCCGCGCACCGGCTTCTCGAGCTCCGCAACATAATCCGGCACCGGCACTTCAGCGGAAGTCGAATCCATGGGATCGCGCCCGGCGATCGTCCGCAGCACAATCGCCGCATCTTTCACCGTCTTGGCCAGCGGCCCAATGTGATCGAGCGACGAAGCAAACGCGATCAATCCATAGCGCGAAACGCGCCCATACGTCGGCAGCACGCCCACCACGCCGCAAAACGACGCCGGCTGGCGAATCGAGCCGCCCGTATCCGATCCCAGCGCCACCACCGCCATATCCGCCGCCACGCAAGCCGCCGAACCTCCCGACGATCCGCCCGGCACCCGGCTCAAGTCGCGCGGATTGTGCACCGGCTTCCACGCCGAGTTCTCATTCGACGAGCCCATGGCGAACTCATCGCAGTTCAGCTTGCCCAGCACCACCGCGCCCGCCGCTTCCAGCCGCGCCACCGCCGTGCAGTCGTACGGCGGAATGTAGTTGCCCAGAATCTTCGATCCCGCCGTCGAGCGCACGCCCTTCGTGACCATCACGTCTTTGATCCCGACCGGCACTCCGCCCAGCGGCGGCAGCTTCTCGCCCTTCGCCGCGAGCGCATCCATTTCGATGGCCTTGGCCATCGCGCGCTCCATCGAGAGCGTCAGGTACGCGCCAATCTTCGGATCATCGCTTCTCGATCTTGGCGTAATACGCCTCCGCCAGCGCCGCAGCGCTGGTCTTGCGCTCCTGCACAGCGGAGCGTGCAGCATCGATCGTGAGTAGGTTGAGATCCATGGAACTCGTCGTTGGTCCTTGGTCGTTAGTCCTTGGCACTTCGTCTGCGAACTGTTCGCTGTTTGCGAAGGACCCTTGAACTAAAAGCCCACAGCCAACAGCCAACGACCAAGGACGCACGACCAACGACTATCGCTCAATCACTTTCGGCACTTTGAAGAACGTCCCATCCGAATCGGGCGCATTCGCCAGCGCCACATCGTGCGGCAAAGACTTTCGCAGTCCCTCAAGAATGTCTTCGCGGCTGGCGTAAGCAAACCGCTCGCTGCCTTGCTTCGACGCATCCACGCCATACTTGTCGGAAACCTGCGCCATGGGCGGCACGTTGGCGGTATCCAGCTCATTCAGCGTATCAATATAGCCGAGAATCGAGTTCAGGTCGCGCACCATGCGCGTCGCTCTCTTCCGCGTTCAACTCCAGATTGCCTAGGCCGGCCACGTAGGCCACGTCTTTGTCCGTGATTTTCATAAATTTAGCTCCTAGCCGCTGGCTCCTAGCTCGGCGGCTCTTGATCCAAGCTGGTAGCTAACCGCTAGAAGCTCATTCCTACTTCCAGCATAGCAACTTTCCTAGGGAAAATGAGACAGGGTTGGAAGGATTATTTTTGGTTTGTATTCAACACCTTAACGAAAACTCGGGCCTCCAGGGGGCTTGACAAGGTTTTTCCCGTTTCGGGAATTTCGCCGTCTGTGGCGGGAACTGCACCGAAAATCTCAATTCGATAAGCCTAATCCTCGATTTCGCTGCGAGGGTTCCGCAGGTTGATCGAGTTTCCGCCGGTAAGTCAGTTGGCTGGCGCCTTGGCTGCATCCTCCGGCTTCGCAGTCGGCGAAGGTGGCGCGTCTTTCAGCTTGGCCAGCGCTGCGTCTATGCGCTTCTTGAAGTCACCCTGGTCGTTGTGCGCAAGTCCGCTATACATCGACACAACACTCAGCTGGCACGTTGTACCAACCGGCAACAAGCTGACGTGGTTTTTGCCCTGGTTGATCGCTCCGGCAACCGACCAATGAATGGAGTGTTTCACATTGTACTCGGCGGTCATTTTGTCCTCGTCACTCACAACGTCTTTGTAGTTGTCCGGATTGCTAAGGGCGAGTTTGACCGCGTTCCACAGCTCGCTGCAAGGAATTGGATAGGTATAGTTGTAACTCTTGTTACCGGCAGCGAACGCCGGTAGAGCAAGAGCAAGCGACAGGAACCCTGCAAATACAAGCCTTATTTTCACCATGGCATTTCTCCTGTAGGCGTTTGGCAAGAATGCGCCAATCTCCGCCAAATCTCATAGAACGTGCATTTTGTTAGGCATGGGATGCTCCGCGACGGCAAAGGTCGTGTCTCGCAGGCAGCACTAAAGCAAACACGAATTGCGCTTTTCTGTCAGTGATGTAGGTCACACTTAAGCATTCACCGCAGAGGTCGCACGGAAGTTGGGCAGTTTTCCCACATAGCGTGGAGAAGGCCAATTTGCTATCTTGAGGACTCATCCGAAGGAGTGCCGGTGAACCGTTGCGCGCTGTTTCTGGTTTTCATCTTCACGGTTTCATGCCATGCCCAGATCGATGAGGCCAGCAAGCAACTCGCCCACGACATCTTCAAGCAGCTGATCGAGATCAACACCACCGACTCGGTGGGCAACGTCACCACCGCAGCCGAGGCCATGGCGCAGCGCTTTCGCGACGCGGGCTTTCCGGAAAGCGACATTCACGTGCTCGGCCCCAACGACCGCAAGAAGAATCTCGTCGTCCGGCTGCACGGATCAGGTAAACGCAAGCCCGTGCTGCTGATTGGCCATCTGGATGTGGTCGAAGCGCGGCGCGAGGATTGGACCACCGACCCGTTTCAATTCGTGGAGAAAGACGGCTACTACTACGGCCGCGGCACGCAGGACATGAAAGACGGCGACGCCATTATGGCGACCACGCTGATTCGCTTCAAGAAAGAAGGCTACGTCCCCGATCGCGACATCATTCTGGCGCTCACCGCCGACGAGGAAGGCGGCAAGTCGAACGGCGTGGATTGGCTGCTGAAGAATCATCGCGACCTGATTGATGCGGAATTCGTGCTCAATCATGACGGCGGCGGCGTTGATGCCGTGCATGGCAAGCCGGTCGTCATGGAAACCGATGCTGCGGAAAAGCTGTACGCCGACTATCAGCTCACCGTCACCAATCCCGGCGGGCACAGCTCGCTGCCGGTGCCCGACAACGCCATCTACCACCTGGCCGACGGCCTGGAGCGGCTGCAGCATTACGAGTTTCCCGTCGAGCTGAACAACGTGACCCGAGCCTACTACCAAGCCACCGCCAAAACGGAAACCGGCCAACGCGCCGCCGACATGAGAGCGATTCTGAAGAACCCTCCTGATTTGGCGGCTGCGGCGCGGCTTTCGAGCGATCCGATTGATAACGGCACGCTGCACACCACCTGCGTGGCTACGCGCTTGAATGCCGGGCACGCCAACAACGCGCTGCCGGGGTTGGCGCAGGCCATCGTGAACTGCCGCATCCTGCCGGGACACTCGTCGGAAGAGATCCGGCAAACTTTGATCCGGATACTTGCCGATCCCAAGATCACCGTCCGCTACGTGGACAACGCCGGGAACATTTTCGACAGCGCGCCGGAAACCGAGGCGATGAAGCCGCTGCCACTGCGGCCGGACGTGATGGGGGCTTTGGAGAAAGTCACGCACGAGATGTGGCCTGGCATTCCGGTGATTCCGGATATGGCAACCGGCGCGTCGGACGACGTGTACACCGACGCCGCGGGCATTCCCGGCTACGATATTTCCGGCGAGGCAATCGACCGCGACGACATTCGCGCCCACGGGAAGGATGAGAGGATTCGGGTGGAGTCGTTTTATCACGCGGTGGATTTTTATTACCGGTTTCTGAAGGAGCTGACGGGAACGCAGTGAGGAATTTTCTGATTGTTGTCGCGAAAGCAGCCGGCGCGATTAGTGATAAAAAATGCCGGTTACCAGTCCGGCAATTGCAAGCGCGAAAAGAAATCCGTAGCTTATGAGATTGGCGTCGCGGACCGCCTTTCGCAGAATTTGCCAGTTCATTTCTTCAGATGGTCGAGAATCCAAAGAGCTCTGGGGCTTAAACAGCCGCTGCACCACCCATCGCTCTGACCACACTGAGACGAAGAAGAACGGAACCAGTAACACGAGAGCGGCAAGCGGGATGGCCCACCATGCGCTCCCCTCTACCGGGGCGAGCCACGGCGCGCTGAGTATCGTTCCAACTATTTTCTCGAGCGGGCTATTCCAACCGCCGCTCCCAATGATCTTCGTCCTGGAAATCCCTTCCCAAAAACCCATCTCGAGCAGCGTCAGCAGGCCCCAAGTTAGGGGTACGCCGATGATCGTGGATGCGGCATTCGCTGCAGCGGTGGGCCACAACAATGTCTTTATCGGAAGGGAAAACCGGCGCGCGATGAATGCCGCCTCCGCAAAGATGATGGGGATGAGCAAGATCAGCATCACCGGCCAGGTCAGGGCAATCATTGGGACGCCTGCGTCGGCGAAGAGCGGCGCGATGTGGAGTGCTGTCGCCACGCCGCGATATTATGCGATCTCGCCCGAGAAAACAAAAGTTAAGGGCCGGGTGCGTGAGGCGTGCATTTCATTGGGCGACGAGAAAGAGATTCCTCGTCGCTTCGCTCCTCGGAATGACAAAGCGTAAAGGGTCAAAGCGGGAAATCCCGGCTCACCAACTGCATCGCTTCTTCCTTGCTGCGCAGCGTTCCGTCAAGCTGGCCATCTTCAACCGCCGACAGAATCTCTTTGAACCGCGGTCCCGGCGTGTAGCCGGCCGCAATCAGATCGTCTCCAGTGACCAGCGGAGTGGGGCGCAAGTCAACGGGCGGAGTTTCGGCCATCTTCTCGCGCACGAAATTGTAGGTCGTAAGATCGCGGTGACTGCCCAGGCAATCCAGCCGATGCAGATTCAAATGCTCCTCAAAGCGCGGCACGCGGAGAAAGCGCTTGAGCGTGGCCTGGCTCATCTGCATGGCGTGCGCGAAGCGCATGTGGTTGGCGACCAGCGCGACGATCTGCTCGGTGTCGTCGTTCGAAAAACGCAGACCGCGACAGATTTCCTCCGCCATCTTCACGCCCACATCCACGTGCCCGTCGAAGCGGATACGGTCGGCCATGCGAAAGGTCGGCGGCTTGCCGACATCGTGCAACAGCGCACCCCAGGCCAAAGTTGCCGGGCAGGGATGCGGCAGATTTTCGAGCAATAACATTGTGTGGACGAACACGTCGCCTTCCGGATGAAACTGGGGCGGCTGCGCGACGCCTTTCATCTTTTCGACTTCGGGCAGAACCTCGTGCAGGAGGCCGGAGGCATCGAGCAACAGGAATGCCTCGCGGGCGTGGCCTTCGGTGAGCATTTTGGTCAACTCGTCGCGCACGCGCTCGCGGGAAACTTGCCGAATCTGCGGCGCGAGCTTTTCGATGGCGGCGAAAGTCTTAGGCTCGATCGCGTAGCCGAAGCGGGCGGCGAAGCGGACGGCGCGCAGCATGCGCAGCTTGTCTTCGGCAAAGCGATGCTCGGGTTCGCCGATGGCGCGGATGATCTTCGCTTTTAGATCGTCCTGCCCGCCGACGTAGTCGAGAACTTGGTTGGAAATGGGATCGAGCAGCAGGCCGTTGATGGTGAAGTCGCGGCGCAGCACGTCTTCCTGGGGCGTCTTGCTGAAGCGAACTTCATCGGGATGGCGGCCGTCCGAGTAGCCGATGTCGGAGCGGAAGGTGGCGACTTCGACGGTTTCGCCGTGCTCCCCGTCCAAATCCATAACGTCAGGGGGCCCAGAGGAACGCGGTACGGGCACGAGCACTACGCCGAACTGCGCGCCCACGGCATAGGTCTCGGGGAAGATGCGCATGACTTCATCTGGAGTTGCGCTGGTGGCGACGTCGTAGTCGGCGGGCTCGCGTCCCAGCAGCAGGTCGCGTACGCATCCGCCGACCAGGTAGGCTTGATGGCCCTGGTCGCGCAGGGTGCGGAGGATCGAGATGGCGGGGGCTTTGGACATGATGCGGCCAGCAAGGTTTTCGCCTTTAGCGCAAGGGTACCACCGTCGAATGGGCGAGCACGATGTCGGCGGGAGGTTCGGTGACGGTAGGGATCCTTCGACTGCGTGTTCCCTTCGCTTCGCGAAGAGAACACTTCGCTCAGGATGACAGGGGCGGCCGAAGGCGGCTATCCCTACGCGTTCCATTCCTCGCGCAATTCCTCCCGCTCCGCCTCGCTTACCGTGAACCACGATTCCGCGACGTCTCTAACACGCTCCAGCGCTTTCTGCATCTCGGCGTGCTTGCGCTCCATTTCATCGGCGTTGGCGTCGGGGGCGACGGGAATCAGCGGGGCGCTCACCATGACCGCGCGCGAGAATGGGTACGGAATCCGCATGAGGTCCCAGGCCTTTTCCAGAGTGCGGCCACGTTCGACTCCGATGTGAAAAACGTAGATCGGCTGGCCGGTGCGCCGGGCGAGCATCACCGGGCCCGGCTTGGCGATGTAGCGCGGGCCGCGCGGGCCGTCGATCGTAAAAGCCGCGTCGGAGCCCTTTTCGATGTGCTGAGCCATCACGGCCAGACCGCGCAGTCCGCCGCGCGTAGAACTGCCTTGCGCGGTCGCGAAGCCGAAGCGCTCAATCACGCGGCGCGTCCATTGGCCGTCGAAATTGGTGGTGTTCAGCACCACCACGCCTTGATTCCGCCAGAACCACGTCGCGGGAATGATGCACCGGTGCCAGAAGGCGGCGACCACCGGCCGCCCGAGGGCGCGATGTTGTTGGTAGTGATGGAAGCCGGGAGTTTCGAAGCGCAGCGTCGGGCCTAGAACACGGACGACCGAAATGACGGCGGAGGCGATGACGGGAATCTGCATCCGGCGCCACAGCGAATACTGCGGCAGGCGCGTGTCGTAAAGCGAACTGACCGGCTCGGGCTGAGCATCGTCGGGCATGCGGCTTAATTCAACCACAGAGGACACAGAGGAACACAGAGTAAACCCTGTGCTTCTCTGTGTCCTCTGTGGTTCAAGCCTTGCTATGCCAGCTCCAATTCGATTTTCTTTGCCGAGGCGTCCAGATTTGTGATGCGAAAGCTGCGAACCTGGCCGGCGCGAGGGGGCTCGGGCTGGGACGCGGCTTGCGACGCTCCTCCCTTCCAACGCGCCTGCAGCATGGCGCTCAAAGAAGACGCGTCGGCCTTCGATGCGGCCGGGTTGGCGGTCGCTTTCTCTTGCCCCGCTTGTTCCGCGCCGATTCGGCACGTGGCGGAGATGCCCTCGCCCAGCTCCACGCGGGCGTGCTCGCCGGCGTGGTCGATCAGGCGGCCGCTGACCACGTCGCCGACTTTGTGCTCCGCCAGATATTCATCCAGGCCGGTGGGAATCAGTTGCTTCATGCCGAGCCGCAGCTGCCGCTTTGCCGGGTCGACGGAGAGAATCTGCGCACGGACGATTTGCCCGACTTTCAGCACGTCCTGGGGATGGCGGATGGGCTGCGGGTTTTCGCGCTGCGTGGATTTGCCGTCGGTCATGTCGCTGACGTGGATCATGCCTTCGATGCCTTCGGCAATCTGCACGAATGCGCCGAACTTGGTGAGGTTCACGACCGGGCCTTCGACGGCGGAGCCGACAGCCAGCGTTTTCGCGGCTTCGGCCCAGGGATCGCCGAGGGTCTGCTTGAGCCCGAGGGAAATGCGGCGCTCGGCGGGATTGATGCCGAGGATGATCGCGTCCACGACTTCGCCCGGCTTGACGACGTCGCTGGCGATGCGAATCTTTTTCGCCCACGACATTTCGGAAACGTGCACCAGGCCTTCGATGCCGGGCTCCAGCTCGACGAATGCGCCGAACTCGAGCACGCGAGTCACGGCGCCGCGAATGCGCTGGCCGAGTGAATATTTCGCCGAAATCGAATCCCATGGGCTCGGCAGCAGTTGCTTCATTCCGACGGCGATGCGGCGCTTGCCGGCTTCGTCGCCGATCTTCAGCACTTTGACTTCGACGGAGTCGCCGACGGAAAGCAGGCTGGCGGGTTTCTCGATGCGTCCCCAGGACATATCGCCGACGTGCAGCAGGGCGTCGATGCCGCCGAGATCGACGAACGCGCCGTAGTCGGTGAGGCTGCGGACGGTGCCGCTCAAAGTCGCGCCTTCCTTGATTTCCGCCGCCCGGCGCTCACGCCCGGCGTGCTCTTCTTCTTCGGCGACGGCCCGGCGGTCGACAACCACGTCCTCATCGGCAACGTCGAGCTTGATGATGCGGCAGCGGATTTCTTCGCCGACCAGCTTTTCCATCTGCGCAGCGTCGCGCTCCCCGCTCCGCGAAGCGGGCATAAAGGCGCGCACGCCCACATCCACGCTCAGGCCGCCCTTGACCACGCCGGTGACGGTGCCGACAATCGTCTCTTTGTCGGCGAAAGCACGCTCCAGCGCCGGCCAATCGGCGGGGCGGGAAATTTTGGAGCGGGAAAGCTCGTAATAACCCTCGGGGTCGCGGCCCTTGATGGAGACTGGGAGCTTGTCGCCGGGCTTTACGGCTCCGTTTTCGAACGCGGTCAGCGGCAGGATGCCTTCGGATTTGAAACCGATGTCCAGGAAAACGGAATCCGCGGTGACGGCGATTACCGTGCCTTCGAGCTGCTTGTTGGGTTCGTCCGGCTTGCGCTTGCGCGAGTGCGCCTTCTCGTATTGCGAGAACATTTCGCCGAAGGATTCTTCGGGTTCGGCAGCGGGTTGGGGTTCTGGGGTGATGGGGTCAGGCATGGGGTGTTACGGCCTCAAATCGTGATTAGGATAGCAGGTGCTCTCTCGGGTTTAGAAAAAGCAAAATCTTAAACCGAGGACGCGGAGAAACAGCCGCAGAGGACGCGGAGAAAAACTGGGGGATGCATCGCTGTTGCTCGCCGCGTCCAGTCGAGGGAGTTTAGACTACAGGTAAATGTCAGGCGCCTACATTCTCGGCATCGAAAGCTCGTGCGATGAGACGGCGGCGGCGGTGGTGCGCTCGGGAGAGGAGATCGCTTCCAACGTGGTTGCCTCGCAGATCGCCACGCATCAGCCGTACGGCGGCGTGGTGCCGGAGCTGGCTTCGCGGGAGCATCTGCGGGCTATCGTGCCGGTGGTGCGCAAGGCGCTTGCCGATGCAGGGCAGACGTTCACATCGCTCGACGCGCTGGCCGTCACCCAGGGCCCGGGGTTGGCGGGGGCGCTGCTGGTCGGGATCAGCTATGCCAAGGCGCTGGCGTTTGCGCTGGATAAGCCGCTCATCGCGGTGAACCATCTGGAGGGGCACATCCACGCGGTCTTGCTGGAGGAGCGGCAGAAGGGAAATCGCGAGATGCAATTTCCCCTGCTGGCGCTGGTGGTCTCCGGCGGGCATACGCATCTGTATCTGGCGGAGCAGCGCGAGCAAAGTTGGACCTACGAGAATATCGGCCGCACCCGCGATGATGCCGCCGGAGAGGCTTTCGACAAGGTGGCGAAGTTGCTCGGGTTGGGATATCCGGGTGGACCGGTGGTCGATAAGTTGTCGGTGCACGGCGACCCGCAGGCGGTGAAGTTTTCCCCGGCGCAGATTAAGAATCGGGACCGCAGGGACTCACCCACCCCTGGCAAAAGCGGCGAAGCGAGGGACGTCCGGCCCGCCGCGGATGGGCGGCCACGGTTTGATTTCTCCTACAGCGGGATTAAAACGGCGGTTCTCCGCTATGTGGAGACGCACAACCTTCGTGCCTCGATTGAAAACCGGCGCCGGGCGCTGGGGGAGATTCAAAAGCCCAAGCTGGAAGACTACCTGGCGCTCTGTGACCGCGAGACGCTGAACCTGGTGGCGTCGTTTCAGCGGGCGCTGATCGATGACTTGGTGGGCAAGACGTTGGAAGCAGCACGAGCTTGCGATGCCGCCACTCTATTCGTGACCGGCGGTGTGGCCGCAAATCAGGAGCTGCGCCGGCGATTCGAGCAGGATGCCGCGCAGGAGGGTCTGCCAGTTTATTTTCCGGCGCGGCCGCTGGCAACCGACAACGCCGCCATGATTGCAGCGGCCGCGTATCCGAAGTTTCTTGCCCGGGATTTCGCTCCCCTGGATTTTTCCGCTGAAGCCGGCTTGGCCCTGAGATAGGGGCGTCCTCGCGATTGGGCGCAAAGCCCCCCTTTTAGCCGGGCGAACCCTTTGCCTTCGCCATTGGAATGCCCAGCACTTCGTGAAGGGCCTTTTCGAGCTGATTGTCGATATCGATGTCTTTGAAAATGCCGAAGTTGGCGCGAGTTTCGTTGTTTTCGAAGCCGCTTTGCTTGCCGGCAACGATAACCACCGGGATGTTCGCGGTGTTGGGATTGCTTTTGAGGGCGGTGATCAATTCGACTCCGCCCATTTTAGGCATCTGGATATCTGTGACGATAAGATCGGGGTGAATTCGAGCGAGCGTTTCCAGAGCCTCCTGACCGTTGGTCGCGGTCACCACGGAAAGTCCGCGCTCTTCCAGGAAGCGGCATACAGTGTGGCGGATCAGTATGGAGTCGTCCACCACTAAGGCTACAAATGGCATTGCACTCTCCCGCTAGTCAGTCTCCCCTTTGGGTTTGACAGTAACAAAACGTGAATGTCCTAACAACAAGCGTGGGTAAAGCCGCGTTACGTCGGTCACTGTGGTCGGCGTGACTGGCGGCCAGCATTCCAGAGCGGGAAAAGCAGCTTCAGGATTCGTCGCTCAGCTTCGTATCTTCGATGTGCATGTCTTTGAATTCGCTGGATTCAAAGATATCGCCGCATTCAAGGCATTCGACGAACTCGCTATCCTCTTCGCGGGCGACGATTTGCACACGTGGGTGCTTGCAGGGAGCCATATTGCTTTTCTTGTCGGGAGCTGGCGGCGGGATTGAATTCATAAAGCCGGTCATGCTCCGGCCCGAGCGGGCTGGAGGCAAAATTCGCCGGAAATTGGCGGTATTTTAGCCTTACCGATGGGCTTGTCAAGTGCCGAAAGTTAACTTAGGGATCGCGAGCCGGAACGGGACAATTTCGCAAATGCGATGGAAAAGATCGCAATTCACTAAGCCACTCGGCTGCATAGCGTTACCGTCCAGCCAACGAATTTCGCCATTGCCTGCGAAGGGTTGCATTCCTGGGAGGGGGCCTCTACAATAACAATATCCGACTGAAACGGTCGTACTTCGGGGATGCTCAAGCTAACCAAGAAAGCGGACTACGGTCTGATCGCCATGCGGCATCTGGCCGAGCGCACCCAGGATGGTTCTTGCAGCGCCAAGGATGTGGCGGACGCCTACGGCATCCCGCCGGAAATGATGGCCAAGATTCTGCAGCGGCTGGTCAAGGCCGGCCTGCTGCATTCGCAGCACGGGACCAACGGCGGCTACACGCTGGCGCGCGACCCGGGAATGATTTCCGCTTTTGAGGTGATTCGCTCCATCGACGGGCCGCTTTCGATCACCTCCTGCGTCACCGTGCGCGGGGAATGCGACCAGAGCGACCGCTGCAACATTCGCGAGCCGCTGCGCAGAGTGAATCACAAGATCGAAGAGGCCCTGCGGCGCATCACTATCTCGGAGATGAACGACGATTCCGAGGATAGCCGCGAAGCGGAGTTGGTGACGATCCGGTAAGGCTTTGCGAGGCTTGCGGAAACCACAGAGGGCACGGGGAAGCACATTGGGGATGCACCCGAGGTCGAGAGATTTGAGATTGATTCAAGGAGAGCAACGATGAGCACGGACGTGAAGACGATGCCGCTGGAAGCGCACACCGCGCCGAACGGAATCAAGCTGCCGATTTACATGGATAACCACGCGACCACGCAAATGGATCCGCGAGTCCTGGAGGAAATGCTGCCTTACTTCACCGACAAGTTCGGCAACGCGGCCAGCCGCAACCACTCGTTCGGCTGGGTGGCGGAAGAAGGCGTGGAGCAGGCGCGGGCGCAGATCGCCAAGCTGGTGGGCGCAACTGCGAAGGAGATCATCTTTACCTCCGGCGCTACCGAGAGCGACAACCTCGCCATCAAAGGCGCGGCGGAGATGTACCGCGAAAAGGGCAACCACATCATCACTGCGGTGACCGAGCACAAGGCGGTGCTTGACACCTGCAAGCGGCTGGAGAAGTACGGCTATCGCGTGACCTATCTGCCGGTGCAGAAGGATGGGCTGATCGATCTCGAAGATCTGAAGCGCGCGATGGATGAGAAAACGATTCTCGTCACGATCATGTTCGCCAATAACGAAATCGGCGTGTTGCAGCCGGTGGCGGAGATTGGCAAGCTGTCTCACGAGCGCGGCGTGATCTTCCATACCGACGCGACGCAGGCGGTGGGCAAGGTTCCCATCGACGTGAACAAGATGAACATCGACCTCATGTCGATTTCGGCGCACAAGATGTACGGCCCGAAGGGCGTGGGGGCGCTGTATGTGCGGCGCAAGAATCCGCGGGTGCAGCTCTCGGCTTTGATTGACGGCGGCGGCCACGAGCGCGGCATGCGCTCGGGAACGCTGAACGTTCCGGGCATTGTTGGACTGGGCAAGGCATGCGCAATCGCGACCGAAGAGATGGCGCAGGAAGCCTGCAAACTGGCGGGGCTGCGCAACCGGCTGCAGGACCGCATCATGAGCCGGCTGGATGAAGTTTACGTCAACGGCAACATGGAGCATCACCTGCCGGGCAATCTCAACATCAGCTTCGCGTATGTCGAGGGCGAATCGCTGCTGATGGGCATCAACGACATTGCGGTTTCGAGCGGCTCGGCCTGCACCTCGGCGACGCTGGAGCCATCTTATGTGTTGAAGGCTTTGGGCACGGGCGATGATCTCGCGCACAGCTCGATCCGGTTCGGCATCGGGCGGTTCAATACGGAAGCCGAAATCGACTACGTGGCGGACCGGGTGGTGGAGACGGTTTCGCGGCTGCGCGAGCTTTCGCCGCTTTATGAGATGGCGAAAGAAGGAATTGATTTGAAGTCGGTGAAGTGGGCGGCGGAGTAGTCAGCTGACCCACCCTAAATCGCAAAGAACGCGATTTAGGATGGGGCACCCCGCAGTGAAGCGCAAGATCCTTCGACTGCGATGAATCGTTCGCGAGCGAACGGTTCATCTCCGCTCAGGATGACAAGTGACGCAAAGTTTGGGTTTGTAGAAATTCTAAGGAGACGGTGAATCATGGCTTATAGCGACAAGGTAATCGACCACTACAACAACCCGCGCAACGTGGGCTCTATGGACAAGAATAGCTCCGAGGTGGGAACCGGCCTGGTAGGCGCGCCGGAGTGCGGCGACGTGATGAAGCTGCAAATCCGCGTGAACCCGCAAAGCGGCGTCATCGAAGAGGCCAAGTTCAAGACCTTCGGCTGCGGCTCGGCGATTGCTTCCTCGTCGCTTGCCACCGAGTGGGTGAAGGGCAAGACGGTGGATGAGGCGCTGGCAATCAAAAACACCGATATCGTGAAGGAGCTGTCGCTGCCTCCGGTGAAGATTCACTGCTCGGTGCTGGCGGAGGACGCCATTCGGGCTGCGATTCACGACTGGAAGCAGAAGCAGGGCGCGGCGACGCCGGTTGCGGTGGAAGCGAAGTAACCCAGCACTCGGGCTGAACGCGCGATTGTGCGCCCGCTGATTGCGGGCGTTCGCGGAGCGCGCTCAGGCGCCTCGGTGACGAAAAGCATGTCGCCTGAGGATGACAATTGGCGGGCGGGACGCCCGGCGTTCCATCGCGCTGCAAAAAACGATCATGACCACGATAACGACAGAAGAACCGAAATCCGCGCCGGCCAAGGGCGTTCAGCTAACCGAAAAGGCCGTTGCCCGGGTGCGTTCGGCGATGGCCAAGGAAGGCATTTCGCCGGAGACCGGTGGCTTGCGCCTGGGCGTGCAAGGCGGCGGATGCTCCGGGCTCAGCTATAACATCCGCTTCGACAGCCAGCCGCGGGAGCGCGACCGCATCTTTCAGTACGGCGATGTGCGCGTGTTTGTGGACCCAAAGTCGTTTATTTACCTGCACGGCATGACCCTCGATTATCAAGAGACCCTGATGCAGCAAGGGTTCGTCTTTGTGAATCCCAATGCCTCGAAATCGTGCGGGTGCGGTACGTCTTTCTCAGGTTAGAGGGTGTTTGGCGCGGCGGCCCTCCGCCGCGTTCCCGCCGGGCCATCCCTCCTCGGCATCTCAGCATAGCGATGCGCAGTTGGCGGACGAGGGCGCCCACGCCACACGGATTCTTGATGGTGATGGAAACTTCCAAAACGGCAATTCCGGAGCCGGAGCAGAACAGCAACGCCTGCTGGTCGTGCGGGGATATGCGGGCGGCGCAGTTCTGCAGCGCCTGCGGCAGGGTGCAACCGCCGCAGCCGGTGGATTATTTCGCGTTTTTCGGCCTGCCGCACAGGCTAAACATCGATGTGCCCCGCCTAGAGCAGGATTTCTACGAACTGAGCCGCAAGCTGCATCCCGATGTGTACGCGCAGTCCCAGGACCGCGAGCAGCAATGGAGCCTGGAGCAGACATCGCGGCTAAATGACGCGTTCCGCATTTTGAAGAATCCCATCCGGCGCACCGAATACCTGCTGCACCTGGAGGGCGTGGAACTGGAAGAGCAGTCGAAAGCGGCGACGGAAAAAGCCCGCGCGGCGGGCGAAGTGAAGAAGCAGGTGGTGCCGCCGGATTTGCTGGAGGAAGTCTTCGACCTCAACATGCAGCTGGAAGAGCTGCGCACGCAAAAGAAGATGGGCGAGGACGACCCGGCGTTAATCGAAGAAGTGGGCCGGCAGAAACTGGAACTGGAAGCCAAGAACGAAGCGCTGCTGCGTGAGTTGGCGAGCTATTGGAACGAGTGGGACCAGGTGGAAGCCAGCGCCGATGACGAAGGTCGCCGAAAGGTGCGCGACAAGATGGTGGATTTGCTGAACCGGCGAAACTACATTCGCAATCTCGTCAGAACCGTGGAGGAAGTGCTGGAAGGTTGAGTAATAGAAGATTGAGTAATTTTGTAATTTGGTAATCGGGGAATTTAAAACCCGATACTCCGTCGGCTTTTAAATTACGCACTTGCTCAATTTCACAATTACCAAATGGCTACTGATCGCATTGTCGGGATCGATTTAGGCACCACGAACTCCCTGGTGGCGTTCATGCAAGGGGAGACGCCTGTGGTGATTCCTGGCGAGGACGGCCTGAACCTGGTTCCCTCGGTGGTGGCTCTTGATGAGCAGGACCGGATTGTGGTCGGCAGCGGCGCACGCAAGTATCTGATCCAAACTCCCGAGCGCGCGGTTTATTCCATCAAGCGGCTGATGGGGCGAGGCGTGGAAGACATTCAGGAGGAGCTGAAGCTCTTTCCTTTTCGCCTGGCCGACGATCTGCAAGCCGGCGAAGTCATTCGCATTAAGCTGGGCGAGAAGACATTTACGCCGCCGGAGATTTCCGCGTTTATTCTGCGGCAGCTCAAGCGCAACGCCGAACGATATTTCGGAGCGCCGGTAAGCAAGGCGGTGATTACGGTGCCCGCCTACTTCAACGATGCGCAGCGGCAGGCGACGAAAGATGCGGGGCGAATTGCCGGGTTGGAAGTGCTGCGGCTGGTGAATGAGCCGACGGCGGCCTCGCTCGCCTATGGGCTGGACAAGAAGCAGAACGGAATTGTCGCCGTGTACGACCTGGGCGGGGGGACGTTCGATATTTCCATTCTGAAGCTGCACGACGGAATTTTTGAAGTCATCGCGACCAACGGGGACACCCATCTGGGCGGCGACGACATCGACAATTTGCTGATCCGCATTGCGCTCGACGATATTCGCGGCGACATGGGCCTGGATGTTTCGCGAAATGGGGAAGCGGTCGCGACCATCCGGAAAGCAGTGATTGAGGCGAAGATTGCGCTTTCGTCGCAGGCTTCGACGAAGCTTGAAGTCCAACTGCCCAGCGGGCGGCATTATCTGCGTGAGATCACGCGGGATCAGTTTGAGCAACTCATTCAGCCCATCGTGGACCGCACCGTCGCGCCGTGCAAGCAGGCGCTGAAAGATGCAGGATTGAAGCCGGAACAAATCGGTGAGGCGGTGCTGGTGGGTGGTTCGACGCGCATTCCGCGGGTGCGGGCGCTGGTGGAGGAGTTATTTCAGCGCAAGCCGCATACGGACTTGAACCCCGATGAAGTTGTGGCGCTGGGCGCGGCGGTGCAGGCGAACATTCTGGGTGGCCGGTCGGCGGCCACGCAGGACATGCTGCTGCTCGACGTGACGCCGCTCTCGTTGGGCATCGAAGTAGCCGGCGGCGTGACGGACAAAATCATCCTGCGCAACTCGACGATTCCGGCTTCGGCGACGCAGCACTACACCACGCAGATCGACGGGCAAGCCAACGTTGCCATACATGTGCTGCAGGGTGAGCGGGAGTTGGCGAGGGACTGCCGCTCGCTGGCGCGCTTTGATCTCAGGGGTATTCCTCCTTTGCCGGCGGGGATTCCGCGGATTGAAGTGAAATTCCTAATCGACGCGAACGGCATTCTGCAGGTTTCGGCGCGCGAGCAGCGAAGCGGCAGGGAGGCCCAGATTGAAGTGCAGCCGAGCTACGGCCTGACCGACGAGCAGGTCGAGAACATGATTCTCGAATCGTTCGATGCGGCGGAAGAGGATTTTCGGCAGCGGCAACTCATCGAGGCGCGCAGTGAAGCCGAAACCATCACGACGGCGCTGGAGAAGGCCAAGAAGAGCGCGGCGTGGGGGCAGCTGAGTTCGGCGGAGAAGAAAGAGATCGCGCGGCTGGAGAAATCGCTGCTGGTGGCGAAGGCCGCAGAGGATCATCAGGCGATTCGCAGGGCGGTCGAAGAACTGAATCAAGCGACGATGCGGCTGGCGGAGCTGATGATGGACAGCGCGGTCTCGACGGCGCTGAAGGGCAAGAGCATGGACGACGTCGATTTGGGCGAAGGGCCGAGCGCGCCGCATCCCATGGCCAAGGCGGAGTTCAAGTAGCAGTCCTGGGTCGTTGGTCGTGCGTCGTGCGCCAGGGCTAAAAGCTGGATGGGATCCTTCGACTGCGTGGCCTCCGCACGGCGTGCGGACGCCACTTCGCTGAGGATGACCACATTGCGAGGTGATATGGCGGAAGAGAAAATGCAAAGCGGAACGGCGACGGTCGATGCACCCGGCGAGAATACGGTGCAGGTGACGTTTCTGCCGCAGGGCAAGACGGTGCAGTTCGAGCATGGCAAGCTGCCTTATAAAGATCATGGCAAAGAGGAGTCGCTTCTCGACGTTGCGCTGAACAACGGCGTTTCGCTCGACCACGCTTGCGGCGGCAATTGCGCCTGCACCACCTGCCATGTGTGGGTGAAAGAAGGCGTGGAGAATCTCTCTGAGATGGAAGACGACGAAGCCGACCGGCTCGACATGGCTGCGGACTTGCAGTTGAATTCGCGGCTCGGCTGCCAGGCCGTGATTACCAAGCCGGGCAAAGTGGTCGTAGAAATTCCTGCGTGGAACCGGAATTACGTGTCGGAGGAGCACTGAAACGTCGTTGGTCGTTGGCCGTCGGTCGTTGGCCAAGCGTTCACGACCAAAGACCAACGACCGACGACCAAGGGCCAACGACCAACGACGTAAGGAGCCTGCATGCCGCACGAACTTACCTGGGATGACGCGGAAGATATTGGGATTCTGCTCTGCGAAAAGCATCCCGACCTCGATCCGCTAACCGTGCGTTACACGGACCTGCATCGCTATGTGATAGAGCTTGCCGAATTCAAGGACGATCCCAAGAAGTCCAACGAGGGCAAGCTGGAAGCCATTCAGATGGCGTGGCACGAGGAATATCAGGACAAGTCGACGTAGCCTGGAGGTTAACGGGCGAGCGCCCGCCGCTCCATTTTTCCCTACCCCGCCACAGGTTCCGCTTCTTCCACACTTGCCTCGCGCAGAAACTTCGCCGACTCTTCCGGAGGCGTGGGATTAATGTAAAAGCCGGTGCCCCATTCGAATCCTGCCGTCTTGGTCAGTTTGGGCATGAACTCGATGTGCCAGTGGTAGTGGTCGTTGGTAGGCTCCTGCGCCGGAGAGGTGTGCACGACAAGATTGTAGGGAGGCCGGTCGAGCACACGGTCGGCCTTCATCAACAGAGTCTTGAGGGCCTTGGCGAGGTTCTCAAACATGTGCGATGAGGAATTCTCAAACGCCGACTCATGGCGCTTAGGCAGAATCCAGCTTTCGAAAGGGAAGCGCGGGGCATAGGGCGCCAGGGTAATGAAATCCTCGTTCTCCGCGACCACGCGCGTAGTGGCTTCAGTTTCCTGGCGAATCACGTCGCAGAATACGCAGCGCTCCTTGTACATGAAGTATTGTTTGGCTCCCTCGATCTCCTCGGTTACGTAGATGGGGATAATGGGCAACGCGATGAGCTGCGAATGGGAGTGCTCGAGCGAGGCTCCGGCGGCCTCGCCGTGATTCTTGAAAATCAGGATGTACTTGAAGCGGCGGTCTTTCTTCAAGTCGAGGATGCGGTCGCGGAAGGTCCACAGCACATCCTCAATGCGCTTGGGCGGCAGCGTAGCCAGGGTTGCGGTGTGATCCGGAGTTTCGATGATCACTTCGTGCGCGCCGACTCCATTCATTTTGTCGAACATGCCGTCGGCCTGGCGGCTCAGCTCCCCTTCGATGCCTAGCGCGGGGAACTTATTGGGCACCACGCGAACAATCCAGCCCGGCGAGTCGCGCAGCGGCGGCGGGCCGCCGTTCGGGTTTGGCCGGTAGGCCTGAATTTCCGGCGGAGTCTTGCTTTCGTTGCCGTAATCGAAGGGACAGAAGCCGCCACGGATCTTTACTCCCTCACGAACGAAATCCGTAGGACGCTTGGCGCGGTCGGTCGAAATGATGACCCAGCGGCCGACGATCGGATCTTTCCGCAGCTCTGGCAAAGATTGGGTTCCCTTCACTCCGCGCGATCTGGATCTGATTTTACGCCTCCGGCTGAGCATTCTGAAATAGCTCGAACTGTGCAGAGGCAGACGCGCTCTCGTAATAGACGCTCACTACATCGAAGCGCCACGAACACGAAGGGGGCAAATGGCGTAAATACTCGCGCGCCACCAGCCGCAACTGGCGTTGCTTTTCTCGATCGACGGCAGTTTCGGCGGGCGCCACGGCATGTGACGTGCGCGTCTTGACTTCGATGAAGCAGAGAACGTCTCTATCCCAGCCGATCAGGTCGATTTCTCCTCGGTGGCGCGGCGAGCGGAAATTCCGCGCCACCATTACGTAGCCGCGTTTGCGCAGGTAAAAGTAGGCATCTCGTTCGCCACGGCGGCCGGTGCGCTGATGAGGAGGGAGTTTCTCCGCAGCGAGCGTATGTGACGCGAGCCAGTCGAGGGCGCGGAGTGTGGCGTGAGTCAAGCGACCGGAGGGCATAGAAGCCAGTTTCTGGGCAGCGAGGCGATCCAGTCTGTGACGGATGTCACATCTTCTGCACAGGAAGGGCGGGGACCCGCCGCCCTCCATTACGCCAAACGGATACTTTCCTCCAGCACGTCGAGGGCGACATCGGCTTCTTCTTTGGTGACGATGAGCGGCGGCGCGATGCGAATGGTGCTTGGCCCGCATCCGAGAAAGAGAATTCCTCGCTCAAAAGCCAGTTCGACGGCGCGGTCGCGCTCGGCGGAGGCGTGTTCTTTGCTGCGCTTATCTTTCACCAGGTCCACGCCGATCATCAGGCCGCGCCCGCGAACATCGCCGACCAGTTTGTGCTTCTTAGGCCAGTCGGCCATGCGCTGCAGCATATGATGGCCGACTTGGTCGGCGTTGCGCAGCAGATGCTCCTGTTCGATTACGTCAAGTGTGGCGACCGCGGCGGCGATGCAAACTGGATTGCCGCCAAAGGTCGAAGCATGCGAGCCGGGAACCCAATCCATAATTCCCGCCCGGCTCATCATGATCCCCAACGGCATGCCCGAGGCGATGCCCTTGGCCATGCAAACGATATCCGGCTGGACTCCAGTGTGCTCGACTGCCCACCACTTGCCGGTGCGGCCGATGCCGCTCTGAACCTCATCCACCACTAGCAGAATGCCATGGCGGTCGCAGATGTGCCGGAGTTCCTGCATGAAAACCGCGGGCGCGACGACGTACCCGCCTTCTCCCTGGATGGGCTCGACGAAAATCGCGGCGACTTCCTCCGGAGGAAGCGTAGTTTTGAATAGCTTGTCTTCGATGAAACGCGCACAACCCAGGGCAAAGGTTTCGGTATCCTGCGGAGTGCCTGAGCAGCCGCGATACACATCCGGATAGCGGACATGCGTCACGCCCGGAACCAGAGGCGCGAAGCGCCGCCGCTGCTGCGGCTTGGACGCGGTGAGCGAAAGCGAGCCCATGGTGCGGCCATGGAACGCGCCGTAGAACGCGATGATGTTCTGCCGCTTGGTGTGATAACGCGCCAGCTTGAGCGCAGCTTCAATCGCTTCCGTCCCGGAATTGCCGTAGTAGATCTTGTGCGGACCCGGCATGGGGGCAATCTTCGAAAGCCGCTCGGCCAGCGTGACCAGGCTTTCGTAATAAAAATCCGTTCCCGACATGTGGATAAGTTCCGCCGCCTGCTTCTGAATCGCCGCGACGACTTGCGGATGGCAATGGCCGGTCGAGATAACGGCAATGCCGGCGGAAAAATCGAAGAACTCGTTGCCATCCACATCTGTCACTACGATGCCGCGCCCGCTTTGCGCGACCAAGGGATAAGACCGGGTATAGGAGGGCGAAATGTAATGCGCGTCGCCTTCGAGCACGCGCTTGGCGTTGGGGCCCGGCAACGCCGTCATAATTCGAGGCCCGGCTAGCGTTTTGGTCGACATGGAAGTCCTCCGCAAGCAGCGGTTGATCGTTTACCGATTGGCTTGCAAGCCGTGCGCCAGACTGCCGCGCCGGGCTGCTGCCACAATCGAACCGGGAGGGGCGGAACTAGTCGCTGCCGAAGAGACTGGGGCGCGCGTGCGAAGGCAGCACTGCCAGGTAGCGGCGTGGGAAGCGCGAGCGAGCACAGCAAGCCCGTGCCTGCGAGCCGCAATTGCCTTGCATAGACATGACAGGAAATCCCTGCACTCATTATAACTTGGCTTGCCAGTAGAAGAGCACTCCAAGGTAACCGCCGGCTCCGGAGGCGGTGGAAACCCCCAACGAACTATTTAAAATGACCGTCACATTCGGGGGCGGGGATGGGACTATAATCCCGGTCGTGAGAGGTGACATAAGTGCTCCGGCGCTTCTTCCACCTCGTTGTTGCCGTTTCGCTGTCGCCCGGGTTGTGGGCACAAGCGAACCCGCCGCCGTCTGGGCCCAAGACGCCAGCCATCGCAACGGTCACCTTCGAGAACGTCCAGGCTCTCTCGTCGGGTGAACAAAGCCAGATCACTCAAAGCTTGCAGCAGAAAGATCGGGATTGGGTTCTTCGGCAAACTCCCGAAGCCTTAGCCACCTGGGCCGAGAAGACGGCGCTCGCCGTTTACCAGGACAAAGGCTACTGGCGGGCGAAAGTGTCGGCAAAGGTGACGTGGGTTTTGGGTGGGGGCAGCGAGCGGCGCGCCGATCTAGTGATTACAGCAACCAACGAAGGGCCGCAATACTGGCTGAAAGGGATCACCTTCACCGGGGGCACGGCGTTTCCGAACAACGACTTGCTGCAACTCATGGCGATGCGGCCCTGGGAGGTCGTGAGCCGCAGCAAAGTGGCGGAGGGGTTGGAAGCGATTCGGCGCTTGTACGCGTCTCGCGGATACGTTGCGTTCAGTGCTGTGCCGCAAGTGGAATTCGACGACTCGGCGCATAGCGTGGCTTTGCTGATCAACGTTCAGGAGGACAGTCCCTTCCACTTCGGAAGTCTTTCTCTTGAGGGATTGGATCGGACGCTCGCCAAGGCGGTGCAGCAGGAATGGGAACAGATGCGCGAGCAGCCTTACTCGGAAGAGAGGCTGCGCAACTTCTTTCAGAAATTTGCGCGCCAGCTGCCGGCCGGTGCAAATCCGGTGGAAGCGAGCACCAGCAATTTGGATCTGGACACGCACACCGTGGATGTTGTCGTCAGCTTTGCGCCCGCGACTCAGGCGGAAAAGACGGAATGACTCACCGCAACTTGCAAGACACGACATCAGATCGACTTCTCCCTACTCACTCGCAGGCGGTGGAAACACAGGCGGCGCGACTGAAACTGCAACTGGTTTCAAAAGGAAAACACGTTGGGTGGTCCGTGCTCATGCAGCCCAGTGCGCAGAAGAAAGAAACTGGCTACGAAATAGTGACGGCCCGAGCGTTTACACTCCGGAATGCCGATCGACAAGCCACTTCAGCGAACAAGTCTTCATCCAAGTTGATCCGACAAACTTCCCACCACCGACCCTTGTGGATTGGGCGAGCCTTTCCGCTAATCAACTCGGAACGTGACTCATGATGTTTAGAACTGTTCCACTTGGATCCACCACAAAAAAGCGGCGAACGCCCCAAGGCTCGTCGGTCAGCGGATAGGCAATTTCAAGGCCGCGCTCCGTGGCATCGGCGTAGACCTTGTCAACATCCTCGACCTCTATGCTCACATTGGGCAGCAACGCTGAACTGCCATCATCATGCAAGACACTGATCTGGGATGTCGGATTGCCTGGCGATACGAACGTCGTGATGAAGCCCATGTCCATTCCGACGTTGAAGCCCAAAAAGTCAACGTAAAACGCGCGGCTTTCATCCATCTGCTTGGAGCTGATGTCCGGCACGACGCGCTTAATATTCATGGGTCGACTCTATCATAAAGTGGACTTGCCTTCGCGGTGGCGAGGTAGCCCCAGGCGGCGGTATGGGAAGGCCAGGCACTTTGACGAAAAACGCTCTGAGATATGGGCTTCTCGTAGAAAGCTCCCAGATGCGTCGGCCAAGGACTCCACGCCAGCAGAACCTCGGTGTAGTGCTTCCGTTGCCTCTTCATGCGTTCGCTCCACTATCTTAATGGGGGAACGCTTTCTCCATTTTCAACTGAACCGGAACATCTCCGTCTAACGTCTATTTTGTGTTCCGGCGCTTCTGAAAACTTCTCGAATCCATCCACATCGGCGGCGTGTCTTATACTTTTCACCCTGCAACTCTTCTCATGACCCAGACTTCTCGCCAACAAGGGTTCCTGACCATCCTGTGTTTCGGATTGGTGTATTTGTTCTGGGGCTCGACCTACCTGGCCATTGACATCGCGGTGCAGCAGATTCCTCCGGCCCTGATGTGCGCCACACGCTTTCTGGGCGCGGGCAGCATCATGCTCCTGGTGTGTCTCCTGACCGGCCAGACGATTCTCTACGGCAGACGGCAGTTGGCGCAGCTGGCCGTGATCGGGGTGCTGCTGCTGGTGGGCGGAACCCTGACCCTCTCCTACGCGGAAGTCTATGTGCCCTCGGGATTGGCGGCGTTGCTGATTTCCGTTATTCCGCTCTGGTTTCTGGTTTTGGATACCCTGCTCATCGGCAATCATCATGTTTCTGCATGGGGCATGGCGGGGCTGGGACTAGGAGTCGTGGGCACCGTCGTCCTTCTGTGGCCGCAGTTGACGGCCACCAGCAACGTGGGCCGAAAAGAGCTGTGGTTCTCCCTCGGGCTGCTGGGAGGGTCGTTCAGTTGGGCGTTGGGTTCAGTGCTTGCCAAACGGTGGCGCACCGGCGCCACTTTGGGCGTGGCGGGATGGCAAATCACCTTCGCCGGATTGGGCAATTTGCTGATTGCGGCTTTTCATGGCGATCTTGGCCGTGCGACCTGGACCGCGAAAGGCGTGGGCGCTGTGCTCTATCTGATGGTCTGCGGTTCGCTGATCGCATACCGGGCCTACATCTGGCTGTTGGGGCATGTGCCCACTTCCAAGGTTTCCACTTACGCCTACGTCAATCCGGTGGTCGCGATCTTCCTGGGATGGCTGGTGATGAAAGAGCCGGTGGATGGATATATTTTGACGGGCAGCGCCGTTATCATTGCTTCAGTGATTCTGGTGACGAGCGCCAGCGTCCGTTCCAGGACTCCTGAGCCTCAACTGCCCGCGGTGGAGGCAGTGGGGGATTGAGCGTGACATTGCCGTGATTCATGTACACTTCAGTCGCAGGGTTCCGTCGGTGGAAACTTAAAATGAAGATGGAGCCGAAACAGGAGAATCACAAATGAGATACCGCAACATCCTGGTCGTGGCCGCGCTCGCCATGGCCTGCGTGGCTTCCGCGTATGCGGCCGACGTGACTGGAACCTGGAAGGCGTCATTCGATACCCAGATCGGCGAACAGCACTATACCTATGAATTGAAAGCCGACGGAGACAAATTGACCGGCAAGGCCACTAATGACCGTGGGACTTCAGACATTACGGAGGGCACGGTCAAGGGAGATGACATCTTTTTCGTGGAGAACCTGAATTTTCAGGATCAGAAGATTCGTATCGAATACACAGGCAAGATTTCCGGCGACGAAATAAAGTTCACCCGAAAGGTCGGCGATTTTGCCACCGAAGAGTTCGTGGCGAAACGGGCGAAATAACGAATGATGGACCTCACGTTGCGGGACTAGTCTAGCAATGGCCAACTGCATATCCTGCGGGCGGCAGTTGCCCGCTTTCTCCTTCGGGGAGCGGAGCGAGGTTTGCCCCGAGTGCCGCGCCCGCGCGGTCGATATGAGGGTTCAATCGCCGGGCGCGCCCGCCACCGCCGTGGCCACGGTCCGCCGCTGGCCCCCGGTGACCAGCACGCTGGTCGGCATCAACCTGGCAGTGTTTGCGGCCATGGCGCTGTCGGGCATCTCGCTTACCGATCCTACCAGCTCGCAACTGCTGCAATGGGGCGCGAACTGGGGTCCGCAATCCCTGGGAGCGCAGCCCTGGCGCATTCTCACCTCGAATTACCTCCACATCGGCCTTCTGCACATTGCTTTCAACATGTGGTGTTTGTGGGATTTGGGCAGCCTGACCGAGCGCATCTTCGACCGCTGGACCTATGTGCTCACTTACACTGCGTGCGGGGTCGCCGGCAGCATTGCCAGCCTGTGGCGGAATCCGATGGTGGTCGGAGCGGGCGCTTCCGGCGCGATCTTTGGACTGGCGGGCGCGCTCATGGCTGCGCTGTACTTGGGGCACTTGCCGTTTCCCCGGCAGGCCATGCGCCGCACTCTGCGAAGCCTGGTTATTTTCTCTGTCTATAACCTGGGCTTTGGAGCGGCGGTCCGTGGCATCGACAACTCCGCGCACATCGGCGGTCTGGTGTGCGGTCTGGTGCTCGGAGCCGTGCTGGCAAAGCATTTGACCTCTCCGCCGGAAGTTCGCGTGCCGTGGTCGCGGGTAGTATTCATCGCTGCGGCAGCGATTTTGGCGGTAGCGTTCACTACGGTGCGGCGCGTGAACGCATACGCCGTTTCCCTGGGCCAGGGAGTAACGGCCTTGGAGAAGGGCCAGGTGGACGATGCGGTTCGAAACCTGGAGCAAGCTTCCGCCCGCAGACCCGACGACCCTCTTGTGCTGTCGGAATTGGGTCACGCCTATTTGCTGAAGAAAGACTACGCCAGCGCGGCGAATGTGTTGCAGCGGGCGGTGCAATCGGACTCGGAGGATGCCGACGCGCAATACGATTTGGGGTTCGCTCTTTTCAAGCTGGGAAATTCCGCGCAGGCAATCGCTCCGTTGGAGAAGGCGACCCAGCTCGACCCGAAAAATTCCGCGGCGTTGCTAGTTCTGGGGGAGGCCTATGCCGAGCAAAACCGGCCCGCTGATGCGAGCAATGCCTTCCATCGCGCCAACCAATTAGTGCAAGGCAGCCAGCAGTAAGAATCCCTTGCGACCAAGTCTCCTGCTTATTGCTGTGCTTCCTCAGCCTCGTCGTCGGGGACAATGGCCGCAGCGGAGCCGCGAATCGCAAACGTGACCGGCTGCCCTCCAGGCGGCGCAAAGTTCACCCGCGTCGGCCCGCGCTGCCACTCCGGCGGAGGACAGGCGGGGCCACCGTCGTCTTTGGGCGATACGTCGCGCAATGCTTCCTTCAGAACCGGCTTGTGCCTTCCCAACTGGCTGACGATGGCGAATACTTTCTTGCTGTCATCCGAAACGCCGCAATAGGCGGCGTAGTCGCGATACCAGTTCACGGCGGAATCACCCGCGTCGAAATTCGGCAGGGAAACCGGAGAGATTCTTCCGGTTTGCCGGTTGACCTGCAGCCAGCCGCCGAGCTGCCACCGCCAGCGCGGGCTCGCCTCCTGCGGAAGGGCATCATTCAAGCGAAAGGATAGGCGCACCACAAAAACCTGGTCGGTCACCTCGTGCGGCAGGCCCTGAACAAATTCCTTGATTCGGCCGTCCACGAGGAGAGGACGGATCTTTTGTTGGAGCGGAGCATCTCCGTCTGTGCCGATTTTGACGGTGATCCATTTGCCGAAAGTGATGGTGTGCAGCTTCGGCGCGCCGGCAGACGTTGCTATCAGCGTAAAAACTGTGATGAATATCCCCGAAAGGCGTGCCATGCTGCCAGGGTTAGCACTCAGGCAAGCGGAAAACAAGGTTGGATGAACAAGCTTCGCCTGTGAAGTTCCAAACCGGGAATCTAGGCGGGCTCGTTTTGCGTTCTTGCGGGCTTGCTTGGACTTGCGCTGAAGCCCTAATTCGTGGCTGCGCGCGTCAACCGTGCGGACCCGGGAGCCGCGCGCTTGAGCGGATGAACGGTCACGCCAGCGCTTCGGTCAAATGTCAAGGTCATCGCGGCGGCACACTCGTCGCACAGCCAGAAGAACTCAATGCGCCGTGGCGGCGCTGGCGTTTCGCTGTCCTTGCCGAACCCAGTGCTCGGTTCCGAAACCACACTCGCCGTGTCCCAGCGGAACAGCTTGCCTTGGTGGAGGTAGGCAAACTTGGCAGCACAGCCCGGGTTAGTACACTTCGAAAGCATAGATACGTCTCCCGCGGGCGGAATATCGTGGAATGTTGAATTGTGGTCTATCTTGTAAGAAAGATGCAATGCCCAGTGAACAGGTGGCTGTGGAAATCTTCTACAAGAGTTCAAAAATGGAACATTCCCGGTTCGCGAGAAGTGGACTATGCGGCAGATCGAGCTCGCTCCGCCACGGCCTGGGCGACCTTGTTACCCATTTCTGCGGTGCTGAGAGCCATCTGGCCGGGTTTGGCCAGGTCACGGGTACGGTTTCCGGCGGCCAGTACTTCGGCCACGGCGGCTTCTACGCACGCCGCTTCCCGCTCCAGCTGGAACGAATAGCGCAGCAGCATGGCGACGGAAAGAATTGCGCCGAGCGGGTTGGCGATCCCCATCCCGGCAATGTCCGGGGCTGAACCGTGGATAGGTTCATACAGTCCTACTTTCCCTCCGATGCTGGCCGACCCCAACATTCCCAGCGATCCGACCACCGCCCCAGCCTGGTCGGAAAGAATGTCGCCGAACAGATTTTCCGTGAGTACAACATCGAAGTCTTTCGGGCGCGACACCAAGGCCATCGCGGCCGAGTCCACATACATGTGAGAAAGCGTAACTTCAGGATAGGCTTGCGCCACGCGGGTCACGACGTCACGCCACAAGCGGGAACAATCCAGAACGTTCGCTTTGTCGATAGAAGTAACCTTGCGCCGGCGGCCGCGGGCGAGATCAAACGCCACGCGGGCGATGCGCTCGATTTCAAACTCGCTGTAGCGCATGGTATCGACGGCGGTGCGGCTGCCGGGGGCGCCTTCGGTGTGCCGCGGCTGGCCGAAGTAGAGGCCGCCCAGCAATTCCCGCACAATCAGCGCGTCGGTGCCTCGAACCGCTTCAGGCCGCAAGGGAGAGCAGTCTTCCAGTCCGGGGAAACAAACCGCCGGCCGCAGATTGGCGAAGACCCCCAGCTCGCTGCGCAAGCGCAGCAGTCCTCGCTCCGGCCGCAGGTGGCTGGGATATTTATCGAAGGCAGGCCCACCCACGGCTCCAAGTAGCACTGCTTGCGAAGCCAGGCACGCTTGCAGGGTATCGTCAGGCAGCGGGTTCTCGCTGCTTAGCAGAGCTGCTCCGCCGATAGCTTTATGGGTGACGTTGAGTTGGTGTCCGAACGGCGGGGCGACACTCTCCAGTACACGAACTGCTTCGCCGGTGACTTCCGGACCAATGCCGTCGCCGGCGACCACGGTAATCTTAAGCAACATTGGAGTTCAGGAAATTTCGGTGAACAGAACGGTGCGCTCTAGACTCCCCACAGGTAGTCATCCTGCTCGCTCTGGTGTTCGGCCATCGGATTCAAGGGAAGGCTGGCAGCGCTTATATCCGGCGAGATGGCCGGAAATGCCTTAGGAAATTCCTGGGCCGCGTTGGCCGTGGCCGCGACGGAAGGCTCCGCCGCGCCTTTCTCTCGTCCCGGCCCGCGCCGTTTAGACAAACGCGTCTCGCGAATCAAGTCCAGCAGATGGTGATCGGCGACGTGCTTGATCTGGTCCGCCAGCACCACAAAGCGGCGATAAACCTCGTCAAGCTCCCAGCGGTCAAAGTGATAACCAAGCTGCTCGCAGCGCAGGCCCAGCGCGTGCCGCCCGGAATGCTTGCCCAGCACGAGCTTGGAATCGGGCACGCCGACCGACTTCGGCGTCATGATTTCGTAGGTCAGCGGATTCTTCAGCATGCCATCCTGATGAATTCCGGCCTCGTGCGCAAAGGCATTGCGCCCAATGATTGCCTTGTTCGGCTGCACAGTGACGCCGGTGATCTCGGCCAGCAACTGGCTGGCGGGATAGAGCTGTTCCCCGACAATGTTCGTCTCATAGGGATACCGGTCGGGCCGCACTCGCATCGCCATAGTGATTTCCTCCAGCGACGCATTGCCCGCCCGTTCGCCGATGCCGTTGATTGTGCACTCCACCTGGCCGGCTCCCGCTGCCACCGCGGCCAGGGAATTCGCCACCGCCAACCCAAGATCGTTGTGGCAATGAGCGGAAATGACGGCCTTCTCGATGCCACGCACCCGCTCGCGCAGGGTATGAATCAATTCGCCGAATTCGGAAGGCACCGTGTAGCCCACCGTGTCCGGAATGTTCAGCGTGGTGGCTCCGGCTTCGATCACCGCCTCCAGCACTCTGCACAGGAATTCAGGGTCGGTGCGAGTGGCGTCTTCAGGCGAGAACTCGACGTCCGGGCAAAGCGAACTGGCCAGCCGAACGGAGTCGCGCGCCTGCGCCAGGCACTGCTCACGCGTAATCTTGAGTTTGTACTTTAGGTGGATGTCAGAAGTGGCAAGAAATACATGGATGCGCGGCCGCGCTGCGCCTTTCAGCGCTTCCCAGGCGCGTTCGATGTCTTCTTTGCGCGCCCGGGCCAGACCTGCGACTACAGGGCGCCGTACTGCGGATGCTACCGCTTGTACGGCTGCGAAATCTCCTTCTGACGCGATAGGAAAGCCTGCTTCCATCACGTCGACGCCAAGCCGGTCGAGCTGGTGCGCCAGACGGAGCTTCTCCTCGACATTCATACTGCAGCCCGGCGACTGCTCGCCGTCACGCAGCGTGGTGTCGAAAATCGTGATATGCCGGGTCGCCATGGCGCAACCCTCCCGGGTTGCCAACTGGTTATGTTAGCGTGGACAGTGCGGTAAAGCAAACCTTATAATTCTTCAAATATCATTAGGTGAAGTGGAGATCATAAGTATTCCTCATAGGAGCAGAAGTTTTTCTTGGAGGTGAATCGTGGACCTCTCCCAGCTGGAAGTCTTCCTCACCGTGGCGCGCGAAGGGCGGTTCTCCCGGGCCGCGGAGAAGCTGCGCCGCACGCAGTCGGCCGTGAGCCAAACTATCCGCAAGCTGGAGCGCGAGCTGGGCGAGCCGCTACTCGACCGCTCTTCGCGCGCCGGCTTGCTCACCGATGCCGGCCGCGTGCTGCAGGAATACGCCGAGCGTCTGCTCAACCTGCGCGGCGATGCGCAGCAGGCGCTCATGGAGCTGCGCCATCTGCACCAGGGGAAGCTGGCCATTGCGGCCAACGAATTCACCGCCCTTTATCTTTTGCCGGTGCTCGGAGAATTCCGCCGCCTGCATCCCATGGTTCGCATCATGGTGCAACGCTCCCTGGGCAGCCAAATCCCGGCGGACGTGCTGCAGCACAATTCCGAGCTTGGAGTTCTGAGCTACGATCCCGAGGATCGGCAGCTTCACTCCATTGTGGTGTATCTCGACGAACTGATTTTCGTTGTGCCGCCACAGCATCCGCTGGCAGCAGAATGCCAAGTGAGCATTCGCCAACTGGGCGCTGAGTCATTTGTCGCACACATCGTCTCCTCGCCCTATCGCGACAAAGTGATTCAGGCCTTCAAAAAGTATAAGACACCGCTGCATATGGATATCGAACTGCCCACCCTGCAGGCCATCAAGAGCTTCATCGCGCTCGGGAATGGCGTCGCGTTTCTGCCGGAAATCAGCGTGAAGAACGAGCTGGCGCGCGGCGAACTGGTGCACATCGCGGTGCGCGAACTCAGCCTGCATCGCAAGCTGCGGCTGATTTACCGCAAGTCCGCCAGCCTTTCCCATGCGGCGCGCGCGTTTCTGAAAGTGGCGCAGTCGATCGCAGTGCTGCAACAGGGCAGCTATCGCTTCGAACGCGAGGGAAAGCCGGGCACGAGAACCAGGCTGAGCCCGGTTCGTCTCAGCCACGGCGTGATTCCATCCAGGGTTGTCAGCTAAGCAAACAGGTTCGGCCCCAAAACCGGGGACTACGCGACCTGCCCGCGAGAGGAAAGCATCGCGTTCTCCAGAGTGGGATAAATATCAAAGACGTTGTGCAGATTGGTGAGCTGCAGCAACCCGAGGACGTGCGGGCTAGGAGCTGCGAGCTTAAGGAGACAATCATGATCATGGGCTGCGTTCAGCAGAGCAAGCAACGCTCCAAGCCCGGCCCCGTCAATAGCTTCGACCTGACTCAGATCGAGCACTAGCATGCGGGCGCCCGGCAGGAACTCTTTCACATGACTGCTCAGGCTGTCGGCCTCCGGGCCATAGACACGGCCCTTGCAGCCCACAACCATCACATCATCGTTCGCGTAGATTTCGAGGCTCAACTTCAACTGCGACTCCTTATCCAGTCTCCACAAGAGGTGCAACCGGGAACCCGGCGCGTCCGTTAATGTTTGGCTCGATGGCATAGTCGTCAGCAACCAATTCATAGCGTCAATCTTACAGGTTAGACGCGCGGGAATTGGTTTCGGAACCATGAAAAAATTAGATACGTTGCCGCATGTGGGAAAGTTCCCGCCAACTTTTGTGAAGCGCTTGCATCTAATAGGCTTTATTGCTGACAATTCTGCGACTTGGACGGGAGAGAACCAAATGTGCAAATGGGCTTCCGTGGTTTGCTTGGTTTTGCTGGTGGTGGGTGAATCCGCCGCCCAGATTCCAACCAAAGGCAACGTTTTCTTCGGCTATTCCTATAACAATGCAGATTTCAACGGCGGCGGACGCCTCAGTATGAACGGCTGGGAGGGTTCGCTGGAGGGTCATGTCGCGCCTTGGATTGGCATTGTCGCCGATCTCAGTGGTCACTATCGTGCCGGCGTGTCGGTCCATAACGTGGTTTTTGGTCCGCGCATCTCGGTGCCGGTGGGGAATTTCACACCATTTGCCCATGCATTAGTGGGCGTGGGGCACACCAGCGACGGCTCGGTTTCGGATACGTCCTTCAGCGACGCTCTCGGCGGGGGGCTCGACTACCGCCTGGTTCACGGGTTGGCCTGGCGATTCCAACTCGACGCCTTGCAGACCCGTTTCTTTAGCGCCACGCAAAATGACGTGCGATTCTCCACGGGAATCGTCCTGCGATTCTGAAACGCGAGATCGGTTTCGCTGTTCCGGTGCGTCTATACACCGTTCCAGGATGAGCGGTACTTCCAGTAGCGCCCGATTGCAATAACTGCGAGCGCTCTTGCGCAATTCGCTGAAGGCGGCCGGTTCCAGCAGGCGCTGAACGCAGGATGCGATATCGCGCGGAAAGCTCTTAACCACAAGGCCAAAGCGGTTGTCCGTAACCCACTGCGCGTTGTAACGCTCCTGCGGCAGGGTCTTGGCGTTGCACTCCACGATCACCGGCAGGTGCAACTGGAGGGCTTCGCTGATCGAGCCAGGGCCGGGCTTGCCGATGAAGAAGTCAGCCAGCGCCATGAAGTATTCGACGTTGGAGGTGAATCCCTGCACCAGCATCGGCTTCTTGGTCCGCAGTTGCTGGAGCTCTGCGATGAGTTTCTGGTTGTGCCCGCAAAGGAGAATCAGTTGCACGCCTGCATTACTCTCATCCAGCTGCCTGGCGATGTCGAGCATCACGCGCGAACCGTAGCCCCCGAACAGAACAATCCCGGTCGGGCAATCGGGGTCGAGGCCAAGCCGCGTTCTTTCGGCAACCCGGTCGATCACATTCTGTTGATAGAACTTCGGTTTGAGCACCATTCCGGAAGTTGAAAAGATGCGCTCGCCAGGATGTCCCATCGCCCGAGCTTGCTCGCGGGCGCGCTCGCTGCCGACGATCAGATACTCCGATTCGCGCTCAATCCAAAAGTGCGGCGGATAATCGGCGAGATCGGTCAGCAGTGTCACGAAAGCCGGCTTGGGCGCAAGGCCCGCAAGACTCTCTGCCAACTCGCGATTGAAGTGGGGGATAACCGACAGCACAAGGTCAGCCGGATGCTCAGCCCAATATGCTTTCAGCACGTTCACGACCGGGGCGTGAAACAGCCAAATGATTTGGCGAAGGGCCACCAGAAGCTGCGGTGTTAGCCGCGTCCAGCCCTTGCGCAAGATCAGGTTGTACGCTTCTTGAATTCGCAGGCCGGTCAGCTTGCGAATGATGTCGAGAGAGTCGAGCAGATCCTGCAAGTTCAGCAGGCTCGCTTCCCAGGGCTCGGATTGGGTAGCCAGCGCGTCCTTGAGGGCTGTAGCGGTGGCGCGGTGCCCTCCGCCCGCATCGTGGAAGACGATGGTTAGTTTGCGCAAAAAGTCATCCCGCCTTCGAGCCCCGCCAAAATGCGGTCTTAACCCACGCGTTCATAGGCGGCATCTTCGGGAAACACGGAGTCATCCGTCGCCGCAACATCCTCTGCTTCGTCTCCACCGCGCGCTCTCTGTTCAACCCGGTATTCCTGAATTCGCACGCCGTCCTCGTCCACGGTGAGGAAAGTCGGCGTAGCATCGGTCCAACTCCCTGAATTGTAATATTGAATGCCGTCTTGCTCGCGATGCAAGGCCACGTGGGTATGGCCGCAGAAAATGCGTTGCATACCACGCAGACGGGCGTAGGCAATGGCGCCGGCAGCCACCTTGGCGGAAAGGCGCAGCCAACTGGTTCCCAGCCGGTCCACCAGGCGCGAAAACCATTTGCCCTTGAAATCGAGTTTCTGGATCTGCAGATGCAGGAACGTATTGACGTTGCTCAGGAGCCAATTGTTGATCAGGAAGCGGTCGAACTGATGTCCGTGAATCGCGAGGTGGCGGATTCCGCCAAATTCCCAAATGTATTCCTGGAAGACCTTGACGCCGACCAAATGGGACATCACTTCTGTCAATCCCTGGTCGTGATTGCCTTCGACCCACACCACTTCGATGCCGCGCTTGGGGTTCGACAGCTTGCGAATGTGGCTCAGAAATTTCCAATGCTCTTTGGTGAGGCGGCGAAAGTTCAGGTCGGAGAAGATATCGCCCAGCAGGATCAGCCTGCGAAAGCGGGTTTCCTTCAGCATGCGGGTGGCGCTTTCCGCAAGGCTGACCTCCGATCCCAGGTGGAGATCGGAAAGGATGAGCGTGTCGTAGACCGCGGAACTCATCACTCCCATGCTAGCCAAGGAATGTTACGGGGTGATGAATTCTGCACAAAAATCAGGGCATAGTAACTGCGCGGTAACCTATGCCAGGTCTCGATAACAGCCTGTTTTCTAAACTACTTGGAGGGCGGCACGTACTCCTTCGGCGGAGCCGCGCCCTCGCCGAAAAAGAACATTTCCAGTTGTTGCACAATGGCTTGCTGGTCTTCCTTGCGGGCGGGGTTGAGCCGGTACTCATTCAGCAGCATCTTGCAGTGTTCCATCCACATGCCCCAGGCCTGGCGCGAGACGTTCTCGTAGATCTTCTTCCCCAGTTCGTTGTCAAAGGGAGGCTCGTCAAGACCGGGAAGCTCCTGCTTCAGCTTCACGCAAAAAACCATGTGTTCTGCCATCGTTCTCCTCAATGCTGGGAAGTGCCCGGCGTTGAACGGGTTGTGGTGGGCCCTCCAGGATTTGAACCTGGGACCAATGGATTATGAGTCCACTGCTCTAACCGCTGAGCTAAGGGCCCCCGCTGCAAGCCAATCTAGCACATTTCCAAAGGCGCTTTGTGAGCAGCCCGGCTACCTCAGAGGGATGTTTCAGGGTTACGCCTGTGATTGCCTGCAATTACGAAAGTTTCGTGAGAAATCTCTAATCAATGGCCGGAAACCATGGTGGCAGGTAACACTTGAGTGATCGCCCGCTTTGGCAACACCCCCACCATGGTCGGGGCGGCGCAAGAATTATGACCAGCCACGTTTACACTAAAAGACTAAATCTTGGCGCGCGGCTGTTTGCGGGCTCGGTGATCGCCGCCGGCGCAATGGTCCTTGTGGCGGTGGGAGCGGCTCGTCTCAGTAGCAGAAATATCGCGGAGTTTATCTGCTATCTGCTGGTGGTCCTGCTGGCTTCGCGATTGAAGATCGCCTTACCCGAAGTCACCGACACGATGGCGATCAACTTCATGTTTGTCTTGGTCGGCGTCCTGGACCTTAGTTTTGCCGAGACTCTGATGTTGGGGTCGGTGGGAGTGTTGTTGCAATCGTTCTTTGGCGAGCGGCAACGGCCTTTCCGCGTCGCGTTTAATCTGTGCGCGAACGCCTTGGCCATCGCTCTGGCGTTTGGGGCTTTTCATGCCACAAAGCCGCACGGCTGGTTGGATCTGCGGCCCGTGTTGCTGGCGGTGGCCGCCACCGTTTATTTTCTGGCCAGCACTGGGTTGACCGCGACAATGATCGCACTTGCGGAGCGGAGGGCCTTCAAGAAAATCTGGATCCAGAATTACGGATGGTCGCCTCCCTACTACCTTGGCGGCGCCGTGATCGCGGGTGTGATCGGATGGCTAAACCTTTCTTTTCACTGGGAAGCGTCGCTGCTGGTCTTCCCCATCATTTACCTGGTCTACCGCTCGTATCGCTTGTATCTCGGAAAGCTGGACGATGAGAAGCGCCATGTCGAAGAAATGGCTGACCTGCACATGCGCACCATCGAGGCA
Organism: uncultured Acidobacteriaceae bacterium; assembly: GCA_963770915.1. Classification (GTDB taxonomy): domain Bacteria; phylum Acidobacteriota; class Terriglobia; order Terriglobales; family Acidobacteriaceae; genus PALSA-270. The sequence continues at coordinate 3,000,380 of CAVYRG010000001.1, forward strand.
CTCGCGTTGGCCATCGAGGCCAAAGACCACACCACCCACGACCATCTGCAGCGGGTTCGTATCTATGCCATCGAAGTGGCTAAGGAAATGGGGCTGAGTGCGCCTGAGATGGAAGCCTTGCAAGCGGCATCGCTGCTGCATGATATCGGCAAGTTAGCGGTGCCGGAACATATCATTTCCAAGCCCGGCCGGCTCACTCCGGAAGAATTCGAGAAGATGAAGATTCACCCTGTCGTGGGGGCTGAAATTCTCGAGCATGTGCGCTTTCCCTATCCGGTGGTTCCGATTGTGCGTGCCCATCACGAGAAGTGGGACGGCTCGGGCTACCCCTTCGGGCTTAAAACAGAGCAGATTCCGGTCGGCGCCCGCATTCTTTCTGCCGTGGACTATTTGGACGCGCTTGCTTCCGACCGGCAGTATCGCAAAGCTCTGCCCCTAGAGGACGTCATTCGTCTTCTGGGATCTGAGTCGGGCAAGGCGTTCGATCCCAGGGTGGTCAGCGTCCTGCAGAACCGCTATCGCGAACTAGAGAAACGCGTGATCTCCCAATTTTCTCAGCAGGAAGGGTCGAAGCTTTCCACGGAAGTGAGGGTGGAACGTGGGATTGCTCCCGATGCGGGCTTCGAAAGCAACACGGCAAAAGAGGGGCAGGAGACCAACTTCCTCGCCTCCATCGCTGCTGCGCGGCAGGAAGCGCAAACCCTTTTTGAATTGAGCCAGGACTTGGGAGCCTCACTCAGTCTGGGCGAATCGCTGTCAGTGTTTTCCGTCAAGATCAAACGCCTGGTTCCTTATGACGCCATTGCCATATACATTAAGCGCAATCAGGAGTTGGTTCCCGAGCATGTGAGCGGCGACAACTTCCGGCTGTTCGCCTCGCTGCGAATTCCTTTGGGCCAAGGCCTCTCCGGGTGGGTAGCGCAGAACAAGAAGCCGATCATTAACGGCAATCCCTCGGTCGAGCCTGGCTATCTGAATGACCCGACGAAATTCAGCACGCTGCGTTCGGCGCTGGCCGTGCCCTTGGAGGGCGTTGCCGGCATCGTGGCGGTGCTGACACTCTACAAGCTGGAACCGGATTTCTTCACTTCCGAGCACTTGCGCATCCTGCTGGCCATTACCTCCAAGATGGCGCTGGCCATCGAGAATGCCTTGAAGTATGAACAGGCGGAAAGCTCCGCGACTACCGATTACCTCACCGGACTTCCCAACGCTCGCTCGCTGTTTCTTCAGCTTGACCGTGAACTCGCGCGCTGCAAGCGAGACAACCTGAACCTGACCGCGATGGTGTGCGACATGGATGGGTTCAAGCAGATCAACGACCGCTTTGGGCACTTAGAAGGCAACCGCGTATTGCGACTGTTCGCTCAAGCTTTGAAACACAGCTGCCGCGAGTACGACTATGTAGCCAGGATGGGCGGAGACGAATTTGTGGTTGTGGCGCCCGGTCTCTCGGCCGACGCGGCCTCCAGCAGAATGCACCAGCTCAGAGAATTGGCCAAGCAGGCAGGCCGCGAGGTGTGCGGGGAGAATATTCTCTCGCTCAGCATAGGGCGGGCCCTCTATCCCAAGGATGGCCAGGACGCGGAAGCGCTGCTCGCCGAAGCCGACCGCCGTATGTATTTGGAGAAGCAAAGGCAGCCTTTCCGCAAGAACCGCAGAACTTATCCCCGCATGAAGTGCCGGGTCACGATCGAGCTGCAGGCGTACGGCGACGATCGCCCCGTGCTCGGCAATTTGACCGACATCAGTCTCGGCGGCTGCTTTGTCGAAACCAGCGTCATTTTGGCCGCAGGGACCAAGTTGAAGCTGGTCTTCTCCATCGACGACGGGAAGCTGCAAGCGGAGGGAACCGTTCTTCGCACCGACCCCGGAACCGGCATCGCGGTTCAGTTTGGCGACATGAGCCGCGACGACCGCGCCATCATTCACCGAATAGTGGAATACGTGCAGGCCGCCACGCTAAAGTACGACGAACAATACGTCACCAAACTGAAAGAGAAACTGCTTCAGCAGGGGTGAAGCTGGAAAGCCGCCGCCGGGGCAGCCCGCCAGCTCGCCGCTGATGCCGTTCGGTTGCTAGTGCCGGTCGTTGTCATGGTGGCTGTGCCGCCACTCCCAGTATTGCTTTTGGTCGTCAGAGTCCCGCTTGCGAAAGTCCTGATGATCGCGATGGGTCTGCACTTCCCATTGCTGGTAATAGACTTCTTCGCCATGGTTCCAATGGTGATCGTCATTGTAGTAAGGGTCGTGGACCCTGTAGGCATGGACCTCACAACCTGTGCTTGCGATGGGTGCGGCCACCGCGGCCGCGAGTAGCAGCATGCTGAAAAATCGGGATGCACTTCGCATATCGTTCCTCCTTATCTATGGACGGACTGAGAATGCTCCCAGCGAATCTAGTTCAAACCACGGGACTGCGGCCTTGAATCACTCGAATCAAGACCACGATGACGGCCAGCACCAGCAAAATGTGGATGAAGCCGCCGAGCGTGTAGGAACTGACCAACCCCAAGAACCACAAGATCAACAGCAGGACCGCGATTGTCCACAGCATGGTGACCTCCTTTTGGTGTTCAAGCACAGTCCAAGGTTCCCTTGGCAGATAGCCTTAGTGGATGTTCGTGGCGGTGCTGCTGACGGCAGCATACTTTTTCACTGCCTCGAGGAATGTATGTGAGCCTTCTGGGCTCGGTATCCTGCCCGCCAGAATCGTATCGAACGGGATCAGGTGCCCATAGAGCGCACGGGTGGAATCTGCATCTTGAGTGATGGCGGCTCCGTCCAGCGCTACTCCGGCAAAGATTCCGCGCGAGCGCGAGTAGGTGAGAACTTTGGCTCGCATCTTCCAGTCGGTATTTCCTTCAGCATGCCGGCCAACCGGGCCTGCTGCGGCAGATGCATCCGCTCCCAGCTTGAACTTGCTGGAAAGCAGGTCGTGCAATCCATTTTTGTTGGTGATAATCATCACCAGATCCACCGCTTCTCCTCCGATTTGAAATCCGCCGCTGCCACCGGCAATCTGGATCGGCACCGGCGCGCTCCATCCCGAGTCCGTACGGCAGGTCGCAACGCCTTTTCCGTAGCGTGCTCCCACGACGAAACCTCCATTCAGCATGGAAGGAACCACAGCCACGCACTGCGCGGATTCCATGATTTCCTCTGGAATGCCTTTATCGGGCGTCGCCATAATCTCGTTCAATACGGTCGCCGCCGCCCGCGTTCTCTTTACTTCTTCTCGCCGGGTTGTACTCGCTGATGAAATGCCCAAAAGCATCAACGCGCTCAAGGTTGTTCCGATTAGTTTTCGACGCAGCATAAACAGCTCCTTTCTGCCTCGCGCACTGGCACGAGTTTCGGCTTTTAGTTTTGTAGACCCTTCACGAAGAAGCACCAGTCGTGCCAAACGACTAAGTGCCTGAGATCAAACGGGGATCAAAATGAGATTCTTGCGGAGGCGGGTAATTTCTTCCATCAGGAGAACTCATTAGATGGCGGCGGAAGAAACACTTAGCTTGCGGGAACTGAGCCCGGCCATGCGCCAGACGTTTCGGCGCCGTCAATCGTGTACACCTGGCCAGTGATATAGGCAGCATCATCTGACGCGAGAAATGCGAACAGCGCGGCCACTTCTTCCGGCTTGGCGTGACGGCCGAGAGGAATTTTGCTGTTTACCGCTGCCAGCATGGCATCGGTATATTCCGCGCGTTGCATCGGCGTAAGCACGTAGCCGGGAGCCACCGCGCATGCCCGCACTCTGGGAGCGAGTTCCAGTGCGAGCGAGCGGGTGAGCGAGATCAAACCGGCCTTGGCCGCGTTGTAGTCTGCGTAGAAGGGATAGCCGACTATGCCGTTGGTGGAAGCGGTCTGGAGAATCACTCCGCTTCCCTGGTTCCACATGTGCCTGGCAGCGGCCTGGGCCATGTAGAACGCTCCGGTCAGATTAACCGCGAGGATTTTTTGCCACTCCTCCGGAGTTATGTCGAGAAAATTGTGACGGATACTGATGCCGGCGTTGTTGATCAGCACGTCGAGACCGCCCAATAATTGCAAAGCCTCCCGCATCCCCGCCCGCGCCTGCTCAAAGTCAGAAACGTCAGAAGTGACGGTTCCCGCTAAGCCGGGCATCTGGCGCTGAATGCTCTCGTTTCCCTGGGAATCACGATCCAGAACGCAAACGCGTGAGCCTTCTTCCAGAAAACGCGCCGCCGTCGCCGCGCCAATGCCACTGGCGCCACCGGTCACGAGCACACGTTTCCCTGCAAGTCCGCGCATGGGGGATTCCTCCTTAGAACGGTTTTCCGCGGAAGAAAAAGAACAGCTCGATCACCAGAATAATGACGACGGTAAGCTCCAGGAAGAACGCCCGGCTCTGGTTGAACTGATCCACCATGAAGCGATAGAGCTCCTCGGCGGTCTGTACCTTCTGCGTAACCAGATCCTTGTAGTCGGGCACGCCGACTTTCGCTGCCGCCGTCTTGTAAAGGCGGGCGGAAAACATATCGCTGAGGAACTTGATGGCGTTATCCGCGTGCTCGGTCAGCTCGGTCACGTCGAGTAAGACGGTGTGCAGCTTGGTTGCGGCCCGGGCCAAGCGCCAGCGCGCCAGAATTCCGGTGCCTTTTTCCAGCGAATCGTAGACGCTTTCCAGTTCGCGAGTGAGCAATTCGTCGTAATGGCGGAACTCCAGAAGCTGCGAATTGGCATACTCCAGCAACTGAATAGCGGTTTCGGCCCCGGCTTCCGTGTCATACAGAAATGCCGCATTCCAGCCGATGACTGCCAAATCATTCGGATAGTAAGAAATCCGCGACTGCAGGATTTCGTTGCGTTCGCCATCGGACAACTGGTTGGTCTCGCCGCGTACGATCTGCGCGATCTGCTGTCCGCGCGTGCTCCACACTTCCTCCGCCGAAGGCGAGCCCGCGACTTCCCGCAGATGGAAGATAAAGTAATCCTCGCTCAACCACTCGGCGTAGGGCTTGACAAGGGCTGGTGCCGCACTCTTGAGCCTTTCCTTGGCGATGCGGGTGGCATGGCGCACAAAGTCCACGTCCCAGACCCACCGCCCGCCTAGTTGGACCAGCGTGTCCCAATCGCCGGAGAAGGGCAACTCAAAAATCACGCTCAGCACGCCGTAGTCGTAGTACTTGATCTGTCCCAATAGCCGTTCGCCACTTTCCAGGACGAGCGGGTCGATGGTTTCGACCACCGGCGGCCGCTGGTAGCGGACGTAACCCGGCGCCGGATGCTTAAAGCTGGGCTGCTCCTGGGTGCGGGCACCAAAAATCGAGCGCAGCTTGTCGAGCTTGATTTCCTCGCAGACGTCGAACTGGATTAACACCATAATCGAGCCGTGGAGGGGCGTAACGGCGACAGCGGTGGGCTGCTCTCGGCCTTCAGCCAAGGTGAGGACGTGCTCATTTTCGCGGATCATGGGTGTCGCTTCCGGAGGGGGTCCTTCGCGGACCTTCTGCCAACCTCTATTGTCCCAGAAACCCTGCGGGCTGGCGAGTGCTACGCTAAGTATTTATTTATCAATGCTATGCAGCAGGATAGTCACGGCAAAGCCATGCGAACCACCTCAGCAATGTGGGAGGTCGAACGGCCGGTGCATTGGGCGATTTGCTCGCGGCAGCTGAAGCCATCGGCGATGATCAGGGTGTCGGGAGAAGCGGTGCGCACCGCAGGCAAGAGTTCAAGCTCGCCCACCGCGAGGGAGACGTCGAACTTGTCGGCCTCAAAGCCGAAAGAACCCGCCATTCCACAGCAGCCTTGGGTAGGCTGGTGAAAATCGACGCCCATTTTTCGTAAAACCGCCTCTTCGGAGGTCATTTTCATCAACGATTTATGGTGGCAGTGGCCGTGGAGCAGGGCTTTGCGGCTGAGAAGGGGCAGTTGGAAATCCTGGGCTCGGGTCTCCAGAAATTCGCTTAGCAGCAGGGTCTGCCGGGCCAATTTCTGGGCGCGGCCGTCATGAGGCAACAAATTCAGCAATTCGTCGCGGAAAACTGCTGCGCAACTTGGCTCCAACACTACCATGGGGATGCTGGCATCAATTTCCGCAGAGAGCGTATCGAGGGTGCGGAGCAGCAGGCGCTTGGCCCGGTCGAGCATGCCCCAGTCGTAGAGAGGGCGCCCGCAACAAAGCGTGGCCTGGGGCAGGCGCACTTGGAATCCGGCGGCCTCCAGAACCTCCACGGCGGCCTGGGCGGTCTGCGGATGGAAGTAGTTGTTGAAAGTGTCCGGCCAGAGAATCACGGGCGGGCCCTGGGGATTTGCCACCGCCCGGCGGCGAAACCAGTTGCGGAAAGATTGCCCCGCAAATTTTGGAATGCTGCGCTGCTGCGGCATACCGGCTGCCCACTTCGCGAGGCCGACGAGGCCGGGCGTTTGAGTGGATAGATTGGCGAGCCAGGGAGCCAGAGAAGCCAGCCGCGCCCAGCGATCAATATAGGCAAACGCATATGCGCTGCGGGGGCGGCGCTTGCTTTCATAGTAGTGGGATAGAAACTCGGCTTTGTAAGTCGCCACATCGACACCCACCGGGCAATCGCTCTTGCATCCCTTGCAGGCCAGGCACAGATCTAGCGACTTCTTGACGTTCTCATCCTGCCATTGGCCGCGGACCACTTCCCCCTGGGTCATCTCCCAAAGCAGATGGGCGCGTCCGCGGGTTGAATGCTCCTCTTCGCGGGTCACGCGGTAGCTGGGGCACATCACTCCGCCGTGGTCCTGACGGCACTTGCCCACCCCAACGCAGCGGAGCGTGGCTTCGGCCAGGCTGCCGTGGTCTTCCGGAAACTGAAAGTGAGTCTTCGGCTGCCAAGGCCGGTAGTTCGCTCCCAGACGAAGGTTCTCATCGAGCTTGTACGGCTCGACGACCTTGCCGGGGTTCATTCTCCAATCCGGGTCCCAGATGGCTTTGAACTCGCGGAAGGCCTGAACCAGTTCCGGCCCAAACATGCGGGGCAGCAGTTCGCCGCGGGATTGCCCGTCGCCATGCTCGCCGGAAAGCGAGCCGCCATATCGGACCACGAGATCGGCGGCTTCTTCCACAAACTTTCTGTATTTGCGAATGCCCGGCTCGGTTAGAAGGTCGAAATCAATGCGCACATGCACGCAGGCATGGCCGAAATGGCCATAAAACGGGCCCAGGTAGCCGTAGTTGTCCATCAGCTTGCGAAATTCACGAAGGTAGTCCCCCAGATGCTCTGGGGCGACGGCGGCATCTTCCCAACCCTCCCATTTCCAGGACTCTCCGGGCACGTGAGACACGATGCCCAAGGCCGCGTCGCGGAATTCCCAAAGTTGTTTGGTGAGTCGTTTGTCGGCCAGCAGCCGCGTATTGGGAGGAGACGCAGCCCGGGCCAACCCCGCCATCAGGCGCTCGGCCTGCGCCTCCGCGGCGCGGACGGTTTCACCGCCAAATTCCACCATCAGCCAGCCTCCGCCTTCCGGCAGCAGGGCGAGCCCTTCCAGGTTCATCTTTTTGCGGCGGCTGTAATCCACGAAGTGATCGTCGAAACCTTCCAGGCCGATGGGGCCATGGGTCATGACTTCCGGCACGTGATCGGCGCACTGAAAGACATTGGGATAGGCAACCACCACCAGCACGCGCTCCGGAGGGCTTTCCACCAACCGGCAAGTGGCTTCGAGCACAGTGACGCAAGTTCCTTCGGTTCCGACCAGTGCGCGGGCAACGTTAAAGCCATTCTCTGGCAAGAGCTGATTCAGGTTGTACCCCGAGACGCGCCTTGGAATGTTGGGATATTTCTGGCGAATCAGGCCGCCGTAGTGGTCGGCAAGGAACTTCAATCCCGAGTAAATTTCGCCACGCCGGCCGGGCTGCCGGATCATTCCTTCGAGGGCGTCGTCGGCGGTGGGACCGACTTTCATGCGCAGGCCGTCGTAGGTAAGGATTTCCAGTTCTTCGATGTTGTCTTCTGTCTTGCCGGCCATGATGGAGTGCACGCCGCAAGAGTTGTTGCCAATCATCCCGCCCAGGGTGCAGCGGCTATGGGTTGCCGGATCGGGCGCGAAAGTCAGGTGGTGCTGCTCAGCTAGGCTGCGCAGGTGATCCAGCACAACTCCAGGCTGCACGCGCGCGATACGGCGCTGCGGGTCGATCTCGAGAATTCCCGCCATGTACTTGGAGAAATCGAGAATGACGGCGACGTTGCAGGTCTGGCCGGCGAGGGAAGTGCCGGCGCCGCGGCACAGGATCGGCGCGCCGTATTCGCGTGCCAGCGCAACCGTCGCGATCACATCCTCAGCATCGCGCGGCAGCACCACCCCGATCGGCACCTGGCGGTAGTTGGATCCATCCGTGGCGTAGAGGGCGCGGCTGCCGTCATCAAAGCGCACTTCTCCGCGCAGCGCGCGGCGTAGCGCCGAGGCGAGCAAATGAGAATCCACTGCGGCGGATTTAGCGGCATCGGCGCGGGCCGCATATCTGTCTGGCAGGGAGTAGGAGGCCATTAGGAAGCAGTCAGAAGATTACGATGATTCCGTCGGCTCGGCAATCCGGCATTCTCTTCCCGGCAAGCCTTGCCGAGTTCGTTAGGCGACTGGATGATGGTGTCCGCCGAATCAACAAGTTAAGCGCATCCGGCGGGGAATGCAATGCTGGCAGTCGAGATGCAAAGTTCACCCGCGAGCGCGAGCTGTTTTGCAGCGGGCAGACTGGATGTCCCCAGGCAGGATGGGATCAGCTCAGTCTGGCGCCATCGAAAGCGCGCGCGTCCCGGAGGCTTTGCTTATGTCAGTCGTGGGTATTGCCAGCAGCCTGTTTTCACAAATCGGCAGTCTGCAAAATAATCAGCAGTCCAAAATCCACACGGAATTTCAGCAATTGTCCCAGGATTTAACGGCAGGGAATCTCAGCCAGGCGCAAGCGGACTTTGCCGCCCTGCAGCAGAACGCTCCACTTGGCCAAGCAAACAGCGGCAGTCCGGTCTCCCAGGCTCTCAATGCCCTTGGCAACGATCTGCAATCGGGGAATCTGGCCGCGGCGCAGCAGGACTTCGCCAACCTGCAGCAAGATATTACGACCGCACAACCGAGCGGGCAGGTGCACCACCACCATCACCATCATCACGCCGAAGCGTCTAACCCGCAGTCTCAGCAAAACACGCTTACCCAGTTATTCAGCACCCTGGGGCAGGACCTGCAAGCCGGCAATTTGTCAGGAGCGCAGCAGGCTTACGCGGCGCTTCAGCAGGACTTGTGGCCCGGTGGCGCGACATCTGGCGCGAACAGCGGGAGTTCTCCGGCGGTCAGCCTGAGCGCGTGAGGGTGGCTGAGAATTCCATCTCCTTACGTTCGCGCAGCCATCAATTCGCGCTTTCGGAGGGGGTTGTCACCTTGGTTACGTGAATTCGTGTCTTACCGTTCTCCGGCTGGACGGTAATCGTGGTCATGTTTCCCTTCGTGCCAGAGAGAATCGAGTAGCGGTCTCCTTGCGCGATGAAATTCCCTGCCGGGAACTTAGCTTTGTAGAACGCCGCCACCGTGGCGGGCGGGTCGTCAGTTTCGAACTCCGCCGCTGAGGAATGCACGCTCCCGAAGGTGAAGTCTGCGGCCGCGCCTTTCACCAAGGTCGCTCCCGGATAAACATCGACTCCTACGTTTTGCGCGGCCTGGGTCGGGTCCTGCGTGCTCTCCACCGTGCCGAAAGGCGAGTCGATCTTCACGTTGCCGTTCTTGGTTTCGATGTGCGACCGGCTGATCACACGATGCACGAAAAACGCCATCGTTCCCACTCCGAGGATTCCCAGCCCAACAATCACCGCCACCACGATGAGAATAATCTTGACGCCGCTGCTGCCTTGCGCAGGTGGGGGCGGTACCCCGGCCGGCGTTGCTCCCGCAGGAGCCGCGGGCGCTGCGCCGGCCGATGCGGCCTGCTGCGCGCCGCATTTCGGGCAGAATTTCGCTCCAGCTTCCAGGGAGTTGCCGCAAGCATTGCAGAATGCCATAAGTCACCTCACGCGTGAGTTTCTCGCCGGTGCGGGAGTATAGCGCAAGTCTGGGCGGAAGTGTTCGCGAAAACTCGCCGGTGAGGGGTGCGCAGGGTCGCCTAGAGGAAAAATATCAGCCGCGGAGGCGGGTGCCATAATCGGCCAGGCTCAGGCCCAGCAGCAACAGCAGCCAGAAGATGGCGGAGACGATGACGACCTTGGTCAATTTTTCGCTGGTGTACTTCACGTGCATGAAGAACAGCACGACCAGCAAAGCTTTCGTCGTGGCAATCACCAGGGCAACGACGGTATTCAAAGGGCCAAGGTCGATGAACGAAACTCCTGCCGTAAGCACGGTCAGGAACATGAGTGCGATCCAGATTGCGAAGTACAGCTTTGACGAAATAATGTGTTCAGACATGCGCGCCTACCCGAGTGGCTTCCGGTCGATGAGATAAAGCAATGGGTACAGATAGATCCAGATAATGTCGACGAAGTGCCAGTACAAGCCGCCGATTTCAATCGGCGTGTAATAGTCCGGCGTATAACGTCCTCTCCACGCCGAGATGGTCAGGAAGACAAAGATTCCCAGCCCAATGATCATGTGCAGAGCGTGCAGCCCGGTCATGGCGAAATACAAAGAAAAGTAAATCTGTTCGTGCTGCTGGTTGATGTGCAGCGTGGGATAGTCGCGCACCAGGTCGCTGGCATCGAACGACTGGCCGGGAATGTGGTGCTCTTCATATTTGTCGTACCACTCTTTGCCCTTGATGCCGAGGAAGGCGGCGCCGAAAACCATGGTTGCGAGCAACAGGCCGATCAGGAGTTTGCGCTTGCCCATCTGCGCCGCGCGCACACTCAGCGCCACTGTCAAGCTGCTGCAAATGAGCACGATCGTGTTGATGGTTCCCCACTTGATGCTTAAGCTGCGGCTCCCGGCGGCAAACTCGTTGTAATACCAGTAGCGGTAGATGAGGTAGGCGCAGAACATGCCGCCGAAGAACATGATCTCAGTGCCGAGAAACAGCCACATGCCCAAAGTAGCTGCCGAACGCTGCTGTTCTTTGGTCGCGAAGTGGTGTCGCAGCGCCAGATCGTGATTCTCGACGGCCACGGGACTATCGCTCAACAGGCACCTCCTCGGGAGCCGGAATATTCGCGTAGTCGTAGGCTTCCCAGGTGACTTCGGGCGTCTCTTCAAAGTTGAACGTGGGCGGAGGCGAACTGGTCATCCACTCCAGCCCGGAAGCGCCCCAGGGATTGTCCGGCGCCACCTTGCCGTAACGCATGGACCAAAGGAAATAAATCATGGGCAGAACGTAGCCCACCGCGAGAATGGTCGAGCCCGCCGTGGAAAGCACGTTCAGCACTTGATACTGCGGCGGATACTGCCAGTAGCGGCGCGGCATCCCAAGGTAGCCAAGCACAAACTGCGGGAAAAACGTGAGATTGAAGCCGAGAAATACAATCAGCGCCGCCAGCCTGCCCCAGCCTTCGGGATACATGCGTCCGGAAATCTTCGGCCACCAGTAGTGCATTCCCGCCATGTAGCCCATGACCGCGCCCCCCACCATGATGTAGTGAAAATGGGCGATCACAAAATAGGTGTCGGTGACGTGGACATCGATTCCCAGCGCCGCGAGGAAAAGTCCAGTCAAGCCGCCCATGGTAAACAGGCCGATGAAGCCGAAGGCGTACAGCATGGGCGTGGAAAAGGTAATCGAGCCCTTGTACATGGTTGCGGTCCAGTTGAACACCTTAATTGCCGAGGGCACAGCAACGAGGTAGCTGAGCAGGGAGAACACCAGCGCGGAATAAAGCGAAATCCCGGCCACGAACATGTGGTGCGCCCAAACCAGAAAACCAAGCACCGCGATCATGATGCTGGCCAGCGCCACGAATTTATAGCCAAACACCCGCTTGCGCGAAAAGCAGGGCACGATCTCGGTGACTACGCCCATCGAGGGCAGAATCATGATGTAAACCGCGGGATGGGAATAGAACCAGAATAAATGCTGGAAGAGCAGGGGATCGCCGCCAAGATTAGGATCGAAGATGCCGAGGTGCAGCGCCCGCTCCAGGACCACCAGGACCAGCGTGATGGCCAGCACCGGCGTTCCCAGCAGCATGATGATGCTGGTGGCGTAGTGCGCCCAGATGAACAACGGCAAGCGGGACCAGGTCATCCCGGGAGCGCGCATGCGGTGGATGGTCACCACGAAATTCAATCCGGTGAGGATGGACGAAAACCCGGCAATGAAAATCGCCAGGCCGGCTTCGATCACGCGAGTGTTGCTGAAGGCGGTGCTGAAAGGCGTATAGAACGTCCAGCCCGTATCTACGCCTCCGGTCAGGATGCAGTGCAGGTACAGGCAGCCCGCGGCGATGTAGAGATACCAACTCAGCAGATTGATGCGAGGAAAGGCCAGGTCCTTGGCGCCGATCATCAACGGAACCAGGAAGTTGCCCAGAACCGCCGGAATCGACGGGATGAGGAAGAAGAAGATCATCACCTGGCCGTGCATGGTAAACAGCTTGTTGTAGGTATCGGCCTGCACGAGGTCGCCCGCGGGGGTAAGCAGCTCCAGCCGAATCAGCAACGCGAAGAGCCCGCCAATAAAGAAGAAGAAAGTGATTGACACCAGGTAGAGCAGGGCAATCCGCTTGTGGTCGGTGGTCAACAGCCACGAGCGAATGCCGTATTCCTGGTTTAGGTAGTTTTCGCGTTCCTGCGGTATTGCTACGCTGGCCATGGCTATTGCACCTTCGCTTCTGATGGACTGACGACGGAGGCGGTCTTCACCCCCGGCCCCGATTGCGGCGGGCTCAACGACTTGATGTACGCGATCAGCGAGTTGACCTGTTCTTCACTGAGCAGGCCCTGGAACACCGGCATGATAGCCGGGTAACCCTTCACCACTTGCCCTCGCGAATTCAAAATGCACTGGCGCAGGTAGTTCTCATCCGCGGTCAGGGTGCGCCCATCTTCGAGCGCCACCGGCTTGCCAAACACGCCGACCAGGTTGGGGCCACGGCCCTGGGAATCGGAGCGATGGCAGGTGACGCAGCCCATTTCGGAGAACAGTTTCTGGCCGCTTACCGCCAGCGGAACCACCGGGCCGCCGCTCAGCCAGGCCTGGTAATCGGCCGGTTCCATCACCACGATCTGCCCAATCATTCCGGAGTGCGAGGTGCCGCAATACTCGGCGCAGAACAGATGATACGTGCCAGGCTTGGTGGCGCGAAACCACGCCGTGGTGTAGCGCCCGGGGAGCACATCCTGCTTGATGCGAAACGCGGGAACGTAAAAGCTATGGATCACGTCCTGCGACGTCATCACCAGCTTAATGTCGCGGCCCACCGGGATGTGCAGCTCGTTGATTTCGCGCTGGCCTTCTTCGTGCTGTATCTTCCACATCCACTGCTTGGCCACTACGTAGACGTCGGTCGCGTCTTTCGGCGGCGTGCGCTCCTGGAAATAAATAACCGCGCCCCAGGCGAAGATGAATAGGAAGATGATCATCGGAATCACCGACCAAGTGATTTCCAGCGACGTGGAGCCCTCAATCTGCTCCGCCTCCACCCCCGGCCGCCGCCGGTACTTGATGGCAAAGATCAGGATCAGGCTGAAGATGGCGACGCACATGAAGGCCGACAGCACCACCAGAAAGACGTAGAGCGCGTCTACGTTGGCGGCGCCCGACGAGGCTTGTGCGGGCCAAAGAGGAAAATTATCAAACATGACGATGGGCCCCGTTCCGCGTCCGGCCGAGCGGCATGGTTTTCATGCGGGACAGAAGCAGCACCATACCGCCGAGCAGCACAATCGTCGCCAGCCCGGCCAGCTTGAGAATGCGGCTGATCACGGCGCCATATCGTCCCGCCGCCGGATCATAGTGATAGCAGTACAGCAGAACTTCATCCACCAGGTTGCCGATTTTCCCGCTGGAGGCCTGGATTAGCCCCAGACGCAGGTCTTTTGGCGCAAACTCCACGCCGTAGTAGTACTGCGCCACCCGCCCGTCCGGCGTCAGCAGCATGATCGCGGTCGCGTGCGCAAACTGGTCGGTCTTGGGATCGTACTGATACTGAAAGCCTACGGCTTGCGTCAGCGCGGTGATGGAGTCCTGCGAACCGGTAAGGAAGTGCCATCCTTCCGCTGCGCCCGGGCGGCCGTACCGCTTCATATAGTCGGCCTTCTCTGCCGCCGCCAGGTCGGGCGTTTCCTTCGGATTAAAGCTCACCGTCACCACATTGAACTGGTCGCCCACGTCAAACTTCAGAACCTTCAATGCCTGGGTGAGCCCGATGAGCAGTTGGCTGCACAGCATGGGGCACTTGTAGTAGACCAGGCTCAGGATCACCGGCTTTTTCCCGAAGTAATCGGCTAGATGGACGGTCTTGCCAGTCTCATCGCGAAATGCCAGGTCCAACGGAACCTGCTGATTCAGGCGCTGCTCAATGCCCACGTTTTTCAGGCCCGGCGGGCGAATGTTGGCCGGCGGCGTCATCACACCCTGCGTCACCGGGCGGTTCATGCCCTGGCCCCAGGCCGGCAGCGACAGGAGCAAAGCCCCAGCCAGCACGAGCCAGCTCAGATATTTGTTTCTTGCGATGCGCGGCATTGTTTTGCTCCTTTCGCTCGGTTTGCCGGGGCCGATCAGTTGGTCCCATGCGCTCGTCGCCGCAGCTTTGCGGGCCGAGTCATTTCTTCTTTTCCGAATCCTTCGGACTTGATTCGTTGGCCGGTCGCACCGGCAGCCCGCGTTCGGCGATGAGCTGCATCGCCCGCTCGATCGGAATGTGCACCACGCCGGCTTTCTGATCGACCCAGCCGTAGCTGTTCAGATGTTCCTCTTCTTCTAAGCGAGGCTCGGTCATCTCGTTGCGCTCATCGGTTTCCAGGCGCGGCTCGGGAAACTCACTCTTGATTTCCCCCCGCACCTTCGCGGTATCGGTGTCGCGCGTGCTGGTCTGAACCAGCGGCTTCAGCGGATTCTGCTGCGGCTGGTGCGTTTCGCTGTAGCGATCCAGGCCCCAATACAAGCCATTAACCGCAAAATAAACTAAAACTCCCAGCACCGCTAAGCCCAGCAGAAAGCCAAAAATGGTGTTCGCCCCCAGGTCTTCGCGCTCAAACCCGCCATTTCCGCCGTGTGGCATCGGTTCCTCACTCATGCGCGGGCTCCAGCACTTCTCCTGCGGCGGCGTCATAGGCGGGCAGCAGGGGCATCGAATTCAGGTTGCGGAAAAAGTACGCCAGCCAAAGTGCGCCCATCGCGACCGGCACCACGACGTCCGCCAGCGTGACGTTGAAGCGAACCGAAAAGCTCGGCTCGATGACCCAGAGCAAGTCCACCCAGCGCATCAGCAGCAGCCATGTTGCCAGCCAGACCAGCTTGCGGATGTCACGTTTGAATGGGCGCGAAAGCAGCAAGGTAAAGGGTATGGCGAAATGGAACACCACAAGCACCAGCCCCACGTATGCCCAGCCTCCGCCCAGCCGCCGGATGTACCAGGTGATCTCGTCCGGCAAATTTCCTGCCCAGATGATGAGCCACTGGGAAAAGGCAAAGTAGGCCCACACCATGGTGAACGCCAGCATCCACTTGCCGTGGTCGTGCACGAACTCAGGCCGCAACAGTTCCGACATCGGCTTGTAGTTAACCAGAATCCGCTCCACCACCACCGCGAAGCACATCGCCGAGAGCACCTGCCCGATCAGGATCGACAAGCCATAGATCGTGGAAATCCAGCTTGGGTCAATCGACATGACCCAGTCGATGGCGGCGAAGGAAATCGTGAAGCCGTACAGGATCAGCCCCGGCGCGCCGAGCGATTTGAAGCGCGCCGTGTTGTCGGGCGGGTTGGGATGATCCTGCTGCGCCGACCACTTCGAGAGCAGGAACGACAACAGATTCCAGATTCCGAAATAGATGACCGCGCGGAGGATGAAACCGTGCACCGAAAGGTAGGTTTGCGTGATTTGCTGCAGATGCTCGCGCAAATGCGCGTCGGCGACGGTATCGAGGGGGCGCGCCCACACATAGAGGTATTTCAGGCCAAGCAGCGGAATCGGAATGAAGAACAGGGTCATCAGCGGAATGCAGCGCATGGCTGCGCCCATGATGCGGCGGATCACCATGCCCCATCCGCCTCCGGTCAAATGCCGGATCATGAGCACCGCCATCGATCCCAAAGTCACGCCCAGCCACGCCATGAAGCCGAGCAGGTAGGCGCGGAAAAATTCATCGGGGTGGCTGTACGCAATCACTCCCGAAATCGCCGCGAAAATCACGCCCACAATCAACGAGCGGACCTGGATGGTCTTCACCACCGGCGGCGCCGAAAGATCGATTGAGACCGGGTTGACGTGCGCCGCGCTCATTTAGGCTCCTCGGGATTCGCGGATTCCGGCGCCAGAACCGGCAGAGTCGCTCCCGAACCCGGCGCTTCAAAGCGCGGCGCCACTGAAGGCACCGCCTGCCCGGCCGGCACATCGGCCATGGTCGCATTCTGGCTCAGCTGCAGCGCCTTGATGTAGGCCACGATGCACCAGCGGTCGCGCGCCGGAATTTGCGAAGCATAGTCGGGCATGATGCCGAATCCGTTGGTCATCACATCAAATAAATATCCGAGCGGCGCTTTTTGCAGCCGTTCGATGTGGTAGGAGGGGGGCTTGCGCGGAAAGCCGCGCGCCGGCACCGCTCCGTTGCCATCGCCGAGGCGGGAATGGCAGGGCGCGCAGAAAATGTCAAAGCGCTCCCGCCCTCGCGCCAAAACTTCCGCCGTCACCGGAAAAGGCATATAGTCCCCGGGATTGTTCCCGATTTTTCCGGTGTAGAAATACGTGTCCGCGTGCAGCTCTCCGCGCGCCACGGTGCCTTCCACCGGCGGCCGTTCCGAGCGCATATCGCTGTAGAAATCGCTCTTGGCAAAAGGCTTGAAGCGGGGCTGGTCATGCATGTCCTGGCGGCAGCCGGCCAGCGCCAGCACCGCCAGCAGTCCCAGGGGCGAAAATTTCCGCAGCTTCACCATGGCGCTAGCTCGGCACCTCCGAAATGGAGCGCGGATTCAGCCCTTCCAGGAACTTGCGCGTCGCCGCCGCTTCGTATTTCTTGTCCGAAGCGAAGACAATCAAGAAGAAGCGATCTTTGGTCGCGAAGGCAAAGCGCGGCACATTGAACACCGGGTGGTAGGGCATGGGCAATCCGTTCAGAGCCAGCATGCCGAGCACGGCCGAGATTGCCCCGAACAAAATAGTCATTTCGAAAGTGATCACGATAAATGCCGGCCAGGAATTGTGCGGCCGGCCGCCGATGTTGGTGGGATAGCTGACCGCCGACATCCACCACTGCATCAAGTAGCCGGACGCCCCGCCGATAATTCCGCCGATGAGCGTGATCAGCGGCACCAGGTCATGATGAAAGCCGATCGCCTCCGCGAGCCCTTCCACCGGGAACGGGCTGTAGGCGTCAATTTTTTTATAGCCGGCCTCGCGAGTGCGGTCGGCCGCCGCCACCAGATCGCTGGCCGAATCGAATTCCGCCATCAGCCCGTAAGTCGCGGTGTGCTTCATTCCGGCTTTACCTCCGCTTCGGGCAACAGGGTGCGCATTTCAAAGATGGAGATCATGGGCAGAATGCGCAGGAATAGGAACATGCACGCGATGAAGAAGCCGATCGTTCCCACAAACACGGCCCAGTCCCAGCGCGTGGGGTAGTACATGCCCCAGGAAGAAGTCAGGAAATCGCGGCTCAGGCTGACCACGACGATGATGAAGCGCTCCAGCCACATGCCGGTCAGCACCACCGCGGAAATCATGAACAGCCAGATCGGCTTGGTGCGCATCTTGCGAATCCACAGCAGCTGCGGAATGAAAATGTTGCACGTCAGCAGCATCCAGTACCAGAAATGATAAGGCCCATGCAGGCGGTTCCACAGCGTGTAGGCGTCATAACGGTTGCCGCTGTACCAGCCCATGAAGGCTTCAATCCCGTAGCCGTAAGCCACGATCAGGCCGGTGGCCAGCATGACCATGGCGGAATTTTCCAGATGGCGCTCGGTGATGAAGTCCTCCAGCCCGTAAATCTTGCGGATGGGGATGGCCAGCATCAGCACCATGGCGAAGCCGGAATAGATGGCGCCGGCGACGAAATACGGCGGAAAGATGGTGGTATGCCAGCCGGGCACGATGGCAATGGCAAAATCGAAACTGACCACGGTATGCACGGAAAGCACCAGCGGCGTGGCCAGACCTGCGAGCAGGAGATACGCGGTCTCATAGCGATGCCAGTGCCGCGCCGAGCCGCGCCAGCCCAGGGCCAGCATCCCGTAGATCATTTTTGCCAGGCGGTTGTCGGAGCGGTCGCGCAGGGTGGCAAGATCGGGAATCAGCCCGATGAACCAGAACATCAGCGAAACCGTAAAGTACGTCGAGACCGCGAACACGTCCCACACCAGCGGGCTGCGGAACTGCGGCCAGTACTGCATGGTGTTGGGATAAGGGAACAGCCAGTAGAACAGCCATGGCCGGCCCATGTGCAGCAACGGGAACATGCCGGCGCAGGCCACGGCAAACAGCGTCATGGCTTCCGCGAAGCGGTTGATGGAATTGCGCCACGATTGCCGCAATAAGAGAAGAATGGCGGAAATCAGCGTGCCCGCGTGGCCGATTCCGATCCACCAGACAAAGTTGACGATGGCGAAGCCCCACGCCCCTGGGACGGTGATGCCCCAAATCCCCACGCCCTTCAGGAACAGATAACCGATGGCATAGAGCATCACCATGGTGAGCAGAAAGGCGATGCCGAAGCCAATGAACCACCCGCTCGAGGTGGGGCGCGTCAGCACGATCGAGCTGATCTTGTCGGTGATCGTGCCAAAGGTGTGCCCTGGCCCGATCACCGGGACCGTTTTGCCGGCTCGGATTAGTTCTTCTTGCTCGCGTTCATCCATCGCTTGCTTTGCTCCGCTCAGCCGTCCAGCTCAGGGTTGGGATTGCGAATTTCCGCCAGATACGTGGTTCGCGGCCGGGTATTCAAGTCAGCCAGCAGGCTGTAATCGCGCGCCTCCGCCTTTAGCTTCGAAACCCGGCTGTTGGGATCATTGATATTCCCGAACACGATAGCGTTGGCCGGGCAGGACTGCTGGCAGGCCGTCAGCAGCGTGCCATCCTGAATCTTCCGATCTTCCCGCTCCGCGTCGATGCGATGCTCGTTGATGCGCTGCACGCAATAAGTGCATTTTTCCATCACGCCGCGGCTGCGCACCGTTACATCCGGGTTGCGCATCATCTTGTATTGCGGCGTGTTCCAGTCCTGGAACAGCAGGAAGTTGAAGCGTCGCACTTTGTAAGGGCAATTGTTCGAGCAGTAGCGCGTGCCCACGCAGCGGTTGTAGACCATATCATTCAGGCCTTCGGTGGAATGGGTGGTCGCGCCCACCGGACACACCACTTCGCACGGCGCGTTCTCGCACTGCTGGCAGGGTACCGGCTGGAAATAGGCCTTGGGATTGTCGCGGTCACCTTGGTAGTAGGCGTCCACGCGAATCCAGTGCATGTGGCGGCCGATCACGACCTGCTCTTTGCCGACTACGGGGATGTTGTTCTCCGACTGGCAGGCCACGATGCAGTTGTTGCAGCCCACGCAGGCGTTCAGGTCGATGCTCATGCCCCAGGCATAGGCCTCATCTTTGTAGTCGTAAGGTTTGTAGAGAGTGAGACCCGGCGGCACGGCTTCGTCTTTGGCGAAGTCGGGATCTTTGCGGTATTCCTCCAAAATCGCGGTGCGCACCTGGGGACGCGACCCGGTGGGGGTTTCCATGGTCTGATACCCCTGGGTGGTGGCCAGCTTGTAGGTGCCGCCGGCCTTGGCGATGCTCACGCCGGTTGCGAACCACGGCGCCTCGCTGGTGCGCAGGGGATACATGTCAAAACCAGCGCCCGTGCCGGCACGTCCGGCGCGGCGGCGGCCATACCCGAGAAAAACGGTGACGGAATTGTCAGGGTGGCCGGCCTGAATCCAGACGGGTGCTGTTACGGTTTTGCCTTTCAAGCTGATGTTGACCAGGTCTTCGCTGGCAAGGCCCATGCGGCTGGCCATCGCCGGCCCGATCAGCACTGGATTGTCCCAAGTCATCTTGGTCATCGGCTTGGGCAGTTCCTGCAGCCAGCCGTTGTTGGAGAATTGGCCGTCGTAAATCGAAGGGTCGCGGCGAAAATTGATTTCGATGCCCTGCCCCGGAGGCGTATCCATGAAGCTGGGAACCTTCGCGTCGAGTTGCTTCGGAGCGAACGCGGTGCTTTCGATCCAGCCATCGTTCAGGGATTTCCTCCAGAACATGTCGAAGTCGGCGCCAGGATGCTGTTTTTTCCAATAAGCCTGCACCAGGTCATGGCCGCTGGCGTCCGGCTGGCCGGAAAGCATGGCGAGCATCTCGTAAGCGCTCTTTCCTTCATAGAGTGGCGCAATGAGAGGCTGCACAATACTGACCGTTCCGTCGTATGCCCGCGTGTCACCCCAGGCTTCGAGGTAATCTGCCTCGTTCACGTGCCATTGGCAAAGTTCGGCGGTTTCGTCCTGATAAAGGCCGAGGTGCACGCGGACAGGGATCTTAGTGTTCCTGAGCGCGTCGGCGAAGCCGAAGTCTGCGGGCGCGTCGTAAGCAGGATTGCCGCCCAGTATCACGAGCAGATCGACTTTGCCGCCGCGCATGTCGGCGACGAGGTCTTTCAGCGATTCGGTCTGATTGATCGGATTGGCGCTCACTGCGTCGGTGTAGAAAACCGTCTTGCCGACGTTGCCGAGAGCCTGATTCATCGCATGAGCGAGCACGTGGACAATCGGCGGCTGATGGTCGCCCGGAATTACGATGCAAGCCCCTTTGTGGGCGCGCAACTCGCCCACAACTGCAAGGATAGTCTTAGTGTCCAGCGGTAGCCCTGCGCCCATGCCAGACATTCCCGGGGGCATGAGAATCTGATTCCCCAAGGCTAACCCCACCTCCTTAACTTGGTCGGCTTGGATCGCCAGCCGATGATCCGCCTTCGCTCCCGTCGAAGTCGGCGTGCTCTCGACCACATACAACCGGCTCATCTCGCCGTTTTCCGGACTCCTACGGCTGGCGAAGTCGCGGATGTAGCGAACGTTCCCCGGAAATCCCGCGGACAGAAAATCCGCGTCAAGCGAGAGAACTACATCCGCCTTGGTGAAGTCGTAGCGCGTCTCGACCGGCTGGCCGAAGGCCAGCTTCGCGCCTTCATAAACGTTGTCGCGATTGATCGGCTCGTACACGTGCCACTTGGCCTCGGGATAGAGCTTGAGGAAGGCCTGCATCTGGTCAGCGAGCGTGGGCGAGGAGAACGACCGCGTCAGAATGCGAATGCCCGCGCCCTTTAGCGCTTTCTGCACGCTCAGCGGCCCGCGGATGGCGGTGCGGAAATCTTCAATGGTGCGCACATCGCCGAGATAAGTGACCGTCTGTGAGCGGTCGGGATCGTACATTCCCAAAATCGACGCCTGCGCGAAAATGTCAGTCCCGCCGAGGCTCGCAGGGTGCTGGTCGTTGCCTTCAATTTTGGTGGGACGGAACAGGTGGCTTTCCACCAGCAGCGGGCTGGCGTATCCGCCGAGCGTGAACGCGGTGGCGTAGAACATGGGCCGGCCGGGAATCACGTCCTCCGGCTGCTTGACGTAAGGAACAATCGGCTCCAGCGGCTGCTTGGTGCAGGCAGTCATGCCGGCCAGCGCCATGGATGCGCCCATCAGCTTGAGGAAGCCGCGCCGCGAAACCGCATCCAGCCACTCCGACGCGCCCTTGGGGAACTCCCGGTGCATCATGTCCTTGAATTCCGCGCTGCCCGCCAGCTCTTCCAGGCTGCGCCAGAATTCAGGGCCCTGCGTCCCGGCAATCTGTGCTTCCGCTGTTTTCAGATCCAGCTGGTCGCGCTTGCCGGGACAAACTTCTTCGCGCTGCGCTTTTCCGTTTTGTTCTTCCATCTTCATATCAATCTCAACTCAACCGTCACCCTGAGCGAAGCGAGAGCTCGCGTAGCGAAGTCTCGCGCAGTCGAAGAATCCCTATTGGCTGCATCAAGGGATTCTCCCTGATGCTTTGCCCAGAAAATACCCTGAAACGGGCCAGACGCCCGTCACTCCAGCTTTTCTCCACAACGGGCGAGACGCCCGTTCCTCCACATCTAGCGATGGCACGTCGAACAGCTCGTAATATCCGCCACCGTGCGCAAATGATATTTCTGCTGCAAATCCCGCCCCAGCGAGAGCTGGTCGACGTACGCCTTGCCATCGACGACCACCGGCTGGGCAGTCGTGGGCTGCTGGTAGCGCATGTTAAACACCTGATCCCGCGGCCGCAGATACTCTTCTGAGTTGCGGTGGCAATTGAGGCACCACTCCATCTGAAGCGACGCGTAGTTGTACATCAGCGGCATGCGATCCACCGGCCCGTGACAGGTGTTGCAACCCACGCCCTTGGCGATATGAATGCTGTGATTGAAATACACGAAATCGGGCAGGTCGTTGGCGCGAATCCATTCCAGCGACTCGCCGGTCCGGTAGCTTTCCCGCACCGGCTCCAGCATTTTGGCATTCGTCCAAATCTGCGAATGGCAGTTCATGCAGGTCTTGGTCGGTGGAATGCCGGCAAAGCTCGAAGTCTCGACCGAAGTGTGGCAATAGCGGCAGTCGATGCCCATCGCCGCTACATGGTGCTCATGGCTGAATGGCACCGGCTGCTGATGGGCCACGCCCGCATAGGTTACATAAGGAGAGCTTTGAAAAAGATAAAGCGCCCAGAGCAGGGCGGCCACGCCGAAAATTGCCCCGTAAATCGTCGCCCGGGAGATCGTGTTCGTGCTGCGGTGAAAAATCTGCATCGAATGAGAACATTTGGTGCAGCGGAGACTACGGAGTCTCCGGTTGGTAACGTTGCCAGCTTACGGGGTTAAGAGTAGTCCCACTTGCGATTATGAAAACTGGTGATTATAGCAGGTCGCCCTAGGTTGCGTCGTAGGCCGACAAAACTTTTCACAATTTCTTGCCATCGCAGCTTCCAAGAAAGCGCCGGCAGCTTTTCCGACATCGCTCTGCTCCGCGCATCTCTAAATCTCCGTAGTCTCCTTGCAGTCATGTTAGCCTTCAAGGCTTGAGCGAAAGTGCCGCGAGGGTTAGAAAATCCTCAACCGCGGTTTCGGAAGGTCGTATCTGTAAATCCATTCTAGGATTGCCGTCGCTTGCCTGATTCCATCCTCGAACTCGCTGCCAAATTTCGCAGCCGATCTTTGTCTCCCGTCGAATTGACCAAGGAGTACTTGGCGCGCATCGAGAAACTCAACCCGGCTCTCAACGCGTTCATCTCCGTGAATGCGGATATCGCTCTAGTGCAGGCGCGGCAAGCGGCAGCGGAGATCGCGCACGGCGAACGGCGCGGCCCTCTGCATGGTATTCCACTGGCTCTCAAAGACATTATTGATGTCGCCGGCGTTCCTACGACGGCTGCGAGCGCAGTATTCAAGGACCGCCTTCCTGCCGAAGATGCGAAGCTGGTTCGCAGCCTGAAGAATGCCGGGGCGGTCATCCTGGGCAAGCACAATCTGCACGAGTGCGCTTACGGTGGCAGCTCCGTCGTGAGCCACTTCGGCGCCGTGCGCAACCCCTGGGATCCCGAGCATATCGCGGGAGGGTCTTCCGGAGGTTCGGCGGCTGCGGTGGCGGCCGGCCTGGGTTGTGGCGCCGTCGGCACGGACACCGCCGGCTCGGTGCGCGAACCGGCGGCACAGTGCGGCGTGGTCGGCTTCAAACCCACTTACGGACGCGTGAGCGCGCGCGGGATTATGCCGCTTTCTCCCTCGCTCGATCATTTCGGGCCGATCGCGGCAAGCGTTGAAGATGCCGCCGTGATCCTTCAGGCCATCGCCGGTTTTGATCCGCGAGACGCAACTAGTGTCGACGCGCCTGTCGTGGATTACGTGAGCGCCATGCGCGAGCCGACGAAAGGCCTGCGCGTCGGTGTTCCCAGGATGTTCTTCTTTGAACAGCTTGATCCGGAGGTCGCGGCTGCTGTGGAAATGGCGTTGAGCGTAATCGCGGGAATGACTGCGGACGTCCGCGAGTGCGAGCTGCAGGTTCCGACTGACCGCACTCTGCAAAGCGCCGAGGCCTACGCGTATCACGCGCCGTTCGTCCCGCAGAGCCGCGACCTCTATCAGCCGGAGACGCTGCGCCGCATCCTGGCCGGCGCAGCAATCACGGGGAAGGAGGTCGAACAGCAGCGGCAGGAATTGGAAACGGCCCGCCGTGAAATCGGGCGCGCGTTCGAGAACATAGATCTCCTCGTCACGCCAACGGTTCCAGTTCCAGCTCCGGCGATCGCCGAGTTGCTAAATGAACCTAACCAGATGCGGATCCGCGAACTGCTGTTGCTCCGCAACACGCGCCCTTTCAATGTCTGGGGTCTGCCGGCGATTTCTGTTCCATGCGGTTTCACTAAGTCGGGACTTCCCATCGGGCTTCAAATCAGCGGGCCGCCCTGGCAGGAAGCGTGCGTGCTGCAGTTGGCGTATGCGTACGAGCAGGTGACAGAATGGCATAAACGACGACCGACCATCGCGCTTTCAGTCTCCTAGGGAAAGCTTCACGTCAAAGCAAAAACAGGCCGTGCCCAGTCTGTGCTCCGGTTTCCGACGTCGCCATCCGCTAAGATGATTCAGTGACGAAGAAACTCAACGCCGGGCGGCAGATATCCATTCTCACAAGCGATTCGTTGGCCGGGTTGCCTTGGCTGGTACATGGTTGCAGCACGCGACTCGGAGGTTTCTCGCGGGCCTACGGCGGCACGGCCCTCAACCTGGGATTTACGAAGTCCGATTCTAAGGCCGCGGTGGAACGCAACCGGCCTGCCTTCTTACGCGAGTTGGGAGTCGCCAGGAGGGGAAATCCCTGGCCGCTGGTCACGCTGCGTCAAATTCATTCCGATCTTATCCATCGCGTGACGGCGGTTCCGAAGGCCGAGCTCGTGGGCGATGGCTTAGTCACAGATACGCCAGAACTTCTCCTCTCCATACAGACTGCGGATTGCCTGCCCGTAATTCTTGTGGACTCAAAGCGTCGAGCGGTTGGGGTGTTCCACGCCGGATGGCGCGGTACGGTGAGGCGCATTGGGGAAAAAGGCGTTGGGGTCATGCGGATGCATTTCGGTTCTCGCCCCAGCGATCTCAGAGCGACCATCGGACCCGGAATCCACAGCTGTTGCTACGAGGTTGGCCCGGAAGTGCGGACAGAGTTCGAATCTCAGTTTGACTATGCAGCCGCGTTGTTCCGGGAAGTGCAGGAGTCCGACCCAGTGCGTGAAAAATATCCCCTATTATTCTTGACCGCGCGGGCCCCAGGCCACAGCGATCTGCCGAAAAAAATCTTCCTTGATCTCGTGGAAGCCAACCGCCGTCAATTGCTCGCGGCCGGGGTTCCTGCGAAAAAAATCGCAGCTTCGCCCTTGTGCACGTCCTGTCGAAAGGACCTTCTGTTTTCGTATCGCGCCGAGAAGGGAACCACGGGAAGGATGATGGCAGTAGCCGGGATTCGATAGTCGAAAAAGACCTGGAGGAACAACCTCTCGCTGAGAAATCGTTTTCCGCTACGCCGTGGGCGGCGCCACAGGTGAAGCAGGCGGAGCAGTGGCCAGCGGCGCTTCTCCGCTGTTGACGAGATCTTTAAGCTCTTTGCTGGGCTTGAAGAAGGGGATCTTCTTGGCCGGAACTTCCACGCGTTCCCCGGTCTTGGGATTGCGGCCGACCCTCGGCTTGCGTTGCCGGGTGCGAAAGCTGCCAAATCCGCGGATTTCGATCTTGTCTCCCACCCGCAACGACCGCACGACGCTGTCAAAGATGGTCTCTACGATTACTTCGCTATCCTTGCGGGTCAACTCTGCCAGCCGGGAAACTTCATCAATCAGGTCGGCTTTCGTCATTGTCTGTTCGCTCCGTCGTCTGTCGGTTCAACTATGACCTGTGTGTCTGCCGACCCCCGGGCCATTCGGTGGGCCTGCATAACCTTCTCAAATTTCAGGGGTTGTGCGCAAGAGGCTTCTTGCACTGATGGTTTGCAGGAAGGCGCACCGCACCCGCCCTATTTCCAAAGATAATAGAACCCAACGTGCTGTTGCAGCAACTTTTCCTGAGTGGGCAGCCAGGGAGAAATGTCTCCAAACAGCAGATCGAGCAGCGTCCTGCGATCCTTGTCCGCGTGCACCAGCACCGGCTCGCCGCTGATGTGGACAGCCTTGGCGGTATCGTCGACCGCATCCTGGAAGTCGCCAACCTGATCGATCAGCTTCATGGAAAGGGCTTGCTCACCGCTCCAGACTTTGCCGTTGGCGATGGCGCGGATGTCGTCCACCTTGGCATGCCGCCCGTCGGCGACTGCTTGGACGAACTGGCCATAAAAGTTCTCAATCAGTGACTGCATGAAGGCGCGCTCGGTTGGGGTCATGTCACGCGTGGGGTCGCCCATATCTTTGAATTCGCCAACCGTAAGAGTTTCCTGCTTCAGCTTGGCCCAGCGCATCAGGTCGCCGTAGTTTACCCACTCGGCGATCACGCCGATAGACCCCACCACACTGCCGTTATCGGCGAATATCTTGTTGGTTCCCGAGGAGATGTAATACGCGCCGCTCGCCCCGACTGTACCGATGGAAGCCACAATCAGTTTTTTCTTCTGGTCGCGGATGCGCCGCACCTCGCGATAGATTTCCTCCGAAGCCGCGACCCCTCCGCCGGGAGAATTCACCCGCAAGATGATGGCCTTGATGGAGTCGTCGTCGCCAAATTTCTTGAGCTGCGGCACGACCGTCGTGGGGTCGATGATTACGCCTTCCAGGTCCACGATCCCGATCTTGTCGCCGAAGCCGCTGGCCAGGGAGGATTCGCCGCCGGCGTTCAGGGTTACGTACACCAGCGCGAACACGGCCAGCACAAAGAGGAAGAACGCTCCTCCTCCGATCAGAATCCACAGCCAGGTGCGGGAACGTTTCTCGTCAGCCATACTGGGGGTTTAGTTTAGCACCGCCCGACCGCCCCCGCCCGGCTGAGTGGCGGGCAAAGAAAAACGGCAGAGAGCTGGTTGGCTCCCTGCCGCACGCCGTAAAGAGTCACCGCTTCCTACGGCTCGTCTTCTTCAGACAGTTCGCTGGAAACTGGCGTCAAGCTGCCGAAAAGACCATCCGCCTCGTCGTTCGGGCCGGCGGAGAAGAACAAGGTGTTGAGCGGGCCGGCGGTGCCGCCGTTGCCAAAGCTCAGCGCCCACAGGCCATCGATGCTAAGAACCGAGCCGTCCGGGTTCAGCACCCATCCCTCAAACATTCCGGTAGAGGGGTTAAACGCCGCGATTTGGCCGCTGCCGAAATTTCCCACCAGCAGGCTATGGCTGAACTCGCCAAATTCGCTCGGAGCCAGCGCCACGCCCCAAGGTGAGTTGAACCACGGGCCCCACTGCAGGCGGGCTTGCAGAATGCCGGCTGAGTTGAAGACATCGACAAAACCATGACCAGGGCCGGCTACGTCATCGTGCTTTTCCGCATCCTGCTTGGCGTAGGTGACATACAAGTTCCGTCCGATGGCCTGAACGTTGAACGGCGCATAGCCACGGGGAATGAAGAAATCGTGGAAGTTCTCGAACGACAGCCTTACCCGGTGGAATTTCGTGTCATAAACTTCCACCGCGCCGGCGCGGAAATTCGTAGCATAGAGGTAGTGGGCTCCGCCGAACTCGCTCATGGTCAGCCCTTTATAGACGGCGGTTTTCGAGTTATCCACTTCGAGGGTGGCAGCGGCGCCGCCATTCCACGCCGAAATCGTTCCATCTTCAGTATCGAAGATGAAAGATGCCGGTTTTCCGTTGGCGAGAACAAAATCCGGAGTGCCGTTGAAAACCACACCGGTCGGCGCGGAGGGAGCGGCGCCATCGGGAGGTGTGGGAACAGTTACCACTAGCGACAAGGCCGTTCCATCGGCCTTATAGAGCGTGGACAAGCCAGTTGCATTGTCCGCGACCCACCAAGGGCTGCCGGAACTGCGGGCCAATCCCCAGGAATTCTTAAGATTGGGGTCTGTGACCGCCGCTTTGCCGGAAATATCGGAAACCAGATTGGTCTGGGTGTAGTGCTGCGCGAATGCAAAGCTGGAGAACAGGGACGAAACCGCCAAAACTCGAACCAGAGAACGCGGGAGTGAAGTGGTCATGCGTGGACCTCCTTAGACTTGGCGGGCTTTGCCAGTCTCGGAACGGTAACCGTTTCGCCGGTTACTGCTTGTCAACGGCATGTCACGAGTTTGTCATTTCTACGTGTCGAACGCCGGGGGACCCTGTGAAAGGCCGCGCCAGACAAGGTTTTGGGGGTGGTTTGCCAAGAACGACGCCTAGAGTGTCTCGTGGTTCCTCCAATGATCACCCGCAAAGCGCGCGGCGCGACTGTAACTTTCACCGGGGTTTGGCACACAAACTCACCGTCGGCATAGACGTCGGCTGGGGTTTCCGTCTCCAGGGCCAGGCTTTGCGTCTGAAAATACGCGACCTCCCTTACGCTCAGATGCCGCCCAAAATAGACAGTGGGGAACAGGCAAAGCAGCTTGAACTTGCTAACTCTGTGCACGACGCAGACGTCGAGCTTGCCGTCGTCCATGCGTGCGCGTGGCGCGATCCGCATGCCGCCGCCGTAGGCGGGCGCGTTGGCAAAGGCGGAAAAGAAAATCGGTTCGTACTTGTCCCCAGTGGTCCATTCGGCCGTGGTGATCTTCATGGGCATAAGAGAATATTTCAGGAGGGCGGGAATCAGGCTGAGAGCGTAGCCTCCTTTGCCGAGCAGCCAGCGCGGCAGGCGGTTGGCTCGCTTGGCGATTTCGCTGTCCAGCCCCACGCCGCCCACGTTGCAGAAGTAGCGCTTTGAGTCAGGTGCGTTCTGCGGCGCGATCACCCCCACATCAATGGTGCGCACGTTGCTTTGATCGATCAGAAACTGCCGCCAGGCCGCCAGAGAGTCTTTCCGCTTGCGGAAACCCAGCGCCCGGGCGAAATCATTTCCGCTGCCGCATGGGACGACCAGCACCGGCAATTTCAGTTCCACCAATCGCGCCAGGTTCCGGTGAATGGTTCCGTCGCCGCCGAAGATCAGGATCGCGTCCGCATCGTTTGGGCTTGCGGGAGGAGCGCTGAGTTGAGTGATCTGCGAGTTTTCTTCAAATCCGAACAGCTGTTTCGGAGAAGCGCCCGGCCCGAGGATCGCGGCAATGCGCATAGCCGCACGAGATTAGCAGAAATCGCTAAGCATCACGTGGGGACAGCCGCCCCCGGCTGTCCGGCGGAGCGAAGCTCCGCAGCTGGGGCCGGTTGTGTCGGAGTCTTAGCTATGGCAGGCCTGTCCCACTCCCAGCACTGGCGAGCTATCGCTCGCCCGGACAGCCGGGGGCGGCTGTCCCCACGTGATGCTATGTCGCTAATCGCTGTCACGTAAGACTCGGACTTTTTTCATCTTCCGGCCGACGCGCAGTACGAATTTCTCCCCGAGTGGAACCATTGCCAGCAAACGCGATTGGGCTTATCTAGCTCTTCCCCGTTCTTGCTCACTAAGTAACAGACCCTGCTTTAGTTTTGTTCCCGCTTCAGTGTTTGATGCCCAAGCCCGGATAGACGAATCAGTTTGTCGATTGAACTGATTCCCAAACCTGCTGTCCCGTCACGCGTACTCCGCAGCCCGTCTAAAGGGTCTCGTCAGAAATGCCCTCTCTAAGCTTCACGTCGACGCACTCGGGTTCTTCCGGCACCTCATCCTTCTGGAACTGCTTCGCCCAATCCTCGCCTGCCTTCGCCGCCGCCTCGGCCGAGTGGAAATCCGTAATGATGCGGCGTGCCAAATCCTTCTTCGCCTGCATGGGGTGCATCTCACGCCTTTATCTTTTCGATGTCGGCCACCTGCACATCGGTCAGCAGCTCGTAGTACCGCCACATCATCTCGTCGGAAATGCGACATGATCTTGACATACATTTCGAGCGGCGCTTCCTGAATGCCAATCGCATTGCCCAACGACTTCGACATTTTTTGCACGCCGTCGAGGCCTTCCAGAATCGGCATGGTCAGCACGATCTGCGATTCCTGCCCGTAAGCCCGCTGCATCTCACGGCCGATCAGCAAATTGAATTTCTGATCGGTGCCGCCAAGCTCAACATCGGCCTGCAGTGCGACGGAGTCATATCCCTGCGCCAGCGGATAGAGCAGTTCGTGCATGGCGATGGGTTTTTCTTCCCGGAAACGCTTGTGAAAGTCCTCGCGCTCTAGCATTTGCGAAACGGTGAACTTCGCAGCCAGGCGAATCCAGTCCGCCGACTTCACCTTATCGAACCACTCGCTGTTGAAGCGGGTTTCGGTCTTGTGCTTGTCGAGAATCTTGTAGACCTGCCCCATGTAGGTCTTGGCGTTGCGCATGATTTCTTCCGCGCTCAGCGGCGGCCGCGTGGCGGAGCGGCCGCTGGGGTCGCCGATCATGCCGGTGAAATCGCCGATCAGAAAGATGACAGTATGGCCGAGGTCCTGAAAATGCTTCAGCTTGCGCAGCAGCACGGTGTGGCCGAGATGAAGATCGGGCGCGGTGGGATCGAAGCCCGCCTTTACCCGCAGCGGCTTGCCCGCGGCGCGGGACTTCTCTAACTTCGCGGCCAGCTCGGATTCCTTGACGATTTCCGCCGAGCCTTTCTTGATGTAGGTAAGTTGTTCTTCAACAGGGGCAAACGTAGGCATGGGGAGACATTATAAAGAAATAAAGAACGAACAAGTCAGAATGCAGAAGTCAGAATGCAGAATAGCGGCTCAAGACGCGACATTTATGCCTTTTGCCGTTCGTAAAGACGCTACGAAGATCGAGGTCAACTCATTGGATTCGCGAATGAGGAGGTCCAGTTTGTCAGGCCTGACGATCCCGCCGTCCAACAACAGTTCCAGCCAGAATACGGTCTCGTCGGCCTCTTCGAGAACGATCCCCATCCTCGAAATGAACTCCGCCTTTGACCGAGCCCGACAGGCGGCGCGATAATTCGCTCCCACCGAAGTACCTGAGCGAAGCAGTTGCTTCCCCACGATTCGCGCCGAATCTTCTGACGGCAGGTGCTTGTAGAGCTGCAAGATTCTGAGCGCGAACCGCTTTGTCCTTGCCCGAAGGTCTTCGCGATTCCCCACATGAGAAATCTTCGAACATCGGAACATGGTCTGGCTGTGACGGAGGTCACATTAAGAAAGTGGATTTCCAGCTCTGCACTTCTGCATTCTGCACTATGCCTTCTGACTTCCCGTTTGGACCAGTCTCCTTCCGGTGAAGCTAAACTTTCCTTCCAGCACAATCTTGATCGCTTCGCTATAAGCAATGTGTTCCTGCTCCAAAATCCGCGCGGCCAGCGTGTGCTCGTCGTCGGTCGGAAGCACGGGCACGGCTTTCTGCACAATGATGGCCCCGTGGTCGAGTTCTTCATCCACAAAGTGAACCGTGCAGCCGGAGACTTTTACTCCATAGGCGAACGCCTGCTCCTGCGCTTCCAGGCCCGGAAATGCCGGCAAGAGCGAGGGGTGGATGTTGAGAATGCGCTGGGGGAACTGACGGACGAACCAGGGCGAGAGCAGGCGCATATATCCGGCAAGGCAGATCAGATCCACCTTGTGTTGCTGCAGCACGCCGGCTACTTCGCGATCATGTTCTTCGCGCGACCTTCCCTTCGAAGGAATCAGCACACCTGTCAGGCCAAGCTTGCGCGCCGTCTCCAAACCTCCCGCTTCAGGCTGGTTCGAAATCACGACTGCAATCCGCGCATCCGGAATCTTTCCCGAGGCGACGTTGCGGGCAATGGCTTCAAAGTTTGAGCCGCGCCCGGAAAGCAGGATGCCAAGATTCTTCATGATGGCCATGTCCGCCAACATCATAAGCCAACCGGCGGACAGCGACTTGGGCCGTGCTTCGAGGACACTCCACATTCGTGTTTCTGATCACAGACAAGCGCTGATCGGGCTAACTAGCATCGCGTTCAGGGAGGCTCCTTTATGAAGCGAACCACGAAAATTACGGGCCTGCTGGCGACTGCGGCGGTGGTCGGGAACGTGGCCTATTTTGGCGGCTTGCGCGCCCGCCACATGCGCTGGGGCGCAACCGACGCCGAGCTGAAAGCGACATTGCCGGGCGACGAATTGCTGCCCTCGCCCACCCAGCAAGTGACCCACGCCATTACCATTCACGCAGTGCCAGAGCAAGTCTGGCCGTGGATCATGCAGATTGGCCAGGACCGCAGCGGTTTCTATAGCTATACCTGGGCGGAGAATTTAATCGGCTGCGAGATGCCTAAGGTGGAGCGCATCGTCCCCGATTGGAAAGAGCGCACGGTAGGCGAAACCGTGTGGTTCGCCACTCCGAAGCATTTCGCGGGAACCGGTCGAATGATTGCGGCCCAAGTGCAACCCCAGCGCTCGCTGGCCATGGTATCGGTCGCTGACTGGGAAAGCCTGCAGGCTGGGAATGCTGCCAAGGAAGTCGTCTGGTCATTCACTCTAGAGAAAAAAGGCGACTACGAGACAAGACTTATTGCCCGCCTGCGCTCAGGCCCGCCCAAGAACGTGAGACAACACGCGGCTGGGTTGCTGTTCTGGGAACCAGCGCATTTCTTCATGGAACGCAAGATGTTGCTGACCGTCAAGTCGCTGGCTGAGGGCTCTCCCGCACTCGAACCTCTGCCGGCTCGAGTGTAGGCCCTGCGCATCTGCGCCGCCTCACGACCGGCTGCTGCCCGTTTGCCGCGCGGCCGTCCGTCCGCTATATTTTTATGTAGCCATGTACCAGGACTTTCATGCGCTCGACCGCTGGACGAAGCAGGAAGTGCACTGCGTCTATCAGGCGCTGATCGTGGCCATCGCCACCCGCCACGCCGACGCCGTCGATGTGAAATTCCTGGTGGACGGCCGCACCGTTTGGGTCGCCTTGCCTCACCCCGCCTGGCCGGAGTATTACAAACGCACCGGCAAAATGATTACCGACCCGCTCGCGGTCGAGATCGCCGGCCACTATTTGAAAACCGCTCTCGAATCGGGCGAAGGCGTGGGCCGTGAAATGTATTCGCTGACCGTGCCGGAGACCCTCCAACACCTGGAGGAGGTCGTGGCCGATGTCGAAGCGGTTCCCTCCCGCTAGCCGCAGACTGATCGACGGCCCGCTCACCGGCGCTGCTTACCCAGATGACAGCGAAACCAAACTGCACTAAGCTGTGAGAGTCAGGCGCCTCGCCGAAAGGGCCGGGATGGCGGAACTGGCAGACGCAGCGGACTCAAAATCCGCCGACCTTCGGGTCATGGGGGTTCGACCCCCCCTCCCGGCACCAACAAACTAAAGAGTTTAATCTGAATTGGCCTCTCGAAATCGGAGAGGCCAAAATCGTTTGGTGGCTGTTCTGATGGCTGTTGGTTCCGACAGTGAGATACCGCGAACAAGAAGTCAAAGAAACTTGGAATCCCGTAGAAATTTCGCCGAGTGCATTGGCCCGTTACCGTAATTCGAGAGTGTCAGCACGACATCATCCCTCAGTAGGCGATTTATGGCCTGTTCCAATTCAGGGAATAGACCTCCTGGATTCCAATGTCATGGGTGATCAGCGGATTTCCCTGGGGAGTCAGGCCAAACTCCAGTCCGGCGAGCATTCCGGACAGGCGAATTCCATTCAGACTGGCTACCTGCTCTACATAGCGGTCATTGATTCGCACGCGCATGATGGCCGGATTGTCCCCGAAGCGCAAGTAGTAAGCCCACTGGCTGTCGGCCGACCAGCGCTCCAGTCCCAATCCCTGCGCCAGTTGGCTCCAGGTATGGGTAGAGAAATCGAACAACATGATCCGCTGACCATCCCACGCGGATGCCGTGGCATGGCGGCCGTCCGGAGACCACTGGGGCGCGAAAAGTCCTTCCGATCCGGGAACCGTTTCCACTTGACCTGTGGCAAGGTGCCAGATGTGAACGGCGACCTTCTGCGGTTGCGCCGAGAGGAAAGGAAAATCGCTGTACATCAGCTCGGTGCCGTCGGGCGACCAGCTCGGCATCATTCCCCCGCCGCCGTGCGGCGAAGCCGGCTTTGGATCGCCGCCGGAGGCTGGAATCAGATAAAGCCCGGCAGCTCGGCCGACTGAGGAAAATGCGATCTGCCTGCCATCGGGCGACCACTTCGGCACCGTAGCCAGGAGAGGCGGAAATGTGAGCTGGAGGCGTTGGGTGCCGTCTACTCGACTCCTCCAAAGCGTACCTTCGGGATAGCTGACATAGGTGACCCACTGGCCGTCTCGGGAAAAGTCCACGAATTCGGCGGAAATTCCGTCCATATAACGAACGAACTGTCCCATGCGCGGATCGAACTGCTGCAACTCGCCGCGCATCCCGCGGCCAACCAGAAAGAGTGTGCGACCGTCCGGGCTGAAGGCTGGGGCGAGCGAACTGAGTTGTCCTGCAGTGATGCGGACCGGATGCGGTCTGCGTCTGAACAGTCTTGATATCCATGGTTCCTCTCCCGGGAGCCACCAGATGTCGGACCGGCCCTGCTGCGAGACCTGAAATACGAAGTCCCGCCCATCGGGGCTCCAGGTTCCGCAACATACATTGATCGATCCGCGGCCCGCACTGCTTACCGGCGGGCTGGAGTCCGGCAGATCGATTGGCACCTGCTTCAGTCCGCTCCCGTCGCGCGAGATTTCCCACAACGTGCTTGAGGGGGTCTGGATGGTAAGGCGGAGCTTTTCTCCGTCGGGAGACCAGCGTGGATGCCAACCGTTCCCCGGCAAATTGGATAGAAGCTTCGATCCCGTGCCATCTCCGTTGGCCAGGAACAACTGCCTGCCTCGCACGTACGCCAGCCAGCGCCCGTCGGGAGACCAGGATGCATCGGACGCGGTGATGTCAGCGAGAGGACGGGCAACGCCTGCCGGCACGGGAACCAACCAGAGAGGCGAGGCGAGGCGTGGTTCAACCGCGTTTGAGATAAGGAGTTCCTGGCCCCCAGGGGAGATGTCGAGCAAGGTGGGCAGGCCAAAAGGAACCGGGATACGCGCTGTATCGCCTCCGGAAACTGAAACCTCGCCGATTAAAGGGGCATCTGTTGCGCCCTCGCTGAAGTAGACCCGGTTTCCGTCCGACACGATCGCGGCATCCGGGCCTCCGCGCTGCGACATCGAAACCCGCTTGCTCAAGCCGTCGTGAGTGATCTGGGAGAAACCGGAGAATCGAGGCCGGTACAAGAGTTCCTGCCACTGTTCCATCGCGAACCAGGAAAGAAGGGCGAGGGCCACGACTGGCACAGCGATCAACAGCGTTCGCGGCAACACTCCTTTCAGTGCGTTGCCATTCCGGGCTGCTTCCGGATGCGTTTCCAGATCGAGATCTTCAGCCAGCGGCTGCGGACCAGAAACTTCTTTATCCCCGAGCCCATCGAAAACTGGCGGGGACACCTTCCGGACCGGAACCGTGAGCCGGTATCCACGTCGGGGGATGGTCTCAATGTAATCCTGCCCCTCTGGAGTATTCCCAAGCTGCCGGCGCAGCAGGAAGATGTTTTGCGTGAGATTCCCTTCTTCGACATAGCTGTCGGGCCAGACTGCCTCAATCAGTGCCTGTTTGCTGACAACTTCTCCGCCGTGCTCAATGAGGGTCAAGAGTGTTTTGAGGGCCTTGAGGGGTACCGGTACGACGCTCCCATCGACAGATAGAACCATCTGCTGCGGGCTAAGCAAAAAGGGGCCGAACGAATATAAGACGCCGTTGCTCAAGAGGTTAGTCGCCTTGATAAAAAATTGAGAAATCTTTGAGCGCTGGGTTGAAGACGCGCCGGGGCCGCGCTGCTAATTTTCCCACACATCAAGCCCGTTGGCATCCAGTATCGACGGCAAGGAGATCTTTCATGACGGCTTCCCCGATAGCGGTCAGCAGTTCCGCGGCCTCAACCCCTTACGAACAATCGGCCTCCCCCAGACGTAAGCTACGTGCCGACGATCTCTACTTTGGCGCGATGGTTCTGCTGATTGTGGGAACGGTGTTTCTTGGGTTCGCACGCACCTATTACCTGGCCGGAATTTATCACGCGCGGCCTCTCAATCTGCTCCTCCATGTGCATGGAGCTGTGTTCAGCACCTGGATTGTTCTCCTGGTGGTGCAGACGACACTGGTAGCGCGCCGGAATATAGCTCTCCATCGAAGATTGGGAATCTTCGGAGCGGTTCTCGCCGTTGCGATGGTCGGGCTCGGAGTCGCGGTTGCAACCGACGCTCTCGCGCGTGGCTTTACTCCTCCGGGATTTCCTTTCGGCCCAGTGGTCTTTTTCAGCATTCCCATCTTTGGCATCGCTAAGTTCGCGGTCCTGATCTTCTTCGCTATATGGCTGCGGCCGAACGGACCGGCCCACAAGCGGCTGGTTCTGCTCGCCACTCTTGCCCTCATGGGCCCCGCCATCAGTCGATGGCCTTTCGCCTTCACTAACGCACACACAGGTTTCATTGTCAACCTGATGGTGTTGTCTCTCGTCGCGTTCGACCTGTCAACGATTCGACGAATTCATCGCGCCACGCTCCTGGGTGGACTCTTCTCCATCGTGGCCGGCGCTCTTACCGTGCCTATCGCAAGATCGGCCGGATGGCATTCGTTCGCCACATTGGCTTTGCGTGTTTGGGCTCACCTTTGAGCGCTGGGCTAAAGACGCGCCGAGGCCGCGCTGCTAATTTGCCACACATGCGGCCGGATGGCATCCAGTATCGACGGCAAGGAGATCCTTCATGACGGCTTCCCCGACAGCGGTCAGCAGTTCCGCAGCCTCAACCCCTCACGAACAATCGGCCTCCCCCAGACGTAAGCTACGTGCCGACGATCTCTACTTTGGGGCGATGATGCTGGTGATTGTGGGCACGGTGTTTCTTGGGTTCGCACGCACCTATTATCTGGCCGGAATCTATCACACGCACGTTCGCAATCTGCTCATCGGTGTGCATGGAGCCGTGTTCAGCACCTGGATTGTTCTCCTGGTGGTGCAGACGACACTGGTAGCGCGCCGGAATATTGCCCTCCATCGAAGATTGGGCATCTTCGGAGCGGGTCTCGCCGTTGCGGTGGTTGGGCTCGGAATCGCGGCTGCAACCGACTCTCTCGCGCGCGGCGTTACTCCTCCGGGATTTCCTTTCGGCCCCGTGGTCTTTTATTGCGTTTCTTCCTCATCGTGACCGGCGCTCTTACCCCGCCCATCGCAAGATCGGCCGGATGGCATAAGTTCGCCACCTTGGCTTTGCATGTTTGGGCTCACCTGGGCTGACAATATCACCGTATTCCTATCCTGGATCCGCCGACCTTCGGGTCATGGGGGTTCAACTCCCCCTCCCGGCACCAAGCTACGATTTCTTCAGAAAACCTTCCCAGCACAACTAATCCAACGCCTTGTGGAAGCGGAATACACTGGCGGTGAGCAAGCTCGTGCCCAGCAGGGCCATTGCAGCCATTTGCGTCCACAGGTAGCTGACGCTCACCCCTTTGAGATACACGCCACGAATTATCACGAGGAAGTAGCGTAGAGGATCAAGGTAGGTAAGAGTCTGCAGCCAGTGCGGCATGGTGCTGATGGGGAATCCGAAGCCGGAAAACGTAATCGCCGGCATGATGAAGAAAAACGCAGTCACCATGGCCTGTTGTTGCGTGGAAGAAACGGTCGAAATCAGCAGGCCGATGCCGAGCATACACAGCAGAAACAGCACCGTCCCGGCGAATAGCACGGCGATGGAACCTCGAAAGGGAACCTGAAACCACAACGTTCCCACGGTGGCGATAAGGGCGACGTCGGCAAATCCAATGAGGAAAAACGGCAGCGTCTTGCCAAGGATGAATTCGAACGGGCGGATGGGAGTCACCATGATTTGTTCGAGGGTGCCGATTTCGCGTTCGCGAACTACAGCGAAGGCGGTCAGAGTCGTCACCAGGACCAAAGTCAGGCTGCCGATCACGCCCGGCACGAAAAACCAGCGGCTTTTCAGGCTGGCGTTATACCAGGGCCGCTCCTCGAGTTCGACGCGCGGAATACGGTCGACCAGTTGCGGCGAGATGCGCTCCAGGCGGTCCCGCTGGTAGTCCTGGGCGAAGCCCTGCGCGATCTGATTCACATACCCTGCTGCAATCAACGCGGTATTAGAGTTTGTGGCATCCACAATCACCTGCAACGGTGCGGTCTGGCCCTTGCGTAAGTTCTCCGCAAAGCCGGGATGAATTTGCAACGCAACCGTGATCTCGCCGCGATCGATAAGACTCACCAATTCTGATTGCTGAGTGAGTTCGCGCCGGACGTCGAAATAGGGGCTGGAAGTGAAGCGCGAGACCAGGTCGCGGCTTTCCTGGGTGTGGTCAAGATCAAGCACCGCGGTTGGCACATGGCGAATCTCGAACGTGGCGGCGTAGCCGAAGACAAGCATCTGAATGATCGGCGGGCCGAACAACACGAAGCGTGTGCGCTTGTCGCGGAACACCTGAATGAATTCTTTGATCAACATCTGCTTCAGCCGCGACAGCATGGTTCCTCCTCAGGCCAATGTCTTGTGGAACACGCGGGTCGCGGCGATAGCCAGCAGCGCTGCGAAAATCGCCAGGGGAATGGTCTCCGCCTGCAACAGCCTGAGCGGCGCGCCTTTCAGAAAAATCATCTTGAGAGCGGAGACGTAATAGCGAGCCGGTAGAATGCGTGTGACCAGTTGAATGAATGCCGGCATTTGTTCGATGGAAAATAGAAAGCCGGAAAGCAGAAAAGCCGGCAGGAACGTGGCGATGAGAGCAATCTGGCTGGCGGCAAGCTGGCTTTTGGCCACGACGGAGATGAAGAATCCCATCGACAGCACGGCAACCAGAAACAAAGCCGAGCTGAAGAGCAGCGTGCCAAAGCTGCCGCGAAACGGCACCCGAAACCAGTAGAGCGCCAAGGCCGCGCAAAGGCAGACATCGAACATCCCGATGACGAAGTAGGGCGCCAATTTACCGAGCATGATTTCCAGCGGCGTAACGGGAGTGGAAATCAACTGTTCCATGCTGCCGCGCTCCCACTCGCGAGCGATGGTGAGGGACGTGAGAAACGCGCCGATCACTGACATCACCAGCGCTAAAACCCCGGGGACGATGAAGGCGCTGCTCTCCAGATCTTCGTTGAACCAGGTGCGCGTCTGAATGCTGAGTGGTGGGGGCTGGTCCGGTTTTCCCTGCCGGCGCAACCACTCTAACTGCACGCCGTTGGAATAGCTCTGAATCACAGCCTGGGTGTAGCCGATGAGGACGTTGGCGGTGTTGTCGTCCGTAGCATCCACCAACGCCTGCACGCCAACCGCCTGCCCGGAATGAAGCCTCTCGGAGAAATCGTAGGGAATCACCAACCCCATCTTGGCGCGACCTGAGTCGATGGCATAGGTGAGGTCCGAATAGTTGTTGACGACGCCGGCGATCTCGAAGTAGTCCGATGCCCGAAACCGCATGAGCAAGTCCTGGCTGTCCTGACTGCCTTCGCGATCGAGTACGTAGATGGGGAGGTGCTTCAGATCGAGGTTCACCCCGTAGCCGAAAAGCAACACCAGGATGATGGGCATGATCAAAACGATGATCAAACTGCGCGAGTCGCGCAGGATCTGGACGATCTCCTTTGTGGCGACGGCTTTGAGACGAGTCCAGCTCATGCGTTTTGCTGCTCATGGGTGGCTTGCTCGTTGCTGGTGAGAGAAACAAAGACGTCTTCCAGACTGGGATGGATGTGCTCGATGCCACGAACGGAGATACCATGGCCTGCGAGAAATTTCTGAATCTCCGGGATGGCCGGTTCTGCTTTGGGCACAACCAGGTGCAAAGCGTTGCCGAAGACCGCCGCATCCAACACCCCGGGTGCAGATTGCAGGGCCTCGACAGCCGGCCCCAGAGGCTCGCACTCCACCAGCAGCAGTTCGCCCTTCATGAATTTTCGTTTCAACTCGGTGGGAGTACCCAGCGCCACCAGCCGGCCGCGATAAATCATGGCCAGGCGGTTGCAGTATTCCGCCTCTTCCATGTAATGGGTGGTGACGAATACGGTGACGCCGTCGCCTGCCATCTGATAGATCAAGTCCCAGAACTGGCGGCGGGAGATGGGATCGACTCCGGAAGTAGGTTCATCCAGAAAAATAATGGGAGGACGGTGCAGCACCGCGCAGCCCAACGCCAGCCGCTGTTTCCATCCCCCTGGCAAAGTTGCGGTGATCATTCCTTCTTGTCCAGTCAGGTTGGCCATCTGCAGCGCCCAATCAATGCGCTCGTTCAGGCTTTCACGCGCTACGTTATAGAGGCCGGCAAAGAGGCGGAGATTTTCGATGACCTTCAGATCGTTGTAGAGGGAAAATTTCTGCGACATATAACCGATGTTTTGCCGTACCGATTCGGGTTGGCGGGCAACGTCGTAGCCCGCGACCATGGCCTGGCCGGAGGTCGGACGGAGCAGGCCACACAGCATGCGGATGGTGGTCGATTTGCCGGCGCCGTTGGGGCCGAGAAAGCCGAAAATCTCTCCCTTGCGCGTTTCCAGGCTGATATGGTCGACGGCGGTGAAATCGCCAAAGCGCTTGACCAGGTTTTCCACCACGACAGAGCGCTCATTCATGCTGCACCCTCACCGCCGCTGGTTACGGCGTCCACAAACAGATCTTCGATGGTCGGCGTGACCTGCCGCATCTCGCTAAATGGAATTCCAGCGGCCTGCAGCATTAAAGTCAATTCCGGAACGCGGCGGGCGGCGTCATCCACCACCAGATGCGCGCCGTCACCAGTGAGCACCAGACTCGAAATGCCTTCCGCCTGTCCCAATGCTTCGCGCACACGCCGCGGCTCGGAAGAAGTCACCGCCAGAACGCCTTTGCCCAGGTGCGCCTTTAATTGCGCAGGCGTGTCGCAGAATAGAAGCCGCCCCTGGTTGAGCAGAGCGACCCGATGGCAGCGTTCCGCCTCATCGAGATAAGCGGTGGAAGTGAGGATGGCGACGCCCTCCGCGACCAGGTTGTAAAGGATGCGCCAGAAATCCCGCCGCGATACCGGATCGACGCCGGTGGTGGGCTCATCGAGCAGGATGACCTTGGGCCGGTGAATCAAAGCACAAACCAGGCCCAACTTCTGTTTCATTCCGCCCGAAAGGCTTCCCGCCAGGCGCCGGCGAAATTCCCCCATGCCCGCCGCCTGCAAAAGTTCGGCAGAGCGTTGCTGGCGTTCGGCTTTATGCACGCCAAACAGGTCGGCGTAGAAGCGAATGTTTTCATCTACGGTGAGGTCTTCGTATAGGCCAAACCGTTGCGGCATGTAGCCGAGATGGTGCTTTGCTCCTTCCGGATCGCGCCCCACGTCGAATCCTGCGACGACGGCGGTGCCGGCATCGAGCGGCAGTATGCCAGCCAGCATGCGCAGTGTTGTAGTCTTGCCGGCGCCATCCGGCCCCACCAGCCCAAAAATCTCACCGCCATGGACCTCAAAGCTGAGGCGATCGACGGCACGCACGCCGGGAAAGCTCTTGCTGAGTCCTTCTAAAGAGATGGCGGCTTGGGCTGAGGCACTCACGGTTTCGCAGCCGCGCCGTTTGCGGCCAGCTGAATTTCGGCGTCCGCCGGCATGCCCGGCTTGAGTTCATGATTGGGATTCTCAACGTCAATCTTGATCCGGTATACGAGAGTGACGCGTTCCTGCTGAGTCTGTACGCTCTTGGGTGTGAATTCGGCCTCAGACGAAATAAACGAGATGCGGCCGTGATAAGTCTTGCCGGGATAAGTGTCGGTGCGGATGTCGGCGGACTGTCCGAAATGGATTCGGCCAAGGTCGGTTTCGTTGACGTAGGCGCGCAGCCAGACATGATCCAGATCGCCCAGCGTCACGACCGGCGTGTTGGGCGCCATCACTTCGCCAATTTCCGCCTGCCGAACCAGCACCACTCCCGAGGTCGGCGCGTGCAGCGTCGTATACTGCAGATTGATGCGCGAAAGTTGTAGCTTCTGTTGCGCCTGGACCAATTGCGCGCGATCGACCGCCAGCTGCTCCTTGCGGGTACCTGCCAGAGCCTGGTCGTATTGCTGCTGCGCCGCGGCGGCGACGGCCTTGGCCCGCTTTAGATTGGTTTCGGCCTGATCTCGGACTTCCTGCGAACTCACCTTCTCGCGATACAGGCTCTCGGCGCGCTGAAAGTCCAGCTGTTTCTGCTTTAGGTCTGCCTGGGCGTTTACCAGCGCCTGCCGATCTGCCTCTAACTGCTGAGGCCGCGTTCCTGCCAGCGCCAGATCGAGCTGTGTGCGCTGCACTTCCGCGTTGGCCCCGTCCATTGCGACCTGCTGCCGGTAGTCTGCGTTGTCGAGTTGCGCGAGCTCGGTTCCTTGTTCGACCCATTGCCCCTCATCGACGGGCAATTGCACGATGCGCCCCGGAACCTTGAAGCCGACGACACTCTCATGAGTTTCGATGTTGCCGGAAACCTTCAGAAGGTTGGGACTCGTCCGGCCGCCAGCCAGCATGGGACGAAAATAGAAGTAGTAGGCAGCGGCGCCCGCCGCGGCGAGGAGGATAAGGAGGATTGGAATTCTGCGTTTCATGATGCCTGTCCTGAATGATCGGTGCCGATCCCGGCCCAAAAAATTTCAAACGTCGGCTCCAAAAGGCTGAGGATGTTCTCGGAAGTTTGCAGGCTCCATAGCAACACGGTGCCGAGCATCGTCTGCTGAAAAACGCGAGCCATGTCGGCAGCTTTGAGATCGCGGCGAATTTCCCCCTGCTGCTGGCCCCGCTGCAAGACTCCAGTCAGAACCGCGCGGCCGCGGGTGAAAGCTTCTACCATCATGGCGCGCACCGCCTCACTGGAGGTCACGGTAAGAATCAGCCCGCGGGCCAGTTGCCGGCTGCGCGACGGCTCTTCCACGATGCCCCGCATGAACTGCTGCAGGACTTCGCGGATGGGCAGCTCGCCGGATTCGGCGGCGCGCTCGGCCTGCGCCACTTTCCCCAGCTGAATCTCCATAAGCACGCCCAGCAAGTGCTCCTTGGTGGGGAAGTAATTGAAGAATGTTCCCTTGCCCACGTCGGCAGCCTCCGTGATTTCTTCCACCGTGGTGTTCCCGATGCCCTGCCGCGCAAATAGCTTCATGGCGGCGCGAAAAATGCGCTGCCGTGTTTCTTTCTGCTTGCGCTCGCGCCGTGAGGCAGGAGCGGAGGAGGCGGCAGTCGGTGTTTTTGTGAAGGTGACGTCCATTTCTGTGTGACTAGAGGTCATAGATGACTAACAGTCATAACTGTCATCTTGGGGAGGAGTTTTGTCAAGTCCTCGCCCCACTCTTAATCTTCGCTTTGGGTAACCGGCCGGTTCGGGAAGGAAATCGAAACGGCGCGATACACCCCGTGCCTAGTACAAATCCATTAGCTCCTTAGTACAAAAGCACTATTGAATCCGCTCTTTTGTGCGCCACGTCACGCGTTCGGGTTAGTCGAATCACATCTGGTAACAGGTATCGCCGATAGCCTCGGCACGTGACCGCGAACTCCCAGTGGAATGGCCAATTCTCGTGTTTTGACCTCGTGGCAAGTTCGGCAGTTTGTTGCCGCACCGTGATTCGCGTTGGGAGCCTCACCATTGGCGGCGATGACTTCGTCGTTATGGCCGGGCCCTGCGCGGTGGAATCCGAAAGCCAGCTTTTCGAGATCGCCGATACCGTCGCTGCGGCGGGAGCGCAGGTGTTGCGGGGCGGGGCCTACAAGCCGCGATCTTCCCCATATTCGTTTCAAGGCCTCGGCATAGAAGGCCTCAAGCTTCTCAGCAAAGCGCGCGCGCGCACTGGCCTCGCCATCATCACGGAAGTGATGAGCGAAGAGGACGTCGGTCTTGTCGCCGAGTATGCCGACATCATGCAAGTCGGAACCCGCAGCATGGAGAACTACTCGCTGCTGGAAGCCCTCGGCGCCTGCGGTCGCCCCGTGCTTTTGAAACGGGGGATGACTGCGCGCCTCGACGAGTTGTTGTGCTCTGCGCAGGTAATTGCAGCCGCTGGCAATCCGGAAATCATTCTCTGCGAGCGCGGCATTCGCACCTTCGAAACCGCCACCCGCAATACATTGGACATTGCGGCGGTTCCGGTTCTGAAGACCGTCTCCCGCCTCCCCGTGATCGTCGATCCCAGCCACGCCACCGGCGTGCGGGCCCTGGTGCCGCTGATGGCGCGGGCCGCCGCCGTGGTCGGTGCCGACG
This sequence comes from uncultured Acidobacteriaceae bacterium, assembly GCA_963770915.1. Lineage (GTDB taxonomy): Bacteria > Acidobacteriota > Terriglobia > Terriglobales > Acidobacteriaceae > PALSA-270. The sequence continues at coordinate 3,044,655 of CAVYRG010000001.1, forward strand.
GCTTGCTGGTGGAAGTTCATCCCACTCCAGAGAGAGCGCTCAGCGACGGCGCGCAGTCGCTGACCTTGCCGGACTTCGATGCGATGATGCGCGATCTGCGGCGCTATGTTTCCATCCCGCACGCGTTGGCAGACTCGCTGCAACTTCTCGATGCGAGAGGTCCAGGCTAGGTGTTCTCCCGTCTTTCCATCCTCGCCTTCGCGCTGCTTTGCTCCGCGCGGCTAGGAGCGCAGGCAGGCGCTTCTGCTTCGGGCGCTCGTTCATTTCCGCTGCTGTACACCGTTGCGCGCGAATACGACCCAACCGCCTGGATTCGCGGGGCAGAGCGCTTTCCGCGGGGAGCGCAGCTCTTCATACAAGATGCAAAAGGACGAAGGCCGCTGGTCGCGAGTTTCGCGGCAACTGCCGACGCCAGCGCTTCTTTCGATGGGAGTGAGGTATTGTTCGCTGGAAAGAAGCGTGCGGCCGACCACTGGCAAATCTGGGAAATCTTGCTGGAAAACGGAAGTCTACGCCAAATCACCCAGTGCTCGGACGATTGTGTGCGTCCTCTCTTTGTTCCGCCTGACCGTTTCGTCTATGCGCACAAACTCGATGGGAAGTTTGCGCTCGAGATCAGCGTTGTCGGTGCGGGCGAACCGGCGCTCCAGCTCACCTACGCCCCAGGAAATTTTCTTCCCTCCGATGTGCTGCAAGACGGTCGCATTCTGTTCGCGGCGGTGCATCCGCTCGGTTACGGCGCCACGTCGGAGCTCTATACCGTTTATACCGACGGCAGCGGGGTAGAAGCCTACCGTTGCGATCACGGACACGCGCGCTACTCCGGAAAGCAGCTTGCTTCGGGCGACATAACATTTGCGCGCGAAGGACATCTTTTTCGCTTTACGTCGGCGCTGGCCCACGATGTTGCCGTCGCCGCTCCGGCCGGCACGTACGCCGGTGATGTTGCCGAAACTCCAGACGGCGTTTGGTTGCTGAGCTGGCACGCTGAAGGACAAAAGAATTTTGAGCTGGTTCGATGGCGACCGGGTGCGCGGACGCTTCTGGCAGCGATTACTCAAGCCGGCGCGAGCATCATCCAGCCGATAGTTGTGGCCAGCCGGCCGGTTCCCAACCGGCATCCCTCCGGGCTGCATGACTGGTCCTACGCGAATGTTCTTTGCCTCAATTCCTACACTTCGAAATTCCACTTCGCTGATGGCTCCATCGCGTCCGTGCGTCTCTATACCCGCGATGCCTCGGGCGCATCGCGGCTGCTCGGAACCGCGCCCGTGGAAAAAGACGGATCTTTCTATCTGCGTGTTCCCGGCGACCAGCCGCTGCAAATTGAATTGCTTGACCAAGCCGGACGTACCCTGCAGAAAGAAGCCGGATGGTTCTGGATGCGCGGCGGCGAGCAACGAGTCTGCGTCGGTTGCCACACCGGGCCGGAAATTGCGCCGGAAAATGCCGTGCCTGCAGTGCTCCAGCGCTCCATCGTTCCCACAGACATGACGCGGCGCGAACCATCTTCGCCCACGGGAGGACATTGATGTTGCTTCGCCTTGCGCTCGTCTTATCGCTTTCCGCCACTGCGTTGGCGCAAACGCCGCCGGCCGCGGGACCGAAGGCATCCTCAAGCTCGATTCGCTTTGAGGACGCAACCGCCGCTTCGAAGATTCAATTCACCCACAGCTTCGGCGCGGAACAGCTTGGGTCGCTGCTCGAAGGCACCGGCTCAGGATGCGTGTGGTTCGATTACAACGGAGACGGCCTGCTGGATCTCTACGTCGTCAGCGGAATGCCGCTCGGCGGCAACATCCATCCTTATCCTCTGAAGAACCCGCCGGAAGTCCCTCCGCATAATCACCTCTACCGCAACAATGGCGACGGAACCTTCACTGACGTGACCACGCAGGCGGGCGTCGCCGCCAACATCTACGGCACAGCCGCCATTGCCGCCGACTTCGATAACGATGGCTTCGTCGATCTCTTCGTCACTGGCTACGGCCACGCCATTCTCTACCATAACAACGGCGACGGAACCTTCACCGACGTGACCGCCAAGGCCGGCATCGACGTGGACGGATGGTCGATCAGTTCCGCCTGGCTCGACTACGATCGCGACGGCTGCGTCGATCTTTTCGTCGGCCGCTACGTCAAATTCGATCCCAAGTACCGCGCATACTACGCCGCCGACAATTATCCCGGCCCGCTCGACTACGCGCCCACCACCAATCGTCTTTATCACAACAACTGCAACGGCACGTTCACCGACGTCACCGACGCCTCCGGAATCGGCGCGTACAAGGGCCGCACCATGGGTGTGACCGCCGCTGATCTCGATGGCGACGGCTGGCCCGACATCTATGTTTCCAACGACAAGACGCAGAATTTCCTTTTCCGCAACAAGCACAACGGCACCTTCGAAGAAGTGGCTGGCGACTTGGGCGTGGCCTACGGACAAAACGGCGAAATGACTTCCTCCATGGGTCCGGTGGCCGCCGACTTCGATGGCGACGGCCTGCTCGACCTATGGGTTACCGACTCCAAGTACGACCGCCTGATGCGGAACGCGGGCAAGCAGGGATTTGAAGACATCAGCGCCAGTTCGGGCATTTCCGCAACCACGGGCCAGTACGTAAGCTGGGGCAGCGGAGTCTACGATTTCGACAACGATGGCTGGCTCGACATTTTGGTTTTTCACGGCGGATTGATTCACCTGATCCCGGAAGAGCACTCGCTCTATCGCGGCTTGGGCAACGGCAAGTTTGCCGATGTATCCCGCGAAGCTGGCTCGGTGCTCGATGTGAAAACCGTTGCTCGCGGCGCCTGCTTTGGCGACTACGACAACGACGGCAAAGTCGATGCATACCTCGTCAATCTCGGCGCGCAGGGTACGTTGCTGCGTAACGTCTCGCAAAACAAAAATCACTGGCTCACGGTTGCGCTGCACGGGACAAAGAGCAATCGCGACGGAATTGGGGCGCGCGTCGAGTTGATTGCCGGCGGGAGCAAGCAGATGGCTGAGCGCGTCGCCGGATCGGGCTATCTCTCGCAGAATGACGGCAGACTGCATTTCGGATTGGGTGCCGCTTCTCGCGTTGACAAGCTGACCATCCATTGGCCGAGCGGCCGCGAGCAGGTGCTCGAGAATCTAGCCGTCGATCGCATCCTCACCGTGGAGGAGCCGAAATGATTCGACGGCTCGCCATCGCGATTCTGTTTGCGCTTGGGGCTATCGCCTTGGCCGGAGACCAACCTCCGGGCGGGACTTCGGCGGGGCAAGAGCCTCGCTATCTCTCGCCCGGAGAGCTGGCGATTTCATCCGATGGCTTGCGCCTCTACGTGGTTTGCGAGAAAAGCGACGAACTTCGGGTCGTGGACACGCGCAGTGGGAAAGTGATCAAGAAGATTGCCGTTGGCCACGCGCCGCGCGGCCTGAGCCTTTCAGCAGATGGCAAACAACTCTACGTCGCCAACTCATGGAAGGACACAGTTTCCGTTATCGACGCGCAAACCCTCGCAGTCAGAGGTGACCTCCCCACCGGATTCGAGCCCACCAGCGTGATTGCGGATAAAAAAGGCGAGATGCTTTACGTCGCCAATCGCCTAAGTAGCGACGTTTCCGTGATTGATCTCCACAGCGGAAAGGAGATCAAGCGGCTTACCGCCGGCCGCGGGGCTAGCTATCTGGCTCTCTCCCATGACGGAACGCGTATGTTCTGCACTCATATCTATCCTAATCTCGGCGCGCCGCGCACGCCCCCAGAATCGGAAATCACTGTCATCGACACCGCCAGCCGCCGCGTGGTTGACCGAGTACATTTGCATAACGTTGGCGGAGTTTTTCATGTGGCGCTTTCCACCGACGGAAAGCTCGGAGCCGCCGCCAACCTGCGTCCCAAGAATCTGATTCCCATGGCGCACGTCGAGCACGGCTGGGTCTTCACCGATTCTCTCGCCCTGTTTGGTGAGGACGTCGGCGGCGTAGTGCCAATTTCTCTCGATGAGTTGGAGCGTTATTTTGCAATGCCTTTCGGCGTGGCCATCGCTCCCGACAAGTCGAAGATTTTCGTGGGCGCTGCCGGCTCGGACAACATTACCGTCATCAGCATTCCCGCTGTGTTGAAATTTGCGCGTGCAAGGCGTGAGGCGGCTGCCAATGATCTTTCCGCATCCGCGAACTACGTAATTGCTCGCATTCGCGTCGGCAGCAATCCGCGCGGGATCGCGCTCTCGCCCGACGGCAAGCGCCTCTACGTGGCCGATCGCCTGGACGACAAGATTTCCGTGATCGATACGCGCGCTCTGAAAGTTGTTTCCTCCATCGATCTTGGCGGGCCGAGGTTTGTCACAGCGCTCCGGCACGGCGAGCAGATTTTCGATAACGCGCGGTACGCTTTTCAGGGGCAAATGAGCTGCGCCAATTGCCACCTCGACGAAACCTTCGACGGCATGCAATGGGATCTCGAGCCCGATGGCTTCGGCGTGGATATTGTTGACAATCGCTCCATTGAAGATCTCGCAGGCACCGAACCTTTCAAATGGAACGGCGGCAATCCCAATATCCCCACGGAATGCGGACCGCGCACCGCCAAGTTTATTTACCGCTCGCAGAGCTTTGACGACCGCGAACTTTCTGATCTGGTGAAGTTTGTTTTATCGATTCCCGTGCGCCCGAACCGCTACCGCATGCCGGACGGGCAATTGACGCCCGCGCAGGCGCGTGGCAAGGCGATTTTCGAGCGCATCCGGTCCAAGAACGGGAATCCCATTCCGGAACGCGACCGCTGCACCAGTTGCCACAGCGGGCGCAAATACACCAACAACCATTCCGAGGACGTGGGCACCGGCAAGCCCACCGACCGTTCGCCGATGGTCGATACACCGCACTTGCCCGACATCGTCTACTCGCCTCCCTATCTGCACGATGGCTCGGCGAAGTCGCTGGAAGAAATCTGGACCGTGTTCAACCCGAAAGACCAGCACGGCGTGACCAACGATCTCACCAAAGACGAATTGAACGACCTGATCGAATATTTGAGGACGTTATGAGGATGAGAAGCACACTGCGCTGCCTGATCGCTATTTCCGCCCTTGCCGTTCCGCTATTCGCCGCGCCGCCGAATATGCCGAAATTTCGCTGGGAGAATTTCACCACTGCGAACGGCCTGCCGGACGACCATGTTTTCTGCGTTCTGGTCGACGGCAATCGTATCTGGGCGGGCACCAACGACGGCTTAGGTCTGTATGAAAACGGCGAGTGGAAAGTCTTCCGCCCCGCCGACGGGCTCGCCCATCAAGCCGTTCTCTCACTCGCTCTGGACAGAAACACCGGCGACGTTTGGGCTGGGACCATGGGCGGGCTGAGCCGCATCTCCGCCGGGCGCATCGACACTTACACGCAACTCAACTCGGGTTTGAGCAACGACATTGTTTACGGCGTCGGAGTTCAGGGAGATTTCGTCTGGCAGGCCACCGCCGCCGGCGCCAGCCGCCTGAATACGCGCACCGGGGAGTGGGCGCTGTTCAACGAGCGCAACACTCCCATGTTCGAAATCTGGACTTACAGCGTTAGTCCCGGCGAAGACAAGGTCTACTACGCGGTTTGGGGAGGCGGCCTGCTCGAATATGACGTCAAAACCGAGCGCTGGAAAGACTACAACGATCCCGATGGCGAGACCCAGTTGGTCCTATTCAAAGATCAGGGCCTGATCCACGAAATTACCAGCTCGGTCAGCTATGTGGATCACATCGTGTGGGTGGCCACGTATTTCGGCGCCAGCCGCTACGACGGGCGCAACTGGCGTAACTTCCTCACCAAGGACAGCGGCCTGCCCAGCAATTTTCTAAACCAGGTCAAGGCCGTGGACGCGAATCGCGCCTGGTTCTCCACCGACAAGGGCCTGGCTTATTACGACGGCACGAACTGGGCGGTCTACCGGCCGGCGCTCGATACCGGTAAGCCGGAGATGCTGGTGCGCGACGCGCAAGGAAACGTCACGCAGGTTGCCGTCGATTCCGCGCCCGCGCACAACTACATCCTGGGCGTGGATTTTCAAGGGGACGACCTCTGGGTTGCCACCGCAAAAGGTTTGAGTCACGGCATTCGGCAGAAATAGAACCAGGTTCACAAAAGGAGCCATTATGACGGTTGCAGAATTACTCAACGAGGTAAGCGCCGCTCCAGTCGAGAAGCGGGCCATCACTAACTTGAATGTGCTGAACGAAGCCTGCGACTACGGCAGCGCATTCTCGCGCGGCATGCGCATCGACCTGGGCCAGTTCGTCGTTCTGCTCATTTCCGGAACCGCCAGCATCGACGGACAAGGCCGCACTCTGTACCCCGGCGATCTGCGGGCGCAGACCCGGCGCACCTTCGACAACATCTCTGCGTTGCTCGAATCCGAAGGCGCCTCGTGGAAGGATATCGTCCGCACGACCTGCTATCTGCGCGACATTGAGCGCGACTACCAGGCGTTCAACGAAGAGCGGACCGCCTTTTACCGCGAGCAGAAATTGAATCCGGTGCCGGCTTCCACCGGCATCCAGGCCATCCTCTGCCGCCCCGATCTGCTGATCGAAATCGAGGCGATCGCGATGTTTCGCCGGGAAACGCCAAAGGAGTAACCCATGCGCCGCGCTTTGCTCATTCTGATCACTGCCGTGCTAGTGCTGACGTGCGCGGCAGGAGCGCAGAACTCCAACTCGTGCTCCTGCGGAAGCAATCCTCCGGGCCGCCCGGCGCCGCGCAGCCTTAAGCCCTACGCCCTCACGCCGGACGACCTGCGCCCCTATGGCAATTTCGAGACTCCCTACTATGAGAACTACACGGACCTCATCGAATACAACGGCGCGGCACGCGATATTCCCGATCCGGATCTCAAGACCCTCGACGAGATTCGCATCGGCTTTCTGGCGCCGCTTTACGACAGCCCCGACGAAGTGCTCGGCCATCACATGCGAAACGGCGCCCAGCTTGCCATTGACGAGGCCAATGCCGCCGGCGGCTACTGCGGCAAACCTTTTCGCCTAATTAAACACAACGACTACGACAACTGGCAGAACAGCCGCACCGCGCAGGCCGGGGTCGATCGAGACTCCGCCATTTGGGGCGCTGCCTCAAACGATGCTGTCCGCATGATCTATGACGATAAGGTTTGGGCCATGTTCGGCTCTCTCAGTTCGGAATCCACTCACATCGCCTTGCGCTTGACCCTCAAAGCGGAGACTCCACTGGTGAACAGCGCCTCCACCGATCCCACCATTCCCGAGACGCTCATCCCCTGGTACTTCACCGACATTCAGGATGACCGCGTGCAAGGCTACACGCTGGCGCGCCACATCTACACGGAACTCGGCCTCAAGAACGTGGCTCTGCTCCGCGTGAACGACCGCTATGGCCGCTTTGGCGTGCTCAAATTTAAGGATGCCTCCCGCCGCCTCGGCCATCCCGTGCTCATTGAGCAGAAGTTCATGCCAGGCGACACCGACTTCCGGCATCAGCTTGGCGTCATTCAGGACTCCGGCGCGGACGCGATCGTCTTGTGGACCGACATTGGGCCGGCGGCCGAGATATTGACGGAGATGCGAGAGCTGGGCATGAAGCAGCGCGTCTTCGGCAGCCACCGCACTATTGGCGATGAATTAATCAAACTCTCCGGACCGGCGGCGGAAGGATTCGAAGCTGTTTATCCTTACGACCCAAGCCAACGCAGGCAGAAGTGGCTCGACTTCAACGCTCGTTTCGAGGCCCAGTACCACGAAAAGCCCGACCACTTTGCCGCGCTCGCTTACGATGCCATGCAGATTCTTCTGCAATCGATCTGCCGCGCCGGCCTGAACCGCGGCCGCATTCGCGACGCCCTCACCGGCGTGGAGGAATATGACGGCGTCACCGGCCACATGGTTTTCGATCCCAATTGCAAGAACATCAGCCCCATGTTCCTGGCCAGCGTGCACGACGGAGCCATCACGTACCGGCGTATCACGATGAACAAGCCCTATGCGCAAGTGGGCGAGGGGGGAGTGCAGTACGCCGGTCCGCCCACGCCGCCAAGCGATTCCCGGCAACTCAAGATTGCGGTGTTTGGCCCGAAGGCGAACGAAGCGGTTCAATCCGCAGAAATCACTCGACTCCTGAAGAGCCTCGAGGCCTCCGGCTGGCATTTCACCTTGCTGCCTATCTCTACCGAAGGCCCCTGGGGCAAGGCTTCAACCGCGCTGGTGCAGGCGGTGTATCAGGACCAGGCGCTCGGCATCATTGCCCTGGACCGCAACTCCAGCCATCTGGCCGAGCAGATCGGAGTGAAGGCTTTCGTGCCGGTTGTGGCGATTTCGTCGGACGAAATGTTGACCTCCGCCAATATTCCTTGGATTTTTCGCCTACCCCAGGGGACCGCCGTTGCTGAGGCAGTGCAAGTCTTCACACAAGCTGCGGAGGCCGCCGGCGCAAATCGAGGGAAGATTCGCGACTTGCTGGCATCCGGAACTGCGGTCGCCGGAGTGCATTTCGATTCCACGGGCGAACCGAAGCATTAGAAGATTGCCTAGCGTGGCTTGGTGTCGGCATAATGCTCGCTCGGGAAGCGACGCAACGTGTCCGCTGCCAGTTCCGGAGTGATATCGCGTTGCGGCCCCGCCAGCATCTCATACCCGACCATAAACTTCCGTATCGTCGCTGACCGCAGCAATGGCGGGTAGAAGTGTGCGTGCAGGTGCCACTCCGGATGGGCCTCGCCGTCGGTGGGCGCCTGGTGGAAGCCCATGGAATAAGGGAACGGCGTCTCGAAGAGATTGTCGTAGCGTGTGGTGATCTGTTTGAAAATATCGGCAAGACCGATTCGCCCGCGGGCATCCAGCGCGGCGATACTGCCAACGTGCTGCTTGCAGATGACGAGTACTTCAAAAGGCCAGACCGCCCAAAAGGGAACAACGACGGCAAATTGGGCGTTCTCGGCAACCAACCTCGTCCTCGCCTGCGTCTCCAGTTGCAGATAGTCGCACAACAGGCAAGCCTGGTATTCCTCGGCGTATGCCGTCTGCGATAACTGCTCTTTACGCGGCTCATTGGGAATGGTCTGGTTGGCCCAGATCTGGCCATGCGGATGGGGATTGCTGCATCCCATGATTTCCCCGCGGTTCTCGAAGATCTGCACGTGATTTACGTACGGCAAAGAGCCGATTTCTGAGTACTGTTCCGCCCACACGTCCACTACGTTCGCGATTTCCTCAACCGTCATTCGGGCAAGCGTCAGATCGTGGCGAGGCGAAAAGCACACGACTTTGCAGGTTCCGGTTTCGGATTCGGAAAGCAGCAACCCGCGTCCTGAGTCATCCTGGCGCGCCGAGGAAACGTCAGGCTTGAGTGCGGCAAAGTCATTGCTGAAGACAAATGTCGACGAGTACTTGGGATTGCGCGCACCGCCGGCCCGCTCGTTCCCGGGACAGAGATAGCAGGTCGGGTCGTATTCATGCACGGCCGGAGCGGCAGCCGCTTCCAGATGCCCTAACCACGGCCGCTGAGTGCGTTGCGGCGATACCAGAACCCATTCGCCGGTGAGCGGATTGAAACGGCGATGCGGCTGCTCATACAGATTCCCTGGTGTCATCAGGCCGTTCCCTTTGCGTAGCCTTGCGGATGCCGCTGCCGCCACGACCATGCGCTGGCAATGATCTCTTCCAGCTTGGAAAATGCCGGCTTCCAGCCCAGTTCTTTCTTGATCTTCTCGGAACTTGCCACCAGAATCGGCGGGTCGCCAGGCCGGCGCGGGCAATCCTCCACGGGAATTGGATGGCCGGTTACGCGCCGGGCCGCTTCGATGACCTCGCGAACGCTGAAGCCATGCCCACTGCCCAGGTTGTAAATAAGCCGCTCCGGTTCGGCATCCTGGCCGAGACGATCGAAGGCCAGCAGGTGCGCGCTTGCCAGATCACTCACGTGAATGTAGTCGCGAATGCAGGTTCCATCGGGCGTGGCGTAGTCGGTGCCATAGACGGAAACGCCTTTTCGCTGGCCCGACGCCACCTGCAGCACGATGGGAATAAGATGCGATTCCGGGCAATGATCCTCGCCCAGGTCTGCGGTTGCTCCGGCCGCGTTGAAATAGCGAAGGCTCGCGTAGCGCAGCCCATGGATTCGATGAAACCACTCGAGCATCCGTTCTACCAGCAACTTCGATTCGCCATAAGCGTTCGTTGGCGTTAGAGGGTCGTCTTCTTCAATCGGTGTTCGCTCGGGATCGCCGTAGAGCGCCGCCGTGGAAGAGAAGACAAGCCTTTTCACTCCGCACTCGAGTAAAGTCTCGAGCAGCGCGAGCGTGTTCGCCGTGTTGTTGCGAAAATACTTCTCCGGAACCTTCATCGATTCGCCAGCCTCGATGAAGGCGGCGAAGTGCATCACCCCTTCGATCTTGTGCTCGCGGATGACGCTTTTGAGCAGATCCTGGTTGCTTAGCCCTCCCACCACCAGCAAAGCCTGTTTCGGCACGGCTTGCTCGTGCCCGCCGCCCAGGTTGTCGTAGACAACCACTTCGTTGCCTGCGGCGATCAGGTTCGTCGCTACGATGCTCCCAATGTAGCCCGCTCCTCCGGTGACCAGCACTCGCAAAGTCGAAAGGCTCCTTTCAAGAGGCAGCTCTGCGCGTAACGAACAGGCTCACACAAACCGTCACTTTCGGCAAGTTGGGCTGTTTTGTGCTTTGGTGTGGCTAAATTGTGATAACGTCGCCCCGTCAAAGCGCGGCTGCGCCGACGGCAGTCGAAAAAAATCAACGAACTCTGGTGCCTCATGAATCGACGACATTTTGCTCGAACGCTGGCCGGAACGGTAGCGGGAGCTTACGGCCTTGTCCGCAATCCGAATCTGCTGGGCGAAGAATCCCAACTGGCAACTTCAAGAAACGGAGCCGCTGACGCTCCTTTCCAGTTTTCCGTCATGCTCTGGACAGTGTTTACCGACTTGCCTTTCGAGCAGCGATTGGAAAAAGTCGCTGAGGCCGGATATCGTAACGTGGAACTGGTGCGCGAATACGCCAACTGGGAGGACCCCGATTTCCAGCGCATCAATGCCAAGCGCAAAGAGCTGGGCATGCAGTTTGACTGCGTCGCCGGGTTGAAGCACGGAATCAGCATCCCGGGTGATCGCGAGGCGCTGCTCGCCGACCTGCGCCAAACCTTGCCTACGATGGAGCGAATTGAGTGCCCTAACATCATCATGATGTCCGGCAACCGCGTGCCGGGAATGCCGCGCGAAATGCAGCATCAGAGCTGCATTGAGACGCTGAAGGCTGCCGCAGCGATGGTGGAGGGCAAGTCGATTCACGGCGAGCCGGTCCGGCTGCTGCTCGAAACCATCGATCCCGAGGAGAACCCGCAGTACTTTTTGACGCAAATTTCAGAGGCGCTGCGGGTTGTGGAAGCCGTCAACCATCCTCAGGTGAAGCTGCTCTACGACATCTACCACGAGCAAATTGCCGCGGGGAATCTCATCGAAAAACTGGGGAAGAGCATTCCCCACCTGGCGTTGGTTCACATTGCGGATGTTCCCGGCCGCCATGAACCCGGGACAGGCGAGATCAACTATCTGAATATTTACCGCAAGCTTGCCGAGCTGAATTACCGGGGAATGATAGCGATGGAGTTTCATCCAACCGGAGATGCAGTGACACAACTTCGCGCCGCGCGCGAGGCGGCAATGCAAGCAGGCAGGGAGGGCTCGGCAAAGACCGCCGGATAGGTCTTGCGTTTAATTACAGCGCGACGAAGATGGCTCCATCTTCCACGGTGAGTTCAATGCCGGCGGCCTTGGCGGCTTCCTTCAACGCCGCGTCCAGCATGACGACGGGATCGCGACTGACCTCCAGCCTTCGCATCAAGCCTTCGCCCTTCTTGCCGCCGGCGGAGAGCGTAATTTTCAGGCCGCGCCGCTTGCAGCGCACCGCGGTTCCATCTTCCAGCTTGACGTTCATCGGCTTGATGTAGGCGTCGACGTAATGAACCCCGATGCCCGATTTGTCGTCGGCGACGTTGGGAAGTTTATCCTTGGTGCCTGGATTCACATCGCAGAGTTTGGCTTTCATGCTGGGCTCCGTTCAACAAATGTTGTTTTTGAGGCAAGATACTCGTCCATGGCCTTCCGAAACGCGCGGATATGATCGGGCGTGCTGCCGCAGCAGCCGCCGATCACATTGGCTCCGGCTTGGAGCAACGGCACCACCCCCGTCACCATTTCCTCCGGCGTTTCGTCGTAAATGATTTTCATGTTCACCAGCTTGGGCTGGCCGGCATTGGGCTGCACCATCACCGGAAGATTGGTCACGCTCCGGTAGCGCGTAACCGCTTCGCGCGCGCGTTCCATATCCATTCTCGTGCCGCAGTTCAGCGCAACCACATGTGCGCCGTGCTCTTCCATAAATGCTGCGGCCCGCTCGGGATCAATACCCATCATGGTGCGAAAGGTGGAACCGTCGAGCGTCACATCGTACGCCATCGAACCGATAATGCATGGCGCTCCCGCATGTTGCGCGGCCTGGATTCCCAACAGCAGCTCCTCCAACGAGGTTTGGGTTTCAATAATGATGGCGTCGGCGCCGGCCTCGACCAGCGCGCCGGCCTGCTCTTCGAAGGCGCTGCGCACTTGCGACTCGGTGAAGTCGCCATAAGGTTCCATCAGGCCGCCGAACGGCCCAATGTCGCCGATGACGTATCCGTCCTTCCCCCGGAAGGCCCGGCGCACAATGTCAACCGCCGCCTTGTTGATCTCGACAACTTTATCGCCGTTATGGTGGCGAGTGAGCATGATGCGCGAACCGCCGAAGGTGTTGGTAAGAATGCAGTCTGACCCGGCCTCGGCATAGCGCCGCTGAATGGCGAGCACTTTTTCAGGATTCGTGAGATTCCACGCCTCGCCGCAGTTGCCCTGCTCCAGCCCGGCAAACATCAGCTGCGTGCCCATGGCGCCGTCGCAAAGCAGAGGTCGCTCGCGAATTGCGTCTTGAAAGAGTTTCTTGGCCATTGTTATGTCCTACGCTTTCTCCTTTTGTACCAGAGCGTAGTGAATCGTCTCCAGGACCAGGCCCCACTTATGATCGCGGCTGGATGGATCGCAGTAGCAGCCTGCGGCGCACGCGGTGCGACGCCACGCCAGGACCGCATTCAATCGTTGTCCGCTCAGCGGACGCTCGCCGTGAATCGCCTTCGTAAGCGCATCCGCGTTCTGCAAATACTCGCACATTTGCGTATGGCCGCTATCGCCTGGAGCCGGCGAGCATCTCTGCTCGCGAATCGGATAGCCCTCGGCGCGCGGGCCCAGCTCAACGTCGTAGAGAAAAGTCAGCGGCCGGCCCATGTTGGTGCAGGTGGTTCCATCGTAGCGGAATTGAGCTTCGATAGTGCCGTCTTCTCGCGCATGCAGCGATAGGCGCTCCCCCGCCCATCGGCGCAAGGCTTTCGTGTTGACGCTGTACTCCGCATCGCGATCCAGGACTTCGACGTCGAGAGCATCCACCCGAGAAGCGCCATTCGCTCCCGCTCCTCGCCGATACGGCGCGCGCCTGTACTGGCAGGGCCCGAAAGAACAGTTCTCGCAAGGAATCAGTTCGGTCAAGCGCCGCAAATGATCGATGTGGCGGGTCACGCCGAACACCGCCAGCTGCGTTTTCTTGGGCCGCAGCATGCCGGAATCGAACACGTCCACGCGTGAGGGCAAGGTCTGCCGGCGAGTTCGCTCCAGCAAGTCGAGCAGCCGCGGCTGTTCCGCGACGTCCCATCCCGGATAGCCTGGACTGTGATGCGGCAGAACGGCCATCTCGTGGCGTTCGGCCCAATCGCACAAGTTTGCTCCGGTCATGGTCGTCAAATGTTCCACCACCGCCGATGCGAACATTTCCAAAAAGAAATATTCGTCTGGCTTCTCATCCATCCAGCGTCTGCGAGCTTCCTCTTCGGCCTCCGGGCCGGCGCCGACCGCAACCAGAATCACGCTATGAGCTTCCGCCTGCAGCAACGTGCTGCGCAGGCTTTTGCTGCTGAAGGGCACTCCATCGATGCGAACCGAGTCGCCGGCTACTTCCAGATTTTCCGCCTGGCGCGCATACCGCCAGGGGCGGCCGTGTTTCGCGTACCAATTCCGTGTTTCTTCCGCCAGTTCCTCCGCGCGGCCTTCGAGAACCCATCCACGAGGATATCCAAGCAGCCGCGTGTACTCCGCCGGCTGCACCTTCACGTCGGGAGCAGAGTCGGCCAGTTCGATGGCCTCTTCTATTTGGCGCATGGCATCGGCTCCACGCGTTTGAACTGGCATCCCTCAACGAAGAAATCGAAAAACTTTGGATGAGTTTCCAACCGGCAATGCTGCACCTTCTTTACCAGCGCTTCCAATTCCCGGCGCTTCGATTTCGAGAGCAAAGCGATGGTCGCGCCTTCAATGGCAGTATTGCCCGCCTGCACGACTTTTTCCGCGGGCAAATCCGGAATCAGCCCGATGCGCTTCGAGGCCTCGACCTTCAGATGCCGCCCGAATCCGCCCGCCAGATAGAAAACGTCGATATCGTCGAAGTCAATGCCGTAGCTGCTGAAAACCACATGCAGTCCGGCGACATTGGCGCCCTTGGCCTGCGCCAATTCGTTCACGTCGCTTTCCAGCAGAAAAATGCCGTGCTGTTCATCGAGCGTTACGCGCGGCACTTCGTCTTCGAAACGGCCCATTTCATTCATGCGCCCGGTGCGCAGCAATTCGCTCAGCGCATCGACCAGCCCAGAACCGCAGATGCCCTCCGGCGCAACATCGCCAATGACGCCCAGGCGGAACTTCCCGCTGTCGTCGATTGCCACTTCTTCGATCGCACCATCCAGAGCGGGCATCCCGCAGGCGATCGATCCCCCTTCGAACGCCGGCCCCGCGGGACATGAAGCCGCGAAAATTCGATTGCGATTGCCGACGATCAGCTCCGTGTTCGTGCCAATGTCCATGACCGCGACCAACCGGTCTTCGCGCGCCAGGTCAACCGCCAACATGCAGGCTGCGGCGTCCGCGCCCACGTGCCCGCTGATAATCGGTGCGCCGTACACACGCGCCTTGGGATGAATCGGCAGCAGGCTGCGCCGCCCAGTCTCGCAAAGGCTCGTGGTGGTCCGCTTTCCTTCCGCCATCTCGATCTCGGTAATCGAGCGATACGGGGTTTGCCCAATCGTGTAGACGCTCTCGCGAAAGAAGAGATCGCGCATGGTGGAATTTCCCACCAGCACCAATTCGTAGATCGTTTTCGGATCGACGGGAAATCTCTCAATCGCGTGCGTGAGATAGCCGGCGAGGGTCCGCATCAGGAGCCGGCCGGGATGATCTGTGTCGTAAGCGATGCGCGACATTACTTCCGAACCGCCAAAGCGCTGCGGGTTCTCGAACGACGTATCGGCAACCAGCTCACCCGTTTCGAGATCCATTAGCCGCAACACCACCGTCGTGGTGCCGAGATCCATGGCAAGACCATAAATTGGTCCGGTCGATCGCTCTACCTCTTCTCCGTCAATCAAAATGCGGTCTCCGTCGCGTGTGACCGCGGGATCGAGTTCCATTTTGCGCTGGCTTCCCGGCAAGCCCAGTGCGTGGCGCTCAATGCGCATGGTTCCGCGGCGCATGGTATGGCAACGAACCGCGCCGCTCACGCCGGTGACATACGTCTGGCAAGACAGGCGGAACTTCCCCTTCAAATGCTTCTCAGGCTCCGCCATCGCGGAGAGGGGGTTCATGCCCTCCACGACTTCGACGATGCACTCCTTGCATTTGCCCTGCTTGCGGCAGGAGGTTGGCACATCGATGCCCAGCTTCTCGGCATGGTCGAAAAGCGAGAGGCCGGGAATGGCTTCGGTGCTTTGCCCGTTGATGGTGAGAAGGACAGACATCGGATTCTGTTGGAGGGACGCCCGTTCCGCCCGTCCCAACGGGCGGCAGAATTGTTACAACCCCTTGGCTTCGAGCTCCGCTTTCACCGCCTCGGCCACTTCTTGCGCGGAGCCTTCCCGCTCCTGCTCCTCGCTCCATTTCCACTGGGCCAGGTAGTCGTCGGCGGCCTGCAAGCCCCGTTTGGCAGCAAGAATGTCGATGTACTCCATGAACTTCGGCGCCAGCTCCACCGTGACGTCGTCGGCGTCATCCTCGGCTCTGACTTGGGTGGGGATTTCCTGCCAGTAAAGAATCTTGTAAGTGGCCACTGTTGGTTACACCTGCGGCGACAGCCGCAAAAATAGATCGACCGCGGCGGAAGCATTCGCCCCGTATCCGTCGGCCCCGATTTCATCAGCAAACATCTGGCTGATGGGCGCCCCGCCCACCGCCATCTTGATGTCCGTGCGGCCGGCCGCGTTAAAGCCTTCGATCACCGTTTTCATGTACATCATGGTCGTGGTCAGCAGAGCGCTCATACCGATAATGTTCGGCTTGCACTTTTCCGCAGCCGCCATGAATTTCTCCACGCTTTGGTCCACGCCGATGTCGTGCACCTCAAAGCCCGCGCCTTCGGCCATCATGCCGACCAGATTTTTGCCGATGTCGTGCAAGTCTCCGCGCACCGTGCCCATCAGCAGTATGCCCTTCGGCTTGGTCGTGCTGTCTTTCGCGCTCAGAAGGGGCTTCAACACCGCCATCCCCGCCTTCATCGCCCGCGCCGCAATCAGTACTTCCGGAACGTACAACACGTTGTGCTTGAAGTCCTCGCCCACCACGCTCATGCCGGCGATCAGGCCTTCATTCAGAATCTCCTGCACAGCGCGGCCTTCGGCGAGCGCTTCCTTCGTCATGCGGTCGATCGCATCCGCATTCCCTTCATACAGGTACTGATTCATCAAGGCATAATCAGGCATTGCAATCGCTCCCTAGCGATGACTCGAAACCAGGCTGGCGGCGCGCTTCTTGTTGAATTCGTCAAGCGCTTCCTGCATCGCCACAATATTTTCCCGCGGCATGCCGGGACTGGTGCCGCCGCCGACGGACAAGATGATCCCCTCGCCGCCCGCGCCCTCCAGCACTTCCAGCGTTTCGTCTTTCACTTCCTCCGGCGTTCCGCGAACTCCCACTTCCAGCGGATTCACATTGCCCATCAGGCACATTCTGTCGCCTACCCGCCGCTTCACTTCCGTGATGTGCCGCTGCTTACCCCAGTTCAGCACGTTGAATCCAGTATCCGGCAGGTGATCCAGGCAGGCATCCACTTCGGCGTCGTTGTGATAGACCTTCACCCAGTCTTTTGGGAACGCATCGCAGATGCGCTTCAAATACGGATGCGCATACTCCATGTAATGTTCTTCGTTAATGAACCCGACAATGTCGTCGAGAATAAAAATGCTCTCCACCGTGTCGCCCATCACCTTCTGTTGCGCCTTGAGCCAGTCGATAATCACCCGCGTGCACAGATCAATCAGCTTGTGCGCGCCCTTGGGATTCTCCACCAGGTCGATCATGAAATTCGTGGTTCCGCGCACAAAGCCCGCCGTGCAGAGCGGCCCGCGCGAGGTGACCATGGGCAGGATGTATCCGGCATCCAGAATGCGCTGCTTATGCATGCCGATGCGGTGCAGCGTCAGCGCGGCGAACCCATCCGCCTCCACTTCATATTCCGGAAGCTGATCGATGTCCTCCAGGTGATACAGCATGTGATACTCGCTCGGCGTGTTGTCTTGCCAGAATTTGATCTTCGCGCCCAGCACCGACGGCTCAGCCGCCATCCCATATTCCATCCACCACGACGGGATAAAGATAATGTCCGGGAACTCCTCCATGATCTTGAGGTTCGACTGGAACCAGAGCTCCGGGTCAAGGAAATAGTCCAGATGCTTGATGCCGAGATAGCCGGGAATCCACGGGCTATCGATGATCAGCGCCATCGGGATCTTGTCCATCTTCTCCAGGCGCGCCGCTCGTTTGAAGGTCTCCCATTGTTCCGGCCGCATAGTGGTCCTCCCGGTTGTCCAGCAAAATTTGTGGAAAAAGCGCTCTCCCGAATGACAGGAACACCTCAGCGCATCCCTAGGACTATGGTACCGCGCTTGCGGCCTGTCCCGGCCGCCATGCTGCCACGACGCCATCCATCGTGGGTATATTGTTGTACCACAAAACAAATGCCTTCCGACATGGCCTAAATGGGTTGCTGGCGGGCTCGCGGAGGGCACTTTGTGTTATACGCAAACTGTTGAATGAAAATAACTTAGGGTTAGTGGTGCCAGCGGCCCGAAAGCGAAAGCCGGTCAACCGGTGGCCGTGCAGGTGCGTATTGAGGGCGATTTCCGGCTGTACTGAGCGCGCTTGGGGGAGCGCAGCACGGATTCAAATTCGTTTCTTCTTCCCCGGCCGCTTCACAGCTTTCCCCGCCAGGAACGTATCCACCACATGCTCGACGAAATCAGACGGCAGGTGATGCTGCATGTTCTTGCCGAAGATGTGGCGAAATATCATGGGCCCCATCAGCAACGCCGCGCCGACTTCAAGATCGAGTTCCGGCCCCACCGCGCCACGCGCCTGGCCTCGCTGCAGGATGCGCTTCAGCTGCCCCATCGGACGCTCGATGGCCCGCGACCGCCACTTCTCGCCGAACTCCTTGTGCCGTGCGCTATAAGCAATCAGGTGCGGCATCAGGCGCTCGCGCTGCGCCTTCTTTCCCTGTGCGGGCTGGTAATTGAGCTGGTCGATCAAATCCTGGCGCAAATCGCCCGAATCGAAGCTCGGGGGCTCTTCGTCCAACCCGTTTAGTTTTGCCAAAACCTCCAGGCATAGCGCCTCTTTATCCGGCCAGTGCTTGTAGAGGGTTGCTTTGCTGACTCCCGAAGCCCCCGCGATCGCATCCATGCTGGTAGTGTCGATTCCGTTGTGCGCAAACAGCGTGACCGCGGCCTCCAGGACCTTGTGATGCGCCGCTGCGCTCTTCTGTCTAGCCATGCCTAGTTCCCTAAAGCGACTCAGTCTTTCCTCTGTGCCCTCTGTGGTTCACTCGTTCCCACTCCACAGAGGAGCACCGGGGGAATCCCAAGAAGCCCGGCAGCATCGCCCCTAGACTTCAATTCGCGAGAACATATACGCGCCCATGCCCAGAAAGACCACCGCCAGAATTCCCAGCAGCGAAACATCCACCGCGAAACCGAAATGCCATTGCCCAATCAACGCGCCGCGCAACCCATCCACCCCGTAAGAAAGAGGATCAAGGCTGGTAATCACCTTCAGCGCCGCCGGCACGTGATCCAGCGGGAACAGCGCTCCCGAGAGAAAGAATATGGGCAGCACCAGAAAATTCATGATGAGCTGGAAGCCCTGCATGTCCTTGATCACCGATCCGACGCTTGTGCCCAGCGCGGCAAAAACCACCGCAATCAGCACCACGAACACGCCGGCAAACGGCACCGCCAGCCAATGCTGCGGCCGGAAGCCCGCGATGAGGCAAGCGATCAAAATCAGCGCGCCCTGAATCATCGCGACCGTCGCTCCGCCGAACGTCCGTCCGATCATGATCTGGATCCGCGGCACCGGCGCCACCAGAGTTTCTTTCAGAAATCCGAACTGCCGGTCCCATAGCATCGCGATGCCTGAGAATACCGAACTGAACAGCACCGTCATTCCCACCACGCCGGGTGCGATGAACTGCAGATAACTTCCCGCGCCGGCTCGCTGAAACACCGGCCCCAGCCCGAATCCCAAAGCCAGCAGATAAAGCATTGGTTGCCCCAGCGAAACGATGATTTGCACCTTAGATCGCAAATAGCGCTTCAGTTCGCGTAGCCAGAGGATGTAAATCGTGCCCATCGCTTATCGCCTCCACATCTTTGCCACTTGCCGCATTGCGTCGGCGGCGTTTGCGCCTTCGTCCCGCAGGGAAGAACCAGTCAACGCCAGGAACGCTCCTTCCAAAGAATCGCTGTTGGTCTGCCGCTTGAGTTCCTCGACCGTGCCCTGCGCCACAATGCGGCCGTGATCGATGATCGCAATGCGGTGCGCCACCCTCGCCGCCTCATCCATGTAATGCGTGGTGAGGAACACCGTGGTCTGCTCGCTCTCGTTGAGATTCTTCACGTGCGTCCATAGCTGGTTCCGGCTCTGCGGATCGAGCCCCAGCGTGGGCTCATCGAGAAAGAGAATCTTCGGCGTGTGCAGAAAACCGCGCGCAATCTCCAGGCGGCGTCTCATGCCGCCCGAAAAATTCTTCACGTACTCGTCCCGCCGGTCCCACAGCTCGAATAGCTTGAGCAAACGTTCGGTCCGCTCGGCACGCACTTTGTGCGGAACGTGATACAGCACACCGTGCAGCTCCATGTTTTCGTACGCGGTCTGCTCGTTGTCGAGGCTGGGGTCCTGAAACACGATGCCAAACCGCTGCCGGGCTTCTTTTTGCTTGACCGCCGGGTCCAGGCCATCGAGTTCAATCTTTCCGCTTGTCGGCCGCAGCAGCGTTGTCAGCATCTTGATGGTCGTGGTCTTGCCCGCGCCATTTGGCCCGAGAAAAGCGAAGATCTCTCCCCGCGCGACGTCGAACGTTACGCCGTTGACTGCGGTAAAGCTGTCGAATTTCTTAACCAGGTTTTCTACGTGGATCATGCGCGCACCTCGGGTTGAGGTGTCGTGAATACTAAACGGTTTAGTTTAGTATGTCAAGGATACCAATCGGCAGGAGGCCATTCGTGGCGCAGGCAAATAGGGTGGTATCAGGGCATTGGCTTTAGTCATGCCGTGGACCCACGGCCTCACTTCGGCCGCGTGATGGCCCCTTCCGCCGCTGACGATACCAGCGCTCCGTACTTGGCGAACACTCCGGTTGGATAGCGTGGCTGCGGCGGCTTCCAGTTGGCCATGCGCTGTTTGATCTCCGCGTCGCTGATTTCGATTTCGAGAACGCGCTGGTTCACGTCGATGTGAATCATGTCGCCTTCGCGGACAGCAGCAATCGGCCCGCCTAGCGCGGCTTCCGGCGCGACGTGTCCCATCATCAGGCCATGGGTGGCGCCGCTGAAGCGACCATCAGTGAGCAACGCCACCGATCCGCCCAGACCTTCGCCCACAAGAGCCCCGGTGACGCTCAGCATCTCGCGCATCCCCGGACCGCCCTTGGGGCCTTCGTTGCGAATCACCACCACATCGCCCGCCTTGATCTTTTTAGACGTGACCGCGGCCATCGCGTCTTCTTCGCAGTCGAACACTCGCGCTGGTCCGCGATGGCTCAGCCGCTCATGCCCGCTAATCTTCGCGACGCATCCTTCCGGCGCGAGATTGCCTTTCAGGATCACCAGCCCGCCCGTTTTCTTCAACGGATGATCAAGCGGCGCGATCACCGGCTGGCCAGGAGTCTCCTTCGCCTGGCTTGCCTCCTCCGCGAAAGTCTTGCCGGTGACGGTGAGCGCGGAGCCGTCGGCGAGTTTGCCGTCGAGCAGCCGCTTGGCGATCACCGGAATGCCTCCAGCCTTGTCCACGTCGGCGGCGACATACTTTCCCGAGGGTTTCAGGTCCGCCAGAATCGGCGTGCGTTCGCTCACTTTCTGGAAGTCATCGATCTGCAAGGGCAACCCCGCCTCGCGTGAGATGGCTAGCAAGTGCAGCACGGAGTTGGTCGAGCCGCCGGTGCAGGCAACTCCCGCGATCGCATTTTCAAATGCTGCGCGCGTGAGAATGCTGCCCGGCAGAATGTTCTGCTTCAAGGCATTCATGATCACTTCGCCGCAGCGAAACGCGACTTCGTCTTTGCGCGGGTCCATCGCCGGCACGCCGTTGAAGCCCATGGGCGAGAGGCCAATCAGCTCCATCACCGTGGACATCGTGTTGGCGGTGTACTGTCCGCCGCACGCGCCGGAGCTGGGGCAGGCGACATTTTCCAACTCAAGCAATTCGGCGTCAGACATTTTTCCCGCCGCGTTCGCGCCCACCGCTTCGAACACATCTTGAATGGTGACGTCTTTGCCTTTATATACGCCAGGCGCGATGGTGCCGCCATAGAGCACAAGGCCGGGAAGATTCAGCCGCGCGAGCGCCATGGCTGCGGCGGGAATGGTTTTGTCGCAGCCCACGACGCAGACCACGGCGTCAAACATCTGGCCGCGGCAGACCAGCTCGATGGAGTCGGCGATCACTTCGCGGCTCACCAGCGAAGCGCGCATGCCCTCGGTGCCCATGGTCTCGCCGTCGGAGATGGCGATGGTGTTGAACTCCATGGGCGTGCCGCCGGCGGCGCGGATGCCTTCCTTCACCTTGGCCGACAGGCGGCGCAGGTGGAAGTTGCAGGGCATGGTTTCGATCCAGGTGTTGGCTACGCCGATGATGGGACGGCTGAGGTCCTGGTCAGTGAATCCGATGGCTTTGAACATGGCGCGCGCCGGCGCCTGATCGCGCCCGGCGGTGATGCCACGACTGCGATGCTTGAGGTCAAAGGTCATAGTCTTAGAAGACTACGACATGCGCAGGGGAATGACAAAGCGAGCCGGAGAACATGAGGGTGAGGGGTGACCGCGACCCGAGAGTTGATGCAGTTGAAGGCTTGGCCACCCCCCCACCAGCCGGCTTGTTCTACGCGGGTTCGGTGGTCTTGAATCCGCGAATCGCTTTCATCAGCTTCATGCCGGCGCTCCAACTCAGCTCGCTTCCTTCGAACTCGCAACGGTAGAGTCCTTGCAGGTTTGATGGAACACTCAGTCGCTTATCCCAAAGCAGAACGACTCGCTTGTCGTAGAGCACGAAAGCTGCCCCGATTTCGATCAGCACATTCTCGTTGATTGTGTATTTCCCGTTTTTATCCTTCCGCGTTTCATCAACACTCACTACGATGATGCCCGTGGTGCATCTTCGCATCGCACTGAAGATTTTCTCCGGCACCGGAATAGCGGAGGTCTCTTCTTTAACCGCGACTTCGCTTTGTATATCAGCCAAGCCCAACATAGTCTGGACCTGCTCAACTAGGTCCATGTTGCTTCCGTGAGAAATGAAGCACCGAACATCGATAGGCGTTGGCGCGGCGGTCGGCTCAGGAGCAGCCGCCGGGGCGGCGACAACGCGGCCCTTGTTTTCCGGGGCCGTCTGGTCTGGGTCGGTGACGACTTCAGTCTTGGCGAGTGCCTCGTCAGATTTGGCTGTCCACGGAGGAGTGCTCGGCCCAGCTTCAATGTATTGTTTCAGTTGCCCCCGGTCTAATTCAAGGCGTGTAGTCTGCCCTTTCCGGCCGATAACCAGAGCCCCGAGTCCGGCTGCCTGAGCGATATGAAAGAAGCAAACGGCAGTGTTCTTGATCGTGTCCTCGTTGTCAGTCCCGAGGACATCTTTGTGGTGCTCGTGCCAGTGAGCCGCGACGTCCACATTCGTCATGGCGTCGAGCTTTTGATGGAATGCCCACTCAAGCACTGACTTGTACGGCGGGATCGAGTCAATCACGCGGCGATACACGTCCTGCTCAGACTCCGGCTTGCGGGCATAGTCCCAACCCCGCTGGGTGAGTTTGATGCGCTCACCCTCCTTGGAGACGAAGCCCCACAGCGTGTAGGCCGTGAACTTGCGCCCGTCGAGAACACTCTTCTTAATCGCGGCCCTCGCCTCTGCGATGGTTGTACCTGTGGGTTTGGTTTTCAGGTACCCGACCAGGTCGCGAACGTCCTCAGCAGTTGTCAGCACCGGAAGCGCCATATGTTCCCCCTTTGGAAAGCAGAAAAGGGAACCACCCCGAAGCGTGGTTCCCCGGCTGTTAGACACTCATCTGACGTGCCGCATCGGCCCAGTCCAGACGCTGAGTAGTGCCATTGAAGAAGCGAAGGAACGTGTCGTAGATCAATCGCCGCATTGCTTTTCCGCGGGAGGCCTTGATATTCGCCACGACATGTTGGTATTCATCCAGATTCAAAGGGTCATCCCCCGGCTTCGCCAGTTCCTTCATGAGCCGCTCGAGCGAACCATTGAGCGACGTCATGTTAAGCAGGTTGCGAATCTTGCCACACGCCGCAGCAAAACTCACCAAGAAGATGCCGCCGCCGGAAAGAATGTAACGATTGGCCGGATTATCGGCGTAACGCTCCATGATCTTCTGGTGAATGTCTACGGCAATCTTCTTCATTGTGGCGACGACGTCGGTTACGTCCCCCACGTCGAAAGAGCTCTGAAGATCGGTAAAACCGGCCCCCGATTCCAAGAGGCCCTCGGCCTCGTCCGGCTTCTTCAGTTGTGGGTTGTATTCAATGAACGCTCGCGTCGCCAGCACCAAGTCCGCCGCCGCGAAGTGGTCTTTGGGCTTCGAGCGTCCCTGCAAGTTCTCCGTATCCTTGTATATGGTGATCTTGGCATCGTGCTCAAGAGCATCGAGTAGCGGCTTGCGCATGATCTCCAACTGGACTTGCACGCTCATGCTCCGCTGTCCGGTGTTGAACGTGACCATATAATGCAGCAACTCTTCGAGTCCGATGTTCCAGAAAATTTCGTAGCGCGTCCGTTGCTTCAGCAATGCTTCTGTTGCAGCCTTCGGATCGGGGCACTTCTCAACAATTTCCTTCATGTAGTCCCACGCCGCCTGAGTGATGCATCGGTCTTGAAGGAGTGACTCGCGCTTCCACACGATCAGAAGGGCGATACAGAAACAATAGAGTCGCTGAAGCCCGTCGATGACGGAGTAGCGGATCCCCTGATCATCCAAGGCCGTGCACCGTCCGCCGTGCATGCCGAGTGCGGCAACTTTCGACTCGGGCATAGCCGCTCCCTCGATGAAGTCGCGAATGAGACGACGATAAATTTTGTCCTCCAGATGCTCGAAGGGCTGGCGTTGGTAGAAGTTCTCGGTTATGCGTACTCGCTGAATATACGTACCGAGTTCTTCTTCAACGTGGGCGATTGAACCCCTGGTCTTCGGATCTTGAATTGGTTCTCCGAGATGCACAACGGGGCCGGGGACTTTGAGCAACGCCCCGAAGCCTGCGGCCTCCAGATCGTCCTTCAAGGACAGAATCCGCTGCCGGAGGAGTTCCTGCCTCTCGGTCTTCGTTGCCTGCTTCACTTTTGGTCTTCTTCCTCTCACCTTGGTCTCCTTCAGTTGCTGATCTGCTAGTTGGTTAATGGTGTTTTCCAGAACAGGTCCAACGAAGCTCTGGGCTTGTTGGTCGTTGCTAGTCGTTTCCATGTTGGTTTCCTCTTCCGAATTTGAATTGACCGGACGGGGAAGCTGGAGGCATAATGAAACTGGAACATTTGCTGACGCCTCGGGCGTCCCCAAGACCCTCGGCTCTGCTAAGCCGGGGGTCTCGTGTTTCTGGCCTAAGCAAACTCTCGCAAATATAGGCTTAGTTGTAAAGAGCCAATTAAATAAAAAAGCCAAATAAATATATGAGCCTATTAAATGCAGCGTATAGTATACGGTAAGTCATTTGTAATCAGCAGGAATTAAATTCATAGGACAGCGGCGTCGTCATACTGGTGGTTGCAGGGCGCGGTCCCTTTTCGCATCACCCTATTTGTATCTACCTACGCCGGGTGCCCTTCCAAGCTCGCTTGGGCTCCTCTACATGGGTTAGCGCTTCTGGGTGCGGCCGCCTTCGCGCCCTCGCCGACTTCCTGGGCGCGGAGCCTGGCGATGCGTTCGATCAGCTTGACTGGAACGGGTTGGGAGAGCGGGAAGCGGATGGTGCCCTTGCGCACTTCATAAGGAGCAAGCTGTTTTTTGAGCGCGGCGACAACGCCGGCTTTGGCGGGGTAGAGCGAATAGTGCTGCTTCCATCCGGCGAAATAGAGCACGATGCCGCCGGGCAGTTTGTATGCAGGGATTTGATAAGAAATCACTTCCTCGGCTTTGGGCACCGCCTTGCGGATGGCGCTGCGCACGCGCCGGAGCGCTTCCTGGGCTCGCTCGGGCTGCGCGGCGATGTAGTCGTCAACGGACTGGAAGCTAGTTTTGGCCATGGCGTGACTATCAGATCATTCCGGCCCTGGGCGGCGCAATATCCTTCGGGCCTGCGGCCCTCAGGATGACAGAGTTTTGGGTCATTTGCGGCATGGCTGAAGCCAAGCCCTGATACGGGGCGGCCAATACGGTCTAGATTGCTTGCTTGATTGGCCGAAGCCCTTGAATCATTCCGGGACGTTCATCGCAGGTGAACCGCTGCGCCAACCAAAATCAAATAACTGCTGCGCCGCCGAAGATCAAAGGATCAAAAATGCGATCCAGCTTCATGCGCTCCCACGAGCGAAAGACCCGCCTTGGACGGCGCACCATAGGGAGTTGATCCGCATGAGCGCCTTCCGAATCGAAGGTCACCAAGCACCGCCGAATAGACTTGCCGGAGAGGGGAAGGCGGGACAATCTATTTTTGGGCAAGGCTCGAACTGGACGCTTCATGAGATTTCTCGCGCTGCTCGAAATGACAACTGTGAGAACAGTGAGGCAGCGCCCTGTCCAGCGCCTCTGGTAAGCTTACGTTTCGCCGCAGGGAAGGAGCATTCCAGGCGATGAAGAACTCGCGCCTCGCAGTATCGGTTGGACTACTTCTGATCTTTGTTTTTTTTCCGCCCAATCCTGTAGTGGCCGCGCCCGCGGCCGCGCAAAAAGATGACGTCCTGCTCGCCACCATGCAGACCGAACTACGGCGCGCGCAGGAGGCGCTCAGCAAGCAGGATCCGGGGCTCTACTTCCTCAGCTATTCGGTCCACGAAGAGAACTACGCCGGGGCGGTCGCGACGCAGGGAACACTGCTTACCTCGGTACACCGCAATCGGCGCTTCGCGGACGTTGTGGTGCGGGTAGGGTCGCCGGCTCTCGACAACACGCACCTCGGGAACCGCGTCTCGGCCATCGCCTCAGGAGCGTTGCCTCTGGAAGACGACCGCGACGCGATCGCGCGCGTGCTGTGGCGTCTCACCTATGAGGAATACCGCAAGGCTGCCGCCGCCTATTTGAACGTCAAAACCAATTCGGAAGTGCAGGCGAAAGAAGAGGACAACTCGCCAGACTTTTCCAGCGAAAAGCCCTCTACTCATCTGGAGCCGGACCAAGGGGTCGTCCCTGATGACCGGACCGCGTTAGAAAAACTGGTGCGGCAGTACTGCGCCGGCTTTCGCAACTACCCTTATGTCTACACCTCCCTGGCCACTGCGACCGAAGAAAACGGGCGTGAACTCTACGTATCGAGCGAAGGCAGCCAGGTGGTGACGAGTTCGCGGCTCGTCCGAGTGCAAATCCAAGCCCAGACCCGCGCCGACGATGGCATGGAACTGCTGCGCGTGGAAACCTTTCAGGCGCCGAACATCGACAAGCTTCCCCCTGCCAGTGAGGTTGCGGCGCGGGTGGAGAAGATGGCGAGCGATCTCAAGGCGCTGCGCGACGCTCCGGTAGCGGAGCCTTACGATGGCCCGGCGCTGCTCTCGGGGCGCGCGAGCGCAGTGTTCTTTCACGAAGTTTTGGGGCATCGCCTGGAAGGTCATCGGCAGCGCGGAGAAGAAGAAGGTCAGACGTTCACCAAGAAAGTGAACCAGCCAGTACTTCCCGAGTTCCTCAGCGTGGCCGACGATCCTACGCTGCGCTTGCTCGATGGCGTTTTGCTCAGCGGATACTACCAATACGACGACGAGGGCATGCCTGCGCAGCGCGTGGAAGTGATTCAGAACGGCATTCTCAAGAATTTCCTGATGTCGCGAATGCCTATCAAGGGTTTTGCCCACTCGAACGGCCATGGGCGCGCGCAGGCGGGGCTGATGCCGACTGGCCGGCAGGGGAACCTGATTGTTTCTTCCTCGAAGACAGTGAGCGATGCGGACTTACGAAAAATGTTCAAAGACGAAATCAAGAAGCAGGGCAAGCCTTATGGGCTGTATTTCGAGGACATTCAGGGCGGCTTCACGCTGACGCAGCGCGTTCTTCCGCAGGCCTTCGAAGTGCTGCCGATCCTGGTATGGCGAGTGTATCCCGATGACCGTCCCGACCAATTGGTGCGCGGGGTGAATATCGTGGGTACGCCGCTCGCCGCGATGGAGCGAATTCTCGCCACCGGAGACCGTCCTGCCGTCTTCAATGGCATTTGCGGGGCCGAGTCGGGCAATGTGCCGGTCTCTGCGGTTGCGCCCGCGATGTTGTTTTCCGAGATCGAGGTACAAAAGCAGGCGCATTCTTTGAACCGGCCGCCGATTCTTCCCCCGCCGGGATTTGAGGATTCGTCGACGGCAAAACCGAACTCCGGAGTTCATCAATGATCCGCCGAGGGATGCGCGTGGTCGTCTTGTTATTCGTGCCGGGGATGCTCGCCTGCGCCCTGTTCGCACAGCAGGCACGTGCAGGTGCGATAACCGATCCGGTTCTGCAGGCCATGACGGCCGAGCTTGAGCGTTCCAAATCGGCGCTGAAACTCGACCAGGTGGCGGCGCCGTATTACATCGAATACCGCATCTACGATGTGGACCAATACGACGCGGAGGCTGCTTTCGGCGCCATCCGGTCCAGCGAAGGCGCGCGGCTGCGCCTGCTGCGCGTGGTGGTGCGCCTTGGCGACTACAAGCAAGATAGCTACTACGGACCGGGTACGGGCGCGTTTGCCATTATTCCCGTGGAAGATGATGTGATGGCGATTCGCCACCAGATTTGGGACGCAACCGACCGGGCCTACAAGGCGGCCGCTGGATCACTTACTGCCAAGCAGGCAATGCTCAAGCAATTCGCTCCTCCCGACGAGCCGGTCGATGACTTCGCCCACGCACAGCCGTTGCAGTCGATCGGCTCGCTCGCGGCGCTGGATTTTGATCCTCAACCTTGGCTCGCCATGCTGCGCAGCGCTTCGGCGGTTTATAAGGATGATCCAGAACTCGAGTCATCCCTTTCGAGGCTGACCTTCCAGGCGATCAACCGCTATTACGTCAACTCCGAAGGCACGGTTGTGCGTAGTGGCTACAACAGCTACGAGCTGGCTATGGAGGTCAGCGGGCAGGCCGCTGACGGCATGAGTCTGCAACGTTCGCACGATTACACGGAAGGCGATATCAAGAATTTGCCTTCCGCCGCCGAATTTCGCGCCGAAGCCGTGCAATTGGACGGCGCCATGAAACTTTTGCGTCAGGCTCCGGTGGCGAACGAGGAATATAGCGGACCTGTGCTTTTTTCCGCCGATGCCGCCAGCGACATCCTGCTCGATTTTGTAGGGGAGAATATTCTCGGTCGCAGGCCACGCTTGGGAGAGACGGCGCGCACCGTAGGCGAGTTCGCCTCCAGCTACAAGGCGCGCGTGCTCCCGGATTTCCTTTCTGTGGTCGACGACCCTACCATCTCCGCCTATAAGGGCCAGCCCCTCCTGGGGAACTATCAGATCGACGACGAAGGCGTGCTGGCGGAGAAAGTGACGGTCATCGACAAAGGAGTTCTCGTGAACTATCTGATGGGCCGTGAGCCGATCCGCGGCTTTCCAGCGTCGAACGGCCACGGACGTGCACTGGTGCCATCGAACCCAGCGGGGCCAAGTGTGGGCAATCTGATTGTGACGGCGACAGAGTCGTCCTCGCCCGGCGATCTGAAAAAGAAGCTCATCGAATTATGTCAACAGCGCGATCTGCCCTACGGCTATTACGTTGGAACCATGGGACCGCACAACTCATTGCGCCTGCTCTACCGTGTGTGGGTCAAGGATGGCCATGAGGATCTGGTGCGCGGTGGGGTGTTGGCAGGAATGGACGCCCGCGCGCTGCGCAGCGATCTTGTGGCTGCCGGCAATGATTTCAACGTAGAAAACCGCCCGCTGAATATCCCACACAGCATCGTCAGCCCGTCGCTGTTGTTCGATGAGTTGGACGTGAAGCGCGCTACTACGAACCAAGAGAAGCTGCCGGAGTATCCCGCTCCGGAGTTAGAGTCGAAGTAGCACAACGCCGTTACAGGGAAGCGGATTTACGCCCGCGCGGCGCGGACGGTTTCGTCAGTTCCGCGGGCGGTGACGGGCGGGTGCGGGATTGCGCCGGGCCAGGATGAGTTCGAATCCGATGCGTTCTCGCCGATGCCATCGGCCGAGCCGATGCGGACATCGGTCACATCGACAATCGCGTACCAGTCGCGGCGAAGCTGGCCGACCTGTTTCGGGTTCACGTCGAGCAGGAGTGTGACTTTGTAAGTTAGGTCGTCGGGCTCGGCTTCGGCCTTGACGTAGGTGATGTCCAGGGCGCGGCGCGAGACGGCGTTCAGGATGCGCATCAACGTGCCCTGCGTATTGCGATAGTGGATGTGGAAAGCTTGCATCGTTTTCTCCTGAAATCTGATTCTTCTGCTATAGAAGCTGCGGGGCTTTGCCCAGCCGGACAGCCCCTTCAACTACGCTCAGGGCAGGCTACAGGCGGCTGTCCCCACGCGATTATTCGTCGTCAAATACCATTTCCGACAACGCGGCACCGGCCGGAACCATGGGAAAGACGTTGGCTTCGCGTTGGCAGTCAAAGACCAGCAGTTCCGGCTTGGGCGAATGCAGGAAGCGCTCAAGCATCTCGGCGGTCTGATCGGAAACTGGGAACTGCCGCATGGCTTCCTCGCCCAAGTTGAAAGCATGAATCTTGTAGGCTTTGGCGATCTCGACGAAATCCGGGTTGTCGCTCAGGTCGGTTTCGGCGTAGTTGCGCTGATAGAAAAGCTGCTGCCACTGCCGGACCATGCCCAGAAATTTGTTGTCCACGATCACCATCTTGATGGGCAGGCTCAGACGGTGCACGGTGGCCAGCTCCTGAATGTTCATCTGGAAACCGCCGTCGCCGGAGACGCAAACCACCGTAGCGTCCGGCTTGGCCAGCTGCACGCCGATGGCGGCGGGCAAGGCGAAGCCCATCGATCCCAGGCCGCCGGAGGTGATGAAGCCGCGCGGAGAATTGGAGTGGTAGCGCTGCGCCGCCCACATCTGGTGCTGGCCCACGTCGGCGAGCACGATGCTGTCTTTGGGCAGGCGGCTGAAAAGCTCGTCCAGGAAGCGAATGGTTGGCTGGGCCAGGCCACGCGGGTCGAGTTCGGCGCGGTCGGGGCCGCAGGCGAGGGAGCGCCAGGGGCTCCAA
Organism: uncultured Acidobacteriaceae bacterium; assembly: GCA_963770915.1. GTDB lineage: Bacteria > Acidobacteriota > Terriglobia > Terriglobales > Acidobacteriaceae > PALSA-270. The sequence goes on from CAVYRG010000001.1 coordinate 3,075,628, forward strand.
TCGGGCAGCGAGATTTTGCGGACCGCGTCATGAAATGCCGGAATGGTCTGCGCCAGATCGCCAACCACCGGCAACTCGCAGGAGCGCACGCGGTCAAGCTGGCCGGGATCGATTTCAAAATGCACGATGCGGGCATCGGGCGCGAAGCGCGAGGGGTCGCCGGTGACGCGGTCATCGAGGCGCGCGCCAAAGACCATGAGCAGATCGGTTTCGTGCAGCGCCATATTGGCGGCGCGGGTGCCGTGCATGCCCACCATGCCGAGATAGTAGGAAGCTTCCGGCTCAACCGCTCCCAGGCCGTGAACCGTAGAGAAGGACGGAATGTTCAGGTAGTCGAGCAGCGCGCGCAGTTCATTGATCGCGCCGGAAAGCTTGGCTCCGGCGCCGACAAGAGCCACCGGCTTCTTGGCGGTTTCGAGCATCGCGATCAGCTGTTCGGCGAAAGCGGGCTTGGGCGCTTCCGCATTCGGCGGGGAAAATTTCACCGCGCCGGAGAATTCCGCCTTGGCTTTCATCAGGTCGGTGGGGATGTCTACGATCACGGGACCTGGGCGTCCGCTACGCGCCCAGTAGAAAGCTTCGGCGATCACGGCGGGAATTTCTTCGATGGTCTTGACCAGGCGGCTCCACTTGGTGAGCGACAGGGTCATGCCGAAGACGTCGGTTTCCTGGAAAGCGTCGGTGCCGATCATCGCGGTGCGCACCTGGCCGGTGATGCAAACCAGGGGCACGGAATCCATTTTGGCGTCGGCAATACCGGTGACCAGGTTGGTCGCGCCGGGGCCGCTGGTGGCCATGGCGACGCCGACTTTGCCGGTGGAACGAGCGTAGCCTTCGGCGGCGAAGACTGCGCCTTGTTCGTGGCGAGTGAGGATGTGGCGCACGCCGCTGCCGTCGAGGGCGTCGTAGAGCGGCATAATCGCGCCGCCGGGATAGCCGAATACCAAATCCACACCCTCGGCGCGCAGGCACTTCAGAACAATCTCGCCGCCCTTGAGTTGGGCCGAGGCAGACGCGGCTCCATTGGACTTCGCCGCGTCCGCGGATGTGGCGTTGGCTGCCGGCGCGCTAGGCATTGACCACCTTCGGTTCCGGCTTGGGCTCGGGCTTTTTGGCTTCTTTCGGTAGCCACGACATCATGCCACGCAGTCGGGCGCCGACTTCCTCCACCTGGTGCTTCTTTTCGGCCTCGCGCAGGCCGTTGAAATTCTTGCAGCCGCTTTTGTTTTCGGCAATCCACTCGCGAGCGAATGCGCCGGACTGGATGTCGACCAGAATCTTCTTCATGGCGACGCGCGTGTCGTCGGAAACGACCTTGGGGCCGCGGGTCAGGTCGCCGTACTCGGCGGTGTTGGAGATCGAGTAGCGCATGCGGGCCAGACCGCCGTCGTAGATGAGATCGACGATCAGCTTGACCTCGTGGATGCACTCGAAATAGGCGATCTCGGGGTCGTAGCCCGCTTCGACCAGGGTCTCGAAACCCTTCTTCATCAACGAGGTCAGGCCGCCGCAGAGCACTGCTTGCTCGCCGAACAGGTCGCTTTCGGTCTCTTCTTTGAAAGTGGTCTTGAGCACGCCGGCGCGGGTGGCACCGATGCCGTAGGCGTAGCAGAGGCCGTATTCGGCGGCTTTGCCGCTGGCATCTTGATGGATTGCAAGCAGTGAGGGCACACCCCGGCCTTCGCTGTACACCCTGCGGACGAGATGACCGGGGCCCTTGGGCGCGACCATAACGACGTCAACGTCGGCGGGCGGGATGATGGTCTTAAAATGAATGCTGAAGCCGTGCGAGAAGCCGAGAACCTTGCCGGGACGCATGGCAGGAGCAACCGCGGACTGGTAGAAGTCGGCCATGGTCTCATCGGGCGTAAGAATCTGGATGTAGTCGGCGCGCTGGGCGGCTTCGGCTGCGGGGACGACAGTCATGCCGTCGGCTTTTGCCTGCTGGGCGCTGCCGCGGTGCGGGTCGACTCCGATAATGACGTTGTAGCCGCTGTCGCGCAGGTTCTGCGCCTGGGCATGGCCCTGGCTGCCATAGCCGAGGACCGCAATGGTCTTGCCCTTCAGGGCGTTGGGGTTGGCGTCACGCTCGTACAGGATAACGGCCACGCAGGCCTCCTAGCAGTTTTTCGGGCAACTGGGCCCGTCATGAATGCAAACCGACCGGTCGGTTAGTATTGAAATGTTAGCCTTCCAGGTGGGGGCTGTCAAGATCAAAACTGGTGAAGTCGGAGGGGCCGGGATGGGCAGTTTCCGTTTGTGACAGGACTTCTCGGCCTCGAATACCGGAAAACGCGCCCCGGGGAAGACAACTGCGATGCTTTGAGGAGCATTTACCGGGGCATCGTAGTATCGTACCTCCGAGGGGCTAGAGAGGTCGCTGCAATGACATGCACATGGAAAACGGAGACAGAACATCTCGTTTGCCGCTGGTCAGAGGTTGGACAGCGCGTGCCCTACAATCCGCTTTGGATGCAAGAGGCTTCTGACATTCAGGGCAGTTATCTGCCACCTGCCCCGAATTTTGCCAGCCACAGTCCATTTGTAGGCGCTAGCTGGTTCGAACGCTACGCGCGTGACCGCGATCCCGAATAAGTCTCTGAATTCACACCAAGCGGCGCCAGACCGGGCCGTTTTCACGAGTTCGCTTCTCCACTCGCCTGACGGGGCAGGCCCCGTCACATGATTTCGGGCTGCTCGGCTTTGACCACCTGGACAGCCGGGGCGGCTGTCTCTACGCGAGCAACCGATATCGAAGGTCGCCAATTGGCAATCTTGGGTGGGGCGTATATCCTGTCCCGCAATGACTCGCGAGGCTGCTACCGATTCCCGTCAGGAGATACTGCGAGCTGCCGCGCGCTTATTCCAGCAACAGGGCTACGACGCCACCTCCATGAGCGACGTGGCTGGGGCGCTTAAGCTAAGCAAAGGCGGCCTTTACCACCACTTCCAAAGCAAAGACGAAATCCTGTTCCACCTGATGGACCATGCCATGGACATCACTCAGGAGCAGGTGATCGACCGGGTGCACGGGATTGCCGACCCCGAAGAGCGGCTGCGCATGCTGATCCGGCTGCACATCGGCGTGGTGCTGCGCGAGCGCGACCGTGAGATCACGGTGATGCTGCACGAGAACCATCCCCTCCCTCCCCCGCTGCGCCGCCGCATCAATGGGCGGAAGAAAGACTATGTGCACTTTGTCGAAAGCCTGATCGCTGAGGCGCAACACGCCCGCGGCTCGAAGGTCGGCGCCAGCCCGCGCGCGGCGGCGTTTGCCCTCATGGGGATGATTAACTGGATCTACCAGTGGTACCGGCCGGAGGGCGCCCTGCAGGAAGAAGACCTGGTTCAGCAATACACGGAGATTTTCTTCGCGGGGGCGTTTCAGTAGCCTAAAAGGACTCTGACTGATCCGGGTGCTTCTCCGGAATCCAGTAAACCTCTTCTTTCAAGTGCTCCTTGGTGAAGCCGATACGCTTCAGGATTCCCTTGCCGTTCTCGATCATCTGTGGATGGCCGCAGAGGTAAGCCACCGAGTTGGCGCCATTTAGACCCCAGAGATCGGTGTACTTGCGCAGAAGCTCGTCGACACGACCGCGCTCGCCTTGCCATTTCTCGTCGTCCCAGGGGCGGCTGACGGTGGGGACGTGCTTGAGCCAGGGGACTTCCTGCGCGACTTTCTCCAGCTCCGCGCAGTAGCCGAATTCCCAGGAGCGGCTGGCGCCATTCAACAGGTAGAGCTTCTGTTCTCCCTTGAACTTGCCGTCTTTCCAGTCGCGGTGAAGCGTACGGACGTAGCTGATGAAGGGCGCGACGCCGGTCACAGTCGAGACGAGAAGATGATGGGTGTGCCCACCCGCGATGTCGAGAGTGAATCGTCCCTTCGGGACCTTGCGCATGAGAAGTTCGTGTCCCGGCTGCAATTTATACAGCTGCGGGGAGAGCTCGCCGTTGGGGACCAGCTCGAAAAAGAACTCTATTTCGGACTCATAGGGCGAAGAGACGATGGAGTACGGTCGCTCGGAGCGTTTTGCCAGACCCTGCACGCCGAGGGTGGCGTACTGGCCGGCGGCGAACTTGAATTCGCCGCTCGGCTGAATGCGCAGCATAAACAGCTCAGGGCCAAAGTCGGCGCGCTGGGTAACTTTGGCGTGGTAGAACTTTTCGTCGCTGTTTGTCGGTATCTGACTCATCAATTGCCGGCCTCTTCGAGTAGGGGTCCGCAAAGTGTTCTAGTTTACAGGAGTTGGGTGGCGGCGCCAGATTACCAGGGGCCGAGAGGTTACTGTGCAGCGACATTCCCTGAACGGCGAGGGACAGAACCGCGAACGGCTTAGCGAGGCTAGAAGAAAGCAAGGGCCCGGACGGCGATGCTTTGAGCCGATCGCATATCGGTCAAAACATGGCCGAGCCGGGCACGACGATCTACTTTCCGAAGACCAGCACCACGAACGAGTCCGGCACCATGGGCGGCCGTTGGCGCGGCTGTTCTGGGTTGGGCGCAGGCATGGGCCCGAATTGCGCCGTCACCAGGTAGACGTTGTGGGTTTTCGAATCCAGCGCCATGGTCCGCGCGCCCGGCTGCGTGGTTACGGTATCCAGCACGCTGAATTTGTCCGGCGGTTCTTCCTTGATTACCGTCAGCACGCCTTCGCCGCAGGAGGCAAAGGCCAGGCCGGTGTCGGAATCAAACCGTGTGGCGTCCACGCCGCGGCCGATAGGCAGCGTAGTGAGCACCTTGCCGGTGTCGGCATCCACGATGGCCATGACTTTATTTTCGCAGCCGGAGAACAAGCGGCGGTTCTTGCCGTCCAGGGCCAAGCCCGAGGGCGACTCGCAGGGAGCCAGCGGCCAGCGCGCCGTTACTTGCAGCTTGGCCGGATTAATGGTGGCGATCATGCTCTTGTCTTCGAGATTGACGAAGAGTTCTCCGCTGTCGTCGGTGACGGCGAATTCGGGCTTGCCGTCCAGAGGGATGGTCCCGACGACCTCGCCTTTTGCGGCATCGATGGCGGTCGAGTCATGGCTGCGGCCGTTGAAGGTGAAAACTCGCTTGGTGACCGGGTCGTAGAGGATCGCATCCGGCCCCTCGCCAACTTTGACCTTGGTGATGGGCTTCAACGTTTTCAAATCGAAGATCGTGACCGTGCCTTCGCGGCCGTTGCTGGTGAAGCCGCGGCCAAGCTCAGGAGCCAGCGCAATGCCGTGTACGCCGCCGGTGTCGGGAATGTCACCTACGGGCGCGCCGGAGTCGGCGTCAATCACGATCACGTGAGTGCCGCGCGAGATAAAGAGGTGGCGCGAGGCGGCATCCATCTTGAGGTAGTCCCATCCGCCCTCGCCGCCGAGTTTGTAAGTGTGGAGCAGGTGATAGCCGGAATCGCCCGCCAGGGCAAAAGCCGACAGACACAGCATCAGGAAAGTCGCGCCAGCTGCAAGAAGTGAACGCTTCATCTTTCGATCCCTCGGTCTGAAAAACTCCGCATTCAAGATACTCCCGGTTGCCGGGAAATGCGAAGTGATTTGGGCACCAGCGGCCAACCGGCCGAAATCTGAGCTTCCTGCAGGAAAAATTGATACGATCCCGAGTGGCGCAGTTTCGCCATGACCCCGCCACGTGTCCAATCCGAAGTCGAAGTCCCTCCCGGCCTTGATTTCTTCATTCAAGGGCTGTGCGCGAAGGGCCGGGCGGAGCAATTCGGGCTCAGCCCCGAGCAATTTGCCGCAATTCTCAAGGAGATCGGCGGCAAATACTTGACCGCCGCAAGCGGCGAAGTCGAGTGGAAAGAGCTGCTTTCGAGCCTCCGGCTGGAAGATCTCGTGCTTGCCCGGGCCTGCGCGGCGGGCCATGAGCGCGCCTGGGAAGTTTTCCTGACGCGCTTCCGCGAAAAGCTCTACGACATTGGCGGGTATATCACTAAGGAAAGCGCCGCGGGGCGCGAGCTGGCCGACTCGCTCTACGCCGATCTCTACGGCCTGGACTCGCGCCAGGGCGAGCGGATTTCGAAACTGGCGTCCTACACCGGGCGCGGCTCGCTCGAGGGCTGGCTGCGTACGGTGATGGCGCAGGAATACATCAACCGCTATCGTCGCCAGCGAAAATTGGTGAGCCTCGACGAAAAGGAAGAAGAGGGAGCGAGCTTCGCCGCGCCCGATCCTTCGCCTACGCTGGCGGTTGACCCGCGTGTGGAAGCCGCGGCCGATGAGGCGCTGGCGGGGCTTTCGCCGGAAGACCGTTTCCTGCTGGCCTCGTATCATCTCGATGGCCGAACTCTCTCCGAGATCGCGCGCCAGCTGGGTGTGCATGAATCCACGATAAGCCGCAAACTCGACCGGTTGGCTGGCTCGTTGCGCAAGCAGATCGTCGCGACGTTGGGAAAAAGCGGCATGAGCCGCCGCCAGGCAGAAGAGGCTATGGAAATTGATGTTCGCGATTTGCAGGTAAATCTTCGAACTCTGACGCAAAAAACCGAAGCTGAGACGTTCCCAGATAAGAAGATTCAGGCGCAGACGGGAGAGGGCACGGGGTAGCTGGAGAGACGGGGTTACGCCCGTCCAAAGGGAAGACGAACGTATGATTTGCGTGGAAGGCTGATGGAACAACCGCCCAAAATCGTGTTGCAACGCTTGCAGGCCGCCGCCAAGCCGGAGGTTCATCCGGATCCGGATCTGCTGACGGCATTCGCCGAGAAGGCGCTTGGCGAACGGGAGCGGAGCATCGTCCTTGAGCATTTGGCGCAATGCGCCGACTGCAGGGAAGTGATTGCGCTTGCACAGCCGTCCTTCTCGCTTGACCACGTAGCCGCGGTCGCGGCAGCCCTGCCTGTGCCGGCGAGGCGCTCGAGTTGGCTACGCCGCCCCGCTCTTCGCTGGGCTGCGCTGGCTGCTTGCCTGGTTGTGGTGAGCGGAGCGGTTCTGCTGCGGCAGCGGGAACTCGCCGGAAGAAGGGTAGCCGCAGTGGCTTCCGCCGGAAATCCAACGGCGGTAGAGCCCTACGAGAAGCCGCAAACGCTCCAAGCTGAAAATCGGCCCGCGCCCGAGTTGAACGGGGCATTGCAACCAGAAGCGAAGCCGGCAGCGCCTTCGCCCTCCGCAGTCAAATCCCGTGCGCTCGGGGGCTTTCCGCGCAAGCAAGCAGCGGATGAAGCCGGACAGGCCACCATGGAGTCGCCAGCGCGGGAAAAATCAGGAGTAGTTGGAGCAGTCGTTGCTGCCGCAGCCCCGCCTCCGCCTCCGCCGCCCATTGTGGCCAAGGCGGCAAAGCCGGCGGAGGTTTCCAGTCAACCGCAGCAAGCGCCGCGAGCCGAAGTGCCCGCTGAGACTGAAACTGTGACGGTCGCGGCGGGAAACGCTCCGGTTTCATCTGTCCAGGCACAAGCAATACCCGAACAGAGAGACCAAAATGAGCTGAAAGCGAAGGACGCAGCCGCTCCTCAAGCGGACGCGTCCGGCGAGAGTGTGGGCGGCGCCTTTGCCGCGAACCGCCGGAGCCTGTCGGCGCTCCGCAGCATCGCGTCTGCGCCTCGTTGGTCGATTTCCCAGAACGGAACCGTGCTGCGCTCCCTCGATGCTGGCAAAAGCTGGCAACCCGTGCCCGTCAGCAGCAACATCGTGTTCCGCGCGGTGTGCGCGATCGGCTCCGAAGTGTGGGCGGGAGGCTCGGGCGGCGCGCTCTTTCATTCCTCAGACGGCGGAGCTACTTGGAAAAAAGTTGAGCCTGCGGCGGACGGCAAGACGCTCGGCACGGAAATTGTTGCCATTGATTTCTCCGACCAGCAGCACGGCAAAATCACGACCGCCAGCCATGAATTTTGGACCACCAGCGACGGCGGGCAGACCTGGCAAAGGCAGGAAGTGGCGCGGTAACCGATTCTTTCTCGTCCCGTCGTCCCATCCGCTTCCCGTTCAGCAGCAACGAATTAGCGCCAAACACACCACGAAAGTGGGGGTTACTTTTTTCGCGCGCTTTGGTTACACGAGATACCTGCATGGAATTACGTAAGTGATATTTACGGATGCTCGCACGCACTCTAAGATCGCACTCGTGGTTTGGCAGTTCTGGGGGAGGGCTGCCCTGCCAAGCGTCCGGGACTCATCGTTCCGGGCGCTTTTATTTCGGCAAGCTTGCCTTCTCCTGGCGGCGCATCGCGAAGGTTTCCCAAAACGGGCCTGCGCAAACCATCATGAACTCGCGGCCAACTGCCATCCGGCAAAAGCTTTCCAGCGTTTGCGACTTCTCGCACTGACTTGCATCAAAGACAAGTGCTAGGATAGTAAGCCGATTGGGGCGGTGTCCCGGAAATGAGGGGCCGTCGGCGTCAGGTGCCCGGCCTTAGTTGGGCACGACTCAGGGGAGGAAGAATGGGAAGTAACGGAATCGTCGAAATCAATGACGCGAATTTTGATCAGGACGTTTTGAAATCGGAGCAGCCGGTGCTGCTGGACTTTTGGGCGGCCTGGTGCGGACCGTGCCGCGCCATCGCGCCCATCGTGGAAGAGCTAGCGAGCCAGTACCAGGGCAAGATCAAGGTCGGCAAGATGGATGTGGACAGCAACAGCGCCACGCCTATGCGCTACAAAGTCACCGGCATTCCGACTCTGCTGGTGTTCAAGGGCGGGCAGGTGGTGGAACAGTTGGTTGGGTATCGCCCGAAGGACGCGATCGCCCAGGCGCTGGAAAAGCATATTGGGTGAGGCAGTCGTCAGTCGTCGGTCGTCAGGGTTTAGCAATGAGCTTTTAGCGGTCAGCTTTCAGTGAGAACGCCCGGTCACAAGCCGGGCGTTTTTCTTGTGTGTCGGCTCGCCGGTCAGCGAGTAAAATGCTGCGGCATGAAGGGCTTTTACTTAGGGAGACTAGTCGCCATATTGTCCGCGCTAACTGTCATCTGTCCCGCTGCATATTCAGACTCGGTGGCTAAGCACCTTAAGGACGAATACAAGAACAAGATCTGGTTTATCGCGAATTTCTATCATGAGGACGACCTCAGCTATAACTCTGATGGTCAGGTCCAAGGAACACCCTCCGTCGGCCCATGGACGATTGACGGTGCCGTAAAGGTAACCGACATCGATGTCTCACCAAAGGGTCTACGGATTAGCGGGCAAAGGCTCGCCGCACACGAACAATCCAGCGATGGCTTCGTTCTGGAAAAAACAAAGCGGAAGGTCACTATCGAGGTAGCGCTTGATCCGCAGCACACGACCGAGCAAGACCTGGACGTACTTTGGGCGAAGATTTTCATCACCAGCGCGGAGCGCTTCGTCGACCTGGCGCCGGATTTCTGGAAGCCATGCCTTTGGGCGGCACTGACAGGAGCTTCCATCCCGCATTACGAAGGCTGTCATTTCGGGCCCCGCTACACTCCGCCACGCGGGAAGGCCGCAATCCCGCCCGATCTTGCCGAGCTGATGGCAAGCAAGGCCCCGATAACGTTGGAAGGCTACGGTTTGGTCTATAGGATCGGGAAGGGAGTGACTCCGCCGAAGGCTCTTAATGCGCCCGACCCACAGTATAGCGAGGAAGCCCGCCACGCCAGGTTCCAGGGAACCGTCATGATGACCGCGATTGTCGATATGTCTGGCGGGATCGGAAATATATTGATTCAACGGCCCCTGGGCTACGGCCTTGACGATAAAGCCGCCGAGATCCTCAAAGAATGGCGGTTTGCGCCCGCTCTCAAGGACGGGAAAGCGGTTCCAGTGCAAATTCAAATTGAGATGTCATTTCACCTCTACTGAGGCCGTGCGTGGCTATAGGGATTGCTGCTTGCTGACGACTGATTGCCAATAGCTGCTTTCCTAATACTTCCTCAGCACCCCAATCACTCTTCCCTGAATCTGCACCGAGACCGCGGGCACGATGATCGGCTTCATGGCGAGGTTCGAGGGCTGTAGGCGGATGTTGTCGCCCTCGCGGTAAAAGCGCTTGAGCGTGGCGTCGTTATTTTCCACCAGCGCGACCACGATGTCGCCGTTGTGCGCGGTCTTAGCTTTCTCGACCAGCACGTAGTCGCCATCGAGAATGTGCTCATCCTGCATCGACTCGCCGCGCACTTCGAGCACGAACACCTCTTTTGAGCGCACAAAATCCGCCAGCGAGATGGTCTCGTTATTCGGCACTGCCTCGATCGGCTGGCCGGCGGCAATCCTTCCCACCAGCGGCAGCACGACAGTAGTGTTGACCGCCATCGCTTGTTTCAAGCGGCCTTTGGGAGGCAGCAGATCGATGGAGCGGCTGCGGTTGTAGTCGCGCGTGAGCAACCCCTTCTTTTCCAGGTTCGAAATGTGCTTGTGCACGGTGGCCAACGAACTCAGCCCCATTCCATCGCCGATTTCCTCAAACGAGGGCGAGTAGCCGTTTTTCTGCACGAAGCCGGAGATAAAGTCGTAAACCTGCCGCTGTCTTCTGGTGATCGCCATGGCTACAGATTGTTGGCGAAAGGAAGGCGAATGTCAAGGGGAAACCGCAACGAGCTGCTAGCTTCTAGCTAATTCAAAGCGGGTTCACTAAGAGCTCGAAGCTAGGAGCTTTTCAGCTCGTTCTGCGCATGTCGCTGGAAGTGCCACCCGCCGCGGGGACGTAGCACTTCGTCGTGTAATCCATCACCATGCGATTGGCATTGAAGCGCCAGCCCAGGGTGCGGATGGTGCGCTTCATGCGTTTGATCCAGCCACGTGGCAGACCGTCGCGGTCGCGTTGGTAGTACAAAGGAATGACTTCGTCGTGGAGCACGCGGTACAAATCCTCTCCGTCGTGGATATCGTGAATATCCACGCGAGAGTGAGTTCTGCCGGTTCCGATGGCGAAACCATTCAATCCGTCATAGGCCTCCGCCCACCAGCCGTCCAACACGGAGAGGTTGAGGCCGCCGTTCAGAACCACTTTTTGGCCGCTGGTGCCGGAAGCTTCCAAGGGCCGGCGCGGATTGTTCAGCCAGACATCGACGCCCTGCACGAAGTGGCGTCCGACGTTCAGGTCGTAGTCTTCTACGAAGACAAACTTGTCGGAAAACTGCGGATTCCGCATCATCTGCGCGATGCGCTGCAGCACGTGCTTGCCGGGTTCGTCGCGGGGATGCGCCTTGCCGGCAAAGACGAACTGCACCGGGCGCTTGGGGTCGTTCACCATGGAAGCCAGCCGGGCAATGTCCCTGAGGATGAGATCGGCGCGCTTGTAGGTGGCAAAGCGGCGCGCGAAACCGATTGTGAGCGCATCCGGAGAAAGCAGGCGGCCGAGCTTTTGCAGGGTCTCGGCGGGCTCGCCCCGGTACTTGGCTTGGTCTACGGCACGCTGACGGACGAAATCCAAGAGGCGCGATTTGAGGTGAAGATGCGTCTCCCAAAGCTCACCGTCGTCCACTTCCTCAATCCCCTCCCAGATTTGCGGCTCGCCACTGTGCTCGTGCCAACCGCTGCCGAAGTGCCGATCGTAGAGGCGGAACATCTGCGGCGCCAACCAGGAAGGAACGTGCACACCGTTCGTGATATGACCGATGGGAACCTGATCTTCCGACTTGCCGGGGTAGAGGCCGGTCCACATGGCGCGTGACACCTCGCCGTGCAGGGCGGAAACCGCGTTGGCGCGCCGCGAGAGCTTCAGCCCCAACACGGTCATGCAGAATTCTTCGTTGGAATTGCCCGGGTTCTCCCGGCCGAGCGCCATCAGCCCTTCGTGGGAAAGGCCCAGCACGTCACGCAGTGGCCCGAGATGCTCCTCGATTAGGTTGGAAGGAAAGCGGTCGTGGCCGGCCGGCACTGGCGTGTGAGTGGTGAAGCAGACTTCCCGGGACACCCGCGGAACCGCCTGGTCAAAACCTATTCCCTCCTCCTGCATGCGATTGCGAATGGATTCCAGCACCGCAAACCCACTGTGTCCTTCATTAAGATGGAGCACACCCGGAGTGATGCCCATAGCCTTCAAGGCGCGGAAGCCGCCCACGCCGAGGACCAGTTCCTGGCGGATGCGGGTGCGACCATCGCCGCCGTACAAACGCGAGGTGACTTGGCGATCTTCCGGAGCGTTGCCTTCCACATTGGAGTCGAGCAGCAACAGGTCACAACGCCCGACCTTCATGCGCCAGACTTTGGCGCGGATGGAGCCGCTGCGAGTTTCGATCTCCACCGTCACCGGCTGCCCGTTTGTGCCGATGGCGGGCTCCATGGGCAGTTGGCTCACGTCGGTTTCGATGTACTCTTCCTTCTGCCAGCCATTCACATCCAGCCGCTGCAGGAAATAGCCCTGGCCGTAGAACAACCCCACTCCCACCAGCGGGATTCCCAGGTCGGATGCGCTTTTGATGTGATCACCCGCGAGAACGCCCAAGCCGCCGGAATATTCGGGAATCGAAACGTGCAAGCCGAACTCGGCGGAAAAATATGCCACCGGGCGCGGCCGCAAAACGCCGGCGTGCCGGGCTCCCCAAGTTCGGTCGGCTTCGAGATATTCGCGCTGGCGGCGGAAGGCATAGTTGATGCGGCCATGCAGCACCAGCTCACGGGCACGGTGCTCGATTCCCGCCAGTGGCATCTCGCTTAACAAAGAAATGGGATTGTGGTTTAGCTGTCGCCAGCGGGCGGGATCGAGGTCGCGGAACAACGCGCTCGCCTCCTGGTCCCAACTCCACCAGACATTGCGCGCCAGGGCCCAAAGCCGCTCCTGAACCGGAGCGATGAAACGATCCAGCGCGCGGGCCTCACTGACGATGGGAGCGACCTGAGAGGCGGCTTCCGCCAAGGCAGCGACCTCATCCTCGCGAAACACGCGCGCCTCTTTGGTTTGTACAACCAGCACGCCTTGCAGCACCCCACGCTCGATAAGGGGGACGCCAAGAAAGGACTGAAAATTCTCTTCGCCGGCTTCTTTGAAGTACTTAAAGCGGGGATGCGTCTTCACCTGCTCCACGGCGACGGGGAGCACTTGCTCGGCCACCAGGCCTGCCAAACCTTCGTGCAGAGACATGCGCAGAGTTCCGATGCACTGCGGGCGCAATCCGATGGTCGCTGCCATCACCAGGTTGGCGCGGTCGGGTTCAAGAAGGTAAGCGGAGCAAACGTCGGTTTCAAAGCGCTTTGAGATGAGGGCGACAACATTCATGAGGGTTTCGGCGGGTTTGCCCGCCTCCCTCGCCAGATTGCTGATTTCTTCCAGGGTCAGGACGTATGCATCACGAGCAGCTGAAATAGGACTCACAGTTTGGGGTCTCTCGTCATTTGGATTCAATCCTATGTCGCGCAATGCCATCACTGACGGCATCCTCCGCTATTCTAATGATTGAAACGAGATGGGACGAGCACCAAACTCTAGCTGCCGGACCGAAAGTAAGTCCAATCAAAATTGTCGATTAGAGGTATTTAGGAAATCCCGTTGAAAATTAGAATTCCTTCAGAAGTGAAAGGACATGGAGGGGCTCCGGGACTGTTTTTCCTCCCAAGGTCAACAGCCGCTTCGGAGAGCCGCCAGCCCGCGAACTGCCTCACTGCGCGGGGCTTAACGCGCGCAGCTCGCTCTCTGAGTGTCAGCGAGGGCTGAATCTCCTACGAACCAGGCTCACGATTCCCACGACCGCGATGCCCAACAAGCTCAATTCCCCTGGTTCAGGGGCAGAAAGCACAAAATTTGCAGTTCCCGAGGCTGAGGTTGTGCCGGGGAAAATTCCAGTGCCCACCACTTCCCCGGTTCCGTTGTTAAGGACAAATGTCATCGTGCCGCTGGCCGGGTTGCCCTGTCCATCTTGCCCCGAGATGTTGGCCGTCATGGTGTACAAGAACGAGCCGTCCGGTTGGAGGACGTACCCCCAGGTGCCGCCGTCGGGAAACGTTCCGCTGAACAATACTCCGCTGGGTCCGCCGCCGGAGCCGTTGCCGGCAATCGTGATCGTTCCTCCCGCATCAAACGGGCCCCCGCCACCGACGTTCGAGAGCGATCCCAGTAGGGCAGTATTGAACGAGACTGTCCCAAGATCGCTTCCCGAAATCGGGTCGCCACCCAAACCGGTGATCTGTGTCAGGGTCGCATCAGTGAGAACAAATCCCAAGCTATCGCCGGTGAAAACACCTCCCGTGCTGGTGAATGAGATGTCATCGGCAAACACCGCGACGGGCAGTGTGAGCGCCACGGCGAGAATAAGAGCCGCCTTCTTTTTCATAAGTAAGGACCTCTCACTGAAATCAAACATCGACGAGCTATAGGCAGCTTGAATGCCAGAGGCGGGCATCGTGGAAGGGGCCGTGGAATCAGCTTAGCACCCAACTTGTCCTAAACCGAACCCGGCAAGTTGTGCCCAGCGATCGAATCCCAGTAGGCAAGTTGCGCGCGGGTTGGGTTCGAAAGATCGCATATGTAAATGCGCCCCGCGCTCAACATTCCGGCTGTCCAAAGACGGTATAGACTGGGCACAACTCCAGTGCTTGGGAAGAAGAAGATTGCGACGACTCTGGCGCTCTTGCTGATCGCCTTCGGCGTGTTGTCGGCGCGACTGGCGACTTCAGGGACCCGCCGCATAAACCGGCTTCCCCGTCTCGTGCTGTGGGCTTGGGAACGGCCCGAGGACTTGCGCTTCATCAATCCTGACGATACGGCTGTGGCATTTCTGGCTTCCACAGTCCAACTTCATGCTACCGATGTCGTCGTCCGCCCCCGTCTTCAACCGCTGCGAGTTCCGAATCAAACCAGGTTGGTGGCGGTTACCCGCATCGAAGCTGCGACCGATGCGGCGCTGAACGATAAGCAGATCGAGCAATCAGTGGCTGCGATTGCGAATTCCGCGAAACTGTCGCGGGTAGTTGCGATTCAGGTGGACTTTGACGCGACGCTTTCGCAGCGCGCGTTTTATCGCCAGCTTCTGACCGAGCTTCGACAGCGAGAGGGGCCAGATATGCCGATTTCGATTACTGCTTTGGCTTCGTGGTGTCTGGATGACGGCTGGATCTCGAACTTGCCGATCGACGAAGCCGTGCCCATGCTGTTCCGCATGGGCGCCGGCACGCGGGATGTGGTTACGAGCATCGCATCGGGCGGCGACTTTCGTCCGGCAGTTTGCCGGGGCAGTCTTGGTGTTTCGAGCGACGAGCGCTGGGCGTCGCTGCCAGGCGGACGGCGTCTCTACCTCTTCAGTCCCAAATCCTGGACGCCGCAATCGGAACAAGCCATGCTTTGGGAGGCGCGCTCATGGCGATGAGCATTTGGCGGCGAGCTGCGCTGTTGTTGGTCCTTGTAATCCTCCTCGTGGCTCCTGGGTCGGTCTATAGCTGCGGTCCATTTCTGGAATCAGCGGTGTTCTCGTTTCAGGACCAGCCGGATGGACCGCGGGAGGACTTCGCCGCCGGCACACTCGGCATCGTGCGGCCGGGTTTTCGCTACTCTTATTTGGTCGTGGCTTATCGCTATCTTTCGGGATTGAAGCTGACGCCGGAGCAGCAGAAGGCTGCGATCGAAGTTTGGAATGGCGATGTGGTTCCTGAGCATCCCAGCGAGGAAGACGAGGTGGCGAATTGGGGCAAGGCTCGCGGCCAGGTTCCCAATCTTCCCTCCGCGCCGGAAATCTCGCCCTACGCGACCGTCTCCAAGGATCAGCCCTACTTTCAATATGTAAACTGCCCGGGGAATGCTTTCCAGAGTGCCACCCGCACCCTCAACGAGCGGGCTGGGAAATTCGGGCTGGCGTCTGCGACTATGCGGGAGTGGGTCACGGGCCAGGATCAAGTCTTCGCCAACTGCAACGGCGAGGCCCACTTGATTCCAGCCACCCTTGATTCCGGCGATGCTCTTCTGCGCGCTGATCGCGCTTACCAGATTGCTGCGGCCCATTTCTACGGGCGGGATTTTGACCAGGCCGCGGCTGAATTCGACGAAATTGCCAAGGACTCTTCTTCGCCCTGGGCGGGGATCGCTCCGTATCTTGCCGCGCGCGCCTTGATTCGAAAAGCTGATCTGGTCCACAAGCAGACTGAGCAATTCGACGCGGCCGCGATGGCGGCCGCCCAGCAGCAGCTTGAAAACATCGTGCATGATCCGAAAGAAGCTTCCATCCACGAGCCCGCGGCAAGACTACTTGACTTCGTTCGTTTTCGCACCGAGCCGGCCAAACGCGTGGCAGAGTTGGACAGCATGCTGTTGAGCCAGGATCTCGGACAGAATTTCAAGCAGAACTTGTGGGATTATGTGCTGCTGGTGTCTCGCGGTGAGCAAGGCAGCGATCCGAGCGACTGGTTGGAAACCTTCTACGCTTTAGGAGGGGATTGGCGTTCCACCCCGAGCCAGCAATCCGACGCTGCCAAGCACGCCCTCGAACGCTGGCGCGAGACGAAATCGCTGCCATGGCTGATCGCGGCCCTGGCGGGAGCCAAGCCGGCTGACTCTGAGGTTCATGCCCTGCTCACAGCGGCCAATCAAGTGGCGCCCGCGGCGGCCGGATCCTTGACGGTTCGGTACTACGCATTGCGCCTGCAACTGGCCACAGGTCAGGCCGACGCCGCACGCAAAGAGCTGGATCGGTTGCTCGGCGGGAAAGAGTTGGATATCCCGCTGGGCTCGCACAACCTGTTGAACGACCAACGGCTGAAAATCACTACCAGCTTGGAAGATTTCTTGCAGCATGCTTCGGAGGCGCCGGTCCCGTCGAAAGTTGACTTCGACACAGGTGCGGATGTTCCGGCTGACGATGATAAAGCCAAGCCCGGGGAACCGCTGTTCACTCATTACTCAGCCGAAGTTTTCCTGAAACGTTTGCCGCTCGCGGGCCTGCTGCAGGCCGCGCAGACACCGGCCCTGCCCAAAGACCTGCGCCGCGAGGTGGCTCGCGCGGCATGGGTACGTTCCATCTTGATCAATGACTACGAAGCCGCGGCCAAGCTGCAGGCCGTTCTGCAAGAAGTCGACCGGCCACTCTGGCAGAGCATAGAGCCGGTTGGGTCGGCGCAAAGCGACGCCGAGAAGCACTTCGCGGCGATCTTTGTTATCCTCCACAACCCCGGGATGAAGCCTTCGGTTCGTGAGAGTTCGCTCCGCTCTGCGACCCTGGGTGAAGTGGACAACTATCGCGATAATTGGTGGTGCACCGACATGGCCGGCGACGCGAACTGGGGGAAGGTTTATTCCGACTACGACCAGGACGTCAATCTAACTTTTGTGGACCACGATCCCAACTTTCCGTTTCCGGATTGGGTGAGCGAATCTCAACGGGCTGCGGCCAGCGCGGAGTGGAAGAAGCTGTCGGGCGTGGGCGCTGCCCCGAACTACCTGACCAGCCAGGTGCTCGAGTACGCTAAGCAACATCCAAATGATTTCCGGATGCCGGAGGCTCTGTATCTTGCCATTCGTTCAACCCGCTTCGGATGCACGAATATCGAGAGCCGCAAGTTTTCAAAGGACGCCTTCGATTTTCTCCACGAGCATTATCCCGAAAGCGATTGGGCGAAGAAGACCAAGTATTACTACTGATGGGGCGTCCCATGATCGAGCGATTCGACTTCTCCGATCTCCGCGAGCTGTTTGCCAAAGCGAACGAGGAGAAGTCTGGCGATCAATTGGCCGGCATCGCGGCGCGGTCGGAACGGGAACGCGTGGCGGCAAAATGCAAGCTGGCGGATTTGACTCTGGACGAGATTGTCCGGCAGCCCCTGATCGATCCATCCGAGGATGACGTTACCCGCCTGATTCTGGAAACATTCGATCAAGAAGCTTTCCGCCCGCTCGCGAGCATGACGGTCGGCGAGTTTCGCGAATTTCTGCTGGACGACGGCACCACCGACAATCAACTGCACCAACTTCAAAAGGCCATCATCCCTGAAATCGCCGCTGCCGTAGCCAAACTTATGAGCAACAAAGACCTGGTACTCGTAGCGGCCAAGATCCGCAACGTCACTCGCTGCCGTAACACCATGGGAGAGCGTGGAGTGCTGGGCATTCGCGTCCAGCCCAATCATCCGGCGGACGATATCGGCGGAATTCTGCTGGCCGCCTTCGAAGGATTGCTCTACGGTTGCGGCGATGCAGTCATCGGGGTGAATCCGGCGACGGATTCGGTCGATACCGTCAGCGCGATTCTCTCGGCTTTGAATCGCTTGATCGAGACCTATGAGATCCCCACGCAGAGCTGTTGCCTGGCGCACATTACCACTCAGTTGGCGGCCATGCAGCGCGGAGCGCAGGTCGATCTTTTGTTTCAATCCGTTGCGGGAACAGAAGCGGCCAACCGCAGCTTTGGAATTTCGCTGAGCACGCTGCGCGAAGGGCGAGAGCAAGTCCTTGAGCATCACTGCAAACGTGATGTCCGCTGGGTCGGCGACAATGTGATGTACTTCGAAACCGGCCAGGGCAGCGCGCTTTCCGCCGAGGCGCACCACGGCGTGGATCAGCTTACGCTCGAAGCTCGCGCTTACGGAGTGGCGCGCGCCTTCCAACCTTTTCTGGTCAACAGCGTCGTCGGCTTCATTGGGCCGGAGTATTTATACGACGAGCGGCAGATCATCCGCGCCGGCCTCGAAGACCATTTCATGGGCAAGCTACTGGGCCTGCCCATGGGTTGCGATGTTTGCTACACCAACCACGCCGCCGCCGATCAGAATTCGGCCGACAATCTGCTGCTTCTTCTCACAGCCGCGGGATGCAATTACTTCATGGGGGTCCCATGTTCTGACGACGTGATGCTGAACTATCAATCCACCAGCTATCATGATGCGCTCGCGGCGCGGCGGCTTTTCGGATTGCGTCCGGCCCCGGAATTCCTGGCATGGCTGCAGAAGAGGGGAATCTATCGCGGCGTGGAACCGGTAGCGCTCGACGCTGCGGCGCGCGGCCGCCTGATGAAGGCTTTGGAATCTTCGCTGGAGCGGGTGGGTTGAATGGGCGCTGAAGAGGACAAAATTGCACCGGCACAAGCCCTGCCCGAAATCGTAGAAAAAGTACGCGCCCAAACCCCGGCGCGCCTGCTGGCCGGCCGCAGCGGAGCGGCATATCGAACCCACACTCAAATGGAGCTTCGTCAGGCTCACGCCGTCGCCCGCGATGCGGTGCGTACAGAACTCAATCTTCTTGCCGACTTGGGCCAGGATTTTGTTCAGAAATGGAACTTGTTTGAGGTTTCCTCGCTCGCAACCAGCAAAGATGAGTATCTTTTGCGTCCTGATCTTGGTCGGCATCTGAACGAAGCTTCGCGGGCGGAGGTGAAAGAACGCTGCGCGGCGGGACGCGATCTTCAAATCGTCATTGGCGATGGACTTTCGGTCACCGCGGTGGCTGCCCAAGTTCCCCAGCTGCTGCCGCTGCTGATCGAAGGAGCATCGGCGCGAGGCTGGAGTGCCGGGCAGACGTTTGCGATTCGCCATTGCCGCGTGGGGATCCTCAACCAAATTGGCGAGTTGCTGAATCCCAAGGTTGCCGTCCTGCTGATCGGCGAACGGCCGGGCTTGGCGACTGCCGAGAGCCTGTCCGCCTACATGGCCTACCAACCGAAAGCGTCGGATACCGATGCCAACCGCAACCTCCTCTCAAATATTCACGCCCGAGGTGTGAGCCCGGAGCAAGCCGCCCAGCGAATTCTGAACCTGGCATCCGCGATGATGAAGAACCAAACCAGCGGGTGCCAGCTTCGGGAAGAGCTGGCGATGGGATTAGGTCTCGAACCCGCGCGCTGATTTTCTTGCTCCCCTCGTATCGCCGTGCGCAAGATGTGGCGTAACATCTTGGCGGACGAAAATCACTCCAGAACAGAGGCGGCGACTATGGCAATCGATCGGCGTGACTTCCTCAAGACCACAGGGAAGGCAATCACGGTGGGTGCGGCGACGCTGGCTTTAGGTGGGAAAGTTTTGGGCGCGAACGACCGGGTGCGATTGGCGGTTTGTGGAGTTCGAGGGCGCGGCAATGATCACTTGCGCGGATTTGAGCATGTTCCCGGAGTGGAAATTGCCGCTCTCTGCGACGTCGACGAAAACGTGTTGAACCAGCGCCTCGACGAGGTGGAAAAACTCGGCCGGGCTCGGCCGAAATCCTATATCGACATTCGCAAACTGCTTGAGGACAAGGAGATTGACGCCATCTCCATTGCCACGCCGAATCATTGGCACTCGCTCATTGCGATATGGGCTTGCCAGGCGGGTAAAGACGTCTACGTGGAAAAGCCTTGCTCGCACAACTGGTGGGAAGGGCGGCAACTGGTGCGCGCGGTGAAGAAATACAACCGGATTTGCCAGCACGGCAGCCAGGCGCGCTCCAACCCCGGCATGACGGAAGCGATTCGGCACGTGCAAGAGGGCACCATCGGCGATGTTTACCTGGCTCGCGCGATCTGCTTCAAATGGCGGCCCACTATCGGACACGCCGCCGTGGAGCCTGTTCCACCCGCCGTGCACTATGACCTGTGGACAGGGCCTGCGCCGCTCAAGCCATTTACCCGCAACCGCTTCCACTACAACTGGCACTGGATTTGGGACACCGGGAACGGCGAAGTCGGCAATCAGGCAATCCATGAAATCGACATCGCGCGCTGGGGCCTGGGAGCGCGTTTCCCGGTTGAGGTTTCCGCCATGGGGGGCCATTTCATGTTTGACGACGATCAGCAAACACCCAACGTCTTGAATGCCACCTTCTATTTCGATGCCAGAGAAGGCAAACGCAAAATGATGGAGCTCGAAGTTCGGCATTGGATCACCAATCATGAGGCCGAAATCGGCACTGGCGCCTACGGCTCGGGCGGAGTGCCCGCCGCGGGGTTGAGCGGCAGCGCAGGCCGGGGCGCGGTAGCCCAGCAGCCCCTTGGACCCAAAGACGCGAAAACCAACACCATTGGCAACATTTTCTACGGATCGAACGGCTATCTCGCAATTGACGGCTACGACGCATATAAGACCTGGCTCACCAATCAGGCCGAGCCTGGGCCTTCCGGCAAGGCCACGGGCGACCACTTCGCCAACTTCATTGATTGCGTTCGCAGCCGCCGCGCCGAAGATATTCACGCGCCGATTGAAGAAGGGCACATGTCAACAACGCTCCTGCATCTGGCCAACGCCTCTTATCGCCTGGGACGAGCGCTGAAGTTCGATCCGGAGCAGCAACAAGTGATCGGAGACAACGAGGCCAACCAAATGCTGCGCGGCAGCTATCGCGCGCCCTACATCGTGCCAGAGGAAGTTTGAGCCGTTGAGGCGCACACAGGCCTCCCACGGCCTGCAGCAAGCGCGAAGCAGGGTTAATCTATTAGAAGCAAGGAGACGACCATGGCCACGGTTACCTTGTCGGCGCAGGAACTTTCCGCGCTGACACCGCAGCATGAATTTTTCGTCGGCATTGATTCCGACGGCTGCGCCTTTGACAGCATGGAAATCAAGCACAAGGAATGTTTCTGTCCGCAAATCATCAAGTATTGGGACCTGCAGCCGGTCTCGAAGTACGCCCGCGAAGCGGTGGAATTCGTCAATCTTTATTCCAAGTGGCGCGGAACCAATCGTTGGCCGGCTCTCATTTCGGCGCTTGATCTGCTGCGGGTGCGGCCCGAAGTGGTGAAGCGCGGCGGCAAGATTCCGCAAGCCAGCAAAGTGCGCGAGTTTATCGCTTCCGGGAAGCCGCTCAGCAACGACGGCCTGAAGCAATACATGGCCGAGCATCCCAACGCGGAGCTCGACCGCGCCATGCAATGGAGCAAAGCTGTGAATGCGGCGGTGGCGGATATCGTCCACAATCTACCGCCGTTCCCTTACGTGCGCGAAAGTCTCGGCGCTCTGCAAAAGAGCGCCGACGCCGTCGTAGTTTCGGCCACTCCCACCGAGGCCCTGGTCAACGAATGGCGGGTGAATGACATCGATCAGTATGTGCGCGCGATTGCCGGGCAGGAGCTGGGCACCAAGGAACAGCATCTAAAGATGGCCGCAGTGGGAAGATATGCTCCCGGCCACGTATTGATGATGGGAGACGCTCCTGGAGATCTGGAAGCCGCGCGCGCCAACAACGCGCTTTTCTTTCCCATTAATCCCGGTCACGAAGAGGAATCCTGGGAGCGCTTCCATAAAGAAGGCCTGCAGAAATTCATGGCGGGCCAGTTCGCGGGTGCTTATGAATCCGCGCTGATCGCGGAGTTTGATAAGCTGCTGCCATCCGCGCCTCCGTGGAAGGCGTAAAGGAACCGCGGGAATCCATTGAGCATCGGCAAAGGCGCGTCCAATTCGTACCTCAACGACGACGATGTGCGCCAGATCGTCGTTGAGGCATTTGAATCGAACCGGCTGGATGGAAAGCGCGTCATCGTGCTGATTCCGGACGGCACGCGGACTATGCCGATGCCGCTGATGTTCCGCCTGCTGCAGGAAGTTCTCCGCCCGCGCGTGAAAGCGCTCGATTACCTCGTTGCCCTGGGCACGCATCCGCTGATGAGCGACCAGCAGCTCAGTAAACTGGTCGGCGCGCCGGTGGTGGACGGGAAGGTTGGCGAAACCCACGTCTTCAACCATCACTGGGAAGATCCCAAGGCTTTTGCTACGCTGGGCACGATTTCTGCCGCCGAGATCGCAAACATCACCCACGGCCTGATGTCGCAGGATGTGCCGGTTACGCTGAACAAACTGATCCTGGATTACGACCACATCCTGGTCTGCGGGCCGGTTTTTCCGCACGAAGTCGTCGGCTTTTCCGGCGGCAACAAGTATTTCTTTCCCGGCATTGGCGGCGCGGAGATCATCAACTTCACGCACTGGCTGGGCGCCGTCATCACGAACTACGAAGTCATCGGCGCGGGCTATACGCCGGTGCGCGCCGTCATTGATCGCGCCGCTTCGTTGATTCCCGTCGAGACCTCGTGCCTGGCGCTTGTAGTCACGCATCATGGGTTGAACGGCCTTTACTACGGCACGCCGCAAGAGGCATGGAAGGCCGCGTCGGAGCTTTCAGCCCGGGTGCACATCCGCTGGGTCGATACGCCTTACAAGCGCGTGCTTTCCGTCATGCCGCCGATGTATGACGATCTGTGGACTGCCGCCAAAGGCATGTACAAGATGGAGCCTGCCGTGGCCGATGGCGGTGAGGTCGTCATCTACAGTCCGACGATCGACGAGATCAGCTATACACACGGCAGAATCATCGACGAAATCGGCTACCACTGCCGTGACTACTTCCTGAAGCAGTGGGAGAAATTCAAGCGCTACCCCGGCGGAGTAGTGGCGCACTCCACGCACGTTAAAGGACTGGGCACATATGAACCCGCTACGGGAGTAGAAAAAGCTCGCATCCAGGTGAGCTTGGCGACGAGCATTCCAGAAGAGCGCTGCCGCCGGGTGAATCTTAACTACATCGATCCAACCAGCATTCAGATTGAAGACTGGCGCAACCGCGAGCATGAAGGAGTGCTGGTTGTGCCGCGCGCCGGGGAAACCTTATATCGCTTGAGCGCAGGCGAGAAAACTTCGGCGTCAGCGTAGACGCTGTGCAAGGCGCGGCTTTCGGCCGCGCCGATCCGAGTGACGTCGGATGTTTTCAGGCAGAAATTCTGGCGGAGAGAGTGGGATTCGAACCCACGTTACCCTTTCGAGTAAACACGCTTTCCAAGCGTGCGCCTTCAGCCACTCGGCCATCTCTCCGGCTTGGAGCAATCTTGGGAGGGTGAGTCGTGGAGCTTGCCGCTCGCCGGTGCGGGTCTGCGAAAGCTCACATCGGCTCAACGCGAGTTTGATTCTACGGTCCGGCCTGGTGAGATGCAACTCGCAGGCTGTCTCACAAGATATTGGGAAGTGATGAGAATCGCGGACGAGAGCCGCGTCTTAGGAGACCTTGCCCGAGGTAGGCAAACTGCCGACCGAGGCGGCCAGCGCGCTGCCATTTCCGGAAGCTGGCGGAGCTGGCAACGGCACGCCGGCAGCGCCGTCGACAACGCGATTATTCAAACAATAGAGCGCGAGTTCGAGCCGGTCAGCCACGCCGAGCTTGTCATAGACCTTGCGAAGATAATTTTTGACCACCTGCTCGGTGGTGCCGACGCGCACCGCAATTTCCTTGTTCTTCATGCCCTGCGTGACGCAGGTGACGATCATGGATTCTTTCGGCGTCAACTGCACTTTGGTGCGCGCCGAAGGCGGCCTGGTGCCGTGTGTGCGGTATGCGTCGAGGACCCATTGCGTGGCTTGCGGATCGAGCCAGCAGCTTCCCTTCGCTACCTTGCGCACGCACTCCACCAGGAGTTCCGGTTCCACTTCGCGCGAAGCCACGGCGTGCGCGCCGCGGCGAAACAGTTCCAGGGTCAGATCCTGGTCGGCGTCTGGAGTTACAACGATAAGCCGCACCCCGGGCCATTGCCGCAGCAACTCAGAAACAACTTCTGCGGGATTCGGAGTGATGGCCGCTTCGAGAATCAGAACGTCAGCGGAAAATCTTTTGGCCGCCGCCAGGGTTTGGGCGATGGTTTCGGCTTGCCCCACAACCCGGATATCGTCTTCGAGCGCGAAGATCTTGCGCAGCCCGGCGCGGAAAATGGCCTGCGTATCCGCGACCACGACGCGGATGAACTGGCCGTTACTGCCGCCGTCCGACGGCCGCTCGGCCACTTCGACGTTCAACGGGATGCTAGCCATCAGTTTCCTTGGCGAGGGCTTCCACGAGCCTATCGCCGTTCAAAACGGTACTCGTCAATCACCACGCCCACGCCACGGCCGCCATCATCGTCGTAGCTGCGCACGACGCGGCCACGGCAGTCGACCCGCACGTCGGATTCCGCTCCCAGCACATCAGCGGGCAAGGAAATCGTAAAGTCCACCGGCGCGCCGACAGGCATTTCAGCGTCCACGTGAAACAGCACGCCGTTCGAGGAAATGTTCTGGGTTTGGGTGAGGCTTTCGCCGAGTTTCGATTTCACCACTAAGGGCAAGTGAATGGGAAAGCGCGGCGCACTTTGCAGGTCAGGATAATGGCTGAGCCTGGCCGGCGCGCCTGTTGGAACGCCTTCAGGAATCACAGGCGTGGGTGAAGCTGCGTCGTTGCTCACTTGCTCTGCTGCGCCGGTTTGTTTGTTTTCCGTGGATTGGCCGTTGTGCGACATCACGCCGCAGCTTACACCCCGCTTTGGGCGCGGGAAAGTTACCGAAGTCATGGAACTATGGGGCGTAACCTCTTTAAGATCAATTAATTGCGGGCGATATTTGGGGATTGGAGTTTCCGCCCCCTCACCGCCGAGTGGGTGGAAAGTGTGATTTTGGCCTGCTGACCGTTGAACGCCGATTGCGGACAGCTGGTCCTAAAATTTCGTTACTTCGGTGAAGTTGAAATCCCTGATTTTCATGGGGGGAACCACCATATCGAACGATTCTTCTCCGCTGGCGCGCACGGGCGTTCCCATCTGTTCGACGTTCGAGAGCATGTGAAGCAGGCTTTCGTTGAAGCGGAAGTTGCGCACGCCATACTGCACTTTGCCGTTCTCCACGTAAAAGGTGCCGTCGCGGGTCATGCCAGTCAATATTTTTTCGTAGGGATCGACTTCGCGGATGTACCACAAACGAGTGACCAGAACTCCGCGCTCGGTGGAAGCGATCATCTGCTCGACCGTCTGTGGCTCGCGGGGCGCGCCGAAGACCAGATTCATGGGAGCTTCGCCCATTTCGTTGGGCAGGTTGAAGCCGTGCCCGGTAGGCTCGATCACTCCGACATTTTCTTTGTGCTCCGATTTCAGCATTTTGGCCGCCGTGGCGCGCGCGTATACCAAACGCTTGACCACGCCGTTTTCGACGAGTTGCACGCGCTGGCGAGGCATTCCTTCGCCATCCTGCGGTGAGCCGGATTGCAGCGGGTGGGCGACATCGTCCCAAATGTCGATGTTCTCTCCGAACAGCTTGGTGCCGACGCGGTTCGTGAGGAACGACCGCTGATCGAGTATGGCCAGGCCGCCGAAATCCCAGAACATGAAGCCGGCCATATCGAGAACCGCGGCAGGTTCGAGGATTACGGTGTACTTGCCGGCGGGAATCTCGCGCGGGGAAGCTGATTTCGCGGTTTTTTCGGCGGCAATTTCGGCCAGCGTGGCCGGGTCAAGCAAGGCCACGTCCGGCGAATTGGCTTTTTGCCAGCCCGACGAATCGGCGGCCAGCATGGTGATGGAGATTTCGGACGAAGTCTGTTCGTGCCATTGCGAGACGCCGCGCGAGTTGAAAACGGCTTCGGTATGTTCCGCGGTGGAGAAAATGCCCGCCGTGGTGAGCTTGTGCTTCAGCGCCGCAGTCACGATTTTCTTCACCGCTTCGGCGCGAGCCTCGGGCGTGATAGCCGCGGTTTGCTCGAAATGGCGCGAGGGCACGGGATGCACGCCGCGGGCGACTTCCGCCGCATCTGGCATGGTAAGCAGGTCAGGATCGGGATGCTGCACTTTGGCCAGGCTCTCCGAGGCCTGCACAACCCGCTTCAAGCTTTCATCGTCAAGTTTGTTCGTGGTGGCGCGAGCGGTGCGTCCATCGAACACCGTGCGCACCGAGACCACGACATTTTCTTCCGCAACGTTCTGATGGATGGTGTTGTTGGCGAATCGGGTGAGGGCCGAGCGCACGCCCCACATGAAGGCTTCGATGTCATCGGCGGAGGAATGCTTCTTCAGGCGGGAGAAGATGTCTGCGGATTGGTCTTTGTTGAGCATTCAGCAGTCAGCACTCAGCAGCCTTTCGGTCTGCGGCCACCTTTTGGATCAGTGACGCGAGCATTCGTTTCACTTCAGTGACCATGTGATCCAGGCTCTTGTGGCACGCGTCACCCATGAATCCAAGGTCATGTGCCAACAAAAAGTGATACTCCAATTCACTCGCGGAACCCGACGCGATACTGAGAAAACGTTGAAAACCCCCATTTCCTCGACGGCCACAACCCTCGGCAATGTTGGCCGCCACCGACGCGGCGCACCGCCGGATCTGGCTTGCCATCCCGTACATCTCGTGTTTCGGGAAACCGGAAGTCACCCTGTAGCTCTCGATTGTCAGCAGGTGCGCCTTCCGCCACACCAGCAAATCCCTGAAGTTCTTCATATCAGTCACTCCTTTCACCAGCCGAACGCTGACGGCTGAATGCTGAGTGCTGAATGCTAAGGCCGTGTCATGAAAGAGTCTGTGAGGAATGAACCTCACGTTCCCTTGTATGCGCTTCCCACTTTGACTTTACGAAACCTCGCCGGCGACGCTCCATGCCCCGTGCCCATCACTTGCTGCGGCTGGCCTTTGCCGCAATTCGGCGTGCCCCACAGGGTCCACTCGTCGCGCGAGCAGATGGCGTCCATAGAGTTCCAGAATTCTGTCGTAATCCCCGAATACGAGGGGTTCTTGATCATCCGCGCCCGCTTGCCATTGTTGATCTCCCACCCCATCTCGCAGCCGAACTGAAAGTTGTAGCGCTTGTCGTCGATCGACCAAGAGCGGTTCGTCTGCATCAGAATAGCGTGATCGGTCGAGGCGATGAGCTGGTCAAGCGTAAGCGGTTTTTCTCCGGGCAGAATGCTGATGTTGGTCATGCGGATGATAGGCAACCGGTTCCAGCCTTCGGCGCGCAGCGTCCCGCCGGAGCGGTCGAGCTGAATGGTGTGCGCCGTCTCCCGCGAGCTGAGATATCCCGTGAACAGGCCGTTGCTGATGATCGGCGTGCATTGCGCGGCAACGCCTTCGTCGTCGTAGGCGAAGGTGCCGAGGCCGGGACCGTGCTCCTGGCGCGCGTCGGCGACGATGTTGACCAGGTCGCTGCCGTAGCGCAGCGTGCGCAGCTTGTCGAGCGTGAGAAACGAGGTACCGGCGAAGTTGGCTTCCATGCCCAGCACGCGGTCGAGTTCGATGGGATGCCCGACCGATTCGTGAATCTGCAGGCCGAGCTGCGAGCTGTCGAGAATAATGTCAAACACTCCTTCGGGGCACTTGTCGGCCTTGAGCAGCGCTACGGTTTCCTCGCCGATGCGCCGCGCATTTTCCAGGAGCTTTAGTTCCTCGATTAGTTCATAGCCTTTGTTCTGCCATTGTCCGCCGAACGACGTGGGGTATGACCGCTTTTGTATCTCACCGGCGGCAAAGGCGAGGGCCGCGTATCCCGCGCCGGCGGTGTACTTGGTCTGGTGGACGCGGCTGCCTTCGGTCGAGGCGTACCACTGCTCCTCGCGCTTGAAATTCATGTTGGTTTCGGCGAGGGTGACGCCTGAGACCGAGCGCAGTTCAGCATCGATCCTCATCAGCAAATCGAGATTCTGTTCCACCGAAATGGTGAAGGGATCAATTTTGTGCGGAGTGGTCCACTCGGCAGTAACTGGATTCTCCGGTGCGAGTCGCACGTCGTGTTGCTTTACGCGGGCCGACGCTTTGGCGATCTCCACGGCATGGGCGGTAGCCGCTTCGACCCCCTGACGGCTCAAGTCATCGGAGGCGGCGAAGCCCCACGCGCCGTCGGCCAGCACGCGAATGCCGATGCCCAGAGATTCGGTGTCCGACGCGCCGCCGATCCTGCCATTCTTCGTGCTGAGCGCGCGGCTGCGCTCGTCCACCACGCGGGCGTCCGCGAACGAGGCGCCGCGCAGGTTCGCCAGGTTGAGTGCCCAATCGGCGGTATGCTTCATGACGAAGAATCAAATCTACCACAAGGGAGTAACGTGTGACTGTAACCAGCCAAGCCATCATTTGACATGCATTTAACAACTTCGGCGGGCCAATCGGCGCCCGGCGTGCATCCTATATTTCTAGTCGTGGGCAGGGTGCAGAAACTTTAGTCTTTTGGCTGGGTTTGAATCGGTGTACTAATCTGCCCAATAGACTCTGGCGCGTGGGTCCGCGGGTTTGCCGCAAGGCCAGAGCCTAATTTCTTATCGAGAAAGGCGGCGGCAACGCCGTGGGATCATTATGCACAAATTGTATTTGTTTGCTGGCCTCGCACTACTGCTGACATGTACCGCTTGCGGCACGGGTAACGGTGGCAACAACGGTGGCTTCGGCGGAGGTGGCACAGCGGGCTCCTTTTCCAATGCCAGCATGAGTGGTAGCTACGCTTACCAGATTTCCGGGTATGACTTGGGCGTGATCCAGCACACCGCGATCCCGTTTCGTGAAGCAGGTGTATTTGTCGCCGATGGCAAGGGCAACATCACCAGCGGAGAGGATGACTTTGCCGAAGGAACCAGCCTCAGTCACAGCACCACTACGGGCGCCTACTCGATATCCAATGACGGCACCGGAAGCGCTGTTATTCAGTACAACAGTGGCACTGTGGTGCAACTGGCGCTTACGGTCGTGAACTCTTCCATGGTGTATTTGTCGGTAAACCCGACCGCCAATTCTTCGTCGACCAACCTGTTTGCCAACGGTACTGGGACGGCGAAGCTGCAGTCCGCTTCGGCCCTCGCCTCCGTTCCAAGCGGGAAGTTCGTGTTTGGCATGCACAACTTAGATGTGAATGTCGGCTCCTCGGCCAGCGTGGGCGCGTTTACGATTGCGGGCGGAGTAGTCAATTCGGGCAACGAAGATGTTCTGCGCAGTGGGGCGCAGACCTCGCTGGGCCTGACCGGGTCTTTCAACACTCCGGACGCCAGCGGCCGCGGAACCGGGACGCTGACCGACAACCAAATCACTTTGCCGTTCGCTTATTACGTTGTTGACGCCAACCATTTCTTCCTGTTCTCCCTCGCGACAGGCAATATCGGGCTCGGGCAGGCCGAGGCTCAGACAGGAACATTCAACAACAGCACGTTTTCCGGGAGCTATGTGTTTGGCAGCAGGGGCGATGACAATGGCTTTGGCGGTTTTCTGGGCGGGACCAATTCCGTAGGCCAGTTCACGGCAAGCAACGGAACCATCAGCGGCGGGCAGTTTGACAGCGCGATCGATGGCGTCATCTCAACCGGCAATCTCACCGGAAGCTACAACGTCGCAGCCAATGGACGAGCGACCGTAACGCTTACCCCTTCCACTACCGGCACCCCGATCCAGGAAATCTACTGGATGGTGAGCCCCGCGCGGGCCTTCTTCCTGACCAACGATACAACCAAAGTCGAGGACGGAACTGCTGACCTGCAGGGGTTGGCGAGCTTCGCCAAGTCTTCCCTAAACGGCAATTTCAGCTTTGCCATGGATGGCGTAGTTTCCACTCCCGACCTATTCGATCGGGTCGGCTACATCCATTGGGACGGCGCGGGGAATATGGGGCTGAGCGAGTTCATCAACGTCACAGGAAATGGGCAGCTCTCGGGCATTCTCAACGGGACTTACACGGTTTCGAGCAACGGGCGCGCCGTCGGAAGCATCGGTACGCTCTCCAATAACTTGATCTTCTACCTCGTCTCGGGCAATCAGGCTTACATGCTTCAGGGCGATGCTGGGGCAGAGATCAATGGAACCATGGGCCAGTTGCCGTAGCGGCTACGGTTTTGCCGAGCCGCCGGGAGCGCTGGCTTGAGGCTGCAGACTCTCCAGCGGCTGCAACACGAGAGTGCAGGCCGAAGCGGTGCAGGAAAGAGTTCCCTGACGAACGATCTTGATAGACGAAACGTCGGGGAATTTCACCTGGAAAGACTGATCGCGCAGCTTCTCGCTGACAGCCTGCAATGAAGCGTCAGCGCTCAAGCACTCGGCACGCTCTGGCTTGGATGAGTTGTCGAACACCAGGCCCACTTGAGCCGACGCGCCGCTGCCCGCGATTCCCGGCAGCGTGACCGTGCGCATCTGCAACAACTCGGTTTTCGCGGCGGAGATTGCTTTCTCCACCGCTTCGGCGCTGCCCGCCAGCTTAATCAATTCCTGTCGCGAAGCCGGCGCGTCGTTGCCGCCGGCTGCAGCCGCGAGCGCGAACATGTGCTCTGCCGTGTCGCGTTGTCCCTCCTTGGCGTAGACCCGCGCCAATCGGTTTGCCACCGTGCCTGACTGGCCTAGCAGCCAGGAAGCGTTCAAGTACTGCATGGCTCCCAGGGTGTCGTTCTGCAAGAATTTAGCCCAGCCCACGCGCGCCCAGGCCAGCGCTACCAGATTCATAGCGGAATAGGCGGACGGACCGAGCTTGTCATAGGCGCCGGAATCGAATTGGTCGCCTACATCGTCGAGCGTTTGGCGCGCGTCATGTAGAGTTTGATTTGGATCGGCGTCGTCGCGCAACGCGGCGGCGTAGAGGTCAGAGCCCGTCGCCGATTGGGCAACGCCGGTGAGCTCCTTCATCAGAGCGTCGGCTTTCTCTTTATTTCCGGTGCGAGCGTAGGCCTGCGCCAGCGCCATTTTTACCTCGGGATCTTCCGGCGGGATAGAAGCTGCTATCTCCAGTTCCGCCAGGGCCTCCTGGTCGCGATGTTGCTGGGCAAGCAGCATGCCCAGCCTTTTGTGCGCCGATTGATCCGAGGGCGTGATCTCGGTCTGCTTGCGGTAAGTCGAAATCGCCTCGTCGATTTTTCCTTCCTGTTGCAGTTCACTGGCGAGTTCGCCATTGGCCCGGCGATGGTAAGGATCAATTTCAATTTGTTTGCGGAATGCGGCTATGGCCTGTTCATGCTGATTCAAGCCGGCGTAGGCGCGGCCCAGTTCATCCCAGGCGTCTTTCTGCTTGGCATCCTGGTCGAGCGTTCGCTTCAGCAGGTCAATCGCGGTGGCGAAGTCGCTGCGGCCGAGAGCGGCGACCGCAGACCGCTGCATTTCGTCGGGGGTGCCACCGGCTTTGGCTGCTTCTGCGACTGCGGCCGCCGACGCCGGCGTAATGCTGCACCACAGATTTTCTTCCGCTGCGCTGTTGGTCACGGTGCGGAACGACTCATAGTCGGCGCGGCGTTGCGCGGGCAGCTCATTCACCTTCAGCACCATCCGCCGCTCGGCCTCCAAAACGTTCTTCGTCAGCTTGTAGGAAACCGAATAGTCGCCGTAGTCACGGGTCATCTGCGTGCTGTCGGGGATGTGGACGGTGAAGTTGGCAGGAAATTCCACGTGCGCTCGATAAGTGCGCTCCGCGGCCGGTCCCACGTCGAGAGGCTCAGCCCCGGACTTTTTTCCCGCGGCACTTGCCGGAAGATGTCCGACCGGCGGCAAAAGCTGGAAAGTCGCCCCCGAACTCGGAACGCGGAAATAGTTATCCGCATGCAGCCGGTAATTCAAATGAAACGGCTTGCTGGTGTCTTCCAGCGGGTCGAGATGAATATCCGAGACGTCGCCGGGGAAGCCCCAGGCGTTGGAGAGATATTCCACGAACCGTTGCCGGTTGGCTTCCGGGACCTGACGCAAAGCCGCCCGCAGGGGAAGATCGCTGTCGCCTTGTGCGGTCAAGTCGATGTTTGCGTCGAGCGCGCCAGTTTCGGTGAACTTCCCATCGAGCGTGAGCGTCAAGACATTTTTCACCGGAACATCCGCTGGCGTGCGGACCAACCCGGCGTTGTCATCGTCGGAAGCGAGCAGCGCCTGCTTGTTTCTCAGTTCATACTCAATCAACCCATAAGGCGCGACTTCGGCGGTTGTATCCAGCCAGGTGAAGCTGTGCTTATCCGGGCCGAGCCGCACGGCCGTGATTTCATGGTCAAACTGCGCCGGCGAGGGCACATCCGGGTCGATCTTGCGGTAGCTGTTGATCAACACCGGGTAGCTCTGAATCCCTTCGGCGCGCAGCAAGGCTTCGAGCAGCGTGTGTTTGTCCTTGCAGTCGCCGAAACCGTTTTGCAGGACTTCATCCGAGGCGTGCGGCTGCAGCCGGCCGACGCCGAACGAAAGGCTCACGTAGCGGATGTTCAGGGCAACGTAGTTGTAGAGGCGGCGCGCTTTCTCAGCCGGCGTCGTGGCGCCTTTGGTCAGTTCCTCCGCTTTCTTGCGGATGCTGTCATCCACCACAACCCGCTCGCCCTGCAGCTTGCTATACCAATGGGCGATGTCGGTCCAATTGGTGAAGGTGGTGAGTTGAACGTCAGGCTCCAGCTCGCTTTCGTCGGCTTCGTCATCCGAGTCACGCTTGCGGTCCGGCACGAAGTCTTTGATGGTCCAGGTGTAGATGCGGCGGTCGCCTGTCTCCTGCACATCGTATTTGCGGTCGGGGTTGACTTTCAGCTTGATTTCGCGCGCCTTGGGAACATCGATCTGCAACTGTTCGTCGTGAATCACGAACTGGTCGGGAAATTTGTGCTCGTACCAGAATTCGTTGGGGACCAGCGGCTTGACGTGGGTGACGGTGTGATATTCGAGCACGTCGCCGGGCTGCAGATTCACCACGGAAACGCGCCGCTGGCGGTAGTCGCTGTACATCGGCGCGTCGCGCAGAATATCGGGAGCAAAGTCCTGCGCGCTCGCCACCGGCGTCTCGACAACCTGCCCGTCGGGCTTGCGCACTCTCACGTAGTCGATATCCAGGGTTTCGCTCGCCGAGGAGTAGCCGAAAACGAGCTGGCCCAATTCCTGAATTGCAGCCTGGCTTTGGACGCGGATCACCGCGGTGCTGTCGCGAATGCCGGAGCCGTCGGCTTCGAAACGCACCAGATTGTTGATGTGCTCGTAGACAAGCGCCTCTTTGGAGGCGTCCAGCTTGCTGTCGGATGAGGACGGCGCTTGCGCAAACAGGGAGGTTGCAAGAATGACGCAAACACAGAAGAGAGAAGCCAACCTACGGCGCAGCATGCTCGCTTTGTAACCCGCGCCGGGGCAAAAATCAATAGGAACAAGGCTTAGGCAGGCCTGGCCGCTTTCTTCTCGCTACAATAGGTCGGTGAGCATGACAGAGTGGGATGGAATGCGATTCTCCCGGCGTGCGGCCCGCTGGCTTCTCGCCCTGGTTATTGCCGGCGCGGCGGCTGGATGGGCGTTAGCCCAGCAAACAAGTCCAGAGCGCAGTCTTTCGGTCCAGACTCAGACTCTGCCCAAAGCGCTTACCGGTGACCCCTACCAGTTTCTCCTGCAGGCCCGCGGCGGCATTACGCCCTTCCGATGGCGTGTCTCCAGTGGTTCTTTGCCTGCCGGCATAACCTTGCGGCCCGATGGGCTTCTCGACGGCGTAGCGCGCGAGCCGGGCGAATTTCGTTTTGTGGTCACGGTCTCCGATAGCGGGGTCCCCGTGCTGGAGCGCAATCAGGAACTGGTGTTGCAGGTCCTGGCTCCTTTGTTCGCTCAGTGGAGCCATTATCCCCGGGTTGTGGGCGCGAGGATCGAGGGATCGGTCAAAGTCTCCAACCAGACGGGAAGCGATTTCGACCTCACCTTCATTGTTGTTGCCGTGAACGAGCACGGGCGCGCCACGGCGCTGGGATACCAACATTTCACCCTCAAAGTCGGCACAACCGAAATGGAGATTCCCTTTGGAGAGACGTTGCCGAGCGGGTCTTACCAGGTGAATGTGGATGTTGTTGGCGAGGTGCCGACGGAGGGCAAGATCTATCGCGCCCGGTTGGTCTCCAACGGCAGGCTCTCGGTGCAGGCGCAGTGAAGGGGTTAGCGTCGGTTCGCGGACAATCTCTCTTGGGGGAGGGAAAGGCTGATGCAAAGCGGCGACTCGGGCGCTAACCCCCAGACATTAAGAGTCCCGAGGTGGTGTTAAGCTCATTCGTCTCGGCCAGTAGCTCGCGTTAGACCCTTACCGACCTGCTCTCGCCGCTTCCTTGCGGGTCGCAGCGCGCGATCTGTGCTCGGGCTCCGGGCTCACCGCCAACCGGATAAACCAGCTCAACGCCTCGGGACTCTATCTTGCCTTCGGCATATCTTCCTGTTCGTCTCGACCAGCGCTTTGCTATAGACCCTTGCTGACCTTCTGCCCCTCGTTTTGCAACGGGAGCAGCGATCCTGCTCGAGCCCCGGACTCCGCGCCAACCGGAAAAACTTCGGAAGCTGTCAAAGAACGAGTGTGTTTTTACTCCTTCTATTTCTGCAGTCAATAGAAACTTCGCTTTGCTAGCCTCTTTGTTATCAATCGACTGCAGGCCGTCCACAGGCGGCATCACCGGGAATTGTGCAAAGTGAAATTGACGCGAGGCCTCGGCGTCCTCAAGCCGCGCTGATTTGGTGCTTCAACTTTGCCCATCCCAAGGTTGAAGAATTCACGGCCGCGTAACAAACTGATCATGCCGCGAATGTGCAAATCGCAGGAAAAACTGCACTATGCGCGGATTTCTTTGCCTGTCGTTTTCTTCTTCTTTCGACACGGATAGACGGGTCCGCGCAAGACCGGCCAAACATCTATAATCCGTAGCCGGGATTCCGTCTCTGGTAAACTTTCTTACTTTTCGCAGGAGGTCTTCATGCCGCACGCCATTCCGGAGAAGTACCGCGATCTGTTCAGCAAACGCGCCTTTGCCAGCCTGGGCACGCTCATGCCCGACGGCAGACCCCAAGTGACGCCCGTATGGTGCGACATCGAGGGCGACCTGGTGATCTTCAATTCCGCCAAGGGACGGCAGAAGGACCGCAACGTGCGCCGCGATCCTCGCGTATCACTGGCGATCGTCGATCCGGAGAATCCCTACCGTTATCTGGAAATTCGCGGCCGCGTAGTTGAAATCACCGAGCAGGGCGCCGACGCCCACATCGACAAGATGGCCAAGAAATATTTGGACGTCGATAAGTATCCCTACCGGCAGCCGGCCGAAGTGCGGGTGATGTACAAGATTCAACCCGAGCACACGACCGCCATGGGCTAGAGGTTCAACGCGCCGCGCGCAGTTCCTCGACGCCCGAATCTCTCCCGATCAGAACGACATCCGCCATGCCAATGAACAGGCCGTGTTCTACGGCGCCGGGGATATCTTCGAGTTTGAGAGCCAAGGCAGCGGGATCGGGAATCTGGCCGAAGAAGCAATCCAAAATGTGATGGCCTTCGTCGGTGACGAACACCTTGCCGGAGGAATCTGGGCGCACTTTGATGGTAGCGCCGAGTGCCGCGATCTCCTTCGCTACTAGCGCCTGGGCGAAGGGGACCACTTCCACCGGCACCGGAAACTTCCCCAGCATAGGAACCGGTTTGCTGGAGTCCCCGATAATCACCAGCTGCCGCGAAGCCGAGGCGATGATTTTCTCCCGCAGAAAAGCGCCGCCTCCACCTTTGATGAGCGAAAGCTGCGGGTCGACTTCGTCAGCGCCGTCGATCGTCACGTCAATTTCCTGGAATTGATCCAGAGTGGCGAGGGGAATTCCCAGGCTCGCGGCCAGATGCTGGGTTCCGATGGAAGTCGGAATGCCGCGGATCTTTAACCCGGCGCGAACTTTCTCCCCGAGGAAGCGCACTGCGTAAGCCGCGGTCGAGCCGCTGCCCAATCCCACGATCTGGCCGTCTTCCACAAAGCGCAGGCTGGCTTGCGCGGCGGCTGCTTTTTCGGCGTCTTGGCTCATAGGGGTCCCCGATGGCAGGCCTAGATTATTCCATGAACTCGGCCCAATGAGGCGGGGGAAACAAAACCCGAAACAGAACCCAGAGAATTTTGCCTAAACGCCGTTCGCGGGGTTGGCCTGATCCTCGCTCCCGGTTGTATACTCTTGGACCTGGAGTCAAACCGCAATCCTCGTACGTGCAACTCATGTCGGCTAACCGAAACGTTGGAATTCTGTTCAAACTTCTGATTGCAGCCGTTTAACCCGGCGGTGGTTCTCGCCACGCGGAGGCTAGGAATGCAAGAAGACGATCCCAAAAAAGAAGTGGAAGAAAGCTCTGGCGTTTCGCGCCGCGACTTCCTGAAAATCTCCGGCATCTCGGCGGCGGCCGTGCCCATTCTCGGAACCAAAGTCGTGGAAGCCGCGGGCGTGCCGGTTAGAGTTCACGGGCCGGGCAAAACGGCGGTTGAGCTTTCCGTGAACGGCGCGCCTCACAAGCTGCAAATTGAGCCGCGCGTCACCTTGCTGGACGCGCTGCGCGACGAACTCGAAATCACCGGTCCCAAGCGGGTTTGTGATCGAGCGGAATGCGGCGCCTGCACGGTTCTAATGGATGGCAAGATTGTCTACTCCTGCACCGTGCTGGCCATCGAGGCGCAGAGCAAGTCCATTGAGACTGTCGAATCCTTAATGCAAGGCGACAAGTTGCATCCCGTGCAGCAGGCATTTGTGGATAACGACGCTTCACAGTGCGGTTTCTGCACCTCGGGATTCGTGGTTGCGACCAAAGCCCTGCTCGATCAACATCCCGACCCCACGCCGGAAGATGTGCGCCACGGATTGAGCGGCAACCTGTGCCGGTGTGGAACCTACCACGGCATTCAACTGGCCCTCGCGCAAGCCGCGCAGAAAGGAGCGTAATCCATGCCTGACTACAGTTGGCCTGATGCAGAACACCGCAGCCTGATTGGCAAGCGAATTTCGCGCGTGGACTCGCCCTTCAAAGTTTCGGGCCGCGCGAAGTATACCTACGACTATCACACGCCCGATATGCTTTTCGGCAAGATCGTGCGCGCGCCCTATGCCAAGTCGAAGATTGTGAGCATCGACACCAGCGCGGCGGAAAAAATGCCCGGCGTCAAGTCAATCCAGATCGTGCAGAAACCCGGCACCGTGGTGCAGTGGGCCGGCGACGACGTAGTGGCCATCGCCGCCGTGGACGAAGGCACAGCCGAGGACGCCGCCCGCGCGATCGTCATCAAGTACGAACCCTTGAGCCATATGGTCAGCGACGCCGAACCCCCGGCTGGCGCTGGTGAGGGCGCCGCCGGGCCCATGAGTTCCGATGACATCGACGACGCGCTCAGCAATCAGATGCCGGAGCGGCAATTCATCGAGTATTTGCAGCAGCACGGCGTGAGCTTCAAAGTAGAAGAAGATGACCTGAAGGACTGGAAGGACAGCGGCGCCACTGACGCCGTGATCGAGGCCATCCGCAAAGCGCAGTATCACCAGGTGAAGGGTGGCGGGGGCGCACATTCCGCGTATCAGAAGGCGGCGGCCCAGGTCATGGGCGATCCCGACAAAACCTTTGCCGCAGCCGACGTCGTTTCCG
The DNA here is from genome assembly GCA_963770915.1 of uncultured Acidobacteriaceae bacterium. Lineage (GTDB taxonomy): Bacteria > Acidobacteriota > Terriglobia > Terriglobales > Acidobacteriaceae > PALSA-270. The sequence goes on from CAVYRG010000001.1 coordinate 3,113,459, forward strand.
AAGGCCTCTACGGAAGCTCGGTCGTCACACATTGCTGCTTGGAAAGCCACGGCTCGGTCTCGGAGTGGCCGAGCAAAGATCACCTTTATGTTCACATCTCCACCCAGGGCGTCTCGGGCATCGCCGGGCAAATGGCGGAGCCGCTGGGTGTGGCGGCCGCCAATGTCCATGTTCATCAGGACAACATGGGCGGCGGATTTGGCAGCAAGTTCGCCCCCGACCGTTGGGGCATCGCCGCCGCGCAACTCTCCAAGAAGGCGCAGGGACGCGCTGTGCGCATCATGCTGGAGCGTAAGCCTGAGCTGGAAGTTGCGGGATGCCGCCCCTCGGCGTATGCGCGGGTGAAGGTCGCAGCTAAAAAAGACGGCACCATTACCGGTTGGCAATCGCAGTCGTGGGGCACCGGCGGACCCGGTGGCGGCGGCATGCCGCCCATTCCCTACGTCTTCGATATTGCAGACCGGCGGACCGAACACACCGCCATCCGCAATAACATCGGGCCTGCGCGGGCCTGGCGCGCGCCCAACCATCCGCAAGCCGCCGTTATTACCATGGGTGCGCTCGACGATCTGGCGGCCAAGCTGGATATGGATCCGGTCGATCTTTGGCTCAAGAATCTCAGCCTGGTTGGCGTGCGCGAAGCCGTCTACCGCGAAGAGATCGGCGTTGCTTCCGATCTGATGAGCTGGAAAGACAAGTGGCGCGGCAGGGGAAAGAACATCTCCGGAGGCCTTGCCCGCGGTCTGGGCATGTCCATCCACACCTGGGGCGGACGCGGCCACGCCAGCGAGTGCGACTGCAACATTCATCCCGACGGTTCGGTGGACGTGAAGATCGACACGCAGGACATCGGCACCGGCACCAGGACGACGATCATCATCGTCACCGCGGATACTCTAGGGCTGCCGGTCGAGGCGATCAATCTTTACATCGGCGACACGCAATATCCGCCGTCCGGTTCTTCGGGCGGTTCCACCACTCCGGGTGGAGTGAGTTCCTCGTCGCGGCGTGCCGCAGTCGATGCCCGGCAGGCACTGTTTGAGAAAGTCGCGCCATCGCTCAACGCGCAGCCGGACGACCTGGAAGCAGTCAACGGCGTGGTGCGCGTGAAGAGCGATCCCAGCCGTTCGCTCACCTGGAAACAGGCGTGCGCCAAGCTGGGAGCGATTTCCGTCACCGCGCGGGGCCGGAACCCCGACCGCACCAAGCCGCCCGATTTGACCAACAGCGGCGTGGGGGGAGTCGGCATGGCGGAAGTCGAAGTCGACACCGATACCGGAATTGTGAAGGTGAAGAAAATGGTCGCGGTGCAGGATTGTGGCCTGATCATCGATCTCAAGATGGCCGAGAGCAGTTGTTTCGGCGCGCTCATTATGGGTATCAGCACCGCGCTTTACGAAGAAAAGATCATGGACCTGACCACCGGCCGCATGTTGAACCCCAACATGGAGTTCTACCGGCTTGCCGGCCTCAACGACATTCCGGAACTGGTCGTGCACATGATGACCGGCAAAGGCTACGACGAGCGCGGCGTGATTGGCTTGGGAGAGCCTCCGGTCATCTCGCCCGCGGCGGCCATCTCGAATGCGGTAGCCAACGCCATCGGCGTGCGCGTGCCGTTCATCCCACTGACTCCCGACAAAGTGCTCGCGGCGCTCGAGCAGAAAGCAGGTGCCTAATGCGGCCGTTTGAATATGCCAGTCCGGCGACCAAAGAACAAGCTGTCAGCCTTCTGGGCGCGACCTGGGGAAACACCGCGATCCTGGCCGGGGGCACCGATTTGCTGTCGCTGATGAAGGATGACGTTCTCCATCCTCGGCGCCTGGTGAACATCAAGGAGATCAAAGAGCTTGACGGTGTGACGGCCGGCTCGCAGGGGCTGCGCATCGGGGCGTTGACCAGGCTCGGCGACCTCGGCGACAACGTCAACGTGGTGAAGGACTATCCCGCGCTGGCGACGGCGCTGAACGAAGCCGCCAGCCCGCAGATTCGCAACATGGCCACCCTCGGCGGAAATCTGTGCCAGCGGCCGCGTTGCTGGTACTTCCGCGGCGGCTTCGGACTGTTACCCAAAGACGAAGCCGGCAAGGACCTCGTTTCGGAAGGCGAGAACCGTTATCACGCGATTCTGGGCAATCAAGGAGCGGCGAAGTTTATCAGCCCTTCCACAATTGCTCCGGCGTTGATTGCCTACCGGGCAAAAATCGTTCTGGTTGGACCGAAAGGCAAGCGCGAACTTCCACTGGGAAAATTCTTCCTCACGCCGAAAACGGAAGCGGAGCGCGAGCACGATCTTCGCCCCAACGAAATCATGGCGGAAGTGATTCTTCCCCCTTCCAAGGGCCTAAACGCGGCGCACTACGAAATCCGCCAGAAAGCGGCCTTCGATTGGCCGCTGGCAGTCGCTGCTGTGGCGCTGGAGATGAACGGTTCGACAGTTCGCTCGGCGCGCGTCGTGATGGGCAACGTGGCCCCAGTCCCGTGGATTTCAGCGGAAGCTGAACGCGCGCTTGTGGGCAAACAGGTTTCCGAAGAAACCGCAAAAGCTGCGGCGGAAGCGGCTCTGGCAAACGCTAAGCCGCTGAGTCACAATGCTTACAAAGTTCAGTTGGCGCGCGTGGCGTTGCGCCGCGCGATTCTCAAAGCCTCGGGAGGCGCCGCATGATTAGCCAAAGGACGGTTAGCGAATCCGATCGCTTCAACATCCACCATCCCAATCTCTGCCCGGCGCTGCGCTGGAAGGGCCAGTTTGTCCTGGCCGAGCACGACCCCACCGTGCAGCGTTCGAATGACGGGCTGTTCTGGTGCATGCACACCCAGACCTGCATCGGCCCGGATGGCGAGCTGGCCGAACCCGGCAATTGCTCGGCTTCCTCCCGCGGTTGCCACGGCACGGGAAAGTGCGGGTAGCGCGAGTCTCGCGCCTGAGGTGATTTATGAGTTGGCGAGCGCTTTTCCGCAGGCATGCCCTGCTTGGCTTCGTCTTGGTTTTCATGGCGTCCCTTTCCGCGCAAGACCCTTCCATCCAAACCGACTCATCCGATGCATTCGTGGGCACATGGCAAGCCCAGTTTCAGGGCCAGGCCTTCCTCACCATCAAGCTCGCCATGCAGGACGGCAAACTGACCGGCACCATCAGCCGCGCCACGGTTCAATTCGATCAAGACGGCGCGCTGACTAGCGCTCAAACGCAAGACGGCCAGGACGCAGCTTCCGACTTGTCGATCACGGGAAAAATCTTGCATCTGACGCAGAAGGGCGGCGACTCGCAGGAAAAGCAATTTGAAATGGAGCTCGCGGGCTCCGGCCAGGCTGACCTTCGCCTGCTTGCCAGTTCCACGGACTCGACTGCACCCAAGCCCTGGAAGCTGGCAAAGGTCACGGACAGCTCTGCAGCATCCCAGCAAACGGCTTCGACCCAGAGCAAGCCGCAGGATATCAAGTCCAAATTGGCGGCTGCGGCGCAATCCTGGCTGGCCGGGCAGTTTGGAACCGGAAGCCCAGCTTCCGCTTCTTCCACCGCGGGCAGCAGCGCAACTTCCGCCGGCTCAACCTCAACTGGAAGCGGCGCATCCAGCGCCACCCCCGCCTTGAAACTGTCCGACGCCCAGCTCGATTCGAGCCTGCGCAAGAGCATCGACAATCTACCTCGTCGCGTGCGTGATCAGTTCAACAACCAAGGCGACATGGTGAATTTCGTGATCGTCGGCTCCCAGGAGCAAATGCAGGCTGCCCTCACGGCTGCAAATTGGCACGTGGCCGACACCGACGACAAACAAGCCGCAGTGAAAGCGGTCCTCGAGACTTATCAAAGGAAAGACTACCTGGAGATGCCGATGAGCACGCTGTACCTGTTCGATCGCAAACAGGACTACGGCTATGAAGAAGCCGACGCTTATGCTGTCGTCGCCACCCGGCATCACTTCCGCATTTGGAAAGCGCCGTTCACGTACAGTGGCCAGACCGTCTGGGTGGGCGCCGGCACGCATGACATCGGCTTCGAAAAGGATCAGCGCAACGGCAACGTGACGCACAAAATCGATCCCGCCGTCGACGGAGAACGAGACAATATCGGCCAGACCATACAGCAGGCGGGCAAAGTGAAGAGCCTGGCATACTACCTGCCGCCCAATCCGGTGCAGGATGCTAAAAACGCCACCGGCGGGGGCTATCATTCCGATGGCCGTATCCTCGTCATTTTCCTGGAGTAGCGGCTTCTTGATCCTCCCGACACCCCCGGATCACACGCTCCGAATCCCCCGCAACCGGACCATCATCCTTTATCCTAATAGCAGACAAATATGAGCCTAAAGCAACCTGAGACCTCCCAGGCCGTCGATCCCGGCAACGGGCTGATGACGGCCGAAACCGAATCTGAACGCGAACGTGTATTCGATCTGTTCCGCCGCTGGGGATATCTCGAGGCCGATCTCGACCCCTTGGGTTTTCTGCATCCCGAGCTTCATCCCGATCTGATGATCGACGGGGAGTTCGCGGAAGAGGCCCGCCAGATCTACTGCGGGACCGTGGGCGCGGAGTTCATGCACATTGCCGACCCGGAGCGCCGCCTCTGGATTCGCGAGCGGCTGGAAGGCGAGCCTGCTCCCGTCGATCAGCAGGCCGTGCTCGACCAGTTGATCCGCGCCGATATTTTCGAACACGTGCTGCAGCATCGCTATTTGGGCAACAAGCGGTTTTCGCTGGAAGGCGTAACCGCTCTCATTCCTCTGGTCGACGAGATCCTCGAAAACGCCGGTGAGTTGGGCGCGGCCGAGCTGGTGATGGGCATGAGCCATCGCGGGCGCCTGAACGTGATCGTGCAGGTTGCCAAGCGCGCGCCGGAAGAGGTCTTCGCCGGATTCGAAGACGTGGACCCGCGAAGCGTACTGGGCGGCGGCGACGTGAAGTATCACATGGGAGCGACCGGCGAGTACGTAACGCGCAGCAGAGCGAAGATTCATATTCACCTGGCTTCGAACCCCAGCCATCTGGAAGCCGTCGATCCGGTGACCGTCGGCCGCACTCGCGCCAAGCAAGAGCGCGCCGGTGAAGGCGGTACCCGGAAGTATCTTCCTCTCTTAGTCCACGGCGACGGCGCCTTCGCCGGACAGGGAATTTTTGCTGAAACCTTGAACTACGCCGACATACCCGGTTTCAGCGTCGGCGGCACGGTGCACATCATCGTCAACAACCTGATTGGGTTCACTACGCTCTCGCGCGAGCTTCACTCTTCCCGTTTTGCCGCGCAGTTGGCGCGCCGCCAGAGCATTCCCATCTTCCATGTGAATGCAGAAGACGTGGACGCGGTTGTGCGCATGGGCCGCCTCGCGGTCGAATACCGCTACCGATTTGGCAGCGACGTCGTCATCGACATGATCGGCTACCGCCGCCACGGCCATAGCGAAGTGGACGATCCCACCATCACCCAGCCTTTGCGCTACAAGATGATCAAGGACCACCCGCCGCTTTGGGAGATTTACGCCGAAGACATCGGCGCGACCGACGCCCGGGCGCGCGTGACCGCAGTCCAAACGGAGTACGAAACGGCCCAGAAAAAAGCCAGCCACATTCGCAAGAAGCCTACGCTGCGCGACTTGCCCGGCTATTGGGATCACTACAAAGGTGGCCGGCATAAGGCGCAATACGAAGTCGAGACTGGCTTGCCCACTGGCGAACTGGCCGAGGTGACGCACCGGCTTACGAGTTATCCGGACGCCTTCCACATTCATCCCAAGATCAAGAAGCTGCTGGAGCAGCGCGCGGAAATGGGCAAGGGCCATCGCCCGGTGGATTACGGAATGGCCGAGGCGTTGGCTTTTGGCAGCCTGGTGAAAGTCGGCATTCCAGTGCGGCTGAGCGGGCAGGACAGCCGCCGCGGTACTTTCAATCAGCGCCACTCAGTGTTGCTCGATATCGAAAACGAGCAGGAATATGTGCCGCTGCAGCACATTGCGGAGGGCCAGGCGCGCTGCCAAATCTACAATTCCACGCTTTCCGAGGCCGGCGTGCTGGGCTTCGAGTACGGCTACAGCCGCGACTATCCCGAGGCGCTGGTCTTGTGGGAGGCGCAGTTCGGCGACTTCGTCAACGTGGCGCAGGCGGTCATCGATCAATTCATCTGCGCGGGCGAGGACAAGTGGGGCCTGCTTTCGGGCGTGGTGCTGCTGTTGCCCCACGGCTACGAAGGCCAGGGGCCGGAGCATTCCAGCGCGCGCGTCGAGCGCTTTCTGCAGCTTGCGGCGCGCGACAATTTCCAGATCTGCCAGCCTTCCAACGCCGCGCAGTATTTTCATTTGCTGCGCCGGCAGGCGTTGCGGCTTTGGCGCAAGCCGCTGGTCGTGTTCACGCCGAAGAGCATGTTGCGCCATCCCGACGCCGCTTCGCCTCTTGAGGACTTCACCCACAAGCGGTTTCTGCCGGTGCTGCCCGACCACGAGGTGGCTGACGCGCGCCGCATCCTGTTCTGCACCGGTAAAATCGGCCACGAACTGCGCGTCGAGCGGAAAAAGCGGAAAGACACTTCCACCGCCGTCGTCTTCGTCGAGCAGCTCTATCCCTTTCCCGAAGAGGAATTGGCCGCCGAGATGGCGGCCCATCCCAAGGCGGACATCGTCTGGGTTCAGGAAGAGCCCGCCAACATGGGCGCGCTGTTCTACGTTCTGCCTCGCCTGCGCCGCATTGCCGGCGACCGCCCCGTCCTAACCGTAAAGCGGTCGGCCAGCGCCAGCCCGGCAACCGGCTCTACCAAAGCGCACGAAGTCGAGCAGAAGACGCTGCTATCGCTGGCGTTTACGACCTAGGAGGGATGTGGGGCGGACACTCTATCCGCCGCTCTTGTTTTTTGATTCTTGTCTGACGCCTTGATCTCGCTGCCAGTCTGTCGCGGAGGCGGAGTCCAAATCAAAGACGGCGGACAGGAGTGTCCGCCCCACATTTGGCCTCTCGTCTATAATCGGGCACTGAATATGGACTTCGACCAGCTCGTCACATTTCTCGAAGTGGCTAAGCTCGGCAGTTTCTCCCGCGCAGGACAAAAAGTATTTCGCTCCCAGTCCGCGGTCAGCGCGCAGATCCGGCAACTGGAGCAGGAATACGGCGACCGCCTGCTCGACCGCTCCGGAAAGGATGTAACCCTCACGCCCGCGGGCCGGGTTTTGTTCGCCTACGCCGAGCGCCTGCTGCAAATGCGGGACGAATCGCTGCTGGCCGTCGCCGACCAGGGCACGGCCCCGCGCGGCACTCTGGTGATCGGCGCCAACGAAGCCACCTGTCTTTACGTCTTGCCCGACGTCTTCGCCAAATTCTGCAGCCTGTATCCCCGCGTGCAGATCAGCATCTATCGCAACTTCAGCTACAAGATCATCGAAAAGCTGGAGAACGGCACTATCGACGTCGGCATCGTGACCTTGCCGGTGAAGTCGGCCAGCCTGAAAGCCCATGCCATTTTCCGCGATCAGCTGATGCTGATGGTCAGCCCGCAGAATCCCCTGGCCAAGCTCGACGTGGTTCCGGTCAGCGAAATTGCGAAACAGCCCTTATTGCTGCCCAAGACCGGCTACAGCCGCCGCTTGATGGATAAACTGTTTCGCCCCTACGCAGCGCAGTTGCAAGTGAGGATGGAACTGCCCAGCATCGGCATGATCAAAAGCTTCGTGGCGGCGGGCCTTGGAGTTTCACTCATCAGCGCGAGTTTTGCCCGGGACCAGGTCTTGGCCGGGCGGGCCAAGCTGATTCCCATCAAGGACGAAGAACTCTGGCGGGAGTTGGGCCTGGCTTACCGTCGCGACCGCACTCTCACCCGCGCCACCACCACATTCATCAGTACAGTGCGCCAACTGGCTTCCGCTTCGAAATAGGCGAGATCTATGGCTTACTTGCGGTTAGCACAGCCAATCCAGTATCTTGTTTTTCGATTTAAGCAATCAGATTTTGCGATTTCAACGGCTTTTCTGGAGTTGTACAGTTATAGATGCATTCTTAGGTTTGGACCGAGGTTTTCATCATGAATGAATTGGAACGCAGTTTGAACCAGGTCCTGCAGCAGCATCAGCAGGAAAGCGGCCTGCACATGATCGGCGGCCAGCGCCGTCTGATCAGCCGGTTAGTGCAGTTCTTCGAAGAGCGGCAGGAAGTGGAAAAAATCGCGAAGACCGAAAAAAGCCAGCAGAACTGACCGCAGACCCTCCCTGTTCAGCCGATAGTCTTAGCGTCTTGCCCAAGCCGGCGGATGCCGTTGAATCCCTAATTGTTGCTTCCTGCCGACCTCGACCTCGACCTCGCCCGCGCGAGCGGCGGTCCTGGCCTCGCGCGCCGCAAAATTTTTTCTTGACACGCAGCGCAGATGCCTTACTATCAATGAATAAGTATGCATTCAAGTGAATAGGTATTCATGAGTAAATTGTTGCGGCAAAAAACGATTCTGGCGCTATTGAGCGAGGGCCCGATCGCCAGTCAGGAAGATCTCCAGCGCAGCCTGCACAAGCACGGGGTCCGCGTGGGGCAGGCGACGCTCTCGCGCGACATTCGCGAAATGGGCCTGGCCAAGACGGCGGAAGGATACACGCTGCCGTCGGAGAACGCTTCCGGCTCGGTGCTGCCTCCGGTCTCGCGCCTGATGCGTGAGTTCGTGGTGGATGTGCGCCGGGCGCAGAATCTGCTGGTGATCAAGACCACGGTCGGCAGCGCGCAGCCCGTTTGCGCCGCTTTGGATGACCAGGAATGGCCGGAAGCGGTGGGCAGCGTGGCCGGCGATGACACCATCCTGATTGTCTGCCCCGACCGCAAAGCCGCTACCCGCCTGGAACTGCGCGCGCAGGAGATGCTGGCCTGATGCCGGGCAAACTGAAAACAGCGGTCGTGGGAGCGACCGGTTACTCCGGATTGGAATTGACCCGGCTGTTGCTGCGCCATCCGCAGGTGGAGACGCCGCTGCTTCTCAGCCGGCACGGCGAAGCTTATTCGCCGGTCAATTTGGCCGATATCTTTCCGGCGCTCTCGGGCAACGGCAGCTATCCGCTGCGGCCGCTTTCCTGGGACATACTGAAAGAAAACGGCGTGAAGTTGCTTTTTCTCGCGACGCCGCATGAGGCTTCGCGCTCCCTCGCTCCGGAAGCGGTCGCGCATGGACTGCGGGTGATCGATCTGAGCGGCGCGTGGCGGCTGAAAGAAGCGGAGCATCGCGCGGTGTACGGGTTCAAGGACGAAGGCTCGGCAGCGGCGACTGAGTTCATCGACAAGGCGGTCTACGGCTTGCCCGAGCTGCACGGCGACTGCATTCGCCATGCGCAAATTGTCGCGAATCCCGGTTGCTATGCGACTTCGGTAATTCTGGCGCTGGCGCCGCTGCTGCAGGCGGGGCTGGTCGATCGCGAGCGGGGAATTGTTTCGGACTCGAAGTCGGGCGCCTCGGGAGCAGGCAAGGAGCCGACCGCGCGCACGCATTTTGTTTCCGTGGCCGACAATCTTTCCGCCTACGGCGTGTTTGGGCATCGGCATACGGGAGAGATTCTCGAGCAATTGAAGTTGCGCGGCGGCGAACTGATTTTCACGCCGCATCTGTTGCCGATTCCGCGCGGGATTCTTTCCACCGTGTACGTGCATCTCAATCGGGAGATGAAAGCGGCGGACGTGGAGTCCTGTTTCCGCGAATTCTATGCCGGCAAGCGCTGGGTGCGGATTTTCAGTCCGCCGCGCCTGCCGGAAATTCAGTATTCGGTGCACACGAATTATTGCGACATCGGTTTCTGCCTGGCCAAAGATGGACGCCGCTTGGTGCTGGTTTCCTGCGTGGACAACCTGCTGAAAGGCGCGGCCGGACAGGCGGTGCAGAACATGAACCTGATGTATGGCTGGAAGGAAGAGGAGGGCCTGCAGTGAAGATCGTGGTCAAAATTGGCGGCACCGCGTTGGAAGATAAAGCCACCTTGCGCAAGTGTGCGCAGGCGGTCGTGGAGTTGGCTCGCGACGGGCATCACATTGCGCTGGTTCATGGCGGCGGCACTACGCTGACCCGCACCCTGAAGCCTGCTCGGCAAGAAGAGCGATTTTGTGAACGGCCTGCGCATTACCGATGCCGAAACGCGCGACGTCGCGCTCATGGTTCTCGCCGGTATGGTGAATAAGAGCGTGGTGGCGGCGGTGGTGGCGGCCGGCAATCCCGCCATCGGTCTGTGCGGCGGCGATGGCATGTCATTCCGCGCCCGCAAGAAAAAGACCGAGGGCTACGATTTGGGATTTGTCGGTGAAATCTGCTCGGTGGAACCGCGCTGGCTGGATGCCATCTGGCGCGAGGGCGGCATTCCGGTCTTGTCGTCGCTGGCCCTGGGCTCGGACGGCGAGTACTACAACGTCAACGCAGACCAGATGGCGGCGGCCTGCGCCGTGGCTTGCCGCGCCGACTCGCTGATTTTTCTCACCGACGTTCCCGGAGTGAAGGATGCCAACGGAAGCGTCATCCCTTGGCTTAACACTAAGGATGTGGCTTCCATGGTGGAGCAATCGGTGATCGGCGGCGGCATGCTGCCCAAGCTCGAAGCGTGCAATCAGGCGTTGCGCAAGGGAGTGGGCCGGGTGCGGATTCTGCCGGCGGCGCAGGCGGAAATGTTGCCGCAGTTCTACTTCACCAAGCTGGAGTGCGGCACGGAGGTGATCGGAGCATGAACCTCGCTTCCGTTGCGCAGTCCGAGCAGCAGCTTCTGCTCCCTACCTATGATCGCCAGCGCGTTCTGTTTACGCGCGGCAAGGGCGTCTATCTTTGGGATTCGGAAGGCAAGCGCTATCTCGACTTTTTGAGCGGGCTGGGCGTCAATGCGCTCGGGCATGGGCATCCGGCGATCCAGGCCGCGCTGCGCCGGCAGGCAGGGCGGCTGATTCACGTTTCCAACTTGTTCTTCCACCAGTTTCAAGCGGAACTCGCCAAGCGGCTGACGAGGATTTCTGGCCTAGACAAAGTTTTCTTCTGCAACAGCGGGACCGAAGCCTGGGAGGGCGCGCTCAAGCTGGCCCGCGCGCTGGCGCGAGTCGAAAACTCGAACGGCCACAAGGCAAAGTGGCGCATTCTGGCGCTGGAGAATTCTTTTCATGGCCGCACCTTCGGCTCGCTGGCTACGACTGGTCAGCCCAAGTACCGCCATCCCTTTGCTCCGATGCTGCCAGGGGTGGCGTTCGTCGCTTTCAACGACGTGGACGACCTGAAACGCCAGTTCGATGGCAGTGTTTGCGCCATCTGCCTCGAAACCATCCAGGGCGAAGGCGGCATTTACCCCGTTAGCCCGGAATTCCTGCGGACCGCGCGGGAATTGAGCGCGCGCACCGGAGCGTTGCTCATTCTCGATGAAATCCAATGCGGCCTGGGGCGCACCGGAAAATATTTTGCGTACCAGCGCTATGGCGTGAAGCCGGATATCGTCACCGTGGCCAAGCCGCTGGCTGCGGGCTTGCCGCTGGGCGCCATCCTCACCACCAATCGCGTGGCCGGTGGCATGCATCCCGGCATGCACGGCACAACTTTCGGCGGAGGGCCGTTGGCCTGCGCGGTCGCAATTGAAGTCTTGAAGATGGTCGATGGCCTGATGCCGCACGTGCGTGAGATGGGTAGCTATTTCCGCGGGAAGCTGGAGTGGCTGCAAGCCCGCCACGGCTGCATCCGCGAAGTTCGCGGCATGGGGCTGATGCTCGGCATCGAAATCGATTCGGCGGATACGGCAAAATCCGCGTTGCAGCAATTGCTGGCCAGTGGCATTCTCATCAATCGCACGCATGACACCGTACTGCGCTTTCTGCCTCCTTACATCATTGAGAAGAAGCACGTCGATCAGGTGATTCGCGCACTGGATGCCGCTTTGCCCACCGCGCCGCCGCGCCGGGCTTCGGCGCGCGCCAAATCTTCCAAAAGGAGTCAACCATAGTGAGCAGCCAAGTAATGAACGCGGCGCGGTCCGGCTCCGCGCCCGTGGCGGCGGGCATTTCCTGCCGCGATCTAGTTTCGATTCGCGACCTGGGGCCGATCGATGTCGAGGCCATTTTTCAGTTGGCCGGGGTCATGAAAGCGCGTTCTGCAGATTTTCGCAGTGCGCTCGCAGGAAAGCAGATCGCGATGTTCTTCGAAAAGCCCTCACTGCGCACCCGCATCACGTTCGAAGCCGGCATGGGAAGCCTGGGAGGCCAAGCCATTTTCGTTGACCAGAGGGGCGAACGTCTGGCCGCGCGCGAAAAGTTGAGCGACATTGCGCACAACCTGGAGCGCTGGGTCGATGGCGTTGTGCTGCGCACGTTTTCCCACGCCACGGTCACGGAAATGGCGCAGCATGCCTCGATTCCGGTGATCAATGCGCTCAGCGACCTGGAGCATCCTTGCCAGGCGCTGGCCGACTACTTCACGCTGCAGGAGCGGTTTGGCGACCTGCGGCCGATTCAGCTTGCCTACGTTGGCGACGGAAACAACGTCGCCCATTCGCTGATGCTGGCGTGCGCCTGCATCGGCTCGAAAATCCGGGTGGCTACGCCGAAGGGTTACGGACCCGATCCTCAGGTCGTCGCCGACGCCAAGGCCATGGCGCAAAAATCCGGCGCGGTGATCGAGTTGCTCGCAGACCCGCGGGAAGCGGTCGCCGGCGCCGATGCCATTTATACCGACGTGTGGGCCAGCATGGGCGAAGAAGACGAAGCCGAAATGCGCGCTGACATTTTCAAGCCCTATCAACTGAATGAGGAACTCGCCTTCAAAGCCGCGCCGCACGCGGTCTTCATGCACTGTCTGCCGGCGCATCGCGGCGAGGAAATCACCGATTCTATTATGGATTCGCATCGCTCAGTCGTCTTCGATCAGGCGGAAAACCGCCTGCACGTGCAAAAAGCCATTCTGATGTTATTGCTGGATGGCGCAAAAGGCCGTCAACCGGCAAGGAGCTCTCATGACTGAAAAAGTCGTTCTCGCGTATTCGGGAGGGCTGGACACCTCGATCATCATTCCATGGCTGAAAGAAAATTATGCCTACAACGTCGTCGCCATGGTGGCCGACGTTGGCCAGGGCGACGACCTCGAGGCCGTCGTCGAGAAGGCCTACAAGACCGGCGCCAGCAAAGTCGTGGTTGAGGACCTCCGCGAGGAGTTTCTGACCGATTATGTCTTTCCATCGCTGAAGGCGGGTGCAGTTTACGAACACAAGTATCTTCTGGGCACGTCGATGGCGCGCCCGGTGATTGCCAAGCATCAAGTGGAAGTGGCATTGCGCGAAGGAGCCACCGCCGTGGCGCACGGCTGCACCGGCAAGGGCAACGATCAAGTTCGGTTTGAGCTCGCCTACCAGGCGCTGGCGCCGGAACTGAAAGTGATCGCGCCCTGGCGCGAGTGGACCTTGAAGTCTCGCGAGGATTGCCTGGATTACGCCGAGCAGCACGGCATTCCGGTCGAGGCCAGCCGGCAGAAGATTCACAGCCGCGACCGCAATATCTGGCACCTCAGCCACGAGGGGGGAGAACTGGAGGACGCGGCCAATGCGCCGTTGCCCGGAACCTGGCAGTGGACTCGCTCGCCCCAGGACGCGCCCGACCGCGAAGAGCAAGTGGAAATCGGCTTCGAGCGCGGCATCCCGGTTTCAGTAAATGGCATGTGTCTTGATCCGGTTGCGCTGCTTGGGTTACTGAATGAAATCGGCGCCCGCAACGCCATCGGCCGCACCGATCTGGTGGAGAACCGCTTTGTCGGCATGAAATCCCGCGGATGCTACGAAACCCCGGGCGGAACCCAGCTGGTTCTGGCGCATCGCGAACTGGAAGCTTTGTGCCTCGAACGCGATCTCGCGCATTTCAAGCAGCACATCGGTCTGAAATATGCCGAGCTGGTTTATTTCGGGTTGTGGTTCACTCCCTTGCGCGAAGCGCTGGATGCTTTCGTCGAGAGTACCCAGAAAGATATGACTGGCTCCATCACTTTGTCGCTATACAAAGGTAATGTAGCGGTGGTGAGCCGAAAGTCGGAGAATTCGTTGTATCGCACCGATCTTTCCTCCTTCACCATGGGAGACAGCTACGACCAGAAAGACGCGGAGGGCTTCATCAGGATTCTGGGGCTGCCCTCGCGCTCGCGGGCGCGCATGCGGACGGAGGTCGCGAAATGAAGATGTGGTCGGGCCGCTTCCGGCAGCCTCTGGACCCCGAATTCGAGCGCTGGCAGCGGTCGTTTGGCTTCGACCGCCGTCTGCTGGCGCAGGAGTTGGCGGCTAGCCGGGCGCACGCTCTCGCGTTGAGGAACGCAGAGGTGCTTTCTTCGAGTGAGCTGATTGCCATTGTCGAGGGACTGGAGAAGATTGCGCAGAACGCGGCGGCTTCGCCGGAATTCATGAATGACGGCGAGGCGGAAGATATCCATCATTTTGTCGAAAAGCAGCTCGTCGTGTTGATCGGCGATACCGGCTACAAGCTGCACAGCGGCCGCAGCCGCAATGAGCAGATCGTCACCGACCTGCGGCTGTACACGCGGGCCGGCATCGATCAGCTGCGCGCCGATTTGGCGGAATGGCTCGGCGTCCTCCTCGATCGCGCGGAACTCGCCGGGAATGCGGCCATGCCTGCGTACACGCATTTGCAGCGGGCCGAGCCCGTGCTGGTCGCGCATTGGCTGCTGGCGTACGTGGAAATGTTTCTGCGCGATGCCGGCCGCCTGGCGGATTGCCGCAAGCGGCTGAATGTCTGTCCGCTGGGTTCGGGCGCGGTCGCAGGCACCACGTTGCCGCTTGACCGGCGTGCCATCGCATCGGAGCTAAGCTTCGACGGGCCGACGGCAAACAGCATCGATGCCACCAGCGACCGTGATTTCGCGCTTGAGTTTGTGCAGGCGCTTTCGCTGCTGGCTCTGCATCTAAGCCGGTGGGCGGAGGAGATGATTTTGTTTTCCTCCCAGGAATTCGGTTTTGTACAGTTGCCGGAAGCCTACTCGACCGGCAGCAGCGCCATGCCGCAAAAGATGAATCCTGACTTGCTGGAATTGGTGCGCGGCAAAGCCGGCCGCGTAATCGGCAATGCAACCGCCCTGATGATGACGGTGAAAGGATTGCCGCTGGCCTACAACAAAGACTTGCAGGAAACGCAGGAGCCGCTGTTCGAAGCTACGGAAACCATGCTCTCGCTTTTGCCGCTGGCGACAGGATGGATGCGGGCCGTGACGTTCGCTCATGAGCGCATGCAGCAGGCCGCGCAAACCGGATTCATGAACGCCTGGGCCGCTGCCACGTACCTGGTGCGGCGCGGCGTGCCGTTCCGTCTGGCTCACGAACAGGTCGGCAAGGCGGTGCAGTTGTGTTTAGAGAAGGGTTGCGAGTTGCAAGATCTATCCCTGGAGGAATTGCAGAAAGTGA
Organism: uncultured Acidobacteriaceae bacterium; assembly: GCA_963770915.1. GTDB lineage: Bacteria > Acidobacteriota > Terriglobia > Terriglobales > Acidobacteriaceae > PALSA-270. Next base: position 3,128,812 of record CAVYRG010000001.1, read on the forward strand.
ATCCAGCGTTCGATGAAGAGCTTTACGGCTGCCTCAGCCTTTCCGCAGTGCTTGCCATTCATGACGTTCCCGGAGCTACGGCGCCGGCGCGTGTGCGCCAGGCGATTGCCGACGCGAAGGGGAAAATCGACTCCATGAGGGGTGAAACTCATGCGCACGCGTGACGCGATTCTTCCCGACGCGGAGCGCATCCACGAGCTGATCGGGGCGTACTCCACAGATGGCACACTGCTGCCCCGCAACTTTGCCGAGATTTGCGAGAATGTGCGCGACTTCGTGGTTCTGGAACATCGCGGACGCGTGGTGGGCTGCGGCGCGCTGCACCTCTACGGACAACACCTGGCCGAGATTCGCTCCATCACCGTCGATCCCGCTTACCAGAAGTCTGGAGGCGGCAAGCGGCTGGTCGAGGCTCTTCTGGAAGAAGCCGAAAAACATCACGTGAGCTGCATTTGCCTGTTCACCCGCAAGCCGGAATTCTTCTCCCGCATGGGCTTCAGCCTGGCGCAGCGCGAGGATTTGCCCGACAAGATTCACAAAGACTGCTGGGTGTGCCCGCGCCTGCATTGCTGCGATGAAGTGGCGATGGTGCGCGGCGAACTTCCAAAATTCTCTATCCTGCCGGAGCCGGCAACCTTCTTGGTGAAGCTGGAGGTATGAACAACTCGACAGGCTCTCCTGTAATCCACCTGCCCAGGGGATTTCTCTTTTCTGCCGTCACGGCGGGCATCAAGGCTAGCGGACGGGCTGATCTGGCCCTGGCTGCAGCCTGCGCTGGAACTACGGCTGCGGCCGTGTTCACAAAAAACCGTGTCGCGGCCGCGCCGGTGCAAGTTGGGCGGGTGTCTCTGCTGGCGGCGCGGGGGCGGGTGCGCGCGGTGGTCGTCAATTCCGGCAACGCCAACTGCGCCACTGGGCCTGCCGGGATCCGCGCCTGCCGCGACGTTTGCGGCGAAGCGGCGCGCGTACTCGGCGTGAAGAAGGAAGAAGTATTTCCCTCTTCCACGGGAATCATCGGTGTGCTACTGCCGGCGCAAAAGATCATTTCGAAATTGCCAGAGCTGACCGCTGCCGGGCAAGCCAGTGAAGCCGGTCTGCGCTGCTTTGCCGAAGCCATCATGACCACCGACTTGCACCCCAAGCTGGCTTCCGCGCAATTTCGCTTGGGCAACAAAGTCGTCAGTCTCACCGGCGTCGCCAAAGGCGCTGGCATGATTCATCCCCAGCTTGCCACCATGCTGGTGTATCTGTTCACCGACGCTGAAGCCAGCCCGAGCCAGCTGCGGCGCTTTCTCCTCCCGGTGTGCGACCAGACGTTCAACTGCATGTCGGTCGACGGCGATACCTCAACGAATGACACGGTTCTGCTATTGGCCAGCGGCGAGAGCGGGGTGCGGCTTAAAGACGCTGGAGTAGCAAAGAAATTCTCCAAGGCTCTGCTGCAGGTCTGCGACTCGCTCGCGGAGCAGATCATTCGGGACGGCGAAGGCGTGCAGCACGTGATTCATCTTTCCATCGAACAGGCGAAGAACCGCGCCGAGGCGCTGCGGATTGCGAAGGCCATCGCCCACTCGCTTCTGGTGAAAACCGCCTGGGCAGGGGCAGACCCCAACTGGGGCCGCATTCTGGCCGCGGCCGGCGCGTGCGGCGTGCCCATTCGTCCCGAACGAGTGGAAATCTCCATCGGCAAGCAAACCGTGTTTCGCAAAGGCTCACCCTGCCAATTTGATAATGCTGCGGCTCACAGTGAGCTATCTCAGCCGAGCTGTGATATTCACGTGAAGCTTGGCCGGGGAAAAGGCCAGGTGCTTTTCCACTCTACGGACTTGACGGCGGAATACGTCCGCATCAACGCCGACTACTCGACCTAGGGAATGCTTGAGCTACTTCTGTGAAGGAGCCTGCGCCGGCCGCTTCTGCGCTGCTTCAATCAGCGGCCGCAACGCGTCGGCCGAAATGCCGAGCGTGCCGCCAGAGAAACCGTCCAGATACGCGGAATTCACGCCAATCACTTCGCCATGCGAATTGAACACCGGCCCGCCGCTGCCGCCGTGAGCTGTGGGCGCGTCGTAGATGAGTTTGTCGCCCACCACGTCCCCCAGGTGGCCGCAAGTGGCCGAGGGACGGATGAGCGAAAGCGCGGCAAGTTCGTTGGCTGCGCCCATATCGTCGTGGCGGTAGGCGAGCCGGTCATAAACTGCGGTCGGAGATTTCGCCACCATCCCCAGTACGCCCATGGGGTACCCGATCACTGCTACCAATTCCCCGGGATGAGAGGGAGCGGCGGCCAGGGGCAGCGGAGTGAGTTTATCCACTGCCGGCGCATTCTGAACCTGAAGCACAGCCAAATCGCCGTGAGCGGAAAAAACCACCGGCGTGACGTTGATCGCATCGGGCATGCCGGGAAAGAAGGCCAGCAGCTTTTCCAGTTGCGGCGTAGCCCCGCGGCGAATGAGCGCGTCCGCTTCAGCATCTTCATACCAAGGCTCGGCCACGTGCCGGTTGGTGGCGAGCAGGCCGTTTGCCACGACAAAACCGGTGCCCGAAACCCGCACGCGCAGCGCAGGCTGCTGATTGGGAAAGCCCACGCGATAAACCCCAAAAATGTAGCAGATCGAGTTGCGATACCGGTTCAGGACCATGGCCGGCATGGCCTGCTCCTGCTGCAGCCGCTCGACTTCGCTGGTGAGTTGCCGCACCTGATCGCGGAGGTCGTTCGTTGGCGGAGGCGCGTAGTAGTCAGCCAGAAAGGCGGCGCCGAAAACCATCAGGACCCCGACCACGGCGGGATAAAAACGCCGGACGGCCTTGCCAAATGACTCCCGAGGCTGTGAGTAATCTTCCACGATGCAGATGAATCCGGCCCTGGGCGGGGCAAAACGGGGAGAGGGGCTCCAAACGCCAGGCCGTGAACAGCTATTCTCCCTTGCCGGGGGCAAGCTGGCTAGGGTACGGAAGACAATGTACGAGGGATCGTTAGGGTTTTCTTATAGTTAGAGGCTGGCCTTCCACGAATCTCCCACCGAGACGTTCGAGCAAAGATGTTTGGGAACGCTGTTCGGGCATGTGGAAGGGCACCGGCTTCAGTCGTGCCGTCACTCGACGGCAAATTTGTTGAGTGGATGGAGCAGGCCGGTGAGGAACAATATCGGAAGTGATCGGTTCACCTGAGCCGTCGCACGCACTTCGGCATTCCCAGTTTGAAACTCAATAGAAAAATTGTGACGGATGACCTTGCGTTCTTATTCCTACCCGCGGAACACTCCGCTCAGGGCCCGTAGTGTAAGGGAAACACGGCACTCTGTCACAGTCGCAGATGCGGGTTCGAATCCCGCCGGGTCCATTCTCCCTTATGTGGAGGAAGTTTTGTCCGAGGAGAAAACGCAGAGATAATCTCCTCACGTAACTTGACACTGCTTGGCGCTTGGCCAATACTGAGATTGACAGAGTGCTTACACTACGGAATTTTGACAATGGCTCCGGACCTCCGGGGCCATTGTTATTGTTAGGGACGCCATTCCGGCCGCTTCCCCCGTTGACATTCCGAGCCGTCCGCAGCCGCCGAACGGCAAGGGCGTGCCGAGGAATCTGCTTTCTGGTGACGCATGACCGGGTATTTCGGACTGCTGAGGGGGCTCGTGTGTGTGGGTTGGACGCGCTGAGCGACCCTGTAGATAAGGAACGTCAGGGGTAGCGTTTAGCCCGCGCCGCCGGTGTGAGTTTCGCCGTTCCGCGCGACCCCGACGGACCGGAGTAATCGGTACGGAAGTCCAAGCAGAAGCCGTAGCGAATAATACGCCCACGCTCCTGTCCAATATAGCGAATAATATGCCCACGCTGCGGCCCAATCCGGAACCAGCGGGATGAGCGTCCGCAGCGGCAAATTGGATTTCCGGTCTTCATGAGAATAAAACAGGACCTTCGTGCCGTCCCACTTTATGGAGAACTGAGGGTGGTACTGCAGCGTCGAAAGCCTGGGAAAAGTATGGCCTAAATGCAAATACTGCGGTTCAACGAGAAAGATCTTTTCCTGTTTCACAAATGTAACCCAAGCGTGACCTTCGCCGTATCGTCCACGCCTCCCGAATACCACCCGCGCATCGTACCCCATCGTGAGGAACTGTCTCCACGTCCATAGAGCAAAGTCTTAGCAGTCCCCTTTCCTCAGCCGTTCGAATTGCTCGGGCGGTTGCCAGTAATCCTCTTTGCCGAACTGATGGATGTCCGAGACCCACTGGCAACTGGCTAGAAAGCTCCGAACCTGCTCAATTGACGCGCATTTGACGCCCAATCGCTGGCGCACGTAGCGGCCCATAGGAAATGTTGGGTGGATGCCATGCCGATGCAAGTCAGGTCGGAAAACCTTGCGGCCGAAGGCGTCATAGGCGGCGGGAATGACTTCCGCAATCAATGGGTGATTATTGTCTCAGGATTGGCGGCCGAGATAAAGTCTCCGACGGGACCACCGAGCTGGGCTGCACGGACGGCCAGACGCCCGCCCGACGATGACGGTTGGCCCATTCATGCCTATCTTTGGCTTGAGTGGGGTAGTTCGCTCCCCGGAGCAGGTCTTACTGCTGTTGCTCGGTCGCGTTTCCAGCCGTCCACACACTTAATTCCCAGGCGTCTTACGGCCCATTCCACGGATCAACAACATCGATGCCGCAATCGGCGAAGTCGGACTTGTTGCGGGTGGCGAGCTTGGCTTTGCGGGCCCGTGTGATCGATGCAATCTGCGCGTCGGCGTGGCTGATGGGCCGGCCCAGTGCGCGCCGCTGCGTGGCCACTTTGGAGAAAATTCGCGCGGCATCACTCTCGAATCCCAGGACGCGGCCCGCCAGGTCTTCGGTAAACATGGCCTCGGCGGCGGAAAGTAATGCCTCGCGGCGCTTGCCGCGAGCCAGCAACTCAATGCCATAAAAGATTTCCGCTTCCGTGATGGTGGTGGTGAACAGCTCAGTTCCCGCTTGTTGCGCGATCCAGGCCGCCACTTGAGGAACCGGCTGCGGCTTCATCAGTTCGGAGAGCACGTTGGTATCGAGAATGATCATTCCGCCAATTCCGCAGGTTGACGGATCGCATCGCGTTTCGGCAGGTTAAGTTCAATCCCGCCGAAGCGGGCAAAGCGCCGATGAATGGCTTCCGCAAGATTTCCCTGCGCCGGAGCGGAAGCCAGCGAGGCGCGTAGAATTTCCCTGGCTTCCCCTTCCATGGAGCGGCCATGATGGGCCGCCTGCACTCTTAATTTGGTTTTGGTCTTATCGTCCAGCTGGCGAATGGTCAATGTTGCCATGCTGTCAATGCTAGCATTGCTATCGCAAAGGGTCAAGCTGTGCCGCGCGCCTCAGCAAGAAGTCGCGCTAGATAAAGGTCAACACACAAAAGCAACGCCGCCAGCTTTTCGCTGACGGCGTTTGGCTAAAAGTCAGTAGCTAGTGGCTAAAAGCTAGTTCTCGTACAACAGCACGCCCTCGGTCTTCTCCGAGTCCACCGGACGGTAGAACAGCTTGTTGCCGTCTAGGAAGACTTCGATGAACGCGGGCCGCGTGGCGATCGTGCCTTGAATCAGCGCTTCGCTGAGCGGGTCTTCGATGTACTTCTGCAGGGCGCGGCGCAGCGGACGCGCGCCATAGCTGCGGTCGGTCAGCGTCTGCCCCAGAATCCACTTCTTGGCCTCGTCGGCCACCGTGACCGTAATCGACTTCTGCGCCAGGTTCTGGTTCAGCTGCGTGACCATGAGTTCGAGAATCTGGATCAGATCGGCTTCGGTCAGAGCCATGAACAGGATGATCTCGTCCAGCCGGTTGAGGAATTCCGGGTTGAAGGTGCGCTTGACTTCGTTCTTCACCAGGTCTTCGACTTTAGTCGGAGATCACGTCTTCGGCGGTCGACTGGAAGCCAAGGCCCTCGCGCTTCTGCAAATGGCGCGCGCCAATGTTCGAGGTCATGATAATGATCGTGTTCTTGAAATCGACCGTGTTGCCCAGGCCGTCGGTGAGCTGGCCGTCTTCAAAAACCTGCAGCAGGATGTTGAAAACATCCGGATGGGCCTTCTCGATTTCGTCGAGCAGCACGACGGAGTAGGGCGCCCGCTTCACGCGTTCGGTAAGCTGGCCGCCCTCTTCGTAGCCAACGTATCCCGGAGGCGAACCGATCAGCTTCGAGACCGAATGCTTCTCCATGAACTCGGACATATCGAAGCGGACCAGCGACTTTTCGCTGCCGAACATGAATTGCGCCAGCGTCCGCGCGACTTCGGTCTTGCCCACGCCGGTGGGCCCGAGGAACAGGAACGACCCGATCGGCCGGTTCGGGCTCTTGAGGCCGGCGCGGCTGCGGCGGATGGCGCGGGCCAGGGCGACGATAGCCTTGTCCTGCGAGATGATCCGCTTGTGCAGCTCTTCTTCGATGCGCAGCAGCTTCGGCCGATTCTTCTTCCTTGATGGACGTAATGGGCACGCCGGTCCAGCGCGAGACCACATCTTCAATGTCTTCGCGGCCGACCACGCCGGTGGCGGATTCGTCCAGATGATATTTTTCGCGAAGAGCGCGCAGGTTCTCGCGCTCTTTGCGTTCCTCGTCCGAGTAGAAACGCGCCTTCTCGAACTCGTGGTTCGCGATGGCGTTTTCCATGCGATGAACGATGAACTTGATGCGCTTCTGCACTTCGGTGATCTCCTCGGGCAGCGAAGTCTGGCGCAGCTTGACGCGCGCCCCGGCTTCGTCAACTAGGTCGATCGCTTTGTCGGGCAGAAAGCGGTCGGGAATGTAGCGGTTCGAGTGCGAGACCGCGAAGTTGATGGCGTCGTCGGTGTAGGTGACGGCGTGGAACTTCTCGTAGCGGTCCTTGATCCCGAACAGAATTTTGGTTGCGTCGGTCTTCATTCGGCGGCGGAACTTTCACCGCCTGGAAGCGGCGCTCGAGCGAACGGTCTTTCTCGATCGACTTGCGGTATTCTCCGGGCGTGGTGGCGCCGATGCACTGAATCTCGCCGCGCGATAGCGCCGGCTTCAGAATGTTGGCGGCATCGAGCGAACCTTCCGCCGAACCGGCTCCCACCAGCGTGTGCAACTCGTCAATGAAGATGATGGAATTCTGCGACTCCATCAGCTCCTTCATGATGGTCTTCAGGCGTTCTTCGAACTGCCCACGGTACTTGGTGCCGGCAACGATCAGCGAAAGATCGAGAGCCAAAATGCGCTTGTCGGCCAGGAACGACGGAACCTCGCCGTCGGCAATGCGCTGCGCCAGGCCTTCGACGATGGCGGTCTTGCCCACGCCAGGCTCGCCGATCAAAACCGGATTGTTCTTGGTGCGGCGGCAGAGAATCTGGACCACGCGCTCCAATTCGCCCTCGCGCCCGACCAGCGGATCGAGCTGGCTATCCATCGCCGCCTGGGTCAGGTCGCGGGAAAATTCGCTGAGCAGGGAAGACTCGCGCTGCCGCTGCGGCTGGGCCTTTTCCTGGCTGGTGCGGGCAAGCTCCTCGCGAATGGTCGAGAGCCGCAAGCCGCGCTCATGCAAGATCTCCGCGGCGAAGCACTTTTCTTCTCTCAGTAAACCCAAAAGCAGATGCTCGGTGCCGATGTGTTTATGCGAAAGCCGCTCTGCTTCTTCGGCGGCGTAGGCCAAAACCCGCTTGCACTCGTTGCTCAAGGGAAGATCGACGGAGGTCGAAACTTTTTCCCGAATCGTGGTATGCCCTTCGATCTGCTTGCGGATCGATTCCACCGAGGCATGAGAGCGCAAGAAACGGTTGGTCAGGGCCTTGTCTTCGCGCAGAAGTCCCAGTAGCAGGTGCTCCGTTTCTATATAAGGAGACCCGAACTGGCTGGCTTCGTAGCGCGCAAAAAAGATGACGCGCCTTGCCTTTTCCGTATAGCGTTCAAACATATGACCCTTTTTCCCTCTGAGCTCTGCCTGGAGACAGCGGGTCAGGTTTGGCCCTTATCCCTCGAGAACCCTTCGCCCAAGTTCGCTAAGCAATCCGGGGGCCAGCGCCCCTCTTCCTTATTCCTATAAGTTATCAGACCTAACGTAGTTACCAAAGGCACTGAAGTGCCACTTCCTGTCAACTTTGTGCAAACGTTTCGTCTTCGCTCTTAATCGGTAAGCGTCTCCGGCACAACCTCCTCAATGCGGCCGTTCTGCAGGCGCAATACCCGATGGCAGCGGCGCGCGAAAGAAAAATTGTGCGTCGCGATCAGAGAGGTCAAGCGATGGTCGCGATGTAGCCGGGAGATCAATCCAAATACCGAATCCGCGGTGCGGCTGTCGAGATCCCCGGTCGGTTCATCGGCCAACAGGAGCTTGGGCTGGGTGATCAACGCCCGGGCCAAGGCCACGCGCTGTTGCTCTCCGCCGGAAAGCTCGCCCGAACGGTGATGAGATCGATGCTCCAAACCGACCTCGCGCAACCATCGCGCAGCTTCCATTTCGGCCTGCTGCCGAGTGTTGCCCCGAAGCAGAAGCGGCATGGCGACATTCTCCAGTGCCGTGAACTCCGGCAACAGGTAGTGGAACTGCCAAACGAAGCCGACTTCCCGGTTGCGAAAATCGGCGGCATCCGTCTCCGAAAGCGAACTCAGCCGCAAGTGGGCGCAGTATACGTCACCCGCAGAAGCCCTATCAAGAGTTCCGACGATGTGCAACAAGGTACTCTTGCCGGCTCCAGACTCACCGACGATGGCCAGCATCTCCCCTTCGGCTGCCTCAAACGTCAGGTTTTCAAAGAGCAGCAACTCAGAGCCGCCGGTGCGAAAAACCTTTTTCAAGCCTTCGATCCGCAACATCGGCTGCCTCATTAGATGCAACAGGAGCGCTCCTGGAATCAAAGTCGTGCCGCCAATCGTCGCAGCGGCGGCGCGTAGAAGCCCTTCTTAGATTAGAACACGGAACCAGGGTTGAAAGTTTTGGGCGGCAGGCTATTCGTAGCGCAGTGACTCGGCCGGCAGAACCCGCGCCGCCGACCACGAGGGGTAGATTGTGGCGAGCAGGGAAACCCCGAGAGCAACCACGGCCACCCAGGCGCCGTCCATCAGATGGGGGGCGAACGGCACGTAGTTGATCGAGTAGACCTCGGGAGCGAGCGAGAGAATATGGTAGCGCCCGCCGAGCCAGGAGAGCGCGAAGCCGACAATCAAGCCGACCGCTGTACCGAGGATTCCGATCAGCAAGCCTTGCGTGATGAAAATCCGGCGAATCTGCGACTTGCGGCTGCCCATCGACATGAGCACCGCAATGTCCTTGGTCTTTTCCATCACCATCATGATGAGCGTGATCAGGATGTTCAGCGCCGCAACGAAGACGATCAGCCCGATGGTGATGAAAGTGACCAGGCGCTCCATGCGCAGGGCGTGGAATAGCGCTTGGTTCTGTTCCATCCAGTTGGTGGTCATGAAGCCGGGCCCGGCGGCTTTCTCGATCTCGTTCCCCACTTCGCCGGCTTTGTAGATGTCGTCGATTTTGAATTCGATGACGGCGATTTCGTCGCCCAAACCGAACAGCTTTTGGGCATCGGACAGCCGTGTGAAGGCCCAGGAACTGTCGTAGTCATAGAAGCCGGAATTGAAGATTCCCGCCACGCGGAAGCGGGTGTACTTCGGCACCATGCCAAAAGGTGTGAGTTCGCCCTGGGGGCTGGTGACGAGCACGACGGAGCCGACGGTCGCGCCCAGGCCATCGGCCATGTCTTTGCCGATGATGATGGGAGGCATGGCGGCGGTGCGGTCCTGGACTGCTTGCAACGAGGTCGGAGTTTGTGTGGCGCGGGCGCCCTCGCCCGCGGAATCTCGCTTCGGGGACGATGTGGGTCCGCCGCTGCTCTCATTCAGCGCATCGGCTGAGCCGAAGGTCACCGTGTTTAGCAGATCGCTGACTTTTCGCTCGTCGGCGGGGATGATTCCCTTCAAGACAGCGCCGCGCGCCCTCGGTCCGCTCGAGATCAGCAATTGTTCGTAGACGGCGGGAGCTGTCGCGACCACGTGCGGCTGCTTGGCCAGGCGATCCATCAGGCTCCGCCAGTCTTTGATGCCGTCATCCTGCACCCGCATGAGATCGACGTGGGAGGTCGAGCCGATCAGGCGATTTTGCAGATCCTGGCGGAATCCGTTGTTGATGGCCAGGGCGATGAGAAGCGATGCCACGCCAGCCGCGACGCCGAGAATGGAGATTCCGGTGATGACGCCAATGAAAGCTTGGCGGCGCTTGGCGCGCAGATAACGCGAGGCGACGAAGAATTCGAAACGCATAGGGAAGCGTTCGGCCGCCGGCTCTCCGCCTTCAGCCAAATGGAATTATAGCGGGAGTCGGCTGCGGTATATGGAAAAGCAGGCTTGCTCCAATCGTTTCGAGTTCCGGCCGGCATCACGGTTCAATCCTTGGGAAAACGGCGGGCACTTTCTTGCGATACTCCAGGAATTGCTGGCCGAAACGCCGCTCGAGTTCCTCATCTTCCTGCCAGATCATGAGTGCTCCAGTCAGGGCTGCGAATGCGGTCAGCGCAAAGCAGACCGCGAGCCCAGTTCCCAGACTCCAGGCCAACATCTCGCACAAGTGGCCCAGGTAGATTGGATGCCGAACCCGGCTGCGGATTCCACTAGTCACGAGCCGGTGTGCTTCGGGCGAGGACCGCAGTTCCGGAAGGCCGCCCAATTGCCGGCCGCTGAAATTCTTGCCGCCGCGAGCGTAAACAAAGAAGCCCACTGCAAAGAGCAGAAGCGCGGGAACCCACGCCCAGGCGGTTGCATAAAACACAGTGCGCCGCCAAGGAGCCGTTGCGAGGCAGGCGATAACCCACATGGCGATCCACAGAGGCAGCAGAACTCGGAAGGGAGACCGATTGCGAGCGCGCCAGTGGTCAGCAAAAGGATGAATCAGCAGCCAATAAGCAGGAATCGTGGCGTAAACCACGCACACGAGCCAGCCGATGGTCTGCAGCCGCGCGCTCACGCGGGCTACTTGGCCTGGATTACGGTCTTGGCCGCGCCCATATTCTCAAAGCGGTCGTAAGCGCGGACTACCACAACGTGCTCAACGGCGCCGGCTTTCGCGTTGTCCGGGTCCGCCGGCACCGGAACGCGGAAATCGTAATCTTCGGTCTTTGAGTCCGAGAGATGGCCGACCGGCTCAACGTATTGCCAGTCCCCGGCGTCCACCGAATATTGCGCGCGCTCAATGGGCGAGAAGCTGTCGGCGGCGCGAAAACTCACGTGGATTCGTCCTTCCTGCAGGGCAGCGGCCAAGTTCTGAATCTGGGGAGGGGTCGTGTCCACCTCAAACCGGGCGCTCTCCTTGGAAGATGTCAGCGCTTCGCCCGGCGAATGCGACGGCGCATCGGAAGCGACGACCTTGACCTTATAGCCACCATCGGGCAAAAGCGCGGCGTCGAAGGAATAGAACTTGTCGCTCAGGTTGTCCTTGAGCAGCAGCCAGCGGGTTTCGCCATCGCCGCGGTAGTAAACCGCGTAGACCATGTCATCGTCGTTATCGTCGTGGACGGACCACTTCACGCCAATCGAATCGCGGTCATGGATCGTGGGAACCGGAATCTCGAAATGCGGTTGCGGCTGATTGCCGATTGTGGATTCGGATTCGGGTTGCTTGGGCAGCGGCTGATAACGCACGCCCTCCTGCACCGTGACCTCGTCAATGTCCGGGGCGATGTTCTTGGAGAGGTAGTTGAGCGTAACGCTCTCCACGCGCGGGGCGGGCGTGCCCGAGTGCAGCACCGCTTTCCATTGGATGAACCGGGCAGGCGGCACCTTGACCTCGGCATCCTTTTGCAAATTGACCGGTTCCCACGTGCTCCAGTTGCGGTCGGGATTGTCCACGTTGCCGCTGCGGGCAAAAAGCTCGACGTTGCCCTCGCCCCGAAATTCCGTCCGGCCCCACTGGGAGAAGATATGAGCGTCGAAGACATCGCTTTCGTAAGTGCCCTCCGATTCAGGCGACGCGCTTAGCAGGAACACTTTCCCAAGATTGCTGGTCGAAGCATAGAGTCCGCCGTTAGGAGCCTTCGCGAAGGCGGTCACCTGGCTGGCGCTGGCCTGCAGCAGATCGGTAAATTCGTCCTCGCCGCTGACAGCGAAGATGTGGCCGCGGTTGCCAGTGCCGGCGAGCAGGCGGCCGTGCTCATCAAACGCCAAGGCGTAAACCAGATCCTCGTGCGAAGTCCAAATTCGCGCGGGCGAGCCATCCGGAGCGATGCGATAAATCTCCGAGCCGCCGGCTGCGCCGGCGCCGGGAGCGGGGAAGTTGCCCAGCACCACCGGACTTACCGTGCTGGGGGCGCCGATCGTGATGGAAGGTTGAGGCTGTGATGTAGCCGGCCGCGGGGCCACCTGCGGCTGGGTGGGAGTGATCATGAACGGCGGCGCGGTTTTCACGCCGTGCTTTTCGCCAACGCCCGCGGCGTAGATGTTCCCGGCGGCGTCAATCGCCAGCGCCGTGATTTCCTTCTTAGGCGCGCTATAGAGCACGAACGCTTTTCCATCCGGCGCGATGCGGTACACCAGGCCGCTGCCATCGGAGCCGGCAATCAGGTTTCCTTTCGCGTCCAGCGCCAGCACGCGAATATGCGCCTCATCGCTGGTGAAAAAGACGGAATGCTCGCCTTTGGGAGTAACCTTGAAGATCTCGCCATGGTCGCCGGTCGCTACAAAGAGGTTGCCGGCATCGTCGAGCGCCAGATCCCAGATGTACTTGGTGGCGGGATCGAAATAGACAGAAACCGACCAATCCGACGCAGGCTTGTTTTTGGCTGCGGCCTCACCATGGACGTGCTCAATTTTATAGACCTTGCCATCCGGGTTGGTGGCCGCGTAGATCACGCCCTTGTTGTCGACCACCAAGGCCTGCACCTGCAATTCCTGGGGCTCGAAAATCGTGGTCGATTGCCCATCCGGCGTAATGCGGTAAATGCGGGCCGGGCCGCCGGCGGCGGCATAGAGGTTGCCCTGCGAATCGGCGGCGATCGACCACACGTAGGCCGACGGCGTGGTGGAGAGCGCTTTGAATGCGGGAGCCAGCTCCAATCCGCCGGTGCTACGAATGGCCACGCCTTGGGCGGTGCCCTTGCTCAGTTCTTCAAACTTCGATTGTTCCCAGGTGCGAGTGCCTTCGGCAAGAGCGAGTGCGGAAATCAGAACGACACTGAGCAGAACAAAAATTCTTCGCAGGCTAGCGTCCAAGTGTGTACCTCGATGCGAGTTGAGAGCGGAAATTAAGCGTATCACGCGGATTGGGGCGATTTGGCAGCGCGGCTCACCGGCCGCAAGCTATCGGATATTGATCGTCAGCACATGCGCGCCGGAAACCACATAGTCGAGCGGCGGAGTCGCCGATTCGTTGACCGAAGATTCCGCTTGCACCACCATCTCCTGCGTGCCGCGCATGCCATCCATCACGTTCATGATGGAGAGAGGCAGAGAAGGCATGACTTTGTCGGCCACCAGCGCCTCCGGGTCGGCTTCCAGCAAGGAAACATAAACCCGGTTGTTCACGTGTTCTTTGTTCAGCAAAGCGATGGTAGAGGCGAGGTCGAGCTTGCGTCCGAAAAAAGGCGTGCTGCGGCGCAGGCGGTCGAGCGTTTCGCCGTCGCTGATCAGAATGCGTAGAGGGCCCTTAGAAACCGAGGTCGGAATGTGGATCGGAATCTGGCGCACGATGGGGTCGCCGCGGTAAGGCCGGAGCAGAGCTTCGATCATGATCTCGCTTCCGGGACGAGCCTCGGTGACGTCGGTGCGAGCGCTCTCCAGTTGCGCCCAGCGGCGCTCGTGAACCATCTGAAAGTCGAGGTCCACGCCGCGAACTCCAGGCGTGTTGTACGGGTTGTCGTAGATGCGGGTGAAATCCTCGCCCAGAGAAAGCGCCGCCAGGATGGCCGCGGGCTGCCCGCCATCGACCGGGGCAAACATGTTTTGCACCACCACATCGGGATAGCCGGCCACGCTGATGTGCCCATCCATGCGATAGGTCGTCTCTTCCCCGTACTCGTTGACTCCGTGCAGAGCGTTGAAGACCGTCGCCATCATCGCCACTGGGCTCAGGCGGGCATTGTTGAGCACTTCAAAGTGATATTGCCGCGGCGCCTCTCCGCCGTGAATGGTGAGCGTCACCGGAATCATATCCGGCTTCTTGCCGAATTCACCCAGCAGGCCTGCGTGGCGGTCCTGCACGAACGATCCCACCGGCTCGGTAGCGTTTACGATCTTGAACGCGTTGAGAGGCGAAGCCAGTGTTGCCACAACGTCCGCCTTCGTCATGGGCAGATCCACCGCGCCGAACTGCAGCAGGGGATGGCCGCAGGCCAGCAGATGATGGGCATCCATGTAGGTGACCGTGCAGGTGGCGGAAATATCCATGTCGCCGCGCACCAAAATGGCGCTAATGGCAGAGCCGGGTTCCAGCGGTTCCGGCTGCCGGGCGTCGCTCACCGAGCCCACTCCACTCACCGGTACGATTCCCGCGGCAGCGAACTGCGGGGCAAAACGCTGAATCGCATCCTGCGAGAAACCGTCGAAGACCAGCGGCGTTTCGATCGGCTGCAGATAATTGGCGTAGTTCTGCACGGGCACACTGGAAAGACCTGGACTGGAAGTTTTGCTCGCTTCGCTGGCAGGTGCCTTCGCGCCAGCCGGTGCCGGCTCTGGACTGTGGTCCATGGCGCTGATTTCCAGCATCTCTCCAATGGGAGTCACGCCGGCGATCGGCTCTTTGGAGAACTCGCCGATGCGGAAGGCAAGCGCTCCCGCCAGTTTGCCGTCAAAATAAACCGGGCTTCCGCTCATGCCCGCGACCACGCCCGTATATTCGGCCTTCTCGCCGGTCAGCTGGACCAGGATCACGTCTCCCTTCGGTCCATTGACATTCCTCAATATGCCAAGCACTTCCACGCCCATCGACTCGGGCTTGGTTCCCTGAAATACCGTGTAAGCCACGCCGTGCATGCCGGCGTGAATCTGGCTCAGCGGAATGGTTTCGGTGGGTTTCGGGCTTTGTGCTAAGGAAGAAATCGACAGCAGGCAGCCGAGCAGGAGGCCAAGCCCAGCGCGAATCAGAACGGTTTGTCGCATGAAAATTCCCCGGAGGACCGCCTGACGACGGCCTACTTCACAGCTTAAGACTCCGCGTATCCTATTCGATTTGCCAGGGAGGGGAGCGGCCAGAGCCGAGCAAAACATCCCATTCGCGAAGCTCTGCGTCTATACTAACACAGGCTTTTTCCGAGGGTCCTCATGTTTTCCATGCCATTCCGTCAGTCTGCCGGTCCTATGCGCAAGTTCTGGATTTCCCTGCTGGTACTGGTTTTCGCCTGGGCGGCCTGCCGGCGGCGCGCTCGCGCAGGATCAATCTTCTTCTTCCGGCAACGGGCAGAAGGGCACCGAGGCCCCTCCCCCTGCGGGCGGTCCTGAGGGTGATGTCGGGCCCTACGCCGTTCCCAAGAAGAAGGAAGAACCACCGCCACCACCTCCTCCGGAGCGGCCGAAAAAGATCGAAGGCATGCCGGACTACTCCATCCACGTGAGCGTGCCGCTGGTGGAAGTGCCGGTCATGGTGACCACGAAAGACGGGCAGTTCATCCCCAATCTGCAGAAGGACAACTTTCGCGTCTATGAAGATGGCGTGCCGCAGGCAATCACCAATTTCGGAGTCAGTGAAGCGCCCATCACCACAGTGCTGCTGGTGGAGTTCGCCAATATCTATTACGGATTTACCATCGACGCCATCAACGCGTCTTACACCTTCGTCAGCCAGCTGAAGAAGAACGACTACGTGGCGGTGGTTTCCTACGACGTTCGCCCACATATCCTGGTGGATTTTACGCAAGACAAGGAAGCAGCCTTTGCCGGACTGGGCCGGCTTGGCATGCCCGGCTTTTCCGAGACCAATCTGTTCGACGCGCTGTACGACACGCTCGACCGGATTGAGAACATCGAGGGGCACAAATACGTCATTCTGATCAGCACCGGGTTCGACAGCTTCAGCAAGCTGACGCTGGATCAGATTCTCAAGAAGGTCAAGAACACGAAAGATGTGACCATCTTCCCGGTGAGCATCGGCTGGGCGCTGCGCGCCTACTGCGAAGCCAACGGCTGCACCAGCTACTTGCGCGGACAGGTGCCGGCCAACGAAATGGATTACCTGCAGGCCGACAACGAAATGCAGACCTTCGCCAAGCTGACCGGTGGACGCTTCTACCAGCCGCGTTTCGAGCAGGATTTTCCCGCCGTGTTTCATGAGATCATCGGCGACATCCGCAACCAGTACACCCTTGCCTACCACCCGACCAACGCAAACCTCGACGGCACCTACCGCAAGCTGAAAGTGGAAGTGGTTGCGCCCAACGGCGGTCCCCTCAAGGTCAGGGACCAGCATGGCAAGGACGTGAAATACATGATCGTGGCGCGGGAAGGCTACACCGCGAAACATACGGTGGAATAGAATCCGCCCGGCTCAATGTCCGTGGGCAATGGTGTCCAGAAGGAACAGCACGCCGACGCCGACGAAAACCACCAGCGCCATGCCCACGCCGGGCTCCTGATTCACTTCAGGAATGAGATCCGACGCTGCGATGTAGATGGTCACACCCGCCGACAGCGGCAGGCCGAAGCCCACTTCGTGCCGCAGCAGCACCATCGTGAAGACCCCGGCCAACGTGGCCAAACCCAGAAGCATAGAAGCTCCCCAGGCGACGGAACGGCTCTGTCCGCTCGCCAGCATGACCGAGGCTACGGTGAAGCCTTCAGGAATCTTGTGCAGGAAGATGGCCAGAAAAATAATCCAGCCCAGCCAGTTGGAGACGATGAATCCGGAGGCGATGGCAATGCCGTCAAAGAAAGTATGGATGATGAGGCCAATCAATACGGAGTAGCCCTTGTTGCGTTGGAGGAACTCGTCGGCGTGGGTCTCCTCGCCGAAGTGGAAGTGCGGCGTCACCGTGTGCTCGAAGAAATGAATGATCAAATAGCCCAGCAGGATGAGATAGGCGGCGCGGCTGCCGCCCAGTTGCAGACTTGCGGGCACAACTTCCACGATGGCCGTCGCCAGCATGAAGCCCGCCCCCAGCGCGACGAAATACTTGAGGTACGACCGCTCCCAGTGGCGGTGAACGATGATGGCGCCGCCAAATACATTAGCCAGCGCCGCCGTCAGTCCCAGGACACTGCTGAGAAGAATGGTGTGCATGCGAGCGGATGATAGCAGTTCTCAGCTCGCAGTTCTCAGTTCCCGGTTCTCAGTTGCAATGTTCACATGTCACATCTTTTGCGCGGCCGGTTTGGCAGGATTGTTCCCGGAGGCCGGCATGGGACAGTCTTATCGGGAACTCGTCGCCTGGCAGAAGGCGATGGCATTAGTCGCGGAAATCTACAAAGCCACGCGGGACTTTCCGCGAGATGAAGTGTACGGGCTCACCAGTCAATTGCGAAGGGCAGCGGTCTCCATCCCCAGCAACATTGCGGAGGGTCAGGCGCGTTTCTCGTCCCGGGAATTCCACCACCTTTTTATCAGTTGCGCGCGGCTCGCTGGTTGAAGTGGAAACCCAGATTCTTATTGCCGGGAATCTCGGGTATCTCCCTCCCAACCGAAGTGGGGAATTGCTCGACAAAGCTGCGGAATTAGGCCGCATTTTGAATGGCTTAATAGCGTCTATCAAGTGCGCTTAGAAAGAAGCTCCTGCTTCACCGAGAACCGAGAACCGAGAACCGAGAACTGAGAACTGAGAACTGAGAACTGAGAACTGCCTCACCCGCTATGCCGGACGTGCATCACGTCGCCGTCCTGCACGATGTAATCCTTGCCCTCAAGGCGCAGCGTTCCCTTGGCCCGCGCATTCGCTTCGGAGCCGGCTTCGAGCAGTTGATCCCAGCGGATGGTTTCTGCGCGAATGAAATGGTGCTCGAGATCGGAATGAATTGCGCCGGCGGCCTGCTGGGCGCGGGTGTGGACCGGAATGGTCCAGGCGCGGCACTCGTCTTCGCCGGCGGTGAAAAATGAAATCAGCCCCAGCAGACTGTATGTCGTGCGAATCAGCCGCGTCAGGCCGCTCTCGGTTAGGCCATAGCTGGCGAGAAATTCGGCGGCATCGGCATCGCTCATCTCGGCGAGTTCGGCTTCGACCTTGCCGCAGATCGCGGTGACTCCCGCGTTGGGGCGCGAGGCGACGTCAGCCAATTTGTACTTGCCCGCGGCTTCTTCAAGATCTTTGCCAAGCTCGGTGCTTTCGCTCACGTTCAGCACATAGAGCATGGGCTTCTCGCTCAGGAACATGAAGCCGCGCAGGCGCTTCTTGTCTTCCGGCGCCATCTCCATTTCGCGCAACGGGCGCTCCGATCCCAGGTGAGCATTGGCGCGGGTCAGCAGCTCGAATTCTTTTTCGAGGTCGGCGGAGCGCATCTTCTTCAAATCTTTCTCCAGCCGTTCCAGGCGTTTTTCGACTTGGCCGAGATCGCTGACCATCAAATCGAACTCCACATTCTTGATGTCGCGCAGGGGATCGATCGGCCCGACATGCGGAATGGCGGGATCGTCAAATGCGCGGACCACATGCGCCAGCGCGTCCACGTTGCGCAGATGGCCGATGTAGCCGGTCTCTTTCAGCGCCTCCTGGCCGATGGCGCCCACGTCGACGTACTCCACCGATGCGTGCGTCAGCTTCTTTGGGTTGTAGAGAGCGGCGAGGCGATCGAGGCGGTCGTCGGGAACTTTGGCGACTCCGACGTGCGCTTCGCGCGGATTGGCATAAGCCTGATCGGAAAGCTTTGCCCGGGTGAGAATGCGAAATAGCGATGTCTTGCCTACCTGCGGCAGGCCAATGATGCCGGTTTTCATAAGGGCAAAAAGATAATAGCAGGCAATCTAGGAGGTTGGCCGTGAGATGAGATAGGCGGTCAACAGGCCGAGGACCAGCACGCCGATCTCAACATCCGTCGACCAGACGTGCAGGTGCTCGAACTGGACACGCGTTGCGTTATCTGCCGGGAGAGTGGCGATCTCGCCCGCCGATTCGCGCAGCACGTCCATGCGCGGAATGATGCGGAATTGCGAAAAGGCGGTGAGCGCGAGCATCCCGGCAACGAGAAGGTGGCGCACAGCGAATGTGCGGAAGCATCCTTTTGCCAGGTAGTTGTAGAACATCGAACTGGCGAGAAACACGCAACCGGAGCTGAGGCCCATCCATGCAGGATGACCAGCGATTCGCGAACGACCAGACCGGCGAGATGCTGGCTGGGCAGAACCGAAAAGCTCACTCCGGCGACAACGATGAAAAAAATCAGCCCTCCGACCCAAACGATCAGCGAGAGCAGCATCAGAAAGCGGAGAAAAGACATGGCCAGCATTATGCCGCGATGATCGAGTGAAAGCCAGCGGCACAAGCTGTTCTCTGCGCACTCGGCGGAAGTTCTCCGCGGCCTCTGCGGTTAAAGGCTTTGTGGAATTTCTGGAAAATGCCGAATCCTAAACCGCGGAGTGCGCAGAGAACGTCCGCGGAGGCCGCGAGGAAAACCTGCTCCGACGAACTGCAAGAATGGGCTACGTCACATCGGAACGGGAACGCTCTCCACGATCTCCAGGATCAGTTGCTCAGCCTGCTCGGATTTCTTGAGAGTGGAGGCGTATTGGCCATCGACCACCACACGGTGGGCAAAGACAGGGACGGCGAGCGGCTTGAGGTCTTCCGGAGTGCAGAAGTCGCGCCCATCAAGGAACGCCATAGCTTGCGCGGCACGATACAGCATTTGCGCGCCGCGAGGTGAAACTCCCAGCGACAAATGCGGCGAGTTGCGGGTCTTGGTAACGATGGCGAGGGCGTACTGAACCAGAGAATCATCCACGCGAACCTGCGTTACGGCGTGCTGCATCTCCAGCACATCCGCGCCGCTCAACACCGGCCGCATAGTGTCCAATCGTGCTGCGCCGGCCTCTGAGCGCAAAATCTCGCCTTCCGCGCCGGGATCAGGATAACCCATGCGCAACTTCATCAGAAAGCGATCCAGCTGGGATTCCGGCAAGGGATAAGTTCCGTGATGTTCCACTGGATTCTGCGTCGCGATCACAAGAAATGGCTGCGGCAGCGGATAGGAATGGGCGTCCACGGTGACTTGGCCTTCGTTCATGGCCTCGAGCAGCGCGGATTGCGTCTTGGGCGTGGTGCGGTTGATTTCATCGGCCAGCAGGACGTTGGTGAAAACCGGTCCGCGCTTGAACTCAAACTCCTGCTCGGCGGCGGAATAGATTGAGATTCCCAGCACGTCGCTGGGCAGCAAGTCGCTGGTAAACTGCACCCGCTGAAAGCTGCAGTCGAGTGCTCGCGCCAGGGCTTGGCCGAGCGTGGTCTTGCCCACGCCGGGAACGCCTTCGATAAGCAAGTGCCCGCGCGCCAGCATGGAAGCCAGCGCGAGGTGGACAATTTCGTCCTTGCCGCGGATGACCTTACCCAGGGCCTTTTCCAACTGGGCTGCGCGCTGAGCCACGGCGGTGGCGGTTTGCGGGGACATTAGAAGGATTTTACTAGAGGCGGCACCCGCGCCGACGGCCGGACTTCGTTACCAACGTCATTCCCGGCGATTGGCGCGCTCGCGCGATGCGTAACGTTGCGGGTTTCGTGGTGTTGTCCTTGTGTTGCAAAGACTTCCACGAAGGTTCATAGAGTTAGCTGCGAGGAAACCTCCAAGCCCGCTAGAATTCTGCGCCGATGCCCGGCCAGGATGCCCCGTGCGGGCCTCTGGTTGGCCCGGGGGCGGCGTCTCGCAGCCGGACGTCGTGCTGCATGCCTAAATTCGTCCCAGGGCATTTGCATACTGAAGTGTACATACAAAACCGTGCCTATGCGCGACGCGCGAGCTAGAGCGCGAAAGGGAACAACGAAGAACCGGGAGCCGGCGGGCAGGGAATCAGGCCGGCTTACTGCGTGAACTCCGCCGGCCGGCCCGTGAGCCGCTCGATTCGCTTGGCGATGGGCGGATGCGTGGAGAACAGGCTGCCGAAATTCATTCCCAGCAGCGGCTGAATGATAAACAGATGCGCCGTCGTAGGCGTGCCGGCCATCGGCACCCGGCGCGAATAGGCGTCCAGCTTGGCCAAAGCGCTGGCCAGGGCGTAAGGGTTGCCGGTGTAGTGGGCTCCGCTCTGGTCGGCCTGGTATTCGCGTGAGCGTGAAACCGCGAGCTGAATCAGCATGGCGGCGAAAGGCGCAAGGATCAGCATCAACAGCGCCGCAATTCCGCCGCCGCGGTCGCCCTCGTCACGCTCCATCCCGCCGAAAATCATGGCCCAGCGGCCCATCTCGCCCAAATAGGTGATGGCGCCGGCGAGCGTCGCGGCGACCGAACTGATGAGAATATCGCGGTTGCGCACGTGGCCGAGTTCGTGAGCCAGGACGCCTTCCAACTCCTCGTCATTGAGCAGGTTGAGGATGCCCTGAGTTACCGCTACCGACGCGTGATTCGGATTGCGCCCGGTGGCGAAGGCGTTGGGCGAATCGGTTGGAATCACGTACATCTTCGGCATAGGAATGCCGATTTTCTGAGTGAGCCGCTCCACCGCCTGATAGGCGCGCGGCAATTCCTCGCGCGAAACCGGACGCGCCCGGTACACCGCCAGCGCGATCTTGTCGGAATAGAAGTAGGAGACGAAGTTCAACACCGCCGCGAAGATCAGCGCGAAAAACATGCCCTGCTGGCCACCAAAGGCCCGCCCCAGCATCATGAGCAGCAGCGTGAGCAGCGTCAGCAGGAACGCGGTTTTGAAGGTGTTGTTCATTCCACTCTCGCAAGCATATAGATGTTACGCGCAGGCGGGAGATTCAGTTCCCTGGCATCTGCTTTACGAGCCTGGACTTAACCACAGAGGGCACAGAAGAACACGGGGGCGAGCACGATTCCAATTGTGTTCCGGAAGTGCGCACTTCAAGCAAGGTCGCCTTACCGGTAGTCGATTCGATCCAGGCACTTATCGTATGTCTTTCGGTCAATCTGAATCCAATCGCTATGATTGATCCCGCGTTTATTGGTCGAGGTGGGACTGGCCGGATAGGCACAAGCAATCCGGATCCATCTTGCACGTAGTTGGGAAATGACTCGGATTTCGTCAGCTACCTCAGACAGGTCCTGGTCTTGCGAGAAAACCACTGCGACATCATATTCATTGCGGACAGCCAGGCGAATTACATCTAACGCGATGCGAACATCAATGCCTTTTTCACTTCCTCGAAGGAAAGTCTGTGTCGTGCCATCCGGCAACTTCACGCTGTCGTTCCGATAACGCAGGGGACGGCTGAACACAACAGTTCCCGCCTTTCCCATAACGGCCAACTTTCCAATCCAGAAACGATTCCACATGGGATCGTCTGACTTGTCGGGAACGCCGGTATAGAACCTAACCTGCGTCAGATTCCAGCCCTTGTCTTTGCAAACGGCTTTAGAGAGTTTCTGAACATCGTAGTTGGGAAAGTGATAGCCGAAAGCTTCTTCGGCCGACCTGTAGAGGTTTTGCCCGTCCACAAAGGTGACGGCGCGCTTTATCGCGGGTTCAGTGAAAAGCGACGAAGAGGGCGGCACAAATAAATAACCCCGGCCGAGGCCCTTGCGGGCATGTCGGACGGGGAGCAATTTCATTTTTAGACTAGGCTAACGACTAAGAAGATGCAAGCGAAAAAGCACCCTCATTGGTCTCCGTCAGCCTTTGCCCGAATCCGCGCTTCGCTTGATGGCCCGTTCCAGGGTTTGGTCGAGGGCGGAGCGGGCTTTTTCGTAATCCGGCTGTGAAATACGTCCCTGCTTATGTTCGACTTCTAGAGCGAACAACTCTTCCTTCAGAGCCTCCAGCAGCAGCCCGGAGCGGGGCGTGCTCGCCGCCTTAGGAGTGGGCGGGGCAGTTGGAGATGGCGTTGGAATCGATGGCGAGGTCTCCCCGCCTCCGGCCATCGACTGCGCTACCGCGGGGTGAAGCGGCCGCTTGGCGATGTAGATAGCGCCCGCCGCCAACACTACCGCAAAAGCGATCAACAGGGGCCAGCGAAGTTTGTCGAGCGGATCGGGAGCCTCAATAGGAGGGCCCAGGCCGCCGCCCGGCCGATTGTCGGAAGCGTCGGCGCTGGTGCCAGGAGGCGCTCCGCTGTCGGCCTGGTTCCCGGCCGACGCCCCAGCATTTTGATCCTGCAAAACGCCCGTCCCGGAAATCGAGAACGCCAGGCTCTGCCCAGGGTGGATGTTGGCCGCGACTTCCGCGTTCGCTTTCGGCTCGTCTGGGGGCTGCCTTACTTCGTACAGCCCAGACTGCTTGGGTGAAAACTGAATGTCTTTGGGCAAGATCACCACAAGGTGCTCAAGCGGATAGACCGGCTTGGGGTCGATCACAGCGCTGCCGTTGTAGGGCAGGTGATAGCTGATTTGAAACTGCGTGGTGCCGGGGCGCAGAGGGAACACGAAGGCGTAGCGTCCCTTTTGCGGCTGAGGAACGGCGGCAGACTCGATCCACTGGCCTCCGGCGGTTTGCGCCTGGGCCCCATCGATTTGCGCTCCCTCGGGAAGATAGAACTCGAAGTTGCGATCATTCATCTGGGTGCGCGGGGGCTTCGAGCTGTTATCCACCGCAAAAAGGCGGCTGATGCCAAGCTGGCCTTCCCCGGCCTGTACGTACATCAAGTCGGCGACCGGCTCGACGCCGGCGACTTTCGGGCTCACGTCGTAGACTTCGGCGTCAACCATGGTCGTGCCCGGAGGGGCCATGGTGTGGTAGGTCACGTCCTGGTGGATGACGCGAATCAGATGCGGCGCGCTCCCATTGTCGAGCGTGAAGCTGAAGTGTCCCTGAGCATCGGTTTTGGTGCGGGCGGCTTCGTCCATGCCTTTGGAGAGGTCGAGCAAGACGACATCATCGCCAACGTCGGGCTTGCCGGTGGTGGCGTTTTTGACCGTGCCCGTCAGTGTTTGGGCGGAGGCTAGCGTGGTGAGCGCGCCGGCCATCAGCAGGGCGCTAAGCGTTGCGAGGAGTTTCAAACTTGTCCTTTCTTGCCGAGGGCGCCGGGGTTGCGCTGCGGGCCTTCTTCCAAACTGGCCATCTCCGCCAGCACGGCCGCGGCTTCCTCTTCCATCGAGGTCTTCATGCTTTCGTAGTCTGCATCGGGAAACTTGCCTGCCTTGTACTCGAAATTCAGATCGCGCAGGTTCTCATAAACGGCCTCTTTGCGCTCCCGCAAATACGCCAGCCGCGTTTTTTCCGGGCCCAGTTGCAGCTCTCCCGGCAGATAGAAGACGTAATAGAGGACTCCGAATGTCGTCAACGCGCAGACCAAAAGGGTCAAAGTCATATTTCTGTGTCCTTCCTTGCCTGCTCGCGAAAATGGTCCAACTCGGCGCCACTGACCGGAGCGACCGCTCCTTCAGGCAACACTAAAGGCCGCTTTCTCCAAGCGCGCACGACCAGCACAACCGTCGTCAGGCCAAGCACCAATGCCAGGTAGGGCATAATCCAGGCGACGCGGTTGAATCCCGTCGTAGTGGGGGCCAGCAGCACGGTCGGGCCGTATTTCTGGACGAAAGCCTGCAGCACCAGATCGTCGCTGTCGCCGCGGGCAATGTAGGCCGCCAGCTCATCGCGCATGCCGCCGGAGACCGGGCAACCCACATGGTTGCACTCGAGCAGCACCTGGTTGCAACCGCAGGTGCACATCAATTTGTGGCCCAGGCTGTCAAAGCGCGATTGGTCCGCGCCCATAAGCGCGATGACCGCAAGCGAAAGCAAGACCGCCTGCGCCACGCGTTTAGCGGTTGTTGGATGAGGCGCAGGCATCAGTCCCCCGCTCCCACCGGAGCGGTTTGCACTCGCGCCGGCGCAGTCACACGAACTGGCGCGGCGCTGGGGATCATGGCGACGATGGTGCCCGCAATGACGACCCAGACGCCCAGCCAAATCCACATCACCAGCGGATTGACGTGCGCCTTGATGATGGGGCGGCCGGTATCCTCGTTCTGGCCTTCATACACGACGTAGAGATCTTCCTTCGGCGTGGAGCGCTCGGCGACCATGGTCGCGGTCTGCTGGCTGGCCTTGTAGAAGCGCCGCTCCGGGTACAGAGTGGCGATCTGACGCCCGCCTCGGAACACATCCAGGATGGCCCACTCGCTGCCGTAGTTGGGATTGTCTTCCTGGGTGTAAGAGCGGCAGACCAGGGTGTAGCCGGCGATGTTCATGCGATCGCCAAAGCCCATTTCCTGCTCTTTGTCCTGATTGAAAGCGGCTCCCGCCAGCCCAATGACGATGACCACGACGCCAAAATGCACGATATAGCCGCCATAACGGCGGGTGTTGCGGTGGGTGAGATGCGCCATGGAGCCGAGCAGGCTTTGCCCGGTGTGGCCGCGGATGACCAGCGCGCCGCGGATGAACTCAGAAAGCACGGTGAAGGCGACCAGCGCCGAAAGCATGATCGCCATCAGGGCGTAGAACTCCGAGGTATCGGTCCACGGCCTCATGCCGAAGGCCGAACCCCAACTGGCCGGGGTGACGATCATGAACAAGCCGACGGCAAGCGCGCCCAGCGCCGGCTTCAGGAAGTTGCGCTTGATGCTCTCCAGCGAGGTCCTGCGCCAGGCAAGCAGCGGGCCCAGCGCCGTCAGCAGTAGGAGCAACAAAGCGATCGGGATGTTCACGCGGTTGAAGAACGGCGGTCCAACGGTGATTTTGTGTCCTTGCACCCACTCCGAAAGTACGGGGAACAACGTTCCCCACAGCACGGTGAAGCAGGCTACCAGCAGAAGCAGGTTGTTGAACAGGAAGCTCGATTCCCGCGAGACCAGCGATTCCAACCGGTGTTCACTGCGCAAATGCGACCGGTTCTTGATGTAGTAATAGAGGCAAACCACGAAGACGATGGCCAGGAACGTCACAAACCAGTCGCCGATGGAGGATTGCGCGAAGGCGTGCACCGAATTGACTACGCCGCTGCGGGTGAGAAATGTGCCGAAGATGCACAGCATGAAGGTGGAGAAAATCAGCCACATATTCCACGTCTTCAACATGCCGCGCTTTTCCTGCATCATCACCGAATGCAGGAAGGCGGTTCCGGTGAGCCACGGCATGAGCGAAGCGTTCTCCACAGGATCCCATCCCCAGTAGCCGCCCCAACCGAGCACGCGATAGGCCCAGTGCGCGCCCAGAAAAATTCCGCAGGTGAGGAAGCACCACGTCACCATGGTCCAGCGGCGGGTGATGTGAATCCATTTCTCGCCGGGATACTTCATGGCCAAAGCGCCCAGCGCGAAGGCGAAAGGCACGGTGAACCCCACGTAACCTAGATACAGCATGGGAGGATGGATCACCATCTCCGGATATTGCAGCAGGGGATTGAGGCCGGCTCCGTCAGGGGGCAGCGCGCCTTGCATGATTTCGAACGGCCGGGCGGCAAAGTTCAGCAGGAGCAGGAAGAATACTTGAACTCCGGCAATGACCACGGATGCATACGCGAAGAGGCGATTGTCTACCTTGTGCCGCAGGCGCAGCACCAGCCCGTAGGCCGCGAGCAACAAGGACCAGAACAGCAGCGATCCTTCCTGCCCCGACCACAGGACGGCGAATTTGTAGGGCAAAGGAAGGTCGCGGTTGCTGTGATGAAAAATGTAGGCGATGGAAAAATTGTCTTGAAAAGCCGCCGTGACCAGCACGACCGAAGCAAGCAGGATGACGGCAAAGCTGGCGATTCCGGCCCGCCGGGCGGTTTCGCCCAAGCGGTCGGAATTTGATGCTTTGCCGGAAAGCGCCAGTATCCCGGCGAACAAGGAGTAGACGGTCAGCGCCAGTGCGAGCAGGAGGGCAAAACTACCGATGAGGGCCATGGGGGACTCTGGGGTATTTTTTCAAAAACCGGCCAGCAACGCAACCATAGAGAGCGGAAAGAGATTGAAGGCTGGAGATTTAAGAGGTTACGCAGTTACTCGGTTGCGCGAACCTACCATCGCCTGCGACGAAGACAAACAAAACCCTCTCCGCCGGACAGCCGGGTCAGGCGGCCGAGTTTTGCGAACTTCCGGGGCTTAGGCGCCCTGATGCTGGTGCCGGGCTGCAATCTCACGTTCAGCCATCAGCCAGTCTTCCCGCTCGCTACCGGAAGTGCATCCGCGCTGCTCGTACAATTCATAAGCCCGCATGCGGATTTCAGCTTCCACGTCGACCGGAGCTGAGTGCCCGTTGCCAGGTATGTTGATCACACCTGCTTGAGGTTGTTTCTTGGTTGCGTTTCCATTCCTGGGGGTTTTGGGTCTTGGCATCGTTACATCTCCTTGCGGGCTCTGGCGTGGCCAGAAAACCCGGGCTGAATAAATCCCATTACCTTGCTTCGCCCACAACCCGGTGGGCTCGCTGAGTTGTCTTGAGTTATTAACGTTATGATAAGCGCAAGGGCTGTGGATGTTCCAGAGTTTCCCAACAAAAAATTTACTTAGAAAGACCATTTTTTCCGCGGGTATGGCCCTTGGTGTTGCGTAGAATCCACTGTGCTCCGACTCAATCCCATGGAGGTACTTTGAAGGTAAACTTCTGGCGACTTTGGGTGCTGATTTATGTGCTCGGGCTGTCCGCGGCGGTCCGGGCCGGTGCTTCCTCACAGGATCCGCAAACGGCTTCCACGCCATCGCAAGGCGCTCAAAGTCAGAAGCCCCAGCCCCAGCCAAAAATCGCGCCCCGCAAAGAAACGGTTGTCGTCACCGGGACGTTCGAGCCTTTGCCGGTTGAGAGTGTGGACCGCTCCGTCTCCGTGATCGACACGCGAGAATCTCCTTTGCTTTTCAATCATTGGGTGGACTATTTGCAGCTCGATCCGTCCATCGATCTGCAGGAGCGCGCGCCGAATGGAGTGCAGGCCGATCTCACCATCCGGGGATCGACGTTTGGGCAAACGCTGGTGCTTTTGGACGGCTTGCGCATGAACGATGTGCAAAGCGCTCACCACGATATGGATGTGCCGCTTCCTTCCGACTCCATCGAGCGGATTGAGGTTCTGCGCGGCGCGGGGTCAACTTTTTATGGTTCGGATGCGGTGGGCGGGACGATCAACCTGATCACCGGCCCCCCGAAATATTCTGAATTCCGCGTGGGCGCGGAGGTGGGGAATTTTGGTGTGAATGAGCAGTCCATGTCGGCGGCGTTTCTGTCAGGAAAATGGGACGAGCAGCTCAGCGCGGCGCGGGATTTTTCCAGCGGCTTCATGCCGGATCGGGACTACCGCAGCATCACCGCATTTTCCAACACTGGCGTGGAAACTGCTTTGGGACGCACACTGCTGCTGGTGGGCTACGGCGATAAGCCTTTTGGCGCGAATCAGTTTTACGGAAACTTCAATTCGTGGGAGCTGACCCGTTCCTGGTTCGCCGGCCTGAAACAGGAGCTTGGCCGCCTCACCGAGTTCGATTTCGGCTATCGCCGCCATACCGATGAATTCGTTCTCTTCCGCGACAATCCATCTTTCTACACAAACAATCACGTGGACGATAGTTGGCAGGCTGCACTGCGGCGCAAGCAGCCACTGGGTTCGAACTCGACAGTGTTTTATGGGGCCGAGGGATTTTATGACTCGATCGTGAGCAACAACCTGGGGCAGCACCAGCGCAGCCGCGCCGCAATCTACCTTGACTATGACATGCGGGCGTTGGGCCGATTTTCTTTTTCGGCCGGGGCGCGCGAGGAGTTCTATGACTCCACTCCCAGCCAGTTCACGCCGTCGGTTTCCGCGGGTATGTGGATCAAGGAAGGATGGAAGCTCAAGGGCAGCGCCAGCCGGGCCTTCCGTCTGCCCACATACACCGATCTTTATTACAGCGATCCGGCGAACCAGGGAAATCCGAATCTTAAGCCGGAGATCGCCTGGAGCTACGAAGGAGGGCTGCTTTGGGATCGCGGCGGCCGCTACGATGCCCAGGTGACGGTATTTGAGCGCCGCGAAAAGAACGATATCGACTACGTACGCAGTTCGCCCGCTGATAAGTGGCAAGCCACCAATATTGGAAAGCTGGACTTCACGGGCGTCGAAGCGTCGCTCGAAGCGCGATTGCCTCACCGGCAACGGCTGCAGGTTTCCAACACAGCCATTCACGGTGCGCAAGCGGCTCTGATGGGGCTGGAATCGCAATATGTCTTCAACTACCCGATCGATGATGCCGTCGTTTCCTGGCAGGGAATGCTGCCGGGCCGTTTCGTGGCGCGCAGCCGGGTAGGCGTGTTATATCGCTATGCCCGCGATCCTTATGCACTGTGGGACGTGGCCGTGGCACGCGAGTTTCCCCACGTGGCGGCGCACTTGGGCTTGTCGAACTTGACCAATACTCAGTATCAAGAGGTTCAGGGTGTGGACATGCCGGGGCGCAGCGTCGTCTTCGGCTTGGAATTTTCCGTCGCCAAAAAGGGACGCTAGCGTGTTCCAAGGGGCAGATTCTTTCCAAATTGGGTTGCGTGCCGCTTGCGCCTCCCGTAAATTTGTATCGGCTCACGAACTATTGCGGAGGGTGGGGATGTCGTTTCGGCCGGTCTTCATTGCGGTAGTCATTGCTTTCGCTTTGGTGCTCGGGGCTTTTCTGATCAACCGGGCGAGGCCGAAAGCCGAAACCGAGCAGCCGTCCGGCTCATTTGTCCGCGCCACCGGCAAGTGCGCGGAGTGCCACTCGCGGACGCAGTATTCGATTGTGCATGAATACGAGATGAGCGAGCACGCGCAGAAGAGCGTGAGCTGTCTCGACTGCCACCAGCCGGCGGCCTCGCAGGAGAAGGAAGACCATCACGGTTTCGTTATCGCCAAGGGCCATCTCACCGCCGCCAACTGCCGCAGTTGTCACGAGCAGATTTATCAGCAGTTCCTGCGCAGCCGCCACGCCGCGCCCGCCTGGGCGGCCATTTATGGAGAAAAGGGGCTCACTCCCGAGCAAGTGAATTTCTCCGAGACCTATCAGCCGGGCGGAACCCGCCGCCCGCCGAATCCGGTTGGCCAGGAAGAGGGGCTGGTCGCGCTCGCCGGCGGGTGCGAGCAATGCCACAGCATCGGCAAGCCAAATCCGGACGGAACCATCGGCACTTGCACAAACTGCCACACTCGCCACACGACGTCGGTAGCCATTGCGCGGCTGCCTAGCACGTGTGGCCAGTGCCATATGGGCCCGGACCATTCGCAGATGGAAATTTATGACGAGTCGAAGCACGGCGTCATGTTTGCCGCGCAGAAGAATCTGCTCAACCTTGACGCCGAGCCCGACAAGCTCACCACGCGTGACATGTTCATTCCGACCTGCGCGACCTGCCACATGAGCGGCCTTAACGGTCTGGGCGTGACCCACGATCCCTCAGAGCGGCTTTCTTATTACCTGGCCAATGCGATCACCGAGAAGCGCCCCAACTATGCGCAGGCGCAAGCCAAGATGAAGCAAGTCTGCGCGCAGTGCCACACCGAAGACGTGATTGATCGCGTGTACGACCAAGCGGATAAGGTTGTGCAAACCACCAACCAACACGTCGCGCAGGCCAAGGCTATCGTCGACGGCCTGCGCAGCCAGGGTTTGCTGAAGGGGCCACCCTTCTCTCAGCCCATCGACTTCCTTTATTTCGATTTCTGGCACTACGACGGACGCACCGCAAAGCACGGGGCTTTCATGGGCGGGGCTGATTTTGTGCAGTGGCATGGGAACTATCCCATGCTGAAGAAGCTGGTTGAGCTGCAGGCGGCCGCGGATGAGCTGAGGAAAAATCGTGCTCACCAGAAATAAAACCTGGTGGGCTGAACCCTGCTTTCTGGTCGAAGCGTTTACGCTGGCGAATCTGGCTTTCCTCACGCTGGATATTTATCTTGCTCATTCCGTGAATGGCTTTCGGCGCGAAGCCGAGTACATACCTCTGTATTTTTCCGCCGCGTCGCCGGTGGTGTTGCTGGTCGGGCTTTTGCTCCGTAAACGCTCGATCACGGTCTGGAAGGATTTGGGGTATCTGGTGGGATGGCTGGCGATTTTGATCGGGCTGACCGGTGTCATCTTTCATTTGGATAGCTCTTTCTTCTACGAGCGAACGATTCGCAGCCTGACTTACTCTGCGCCTTTTGCGGCGCCCTTGGCCTACACGGGACTTGGGTTCCTCCTGCTGGTGAACCGGATGGTGGATGCGAACAGCACCGAGTGGGCGCAGTGGGTGTTGTTTCTGACGCTGGGCGGTTTCGTCGGAAACTTTGTTTTCAGCCTGAGCGATCATGCAGAAAACGGATTCTTTGACAAGCTGGAGTGGGTGCCGGTCGTGGCCAGCGCGCTGGCCATCGGATTTCTCACTAGCGCCCTCATCTCGCGCCAGGGACGGAACTTTATTCGTCTTTGCGGCGCTGTGCTTCTGCTGGAAGCTGCGATTGGCGTCTGGGGATTCGTGTTGCACGCAGAGAGGAACGCGGCCGTCCCGGCGACGCATCTGTTCAACAAGTTGCTTTACGGGGCGCCGCCGCTGGCTCCGTTGCTGTTTCCGAATCTGGCCGCACTGGGGCTGATTGCTCTATGGCAAATGGAGAAGTTTGCCTCAATGGGTGGTCAGTCAGTTGGATCTTCGTTGCCAAATCGCATTTCAACCGCGCTCTGACGCGCCAATCCCGCAGTTTGGCTTTGTTATAATCAATGTCTTCTATTTGGCGCTATCGTCTAGGGGTTAGGACGGAAGATTCTCAATCTTCAAACCCGGGTTCGATTCCCGGTAGCGCTACCAAGTTCTCCTTCCGCGGGCAAGTCTCGACAACAACCAAACTGGAAAACCGGCGTCGGAACGCCACTGGCGTGCGACCGCAACTTTTTGCTCATTCTGAGGTTTACATAAGTGGCAATTTTCACGGCAAGTGCAAATTGCCGGAACAACCTTCAGATGCGGTTTGAGTTTTCGTACTGGAATCGCGGTCTGAAAGGAGGGCCAGAAATGCGCTATCTGAGGTATCTCGCGTTGCTGAGTGTGCTGGTTCTGCCCGCGGCTTTCGCCCACGCGGGGGTAGCTGTGGGGGTTGGCGTTGGTCCGGTATACGTCGGTCCTCCGCCGCTATGTGCGTACGGCTACTACGGTTCCTATCCCTATGCGTGTGCGCCGTATGGTTACTACGGTCCCGCGTGGTTCTCCGGCGGTGTCTTTATCGGCGCCGGTCCGTGGTATCACGGTTTCTATGGGCGTGGTTTCAATCGGCCCGGGTTTTACGGGCGAGGATGGTATGGACCCGCGTATGGCCGAAGCTTTCACGGCCACCCAGGCCATCGCGGCTTTGCACGCGGCGGATACGGCTACCGCGGTGGTCATGCCCGCGGACGGGCTGGCGGCTTCGCGCGAGGCGGCGGTTTCCATGGCGGACGCCGGTAGATAGAGGGATCGCTTAGCGAAAAGACGAAACGGTTGGCCCATCGAGCCAGCCGTTTTTGTTTTGGTTGAGATGCTGTGGCCATAAGGCGGCCACAGATGACAAGATCCTACGATAGGTTCTTCAGCAAATCCTCTACGGAGAAAGCTTGCGAGCATTTGAGCCACACGCTGAATAGGCGGCGCGCATCGGCGTTTGATGGAACCAACTTGTACTCCGCTCCGCCGAAAAGGGCGTCGCCGAGGGCTTTGAATTCCGGTGCGAGCTCCGCGTGTGTTGCTGGGTGATTCGGTGCCAGCAAGCGGTCGTTGATGAAGATTTCCACCTCCTGGCCGTTGAAGCGAAGTTGGCCGGTGAGGCTCGGCTCGGCTTCCAAACGCTGGCAAGCGCGGAGCGCCGCCCGCACTGCCTGTTTCAGCCGATCGTGATTGCTCCCCTCGAGACTAGCCTTGCGGTTGTAGCGAACGCCCAGGCGGCCGTCGGTGTTGTCTACGCTGTAGTCGGCCTCAAGCCCGATCAAGATTATTCCGGGGCCATCGGGGACATGGCGGTAGTCGGCGATATCGAGCAGACGCTCGTCAAACACTCGGTTTTGAATCCAGTTGTGAAAGACAGGGATCAGGAGCGCGAGGTCGAACCCCTCGCCGCCCTGCACGAGCAGTTTTGCATTTATGTGCTGAAGCTGCATGAAAACGGTGGTCCTTGGCCTCTGATTTAGACGCTGACCGCCGACAGCATCTTGTGGTTGCAGCTATGCGCGGCGTCGATGAAGAGCTGCGCCTCATCCAATAAGTAGCGGCTAGAATCGGCCGTGTACGGCTTGCTCTGCGTTGCGGTGCGCGTCAAAGAAGTACTGAGCGAATTTGCCGCCGGCGAACGGATCCCAGAATAGCTGCGTGTCGAAGAAGCGAGTGCGGAATTCCGCGACGATCTGATCGGCAGTCATCGGAAATATTCGGGTTCTGAATTTTCACCAGCGCCTTCGCGGCGAGCAGCATGGCGCGATAGGCCTTTTTGCCGGCCTCTTCGATGTTCCCCGCTTCGAAGGCCAACTGGCCTTCGAAGAGTTCGCGTTCGGCGGCGGCCATCTCGAAATCAAAGGGAGAAACAACTTCGCCCGCGCACTCGCCGACGCCCATGTCGCCCAGGCTGTATTCGCGCGGATCGCCCCAGTCGCTAAAGAACGAGCGGTCGCCGGTGGGCGGATGGGTCAGATCGTCGAGCATCTTCTTCAGTTCGGCCTTGCCGATGCGCTTGACGAAATCCTTAAAGCTCTCGCCTTTGTTCCGGCTCGGCGACATAGCGCTCGGTGAGGCGCGTCACCACTTGCGGAATATTCTTCGAGGGAATCGCCACCACCGGCAAGCCGTAAGAACCGGCGTTGTGCTCCCACTCGCCGCCGAGAACAACCTGGAAGTGCGGCACGGCGTAGCCTCCGAGCTTGCGGCTCACGCCATAAAAGCCGAGGTCGGCCACGTGGTGCTGGCCGCAACTGTTGAAGCAGCCGCTGATCTTGATGTGCAGATTCTGTACTGCTTCGTCCAGCTGGAAGCTTTTTTCGGCGAGTCGTTCCGCAGTTCACCGGCGAGTCCGCGGGAGGAGGAAATTCCCAGCTTGCAGGTGTCGGTGCCGGGGCAGGCGACGATGTCGACGATCGTGCCCGCGCCCGGGGCTGCCCAGGCGCACTGCATCCAGCGCTTTGTAGAGCTCGGGCAGATCGCTCTGGCTGACCCAGCGAATGACGAAATTTTGCTCGACGGTGGTGCGAATGGTTTCCTTGGTGAAGCGGCGAACGATGTCAGCCAACGAACGTAGTTGGTTGGCGGTGATGTCGCCTAGAGGCAGGGCGACGGTCACAGTCACATATCCCGCCTGCTTCTGCGGGCGGATGTTGGTCTTCAGCCAGCGTTCGAAGGGCTCCGAAGTCGTGATCGAAACCAGAGCCGGCAGTTCCCCGGCGGGGCGCAACGGCGCTTCCTGCGATTGCAGCGCTTCCTGAATGTATTCGGTCCAGCGCGGATCGAACGGCAGAGTTTTGCGCTCTTCGCGGACCAGCTCTTTGAATTTTTCGATGCCGAGATCGTGAACCAGGAATTTAATCCGCGCCCGATTGCGGTTCTTCTTCTCGCCAAGCTTGGCGAACACGCGAGCGATGGCCTGGGCCAGCGGCAATAATTCTTCTGGCGGAACGAACGAGTCGAACAACTTCGCCTGGTAAGGAACGGTGCCCAGTCCGCCGCCGACGTAGATTTCAAAACCGATTTTCTCTTTGCCGTCTTCCACTCGCCTGACTGCGATCAGGCCAAGATCATGCATGCTGGTAAGGCCGCAGGCGTGCTGGGAGCATCCGCTGAACGCCGGCTTGAACTTTCGGCCGAAGTTCTGGCAATCGGGATGGCCGAGCAGGAATTTCGAAAGCGCGCGGGAGTAAGGCGTGACATCGAAGACTTCGTCCTGGCAAACGCCGGCGTAGGGGCAGGCGGTTACGTTGCGGACCGAGTTGCCGCAGGCCTCGCGCGTGGTGATGCCCGCGGCCGCTAGGCGGCGCATGATGCTGGGCGTGTCGTCGATGTGGACGTAGTGGAGCTGAAAGTCCTGGCGGGTGGTCACGTGCGCAATGCCGTCGGAGTATTCCTCCGCCAGTTCGGCCAGGGTCTCAAGCTGCGCGGCGTTCAGGCCACCGCCGGGAATCTTGATGCGCTGCATGCCCGGTGCGTCCCACAGGGTCATCGGACCCTTGGTCAGCTCGCCGGAGGGATAAGCCATCTGCTGGACTTTGGTTCCGTCGTGGCGCTGGCCATTGTCGTAGCGCTGGCCGTAAGCGCCGCGGCGAAGGCGCGTTTCGGCAAAGACGCGCTCGTCGAGCTTGCCCTGTTTGCGCAGCGCGATGTCGGTTTCGAACGAGTCAATCTCGTGGGCGAGGTCGTCCGGCATTTTCCCGGCGAGATGCTCTTTCCAAAGTGCGTTGGATGCTTTCATAGCAATGTCCGCAAAACGCAAAAGGCCCGCTAGCCGTCATGGCGAGTGGGCCTTTTGCATCAGCTTAAGAATAAGAGCCTTAGTTCAAGTCCTCCACGCGCCAGATGTGGGCGTGCAACAACACAAGCACATGCACTTCGCCCATCCTTTGTTCCGGCAGCGTGCCATTTGTTTAGGCTAACGAAGCTGGCCGCCCATGTCAACCCGGTTTGGCGCGGCTTCCGCCAAGCGGTGCGATGTCTTTCGTCCGAGCTGGTCCAGGGCGAGATTCAGCTCCAGGACGTTGACCTGGGGCTCGGCCTGCTCGGCAAGGCGTGCCGTGTTATCTTAAGTTTTCATGCCGACCGCTCGCGAGGAACTCCTGCAATTGCTGGCCAGCAAGTCATTCCGGCTGGGCGAATTTAAGCTTTCTTCCGGCGGGAGCAGCGACTACTACATCGACTGCCGCACCACGACGCTCGATGCACGAGGAGCACAGCTCATCGGCCGCGTCTTCCTGGAGGAAATCCAGCGACGTGGCTGGACGCCGAAAGCCGTCGGCGGTCTGACGATGGGAGCGGATCCCATCGTTGTCGCGGTGGCAATCGCTAGTGGTGAGGTCAACGGTTTCCTGGTCCGCAAAGCCGAGAAGCAGCATGGCACTGGACAGAGAATTGAAGGCTATCGCGAGAAGGGTGCGCGGGTAGTGATCGTGGATGACGTTTGCACGACTGGCGCTTCGACCATCCAGGCTATTGAGGCTGCTCGTGAATTCGGCTTTGAGGTTATCGGTGCCATGTGCCTGGTGGAGCGCGAGGAGGCCGGTGGGCGTCCTAATGTGGAGAAAGCGGCCGCGCCTGCGCCATTCGTCGCGATCTTCACGGCGAGTGACGTGCGCAAACAGCATTTGGCGCTGAGCCATTAGCTTTGTGCTATTGAATGGGCACGACTGCGGTGGGGCGCCGGAGCCAAAGGGCGAATTGCGAACGACCAGGGACCAAGGACCAACGACTGACTTATGATTCAAACCCTCGAGTGGACTGACGCGGGCGTACGCTTCATCGACCAGACCAAGCTGCCCACCGAAGAAACCTACGTTGTCGCCAAAACCTACGACGAGGTTGCGGACATCATCCGCACCATGGTCGTTCGCGGGGCGCCGGCCATTGGCGTGGCGGCGGCCATGGGGATCGCGCTCGGCGTCAAGAACTCTAAAGCCTCTTCGGTTGGCGAACTGAAAAGCGATTTCGATCAAATGTGCGAAGTAATCGGCAAAACCCGGCCCACGGCCGTAAATCTGTTCTGGGCCATCGCGCGCATGCGCGACAAGTTTGAATCGCTGCGCGTGCGGCCCCTGCCCCAGATCAAGCAAGGGTTAATCGAGGAAGCGCAGCGCATGCACGCGGAGGATATCGCAGCGAACCAGGCGATGGGCCGCCACGGGGCAACTCTCATGCCCGCCTCCGGCGGGGTGCTTACGCACTGCAATGCCGGCGCGCTCGCGACCTGCGGATATGGCACGGCGCTGGGCGTGATTCGCGCCGCGGTCGAGCAGGGGAAGAAGATTCACGTCTATGCCGACGAGACGCGGCCTTTTTTGCAGGGCTCGCGCTTGACGGCCTGGGAGTTGATGAAAGACGGCATTCCCACCACCGTTATTTCCGACAACATGGCCGGCGCCATGATGAAGCAGGGCAAGATCGCGGCGATCGTCGTAGGCGCCGACCGCATTGCCGCCAACGGAGACGTTGCCAACAAAATCGGAACCTACACTGTTGCGGTGCTCGCCAAAGAACACGGCATTCCTTTCTATGTTGCCGCGCCTTTTTCCACCGTCGATCTGGCCACGCCGGATGGCAGCAAGATTCCCATTGAGCAGCGCCATGCGAAAGAAGTCACGCATATTGCCGGGAAGCAGATGGTTCCCGAGGGCGTGCAGGTGGAGAATCCGGCGTTCGACGTGACGCCGGCGAAATATGTCAGCGCCATCGTCACCGAGCGTGGAATTGCCCGTGCGCCGTATGAAGCTTCGCTACGCCAGCTGGAAGGGGCGGCGATCGCTCACTAGCTTCTGCGCTGCAGATCATATTAGCTTCAAGTTGTGTTTTCTTTGGTGTCGTGTCGGTCTCAATCCGGGCCACCGATTCAATGTTCGAAATCTCCCAATCCCAACTGACGTTCGAAAGTGGGGGCAAACCGATCACGCTTGATCGTTTTGCGCCCAAGGCCGGCGGCCGACGATTCCCAGCGGTGATCGGACTGCATGGGTCCGGGGGCGGACATGCCACCATGGCTGAGCCCGCGGCTTCTCTCGCGAAGCAGGGCTTCGCGGTCTACGTGCTGCACTATTTCGACCGCACCGGCACGCGGGGCGTCGTCGACAAAGCGGTCATTTTTCGCAATTTTCCCGCGTGGATGAAAACGCTGTGGGACGGAATCAGCTTCGTCGAGCGCCAGCCGGAAGTCGATCCAGAGCGGATCGGCCTTCTCGGTTTTTCGCTTGGCGCGTATCTGGCTCTCTCGGATGCCGCCATCGATTCGCGGGTTCAGGCGGTCGTCGAGTTCTTCGGCGGATTGCCGAAGGAAATAAAATTCTTCATGCGCCGTCTTTGCCCGGTTCTCATTCTGCACGGCGATGCCGATCAGACGGTTCCGGTGGAAGAGGCCTACCACCTGCAGAAAGTGCTGGAGCAGAAAGGCATTGCTTACGAGCTGCAGATCTATGCCGGCGCGGGGCATCATTTCACTGGGGAAGTATGGCGGGACGCGGGTCTCCGCACGGTGGCATTCCTGAAAGAGCATCTGAATGGCTGAGCCGGGTTGCCGCGGCTATCAGTCGTCCCCTCATGATTGAACTTTCTTCCAGCCCGTTTCGTAGAATCAAGTGACG
This sequence comes from uncultured Acidobacteriaceae bacterium, assembly GCA_963770915.1. Lineage (GTDB taxonomy): Bacteria > Acidobacteriota > Terriglobia > Terriglobales > Acidobacteriaceae > PALSA-270. The sequence goes on from CAVYRG010000001.1 coordinate 3,167,005, forward strand.
AACGTCGGAGGGTCTAACCATGCTTACCTTCCTGCTGTGGTGCATTCTTTTTGTTTTGTGCTGGCCGCTGGCGCTACTGGCATTGGTGCTATATCCGGTGGTATGGCTGCTTCTGCTTCCGTTTCGTATTTTGGGGATTGCAGTGCACGGGGTGCTGGAGTTGGTGTGGGCCATCGTCACGCTTCCCGCGCGCCTGCTGACTGCGCCGTTCCGGATCTGAAACTGGGGAGCCCCTTACGGAAGACGCCTGGAGCAGGCTAAGGCGCCAGCTAGCGACGGTAAGCGTACCCTGTTACCATCACCTGAGGATGGCGCCGAGCAAGCGTTCCGCCGCGAGCCCACAATCTGCTCGCAAGAAAATTTCGCGCGATGGCCGCGGTCCCGGCGAATTGGTCATCATCACCGGCATGAGCGGATCGGGGAAGGCCTCGGTCCTGAAAGCCTTTGAAGACCTCGGCTATTACTGCGTGGACAACCTGCCCGTGGGCCTGATCCCGCGCTTTGCTGAACTGATTGGGCAATCCTCCGAAATTGAGCGCACCGCGCTGGTGGTGGACGTTCGCGAAGGCCCACAGCTCAAGGCTCTTCCTGCCATTGTGAAATCCGTGAAGCGTCTTTTGCCCACCCGGATGCTTTTTCTGGAAGCTTCCGACGCGGTGCTGCTGCGGCGTTTCAGCGAGACTCGCCGGCCGCATCCTCTTGGCACTGGATCCACCGTGAAAGCGTCGCTGGCGACGGAGCGGCAGCACCTGCGCAGCATCGGGCCGTGGCCGACGTGGTGATGGACACCTCCAAGTTCAATGTGCACGAACTGCGGCGCCTACATCACTGAGCGCTTCCATAAGCAGGAATCGGAGAAGAGCATCCTGGTCTCCTGCGTAAGCTTCGGGTTCCGGCATGGCATTCCCGAAGAGGCGGATCTGGTGTTCGATGTGCGCTTCCTGCCTAATCCTCATTTTGTCCCGGCATTTCGTCCGCTCACGGGACGCGATCCGAAGGTGGCGAAATACATTCGCTCGTTCCCGCAGACCACCGAATTCATTGATCGCATCTCGGAATTGCTGATCTATCTGCTGCCGCATTACATCCACGAAGGCAAGAGTTACCTAACCATTGCATTTGGCTGTACCGGGGGCCAGCATCGTTCGGTCATGATTGCCGAAGAAGCCGGCCGGCGCCTGCGCAAGGCTGGGTACCGGGTGAAGGTCATGCATCGGGACAGCCCGAAGTAGCCGGCGGAGTCGTTGCGCCCTGACCTTGCATGCGATGGTGCGCAGCCGAATCGGCTCGCCACAACTGCAGTAGAATAGGCGCTTGTATCACATGCCCATTCCATCCGCAGCGGTTCTTGCCCACCCGCATCCGGAGGCTGCTCTATGCGGCAGGTGATGCGCATCGTCCGCTACGTGCTGCCGTTCATTCTGCAGTTGTGGACCGGCGTACTGATGCTGGCCGCGGTTGGGGTCCTGGAAGCTTTCCGCCTGGTGCTCATCAAGCCGATTCTTGACCAGGTGCTCACGCCTGGATCCGGCGCGCAGGATATCCCGCTTCCCATTTCCGGGCATCACACCGTGTACCTGCAGGACTTCGTTCCCGCGCATTTTCACGGCAATGCCTGGACGGTCGTGGCCTATGCCCTGGTCGCGTCGTCCATTTTGCGTGGTATCTTCGATTACTTTGGAACTTACCTGGTGAATCACGCCGGTTTCGGCATGATTACCAACTTGCGCAACGACCTATACAACTCGTTGCTCAAGCGCTCGGCCGCGTTTTTTCAAAAGCACACGACCGGGACTTTGATCTCCACGATCATCAGCGACATTGAGCGTGTGCAAACTGCAATGTCGAGCATTCTGGCCGAGTTCCTGCAGCAGTTCTTCACATTTCTCTTCACCGGTGTATGTAGTCATTATCTGGGGGCGGCGCCTGGCCTGGGTCTTGCTGTTGTTTGTCCCGTTCATCATTTATTCCGCCACGCGGATTGGGCGCCAGGTGCGGCGCACTACGCGAGGCGGGCAGGACAAACTGGCGGATATCCAGAACGTGCTGCAAGAGACCATCTCCGGCAACCGCATCGTGAAGGCCTTCAACATGGAAACCTGGGAGATGGCGCGCTTCCGCGCCGCGGCGCAGCGTTTGTTCCGGGCGAATCTGCGCTCGGTTGCTGCCGCATCCGTAAGTTCTCCTCTTATGGATGTGTTTGGCGCGATCTCCATTGCTTTGCTGCTGCTGCTGGGCCACAACGAGATCACGCATGGTAAGTTCACGCAAGGTACATTTGTGACCTTCATCGCGGCAGTGTTCAGCTTGTACAATCCCGTCCGCAAGTTCGCGCTTTTCTATAACAGTTTTCAGCAAGCGGCGGGGGCATCGTCGGAAATTTTCCGGTTTATGGACACCGAAGACGAAGTCCGCGAGAAGCCCGGCGCCAAAGCTCTTCCGCATTTCTCGCAAGGCATCCGCTTTGAAAACGCGTGCTTTTCTTACGATGCCTCCGGCCACGACGCACGGGAGGTGCTCTACCGCCATCAACCTGGAGGTCAAAGCCGGCGAGGTTCTGGCGCTGGTGGGGTCGAGCGGCGCGGGCAAGAGCACGCTGGTCCATCTGATTCCGCGCTTTTTCGACGTGACCGGCGGACGCCTGCTGATCGATGGCCGTGATGTGCGCGACGTAACGATTTCCTCGTTGCGGTCGCAAATCGGCATCGTCACCCAGGAAACCGTGCTCTTCAACGACACGGTGCGCAATAACATTGCCTATGGCCAGCCCGTGGGTTTCGCAGAAGACGGTCGAGGCCGCGGCTCGCGCCGCCCTGGCGCATGACTTCATTCTGGAGATGCCGGCGAAGTACGATACGGTGATTGGCGAGCGTGGGCTGCTGCTTTCCGGTGGGGAGCGCCAGCGCATTGCGATCGCGCGGGCCCTGCTGAAGAACGCGCCCATTCTGATTCTCGACGAGGCCACCTCGGCGTTGGACAGCGAATCGGAATCGCTGGTGCAAGCGGCGCTTGCAGAATCTGATGGCTGGGCGCACCGTGGTGGTGATCGCGCACCGTCTTTCTACGGTTCGCCGCGCTGACCGCATCGTGGTGCTGGAGAACGGAACGCATCGCCGACATCGGATCGCATGAAGAACTGATGAAGAAACTCGGCACCTATCATCGGCTTTACGAACTGCAGTTTGCCGAGGCGGAGCCAGCCCAAGGCGGGAATCGCAGGCCAATGAATGCGGGCAGATGATCACGAAAGCTATGTCCATTCGCTCCATGACCGGATTTGCGCAAGTGAAGGGCCAGATCTCAGAAGCAGGGAACGCTGTCTCATCGAGCCAGGGGCGGCTGGGATTTACGCTTTCTCTCAAGTCGGTCAACCATCGATTTCTCGATCTCCATTTCCGGCTGCCCTCGCGATACCGATGCTCTGGAAATGAAACTCCGCCGCCTGCTCAAGGAAAAGCTGGGGCGCGGCCACGTGGAGCTGACGCTGAACCTCGATCGCTCCGGCGGCGAGAGCTTTGCACTGAACCGGCAGATCGTGGGTGGCTACGTGCAGGCGTTTCGCGCCGCCGCGGCGGAGTTTAGCCTAGCTGCCGAGCCCGATCTGAATGCCATACTACGCCTGCCCGGCGCGCTTGATTCCGCGGGCCTGCCAGCGAACGGTTTTCTGGAGACTTCGGTTCTCGCCGCCACGGAAAACGCTCTTGCGCAGCCTGAACCAAATGCGCGAGGAGGAAGGGCGAGGCATCGAGAAGGAACTCCGTGAACGGATGGCTCAGGTGCTGAGCGCCAGCCGCGGAGTAGAAAAGCACCGCCAGGCCGTTCTGCAGACTTACGCGGAACGCCTGAAGACTCGCTTGCAGGAATTGCTGGGCGCGCAGGTTGAGCCGGAGCGAATTCTGCAGGAAGCCGCTCTGCTGGTCGATCGCAGCGATATTCATGAAGAGCTGGTGCGCCTGCAAACCCACGTCGACCATTTTCTCGGGCTTCTGGAGGCGGGCGGTGAAGTCGGCAAGAAGCTGGATTTCCTTCTGCAGGAAATGAATCGCGAAGCCAACACTCTGCTTTCAAAAACCTCGGGCTTGGCGGGGGAAGCACTGCAAATCACCGAGATGGGGCTGGCGATCAAGACAGAAATCGAAAAGGCGCGCGAGCAGGTGCAGAACATCGAATGAGCGCGGTATTCATCATTTCGGCGCCATCGGGCTCGGGCAAATCCACGTTGGTCAACGAAGTGCGCCAACTGGTGGCTGGCCTGGATTTTTCCGTCTCCTACACCACCCGCCCCCCGCGCGGCAGTGAGCAGGAGGGCCGCGAATATTTCTTCGTCTCCCGCCCGCAATTTGAGGAGATGATCGGCCGCGATGAATTTCTTGAGTACGCCGAAGTCTTCGGCAACTACTACGGCACCGCGCGCCGCTTCCTGCGCCAGGCCGAAGCCAACGGTCACGACCTGCTTCTCGATATCGACGTGCAAGGCGCGGAGCAGATTAAACGCAAGCTTCCGCAAGCGGTCAGCATTTTTATTCTTCCTCCCGATCGCGACACCCTGGAGAGGCGTTTGCGCAGCCGCAGCCAGGATCGAGAGGAAGTGATCGAGGTTCGCCTGGACACGGCCACACGTGAGATTGAGAATTACTGGAAATACGATTATATTTTGGTTAACGACCGGCTGGACGAATCCACGGAAGCGCTCAAGGCGATCCTGCTCGCGGAGAGACGGAAACACGCAGGAGGCCAACCATCAGTGCCTTCCGGATCATCATCCGAGGAAGATGCGGCGAACTTTGCCAGAGCCGATTTGCATCGGTTGAATAACGTGCGCGAACGCTTGACGCCGATTCTCGATTCGTTTCGGCGAAGGCGAAATGGAAGTCAGGCATAGGAGAGTGCCATGAAGTTGATGGACGGGTTCGACAGCAATTATCGCTATATCCTGGTAGCAGCGCGGCGCGCCCGGCAGTTGCAGGGCGGCGCGCCTCCGGTGATCGATACCCATTCCCGCAAGCCCTGCCGCATCGCGCAAGACGAAATCAAGGCCGGCAAGGTGAAGTGGATGATCCCTGAGATCAAGTCGCCCACCGAGGCCACCAGCGAAATTCTCGACAAGGCGATGGGACAAGAATAGGCGCAGGTTCGTTCCATGAAAGTTGCCCTGGGCGTAAGCGGCGGCATTGCAGCCTACAAAGCGGCGGAAATCGTCCGCTTGCTGCAGGAACGCGGCATCCGCGTGCAAGTCATCATGACCCAGGCCGCGCAGGAATTCGTTCGGCCCCTCACCTTTGCCGCCCTCTCCGGAGAAAAAGTTATCACCGGCATGTTCTCGGCGGAAAACGAACCACCCAATATCGATTCCGCAATCGAGCACATTGCGGTTGCGCAATCCATCGATGCGCTTCTAGTCGCGCCTGCCAGCGCCGACGTGCTGGCTAAGTTCGCGCAGGGCATCGCCAACGATTTCCTCACCACTCTTTATTTGGCGGCCACCGCGCCGCTTGTCGTCGCCCCCGCAATGAACGTCAACATGTGGAATCATCCCGCAACTCAAGCGAACCTGGAGACGCTAAGGAAGCGCGGGGTGAGAGTAGTTGAACCCGGCGAGGGCTATCTTGCTTGCGGTATGACCGGGCAAGGCCGCTTAGCGGAGAATGAAACGATTGTCGCGGCAGTTCTGGAAGCCATGGGCGCCTCACAGGATCTGGCCGGAGAAACCCTCCTCATCACCGCCGGCCCAACGCACGAGAAAATTGATCCGGTTCGCTATCTGACCAATCGCTCAAGCGGCCGCATGGGCTACGCTCTGGCGGAAGCCGCGCTTCGCCGTGGCGCGCGCGTGCTTTTAGTCAGCGGCCCGACGGCTCTTATGCCGCCCGGCACCGCCGAAACGACGCGAGTCGAATCCGCCGAAGAGATGCGCCAGGCGGTGCTCGAACTTTTGCCGAAGGCGACGGTGGTCATCAAAACTGCCGCCGTTTCCGACTTCCGGCCCAAAGCCTCGGCCGAGCAGAAGATTAAACGCAGGGGTCCAATGACGTTAGAACTCGAACCCACCGACGATATCCTGGCTGAAATCGGACGGCGCAAGCAAGATCAGATCGTCGTGGGCTTTGCCGCGGAAACCGAGAACGTCCTCGAGAACGCCCGCAAGAAATTGCTCTCCAAGTCGCTCGACGCGATTGTTGTGAACGACGTTTCCCGCGAAGGCATCGGCTTCGATTCCGAGCGCAACGCGGTCACCATCATCACTGAGCATGAAGTCGCCGAAGTTCCGGAGACCACGAAGTGGGAAGTGGCCCAGCGCGTGCTCGACCGGGTGGTCCGTTTGCGAAAGCAGACTCCCGCAATTCGCTGACTTCGCGCCCTTTCCGACGTTCGCGAACTGAAGTACCCCTTGCCCAGTAAGCCGCCTTTCTAGCCCAATCCCCCTCGAGTGTGCGAACATGAAAATGACCCATGGCTCTGGATGCCGAACTTCGCCGCGCGCTTGCTGACCGCGTCCGCTATTACAACGAACTTGGAATCTATGATTTCTATCGCCGACCGGCGGCCGCCGTAGTCGCCGGCCCTGTTCCCGCGGCGATTCACGAGCCGACCCAATCTATGCCGAACCCTAAGCCGTCGTTCTCCGCAGCTCCGGTCGAAGAGGACCTCTTCTCAGCGCCAAAGCCCAAGTTGAAAGCCGTCAATCCCACGGAGGCCCTGCGCCTTATCCGCGAAGACTTGGGCGACTGCACCCGCTGCCCGCTGCACAAACAGGGGCGCAAGCAGATTGTTTTCGGAGTGGGCAATCCGCGCACCGAATTGATGTTCATCGGCGAAGCTCCCGGCGCCGACGAAGACCAGCAAGGCGAGCCCTTCGTCGGGCGGGCCGGCCAGTTGCTGAACAACATGATCAAGGCCATGGGCATTCGCCGCGAGGACGTTTACATCGCCAACATCATCAAGTGCCGGCCGCCCGGCAACCGCACTCCCGAACGTGACGAATGCGAAACTTGTTCGCCATTCCTCATGCGCCAGATTGCCGCGATTCAACCGAAGGCCATCGTGGCGCTGGGCGCGGTCGCGGCCAAGACTCTGTTGGCAATCAACGCGCCCATGTCTGAGTTGCGCGGCCGTTGGTATGACTTCCGTGGCACCAAACTTGCGGTGACCTACCACCCCGCGTTTTTGCTGCGCGACCCGCGGCAGAAAAAGGAAACCTGGAAAGATTTGCAGATGGTGATGAAGGATTTGGGCTGGCCCATCCCGCAAAAGAGCGTCGAATAGAGGAGGACGCCGCCGCAATGGCCATCGCAAGCATCAACCCCGCCACTGGAGAAGTTCTCAAGACATTCGAGCCGCTTTCTGATTCGCAGATTGACCAAAAGCTACAGCGGGCCGCCGATGCCTTCATCCAGCATCGGAAACTTTCCTTTCCGGAGCGCGCGCGAAAAATGACTCGCGTCGCAGAAATTCTCGAGAACGAAAAGGAAGTCTTCGGCCGAATCATGACCCTGGAAATGGGCAAGCCGCTTCGCTCCGCCGTAGATGAAGCCGCGAAATGCGCCTGGGCCTGCCGCTACTACGCAGAGAACGCCGAAAGCTTTCTCGCCGATCAAGTCGTCGAAACTGCGGCGAGCCGAAGCTACATCCGCTTTCAGCCGCTGGGGCCGATTCTTGCGGTCATGCCGTGGAACTTTCCTTTTTGGCAGGTGATGCGTTTTGTGGCGCCGGCGCTGATGGCCGGCAATGTCGGACTGCTGAAGCACGCCTCGAATGTTCCGCAGTGCGCGCTGGCAATTGAAGAGATTGTCCGTCGCGCGGGATTTGCGGAAGGAGTGTTTCAAACTCTGCTCGTCGGCGCGCAAAAAGTCGACGGTATTCTGGCCGATCAGCGCGTGGTTGCGGCCACGCTCACCGGCAGCGAAGGCGCGGGAATTGAAGTTGGCATCTCCGCTGCGAAGCGAATCAAGAAAGTCGTGCTGGAACTCGGCGGCAGCGATCCCTTCGTCGTCATGCCCAGCGCCAATCTCGAAGAGGCTGTCGCTACCGGCGTGAAAGCGCGAATCATCAACAACGGCCAGTCCTGCATTGCCGCCAAGCGTTTCATTGTTCATTCTTCGATTGCGGATGAATTCGAACGCGAATTTGTGCGGCGTCTGGAAGCCCTCAAGATCGGCGATCCGATGGACCCGGCCACCGAGCTCGGCCCGCTGGCGACACCCAGCGGTCTCGAGGACCTAGATCGGGATGTTCAGAAATCCGTCGCCGCTGGGGCGAAGCTTCTGACCGGAGGCAAACGCCTCGACCGCCCCGGCAATTTCTACGCAGCGACGGTGCTCACGAACATTCCCCCTGAGTCGCCCGCGTACCGCGAAGAATTGTTCGGCCCGGTGGCGTCCATTTTCCGCGCCAAGGATCTCGACCACGCCATCCAACTCGCCAATGACAGCCGCTTTGGACTCGGCGCCAGTGCCTGGACCAACGACCCGATTGAACGCGACCGGCTGATCAATGAGATCGAAGCCGGCATGGTCTTCATCAACCGCATGGTGGTCTCCGATCCCCGCCTGCCCTTCGGCGGCGTGAAATATTCCGGCCACGGAAGGGAACTGGGCGTGCAAGGCATCCGCGAGTTCACCAACGCGAAAGCCGTCTGGATTCAGGAGATCGCTCAGCCATCCGCACCACGCTGAGACTCCGCGAGTGCCGCGATGCACACAGGTTTTCAATGCGCCGGCTGTGGCGAGTGGAACGAAACCACAGTGGATGAATCCGCCGGGCGCAGCCAATCCTACGTCGAAGACTGCCAGGTCTGCTGCAAGCCCAACTTGCTCTTCATCGAGTGGGATGATGAAGCGCAAGAGTCGCGCATCCGGGCAGAGCTGGAGTAGGCTGCTGCGAGGCTTGTTGGCCCACCAGTGGCCCCTCCGCCGGTGCCGGAGTCCCTCCATTGTCATTCCGAGGAGCGAAGCGAAGAGGAGTCTGCTTCTGCAGCTTGTGTTTTCGTAACGGTCATATTATTATGACTATAGTCTTAATCATTGAGGGGGAACCTTGAAGGAAATGGCAGCGGGTGAATTCAAAGCGCAATGTTTGGCGGTTATGGATCAAGTTCGCGAAACCGGGGAACCCGTGCTGATTACGAAGCATGGCAAGCCTGTGGCCAAGCTGGTTCCGGCGCAGCCAAATGCAGACGACATTTTTGGGTATATGGCGGGCAAGGTGAAGATTGTCGGCGACATCGTCGCGCCGGTCACGCCGCTGGAGGATTGGGAAAGCAAGTGATCCTCCTCGATACGCACGTGCTGATCTGGATGTCGAGCGATCCAAAGCGGTTGTCCCTAAAGGCGCGGGAAGCCATTCGCGAAGCGCGGCAGAAGAGCGGGATTGCCGTGGCGACGATCACGCTTTGGGAGCTGGCATGGCTGGCAGAGCACCGGCGAATTCAAGTTGCCATGAGCGTCGAATCGTTTGTCCGTGAAACTGTGGCACGTGTCATTCTTCAACCCATGACGCCAGAGATAGCTTCTCTCGCCGTGCGGCTCCCCGAAGAATATCCGCGCGATCCTGCCGACCGCATCATTGCGGCCACGGCGATTGCCGGAGGCATGCCGCTGGTCACCGCCGATAAGCAGATTCGTCAGGCAAGGTTGGCAGAGACCATATGGTAGGCCGTTCGGCAATCGCGTGGGGACAGCCGAGGGCGGCTGTCCCCACGCGACCTTGATCATTGAAACTGCGGAGCATCGAAACCCATCCTAATTTTCCACAACAAACCGCAGGCCCGGCGCGGAGTGCAAGCAAAATCTTAGCGAAACAATGGCGAAAGAACCAAGTGTCTTAACGCAGCATCTTGTGGTCATCTTTTTGATTCCCCACAAGGGATCGCGCTTTCGACGGCATGTACCTTCGTAACCTTAGTTTCGCCTTGACATTCAAGGAGTTAGGGCTATCATGTGGTCAAAAGTGGTAAGAAGTGGTAAGTGCGGTAGCGGTCGTGGGCAGAACCTGAGCGGATTGAGGAGCCAGTGGAATTTAGAACTGACATTCCCCAAAACAGCCCCAACGAACCAGAAACCGGCAGCAATTTGAACGTTTTTGCCTCCCTTGTGGTAGCAGCGGTACCCGTTTTACTGAACGCAGCGCGGACTCGACCTGGCCGGCGAGACCCTTCGATTTCGCTCAGGGCAGGCGCCGGTTCGGCAAAGGCATATGTTTCGCGGCAATCACCCAACTCGCGTCGACGAAAAAGGACGGCTCAAGGTTCCGGCCGAGTTCAAGCGGGTGATCGACGAGAAGTACAACACGCAATTTTACATCACCAGTTTAGACGGCAAGGTTGCTCAGTTGTATCCCTTCGAGGAGTGGGAACGGATCGAGCAGAAGTTGGCTGCGCTGCCTACCTTCAACCCCACCAAGAAGAAGTTTCTCAGCACGACCGGGTATTGGGGGCAACAGGTGGAGATGGACGGCCAGGGCCGGTTGCTGCTCCCGCAGTTGCTGCGGGATGCGGCAGACCTTAGGGGTGACGTAGCGGTGGTCGGTTTTCAGGGCTACTTGGAAGTGCGCAACCTGGAGGCCTACCGCAAGGAGATCGAAGGCCAAGCGTTCTCGAATGAGGATCTCAAGACGCTCGACGATCTGGGCATCTAGTGGACGAGGGTTCAACAGACACCCCTCAGGGGGTTGGGCATGGCGGGGGCCATGTTCCGGTTCTTTTAAAAGAAGCGATCGACTTTTTAGCCGTGCGGCGTGGCGGAACTTATATCGACGCGACGGTGGGCTTAGGCGGGCACAGCTACGAAATCGCAAAACGCCTCGGCGCAGCGGGACATTTGATTGGGCTCGATAAGGATCCGGCGGCGCTGGAAATTGCAGAAGGAGTCGTTGGTCGTTCGTCGTTGGTCGTTGGCCAAGGTCAACAACCAGACCGGCCGACGATAACTCTGATGCATCGTTCGTTTGCGGATTTGGCCAACGACCAACGACCAACGACCAAGGGCGGGGTTGACGGAATTCTCGCCGACCTGGGCGTAAGCAGCTTGCAACTCAACGACGCCGCGCGCGGCTTTAGTTTTCAGGCGGATGGCTTTTTAGACATGCGGATGAATCCGCAGTCAGAGCGCACCGCCGAACAAGTGGTAAATCAGGTGGACGAGGTCACACTCGCGAATCTGATTTACGAATTCGGTGAGGAAAGGAGGTCGCGGAGAATCGCCAGAGCCATTGTCCGGTCGCGGCCGATATCAACCACTGCGCAACTTGCAGCGGTGATTTCAGCCGCGGCCCGGCCAATGAAACACGAGCGCATTCATCCCGCGACGCGAACCTTTCAGGCTCTCCGAATCTTCGTAAACCACGAATTGGACGACCTGCGGGAATTGCTCGAAGCGGCCCCGCAGCTGCTGAAACCGGGCGGGCGGCTTGTGGTCATCAGCTTTCACTCGCTGGAGGATCGCATGGTGAAAGATGCGATACGCGAGGGAGCGAAGCAGGGCCGATACAAGCCGCTGACCAAAAAGCCGGTGACGGCGACGCAAGAAGAGGTTGATCGCAATCCGCGGGCGCGCAGCGCGAAACTGCGAGCGGCGGAGCGGATTTAAGAGTAAGAAGCTGGAAGCTAACGGAGACACCGGAGGTGAACATGTACACGGGAACACTAATCGACGAACTGATGGCGGCGGTGGAGCGGGCGGAAGAACATGCTCTGGCTGACCAGATGCCGCGCGACGAGCGCGTGGCCTTCTGCTACGTGCCCGCGGCCTACGAAATGAGCGCAGAACCCAACTTTCTTGGAGCGGCGTAAATGGCGGCAACGTCCACGGCAGTGCACAGTGCAGTTCCGGCCGCGCGGCGCAAGCCGTGCTGGACGGGAACCCCGGAAATCTACTTCGCCAAGGCGATCGACAATTCGCGCCTGGTGAAGATCGAAGACCCCAAAAGTTCCCGCGAGCGCAAGCAGTTGGGGATTGCCCTGGCCTGTTTGTTTCTGCTGGTCATGACGTATGCCTGGCAGCATTTCCGCGCCATCGAGTATGGCTACAAGATCGAGTCGCTTAGAATGCAGCGTGACAGCCTGCTCGAACAGAACCGCGCCTTGCAGTTGGAAGATGCCTCGCTGCGCGATCCGCAGCGCATCGACACCCTGGCGCGGCAGCTGGGGCTGCAGTCGCCGCAAGCCGGACAGATCATCCGGATGGACTCCTCCGAGCCTGATGCAACCGGCCCGGTGATGGCGAGCATAACTCCGGTAGAAGTGATTTCCACGCGTTAGCACCGCGGTTCTGGTCGAATGCGAGACCAGTCTCAACCCGACACTCTCATGGCGGACGCACGGTCTTCAGCGGGCCGCCATTTCTGTATGGTCACGATTCGCCGCCGCGCATAGAAGCGGTGGCTTGCAAACGATTCAATAATCGGACGGGCGAACGCCCGTTCCCCAGGGCAGCATGAAGTCCGGGCATGGCGACGAAAACTTCCAACAACGCCCGTCTCTACCTCTTCGGAGCCGCCCTTCTGCTTTGGGGCGGTCTCATCTGTGTCCGCCTCGTGTATCTGCAGATCTTCTGCTATGGCGAGTTTGAACAGCGGGCGCAACACGAACAGCAGCGGGCCCTGGAAGTCGCCGCCCGCCGCGGGATCATCTACGACCGCTCCGGCCATGAACTGGCGATGTCTGTTTCTGTGGATTCTGCTTTCGCCGTGCCCAGCGAAATCCCGGATTTGGCCAGCACGCTCTCTCTGATCTCCCGTATCACCAAGGACGACCCCCGAGACCTGCTTGCGCAATGCGAGGGGCATAAGACCTTTTGCTGGGTGGCCCGGATGGCCGATCCCGATACGGCCAGCCGCATCAAGGCCCTCAATCTGCGCGGCATCCATTTCCTGAAGGAGTCCAAGCGCTTCTATCCCAAGGGTGAGTTGGCGGCGCAAGTGATCGGCTACGTAGGCACTGACGGCAAAGGTTTGAGCGGAATCGAGCGCGAGTTCAATGACGAAATGAAAGGCGAGCCGGGCAGAATGGTCATCTCCGTCGACGCGCACAAGAAGTGGTTTAGCAGCGTGGAAAAGGAGCCGGTTCCGGGAAAAAATATCGTCCTTACCATCGACCAGCAGATTCAGTACATCGCTGAGCGCGAACTCGACACCGCCATGCGGCAGACGCACGCCGAGACCGGCACGGTCGTGGTGGAGAACCCGAGCACCGGCGAGATTCTGGCCCTGGCGAACAGTCCTTCGTTCAATCTCGATGATCCTCACGGCATCACCCCGAAAAAGCTCATCAATCACGCCGTCAGCAACGCTTATGAGCCGGGCTCAACCTTCAAGCTGGTTACTATCGCAGCCGCACTGCAGGAAAAGCTTACCCGCCCCGACGAAATGGTCGACTGTCAAATGGGCTCAATCCTTTTCAATGGCATGCGCATCCGCGACAGCAAGCCCCACGGCGTGCTCTCGGTGGCCGATGTACTGGCCGAATCGAGTGACGTCGGCGCGATCAAGGTCGGCATGCGGCTGGGAGACGACCGCTTTTACCGATACATTCGCGACTTCGGTTTTGGCCAGCAGACCGGCGTCGAGCTTCCCCACGAAACGCGCGGACTCAGCGCAACGCCCATCCATTGGTCGAAAGTCTCCATCGCCGCCATCTCCATGGGCCAGGAAATCGGCATCACGCCGCTGCAGTTGGTCGCGCTGATCTCGACCATGGCCAACGACGGCGTCCGCGTGCCGCCGCGAATCGTCGCTGCAACCACCGAGCCGCAAAACACTCCTCAGTTGATCGCGTTTCATCCCGCGGAACAGCGCCGGGTCATCTCGCCGTTGGTAGCGGCTGAGATGCGGCAAATGATGCAAGGCGTCGTTCTCCACGGCACCGGCGAGAAGGCGCTGCTCGAAGGCTATAGCTCTGCCGGCAAGACGGGCACAGCGCAGAAGGTGGATCCCGACACCAAAGCCTACTCTCGCACCAAGTACGTCGCCACGTTTGCCGGCTTTGCGCCCGTAAACAATCCTGCAATCACAGTGGCGGTGATCCTCGATTCTGCCGCCGGCCTCCACCAGGGAGGCCAAATCTGCGCCCCGGTTTTTCGACGCGTAGCGCAGCAGGTGCTCGAGTATCTCCACGTTCCGCATGACGTCGAGCTGCCCGAAAGCCGCCGCTTGCTCCTGGCGGAACGCAAAGTAAAAGAGGAGGACCTGGCCGAAGGCTCTCCCGATCATCTCGGCCAGACTTTGGATACCGACGCTGATGCAGACTCGCAGGACTCACCGCCTGATTCAATCCCCGCGCAGCCGGCTCATGACGCCGCAGACAGCATCGAGCCTGCCGCCCTTCGAGAGCAAGAACCCGCGGCCCAAAATCCGAAGCCAGCCGCAGCACGCTCGAAACAGGAGCCGGCAGCCTCGGCGCGGCCACCCGGCAATGGCACGGTCGTCCTGGACGTCGAGCAGGGAGGCATTGTCGTGCCTTCGTTTGTGGGAAAAACCGTGCGCTCCGCCGTGGAATTGGCCGAGCAGAACAGCCTTGACGTTGACGCCATCGGCAGCGGCATTGCGAGAGAACAGTCTCCGCCCTCCGGTTCGCACGTTGCCGCCGGTTCAACCGTAACGGTTACCTTCGGCCGCTGAGCCTCCCCCCAGCCCAGTGCGCCTTCGCGGCCAATATTCCGAGGGCCGCCCGTGCCATACAATCGAAACAGCCCTACCCCATGAAGATGACTTTCCAGCAGCTCCTTGACGGCGCCGAAGTCCTGGAGCAGACGGGAAACCCCACTGTCAGCGGTCTGGAGTACGACTCCCGCCGGGTCAAGCCGGGAGACGTTTTTGTTGCCATGCGCGGCGAGACCAGCGACGGGAACAAATTCATCGACAAAGCTATCGCCGCTGGAGCTGCAGCAATTGTGAGCGACTCGGCGACGGAAAGTACGAGGCAAGGCGTGGCCTGGGCGCGTGTGCCGCACGGCCGCCGTGCGCTTGCTCGCTTGAGCGCCAATTTCTACCATCGGCCCGCCGAAAAGCTCGCCGTCACCGGCGTGACCGGCACCAACGGCAAAAGCACCACGGCCTTCCTGATCGAATCGATCCTTGCCGCGGCCGGACGCAAAAGCGCCCTCATCGGCACGATTGAATATCACGTCGCGGGCAATATCCTGCCCGCTCCGCACACTACGCCCGAGCCTCTCGATCTGAACTGCATGCTCGCGGAAGCTCGCGGCGACGGCGCCACCGAGGCGGTCATGGAAGTCTCCTCCCACGCTTTGGCCCAGCAGCGGGTCTATGGAATTCCCTTGGATGTGGCCATCTTCACTAATCTCACCCGCGACCATCTCGACTACCACCACACCATGGAAGAATATTTCGCTGCCAAGCGGATATTGTTCGAGGGTTGCGGCACAGAGCCGCCGCGGGCCGCCGTTCTCAATCAAGACGACGAGGCCGGCCGAAACTTGGTGAAGATCAGCCAGAAGCGCAGTGCTGAAGTTTGGACGTACGGCCTCACAAAAGGCGATTTTCACGCAGAAAAAGTAGATGTTGCGCCGCGCGGAACCCGCTTCGATCTGGTCACCCCGAAACAGACCATACCGCTCTTCTCGCCGCTCATCGGAAAGGTAAATGTTTACAACATTCTGGCTGCGGCGAGTGCGGCTTACGCGCGCAATTGCACTGCCGATGCCATTGCCCAGGGAGTGGCGAATCTTGCGCGCGTGCCGGGACGGTTTGAGCGTGTCGACTGCCGACAGCCCTTCACCCTCGTCGTGGACTATGCTCACACCGACGATGCTCTGCGCAACCTCACTACGCTGGCCCGCGAATTTGTCCAACGCGCCGGCGCCAAAGGCCGTGTGATCACCGTCTTTGGCTGCGGCGGTGACCGCGACCGCGCCAAGCGTCCTCTTATGGGCGAGGCCGCAGGCTGCGGCAGCGACTTCGTGGTGCTGACTTCCGACAATCCGCGCAGCGAAGATCCGCTTGCCATCATCAACGACGCCATGGTCGGCTTGCAGCGCTCGGGTGCGAACTATAAGGTTGAGCCCGATCGCCGCGCCGCCATCGCTCTCGCCGTCCGCGAAGCGCGGCCCGGCGACATTGTCCTGCTCGCCGGAAAGGGACACGAGAAGGTGCAGATCACGCGCTCCGGTTCTATCCCCTTTGACGACGTTGACGTGGCCCACCAGGTTCTTCGCGATGCTGGCTACGAATGCGAGGCAGCCAACGCGGCTGCCGGGAAGGCCTGATGAATCTTCCGCTGGGGCGCATTGCCGAATTTCTCTCCGCCACGGGCGAGTATGAGCACAAGGCCGTGGCGCTGGGATACTCCATCGACTCGCGCACCATTCGTCCCGGCGAACTGTTTTTTGCGGTGAAGGGCGAGCGCCTCGATGGCCACGACTTCGTCGAGCAGGCCCTCGAGAGGGGCGCTTTAGCCGCAGTTGTCCGCAAGGATCAACTCGCCCGCTATGCGGTGAAGACGCGGCTGCTTGCGGTCGACGACACCTTGGCCGCTCTGCAGACGCTGGCCACCGCGGTGCGCCGTCTCTGGGCCAGGCCGCTGATCGGAGTCACCGGCTCTACCGGCAAGACCACCACCAAAGAAGCGATCGCGCACGTGCTCTCCGCTCGCTTTCGCGTGCTTAAGTCCGAGGGCAACTTCAATAATCATTTTGGGCTGCCTCTGATGCTCCTCAAACTCGAGCCCGGGCAGGATATCGCCGTGATAGAGATGGGCATGTCGCATGCCGGGGAGATCGCAGCGCTTGCCAAGATCGCGCAGCCGGAAATCGGCGTGGTCACTAACGTTGCCCCAGTGCATCTGGAATTTTTCAACTCCGTCGCTGACATTGCTCGCGCCAAGTACGAACTGATCGAGTCGTTGCCCTCGGGCGGAACCGCCGTGCTTAATGCCGATGACGAATACGTCTCGCAATTCGGGCGCGACTTCCCCGGCAAAGTTGTGATGTATGGTTTCCGCGCCTCGGCCGATGTGCGAGCCGAGAACATCGAGCCGCAGGGCCTGCAGGGCTCGGTTTTCGACGTTGTCGTGGGCAGCTGCCGCGAGCGGGCCGCTCTGCCTTTGGTCGGCACGCATAACATCTACAACGCACTGGCCGCGGTGGCGGCGGGCTTGGAGCGTGGCTTAAGTCCCTCAGAAGCGATCGCCGCGCTTGCCACTCTGGCTCCAGCCGACAAGCGCGGGCAGGTCGTCAAGCTGGATAACATCACGGTTATCAACGATTGCTACAATTGCAATCCAACTGCTCTGCGAGCCATGGTGGATAGCCTGGCGGCTATGCCCGCCAAACGGCGGATCGTGGTCGCGGGCGCCATGCTGGAACTCGGCCCCAGCGGCGACGAATTGCATCGCGCTTCCGGCCGCCACATTGCGGAGGAAAAGATCGACGTCCTGCTGGGCGTGAAGGGCGCCGCGCAGCACATGGTGGAAGCCGCGAAGCGAGCCGGTATGCGAGCGGAATTCGTGGCTACGCCCGAAGAAGCCGGCGAGTGGCTAAGCCGTGAAGCTCGCGACGGGGATGTAGTGCTGATGAAAGCGTCGCGCGGCGTGAAACTCGAAAAGGCTCTGGAAACCTGGAAGGCGCGCCGAGGCGGCGGGCCAACCTAATGCGGGAAGTTCACGGAGGCTGATTGCTTTATTGGCTGCTCTACCTGAAGCTGTTCCATTACTTCCCGCCCTTCCGCATTTTTCGCTATCTGACCTTCCGTACCGCGTTTGCCAGCCTGACCGCTCTCTTTACCGGCCTCGTCATTGGGCCGCTCGTCATCAACCGCCTGCGCGAATTTCAAATCGGGCAATACATCCGCGAAGAAGGTCCCAAGGCGCATCAGAAAAAGGCCGGCACCCCCACCATGGGCGGCCTGCTGATTGTCATCTCGATCGTGGTCCCCACTCTGCTGTGGGCGGACTTGAGCAACCGCTTCGTCTGGATTGCCGTGTTCTCGACCTGCAGTTTCGCCGCCATCGGGTTTGCCGATGACTATGCGAAAGTTGTCCATCGCCGCAACCTTGGCCTCACCGGCAAAGCGAAAATCGGATTGCAGATTGTCGTGAGCATTCTGGTGGCGGTTGGCCTCGTCGCCATGCGGCGGCTGGGACTTTACTCCACTCTTCTTTTAGTCCCGTTTTTCAAGCAGTTCCATCCCGACCTGGTGATCGAGAGCCTGAAGCACAATCCCCATCTCTGGCCTCTGGCGTTTCTTCCCTTCGTGGTCTTCGTCGTGGTGGTGATTGTCGGATCGAGCAACGCCGTGAACCTCACCGATGGGCTTGACGGCCTGGCCATCGGCTGCACTGTAATTGCTGCAGGTGCGCTTGCGGTTCTCACTTACGTCAGCGGCCACGCCACTTTTGCCTCTTACCTGGATCTGCCCCGTATGCCGCAGGTCGGCGAGCTAACCGTTTTTTGCGGTGCTATGGTCGGCGCCGCAATCGGCTTTCTCTGGTACAACGCCCACCCCGCCGAGGTTTTCATGGGCGATGTGGGTTCGCTCGCTCTCGGGGGCGCCATCGGCACAGTCGCAGTGATGATCAAGCAGGAATTGCTGTTACCCTTCATCGGCGGTGTTTTCGTGATCGAAGCGCTCTCGGTGATTCTGCAGGTGGGATCCTACAAGCTGCGCAAGAAGCGCATCTTCAAAATGGCCCCGCTGCACCATCATTTCGAGTTGTTGGGCTGGTCGGAGTCGAAGATCATCGTCCGTTTTTGGATTGCATCCCTGGTATTCGCCCTGTTCGCGCTGACCACGTTGAAATTAAGATAAGGTGCCGGCCACGCATTACGCGAATCACTATGGTAAAAAGCAATGGATTGTTTGGGGCCCACTTTAATTCTTTGATCTATTCGCATTGATCCGGGCAGATCCGTGGCAGGTTTTCTGCGTCGTTCTATGGTGAACTGATTCAATGGAACTGAAGGGCAAACGCGTGCTGGTGGTTGGCCTCGGCAAGTCGGGCGTCGCATCCGCCTTATTCCTCAAGGACCATGGCGCCCGTGTCACAGTGTCGGACACCAAGCCGCGCGAGCAATTGGGCGCGGAAATCCCGCTTCTTCTCGATCGCGGCATCGTGGTCGAAACCGGTGGCCATGGCGACCGCACCTTTCAGGGGCAGGACCTGATCGTCGTGAGCCCCGGCGTTCCCGCCGACACGCCGGTTCTAGTGCAGGCGCGCGCCCTTGGGGAACGGGTGATTGGCGAGGTTGAATTAGCCTCCCAATTTCTGCCCGGCCGTATTGTCGCGATCACCGGATCGAACGGCAAAACCACGACTATCTCTTTAACCGGAGAAATTATCGCGGCCGGTGGCCTTCCCACGCTGGTGGGCGGCAACATTGGAACACCCGCTATTTCGCTGGTCGAGCGCGCCACGCCGGAAAGCGTTGTGGTTCTGGAGGTCTCCAGCTTTCAGCTCGAGACCATCCAATCCTTTCACCCGAAAATTGCGGTCATTCTCAACATCACTCCCGACCATCTGGACCGCCATCACAGCTTCTCTGCCTACATCGAGGCAAAGGCGCGCATTTTCGAGAATCAGCAGGCGGAGGACTTCGCCGTGTTGAATGCCGACGACCCGACCAGCGCCGCGCTTGCACCACGCATCAAGTCTCAGGTCTTCTGGTTCAGCCGCAAACAGGAAGTGAAGCAAGGCGCATATGTGAGCGATGGCCGTATTTTTTTCCGCGCATCGGGGGCAGCGCGAGAAATCATGATGGTCTCGGAAATTCCCCTGAAGGGCGCTCACAACGTGGAAAACGCTTTGGCCGGCATATGCGCGGGAGCCTTGCTCGGCTGCGAGCCGCAAGGCATTCGCCAGGCCGTGGTTAACTTCAAAGCGGTCGAACATCGCCTGGAATATGTGACGACGATTCGCGGCGTGGAGTATTACAACGATTCCAAAGCCACCAATGTCGATGCCACCATCAAAGCGCTGGAATCTTTTCCCGCCAATATTCATTTGATTCTGGGCGGCAAAGATAAAGACAGCGACTACACCTTGCTCAACGACCTGCTGCGCGAGCGCGTCAAGCGGATCTACACCATTGGCGCGGCGGCGGAAAAAATCGAAGGGCAATTCGCCACGTCCAAGGGCGCGGCGCTGCCGGAAATCGTTCATGCGCAGACTCTCGAAACGGCGGTGAAGCGTGCGGCCGCGGTCGCTCAGGCAGGAGATGTTGTGCTCCTCGCGCCCGCTTGCGCCAGCTTCGACCAATTCCGCAATTACGAGCACCGCGGGAAGACCTTCAAGGAAGTGGTGCGCTCCCTGGCCGCCGGACTCTGAAAGTCAAGTCTACTTTGGCGGAGTCGGCAGTACACGAAAGTATCCATCCCCAAAGCTCTGCAACTCCTTAATCCTCAACGCGGCCTCGCCGCTTTCAGCTACTTAGCTCAGCCGCTTTTGTGCCTTTTACAATGTTCCGCAAGGAACATTTGCCGTCTGCGTCCGCACTTTCTAGACGCCACGAACCAAATCCGACAACGATCAAAAATCGAAAATCGCAACTTCCCATTCTTCATTCTTCCCGCCGCCGTGTTGAAATGGCCCTTCCATGGCGAAGCGCGTTAGTGTCGATGGCTGGTTGTTCACCATAACTCTGTTGCTGGTGTTTGTGGGACTGGTCATGGTGTTCAGCGCCTCGGCGGTCATGGCCAAGGACCGGTACGGCTCGGGCTACTACTTTCTCTTTCGGCAAATGGTCTTCGCCGCGGCAGGCATCGCCGCCATGGTCATCGCCATGAAGGTGGACTATCGCCGCTACAAGCACCCCGCCGTGGTCTTTACCGCGCTTGGCGTCACGACCTTCCTTCTGATCTCGGTCTTCTTTCTCGACCGTTCGCACCATACCCACCGCTGGATTCACGGCGCGGGCCTATCGTTTCAGCCGTCGGAACTGGCCAAGCCGGTGCTCATTCTGTTTCTCGCGTTCTTTCTCGAAAGCCGCACCAAGTCGATCAATGACTGGCGCAGCACGCTGCTGCCTGCGGTGATTCCTACGCTGGTCTTTTTAGGGCTGATCGTCGAGCAGCCCGACCTGGGCACGGCAATTGCTTGCGCTGCCATCACTGCTTGCATTCTGTTCGCCGGCGGGCTCGATCTGCGTTACCTCGGCTACGGATTCCTGGCTTCGCTCGTGCCCCTTTACTTCCTGATTTTTGACGTGAAGTATCGCCGTGATCGCATCCTTGCTTTTCTGCATCCGTATTCCGACCCGCAGCGCGCCGGCTTCCATATCATTCAATCGCTGATCGCCGTGAGCACGGGTGGCATCACCGGAGTCGGACTGATGGAAGGCAAGCAGAAGCTCTTCTACCTGCCGGAGCCGCACACCGATTTCATCTTCTCGGTCATCTGCGAGGAGCTGGGTCTGGTCGGGGCTGTGGTGATCGTCGGCTTGTTTGGCGTCTTCCTGTGGCGCGGCGTGCGCACCGCGCTCCGCACGCAGGACATGTTCGGGCGCTTCCTGGCCGTGGGCATCACCAGCATGATTGTGGTCCAAGCCTTCATCAACATCAGCGTGGTGCTCGGCCTCATGCCGACCAAGGGAATCCCACTGCCCTTTGTCTCCTACGGAGGCTCGTCGCTGTTTCTAACCCTGGCATGCGTAGGCGTGCTCCTCAACATCAGCAAGCAGGCGGAATGAATCCGTGTGAGCCTCTCTGTTCTCTGTGGTTAACGGCCACGATTCTGAACCACAGAGGACACAGAGGAACACAGAGGTCCTTCCGGCGTTGTAGTTTATAGTTCACTCCATGCGAGCCATTCTGGCGGGAGGCGGGACCGGGGGACATGTCATCCCGGCGCTGGCCATCGCGCAAGAGCTTCAGAAGACCTACGACGCCGAAATCCTGTTCATCGGGACGGCGCGGGGCATCGAAAACCGCCTGGTGCCCGCAGCGGGATACTCTCTGCACCTGATAGAGGTTGGCGCGCTCAACCGAGTAAGCCTAGCCACGCGCCTCAAAACGTTTGCCCGCTTGCCCGGCGCGGTGTGGGACGCGCGCCGCGTACTCGCCGACTTCCAGCCGGATGTTGTAATCGGCGTCGGCGGCTACGCTTCCGGTCCGGCCATGCTGGCGGCGATCATGAAATCCATCCCGACGCTGGCCTTTGAGCCCAATGTTGTACCGGGCTTCGCCAATCGCATCGTGGCGCGATGGGTTTCAGCGGCAGCGGTGCACTTCGAAGAGACGGCCAAATATTTCCATCACGCTGAAGTCACCGGCGTGCCGGTGCGCAAGGCGTTCTTTGAGATTGCCGAGAAAGTTCCGGTCGAAGGCCGGCCCACGCTCTTGGTCTTCGGCGGGAGCCAGGGTGCGCACGCGATCAATCAGGCGATGACGCAATGTCTACCCGAATTGCTCAAGCAGGTTCCGGGCTTACACATCATTCATCAGACGGGAGAGCGCGACTATAATGACGCGCAAGCGGCCTACCAGCGGGAGGGCGCATCCGCCGAAGTGTCAGCCTTTATCAGCGACATGCCAACGATTTTCGCCCGAGCGGACTTGTTGCTGTGCCGCTCTGGCGCGAGCACGGTCGCCGAGGTCGCTGCCGCGGGCAAGCCGGCGATTTTCGTGCCCTTTCCGCGAGCTGCGGACGACCACCAGCGAGTGAACGCGCAGGCACTGGAGCGAGCCGGAGCAGCAGTCGTACTCGAGGAAACCAAGCTGGACGATGTCTGGCTGGTCGATACTGTCAGCGCTCTGCTCGGAGATCCCAGGCGATTGCGGCGTATGGGCGAAGCGGCGCGGAGTTTGTCGCACCCCAACGCGGCACGGGATATTGCGAAAATGGCGTCGGAGTTGGCGGGAAATTGAAAATCGGCCACGGATTGCGCCGATCTACACGGATCAAACCTCTCATATCTTGCTTGATCCGTGTTTATTCGCATGATCCGTGGCATGAATTCGACTTATGTTTGCCAAGATTCAGCGGGTTCATTTCGTGGGCATTGGCGGCATCGGCATGAGCGGCATTGCCGAGGTGCTGCTGAATCTCGGCTATGAGGTTTCCGGCTCCGATCTTAAGCCTTCCGCGATTACACAACGTCTGGCCACGCTGGGCGCGATTATCTTCGAAGGCCACAGAGCGGAGAACGTCGCTGGAGCCGGGGTGGTGGTCACCAGTTCGGCGATCGCTGCCGACAATCCCGAGGTCAGCGAAGCGCGCAGGCTGCACATCCCCGTAATTCCCCGCGCCGAGATGCTAGCCGAGCTTATGCGGCTGAAGTACGGCATCGCCATCGCCGGGATGCATGGCAAGACCACAACCACATCCATGGTCGCGGCGGTGCTGGCGGCGGGCGGGCTTGATCCCACGGTCGTGGTCGGTGGCCGCGTGGACGCGATGGGATCAAATGCGCGGCTGGGAAAGTCGCACTATCTGGTCGCGGAGGCCGACGAAAGCGACCGGTCGTTTCTGAAGCTCTCGCCGATTCTTTCCGTGGTGACCAACATCGACCGCGAGCACATGGACTGCTATCGCAACATGCGCGAGGTCAAGCGGGCGTTTCTCGAATTCATGGATCGGGTGCCGTTTTACGGAGTCGTAGTGGCGTGCGGCGATGATCCGCTGCTGCGGCGATTGCTGCCCCAGGTGCAGCGGCGAGTGGTGACGTATGGAGCCCGCCGCGGCTCGGATTTTCACGTGAAGCCCGGCGAGGCCGGGTTTGATAAGGCCGAGGGCAGGCCGTTAACGCGCTTTGCGGTTCATTACAACGGAAACAATCTCGGCGAATTCCGGCTGCATGTGCCGGGCGCGCACAACGTGCTGAATGCGACGGCTGCGATCGCGGTGGGCATGGGGCTGGACGTTCCGGTCGAGCAGATTCGCGTCGCGCTGGAGAGTTTTCACGGCGTGGACCGGCGGTTTCAGCTGCGGGGCACGGCGGCGGGAATCAGCGTCATCGACGACTATGGCCACCATCCTACCGAGATTCGCGCCACTCTCGCGGCGGCGCGGCAATGTGGGTTCCGAAAGATCCACGTCGTGTTTCAGCCGCATCGCTACACCCGCACGCGCGATCTGATGGAGGAGTTTGCCACGGCGTTTACGGATGCCGACTCGCTGCAGGTGCTGGATATTTATGCGGCGAGCGAGCAGCCGATTGAAGGCGTGACCGGCGAAGCGCTGGCGCAGCGAATCCCGGGAGCCGCGTACGCTGCGGGATTTGCAGATGCGGTGAACGCGATCGCCGCATCCGCAGAAGCGGGTGACATGGTCCTTACCCTGGGGGCGGGCAGCGTATCGCAGATTGGGCCGATGATATTGGAAAAACTCCACGCCGGGCACCCCGCCGCTGCCGTCGCGAACCAGTCCCAGCTTGGCTAGGCCCACAAAGTCAATCGCTCTTCAGGAAACCGGATAACTAAATGGTCCTTGGTTCGTCAAATAAAGTGAGGGCGGAAACAGCGATATGACTTCCGACAAGGCATGTTATTGGCTGGCACTGGTAATCGTCATTTTGGGGGTGAGCGGCCAGTTTGGCAATCGGACCGGGAATTGGCCGCTGAATGTGATTCAGCGGAGCGCGCATGGCGCGGCGCGGCTTGCAGATAGCATTTCCAACCATTTGAACACCGCCGCAACGAGGTTCGACCACCGCGTGAACAGCGCGGAAGGATTGGCGCAAGCGAGGGCCGCACGGGCGCAGGCGCGGGCAGTCTGCGTGAATGCAGCCGTGGGCCGTCGCGCGACCGAGCGGCTGAATGGGGCTGTGGCGCGGCTGAACGCGAGGATGGCAAGGCTGCAGGCATCGCAAGCTTCGCAATAGCGCGCCCAGCCGCGGCCTGTGCAAAAGAACCAAAATTCCCTCTATCTCCTCCAGGAAAAAGCGTTTATAGTAATTTTGCTCTCGATTCCTCGCGACAACTGACCTGAGTTGATGGCACGGAAAAGCGGTTCCTCCATCTCGCAGGAAGAGTTGTATTCGGCAGCCGACGAAGCGGCGCGTGAAGAGTTGGACGACGCGCGGTTGCTCGATCTGGATGCCGAAGATGAATCGCCCTTTCTGCGCGGGCAAAAGCGGGTCTCCGTCCGCCGCGGAACCATTCCGAAAAAAACTGCCAGCCGCCTGACCTGGGGCGCGCTTGCCCTGAGCGTCGTCTTTCTGTGCTGCATGGCGGTGGTTGCGCTCTATCACTATGGCGAGCATTCCTGGCGTTTTCGCGTGGAATCGAGCGACGACATTCAGGTCACAGGCCTCGAAAACGTAACCCGCGCGCAAGTGTTGGAAGTAATGGGCGGCGACATTGGCCGCAACATCTTTTTCATTCCACTGTCGCAGCGGGAAAAGCAGTTGGAGCAGATTCCCTGGGTGGAATCGGCCAGCGTGATGCGCTTCGTTCCCAACCGCCTGAAAGTTGAGATCCACGAACGCGCGCCGGTGGCGTTTGCCCGCGTAGGCTCGAAGATTCTTCTCATTGACGCCAGTGGTGTGCTGATGGAGCTACCCGTTTCCGGCGGCAAGAAGATATTCCTTCCCGGTGATTCTGGGA
This sequence comes from uncultured Acidobacteriaceae bacterium, assembly GCA_963770915.1. Classification (GTDB taxonomy): domain Bacteria; phylum Acidobacteriota; class Terriglobia; order Terriglobales; family Acidobacteriaceae; genus PALSA-270. Next base: position 3,192,493 of record CAVYRG010000001.1, read on the forward strand.
ACACAGCCCGGCGAGCCGCCCTCCACTCGCTTGGCGCGCATGAAAATCTACTCTGACCTGATCAGTCAACTTGATTCGGGCGGCGCGCACTACTCGCAGGACTTGAGCGAGGTGGACCTCTCCGACCCCGACGACGTGAAAGTGGCGGTCAGCGATTCGCAAGGCGAAGTGCTGGTGCACCTGGGCTCGTCGAATTATCTCGACCGCTACAAAGTTTATGTGAGCCACGTGCAGCAATGGCGGCAGCAGTTCAGCAAGTTGGATTCGGTAGACCTGCGCTATGACCGGCAGGTCATTGTCAATCCCGACCTGGGCGGCACGGCTCGGCAGCCGTCGCTTTCGCTTGCGGCGGCGCGAAACGCGATGGCAGTGGGCGTAAAGCCGGCGGCGCTGGTGACTCACGAGCGGCCCGTCGCAAAACCGCTTGCCACGGTAGCGCCGAGGAAGGCGGCGAAGAAGCCGGCAAAGCCAGCGGTAAATCCGCATGCGAACGAAAGCAAGGCGCCCAATCGGCGGCCGGCGGCAAAAAAAGCAACCGGGCCACCCAAACCGAAGAGTACGGCGAAGCACGCGCCTCCGAAGCCTCACGCGGAAGCACGAAAGAGAAATGCCGGGCCACCGCATGTTGCGACGACGGCGAGCAAAAAGAAACCAAGCCCCGAGATTCGGGCCCAGGACCAACAGTGACCATGGCGAACCAGCGCGAAAACCTAATGACCGCAATCGATGTGGGCAGCGCCAAAACGTGCGTATTGGTGGCGGCGATCAGCGACGGCAATCTGCGTTACCGGGGCCACGGCGTGGCCGAGTCGAAAGGCTCGCGCAAGGGCGTGATCGTCGACTTGGAAAAAGCGGTAGCGTCGATCCAAAAAGCGGTGGAGGAAGCCGAAGACGTTGCCGGCGCCGCCATTGAGCACGCTCTGCTGGGCGTGGCAGGTCCGCATGTGCGCAGCCTCAACACGCACGGGGGAATCAGTTTTGGCGCCCGGGCGCGCGAAATCGGCCGCGATGAAATCCGCCTGGCGGTGGATAAAGCTCGCGCTATTCCGCTGCCCGCGGATCGCGAGATTCTGCATCTGCTTCCGCAGGAATTCATTCTCGACGAGCAGAGCGGGGTGCGCGACCCGCTCGGCATGATGGCGACGCGCCTGGAAGTGCGGGTGCACATGGTGACCGCCGCAACCAGCGCTACGCAGAATGTGATCAGCGCCGTGAACCGCGCCGGCGTGCATGTGGACGACACCGTCTTCGAGCCGCTGGCTGCCGCCGATTCCGCGCTTCGGTCCGATGAAAAGGAGCTGGGCGTTTGCCTTGCCGACCTGGGCGCCGGCTCAACCAGCCTGATCGTGTTTCAGGATGGAGCTGTCGCGCACACCGGCGTCGTGCCGGTGGGAGGAGATCACTTCACCAGCGATCTTTCGGTGGGGCTGTGCACTCCGGTCAGCGAAGCGGAAAGAATTAAGAAGCTTTATGGCAACGCCGTGGTGACGCTGATTCCGGAAGGCAATGAAGTCGAGGTACCGTCGGTGGGCGACCGGCCGTCGCGGCTCATTTCGCAGCGCATGGTGGGAGAAATTCTAGGTCCTCGGGCGCGCGAACTGTTTGAATTGATGCGCGACAACCTGCGGCACGCCGGCATGATCGATCTATGCGCGGGCGGAGTGGTGCTGAGCGGCGGGGCTTCGCGTTTGCCGGGGATTCTGGATATTGCGGAATCGGTGCTGCGGCGGCCGGTGCGGCTCTGCTGGCCATCACCCTTGGCCAAGATGCCGTCAACGCTGGCTGAGCCGGAGTACGCGACAGTTCTCGGTATGGCGTTCTACGGGCACCGGGCCCGTATTGTACGCGGGCAGCAGGAAGAGCGGTGGGGTTCGAAGATTCGAGCGATGTTTGTGGGCAAGGGAGCTTAGGGACGGAATCAGGCAAGCAAATTCACTTAGGTGGCACATATGAAAAAAGAGACCGACATTCGCATCAGCTTTAACGAAGACACTCGCAACGATGCCAAGATCAAGGTGATCGGCGTGGGTGGCGGTGGCGGCAACGCGGTAAACCGCATGATCGACGCCGGTATGGAAGGCATTGAGTTCGTCGCGGCCAACACCGACCTGCAGGCGCTGCGCATGTCGCGCGCGCCGATAAAGATTCAGCTCGGCGTGAAGCTGACCAACGGCCTGGGCGCGGGGGCTAGCCCGGAGATTGGCCGCAAAGCGGCGCTTGAAGATTCCGACAAGATCATTGAGGCGCTCGAAGGCGCGGATATGGTGTTCGTCACGACCGGCCTTGGCGGCGGCACGGGAACCGGCGCGGCGCCGATCATTGCATCTCTGGCCAGCGAAATGGACGCGCTGACGGTCGCGGTTGTCACTAAGCCATTTGCCTTCGAAGGCAAACGGCGCATGCAGCAGGCGGAGCGCGGCGTCTCCGAACTGATGGAATCGGTGGATACGACCATCGTCATCCCCAACGAAAAGCTGCTTGCCGTGGCGCAAGACGCGGGATTCTTCGAGTCGTTCCGCGTGGCCGACGATATTCTGCGCCAGGGCGTGCAGGGAATTTCCGACATCATCACCATTCCCGGCATCATCAACCGCGACTTCGCCGATGTGAAAGCGATTATGGCCGGCATGGGCTACGCCGTCATGGGCACGGCTACGGCCACGGGCACGCGCCGGGCGATGGAAGCGGCGCAGAAGGCGATTGCGTCTCCGCTGCTCGAGGCGGGGGCGATTGATGGCGCGCGCGGCATCCTCATCAACATCACCGGCTCGGCGTCGCTGAAGCTGGCCGAGGTGCAGGAGGCTTGCACCATTATCCAGAGCGCGGCGCATGAAGACGCGAACATTATTTTCGGCGCGGTGCTCGACGAGAAGATGAAGGACACGGTGAAAATCACGGTGATCGCCACCGGCTTCAAAGACGGCGAGAGCGTGCGCCGCCACACCCAGGAAAGCCGCACCAGCTACGTGGTTTCCCGCGAGCCTGCGCGCGAAGTGGAGGATTTTCCCGAGCCCGTTCTCGATCGCGAGCCACCGGCCCCTCCGCGGGTGATGCGGTCGGCGGAAGAGCCTGCCGTGGTTGTGCCGGAACCGTCGTCGCTGGATGCAGTGCGCACGGCGATGATCGCGAACTTCGAGCAGGAAGATCTGGATGTGCCGGCGTTTCTGCGCAAGCGCGGGGAAGTGATCTAGCCCTCTCAGTGAGTGATCGGTTGTCATTCCGAGCGCCGGTTTTTTGGCGCGAGGAATCTGCATTCTTGCTTCGGAGCAACTGCGGATTCCTTGCTTTGCTCGGAATGACAATCTAGTTGAACACCACCGTCTTCTTCCCATACAGCAGAATGCGGTTCTCGATGTGCCAGCGCACGGCGCGGGAGAGGACCACTTTTTCCAGGTCGCGGCCTTTCTGAATGAGATCGTCGAGCGTGTCGCGGTGCGAGATGCGTACCACATCCTGCTCGATGATGGGGCCGTCGTCCAAGACCTCGGTGACGTAGTGGCTGGTGGTGCCGATAATCTTCACGCCGCGCTCGAACGCCTGATGATAGGGCTTGGCGCCGACAAACGCGGGCAAGAAGGAATGATGAATGTTAATGATGCGGTTGGGATACTCGGCGACGAAGTCTGCGGAGAGAATCTGCATGTAGCGGGCCAGCACGATCAAATCGGGCGAAAAGCGGCGCAGCAGCGCCAGAACTTGCTGCTCGGCTTCGCGCTTGCGATCGTGTTCGATGGAAACGACAAAAAAAGGAACGCGGTAAAAGTCGGCGATGGCTTGCGTATCCGGATGATTGGAAATGATTGCCGGAATGTCGCAAGCCAACTCCCCGCTTTGGCGCCGATAGAGCAGGTCCACCAGGCAATGGTCGTATTTTGAGACCATGATCACCATCTTCGGACGATAGCTTGATTGCGCCAGCCGCCAGGTCATGTTGAACTTTGCGGCGATGGGCGCAAACTCGCCGGTGAAGTCGGCGAGGCTGATATCGAGTCGCGCGGGATCAAATTCCACGCGCATAAGAAAAAGATTCGAGGTTTCGTCGCCGTGCTCGTCGGCGTGCAGAATGTTGCCGCCGTGGCGAAAGACAAAGTCGGCGATGGTGGCGACCAATCCTCGTTGGTCGGGGCAGGTGATGAGCAGGATGGCGGTCTTTTTCATGATCGATGTACATCATACCGGGATCCCTATTGTGATAGCTGCTGGTTCTGACTCAATCACAACTTGCCTAGGTGATGTCGGAATATGACGACCGAAACCAGTCCGGCCCCTTGAAGAACTTTTCGTAGCATTCCACGCAAAGCCATTCGCGGCCGTTGCTGTAGCCGGAGTTGTGAGCGGCATCTTCCGGAGTTTGGAACAATGCCCAACCGCAGATGGCGCAATGGTCTCTTTTCCAGACGCCTTTTACGACCTCGAAGTTGGCGGCGTCTTGGGCGAGGCTGAGGTCGAACGAGATCTGTCCGGTGGGCCGATGCACAACGAGGTCACGCGGAGTCCAGGGCCGCTTGATCCAATGCCAGGAATGCTCGCGATAGCGGGAGACAAGGTCGCGGATCGATTCCGAATCGTGACCGCGACCGTGGACAATGAGCAGGCGTTCGTTGATCTCGCGGGATAGCAAGCGCCCAACAGGAAATTCTGTATGCAGACGATGCTCGCCGGCGATTCCTGCCATCGCGCCCCGGAGCTTGTCGAGGTCGGCACCGCGCTGGATTAGTAGCTGCGCGGCCGGGTGTTCTTTTTCGCGGAGCAGCCCGAGCAGCAGGTGCTCGGTGCCAATGTGACGATGACTCAGACGATCAGCTTCTTCGGCGGCGTACGCGAGTACGCGCTTGCTTTCGTCGCTCAAAGGCAGGTCGACGGAGGTCGGGCTCGCTTCCTTGATTACGGTGTGCGCGGCCACTTCCTGGCGAATGGAATCGTAATCAACTTTGGGCAGCAGCCGCCCTATGCCTTTGTGTTCCCTCAACAGGCCGAGCAACAAATGCTCGGTTTCAATGTAGGCCGAGCCGAAACTGCTGGCTTCATAGCGGGGAAAAAAAATTACCCGGCGGGCCTTTTCGGTGTAACGCTCGAACATCTGATACTCCGTACGGCACATGGGCGAGACGCCCCGCGCTCCATTTCTTAGCCCATGCCCAGTTCGTCGGGCGATTCCAGCGGCGTGCCGCAGCGGCGGCAGATGACCGCGGAACAATCGCCGCAAGTGAGCGGATCGGTCACTTCTTCGGCGCAGCGCGGGCAATAGAGCGGCTCGGGCGTTGGCGTTGGCTGGGCGGAAGACATATCGAGGGCAAATGTAGCACGATTGGGGTCAGGGGGCCGCCGCTTTCGCGATGGGACTGTGTGGAGCGGACACTCTTGTCCGCTGCTTTTGAGGTTGGTGCCCATGCGAGATCAACGTCAACCCCAACCCCAACAGCGGCGGACAGGAGTGTCCGCTCTACACGCTACAATGAGGGCGATGGCCGACAAACCGCCCACTCCCGACGAGAAGCTGCAGCAGGAATTCAATCGCTGGGCCGAGGCCGGCGATGGCGAGAAGATGGAGCAGCATCATCTCGACATCACTGAGAAGACCATCCGGTTGATGGAACTGCGTCCCGGCGAGCGCGTGCTCGACCTGGGATGCGGTGCGGGCTGGGCAACGCGCCTGCTGGCGCGGCTTGTGGCCGATGGGCCGGAGGGGTTTGGACAGGTGGTCGGCGTCGACGTTTCCGATGAAATGATTCGGCGGGCGCGGGCGGCGTCGAAGGACTTCGACAACATTCTCTACGTCTGGGGATCGGCGCAGCAGCTTCCCTGGGAAGAAAACTTCTTCGACAAGATGCTTTCGGTCGAGTCGTTTTACTACTACGCCGATCAGGATCGCGCGCTGCACGAGCTCTTTCGCGTCATGGCGCCGCATGGGCGCATGTTCATTCTGATCAATTTGTACAAAGATAATTCTTATTCGCTGCAATGGGTGGATAAGCTGAAAGTGCCGGTGCAGGTGCGGTCATCGGCCGAGTATGTCGATCTGCTGAAGAAGCACGCCTTCGAAAATGTGGAAGCGCGGCAGATTCCCGACGACACGCCTACGCCGGATGGCTATGTGACGCAGTCGTTCCGCAGCGTGGAGGATTTGCGCGCGTTCAAGAAGACGGGTGCGCTGCTGCTGATGGCGTCGAAGCCGGATTTAAGAACGCCCGCGCCGGGGTATACGATTTATTAGCGGGCATCCGCGGGTGCGGTATCCACAGGCGGACCTTGAGCTGGTTGGGCGTTCGCTCCTTGAGGAGGGGAACGGCGATGTATTCCGCGGTCACAATTGCCGCCTTCGGCTTCCTATGTAGCATTTTCTTTGGGCTGTTTGCTGCCAGAATCTTCTTCTTCGAAGGGCGCAAGCCTGACTACAATGAGAAAACCAAGCCTGGATGGCCGTGGCTGATCTTCCAGTTCTGGCTCAATTTCTCCTGTAGCGCTGTCGGATGGGTGATCGTAATCTACTTGCTTAATCGCCTCCGCCGCGACCCGTCGCAGTTTTCGCTGAAGCTCGACGACGCTGTTCCGCTTGTGGTTGCGTTGCTTGGCATCACCGGCCTGCTCCCGCGTACTCTGGTCCTCGGAAAAATTCCTTGGAAGGACTAGTTTTTCTCTGCGGCGTGTCAGGTCGGGGAGCTGTTGCCTACTCAATCCCCAACTGCCTCCTGGCATCCGCACTCAGCCGCTCCGGCGTCCACGGCGGATGACTAATTGGAAGCTTGGCGTCGCTATTTTTGACGCCCTCGAAGCCCGAACCGCGAACGCCCGTGCCGGGGTATACGATTTACTAGGTTGATAGATTCATGTCGATTATCGCTGGTCGCGCTCGGCTTGGTTTTCCCGCGTCTCCCGCTTCTGAGCCAAGGCCCGAAGCCCAAAGAATCCGAAAAGATAAAACAGCGCCTGCAGGATGGCTAGTGGCCCCATTGTGCGATAGTAGCCGGTGAACAGCCCCGTTACAGGAAAAACCAGGAGGCAGTAACCCGCGATTCTAAGAGTCAGTGGAGAAAGCAACCCGCCCTTTGCCCTGCGACCCGTCACCAAACGAAAACACTTTGCGAGCGCCCAACAGCAAGGGAGAAGCAACAGGCCGAAGATGACGAAACCGAGAATCGGGGTTGGCGTACGCGCAGACAGCAGCACGACGACTAAGGCAAATACGCAGAACAACGTAAGCAATCCAAGGACGACCCCGGCTGGTATCAGCACCCAGCGAGGGAGTTCCTTTTCTCCGAAGGGGGCTGATTCGGGCGTCATAAATTTGGACCGGGTCCCGGCCGTGAAATGTCGACCTTTCGCCGATTATTTTCAGTCAGGAAATGTTTAATGGCTGTCCTTGTAGTACGGCTTGATTTTCGCCACTTCCCCCAAGAAATACTCGCTGACTATATCTGTTAGAGCCGATCCGACACGTGTTACGACATGGCACTTGCCGTCTCGCACGCCTTCGATTACCCACTGAGTAGCATCTGGAAAGAGAACCGTTGGATCGTCTTCGACCCTAGCGGGCAGCGTCCAGAACCCGATGTCGGCAAGAGTAAAAAGGAGATCAACTTGTTCGTCCCGGGAAAGCTTCCTTGTCGTCCCAGCTTGCACTTTTCCCCAGCCGTAGCCGCCCTGTCCGCTCCAAGTCTGGACGCGCAGAGTGGCGGTGCCGTCTGGCTGAATATCTATGCGCATGAAAACAGGGTGGCCAAATGTTGGCACCCACAGAATTCTGTACCGGTGCACATGTCCTGAAAATGGTCCCTGGCACAGCCCCGGCTCCTTCACTTCTTCGAGCGCCTTCAACCCCAAACCGGGATCGAACGTCTCGAAGACTTCCACATGAGGCGGTGGTAGCACCATCTTGATTGTGACGTCGCTTCTTCTTCCAACCGCAACGACGACACCCGAGGGTTCATCGTCTTGGAAACCGCGCGCCTTGGCGTGAAGGCGGTATGTGCCGGGTGGAACACCATCAATCGCGACGACGCCGTCGTCTCCAGAGACGCCGCTGAAATTTGCAGCGCCGACTACATCCACGTCGGCTTTAGGCATGACGGACCCGGATTCGTCAATCACGGTGATGCGCAAGGAGCCGGCCTGTTGTCCCGCACAGGGCACCACCGACAGAGCGGTCAAGAACAAGAGCGCCACAACCGGTATGAGAAGGTTGCGATACACGCGAATGACCCTTAGCAAACGTAGGACTACTCAATCCCCAACTGCTTCCGCGCGTCCGCGCTCAGCCGTTCGGGCGTCCAGGGCGGGGTCCAGACGACATTCACCGTGGCCATGCGGATGCCGGGCAGTTGCTCCAGCCGGGCTTTGACTTGGTCGCCGATCTGGACGTGGGCGGGGCAGCCTTGCGAGGTGAGGGTCAGGTCGATGGAAACGTCTTGTTTGTCGGAGCCGTCGCCGGCGGCGGGCTCCAGGCGCACGTTGTAGATGAGGCCCAGGTCCACGATGTTCACCGGGATCTCCGGGTCGTAGCACTGCTTCAGCGCGCTTAGGACTTCATCCTGGGTGACCATGGTGCTCTCCTCTGCATCTCAAGTTTACCTTATCGGTATAGAGCGGGCACTCTTGTCCGCTGCCTTCGTGTTGATTTTTGCTTGGCCGACGCGGAACAGTAGCACACGCTTCAAAAGCGGCGGACAGGAGTGTGCGCCCCACACAAGCTCGCATCTGATATGTTTTCAGCCACGCAATGAAGAAAAAAATCCAAATCGTGCTGTTCGTCGCGATCGCGCTCGTAGCCGCGCGCACCGGCTACGTCCTCTACCAGCGGCATGTCGTGAACAGCAAGCCCGCCGCGCAGGCGCCGCCTCTCAATCCCGATTACTACGTGACGCCAAAGAAGCTGTATCCCTACGATCTGAAGTCGGCCAAGCAGCTTACCCAGCAGCCAGTGTGGGTGAAAGTTGGTTACAGCATTGTCTTTTACGCTTACAACCCCGCGAGCCATCGCGTGGATTTCTCTCACGACGCCGGCCAGTTGCTGCCCATCCAGAAGCTGAACATCAAAGACGTGGTGACGGCCGTCGCGCCGAGCGCGCCCGGCGAGCGGCAGATTATGGCCACCTTCGAGCAGGACGGCAAAAGCTACGCTTTTTCCATCGGGTCGCTCAAAGATGGCAACTATCAGTTCTATTCGGACGACATGCTGTTCATCCAGGACCCGCACGAACTCTACAAGCATTGGCCCGCGGACGTGTGGGCCGCGATTGACAGGCACGAAGTCAAGCCGGGGATGAACGAATTGCAGGCGGACTTCGCCATCGGCCTGGGAGTTCTGGAAGGCTCGGGCGATTCGGACGTGAGAACGTTGGATTACCCGAACGGCGGCAAGCCGGTGAGCATCACGTTTCGCAACGGCAAAGCGGCGGAGGTGCGGAGCGGATCGTGATCCGTGATCGCTGTCATTTCGAGCGAAGCGAGAAATCTGCTTTTTCGCCGCGAGCGACAAAACAGCAGATTCCTCGTCGCTTCGCTCCTCGGAATGACAACTACTAAAGCCTTCGGAATGCGAACCATGAAAAGCCGGACAACGTGCGCGGAACCCCGTCCTTACTTCACCACCGGAGATTTCTCGTCCGCCGGACCGTCCTCGGAGGCGTGAATCACCCCATCCTCCTTGGCATAGAACGAGCGGTGCTCGGCGTCGAGCTGCTTGGGTGTCAAAGCGAGCTCGAAACCGTCCTGTCCTTTTCTGTCCTTGTGGGCGCGGAATCCCACCGTGTAGTCGCCGCGGTCGGGATCGACCATGCGCCGGGTAAACGATCCCGTGTGCACCAGCTGCACAAGCGAAGTGGCGTACTGGTTGTTTTTCTTGTTGTAGAGATACTCCGCCCGCAGCACGGTGCGCATGTAGCCCAGGGCCAGCGCCTCAGAATCCGAGCGGGCCGGATCTCCTTTAAACTTCGGCTGATAGGGCGTAGTTTGGGCGGCCGCCAACAGCCCGCCCATTAGAACGGTAACCGCAAACCCGCCCACAACGGTTCGATACAACCCCATGAATCCCCCTTTTTTGTTAGATGCTCCTATGTTACCGCCGTAATTGGCAATTCGTTACCCCGCTTTTCATTCTTGCCAACTTGCATTTATGCTAAACCTGTCAGTTAATAGAACCTGATGAAACCAGCACTAGCCAAGAAGCCCGCCATCCGCGTTGCCGTTGTCGAGAGCGACCCTCTGCGCTTCGTGGGTTTTCGGGCGCTGTTCGATTCGGAACCGGACTTTGAATTAATTTCCTCTTCGCTCGCCGACATCAGCACCTTGCAGGGCATCGACCTGGTGTTGCTGGGGAATCGCAACGGGCACAACCTGTTCGATTTGATGGCCAGCCTGAAAGCCTCGCGTCCCGACTTGCGCATCATCGTCACCGGATCTGGAATGGATGAAGAAACCATCCTGAAGGCGATTGCCTCCGGGGCGAAAGGTTATGTCGACGAAGCGGCCTCGCCCAAAGAATTCGTGCAGGCGATCCGCGTGGTGAATCAGAATTCGGTTTGGGCTCCGCGCCGCGTGCTCTCTCTGTTCATCGAGCGGGTCAGTTCGGCTCCGGGGCGCATTTTCCCCGCCGGGCGCGTCACTTTCACCGACCGCGAGAAAGAAGTTCTGGAGATGCTGGTCGCCGGCCGTTCCAACAAGGAAATCGGCTCGGCGCTCGGCATTGAAGAGCGCACCGTCAAAGCCCACGTGGCCAAACTCATGCGCAAGGTCGGCGTGCAAAACCGCATCGCGCTTTCGGTTCATGCCATCACGCACTCACTCGTCACCGCTCGATAGGTTTTACCGCAACATAACACCCACTCAGCGTTAGCCCTCGTCCTGTTAATTTTTGGCATGGACCAATTCCGCTTTCGTGTATGCTTTGTAGCCCAAATCATCTTTGGAGGTTGTCCGATGCCTTCCATCACAAAATCCTTCCTCGCTTCGATTTGTGTTTTCTGTCTGGCTGCGGCCGCGGTTTCGCAATCCAGGTCTTCCGCGATGCCGTCGAAAGCGGACAACGTCGAACTCGATCACTTCGACGTGAAAATGGATGACGTGTCGGTCGATCCCTGCGTCGATTTCTACGCATACACTTGCCGGAAATGGATCGCCGCCAATCCCATTCCTCCCGACCAGCCGGCCTGGGGACCGGACGGCATCATGCAGCTTTGGAACCAGGACGTGCTGCGCGACATTCTGGAGAAGGCCTCTACCCCGGCGCCGAACCGGAGCGCCGTCGAGCAAAAGATTGGCGATTACTACGGGTCTTGTATGGACGAATCCGCGATCGATGCCAAGGGCGTTGCCGCACTCAAACCGGAGCTGGATCGAATTGCCGCGCTGAAAAGCAAATCGCAGCTGCCGGCGGAGATCGCACACTTGCACCAGATCACTTTCTCGCTGGCGCCGAACACAAATTCGGGCTTTCAAACCGCCATCTTCGGTTTTACTTCGGGCCAGGATTTCGACGATGCCTCCCAAGTGGTTTCGACCATTGATCAGGGCGGGCTGGGTTTGCCGGACCGGGATTACTACCTGAAAGACGACGCCAAGTCGGTGCAGCTGCGCTCCGAGTACGTGGCCCACCTGCAGAAGACGTTCGCGTTGCTGGGGGAGGATTCGGCTGCGGCCGGCGCTGACGCAAAAACACTGATGGACATGGAAACGGCGCTGGCAAAAGCCTCAATGGAATTGGTCAAGCGTCGCGATCCCGCGAACCTGAATCACAAGCTGTCGCTCGATGAACTTCAGGCACTGAGCCCCGAATTTTCGTGGAGCGAGTATCTGCAAGCTCTCGGCGCTCCTTCCACGCAGCACTATCTCGTCTACACCCCCGACTTCTTCAAGGGAGTCAATGACCTGCTCAAATCGGAATCCCTGGATGACTGGAAGGTTTATCTGCGCTGGCAATTGGTGCGCGACTCCTCGCCCATGCTCAGCAATCCATTCGTGCAGGAGAGTTTCAATTTCTATGGGCAAACGCTGACAGGCCAAAAAGAAATCCGGCCGCGCTGGAAGCGTTGCGTAGGCGCGGTCAACCGCGATTTGGGTGAGGCCCTCGGCCAGGCCTATGTCGAGCGCACCTTTGGGGAAGATGGCAAGCAGAGAATGCTCAAATTGGTGCACGCGCTGCAGGACGCCCTCGGGCAAGACATCGAGCAACTTGACTGGATGAGCCCGGCGACCAAGAAAGAAGCGATCGTCAAACTGCACGCCATCGAGGACAAGATCGGGTATCCCGACCATTGGCGCGACTATTCCAGCCTCAAGATCGTGCGCGGCGACGCCCTGGGCAACGCCTACCGCGGCAGCGAATTCGAATCCGCGCGGCAGCTGGCAAAAATCGGCAAGCCGGTAGATCGCGGCGAATGGGTGATGACGCCGCCCACGGTCAACGCATATTACGATCCGCAGCTCAACACCGTGAATTTTCCCGCCGGCATCCTGCAGCCGCCGTATTTCGATAAACAGATGGACGATGCCGTCAACTTCGGCGAGATCGGCGCAGTCATCGGCCACGAGCTGACCCACGGTTTTGACGACCAGGGCCGCAAATTCGATTCCACCGGCAATCTGCACGATTGGTGGACCGATCAGGATGCCAAGGAATTTCAAAAGCGGGCGCAGTGCATTTCAGACGAATATTCCGGCTTCGAAGCCGTTCCAGGAGTCAAGCTGAATGGAGACCTGACCCTGGGCGAGAACACGGCCGACAACGGCGGCACTCGCATTGCACTAATGGCTCTCGAAAATGTGCTGGCCGCCGAGGGCAAGGCGGACGTCAAGATCGATGGCCTCACGCCCCAGCAGCGTTTCTTCATCGCCTATGGGCAGTCCTGGTGTTCGAATTGGACCCCGGAACTGCTGCGCTTGGTGGCCGAATCCGATCCCCATTCCCCCACTGAATTTCGGGTCAACGGAGTCGTCTCCAACATGCCGGAGTTCCAGAAGGCGTTCAATTGCAAAGCCGGCCAGCCCATGGTCCGCGAGAACGCCTGCCACGTCTGGTAACGAAGAAGGCTCGGGTTTGCTGGCTACTAGGATTCACAAATGGATCCGGAAAACACTGAGCGACCTCGCGGCTTGACGCATCTTTACATGAATTGAATGCAGGTGGCAGCCTCGCTTGTGCTACATTTTTTTGTGAGGTAGGACTCTGTGCGTTCCATCCTCCTTTTTCTGTTCCCGGCTCTCGCCGGGGTGCTTTTGGCTCAGACTGCGGCTCCCGAAGCGGAGCCGCCGGTTCCGACCTTCAAATCCAAGGTGCAAGTGGTTCTGGTTGACCTCATTGTCACCAACCCGAAGAACGCCCCGGTGCGCTCACTCAAGCAGGGCGATTTCCACGTCTTTGAAGACGGCAAGCCACAGACCATTACCTCCTTTGAGGAGCACGGCACGGCGCCACTGACGCAAATTAAGCTGCCGGCGCTGCCGCCAAACGTCTTCAGCGATGTGTCTACGATCCAGGCTGATTCCGTCAACGTGCTGCTGCTCGACTGGCTGAACACGCAGCCCAGCGATCAGGCTTTTGTGCACGCGCAGGTGCTCAAGTACATCCAGAGCATGCCGCCCGGTACGCACCTGGCCATCTTCAGCATGGGAACGCGGTTGCAGATGATCCAGGGATTCACCACCGATCCCGCTGAATTGCTATCCGCGATCGAGAAAAATGGGCCCAAAGCTCTGCACATTTCGCCGCTGTTCGTTTCGGAGACACTGAACAACGACACCGACAGTTCGATCGCGCTCATGCAGATGAATCGTGCGTCCGCCGCGGCCATCCAGGCGCGGAGCGAGACGCAGCAGAACATAGACTCGATCGGCACCGATACGCGCATCGCGCTCACGCTGGAGGAGATGCGGCAACTGGCGCGCTATCTCGGCGGCATTCCGGGCCGTAAGAACGTCATCTGGTTTGCGGGCTCGTTCCCGATTGGGGTTTTTCCAAGAGCCGGAACTCCGTGCCAATACGATCGCGCCATCGCGGAGAATGCGAACCTCTTCAATGCAAGCCGGGTGGCGATCTATCCGGTCGCGACGCCAGGGCTTTTCGGTGATCGCGCGTTTGAGGCCCAGTACGGGTTTGGGCATGTGGGGCCGGCGATAAGACAGCAGAACTTCGCTCAGGCTTCAAACCAGGATGCCATGGAGGAAATTGCTCGTGACACCGGCGGCGAAGCATTCTTCAACACCAATGGCGTCGCTCAAGCGACCGCGCAGGCCATAAGTGACGGCGAGCACTATTACACGATCTCTTACACGCCGAGCAACAAGGCGGCCAATGGGAAGTACCGCCACATTGAGGTGAAGACCGACGGCAAGTATCAACTTTCCTACCGGCGCGGCTACTACGCAGAGGACTCGCGGCGAGCGCCTGAAGTTTCATCCACGCAAGGCGATCCGCTGCTGCCACTGCTCGAGTTTGGCTTGCCCGATTCTTCGCAAATCGTCTACAGCGTGCGCGTGCTGCCGGTGAATCCTCAACCTGCGCCCGATGCACCGCACCTCGGCAACAATGTCGATCTGAAAGGGCCGGTGACACGTTATCGCGCCGAATTCGCCATTGCGGAAAAAGATGTTCGACTCGATCCCGCTCCTGACGGCTCACTCCACGGCCAGATTGAATTGATGATGGTCGCCTACAACCGCGACGGCAAACCGCTGAACCTGATGACGCGCAAAGGAGACATTACGCTGACTCCCGCAGAATACGAGCGCTTCGCGCAGGTCGGGCTGCAGATGCAGAGCAAAATTGACATACCGACTGGCGATTCGGTGCTGCGCACGGGCATCTACGATCTGCAATCGAACCTGGCGGGCACACTGCTTGTGCCACTGCACGCAACTGCCGCTGCGGCCCGAACCCCTGCGGGCAAAGCGCCGTCCCAGCCATAAACCTCATGCAGTTACCTTCGGACACTCCCCCTGGTAATCTTGTTGCCTTTGAGTCTCTACCGCATACTCCCTTCACCTACCACAGAACCTGGGAGACGGGGTTGGGAGAGGCGATTTAGGGTCACCGCTGCCAGCCCCGATTTTTTGTCCCGTAAGCCCTGTATTATCAATCTCCACTCTCGATTGTGCATAACCCAAACCCCAATTATTCCACCGAATCCCGTAGAATCAATGCATTCGTTTCCAGAAGTTAGCAAGGGAGTCGAGGAATATGAAGAAGCTTCTCATTCTGTGTGTAGTTCTATGCCTGGCTGCGGGATCGTTTGCAGCAGACGAGGGTAGCGAAGATACCAAGGGTGCCGATCGGCTTCAGGCCGCGGCCGATGTCCTTAACGAGATTCAAAGCACGGCCGATCAGGGGATTCCGTCGGAGATTCTGGGTTCGGCCGAGTGTGTGGCAGTTGTCCCTTCACTGTTGAAGGGGGGCTTCATCGTGGGCGCCAGCTACGGCCGCGGAGTTGCCAGCTGCCGCACTCCCAAGGGTTGGAGCGCACCGGCGTTCTTTCTGATGACCGGAGGCAGTGTTGGCTTCCAGATTGGCGGCCAGGCGGTGGATTTGGTCATGCTGATTATGAATGAAAACGGCATGAAGAATCTGCTCTCCAGCCAATTCAAGCTGGGTGCGGACGCAAGCGTGGCAGCGGGTCCGGTAGGCCGGCATGCGGCCGCAGACACGGATTGGAAATTGCGTGCCGAAGTCCTGAGCTATTCCCGCGCCCGCGGCGTCTTTGCCGGGGTGGCGCTGAACGGCGCGGTGATTAAACAGGATCGCGACACAACCCGCGACTTCTATGGTCACATGGTGAAGTTCCGGACTTCGCTGAAGGGTGAGATCGAAGCTCCCAAAGCTGCTTATCCGTTCCTCGACACCCTCGCGAAGTGGGCGAAATCGGCGAGCTAGCGGGCCTCTATCCAGCACTCAAGCAGGGCACCGATTTGGTGCCCTTTTCTATTTCCAAGCCCCCAGCCTTCCGCCTGTCGCCTCGCCTTCCCCCGTTTCGGGTTTGACAAGAAATTTTTGGAGATGCTACCGTCACGCTTCCGCATGCGGCAGCGATTAGAGTACGCGGTGGCTTGGTCGCTCATTCGAACCTTGGGTGTGCTGCCTCGTCCGCTGGCGCGGGCGGTGAGTATTGCGCTGGCGGGAGTTGTCTATCTCCTGCATCCCCGCCTGCGGCGCGTCGGCATGCGCAACCTGGGCATCGTGTTTCCGGACATGCCGGCCCGGCAGCGAGCCAGGATCTTGCGTGGTGAATTTGTTTCTTTAGGCCGCCAGTTGGCCGAAGTGTGCCACTTTCCCAAGTACACCCGCGAAAATGTCAGCAAAGTGGTCGTTTACGACGGATTCGAAAACTACGATCGGTCCCACGTTCGCGGCAAAGGCGTGATCTTCCTGACCGCCCACATGGGAGGCTGGGAACTTTCCGCCTTCGCGCATTCGTTGAACGGGCACACCATGGAGATCGTGGTGCGGCCACTCGACAACATTTATCTTGACCGCCTGGTGCGCCACTACCGCACGATGCATGGCAACGGCGTGGTGAATAAAGACGAGTCCACGCGCGCGCTGTTCTCCACGCTTCGTAGCGGAGGGACGGTCGGAATTCTTATGGATACCAACATCCTTCCACCGCAGGGCGTGTTCGTGGATTTTTTCAGCCTTCCCGCAAGCACCGCCAGCGGCCTGGCCAGAATTGCTCTGCGCACCGAAGCGGACGTCGTTCCCACCTTCACGCTGTGGGATCGGACCCTGCGAAAGTACCGGCTGCGCTTCGACCCGGCGGTCAAGCTGATCCGCACCGGCGATCGCGACGCGGACGTAGTCGCGAATACGGCGCTGTTTACCAAGATTATTGAGGATTACGTTCGGCAGTATCCGGATCAGTGGCTGTGGGTGCACCGCCGCTGGAAGACACGGCCCCCGGGCCAGCCGCCAGTGTATTAGGCGGGACCTCAGAACCAATCGCTGCGATAGGCGATCCACCAGCTTACGTAGATGATAGGAATGGTCGCTCCCATGGCCCACCAGAGCGGAAGCGTAAAGTCAGCAACCAGGCCAAGGACTGTGAAGCTCGCCCAAAAAACCTTCTTCTCCATCCCACTATTCTAGCCCCAGTGACTTTTCTTTCCGCCGCCAACCGTATATACCAAAGTGCTAGGTCTAGAGTCCCATGACGCGCTCGCTTCAGGAGATATCTCGGTTTTTAGACGCTCGGTTGATTGGTGACGCCGCGGCGGGGATTAGCGGAATTGCCAGCATCCGCTCGGCCGGGGCGGGCGATCTGGTTTTTGTCGAGGATGAAAAGAATCTTAGCTCCGCCCTGGCATCCCGCGCGGCGGCAGTCCTGGCTGGAGAGTTCGCGGCAGGCGTCTCATCGACGAAACCGCTTCTCATCGCCAAGCAGCCGCGCCTCGCCTTTGCGCGTGCTGCGAAACTTCTTCTGCCCTCGCCAAAACCGCAGGCGGGCATTCACCCCGGCGCGATTGTGCACGCTTCCGCGAGTCTGGCGAAAGACGTAAGCGTTGCCGAGCGCGCCGTCGTTGGCGAGAACGCTTCTATCGGGGAAGGCACGCGAATCGACGCAGGCTGCGTCATTGGAGCGAATGTACGAATCGGTACTCACTGCGAGATTTATCCCAATGTCACGATCTACCCGGGCGCACAGCTTGGCAATCGCGTGATCGTTCACGCCGGAGCCGTGCTTGGCAGCGACGGCTTTGGCTATGTGCGCGACAGCACGACCGGCCGCTACGAAAAATTCCCCCAGATCGGCCGCCTGGAAATTGAAGATGACGTCGAAATCGGCGCCAACGCCACAGTCGACCGCGGCGCGCTCGACCTTACGCGCATTTGCCGCGGGACGAAGATCGACAACCTCGTGCACATCGGCCACAACAGCCAAATTGGCGAGGATGTCGTGATCGCCGCGCAGACTGGCATCTCGGGCAGCGTAGTCATCGAGAAAAACGCGGTTCTCGGAGGCCAGGTCGGAGTCGCGGATCGAGTCCGCATCAGCGAGGGCGTGATTGTCGGCGCCCAAACCGGCATTCCCTCCCACAAAATTCTGCGCGGGAAGGGGATCGTGTTCTGGGGCACTCCGGCCCGGCCGATTCAGGAATATCTCAAGCAGCTCGCGGTTTTGGCGAAACTCACAAAAAAACAGTCCCATTGAGGCCCTCCCTTTCACGAACTGTCCGACAGAACCAGGCGCGAGCATCGTTTGCTATGCTTCCAGGGTGCTGAAAATCGACAAGAGCGCCTGGTTGCTGGTCCTGCTGTCAGCCGCGTTGCAGATTCTCATCTTTCCGCTCCCCAATCTCTACATGCTCTGCTGGGTGGCGGTTGCGCCGCTGCTGATCGCCCTGCTGCGGGCGCGGCAACCCGGAACGCTGCAGCTGCGGGGAGCCATCAGGTTGCTGCCGGCCACTCCGCTGCAAGCCTTTCTGCTCGCGTACGTCTGCGGCATCCTTTGGTACGGCGGCACCTGCTACTGGATTTACAGCACCATGCGGCAATACGGCGGCGTGAGCGCTCCTCTCGGCGTGCTCATCCTGCTCCTCTTTTGCCTATACCTCGGGCTTTACCACGGTGCGTTTGGGCTGTTGGTCAGTCTTCTGGCTCGCAAGAGTCCTCTGAGCCGGCGGGTCCTTCTGCTGGCTCCGCCTTTGTGGGTGGCCCTCGAACTGGCGCGCGACCGCATCAGCGGATTTCCCTGGGACCTGCTAGGTACCACCCAAGTGGATAACATTTCGCTTGCCCGCATCGCTACCGCGACTGGCGTCTACGGAATGTCTCTGGAAATCATGATCGTCAACGTCGCGGTGGCCAGCGTCTTTCTGGTCAGCCGCGACCGGCGCAAGCCGGTGCTGCTGGCGGCGTTGGGAGCGATCGTAGTGCTGCAGTCCGCCCGTTGGATCACGCCGCCGCCGTCGCCGGCGGATCACACCGCCCTGCTTGTGCAGGAAAACGTTCCCGTCCTAGAAGGCGCAGATTGGACGAGGGAATATTTCGAGTACACGTTACGGGACTTAACAACGATCAGCCTCAACGCTGCTATCGGGAATTCCGCCGCGCAGCATCCCAGCTTGATCGCATGGCCGGAGTCGCCGGCCCCGTTTTACACGAACGATCCTATTTTCCGTTCCGCAATCACCAGCCTGGCCCGCGAAAGCCAGAGTTGGATCGTAGCCGGAAGCCTGGGCACGAACACGGACGGGCAGATCGGGCGCGAATCGCCGATTTTCAATTCGGCGGCTCTCGTGAGCCCGAGCGGAGATTGGGTCGCGCGCTACGATAAGGTCCACTTGGTTCCCTTTGGCGAGTACGTACCGTTTCGCCGCTTTTTTTCTTTCGCCGGAGGGTTGACCGAGCAAGTGGGCGATTTTGCCCACGGCGACTCGCGCCAGCCCTTGGAAGCGGACGGCCAGAAGTTGGGCGTCTTTATTTGCTACGAATCGATTTTTCCTGACGAAGTTCGCCGCTTCGCCGCCAATGGGGCGCAAGTGTTCGTCAATATTTCCAATGACGGCTGGTACGGAGACAGCGGAGCCTATGCCCAGCACCTGAAGCAAGCCCGCATGCGCGCCGTGGAAAATGAGCGCTGGCTGTTGCGCGACACCAACACCGGCGTCACCGCTGCCATCGATCCCTACGGGAGAATTGTGGCTTCGGTTCCGCGCAAGACTCGGACGGTCCTGCGGGCTCCTTATGCCCTATCCAACGTAACCACCTTCTACACTCGCTCACGGGGATTGGTTCGCGTATCTGTGTGCGATAATTTCCGTAGTTGGGTTGCTCATACACCCAAGACAGAAACGCCGAAGCTGAACGCAGCGCCTCGCCGCGAAATTTGCAGTAACGGTCCGAAAGGCAGAGTCCGATATGAACGTCGAGCTCGATCAGGAATACGCAGTTCTGAAAGACAAAGTCCGCGAACTTCAGGAGTACCTTTGACGCTGGCAATCTCCGCCCGCATCTAGCAGAAGTCGAAAAGCAGGCCGCCGACCCGAATCTCTGGTCGAATCCCCAAAAGTCCCAGCAGGTCATGCGCGAAAAAAAGCGCCTGGAGGATATGATTTCCACCGAGGCCGATCTCACGCGCCGCAGCGGCGATATCGCCGCCTATTTCGAACTGGCCGGCGAAGGCGAAAACGTCGAGGCCGATTTGCGCCGCGAGATCGATTCTCTGCGCCAATTGGTGGACCGCCTGGAAACCGAAACCCTGCTCTCCGGGGAAAACGATGCGCTCAACGCCATCGTGACCATCCATCCCGGTGCCGGCGGAACCGAATCGCAGGACTGGGCCGACATGCTCTTGCGGATGTACTTGCGGTGGGCCGAGCGCCAGGGCTTCGAAACCATCCTCTACGACTACCAGCCCGGTGAAGAAGCGGGATTGAAGTCGGCCACCTTTGCGGTCAACGGAGAGTACGCCTACGGCTTGCTGATCAGCGAAATCGGCGTGCATCGCCTGGTTCGCATTTCTCCGTTCGACCAGGCCAAGCGCCGCCACACCTCGTTTGCCAGCGTGTATGTTTCGCCGGAAATTGACGATAGCATCGAAGTGGTCATCAAGCCGGAGGATCTTCGCGTGGATACCTACCGTTCCAGCGGCAAGGGCGGCCAGCACGTGAACACGACCGACTCGGCCGTGCGCATCACCCATATTCCCACCGGCATTGTCGCGGCGTGCCAGAACGAGCGCTCGCAGCACAAGAATCAAGATCGCGCCATGAGCATGCTGCGTTCCAAACTCTACGAGCACGAGATGGAGAAGAAGCGCGACGCCACCAGAAAGATCGAAGACTCCAAGCTCGACATCGACTTCGGCTCGCAGATTCGATCGTACGTGTTGCAGCCCTATCGCCTGATCAAGGACCACCGCACCAAGCTTGAGGTCGGCGACGTAGATCGCGTGCTGGATGGCGACTTGCAGCCGTTTATCCGCGCTTACTTGATGATGCGCCGCGGCGAAAAACGGGATGGCGAGCGAGGATGAGGATCGCAAGAATTCTCGTGACCGGGAGCTTTGCACTATGCCGCGCATGATCGACCTGATCCGCGCCAATGCTGTGCCTTCCAACATCGTGCAGTCTGCCGCCAAAGGCGCGCTAGCCATTCCGGCTGGGGAAATGATCGAAATCTTAGTGGAGTTGGCCGAGAACAGCCGCGTTTTCGGTGAACAGGCGCGGCTTACCCTTGCCGGCTGGGAAGAGAAATCTTCGCGCGCCGTAGCCTCCGATCCGCACACATCGAAGCCAGTGCTTGACTATTGGATGAATTCGAAGAACCTGAGGCCAGCGCTGCTGCCCTCGCTCCTCGAGAACTTGTCGATCTCGGAGGCGACGCTAGCCGGGTTGGCAGCGAGCGCTTCCCGAGACATGGTTGAAGTGATGCTCTCGAGCGCGCGCGTAAGCGGTTCACCTGCCATTTTGCATGCGCTCGCTTCCAACCCTAGCTTGAACGGAATTCAGGCCGAGAGAGTGAGAGCAAAGCTCGCGCATCCTGTGCCCGATTCGCCTGCCCAGCCTGCCGTTGAAAGCGCGGCTGCCGGTGAAGAAGTTTTTCCCGCCGCGCCCGCCGAGGCCGAGGCCGGCCCCGACGACGTGCTGGACGAAGACCTTACCGCCTACTTGACCGACCACGCCGACGAAATTGCCGCCGAAGCAGAGAAACCCTTTCAGCCCATCGGCGGGATTCAAGAAGAACTTCTCGGCTCCGACGAGCCGCTGGTGAAAAGCGCTCCCGCCATTGCAGACTCCCAGGCGCCCGCCTCAGGCCACAGCGTGGCCAAGAAAACCCTCCTGAGCGCCGAAGAAGGCCGAGGCAGCGCGCTGCAGAAGATTTCCAAGCTGGACGTCAAGGGGCGCATACAACTGGCCATGAAAGGCAACAAGGAGGAGCGTTCCATCCTGGTTCGTGACGGCACCAAGGTGGTCGCGCTGGCGGTTTTGGAATCCCCCAAGGTTACCGACAGCGAAGTCGAAATGTTTGCCGGCCAGAAAAATGTGCTGGAGGCGGTGCTGCGCGGCGTGTCCCAGAAGCGCCGATTCATCAAATGCTACCCGATCGTGCGGAATCTGGTGTCCAATCCCCGTACTCCGCTTGATATTTCTCTTACCCTGATCAAGAACGTGATGGTGAACGATCTCAAGAATCTCTCCGGCAACAAAGACATTTCCGACACCCTCCGCAAGCTGGCGCTGAAGATGTATAAACAGAAAAAAGACAGCGGGGGAAAGAAGTAGTCGCGTTTTGTCATCCTGTGCGGAGTCTTCATTCGCGCAGCGAATGAAGACGAAGTCGAAGGATCTCTACCGCGGGACGGCAGCAGTCCGCCCTCCGAAAATCGCCGTCCCCACCCGTACGCAGGTTGAGCCTTCCTGGATCGCAATTTCAAAATCGTGCGACATTCCCATAGAGAGCACATCCATGGAGATTTTTGGCAGGTGCCGCGCGGTGAGTTCTCTCTGCAAATCGCGCAGCTTGCGAAAGTAAGGCCGGCCTCCCTCCGGATTTTCGGTGAAGGGTGGCACGGTCATGAGTCCGCGAATTTCCAGGTGCTCCAGTTCACGCGCTGCTTCGAGAATTTCATCGAGTTCAGGCGATCCCAAAGCAATGCCACTTTTCGCCGCCTCGCCGCCGACGTTGACCTCGATCAGCACGGCGAGCTTCTTTTCCTGCTCGGCCGCTGCAGCATTCAACCGCCGTGCCAGTCGCAGCGAACCCACCGAATCCACCGCGCCAAACAACTCCGCGGCTTTGGCGGCTTTGTTCGCCTGCAAATGGCCGATCATGTGCAACTCGATGTCCGGCAACCCGCCCAGCGCGTCGATCTTTCCGGCAAATTCCTGCACCCGGCTTTCGCCGAACAAACGCAATCCTGCTGCGTAGGCCTCGCGAATGGCCGCCGGCGGAAAAGTCTTGCTCACCGCCATCAGTTCGATTTCATCCGGCGACCTTCCGGTCCGGCGCGCGGCCTTGGCAACACGCTCGCGAACCTCAGCGATGTTTTCGGCAATGGCCACAACTAGACAATAAACCACAAAGGGCGCAAAGGAACGCGAGGCGACAATTCGTCTCAGGAGGGACTACTTCGTGTAGCTTCGTGTCCTTCGTGGTTAACGGATTTTCCGCGCTTACATCATCGCCGTCGGTGGCGCAGGCTCGCTAGGATCGCCCGCGCTGGTAATTGGCATAAAGATCATCAACGCCGCCAACAAAAGCAGCACGACAACTCCCGCAATATAAGACGGATTCTCGAACACCTGCTTGGAGGAAATCCAAGTGGCGGCGTTGCGCAGCCATTCCGTGTGCACATAGCCTGCGGCAATCAGCCCTGCCCAGACCAAGCCGAAAATCGACTCGCCCGCAATCAGCCCGGAGGCGGTCAGCACCCCGGCATTTTCCACGCGCGCCTTCTGCGCGCTGTTCAGACCCCGGCGCTTCGCTACTCCAATCCGCCACCGAGCGGATGACGCCGCCAACAAAGATGGCGCACGTCGTCTCAAACGGAAGGTACATGCCGACTGCCACCAGCATCGGGCTCTTCACATTCATCATGATCAGCCCGATGCCAAATACGATGCCTACCACTACCAACGGCCACGGCATGTTGTGCCCCACGATTCCCTGCGCCAGTGTGGCCATCAGCCCGGCCTGCGGAGCCGAAAGCTGCCGGCTGCCGAAGCCGAACGCGGTGCTTCAGCAGCATGAGCGGCCAGTACATCACTAGGCTTGCTACGACTACTGCAATCAATTCCGCCATCTGAATTTTCTGCGGCGTGCCGCCCAGAATGTAACCAACCTTAAAATCTTGCAGTAGCTCGCCGGCAACCGCCGCGGAAACGCAAACCACCGTCGCGACTCCCAGCACCGTGGCCACGCCCTTCACGCCAGAGACCCCCAGCGAGACCATCAGCAGCGCAGCGATCACCAAGGTCGAAAGCGTCAGCCCGGAGATCGGATTGTTCGATGATCCGATCATTCCCACCAGGCTCCCCGATACCGTAGCGAAGAAGAATCCAACCACCAACAGCACCAGCGCGGCCAGCAGCGCCGGCCCAATTAATCCCGAGATGTAAATGTACAAAAGGCACATCAGCACAAACATCACAGCGATCAGCCCAAACACCGTCTTCGAACTCATGTAGCGCTCTGTGCGCGCGAGTTTCGCTTGCTCATCCGAAGTCTGCCAGATATCAGCGAAGGCTTTGCCCACTCCCGCCGTCAAGCTCTTCCGCATATTGAAGAGCGTGAAGACTGCGCCCACCAGCATGCCTCCCACGGCGATCGGGCGAACGATGAATTTCCACACCGAGATCGACATATTGGCCCAATCCGTGGGTGTGTTGGCGGGCAGGTAGTGCAGCATCTGCGGGCCAAGAAAATACATGATGAGCGGCACCATCAATCCCCAGGCCAGCACGCTGCCGGAAAACTGCAGCGCCGCCAGCCGGATGCCGATGATGTATCCCACGCCCAAATACGCCGGGCTCACGCTCGGCGCTGCGATGGTGCTGGCGCCGCCGGCAGCGAGAATATCGGTAGTGCCCGCAGTGCCCAGTTGCACCTGGCTGTGCCCTAAATTGCCGATGGGGAAATGGAAATCTCTATCCGAAGCGAATAGCCCGAAACGGCCGAGAAGATACACCAACCCGCCAATGCCGATATTCCAGAACAAATATTTCGCAGCTTCCGCGCCGCGTTGCCCTGCTTTGTGAATCTCCGAGGCCGCCAGCGATTCCGGGAAGGGCAACTCCGGGTCTTCCACCATGCCGCGCCGCACCAGCGAAATGAACAGCACTCCCAAAATGCTGCCCACCATGATCAGCGCCGTCGATTTCCAGTAAGCCTCGCGCCAGCCAAACGACGGCCAAGCCCCCGCGATCAGGAAGGCAGGAAGCGTGAAAATGGCTCCCGCCGCCACCGACTCCCCGATCGAGCCCGCGGTTCGCGCGATGTTTTCTTCCAGCAGCGATCCCTTCCACGCTCGCATCGCTGCCATCGCGATTACCGCCGCCGGATAGGTCGCCGCGATGGTGATCCCGGCCCGCAATCCCAGGTATGCATTCGCAGCTCCCAGCACGATGGTCAATCCGAGTCCAAGCAGCATGGCTCGAAGCGTGAACTCTTTCATCTCCACGTGCTCTGGCACAAAAGGGCGATGCTTCTTGGGAGTTTCGCTGTTCTGGGGGCTTTCCGGGCTCATGAAGACCATCCTCGCACTTCAGGATTCAAGATCGAGCAAGAACGCGCACGTTAGCATGCGCCCAGCCCAGTTTACAAGGCCACGCTTTGCCCAATCACAGCGCCTGTTTTGCTAAAATAAGCCGGTCAGCTTTCTGCCGGCTGGCACGGGTACCCTAAATGTCCAGGTGGTTTCGCTGCAGGCACTGTGGGAGTTCCGAGGGCCACCGTTCGCGCTCACGCAACTTCTTCGAGAAATACGTCCTCCTTGTTTTCTTCTTGCGTCCCATCCGCTGCCGGCAATGCTTAAGACGCCGCTATCATTTCGTGTTTGAGCAAATCCGTCCGCCCAGTGGTCCAAGGATGGACGGCGATGCCGCCGCTTAACCCGGCCGCGATTGCATGCAGCCGAGTAAGCCATTTATACTCATGAAGATTCCTTCAGCCTGAACCGGGGATTGGCGGGGGAGGGAGGTTCGTCTTCAGCAGTACCGGTGACCAAACTCGGACCCAAGGGGCAGATGTTGTCGTCAAGCCGAACTTTTTGCTCTCTTGGGTGAACCACGCCGCCGAAAGCGTTTTTGCCACGCTGTTTCCCGCCGACTGCCGCCTCTGCGCCGCACCTCTGCTCAAGATTTCACGACTGCCGGTTTGTGAGGAGTGTCTTGCGGAGATGGGTCCTATTGCTGGTCAGGTTTGCGCGATCTGCGGAGAACGGCTGCTCGGCCCCTTTGCAGTCTCTACGGACCCTGGCGAACCTCGCTGCGGCCTTTGTCGCCGCGTGGAGCCGCCTTTTGCGCGCGCCGTAGCTTACGGGAGTTACGAGGGCGGACTACGCACTCTGATTCACCTGCTGAAGTACGAACAGGTTCGTCCCGCCGCCAACGTCCTGGGACGCATGCTGGCAACTGCGATCGCGGACTTGAAACCAGGTTTTGGAAGCGGCGCGATCGTTGTACTGCCAGTTCCCTTGCATCCGGTGAAGGCGCGTCAGCGTGGCTTCAACCAGGCGGAGTTGATCGCGCGCGCGGCTCTGAAAGTCGCCGAGGAGGGCAGGCTGATACTCAGAACCGGCGTTCTGGTTCGCCTTCGGCCCACCGAATCGCAGATCGGGCTGACGCGCCATCAACGGCGCGAAAATCTGCGCGGCGCCTTCGGGGTGGTCAAGCCGGAGGAAATCGCCGGCCGGCAGGTCTTGCTCGTGGACGATGTCTTCACCACCGGAACTACGGTTTCGGAGTGCGCCCGTATTTTGCGGCGGGGGGGAGCGGCCAAAGTGTGGGCCGCGACCGTCGCGCGCACGTTGAGAGAACAGGCAAGCTTGGCCGAACTGAAATCTGCCTCCGAGGTTCCTTTCGCCCCAGCCGCCAATGGCTGAGAACATCTGAAGAGGCGGGCGTTTCGCCCGTATGCCGGATAAGGGCTAGTGGGGAAAAAGAGCCTCAGGGGCAAGAACGAAGTCTTTGCGAGTTTAGTGCGATGTTGGCAAACTGGAACAATTCGAGCACTGGGCGCCTTCACCAGGCTCCGGCTCACACCGAGAGCAACGGCCATGCGCTGCACGCTCCCGTGCTGGTGCTGAATGCCTCCTATGAGCCCATCAACGTCTGCGCGGCGCGGCGGGCGATTGTGCTGGTGTTGAAGGGCGTAGCCATGACAGAAGAAGAGAATGGCCACTTCTTGCACGCCGCGCGGGTTGCGCTGCGCGTGCCCTCGGTGATCCGCCTGATCGAGTACCGCCGCATTCCGCACCAGGCGCGAACGCTCTCGCGTAAGAACATCCTGCTGCGCGACCGCAATACTTGCCAATATTGCGGCGAGGTGTTGCCTTCAGGCGACCTCACGCTCGATCACGTCGTTCCCCGCTCGCGCGGCGGCACTTCCACCTGGGAGAACCTGGTGGCCTGCTGCCACTCCTGCAACCGCCGCAAGGGCAACCAATTCGTCAGCGAAGCCGGCATGAAGCTGTTGCGCGAGCCCCGCGCCTTCAATTTGCATACCAGCCGCCACATCATGCGCCTCATGGGCCGCTCCGACGACAAGTGGCGGAAGTATTTGTTCTACTAAACGCCAGTTCTCGGTTCTCAGTTGTCAGTTCCCGGTTGTCCTCTGGGAACCGAGAACTGAGAACCGACAGCTGCCCTTGTCATGCTGAGCGAGAAGTGAGCCTCGCGAAGCGAGGCTCTTTCGCAGTCGAAGCGTCCCTACCCTGCCACACGGCAAGCGAATCCCGCATCCCCCCTGCGCAATGGCACCGAGAACTGAGAACCGAGAACTGAGAACCGAGAACTGAGAACTGAGAACCGAGAACTACTTCTGCTGATCCGGAGTCGCCGCCGGTTTCCCTGTCTGATCCGCCTTCGGTACTTCTTTCCCCTCGTACGTGATCCTCACCTTCGACCCGAACTGCTTGTAATCCTCATACTTGATAATCTCGCGGATGTGCACGTCGCCAGTCCTGAAATGCAGGACATCGTCGGCCCGCGTAAAAGCAGGAAACCAGTACTTGCCGTCCACCTGCTGCCGCCAGGTCGTGAATTTTGGAAAGAGATTCTCTTGCCCCTTCTTGGTGATGTCCGGCACTGACTTGCCGTACGTCTTCACGATCTGGAAATCGTGATCGTCCACCCAAATGCGCCCCTGGAAATATCTTTTCTTGCCCTCAATCTTTTTAGGCGCGATGTCGAAGACATAGCAGTGCAACTCGTCTTCCTGCTGCTGCCCAACGTACAGGATGTCGTACTCCGGAATTTCCTCCGACGTCAGCACGAACGGCATCAGGTGGCGCATGTCGTCCAGATCTTCCTCCGACATGCTGATCCCGCCATTCTCCAGGGTTGACGGCGGCGCGAACACCACGTTTTCCACCCGCGCGCCCTGGTCGTTAAAGATCACGTCATACACTTCCTGGTATTCGCCGGTGGTGGTGTCGCCATCCAGCGTCCTCACCGTAATCGACTGCCGGTAAGTGTAAAGCTCGCGGGCCTGCTTAAATTGGCCTTCTTTGGCGGCGAAACGCTGGATGATTTCGTCGGGCGTGATCCCCTTGGGCTGCGTGTTCTCGAGCGGGCCCTCATCGGCAAAAGCGCGGGGCGCCAGGGGAAGACACACGGCAAGCGTGACGGCGCACGCGAGGAAAAGGCGCAGCGTGGATTTCATAAGGGATACTGTAGCAAAGCCGGACAGAAACCGTCGCAAATCCATGCCGCCCCGCGTGCCTGGGCCCTCTCCGCTCAGAAGACCGGCCACGCCTGGGGCGGCAGCTCTACCATATAGTTAGATTGCCGATCTGCTCCCGGAGTTGCCGGAGTTCGGAACTGATTCGTGGTTCAAGGATAAGTTGGAATAGAATTCCTTCGGCTGCCCGTTTCGCCGGTTTACGCTCATGTTGCGGGAGGTGTCTATGGCTTTGGCACACACTGGAGCCGCGCAAAGGACGGACCACGGAGCGCACCGGCTGGAAACCCTCGCCTCGCTCACGGTTGGAGCAGCGTTCTTTACGCTCTGGTTCTGGCTGCTTCCCTCCTGGCTCGGCTTTCGCGTTGACACCAGCGGCGCGGCCCGCTGGCGCTGGATCGCCGCTGTTCCTTCCGCGCTCGGCTTCGCCATTGCTCTGCGCTGCGTTTGGGATTTCGGTCGCACCGGCCACGGCACGCCCGCCCCAGTCGCTCCGCCGAAAAAGCTCGTGGTCGTCGGCTTCTATCGCTACGTGCGCAATCCCATGTATGTCGGCTTCTTCACCGGCTGGATCGGGCTGTGGATCGTCTTCGGCCGCGCCAACTGGATCGCCATTGCGACCGCCTGCGCCGTGGTTTTAGGCACGGCTCTATTTGTGCAGCTCTACGAAGAGCCGACTCTGCGCCGCATGTTCGGCGCCGAGTATGAAGAGTACTGCCGCATTGTCCATCGTTGGCGGCCTCGAATTCACCCCTGGAACCGCTGAGCCCTCCAGCCCACGCCTAGGTTGTAAGATGACTTCAGAGCCCATGCCCTCCACTTCCCCTGGCGAAGCCTCAGAAATCTCGCGCACGCTGCAGCGGGAAATCGCCCGAATCTCCGGACTGTCCGAAGTTCGCAGCGCATTTGCCTGGTTGCGCACGCAGGAGCCGCAGATCGCCCAGTGGCAAATGGAGATGGCGCGCATCCCCGCTCCTCCCTTCGGCGAAGCCGCCCGTGCCGAGTGGTTGCGAGAGCGGTTTCTTGCACTGGAACTGCAGGAGATCACCATCGACGATGAGGGTAACGTTTTCGGCCTTCTCCCTGGAAGCGGCGAACGCTGCGTTACGCTGAGCTCGCATATCGACACCGTGTTTCCCGCAGGCACGCCGCTGAACATTCGCCAGCAAGGCAGCCGCCTGTATGGTCCCGGCGTCTCCGATAATGGCGCGGGAGTGGCGGCCATGCTCGCCGTCGCCGTCGCGCTGCGCAAGGCGCGGGTGCAGCATCACGCGCCCATCCTGTTCATCGGCAACGTCGGCGAAGAAGGCGAAGGCGACCTGCGCGGCATGCGCCATATTTTTTCGCAGTCGCGGTGGAAGAATTCCATTGCCTGCAGCATTGTGCTCGACGGCGCCGGCTCGGATACCATCGTGGCCGAAGCCCTCGGTAGCCGCCGCTTTGAAGCCATCGTGCGCGGCCCGGGAGGCCACTCCTGGAGCGACTTCGGCGCGCCCAGCCCCATCCTCGCCTTGGCCCGCGCCATTCATGCCTTCGCCCAGACTTCTGTGCCAACTTCGCCCAAAACCACGTTCAACGTTGGCGTGGTGCGCGGCGGAACTTCGGTGAATTCCATTCCCGAATCCGCCAGCATGCGCGTCGATATCCGCTCGACTTCCATGGCCGAGATGGAGCGCCTTGAAGCCGCCCTGCGCAGCGCCCTTGAAAATGCCGTCGAAGAAGAATCGCAGGCCACCGAAGCCCGCAGCCCATCTCCCACGCACCGCCCCTTCGGCCTGAGCTACGAAATTGTGCCCATCGGCAATCGGCCGGCGGGAGAGCTTGACCCCGACGCCCGCATTCTGCAGGTGATTCGCGCCGTCGACGCGCACCTGGGCAACGCCGCGCAGGTGCAACGCGCATCGACCGACGCCAACGTTCCGCTCTCGCTCGGCCGCGAAGCCATCGCCATCGGCGGTGGCGGCTCCGGCGGCGGCGCTCATACCCTGCAGGAGTGGTTCGACTGCACCGGCCGCGAAGTGGGATTGAAGCGCATCCTCCTCGCAGTGCTCGCGCTGGCCGGAGTTGGGCCTTCCGTCTGACGGGCTTCTGCGCGGATTCTCCCAGTCTAGAAGCCCGTCTTGGCGATGCAGACCATCGCGTGGCCGTTTCCGGTTACGCCCGGGGCCAGATTGGTCGCAGCCGACAAGAAGACAACGTAATGCCCGTCCGCGCTGATGGCCGGGAGGCTGCTGGAACTATCCCCCGGAGTCTCGGGATTCGGCATGTTGGTCACGGACACGCGAACCGTGCTCGGAGTGCAGCCGGATGCGAGGCCGTAGCAGGTATCACGCACGAACACGTCCTCGAATCCGCCTGCCGGAAACGTGTCGCCAGGCACTAGGTTCGTGGCAATGGAATCGAAGACGATAAACCGGCCGTCGGGAGTCATCGCCAGTCCCTGGCTGGGGCTGGGCGCGTTGCCCACGGACCCATCGTTCGCGAGCGACGCCAGGTTCGTGGCTGGCGTACAACCTGCCAGTGCGCCAGCGCAGGTATCGTGCACATAAACGTTGCCCCACCCATTCACGTTGATGGGGACTAAATTCGTAGCTTGCCCGGCGAAAGCTACGATTCGACCATCGCCGCTGATGGCGGGCACTGCGGGAAAAACGCCGGTATTCGCCTGAGTTCCGCTCGTAGACACGTCCACTCTGGTGGTGGCCGGAGTACATGAGCCGGTCGCACCAATGCAGGTGTCCCGGACAAACACATCAGGCTGGCCGTTGGTGTCGTTGGGAACCATGTTTGTCGCATATGACTGGAAGGCCACGTAGCGACCACTGGCGCCCACTGCCGAGGGGCCACTGAAGGCATCTCGTTGGGCTCCAGTGGAGGATGCAGAAACTAGGCTTGTTTCAGGTGTGCACCCCGAGGGGACCCCGTTGCAGGTATCCCGGATAAACGCATCGCCAATCGTGCTTGTGTCTCCCATGGCCACGTTCGCCGCCGGTGAACCAAACACAACGAACCGGCCGTCAGGCGTTATAGCCGTCCCTCCTCCTCGCACGATCGTCCCGTTCACATCGACCGAGATGGGGATAGTGTTAGGCACGCGCCCCGATGAGGCCCCAATGCAGGTGTCGCGCAGGAAGATACACGCGATTCCGGTGGAGGGAGCGCAATCCCCAGAATTTGGCAGAATGTTGGTCGCGCTACTATCGAATGCGACATACCTTCCATCGGAGCTGATCGCGGAATCCCGGCTGTGACCGTTCACAACAGAACCGTCGTAGGTTACCGTGACCCGAATCGTGTTTGGGGTGCAGCCCTGGAGCGCTCCGATGCAAGTGTCGCGCTCGTAAATTTCCTCAAATCCGCTGGCGGGGCCGGGCGCGAGGTTGGTGGCCGCAGACTGGAACGCCACATAGCGGCCTGTTGCGCTGATGGACGGCGCAACCAGGCTGTCGCCGTTGGCGGGGGTGCCATCGGCGGCGACGGTGATGATGGACACCACTCCGGCCGTGGCTGCTGCTGGCGATGCAATTCCGAAGGGGAGGGAATTGGAACTGGCCCCGGAAGAACTGTCCTTCACCGTTATGGCTGCGGCGCCAGGAAGGGCTAGCAGCGAACCTGAAATGGAAGTGCTTAGGATTTGGCTCGTGCCGAACGTGGTCGGCAGCGGTGCGCCATTCCACTCAACAACGGACGAGTTGGTGAAGCCGCTGCCGTCGACAAATATGCTGGTGCTTCCAGTCCCGGCAACGGCGTAATTCGGCACCAGCGTATTCAGCGTGGTCGAAGGCGGCGGAGGCGGCGGGGGAACCGTCTGCCCCGCGCCCCCGCACTCGGTCGTGGCCAACAGGGCCGCGGCGAGGATTGCAACAGCCGGAAACTTTCTAGCAATGCTAGCTACCCGACCCATTCCCGTCCTCAGTTCGTTCCTCCCGTCAGATTCGGCCCGACCAAGCGCAAACACACGCTCATGGTCTGTGCAGGCGCAAAAATGCGCATTGCCAGGTTTTGAGGAAGATGAGCGCAGGGAAGGACGGAACACGGAGCCCCCTTCGTGCGGAGCCTCCTTGCACTCCCTACATTTCGTCGCACACTTACATCACTGCTGTCAACCGAGATTCAAAATCATCAAGAAGCTGGACCGACGCGCCGGCCGCAGTTTAAAGATTGTTGACCCAACCTCACATCCTGATACACTCGACTGTTTTTTGGAATAACATAATCGTCGGTATGAAGTTTTGATGCCGGGATGCTGGCCGCTCTCTCGCTCTTCGGCTCGCAACACAACCAACGAATCTCGAAACCTAAGCCCAAAAGGGGAACTCATGCTTCGAATGAGACGCGTTTTCGTGGCTGTCGCGGTTCTGGGACTGCTGCTTTCATCGCATTCTATTGCTTTCGCCCAAAATGCTCCCGCGGCAGCAGCCAAGCCGCTGCCTTTCGTCGGCACGATTTTCGCGGACAACATGGTCTTGCAGCGCGGCAAGGCGAATACCATCTGGGGTTGGTCAGACCCAGGCGACAAAATCGAGGTCGAGATTGCCGGCAAGAAAGCCTCGGGCGTGGCGGGAGACGACCATCGCTGGCAAGTGAAGCTTCAGCCGCCGCCCACCGGCGGCCCTTACACGATGACCATCAAAGGCCATCAGACAGTGGAGCTTCACAACGTGCTGGTCGGCGATGTCTGGCTGTGCGGAGGCCAGTCCAACATGGAGGTGAGCCTCCGCGTGCTGCGCAATGCCGATGATGAAATCAAAGCCGCCAATTATCCGCAGATTCGCTTCTTCACCGTGAGGGGCGGCGCCGCCTACCACCATAGAGACGTGGTGGAGGGCTCCTGGCAAGTCGTCTCCCCTGAAACGGCAGCCAGACTTTCGGCCGTCGCCTACTACTTCGCCCGCAAGGTGCAGCAGGAGATCCATGTACCGATCGGCCTGGTGGTCGATGCCGTCGGCGGAACTCCCGCCGAGGCCTGGACCAGCGCCGATGCGCTGCGCCCGCTCCACGATTTCGACATTCCCCTGGCAGAACTCGACAAGCTGGCCGCCGAAGGCGCGCCGGAATACGGCAACTACGTGATGCACTGGTATGACGAGTACGACATCGGCCTCAAAGGAAACTGGTTTGCGCCGGACTTCGACGATTCAGACTGGCAGACGGTCGATGTCCCCGGCGGATTCGCCGAATTGGGCGTGCCCGAGACGCCGGCGGTGGTCTGGTTCCGCAGGGAGATCACGCTGCCCGACCCTCTGCCCGAAGGGCGTGCATTGTTATTTCTCGGCGAGGTCGAGCGTATGGACACCGCCTACATCAACGGCACCGAAGTCGGGGCCAGCGCCTGGGTGGAGAACCCGCGCGTTTATTTCATGCGTCCGGGAGTGCTGAAGCCGGGGAAAAACATCATCGCCATCCGCGTCTTCAAAACCAAGCCGGACGGCGGCTTTCTCGGCAAGCCCGAGGAGTTGCACCTCTTGCTGGGAGACAAGAGCAGCGTTCCGCTTGCCGGCAAATGGAAAGCTAAGCTGAGTGTCGATGCCCGTCCCCCGCACCCCATGCCCATTGGCTTTGAGAACTGGCCGGTGATGCCGACCGTGCTTTACAAGGGAATGCTGGAGCCGATCGCGCCGCTTTCCATTACCGGCGCTCTTTGGTACCAGGGCGAGCAGAATTCCGATCGCGGATTCCAGTACCGCAAAATCCTCCCTGCGATGATTACCGACTGGCGAAAGCTCTTCGGCCAGGGCGATTTCCCGTTCTATATGGTCAGCCTGCCGGCCTTCCAGCATCGCAGCGACACGCCGACCGATGACGGCTGGGCTGATGTACGCGAGTCCATCGCGCTCACCGCTGAGCAGGTTCCCAACACCTGCCTGGCGGTCACCATCGATACCGGCGATCCAGACAACATCCATCCCAAGGAGAAGGAACCGGTGGGCGACCGCCTCGCCTTCTGCGCGCTGGCAAAACACTACGGCAAGCACGTGGTGTATTCGGGTCCAACGCTGGCCTCGGTGAAACGCCTTCCCGGCAAGATCGAGCTGCGCTTCCATCACGCAAATGGCGGTTTGGTAGTGAAAGGCCCGAAATTGGAAGGGTTCCAAATCGCGGGAGCCGATCAGAAATGGTATTGGGCCGATGCCCGCATCCAGGGCAAGAAGGTGATCGTCTCATCCGCATCGGTGCCTAATCCGCAAGAGGTGCGCTACGCCTGGCAATCGAATCCGCCGGCGACTTTGTTCAACGGCGCCGGATTGCCCGCCGGTCCTTTCCGGACTGATACCTGGCCGCTCAAGACGGAGAGCGCAAGGCCATATTGAGAGAGAACTGACAGTCAACAACTCAGCAGAGAAGTAGCTGGAGGGCGCGCCGAGAGCGCTAGGAGGTCTGGGTCTTACGAGATCGGGCCGCATGACCGTTCAGGTCGGGGAGCATCCGTCCCAGCCGTTTGGCAATCACGCCGCCATTCATTTTGAAGGCGCGAGGCAGCCAAATCGAAAAAATAATCAGGATGCCGCCGAGCAGCATCACCAGGTCGCCGATGCTGAACAATCCCAACTGCGCCTGATCGGCTAGAAACGCCAGCCGCGTGTCCGGTGTCGCAGCTTCCCACATGGGGCCAGCGGGATGCAGCGTTGCGGGCATTCCGACTACCGGCATGGTTCCAGCGTTGGCGGTGATGACCAGGCCATTCAGCATCAGGCCGCAGAGCACCAGCATTACGCCCGCCCGAGCCCGCGGCGACCGCACCGCGCGCAGCACCAGCCATAGGATTGCGCAGCACTCGCACAGCCAGATCGCCGGATGCTGCATCCATACCAATCGATGTGCTTCTACAAGAAGATTCACTCCCACTGCGAGCTCCCGAAGAACGACAAGTGAAAGGGGAGCAAGCGCTTTGCCAAAATGAGACTGTTGACAAGCCCTGTGTTTGCAATCGAATGGGAGCGGTGCGAACGGCCCCCGACGGCCCTCTCCGATTGGCTTGTTCACGGCATTTCACACCAGAGGGAAAATCACCCGCCCGCGAAAGTTGGAAGCCTAAACTTCGTGCTTGCGCAGCAACCCCTGGTTTGGTGGCATGGGAAAGGTAATCAAACCGCGGGCTCCAAGGCAGAACAATTCTTTGGGATCGCTAGCAAATAGGAACTTTGCTCGTCTAAGGTGCGTAGATTAGTTTATGCGGCGCTTTGTCGACAGTTTCGGCCAGGTCTTCGCCGCCATCTGGGCACACAAACTCCGCTCCTTCCTCACCATGTTCGGCATCGCGTGGGGGGTGGGATCGCTGCTGCTCCTGATTGGCTTAGGAGAGGGGTTCCGCGCCGGAACTGAGAAGCAGCTGGCGGGCTTTGGCGAAGACTACATGCAAATCTATAACGGCCGCGTGCCGGCGTCCGGCAACAGCCAACTCTCCTCCCGTCCGTACTACCTGGATTACCAGGACTATCTCGACATTCTCCATTCGCCTTGGGTACGCAATGCCGCGCCCATTATCAACCGCAACGACCTTCGCCTGGTGAGCGAGTATGGCAGCAGCAACGGCTACGTGGATGGCTCCTTGCCGCAGTTCTATGACATCCGCTACCAGCCGGTAGAGCAGGGCCGCTGGCCCGATTGGACCGACGAACGCGAGCGCAGCAACGTCTGTGTCATCGGCAAGGAGTTCGTACACCTCCTGTTCCCCGGCCACCCCGTTTTGGGCAGTCGGCTCCTGATCAACGGCGTGCCCTTCCGGGTAATAGGAACGATCAAAGACATCGGCCAGGGCAACAACAGCGACCAGAATATGCGGCTGGTCATGCCTTACAGCACCATGGCCATGTACTTCCCCACGCAAGGGGACGGCAACGAGAAGGCGATCAAATACGTAGCCTACCAGCCGATCACACGCGCGCAGCATGAGCAGGCCCGCGAAGCCGTTCACCGCATTATTGCCAAAAATCACCACTTCGATCCCTCGACGCCCGATGCCTTTGACGATTGGGACTCCATCGAGAACGCCGAGATGGTCGGCAAAATCTCCGATGCCATGGATGTCTTTCTGGGAGCCGTCGGTTTGGTCACGCTCGCGTTAGGGGCCATGGGAGTGGTGAACATCATGCTGGTCTCAGTGGCGGAGCGCACCCGCGAGATCGGCCTGCGTAAAGCCCTGGGTGCCACACGAAGAAGCATCCTGTTCCAGTTCTTCCTGGAGGGGCTGATGCTGACGGCGATCAGCGGTGCGATCGGTGTGGGCGCGGCCTACCTGCTCACTCAGCTCTTCGGACTGGCGCCGCCCATGAATGGATTCGAACTGCCTCGCATCTACCCGGCGAGCGCTGCGCTAGCCGTGGGAAGCCTCGCCGCCGCGGGCATTATCGCCGGACTTTATCCCGCGCGCCGGGCTGCCTTGCTTACGCCGGTCGAAGCGCTTCGCCAGGAGTAACCCATGATCCTGCCGAAAGATGTCCTCTCGGAAACCTACGGCGCGCTCCGGTATAACCGTGTGCGCACCGTGATCACCATGCTAGGCATGGCCTGGGGAATCGCTACCGTGGTGCTGTTGCTGGCCTACGGCGCGGGTTTTTCGGCTGCGATCGTGAACATCTTCAAATCATTTGCCAGCATGCAGGCCATTGGCGTTGCCGGAGGGCGCACTTCTATGCAGGCCGGAGGCAACAAGGCCGGCACCAATATTCGTTTGACCAGCGACGATATTGATCGCATCCTGGCCAACGTGCCGGAGGTCATCCGCACATCTCCGGAGTCCTACTACGATGGTCCCGTGAGCTATGAAGGCCGTTCTTATACTTGGTCGGTTCATGGCGGCGATCCTGCGCTGCAGGAGATTCAGAGTCTGCCGCTGGATATGGGGCGCTTCTACAACGCCCAGGATTTGCAGATGCGAGCGCGGGTTTGCGTGATCGGCTCCGAATCCAAGCAAAAACTCTTCTCCGGCCGCTTCCCGCTCGGCGCGACCATCCGCATCAACGGCATTCCCTACCAGGTGATCGGGGTACTCAAGGCAAGGCCGCAGGAGGGAGGCAGCCAGAACAGCATCAACCGTGTGGTCTACATCCCGTTTTCCACTCTGAGTGACTTTCGCGACACGCACTATCTCGACATGATCTGGCTGGATTTCAACGGCTACGACTATAGCGGGGTGGCACGGGAAGTTCGGAATACGCTTGCCGCAGAACACAATTTCCGGCCCGATGACCAGCGCGCGGTGCAGATTTTCAGCCTGATGGAGCAGCTTTCGCGATTTCGCATCATCAGCATGGCGCTGCAAGTCTTCCTTGCCTTCATTGGCGCTCTCACTCTGGGGATTGGCGGCGTGGGCCTGATGAACATCATGCTGGTCAGTGTGACCCAGCGCACGCGCGAGATCGGCGTGGAGAAGGCCATCGGCGCGCGCCGCTTCGATATTCTGGTGCAGTTTCTTTCCGAAGCGCTGGCGATCACCTTCGTGGGCGGCCTGCTCGGCATTGCGCTCGCCTACGCGATTTCTTTTTCTGTGGGAACGCTTACTCTTTACAGCGCGCTGGCTCTGCACGGAAACGTGGGCGACATTCGGCTCATCATCTCGCCAACCAGTGTGTTGGTTTCTACCGCGATCCTGGCGCTGGTTGGATTGGTCAGCGGCATGATTCCCGCGATACGCGCCTCCCGCCTCAACCCCATTGAGGCCTTGCGCTACGAATAGAGGAAACTTGCTCGCTATGTGTGCCGGGGTACCCCTGAGCGGAGTCGAAGCGTCTCGCCCCAGTTGCGAGACCCCGGGCAACCGCGGGACCTCTACGGGATGAACCCCAGCGGCCGCGACCGGCGCGGATCGCCCGGAAGAATCTCGCCGCATCCGGCATGATCGCTGGACTGTATCCCGCGCGGCGGGCAGCGCATGGCGAACCGCCGCAAACGCCTGGCGTCCTCAACCAGAGTTTATTTTCGGGGCGGAACAGATCCAGCATGGAAGAACATACTTGACAGCCGAAGGAGAATCGCAGATAACTCCCAAAGTTTGCGACAGAGAATCGTGAAAGTGGGGAGACGAAGATGAAGCGCAGAGATTTCATTAAGAAGAGTGCCGTTGCGGTCGGTCTGGCGGGTGCTCCGCAATTGCTTCCTCCGCTGATTGCGAGCGAAGGCGCTTTGCCCAAGCCAGACAGTTCTTCGGTGACCGCAGAAGCAGTTCCGGAGGAGAATCGCTCGGCCGAATATCTTCGCCGCGTGAAGACGGATAAGTTTCTACCCAAGCCGGCGGAGTTTGCAGAATCAGAATTGACGCCCGCGGTTCGAATTTCTCCTATGTCCCTTGCGGAACGGATCAGGAGAAAGATCGTGCCACGGCGCGGCTTCTGCAGCACCCTGCCGGGAAAGACGGTGAGCGAGGGGCTCACCGCCGGCAATGGAGCGATGAATATCGAGATGATGGGCGACCCTTACGCGGAACAGATTCTCTTCCATCATGAAAGTCTGCTGATGCCGTGGAGGAAGTTCCTCGAGGCTCCCAAGGCCGCAGACGTATTTTCTCAAGTGCGGCAAATGGTGTTAGACGGGAAATACCAGGAAGCCATTGAATTGGCTTTCAACGAAATGGAGAAGGGCCCCATCAAGCGGAATACCTTTGCGCACCCGACTATTCCCGCATTCCTGATGGGCCTTGATTTTCCGAAAGCCGCATCGGTCCAGAATTATCTCCGCACGGTGGATTTTGAAAGCAGTGAGGCGAAGGTCTATTGGACCGATGAGCGCGGCGAGTGGCTTCGTCAGACCTTCACATCCCGGCCCGACAACGCGGTGGTCCAATTGCTTACCGCTCCGAACGGCCAGTCGGTGAACGCCCGAGTTGCGCTTTCGCATGCGGCGAGAAGAATGCGCCCCAATGCGGTTTTCCAGCAGAAAATGAACCAAGCGACCAGTAGCGGGGAAAGCGAAATTCAGCATGATTTTAATGAGGAACGATTGATTTACAAATGCCGTTTGGACCCCTCCACCGACAACAGCGGCTACGCCGGAGTGGTGCGTGTGGTCCGCGACGGCGGCTCGGCCCGCATGGAAGACGGCACTCTGGTGATCGAGAATGCGTCGTCCGTGATGCTGCTTACCCGCATCGAATGGTTCGCCGACTACAGCGAGGACAAGGTGGAAGCCCTCCGGCTGGCGGTGGAACAACTTTCGCCCGACTATCCGGCGATGGTGGAGCGTCACCGCAAGGTTCAGTCGGAGGCCCTGAACCGCGTTACCGTGGATTTCGGCGGCGCCTCGCAATTCGGGTTGTCCTCGGAAGAACTGCTGGCCGATCAAAGGTCGCGGCCGGACTATTCGCCCGCGTTGTTGGAAAAGATCTTTGAAATGGGGCGGTACTGGTTCATCCTCACCAGCGGTAAATATTGCAGCATGGCGGCTGAGGTCAATGCCAACATCAACCTGCAAATTTCTCCCGGCCCGCAGGGCGATCTGCGGGAAGGCATGGATGCCTACTTCAATTGGATGGAGAGCTTGGCTCCAGACTTCCGGACCAACGCAAAGAACATCTTCGGCATGCGCGGCACCCATTATTCTCTGCTGCCCGACAAAGGGTTCGGCGTAGCCTACCATTATTCGAGCGCCTCAAATTCCGGAGAGATCTGGCCGCATCCCTACTGGCTTTCCGCTGGAGGCTGGTGTTGCCGCCCGTTCTGGGATCACTACCTGGTCACCGGCGACACGGAATTTCTCCGCAACCGGCTGGTGCCCGCCTACAAAGAGCTGGCTCTGTTTTATGAGGATTTCCTGACGGTCACCGACAAGGACGGCAATTACATCTTCGTCCCATCCTTCTCGCCGGAGAACAATCCCGCCAACACCAGTCCCTCGGCCATGCTGGTGATCAACGCCTCCATGGATATTGCGGTTTGCCGGGAAGTGCTGGGAAACCTGATTCAGGCGTGCGAGCTTCTCGGCACCGACGCCGATAGTATTCCCAAGTGGAAGGCCATGATCGAGAAACTGCCGCCCTACCTGCTCGAGCCTGACGGCACTCTGAAGGAATGGGCCTGGCCTACGCTGGAAGAACGCTACAGCCATCGCCACATTTCTCACCTCTATGGGGCCTGGCCCGGCGACGAGATCGATCCGGACCGCACCCCGCAACTGGCCTACGCCGCGATGATGGCTGACCGGCGGCGCGTGCCGGAGAGACTCGCCGCTCATGGCCGCTGCCATCGCGCCCTGGTCGGGGCGCGGCTCAAAGATATCTACATGGTGGACACCGAACTGCGGCAGCTGATTGAACAGGGCTACGTCGCGACGACGTTGCGCTGTTCTCATGATCCCTACGCATTCCCCATGCCGGATGCTCAGGGCGGCATTCAAACCATCATCATGGAGATGCTGCTGTACTCGCGTCCTGGCGTAATCGAAGTGCTGCCGGCCCTTCCGCCGACACTGGTGAAAGGTTCGATCAACGGCATGCTGGCCCGGACCTTCGCGCGGATCGACCAACTGTCGTGGAACATGGAGGCCAGAACCGCCGAGCTGACCGTGACCTCATTCCGCAAGCAGGATGTCACTCTCGTGGCGCGCTATGGGATCGAAAGCATCACCGCGCCCGCGGGCGTCCTGGCCGCGCCGCTCAGGGCCGGAAAGGCCAACATTGATGTTCACTTGCCAAAGGACAAGCCGGTGACCTTCCGCTTCAAGCTGGGCCATCGTCATCCACTCGATTGGGTCACGCAGGTGGCCCGCGCCTAGTCCCTTCGGCGATGTCGTTTTCGCCTGCGGCCGAAGACCTGGCAGACAGTGGGGGGCGGACACGCCTGTCCGCCATCCCCCAGCTTTACTTAATGAACCCCGGCGGCCGCGACCGGCGCGGATCGCCCGCGGGCAGCTGGTACGGTTCAAGCAAGGCGGTGAACTTCTCCAGCATGGTTCGCAACGCTGTTATGTCCGGCGCCCCGCCGCGCAGCAGTTCCACTTGCCGCGACGGCAGATCGTGCATGGGAACCAATTGGGCTGCTTCCAAAAGATTGGCCGAGATTTCCGCCAGGTCCAAGCCGCTTTCCCAGTCCGGGCTCGCGTCTGCCAGCCAGTTCTTATTCTTCGCCACTGCTTCGGTGACGTGGTTTTCGCGGTCCGGAACTTCTGCAACAACATTGGGTCCTCGGTTGCGGAAAAAACCCAGAAGCGCGGCGGCAATGGAAGGATCGCGAACTGTGCCATCGGGATAGAACACGCCATGCACCGTGCCCCAGTTGCCGGTGATCATCAATTCCCAGATGTACCAGCCCACGTGGGCTTGCATGTGTTCTTGCAAGGTCACGTCGTAAGGATTCGCCCGAGCAACGCATCCGATTTCGCTATCGACCAGCGGTTTTCCCACCTTGGCAGCGTACTCTTTTGCTTTCTCGATGCTGGCGCGAATCTGTGCCCGGGTGGGACTGTAGTTGTGGAATGACAGCACATCCACCGCGTCGCCCATTGCGATCATGTTCTCCGCAAAAGTCGCGCCGATCGTGACCGGCGTGACCGGATCAAGCTCGTGGAACACGCCTGCCATGTATACGGCGTGCTCCATGCGCAGGCGGTTGTCCGGAGTCGGCGGCAACTTGCAGCACTCGGGCTCGTTCTCCACATCCCAGATTTCGAGGCCCGGCTCCTTGCCAATTGTGGCCACAAGATCGGCGACGAACGGACGCGCATTGGGCCACGCCGCCTTATCCTTCCATTCCCCAAACTTGTACTGCATGGTGGGCATGACGCCGATGCCGCGCGCATGCGCGGCGCGCACAAAGTGGAGAAGATTCTTTCGCAACCCTTCCTTGTCTCGCTCCCATGCCGCATAGGGAACGAACACGCGCACCTGATTCAGCTGCAGCCGCTTGGCGTAGTCGAGGTCACGCTCCGTCACCGCGGGGTTGTATTGCATCCAGAATTCCGCGTGCCCGATGGTTTCGGCGGATTGGTAATTGAATCCTCTGACGCCGCTTAGATCCTTCGGCACGCGCCGCTGCGCGGCCACCGGCAAAGCAAGAATGACAATGAGCACTGTTATCGCACAGTTATGAATTCGCATGGAACCTCCCGGAAAGTTTTTGCACTGCGTTTCGCAAATAAAAATCGGCGATAACCGCGAGCGTTCCTCATGGGAACAGACTAGCCGCAACCTCGGCCACCCGGCTTGTCGTTACTTCTTCGCCGCTGTCCCCTTAGAAGCGGGCGGCCGGGACGACAGCTTCTTAAACAGAGCAGGGTCGTACTCCTCCAGGCCATTGATTCCATAGAGGTGATTGGAAGAGATCCACGGCAGCCAGAACCGATGTCCGCCGACACCGCGCCCGGGCCCGCCCGGTCCCATGCGCCAGCCCTCCTGCTGCCAGCCAATGCCTTTCATGTCGTATTGGCGTCCCGGAAGAGCGACCATGGACTTGGTGTCGTGCAGCAGCACGCGGGCAACCTCGAGGTAATGCGGGTCCTTCGTGTCGTTGTACAGCTTCGCGTAATCAGGTACCGCCCAATCAAGGTATTCATCCACGCTGCCCGCGACGCGCGCCGTGATGCCCTGCACCCCCACGGTCGGCACGCCTTTCTTGTAGTAGAGCTCAGCGTTATCCGCGTCGAGCGGCATCGGCAGGTTCCAAATCCAGATCCAGCTCTCGGCGTAATCGCCCGCAGCCTTGGCGCGTTCCAGCCACTGAGGTTCCTTCGTCGAATCGTAGAGACTTAGGAAGGCATCCATGCTCAGCATCCCGGCCTCTTTGTCGGTGTTATTCGGATTGTCGCTCGCGCCTCCGACGTACAGTCCCCGCGTTCCCCAGTTTGCCCAAATGTAGTCGGCGGCGCGGACCGCCGCCTGCTGATACTTCGGATCCCCCGTCTCTTCGCTCATCAAAACAAGCAGCGGCACGGGAGCGCAGCTCGCTGTTCCGGTAGGCTCCGCGACCTCGTCGCTTCCCGCTTTCCAGCGCCGGGGAAACGATCCATCCTCGCGCTGCTGCTGGATAAGCCAGTCCGCGTAAGTCTTCACCCAGTGGAACCATTCTGGATGCTCGCGCCCCAGGGCATGCTCGCGCCGGTACGCGCGCAACACGGTGCGCATGCCTTCCGACCCATTCCGCAGCCAAGGGGCGAGCCAGATATGATCGTACGGCTTGCCGGTCGCCAGATCGAAGCCAGTGGCCTGCAGCGGAACGGTAGGCAGCGCGTTGATCATGGATGCGATGATGGCCAGCCCGGTCTGGCGCATCTTCTGCCCGCGCTCGCTGGGGTCGCGATCGCCTTCGTGCAATAGCTGGTCCGCGCATTCCAGGTCCTTGCCCACAAACCCCATCGCAATCATGGTCCAATTCCATTGCAGCTTGTCAGTGATGGTGGAGAGGACGAAGGGAATTCCGGTACGCCCGTCGATGGTGGCCGCTTGTGCTTCCAGGTGGTCGATAAGAACGCGGCGCATCTGGTCGACATCGATATAGTAGACGGGAGGCTTCAGCGTGTCCCAGGCCCAGCGCCATGCGTTTCGCGTCATCTCCCGGAACGACTCGTCGCGGCCGAAGCGAAAGCGCACTTCGTAGCTGTGAGCCACGCCCTGCGTGATCGGGTGATAGCGGCGCACTGTGCGAGGCTTGGCATCCGGCGGCCCGCCCATGTAACCGCTTACCGTCCCCGGGAAGACGAAGCCGAACTCGATGGGGCTGTTGTCCGCCTGCCAGACCCCTAGCGCTCCAAACTCGAAGCGCTCATCCGTCATCACCGCTTGGGTGAGCTTGGTCTCCTCCATCGTCGAGTCGCCGCGCGGAGATGGATCCAAGATGGCCACCGAGGCGCCGTTCTGAAACGAGAGCCCGAAAAGCGGCGCCGGCAGTAGGTCCTCGCGCATGAGGAAGCGCCGGGATGCGTAGTTCAGCGTCCCTCCTGGCGCGCGATCGCCGTCGTTGGTGGGATCGCCGTAGAGCGCGCCCGGCGCCAGATAGCTCACATCCGGCCAGCTCACTGTAGGATCGATGGCGAACACAACCGACGAGTCAAATCCGCCCGGCGCATTTCCTGTCACCTCGACTTTCCGGCGCACGGAAAGCACCGCACCGCTCAGGCTCCAGTGGTCCTCAATGTGAAAAACCACTCCGTCGCCGTACGTGATTTCGGCGCGGGCTTCGATCCCTTCGGCGTCTTTGTGCACCGTCTTGTACCCGGCCGCAAGCTCGCGGATGTCGTCATCGGCGCGATAGATCTCCAGCTTCGCCGGCTCGGGCTGTGCGATGCGCGGCGCGGGTCCGCTCACAATTTCGATGCCCCACTCGCCGTCCTTAGGCTGGACGAACGAAACCGCCGCGCCGGTCTGCAGGCGGCCTAGTTCCACCTGCTCGCGCTGCTGCGCAAATAGAGTTCCTGCGAGAAACAGCCCGGCCAGAACACATCTGCTGAATCCCATCGATATCCCCCCTTGGCGGCCCCCGCAGCAGC
This sequence comes from uncultured Acidobacteriaceae bacterium, assembly GCA_963770915.1. Lineage (GTDB taxonomy): Bacteria > Acidobacteriota > Terriglobia > Terriglobales > Acidobacteriaceae > PALSA-270. The sequence continues at coordinate 3,237,227 of CAVYRG010000001.1, forward strand.
CCAGCAGAACTAGAAACGCAGCAAACGTTTTCTCCGCTGGGTGTACTGCCTATTGAAGTCAATTCGCGACACACAATTTATACACCCACATTGCTACAATGCGGCGCATGGCCGTCAACTCCAGCGCGAATGTGGACGGTCCGCAGCCTGCACGCTTCTCCGAAACCGGCAACCCTGATCTATTCACGATTGCCGCAATCGCGATCGTCGCAACGGTAATCACCAGTGTCATCCACGAGGGGCTTGGTCACGGAGGAATGTGCGTGGCAACCGGGGCCCATCCGATGGTTCTCTCTACCGTGCATTTTCAATGCAGCGAAGAGCCTCGTCTGGTGGCCGCAGGAGGAACGCTTGCCAACTTGTTTTTCGGAGCGCTGTTCTGGGCGGCTTCGCGCCTATGCAAAAAGGCCGCATCGTGGCGCTACTTGTTTTGGCTGTTGATGGCCTTCAACCTGTTCGACGCAGGCGGCTATTTCCTCTTCTCTGGGGTGGGCAATTTCGGGGACTGGGCGGAAGTGGTGGCGGGATGGAATCCAGCATGGGCATGGCGCCTCGCATTGATTGCGCTGGGAACGATTACGTATTTCTTCTTGTTTGTGCCGCTGTGCTTACGTGAATCGCTTCCGTTCTTGCCCAAAGATCCGGTCGCTCGCGTGAAGCGCGCTCGCCAACTGATGCTCACACCTTACCTGACGGCCGGAATACTCTCCTGCGTCGCCGGCGCGTTGAACCCTGTTGGGCCTGTCTTGATTCTGCTTTCTGCCGCGGCTGCCTCATTCGGCGGGAAATCCGGGCTGGCGTGGATGTGGACGTTGCTCCGCCGCCCGCGCATCTTGACCAGCGAGGTGCAGATGCCAGAAATTCATCGCAACTGGGGATGGATGGCCGCGGCGATCGTTTTGGCAGGCCTGTTCATCGCCGTGCTAGGGCCTGGCGTCAAGTTTCGAGGGTTATGACAGCATGAGGTCTCGCCGGGGTTGTGAGACCCTGGGGCAAACGGAATCAATCCAAGGCATCCGTTCACCAGAATAGTTTCTAGACAACCGGTTCTAAGTCCTGCGCTTCTCCGGACGGGGAAGGGGACCCCGGGATGCAAGGAGCGCCCAAGCTGTTTTGTATTTAGGATTTGCTCGGACTCGCTGGCAGTCGAGGCGGTTGCCGAGTTTGGGGAGCAGTGAGCGGAGGCGGCGCAAGTACGGCCGGCACCGGCCCGTCCCCGGGGCTCGGCTTCGCCACAGCGACTAAGGCCGAACACCTAACTACCTTCCCGGCTACACACACGGCAGAATCGGTCGCTGCCCACTTTGTGGTCAGCCCCCGGTCAGAGGGAAACGTTCGATAGTTGGTTCCTTCGCCGAAAATGTCTGAGATTGTGCCATTGGCAGAGAGGCAGCCTTGAGGCGTGCAGGCAACGCACATTTCTGGTCCACAGCCCGACAAATCGTTGCTTGAATGGCTCCAGGCTACCCCGTCAGACGAGTAGAGAGCCACCGGCACCGCGTGGCCGCCGCCCGGCTTGTCCTTATCAATGACCTCGGTTCCGACGGCCCAGTATCTGCCCCGCACCCCAAGAAAGCTGTACAGCGTCACGCTTGGAATATTAACTACCCGCCAGGCCTTTCCCCCATCGTCGGTGACGAGAAAGGTCTGGGAAAAGTATTGGGCCGGCCCCTCCTTCAGCATCACGGCCATGTGGTCCGGGTCCAGGGATACCAGCGAGAAGGTATACGGGAACCTCTCCAGAACGTCTGGATCGCTGGCAACCGACACAGCAGACCAGTTGCTCCCTCCGTCCGCTGTGAATTCCAGCGAGTCAGGGATTCGAATCAGGCCGTGCTGGGCGTCGGAGAAACTGGCCTGGAGAACTGGCGCATTTCCCGCGGAATGAGCATCCCAGGTTTCGCCTCCGTTTTGGGTGATGAGGATCAATCCCCGAGTTCCGGTTGCATATCCAAATCGTCCGTTCACGAACTGAACGGTGAAGAGCAAATTGCCATTTGGCCTGAAGTGCTTCGATTGCCAGTGTGCTCCCCCATCGGTGGATACGGCGATCCCCTCATTAGTTCCGCAGGCCCAGATGGAAGAACCAGCGCTTGCAACTGCGAGTACGCCAAACTGGAGCGTGGACGCGCGCCAGCCCCGATGCGAAGATTCGTCACCCTGGGCCGTGGCCAGCGAAACCAAGAGACAAAGAACAAGAACCCGACTTTTTTGGACCCTCATGACCTTCATGGTTTCTTTAGGGAGGATTCTCCCACAGATCTCCGGCGCACGAAACAGTCTCCAACGATGCAGTGTGTGGTCCAGGTGTTGCCGAGGTTGTCAGACTTGGAGCAGCGTCACGCCGTTGTTTCCGAACAAAAAGCGAAAACCCTATTCGCGCCCCTTGCAACTCCCACCGGCTCAGTCCTTTATCTGTCAGCACAATTAGAGGATGACGCAATGTTCCGCAAGGAACATTAGGCGGCTAGAAGCTTGACCCGAGCCGTCCCGGCCGGAAGGGGATGGTCACCACCGCCTCCAAATCGACGGCGGCGCCATTTTTTGTGGCGGGGTGGAAGCGCCAGTGAGAAAAAGCGTCGCGGGCGTACTGGTCGAGCCGGTCGTCGGGGCTATTCAGCACGCGCACGTCGGAAACTGAGCCGTCGCTGCGAATGATGGCGTAGAGCGTGACCGTTCCGCGCACGTTCTGCTTCATCAGCTCCAATGGATAAGCCGGGTCGGCTTCCGCAACGGCTGAGGGCGCGACCAGATCATCCTGCTGCGGCCTGCCTGCCTCCGGATGCAGCTGCGCAAAGTGGATGACCCAGCTGCCGCCGGAGGAATTCAGGTTCGGCACATTCAAGCTCATCGAGTAGAACTTGCGGTCACCGAAGACCGCTTTCTCGGCATCAGTGGCGCGGCTGCTCGGGACTTCTTCCACTCCAGGCCGCCGGGTCACTCGCGGCGGAGTGACTTTCGCCATTTGCACCGGAGCACCCGCCTGCGATCCTGTGCCGCCTGTGCCATTGCCGTTTCCATTTCCGCCGATGGCCGAGCGACCCGCCGGGTCGGGGGCGCCGCCGACGTGCAGTCCGGGAGGAATCTCGCCGCGTCCACCCGCGCCCACTCCGCTGCCCTTGCCGCCTTCAACTCCGCCGTTTCTTTCCGCCGGGTCGCCGGCCGTCGTTTCGGGCGTGCCGGATGCGCTGGCTCTTCCTTGCGGGGTGGCGGCAAAACTTCCTCGCCGATTGCCCGCAGGCGGCGCCACTGGCCCGCTCGGCGCAACTGGGTGAATGCCGAGAGCGATCAGTCGCCCTCCAGAGCTTGAGCCGCTGCCACCCTGCACCGACGGTGGAGGCGGCACGGCGGCGGTCGAGCCCAGCCCAGCACGGCCATTGGGGTCAATGCGCTGCTCGGGCACCGCAAGCTGCGGCGCCGGCGCGACGGCCTGCATGTGGCCGATATTGATATCTCCCAAGCGGCGCACGGAGGTCGCATCGACGAGCGGCGCGGGCGCAACCACCGACAGCTGCAGCGAATCAACTTCCCGCCGCGAAGCCGCGCTCACATCCGGCGGAGGCGCGACAACCTGCGCCGACAAATCCGGAGCATGCTGGTTCGCGAGCGAAGGCTGGATGGCGGCACTCGGCACCGCGGGCGCGACCTTCGGCCAAGATACGACGTTAGGCAAAGGCACGTCGTGATTCAACTTCACATCCGGCGGCGTGACGATGGTTTGCGAGCGGTTGTCGGCTTCCGGCGGAACCGAGATGATGGGCTGCGGAGCGTAGGCGGGGTCGCCTTTGCGCGCGTGCGCCGCCGGAGCATTGCCGGTTTCCAGCGGCGGCAAATATTCTGCCGGGGAGTAGTAGATCACGTCGTGGGGGTCGAACTTAGCGGCTTCTATGACGATTTGCGGCCGCTTCGGCCAATATGTTGCGACGGCCCAAACCAAGGCGATCAGCGCCACATGGCAGAACGCAGATTGCAGGAAGCGGCGCCAGGGCAGGTAAGAGGCGACGAAAACATCGGGCCAAAACGCGGCGGGCTTCGATGCAAGGCGTAGCGGGGCGTGGTGGCGCGGGAGAATCGCATCGCCAAGGTTGTGGAGAAAGACGCGATGCCACGGCGGCAGCGAGACCAGCAGCCTGGGTACGTCATCTTCGGGAGTGTCCATTACCGGTTGGACCAGCCGCAGGCCTCGTCGCATACACTCACCACAAAGTCAGAGAAGATCACGTCATCCTTCCAAAACGACAGAAGCCCTGCCCGAGGCGGGATTCCGGCTTCCAAGCATCCCCCGGGGAGAGCTCACACTCATTATAGCGGGCCGGAGGAAATCCGGCGGCGCGGGAAGTTCATCCTGCTTGGCCTTCCATGTTCTAATAGCGGCGTGAGAAGAACGGCCCAAATGCTGCTGGTCGCATTGTGCCTGCTGGGCACCATGGCGGCACAGAGGGCTCCCCAGGAAAGCGCAACCGCCGCACCGGCGGACGATTATTCCGGGATGTATTCCTTTCTGAAAGACGGCGAATTCGTGCAGGTTTCGGTCGAGGAGGCGGGCAAGGTGAGCGGCTTTGTCTCCCGCTATGGCGAGCAGGAGAGCGACCAGGGAGCGTTTCTCGATCAATTCTTCAAGGAAGGCAAACTCGATGGGACGAAATTGACCTTCACCACGGAGACCGTGCGCGGAACCTGGTACGAGTTTCGCGGCACGGTCGAGCGCGGGGAAGGAAAGAAGCCGGGCGACGAGGCCTACTACGTGTTGAGAGGAACGCTGGTGCAGCACGACACCGATGCCAATCAGAAGGTCAGCGCAAAATCACGCGACGTGGTGTTTAAGGCCTTTCCCAAGGATTTGGGCGGCGAGCCGGGGAAGTAGCAGCGCTCCGTAGTATTCTTTTCCGCTACGGGGATTACCACAGAGAGCACAGGGAAGCACAGTTATGCCCGGGAAAGCGCAGCGGGCGTGAGGGGAGCGCGCGGCATCGACAGCATCTGATGGTATAGTTTGAAATCCCTGTCGACCCCCCTTACCCCTGGAGGCCAATGTACTGGTACTTCGTTTTTTTCCTTCTTTCTGGTTTCTGCGGGATTCTCTACGAATTGATTTGGCTGCGCCTGGCCATGGCGGAGTTCGGCGTGACCACGGCGCTGGTCTCGATCGTGCTCTCCACGTTCATGGCGGGATTGGGCGCGGGCTCATGGCTGGCGGGAAGGCTGGTCCGGCGATATGAAGAGCGGATCAAGTTTCCGGCGCTGCGCCTCTATGCGTTGACCGAGCTTTGCATCGGAGCTTCGGCGCTGCTTGTGCCAGTGGAGCTGCACTGGGGATACAAAGTGCTGGAGCGCATGGCGGAGCAGGCTCCGGTTTCTTCGGCGATGTATTACGTAGTCGCGGGGGCATGGCTGGCGTTGACGCTCGTTCCCTGGTGCGCGTGCATGGGAGCGACCATCCCGCTGGCGATGTTTGCCATCCGCCGCGACCCGCGGTTTGAAGCGCGCCGCTCCTTCAGCTTTCTTTATCTGGCGAACGTTCTGGGAGCGATGGTCGGAGCCATCATTCCACTCTTCCTGATCGAGCTGTATGGGTTCCACCACGCCCTGGCAGTGGGCGCCGGCGTGAACGCGACGATTGCGCTGCTGGCGGCGGGAATCACATTTGGGTCTCAGCCGAGTGCGACGGCAAACGCTGCAGAGGAAGAAAACCGGTCTCTGAGCTGGACCCCGCGGACAATGTGGCTGGTTCTGCTCTTCAGCACCGGCTTGACCAGCATGGGCATGGAAGTGATCTGGATACGCCTGTTCACTCCTTACATCGGCCCGGTGGTGTATTCCTTCGCGATGGTGCTGGTGGCGTATCTTCTGGCGACCTACGTTGGGTCGCAGCTCTACCGGCGCTGGAGCCGACGCCATAACCAGGAAAGCATATTGGCCTGGGTAGCCCTGACGCCGCTTGGCCTGGTGCCGCTGATTACGGCGGACGCCAGAATTCCGTTGAATCTGGTGGCGCGGGTTTTCCTGGGCGTGGCTCCGTTCGCGGGACTGATTGGGTTTTTGACGCCGATGCTTGTGGACCGGTGGTCGGGCGGGGATCCGGATCGCGCGGGCCGAGCCTATGCGGTGAACGTTCTGGGCTGCATTCTGGGGCCTCTGGTGGCAGGGTTTGGATTGCTGCCGTGGGTGGGCGAGCACGCTGCCATGCTGTTGTTCGTGGTGCCGTGGATTGCCATGGCGGCGCTGCCGCACGGGCGTTTTGGAGGGATGGCGAAGCGCGTCACCGGGTTTGCTTTGGTGGCGGCGGCGCTGGCGATCTTCTTTTTGACCAAGGATTACGAAACTACGTTTCCGCAACGCGAAGTGCTGCGCGACAGCACCGCAACCGTGATTGCGACCGGCAGTGGAATGCGAAAGCAACTTCTGGTCAACGGCACCGGAATGACTTCGCTGACGCCCATCACGAAAATGATGGCGCACTTCACGCTCGCCTCGCTGCCCAACCCTCCGCGCAGCGGGCTGGTGATTTGCTTTGGCATGGGCACCAGTTTCCGGTCGATGGTTTCCTGGGGCATTCCGACTACGGTGGTCGAACTGGTGCCCAGCGTGCCGAAGCTCTTTACCTACTATCACCCGGATGGGGCTCAGGTGCTGGCTTCGCCGTATGCGCACGTGGTAATTGACGATGGCCGGCGCTATCTGGAGCGCTCGCCGCAGAAGTATGACGCGATCATTATTGATCCGCCTCCGCCGGTGCAGACGGCGGGGTCGAGCCTGCTTTACTCGGAGGAGTTCTACCGGGTTGCGAAGCAGCGGCTGCAGCCCGGCGGCATTCTGCAACAATGGCTGCCCGAAGGCGATAACGTGCTGCAAGCCGGCGTGGCGCGCGCGCTTCAGGATTCGTTCCGCTACGTGCGCGTGTTTCATTCGGTGGAACGAAGGGGATGGCATTTCCTGGCCAGCGACAGCCCCATTCCGGTGCGAACGGCGGCGGAGATGGTCGCGCGCATGCCGGCGAGCGCCATCGAAGACATGATGGAATGGGGGCCGACCAAGACTCCCGCCGAGCAATTCGAAATGATGCTCAAGACGGAAATGACGACGCAGCAGCTGGTGGCACTCGCTCCGAACACTCCGGCTTTGCAGGACGACCGCCCGCTCAACGAATATTTCCTGCTGCGCACGCCGGCGGACCAACTGGCGTCGATGGAAGAGGACGCGCAACAGTAGGAAACGTGGGGACAGCCGCCCTCGGCTGTCCAGCCGAGCGGAGCTCGCTAGCGTTGCTCCGCGGCAAGAGTTCATTCCCTGGACACAGAAAACTGCGGAGCTTCGCTCCGCCGGACAGCCGGGGGCGGCTGTCCCCACGTATCTTTGGGCGAGGGCGGTGTTTATGGCTAAGAGTTAGCATTTCCCAGAACTGTAGAACTTCCGCCCTGCCCGTTGTATTCTTCGGGGCGTGGCGCATTCGCATGCTCCTGGCCGCTCGCCGACTGCCGCGTTAGTGCTTGGCTTAGTGATCACGCTGGCGGCAGTGGTGGCGTACTCCGCTTACATCACGCGGCAGATTTCCAGCCTGCGGGCGCTGCAGAACAACCTGGTGGACCGCAACCGCAAGGATTCGCTGCAGCTGCTGCGCATCCAGAACGATTTGAATCTGCTCGGCCTGGCCATGCGCGACATGCTGGATAATGACGAACCCTACCCTCTGGTGGCGTGGTCGGCGCAGTTCCAGCGCATTCGCTCCGATCTGGACGATGCGATGCGCCTGGAAAAACAAGTTGCGGTGGCCGACCGCACGCCGGAGCAAAGCCAATATCTGGGAAGCCAGGTCGATCAATTCTGGGGCGCGGCGGACCGCACCTTCGCGCTGGCGCGCGACGGCAAAGAGAGCGAGGCGCGGGCGCAAATCCAGATTTCGCTGCAGGCGCGGCAGGCGGCGCTCAGCACGGCAGTGGCGCGATTGCTGGTGCAGAACAACGCCAGCGAAGAACAGGCGGCGCAGCAGATCGGCGAGATCTACGCGGGGGTGCAGCGGCAGGTGTATTTGTTTCTGACCGCGACGCTGATCGCAATTCTGCTGACCAGCTTGTATTTGATCCGCTCCAACCGGCTGCTGTTTGCACGCCTGGCAGCACTCTCCGAACAGCGCAGTGAATTGGCGCAGAAGCTGATTGCGACGCAGGAATCTACCTTGCGGTACATTTCGCGCGAGCTGCACGACGAATTCGGCCAGATTCTGACGGCCATGGGCTCGATGCTGGGACGGGCGGGCAAGCATGCGCCGGAAGGCTCGCCACTGCGCACCGGACTGGAAGAAGTGCGCGAGGTGGCGCAAAGCACGCTGGAAAAAGTCCGTAGCCTGTCGCAGGCTTTGCATCCGGTGATGCTCGATGAAGCCGGCCTGGAAAGCACGCTCGACTGGTATCTTCCCGTGGTGGAAAGGCAGTCGGGAATTGACATAAGCTATGAGAAGTCGGGGACGCCGTTCGTTCTGGATGGGAACGCGGCCATTCACGTGTACCGCGTGCTGCAGGAAGCTCTGAACAACGTGGTGCGGCACTCCGGCGCGAAACAAGCCTGGGTGCGGTTGCGCTTTCTGCCGCGCACGCTGGAGCTCGAAGTAGAAGATCACGGCAAGGGATTCTTCTTGCAAGCGGCGCAGCAAGGAATCGGCCTGGTCGCCATGCGGGAGCGAGCGGAGTTGTTGGGTGGAACGATTGCCTTCTCCTCGCCCGCGGCGGGCGGAACTTTGGTGCGCTTGGAAATTCCACGAGAAAAAACGGAGGCGCATGCCGGGTAAGATTTCGGTTCTGCTGGTGGATGACCACGACCTGGTGCGCCGCGGGTTTCGCCGCATTCTGGAAGACGAAAGCGACATCACTGTTGCCGGCGAGGCCAGCACTGGGGAAGAAGCGGTAAAGCTGGCACGGGAGCTGCATCCGAAAGTCGTCATCATGGATTGCGCTCTGCCGGGGATGAACGGGCTGCAGGCCACGCGCCGCATTCTGGAAGACGCTCCGCAAACTCATGTGCTCATGCTGAGCATGCATCCGGAAGACACCTGGGTGCAGCAGGCGCTGGCGGCGGGCGCGCGCGGCTACATCCTGAAAAGTGCGAAGGAACTGGATTTGGGAACGGCGATCCGCCGCGTGATGGCGGGAGAAAAAGTTCTGGATTCGCAGTTGCAGCGCAGCGAATCGCTCAAAGGCGAGCGCCCTCCCGGGCTGACACAGCGCGAGCTTGAGATTCTGCAGATGATTGTGGATGGCAAGTCGAACAAGGAAATCGCTTCCGCGCTCGACCTGAGCGTGAATACGGTCGCAGTGCATCGCGCTAATATGATGGACGCTCTCGACATCCACAAGACCGCCGAGTTGGTGGTTTATGCCATCCGCAATGGGCTGGTAACTCTTCCGTGAATCGACGGTCGTTTCTCCTGGGGATGACGGGCCTGGTTTCCGCGGCTAGCTTACGGCTGCCGGAGATTTGGGCTGCGGCGGCTGCTTCTCCGGGATTCCGGCTGACGGACGTCACCGAAAATGCCGGCATCCGCTTTCATCACAACGCGGGCGCGTACGGCGGAAAGCTGCTGCCGGAAACGCTGGGCTCGGGCTGCGCCTTTCTCGACTACGACGGCGACGGCTGGCAGGATATTTTGCTGATCAACGGCATGGATTGGCCCGGCCATAAGAGCCAGCGCACGACGCTGCGCGCTCTACCGCAACAATCGCAACGGAACGTTTTCCGACGTTACGCGCGCAGCCGGCCTGGATGTGGAGATGTACGGCATGGGCGTGGCGGTGGGGGACTACAACAACGACGGCCATCCCGACATTCTGGTCACTTGCGTAGGCCAGAATCGCTTGTTTCGGAATACGGGAAGAGGGAAATTCGTCGACGTTACGAAATCCAGCGGATTGGCGGGAAGGGAAGCGTTGAGCACTTCGGCGCTTTGGTTTGACTTTGACCGCGATGGATATTTGGATTTGTTCGTTTGCAACTATGTGAAATGGTCAGCGGAGCACGATGTTTTCTGCAGCCTGGATGGGAAGCACAAGTCGTATTGCACGCCGGAAGCCTATCGCGGCGAAACCTGCTGGCTGTTCCGCAACCGCGGCAATGGGACCTTCGAGGATGTCACCGCCAGCAGCGGAATCTTCGACAGCAGCTCGAAATCGCTGGGCGTGGCCATGCTCGACTACGATCGCGACGGCTGGCCCGACCTGCTGGTGGCAAATGACACGCAACCGAACAAGCTATATCGCAACAATCGCAATGGCACCTTCAAAGACGTGGCGGTAGAAGCCGGCATCGCATTCAGTTCCGATGGCAAAGCTCGCGCCGGCATGGGCGTGGACGCGGCGGACTACGACAACTCGGGCAACACCGGCGTGGCCATTACGAATTTTGATGACGAGATGATCGGCCTTTACCGTACCTCCGGGGAAGGAAACTTCGCTGATGTGGCGATTCAGAGCGGAGTGGGATTGGCCTCCAAGAACAAGCTGGGGTTCGGCTGCATTTTTCTTGATGCCGATCTCGACGGCTGGCTCGACCTGGCAGTGGCGAATGGACATATCGACGAGACGGTGCGCAACATCCGCGGCAACGTCGGCTATGCCCAGCCGCCGCAGCTGTTTCTCAACGATGGCAAAGGGAAATTTCACGACGTGGCGGCAGAGGTGGGAGGCGGCTTTGACCAGCCCAAGGTGGGGCGGGGGTTGGCCTTCGGCGATTTTGATCGCGACGGCGATCTTGATCTGCTGATCACCACCAACAATGGCCCCGCCTATCTTTACCGTAACGATCAGCTTGCGGGAAAGAAGAGCATCCGGGTGGAGCTGGTGGGCACCAAGTCGAATCGCGACGCGATCGGGGCGTCGGTGCAGGTGTTCGCCGGCGATCTGCACCAGACGCGCATGGTAAAAGGCGGTTCCAGCTACCTCTCTCAAGCTGAGCTGCCGCTCACTTTTGGGTTGGGTAGACTGGGAAAAATCGACCGCCTGCTGATTCAATGGCCCGCGGGCGGGTCCGAAGAATATAAAAATCTTGCCGCGGGCCGCACCTACAAATGCACGGAATCAAAGGGGATAGAGCCCTTGCCTGGATTCTAGTATTTCTGTACTATTGCGCGGGTACAGGGCCAGATTTTAGGTTGGAACCAACATAAGTCCTCATTCTCGGCGCTCTCCGGCCCGCACCTTGAGGAACTTCCCACGCGAAGGGGTAAGCGCAGAGCTTACCCCTTGTTGTTTGTGGGGGCGACTTTTCCTTCCCCCTACATTCGTAAGCTGCTATGCCTCGCACGCGGGAAAGCCTTCGGCGCAGAGGGCGCAGAGAAGGTCCGCAGAGAACGCGGAGAAAATCAGCCGGCGAGTCTCTCATGGAATAGCCGAAACGCCACAGTAGGATCGGAGGGCCGGGGAATCCCACTTCGAGATTTGGTAAACCAAATCAAGTGCGAAACGCCGCCCAGCTTCTACCCGCGATTACAGAAAAGGTATATTCTTGAGTTCGGCATTATTCTGGGAGGAAGCTGAAATATGGAGTTCCGGTCGTTTTGGGCGCGCATGAAAAGTGATCGGTTCGGCTATACCCTGACCATTCTGGCCACATTGGCGGTCGGCATCCTGGTGGGGACTGTCATCTCATTTGGGGTCAAGGGCCAGGAAAGCAAGAAGAGCGATGCCACGCCATTGGTCGTACCATCGCCGCGCCAGCTCTCGAGTCAGTTCGCGCAGATCGCCAAGCAGCTGGAACCCAGCGTCGTCAACATCAACACCGAGTCGACGATCCGCAATCCGCACCGCCGCGGATCGGGCGACGACAGTGATCCTATGGACGACTTCTTTAACCACTTTTTCGGCGGTCCTGGCGCGCAGGGGGGGCCAGGGGCCGACGGAGGGTCGATTCGGGAGCGGTCGCTCGGCTCAGGAATCATTGTCGATCCCAAGGGATACATCCTGACCAACCGCCACGTGGTGGACAAAGCGGACCGCATTCGGGTAAGGCTGCAGGACGATCCTCCGGGCGTGCTGCATGACGCCAAGCTGGTTGGCGAGGACTCGGAAACCGATCTGGCGGTGATCAAGGTTGACGTCGATCATGCCCTGCCCTCGGCCAAGCTGGGCAACTCCGACAGTATGCAGGTCGGCGACTGGGTCTTAGCTGTGGGCAGCCCGTTCGGATTGCAGGAAACGGTCACGGCGGGAATCGTCTCTGCCGTGGGGCGAAACATTGTGCCCTTGCACCAGTTCCAGTCTTTCATCCAGACCGACGCGGCCATCAATCCGGGCAATTCCGGCGGCCCGCTGGTGAATATGGATGGCGAGGTCATCGGCATCAACACCGCGATTCTTACCGAAACCAACTCTTACGCAGGGGTTGGCTTTGCCCTGCCCTCGAACACGATTGTCTCGGTCTATAACCAGTTGATCGGGCCGGATCATCGGGTGTCGCGCGGCTCGATCGGAATCGAGTTCAATCAGGAAGAGAACCCGGCCATCGCCCGCGTGTATGGGGCTGGGGCGGGCATTACGATTTCGAGTGTCGTGCAGAACAGCCCTGCCGATAAGGCCGGCTTGAAAGTGGGCGACACCATCGTTTCCGTGGATGGGCGGCAAGTGAAGACCGGCGATGAACTCGTCGCCGATATCGCCAGCCGCAAGCCAGGTTCCAAGGTCGACCTCGGGTTTATGCGCAACGGCAAGAAGGACAGCGCCTCGGTTACCGTCGCCGACCGCGCTAAGCTGTTTGCCTCTCGTCTGGGCGAAGACGACGACAGTGAGGAGGCCTCAGGTCCCAAGGAAAGCAAGTTCGGCATCACGGTGCGTTCGATTACGCCGGAGATCGCGGACCGGCTGGAAATCGCCGCTGGAAAGGGCGTGATTGTGCAGGACGTCAAGCCCAATTCCTTCGGTGACGATATCGGCGTGGCCCGAGGGGACGTGATTCTCGAGGTCAACAAGCAACCGGTCAACAACGAAGCCGACTTTGCCCGTATCCAATCCTCTTTGAAGAGCGGGCAGGACGTGGTGTTTCTGGTGCGCCAGCGCGGCGCGGGGGCCCAGGACGGAACCATCTTTTTGGCCGGTACACTTCCGTAACTGCAGTTTGGCAAGTCCGAACTGGCGCGAGACTTCCGGTTGAGGGATCATTTGTGGGAGCGCCAGTTCGGCGGATGCTCGTCGGTGCGTGGGTCATCCTCCGTTTCCTGCGGAGGGCTTCCGCGTGTCAGCGCTTGAGGCAAGACCTGTTGAGGTGAAAATTTTGGACGTTTTCCACCGGTTAGGGAAATTCTTGGCCGTAAGCTGCGCATTGGTTTTGGCAGCGGCGCAGGCCCCGGGCCAGACCTCTTCCACCGCCCACACGCCCGCGAAAGCGAAGCCTGCGGTTACCCAACACAGCTCAACCAAGCGGAAAAAATCGCGCCGGCGAAAGACCGCCAGTTATCGCAGACATGGGCAGCAGAAAATCGATGCGCAGCGCGCCACGGAAATTCAAAACGCGCTGATCCGCGAGCACTATTTGACCGGTTCTGCTTCCGGCGTTTGGGACGCCGCCACCGTGAAAGCCATGCAGCGCTACCAGAGCGACAATGGCTGGCAAGACAAAACGACTCCAGACGCGCGCGCGCTGATCAAGCTGGGATTGGGCCCGGACCAGCAGCATCTGCTGAATCCGGATAGCGCGATGACATCCCTGCCGGCTTCACCTCCAGCTTCTTCGTCTCACGATTCATCGGCCGAGCCCGGCGCCACCGGCGCCACCGATCCTCCCGCGCCGAGCGACCCAGCGCAGAAAGTTCCTGCAAAGAAATAAGTGGCTTTCAATAGGTGGGAAGCACGCCGACCTCAGACGTAAGAAGACTCAGCCGTCGGGACCGAGCCTGAATCCTCAGCTTGCTGGGCGGCCTTCAGGAAGGCTTCCAGCGCCTCTCGATCTTCGGGCAACATCCTCATGAACCCGATCCCGTTTCCTACCTGGGGATCGCTGGTCACCACGGTGGCGGCGATCAAGACGGTGTTTCCGATCGAAAGCTGCAGGTCCAGATGAGTCCCGACGGGAAGCGGGAAAATTGTCTCGATGTAGCAGCCGCCTTCGCTTAGGTCGGTTGTAGCGCAACGGATCGGGCTACCCTCCGTCTCCGTCGGTTCGAGGACGACCGGCACGCTCAGTTTCATGCGCTGGTATTTGCGACGGTCGCGGTTATCGTTGTCCATGGTCCGGGGCCTCCTTCGCCGGGTGCTTTCCAGACCAAACTCGTACCTCTAATTATCGCGCGAACTGCGAAAACCGGATGTGACCGAAATCACCCAGGAAGCGTTATCAAAGTCACTCCTCTGTCGAGGCATGGGTGGCGAGATAACTGGCGTAGTTGCAATTGAATACATGTTGTGTGGGTAAATCGCGCGCCTGATTCTGACAAAGTCAAAGGCCCCACCCTAGTCGCAAAGAACGCGACCAGAATGGCGGCGCGCTTAGCCGGCGATTTCCAGTTGTGGCTGGGAAACTGGCTCGCGGCTCATCTCGCCGTCGACCAGCCGCCACATGCCCAGCGGGTTGGCGTCTTTCAATTCATCGGGCAAGGCGGAATCCGGGAAGCCCTGGTAGCAGACCGGCCGCGCGAACCGGAAGATGGCCTGGGTGCCAACCGAGGTAGAGCGCCCATCGGAGGTCGAGGGGTAAGGACCGCCGTGCACCATGGCGTGGGTTACTTCTACGCCCGTGGGGAAGCCATTGACGATCAGGCGGCCGACTTTGCGCTCAAGGATGGCGATCAAGTCGGCGAAATCGTGCAAGTCCTGCTCAGTGCCGTGGATAGTCGCGGTCAGGTGGCCGTCCAGGCCGCGGGCAGCTTGCAAAACTTCCTCGCGGTTGGAGTGGCGAATCAACAAAGTGGAGGGGCCAAAAATCTCTTCTTCCAGATTTTCGTCTTTCAGAAAGGACTGCGCGTCGGTCTCAAACACCGCCGCGCCGACGCTGAAATCTTTGCTGTTGCCATTGCGTGGAGACTGGCCCTCCGCCACTACGGTGGTGTTTCCTTTCGTCTTGCGAGCGGCGATTCCGGCGTCGTAGGACGAGCGAATCACTCCGGTCAGCAAGTGGAAGGGTGCGGAATCCTTCACTGACTGCTGCAACAAGGAGGCCAGCTTTGCTGCCTGCGGACCTTCGGGCACAAACACCATGCCGGGCTTGGTGCAGAACTGGCCCGCGCCCAGCGTGAAAGAAGCATGCAAGCCGCTGGCGATGCTTTCGGTGCGCTCGCGCAGGGCGCCGGGAAGAATAAATACCGGATTGGTGCTGCTCATTTCGGCGTAGAACGGAATGGGTTCGGGACGGGCGGCAGCAATATCCATCAGGATTCTGCCAGCGTTGCGCGAGCCCGTGAAGCCCCCGGCCTTTACCAGGGGATGCTTCATCAAGGCCGTGCCAATGCGGCTGCCCCCGCCAAAGACCAGAGAGAAAACTCCTTCCGGTAAGTTGCATTCCCGGACAGCTTTCTGCACGGCTTGGCCAACCAGTTCTCCTGTGCCGGGATGCGCGGAGTGTCCTTTAACGATGACCGGATTGCCCGCAGCCAGGGCCGACGCGGTATCGCCGCCGGCGACGGAAAACGCCAGGGGAAAATTGCTCGCCCCGAAGACCACTACGGGGCCGAGCGGATGCAGTAAGGAGCGGATATCGGGCTTGGGCGCAGGCTTGCGCGTGGGGTCGGCGCGGTCAATGCGCGCCATCCGCCAGGAGCCTTCTTCCACCAACTGTGCGAACAAGCGCAGCTGGCCGACGGTACGCGCGGTCTCGCCTTGCAAACGCGCCTTGGGCAAAGCCGTCTCCTGCTCGCAACGTTCGATGATATCGGCGGCGATGGCTTCAATGTTCGCCGCGATTTTGCGCAGGAATACGGCCTTCTCGCGCCCCGAGGTCCGCCCATAGATGGCAAAAGCTTCATGCGCCAGGCGCGCGGCCCGATCGACTTCTTCCGAAGTGGCGAAAAAGAAATCCGGCTGCAAACGCTCGCCGGTCTTGGGATTCGAAGCGTGAAATGCCTCGCCCGCGCCGCTGGCGGACTGGAACCCAATAATAGATCGACCTGATAGTTTCATGATTTGCTCCGCAATTATTTTACGCTCAAGCGAGTCTGGTTGTGGGGCGGCTCCTTTCCCGCTTAAGCCAGGAGATCTCGCTGGTCTAGGCCTTCATCACAGGGTTGGGAAAGTACGGCAACGGCGCGCCGCAGATAATCGCGCGGGGGTTGTCATCCACCAGCGCTTCTGCCACATCAGGGCCACAGAGGATCGCCGCCTCTTTGCGGGCGGCCGAAAGTTTGGGAACGCGATGCTTGGTGTCATGCGCATCGCTGGCCAGCACGTGCGCGGCATCGCGGCGCAGCAACCACTCCGCGGTGCGCCACGCTCGCTCCCCCCAACTTCCGGTCAAAGCCGATGCGGTAATCTGGACCGCGCAACCCATCTCTACCCACTTCAATACACGCTGGGGTCCCTGCTGCAGGATGGGATTACGCTCGGGATGGGTGATCACGGGTGTAATTCCCTTGTCGCCCAGCTGCGAGAAGCTCTGCTCGACGGAAGCCGGAATGCTGTAGTTGCTGAGTTCAACCAGCAGATAATGGCTGTCTTCGATCGTGTAGCGCTCGGGGCGCACCAGCGCATCCTGCAGGTTCTCGTAGGAAAGATGAAAGTCGCAGCCTAGGCTGAGTCTGGGAGCCTTGCCGATCAGACTGCGGAGCTGGTTCAGCACGCTGCTATTGTGTTCGCGATCGTACGCATAACGCTCGTTGGCATGGGGCGTGGCGACCATATGCTCGATCCCGTCGGCTGCCGCCATGCGGCACATCTCCTGCGCGATCTCCCAGGATTTTGCTCCGTCATCCAATTCGGGAAGAATGTGGGAGTGAATGTCGATCACAACATGGGCTCCAGATTGAAAGGGCAGTAAGAAGATTTAAGCAGATTCGGGGGGAAAGACCAAGGAAAAGACATGGCCTGCCAATTTGCACGTCCACAGTTGAGCTATGCCATCAAGTCGATCAGATTCTGCTGCACCTGGTTGGCGGTTTCGATCGTAGCCAGGCTGATCGCGGCTTGGTCCTTGGCGGACATCAGTTCCAAGATTTGCGTGCTCAGGTCAACGGTGTCCGGGCTGCCGGCGGCGGCAGATGCCGGGCTGGAAGCGATGTTGCTCGCGGCTCGGTTCAGTCGGGCTTCCGCTTGTTGATATCCCTGAAGGGCGATGGCGGAGACGTCCATGTCTCTTCTATCGGCAATACTCGCCGCCAACTTTAGCTCCTCTAAGTTAATGACACGTAAGGTCGCCGGGCGCGCAAGGCGTGGTCCTGGTGCACGACCCGCCCAGGCAACTCTGCCCAATCGAGCAGCCATTGCCGCAACGGCCGCAGTTATTGTTGTCGCCCATGAACGACGCATCGTTTACGCAGGAGCCCATGCAACTGCTGTAGCCGGGCGCGCAGGAGCAGGAGCCTGCGGTACAAACCTCACCAACCGAGCAACTGTTGCCGCAGCGGCCGCAGTTGTTGGAATCGTTCATAAAAGTGATGGTGTCCACGCAGCTTCCGCGGCACGATTCCTGGCCGGGTCCGCAAGCGGTGATAGCCGGATTGGCGCTGGGTGGATGAGCAACCACTTGCACCGGCGGCGCGTTCGATGGAGCCCCCGCCCCGGCAATCTTGCTCCGATCCAGAGACAGCGGCTGCGGCAACGTCATGTCGACCGGCGATCCCACGTCGAGGAAAAAATTGTGCGACGTTCCGAGCACGGCAAATGTCGCGATGCCGCCCACCGCCGCGCCCACCATCGTTCCAATTCCTGTGTCCCGCAGCCGGTTGGGATTCAACGTCAAGCCGTTTACCGTCATCGGCTGCCCCGCCGCAGAATGGCCGATCAACGCGCCCAATCCCGCGCCCGCGAAAGGCAGAATGAGCGCTGCCACGGTGCGGCCAGAGGACGCATCCTTGACGGCGTAGCCGTCGGCGCTCTCCAAGGTCACGGGTCCGGCAACGGGAACGACGTAGCCGTTGGGAAAAGTGAGCGACAGAGATTGAAGATGCAGCTCCCCGCGTCCACCCTTCTGCTCGAGCTTCTCCACTTTGCCCTGAACGAACGCGCCGGGCGGAATCACTGCTTGATCGCCGAGGGTGACGGGAGCGATGACCTGGGCGTAAATGTCGTCTCCGCGATGGATGGACTTGCTGCGGATGGGATGCGTGAGTACCAGCGGGATTCGAGTTCCCGCGGGAATGACTATCCGTTCTGCGGCAGCGGGCGCAGGGCTGCCCTGCGCGCTGGGCGCTGAAGATGGCTCTTGTGCCAGGCAGGGAAGGCTGGCAAGCAAAATCGCCAGGACACTTGACAGTCTGGATTTGGCTAAGTTTGGGAATGAAGACTGGGAAAGAATTCGACGGAAGCGGCTGCTTTGCGACATCGTACTACCTCCTGCTTCGGAAAGCTCAACTGCAGGCCCCACGCGGTGCAACTTCAGAAACTTGCACCCGCTCTATTGGACCCTTTGCCCCTAGGAATGTCTCGTCTTGATTTATAGAGATTTGCAAAGCTGGGTAGGATTTTGTAAAGCCGGGCGACGGCATTCACGATACGGCCAGTGAGTGGAATCGCGATTTTTCGCCAACTATCGATCAACTGGCTTTTCGCCGATCCTGAGTCTGACCTTGGCGCCGTTGTAGGAGCGCCCGCAATCGGCCCATGCAAATCCACGAGGAATGTAGGTACCCCGCGAGTGTTACGATGGCCCGCCCCTTGGAGGTACGTATGACGACGCTGAACAGAACAGCCCGTGTTGCTGGCCTTTGGTGTTTGGGCTTCACTCTGGGACCGTTTTATCTCCTCTATGTCCCCTCGAAGACCATCGTGCACAACGACGCTGCCGCCACCGCGGTCCATATTCTCGGCCGCGAAATGCTCTTCCGTTGGGGCATGCTTGCCGAAACGTTTGGTGCGGTCATCTTCATCTACCTGAGCCTGGCGCTCTATCGCCTCTTTGAGGATGTGGATCGCCATCGCGCCCGGCAATTGGTCGGGCTGGTACTGGTTTCATCCGCCCTCAGCCTAGCTGCCGTTGTGTTCAATGCCGCCGCGCTCCTCATGTTTCGCAGCGACGCCCCTGCCGGCCTCGATGCCCACACGCGCCAGATCCTCGGCATGCTTCTGATCCAGATGCACGGGCAGGCCATCGGCATCAACGAAACCTTCTGGGGACTGTGGTTGCTGCCGTTTGGATGGCTTGTCGTGCGCTCGCGGTTCCTTCCGCACTGGCTTGGTTACTGGCTCCTGCTCGACGGCGTAACCTGGGTCGCCGTGGGCATCGCCTGGTTTCTGGCTCCGCAGTACAATGACACGCTGTTCCACTACTTTCAGCCGGTATTTTTCGCTGAGCTTGCAGCGACGCTCTGGCTGCTGATCATGGGCGCGAAGGAAAAACCGCTAACTGTCGCTTCCGGGCAATAGCACTTTTGCGATCACCGCTGATGTAACCAGGCGTTACCACAACTTTAACTTTGCGCTTTTGCTCCGCCTTTTTCGGGGTCAGTGAGCAGCAATGCGATTTATCGACAGCGCCTCATCGGTCCAACTTTTACTATATAAACGGCCACCCTTTCCCAGTCGGGTGTCGTAAACAGGCGATCACGCTGACGACTCAGGAGAACCGCCTTACCGACTAATCATCCCCGTCACTCCGCCGGTTTGTCCGCCGCCTGCTTGTAGGTCCCGAACTTTTGCGCCACCGGCTTCAACGTCGGATAGAACTGCACAAAGGTGTGCTCCACCGCCGCGTGGTCTTCGTGGCACTGCCAGCAAGCGGGCTTGGGATTGGCGCTGGCGGTCGCGGTGTCCTCGCCGAAACTGAAGTAGGCCCATTTCTCCGGAAAACGAGTTTCGTCTTTGACTTCCACGCCGATGCCCATCGAGTCGCCCTGGTAGTGTCCGAACTTGTTGATCGAGCCTTTCGACTCCGAGCCACGATCTTCAACAACGAAAATCGTTTTATCGGGCCATTTCCCGCTGTTGAGGAATTCCTTGTAGGCCCACTGCGGAACAAAGACGTTGGTGAACATCTGGTGGTCGGGCGGCGAGCCGTAGGCCATGCCCAGGCCGGAAGACAGGAAGACCCATTCGCGATAGCCGTCAGGGCGCAGCAGTTCATTTTCTTTGGTGAATTGGGGATGATCCGGCGAAGGGTCCAGAGCCGCAGCCAGCAATCCAAGCACAGCAGCAACCACAAGGGCAAGTAACACAACACGCTTCATCAGACTCCTCCAGCATGGAGTTGCGGGGTGATGTCGAGTACGCCATCAGTCTCGCCACGGTTCCACGAATCTGCGCGTTAGACGAAGAGAGTCGGCGGAGGACAACAGCGACTAGAAAAACCGGGAGAGCCAAGGCCGCCGTCCCGCATGATTCTTATGCCTGCCAAGCGGCGGGGATGTCCACATAAGAACGGTCGAGTTCGCGGGCCGACGGACATCCCAACAGCTTCAGCGTGCGTTCCACATCGGCGCGCAGAATTTCGAGCGCACGCCTGACTCCGGCTTCGCCCGCCGCCGCTAGGCCGTAGGCATAAGCCCGTCCGCACAGAACGGCTTTTGCGCCCAGGCAAAGAGCTTTGGCCACGTCAGTTCCACGGCGCACGCCGCCATCCATCAGTACTTCGACTTGCCCTTTCACGGCCGCCACAATTTCCGGTAAAGCCCGGATCGTGGGCGAGACACCGTCGAGCTGCCGCCCCCCGTGATTCGAGACCACGATGGCGGCCGCGCCGGCATCGACCGCGCGGCGAGCATCGTCGGCGGTGAGAACGCCCTTGACGACGAACTGCCCCTTCCAGTGTTCCTGAATCCAGCGCAAATCCTCCCAGGTGACGGTCGATTTCGCGAGGGCCGCGTTTACGTCGATGAGTGGCATCGGCCCCTGGCCGGGAATCACCACGTTGGGCAGCGGGGGCATGCCGCCATCCAGCAGAAACTGCGCCAGCCAGCCCGGCCTTGAGAGCACTTCCGGCAAGTAAGGGATTTTCGCAAACAAACTGCCGCTCACCAGCTCCTTCATGCCATTGCGATAGTCGCGCTCGCGCATGCCGGCGACCGGAGTATCGATGGTGACCACCAAGGCGGAGAATTTCGCCGCGCGCGCGCGGTCGATGGCAGCTTCGGCGGCCCCGCGGCCTCCCATCAAGTAAAGCTGATAAAAGACCGGACCACTCGACGCGGCCCGTACGTCTTCCATGCGGTGGCCGGAAATGGTGGAAAGAATGTAGCCCGTGCCCGCAGCTCCCGCCGCGCGGGCGGCAGCGACTTCGCCGCCGGGATGCATCAGGCGGCTGTATCCAACCGGCGCCAGCAAAATGGGGAGCGCCAGGTCGAAACCCAGCACCTTCACTCCCAGGTCGCACTGCGGAACGGAAACCGCGTGCCGGGGACGAAATGTGATGTCTTCGAAAGCGCGGCAGTTTTCGCGGAGCGTGATTTCGCCGTCGGCGCCGCCGTCCAGGTAGTCGAACACCGCCCTGGGCAAGCGCTGGCGGGCAATAGGCCGGAAATCAAGGATGCTGACAACGCGGGGAGAGGCGACGGAGCGAGCAGGGTTCATGGGCCGTCGGTATTTTATCGGTTTGAGCGAGAACGTGCTGGACTTTCTCGGGTCACGTAGTTTGAGCAGTGCGCCCATGTAGAAAGGACGGGCGAGACGCCCGTCCCTCCATTAACCAAAGCTGACAGCTGCAGCCTGACGGCCAACAGCTAGTTGATATCGAACTGCTCCTGATGTAACGCCGGATCGCTCTTCACGATTACGGTTTTCTTGGTCAGCTCTTCCATTTCAAGCAGCGCGCGGCCGTTGTTCGATTTGAGCGCCTTGGCGACTTCAGGATTCACCCGCAGCATCACGTCGGAGTGGTCGAGGTGCTTGGCCATCTTGCGCATCTCGATGTAGATGTCGTTGCAGACCGTGGTCACCGACTTCACATAGCCGGTGGAATCGCAATAGGGGCACGGCGAGCCGATGGTGCGCTCGAGCGACTGCTTGACCCGCTTGCGCGTGATCGCAACCAGGCCAAAATCGTTAAACTGCAGAACCTTCGACGGGGCCCGGTCGGCGCGCAGCGCTTCTTCGAGAGCCTGCATGACTTTCTGGCGATTGCGGCGCTCATCCATGTCGATGAAATCGATGATGATGATGCCGCCCAGATCGCGCAGGCGAATCTGGCGCACGATTTCTTTGATGGCATCGACGTTGGTCTTGACGATGGTGTCTTCCAGGCGCGCTGTCTTGCCAACATACTTGCCAGTGTTCACGTCAATCGCTACCAGAGCTTCGGTCTGATTGATGACGATGTAGCCGCCGCTCTTGAGCCAGACTTTCGACTTCAGCGCCTTGTTGATTTCGTCATTCAGGCCGAACTGATCGTAGAGCGGGGTCTCTTTGGAATAGAGTTTGACGCGCTTGACCAGCGCGGGCTGGAAGCGGTTGGCGAAGCGCAGAATGCGCTCGTACTCCTGCTCAGTGTCGACCCAAATGGCGGAAAAATCGGAAGTGACCTGGTCGCGCAGTACGCGCTCGACGACGTTGAGATCGTGATAAATCAGCAGCGGCGCCTTGTCGTTTTCGGCGCGCGTCTTGATCTCGTTCCAAAGGCCTTTCAGGAAGCGGATATCGGCGCGCAGTTCGTCTTCCGAGGCGCCCTGCGCCGCGGTGCGTACGATGAAACCGCCGTGGCCGTTCTCGCGTTCACTAAGAATGATGCGCTTCAGCCGTTGCCGCTCCTCATCGGAAGAAATTTTGCGCGAAACGCCGGTGTGGTTGACCGTCGGCATGTAAACCAGGAAGCGGCCCGGTAACGCGATGTGGCTGGTGATGCGCGCGCCTTTTTTGCCAATGGGCTCTTTGGCAATCTGAACCAGAATCTCCTGGCCTTCTTTCAGTAGATCGGTGATCTGCTGGGCCGGGGTGTTTTCGCGGCTGCGGAAACGGCGGCCACCACGCCGCCCGCGGAACCCGCCGCGCCGCTCGCGGTCAAAGCCCGGACGGCGCGCGCGCTGCGTGTAAGCGGCGGTTGAGCTGGGTGCACGCACTTCGGCGCGGGCATCCACAGTGCCGTTGCCGCGCGCTTCGGCGTCAAGCAAAGCTTCCGCCTCGGCCTGGGCTTCGTCCAGCTCAGCCTCGGCCTCGTTGGCAACGCTGGTTTCATCCTCGGCATCTGCGGCTTCGGGAGTTTCCGTTGCGGCAGGCGGAAACTCCGCAACGTCTTGCGCGGTGGCTTCCACCGCAGCTTCGCTGGAAGCGGCGATTTCCGCCGCATGCTCGCGGTAGTCCTCGGCGGCCCGGGTCTCCTCTTCCATTTCCTCGAAGATTTCATCTTCCTCGAGTTCTTCGACGTAGTGCGTAATGTCGGCTTCTTCCTCTTCGATTTCTTCCTCTTCCACCGTTCTCGCATGCAGACTGGTAGGAGCGGCTGGTTCGGCGCTCGCCGCCGCCTGTGCATCATTTTCTTCTTCGCGTTCGTCTTCGTCCTGCGCTTCGACACCTTCCTCTTCAACGACAGCATCGTGGCGCTCAAAATCGGCACGATCCGGCGTCCGGTTCCAATCTGCTTGCGGTTCCTCGGCCGGGGCCGCTTCCAGGCGTGATTCCTTCTGCGCCGGCGCTCCCATCGAAGAGGCGGAACCCTGCGGCGCTGTCGTGAACAACGGCTCGTCGTCGCGGAAAGTTTGGGCAGTGGGCGCGGAGACTTCCGCTTCAGCAACCGTCTCCGTCTCCGGCTGCGGCGCAGGGGCTACCGCCTGCGCGAAGCGCTGATATTTAGAAATCGATTCTCCAGGCAAAAGGATGGGCTGATATCCCGGCGGCGGGCCGTAGTCGCCGGATTGGCTGCGCTCGCTTCGATCCGCGCGCGCGCCGCGGAAGGATTCTCGCGAAGTCTCGCGCGGCGTTTCAGCCGGCGGCGCAACTTTGGCTTCCGGCGTCCGCTCGCCACGGCGTCCGCCACGGCGACGGCGGCGTCCTCGCCAGTTGCCGCGTTCTTCATTGCCACGGTTGTCGCCGTTGGTTCGCTCCGCCGAACTGGAATCAACGGTCTGCGGCTGGACCTCGGAGCTTGCCTCCATGGAGGCCTCTGCCGATGTCGCTGCCGCTTCTACCGGCGGAGCATCGCTCCGCGGCGCATAACGGGTCTCCCCGGCTGATAGGCCGGCCGGGATCTCCTCCACTTCGTCGGAGTCCTCCAGTTCCATGAAATCGGAAACGTAGAGGAAGGCGTCGCGCTCCAGGCCGATATCCACAAAAGCCGACTGCATGCCGGGAAGCACCCGGGTCACGCGGCCCTTATAGATCGAACCGGCCAGGGTGTATTCGTTTTCGCGTTCGAGGTAAATTTCGGCTAGCTGATCATCTTCGACAAGGCCCACTTTGGTTTCATGCGGGGTGGAAGACACATACAATTCTTTGGTCATCGAAACTCCGGTCCCACGCCGTCAGGCGGCGCGAGATTCACCGGGGCGAAGACGGAAAAAGACGGGGAGGCTGGAGCCTTGCGATGAGAGTCCCGGATATGAGACGGCTTGGGCCACGGAGGTTTCTCCTTGACCGGAACCGTTGCACAAGCTGGAGAATTTTTTGCACTGATCGCATTTGCGCTGCCGGGTTTGTGACCGCTCTCTCCCGTCTACCGTGACTGGAGGGGGCCGTTACCCGTCCGGCTGCGCTTTCGCTTCAATCCTGCCCGGCCTTGCCATGCTTCTTGCCGGCGCTGCCCCCATTATTTTTTACGCGAGGGCGATCGTAATCTTCTGATTCAGCAATCTTGTTGTTTCAGCCGCGAACGGCAGTGCGGCAACTCCTGCCCATCCTCCTCCTGCATTTCAATTCACGAAGCGGCGCATACGAACATTCATCACGATGCCCAGCGCCAAAAACATGAACAGGACGGAGGACCCGCCATAACTCATTAATGGCAAGGGAATTCCGGTAACCGGCATCAGGCCGACCACCATGCCAACGTTGACCAGGATATGGAAGCTAAGCACAGCCACCACACCCATCACAATGAACGTGCCAGCGCGGTCGGGCGCCGTTTGCGCGTTCTGGGTCAAACGCATCAGCACGATGAAGTATAACAGCAATACCCCGAGCGCGCCTACAAAGCCGTGCGCCTCGGAAAATGCGGCGAAAATGAAGTCGGTCTGCGGCACGGGAAGAAACGCCAGTTGCGTCTGGGAAGGCGCGTCGCTACCCCAAATGCCCCCGGAGCCCACGGCGATGAGCGACTGGTTCACCTGATATCCCTTGCCACGGGCATCCGCATCCGGCTCCATCAGCACCATGAGACGGTCCTTCTGATAGGGCTTCAGGACATGCCAAGCCAGCGGCATGGTAAGCCCCGCCAAAAGCAAAACGGCTGCCGCTTGCTTCCACTGCGTTCCGCCCAGAAATAAACCCATGACGGCGATGGGCAGGTAGGTCAAAGCGGTTCCCAGGTCGGGCTGGGCCAAGACCATCAACATGGGAACGCCGGCGATGCATCCGGCCTTGATGAAATCGCCCCAGGAAAGCTCCGCCGCGTGGTCGGCGAAGTACTTGGCGACCGCCAGAATCAGGATGAGCTTCACCCACTCCGACGGCTGGAAGTGCGCGCCACCCGGCAGCTTTACCCAGCGGCGCGCGCCCAGGTACTTCTGCCCAAAAATCAGCACCCCCATCAGTGATGCCAGCGAGGCGATGTAGAACCAGTGAATGCGGTCGAGCAGAGCCTGATAGTTGATCAGGCTCACCAGAAACATGGCGCCGACTCCACCCACGATCCAATACACCTGCTTGATGTGGGCGCCGGCGAACTTGGTATGCACCGTGGCGCTATGGATTTGCATCACTCCCAGGCCGCAGATCAGCAGCACGAAGAACAACAACAGCCAATCGAAGTCGCGGTATGAAACGAAACGGGACATAGAAATCAG
This sequence comes from uncultured Acidobacteriaceae bacterium, assembly GCA_963770915.1. Taxonomy (GTDB): domain Bacteria; phylum Acidobacteriota; class Terriglobia; order Terriglobales; family Acidobacteriaceae; genus PALSA-270. Next base: position 3,263,208 of record CAVYRG010000001.1, read on the forward strand.
TCGTTGGTCGTCGGTCGTGCGTCGTTAGTCTTCAGTTCTCAGCCATTAACTCTTGGCCGTTACGATCTTGCCATTTTGTCATGCTGAGCGGAGCGGGATTTGCGCGCCGCGCGCAAATCCTGCGGAGTCGAAGCATCCCTACGCCCTGCTTCTGCCAAGGCTAGGGATTCCTCCCTGCGCTCGCAATGACAATTGCGATCAATTACTCCAACCCCGGCGCAGCCGTGGCCAGCGGCAAATGGTCTTTTGAGACATCCAGCAACATCCTTCCCGCGTGCAACCTGTCATTTTGTTGATCTTCGCTGGGATTGCTCCACAGTGCGCCCACGTCCACCGTGCCATTGCTGGCGACGCTCGGAATCTCCCGCCGCTGCTTATCCACGTACGCTTTGATGACCTGCGTTGCCAAACGCGCCGCCAGCTTGCCGTGTTCGCCGCCCTGGAACAGGACGCAGACCACGACGTCCGGATCGCGCCGCGGCGTGAATCCCACGAACCAGCCGTTCTGCGCAAATGCCTCGTTGTTCTCGTGCTTGGCGCGCGTGGCCAGCGAGACTACCTGCGCCGAGCCGGTTTTGCCCGCAATGTCAATGCCCGGAATATGAGCCGAAGGAGCCGTCCCTCCCGGCAACAACACTTTGCCCATCGCGTCGGTAATCAAATTCCATCCATCCGGATCGATGGGAACGCTCTTGACTTCGTTGTAGTGCGCGACCTGGACAAAATCGTGCGGCAGCCCTGAGGGATTGACCACGTGCGGCACCACCAGGCGTCCATCCATGGAAATGGCGGCAATGGCGCGCATGAGTTGCACCGGTGTGGTGCTGATAGCGCCCTGCCCGATGCCGACGTTGATGGTTTCGCCGCCCAGCCACTTCTGCTTGAAATTCCGAATCTTCCACTCTTCCGAGGGCATGATGCCCGTCGCCTCATCCGGCAAATCGATGCCGGTTTTTTGCCCCATTCCCAACTCGGTGGCATATTTTGCGATACGGTCGATTCCCAGTTTTTCCGCCAGGGTATAGAAATAAACGTCGCACGACTGGGTAATGGCTTTTGGCAAGTCAACTTCGCCGTGGCCACTCTTCACCCAGCAGCCGAACCGCCGGCCATAGAAAACGGCGCTTCCGCCGCAGTGCACATGCAGAGTCTGTGCGATCCCCTCCTGCCAGCCTGCCACCGCCATAATGATCTTGAAGGTGGACCCCGGCGCCAGTTGCGCCTGAATCGCCCGGTTGAACAACGGATGCTCAGGATCGGTGGCCAGTTTGTTCCATTCGCTTCTTGAAATGCGAACCGCGAAATCGTTGGGATCGAACGTCGGGCGGCTTACCATCGCCAGAATCTCCCCATTGTGCGGGTTCATCGCGACAATGGCTCCGTCCCGGTCGCCCAATGCCTCTTCGGCGGCGATCTGCAGATCGATGTCGATGGTCAGCTTGAGCGACTTGCCCGGCACGGCTGGTTTTTCTCCCAACTCGCCCATTTCCTTGCCGTGGCTGTTGACCACAACTTGTTTCGAGCCATTCTGGCCCATCAGAATCGCGTTGTATTCCCGTTCGACTCCAGACTTGCCCACCACGTCGCCGGGATTGTAGAGCTCAAATTGCGTCTGGTTCAGCATCTGCTCGCTGACTTCGCCCACGTAGCCAATCAGGTGGGCCATGAAGCCTTTGCGCGGGTAGAGCCGCCGGTACGCCATGACGGTGTCGAGTTCCGGCAGTTCGTTCTTGTGCGCCTCAATGAACGCCAACTCATCCTGCGTGATGTCCTCTTTCAAATAGATGGGCTCATATTGCGGCATGGAGGCAAACCGGCGGACACGGTTGCGAATGTCGTTGCCGTCCATATGCAGGCCACGGGCGATGAGATCGGCATCCGCGTTTAAATCGCGGCCGGAGTCGCGCAGCAGGAGCGCGGTGAAGGACGCATAGTTATCCACGATGGTCCGGCCTTCACGGTCGAGGATTTTGCCGCGCGGGGCTAGAATCGGGACTTCGCGAATGCGGTTCTTTTCGGCCAGGTTGGAGTAGAAATCCGTTTTCGCAACCTGCAGCCGCCACAATCCATAGGTGAGAATCAGCATCATCGCCAGGATGGCGTACTGCACCGCGGTTAAGCGGATCGACGATACTTTTTCATCTCGTCCAAACATAGGTCGGTCGTTGGTCCTTGGTCGTTCGTCCTTGGCTTGTCTCGATGGTTAACTTCATTGTAACCCCTGTCCCAAACGAGGCTATGGTTTACGCCGATGACGGAGGGACACAGCCGCTGGGAGAATGATCGCGATCTGGGGCTGGCCAACGACCAAGGACCAACGACGGTTTCACGTTCTCACCTTGAACCGGTCCAACAGGTAAAACAGGGGCACCGCCAGTGCTGCGTTGGCGAACGCGGCAGTGACCTCGTGCGACCAGCTCCAGGCCACGGTCAGGCCCACCAGCCCGCGTGCCACGCCGAAAAAAACCACTTCATGGACAACATAGAAGCTCAAAGTCACCAGGAAGCGCGCGGCCGCGTTTTCCACGTCCAGCTTCACTCCGAGTGAGGATGCCCCAAAGCCCACCACCGTTTTGGCGATGCCGTAGAGTCCGATTTGCTGGTGCGTCAGCGAATCCTGCACCAACCCGATCAGCGCCCCGGTCGTCAACCCTGCCACCTGGCTGCGCCGGGCCACGGCAAAGAAAATCGTCACCAGCAGGGGCAGATCGAAAATCGCGAAGAAGGGCAAGCGCAACGGCAGAAACGACTGCAGAAAGATCGCCGCCAGGGGAACCAGGATCGCGACCGGTAAGCTGAACCGGTAAACCTCAACTTGCTCGCCGGAAGTGTAAGTGATGGGCACGCTATTGCGGCTGACTCCCGGGAGGGGGATTCGGATGAGGCTTAGCCGAGGGAGGGGCAGACGGAGGAGCCGCCGGCTTTGCGCCCGTCGCCGGGGCTTTTCCTGCTGGCGGCGAAGTCTTCGGCACGCCGGGCGCGTTCCCCGCTTCCGTTGAACCGTTCGAAGAAGGGTTACGAGTGAGAGATTCGTCCGCGGGGGTCACCGATGGTTCGGGGGCTTCAGATTCTTTCTTGGGCGCCGTCAGAGGTACATCTTCCCCATCCGAATCTTTCGCGTCATCGTTCACCGTCGGCGCCTGGTCGGGCACGGACGGCAGCCGCTGCGCCAGAATGTCCGCCGCTCGCGTGGGCGCCGCTCCATCCGCTACCGGGCGCTCCTCCTGCTGCTGCGTGATCACCAGAACTTCTTCCAACTTGCTGAGCTGGGCCGCCGGACGCACACGGATGTTCAGGAACCCCTCCGGCCCCTGGGAGACACTGACCACGGTGCCGGCAGGCATACCCTTAGGAAAAATCTGGTCCCCTCCACTGGTCAACACTTGCTCGCCGGGCTCGACGTGCTCTTCGGAAAGAATCTTCTGCAGCACAACTTCGCCGGAAGGGGTACCCGACAGGATGCCCTGCAACCGGGATTTGGAGAGTACGGCTCCGACCCCGCTTGTTTGATCGTTGATCAACAAGACCAACGATGTGGTTCCGTAAACTTCCAGGACCTTGCCCACAATGCCATCGGCGGTGATGACGGCCATGTCGCGCTTGATCCCATCATTGTGGCCCTTGTCGATGTAAACTCCGCGGGAGAGCTCGCTACCGGTAAAACCGATCACCTGAGCCGCCACGGTCTTAGCGATGAACTGCTCCTTGAAACCGAGCAAAGCCTGCAAGCGCCGGGCTTGCTCAGCGTCTTCGCTTAGCCGCACTTGCTTCAGGCGGAGGTTCTCAATCTCGTATCTCAGATCGCGATTCTGCTGGCGCACGCCGCGCAAGTAGATGTAGTTGCGCCACAGGCTGGAAACGCTGTTCTGGGTCCATACCACCGCCTTCTCAAACGGGGTCACGGCGGCTACGGCCCACACCCGAATCAGGCGGCTGGATTCGCTGGGGCGGCGCACCTGCACCGCCAGCCCAAACACCTGGGCGAACAGCACCGCGACCAGAATGCTGACGTTGCGATAGCGGGTGAACAGGGATTCCATGACTCAAGAACGCCGTTGGTCCTGGGTCGTTCGTCGTTGGCGAACCCTTTCCGGGGCGCAGCATGTTAGCCAACGGCAGGTCTGGCGAACGACCAACGACACACGACCAACAACGGTTTTATTCGATTGAGATTTTTCTTAGCAGCTTGAAGTCGCTGAGCATTTTGCCCGTGCCCAGCACCACGCTGCACAGCGGATCGTCAGCGATGGAAACCGGCAGGCCGGTTTCCTCGCGGATGCGCTTGTCTAAATTCTTGAGCAGCGCCCCACCACCGGTAAGTACGATGCCGCGATCGCTAATGTCAGCGGAAAGCTCGGGTGGCGTGCGTTCCAGCGCCACGCGAATGGCGTTCATCACCGTGGACACGCATTCGCTGAGCGACTCGCGCACTTCGCTGTCATCCACCGTGATCGTCTTGGGCACGCCTTCAATCAGGTTTCGGCCCTTGATTTCCATGGTCAGCGGTTTGTCCAGCGGATAAGCCGAACCGATTTCGATCTTGATCTGTTCCGCGGTGCGCTCGCCGATCAGCAAGTTATATTTCCGTTTGAGGTAATTCATGATGGCCTCATCCATCTGATTGCCGGCCATGCGCACGGAGCGCGAATAGACGATGCCGCTCAGAGAAATCACTGCAATGTCGGTGGTGCCCCCGCCGATGTCGACCACCATGTTGCCGGAGGGTTCCGTGATGGGCAGCCCCGCGCCGATGGCAGCGACCATCGCCTGCTCGACTAGATGCACCTCGCTGGCCTTGGCGCGATACGCCGAATCCATCACGGCGCGCTTTTCCACCTGGGTGATTTCGGAAGGCACGCCGATCACGATCCGCGGATGGACCATCATTTTTCGGTTGTGCGCCTTCTGGATGAAGTAGTTCAGCATCTTCTCGGTGACTTTGAAGTCGGCGATCACGCCGTCCTTCATGGGCTTGATGGCAACGATGTTGCCGGGGGTTCGGCCCAGCATTTCCTTGGCTTCTTTGCCGACAGCCTCGACCTCGCTGGTGTTTTTGTTGATGGCGACGATCGAAGGCTCGTTCACCACGATGCCCTTGCCACGGGCATACACCAGCGTATTCGCCGTGCCCAGATCTATCGCAAGATCGCTGGAAAACAAGCTGAACAGCGACCGCAGGTTGTGCCAGCGCGTTGCGCTCGAGTGAAAGCCATTTGATGACATGACGGGAAGCTTCTCTCTGCCTTCTTGAACTCTGTCTGTCCGGGATCGCCCCGGGTGTTGCTGGCGGGAGAACTTAAGTCTGGAGCCTTAACCCCTCTCCCGAAAACAGCGACGCTCAAAATGTTCGGGTCTCAATTCCCGAGCTACCTTCGTGCAATTTTGCCGATTTTCTAATCCTGTGGGAATTCTATGGGAGATTCCCCACTCCCCGCCCAATCGAAAGGGCTTGCACCTCAGTAGTCCGGTTCGGACCCTTTTACCTCACTGGATTACTACCTTCTTCTGCAGGGTATTGACCCCTCCCTTGGTGTCCTGGGCCGTTATGGTGATCACGCTTTCCCCCGCCGGCAAAGGCGGGGTGAAATAGTGGAAGCTGCCGTCCCCTCCAACCATCGGCACCTCATGGCCATTGACCATGACTCGCGCGCCAGCCTCAGTCTTGCCGGTCAACTCGATCACTCGCCCGTGTTGCATGAGCGGGTTCAGTTGCAGTGGGATGGCCACCATGTGGCTGTCCTTGCCCTTCGGAATGATGGTAAAGCGGTTCTTTTCGCTCTCCGCCGACTCTTTACCAGCGGCATCATACGACTGCACTTCCCAGTAGTACGCGCCCTCGGTCAGGCCGGTGACTTCGACGTCGGCAGACTTCACTTTGCGATCGGCAACGGTGGAAGAAAAGTAGGGCGTATGGGAGATTCGCAGGCGGTAGCCGACCGCGTTGGCCATCGGAGTCCATGAAAATTCGACCGGCTTGTCCGCGTCGGAGATAAAGATCGGCATCATGTTGGCCGGCGAAATCGGCGTCGGCGGTCCAATCTCTTTTATCTTGGCCATGTGCGCAGACTGAGCTTCGAAGCTCACCTTTTCCCAGTCCGCCAGGTGCACCACTTCGCCGTTGCGCGCTACATCGCCGGATCCTTTTTTGATCAAAATCTCGGACTGATTGGCCGAGGGATCGTTGTGCACCATCGCAGCGCTTTCCGGCGCCAGAGAAGCCGTGGCTCCGGAAACGATCACTTCCGACTTCGAGCCGCGCACATACGCTGCCGTCGCCAGGTCCACGGTTCCGGTGGTCACGGCCACGGAGACGTTGGTCTGCTGCTGTTCATTGGCCGAGTTTTCCTCAATCACAATCAAGGAGTCCTGCTTCACCGTGTAGTTTGTGGCGTCGCTGAAGACAATCTTCGCCATGCCCTCGGGACCGGTTTGCACTACGTCGCCTTTTTCCAGAGGCACGCTATAGTCGGCCGCCACCCAGCTGTTGCTGTTCGCTTTCTTCACGCGCACCGTGCCGTCGAGGGCGGTGAAGTGCGCCTGCTGGGAACTCATGGTTCCAGATTTCCCTGTCGTGCCGGCCACTCCCGCGACCTGATCCAGCAGCTTGCTGAAAACGTTGCCGACCGCCTTCACCTTGCTATCGGTAAATTGCGGAAACGCGAAGTGCAGAGCCGCGGAAAAAGCCAGCAGCACGGCCATTATCGCAAGCAAAACGCTGCGGTAAGTGACGGTCTTCCACGCTACATGGATTCCCGGCTTGCTCTTCGCAGACACTACGTCCACCAGACCCCCGCAAGCTCGTAGGATATCAGTGTAATTGCAATATTATCACAAACTTAAGTACCCAAAACCAGTTAACGATCCGGGAACCTATTTGCAAGCTTGCGGAAGTTCTGTGGCGGGACCAACTCTATAGAAGCTGCAGACCAATAGCGTACTCCCTCCGCCCCTTGTGGGTGTTTGAGGCCGGGTTGTAGCATGCCATTGCGGGAGGATTCTATGGCCACCGACACTCTGACCGGTCCAGCGATCCTGGGCAGCAAAACCGCCAAGGTTTACAAGAACTTTATCGACGGCGAGTGGGTCGAAGCCTCGACCGGCGAGACTTTCGAGAACCGCAACCCCGCCGACACGCGGGAGTTGGTGGGCATTTTCCAGAAATCCGGCAGAGCCGATGTCGACGCCGCCGTCGATGCCGCTACGCGAGCCTTCGCTAAATGGCGGCTGGTGCCCGCGCCGCGCCGCGCCGAAATCGTATATCGCGCCGCGGAAATGCTGATCGAGCGCAAAGAAGACTACGCCCGCGACATGACCCGCGAGATGGGCAAAATTCTCAATGAAACCCGCGGCGACGTGCAGGAAGCCATCGACACCGCCTACTACTTCGCCGGCGAAGGCCGCCGCCTGTTCGGGCCCACCACACCTTCCGAACTGCCCAATAAATTCGCCATGGCGGTTCGCCAGCCCATCGGGGTCTGCGGCATGATCGCGCCCTGGAATTTCCCCATGGCGATTCCTTCGTGGAAGCTTCTGCCGGCAATCGTCTGCGGCAACACCTGCGTCATCAAGCCCGCGCAGGATACGCCGCTTTCCACGTTCAATCTTGTCAACGTCCTTACCGACGCTGGTTTGCCGAAGGGTGTGGTGAATATCGTCACCGGCTTCGGCCCCGAGGTTGGTGCGCCGTTGAGCGAGCATCCGGATGTCAAAGCCATTTCGCTCACCGGTTCGAGCGCCGTCGGCCGCATCGTCGGCGCCACCGCAGCGCAGAGTTTTAAGCATTGCTCGCTGGAGCTGGGCGGCAAAAATCCCATGATCGTGCTCGATGACGCCAATCTCGACCTCGCCATCGAAGGCGGCCTCTGGGGCGGCTTCGGCACCACCGGCCAGCGCTGCACCGCGACCAGCCGCATCATCGTGCAAAAAGATGTCTACGGAGAGTTTGTCGAGCGCTACGTCGAGCGCGCTAAGCGACTGAAAGTCGGCAACGGGTTGGACGAGACCGTCGAGATGGGTCCGGCCATCAACCAAAAGCAACTTAAGACCGACCTCGACTATGTCGCCATCGGCAAGGCCGAAGGCGCAAAGCTGACGTGTGGCGGCAATCGCCTCGATCAAGGCGAATATCAACACGGTTGGTTCATGGAGCCAGCGGTTTTTACGGATGTCGACCCCAAAATGCGCATCGCGCAGGAGGAAATCTTCGGCCCGGTGGTTTCGATCATTCCCTGCGACAACCTTGAGCACGCCATCGAAATCGCCAACGGCATCGAGTACGGATTATCCTCCGCGCTCTACACCCGAGACGTCAATCGCGCCTTCGCCGCCATACGCGACCTGCACGCCGGCATCACTTACATCAACGCACCCACCATCGGCGCCGAGGTGCACCTGCCTTTCGGAGGAGTGAAGGCCACCGGCAATGGCCATCGCGAAGGCGGCCTCGGCGCGATTGATTTCTATACGGAGTGGAAGGCTGTCTACGTCGACTATTCGGACAAGCTGCAGAAGGCGCAGATCGACCGGGCGGAGTGACGTGTCGAGAAATTACCCTAGATATTCCTTACCCCAAAGCGAAACAGATAGCAAATCGCCACCAAGAAAGAAGCATGGAAGGCAAAGCTCAACACCAATAGCACGACTCCATACTGACTGCCCTTGAATTTTATGTAGAGGTCAAGGATGTAGCTGTAGGCCACGCCGCAGAAGATCGTCACCAGCAGGCACAGCCAAGACCGTTGTAGAAGCCACATTCCTTGCAGGTGACCCGCCTGGTCATGCAGGAATGTCACCGAGAGGACGAGCGCTCCGGTGGCCAGGTTCAGCACCGTGGTCATGTGCTCGCGAAAAAACTTGGCACGCTCTATTAGCGGGTTGTCATCGCCGTCAGCCATAACCTCCCCACCTAACGCACCTTCATTTGCCCTGTTCAGCAACATCCCCCGCAGGCTGAATCATTTCCGGCTGGCCTTCCTGCACCACCTGCAGAATTTTTCCCAGCGCGCCCACCTCGACTTCTCCGCTTCGCAATCGCTCGCGAATAATGCGATGGCAACTGGCGTAAGGGATTTTCGTCCGCCGGGAAAGCTCCTGAATCGAGTTCGCACTCAGCCACGCTTCCACGTTCCGGTTTGCTTCCTCCAGGATTTGAGCGTAGGCGGTCACCACATCCGCCGCCGCTTCCTGCCTGCGTTGCCGCGAACGCGCCGTGTCGCGGGCGTTTTCCGCGGTCTGGGCCTGCTCCAGCAATTCCTGAATGAACTTGATCAGTTCGTCGAACTTCTGTGGCGTCAGGGTTACTCTGCGGCTGGCGGGATCGTAGGTCACATCGCTTTGTTTTAAAGGCAACTTGGTCTTCACTGTTCCTCCTAAGGCTTGTGATCAAGCAGGGGAAGCACCCACCGCCTGAACCAGCCCGCTTCCTCAACCTCCTCGCTGCTTTCGTCCCATTTGAGATAGTTGAGAAAGATCATCTTGCCCTTCTCGTAGATCTCGTACCCGAGCAGCATTTTGCGGCCACCGCACGGGATCTGAATCTGCCAGGCATCGCCTTCCTGCCGGCATCCATAGCTGGCTGGGCGGCGGTCGGCTGCAAGCGCCGCCAGCGCGCTCTCAAGAGCCCCGTTCTCCTCCTTCGACAAGCCGCCGAGGCCGACGCCATCGATCAGGTAATCGTCGATGATCTCGTACATAGTTTATCCAAATATGGATACATGTCAATAACAAAATATCTAGTTTTGGATACGGTAAATCGGGGAAACAATACCACATTTTCCGAGGGTCCCTTGCGCCTTCGCAGCGCTGTTCGCGATGCGGGTGGGGCGCAGGTGGGCGAAGTACTCCCGGTTCAGCCGTGGATTCAAAGCCAGGTTCCGCGACACAGGTTCAAAGAACGCGGCCGGCATGCTTCCATCTCGAGGCTTTGCACCTTAGAATCTCTCTATGCCTCTTACTCAATCCCGAGAAATTTCGGCCGCCCACCGTCTCGACAACGTCCGCTATGCTATCCGCGACCTTGCCGTCATTGCCGACGGCGTCGCCAAGCAGGGCCATCAGGTCCTTTACCTCAACGTGGGCGATCCCAATATTTTTGATTTCGTCACCCCGCCTCACGTCGTCGAAGCGGCTTATAAGGCAATGCGCGACGGCAAGAACGGTTACGCGCCGTCGCTCGGCATTCCTGAGGCCATCGAGGCCATTCGCGGCGAAGCCGCGCGCAAGGGCATCACCAGCCTCCAGAACGTCTTCGTTACTTCCGGCGCCAGCGAAGCGGTCGACATCTGCCTGACCGCGCTGCTCAATCCTGGCGACGAGATTCTCACCCCATGTCCCGACTATCCGCTGTACTCGGCGGTGCTGTCCAAGCTGGGGACTCCCATCACGACTTATCTGCTGAACGAAGACGACGGCTGGCAGCCCGACCTGGTCGATCTCGGGAAGAAGATTAATTCCCGCACTCGCGCGTTCGTGCTCATCAATCCCAATAACCCAACCGGCGCCGTCTGCTCGCGCAAAATGCTGGAGCGGATTGCGGAGCTGGCCCGCCGCCACAACCTGCTGATCTTCGCCGACGAGATTTACGACAAGCTCATGCTCGACGGCGATTCTCTGGTGGCGATGGCTTCGGTGGCGCCCGATCTGCCGGTGGTCACTTTCGGCGGGCTGTCCAAGAATTACCTCGCTCCCGGCTGGCGCATTGGCTGGGGCCTGGTGAGCGGCGAGGCCGCTGCGGTGAAACCGTATATCGAAGGCATTCATCGCCTGCTGCGCGCGCGCCTTTCCGCCAATCATCCCGAGCAGTACGCCATCAAGCCGGCGCTCGAGGGTCCGCAGGATCACTTGATCGAAGTCAACCGCAAGCTGCGCAACCGGCGCGATCTCACCATGAAGGCCTGCAACTCGATTCCGCGCATGAGCTGCGTCGCGCCGCGCGGCGCGTTCTACGCCTTCCCGCGCATCGACATTCCGGAAGATGATGAAACCTTCGCCAAGGAACTGATCCTGCAGAAGCACGTGGTGGTGGTGCATGGCTCCGGCTTCGGCCAGAAGCCCGGAACCCAGCACTATCGCATCGTCTTCCTGCCCGATGAGCCGACGCTCACACGCACCTACGGCGCCATCGCCGACTTCATGCGGGAAAGATACCGATGATTCTGTCATCCTGGGGAAGCGAGTCCTGCGGCGCGGGGCTCCGGCGAAGGATCTATGGGTTTGTCTTTTCGCGGCCGGCGCTATTCTCGGTTCATCGCTCTTTCGCCGGCGGTCTTGCGTCGCAAACAAAGTGTTTTCTCAAATCGCTCTACAATTGCTGGCTCTTCGAGCTAGGAGGTTTGTATGAAGCGATGCTGTACCCTTTTCTGGATCGTCGTCTTTTGCTCGTTTGGGTTGTGCGACGAACAAACCGTTTTCAAAGACATTAAGATTCACCGCCACCACAGCGCTCAGAAGCGTGTGCTGGTCGATAAATCCGGCACGCTGGTCTTTGACGATTCGACCCACAAGCTGAGTTTCACGGACGACGCTCAGGATCATTTTGAAGCCAGCTACGACGACGTGGTCAAGGCTGTGTTCGACTCGACCGCCCGCATGCGCGGGGGCGTACTTGCGGGGGCGGTTCCCATTGCGGGTATCGCAATCCAAGCCGCGCATGTAAATAAGTACTGGCTTTATCTCGCCTACAAGGATCAGGGCCGCGACGAAGACGTGCTTTTGGAGGCGCCTGGCGACCACTCTGACGAAGTCATCGCCAAGGCTCGCGCTGCCTTCGGCGCTCGGGTGACCGTATCGGACTTTCCAGAAAAGGGCGCGGAGATCAAGCCTGCCGATCTCCCGGCATTGAAATCAAAGCACTCGCTCAAGGTCAGCAAAGAAATCCACCCTATGCCTGAGATTAAGCCGGACAAGGCGACCATTTTGGTGGTCTGTCCACCGCTGGCGGCCCGTTACGCGGGAATGGGGAACCAATACAAGTTGCATGCGAATGACAAAGTTGTGGTCGTCAACGTCCAGGGCACATACGGCTATGCCTATCTCGACCCTGGGACATATCGGCTAGCGTCGCAGTCGGAAAACGCGAATGGCTTCGAGATGAACCTCGAAGCCGGCCACGAATACTATTTCGTGCAGGAAACATTCATGGGAATGTGGAAAGGTCAGACCGCGTTGTCCAGAAACAGCCCGGAGCTTGTCACCTACCTGGTGGACGGGGCCTACTATGCCGATTGGAAGCCAAAGGATTAGGCTCAAAACCGGGGCTGACCTGGCATTTTCAGGGGCGGCAGTGAGCGAAGCTCCATTCTCGGTTCCTCAAATGGCGGTGGTTAACGCGCTTGTCTTCCAACGGGACAGACCTGGCCCAATAGTAATCTTCCGGTAAACTTTTTCGTTGCCTGAAGGCCCTTAAGTCTCGTATTATCGACAAATTGCGAAACCTTGCGACGGCGCCAGCCGTTGGCAAGAGGTTCGCAGAAGTAACGTGACAAAGGCGAATTCCGGGGATTGGGTCATAGAGATTTAATGTTCAGCAAGAGATCCGCACTCTTTTATTTCGCACTCGCCGCGGCCATGCTGCTTCCGCAAAGCGGCTTGGCTGCACACGTCGGTCTGGATACGGTTGGCCCCAAAAAGTCCAAGTCGCACCTGACCGAAAGCCAAAGGGCACACCGGCGCATGCGTCACCTTGCTCACAGCCGTGGCGTGGTCCGGCGTCGGCGAACCGTGGCCCGGGCGCACACCGCTTCTACGACGCATACCACCGCAGCGCTCCATGGGACCGTCCATGCCCGGCGCCGTCACCGCTATCATGAACGGTTCACGGCCAGCTCGTTTGCCGAGGACCAGACTGCCGGCGACATCACTGCCGGTGAGGATCCCCTGGTCCGCCAGGCGGCCCTGGATGCTTTGGGCAACATGAACGGCACGGTCGTGGCCATTGAGCCGACCAGCGGACGCATTCTGGCCATGGTGAATCAGAAGCTGGCGCTCTCCAGCGGCGCGCAACCCTGTTCCACGATTAAGCTGTCCGTAGCGCTGGCCGCCTTGAGCGAAGGTGTGATCGACAAGGACACCGAAATCAAGCTGGGCCGCCGCAGCCGCATCAACCTCACCGCGGCTCTGGCGCATTCCAATAACGCCTACTTTGAGGCCGTGGGCCGTCAGTTGGGCTTCGAGAAAGTCAGCTTTTATGCCCACGAATTCGGCTTGGGCGAACTGGCCGGCTACGACATTCCCGGCGAGCACGTGGGGACCTATCCGGACGAGGTCATTCCGGCCAAGGATGGCGGCGTCGGCAAAATGTGCAGCTTCGGCGAAGGCGTTTCCATGACGCCGTTGCAATTGGGCGCCATGGTGGCGGCCATCGCCAACGGCGGTACTCTCTACTACCTGCAGCATCCGACTACGGCAGAAGAAGTAGCCAACTTTCAGCCGCGCATTAAGCGGCATCTGGATATCGCGCCGCTGATTCCTGATATTTCCGACGGGATGGCCGGAGCCGTGAGCTACGGCACCGCCCGCAGAGTTCACCTCAACTTCAACGAGGAAGAGATTCTGGGCAAGACGGGAACCTGCTCCAATGCCGGCACCCGATTTGGCTGGTTCGCCTCCTATGCGAACACCAGCGTGGGCCGCATTGTGGTGGTCGTGTTCCTCGAAGGCGGACGCCCAACCTTCGGCCCCAAAGCCGCCGAGATTGCCGGACGCATGTATCGCGGGCTCTATGACCACAGCTTCTTCGCCGAGAAGCCGGCGGGACAGCCTACCGACGACGCGGCAGAGAAGACTGGAACAACGGAGCAGTAGTCAGTTCTCAGTTCTCAGTTCTCAGTTCTCAGATTAAGACCTCCTGGCGGAGGTCTTTTCTTTTTTGCTTTTCTCCGCGTCCTCCGCAGACTCCGCCTCGATATCCAGTACCCGCACTCATTTCATCCGAGTACAATCGACTGGCTTCGCCGCCTATGCCCGACGCCGCCGATTCCTTCCTCGAAAAGCTGCAGCCCAGCCCGCAGAAGAAATTGCTGGCGCTCGATGGCGGCGGCATCCGTGGCGTGATTTCGTTGGAAATCCTGCGTGCGGTCGAACAGATTGTCCGCAAGAAACTCGACCGTCCGGATGCCGTGCTGGCCGACTACTTCGACTACGTTGCCGGCACTAGCACCGGCGCTGTCATCGCCACCTGCCTGGCCTTAGGAATGAGCGTGGATCAACTGCGGTCCTTCTACCTCGGCAGCGGGCCGGCCATGTTCAGCCGGGCCGCGGTGCTGCGCCGCTTCCACTACAAGTTCGAGCAGGAGCGCCTGGCGGCCATGCTGCGGGAAGTGTTTGGCACCGACACCACCTTGGGTTCCACTCGCCTACGCATGCTGCTGATGATGGTGCTGCGCAACGCCACCACCGATTCTCCCTGGCCGGTCTGCAACAATCCCGCGGCACTGTTCAACGACCGCAAGTTTCCCGGATGCAATCTCGATCTGCCTTTGTGGCAACTGGTGCGCGCCAGCACCGCGGCTCCCACGTATTTCCCGCCCGAGGCGGTGCAGGTGGGAGGCCAGGAATTTCTTTTTGTCGATGGCGGCGTCACCATGTTCAACAATCCGTCGTTCCAGCTGTTCACCATGGCGACGGTCGCGCCCTACAATTTGAATTGGCCGACGGGTCTAGACCGCATGCTGCTGCTTTCGATAGGCACCGGCGCCGTGCCCAAGGCCAATGCGCATCTGCGGGCGGAAGATCTGAATTTGGTTTACAACGTCAGCTCCATTCCCGGCGCGCTGATGTATGCCGCCCTCAACCAGCAGGATTTCCTCTGCCGCATTTTCGGCGACTGCCGCTTCGGCCCGGCGCTCGACATGGAAGTCGGCGATATGTGCGGCAAGGGGGTGCCCGGCGTGCCCAAGCTGTTCACCTACCTCCGCTACAATGCCGAGTTGACGGAGCGAGGCCTGGCCCGGCTTGGGCTCAGCCACATCCGCTCCGAGGATGTCGAGATGCTCGACTCGGTGGACCACGTCGCCGAGCTGCAACAGGTGGGCGAAGCCGTCGCCGAAAAAGATGTGAAGGAAAGTCATTTGGCAGGGTTCTAGACGCGAGCGCCCGCCAGCCGCACCCTAAAAGCGTGGCCGCATAACTCTGGGACGGAGTTCCGCATCCCTCGGAATTCCGGGCCATTGACCTGCTGGAGAAATGCGGCTATTTTACGATTCGCGAACAGGTCAGGGGACCCTGTGCCAGCCTCATCGCAGCCGGAATCCGTCACGCAAATACTCGACCGCTGGAAGGGCGGGGACGAGCAGGCGCTCCACGTTCTGATTCCGCTGGTTTACAAGGAATTGCGCGCCCAGGCGCATCGCTGCCTGCGGGCCGAACGCGCCGATCACACGCTGCAAAGTACCGCGCTGGTGCACGAGGCCTATTTGCGTCTGATGGACCAGAACCCGGCGCAGACCCAGAACCGCGCCCACTTTGTCGCCGTTGCGTCGCGGCTCATGCGCCAGATTCTTGTCGACTATGCGCGGCGGCGGAAAGCCGCCAAGCGCGGCCCGGAATATAAAGTCCAACTCGACGAAAGCGTGGACGTCCCCCAGAAAAAAGGCGTAGACGTAGTAGCGCTCGACGATGCCCTCAACCGGCTTTCCCGCCGCGACGCGCAGCAGGGGCGGATTGTCGAACTCCGCTTTTTCGGCGGTTTGACGGTAGAAGAAACTGCCCTAGCGCTCGATATCTCGCCGGCTACCGTCAAGCGCGACTGGAACATGGCCAAAGCGTGGTTGACCCGCGAATTGGGGAGAGGCGCCGTTGGAAAAGACCAGGCAATGGGATAGGGTGAAAGAACTTCTCGCGGAGGCCCTGGAGCGCGAACCCTCCCAACGGAGCCGGTTCCTGCGCCAGGCGTGCGGCGAGGACTCGTCGTTGCGGGCTGAGGTTGAATCACTTCTTTCCGCTCATGCCCAGGCCGGGGGCATGTCCCAGGCTGCAATTGCCAGCGAGTTTCCCGAAGAACCGACGCCACAATCCATCGGGCCTTATCGCCTGCTTAAGAAGATCGGCGAGGGCGGCATGGGGCAAGTGTGGCTGGCCGAGCAAAGCGCGCCGCTGAAGCGGCAAGTGGCGCTGAAACTCATTCGCGCCGGCCTGTATGACGATTCTTTGCTAGCGCGCTTTCAGGGCGAGCGGCAATCGCTGGCCCTGATGGATCATCCGGCGATTGCCAAGGTCTTCGACGCCGGCGCCACTCCCGCAGGCCAGCCTTATCTGGTGATGGAGTACGTTCCCGGCGAGCCCATCACCAAATATTGCGATCGCAAGAAACTCGGCATTCGCGAGCGCCTGGAGTTAATCGTGCAGGCGTGCGAAGGAGTCCAGCACGCCCACCAAAAAGCCATCATCCATCGCGACCTGAAGCCTGCCAACATCTTGGTGGTGGAAGTCGATGGCAAGCCCAAGCCGCGGCTCATCGATTTCGGCTTGGCGAAAGTTATCACGCCGGCTTCCGGGGACGAAAAGCTGTTTACCCAAATGGGAGGGTTCGTCGGCACGCCCGGCTACATGAGCCCGGAGCAGGCGGATCCCGGCATCGCCGACGTTGATACGCGCGCCGATGTCTATTCGCTGGGCGTGATTCTCTACGAATTGCTCACCGGCGTTCTCCCTTTCGATAGCCAGCAACTGCGTAAGCAGCCGTGGGACGAAGTCGTGCGCAAGCTGCGCGAGGAAGACGCTCCTGCTCCCAGCACGAAAATCGCAACTGAAAAAGATTCCACTTCTGTTGCCGAATCGCGCGGCACCGAGCCCAGGCATCTGGCCAGCCTTCTGCGTGGGGATCTCGACTGCATCGCCATGAAGGCGCTGGAAAAAGATCGCAGCCGCCGCTACGGCATGCCTTCCGATCTTGCCGCCGACATTGAACGCTACTTGAAGCACGAGCCGGTTGAGGCGCGGCCGGCCAGCACCGGCTATCGCTTGCGAAAATATCTGCGGCGTCACCGCGTTGGCGTGAGCGTGGCGGCGGGATTAATCATTCTGCTGGCTGGGTTTGCCGTGGTGCAGGCGACTCAACTGCGGCGCATCACGGTCGAGCGCGACCGCACCGCTCGCGAACGCGACCGCGCCAACCGTGTGACCGACTTCATGACCGGCATGTTCCGAGTTTCCGACCCCAGCGAAGCCCGCGGTAACAGCATCACCGCGCGCGAAATTCTGGACAAAGCCTCGCAAAACATCGGCACTGGACTGGCCAAAGATCCCGAGCTGCAAGCCCAAATGACCTACGTGATGGGTACGGTGTACAGGAACCTTGGCCTCTACCCAAAATCGGAAGCGCTGCTGCAAAAAACCGTCGACCTGCGCCGTCAGGTGTTAGGCGCTGACGATCCCGATACGCTCAAAGCCCAGACCGATCTCGCCTGGATCTTCCGTCTGGAAGGTCACGACTCGCAAGCCGAATCGCTACTTCGCCAGACGCTGGCCTCGCAACAGCGCGTCCTGGGCGCGAATAATGCGGATACGATCAAGACAACCAGCAATCTCGCCGTCGTCCTCAGCGATGAAGGCCACTATCCCGAGGCCGAAGCGCTCTTCCGCCAGGTGCTCGACAGCCGCCAGCGTACCGCGGGGCCGAATGCGCCGGACACCATCATCGCCATGAATAACGTCGCAACCATTCTCTTCACCGAGCACAAATTCAGCGACGCGGAGAAAATCTACCGCCAGGTTCTGGATACTCGCGAGCGCACTCTGGGGCCCGACCATCCCTACACTGTGCTTTCCATGAATAACCTTGCTGTGTGCTTGCACAGCGAGGGCAACTATGCGGATGCCGCCAAACTGAAGCGGCAAGTGCTGGAGATTCGCCGCCGTATTCTGGGGCCGGAGCACCCGGATACGCTTCTCTCCATGGCCAATCTCGCGGATACGCTTTCGGAAATGCACAACAATGCCGAGGCGGAGAATCTGCTGCGGCAAGCGCTTGAGATTCAGCGCCGTGTGCTCGGGCCCGAGCATCCGCAGACGATCATTTCCATGACCAACCTCGCCGACGCCTACAGCAAGGCCGGCGACTATGCGCAAGCGGAGAAGATCATGAAGCTGGCGCTGGAGATCGAACGGAAGGTGCTCGGCCCGGACCATCCGAACACTGCCTCAACCATGTATGCGCTGGCGGGCATTGAGGCGCATTTGGGCAACAAAGCTCAGGCATTCGCCTATTTGCGCGATTCGATTGATCACGGCTTGCCAGCGTGGTTGTCAAAAGACATCGCCACGGACAAGGACCTGATTTCGTTGCATGGGGACCCACGCTTTGCGGCGCTGCTGGAGAAGGCCGGTCAACGCAAGGCTGCGGGACAAACATCGAAGTAGAAAAGATCTGCGAGGGAGAGAGGAACGGAGAACGCGCGGAGAACTGCCGCGGAGGTCGCGGAGAAATTCCTTGCCGCAACCTCCGCGGCGCTGTCCCTACCTAATTCGTCCAAACGACTTTCGATTTCTTGGCAACGGCGTGCTCTTCTCTCAGCGCGCGCGCGATATCGCCCAGCGGGATCTCATGGTGGGGCGGCGCCACTTCCCAGAGCGGCCTCGTGCCGTGTTCCACGATGGTCGGAGACTCTTCCATCACGTTCTCGGGCCGGCCCATATCATGTTGCGTGGCTTGCCTGTCGTGGCTGCGAAACTCAATCACCGTAGGCTCGGCGCTTATCGAGGATCCGCCTACGGCCTGTCCAAATGCGGCCGTGGCAAACAGCAGGCAACCTGCCAGCAAAACGGTCTTCATAGCGTATCTCCAAGAGGAGCGATGTCGAGGATCGGTTCCAATTCCCCGGTTCTTGGCTCCTGCCTGGAGATATGCAACCCCGGTGCCAAAATCCGCAACGGCAGGACATGGAGTTACGGCGTCATCACGGGATTAGTGCAATTGTTTGCACAATTGTGACAAGCGAAGGATTGACCAGCGGATCGCCTGCAACGACCAATTTTCCGGCGGCAGGAAATCGCTGGCGAAGGTTCGCCTTGGGACGCTGGGCCTTGGCATTTGACTGAGTGGGTTGATGGTAAGATATGTTCCCCGCTGACCCCCGTTCCGGGGCGCATTTTTGGAGAGATGCCATGCCGGGCGGAAAAGTCTTTCTCAACTATCGCCGCGACGACTCCGAAGGCTACACCGGACGCATCTACGACCGCTTGGAGGCCCGCTTTCCCGGCCGAATCTTCCGCGACGTGGTCGGCCTCCAGCCCGGAGAGGACTTCGTTGACGCCCTCGAAAGGGAAGGGGTTGGCTGCGAGGTTTTGGTTGCTATCATCGGCAAGCGCTGGCTTGCCGTCACGGACGCAGCCGGCCACCGCCGCATCGATAACCCCGATGACGTTCTCCGCCAGGAAATTTTCAACGCGCTCAAGCGCAACATCCTGGTAATTCCGCTGCTGGTCGGCGGAGCCACCATGCCGGCTGCCGACGATTTACCGTCCGACCTGGCATTTCTGGCGCGGCGCCAGGCCCTCTCCATCAGCGAAGTCAATTTCGATGTCGATATCGGCCGGCTCATCGGCCGGCTAGAGAACGCGTTGGGCGAGTCCAGACCTGGCGCCGCAGAAGACTCCCACCAAAAAACCGAGCTCAGCAACTTGCTCGCTCAGGCCCGCGCCGCCAAGCTTCAGCAGGACTGGCCCGCCGCCGTGCAGGCGTTGCGGGCCGCGTTGTCTATGGCTCCGACGAATGCGGACGTTGCCGCGCAGCTTCACGACGCCGTCCAGCAACAGCAAGTGGCCGATCTTTTCCGCCAGGGCCAGCAGTTCTACCAATCGCAAAACTATCGCGCCGCGCTCGACTGCTTTCGCGAAGTCCGCGTTCTGGGCGGCAACTACAACGACGTCGACCGCCTGATTGGCCTGGTACAGGAAAGCATGAAGCCGCCCAAGAAGCGCAAGAAATGGCGCTGGATCGTGGGCGGCGCGGTGGCTGTGCTGTTCATTATCGGGATCATCGAATCAGCCGTCGAAGACCAGCACCGCCGCGAGAGCGCGGCGGCGCCACCCCCCGAAACAACCACGACCGACACAACCACCCAGGCTGCTTCCGCGACTCCGCCGCCTGAACAACAACCGACGCCTCCGCCCGAGCAAGTTCAGCCGCAATCTACGGCGCCGGCTGAAACTACCGATGCCAATTCCGCCAATACGACATCGCCGCCTGCCGAAGCCCCTTTTAATCCCACCGGCGACTGGACGGTCAAGAAGCTCGTCAACGGGCAGGCAATGGTGATGTCTTATCTTTCGCTAAAGGCGGACGGAACCTACCAACTCGCCAATGCCCGGGGTGTGAACGTCAGCGCCGGCAGCTGGACCTATATACCCGAGACGCAGACGCTCTCCTTTGTCGGTAACAATGTCTATGGAGGCCAAACCCCTTGGACGATGAGAGTGGTGGGAGCGGGCAACGATTACATCGATGTCCTAGACCCCGGCCTCGGCCCCATGAGAATGTTCCGGGACTAAATGCTTCTTGCGCGCTGAGGAAGTTGGCAATGCCCTGCGGGGCGGGCAACTACGATCTGGGCTTGGTGTTCCTCTCGTCGCGTTCGATCATTCCGTCTTTGATGTGAATGACGCGATGCGCGTATTCCGCGATGTCCTTTTCGTGGGTGACCAGCACGATGGTGTTGCCTTGCGCTTGCAGGCGATCAAGCAGGGCCATGATTTCGGTGCCGGTCTGCGAGTCGAGATTGCCGGTGGGCTCATCCGCCAGAATGATGGCGGGGCGGTTCACCAAAGCGCGCGCGATCGCCACGCGTTGCCGCTGGCCACCGGAAAGTTCGTTGGGCTTATGCGTCATGCGACCTTCCATGCCCACCGAGGCCAGGGCCTCGCGGGCGCGTTCCTCGCGCTCATGGGAAGGAACGCCGGCATAGATCAGAGGCAATTCCACGTTGTGCAGCGCGGTGGCGCGGGCGAGAAGGTTGAAAGTCTGGAATACGAACCCGATTTCCTTGTTGCGGATGCGCGCCAGTTCATCGTCGTCCAATTCGCTGACCAGTTGGCCATTCAGCCAATACTGGCCTTTGCTGGGTGAGTCCAGGCAGCCGATCAGGTTCATCAGCGTGGACTTTCCCGAACCGGAAGGCCCCATGATCGCCACGTATTCATTGCGCTCGATGCGCACATTCACTCCGCGCAGCGCGTGGACCTGCTGTTCCGACCCCATGTCGTAGGTCTTCCAGAGATCCTGGGTCGCGATCATGCACGAGTCGGGGGGCGCCGACACTGCGGGCTGCGAAACGCTGATCACTTCTGCGGTTGCCATTTTCTTCTCCCGGTCCTCTGCGGACACTCACCCACTCCGATCTACTGTTGGACGTGTTACAGCTCCGAAGGTCACAACCTAACCCAGTCGTCAGTCTTTAGTCGTCGGTACCTTAGGCGATGCCTGTCCTTCTATCGAATCTCGCGACGACTGAAGACCGACGACCGAAGACTGCTTTTTACGACGACTAACGACTCTTCTACGAATTCTGGGTTCCATCCTGCTTGGGCGTCGAGTTATCAATTTTCACACTGGCGCCCGGCCGTAGCGTGCGCAGCACTTTGTAGCTGCCGGTGATAATTTCATCGCCCTGCTTCAGGCCTTTGAGCACTTCAATGTCGGTGGTCCCGACAATTCCCGTGTCCACCGGCACGAATTCCGCTTTATGGTTGCGGATTACGAACACCCCCTGAATTTCATCCTTCTCGCTCGCGCTTCCATCGGCGTCACTTGCCGGCCCTGCGGCTTCCACCGAGCTTTTCCCGCCTTGCGGCTGCAGATCCGCTTTTCGCCGAACCGTCAAGGCCTGAATCGGAATAGACAGCGCCTGCGTACGCGTTGCGGTCGTGATCTTGGCGGTGGCCGACAATCCCGGACGGATTTCGGACGGAGGTTTCAGCAAAGTCACCACGACCTTGAAGTCTTTTGCCTCCTGGCTGGCGGTCGTATCTTGCGAGGTAGAAACGCCGGTGGAACGCACAATCGCGTTGTCGCCGATCTCGCTGACAACCGCTTTGAACGTCTGGTTGGGCATGGCGTCGATGCTGACCTCGGCCGCCTGACCCAAATGCACATTGACGATATCGGTTTCGTCGACCTCGACCTCGGCGGTAATGACCGACATATCGGCAATCGTCATCAGGGTGCTGCCAGGAGAGTTTTGAATGCCGATCACCACCGTCTCGCCCTCCCTCACTGGCAGGTTGGTAATCACGCCGTCGAACGGAGCCTCATAAGTAGTTTTTTGCAGCACGTCGGAAGCGTGGCGCAGGTTGGCGCGATTCTGGGCGATGTGCTGGTTAGCGGAGTCGGCCTGGGCGCGGGCCTGCGCGACCTTAGCCTGGGCCTGGGCTAAACCAGACTCGGCCGTCTGCCAGGCGGCGCGTTGCGTATCGTAGTCCGACTTGGCGATAAGCGCGTCTTTGAACAGAGCCTGCGTGCGATTCCAGTCGAGTTGGGCTTTCTCGGCGTCTGACTTGGCGCGATTCAGATCGGCTAGGGAGGTGTTGAGCCCTGCGGTTGCGGCGACCGCGTCGGTTTGCGCCGCCTCAAGCGACGCTCGGCTGGCATTCAAGTCAGCCGCGGGTTGCACGTTTTCGATCTGGGCCACTAATTGCCCCTTTTTCACGTGGTCGCCCTCTTTGACGTAGAGATGGGTGATCTTTCCGAACGCATTCGCCCCGATGTTTACATACACTTTGGGCTTGATTTCGCCTGACGCACTCACCGTCGAGGCCAGGTCCTGGCGCTGGACTTTGCCGGTCTGAACCGTGACGACATTCTTGTGGCTCTGATAGACGGTGAACGCAATGATTCCGACCAAAAGTACCGCGACCCCGGCCCCGATTCCGATTTTCTTTGCCGTGCTCATCGCTCCCCTGAAAATGACTCCTTACAGAATGCCCGACTCAGTCCGCCTGGACGCCGCTTGGATCCCCGCCCTGTTTCTCTGCACCGCCCTTGTTAGTTATGGGCGGCTTAGGGCGATGAACGGCCTTCTCTCTCTTGGTACGACCTTCCCACTCCGAAAGTTCCGGGGATGGCGACAGTTGGTTACCGAAGCGGCAAGCACTGGCTGACCCGAGACGCAAAATTATAACGCGCAAAGGGGACAAGCGCCGGATCGAACGGGCACAAGAGCAACTAAGGCGGTACGGCCAATTCTTCGGCCCTGCGGAAGATGAGCCCCGTAGGGATGCCCGCAATTGGCTTAAACGGCTCAAGTTAAGTCGCCTGTCCCCGTCTTCGCTTCTTGCTGGTTTGCCTTGCCTTAGGGTCGGGAAAGCCTTAAAATACTCTTCACTAGGCGTGCCGGTTAGGAGTCGCCCATGAAGTTCCAGGTCTCGCGTTCTCGCTTTTTCCTTTTGTTTCTGGTGGCGTCGCTGATGGGGCTGGTTTCTTATGCCTCCGCGCAGCAAAGCGATCAGGCTTCTCCCGACCAGGCTTCCGCTCAAGCCTCAGCTTCCTCCGACGGACACAATCCCGCTACCGACCCCCTGACGAGACCGCTCACCGACAAGCAACGAAAAGAGAACGAGAAGCGGTTCAAGAACGAAGTCAGCAAGCAGTACCAGAAGTGGCTTGACGAGGATGTGGTCTACATCATCACTCCGGAAGAGGAGGAGGCGTTCAAGCAGTTGTCGAACGATGAAGAGCGCGATGCCTTTATTGAAGCCTTCTGGCAGCGGCGCGATCCCACGCCCGATACCCCGGAGAACGAATACAAGGAAGAGCACTACCAGCGCATTGCCTACGCCAATGAGCATTTCGCTTCAGGTGTTCCCGGCTGGCGCACTGACCGGGGCAGGATCTGGATCATGTATGGCAAACCGGATGAGATTGATGCTCACCCCTCGGGCGGCGAGTACATCCGCCCCATCGACGAAGGCGGCGGCGACACTTCGACCTATCCGTTCGAGGACTGGCGATACCGCTACCTGGAAGGCGTCGGGCAGGACATTACCATCGAATTCGTCGACAAATGCATGTGCGGCGAATATCACATGGCCCTCGATCGCGGCGAGAAGGACGCTCTAGCGCTGATTCCCAATGCAGGCTTGACTCTGTATGAGCAACTTGGCATATCGAGTAAGGTCGACCGTTTCAACCAGGCCGGCCTGGAAACCCTGGGCATCGGTCCCGGCGGGATGACGATGAGCCAGTCCAAAGAGTTCGACCGGCTGCATACTTTCGCCATGCTGCAAAGGCCTCCTAAGGTGAAGTTCACGGATCTGGAAGAGGTAGTGAGGCACAAGATTAGTGTCAACTTGATGCCGTTCGATGTACGTGCAGATTTCATTAAGGTCACCGACGACACCGTGCTGGTTCCGATTACCTTACAGGTCAAGAACCGCGACATCACCTTCGTGAACAAAGACGGCGTGGAGCGGGGGACCGTAAACATCTTTGGCCGGGTTACGACGTTGACCGGGCACATCGCCCAGACCTTCGAAGACACCGTGCAGGCCGATATCCCGGCGGAATTGCTTCCCCGCACGGCGGAGAACTCCCAACTTTATTGGAAGGCACTCCCTTTGCGGCCGGGGCGCTACCGCTTCGACATCGTCGTCAAGGATGTAAATGGCGATCGCGTCGGAACCTGGAGCAAGGGTGTTGTCGTTCCGGAATTTCCCGATGACCGGCTGGGCTCGTCCTCTTTGATTGTCGCCGACGAAATGGAGCCGGTTCCGATGCAAAGCGTGGGAACAGGAAATTTCGTGATCGGCACCACGAAAGTCCGGCCCCGAGTGCCGCCGTCGGATGGCCAACCAATGGTCTTCAAGCGCGGCCAGAAAGTCAATTTCTGGATGCAGGTTTACAACTTGGGGGTGGACGACAAAACCCACAAGGCTTCGGCCACGTTTGAATACGACGTGGTGAATACGGCAACCAACAAGCCGGTCATTCATACCGTCGATTCCACGGACAAGATGGGCAACGTTGGAGACCAGGTGACGCTGCAGAAGACGCTGGCGGCCTCCAATTTGAATCCCGGCACGTATCGCATTGAGATCAAGGTGAGTGACAACATCTCCAAGCAGACGCTGGACCCTTCGGCAACTTTTGCCGTAGAGTAGCCATCGCACGTTTGGACTCCCTCGAAGGTGGTCATGCTCGCTAAGCTCGGGTGCTGGGTAATGGTAGTGGGCCTTGCGCTTCCGCTGTGTGCGGCGGAACCGCCAGGCTCGATCTCCGGCTACGTGCGCAGCGCCACCGGCGCTCCCCAGATGGGCGCCATGGTGGAGGTGTTAGGGTCGGCAGCGCATACCCTGCGGGTTTTCACCGATGAGAAGGGCTTCTATTCCATTGCCGGCCTGCTTCCGGGCATCTACAACCTGAAGGTTTCCGCACCCTATTTCCTGCCCGCCCTGCGCCAGCGCGTAGGCCTGCATGCGGGCAGCAGCGTAATCGTGAATGTCACCCTGAGTACCTTGTTCGATGTGGTCCAGTTTGCGCCTGCGCGGACCACCGGCGACGACGACGACTGGAGATGGGTGCTCCGTTCCTCCGCGAATCGCCCTGTCCTGCGCATGCTGGAAGATGGCTCCACGGTGCTGGTGCGGGCTGAGGAGAAACCGCAGGGCAGCCAAGACGTGACCGGCAGCTTGGCCTTTTTAGCGGGCTCGACGGCGAATGGTTTTGGCGGCTCCCAGGACATGAGCACGGCTTTTTCCGTGGAAAAGTCGATTTTTTCCGCGGGGACGGTTTCGCTGCGAGGCAATGTGGGCTACGGTACGGCTCCAACCGCGGTTCTGCGCGCCTCGTACAGCCATCGACTGGCAAACGGCTCTACCCCGCAGGTAGCCCTCACGATGCGCAGCCTGCCCTCTCCGGAGGGCAGCTTACACAACGCCTCTTTGCAGGCCTTGGCACTCACGACTTCTGACGACTTTACTCTTGGCGACGTCCTGGAACTCAAGTTTGGCAGCGAACTACAAACCATTCAGTTCATGGGCCGGGTGAGCGCGGTGCGTCCCTATGGGAGCGCCAAGCTGCATTTGTCACCCAACACCGTTGTCTCGTACGGCTATGCCACGTCGGAGCCCGACCGGCGCGTCGACAAAGGATTCGAGTCTGCGCCAGCCGATCTGAGCGAGTCGCAGCCCAGAGTGAGCATCGCGGGGTTCTCGCCCTCTCTCGAGCGTGCACGCCACCAGGAAATCGCTGTTTCCCGGCGTGTGGGCGAGACTAATATGCAATTTGCAGTCTATTCTGACCGGCTGACTGATCCGGCCCTCACCGGCGTTGGCGAAGTCAGCGCGAGTAGTGGCGAAGTCTTGCCTGATCCCTTCTCCGGTACGTTTACTTATCGCGGCCGAAACCTCGATGCCCGAGGGCTTCGCCTAGTATTGCAGCGTAAGATGACTTCAGATATCACCGCTACGCTGGATTATGCCTACGGCGGCGTCCTTGATCTGGGCAAGGCGGACGTTAGCCTGCAGGATGCCCGGCAATGGACGGAACTTCGTGATCGCCACAGCGTTGCGCTCAAAGTGAGTGGGACGATCCCGTCAAGCAAAACACGCTGGATTGCGTCTTATGGTTGGGTGAGTGGGACAGCCTTGACCCCGGTGGATACTTTCAACTCCTCGCCTGGCCAAACCGATCCCTACCTGAGTTTCTTTTTACGCCAGCCTATCCCGGGAACCGGCTTCCTGCCCGGCCACATGGATGCGCTGATTGATATTCGCAACCTGCTAGCCGAGGGCTATGTCCCCCTTATGGGGAGCGACGGTCGCACGGTATATCTGGTGCAGGCGGCGCGGTCGGTGCGCGGCGGCGTAGCCTTTACGTTTTAGCTCCCTCTGTCCTTCCTGTTGAGTCAGGGTTTCCCCGATGTGATACTCTCGGCTCTCTCTGATGCCTAAGCCCAACTCTGAGCGGCGTTCCCGGCAGCGCATTCCCGTGAGGTTGCCCGTCTCGGTCAGCCTGCCTAGCCAGAAGGTCGAAACCGGTGGCTACACCCGCGACCTGAGTCTCAACGGAATATTTCTCTATACCGAGGCACAAATCCGGCAGGGCAGTGATCTGGAACTCGTGCTTATCCTGCCCGGCGAGGTCACGCAGGGACAGAAGCAGTGGGTTTGTTGTCGGGCGGCCGTCGTACGTGTGGAAAAATCTGCCGAAGGTGGGAGATTTGGAGTAGCAGCCCGCATCCAAAGCATCGATATCCTTCCCGAGATTCTCGGCTAGCCAGCCGGAGGAGTTCCTCGCCGATTTGCTCGAGAGCATGCTTGATTCGCATAATTCTCTTTGTGAGAATCCAGTCAGTGGATTGTTTGGTCGTCCAACCCAAAAAAAGTTGTGAAAATCCTAGCAAAATGCATCGGAAATAGTGCATAATGCTGGCCCTTGAATTGCTCTGGTTCAAGAAGAAGACAACATTTTTGCAACTTTTAGGTGCTCCAGCCATGTGGATCGCAAAGTTGTCGGCTGGTGTATTGCGTGTGCTGACCCCAGTAGGGCCGCGCTACATCAAGCCGGAATTCGCGCAGCGGGTTTACTTGCTCTGGATTTTCCGCCACTTCGAAATGCTGCCGCTCCAGGTCTTGAGTTCCCGGCAACAGAGATTGATTGACACTCTATGTGCCGAAAAAAGATTTGTCTCGGTGCCGCAAACGGTCGAGCTGGAGGATGCTCCAGTCCTCGGAACCGTGGAATGGCGGCCGCGCTTGGATGCGGCAAACATGCCGCCCAGCCGTGCCAGCGGAAGTGTGACGGCCGCAGTCGCGCGGCTGGCGGGAATTCGCCAGCGCTCTTAAATTCGGAAATGAACGCCGGGCCAAAAGAATACATTGCCCGCCGTGGATTTTTGTGCCCGAGTTCCACTTACCGAGACGTCACCTTTCCCAATTTTCTCAGCATAGATTTGAAGAACCGTGCTGCTGTCCACTAGGCGAGCACACGCTGAGTTCCATCACTATCCGTATTGGTACGGCTGCGTAGCGCTGTGTTAGACTCGTCTTCGCGCTAAGCGATTGCGCGAAGCAATCCGCTTCGGCGAACTGCCGTACGGAACAAACCACCCCGAAATCCGCAGCCAAGTCCGCGGGGCTCCACGGCGGACCACATGCACCGGGCGCGTAGCTCAATTGGCAGAGCAACTGACTCTTAATCAGTAGGTTGTAGGTTCGATTCCTACCGCGCTCACCATTTCAATAACTTAGCGGCACCCTACTGAGCCAAAAACACGATTGTGTCCTTTTTGTGTCCTTTTTACTGGATTCGACGACTGGCCACTGCGGCCACCTCATCGATGTCCTGATGCTGGTACTTCATGGTGGTGCTCACGGCCGTGTGTCCCATGACATTCATGACCGCGAACAGGTTTTTGGTCTCTCGGTACATCTCGGTACCGAAGCCGTGCCGCGCGCAGTAGAGAACCAGATCCTCGGGCAATCCGGCCGCCTTCCTCGCTTCTGCGAACTGCCGGTTTACGGTCGTCAGATGGCCGCATTTGGCGCGTTTCGAGGGAAACACCCAACCCTCTTTCTGGTTCGAGTATCGGGCTAGAAGCGCCTGCCGCACCCGTGGGCTGATCGGCACAAATCGCCGCCCTTTTGGCGACTTGCTCTCATAGACGAAGTACCGGCTGTTCGCCCAGTCCAGGTGTTCCCATCGCATCCGGAACACCTCTTTCTGGTTGCGCATTCCAGAATCGCGCATGATGATCAGCACATCGCGTAACGGCTGCCTGCAAAATGGCAAGAGCTGTGCCTCGACGTTAGCGTCAATGACCCGCTGCCGGGCATGTTCCTGCATGAGTTTGATTTTGGGAGCGGCCCTGATGACGTTCCATTCCTCGGCTTTTCCCAGCATCCGCCGCAGGGTGCGGAGTGCATTGTTGTGGTTGGACGGACCGCCAGGGAAGGCCAGCCGTTCCGCTTCATCCCTGGTAATCGCACCGATCCGCATCTCTGCTACACTCGTGCCTTCGAGAAGTCGCCAGCCACCCTCGTAGTAGTCCTTGGTGGCTTGCTTTAGGTTTACGTTGGCGTTTACCCACTCAAAAAAACGTGTCTTGAAATCACGTAGGAGCGGAGTTCGCCTCCTGAGAAGTAGATCTCCCTTTTCCTCGGCTTGGGCCATCAGCAGACCTTCAACTCGCCGCGCTGCGGCCTCGTTCTTTTTCTTTGTGGATCCACGGTAGCGTTTACCGTCGACCCAGAAATGGTAGTGATAGATCCCGCCTCGTTTGTGAAGAGCCATTGCTTCAGCCTCCATGTGCCCGCACGGACGGCATTCGCTTGTTGGCTCTGACGTAATGTTCTACGTCGGCTAGATCATACTTGATTCTGCCGCCCAATTTCACGTAGGTCGGACCGATCTCCGCAGAGCGCCAATACCGCAATGTGCTTTCCGGGACTCCCCAAATCTCTGAGAGTTCCTTGGTGCTGACGAGTTGCCGGCGACCACGATAATCGGAGGATTCAGCCCGGCCTGTGGACTGTTGCAATGGAAGGATTATTGTCGGGAGGTTGGCGCCAGAACGCTCGCTGCAATCGTCCAGCATTTGAGCGTTCGCCTCAGGCTGAAGTAAAATAGCATTTCGCATGTCGCACCCTGTTCACGGCTGCTGGTCAAGTTCGCCACAGGATTGACGATGTTGAGCCAGTGGGTTCGACGGGCCATTCTCAGGCACAACGGCAAGTTGCGAAGGATGGCTGGCTAACATCGTGTACTCCATCAAAGCGGCAGCAGATGGGGCTGCAGTTCCTGTTGCCCCGTTTTTACCGCGCTTTTCTTTTTCGGTCAAAAAGTGGTTTGTCAGCGGGGCACCTCTGTTAACCGTATCCGTTTCAAGGCGGGCGGACGACTTCTTGTTGAAAAGTCCACAAGATGCAGAGGCACAGTGCGCCGGTCACGCATGGGCGACCCTCTTGGTTTGAGGGATCGATTGGGTACCGATTGCGGTTTGACTGGACCTGGTAAACAAGCGGGCGCGCAGTAACAGCGGACTCACGTTCCAGAGCGGCGCAATTCTCCGAGGTGAGTGAGCGGCTTTGCCGCCCTAAAAGGGTTATCCGCAAAGCCGTTGGGCCCGTTCACGGGACTGAGTATCAACCACCTGCTTAGTGATGAGCAGGATTCCAAGCCCGGTTCTTCAGGCTTGGGTTCCTTTTGCTGTGGGAACGAGAAAAGCGGTGAGAAGCCTCGTGCCAGAGATTGCGATTGGCAGCAGCAGGCCAAAAATCATGAGCCAATCCCGCGAAGTATTATGGCTGCTCATTTCGGCAACGAGAATCAGTCCGGCGAGAAGAAGTAGAACCAGCGAAATGCCGCGGTGGAACCGCCGGATTTCCGATCGCAACCAGGAGTCGAGCCGGTGCTCAATCCGGCGGCCATCGTCGGAGTCCGTGCAATTTCCTCGGCAGTGGCAGGCATTGCAGGCTTGTGCCGGCGCGCGGTACGTCACAATCCTTAGCTGGTGGTCGGTTTGATGACGCTCCAAATACTGACCGGTGGGGCACTCCCAGCGATCGTGCACAGCGTGATACTTGAAGCCCGAAACCTCCATCTGGCGGGAGAGGCGGTGTGAATGTAGTGCCACCCGTTCCAGAATCGCAGCTACGATGACGAGAAACACCGCGTAGGTCGCACCAAACAACACGTCCACGTGAAATCCATAAATCACGACTGCTTCGCTCCAGCCTCGACAACCTCGGTGAAGAGAATTTCTGCCGATTCCTCGCGGGCCGCAGGCGGAACCATGTAGCGCACGGCAAGCCAGGTTAGATAGAGCACTGGCAGGACTCCTCCGACAATGAAGAGAATGTCACCGGGAAGACGAAGCCATTCGATCAGCGCGTTGGTCCTCTCCGTAAGATAGCCCAGTGAGCGGGCATCGAAATACCCTTGGCTGACGGAATGATAGAGTTGCAGAATTCCCAGCGGGAAGAGCGACGCAAATACCATCCAGGCGAGGCCCAGATTCAGTGACCAGAAACTGATCTTCGCCGCGCGATCCGACCATCGCTCCTCCGGAACCATATAGCGTAAACAGAACAGCGCCAGCCCGACCGCCAGCATTCCGTAGACTCCCATCATGGCGGCGTGGCCGTGGTTAGGCGTCAGCGCGGTACCGATCTCATAGTAGGAGACAATTGGCAGATTGATCAGAAATCCGAAGATCCCCGCACCCAGAAAATTCCAGAAGCCGACGGCGGCGAGGAACATGACCGCCCAGAAATGAGGGAACTTTGTCGTGGATGACGATTCCTGCACGGCCCCAAGTTGCAGGAAACTCCATGCCTCCAGGGTCAGGAAGGTCAGAGGGATAACCTCGGCTGCCGAAAAGAAGGCGCCCAACGCCATATGCAGGGAGGGCTCACCGGAAAAATACACATGATGCATGGTGCCGATCATGCCTCCGGCAGAGTAGAGCACAATGTCGAGGTAAATCATGGTCAGCGCGACGCGCTCATGTACGACTCCGAGCAGCACGAAGAGGTACGCGACCATGACCGTGGTGAAGAGCTCGAGAAAGTCTTCGACCCACAAGTGAACCACCCAGAATCGCCAGAAGTCCGTGGTGGTGAAGGCTGAAGACGGCCGCGCAAGAAGTCCGACTGCATAGAATGCCGGGATCGACAGAGCGGAGAAAAAGAAAAGCCACGGCATGTTGCCGAAATGGTCCGACACCAGGCGATTGCGCAGTCCGCGATAGAGAATGACGGTCCAGAAGACCAAGCCGACGGTCAGCAAAATTTGCCAGAACCGGCCCAGATCGAGATACTCGAAGCCCTGGTCGCCAAACCATGACCAGCCGTGATGAATCCAGCCCTCGATACCCGCATATTCGCCGGCCAGACTCCCGAAAACAACAATCGCCAGCGCGCCCAGCAGGCCGTAGGAAAGCCACTGTTGTCCACGCGGCTCGTGGCCCGCCACCATAGGAGCCATGAATATCCCGGCAGCTAGAAACGATGTCGCCACCCAAAAGATCGCCAACTGGACGTGCCAGGTGCGCGCGATATTGAAGGGCAGAACCCGCGCCAGATCAAGGCCAAAGAAGTTTGCCAGCTCAGCACGATAGTGCTGGGTGGCTCCCCCGAGCAAGGCTTGCAGCAGAAACAGCAGAGCCATCACGAAAAAGAACCATGCGCAAGAGCGTTGCGCCGGCGTGAGTGCGACTTCGCCGGGTGCCTTGAAGGATATCTTTGTACGTTCACGGCCGTGCCAGCCGAGGAAGTTCCACCGTCCGAAGGCGGCAAGCAGTAGCCCAATACCTCCCAGCAATGCGACAAGAGAAAGAACGCTCCAAACTACAACATCAGCCGTAGCGTGGTTGTCCACTAATGGCTCGGGAGGCCAGTTGTTGGTGTAGGAATATGAGAGGCCGGGCCGCAGGGCCGACGCGGCCCAGGCTGACCAACTGAAAAACGCGGTGAGCTGGCGGATTTGTTCCGGGTCTACGATCGCGCTGGGCCGCAGTCCAAATTTCGTTGACGGTTGGGAGAAAAAATCTTGGTAATGCGCTTTCATCTGTTTGAACGCTTCTGCCTGGGCGTCAGTAAATGTCAGGGTGCCGGTCGCGCTGTCGTACCGGTTGGTCTTGAAGTCGGCAATGGTTTGGGCCCTTGCCTTGTCGGACTGTGGACCTCCGTAGAAGTCCAGAACAGCCGTGGCCGCGCGATGGAGGTAGTCCGCCGTGAAATCGGGGCCGAGATAAGCCCCGTGCCCAAAGATGGACCCATACTCCATCAGGCCGTTACGCAGAAAAATCTGCTGCCCGGCAACCACATCGGCTCGGTCGAAGACGACACTCCCGCCGGGGCCAACAACTTTTTCAGGAATGGGCGGTTCGTCCGTGTAGGTGCGATAGGCAAGCATGCCCAACATCGCAAACCCAAACAGGAAAACGATGATGACCGCTTGAATCCAGCTCTTGCTGATCAAGAGTTGACGCTTCTCAGGAAATGCCACATTCACCCCCTGAACCCAGAATGTAGTCGCTGAATTTTGAAGCCGGTTCTCGCCCCTTCGGCGTGTCTCTCAATCCAGCAATCGAGACTGGCAGATTCGCGCCCAAGCGCATATGACAAATGACACAGCCGAATCTGTTGGGTCGCCGCCACAGTGAGCGCGAGAACTTTCTTTGCTCATCAAACCCACACTATATATCGCAGTATGATATAGTCGCAAACCGGTGGCAACGATCGAGTTCTACGTTAGGGACGGGAGTGAACACACTCGACAACCCTTGCGTGACCTCGCCCAATTCCGCTATGAGCTCCGCCGATTTTTGCGATTTAGCGAAAAGGCGGCGCGGCAAACCGGCGTAACTCCCCAACAGCATCAATTGATGCTGGGAGTGGCTGGATTCACGGGCCGCGGCTGGGCCAATATTTCGGAACTCGCCGAGTTCTTGCAAGCACGGCACAACGCGGTCGTCGGACTGGTGGAGCGTGCACGTCGCAAAGGACTTGTCCGGAAACAACCAGTGGCGGGCGACTTACGATTCATACGAGTCGAGCTGTCGCCGAAGGGTAGAAAGCTTCTGGCTCGGCTCTCTGCTCTGCACCGGAAGGAACTCACCCGATTCCGGATACGCATAGGGCATAGTCCACGCCGAATGCTCGCTCGAGGTGGCGCCAGCAAGTAGCTTAAGCACAGACCAACCGGAATGGGCGCAGTGTCGGGAACGAAGATCAATCACGATCAGACGCTTGCGAAGGTCCCGATCTTTTCGGGGTTGGCCGAGGACGAACGTGCTTTTCTCGTCCAGCGCATGGTGCCGCGCCACTACGCAGCTGGCGAGATCGTTTTTGCGGAAGGCGAGCCCTGTTTAGGCCTGTACGTTGTCGAATCCGGCCATGTCCGCATCTTTAAGAGTTCTTCCGGCGGGCGCGAACATGTACTCAGTGTTGACGGACCCGGAAACTCAGTGGCAGAGTTGCCGGTTTTTGACGGTGGGAATTACCCGGCCTCGACGCAAGCAATCGACGACGCGACACTTCTGTTCATAAGCAAACAAGACTTCCAGGCCTTGTGTCTTGCCCATCCCCAAGTCGCACTCAAGGTCTTGCGGGTCGTAGGCGCGCGCTTACGGCGTCTGGTTGGGATCATCGAAGAGCTTTCGTTTACCACCGTGCGCCACCGCCTCGCGTCTTTCCTGTTGCGACTGGCCCAAAGAGAGGGTAAACAGACCCGCGAGGGTGTCGAGATCACTCTTCCGGGCAGCAACCAGGAACTGGCCTCACAGATCGGAACCGTACGCGAACTCGTCTCGCGCAATCTCAGCCGGCTCCAAGCCGAGGGAGTGGTCCGGATCGATGGCCGGAGTGCACTGATCCGCGATCTGAAGGCCCTTGAGGCTGAAACTCAATCTCCCGAGTAACGGGCCATTCGTATCTCAGGAGGTCCGCTAGACCCAACGCAGCGGCGAGACAGAGACCTTTTGTCCCGACCCCCGGCCACGACTTCCCAGCGAGAGCGGGCTTTGGGCCTCCGTGACAAAAGTCATCGTAATGAGCCCAGAGCAGCTCTATCTTAGGAACAGAGAGGCAGCCTAAGTTCCACGAGGGCTGCGGGAGGGAATCAATGAGCCTTACCACTGCGAAGACTGTGCGGGAAGTTGCGCTGGAGTTCCCGGATGCGACCCGAGTATTTGAAAGACTGGGCATCGACTATTGCTGCGGCGGAAATAAGTCCCTGGAAGAGGCCTGCGCCGTTGCCGACGTGTCGGCCGACGAAATCTTGGATTCACTGGAATTGGCCAGAGAAGAGTCCCGTGCAAGCCGCAAGGAGCGTGATTGGCAGGTGGAGCCGTTGGCTGACGTGATCGCCCACATCACCAATACGCACCACAAATACACGCGCGAGGAAATTGCCCGGTTGGGGTCGCTGTTCGAAAAAGTCTGCTCGGTGCACGGCAAGAACCATCCTGAGTTGCAGCACATCCGTGCCAGTTTTCGGGGACTCGCTCAGGAACTCACCACCCATATGATGAAGGAGGAAATGGTCCTGTTCCCCTACATTGTGAGGATGGAAGAGTCGGTCATTGAACGCGAGCCAGTTCTGCCTCCACCCTTCGGGAGCGTGCAGAACCCCGTGGCGATGATGATGCACGAGCACGACTCCGCGGGCGAAGCTTTGCGCGCCATGCGTCAGGCCAGCGCGGGATACACGCCACCAGGCGATGCCTGCATCAGCTACCAGACTTTATACAAAACGTTGGCCGATTTTGAAGCCGACCTCCACCAGCATATCCACCTCGAAAACAATATCCTGTTCCCCCGTGCGATCGAGTTGGAGCAAAGACAGCTGAGAGACACGGAGACAGGATGGCTGCGCATGCAACCCGTATTGAGACCCAGATAGGCCGGGCGCTCACACCGGAAGAAATTGTCGAGATCACGCGAACAAGGGAGACCAGGCTATCCCGCTTACTCATGCTCTACATCACCACCGGCCTGGTGTTCATGCTGCTCCCGGGAACGTTCCTGGGTGTCTGGAACCTGCTCGCGATCAGCAGTCATCGCGCATCGAATTCGGTCTCCACCGGATGGATCCAGGCGCACGGGCACGCGCAGATCTTCGGCTGGATCGGCACGTTTATCCTGGGCATCGGCTTCTATTCCATCCCCAAGTTGCGGCGCATGAATCCGTTCGCGCTGCGGGCTGCATGGGTGTGCTGGGTACTCTGGACGTTGGGTGTCAGCCTGCGATGGTTGACCGGCATCTACCAGTGGCAATGGCGCGTCATGCTGCCGGTCTCGGCGGCATGCGAAATCATCGCCTTCTCTATCTTTTTCTATTCCGTGTCGGGGCATCGGCCACAGGACTCGGGCAAACAGAGATTGGAAGAGTGGGTATTGGTTGTCATTGTTGCCGCTGTAGGTCTGCTGGTTACTCTGCTTGTCAACTTGGGCGCAGCGTCGTTCCTCGCTTATCGCGGCGTTTCCCCTGATCTACCAACTCAATTCGATCAGCGCTTCCTGGTGCTTGAGACTTGGGGGTTTCTGGTTCCGTTCGTCTGGGGATTCAGCGCCAAATGGCTGCCAGTTTTTCTGGGATTGCGCCCGGTACGGGGACGCTTGCTGCTTCTGGCAGTCACGGGGAACTCCGCCGGCGTGCTTGCGGCGATGATGGGCTGGATGAGATCAGCTGTGCTCTTGTTATTGGGAGGGATCATCATTGCAGTCTGGGCCCTCCGCTTCCTCGAGCCCACACAGAACCCGGCAAAGGTGAAGGGAGTGCACGCCAGTTTTCCGTTCTTTGTGCGCCTGGCATACTTTTGGGCGATGGCCGCGGCGGGCTTGGGCATCTGGGCCAGTTCGGTCCAAGGTTCTCAGGGTATCTGGGGCGCATCGCGCCACGCATTGACGGTGGGTTTCCTGGCCACAATGGTGTTCAGCGTAGGGCAAAGAATTCTGCCTGCATTTTCCGGAATGCGCTTGCTCTTCAGCACTAAATTGATGTTTCTTTCGCTGCTGCTGCTGGGAATAGGGTGTCTGCTGCGTGTCAGCTCTGAGATTCTCGCCTATCAAGGTTTTGCGAGTTGGGCGTGGTCGTCGCTGCCCGTGTCGGCCATCATAGAAATGACTGCAGTCACGATTTTTGCGATCAACCTGCTGGCCACGTTTGTGAAGCGCCCCACATCACAGTCGATCTAGAGTAAAACTATGCCGATTCAGATTGGAACAAAGATCCACAATTTTACGGACCCCACCGGCCTGCTGTCTGACTGTCACCGCCGCGTCGAGATGTTCCTCGGGATGCTTGACACGGTTGCCAGGGTGATCGACCGTCCAGCCGTGGAAGAAACGAGCCGGGCGCTCGAATCCGCCCTGCGTTACTTCGAGCAAGCGGCGCCAAAACACACGGCCGACGAGGAAGAGTCGTTGTTTCCCAGACTGCGTCAGATCCGCGATCCAGAGGTCGAAGCTGCCCTCGCAAAACTCGACCGCCTGGAAGACGATCATCGATGGGCTGCCCCCTTGCACGATTCCGTGGAACGCCTGGGGTTGCGCTATCTCTCAGAAGGCAGTTTGTCCAAAGCTGCAGTCAGAAAATTCCGCGATTCGGTTGAGAGCCTTGCCTCGATGTACAAGCAGCACATCGCCGTTGAGGACGAGTTGATTTTCCCCCTGGCATCGCGGATGTTATCTGACTCTGAGAAAGCAGCCATTGCGAACGAAATGGCTGACCGAAGAAAGGTTCGGGTCGTGACAGAGCTATCGAGAGAGGGAGATCAGTCGGAATCCTGACTGGATTCATTCGCTCAAGTCTCGCAGAATATGAGCATTGACCATTACCCGGCGTTCTTCGTGAGACGGGATGTGAGGATTCGCCCCTAGCGGCCAGGAAATTCCCCGACGGGATCTGGCTGCAATTGAGCAATTAGCATCGCAATTCCCGTCACCCGGCCCACGATCTCAGCGTCTTGAGGATACCGCAAGTAGCGAATCGGAACCGGCGATTTGGGAGACGGAACGAGAAGCAGGCGGCTTCCTTCATGGTCGCACCAACTGCAGGCGTAGCGATCGTCCCGAAGTTCGACGAAATAGACAGGGCGGTCGTGTTCGGTCGGCCATATGCCCTTCATCACTTTGTTTTGATGGGGATCGATCTGGACGAATGCACCGGGTCGGATTATAGGATCGAGCGTGTAGTCTTCAGTCCCGACGTATCCATAGAGAACATCACTTGCTCCGGCCTGCTGCGCCAGAAAAAGAGGCATTTCTCCCAAGCCCTGAAACATACGATGAACGAGATTCGTCCGTTCCAGCAAGACCTTGTCCGGCAATTTCATGGATGGCGAGACAATCGGCTGCGCTTGCGAAATTGTGCGCGCGCTGAGGTGGGTATACGGCAGTGCTATCAAACCTCGCTCATGATCCAGGTCGCTGATGTTGAGCCCGAACAGGGACAAGATTTCGGTGATATCGCATCCGTAGATGAGGCTGAGGCTGTGGAACTTCGCTAGGCGGGGTTTAGATCTCCCGTTTTCGAGGTCACTCACCCAATTGTGGGAAACGTAATAGGCTGGGTTGTTCTTTTCCTCTACGATTCTTTGGCTGAATTTCTCGACGTCGCGGATGGACAGACGCCGGCGTTCGCGCTTTGCGCGGAGGCGTTCACCGGCTTCGGAGTTTGACGACTGGGCCAACATCGGGACCACTCAGGTTGGCGTTTCGGTATGGTAGGCGCAAATCTGAGGCTTTGTCCACAGCGATTCCACAACGTTCGCGAATCGGACATAGTTGTGATGCATAGTATTGCTAGATAGCTACCCTCCTCACGTAACTCGGCGGTAAGTCGGTCGCGCTCCCGACCACTGCGCGTCGTTTTCCTGAGTGTTATGCCCTGGGAAAACCTTGTTTTTCCCTACAAATCGATGGCCTGCCCGGATTGCCGGACAAACTCAACAAATTTCTGACAAGCCCACCCGAATTGTTTAAACCAAACGAATCTCCGCGAGTGGATTGAGAACCGCTGAAAACTAGTCTTTCGAGACCTACGTGCTTCAGTAGTACTCGTTTTTCCGTTCGGCCGCCGAGGGGGCTCCTTCTCGCGAGTAACGGCTTCAGGAAAGGCTCGAGAGTGCAGCCCCAAACTAAACGCAGGTCAAACGATGAGCTTGCTGAGCGTGTCAGGGTAATCCTTGCAAATCGGGACCTCACGCTCTATCAGGTTTCTGAAAGATCGGCCGCTCTTTATGGGCGATCCTCGCCCCATTACTTGCCTCATAACCTCTACTACGACTTGCGCCACGCGGGCTTCAGTCCCAGCCTATTTCAACTGTTTGCCTTGAGCCGGATATCCGGCTACAGGCTTGACGACTGGCTGCGGGTCTTCGGCTTCGATGTCGATGCGATCCCTCGCCTGCAGATTCAGTTCTCATCCAAGCGCACCGCGCATCTTGATTCATCGGACTATCCGCACATTCTCGCACCGTGGCTTCGGAATCTGGGCGGCAAAGCTCCCTCGCACGACGTGGTTCCGCTGTCACGATTCCTGGAATGGACGAGTCCCGGCCCGTTGGCTTCTCTTGTGAAATTTACGGACAAAGAGTCCTTATACGCGAGGATCGGATACCAGGACGATTGGAGTTTCCCTGAACTACTTCCGGGCAGCATAGTGCGTGCACGTCCAATCTCAATGGATGATCTTTTGCAACGGCGACGAGGAGAACAAGCCAAAGGGTTGGTGTTACTGGAGCACGAAAAAGGCTTCTGTTGCTGCCGAATTCGTATTGTCGGCACCCAGCGGATAGCGATGGTTGCTACTCAGATGCCGTATGCACAGGTCGAATTTAATGTCCCCCAAGAGGCTAGGATCATCGGAATCGCAGATCTTGAGATCCGCAGCCTTCTTCGGCCGGAACAGCCTGTGGTACCTAGACAGTTCGCGAAGCGTTGGAGGCCGAAAACATTGCCGGCCCTGCCATCTGAACTCGGCCCGCTGCTTCGCCAGGCCCGCCTGCGGATGGGACTTTCGTTTCGAGAGGCGTCAGCAATCAGCCGGGAGATGGCCAAAGAGCTGAGCGACCCAAGTTATTTCACGGCTGCTGGATCGTTGTCCGACTACGAGAGTGGCGATAATCCGCCGCGCCATGTCCACAAGGTAATTATGTTTTGCGTGGTGTATTCACTCGATTTCCGGACCGTCCTTCATGCTGTGGGTCTGAGCCCGCAGGATGCCGGTCAAGAACCAATCTCACAAGTGCTGACCGGAGGCCTGCCCTCTGCCGCGTCTGAAACTGTCTCGCAGACGGATGAACCTGAGCCAAATGGCTTCCTCGGGAAACTGCTAGCTGAGATCGGGGAGATTCCATTTTTTCTACGAGGATCGCTTCCAGTGGTGTCGGGTCTGCGAAGCCCGTCGTTAAAAGATTGTTTCTGGATTGGCGGCGCGCGAAACGCTCACCCCTATCTGGCGGGCGGGATACTAGCTCTCGTGAATCGGCAAAAGAAAAAGCCAAACGATTGCGGCTCGAGACCGATGTGGCAACAGCCCCTTTACGTCGTTCTCAAACGCGATGGAACCTACATGTGCGGGTGCTGCAGCCGGGAGAACAATAGCCTCGTTGTTCATACATACCCAGGCGGAGTGCATCGGCGCGATCAGTTCCGAAGTCGCGATGCAGAGGTTATTGGGAAGATTGTCGCCATCATGCGAAGACTGGTCTGAAGACCGGGGCGTCCACGCCTGCGCGGAGCCCACGGTAGCGCAGAACTACTTCTACGTTATTTGTAATCAATACGATACAGACAATCAGAGCGAGGAGGCTCCGGTTGGCTCCCCCCTTCTCATCGGCAGTGATAGTTGACGAAGTTAATGCAATAACGATAGAATTACTTTGTCAACTGGAGCCAAGAATGCCCACTGTATCCGAAACCATTCGTCCCAGCACCTTGGCGCAGATTCAAGCTAACATCAAAGACTGGTTTGAGGGAGTTTCTAAGGGCACAGAACTTCCTATACGTTTCTCGCATCCTTCAGCATCCCCAACTCGATTGTGCTTGTTCTCCACTGCCACACCCGATTTCAAACTAGAGATCGATCAAAGGACCATCTTCCTCCAGGTTAAACGACACAGGCTATCCGTGATTCTCGACCAGTTCGACGTGCGTACGGAATTTCGAGATCAAGAGATTTGCTTCCAAATCGAGTTGCATCCAAGACCTGAGAATCGCTTCCTTGATCTGGCCCTACGGGAAATTGCAGAGACTAAGCATCCAGCCCTCGTTTCGCGGCTGTTGAGAGTAGTAACGAATTTGGAGAAGGAACTGCCGAAGGAGCGAATCAACGAAGCCATAGCGGCTCCAACCGACTACCTTGTGTTCTTGAATGCGCTAAGCGGTTCGTCGTTGGTGAGCGAATCAGCCGCAGAGGATCCTCTAGCCGCCGCGAAATTCCGGGGCCTAGAGAGAAAGCGCCAGCTTCTTGAAGCAGCTGGAGGTGCCCTCAGCGCACAAGGCGTTGCAGAGCTCTTGGGAATCACGCGTCAAGCAGTCGACAAGCGTCGTGCCCAGAACCAGCTTGTCGCCCTCACGCAGGGCAGACGCGGGTACATCTACCCGTGGTTTCAATTCGAAGATGGAAAGACACTGCCAGGTTTCGAAGAGGTGCTCCAGGAGTTGAAGGCCTTCGATCCATGGATGCAATTGGCTTTCTTCGTGAACTCAAATGATCGCCTGAGTGGAAGAACTCCGGCGGCAGCATTGCGCGCTGACGATCAATCAGACGTATTGCGAGCGGCCCGAAGCTTTGGCGAACACGGAGCCGCATGACGGACAAACCCGGAGAGCATCCGGAGCCGCCTGCCGATTTCGCCGCACGGTCTCCGGTGCTTTACAAGCTGGAAGAAGGAACAGTCATTTACCGCCTGCATCGGGCCGATCGTGATGCGCTTTACTTCGGCAGAACGGGGGACAACCGGTTCGATGCTCCGGATGGGCGCTTCGGTGTTCTCTACGCAGGCGAAGACGAATACTGCTCCTTCATCGAAACATGCGGTCCAACGACCGGCGTCCCATCTGTCTCGGGGGCATACCTCGATCAGAGACACATCGCGGAACTGAAGGTCGTGGGATCGATGAGCCTGATCGACTTGTCGGCGAGCGGCGGTCTCGCGCGCATTGGCGCAGATGGCCGTCTGATGGACGGATCGCATGCTGTGGCTCAGCGCTGGTCAGCAGCATTGCGAAAACATCCTACAAAACCAGATGGAATCCTTTATCGCGCGCGTCATGACCCGGCAAAGCTCGCATTTGCCATTTTCGAATG
The DNA here is from genome assembly GCA_963770915.1 of uncultured Acidobacteriaceae bacterium. Taxonomy (GTDB): domain Bacteria; phylum Acidobacteriota; class Terriglobia; order Terriglobales; family Acidobacteriaceae; genus PALSA-270. The sequence continues at coordinate 3,304,954 of CAVYRG010000001.1, forward strand.
TCCAAGTGATCGCTTTCAAATCACTTCCCGGGGCTCATTGCGTGACCCACGCAATGCAAAGTTGTTAGGTGAGATTCTTGATCATTACAATTTCGGCTTGATCGACCCGTAAGCGGGTGTTGCCGCGAGAACTATGTATCGCCGATTCGAGTCCGAGCGTCTGCTCGTTGTTTCGGAAGCAACCGCGATGTCTGACTCCGCTGTTTTTTTACCGCCCGAAGAATATCCGTGCCGGTAATATCTCCAAGATCGGCCGCAGCTTCACCCAATGCCTCAAGACACTCCACCTTCCACGCCGGACGCTTTCGTCCCTTGGGCAAGGCTCTGTTCGTTACAGCCAACGGGATCTCCTTTTCGGTTCAGCACGATGGTATCGGGTGCTTCTCTCAGTAGACTACACCCGAAAGACCCGAGGAGTGCGGTATCTACGTGCGTTCTGATTAAGTTAGGACGACTGCAAAGTCCGATCCCGACGAGTCATGAGCTTTACCGCTCAATGAAATAGGCGGGACTCTTATTTCAATTTGTACGCACGAACTGAAATAATGTCCCAGGCATTTTCGCCGGTGCCCAGCGAAGTAGATCGAATTCGCGAACATGCGGTAAGGAGTCCCCCTCTAGCAGGACCTCTTGTTTTCAGCAGAACTGACAAGAATTGATAGAAAAGCGAACAGCGCACGCTTTCTCTGGACGCTTGTGAATAGCAATGCCTATGCTTCATATCCAAAGTGTCTCTCCGACGTTGGTTCACAAAATGCGAAGCAGTTCTCCGCCTCAGGGTGCCCGGAGAACTTCGTTGGCTCACAAAACAAATTCGCCCATTTGTGGCCTGGCATGTGGCCAGCTTCCTTTGCATGACCGTTGGCAGCCTCCTGGCCCTTCTCACTCCCTTGGTTCTTAAATGGCTCATTGACCAGGTCCTGCCTCACGGAGAAACTGGGCTGCTCTTTCTAGCCGCTGTTTTGATCTTCCTGAGCTATCAGGGAAGGACGACGCTGACGAGTCTAGGAAACTTCCTGACGCTCACTGCAGCTCAGAAAATGGCGCTCCGGTTGCGCATGGAAATTTTGCGCCACTTGGACAGGCTTTCGGCCGACTACTACGAGAGCACTCCGCCTGGAGCAATCATGTATCCGCTCAAGGAACCGATCGAGGAAGTGGCCTATTTCGGCTCCGATCTTCTGCCCGCCATTCTGCGCATGTGCCTGACAACAAGCTTCACCGTCGTCACGATGTTGGTGTTGAGTCCGGTACTAACGCTGGCCATCATCCCGCTGATTCCTCTTTTCCTCGTCGCTCGGCAGCACTTTCGCCGCAGACTCTCTACCGATTCCAATTCGGTTCAATCGAACCTGGTGGAATGGAACGGCTTCCTTGAGGAGCACATTTCCTCTGTGCTTCCGATCCAAGTGCTCGGACAGGAGGCCCGACAGGAAAGAAGGGCATTTCGATTCCTTGCCCAGACCACGCGTTCGTATCTGGCACTGTTTAGGACTGCCGGCTGGTTCACCGTCTGGACTTCGATGGCGGTGGTGCTTGCGATGTCGGCGGTAATCGGATACGGGGGCTGGAGCGTCATTGCCGGAACTCTGAGTCTGGGCAGCCTTGTTGCCTTTTACAGCTTCGTCACCCAGCTCTTTGATCCGTTGAGTGGGGCGGCAGAGCTTTACTCGCGGGCGCAGAGAACCTTTGCAAGCATCCGGCAATTGCAGGGAGTGTTCGCGTTGCAACCAAGCGTCACGAATCCGCCCGTGTCCATTCCGTTCCCCTCTCATGATTGGGGATTGGAATTCGTCGCCGTGGAATTCGGCTACGAACGGCAGGCACGCACACTTCATATTCCATCTCTCCGGATTGCTGCTGGGGAAAGGGTTGCTATTGTCGGGGAGAACGGTGCCGGCAAGAGCACTTTGGCAAGACTCGTCACGCGGCTCTATGACGTCAAATCGGGGGCTATCCAGATAGGAGGAGTTGATGTCCGGGAGATGGGGTTGAAAGATCTACGCCGTGGCGTCTGCTACCTGCCCAGGGATCCAGTCTTGTTCGAGGGATCGCTCGCGTCAAATCTGCGTTTCGTTAGACCAGGAGCATCCGATCGTCGAGTTGCGCGAAGCAATCCAATTGGTTGACCTCGCGGATATGGTCGCGGCATTTCCAGATGGTCTCCATCAACGACTTGGACCTGATGCCTGCCAGCTATCAGGGGGCCAGAGGCAGCGTCTGGCGATTGCACGTGCGCTCTTACAAAAGCCCAGCATCCTAATCCTAGACGAGGCGACTTCTTGCCTTGACCCTTCTTCCGAAGCTCTAATCCTTCGCAAAGTGTCGGATTATCTTCGCCATTCCACGTTAATGGTCGTGTCCCACCGAGCTTCAACTGTATCGGGATTCGGCAGAGTATTGGTTCTCGCCCAGGGCGGATATAGGCGGATACCGAACTCGATCCCATGGCTCTCGGGTCAGCGGTTGCTTTATGACTTCACAAATCGTCTTGATTTGCGTCGTTCGGATTCAGCGGCACCTTGTCACACAGATGCATCAGTATTTCGCTGAGTCCAACGAGTGAGTGAGGAATCGTACGGAGTGATCGTGATGCTCGGTATGTGACGCGGGCGTTGGAATTCATAAAGCTGCACCTTGGGAATCATGGTCGGGTTGAGCTGTTGCCCGACCACCACTCCACCCGGAGCAGGCCCCGCATAGAGAATGTGCCAGCGCGGCGAAGTTGGGTAGCGAATCGCAGCTGTTTCGAACATCTCTCTTGCCTTTCGCGCCAGTTCATCGAGCTGGGTCTTACTCTTCAGCCAGCCCGTCGACAAATCTGGAACGGAACACCGATACACAGCTCGCATCTCGGCCGGTCAATTCCAGAAGCTTGAGGCGTCGATGGGCGCGGTCAACTCGAACAAGAAGAACACTTCCGCGGATGACGATGTGGAGTCAACAGGCTCTGTCGACCGTTGGTGTCGTCAAAACTTGCGGATTCTTCGGCCAGGCCCATGTCGCTTGATCTCGGTGATATTGAAATCCTCGGACGTTTAAGCGATTTGTGAGCAGGTATCCTGAATAAATGCAAGCCGAAACGGGTGCGAGGGGAAAGACCGCAACGCGGGATGCAACCGAGTCGCTGTTCGCGATCATGGCATGTAACTTGCGTCCGGAGATTCTCTTGAATCGAGGCCCAGGATTCGCGCGTTGCCGACACGCTGATCTGTTCCACGCTTGTTTCCTGATCCGGCGACAATGCGTCGGCGATCGTCGTCGGATCGAATGGAAAGTCGCCCTGTAATCTCAGCACTTGCCAGCGGAGATGAGTGAATCCTCGCTCAGGAAGGGCGGTGCGAACCCAAGCCTCATGGCTCGCCTTGATTTCGAACAGGCGCTCATGCGGGTAGCTTAGTTTCAATGTATCTACCTTGCGATGGCAGTTGCGGCAGAGGAGAATGAGGTTTTCGTACTTGTCGCGAATCACGCAGATCGATCTCCACGTTCGCTCGTGGTCCAGCATTGCTCGAAGCAGCGATGTGGCCCATCTCTCCTATTACGCAAACGGGATCATAATTGTTTTCTGTTACGAACAGCTCGACGCGGCAATCGGGCATCGCGCATCGTCCAGCAGCTCGTCCCCAGAGGAGCTTAAGTGTCTGCGGGTCGTAGTAGCGCGGACTCTTCGTCGCGTCAGGCTGGGCCTTGCTGATGCGATTCTGCTTCGGGATCGTACCTTCACCTTCCCAGCTTCCGGTTTGTTGCCAGACTTCATAGAACCTCAGCCACTGTGATATCCACGGCATGATCGTGTCCGCAATCAAACTGCTTGGCCTCCACTCTTCGGGCCGGTGTACACATATATCCATTTGCCCGTCGGGATAAACAAGTGGAGCCGAGTCTTACGTGGCGCAAGCTTGAGCTTGCGGACTCAAAATGGCGATGCGTGGACGCCGCCCGAGTGTATAGGAGATCTCGGATGTGGTATGTGTCGCTCAACGGATGCGGCCACCAATCTCCGGTCCAAACTGATACGGCTTCGCTTGAATGCGACAGCCAAGCCGGGAAACTTCGTACGCATCCGACCAATCTGCTGCGCCGCCGTGAGTTGGGCGGGTCGCTGGCGAAGACTAGATCGAGCCATGGTTCGTATTGCGAAGCATGGGGACCACCGCTGCCGCTGCAGGGACAATACATCCCATCGACGCAACTCCAAGCAGGGAGGCGCTGCGATCTGCCTGCATGCTCCTGGCCTCCCGCAAAATGGCCTCATCAATCACGCGGCCAAACACACCCTTCGCGAGCCTCCCCGGATTGCCGCTGCGTCAAACAAACTTCTCGCCATGCTGTCGCGAATTTGCGGATGCCATCATTGAACGCAAGGTATGCTCCTGAACAACGGTCCCACCGTTCACTGAAATACTCCACGGGATAACCGGAATCGGTACCTGCCGCCTTCATGCCCTGAGCATGGGCTGCGTCAGTCGCGCCACGATTCCATGGAATACCTCAAGCAGAGCTGTCGAAATCACTGCAGTCCCCTGTACAAGTCGGAGCTAACTCCGTGAGGACAATTGAGATCGGTGGGTATTCAGAGTTTGCGTAGTGCACATCACGCCACCGCTTAAGCAAATGATCGACGAGTTGCAGCATTTTCTTTCTTCAGTTGCGTGCAAGCGGGCAGCGCTTGAAGAGTAGCTTCGGCGATGATCAATTCACGGAGGGATATCGCTAAATTTGACGATGATGCGGCGCGGGGCATTCTTGAACCAATCCGCATACGCGACTGGATTGCTGGGTTTCCAGCTGTGGCGGTCACGATCGGGGACCTGAACGCACGTTCCACCGTTGTGGTCATCGCGGCACGCTGGAAGAATGTCCAACCAGAATTCGTCCTATATCGATTCGCAAATATCGGTTCATCCTCTTGACCATACCGCCATACACGCCATGGTCACTGAAGAGCTTGAACATGTCGTCCAGGAGCGCCACCGGATTGACGAAGTTCGTGGGACACATCGAACTCGCATACCAGGTCCAGATCATGTGGTGTGTCGATCGGCTTCACAGTGGTCCGAAGGCGCATCGAGCCTTGCGGGTAGAGACTCGAGTCCCAACAGGAGAACGGGCTGTTTGCCGCACTAATCACGTTAGCTATTGCGTGGTAGCGGTCCTCCGCTTTTTGATGTTGGGTCGGAGAAAGCTGCAAGTTGTCGCAGACATCGAACAGCATGAGGACCAACGCATCCGCTCGAGCCGCTAATTCGTTCAAAGCCATTTCCTCTCCTTGCGCGGAACTCTCGTCTCGTGTAGATCCGCGTCATTTCCTAACAGGTACACGATGAGGCACTCGCTCCGATATGTGTGCCTAGATGGAACCTTCGCACCTCTTTTTGCTGGCGTGCATCCAAATCTGCGTTATGATTCGCGTGTGTATCATGCATAGGACGTATCGTGCATGAGTACGTTGTGTCCTATACATAAGACAGTGGAACATGTTCCTTTGCCCTCGTCAAGGGGCTCATAACCTTTTTCTCGGGAGGTCCGATGGCTCTGACGATCGACGATTTCGGTCGTTTGCTGGCAAAGAAGAGAGGTATTCGCGGCGTTCGTGCCGCAGCGCTGGATGCAGGCGTGAGCTCCAGCCACTTATTCAAGAGTGGAGAACGGGCACATGCCGGACCTGCAGACTTTCGCAAGTCTATGCAAGTGGCTCGGACGCGATCCGCGCGAATTCTTGGGTATGGAAACGAACGAAAGTGCTAAGAAACCCCGAGCTATTGTTCACTTCAAGAAGAAGAAAACCGTACAAGTGGAGACCGCAAAGGCACTCGGCGAACTAATTCTTGCGGCTCAGAGAGCGATCATCGCTGCCGAAGAGTTGGTTGGTCGGTAAACGTGCGCCGTGGGTTCAAAGCGCAGGCGGAACGAACCGCCGCCGCAGCCCGGAAGGCTCTGGGACTGCGACCGAATGCACCGATTGACCCTTGGTCTTACGCCGCCTACCTGAACGTCCGAGTTGTCGATTTCGAGCGAACGTGGACTTGCCACGCGAGCCGTTTCCCAACTTCCGTCGTCGATGGTGACATTGGTCCCAATGACCTGAAGATCGATAGTACATTCGCAATCATTCTCAGTCGGCACATCCCATAACAGCAACGAATGATCTATCGTAACTTCGCAATAGAGACGCCTTGCCAAGTGCGAGGTTTTCTAAGAGACGGATTGCTGCTGTTGAGCGATTATTCGGACGAGCAGGAACAGGAAGCCGATTGGCTAGCTGCTTCGCTTCTCCTGCCGCGAGATGTGCTCGTTCAGTTGCGTTCCGCGGGGCGTTCCGCCGCGGACATCGCAAGTTGCTATGGCGTCAGCGAAGCGCTGTGCGCTTGGCGACTGCGCATGACAGGCGTTGATGTCCAGATACGAAGAGCTTATCGCTGAACTTTCGTCCGCGAAGGACGATTCGAGATGGGTCGAATGTGTCGGCAATCCTGGGGCTCACCATAAACGGGCTTTGGGAAATGCCCTCCTGTAGTACCGGCCTCGACTAACCCTTCCAGCAACCAGCAACTAGATCGGAAACGCGAACAGATTCGATTTCGGTGAAGCCGGTCAACTGATGCATGTCCTTGATGCGAAACGTAGTTCGCAGACTCTGATTGTTTCCCGAACGAATTCACAAATGAGTGGCGTTTCCACCGCTGCAAGTGGCAAGGTGTGCCACACGCGATTCGAAGATTTAACCACCTTAGTGGGGCAGCCCTTGTACAGAGTCTCGGATGGAGTTCGAAGCACACACGGCCAGGATGGCGCGATCGTGCTCGATATCCATCAAGGACAAATGTTCAACCTGAATCCGGTTGGATCAAGGATTCTTGGAACTTCTCGAGAGTGGATCCGCAGAGGCGGACATCGTGGAGACCATCAGCCGCGAGTTTGGCGCAGATCGGGAGATTGTCGAGAACGACGTGCGCGAATTCATCGGATCGCTTAAGGAACACAAATTGGTCGCCGAGCGCTAGCTGGTGAAAGGAATGGAGCACACGTAATGGCTACTGCCATACAAGGCGAGCACGAGACATTACCGAGTCATCGTTTTGAGTCCGGACGGAAAGGACATCCTCGTGGTTCCGGACGGCGACCGGTTCGCTCTTCCCTCGGTGGAAATTCCTCTCTGGCAACGCGTGGCAGAAAACCTCACTGAAGCGGTCAAGGCGGACTGGGGAGAAGAGATCGTCTGTCTATTTGAACTCAGTGAATTGGCAGGAACACACGGTACTGGAATTCACTATCAGGTTGCACGACATTGGGGCACTGTCGGCGTTCCGAAAATACCCACCAAGTGGATGCCGGTTGCGGCCTTATCCAAGGATTCGCTGACTGACGTCACTGATCATTCGGCAATTCAGCAGTCGATTGCGCAATGTGGCGCAGACGGGGAAACGTCTCCTACCGGCCCTTTCACATGCCTTGGCTGGTTCGACGAACTGCGTGAATGGATCGAAGAAGTGATTGGACCATTGGGCTTCCACCTCAACGGCCGTTTCCGCCAACTAAACGCCAGTCCTACTTTCAGCCTGATTCGCTTCGAGACCGACGGGCCGGCGCTGTGGTTCAAAGCGGTAGGTGAACCGAACCAGAGAGAGTTTCCGATCACTTGTGTGCTTTCCAGACTCTTTCCTGGTTATGTGCCAGGTGTGGTGGCAACACGACCAGACTGGAACGGATGGCTCATGCGAGAGGCTGTCGGGCCACTCCTTTCAGATGTGCAAGAGGAAGCCCTCTGGGAGAAAGCGGCTGCGTGCCCTGGCCGCAATTGCAGATCGATTCCATTGATCACGGCGCCCAGATCCTTGCCGCCGGCGCGCGTGATCTTGGGTGTGACTGCGCTTTCCAAGATGGTCGAGCCGTTCGTCGAGACCATGATGCGATTGATGGAGCGGCAGACGAAGATCCCGCCTGAGCCTCTTCAATCGGACGCAGCTACTTGTCGTGGGAGACCGTATTCAGACTGCGCTCGAGGCGCTGGAAGCCCAGGGAATTCCTGAGACTCTAGGTCATCTTGATTTGAATCCCGGAAATATCGTTGTTTCGCCTAGAGCGGTGCGTGTTTCTGGACTGGGCGGAGGCCTACATCGGAAATCCCTTCTTTACGTTTCAGTACTTGCTCGAACACCTTCGCCGCACGATGGGTGTGGATTCTGCACTCGAAAGAAGCCTTGTTTCCTCGTACCGCGAACGATGGGAACGGATGGTCGGACGCACTGCCATCGACGACGCCCTAAGCATTGCGCCGCTCCTGGCAGTCTTTGCATACGCAGCTGGAAGCGAGGCGTGGCGTGACGAAGAGAGGATGCAAGACCCTGCCACGGCCGGGATATCTCCGCAGCCTGGCGCGACGAATGCATCGTGAAGCGAACGCACTCAGCGAACGGAGGTCCTTATGCCTGCACTGATGGAACCTCCGCCGTTCTCTCCGGTGGAACCGGTGACTGAAGTCCTGCACGGAGTGCCAGTGACTGATCCCTATCGCTGGCTTGAAGACCAAGAGTCGCCGCGCACCCGGGAGTGGATCGCAGCACAGACGCGGTATACGCGGTCTTATCTTGATTCCATCCCTGGACGAGAACGCATCCGTGAGTCGGATTCGGGAACTGCTCGATGTCGAGACCTACGATTCGCTGCAGAAGGTCGGCAGTCGGTATTTCTTCCGAAAACGCACCGTTGGGACAGGAACAGTTCTGTATCTGCATGCGCGAAGGTGTGGACGGCCCTGATGAAGTTCTCATTGATCCTTCGCTCCGTGGGACGGGGCCACACACCGCGGTCAGGCCGCTTCGTATTTCATCCGGATGGCCGCTTGATGCTTTATGAGGTCAAGCAGGGTGGGGAGCGTACGGGAACGTTCGAGTTGCTGGACATTCAGAACCGTGAGGTTTTGCCGGACACGCTTCCACGAGGTTATCTGCGCGGCTTCGCATTTACTCCCGACTGCCGTGCTTTCTACTACGTTCATGAAGCTAGGGCACAGAACCGATCCGCGTGCGGCCTATAAGCACGTGCTTGGCACAAACTTTCCAGATGATCGAGGAAATCTTTGTTGCAGGTGAAAGCGGCAATTTGCGGCTGCACATCGTCCCCGGCAAAGGATGCATCGGGTTCCTCGTTATTCATTTTGGCGAGGAAATCTGCACCGATTTCTATTTGTGGCAACACGAGAGTCCGATCCCGCCGACCGTCGTAATCCGGAACGCGCCTTACAAGTTTGGGCCACTTTTCCTTAACGACGATCGCGTTGTCGCTATCACCGATCGCGATGCGCCCAACCTGAAGGTTGTTGAGGTACTCCGGCATGAAGCACTCCCAGACCACATTCGTCGATGTTGTTCCACACACAGACTCTCGGATCCAGGGTTGGTGCGCCAACAGAGACGAGATCTATGTCTCTTATCTCCGGCACCTCTAGAGCCGGTGATCACCGTTGTGGGCTTATCGGGCAAGCGATTTGGAGAGATCCCAGTCGACAGGGACGATACCGTGCGCCTGCTGGGGTGTTCCGAAGATGGCCAGGAACTGTTCATCGAATGCGAATCGTTTCTAAAGCCACTCCACACCATCATCTATCGTCACCCGGATCGCAGAATGACGGTTTGGGCGACACGAAACATACCGTTTAACCCCAAGAACTTCCGTCACACCCGGATTTGTTTCGCCACCAAGGATGGAACGGAAATTCCGATGTTCTTGCTTGGTCGCTCTGAGCCTCTCAAAGAGGCATCGTGTCCAACCATCATGACTTCATATGGCGGATACGGGGTACCCATGACGCCACAATTCAGCGTGTTCGTGGCCTTCCTGATTGAGAAAGGATGTCTGTTCGCCCTGCCCAGCATTCGCGGAGGATCGGAGTTCGGGGCGAAATGGCATGAAGCCGCGAAGCGACGACATCGGCAGGTGGCGTTCGACGACTTCATGGCGGCGGCCGAGTGGCTTATTCAAGACAGGCCGAACCCAGAACGGCAAGCTCGGAATCTTTGGAGGCTCAAACTCTGGCTTGCTGGTGGGCGCCGTGATGACGCAGAGGCCAGACCTGTTTCGCGCGGTCGTGTGCATGGTCCCCCTGCTCGACATGCTGCGCTATCACCTGTTCGACAACGCTCGCGTATGGGCCGACGAGTTTGGGACCGCCGAGGACCCTGATGATTTTCAAGCGTTGTTGAGCTACTCGCCTTACCACCAGATACGTGAAGGCGCTGCTTATCCCGCCACCATGATTGTTTCTGGCGATTCCGACCAGAACTGTAATCCGCTTCACGCGCGAAAGATGACCGCGAGACTGCAAGCGGCGAACGTATCCGAGCATCCGATTCTTCTCGCCTACAGCCAGCACAGAGGGCATTCGCCAGTGTTGCCCTTGAGCGAGCGGATTGAAGCTCTGACCGACCGAATGGCGTTTCTATGCGACCAACTCGGTCTACAGATATGAAGTGAGGTTTCTTGCAGTGATGTCCTTTCTCGTACTTCGCGCGTATTTGAGGTTGATTCAGTTCGATGTCTACCTAGCCAGGGAAAATTTCCAGGCTCTGTACGAGAAGGTACGCAGCCATCCAGTGAGGGCGGTGACGCTTCCCATCAACCCGACTGAGCGCGTCTGCGCCGCGATTGATATGGCCTGTATTTGGTACTGGAAAGAAGTGTTGTGCCTGCAGCGCTCTGCAGCAACCGCGTGCCTGCTCAAGCGCTACGGGGTACCTGCATGCATGATCCTCGGCGCGCAACAAGTGCCGTTCAAGGCCCATGCTTGGGTTGAAGTTGACGGCCGAGTGGTCAACGACAGGCCATATATGCGGGAAATGTACGCGGTGCTCGACAGGTGTTAGGAACACAGCGCACTCGTAGGGAAGGTCGAGGGCAATGAGCGTTCAGTTCGGAAAGTGCAACTTCGATGGGAAACCGGTGGATCCTCACGATCTTGAAGAGGCTCGTCCCGTGCTCGCTCCCTACGGGCCGGATGGCGAGGGTTACATCTGTAGAGAAAACCTTGGGATTCTTTACCGGGCCTTTCACACCACGAGCGAAGCGCGCCGAGAAATACAGCCGCACGTATCGACATCGGGAGCGGTAATCGCCTGGGACGGACGTCTTGACAACCGGAGAACTCTGATCGAAAGGGTTCGGGGCAAGGTTTCAGAAGCTTTGACGGATCTCGAAATCGTGTCCGCAGCCTACGACCGCTGGGGGACCGAGATGTTTCGTCAACTAGTCGGTGACTGGGCACTTTCGCTGTGGAACCCCAAAGATGGGTCCCTGATATTGGCCAAGGATTTTGTGGGCACACGTCACCTTTACTACACAATTGAGCAGGATCACGTCACTTGGTGCAGCATCCTTGATCCTCTTGTTCAGTTTTCGCAGCATCCGCTCAAGCTGCAGGAGGAGTACGTTGCTGGCTGGCTGTGCTTTTTCCCCGCAGTTCATCTCACACCATACGTTGGCATCCATGCCGTTCCTCCCAGTTCATTCGTTTGCCTAGCGCAAGGGACGCGGAAGATCACCCAGTATTGGGATTTTGATCCCTCAAAGAGGATCTGTTATCGCACGGATGGCGAGTACGAAGAACACTTCCGCCATGTTTTCGCGGAATCGGTTCGCCGGCGGCTGCGGTCCGATTCCCCAGTCCTTGCGGAACTCAGCGGAGGAATGGACTCATCCTCCATCGTGTGCATAGCGGACGCGATTGCATCGAGTGGAGATGGAATGATCCAAAAACCCGATACGGTGTCGTACTACACCGATTCCGAACCAAACTGGGACGAACGGCCGTTTTTCTCAAAAGTCGAAGCTCTGCGCGGGCTCGTAGGCTCTCACATCGAAGTCCGAGCCGAGGATGCTTTCCGGATTGACTTTGACATGACGCGCCTGGCAGCAACTCCAAGTTCGGGGAGTTGTCTCTCTGCGGCGAGCCAGAACTTCAGTCGACTGCTGCAAGTCAATCACAATCGAAGCCTGCTGTCCGGCATTGGTGGCGATGAATTCACAGGAGGCATCGCCAGCCCGCTACCGGAGCTTGCTAATCTCCTGGTCGACCTTCATTTCAGGAGACTGGCCCGCCAACTCAAACTCTGGGCATTGGAGAAGAGAAAACCGTGGTTCCACCTCATCGCGGCGGTCGTCGCAAGATTCTTCCACTCTGGTAGCGGCTCTAATCACCAGCGCCTAGTCCATTGGCTCAACACGGAGTTCAGTCGCCGGAATCGCCATGCCATTGACGGGTATGTAACCACGTGGAACATCTTTGGTCCGCGACCGAGCGTTCAAGACCACAGGACCACCCTTTGTGCGCTGCAGCGGCAACTGGCCGCCGATAGTCTGCCCTCGAACCCACCTTTTGAGAAACGTTACCCCTATCTGGATCGTGACTTCCTGGAATTCATCTGTGCAATTCCGCCGGACCAGTTGATTCGGCCGGGCCAGAGGCGTTCGCTGATGCGTCGAGCGCTTGCCGGTTACGTGCCAAGCGAAGTGCTGTCCAGAAAGAGAAAAGGTCACGTTGCGCGCAGTCCTATGGTTGGCCTCTCCAGGAATTACTCCAGCGTGAGCTTCCTCTGCCGAGAAATGAGGAGCGCCCGCATCGGATTCATCGACGAAGTGTCAACCAGTGCGCTTCTCTTGAAAGCCAGGCAGGGCTTCGTACTCCCAATGATTCCGTTCATGCGCACCCTTGCAGTCGAATGGTGGCTACGGAACTTGGAGTCATTCGGGATTGTCCAGCTTGAGCGCGCGGAAGAATGGGACTCATTTCGTGTTTTCGCTCAACAGGATCGACGTTGTTCTTGATCAGAATTCCAAAGCAGAAAGGAGGTGAAAATCGATGAACTACGAGAAGCCGAGACTTTCCTGCATCGGAGACGCGCAGAGCCTGGTCCTGGGGACTAAGCACCTGCCACCGCTGTCCGACAACATGGCTCCCGACTACCGCAAATCCGTGGCCGCTTACGAATCCGACGAGTAGGAACGGCCGGCATTCGTGCGGAACCTTCTAAATTAAGTTCCCTCAGTTGGGGATACATCAACAGAAAGGAGGTAATTCTGATGACTTACGAAAAGCCAAGCATCCACAGACTCGGAAGTGCTCCGGCGCTCGTGCTGGGAACGAAGCATGTTCCTCCGCTCGCCGACAACCAAGCACCGGACTTCCGCAAGTCCATTGCGGCCTACGAATCTGATGAGTAGGTCAAAGCCAAGGGGGACGCTCCGGGGCGTCCCCCGTCAACAGGCAGTGCTTTTGTCGAAGGAGCACTACCTCCCCCTCAAGATAGAACCTTGCACAACGGCGGCCCATTTGGCTAGTTCGCAGTGCGCATCTGCGCTGGAACTAAAAAAGCCGTCAGTCTGACAGACAGAAGGTCGCCGAAGTCCGCCTCATCACAATACTTCTGCTTCAGGAGGAAGGAAAGGCGTCGCGGCGAACTCGTCTCTCCCGGATTCAGGATTTCCGTCCTCCCTTTTGCCCACACTGCCCACAACGGGCGCCCCAGGCTCGCATCATTATCGCTCCCGATCGCGGTCACTGCCTTGAAGTACCGAGAGAAGGCGCGGTCAAGGCGCAGGAAGAGGTGCCCCGCCACCGGTTTGGCGGTCACGTTGGTAATTGTCACGTCCAGCGCATAGACACCGGACGCAGGGTCAAATTCAGGATTCGCGAATTCCAAAACGACCTCGCTAGATACGTCTCGCGCAGCGTCAGGCAACAACGTGGTTTCGGCGCTACCGACGGTAATACTAGCTGACCATAGTGCTCCGTCGTCTGTAGGCTCAGGCCACACGGCATGAAACACTCCTGCCGGGTCTGTTGTGAGACCGGTACGATCCGGGATTAATCCATCCTTCGCCGCGATTACGCTGAAGCCTAGCGCGGTGGTTTCTAGGTTCCAACCAGAGCCTGTTGTTTGGCTGTGGACCTCGGGGGACGCGTCACGTGCTGATTGCGAAAGATTCGTGATCGGTGATGATGGGAGGCAACGAGAAATCCGCACTGGATCCGAAAATGTCTGCCCACCATCCGATGAGGCGGCGAATCTCCAACACTGCGACTCCCCCGTTTCGAGCCATAGCAGGCCGACAATCCCTCGCTCGTTCACCGCAATCTCAGGCACGCTACCGTTTTCCACAATTACACGAGGTTCGGACCAGCTTACGCCTTCGTCTCGCGTGAAGGAGGTCACGAGTTCGCAGCCGTTCTGCTGCATGCTCCCCCAGACGAGGTAGACCGTACCATTTGCCCGGTTCACATCCAGTGCGGGCATCGCACCAAGGCACGAATCAATAGGGCCAAATTCGGCCCGTTTATCTATTGTCTGTCCTCCATCGCTGGTTCTAAGTACTTCGACGTAAGCCTGAGCCTCATCTTCGGCACTACTTTTCGTGAGACGCCGCTTCCGTCGAACCAAATACGCCGCCAGCACACTGCCATCGGGGAGGACCTTCGCGGAAGAAGCGTAGCCGGCTACATAGTCCGCAGTGGTCGCCAGCGGAACAACTACGGGACCATGAAGAGTCTTGCCATCATCCGACGTAATCAACTGTATTTCGTCGAGGTAACCCGACGAGACCTGCCTGGCAGCCTGACCAAACAAGTACATTCGACCGCGGTGTGCGCCGTGAGTCCAATCAACCGCCATCGCAGTATGGTCAAGCCATCCACGCTTGACGAGGGAATCCCAGGTCTTTCCTCCATCAGACGAGCTGTGAAGATGAATTTCACCCCGCTGTTGCAGCGGAAGCCCGGAAAGAAATTGTCCGTGCTCCAGCAGTGCGCGCTCGGCCATAAAGAAAACCCGGCCCCCGCCTGCGGCACACGATTCTTCGCTCACCCAAGCGCTGGAACTGTCTTTCAGGACCTCGCCCCAACTGCGGCCACCATCGGAGGAAAGATATACGAACCCTAGCATTGCATTCTCGGGAGCTGAATAGCGGTAGCCGCAAGCAAATTGATCGGATGGGTGATCGGGATCGAGAGAAAGATCCAATAGACTGTGGTTCCCAGCCAAGGGCGGACTAACTCGCACCCGCGGGCCAACTACAGGCGTGTTGTCCGCTGCATGGGTATGACCGACAGCTAACATCAACTGGATAATCAGGGTGATGAGGAGACGACCTCCACTCCTCGCGACACTGTGGGTCCACTCGGTCTTCTGAGGACAGACGGATGGGGACGATGTTTTCGTCATTCTCATTGTCCCTTCCTCAGAATTGGAGTTTCAGCGCGAACTGCATGGAGCGTGGCCCACCCATTTGATAAAGCGGGCTTAGCACGCCAAGACTTTGGGCAAGGGTCGCGGTAGCTTGCCCGAATGTGCAACCCGGACCAGCGGGACAGTACGTCGTGTTAACTACGCCGAAATTAGGGTGGTTGAAAACGTTGAACGCCTCGGCCCGAAATTGCAGTTTGAGCCGGTCGTAAATCGCGAAATCTCGTCGGACGGCAAAGTCCATCTGCCACACGCCAAATCCACGGGCGAAGTTCCTCGGGCTATTCCCAGGTTGACCTGCCGGTGCGGGAGTGAACCCATCCGGATTGATCGCCCGACCGCCCGGGTATTGGTGGCCATACGCATAAACGGGAACCGCAGGAACCCTGTTCAACTGTCCCGGCACCAGCTTTCCGGTTCCGGGATCGAAGTAATTTGCCCCGATCAGATTTACCGGAAACGCCGTTCTCGCCGTAAACCGGTCATCCACACCCCAATGGTTTAGCAAGGCACCGCATAGATTCCTACATGCACTGGGAAGGTCGTAGGACACGGCAGCAGACATGTTGTGTCGGACATCAAAGTCCGAGTTCCCTCTGGTGTAGGGGAGAGCTGAATTTTGAGAACCGAAATCGATCGAATGGGACCAAGTATAGGAAAGCAGAGCTTGTAAACCGCTGGTTAGCCTCCGCTGGAATTGCGCTTGCAAGGCGTTGTACGAGGACGTAAGCCCATTTTGAGAAAAGATGACAGTTCCGAAGTCAGGATTGAAAAGGCCGATGTTCACCTCGCTTTGCTCAAGCAACCGCCTCCCGCTCGCACCAACATAAGCAACTGTGAGCGCTTGGTTCTTTCCCAGTGCTTGCTGGACGTTGGCGCTCCACTGCAACGTGTATGGCAACTGTAGGTGCGCCGGGTACGCGAAGACCTGGGTATCCGTGTAAGGCGGAACTGGCGGATTTACGATTGTGGGGACAAACTGAGCCAATGGCGCCGGGAAGTTGATAGGAACGCCAAAGTCGCTTCCGAACAAGTTGAAGGCGGAGAAACCAGGCCCAAAATATCCTTGCGAGCCGAGCTGTTGCCCTGTATCGAAGAAGACACCCCCTCCGGCATGTGCCACGGTTTCGTATCCGGACTTCATGCGGAGCAAGTATGCGAAACCAAGGCGTGGAGCGACGTTGTACCAGGTGGTATTCCAAAGTGGGGTGCCTTGGGGCGCCAGTGTGAGTGTTTGCGGCGTGGCACCACGCGCCGTGTAAGGAAGGTTCCCCCGGTTGGCGCCCGGCGCAGGATTCACTTCCCATCGCAGCCCGAATGACAACGAGAGTCGTGCCAAGGGATGCCACTCGTCTTGGGCGAAGGCAGAAAAGTTCTGGTATAGCGGATACGCGTTTGCCGAACTTGACGCTACCCCGATACCTACGGAATTCGCTTGGACAGCCGTTGAGTCGTCAAAGAAGTAGTCCATGCGAGGATTCAATGACTTGGCGATGGGAGCAAGTCGTCGGTAGTCCGCACCGAACTTCAACTGATGGTGCCCGGACGTCAAGCCGAGAGTGTCGACAAAATTCCACTGCCGCTGGTTCGTCTTCAAATTGTTCTCCACAAGCTCCGGAAAAAATGGAAGAAAGGCCAGCGTAGCCGATACCTGGTAGGTCGGGGTCGAGGACCGGTTGATACCCTGCAATAGGGCTAAATCCGTGGACTGAGCACCACCCAGATTATCCAGTGTCGAGTGACTCGTTGCTTCGTTAGCGCTGAAGTTCAGGCGTGCTTCGTTGCTGACGTTGTTCGAGAGCGAACTAGATAGCCCTATCGTGATGGTCCTTGTCGTGTAGGCACTGGACGACCTGCTTGAAGGACTGAAATTCCCGGTAAAGCGACTGTCGAGAGAGGAAGAAGTTTCGCTGAATCGCATGAACAGCCTGGATTTCATTTTTAGGTTGTGATCCAGGCGAATGCTCAACGAGTCGAGTTGGCTCGGATTTGACCACCCTCCCACAAATTCGGTAAGTCCATTCCCGAGATCGGGTGCACCGGGCGTGGGCAGAGGAAAAGCGTTGAGAACGGACTGCAGGACCGATGGGGCACTTTGCCGGAGCGAAAGCGTTGGCACGTAGCTCACCGAGGCTGGCTGCGGCTGAACCAGACGCAACCCCTCGTATGAGAAGAAGAAGAAGGTTTTGTCTCTTCCGCTGTGGAGATGCGGAATTGTCACGGGGCCGCCAAGCGTCGCGCCGAAATCGTTTTGCCGCAATGAGGGCTGAGCCACGCCTAAGAATCCGTTGAACCAATCGCTGGCGTCGAAGTAATTGTTGCGCAGGTAGTCGAATGCCGTGCCGTGCCAATCGTTAGTTCCAGAACGTGTAACAAAAGAGAACTGACCGCCCGGATTGCGTCCAAATTCTGCCGAGTAGGTTGAGCTCTGGACGCGAAACTCCTCAAGCGCGTCGACGGACACGAGTCCTTGCGTTGTCCCGAGGGCAGTAGATGCAGGTAACGATCCGCTGGCCCCTGGACTCTCAACAAAGCCCGCTTGCGCACCCACGTTTGCGCTCACGCCGTCGACCGAGTAGGAGTTCGATTCCGTGCGCTGGCCATTCACGCTGAACTCGCCGCTGGTTCCGAGGGCGGCTTGAGACTGTGGGCTGGTCGTCACAATGCCGGGCGTAAGGAGAATGAGATCCTGAAAGCTGCGTCCGTTCAGCGGCATGTTCTCCACGTATTTGCGGTCTACGACCGTGCTGATGGCCGCTGACTCCGTATTCACAAGGGGAACTCCGCCTTGCACAGTTACCGTCTCAAGCAGTGCGCCGACCGGTAGCGTGAAGTTGATGGAGAGGGCGTCCTGCACATTGAGAATGATGTCGGGCTTGATGATTGTCTTGAAGCCGACCTTGGAAACCTGAAGCCGGTAGGGTCCGGGGGGCAGATTCGCCAAGACATACACCCCCTCATCGTTCGTCTTGGTGGTGAACTGCACCCCGGTTACATCGTTCACGGCAACGATCTCGGCACCAGCGATGACTCGATTGGTCGGGTCAAGAACCAGGCCGTTGATATTGCCATTGGGTGACTGTCCCAAGTGCACGGAAGAGTCAGCAGAACGAAGGAAACGAACAACGCGGTAATCCGGGGGAAGCGCATACTGATTTCTCCAGCGAGCAATGAGTTTCAGCCACTCCTCAGTTGTTCGCAGGGAACCCCGCCATTTGTATCAACTGGAATAGATTCTAGAACGAATTGACCAAAGGAGGGCTTGACCTAGGGGTGGTTGGGATTGACTCGGAGATAGGCGAAAAGAAGGGGTTTCCCGCTCGGCTTGTCGCTTCCGCCGTGCGGTTCTACAGTCACGAAGACCGCGTCAATTTGTGCCAGGGTTTTGGGATCATCAAGTTTCAGAACCCAACGCTTCTTGGAAGCGTTGTCTTCGTAGAAAATGCCCAAATTCAGCGCCTGCTTAAAGTCGGGGCCACGACGTCCCCACGCCTGAAATGTCTGTGGGTGCTTGGCTTGCTGTTGATCAAGATCGTAGGCATAAAAGATCAGAGACTTTTCCTTTGTGTAGAACAGGCGACCGTAGGGCTTGCGGGTAGCCCCTTTCTCGTCGGTGTCGTATACCTCGGCGATATATAGATTCCGCGCCCCAACCACCTCCCGAATGTCGCGGTCATGCGCCAGCAGTTCGTCCTGCTGGTTGAGGGCGGCTTCACGATCCTGAAGCAGGCGGGTCAGATCGTTGACTTTGGTTCCCAGTGCCTTCGCCTGTGCGGTTTCGCTGGTCGACTGCTGCGTGAGTGAAGCGACCTGCTGCTGAAGGGCGCGGGACTCTCCTTGTGCGGCTTCCAGCTTCTGCCCCAGTTCGGCCCGTTGTTGCGCGAGATCCTGTTTGCTGGCTTCATCGCTTTGCAGGCTGGCTTCCAGGCGATCCTGGGCTTCTCTTAGCCGGTTAATCTCCGCTGACTGTTTTTCTAATTGCCGGCGCAAATCTGCAAGGGCCTTATCACGCTGCGCGACCTGGTCATGGGCAATCTCCCGTTCGTGGGCGGCGTCGCTAAGCTGCTCTTCCAAAGAAGGGATGGCCTGTGCCGCTACCTGGGGCTGGGCAGTGGTGGCCGGTTGGGTGGATTTTGCCTCCTCCGTCCCATGGCGCACACCAACCCAATATGCGGAGAAGCACAGGGTGATGAAAAGCAGGATTCCGGCGGCGTAAAGCATCCAAACGTGGCGCCAGGTTGATTCCGGAGCGATGGGGAGAATTCGGCGAAAACCTGCAGGTACGCCGTTCTTCTTCTCGGCAGCCGGGCGACTCGTTGCTTTTCTTCTCGTGCCAAACGCTCGAAGAAGGCTTTTTCTGCCTTGGATTGGGACCACGCAGGACCAGGATCAATACGCGAGGACTGTTCTGATGCCTGTTCTGCGCCAATGGCAGGGATGGTGTCGTGGACTACAGACTCGAAGTCGCGGAGGGCATCACGGCACTCGGAGCAAATGGCTAGGTGTTCCTGAAGCCGCTTCTGCTCTGCCTCACTCAGCTGGCCTGAGGTCGAGACGGCACAGAGCTCCAGAAATTCGTCATGGGGTCCGCTTGGCAACAACGCACCCGCTCCTACGGCTAAGGTCTTTTATCATACTGCTTCTTTGCCCGGCAATTTGCCAGCAGAAATCTGCTTTCTCAACTTTTGCAGACCGCGGTAATAGTGATTTCTCGCATTCCCAACGGTCTGGCCCGTTTTGGAAGCAATCTCTTCGAACGTGTAGCCATCGAAGAAGAACAGGTTCAGCGTTTGCCTCTGGCTTTCCGAGAGTTCCGCCAACCAGGCTTCCCAGGCTTCTCTTCTCTCAAGCACTCCGATCCACGGAGTTCTCGCGCCCGGATTTCGAGGGTACATCACATACTCGATCTGCTGCCTGGTCCAGATCCAAATGAGTGTAGAAGTGGCGGGCGGTCAGATAACGTCGGCGGGAGATGGCCCGGCGATAGGTCATCTGGAGAATCCAGAAGCGCGCTGAGCCCTTGGAACTGTCAAACGTTCCGCAAAGGCGATGGACAAGCAAGAAGATGTCCTGAAGCAGGTCGTCTGCTTCGGAAGCGTCTCGCAGAACCCGATAGGCTAACCCACGGACGATGCGTGCATATCGGCGGAACAAGCAGGCCAGGGCCTCTTTATCCCCATCGCAGATGCAAGAGACTAAGGCTTCATCTGAAGCCTCCGGTTCCACCTTCGAATCGTGAGTTGAATTCACTACTTGGCGGCTGTTCTCTTGGGAAGCTGCAAGAGAGGGCAATCGGGTTGTAAGAGACGAACTCACCGTGTCCCCAGTGCGGATCGGTCGATCTCCCGCCGTTTACGAATACACACTATAGGTGGGTCGCACAATTGTGGTCAACAGAAGAATGTTGGCTCACATGCCCCAAAAGGCGCGGCGCAACTGGAGGACTCGAACACCGCAGGTTGCTTTCGGGATCGTCCTTCGGCAGCTACGGGAGAAGACAGGTCACTCTCAAGATTCCTTCGCTCACGCCACTGGATACCATCGCAACTACATTGGCCAACTGGAGAGAGGCGAAAAGAGTCCCTCCCTGAGCGCTCTGTTCAACTTGTCGCAAGCTCTTGATCGCGTTCCTTCGCAATTGTTGCCTCTAGTAGAGAAACACTTGGGCCTAGCAAAATAGTCAGATTAGGCCTTTCTCGGACCGGTCAACGGTGCGCAGTAGTCCGATCTCGACGTCGATGCCGCGCCACAGAAGTGTCCTCCCGGCACACACTAAGCACACAATCCTCCTTCACGGTTCACACGAAGCGTGAGCGACGGAGGTCCGACAGACAGCCGTCTACGGCTGTCGAGAGCGATGTGCACGGGTCCACTGTGACTTAGGCATCAGCTTTTGTTCAAAATCGGCATGGGCTGCTTTGATGCCTACCTGACATCTGCCATCGTGTTTTCGTACATCAGCGTTCCTAGTCGATCACGCCAGCCAGCTTCATCCGTTTGGAGCAATTGCCGAACGACGGCTAGGGCAATGGCACGTCCGGCGCCAGTCACTCCCGTGACCTCGGGAGTGGCACCGAGCAAAATCGCTGCGCGGCGATGCCGAATGCCAGCTTTACTGAGCATGACGGCTCCGGCCGTGGGCACTCCAAATCTGAGGTGGTCAGGAAATGCGCGAACTGCTTCGGACAAAATCCGGCCTTGCGCCTCCAGAAGCTTTGACAGCAGTGAAATCCCTTGCTCCACGACCGTTTGTAGTCCGTAAGAGATTAGACCGGTGTGGATACTCAGAACGTCATCAACGTCACGTCCTGAGGCAGCCGCAACCTGGGCATGCGTGTCGCCAAGAATCCAACGCCGAACAATAACAAAAAATGAATCCCTGACTCCGTTGACATCGTCGGCTGCTTCAAGCTGAAAGACTTTTCGGACATCGTCATCGAGATTTCCGTTAGTCCACGCCCATTGCAAAATTGCACTTAGGAATTGGTCGTCCAGCGGGTTCTGAAGGACTTCCCACGCGGCATACGTGTTTAGCAGATTGGTTTCTACCGTTTCGATCATTCGCATTTTGGCGCCGGTTTCCCGAATCCATCCAAGACGGCCGGCGGTCCGAATTCCTGCTACGCGAGATGCGCGTAAGCGGAACACTGTTCGCAATACTTCGCGTGACATCGGCCCTGCGGTTTTAGCGGCGAAGGTCTGATCAGCTAGCTCCACAGCAAGCTGAACCAGTCGCTCCTCTGTAATCTCTTCCGATGCCAAATCAATAAGGGTTGAATCTATGCCGTCTATGAGTGTGTAGAGATCCGGCGAGTCTTCCAATTCTTCGTTCGTCAGGACGATATTCTGCGCTGCTAACACCCTTTGTACTTGATCCAGCAGCAGGCGCAGCGAGCTGACCAAATTCTCTCCAGGTTGTTCTAGAGCCACGCGTTCGACCGCCGCCCATTGTCCGGAATTTGCGCAAATTACCAGGCCTTTAGTGGTGGCACCCGCCCGGCCAGCCCGCCCGACCAGATTCTTGATGTCACGAGACAGAAGTGTATCCGGCCGCCCATTGCTCAATCGTCTTTGAACGGAATACAAAACCAGTGTGCGGATGGGAAGATTGACCCCCTCCGCCAACGTAGATGTGCAGATGGCGAATGAAGCATGGGCGCGGCGCAGCAATTCCTCCAGAACCTCACGCGTCTCCTGTGGGATGTCTCCATGATGAAGAACAGCGCCTGCCGAAAGCGCTCGTGTTCCGATCCATTGCTCGCCGAATTCGCGGCGGAGATAGTCCACGGCGATATTGAGCCTCGTAGCATCGGAAAATGCCGATGGCTGCGGTAAAGTTAGCGAGTAGTCAAGCTGGTCCAGCAGTTCCTCCGCAATGCCAATTGCACCCTGATCCCCACGTTTGTTAGCGGCGAATAAAACGGCGGTTCCCATTGGGAGAGCCTTACGTGCGGCCGCGACCGCGCGCCTCTTGATCGACGTATAGGGGAGTGTTCGCGTGCGGTTCGAAGCGGGATTGAAATACTGAAAATCTGTCCGGCTCAAAAAACCGTTTACAGTGAATCGCGCCGCTTCGGGCAAATGGGGATGAACTTCCAAATTTACGGTCGAGTTGTCACCCGGTGCCTCCCGCAATACGCCGAATTCCGCTACCGCCGGGCGATACTGGCTACGAATGATTGACTCTGCGGTTCCTCCAAGCCAAGCATTGATCTCCTCAACATTCGGAACGATCGCAGAAATAAAGACAAATCGGGGCGCCCCTGTCTCCCGCCCTTTAAGTCTGGCGAGTAAAAGCTCGAGCGCGATCCCTCGCGAAGGCGCGCCGAGCAGATGGCCCTCATCACAAATTACCAATGACACGCGGCGCAGAAACTCCTGATCTGCGCTGAGAAGTCCCGATAACGCCTCCGGGGTTGCAACCAGCAGCCGCGTTGCATTCAGTTCTTGTACCTCATCGCCGCTCGGCACAGTCCCGCCGTAAGCGCACCGCGAGGAGATTCCAAGAGCGTTTAGCCGGCGCACCAGGCTATTTCTCAGCTCCGACGCCAGCGAGCGATAAGGCACGAGCAAGACCGCAGCTTCGGTCGGATGACGCTGCAAATGATCGAATAACAATGTTTCGCAGAGCGTTGTCTTACCGGCTCCAGTCGGCATTTGCAGCGCGAAACTGACGCCGTCCGCCAGAAGATTTCCCTGGATCGCCTGAATCTGTGAAGGGAAAAACTCCCAGGTGCTAGGCGTGCGCGTTACGAAAGACTCGACAAGCCCGTTCCAAAAACCGGGCGTGCGAGCCGGAAGGACGGCACGCAGATTGACGATTGCGAACCGACGCATCAATTGCTCGTATAGCCTCGCCGGAACCCATTCATCTGGCCCCGCGCGGAAAGCCGCGTTGGATTGTTCCTGCACCCTCGTAGCCATATCGGCTACAAATTGCCGGTCATCCTCTCTCAGCGCCGCAAGCAACCCAACCACATCTGGGGAGGCTGGCACCGCGGGCCTCGCAAGTAGGTCGAAACAAGCCCGGGTAGCACCAGCCTCGGGAACGTCCCGCATACGCGTGATACTGAGGTACGCCGAAGCGGGGAAACCGCCTGAGTAAAACGCAGCCGCCGCGTATAAGGCTGCTTCGGACCGATCAATCGCTGTACCTGTCAAGATGCCTGCGTGGTCTTCGGCGAACTGGGCAAACGCGTTTCCAAGGCGCGCCCATTCTGCCGATTCAACTTCGTTTACCCTCATTCTGTCGAAAAGATCGCCGACAAGCGAAATGTAGTAGTCGTCAACTCGATTGCGGACAAATGCCATCTGAAGAGGCACCTGTGCGATACGAAAGTGGTCCATGTGACGCACGGCGTCCGCGGTTGCGATCCATCTATTCAAAGATTCCGTCATGGGAGCACCTCCGGCACCGCATCCACCGACTCATGGACGGCTTCGAAGACAGTTGTGTACGTGTTCTGCAGATTTGGAACTGAGATCACTGCCAATGCACACCCTGGCGGAATGGTGTTCGGCACCAGGTTCGCTAACTCAGCGTCAACCAGGTCCGAGCAGATCACCGCGATGGCGTGAAACTCGCGAGCGCATTGTGGGAATTCGGTCGCGTTGATGAATCGATTGAGTTGGGCCACCGTCACAGCGCCGATATCCTGCAATAGGGCGCGCTCTCTGAGCCAGACCAGCGTGCGGCTTAGCCGGCTCGTACGGTCTTTCTGGCTGCCCGTGATCGCTGCAGGGATTGGCGCGAAATTGCCTACCGTAGCTTTGGCTTTGGTTTCACCGCAAATGAGCCGGTCTTGCGCACTGGCTTCCGGCCATTGCGGCAGCAGGAATTGCACGATATCCGAATGCGGCGCTGCCTTAGTTCTATCCTGTTTCAGGCGCCATTTTTTTGGACCGATCGCACCGGTCTGCCGGGAGGCGAGATAAAGGTAGCCAACGATTTCACCGAAATCGCCGGACATTACCGAGCCGGGGTCCGGAAGCAGCGCTGCTAAAATCTCAGACCGAGTAGTGTTCGCCGCCGTTGCGGCGGCCTCTAGCCGCTCGTCTGAGATATAGCAACGGCGTACGGCATCGGAAAGAAGACCCCGCCAGGTAGCGGCATGCGCGGCTGAGACCGCCACCCGTGTATATCCCTGCTGCAGTCCGACCGCGAACCACGACATCACCCCGCCGACTTCAAGACCAAGCTCGTTCACAAGTATTCCTGCAGAAAATGACGCCAATGAGTAGCGGATTCCTATACATATTGTAATCGGCAATGTCAGGCGGGCCGGGCGCAAGAAAGCAAATATGAAAACAAGTGGCGCGCTATTGCCAGAGTCACTTTTCTGGACGAACCACAACTACGGCACCCATAAAGCTGCGCTGGTTCGACAATTGCTATACAAAGGACCGCGCTACCATCTGCACTTCTCTCCCGCGCATGCGATTACGTGATCGTGCACGAACTCGCTCATCTCATCGAGACCAATCACACCTCTCGCTTCTGGAACATCGTCCACGCGGATAGCCCCACCATGGAGAAGGCGAAAACGTGGTTACCGCAGCACGGACAATTTCTTGAGCAGGAGTTGTAACTATTCCTCAACCTCAATTTCAGCCTCGGCTTCGACCTCTACTCCAACCTCTGTTTGCAGCTCGATAATGGCCGTTCGGAGCGGCTCGTAAATAGCGATCTCTTCGCCGAGGATCTGCAATGTAACCGCTAATGCATATCGAGCGGTCGAGTCCGGGTCGTGACTCCATCCTGCATGCCCAACGACGGCGATACAAAAGTGATCGGGCAACGTGTTGGATTTAACGACAGCCCAGTCTTTTTGAACGGTCCCGCTGTTGCGTTTAGTATTTCGAATGAAGCCTGCATCTGACTTCTCGTTTAGTGTCCACGGCAGAGCCGAACCGGGCAGAGGCTCAGAGTCATTTTCTTCATCCCTCATGGCACGCACATAAAAATCGTTGATTCCTTCTCCCAGTTTGCTGCTTTTCCAGTCCACCCACGTTGACAGGTAGCGGCGCAAATTGCGGCGTGTGCGACGTGGTTGCGCGACGTAGGAAAGTGTCACCTCCAACCGGATATCAAAGTCGTCGGCCTGTCCCCTTAATTCGGCTGGAATTGGAACCTGGTAAATATGGCACTCGCGGGCATGGATGAGTCTTTCACCACTTGTGATGAAAGTTGTGCGGTGGTCAGTATTGACAGTTGCGCGGCCTTCATCCGGGATACCGTACCCGATGCGTCGAACAATCTGTGCGACTTGTTCGAGTAGCTGTGCACGTTGATCCGGGTTGCCGTTAGGATTGGGATTACGAAGCTGTGCCAGTAGCGCCTCCGCCCAAGTTGGCCAGCGCGCTGACTGCACGATGAGCGCACGATATAGAAGCGCGGGTTCGTTGGGCAAAACCCGTTGGATTTGTGCTGCGATGCGAGCCACCTTCGGTGCCGCGAAGGAGGTGCCGGTCACGTCGCGATCAAATGGCGGTCCCGGCGGGAACGCGGTGGACCTAACGAGCTCAGGGCAGGCAGCGGAGATTCGTCCCCCTTCCTGGACATCCGGTGGGACATTAGCTGTCCGAACATCGTCTCCACCATATTCGACAATCTCGGGTTTAATCACGCTCCAGATACCGAAACCTGATCGTGAGAAGGCTGACGGATGACCGGCCTCCGGTGCAAAGGTTCTCCAGTCGCCAGCTTGCAGAGGGCCATATGCGACAGAGCCTACGGTGAGGGCCTGAAGGCTCTGGCCGGGATTTGCCACTCTTGCTGATGCTTCAGATAGATAGTCAGGGTAGTTGCGCCCTGCAACGAGATGATCTCTTACCCCCGGCTGGGGATTCGTGCCTGTTATGGGCAAATTGCCTGCGCTTTGAACGAACAACACATCATAAGTGGCGCACAGCAAATCAATCTCGGCGGCCCAAGCAGACATGTATCGGGTCCGGCAAAATGAGTATGCGTTAATTGAGTGATTGAAAATTCGTGCGTTGCGGGGGCTTCGATGGAATCGCTCCACTGCTGCGCGAACCGCCTGCGGCGGGAACATTTCCACTGGCATATTATTGTTTTCGTCAAGGACGCGCGCGTTCTGAATCCAAAATGGAAGCTGTGGGGTGCCGTTCTTAGCGACAACTTCTCCGTAAAGAATGGCGCCGGCCACGCGGGTGCCGTGGCCGCCGGGTCGCACAGAGTCACCAACATCGTTTGTGTTCTTGCCGGGTAGAAAACAGTGTGATGTTACCTGGTCAATGGCAGGTTGAATGAGAACATGGGCCTCCTGGATACCGCTGTCGATCACACAGACGGCAGGTGCATTCGCGTCAGGTGCCGTCGGCGCTGCTAGCCCAGCAGGGGGCGGAACGCCCTCACCTTCCCTTTGTGGCAAGGCGATATCCTCGGGTTCGACAACCTCAAAAATGTAGGGGTAGTTGAGGATGAAGTCTTTGAGGCCCTTGCCGACGATTCTTAGTCTAATTGTGAGGCTGTCGGGAAGCACAGCGGCGTCGAATGGCGCACCGTCGATGAGATGCAGAATCTCAGCTTGGTAGAATCTGGCAAACTCTTCAATCTCCGATTCGCGGGCGACTTTGATATTGTCCCAGGCGTTATAGGCGTCGGCGCGAGCCTGAGACCACTCTCGCTCTTTCCTTGCCCAGTCAGCATCCGTGTCTCGCTTGCCCCTTTTTGGGAACGCGCGAATCTCCTGCGTGCCTGTGCATGCGATGCCGATATCAACAATATAGGTTTGATCGTCCCGAATTCCCGGCCAATTAGCCAGAAGGCGATCGGAGAGGATGCGACGAAGCCGGTCGGCTTGATCGGGATCGTCAAAGAGTCTGTGCACTTGTGCAATTGTCGCGGAGCCGCGCACTTGGACGGCAAAACCGTTGACCATTGCTAGGAACGGAGCAATTTCGATGTCTTGAGATGCGACGATCACGAAGCCTTCTTCCTGCTCAGCCACAATTTCGAATGCAAACTTCTCCCGGAGGACATCCAATTCGAGGCTTGGATCAACTTGCAACAAAATGGGGATGCCCTCGGGAATGACAGGAAGGTCCTGATCTTGCCTTTGAGCTCTGCGTTCTTGCCAATTGGCGCTTAGGGTTTGTCCCGCCGTTCGGAGGGCTTCACTATGCCCTTGTCGCGCATTCCTGTTTGCCACGGTCTGCGGGGATGGAGAACCAAAGCCTCGGAGGCGGGCTGTGCCCTGGCGACGGAGGAGGAGCGGAAGATGTTCGAAATTGTGGTCCCCCGGCATTCGTTAGGCCTCTTGCGAAGGCTTGTCGTTCCTTCGAAGCTCCGCGACAGCAAGTTGAAGATCCGATTCGGCCACGCCCTTTTTCCCTTTGAGCACCGCAGCCTTGGCAGCATCTTGAGCCGCCTTCACTACCATCGCCGCAGAAGCACCGGACAACTCCTTAACGATGCGGTCCCAGTTGATCATTTCAATTAGTCGGACGGCCGAAAGCGTCAGAGTCAGGAGCTTCTGAATTTCCTCGGGGCCGGGGAGGGGCACGAGGAATACGTCGTCAAACCGGCGGAAGAGGGCGGTGTCGAGGGACGCCTCGACGTTCGTTGTCGCGACGAGTAATCCAGGCGCATCGTAGTCCTCCATGAGTTGCAGCAGAGAGTTGACGATACGGGACGCCTCACCGATATCCTTGGTGTTATTACGCGAGCGGGCGATGAAATCGCATTCGTCCAACAGTAAAACGCAGGGGCGCTCCTTGGCGGCGATGAAGATCGAGCGAAGATTGGCTGCAGACTCTCCAAAGTACGACGAAATCAAAGCATCAAAGCGAACTTTCATCAATGGCAAGCCCGTCTTCCAGGCGAGCCGCTTCGCACCGAGAGATTTTCCACATCCCGGCGGCCCATAAAGAAGGATGGTCTTCCGTGGACGCAGGCCGTAAACCCCGAGCCTTTCCCTTGCTGCGAATTCACATTCGATACGCGCGAAGCGTTCTTCCGCCACGGCCGGCAGCACCATGTGATGCTCCAGCGACTCTGTCGCGAAGAGCGTGGCAAGAGATTCCCCATGTCGTCGACTAAGCGGCAACTCCTTAAGGTTTTGGTCGCCCGCTATTGATGGTGCATGACCATTGCCTCGCGGCCGGGGCTGTTTAAGAATTGCTTCCAACTGATCTGCAAGTTTCTTGTGACCAGTGCGCCGTTCGGCTTCAACGATCTTGTCGGCAAGGCGATCAAGATCGCTTTGCGAACCGTCGGCGATGGCACGAACGACCCGTTTGAGAATGTTGGCGTTCATGTGATCGTCGCCTTCCCCGGAACTGGATTATCTACGTTGTACATTGTCAGTGTCTCGCTTCCGCCGACAGAGTACGGGCGGACGGCAGTACCTTCGCGGGTTCCGGGGCCAGTACAAACCTCCACCCATCGCCCTTTCGCTGGGAGCGGATGTCATAACCACGCTCCCGTAAAGCTGTTACGTCTCGGGAAACGGTCGGGATTGAAACGCCAACCTGCTCGGCGATCATGGGGGTGGAAAAATCTCCCGAGCGAATTAAGCGCAACACGGCCTGCAGCCGTCGTTCAATGTCGAGCGAGCGCTGGTAAAGCATTGTCGAACCTCCCTCGTCGGCGTTCCGCTTTGTCTATCGTCTCATGATAGACTTGTCAACCGATCTGCGCCAGAGCACGTTTTGCCTTTGTACTTCGTTTGTCCGAAGGCCGACTAAGACAATGACGGACACCGCGCGCATTATGGAAATTCTCGGTGAAGCCAAGAAACTCGCACAGGAATACTACGCCTTGACAGGGAAGCCTCTCGGGATCACGGGAGAGGTTGCCGAATACGAAGCTGCTCGCATCCTGGGTGTAGAGCTGACCGCGGCGCGCCAGGCCGGTTACGATGCGATCGAACGCCGCAATAAGTCAATTCGTCACATCCAGATAAAAGGGCGTTGCTTACTTCCGAAGTGCAAGCCGGGCCAGCGCCTTGGCTCCATAGATGTGACAAAGGACTGGGACGCTGTGCTCGTGGTGCTGTTGGACGAGAACTTCGACGCCACAGAGATGTATGAGGCTGAACGAGTGGCCGTGATAGAGGCTCTTGCTGCTCCCGGCTCGAAGGCGAGAAACGAGCGCGGACAACTCGGCGTCAACAAATTCAAGGCAATCGGAAAGCTTCGTTGGCGTAGACCGGCCAGCAACAAGTAGGCGGTCAGCGACGGTCTCACGGTTACGGCTTACGAGGTCGTTCTATCGTGAATCGCTTTTCGAATGGCTTTACCGCTCTCAGCATCGAGCCCAAACATCGTACCCATGAAGACGTAGTTAATTCCGGTGATCTTCTTGATCTCGGCGGCAGTGAGGGGAGGGGCGACTGTTTGGAATCGCTGCAATTTCATGGAGTATTCCTCATCGGGATTCTCTGGTTTGCCGTGATATGGAAGCTTGGCCAGCTTTCCGTCCGCTTCCCCTAGCGCGACGATCCCGACCCTGGATTGGTATAGAAAAATAACATCTCCCTTTGCCAAGCGCTCGATCTTGTACTTCCACGGATCAAAGTAGGCGGCCGCCTTGCCGTTTTTAAGCATGTCGTCGTGGTCTTCCGCGCTGTTACTCATATTTGTGTTGAGCATGTAATATCCCTCTGCCAGATCCTCGTAGGGATTGTCTTCAACACGGAAGGCCGACATTTCGAGGAGCATTTCGTCGGCTTGGCCGGCGTAGACCCGATACACCCACGGGCGAACATCCAAGCCGCAAGAACGCCAGTATTGAATCGCTTGGCGGGTGCGGGAATCGAGACCATTTGTCATGACGACGAAGACCTGGCTGCGATTGAATTGGTCTTCCGGCAGATCGACTTCAAATTTTGCAGCGTGAGAGACCTTCAACGATTGTGAAGTGTTAGTGGCCTTCTTGAGCCAGCCGTCTAGATCGGCGTACTTCGATGAACCATAGATCTGGCCGTAACGAAGCACTTGAAGCAGGTTGGCCGTTTGGGACTCCCATGCCTTCAATTCAAAAATGTAAAGTTTCCCAGTCCTGTCGACAGCCATCAAATCAGGTTCTTCCTGCCAAAAACGGGACTGCATGAGAAGAAGCAGTTCATCGTCCGGAAACAGTCTATCGAGTGACTTGAAAAGAATGTCCTGTAGTGCTCTCTCGTCAAGGCCGAAGGACTGCAATCGATCTGTCCGCTTCTTTTCGGCGTAGCGGCTTTTCGTGTTTATGCTCAGAAGCATGGGGTCCGCCTAGCTTTTTCTTAGAGTTGGTTCTTTAGCGTGGCCTCTATTCTATGTTGCAGTCTTTTTGATCTCATATTTCTTTCCCTTCCCAGGATAAAAGCGATATTGATGCTGTGAAGTGCTCCACCGACGATACAGAAACTTATCGCTTACAACGGCGCTAATCTCCTTGAGCGCTTGTTGTGCGGAGTCCTTATTTATTCGGTCCCTTTTGAAGCGATGATAGAGTATCGCCCACGCAACGGCATATTCACCATAAGGGCGCTTATCTGACGATCCAAAAATAATCGTAGGCCGTTTTGCTTGGTTCTGAAAAGCGTTACGGATGCCGCTGGTAGCCCCGCAGCAAGCAGACATCACCAAGGCTTGCGGACACCAACGGTTCCTTTGAAATAGCCCTGCAAATGCCTCCCACGTGGGCTGGTGGTTGTCGGCAAGGGCAATCCCGTCTTGATCCCCGTGACAGGACAAGTGGATCACAGTGCAATTCGAGGCTTTGGCTTCGGTAATTGCTTTCTCAAAATGTTCGAGGTCTAACACGAAGCGGAGCTGGTTTTGGATGTCGAGAATATTTAAAAGGGCCTGCGCCGCAACCCCGTCCAGTTTCTGGCCGTAAAAATCTTTTGGGTAGCTAGATTCAATTATGAACACTTTCATTTGAGACTCCTGCACCTTACTGGAATGGGTATTGTCGATTCACGGACACGGCGACAAAATATCGTCAAAAAAGGACGGTGTATCAAGCAACATTTGCACTAGAAAAACCGCTTCCCTTCGGTCCGGTTTCGTGCATGATAAAGGACGTTATCATTTCCAACGCGAGAGGGTTTATAGCGATCGCGCATGCTGGCTTCTCAATCGGGCACACAGCTGGCACGCAACAAGTCCGGAATAGCGGATATCGCGCGGGCTCTTCGGATCAGACGGCTGATGGGCCGACCGTCAGAATATCGGCCATTTGGTTCCATTCCCTTTTTGAACGGAGGACCCCGCCCAGTCTCGATGTATCATTGCCTTGCGCCAAGCCATGTGTACCGCTTATCACGCAAAGTATTTTGCGTACGAACTGACAAAGCGGTGCGCCTCCGACAGCATGGAGAAGCTGGCTGCTTCTCTTGCTGACGCTCAGGTTGACCTGAATCCCCATCAGGTCGAAGCTGCGCTGTTCGCTTTCCGTTCCCCACTCTCGAAGGGGGCGATCCTCGCCGACGAAGTCGGTCTCGGAAAGACGATTGAGGCCGGGATTCTCCTGTCCCAGAGATGGGCGGAACGCAAACGCAAGATTCTCATCATCGTCCCAGCGAGCCTCCGCAAGCAGTGGCATCAGGAGCTTTCCGACAAGTTCTTCCTGCCCTCCGTGATCTTGGAGACCAAGACCTTCAACGAGCAGATTCGAGAGGGGAACCTGAATCCGTTTAACCGCTCCGAAATCGTCATCTGCTCGTACCAGTTTGCCCGGTCTAAAGAGCCGTACTTACGTCAGGTCGCTTGGAACCTTGCCGTTATTGATGAAGCTCATCGGCTCCGAAACGTCTACAAGCCCACGAATAAGATCGGGAACGCTATCAAGGGTGCTCTTGCGCCATTCGACAAGCTGCTTCTGACCGCAACGCCCCTTCAGAACTCACTCCTCGAACTCTTCGGCTTGGTCAGCATCATCGACGAGCACATTTTCGGGGACATCAAGAGCTTTAAGAGCCAGTTCTCACGGTTGGAGACGGATGGCGATTTTCGGTCCTTGCGTGACCGCCTGAAGCCGATCTGCCAGCGTACACTCCGGCGTCAGGTGCTCGAATACATCCCTTTTACGAACCGCATTGCCTTGGTGGAAGAGTTCATCCCCAGCGAGCCGGAACAGAAGCTCTACAATCTCGTCTCCGACTACCTTCAACGCCAGAATCTTTACGCGCTTCCGGCAAGTCAGCGCCAGTTGATGACTCTCATTCTCCGACGGCTCTTGGCTTCTTCGACATTTGCAATTGCCGGAACGCTGAAAGGATTGGCGGACAAGCTGGAGAAAGCCGACCGAGGCACAAAAACCCGTCATCGAGCCGCCCCAAGAGGTTGCTGAGACCTTCGAGAGCTTCGAAGAGACTGGAAGACGAATGGGAAGAGGAGGAGGACGAAGAGGGCGAGACCGACAAGAAGCCCGACCCACGAGTGCTCAGCCCGGATCAGTTGGAAAAGGTCGCGGAAGAGATTCAGTCGCTCCGGCTGTTTACTGAACTGGCGAACTCGATTGTCAAGAACTCCAAGGGTGAACGGCTGCAAACGGCCCTGAAGAGAGGGCTTGCGGAAGCCAAGAGTAAAGGCGGCAGGGAGAAGGCGATCATCTTCACCGAGTCCACCCGGACTCAGGAATACGTCCGCTCCATCCTTGAAGCAATTCACCCACTACAAGGGCAAAGTCGTCCTGTTCAACGGCTCCAACAACGACCCGAAGTCGAAAGAAATCTATCAGAACTGGCTGAAGAAGCACGAAGGCACCGACCACATCACGGGTTCCAAGACCGCCGACATGCGGGCTGCGCTGGTCGAGTATTTCCACGACGAAGCGATCATCATGATCGCCACCGAGGCTGCCGCAGAAGGAATCAATCTTCAGTTCTGCTCGTTGGTCATCAACTACGATCTGCCGTGGAACCCTCAACGAATCGAGCAGCGCATCGGCCGATGCCACCGATACGGTCAGAAGCATGATGTTGTCGTGGTGAATTTCCTGAACAAGAAGAACGCCGCCGACCAGCGGGTCTATCAGCTTCTGGACGAGAAGTTCAAGCTCTTCAGCGGTGTCTTCGGAGCAAGTGACGAAGTGCTGGGCAGCATCGGCTCTGGAATCGACTTCGAGAAGCGCATCGCCGACATCTACCAGAAATGTCGAACTGAGGAGCAAATCCAGTTCAATTTCGACCAGCTACAGGGGGAGATGGAGCTACAGATTGACGAGCGCATCAAGCAAACTCGGCAGAAGCTTCTGGAAAACTTCGATGAAGAGGTTCACGAAAAGCTTCGCATCAATCAGCGTGAGAGCAACGAAGTCAAAAGCAAATTCGACCATTGGCTGTGGGAACTGACACGCTTCTATCTCCAGCCCTACGCCAAGTTCGAGGATGGGCAGACTGGGATTCACGCTCATCAAGAACCCATTTCCCGAAGAGCAGATTCATCCCGGCCCGTATCGCAGCGGACAGAATGTCGATGATGCCAACCTCTATCGTCCGGGTCATCCACTGGCGCAGAAGATCATCGAGCGGTGCAAAGCCTTCACGCCCGATCCGCAGAGCTTGTCATTCGACTATTCCCATTCCGGCAAGAAAATCTCTATCCTCGAATCCCTAATCGGAAAGAGCGGATACATGAGCGTCGTCTGTCAGACTGTGACGGCGCTCGAAACCGAGGATTTCGTCCTGCTGAGCGGCGTGACTGACGACGGCACGATGGTTGACGTTGAGCAGTGCCGACGCTTCTTTTCGCTGAACGCAGCAGAAACTCCCGTCAAGAAGACGCTGTGCCCCCAAGCCTGCAAGCTGCGCTGGAGGAAGGATTGCAGAGGCAGAAGAACGAACTCCTGGCGACCTTGACCGAACGAAACGCTTCTTTTTTCGAGTTGGAGTTGGATAAGCTTGATCGCTGGTCAGACGATCTCAAAGTCGGGCTGGAGTATGAGTTGAAGGAACTCGATAGGCAGATTCGTGAGGCAAGGCGATCCGCACAGATCGCACCTGCTTTAGCCGAGAAGCTTTCGATTCAAAAGCAGGTGCGGGAACTTGACGCAGCACGCACTCGCAAGCGGCGGGAACTGTTCGATGCTCAGGACAGAATCGACAAGCAGCGGCAAGACCTGATCGAGACAATCGAGAAAAAGCTTCAGCAGGATTGCAAGGAGACCCCGGTCTTCACGGTGCGCTGGTCGCTTGCTTAGGAATGGATTGAGTAGAAGCCATGAGTAAAACGACAAAGCTGGAATTGACGTGGATCGGCAAGGAGAATCGCCCACGACTGGAGCCACGCATCCTGCTGGAGGATGCAACAAAGTCCTACCACGCAAAAGTCAGGGTTTCGGAAGACGACATCTTCGATAACCGCTTGATTTCCGGCGACAACCTGCTGGCCCTCAAGGCGCTGGAACAAGAGTTTACAGGCAAAGTGCAAGTGCATCTATCATCGATCCGCCGTACAACACAGGCACCGCCTTTAAGCAATATGACGATGGCATCGAACATTCACTCTGGCTTAGCCTGATGCGGGATCGAATCGAAATTCTGCAGCGCCTGCTCTCTCCACAAGGGTGCTTTTTCGCTCAGGCAGACGATAACGAGGGCCACTACCTCAAAGTGATCTGTGATGAGATATTCGGCAGAAAGAATTTCATTGCAACATTTCTATGGAAGAAGGTTGACAGCCCGAATGACAATAAAGTTCCAGTTACCCCAGATCACGAATTCATATTTGCCTATGCCAAGTCAGCCGATACAGTGCGACTGCGGCAACGCCACGACGAGTCACTTCTTGACGCATATCGTGGACCGGATGAACAAGGGCGCTTCTATCGAGACCGACTCCTAAAGAAAAATGGTAAGCATAGTCTTCGGACTGATCGTCCGTCCATGTGGTTTCCGGTTCCGGGGCCGGATGGGAAAGATGTCTACCCGATTCACGATGACGGGAGGGAGGCCTGTTGGGCTTTAGGCAAGGCCTCCGTCTTGAAGCTGATCGCGAAGAAGGAACTGATTTGGAAGAATCGAGGAACAAACGACTTTCCGAGTTGGGTGCCGTACACGACGGGAATACGCAAGTGATGACCCGACCCGTCCTTTCCAGACTCTTTGGACTGACCTGCCGACTACTAGGCAAACAAAAGCCCACCAAAAAGAACTCTTCGGCAATGGAAATGAATTTGACACTCCTAAGCCTGAAGCTCTAATCGAACGAATACTCCTTCTGGCTACTTCCCCCGGTGATCTTGTGCTTGATTCGTTTGCGGGATCGGGGACGACTGGAGCAGCCGCGCAGAAGATGGGACGGCCGTGGATCATGGTCGAAGTTGGAGAACATTGCCAGACACACATCATTCCCCGACTCCACAAAGTGATTGACGGGACGGACCAGGGCGGCATCAGTGAAGCTCTAGGTTGGAAGGGTGGTGGTGGCTTCCGATATTACCGACTTGCGCCTTCACTGCTCGAAAGAGACAAGTTTGGCAATTGGGTGATCAGCAAACAGTACAACGCTGCGATGCTCGCCGAAGCTATGTGCAAGTTCGAGGGTTCACTTATGCTCCGAGCGATACGGAATACTGGATGCACGGCTACTCGACCGAGCGGGACTTCATCTACGTCACCACGCAAACGCTCACCAGAGACCAATTGCAAAAGCTCAGTGATGAAGTTGGCGAGAATCGCTCGTTGCTGGTGTGCTGTTCGGCTTTTCGAGTCAAGGATGTTTCGCAATTCCCCAACCTGACGATTAAGAAAATTCCCAAGATGGTCTTGAATCGCTGCGAGTGGGGGAGAGACGACTACAGCCTAGAGATCAAGAATCTTCCAGAAGCACCCGCACCCCTGAACCCGCTCCGGTCGCTCCGACCAACGGACGAAGGAAGACCGCGAACGGTTCAATGAATTTGTTTGAGGCGGCAGCCGAGGAGAGCCATAGCCGATGAACTCCGACGTGAACGCTATTGCAAACCGCCTTAGCCTCCGAGCACCGCAAAGGGATTCTCTTGAGATTCTGGCAAGAGTCGCTGAATCGTTGGCTCTGGATCGAGTGGTGTCCGGCTCACTGCAACAGGATATCGGCAATGCGCTTAAAACAATCCAATCAGAATTTAAGACCGTCACCGATTTCGAGCGAGACTTTCCTTCACTTTGTTTTGCGCTGGCAACAGGAGTGGGCAAGACCCGGCTGATGGGCGCGTTCATCACGTACCTGTTCCGGCAGAGATTGAGCCGCCATTTCTTTGTTCTTGCGCCGAACCTGACGATCTACAACAAGCTCATCACCGATTTCACGCCCAACACATCGAAGTACGTGTTCGAGGGGATAGCTGAGTTTGCGACGAATCCACCGGAGCTAATCACTGGGGACAACTACGAGAGCGGTCGTGGCGTTCGAAGCGAAGAAGCCATTCAAGCTCGAATGTTCGATACCAGCCCGATCCACATCAACATTTTCAATATTTCCAAAATCAACAGCGAAGTCCGGGGTGACAAGGCGCCCCGAATCAAGCGACTCAGCGAGTACATCGGGCAGAGCTACTTCGATTACTTGGCGGGTCTTCACGACCTCGTACTGCTGATGGACGAATCGCACCGTTACCGGGCAAGCGCTGGCGTGAAAGCCATCAACGAACTGAAACCGATCATCGGCTTGGAACTCACCGCGACTCCTCAGATCGAGGCGGGCGGCAAATCTGAGCCGTTCAAGAACGTGATCTACAGCTATCCGCTTGTCCGCTGCCATGAAAGACGGATTCGTGAAAGAACCCGCCGTAGCGACACGCGAGAATTTCGACGCCAAGAATTACGACGAAGCTGGTCTCGAAAAACTGAAACTGGAGGACGGGATTCGAGTCCACGAAAACAGCAAAGTTGAGTTGGAGGTCTTCGCCAGAGACAACGGGAAGCCCATTGTAAAGCCGTTCATGCTCATCGTCGCAAAGGACACAACTCATGCGAACGATTTGCATAAGATCATCGAAGACGAGGCGTTCTTTGGCGGTCGCTACAAGGGCAAGGTCATCACAGTTCATTCGAATCTGAAGGGCGAAGAGAAGGACGAAACCGTTCAGCAGCTTCTGTCGGTGGAGAGCCGGGACAATCCGACCGAGATCGTGATCCACGTCAACATGCTGAAAGAGGGCTGGGACGTGACCAACCTCTACACAATCGTTCCGTTGCGGGCAGCGAACTCCAAGACACTGGTAGAGCAATCAATCGGAAGAGGACTGAGGCTGCCCTATGGCAAGAGAGTCGGCGTCGTTGCCGTAGATCGCCTCACCATCGTCTCTCACGACCATTTTCAAGAAATCATTGATGAGGCGAACAAGCCGGATTCGATCATACGAACGGGCGTCGTGATTGGTCGGGACATCCCCGACCGTGACATGAAAGTGGTCGAGGTCGCCCCGGTCATCGTCGGCAAGGTTGCTGGAGATGCTGCCCGGCCGGAACAGAAACCGCTGTTCAATACGGAAAGAGAGAAGGAAGTCGCAAAGGCGACTCTGGAGGTCATCAAGCAGTTCGAGAGGCTTCCGAGTTCAAACGGACTGAAGTCCTCAGACACTCTGAAAAAGCTGGTGGAAAGAGTTCAATTGTCGGTCGCTCCCGTGCAAGGCGAACTTGCTGGAGTGACGGAACAGGTGAATGTTGCAGAAGTAGTGGCAAAGACCGTTGATCTCTACATCGAGAGCACAATCGACATTCCGAAGATCGTTGTTCTGCCAAAGGGCACAGTCACGGCGGGATACCGGGACTTCGATCTTGACCTGAAGGGAGTGCATCTCCAGCCCGTTGCGAAGGACATCCTGATCGCTCACCTGAACGACCATGCCCAGTACCGCCTCATCAGCGGCGACGGAATCATTCCAGAGGAGAGACTGGAAGACTACCTCATTCGCGGGCTGGTCGATTTCGATGACGTGAATTATGACGAGCACGCTGAGCTTCTCTACAAACTCGCGGGCGAGATGGTGAAGCATCTCCAGTCGTATCTGCCGAACGAGGACGATGTCAGGAACGTACTTCAATACCATCAAGCCCCGCTGGTGAACATCATTCACTCGCAGATGCAGGATCACTACGAAGAGAAGGCGGGCGAGTACGAAGCGCATGTCACCAAGGGCTTCACAACGCTGCGGCCCGGCAGCTATTCAATTCCGGTGGGTGAGCAGCCACGAGACGTTCGAGTTCCGGTCGAAGAAAGGCTGCTGATCCGTGGCATGCTCTTTGGCGGATTCAAGAAATGCCTATACCCGGCGCAGCGGTTCCAGTCCGATACCGAGCGTCGTTTTGCCGTGTTGCTGGAGAATGATGCCGACGTTGTGAAGTGGTTCAAGCCGGGCAAGGAAGCATTCCAAATCTACCTGAAGGGCGATGCTCAGTACGAGCCGGACTTCGTGGTCGAAACCAAGACGGCGAAGCTAATCTGCGAGACCAAAGCAGCGAAAGGACATCGAGACGCCCGATGTACAGAACAAGGCGAACGCTGCCGTGAAATGGTGCGAGTATGCCACGATCCATGAAAAGCAGGTCGGCGGTAAGCCGTGGGCGTATTTGCTGATCCCACACGATGCTGTGAACGAGGCGAAGACGATTCAGGGGCTTGCGGCAGCCTTCACGCTGAAGCCGGAGAAGACTACCGTAAAGGTTTAGATGGTGCTACGCCTTCGAAGTTCTTCGAGAAGTCGAACGAGCGCTAGAGTGTCCTGACCGCAGTAATCGAGCAACGCTTTCCGTTTTGCTTGACGCTCGGCTTCGCCAATGCTCCCGCCAATCATCGCCTCCCAGGCGACTCCCGCAGCCTGCCCGTTAGGAACTTCCATTCCCTCGTACGTCATTTCTGGCACGAGCGCAGGAAGAACGGCCTTTAGGGAAAATGAGCCGCCGAACTCCGGGTGATAGACATGATTGCGAACGACCGGAAGCAAGTCCCAGAGACGACGCTGAATGCGCGCGGATGCGCTCCAGGTAATCGGGTAGCCAACTCGCAAGCTCCCATAGGCGCTGCGACTCGAATTGCCCGTTGTAGACGACAATGCTTCCTTCCTCATGCAGAGCCTCGCACAATGAAGAGATGAAGGCACTTCGAGGATCGGAGTTGTCGCAAGCCAGGAATTCGAAGTGTGCCGGTGCAGCACCCGGCTCTCCCTGCACATGTACCGACCACTGAAACGGCAGATGATCGTAGGGATGCATGCCAGCGAAGCGGGGGATCGCAGGGTTAACCGTCTCAAAATCCATGAAGCAAAGTGGGTATTTGAGAGATTCAAGTTCGATTTTCAGGTCTGGGCTAAACCACGGTTGCCCCGTTTGCATGGCAGAGCAGGCCCGTCTTTGGATGTCGCTTAGCTCGAAATCAGCAGGAATGTCGTTAACGGACTCAATGCCCATCTCCTGGAGCTCTTCCGCTGCACTGGCATGAAGCCGCGGGAGGTAGCCGATATGGTCTTTGGCTAGAGGTTGATTGCAGTGATAGAAGAATTCGCAGACCATCGGTTTAGTACAGTGCGGGCCCGGGGAAATATCGGGCGGCTCTGTCTCCCCGAGGGTGCTGAATTGTGTGCGAAGCCGAATCGCAATTTCCGGTTGCAGGTTTCTTACTCGCTGTGTGAGGTTTCGAAAGATGAAAAACTGTCGTGGATCAACTGTTGTTCCAGCAAACACGTATTCTCGGTTGACATGAGCCAGCCAGGATGACGCCAATTTCAAGCCGGAGTTGGAAAGCACGTAGGTCTGAATTGCCACATCGTCCACATGATGGTCTTTCATTTCTGTCGTGGACTTAACTTCGACCAGACGCCAATGGTTTCGCTCCCTGCGTTGCAGGATGTCGGTTTTTACAATGACTCCTTGACACTCAAAAGCACCTTCAAATATCGCCGGGACTTCGGGATTCGCGACGAGTTCTTTCGTAGTGCGGATCGCTTGCCCTAGTCCTCCATGGGCTGGAACTTCGATACCATCTGGGAAAAGTTGACGCGCAAATCTCCCAACTTCGTACCCTTGTGTAACGATCGCCTCGGTAGCTCCATCTGTGCCCGGTGCCAATTCCGGCTGGTGTACCTGTAGATA
Source organism: uncultured Acidobacteriaceae bacterium (assembly GCA_963770915.1). Taxonomy (GTDB): domain Bacteria; phylum Acidobacteriota; class Terriglobia; order Terriglobales; family Acidobacteriaceae; genus PALSA-270. Next base: position 3,345,710 of record CAVYRG010000001.1, read on the forward strand.
CAGTCGCTTGAGGCATTGGGAACCTGCGAGGAACCGGGATTTTGAAATGGTGATTGCCACGTTCTCTTGAATTGGCGCGTGAGCGCTATGCCCGGCGATCAATGACTCAAAGGCTACACGATCCCTTCTCTGAATTGGACAACAATGTACTGCTCGGCTGTATAGTGGGCGAAGTTTTCGGCAAATTACCGCGGCCTGGATATAAGATTGCGCCGTGCTAGGAACCATAGCCATAACCGACGAGAGCTGGTACAGGTTCTGCGCCGAACATCCCGAAGTGACCGAGCTCAATTTTTGGACTCCTTCGGCGCGCCGTTCCTTCCGTGCTCCGGCGTTCTCCCCATTCCTGTTCAAGCTCCGAGCGCCCTTCAATGCGATCTGTGGTTTCGCCTATTTTGCTCAGTTCTCTATCCTCCCAGATTGGCTTGCCTGGGAGTCCTTTGGAGTCGGAAATGGGTGCCTATCGCTGCAGGAAATGCAGTCTCGTATCTCGGCTATTCGATCACGTATCCGATACGATGAGAGCACTGGGTCTGACCAGATTGGTTGCATTCAACTGGTCTCGCCCGTTTTCTTCCGCCGCGACGGGTGGATTCCTCAGCCCGCTGATTGGAAACCGCGCATCCAGACTCCAGTAAAGTTTGATCTTGCCGTTGGTGAGGGGCGTCGTGTCTGGGAATCTTGTCTCGCCAGGGTTGCGACTGTGCAGACCTCGACGCTCGAGGCTATTCCACAATTGGTTGAACCTTCCGACCGTTACGGGGATCCACGTCTCGTGCAGCCGCGGTTAGGTCAAGCCACATTCCGGATAGCAGTTCTTGACGCCTACGGCCGCGCCTGCGCCGTTACCGGAGAACATTCGCTTCCCGCGATCGAAGCTGCCCATATCCGCTCATACGCTCACGATGGTCCCAATGAGATTCGAAATGGGCTTTTGCTGCGCGCCGACCTACACCGCCTGTTTGATACCGGATACGTCACCGTAACACCTGATCTTTTTCTCGAGGTGAGCCCGCGCCTTCGCGAGGAGTATAAGAATGGCAGAAGTTATTACCCGCTACACGGTTCGCGAGTGGAGGTTCCAGCCAGCCAGGCAGATCGGCCAGAGCGCGAGTTTCTCGAATGGCACAACCAGCGCGTGTTCCGCGGATAGACGGCCAGTTGTATTGAAAACACCTTGCGGGCCATTTCTGACCATTCTAGAGATGCTATGCCCCGGCCAAGAGTTTAAGCGCCAAGCTCGTTCGCGAAAGAAGGTCAATGGTTGTTTCCATGACTGCAATATTTCGTCGCCAGAACTGGGGCGATACGCTTCGTTCACTCACTCTTGTGAAGTCCGTGAGTAGATCCACTAACGCTCTATCCTCGTAGTCCAGTTTCTCTTCGCTACTTCGGACCGCGTATTCCGGGAACAAACGCAAAGTTATCCGCCCCAGCTTCGTGCCTTCAAGTTCGACTCGCAGCGTATTGTCAACAGGAAGCAAGCGATGGAAAGCCTTATTGCGGGCGTTGCTAACGGTCATCTGATACGCGTCTAGCGAGTGCTTCTCTTTTATCTTTGACCATGGCAGATTTCGAAAGCTCTCCGCTAAGCGAAACCACTCGTCCACTGTGCACCAACGGACGACGGGCTTCAGGTCGCAGATACTGACGAGAAGCCGGATTACTAAGACAGCATCCGTTGCGAAATTGTAGGCGATTCGTAATACATCATTGAATTCAACAGGGTCGATGTCCACCTGCCCCTTACATTTGTTCCATGCTTGCTTGTAACGGGCCAAGTTGTGACGCAGTGCCTCGACAAAGGAGTCGAGCAGAGGTCGTGAAGGGGACCCTTCACCTGGGAGTTTCAGGACGGCATAGTGATGTTTCCGAACATGATCCAGCGCGCTTGCCAATGGTTGTGCTAGATCCGAAGGAAGTTGTGTTCCGTGTGCTTTTTCAAGCTCGCTCCAAATTTCCTCGTCATCTGAGAATCGACCTAACTTGAATGATCTTGTCCTTGATTGCTAATGCCGACTCGACCGCAGGATTCACCTCGAGTTCTGAAAAAAGAGAATGCCCAATAGGTGCTTTGGTTATGACGTTATCAAGTACTTCCCCAATCAGCACCATCACTATGCTTCCGAGCCGGCTCAATTGCTTGTCAAGCGCCGGCTCTATTTCCTGTACTTCAAGTTTCTTCATCCCCTTCAGGTCGACGAACTTGAAATCGGAATTGAATGCAATGCCACGAGCAACCACTACGTTTGACACACCGATGCTAGAAGCGGTACGCACGGGAATTCCGAGGAAAAGATCACTCTTGTTGGTCTTGAGCTTCTGGCGATAAATGAAGGAATTGTTCAGCAGGACTAGCCCATCCCCGATCTTTTCCTCCTTCAACCATTTAAGGAATTCTCGCTGCTCCGCAACCGCTGCCACGGCTGCACGAATCTGTCCTGCAATCTCATTTCTTGGCATGAATGCCATCCTACTAACGAGCCGCAATTAGCTGGAGAAGTGCCGCTGTCGGTAAGCCGCGCTAAACCAAGGGGAAGAAAGCTTTATATATCACAGAGATCTTCGCACTTCTACAAATTCTCCGATTGCGAGAACCAGCGCGGATAGCATGGGCATGCTCTTACCCGGCAATGACCAGCCGTGCCAAGAGCTGGGAGCGGATGCACACAAGTCTTCTCGTCCGCCTAGGGCGGCACATTGCCACAATCGGCAAGGGGGGATCCATGCGCTGATTGGGAGAATGCGACCGAATCGAGCCGTAACTCACTCCATTCGAGTTGATCCCTTCTCGTCGTTGCACCACCAATGTACTGCTTGGATATTTTCTGGGATGGTCGTCTCTCCATGCTCCTCCCATGCCTTTGCACCGTTTGTGGTCGGGACAATATCGCTATAGTCCGTGAACTTCTCTTCGCAGATTGGGCAGATTCCTTTTTGCTCGGTGATCTTCCGATTGAGCAGTCTTCCGCATCTCTCCCCGAGACCTGAGTTCTCGATATCCCCTTGGGTGATGTGGATCCTCGATGCGCTGAACCCCAAGTCGAATCAACTTGGGTTTAGGCACGAGTTCCCGGCCACAGCAGGAAACGGACTTGTGGATCGGACAGACTTCGTTGGCACGGAGCCTCATGGCAGTTCTCCTCTGATTTCAGAAATGGGTATGCCGAAGGAAGGGCGAAAAGATGGACTCGATCTAGCAAGGCAAAGTAGGCTGGCTGATGGGCACTTAGAATTGCGCCTGGATATCGGAAATGCCACTTTGGATCTAAACAGGCTTGGGTCTTGCAGGAAGGAGCTTTAAGAGGATCGTGCGGATCGCTTCTGGTTGATGTTCGCCTGCATTTCCGGCCAACATGTACCTGCGTTCGAATCCTTGCGGGCCTTCAATCTTCATCTCCCAGTCATCGTTGTCCCGGGAGCCAAGAATCGAGATACGCCAATCCCCAGGCTCGTCATGAAGCACGTGCTCGATGGATGCGACAATTTCAGACTGGTTGGCAACGTGCCCCGTGTTGTGCAATTCAACGACGACTGCCATAGCGGTTTCTATTCTACCGACCGCGAAAGCGGCACAGAACAGGTCGCTGGCTGAGTGGTTCACTCTTGGCATTTCGAACAGGTCCGGTTGGGCTTCGCGGTCTTCCGGCGATTGGAAATTGCTCAAACCCACACCCACTAGCCGATAGCGTTGCTGTGGGCCGAGGTCTACTTTTTCGCGCAATTTCAGCGCAATATCGGTCAGATCTTCGCACGACGCTGGTTGCGAAGGCAGGCGTCTGGCTCCGGGTGAGAATCTTGAACTCCTTGGTCTTCAGTTTGAGGACCACAGTGCGTGCAATTCGTGGTTCTTTGCGCGAGGCTTCCCAGAGCTTCTCTGCCAGACGGCGGATCATGGGTTCGGTTTCTGCCAGTAAAACATCGCTCTCAAAGGTGTCTTCAACCGAGATGGATTGCGTGGGCCGGTTGGGAACCACTGGACTCTCATCAATGCCGCGGGCGAGTTCGTACAGCCGCGCGCCATAGCGCCCAAACTCATTTTCAAGTTTGGAGAGTTCCAGTGCCCGCAGCTCGCTGACAGTCTTAATCCCAAGTTTGGCCAGCTTCTCTTCCGTGACTTTCCCGACTCCAGGTATCCGTCCCACCGGCAGGGCAACAGGAATGCCTCTACTTCCTCTGGCTGGATCACGAACAGTCCGTCCGGCTTCCGCCAGTCTGATGCAAGCTTGGCTAAGAATTTATTCGGTGCCACTCCGGCAGAGGCAGTCAGATTCAATTCCTGCCGAATCTGTTCGCGGATGGTTTTCGCTACAAGCGTCGCAGTCGGCAACCCGGTCTTGTTTTCCGTGACATCGAGGTACGCTTCGTCGAGCGATAACGGTTCGATCAGATCGGTATGGCGTTTGAAAATCTCGCGCACCTCTTTGGAAACTGCTCGATAGCGGGTGAAATCCGGTGGCACAAAGATGCCTTCCGGGCATAAGCGTTCCGCCCGTACTGCCGGCATGGCCGAGTGCACGCCGAATTTTCTGGCCTCATAGGAAGCCGCACAGACAACAGACCGTTTCCCCTTCCAGGCAACGATGACGGGCTTTCCACGCAATTGGGGATCATCGCGCTGCTCCACAGAAGCGTAGAAGGCATCCATGTCGACGTGAATGATCTTTCGTCCGGCCATCGGAGACCAATCCTATTCTCCCTCTAACCGCGATTGGTGCGCGGCCAGTCAATTCGCCAGCGTCCGCCCTTGATTGGCACCCAGAACAATCGCTTGGGATGCGGTGCCACGGGCATGGTGATAAAGCGCAGCCGCTCGTTCGTAGAACCCTCGCGTATGCCAGGAATCGGCAAACTTGAAATGCTGAAAGTCGAGATGGTGGCAGTATTCGTGGCAAAGCGTGCTGAAAAATGTCCCGAAAGAAGTAATCTCCTTCTTCACCGCGGTACGCATCCACACCCGGATGGCCATGGTGGAAGGATCGTAGTCGCCGAAAAGTTCACTGGACCAGTTCTCGCGAATGCGCAGAGGCCGTGAGGCCAGGACACGAATCCCGCACGGAGGCACCCGATAGAACCGCGATAGAGATTGAAGGAATCGCTCACAGGCGGCTCGAACTTCCGGTCCCTTGCCGATCTTCATTCCAGCCTCGATGGATTCCGCTAGAGTCAGCAACTCCGCAGGTGGCGGCAAAGCAAGCGCAATGGTCCGGTCGCTCTCATTGAAATTGAGCGAGTTTTCCTTTCCGTGGCGGCGAGTCAGTGAGCATGGTATGGAGATTGGATTATCCAAAAGCAGCCAGGTCTCCAGTGATTCCGTATTTTACGGACAGAAACTGGCGCAGTGCCGATGGCAGGCAAGCCGCCAGTTCCTGCCAGGTGAGCACCTTGCATCGGGTGCGAAGGGTTGTGGATCGTATGCACCGCATCACCCTGATACCACTGTTCGAGCAAGTCCTGCCGGCGGGCATCGAGCAACACACAGAAGCTTAGATCGAGAGCGTAAGCCGCGAGGACGTTCCTCAAGAGTTGATATGAGACGTAACGCTTGCCCTGCTTTGGCAATTTCCGGCATTCGAAGACTTCTTTCAGGTCCCGGTACTGCTGCACGATTCTTGCGTCCTGGACCTGAAAGTCACCTTCGGTCAGTTTCGCCTCGAAGAGCACGTCCCCGAGCTTCATGTCCACTTCGGTCCTCTCTACAGAGCCGGTGACCAGCGGTACGCGCGGCATAAACCCGAACTGCGGAATCTCTTCCGGCTCTGTTCCCAACAGCAGGCTGACCTCCCGCCGTTTTGTCACTCCTGGATAGCAGAAGATGTTCATCAGCAAGGCATCCGAACTCATGGAGGAATCCAACTCCCGCCAAACCCATTCGCTCTTTGGGAGCGATTGATTTCCATGGCTGTGGACTTTCTGCAAGCGGCGGCGCCATTCCGGTCGTTTGAGAATTGCCCGATAGCTTGCGTCAATGAAATTTCCATGATGTCGACGGTCATCGCTGGATTGATAAACGACAACCGCTTGCTGGCCCGAGCTGAGGGCATGAGGCAATTGCGACTCGGCAGCATACGATGCGTTGCGCGCGCACAGCTCATACCGCAGGCCAGCTGCAAAGCCCTTCATCCTTGGTTCACCGCGAATTGTCCCGATTAGGTTCCTGTCTCTCACCGTCTCTGTAATCTCTCCTGAATCATCTCTGCCAACCGAATGCTGTCGGCAATCTTTGCCGTCACTGACGGAGAGGGCCGGATCTCCTCCCGATTCAGCCGGACTGCAGCGATAAAGGAAGCCGCAACCAAGACTGCGGTATTCGGCTTCTTCTCGCCGCTCTCGTTCCGCAGAGCTTTCCACCTTCCGCCTTTCCGGACAGGTATTGCTCGGCGATGGCGATCCTTTGAAGATGTCAGACGGCCGGTAGCGAAAAGCACTCCAGCAACAGGAACAAGTCACGATGAGGTGATCTTTAGGAGCTGGGTCCGCTTGCTCTGGATGCGACGTGTTCGGTTTGCGGATCGATGGCACGGCAGTTGATGGTGCAGCCGCACTTCTGGCACTTCACAACCCAGGCTTGGGGAAGTGCGCTGGAGAACCCAATCATGGCGACAGTATAGGCGAATAAAAGGAGAATATGCTATCCTTTGTTAAACTGAGACTCCGATGTGTGGACGATACCGGCTGACGGCGAAAGAGCGCTACCTGCGCGATCATTTTGGCCTGGATGTCGGAGTCCAATGGTCTCCCCGTTGGAACATTGCGCCCACCCAAATGATCCCGACCATCCGGCAACACCCCAAAGAACCGATACGTATTTTCAGCCTCATGCGCTGGGGGCTGATTCCCTATTGGGCAAAAGACCCGGCGATCGGGCTTAAGACCATTAACGCGATGTCGGAGACCGCTGCTGTAAAGCCTGCATTCCGCGATGCCTTCAAATACCGGCGTTGCCTGGTTCCGGCAGACGGATTTTACGAGTGGGCGAAAATCGGACCGAAGCAAAAGCAGCCCTACAACTTTGGCACGCTGGATGGCTCAGTCTTTGCCTTTGCGGGACTATGGGACCGTTGGCGCCAGCCGGACAACACTTTTATTGAAAGCTGCGCGATCCTGACCACACCGCCGAATTCACTGGTGGCGGAAGTACACGACCGGATGCCGGCCATGCTCAAAGAAGAAGACTATGATCGCTGGCTCGATCCCGGAATCACGGATCCCGAGCGAGTTGCCGATTGCCTCAGGCCATTTGATCCGAGACTGATGAAGAAATACCCGGTGAGTAATCGAGTAAATCGCCCCGAGAACGACGACCAGGAATGTGCACAAGAAGTCCCGATTACCGCCACTGCGCCAACCCTGTTTTGAAGCCTGCCTCTTCCGTCGGCGTTTGCCGACAGCAAAATCGTGATTGGTGACAATTATCGGAGAATTGCGGGGATGGTCTAGATTGGGTATCTCCTCCTGCCACGGCCTTCGCTGATAGAATGCCAACCCGAGGAGAAGCGGAGAGAGAGGCGCGGTGGGGAGGGGAGAGCCAATACCATGCTGAATTTGGCCACAGCAGTCCAGCAATTGAAGCAGGAGAGAGCGCGGACGCAAAAAGAAGTCGAGAAATTAGACGCGGCCATCAGAGTCTTGAGCGGCCTTACCGGCACCAAGCGAGGTTTGGGACGTGGTCGGGCAGGCATCGGGAAGCGGAGGACCATGTCCGCCGCTGCGCGAAAGCGCATCGCTGCCGCCCAAAGGGCGCGTTGGGCAAAATGGAAGGCCAGGCATCCGAAAAAATAGCAAACTTGACCGCATAACCCGACCCGCCTACCATCTGCCAGAGATGGGCAGAGTGCGGTTCGTTCGATAGAACATTTTTCACCTACCCATCATTGTTGAGAGCTCCCATGCGTGGTCTTCCCCTGGAGCCGGCCGAGCGTGTTCGCCGTGCCCTGTTTCCCGTTCAGGGCAATCAGTTCGGCTGGCGCGTCGCTTCAGTCACAGTAAGCCTGCTTTCGGTCGTCCTCATTGCGCTGACTCTGGGATACCGGTTCCGCAGCGCCGAAATCCCCCCAGTCCTTCTCCTGGCCCTGCTTCTCACGTTCGCGACGGTCGTAGTGCTCCTCTCCAAGTTCTTGTTCTGGGCGCAGAGAGAAGAGGGCGAGTTCCAGGGTGCGTACAAAACAAGCGAACACGAGTTCCAATCAGTCTTTGAGAATGCCCTTGACACCATCTTGATCCTGGACGATCAGGGAATCTGTCGCGAAGCGAATCCCGCGGCGGAACAACTCTTTGGAATACGACGGCGGGAATTGATTGGCGAATCCTTGGATCGCTTTTCGACTGACTCCACACAGTTCCACAAGCTTTGGGAACTTCTCCTCGTACAGAAATTCCATCAGGGCGACGCAGAGTTCGAGAAGAACGACCGCTCTCCGGTCTTCGTCGAGTTCACCGCCAAAGCCGATTGCCTTCCCAGTCAGCACGTCATGATTCTTCGCGACGTCACCGAGCGCCGTCGCGCACAGCTGTCGCTTCTCGAAAGCGAAGAACGCTTCCAGCAGATGGCCCGGAACATCCAGGAGATCTTCTGGATGATTGACGCCAAAACCAAGAAAGCGCTCTTCGTGAACCCTGCCTACGAGACCATCACCGGCCGCTCCTGCCAATCTCTCCATGACGACCCAACTTCGTACGAAGACCTGATCCATCCTGAAGATCGTGTTCACGTGCTCGCCAAACTCGACGAAGCCACTCGGACCGGCAATTTCAATGAGAAGTTCCGAATTCTGTGTGCCCAAGGAGCAATCCGTTGGGTATGGGTGAGAGGCTTTCCCGTGCGGGATGCCGCCGGCAAGATTCTTCGTCTGGTTGGCACCGCTCTAGAAATCACAGCGCAGAAGGAAGCGGAAGAACAGGTTGCCTGCAATCTCGCACTCGCGAAATCAGCCTGGGCCGAAGCCGAAGCGTTGCGCAAAGCGACGCTCTCGCTGACTCAAGACCTCCGCATGAATTTCGTGATGGATGCACTGCTCAAATCGCTTGAGGACCTGGTGCCGTACACCTGCGCACGGGTTTTGATCCCTGAGGGCGGTCCACATGTGCTTGCTCTAGGGGAAAGAAATTGTCCGGAACCCGAAAAGAAATCCTCAAAATTTCCGCTCGCATTCAAGGCCGATGAATCCTCGTTCTTCCATCGCATCCTCACCGAGCAGAAGAGCATCCTGATCGCAGACACCAACACGGAAGAGAAGTGGCATACCTTCAAGGGACACAAGCAGCTTCGCTCGTGGCTTTCAGTCCCTCTGGTCGCAGCGGGTGAGTATCTGGGATGTCTCTCCGTCGGCCATACTCAGCCCAATCTTTACACCCAGGAACACCTTCGTCGCGCGGAGTTGCTGGCGATTCCCGCCGCCGCCGCCATCCAAAACGCCAAGCTCTATGAAACGGCGCGAATCTACGGGGAGGCACTCGAGTCGCGACTCAACAGTCTCAAGAAGGCCGAAACAGCCTTAGCCCAATCGGAAGACAGCCGCAGATCGACGGAGGACAAGTTTCAGAAAGTATTTCGTTCGAGTCCAATCCCTTTTTCAATCACGACCTTCAAGGAAGGTCGGTTCGTAGACGTGAATGCCGCCTTCGAGCGCAGATATGGCTACACCCGCGCCGAGGTGCTCGGCCATACCGTCCATGAATTGAGAATGTGGGAAGATCCCGCAGACCGTGACTTGATGCTTGCCCAACTCAGCAAAGGTGGCCCCATTCAAAACGTTGTGACACGCCTTCGTATGAAATCCGGAGAGATCAAGATCACTGCCTACTCCGCGGACAAAATTCAGTTCGAAGGCCAATCCTGCATTCTCGCCGTTTCAGAGGATCTGCCCGAGATCGATCCGCACAAGAGCAATTGAGCCGAGCCATTGAAGAACGAATAGTCAAGACAGCGTGGGAGGGCCGAAGGGCTGAACCAGGGCCACCTGTACGGGTTTTCGGGCAGTCGAGCTCTGCCTGACCTTCTCTCACACATTCTAACTTCTCTGTTTTGAATGACTGCCCGGAATTCCGACCGATCAAGCGAAAAATACCGATAAAGAAAAGAACCGCGCGAGGATGTCTCCCATCTTGGCATCCCGAAGGGATGCTGTGGGGAGATCAAGCACCAGCCGGAGCATCATGCTGATCTTGGAAGCGTGGAGGTAATCCGCGCTTCTGCCTCGTTGGTTGTGACCTGTGACCGCTCTGGCTGGCTGCCCGGTTCTGTATATGTCGGGCGTTGTCGAGCACGTTAGAAGCCACGCCACAGTCAACCCTCGCCTGCTGCCAGCCATTGACCAACTCCTCGTGGCTGGCATCAAACTCGGTCCTCAGAAGAAGCACGACGCCATCAACAAAATCCTCGAATTGGTGCCGGGGTGGAAGCGCGGCGACTGCTGGCGGCGCATACGGCAGTTGCGACGGACGCCAGCACTGGCAACCCCCTCCACAGAACAAGACTTGAAGAACGCCGATAGCAACGGCTCCCTTCATCGGCCATTCTCTCGTCCATGGTTGAAAGACGACGACGAAAGACTCCTAGATTTGGCTGGCTACGAACCGGTCACGAAGATTGCCGAACGTCTCGGGCGGTCGGTGCGTGCTGTGCGCTTCCGTCTTGGGGCTCTGGGTATGAGCGCTCGGGTCAAAGACGGGTGGTCGCAGCGCGGATTGCGAAAGTTGCTGCGCGTAAGCCGTGCAAGGCTCCGATACCTGACAGCAAGCGGCATGTTGCGAGTTCGCGATCCGCGTATCACCGGCAGATCCTTGGCCAAGTTGTGCGACAAGAACAACCTCAATGGAAATAACAACCACAGACCCAAAGCGAGCATTGCCGAGGAGAATGCCTATTCCTGGAAGCGAGCCGCCAAGCTCCTCGGCATTACGGTGGAGGATGCTCAGAAACTGATCGCCGAAGGGCGACTCAAGCTCGTGGATACGTTTGTCACCGACAGATCGTTCGAGGACTTCTGCCGAAAGCAAGGCAACGAAATCAATCTGTCTCTGATGGATCCGGCAACCAAGAAATGGCTGATGGATGAGTATGGCATTTCAGAAACCGCCGATGGCAAAGCGGTCCCGCCCGCACAAAAGCACGCGCTGATCGTTCGAGAGTGCAGATGTGGACGGAAGATAGCCGGTAACGTGTATTTCCGGCATGTCAGGCATTGCGGCCTTTCCAAAACAGGGACTAAGAGCAGGATCGTGTGACAAAGGGGTCGTCTACGTCGAAATGCGCGATGGACTTGCCATCTGGGGGGCATTTCCGGTCAATCCTTCCCCATGTAGAGTAAATCTTCGGTGCTTTCGCTCCTTGCAGGCTCGAACTCTTGCCCAATCCACTTTTGGATAACTAGACTTGCATGATTCAAATAGGAGGGGTGAGCCATGAAGCTCTCCGTGTTCTGTGGGGTGAGCGTCGACGGCTTTCTTGCCCGGGCGAACCACGCGCTCGATTTTCTGGAGACCGGCGGGCAGGAGCCGCACGGCTTCGAGGAATTCTATGGCAGCGTTGACGTGGTGGTGATCGGGCGCAAAACTTTCGAAGTCGTGCTGACATTCGGCAAGTGGTTTTATGGAAAGAAGCCGGTGGTCGTACTGAGCAGCCGCCCGCTCGATTTCTCTTCGGTCCAAGATGGCGTGGTCGAGCAGATGTCCGGTGAACCCGCCCAAATCGCGGCGCGGCTCAAGGCACGCGGCTTCAAGCATGTGTATATCGATGGCGGACTCACCATCCAACGATTCCTGGCGGCGGGGTTCATCGACCGCTTGGTGATCACGCGAGTGCCAGTGCTGATCGGAGCAGGCATCCCGTTGTTTGGCCCGGTTCCGCGCGACATCAGCCTTCACCTCGTGGCCACGCGCACCTACAAAGGCGGCCTGGTACAGAGTGAATACGCGGTTGGTGCTACTCGGCGTACCCGAGTCAGGAAGAAACGCACACCGAAACCGCGAAAGAAGATTCCCGCTAGTCGGAGGCGGCAGTCGAATTGAAAAACGCTGGCACAATGGCGACCCGGTGACAGCTATGGCTCTGGTTGTTTTCCTCCGAGGTGTCAACATCGGCGGACATAGGACATTTCGCCCAAGCATCCTTGCAAGACAACTGAGCCGTTACGATGTCGTCAATCTCGGCGCTGCAGGAACCCTTGTCGTTCGGAAACCTGGGTCTCGAACAAAGTTCTGTGCTGAATTGCTACGAAGGCTGCCATTCAAGGTGGAGGTTGTGCTCTGCGATGCCCGCGATCTGATCCGCCTGGAGACGGAAAATCCGTTTGGAGAAAAACCGCCGCGCTCTGATACGGTTCGATTCGTGAGTATCCTGGCGAGAACCGGAGGCCTCCGGGCTGTCCTGCCAGTCACATTTCCTCCCGAGGGAGAGTGGTTCGTGCGAGTTATCGCGTCGAAAAACCGATTCGTCTTCGGAGTCTACCGTCGCCACATGAAAACGATCGGCTATCTTGGCCAAATCGACAAGCTGTTTGGGGTGCCGGCAACTACACGCAACTGGAACACAATCCTTGCCGTCGTGCGGCTTTTGAAAAATCACGGAAAGAAAAGCGGCCGACGAAATGCAATCTCGCGTTGACGGAGCCTGCAACGGCGCATGAGACACAATCGCTTCCTACGCCTTGCGGGTGGGTCTATCTTTTGATCGCCGAAGGGTTGAAGTGGTTCGTGTGTTTTGGGACTTAGGGTTGCCTGCCATCCCGAACAATTCCCCTTCGTTCCAGGCGTAAACTTAACTGGCTCATTTCAGATGCCGCCCTTTTTTTCGGAGGACTCGATGAAAATTCAACTCAATAGCGACAAGACGATTGCGGTGGACGCCCGCCTGACGCGCTTTGTCGCAGGCAAAGTGAACCGCGTTTTGAGCAGGTTCACCGAAAGGCTTACGCGGGTGGAGATCCATCTCAGCGACGTCGATAACCGGAAGACGGGCCAAGCGGACAAGCGTTGTCTGATTGAGGTACGCCCCGCGGGAGCCCGGCCTCTGAGCGTGAGCGCGAAGGCTACGAAGATTGGATCTGCGGTCGGCGAAGCCCTGGGCAAGATGCAACGTTCGCTCACCACATTCTTCGGCCGGAGGGGAAGGCCAGCGGCGGCAGTCTCAAGGCGGGTTGTGCCGGCCAAGAAGACGGAGGCCAGGAAGGCCACGCTTGGCACGAAAAAGAAGGCCACCCTGAAGAAGGATGCGGCCAAGAAACCGACGAAGCTGAGCCCACGGGGCCCCAAAAAGAAGAGGATCTACCAGGCCCGACGAAAACCGTGGCCTTCCAGATAGCGGCGCTACACTCGCCTATGGAAAACGGTCCGAGGGAAAAACAATATGCGCAAGCGCGTGATTTCCAATGTTCCGCAGAGTTCCTCGCCTCTTGAGCAGGACTGGCTTGACCTGAACAGCACAGCCGTGGTGGAGGTCACATCCGAGGACGACAGCCATCCTGTCGAAGCGGCTCTGCTACCAGACGAGACTCGCGGCTGGTGCGCGGCCACCGCAGGAACGCAGACTATCCGGCTAGTGTTCGATAAGCCCCAAATGCTCAGGCGCATCTACCTGGTATTTGAGGAGACCAAAATGAAGCGTACACAAGAATTTATGGTGCGCTGGTCGGCGGCGGGCGAAAATCCTTACCGCGAGATTTGGCGTCAGCAGTGGAACTTTAGTCCTCCAGACACCGTCCGGGAAACGGAGGATCATTCGGTAGAGCTGTCGAATGTCAAAGCGTTGGAACTCGTCATCGTGCCGGACATCAGCGGTGGCGAGGCGCGTGCGTCCCTGCTGACACTCCGGGTGGCTTGATTCCGACCAACGTCGACGCACTGAAAGCTGCGCGCAGGCTCCGCTGTCGGTCCGGTTCTATGGGTGATCCAATTCCGGAAGGGGAAAAGGCTAGGCCAACAAATGGCGGACTCCCGGAGCGCCCCCAATCACCACCAACGGCTCTATGCCGCCCTCGGCATACCCGATTCGGTCGTCTGTGTTTCGGCCGCAGCCTTGAGCCGGGCTTGATGCCGCTCGCGGAGTATCCTACCGAAGATCCATCTGGCCACAAAATTGTATTTGAGAAATTACCCGGGTCCGTAAAGGTCGTACATGGCTCATATCTCACACCGGCTCTCGAATTCGTTTGAAGGTGCAATTGCGGGCGGAGGCGACCCGGCGACTTCGCCGTTGTATGTGTTCGGGCCTTTTCTGCAGCTCGTCGTTGTGGCCGGATTCGCTCAGATTACATTTGGGGCAAGCGTTTGGTTGGTCGTGCTGACGGTTGCGGTGGTTTCCGCCATGTATCGCCAGGTGATCCGCTGGAACGATTAGCGCTATCAAGCTTGAGGAGCATAACTTAAGGAGACTTTATGCAGGAACAAATCAAGCGCTGGCTGTTTGACCCCACGGTGGGAAGGCTGGTAGCGGCAGTTGTGGGCTTGGTCATCATCTTCGCGGTCAGTCGTCTGGCCCGCCGCTCATTAAGCCGCCATGTCACCGGTGCCGACACCCGTTACCGGGTACGGAAGTTCGTCACATTCCTGTCGTATGCACTGAGCATCGCTTTGTTGGCCACGATTTTCAGTGATCGACTGGGCGGCTTGACGGTGGCGTTTGGAGTTGCCGGCGCCGGGGTCGCATTCGCGCTGCAAGAAGTCATCGTCAGCGTCGCCGGGTGGGTGGCCGTCTCCTTTGGTAACTTCTATTCCCCGGGAGACCGGGTGCAAATGGGCGGCGTGCGCGGGGATGTTATCGATATTGGCGTGTTACGCACGACGCTGATGGAGGTAGGCCAATGGGTGAACGGCGATCTCTACAATGGCCGGATCGTACGCATTGCGAACAGCGTCATCTTCAAGGATCCGGTCTTTAATTATTCGGCGGACTTCCCATTCCTGTGGGACGAGATTACCGTGCCCGTCCGGTATGGATCCGACTGGGAGTACACGAGAAATAATCTGGAGGCGATCGTCAACGAGGTTTGCCGCGATTACGCGGTGGAGTCGCGGGAAGCCTGGGAACGCGCCGTCAACAAATACCGGCTCGAACCAGCCCGCATTGAACCGATGATCACGCTCGCAGCCAATGATAACTGGATCGAGTTCACGGCACGCTACATCGTAGATTATCGGAAACGGCGGTTCGTGAAAGACCGTCTCTTCACCCGGATTCTGGAAGAAGTGGACAAATCCAATAACAAGATTCGGCTGGCTTCCGCAACCTTCGAACTGGTGAACATTCCTCGGTTAAACGTTCAATTCGCTGAAGGCAAGGGAGGAATTGATCCCCAGTATGTTCCCTAGTTTGCGGGGACGGTCCTAAACCACGATGGATCTCACTCTATTCTTCGGCCTCCTGGGCGGCTTGATCGTATTGGCCTTCATCGCCAATCGCCTGTTCCGCCACACCCGAATACCCGACCTGGTGGTACTGATTGTCGTCGGCCTTCTGATCGGGCCCGTCTTTCACTGGGTTGACGTCGAACAGTTCAAGCCTGTAACTCAGGCCTTTGGCACTCTGGCGTTGATTGTGATCCTGTTCGAGGGTGGACTTGAGCTCAAGCTTCGAGAAACCATCAAACACTTTCCCGGCGCTTTGCTGTTGGCGTTACTGAGCTATTTCTTGACCGTTGGGCTGGTCGCGGTGGTCATGGCCTACAGTCTGCGCCTGCCGGCGATTTCAGCCTTGCTGATCGGTGCGGTTGTTGGCTGCACCAGCAGTTCCATGGTTCTGCCGATTCTGCAGCAGATGCAGATCGCGGATGCCACCAGAGTAACGCTGCTGCTCGAAGCCTCGCTGGGCGACGTTTTGGCTGTGCTTACCGCGGAAAGTCTGGTCAATATGCACACCGGCTTTGCCTTCCAGTCTTTACTCGTGAATCTGAGCCGTGAGGTCGGGGTGCCCTTGCTGCTCGGGGTCGTGGCCGGGGTGATATGGTCACGCCTCTTGCCGCATCTTTCGGAAGAGCGCTTCTGGCATGTGCTCACGTTTGGTGTCGTGCTTTGCTTGTATGCCGGCAGTCGAGCGCTTCATGGCAGCGGCCTCATCGCAGTTCTGGTATTCGGATTGACGCTGGCCAACGTTTCCAGCGTTCTCCGGCCTTTGATCGAGAGCGCGGAAGAGCTCGGGGTTGCGCCGGGCCAGGAGCATCTCCCAATCCTTACGTTTCATTCCGAGCTGGCTTTTCTGTTGCGCACTTTCTTCTTCGCCCTGCTCGGCGTGGTGATGGAATTCGTGACCCCTCGCTATCTTCTGCCGACGGCGGGAATTTTGGGCGCGATTCTGTTGGGGCGATGGCTTGCGGCCGTCGTCAGCCGTTGGTCCCGGCATCAAATACCGGACGATGAACGAGAGTTGATCATTTGGGTCTTGCCGCGCGGATTGATCACCGCTGTCCTGGCCATCCAGGTGGTCGAGGTCAGGGGCGCGGAATTCGCCTTCTTGCCGGCAGTCGCCTTTGCTGTGATCCTTGCTACAAACCTGATCGTGATCGTGGGGAGCGTGAGGTCCAAGAAAACGCTTCCCGGGGACAAGGCCGCCCTGCAGCAAAAGCGAGCGAACGTGGTCGTCTCCACAAGTTAAGTGTCACACTGCGCAAGGTTGCCGTTTGCGCGTGCGGAGGTTATTCCTGTCCAACCCTATTGAAGACTACGCTCTGATCGGCGACTGCCACACCGCCGCTCTGGTTTCGAAGCAGGGATCGATCGATTGGCTCTGCTTCCCGCACTTTGATTCCGCCGCTTGTTTTGCGGCGCTGCTGGGAACCCCTGAACACGGCCACTGGTCCATTTCACCGGTGGAACCCATTCGAATGGCTCGTCGCCGCTATCGCGAAGGCACTTTGATTCTTGAAACTGAATTCCAGACAGACAGTGGTTCGGTCCTGCTGGTGGATTGCATGACACCCCGCAACGACGTACCGGAACTTCTGCGGGTGGTCGTTGGCAAACGCGGACAGGTCTCGATGAAGTTGGAACTGGTGATTCGATTCGACTACGGGTCTGTAATTCCTTGGGTAACCCGCACGGCCCACGGCATCTCGGCGATCGCGGGTCCGGACATGCTCAGTCTGCGTACGCAGGTCCCGCTTCGCGGGGAAAACTTCAAAACCGTAGCTGAATTCACGGTAAAGGAAGGACAGAGAGTGCCCTTTGATCTCACCTGGTATCCCTCGCAACGCAGTGAGCCTTCGCCGCTGAATGTCGAGAATGAGGTTCAGAACACGGAGAAGTGGTGGAGAGAATGGTCGGATCGCTGTTCGTATCAGGGGAGGTGGCATGACGCAGTGCTGCGGTCGCTCATTACACTGAAGGCCTTGACGTTTTCGCCGACTGGAGCAATCGCCGCCGCGCCCACGACCTCACTGCCCGAGCTGATTGGCGGAGTTCGCAATTGGGATTACCGTTTCTGCTGGGTGCGGGACGCCACACTTACGCTCCATGCCCTACTCAACGCCGGATATCTCGATGAGGCCCGAGCTTGGCGGGAATGGCTTCTGCGCGCGGTAGCCGGAAGCCCTTCCGAACTGAATATCGTTTACGGACTCCGGGGTGAACGCAGGCTCACGGAACTCGAACTCCCGTGGTTGCCAGGGTACGAGGGCTCGAAGCCTGTGCGCACCGGCAATGCCGCCTACAAGCAGTTCCAGTTGGATATTTTTGGCGAAGTTGCGAATACTCTCTTTCAGTGCCGGCAAGCAGGACTTGAACCGCACCAGGGAATGAGTGAGGGTGTGACGCAAGCCCTCCTGCAATTTCTTGAGACGGGATGGGAACGGCCCGACGAGGGCATCTGGGAAATGCGGGGGCCACGCCGCCATTTTACTCATTCCAAGGTGATGGCTTGGGTGGCCCTTGATCGCGCGGTTCAGTCCATCGAGCGCGGATGGTTTTCTGGAAACATCACGCGCTGGCGCGCGCTACGGAATAAGATCCACGACCAGGTTTGCGACGAGGGCTTCGATGTCGAACTGAATTCGTTTGTGCAGTATTACGGCTCCCGGCATCTCGATGCCAGTCTCCTCATGATTCCGCTGGTCGGCTTTCTCCCTGCCGACGATGCCCGGGTGCTGGGAACCGTCAAAGCGATCGAAAACCAGCTTATGCAAGACGGCTTTGTTGCCCGCTATACCGTAGATCCGTCGGTTGACGGCATGCCCCATGGCGAAGGCCAATTTCTCGCCTGCTCGTTCTGGTTGGCGGACAACTATGGGTTGCAAGGCCGTCAGGAGGAAGCGGAGCACTTATTTGCACGGCTGCTCGACATTCGCAATGACGTCGGACTGCTCTCCGAAGAATACGATCCGGTTGCAAAACACCTCTTGGGCAACTTCCCGCAGGCATTTTCCCACGTCGGGCTGGTGAACACGGCGTTCAATCTTTCTCTCGGCATTCGCCGCATCGGCCCGGCTGCCGCGCAAGAGTCGCCCCGCGACCGGCTCATCCCATAGCCCAGACAAAAGGAAAAGGCCCCGGGCGGGGCCTCTTGCTTCGGATTGCAGCGCTGCAGTCGGTGGGAACGGACTAAGCTGCCACCGCCAGAGTCGACGTGGCGACCTCGTAGGTCTCGACTCTCGGAGCTTCCTGAATTACCGAATTCAGTTTCTCCACCAGCTTCGGGAACGCTGTGTTGTGGTACATCTCGGCGTTCTTGCGGTCATCCCAGAAGCTGATCGCGAGCACCCGGTTGTTGTCCACCAGGGTCAGTTCATCCTGGAAACCCTTCTGCTGCCGAAGAACCGGCAGGATCTGCGACTCGAACAACTGGACGAACTCTTTCTGTTTCCCATCCTTCAGATGGATGTGCACATTGCGAGTGATTTTCAATGGATTTTCCAAATCTCCCTGGCGAGATGACGGCCGTTATGAAGACACTTCTCTCCCGGCGAAGGCAGGGGTGCGACGCCGCTTCTAAGACCTATATGGTTTGTTTTCTATAACTTAAGTATAGCAAACCGATGGGTCTAAGTCAAGGCTCTTCAGTCGTCCAACTCGTGAAGGAAAACCCTTTCGACAGAGCACCGCTCGATTTTCATTTGGGAGTTCGGTTCCACCATTGCGGAACGTATCGGGTCGCCGGGAGCGTGTGAGAGATCGTCAACCGAACGAATCGACCTGGTTCGCTGAACTCGGTCCGGAACCGCGGAATTCGCGGGTGCGGCAGAAGTTTGGTCAACCTACACCGACGCCGTCAAGCCGTTATCTGGGTTTGGTCGACTTCCGTCGACCGACAGGTGGCGGATGGGCGCTCTGACGATGGATTCGCAATGCGGAAGCGGTCTTGAATGTCCGGCAGCAGAGACGGCATTTGAATTTGCGGCCGAATTTGGAGAGCATCGAGTCCTCCACGGCGAAAAGCACCACCCGCTTCTCTCCATCATCCCACATTTTTTCCATGAACTCCATGCAGTTGATCGTGGCAGATCGATAAATCCGAAATTTCAGAGCTGCTTACCTGGGATCTTCCAACAAGGTTCGCATGAACTCATCAGCTATGCGGCAGCGCGCAGTGGAATTTCTTAGCCTTTGCGTTGGACTGGCGGCGTGCGAAGAAAGTGCAACCGGAAAGCGGACACTGGGAAAGAGAAGCGAGATGCGAGTTCAAATCCATCGCGATAACAATAGGCAATCAAGGTGGTAGAGGGGCGATAAAAAATGTAAAAGAGGAATATTCCCACAAACAACCGGGCTCGATCCTGGCGCAAGTTTACCTAAGCGGAGCCCCGAGATCACCGTTTGGACGGCTTCTTAGCCCGCCTTGCAGCCCATCGCGCCTTTTGAGCTAGACTGATTCGCTTGCGTGCGGCGGCGCTCATTCTACGTTTCGGTCGCACCCGCGCCCGGAAGATACGGCTACTCCCGTTGAGTCCTCGTAACGCGAGGATTGCGGTGTCTACGCGACGAAGCTCTTTCTGCATCATCTTCCGGCAAATGTGAAGTTCTTTGAGGGTCCGAGTCAGGTTGACCATTTCCTGCACCTGTTTACCGGGGGGGATTGTAGCAGAGCCATCGTACGCGAGTGACTCTACAACGCAGGAGTGGCATGCAGAGGGCCACGAGGATTCGGATATAGAATGGCGATTGCCGCTCTTCCGCTAAAAGCGAGGAGTGAGAAACACATGTCTGAACCCCTGGTCGATGTTTGGAAAAGGTTCCGTAATCGGTTCCAACTCGCCAATGAGCGCCTGGCAACCGAGATGGCTGCCGCTGGCGAGGACATCCATCAGCTGATGGACCGATTGCGTGACCAGCTTGCGTCGAGCACGGCGGACCCGCTCGATCCAGGAAACGTAGGCTCGTTTGAACTCTTGTTCGGTGACCTGGAGAATCACCTCTTCTCCGACCCGGTGGAAGCTTTCGAGAGACTGGGGCCGATCGCGAGGACGCTGTCGGCCATTGAGCAGCACCAGGTGGAAATGAACACTCTGGCCCGCGGGTTGCCGCCTGAGATCATGATCTCGGGCGCGGAACTGGTAGAGATCATCGAGCCGGACGTGCGCAAAGGGTGGCAAAAGACATGGGTGAAGCGGCGTCGATCACCGCAACTCCTGAAACTTCGCGAAATCGTCCTTGCCCATTTGTGGGGGCAGGTACATCGCCGCGCCGCGATCGATCGGGCGTTTGAACTCGTGCTGGCGCAGGCTGGGCTCCATCTTGTGGCCGCATGGCAGGTGTACCGCCGGCATCAACTGGCGATCCTGGCGGGAGACGGCAAAGAGAAAACCGCGCTCGGTGAAGAGAGAGAGTGGTGGTCCCGCACCGGAACCGTCCAAACCGAGCGTATTGCACGCATGGTCACGGCCTACCAGCACTGGTCTGAGGTTTCTCCGGCCGAGCTCGGCGAAGCGGTTTTGCGGCGCTCGCCGAGACTCTCCGCGCACCGACAAAGTAAGATCTCCGAGCGATGGCAGACCGATTTCAGCCACTGGCATCGGCAACAGCGTGCCGTGCTCGCGGTGATCGGTCTGGAGCGCCAACTCTCGATCGTGGCCCGCGACGCGTCCCAGGGCACCCGCCGCGCGCTCGAATCACTGCGCGCCGAACATGACGACGTCACCGGAGAAATGGATCTGGCGGTCGCATGGCTTGAAGCGGGAGTCGAACAGCGCAACCGTGAAGCGTTCCCGCCCCCGAAAGCCAGTCTGCTCTCTGCCGAGCAGCGCGCCCGCGACTGGTCCGACCGCCTTTCCTCTCGCATCCACAACCGCGTTTCCGCCTTTGTCGAGGCCGTGCGACCCGCCCGCGGTCTTCCGGGCTGGAGGAAACCTTGGCGGCAGTTGCATCCACAACGGGTTCTGCTCGACGCACTCAGGCATGCCGGAGTGGACGCCGCGCGGGAGGGGTTTCGTGAGGCGGAGACCGAACACACCGCCATCATCCGTGATATCGAGCAAGCTCGCCAGGTGGTGGCTTTTGCAGTCGATGCCGGACGGGATGAGAGCGAAACCGTCCAGAAACTGCCGCGCGAAGCCGCGGCGAATGCTCTCGTTCTGCTTCAGCACCGCAGGGAAATTCTGATTGATCCGCTGCCGGCGGCGGAACTGGGTCTCTGCCGGGCTCAGGCTCTCACCTTGCTTCAAACGCATACCGCCCTCGAAATCGGCCGGCTCGGTGTGCTTGCACTCCTCACCCGCCAAGGTGCTCCGCGAGCCGTGGAGAACCTCGGGCAGGTAGCACTCGGATTAATCCGAGCGGGGGCGCGCGCCTCCAGGACGGTGCTGGGGAATGCCTACCACTGGGCCTCGTGGAAGCTGGGTTTCGAAAGGCCGCTCGTTCCTGGGGTTGAGCCCGCGGTCGAACAAACACGGTTGAGCGCCATCCTCGAAGTACAAATGAAATCTCGCGCACTGCCGGCCCTCTACCAGCGCCTGTTTCGCTTGGCGCCGGTCGAAGACCAGCGGTTCCTGGTGGGCCGCGAAATCGAACTGAACGGTCTGAATCAGGCGTTTTCTCTCTGGCAATCCGGCCGGAGTGTGAGTGTGCTCATCGTGGGAGCCCGCGGCAGCGGAAAGACCAGCCTGCTGAACTGCGGCTCCGAGGTCGCGTTCACAGGCGTGCCGGTTGTGCGCGGACAGTTCGGGGGGAGAATCCTTAGTTCCGAGCAGATGTCTGCATTCCTGAGAGAACTCTTCGGGATTCCATCTGGCACCGACCTGGCGGCTGCCTTGAGCCAGGAGCGGCGAGTCGCTGTCATCGAGGAGTTCGAACGAACCTTTCTCCGGCGCATGAACGGATTTGACGCCCTGTCCGACTTCCTCCACCTGATGACGGCCACTTCGGGCTCGACCTTATGGATTCTCAGTATGAATCAAGCTTCGTTCCGCTATCTGGATGCGGTGTTGGGGCTGGGGCGGAAGTTTTCCCACCGGATTAACGCTATGGCGGTCAGCCGGGAACACATGATCGAAGCCATCCTGCAGCGTCACACGCTATCGGGTCTGCGCCTGCAGTTCGCGCCCGCGCCTCCAGGCGCCGCCCGCATCCGGCGGCTGCGCCGGTTCTTCGGGCTCGAACTGGCTCCGCAACAGATATTCTTCGATGCGCTCTACCACCAGTCAGAGGGGCTGTTCCGATCGGCGTTCGAGCTCTGGATGGGGAGTATCGAACGCATCGAGGGAGGGGTCGTGTATATGCTCCAGCCCCTTGATCCGAGTTATGGCCGCCTGGAAGCCGAATTGAAACCCGATGATTTCTTCACAATGCAAGCGATTCTTCAGCATGCCAGCCTTACCGCTGAGGAACTCGCCGAGGTCTTCAGCATCAACGTCGAAGAAGCCCAATCCCGGCTCGAACGCCTGCTGGCGCTTGAAATCCTCGAACCGGAACCGTCTGCTCCTGGGCTGCGTGTCTGTCCCCAAGCGGGCCGCTTTGTGCGGGATGTTCTCAACCAGAAAAATCTGCAATAGCGAGGCGCAAGCATGCAATTCGGCGAAAGCAGCACAACGCGCGACATCTTTCAATACTTCACCGCCGGCCGGATCGCTTCGGTTGTTCTAATCCTGGCGGTTACTGGGGTGTTCATCCGTTATGCGACCCGGCTGCTCGATGTGTTGAGCCGGCGCGGGTCACGCATCCGCTTTCTCGCCAAAGGGGCGGAACCGATTATTCGGATCACTCTGTGGTTTGTCGCCATGCTCATTTCGTTCCGCCTGTTGGCGCCTACGCGGGAGACATTTTTTGCGGCGATCGGTTCCGCGGCGATTGCCATCGGCTTGGGCGCGCAAGACCTCATTAAGAATCTCATTGGTGGGCTGGTCATCCTGGGTGATCGGCCCTACCAATTGGGCGACCTGGTTCAGATTGGCGATGCATATGGCGAAATCGATCACATCGGCCTGCGCAGCACCAAGCTCACCACATTCGGCGATACCCGGGTGACGGTCCCGAACGCCGACGTTCTGAACAAGCATGTGTTCGATTCGAATTCCGGCGTGCCTCACTGCCAAGTGGAAATATTCCTCTACCTGCCTGCGGATGCGGACCCCGACGCCGCCCTTCATATCGGTTCCGAAGCTGCCTATACCTGTCCCTATCTCTATTCGGCCAAGCCAGTTCTTGTGCTGATCGAGGACAGATTCGAACAAAGGCCCTATCAGCGGCTGCACATCAAGGCCTATGTTTGCGACCATCGTCTGCTGCCGCGGATGCAGAGCGATATCACGGCGCGCGCCAAGCGGGAGTTCCTGCACCGCGGCATTCTGAAGAACTGGTCGCCTTCCACCTGAGGCACAGTTGGAGACCCGAATGCGGCTACTTTCCCAGGGGCGGCCCGATCGGGGCCGCCCGCCGTTAGAAGGATCGGGAGAATTACGTCTCCAGTCTCCGTGTTGTGGAACTAACCGTAACTTGTTTAGACACTCTCCGTCCCGAAATCAGAATGTTAACAGGTTCCAGATAGTCACACGCAGATCGCACCAGAAGATCTGAATTGGCGGACGAATCTAGGGCAGCTGTTGCTAGTTCTGAAGAATGCGCTCAGAGCGCACTTTGCTCTTTACCTATGCTTAGAACCTCGCTGATACCAAAGCCGAACTCCTAGTGTGAACGAAAATGAACCGTGTTCAGGCCGGCGGCCAAACACTCTTATACATATCTAGAAATGGAAGGAGATCTCCGCCTGGATGGTTCTCGGCGTAACGAAGTGGGTTCCCGAAAAACTCGAGAGGAAATTGTAGAGCGCTACCTTGTTCATCAGATTCACGACGGTTAACTTCCCGCCAACCGAGTAACGGTCTCTCTTCCAAAGGCTGTCGGAGCCCAGCGCCAGATCAAAAAGACTCCGCGGCCGAATTCGCGACGGGTTGGTATCCGGATTGTAGGTTCCATCCGGGACGATGTGAATGATTTTTTGCGAGGGCGGGACGAGATTGAGCAGTCATCCTCGAGGTACACGCATGCAGATCGGTGTTGTAACTAAGCACAACGTTGAACAGATCGCTTCTCGAATTGTGGCGAACGAACTCGAATTTCGCGGATTTCGAGTGCCGATTTGAACAGAGACGGGCTATCCGCCAATGTGGATTTGCTCGCCGCAAAGTGCGGACAGTGTCTGCAGATTCAGGTGAAGGGTTCATCTCAGAACATGAAACCGGATGGTTCTTGGGAAGATTGGTGGGTCGGGTACGGATATGCCGACGCTCTGGTTGTCGCAGGAACGAAGCCAATGTTCAATCGAGTTGCGGGAAGCTTCTACAGAGCGGACATGGTCGCGTTGGTAGCGGTAAGAACCCCCAACGAATATCGCGTTGTTATGTTGCCTTTAGCACAAGCAGAAGACGCCGCCCAATCGAACCTGGACCATGCATTCCGAACACCAACGCTTTCAGGTAACAAACGCAGTCCCGACGCGAAAGCTTGGGTATCTCTCGATAGGATACCGAACGTGAGAGATGCTGCGCGGCTACCCATATTAGAGGCGGAAGCTCAAATCTTAGCGCCGTACATCGACAACTGGAACATTTAACATTCCGGAGTGGCCCGACCCTAGTCCGGGCAACGGAAAGATGCCGGTCAGGACAACCGGTATCCCGCTTGCGGACTTATAATGAGTCGGAAAAATCCATGCTCATCACGGAGAAGATGCCGCAGGGCCACATCTACCCGCAGATCACGCAGGCCCCGATCAACTACTTCGACTTCCTGAATTTCTTTCGCGGCGGTCACACCATCGACGACAACCTGGGAGCTACGAGCATCGCGGAGACGCTGCAAGCCAGCCTCCTCAAGGCCGCGATCAAGACCGGGCATCTAAGAAAAACGAAGAACATGGCGATGCCCAACGAGTCCCTCGCCGACATTTTTCTGACTGAGCTAGGAGTAGAACAACTTGCGACGCCGCAGAACGGGCAACAACTTATGCAAGGCAAGAAATCCGAGTGGGAGCGAGTAAGAAAGGATCCATTGGGCGAGGGCGGACAAAGCAAGGTGTATCTCGTCCGCACTCCCGAGAGAACGAAACAACGCAAGGCCAGTCTCGAAATCATCAATTCGCACGCTCCTATGCTGACGGGCACGCGAGAGTCCATCTCTAGTCACAATTTGGAATACGTTGAGGCGATTCGAGACTACACACGCCCCGACCTTCCCGAAGAGCTTGGCGCGATGAAAGAGTTCAAGATTCGAGACGATGAAAAACAAAGCCTCGACCGCTTGAGACAGGAAATCGAAGTTCTACAGCAGAATCGACCGGGTCTGCCGAAGCTCTTGGGCTTTGACATAGAAGAACGGTGGATGGTCACCGAATTCTTCCCCAACGGTACGCTGGAAGATCATCTTGAGGAATACACAGGCAACGCGGCCCTCGGGTTGAAAGCCTTCCGATCAGTCGTCGCCTCGATTGCCCTTCTTCACAACGAAGGCATAGTTCACCGCGACATCAAACCGGCGAACATCTTCATCGGCAAGGAGCACGCCTTCGTTCTCGGCGACTTCGGCTTGGTGTACGTTCCCCACCGTGAGCCGCGTATCACCCGTCTACACGGGGAAACAGTGGGAGCTGGTGACTTCATCCCTCCGGCAACGTGGCGAGGAATGGGCGCCAGACTTGAGACGGTCAAGACTGACTTCGACGTGTATATGCTAGGCAAAGTGCTTTGGTGCATGGTCGCCGGTAAGCCCAAGCTCGACCGGGAATTTTGGGATGAGCCAGAGAACGACGTAACGAAACTGTTCCCAAGTGACCCGCACATGCACATGATTAACCTGATTTTGGGCCGCTCCGTCGTTACCAGGGAAGAGAAATGCTGCGGGAGCGCGAACGACCTGCTGCTCCAAGTGGATACCAATCTTGAGCAGATCAGGCAGGGCGGTCAGCTGTTGCACGATGGGATCAGGAGGATTTGCCACGTTTGCGGGGCGGGTCAGTATTCGCGACAGGTCTTAAAGGACACCCCGAGCTACAACATGCGCCTTTGGAATTCAGGGACTGCACTCCACGCGGCCGACCTGGGGATTGAGGTTTGGGAGTGCGACACCTGCCATCACATCCAGTTTTTCCGCACTGGCCTGCTTCCTTGAAAGATCCATCCGCACGGCGATCTTGACGGTGACCGCTGCACCACAGAAAGGGGTTTGGTGAAAGTCGCCACCTTCAACATTAACAACATCAATAAGCGGCTCGACAACCTCTTGGCTTGGTTAGCGAAAGCTGAACCGGACGTGGTGAGTCTCCAAGAGCTCAAGGCAGAGCAGGAAGCCTTTCCCGTGAATGCCCTTCGGACTCTCGGGTACGAAGCGGTCTGGCAAGGGGAGCGCTCCTGGAACGGCGTGGCCATTCTCGCGCGAAACCACATTCCCGTGCTGACTCGCACAAGTTTGCCGGGAAATCCAGAAGATCATCAGGCTCGCTACATCGAAGCGGCGGTTCAGGGAGTTCTGATCACTTCCATCTACCTCCCCAATGGGAATCCGCAGCCTGGACCGAAATTCAATTACAAGTTGGCCTGGTTTGAGCGCCTCATTGCCCACGCCGCCGAACTCATGGCGAGCGGCGCCCCCGTGGTGCTGGCCGGTGACTACAATGTCGTGCCGACTCCGCAGGACATCTATCCGACTCGGTCGTTAGACGACAACGCGTTGATCCAACCCGAGAGCCGGCAGGCCTTTGCGCGTTTGCTGGCTCAAGGCTGGACCGACGCCCTGCGGAAGCTACATCCGGAGGGGCCGCTCTGGACATTCTGGGATTACAAATTTGAACGGTGGCAGAAGGATAAAGGCATGCGACTCGATCACTTTCTGCTCTCGCCGAATTTGTCGGACCGGCTCGTGGACGGCGGTGTAGACCGATGGGCGCGTGGGCAGGAAAACGCGAGCGACCATGCGCCAGCATGGGTAGTGGTAGATCTTTAGATCGGAATCGAAGTTGAACCGGGCTCGACGAAGTGAGAACTCGTTCCCGCCATCCTTCGAGAACTCCGGAGACAAGATCTCTTTGCGCTCTACTTCAGCCCAAGTTGCTTCAATTTGCTGTAGAGAAGTCGTCTATGTATGCCCAGGCGCGGCCGATACCGCCCCGCGCGCTAGAACGACTGGGAGAACCGGGTCTCCAGGAATTCGCCCAGCTTCGCCGTCGCCTTGAACTGCGGGATGGGATCCAGTTCTTTGAATGCCGAAGTGAACGCATTCGAAAGACTCCAGATCGTTCGCGGCTGGAATTCCTCGTACTTCGGCTCGAAGTAGAGGTCATGCACGCTGCGAGCCAGGTGCTTTGGAGCTTCCAGTCTGCCCTCCACAAACGCCTCGTAGATGACGACCTTCGCCGTGACATCGGTGAGTTCACTCCTCTGCCACGCCTCCACTTGCTTCCGCATGGGCTCGAAGTTGCGCTGCATCCGGTCCACGCCGACCGAAACGCAGTCGATCAGCGAGAACGACTTCGAGTGCTTGGCGAGCACGGGCGTAAAGTCTCCCGAAAACGCCATGTTCGAGCACACGAACACCCGATATCCGCAGGTCATCGCCAGGCGCATGCTCTTGTCATGGGAGTTTCGCAAGCCGATGGAGAAACGGCACCCTCCATCTCGGTTGCAAGATCGAGAACGCCGAACATCTTCATGCCGTCGGGCGAGACCGCGTACTCATCGTGGACGACTCCGATGTGGCGAAACCCGAGAGTTTCGATCAGTGCCTGCACGATCTCGTGATGCGGGATCGGGCGGTGTGTTTCGGTTGCTGGCGGTGTGGGCACCAGCGCCAGTTCTTCGCGGCCAATGGTTCGGCCGCTATAGCCAATAAGCGTACTTGTTTCTGACATACTGTTTCCTCCTTGTTGGATTGAATTGTGATTTCTGCGATGGGTGAGAACGAAAACGGAGATGGAGAGGGGAATGACGGCAGCTATTCGGCTCAACCGAACAACGATGCCTGTTCGGGAACAACCGGCCTGCCACGCGGTCTTCTGCCCAGCGACCCCGGCCGTTGCCCGAAGATCAAGACGGAATCGCCGCCGATGGCTTCTTCGATGAGGCAGCGGATTGTCTCTGGCCGGTTAGCAGACTGGGAGCCACTTCGACGGAAGACGCGTCATCAACAGGGCAGCGCAGTCGATGGAAACAGTTTCTTGTGTTCCGCGCTCAGGGCCTTCCACACGGAGTCTGCGCTTTCTCCGATTCCATTTCTTTCGACAAGTTCGCGCGCCATCGCCGAGAGCATGTCGTCGTCTTCGTCGATGTTCTGAAGTCCTTCGCCCGCGAACTTGCCCTCCATGGTGAGAGCCACAAGGAGCTTCTTTCCCATCAGGCGCAGACATGCCGTCTGCATCGTGCCTTCATAGCAGAGAAACTTCACCCGAACCGGCCGTCTTTGGCCGATGCGCCACGAGCGCCGGCTGGCCTGCCGCAACGTGTGCAGTGAATATCCCGATTCGTAAAAGATGATGGTTGGAAAGTCCAGCAGATCGAGGCCCGTCTCGACCAGTTTGGGATGCGAGATGACAACCTGCACGCCTTCTTTGATCTGCCGCGCATACCAGGCTTCCCGCTTGGACGTGTCAACGCTCGACTTGAGAACTGCTGTGCGAATTCCCTCGTTATTCAAAATCCGCTGCAAACGAGCCGTGACATCATGTTTCTGCGTGTACACCGCAAACACCTGGCAGCGTCTTCCTTCGGCGAGTTCTTTCTTGATCTCCTCGATCAGCTTCCTTTCCTTGGAATACAGCTGCTCCTCCGGCAGATCCTGCGTCTCCGCAATGACAAACCGAACATTGCGCTTCAGTTCGGGATCGAACTCGGCGCCATACAGGGTCCCGAGTCCATAGGGATGATCTGGGTAGAGCAACAAGGTATTCAGCATCGTGCTCAACACCGACCGGTTCCCGCGGTGCTCCTTCAACGCTTTGCGGATGGCATCTTCCAGTTCCCGGTAGGCCGCCATCATCAGCGGGTCCATCGGGACGCTCAGATAAGTCTCTTCGTAAGGCGGCAACTCTCCGGAGATGTCTTCCAGGAAGACGAACGCGCAGAGCTGCATCAGGAATTCGCCGAAGAGCAGAGGAGATGCTCCCGGCTTCCGCCGGACCGTGCTGGTGGTCTTGGACTTGGAACAGCGATTGTCGGAAGGCTCAACTCTGGTGATCGTTTCGAGAACGCCGTAATCTTGCGTGAAGGAACTTCGGCCCGTGGTGCCCCATTCGTAGCCGTGTTCTTTCATCCTCGCGGCTTCGAGCCGGAACAGGGTATTGAACAAATCGTCTGCATATCCGCCGAGAAGCGTTCCAGTCAGTCCCACAATCCGGTCGGTACAGGAGGACAGAGTGCCCAGGGCATTGCCTTGCGCCGTGTCGCCGGCCAGTTGATGGATTTCGTCGCAGATCGCGTAATCAAACCAGCCCGGCATGTATCGCCCGATGAACTCAATCGGCGCCATGCGCCGGATCTTGTCGGAATCGGCTTGCCAGAGCGCGCTATGGATCGGACGGCATGGTTTATCGCCTCTGGATTCGACGGTCTCCGCGATTTTGACCTTCTCAAATTCGGCAACCGTCAATCGGCTCTCATCTACAATAACTGGTCTGCCCGTGTCGGAATTGACCACGCAACCGAGATACGGACCTGAACGCGGTACCCGGTAAGCGTGACGCCAGAAGTATCCGAGCTTCGCCCGTTCACGGCCGACGATGAACAAGGAGGGTCGTCCACACAAGCGACAACCAGCGCTGCCGGGGAGTCGTCGAGGACCTTCGCAATCGCAGTTCGCTGAGACTTGTCTGGAAGCCTTCGCGCACGATGCGGCCGTTGCGCAGCCGGACCTCGTTTACTCCATGCGCTTTGTTCTCGTCTCCGCCGTTGCGCAGATCGTCGATCAGAAATACTCGTACTCCTGGCAAAGTGAGAAATGCTTCTCGCGCCCACTTTTCGACCAGGTGCGGAGGCACCATGGCCAGCGCAGTGAATGGTTTCCCTTGGCTGTGGACATGCACACCGCCCAGCGAGATCAACGTCTTTCCGGTGCCGCATTCGGCAACCACCATCGCGGTTCGCGCCTCCTGCCAGCGTTTGGCGAGGCCCATGATCGCGATGGCTTGCGCGGGAAAAGGCCTTCGCAGCAATCCCTCAACTCGCGGTGAGACTGGATCGTCGAACTGGTGCAGCGCTGGGAACTCTTCAAGGATGCGCGTCCCGAGTAAGCCAGCGTTGGCGCGCATGTAGTCATAGATCGTGGATAGTTCAGCCATGAAGTCCTCTGGTGAGTGGAAGAAGATGTTGGGAGATAATGGAGGAACAAGGGAAGGCGAGGATGTGGCGTTCGGAAGCTACTGAGCGTGCAGAAAGATTTCCTCGAGACTACGCTGGGCCATCGAATGGAACCTGTTGCTGCGGGAAACGAATCGCCTCGCTTTCCACTCCCCAGCTGAGCCAGTCGAGAAACTGTTCTTTTGTCCCTTAACTAGTCACTGGATCACACCCGATGCCGAGGACTTGAGATAAGTGCATGATGAGTTTTCAGTTCTTCTGCAAACCAGTCGGCCCACTCCGGGACTCCGGGAATTCCGTAGATCTGCGCAATGGAAGCCCAGACAAAGGCTTGATCCGAGCCTGCCAACAGGGTTCTTCCTGTGTTGGACGACATGTTCCCTGAAGCGAACTCCTCCGACATTCCGATGAGGTGACGCAGCGGCTTCTTTCGTCCTGGGACTTGGATGGATCCTTTGAAACACTGCGCGTTTCGCTCCAGACACACGCGGATCGGCTGCACATCCGGCCCTTCCACCATGAACCGGTCTGTCATGGATATGGCGGCGCTGATGGCTGAGATCTGAGTGTCGCCGCCAATGACCGAGATCAGGTGCGCCTTGGCCTGCCGGGGCGGGTCGGGCAACACTTCGCCGATGAAACGGTCCAGGTGAAGCTTGATGCTGGTGGTTGTCTTCTCCGTGCTCTTCACGTAGGTCAGCCAACCGAAGCGAAGGTGAGCATTCTTCATTCGGGTTCCTTCTTTTCATGGGTAAGGGTCTGGGTTTTGCCATTGGCAAAGACCAGCGTCAGTTCGTGTGAAAAGCGTTCCCGGTCGTGCAGAATGCGGGTGCCGTCCGCTTCCTCTTCCTCCCAATGGTCGGTGAACTTCAGCGAACGCCAGTGAGCAATATGCCGATCTTCGCCTTCGCCAAAGACTCCGTTGAGCATTCCTGCGGTGCAAAGCAATCCAACGTGGCCGCCATGTAAAGGCGTGAGTGGTCTGCCTCGGACATCCTGCTGTTTTGGGAGAAGGATGCGGCTTGCCTGACGATAGGCCGCAGACTCCAGCAGCAGGTCTTCAACTTCATCGAGTGGAATTCCGGTGTGGACGAGCGTGACTGGGCCTGAAGTGGGGACTTCATAGCGAACGGATGGAGCCTCACCCAGAGGCTCAAGGTCGGACTTGATCGCCAACTGTTCGAGCCATCGGACAGACTCAAGCAACTGCGAGTCCCTGATCTGGTGGTGCCGCTTTCGCCGGACTCCTAGAACTGCAATCTGTTTGTACTGCGCGCTGGCTGGTTCCGTAAGCCTGTAGACCGACAGGTCAGCGAAGTGCTCACTCAGAATCCGCGCGCACACGCGCAACTGAGGCTGAGGAATGACGAACACCAGCAATCCTCCTGGCTTCAACCATCGGTAGGTGTGTTCCAGAAAAACCAGTTCCAGTCTCTGGTTATTGGTGGCGCCGATTTCGAGATCATAGGGAGGATTGAGATACAGCAGAGAAAAAGCCTCTGCCGGACTGCGCACGTCGAAGGCGTTCGCCTGCACTGTTTCGATACCCAGAGTCCTGGCTTGTTCAGCCCGATACGCGTCGATTTCGATTCCGTAGCGGCGTGCTTGCGTCCCCTCCAGCAAGTGAATAAGTGCCACTCCATCTCCCACACATGGATCGAGTGCAGAGAAATCAGATTCGCCAAGCAAGCAATTCCGCAAGCGGTTCGCCTCCGGGACAGGCAATGGGAAAAATCCCAGCTTGGTCTTTCCATGGGGTCTCATCGCGCCCTGCCCTCCAGTGCCTGCGCAACCAATTCATCCACTCGATCGGAGTGTGATTCCTCGCGCACCGCGACGAATGAGCAAAACCCATTCACAGGAATCGGCCGCTCATCTTCAATTCGGTAGCCCCGTTCCACATGCTCTTGTTTCCGTTGGTCGTACAGGTTGGCTCTGGTAGACACACGAATTCTCATGGCCATCCTCATTTCTTTTGGAATTGGGCAGCGGGTTTCGACTGCGGCGAATCGGCAGGTTGCCGATGAAAAACGAGTCAGTATTCGGACGGAAGGAGCAGTGTGGTCACCGAGCGGTCTGCTTCGGTGATGATCCACAGGGTGTCGGTATCGGTAACCGGATAGCTGCTTAGCAGCCGGAAACCGTGCTTGAGGCTCAATTCATTTTCTGCTTTGTCCTCTGGGCACAGGTCGCCCCAGTCGCCGCGCAGATGTCGCGAGAGAAACTCCGACGGTGACTTTTGGGCTTTTTCCAACAATGCGAGTGCGCCAGGTGTGGCGACAATTCGCCCCGAGCAAAACAGCGGAGTGATCGGGAGAGAGTTCATGTATAGGTTCCCCTTTTTGGCGGTTCGTTTGTGATTGGTGAGAGCCCGCGGTAGTCGAGGGCGAAACGTCTAAGCACGCTGGTTTGTGATTGAAAATTCCCAACTACATCGGCAGGTCTACGGTGTGATGGCTTGGCTCCGACCCGACGGACAGAGTCAATTAGTCTCTACTCTTCTGACAGCCCCTTCGTGGTGTGCCGTCCTAAGCAAATCTCAAGTTCTGTATTGCCGGCGATCCGAGAGTTAGCCCTACTGTGGTTTGCGCCTCAGCGGCTTGCCAATCGCGAGCAGGAAAATGGCACTCTTATCCTGTGCGTGCGGTGAAAAAAAGTTAACTACATCATCGTCGAAGAACGTCAGCCCGGTAGCACCCAGGTTCTGGGCATACGCAGCCAGGTAGATCCTGCCGCCAATGGCTCCCGCCTCCAGCTGGACGGCCCGATAGCCGCGGTTCCCATACCGCTCCAGAATTGGTTTTAAGTCGGCAAGAAAGAAGATGTCCACGCAGGCGTCCGCCGGCAAATCCTGTTCCAGGCCAAGGTGATGGGCTTCGGCTCGAAATTCTCCCCCTTCAAAAACTCCAGGGTGTTCTGCTCACGGCCAAAGAAGTATGCGCCCGGCTTGAGCCCCTGCACTGAATGCACGATCAGATAAAGATCGTTAAGCTGCGTGCCTGGAGGCTCAAGGAAGTCAGCCGGAAGACCTCGCGTAGCGGAGCCGAGAATGGTAGCAAGTTGTGCCGGTGTAATCGATGCCGTCTTGTCAAAAGTTCGGGTAGAACCGCGGCGCAGGATCACCTGCTCGATCGTATCTTTCGGTTGTTCTTCTTCCGGCAGACGCGGAAGGTGAACTGCCTCGTTCGCCAGAGCGGAAGATGCAAGGACTGGTGGCTTGGCGCGCCACTGATTTATTTCCTCCATAGACTGAAGCGAAGACGCGTCGTGCATCTCAAGCATGGCGGGATATTCCACTTCGTGCCGCGAAAGCGGGATTGTCTCCAAGCCAAGCGCCGGAGCCTCTCTCGGTGCCGGCGGCGAACTCTCCGATGTGCGGCCGATCGGTACTAGGCACAAGGAAACTTCACGCCGGATATCTAGATCGAGCAGACGATTCACCTCAGTATCCACGAACCCGAGTACCATCTTGGTGGACAGCCCGGAAGCCGCGGACACGGCCAGCATATTTGCCAGCAAGGTACCGTTGTCCCAACCGAAATGGCGATAGGTTCGTGCCTGGTACTTCCAGGCGTTCCGCCAATACGTTCCGGTGCAGACGATCGTCGCGGGCGCGTGAGCTACCCCGGGTTCCATGGCCGTCGCCTGAGCCAGGTTTCCGCGAAAATCACCCTTTCGCAGAAGTCGAAGCGATACGTCAGCCGGATTGAAGTGATACACCCCGGCATCCAAACCCGGCAGATCGCTACTCACGATGTACAGTTCGATCTCGTACAGAGCTCCGGTGCAAGCGGCCGCACGAAAGTAGACTTCTCCACCTGGATATGCTCGCTGTTTGGTGATCCCCGCCGAGAAATACAGGAGGCGCGTGAGATCTGGAATGCCAGGGGCCGAAGCAGCACGCAACCAATGCACCGGTTCCGAGATTGCGGAGAGCGCGGCCACCCCCGTTTGCGGGATGTCCGGCGGCAGCGGAATCGGTTCTATGTTCGGATAGATCTTGAAAGGCAGGGGCTTATTTGCCCAGTCCATGAAATGAGGATTGTTCCGAATACTCCAGGGGGAGTGCTTCGTGCCATCGTGATACTTCCAAGTGGCCTGGATTTCACGGTTCTTCATCGAGGGGTCTCCGCCAGACTAGCACCTGTCGCGACCGCAGGCGCAATGAGCTTTGTGACCGCAGATTGTGGTTTGATGACGGGCAGCCCGGAAGTTGAGGTGCGACCCGTCTGGCGGTAGTGACCTCACACGACAGCGTTGACTGCAAGGTCAGGTCTCGGCGATCACATCGATGATCAGCGGCGAATCTAGAACTCTCAGTTGCTGCGCGAAGCCGCAGATTCGAGCGCAACCACAATCTCCTGCAACGTCTTGAGATTGTCCACCTGATCGAGTGAACTCAATCGCAACGGACCAAGAATTCGGGCGAAAGCAGCCAGCCCCGCCTTTTCTCGCGCAGCTCCGGCTCGCCGCAATCCACGGACCGCCGCTTGCATGTGCGCCAGGACCTTTTCTTGGATTGCCTTTTCTTGGATCTCTTTCGGATTCCAGACTCTGGCAACGCTCTTCAATATCCCGCGATACATGCGCTTGCCGACTGTCTTTTCCATGCCCTCAATCTGGCGCAGAATGTCGTCGTTGGCCACGTTACTATTGCCATTGTGTCTGCCGCTGGAGTCGTTTGCGCTAACTGCAGGATTCGACTTCACCTCTTCTACGCACCGGGGGCGGAGACCTTCTCGCCAGCCTGCGGGCGTCGCCCATCCTGCCAATTGCGGAACTGATTTCGGCCGCTTTCGCTCGTCCAGATCAACCCAGCTTCCCGTGAAGTAGTACAGATACCGTCCCAACCCGAAACAACTCGCGCTCCGCTTGAAAGCCTGGGCTTCCGCCGCGGTTCCAGCGTTCGGGTCATCCGCAAACTCTTCTCCTGTGGCCGAATGCGAACCCAATCCAAAGATCGTCAGCTCGCACGTGACCAGCACCTTCGCAACAATCTTCTGATCGCTGGTTCGTTCGAAATTCGCGCTGGTATGGATCGCGTATTTGCGCGTCCACCCTGCCGGCGTGAACAGAGCATTCAAACGATCGGTGTACGCGCGCTGATCGGCGTATGGAACGACCTGGCCCCGCACCGGCTGCTGGCTTTTTGTGGTGTTCATTACCCGCCACTCGATCTGCGAGGGATCGAACGGCACCTCCAACGCCGCGACCAATTCTTTGATCTGCTCGGCAGAAAACCGCGAACCTCCAGCCGCAATCATGCCTGGCGGCAAGATTAGTTCGGTCGTACTCTGTGCGTGTCCATTCTCCCCGCTCATACTCCCTCCTCCTTGGTTGATTCGTCTCTCTCTAAAGCCTGGCCGTACATCCAACGCTGAGGACGAATCTGCAGGAGCCAATCCTGGACTGTGGGAATACGGCCGAGATCCTCCCGGACATGCTGCTCTCCCAGATACCGAACAGGAATCTGCTTTCCGTCGCTGTTCAAAATGGCAACCCCAAACAATTTCTCCGCTAGGAAAATGCCTTCTGCATGATGCCTCAAGGCTCGATGGCGAAAGTCGGGGAAGAATGCCTTCGATTCATCAAACCAATTGTGTATCGGAAGGTAGTCTTCCGCTTTTCCGCCGAACCTTCTCGCGCTGCTCTCCGCGTGCTTCAATGGATGCGCCATGGGACCTACACCTCGTATGTGCTGGTCGTGTAATCCTCAAAGCGGTCGTTGCGCTCAACCGTAAGTCTCCGGGCGGTTACGTCGAGGACGACATCTCCGAATCCGCCGCAATCGTTCTCATAGCCGAACGGCACCAGAGACTCGAAGTGTTCTTGTAGTCGAGAGACGTCGTAATCGATGGGCTCGTGCTCACCCCGGGTATACGCGTCCCCGGCGTAGCACTTGGCGTCCTCAGTCGTTCCGTCATCGCCGTATCCATCGAAGTGGGCGGCAACGAACCTGATTCCCGCCGCCGAGAGCTTGTCGCATTCGGCAAGGATCTCGGCTCTTGCAACCTGTTCTTGAGGACTGAGTGGTTCGTTCTTCTTCACGGCATTGTTGTCCATGCTTTTTCCTCCACGCACCAAGGCTGTTTCTGACAAGATTCCCGGCTGGAATGTCGATACGGAACCCTTCAAGTCGCACTGAACGGAGGGGCCCGCTAGACTTCATCTGGCACGCTGGGCATCTGCGCTATCGCCAGCTTCCTCCGCGTGCCATCGAGGATCGTCTCGATCAAAGTAGTCCGGCGCAGATGCTAGAGCATGGTCGCAAGGCAGGTGTCCTTCCTGCAGGTCTGCGCCACAGCACATGCAAATGTCAGTAACGGGATTGAACACATGTTGCTTAAGGTGGCTCATTGCCTCTCCTCTTTTTGGCACGTGTTTTTGCAGGGTTGGTTTCTTAGTGGGTTGGGCAGTCCTTAGCCGGAAAGAGAAGGGTTCCAACAGGAAAGGAAAATCAACACTTGAAAGAGGGCTCGAGCGACGCGCTCAGGAGTTCACTATTCCCGGTTCTTAGTCTTTGGCTTCAGGTTCAGGTCTTTGAGGTCACTGCTCCGGCCCAAAGCTTGTTTGTTCGTCGTGAGGTCATCAAGAGAAATGAAGTTCACTGGAACACCGAAAAACGTGCCGGCCACTCTCTTCTTCCACGCATCAGTGAACTCGACGCCAGTAATTCCCGTCAGGATATCAATCCGCACAGGCGCGACTCCGATCTGATACACGACCCGCTTATCGGTGAATGTCTCCGCGTCTATCCCGTCATGCTCAAGAGGGGCGCCAAAGCTCTTCAGCGCGTCCACAACACGGGCTGAATTTTGCCGCGAATTGTTGACCCACACGTCGAGATCTTTGGTGTAGCGGGGCTCTCCATATTTCATGACCGCGAAGCCGCCGACAATCAGATACTCAACCTGAGATTCGTTTAAGAGTTGTAACAGTTCTTTGTAGTGTTGGCTTTCCGCCATGGTTCATTTCCTCGGCTAACTCCACCAACTCCCACGCTGCGGAAAAGATGGCTTCATCTCCCTGCGCCTGCCAGAACTCAATGTCAAATGAACGGTCCGGGAACCCATGCTCCACCAGTCGCGTCTTCCACACAGAACCTTGAGGAAAACCCATATAGCGCCTCGCACGCGATATTCAAGACTAGCAGGATATCAGCCTCAAAGGCTCAGTTTCACCCGCCAAGGATTAATCAGTCTTGCTCCTAGTGGCACCGTGTCCCATGTGTACTCGCTTAAGAATCTTGGGTTTCCTACGCAAACGTTCCCAGTCTTTTGGATCGACACGCAATACCTGGACCGCTCCGATGCCCGAGAGATTCACAAATGCCCCATGATAAGAGACGGCCCCATAGCGGAATAATCGTGCCAGAACTGCTAATGCGTGGTTTGCCAAGGTTGGATTGACGAACGGTTCCTGCCGGTCAAGTGCTTCCGCCGCACTGCAACTAGGGAGACTTTCGTCCTCGGAATCAACCTGAATCACTTCAGGGAAGAGCTCCGCGATCGTACGTAATCGGAGCCGGTGCCGCCGGTTTCGGCGGTTCAGTGGCTCTCCAAGCACAAATTGACCGCTGTCAGCGTTGTTGCCGAGGTCCAGCCAGTAGTCGACTTCACTCCAATCCTCGGCGCACTTTGCAATGGCCGCTCGTGCCTTTCGAGTGTCGACACAGCCGATCACGATGTCCACTCCGTCAAACCTGCGTTTCGGATCGAGCTTTTCTGGAATGCCTTGCCAGTCCAGGCCCCAAAACATGTTGAGCCGGTTGGCAAGAACCACAGATTTATGCAGACCAATCTCAGATTGACTGAACGGCTGGCGCACACAGTTGGTCGGAGAGATCACATCGGGGTCGAGCAAGGTGACATGGAGTCCCTCTGGATGCCCATACGCCAACAATGCCTGGTGCAGATACACCAGTCCTGCTGCAATCGCGCTCCCGTTGCCACCGCAGCCCACAACCAGCACGCGGACTCTGTGCTTCAGCAATTCGGGATGAATCTGGTGCGTTTCCATGACTTCATCCTTCACCTCTTCTTTCCACGAACTCCCGAAGGCTCTGTTTGCTCTCAGCGAGGAACTTCACAGGAAAGGCGCGCTTTCGTCCCGCCAGGCAGGACCACAATCCGAGGAAGCCGCCAGGATGAGTGGTCAATCGTACTGCGCCGCTTGGGTGCGTAAATTCGCTGGCGAAATACGCGCTCTCCCAGCCTGCCAGGGAAGCGACGCCTGTCTCATCCGGAACTCGCATACTTCCAAGACAGACCCGTCCGTGCGCATCGGTGTTCCAGTAAGGAGCACTCCTGAGTGGCGTGTTGGCGCGT
Source organism: uncultured Acidobacteriaceae bacterium (assembly GCA_963770915.1). GTDB lineage: Bacteria > Acidobacteriota > Terriglobia > Terriglobales > Acidobacteriaceae > PALSA-270. Next base: position 3,384,729 of record CAVYRG010000001.1, read on the forward strand.
GGCCGGCGATTCTCCGTGAGCGCGCGCACAAACAGTTCACGTCCTTGGATCATGAAGACCAGAGCAGGATGGGGATACATCTTCCCGTTCAGCACCTTGGTCTCTGCATTCCCATCGCCGAAGAACATTAACCGCGGTCGCGCCCGGCTCCACCAGGCGATCAGATCCGGTGTTCGTGCTAGCACATGTTCCGGCAAGACTTCTGCTGCCATGCTTGCCCCTAGACCCTTGGCAAGTGTTTCCAGAAACCCTGTCGTCACAGACTGGCCGGCGGTTAAGTACGGCGCCTGATTTGGCCGATGCTTCACTTCGTGTAACGAGGCGAAGGCCCGAGAACCATCCTGGTACAGCAGAATTGCCTGCTTGAGCGCGAAAGTCCGGTTATCTCCGATTCTTATGTGTGTGTTCATGGCCGACCCTCGCGGGTAATCACGCCATCATCATTCCCGGGCATCAAGTCAATCAGACGGCTTGCCGCGGCCAATGTCTCGCAGGCGACTGCGAGGGTTCGGAAGCCCTGGCGTACATGCGACGAGTTCGAAAGCTGGAGGGGAATGATCAGATTCGGATGCGGCGTGGTCTCCATAGCGGTCTGAGCCTCATCATCAAAGCACCCAACCACGGCATCTCCTTGGGTAAATGCAGCAAGCAGACACGGCAGTGGAGGATTGGCATCCATCAACTGCTCTCCCATATCCTCAGTAAAGTGCGGCCGCTTGGCCCGACTTGAGACCCGGCACAAATCGACTAGACCTCGGATCAAAGCCTGCAACTCGGGTTTTCCGATGCCTCGGGCCAGTTCCTTCAAGCTTCGAAAACTTAATGCAGCTTCTTTCAAACACTTCGGCGTACATCCTTCAATATCCGGAACCTCATACTGCTCGCGATCCTCTTCACCCTCGTACCACTCGCGCAGCATGTCCACGCGCTCTTCCGCGTCGTGGTAGTCATAAACTCGGACCCACCGGTTGAGTGATCCCGCAAAATGCATGAAAAAGGCTGATGGAAGGCGTGGATGAACGGTTTCCAGCAATTCAAGGGTTGGTTTCATTTGCACAGGTGCTGCACCGTCTGGATCGACGATTAGATAGAGCGTTCCTTCGGGTCCTCGCTCATCCGCGTAGTCAACCAGCCGGTCGCTGAGGGTGAGATCGAGGTCAAACCGTCGGTCAATTGCCCCTCCACCATGCTCGCGGGCCCAACGTTGAAGAGTCAGGGACACGTACTTGGCCGCATCTCTTCCGCTTTTCTCCCAGTCCTCCACGGCCGCGATATTGGACTTCACCAGGAGTTCAGCCAGGGAAAGGAGTTCGCGGTCGTCCCCCGCGAAACGTTGTTCAAGCGGAATCCTTTCCAAGGTAGGCAATACGACTTCACATGCTGGGGCCATCAGTAGGTCGGCGGTAGGACTCCTCCGGGTGGCGGAAGGCGTTTCCCGCCGCGCCAGCGAGAACACTGGTCGACCGCTCTGGCCAAGAGTGCTGAGGACATTTGCAGTTCCTGACATTGCAGGAACCTCCCGAGTGTGGTCTGACCGTGCGAGTTCCGGTCTGCTGCCAGTTTCCGAAATTCCCGCAAGACCATCTCTTTACTTTTGTCGCTGGAACAATTCCTTTCCTGGTGTCGAGCCCTCATGTGGGTATCTCTCGCATTCAGACCGTTTCTTTGCAGCTTTGCATTCCAGGATCAGTTTGGCGGTATGCTCGATGCCGACTCGAGACTGGTTCGCGTCCATCGGCCTCCCGCCGCGCCCAAGCCACGGACCAGATCTCCCTTGAGCGGGCAAGCCGGCGTCCGCAGCCTTACATCATGGGTTCGCTGAGACGTCGGCTGTTCGATGTGCCAACACTTTCAGTTCAGTGGCTCTTCCTTCGAAGTTCAGTGGCTGCCAGTTTGGTGGCGAACTGCAGCAGTTACACTTGACCCTGGAATCAATTCCAGGGTGTATGCTCGATTCGAAAGGGAGAAGGTGTGCATTCCGGCGAACTAGCGAATCTCACGGGCGTCAGCACTGACACGCTAAGACACTATGAAAGATTGGGTCTCCTGCCGAAACCACCGCGGACTGACGGCGGATATCGTGACTATCCTGGCGATGCACTGGCGCGGGTTCGCCTGATTCGGCGTGCTTTGAGCGTGGGCTTTTCGCTGCCGGAGCTAACGGTAATCCTGAAAATGCGTGACGGCGGACAGGCTCCCTGCCATCGAGTTCGGACAATGGCAGAATCTAAGCTTCAACAAGTCAAACAACAAATCAAGAACCTCAGCGAAATGCGTGAGCAGCTCGAAGGATTGCTACGGGATTGGAACATCAAGCTGGCTCACACCCGCACGGGAGAACCGGCAAGGTTACTAGAGGCTCTGCCGCAAGAAACTGCGGGAATCCGCCTGCGCTCCCCTCTCACCCACAGGAATAGAAAGGAAGGCCGGCCTTGAAGGATTCTGGTCCCCATCGCCTCTTCTTCTGGAGGTCCTCGCCATGAGCAAGTCAAAGGCAATCTTGAGTAGTGCGATCGTCCTTTATTTTGTGATCTGCTTTGAAATCCTAATAATGATCAGCCCCTTTGCCGGCTTCTTCTATTCCGCCTTCAATCCGGTGCTCCTTGGCTTGACGAAATACCCTGCCACGAAGTGGCTGAGCGCTTTCTTCTTCACGCATATGGTTGTGCCGCCCAACGGGCCTCTCAAATTTGTGCGTGTAATGGGGTCGGCGCTTTTTGTGTTCGGAATCGTCGTGTTCTTCATTTGTGCGATTCAGGTTTACGGGCACAAGTTTCTTAAGAGAGGGGCCGTTCTGAAAGGGCTGTATCGCTGGATAAGACATCCCCAGTACCTCGGTCTTGGCGCTGCCGGCGCCGGCCTTGCGATCCTATGGCCAAGGTTCATCGTGGTGGTTTTGTGGCTCGTGATGATCCTGGTCTACTACGCACTGTCCAAAGATGAAGAACGGCGGATGCTGGGACAGTATCCGGAAACCTACAGTGGATACATGGCAAGAACGGGAATGTTTCTGCCCAAGAAGCTTGAGGGTCCCATTGCCTTCTCATCCACCGCGGGCAAGGTCACACTGTTCATGCTGATGGCCCTCTGCGCCATTGGCGGGGCCTTTCTTCTGCGGGCTTACACCGTGAGACATCTTCCTCTCTGGACAAACTCGAATGTGGTTGCCCTGGCGGTCATGCCCGAAGATGACCTGATGATGCAACACCGGATGCCAGAGGTTTTTAAGTTACAAGAGGTCAGATCAAGGCTGAACGCGAACGATTCGTACGTTGTCTACTTTTTGCCCACCAACTACGTGATGCAGGGCCTGATTGCCAACACCGGCGGTGATTGGCAGCTCTATAAACACCATCACACAATCGCCAGGTTCGCCGACTGGGTGTTTCATCCTTTTGGCCACTTGGGAGGACCGCAGCATTCCGTCTTCGACCTAAGCACTCATTCCGAACACGGCATGTCGGGCTCGATAAGACGATTGATCTTCTTGAAGGTCTCGGGCGTCGTTGTTTCTAATCCAGGCGACGTATTTGCGGTGAGCGCCACGCGGACACCGGATTTCATGATCGATCTGGATGTACACGACCTCAATATCGTCGATCTAAAAACTCTGCCTGTGGAGACTGCCTGGGGCAGAGTGCCGACGCCTGCCTTCTGAGCGCAGTGCAGTGACAGACGTGAGCCAACCAGAATCGGAAAGGCGGCAGCTTTCTCTTCTCCGTCTCGCGCTGGAATTTCTGAAGATCGGTACCATCGGATTTGGCGGCGGGATGGCGATCATTGCTCTCATGGAGCATGAACTCGTACGGAAGCGCCGTGTCATCGAAGCTGATGAGTTTCTTCATGGATTGGGACTCAGTCAGATCTTGGGGCCATTTGCAGTCAATACCGCTCTGTTTACTGGCTACCGGCTATATGGAACTCTCGGAGGACTGGTTTCGGCGTGCGCCTTCCTAGCACCATCGCTTGTCCTGGTTCTCGTCCTCTCCTGGCTCTACTTCTCCTATCACGCGATTCCGGCGTTGCAGGGCGCGGTTGCAGGCCTCGGACCGGTCGTAATAGGGCTAATACTGAGTGCGGCATGGTCGATGGGCAGGAAGGCCGTGCAATCGTGGATGGCCGCGGTGCTGTGTGCGGCGGCCACCGTTGCAGGCTTGTACAGAATTAACGCCGTCTATGTCCTCGTCGCGGCAGGCATTCTCGGCTTAACGCTTGGATCGCGCCTCGGCGGAGCGGATGGCTCTCCGCACGTTCCTGCTGAACCCAAGGTAGAGGTAGTGAGGAAAGTGAGGAAAGAATCGGGCATCGGCGCCCTGATGTGGCCTCCCTTGCTTTCGGTGACAGCTGCAGGCGCTTCGCTGATGCAAGTCTTCGTCATATTCTTCACGATTGGTCTTGTGTTCTTCGGCGGGGGATTCGTCCTCATACCCGTTCTGCACCAGACACTGGTTGTGAAGCTAGGCTGGCTCAGGCCTCAGGAATTTATCGACGGCATCGCTATCAGTAATCTCACGCCCGGGCCAATTTCCGTGTTGGCCACGTTTGCTGGCTATCGACTCCGGGGCATTACGGGAGCGCTAGTCGCGACCGGCGCCCTTTACTTGCCTGCCGTACTGTTGATGCTGGTGCTGTGCCATGAATACGAACGGCTGAAGCATCGCAAGGAGATGCAGGCGTTCCTGGCCGGCCTGATCCCTGCGGTGATTGGGCTGGTGTTGAGCACCGCCATACTTCTGGCGTCTGCTACGCTGCACTCTTGGGAGGCCTTCGCTTTTGCGGGTCTTGCGCTCCTGGTTCTCATTCGGTGGAGAGTCCATCCGGTGCTGGTACTGGCGATGGGCGCGGCGGCCGGAGCCACCGCTATTCTTCCCTAAATGCCTCTGTATATTAGCGGTGACCTTCCATGCACTCCCCGTCTTCCATTCCGGGGGTCTGTGTTGCGTCATCGTTTTTTCCGCCGATGCCAGCATCGCGCGACAGGCATCATTTTCTCGCGGCTCCCTACGTTCAGAGTCACCCTTTCGTCCCAATCGCTCGCACAAAGCTGTATTGCAGGTAATCTCCAGTTGCTTCGGGACCGGTGATAGCGGCCGTCGCCAGTTCGGGATATTGGTGGCTGTAGACGGCCTTTACTTCCTCAGGGGTCATTCTCGTGTCTGGATCCGGCAGTTTCACACCGTTGTACGTGAAGCTGCGCGATAAAGACTTTGCTTCGATCATGAAGTCGTTCCTCCTTCTGTTTTCGCCTCCGGGGCCGGTTCCACGGTTTGGGAGTGTCCCGCGAACAGGCTCGGGGTTATGTCAGGTTCGCTCTTCGTCGAGTGTACGGATTCTTCGTTATTCTTTGGCGGATCGGATTTTGGTGCCGGCTGCGTAGTCTTCACCTTCTGGCGTGCAGCCTTTGCTGCCGCGTCCATTTCTGCCTTCACCTCCGCCAGCGTGTTACGCAACTCCACGTGCGAGTGCACGTAACTGGCAAGATGGCTGCCGAGTTCGGCGTCCAGTTCCTCGGCTGATCCAGTGAAGCTCAGAGGCGTCGTCAAAGCCTGATCTTCGCCTTCTTTCGCTTTCGCAGGTATGAGGTTGACCTTGAGCTTTCCGTCAATGTTGGCGACCGTGATGAGCACGGTCCGGTCTTTTAGTAATGGAACAAGTTCAACAAACACATGGCCTCCTTAGTTAAGCGTGTTATGAGGTTGCAAGAGGAGCGACCTCTGGGTTCTGAAGAAGCGCCGGCACGGGCACTCAACAAAAGGAAACGTCTGAAACGTTGCGTGCCCGTGCCTGTCTGTGGCTCTACCGAGAGTGAAGAGAGTTCCACAGGTCTCTATGATTGCGAGGTGTGTCCATACAATCGGATCCTTCACGAACAAAAATGCGAATGTGCAGGGCATGGAAATTGAGAGTAGGATATGTTTCGTTTTCGGCGACTATGTTTACGACAAGCGACTCGTTTACAGCCCATATACGCAGGCTCTCAACCGCCGGGTCGCTACTATACATCCGCATTGCAAATTCCGACATTTCGCGGCTGAAGCTTCGGCATGGTCAAGCCGTTGAAATAGACTTGGGTTCGGTTCGCGTCACAGGCACGGTGAAAACTTCCGGAGGGTCCCCGTGGCTAGCGCCGTGCCCTGGAAGTTCAAATGCCGCGATCACCTCAGCACTACGCGCAGCCAGCCTTGGTCACGGGATGGACGTGCTGGCGTTGCTGCGCTTTCTAGGCCCGAGCCCTACTGGGGGCGATTCTGCTTGTGTTGGGGGTCAAGCATCCTCGCGCCCTGTCTCGTCGAATGATCAACTGCCACCATCGTTTCGCGTACGGAACGCACGAGGGCAACTGGTATCGGAGCAAGAACTATGGGATCGAATCACCAAGCACCTCACTACTTTTCTCCCAACGTGGCGTAGCCGCATCGCTGAGTTCGGCCAGGTGACCGCTGTAGAAAGAAGACTTAACGGCGACCGATGGAGCGACAACGAGGTTTTTGAGGGAATAGTGCTTGGATTGCTATCCAACTCCATCGACTGGGCAAAGATACAGGCGGTGCGCCCCAACCTCAGTGGGCCATTCGTGGGGTTCAGCCCTGCTGAGTACGAGAAACTTGACGACGGCGGTGTCGGCCGTCTTATAACCTGGTTCAGCGATCACGGTGCTACGCTTCCCTATAATGGAGAATCTCTTCGTAGACTCAGACAAACTGCCGCCCAGTTGTGTACATATAGTCGAGAGCATGGTTGCCTAGAGCGGTTTTTGGATGAGCTCTTTCAGGCGAATGGAGCCGACGCGAAGCGCCTCGCACTCGCACTCGGCGGTGCGGGAAGCGTCCACAAGCTTGCTGGTTTAGGCATCCCGCTCGTCGCAGAAGCTCTAAAGAACATCGGCTACGATTTGGCCAAGCCGGACCGACACATCAATCGGGCAGCAGCCTGCTTCGGCATCGTCCAATTTCCTCGATGGCGTGATGCGAGCGCTCGAAAGGCTCCCATGCTCAGTCAAGCAGACCTCCTGACCGTAATGCAGGCAATGGAAATGTTCTCACGCAAGGTTGGCCAGCTTGTCACGTTTGTTGACAATGCCGTTTGGCTCCTTTGTGCCAAGAGCGGATTATGGATGAGCAATGCAGATCTCGTTGCGCTTTCGTCCAAATAATGAGCAATTGGAAAGGCTGTGCACACGGCGAATCCATCTGACGGTAGCGACGCTGTCCAACGGCATGACCGCAAGAAGAAGCCTTGGTTATTAACATTTCAGTGTCAGAACGGAATGTCGTCGTCCACTGGTGTAGGGACGGAGTCCGGGGTGGATTCTTCACCCGCGGTGGTTTGTGTGTCTTCCTGGCCATTCTCTCGTGAACTGAGCAGAAGGATCTCCCGGGCAACAATCTCGGTTCGATATCTCTTTTCCCGCGTTTGCTTGTCCTCCCACGTGGACGTTTGCAGCTTGCCTTCCACGTAGAGCTTCGAGCCCTTGTGGACGTACTCTCCGATGATCTCAGCCAAACGCTGCCATGCCACAACGCTGTGCCATTCCGTCCTGTCTTGCCACTGCTCGTTTCTGTTCTTGAACCGTTCGTTTGTAGCGAGACTCACTTTCGCTACGGGAACGCCGCTGGCCGTGTATTTCACTTCCGGATCTTGGCCGACGTTTCCCACCAGAATTACTTTGTTTACGCTCTTAGCCATATTGCACTCCAATTGCTTTCCATCAAGAGCAGCCGCTCGTGCTGCCACACTCAAGGCACCGATAGCAGGAACCGTTTCTCACCATGAGGGCGCCACAGATTTGACACGGCGGCGCGTCTCCCAGGCTAACGATTTCTCCCAGCGCTTTGACCGTGCTGCCAGGTTCTGGCCTCAAGGGAACCACCTTTGGCAGTTCAAATAGGATCCCTTGCTCGCCTTTGAGGAAACGCAACTCAAGCCACCTGAACAAGTAATCCATGAGTGACTTGGCATAGCCGATTTGTGGATTCCCTGACCATCCACTCGGTTCAAAGCGCGTGTGACTGAACTTGTTGCACAACACCTGGAGAGGCACTCCATACTGCAAAGCCAGAGAAACTGCGGTCGCAAAGGAATCCATCAGCCCGGAGACAGTCGAACCCTCTTTGGACATCCGAATGAACATCTCGCCGGGAAGACCATCCTCGTATAGACCGACGGTGACGTATCCTTCCTGGCCGCCCACTGAGAAGTGATGAGTCAGGCTGTGCCGCTCATCGGGCAGGCGACGCCTCACTGCCGGCATCGTAAGCTCCGATGAAACATTCCCGCCTTGGCTGGGGGTGACAGGGCTCGCTATGCTCATAACCGACTCTCCCATAACAGCCTCCCTGCGATGCCACGAAGCATCACTTGCTCTTGTCAGTCCGTTCAAACAGGACAGCAACTTGATCTTGATAAACGGGCCTCCAGTCTGGCCGCTCGCGAAGCACGGTTGCGAGTGCCGAATCGACCGGAAGCAAGGCGGCGTTAACGTGGTACTGCGCCAGGATTGTGCTCCAGTTCGACTTTGCATCCCACACATCAAGTCCATCCTGGACAAACGCCGGCGCGTAGAAATCGGTCCGTCCGTCATCGAATACTTTGAGCGAAGGCCAGAGACGGTAGATCAGATAGCCTCCCCACTGCCAGTTCGCATACATGCGAATGGAGTTTGCCCCGGTCTGTCGAGAAAGAGCGGAGGCAGCCATGACCGGAAAACGGTTGGGATCGAACTCAGCGCGCAAGGCTTTGAAGTGGCCCGGATATGCCAGAAGGACACCTAACGTCAATACAGCCAAACACGGTATGCAATGCAATCGGCCCCGTTTGCGATGGCTCGCGAGGAACTGCAATCCGGCTTCGAGATCCGAGACGCTGGCGCTCAATCGCTGTAGCCATCTCAATGAATTGCTTGATCGTGCGTGTTCTAACCATTCGCGTAGTGCCGACGCGATACCAGGTACGGAAACTACCGCAAAGATGGGAATGTTCCGGACCGAGAACAAAGCCAGGTGCGCCCAACTCAGCAGCAACATCACTTGGGTCGGCCTTCCCGCGCTGAAATGCCAGAACGCCGCGGCGATGGCGAGCACGAGGAGGGTCTCGAAATAGGCCGCTGAAAATGAATGAAAGTCCGGCGACTGAAACTCACTGATGCGCTGGATATAAAAGGACGCGCCCAAATATTGGGCTACATGAATGTGGAGCCTGTATCCATAAGGATTGAGGATGCTGGCAGCCAGACACGCCACCGCGGTCAGGGCATAGTTTTTCGCTCGCGTCCGTACACAAAACCTATCTTCTTGGATGAAGTCTTCGACAACTGACCCCAGGGCATAGGTGATCAGCAAGACGATGCCTACGAAGAAGCCTCCGTGCAAATTGACCCAAAGCATGGTGAGTGGCGGAAGAACCATTAGCAAGCGGGACTTTCCACTTCTCTGTACTCGGATGAGGGTTCCCAAGAACACTGCCGCCAATAGCGGAGTGACGAGGTGAGGTCTGGCCAGCCAGTGAATCGTGCTCGCGGCCATCCCCAACGCCGTCAGGACTATTGCAATCAGTCGATGCCCAGATTCGGCGACTGCATTCCTGTAGATACAAGTCGAAGTCAATCCAAGGAGAACGATGCACAACAGCACGATGCCGCCCAGACCGGCAATGTGGTGAACGGCAGCCATCACCACATCCGATAGCCACTCCCATGCGAACCATGGCGAGCCAGGTCTTGTGAACGAGAAGATGTCGACGGCAGGGATGCGGCCGTTGCTCAAAATCCATTCCCCGGTTCGGATGTGCCATCCCGTGTCTGAGTCAGTCAGGAGCCAACCGACGCCGGTCGTGCACCAGAACAACACAAGGATCGGGATCAGGAGGGCAGCGTCCGACAGAGACGGCATCCAGCAAGGGACCGTGCCAGATTCGGCCAGGTGTGCTGGGTCACCAGTGCGGGTTCCCGGGATCGTCTCATCGCTTCGTGAGCACACTCATACCTCATCCGAACTACTATCTGCTGGTTGATCCTCCCAGACAGCAGAGCTATCACCGTGTTCTTGATTACGGCCATCGGAGCGGCCCGCAGTCCGCGAGAAATTTCCGTTCGTATTTGTCGTGGATGAGCGTTGATTGAAGACGTAGATCAGCAACGGCGTGCCAGTTGCCGCCACAAGAAAAGCTCCCGCCGGGTTGAGATGCAACGCATTTCCGATCACCACAAACAAGAAAAGAAACAAACAGGCCACTAGGGAGATCCTTTTCGCTTTGGTTCGCACGTTCCCCTCCGATCTCTAGCTCGATTCCGCGACCGCCAGATTGGGAACGGCGATAGCAACCTCGGGCCTCACATTGCCTCTGGCGCTCACGGTTCGGGACACAGGCTTTCGCAAGTAATGTGTGTGGGAGCAATTCTTACAATTCACCGCCTTCGTTGCGGCGCGGATCACTGACAGAAACTCATCCGGAATTGGAACCGTCTCTCCTGCCAAGGAATAGAACGTAGGTGTCACTCTGCCGGCCTCCGCCTTGTCCTTCCCGCGCAGGTCGAGTTCAAGCCGTCCATGGATACCGCGAAACAAGATTTCGGTTTCCATCGCCGGTCGCTGACCGTTTGCAACTGGACTCATCCAGTGCCGCGTGAGCAGGACTTCGTAGGTCGCGCCTTTGCGAAGCATGTCCAAACGAACCAGAGCCTGAGATATGACAACCGCATGCAAGCCATTCACGCCGATTGCCTCGACGGGGTGAAGGTATTCGAGCGGCCGCCCTTCTTCGTCGGCAAACGTTACGTAACGCCCAACATCTGCCACAGACCCCCCGGATTCCAAACCCCGCAACACATAGCGTTGTGTTACTTGCTGGTGCTCTACGGTCAGCAGAGGGTGTGCAAAGACACCTCGCTCCCTAAGGATTCTCCCCGCCCGCCGCGGCAATGCGAGTCCGCTCGCGCCTGTGAATTTTTGTCTCGCCATAGGAATCGTCTCCTTCCTTTGGTTTCAAGCGCCCTGCCAAACAAGGATTGGGTGTCCGACCGCCGCACGGATCATTTGTTTGCCGCAGCCCGCCCAGCACAAATAGAAGCGGGGATCAGATACCAGGATCGCAAGGTTGTCGCCGCCACGATCGCGTCCAGCCTGAGCACATGAGGGACAGCGTGTGACATAGTTCTTGCCGACAATTCTTGTCTTGCCGACATAATCGAGAATGCAGAATTTCCGCTTGCTCCTCAGGCTCTGTTCCGTGACTATTGGCGCTCGTGACGCGGCCTGACGTATCTCAGCAGGAAGATCCTTGCCTGCGGTGAACCTCGTCAGTTCATCTTCGGAGAGTTTCCTGAGTCGCTTCAGATATGCAAGCTGAGCTTCCAGGGTGTAGTCGGCGCCATAGAACCAGAAACGCCGGCCCGCGCCACGGTGGATTCCAAGCGGACCTCGGATGGCGTTGCCGAATGCTCCGGCCGCAATCGAGTCGTGTTTTGGGAAGACCTCGATTCCGTCAGCCAGGCCGGTTCCTTTCACTGGAACATCTAACCGCCCGGCCAGTTCGTAGATGTAAATCCGGCACTGCCGAGCCAACAACGGTGCCGCCAGGAATATCCAAAGGTGCCCGCCACGCCTGCTCATCTCCAGAGCCGAGTCCACGTGGTCCGTTGTCAACTGGTACTGGAGCTTGATCAGGTCGTCCATCGCGTTCTTGTAGTCCGCGTCGATCGCAACCCACTTGCAACGTTGGGTTGAGGGATTGATGGCGTAGAGCCCTATCGTGATTCGACCCTCCAGGTGAGCAGAAATTGTCCGATCGGTCAGCCACACGGGTTCGCGGGAACCCTTCTCCTTTGGGCGGTAGTAATAATGCCGCCCGCTCTCTGGATTGGGGCGGCTGGATTGGAGCGTATACGCCTTGCGGTTGATGAACAAAGCGACGTACTCTTTAACCAATTGCGCACTTGCCACAAATCGGCAGCTCACGGTCTACCTTCTTTCCTAGCCTTTTGGGCGGTCGGCTGTGTGTAGATATTCCAGGATTGGGTTTCTGTCAAACGGCGGTGGAAGGGTCTTTTGTCAGGCTTCGTAGGTCATTTCGGCGGGTTGTCCGGACTGAAGCATCCAGCCAGGACCGGCACTTAGCAGTGCAGGACGCTCCACCAGGCTGAGAAGGTCATAGTCGTGGACAAGGCAATCAAAATCGTCCACGCTGTATCCCCCGTATGCCTCGTCGTCAAAATCAATCCACAGCCAGACACACCGCTTGCGATCCAGCAGATAAATGGCCCCAGAATCGGGTTCGTTTGTGACAGTTACGCACAACAGAATTGCCGATGAAAACTCCAGCCATCGGACAGGCTGTGCCCCATCGGTGGCAGTGATAAGAATTTGGACGGCTTCGTCGACTGAAGAGCCGGGCTTCAAGGTCATGATTGCTTCCACTTTCATGTGACCGAACATAGTCTCCGTTCCTTTCTGAAGATGGTTGATTCCCGCATAATCCGGGAACGAGTGGGTAGGAGCATTCCCTAGGGAGCGGACGTGGATGTTCAGCTCTCGGTTTGGAATGGTGTTGGCAGAGATGACAAGAAATCAGAGGTTGGTTCCGTGTAGCCGACCATTGAACCAAAATCAGGGAACTTTCTGGTCGCCAAAGACGTACCACGAGCATGCGCCCGTTCATCCTCTTCGCGATTGCATGCTTTTGCTCCTGTCCTGCCACTGCACAAACACGAAATCAAGGGTCCGACAACAAGGCCGCGGCCAAGCAGGCTCAGTGGCCTCTCCAGCTCGAGATGCGCGTGCCCTTCGAGCCTACGGCATTCCCCAGCGGGGGGCATGTCTATCTGATGTACGAGCTGCATTTGACCAACTTCATGCCAATGCCCATTTCGCTGAGTCGCATCGAGGTGCTCGACGCAGATGTGGAGACATCCAAACCGATTGCAACCTTTGCGACGGCGCAACTGGAAACCATGTTGCAGCCGCTCGGTGGCAAGACCTTTTCCGACCCTAAGGACCGGTTGGTGATCGGCGATGGCCAGAGCGCCATCGTCTTTATGGAAGTGGTTTTTGACCGCGGCTCGCATATTCCCGACAGACTCCTTCATCGTGTCACCACGTCTTACGCTCCAGAAGAAGGCGCGGTCATTTCCACGCATCACACTGAGTTGCATGTTCTCCAGCCGCCGGTAGAAGGGGCAGACTGGGTGGCAGACGATGGGCCCAGCAACGATCAGGATAATCATCACAGGCGCGGGGTTGTTATCTTAGATGGGAGGCCAGTGGACTCACGGCGATATGCGATTGACTGGGAGCAACTCAAGGACGGTGCGACATTCTCTGGGAATCCGCAGGATGTTCGCTCCTATTACGGCTACGGGAAACCAGTGCTGGCGGTTGCCGACGCGCGTGTCGTTACGGCAAGAGATGGCCTTCCCGATAACGTCCCCGGACACGGCGACGCGTTCCACCCGGCGGTGCCCATCACGCTGGAAACAGTGGCGGGAAATACAATCACCCTTGACCTAGGTGGTGGCCAGTTCGCATATTACATGCATCTGCAAACGGGAAGTTTGCGGGTGAAGGCCGGCGACCGCGTGCGGCGCGGGCAGGTGCTCGCGCGCGTCGGCGCTTCCGGAGACGCTCGCGAGCCGCATCTGCATTTCGAAGTCACCACTTCGCCGAAGCTGCTGGCGGGTGCAGGCGTGCCCTATCTCATCGATCGGTACAGCACCAAGAGCACCGGTGACGGGCCCGCGGAACTCCATGAGCACGAGTTGCCACTAGATCACAGCATCGTCACATTTGGGGAAGACCGCCGTAAATGATGATGATGAATGCGCTGATAATAGTTGGGCCCGAGGACAATCTGTCGACAAGGCTGAATCCAGTGGACTGGCTGTCAGCTTCTTGTTTGCCGACGACACGTCCACAAACGGATACTCTGTTTGAGAGCAAGCCCACACCAACCCTGCTTTAAACTCGAACGATGCGCATCCTCTTGATTGGTGGCACTGGTTTTATAGGACCCTACGTGGCAAAAGAATTTCATTACCTCGGCCACGAGGTGACGCTATTTCATCGCGGCCAGCACGAGTCCGTTCTTCTGCCTGCAGTGCGGCACTGCAGAAGCCAAGAAGCCGCGATGCCGGTCCTGAGCTTCCCGCTCGATCTGCTGCGTGTTGGGTTTGAAGTTGTCATTCATATGATTCCGATGGGAGAGGCTGACGCGCGGGCCGCTGTACAAACCTTTGGAGGCCGTGCTCAACGGCTCGTGGTGTTGAGTAGTGGCGACGTCTATCGAGCATACGGCCGCTTCATTGGACTTGAGACTGGCCCGCCAGAGGAAGGACTACTGACCGAGGAATCTCCACTTCGAACCATCCTTTATCCTTACCGTCTGCAAGCGAAGTCGCCGGACGAGTTGAACTATTTTTATGACAAGATTCTTGTGGAGCGGCAAGTACTCGAGCAAGTCCAACTGCCCGCGACCGTTCTTCGCTTGCCCAAGGTCTACGGGCCCGGTGGCAACGCCAACCTTGCGACGATCTTCGGCTACCGGCATCAGCTTGGATGGCGTTGGACGCATGGGTATGTGGAGAATGTCGCCGCCGCAATCGTGTTGGCGGCTCTCCATCCAGCAGCCGCAAATCGTGTTTACAACGTCGGAGAAGAGTACACACCAACCGTGGCCGAGCGCCTTAAGTCTCTGACTTCGTCGACCGTCCCGCTAGTTGAAGCTGTGGCATTTGATTTCCGGAATGACATCGCGTACGACACTGCACGTGTTCGACGGGAACTAGGCTACACGGAACCGGTGTCTTACGAGGAAGGTCTGAGGCGGACCCTCCATTCCCCAGAAACTCGATGTGATTTCTGACGAGAAACAAGTCGCATCGTGTTGTCGATGGCTACTGATGTGGTTACGCCGCTTGTGTCCCGAGTAACGTCCAACACGGAAGAATATCCCGGAAAAACTACGCGAGATCTGCCCGGCGCCTCAAAACCTATAGTCAATGGCCAATTCATTGATGTTATTTCAGTTATGAATCGCCAAACACCTCAAACACACTCCAATCACACCACATTCACACGGCAATGTAGGGGAAAAGAGCACCGGTCCGTTGAGTCACTTTGCGTTGCGTCAGCATTGAGTAGAGGGACATCGATGCAGGGGAACCACTTCTTCGCACCGCCAGGGTCAGTGTTTGCTGAAGGAAGTCCCTGAACAAACCGAAGTAGATCGCTCGCTTGCACTCCGAGAGTCTGTCGGCAACAAACCACATCAGATCATGGTTCGGCACGAGATAAAGGAAGTGAGCAATCGTTGTTTCCTGTTCGATTCTCTCCCGTATCGCAAGGTACTGCCGTGCTGCCTTTGGCGTTCGTTCGTATTCCAACGCAAATTTGTAATCTTGCCCGGCGAGGCGCACGGTCACAACCGCATCGTAGTACTTCCAGTATCCGTTGTCGGTCAGGTCATTCCGCGAGCGAATCTCAGTCTCTGGCATCCAATAGACCAATCTGCCGCTGCGCTTGAGCGCCAAGTGAATCTCGTTCACTTCCAGAGAGTGGTGCAGACTGCTTTGTGCAGTGTTCCATCTTGCTCTCGTTGGCGCCAGTACGTAGTACTCTCCTCGTCCCACCAGTTCCGAGGCACCCGCAGGAGACACGGTGTAGACAACCTCCCGACTGACAAATGGTATTTCCTGCCGGACTAGCAGGCCGTGCTGCACGAGACGATGCACCCGGTTGTTAAAGGAATTTCGTGACGACGCGCTATAGTCCAATCTCAAGAACTCGAATAGCTGGTTATGCGTCACGAAACCCGAATGCAGCACGTGTCGGAGTAGCGGATAGTCCCGAGTGGGACTCAATGAGATCGACCCTTTCCAATAGCGCATTCTCTGGCTCCCGTCATTCACTCGGGCAGAGCACGAGCCGCGCCGACCATGGACATCGCTCCGTCGGCTTGAGCACAAACCGCCCAAGGTCGCTCCGAATCCAGCCCCGGATGTACATCAACAACATGAGCTCCTGATTTCTGCAGAACTCGCTGAAAGAGAGTAGCGATGTGTCCGGCGACCTCCAGCCTTCCGCCCCGACTGCAAAATGGCCATTGAGTTCGGAATTCGCGATCACCAGAAACCGCTCAGCGCTCATAAGTCTTCTGACGAGCCGTCTGAACAGCAACTTGTTGCAGCCCATCCACACCGACGGCTCAGCGCATTCGAAGACGCGATCGATCATCTTTGAGGGGCAGTTTGGATTGAAGCCCCCGATTGCATCGAACCTGGCATAACCGCAGATCTGCGGACGCTGGCGTATGCCGCTCTTCACCAAAATGCCGGTTGTGTTGTAGTAGACGACCGGTTCGGAGCGACCGCCCTCGTTCGCTTCGCTTTCCAGCCGCTGACGCCAAACACTACCGAAACCAGTGACCGCAACCAGCACGCGACTATCCTCCTTTCAACCGGCGGTTGTTCGTCCGCTCGGCATAGAGCTGCTCTTGGAGATTGTTGATGTGAGTCACTAGTCTCGGGTCGGCGCCAGGCACCCCCGGTGTCGGCTTGGACGTTGTCGCGCCAGACTTGCCGGTAAGGGCCTCAAGCCGCATAGACATGTCCGCCAAAATCTCAGACTTCTTGCGCAGTTCCTCGCGAGCGACATCTCTTTCCCTGGTTGCTGTATTCCGCTCGCTAGCCACGCATGCCAGCTCGCCCTTCAATTGTTCGAATTCCGAGGCTTTGCCGGAAGCGTTGTCCCCATGCTCTGCTGCTTCGACGACTCGATTGCACCGTTCGATGTGGGTGTTGTATCGCTCGATTGCGTCCTGGGCGATCTTTCGGGAGTAGGCGTCCTGGTTGTAGAGGTCGGCCATCATCTCCGCCGTGATCCACATTGCCCGCCGATGATCAATACGCAACTTGGCGCAGGCGATTGCCATGACGACGAGCGCCAGCGTGTTTGCCGCGCAGTACAGAAAGTACGGATTCCTCAGCCGCGCTTCGAGGAACGCCTGCCGCTCATGCTCCAGCCATTGGCCATAGTCAATGTCATTCGGATTGAACTGCTTCAGTAAGAACTCGTACCACGTGCCTTGGCGTGTATAGAGAGGATGAACAGGAGTGCTCGATGCCTTTGCTGCGCGGGACTGCGAAGCGTGTGGCTCTGCACCAGCGCGTGCGCTGCTGAAGGCGAGCCCAACTGCCAACACGCAGAAGGTTAGGAGTTTGCCCCTCACAACCATCCTCCTGTCTTGCGGCGGCGGCTGACCGCAACAAGTTCCGGAGTCTTGAACCGCAGGTTGGCCCCAGCCGAGTCTTCGCGGGACTGGCGAAGCGTTGGGTAGAGCTGTGGTATGAATCGCGGCACCTTAACATCTTCCGGTGCCCGTACGTGCAACAGGGTGTGCAGCGTGCCGCGTGCATCGTCGGTCATGAGAATCTCCATCTGCGCCTTGGGGAGATTCTTGATGTGTTCATCGAGCGCCCGCGTCTCGCGGTCTTCTCGTTCGACCGCGGCATCGGTCTGCTGGTACTTCTCGTACCCGAACAGCCTCCAACGCTGCATGGACACACTGCGCCGCGTCACACTGTGTTCCGCGGAAGCCCGTAGGAAGTAGCGTGAGGTTTCTTCATCCCGCGTGCGCAGGATCATGGTCGTGTTGGGAGCGGAAGCGACGTCTTCCTTAAATCCACGGTCGACCTGCATGAGCTGCGGCAAGGCTTGCATGGAGAACAGGAAAGCCGTGTTCGTTCCACGAGCCGTCTGGAGGATCTGGGCGAAGTTGCGGTAGCCGAAGGGCGCGAACTCATCTAGGACAATGCTGAGCATGGGCCGATTCACGCGCAGCCGGTGTTCTTCGCTTTCATACCGTTTGCCGATGACGAGTTGCAGATTCTGCAGAAGCATCTTGCCCAGCGAGCGCATGGGCTCAGGGTTCTTGTTGATGTTGAGAGATACGATCAGTATGAGTTCCTGGTCAATCACGTCGTCCAATGACAACAACTGCTCGTATGGTCCGGTCAACACACTCAGTTGGTCGTCGAGGAAGGTCATGCATTCGTTGAGCAGGCCCTGGATCTTCTGCACGCGCTCCCGGTCTCCGAGTGACGTATACAGGTTCTTGACCGACATCTCGAAGTTCAACCGGCGCTGGGTGGGAAGTGATGTATCCAAGGCAATACGCTTGCGTGCTTTTTCGACCTGCTCCTTCATGACCCGTTCGTCCATGGCCATGACCAAGACGTCATAGAAGTTGAATTTCAAACCCGTGTAGAAGAGCACACGCACGATGTCGGCCAGGTAGTTAAGCTGGTGTTTGGCAAAGAACTCCTTCCGAAGATTGAATGAACCAAAGATCATGGCGACAACCGGCATGTACTCATCATCGGAACATTGGAACGGGTTGTAGCGCACCGACAGATCGGGCCGGGCGGGATTCAGCAGCCTGAGTTGGTGAAGGCGGCCGGCACGGTGCACATGCGGCAACAGGTCCTGAAAAAACTCAAGGTCGCCTTTACCATCGAAGATGACCATCGGTATGCGGTGGGGTTCATGGGGAGGACCAACGGCTCGCGCAAGGTCCTGCGAGATGATGTTCCGCAGTAGTGTGGTCTTTCCGGTACCGGTCATGCCCAACAGGATGCCCTGCATGACGCGTACATGGTCAGGCCAATACCACGGCTGGCCCTGAATGTCATAACCGAGCACGACCTCACTCCGTTCCCAAGCCTGTCTGACAGTTCGTTCATCTTGTTTCCGCGAGATCGCCAGAGGGGCATGAGGCCATTCCCGTTCCCGCCGCGACCGACGTGTGAACCACAGGATGCCCGCTCCTGTGAGACCTGATACCAATATGGACAGGTAGGTGGCCAGTTCCGTTAATTGGCGGTTCGTCAAGTGATAACGTTCACGCGCGACATACCACGCAAACCAGCCAAGAAACATGAATGCAAAGCCGACGACGATCTCGGCGCTTTCGAGCATTGGGGGATGATGGTGCCGCTCGGGTTGCATGGCTGATTGCCTCCCCACGTCGTCAGTGCCACAAATTGAAATAGGCGAAGGCCACGGCCGAAGCGGAGGCTATCAGCAGGAGAAACACAAACCAGCGTTGTGGTCTTGGGAACGACCCCGCTTCGAACGGGCTCCGCGGTTCGAGAATGTGAGCTGCGATTGCTTTTGAGCAGCCCAAGTCGGGGCGACCGTGCAAATAGTGCTCAAGTATTGTGTGAATCTCTTCGGCCGATACCCGTTCCTGCATCATCTAGCGCACCAGAAAAGCCGCAACTTGTTCGCGGTTATCGTTAGCAAATTGAAAACGTAACACCATCGGCTCTTTCGAAGGCGGAACACGCAGGGCCACGAGCCCGAGGCATTGCTGGCCAGGTTGAAGATGAGAGGACTGCACATGTCCTTCGATCACGCTGACAGGAGACTGCTCCTTAATATCGAGTCGTGAAGCTTCCCGGTCACCAAGCTGCGAGTCCACCAGGCCATAGAGCGACTCAGGATAGCGAACACCCGGGAGCAGGTACACGTGTGGTGTCGTGACCTCATAGGTGTGAGCACTGTTATTGCGGACGGCGTAACGCACCAGCAATCGGCCATCCTTCTCATAAAGGTCGCGAATCCTAACTTCGACTGGCCTGGTTGACGGCTTTGCCGACTCCAGCCGGACGGGCTGTCCCGATAGCAGAACCTCGGTTGGCGATGGTTCTTGCGGTTTGACACTCGTGGGTTTCGGCTGAGGAGGTAACTCCTGATCTACAGCAAAGTCCATCACCGCCACTGAACCAGCGGGTTCAAGTTCATAGTTCAGACGCTGGGACGAAGTCCAGACGAACAGATTCGTAGAGGCGTCGGGTTCGGTCGGCTGTACGAAGACCTTGTTCTCACGCCATTCCACTTTGAAGGATTGACTGCCGGCTGCCACTTGTAGCACAGGCTCGCGGAGCTCGATGACGGTCAGATGGTTGAGCGCCGTTTTCAGGTGAATGATCTGCCCCGGATCATTCGGTTCACGGTCGATCTTCTGAGCGAGCAGCTGCGCGCCTGTCGTCCCAATAATAAGGATAGTGAGAATCCAAAGCCGTCTCATCGATCCGTACCTCCTTTCCGCGTCTCGCGGTTTGAGTTGTTGAGAAAAGCCCAGGAGGTTTCAATTCGAAACCTCCTGGGACGAGTCAGTTCACGGTTTGCGGCAAAGTGGCAACGCCTTTAGGGACTTCAGGGCGCCGCTGGGTCCCGGGAAATGTGACAATCCCATCCCGTGTTTCGCTTCTGCCGTGTTGAATCGGGAAGGAACGCACACGCTCGATGACAACTGGCGAGCCTTGTGCATCCCGTTCTCGAAATACCTCGCCCTTCCTGGTCACCTGCGCCAGAAAGATGAGGCGTTCATGAATTTCGTCGTCGCCATTGGTGAAATGGCTGACCAGAAAGATGCGTCCCTCCCGGTCAATTTCCACCTCGCCGTCGCAGAGATTGGGGATCTCCACGCTGACGGGCCGGCCTCCAGTTCGTTCCGCGATTTGGTCGACAACCTCTTGCGGAAACGCATAGAAAACGATTGAGCCAGTACCGGGAGCAGATTCATGCTCCGGATCCGGCCGTCTGTCTCGACACACGATCGAATGCAGAGCTGACAGATAGGCCAAACGCGTTCCATTCTTGCTTTGCGCCCACGCCCGTACCTGGTCGATCAGGGCCCGCAGTTCTTCTCGTGAACGTTCTTCATAGGCTCGAAACGCCGCTGAGGCCTGGTTGCGACGGAAGATAGCCTCTTTCCGGGTGTCGGCGTCATCCTTCTTCGCCTCCACCTCGGCGTTGGCCTGTTCCAGTTGCTCCCAGAGTTCTCGCCGGCGGCTGAGCGCCTGCGTCACGACGTTTGCATAGTATTTGTTTACGGTGGAACACTCCGCGAATATCTCCGGAGTGAACTCCGCGCCTCCGATCAGGCCGCGGAAATCTGAGAGTGGCGCCACCGCCGACTCGGAGAAGTAGCGGCCGAGTTCTTTGCGCAGGAAGTTGTAGAGCTTTCCAACCTTGTCGCGATCTGTGACAGGCAGGTGCTCGTCCATCTCGGCGATGCGCTGTTTCTGTTTCAACTTGAGCCATGGAGCCGTCGTGACTTCGCTTCGAACGCTGCGAATCACCTCCTGATCCGGCTGAGTGCCGTGTTTCAGTTGATCGAGAGCGTTCTGTAGCTGATCCACGAGTTGCCTCGCGAGGTCATCTCTTCCGTGAGCCAGGCACGATGTCTTCAGGTCAGTAATGGAACCAATCTGATTCCCGCGCGCCTGCATGGCAACCTGGGGCAAGTTCCACCAGGGGCTGGGCGGCTTCGGAGCTTTGTTCTTTTGCGCCGAATGCCGTTCTTCGTAGGAGAACCGGTCTCGGACGAAGCGAGGGAACTTGTCGCCTTCGAGCACACACACCTGATCGAAGTCGAAGTCTCCACCGTTTCGTGCTGCCGCTTCGGAATGAAGCGTCAACGTGCCTCGTAGCTTGAGTTGGTGATCTATCACCTCCGCAGCCTTTTTATCTGACATCCGGCAGCCGTGCTTCGTCAGGCTTTGGGCCAGCAAAGACACGACTTCTTCCGAAGACAGGTTTTCGAATGGCAGAAGATCTTCCTTCATACGAATGGGATAGCGAACGATCAGACCGTGGCGCGATGGGACAGGAACGATGCCTCGGTCTTTCGGGATCCAGTCCGAACCACAAAAGATTTCACCCTCGTGAAGAAGCAGATAGCCGTCGTCCGCCAAGGCGAAGCCGGGGAGGCGAAAACCGCCACTGGTGCACAACCGATACGCCCACCGCGCCAGCACTTTCTGCAAGTGATGGTTCACGAACGGGTGTTTCAGCATGTACCCGGTGCCATCGGCAATCAATGCGCCGTCGGCGACAGTGTACTCACTGCTGGTGTACTCAGGATCGGGTTCCTCTCCTGCCACGACTACACGTTGCGTCTCCTGCGAGCCGAGCAGTTCGAAAAGGTCAGTGAAGTTGTTTTCTTCCCATGCCTTCCGAAGGCTCTCGATCTCTCGGAGAGCGTATGGTTTGATCTCAAGCTCAATCGAGTCTTCCGGTGCATGTTCCACCAGCGTGTAGCTCGACTGAAATTGGAGATCACGCGAAATGTCGCGGATTCCCACCAACACGGTTCCGCGATAAGCGTGTGCTTGCCGGTCGCCAAGAATAGACCGGATGGTCCGCAAGACTCCGCCTTGGTACTTGGGTTTCACGGACGATTTCGGCAGGATGATGTCGGCCTCAAGTGCTTCGGCCAATTCATCCGCCATAACTTTGAAGGATCCTTTCGCCTGTGTTTTGTCGAACGCGAGACGAAATTGGTAGAAGCGGTGAGAGCGAAGAAGTTTTCGGGAAATCTTCATCTCCGCCAGATCACGAATTGCCCTGTGCTCATCGCTTTCCAGCGGGGAATCCTGCTTCTCTTTCTTTTTCGCAAGAAGTCGCTGCATCTCCTGAGTGAGGAGTTCGTGCCGGTGCTTCGCCTGCAACTGTCGGAACAGTGACAGTGAGATCCACCCCCGGCAGTCATTGGTGCCGAGCTGATGATCGTCCACAACGAGCAGTCGGCATTCTGGTACTTCCACCAGGACCTTGCAGGAGGACACCAGAATCCCGAAGTAGGTCATGGCCGCTTGCGGTGAGAATCGGAACCTTTCGGCAAGCCGTTTCTCGTGCTTGGAGTCAGCAGCGTAAAATTTCCCTTTCTTCGCGCTGCCACTGGCTCCGACCAGGCTGTACCGAATTCCGTCAAATTCCACTCGGGTGAGCGCCTGTTCTACGATCGCCTGCTCACAAGCATCCAGGGGTTCGGTGGGCACATCGACGGTGGCCACACGAATGCCTGGACAGAATCCTTGAAGCAGGGTGTTCGTAAGCTGTTCTTCCCGAGCAAGTCTCATAGTTTTCTTCGACAAATGACCGTCGCGATCAAGTTCGAGCGCGAGGATCGGCATCACTGTGCTTTCCATAACCTGCGGCATGTCGGAATCTCCTTTTCTGTCGAGCAAAGAGCAGAAGCGGAGCCGGCTTGTGCCTGCTCCTTGCTGCCCATTGCCGAAAACGGTGAAATGACTTTCGGCCGGGCAGCGAAAGGCCAGGCCAACGAATTGGTTTTGGTTTAGAACATACGTTTTGCCATCGGTTGCATCTCTGTCATCTGCGCATTCCGATTTGCCCTCGTTGTTTCCCCGAGCTTTCTAAAGAACCTACGGAGCCTGCGCAGTCTGAACCAGCACCACTCTCCCCATGCCGTGATCATGCAAAGTAACCCGACCACGAAGAGGAGCACTATCGCCCCCGACACCACATTCGCGATGCTCAGAGACGAGTATTGAAAATACGCGCGGACCTGATCGAAGAGTTGATATGCCACGATCAGCCCGGTGACTTTAATCACGGCGACAAGCCACGGTTTGAAGTGTGTCAGAAACCGTTGCTTCACCATTTCTCTTCCTCCTTTTTGTCTGGACCACGACAGAGAGGAGGGCGCGGTATGGCTCCCTCCACTATCCTGGTCGAAAACGGTTAAGGTTCCCGGCCAGGTTCATGAAGAAGCCAGACCAGCACTCATCCACAATCAGTTTGTGGATCGCTCACTACAGATCAGCGTCTGTGATGAAACCGTGCTATGAAGGTCAAACTGTCAAACATTCTCTTAGCCCGTTCCTTTCTTCGTGACAGGCTCTCGCTTTAACTCAGGATTTTTCCCGGTAAAATCGGCTACCGGTCGCCACTCTTGCAGGCTGTAGTAGGTCACTCCCAACTTGAGGGCTTCGACCCGGATTTCGCCCTCACTCGAAAACTCACGGCCAAGTTCGGGAGAATGACCGGCCACGCCAGACTTGGGCAGGAAGAAGCGCGCTCCGGATAAGGCGTCCTCTTCTCCAGCGGGCCGCAGTTTGCGCGCCGATTTGCCTGTCTGGCGGATAGCTGTCTGGCTCGTTCTCTCATCGGGAAGAGATGCAGTCATGGTCGACATCTTGACTCCCTTTCAATGCTTCATTTGTCCAGCTCGCTTCGTTGCAAAAGGCCGTTCTCACGTTCTCCCACCATTTGTTGTTCGGAAAAGTCCGCCACAAGAAGGCCGCTCGGATTCAGTTCCGTTCGCTGTTCTTCAACCAGGCGGAGGTTGTACTGCCCCACGATTCGGTCGGTTACCTCTGTTCCGCTCTTGATGCGGTGAATTTCCTTAACGCCGAACACGACATAACTCCACGGAGTGTCTTTGGAGCGCTCGATCGACCGGATACGAAAATCGGAGATGATGTGGTCCTGCTGGATCTTTCCGACCACGTCGTCCTTTCTCAACTTGTCCATCGTGAGTTTCCGCAGATTTGTGGTCATCATGTTGAGTGATTCGGCGAGATCGCGGGTGACCGAATCCGGCGTGTACGTGAGGTAGTGCTGCAGGAATGTTCTGAGCACAGCCCGTGCTTCCATATCGGTGGGAGCGGAAGAATTCTCACTGGTTCCATTCGAGCCGGCGTCGGCTGATAAGACTAGCGCCAGCCTCGATACTGGATCTGTCCTGGCTCTGGCGCCTACGACCGTGGCATCGCCATCCTTGTCCACCCGGATGATCGTCGGTGGTTGGATTCGAACGTAGACAGCGAATGCGAGCGAACCGAGAGCGATGACCCCGAACAGGATGGCCAGCAACATTGCTCGGTTGGCATAAGCGCGAAGCATGCCGTCGTGCTCGTAGTACTTCGTGTAAGCGGCAATCTCCGGAATTTCAGGGTCTTCGTTTTTTCGTTTCATATTGGACGAATCACTCTTCTGATTTCGAAGGAATCTCGAAACCCTTCAAACCGCCGCGATTGCTCCCGCAGCCCCGATCTCGCCCGCCGAAGCGGCCGCTCCGCCTTCCACGGCCGCGCCAGCGGGTTGTGGCGGCCTTGATTCAGCCAGAGTCTCGCCTCCTGCTCCGTCACCGCCCTCCCGGGAGCCGGCTCCGCCCGGCCCGCCACCGGAAAGCGGGCCGGGGTCAGGTATTGATTGGGGAGGACCGGACGAGGAGGCTTGTGAGGATGTGCTCGGACTGAATGCCGTTCTGGCAGCCCGGTTTACAACAGCTGCCAAGGCAAAAACTGTATTGCCTACATCACCGCGCACCATCCGGCTGGCCACAAACGGGATCAACGCAATGGCGATGGCGAACAAAACGCTGACTGCACCCAAGAGGACCATCTGGCTGGATCCAACGAAGGCGTTGAGAACACCATTTCCTCCCAGCACTGCAGCGATGCTGTTCATCTGCAACGCAGTAATCAGGACCTGGAGGATCGCGTACAGCAAGCCCCAACTCTGAAAGATCATCAAATTTACAAAATAGGTCCGCGCGAGCTGTCCCATCGCTCGGCTAGGCCAAAGAGCCAGCACGAGGGGCCCAGCCAGGTAGAGGATGGATCCGTATAAGGCGTAAGCAAGCGTGAATAACGTGTAGCTGACTGGCAGGATGACCAGCCCGACGAGTATCAGGAGAACATCGAGAAGTCCCGAGATAGCTCCCGTGACAAGCGTCCAAAAGCTGGATAGCCCCTGCTGACCGACATAAGCACTGAGGGCGTTCAGCCAATTCTGAATCACGTCACCGATTCCATTCGTGTTGTAGATGAAATCGGCCACGCTGTTGAACATCGCGTTCACGGAGCGAAAGGCCTGCTGATAATTGAGAAACACAATGCCGAGAACCAGATACTTGATCCCCGCAATCCCAAGCGCCCGTACATCGCCTCCGTTGCTGTATGCCTCATACACGGCGTAAAGCAAACTCAGGATCAGGATTACTCCCGCCAATTGCAGCACCGGCCCGGTCACGTTCTGGTCGATTCCGTTCAACGCCGTTTGAAGAACCTGCTCGAAATAAAAACTAGGCATAAAACTCACTCCCGCATTCTCAGTTGTGCTGCAGCAGGTTCATCAATTGCTGGCGAAGGTTGGCCGTGTTGGTCGCGCCCATCTTGATGTCTGCGCTTGAATTCGCAAGATCAATCGCCCTCAGTCGCATCAAATCAGCGGTCGCCGCCTGTGTATATGCATTGGCCCGTACCAGCCACGCGTCGGCTTGTGCCTCTATGATTGCGGCGCTTCCGGGTGCGGCATTCTGGATGCTCTGATTGATCTGACTCGCGGCCTGAAGTTCAAGATCTGAGAGGGCATCAATCTCAATCGCTCGTTTCATTGCGGCCTGAGCAGCCGCATCGGTCATGTCGACCATGTCGCGTACCTGCTGCGATGCATCAGTCGTTGCTGGAACCGAGCCATAAAGTGCCGTGTAGTTAGCGGAGGTCTGCCCGATCAGGTTTGCATTCCGCGACAGAAGATTTGTCTCCAACTGCTGGGCGTTTGGCAGAGTCGCGCTGTTGACTTGGATGTTCGTCAAGGTCTGGATCTGGTTGAAGATGCCTTGCAAGCTCCCGACGAGCGAGCGTGCCTGGTTGATCAGGTTTTGCGGCCAGACGACGTTTTGTTCGAACTGCTGAATGCTTTGGTCGATTCCGAGAATTTGGTTGAGCCCACCGCCAATGACACTCTGCAAGGCGCTTGAAATACTCGACAGGCCCGCGGCGAGAATCGCGCAGCAAGGGCTGAACTGGCCTTCCGCCGGCCATGGCGCCGCGATGGTCAAAATGAGGCTTAACAGGATCACGCGAAGCTTGTGACCCTTGATCCAAGAAGCGCCTTTCCTAAAGAGTTCTCGGGCTGGTCTCATACCATCCTCCTGAGCATCAGTTGTGCTGAAGAAGGTTCATAATTACGTCACGCAATTGGGTGCTAAATGCCGCCCCGCGCTTGCGGAATCCGTTCTGGTGTGCGATGTGTGCGGCCTCCTGGCGCAATTCGGCCGCCAGCATCTTTTGAGTCAACGCCTGACTCCGGATGCTAGAGGCGACCGCGCTTGCGGTGAGAAACGGGGCGGATCCCGGCGCGGCTTGGCTGGCGGAAGTTTCGATGGAATCGGCCGCCTGGAGTTCAAGGTCTGTCGCAGAATCCGATACTTTGAGCGTCTTCAGACTGTCGAGTGTCAGGGCATCATCCATATCGGACATGTCACGATCCGACTGGCTTGCATCTGTCGACAAAGGAGTCGCTCCATAGGTGCTGCCAAAGGCTTGGGTGAGTGCGTTAAAGTTGTTCACCTGATGGTCGCGGATTGCGTTTTCGAGCGACTGTGGCGTGGCTAATGTGGCGCTGTGCAGGTCAATGTTGAGAATGCTCGCCATCAACGTGCGGTATTGGTTAATCATCTGAACGATTTGGGCCTTGGCCTGGTTGATCAACTGCACCGGCCAGATCAGGTTTTGGTACAAGCTGTTGATTGCGGCCCTCGTAGTGTTGATCGCATTCAGCGCGGTCTGTATCGCGCCATTGATCACATTCAGCACTGCTTGAATGGCCTGGATGATTCCGGCCTGCGCCTCGGCGGGAGGTGGAGCGACTAGCAGAGTTGAAACAAGAACTCCGGCCACGGTGACGGCGACGATCCGGCGGCGAGTTTTTGCAGCCAGCATCAGCCATCCCAAAGCAGAAGTAAAAAGCGCGAAACTGAAGTAGTGCATCTTCATGACCTCTCAATCGTTCTAATTTCGGTGGCTACCGGTCTCATCGAGTGTTCCGCCCGTGTGATTGCCGAGGCTGCCACTGCGCCTGACAACTCCTCTGGAAGCGGAGCAATTTCTGCCAGACCTTGCGGAAATTTCTTGGCGAGTTCTTGATATCGTTCAAGCAAAGGACGAGCACCCTGTTCCGAGAGAAACCATGTGCGATACTTCCGCTCACGGGGAAAGGTCGTGCAGATCCAGTAAGACAGTGGCGTTGGAACAATGCGGATGGTTTGCGTAGTCTCGGCCTTTTCCCCTATAACCAGTAGCACTTCGGCGCTTCGGCCTTTTCGCGGCGCGCCAAATTCCTTCACTTGGCCCAGCGCAACTGGATTTAAGTAGAGGTGGTTGACGAGGGCGCTGACATTTCCTGGCTGCTGGCCAATAATCTTCGCGCTGGCGTTTTTGAGGATGCCTGGACCGTGCAATCGAGGTTGAGATTCTGTTCCGACGAAGTCCTCGACAGTCTGGCTGATCCCCCAAACACTCGAGTTCCGTTTTCGAGCGGTGCGGAACAGTTGCACGACCTCGGGGGCCAGTGCTGGCGAGTCGAGCAAAAACCAGCATTCGTCAAGCACCGTAATGCTTGGTTGCGCCGTCTTTCCTGTGGCCCGCGCGGCCATCGCCGTTGCGATCAACATGCTCATCGCGGTTTCCAGGCGCGGGTCCGAACTCAGACCTTCGACATTGAAAAACAACCAATCGCTGTCCAGGCGCATGGTGGTTTGGCGGTCAAACAGATTGGCGTAGATGCCGCTTTCTCCTGTCCATGAGCGGAGCTTGATCGCGGCAAGATGAGCTTCATCCATGGTGCGCTGCATCTTCTCTGCGTCCCGCCAGTTGGCAAGCTCCTCGCGCAGGTCATTGAAGGTGGGAATCGGGTTCGAGTAACGAATCGCGCAGCGCTTATAGACACGCGGGATCGCGTCAGCAAGAACGTTATCCAGCAATGCCGTGTCCGCTCCTGGACTCTCCCCGATCATGTGCCGCGTGAGGTTCTTCAGGAATGCTGTTTTTTCATTGCTGGGTACGGTCTCTCCGGTGGGCAAGTCCCAGGGGTTGAGTGTTTCCCGTCCATCAAGATCCACGTTGATGACGCGTCCTCCCATCAAATCCACCAGAGGCTCGTATGAATCGCCTCTTTCAAGAATCGAGATCAAGGGTTTAGCTCGCGCCATCATGAGAAGGAAGCTCTGCGTCATGAAGGTCTTGCCACCCCCGCTCTTTGCCATGATGAGCTGATTGGCATCGCCTAGTGCCGAATCGAAAGGCGAAAAGGGTACCAGTTGGCGATACGGAGTCTCAAACAACATCAATGGAGAGTTCCGTGTTCCTTTCCATGGCATCTCCACCGGCAACAGATCAGCCGCATGAAGTGTCAGCACATCTTGCTCGCGTTTGTTGGCCTCCCCCTGGCCCGGCAAGCTGGAAAAGAAGAACCGCTTCTGCGCCAACGTCTCTGCGATGCCGCGGGCACCGTTCATCCGTGTAATCGCATGCAGGACTCTCTGGCGGCGATCGGCGAGAATTCGCTCGGCCTGCTCCGCTTCCATTCGGTTGCGAGCAGGGCGGGAGGTACGGACGGCAATGGTCAGGCTCATCTGGCAGGACTTGAGGGAACTCGAAATCAGATCCTGTAAGACCTTGATCAGTTGATGCTCAGCGACCTGGGCATCTACGTTCAGCCGGAAGCCGCCATGCATGTCCTTTTGTGCGGCGGTCATTTTGCGCAGCCGGCTCTTATACTGCTTGACTGCTCTCGCTTGGTCCGGAAGGACGACCTCCGCGTTGATCACGAGTGGAAAATCGAGCACGACCAGCTCGCGCAATACTCCAGGAAACGTAGCGTCCGGCAAGTCTTTCAAGGTCACAAAGGAATGAAGCAGGCCGCCGACTTTCATGTACTCGTCGAGTTCATCCTCGATATTCACGTTGGCAATCTGGCTACGTGCGCTTTGGTAGAAGGCCGAGTCTTCAGAGCGCCGATAAGGGACAGAATCGTTCCCTAGAGGGTGGAGCGCTCTCTTGACCTCAAAGAACAGATCGTTCCCCGACATGCGGGCGATCTTCATGCCGGTCGATTGCAGCGTTGCCTCCACACCGGACATCAGGCTTCGAAACTCCGCCAGGAGATCCTCGTGCTCACGGCGGCTGCGCTCGATGCATTTCATTGCGGAGACGCTGAAGCTGCTGCTTCGCATCTTCTTCTTCCACTCAAGATCGGGGGTCTGATGATGAATTCTTGGGTCCCAGGCAAAATAGAAATGGAGGAAGTGGCGCAGGTAGTAGCCGTCAGAGTCCCTTTTCGTCCACAGCTGAGTTTGTTCGCGGTCCAGCGCTGCTAGAACGGAGCTTGCGTTACGCTGCTCGCGGTTGTAGCGGGCAATAAGGTCTCCCGTCCCCTCCGTGATCTCGAAGCGCACCTGCATTCGCATAGAGCGTTCGGGTAGGGAGCGCACTAGGGCCTCAAGCGAAAGCTTTGTGCGGTTGCGTTCCTCATCGCTTGCGTAGTACGAGTTGATTCCACTGACTGTGTATCCAGTCACAAACGAACCGTTCAGCTCGACGAACAGGTCGTCGATGATGTCGCGAACCTTCAATTGCTCGCACAATGGAGGTTGCGCGAGTGATTTGGAATGTTGTTGGACTGTCAGCGGCATCGTTCTTCTTCCTCAATCTGAGATGTAGTCGCGCACCAGTTCACGGTCACGTTCCAGCGCCGAATAGACATGCGGTTTGGTGTGGAACGTTACCCAGTCGAGGAGATACCCGCGTTGCTTGCCGTACTTGAACAACATCAGAGCAGGCACACTGAGAATCGGAACGACGTATTGCAGCACCATGTTCATGGGCAAGCCGAGCATCTCCCGGTTAAGGAACCGGCCGAAGATGTTCATCACGACAGCGACCGCCAGAATGGCGAACAGATCCTCCGCTTCGAGGCCGAGAAAAGTCACCCTGGTGCGAAGGTTTCGATACACGGGTGTCACGTCCAGTGCCATAGCGTGTGTCCTCCTTTCAGCGGACCCCGGCGGTTCCCTGGATCACGAAAAACTCTGCGAGGCGAAGCAATCCAGACACCATCAGACACAGGCCGGCGGCAAGGAAATGCCGCATCCAGCTGCTTGTAGGATGGATGTAGGAGAACATCCCGATTCGCAGCGCTCCAATTGCGACTTGCGCTGCGGCGTACACAGGCAGGATCACGTTGCCGACCCAGTTGATTGTGGTCAGCAGTGCTAGCCAATAGACGTCCGGGTTATTCCACGCCCTCTGTGACGCAAACGTTTCGAAAGCGCGCGTCAGTCCGGAGACCATCAGGCAAGCAAGGGCTCCGTACATGCTGTGGGAAAACTCCTGCCCTTTTGAAAACTGCAGGATTGCAGCAATGACGAACAACGCTGCAAGGGTTGGCATGATCACATTGCCTGCCCAGTTCGCCAAATGAAGAATCCCGTTATCGAACGACATTTGCGAAAAGTTCATCTCAGTACCTAAGACATCATCGTCACGACGAGTTGCCAGATTCCGGACACACACAAGAGAGCAAGTGCGATGGCGACTAGGCGCACGAATGGTTTCCGTGTTGCAAAGTTCCAGATCGCCCCAATCAGTGCGAGCACTGCAGCAACCGGCATAATCGTTCCCGCGAGATGGTTCCAAAGGCTGTCAAGCACGTCGGCAGTCGCATACTGCGTTTGTGTGTTGTAGCCCTGGATCAGGGTGAAGGTCGTCTGAATGCCCAGCAAAAACATCGCAGCGACAATAGAAGTGAGCGGGGTCTCGCCGGTGGCCGTATCCAGGATGGCGCGCAGAACGAAGAATGCGGCGAGCGTGGGCACCAGCCGGCCCACGATGAAATTGGTGACGAAGGAAGCTATATCGGCTTGAATGTTCGAGAGCCATGGCGTGCTGATTCCTCCACCCGGCAAGGGCAATGCAATCCCGAAGGAGGTAAACCAGGTCAAGAGCGGCTGCAGAGTCAGAAACACTACTGCCCAGAACATCCACTTGGTAAATTTGCCGCCAATCGCAAGCGCTGCCGTTCCGTCGTGTCGCAAGGCCATTCCTGCCAGCACCATCGACAGCAGAGCAGCCGATGGCGCCAGCAGGAGCAGCAGGGAAATGACGTCGTTCAGTAGCTGTGGTATGGGCATCGCTTTCATCTCGTTTGTTACTTGCCACTGTGCGTTGTGGTTTTGATCGCAGCCATCAGCTTGTTCGAATTCAGGTTGCCTCAAGCTCCCGACATGTTCTGCCTTGGTGTTTCGTTAGGTCACACCACCGGTACCGTTCGTGATCCAGAACTCGATGAGTCGGGTCACACCGGAGATGGCCAGAAGAGCGGCCGCGGCGAATAGCCAGCGTCCAAAACCTCGCCCTGTCAGCCAGGAGACAACGGCTCCCAGCACCGCACCGCCGGCTCCCACCGGGGCGATTACGTTTCCGATCCAGTTGATGAAGTTGAGAAAAGCACCCTCCGGTTGGGCGCCTGTCTGTCCCTGAACCGCCACGTTCGAAGCCGGAGCAGAGCCCAGGTTCTGGGCCCACGCGAATTGCGCGATCACCAGAAATGCAAGAGCGATCCACGCCCAGAGTTTTCTTTGCTGCATGCCGGGTTGGAATTTCATCGGCTGTGTCCTCCTTTCTGCTCGTCGCCTCGAATGCGTTTGTGAACTGATTCGAAAAACGATCGACGCGCGTGGAAGTTAGGGCCGAAAGGAATTTCTGTCAAACGACGGCAAACGGAATAGTCAGAACGACAAAAACGAGCAGAGCAGGGGCGTGCGTTGCTCGTGTGATGCTGGCTGGTTGAAGTGAAGACGATATGCTATCGAGATGACTGCGAACGCACGGCTCTGTGAGATGGTGGTCTGCTTGCCAACCAACGAAGGACGATTCGGAACGGCGATAGACAGACTCTCAGCCAAAGGCCTATGACTCTGCCCACAGCATCCGCACCGAAATAGTCGAGCCAGTCCGCCCAGTACTGCATAAAAAAACAACTACCTATATGCCCACTCTAGCTCACTTCAGTGTTGGATGGTAGAAAACTCAGGAGAGACGCCTAGTGAATCGCGAGATCTTCGGATTCGACTTGAATCGTGAGCAAATCAATCCCTTTTAACCTCAGTATTGCTCGCTTCTGGGCGATGAACAATTCGTCGTATGGTGTTTCTAATGTCGCTTGCAGGCCCTTTAGGCACAGTTCCAGTTTCGTAAGTTCCTCTTCGAAATCTGCGGAAACGTAGCACCCGCGATGGATTGAAACGAAACAGTTTCCGGTATCGTCCAAATTGAGATAAGTGCGGCTGATTCCGTGTTTGTAGAGGTTGATCCCATTGACACGGCCCATGTACATGAAGCCGGTGCAACGTGCCTTACCTAGCCTGTCTTCGAGCGGTTTCCAATTGGGTTCCACAGGTCCGTCCCTTCCTCAGTTTTGGGCCTGCTGTGCTTGAGAGCCGGTCTGCAGGTACATTTGGTTCAACTCGTTTCTGAGTTGCATCAGTTCGCGCAGTTCCTCAAGCGTCGGGACTTTACCTGTGGAAAAGCCCGCGCCAGGATTCTCTGCAGGCCGTAGCGACCCAGGCTGCTGGTCCGAGTTGCCCTTTTCCACGACGAGGTAAAACCTCGTGTTGCCGGGTACCGTGACCACCAGTGTCTGGTTCGCAGCCAGCGTATTGATTTCGTCTTGACCAGCAATGCCGATATTGCTGGCGAGCCGTTCTCGCAGCAACGAGTTTTCTGAAATCGGTCCGTTGAATCCGGTTGTGCCTTGACCACCGACCATGTATGCAGCGACGGTTCCAATGCCGGTCAGAGAGCGGACAAGAAAATTCTTGCCCCGGTTCCTGCCTGTAACGTTTCCTTTGAGCGGACCGAACTTAAGATCCATGGCAGTGGCGTCAATTCTCTGAACACTCCCATCCGGTGTTTCGACTTGGTCGAACTGGAATCCCACAAAGCCTGATGGGGTGATATGGGAAAGCTTGCCAAATACTCTGGTGCCCGCCGGAAGCACAATCTCGCCATCATGCTCGTAGCTGTATTCGATTACGGCGATTACGGGTGCCGGTACTGCTGAGCTGACTGGGGCTTCGAGACGAGCGACCATTCTCGTACCGGCTGGGAGAAGCTGGGCCAAACCGCTCGGTTCATCGTGAAGAACTGAAACGGTCGGCTTTGCATCCTGGGCAGCGCGTACGAATACCAGCGACGGTTTCTTCAATTCGGCATCTGACTCGGACGACGGCAATCGGGGAGGGTTAGGTATGTTGGCAGCCTGCGCCGCCGGACCGGAGAAATCAATTTGCCGTAGCGCGTACTTGTCAGGAGTCGCCGGCTTGCCGGCTGTAGGCTTTGCTGATACAGCCCCAGTTGCTATCGGATACTGAACAGATCCCTCATAGTGAGGAGAAGTCCGGCCTACTTCTTCAGGCGTTACTTCGGAGGAAGCACCTGTCGTACTCTGGCGGAGGTCTGCATTGAGAATCGGTGTTACAGCCTTTGCGGGTTCATTCTGGCCCAACCCCGGCGTGACCTTGCGGCCCAGGTTCGGCGCTCCGCGAGACTTCCCGGGAAGCACAGTCCTGCCGCTTGGACTTGAGAATAATCCGAAAAACACCAGCAATAAGGCGACGCTGACTCCGACAAGCAGGAACAGAGACTTGCTTTTGTCTCGGCTCAGTTCGCGGCGGCTTACGGCAGGCTTTTGGTTCTGGCGGACCTTGTCCAGGAGCAAACGAAGATTCTTGAATCCGCCAGAACTCGTTATCTCCTCAGGGTCCGCAGCGCTGCCAACGGACGAGTTATCCATGTCCGATCCGATCGCCTGGGTTTTCTCAGTTCTTGCCGTCTGTGATTCCATGATCTTCCTCCTGGCGTAGCGAGTTAACTCCGAAGCCGATAGGCGCAAGCGCCGGACGATCCACTGCACCCGAATCCGCCATCTGCAGAAAGAGTTGCTCGTTCGACTGCTTGTAGGGTGGGCGTTCAAAGACCACGATTCCGTCCGCACGGCTACCAGTCCCAAGCCGTCGATGGCTCAGGCGGAAATCGATGATGGCCAGTTGCTCTGCCGCGGCCCAACGCTCATGCTTAACAATCCGACCGGATTTAATCTTTCCGCCGAGTTGTACCTGTGGCGGCATAAGCAAAATCGCATGTCTGCTGGTATTCACCACCGAGAACAGCACGATCACTTGCTGGCCGCCATCAATTACTTCGCTGACGCCGACGCGCAGGCGGTCCCCCTTGATTGCTTCTGTTTCAATTCGTTCTCCGTACATGGTTGGTAGAGGTGCACTCTCCTGGCGTTGGAGCAGGACATCCAACGATGGCGGCGTCGCTGTGGGAGACAGTGCTTGGGTATGTGCATCGACCGTGGTCGAACGAAATGCGCTGGGAACGACGGCTCGGTTCGGTGACTGCGGCCTGTCTTCTCCCTCAATTCTCATATCAACGTGTGAAGATTGAACACTGATCGCCTTGGTCTGGCCTACCAATGGAAAAGGCACAATCCCAGGCTCGATGAGAAAACTCATCGCAGGTTTGTACTGGAGCAGAAAATCTACCTTTTCGGCGCCGGTGGCTACACGGCTAACCAGAAGTAGGCTGAACTGCCGGCCATGAATGCTCGATATGAGCAAGTTGGTTTCGGCGGTCCTCTCCGTCAGGGCCTTCACGAGAACCAGTTGTGGTTCGCGTTCTGAATGCTCGACTAGAAACAGTGCAGGGTCGCCGACAGCGACAGAATTCACCGGTTCCGGCAGCCGGATTGCTGTTACGAAATGTGCGGCGACCTCCACCACCGTGACCTTGCTATCCATCGCATCTTTCACTCGCACTTGCGGTAGGACAGTTGGAACCTGGGCGCGCGCTTCGAAGGCTGCCGGCAACATGCAACAGACCAGGATCGACTTAAGGACGTTCATGGTTCACCTCGCGATTCATCCGCCTTTGCTATCAAGTCGACAGCCACGTCGTGTCTGCATCTGGCGCGAAATCTTTCGGCCACGCGGCTGACATACCCGTGCACCTCGATGGATGAATAATCAAGCTGCCTACGAAGGATCGGCCTCTCACCCACGTAGTAGGCAGCTATTGCCAACCGGAAGTCGCCTCTGAACAGTCGGATCAACCACGCCAGATAAGCCACGCCGCCTCTTATGTTCTCGTCAAGGCGATAACGATTTCGAACTCCAAAGCGCGCTGCCGTTTCAGGCATGAGTTGCATCAGGCCGACCGCGCCTTTTCTTGACACGGCATAGGGATTCCAGGCGGATTCTTCGTCGATGACCGCGTCTACGAGTTCAATCGGAACTCGATATTGTGTCGCGTAATACACAGCCCACCGGTCAGAGAGAATGCGGACATCGGTAGACGTCAACGCTTGCGCTCGTGCGACGTGTATCGAGAGCAGCAGGCAGCAGGCATAGCCAATCCTTTTCATGCCACTCCCTCGGCCAGTACGGGTCTTTCACTGCGAGGCGATATTTTGCCGGGGCCGCTGCTTGCGACGAGTTCATCGCGATATCGCTTTGAGTCGGCAACTAGCCCCTCAAACCCCGCGCGCAACATCAATCGCTTGCGATCCCCGTCCGTCTTTGCTAATAACGGCAACAACAAGTCGCGTTGTTCATGTGAGATTTCTTCCGACCCAAGGATCTCAAGGGCCTGAGCCAAGTCCAACATTTCCGCGATCGAGGGAGGCTTCTCCATGTTCCAACCCCGCAGAGCATGTGCCAGTCCAGCCAACTGGCCGCGTAACCGCGGACTCTCACTTCGGCTCCTCGTAGTCAAGATCTCTGTTTCCCGCTCGACGGTGGGGTAGTCGAAGCGCAGGTAGAAACATCTGCGCCGTAGAGGATCGCCGAGACGTCGTTCTTCATTGGAGCTAAGGACGACTAAGGGCACGGTTGTGGCAGTGATTGTTCCAAGTTTCGGCACCGTGATCTGCCAGGCGCTCAGGACCTCAAGCAGCAAAGCTTCGAAACCTTGGTCAACCTTGTCGATTTCATCAATGAGCAGAACGCAAGGGCGTTCTCGGTGGTGCAAGGCGCGGAGCAAGGGTCCTTCTACGAAGAAGTCGAGCGTATGTAGTCGCTGTCGAATGTCATTCCAATCCTTCGCCAAGTTCTCGCCCTGAGTCTCGAGAAATAGCTTCTGTAACGGTTCGTCGAACTTTCCGATAGCCTTGTCCTCGGTGATGCCCGCATAACATTGCAGACGCTCCACAGGCGCATCAGCCGCTTCCGCAACAGCGTAGGCAAGCTCCGTCTTGCCGCACCCGGGCGGTCCTTCGATCAGGAGTGGCTTGCGCATCCGCGAGGCGAGATAGACAACTGAGAGCGTCACCGGATCGACGATGTATCTAGCGGCGCGCAGTTTGTTGGCCAGCTCGGTGGCGGACGCGAACACAGCGGTTGTCCTTTCGACGCGTACATTACACCGGAAGTCATTTGTTCGCATTCGCGTGAAACGCTGTGCGAGGCTAGGAGGGATCGCGAAGACCTGATAGGAAGGAGCCGGGTGGTGAGGAAAAGCGTGACTGTCGTTGCTCACTAGTGACGGCATTGGGCTGGCAAAAGCTTCTCTTAACTTTGCACCGATTCCGTTCTCACTGACTCGTTCTCAGGCACCGGATCGGAGGACTATCGCTTGAGCCGGACGCAAACTTTTTGGCGCCGATCACACCTTCACTGACCGACGATGCGGCACCCGGAGTCACAAGACAAGTAGCTAGAATGTTCCGGCCTTTCCTCAGCACGCTCCTACCGCCAATCGTGAGCATTCCACTCTTACCGATCGAGGTTTGACTGGCAGAAGAATGTGCCCGGCCATGCCAGTTCGTAGACTTCAGGTCGTTCGCTGGAAGGATCGGGGCGAGTGGTCTCAAGAGCAACGTGGGCAACATCCGGGCCCTCCAGGATCGCTGATCACTTTTCTTGTACCGATTGCGCTCTAACTGTCCCGGTTACCCTCAAGTACAATCCCGGTAAGCACGGAATCCGTATCGCTGCGATACAGTCTGGAGATCACCGAGAAAATGACCAATTCCTCAACCCCAACGACTCCTGCTCGCCTCATGGTGATCTCCAATCGCTTGCCGGTGAAACTTCAAAGTGTAGCGGGCAGGTTACGCGCTGAGCATAGTTCTGGCGGTCTGGCCACAGCTATGAAGCCCATTCTGGAGCGTAGCGAGGGTCTTTGGATTGGGTGGCCGGGAAGCTCGGCAGGAGGCGGCGATCCAAAGCGCCAACAAATTATCGACGACTGGGCGGCCAAAGACCGCCTGATTTCGGTGGAACTGCCGCCAGAGATTGCGCGGGACTTCTACGAGGGCTACGCCAATCAACTCCTCTGGCCTTTGTTCCACTATTTTCCTTCGCGGGTCGCCTTTGATCGGAAGGGCTGGGGAGCTTACACCGCGGCGAACGAACTCTTCCGCGATGCCACCGTTCGAAACTATCGCAGTGGCGATTTGATCTGGGTGCACGATTATCAATTAATGCTGCTTCCCAAGTTGCTGCGAGAGGCGTTGCCTGATGCCCACATCGGTTTCTTTTTGCACATTCCATTTCCGTCTTCCGAGGTGTTCCGCATAGTTCCGGAGCGGGCCCAACTGCTGGAAGGATTATTAGGTGCGGACCTCCTTGCGTTTCAGACGTACTCGCACGTGCAACACTTTCGGAGTTCGCTGCTTCGTATCCTCGGGCGGGAGAGCGACATTGATCTGGTGGATGTGGGTGGTCGGACAGTCCGTGTCGCTGCATTACCGATTGGGATCGCGCCGGAGGAGTTCACCGACCTTTTGATGAAGCGAGAGACGCTCAATCAAATCGCAGACCTGCGGCAGCGGCACGGCGGGCGGAGAATTTTGCTGGCAGTGGACCGCCTCGATTACACCAAGGGAATCCCAGACCGTCTTCGCGCCTACCGCCGACTGCTGGAGATCGCGCCTGACCTGCGGCAGAAAATTGTGCTCATTCAAGTTGCCGTCCCTTCGCGGGAGCGGGTATTCACCTACGAGGCCCTGCGGCGCGAGGTGAACGAGCTCGTGGGTGAAATCAACGGACAATTTGGAACTCCCAACTGGACACCCGTGGTCTATATCCGACGCGGGATCGCCCGCTCCCAGCTGGTGGCCCTCTACAATCAAGCCGATGTTGGTTGGGTCACTCCGTTGCGCGACGGCATGAATCTGGTTTCCAAGGAATACATTGCCTGCCAACAGGACAGAGATGGGATCCTGCTGCTGAGCGAGTTCGCTGGAGCGGCGGAAGAGATGGGCGAGGCCTTTCTGGTCAATCCATACGACCAGGAGCGAACCGCGGCCGTGCTGCGCCACGCGCTGGAGACCTCGCCGGAAGAACGCGGAAATCGTCTTCGCGCGCTGCGTGAACGCGTGAAGCAGAATAATGTATTCGCCTGGGGCGAGCGCTTTCTTTCCTTGCTCGACGAAGCCGGCAGGTGCCGTGCAGAAGCCTCCTCGGAACACCCAAGTGCCCTCGATTTTGAAGCTATTAGCGATAGCTATGAGAAAGCAGAGCGCAGGTCGCTACTACTCGATTACGACGGGACTTTGGTCCCTTTTGTAAGCCGGCCGGAGGCCGCCGTGCCCCCGCCGGAGGTCCACCAACTGCTCGGTAAACTGAGCGACGACCCCCGGAATCGCACCATTTTGATTTCAGGCCGGCAGCGTTCTGACCTAGATCGCTGGTTCGGCGATCTGCCAGGTCTGTTCTTGGCCGCCGAGCATGGTGCCACGTTGCGTTCGCCAGGGTCCAGCGGATGGAAGCCATTGCGGCCAGTTTCCTCCAGTGACTGGATGAAGCGCGTCCGCCCGGTGCTCGAACACTTCGTCAATCGCACACCCGGGAGCTTTATCGAGGACAAGGAGTACTCGTTGGTTTGGCACTACCGTATGTGTGCGCGCGAGTTCGGCGAGTGGCTGGCCCTGGAACTGGTAGCGATGTTGGAGGATATGCTCGGGGACACCGACCTGCGTGCGACGCGTGGCCGCAAGATTGTGGAAGTCAAGCCTCTATGGATCCACAAGGGCGTGGTAGCCGAGCGGTTCTCAGACGAATATGACGATAAGAGTTTCCAGTTTGCGGTGGGCGATGATCGCACGGACGAAGACACATTCGAAGTGCTGCCTCAGACCGCGTGGACGGTTCACGTAGGCAAGGAGCGGTCGCGCGCCCGGTTTTGCGTTTCTGATCCCGGCCAGGTCCTTGAATTGCTGAACCGCTTCGTGGGTCAAATCACTTAAACGCGAAAAGACAGGGGTAAGGACATCGCAATGGTTCGACGCTCGCATCAGTCATCGTGAACAACTGTCTGAACGCCCCTGGCTAAGAAGCCGATGGCAAAATGCTCTCAATAATGTGCCGGCTCCATCTTCGCCGCTGGCACTGATCCCAGCTCGCATGAAGTCTCGGTCATCGATGCCGAGGCCGGCCCTTGCTCCGTGGAGATGACGGTTACGGATCTCAAGGGCAAACCGGTGTATGGAGCAACCATTCGCGTTCACTTTTCTTACGGATTTCTGGGTCTTCATAAGACCGACCTGAAGATTGGCACTAACATGGACGGCAAAGCCCGGTTCGTCGGCTTACCGGACGACCTCGATGAAGCCCTGTATTTCCGCGCTTCCAAGGGCAAGAGTCGGGGCGCAGCGTTCGACAATCCTGCCAAACATTGCCATGCAAAGCACTACATCGTGCTGCACAAGCGCGGCAGCTCCAAACCCCCGATTGAATCGAGTGGCGAAGGTCATCCCGAGAAATGCTCCTCAAGGTTAGAGCGTCGCACTACTTGTTGGCGATTTGTGACAAGCGGGCAAGTTGCAAAACGCTGGCCGCCGCGGTGTAGCGCACGACCTCCTCGGGACCCGAAATGGCCGCCTCAATTTTAGGAAGAAGTGCAGGGTCGCCGCGGCGAGCGATGGCTTTGAGCGCCGCAGCACGCACAATCCAGTCCTTGTCAGAGACGGCTTCCACCAGGGCTTCGCCGCTGAGTGGGTCTGGATCATACGTTAATGCGGTGGCCGCCGCCGCGCGCAGCGGAGAAGTTTCCTTCTTGGTCAACGCGCGCACCACGTCCAGACCATAACCTGCATAGGGAACAAAGCCGATGCCCTGATAGAAGCCGAATTCTGCCAGTTCCTTGGGGTCCTTGAACTGGTCTAACTGTTCCCCGATCAGGCCGTCTCCAGTCTTTCGCTTACCCGTCAGCACGGCGTAATAGACGCTATAGCCGGCATCGTTCTTCAAAACCAGGAGGGAGTGCGCGCACGTCTGGCTCTTTGTCCTGCAACACCGTCTCGGCCAACTGCGCGGCCTCGGGAGCATCGGAGAGCAGCCCCAGCGCGTAGATCGCTTCGGAGCGCCGATCCGTGCGCTGATCGTGCGCGCCTTCCCATAGAATGTCCCAGGCCCGTTTCTCGGTTGCCTCTTCAGCCCCCGAGTGCAGAGGCTTGTCTGGCATTGCCGACAGTGAAACAACCAGATCTACGACCAACAACCCTATGATTCGCAATAGAACGGTGTGTGTCATTGCCCCCTCCTGATGACCTCTCCGGCGCGACGAAACCTCCCAAACACCAGAGCAACCACGTGGGGACTCTGAAATCCGCCGCGACCACAGCAATGACGGAAGCCGCGATTAGAAGCCAGATCAGAAACTCAACGGCGAAACTGGTGCTCATGTGCGCCGTAGATGAAGAAACATTATGCTCCGCAGGCGCGGTATTCGTACGCATTTTCGCGAATCCGCTGGTTCCCTCACAAGCCCTGCCCGACCGCGCTAATATAGTGGCACCCTGAAATCTGTATGGTCCGGTAAATGACCGCAAGCGCCTCACGTGTTCTCCGCCTGCCCACGCAACGTGAAGCTCCCCCGCGCGGCCCTTTGGGCCGCTTATTGCTGAGCGGTCATCGCATGGATGAAGAAGAGCCAGGCGAGCGCGGCCACCCCTGGTACGGAGTGTTGTGGCTTACCGGCGTGGATTATTTTTCAACTCTGGGATACCAGCCGGGCATCGCCCTGTTGGCTGCGGGAGTTCTTTCCG
This sequence comes from uncultured Acidobacteriaceae bacterium, assembly GCA_963770915.1. GTDB lineage: Bacteria > Acidobacteriota > Terriglobia > Terriglobales > Acidobacteriaceae > PALSA-270. Next base: position 3,426,428 of record CAVYRG010000001.1, read on the forward strand.
TGACCGCGACCGGAGCCCTGGTTCTGGTCACTCTGTTCGCGGCGGTTCCGGTGTATGCCGAGGTGGCCCGCCGCTCCTACGCTGGGCAGGGCTCCATCGCGCTTTTGGAAAACCTCTTCTCCGGCTGGAAGAGCAAGGTTTTTGTGCTGATCCTTCTGGGCTTCGCCGGGACCGATTTTGTAATCACCATGACGTTGTCGGCGGCGGATGCCGCGCGCCATGCGATTGCCAATCCATTCCTGCATCCGTACGTCGGAAATGCGCAGGTCGGACTCACTCTTGGTCTGCTGATCCTGCTGGCAGCAGTATTTTTCATGGGATTTCGCGAAGCAATCAACTTGGCCACGCTTGTCGCCGTGCCCTACCTGCTGCTGAATGTTGCCGTGCTGGCGCGCGGCATGTGGCTGATCGCGCAGGAGCCGGAACTAATTACACGTTGGCACTTGTCTCTGGCCACTCACGGCGATTGGACCATGATCTTCATTGCCTCGGCATTCGTCTTCCCCAAGCTGGCTTTGGGGCTGAGCGGCTTTGAAACAGGCGTGTCGGTAATGCCACTGGTGGCGGGCGATCCCGCAGACGACAGCGGCGGACCACCGAAGAGCAGGATTCGTGCCACGCGCAAACTTCTGCTGGCCGCCGCGCTCATCATGAGCGTGATGTTGCTGGCGTCGAGCTTCGTGTCGGTCTTGCTGATTCCGGAATCCGCTTACCGGTTGGACGGTCCTGCGGCGGGTCGGGCCATCGCTTATCTCGCACATCAGCTCCTGGGCAACGGCTTCGGCACGATGTACGACTTGTCCACAATATTGATCCTCTGGTTTGCCGGCGCCTCGGCTATGACCGGCCTGCTGAACCTGATACCCCGCTATCTGCCGCGTTTCGGCATGGCGCCTCGCTGGGTTTTGTACCGGCGTCCGCTGGTATTGGCATTGCTGTTGGTGGATATTGCGTTGACGCTGATCTTCCGCGCCAGCGTCGAAGCCCAGGGCGGCGCGTACGCCACCGGTGTTCTGGTTTTGATGTTCTCCGCTGCGGTTGCGGTCGCCCTAGCGTTCTGGCAGGAGTGCCATCTCCGCACGCCCCTCAGCGTCCTGCGGGCAGGCTATTTCATACTCGTTACCTTGGTCTTTGCTTATACGCTGGTGGCGAACGTGATCGAGCGACCTGACGGCATCATCATCGCCAGCGTTTTTATTGCGCTGCTGCTCTCATTCAGCGGCCTCAGCCGTTATCACCGCTCGACCGAGATGCGGGTCTCGGAAGTGACGTTTGTAAACGAAGATTCCAGCGAACTCTGGTCCTCTATCGCAGGGAGAAAAGTCAACCTGGTTCCTCACAGCACGTCCAGCCCGGAATATCGAACGGTACTCGCGACGAAGATTCACCAACACTACAAGATTGCAGGTCCGTTGGCCTTTCTTCACGTCAATCTCATGGATAATCGAAGCGAATTTCTGTCGCCTTTGCGCTTGCGAGTCTTTCGGGAGGAAGACCACATCGTAATTGAAGTGTGGGGAGCGGTGGCAATTGCCAACTCCATTGCGTATCTCGCGGAGCTCTTGAATCCGATCAGTATGGTCCTTGGCCTTACCCGCCGTAATCTTATGAAGCAGTCGCTGGATTATCTGTTTTGGGGCGAGGGGGAGACTGGTCTGATGGTGTATTCGATCCTGGTCCGATATTGGGAGTGGACCCATCGTGGCGATTCTCCCCGTATCTTCTTAATGAGCGGATAGCCCAGGTCCTGTGAATCTGTATACCCCGGTGGCATCACAAACGCTGATCGCATTTCAGTGCAAAGGAATCCTGCCGGACTCGATGAAAATATCCACCACCCACAGCACTTGACGTCCTCGGAGTTCTTACCTCGGCTGCGCGTCTGTTTGCGCGTTCCGACAAGAGGATGGGACTTCGGCTCCGGTCTCCAAAACCTTGGCGCCGGAAATGACCAAACGGAACGCACGTGGTAAGGCGCAGGTCCGGTGCAAGTCCTCCATCGCGGGGCGGGCGAGTCATTGTCTGGGCAATCCGCTCGACGGTTCACCACCGGACTAATCGTCGTTTTCTTCTTTATGACTTCTTTATGTTTGCGCCCTAATCTTTCTACTTCATCGGGAAACGTGTGACCTTTTTCACCTCACCCGTTTCGTATCAATTACCAGCATAAGAGGTGCGACTATGCTGCATGGCTCACTGCCGCACGCGCTGAGATCTCGCGGGGTTCCCCGGCGCGAGTTCGTCAAGTTCTGCACTTCAATGGTGGCTATGCTGGCGCTTCCTCCGCGATATGTCTCCGCGGTGGCGCAAGCTCTAAGCCAAACAACCCGCCCGGTGTTGGTCTGGCTTGAATTTCAGGATTGCGCCGGCAATTCCGAGTCCATGCTCCGCACGAGTAATCCCACGGTCACACAGTTCGTGCTGGATCTGTTGTCGTGGGAGTATCACGAATTGATTATGGCAGGCGCGGGCAAGCAGGCCGAAGATGCACTGGAACGGGTCGTGCGAGAGCACAAGGGCGAGTATATCGCGGTGGTGGAGGGTGCCATCCCAACGGCGGATGACGGCGTCTATTGCACCATCGGCGGGAGGACGGCGCTTGACATCGCGCGGCACGTTTGCACCAGTTCGGCATTTAACATCGCCGTCGGTGCGTGTGCTTGGGATGGCGGACTCGTCCGTTCGAATCCGAACCCGACGGGCGCGGTCGGCCTGCAGGAGGCGGTTCCGGGCGTCAGGATCTTGAATTTGGGCGGTTGTCCGCATAACCCTGCCAACACTGCGGCAGTTCTTGTCCACTATCTGACATTCCACGAGCTTCCTGCCCTCGATCAGTACAACCGGCCTCTGTTCGCTTACGGCAACATCATCCATGACCAGTGTGAGCGCCGGGCTCACTACGATGCCGGTCGCTTCGTGGAGGAGTGGGGCGACGAGGGACATCGTAAGGGTTATTGCCTTTACAAAATGGGATGCAAGGGGCCTGAAGCCACCTACAACTGCCCCACGGTCCGCTGGAACGACGGAACCAGTTGGCCAGTGAAATCGGGACACGGATGCATTGCCTGCGCTTCCCACCGTTTTTGGGACACAAAGTCCCCGTTTTATAAGCGGCTGCCGTCTATTCCGGGTTTCGGGGCCGACGTTGATGCTGGGAAGATCGGTCTCTGGTTGACCGGTGGTGTAGCGACGGGTCTGGCGTTGCACGGACTTGTCAGCATTGGGCGAGCGCAGATCCGTCCCAAGGGAGAAGAGCCCCGGGGTGGACCCACCGAAATCGCCGAAGGAGGAGGCCTCGTAGAGCGTGAGGGACCACCGCACAAATCATGATTGAGGATTAGGCTGGCGCACCTGAGACACACGAACAGCGACGGCATTCTTTGCACGGAGACAGGAAACTGAAGTGCCGAAACGTACTTCGCCAAGATCGGGTCTGGCTGGGTTTGCGAAAACCGATCTGGTGCGCACCTATGTCTGGGAAAAGCCGGTTCGGATTGCCCACTGGCTGATCTTCCTTGCGTTCCTGTCGCTTTCCTTTACCGGGCTGTACATCCACCACCCATTTCTAGTCTCTCTGGGCCACGCAGCCTTCCTCATGGCCAAGATGCGCTTCGTGCATGTGGTTTCCGGATTCGTGTTGATCGGAGCATTTGCGCTCCGGGTGTATTGGTTTTTCAAGGGGAACTTCTGGTCACGTTGGTCGGCATACATCCCCATCCATCGCGAGCAATGGCGGGGAATGGGAGACATGCTCGAGTTTTACCTGTTCATGCGGTTCGATCCGGGCCGCCGGGTCGGCCACAATCCGCTCGCTGCACTTACGTACTTCATCATCTACCTGCTGATCCTGGTTGAGATTGTGACAGGTCTGGTGTTGTACGACCGGGTTTTAGGCAATCCGGTCCTGCACCAGTTCCTTGCCTGGCTACCGCAACTCATCGAACCAGCCTATCTCCGCTTGATTCACTACTTCCTTATGTTCGTGTTCTTCGCGTTCATCATTTTCCATGTCTATGCTTCAGTCCTCGTTTCCGCGGAGGAAGAAAACGGATTGTTGGACAGCATTTTCTCGGGATGGAAATTCGTGCCCGCCGGTGCGCTACGGCATGAGGTTTCGAAGATTCCGGAGGCCCGCAGTTTCGCCAAGCGCCATGAATTGTTGCCGCATGGTACATCCGAGGAGAAGAGGGCCGGTAAACAGCCGAAGCCTCGCCCTGGTCCCGGCCCCCTGGCGCTATATCGCAACTGGACCAGCTATGCCGGCACTGGAATCGCCGCCATCGGGGTTCTGGTATTTGCCGTCCTGACCGCGTATCACACGATCGGGGGTGGCGCGCTGGTTGAGCCTTACGGAGACTTGGTTATCTTCTTTCTCCCGCCGATGTTCGTGATCCTGGGCGTTGTAGTCGTGCTCGTCGGCATGTATTTCGAGTGGATCCGCTGGCGGATGCATAAACCCCTGTCGTTCGCCCGTTACCCTAAATGGGATCTCAATGTGGCCAGCGAGAGAAAAGCCCTATTGGGCGTCGCGATTGGCGCCGCAGTCCTGTCTGTGCCTGCGATCTACGGCGGGCAACAGGCATATCGCTACACCGATGCCGTTTCATTCTGCGGCGCTTCTTGCCACTCCATGACTCCGGAATTCGTGACTTATCAGCGTTCACCGCATGCCCACGTGGAATGCGCGCAGTGTCATGTCGGACCGGGAAACGCGGGCTACATCGAATCCAAGATTCGCGGCGTGACTGAACTCGTCGAAACCCTTCAGGATAACTATCCCAGACCAATCCCGGTCTCAGTGACCGCCTTGCGCCCGGTACGGGGCAACTGCGAGCGGTGTCACTGGCCGGCTAATTTCTTCGGATCACGAGAGCTGCGCCGGACGTACTTCCTGTCGGACGAACAGAACACGCCCTGGGAGATCGACATGTTGGTTCGGATTGGGGGCGGCGGAAGGCTCGCAGACGGATCGCGAATGGGAATTCACTGGCATGTCGCCAGCAAGGTGGAGTATGTCGCCAGCGACCCTGACCGTCAGAATATTCCATGGGTGCGAGCGGTCGATCCGAAAACGGGGATCGCGACGGTGTATACGACCCAGTCGCCAACGTCCACCACTACACCCACCGGCGAGATCCGAACCATGGATTGCGTGGATTGTCACAACCGACCGAGCCATATTCTGCAGTCGCCCGACCGCAGTTTGGACGCAGCGCTGGCTGGCGGAATGATTGACCACTCTCTCCCGTTCATCAAGCAGGAGGGAATAGCGGCGCTGGCGGGGACGTATGCCGACCGGGAACACGCCCTGCGCGGAATCCAAAACACGTTGCTTACTTACTACCAGAAAACCTATCCTCGGATTTATGCGGAGAAGCAGCCCGCAATCAAGACCGCGGTTGACTATTTACAAAACACTTACGATCACTATTTCTTTCCGTCCATGAAAGTGCGCTGGGACACCTATCACACGGACAACACGCACTTCGAGTCAGTAGGCTGTTTTCGCTGTCATGACGGCCAGCACAAGAGTGTCAACGGAACTGTTATTCCATCGGGGTGCAACGAGTGCCACATAATTCTGCGCCAAGGCAAGCCGGGAAGCATGCAGACCGCGAGCGGGCCCGAGGGGCTGACTTTCCAACACCCTGTCGATATCGGAGGCATTTGGGAGTCGCAGCCTTGCAGTTCCTGCCACACGGGAGGATCGCTGTGATCAGATTCGACTGGCACGGCGGAAATCTTTGGAGGCCGCGTGCACATGCGGCGCGACGTACAGAACTTTAGATATAGAGCAGGTTAGGAGATGCCTATGAACGGAACGCGAGCGTTGAGGGTTATTGCCTTTATGTCGATCTCGGTCGGTGCCGGTATCCTCAGCCATCCGGCCTGGGGCTTCGTCATTTTCGGGATACTGGTACTAATCGACACCTTCGTGATCAAGAGTCCACCGCCGGCGCCAGTGGACAACGCTTTGACTGAAGACGAGGTGACCAAGCCGTAGTGTTACTGCTTCGGCATCGAGCCCACCCCTCACGGAGGCTGATGTCTGCTGTTGGTGCCGTGCCTGGGGGGAAGTCGGGCGGACGAAATCATATGGGTGGCGTGCGACAGTATTGAGGGCATGCAATTGCTCAGGCGGCCCACGCGGTGTGTGACGAGTTCAGCACGAAGACGACGCCGGTTGAGACGGGCATGCAAGTCGGCAGGCGCCCAGGCGTAGGGAGGGCGGCAATGGCACGAATTGTGGTCGATCCTGTGACGCGTATTGAGGGACATCTTCGCATCGAGGCCCAGGTGGAAGGTGGCGCAATCACAGACGCCTGGAGCTCGGGGACGATGTTCCGCGGAATTGAGTTGATCCTGCGCGGTCGCGATCCGCGGGAGGCTTGGATCTGGGCACAGCGAATTTGTGGAGTGTGCACCATGGTCCATGCGCTGGCATCGGTCAACGCGGTCGAGGACGCATTGGGCATCGAGGTCCCGGACAACGCGCGCCTCATCCGCAACATTATTGCAGCCACGCAGACCATTCAGGACCATGTGATTCACTTCTACCACCTGCACGCCCTGGATTGGGTGGATGTGGTTTCGTCCTTGAAGGCAGACCCAGCGAAAACATCTCAGTTGGCGCAATCGATCTCCAATTGGCCCTTGTCGAGCACAAAATACTTCAAGGGTGTTCAAGATCGTATCAGTGCATTGGTTGCCAGCCGCCAGTTAAGCCTTTTTGGCTCCGGTTATTGGGGGCATCCCGCCTATCATCTTCCTCCGGAGGCGAACCTCCTGGCCGTGGCCCATTACCTGGAGGCGCTCCAGTTCCAGAAGGAGTTCATACGAATTCACGCTGTGCTCGGCGGCAAGAACCCTCATCTGCAAACGTTCCTGGTTGGAGGCATGGCCACCTCGCTCGATCCCAACGAGCCGAATGCAACGGTTAATCCGGAACGGATCGATTTTCTGTTGCAGGTCGCGAAATCCGCGCAGCCGTTTGTAAGTCAGGTGTTAATCCCGGACGTGCTGGCGGTCGCGGGATTTTACCGAGATTGGTTCGGACGGGGCGAGGGGCTGGGAAATTTCATGTCCTATGGCGCCTACCCGCGGGCCAGCATCAGAGACACAGCGGATTTCCTCCTTCCGCGGGGCATCATCCTCGGTCGGGATCTCTCTCACGTCCATCCTGTGGATCCAGGAAACATCACCGAGTATGTTGCTCACTCGTGGTACGAGTACACGAGCGGGGATCAGACTGCTAGGCATCCTTACGAAGGTGAAACGAACCCGCAATACACCGGCCCCAAACCGCCATACGAATATCTCGAAGTCGACCAGAAGTACTCCTGGCTGAAAGCGCCGCGCTATCAAGAGAAAGCGATGGAGGTGGGTCCGCTGGCACGGTTGCTGGTTGCGTACGCCTCAGGGCAGCAAGACGTCAAGAAATTGGTGGACTCGACGCTGACACAGCTCAAGGCGCCACCTGCTGCCCTGTTCTCGACTCTCGGACGTCTGGCGGCGCGCGCGCTCGAAACTCAGCTCCTGGCGGATCGCCTGGTGGGATGGATCGAAGAGCTGGGAAACAACTTGGCAACGGGCAACCTGCAAATCCATAACGGCGAAAAATGGGATCCCAACTCCTGGCCCCAAACGGCGCGAGGATTCGGATTCTTCGAAGCCCCACGCGGGTCGCTGGGACACTGGGTCGAGATTGAAAATCAGGCGATCAAGAATTATCAGGCGGTTGTGCCTTCGACCTGGAACGCCGGTCCGCGCGATGCCCATGGCCAGCGCGGCGCGTATGAAGCCGCACTACTTAAAACGCCGATCGCGGATCCGGAGCGTCCGCTTGAGGTCCTTCGGACGATTCACTCGTTCGACCCTTGTTTGGCTTGCGCGGTCCACGTAGTCGACGCTCGCGGACGGACTTATGCGCGTGCGAAAGCTGGCGTCGTCGGAATTTGGGGATAAACGGGCGCGGAGAGGAAAGATAAGGTGCACGACTGGTTGATATCGGACACGGTGGTAATAGGGGTCGGCAATACGATCCTTTCAGACGACGGCGTCGGGGTACATGCCGCACGACGGCTGCAAGAGGACCCAAGATTGCCCGCGGGCGTATCGATTCTCGACGGTGGGACTATGGGGCTTGAATTGGGCCCCTTCGTTTCGGATGCATTTCGCGTGCTGATCCTTGATGCGGTAAACGCAGGTGAAACGCCGGGGACCCTTACACGAATGACGGGGAGAGATTTGCTGGGCACGCCACGCGGACGGAGTGTTCATCAGGTGGGCGTTGCTGATCTAATCGCAACCCTCGCCCTAGCATCGACCAAGCCTCAGGACATTGTTGTACTCGGCGTGCAGCCCGCGAAGACTGATTGGGGCACGACTCTATCTCTTGAGGTGGAAGCTGCCCTCGCGGGTTTGGTAGATGCGGCCATGGCTCAGTTGCTAGTCTGGCACGAATCGCCGGCCGTTGGTCTGAAGGCGCACCCGCCATCCGCTCCCTCCGAACATTCCTCGGACCGAACCCTGGCCAGCTCTTGCGACGAAGGAGCCTCATAACATGTGCCTTGCGATTCCCGGAAAAATCATCACCCATGAAGTGCAGAACGGCATTCGTGTGGGGCGTGTTCAGTTCGGTGGTATCGTGCGCGAGACCTGTCTGGATTTTGTTCCCGAAGCGGCGATCGGGGATTATGTGATTGTGCATGTAGGATTCGCGATCAGTCTGGTGGACCGGGAAGAAGCGGAGAGGAGCTACGAGGCGCTCGAATCTATGGGACTACTCAAGGAAGAACTGCAGTCCGATTTAGAAGATTCGTAAGCGGACAAGCAAGGAGAATATTGAGACGAATCCGAGTAGCATTTAGATAAGGAGATGTTATGACTAAGTCCATCGAAATGACGCAAGAGTTGGAGCGCATGCAAGAGGCTCCGCTGATCACTCCTACTGACCTGAAGGCCGGGGCGACTAAGGATATCGCCGGAGCGATGAACGCCATCCTGGCGGACGTGTTCGCGCTCTACCTGAAGACCAAGAACTTTCACTGGCACCTGAGCGGGCCGCATTTCCGCGATTACCACTTGCTGTTTGACGAACAGGCCGACCAGATCTTCGCCATGACCGACCCGATCGCTGAGCGCATCCGCAAGGTTGGGGGCACCACGCTCAGGTCCATCGGCCATATCGCGCGCTTGCAGCGCGTATTGGACAATGATGCCCCATACGTCGAGCCAGAGGATATGCTCGCCGAGTTGTGCGAGGACAACAAGACCCTCGCCGCGCGCCTCCGAGAGGCCCACGGCGTCTGCGAGCAATACGAGGACATCGCGACTACCAGCCTTATCGATGTTTGGATTGACGAGACGGAGCGGCGCACCTGGTTCCTGTTCGAGGCAGGCCGCCGAAAGGATTCTACTGGGCATTGAAGCCCGCTCGATTGACGACGGTGCGGATTCAAACGTCCGGCGGGCAGAATGAAAACTGTTGCGGTCAGAATCGAGAGTGGGGGAGCTTTGTTGCAATCCAGACTTTGCCGATGAGGGCACTTTGGCTTCGACGTTTGAATTTTCCAGCGGAATAGAGATAAGCGTGTGACCAGTGGAGAAACGGAATGAAGTACTTGGACGAATACCGGAATGAGGAGATTGCCCATAATATTGTGGCAGAGTTGACGCGACGTGCTACTCGTCCATGGGTGTTGATGGAGATCTGCGGAGGGCAAACCCACACGTTGATGCGTTACGGCATCGACGAGATGCTGCCTGCCAGCATTGAACTGGTCCACGGGCCGGGATGTCCGGTATGCGTAACCTCGCTTGAAACGATCGACAAGGCCATCGAGATTGCTTCGCGTCCCGAAGCAACCCTGATTTCGTATGGCGACATGCTTCGTGTTCCGGGTTCCCATACCGATCTCTTTCATGTGAAGGCCAAGGGCGGAGACGTGAGAGTTGTTTATTCTCCAACGGAAGCCCTTAAGTTCGCCCGTGCACATCCTGAACGCAAAGTAGTCTTCTTCGCGGTTGGCTTCGAGACCACGGCGCCTGCCAACGCGATGGCCGTTTGGCAAGCCAAGCGGGAGAGCCTGAGAAATTTCTCGATGCTCGCTTCCCACGTCCTTGTGCCGCCTGCAATTCGAGCGCTCCTGAGTTCATCGCGCAATCGCGTGCAGGGATTCATTGGACCGGGCCACGTCTGCACAGTCATGGGCTACCGGGAATACGAAGACCTCATCCGCGAGTTTCATGTGCCGATTGTCGTGGGTGGATTCGAACCGCTTGATCTGCTGGAAGCGATCCTGATGCTGGTGACGCAGCTCGAAGAAGGACGTGCCGAAGTTGAGAATCAGTACGTCCGGTCCGTGACCTATGAGGGCAACCTGCGCGCTCAAAAGGTATTGGCGGAAGTGTTCGAGGTGTGTGACCGGAAATGGCGCGGGATCGGCGGAATTCCGGAAAGCGGTCTCAGCCTCCGTGAGGAATATGCTGAATTCGATGCGGACCGGATCTTTGGGACGGAAGGAATGACCGCGGATGAGCCCGCCGAGTGCATTAGTGCAGAAGTGCTCCAGGGACTGAAAAAGCCGACAGATTGTTCGGCATTCGGGACGCGCTGCACGCCGGACAATCCGTTAGGCGCCCCGATGGTCTCTTCCGAAGGGGCGTGTGCCGCATACTACCGGTATCGCCGGCACGCGATAGCTGTAACGGAGAGCCATTGATGCCGCACGATACGAAACTCGATGTCACTTTGAGTTGCCCTGTCCCGATCGGGGGCGGGGAGTCGATTCTAATGGGTCACGGAAGCGGAGGCCGAATGAGCGGAGACCTCCTGCGCAACATCCTGCTGCCCGCTCTTCAAAATCCCGTGCTCGACCGTTTAGATGACCAGGCGATCGTGGAGCTTGGTGGATCCCGAATTGCCTTTACGACGGACTCATTTGTCGTGAAGCCGCTCTTTTTCCCTGGCGGCGATGTCGGAACTCTTGCGGTGAACGGTACCGTCAATGACCTGGCTATGGGCGGGGCCAAGCCTCTCTTCTTGAGTCTTGCACTCATCCTCGAAGAAGGGCTTCCGCTCGATATCCTGCGCAGGGTTATGGAATCCATTCGTGTCGCAGCAGCTCTGGCAAACGTCCTCGTCGTTACCGGAGACACAAAAGTAGTGGAAAAAGGGAACGGCGACGGGTTGTTTGTGAACACTTCGGGAATCGGTCTTGTCTCTACCGAAGTGCGACTTTCCGCCGATCAGGCACGCCCCGGAGATCGCGTGTTGCTAAGCGGCACCATTGGAGACCATGGGATCACGATATTGTCTCAGCGGGAAGGCCTCGAGTTCGAAAGCGAGGTCGCGAGCGATACCGCGGCCCTGCACACACTGGTTGGCGCCATGCTTGGCGCGAGTTGTGAAATTCATTGTCTCCGCGATCCAACGCGCGGTGGCCTGTCGAGTTCTTTGAACGAGATTGCGGCCCGGTCGCGAGTTGGAATTGAGCTCGAAGAGGACGCGATCCCGATCCGCGAGGAAGTCCGAGGCGCGTGCGAGTTGTTAGGACTCGATCCGTTGTACGTCGCGAACGAGGGCAAGCTGCTTGCGATTGTTGAGCCCACGGTGGCCGAAAGGATTCTCGAAGCAATGCGCCGGCATCCACTAGGAGGCAATGCCCAGATCATCGGAACGGTTACGGACTCACATCCGGCGATGGTTATCCTTCGCACGCGTTTGGGAACATCGCGGGTTGTCGATCTGCTCTCCGGCGATCAATTGCCGAGAATCTGCTGAGGGCAGGCCGACGCACCTCGATGCGGGAATATCGTCATCAGAGTGGTGTGGGTCGAGAACACCTTTTATCGAGAATTGACGGAGGATGAAATGAATTCCATACAGAGGGCAATCCAGCTAATAGCGGTATGCATGTTCGTTTTAACTGCTTCATTCACGTTCGGGCAGATGGGCATGGGACAAGGAATGGGCCAAGGTATGGGAAAGGGCATGCCTATGTATGACCCGTCGACGGCAATGACAGTGAAAGGCACGGTACAAGAGGTTCAGGAAGGAGGAATGCAATCGGGACAAATGGGTCACATGCACCATATGGGAACACATCTAGTCCTGAAAACTGACGACACGAAGTACGTCGTGCTGGTGGGTCCCTCCAGTTTTCTGAAGACGAAGAACTTTGAGTTTGCGAAGGGTGATGAAATCGAAGTGATAGGGTCGAAGGTGAAATATAACGGCGCCGAATGCCTGATTGCCCGCGAGATCAAGAAAGGCGACAAAGTACTCACCTTGCGCGACGAAAAGGGCGTTCCGGAATGGTCCATGGGCCGGCAACGCTAGGTGGGCCGGTGCACGAGATGGGAATAGCGACCGCTTGTTCCATTCGAGTTCGCGGGGTCGTACAAGGAGTCGGCTTCCGCCCGTTTGTCTACCGCTTGGCCTGCGCCAACACCTTGAATGGATGGGTGCTCAACGCAGAAGAAGGTGTCGAAATTCATCTTGAAGGCGCCGAGACGGATCTTGCAGCATTTATCCGCGACCTAAAAACGCAACCACCACCTGCATCCGGCATCGCGGAAATCGACGTCCAGGCGGTGGACCCGGTCGGCTTACTCGAATTCACGATTCGGGAAAGCCAGCGACGGCAGCACCCCACGGTTTGCATTTCGCCGGATCTTCCAGTTTGCGATGAATGTCTAAAAGAACTTTTCGATCCCGCTGACCGACGGTATTGGTACCCCTATATCAATTGCACCAATTGCGGTCCACGCTACACCGTCGTGGCAGGTCTGCCCTACGACCGGCCCAACACAACCATGAAGGACTGGCGGCTCGATGATTACTGCGCCCAGGAATATTCCAACCCTCGCAACCGTCGTTTTCATGCCCAGCCTGTAGCCTGCCCAGCCTGCGGCCCCGGCTATTATCTTCACCCGCATTTTCACCCCAACCACGCGAAAACCGGGGGCGGAAGCGAACGCAGCATCCGGCAAGCGGCCGAGATGCTTAACGCCGGCGGAATTCTAGCAGTGAAAGGACTCGGTGGGTACCATTTAGCGTGCGATGCCCGAAATCCCAGCGCCGTCGCGGCTTTACGGGATCGCAAGTTCAGGAAGGAAAAACCGTTCGCTGTAATGGCGAAGGACATTAGCGTGGCGCGGGCTCTGATGGATTTATCGCCGGAGGCGGAGTCACTGCTTACCTCTACTGCCCGGCCCATCGTGGTTGCTCCCGCGAGGGTGGAACTCGCGGATGTCGCTCCAGAGAACTACGAACTCGGCGTGATGTTGCCTTACACGCCTTTGCACCACTTGCTGTTTGCCGCCGGCGCTCCCGAAGTGCTCGTCATGACCAGTGCCAACCGCTCCAGTGAGCCAATCGCTTATGAGGATGATGACGCGCTCATGCAACTCTCCGGGATGGCCGATGCTTTCTTGATCGGCGAGCGTCCCATCGCGCGTCGCGTGGATGACTCCGTTGCTCGTGCTGGCGCTTTTGGCCCTGTCATCTTGCGGCGCTCCCGCGGATATGCGCCGGGAGCAGTGACTGTTCTGCCAACGCATCGCCCGATACTGGCTCTTGGCGCCGACTTGAAGAATACGATCACACTCGTCGTAGGCGGCCAAGCCTTTGTCAGCCAGCATATTGGCGACCTCGACCATTACCAGTCGTTCCGCGCTTTTCAGCAGACAATCGAGGATCTAACCTCCATGTACCGGCTACGCGCAGACGATCTGCTCGTCCTTCATGACTCCCATCCTCAGTACCGCTCGACGACCTTTGCCACCGCAATGCCGTCGGCTGAAATGCGGGCCATTCAACATCATCGCGCCCACATTGCATCGGTGCTCGCGGAGCGTGGTGCCTGGGAGAAGCGTGTCATCGGGATCAGTCTCGATGGAACGGGCTATGGCGATGACGGAACCATCTGGGGCGGCGAAATATTTGTCGGTAGCGTTTGCCAAGGTTTCGAGCGGGTAGCACATCTGCGCCCAGCAATGCTCGCGGGCGGTGACTCCGCCGCGCGTCACCCGGTTCAGTCGGCCGCGGGCTTTCTTGCCCAACTCGACGGCCTGCCCGATGTTACCTTGGCCCCCTTTGACTTTCCCGCGCGCTACCGGAACGCTGCAGTATTGGTCCGCAAGGGCGTGAGAACATTTGCAAGCACTTCTGTTGGTCGTGTCTTTGACGCCGCCGCGGCCCTTCTCGGTTTTACGCGCGAGATCAGCTTCGAAGGACAGGCTGCAATGTGGCTCGAACAATTAGCCCGCCATGCGCCTCTTGGCGTGCCCTACCCGTTCCCATTTGTTGACAGCGAACTTGATTTTCGTCCACTGCTCGAAAGGGTAGCTCGCGATCGCTTCCTCGGACACGATGTGAGCCGGATTGCACGTGCCTTTCAGCAAGGTGTTGCACAAGGCCTCGCCGACGCTGCTTCCCAACTTTGCGAAATCTACGGCGTCGATACCATCGTTCTTTCGGGCGGCGTATTTCAGAACGAGCTACTGTTGGAAGATCTGAGGTCTGCATGGTCGGTTACGCTCTTGCAGGTCTGGACGAATCACCTTGTGCCGCCTAATGACGGTGGAATCAGCTTAGGCCAGGCAGCACTGGCCTCTTTTGGCTGAGGTTCTTATGCACGAGATGAGCATTGCGAATTCGGTACTGGAGGCGGTACGCGCCGAAGCATTGCGTTTCCCGAACGCTCGCATTTGCAAAGTGGGCTTGCGAATCGGCGTGCTGGCCGGTGTGAACCCCGACTCCCTCAGTTTCTGTTTTGAAGCGCTTGTCCGCGGAACGGAGTTCGAACCTCTGAGTGTTGAGATTGAATACTCACCGAACACGCAGCTGTGCGCGATCTGCGGCCATTCATTCCTCCCACTGGTCGATGGTGCCGCGTGTCCGAACTGCGGCAGCGCGGATTCCCAGTTCGTCGGCGGAGATGAGTTAGAGTTTGCTTACCTGGAGGTTGAAGATGGAACGCGTACCGCTTGAACGTAAAGTCCTGAGCGAAAATGACCGAATTGCATCTGATCTGAGGGTACGTTTTTCCGAACATAATATTATGTGCCTGAACCTGATTAGTTCACCCGGATCAGGGAAAACCAGCCTGCTCGAACGTACACTTGAGAGCTTCAACCGCGGGGAACGGGTTGCGGTTCTCACCGGAGACATCCAAACAGAGAACGACGCCAAGAGGCTGCAGCGTTTCGGTTTTCCCGTGAAGCAGATCACCACCGGTGGAACATGCCACCTGGATGCCAGGATGATCGAGAGAGCACTGTCCGACTGGCGTCTGGAAGATATCGATTTGCTTTTCGTCGAGAACGTGGGCAACCTTGTCTGTCCATCCAGCTACGATCTCGGCGAGGAAGCCAAGGTCGTGCTCCTCAGCGTCACTGAAGGGGAAGATAAGCCGCTTAAATATCCTTCGATCTTCTTCAAGTCTGAGCTGCTGGTGCTTACCAAGCTTGATCTATTGCCCTATATACCCTTTGACATTGCGGCGGCAGAGGAGAACGCCCGTCGAATTCACGGCGAAATGGAAATCATTCGGCTCTCGTGCCAGAGCGGCCAAGGCTTTCAAGAATGGCTTCGCTGGCTGAACCATAAGCGCGAGCCTGCACGAACGACGGCAACGGCCGCACGATAGCTGCGTCGTCCAAACGGGCGAACTGACAGCGCGGCATCGCAGACACCCTTGAAGCTTCAGTTCAATCGGCTTCTTGATTTCGACTACAGCGCGCAAGCCATTCCATTCTGGACCAATGCGCCAATTGTGCGCAATTTGGCGGGCATCACGATACGCAGGCGTGCCGCTCATTGAAGCAGGGGTAGATTGTCCGCGTCATCGCCTTGGCGAAGCATTTACGTTTAATCTCACCGCAATTTCTTCTTTATGACTTCTTTATTTTGCCTTCCTAGAATGTGAGACTCATTGCCGAGAGTGTGGGCCCCACAGAGTAGGTAGGGAGAAAGTTGTGAACCTCTGCAAGTGCATGCGGCGCGCTAGTTTCGTCTGCCTCGTGGCGGCGCTGGCGACCACCTGCGGTACACCGCAAATTGCCTATGCGGCGCAATCGGGCGCAGTTGCGGCTGGTGCCGCGTCGACGAGCGCTACCGGTGCTGACGACAGCGCGTCTGAATATGTGGGAGCGGAGACCTGCAAGACTTGCCACGCCGATGTCTACGCCGATTGGGAAAAAACGCCGCACTGGAAGACCACGCTGAACAAGCTGGGCGGTCCATCGAAGCAGGGCTGTGAAGGCTGCCATGGGCCAGGCAAGGCGCATGTGGATGGCGGCGGTGATGTCACCAAGATTTTCACCTTCAAGAATGTTTCGGCAAAAATCATCAGCGACCGCTGCCTGACCTGTCACGCCGGTGGCACCGAGCACATGAATGCCATCAACTCGATTCATACGCTGAATGGCGTGAGCTGCATTTCCTGCCACTCACCGCACCACGCCGTGACCAAGCGATTTCTGCTCATCAAGGCGCAGCCGGAGTTGTGCTATTCCTGCCACCTGCAGAAGGAAGCCGAATTCGCTATGCCTTTTCACCATCGCGTGAATGAGGGTTTGGTCCAGTGCACTGACTGCCATAATCCGCACGGGACTGTGCGCCCAAAGCAGTTGCGGACTTCGGCCACCATGGACGCCGTTTGCTTCAAGTGTCACACGGACAAGCAAGGCCCGTTTGTATTCGAGCATGAGCCCGTCAAAGTCGAGGGCTGCACTTCCTGTCATCTACCCCACGGAGGCCCGAATGCGCACATGCTCCGGGTGAGCAATGTGAATTTGCTCTGCCTGCAGTGCCACACAAACGTTGCCAGCGGCTCTGGGGCGCCTGGGACTCCCTCGTTTCATAGCCAAGAAACGTTTTTTAAGTCCTGTACGTTGTGCCACAGCCAGATCCATGGCTCCAACTTTGACCGTACGTTCTTCAAGTAGAGTGCACCTATGGATTCCATGATCAAGGAGCAACTTCCAGCCCGAACCGGAATTCTTCGGCGAGGCAACGCTCGGAGAAGTCATTCCACCGTTAGCTTCCTTGCTTTCTTGGCCTTTTCCGTGGGCCTCCTATTCTCCCCTGTCTGTCATGGCCAGGCTGCGACCGGCGAAACCACGGGGGTAAGCTCTGGCGATTACAACATCCAGCAATCCATAGAGGCGGGGTATCGCAGCACCTGGATCAACGGCAACCAGGATACCTACGATACGTTTGTCAACCTGGGATCCGGTTTGCGCCTGTTCGATTACACGCTAAATATGCGATCCCTGGACCACAATGGACTTTTCTTCGACAATCTCGATTTCACCAACTTTGGCTATGGGGGAGACCCAAACGACGTTACCAGGTTGCACATTGACAAGAACAAATGGTACGACTTTGGTTTGCTATTCCGCCGCGACAAAAATTTCTGGGACTACAATCTGCTGGCAAATCCGATGAATCCCTCGTCCTCGACTCCGTCGATAGCCATCGGGACTTCTCCACACTCCCTAGATCTGGTTCGGCGCATGCAAGATTACAACCTGACGTTGTTCCCCCAGTCGCGGGTGCGTTTTCGTCTGGGCTATTCGCATGATCGGGACGAAGGACCTGGCCTTTTCACCACCGACGGTGGAACTATCTCCGCGTTCAATGAGAACTACAGCTACACGACCAATGCCTACCATATGGGCGTTGACTTCCGGCTGTTGCCCAAAACCACCATTTCTTTTGATCAATTCTTGAGCTACTTCAAACAAGCTAATGTCGTTACAGACAATCCGGCGAGTTCCGGCCTCCAACTCGCAAACGGTACGCCGGTGGACGGTGGAATCATCTGGAGCACCAACGGGCCGGTAGAGATTCTGCCCTGCGCCGCCCCGATCGTGACTGCGCCCAACATATTCAATCCGAACTGCAACGGCTATCTGTCCTACAGCCAGGTAGGACGGCCGCGAGACTTTATGCCGACTGAGCACTTGCAGTTTCAATCGAACTATTTCAAGAAGTTCGAGACTTCGGGCTCGTTCGGCTACAGTAGTTCCGATAATGTGGTCCCGGACTTCGACGAAACCGTCAATGATTACGTTACGCGCAACGGCACCAGGGGCGGCACCACGGGCGGACCAGCTACTGCCAAGCGCGTTTCGGTGACCGCTGATTGGTCAGGAGTTTATTCCATCACCGACAAATTCCGGCTCATTGACTCTTTCCGCTACGATAACTGGCGCATTCCCGGATTTTGGGATTTCGCCGAGAGCAACGTGTTTGGCCAGTTGCAACCGGGGCTGGTCGGTTTAGCGCAGCCCCAGGCACTGTTCGACGCGGCAACTTTTCTCTCGGCCTGCCCTGCGCCCTATACGGCCGCTACTTGTCCCAGTCACACGACCGGTTCGCCGGCGGATGTGAGCAACGGCATTACCTCCAGCTTCCTGGGGCAGAACATCCGCTCGAACACCTTCCAGCTACAGTACGATTTCACCCCGCATTTGAGCGGCCATCTCGGTTACGCATTCACCAAACGAACCATCGCGGATTTCAGCTCGACCTTCAATTCGGCTGAGATTTATTTCCCAGGCGGAGCTGGGGCGTCTCCTGGGAATGACTATTTTGCCGCCCGCGGAGACTGCGCCGTGGCGTCCAATTGCAGCGAGACCGTGGACCCCGCGACCGGCCAGCTGATTTCGTTGACCTTCAGCGGCCCTGCTGCAGGTAACGACACATCTCGCAACATCATCGGGATCAACGAGAATGCGCTTCTGGCAGGCTTCGCTGCGCAGCCCATGGACAGACTGCGAATCACCGGAGATTTTGCCTTCGGTTACAACAATTACGCATTTACCCGGATCAGCCCAAGACATGTGCAAAGTTACAAAGTCCATGTGAGCTACAAGCCGCGCACTTGGATAAACCTCGATGGCATGGCCGATATTCACGAAAACCGCGATAACGTATCCACCGTGAACGACCTTGAGCATGGCCGTAGCTATGGCTTCGTTACCGTTCTCATGCCGAGCCCGAAATTGTTTTTTAATCTTGGCTATACCTATACAAATATTTACAGCCAGGCGCAGATTTGTTACTACGACAACGCGTTCGGTCCTCCACCCTCGACTACCTGCCCGGCGATCCTGGGCTACTCGCCACCGGCAGTTCCGGCCCTTGGAACCTATTCCAGCAAACAGCATTTCGTCTATGGCAACATCATGTGGAAGCCGGTTAAGCGGGTCACGACCAGCCTCGGCTATGCCGGAACGTTTGTCGGTGGCAGCACGGTTGCGATTGACCCTCTTCAGGTCCCGGGGACTCTCGCGTTCAATTATCAGACTCCCACTCTGTCGGTTGTTCTCGACCTGTACAAGGGGCTCAGCTACCGCGCAACTTGGAACTACTACGGGTACAACGGCAAAGGACAGCCCTCGAACACCGTACCGGGGCTCGCGCCGATTCCCGTCCAGGACTTCAACGGAAGCACGGCTACATTTGCGTTCCGCTATGCTTTCTGAATTTTGGGCAAGTTGGAGCGGTTGGCAGAAGACAAGCTGGACCGCAAGAACTCTCACAAAGGGAGAATTCCGTGATGGAGGCACCAATGTGTCGAAACCTAGCAGCAAGACTTATTCTCATGGGGGCGCTGCTGATGGGGCCCGGATTAGCCAGCGCACAGACGACAGCCGGCACCTACAAGGCGAAGTGCGCCATGTGCCACGGAGCCGACGGAAAAGGCAATACGGGGGCGGGTAAAGCTATGGGCGTCCACGATTTTTCTTCAGAAGCGGTGCAGAAAATGTCTGAAGGGGAGCTCGCCGCAATCATCTCGAAGGGCAAGAACAAAATGCCCGCCTACGCCACGAAGTTGAAGGAACCCGAAATCAAGGATCTTGCAGGGTATGTTCACGAGCTCGGAAAGAAGTAATATAAGAGGTTTGGTGTATGGCGGTGATGAGGTAACATGAGAGAAATTACGCCGGAAATGGTCCGCCACGCTTCAGGGTGGTCTATTGTTTGGGCCGTCCTCTTGATCATCTTCGGTACCCTGGCAATCGGTTCTCCGATGCTTGCGGCACTCGCCGTCAACATCTTCATTGCGTGGCTCATTATTTTGGCGGGTGTCGTCCATTTTTTCCTTGCCTTTCACGCTCACCGGGCGGGCGGTCTCATCTGGAAGCTACTAGTCGGAGCCGCGTATCTTGGGTTTGGGGTTTACCTGATCCTGCACCCGGTTCTCGGTGTGATTTCCCTGACGCTGGTGCTGGCGGCGCTGTTCCTACTCGAAGGCATCTTCGATTTTGTCCTGTTCTTCAAAATGCGTCCGATGCCGGGGGCGGGATGGGTACTGTTCGACGGCATCATAACGCTCTTGTTGGGGCTGCTGATCGGCATTCGATGGCCGTCCAGTTCCGCATGGGCCATCGGCATCGTGGTTGGAGCCAGCATGATCGTGAGCGGCGTCACTCGGATCATGCTCTCTTTGGCAGTGCGTAAGGTGGTCGCCGGCGCATGACGAGATCGGGCGCGACTTCGTGCGACGGGGATGTTTATGGCGCCAGGCCCTTGCCCGTCTCGCTCTGCTTAAGCAGTAATGCCAGACCCTCTTCAAGCGTCAGGCTATCCGGCATGCGTCGGAAATCCGTGGCCTTTCTCATTGAATCGATGTGGATGCTTTTGAATAAAAAGACTCTACCGGTGAAATGCAGTCCCAATGTCGTCATCGCCCACCGCCCCGTTCCCGTGTCCCGCTGCTCGTAAAGAAAAGTACCCCCGGGGTAAAGGCGGCCAAGAATTCCCCAGCCGAATTCGACTTCGCGAGCCAACTGGGCCTCTACCCGCACCAGACGATCAACCGTAGAATCCACCAACATCGTTCCTTCCATTCCCTGGTACACACGCAACTCTCGTGATGATGGCTCAAAGTGCGGATTTGGATGGAATTTCAGCCGGACCATTTCTCCGCAACATGTTTCTCTCTCGATGCCCGCGTATTCGTAGATGAAAGCGTCTGGTAGCGCACGCATCATCGCGCGCACACGCTCTTCGTCATGGCGCTGCTTTTTCTGAAGCGCCTGCAAGCTCGCGTGGTCAGTCAGCATGGTACGTAGCCGCGCGTCCACTCTCTGCTGCTGCGCGGAAGAAAGCGGCCGGCCATTGATCAAAATGAGCCGCCCGATCAGCCAATTGCGCGTTTCGAGCATGTCCCGTGTTTGGGAGCGACCGGGGGTTTCTTTCGCCAGCCGATACATGTAATGACCAGGGGCGTTGGCTGCCGCCAACTCATTGGCGACAGTCTTTCGCACCAACTCGTCCGGGGAGAGGGTCTTTCCCCCTCCCTGCGCTGCCGCCACAGACCTTATGAGCAGCAAGAAAACGGGGACTGCTCTGCTGTACTGCCAAACAGTATTGGATTTTCCGAGCATTCGCCTCATCAGTGAACCGCCGTCAATCTGCTCCGCCCGCGTCTATTTGCTGCGCCTGCTGCGCAATCGATAGGCCCTTATGAGCAGAGAAACCGCGAGCCATCCACTCAATACAGCTACTGGAACTCCGAGCGCTCGCGGCCAGAGGATCACCGTCACGGCCAGGAACAACAATAAGCAGCTAACGGCGAACATTATCTTCGCTTCAGCCGGGCCGAGGGTACGGTGATCGGTAATCGCTGCGCCCACTGCATTGCCGATGCGCAGCACGCCGGCAGCGGCCCGTCCGGCGCTGCCGGCTCCGGTTTTGCGCCGCGGATCACGTTGCGGTTGCTGAGCAGCCGGACGCACGCTCCGCTTTTCCAGCAAAACAATTTCGGTGGAACGGGCCAGATCCTCCTGGAACACGCGCTCCATCTCTTGGGAGAAGCGCTCGTCTTCCGCGACAACATCGAGCTCGAAGTTGCCAATCCAACTTGCCAGGTTGAGGTTGGTCGAGCCCACTCGGGCCCAACGACCGTCAGCCACTGCCGTCTTGGCGTGTACCATCGGACCGTTCCACTCGAATATCCTCACACCTGCTTCCAAGAGTCCCCGAAACCCGGCCCGTGACACTGCTCGCATCACGGGAATATCGCTCGCCCTTGGCACCAGAAGTCTGACGTCCACGCCGTCCATCGCTGCCGCCTTGAGCGCTTCCACATACGGGGTGGTTCCTACGAAGTAAGCGTCGGTCAGCCATATCGAACGCCGCGCGATCGCTGCAATCAGTTGGTCCAGCCGATAGACACCGGCGATGTTCGGCATGCTGGCCACAACCCGCAATGCCACGTTACCCGCTTCCGGAACAATCTGGGGAGGCTCTGCCTCAGGCACTGGCGAGCCCAGGGCGGCCCACATCGAGGCAAACGCCCGATCGATGTCAACCACTGCCGGGCCTTCAATGACGACCCCGGTGTCGCGCCAAGGTTCAATGCCGCGGCTTGGATCTCCTGCCCAATGGCGTCCAACGCACAAACCGGTCACGAAGCCCACGCGGCTGTCTACAGAGAGCATTTTCCGATGATCTCGACTCAACCAGCCTAAAGGGCTGTCGAGCCGGGGTGGGTTGAAACATCGTACTTCGACCCCTGCCTGCCGCAGGTTTTTCCAAAAGCGATGCGTAGTAGCGCCCAGTGCTCCGAGCCAATCGTAGATCAATCTCACCCGCACCCCCTCGCGGGCTTTAGCTGCTAGGGCATCGGCAAACTGTTGGCCGACGTCATCGGAGTGAATGATGTAGTTCTCGAAGTGAATCCGCCTCTCCGCAGAATGAATCGCCTCCAGCCACGCCGGATAGTTCTCTCTCGCGTCCTGCAGCAGGCGCACGCTGTTGCCTTGTACGAGTGGCGCTCCCGCAGCCCGAGAGAAGGCTTGGTCGGCCAGTGCGCGAAGCTGCGCGAGCACTCTGACTTCCTGTTGAGTTGAAATTGGTTGCTCTGTCGAGCCCATTATCGCGAAGTCCGAACCACAGTCCTCGTACGCTTCGGGTTTGTCCCTTGAACCATCTTAGACGAGCCTCACTCAATACCCGAATTTCGCCGTGCCTTACGGGCCGATTCTCCAGCGTCCGAAGCACAGGGCCGTCAGATGGCACGCGGGAAGTCCGAATCACCTTGTCTGGGGTTCTTCGGTCGCACTTCGCTCGGAGTTAACTTTACGGGGACGATTCTCACTGGAAATATCAAAAATGCCATGTCAGAATAAAGGAAAATAATTGCGCTCCAGGACCTTCCCATGCCATCAATTCGCAGGTTACCGACACGAAAGGCGCTCGCTAGAAAGCAGACCAAGCTTTTTGATGCAAAAGCCTTTTTGGCGAATGCTGGTGCGGGGCGCACTGTTCGTCGCTATCGCCCGAAACAAGCCATCTTTTCGCAAGGAGACCGGGCGGAGGCTGTGTTCTACATTCAGGAGGGCAAGGTGAGGCTCAGCGTGCTCTCTAAACAAGGCAAGGAAGCCACCATTGCGTTGCTCGGCCCCGGCGATTTCCTGGGCGAGGGATGCATCGCCTCGGATCAACCCCTGAGCCTGGCAACCGCGACCGCAGTTACGGACTGCTCCATCCTGAGGATCGACAAGCAACGAATGCTGCGCACGCTTCACGAGGAGCATGGGTTCTCCGACATGTTTGTGGGGTATGTGGTCGAACGTCACAATCGCACGCAAGCGGACTTGGTTGATCAACTGTTTAACTCGAGCGAGAAGCGGCTGGCGCGAGCGCTTTTAATGCTCTCCCGCGTCGGAAAAGAGAACAAATCAGAGACTGTGATCCCACAGGTGAGTCAGGAAACTTTGGCGGAAATGGTTGGTACCACTCGCCAGCGCGTGAATTTCTTCATGAACAAATTCAGAAAGCTTGGCTTCATCGCCTACAACGGCGGGCTGGAGGTAAACAGCGCGCTTCTTACCGTGGTTTTGCACGAATAGGTCAAGGCCAAATCTAGGCTGCGTCACTGCTCCCCATCTCAAGGCGACGACTCCCATTCGGGATTTGCCAGAGTGTCCCATTTAGGACATACAGGCGTTCTTTGGCTGCTTAGATTGGTGCTGTCGAAGTGTATTTCAACTCGTGCGAGGTCTTCAGCGTGAGGTTGGGCCCTAGGCCTGATGGCCCTCGGGCGACGGCACCTCAAGCCCAAGTGTAGTGTCGTGGAGATGCGTCATGGACTCCTCCAATGTCTTGTATATCGACGACCGTCCACAGGCCTTGGAGATCCGCAAGGCGACTCTGAAATCTCATGGCTATTGCGTCAAAACCGCGTCGAGCGGTCAAGCCGCGCTGAAGATGTTAGAGGAGGAGACGCCCGTCTCCGCGGTTCTCCTGGAGTACAAGCGGGAAGGCATGGACGCGGAGGCCGTGGCCTGCCATATCAAGCAACGGTTTCCCAACCTGCCGATCATTCTGCTTTCGGCGTTTTCCGACATGCCGGAGCGGATCCTGTGGTTGGTAGATGAATACATAATGAAGAGCGAACTGCCGGAGGGGTTGGTACGGGTAATCGAACGAGTGACGGGCCTGGCCGAAACCGAACCAGCGTACAAGCTTGCGCGCACGGGTGACGAACGGTGCCAGAAAACCGGGGCAGCGGCGTAAGGATTTCGAGTGACGGGAATCCAAGAATGAAATACCACGGCAGCAAATCGCTTCTTGCTCTGCGGCTAGCTGCTTCCCTTGGCGCCATCGCAGTGGTCACAGCCGTGTGCGTCTCCATCCGGCCGGTCCACTCCGCGACCACAGTCCTAGTCTTGCTCGTCACCATCCTTATCATAGCCATTCAATGGGGTTTGGTTGAAGCCGCCGCAGCGACCGGCCTGGGAGCCCTGGCCCTTGACTATTTCTTCCTTCCGCCAGACGGATGGGGCATCAAATCGCCTGAACACTGGCTCGTGTTCTTCACTTTTCTGGCCGTTGGACTGGTGACAAGCTATCTGGCAGCGCGAGCCAGGCGTCAGGCGCTTGAGGCGGAAGCACGCAGCCGCCAACTGGAGCAACTCTATACATTCGTGCGGGACTTGCCGACAGATACCGGCGCTGACTCGATGATTGCTCAGTTTCTGGACTGCCTGGTGCGGTCATTTGAAGGTACCGCCGCGGCCTTCTACGACCGCGGCACGGGTAAGGCAATCTGCTCCGGATCGGAACATAGCCCCATCCCTTTGCTCCAATTTCAGGCTACTCTCGACTACAAAGATCCATCAGCTGACAAGCGAACTGGCACTTTTATTATTCCCATCCGCTTGGATGGAAACGTAGTTGGGAGCCTAGGTACTCGTGGCGGTTGCATCTCGCTGGACACCTTCCGGGCCATCGCCGACCGCCTGGAGACAACCCTGGAAAAATCCCGCGCCTTCAAAAGGGAAAGCGAGGCCGAGGCGGCACGGAGAGGCCAGGAAATCAAGTCGGCCGTGCTCGATTCCCTGATCCACGAGGTCAAGACGCCTGTGAGCGTGATCAAGACTGCTGCAACGTCTTTGCTGTCCACGGATTCCGAGGGCAGCAACAGGCGTGAGCTTCTGCGCATTATCAATGAAGAGGCAGATCATTTGGACATTTCGATCAGCGAGGTTTTCTGGGCGGCGCACGTACACGCTGGCATTCTGGAGCCGGAGAGAGTTTCGCACGACGTTCGGCAGATCATTACTTCGACGGTTGAGACTCTCCGGCCTCGTCTTCTGGCTACGCCCTTAAAGATTGATATCCCGGATTCACTTCCCCAAGCGGACTTCGATTCCTACATGATCAAAGGCGTGCTCAAAGAATTGTTGAATAACGTATTGAAATATTGTCCGCCTGGTTCGCCTCTGGCCATTTCCGCCCGAGTGGTGGACAAGGAAATCGTGATCTCTTTGAAGGACTCGGGGCCTGGCATCCCACTGGACGCGCAATCCCACCTTTTCAAGAAACGCTCTCGCGGTAAAGCCGCGGCTCTGGGTACAGGTCTTGGACTGCCAATCGCGAAGACGATCGTTGAAGCCAACGGAGGGCGCATTGGTCTTACGAGTCAGCCCGGTGCCGGCGCAGAATTCTATTTCTCGTTGCCCGTCTCTCAAAAGGTTGCAGCATGAGCATTGCAAGAATATTGGTTGTCGATGATGAGCCGCAAATGCGGCGTGTACTTCGGGTCAGCCTGGACCCCCACGGCTACGAGTCAATCGAGGCCGGCTCTGGCGAAGAAGCGTTACGCAAATTGGATGCTCACGTCTGTGACTTCGTCCTTCTCGACCTAAACCTGCCGGGCCTGGGTGGGATGGACACGTGTCGTGCGATACGCGCAAACTCTGAAGTGCCCATCATCGTCGTCTCAATCAGGACTTCCGAGCAGGACAAAGTTGCCGCCTTGCAGGCCGGTGCCGATGACTACATTACCAAGCCGTTTGGTGTGCAAGAGCTTTTGGCTCGCATCCAGGCAGTGGCCAGAAGGAAACCTGTGCCTGACCGGCGACCCAGTGTGCTGGTCATGGATGGAGTCACCATCGATTTTGAGACCCACCAGGTGACGGGCCGAGACAGGAACGAGCACCTGACCCCGAAAGAACTTGAACTGCTTCAGTACTTGACTTCCCATGCGGGACAGGTTGTTCCGCACCGCCGTTTGCTGCAGGCAGTGTGGGGCGCAGACCATGGTCACGAGGTCGAATACCTTCGTGTTTTCGTGAACCAGCTCCGAAAGAAGATCGAAGTAGATGTTCATCACCCCAAGTATCTGCTAACCGAGCCGTGGGTCGGTTACCGCTTCGCGCCTCCGCCGAAAAACACGCGGCGAAAACAATCCTAGCCATCCTCCTTATGACTTCTTTATTTCCTACGACTAGGATTGCGCTTGTCTGTTGGCGCAAGAAATTCGTGCTCCACGTCCAAGACTAGCGGTAGCCACAGTTGATGGCGCCTCGAAGAGAGGTGGCTTAACACCGTGCCGGCGGTGAGCCAGTGACGATATAGGCCGGCGCTGCAGTCCACCATGTCTGCGGTCTCGCGTTTTGGGATGCGCATGAGCCTCCATACGATCCTCGTAGTAGATGACGAGTCGCAGATGCGGCGTGTGCTCCGCGCCAGCCTGAGTGCCCACGGCTATGAAGTGGTCGAAGCCGAGTCCGGGGAAGACGCGCTGAAGAAAGTGAACACCGAGCGCTGTGATTTTGTCCTGCTCGACTTGAATCTGCCTGGTCTGGACGGAATTGCAACCTGCCGAAGGATTCGCGCAAAATCTGGAGTTCCGATTGTTGTTGTGTCCATCCGGACTTCCGAGAAGGACAGAGCGGCTGCGCGCGAGGCCGGAGCCGATGATTACATTACGAAACCATTCGGCATTGAGGAACTGTTGTCGCGTATACGGGCGGCCGTCGAAACGAAACATGGCTCCCATTGTTGAGCCGGAGTGCGTCTTGAAGTGCGGACGTGGTTCCGGGCTTTTTGGCCTTTGTGAAGACAACAAGAAAGTAGGAGGGCACCGCCATGCAAGTTCGGTTTGCCGATTTCACCGTCCCGCGGCGATGGTTGATTGCTGGATCGTTGGCCGCTGCGTTTCTGACGTCGATTCTCGGCGGATCTCGTCCGGCGGGGGCGCAAGAAAAAATGGCAGCGGGGAAGGCCGCGAAAGCCGGCCCCAGCGCAGATCTCGTCGCGCGCGGCAAGTACCTCGTTGAAGGTGTCGCCGCTTGCGCTGACTGCCACACCCCTCGAAATAAGAATGGAGAACCGGACCGCGCAAGGTGGCTCGCGGGCGCACCAGTGTTTCTGCAACCGGCTCAAGCTGTGCCAGGCTGGCCAATCATTGCGCCGCGGCTTGCCGGGCTGCCTCCGGGGAGCGACGCTGAGATGATTACGCTACTCACCACCGGAATCTGGACCAATGGCAAGCGCCTTCGCCAGCCAATGCCTCAGTTTCGGATGACGCGCGACGATGCCGAGGCCGTCCTCGCGTACCTGAAGTCGCTTTAGGGCGAGTCAACGCCGAGAGCACTGCTTCGACGCTCTCCTCTTGCAACGGCCGTGCGTATTAACGCGATGTTGAACTCTTCTTTATGACTTCCTTATTTGTCGCCGCTAGCATGAGGTTGATTAACCCAACATTAGCGGGGAGTAAAGTCTAGCTGGTTAGAAGCGGCCGTTTTACGGCACCGCCTGAACGCCATGACAGTTCCGGAGAAGTATTCATGACGAGAGGGCGAAGCGTCTGTGCCCGACCGAGGAGAAAGCATGACTACGAAAACGATGCGAGGCTGGATCCTCACCGCAGTTCTCTTCGCGGCGCTCCCCGTACTGGCAGACACCGTCATCTTGCGTGATGGATCGAGTTACTCCGGGCGACTGACCAGCATAACCAATGACGAGATCGCATTCACGGACGCATCCGGTGTCCAGTACAAGTTCCCCACGGCTGATGTCCAGACCATGGTGTTCACCTCGACGACGGACACTGTTACGCTCCGAAATGGAAAGGTCTATTCCGGGCGCTATCAAGGACCCAATCCCATTTCATTTCAAGACGCCGAAGGCATTGCGTATCAGTTTCCTCGCAAGGACGTCGAGTCCCTGGTGTTCTCGCGCTCCGGCTTTGGCGCCGCCTCCGAGGCAGGTCAAGCGAAGGTAATTCCAGAAGGAACCGAAGTGTCCATACGGACGGACGAACCCATCGACTCCGCCACTTCCTCGTCTGGCCAACTCTATTCCGCAACCGTCAGCCAGGATGTCCCGGACAGCAACGGAGCGATTGCGATCCTTCAAGGATCGCCGGCAAAATTGCTTGTTCGAAATATCACCGGCGGCGGAGAGGTCCATAGTCCAGAGCTGGTGTTGGATTTGTTCTCTGTCAACATGAGAGGCAAGGAATATCGTGTGGTCACCTCGGATGTTGACATCAATAACAGAAAGGGAGTTGGCACAAATCGCCGGACAGCAGAGTTCGCAGGAGGCGGCGCCGGATTGGGGGCGCTTGTCGGTGCTGTCTTCGGTGGCGGGAAGGGTGCAGCCATAGGCGCGGCGTCAGGGGCTGGAGGAGGACTGCTCACCCAGATCTTTACGCGAGGCAAAAAAGTGCAAGTGCCCGCGGAATCGCTGCTGACCTTCCGTCTTGATCGGACCTTGGTTCTTCGGCCGCACGGCGGCGGCTAAACGAGCGACAGTCGAGTTACCTTTCATTTCCTCCAGGGGTTGGGTGTTAGCTGCCGAACACTCAGGACTCGGCAGCCGCGATGGAGGGGCGGTGCGGCAAGAAGTCAATCGCCAGCCCTGCCCAACGTTCCCACTGGATCGCCTGCCGCACGAGGCTCGCTGGCTCATCGGTGGAGAGGGACGATGGCGCGATCCGAACACTCCGAGAGAAGAATGAAGAAACCGAAGCGCGATCTGGTTTTCCTTTTCGATGTGGACAACACTTTACTCGACAACGATCGGGTCCAGGGGGATTTGTACCACCACCTCGCCCGCGGCTACGGCTCCCGTGCCCGCGAGCGCTACATCGCCATCTTCGAAGAGTTGCGGGAAGAAATCGGCTACGCCGACTACCTGGGCGCGCTGGAGCGCTACCGACTGGAGCGCCTGCATGATCCAAGGCTACTACGAGTTGCGAACTGGCTGGTGGACTATCCGTTTCCCAAGAGGATCTATCCGCGTGTTTTCGATGTCATCCAAACGGTGAAACGCTGGGGGCTAGTCGTGATCCTTTCCGATGGGGACGCAGTCTTCCAGCCCCGCAAGATCTGGCGCTCAGGCTTGTGGCAGGCCTTTGGGGGCCGTGTGCTGGTTTTCATCCACAAAGAAAAATGCTTGCCGATGTCGAACGCATGTATCCGGCGCAACATTACGTGGTGATCGACGTCAAGCTCCGCATCCTGCAAGCGATCAAGAAAGTGTGGAAGAGCCGCGTAACTACGGTTTTCCCCGAGCAGGGACACTACGCGCGTGATCCGAAAACTCTGAGGTCTTATCCTCCGGCCGACATCAAGATTAACCGCATCGGGGATTTACTGGCCTGCCAGCGATCTGCCTTCGTCCGCATATAAGAAATTATGAAGAGGAGTCCGGCATGAAACCGACGCAACAATTGCACGATCTCGGACAGAGTTTGTGGCTCGACAACATTACCCGCGATCTGCTCGACAGCGGGAGGCTCAAGCGTTACATTGACGAGCTTTCGATTACCGGTTTAACCTCCAACCCGACGATCTTCGACCATGCGATCACGAAGAGCACGTCCTACGATGCGGAAATCCACCGCCTAGTGAGCCTGGGGCTCTCGGGAGAAAGACTGTTTTTCGAGCTGGCGCTGCAAGACCTGACGCGTGCCGCAGATCTGTTCGCGCCCATCCATCAGCGAACCGCAACGGTGGACGGCTGGGTGTCCCTTGAAGTCTCACCGCAGCTCGCCTATAACACCCAGGCGACTGTGGCCGCAGCCAAGGAACTTCACAGGAAAGCCAACCGCCCCAACCTCTTTATCAAGATTCCCGGCACCGCGGAGGGCGCGCCGGCGATTGAGGAAACGATCTTCTCCGGGGTTACGGTCAACGTCACGTTGCTTTTCAGCCGGGACCAGTACTTGTCGGCGGCAGATGCTTACATGCGTGGATTGGAGCGCCGTGTCGCTTCCGGGCAGAGCCCTGATGTTCGCTCGGTCGCCTCGCTGTTCGTCAGCCGTTGGGACAAAGCCACTATGGGCAGCGTGCCTGCCAATCTGCGCGACAGGCTGGGTATCGCGATTGGACAACAAACGTACAAGGCTTATCGCGATTTGCTGGAGTCGGATCGCTGGCAGCGGCTGGTAAACCTGGGAGCGCGGCCACAGAGGTTGCTCTTCGCCAGCACCGGCACCAAGGACCCCAAAGCGTCCGATGTTCTTTACATCGGAGCGCTGGCGGCGCCGAACACCGTGAATACGATGCCCGAGGAAACAATGATAGCGTTCGCAGAGCACGGCAAAGTCGGCGGCTCTATTCCGCGCGACGGAGCCAACTGCGAGCAGGTGCTGGCGGAATTCGAGAAGGCTGGGATCGATCTCAAGCAGTTGGCCGCCGATCTGCAAACCGGAGGGGCCAAAGCATTCGATGATTCTTGGCAGGATCTGCTGAAATCCATCCAAGGCAAGAGCCAGGCGCTCAAACAAACGGCATAGACTGATTGCGACACTTTGACGCAGAATCACCGCTCCATTTTGACGAGAGAGTCATGAAAGTTAACCCTTCTGCAGGAAAGCCGGCCGAAGCATCGATGCTGGTGAACGTACCCAGACTTGTTACGGCCTACTATGCGGAGCAGCCCGACCCATCTGTGCCCGAACAACGGGTCGCCTTCGGCACTTCGGGACATCGTGGTTCCGCATTCACGAAGGCTTTCAATGAGTGGCATATCCTCGCCATCAGTCAGGCCATTTGCCTGTACCGGGAGCAGAACAAAATCGAGGGCCCGCTGTTTCTCGGCATGGACACGCATGCGCTCTCAGTACCAGCGCTTGCCAGCGCAGTCGAAGTGTTGGCAGCCAACGGAGTGGAAGTCATGTTGGCCCAGGGGGATGAATACACTCCGACTCCTGTTATTTCTCACGCGATTCTCACCCACAACCACGGGCGCAAGACCGGACTCGCTGACGGCATTGTCATCACGCCGTCACACAATCCGCCCCAGGACGGCGGGTTCAAATACAATCCGCCAAACGGCGGGCCGGCAGAAGCTGCCGTCACCGCCTGGATCGAAGCCAGGGCAAACGAGTTTCTCGATAGCGGCCTTCGGGGTTTGAAGAGAATTTCCTTCGAGAAGGCTCTTCGCGCTCCCACGACCCATCGGCACGACTATCTCAACGCTTACATTGCTGATCTCGCCAACGTGATCGACATGGAAGCCATTCGCGGCGCGAACATCAGCATGGGAGCCGATCCGCTTGGCGGCGCCGGAGTTCACTACTGGAAGCCGATTGCCGAACGTTATGGCTTGAACCTCACAGTCGTGAATGAAGCCGTCGATCCGACGTTCCGCTTTATGACTTTGGATTGGGATGGGCAGATTCGCATGGACCCGTCCTCTCCCTACGCGATGCAGAGGTTAATCGGCCTGAAGGATCGCTTCGAGATCGCCTTCGCCTGCGATACCGACCATGACCGGCACGGGATTGTCACCCGAAGTGCGGGATTACTGCCGCCCAATCATTACCTTTCCGTCGCCATTTTCTATCTTTTCCAGCACCGGCCGAAATGGGGCAAGAAAGCGGCGGTGGGCAAAACAGTGGTGAGCAGCCAGATGATTGATCGCGTCACGGCGAAGCTTGGCCGGAATCTTTACGAGGTGCCGGTTGGTTTCAAGTGGTTCGTAGATGGCCTGCTCGACGGTTTGCTCGGCTTCGGCGGCGAAGAAAGCGCGGGGGCATCGTTCCTGCGTCTGGACGGCAGTGTGTGGACGACCGATAAAGACGGAATCGTACCGGCTTTGCTTGCGGCGGAAATCACGGCGCGCATGGAACGCGATCCCGGCGAGATATATCGCGATCTCACAAGCGAGTTCGGCGAGCCTGTCTACGACCGCGTTGAGGCGCCTGCTACGCCGGACCAAAAAGAGGTTCTGGAAAAACTTTCGCCGCAGCAGGTCCGGTCCACAGATTTGGCGGGGGAAAAAGTCCAAACCATCCTCACCCGCGCGCCAGGCAACGACTCGCCCATCGGCGGGTTGAAGGTGGTGGCGGAGAGCGGATGGTTCGCGGCGCGCCCGTCAGGAACCGAGGACATCTATAAGATTTACGCGGAGAGCTTTCGCGGTGCCGATCATCTGCGCCGCATCTTGGAAGAAGCCCAGGCGATCGTCAGGGATGCACTGGCTGCGTCGGTTCCGAGAGAAAAATCATGAGCAACCAAACCCGCGTCAGCCACCCGATCTACAACCTACTGCCCGCCGACATCGAAGGATTCGATTCCCTGGCGGAACTCGCCTTGGATATGCATTGGTCGTGGAATCATGCCACCGACAAAGTGTGGCGGCAGCTTGATCCCGTGCTGTGGGAAATCACGCACAACCCCTGGGTCGTCCTGCAGACGGTCGCGCGCGACCAGATCGCGCGCGTGCTCGCCGATCCCGCTTTTCGGAAAAGTGTAGATGGTTTGCTCGAAGCCAGCCGACGGTCGGCGGATGCGCCCGCGTGGTTTCAGCGCAATCATTCGGAGGCTCCCCTGAGCTGTATTGCGTATTTCAGCATGGAATTCATGTTGAGTGAAGCGCTCCCGATCTATTCGGGGGGACTCGGCAATGTGGCTGGCGATCAACTCAAAGCCGCGAGTGATCTGGGTGTGCCGGTAGTCGGCGTAGGGCTGCTCTACCAACAGGGATATTTTCGCCAGATAATCGACAGAGACGGAGCGCAGCAGGCCCTGTTCCCTTATAACGATCCCGGACAGCTACCAATCGCCCCGTTGCGCCAACCAAACGGGGAGTGGTTACGGTTGGTGATCCCGCTGCCGGGGTATTCGGTTTGGCTGCGCGCCTGGCAGGTCCAGGTCGGCAGGGTGAAGCTATACCTGCTCGACAGCAATGACGCCGCGAACTTTCCCGCTCATCGCGGAATTACCAGCGAGCTCTATGGTGGCGGCCCGGAGTTGCGCCTGAAGCAGGAACTGCTGCTCGGAATCGGCGGATGGCGATTGCTCCACGCGCTCGGGATCCAACCCGAGGTCTGTCATCTGAACGAAGGACACGCGGCCTTTGCCGTCCTGGAACGTGCCCGCGACTTCATGGAAGAGACAGGGCAGCCCTTCGAAGTTGCGTTAGCAGCCACGCGAGTGGGAAATCTCTTCACCACCCATACGGCGGTGGCCGCGGGCTTTGACCGGTTCTCTCCCGCCCTCGTCGAGCAATACCTTCGTGGGTACGCCGAAAAGAAACTGGGCATTGCATTCCAAGATTTGCTGGCGCTGGGCCGCCAGAACCCGAACGATTCGGCGGAGCCTTTCAACATGGCATACTTGGCCATCCGCGGGAGCGGGGCGGTAAATGGAGTGAGCCGCTTGCACAGGAAGGTTAGCCGTCAGCTCTTTCAATCTCTGTTTCCCCGCTGGCCGGAGGACGAAGTCCCGGTCGGATCCGTGACGAACGGAGTTCACGTACCCACCTGGGACTCTGCTCCGGCCGACGATCTTTGGACGGAGGCCTGCGGAAAGGACCGCTGGCTGGGAACGACGGAGACTCTGGAGCAAGACATTCGCCGCGTCTCCGACGCCAAGCTTTGGCAATTTCGCGCCGCTGCCAGCAAGTCGTTGGTTGAATATGCTCGCGAACGATTGTCCCAGCAACTGGCTGCCTCGGGTGCGCCGGCAGACGCCGTCGACGGCGCAACGCGTCTCTTTGATCCCAACATCCTCACGCTAGGCTTTGCGCGACGCTTCGCGACCTACAAGAGGCCGAACTTGCTGCTGCATGACCCGCAGCGGCTGCTTCGTCTATTGACCAATCCGCAGCGCCCAGTGCAACTCATCATCGCGGGAAAGGCGCATCCGGCAGACCAGCCGGGGCAAGCCCTGATTCAGGAATGGATGCATTTCATCCGGCGGCCCGAGACGCGCCCCCATGCGATCTTTCTCAGTGACTATGACATGCTTCTGACCGAGCACTTGGTGCAGGGAGTGGATGTCTGGATTAACACGCCACGTCGCCCCTGGGAGGCTTGCGGAACGAGCGGCATGAAGGTCCTCGTCAATGGAGGCATCAATCTATCTGAGTTGGATGGCTGGTGGGCGGAGGCTTACACGCCCGAAGTAGGGTGGGCGTTGGGGGACGGTCGGGAACATGGCGAAGATCCCGCTTGGGACGCGGTCGAAGCCAACGCGCTCTACGACCTGCTCGAACGGGAGGTAATCCCCGAGTTTTACACGCGGGACGAGAGCGGCATCCCCACCGCATGGGTTGCGCGGATGCGTGAGAGCATGGCCCGGCTGACACCGCAATTCTCCGCGAGTCGGGCGGTGTGCGAATACACCGAACAACATTACCTTCCGGCTGCAGTAGCTTACGGGGCGCGCGCGGCGAACAAAGGCACAATCGGCAGGCAAATAGTCGATTGGCAGCATACGGTCGATAAGAAGTGGGGATCGTTGCGCTTCGGAACCTCGCGCGTCGAAAGCAACGAGGATCACCACCTGTTCGAAGTGGAAATCTTTCTGAACGATCTCGGCAAGAATGCGGTGCGAGTTGAGCTGTATGCGGACGGAACTAACGATGGTAATCCCGTGCGCGTGGAAATGCTGTGCGAGCGACCGCTAGGCGACGCATCCGGCAATTGCGTCTATAAAGCGACGGTGCCGGCTGCGCGTCCAGCGACAGACTACACTGCGCGAGTGATTCCACGCTGCTCGGGTTTGGCGGTTCCATTGGAATCCGATCGAATTCTGTGGCAACGGTAATGAAAACGCGGCAACGCGAGCTGCGCGATTACATCTCGGCGATTTCCGAGCGCGCTGACGTTCGGGCGGGCTCCCCTCTGCCTTTGGGAACTCAGCAATGGGGAGCAGGAGTTAACTTTGCCCTTTTCAGCCGTGACGCCACCAGTGTCCGGTTGGAGTTGTTCGACCATCCTGAAGACGCAACCCCCGCCCAGGCAATCGACCTGGATTCAGTGCGCAATCGCACCGGCGACGTATGGCACGTTTGGGTAGAGGGGATCGGTCCAGGTCAACTCTATGCTTACCGCGTGGATGGCCCTTACGAGCCCAGCCAAGGACATCGTTTCAATTTCAACAGGCTTCTCCTCGACCCCTTCGCTGCCGCAATTTCGCATCTGCCTTCGTGGGATTTTGCATCGGCTCGTGGATACGACCCATCGGCACCCGAGCAAGACCTGGCTCTCTCGACGCTGGACAATTCCAGCTCGATGCCGAAATGCGTCTTTGTCAACGAGCCCTTTGATTGGGACGGAGACCAGCCACCCCGGCATTCGTGGTCGACGACCGTTATTTACGAAACGCACGTTCGCGGCTTTACCATTCACCCGAAGTCAGGCGTGGAGCATCCGGGAACCTACCGAGGCCTGCTGGAAAAAATCCCCTATTTCAAAGAACTGGGCGTAACGGCCGTGGAATTAATGCCTGTGCTGGAATTCAATGACCACGCGTCAGATATCAATCCGCAAACAGGGCAGCCGCTGGGGAACTACTGGGGATACGATCCCGTGGTTTTTTGTGCACCCAAAGCTTCCTATAGCAGTGCGGGAGGTTTGGGCCAGCAGAAGCTGGAGTTCAAAGAAATGGTCCGCGCCTTGCACAACGCCGGAATCGAAGTGATCTTGGACGTGGTGTTCAATCACACGGCGGAGGGAAACGAACTGGGGCCGACGCTCTGTTTCCGTGGGATCGACAACGCCATCTTCTACACGTTGGCGGACGACAAGCGCTACTACAAGGACTACACCGGAACAGGCAACACCATCAACGCGAACCATCCCGTGGTAAGGGACCACATCCTGGCCGCGCTCCGTTTTTGGATGATCGAGATGCACGTAGATGGATTCCGCTTCGACTTGGCGTCGGTTCTCGGCCGGGACCGCAGCGGCAAGCTGCTAGCGAATGCCCCTCTTCTCGAAAGGATCGCCGAGGACCCGATCTTGAGAGAGGTAAAAATCATCGCCGAGGCCTGGGACGCCGCCGGAGCATACGAGGTGGGTAGTTTTTCAGAGCGGCGTTGGGCGGAGTGGAACGGCCGGTACCGCGATGATGTACGGCGTTTCTGGCGCGGCGATGATGGGATGCTCGCTCTGTTTGCCAGCCGCATCTGCGGCAGTGCCGATATCTACGCCAAGTCCGGCAAAGGCCCGGAGAGCAGCATCAATTTCGTCACCTGTCACGATGGCTTCACTTTGAACGACCTGGTCAGCTATCGCAACAAGCACAATGAGGCAAACGGAGAGAACAATCGTGATGGGACCGATGCCAACTTCAGCGACAACCACGGTACTGAGGGCGAGACTGCAGATGTTGGGGTCGAGACCTTGCGGAAACGCCAGATCAAGAACTTCCTTCTTACTTTACTGATCTCGCGCGGAGTGCCGATGCTGCTCGGCGGAGACGAATTCCGCCGCACCCAAGGCGGCAACAATAATGCCTACTGCCAAGACAACCAAGCTAGCTGGTACGATTGGAACTGTCTGCAACAGCACAGGGAAACTTTCCGCTTTACCCGTGGCATGATCGCCTTTCGTTGTGCTCATCCGGTTCTGAGTAAGGAGCAATTCTACACGGACGCCGAGATCCATTGGTTTGGCCCGCAAGGAGGATTGCCCAACTGGGCCGACCCTAAAGAAAAGCAGTTTGCCTGTCTGATCTATGAGGATGCGCAGCGCGCACTCTGCCTCATGTTCAATGCCGGCACCGATGCGGCTGATTTCCGCTTGCCGCACATACTTGGGGCTGAGTGGCGTTTGGCAGTAGACACCTCTCGCGAGGCGCCAAACGATCTGTTTGCTGCGGGCGAGGAACCGCGTTGGGAAGATCCACAAACCTACCACTTGGGGTCACGATCTAGCGCCATACTTCTGGCGGGATGGGGTGGAGGCTAGCCATCCATGACATCGGCTAGCCCAGACGTTCTTACAAAGAGCAGACGACAATGCTGGTGATCCCCGAGAGGAATCGGCAAAACCGCAATCACGCCTTCGCGCTTGCTGGCGCGGCGGCAGCGGCGTCCCTGGTTGCGGGCTGGTTTTGGGAGCCTGCTCTTTTCTCGCTAGTTCTCTCTCCGTTCATCTATTGGTTGGTTCGACGGCGATGCATACGGCGGTTGAGGATAACGGAACAACCGTTCCCCGCTTCGTGGGAACAGGTGCTTCAATCTCACGTCGCCTTTTTCCGGGCGTTACCGACTCATGAGAAAGAACGATTTCGACAGCTTATCAAAGTTTTTCTGGATGAGGTCCGGATCACCGGCATCCAGACCGAGGTCGATGACACAATTCGGGTTTTGGTGGCCGCCAGTGCGGCGATCCCGATATTTGGATTCCATGACTGGGAATACCGCCGCCTGGGTGAAGTGCTCATCTACCCTGAGTCATTCAGCGAGGAGTACCAAACCACTGGGAGTGCCGACGAGAATATTCTTGGCATGGTCGGGCTGAGGCAATTGCGTGGTGTGATGATTCTGTCTAAGCCGTCTCTGCTCGCGGGATTCGATGCTCCATCCACTGGAGACAATGTGGGCATCCATGAGTTCGCGCATCTAGTGGAGGTAGAAGAGGCCGAAAACGGTCCGCCCCCCGAGGTTCCCTGGCAAGCCGTCAATCAATGGGTGAAGTACGTCGCACGCGAGCTTTCTCATCCCTCCAGGAACCGCACCTACATCCGCGATTACGCTTACACGAACGACCGTGAATTCTTTGCGGTGCTGGCGGAGTATTTCTTCAAGTTGCCAGACTTGCTCGAAAACAAAGACCCTCAATTGTATGGAATGCTCCAGAAGATGTTCCATCAGGACACGGCATCTCTGATGAAACCCTTCGCGCGCCGGCCGCGATACGGTCGGAATGCTCCTTGCCCGTGCGGGAGCGGGAAGAAGTACAAGCATTGCTGTCTGTTGAAGGCGGCTGAGACGAGGACGGCAAATGCGATCGACAAACGGTCCGCGGCGGTGGCCCAAAAGCAGGAGAATTAACTCATGAAGACTAAGACCCTTTCCCCGGAATTGCTCGACAGAATGAATGCCTACTGGCGCGCCGGCAATTATCTCTCGGTCGGCCAGATTTATCTTTACGACAATCCTCTGCTCAAGCGGCCGCTGGCGCTCCCGGATGTGAAGCACATGCTGCTGGGACACTGGGGCACAACCCCTGGGCAGAACTTCATTTATGTGCATTTGAACCGGGTCATTAAGAAATATGATCTCGACATGATTTACGTCTCCGGCCCCGGTCACGGCGGCCCGGCCGTCGTGGGCAACACTTACCTCGAGGGTACTTACAGCGAGATTTATCCGAACATCAGCCAGGATGAGGCCGGGCTACGCAGGCTGTTCATTCAATTTTCCTTTCCCGGAGGAATTCCCAGCCACGCGTCCCCGGAGTGTCCTGGATCGATCCACGAGGGCGGCGAGCTTGGCTATTCGCTCAGTCATTCGTTCGGGGCCGTGTTCGACAATCCCGATCTCGTGGTCGCCTGCGTGGTCGGCGATGGCGAAGCGGAGACCGGACCGCTTTCCACGGCGTGGCATTCCAACAAATTTATGGATCCGGCCACGGATGGCGCAGTGCTGCCGATCCTGCATCTCAACGGCTACAAGATCTCGAACCCGACTGTCCTCGCCCGCATCACACACGAGGAATTGGAGCAACTGCTACGCGGCTACGGGTGGACGCCCTACTTCGTCGAGGGTCATGAGCCCGCGCTGATGCATGAGGCCATGGCCACTACGCTCGACACGGCGGTCGAGCAGATCAAGAAAATTCAGCAGGACGCCCGCGTTCACGGCAATTTGGAGCGTCCGCGCTGGCCGATGATTGTCCTCAATTCGCCCAAAGGCTGGACCGGGCCGAAGATGGTCGATGGTCTGCAGATCGAAGGCACTTTCCGTGCGCATCAGGTGCCGCTCTCTGACCCAGCCACCCATCCCGAGCACCTCAAGCTGTTGGAAGACTGGCTGAAGAGCTACCGGCCGGAGGAACTCTTCGATGAGCAGGGCCGCCTGAAGCCGGAACTCGCCGAACTTGCGCCCAAGGGAGATCGACGCATGGGTGCGAATCCTCATGCCAACGGCGGCATTCTGCTCCGTGACCTGCGGATGCCCGACTTCTGTGACTACGCAGTCGACGTGCCCTCGCCGGGAGTGCTTGGCATCGGCGATACGCATGTGCTCGGGCGATTCCTGCGCGATGTAACGAAGCTGAATAGTGAGCAGCGGAATTTCCGGGTCTTTGGTCCTGACGAGTCGCTCTCCAACGGCCTGGAAGCGGTCTTTGAAGTGACCAACCGCCAGTGGGAAGGCGCGACCATGCCCAATGACGAATTTCTCGCGCCCGACGGGCGAGTCATGGAGATGCTCAGCGAGCACCAATGCGAGGGCTGGCTCGAAGGCTACCTGCTCACCGGACGGCACGGACTCTTCAACTGCTATGAGGCGTTTATTCACATCGTCGATTCGATGTTCAACCAGCATGCCAAGTGGTTGAAGGTTACATCACACTTGCCGTGGCGACGGAAGATCTCCTCGTTAAATTACCTGCTGGCCTCGCATGTCTGGCGCCAGGATCACAACGGCTTCACCCACCAAGATCCCGGTTTCGTCGACCACGTCGTGAACAAGAAGGCCGAGGTGGTGCGGATTTACTTTCCGCCGGATGCGAACTGCCTGTTGTCAGTAATGGACCATTGCCTGCGCAGCCGGCATTACGTCAATCTCGTGATTGCGGGCAAACACCCGGCGCCGCAGTGGCTGACAATGGACGCCGCAGTCAAACATTGCACCGAAGGAATTGGCATCTGGCAGTGGGCCAGCAACGATCAAGGTGTTGCGCCTGACGTGGTCATGGCCTGCTGTGGCGACGTGCCTACGCTGGAGACGCTCGCCGCGGTCTCAATTATGCGCGAGCATCTGCCAGACCTGAAAATCCGGGTGATCAATGTCGTCGACCTCATGAAACTGCAGCCGCAGAGCGAGCACCCGCACGGGCTGAGCGACGTGGATTTCGACGAACTCTTCACCAAGAACAAGCCGGTCATCTTCGCCTTCCATGCCTACCCCTGGTTGATCCACCGGCTGACCTACCGACGCACCAACCACGACAACATCCACGTCCGCGGCTACAAGGAAGAGGGCACCATTACTACGCCCTTCGACATGACGGTGATGAACGATCTGGACCGCTTCCATCTCGTGATGGACACCATCGACCGCTTGCCGCAGACCGGCGACAAGGGCGTCTACCTGAAGCAGCAGCTCAAGGACAAGCTGATCGACCACAAGCAGTACATCGACAAGCACGGCGAAGACATGCCGGAGATCCGCAACTGGAAGTGGAGTCGAAGCGATGGTGAGAAGGGGAAGCCGGTAGCGGAGAGATAAGGGAGTCCACAATGCCCATTCAAATCAAGGAAGAAAACGGCGGCAAGGTGCTGGTCCTTCACATCAGCGGGAAGCTCGTAAAGGCAGATTACGAGCGCTTTGTACCGGAGTTCGAGCGACTGCTCCGGCAACACGGAAAATTGCGCGTGCTGTTCGACATGAGCGATTTCCACGGCTGGGAGGGCAGCGCGGCGTGGGAAGACATCAAGTTTGACATAAAACACTTCGCCGACATCGAACGGCTCGCGATGGTTGGGAATAAGAAATGGCAGCACGGCATGGCGATGTTCTTTAAGCCGTTCACCAAAGCGACGAGCCGGTACTTTGATCATGCCGACGCCGCTGAGGCGGGGAAGTGGTTGGGCGAAGGATACGCGGGGACGCGTGCCACCGGAGACAATGACCAATGAAGGCCAATGCCAAACACGTCGAGGAGGTTCTCGAATCAAGGCCCAATGCGAAGGACGATTTGAAATCCCTGCCCCTAGCGGAACTTGAGAAAAACTTAGCGTCGTCGCCGGACGGCCTCAGTCAAGCCGAGGCGCACAGACGGCTGGCGCAATACGGGCCGAATGCGATCGCGGAAAAGAAAACCAATCCGTTCCTGAAGTTCCTCACCTATTTTTGGGGGCCCATCCCCTGGATGATCGAAGGGGCGGTGATTCTATCCGGCGTGGTCCGGCACTGGCCGGATTTTTTCATCATTCTCCTTTTGCTTGTTTCTAACGCCGTCGTGGGATTCTGGGAAGAACACCAGGCCGGCAATGCCATCGCTGCCCTGAAGGCCAAGCTGGCGATCACGGCCAAGGTGAAACGCGATGGGAAGTGGAGCACGCCGGCGGCGCGTGAGTTGGTGCCGGGTGACGTCATCCGCGTGCGCCTGGGCGACATCGTGCCAGCGGATGCGCGCTTGCTGGCAGGCGATCCGGTGGAAGTGGATCAGTCCGCGTTGACAGGCGAATCTTTGCCCGTCACGCGCAAAACTGGTGAAGCCGTGTTCTCGGGCTCGATTATCCGCCAGGGCGAAATCGATGCCATGGTTTATGCCACGGGCGCGAATACCTACTTCGGCAAGACCGCGCAACTGGTGGGGGAGGCTCACACCGTCAGCCATTTCCAGCGCGCCGTGCTGAAGATTGGCGATTACTTGATCATCCTCGCGGTGGTTCTTGTGGCCGTGATTATTATCGTCGCCCTGTTCCGTGGTGACCCGATCCTCAGTACGTTGGAATTCGCTTTGGTGCTTCTGGTGGCCGCGATCCCCGTAGCCATGCCCACGGTGCTGTCAGTGACCATGGCAGTCGGCGCACGTCTCCTGGCAAAAAAGGAAGCGATTGTAACGAGGTTGTCGGCAATCGAGGAACTCGCGGGCGTGGACGTGCTGTGCTCGGACAAGACCGGCACATTGACTCAGAACAAGCTGACGCTGGGAGATCCATTCTGCGCTAACGGTATAGCTGCCGAACAAGTCATTCTCGACGCAGCGCTCGCTTCGCGTGCGGAAGACAAGGACACCATCGACCTGGCCGTGATCGGCGGCCTGAAGAGCGATCAAGCCTTGAAAGGCTATCAGGTGCTCCACTTTCAGCCGTTCGACCCTGTGCATAAGCGCACGGAAGCCACCGTCAAAACTGCGGATGGAAAACAGTTCAACGTAGCCAAGGGAGCGCCGCAGGTGATCCTGGAGATGTCGACCAATGCGGAGGCAGTAAAGCCGGCCGTTGAGAAAGCTGTCAATGAATTCGCTGCCCGGGGTTTCCGTTCATTGGGTGTGGCGCGGGCAGATCAGGAAGGCAAGTGGCAGTTTGTTGGCGTGTTGCCATTGTTCGATCCGCCCCGCGAGCAAGCCAAAGCAACTATCGCCAGCGCCCGGCAGATGGGTGTGAGCGTCAAAATGGTTACCGGCGACCAAATTGCCATCGCCCGGGAAACTGCTCGGCAACTGGGGCTGGGCAGGAACATCCTTGATGCCAGCGGATTGGGTGACACAAAGCATCACGAGACGGCGCAGTCGGCGGAGGCCATCGAAGAAGCCGACGGCTTCGCCCAAGTATTCCCCGAACATAAATTCCACATTGTGGATGTCCTGCAGCAGCGCGGCCACATCGTCGGTATGACCGGCGACGGGGTAAACGACGCCCCTGCGCTGAAGAAAGCAGACTGCGGCATTGCCGTTTCTGGCGCGACGGACGCGGCCCGCGCGGCTGCGTCCATCGTGCTGCTGGCGTCCGGCTTGTCGGTGATCATCGACGCGATCAAGGAGAGCCGGAAGATTTTCCAGCGGATGAACAGCTACGCCATCTACCGCATCGCCGAAACGCTGCGCGTGCTGTTCTTCATGACCCTGGCGATCCTGGTGTTTAACTTCTATCCAGTGACCGCAGTGATGATCGTGATGCTGGCGTTGCTCAATGATGGAGCAATCCTATCCATCGCCTACGACAACGTTCATTACAAGGACAAGCCCGAGGCTTGGAACATGCGCCTGGTACTTGGGATTTCCACGGTGTTGGGCATCATTGGCGTCGTGGCCGCGTTTGGATTGTTCTATCTCGGCGAGCGCATATTTCAACTCGACCGTGCGCACATTCAGACGCTGATGTACCTGAAGCTTTCTGTAGCCGGACATCTGACGATTTTCCTGACGCGCACACGGGGCCCGTT
Organism: uncultured Acidobacteriaceae bacterium; assembly: GCA_963770915.1. Classification (GTDB taxonomy): domain Bacteria; phylum Acidobacteriota; class Terriglobia; order Terriglobales; family Acidobacteriaceae; genus PALSA-270. Next base: position 3,470,055 of record CAVYRG010000001.1, read on the forward strand.
CTGGTCCATACGCCCGGCCCGGATTCTATGGGTAGCGGTGCTCGGCACGCAGACGCTGGCCACCCTGATTGCGGTTTATGGCGTATTCATGACGCCCCTCGGCTGGGGCTGGGCAGGCTTCGTTTGGGCCTACGCTCTGGCTTGGGCTCTGGTGAATGACCGCGTGAAACTGCTCGCCTATCGGATCTTTGATCCTACTAAAACCCCATTGTTGGCCAAGGAGCAATTCAATCTCACCCCGCAGGGGGCTACACGGAGTTTATGAAACCCCGATGCCTTGCTTCGCGCGACCTAAGCTACGTCGCGACCGTTTTCGCGTGCCCCAAGCCGCCTCAGTGCGAGCCAATATTAGCGGGCATTGCTCGCCGGGCTCCTTTGCTGAGCGATGCGCGTATTAACACAACGTTGAGCTCTTCTTTATGACTTCCTTATCTTTCGCCACTAGCATTGTCTTAGGTGTCGAAACGGGAGCGTGATCGGAGTGTTGTAAGAGACACGATGAAGCGGTGACCTCGCGGCGTCTCCACGAGTCCTGCTCTTTAGTCTAACGCGCAACCTCCGGTCGGAAGGAAGAACTGATGTTATCGAAGTGCGCTAATCCGTCCTGCTCAAGGGTTTTCCGATACCTTCGCGAAGGAAAATTGTTTCGGCTGGAGCCGACCCAACCGAGCAGTCGGGACTCAGTCCAGCGCAACGAATGGTTCTGGCTCTGTGGACAATGCGTGTCGACGATCACGCTATCAGTATCACGAGCGGGAGAGGTCGTAGCGTTCCCATCGCCCTCTGATCCAGAATTGTCGAACCGTGCGGAGCGGGAACTGTGTCTAAGGCAAGCGTCTTGAGCATCGACACACTTGCGAACAGGGCATGCGTATGCACGACGGAGTCTCGAAATCGGAGGGGTGTCCGGGGCAGCAGACCGTATTCGGCCATGATTTCTGTGAAAGGAAGAGACAATGACCACTGAACTAAAAACGAAATCAAGAAACTCAGACCAACCCGCAATTTTCAAGTTGATGGATAACGATCCATTCCTCCAGCGGATGCGAGAGACTTACGACATTCTCGCCCGCCGTGCCTACGAATTGTTCGAGGGCCGTGGACGACAGGACGGCCACGATTTGGAAGATTGGCTTCGCGCAGAGTCCGAGTTACTGAACCCAATGCCGGTGGAGATCACCGAAGCCGACGACCAACTGATCGTCCGAGCTGATGTTCCGGGGTTCAGGGACGAGGACATTGAGGTGCGAGTTGAACCTCATCGTATCCTTATCAGCGGAAAGCGGGAACAGGCGATCCGCGATCAGAAGAAGGGAAAAACTCTTTATAGCGAGAAAAGGTCCAATGAAGTCTTCCGGACGCTTGATCTCCCGGAGAAGATAGATCTCGATAACGCGAAAGCCACCCTACAAGACGGAACACTTGAAGTCGTGCTTCCGAAGGCAGCCCCAAGCAAGCAAGTCCCGACCGCAGCCAAAGCTGCGTAAGAGGCAATGCAGTGAGCGTAGGTCCTCAAGGCGGGACCTTGCAAACAGATGAAAACGTTTGGAAGAGTAGTTTTTGCACTGCTCGTTTCGACCGCATACGCTCCGGAAGAAGTTTCCGGAAAAGAAGCATTGCGCGGGCTTGGTCCTGGACCTTGTGACATTGTCCTGCTCGACCTGAATATGCGGGTTTGGATGGCTCGGTGTATGAGCAGGATCGCTCCCTAGTGATAGGAAGGTGAGATTTGTTTAGGCATACGATTCCGATTGGCCGCATTCTTGGGATACCGATCGATTTGGATTTCTCCTGGTTTTTGATCGCCGCTCTAATTACCTGGATGTTGGCGGCTAATTATTATCCGGCGGAATTTCAGGGTGGGACGAGCGTCGAATATTGGTTGATGGGTGCTGTGACAGCAGTCCTGTTTTTTGCCAGTATCGTTGTGCACGAACTGGCGCATTCTTGGGTGGCCCTTCGCTATAAAGTGCCGGTGCATCGGATTACCTTGTTCCTGTTTGGTGGCGTCTCGCAGATAGCCGGGGAACCTCCGAGCGCAGCGGCCGAATTCCTGATTGCGGTTGTTGGGCCGCTCACTAGCTTTGCACTGGCGGCTCTCTTCTTCTTTTTGGAGCCGATGCTAGTAAACATCGCGCCAGCCTTGGCGATTGCCAAGTATCTCGCGCTCATTAATGGCATCCTGGGACTGTTCAACCTTATTCCAGGATTTCCCCTGGATGGAGGCCGGGTTTTTCGCGCCCTCGTTTGGGCCGCCAACAAGAACTTCCGCCGCGCTACTCTGATCGCCGCCAGCACCGGCCGCTTCTTCGGATTTCTGTTTATTGTCGTGGGCGTATGGCTAGCGCTGAAAGGGAACATTATCAACGGATTGTGGATCGCCTTCATCGGCTGGTTCCTTGAGAGCGCAGCCGCCGCGCAAGTCCAGCAGCAAATGGTGCAAGGCCTCTTGGTTGGTCACACGGTATCCCAGGCGATGGGAAATGCGTGCACTCACGTATCGGCAGACGTCTCGTTGCAAAATCTGATTGATCAGGAAGTTCTGACACACGGTAGACAGTGCTTCCTCGTGGACCGAGGAGACCACGTGGTCGGACTGCTGACCCTGCACGACATGAAGGAGATTCCGCGACTCTCATGGGCCACGACGACGGCAGCCCAGGCCATGAAACCCGTCGAGAAGCTAAAGAAGATCGATCCCAAAGCAGAACTGTGGACAGCGATGGAAAAGATGGGCCGGGATGGAATCAGTGAAATGCCCGTCATGCTGGGAAATAACTTCGTCGGATTGCTTTCGACGGGCGACATCGTCAGATATCTTCACACTCTGCAGCAAGTGGCAACGTAAGAGAAGGATGGAGGCGGTTCGGGTTTAGCGTGCATTGGAACGCTGGCAAGACCTTGCGGTAACCGGACGAACCGAGTGCTTACTTGAAGGGCCAATGAGTTATGACCAAAACACTTTTGACAATCTCGCTGATGTTCCTATTGTTGAGCTCAGGCGTGGTCTCGGCTTCAGACCGCGATGATGACCTAAGTCGAATTCAGAACGCCACGCGTGTCTTCCAGGAAATCATGAGTACCCCCGACAACGGAATCCCCAACGAGATTCTGGAATCGGCGAAATGTATCGCCATTATTCCGGGAGATAAAAAATTCGCCTTTATCTTTGGCGGCAACTATGGCCGGGGCGTGGCAATTTGCCACACTCCACATGGCTGGAGTGCCCCGGTGTTTGTGGCGGTCGATGGCGGGAGCGTTGGTTATCAGATCGGCGGATCCTCGACCGACCTGGTGATGATCTTCATGAACGACCACGCGCTGCAAAGCCTGCTCGGCGACAAGTTCAAGCTGGGGGCCGACGCATCCGTTGCGGCCGGGCCGGTAGGCCGGCATGCGGCCGCCGGTACGGACATCAGAATGAACGCAGAAATCCTGTCTTATTCACGCGCTAAAGGCGTCTTTGCCGGAGCCAGTCTGGACGGCGCCGTGGTGCAGGCCGACAAAAGTGGCGATCGCGCCATGTACGGAAAGGATGTCAATCGTCACGAAATACTGAGTGGCAAAATTTCTGTCCCCGAACCTGCGAGACCTCTCGTGCGCGAAGTTGGCCGATACGTGAAAGAGGCGAAAGCTTCATAATTTCTCCGTCGAATACCGTTGGAACGGTGTTTGTGGTTTAGGTACTCCATGACGCAACTGCGGTTCGATTGAGAAAGGATACGAAGCACTTGAGCTACCAATAGGCGATGTCCAAGTGCCGGGCCCGTTTTTAATGATTCAAGAACAGAACCACGGATCACTTCTCTGTAGCGAGTGCGAAGTGCGTCTGCACAATCGCACCGAAAGGGCGCTATCGCGCCTTGTTCATTGCTGAAATGGGCAAACAAGTAGCAGTCGTACTTTACGTCGTGGCGATGGCAGCCGTCATAGTCGGTGTTGATTTCGTGTTCTTCAGAAACCGATTCCGGGAACGGCTCACAGTGAATGTTGGCATTGTCTTGGTGTTCGCAGCTTTCTACTTGAGGTTCCTCAGACGTCCATGATTGGTGGCAGTTGAGCACCGTCGGTCGACCAGCATCAGGATGAATTGTGGTGCGTCGCGGGGGCGTCTGTCGAGGAGGAACAGATGACAAGCAAATCACAGTCTGGGAAAGCGCAATCCGTACCATTGGTCGAGGCCGACATCCTGGACAGGATGAACGGAACCAGGACGCTAATCGCTCAGCGTGCCTATGAAATCTACTGGTCCCGTGGAGGCGCGCATGGCTCTGACCAGGACGATTGGTTCACTGCGGAACAAGAAATCCTGCCCAAGCTTGCAATCGAGTGCAATGTGACCGACGCCGACGTGCGGTTCACAGCGCAGGTGCCCGGCTTTGACGCAAAAGACTTGGAGGTGGCTCTCGGACATCGCCGGGCGGTTGTTTGCGGTGTCCATTCCGATTCGAATCGCAATGCAGATGGTGTTTATGAGGACAGGAAGGTGATGCGGATTGTTGAGCTTCCGTTCGAAGTTGATCCAGTGTCGTCTAGGGCGACGCTTCAGAGCGGAACGTTACAGGTTGTGTTACTGCGCTCGCGGTAGATTCCAGGCGAATGTGGCTGCTAGTGCCACTTTCAATCTGCGGTTCGCATCTTAGGAGATGAAGACTTTTCGATGGAGGGTATAAATATGCCGAAGACTGCAGTTGGACTATTTGAGAATCCGAAACTCGTGGACGATGTTGTGCCGAAGATCGAGGCCATTGGTATTCCTCAGAAAGAGGTTCGCACTCTGGAGGAGGCGGCGGAGTTCGAAGTCACCGGTATGATGAGCTTCCCGCGCGTCGAATTTGAAGACGACGTGATTCGGGAACTTAACCGGATCGGAGCGACGGATGCGGAGTCGCAGGCTTATGTCGAAGGACTGCGGCGCGGCGGCGCCCTGGTTTTCGCGACAGGCACGGACGAAAAAGTTCAGGCCGCCGCCGATATCATGAACCACTACGGAGCGCAGGAGATCGAGGAAACCAGCGGTGCGGAACCGGACTTGCCCTACGATGCTCACGACAGCGTGACTCCGAGCCGCGAGACTCCGGTCCTGGCCGGACGAGTCCGCCAATCCGCCCAGGGGGCTTGCCTGTTCGTGTGGTGATTCAGAGCGGAGTCGCTTTGCAAGCCGCGCGTTGGCGAACAGCGAAACGGCTAAGCCTGACGATCGCTGTCTTTTCGCGATCCGGCGAACCGATCTTCCGCGGCCGGCGGCTGACTCCGCCCAGGTTAACTCCGATGTGGCGATGGACTGTGTTTTGCGGCGATGCTGCCGGGCTCGTCGGCAAGGTTACGGAACTCCTCCGTGAGCAAGCCGAATTGCTTGAAACTGCAAGCTTGCTTTCAAGAGCAGACCTGGAAAGCTACGAGAGACGCTCGGAACGGATCCGCGAACTCATTTACCAGCTCGCGGAGAAGTAGTGCAAAGACGGTGATCCACGTCGCCCTGTCGAGCGATCGCCGCTTTGACCCGAGGGGACGCCGAGGCGGTCCTTAGCTACCTGAAATCAGTTTAGCCCGGCAATCGCCCAGCACCCTTCGCAGGTGTGTGATTCTCGTCACACGGCGGGCGCATTCAACCGATATTCATTTCATCTTTATGACTTCCTTATTGTTCCCTCCTACTATAGGGGCGTTTGTTCAGAACGGAGCAGGTCTTGAGCGGTTTACAGGCTTTAGTCGCTAGCCCCGACGCCGGAAGACGAGCCGCGCTCTTGGATGTTCTCGGGCAGTGCGGCCTGAAAATCGTTACAGCGGCGAACGTAAACGAGGTGCGGACAGTTCTAGCTCAGCGGCACGTGCACGTGGTGTTTTGTGAAGATGGCCTACCACCGCACGGCTTCCGGCAAGTTCTCCGGCTCACCAAGGCAAGGGGATCGGGAGTTCCGGTAGTCGTGTCTTCTTTGCTGGGCGAGTTGGACCAGTACCTGGAGGCGATGGAGTTGGGAGTGTTCGATTTCATCGCTCCACCGTATCGCCGCGCCGACGTGGAGTCCATCGTCAACAGTGTCCGTAAGCATTACTTGTCCGCCGGGGAGGCAGAGACGGCTCCCCACAATCTGGAGGCAACAACTTCATGCGGAGATGAGGCTGTGGCTTGAGCGGCTGCCCGTCGCCCTTGAACACCGCGGTCGGACTTCCCAAAGAAGTTGGGTTCAGGGATCAATCGGGTCGCTCCATCAACCGAAGAGGAGTCTCCGATGGCTCAAAGTGCGCCAATCCCGCATGTTCGGTGTCCAGCTAGAAGCATGGCCGTCCACCCCCGTGCGCAGTGTCATGCGTCCAGCAGAGAAGATCCATTCTGTTTCACGCGAGATGCCTGCGATGGAGGCCCTGGAGGCCATGGGCCGGGAAGATGTGAATCAACTGACGGTCAGGTCCGATGGGCGGGTTGAAGGTATCGTGTCGCGTGCTCACGTGCTGCAAGTACTGCTCTCACGAACTGGGCTAAACTTGCCGCGCGCCGCATGAGAATAAGGTCCTGTGAGAAATGTGCACACGTGGATCTGGCAACAAGCAAGGAAAAGGTATCGGGAGCGAGGCCGTTGCCCGAGAGGACACCGTTCAGCCTTTGTTTCTTGGGACGAGTTCCACGGGCATACGGCCCAGCTTGGTATATATCCGGCGTCGTCGTAGCAGGGGCCACCAATCATAGAGGTAGATCTGCATCGGTCGCCACATGGCAACCCATCCGGCAATCGTGAGGCTCTCCCGCGCGACGGCAGCCCAGGCGCCCGTCACAGCGCCTAGCAACATTTTGCTGAGGAGGAGACACGCGGCCAAAAACACCAGACCGATCAAAAGGCTGGTACGGCCTTGCTTGAGCAGACGCTTGAACTCCAAATTAATGATTTTGGCGCGGTGAGAAAAATAGTTGTGAACCGCCGTCCTGATCATTTGGGAGGGGTCTTCGGCAGGCCATTGGTCCAAGTAGATACGCAACTTGATCGGGGCCTTAGGGGAAAATTCCTGGGCCCAGCTGACGATGAATTCCTCCGCGTCGTCGTCGAGATCTTTTTCAATGAATGGAGAAGGGTCCATCGAATTAAACAGCTGACTCAGGTCGCGTAGTTTGAGTTGTATGGTGTGTGGATGCCCTCGGCCCTTCGCAACGATCTCTGGCCCGCTCTCCAAAGGGTCAATCCCGAGTTCCCTTTGGGGAGAAGAGTTTCTTGCGGATTCGATATTTTTCGATGCCATTGGATGGTCAGTCCTTACAATTTCCCTCGCCTATTATTATTGCAAGGCATCATAGGGAATCGGCTCGATGTGTACCTATTTCTCTAGCGGACTTCCTCCCCGTATGACTAGCACGGGGCAGCGCGCATGGGAGACTACGTCATAGGCCGTCGGTCCTGGGAGATGTGCAGCGACTCGTGGATAAGCAGAGCCGCGCACACCGAGGACGATTAGTCCGATCTGTAGCTTGCCGGCAATCTCCAGGATGCTTTCTGCGGGCGGACCAAACTCTACGCGGAACTCAGGCACGCTTCCTTCGTCCAATACCCAGTGCTGTTCCTGCATCCGCATCCGGAAAAAGTCGGCAGCCTGCATCCTGGTCGAAAGCGGCTCTTTCCACACATCCTCGGCAACGTGCAAGAAGAAAAGCGCAGAGCCATATTCCTTGGCTAACCCGCATGCGTAATGCATCGCTGGTTCAGACTCCTGAGAGAAATCGGTCGCGTAAAGGATGCGCGGCGGTCTAGCTTCTGTTTCCGCGGCTACCGAACTCTCTGGTCCCACCATTAAAACCGGTTTTTGCGCACGCCGCAGAATCTCCTCGGCAACCGATCCCAGCAGCAGTTTTTCGACTCCACGCCGGCCGTGGGTACCGACCACAATTAGATTGATTTCGTGTTTTTCCGACATGGCCGCAAGCATCGGCCAAACGTCGCCGTGATCGATGAGTATCTCGTGCGAAACTCCCCGGAGAAGAGACGCCGCTCGCAATCCGGCCATCTGCCCTTCTGCGTGCGTGCGCATGCTCTCCAGGACAGCGTCTCTCTCGTCCACTGGAACCATGACATACGCATCTGGAGGAACGACATACGCAAGATAGAGCTTCGCGCCAAATTGTCGAGCGACCGCGACGGCATAGGGTAACGCAGCCGTAGAGGCTGGGGAAAAATCAGTCGCAAGAAGGACACGGTTAAAAAGGATTTGAGTCACAGGTCAACACCCGTGTTTATGTTACACTCCGGCGAAATACAAGAGAAAAATGCCGTGTTCGATCTGCGTAGCGGTCGCCGCTCCATTATCGTGCGGAGGTTCGTATGGTAAAGGAGAGCGAACCGCGTTTACTTGCCGAGACCGTAATCCTAGGTGTTGTGGGGGCTCTTGCCGCTCAACTCTTTGCCTGGTCCCTGCGAATCTGCGAACACCTTTTCCTGATCACGTTGGCCGGCTACCACCCTCCGGGATTGCCGGAAGAGGGCGGCGTCCTTCGGCAAGCGATAGGACCGCACGGCCTGTGGCTGATCCCGCTGGCGACGACTGTGGGAGGGTTGCTCTCAGGATTTTTGGTCTACACTTGGGCGCCCGAAGCGGAGGGCCACGGCACTGACACCGTCGTGAAGGCTTTCCATCGTGCGGGCGGCTTTATTCGCGCCCGGGTTGCACCATTGAAGCTAGTGGCTTCGGCCATCACCATTGGATCGGGCGGTTCTGCCGGCCGAGAGGGCCCCACCGCGCTGATCGGCGCCGGAGTTGGCTCCATCTACGCCACCCTCACGCGTCGCCCGGACGAACACCGGCAGGTTCTGGTTCTGGCGGGTATGGCCGCAGGTCTGTCTGCGATTTTCCGCTCCCCGATCGGGGCCGCCTTTTTCGCCATCGAGGTGCTCTACGGCAGCATGGAATTCGAGGCCGGAGCCCTGCTTTATACCATGCTGGCGTCGGTGGTTGCCTATGCAGTGAACGGGTTATTTGTCGGCTGGCGGCCTTTGTTCTACTTTCCGCCTGCCACGGGCAATCTCCACGCCCTGGATTACGCTTGGTTTTGCGTGTTAGGAGCCGCAGGCGGTCTTTTGGCAACACTCCTGCCCGTCGTATTTTATCGACTGCGGGACGCTTTTCGTGCACTCCCCCTGCCGCCAGCACTGAACCCAGCCATCGGCGGTTTGGGAGTCGGCCTGCTGGCCCTGAAATTCCCTCAGGTCCTGGGTGGAGGCTACGGGTGGATACAGGAAGCAATCGATGGCCGGCTGGCCGTTAGGTTGCTGCTGATTCTTATCTTCTTAAAGATCATCGCATTTGCCTTCACTGTCTCATCAGGTGGTTCCGGCGGGGTCTTCGCGCCAACTCTTTTTGTGGGAGCCATGTTGGGGGGGCTTCTCTCCTCGCGCTTTCACTTGCCCTCAGCGATGTTTGTGGTTGTAGGAATGGCGGCCACATTCGGCGCCGCTGCGCGAGTGCCGATCGCTTCCTTAATCATGGTTACGGAGATGACGGGTGGATATCAGTTGCTGCCTCCAGCAGCGTTTGCTGTCCTCCTGAGCTACCTAATCCAAACCCAGCTCTCAGCGCACCTAAAATACAACAGTCTGTACGAGGCGCAGGTCCTCGGACGTGCTCAATCTCCCTCTCGCTACGTGGAGAATGTTCAGTTGGCCCTTAGACTTCTTGGAACCCGCCAGATTCCGCGGGCGGCCAAGATTGGCCACATTGATCTGGTCGCTCTCTTAGATTCCGGTATACCGATCAGAATGCCCGGCCGAAAGGAACTGAATGTAGGTGTTCTGCGGCCTGAGAGCGCTCTGATTGGGAAGACCGTCCAGTCCTGTTACGACGCGTCCGGCGGAAGTGCCCTCGAGATCATCGCTATTTTGCGTGGCGGAGATGTAGTGCTGCCCAAGAGAGACACGGTGCTGCAGGAGAATGACCGCATTCTCATGATCGGTTCGAGCAAGGCACGAAGCCGCATTGCCGAGCACCTTGTTGCCTTAGAACCTCCGAAGGACCACGCGAGCGATCGGTAACGTCGCCCAATAGCGCCGCTGGGAACGCCGCATGGCGACAAATCAAGACGTTGCTGTAGGATTGGCTCGCAAGAAATTTTGCCTTCTGAGGAGGCAAGTCCGATGGCCACTCGTCCGGTTGCGGCGCATCAGGATGGCGCGACTGATTTGAGAACCGCGTCACTCGAATTGGTCAAGTCCCGCTTGGAGATTTCCGGGGAGGGTCTCAGTCAGGCCGAAGCGAAGGCCCGATTGGAAAAGTACGGCTTCAACGAGCTGCCTGAAGAAAAAGTTAACCCCCTGCTGAAATTCCTCTCTTATTTCTGGGGTCCCATCCCATGGATGATCGAGGTCGCCGCCGTTCTTTCCGGTGTGGTGCACCATTGGGAAGACTTTGGCATCATCCTGGCCTTGCTGCTGATGAATGCCGGGGTGGGCTTCTGGGAAGAATTTCAAGCGGGCAACGCCATCGCCGCGCTCAGGGCGACGCTCGCGTTGCAGGCGCGGGTGAGGCGCGACGGAACGTGGACTACCGTTCCTGCGCGCGAGATCGTGCCCGGCGACTTGATGCGCATTCGCATTGGCGACATCATTCCAGCAGATGCCCGTTTGCTGGAAGGCGACCCGATCCAAGTAGACCAATCCGCCCTGACCGGAGAGTCCTTGCCAGTCACGCGCAATTCGGGCGAGGCCGTGTACTCCGGCTCGATTCTGAAGCAGGGAGAGATCGATGCCCTGGTTTATGCCACCGGCCAGAATACGTATTTTGGCAAGACGGCGCACTTGGTGGAGACGGCGCACACGGTAAGCCATTTCCAGAAAGCCGTGTTGAAGATCGGCGACTACCTCATCGTCATAGCTGTCGCTCTGGTGACGCTGATTCTCGCAGTGGCCTTGTTCCGTGGCGACAGAATGCTTACAACTCTGCAGTTCGCGCTGGTCTTGACCATCGCCGCAGTGCCTGTGGCCATGCCCGCTGTGCTCTCTGTGACGATGGCGGTCGGGGCACGAACCTTGGCCCGCAAGAAAGCGATCGTCACCCGTTTGGCCGCCATGGAAGAGTTGGCGGGGATAGACGTTCTCTGTTCGGACAAGACCGGTACATTGACCCAGAACAAGTTGACGTTGGGAGATCCGTTCTGTGCGAGAGGTATTCGGCCAGAAGAACTGATTCTCGCCGCGTCGCTCGCTTCCCGCGCCGAAAACCAGGATCCCATCGACCTGGCCGTCCTGAGCGGGTTGAAAGACGCGCATGCGCTGGACAGCTATCAGGTGGCGCACTTCCAGCCTTTCGATCCCGTGCACAAACGCACGGAGTCCACTATCAAAGGACCTGAGAAAGTTCAGTTTCGAGTCACAAAGGGCGCGCCCCAGGTGATTCTCGACATGGCGGCCGATGCCGAGGAGTTGCGAGGTGAGGTGGAGAAAGCAGTCAATGAGTTTGCGGTGCGGGGTTTTCGCTCGCTGGGCGTGGCTCGCACCGATGAGAAGGATGCTTGGCGGTTTCTTGGTGTTCTGCCATTGTTCGATCCTCCAAGGGAAGATTCGAAAAGCACGATCGCGACCGCTTTCCAAATGGGCGTGAAGGTGAAGATGGTGACTGGCGACCAAATCGCCATTGCCAAGGAAATGGCCCGCCAGCTTGGCTTGGGCCAGAACATCGTAGATGCCTCCATTCTCGCTGAAACCAAGCACTACGAGGCAGGCGAACTGGCGCAAGCGATCGAGCAGGCTGACGGCTTTGCTCAGGTCTTTCCGGAACACAAGTTTCACATTGTGGGTGTTCTTCAGAAGGAACAGCACATTGTAGGCATGACCGGCGACGGCGTGAACGACGCTCCAGCGCTCAAACTGGCTGACGCCGGAATTGCGGTCTCCGGAGCCACCGATGCCGCGCGCGCCGCAGCCGACATCGCGCTGCTTGACCCTGGCCTGTCCGTCATCATCGATGCCATCAAAGAAAGCCGAAAGATGTTCCAGCGCATGAACAGTTATGCGATCTATCGCATTGCCGAAACGATCCGAGTGCTGCTGTTCATGACGCTGTCAATCCTCGTATTCAACTTTTACCCCGTCACCGCGGTCATGATCGTCCTGTTGGCGATTCTCAATGATGGAGCGATTCTTTCCATTGCCTATGATCGAGTGGAGTATGCCAATCGTCCAGAGGCGTGGAATATGCCGGTGGTGCTCGGCATCGCCACAACCTTGGGCATCGCCGGGGTCGTTGCTTCCTTTGGGCTCTTCTATTTGGGGGAACGGGTCTTCCATCTCAACCGTGAAGTGATCCAATCGTTCATGTATCTCAAGCTGTCGGTCGCCGGTCATCTCACCATCTTCGTCACGCGAACGCGGCGGGCTTTCTGGTCAATTCGGCCAGCGCCGATCCTCTTGGCGGCCGTGCTTGGCACTCAGCTGATCGCGACACTCATTGCCGTGTACGGGATTTTCATGGCCCCAATCGGATGGGGTTGGGCACTCTTCATTTGGGGATATGCTCTAGCCTGGTTCGTTGTGAATGATCGCATCAAGCTGGTAGCCTACCGGGTGTTTGATCCTCAAGGAAAGGGCTTATTGGGAAGAGCTGGTCTGTCCACAAAACATGAAGCCATCGCTATTTCGTAAGGATGGAAAATGCGATTGTTGAAGCGGACAAAACCCGAGGTGCACGCGTCGTATGCCGCAAATTAAATCTATTCTCTGCCCAGTCGATTTTTCGGAGTTTTCAATCAATGCGTACGAGTACGCGCAGTCGCTTGCGTGGCACTACAAAGCCACGTTGCTCTTGCAGCACGTTTTGTTCTCGATGAAACCCATTGAGTTTTGGGACATCTATCCCGACGGTTATGAGAAAAGCTGTCAGAAACTCCGCGCCCAGGCTGAGCAACGACTTGAAGAATTCGCGAAGCGCCACACGCGGGCCGAGATTCAGCCCCAATTCTTCGTGCAAGACGGATCGGTGACCGATCTGATTCTCTCGCTGGCTGAAGCCCAGTCCGTAAATCTGATCGTGATGGGGACTCACGGGTTGCGAGGAATTGACCGGCTGATGCTGGGATCCGCGACAGAAAGAGTGCTGCGGCGGGCACGGTGCCCAGTCTTGGCGGTACGAAAGCCTGCGCATGATGTCACAATTTCCGCGAGCAGCGCGGAGCCAATCCACTTAAGAAAGATCCTCCTCTGTACGGATTTCTCGGACCATGCCCATCACGCATCGAAGTACGCTCTCTCGATGGCCAAGGAGTACGGTGCGGAGCTTACGCTGCTGCACGTGCTGGAAGATATCCCGAGCTCGGCAAACTTTCAAAGCGCAACCGAGAAGGCAGTGAGACAGATGGAAGAGTCTATTTCTCCCAAGATGCGCGAGGAATGCGCTGCCAAAGTGATGACACGGATCGGCAAGCCGTACCAGCAAATCATTGAGCTCGCCCTCGAATCGCAAACCGACCTGGTGATTATGGGAGTGCGTGGCCGCGGTGCACTGGATACGGCTCTCTTTGGTTCTACGACTTACCGGGTGATACAGCTAGGACCTTGTCCCGTGCTCGCAGTGCACATTTGAGTGGCGCCGGCGAAAGGAGTGATCCGACTCGGCCCTTCGAACCTGTGGTGGCTGCGGTCCCCGATTACGGAATTACCAATGATGGCTGGAGTACCATGGCGTTCTTAACGGGGTGTGGAATGCCCGCGGAGCCACGGAGAAAACAGCATGAATCGCCCCATCCAGAATCGCACGTTCAGCGAATTGAAAGTGGGCGACACCGCGAGCATCGCCCGTACCTTGACGTACAAAGATGTTGAGCTCTTCGCAATTATGTCGGGGGACATAAACCCCGCCAACGTCGATCAGGCATTCGCGAAAAGTGACGCTTTCCACAAAATCGTTGGCCATGGGATGTGGGGCGGTGCGTTGATTTCCGCCGTCCTGGGCACCGAACTCCCGGGCCCCGGCACCATCTATTCAGGACAGTCGTTGGAGTTTCTCTCGCCGATCGCCCTAGGCGACACAATTACGGTGACGCTCAAACTCACCCAGAAGATCGAGGAAAACCACCAAGTCATTTTCGATTGCCAGGCGCGCAATCAACGTAACGAGCTGGTGATCACCGGCGCCGCCCGAGTGATCGCTCCAACCGAAAAGATTTGCCGAGAGCCGGTAAGCTTGCCCGAAATAGAGTTGGTAGAGAAAGGGAGGCACCACCGGCAGATCATCGCAAAAGCCGAAGGCCAAAACCCTATCCGCACCGCTGTGGTTCATCCTGTGGACACGGTTTCGCTGCTCGGAGCGGTGGAGGCGGCCAAGGCAAACCTGATTGTCCCTGTCCTGGTCGGACCCGAAGGCAAGATACGCGCGACCGCCCAGTTGGCGCAAATCGATCTGTCAGCTTATGACTTAATAAACGCCGAAAATGGCAGCGCAGCCTCTTTCAGGGCCGTTGCCATGGCGCGAGAAGCTAAGGTGGAAGCCCTGATGAAGGCTGACCTGCACACGGACGAACTGATGCACGCGGTCGTGGATCCTGAGCGTGGTTTACGAACCGAACGCCGCATGAGCCACATCTTCGTGATGGATGTGCCGAGCTATCCGCGCCTGCTGTTCATCACGGATGCCGCCATCAACATTTTTCCGACGCTCGATGACAAACGCGACATCGTTCAGAACGCCATTGATCTGGCCCACGCCCTGGGGCTAAACCTGCCCAAAGTTGCCATCCTTTCGGCGGAAGAGACGGTGAGGTCGAAGATCCCCTCCACGGTTGAGGCAGGGGCGCTTTGCAAGATGGCGGATCGCGGTCAGATCACCGGCGGTATTTTGGATGGGCCGCTGGCGTTCGACAACGCCGTTTCACTCGAGGCCGCGAAAACCAAGGGCCTAATCTCGCCGGTCGCCGGGCAGGCTGACATCTTTGTTGTACCGGACCTGGAGGCGGGAAACATGCTGGCGAAGCAGCTCGAATATCTGGCAGAGGCGGAAGTTGCGGGCATCGTGCTAGGCGCTCGCGTTCCCATCATTTTGACCAGCCGCGCCGACAAAACTCTCGCCCGTCTGAGTTCCTGCGCTCTGGCACTGTTGTGGGTGCACCGCCAGCAAGCGGCGATAGCGTAGGCAGCATGATTCTCACACTTAACTCCGGCTCATCCAGCATCAAATTCGCGCTGTTCCCGGCCGCAGGGGACCTCAGCCGCAAAACAGTTTTGTGTGAGGGGAAGATTGATGGCATTGGAAATGAAGGACGCTTTAGCGCGGTGGATACTGCAGGACATCAGATCGCGAATGAGCGCCTCCCAGAAGGGACAAGCCATGAGGACGCACTAGACCTTTTATTGCGCTGGCTGGAACGCCACTTCACCGATCACCGCCTGGCTGGGGCTGGCCATCGCGTCGTCCACGGTGGTACCGCCTATGCTGCGCCCGTTGTGGTGAACGCCGCCGTAATTGCAGATCTGGAAAGATTGGTGCCTTTGGCGCCTCTTCATCAACCCCACAATCTTGCCGCCATCAAAGCGCTCAGCGTCCTGCACCCGAAACTGCCGCAAGTCGCCTGCTTTGACACGGCTTTTCATTGCACTCAACCGCAAATCGCCACCAGGTTTGCGCTTCCCCGTGCGCTTACCGATGAGGGCATCCGGCGCTACGGCTTTCACGGGCTTTCCTATGAGTACATCGCCTCCGTTTTGCCCGGTTACGCTGGTCCATCTGCCGAAGGCAAAGTAGTGGTCGCCCACCTCGGCCACGGCGCGAGCATGTGTGCCTTGGACGCCCGCCGGAGTGTGGCCACCACCATGGGATTCACCGCCCTTGACGGCCTCCCCATGGGGCATCGTTGCGGCAGTCTTGATCCCGGCGTAGTGCTTTATCTGCTGCTCGAGAAAAAAATGGATGCCGCCGCCATCACCGGCCTGTTGTATGAGCGCTCCGGGCTATTGGGCGTGTCAGGTATCAGCGATGACATGCGCACGCTATTGGGTAGCGGTGATCCCCGCGCGGCCGAAGCTATCCAGTTGTTCGTGTACCGGATCGGACGCGAACTTGGCTCGCTGGCGGCGGCGCTGGGTGGGCTGGATGCTTTGGTGTTTACCGGCGGCATCGGCGAGCACGCTGCTGCAATTCGAGAACAGGTCGGCAAGGATGCTGCTTGGCTGGGCATCATGCTCGACCTCGATGCGAATGCGAGCGGCGGACCCTGCATTACGAACCGCGACAGCCGGGTCACCGCGTGGGTCATTCCGACCGATGAGGATCTCATGATAGCTCGACACACTGCCAAGTTGATCAGCTCTGACAGCAGGGAATCGCCATTTACACCCGGCGCGAAAAGCGGAAAGAAGATATGACTACGAATACTAGCTCTCAATCTCTCCCCAAAACTCGGCAGGAACACAGCGTTCCTTGGTTCTGGCCCTTGGCGGCTGCGATCGAACTCGGCGAAGAAGGGATGAAGCTGTATCAGGATAATCTCCGCTATCTTGTCGAAGCGGAGGAAATCACGTTCCCGCCCGAACCCGAATGGGCCACCGCGAACCGTGTACTGCTGGAGCTTGACACAATGCGGCTTCGGAGCTTCTACCGGAATAAGACACGGAACACTGCCATACCAGTCCTGGTTGATGCTCCCTATGCCGGGCATAGTTCCATGATTGCCGACTATGCCAAAGGTCAGAGCTTGGTTGAAACCTTGCAGGCTGGCGGCTTAGAGCATGTGTTGGTCACCGATTGGAAAAGCGCCACGGAGGCGATGAAGGATTTCGGGATCGACCAATACCTCGCCGACATCGACAAGGCCGTCGAGCACTTGGGGAACAGTGTCCACTTGATCGGCCTCTGCCAGGGCGGCTGGATGAGTGCCATGTACGCTGCGCGTTTTCCCGCTAAAGTGCGTAGCCTCGTTTTGGCAGGAGCACCTATCGACACGGATGCTGGTAACGGCTCAATCAAGGAGATAGCCCATAGTCTGCCAATGTCTTTTTTTCAAGAACTGGTGGTTGCGGGCGGTGGCTTGATGCGTGGACAGACGATGGTGGCCGGCTGGAAGAGTATGCATCCCCTAAAGCAATATGAGAAGTACCTCGACCTTTATGAACATATCGAGGACGAGAACTACATCGAGCGCACCGAGACCTTTGAACGCTGGTACGAGAACCCGATCGATTTGCCCGGCGCCTTTTATCTCCAGGCTGTTCAGCAGCTCTTCAAAGAGAACCGCCTGGCTCGGGGGAAATTCAATGGGTTGGGCAAGCGATTGTTACTGAAAGACATCACATGTCCGGTTTATCTGCTGGCCGGCGGAGCAGATGACATCACGCCGAAAGAACAGGTTTTCGAGGCTGAAAAATGTCTCGGAACTCCAAAGGACCAGATTGTCAAGACGGTTGCCCCGGGCGGGCACATTGGCCTGTTCATGGGATCCAAGACGCTGGCAGAGTACTGGCCACACGTTGCCGGGTGGATTCGCTCGGCGGAGGCTGCAGCCGTAAGCCATTAGCGGCACACCATGCTTGACAACGTCTGAAATCCCATGATCCAGTCCAACCGACAAGAAACTTCTCCGAGTCTTTGCTCCCCCCTGACAGAACTGGTTTTGGACCTGCGCTGGTCATGGGACCACTCGACCGACGAACTCTGGGGACGACTCGATCCGCAACTCTGGGACCTGAGGCACCTGGGTCGGATAAAATGGCTGCCATGCTGATTAATGAAATGAGTCGGGAAGAGTGCGACACATTCCTGGCGCGTGCCGGAATCGGAAGGCTCGGCTGCTCGTTTGAGGACTAGCCGTACGTAGTGCCGATTTTTCTAGCCTGGGAGTCTGATTATATTTACGTCCTGTCGACCTTCGGACAGAAGATCGAATGGATGCGCACGAACCCCAAGGTCTGCGTAGAGATAGAAGAGATTGCGACCCCAGTCTCAATGGGTGAGCGTGATTGCGAATGGCAGTTACCATGAATTACCCGAGCCTCATATTCTGCAGAGTGCGCGCGCGCACACAAACTGTTGGAGAAGCGGCACCGGTGGTGGCTGAATGCACTTGCGCAGCGTCGCTTGAGATCGAATGACGCGGCAATAGCACCACTCTTCTTCCGCATCCGCATTGAATCCATGACAGGCCTTAGCGCGGTGGCGGAGGATGAAGAAGTTGGCGCTGCGTCGCGGCAAACGTCCGCGAGTGAACTGGTGCCACGAGCAGCCCTGGCTCTATGCAGGGCGGTCAGGGCGACAGTTGTCGGAGGAAAGAATGTGGCCGGTTGCTCCTCGCGTAGCTGAATCACCAACCGCACTGTGTCTTTTTTGTGTCCTTTGGAGTTAGATTTCGTTCGATTTCGCCAACTTTCCCAACGCTTTTCGAACACCGTCCATGCGGGCCTTGTGATTGGTAAGTTATTGTGATGGCTGCGGTTAATTGTGCCGCAGCCACATCGAAAACCACGACTCTTAATCAGTAGGTTGTAGGTTCGATTCCTACCGCGCTCACCATCTTTCATTGCAACCGCAGGACTTACGCAGCACTCTCGTCCTCAGGCTGCTTCAGAGTGGTCATGAACTCGACAATGCCCTCAGGCGGTTCGCGATCTCCAATCAGCCTCCAGACGGCGACGGCTTCCGCTTACTCGGTTCTCAAGATCATTGCGAACACGTTCGCTGTTGGTCTCCAGCAGACGGTCAAGAACTCGTGGGCATCGGCAGTGATCAGCGACTAGGCGAACACCATTCCCAATATCCAATCGGTTACATAGCGGACTGGAGATGCCGGACTTGCCAATTCGATGTATTCGCGAAAACAAAACTTCGATCGCGTGCGGAAGCTTTGCTCTGCTTCTAGCTCTTTCGGCGGATAGGCCATGTCTGCGGTGCCGAGGCTACGGGTTTTCGCCAAGAAGTCGTTTGCCAGGTCAGTAAATCTCTTCGCGAGTTTCCGGCTACTTTCCGACCCAACCGCCGTCGACGAAGATCGACTGCCCGGTTACGTAGGCTGCCTCATCTGAGGCCAGGAATGCGGCGACGCTGCCTATGTCCCGCGGCTGCCCAACACGGCCGACGGAAATTTGGGCGATGATTTGCGGCAACAGGGCGGCGTCTTTGGTCAACCACTCGGTCATCGGGGTTTCAATCAATCCGGGATGAATGCAATTCACGCGGATGCCTAGGGGAGTCACCTCGGCGGAGACATTGCGAGTGAGAGCTTCGATGGCGAGCTTGGTCGGCGCGTAGTGCGTCCGTCCAGGCAAAACCTTGCCCGCCTGGATGGAGCCGATATTGACGATTGCGCCTTTTTTCTCCGCCGCCGTCACGCGCCGGCAAAAAACTTGGGAGCACATCCAGACGGCTTTTAGATTTACGTTGACAACATCGGACCATTGCGCGTCGGTAAGATCGAGGAATGGGACGATCGTCTCAATGCCGGCGTTGTTGACGAGAATATCGATGGGACCCAATTCTTTCCAGGCGCGGTCAAACATGGCTTCGATCTCGGCGCGCTGGGTTACGTCAGCCTCAACGACGGTGGCGCGGCGGCCCTTGCCGCGAATCCACTCGGCGACTTTGCAAGCCTGCCCAGAAGAAGCCAGATCGTTCACGGCGATGTCGGCGCCTTGCTCGGCGAACACTTCCGCGATACCGCGGCCGATTCCGCGGCCTGCTCCGGTGATGAGGGCGACCTTGCCTTGAAGTTTCATGGTCTTATTGAATTGTCCAGCCGCCGTCCACCATTAAAACGTGTCCGACGACCATATCCGAAAGATGGCTGGAGAGGAAGAGTACCGCGCCGACCAGATCCTCGGGCTGATTCCAGCGGCCTCGGGGCAGCATTTGGGTTGTCGCCCACTCTTTGTATCCGGGACGCTCCAAAATATTCTTGCGAGACTCGGTTTCGGTGATGCAAGGCGCAACCACGTTGACCAACACGCCATCCTTGGCCCACTCCAGCGAAAGCGCCCGAGATAAGTGATGCACGCCGGCTTTGGCTGCGGCATAGACCGAGCGCATCTTGAAGGCGATTTCGCCAAAATTGGAGCCAATGTTGATGATGCGACCGCCACCCTGAGGGATCATGACTCGAGCCGCCGCCTGGCAGGCGAAGAACACGCTTTTCAGCGAGGCGTCCATGGTGCGGTCGTATTCCTCTTCCGTGACGTCGAGCGCGAGGGTGGTGCCCGTCCAGCCCGCATTGTTGACCAGAATGTCGATGCGTCCAAACGCGGCTTTCGCCTGGTCAACCATGGCTCGAACCTGCGCGACATCGGACACGTCGGTAACGACGATGATCGCCTTCCGCCCTATTGCCTCGATCTCAGCCTGAACTTGTTTGATCTCCTCTTGCCTGCCGGTAGGGTGTTTCGCCAGCACCAGATGCGCTCCGGCCTGGGCCAGGCCGAGCGCGATGGCTCGCCCGATGCCCTGCGACGCGCCGGTCACGATTGCGATCTTGTCTTTGAGGCCGAAACTGGAATAGTCCATCGTGCCGGATCGCCTAGTAGGCTTTGGGCTCATTGCGCCCAGAGTGATTATGGTTGCGTAATGCGCAACAAAGGCGTTAGGCTAACAGTTTGGATATAGGCAGTCAAGCGCCGATCCCGATGGCAATTGCGGCGTCGGCGCCAGTCAGCCCATTTGAAGGAGAAATAATTTGAGCCAGCGTGTAACCCGGCGTTCATTCATCAAGGCGGTTGGGGTCGGCGCGGCGGCGGTTTCGCTGCCGGCATCAGTGCTCGCCGAAAAGATGCGCAACGTGAAAGTCGGCCATACGGGCATCACCTGGCCGAATGACCGGGTCGAGGAGGCCATTGCCGGCATTGGCGGCCTGGGCTTCTACGGATTTGAGACTTTCGGCGACGTCCTCGAAAAATGGGAAGCCAAAGGCGGTTTGGAGGCAGTACTAAAGCAGAACGATATCGCGCTGATTTCCGCGTACTGCAATTTCAATCTAACCGATACCGGCAAACGGAAGGACGAAACCGACAAAGCAGTGCGTTGGGGCAACATCATTAAGAAATACGGCGGAAGAGTCGCCGTCATCGGTCCCAACCAGGTGAACCGCGCGTCTTACAACTACGCCGACCACAAGGCCGACATCGTCGCTTCTCTCAACCAAATTGCCCAGGCCATTACCGATCTGGGTTTGACCGCCGTGCTCCATCAGCACACGGGAACCTGCGTAGAGTCGCGCGATGAAACCTACGAAACGCTGCATGCGGTCAACACCGAGTACGTGAAGTTTGGCCCGGACATAGGGCAGCTGACCAAGGGAAGCGTGGATGCCGTGCAGGTAGTGAAGGATTTCCTTCCCCTGGTGCAACACATGCACTTGAAAGACTA
The DNA here is from genome assembly GCA_963770915.1 of uncultured Acidobacteriaceae bacterium. Lineage (GTDB taxonomy): Bacteria > Acidobacteriota > Terriglobia > Terriglobales > Acidobacteriaceae > PALSA-270. The sequence continues at coordinate 3,491,358 of CAVYRG010000001.1, forward strand.
TAACGGCAAAGATCCGCATCTGCTGGGCTACTGTCCGCTGGGACAAGGCGAGGTCAACGTTCCCGCGATCCTCGATATCATGGACGGGCGAACAATCCATGGCATGATCATGGCTGAGCTGGATAACGACTGGGGCAATCTTTCGCCCACTCCGCCCCTGGACCTGGTGAAGCAGAGCAAAGCTTATCTGCAAAGCCAACGCGTGAGATTTCGCAGCTAGAAATCCGAAGCATGAAAGCAAGCAGAGTTACGCAGGTTCCCTTTATTCAAAGCCTTGATCGCGGCTTGACGATCTTGCGCGCGGTTGCGCTCTCCAAGCATCCGGTTTCTCTGGGAGAACTGGCCGATCTTCTGCGTGTTGACCGCAGCAGCGCGTTCCGTCTGGCCCATACCCTACGGCGACGCGGCTTTCTTGCCTGTCCGGCAGGGCGCAAGGACTACATCCTCGGTTCTTCGATGTGGCGGCTTGCTCATCACTATGACTGGAGCAACATGCTGGCCAAGGTGGCGCACCAAAAGCTGAAAGCGTTGGCGACCCGGATCAACGAAACTGCGCACATTGCGATTCGCGAAGGCAAAAACGCGCTCTTCATCGATTCCGCCGATGCCGATCATGTGATTGCCGTTTCCGGCCAAGCCGGCGAGCTCGTGCCTCTTTATTGCACCGCCCACGGCAAAGCCCTGCTGGCCGAGGCGGATGAGCAAGAGTTGCGGGCCATATTCGGACCCGGCGCCTTGCGAAAGTATACGAAGAGCACGATTACCAGCCTTCCCGCGCTGAGCCGGGAATGTGCGCTGATTAAGAGGCGGGGCTACGCCACCGATGAAGCTGAATTTCGCCCGGAGTTGCGCTGCCTCGCCGCGCCGATTCGAGTGGAAAATGGCGTTGTGGGCTCGATTGGAGTTTCCGCGCCTTCGTCCAGATTTCTTAAGGAGCACTATCGCCCCTATGCCGAGTTGATTTGCAAAAGTGCGGAGGAAATCAGCCGCCTGTTGAACAGCGCGGAGCAGGCCGGGCGAAAGCGAGCCTAGGGTATCGGCAATGAGAAACGCTCTCCTCGATTTCCACCTCGACAAATCCTCCATCCAATATGTGGGCGAGGGCCTGCAGAGGCCGGAGTGCATTCTGGCTGAGCCCGACGGCGATCTCTGGGCGGCCGATGCGCGTGGCGGCGTGACCCGGATTTCTCCTGATGGCCGCCAGCAGTTAATCGCGCAGAGGCAATCCGGCCATTTCCATGCCGCAAGCTCCGAAGGCAGCCGCTATCTGCAAGGGACTCTTCCCAACGGCCTGGCCTTCGCGCGCAACAGCGACATTCTGATCTCGAATTTCGGCACCGACTGTCTGGAAGTGATGACACGCGACGGAGCGTCCCGCGTTCTTGCCGACAGCATCGACGGCGAACCGATCGGGAAAGTGAATTTCGTGCTGCGCGATTCACAGGACCGCATCTGGATCACGGTTTCGACTCGCATCAAGAACTGGATGCACGCGCTGCGCCCCGATCTGGCGGATGGCTATGTCGCCCGCTATATCGATGGAAAGTTTCGCATCGTCGCCGACGGCTTTCACTTCACCAACGAGATTCGTCTTGACGCGAAAGAGGAATTTCTCTACGTGGTGGAAACCACGGGCGGCTGCATAAGCCGGCTACGCGTGGACGCGAATGGCAATCTGACGCATCGCGAAGTTTTCGGGCCCTCGAATTTGGGAAAGGGCGCCTGGCCCGACGGCATCGCATTCGACAGCTACGGCAACCTGTGGGGGACGCTGGTTTACTCCGACAAGCTATTCGCACTTACCCCAGAAGGCGATCTGAGCGTTTTGCTCGACGAAGGCGACCCGCAAAAGGTCGAAGCTCTGGAACAGGCGTTCTTGAGGAATGAAGTGAACGAGGCGGTGCTATTCGCCACCGGCCGAGGCGTGGCGCCGTGGATGGCAAGTGTGACCTTCGGGGGCGCGGACTTGCAAACCATCTACATCGGATCGCTCAAAGGCCAACGCATTCCATATTTTCACGCACCCGTGGCGGGCCTGCCTATGGTGCATTGGCGGGAAAAACGCAGTTGACCGAGACCCTCGATAAGAATCAAGGGCCCGGCTGCGCGCCGGGCCCTTTCCCCCTCTGAGGTGACGTGTTGGGCCTTACGTCACCGTCGTCGCGGCAACGCGAACACGTAGTAGCCCTGAGTCACACCATTGGCTTCCGCTTGCGCAGCCGCACCTGCCACAGCTGCGGCGCGCGCGGCTTGCTCAGCGTCCATGCCCGACGGAGGAGTTTCCGAGCTGGCGCTGAGGGCCACGTATTCGCGTCCGTCGACTTCATAAACTGCAGGAATTCCTTCCGGTCCCGCGGGAAGTTTCGTTTCCCAGAGTTCCTTTCCGGTGTCCTTGTCGTACACGTGCAGCATGTTGTCCGACTTTGTGCCGGCAAAGATCAGCCCGCCCGCGGTCACCGCTACGCCACCGCGCGGCCAATAGCTGCCCGTATCCGAGATTCCTTTGGCCAGCATCTGAGTCACGCCGCCTAGAGGAATCTGCCACTTCAGCACACCCTTGTTCAGATCGTAGGCGGTCAGCGTGGACCACGGCGGTTTGATGGCCGGCAGTCCTTCTGAAGAGTTCATGTAGCCGTAGCCGGTCCAATAGCGGACCGGGGTTTTTCCATCCGAGGTGGCCGGCGCGGGCGGCCGGGGAGCATTGAGAAATGCTAAGACCTCAGGCGGAATCTTGGCCGAGTCTGGATCGGTAAGATAGGCGATCAGGGAATCCACATCCGTGCTCGTGAGGTCTGGGAACGCGGGCATAGGCGGCGCGCCTTGCGTCACAGCCTTGCGGATGCGATCGACTCCAACCCGCGGAACCACCCCAATCAAAGATGGAATCGCGGGCGGCTGACCCTTTAAGTCCGCCGTGTGGCACATCTGGCAATTCTGGATATAGAGAATGCGGCCCTGTGTGGCGGGAGGTCCAAACAAGCGTCGGCGGGGAGGCTTCGGCTCGAGCTTGATCATCGAAGGTGCGTCTTTCGAAACGATGTACAGTGTGTTGGTCTCGGGATCGGCCGCCCCTGAACCCCAGTTTGCGCCTCCGTTGTTTCCCGGCATTTCCATGGTGTCATCGGTGGAGGCCGGTGTGTAGAGGCCCAGATTGCGCGAGGCAAGGATCTGATCGCGGATCTTCTTGCGCTCTGCAGGATCAGCGATGTATGGGTCAACATCATCGGCGGTGAAACTCTGCCTGGCGAAGGGCGGAAGCACGGTCGGGAACGGCTGCGTCGGCCATGCCTGCTCGCCTGGCATGGTTGATTTCGGGACCGGTCGCTCGACAATCGGCCAGATCGGCTTGCCGGTGACGCGATCGAAAACATAAAGGAAGCCGTTCTTGCCTGCCTGTGCAACCACGTCCACCATCTTGCCGTCGTGCTGAATGGTCAACAGCTTGGGGGCGGTGGTGAGATCGTAGTCCCACAAATCATGGTGCACGACCTGGTAATGCCAAAGATATTTGCCGGTGCGTGCATCCAGCGCGAGAAGACAATCGCCGAAAAGATTCGCCCCGATGCGGTCAACGCCGTAAAAGTCATAGGTGGGCGCCCCCAGCGGGAAATACGCGATGCCGCGCTTCTCATCAATGGTGATCTCGCCCCAGGTATTGATGCCGCCAATGTACTTCCATGCGTCGGGCGGCCATGTGTCGTAGCCGTATTCTCCAGGATGCGGAACAGTGTGGAAGATCCAGACCATCTTTCCGGTTACCACGTCGTAGGCGCGCAGGTCGCCGGGAGGCGAGCCGTATTCCTCGCCGGTAGCAGAGCCCAGAATCAGCAGGTTCTCAAAAACTCGGCCGGGCGTGCCGGACTGTATTGACCGGATGGTCTCGGGGTCGCGCCCCAGACCCACGCGCAGGTCAACTACTCCCTTGTCTCCGAAGGACTCAATGGGGTTGCCCGTGCGCGCGTCGAGCGCGTGCAGCATGTTGCCGACGGAATAGAAAATGCGGCGATCGCTCCTGTCTTTGCTCTCCCAGTAATTCAGGCCGCGATGAGTGATCGATCTCGGGCTGCCGGTGTCGTGGACCCAGATCTCCTTGCCGGTCGCGGCATCGAGCGCGGCAATAGAGTTGTTCTTGCCGATCACATACATGACTCCATCAATCACGATCGGGTTGGAGCCAAATCGGAAACCGTTATTGCCTGCCGGATAGAACCAGACCTGTTTGAGTTGCGAGACGTTGGAGCGATTGATCTGGTCGAGCGCCGAATAATCCTCCGAATCCGGGGTGCCGAGATACTCGCGCCACGTGGTGTAAGGCTTCGGCCCATCCGCGCGAACGGCATTGCGATTGGCGCGAACGAAGGTGAACGCGAGAAGACCAACGATGACCGGCAATACGGCAAGAAACCGCAACGCGAATTTACGCATCGATTTTGTGGATCCTTGGGTAAAGTTGTTACGTCTTTCCCTGCGATTGCGGCGCAAGGACATCAACCAAGCACTCGGCCATGCCGCGGCAGCAGAATGCTATTTTGCCTTTTTGCGCTGCCGCCACTCATTCCAGAAAATGTACGTGCCCATACGCGTCGAGGTCACGATATCAATCGCGCCATCGCCATTCAGATCGACCGCCAGTACGTCGGAACCGGCGCCGGACCAATTGTCAACTAACTCCGGAACCAGCCTCGCGCCTCCGGGTGCTTTGGGATCGCGCACCGTTCTATAACAATAGAGAACAGCCGGCCCGTAGGGATCGGGATCGAAATAATCATCCAAGTGCGACCAATAGCGCTTGCCGATGATGAAATCTGGAATCCCGTCGCCATCGATATCGGCGATGGCCGAGCCGTGCAATTCCGAGAACGTCACATCGCCTGCGTTCTTGGTGCTGTAGTCGTCCATGACTATGTGCTTGATGAAAGAAATATTTCCCTTTGCATCGCGCTTCTGCTCGAACCACGCCAGGCCCCAGCCGTGAGCTTCCAGGCTGGCGACTACATCATTCAAGCCGTCGCCATTTACATCGTAGACGCCAATGGTGGCGCCACCCGGCCCCGAGCGGCGCCAGCTGCTGAACGGTTCGGGGTGATACTTCCACGACTGGTCGCCGCTCCCTGCAGCAGGCTGCTCCCACCAACCGTAAGCGCCAACGATATCCATGCGTCCGTCGCCGTTGATGTCGCCGACACCGATTCCGTGCGCCGGCCACGGGCCTTTTTCCGAAATGGTATGAACCACCCAAGGCTCGGTCGGATTGGAGGGATCCGGCTTGGCGTAGCGCATGTAACCTTCGGCCTCGTACACCAATTCCGGCTTGCCATCGCCGTCGACATCCGCGAGCAAAGTGTCTTCACTCTGAATCATCGAGACAACCTGATATTTCTTCCAGCGGTGCGACTCGCCCGCGGGGTTCACATAAAGGATGGCGCCAACTTTGCCGCCGTCGGCGTGGCTGGTGATGAGAACGTCCGGCCAGCCGTCTCCGGTGAAATCGTAGGCGTGCTCTACCCAATCACTCATGGAGTATTGATTGGAGGGGTTGTAGGCTTCGGCGGGATAAATTTCGCGCGACTTAGTGAAATCGGGCCCGAAGTAGATGTAGGGTCCGGAGACGATATCCATCTTGCCGTCGCGGTTGAAGTCGGCCGCCGCTGCCGACCATCCATAGTAGAACGGGTTGATGCGCTGCATGCGGAAGTGGCTCGAGACCTGCTCCTTGGGGTAGAACTTCATCGCCAGGTCTTTATAGGAAACGTCCTTGAACGTCACCTCGCTATTTGCGCCGACAAAGAGAGCGATGGGGCCGTATCCGTCCATGTCATCGGTGGCGGCGCTGGCCTGGCCTCCGCCGTCATTCAAGAACGCGCGGATAATATCGGCATCGAGCAGAATTTCAATTTCATTCCAGTCATTCGATCGGATGCCTTGCTTCGGCCGCTCCACCGGCAGGGTTACGCCCGGCGGCGGGGCCGGGAAAGGGGGGAAGCGAAACGGCGGGCGCGGCGGAGCATTGGGATCAGGCGGCGGGGAAGCGAAGCGAATCTGGCCTCCGGCAAAACGCAGCGCAGTTCGCTGAATTTCTTTGCCGCTGGCATCGAAGGCGAGGCTGTAGGCTTTGATGCCATCGTCTTTAATCTCGAGAAAAACGCCCTTCATTCCGGTGGGAGTCTTCTCCGCCTGCAGCATCACGCCGGTGTCGCAGGCGCCGCTGCAGCGGAAAGAAGCGTAGAAGCCAGTGTCTTGATAGGAATGATCCAGCACCAGCCAGCCGGGGGCCGAAGCACCGCCCTTGCCGGTCATCTCACCGTTCGCCGCGTGCCAAGACGCCGCGCCAATGCTGCGCCATCCGGTAAGGGTTGAGCCTTTGAACATCGCGTCCGGCACGAAGCTGGGACCGGCGCTGTAGAGCATTCCAGGAACCGCTACGAAGATGACTGCAAGTACAACCTGGCGAAGTTTCATGTTTTCTGACTCTCCGGGGAGTCTTGACCGGCGCTACCTAGGCCGGGAATTCCACGTTCTCATAAAACTTGTAAGACGATTGCAAATCGGCGGCGGGTGCGAAAAAACAGACGACTTTCATTTCCTCACTGCCGTTGTTTTGAAGCATGTGAACCTTGCCCTGCGGAAACAACACCGCGCTGCCCGCTTTCACCGGTTCCACGATGCTGTCGATCATGACCCTGCCCGATCCATGAACGATATAAATCACTTCTTCGCCCTCAGGATGAGAATGGGCCGGGCGGACGGTTTCACCGGGAGCGACCGTAATCATGCACATTGAGCAATGCTGGGCGTTGACGTTGTCCTTCGTCACCAGCCAGCGCAAATGGCGGCCGGGAAGGTCCAGCGCCTGGATGCTGTTCTCGTCAATGATGGGCAACTTCATCTTTTGCCTCCCGCGGGGCTTCGCAGCTCAGCGCAGCCGCTCCTCAATCGACTTGGCCAGAGCTTCCGGCGTCAGGCCGAAGGCGGCGGTCAACTCCTCGTACGTCGCGGAGTGAATGAACTGCGGATGACCGTCGGCAGCGAGCGTGTTGATCATGACAACCCGGTTCAGGCCGATCGACCGTGCCTGATTGCGGTTGCGATAAAGAACCTTCAGAAAGTTTTGCCAGATGTACCCGTTGTTCTGCTCGGCAAAGATCAGAAGCTTGCCGGAGTCATAAACCTGCAAAAGCAACGCCTCATCGATCGAAGGCATGTCCACAACGGTGATCGCGAGGCCGCGCTGCTGGCAAAGGGCTGCGGCGGCAAGCGCCTCATGAACGCCGCGGCCGCTGCTGACGATGATCGCCTTGTCCGCTTCCGTTTGTCGCAGAAACGAGCCGCGGCCGAATTCAAACTCGTAGTCGCTGGGATAGAGAACCGGCGCCGGCGTGCGCAGGACGCGCACATAAAGCAGGCCACGATTGCCCTGCATGATCCACTTCATGATGGCGAGCATTTGCTGCGGGCAGGAAACGGAAATGATGCGCAGGTGCGCGACGGCGTCAAACGTACTGTTGTCGTCGTTGCCCATATGCGTGGCGCCATTGGTCCGCGTTTCAAAGTCGGCAGCGGTCGCGAGAAACGTAAGGTCCAGGCCGTGCCCTTCGCTGAGCCAACCGTCGCGAGCCGAGATGGCTTCCATGCGCTCCTGCTGGCCGACCGCGATGCGCCGCAGCACCTTCCAATCGAAAAACGGACAGAAGGTGCTAACCCAGGCATTTTTGCCGAGCGCGGCGAAAGCCTCGCCGATAAGCATCATGTTGGCTTCGGCTACGCCGACATTCAGCGCGCGCTTTTGATCCACGTGGGCGACGCCGGCCTCAAGGCCGCTGGTGGAAGCGAGATCGGAATCGACCGACACCACGCGCGCGTCTCGCGCAAAAATCTTCATTGCGCCGGTCACGATCTCAGCGGCGCTGTATTGTTTTTGCCGATCGAGCTTGGGAAGCAGTGCGGGGTCGTACGAGATATGCTTATCGCGGGGTGGGACGCGCCGGATCAGCACCGGACCCACCACGGCGGCAGCGGTGAGGCCCGCGGTCGACCGCTCGATCTCGAGGTGCATCGCGCGCGCCGCATCTAGAAGAAGATCGCGCTCCGCCCGGCTGTCAGCGCTGCTTTCGATCGCGTCAAGATAGCTGGCAAATTCCTCGACTCGGGCGCGGCGCTGCTCCGCCTGCAGCGTGATTTCCTGCTGCAACAGGCTCTCCGGCGCCGCTACTTTGTGGCGGTTCAGGAAGTCGGAGAACGCCCCATAGCCTTTGCTGCCATTGCAAATGATGGCGCGCGGTTTTCCATTGCGACGGCCGAATTTAAATTCCTCAAGGGCAGCGTAGACGCCGTCATGCTGCGTAGCGTCGACACTATCGACCTCCCACCCGAAGGAGCGAAACACGGGCGCGAGGTCTGGCATCGGGAAAACCATGCGGTTGTGAAGGTCGAGCTGGCCGTTGTTGTGGTCCACCAGAACGCACAAGTTGTCCAGATGATTCTGGCCCGCGTACATCACGGCTTCCCAAATGGGGCCTTCCTGCAACTCGCCGTCGCCGGTCATGCAATAGGAATCGAAGCGCGGATTGGCGCGTCCTGCGATAGCAAAGCCTTGCGCAACACCCAGCCCTTGGCCCATCGGCCCGGTAGGAATGTGCACACCGGGCAGCACCGGGCCGGGATGGCCATTCAAAATGCTTTCGTGCGAGCGCGAGTTCTTCAGAACCGAGCGGTCGAAGTATCCCAGCTCAGCAAAGATCGAAGCCAGCGCGGCGACAGCATGACCCTTGCTGAGGGTGAACAAGTCCTGGCCCGGGCTGGTGGGATCTTCGATGTCCAAATTGATGAAGCCGCCGTAGAACAGCGCAACAAGCGGAATGGTGGCGGAGAATGCGCCGCCCGCGTGCAACCCCTGATCCACGGCATCGCGGCACTGCTCAAGGGTGAGGATGCGAACATCCGAATCCTTGATGGCGAGGAGCTTCAGAATGCCCTGGCGGAAGACTTGGTGGCGCTTGAGGAATAGCTCACGATCGAGCGTCCGGTGGCGGACTGACGTGGCTACAAGAGGCTTCATGCTGGCTAACGGTTAACCTCACTCCGATTCACGAGCAGACCAAAATCGCACAGCAGAGGCAGTGCGTATTATGCAACCCATGTTGCATTGAATGGACGGATTATAGGTCCCGGAGTTTGGCGAGTCAAGATAAACGCCCCTATTTTCTGTCCATAATCGCCGCTTGCGGCGCTGAATTCACCGCGAAATACGCAATCAAATTGTAGCTCACGCCAATTGTAAAAGTATGTATAGAATCTTCCGTCTATTGCTTCATCGAGAGTAAGGAGGTGAACTGCAGATGCGATGAGTGTGCGAGGTTGATTTTGAAATCGATTCCGTGGGCGCCCGCGGCGGGTGCTAGTATATCTACCCGTTGGAGGGGTGCAAAGCGGGCAGTCCGCAATGAGAGTTTGGGACTTGAACAAATTAGATCAATCAGTTTGCTCACCTGTTCCAACCACGAGAGGATGCGGAAAGATCGGCTTATTTTCAAGGAGAAATCGTGAATCGCAATTGGAAGGCGCTTATTCTCGGAATCATCGCGTTGGCATTCGCACATTTGCCGTACGGGCAGGCAGAGTCGGGCCTGGGGGCCTGGCTTCGCTATGCGCCACTGCCGCAGCAGGCCGCGCAAAAATATGAGTCCCTGCCGGCAGTCGTAGTGGTCCTCGGCGATTCTGCTGTCCTCCAATCGGCTCAGGGAGAAGTGATTCGCGGCGTGAAGGGAATGCTGGGCCGAACGCTGCGCGCCGAATCCGCGCTGCCGAAGGAAAAATCGATCATTCTGGCGACGCTCGCGGAACTCGAAACCGTCGCGCCCGGGCTGAAGCCGGCGCAGGCGCTGAAAGAAGATGGCTTTTGGCTCACCACCGCGCAGGTGCACGGTATGGAGTGCCTGATCGTTACATCGCCCAACGACCACGGCGTTCTGTACGGCGCGTTTGCCCTACTGCGCAAGATAGGACTGCAACAAGAACTTAACAATTTGAATGACCGGGAAGAGCCTTCGTCTTCGCTGCGTTGGGTGAATGAGTGGGACAACTTGAATGGCACCATTGAACGCGGCTATGGCGGGCCTTCGATCTTCTTCGAAAATGGCGCGGTGCGGTCGGACTTGAGCCGGGTAGACGACTACGCGCGGCTGCTCGCCTCGCTGGGCATCAACGGATGCGTCGTCAATAACGTCAACGCGGATCCTCGCACGCTCCAGCCCGATTTTCTTCCCCAACTTGAGCGCGTAGCCGCAGTCTTTCGTCCCTGGGGTATCCGGCTCGGATTGGCGGCGAATTTCGCCAGTCCGAAGGACATCGGCGGCCTGGATACGTTCGATCCTCTCGACCCGGCGGTGATGACGTGGTGGAAAAGCAAGATTGACGAAATCTACCAGCAGATTCCGGATTTCGGCGGTTTCGTCATGAAGGCCGACTCTGAAGGGCAACTCGGTCCTGCTACCTACCATCGTTCTGCAAGCGACGCCGGCAACGTCATCGCTCGCGCGCTTAAGCCGCATGGCGGCGTGCTGTTCTATCGGGCGTTTGTGTACAACCACCACCTGGATTGGACGAACCCGAAAAACGATCGCGCCCGCGCGGCCTACGACATTTTTCATCCGTTGGACGGGCAATTTGATGACAACGTCGTGATTCAGATCAAAGAAGGGCCAATTGACTTCCAGGTGCGGGAACCCGCCTCGCCGCTATTCGCCGGGTTGGAGAAAACCAACGAAGCCATCGAACTGCAAATCACGCAGGAGTACCTAGGCCAGCAGCGCCATCTTTGTTTCCTGCCGCCCTTGTGGAAGGACGTTCTCGATTTTGACATTCACGCCAAGGGCCCGGGCACACCGGTGAAAGACCTCATCACCGGGAAGACTTTTCACCGGCCGCTGGGAGGATTTGTGGGAATATCCGACGTAGGCATGGACTCGACTTGGTTGGGAAGCTACCTCGCCATGGCAAATCTCTATGGTTTTGGCCGGCTGGCCTGGAACCCGGACTTGAGCTCGAAAGAAATCGTCGATGAATGGACGCGGCTGAGCTTCGGCAGCGATCCTGTGGTCGATCAGACGATCGAAGAAATGCAACTGGCCTCGTGGCCCACGTATGAAAAATACACGGGTCCGCTCGGCCTGCAGACGTTGACGGACATTACGGGCACTCATTTTGGCCCGAATGTGGAAGCCTCCGAGCACAACGGCTGGGGACAGTGGCACGACGCGGATCACCATGGCGTGGGCATGGATCGCAGCGTTGCCACCGGGACCGGCTACGCGGGGCAATATCCGGCGCCGGTTGCCAAGATGTACGAATCGGAGAAGACCACGCCAGACGACTTGCTTCTGTGGTTTCACCACGTGCCCTACACCTATAAGCTGCACTCCGGCAAGACGGTGATCCAGTACATCTACGATTCCCACTATGAAGGCGTCGCGCAAGCCCGTGAGTTCGTAAATCAGTGGAAAGCGCTACGCGGTCACGTGGATGAAGAGCGCTACGCGGCGATCCTTGCGGGTTTCAAGTTTCAAGCCGGCCATGCCATCGAGTGGCGCGATGCGGTCACCACGTATTTCAACCGTATTTCCGGCATTCCTGATGAGAAAGGTCGCGTCGGACATCACCCGGATCGCACCGAGGCAGAGGCCATGCGGCTGCAAGGCTATGCGCCGGTGGATATCACTCCACCGGAAAATGCCTCGGGCGGCAAAGGCGTGCAATGTCCGGAGCCGGCAGAAAGCTGCACCGCGACTCTGCGTTTCGACCGCCCTGCAGGTTGGTATGAGGTCGATGTGCAGTACTTTGATCTGAAAAAAGGCGTTTCGAAATTTCAGCTGTTCGTGGGAGATCAGTTAGTGGATGAATGGTTGGCCGACAATCATTTGCCCGCGTTCAAACTGGGTGGAGATTCTTCCACCCGACGCTGGATCCCCGGCTTGGCGCTTCGGCCCGGAGATGAAATTCGGCTAGTCGGCTTTCCCGACGGGCCCGAGCGGGCGCCATTCGACTACGTCGAGATTTATCCCATGCCCAAGCCCTGATTTCGGCGCCAGAACAGAGCGCGAATGGCAAGGGCGAAGATTCCTTGGAGGGCTTCAATGGCCTTCCTGATTTTCGCGTCCTCAAGCGCGGAACCTTCAAATCGTCGGCTCGCCCCTGCGCCCCGCTTGACAATTCCCGCAAACCATCCATATTAGTTCGTGACGACAGAATGCGGCAGATCGACTTCACCAATACGCAGGTCGCATCCAGCGAAACCGCGCGCGACATCAATCGCGGCGTGGTACTGAACCTCATCCGGCGCAAACAGCCAATTTCGCGCGCCAGCCTGGCCCGCGCCTCCGGTTTGCAACGCAGTACGGTTTCACTTATCACGGAGCAGCTTATTCGTGAAGGATGGGTGATCTATGGTTCTACAGGGCGCTTGCCGCGCGGGCGGAGGCCTACCTTCCTGCGATTGAATGACCGGCGAGCGATCGTGGTGGCGGAGGTGCGCCCCGCCCGCAGCACGATCGCCGTGGCCGACGTGAACGGAAAATTCCTGTCGCAGGAGGCGATGCCGACGGCGGCCGATCCGCGCAAGGCAGCCGAGACATTATCGGCAAGAATCCTCCATCAGATGGGCTTGCATCCCGATCTGGTTTTCGTCGGGGTCGGGATCAGCTTATCGGGCCGCTTCAACTTTATGACCCAGCGGGTGGCGTGGGCTCCCAACCTAACGTGGTCGGATTTCGATCTGAAGGCCCCAATTGAGAAGGCTACGGGAATGCGGGTGGAAGTAGAGAATGCCGCGAACGCCTGCGTGCTGGCGGAAGTCTGGTTCGGGCACGCCGAAGGAGTACGTGACCTCGTGGTAGTCACCATCGCGGAAGGCGTCGGCACGGGCGTTTTCACCAACGGCCAGCTCGTGAGGGGGTTGAACGGCATGGCAGGGGAGTTTGGCCACGTGCCACTCGATTCCGGCGGTCCGGCTTGCGCTTGCGGACGCCGCGGATGCTGGGAAATGTATGCTTCCAACCGCGCCGCCTTGCGCTACTACAGCGAGCTGTGTCCCATGCCTCCGGAGTTTGGTTTTCGCGATCTGATGGCGCGGGCGGAAGGCGGGGATGCCCAGGCCCTGCAGGCATTCGACCGCATGGCCCACGCTGTCGGCAAAGGGATGTGCATGATGGTTACTGGACTGGCTCCTGAGGAAATCGTCATCGCGGCGGAGTTCACCCGGCTATGGAACAAAATGGGCCCTGTGATCGAAGAGGAAGTCGCGTCGGCAGTGCTGGTCGGTAAACCACCGCGGATCCGGCCGGCCGTGGCGGAGCCCAGCATGGCCCGATTGCGAGGCGCCGTGGCGCTGGTTCTACAACGGCACTTCGGCCCCTCTGCAGGCAGGACGGAGGGAGACAAATCGCGACCGCAAAGGCGGGTGGTTGCTTCCAAGAAGAAAAGGGTCGTATCCCATCGCTGACTTCCTTCCGCACGGAGATTCCCAATTCGGTTTTTCCTTTTTGGACCTGAGTCGGCGGCGCCTTGCGCTCATTAGCCCCACCTCGGCGCGGCCTTTGCACATCCGGCCTTTTCTCAGCCTTGCGCGCTCTGTTATACTCAGGCCGCTTCAACGGGCGTTTGACTCGCCGATGTGGACCTGCTGGCACGCAGCCCAAGCTCGTGGGCTTGCAACCAGCTTGAACAAACACTGCTGCTGACCGGGACTGTGGAACCGAATGGCGATCGCTGACATGATGGGAAATCCGTGCGCACCGCGCTCCCTCGTCTCCAGGCTTCGCGATTACTACATTCTGACCAAGCCGGAAGTGAACCTGCTGATCCTCATGACCACTTCCGCCGCGTACTACTTGGGAAGCGGCTCGAACTTCAGGTTGCTTGGACTGTTCAATACGTTGGTCGGCACATTGTTGGTTGCCAGCGGCACGGCGACTCTGAATCAATATATGGAGCGCGCGCATGATGCACAAATGCGCCGAACTGCGACTCGGCCCCTGGTTTCCGGAAGGCTCTCCCCGTCCGAAGCGTTGTATTTCGGGCTTGCGCTGAGTGTGGCGGGCGGAATTTACCTGCTCCTGACGGTGAACGGGCTGGCCTCGATTTTGGCCATTTCCACGCTTCTCTCCTACCTGTTGGTCTACACTCCGCTGAAGCGTAAGACTCCGCTGTGCACAATGCTTGGCGCCATTCCAGGCGCGATGCCGACTCTGATCGGCTGGGCAGGGGCGTCGGACGGCCTCAGCCGCCAAGCTTGGTTTCTCTTTGCAGTGCTATTCCTGTGGCAATTCCCGCATTTCCTGGCCATCGCGCTGATGTATCGCGAAGATTACGCGCAGGCGGGCTTCAAGATGTTGCCCGATTTCGATGCCGACGGCCGCTTCACTCGTGCAGAAATCATCGCTTTCACCGTAGCCGTAGTTGCGATCACCATGCTGCCCCTCGGCAGCCGAGGCTTCAGCGCGCTGTATCTTTTGCCGGTGGCAGCGGCAGGACTGTTCTTTCTGTATTACGGAGCGAGGCTATCCCAGGCTCCTTCCCGCAGCGCCGCCAGCCGTTTGGTTCACGTCTCAGTGATCTACTTGCCCGTTGTCCTTGGCATGATGATGGTCTGCAAGACGGCATAGTGTTGTTCGAGATTCGTCAATAGTGAAGCTGCCCGATCGCCGGAATTATCGGAGAAAGACTCCGTGATCACCTGGATTCGCTGGTTGCATTGCGAACCTTCCTCGACAGAAATTTCTCGTCTCACCCCAAGGAGAAAAACATGCGCAGGTTCTGGATTGCGGCGCTAGCAGTGTGTTTGTCGCAGGTGCTGCTGGCCCGGGTTCGCCCGCGAACTTCGCCGGAGATCGAGAAGCGAGTCGGTCAGATCCTCAGCAAGATGACCCTGGAGGAGAAAATCGACTATATCGGCGGCCTTAACCAGTTCTACATCCGCGCCATTCCTCGGCTGGGCGTCTCGCAACTGAAAATGGCGGACGGCCCCTTTGGCGTGCGCAACTATGGGCCTTCGACAACAATTGCCGGCGGCATTGCGTTGGCTGCGACGTGGGATTCCGCGCTGGTGCGGCAAGCCGGCATAGTGATTGGCGAAGACGCCCGTGCCCGCGGGGTGCATTTTATGCTGGGGCCGGCAGTGAACATCTATCGCGCGCCTATGAACGGCCGCAATTTCGAGTACTTCGGAGAAGACCCATTTCTGGCCGGCCGGACGGCTGTGAATTACATCGAAGGCGTGCAGTCGCAGGGAGTTTGCGCCACCGTCAAGCATTTCACGGGCAACAATTCGGAGTACGACCGTCACAACCTAGACGACGTGATTGATGAGCGGACCCTCCGCGAAATCTATCTCCCCGTTTTCGAAGCTGCAGTGAAGCAGGCGCACGTCTGCGCCATCATGGATTCCTACAACCTCATCAACGGCGAGCACATGACGCAGAACGACTACCTGAACAACCAGGTCGTCACGAAGGAATGGGGCTTCGACGGGATCATCATGTCTGATTGGGACGCCACCTACGACGGAGTGGCCGCGGCGAATGGCGGTCTCGATCTCGAGATGCCTTCGGGCAAATTTATGAACCGCGCTGCGTTGTTGCCGGCCATTCAAGCCGGCAAAGTGAGCGAGGCAACCATTGACGATCACGTGCGCCGCATCTTGCGTACGGCATTGACCTTGGGCTGGTTTGACCATGAGCAGACCGATCTCTCGATTCCTCTTTACAACCCGGAGGGCCGCCGGGTGGCGTTGCAAACAGCCCGCGAGAGCGTGGCGCTGCTGAAGAACGATGGCCATTTGCTGCCGCTCGATAAATCGCAAATCAAAACTCTGGCCGTGATCGGTCCAGATGCCTACCCAGCCGAACCCGTAGGCGGAGGCAGCGCCGCGGTGCGCCCCTTCAGCGCAGTGAGCCTTATGGAGGGGCTGACTGATTATCTGGGTAATGGCGCGAGGGTTTACTACAAGGCGGGGCTTCCAACCCTGGCAGAGATGGTTCGGGGAACGATGTTCACGGCTGACGCTCCAGGGGGCAGAAGGGGGCTTGAGGCGGAGTATTTCGCATCCAGCGACCTAAGCGGGGTCCCGCTGCGAAGCGGAGTCGATGCCAGCGTCAACTTTGGAGCTGAACATCGGTTGCAGGCCGATTCTCGCTCGGCACGATGGACGGGTTTCTTCCTGGCAAAGGAATCGGGCACCTATCACCTGCTGTTGCAGGCGAAGGTTGATAGGGGCGGCGCTCGCCTGTTTCTTGATGATGCGCTCGTACTGGACAGATGGACGATTCACAAAGCAACACTTAATGATGGTGTCGTTAGTCTGAGTGCAGGAGTCCACAAGCTTCGGCTGGAAGCCTATCGCAACGTTCCGTGGGGAGACACGTCACTGCGCCTGGCGTTGATTCCGGTGGATTCTCTGGTTGATCCAGAAGCTGCCAAGATCGCGGCCCACGCGGACGCGGTAGTCGTTGCCGTGGGCTTTGACCCGGAGACGGAGAGCGAAGGTTCCGACCGCACCTTCCACCTGCCCTTAGGGCAAGACGAATTGATCCAGGCGATGCTGGCGGCCAACAAGAGTGTGATCGTAGTCATCACATCTGGCGGCGGAGTGGACATGCACGCCTGGGCGGACCGTGTCCCCGCCATTCTCCAGGCGTGGTACCCCGGCCAGGAGGGCGGCACGGCCCTGGCGCAGTTGCTGTTTGGCGACGCCAACCCTTCGGGCAAGCTGCCCATCAGCGTCGAGCGGCGCTTCGAAGACAATCCTGTTGCCGGCAACTATTACCCCAATGACGGAGCCACGCGAGTGAAATACGCGGAAGGCGTTTTTCTCGGCTATCGCTATTACGACAAGAGCAGCACGAAGCCTTTGTTCCCCTTCGGTTTCGGACTCTCGTATACAACTTTCCGGTATAGCGATCTCTCGATCTCGCCGCAGAGGGCAAGCGGTGATCAGCCAGTGACGGTCACGTTCAGTTTGAGCAACACCGGCAACCGCGAAGGTGCAGAGGTAGCCGAACTCTACGTAGCTGACTCGCATTCCAGCGTGCCACGGCCGGTTAAGGAGCTGAAAGGCTTCGCCAGAGTAGATCTGAAGCCGGGCGAGAGCCGCAAGGTCTCCCTGACGCTGAGCCGTCGAGACCTTTCGTACTATGACGTTAGCAGCAAGCAGTGGAAAGCTGAACCAGGGAAGTTTGGAATCCTAGTAGGAAGTTCGTCAAAGGACATCAAGCTGCGGGGTGAACTAGACCTGGCAAATTGACCGCTGCAGGAAGCGCAGTAGACAGGGCAACTTCAGTCGTTTTTCAACTCTTCGAGCAACGCCTCTTCCAGCTGCTTCTGATGCTCCAGTATCAGCTTGGTTCCCCCTGAGGTGAGATAGAAAGCATCGATCGCCATTTGCCCTTCCGTATCGATTAGCGCAATCTCGATGTTGCACTCCAGATACGAAAACCTTGAGCAGATGCGGTGGAGTAGCCCCAGGTGGTCCTGCGTGATCACCTGGACGAGAGTGCTCGTAGAAGAACAGGTGTCGTCGAAAGTAATCTGCGTATCAATCTTGACTTTGAGAATACGGTTCTTCTCTTCGGAGCGCTTGCGATCCTGCAGCATTCGATCCAAATCCGCTTCACCCATCAGAACATCCGAGATGCTGCGCTTGAAGCGCTCCCACTCTGGCTGATTGAGCTCCAGCGTGCGGAAGCGGTCGGTGAAAAAGAACGTATCCACCACGGTGCCGGCCTGATTGGAGAATGCATTGGCCTTGACGATGTTCATGCCCCAGGCCGCGATCGCCCCGGCCACTTTCGCGAAAAGAAAAGGATGGTCCCGAGTTACCAGTGTGAGTTCAAACCAATGGCGGCCGCGCCGCAGATCAAGCTGAACCGGATCGTCGCCGAGGCAATCCGCCATATGGACGTGGCGCAGGATATCCTCCGGCGGGTAGACGCGCAGATAACGTTTGGGCAGTCCCTCGAGAAACGTCTTCTCGTTCTTGCCCGCCACGGAAGCCATGTTCTGCAGCCGCGAGAGTGCCTGGCCATCGCCATTTACGTGCACGCGCTCGTCAGCGCTGCGGTTCAGGTAGTTGCTGGCGCCGATGTAAAGCTGCCACACGTTTTCGGCCTTCCATGGCGTGAGGGCCTCTGGGTTGACGGCCTTGATGTCGGCGTAAGTCAGCAAGCACAGCATCTTCAGCCGCTCCGGCGTGCCCACTTTTTCGGCGAAGGCGTGGACGTTTTCGGGATCAAAGATATCCCGGCGCATGGTCGCCGACATTTCCAAATGGTTGGCGATGAGGAAGCGAATCGCGTCGCTGTCATGCGAATCCAGCTCGAACCTCTTCAAACATCCCTCGGCAATCTCCAAACTCGCGTGGATATGGTCCGGGTCAGGCACGCCTTTGCCGACGTCGTGCAACAAAAGAGCAAGGTAGAGCAATTCCGGCTGCTCCAGTTCTTCCAGAATCCTGCCGTAGCGCTGGTCCCACTCCGCCGGCGAACGGCGCGCCCGGTGCAGGCTTTCGATGGCCAGGAACGTGTGTTCGTCGACCGTGAAGCGGTGATAGAAGTCGCGCACGACGAAAGAGTCGATGAGTTTCAGCTCCGGCAGCAAAACCGTAAGTACGTGCAGGGAGTGCATGGCCCGCAGTGCGTCGGCGGCATGGGGCTGGACGAGGATAGCCTGAAGATAGCGCCAGGCTGCGGCGCCCGAGGGTGGGTTCTCCGCGAATCCTGGCAAGACCTGCTCGATGCGATTTTCGGTCGTTGTGCTCAGGCGCAGGCCGTGATGTGCCATGAAGTCAAACAGCCGCATCAGCAAGTCAGGATCCTGCAACGCGGCTGGCTGCTGCAGAAAAATGAGGCCGTCGACCACAGAGAAATCCGCATTGGAAAGCCGCGAGCGCCAGTTCTGGAATTGGCGGTAGAGGGAAGAGCGAGCAGCGGGAATTTCCTCGAGAAGTTGAATGGACGCGCGGTAAATCGCACGGGCGTGGCTGAAATAAATCCGCATCCAGTCAGCTGCGCTAAGAGCACCAACGCCGGGAGTCCCAATTCCACGTAAGGCGGCTTCGTCCTGGGCTTCCCATGTGAGCATGTTGTCATCGCGCCCATGGCGGAAGTGCAGGAAACAGCGGACCGACATTAAAAAATCCAGCGCCGGTTCAAAATCCCGCCGCATGGTGGGCGCCAGCACGGCGTTTGGAGCAGGCCAGTCGCGAGCTTTGTCCATAGCGGAAATCAGCCCCAGCCAGCAAGCCACGTTGTAGTCGCGCAGACCGCCGGGCGTCTCCTTGAGGTTCGGCTCCAGGTGGAAAATCGTCGCGCCGTATTTGCCGTGACGGTCGTGGGTAATCTCGGCTAAACGCTGCACCAGGCTTTGCGACTCCCGCATAACCATTTTGGGGATCAACTTGTCATGGAGCTGAAGGAACAGCTGCCGGTCCCCGGCCAGCAGGCGGGAATCCAGCAGTGAGATGGCAAACTCCACGTTTTCCGGATCAAAATGGTCCGCCTCGGAAATCAGGCGAGTCGAAGGGCTGAGCTTCATGCGCAGGTCCCAAAGCTCCTGCGAAAAGCGGCGAACTCTCTCCCGGAAGTCCGCTTCGGTCTCGCGGTCAGCGAAGACAAAGAGGAGATCCACGTCGGAGTAAGGGAAAAGCCAGCCCCGGCCGAACCCTCCCAGAGCGACCAGGGCGAGATTCCGAATTTCACCCTGCGGGGCGATGATCTTCTTCCACAGGGCCAGAACAACGCTTTCCACCAGGGCTGTGCGCCGCGCGAGCGCGGTCCGGCCGTCCCCGGTGGCGGCAAATTCGCGCTGGATTTCGCCCGACTGCTGAGCGTAGGTGTTTCGCAATCCGTCGGTGACTGAAGGCGCGGTGGACATGCGGGTTTCCGGGGCTATGCGATGAGGGACCCTATACCATTTTATCCGCCGCGACGGCGGGCAGGGGCTCGAATAGTCGCTTCACTCTACGCGCCAGCCAAAGCGCCACGGAAATCGAAACTATTTATCGTCGTCATCAGGAATTGTTATGAGTTGCGGGCCATGCTTGTGTCCTCAAGTTTCGCTCATTCCGCTCAAGCGGAAATCTCCCAGACATATCCTTCTTCTCCATGCTGCGACAAGTCGAGTCCTTGGATTTCCTCCTCCTCCGCCACCCTAAGACCGAGGGTAGAGTCCACGATTTTGAGAATCACCAGCGTGCCCACCACGGCAAGACTTGATGCGATCAGCACACCCATACACTGATTGAGCAGCTGATGGAAGTTGCCTTCCAGCAGCCCGGAACGGAGCGTGTTGCCTTGCGCATCTTTGAAAATGGGATTGATGGCGCTAGAGGCAAACACTCCGGTCAGCAGCGCGCCCAATGCGCCGCCCGCGCCATGAATGCCAAAAGCATCGAGAGAATCGTCGTAGCGGAAGCGTGCCTTAATGCGTGTCACCATGAAATAGCAGAAAATCCCGGCAAGCGCTCCAATGCAAAGGGCGGCCATGGGACCGACGAAACCGGCAGCAGGCGTAATGGCCACTAGTCCCGCGACCGCGCCCGAAATCGCTCCCAGAGCGCTGGGTTTGCCGTGCCGCAGCCACTCGGCCCCGCCCCAGCCTACCACCGCAGCGGCCGCAGCAAGGTGCGTTGCCACAAAGGCGCTGCTGGCTAAGCTGCCGGAAGCCAGTGCGCTGCCCGCATTGAAACCAAACCAGCCCACCCACAGCATGCAAGCTCCCACAAAACTGAGCACCATGCTGTGCGGGGGCATCGGCTCATGCGGATAACCCACCCTTCGCCCAAGGTAGAGAGCACATACCAGGGCGGAGACTCCCGAGGTCACATGAACCACGGTACCGCCGGCAAAATCCAAAGTCGGGAAGTAGCCGCCAAGCGCGGCATTCAGCAGTCCGCCTTTACCCCACACCATGTGCGCCATGGGGTCGTACACAAGCACGGACCATAGAACCATGAACAGCACCATGGCACTGAACTTCATGCGCTCGGCGAATGCCCCAGTAATCAGTGCAGGCGTGATGATGGCGAACATGAGTTGATAGATCATGAACGTCTGCTGCGGAATGGTGCTCGAATACGCGGCATCAGGCTGAGCTCCCACGCCGTGCAAAAACAAATGACTCAGATCCCCGACAAAATGACTGCCCGAGCCGAAAGCCAGGCTGTACCCGAATAGCGCCCACAGCACGGAGATCAAAGCCATCAGGGTGAAGCTTTGCATCATGGTGGCAAGGACGTTCTTCTTCCGCACCATGCCGCCATAGAAGAGAGCTAGTCCGGGGCCGGTCATCATCAGCACCAGGGCTGAGCAGGTCAGCATCCAGGCATTGTCAGCAGAGCTTTTGGCCTCACGGCTGTCCTGCTCCAGCTTTGCAAGCCGTGCTTCTTTTTGTTCCGCCGAGGCATTCACCCATTCAACCTGAGTAAGCGGCGCCAACGCGAGCACAGAGGGTACAAACGAACAGAAGAAAAGGGATGCAATCAGAATACGAGAGAGTCGGTTTTTCATGAGCCTTCAGTTCGCCCTTAGAGTGGGGAGCGGCGGAACGGCACAGAACGCCGCGCGCGACGCAATCTAAACCGATGATCTTACATCAGAGAATTGAGTGATGCATGAGCAATTAGCTCAGGGGCACCATGTATGATCTGGTTTTAGACTCTGGGGCGAAACCATCAGTGACTGAAGCAAAGGTGAAAGTCGAGGGAGTGATCTTTGACTATGGCCGGGTGCTTTGCCTTCCGCAGCAACCTGCCGACATCGAAGGCATGGCCGGAATTTGCGGCGTGCCCGTCCCACGCTTCCAGGATCTCTACTGGAAGTTTCGCATTAGTTATGACCGGGCGGAATTGACCGGCGAATCCTACTGGCATATGGTGGCCAGAGAGAATGAGGGAGAATTCAGCCGCGAACAAGTTGAGCAATTGATGGACTTGGACGCCATGAGTTGGTCGCGCCGCAACGACGCGACGCTGGCCTGGGTGGAACAGTTGCGCGCTGCTAAACTGCGTCTGGGCGTGCTCTCCAACATGCCGCTTCCAATCGGCAACCACCTCAGGACGCACTGCGATTGGTTTGCGAACTTCGACAACCTGACGTTTTCCTGTGATGTAGGACAAGTGAAACCGGCTCCCGCGATCTATGAAATCTGCTTAAAAAAACTGGGCCTGCGAGCCGAAGATGCTCTGTTTCTCGACGACATTGCTGTCAACGTAGAAGGGGCCGCGAGAATGGGCATTCACAGCGTGATTTTTGAGACCGCTGAACGAACGATTCCGTCGGTTGCACAGCGCTTTCATCTTCCCGCCCCATTCTGATGAGAAGAGAAGGGAAACTGTTCATGCGACCGCAGTGAAGTCCAAGCGGTCCGAGCTTACTCCTCTGAGCCGTCGGGGCTTTGCATGAATCCAGAGTGGGCAGCCAGGCTGGCGGCATGTTCGAGTTGATGCAATTGGTCTACCGTGAAGTCAGGACCGGATGACACTAAATCGTAGCCCTTGCGGCTGACCTGAATGATCCCCAAAACCTTGCCTTTCGCATCCAGGATTGGGGCGGACATGAGCTTTTGGATAGGCTTTTCCGGCGGCGTATTATCGCCCATGTGGCCGAGGCGCACGCTCTCAAAAACACTGGCGTGTTTAATCTGCAGAAAATTGTTGTACCGCTCGGCCTTCCTGCCGATCGCTGTGTGACTGGCCACAGCGGACCCGCTGGAAAGTGGTATCGAACCTGCCGTCCGCAGCTCAGGAGGAAACACAAACTTGAGTTGGCCGCCTTCTGCCCGGAACATGGCCACCTCAGTGGCGTGCACTTGAAAGACCTTTGCGAGCTCCTGGCAAAACTCCTCCAGGCTGGCGCCGGCGACCACCGAACTCCTTAGTGTGGCAAGAGCGGGGGCGGTAGCCGCTCCCACCGAAATCGCATCCGAACTGCGCTTCCCTCGCTGCATGTCCTCAATCTGCCAAAACAGAAAGCTCCTGTTAGCAGGCTTCCGTCACACCTCGTTGCTGGTCAAACTCAGGACGGTAGAGATCGCTCGCAGCAGGCCGACGGAGCCATTCTCGATTCCGAGTTGCGATTTCTCAAAATACGCCGCCGCGCCCTCGTGGAGTAGCTTCGCCGCGTTGCTCTGCGGCAGGCTGCTCAAAACAATGACGGGGATTCGCGCCGTCTTCGAATCCTGCTTCAACGCGTGCAACAGCTGGGGGCCTGGCATTTTGGGCAGCATCATGTCCAATACAATCAGATCAGGCAGTTTCTCGCGGGCAATGCGCAGTCCTTCTTCCCCGTCCTCTGCAACCAGCACGGTATAGCCGGATTTGGAAACGGCCAGCTCGTTGGCACGGCGCAGAAACTTGCTGTCGTCGATGAGAAGCACAGTCCCCTTCATAGAGTGTCTCGATATAACTGCTTGAGGGGAGAGGCTGCTGCCAGAATAACAATCTATGTTCTCGCCTTGGCAGAGAGGGGGCAAGTTACCAAGGGTGGCGGACCTCCGGCCCGAACGTTCTAGCCTCTTCCAACCCGGAACTATCCCTCGTCGCAGGTCAGCGGGAAGCCCTTCTCGCGCCATTCGCGAATGCCGCCATCCATGGAGATCACATTGGTATAGCCCATTCTCTGCAGGTTGTCGGCGGCCAACGCCGAGCGGAAGCCTCCGCCACAGTAAAGAATCAAAAGTGCATTCAGATCAGTAACGCGCCGTTCGATATCCCGCTCGATGACGCCCTTGCCAAGATGAATCGCGCCCGGCAAATGATCTTTGGCGAATTCGCTTTCTTCTCGGACATCCACCAGAACGAACTTGTCGCCTCGGTCGAGTTTGCCTTTGACCTCGTCCACATTGGTCTCGCGAATACGCGTCCGCGCTTCATCGACAATTTTTAGAAAACGCGGCGGATGTTGGTGCCCCATGATTTTCTCCTGAGCGGGAATTCCTGTCCGTGCCTGTGCGCCTCTGGGTTCCCCGACGGTCGTCTTTATGATCCGTTGAGGAAACGCCGAATCGTAGCTTTCCTCACAATACTTCGGCAAGCAATCA
This sequence comes from uncultured Acidobacteriaceae bacterium, assembly GCA_963770915.1. Taxonomy (GTDB): domain Bacteria; phylum Acidobacteriota; class Terriglobia; order Terriglobales; family Acidobacteriaceae; genus PALSA-270. The sequence goes on from CAVYRG010000001.1 coordinate 3,515,439, forward strand.
TCAGGCAAACTGATTGGCCGTGCCGTGCTAGACTCGCACTTCCACGAAGTGGGACCGGATGCCCGCATTAAATTTCCTTTCCGCTGTCTCCATGGTTGGGCAGATCCGTGCGAAGAAGTTGTCGCCGGTGGAGCTTGTTGAAGCGCATCTCGCGCAAATTGCAAGGCTCAACCCCAAGCTGAATGCATTCGTGTTTCTCGATGCGGAAGATGCGCGGCGCCAGGCCCGCGCTGCCGAAGCTAGAGCGATGCGGAATGAAATCGCAGGTTCGCTTCACGGGGTTCCCGTAAGCGTCAAGAGTTCGCTGGAAGTTGCCGGAATGCGTTGCGAGTCGGGCACCAAACAGCGAGAGGGATTCGTAGCCGAGAAGGACGCCCCGCTGGTTTCCCGGCTGCGCCAGGCCGGTGCCATCATTCTCGGCGTGACCAATACGCCGGAACTCCTCATGGCCTGGGAGACCGACAATCTTCTTTATGGCCGCACCAACAATCCCTGGGACCTCGCCCGTACGCCCGGCGGCTCCAGCGGCGGCGAGGCCGCGGCGATTGCTTCGGGGTGTTCCGCAGGAGGAGTGGGGAGCGACGGCGGAGGATCGATTCGCGTGCCTTCTCACTTCAGTGGCATCTGTGGGCTCAAACCGACTCCGGGCCGCATTCCGGCGACCGGCCACTTTCCTCAATCCACTGGACCGTTTGCGCTGATCGGAGTGGTTGGCCCCATGGCACGGACGGTCGCCGACTTGAAGCTGTTGTTCGAAGTGATGCAGGGCCCCGATGACGGCGATCCTTCCGCCGTGCCTGTCCCTGTCCGCTGGCCCGGCGAAGGAGAAATGAAGAAGCTCCGCATCGGCTACTTTGAGGACGATGGCCGCACTCCGGTGACTGCCGAAACACGAGCGGCCGTGCGCACGGCGGCCGAAGCCCTGCGCCGCGCCGGTTTTCAGGTCGAACCATTTCGCCCCGAGGGTCTTGAGCGTGCCCGGGAACTGTGGTGGAAGTTCTTCGGAGTGGCCGGCGGCATGATGCTGAACGACGCGATCCAAGGCCACGAAGCCGAGATCAGCCCCATCCTCAAACAATTTCTCGGCTTGGTGGCGAAAGAACCCGCTCACTCGGGAGACTCTTTGTTAGACGCATGGATTCAGCGCGACCTGCTGCGCATGAGGGTGTTTGCGCAAATGCGGGAATATCCGATTCTTTTGTGTCCGACTGCCGCCATTCCCGCTTTCCGCCACGGCGAGCGCAGTTGGCAGATTGAAGGCAGAACGGTGCAATATCTCGACGCGTGGAGCTACACGGAATGGTTCAACCTGCTGGGTTCTCCGGCGGCGGTGGTTCCGGTCGGCAAGTCGGCGGAGGGCTTGCCCATCGGGGTGCAAATCGCCGGGCGTCCTTGGGAAGAAGAATCGGTTCTCGCAGTCGCCGCCGAACTTGAAGCCCAATGCGGGCCGTGGCGCGAGGCTCCCCTGATCTGACAGAACGCCAACCAGTTACCTGTCGGTTCCGCTAGTGTTTTTATACTATTTTTGTCTTCTTCCTATGTGAGTACTATGGCGTCCCACAAGGGGTTGCTGTGGAGGCGACCCTTGAAGCGTGGAACCCAATGACAATTTCAGCCCAGAATAAAAGCCGTTGGCGCTCGCGGATCTTTCCCGCTTTGTGGGTATTCTTGTTTTGCTCCGCGATCTATCTGTACGGGTTTCCTCAACCCAACCTTGTTTATCCGGTGTTCGTCTTGCTGCATCTCGCGGCAGGCGCACTGGCTACGCTGCTCTTATTGATTTTCATGGTCGGGTTGTTGCGACAGGGAAGCCTAGTTTCGCGGGCTGGCTGGCTTTTGCTGGCTGCGGGTGGAATTGTCGGGCTGATTCTGGTCAAGACCGGCACCACGCTCGCGGAGTTCAGAATTCTCTATCTCCATATCGGCCTTTGCGTTGTGGGGGTGGGCCTCGTATTTGCAGATTGGCTGGGCAAGCGCGGGTGGCTTGCCGCGGGCGCGGGTCGCGCCGTTGCGCGTTTTGCCGTCTGCCTGCTGGCGCTGGGCGGAGTAGCTGCAGGTGCGCGATACTTCCGCACCGCTCGCTGGTTGAACGCCGCCGTCATCCAGAATCCTGCGGATTCTCCTGCCACTATGGACCAGGAAGGCGACGGAGCCAACGGCCCCTTCTTCCCCAGCTCCGCCCAAGTCTACGGCGGACAGAAAATTCCCAGCAAGTTTTTCATGGAGTCCGACGCCTGCCAGCGCTGCCACGCCGACATTTATAAGGAATGGTTCAGCTCATCGCATCATTTTTCATCGTTCAACAATCAGTGGTACCGCAAGAGCGTTGAGTACATGCAGGACACCATTGGCACAAAGCCGTCGAAGTGGTGCGGCGGCTGTCATGACCCGGCGGTTCTCTACGCCGGCAAAATGGATCGCCCGATTAAAGAGTTCGTGCACTCTCCCGAGGCGCAAGCCGGCTTGGGCTGCATGATGTGCCACTCCATCGCCAAGGTGAAAAGCACCATGGGCCAGGCGGACTTTTATCTGGACTATCCCAAGCTGCACGAGTTGGCCGCCAGCAAGAATCCGATCGTTCGTAGCTTGCACGATTTTCTGGTTTATCTGAATCCTGAGCCGCATCGCCGCGTCTTCTTGAAACCGTTCATGCGCAACCAGACGGCGGAGTTTTGCGCCACCTGCCACAAGGTCCATCTCGACGTGCCGGTAGATCACTACCGTTGGATTCGCGGCTTCAACGAATACGACAACTGGCAGGCCAGTGGCGTTTCCGGCCAGGGCGCTCGCTCGTTCTACTATCCGCCCAAGCCTGCGCAGTGCGCCGATTGCCACATGCCGCTGACCCGCTCGAATGATGCCGGCAACGTCGACGGCTTTGTACACTCACACCGCTTTCCGGCGGCCAACACAGCTTTGGCAACGGCGAACGATGACGCCGAACAGCTCAAAGTGGAGGAAGACTTCCTCAAGAACGGCATTCTTAGCGTGGACATTTTTGCGCTATCTCCCGATCGACGCCGAGCCCAAGTCAACCGAAGCGGCCGGCCAGGCTGAGATCGCAACCACCTTTGCCGTCGGAGAAGAGGCGGAAAGGCAAAATTACTCCCATCGATACTGGAGCGCCAGTTCCGCTTACTGCCCCGCTGAACCGGGTCCAACCCGTAGTACGCCGAGGCGATACCGACCGTGTGGACGTTGTGGTCCGCACCAAGAAAATCGGGCACTTCTTCCCCGGCGGTACCGTCGATGCCTTTGATGTTTGGCTGGAGCTAAAAGCCACCGACGACAAGGGTCAAGTCATTTTCTGGAGCGGCGAGGTGGAAGATAACGGCCACGGCCCGGTCGAACCGGGCGCCCATTTCTACAGTCTCTCCAGGTGGACGAGCACGGCAATCCCATCAACAAGCGCAACGCCTGGGCCACGCGGTCCGTGGTCTACGTGCACCTGATTCCTCCGGGCGCCGCCGACACGGTTCACTATCGCCTGCACATTCCCGAGAACGTCGGCAACAAGATCACGCTGCATGCGCGCTTGTGCTATCGCAAGTTCTCCTGGTGGAATACGCAGTTCGCTTTTGCTGGCGTTCCCGATCCCAATCAGAAGCCCAAACCGCAGGTGACGCCCGATTACGACGATACGAGATTCGTCTTCACCGGCTCACTGAAAGGCGTTTCCGCTAAACAAGAGAAGATTCCCGATCTTCCCATCGTGGCCCTCGCGGAAGATACCGTCACCCTCAACGTCGCTCCTCGCAGCGCTCCCGAGCCCAAGCCAAAAGAAGCTCTCGAAGCCGGCGACTGGCATCGCTGGAATGATTACGGCATTGGCTTGTTCCTGCAAGGCGACCTAAAGGCGGCGCAGGCCGCGTTTCAGAAAGTTACCGAAGTTGCTCCTGACAATCCCGACGGCTGGACCAACATTGGCCGCGCCGCCGTGCAGGAAGGCGACATGGACCGCGCCCGCACCGTTCTGGATAAAGCGCTGGCGCTGAGCCCGAAACTGGCGCGCTCCAACTACTTCTACTCCCGCGTGCTGCGCAGCGAGGGAGACTACGACGGTGCGATACAACATCTTCAAATCGTGCTCGCCCAATATCCCCGCGACCGCGTCGCGCTGAACGATTTGGGCCGCATCTACTTCCTGCAGCGCAAGTATTCCGAGGCAATTGCGACGCTGGAGCGCGTATTGGCGATCGATCCCGAAGACCTGCAGGCGCAATACAATCTCATGCTCTGCTACAGCGGATTAGGCGACGAGAAGGACGCGCACGAGCATGAGGTCCGCTATCTGCGCTTCAAAGCCAACGAGGCTTCGCAGGAGATCACCGGCCCCTACCGCCGCCTCCATCCCGACGACAACAACGAACGCCAGGCGATCCACGAGCATGTCTCTGTGCCACTGCCGACACTGCAGGCCAAAGCTCCGCGGCGGAAGTATGCCACTGCGGCTCATCTCACTGGGGCGCCAAAATAATGCGCAAGCTCCTGTTTCTCTTCGCCATCTTTTTGATGCTGTTGCCGACGGCCGCCAAGGCCCAGGGCGTCGAATTCCGCGATATTACTGCCCAGGCCGGCATCCGCTACGTTCACAACAACGCCGCTTTTGGAAAGAAATACCTTCCGGAAACCATGGGTCCCGGATGCGCCTTCATTGATTACGATAACGACGGCTGGCCCGACATTCTGGTGACCAACGGCCAGAATTGGCCCGGCCACCCCGGCCCGGTGACCACGCTCAAGCTTTATCACAACAACCGCAACGGCACCTTTACCGACGTCACCGCCAAAGCTGGCCTGGCCGTTTCCATGATGGGCATGGGAATCGCCGTCGGCGACTACGACAACGACGGCTACGACGACATCTTCATCACCGCGGTCGGCCAGAGCCATCTCTTCCACAACAACGGCAACGGCACCTTTACGGACGTGACCAAGTCCGCCGGCCTCTGGGGGCCCGATGAGTTTTCCACCAGCGCGGCCTGGGTGGATTACGACCGCGACGGCAAGCTCGATCTCATCGTCGCCAACTACGTGCAGTGGTCCATCAAAGGCGACTTGTTCTGCACTCTCGACGGCACCCACAAGTCGTACTGCACTCCGGAGTCCTACAAGGGAACCTCCGTGCGCCTATGGCACAACCTGGGCAATGGAAAATTTGAAGATGCCACCAAGGAAGCCGGGCTCTACGACCCGGCAGCCAAAAGCCTCGGCATCGTGATCATGGATTACAACGGTGACGGCTGGCCCGATATTTTCATCGCCAACGACACCCAACCCAACAAGCTCTACGAAAACAAGAAGAATGGCACGTTTCAGGACGTCGGCGTTCTCGCGGGAGTCGGCTTCAGCGAAGACGGCGTGGCGCGCGCCGGCATGGGCGTCGATGCCGCCGATTACGACCGCTCCGGCCACCCCAGCCTGATCATTACCAACTTCGCCAACCAGATGCTCTCGCTCTACCATAATGAAGGCAACGGCCTATTCGTGGACGAAGCTCCGCAGTCCGAAGTCGGCCGAGCCACGCTGGTCACCTTAGGTTTTGGCTGCTTCTTCTTTGACTATGACAACGATGGCTGGCCCGACATTTTCGTGGCCGATGGTCACATCGAGAATCGAATCCAGGAAGTGCAGAAGCGAGTGACCTATGCGGAGCCGCCCCACATTTTCCGCAACCTCGGCGCCGGCAAATTTACCGAAGTGACGGATTCTCTCGGCGCGGCCTTCGCCAGCCCGAAAGTCGCGCGCGGCGCCGCCTATGCTGATATCGACAACGACGGCGCGCTCGACATGCTGATCACCACCAACGGCGGCCGCCTCTACTTGTTCCACAGCGAGGGTGTTACCAACCACAGCCTTCGCATCAAGCTTTCCGGAACCAAGTCCAACCGCGACGGCATCGGCGCCCTCGTGCGGGTCACCGCGGCCGGAGAGAAAGGCGTGGAGTCCAAGATGCTTCGCAGCGGTTCCAGCTACATGTCGCAGAGCGAGCTGGTGCTGACCTTCGGCCTAGGCGCTGCCACAAAAGCCGATGCGGTCGAAATTCAGTGGCCGAGCGGCCAGGTGGACAAACTGACCAACGTGAGTGCCGGCCAGACCGTCACGGTTCAGGAAGGCAAGGGAATTATCGCCGCTACCCCATACCGCAGGCCCTGGTCTTCACTGGTAGCCCAAAAATAAACACGGCCAAGCGAAGCGCAAGAATACCCCTGTGCCTGCCTGTGTCCCCTGTGGTTTACTTCTTCTAAGCATGATTCAGCGAACTCTTCTCGGTTGCATGGTGCTCGTGGTTGCAACCGGCATTCTTACCGCCTCCCAAAGCGCTAAGCCCACTGATCGGCTGGAAGCGGCCCGCCTGAACAACCTGGGCACCGCCTACATGAACCAGCAGCTCTTCGAGAAGGCCCTCAAGTCGTTTCAGGCCGCTACCGCAGCCGATCCCACGCTGGAGGTCTCTCGCGTTAACAGCGGCATCGCGCAGCTTGCCCTGGGGCACCCCGACCAGGCGAAAAACACGCTGACCGCCGTCGTCAGGGACGACCCCAACAATGCCCGCGCCTGGTTCAACCTCGGCCTGCTGGACAAGAACGGCGCCGATCCCCAGCCCGCTATTGAAGCCTTCCGCCACGTCACTGAAATTGATCCCCAAGACCCCGACGCCTGGTATTTTCTCGGCTCGGTTTACTCCCAGGCCCGCAAGTTTCCCGACGCAATCGACGCTTTCGAGCGCGCCCTGAAGTTGAATCCGCTGCACGCCTCGGCCGAATTCGGCCTGGCCCGCGCCTTGCAGCAGTCCGGAAAGACCGCCGAAGCGCACGAAGGAATGCAGCGATTCCTTTACATCACGCAGCACAAACTGGGTACGCCGATCAGCCTGGCCTACGGCGAGCAGGGCAAATATTCGGTGGTGGAAGTCTCGCTGTCCGCGCCGGAAAAAGTTCTGGCGGCGATTCCGGTGCGTTTTGTGGATGTGACCCGGGAGGCAGGCCTTACCGCTAATCCGGCGTCCGCGGCGGCAAGCGATTTTGCCTCATTTCTAGCGCCGGGAGCTTGTTTTCTGGACTATGACGGCGATGGTAAGCAGGATCTCTTCCTTGCCGACAACGGGCCGCACCGCGGCATGACCCTCTATCACAACCTGGGTGGTGGAAAATTTGAAGATGTAACGAAAAAAGCTGGGCTTGATCCCACACTGCATGCCATCGGCTGCACCGCCGGGGACTACGACAACGACGGCTTTGTCGATCTCGCCGTAACTCTAAAGGACCGTGTGCTGTTGCTGCACAACGAGAAGAACGGCACGTTTAAGGATGTAACCGCGGCGGCGGGACTGAATAATCCATCTCCGGCCACGAGTGGCCCGAGGTTCGTTAATGTCGGCCTCACGTTTATTGACTACGATCATGACGGCGACCTGGATCTCTACGTCACCAAAGCGGCGGAAGACGCCATCCAATTGCCGTCGAGGGTGTGGAACGAAGCTTTGCCGCCCCATGGCAACAACACCATGTGGCGCAACAATGGCAACGGAACATTTACCGACGCGACCGATTCGCGAGGGCTTTTCGGCAACACGTCGAGCGTCGCCGCGATCGGTAGCGACTACAACAATGATCGCGCCGTTGACCTAATCGTAACCGGCGGCGCCAGGGGCGCAACGATCTTCGAAAATCCCCGCGAGGGCGTGTTCAAAATTCAAGAAGCGTGGCCCCAAGCTGGCCCGACGAAGGTTGCTGGCGTGGCCGTCCTTGACTTGGATCATGACGGCTGGATGGACCTTGCCTTCACTCATGTAGGCCACCCGGCCATTTCCCTGTGGCACAACAATCACGGCAAGTTCGAGCAGGTTCCGCTTCCCGCGACGAACTGGCTCCGCGGATTCGGCGTGGCCGCCTTCGATTACGATGACGACGGCTGGGTCGATCTCGTTGCCGTTGGCGAAACCGCCGAAGGCAAAGGCGAAGTGAAGCTGTTCCGCAACCTTGGCCCCGATGGCTTCAAAGACGTAACCGCTGAGGTCGGCCTCGACAAAATCCAACTCAAAGATCCCCGCGCCATCATCACCGGTGATTTCGATAATGACGGCGCTACCGACCTGCTCATCACCCAGAATCACGGCCCGGCGGTTCTGCTGCGCAACGAAGGCGGCAACAAGAACAATTGGTTTCGCCTCGCTCTGAAGGGCTTGGGAGACAACAAGAGCGCCATCGGCACTAAGATCGAGGTCTTCGCTGGCGGCAATCGGCAGAAATTCGAAATCGCCGGCTCCTCCGGCTTTCTGGGCCAAAACTCCACTACCATCAACGTTGGCCTGGGCCAGGCGAAAGAAGCTGACATTGTCCGCATGCTTTGGCCTACGGGAGTCTTGCAGGATGAGATTGCTGTCGCTGGTCTGCATGAGCACGACTACACGGAACTGGACCGCCGCGGCAGCTCTTGCCCCACGCTGTTTGTGTGGGACGGCAAGCGCTATCGGCTAGTTGGCGACATGCTTGGCGCGGGCGTCGTTGGCCATTGGATCGGTCCTGGCCAACGCGATATTCCGCGCCCCGTCGAATACATCAAGATCGACCGTAACGCCATCCGGGAGAAAGACGGCAAACTCAGCTTCCGGTTCATGGAGCCGCTGGAAGAAGTCGTGTATCTCGACCAGGCAAAGCTGTTGGCCGTGGACCACCCCGCTCGCATCGATGTCGATCCCAACGAATATTTCGCCAGCAATCCGCCTTATCCGCCTTTCAAAGTGGTTGTCGCGCGGGATCTCCGCTTGCCCGCCGGAGCCTGGGACGAAAATCACCACAGCGTTCTTCCCGATCTGCTGGCCCACCACTACTTTGGCGATTTTCAGACGACCCAGTTTCACGGTTTCGCAAAACCGCACAGCTTGGAACTCGATCTCGGCGTTCCCTACCACGGCGGCCCGCTGTGGCTGCTGATGCACGGCGAGGTTGAATATTATTCCGCTGATAGCATGTACGCTGCGGCGCAGGCGGGGATCGAATCCATCGCTCCTTACGTTGACGCGTTAGGTGCGGACGGCAAATGGGTGCGCGTCGAGAACGACTTGGGTTTTCCCGCTGGCGGCCCGCGCACCATGACTGCCGACCTGACCGGCAAACTGCCGCGTGGAACGCAGCGCATCCGCATCACCACGAATCTTCAAGTCTACTGGGACAGCATTCTGATCGACCGCGCGAGTCAGCATCAGAGCCTGCGCCTTACGCCCATTCCGCTGGCTCGCGCGAATCTCGATTTCCACGGATTCCCACTCAAAATCGAAAACCAGCCGCCCGGCAACGTGATGTATGTTTACGAAAAGGCCAGTGCCACCGGCCCGTACACCCGCCCCGTGGGTACTTACACGCGCTACGGCGACGTGCTTCCGCTGCTGACCGCCACCGACGACCGTTTTGCGGTTTTTGGCTCGGGCGAGGAAGTTGCTCTCGATTTCGATCCCGCGAAGCTCCCGGCCCTGCCCAAAGGCTGGGTGCGAGATTATTTCTTCATGGCCGGCGGGTACGAGAAGGACATGGATTTCTACGCTGCCGACGGCGACACCGTCGATCCGCTGCCCTTTCACAATATGGGCGGCTACCCGTATCCGAAGGGCAAAGCTTTTCCCACGGATGCCGCGCACTTCGACTATCTCCTGAACTACAACACGCGCTACATGTCCGGCGACGAACGGCAGCGCTATTCCTTCCAGTATCCGAAAGGGAAGTGAGGCCTTAGGCATCGGGCAGTCGAGGGCTTACATTGCGCAACCCGGCCAATAACGAATTTCCTAGTTTATAATCGTAATTCCTTCTATCGCTGGAGTTTCAACAAGATGATTCGCTTTCTGCAAACCCCTGGCCCGCTGAAGAAGATCATTCTTGGCGGGTTACTATTGCTGATCTGCGGCGCCATGGTCATCACGCTGGTGCCCGGAGGCATCAGTTCAACCCTAGGCTTAGGCACTCCCGGTCAGGGCGTGGTGGCCAAAGTTGCCGGCGCGGACGTTACGCGCGACGAAGTGGACCGCCAGGCCCGGCAGATGCTGCAAGCGCAGTTTCCCCGCGGTGGTGCGCAAGCCCAGGCGCTGCTCCCCTATTTCTCGGAGCGCGCCGCGGAAAATCTGATCAATCAAAAGGCTATTCTCGCGGAGGCTGACCGCTTAGGGCTGCGGGCCACTGATGCGGAGGTCCGCGACGATCTGCAAAAGGATCCCCAGTTCGCGCAGGCCATTTTTCCCGGAGGCAACTTTATTGGCCAGGTAGCCTATGAGTCGTTGCTCCAGCAGCACGATATGACCGTTCCGATGTTCGAACAGAGCGTCAAGGACGAGATCGTATTTGGCAAAATGCGCGACCTGGTCACCGGCGGCGCCAGCGTTTCTGAAGTCGACGTTCGTCGCGAATTTGCCCGCCAGAACACTAAGGTGAAGTTCGACTATGCCGTGATCCGGCGCGACGACCTGCTGAAGGATATCCATCCCACCGACGCGGAACTCAAAGCCTTCTACGACAGCCACAAAGCGAACTACGCCAACGCCATTCCGGAGAAGCGCAAAGTTAAGTATGTGGTGATCGATACAGAGAAGATTTCCGCCACAACCACGGTTACCCCGCAAGAGATCGAAGATTACTATGATCAACATCGCAGTGATTTCCAGGTGCCGGAGCAGGTGAATGTCCGCCACATCCTGATCAAAGCACCTCTTCCCGGCGCCGACGGCAAGGTTGATCCCACAGGGCTGGAAGCGGCCCGCCAAAAAGCCGAGGACATTCTGAAGCAGTTGAAGGCGGGCGCAAACTTCGCTGAGCTGGCCAAGAAGTATTCCGAAGACCCGGGCAGCGCAAAGAATGGCGGCTCACTGGGCTGGATTCGACGGGGTCAGACCGTGGCCGAATTCGAAAAGGCCGCGTTTTCGCTTCCCAAGGGCGGCATGAGCGGCCTGGTGCAGAGCAGTTACGGTTTCCACATCATCCAGGTGGAAGATAAGCAGCAAGCTCACACTAAGACGCTCGCCGAGGTCAAAGATCAGATCGAGCCCGCCGTGAAGCAGGAAACTGCAACCAAGGCCGCCAACGCACAGGCCACCCAGTTGCTTGCGCAGGCGCAAAAAACCGGGTTGGCTCAAGCGGCGTCTGCACAAGGCCTGCAGGTTATTTCCACTGACTTTGTTAGCCGTACCGATTCGCTCCCGGGCATTGGCAGCTCGCCCCAGTTTATGGGCGCGCTCTTCAGCGAGCCGGAAAAGTCCCCTGCCGACGTCGTGCAGTTGCCAGACGGCTACGTCGTCTTCCAGTTGGGCGAGATCAAGCCGCCTGAAACGCCGACTTTCGATGAAATCCGCAGCCGCGTAGAGACGGATTTCAAGAACGACCGCGCCGACGCGTTTCTTACCCAGAAAACCCAGGAACTTTCCGACCGCGCCAAAGCAGAGCACGACCTCCGCAAAGCCGCGAAAGAGCTGGGGGCCACTGTGAAAACGAGCGATCTCGTGGCGCCCGATGGGCAAGTCCCGGATATCGGCTCCATGACGGGTCAGGCTTCCGTCGCCTTCACCTTGAACGTTGGCCAAACCGGCGGCCCTATCTCGGCCGGCAACGACGGCGTAGTGCTGACGGTTGTGGACAAACAGGAGCCTTCGGAACAGGAATTCGCCGCCAAGAAAGACCAGATTCGAGACCAGCTGTTGCAAGCCAAACAAGGAGAGCTGTTTGAGCTTTTCGTTGCCAATCTGCGCGACCAGATGCAAAAGTCGGGCAAAATCAAGATCAATCAAGACGAAATGAACAGCCTGACGCGGCAGCACGGCGGCAGCGAAGGCGAATAGCCAGCTTAGGCGAATCTAATTTCAGAAATGAGCGCCGCCACGTCTGCGTCGCACAACTTAAAATCGAGGGCGGGCTTTTCGCCTGGTTCCATGAAGTGCCGGAAGTGGAGACCGCGCTCAGCAAACACGTATGGCCTTCCCTCGCGCCACAGGCATTTTGCTGCACCCCACCTCCCTGCCATCGCGGGGCGGCATCGGTGATTTTGGCCCGGCGGCCTACGAATTCCTTGACTTTCTAGCCGACGGGGGCCAGGGCTTGTGGCAGGTTCTTCCTCTCGGTCCGCCGGCAAAAGGCAACTCGCCTTACTCATCCACGTCAGCCTTCGCTGGCAACCCGCTGCTCATCAGCTTGGAGCGCTTGGCCGAACGCGGCTGGATTGACCCGGCGCGCCTGATCGGGCTTTCGTCGCGCGTCACAAACGTTGAGTACGATCACGTCGTCGCCTGCAAGCTGCCCCTGCTCAACGAAGCGGCCCGAAATTTCCTGGAAGATGCTCCTGGCAGCGCGCACGCTCGTTTTCAACGCTTTTGCTATGAGAACGCCTGGTGGCTGGAGGATTTCGTCCTCTTCGACGCGCTTCGCGAACGCTATGGCAAACAGGGATGGAATCACTGGCCGCAGGAACTCGCCCGCCGTGAGTCGGCCGCGATCGAAGCCGCCCGCTCCGAGCTAGCTTCGGAAATGGCGGTTCGCCGCGCCCTTCAGTTCGCATTCTATGAGCAATGGCGCGCGCTGCGGGCTTATTGCGCGCAGCGCTCCGTGCGCGTAGTGGGTGACATCGCTATTTTCGTCGACTACGACAGTGCCGATGTGTGGGCGCATCGCGACCTGTACCGCCTACGCGACGATCTGGAGCCAGAAGTCGTCGCCGGCGTGCCTCCGGATGCCTTCAGTGCCACCGGCCAGCGCTGGGGCAACCCGCTCTATAACTGGGATGTAATGCGCTTACAGGGCTTTCAGTGGTGGATTCAGCGCCTGCGCTGGGCCACCCAGACCTGCGACTACATTCGCCTCGACCACTTCCGCGGCTTCGAGCAATTCTGGGAAATTCCCGCCAGCGAGCCAACCGCCATGTACGGCCGCTGGGTGGACGGGCCCAAAGATGAGCTCTTCAACAAGCTGCGCGAGGCTCTCGGCGGCCTGCCTTTTTTTGCCGAAGACCTCGGCTACATCACTTCGGAAGTTCACGCCCTGCGCGAGCGCCACCAGATTCCCGGCCTGGCCGTGCTGCAGTTCGGATTCGGAAATACCGGCGCTCACATTTATCTGCCGCACCGAGTCACGGCCAACCACGTGATCTACACCGGAACCCACGACAATGACACGACTCTGGGCTGGTGGAACAACGGCCTGGGCGAACACGAGCGTCAAGCGATTAGCGCTTACGTTGGCCCGTGCCCCGATGGGATTAACTGGGGACTCATTCGTCTGGCGCAAGGCTCGGTTGCCAGTCTCTCCGTCATTCCGCTGCAGGATGTGTTGGGATTGGGCAGCGAAGCTCGCTTGAATACGCCCAGCGTCGCGGAGGGAAATTTTCGTTGGCGCTACCAGCCCGGCTCGCTCGCACACGAATTAGCGGAACGGCTGGCGTGCCTGGCGGAGGTCACGGACCGCATGCCACCAGCCATGCCGTCGCCGCCGAACGAGGATTTTGCGGCCTAGTCTGCTTCCTGGCCTAAATCGTGACAAAAAAGCCGGAGCCTTGCGGCTCCGGCCGTAGTTGGCAGGTTGCCCGGATAAACTCGTGTGGCGCGGGCGCCTTCGCCCGCGTGCTGCGTCTCCTACGCGCTTCTCCGCGGACGTAGCGACAAATCCCGCACTTGCGCCAGCACACTGGAAAGCTGCAACCCGTCCAGTTGGCACACCAGCGGCTGCAGCTCCGCGATGAACTGATCTTTCATCAGATCGCGGATCTCATCCTGGCGGGTGCGCTCGCTGCCCGTGAGCAGGTCAGGGACGGAAACCTCCAGCGCTCGCGCCAGCCTCTCCAGCGAGGAGAGCGTCGGCGTTGCTTTTTCGTTTTCGATCTTGGAGACATAGGTCCGCGGCACTGCCATGCGTCCTGCCAGCTGACGCTGGCTGAGCCCGCTGCGTAAGCGCAACGAACGGATCGAAGCGGCCAGGTTCAGGTGCCCGCGGCCGTTGCCGTGCATCGGCATTATTTGTGGCTCGGGCATGGCTGCGATCACTTCCGGCTCGTCCTCATCGAGCGAAGCGTGGCAGCGGCGGCAGAGATTATTTGAGGTGCGAAATTGAACCAGCAGACAGTGGTCGCAGCGGACTACTTCCCTGGAATCGACCGGGGCGAGCGTTGTGGCCATCTAGGTTGGGAGGTGCCAGAGCGGGTGCATCTCCTGGAACTCAAAAAGAGAGCGACGACTTTTCAGAGTTCCAACCTGCAGCGTAATCTGAGGGATGAGCCCTGTGGATGTCAAGGATAATCTGGCACGAAAAGCAGAATATCTTGGAGAAAACCGCAAACCAACCGGAGAAAACCAGGAGAAAACAGGCAAAAAACCATGATGAATCGCGCCGCCGCGTGGGGTTTACTAACTGAGTTCACGGTATCAGAAAGTTTACGCAAGCACGCGCTTGCAGTCGAAGCGTGCATGCGTGCCTACGCGCGAAAATTTTCCGCAGACGAAGAATTGTGGGGAGCCGTTGGCCTGATTCATGACTTCGATTACGAGAAATTCCCCAACCGCGAGGAGCATCCTTACAAAGGAAACGAAATTCTCGAAGCGCGCGGCTATTCCGAGGAAATCCGCCGCGCCATTATGTCGCACGCCGAGTACACCGGTGTGCCGCGCGACTCGCCGATGGAGAAGACTCTGTTCGCCTGCGACGAACTAGCCGGATTCGTCACCGCCGTCGCCTTGGTCAAGCCGGGGAAGTCGCTCGCCGAGGTGGACGCCAAGTCCATCCGAAAAAAGATGAAGGACAAAGCCTTCGCCCGCAGCGTAAGCCGCGACGATATCGTCAACGGCGCCGCCGCTCTGGGAGTGGATTTGGAAGATCACATCGCCTTTTGCATCGAGGCGATGAACGGAATCGCAGGGGAACTAGGATTGAACGGAAGCGCGGCAAGGTAGTATAGGCAATGGTCACGTGGCGACAGCCGCCCTCGGCTGTTGGGCTGGGCGGAGCTCGGCAGTTCGGACAAAAATCATTTCAACGCCACTGCCAATTTGCTGCTGGCCACCAACTCCGCCACCCTCACAAAATCCTCCGCCATCACTCGGTCGGTTTCCATCGCCGCGCACACTGACCGAATCGCCGCCACTGCCGCCTGTCCGCGCGCCGAAGTCTTGAGCGGTGCCAGAAATTCCACCGCCTGCGCGGCCGCCATGGCTTCAATCGCGACCACGTTGCGTGTGTTGGTGACGATGCGTCGCAGCTTGATCGCCGCCGTCATTCCCATGGAAACATAATCTTCTTTATTGCCCGAAGTCGTAATCGAATCGACCGACGCCGGATGCGCCAGCACCTTGTTTTCGCTGACCAGCGCCGCCGCCGTGACCTGCGCCATCATGAAGCCAGAGTTCAGTCCCGCGTGCGGCGCGAGGAACGGCGGCAAGCCCTCGTTGAGCGCGGGATTGACCAGCCGCTCGATGCGGCGCTCAGAAATTCCGGCGAGGGCGGTCAGGGCGATGGCCAGAAAATCGAGAACGAAGGCCAACGGCTCGCCGTGGAAATTTCCCCCGGAAAGAACGTCGCCTGCCGCAGCCGTCGAGTTACGCTCGACCTGGCGGCCGAGGGCAGGCGTCCCCACGCGAACGTTAACAAAAACCAGCGGATTGTCTACCGCCGAGTTGGCTTCAGTTTCCATCACCTCGCGGCAATGGGCAAGCGTGTCGCGTACCGCGCCGTGTACCTGCGGAATGCAGCGCAGGGAATAAGCATCCTGCACGCGATTACAGTCCGCATGAGACCTGCGAATTCCGCTGCCTTCGAGCATGCGGCGCAGGTTGGCGGCGGTCGCAATCTGTCCGCGATGCGGCCGCGCCTGATGGATGCGCTCGTCGAAAGCCACATCGGTGCCGCGTAGCGCATCGAGAGTGAGCGCGCCAATCACGTCGGCGGAATCAACCAGAATCGTCGCGTCGCGCAGCGCCAGAATTCCCAGCGCGAGCATGGCCTGCGTGCCGTTGATGAGAGAGACGGCTTCCTTGGCTTCGAGCGCCAGCGGCTTCAATTTCGCTCGCCGAAGGCCTTCTGCGCCAGAAATACGAGCGCCACGTTCGTCGAAGCATTCGCCCTCGCCGATCAGCACCAACGCCAGATGAGCCAGCGGTGCCAAATCGCCGCTGGCTCCCACGCTCCCTTGAGACGGCACAAATGGCCGCACGCCGCGATTCAGCATCTCGCACAGCGCGCCAATGACCTCGGCCCGGACGCCGGAAAATCCCTTGGCCAGGGAATTCGCCCGCAGCAGCATCATGGCGCGCGTTTCCGGGAACGATAGCGGCTCACCCACGCCCGCTGCGTGGGAGCGCAGCAGATTTACCTGCAATTCGCGAATCTGCTCGTGCGGAATGCGCACATCGCTCAGCTTCCCGACACCGGTGGTAATGGCATAGGCAACTCTGTCGCCGGCGACGAGGGAATCGACCACCGCCCGCGCCCGCACGACCGCCTCCCGCGCGTCAGGCGCCAGGAACACCGTGCGACGCTCCAGCGC
Source organism: uncultured Acidobacteriaceae bacterium (assembly GCA_963770915.1). GTDB lineage: Bacteria > Acidobacteriota > Terriglobia > Terriglobales > Acidobacteriaceae > PALSA-270. The sequence continues at coordinate 3,531,942 of CAVYRG010000001.1, forward strand.
TACTTCCCAAACTTCTTCGCAGGTAAGCGCGTTCCCGCTAATTTGAAGAGCTTTCACGAGAACTCACCGGCTAAGCCGCGCCGCCCTCCCGGCCCAACGCCCGAAGGAACGCCTTTGCGTATTTTTCCGGAAGAGGAGTTTTCTTCATTTGCGCATCGGTTACCACGTGGACAGTCTCGCCCTCCGCCAGCAGTTCGCCGTCACTGGCACGAATGAGTTCGTAGGCGAAGTGCACCACGGACCGGCGAACATTCTTCAGCCGAGTGCGAACGATGATTTCATCGTCATAACGCGCTGGCGCCTTGTAGCGGCACCGCGCATCGATGACCGCAATGCAGCAGCCATCTTTCACTTCCATGTCACGATAGGAAAAGCCGAATTGCCGCAACAATTCGACGCGGCCTACCTCAAACCAAACGAAGTGGTTGGCATGGTAAACCACCCCCATTTGATCGGTTTCGGAATAGCGCACGCGAATGCGGCACTCGCCGACGATTGCGTGGGAACCGCTTTCCGTCTCGTTCATTTTCCACTCCAACGCGGTTTACGCTTTTCCAGGAATGACGTAATACCCTCGCGAAAATCGGCAGTGGCCCGGATGGAAGCATTCTCGTTTATGGCAGCTGAAAGTTGTGCATCGAGTTCTAACCTAGCGTGCTCGGTCAAGAGGCGTTTAGTGAAACCAAGCGAAGCAGGGCTATTGTCCATAAGTTGGTGGGCAAGTTCGCGGGCGCGATCCAGCAACTTGTCTGCAGGCACAATTTCGGTGATCAGCCCGAGTCGGCGCGCTTCCTCGGCGTCAAAGGCTCTTCCGGTCAGCAGAAGGTCGCGTGCCACCTTTTCCCCAACTTGGCGCAGCAAGAAAGTCGAAACGATCGCCGGCACAAATCCGATGCGAACCTCGGTGTAGCCAAACTTGGCCTCGGGGACTGCAAGGGTAAAGTCGCACAGAAGTGCGAGACCGGTGCCGCCGGCGATTGCCGCTCCGTTGACCGCGGCAATCGTGACTTTGGGGAACTCATAAAGCGAACGGAACAGCTTGCCCATCGTCGCTGAATCTTCCAGGCCTTGAGCCTTGGATGTTCCCAGCAGGCTTTCCAGGTTCTTCAGGTCCATGCCCGAGCAAAACGCGGGCCCGGCTCCAGTGAGAATCAGAATCAACGCGGATGATTCCTGCGCTTCGCGAAGCGCTTGCAGCAACTCGCCGATCAGTTCATAGCTGATGGCGTTGCGCTTCTCCGGCCGATTCAGCGTGAGAAAAGCGATTCCGGAATCGTAGGTCAGTTGAATCGTCTCGTATTTCATCTTCTGCCCATCAATCTGCCGCGTGCGATGTTCCATACCTCGCGCCGATTTCCGCTGACGCGCGCAGCAGAGCATCCAGCGGCTTGAGCGGCGGCAAAGCCGCTCCTCGCTGCTGCAATGCCTCAATCACTTTTTCTGTGGCAATGTTGCCCACCAGCGCATCCTGCGCGAAGGGGCATCCTCCCAATCCGCCAAGTGCGGAATCGAAACGGCGGCAGCCCGCGTCATAGGCTGCGAATATCTTCTCTGCTGCGTGCTCCGGCCGGCTATGCAAGTGCACCCCAATCTCGAGATATTCATACTTGGAGATCACTGCTGCAACTAATTCCTGAATCTGCTCCGGCCCGGCCATCCCCACCGTATCGGCCAGCGAAATTGTCTGCACCCCGAGGGACTCCAGAAGATCCACCGCATCCACCACCTCATTCACGCTCCACGGATCTCCATAGGGGTTCCCGAAGGCCATGGAGATGTAGACCGCCGAATCCAGCCCGGCGGCGTCAGCCTTCTGCTTGATCTTCTCGAATTCATCGATTGCCTCCTCCAGCGTCTGATGCTGGTTGTTGCGCAGGAAAGTTGGCGAAACCGAATAGGGAAACCCGAGAGTGCGGACTGCTTCTGCGTTGACAGCGCGTTCCACCCCCTTCTCGTTCACGACGATGCCGATCACTTCGACATCGTCGGGAGGGTCCAATTCCTTTAGCACTTCCTCCGAGTCCGCCATTTGTGGCACAGCCTTGGGGGAGACAAATGAAGCTGCATCGAGATGCTTGAATTCGGCACTGATCAAGGCTTTCAGATAGTCGACTTTGAGGTAAGCAGGAATTTGCATCGCCAAGCCCTGCCAGGCGTCGCGCGGGCATTCGATCAGTTTGACAAAATCTGACATGGAAATTCAGGATCCGCGGCAAAAGCTACGTCTGCAGCACACCCACCTTGAACTCCGCCACATCCGGATTCAGCGACGCGGCTTCGAGCGCCTGCGTGATGGCGTCTCGCGTTTCCGCGGGATCGATGATCTTATCAATCCACAGCCGCGCCGCGCCGTAGCTGGGGTCGGTCTGCTTGTCATACGTCTTCTTTACGGATTCGTACAATTCCTTCTGTTCGTCTTCGGTGAGCTTCTTGCCGGCCCGCTCCAATTGCTTAAGCTTGATTTCCACCAGCGTGCCGGCGGCGGCATCGCCGCTCATCACGGCATAACGAGCCGTCGGCCAGGCGAAGACGAACCGCGGGTCGTAAGCTTTGCCGCACATGGCATAGTGGCCGGCGCCAAACGATCCGCCGACGATGACCGTAATCTTCGGCACTACGGAGTTCGAAACCGCATTCACCATCTTCGCGCCCGCCTTGATGATGCCGCTCCACTCCGCGTCGCGACCCACCATGAATCCGTTGACATCGTGGAAGAAGACCAGAGGCACAAGGTTCTGATTGCAGTCCATGATAAAACGCGCCGCTTTTTCCGCCGATTCGGTGTAGATGACCCCGCCAAACTCCATGCGTTTGTGGCCTTCGTGATCGGTGGCCTGCCCGTGGAGCTTCTGGTTCGCGACGATCCCCACGGCAAATCCGCCAATGCGCGCATAACCGCAGATCACAGTTTTGCCATAGTCCGGTTTGTATTCGTCGAAGCGGCTGCCATCGACGATTCGCGCCAAAATCTCCTTCATGTCATACGGCCGCGAAGGGGAAGAATCATAAATGCCGTAAATTTCTTCCGCCGCCAGCGCGGGGTTTTCCGGCTTGCGGCGTTCCCAGGGCGACAGCCGACGGTAGCCCCACTTCTCGACGATGGCGCGCAGGCGCTGCAGGCAGGCTTCATCGTTCGGTTCGCGAAAATCGACCGTGCCGCTGATGGCCGAGTGCATGGCCGCTCCGCCCAGCTCTTCGGCGGAAACTTTTTGCCCAATCGCCGCCTGCACCAGCGCGGGGCCGGCGAGAAAAAGCCCGCTCCCGTCGGTCATGAGAACGTGGTCGCACATCACCGGCAAATATCCGCCTCCGGCAACGCACATTCCCATAATGGCCGCGATTTGCGGAATTCCGATCGCCGACATCACGGCATTGTTGCGAAAGATGCGGCCGAAATCGTCGGTGTCGGGAAATACATCCTCCTGCAGCGGAAGGAACACGCCGGCGGAATCGACCAGGTAAATCGTGGGCACGCGATTGGCCAAGGCGATGTTCTGCGCGCGGATCACTTTCTTCGCGGTCATGGGGAAGAAAGCGCCGGCCTTTACGGTTGCATCGTTGGCGACGATCATCACCAGGCGCGTCTGAATGCGCGCCAGGCCGGTCACAACGCCCGCGGCCGCAGCTCCGCCCCACTCTTCATACATGCCGTACGCCGCGAAAGCGCCCAGCTCGAAGAAGGTGCCCTGGTCCACCAATAAATTGATTCTCTCTCTCGCCGTGAGCCGTCCATTGGCGTGCTGCCTGTCAATTGCTTTGCTGCCTCCGCCTTCGCGAATCTTCTCTTCTTCATTGCGGACCTGTGAAACGAGATCCGCCAAGAACCGCATGTTCGCCTCGAAGCGCGCCGAAGTAGGGTCCACCCGGGACGCAAGCACGGGAGAAGGGGAAGGTAAGCCGGGATCGTTGCGCTCGGGCATAGAGAACGCTTGGAAGGGTTTACGGTATACCACTGGAACCGGGCGGCGCAAACCGCTCGGATAAAGAGGCTAGCGGGAACTTAACCGGCCGCGGTCGCGCCTGGGACTGCTGCGTCCCAGTGAAGGAGCCCCAAATCACAATCCTCCGGCATCGAAGCTCACGTCGGTTTCGAAGCACTTATCGTCGAAAACCACTGTCCGCGGCTGGCGAAGATTCGCAATCGTTTGCAGAGGAGAATGGCGGGTCAGAATGAAGCGAGCAAGATAGCTCGGTTTGATCCGTCCGAATTTCTCTCCGAAGGCCAGCCGCTCCGATCCGGCTCCGGTGGCCGAGTTGACAACGGCGAGCGGGGAGAGCCCGGCGCGCTCCATCAGTTCAAGCTCGGTTAGAAAGTCGATGCCGTGTCGTACGCCGTAGGAGCCGGCGTCACTTCCAGCGATGACCGGCACGCCAAGCTCGTGAGCCTTCAACAGGCTTGCGGAGTGCCGATCGAGAATCCGGTGCAGATTGGCAACCGTGTTCCTATCCCAGCCCATCAAGTCGGCATGGTCCACCTGCTTCTGAAGTGGCGCAAACGTAGGCACCCATGCGATCTGGCGGTCGCGCATCTTGGCCAGTTGATCGGCGCGGACAAAGTAGCCGTGCTCCACCGAATCCACTCCGCCGTCAATCACGCACTGAATGCCGTCGTCGCCTGAGGCGTGCGCAAGCGTCTGTTTTCCGAGCGATGCGGCGGCCTCGACGAACTCGCGTATTTCCTCCGTGCTCATTTGCGGCTGGGTAGTCACTGCGCCTTTCTTGAAATTGGTAATTCCTGTGGCAATCAATTTGATGCGGTTCGCGCCATCGCGAAGGCGGGCTTCGACGCACAGCCGCGCAGTAGCGAAGTCTTCCATCGCATGGGCCATGAAGACCCCATAGCGGCCTCGGCGATGAATGGCCGCGCCGGGGCTATCGACGTAGGGCATCAGCGGACGCTCAGCACTCGCGGAAAGCTTGCTCAGCGCCAGACCGACGCCATCTTTGTCGCCGGCATCGCGAACCGCGATCACCCCAAGCCGCACCAGCTTTTCCAGCCGGGCGCGAGCCAATTGCAGCAATCTGTCCGGCTTCTGCTTCAGATAAGCCGCGCGCTTTTCCGGATGCAATTCGCCGCCTTTCAGAAAAAAATGCGCGTGTGCTTCGATCAGGCCGGGGAGCAGCGTGTGATCCTTGAGGTCCAAATCTGGCTCATGCTGACCGGAATCAACCAGATGTTTCGGCGGGGAATCCGGGCCCACGAAGAGAATCTGGCTCTTGTCGTAAACCACATGTGCATCGTGAAGAGGCGCGCTGCTCACGCCATCCAGCAGCGTTCCAACACGCAGCCAGACACGGCGTTCGTTGATCGCGGGGGGGATATTCATCGCTCGATTGTTCGCGCAGGAGCCGTTCAGATATCCATGGCGTGGGCTTCGCTGCAAATGGCCATAATGGCTTCGATCTGGCGAAAACCCGAGGTCTCGACGGTTTCGCCGCCCTGCGGACGTCCCTGGTCAAGCGCGTCACGCAGTTTGGCTACCATCGGATGATCGGCGGGCAAAGGTCCCGGATCTTTTTCCGGGCTGGTGATCGCAAAATCAAGACCCGCGTCCATCGCCAGCGTGAGATACGCCTTCTCCAGTTCTTCGCGAATTCCTTTCGGCGTGCCCCAAACAAAATTCGAAAGCCCGACAATCATGTGAACGCCTTTCAAATCCGGATCAGCAGAGATGAGGCGCATGGCATCGAGGCCAATATTCACTAGGCCATAAGTGTCCGCCCCAACCGGCGCGAGGCCCGGATCGATGAAGATCTGATCGCGGCGGCGGTTGGCTTTGGCGCTCAGCAGTTCGACAAAGTGCTTGGCGGCGCGATAGGAGTCTCGCGGATTTGTGCATTGCGCGGTTCCGCCGGGCGCGAACATTTCCGAGGCCATGACGATGACCAGCGTGTCATAGTGTTTTACCAAGTCGATCATTTCATCCAAATGTTCGCGCGAGGCTGCGATCGAGTTGAGAATTGGCGCGCCGCTTTTCTTGCGGTCGTAGTGTTTCAGTGCCACCCTCTGGTATTCGAAGGAGGGATTATCGAAACAAAGGGGCGTGGATGTGATCTCCTGAATCGCGGGAATCACGTCGGGAAGGAAGTCGAGCATTTCCTGCCGCCGCACCTGGATCTGCTGCGTGCCGTCGAGGTTCAGCTCTAGATACGCAGCGTCGCCATCCGACTGCAGCTTGGCCAGCTGCTGGTAAGCCTTCACATCGCGATTCAAGAACGCCTTGCGAGCTCGCGCGAAGGAGTTGTTAATCAATTCACCGACAATCTGCAGTTTCTCCGTCATCATTTCCTTATGGCCTGCGGTTCGGCAGCGACAGGTTCTCCGTGCGCATCCGCTACGCTCTTTGCTCTGCGGTCGCCCGTCGTCGATTCCTCAGCGTTTACAGGCTGCTCGCGTTTGGCCGTGTGATCGCGGCCGAGCCAATGGTTTGCCCACGCCGAGGTTCGCCGCAACCCCTGATTCTGGACAACTGGAGCATGTTGCACCAGTGTTTGCTCGCAGCCATCGTGCTTCAGGCGTTCGTAGGCGCGCAGCCAGATGCAGTCGCCGAAGCCATCCACCTCGCAGCGGCCATCCCGCGTTCCGCCACAAGGGCCGTTGCGCTGGTTCTTGGCGCATTGGGATTCAGGGCACAGAAATGCGATTTCCGGCAGCGAACAGTCGCCGCAGTCTTTGCACCGGTACAAGACCGCCTTGCTTATCTGCTCCAGGACGCGCAAGGGTTTTGGCCCCTGCAATGGATCTCGTGAATGCGCGCACAGCTTGGCTCCAAGTTTGGCGAAGGTCGTGCCAGGCTCGAAAATCTTTTCGTGGGAAAGCTTCGAGAGCCGGTAGCCTACTCCAACGTGTTTGCTGGAGCCCGGCGGCTTGGGGCGTTCGCGATCCGGCGTGGTCAGGCCTGTGTTCGAATCCTGGCTATAGTAAAAAAATTCCCCGGGCCGGGAAAACTGACTGTCACGAGCAAACTGCTTCCAGTCATCCGAAGCGTAGGTCCGTTCGATTTCGAGAATCTTCTGGATGACGGCGAATTGATGGCTTCCGCCGAGGTAAGCACCTCGGAAGCCGAGCCCGCGATAAATCGCGATTTGCTTGGCGGCGAATTCGCAAAAGAACGCCTTGCCGCGGTCGGGCGACCGGCCTTGCGTTTGGCAGAGTTCCAAAAGCTGGTCGGTCAGCACGACGCCGGGAATTCTACCTTCATGGAAGATCTCCGCTACACGGGGATTTAGGACATAGACATTCCCGATGAGCGGCGTTTGTTTCATGCCGTGCGCATCCATGTACAGGCGAAGCTCAGAAATCTTCCGGGCATCGAAGCCAATCTGATTGATGATGAATTGCGCGCCGCACTCGACCTTCTTCTCCAGTTTCAGGTATTGCGGCATGACTTCGCCTTCGTGCAGCTTGAAGTTATTGGTCACCGCGCCAATGCAGAAGTTCGTTTTCTGGAGTTGGTCGCTGGGGACCTCCCGCAGACCGAGGCCCTGATTCATTTTGTTCAGCAAAGAAATCAATCCGACCGAATCGATGTCGAACACCGGCTTGGCCAGGCCTAGATTCCCCGTCACGGGATAGTCGCCGGTCATGGCCAGGATGTTGTAGAAGCCTTCGCTGTTGAGCATCCAGGCCTCGCTCTCAAGACCGTTTCGGTTTAGGTCCTTGCAAGTGAGGTGGATGACGACTTCCTTACCGGCGTAAAGGATGGGGCGGCCCAGGGCCAAGGGGGCGAGCTGAGGATGTCCGCCGGCGTTGTCGGTGATGGAAACCCAGTCAATATCGGGGCTGGCAACCAAGTCGTTGGCGAACGTGCGGGCCTTGATGGCGCTGTTGTCGGCCATGGAGCCCCGCACCGACACAAGTTCCGCCGCAAACAGAAAGCGGGAGCCTTCCTGCAATTTTGCTTGCAACGTGGTCATTAGTTCGAATGATAAACAAAATCGGCCTCGAGGGGAAATGGCGGAAAAGGCTGACGGATTTTTCGGGGAAATGCTTGCGTTGTCGGTAGCTGCTGGGATGGAAGTCTGCAACTGAGGTTCGCTGTAAACTATTTATCGAAGAGGTCGATCAATCGTGGTCACAAAAGGGACTTTTCATTCGAGGTTTCTCAAGCGTAGTATGCCTTTTGCCTAAAGTCTTCAGCCGTTTGTGCAGAGAGCTATGTTTGGTTGAGTAAACGATTTCTCACAATTGGATACTGGGATTCGATGACCCAAGTCGAACCGGCGCGGACGTTGAAAAGCCACGACGCGTGCGAAAAGAGATCAAGTTAGGGAGGCCCTATGAAAGTGCGGATTTCGCTGCTTGCCGTGATGGCATTGTCACTTGTGTGTTCCGTTGCTGCTGCGGCTCAACAAACTGAACCAAGTGTTCCCGATAAGCTGAGCGTAAGTATCGATACGCAACAGACCGCGCCTGCGGTCTCCAAGTACGAGTTCGGCATGTTTATTGAGCATATTGGCTCGCTCATTTACCGCAGCCTGTGGTCCGAGATGCTCGACGACCGGAAATTCTATTTTCCTATCACATCCAAGGAAGAGACGCCCGCCGGGCGGCAAGCTGGATTTCGCGGCATGCAGCTTCGCAAATGGCGCCCTGTTGGTCCCGACGAAGTTGTGGTGATGGACAAAGAACATCCCTACGTCGGCGATCAGAGTCCGCGCATTCAGCTCGATTCCTCCACACCGCACGGCATCCGTCAATCCGGTCTCCCTTTGGTGAAGGGCAAGAAGTACGTAGGCCGAATCTATCTTCGCGGCACCCCGGGAACCAAGGTCAAGGTCAGTTTGATCTGGGGAGATGGCGAGAACGACCGGCAGACCGTTTCCGTAGTCCTGTCTGATGTCTACAAAAAGTTCCCACTCAGTTTTACCGCGAACGCCGATACCGAAAAGGGCGCTTTCGAAATCACGGGCATGGGCAGCGGAAGTTTTCACATCGGCACGGTTTCTCTCATGCCGGCGGACAACGTGCAGGGGTTTCGGCCGGATACGATCGCGCTCCTGCACCAGCTGCATTCCGGCTTCTGGCGTTTGCCCGGCGGCAATTTCCTTTCCGATTGGAGTTGGTATGACTCGGTTGGCGATCCGGATAAGCGGCCTCCCATGTTTGACTATGCCTGGAACGCTATGCAGACCAACGACGTCGGCATGGACGAGTTCATGACGCTCTGCAAACTCATCGGCGTGGAACCCTACATCACCGTGAATGCGGGCTTCGGCGACGCACACTCGGCCGCGGAAGAAGTCGAGTATATGAACGGATCGGTGAATACGCGGCTTGGCGCCGAGCGTGCGCGCAACGGCCATCCTGAGCCCTACCACGTCAAATTCTGGGACATCGGCAACGAGCCCTACGGCGCGTGGCAGCTCGGCCGCACCGATCTGAAGTATTACGTTCTCAAACACAATGAGTTTGCTAAGGCAATGCGAAAAGTCGATCCGTCGATCACCCTTCTCGCGTCGGGGTCAATGCTGGAGGATATGGACCTTAGAGGTGAGGCCCGCGCGAAGCATGAAGGCGATCTCCAAGCCCTGTACGGCACGGAAGCCGACTGGACCGGCGGCCTTCTTGCGCACAGCTGGGGCAACTTCGACGGCATCACCCAACATTGGTATGCGCAGCCGGGCAGGCGCTTCGATCCTGAGCGCGCAAAAAGTCTCCCGCCGGATGCCTCCAATGACGAGGCCTATGTGAAGGTTGACCAGACGCTGCTCGAGTACGCGCGCTATCCCGCCGATGTCGTACATCTGAAAGCCCAGGAGTGGCAGGGATATCAACAGCGCTTCCCGGCGATGCTCTCGAAGAAGACCTTTCTGTCCATCGACGAGTACGCCTACTTTGGCGGAGGTTTTGGCCGGAGCGCCGATCTTAAACAGGCCCTAGCCTACGGAATGATTTTCAATGAGATGCTTCGGCACACCGATTTCCTCACCATGTCGGCGCACACCATGGGTGTCTCGACGATGGACTACAACAGCACTGCTTCAACCCTCAATACCCTCGGGCTTCTGTTTCAGATGTACGGCGAGCATTTTGTCGGTTCTGTTCCGGTCGCTCTTTCCGGGAACTCGCCGCAACCGGCGCCCAAATATGCCATCGGCGGCGATCAGCCGGAGACGAACTCCGGCAGCCCGACCTATCCGCTCGATATGTTTGCGGCGTTAACTCCCGATCACAAATTCCTCACCCTCGCAGTCGTAAATGCGACGGAATCGGAACAGAAGTTCGATCTGAGCGCCACCGGCACGCGGCTGGAAGGGCCATCAACCCTGTGGCGGATGACAGGAAAGAGCCTGGAGGCCGCAAATCGCGTCGGGCAGGAGCCGCAGGTCGAAGTGCAAAAGGTGTCCTTGGGCGATGTGCCGCAGACGATCTCGGTGGCGCCGATCAGTATCAACATTTATCAGTTTCCGGTCGCGAAGTGATGAAGCGATTCGTTCCGCCAAGTCGCAAGCCTGTCCGGTGTAATGCCAAGAACTCATGGAGAAATGAAATGATGATGCGACTGAGGATTGTCGGCCTGTGGGCCGCTGTCATTCTGCTGCTTTTTGCGATCCCTAGATTAAGTAGCGCGCAGGTACAAACCGAAGTGCCTCCGGTCGTTCCCGGTGCGAAACCGGTGACGGTCGAGCACATTAAGATTCATGGCACATCGCTCGAAGGCAATCTGGAAGGCGATGCGGTGGATCGCGATGTAATCGTGTTTCTGCCTCCCAGTTACCAGAAAGATAAGCATCGCCGTTATCCCGTCGTCTACGCGCTGCACGGATATTCGATCGGCGCTGAGCAATGGACTCACGAAATTCATGTGCCCCAAACTATCGAAGGGGCTTTCGCGCAGGGCGCGAAAGAGATGATCGTCGTGTTGCCCGATTCCAAAACCCTGCACAACGGCTCGATGTATTCCAGTTCGGTGACCACCGGAGACTTCGAGCGATTCATTTACCACGATGTCGTCGACTACATCGACGCTCATTACCGGACCATTCCCGAGCGGCGCAGCCGCGGCCTGGTTGGCCACTCGATGGGAGGCTACGGCGCAAGCCGCATTGGCATGAAGCATCCCGATGTGTTTGGAAGCTTGTACATCATGAGCCCGTGTTGCATGTCGCCCCGGACCCCTGGTCCCCCCAACTCTGAACTGGAAAAGACTTTGGAGGGGGTAAAGACGCTGGAAGACTCAGCCAAGCTGCCGTTCTTCGCCCAAGCCCAGCTCGCCAGCGCCGCGGCCTGGTCACCCGACCCAAAGAACCCGCCGTTGTATCTAGATCTTCCGTTCAAGGACGGCGTCGTTCAGCCTGACATCGTTGCCAAATGGACAGCCAACGCTCCCCTGGCGTTCATCGACCAGTACATTGATAATCTGCGCCAATATCACGGCATTTCGATTGATGTGGGCGACCAGGACGGCCTGCGGACCGACACTGGCAAGCTGCACGATATTCTGGATAAGTATGGAATCGCGAACAGCTTCGAGCTGTTTCACGGCACCCACACCAGCGCTGTGGCCGACCGCTTCCAGAATCATGTGTTGCCGTTCTTCAGCCAGAATCTTTGTTTCAAGGAGGGCTGCAAGTAGCTCCCAATTTGGCTTGGACGACGGCCACGATTGAGGAAGGCAAGTGGCCGTATGGTTTCCGTCCGTGACATGACCCAAGGAGGTCCAGTTTGCCGAAAATCAGTCGCCGTGAGTTCGTTGCCACCGCCGCTGCTGCCGCAGGCGCCGCCGCGGTCCTCCCCTCTGCCACGTTCACGCTTCAGGCTCAGACTTCCGCCGCTTCGTCGGCCGGCTTGAAATCGCCAAGCCGCGATGTCGTTGCGCCAACGGCGGTTCCGTTTCCCATGCAGAACGTTCGCCTCGGGCCGGGGCCTTTTCGCGCCGCCGCAGACGCTAATCGCGCCTATTTGAAAACCCTGCCCACCGACCGGTTGCTCCACACTTTCCGGCTCAATGCCCGTCTGCCGTCTTCCGCCGAGCCGCTGGGCGATTGGGAAAAGCCCGATTGTGAGCTGCGCGGTCATTTCGTGGGCGGCCACTATTTGTCGGCTTGCGCGCTTGCCTTTGCCAGCTCGGGTGACGAAGAACTGAAGCGCAACGGCGATCTGATGGTGGGAGAACTCGCCAAGTGCCAGGCCCAGTTCAAGAACGGCTATCTCAGCGCTTTCCCGCAGGAATTCTTCGACCGCTTGCGCGAGGGCGTGAACGTGTGGGCGCCGTTCTACACCATCCACAAAATCATGGCCGGCCATCTCGATATGTACATGCTTGCCGGGAATGAGCAGGCTCTGGAAATCCTCGAGAGCATGGCGCATTGGGTAGGTAGCTGGGTCTATCCGTTAAGCGAAGAACAAATGCAGCGCGTGCTCCTGGTGGAGTATGGCGGCATGGGCGAGGTGCTTGCCAATCTTTACGGAGTTACCGGGAAACGCCAGCATCTCGAACTGGCGCAGCGCTTCAACAAGAAATGGTTCTTCGATCCGCTGGCCGCACACCGCGACGAACTGAAGGGCCTGCATGTGAATACCCATGTTCCGCAGGTCATCGCGGCGGCGCGACTATACGAACTCATCGGCAACGACCGCTATTGGAACATCGCCAGCTACTTCTGGGATGAGGTCACCAGCGAGCGCTGCTACTGCACCGGCGGAACCAGCAATTTCGAGCTGTGGCGATCGGACCCGGGCGTGCTTTCAACCCAGATCAGCTCTGAAACCACCGAAGACTGCTGCGCGTACAACATGATGAAGCTAACGCGGCACCTGTTCGCCTGGTCGCCGCAAGCGCGTCACATGGATTACTACGAGCGCACCCTGTTCAACCACCGCATGGGCACGATCGACCCGGAAACGGGCACAACCGTTTATTACCTGCCTTTGGGAAGCGGCTACTCCAAGATTTACGCCCCGCCATTCGATTCCTTCTGGTGCTGCAACGGCACGGGCGCCGAAGAGTTCGCCAAGTTGACCGACACCATCTACTTTCACGACGACGATTCCATCTTCGTGAATCTCTACATTGCGTCAGAGGTGAACTGGCCGGAAAAAGGCATCCGCATCACACAGCAAACCTCTTTTCCGGACGAGCAGGGGACCACGCTGCTGATCTCTGCCGACAAACCCGTCAATATCGATTTGAAGTTGCGCGTGCCCTACTGGGCGAAAAGCGGAAGCGTGAAGGTGAATGGCCGTGCGCTGCCGGTTTTTGCCGATGCATCCAGCTACCTGGTCCTGCGCGGGCCATGGAAGACCGGCGATCGTGTAGAACTGAGCCTGCCCATGCATCTTCATGCCGCGCCCACGCCTGACAATGCCAATCTCCAGGCGGCGATGTTTGGTCCGCTCGTTTTAGCGGCGCGATTTGAGGAAGAGCCCAAAGAAAACTGGTACCGGCCTTTTCGGGCGGAAGAGAAGATGGCTCCCCGCCCCACGCTGCAATTCAGCGGGAAAGTCGACGATCCAGCCACTTGGCTGGAACCTGCGGAAGGAAAGCTGGCATTTAAGGCCAAGGCTGCAGATCAGAGCGTGCCGTTTGTGCCGCTGTCGAGAATCGTCCACGAACGATTCGCCGTTTACCAAGAGGTTCGCGAGGGGACTTCCTGACCCAAATTGACGTGCATGCTACGAACCTAGGACTTGCGCGTATGCTGGTAAACGTTTGCCTCTTGTTTCCTTTAATTTTGCCGGAGAAAAATCATGGCCTCTGCACACGCCTTTAGATCAGAACTGATCGATCGGCCCAGAGTTCTTGCCCAAAGAACGGCTCCCATTACTCGTGGCCTGCTCGTTAGCCTCGCAATCGTCGTGATAGCGCTCACCTCGCCCGTCCTGGCCCAGGACAAAATCGACCTGTCCGTGGACCCGTCCCAGCCCGGCCCGACGATCAGCCGCTACATTTTCGGCCAGTTCGCCGAACATCTCGGCCATGGCATCTATGACGGCATCTGGGTCGGTCCGGATTCCAAAATCCCCAACACCCGCGGCATTCGCAACGACGTCGTCGCCGCGCTCAAAGCCATCAAGGTGCCCGACATTCGCTGGCCCGGGGGCTGCTTCGCCGACGACTATCACTGGCGCGACGGCGTCGGCCCCAAGCGGGCGATCACGCTGAACTCCAACTGGGGCGGCGTGACCGAGCCGAACACCTTTGGCACGCATGAGTTCATGGACTTCATCGACCAGATCGGCAGCGAAGCCTACGTTTCGGTCAACCTTGGCTCGGGAACTGTAAAGGAAGCCGCGGACTGGCTGGGATATATGACCGGCCCGCAGTCCACTACGCTTGGCCAGGAGCGCGCCGCAAACGGCTATTCTGCTCCTTACAAGGTCGGATTTCTAGGCATCGGCAATGAGAGCTGGGACTGCGGCGGCAATATGACGCCCGACTATTACGTGGACCAGCTCAAGGACTACGCCCGCTTCGTGCGCAACTTCAATCCCGATCAACAGGGCAAGAACGAAATGCTGAAGATCGCCGTCGGCCCGGGCGGCGGCGGACCGGAGTGGATGGCATGGACCGATGCGGTGATGAAGGCCTACCAGCATCACCACTGGAGCTGGGATCTCAATGGGCTTTCCATGCACAACTACACGGTTATCAACTGGGACCACAAGTACGCGTCCACTGGTTTCGGCGAGACAGAGTATGCGGAGATCCTGAAAGCCACGCTGGCAATGGACGACCTCATCCGCACGCATTCGGCGATCATGGACGCGTACGATCCGCAAAAGAAAGTCACTCTCGTGGTTGATGAATGGGGCGGATGGTATGCGCCCCTGCCCGGCAGCAATCCCGGCTTCCTGGTCCAGCAAAACAGCCTGCGGGATGCCGTTCTCGCCGCGCTGAATCTGAACATTTTTGCCCGCCATGCCGACCGAGTCCGCATGGCCAACATCGCGCAGATGATCAACGTTCTGCAAGCCATGATCTTGACCGATGGACCGAAGATGGTTCTCACGCCGACTTACTACGTCTTCAAGATGTACGTGCCCTTCCAGAACGCGACGTTTATTCCCGTCACTTTTGACGCCGGCACTTACACCCACGGCGACATCACGCTGCCGCGCGTCGATGCTATCGCGGCGAAGGACGCAAGCGGCAAACTGTGGTTGGAGATCACCAATCTCGATCCCAATCAGCCGGTCGATATCGATGCGAGCGTCGTGGGCATCGCGGCGAGATCGGCGTCCGGAGAAACCCTGACTGCGCCGGCGGTGGATAGCATCAACACCTTCGAGGCTCCGAACACCGTCGTCCCAAAGCCATTTTCCGCGACGGACGTGGGCGGCAAACTGATTCTGAAGCTGGCGCCGAAATCGGTGACCGTCATTTCCGTCGAACAGTAAGCGTCAGCGCTTTTTGAGGACCTGCGATTGTGAGCAGAATCGCAGGTCCAAGCCAGGTGCGAAGTTCAGTTTTGTGTGAGTGGGGTGGGCTGTCAAAATCCAGTCGGGAATGAGGAGGCTAGAGATGAAGCTGGTTGCAATCGTAGTGCTTCTACTTACGAGTTTTTGTTGGGCGCAGGAAACGAACAGTTTTCAGCCCGCGACAACCAACGTTTGGGACGCGGCATATCCGCGCGTGGATAGCGCGGGCAGGGCCGAGATACGCATCAAAGCTCCCGACGCCTCCAAAGTGAAGCTGAATTTTTGGAGCGGCCCGAAACTCGATATGGAGAAGCAGCCGGACGGATTCTGGACGGTTACTACGCCTCCCCTGGTTCCCGGCTTTCACTACTACACGATCAACATCGACGGCGCCGAGGTCAGCGATCCGGGCAGCCACGCTTATTTTGGTGGGGGCAAAGATGCCAGCGGAATTGAGATTCCGGAGCCGGGGACCACATTCTATTTGCCCGAAGATGTGCCGCACGGCGAAGTCCGTGAGATCTGGTACGACTCGAAGGTGACCGGCAGCTGGCGGCACGCGTTGGTCTATACTCCGCCGAATTATGATACGCAGACGAAGGTTCGCTATCCGGTGCTCTATCTGCAGCACGGGGGCGGGGAAGACGAAACCGGATGGATCCGGCAGGCGCAGGCAAACTTTATTCTCGACAATCTGATCGCAGCGCACAGTTGCAAGCCGATGTTGCTCGTGATGGCCTACGGCTATGCGCGACGTGCCGGCCAGCCCGCTCCCGATATGACGGGGCAGAGGTTTGGTTCACCGGAAATGATGAAGGCTATGCGAGAGATGACACAGGCGTTTGAAGACGATCTCACGCAGGTTCTGATCCCGTTCATCGATTCGCACTTCCGCACCATTCCCGATCGCGATCACCGCGCCATGGCCGGCCTTTCGATGGGCGGTATGCAGACCTTCCAGGTCACTTTTGATCATCTGGACATGTTCTCCTACATTGGCGGCTTCAGTGGCGCAGGTGGGCCGCAAGTTCTGGGCAACCAGAGCCTGGATTTGAAGACCGACTACAATGGCGCCATGGCTGACCCGGCCGCTTTCGCCAAGCGAGTGCACTTGCTCTGGCTGGGGGTTGGGGCTGAAGAGCCGGAGATGATGCGCACAGGAATCAAGAAGCTGCACACATCGCTGGAGGAAGCCCACATCAAGCACATCTTTTATGAGTCGCCGGGCACATCGCACGAATGGCAGACCTGGCGCCGTGACCTCAAGGATTTTGCGCCCCGTCTCTTTTGACAGGCCGCCTCAAATTTGCTGGGGACAGAAAAATTGCAGCCAAGGCGCTTGAGACTTCTCTTAAGCGCCTATCCCAACGCTTTGACGAGAGCTTGAGGGTTTCCCTTTGCAAAAGAGGATATCTTCTGCCCGCTGGCTCACGCGAATCTTTACAAAACAATACCTTAGATCTGTTGACAGCGGAAATGTGGCGACCCTACCATCATGAGCCGTGCAAAGTAAACGATTTCTGCGCACCAATTTTCAGCGAACTCAGTATCGCTGCCTCGCTATTCATCCTCGTGCCCACAGGAGACTCCGTACCGTGAATCCAAATTTGAAAAGTTCAAACTTTGCCAAGCTAGTCTTGCTGTTGGCTGCGCTTTTCGTCGCGTCGTTCTCTTCTGCTCAAACTCAACCGGTACACGCGTCGATCGACGCTTCGAAGACCGGCCATCCGATCTCGAAATACATCTATGGCCAGTTTCTGGAGCATGGGGGGAACATCGTCAACGAGGGCGTCTGGGCGGAGATGCTGGAAGACCGCAAGTTCTACTATCCGATCACATCCAAGCCGCCGGAGCAACCCGCAGCCCCAGCTCCTGGGCGAAGGTTCCGCCCCGCTCCCCGGCGCTGGGCGCCGATCGGCGGCGACGAATTCGTCACCATGGATACGAAGAATACATACACCGGCGACCAATCTCCGCTAGTCAAACTCGACAAAACGGACCCGCACGGGTTCGAGCAATCCGGGCTTGCCGTCCGCAAAGGAAAATCGTACACGGGCCGCGTGATTCTTGCGGGCAGCCCGGGTGCGGTTGTGAAAGTAAGCCTGGTCTGGGGCAAAGAAGCGAGTGATCGCCAAACGGTAGTCCTGCGCGCCCTTGGGTCAGCGTACCGGAAGTACCCGCTGCATTTTCAATCACAGAGCGACAGCGACCAGGCCGCTCTGGAAATCACCGGCACCGGCGCCGGCGACTTTCAGGTAGGCGCAGTTTCGCTAATGCCTGCCGACAATGTGCAGGGTTTTCGCGCGGAAGTCATCGCCGCGCTCAAGCAACTACATTTCGGCGTGCTACGTTTTCCCGGGGGCAACTTTGTCTCGGCTTACGAATGGCGCAACGGTGTGGGAGAAATCGACAAGCGGCCGCCGATCTATGATCCGGTCTGGCACGCGGTGCAGCCGAATGATGTCGGCACGGATGAATTCATCACGCTCTGCCGGTTGCTCGGCGTGGAGCCTTACATCACAGTGAATGCTGGCTTCGGCGACGAATGGTCTGCTCGGGAACTGGTCGAATACACCAATGGAGCGGCCGCCACGCCGATGGGAAAATGGCGCGCCGCCAACGGCCATCCGCAGCCCTACCACGTCAAGTTCTGGGGCATCGGCAACGAGCCCTGGGGCGACTATCAGATGGGTGCCATGTCGCTGCCGCAGTTCGAGATCAAGCACAACATGTTTGCCAAAGCCATGCGCCAGGTCGACCCTTCCATCACGCTGATTGCCGGCGGCGCTATGCCCGATGTCATGGAGGGCGCCAATCAGGCCAAGCGCATCAACGGACAGTATGTTCCGGACTATCTTTCGGCGGCAGACTGGAGCGGAAACCTTCTGCTCCACTGTCTGGACAACATCGACATGCTCAGCGAGCACTACTACGCCTCCGGTACGCAGCACACGGATATGAAGCTGGAGAAGAAAGTCCCGATTGGCCCACTCACACTCATCGAGTGGGAGCGCGAGGCGGCCACGCAGGTCCGCGCCAAGTACGAACATTATCAGGAATACCTGAAGCGCATTCCGGCCTTGCGCGCCAAGCCGGTGCCGATCGCTATTGATGAGTGGGCCTACACGGGCGCTCCTCGGGACTCGTACAAAGTAGTTCCCGCGTATGCTTGGGCATTCCACGAGATGTTCCGCCACTCGGATATTTTCCAACTCGGCGCGTTCACTTTCGCAACCGCAATGATGAGCGAGAGCCGGACCGATGCGGTTCTGAACCCGACCGGCCTTCTGTTCAAGATGTATCGTGATCACTTCGGCACGATTCCGGTGGAAGTCTCCGGCGATTCGCCGCAGCCTAAGCCGGCGTTTCCCGCCGGTGGTGATCAGCCTGCAGTGAATCCGGGCAGCGATACGTATCCCCTGGATGTGAGCGCGGCTTTCAGTGAGGATCGCAAGACATTTACGTTTGCCGTGCTGAATCCCTCGGATTCGGAACAGCACCTGAATCTTGCCATCAGCGGGGTGAAGCTTGAAAGCCAGGGCCATCTGTGGCGCATGGCCCCGCCCAGCGTGGACGCAACCATCGTGGTGGGACAAAAGCCGGGAGTTGAGGTCGAGGAACATGGACTGTCGTCGGTACCCGATGCTATCTCGGTGCCGCCGTTCAGCGTTAACATTTACTCATTTCCGGTGGAGTAGCCGGACTGCCAGCTCGATGAGGGTTCTTCGGCATGGACTAGCGCCGGTGTGGCGTAACTTACCGGAACCGAACGCCGAGAAATAGTGGTGGCCAGGGAAGGAGTTGAACCTCCGCCGCCAGCCTTTTCAGGCTTACCGACGGCGCAAATGATTTGAAACAAATAGGCACGGATGGCTCGCTAGGTAGCCAAACGAATCCACGGGAACAATTATCGAACCCTTACGTTGGAGTCACCGCTTGCCCGCCCTGCTCAGAGTGACTTTCGTTGCATAACGCGCTCTTTATTTTTATAGTTGATCTAAGTTGATCATTCCAGCGGAAATGCCGCCGAACGATTCGGTGATCTTCTCGAAAAAACTATTCTGCAACCAACAGTGACACTGGTACGAGGGCAAATTCATGGCTCAGCGGAATGGTTGAGTTCGCGCTGAAACTTTCGCCGGTGAAAAGGTTGCGATAGCGCCGTTCTTGAAATGGTCCAGTCAACCTAACCGCAGTGTCCTTCCAGCAATCTTCGCCCAGCGGAAACGGAGATTTCGAGCCGCCAAGCCTGGCGGTAAGGCGGGTCGCGATCGCGATCGCCAAGTCTCTTTGGTGCTGCCGGCCGAACGCCACTACCTGCGCGCTTCGCTTTCCCTGCGTTTCAAAAGGAACATATTCACCGTAAAGCAAGAGCTGGCTGTGGTGGCGGCGAAGATTTAACCCCACGGCCGAACAGAACAATTTGATCTCACCGGTTGGCCAACCCTCGAGCATAGCGAATACCGAACGCTTCCAGGGTTCGGGATCGCAGTTGCCTTCGAGCAGGGGCTGAACCTTGCGTAGAAATGCCATCCGCTGCGCATAGTCCACGGGACGGCGGTTATCAGGGTCCACCAGGTTCAAGTCCCACAACTCCGTACCCTGATAAAAGTCGGGTACGCCGGGACTGGCGATCTTCAGCACCACTTGAGCGAGAGAATTTACGACTCCCGCTAAAGCGACACGCCGCTGAAAAGGCAAGAAGGAACGCAGGAAACGTCTGCCTTCAGGGCCAGTCAAAGTGCGGGCCACGAAATCGCGCATCGCATCGTCATATTGCGGACTGGGATGAATCCAACTCGTGTGAACCTTTTCCTCTTTGATGGCCTTGAGCATGTATTCCCGCATGCGTTCCACAAACGCTTGCGGTGGCATCTCCGCGACCTCGGGCGGCCACGCTCCAAGCAAGGCCTGATAATAGAGGTACTCGTTGGCCCGGTCCGGAGCCGGCTCTCCATATACCAAACGCTTCAGCCCGGCATTAGTGCGCGCCCATCGATTGAGCCCAGCGTGAAATTCATCGGGAATTTCGGAAAGCACACTGATGCGGCAGCGGGCGTCTTCTCCGCGCTTGGTGTCATGGGTTGAAGTGCACAACATGGAGAGCGGCCAGTGTTGGCGACGCTTCTGGTTGATCTCGTGAAATTCCACAGCGCTGCGCCCGAAGCGTGCCGGCTCTCCCCCCACTTCGTTCAGGGACAGCAATGGGCCGTAACGGTAGAACGCAGTGTCCTCGACGCCTTTCGCCTGCACTGGCCCGGTGTACTGCTGAAACTTCATGGCGAATCTCACCCGCCGCTGGTATTCCTCCTCGGACAGGCCTGGTTCTCTTTGGGGAAGAAGCATCTGGCGGATGAAGGCGAACATCGAAGGCTCCAGCACCGGATTGCGGCGAAGAGCTTCCGACATGGCGGCATCCACCGCACGTTCGTCGAAACTGTCGTGGCCTTCTCCCGTGAAGTAGCTTCGGTAAACCGGGAAGCAGGCGACCACTTCGCGGAGACCTTCCTGCAAGCTATCGAGAGTGAAATCGCGGTAGCGTCGGTTCGATTCGGAAATGCGGTTAAGTTCGTGCGCCAGCAGGTTCAGCTCGCTGGCCATGGACGTGGCAACGACCAGCTGCTTGCTTTCGTAAACCAGGTCGGCGAAACGGCTGCTTCGTCCCGTGAAACGGTCGTATATCTTGTGGAGCGCCGCTGCGTTCGACGGGTCCACAAACAATCCGGCGACATCGTTCAGAAACTCGTAACCAGTAGTGCCGTGAACTTCCCAGTCGCGCCGCAAGTTCTCGCCGCTCGAAATGATCTTTTCGACCAGCAGATAGAGGGGCCCGTCATCTGGGGCGCAGTGCTTCTGCAAATTTACAAAGTACTGCTTGGGATCGAACAGGCCGTCCACATGGTCCAAGCGGAGTCCGGTGACCAGTCCGCCCCGAGTTAGCTCGCGCACAAGCATGTGCGCAGCCTCGAAAACTACGGGATCTTCCATGCGGATTCCCGCCAGTTCATTGATGTCGAAGAAGCGCCGGTAGTTAATCTCGTGCACCGCGGTCTTCCAATAGGAGAGACGGTAGGGTTGTTGATCGAGAAGTTCATGCAACAGATCGAAACTTTGTGGAACCCCCGGTTTTCCGTTGAACTCACGGACGTTCTCATCGATATGGCGTCCTATCCCCGGCGCCTTCGCAACCAGCGCTGCCAGACGTTCAGCAGCCACCGCTTTCTCGCGGTCGCGGTCGGCCACCATTTCTGATGAGGTTTCGGTGAAGACGGGAATGTGCTCAAGATGAAAGATGATGCTCAACAATTCCCGCAGGTCTGGATCCTCCTCCGAGTTTTGCGCGCGCAGTGCATCCAGGCGATGGCTTAATAGAACCCGCATTTGCCGGGGGTTGAGAGGAAGATTGTGGCCGTAGTATTGCACTGAAAAAATGCCAGCCTCAAAATGGACCTGCAGCCGGCCGGCCTCCAGAACGTTTCCGTACTGATCGTCAAGGATGGGCAATAGAACTTTGTCCTTGAGTTCATCCTTGACCGGGTCCCAGTCGATATCGAAAAAAGCGGCGAACGGGGAAGACGGACCGTTCTCCAACACGCTTCGCCATTTCAGGTTTGCCTGCGCATCAATTCCCATGTGGTTGGGCACGAAGTCAAGCAAAAGGCCCATGGAGCGCTGCTGCAGAGCTTTGCACAAGGCCTGGAAGTCTTCCCGAGAACCGAGTTCGGGATTGAGCCGGTTGTGGTCGCAGATGTCATACCCATGAGTGCTGCCAGGAGTCGAGGCAAAGAAGGGAGAAACGTAGCAATCCGTAATACCCAGCGTGGAGAGATAAGGCACAATCTCGCGGGCTTCGCGGAATCCGAAGCGAGGATTGAGTTGCAAGCGGTAGGTGCTGGCGGGAGTGCGGGTGGGCCGCTCCGTCAAATCAGTCGCCTCCTTTCGAGATTTGCGTCGCGCGCAACAGCACCGCGCCGGGACGGGCGAGAGTAATTCGCAGTGGCTGCGGCGAGCACTCGATGACCGTCGGGTCGGCGGCGAACTCTGGATCTTCGGTGTCTAAGACTTTGGCCCAGGCCAAATCCTGCGGGAGTTCAGCGAGGGAATACCGGCTCAGATCGTGAGCTCCGGATTCAACAATCTGAATCACGGCCAACAGACAATCCGTGGCCGTCCTTCGGCAGAGTAACAGACCATTCTCGCCCAAGGGGACTATTTCGCAAGCTGCGCGCGAAGAATCTCGCAAGGCTGGATCATCGGCGCGCAGCCGCAGAAGGTCGCGGTAGAGACGCAGTATGCCGGCATGAGGGCCGGCCTCGGTTTCTTCCCAGGTCAGATGGCTGCGGGCGAACGTGGCCGGATCTTGCGGATCAGGGACTCGTTCCCGAGCGGCAGGATCGCTGAACGCGGCAAAGCGGGCGAACTCGCGGCGTCGCCCTTCCGTGACCAGCCGCCCGAGCTTGGGTTCGTGGTCAGTAAAGTATTGAAACGGTGACGAGCTTGCCCACTCCTGCCCCATGAACAACAGAGGAATCTCCGGGGCCAGCAAAAGCAGAACGCTGGCCGCGCGGTATGAGGCAGGACCCGTCAACTGGTTCAAGCGCCCTCCCATCGCGCGGTTGCCAATCTGGTCGTGGTTTTGAAGACAGACTACAAACGCTGAAATAGGCAAACCGCTCGGGTCACTGCCACGTGCGTTCCCGAAATAAGGAGCATGCTGCCCGCAGTAAAACCAACCGTTGCGGACCGTGGTGGCGATGTCGGCAGTGGTTCCGGTGAAATCCGCGTAATAGCCGTCCCTCTCGCCGGTCAGGCGGCGGTGGACCTGATGATGGAAATCGTCGGCCCAGGTTGCGTCGAGTCCCCAGCCGCCTGCACTGCGTGGCGTCGCAATGGTGGACAGATTGCGATCATCTTCCGCGATGACCACTGCTTTGCGCCGCTCCCCTTGCATGGAAGTCTTGACTGCTTCGGCAAGCTCGGCAAGGAAGTGTTTTGGACTGTCATCCACGATGGCGTGAGTGGCATCCAGGCGCAGGCCATCGAAGTGATAGTCGTGAATCCAGTGCAGGGCGTTTTCTATGAAGAACCGGCGCACGTGCTCGCAGTGTGGGCCGTCGAAGTTGATCCCCGCCCCCCACGGACTGCGGTGACGTTGCGAGAACACGAACGGACTGAAAGCGGTAAGATACGCGCCGTCCGGCCCCAGGTGGTTGTAAACCACGTCCAGGTGAACCGCTAGACCCAGTTGGTGTGCGGCGTTCACCAAGGCCCGCAACTGATCCGGAGTACCGTAGCACCGCGCCGGTGCAAACAAGGAGACGCCGTCGTATCCCCAATTTCTGGAACCGGGAAAATCAGCCACCGGCATCAGTTCAACGGCGGTAATTCCCAACTCTTGCAGATACGAAAGCTTCTCAGTTGCAGCCTCAAAAGTACCTTGGGGAGTGAAGGTTCCCACGTGAAGTTCATAGAAAACGAGGCGCTCGCGACTCACGCCTTCCCACGACTGATCTGTCCAAGCGAAAATGGAGGCATCAATGAGTTGCGATGGGCCGTGGACGCCCTCGGGTTGGTAGCGTGAAGCCGGATCAGGCCAGGGTGGGTTGCCGGGCAACTGGAAACGATACAAGTCACCGGACCGTGCTGACTCCAACTGCGCGGTGAAAAAACCTTCCGAGTCTTTCTCCATCGCAAACCGCTCTTGTATCCTGCCTGCCTGGTTCAGCAGAAGTTCGACGTTACGCGCTTCGGGCGCCCACAAGCGGAACGATGTTTTCCCCTGGCTCAAGGAAGGTCCGAAGCGGGGCTGCCATCCCACGCTAAGTCCTCTTCTCCGGCTTGAGAATAACGACTGCTAGTGGCGGCAAAGTCAAATTCAAAGAATGATGACCATGACTCGGCGCCGGTGAGGCCTGAACCGCGCCCATATTGCCTTGGCCGCTTCCGCCGTATTTTCCTTCGCTGAGAAGGTGGACATCAAAATCACTGAGCTGCGTAGCTTTCACCGGTTCCTCCAGGACCAATTTGCACGCGCTTTAACCGTAACACCGCAACCGACCTGGCTTGCAACTTGTAACCGTGATCGCGAAGCAAGAAGCGTCGTTTCCACTCCGCATCCGCGGTATCCAGGAGGCGCTCCCAGCGTTCGCCCGGTTGCTTCGCCGGAAGGCGGAAGAGGATCGGGCCGTGGTGAGCGTTGAACATAAGGAACAGCGTGTCTCCCACCACCGGCTCACCGCGCTCGTCCATTTCCTCCAAAACGTCCCCATTAAGCAAAACACCGACGCATCGGGCGAAATGGTCCCCCCAGGCTTTGTCGGTCATTTGCTTTCCCCGGGGCTCATACCATGCAATGTCCTGCACGCCCGCACCACGGATACCGCGGCCCTGAAAGAACTTCCTGCGGCGCAGCACCGCATGCTCCTTGCGAAGCCCAATGACATAGCGGGAGAAGGCCACCATTTCCCGTTGGCGGGGCGACAAATCCCACTGCACCCAGCTGAGTGGATTGTCTTGGCAATAGGCATTGTTATTTCCCAGTTGAGTGCGGCACATTTCGTCTCCGCCACAAAGCATCGGCACGCCCTGCGACAGGCACAGGGTCGCCAGAAAATTTCGCTGCTGTTGCTGGCGCAGGGCATTAATCGCTGGATCGTCGGTAGGCCCCTCGACGCCACAGTTCCAGCTGAGATTATGGTTGTCACCGTCCCGGTTGTCTTCCAGGTTAGCCTCATTGTGTTTTTCGTTATAGGTGACCAGATCGTTGAGTGTGAATCCGTCATGACTGGTCACGAAATTAATGCTGGCATAAGGTCGGCGGCCACTTTGACTGTAAAGATCACTGCTCCCCGCCAGGCGGGTCGCCAGTTCTGAGACCACACCTCCGTCTCCCTTCCAAAAGCGTCGCACCGTGTCGCGATACTTCCCATTCCATTCGGTCCACCCAACCGGGAAGTTTCCGACCTGATAGCCGCCTTCTCCGATGTCCCACGGTTCGGCAATCAGCTTAACCTGCGAAAGCACAGGGTCCTGATGGATGATGTCGAAGAAGGCCCCCAGCTTATCCACTTCATGCAATTCGCGGGCGAGCGCGCTGGCGAGATCGAAGCGGAATCCGTCCACGTGCATCTCCAGGACCCAGTAGCGGAGACTGTCCATGATGAGCTGCAGGACTCGAGGATGGCGCACATTCAAAGTGTTGCCGCAGCCCGTGTAATCCATGTAGTACCGCGGGTTGTCATGCACCAGACGGTAGTAGGCTGCGTTGTCCACGCCACGCAGCGAAAGCGTAGGACCGAGGTGATTGCCCTCCGCCGTGTGGTTATATACAACGTCGAGGATGACCTCCAACCCGGCAGAATGAAGATTCTTGACCATAGTCTTGAACGCACGCACTGACTCCTGGGGTGCATTCGCCATCGAGTAGCGAATCTCCGGCGCGAAGTAAGCTAGGGTGTTGTATCCCCAATAGTTGGTCAACCCGCGATCCACGAGCACCTGGTCGTAGGTGTGGTGATGGATCGGCATCAGTTCGACCGCCGAGACCCCGAGGTTTTGCAGATGTCGGATCACTTCCTCCGATCCCAGTCCGGTGTAAGTGCTGCGAATTTTTTCGGGAAGGTCGGTACGCAGTTTGGTATAGCCTCTGACGTGCACTTCGTAGATCACAGTCTTATGCCATGGTGTCCGCGGCGGGCGATCGTCTCCCCACGTAAACGCGCTATCCACTACCGCCGCCAAAGGCGCAAACTCTGAATTATCCCGGTCATCCGGCAATAAATCCGCATCGGTTCCCCCGACCTGGTAACCATACATTTCCGGCGCCCACTGCACCGTACGTGCCACCGCCTTCGCGTAGGGGTCGAGCACAACTTTGTTGGAATTGAAGCGGTGTCCGGCAGTCGGGTCGTAGGGGCCGTGGACACGATATCCGTAAGTTTGGCCCGGCAGGATCCAGGGCAGATAGCCGTGCCAAACCATGTCAGTCTGCTCCGGCAGTACCAGTCGCTCCGCCTCTCTTTTGTCGTCGGGCGAATCAAACAAGCACAGGTCGACTTTGGTCGCATGCTCGGAGAAGATGGCGAAATTCACTCCTCCGCCATCCCACGTAGCGCCGAGCGGATACGGACTCCCCGGTCGCATTTTCATTTGATTGCTGCTCATGACCCTGTATTTTTACATCTCCGCAGTAGCCACTCGCTTCTTAAACTTGCCTGATCAACAATCCTTCGTGCATGGCCGTGCACAGAATGGGAATGATCCCGATCGCCGCGACGAAGCAGCGCTGGTTCGATTGGCCCGCCATACATTAACGTCACCCGGGAAACGCAGATGACTATCCGCTCATCAGAAAAATGCGCGGAGGCGAGAGCAGCAGCGTAATGAAAACGCTGGCCACGATGATGTTGTCAGGCCCCTATCTGGCTCCCACTCTTCTGATGTGAAGCCGTCCCACCGAGTCGCCCGGAAACTTGAACACCGAAGGATAAGGAAATGAAGCATGAAAATCTTGATAGTGCTTACGTCGCATGACCAACTCGGTAATACAAGCCGTAAACCGGTTTCTGGCTTAGAGGAGGGGCGGCTACTTCGCTTTCAGAGACGCCGGCGTCCAGTTGACTCTCGCCTCACCCAAGGACGGGCAGCGACCGATCGATCCAAGCATCCCTGCCGGGATTGATTTCCGCCGGACCGCTCGTCAGTTCCTCTGCGACTTTCCGCGTCGAATCAATGGAACAGCAGCCTCTGCCGTGAGTAGCTGAAACGTAAGCGACTCTTGGAGGTATAAGCTCAGGGAGTCGTCGGTGTGGCTCAAATAGCCAATGGAGACGTCCTGGCCGATCTGCAGGTCGAAATCGCCGCCACGGGTGGTCATCACAAAAGCTCCGTGGATGCCGGGGGCCCAGACGATTTTGTCGTCGACGAGGCGCTTAACGTGTTCTATGACCGGGTATCCTTCATCGCTACTTTCAGCGAGCGCTGTGTAAACCTTCGCATCCAGAAGCACAGCGTACGGGCCATTGACCCCAGCTAGCCGCAAGGTGGTCAGTGCTCGGGCGATCACATCCGGGTATTCTCGTACGGAGTCCGGTAGGTTCATCGCAGGATTGCTGGTGCCCTGGCGGATTCCTACGATTCCCGCGGCGGCATAGCCTTCGAATATGGCTCCATCCTCAGCATAAGCGAGTTTGCGGGCGGCATCCTTCGCGGGCTGCCAATCTGAGTTGTTCGCGCCGCGCTCGACGTCATCGACTGCCTGGCGTTCCAGCTTGAAGGGGACCCGCAGCTCGACCAGTGCTTTTGCTTCACGCTGTCGCGCGACAATACCATCTCCAGGCGACTTAATGGTCGCCAGATGTCCAGTACCGACGGCAGACAGGATCGTACCAGCCGGCCCATGCATGTCGACGACGCGTCGTCCCGCCACGTGGCGCTTAAACGTGCGCGATGTCTCCTCCTCAATCTGTGCCCACGCAGCGTCGGAAATGGGGGCCAGTTCGCGATGCAGGTTATTCATTTGAAATTTCTCCTTTCATGGAACCGACACCCAGTGAACCATCGCTCCTAGCCGCGGGCAGAGAAGATTCTTTGGCCGGCTCAGTTGAGTCTGCAGGCAGAGGCTCGGCGGCATTTTCCAGAAACGTCATGGAAGGTGCGAAAAACAAATTTCCTGTGATCGCACGACTGAAATCGAGCAGCCGGTCATAATTGCCCGGCGGACGACCAATGAACATGTTCTCAAGCATTTGCTCAATCGTCCTCGGTGAACGACTGTAGCCGATGAAATAAGTGCCAAATTCTCCTTGAGCCGCTCGCCCGAAGGGCATGTTGTCTCGCAAGATCTTGACCTCCTTCCCATCTTCGACAATGGTGGTCAGCGCGTTATGGGCAGATGTCGGCTTGCTGGAATCGTCCAATTCGATGTCAGAGAGTTTCCTGCGGCCGATGATGCGCTCCTGCGCTTCTGTGGAGAGTGAGTTCCATCGCGCCAGGTCGTGAAGATATTTCTGCACCACGACATAGCTACCACCCGCGAATGCGGGGTCCTCATCACCGACGAGTACCGCGTCGACCGCTGCCTGACCCGTGGGGTTTTCCGTTCCGTCAACGAAGCCCATGAGGTCTCGGTCGTCGAAGTATCGGAATCCATGCACTTCGTCGGCTGGCGAAACGGCGTGCCCAATGCGAGCCATGATTTGGGTGGCCAGCTCAAAGCACAGGTCGAAGCGCTTGGCACGGATATGAAACAGCAAGTCGCCTTTAGTAGCGACGGCATGCCGGTCGCCCGCATGAATCTCGCGGAAAGGGTGCAGTTCTGCAGGCCGAGCTGATCCGAAGATCCGATCCCAGGCGCCCGATCCAAACGCGAGGACACAAGACAGGCCCGCTTCAATGTCGCGGAATCCGACCGCACGCAACAACGAGGGCAAGTCGCCGCAGAATGATCGAATAATAGTGCGACTATCTGAGGACGACTCGAGACTAACCACAAGGAAGATTGCGGCGCGAGCAAGCGGTGCGGCTACGGGTTGGGCAATGCCCAGCGCGCCGCTGCCCGTTACAGGCGCAGTGATCGGATCGGACGCCATCGGTTGTTGGCCTTGCGACACGTCATTATATCGCCCGCCTGGCTTCCGCGAGGCCGCCAATGGAGCTTGGCTGTGGAGTGGCACGCTATGTGAGAATGAAGAGCGCGAACGGCGACTACAGTTGAAGCAGGATTGTTCAAGTGGGGGAGAGAATTTCAATGGCTGAAGCGGCTGGTAAACAGGATGATGGCAACGCTCGCAAGGCGGCATTGGAGAGTGGTGACGTTCTGACAGGAAGCCCCATGCCGTGGGGTGCACATCAAGACGGAGACGGAGTCAATTTCGTCCTATTCAGCCGTCACGCGACGCGCATTCGCCTGGAACTCTATCAAAATCCTGACGGCCGTGCTCCGACCAGGATCATCGATTTGGATCCAGTGCGTCATCGGACCGGTGACGTCTGGCATGTGTGGGTACGGGGCATTCCCGAAGGTCAACTCTACGGCTATCGCATCGAAGGACCGTATCAACCGGAGCAAGGCCATCGTTTCAACCCACATAAACTGCTTCTGGATCCGTTTGCACGAGCCATTGCCGGCGTCGAAGATTGGGATTTTCTAGCCGCGCGTGGCTACGATTCGTCTAGCAACCTCATTGACTTAAGCATTTCGACAGCGGATGACGCGGGGACCACGCCGAAATGCATCTTTACCGTCGACCGTTTCGACTGGGAGATGGATTCGCCGCCCAAGCATTCCGCCTCCGATACGGTCATCTACGAGACACACGTTCGCGGTTTCACAATCCATCCCAGTTCGGAGGTGTCGCACCCAGGGACCTTCGCTGGCTTGACCGAAAAGATCCCTTACCTCCAAGACCTGGGAGTGACCGCCATTGAGCTGATGCCTGTTCTCGAATTTAACGAAAACGAATCCACTCGGCCCAATCCAATTACAGGAGAGAGACTCAAGAACTACTGGGGTTACAATCCAGCCGCCTTCTTTGCTCCCAAGCAGTCCTATGGCCTTGGAGGACCGCACCGGTCGCAGACCCTTGAATTCCGGGAGATGGTCAAGGCCTTTCACCGCGCCGGTATTGAAGTAATCCTGGACATCGTGCTGAACCACACCGCCGAGGGGAATGAGACGGGGCCCACGATCTGTCTGCGCGGCATTGAAAACTCGATCTTCTATATGTTGCAAGAGAACGGGCCTCGCTACTACAAGGACTTTACCGGCGTGGGCAATACGCTCAACGCAAACCATCCCGTCGTAAGGCAGTTCGTCATAGGTGTGCTCCGCCATTGGGTCATGCACATGCACGTTGACGGCTTCCGCTTCGATCTGGCTTCCGTTCTGGGTCGGGACGAGCATGGGAACATCCTCCGCAATGCTCCGCTTCTTGAACTCATCGCCGAGGATCCTATCCTCCGGGACGTAAAGCTCATCGCTGAAGCCTGGGATGCAGGCGGCGCGTACCAGGTAGGAAGTTTTTCCACGCGGCGTTGGACCGAGTGGAATGGACGTTTCCGCGACGATGTGCGCCGTTTCTGGATTGGCGACGCCGGCATGATGGGGTCGTTCGCCAGTCGTATCTGTGGAAGCTCGGATTTATACCAAGGCTCCGGCAAGGGACCTGCAAGCAGTCTCAACTTCCTAACTTCTCATGACGGGTTCACGCTGAACGATTTGGTCAGCTATAAGCAGAAGCACAATGACGAAAATGGCGATTCCAACCGTGATGGAACCGAAGCCAACTACAGCGACAATTGCGGGGTGGAAGGACCGAGCGACGATCCCGCCGTCGAGAAAATGCGGAACCGCTTGATCAAGACGTTCCTCTTGACTCTGTTTATCTCTCGAGGAGTTCCCATGCTGCTCGGCGGAGACGAATGTCGCCGAACCCAGCGCGGCAACAACAATGCGTATTGCCAGGATAACGATGTGAGCTGGTTTGACTGGCGTTTGATGGAAAAGCACGAAGAGATCCGGCGCTTTACTCGGGGCATGATCTCCTTCCGCCGGGCCCATTCCGTGCTGCGAAGAGAAGTTTTCTACACCGACGCGGACATAAAATGGTTCGCGGCAAACGGCTCCGCTCCCGACTGGACGGACCAGGGGCAAAAATCCTTTGCGTGTTTGATTCTGGGACGGACAGAACCCGACTTGTTTCTTATGTTTAACGCCGACGCCAGATCCGTTGATTTTTCCATTCCGGCCTTGCCAGTGAGCAAGATCTGGCGTTTGGCAGTGGATACTTCCCGATCTGCTCCTGACGATCTCTATGAAGCTGGGACCGAGCCCTCGATGCAAGGCCAAATCAATTTTCGGGTCGAACCTCGATCAAGCGCAATTCTCTTCACGGATGGATAGGGAGGGTAGAAGTTCGGCGGCTCCTCTTTTCGATCTCTTGCCGACTTTTCGCAGCACGCTCAAAAAGAGGAGTTCCGCGATGCCTGCGACGGCATCTAAAAAAAGGATGCCGCAACACCGCAAGCAGAACCTTCTGGCGAGGTGCCAAGTGAGAATTAGCTCTGCCGCCGGGAAACCAGCTGATCCCTCTATTTTGGTGAACGTTCCCAAGCTCATTACGGCCTACTACGAGTTGCGGCCCGACCCGAGTGATCCGAGACACCGAGTCGTCTTCGGAACGTCAGGCCATCGCGGATCTGCTATAGACGTCGCGTTCAACGAGTGGCACATTCTGGCAATCACTCAGGCGATTTGTGACTACCGCAAACTCCAGAGCATTGACGGGCCGCTTTTCCTCGGCATCGATACCCATGCGCTCTCCGAGCCCGCGTTTGCGAGCGCGCTGGAAGTGCTTGCGGCAAACAACGTCGATGTAATGCTCTCCGAAGGCTCCGCTTACACTCCAACTCCTGCCGTCTCCCACGCGATTCTGGTTTACAACCGCCGCCGAAAGACGGGGTTCGCTGACGGTATCGTAATCACGCCGTCTCACAATCCTCCCGACGACGGTGGCTTTAAATACGACCCTCCGCATGGGGGGCCAGCGGATTCGAGGGTAACTTCCTGGATTGAATCAAAGGCCAATGGATTTCTGCGAAGCGCGCTGGATGGCGTCAAGAGGATTTCGCTTGAGAAAGCGCTCCACGCCTCGACGACGCACCAGCACGACTTTTTGAGCGCCTATGTCGGAGATCTCGACAAAGTTTTCGATATGGCGGCCATTCGCGATTCCAAAATCAGACTTGGCGTGGACCCCCTGGGAGGTGCTGGCATCGATTACTGGCCACGAATCGCCGAACAGTATGGCCTCGACCTCACGATCGTGAACAAATCGGTTGACCCAACCTTTCGATTCATGACCGTGGACTGGGATGGAAAGATTCGCATGGATCCTTCCTCGCCTTATGCCATGCAGAGACTCATCGCGCTGAAGGATAAATTCGATATTGCGTTTGCTAGCGATACAGATCACGACCGCCACGGCATCGTTACCAGAGGAAGTGGGTTGCTGCCCCCGAACCACTACCTTTCGGCATGCGTTCACTACTTGTTTGCGAACCGGAAAAACTGGGGCCAGGATGTTGCCGTCGGAAAAACGGTAGTGAGCAGCAGCATGATCGATCGTGTCAGCGCGCGGCTGCGACGGACGCTCCACGAAGTCCCGGTGGGCTTCAAATGGTTTGTCGAAGGCCTGCTCGCCGGCCGTTTGGGTTTCGGCGGCGAGGAAAGCGCTGGTTCTTCTTTTCTTCGGCGCGACGGTAGCGTGTGGACCACGGATAAGGACGGGATGATTCCTTGTCTGCTCTCGGCAGAAATGACGGCGCGCGTGGGAAAAGATCCAGGCGAGATTTATCGCGAACTGACTCGGGAGCTGGGAGACCCCGTCTACGAACGCATCGACGCTCCCGCCACGCCCGAACAAAAAGCCGCTCTCGAAAGATTGTCCCCGGCCGATATTCACGCTACAGAAGTCGCGGGCGAGCCGATCCAGCAGATTCTGACTGCCGCTCCCGGAGACGGCAGTCCCAATTGGGGGGATCAAAGTAATCGCCAAGGATGGCTGGTTTGCCGCACGTCCATCGGGCACGGAAGCAATCTTCAAGATTTACGCGGAGAGTTTCCTGGGCCATGACCACCTGCGACAAATCGAGGAGGAAGCCCAAACGATTGTTTCGGAAACGCTCGCTCGCAGCACCCGAGCGGCCTAAGCCGACACGCCACCGGAAGGAGTTTGCTCATGAGCACTTCTACGTACGTTGAACATCCCACCGATACCTCCATTTCAGACGCTCTTACCGACTTGGCTTTGGATCTCAGATGGTCGTTCAATCACTCGGCGGATCGGCTTTGGCAGCAACTCGATCCCGATCTCTGGGATTTGACGCACAATCCGTGGGTTCTGCTGCAAACTGTCTCTCGTGAAAAACTGCAAAGAGTTACTGCCGACCCGAGCTTTCAAAGACTGTTGACTGATCTCCATCGAGAGAAAACGCTCGCCAAGGAGTCGGAAGCGTGGTTTCAACAGGCGCATCCGCATTCGGGTATATCGACGATTGCTTATTTCTCGATGGAGTTCATGCTGAGCGAAGCGCTGCCGATTTATTCGGGCGGACTCGGAAACGTTGCCGGCGATCAACTCAAAGCTGCGAGTAACCTGGGCGTCCCGGTGACCGGAATCGGCCTGCTCTACCAACAAGGCTATTTTCGGCAGGAAATTGATGCGCAAGGCCGCCAGCAGGCTTTGTACCCATTCAACGATCCGGGTCAGCTTCCGATCAGACCGGTGCGGGAGCCAAATGGTGAATGGCTGCGCCTATTCCTGCCTTTGCCTGGCTTTAACTTGTGGATTCGAACTTGGCAGGTACAGGTCGGCAGGGCGAAATTGTATTTGCTCGATACCAACGATCCCGCGAACCCTCCGGTCTACCGCGGCATTACGACTGAGCTTTACGGGGGCGGTCCGGAGTTGCGTTTGAAACAGGAGTTGGTTCTTGGTATTGGAGGCTGGCGGCTCCTGCGGGCCCTCGGATTGCACCCTGAAGTTTGCCATCTGAATGAAGGTCACGCTGCATTCGCGGTGCTCGAACGGGCGCGTTCGTACATGCAGGATAACAGCCAGCCATTCGATCTTGCACTGGCCATCACTCGTGCCGGCAACCTTTTTACAACCCACACTCCTGTGGAAGCGGGCTTTGACCGTTTCGCGCCCAGCCTGATCGAGCGATACCTCCGGAAGTATGCTGAGGAAAAACTATCGATTTCGTTTGAGCAGCTTCTGGCCCTAGGCCGGCGGAATCGCCAAGACTCGTCGGAACTGTTCAATATGGCCTACCTGGCGGCCCGGGGCAGCGGTGCCGTCAACGGCGTCAGTAAATTGCACGGTCAAGTGAGCCGGCGAATCTTCCAGGTTCTGTTTCCGAGGTGGCCGGAAGCAGAAGTGCCCGTGACCCACGTAACCAACGGAGTGCACACACCCACTTGGGACTCTGCCCAAGCCGACCGCCTGTGGGAATCTGCGTGCGGCAAAGACCGTTGGCGCGGAACGTTGGCCGACACCGAAGCGGATATCCGTGCGCTCAGCGATTCTGACCTTTGGCAACTCCGAACCGATAGCCGCAAAGCTCTCGTCGACTACGTCCGAGGACTCTACGTCCGTCAATTAGCAAGTCGGGGAGCATCGTCACAAGAGCTGGTGGGGGCCGAAGCGATACTCGATAACGATGTCTTGACTCTGGGATTTGCCCGGCGCTTTGCCCCGTACAAGCGCCCGAACCTGCTCCTGCATGATCCCGCGAGACTTCTTAACATCCTGGTCAATCGAGAGCGTCCCGTGCAACTTGCCCTGGCAGGCAAGGCACATCCCCAAGATATCGAGGGCCAAGACATGATCCGGCAGTGGGTTGAGTTTGCCCGTCTTCCAGAAGCTCGATCCCGGGTGGTTTTCCTTTCCGACTATGACGCGCTTATGGCGGAGCATCTGGTTCAGGGGGTGGACGTTTGGGTGAACACCCCGCGACGTCCTTGGGAAGCAAGCGGAACAAGCGGCATGAAGGTGCTGGTGAACGGCGGGTTGAATCTTTCGGAACTCGATGGCTGGTGGGCGGAGGCGTATTCGTCGGAACTAGGCTGGGCCATCGGGGATGGGCGCGAACATGGGGATGACCTTTCTTGGGATGCAACCGAAGCTGGGACTCTTTATGAAGTGCTCGAGAGAGAGGTTATTCCAGAGTTCTATACCCGCGATGAGCATGGAGTTCCGCGCCGTTGGGTTGCCCGCATGCGGGAAAGCATGGCTCGGCTGACTCCGGCCTTTTCGACAAATCGCGCAGTGCGGCAATACACCGATGAATACTATCTGTCGGCTGCGGCGGCTTTTCGCGAGCGCGCGGCGAATCAAGGTTCCCTAGGCGCTGATTTGGTCGCCTGGCACGCCGAACTAGCGAAACACTGGCCAGGCCTACGGTTCGGTTCTGGGACCGTTCAACAACAGGGCGCACAATACCTCTTTCAGGTTCAGGTTTTTCTTAACGATATAAACCCCGAAGCTGTAAGGGTCGAACTCTACGCGGAAGGGCAGAAAGACGCGGCCCCAATGGTGGTACCGATGAATCGTGGCGAAGATCTGGTTGGTGCGACAAATGGCTTTACCTACACGGCGGTTGTCCCGAGCAATCGTCCGGCGGCGGACTACACCCCACGCCTCGTTCCGCAGCACCTGGAGGCACTGGTGCCGTTGGAGGCGCCTTTTATTCTTTGGCATGACGCATCCTCTTGGCAGTGAATTGGAACTATGCTCAAAGATGGGTTCTGTCCTATCGTTCCTGTCGCGCACGCCTCGACTAAATAAGGCAGCATCGGCGCCCCTTGCCGCAGGTTTGTTTCCGCGCCAAGTGTCAAAGGAGCGCTGCTATTTCTTCCGTGCAATCGAGGCATCTTCCACCCTGGCCTGCTTGTTCCACCCGTGGAAACGCGAGAAATCACCTGTATTCCAGGCCTCGCGGAGCCCCGGAGCGCTCAGATCCCAGTCCGGGCGGATTTCACGCGTTACGGCGCGCAGGTCGCGCCAAAGATCGACGACCGACGGACGGCCCCAGAACCAGTAGCCATTGTAGATGCTGTAGATCACGAGGCCCGGCTTGAGCACGAGCGTATGCGGGATCATTGGATTGTGTTCTGGGTCGGTGTACTCCTGGATGTCGAGATCCCTCTGAACGGTTCGCTCGGGGTCCGAAAGGAAGGTCCACCCAGCTCCGACTGATGCACGGAATTCCTGCAGCGTATGGTGATCGTCGGTGGCGATCGTGGCGATCTGCGTGTACGCTACGGCGATCTTCGGGTAGAACGCGGCGAGTTCCAAATGCTGCTGGTGCTCCTTTGGGCAATAATGACCGCGCGCGAGCGTGAGGATCAGCGGATCGTCGCCCTGTAGCTCGCTGAGCTTGCGCACGCTGCCCGTGTGATCGGGCAGTTCGTAGTCGGGGAAAATGCCTCCGGGCACAATATCAGAACGCATAATTGGACTCCTCCCTTTCCTCTCAAAGATCTTCTTTCAGAGATCCAGAGTGACATCCGCGTTGGGCTGGGAACAGCATACGAGCACGTTCCCAGGAGCGGGCCGCTCGAGTGGCTCGGGCTGATAAGAAACCGATCCGGCAATCAGACCCGTTATGCAGGTATGACAGACTCCAGTCCGGCACGACCATCTAACCGGAACGTCGCACGCTTCCGCTAGTTCAAGCAAGCTCGCGAATTTCGGATCCCAAGCGGCGGTAATCCCGCTGCGCGCGAATGAGACTGGAGGGCCAGATCCGGGCGGGCCTTGTGGCAGGTGGGGAGTGTGAACAACCTGCGCCATACCAGGTGTAATCGCCTCGAGAGAACCGAAGATTTCCGTGGTTTTGATCCGCAACGAAGGCTGGCAACCTTCGCCTCCGCACAAGAATTCCTCAACCACGTATTTTTCGCTTCTAGGCAAACGGCTCCAGTTTGTCGAGAATGACGGGCAGATACTCCGCGACCGTCGGATGAATGTGCATGGCGCGCTGGATGACCGTGTACGGCGCCTTCGCATACATTACGTCCAGCAGAACGTGAATCACTTCGTCGCCCCCGACTCCAAGAATGGCAGCGCCCAGAATTTGCTTTGTTTCGGCATCGGCGCAGATTTTGATGAAACCTTGTGTCTCCCCTTTTTCGTAGGCCCGGCTTATTCGACTCATCGGATATTTCGCAACCAGGGCACGGCGTCCGGATTTCCGTATCTCTGCGTCCGTCATGCCACATCGTCCCAGCGGCGGGTCGATATATAGCGCGTAGGCCTGGATCCGGTCGGAAACACGCCGGTGATCGGAGTTGAAGAGATTGTCCGCGACAATCTCGTAGTCGTTATAGGAAGTATGGGTAAAGGCGCCGCAGCCGTTGCAGTCCCCCAGTGCCCAGATGCCAGGCACGTTCGTTTGCAGCTGATCATCAACGATGATGTAGCCGCGGTGGTCGGTCGCGACTCCAGCCCGGTCCAGACCCAAGTCGTTCGTGTTGGGAGTACGTCCCACGGCCAGAAGAACGTGAGTGCCCACTACTTCTGGCGGGCCTTCTTCGCATGTGAAGCCAACGGCGCCGCGGCCATCGCGTTTCGCCAGCGAAATACATTTCGCATTCAGCCGGATGTGTATGCCCTCCGCCTCCAGAATGTCGCGCACAGCTTGGGAGACGTCTTCGTCCTCCCGGCCAATCAAGCGCGGTCCCATTTCCACAATCGTAACTTCGCTTCCGAAGCGGCGATAGATCTGAGCGAACTCCAGACCAACATAACTTCCGCCGACGATGATCAAATGCTCGGGCAAGAAGTCGATGTCCATCATCGACGAGTTGGTAAGAAATGGGACGTCATGAATCCCCGGCACGTCGGGAATAGAGGCCCGCCCGCCAACATTGATATAGATCTTGTCTGCTTGCAGGATTTCACCGTTGACCACTACTGTGTTCGACGACTGAAAGCGGGCTGGGCCTTGAATGACTGTACAATTTTTCATTCCTCGGAGCCATTCCTCCACTCCCTTGTTTGACCTTCCGGAGACTGCATCCTTGCGGGCTTTGATTCGCTTCATATCGACGCGCAGATCACCGGCGGCGAAACCATATTCCGCTCCCCGGCGGGCAACATGGATCGCGTAGGCACTCGCCACGAGCGTCTTTGTCGGGATGCATCCCGTATTCACGCATGTGCCTCCAAACTTATGGCGTTCGATAATAGCGACGGTTTTGCCGGCAGCCGCAAACCGCGCTGCCAGGGGCGGTCCCGCTTGGCCCGTCCCAATAATGATTGCGTCGAATTGCTTCATAGGAGAGGCGGTGATTGCAGTGTTCATAATTGCTCCGATCGGCCCAACCTCGATTAGGCCAGAATCGTGACGGCGAAACTATTGGACCAACGTATCGACCCACCGAAGTAGTGTGGTGCGTATTTTATTCCAAGGGACCCAATACCAAGGTATCGCCCATACCATCGTCCAATTGATTCGTCGGAGCACCTCGGGTGTAATTCTCCCGAGCGTGCATGCGCGGAGCGCCCAGTGCGACACCCGGTACCGGTCATCATGAAAGGACCATGATTATGGAGGCATTACGAAATGTTTTGACCCGTTTGCAACAACAAGGCGCGGCGCAAGGCCATTTCAATGTTGCCGATCTGGTGCTGTTAAAGGCAGTGGTCGCCCCGCAATCCTCGCGGAGGGAGAGATAGGCGACATCGGAACAGGCTCTGAAATCCACCAAACCGTTCACAACGAATTCCAGAACCTCAGCACACCTGAGGAATCTCGGCAATTCGCCGACTCCACTGGAATCGATGTCCTTGCTCCTGCGGTCGGCAACATGCATGGCATGCTGGAAGGCATGGTCGAAGGGAAAACCAAAAAGCACCTGAATATCGAGAGAATGGCCCAGATCAAGAAGGCAACTGGAGTCTTTCTCGCCCTGCACGGCGGGTCGGGAACAGGTGATGAAGATTTCCTACGTGCGATTACGGCTGGAATCAACATCATCCACATCAATACCGAACTGCGGGTTGTCTGGCGCCGGTCCCTGGAAGGCAGTCTGACCAGCCAGCCGAACCAAGTCGTGCCATACAAGATTCTGCCGCGGGTCGTAGAGTCCGTGAAGCAAGTCGTGAGTTCCCGTCTGAAACTGTTCAATCAACCAACATCAGAAGAATTGCATCTATCAACTGGGCGATGAGCGACTCCCTTACTAACTTTAGGGGAACAGATGACAGATACTGCGCTCGCTCCCTAGCCAAATATCTAAAAAAGGATGGCAAAAACATGCCGGAAGCAAGCTGGAAACCTCATGAGAAACACGGACACCTGACGACGCAGAGCAACTTACCCGACAGCGTCTACGCGTTTCCCAAGCAGCGTAAAGAACCGCTGACCGACGCACAACATGTGCGTAACGCGGTCGCGCGGTTCGATCAAGTCATTGACGTCTCCGACGCCGACCGTGCTCTGGCGTTCGCGAACATTGAGAAAGCTGCAAACCACTACGGTGTCAACCTCGCGGAAACGTCATGGCATGGCTTGGGCGTTCATCCTCAAACGAATAGAAGAAAACCTGGCGCCAAAGGCGCTGAGACGCGCGAACGCCGAGCGCAGAGCTGAGAATCCACTGGTCAGAGAGTCGGCCGAAAAAAGAAGTGATGGCGAATGTGAAGTGAAATCCCAACCGACCCCATCGTGCAGAAGGAGATGAAATATGAAAGCAGTTGTTGTCCGCCAATATGGCGGCCCTGAAGTACTCAAGTTCGAGGAATACCCCGATCCGGTGGCCGGTCCCGGCGAAGTACTGGTGCGCGTCGCCGCCGCGAGCGTGAATCCGATTGACTACAAGCGGCGCGCTGGATTGACGAAGGATTTTTATCCCCTCAAGTTTCCTGGCCTGATAGGGGTCGATATGGCGGGGACTGTCGTCAAGATTGGGCCGGAAGTGGAAGGCTTTTCGGTAGGTGACCACGTGTTCGCCATGGCGGACAATACTTACGCCGAACTTTGCGTCGTGAGTGCAGCGGTCTTGGCGAAAGTTCCCAAGGGTCTCGATTTGATCCAGGCGGCGGCGCTGCCGCTGGCGACGACGACTGGCAACCAGCTCCTTTCCGCTACCGGAATCAAAGCCGGCCAGACGGTTCTCGTCGTAGGCGCTGTCGGAAATGTCGGGCGTTCGGCGGTATTCACTGCGAAGGAACGGGGAGCAGTCGTGATCGCGGGGGTTTTGAAGAGCCAGATGGATGAGGCGAAAACTGTCGGCGCAGATCAGGTGGTCGCAACCGACGACGACAACGCGATTGCGAATCTTCCACCGCTCAATGCGGTGGCGGATACGGTCGGCGGAAGAACCGCCGAGAAGCTGATCGCCAAGGTCAAGCCGGAAGGAGTTTATGCATCGGTAGTAGCGCTGCCACAGAACGCCGCGAACTACCCGTCTGTAAAGATAGTGCACGTATTCTCGAAATTCGACAGGAAAACTCTGGAGTTCATGGCCGAAGCCGTCCGAGATGGCGAACTGGTCATTCCAATTAGCCAGAGACTGCCACTCAGTGAAGCGGCCGAGGCTCAAGCCGCGGCAGAAAAAGGTGGTATCGGAAAGATCTTGCTGGTAGCTTGACATTATTTTGCGAACAGGGACGTCCAAGGAAAATCGCGAATGAAAAAGCATCTGCGCGGAATCAACCCCGCTTCGAAGCCGAGTAGCGACGGGTGTGTGGAATGCCTGGCGTCACCGAAAGGTTGGTGGCTTCATCTCCGCCGGTGTGCGGAGTGTGGGCACATCGGATGCTGTGACAGTTCCCCGAGTCAGCATGCATCCAAGCACGCGGCGGCGACAGGGCATCCGATCATCGCCAGCTTCGAGCCGGGTGAGGATTGGTTCTACGATTACCAGAAGCAGGGAATGATCAAGGGTGTGGAACTGCTTCCGCCGCACTCGCATCCGGAAAAACAGCCTGCACCTGGGCCGGCAGGAAGGGTACCAGCCAACTGGGAATCGCTCCTGAACTAGCTGGCGTCGATCAGTTTTATGAATGGGAGCGGGACTCGGAACACCGTATCTTGTAATGAGCACCGTATCGAAAGGAGTCATCCATGAATCCGGTACAAGTCGAACAGAAGAGCTATGAGATGCCGCCGAAGGAAGGAATCAGCATCGCGCATTTTCTCACCGTCGCCGACGTCGAGCGATCGGCTCGCTACTACGAAAAGGTCTTCGGGGCTCGCATTCTGACCATGGGTGACGGCAACGCGCCTCCGTACCTTCAGCTTGCGAATATCTGGATGATTCTGAACGTTGGAGGCGGGCCGACCCCGGATAAGCCGACGGTAACGCTCAGCGTCCCCGACCCGAATCACATCAACAGCTTTATGAATTTCCGCGTTGCCGATATTCAAGCGTGCTATGAACTGTGGAAAAGCCGGGGAGCCGAGTTCATCACGCCACCAATCCCCAAGTACGGCGAGATTCGCTGCTACATCCGCGATCCTGACGGTTATATCATCGAGGTCGGACAGAGCACCGATCTCACGTACGGTTAACGCTCGGCCCGGATGGGATGCGGATTTGAGTAGGTTTGTCATTCTGAGCGCAGCCGTGCCGCATGGCGCGGGGGAGTCGAAGAATCCCTACGGCCCGCGGAACTGCTTGTCGTTGATTGCATTGGGTAGCCAATCAGTCGTGGTTGATGTTCGGATTCCCGGCGCATAACTCACATCAACCGCGGTGGCCCGTCATTGCGCATTTTGGGGGAAGAGCTAGCTCATATTCAGGAAAGCAGAATTCGATTTCAAAAAGGAGAACAAAATGACAACCAAAGGAAAAGTCTTAGTACTGGTATCGAGCGGTCACGGCTTGCCCTTGAAAGATGGCAAGGTTTATGCCGGCGCCGGCTACTATCTCAACGAGCTGACGGTTCCGGTTCGCGCCCTAATGAAGGAGGGCTACGAAATCACCTTCGCCAACCCCAAAGGCAACGCCCCCCAAGTGGATGTGCATTCAGAGGTCGCCGATTTCTTCGGCGGGGATGCGGCCAAGCTTCAGGACTATATGTTATTCCGCGACGGCCTGACCGGGCTCAGAGATCCAACTCGCATCTCGGATGTCGTCGCCTCCGGCCTGGATCAATATGACGCTGTTTTCGTCCCCGGCGGCCACGGCCCGATGATGGATTTGCTCGATGACCCTGACGCGGGCACCGTGATGAGACACTTTCATAAAACATCCAAGCCTACGGCAGTGCTCTGCCATGGCCCGATATCGCTACTCTCGGCTTCTCCGAATTCGACAGAGGTGGTTGCTGCGCTGTCGGCTGGCGATGCCGCTGGAGCACACGCAAAGGCTCAAGGCTGGATCTATTCCGGATATAAGATGACTATCTTTTCGACAGCGGAAGAGCAGCAGCGCGAGCCGCTTGAGATTGGTGGCAAGGTTCTCTTCTACCCGGACTTCGCTTTGCGTACGGCGGGCGGTGACGTGAGTGTGGCCGCTCCATGGCAGAGCTACGTCCTTCAGGATCGCGAGCTGATCTCAGGCCAGAACCCATTCTCTGATCAAGCGCTTCTGAAACTTCTTCTACCGGCACTCGACGCGAAGAAGAAGCGAGTCGCCTAAGAGAGGGCTGGCCCAGCTTTGCCTTTTACGTCCGACTTTCCTCGACGAGCCGTCGGGTAGCCAATCAGTCGTGGTTGATGTTCGGATTCCCGGGGACGAAGCCGTTCAGGAACTGAGTGGCAAGAAAAACCTGAGAGGGCTTATTTGATTGGCAGGCAGTCCCCATGATGAAGGGAAAACGATCACCGATGAATCCCACGTTTTATCGCACAATACAGGTTGACGGCCTGTCGATCTTCTATCGGGAGGCCGGGCCCGCAAATGCGGAAACGCTTCTCCTGCTCCACGGCCTGCCGTCCTCGTCGCGGATGTTCGAACCGCTTTTCACAAGGCTATCCGACCGCTACCATCTAATCGCGCCGGATTATCCCGGTTTCGGACACAGTGACTGGCCGGACCCGAAGAAGTTCGCCTACACGTTCGATCGTTGCGCCGAGATCATAAACCATTTCACTGACGCGCTGAGACTCTCGCGCTACACCCTGTATATGCAGGACTACGGTGGCCCCATCGGCTTCCGCATGATGCTGGCGCATCCGGAGCGAGTCGAGGCGCTGATCGTGCAGGACGCCGTCGCCCACAACGAAGGCCTGGGAGCAAATTGGAAAGCGCGCCGGGCGTTCTGGGCTGATCGCGCTGCCAATGAGAGCGCATTGCGCACCAATCTCTTGTCGTTCGAGGCCACGCGCGCGCGACACGTCGGAAACGATCCCGACGTGGAGCGCCACGATCCCGACCTCTGGACCGACGAGTTTAATTTTCTGAATCGGCCCGGCCAGGCCGAGATCCAGAGCGATCTTTTCTACGACTACCGCACCAATGTGGAGTCCTATCCGAAGTGGCAGACCTGGATGCGCGAAAGACAACCGCGGCTGCTCGTGCTCTGGGGCAAGTACGAAACATCGTTTGACCCGAGTGAGCCGGAGAGCTACCGCAAGGATGTTCCGAACGCCGAAGTCCACATTGTTGACGGTGGCCACTTCGCGCTGGACACGGCTGCCGATGAGATAGCTGCCTTGGTGAGAAACTTTATGACGTCTTCCGAAGAGGTGAGGGCTCGGCGTGCTGGTTGAGATGATCGATAGTGCGGAGCCCGGTGACGTTCGAGGTAGCGGTACTACCCAAAGCTTCGATTGGGCGGGTAATACCGCTTATTGGAATTGGAGCCGTCAATGAGCAGCGTACAAATCGAACAGAAGAGCTTTGAGATGCCCCCGCGAGAGGGGTTCACCGTCACCCATTTCATCACCGTCGCCGACATCGACCGATCGGCTGATTTCTATGAAAAGGTCTTCGACGGCCGCATTCTGAGCCGAGGCGACAGCAAGGGTGCGTCTGGGCACATTCAGATCGCGAATACTTGGCTCATCGTCAATGTCGGAGGCGGGCCGACCCCGGATAAGCCGACGGTAACGCTCAGCGTCCCCGACCCGAATCACATCAACAGCTTTATGAATTTCCGCGTTGCCGATATTCAAGCGTGCTATGAATTATGGAAAAGTCGAGGAGCCGAGTTCATCACCGGGCCCATACCCAAATACGGCGAGATACGCTGCTACATCCGCGATCCTGACGGTTATATCATCGAGGTCGGACAGAGCACC
Source organism: uncultured Acidobacteriaceae bacterium (assembly GCA_963770915.1). Classification (GTDB taxonomy): domain Bacteria; phylum Acidobacteriota; class Terriglobia; order Terriglobales; family Acidobacteriaceae; genus PALSA-270. The sequence goes on from CAVYRG010000001.1 coordinate 3,576,064, forward strand.
GATCTCACGTACGGTTAACGCTCGGCCCGGATGGGATGAGGATCCGAAAGTCCAGCGCCGCGTCCTCGCGATAGATGCGGTGCTCGGTTTCAGAATCGTTGGTATCGGACGCCGCCCAATCCTGATCCAGTTCCGCACGGATCTCCTGATCTCGCGCTCCAGAATCCGGCTCCGTCTTCTGTCGCTCGTTCATCTTGAGCCCTCAATTGAACAACAAGCTAGTTGTTGTTTCGCGGATCGTCCTTCGGGCTGAGGTATTCCAGTCCCAGCGGCCCCATCGCGGTCACTTGCGTGACGTATTCGCAGGATTTCGCCCAGTGGAAATGGGGCGTGTTGCCAGGCAGAATGATCACGGCGCCAGGCGGATAGGCCTGCAACTTACTCGCGTCGAACTCATCACCCAGTCCGATATAAAAAACGCCGGAAATCACGGTGTAGACGCGATCCTCAGGGTGCTTGTGAGGCATCAGCTTCTCGCCGTGGGGCACCTTGACCCTGATTGTGTAAGGGCCGGGCTCGGAGGGATCGCCCACGATGACGGCCAGCCGGACGGAGGGTGGGAACGCCGGGAACGGTTTCCAATCGACATCTTCGGACAAGAGGGTTTTGAAAACCTCCTGCCCGAGTTGGTGAGGCTGGACTTCGCTTTGTCGAGCGCGCCTTACCACGCTGGCTGTCTGAGACATACAAATCTCCTTCAGGCAGAAATATAAAACATCGCTACAGACTCTCGAAATGTGGCCGCCAAGGTTGTCCTCGAACGTTTTCCACTCTCAACGTCCCGGAGTTGAGGATCGTGTCGGGCGCGCCGGCCTAGCGCGCAATTTGGCCCAGGTAATATCCGAGTCGATTTTCGACATCCCCCGGCTAGTGGAAGCCGCACGCCATCAGCTGTTTGATCCCATCCTGGGCGGCGGGTCGGCCGAGCGAAGCGATGCACGCATCCCACCCGGCGCCGAGCTCGGCTCGAGCGCATCACTGCCCGTGGGACTCGTGTGTTCCTTCTAACCCAAGCGTTGCTTGCTTTAAACAGGCAGCGCTCCTGCATGACAATCACCCGAGGGTAGGGTGCTCACCTTCCGGTTCTCACGGCACGTGCGTGCGCACATTGTTCGCAGGCGGAGAGCGGGAACAGCGAAGCCCGAGCGGTCTCATGGCGGGCGCCCATTCTTTGCTTTTGCACCGGTAATGTTGAGCGGACGCAATCGAGAAAGCTATTCACTGCCAATGAGGACTCGTCCTTTCTCCAGGCGGCATACACTTCGATCTTGGCGTCGGGCTCATTCAAGTGGACGGAAGCCAGTTCGATGCCGGCGACCGTGCGGTTCACGATCGCTCCGGCTCCCATGAAAATGGCTTTCCCGGACGCCACCATGATCGCCCCTGCCTCTTCATGCGCCTCGACATGAGTTGGGATAAGCCGCGGCGTTAGGCCATGCCTGCTGAACAAGCCCAGGATTTTGTCGTAGAGACCGCTGGAGAAATTGCGATCGAAAACAATTAGCGGCTCATCGGCGATCTGGTGGATCCGCAGGGCCCTACGCTTTGCCAAGCGGTGCGATTTTGGCAAAATGACGACAAACTCCTCTTCATAGAGGAGTTCGCAATTGAGCGCGGCGTGATCAAGCGGTGGACGCAGAAAGCCGAGGTCGATTTCGCGTTTACGCAGAGCGTCACTCTGGAAATTGGAAAACACATCCCGACACTCAACCTCAATCGCCGGCCAGCGGTTGCGAAATGCAAACACGACCTGGCTGACCACGCCTCCTAAACCAGAGGCGATGCCGACCTTGATGACGCCTGTATCGCCGCGCTGAGCGTGACGAGCGGCTTCCACGGCGTGGCTAGCCTGAACCATGAGCTTTCGAGCTTCCTCAAGAAAAGCATGGCCGGCCTTGGTGAGCTCGACGCGCCGCCGGTCGCGCTCAAACAGCTCAACTCCGAGGTCCTCTTCCAGTTGCTGGATTTGCCGGCTCAACGGAGGCTGAGCGATGTGCAGCCTTTGCGCCGCTTCACGGAAATTCAGATACTCCGCAACGGCGATGAAGTATCGAATGTGCCGTAGTTCCACGGGGACAAATTCTACACCGCCTGCCGCGCGCCAGCGATGGAACTTTTGTCAACTCCTCGCTCTATGCAATCTATGGCTCTCTTGGCGATGATACCCGGTAAGTATCAGACGCGAACCAAAGATGTATTGGACAGTTTTTTGATTTGGCATCATCCTCCCCCGAAGTTGCTTCCAGGTTGCACTGCCACGCAACACAACATCGTTGTCGCCCTGCGGGCAAAGATTAGGGAATCCATGTCGATTCTTCGAATGCTGCGTCTCTTTAGCAAGTCCTTCGGCGCGATGACCCTCGCCGTGATAGCGCTTGGACTCGCTCTGCCAGCATCGGCAGCCAGTTTGCCCACATGTGCCACCCTCGCGACCAACCCAGCCAATGGAATCAGTGGCAACCCCTTTGTCAAATCTGCCACCAGCGTCGTGGTTGCAGCTGCCGGGCCGGATGTCGCGTACTGCAACGTCAGTCTGTTGATCGGAAGCAATCCAAACCAGAACGTCAACATCGTCGTCGGCTTGCCGCTGAGCGCCATCGATGACGGGACAGGCGGCGTGCAGGGCGCCTGGAGTGGACGGACCCAGGGATTGGCCGGCGGAGGCTGCGCCGGCAATCTGGCGGTGACGCCGGCGGTGGATGCGGGCTATGTGGGGTCCGGCACCGATCTCGGGCACAGCGGAAGCCACCGTGTGTGCCGCTTTGCTGGTGAAGTACAAGCAGGAAGTTCACGGGGACCTGGATTTTCGAGGCACGGGAGTGAACCCAGGAGTCGCCGGTTCGCAGATCACCATGACTTCGATCACGATAGAGATGATTTCCCGTGGTGAAGGTGCGAGCCTGTTGAGCCGTAGTATGCGAGGCGTCGAGTGTGGACGCTGCAAAGAACCCTACATCGAGGGAGGACCGGAAGTATGAGATCAAAATGGATCGTGACGCTATGCGTCGTTGGCCTCATCGGGCTGTTGACAACTCCGTTTGCGGCCGGACAAGCCACGATTAGTTTCGCCCAACTGAACGGCACAGTGCTGGACGCCGGTGGACGGGCCATCGTGGGCGGGTCGGTGACGTTGCAGGACTTAGGCACGAATCAGGTCTATCGCACCACGACAAATACCTCCGGTTCCTACCTGCTTCCCACCGTGCCGCCGGGGCGCTACGAGCTGTCGGTAGAGGCGAAGGGTTTCGCGAAATACGTGCAGAAGGAGATTACGCTCACGGTCGGTCAGACCGCGACCATCGACATCCCTATGAAGGTGGCTTCGGTGTCCGAGGTCGTTACCGTATCTACCCAAGCGCCGCAGATTGAACCTACGAAGACAGAAATCAGCCAGGTAATCGAAGCTGCCCAAATCCAGCAACTGCCTACCAACGGCCGCCGTTTTGTCGATTTCGCGCTGCTGACTCCGGGCGTCGCCACCGGGCGAACCAGCCTGCAATCTACCTTCACGGAACCGGAAACGACACGGATTTCTTTCGGAGGGATGCGGGACTTGAGCAATGCCGTCACCGTCGACGGCGCCGACTACATCAATGAAGCGACCGGCTCTCAGCGCTCGACGCCATCGCAGGAAGCAGTGGCGGAGTTTCGGGTGGTCAATAACAGCTTCGGATCCGAATATGGACGCGCGCTAGGCGGCATCGTCAACGTGGTCACGAAATCCGGCACCAATCAGACTCACGGCTCGGTTTACGGATATTTGAGCAACAACGCCGCGAATGCGAACTCCTTACTGACCGTGAAACCCTTTAACGCCTATCGCCGCGAGCAGTTTGGAGCCACGCTCGGCGGTCCCATCAAGAAGGACAAGACGTTCTTCTTCATGAACTATGAAGGCCAGCGGCTGGCGGAGTCCCCAACGTATCCCTTCACGCTGATTGGAAATCCAGCAATCGGTCTGCCTAACAACGTTCCCCTCGTGGATGCGGCCAAAGCCGCGCTTGGACTCCCGCCGGAAAATCTGAATATTCTCAAGACCCTGAATAACGACAATGGCTTTCTCCGTTTAGATCACCAACTCAGCAGCAACAACCGGCTGGGGATCGATTATTCCGTGGTTGACGCTCGCGACCTCAACGTTCTGGTCGGCGACACGCTCGATGGGGGCGGCATTGGGGGGCCCAGCGGAGGGCACAATACGTTCCTGCGCGACCAGTCTCTGTCCGGCACCCTGAATTCCGTGCTCAGTCCCCGGCTCGTAAACACGGCACTGGTGCAATATGCCAGACGCCACTACAACTTCCCGGCAACCACCGGGCAGCCGAACCTTGACCTGCCCAATACGCTTTCCTTTGGACACAACTTCGGAACTTTCGATGCGATCGACGAGAGCCGGGTACAATTCTCGGACAGTCTGTCCTGGATCAAGGGCAATCATTATTGGACCGTCGGCGGGGAGTTCAATCACATCTGGAACTTCGTAATCTGGCCGGGGTTCACTCCCATGCGCATCATCCTGCCGGGATTTAATTGCCTGGTGGACTTTGCCCGATTCGTGAATCAGACTGCGGTGGTTCCCGAGAACCCCGCGGACGGCCCGTGCCCAACCTCATCTCAACCGTTTTTTTCTGGCAGCAATGTCGGACCCAATGGAAATGACCCTCTCAACGGTGTGCCGATCGTCTTCTGGGGCGCGCCGCTCGGGAGCGGTCCAATCACCCCCGGCAGCTTGCCGCCCGTGGTCCCGACCTCGTGGGCGAATGCTTATGTCAACCCGCAGGATTATTACGTGTACTTGAATCACGGCTATACGGGTTTCTACGCGCAAGATCAGTGGAAGCTCGCTCCCAAGCTGACCTTCAACTATGGCCTGCGCTGGGATTACGAGTCCGGTTTGTCGCAAATCGTGAATCCCGACTATCGCGCCTTCCAGCCGCGGGTCGGGCTCGCCTACTCGCCGACTAAGCACACGGTGATTCGTGCTGGTTATGGAATTTTCAACGATCACTACAACATGACGTTTTTCTTCGTCACCGATCCGCAGCGGGAAGTCGTTATTCCCAATTTCGCGCAGCCCCAGGTACGGAAAGGAAACTCCACTGCGACATTCGGACTCAACCAGTTGAGCTTCGATGCTCCCACGCCGGCCAACACGTCCTGCGGGGGACCAGCGTGTCCCCTTCCCTATCCCGGGCCAAGCGCATACAACCCGTCCCCTGTTTGCGGTCCCTTGGGCCCAACCGAAGTACCGACCCCGGCGTGTGCTGCTGCCACCCTGATCACCACCGGACAGGCTCCGCCCAACTTCGGCACCGGGCCGCAAGGGACGTTCGTGACGCTCAGTGGAGGTGGGATCCAGCACAACACGCGGTTGCCCTATTCGGAGCAGGCTAGCTTGCAGGTGGATCAGGAATTGGGGAAAGGATTCGTGCTCAGCGTGGGATATTTGTTCCTGCGCGCACACAAGCAGATTCGCCCCATCAACCAGAACGTGTGCCCGTCAGCCGGTTTTGCCGACGCGTCAACCGACTGCCCACCCGCCTCAGTGATTCCGGGCCCGCCCATCACGCCCTTCGGGCCGTTTCCGAATAACAAACTCGCCGACGGCAAAAGCGGGTTCAGCGGCGTCCTCTGGACCAATGCCGGGTTGATGTACACGCTGGACGGCACCGGCAATGCTTCGTACGACGGCGGAACCGTAGTCCTGACGGACAAGACGAAATACTTCCGCTTCAACGCCAACTACACCTGGTCGCACACCCGTGACGACGGTACTTTCACTACTTTCGTAAGTACTCCGCAGGACTTGTATAACCGGGCGCTGGAGCGCGCAGACTCAGTGCAGGACCTGCGCCACCGCTTTGTCGGGAACTTTACGGCAACGGCGCCGACGCGCGGCATGGCGCTGCTGCGAAACTGGGAGTTGAGCAGCATCATCGATCTGCAATCGCCACGTCCGTTCACCATCTTCGTCGGCAACGACGTCAATGGCGACACCAACCCGGTAACCGACCGTGTGGGGCTGTCTCCGCGGAATTCCTATCGCGGCGATCATCTCTACGCCTTTGACGTCCGGTTGGCGCGCGGCATTCAGTTCAACGAGCGCATGAAGCTGGAGTTGGCCCTTGATGCATTCAACGTCTTCAACCGGCAGAACATCAACGAAGTCACGTCCGTGTATGGCGGCGGTACCATCGATTTCTGCGGGGCCACGCCGACCCATTACAACGATGCAGCCTCTTTGGCCATTCAGCGCGGCCAGGTGAGTTGCAACGCCGCGACCAACGGCGGCGCTCCCGAGCCCAATCGGCTTTTTGGGACGCCCAGAACCATGTTTAACCCGAGGCAGCTTCAGCTTTCGGCGAAGTTTACGTTCTAGCTGGAAGCATCACAAGCCGGTGATACCGTTCGCGCAGACAATGGTTTGCAGCAGAGCGGCGTGGGCTACGACGCTGTGCCCGGTTCATTGCCAGACCGAGATTTCTTAGGTTAAGGAGGCCTTATGTCGCTTCGAATCGCCAGTGTTTTGCTTTGTGCCGTAGCCGTCTTCTGCTCTGCCGAAGACCAAAAGCCAGGGGTCAAGCACGCTCCAGCACCACAGACCTCCGCCGCGTCAGGCAAGCAGATGTTCGAAGCGTACTGCGCTTCCTGTCACGGGGCCAGCGGCAAAGGAGACGGCCCCGCAGCTGCGGCGCTCGCCAGTCGGCCTGCGGATCTCACGCAGTTGAGCAAGAACAACGGCGGAAAATTCCCGGCCGATCGTGTTATGAGCATCCTGCGGGGACAGGCGACAGTCACTGCCCACGGCAACCTCGATATGCCCGTGTGGGGGCCGGTGTTCTGGCATATGAGCCAGGGGCACCAATCGGAAATGCAGCAAAGGATCACGAATTTGACGCATTATGTCGAGTCTCTGCAGGCGAAGTGACGCGCACACCGCAAGCTTGAACACTGCGGTCTGACTGACCGTGAAGGCTCGCTGCGACAGCCGGTGAAACCTCAATCCAATGAGTGGTGAGACCCAGCGGACTGTACAGCCTGGAATCCCATGTCGAAAATGCAGCGTACACAGGTCGGAATTGTGGGTGCAGGGCCGGCGGGCTTGGTCCTCTCTCACCTCTTATATCTTCACGGGATTGACTCGGTTGTCCTGGAGAATCGCAGCCGCCAGTACGTAGAAGAACGTGTGCGCGCCGGGGTCTTGGAGCAGGGCACGGCCGATTTGCTCGCTGCGATGGGGGTCGGCGACCGCATGAAACGCGAAGGGCTCGTCCATTACGGAATCGAGTTGCGCTTCAACGGCCGCGGGCATCGCATTGACTTTCGCGAACTCACGGGAGGAAGGGGGATCATCATTTACGCGCAGGCGGAGGTCTTGAAGGACCTGAACAATGCGCGAATCGCCAGCGGCGGCCAAGTGCTTTTTGAGGTCGAGGACGTTAGCGTTCACGAGTTGGAGAGTTCCCGGCCGAAAATCCTGTATCGCAAAGACGGCGCCGATTACGAACTGCAGTGTGACTTCATTGCGGGGTGCGATGGCTTCCACGGTATTTGCCGACCCAGTGTTCCCTCCGGCGCTCTCACGGAATATGAACGAACCTATCCTTTCGGCTGGCTGGGCATTCTCGCGGAAGCGCCTCCGGCTTCGGATGAGCTCATCTATGCCTACCATGAGCGCGGCTTTGCCTTGTTGAGCATGCGCACCCCGCAAATCAGCCGCTTGTACATCCAATGTGAGCCGGACGAGGACACCGATCGCTGGAGTGACGAGCAAATTTGGTGCGAGCTTCAGACTCGCCTGGCGGCAAGCGATGGCTGGAAGCTGACCGAAGGCTCGGTCCTGCAGAAAGGCGTCACAGGCATGCGGAGCTTCGTGGTTGAGCCGATGCAGTACGGGCGCCTCTATCTGGCGGGCGATTCTGCGCACATCGTGCCGCCCACGGGCGCGAAAGGACTCAACCTCGCCATCTCAGATGTTCAGGTTTTCGCCCGAGGGCTGGCGGAATATTACTCGAAGGGAAATCACGAGCTGCTCGACCGCTACTCGGAAATCTGCCTGCGTCGCGTCTGGAAGGTGCAGCGCTTTTCGTGGTGGATGACCTCCATGCTCCACCGCTTTCCCGATGAGAATCCTTTCGACCGCCGGCGCCAACTTGCGGAACTGGATTACGTCACCAGTTCGCGCGCGCCGGCCAAAGCGCTAGCCGAGAACTACGTGGGGTTACCACTCGAAGGAATCTAGTTTGGATTTGAAATCCCATCCTTAGTCTCCTGTCATTGCTTGTGTCATGTTGCCGGCCCTTGCGCGAGTTGCTGTTCGACCAAGTGAAAAGCCGTATTGGCGGCGGGCAGTCCAGCGTAGAGCGCCACCAGCAATAAAACTTCTTTCAGGTCGCAGATTTCAAGTTCGTGGTTCAGCCCCGCACTCAGGTGCATGCGAAACTCTTCCCAGCGTCCCATTGCGGCCATCAAGGCAAGCACGAGCAACCGGCGGGTACGGTCGTCGAGCAAAGGGCGGCTCCAAATCTCTCCCCAAGCGTAACGCGTAATCAGATCCTGGAAGGCGCGAGTGAAATCTGTAGTCGCGGCAATGGCTTTGTCAACGTGGGCATCGCCGAGCACTTTTCGGCGAACCGCAGAGCCTTTGATTGTTGTGTCGTTCGGATCGGAAAGCAGGAAATCCAAAACCGCGGCCGTGAACGAACGTGGTTGTTCCAGGTTTGAAAGATGAGCGGCAGGAAGGCGAACCGATCTTGCATTCGGAATGAGGCGAGCCAGAACCTCGCCATTTCCTGCCCAAGGAGTGGAAACGTCATGATCTCCCACAATCACGAGCGTTGGTGTCGCGATGTTGCCGAGTTGGCCAGTGGTGTCGAAGTCGCGAAGCGCCGCGCAGCAGCCCATATAACCTTGCGGATCAGTTCCGAGCAGCGCAGAACGAATCGATGAAACGTCCGCATTGGGAGTTTGCAAAGTCTTCTCCATAAAAAAGCGCTGCAGAGCGAGAGTGCGAATCGCGGCCATACCGCCTTCTCGGACAGTCTTGATGCGGCTCTCCCACAAGGCACGATCGCCAAACCGAGGCGAAGTATTGGTCAAAACGAGATGAGTGAGCCGGTCCGGGGCATGCAGTGCCAGCCATTGTCCAACTGCTCCTCCCATGGAGAGTCCACACCAGGCGAATTTCTTAATGCCGAGTTGGTCCGCCAGCGCCAGAGCATCTTTGCCTAGTTGTTCAACGGAATAGTCGCCTGGCGGCACATCGGAGGCCCCGTGTCCCCGAGTGTCGTATCGCAGAACGCAAAAATGGCGCAGGAAATCCGGCATCTGGGCTCGCCACATGCCATGGTCGGTGCCGATGGAGTGTGAGAGAACAAGGGTAGGGCGCTCTTCGACTCCCTCCAGACGATAGTACTGGCGAATCCCGCTCAGTCGCGCGAATGGCATGGTTTATTCCCTGCGGTTCGGCCGCTTTTTGGAGGGGCGGCATAGGCGGTTAGAAAACTCGCGCGCCATCCCGAGGTAAGCTTCAGGATCTTCCAATGTACTTAGGGCTTCCAAATCGACTGTGCTGCGTTGAATTTCCGGCACTTGCCCGAGAACTTGTGACAGCGTTCGCTTGCCCAGTCGTTCGGGGGCGGTTGCCTGCTGGAGCAAGTGATGGGCGCGATCTCGCGTTAGCTTTCGGCTAAGTAGCAAGGCCGCTTTTTCCGCGTAAACAGCACCGCGAGTCGATTCCAGATTTTCCCGCATCCGCTCTTTATTCACAGTGAGGCCCTCCGTGGCTTCGGCCATCGAGGCGATCGCGACTCCGGTCGATTGAATTACGGCCGCAACTGTTGTCCATTCCGCCTGCAAGCCGCCGACGGCGCGTTCGTGTTCCTGAACCATCTGCGACAGGAAGGCCGCCACCAGCCCAGGCACTCGATATACGGCTGCCAGTGCGATACTCGAGGCGATCGGGTTGCGTTTTTGCGGCATAGTTGAGGATCCGCCGCGGCCAGAATCGCCCGGTTCGGTAAGCTCGCCGACCTCGGCCTGCATGAGCAGGCTAATGTCGCGAGCCATCTTTCCGATACTGCCATCAAGAACGCCGCAGGCGCAGACCACAGCCGCCAGACGGTCGCGGTGCGTGTGCCAGGGTGCATCGGGGTAGCGGAGATTCAGATGTTTCGCCACGCGCTCTCCAACTTCGATTCCGCGCCTTCCTAAAGCGGCGAGAGTTCCCGAAGCGCCGCCCAGCTGCAGAACAAAGGCCTCGGAAAAGGCGGCATTCAGGCGCGCATGCGCACGACGAACCGCCCCATGCCATCCTGCGGCCTTCAGACCAAACGTAATCGGCGGCGCGGGTTGCAAAAGTGTCCGCCCCAGCATGACCGTGTCCTTGTGTTTGGCAGCAAGCGCCTGCAGCGCAATCTCCAGCCGGTTGAGGTCGGCGTCAAGAATAGATGCCGATTTCTTCAGCAAGAGAACCAGCGCGGTGTCGGAAACGTCCTGGCTAGTGGGCCCCCAATGAACGAAGTCCGCGGCGGCCGCGTCTTTCTGCTGAACCTTCTTGCGCAGAGCTTTGACCAGGGGAATGCCGGGAGTCCCGGCGCGGAGGGTTTCTCGCGCGAGCGCCGCGACGCCGAAGTTGCGTGCGCGCGCAACTTGGGCAATCGCGCTGGCGGCCGAGCGGGGTATGATCCTCAATTCCGCTTCGGCTTGGGCCAGCGCGACTTCAAAATCAAGCATCGCCTGCAAGACGGAAGGATCGGAAAAGATTTCGGCCAGCGACTCGGTTGTGGACAGACTCTCGATCAGCCGCACGAACATCAGTTCCCTCAAAACAGCTCGGTATCACTGTAGCAGAGCCCGTTGGAAGCGTAGCCGCCAGCGCGATGCATCGTTTATTTATGGTCTTCTACCAGGCAAAGAATGCGGTCTCATCCTTCCCTTGAAGCACTACGTTCCACAGGAAGATGCCGCTCTCGGCCTGGCCAACGCGAGCAATGAGAGTGTGTCTTCGTTCAGCAGGAACTTGCAGCAAAACCGGATCCGTGTCGTTGGCTGGTTCGTTTTCGAAATAGACACGAGTCAGCAAATTCCGCAGTAATCCGCGGGCAAAAACCAGAACAAGAAAATGACCCGCCTGGCGACGCCCATCGCCAATTGGCTCCGGACCAGGCCTGGTTATCGTCGCTGAATAGTTGCCCTCTACATCCGTTGCAACTCGGTGAAAGCCATCCGGCAACCCATTCCAATCCGATTCAGACTTGGTGCCAACTCTCGTACGATCGCCAGACCAAAACTCCAGCAAGGCGTCCGGAACCGGGGCTCCATCCCGATCGATCACCCTCCCGCGAAGCTGAATTGCTCCCGGCACCCGCCGCGCCGCGGAGTCGAGGTCAATGAGGTACTGAAGACCGATACGAAAGTAAGGACCTACGGTTTGCGATCCGCTTGGAGTCAATTTCGGGTTGGCGCTCACGGCCTGACCTCCTCGAAGGGCGTGTCGTCATGACCGCGGAGAACGATATCGAACCGATAGGCTAAGGCGTAATCCGGCTGCGACTGTTCCATATCGAGGAGAGAAACCAGCCGCCGGCGCGCACCCTCGTCGGGAATACTGTTGAAGATGGGGTCAAGCGGCTGCAACGGATCTCCCGGGAAATACATCTGCGTGACCAAGCGCGAAAGGATTCCGGCCCCAAAAAGTGAAAAATGAATATGCGCGGGACGCCACGCATTGTGGTGGTTGCCCCAGGGATATGCGCCGGGCTTTATCGTCTTGAAGAAATAGCGCCCGTCGGCGTCCGTAATCATTCGGCCCGCGCCGGAAAAATTAGGGTCGAGCGGCGCATCGTGACCATCGACTTTATGCCTGTAGCGGCCTGCAGAATTTGCCTGCCACACCTCAACCAGCGCCCCGCGAACCGGCCGTCCGTCTTCGTCAACCACCCGCCCGTGGACAAGAATTCGCTCGCCCAGCGCTTCGCCCTTGTGCTGCCGCGTCAGGTCATTGTCGGCATCGCGAATGATCCCGTGGCCGAACACCGGACCGCTCCGTTCCGTGAGCGTCTCCGGCAACAGGATCAGCGGTTGGCGAGGTGATCTTGCAATCGAGGACACATAGGGAGGGAAACAGAAGTCGGGTTGCGTGCCCGGAATCGCAGTCTTCACCATGGTCATATTCGTCATCGTCCCTCCTTACACTCGCTCTATCGCCATTGCGATTCCTTGCCCGACGCCGATACACATGGTCGCCAAAGCAAGGCTGCCGCCCGATCTTTCGAGTTGATGAGCGGCCGTTAAGACAAGGCGTGCGCCGCTCATCCCCAGAGGATGCCCCAACGCGATCGCACCGCCCGTTGCGTTGACATGTTCCGCATCGGCGGGCAAACCGAACTGGCGCAGGCATGCGAGTGCCTGGCTTGCAAACGCCTCGTTCAACTGAATCCAATCAAAGTCCCCGATCTTCTTGTTGAGGCGGGCCAAAAGTTTCTGCGTGGCCGGAACGGGGCCAATGCCCATCACGCGCGGCGGCACCCCCGCGGCCGCCATTCCGAGAATTCGGGCGCGCGGGTGTAACTTGTGTCGAGCAACAGCATTCTCCGACGCGACAATCATCGCCGCAGCGCCATCATTTACTCCAGAAGCGTTGCCGGCGGTTATGGTGCCGCCCGCGAACAGCGGCCGCAACTGCGCCAGCTTTTCGAGCGTCGTATCGGGTCTGGGATGCTCGTCACGCGAGACGATCACCGTAGCCTTCTTGCCCGGCACCTCGACTCGGACAATCTCTTCATCGAAAAAGCCGTCTTCCACGGCGCGCGCGGTGCGCATCTGGCTTCGCCAGGCAAACGCATCCTGTGCCTCGCGGTCGATGCCGCAATCGCGAGCGACGTTTTCTCCCGTCTCTGGCATCGAATCCACTCCATATTTCCCGCGCATGATCGGATTTACAAACCGCCAGCCGATCGTCGTGTCATATGTCTCCACGGAGCGCTGGAATGCGGATTCTGCTTTCGCCATCACGAAGGGAGCGCGCGACATCGACTCTACTCCGCCCGCGATCACCAGATCCGCCTCGCCACATTGAATGGCCCGCGCCGCGGTGCCAACGGCATCCATACCGGAGCCGCACAGCCGATTGACCGTCGATCCTGCGATGCTCTCCGGAAGCCCAGCCAGCAACAGCGCCATCCTGGCCACATTGCGATTGTCTTCCCCAGCCTGGTTCGCGCACCCGAGTATGACCTCGTCAAGGGCGCTCCAATCAACGTCCGGTTTGCGCTGTATCAACTCACGAATGGGAATTGCGGCCAGGTCGTCGGCTCGCACCGGCGCCAATCCACCGCCATAGCGCCCAATGGGTGTTCGCACCGCATCGCAAATGAATGCCTGCCTCACGTTTCTTGCCCTTCCGCCCCGTGCGCTTTGGCAGCGCGCGCTTTGAGGTCGCGTAGTACGGCGAGTTCCTCCGGCGTAGGCGCAGTCGTTTGCGTGCAATCTTGTGCAAACAGGATCGGCCAGCCTGTGTTCGCCGCAATCGCCTTGCGTTCTACGCCGGGATGGATGCTTGCAACCTTCAGTTCGCGTGTGCTCAAGTCTGGCCGCATGATGCAAAGATCGGTGATGACAGCCACTGGCCCGCGGCCTCGGAATCCAGCCATCTCGCGCGACCGTCCTCCCTTCAGAAAACCCACCGAGGTAATGAAATCCAGCTTTTCTACGAAGGCTCGCTTGGATTGTTTGACGATGATCAGGACTTCCTTTGCCGAAGAACTGATCTCCGGAGCCCCTCCTGCACCCGGCAGGCGCACCTTAGGTTTCGTGTACGGCCCGATCACGGTCGTGTTGATGTTCGCAAAGCGGTCAAGCTGGGCGGCGCCGAGAAAGCCCACGTCGATCCTCCCGCCCTGGAGCCAGTAGCGGAAGATTTCCGGTGTTGAAACCACCGTATCTGCTGTTTCCGCTAGATTGCCATCGCCAATTGAAAGCGGCAAGACCGTCGGCTTGGCGCCAATCGGCCCCGATTCATAAATAAGAACTGCGTCTGGAGCGTGCGTGAGCCGCGCCAAATTCGCAGCGGTCGAAGGCAATCCAATGCCCACAAAACACACTGCGCCGTTGCGCAACATTCGTGCTGCGGTTATGGTCATCATCTCGTCAGCCGTGCAGGTGGCATTCACTCGTACTCTCTCTGTTTCCGGGGATCGCTCTGCAGCGCAAGATACTGTTCGAAGCCTTCGGTCTGCAGGACGTGCTGTTCCACCCAGGCCTTGAATCGTTCACGATCGCGCGCAATCTTGTCCCATCTCCGGTAGAACACATTATCGCGCTCGTAGTATCCGTGCGCATAAGATGGCATGGCGCCGTGCGGTACTTCGCACACCGCGTTGACAACCCAAGAAGGCAGAATGCAAGCATTGGACGCGGCATCAAGAGACTGCACACGTTGTTCTACGGTCACGATCGTGCGTTTTGCCGCCAGCACCGCTTCCTTTTGAACGCCGAGAATGCCCCATAGAAGCACATTCCCCGCCCAGTCGGCCTTTTGCGCGTGAATCACAGTTACATCCGGCCGGACCGCTGGCGTAGCCGCGAGCACCTCACCCGTGAAAGGACAGGTGATTGAGCGAATACGAGGATTGACACGAGGAAAATCCGACGCGGTATAACCGCGAAGGACTGCGAAGGGAAGGTTGGCCGCCCCGGCGACATACGCGTTGGCAAGATCGCTGTGGCTCCGTTCCTCAATCTCCAGCGGGGAGGGCCATCCGTTCTCGACAGCATCGCGGAACCGATGCAGCGAACCTACCCCGGGATTGCCGCCCCAGGAAAAGGTGAGTTTCGAGGCGCACCCGGCGCCAATCAGTTGGTCGTAGATCAGATCAGGGGTCATCCGGATCAGCGAAAGTTTTCGTCGTCGTTGCCGGATAACCTCATGACCGGCCGCGAATGGGATGAGGTGAGTAAATCCTTCCATTGCCAGCACGTCGCCGTCATGCACATTCGCGGTCACGGCATCGGCTAATGTCATCCACACTGCCATTCCACCTCCCGAAATGGGAAACAAAATTATGACCGAATGTCATGAATCTGTACAATATGTGCGATAATCGCCCAAGCGGATATACTATGCCTGCGAACAATTCCCCCCTCGCGTCTCTGCCGGAAGTAGCGGACGGCCTTGCCGCAAATAAAGGGAATCCTGACTTTGTTCTGTCTCTCGGCCGCGGCCTGCGCGTCATTGAGAGCTTTGCCGGCTGCAAAGACGGCCGCACTGTGGTCGAAATATCCCACTCTACTGGGCTTTCACGAGCCTCCATTCGCCGAATCCTATTGACCCTGATGCTGCTGGGGTATGTCGATCGCTCCCGGCAGGTGTACAAGCTCAGAACGCAGATTCTGCGGCTTGGCTTCTCTTATCTCTCTTCCTCTTCAGTGGTCGAGGCAGCACGGCCAGTACTGGAACGAATAACGGAAGCACTCCATGAGTCTTCCTCAATGAGCATGCTTGATGGAGGAGAGATCGTGTACGTGGCGCGGTCGGCCGCCAGCCGGGTTCTCGCGGCGGGGCTTTCGGTTGGAAGCAGGCTGCCGGCCTACTGCACATCCATGGGCCGGGTCCTACTCGCTTCGCTCCCCGATCCAGAACTGGAGGCATACTTCCGCGGGCTGAAGCCGAAGGCGTACACGCCGAAAACGATTGTCAAGATAGGGGAATTGCGACGAATTGTGCTGCAGGCCCGCAGCCGCGGGTATGCGATTGTGAATGAAGAGCTCGAACAGGGCCTGCGATCGGTCGCAGTTCCGGTTTCTACGCAGAGCAATCGTGTGGTGGCAGCGATCAACGTCGGGACGCACGTGTCGCGAGTCGACCACAACACACTTATAAGGACTTGCTTGCCGGTCCTGAAGGAAGGCGCGCGAACGCTTCGAGATATCCTGGTCTGAATCGGAATGATCCAGCTGCGCTCGGCCCAAGCGCCACTACCTTCGCCTTCGACGTTCCCACGAATCATGTCCTGGATGCCGAGCGCTCCCGTGAGGTAAGCGCAAAAATCGAAGAAAAGGCTGCGCTCGGCAAACAGTCATTCACTGCAGGTTTTTCCAATCAAAGGAGATGGCCTTCTAGTGGGATCACAAATGAATTGGTCAGCCCAAGATACGAGCCTCCGCCAGCTTCGCGTGAACTTTAAGAATAATGTTGTACAACCGATTGAATGAGTGGTGGCCAGGGACGGAGTTGAACCTCCTCCGCCAGCCTTTTTCTGAGCTTGTGGCCGGGCGGTGAACCCAGCCCAGGATCCCGGACCAAGAGGACGGAGAGGAAGCACTCACGCGTGCCGCGGTACCACGTAGTGATAGATCGCGAGGCAATGGCTGATGCCCTCCTGCAATCACGAACACGTGCCAGATTGCGTGACTGAAAGGCAGCCGCCGCCATACATAGAATCCAACTCAAGCGATGTAAGCGACCCCGCTCGCACCAGCCAACACTCTCTAGGGACTTGTACCGCCCAAGCACCCACGGATTGACCGATTTTCGCAACGCGCCTGAATTTTCGCGCAACGTGAGCAATCCTGCACAGAATCGCGTGCTTTAGCCTGCCATCATACGGTTGTCGGCCCACAAAAACGAGAGAGTTTCCTCGATCAAGCTGGGCGCTACCCCTGTGACGGAACCGTCTTAAGCCAACGGGAGAAAGAGCGGAAGGTAAAGCGATGGAACCTGTGCTTGGCCCGTTCCGCAATCGGTTCCGCAGACGGCTGGTTTTCATCCGTGAGTCGCTTCGGAAGCTGCTGGAGGGACTTACACCGCAGCCCCGGCAAGCCCAATCGCAAAGGATGTGCCCCTTCTGTGGGTTGATCACTCCACGTTCCAAACGAGTTTGTTTGGAGTGTGGAAAGCCGCTCAGAGCCGTTCAACTTGAGCGGAAAGATGCAAGGCAAGGATGAGCAAAGGAGATAATCATGCTTTTGGGCGATTTTTGTCGTGCTTCTGGTTCTGTGGGTTTTGGGTTTCAGGCTGCACCTTGCCGGTGGCCTGATTCACCTGCTGTTGGTGGTCGCGCTGGTGGTGCTCGTCATTAATCTGCTGAGCGGGCGCCGAAGGGCGGTCTAAGACCTCACCAATTCTGCTCAAAACTGCGCACATTTTGCGAGCTGTGCTTGCGGGCTAATTCCGGTGGGCTCGCACGACAAACCGTTTCGGCGCCGATCCGAGAAACTCAAAGGGAAAACAGGTCACGAGCGTCAGTTCGGAATCGGTTGACGGGGCCAAAACCGCGGTGTCATCAGGAGAGACGACCGCCATCCAATCTACCTTGTAGTCGTAAAGGCCCGTTGCCGTCTGAAACTTAATTTCGTCATTCTTGCGAATATCTTTCAGTTCACGGAAGAAAGTGTCACGGTGTCCGGCGATTCCACTGTTCCCGCCCTCCCCTGGCAGCGGAGTGCCTTCGACGTGTCCCGCACCGAGACGCAGCGAGTGCCAGTCTGTCCCTCGTAGAACCGCGACCGACATCCCCAGCCTCGGAATATCCAGGCGACCGATGGCATCATCCAGGTGGCGGAGTTCGTTCTCTTGTTTCCCGACCGCTGGTTCAGAAACGACCTCGGCTTCAGACGGGATTGCCTTACGCTCTTCTTCGGCCACCATCCGGGTTTCCAGGGACCGTTTTGCGGATACCTGGTAGAGACTGGCCTCGACCACAGTGAAAGCCACGTAGCCCAGCGCAACGGCGGCGGTAATAAAGCAGAGGCGTCGAGTCCAACGAGTCCAGCGCCGGGCTCGCGCCGATAGGAGTGGCCGCCTAATTATGATTGTCATGGTCGCTCGCCTTTCTCGCCGGTGATAAAACCGTCGACTGTGCGAAGTAACCGGTCCGAGTGCGGACCGACAAACGTCCGCGGCCCGGCGCACTTGCCTTCACTTGTATGACACGATACGTTCCGTCCCGCTTTCGGTTCGTGGGGACGTAGGCAAGGGTGTACTGGTTGCGGATGTCGTGAGCGATCTCTTCACAGATGGGTTCGATGTCCTTGGATGAATCCGGCAAGAAGGCCTCGCCGCCCGTCTCTTTCGCCAGCCGCTTGAGCACGCCGGGGTTTCGGTCGGCGTCTTGCTCGTCGAAGATCCCGATGGTGTAAATAATTGCATCCGGCTGCCCGGCCATTGCTACGATCTGACTCAAACTGTGTTTGCTGGCGTTGTCGCCTCCGTCGCTGATCACGATCAACACTTTCTTGTCGCGATTGCCCATCTTCAGGTGTTCAAGAGCTGCGGAAATCGCATCGTACAGCGCCGTCTCTCCGGTGGCTGCGATTCTGGACAGGGCGACTTCCAACTCAGCCTCCTGGTCCGTGAACGGTATGCTGTCCGGAAGACCAAACGCGACCTTTTCATTGAAATCAACCACGAACATCTGGTCCTGCGGATTGCTGGAGCGGGCAAACGCCAAGGCAGCCGCAACTACGTCAGGGCGCTTCTGTGCCATGCTTCCGCTGTTATCCACGACCAGACCAACCGTCACAGGAATATCCTCGTGGCTGAAATATTTGATCTGTTGCGGCACTCCATCCTCGTAAACCTGGAAGTCGCTTTTGTCGAGGCCGGAAACGAGAATGTTCCTGCGGTCCCGCGCGGTTGCGTGCAAGACCACCACGTCTACATTTACGTCAATCGTGTAGTCGTCTTCCGGGCGGTTCTGCGAAGGAGCGGATTCTCGTGCCCGAGCGGAGCTTGATAGAGCGATCAGGAAGAGAACAACGACCAAGCATCGAAGTGAAGAAGCGCATTCCTCTCTGATGCGTGCTGTAGTGCCGGCACGTTCTGTGGCCTGCCGCGTTGGCTCGCTTCGCAGGCGTGACGCGGATGAGCGTAGCAGTGTCATCCGTCTAGTGTCCTTTCATGTGATGCAAACACGCGAGTGCCCGGAGAAGCCGGACGGCGCCGTGCTTCGCCGTCCGGCTTCCCGGATCAACTCAAATGGATAGGTCCCTCTTGCAGATTCCACTCGTTCTCCTTGGTCTAGGCCGTTCGCCTCGTGACGAGCGCAAGAACAACGCCTCCGCCTAACGCCAGCAGCCCGATCAGAGCAATCAGGAACAGCGGGCTAGCTGTCTTCGGCAACTCCGCAGTAGCTACCGGTTGTGGTTCCGCGGCAGCTGCCGGGGGTGGTTCAACCACCTGGGCCAGCTCAACGGGTTCTCCAGTGGGGGCAACGGCCTCAACCGGCGCCGTCTTTAAAGCTTCCACTGGCGCGGCTGCGAGTTCGATCGGGGTGGCAAGCACGGGCTCATTGGTTTCCTTGGCCAACACGACCGCTCTCGACTTGGCATACACGAATTCCTCGCCCCATGCATGGCCGGGGTAAAACCACGCTTTCAAAGCTTCCGGTTGTCCTACCGGCCGTTCGCTAAACGTGATTACCGTTTTGTCAGTTGTCTTCAAGCGGTAATTCGGGATAGCGAGAATGGTAGTGAACACATGGGTTTCGTCTTGATTGAAGATCTGGACAATGTGGCGGTCAGATTGTGAATCCAGAATCTTGAAGATGTAGGTCCCGGCCGGCAAGATCTGAGCGCCCACGCCCGGAACTTCGACCGGCCCGCTGAAGGTGACCACAGTCTTTCTGTTCCATTCGTCAGCCGTTGCTGTGGGTACGACGAGCAAGCAGAGCACAGCGAGGCATAGCATGGTTCCTAGTGCTTTAAGCAGTTTCATTTTGTCCTCTATTTTTCTCCGACTAACGCGCACGGCGGTGGCAGCGCTGCAAGAACTCTTGAGATTGTCGGTTTCACAAGAGATCTACCGCCGCAAAACTCCGGCGGTTTCTGGACCGTGAACAGTTGTTCAGCGGCAAGTATCGGCGCTTGGCCTCCCGATTGCTGGTCAATATTGACCGCAATGTGGTTGCGCGTCTGGGCAAAGCCCGGGGGCTGCCTGGCCGAACAATAGTGAACAGATATCTCGATCAGGAAGTGCGAACGTGGGGTAGTGCGCGGTCGACATCCCAGAGGAAGCAAATGAAAAAACAGTATCTTCACCTTTGCGTTTATCCCTGTGACAAGTGCAGGGGGCCCGTAGTTTCAGGTCTGCTTGCGGTACGCGAGAAAGAGATATCGAGGGAGACTGAGATCAGGCAAGTGGGGGCAATCTGCCTGTTGTGCGGCCATCGGCAAAGCAAAGTAGCGGAGTTCGCGATTGCCCGTCACTTTCCGCCGGTCGAATGGGAATCAGTGAACCTCCCCGACATCACGCATCTTGCAACTGCATTTGAGGGAATGCTCAGTCGGACCACATGACGATCCGGCATGGGGCGGGCAACACGCGGAATCTTCCGCTGGTGCCCGATTTCCAGAGCGCGGTCGGGGCCACTCCTTAAGTGCTCATATGGATGGAGAGTCGTCGCCGGAGTGCCTGCATTATTCTCTCTAAAGCGAGCAATTGTGAACATCGCGCCATCCTCCTCAAGGCGCACCATCTGTATAGATGGGGAAAAGGATCGAGCCTGAAAGTGGTGGCGTCCAAACCAGGCATCGGGTGATCGCCCCTTCCACCTCGTGCCATTTCCCGGGAGCCATATGATGATCAGCTACTCCGCTACCAACGGCAACAAATCCCCCGAACCGCCGCTGCCCTATCCAGGAGCAACGCCTGACGCGGAGCGTGCCAAAAAGCCGGCGCTGCCTGAGCCTCCGTACCAGCCTTATGCCAAGAAGCCGGGGCCGCCAGAGCCCCCGTATAGGCCTTACGCCAAGAAGCCCGGACCGCCTGCGCCTCCCTATAAGCCCTACGTCGAAAAGCCCGCGCCGTCTGAGCCTCCGTATGAGCCTTACAAGGGCATGTAGTCGCTGGGCCGATGTCCGTTGAGAAGCGTGCACCGACTCCATGTACTACGTTCGATAATCGGGATCTGTTCAAAATGAACATCTTTGGCAAAGCTGTGCGGAGTATTCCGGCAGGATTACCGGATCACCCCTGCCGCTCCGCTTCTACTCCCAACAACATCGCGACATACCGATAGCGCTGTTCTCGGTGGGAATGGGAGACGGTGCGGATCTGCTCAATTGCATCCAGCTGTCGAAGGGGAGCGGAACCTCAGTTCTTCGGAGGTCGTGTGCGCGCGCCGGCAATGGTCAGCGAGATTCCGCCCGCGATCAGGACGACGCTAACGATGGGCGACACTCTTTCACTGTGACGGGTCTGCACCCCAATGTTCGTGTCCCCGATTTTGATGCCCTGCGTCTCGCTGCGGGGAATCGGTACGATCAGAGATGCGATGCCGAGCACAACCATGAGCAGGCCTGCGAACAGCAAGATCTTCATAATTGGGTCCTCGCGGTCACGCGTCATACAACGGCAAAGAGATCGATCCGCATCTGTGCAATTGCGCGATGGTGGGCGGCAACTGGCTGGCCAGATGATCCTTCGCTATGAAGGCATCTACCAGCTTCAAGGTTGGCTCAGGAATATCCACCGCTGCGGAAAGCATGATGATCGGCGCGTGTGGTCTGAGCCGCCTCATTTCGATGGCAACCTCTTGCCCGTTCATCCCGGGCATGAAGTAGTCAACGATTACAACGTCAACCGGGTGCAGGGAGGCTAGTTCCAATCCCTTGCCGCCGCTTGCAGCGGTCAGAACGGTATACCCAAAGGTTTCGAGGAACGATTTCTCACATTCCAGCACGTCAGCGTTATCGTCGATGCAAAGAAGCACTGCGCTTTGGCATTCAGGATAAACCGATAGAGGCATGGTTCACCTTAAAAATCCCATTTTCAACAGTTCGGCGCAGAAAACTGTTCAAAATTGCTCAAACCATGTTTTTTTGCATTACCGCGAGCCGATCACTCCGACGGCCCCCGCCGCTCAACTTGCTGTAGAACACGCGCTCGATTTCACCCGAGCCGTTGATATTTGGGTACTTGAGGAAATTGCACTGAGAACAGCTAGTCGTGCAGGACGATGTTGAGCAGTGAGCTGTGGACTTGCAGGCCGCCGTTGTAGTGAATGAAACCCAATTTCCTGAACCGGTTCATGAAAAAGCTGACTCGCGAACGAGTCGTGCCTATCATCTCGGCCAGGGTCTCCTGGCTGATTTTGGGAATCACGGTCTCCGGCACACCTTCCTTGCCGAAATGAGCCAGCATGAGAAGAACACGGGCCAGTCTTTTTTCGCTGGAATTGAAAAGTTGATCAACCAGGTCTTCTTCGTAGCGGATATTTCGCCCCAGCAAATACGCCACGAACATATCCGAAAACGCATGTTCGCGGTGAAGCGCCTCCATCATGGCCTTCTTCTCGATCCGTAGAAGCTCGCAATCGGTGATGGCAACCGCCGATCCCATACGCAGAACCTGGCCTGCCAGTGAGCCTTCCCCAAAAAAATTGCTCTCCCCGATTATGCCGAGCGTGGCCTCTTTGCCAGCCTTGGAGACGACGGCGAGCCTGACCTTGCCTTTCTGGATGTAGAGGACAGAGTCCGCCGGATTTCCTTGTGTGAATATCGTGTGGCTCTTCGGAACAACCAGAATCTTCCTGCCGGTGCCAATCGTGGCCAGAAAGGTGATGGGGTCGAACTCGCGCTTGTCTCTACCCGTTGCACCCGGAGGTGTAGCAACGCTCTCGCTTATGTTCCGCGATGAAGGCGAGGCATGGGTCACTTTCGTGGCGACTCGCTTTCTCATTGAGTGATAATGATTTCCCCACAATCAAGATAGCGCGGTTCGACGCGTACGGCGAATCTCTTAGCAGGTCTTAGTACAACGGCGGGATACGCGCAAAGTATTGATAACGCGTTACGTAGCGTACGGATGCGCCCAGAATCGCAATCATACTTCGGTTTCGCATAGATTCTTAGTTGCAGCATACGATTTCTTGCGGTACGATTGGCTGCATTACGGAGTACGACGACTACCAGCGGCGGCACGCGATGGCAAATAACGGAAACAGCACCCATTATTCAGCGATCAATCAGTCGGATGTTCCCCAAGGGCGTAAAGGAAAACACCGCAAGGCAGTGGCGGATATTCTGGCTGACCTTTCGAGGCTGAAGCCCCAGCAAGCGATCAAGATTCCTCTGCGCAGCTTGAACGGCGAGAAGATGCAGAATCTTCGCTCAGCTTTGAATCGAGCAACGCGCGAGAAGAACGTCCCCGTGGTGACCTCGAGCGATGAGGAGTTCCTCTACGTTTGGCGCGTCGACCCGCCCAAGAATACGGCTGCAAACGAGTAGCCGGCTTGGGCCAGGAAACTTTCTACCGGCGCATCGCGCTCTTACTTCCCCGGAAATAGAAAACCACGGCAGCTGTGGTAATTAACACCACGATGATTGTCACTACAAGAGGGTGTGCGTGTTCCGCGATGAACGCGATGATTTGCCGTCCGTAACGAGCGGCCAGGTAAGCCAGAATCAGGTATCTGGTGGCTCGGCCGAGCGCGAGCGCAGCCAGGAATTTTCGTGTCGGATATTGCATCGCACCAGCCGCAAATAGAAATGGAACCATGGGCGAAGGCGGTGGCAGCACAGCGGGGATCGCAATGGCACCGAACCCCCAGCGCTCGAAGATCTTGCACACTCTGTCCACTTTCCGGCGCGAAAACCTGCGTTCCAGCGCTTCCTTTCCTCCTTTGCGCGCGAGCCGGTACGTCAGAAAGCCCCCCACTATCGAACCGGCGGTCGCCATCACGGCGTAGTAAAGCCACAACTGCTCCCGGCGCGCGGACAGGACAATCGTTGCCACATCCATCGTGCCGGGAATTGGGATGACGGAGTTGTCCAAGAGCCCGAGGGGAATCAGACCCAGACCCCCGAGGCTAGAAAGCCAGTGCCGCGCGCTTCGTGCTGCCGAGAGCAGTAACGCCGCGATTGCCTGACCACTGATCATCTGCATTTATCTTATGCTCGAAACCAACATGTTTCTGAGGTGCCGGCTGGCGGTCCCGCGAGCTTGGCGAGCCCTGACTTAATCTCGAAGAAAAGCTCTGTCGTCGTGCACGGTAAATCCCGCCAGCAATGCCATGTACATGACTGCGGCGGCGGCAGGCACGAACCATGATTCCAGTTCAAGCAAAGTTGAGGTGAGCTATTGTGCACAGTATTCCGTAAAGAGGTGAGCAACCATGTAGATGCCTCCGGAGAGCAGTGACCCGTCAAACTAGGCGGCCTGCCTCCAGGGCGGCAGTTTGCCCAGACAAGTGGCTCGCGGGCCGTTGCCGGATGTTCATCAGCCGGAATCCGCAACCGGGGTTGCCTTCCAGTGGGAAGGCACCCATCAGGCCCGGCCTCGATCTCGCCCCTCTGGCCAGGAGGAGGAACCAAATGCACCCAGAAGATGTAATGAAGCCTGACCTGCTTAGCGAAATCGTGCTGCTCGGTAGCGGTGGGATGTTATTCGTTGCACTGTTGCTGGTCATAGTGGCTTCGTTTGCGCGAGCCTGACTGCCAGCCATGTTTCTCTGGAGGATCTATGCCACCAACCGTTCAAGTCGGTACGATTCTGATCGAGGAGCAGCCCCTAATGTCTCGATTCAGCCAGAAGAGCGAACCCTACTCAGGCAAATGGAGCTTGGTTAAGGCGCTTGATGGCTTCGCTCTTGATCGCAAGATCAATGCTGCCGGATGGAATTTCTTCTTCATGGCGGCAGAAGTAAGGGTAATGTTCCTGGGCGCTATTGGAGCGAAGAAGATCCAGAACGCGTTGGGACGAATCCTGGCGAAGGTCAAGAGCCAAAACTTCAACAGCCTCGAAGTGACTGGAATCGTTGCCAAGCGTTTTCTAGGCGTGCCCTATGTCGTCCTTTCAGCACACTCCCGCCACATTCAACAAAGCTGCAATTTGGATGGTGCCGAGGAACGGCGAGCATCTCAGCGCGACACGGAACAGGCCAGGGATTGAGCCCGCCTCCGGTCCAGGAGGTTAACTTATGAAACTTGGTGACGATAACGAGCGCGAAAATTTCATCAGCCAGGCCCATGAGCGGACAATGGGGGCAAGCGACAGAATATCCTGGGGTGAGATGGCTTCGAAGTACCCCGGCGGTTCAAACTTCGCCGGGACCGATACCCGCGTGACAGCTTGACAATGCTAGCGCACAGGCCTAGCCTTGTAGTTGAGCAAGTTCCTCTTCTTACTCTTTCAGGTCCTCTGATCTAAGTCAGCCCATCTGGAGTTGTTCCCTCTTAGCTTTACTGCCTCTGAAGGAGGAATTCTTATGACAGTATTAGCCCGTTGGGAACCGTTCCGTGAGTTTTCTACGATGCAAGACCGGATGAACCGCATGAACCGTCTTTTACGTGAGGCGTATAGCCCCGAAGGTCCGGAGGACGCGTTGACTACCACGAGCTTCGCACCGCCGGTAGACATCTACGAAGACGAGCACAACGTCACTCTGAAGCTGGAGGTCCCGGGAATTGACGAAAAGGACATCGATGTCCGCATTGAGAACAACACGCTCACCGTCCATGGCGAGCGCAAGATCGAGAAGGAAGAAAAAGAGGAGAACTTCCGTCGCGTCGAGCGGCAGTACGGAAGCTTTACCCGCTCGTTCACACTGCCCAGTTCTGTGGACCCCGGTCAGGTGAGCGCCAATTATGACAATGGAGTGCTGAAGATCAAGCTGGCCAAGAAGGCCGAAGCCAAGCCGAAACAGATCAGGGTGAATGTTGGCAGCGAGAAGGCCCTCGAAGCCAAGGTTCACAGCAAGGCCGCGTAAGGCCGGTAGCTGGCGGGAGAAGCGGGAGGCGATGGCCGCCTCCCGTTTGTTTCTGCACTGCCTATCATCAGCCTAGGCTGGGCGTAGCTTGGGGATGCTTTGCGGGCCAGAGAGTTACTTCTCCGAAGCCGCCAGACGCCGGTCTCGATGGGGGTCCGTGCGCGGCTGCCCGGTGCTGAGCTCACATTTCTCTCCCGGCTTGGCGCCACAAGTGGGGCACCGCACGGCCAGTACTTGCTCTTCCGTGATCTTCATCACTGCATGATGCATGCTCACTGCAATGCGATCTGGTCAATTTTGACCAGTCCGCCTAACCCCAAAGGCCGATACTAGACTGAGTATTCATAAGAAAGTGGCATGCAACCCTAATGGAATGAACCGCGTTCGCCCGTTTCTGATTCGGCCAGCTCATTTTGGAAATCAGCCGTTTAGGCGCTTTTGGGCGACCCAGGAGTTTGATGTCAGTACTTGAAACAGCACCCTCGGCCGCAACGCTTAAACTCGTTGACCGGCGCCCCACGGCTTCCCGTCAAGCACCCGCGCCCGTTCGCGCGCGATCGGCAGCGGGGCTCCCGAGCCGCATCGCCGTCGTGGGCAACTATCTTCCGCGCCAGTGCGGAATTGCTACTTTCACTACTGATCTGTGCGAAGCGCTCTCCACTGAGTGTGGAGCGGCACGGTTGTTCGCCCTGCCGGTGAACGATACGGAATCCGGGTATGCCTACCCAGAGCGGGTAAGACTCACGCTCGCGCAGGACGACTTGCCGTCTTATGAGCAAGCTGCCGAGTTTCTGAATTTCACCAATTTCGATCTGGTATGCCTGCAGCACGAGTATGGAATTTTTGGCGGTGCGGCGGGCAGTCATATTTTGGCGTTTCTCCGGCGACTCAAGATGCCGGTCATCACTGCCCTCCATACGGTTCTTCGCGAACCCAGTCCCGATCAATGGCGGGTGATGGAGGAGATCGCGGCGCTGTCAGACCGTCTCATCGTGATGAGCGAGCTGTCTTCCCAGTTTCTGCAAGAGATCTTCAAAGTGCCCGGCAGCAAGATCGACATGGTTCCTCATGGCGTCCCCGACTTGCCATTTCTGGATCCTAATTTCTACAAAGACCGGTTCGGCGTGGAGGGGAAAGCGGTGCTCCTCACCTTCGGATTGCTTTCGCCGAACAAGGGAATCGAGAATGTGATCCAGGCGTTGCCGCACATTTTGTCCAAGCACAAGAATGTGGTCTATATAGTCGCAGGCGCGACCCACCCTCATATTCTTCGCCGGGAAGGGGACCGCTATCGCGACTCCTTGCGGGCTCTGGCCAAGGAAATTGGAGTGGAGTCGAAGGTGATCTTCCACGACCGTTTCGTCAGCCCTGAGGAGATGGTCGCATTCATTGGCGCCGCAGACATCTATCTCACTCCTTACCGCTATGAAGCGCAGGTGGTTTCCGGGACGCTTGCCTATGCCCTGGGCGCGGGCAAGGCAATCATCTCGACTCCGTACTGGCATGCGATCGAGTTGTTGGACGACCATCGTGGCGCGCTCGTTCCTTTCCAGGACCCGGCTGCTATCGCGCGAAAGACCGTCGAACTCCTGGATACTCCTGCTGTACGCCACGCCATGCGCAAGCGTGCCTACCTGTACGCAAGGGAAATGATTTGGAAGAAAGTGGCCCAGGGCTATGTGGCGAGTTTCAAGCAGGCTCGCCGCGACCGCATGCGGGAGCCACGCGTGACGTTCGCAAACGCCGCTGCCGAGAAATGTTTGGGCAGGCTTCCAGAGCTGAGACTGGATCACTTACACCGGTTGACGGACGACACCGGCATGCTCCAGCACGCTACCTTTGCAGTTCCCAACTACACCGAAGGGTACACCACCGACGACAATGCGCGGGCTCTGGTTCTAACTGTCCTCCTTGAGCAACTGGGACAAGAAAATTCCTCCGCTACTGACGATTATGCCTCGCGGTATTTGGCGTTTCTAGGACATGCCTTCAATCCGGAAAATGGACGATTCCGGAACTTCCTGACCTACGAACGCAAATGGACCGAAACCCAAGGGTCCGAGGATTGCCATGGGCGTGGGTTGTGGGCGCTGGGGACAGTTCTGGGGCGCTCCAAGAATCAGTTTCTCAAAGGCGCGGCGGGCCATCTTTTCGAGATTGCTGTTCCCGCCGTCAACGCCTTCAGCAGTCCGCGCGCCTGGGCCTTTGCACTGCTCGGAATTCAGGAGTACCTCAACTGCTTTCCCGGCGACAGGGAAGCCCAAAAGATAAGCTCGGCCCTGGCCACTCGGCTGCTCGGACTCTATCGCGCAAACCAGTCGCCGGACTGGGGTTGGTTTGAAGACGTTGTCGCATACTCGAACGCCAGGCTGCCGCAAGCCGTGCTGATCGCAGGCCGTCGAAACTCCAATGATGAGATGATATCCGTCGGTCTCCAATCTCTGAGTTGGCTCACTGAAACCCAACGTTGCGGAGGGCAGCATCATTTCGTGCCCATCGGTTCGCAAGGCTTTTACCGCAAGGGCGGCGATAAAGCGCGCTTTGATCAACAGCCGGTGGAAGCGGGCGCAGCGGTTTCTGCATGCCTTGAAGCCTATCGCGTAACCGGAGAGGATCATTGGCGCAAAGAAGCCTGGTCCGCCTTCAATTGGTTCCTGGGAGACAACGACTTGCAGATTGCCCTCTACGATTCCACCACCGGCGGCTGCCGAGACGGCCTGCACCCAGAGCGTGCAAATGAAAACCAGGGGGCAGAGTCAACCCTGGCATTTCTGATGGCGCAGGTTGAGATGCGGCTGTTGAAAGAAGCTGGTTCGCAATCAAACGCTGACCTGTTCACCGCTTGCAGTAACCGCGACGAGGTCGCCGCGCATGCGTATTGAAACTATCCTGTCGTCTTTTGTGAACTCCTTATGAGCATCGCCACGATAGTTCGCTACGAGCCGCTCCTTCTTCGCCATCCCGCCAACCCTATCCTCACTGGCAAAGACTGGCCCTATCCCGTCAACAGTGTCTTCAATGCAGGTGCGACACTGCTGGCTGACGGTTCGACCCTACTGCTTTGCCGGGTGGAAGATCGCCGTGGCCTGTCCCATCTTTGCGCTGCCCGCTCTCGCAACGGTGTAGATGGATGGCAGATTGATAGCGAACCGACATTGATGCCCAATCCGCGGGAATATCCCGAGGAACTTTGGGGCATTGAGGATCCTCGCATCACGTTCGTGCCCGAACTCCAGCAATACGTAGTCACCTATACGTCCTATTCCCGCGGTGGCCCCGGAGTGTCCTTGGCTCTGACCAAGGATTTTCGCAGTTTCGAGCGCTATGGCGTGATTATGCCGCCTGATGACAAAGATTCGGCGCTTTTGCCGCGGAGAATCAATGGCTACTGGGCGCTCATTCACCGTCCCATGACTCCCTTGGGCTCGCACATGTGGATTTCCTACTCCCCGGACCTGCACCACTGGGGCAGGCATCGGCTCTTGTTGGAAGCGCGCCGCGGCGCTTGGTGGGACGCCAACAAGATTGGTTTGTCACCGCCGCCCATCGAGACTTCCGGAGGGTGGCTCGTGTTCTACCACGGAGTGAGGCACACGCCTTCGGGCTGCCTGTATCGCCTGGGTCTGGCCCTATTCGATCTTGAGAATCCGGAAAAATGCTTGCTGCGAGGTGACTCGTGGATCTTTGGGCCGGAGGCCGAATACGAGCGCAACGGCGACGTCAAGGATGTTGTGTTTCCGTGTGGCTACACCATGGATCAGGACGGCGACACCATCAATCTCTACTACGGAGCCGCTGACTGCTCGATTGCCCTGGCTCGGGGCAGCGTTCGTTCTCTACTCGCTTGGTTGGACGCCAATGGAAGTTGCGAACGCCGACGGCATGAGCAGAATTCATGAAACGCTTGCTTTGGATTTCGCAGTTCGCCTTGGGGCGCTGTCATCACAGCCAGCTCAGCCGCGTGTTTACGATCCAGAAACGAACCTACCAGGTTTGCTTAGATTGTGCGCAGGAATTCGAATATTCCTGGGAACTGATGCGTCCCATCACATCAAATGTTGCTGATGATATCCGTTCACCTCGGAACGCCGCCGGACGATCCGAAGTATCAGAGTTGCTCACCCCCCAGCCGTTGAGCCCTTAATCTTCGCAAGTGAGCTACATTGCTCAGACGCAAGAGTTCGCGGCTGTCATCATCTATTTAATGAATGCGTAATGGAGCCGCGAGGTGCTGATTCGCGGTTCCTATTCGTAGGTCGCTGGGGCGGAATTCAGCCGTGTAAAGTCCATGCGACCGCATCCAGCAAATCAGCGGTTTTCATCCCCGTGGTACGCCGCGGCCCATTGCGCCGGAACACGACCCGACCCTAGAAGCGCTCGGACATTGACATTAGGGCAACACCTCCAGGCGGATGAGAGGGGTTAGCCCGCGAAACACCAAGGAAGGTAAAGATCATGCCTCTAATTCAACTCCTGGAAGTTCTGATCGTGGTGGGTGTTCTCCTGTGGCTGGTGAATCGCTTCATCCCTATGCAGGGCACCATCAAGTCAATTTTGAATGGCGTCGTAGTCATCGCCGTCGTTCTGTGGGTCCTCAACGTTTTTGGACTCTTTCATTCTCTTTCCCGCATTCACATTGGTAGCTAGGAATCGGTAAAGGAAACCGGGCATTTAAGCTGACAAAAATCGACAGCAAGCAATAGGCAGACATCTGCCGCAGGGAGGCAAATTGAAAATAAAGTTGTTGTCAGCAGCTGTAATCGCACTGAGCTTCAGCGCATTCGCTCAGACCACTCCGCAAACCGCCACCGTCGTCGAACCTATGGCTCATACGCCCACGTTTCGGGTCGTCGTGGTCAGCCGTAGTGTTCAGGCCGTGAACTACGAGCACCGTAGCGGCGCCTCCAAGCTTGATTTCGCCGGTACTGATTTGATGCCCCAGGCGCACGGCCAAGCCAAGGTCGAAAGCAAGAAGGGCTACACCGAAATCGAAGTCGAATTTGCCGATCTGCAAAATCCGACAACTTTCGGCAGTGAATACCTGACCTACATCCTGTGGGCGATCTCGCCCGAGGGCCGGGCAGTGAATCTGGGCGAAGTGATCGTAGGTGGCAACCATCGTAGCAAGCTCGATGTCACTACTGACCTTCAGGCCTTCGCTCTGGTCGTCACCGCGGAACCTTACTATGCGGTTCGGCAACCCAGCAATGTGGTTGTGCTCGAAAACGTAGTTCGCGCGGATACCAAGGGAACCGCCGTGGCGATGAATGCCAAGTATGAACTTCTGGAACGCGGTGGTTACATTCCCACCGGCTACAAGTTCGATCCGGTGGTGCTGAATACCAAGTTGCCGTTGGAATTCTTCGAAGCGCGCAACGCGTTGCGCATCGCGGAATCGGAAGGGGCAGACACCTACGCTCACGCGAGCTATCAGCACGCTGTTGAGTTAATGAACAACGCCGATGAACAGGCAACAAGGAAACACTTTGACAAGAAGCCGATGATCGCCGTTGCCCGCGAGGCCGTGCAGACTGCGGAAGACTCGCGGGAGATCGCAGTCAAGAAGATAACCGCACAGCGCCTCGAAGATGAACGGCAAGCTGCAGCGGACGCGCAGGCACAAACCCAAGCCCAAGCAGATATGGCAACGCGGCAGAAAGAGCAAGCCGAGGCGGAGCAGGCCCGAGCCGAGTTAGCCACTGCTCAGGCGGAGTCAGCCACAGCAAACGCACAAGCCGCTCAGGTGCAGGCGGAGTCCGCAACCGCTGCGGCTCATGGCGAAGCTGCCAGAGCCCAGTCGGACAGCGCCAAAGCCAAATCCGACATGGCCGACAGCCAGGCTGCTTCCGCAACCGCGTTAGCCGCAGCTCGGGCCGATGCTGACCAGTCCCGTTTGGCCGCGCAACAAGCCCAGCAGAGTGCGCAACAAGCCGACGCCGACAAAGCGGCCATGCGCACGCGATTGTCTGAGCAGCTGAACAAGATCCTGCAGACCCGCGACACTGCGCGCGGACTCATTGTCAGCATGTCCGACGTTTTGTTTGACACCGGGAAATACTCGTTGAAACCGGGTGCACGGGAGAAACTGGCGAAAGTCGCCGGCATTCTGCTCGCCTATCCTGGGCTGAATATTGAAGTCGGCGGCTACACGGATAACGTCGGCGGCGACGCCATGAATCAGACGTTGTCTGAGAATCGTGCTAGCTCGGTACGGGATTATCTGGTGCAACAAGGGGTAGCGGCAAATGCCGTCAGCGCAAAAGGGTTTGGCGAAACTTTGCCGGTAGCCTCCAACGATAACTCCGCCGGGCGGCAGCAGAACCGGAGAGTGGAACTTCTGGTCTCCGGTGAAGCCATTGGTAGCCCAGTCAACGCGACAACAGGAAGCTTGCAATAGAAGCAATTCGTGACGATCGATAATGGAGGCAACACCCATGAAACTGGTTGGAGTTATCAGCATGGCGGTTCTCTCTTTGGCCCTCGCCGCGGCTGCTCCGGCGTACCCACAGCAGGACCAGCACGGCGAAAAGCAAGACCATCCTGAGCAGCAGCAAAGCAAGCACCAGCAAGCCAAGCCCGATGCTGGACATGCTCAACAGCAAAGGCAATCAGGCAAGCAGCAACAACAAGCCCAGCAACAGCAGCGGCAGGATCAGAACAAACAGCAGCACGCTCAGCAACAGCAACAACAGAACAAGCAGCAACAACAAGCCCAGCAACAGCAGCGGCAGGATCAGAACAAACAGCAGCACGCTCAGCAACAGCAACAACAGAACAGGCAGCAACAACAGGCCCAGCAACAGCAGCAGGACCGGCACAACCAACAGCAGGCCCGACAACAGCGGGACAATCCACAACCACAGCGCAGCCAGCAACAGCAGCGTGTCGAGCAGAGCGCCTGGGAGCAGCACGGCTCACAACACTGGGACTCCGACCACCGCAATTGGCAACAACGTGGCGGCTACCATGGCTACCGCATCCCGGACGACCGTTACCGGGGATACTTTGGGCCGGACCACGGATTCCGTATCTACGGCTTGCCCTTTCTAGTGGTCGGGGGATATCCGCGCTTCCAGTACGAGGGTTATTGGATCAGTCTGGTTGACCCGTGGCCCGAATACTGGGGGAACGACTGGTACGACAACGACGATGTTTATGTGAACTACGTTGACAATGGCTACTACCTGTTCAACAGCAGGTACCCCGGCGTCGGGATTGCGATCAATATTTCGATGTAAAGGATCTAACCGGTGCAGCCTCGTGAGAGGCTGCACCCCCGAATCCATGACAGAGGAGCAGACATGCTTGGAACTATCTTGATCGTGATTTTGGTTCTCGCACTTTTGGGGGTTCTGCCACGGTGGTCCCATAGTCGGGACTGGGGTTATGCTCCGACCGGAGGAGTAGGAGTAGCCATTCTGGTCGTTGTCGTTCTTCTGGTTCTAGGTAGGATCTGACTCATGCGCCACCCGCCAACATCTCCAGGCGCCATAGCCAAGGTTTGGCGCCGGCTTTTTGTCCGGGTGACGATGCTTCTTCTAGTTGTGCTCGTGTGCAGCGGCGTTTCCTCCGCTTACTCCGTTCTTACGCACGAGGAAATCGTAGACCTGCTCTGGACCGACGAGATCCAGCCCCTCCTGCTCAAGCGATTCCCGGGACTGTCGCCAGACCAGATCAGGGAAGCCCACGCCTACGCCTACGGAGGCGCCGTCATCCAGGACTTGGGCTACTACCCGTTCGGCAGCAAGGAATTCAGCGACCTGGTGCATTACGTTCGCAGCGGAGACTTTGTTCGCGAGCTGTTGCTCGAAAGCCAGGATGTCAACGAATACGCCTTCGCGCTGGGAGCCTTGTCGCACTATGCATCGGATATTGCCGGCCACCCGGCCGTCAACCGGTCCGTCGCCATCCAGTATCCCAAGCTGCGGGCGAAGTTTGGCCAGTCGGTCCGCTATGCGCAGGACAAGACGGCGCATTTGAAAACGGAGTTCGGGTTCGACACCGTGCAGGTCACGAAGAATCGCTACGCGTCGCAGCAGTATCACGATTTCATCGGATTCCAAGTGTCCAAGCCCTTGCTGGAGCGGGTCTTTCCGGTGGTGTACGGAGTGGAGTTGAAAGATGTGCTAACCCACGAGGATCTGGCGGTGGGTTCGTACCGTTTCGCGGTCAGCCGGCTGATTCCACAAATGACCCAAGTCGCGCTGCAAACCCATAAGAAAGACCTGATGCGCGAAACGCCCGATTTCGCGAAACGGAAGTTCCTGTACCGCCTCTCCCGCTCCGACTATGAGAGGCAGTGGGGGAAGGACTATGTGAAACCGGGCCTGGGCACGCGGATCTTGTCAACGCTCTTGCGATACATGCCGAAAGTCGGCCCTTTCAGGAAACTGGGGTTCAATAACCCAACCCCACAAACCGAGGATCTGTATATCAAAAGCATCAACACTACGGTCGATCAATACCGGGCCTTGCTCGAAGAAGTGCGCGCGGACACACTCGCGCTGCCTGACTATGACCTGGACAGCGGCAAGCCGACGAAGGCGGCAGAATACTCGCTGACGGACGACATCTACGCGAAGCTACTGGCTCAGTTGTCAGAGCGGAATTTCGATCGGACATCGCCGGAGCTGCGCGATAACATCCTGCAGTTTTATTCCGACCTCTCGGTGCCGATCGAGACGAAGAAGGATGGGGTGCGCTGGCAAGCGGTGCTGACCGAACTGGACCAGCTGAAAGCCGTGGCGCCGGTGCAGACGGTCGCGGGCAGTCCGGCACGGTGATCCCAATCCGCGTCCAAAGACGACACAACGCTTTCCGGGAAGGCTCTTCCACATGACCTACGCCGCCTTTTGCCGATCGAGTGTCCTGATTCGTGCCTCGATTTTCCTCGGGGCCGCTCTTGCGCTCGCCCAAACAGGCTCTGCACAATCTGTTTCCGCCGCGAGTCGCGCGGCGCCGCCGGTAATCGTCATTGGTTTCGTGGGCGGGTTCATCAAGCGCGACAATCTCGTCCACAGTGAGGTGCAGCTTGCGGCGCGCCTGCGCAAGGCTTACCCGGTGGGCGTGGACGTGGAAACCTTTGAGAGCTATCACGAGGGAGAAGCCCGAGAGAAGGTCCTGAGCCTGCTGGATGCGAATCATGATGGGGTTCTAACCGCCGACGAGAAACAAAACGCTCGCATCATCATTTACGGGCATAGCTGGGGCGGCTCGGGAGCCGTCACTCTGGCCCGCGATTTACAGAAAACTGGCCTTCCCGTGCTTCTTACCGTTCAAGTGGACAGCATCTCCAAGATTCACCAGAATGACGCGGTCATCCCCGCGAACGTAGCCCGGGCCGCGAATTTCTACCAACGGGATGGCTTTATTCACGGCCAGCGTAAGATTCGGGCCGCAGATCCGACCCGCACGAGCATCATCGGAAATTTTCGATTCAACTACAAGAGGAGCCCGTACAGATGCGACCAGTATCCCTGGTATGACCACATCTTCGCAAAGGCCCACACCCAAATTGAGTGCGATCCGGCTGTGTGGAAGCAAGTGGAGTTCCTGATACGGTCGGCTCTGCCCCCGCCAGCAGGGAATGGTGATGAAACGCGCTGAGGAGAGTGCCGAAACGGCGCACCTATAGCCCGAGTTAGAGTGCGCGATTTTGACCAGTTTCTTGGGTGTCTTCGGTCCATGATGGAGATTGCAGAAACCCGCCGCTGCGGAACCTGTAAGGTTTGGCCGCCGCTCGCAGCGTGTGTGTCATGGGAGGACGAGATGCCTGCCTGGGTCAAAACGTGCTGCACACCGGCGTCGTTATCGGCTGTCAGACTGCTAGACCGTTTCGCAGCCGTCATGGTGACGGCCCTTCTGCTCGGAGCGAACGCACTCTCCCAAACGGAGTCCGAGATACTAGGAATGTCGGCCAACGAACTGGCGCGAAAGGTGGTCACCAACGAACTGAAATTCCAAGCTGAAGATCACGGCCACTGGATGTACCGGCTTGAAAAAGAGGAATCCGGGAAGAAGCAGGTCGAGGAAATCCTCGAGACAAACAATGGTTCTCTCAGTCGGCTCCTCTCGCTTGACGGCGGCCCACTTAACGCCAAACAGCGGCAGAAAGAGAACCAGCGCCTGCAGAGCCTCGTGAGCCATCCAGATGAACAAAGAAAGTTGCAGCAGGTGAGCCAGAAGAATGCAGAACAAGGGACGCGTTTGTTCAACATGCTGCCCGATGCATTTCTGTTCAGCTACGCGGGCCGTCAGGGGAATCTGGTAACGCTAACTTTCGCACCCAACCCCAATTTTCAGCCGTCTTCCGTTGAGGCCCGCGTTTTCCACGACATGCAAGGGGAGATGACGGTCGATACCAAACAAGACAGGCTGGCGGTTCTCAAGGGCCATCTCATGGAGGATGTTAAATTCGGAGGCGGATTTCTAGGCCACCTGGACAAAGGGGGCAAGTTTGAGGTTCGGCAGGCGGAAGTTGCGCCGGGTCACTGGGAAATAGCTGTCCTGTGTGTTGAGATGAAAGGGAAAGCTCTCTTCTTCAAGACCATCAGCGTGCAGCAGGCCGAGAACCACAGCGACTTCCACCCAGTGCCCGATGACCTGACACTTGCTGAGGCGGCAGACGTACTCAACAGCCAGATCGTGGTAGCGGATAATCGCTAGCGCATAGCTGACAATTCTGCCGGCTTGGTCGTGGAGAACGACGTTCAGAAGTGAGCTGTGGACTTCGAGCCCGCCGTTGTACTGAATAAAGCCCAATTTCCTGAACCGGTTCATGAAGAAACTGACCCGCGATTGGGTTGTGCCGATCATTTCCGCCAGCATCTCCTGACTGATCTTGGGAACCAGCGTCTCGGGTTTGCCTTCCTTGCCAAAATGGGCGAGTAGCAAGAGGATCCGAGCCAGCCTTTTTTCGCTCGAATTGAAAAGCTGGTCCACCAGGTCCTCTTCGTAACGGATGTTCCGCGAAAGCAAATAAGCCACGAACAGGTCGGAAAGCTCGTGTTCCCGATGAAGCGCTTCCATCATGGCGATCTTGTCGATGCGCAGAACAGTGCAATCCGTCATCGCGATTGCCGAACCCATGCGGATCGCTTGGCCTGCAAGGGCGCCTTCGCCGAAAAAATCTCCGTCACTCAATATGCCGATCGTTGCTTCCTTGCCAGTCTTCGAGACCACTGTGAGTTTTACCTTGCCCGCCTGAACATAAAACACCGCGTCCGCGGCATCCCCTTGGCTAAAGATCCCTTGTTTGCCCGTGAAAAGCAGCGATTTCCTGCCCACGCCGATGGTTGAGAGGAAGGCTTGGGGATCGAAATCGCGTTTATTCCTGGAAGCACGCTCTGTTTGAAACGCTGGACTGATTAGAGTTGGGCGGGCGATTTCCTTGCTGCGTGGAGAATCATTGAGTTGGCGAACCGGAGACATAGGCACCTCCTTCCGCCCGAACTGCGATCTCTATTTTACCGCCGTCCTGGGATTGCGTGCCAGCGTGAGCACTATTGCTCAGACCCTTGAACTCTGATTTGGTAAGGTCGAAGTCGACCCGGTGCGCCGCCCGTCTACCCGGATTCTGTGCGGAGAGGCGGCGCAGGGGAACAGAAATGAGGAAGTCCCATGAGAAAGTTAATGTTCTTACTGGCAATGTTGAGCCTTGGCACGCTGTCCTGGGCAGATTCGGCGCGGCAAGATGCCACCGATCGGCTGGACAACGCCACCACAGTGATGCACGAAATTATGGGTGCACCGGATAACGGAATCCCGGAAGAAGTCTTGGAGCACGCCAGGTGCGTAGCGGTCGTGCCGCACATGATCAAAGGTGGTTTTATCTTCGGCGGTAAGGGAGGCAAGGGTGTAGCCACCTGCCGCACGGCAAATGGCTGGAGTGCGCCGGCATTCATCACCATCTCGGGCGGAAACTGGGGACTACAGATCGGCGTAGAGGCTGTGGACCTGGTGATGATCATTCAGAATGAAAAAGGGATGCAAAAACTGCTCGAAAGCAATTTCAATATCGGAGCGGACGCTTCCGCAGCGGCAGGTCCAGTTGGACGCCACGCCGAGGCGGGCACGAACTGGAAGATGGACACGGAGATCCTGACCTACTCCCGCGCCAAGGGTGTGTTCGCGGGCCTCACATTGGAAGGCGCTTCGATTCGCCAAGACAATGATTCCCGGCGAGCGATCTATGGACGCAAGGTCACGACTCGGGCATTGCTATTGGGCAAAGTTCCGACTCCCGCCGTAGCCCAGCCGTTCCTAGCGGAAGTTCGCGGCGCAAAAGCTCAAGCCGTAGCCGAAGGGAAAGCCGAAGTGAAGGCCGAAGCCAAAGAGAAAGATCAGAACTAGGACTTGCAGAATCGGGCTGCCGCTGTTTGGCATTCAGCCAAGTCTGTATGTTCAAGCGGCGGCGCAGTCCCATCCTTTACTCTCTCCGTCCGCGCGAAGCAGATGCCTCGCCCACGTCGGAGGGATTCCCATTCAAGTGCTTGTGACTGAGCACAGGAGGTCGTTATGCTTTGGACCATTTTTGTTGTTCTTATGATTTTGTGGCTCTTGGGTTTCACGATGCATGTG
Source organism: uncultured Acidobacteriaceae bacterium (assembly GCA_963770915.1). Classification (GTDB taxonomy): domain Bacteria; phylum Acidobacteriota; class Terriglobia; order Terriglobales; family Acidobacteriaceae; genus PALSA-270. The sequence goes on from CAVYRG010000001.1 coordinate 3,614,349, forward strand.
GGCGGGGGTCTGATCCACTTGCTGCTGGTTGTAGGGTTGGCGGTTCTGATCATTAATCTAGTGAGCGGACGACGAGGCACGGCTTGAAGAAGGAGGCAAAACCCATGAAATTTACTGGCGTTATTAGCACAATAGTTCTATTTATACTTCTCGGAACGACTGCCCTTGCCTACGCGCAGCAGGAGCCGCAAGGTGAAAAGCAGAAGCAAGAGCAGCAGGGCGAAAAGCAGGGCAAGCGGGAAAAGCAGGCCAAGCCCCAGAAACAGCAGGGCACACAGCAAGCTAAGCCTCAGCAACAGCAGCAAGACAAAACCAGGCAGGATCAGCAGCGGGCCCAGCAACAGCAGCAAGACAAAACCAGGCAGGACCAGCAGCGGGCCCAGCAACAGCAGCAAGACAAAACCAGGCAGGACCAGCAGCGGGCCCAGCAACAGCAGCAGGACAAAACCAGGCAGGACCAGCAGCGGGCCCAGCAACAGCAGCAAGACAAGACCAGGCAGGACCAGCAACGGGCCCAGCAACAGCAGCAAGACAAGACCAGACAGGATCAGCAGCGGGCCCAGCAACAGCAGCAAGACAAAACCAGGCAGGACCAGCAGCGGGCCCAGCAACAACGGCAACAGGGAGAGCGTCTCTCACAACAGCGCCAGCAGCAGCTTGTTCAGCAGCAGCAGCAGCGGCTGACGCAGTACCGTCAACATCTGGATCAGCAGCAGCGTGTCATGCAGCAGCAGACAGCGCAGCTACAGCAACAAAAGCGGATGGCGCAGTACCGTTACCAGGAAGACTATCTGGAGCACATGCGTCAACAACAGGTGTTTCTGCAGAACAACCACCCCGATTACGATCGTGATCCGTATTTCTATACGGCTCCAATCTATCGTTACAAGCGTGACGGCCACTACTACCAGACCAACCAATACGGCGCAGATTATCTTCGCCAGGCTGTTAACAACGGCTACCAGGAAGGTTATCGCGCGGGAGCGGCAGACCGTGAGGATCGCTGGCGTTCCAACTACCGAAGCTCTTATGCCTATCAGGACGCGAACTACGGTTACAACGGCTATTACATAGACCGGGACGACTACAACTACTACTTTCGCCAGGGCTTCCGTCGCGGCTATGAAGACGGCTACAACCGCCGGTATCGATATGGCCAATATTCCGATGGCAGCTATAGCGTTCTTGGCGTCGTTTTGTCGGGAATCCTCAGGTTTGAGTCGCTGCGCTAGAGCCTGAGCAGTTGTCTTCAACCAATGCCCGGCTTCATCGACTGAGAAGTCCGTGAAGTCGGGCACGCCTGTTTCACTCTAGTCCTCGAACCCGTGGTCTTCGGCCCACATCAGCAAGCATCGCGGCTCGTTCGTTGATGATTTCAATGCCCAGGTCCTTGTCGGCGTGCCATGCAGCCGGGGTGATGGTGCAATTTTGTTCAGATGCAAAGCGCAGTCGTTTAGAGGCTGTCAAGGCTGGCTTCTACGAAAACTTAGCGCGATCTTCTTTTTCCATACAGCGGAACATTGCATCCCGCTGTCGAAATGAGCAAAACGGAACAGATTGTTGCTGCCGCAGGTGCAATGCTACTTAAGTAACCCAATATTATGAGCATGGTCTTCACCGCCGGCTCTTCTGGAGAAACGCATGTTCGACGAAAGGAGACCTCGTTAAATTTACAACTAAGTGTGCACATCCCGCTTGCAACTGCGCGCCCGCGGAGGGGAAAGAGCACTGCAGCGCCGCCTGTACCGATGCAAAAGGCATGTCGCGACTAACCTGCCAATGCCAGCACGAAGACTGCCAGAGTAAACCACCGAAGGCGTAGGCGATTGGCCTTCCCATGGGTCTGCGGGGGCATTCGTTCTTTGGGTGGGCTACTTTCCATCTCGATGCCGCAGGCTCTTTTTTCTGCTCGCGCCCAGATCGCGGTCGCGCCACCGACGCCACAGCGCTCAGTCCGGGTGGGAAATGACGAAAGCACCGCAAGAGCTGCACGAAATGGGCCAGATCCGCGCCCAGCGCCTGCGATGGGCTAGCACGGGAACGAAATCATAATGGAAGCCTTTTCTCCGGCGACTGTTACAGAAGGTGAGCAAAGCACAATGAAGCGAATCACACTGTTACTCTTCCTGCTCGCGCTACCCGCGTGGGCAACGAGCTACACCACAAATTTCCCCACCAACGAGAACCCGATCTCTGAGAATGGCAACTGGCTCAATGGCTCAACCAACGGCGGAGGCCGCTGGGACAACGTGCAAACCGTGAACGGTGTCGCGCAGGATACTGCCGTCCAGTCCACCAGCGGCAATCACAGCTACGATGATGCGCTAGCGATCTTAACCGGAATCTGGGGCGCAAACCAGACGGCGTGCGGCACGGTCTACATCAACCCCGGCTGGAGCGGGCGCAACAATGGTACCCATGAAGTCGAGATTCATCTGCGAAGCGCGCTCAGCTCAGGCAATGCCAGCGGCTACGAAATCAACTACAGCTTGGAAACTGACGCGAACCGTTATGCGCAGATTGTCCGCTGGAACGGACCTGGTGGCAGCTTTACCGGAATTGCCTCTGTACTTCCTCCCGTGCTCAACAACGGCGACGTGATCTGCGCCACGATGGCAGGGAACACAATCACGGCGACTCGCAACGGCGCAGCCTTCCTCACAACGACTGATAGCGCCTTCAGTTCCGGCGCTCCCGGGATGGGCCTCTGGAACAACTATGCGATGTCGGACAACGCGCAGTTCGGCTTCTCGTCATTCACGGCCAAGGATGACGGCTCGGGCGGAAGCGGTGGTGGCAATCCCCCTCCAGCGCAAGCGGTGCTGACTGGAACCCCCGTGAGCACCAGCCAGATCGCTCTCGCCTGGACCGCAGACCCGAACCCGCCAACCGCATACTATGTCGAGCGCTGCAAGGGCGCCGGGTGCACCAACTTCTCCTGGGTATCGACGGTTGCTGGCACCAGCTACAACGACACGAAACTCGCTGTAGCAACTAGCTATAGGTATTACGCGGGAGAATTGCGTGGCGGCAAGTACTCGCAGTACACGAATATCGCGAGCGCAACCACGCTCTCGACAACTCCCACCTCGCCGGTAGCTACGCTGAGCGCTTCGGAGAGCAGCATCGTGGTAGGCTCACCGGTGACGCTCACCTGGTCAGGCACGAATGCAACCTCGGCAAGCTTGGCTCCGAGCATTGGCGGTGTCGCAACCACCGGCTCAATGACGCTGAATCCGAGTGTCACTACGACCTACACGCTGACCGTAAGCGGGCCGGGAGGAACGGCGCAGGCGACGGTGACGGTAACGGTCATGCCTGCGTGTACCACGTGAGATTGAGTTGTCCAGCCATTCTTTGAGAGGGTTCCCTAGTGCGGGCGGGCCAGCGCGTGGAGAAAACTGGCCCAGAGCTTTATGTAAACAATTACCCAAATTCGCGAAAAAAGCTACAAGACCGATGTCGTATGCAAGTCCTGCGGGAGCAGGCGAATCTCGGCGTGCGTGAAATGGCTGATAGGCGGGTGTTGCTCACGCAGGCGGCGGCAATCCGTCCCCTGACGGAACGATGCCTGAAGCGAGTTTGAACGCCTGTGCGGATCACGGGATATTGTCGAGACGCTGTCGGTGCACGCCGAAGAGGTGCCGGCCAAGTTCGCTACAGCCGGCATTGACACGGCCACCGGTCGGCGGACTCCTTGGCGAAGGAGCTACATCATTCGTCAAATCGTGGAACGGTTTGCTGGAATGCATCTCGCTCCAGGGCCGAGCCTCCAAAGCCGCTTGAGTCTGGAAGAAGACATTTCAAGGATCAACTAGTGGCGGAGTGCTTCGGGAAAGGGAACTGCGGCCCACTTGGCTTGCGCGAGGATCTATCAATTTCAACCTGGACCAATCTATTTTCTTTTCGTCATCCAGCCGATCAACGCCCCTGAGGTGAAACCTACAGCAAAGGTTGCCGAAATCGTCAGGACAACGTGCCGTTGCATGCGCTGAGTTGTGTCATTCAAGAATTCTTCGGCAGCATCGCCGCCCTGCTTTGCGGCCCGCCTCACTACTCCTACGCCGTCCTCGATGGAGTCGGCAACCGCACTGGTGGCACGAGAAGCCAGATGTGCTGATTCGGCGATGTGTTCAGCCGTTCTTTCCACCACGGTTCGAGACATGTGGCCCTCCTGCGCGTTTTGCGAATTTGTGTTGCTAGGGTTTTTATTCCCCCACAGCCTTTTCTGCTCGACCGATCCACTTTTGAACTTTGCCACCGGCTTTTTCCGCTTTCCCTGAAACTTCCAAATCGGGGGCGTTCGTCACTTTCCCGACCGCTTCCTTTATTTGTCCCTTAACTTCGTGGAATTTGCCTGCGGTCTTGTCTTTCGTGCTTGGTTGCGTCATTTCTTGGTCTTCTCCGGTGTTTGAGCGCTTTCCATCTGTCACGCTTTCACTCTCCGGCTTCGCCTAAAGTTGAGAAGGGGCGGCCGCCGGGCACGCTCATTGTCGGGAGGTTCACCGGGCTCTACAGGAGGTTCGAGATCTTCTGGGGAACGGACGGCTAGGTCTGGGCCCTCCGGAGCTGGTTTGGTTTCGCTGTCATCATGAAGAACAACGTTAAGGAGCGAACTGTAGACATGCAAATTATCGCCGGCGTCGTACTTGATAAAGCCCAACTTCCTGAATCGGTTCATGAAGAAGCTGACTCGCGAACGGGTCGTTCCCACTATCTCCGCCAGAGTCTCCTGGCTCAGCCTGGGGACCGACATTTCCGACACTCCCTCTTTTCCGAATTGCGCCATCAGCAAGAAAACTCGCGCCAGCCGCTTCTCGCTGGAGTTGAAAAGCTGATCCACCAAATCATCCTGATATCGGATGTTTCGTTTCAGCAAGTACTTGAGAAACAGGGCCGACAGTTTTGGTTCCCGGCCCATCGCCCGCATCATTGCCTTCCTCTCGACATGCAGAAGTAGGCAATCTGTCACTGCGGTCGCCGACGACATGCGTAGAAGCTGGCCAGCAAGACCGCCTTCTCCAAAGAAATCGCCTTCTCCCAAAACGCCGAGGGTCGCCTCTTTCCCGCTTTCCGAGACAACGCCGAGCCGAACCTTGCCCCTTTGGATGAAAAACAGTCCATCGGTGGAATCGCCTTGAGCGAAGATCGAATCCTTCTTTTGAAACGACAACATGTCCCTACCCTTCCCAATAGTTGAAAGAAAGGCGTGGGGATCAAAATCATGTCTATTCTTCGCGTGCGTGATTTGTTTTGTCACAGAAACCAGCCCTAACGCGTGAAAATGCCGCCACGGTTAACTATGAGGGAAAGAAGGAACTTCCGCTGGTCAATACTGCTCACACTCCGTCATGCGCACGGGAATCCCTTTGCCGTGCAAAATTCCTTCCTAAACGGAGGTCAATTGTTTGCCGGCTCCGGTAGTAGCTCAGTTTGAGATTGTAGACGTTCCGATACACCTGTCCGCGCGAATTATCGTGGGCGACGATGAGATCATTTCCTTCGATTGTGAATAAGATGCGGTACCTGCCTACTCGGGATGATCAGTGCTTGGAAACGCGCGCAGCCTGGGTCCTCCTATCAGCCTAATTGCTGGGCCTTCTCGCACGGGCTCCGGCAATCGCCGTGCCAACCCCTCCCGCGATTAGCACGATGCTAACAATTGGGGACACCCGTTCACTGTGGCTGGTTTGCACGCCGATGTTCGTGTCACCGATCTTAATGCCGTGTGTCTCGCTGCGCGGAATCGGTATGGCCAGGGATACGAGACCAAGCACAATCAAGAGCAGACCGACAGCCAGCAAGATTTTCATAGACGGTTTCCTTCCGTGTCAGGCGTCATAAGAAAGCGGAGGGACCACTCCGCATCCGTGCAATTCTGCGATCGCAGGCAGTAGCCGGCTATGCAAACGATCTTTGGCTATGAAGGCGTCCACCAGCTTCAGAGCTTGCTCAGGAACGTCCATTGCTGCCGAAAGCATAATAATGGGGATGTGTGGCCTAAGGCGCCTCATTTCGACCGCAAGCTGCTGCCCGTTCATTTCCGGCATGAAGTAGTCAACGATCACAACGTCAATCGGGCACGTGGACGCCAATTCCAATCCCCTGCCGCCGCTGGCGGCGGTCAAGACCGTATACCCGAAGCTCTCAAGAAACGATTTCTCGCATTCCAAGACGTCTTCGCTACGGTCGATGCAAAGAAAGCACTCCTCCTTGAAGTTTCGGATAAACCGCCACGGGCATGGCGCACCTTTTCAAGGCTCCATTTTGAATATTCGGATGCAGGAAAACTGTGCAAAATTGCTCACGCCGTGCCCGATGGCGTACTTGCCAACCCATCGGATTCACTACGAGAACTCACAAGCCAAAACGGAGCGATCTAGACCAGCCATCCTAGCCCCACGTAGCTGATTATGAAGTTTGGAGACGGGATTTCTCCCCCATTCTTTCAGATTCCTCTGAGCGAAGTCGGCGAGGACCGAACGCAATCCCGATGCCATTTGCAGAGGGCCGCAGATTGGCCTTCCGCGCCTTTAGGCAGCACATGAAAGTGAATACCAAGAGAGGGATATCATGCGGTAAGGCATCTCTGAAGCACGTTCTATTCGGCAGACGGTCAGCGTGGGCCGAATCAAACGGTGTTCCGTCTGGTCTGCCCGGAGTGCGACCTGCCACAACTAAAGCGATTTGTTTGCTTGTCGATTGTTTTGGACACTCGGTAAAATTGGGGGTCCCCAGGCAGGACTTCGAGGCCAGGCAGGAGATACGCGGTGCTCTCCCCGACTCGAGTACAACCAATCGAAGCTGCTTTCGAAACCGCAAAGGAAAACCACAATGTCGAAATCGAAAACCGGGAATCCCCTTGGGTTGAGTCGTCGCGATGCACTGAAGCTTTCGGCGGGTGCCGGAATTGCCGCTGCGATCGCGAGTACGGCTCACGCCTCCGACAGCACCAAAACCGGAGTTCACCAGCAGCAGCCACCGTTCTGTTCTACGCCCGCCTCCGCGGTGGCCCATACGAAATACGGCAAAGTGCGAGGCTTCGTGTCCGGCGATGTCTTCACCTTCAAGGGTGTTCCCTACGGTCAGGACACCGGAGGGGAAAATCGCTGGCTGCCCGCTAAGCCGCCGGTTCCTTGGGACGGGGAGTACCCCGCTCTCATCTATGGAGCCAATTGTCCGCAGCGCCTGCACGACTGGCATAGTCAGGAGCAGGTGTTTCTTCAGGACTGGGACGACGGCTGGCAGAGCGAGGACATGCTCAAGCTCAATATCTGGACGCCGTCGCTCACCGGCAGCCGGGCCGTCATGTTCTACATGCATGGCGGAGGCTTTGAATTCGGGTCCGCCTATGAGTTGCCGTCGCACGAAGGCGCGAACATGGCCCGCTACCACGATGTCGTTCAGGTCTCAGTCAACCATCGCCTGAACGCACTGGGCCTCCTCGATATGTCCGAGGTTGGAGGCGCCGGATACGAGGATTCCTCCAACGTGGGTATGACGGACCTGGTTGCCGCTTTGAAATGGGTGCAGGAAAACATTGCGAACTTTGGCGGCAATCCGAATCGCGTGATGATTTACGGTCAGTCCGGCGGCGGAGGCAAGGTGGCCACGCTCATGGGTATGCCCTCCGCTCAGGGACTCTTCCACTGTGCCGCCATCCAGTCGGGCGGAGGCTTTGCAGGGTCAGCCGACGAAGCCAGACAACTGACGCGGCAAATGATGAAGGATCTGGGCCTTGCTCCGAACGACATTGGAGCACTGCAGAAGATGGACTGGAAGGCTTTGCTGGCTGCCGCTGATGCGGCGCAGGGAAAGCTGCCGGCCAATCCACACATGCCATTCCGAATGCAGGGACCGCCGCGGCGCTTTTGGATGCCGATTCTCGATGGTCGCGTCATCAACATGAATTCCTTCCAGGATGCTGCGCCGGAGATCTCAAAGGACATCCCTCTGATGGTCGGCTCGGTGAGCGAAGAAGGAAACTCCATGGCATCGCGTCCCACCGAACAAGAATGGCGCGCAAACCTCATCAAGGCCTACGGCGAGGAAAAGGGCAAAGCTCTGGCCGACGGCATGAGGAAGGCCTATCCGCAAAAGAGCGCGCGCACTCTTTCGTACATGTGTGGAGGCAGAGGCTTTCTGAACGGGCTCTCCATGCGCAACGGCGTGGTCCACATGGCGAAGTTGAAGTACGATTTGCACGCGGCGCCGGTCTACACCTACTACTTCACCTGGCAAACCAAAATGCTGGACGGGGTTCCCGGAGCCTGGCACACCTCCGACCTGCAGTTCTGTTTCGACAACACCCTTCGCTGTGAGCAGGGCACCGGAAACACGCCCGAAGCGCAGGCGTTGGCGAAAAAGATGGCCACTGCCTGGGCGAATTTTGCGCGTACAGGCAATCCGAGCCAACCGGGCATTACCTGGGAACCGACCGACCCGGTCACCAACAAGACGATGGCCTGGGATAACGAACCGCGTATGGTCGATGATCCAGACGGCGCATTGCGGAAGATCATTCTTTGATGAGGAAGGAACTTCCGCAATTCAAGAAGAACCACAGGCCTGTCCGCAACCTGTATTGCAGGCGGGCCTCTGATTGTTTCGGTCTCCCAGATTCTTCACGAGCAACGGTCCATCCGGTGCCACCTTCTGGTCCGAAATTGTTCGCTTGGCGCGCCGCAGAACGTTCAATTCCGGTACCGGCTCAACTCCTAAGGTGCCATCGGCGCGCAGGGTAAGCAGTTTGGGAAGGGACATCACTCCAGCCCAACCCGAGGCTGCTTGGGCTTCAGCAGTACGTTTTTCGTGGATCCACGCCCAACAAATGCTCCTTCCTTTTTCATCTTCCATGGTCTTTTGCGCGTATGCAGCCGAGCCATAATCGATTTGGCCATCGAGTCGCTGTTCAAACCTGTGATCAGAATACGTCCCGGTCAGGTAGCCATTCCCGCGTGCGACCAGCAAGACAGGTTCGCGATCGAGGAAGAAAAAATCAGGACATTCCCACATGGACGCCCATGGGCGCGAGGCGTCCCGGCTAGCGTCTGGGTTGGCAGTCGCTAACGGATGGAGGTAAGACCAGCTCCTAAGATTCTTCGACCTGTAAAGCAGCGCCATTCCACCTTTTCCAATCTCGCCCGACCCGATCACCATGTACCAGTTGTCGCCTTCTTTCCAAAGGCACGGGTCTCGCCAGCCGACTACTTTCATTCCTGGAGGCGGCGCCGCTAGCACCGGATTCTCTGGAATTTTTGTCCACCTCCTCAGATTGTCATCGTTGGGATCAGCCGCAACGGCGACCATCTGCCGCTCTGGGACCAGTCCTTTGTCTCGCTCTACAGATTCACTCTCGGAGGACCACCTGACACCGGTATATACGAGCGTTGGTAAACCGTTGTAAACCACCGCAAAGCCCGACCAACAACCATTCTTGTCGGGGCCGCCGGGCGTGGGGGCGAGCGCAATGCCTAAATTGTTCCAGTCGACAAGGTTGGTTGAAACGGCATGTCCCCAGTATTTCGGACCAGATATGGAGATAACGGGGGAGTACTGGTAGAACATGTGATATCGTCCCCGCCAGTAAAGGAGGCCGTTAGGATCGTTCATCCATGCCGAAGGAGGCATGAGGTGAAAGCGCGGACGATGCCGGTCGTTGGCGACCGCAGACAAATTGTGAGCCTTCCGTGCCGTGGATGTCAGCGCTGCGAACGTTAAGGCGACGACCTCGCGCCGGGTGACACCAGAGTGAATATCGAAGCGATTAGCCATGGCAGCCTCAGAGCGCGTCCGTTTCTCCACCTCAGCTCGCCACGTGCGTTCTAACAGCAGCTTGGGAGTCATTGGAGGAGTATTCGCTGACGTCCAGCCGGTTGAGAATTTCGCGCGTCGGATTAAGAATCCAGTTCAGCAAGAGGGACACGAACAGCAGACCCGCAAATCCGGTTGCGAGAAGGAAACCATATTTTGCGTCACCGTAGTGATCGCTGATGGCCGCCATCGCGAGCGGTCCGACGACGGCCGAAACGCAGGTGAAGAACAGAATTACACCGGCTACGGCGCCGTGTTCAGGTTTTCGGAAGCAACTGATACCCTTAGAGTTGAGCGTGGGGTACAGGACCGACATGAACAGTCCAGAGAGTGGTAATAGCAAAACCGCGGTGGCAACTCCGCCGAGCATAGAAATTACGAAGCACGCGAGAATCACAAAGCTGAACACGGTCACAACCGCAGCCCAGTTGAGCCGCGCGAGCATCCACGAGCCGATGAATCGTCCTGCCGCGCGCAACACAAAAAAGATCGAAATGGCATAAGTGGCGATCCAAAGAAGCCGGCCTTGATAACCGCCGAGCAGCGTCGGCATCCAAACATAAATTGCACTTTCAACCGCAACATACAAAAAGATCGCTCCAGAAAAAGCTAGTGCGTAGGGGTTTCTCATCATTCGCAGCGTGCGTTTCAGGTTCACCGACTCGGCTGTCGTTCTCGTTTGTGGGTATCGCACTATGGCAGCAAGGATGATCAGGGCAACGCACAAGCTTCCAGCTATTACGTAAAGCCACTTCCACGATGTCCCTGCCGCCAGGAGCCGGGCAACAATTGCTGGACCAATGATCGCGCCGACGGCGAAAAACCCCTCCACTGTGTTCATGGTTGCCGTGTGCTCAGTTGTTGATCGAGTGATGTCACCAATAAGGGCCAGGGCTCCAGTTTTGAAAATGCCAATGGCTGCTCCCGAAATGGCGAGCAAAAACACGAAGAACAGAAACGAGCGCCCGACAGCAAACAAATACGAGTTCAGCGCGAACAGCACTAATCCCAGAATGATGGTTTTCTTCCGCCCCAGCTTGTCTGCGAGATATCCGAGGAAAAAGCCCGCAAATGCGATACCAGCCATGTCTGCATAATGAAATAAGCCGGCAACGGTCATGCTCAGGTGAAACTCTTTTATGACCTCCGGAATAATGACGCCAACGGAGTCGGTCGTCATCGCAAACATCATGAACATCAAAAATGTCAGCCACTTGATCACAGTTAGACTGCGCCCAGTCGCCGGGATTTCGCTCATCGGATTGCCTCCGAAGCAACAATGTTTACCCGCGAATCCCATATCCCTGCTTCGTTACCGGCCTGGTTGGAATACCTTACTGAAGCCCGGGGCACTTCAAACTCGACGTCGAGCTTTGCCCAGTGTGCACCGTTCTTCCATGAGATGGATAGAGTGTCAGCGCCTGGACTTTTGACTTGTGCTTGTCCGGCGAAACCGGGATGAGTATTTCGTAGCCGAATAAGCTCCAGCAAACCACGCACGGCCGGCTTCGTCAAAGAACTTTTGATTTCGCCAGCAGTGTAGTAATGCCGATTGATATCACGCCCGACTTTCGATCGGCTGAGGAGTTCCATGTCATTGGTCCCGGCAAATAGGCCAACGTAGTAAATCTGCGGAATACCAGGGACGAAGAACTGAATGGCGCGAGCAATGAGGTACTCGTTGTCGTTGCGGCCCAAAGCGTCGAAGAAGGTGCAATTCACTTGATACAGATCTAGATTATTCGCGGCCGCTCCAGTTGCCATGCGGCTCTGATCATTGCTCCGTTTATGAATCGTTTCGACCAGCCGGTCAATTTCGTCGGGAGCAAGCAGACCGGGTTCACCATTTAGCCCTGTACCCACGTCAATGACTCCGATACCGTCGTGCGTATCGAGCACGGTGAGACAGTTCTGGGGCCGGACGGAAAGCCATTGTGCGAGTGCTCGGGCATTACGAGTAAAGAGGGAATGCAGGATGAGTGGAGGAAGCGCAAAGTCATAAACCCAATCCACTTGCTTTGCGATCTGTATTTGCTGCACGTAGTAGCTGTGGATCTCTACAAGGACTTCCATGCCAAGCGCATGAGCTTCTGAAGTGAATTCCGCAATGAACTGAAATGTTTCCGGAATCATGAAGCAGCTGGTTCCCGCCTTTTTGACCGCGTATCCCACCGCATCGAGTCGGATTATTCGTACGCGGGCTTCTCTAAAGCGAGCAAGAATTGATTTCAAATACGCCTGTCCCTCCAGGCTCTGAACATCGATATCGACCTGCTGTGGAGTGAAAGTCGTCCAGAGAAGATGTTTTTCGCCACATTGCAGCCTGACGTTCGTAAACGGCAACCCGGGGCGGGGACGATAAATGCGGAGGAGATCTTCTTCCCCTGCACCAGAAGGAAACACGCGGTCATAGGTTAAAAACAGTCTTGAAAAGCGAGAAGCGGCGCCATTCCTGGAGAAGTCCTTGAATTGCGGAGAGCCGCTCGATATGTGGTTGACAATGAGGTCTGCGACAATCTCTACCTGCTCGCCCAGGCGGCGAACTTCGTCCCAAGTTCCCAACCGGACATCAATGTGTGTATGGTCAACAGGATCAAACCCCGCGTCGGCTCCATCGATTGGATCGAAAAAGGGGAGCAGATGCACACCCCCGAAAAGCCCCGATAAAGAGCCGTTCAACAGTTGTAGTAACCCTTTCAGGTCGTTGGCCACGCGATCGATATATGTGATCAGTTGGACCTGGTTCTTCAAGATTCATCCCTTAGAATTGCAATCTGAGCTCGCCTCTGGTTCACGAAAGAGGTTAATAGATCCAAATACTTGTAGAACCACCCGCTGGGATGTGTCAAGGCAATTGCCGAAGATATGCGCTGAAGTTGTCTATGGCAATCTTAGTCGGACAGACGTATGCTGTGTTGCTGGCTGTCACGGCAGTGGGTAAAAGATGGACAGAGAACGGAGAACCGCAGTGGCAAATCATAAATATCGGCAGATTCTAGAGAAACTGCAGGATGACATTGCTTCCGGCCGCTATAAACCTGGGAAGCGTTTGCCGAGTGAAGCGGAACTGGTGCGTCGGTTCGGGGCATCGCGCATGACAGTTTTTCGGGCGATGCACGAGTTGCAGTCCTTGGGTCTAATTACTCGACGCGTAGGCTCAGGTACCTTCGTCTCGCCCAACACCAACAACGGCAGCCACGTCTTTGGCCTTTTGATTCCCGAACTCGGACAGACAGAGATTTTCGAAGCCATATGCAAAGGCATGATGGAAGCCCAAGAGGCAATGCACCATTCGCTGCTCTGGGGCAACGCCCTTTCTCAAGAGGAGGAGAAGGAGCGAGCAGCAGAGCAACTTTGCCAGCATTACATTTCTCAGAAGGTTTCGGGTGTCTTTTTTGCACCCGTTGAATTCAGCGCGACTCGTTTCCAGGCAAATCACAGAATCGTCACAGCCTTTGATCGTGCTCGCATTCCGGTGGTGCTTCTCGATCGGGATCTTGAACCCTACCCTCAGCGAAGCAAGTATGACTTGGTCGGAATCGATAATCGCCGTACGGGCTATCTTGCCACTGAGCACTTGATAAAAACTGGCGCAAAACGCGTCGCGTTTTTTGCACGGCCGAACTCTGCGCCGACGGTTGACGCACGCGTTGCCGGCTATCGCGAAGCTCTGGTGTCGCAGGGGGAAAGGTCCAGGCGTGACATGGTTCATATCGGAGATGCGGCTGATGTGAAGTTCATTCGGTCGATATCGAAAAAGGACCGACCCGACGCATTCGTTTGCGCGAATGATCTGACGGCGGGGAATCTCATGCATACGTTAATATCCCTTGACCGGCGTATTCCGGAAGATGTCCGCATGGTGGGGATTGATGACGTGAAATATGCGCGTCTATTGCCGGTGCCGTTAACAACGGTGCACCAGCCATGTCGGGATATCGGAAGAATGGCAATGGCAGTCATGCTGGATAGAATTGCGAATCCCGATTTGCCGCCGCGCGATATCCTGCTGAGGTGCGAACTGGTTATACGCAGATCGTGCGGTGCACCAAACAGTAGGAACGGCAAGAATACGTTCTAATGTTCGCCCGTTAATCTGCCTATCCATGGTCTCCAACTGTATACACCGCAACTCAATCCCAAACACTCGCGCTGCACATTGCCCTGGGGCCCTCCTCCAAAAGGGGTAAAGCCACCGCAACAACTAAAGCGTCTGGCAATAGGTGGTATAGACAACTTTGTAGCAGATGTCTGCAAATTACCTTGACAGCTTGCGAAGGGCGGAGCTACAAGTTCACTCCAGTCGAGGTTTTGTTCGCGATACTGATTGACCGGTTTGGTGGCGATGATCCTGGTTCGAGTGCAATCGATGCGCTCGCTGGTTCTGGATCTCTATAGAAAAGGTTTGTCGCGTTTCCACGTTGAAAGAGGTGACAAAATGCTTAACGTTTTAGCCCCACGTGGTCGTCGTGCACCGCAGTTTGGTCGCGTCTTCAGCCGCAGCAAAAGCTTCGTCCGGCACGTTGGCGCTGGCACGACCATGCGGCGTGTGCTTAACTCAATGTTGTCGGTCCTTCTGGTTCTCTCCGCCGCAGCAGTTCTGTGCATTCAGGTCGACGCCCAAGCTAGGTTCGGCTCGATTGTAGGAACCATCGATGATCCAAGTGGGGCGAGCCTTGCAGGCGCCACGGTCAAGGTAACGAGTCTCGGCACGAACGAGACGCGGTCCGTCAAAACGACCAGCGTGGGTACCTATTCCTTCCCTAACCTGAACGTCGGCATATACCGAGTGGAGGTAGAGGTCGCGGGCTTCAAGCGCTTCACACAGGAAAGAGTGGAAGTGCAAGTTGATTTGGCCACTCGTGTGGACGCGACAATGCAGGTGGGCAGTGTGACAGAAAGTATTCTCGTGACTAACGAGGCGCCACCGCTGCAAACCGATAGCGCTTCCTTGGGGACTACTATTCCCCAGCAAGAGGTCGAGAGCATTCCGCTGAGCGGCAGGAATGTGAACAACATGCTGACGCTGGTGCCTGGGGTAGTTGCCCAGGGGGGCACTTACGGCAACGCCGCTTCCAACCAGGCAAATGGCGCCAGGACCAATGCAATCGGGTTTGGCAATTATGCGATCGGTGGCGGCTTCGGGAACCAGAGCTCGTTCTTTGTCGATGGCGTTCCGTCGAATGCCGTCGCCGGGAATCTCAACGCGCTCATACCCTCGCAGGACATCGTGCAGGAATTTCGTGTCGCCACGAACAACGTCAGCGCCGAGTACGGAAGCTATGCTGGTGGCGTGATCAACTTGACGACTAAATCAGGGACGAATGCTTTTCATGGAGGCGTCTACGAGTATCTACGCAATAAAGTGCTGAATGCGAATGACTACTTTACAAATCGACAAGGACTGCCGCGACCGCCGCTAGTCCAGAACCAGTTTGGCGCGACGCTGGGCGGTCCGGTGGTGAAAGACAAGACATTTTTCTTCTTCGGTTTTGAACGCGAGCCAATCAGAAGCGCAACCCAGGTGCAGCCATTTACCGTCCCCACGACAGCGGAGTTGGCGGGCGATTTTAGTGCACCGGGCTTGCCAACAATTTACGATCCCACCACAGGGCAACAGTTTCAATGCAATAGCGTTCTCAACGTCATTTGCCCGAACCGCCTAGACCAAGCAGCAGTCAACATCATGACCTTGAATTATCCGCGTCAAAACATTCCGGGAGCCTTGACGCGGAATTTTGTTACATCAACGAAGATTGGTGGCGAAAACGATCAGTACAACGTTCGTCTCGACGACCGTCTCTCGGAAAATAACAACTTGTTTGCACGGTATACGTATTGGAAAGCGGACAGCAACCCATATGATTCATGGGGCACCCAAACACAAGGTCAAGGCCACACAGGCCTCTACACGCACGAGGCAGTCGTGGGGGATTCCCACGCATTTAACCCTTCCACGATTCTCGATGTGCGGTTGGCCTATCTGCGTGTTTTTCAGCATGAGTATCCTGACAGCAACGGTGTTGACTTATCGCAGTTGGGGCCTGGGTGGGCAGCCCTTAACAGTCAGCTCTTGGCACCGGCGAACTGGCCGTCGATGAACTTCTCGGGCGATAGCCAGAATGTGAGTGCAAGCAACGGTATTGGCTCGCAGCTTTTCTGGACCCAAAACGTCTATATGCTTTCGGGAACCCTTACCAAGATTGTGGGCCGCCATCAAATCAAGTTCGGGGGCTCGGGCCGCCGCGCCCAGATGTTGCAGGCTCCGGGTAACGGGGTACTCCGGCTTGACTTTACAAATGGGGCTACCTCAAATGCGGGAGTTGGTGGGAGCTCGCTGGCATCGGCCCTGCTCGGCACCCCATTTGATTCACAGCTTGCGCCTGGACTCCTCGGCGGCTCGCGAGTTTATTACAACTCCTACGGCTTCTTTGTGGAAGACACGTTCCAGGCCACGAGAAAGCTGACGATCACAGCGGGCCTGCGCTGGGACCAACCGGGTGCCCTCGCGGAAACAAACGGGAACGATACTGTGTTTTTGCCGAACAAGCCTAGTCCTCTGGGATCAATCCTGAATCCTGCCACAGGTCAGACCCAACAACTAATGGGCACCGTTGCGCTAGTGAACTCACCCGACTACTCGTCGAAGCGAGAAGACTACCTGCATTGGAAGTTGTTTTCACCCCGCCTCGGTGTGGCCTACCGCGTCACCGATAAGACTGTCCTGCGCGCCGGTTATGGCATCTCTTATCCGCCCACCACGCTCAGTCAAGACGGGCCGAACCTGTCGCCAGTGAATAATGCGCCGACATTCTATTCCGCTTCTACCCCTGGGTTATCGGTCTCGAACCCGTATCCCGCGTCAGTTGGGGGGATCAACCAACCATTGCGGCGCAATGCAGCCCCGGCCGATTTTTACGGACAGGGTGTGTTCGTCATGCGGGTGCCAGGACAGCCAATGTCGTATGTGCAACAGTGGAACGTGGCCGTGGAACGGCAGATCGGTAAGGATGCCTCGCTGACGGTTGCATATGCCGGATCCAAGGGAACCCATCTGCTCATGCAGGGCTGGGCTACGGTTTCGAATATTGGCCTCAATCAATTGCCGGACCAGTATTTTTCGCTCGGTACGGGTACCGGTCCGGGACAGTTGAACGAGGCGCTGCCGAATCCTTTCGCTGCCCTTCTGCCGAACTCGCCAACATACTTATCGGCACCGACCATTACTCGTGGGCAGTTGCTCAGACCATTTCCTCAGTACAATCGCGTGCTGGCGCTGGATCCACACCTCGGCACCTCAAATTATAAATCGCTGCAGACGTCTTTCATGAAGCGGTTTGGGTCTGGAGGTATCCTCAGTGTTGCCTATACCTGGTCGCGCCTCATGTCGAATACCGACAGCTCTAGCGCCTTCCTGGATGAGGGCTTTATCTTCGGCGGCTCCGCTCAAGACAACAATCATCCGCAACGCGAATATTCGGTAAGCTCCTACGACGTGCCCCAGAACCTGTCCATAGGCTATGGCGCTGATCTACCTTTCGGGCATGGCAAGCATTTCATGGGTGATGCTCACGGAGCTGTCAACGCTCTAGTAGGCGGTTGGCGAGTCAATGGTATTACCACGTTCCGCAGCGGCGTTCCCATCAGCGTATACCAAGTTTTCTTGGGATCAACTCTGAGCAATTTGGGCGGTGGGCAGGGCTACTTTGGAGCGCAAGGTCTCTGGATGCGTCCCGACTTAGTCCCTGGATGCGATCTGAAAGTATCAGGCTCCCGTGAACAGAGAGCCGCCAATGGTTGGTTTAACAAAGCCTGCTTTTCGCCTGTAGATACCGCCAACGCAGTGAGGTTCGGCAACGAGCCTCGAAATATCGACAGTGTTCGCATGGATCACATGAATAACTGGGATCTCTCGATTGCAAAGCGCAACGACATCACGGAGCGCGTGTATATTCAGTTCACCGCGGAGTTTTTCAATGCGTTTAACCACGTACGCTTTGGCGCTCCCGACAACAACATATCTGATTCTCCCAATCTATTCGGTACCATCACTTCACAGGCGAATCCGCCTCGCGCGATTCAATTCGGATTGCGGGTGGGATTCTAAATCAACGGCACCGCACGGGAACGTGCGGTGCCCTCAACCTCTGCCCGACGATCCTAACCTAACCAGGAATGGGGCCCTCAATGTCCAAACATCGTCTATTCTCGTTTTTTGTCTGTATAGCGTACGTGTTTGCGCCAGCTGCTTTTCTCGTCTCTGCGCAGGAGCGGCCCACAAGCGCGCAGTCCAAGGTAGTCGTTGAGTCCGACGGCACGGTTAAAATTCCCGCTCAATCCGCTCCCGTTTCTGTGTTTCTAAGCCCGGAGGCGAAAGCCTATCTGACGCAACATCTGAAAGACATGCAGGACCCCGAAATCCTGAAACAGGACGCCGGCGTGCCGCGCTTCATGAAAGGATATCTTGCCCGGGACCACGAATTGTTCGCGGTTGACCGCAAAGACACAAAAATTGGCGGGGTGCATGTCTACGAGTACACACCGCAATCAGGCATCTCGACGAAAAACAAAACTCGAGTCCTGATCAATCTTCACGGGGGCGGTTTTTCCGGCTGCTGGCCCGGCTGCGCGGAGCTGGAATCTATTCCTGTGTCTGCATTGGGGCGGATTAAAGTCGTCAGTGTAGACTATCGCGAAGGTCCCGAGTACAAGTTTCCTGCTGCCAGCGAAGATGTCGCGAGCGTGTATCAGGAGCTCCTGAAGACGCACAAAGCACAGAACATCGGCATTTACGGTTGCTCAGCCGGAGGCATGCAGACAGCTATGTCGATGGCTTGGTTTGAAAAGCATTCAATACCGTTACCGGGGGCGATTGGCATTTTCTGTGCGTCCGCAGGAAACATTTTTGGTGGCGATGCACTCTATACTGCTATGCCTCTCGGCGAGGCTCGGTTAGCGCCTCCCATCAAGCCGGGAGCGCCGCCGCCGCTCAGTTACTTCAGCGACACGGATCCCAAGGACCCGCTGATTTCGCCGGTCAGTTTCCCCGAAATCCTTGCGAAATTTCCCCCGACGCTGATCATTACGGGGACACGTGGCTTCGAATTGAGTTCGGCTCTTTATACCCATGAGCAGTTGGTGAAGTTAGGGGTCGATGCTGAACTCCACGTCTGGGAGGGGCTTTTCCACGGATTCTTCTACAACGCGGATGTCCCTGAGTCGAAGGACGCTTTCAAGGTAATGATCAAGTTTTTTGATCGCCATTTGGGTACTCAATGAAGGAGGCTCATGGAGCCACGCACAACGAGGTACGTCGAAAACAAGATCCGTAAGGCAAGGTTCTCAGTCCTTCTTTTGTCGTCTGTGCTCGCAGCCGTGGCCGCTGCATCGCCGGCACCGTCTGGCGCGAGCGGAGGTTGGGCCAGCGCGTGGAGTGCAGCCGTCCATGCGCCTTTGCCGTTCCCCGGGCTGCCGCCTTTACCGGTATTTGAAAATCAAACCGTTCGCATGGTTGTGCGGCCGACGATCGGCGGATCGCGCCTGCGAGTCAGGTTTTCAAATGCGTTCGGCACGACAGCTCTGAAAATCGGTGCGGCCCATATTGCAGTTTCGGTAAAAGGCTCTGCAATACTCCCAGAATCCGACCATGCACTGACCTTCGGCGGCAGACCGTCAGTCACGATTCCACCCGGGGCTCCCATAGTCAGCGACCCTGTCGATTTGAAAGCCCTTCCTTTGACTGAGCTTGCCGTGAGTATCTATCTGCCCGAAAAAACGTCTTCTTCGACGGTTCACTTCTGGGCGCAGCACGATTCATACATTTCGCAGCCGGGTGACTTCACCGCGAAGCAAGACATATCGAACCCGAGTACGAAAACGTCGTGGTATTTTCTCGCCGATGTTGAGGTGTGGGCCGCCCGTCCGACTGCAGCGGTTGTCGCATTGGGCGATTCCATTACAGATGGTGTTGGGGCCAAGCAGGGTGAATACGCTGATTGGCCAGATGTCCTGGCCGACCGCCTTGCAAAGACACAAGGCGGATCGCATCTTTCCGTTGTCAACGAGGGAATCGGCGGCAATCGCATACTGCACGATGGGGCTGGAGTTAGCGCACTCACACGTTTCGATCGCGATGTGCTGGCTCAACCAGGTGTTGCGGACCTTATTGTTCTGGAAGGAATCAACGACATCGGATGGCCCCATATGAAGCCACGCTTACCGAACGGCCCGGTATTAAAGGAGACGCCGTTTACGCACGAACTTGTGAGCGCACAAGATCTTATTATGGGTCTGCAACAGATCATCGATCGCGCGCACGAGCACGGAATTCGAGTATTTGGCGCCACCCTAACGCCTTATGAAAAAGCCGACTACTACAGCCCGGATGGAGAGGAAACCCGGCAGGCGGTTAACCAGTGGATTCGTACGAGCGGAGCGTTTGATGGCGTCTTCGACTTTGACGCAGCCGTGCGCGATCCCAGCCATCCAACTCAGTTTCGCGAGGATTATCAGTCGGGTGATCATCTGCATCCCAGCGCGGCGGGTTACAAGGCGATGGTGGAGGCAATCGATCTATCGGCCCTGAGAAAACACCTCGAGAGAAAAGGGCAGAATCCTCCGGAGACGGCCAAATGAGAATCAGGCCAATCGCGCTCACCCTACTCCTGCTCTGCGCCAGCGGTTTGGCGCAGGACAAGACGAGCCGCCTGTCAACCACAATTCCTGACGCCGACTTCCCTCGATTGAACGCGGATGGAAGCGTTGAATTCCGCGTGAAAGCCGATCAGGCTACACATGTCCAGTTGCTGATGGAACTCGGTCATTCAACGTATGACATGGTTAAGGGCAAAGATGGATATTGGAAAGTCACGACCAAGCCGCTTCTGCCAGGCTTCCACTATTACGCGATCTCAGTCGACGGTTTTGATTCGAATGATCCAGGAAGCAGAGTCTTTTTTGCCGCGCGCAAGGAAGTCAGCGGGCTTGAGGTCCCAGGGCCGGAGTCCGATTTCTTCGCAGTCAAAAACGTGCCGCACGGCACGGTGCGCACAGAGTGGTACTTCTCGAAAACGACTGACCAGACAAGAAGGATCTTCGTTTATACGCCCCCCGGTTATGACCAAGGGACCACGCGCTATCCGGTCCTGTACCTGCAACACGGCTACGGCGAAGATGAAGCAGGTTGGAGCGATCAGGGTCATGAAAATGCTATTCTCGACAATTTGATCGCGGCTCACAAAGCCAAGCCGATGATCATCGTGAACGAGAACGGAATGACTGGCGTTCATTTTCAGCCGCCTCCGCCAACTCGGCCAGGCTCTGCGCCAGCACCTCCGCAATCGCGCGCGGTTTCACTCTTTTTTATGGATGAGCGCTACGCGACGCTCGACGGGATAATCTCCGCTGACCTGATCCCGTATATTGATAGCCATTTCCGAACAATTCCCGACCGCGATCACAGGGCTTTGGCTGGCCTTTCCATGGGAGGTGCGCAGGCGCTCCGGATCGGGTTCAAGCATTTGGATCAGTTTGCGTACATCGGGGCTTTCAGCCCAGCGATCGCGATAACCAATACAACCAGGGACTACGACGGCGAGTTGGCTGATCCCGCCAAGATCAACCAACGGCTTCATCTGCTTTGGATAGGCATCGGCAGCGATGATTTCTTGAACACATCTGTAAAAGATTCTCACCAGCTTTTGGAGAAGGCAGGCATTAAACACGTATGGGTCGAAAGTTCGGGCGCTCATGTTTGGACAGTGTGGCGCAAGTACTTGGCAGATTTTGCGCCACGGCTCTTTCAGTAGAGTGGTTCAACAAGCGAATGCTGAGATGAATTCATGTCCGAACCGGCGATCATGATCGGGCTGGGTGAGGTTCTCTGGGACCTGTTGCCATCAGGCAAGGCGTTGGGCGGCGCACCTGCGAATTTCGCATACATGGCGACGGTTCTCGGAGATCAAGGCATCGTCGCTAGTCGTATCGGAGATGACGACCTGGGGCGGGAAGCGTTTCGCGTGATGCAGGAACTTGGTCTGAGCACGGCATATCTTCAGCAAGATTCCTCTCACGGCACCGGCACAGCAACGGTATTGGTCGACACAGAAGGACAACCGAATTTCACGATCAAGAACTCGGTTGCCTGGGATTTCTTGGAATGGTCAGACGACTGGGAGGAACTGTCCGCGAGAGCTGACGTTGTCTGTTTCGGTTCGCTGGCGCAGCGTTCATCCAGGAGCGCAGCTACGATTGAGCGCTTCCTAAAAAATGCTCCCAAGAAGGCACTTCGGATATGCGATGTCAACCTCCGGGAGTCCTATTACGATCAAGGCATATTGCGCAGGTGCTTCCAGTACGCCGACATCGTGAAACTTAACGATCAAGAGTTGCTCCAGGTTTCCCGCTTGTTCAACTTGGGGATCGGAATCCATGAAATGCTCGCCCAACGTTTACTGCGCCTTTGCGATTTGCGTTTGGTGTGCATAACCCGCGGATCACGCGGGAGCTGTCTTGTGACTGACGAAAATGTTGTTGAGCACAAGGGGTTTCGAGTTACGGTGGCCGATGCTGTCGGAGCGGGAGATGCGTTCACAGCCTGTCTGGCTCATCACTATCTGCGCGGACATTCTCTTGAGGAAATCAGCGAGTCAGCGAATCGCTTTGCGTCGTGGGTCGCAACTCAGAGAGGTGCCATGCCGCCCATCAGTACGGAAAAGCTATCAAGCATTCTTAACGGCGCTGCCCTTCGCTCACGCCGTTCCGAGCAAAAAGCATAGCGAAGCGAGCTGCGGTGCGCACGAAAGAGAGCTGAGACGGTGAAAATCTGGCCGACGATCTTCATGACGGTCTTCTTCCTGATGCCATGTCTTTCGCAGGATTCTGCTAAGGCAACGGTCAAGGTGGAAGGCGGCCTGCTACAGGGCGCTGTCGAAGACGGGCTTCGAGTCTATCGCGGTATTCCTTATGCCGCTCCACCGGTAGGCGATCTCCGCTGGCAGCCTCCCCAGCCCGCGCCGAAGTGGAAGGGCGTGCGCGCCGCAGACCAATTCGGTCGGGCTTGCATACAGACGAATGGGGCCATCGCAAATTTGCCGGCCCCCAGCGAGGATTGTCTGTACCTCAATGTCTGGACACCTGCCAAGAGTGCCGGAGAGAAGTTACCCGTTCTGGTTTGGATTCATGGCGGCGGATTCGTTGCAGGCACACCGGCCGAGAAGCTATATCACGGCGAATGGTTAGCCAAGAAAGGTATTGTCTTTGTTTCCGTTGGGTATCGATTGGGTGTGTTTGGGTTTCTGGCGCATCCCGAACTCAGTGCGGAGAGTCCTCACCACGTATCCGGAAACTACGGCATTCTCGACATGATCGCCGGGCTGCAATGGGTTCAGCGAAACATTTCCGCATTCGGCGGCGATCCCAAGAAGGTGACTATACAAGGCGAATCGGCTGGCGCGGCTGCCGTAAGCATTCTCTGCGCATCGCCCCTCGCAAAAGGGATGTTTCGGAGCGCTATTGCCGAGAGCGGAGGATCGTTCGGACCCGTGCGGGCGGATGCCTCATTCGGTGAATCAGAACCGTTGGCCAGTGCGGAAAAGAGAGCCGTCGACTGGCTCTCTTCTATGAACGTTCCTAATATCGCGGAATTGCGGAAAATCCCGGCTGACAATTTGCAGAAGATGATACCGCACCAACTCGGATGGGCGCGGCCCAATACCGACGGTTGGGTAATCCCGGGAGATCAATACAAGCTCTACCAATCAGGGCGATACAACGATGTACCCGTTCTAACGGGCTACAACTCAGACGAAGGTTTATTGTTCGGAAACGCTAAATCACAGGAAGCCTACGTTCAAAGTGTGCGCGAGCGCTACCAGCAGTTTGCCGACAAGATTCTAGCCGCCTACTCGGGAGGCGAAACCCCGGCGGAGAAGTGGACCGCGCGCAATCTGATGCGCGACTCCTCATTTGGCTGGAACGCCTGGACGTGGGCTCGTCTGGAAACGAAAACCGGTAAGTCGAAGGTGTTCTTGTACTTCTTCAGCGAACCTGCCGAACTCCCGCGAGGAGCGAATTCCGAGGCCTATGGGGCGCCCCACGCGTCAGAGCTTCCGTATGTTTTCCGACAGCTTACGGAACATGATCGTCCTGCCCCGACTCCGAATGACGAGGCCCTCTCAGACATGATGCGAACGTACTGGACCAACTTTGTCAAAACCCTCGATCCGAACGGAAACGGCTTGCCGAAGTGGCCGGCCTACGGGGGCGCCGAACCGCAGGTGTTGCAAATCGCTTCAGGGAATACGAATGCGGCTCCAGTGGTCAACAAAAACGGACTGAAGGTATTGGACGAATTTTTCGCTTGGCGCCGCGCAGATGAAGTGAACATTCCTAAGCATTAGGAGTTCGGCATTTTTCGGGTAATGAGCGCTTAGGTAATCCACGAATCTGCGCATTACGACTGAACCTCCATCGCTGCCGATGGCTAAGTCCTGCAGCAATCCTGTTCTTAGGAGTTCCAAGCGCACCATCAGGGATGAGGACAGCGGGAGCGGCCAAGGAAATCGCGTCTCTCCGTAACCGGACGGAGTGACGGAGCACTTGGACCCAATCGCCTCGCCAGGTGTGGCCGTTTACTGTAGGATCTAGCAACGCTTCTTCGGAAGAGGATCCGCCGAATTCTGCCGCAAACGAATCTCTAATTGAGGATCTGCAGTGGGGACCCCTAGGAAGAATCCCTGGACTTCGTTGGCGGTCATGTCCTTAACGATTTCCAGCTGCTGCCTTGTCTCAATGCCTTCCACGATCACTCGCATGTTCAGGTTGTGCGCAAGTGTGATGAGTGATTTCACCATTGCTTTCGTTTCCGGCCTGAGCTCTAGTTCTTTCACGAACGACCGATCGATCTTGAGACAGTTAAACGGTAACCTAGGAAGGTAACTAAGACAGGAGTAGCCAGTTCCGAAGTCGTCGATCGCGATACCGATGCCGAGTGCGCGAAGCTCCTTCATCACCTTTGCAGCTTTGTCGGCGCCGGCAAGCATGACTGATTCGGTAAGTTCAATCTGGAGAAGTTTTGGATCAAGCCCTGTCCGTCGAAGTATATCTGCAACTTCCGTCACGAACCCATCACGTGTGAACTGGAGGCTGGAAACATTCACAGCAACCTGAATGGGGTGATCGGAGATTGCCTGCCATTTCACCGCTTCCACACAGGCGCGCTCCATGACGTAGGCACCGAAAGGGATAATCAGGCCGCTCTCCTCAGCGACCGGAATGAACTTCGATGGCGGAATCGCCCCAAGAATCGGATGAGTCCAACGAGCTAAGGCCTCAAATCGAATCAATTGATTGGATTCCAGATTAAATTCGGGCTGGTAGTGCACCAGGATCTCGCCACGCGATATTGCGCCTCGGAATTGAGTTTCGAGACTCAAGCGTTCGCGTACCGACGATCCGATTTCAGGCGTGAAGCACATGACTTGATTTTTGCCGTTACGTTTAGCTGCGTACATGGCACTGTCCGCCTGTTGCAGTAGGTCCGCCGCGTCGGCACCGTTAGCAGGAAATGCGCTGATTCCGATGCTCGCGCTGATGGTGATTTCCTGATTTTCAATAAGGAACGGTCGCACAAGAACCTCTAGCAGATTGTTCGCAACTAGCCCCGCTTCGTTCTTTTCGTTAAGCGATGTCAACACCATGGAAAACTCGTCTCCACCAAGCCGGGCGAGGGTATCTGATTGACGGATGCGCGATCGTAACCGCTCCGCGACCTGCCCCAACAGCAGATCACCCACCGTGTGGCCAAGGCTATCGTTGACCAATTTGAAGCCGTCAAGATCGATGTACAGCAGTGCCAAAACGTCACGTTTGCGTTTGGCAGTGGCTAAAGCCTGCGACAGCCTGTCTGAAAAAAGCCTGCGATTGGGCAAGCCCGTGAGTTCGTCGGTGACAGCCTGATATTTAAGCTTAGCTTCGGCGTCTTTCCTGCGAATGTCTTGTTGGTGAAGTTCCCGCAGCATCGTATTGAATTGGACTCCGAGCTGGGCAATCTCGTCATTTCCACGGATTGAGACCTGTTCCGCGAAGTTTCCCTTTACCGTGACCTCCTGCATGGCTTGCGCTAAGTCTCGAATAGCCTTCGCCTTTTCACTGTATTTCTGCAGCTCCTGCTCGTCGCGACGGAGTTTGGTGATGTCGCGCGAGATCCCCATCGTGCCGATGATCTGGCCTTCCCGGTTCCGCAACGCCACCTTCGTAGTGGCGGCCCACGTCTCGTGCCCGTCCGGCCATGTTTCCTTTTCCTCTTTCCCTATGACCGGCTGGCCCGTGCGGATAATCTCCCGTTCGTCCGCCAACGCCCGTTCCGAATGTTCCGAACTGAAGATGTCAGAATCTGTCTTGTTCAAGGCCTGCGCTGGATCGCTCAATCCAAAATGGATCGCCAACGAACGGCTCACCCGCACAAAACGGCTGTCCAGGTCCTTGAAATAGACACAGTCGGGGATATGCTCAAGGAAAGCGTCGAGTAGTTCCAGTTCAATCGGTGCGGATACTTTGGCCCCTGAACTCATTAAGCTCTTGTCCCCTGTCTGACATCCATTGTCGCGTTGGCCATTTCTTCTAACCACGCACAAAGTCGCTCTGGAGATTACGGAAGTTTGTTAGCGAGCTTACGGGATCCTAATCTCAGGCTAATAGTGCGAGCCGCAGCTTCGTTTTCGCCTGCCTCAAGCCTCATCACTTGCTCGTCCTTTGCCCAGAAACAGGAACACCCGCTTATCTAGATATGGCAGGCGGCGATTGTCACGACCAGTCTTCTAAAGTAAGGGCTTTTCTCCAGAATGAGCCGCTGCCCATACACTCATGATTTCACGAGTCCCGGGGGTGTTTACGGGACAGGCCAATATGGATCGAGCGAATTCTCCCTGACTGCTATAATAGCGAGTGAGGCGATTATTACCTTGTCCTCTTTCAGGTTCCTTTGACCTAAGCCAGTCCGTCTGAAGTTCTCCCATTCTTAGGTTTTCCAGTTGTTCAGCGAGTGGTGCACCCATGCCTTTTGAAGCGATCGTGCGCGAAGTCGATCAACTCCACAACGTCAGCACGCGCCTTGAGGGACTGGCGGAGCAACATCCCCCTGTGTCAGAAGCTCTCACAACGATAGCGGGAAGTGTGCGCAACACGGCCACAGTATTGGCACTGCTGGTAGCGACCAGAAGTCCCGGCCCGATTTGAATGCAGCGGAACGTTGCCCAGAGCGCGATTCGGTGTGAGAGTAGATGCGCTCCTAGCTACGCGTGGTTGCGCTTCATCAGTGGTTCAATCTCGTGATCGATTTCAAATCTCAAGAAAGCCTGCATCTCTGGCTCCGCATTCAGAGTCTGTGCTCTGGTCTCCTGAGTGATCGGGGAAAATGCATGTAAACTCTCTTGCGCGCGCCGTAACACAGCGCATCATTTCATCGAAGCCTATTCTACCTACGTTTCATCATCCAGCCGATCAAAGCTCCGGCGGTGAAGCCAACCGCAAATGCAGTCGCAACAGTTAGCACAGGGTGTCGCTGGAGACGCTGGGTTGTGTCGTCCAGGAATTCTTCGGCGGCATCGCCGCCCTGTTTTGCGGCGCGCCTTACTACCCCTACGCCATCCCTTATTGCATCGGCGACCTCGCTGGTTGCACGAGAAGCCTGGTGGGCGGATTCGGCGATGTGTTCCGCCGTTCTTTCCACTACAGTTTGCGACATGGGTATCCTCCTGGGTGTTTCGCGAGCCAGTGTTGATGCGTCCTTTATTCCCCGACGGCCTTTTCAGCCCGGCCGATCCATTTTTGAATTTTGCCAGCTGTTTTTTCCGCTTTGCCTGAGAGTTCCACTTTGGGGTCGGTCGTCGCCTTTCCGACCTCCTCCCTAATTGTCCCTTTCCCTTCGTGGAGCCTGCCCTCGATCTGGTCTTTTGTACTTGGTTTCATCGTTTTCTCCTGCCTCTTTCGCGGTACCACCTGCTGTATCCAGAGCTTCCGATCCTTGACCATTCACCAGCCCAAGACGCTGGGGTTGTCCTGGCGGTATGCCGTAGCTCGCAAGGTCCGCCGGCGTAAGCTTTCCGTTTTTTGTCTTTGGTTTAGCCACTACGCCACTTCTTTCTCTTCAAGCGCCGTCGGTATCCAGACACGATGATCACATCGAGTCAGCGAACGAAGGGTGCGTGTCAGCTAATCGGTTAGCCCCTCTGGCTTTTTTGGTTGATCTGGCTTCATATGGCTCATATATGGCGCTTCGCGAGACAACACATGCTTCGCAGACCACTTCGTGGAGACACCTTCGGTGAGACACAAGGACTTCGTCCCTGGACCCAACACGGGAGAGCTTCGCTCCCTGGACCCACACACAGGGGATGCCCCTGTGAACCCCAGGGGGAAGACTTCTCGCCTTCCCCCGCTTCGCTCCCCCCACCCGGCACATTGTCTGTTCCGCCTACTCGCTGCGATCAGCAGCACACGCTTCCTGCCCTCGTCCATTCGCCTACGGTGGCTTGGTGAGCGACCACAGGTGTGAAATCACAGGTGTGAAATTTCGGGCGGATTTGCTAAACCATTGAAAATGATGGTGGCCAGGGACGGAGTTGAACCGCCGACGCCAGCCTTTTCAGGGCTGCGCTCTACCACCTGAGCTACCTGGCCACGGCAAGACCACAGCTTGACTGCTCGACGCCGCGAGTCGTCCGGGTGGACGATGAGGCTTAGCGGGGTCCTGCAAATGCGGGCAGCCAAAACCAGGGACGTTTGCAGCAGGTGCGATTATAGCAACCGGGCCGGATTCGCTCAACGGCCCCGGTGATGCTCAATCCGTCATGGCCGGGGCGCCACGATGGACCGCTGCCCAGTTGCGTCAGGCTTCCGGCCGTCGTACCCGGCGACGCCCTCATGCCGCTCCAGCCAGGCGGCCAGCGGATGCTCCAGCTGCGACCTCAGGTCCAGGCAATAGTTGATGCTTTCGACCGACTGGTTCAGCAGCCGATTGGTAATGAGATCCGGCTGGGCCGAAAAGAAGGTTCGCAGTTGATCTTCCGACTCTGCATCGCAAAACGTGCCTGCCGCCTTCACTAGTTGCTCGCCGGCAAACGGACCGCCGTTTCTTGTGAGGTCCGGCCAGTGCGCGCGGACAAAATCCCAAGCCAAATCTCTTGCCGCAGGATTTTGCAGCACTGCGGCAGCGAGCCTTGCGGCATCCTGCGAGCGCACCGCCGGAGAAACTGCAAAATCGAGCGTCTGCCGCAGGAGTGCCTGGCTGCTGAAGTGAGGCAGCGTTCTAAGATAGAGATCATTCTGCTCTGGCGTGCGCTTCATCTTCAGGCTGGCGATCAGCTCGTCATAGAGTTCCGTATCGCCGCTTACAGCGGCAATGCTGAGAAAAACCGGCGTCAGCTCAGGATCGACGGAGTCTGGGTTCTGCAGCGCCTGATGGGCCAGGCGGCGCGCTTCGGCCTGCACGTCTGGGTCGCCGCCGGTAGTGCCCAGCGACAACAGAACGTAGGAACGGATCAGATTCTGCTCGTAGGCTTCGCCGGGCTTGGGTGCGAAACCCAGCTTCTGTGCAACCGGTTCCAGCAGATGCCGTACCCAGAGCTGATAAGCCCAGCGGTCGCCGCCATCAGCCAGGTACATGCCGATGTAGTCCAACCGGGTGAGCAACTCGTGCACGACGGCGGGGCTGTCGTCGTTGGCCATGCCTTGGGCAAGCTCAAGATAGTCTCCAATGGGCTCGCGTCCGACTCGCACCGCAGACCAAACGTCAGACAGCAGCATAAGGCGTTCCGTGGGAGTGAGAGCCTTTTCAGTGTCGCCCGCCAAAATATGCTCGGCATCCGGCGAATAGCTGGAGCGGTAATAACCTGCCGCGCCCGCGTTGGCCAGCAGCCAGGAAGCGCAACCCGGCAGCGTGAACTTCGATTCGTTCTGGGAAAGCAACTGGCACTTCGTTTCGACTTTGCCGCGTTTCGTTGGCGCCTTGAGGCACACTGGAATCTTCCACAACTCAGCCTGGGGGCCGCTTGTGGCGGCTGCAAGTTTCGCCCTGTCATAGAAGTAACGCTGCTGGTCGAGAACAACCGCCGTGGAAGATCCCGCACAGCTGCTTCGCACGCCCACCAGCGGCGGCCCCGGCTGATTGACGAAAGTCGCCATGACCGCGGCTACGGGTTTCTTCGAAACCTGAGCCAGTGCATCCCAAAAGTTTGCCGACGTAGCATTCCCCCAGCGATGTTCCTCAAGATAGCGGTTCACGCCCCGCCGGAACGTCTCTTCGCCGAGGTAGCTTTCCAACATGCGCAGAACGGCTGCGCCTTTTTTGTAACTGATGTCGTCGAACAGTGCGTCGATTTCCGCGGGCGTTTCGGCCGCCTGATGGATGGGATGTGTGTCCGCCAGCGAGTCCAACTCCAGCGCCTTTACCGTATCTTGCACGTCATCGAGCGGCATGTTCCATTCCGGCTTCCAGGCCTGCACCGGCTTGCTCTCCATCCAGGAGGCGAAACCTTCGTTCAGCCAAACGTCGTCCCACCACTGCATGGTGACCATGTCGCCGAACCACTGATGCGCGATCTCGTGAGCAATCACCGAGGCCACCCTTTTGCGCTGGGCCAGCGAGGCATGTTTGTCGTCGAGCAGCATGAGAATCTCACGGAAGGTGATGCAGGCGGTGTTCTCCATGGCTCCGGCGGCAAAATCCGGCAGCGCGATCAAATCCAGCTTCGAGTAGGGATATTTGATGGTGAAATACTTGTTGTAGTAGCGAAGTATGTTTTCCGTCGATTCCAGGGCAAAGGCAGCAAGATGTTTTCTTCCCGGCGTGGTGAACACGCGAATCGGAATGCCATCCGCCGAACCCTCGATGGATTCAAACTGCCCCACCACCATGGCCACAAGATAAGAAGACATCTTCGGCGTGGTGGCGAAGTGCACCGTGTGCTCGTTTTTGCCCGGCCCCGGCGAATCGGAGAGCGCCTGGCTGTTGGAGATTACGGTCATCTGCTTTGGCGCGACGACCGTGATGTCAAACGTCGCCTTGTAAGCCGGCTCGTCAAACGACGGAAAGGCGCGCCGCGCATCGGTGGACTCGAATTGCGTCACGACATACTTCTGGCCGTCT
This sequence comes from uncultured Acidobacteriaceae bacterium, assembly GCA_963770915.1. Lineage (GTDB taxonomy): Bacteria > Acidobacteriota > Terriglobia > Terriglobales > Acidobacteriaceae > PALSA-270. Next base: position 3,645,307 of record CAVYRG010000001.1, read on the forward strand.
TCATTGGTTCCCAGATAGAAACCGCGCAAATCGTGGGAAAGAATCCCGCGGTAGCGGATATGAAGTGTGGCCGGGCCCGGTTGGAGCGCTTTCGCGACAGACAACGCAGATGTTTGGGCCTTTTCGTCGATGGCGACGGTGGCCTTTTGCTCCTTGCCGCGGCTGCTGATGGTGGTTTCCGAGAAGTCGATGTCGGCGGCGTTCAACACGATTTGCGATGTAGGCTGGAGGACGCGGATTTCGATAGTTTCATCGCCGGCGAAGCTTTCGCTTTTGAAGTCGGGCTTGAAGCTGAGCGTGTAGCTTTCCGGAACGGCTAGTTTTGGCAGGCGCTGCGCCGTCGCGAGACACGGCAACCAGGCGGCAGAGAGAAAGATCACCGCCGTTTTCAAGCTGGCTGATTTCACTGGAGATTCCTCATTGTTTAATCCTAGCCCAATGCCCGCTCATTCGGTTCGAGAACGCCATTCAGAACGGTCAGGCGGCAGCGGTGAGCCGCCAGCCAGTAGGGAATTTCACGATAGTCGGCGACGTCGAAAATGGCCAGGTCCGCATCTTTGCCCGCTTCGACGGACCCCTTGCGGTGCGCCAGGCACAACGCCCGCGCCCCGTTGATGGTGGCCGCGGCAATGGCCTCGGCGGGCGACATTCGCATGTGGGTGCATGCCAAAGAAAGCACAAACGGCATGCTGCATGTTGGAGAGGAGCCTGGATTGTAATCGGTGGCCAGCGCAACCGGCACGCCCGCGTCAATCAGCTTTCGCGCGGGAGCATATTGGGCCAGGCCAAGAAAATAATTCGCCGCCGGCAGCAGAGTCGCCACCGTATCGTGCTTCGCCAGGTGCGCGATATCGTCTTCGTTTACGTGATCCAAGTGGTCGAGCGAGGCGGGGCCAAAGCGCAGCAGGGCGGGGAGCCGGGTCTCACTCATCTGGCCGACGTGAGCGCGCACTCGCAGGCCATGCTTCTCCGCGCAAGCAAAAAGTTCTTCTGTCTCGGCGGACGAAAACGCGCCGCGCTCGCAGAACACATCGACAAAGCGCGCCAGCTTGCGCTTGGCCACTCGCGGGATCATCTGTTTACAGACGAGTTCCACGTACTTTGGTGAGCGTCCCTCGAACTCTTTCGGGATCACATGCGCGCCGAGCAGGGTAGGGACGACGGTGCCGGGCCAGTTCGATGCGGCAGCTTGAATTGCCTGCAAGGACTTCAGCTCCGACTCCACACTCAGTCCGTAGCCGGATTTAGCCTCAACCGTCGTAGTGCCGTTCGTGGCCATCTCGCGCAGCGCAGCCAGGGTGCTTTCGGCTAAGGCCGGCCGGGTAGCTTTCCGGACGCTTTCGACGCTCGATTGGATGCCGCCGCCGGCTCGGGCGATTTGCTCGTAGGTCGCTCCGGCGATGCGCTTCTCAAAATCCCCCAGCCGCGGCGCAACGAACGCCGGGTGGGTGTGCGAGTCCACGAAACCAGGCAGCACGATTTTGCCGCCGCAGTCAATTTCCGTGATTCGCCGGCGATGTTCTCTGATCCAGGCATCCCTTAGGGCGTCTTTGTTCCTGCCCACAGAGACGATCTTTCCGCCGAGGCACAGCACCGCGGCATCTGTGATCAGGCCAAGTTCCTGAAGCTGAGGTCCGCGGCGCGGGCCCGGATGGCTGGAGCGCAAGGTCAGTAGTTGACCAATGTTGGCCAGTAGGAGCGGGCCTGCTTTGGTGGGGGATGGCACGCAGGAAGTCTAGCAGGCGGACTCTGCCCTTTGTCATATGAGCGAAGTCGAAGGATCTCTGCGGTCGAATGTCTGGACTTCAAGGGAAGGGAGCAACGTGCGCCTAGCGCTTCCGTCTCGCCGCGGGCTTGCGCCTCCGGGCGGATGAACGGGGCTTGGCTTGACGAGCCACAAATTTGTGCGCCAGCCCAAGCAAGTCGCGCAACACGTCTGGCGTGATGCGCGACAGGCGCACCAGCACACCGGTATAGCCGGCGTAGTGGTCGGTGATGTAGTAGATGTCGGGAGCCTCGGTCAGCAGCGCGGCTCGGTCATCGAAATCCACGCGCACCACGAGAGACCCGGGTTCAGCCGAGCGATTAGCCGGAAGACACGCCAGCATTTTCCCGTCGACCTTGAGCGCCGGGGCTCCGAACGTGGTGCTCTCTTCCACTCCGGGTAGAGCGAGACCGATATCCCGTACGATGTCGAAAGTGAGGGCAGTTCTGCGCACCGGCCACTACCTCAAGACTCACGCTATTTGTTCGGCATGCCAGGTTTCAGACTTGGCATGCCGATGCCGCATTATAGTTTATGGGGTGTGACAGTGACTTGAGCGGAGGGTTCGAGTCCCGGCTTAGACAAAAACTTCCCCTGGCAACGCAGTCAACGTGCGCGATGAAAGAGTGTTTTGTACAACGCGCTTGGGTTGCTCCACGCCGGTTGCATCCATCTGCTTGCGTTCGATGCGAAGCTTCAGCGTGCGTTCGATCTGCCTTAACTCCATCGTCTCCGCTCCTGCAACCAGGGTTGTGGCGCGGCCTTGGGAGCCAGCGCGTCCCGTGCGGCCGACGCGGTGGATGAAATCCTCGGCAATCTTGGGCACGTCGTAGTTGATGACGTGCGCCACATCGTCCACGTGCAGACCGCGCGAAGCGATGTCCGTCGCCACCAGCACCTGGTAGCGGCCTTCCTGAAATCCGCTCAACGCTTTGTTGCGCTGCGATTGCGAGCGGTCGCCATGAATCATGGCAGCGTTAAAGCCGTCGCGCTCCAGAGATTTGGCGATCCGTTCCGCGCCGCGCTTGGTGCGCGCGAAAACCAGCGTTTGTCCGGTTTCCCCATAGAGCAACTGGCGCAGGGCTTCCATTTTCCCATCGAGGCGAACTTCATACGCCGTCAGTTGCACGCTCTCCGCCGGCTTGAGCACCGAGCCGAGCGCCACCCGTACTGGCTCCCGCATGTATTCATGCACCAGGCTGGCGACCGACTGTTCCATTGTCGCCGAGAAGCACAGGGTCTGCCGGCGCGTAGGCAGCGTGGCCACAATGCGCCGGATCGCGGGCAGAAATCCCATATCCAACATGCGGTCGGCTTCGTCGAGCACCAGCATCTTGATGTGGCGCAGGTCGGCCAGCCTGCGGTCAATGAAATCCTGCAAGCGTCCGGGAGTCGCGATGATCAGCCCGCAGCCGCTGCGCAGACTGAGAATCTGCGTCTTCTCCGGTACGCCGCCAATCACCAGCGCAGCCTTCGGCGTGGTCTTGCCGCGCAGTTGTTCGTACTGCTCGTGGACTTGCATGGCCAGCTCACGCGTTGGCAATAGGACCAAAGCGCTCGCCTGGTGCAAAGGCTCACGCCGCAGCATCTCGATCAACGGCAGTAGGAAGGCCAGCGTCTTTCCGGTGCCGGTCTGCGCCGTGCCGATTACGTCTTTGCCTTCTAGCGCAGGAGGAATGGCCTGCTCCTGGATTGGGGTTAAGGTTGTAAATTGCGCTGCCGCCAGCCTCTGCTGCAGGGCAGCAGACAGCGGCAGTTCTGTAAACTTCGTCATTCGATTTGTTTCTTTCTGGAGGGGCCTGTCGTCACATCCTCAGACACACGTCCGAGGTCTCACGCCGCTCACGTTCGATTTAGATTTAACGCTGAGTAAAACGGCAGGCAGGAAAAGCGGAGATGAAGCTGGTCCAACTGAAGAACCACCGCGAGAACAAGCAAACCGTGCAAAAAGCGTCATAAACAGTATATCAGATATTGGATTCGTGCTAATAACCGCGCCGGTACCGAAGTCACTCCGCGTTGCCGGACTTCAAAATCTGCGGTCATCGGGACGCCCCGGCACATCGATCCGTAATCGCGGAGGATGCAGTTCGCGAACATGCTGATTGACGGCGGCCGCAGCCTGAGTGCGGCGGTTGCCTTTGGTGTAGTCGAAATCAAGGGTGTGAACCGTGAATTCGCAGATCGTGCATTGGAAGGCAACGCCGCCGTTCAAGGGCTTGGTAGTGTAATAGCGCACAACCCATTGTAGTCCTTCTGGCGGAATAACACTTTGGGCAAGAGGAGTTGGCCCTTCGATTGATTGCCGATTAGAGTCTATTGAGTCGTACGGAAAGATGCCGTACAGTGGTGCCTAGAGGTTCACTCATGCCGACTCGACAGCAGGCACGGATCGAAGTTCGCATTGCCTTAAAACAGAAGCAACTGTTTGAGCGCGCGGCGGAGATGCAGGGGCTTACGCTGACCGACTTTGCCATCTCCAGCATGCAGCGGGCGGCGGCGCACGCCGTGGAAGAACATGCCCGCATCGAACTGAGCCAGCGCGATCAGCAGGCGTTTGTTGAGGCCCTGATGAATCCGCCGGAACCGAATGCCACGTTGCGGGCGGCGGCGAAGGCCTACCTGCGGGCGAAGTGATCGCGCCGTGATCGCCGACAAAATCAAATATAATATCGAGCCGCTCGGCCATCACGACCGGGCGGCTTTTTCCTGCGGCCATGCCGCCCTCGACCGCTACATTCGCGAGCAGGCCTCGCAGGATGTCAAACGCGGGCTGGCGGCGGTCTTCGTCATCATCGCGAAAAACGCGCCCCGGACCATTCTCTCCTACTACACGCTGTCGAGCCGGGAGTTGAAGACCGAGCAGCTTCCTCTGGAATTCGCCAGGAAATCGGGAAAGTACGGATACGTCGGCGTGACTCTGCTCGGCAGAATGGTGGTGGATGAGAGATACAGGGGGCAGGGTCTCGGCGCACTTACCTTGTTGCATGCCCTGGAAAAGAGCCTTGCGGCAACGCTGGACGTGGCCTCGTGGGCTGTGTTCGTGGATGTCATTGATGATGCGGCCGCGGACTTCTATCGGAAATACGGCTTCATCGAACTGCCTGAAAACAAACGCAAGCTGTTTCTGCCGATGAGGACGATTGCGGGGTTGTTTGGAGGAGCAGTTCCCGGCTGCTAGCATCTGGAAGGAATTGGGGGAACGTTCTGTCTGTCCCCTGCATTTCTCTCTCGATGCGGCGGGCCATTCAAGAATGGATTTACAGCTTCTTGCCCTTTGCGGCCTGGCCTGGCAGCAGGAATGTTTTGGGATGGCTAGCTTCGCCGCAGAGTTTGAACGATCCGAAATCTTTATACAATGGCCTTCGGGAACTTCCGGACGGGACTCGATCCACAGGCGCAGTTGGTTCAGATCGTCGAGGTTGATCCTGCGCTCCCGCATGCGCTCGATAAGATGGTCGCGGACCGCTTGCGGCAGTTGCGACCAGCCTGCGATTTGCGGCATTTACTCTCCGAACACGAAGCGTCCGAGCTGTTCGCCCAGTTCTTGCGCTTCGTCAGCGTCCTGCGAGGAGCGGAAACGCTGGGCCAATGCGAAGAACTCTTTTTCCTTTCGTTGGCGCGCCTCAATCCCTTCTTCAATCAGCTCGACTAGCACTCGATTGTCGCTGAGCCTCCTCCGGCGGGCGATGCTGGCCACTTTCCTGGCAGTCGGTTCGGGCAGGGTCAGACTACGCCGGACTTGCTTTTTGGTTTTCACGCCACCAGTTTACACCAATGTGGTGCAAGAGAACCAACCTATTGAACTCGGGATCAGCTGCCCATCGGTGCCCTCACCCCCGCCTTCCCCGCGAACTCTTTCGCCTCCTCATACCCCGCGTCCACATGGCGCACGATGCCCATCCCTGGATCGGTGGTCAGCACGCGCTCAATGCGCTTGGCCATCATTTCGGTGCCGTCGGCGACGGTGACTTGGCCGGCGTGCAGCGAGTAGCCGATGCCTACGCCTCCGCCGTTGTGGATGGAGACCCACGACGCTCCGGCGGCGGTGTTCAGCATTGCGTTCAGCAGTGGCCAGTCGGCGACCGCGTCGGAGCCGTCTTTCATGGATTCGGTTTCGCGATAGGGCGAGGCCACCGAGCCGCAGTCCAGATGGTCGCGGCCGATCACGATGGGGGCTTTGAGTTTGCCTTTCTTGACCAGATCGTTCATGGCGAGGCCGAACTGGGCGCGCTCGCAGTAGCCGAGCCAGCAGATGCGCGCGGGCAGTCCCTGAAACTTGATGCGCTTGCGCGCCAGCTCGATCCAGCGGCGAAGGATGCGGTTTTCGGGGAAGAGTTCGAGCACTAGGTCGTCGGTGGTGTGAATGTCGGACGCTTCGCCCGACAGCGCCACCCATCGGAACGGACCTCGGCCTTCGCAAAACAGAGGACGAATGTAGGCGGGCACGAAGCCGGGGAAATCGTAGGCGTTCTTTACGCCGCGCTGGAAAGCGAAGGTGCGGATGTTGTTGCCGTAGTCAAACGTCACGCTGCCCATTGTTTGCAGGCGCAACATGCCTTCGACGTGGCGGGCGATGGCGTCGAGCGATTTTTCTTGGTAGGCCTTGGAATCTTTTTTGCGGAGTTCGAGGGCTTGCTCAAGACTCATGCCGTTGGGGACGTAGCCGTTGAGAGGGTCGTGCGCGGAGGTTTGGTCGGTGAGGATATCGGGTACAAGCCCACGCTCGGCAAGCTCGGGAATGATGTCGGCGCAGTTGCCGACCAGCCCGACCGAAACGTTTTCTTTCTTGCGCACTGCATTCTTCAGGATGCGCAGGGCCTCGTCGAGCGTGCTGACCATGAAGTCGCAGTAGCCGGTCTTTAGGCGCTTCTTGATGCGCTCGGGATCGACGTCAATGCCTAGAAAAGCCGCGCCAGCCATGGTCGCGGCCAGCGGCTGTGCCCCACCCATGCCGCCCATGCCGCCGGAGACGATCAGCTTGCCGGCGAGATCACCCTTGAAGTGTTTCTCCCCAGCGGCGGAAAAAGTCTCAAACGTTCCCTGAACGATTCCCTGCGAGCCGATGTAGATCCACGAACCCGCCGTCATCTGCCCGTACATCATGAGCCCGGCGCGCTCCAGTTCGTTGAACTTTTCCCAGTTGGACCAGTGGCCGACCAGATTCGAGTTCGCGATCAGCACGCGCGGCGCATAATCGTGAGTCTTGAAAACTCCCACCGGCTTGCCCGATTGCACCAGCAACGTCTCGTCATTCTCGAGATTCTTCAGCGACGCCACAATCGCGTGGTAGGCTTCCCAACTGCGCGCGGCGCGGCCGGTTCCGCCGTAGACCACCAGGTCGCGCGGCCGCTCGGCGACTTCTTCGTCGAGGTTGTTCATCAGCATGCGCATGGCGGCTTCCTGCTGCCAGCCCTTGCACGAGATCTGCGTGCCGCGCGGGGCGCGAACCGGAGTGTAGTTGGAAGAAGTGATTTCGGTCTCCACTGGCATGCTTCCCATCGTAGTGATTTGCGAGACGGGGTTCAATGCGCGGGAGCTTCCAGTTGCTAGCTCAAATCTGCTTTCGGCGAGGAGCTAGCGGCTGGAAGCTGACTTTTCCATCCATCGCTCTAGCCGCTGGCCGTCTTCTTCGAGAAGAAAAATGCCTTCCCCAAAGCACTCGCCTACGATGCGATGCGACTCCGCATCCCGCGCCGCGCGCGTAATCCACTTGCGCCCGACGTCATATTGCGCCGCCGTAAACCACTTCTGGGGCAGCACTTCCACCAGTTCGGCGTGCGGATACAGGATGTAGAGGGCGAACGCGGGATGGTCAGCGCTCTTGGCGGGGTAGCTGGTCGGAGCGATCAGCTCATCCACTGCCTTCAACTCTGCCGGAACGCTGAGTTTATTCGTTCCCGGAGAGAGAGCAAGCGGGATCTCAAACTCCGTAATGGGCTCGGTCGCGGAATAAATCCGGTCGCTCGAGGGCTTGAACCAGCCCGCGATTTCCCCGAAGTCGAAGGCCTTCAGTTGGTCAGGATCAAAGCAAGTGAAGCGCAGGCTGCGGCCCTCAGGGCACCAGATTCCAAGATGGGCGGGCGGCACGAGGAAAGGACGGCAATAGCTGTTGAGCACCAGGCGCGGCTTGTCTGGTTCTTGCGCCAGGCTAAGCGAAACCAGATATGCCAGCGGTCCTTCTTCGCCGTGGTGCGTCCATAGGAAGCGCTGGCCGGAACGTGATTGGGGCGTAGGAAATGTTTTCCAATACCATGGCGCCGGCCCGACGGCACGGGCGAGGACATCGCGGAGGCGGGAAGTGCTGAGCTCGGCCATCAGCCGGCCGCCGGCACGCCGCGCGGCTTCACATTGCCGCGGATGAAGTTGACGATGTCATCCATGGCCGTGCCAGGCTGAAAAATGGCGGCGACGCCGGCTTGCTTGAGGTTCGCGATGTCTTGATCGGGAATGATTCCGCCGACCACGACCAGAACGTCGTCCATTTTGTTGCTGCGGAGGAGGTCCATCACGCGCGGGACGATGGCGTTGTGCGCACCGGAGAGAATGGAAAGCCCAATCACGTCGACGTCTTCCTGCAGCGCGGCGCTGACCACCATTTCCGGCGTCTGCCGCAGGCCGGTGTAGATGACCTCCATACCGGCATCCCGCAGGGCGCGGGCAATTACTTTAGCGCCGCGGTCATGGCCATCGAGGCCGGGCTTGGCGACCAGCACGCGAATCGTGTGCTCGGGCATCGGCTCCATTTAACCACAGCGGGCATTGAAGTGCACAGTAGAGACGCCGCTAGACGGTCTTGATGTCGAGGCTGCGCCACAAGTACCAGCAGGCGATGCTGCGGTACGGCTCCCAGGGCCGCGCGATTTTTTCCATCTGTGCGGGCTTGGGCAGCTTGCGCTTTTTGTAGTGCTTCTTGATCGCCATTTGCACGCCGTAATCGCCGGTCGGCAATACGTTGTTGCGTCGGAGAGTGAAAATCAGAAACATGTGCGCCGTCCACACGCCGACACCCTTTACCTGGGTGAGGTGCTTGATGACGTCGTCGTCGCTCATTTCAGGCAGGCGGGAAAAGTCGAGATCGCCGCGAGCCCCACGCTCCGCCATATCTTTCAGATAAGACGACTTCTGCTTTGACAAGCCCACCGAGCGCAATTGCTCGTCGCTCAAATTGAGAATGCCTTGCGCAGTGACCGGGTCGCCGGCTAGGGCGGTGAACCGTTCGAAAATGCTCTCCGCAGCTCGGCCGTTCAACTGCTGATAGACAATCGCCTCGGCCAGGCTGTGGAACTGCGGCTCGCCATATTCAATGCGGCAAGGGCCGACCCGCTCGATAATGGCGGCGAGGATCGGGTCAGCTTTTTTGAGGTGAAGCGCCGCGGAGCGCATGGGTCTGGATTATCTCTGAATCCATGACCTTCGGGCAACAGCGCCCGCCGGAGGTGTAAATGCTCCAAGATAATGTCACCCCCTAACTGCAACGAGATTCTGTCACCCTCCCAGGATGGTGACGATGAGTCAGAAAGAGTTTCAACGAGTGAAGGTGATTGAGAATGCAGCAGGCGGGAGGCTGAGCGTACGCGAAGCCTCCCGCCTGCTGCAGCTGAGTGAGCGCCAGGTGCAGCGGCTGAAACGCCGCTATCGGCCCGACTCCGTCGGCTGGGTGCAGCACGGCAATCGCGGACGCCCCATGCCGTGGGCTTTGCCCCTTTCCCAGAAGCAGTTGATCGTAAGCCTGGCCCGCGGCAAGTACCGCGGCTTCAACGATTCTCATCTGGCGGAAAAACTTCGCGCCGAAGAGAACCTCGCCGTCAGTCGCGAGACCGTGCGCCGCCTCTTGCGCGCCGCCCAACTGCCCTCGCCGCAGAAGCGCCGGCCGCGCCAGTATCGGTCCCGCCGCCCGCCCCGCCCCCGTTTCGGCATGATGGCGCTCACCGACGCCAGCCGCCATAACTGGCTCGAAGGCCGCGGTCCGGAGCTCACTCTCATCGGCTTCCAGGACGACGCCACCGGCCAGATCCTGGCCGCTCACTTCCAACTCGAAGCCGAAAATACCCTCGGCTATCTCCGCGCCCTGCACTCGATGATCGCCGCCCACGGCGTTCCCCTCAGCCTTTATCGCGACCGTCACTCCATCTTCCAGCGCAACGATTCCTACTGGACTCTCGCCGAACAACTCGCCGGAAAACAAGCTCCCACTCAACTGGGACGCGCCCTCGAAGAACTCGGCATCGAGCAGATCCCCGCCTACTCGCCCCAAGCCAAGGGCCGCATCGAACGCGCCTGGCGCACCTGCCAGGACCGCCTGGTCAGTGAACTGCGCCTCGCCCAGGCCACGACCCTGCAGCAGGCCAACGCCGTGCTCGCCCGCTTCTGCGCCGACTACAATCGGCGCTTTGCCCGCCCCGCTGCCCAAGCCACTTCGGACTTTCGCCGTTTGCCGCGCCGCTTCGATCTGGCGCGCTGTTTGAGTTTGCACTATCGCCGCGTGGTCGCCGCCGATCACACCGTCACCCTGGGCGCGCAATCCATCGCCCTGCCCTCTCTGCCCGGCCATCGCGGCTACGCCGGGGAAACCGTCGAACTCGCCCATCACCTGGACGGCAGGCTGCACGTTTATCATGGAGATAGTTTGCTGTTGGCGCTGCCCCGGCCACTCGAAGAACACGCCGAGCGCCGTCCCCAGCTCCTGACCTCGGCGCAGAAAAGAAAAACCCCGCGCATCTACAACCTCTCCGGCCGCCCTGCTTTAGCGGCCGTTACTTAATCGACAAGGGGTGACAAAGTCTCGTTGCAGTTAATACGACATTTTCTGGTTGCAACAACACAGCGCCCGCCGGAGGTCGCGCTAGGCAGCCGAGTCCTCGCGCTGCGCGTCTTCGGAACTCTTTTTTGGCGGGCCCCACAACGCATCGAGTGCCCAGCTTCCACCTCCTGATGCCAGCAGGAAAAGAAGAGACATGAGCATGGCGAAATCGGCGCGCGCATCGCTCACCATGAACCAGAATCCCTGCCCGGGTCGTGAAAGCTCAGGAATTTTGGTGGTGGCAATCGCCGTGCAGATCACAATGAGCAGAGGAACGGCGGCCAGGCGAGTCAGGAAGCCAAGCAGCACGAGAACTCCGCACACAACCTCAAAAGCTCCGACAAAGTGTGCCGTGAACGCTGGGTTCGAAAAGCCGATTCGCGCGAAACGGTTCACTCCCATATTAGGGTCGCTGAATTTCAGAATGCCCTGGGTCAAGAAAATCAAGCCGACGGCAAGACGGACAAACAGAATCGAAGCCGTGCTTTGTCGGTTACGGCCAGCGAGAGGGCCAGAAAGACTGCTCATGATTCGCGGTACCTCCTCGTTCTCCTCTATGGCTCCTATGTCCGCAACATTTTAGTGTGCCTCTCTCGGGTTTCCCTAGGTCACACTCGCTTCTTGGTAGCTGCCAAACACGTCGCGCAGGGCATCGCAGATTTCGCCGACCGTCACGTAGGCCCGTACCGCGTCAATGATGTACGGCATGGTGTTGGCGGCGGAAATGTTGCCGTTGGAGCCGGCCTGCGGAACTTGAGCGGCCGCTCTTTTCAGCGCGCCCAGGCGGCGGCATACTTCCTCATTGCTGCGCTTGGCCTGCAGGGCTTTGAGCTTGGCGGCTTGCTGCTGTGCGATGCTCTCGTCGATGTAGAGAGTGGCCGGCGGCTCCTCATCCACGGCAAATTGGTTTACGCCGACGATAATCTTTTCTTTCGCTTCGACGGCTCGCTGGTATTGGTAGGCGGACTCGGCGATTTCCTTCTGCGGGTATCCGCGCTCGATGGCTTTCACCATGCCGCCCATGGCGTCGAGCTTGGCAAAGTAGCCGAGCGCGCCTTGTTCCAGTTGCAGCGTGAGGGCTTCCAGAAAATACGATCCGCCCAGCGGATCGGAAGTCTGCGTTGCGCCGGATTCGTGCGCGATGATCTGCTGAGTTCGCAGAGCGATACGTGCGGCCTCTTCGGTGGGCAGGGCGTGAGCCTCGTCATAGGCGTCGGTATGCAACGACTGGGTGCCACCCATTACCGCGGCCATCGCCTGTAAAGCGACGCGAGCGATGTTGTTCATCGGTTGTTGTGCCGTCAACGAAACGCCCGCGGTCTGAGTATGAAAACGCAGGAGGCGGGTCCGCGGATTCCGTGCGCCGAAGCGATCCTTCATGACTGCACCCCAAATCTTGCGCGCCGCGCGATATTTGGCGATTTCTTCGAAGAAATCATTGTGAGCGTTGAAAAAGAAGCTGAGCCGGGGACCGAACTCATCCACATCCAACCCGCGGCGCCGCGCCCACTCTACATACTCCACGCCGTCATACAACGTGAAGGCCAGTTCCTGCAGGGCCGTCGAACCGGCTTCGCGGATGTGATATCCGCTGATGGAAATTGTGTTGAAGCGGGGCGTGAACTTCGAGCCGAACTCGAAGGTATCCACGACTAAACGCATCGACGGCGCGGGCGGATAAATGTATTCCTTCTGGGCAATGTATTCTTTCAGGATGTCGTTTTGAATGGTGCCGGAAATATTCTTCCAGTCCGCGCCTTGCTTTTCCGCAACCACCAGATACATCGCCCACAGCACCGACGCAGGTGAGTTGATCGTCATCGAAACCGTGGTTCGTTCGAGATCGATGCCGCGGAAGAGAATTTCCATGTCCTCGAGCGAATCGATGGCAACGCCGCACTTGCCGACTTCGCCTTCGCTGGCGGCGTGGTCGGAGTCATAGCCCATGAGGGTAGGCAGATCGAAAGCGACGGAAAGCCCGCTGCCGCCGCTTTGCAGCAGATATTTGTAACGCTGGTTGGTTTCCTCGGGCGAAGCGAAGCCGGAGAACTGGCGCATCGTAAAGAGCTTGCCGCGGTATCCGGTCGGGTGAATGCCGCGCGTGTAGGCCGGTTCGCCGGGTTGGCCGAGATATTGTGGGTAATTCCAGTCAGCCGGAAGATCAGCCTGCGTGTAGAGGCGGGCAACGGGGACGCCCGAAACCGTGGTGAAACGGGCGCGGCCGTGCTCACCGCAATTCACGCCACCAGCTGCGCCGATGGGTTTTTCCGGAGCCTTCGCGAGCGTTGGGGCAAGAATGTTCTTGGCCCATTGCTCTTCGCTCGGAGAAGGCTGGCGCTTCTCGAACACTTCTGCGATGGGGCTCTCGGAGGGCTGCGGCTTGGACGATTTCTCCTGCATGGAGGGCGTTCACTCGGTCCTGAGTTGGATCATAAAAGAGCAAGTGATTGCGGGCAAGGCGCCGCAAATTGAATTCTACGGCGCACTCGAAACGTTGCTCTTGAGCTTTACGTTGGCAAGCTCCCAAACCTTGGCGTACTTCCAAGAAACGTACACCGCGTGGTTGATGTGCAACAACAGTCCTTTGCGGCCGTCGAGAAAGCCGAGGCGAAAAACGTAGTTGTAGAGAAACGTCAGCAGCGGACGAATAGTAATGTCAATCGCGCTACCGCGCCGGCCGGCTGCGACCGCAGCCTCCGCGCCCAACGACGAATAGCGGTTCATATGCGCGATGTAGTCAGAAATTGTGGGGTAGCAATGATGGACGACGGCGCCAGTGCGTATTTCGGCAGTTGTGCCGGAGGTTTGCAGGGTTTCGTGGACCGGCCGATTTTCGAAGCTCGCGACTCCACGCCGGAACAGTCGCAGCTTCGTATCGGGCCAGAAGCCACCGTGCTTGATCCAGCGCCCAAGGAAGTGGTTCTTGCGCCGAAGAAAGAAGGCTTGAGTATCGATTTCATCCGCCCGGATAAGAATCTGCTCAATCTGGTTCTGCAGCGGCTGGTCCAGTTCCTCGTCCGCATCCAGACTTAGAATCCAATTGCCTGCCGCCTTCTCGATCGCCGAATTCTTTTGCCCGGCGTAGCCCTTCCATTCTTCGGGAAACACCTTCGCGCCGTGAGCGCGCGCTATCTCCACGGTGCGGTCGGTCGAGCCCGAATCCACCACAATGATTTCGCCCTTCCCGCTACTCACCAGGGAGGCCACGCTCTCCAGGGTCCGCGCGAGATTGGCTTCTTCGTTGTGGGTGATGATAGCGACCGAGAGCTTCACCGGGAGAGAATACCTCATGAGTGGCAATTCCGATTCCACGCTCGAAAAAAAGCAGAGCCCTGCTCGTGAAGCGGACTGAGCAGGGCCCGGAGTTAGTTTCCGCTCTGCGCCGGTGCGGCCACAGATGAAGTCGTCGCAGGCGGCGGGTCCACCCGCGGCGTGACATCGGGAACGCTCGGCATATGTGTGACTTCGCCGCGCTGCGCATCAGCCAACACGATTCCCGCGTGTTCGAGCAGAAGACCGGTGGCGCGATCCATCTCGACATGCGATTTTTCGTACGCCGCCGTCGCCGAAACCAGATTGGATTCAGCCGTCGTCAGGCCCGCCTGGTCCTGCAGCACAGCGGTTGCGTTGGAAACTCCCGCCGCCAGCTTCTTCTTTTCCGCCTCCAGCGTCTGGCGGGCCAGTTCCATCGCAGTCTGAGCGGCGCGCACCGCGGCGCGATTCTGTTGCACGGCAAACTGCGCGTTGCGCACTTCAATGCCGACCTGGTTCTTGATTTGCTGCAGGCGCAGTTGTGCCTGGCGGTACTCCAACTGGGCGCGCACCTGGTTGGCCTGTGCAGACCGATTGCGCAGCGGAATATTCAAAGTGAGCCCGATGCCCTTGTCTGGGGCTGTCGAATTTACGAGATCCCCTAGCGTGGCGGCATAGCTCACGGGATTTGCGGCGGTGGTGTGGCAGCCCTGGAACGCGGGCCCGGAAGAGGGGCAGAGGTTGGCGGGATTTTGATCGCCGCCCAGCCCAGCTCCGCCGTAGTAAGCAAACAGGTTGAGCGTGGGCAGCATGGCGTTGCGCACTGCTTTGTTGTTGATTTCGCGGTTGCTCAGATCGATGCGTGACTCGGCTAACTCAGCGCGATGACTCAGGGCATCGTTGATCAAATCCTGCGTCGGAATGACGGGTTCCTTGTCCGGCAGCTGCATGGTAGAAGTCGGAATCACATCCGCGTCAGCCAGCACTTGATCGTCCAGGCTGCGAGTCAGCGCGTTCTTCATCAGCAGTTGCTGGAGCTGCAAATTGTTCTGTGCCAGGATCAGAGCTTCCTCATCGGTTGCCACCGTGTTTTCCGCGCTCACCACCTGGATGGGTGGCAGCGTGCCGGCTTGCACTTGCTTCTTGTTGTCTTCCAGTGTTTTCTGGGCGAAGGCCACCGCTTCTTCCTGTACCTTCACGTTTTGGTAGGCGTAGACCAGGTCCCAGTAGATATTTTCGATCTGGTCCACGGTGGTGATGACCTGTAAGCGAAAGGCCACATCGCTTATCTCGCGGTTATTCTTGGCGATGCGGATGAATCGCGTATTTGGCAGGAAGCCGAAGCCCTGCAAAAGGGTTTGCGTCACCTTAAATTGCAAGTTCGATGAGATGTTGGGGCTGAGTGCGCTGAAGGGCGAATTTGTGCCTAGCCGTGAGTTATTGAATGCCACCGCAAAATTCGTGCCCCAGCTGAAGCCCTGCAGATAGGAGAAATCCGCCGTGGTCGTGTTCTGTGCAGTGACCGGCAATGCAAACGAACTACTGGAAAGAGCGCTGTCATGATCGAACTGCAGCGTGCCCGTGACCACGGGGTCGAAGCTGGTGATGGGAGCGCCGATGCCCAGAGTGGAATTCACCAATCCGTTGGTGCCCGTGCCGATGCCCGCCGAGCCTACACTGGTGCCGCCGACTCCGGAGCCGACCGTTCCGCTCAGGCCGCCGGTGCCCCCGCCGGGAGTGTTTTGCACCACGCCGGCGTTAACGCCGAGTACGGAGTTGCCCGCCTGCGCCCGCAGAATGTCGGTATCGGCGATGTTCAGGTTGTAGCGGGAAATCGCGATATCGAGATTGTTCTCCAGGGCGAGCGCTACGGCGTCATCCAGCGAGAGCATGAGCTTGCCATTCTGCAGCAGTTGCTCGATGCGCGGCGTGTTGCTCAGGTTCGCAGCCGCGACTTCCTGCGGCCGGTAGGGGGCTAGGACGTTAGGGAACGCCGCCTGTGGCTTGGAATAGTCTCTGAACGTGAGTTGCTGCGCCGGCGCAGTTGCCGGTTGCGGAGCGGAGGGCAAAGACTCCGCGGGCGGCGCGGCGGCCTGTCCCCAGGCGCTGACCGATACAACTCCGGCCGCTGCGAGCGCCGCGACCCAACGAGCGGCAAAGTTCCAACGAGGTGAGTGCATAAGGTTTCTCCTTAAGATGATGGCTGCCAATCCATAGCGAGGTTTGCGGCGTTCACAAATTGGATGCCCGCGAAATCAGAAACGCATCCAGTTTGAATATAACGGCGATTCAAAATTGGAAATTGTAAAGAAATGTCAGCCGCGGCCGCACTGAGGCGATAAGAAACAGATCACTGGCGTTGTGCAAGCGGACCACGAAGAACTGAGAATCAGCCCAGCCCGAGGGGATGCTTGCTATTCACATCCGCTTCCTTGATCGGACGGTATTTGTTCCACAGATACAAAATGCCGGCGACAACCACGCCGATTCCTACGCTGATGCCGAAGAAGAGCCGATAGGCCGGCTCGAAGATCAGCACGAGCCCCACCACGGCAATGGCGATGACCAACGCGGCTGGGCCTTTGAGGGGCTTCTTGGATTCGACCGGTGGCGAGATGGGAGGAACGATGGTCACGAGGCACCTTCCGCAGGGATTCTATCCTCGGCGAAACTGCTTGCTCAAGGCCAGCGCCTGCTGCTGATACGAGGAGCCAATTCCCACGCCGTAAATCTTCTCCGGCCGGGAAAGCAGCCGCATGTAGTTCAGGCGACCCACCAGTTGGCCGTGCTCGATAAGGAAAGGAACCTCGTGCGCGCGCACTTCGAGCACCGCGCGGGTGCCCTTGATGTCGCTCGCGCCATATCCAAAGCCGGGATCGAAGAAGCCGGCATAGTGGATGCGGAATTCGCCGTCGGAGGGATCGAAGGGCACCATCTCGGCGGCGAAGTCAGGCGGGACGCGAACTTTTTCCCGCGAAGCGAGAATATAGAAAGCGCCCGCGTCGAGGATGAGAGTTCGACTCTGGTTTTGGTAAACAGGCTCCCAAAATTCCTCGGGCGGGTAATAGTTGATCCGGTCTAACTCGATCAGCGGAGCGTTTGGCCTTGCCTTGTAGGCAATGACTTCGCCGGGAGCGCCCTCCAGGTTGACGGTGATGCGCAGGCCGCGATCAAACTGGGCCTTGGCAGGCTGGTCTTCGTCGAGGTAGACGACCGCTTCCTTTCGGTCCAGCTTTTGGATTTCGGTATTTTGCGAGTTCGCGGTTCCCTCGACGAAGCGAAGCTGGCTCAGCTTCATTCCCGCGCGAATGCCCACGGTGAAAGTGCGCGGAACAATCTCCGCGTAGAGCTTGCCCTCGTAGCCCGGAGGCAGGCGGTCGAACTCCACTCCGTGGTCGGTGATGAGGCGGGTGAAAATATCGAGGCGCCCGGTAGTGCTCTTGGGATTGGCTTTACCCGAGAGGTTGGGCGGCAGATGCGCTTGTTCCAACAGCGGCACAATATAAACGCAGTTTTTTTCGAGGGCGGCGGCGCTGGTCAAGTCGAGCCGCGCCATGCGCAGTTCTTTGATCTTGGCTTCGACGGTGGCCTGAGGTCCCGGCAGAAAACTGGCGCGCACGCGGTGCGCGATGTCGCCCAGCCGCAGGTCGAGGCTCGCCGGCTGGATCTGCTCCTCGCTAATCGCCCGGTCGCCGACGATCTGGCCGCGAGCAATCAGTTCCTTGATCGACTGGGAAGGCAGGATGCCAGAGCTGCGGACTTCCGCCGCTTCGGGTTGCAACTCGGGAAAGAGTGCTGTTTCGGCGTTTCCCAGTTCGATGGACATTCGCAGCGCTCCCGTCTCTCTCAGAAATTTTAGCGGATGAAGCCGCGCTGGCTGGAAGTGATTTCACTCTACGGGCGGGTCGCAGGGCCTGTCAAGCGGCCGTGCGGGGCGGACGCTCTTGTCCGCCGCGGTTGAAGTTTGTTCTGTGTTCTTGGCCGACGTGTCTTCTAGCCCCCGGCAGGCGGGCAGGAGTGTCCGCCCACATGGGTCTTTACTGATGGGCGGTCGGAGCTTCTGCCGGTGGAGGAAGAGGTGCAACGGTTTCGCCTTCCACCGCGGTCATGGTATCCGGCAGCGGACGCTCGAGGGCCACCGCCAGCACCTGGTCCATAGTGTCGACGAAATGAAGCTTCATGGCAGTGCGCAGGTTCTCGGGGACTTCCGCCAGGTCTTTGTCGTTGTCCTTGGGCAGAATCACTTCGAACAATCCAGCGCGATGCGCAGCCAGCAGCTTTTCCTTCAGGCCGCCGATCGGCAGAACTTTCCCGCGCAGGGTGATCTCGCCCGTCATGGCCAGGTCGCGGCGCACGGGAATCTTGCTCAGCGCACTGGCAATCGCCGTGGCAATCGTAATTCCGGCGGACGGCCCGTCTTTGGGAATGGCGCCCTCCGGCACATGCACGTGAATGTCGAGGCTGCGGTAGAAGTCGCGCGTCAGGCCCAGGCGCAGCGCCCGGGAGCGAATATAAGACATGGCCGCTTGCCCCGACTCCTGCATTACATCTCCCAGCTTGCCGGTCAGAATGAGCTTGCCTTTGCCGTCAACCACGGTGGCTTCGGTGCTCAGAATGGAGCCGCCCACTTCGGTCCAGGCCAGGCCGGTGACCAGCCCAACTTCGCTCTTTTCGTGCGCCAAGGTGTCGCGGAATTTGATCACCCCCAGGAAATCATTGACGTTTTCCCCAGTGATCGCCGCGTTATAAGTCTCGCCTTCTTTCACCACCTTGCGCGCAACTTTGCGGCAGATGTTGCCGATTTCACGCTCCAGGTTGCGCACGCCGGCTTCCCGCGTGTAGGAGCGGATCAGCCCGGTAATGGCGTCATCGCTGAACTTGATGTTCTTGTCGGTGAGGCCGGCTTCGAGCATCTGCTTCTTTACCAGGAACTGCTTGGCGATTTCGACTTTTTCCACCTCGGTGTAGCCGTGCAGCCGCAGCACTTCCATACGGTCCTGCAAAGCGGGAGGGATGGTGTGAATCACGTTCGCCGTGGCAATGAAGAAGACGTTGGATAGGTCGTATTCGACGTCAAGATAGTGATCGACGAACATGTAATTCTGCTCGGGGTCAAGGACTTCAAGCAGAGCGGCCGAAGGGTCGCCGCGGAAATCCATCGACATCTTGTCGACTTCATCGAGCATGAAGACCGGGTTCTTGGTTCCGGCCTTCTTCATCATCTGAATGATTTGCCCAGGCAGGGCGCCGATATAGGTGCGCCGGTGGCCGCGAATTTCGGCTTCATCGCGGACGCCGCCCAGCGACATGCGGACAAACTTGCGTCCCGTGGCTTTCGCGATCGACATCCCGAGCGACGTCTTGCCCACTCCGGGAGGCCCGACGAAGCATAGGATTGAGCCCTTTGGATTCTTCACCAGCTGCCGCACGGCAAGAAACTCCAGGATGCGCTCCTTGATTTTCTCCAGGCCGTAATGATCTTCGTTCAGAACCTTCTCGGCGCGGCTGATGTTGCGGATTTCCTTCGACCGCTTCTTCCACGGCACCGCCAACAGCCAATCCAGGTAGTTGCGGGAGACGGTGCTTTCCGCGGACATGGCCGGCATCGCTTCCAGCTTTTTCAGCTCCTGCATGGCCTTTTCGCGGACATCTTTCGACATGCCGGCCGAGTCGATCTTCTTCTTCAGCTCGTCGAACTCGCTTTTTTCACCGCGCCCCAATTCCTTCTGGATGGCCTTGATTTTCTCGTTGAGGTAATACTCTTTCTGCGCCCGCTCCATCTGCCGCTTCACCCGGGATTGAATGGTGCGGTCCATGTTCAGCTTTTCGATTTCGATATCCAGCACGTCGCCGATTCGGCTCAGGCGCTCGGCGGGGTCGAAGATCTCCAAAAGTTCTTGCTTTTCTTCGATGGAGAGCTGCAGATTGGCGGCGATGGTGTCGGTCAACTTGGCCGGGTCTTCCATGCGTACGGCCGCGATCATGGTCTCGTAATTGAGCGACTGGCAGAGCTTTACGTATTGCTCAAAAAGGCCGGTAACCCGCTGCATGCCATTTTCAATCTGCGGATTGGTCTCCGTGGCGTAGCGCGCTACGCGCACGGAAACCTGCATGTAGCCTTCGCTTTCGGTGACTTGCAGAATCTTGGCGCGTTCAATGCCCTCGACCAGAACCTTGATATTGCCGTCGGGAAGTTTGAGGCTCTGCACGATATTGACGATGGTGCCCACCTGATAAATCTCGTTCGGCTTGGGCTCGTCCACGCTGGCGTCGTGCTGCGTTGCCAAGAAGATCTTCTTATCGCCCGTCAGCGCTTCTTCCAGCGCGCGGACACTGGACTCCCGGCCTACCACGAACGGGGTCATCATGTAAGGGAAGATGACCACGTCCCGGATGGGCATCATGGGCAGCTTCTTGGTTTCGAATTTTTCCTTGCCTTGGGTCACCTGCACTCCAAAGAAACGTTGTTTGGCCTACGAAATCCCTTTTCGCTCTTGCATCTTACACGCCCCGCCGTCGCGTCTGCCAGTTGGAACAGCGGATGAGCAGCCGCCGCGGGGGTAACTACTTTTACCCCGCTTTCTCCATCATCGCGACGGAAACGTCCCGTTTTTCGACCATTTCATGGGTCACTTCGAACTCTTTCAGCTTCTTCTGGCTGGGCAGATGGAACATGAGGTCGAGCATCAACTCTTCCAGAATCATGCGCAAGCCGCGAGCACCCACCTTCCGTGCCATCGCCTGCCGGGCAATCGCTTTCAAGGCCTCGTCGTTGAACTTCAGGCGCACATTTTCGAACTCAAACAGACGCTGGTATTGCTTGATGATCGCGTTCTTGGGCCGGGTGAGGATTTCAATCAGGGCGAACTCATCGAGATCTTCGAGCACGCCGACCACCGGCAGGCGGCCCACAAATTCGGGAATCAGGCCGAAGCGGATCAAGTCTTCCGGCTGCACATCGCTCAGAAGCTCGAAGTTACGCTTGCGATTCGTGGCGGTTTCTTCTTTTTCGCTTTCTTCGCCGGTGCGGAATCCCAAAGACTTCTTGCCGACGCGCCGCCCGATCATCTTGTCGAGCCCGACAAAAGCTCCACCGCAGATAAATAGGATGTTGGTGGTGTCGACGGGAGTGAATTCTTGATGCGGATGCTTGCGCCCGCCCTGCGGCGGTACGTTGGCGATAGTGCCTTCGAGAATCTTCAGCAGCGCCTGCTGCACTCCCTCGCCGGAAACGTCGCGCGTAATGGACGGGTTCTCATCCTTGCGGCCGATTTTATCGACTTCGTCGATGTAGATGATTCCGGTCTGCGCCCGGCCTACGTCGCCGTCAGCGGCCTGCAACAGCTTCAGGATGATGTTCTCGACGTCTTCGCCTACATAACCAGCCTCGGTGAGAGTGGTGGCATCGACAATCGCGAAAGGCACATCCAGCATGCGGGCCAGGGTCTGCGCCAGCAGCGTCTTGCCTGTGCCGGTTGGGCCGATCAGCATGATGTTCGATTTGGCGAGCTCCACGCCGTCGCCGGTGCGCTGGCGATTCATGTAGATCCGTTTGTAGTGGTTGTAAACCGCGACCGCGAGCTTTTTCTTGGTTTGCTCCTGCCCGATTACGTACTCGTCGAGGAAGGTTTTTACTTCCTGCGGTTTGGGCAGTTGATTGGGATGCGTGCTCGGCGGGGTCGTGGCGCGGTCGTCTTCCAGGATGGAGTTGCAGACCGCGACGCACTCATCGCAGATGTACGCCCTGGGATAATCGCTGGGGGAGGAAATTAGTTTCGCCACTGCGTCTTGCGACTTGTGGCAGAAGGAACAGCGCAACATCTCCTCAGTGCCAGTCCTGTTTTTCACTCCGCCCTACTCCTTATTCCGCCCGCTCCCTCCGCCCCTTGGCGCCAACTGCCTGGTCAGCTGCGAGAGAACGCATTCCGCCCGGCTTTCCGGGCAGCCCCCTGCGGAAGTCCGATCATACCTTTTCCCGCGTCTTGTAGATGATATCGTCTATGATTCCGTATTCCTTCGCCTGCTGCGCGTTCATGATGAAGTCGCGCTCCACGTCTTTTTCCACCTTATCCAGCCTCTGCCCGCTGTGCTTGGCCAGCAACTGGTTTGTAATCTCGCGCATGCGCAGAATCTCGCGGGCATGGATATCGATGTCCGTTGCCTGGCCGGACAAGCCGCCCATGGATGGTTGGTGAATTAGAATTCGCGAATTTGGCAGCGCCAGCCGCTTCTTGGCCTCGCCCGCCGCCAGCAGCAACGCCGCCATGCTGGCCGCCTGGCCGATGCAGATGGTGGTCACGTCGTTCTTCACATACTGCATGGTGTCGTAAATCGCCATGCCCGCGGTGATGGAGCCGCCCGGCGAGTTGATGTAGAGCTGGATGTCTTTTTCCGGGTCTTCCTGCGCCAGAAACAACATCTGCGCAATCACCAGGTTGGCGATGTTGTCGTCGATCGGCGTGCCGATGAAAATAATGTTATCCCGCAGCAGCCGGGAGTAGATGTCATAGGCGCGTTCGCCCCGCCCGGTCTGTTCGATGACCATGGGCACCAGCATCATTTGCGGTTCGTTCACTTTCACCTTGCCACACTCCTAGCTCACGATCTCAAGTTTTCGGGGAGGTTTGAAGTACGCCTTAAGCGGACTGGCGGTACAAAAAATCGAGGGTCTTCTCAGCGCGGATTCTTGCCCGGATTCTATCGAGCGCTCCCTCCCGTGTCAAACGAGCGCGGATGGCTTCCGCGGTTTGTTTTGACTGAGCGGCAAGCGCCTCGACCTCACGGTCGATCTCCTGATCGCTGACCTCGATTTTCTCCTCCTCGGCAACTTTTTCCAGCAACAGCGAAGCCTTCACATCCTCAAGGGCGCGGTCGCGCTGGCCCGCGCGCAAGCGCTGCAGGTCCATCTTCTTCAAATCTTCCGCCTTCATGCCCTGGGCAGCCAGCGCGCGCAAGCCGCGCTCCAACTGAACATCAATCTGCCGCTCGACCATCGCCTCCGGCACTTCGAAGTCGTTGCGTTTGACCAGTTCGGCCACCAGCTTGTCTTTGGCGGCGCGCTCACTCTCGTGTTTGCGCTCGGCTTCCATGTTTTCGCGCAGACGCTTTCGCACTTCGTCCAACGTCGAGAACTCGCCCAGCTCCTTGGCGAAGTCATCGTTCAACTCAGGCAGCGCTTTCTGCTTAATGCCGTGCACGGTCACGTTGTATGTGAAGGTCTTGCCCGCCAGCCGCTTGTCGCTTGAGTCGGCGGGATAGGCCACATCGAACGTGCGCTGCTGGCTCGCAGCAGCGCCGCGCAGATTCTCGGTGAACTCGGGCATGGTGTTCTTGCCCGCGATCTCCACCAGGATTTCATCCATGTGCACAGGTTTGGTTTCGCCGTCGTTGTCTTTCGGCTGGCCATCGAGTGAAACCTGGGCGAAATCCCCGTCTGCCAGCGGCCGCCCCTCGACCGGAGTGAAGGTGGCGCGCTGTTCGCGCAGGGCCTGCAGCGATTCCTCCACTTCCTCATCGGTGACGGCGATCTCGGGCTTTTCCGTCCGCAATTCCCTATAGCCCTCGACCTTCACTTCGGGCATGACTTCAAAGCTGGCCTTGAAGCGCAGCGGCTCGCCTTCATGGACGTGTAAATCGGTCACCTGTGGTTGGGAGACCGGCATCAGCCCCAGCCGGCCGGTTTCCTGCCGGAAATACTTCGGCACCAGCGCATCGACAACGTCGTTATTGATGTCGCGACCAAATCGCTGGCGGACGATCGACGCCGGGATATGGCCGCGCCGGAAGCCGGGCAGGCGCGCCAGCTTCTGATATTTCTGAATGAGGGTGGCCGTTTCGCGGGCCACCTCTTCGGCGGGAATCTCGACCTGAATTTCTCGCTTGGTGGCGGTTGTGGCTTCGCTTGGACTCACAAGCTGAGTTTAAGGACTGGAGGGGAGAACCGTCAAACGCCGCAAGGTACGTTAGTCACTCTTTTCTGGTCGTTGGTCGTCCGTCGTTGGTCGTTGGCCATTGTCCCGCGGTGCCCCATAATGGGACGACGCTCGAACTGCGACTCCGAACCGAGAACTGACTATCTTTGGATAATGCAAAAAGCCAACGACCAACGACGAACGACCAACGACTGGTTGAGCGAACTCAACCGGGAAGTGATCGCCTGCACGCTCTGTCCTCGCCTGGTCGTGTATCGGAAGCAAATTGCCCGCGAGAAGCGCCGCGCCTACCGCGACTGGGATTACTGGGGCAAGCCGGTGCCGGGCTTCGGCGATCCCCAAGCCCGCGTGCTGATTCTCGGCCTCGCGCCCGGAGCGCACGGCTCGAATCGCACCGGCCGCCCTTTCACCGGCGACGCCAGCGGCAATTTTATGTATCCCGTGCTCTATGAAACCGGATTCGCCAATCAGCCCACCGCGACGCGCCGCGACGACGGTCTTCAGCTTAAGGGCCTCTACATCACGGCGGCAGCGCGCTGCGCTCCTCCCGCCAACAAGCCCCTGCCGCAGGAACTGGCCAACTGCGCACCCTATTTGGAGCGGGAACTGGATGGCCTTAAGGGCGTGAAGGTCGTCGTCGCCCTAGGCAAGATCGCTTTCGATGCCTACCTGAGCTTCCTGAAGCGGCGCGGCCTGCTCGCCAGCCGAAAGGGCTTTATCTTCCGGCACGGGGCGCGTTATGCCATGCCGGACGGCCGGACATTGCTGGCCTCCTACCATCCCTCCAACCAGAACACCCAAACCGGGAAACTCACCCGCCCCATGTTTGTAGGCATCTTTAAAGAGGCGGCGCGATTGGCCGATACATAAAGGCAGCGGCGCTGCGGGGCCTGATTCGTCCACCCACCCCTTGCACGGGGCTACACAACAGTCCGGGTACGAGTCGGGGCGGCGCCGCGCCTTGTTCAGGGCAGCTTGACGATGGTGACCTCAAGCTGAAACTCACGGTTGGAATTGGGATCATCGACGGTTCCGACCACGATGGGCTTGTCGGTGACCACGGGAACTTCGCCGTCGATGTGCATTTGCCGCAGCAAAGGATGGCCGCCGTGCGTGGATTCTTCCGGTGAGGCGAGGCTGCTGATTTCTGCCCTCAGATTCAGCACCATGGCAGTAGACCAGGACTGGATCCCAGCGCTGATGTCGGTCCCCACCTGAAGATAGGTGAACTTGCCATCTTCGCTCTGGACCGGCACGCGGCTGCCGATCTGAATTCTTTGCGACGTGCCCCCGTTCATGTTGTTAAAGCTCATGGTGTTTATGGTATAGCGGCGGGTGTTGATCTTCTTTCCATCGGCAAACTCGTTGACGGCGATATCGAGCCGGTAGGCGGTAGCGGGACGCGGCCCGTCGGAATTGGCTTCTTGCTTGGTTTCGGGTTTGGCATCCTGCGCACGGAGGAATGGCCTGGAAGTGCAAAGAAAAGCGCCAAGAGCAAGTGCCAACGCGACAGTTTTCTGGTGCATGTTCGTTCTCCTGAATTGTTTTATTGCGACGAGTCTTGCGATGGGCTTGACGTTTGTTCCTCGAACTTACGCGCTTCTTCTTCCATCAACTCAGTCTGCGCCTCCGCCATCTGCTTCGCTTCCGCAGGACGGTCTTCGACATAGCGAGCCAGGGCTCGTTCCTGCGAAGTGAGCGGCCGCGGAGAAGGGAATTGCGGTAAACGGGGCTCAACTTGCACATGAACGATTTGTCTCTGTGCGGCTGGCCTCCCAATTGCTTTGGGAGCCAGAGCAGCGCCCGGAGCCGCCGCAACGCTCGGCGGACCCTGGGCTTGGCGAATTGGGACTTCCGGCGCTGACGCAGTGTGATGGCGCAGAAGGACCGCCGCGCCCACTACGAGGATTGCCATGGCCGTAGCCACCGCCGGCCACCAGCGCCAGCGTTTGGGCGCCGATTCCGCCGATCGCAAATTGGCCAGGACACGGCCCTCCAGACCAGACCGCGGCTCAGCCTCGCCATATTGCCTCAGCGCGCCATCGAGCCACTGGTCGAGTTGCGGTTCCTGCCCTTTAGGTTCCATGTTTCCCCTTTACGCTGCCAACGAGCTTCTCCCGCAGAATCTGCCGCGCGCGAAACAGCCGAGAGCGCACCGCCGCTTCATTGACGCCGAGCACCCCGGCGATATCCGCCGGCGACATTTCTTCGAGCGTCGAAAGCGTCAGTGGATCGCGCAACTTCGGCGGCAGCGCCGCGATCATCGCCGCCAGACGGTTGTTCCTCTCAGCGCTCAGCAGCATCTCGTCGGCCCCGGCAGCGAAAGAACGAACCGGAGCCGCGAGTTGGTCCTCGCTATCCAACGAGATTTCCGGAGCTCTCCTTCTCCGCTCCACCGCGACCCGCCATGCGATGCGCGCCAGCCACGTGCGCGGATCCCGTATCCCAGCCAACTTTCTGCGGTAGCGCAGCACGCGGAGAAAAGCCTCTTGCGTCGCGTCCTCCGCGTCGTGATGGTTCCGCAGCACCGAGAACGCGATGCGATAGACCAGCCGCGCGTGCTCGCGGACGGCGAGTTCCAGTTGGTCCTCGTCAGAGCGCGCCAGCACCATGGCTTGATTCACGAGCGCCTGTCCCGTCACTTCTCGTTGGCCCTCAAACATGAAGACCGCCATTGTGCCTGATTTGTTCGGATTTTTTTGGATTGACTGTGGAGCGGACACTCCTGTCCGCTGCTTTTGACTTTTGTCATGCCTGCCAGAAATGAAAATTGTCATTTGAAGCGAAGCGAGGAATCTGCTGTTTGCCGGCGCCGGCAGAAAGCAGATTCCTCGTCGCTGCGCTCCTCGGAATGACAAGTCCTGCAGACTTTCCTGAAATACCAAAAGCAGCGGACAGGAGTGTCCGCTCCACACAATCAAAACCCCACAAACACCGGTTCCGGCTCCAGCCGTACGCCCCAAATTTCTTCGACCCGCTGTTGGATATGATCTTTTAGGGCGATAATTTCGGCTGCGCAGGCTTCCCCGCGGTTCACAATCGCCAGCGTGTGCTTGCGCGAAATACCTACTCGTCCGCTCGCATAACCTTTCGCAAAGCCGGAATGCTCCACCAGCCACGCTGCGGAGACTTTTTTCCGGGAAGCCAGCGCGGGGTAGCTGGGAATCTGTAAGCCTTTGGCTGCGGCGCGCTTTTCGAGCTCCAGGTGCTGCGCGGCGGAGAGAATCGGGTTCTTGAAGAATGAGCCGGCGCTGCGGCAATCCTCGTCGCCGGGAGTGATCAGCATTCCCTTCTGGGCGCGAATTCTGCGGACGGCCTCGCGCGTATCGGCCAGCGTCGGCGCCCTCTGCCAGCCGGCAAAATGCTTTTTCAGGTCTGCGTACTCGATGCGCGCCGCTCCGCCTGGCTCAAGCGCGTAGGTCACTCGCACAACGATGTAGCGCCCGCGCTCGCTAGTGTTGAAGATGCTGGTGCGATAGCTGAATCCGCAGGCCTCGCGGCAAAGCTCGTGCAGTTGCCCATCTTTCAGGTCGAACGCCAGCACGGACTCGATGACTTCGGCAACTTCCTGGCCGTAGGCGCCGACGTTCTGCACGGGCGTGCCGCCCACACTGCCGGGAATTCCGCTCAGGCACTCGACGCCGGCGCAGTTGCACGCCACCGCTCGCGCCACGAATCTGTCCCACTCTTCGCCGGCGCCGGCCTCAAACTGCATTTTTTCGCCGGCTGCCGTCTCCGCGATTCCGCCGATGGCCATCTTGATCACCAGGCCCGGGAACCCGGCATCGGAAACGACAAGATTGCTGCCGCCGCCCAGCACGAAAAGCGGAAGCCCGCGTGCCCGCGCGAACTCTACGCCGGCCTGAAGCTGCTCGACGGTTCCGGCTTCAAGAAAAAACCGCGCCGCACCACCCACTCCAAACGTTGTGAACGGCGCCAGCGCGACATTTTCCTGAATCAACATTCGCTTCAATAAATATATACGAGGTGCAATGCACCACGTTCGCGGCAGTAGGGTGCCCATCCGCTCCCCCCACGAAACTCCCATAGATATTGGCCGAGTCTTGCATTAGTATTCCCCCCAATGATGATGCCGAGAACATCTACGCCGTTCCAGCCAAACCGTCATTCCCGGTGCAGGGAGGAAGCAGCGGTGGCTTAGCGCCGTCCCATTGCGATCCGTTTTGAATGACGCTGTTTTCTCCGGCTAGCTTCGAACAGCTAATTTGAGAACCTCAAGGAGATGCGATGCACCCAGAAATTATGGTGATACCCATGCGCGAGGAATTGACTCGCGTTGGCGTCGTGGAACTGCGGACTCCCGGCGAAGTGGACCGGGCGCTGCAAGGGCCGTCCGGCACGGCCATGGTCATTGTGAATTCGGTTTGCGGATGTGCCGCCGGCCGCATGCGTCCGGCTGTCCGCGCCGCGCTGCAGCACTCCGTGCGGCCCGAGAGAATCTTTAGCGTGTTTGCCGGACAGGATGTCGCCGCCACCGAGCGCGCCCGCTCTTACTTCACGGGGTATCCGCCCTCTTCACCCTCCATTGCGCTGCTGCGCGACGGCCAACTCATCCACATGATGCAGCGCAGTGACATCGAACATCGCGAAGCCGCCGACATCGCGGCCGAGCTTACCCGCGTTTTCGATCAGCACTGCGCCAAGGCCGAGACGATCTAGTTGGCCGGCAGGATGGAGCGACGGGCCCTCCGCCCGTCGCAGTCCCGCCTGGGATTCACGGATGTTCTAGCGGGTCGCTCAGCCGCGAGGAGGGTTCTCGCCCACTGCCCGGAAAGTCATCTCGTGCGCCGCGCTGCGAGTACGCTTTTTCCACCCGAAAAACAATTCCGCATAACTCTGCGTGATGTAGTCCTGCGGCCCAATCCCCAAAACCCCCGCCGTTTGGTCAATCCAGCGCGGCGCGCCTTCGATCTCGCCGAAAGTTCCGATGGGCGTTTCGTCGATGGTTACGTGTCCCTTTCCGTCGCCCCATTCCGCGCGAAATTTTTCGTAGCGAAATGTAACTTGGTAGCCTAGGGCAAGCAAAATGGCGTGCATCTCGGCGCCGTCTGCGACCTTGGTTTCGCGCTCCGTGCGGGTCTTGTAGCGTTCTTCTGTGGCCTTGGCCTTGTGGGTGAGCAGCCATTCTGATCCGTATTGCCGCAGGCGCAGCAAAGCGCCTTGCCGCCGCAGCGGCTGGCCGGGCAGATCATAGAGAGAATTCGTTTCGTGGGTGCGGCGGGTCAGCAGACGAAAGCCTGCAGCCCGGAGCTTGCGGCGCAAGAGCGGCAGATCGTTGACACGAAATTTAATCTCGACTTCTTGGTTTGCGCCCATCTCGGTTAGCAGGCGGCGGCAATAACCGATCGCCAACGACTAACGACGCACGGCCAACGTCGGCTTTACGAAAACGTTGGCAGCTTCACCAGGTCGTTTCCTGGAACCGTCTCCAGCCCCAGGCCTGCTTTGCGCCACGCCGCCAGGCCGCCATCGATCACATACGCGTTGAACCCCTGTTGCCTTAGTAGCAGCGCCACCCGGGCGCTGGTCGCTTCGCGCGCTCAAGTGCAATAGACGTAAATGTCCTTCCCCGCTGGAATATTCTTGATCTCCTCGGAGAGGTTATTGGGTTCCAGCCGCATGGATCCCTCAATTCGCGAGGCGCCGGCGTCGTAGTACCCATGACTGCGCACATCAAGCATCACAGCCTGGCCTTGTTCCGCCGTAGCCAGCCGTTTCGCCAGTTCCTCCACTTTCACTCGCGGGACCACGCGGTAGATCTTATGTTTGCGGTACTCCCACACCTTGTAAACGATGTAGGCCACGACCGCGGCCACGAGAACCGCAGTGAAGGCATGGCTGGCCGTCTGGAAACCGCGGGTGATCGAAGCCAGAAAGTTGCGGAACACGAATCCCAGCAGGGTGTAGGCAAAGACGTAAAGCGATGCTCCGGCGAGATCCAGCCGCAGAAATTGCTGCGGGCGCATTTTCATGCTGCCCGCCAGTGGGGGCGCCATCGTGTTTACGCCGGGAATGAACTTAGCCACCATGAGCGTAGTCTTGCCGCGCTTGTAGAACGACTCCGCCGAGCGCAGGATGCAGGTTTCCGGCGTGGCCGATAACGCGCACAAGAAACCCAGCAGGCCCCATCCCATGTAACGGCCCAACACGTAGAGAGCGACATCGCCGAGCATCATGGCCGTAAGAGCCACCGCCAAGACGGCAGGAAGGCTTAACGTTCCCGAAGCAGCCCCCGCGCCGCCCGCGATCAAAGCCAAAGCGGCAGGAGCCGGCAGGCCCAAGGCTTCGGCCAGCACCACGGCGAAAACCAGAATGTAGCCGTGGTGGCCCAACATGGATAGGAAGTGGTTCATGAGTGTTCGGCAGCCTTGGAACTGCCGCAAGTATAAACAAAAAGGGCGGCGTTCATCCGCCCTTCGGTTCCAACCTGGGTATTTTGAAATTTACGCCGATGCACTACACTCCCAGTTGCAGTACGGAGAACTGATCGAGGAGAGCAGCCATGCCGTCGAAGAAAACCCAGCCCAAACGGAAGAAGTCCAAACCCGGCCGCCGTCACATTATCCTGTCGAACCGAAAGACGCCTAGACCATTCAGCGACGCGGTGCTGGTGCGAGACACGCTCTATCTTTCAGGGCGTATTGGGATTGACCCGAAGACCGGCAAAGTGCCGCCGGACGTCGACGAGGAACTGCGCCTGCTATTCGACGAATTTACCGCCGTGCTCGCGGAAGCCAAGATGACCATGGACGACCTGGTCTGGGTGCAGGTCTTCTCGCCTGACGTCTCCCTGTGGGACCGCTTCAATTCCGCCTACGTCAAGCGCTTCTCGCAGGATCTGCCGGCGCGAGCCTTTCTCGGCTCCGGGCCGTTGTTGTTGGGAGGGCGATTCGAGATGATGGGGATCGCGACGCGAAAATCTTGACTTAAGGGGAGGAAGCTCGGAACTGAGAACCGAGAACTGAGAACCGAGAACCGAGAACCGAGAACTGAGAACCGAGAACTGAGAACCGAGAACTGAGAACTGAGAACTGCTTCTACTTCTCCCTCGCCACCACAAACTCCGGCGCCCACAACAACGCCCGCTTGATTTCGCTGTCAGGAAAGCTGCAAATCGCGTTGCGCGCCAGAGTGGCATACTGCAGCGCCCGCTCATTGGCAGCATCCAGCGAGCCGTAACGATTCAGAATCTCCAGCACCTCGGCATGGGTTACGCCGTCAAACGCGCGTTCGCGCACCACGGTCTCGATCTTCTTGCGCTCTCGCGGCGTGCAGCGTTCCAGCGCATGAATCACCGCCATGGTCACTTTGCCTTCCCGCAAATCACTGGCGACGGGCTTGCCCAGCATAGTTTCCGACGCCGTCAAGTCCAGCACATCGTCCACAATCTGAAACGCCATTCCCAGATCGAGTCCATATCGCGCCAGGCTTTCTTCCTGTTCCGGCGTGGCTCCGCCGAGAATCGCGCCCATGCGCATGCACACCGAAAACAGGCAGGCGGTCTTGCGGAAGATCAAATCAAAATGCTCGTCGAGCGAGACGAGCTTGCCCAGCTTTTCCATCTGCAGCAGTTCGCCCTCCACCATCTGCTGCGTCAACTCGATGAGCGTGTCGAGGATGCGGAAGTTGCGCTCCTGCACCGCAATTTTGAACGCCTGCATGTAAAGCCAGTCGCCCGCCAGCACGCACTTCGGGTTACCCCACTGCGTGTTGGCCGCGGGCCGCCCGCGCCGCGTTTGTGCCTCGTCAATGATGTCGTCGTGCACCAGCGTGGCGGTGTGAATGATTTCCACCACCGCGCCCAGGCGAACCGCGCCGCGCCCCTGATAGTTGAACAGTTTGGAGGAGAGCAGCAGCAGCGCCGGACGGATCCGCTTCCCGCCGCCTTCGCGGAGATATTCGCCGATCTCGGTGATGGCTCCGACGTTCGAGACCGTATCGCGCCCGAACTCCCGCTCAATCGCGGCCAAGTCGTCGCGCAGCATCTCGAAGATTTCTTTTCCGTTGATGGCGGCCGGCATGCTCAAGGGTTGGTCTTTCTACGCGTGCTCCGCGGAAGTGCTCCGCGCCCTCCGCGGTTAAAAGCTTTTGATCGTCTCCTGTCAGTTCGTCCGATAATTCGTGAACTGCATATCGATGCCAAAATCCTGCTGTTTTAGCAGGGCAATAATCGCCTGCAGCGTATCGCGATCTTTGCTGCTCACCCGCACCAAGTCTCCCTGAATCGAAGCCTGGGCTTTGAGCTTCGAGTTCTTGATCAGCTTGACGATCTCCTTCGCCTTCTCCATCGGAATGCCCTGCTGCATGGTGATGCGCTGCTTCGCGGTCCCGCCAAAAGCCGACTCCACCGGGCCATAAGTCAAACCCTTCAGCGGAACGCCGCGTTTGGCCAGCTTTTGCTGAAAAACGTCGTTCACCGCCTTCAGCTTGAATTCATCCGCCGAGTGCAGCACGATGGCCTCTTTCCCGTCGAGTTCGATATTCGATTTCGAATCCTTGAGGTCGAAACGAGTATGAACTTCCTTCAAGGCATGCTGCATGGCGTTCGAAACTTCCTCGAGATCGATCTTGCTCACAACGTCAAAAGTGTTTTCCGGCATGGAATTGGTCTAGGTTCGCAATCCTGAGAGTATCAGAAGAAGGTTCGGGAAGGAACGTGTTGGCCGTGATGAGGATAGAGTTTGCGCGAAAGGCGCACTCTCAAAACGGCAGTCGAAAAAAGCGGTAGAAATTCCGCGCCGTCTGCTCGCCTACCTCTTCGCTGCGCATGCCGCGCAACTCGCCAATCTGCCGCGCCACTTCCTTTACAAACGCCGGCTCGTTGCGCTTGCCGCGATGCGGCACCGGCGCCAGGAATGGCGAATCGGTTTCAATGAGTATGCGATCGAGCGGAACCTGCTTGGCTGCGTCGCGAATCTGCTGTGCTTTGGGATAAGTCACGTTGCCCGCGAACGAGATCATGAATCCCATGTCCAGCGCGCGTTTGGCGTGGTCCCAGGTTCCGGTGAAGCAGTGCAGAATTCCGCCCAGCCCATGCGGAGCCCACTGCTCGCCAATCAGCCGCAGACAATCATCCCAGGCATTTTCGCTCTCTTGCGAAGGACGGCAATGAATCACAATCGGCAGCTTCGCCGCCCGCGCCAGTTCGAGCTGACGGACAAAAACGCGCTGCTGCACCTCGCGCGGCGAGTGATCGTAGAAATAATCCAGCCCGATTTCTCCCCAGGCGATGACTTTTGGCCGCTTCGCCAGCAGTTCCAGTTCCTGAAAATCAGCGTCCGCCGCCAGTTTCGCTTCATGCGGATGAATGCCGACCGACGCGTAGACGAACTCGTATTGCTCAGCGAGCTTGATTGCACAATCGAGCGTCCCTGGGCCATTTCCGCAGCCGATGGCGAGAATGTTGGCGACGCCATTCTCCTGCGCGCGCGCGATCATCGCCTCGCGATCGGGGTTGTACTGCTCCACTTCGAGATGTGCGTGGGAATCTACAAACACAGTCGTTGGTCGTCAGTCGTCAGTCGTTGGCGAAGCACGTGTGGGGACGGGGCTTGTCCCGTCCGGTGTTCCGTGCAAAATCGTCATCACCGGCGTCGAAACTCACTTTTGGTCCCGCCACGCCGGACGCGCCGGATGATCTCGGGGATTAAGCCCCACGCAGTCGCACCATCGAGCCGCCCAGTCGGAATCAGGTTGACGGCAGCGACCGCAAGGCTGAACGGTCCGAGCAGAGCCAGCAGGGCGTTTACGGGATCAAATCGCGTATATCCAAAGATCGTGATCCAGATGACGATGGGCGCGGCAACGATTGCTTGCGCGGTGACGCCTCCCCATGCGATCACACAATGGTCGAATCGAGACCATGGAGTTTCATAACGCGTCAGTCCAAAGATTGGGTACAGCTCTATAGAGAATACTTCGCAATGCTTCCATTGCGCCACGATCAGATGGCCGAACTCGTGAAGCAAAAGCACGCCCAAGTAAGCGACGAGGGCGAAGACGGTCACAAGCGGCCTCCTGATTACGCCGGCAAGCATGACCCCCGCAATCAAGAACACGGACCAATGAACAAATACGTCCGTGCCGCGAATTTGCATCACGCGTGTGAGCTTCTGCACTCGAATCGGCGTTGGTATGCGAATGCCGTTAGACATCTCGCCAATCCTACTTCAACCTCGTCCCCGGCGGCACATCCTCCAAAAAGCTGCACAGCACCGGCTTCCCGCCCCCTGCCGTCGCTGCGACAATCATCCCGTTCGACTCCAGCCCGCGCAGCTTGCGCGGCGCCAGATTCGCCACAATCACCACTTTCCGCCCAACCAGCGACTCCGGCGCATAGCCCTCCGCGATCCCTGCCACGACTTGCCGCACTTCCGTGCCCAGGTCAACTTCCAGCCGCAGCAGCTTATCCGCGCCTTTCACTTTCTCCGCGACCTTCACCTGGCCCACGCGCAGATCAACCTTGGCGAAGTCGTCAATCGTGATTTTCCCGTCGTTCGCTGTCGGCGCCCCAACCTGCGAGCTAGCCGGCGCTACTGGCTTGGTCTCCGCAACTTTTGTTTCCACCATCGCAGCCCCCCGCTGCTGTTCTTCCATCGCCTGCATCCTTTCGACCGCCGATTT
Source organism: uncultured Acidobacteriaceae bacterium (assembly GCA_963770915.1). GTDB lineage: Bacteria > Acidobacteriota > Terriglobia > Terriglobales > Acidobacteriaceae > PALSA-270. The sequence goes on from CAVYRG010000001.1 coordinate 3,679,703, forward strand.
ATCCGCGCGCGGAAAAACCGGCTCCACGTTGCCCAGCTTCGTCCCCAGCGGAATCTGTCCCCACTTCAACTCGGCGAGCCGCACTGTCCGAATATCGCCCAAGCCCAGCTGCGTCCAAATCTTCGCCGTCGCCTCCGGCATCACCGGGTGCGCCAGCGCGGTCACAATGCGCAGCGCCTCCGCCGAGGTGTACAGCACGGTCGCCAGCCGCGCCCGGCTGCCTTCGTCTTCCTTTTCGCCCAGCGCCCACGGCTCGTTCTCGACAATGTACTTATCCACCGCCGCGACCACTCCCCACGCCGCTTCGAGCGCCCGCGAGAACTGATATTGCGCAAACGCGGAATCGAAATCCGCGATTGCCTTGCGCGCCGCCTCGGCAATCGCATCCTCCGCCGCAGTATGCGCCGCCGCCGAGGGATAAGGCACCTCGCCCTTGAAATACCGCCGGATCATGGTCAGCGTGCGACTGGCCAGATTGCCCAGCCCGTTGGCCAGGTCGGAGTTGTAGCGCTGCACCAGCGCGTCGAAGGAAAACGAGCCATCCTGCCCGAAAACGATTTCGCGCAGAAGGAAATAGCGCAGCGCGTCCGCTCCCAAAACATCCAGAATGGTTTCCGCCCGCACAATGTTGCCGCGCGATTTCGACATCTTGTTCTCTTCGAACAGCAGCCAGCCGTGCGCGACGATGCTTTTCGGCAGCGGTAATTCCGCCGCCATCAGAAACGCCGGCCAGTACACGCAGTGGAAGCGCACGATCTCTTTTCCGATCATGTGCACATCCGCCGGCCAGTATTTCTGGAAGCGGGTGTCGTCTCCTGAGCCGAAGCCGAGCGCCGTGATGTAGTTGGCCAGCGCATCCAGCCAAACGTAGACCACATGCTTGGGATCGTCCGGCACCGGAATGCCCCAGGAAAACGTCGAGCGGCTGATGGAAAGATCGCGCAACCCGGAGCGCACAAACGAAATCACTTCATTGCGCCGTGTTTCCGGGCGAATGAGATCCGGCTGCTCCTCATACAGCTTAAGTAGCCGGCCCTCGAACGCCGATAGCTTGAAGAAATAATTTTCCTCTTTCACCGTCTCGGTCGGCCGCCCACACTCCGGGCAAGGCTGGCCCGGCCCCACCTCAACGTACATTTCATCGAACACGCAATACTGCCCGCTGTAGCTTCCTTTGTAGATGAGCCCCTTGTCGGCGATGCGCCGCCATAGTGCCTGCATGCCTCGCACGTGCCGCGCTTCCGTGGTGCGGATGTAGTCGTCGTACGTCAGCCCCATGCGATCCCACAGCCGGCGAAATTGCGCGGAGACTTCGTCGGTAAACTGCTGCGGTGTTTTGCCGGCGGCCTGCGCCGCCCGCTCGATCTTCTGTCCGTGCTCGTCGGTGCCGGTCAGAAAAAACGTATCGAAGCCCAGCATGCGCTGCCGCCGCGCAATGGTGTCACAGGCGAGCGTGGTGTAGGCGTGCCCAATATGAGGTCGGGCGTTGACGTAGTAGATGGGCGTCGTGATGTAGAACTTAGACATGAGATTTCATAATTGAGAAATTGAGAAATTTGGTAATTGAGTAATTTAAGCTCGCGGGGTTTGAAAATTACTCAATTACCAAATTTCCCAATTACTCAATTTTCAAGTACCCCTTCACCGCCGCATTCATCACGTTCTTCAGCGGCACGTGCTGCTCCTCCGCGAGCCGCCGGCAATCCTCATACTCCGGCGCGTAATTCGTAATCGTCCCATTCATGCTGGCAATCTTCATCCGCACGTCGCCCCATTGCGTGTTCACGGTCACCCACTTGCGTGCCAGCGCTAGCCGCTTCTCTTCCCGGCGCCGTACTCCCAGCGTGGTGGTCTCGGCAAACAGAATCTGCGTTAGCTTGGCCGCGTCTTCCGGCTTGCACAGCACCGTCAGCAGCGTTCCCGGACGATTCTTCTTCATCTGCACCGGCACGCTGAAAACATCCAGCGCGCCCTCGCCCAGCAAGCGATCCATCACATACCCGAAGACCTGCGGATTCAGATCGTCGAGATTCGCTTCGACTACAGAGATCGCTTCCTGCGCCGTCTTGGCCGCCAACTCCGGCAGGGCATCGCCAATGGTCAGGCGCAGGACATTCGCGTGGCCGGGGAAATCCCGCGATCCGGCGCCATAGCCCGCGCGCTCGATCTTCATCTCCGGAAACGCCGCAAAGCGCGTGGCTAGCGTCTTCACAATGGCCGCGCCCGTCGGCGTTACCAGTTCGGCCTGAATTCCTGAAGAGTACACCGGCGCGCCCCTCAGCAATTCGACCGTCGCCGGCGCGGGCACGGGAAACGTGCCATGCGCGCATTGCACCGTCCCGCCGCCGACATTCAGCGGTGAGCAGATAATTTCATCCACACCGAGCGCTGCGGCCCCCACCGCCGCGCCGACGATATCCACCATCGCATCGATCGCGCCCACTTCGTGAAAGTGAATCGTCTCAATGTCGCGGTTGTGAATCTTGGCCTCGGCCGCGCCCAGCGCCTGAAAAATAGCGATCGCCGTCTTCTTCGCCGATTCCGCGATGCCGGCCCGGCCGATAATCGCCGTGATCTCCTTCAGCCCACGTCCGTGTGGGGCGGACACTCCTGTCCGCCTCTCGCCCTCGTCATGCTGATGCGTCCCGCCATGCTCGTGGCCGTGAGCATGGTGCTCGCCTTCATGCGAATGCCCACCCGCAGCCTCGCGCGGCCGGTCTTTCTCATCGCCTACCCACACATCCACCTTGGTCGCTGCAATCCCGCTGCGCTCCACGCGCGAAATTTCCAGCCGCGCGCCGACATTCAGTGCCGCGACGGCATCCTCGAACACCCGCGCGGCAACGCCCGCATCCACCAGCGCGCCCAAAAACATGTCGCCGCTGATGCCGGAGAAACAATCAAGGTAAGCAATTCTCATAAATCCGTCGTTGGTCGTTGGCGGTCCGTCGCGGCTGACTGTCAGTAAGCCAACGACCAACGACCAAGCGCCGATGACGATTTTCATCATAGGGAACCCCCGCACCTCCGTCAAACTCCGCGTGCCCAGCCACTTTGCTACAATCACTTCTTCTTCAACCACTTAGAGGGAACTCTTGTACCGTCATCTGGAAACCCGTCTGGCGACGCAGGTGCGTGCGTTTCTACTCCGTGCCTACAACCTCGATCCGCCGAAAATTTCCATCGAGCAGCCGCCGAATGTCGAATTCGGCGAGTACGCTTTGCCGCTAGCTTTCGAGCTGGCCAAGAAGCTGCGCAAGGCTCCGCGCAAAATTGCCGAGGAAATCGTCGGCGGCATTGGGCCCATCGAAGGTTTCGAAAAGCTGGAAGTCGCCGGCGCCGGCTACATCAACGCGAAACTGGACCGGGCGGCGCTGGCATCCGCGCTCGCCGCCGACGAAAAGCCGAAGGCCGTAGTTCCCAAAGGCAAAATTCTGGTTGAGCACTCCAGCATCAACCCCAACAAAGCCGCGCACATCGGCCATCTGCGCAACGCCATCCTGGGAGACACGTTCGTCCGCCTGCTGCGTTTCGCCGGCCGCGAAGTCGACGTGCAGAACTACATCGACAACACCGGCGTGCAAGTGGCGGACGTGGTGGTCGGCTTTCAGCACCTGGCGCACAAATCGCGCGCTGAGGTCGAAGCCCTTACCCGCCAGCCGCGCTTCGATTACTACTGCTGGGATCTCTATGCCCAAGTCTCGCAATGGTATGAGCGCGATGCGCAGCACAAGCACGCGCGCGCGGCGGCGCTGCATGCGATTGAAGAGGGAAGCAACGAGATTGCAATTCTGGCCGAGATCATCTCAACCGCGGTCCTGCGCCGCCATCTCGAAACCATGGACCGGCTCGACATCGAATACGACTTTCTGCCGCGCGAGAGCGAAATTCTGCATTTGCACTTTTGGGACGCGGCTTTCCACAAGCTGAAAGCCGCCGGCGTGCTGACCTTCGAGAGCGAAGGCAAGAACAAGGGCTGCTGGGTGATGCGGCGGGCCGGAACGGGCAAAAGCTCGACCACAGAGGGCACAGAGGGCGGAACCAAAGCCCAACAAGGCGATGCGGTTGAGCGGGTTTCGGAAGACGACCAGAAAGTCATCGTCCGCTCCAACGGCACCGTCGGCTATGTGGGCAAAGACATCGCCTACCACATGTGGAAGTTCGGCCTGCTCGGGCGCGATTTCGGCTATCGCAAGTTTTATCGTTATCCCAACGGCCACGACTGCTGGATTTCATCCGCCGAGGGTGAATTCAATCACCCGCACTTCGGCGACGTCGCGGAAATCTACAACGTGATCGACGCCCGCCAGTCTGAAGCGCAGAACACCGTGATGGAAGCGTTGCGCGGCCTGGGCCACGGCGAAGCCGCCGAGCACTACACGCATTTCTCCTACGAGATGGTTGCGCTTACGCCGCGCTGCGCCGCCGAACTCGGCTATCGGCTGAGCGAGGAAGACCAGGCGAAGGCGTACATCGAAGTCTCCGGCCGCAAGGGCTTTGGCGTAAAGGCAGACGATTTGCTCGACACCCTTATCGCCTCAGCGAAAAAAGAAGTCGACTCGCGCCATCCCGAACTGAATGACACCGAGCGCAGCGCCATCGCCAGGCAGATTGCCATCGGCGCGCTGCGATATTTCATGCTGAAGTACACCAAGAATTCCGTAATTGCCTTTGATTTCAAAGAAGCACTCAGCTTTGAAGGCGAAACCGGGCCCTATGCGCAGTATGCTGCGGTGCGCGCTACGAATATTTTTCGCAAGGGTGGGCTGGATCCGGATCAGTTCTCTGCAAATGCGAGTTTCGCCGCGGCGGAAGCCGCTAAGCAACTCTATGGCGCAGAGGGCAACGAGATATGGGCTGTCTGGCTGGCGGCTTCGCAGACTTCTTACGTCGTGGATCAGGCCATTGCGGCGCGCGAGCCGGCCTATCTGGCCAAGCATGCCTTCCAGTTGTCTCAGCTCTTCAACACTTTCTACCACCGCTATCCCATCCTGACCGAGGAAGACGATGGGAAGAAGAATTTTCTGCTGACGACGGCGGCCGTGGCGCGGCGGGAACTGATTCGCGTGCTGGCAGTCATGGGGATTGAAGTGCCGCCGGTGATGTAGTTTCTTGGAGCAGCGCTACCGGTGCCTTGACATTAATGTATGTACACTATTAGCTCCGGGCTATAGATGAACGCTAGCCTGGTTGGGCTGCTTTTGGGCGCGCCCCGCATCGCGGAAGGCCTTCGGGTCGCCCCGAGGCTCAGCGAGCGATTCTAGGGCCCTTAGCGCGCAAGCGCGGGGCATTCCTGGCGAGGTTTTGCCCGGCGTTTGCCGCTTCTGGCCCCGGCGGTGCCGCCAATTATCCATGAGATAATATTTTCAATAAGTTGGCGAAAGAGCATTCCGGAAGGCAGGTTTTCGTGCCTCCGCCTGCATCTAAGCTGTTGAACACTTTGAAACGCCGACGGGCCCCAGGAGGCGCTATGAACAAGATTCTCTGGGTTATGGTTGCTTCGCTCATTCTGGCTGGAACGGCCATGGCTGCGCCCGGCGCCGCCAAAGACGTCCCGCCGTTCCCCGTGTCGCTCGTCAACGCGCGCTTCGTCTACGTCACCAGCTACGACGGCGATCAGTTCAGCCCCGCAGTCCTGCCGCAGGATCGCACCGCCATCGCGGCCACGCAGGACGCCATCGAGAAGTGGGGCAAGTGGACTCTGGTCTATAAGCCCGAGGAAGCCGACGTGGTTCTGATGGTGATGAGCCGGCCCTCCGAAGATGTGCTGGCAGTTTACGACGCCCGCGGCTGGCCCAAGAACGACTACCTCTGGCGCGTGAGCGCCCGCGAAGGCCTGCAAAAGGGCGAGACGCCACTGGTGACGCAACTGCGCAAGGCGTACGAGAAAGCGACCGCGAAGTAGGCGCTGGCGGAGATCTGATCCCGGCAAGTTTCGCTGGCATTCTCGACGGCGCTTGCCTGCCCGCAGCCAAAGTTTTCCCAGTATTTAGACGACCGCTGGTGTACTATGTCCGCCCTCGGGCTCCTGCCGTAGAAACCCCAATTGAGAAAGGTGCTCATGCCGACCGGATCCTCGCGCAGCCGCCTGGCTTCACTGGCTGCACTCGCACTGATCGCGGTGCTTGCCGGTGAATTGTGGCTTTCGATAGGGTATACCTCGCAGACCTTCGATGAGAGCGCGCACATGTACTCCGGCATGGAGTATTGGAAGCGCGCCGACTTCGGCGTGAATCCGGAGCATCCGCCGCTGGTCAAATTGCTGGCCAGCCTGCCGCTGCTTGGGCTGCACCCTTCGGTTCCCAATCCTCCAAACATCCATTTCCGGATGGCGTCGGGAGTCGGTGGCATTCAGTTCCTGTACTCGAACAACGTGGAAAGAATTTTGTTTAGGGCACGCGTGGCCGTGAGCCTGCTCACGCTCCTGCTGGCTTGGATAGTTTTTGCCACGGCCAAAGAGATGTTCGGCGCGGGCGCGGGGCTGATCGCTCTGTTCATTCTCGTCTTTGAGCCGAACATTCTGGCCAACGGAGCGCTGGTAACCACCGACGTCGCCGCCGGGTGCGGGATGCTGGCCGCGGTGTGGACGTTCTATCGCTACGCCAAGCGGCGAACCTTGCCCCACCTGCTGATCTGCGGCGTGGTTACCGGGCTGGCGCTGGCGACAAAGCATTCCACTCTGATCTTGGGCCTGATGTTTACCCTCATGGCGTTGACCGAGATTGTGCGCAGGACGAATCCGCAGGTGTCCTGGATGTAAAGATGCTGGGCGCTGGGCCGCGGCGGGGGTGCTGATTGCCGTGCTCGCGATTGGAGTTTTGTGGAGCTTCTACGCGTTTCACTACGGGGCGCGGCCAGGCAACGCACAGATTGTGCCGCCGCTTGCGGTGTACGTGAAATCACTGCACCGTCCCTGGCGGGAACGCGCGACGCTGGCGGTGGCGCACTCGCACCTGCTGCCCGAAGCCTACGTCTACGGGTTGGCGGATATCGAAGTGATTTCGACCCAGGGGCGGCCGGCTTATCTTCTCGGGCGGCTTTATCCCAAGGGACACTGGCTTTATTTTCCCGCGGCATTTCTGATCAAGTCGACCTTGGGATTCCTGGCGCTGCTGGGTTTATCGCTGCTCGCGCCGAATCTTTGGGCCCGCGAGAAGCGAAGAGAAGTGTTGTTTCTCTTGCTTCCGGCGACGGTGTACTTCGGCTGCAGCATGGTGTCACATCTCGATATCGGTATTCGTCACATTCTGCCGGTGTATGTGTTTCTCATCGTGTTCGCGGGCGCGGCCGCATGGGGCCTGATGCAGCGGTCGCAGGTGTGGAAGGGGGTCGTGATTGCGTTGCTGGCATTCCATGCCGTGTCGTCGCTGCGCGCCTACCCGTTCTATCTTTCCTACTCGAATGAGGTCTGGGGAGGGCCGAGGAATACGTATAAATACCTCAGCGACTCCAACGTGGGCTGGACTTCCGGGCTTAAGGCGCTGCACGAGTACATCGCGGCACATCACATCACGAAGTGCTGGTTTGCGTATCCGGGGATAGCGCCGATTTCTCACTTCGACATTCCCTGCGCGCAAATGCCGTCGTACTTCTCGGAGTTTCTGGGCACGGAGAAACCCCCGGTTCCCCCAGCGGTGGATGGTCCGGTGTTCGTGAACGAGATCGAGCACGCCGGTTTCTGGTGGGGACCCGGGGACATGAATCCTTACCAGCAATTCGTGGGGCGACCGCCGGATGACCTGGTGGCCAACGAGATTCTGGTGTTTCAAGGGCACTTCGCGGTGCCGGAAATTTCTGCCTTGAGCCACCTGCATGCGGGCAGGACGCTCGAACAGCAAGGCAGATTGCAGGACGCCTTGGCTGAGATGCAGGCTTCACTGGCGCTTAATTCCAATTCGGCGGATGCACACGCCTCGCTGGCCGAGTTGCTTTTCCGGCTGAAACGCAACGATGATGCGCGGGCGGAAGTGGGGAAGGGAATGGCGATCGCAAAATCGGACCATCCGGAGTTTCAAGCCTATGAGGTGGAGTATCTGGAGAGCCTGGGGAAATGATGGCGTCTCCAAACGGGGCTGTGCGACCCTGGTGTTTCACCCCAGGGGAACGGGAAAACTAAATCGCAGAGAAAGCTGAGAAAGGCCGCAGAGTTCGCAAAGAACGTCTGGCCTTATGCGAAATCCTTCACGAACTCCACCAGGCTGCGCACGGCGATTCCCGTAGGGCCTTTGGCGATCCAGGGTTTGGCGTCGTCCATCCAGGCGGTGCCGGCGATGTCGAGATGCAGCCAGGGTGTGTCTTCGGCGAATTCCTTGAGGAATGCCGCGGCCGTGCTGGCGCCGCCCCAACGCCCGCCGGTGTTTTGCAGATCAGCGATGTTGGAGCGCATGGCGTCGAGGTAGTCTTCGCCCAGCGGCAGGCGCCAGAATCTTTCTCCCGCTTGCTCAACCGCCTTGCGAAAGCGTTCGTAGAGAGCGTCGTCGCTGGCGAAGACTCCCGCGTTCGCATAGCCGAGTGCAACCACCACCGCGCCGGTTAGCGTGGCCGCGTCAACCAGATGCGTGCAGCCTAACTGGCGAGCGTAGGCGAGGCCATCGGCGAGCACCAGGCGGCCTTCGGCGTCGGTGTTGATGATCTCGATCGACTTGCCCGACATAGCAATCTGCACATCGCCCGGTTTCTGCGCTTTGCCGGAAGGCATGTTCTCGGTGGCGCAGACGATGCAGATGACTTTCACTTTGGGCTTGAGCAACGCAATGGCGCGCATGGCGCCGAGCATGGCGCCGCCGCCGGCCATGTCGTATTTCATTTTCTCCATGCCGTCGGCGGGCTTGATGGAGATGCCGCCGGTGTCGAAGGTGACGCCTTTGCCGACCAGCCCGAGCACCGGTTTTTCCGGAGCGCCCGCCGGCTCATAGCGAAGGACGATGAGAGCGGGCGGCTCGTCGGAACCTTGCGCCACGCCCCAGAACGCGCCCATTTTCAATTCTTTGATTTTGTCCGCGCCGAAGACGTCGCACTTCAGGCCGACTTCCTTCGCCATCTTCTTGGCGTGATCGGCGAGGATGGTCGGAGTCATGCGATTGGAAGGCTCGTTGACCAGCTCGCGCGTGAAGTTCTGCGACTCGCCGATGACGCGGGCTTCGTCTATGGCAGCTTGCAGCTTGGTTTGGTCGCCTTTGGCGACGACAGTCAGCGTGTCGATGGCCTGATCTTTGCGTTCGCTCTGGTAGGTATTGGAGTCGAAATTGCCGACCAGAGCGCCTTCGACGATGGCCTTCACGGCGGCGTCGGCTTGCCATCCGGTTTCAGGCGCGAGGAAGGCGAAGCTGCGCAGGCCGCGCGACTTCAGCGTGCGCACGGCGGCCCCGGCGGCGCGGCGCAGCTCGAAGGCGGAAAAAGTCTTGGCTTTGCCGCCGCCGAGCAAGCAGCAGCCGCTTGGCTTTGAGTTTCGCGGGATGGTGGATGACCGTGGTCTCGAACAGCTTGCCGCTGACTTCGCCGCTGGCGATGACCTCGGCGGCAGCGTCTTTGACGGCGGCGTCGCTGGTTTCGACAGCGAGCTGTGGTTTGGCATTTTTGTCACGATTGGCTTCGCTACGGTCGAGAACCACGGCGACCAGGCATTCGGTTTCAACTTGGGACGGAGTGGAGAGAGAAAGAATTGTCTTCATGGTTTGTGAGATCCAGTATCGTCGGCGGGCGGGGAGTTAGGCAAGTTGAGGGATCCGGTGTGGCGCGGGCACCCTTGCCCGCGAAGAACCGGCTAGCACGAGTCCGTTATAGCGAGGCCATTCGCAAGTCCGGCACAGCCACCTCAGACCTCGAACCGTGCCGACAGCTCGCGGGCGCCCGCGCCACAACGAACGCATCAAAGCAAAACGATGGTGATGCCGTGGTTGCGGCGGCCCAGGTCGGAATCCGGTTTGAGTTCAGGATGGGATCTGAGCAGAGCCCAGGTCTGCTCGTCGGATTTGGTCCAATTCTCGCCAAAGATGCAGGCGCGAATCTGGCGCTGGGAGACGAGTTCCAGCAGGCGCTTTTGCACGGCGATGCGGATTTCGCCGCCTTTGCCGGTGGATCCGTAGCCATGGATGAGCTTCAGGAACTGATGGTTCTCCTTCCGGGCGATGGCCAGCTCGCGGTCGAGGTTCTGCAGAGCCTGGCGCACCAGCGGCATTCCGGTTTCCAGGTTGATGGTCTTGATAGCGGGCCTCGGATGGAAGGTCGGCAAACACGATACGCCAGTTTCAGCGGAGGCGGCGGGGCAGGATGGTGAATTTCTTGCGGCCGGCGATGCGGTAGGTTTCGAAGTCGTCGTGATCGACGGTCAGGATCAAGCTCAGCGATTCGCGGGCGGCGAGATGGACGAGGGTGGCGTCGGCGAAATCCATGGGATGGTCGGCGTATTGAGCCATCAACGCTTGCAGCTCAGGCAAATCCGCATCGCTCATCGCCTGAACCGTGAGAACACCCGAGCGGGCAAAACGCCATGCTTTTTGGATGCTGTTAGGATTTCGGCTCGCCAAGTGGAAGAACTCAGTGAGGACCGCTTCTGTCGTGAGAAGAGGCAGGTGGATGGAGTTCAGAGCATCAAGGCAAACAGAGTGCCAGTGATCGTCGTCTTCTACCGCCGCGAGCATAACGCCGGTATCAATCAGACCGGCGGGGGGCATTGCGCTCCTTTTCCTTCAAGTGTTTCTGCCAGATGATTTCGCGGACTAGTTCGCTTGTCCGCGAAGAGCGAGTGGGGTCGCCGCCGTAGATCGTTCCAACCGTCGCCATGACCCGCTTGCGAATGGCGGCCTGCTCGGCTGCATCGTCGGCGTGGCCGTTGCGGTGGCCGGTTAGCCAATCGGAGGTGATGCGATCCAATAGCCCGGCCAGAGATATGCCTTCTCGCCGGGCTTCGCTTTCCAGTTCGGCTTTGCGCTCCGGCGAAATGCGCCAGCTATAGACTTCGGTCTTCATGCACTACAGTGTAGTGCATTATTGATCACTGAGTCAATTGGAAGAGAGTGAAGCCCGAATGCGGGAAGCTTTAACCACGAAGAGCACGAAGGTTCACGAAGGTTCCTTCTTATTAATTCTATCTCGCTTTTCTCACTCGGCTGATCGCCTCGCGCGCTTCTTTGTCGGCGGTGCGGCGGCGTTCGGTTTCACGCTTGTCCCAGAGTTGCTTGCCTTTAGCGAGAGCTAACTCGATTTTGACGCGGCCGTTCTTGAAATACATCCGAGTCGGAATGAGGGTGAGGCCGCGCTGCTGGGTTTTGCCGATCAGTTTGCGGATTTCTTCGCGGTGCACGAGCAGCTTGCGGGTGCGCAGGGGGGCGTGGTTGAAGATGTTGCCGTGCTCGTAAGGTCCGATGTGGCAGTTGAGCAGCCAGAGTTCGTTGTCTTTGATAATTCCGTAAGAATCTTTTAAGTTCGCGAGGCCGGAGCGGACGGATTTGACTTCGGTTCCGGTGAGCGCGATGCCGGTCTCGAATTTTTCCAGCAGAAAATAATTGTGGGCGGCAATGCGGTTGACGGAGGCATCGCGCTGGCCGGCGGCGGTGGGGTCGCGGCGCGGATTCTTCTCCGGGTTGGCCTTGGTCTGGTGTGTGGATTGGCGGGCCATGCGGTTGCACTAGGTTACCCCATCCGAGGAAAACCGGGCGCGGGGGAGCGCAGAGCAGCGGGACGGCGCATCCAACGATGCGGGGCAATGGAGTAGTTGGCCAGGAACCACAGGGAAGCACAGGGTTCCCAGGGCAGAGTCGGCGAAACCGATTCGGATTCTAGGTTTCGAGTGCGCGGGCCTTTCGGACTTGACCTTCTGACTATGGGAATCAGGCTCAAGCTGGCGCTCCCAAGCCCTTGCGGTGCTATAATTTCGGGACTTGCCATCTTCTTTCGGTAGCCGCGGAAAGCCTAAGCCCGGGCTGTGTCCAAGTTCTGATTGAAGCCGGTTGGTGTGGATGATTGTCTGCGAGGAATGTTCATGACGCGACTGATGCGCCCGGCAGCTCTCCTGTTGCTGGTGCTGGGTTTAACCCTGCCGGTGGCCGCCGATCAAGCCAAATCCTGGTACGAAAAAGGCCAAGACGCCGAAGCCCGGCAGAACTATGAACAGGCCTACGACGACTACAAGCAGGCTTTCGATCTGAAGCCCAAGGAGCTGCGCTATCGCACGGCGTTTGAGCGGCTGCGCTTCCTGGCGGGGGCTTCGCATGTGCACCGCGGCAAGCTGCTGCGCGAGGCAGGCAAGCTGGATGAGGCGCTGGCCGAATTCCAGAAGGCGGAGGAGGTCGATCCCTCAAGTTTCATCGCCAAACAGGAGGCGGACGCAACCAAGAAATTGATTGAAGCGGCCAAGGCGCCGGGACCGCGCTCCGAGGCGTCGCCTCCGAGCGCCCTGGAAAGGCGGCTGCAAGAAGCGCAAGGCCCGGTTGAGCTGGCTCCCATCCAAAACCTCCCCATCACCCTGATGATGACTTCCGACAGCAAAGAGATTTACCAGACCGTGGGACAGTTGGCGGGGATCAACGTGCTGTTCGATCCGGAGTACACCTCGCGGCGCATCCGGGTGGACCTGAAGGGCGTTACGCTGCAGGAAGCGCTCGATATCATCCGCCTGGAATCGAAGACGTTTTGGCGGCCGGTGACGCCGAACACGATTTTTGTGGCGCAGGATAATCCTTCCAAGCGGAAGGAACTCGAGCAGAACGTAGTGAAGACGTTCTATCTCTCGAATCTCACGCAGCCAACCGAGGTCCAGGATGTGACGAACACCTTGCGCACGGTGCTGGAGATTCAGCGCGTGCAACAGCTGCCGGCGGAAGGCGCGATCGTGGTGCGGGGCACGCCCGACCAGCTGGCGATGGCGCAGAAGATCATCGATGACCTGGATAAAGCGAAGCCGGAAGTGATTATCGATGTGGCCATTCTGCAAGTGAACCGGGATAAAGCGCATACCTTGGGCATCAACCCGCCCACCAGCGCCACGGTGTCCTTGCAGAACAATTTCACTTCAACGAGCACGACGGGCACCACGGGCACAGGCGCTACCGGCACGACTTCGGGCACGCCCAATCAAGTCAATTTGAACCGGCTGGGGAACATCAACGCCACCGACTTTACGGTCACCATCCCCGCAGCGACAGCGACGGCGTTGTTCAGCGACAGCAACACCAAGCTGATTCAGAATCCGCAAATTCGCTCCGTGGATGGGCAAAAAGCTTCGCTCAAGATTGGCGAACGCATTCCGATTGCGACCGGGTCCTTCCAGCCGGGCATTGGCGGCGTTGGCATCAATCCCCTGGTCAATACGCAGTTCCAGTACCAGGACGTGGGCGTGAACATCGATGTCACCCCCAAGATTCACGCGGACGGCGAAGTGTCAATGAAAGTGTCGATGGATATCTCTTCGGTGACCGGCCAGTCCAGCATTGGGGGTATTACCCAGCCCATCATTGGGCAGAAGAAGGTGGACAACGAGATTCGCCTGCGCGACGGCGAAGTGAGCCTGCTGGGGGGCATGCTGGAGGATCAGCAGACGCGGAGCGTCAGTGGAATTCCTGGCATCGGGCAGATTCCGATCCTGAAATACCTGTTTTCGCAGAGCAACACCGACCACAGCGAGAATGAGATTGTGTTTGTGCTGATCCCGCACATTGTGCGCGAAACCGTGATTGATCCCATCAACGAGCGGGCGATTGACGTGGGAACGGGCACGGGCATCCAATTACGGATGACGGGCGCGCCTCCGCCGGCAGCAGCACCGGCAAGCCAGGCACCGGCGCCGGGAACAGCCACCACGGCGCCCGCGCCAGCGACCCAGGCTCCGCCAGAGCCCACGCAGCCCGCGGGTCCGCCAGCCAGCTTCAGCTTTGATCCGGCGACGATTACGCAAACGGCGGGCGCGACCTTCGCGGTGAACATCCTGCTGAGCGGGGCGCAGAACGTGTACTCGGTGCCGCTGCAGGTTACCTACGATCCGAAACTGCTGCAGGTGGTAAATATTTCGAATGGAGGCTTTCTCTCGCAGGATGGGCAGGCCGTGGTGGTGCTGCACCGGGGCGAGGACGATAACAGCGGAAACCTGCAGATTACGGCGAACCGCCCGCCGGGGGCTTCTGGAGTGAATGGTCAGGGATCGGTAGTGACGCTCACCTTGCAGGCGAAAGCGGCGGGAACGACGACGCTGACGATTTCGCGAGGAGGAGCGCTTAACCCCAGCATGCAACCCATTGCGGTAACCGGCGCGACGGCGACGGTGAAGATACAGTAAAGCGGCGGTTTGCCGATGAAGCGGCGAAAGCGCTCGGCGAGCCAGTGGCGAGTGGTTTATGAGATTAGGTCTTATGGCTACTGCGGGGCGAGGCGGGCGCAGGCAAACCCAGCTCAAGCGTGGATTCACGCTGGTGGAATTGATTGTGGCGACCGCCATTCTTCTGATTTTGACCGGCCTGGCCATTCCCACGGCGCGGGTGACCATTAAGCGCGAAAAGGAGAGGGAACTGCGGCGCGATCTGTGGCAAATGCGCGACGCGATCGACCGTTACAAAGATGCCGCCGACCGCGGCGCATTTCAAATCAAGGCCGGCTCGGACGGCTATCCGCCCGATCTGGATACGCTGGTCAAGGGCATCGACACCAACGGGAAGAAACTCCGCTTCCTACGGCGCATTCCAGTGGACCCGATGACCGGCACGACCGACTGGGGATTACGGGCCGAGCAGGATGACCCGGATTCGGATTCCTGGAGCGGGGACGACGTCTTCGACGTCTACACCAAGTCGGAAGGCACCGGGCTCGATGGAACCAAGTATAAGGATTGGTAAATGGCAGGTCTGCGGGCAAGAATAAAGAGCGGTGGTTTCACTCTGATCGAGTTGATGATTGTCATCAGCCTGATCATGATTCTGGTCGCGATCGCGATTCCTTCCTACAACCGCTCGATCACGCGCTCGAAAGAAGGAGTGCTGAAGCAGAACCTGTTTACCTTGCGTGAACTCATCTCGCAGTACACGCTGGATAAGCAAAAGGCGCCGGAGGCGCTCGATGACCTGGTTTCGGCGGGCTACATCAAGCAGATCCCCAACGATCCCATGACCGGCAAGCCCGACTGGACCGCCGACCAGGACGAGGACACGCTAATGTCGCCGGATGAGCAAACCGGCGGCATTGACGACGTACACAGCTCTTCGACGCAAATCGGTACCGACGGAACCGCGTACAACACGTGGTGAGTAGCTTTTAGCTTCTAGCTTTGACCGGGCACGGTCTCTGCCCCGGTTTTCTTCGATCCAAGCTTTTCAGCATGCAGCGGTCAGGCTAAATCGCTTTAGTTTGAGGGTGCAACTAACAGATCGCGAGGACAGGAGAACGAAATGAAGCAAAGAACGATTCTGTGGATGTTTGTCGTGGCGATGACGGTTGGGATGCTTTCCATTTCCGCGGCCGCAAGATCGGGCAAACCAGCTGGCAATCCGCTAGTGCTGAATTCGAACGTCACCATTTTGGTCGGCGCGGATGAGCCCGGAGCCGTGGCCCTGGCGGCGCAAGACCTGGCCAGCGACTTCGAGAAAGTGCTCGGATCGAAGCCAGCGATTGTGAATCGCACCGAGGATGCGGCGGCGGTGACAATCGTAATTAACGATCAATCGAAGCTGGTGGCGAATCTGAAGCCCGCAAGCCTAAAGGATCCCGAATCGTTTTCGATCACGACGGCCAGCGTTCATTGGAAGAAAGGGAAGCCGACGCAGGTTGTTCTGCTGGCGGGCGCGGATATGCGGGGAACGATTTATGCGATTTACCAGTTCTCGCAGGAATATCTGGGAGTCGATCCCATGTATTACTGGACCGATCACGAGCCCGCGCATCGCGATCAGATCGAGATTCCGGCTTCGTTGAAGAAGGATTTTCCTGCGCCGCTTTTCAAATACCGCGGATTTTTTATCAATGACGAAGACATGCTTACCGGCTGGGCGCCGGGCGAACAGAAAGATCACACCGGCATTTCCCTCGCGGTCTGGGACAAGATTTACGAAACCATTCTGCGGTTGAAGGGCAATACGGTATGTCCGGGGACGTGGATTTTTCCCGACGATCCGCAGGTGCCGCTGGCCGGCAAACGCGGCCTGATCATCACCCAGCACCACGCGATTCCTCTCGGGCTGAACGTGGCGCGTTGGCCTGACAATGTTCCGTACTCCTACACCGAGCATCCGGAGATTCTGGAGCGGGCCTGGAAGGATGCGGTGGCGGAATACGATCCGCACCAGGAAGTTTTGTGGACGGTAGGACTGCGCGGCTTGTCGGACGCCAGCTACGCGGCGTTTGATCCCAGCGTACGGGGGAACGATGAGGCGCTGGGCGCGCTGATCACGAAAGCCGTTGCCGACCAGATAAGCATTGTCCGGGCTGCGCATCCCGATGCGAAGTTCATCACCAGCTTGTGGCAGGAGGGAGCGAGGTTGGTGCAGGAGGGATATCTGAAGATTCCTCCGGAAGTTGGCTTGGTGTGGGCGGACACCGGATACGGCTACATGCAGGACAAGGGCGACGTGGCCAAAGACCAGGGCGCGTACTATCACGTAGCCATGCTGAATGGGCGGGCGAACCAGCTTTCGGAAATGGTGCCGATGGATCGCGTGGCGGAGGAGTTCGGCCGCTACATCAAAGCGGGAGCCACGAACTACATGCTGCTGAACACCAGCGACATTCGCGCCGTTTCCATGATGACGGAAGCGGTGATGGATGTGACCTGGAAAGGCCTCACGCCGGAAATGGCGGACTACTACAAGCAATGGGCGGCGGAACAATTCGGTGAAGCGGCGGCGCCGGCGATTGCGGAAATCTACAAAGACTACTTCAATTCGCCGGCGCATTTTCCGCGCGTGAACGACAATCCGGCGCTGGAGTATGGCGACAACTATTACCACACGCAGGCGCGGCGCATGCTGCTGAGCTATATGGTGGGATCGCCGACCTACTCGCTGCCGGGGCAGGCGCCGAAGTGGGAGCCGGCGCGCTCATTCAGCGGCTTTCCGCCGGAGCCGGCCGCGCAATGGCTGCCGCAGGCGGAGAAAACGGAAATTGAACGATGTGACGACGCGCAACCGCGCTGGGACGCAGTGTGGCAGAAAGCTGTAGCCGCCGAGGCGCAGGTCGCTCCTGACCGGAAGGATTTTTACAAGTTCGACGTGCTGGCCATGATCGCCATCAACCAGGAGAGCAACCGAATCCTCTCGCTTACCGCGAAGGCGGTGCAGGCGGCGGGAACCGGCGAGACGGCGCAGGCGCGTGAATTTGCCGAACAAGCGATGGCCTCCTTCGACAAGATTCACAAAGTGGAAGCGGACGCTGAATACGGCAAGTGGAAGGACTGGTACAAGGGCGATTGGCTCACGGGGATTGACCGAACGCGCGAGCTTTTGCAGATTTTCATCAACGAACTTGACGATCCGAAAGCGCCCATGCCCCCGCCCATTTATTGGACCGGGTGGGAGGGCTACTACCACATCATGCACTACGAGGGCGACCGCACGGCAGATGTGAAGTAGCCCTCGGACTCGGCCAATTCTCTATTGCGAAAGCGGCGTTCCCGGCGGCACCGGGCTGACGGTGATGTTGGTCTCCGCCTGGCCCAGCCCGTCGCTGGTGGCGACGACTTTGATCTCTCCCGGCTGATTGGGCCGCGAGCGCACGATCAGCAACGCCAGGCCGTTGAACGCGGTGCGATGATCGGCGCGGAACGGCTGAACGGTGGCGGCATCGCCATTATCGACGCCGGCAATGTCGCCCCGGGTCACGTCGAAGTGCACAAGATTTTCGGCAAGCGGGCAGAAATTTCCGTCCTTGTCTTCAATGCGCACGGTGATGAAGGAAAGATCATAGCCATCGGCCTGGATGGTACTGCGATCGGGCAGCAGCTCGATTTTTGCTGCAGGCCCGGCGGTGCGCACTTCCTGCGACGCGACTTCTTTGCCGTCCCTATAGGCGACCGCCTTCAGCGTTCCAGGCTGATAAGGAACCTGCCAGAGCAACCGATACTTGCTAAGGAATTTTCCATCCGGGGAGACGACCTTTCCGATCGGCAACTCCACAGGGTCGTGCAGTGGTTGCTTGCGGCCAAGCGACTGGCCGTTGAGGAAGAGCTCCACTTCATCGGCGTTGGAATAGACCATCACCGGAATGTCCTGGCCCTCGCGGCCTTCCCAATTCCAGCGCGGTAGAACGTGCACCATGGGCATGGTGGTCCAATGGCTCTGGTAAAGGTAGTAGCGATCTTTCGGGAAGCTGGCGAGGTCGATCATGCCGAAATAGGAGCTGCGCGCGGGCCAGTCGTGGCTGGTGTCGCCGACGCCGAACCAGAAGTAAGGAGTGGGCTCGCCGATGTAATCGAAACCGGTCCAGACGAACTCGCCGAGCACCTGGGGAAATTTGTCCTGATACGTAAATTCCACGTCAGGCGGATAGGCCCAGGGCGCGGTGATGATGTCGTAGCTGCTGATTTCGTGCGATGGATCTTTCGCGTACTTCACCATCGGAAGCTGATAGACGCCGCGCGAACTCACCGCGGAGGCGGTTTCCGAGCCGAAGATGATCCAGTCGGGATGCTCCTGCATGATCTGTTCGTAGTGCGTGGGCTGATAGTTGAAGCCGGGGATATCGACCTGGGCGGCGAGGCCGTTGCGGATGGCGTCGGCCCACGAGTTGAAGGCTGAGGTCGTGGGGCGGGTGGGATCTTCTTCGTGGAAGAACTGCGTCAGGCGCTTGGCCTGCTTCCAGCCGTCAGGTTTGCGCTGTTCCACCACCTCGTTGCCGATACTCCACAGGATGATGCTGGGGTGGTTGCGGTCGCGATGTACGAAGTCGCGCACGTCGCGCTCCGACCATTCGTCGAAATACTTGGCGTAATCGTTGGGCACTTTGTGGATCTGCCACACGTCGAAGGCTTCATCCATCACCAGTAAACCCATGCGGTCGGTAAGTTCGAGCAGCTCTGGGGCGGGCGGGTTGTGGCTGGTGCGGATTGCGTTCACGCCGGCGCCTTTCAGAATTTCAAGCTGCCGCTCGATGGCACGGTAATCGACGGCCGCGCCGAGCGCGCCAAGATCGTGATGGTCGCAAACGCCCTGCAGCTTGAGGTAGCGTCCGTTCAGGAAGAAGCCTTTGTCTTTTTCGAATGCAATGGTGCGAACGCCGAAAGTTGTGACGTAGCGGTCCACAACGCGATTGCCCTCGACCACCTCGTTGACCAGTTGGTAGAGGTAGGGATCGTCGATATCCCAGCGATGCGGATGCGCAAGGCTCAAAGTCACTGAGGCGGTTTGTGTGCCGTCGGCGGGAACCGTGAGACTTTGTTCGTCCTGGGCTGCTGTGCGGCCGGACTGATCGAGAATGGAAGTGCGTAGTTTGACTTTGGAGCTGTGACGCAGGCGGCTGCGGACGTCGATTTTTGCGGCAACCGTACTCTTTTCGTCGGAGACCTCGGGCGTGGTGACGTAGGTTCCCCAGTGCGCGATGTGCACAGCGGCGGTGTCGATGAGCCACACGTTGCGGTAAATGCCCGCTCCGGGATACCAGCGCGAGGCGTGGGCTTCCGGCGTGAGGCGAACCGCCAGCACATTTTTCTGGCTGCCGAAGTGGAGATAGGGCGTGAGATCGAAGCCGAAGCTGATGTATCCGTAGGGACGATTGCCGAGCTCGTGGCCGTTCAGCCAAACCACTGCATTGGACATGGCGCCGTCGAATTCAATGCGGAAATAGCGTTTGCGATCGTTCTTGGGGAGAAGAAACGTCTTGCGGTACCAGCCGGTGCCGGAGATTGGCAGCGCGCCGGTGCCGGGGTTCAGTTTAGGATCGAAGGGCCCTACGATGGCCCAGTCATGCGGAAGGCGAAGTTCGGTCCAGGAAGTGTCATCGAAGCTGGGTTGTTCCGCTCCCGTCGCTTCCCCTTTGAAGAATCGCCATGCGTTGTTGAAGAGAATGCGGCGCTGGCCGGAGGACTGAATTGTTGGGTAGGTGGCGGAGGCGCCGAAAGCTGAGATGGAAAGAGCTAGAATGCAAAGCGCGCTGGAGAGTAAACGATCTCTGAAGCCGCCAGCCATGCACGCTCCCGTGATTTGAGTGCTCCTTAGTTTAGCCATGCGAGGAAAGGCAGCGGAAGCATAATCCAGAGTTGCGTATTATGCCAGACGTTTTGGCCGAAGAAGTCGAAAGGATGGAACCGCGTGTTCTCAACTCTTTTCTCACGATGTGCCCGCCGATGGACGCTGGCAGGCCTGACGGCGGGAATTTTGGCCACGACGATTTCCGCGCATGCGCAGGCCGCGGCGACCGCCTCGCAGGATCCTGAGCGCATCGATCAAATTTGGCAGAAGGCCAGCGCGAAATACGCCGCGCCGCGCGCGACGCTCCTACGGCAGGTCGATCGGATCGATCATCAAGGCCCCTACCGGCCGGACTGGGAATCGCTGAAGAACTACCAGATTCCGGACTGGTACAAGGAAGCGAAGTTTGGAATTTTCATTCACTGGGGCGTGTATTCGGTGCCGGCGTTTGGCAGCGAGTGGTATCCGCGGCTGATGTACATTCCGGGCACCAAGGAGTATGAGCATCATCGCGCGACCTATGGGCCGCAGGACAAGTTTGGCTATAAGGATTTCATTCCGAAATTCAAGGCGGAGCATTTTGATCCCGCGGCGTGGGCGCGCTTGTTCAAAGAAGCCGGAGCGCAGTATGTGATTCCGGTGGCCGAGCATCACGACGGGTTTGCCATGTACGACAGCGGCTTGTCGGACTGGACTGCCGTAAAAATGGGGCCGCACCGCGACGTGATTGGCCAGCTTGCCAAGGCGGTACGAGCGGAGGGCTTGCACTTTGGAGTGTCATCGCATCGGGTGGAGCACAATTTCTTTCTGGGCGTGGGCCGGGCGATTCCGTCCGATGTGAACGATCCTAAGTACGCCGCGTTTTACGGCCCCGCGCACAACTGGCTGCAAGGCGCCAGGGGCACGCCGCTCAATAACGACTTCACTTATGTTTCTCGCGCGTGGGCTGACGATTGGCTGGCGCGCTCCGCCGAACTGGTCGAGAAATATCATCCCGACATTATTTATTTCGACTGGTGGATTGGTCAGGCATCCATTCGCGAAAATCTGACGCGCTTTGCCGCCTTCTACTACAACGAGTCTTCGAAAGATCGCGGCCCGATTGGTGTGATCAACTACAAAGATTTTGCCATGGAGGAGGGCTCGGCGGTGCTTGACGTGGAACGCGGCGGGCTGGCCGATATTCGTCCGCTGCACTGGCAAACTGATACTTCGGTGAGCAACAAGTCCTGGGGCTACATCGACGACGATACCTTCAAGTCGCCCGCATTCATCGTGCATGAACTGGTGGACGTGGTGAGCAAGAACGGAAATCTGCTGTTGAACATTGGACCACGCTCGGATGGCACCATTCCTGACGAAGTGCAGCAGATTTTGCGGGATGTGGGAGCGTGGCTTAACGTGAATGGTGACGCGATCTACGGTTCCGAACCGTGGAAGATCTACGGTGAAGGGCCAACCAAGGCCGCGGCAGGCGCCTTCCACGACACCGAAACTCAGCCCTACACTGCGGAAGATTTTCGCTTCACCAAGAAAGGCGATTCGCTGTACGCCATCGAACTTGCCTGGCCCGCAAACGGCGAAGCGGTGATTCATTCTCTGGGCACGAATGTGCCGGGAAGTCCCAAGGTGGAATCGGTGGAATTGCTGGGATCAGAGATGAATCTGACCTTTGAGCAGAAACCCGACGGCCTGCATATTCCTGTGCCGACGGAGGCGCCGGGGAAATACGCATACGCCTACCGGATCATTCTCAGCGGTGAGGCGGGAAAGTAGATTGAAGATTGAGGGCCGGCGTCCATTCTTGGAGAACGGACGCCGGCTCTTCTCTATTGCGGCTGCTGTGTAGCAGCGGGCGTGGTGTCGGGCTTTTCGGTGACGTAAGGCACCGTCGGCAAGTGAGTGACCTCAGCCTTTTGTGCCTCGGCGATGTCGATATTAGCGTGATCGAGCAGCAGGCCGGTGGCGCGGTCCATTTCTACTTTCGATTTCTCGTACGCCGCCATGGCGGAGACCACATTCGATTCTGCGGTCGCCATCAAACTCTCCTGCTGGAGCACCAGAGTCGTAGTAGATGCGCCGAGGTCATATTTCTTCTGTTCGGCATTCAACGACTCGCGGGCGGATGCGACTGCGGCCTGCGCGGAATCGACCGCGGCCCGGTTTTGCTGGACCGAGAATTGCGCCTGCCGCACCTCGATCCGAACCTGATTTTCGATTTGCTGCAAGCGCAATTCGGCCTGGCGGTATTCCAGCTGGGAGCGCACTTGCAGAGCCTGTGCCGCGCGATTGCGCAGCGGAATGGTCAGAGTCAGCCCCACTCCCTTGTCGGGAGCGGTTGAATCGACGAGCTGCTGAAGCGTGCCTCCGTAACTAGTGGAGGGAATGGAGCCGGGCGCGTTGCAGAAGGGCGGACTGAGGGCGGGGTTCGGATTACAGAAGTTGGCAGAATTCTGCGCGCCACCCAGGCCGGAACCGCCGTAGTAGGCGAACAGATCAACCGAGGGCCGCAAGGCGCTGACCACGGCCTTGTTGCTGATTTGCGTGTTGGTGAGATTGATGCGCGCCTCAGCCAGTTCCGCACGATGACTGAGCGCATCGTTGACCAAATCCTCGGTAGGCACGACCGGCTCCTGCGGCGGCAGTTGCATGGTGGAGGTTGGAACCACTTCCGCTTCCAGGAGGGCCGGGTCGCGCAAGCTGCGGCTGAGGGCATTCTTCATGAGCAATTGCGCCAACTCGAGATTCGTCTCAGCTACGGTAAGCGCCTGTTGGTCCGCGGCCACTGTGCTTTGCGCCCGTACGACTTCGATGGGCGCAAGACTGCCGATATCCACCTGCTTCTTAGTGTCGGACAACGTCTTGGTGGCAAAAGCCAGCGATTCCTTTTGCACCCGGACGTTCTCGTATTGATAGACCAGATCCCAATATAAGTTCTCGATCTGGTCGACGGTAGTGATGACTTGCAGGCGGAATGTTACGTCAGAAATCTCCCGGTTATTCTTGGCAATACGGATGAAGCGCGTGTTGGGGGCAAATCCGAATCCCTGCAAAAGATGTTGGGTCAGGGTGAATCTGAAGTTTGAGTTTAGGCTGGGGCTAATGGTCTGAATCGCGTTGTTGGTCACCGCGCGGCTGTTATTGAACCCCACGTTTATGTTTGTGCCCGTGATGAACCCTTGCGCATAGCTGAAGTTTTCGGTGCCGGTATTGTTCTTCGATCCGCAGAAGAAGTTCGTGCACCGGGTGCTGGAGTGGTCGCTCTGCAGCGTACCCGTGAAGATGGGATCGAAACTGGTGATGAGCGGGCCACTGCCCAAGGTGGACCCGACCAAGCCTCCCGATCCGGCGCCGGCGCCTCCCGCGCCGACGGTGGTTCCCCCCGGACCAGAGCCGATATTGCCGCCCAGCCCGCCGCCCGAGCCTCCCGGCGTACCTTGCACCACGCCGAAGTTGCCGCCGAGAATCGATGCTCCCGCGTTAGCCCGCAACACATCGGTATCGGCAATGCCGCTGTTGTAGCGGGCGATGGCGATATCGAGGTTATTCTCGAGCGCGAGCGCAACCGCATCATCCATAGAAAGGATCAGCTTGCCATCGTGCATGAGCTGCTGAATGCGCGGGGTATTCGTGAAGTCAAACGGAGCAACATGCCGCACCGAATAAGGAGCGATCAGGTTGGGGAAGTGGGACCTCGGTTTGCTGTAATCCAGGAGCTGAAACTCGCCTGGGTGCGCTGCCTGGGGCCGGGCCGCCTGGGGCTGCGGCGCATCCGGGGTTTGGGCCCAAGCGGCGGCGGTGCAAAGGCAGGCTAACGAAATCGCTGCTAAAAAACGGACCAATATCCTACGCGAGAGTGCCATTCGCTCATCTCCATATGCATGAAAGCTGCTTGCAAAGACGCTAAAACTCCGTGGTCAGAGATTGTTACGCAAAGGGCGCGGCTCCGGTTTCATATTTCGCCGCGCTTGGGCTGGAAATACCCGCTCCAGCTCTTGCGGATGGAATGCAATAGTATAGCTGACGCAACCGGGGCAAATCGTCTGGCTCCTTCGGTCTGACCGGCAAGATGCTGCAAAATCTGTAGCTTTTTGGATGATCGGAACCGTGGGACAAGGTGCAAACAATCGTCATGCGTAATCTGAAGCTGATCCTGGCTTACGATGGCTCGGAATTTTCCGGGTGGCAGGTGCAGCCGGACGCGGAAACCGTGCAGGGCAGGTTGGCCTCAGCTATTGGACGAGTGACGGGGGAAAAGGTTTTGCCGCAGGGCTCCGGGCGCACCGATGCCGGGGTTCATGCCCTGGCCCAGGTCGCCACGTTTGAGACGAACTCGCCGATTCCGGCGGAGAACCTTGCCAAAGCTCTGAATGACGTGCTGCCGGCGGCGATTCGGGTTCTGGAAGCGGCCGAGGCGCCGCCGGAGTTTCACGCCCGCAAATCGGCCCGGGCAAAAACCTATCGTTACCGGATGTTTCGCGGGGCGGTGTGCCCACCGTTCGTGGCGCGCTATGTTTGGCACTATCCTTATCCGTTGGACGAGGAGGCCATGCGGCGGGCGGCGAACTTGGTGGAGGGGGAGCATGACTTTACTTCCTTTGCAGCGGTCGATCCCGAACGGGGCGAAGAAGGTCCAGTGAGTAATGTTCGCCGGATTTGGTCTTCGAGCTGGGAACGCGATGGCGAGGAGTTCGTCTATACGGTGCGGGGGAGCGGGTTCCTGCACCACATGGTGCGAAACTTGGTGGGAACCTTCTTGCTGGTGGGGAAGGGAACGCTGGATGCCTCTGATGTGACGAGGATCGTCGAGGCCCGTGATCGCTCGGCAGCAGGGGCGACCGCGCCGGCGAGCGGGCTGTATCTAGTGAGCGTGGAGTATACGGAATAGGCGCCGGGTGGAGCCAGGATTTTATGGTAACGGATGTTCAAACCGCGGTGCAGAAGATTAGGTCGGTGAACCCGGCCACGGGCGAGGTTTTGCGCGAGTTCCCGTGCACGGCTGAAAGTGAAGTTCATGCTGCGGTGGCGCGCGCTCGCGCGGCGCAGCCGGCTTGGGCGGGACTTGGAGTGCGCCGACGCGTCGCCACGCTCCGTGAGTTTCAGCGGCTGCTTTGCGAAAAGAAAGGCGAAGTTGCCCGGCTCATTACGCGCGAAGCGGGCAAACCGGAGATCGAGGCGTTGCTCACCGAAGTTCTGGTGGTTTTGGATGCAGCCGGTTTTTTGATCCGCAATGCCTGGGGCCTGTTGCGCGACGAACCGCTGGCGCACGAGAACCTGGCCATGAAGACCAAGGCGGGCGCGATCTTGCGCGAGCCGTATGACGTGATCGGCATCATCTCGCCCTGGAATTATCCGTTCTCGATTCCCGCGACGGAGAGTCTGTCTGCGCTGGTGGCGGGAAACGCGGTGGTGCTCAAGCCGTCGGAATTCACTTCACTCGCGGCGCTGGAATTGGCTTCGCTCCTGCACGCGGCGGGAGTGCCGGAGGAGGTTTTTCAAGTCGTATTGGGTGATGGATCGGCTGGAGCGGCTCTGGTCGAGTCCGAGATCGACAAGCTGATCTTCACAGGAAGCGTGCCCACGGGCAAACGCATTGCGCAGGCAGCGGCAAGCCGCATGCTGCCGGTGGTTCTGGAACTCGGCGGCAAGGACCCGATGCTGGTGCTCGAAGATGCCGACCTCGAAGTGGCGTCGAGCGGGGCGGTTTGGGGCGCGTTCGTGAATGCCGGGCAGACCTGCCTTTCAGTCGAGCGCTGCTATGTGCATCGGAGCCTTTACGCTGCGTTTCTTGATGCTTGCGCTCGCAAAACCGGGCAGCTGCGAGTGGGGAATGGGATGGACCCGGCGACCGATGTCGGGCCGTTGATCTCGGAGCGGCAACTGCGCGTCGTCGAAGCGCACGTGGCGGATGCGAAAGCGCGGGGCGCGCGAATTCTTGTTGGCGGAAACTGCCTGCCAAATTTGGGGCCGAATTTCTTTGCCCCCACCGTGCTGGCCGACGTGACGCACCAGATGCGCATCATGCGGGAGGAGACGTTCGGGCCGGTGCTGCCGGTAATGGCTTTTGATCGCGACGACGAGGCTATCGCGATGGCCAACGACTCGGAGTATGGCTTGGCAGCGAGCGTTTGGACCCGAGATCGAACTCGCGGCGAAGCCGTGGCGCGGCGCATTCAAGCCGGAACCGTAATGGTGAACGACGCAGTTTCGTGCTTTGGCATCAGCGAAGCACCACACGGGGGCGTGAAATCCAGTGGCATTGGCCGCACCCATGGGCGTTTTGGGCTGGAAGAGATGGTGCGGATCAAGTATGTGGACCGTGACCGCACGCCAGGGATGAAAAAGATTTGGTGGTACGGGTACGGCGGCACCGCGGCGCGCCAGATGGAGGGATTTCTCGATCTGCAGTTTGCCCGCGGCTGGGGACGCAAGCTTCGCGGCGCTTGGGCATCGGCGGGAGTTTTGCGAAAGCCGAAATTGTAGCTTCACCCAAGAAGGCCTTCGACCACGAAGGACACGAAGTATCACGAAGGAATCCCGGATTTTTCCTCTGTGTTCTTCTGTGCCCGCTGTGGTTGACTACCAAGACGGTAAGAAAAAGAATGCGAGAGCCTCCATGACTTCCGATCCGAAACGTGAACTGCTGCGCCACACAGTGGCGACACTCGCTTACCGAGGGGCGAAGGCTGTGCGCAATGCTCCGCCGGAGTTTGCCGCGTTCGCCGGAGCCGAGCGGACCCCAGCGAGAATTCTGAGCCATATCGGCGACCTGTTGGATTGGGCGCTTTCGATGGCGGAGGGAAAGCAGCGCTGGCAGGACTCGAAGCCTCTGCCGTGGGATCAGGAAGTGGATCGCTTCTTTGCCGGCCTGAAGGGTTTCGATGCCTATCTTGCCTCCGGCAAGCCGTTAGGTGCAACCGAAGAAAAGCTATTTCAGGGGCCGATCGCCGACGCGCTGACGCACGTGGGACAACTCGCCATGCTGCGGCGGTTGGCGGGCGCGGCGATTAAGGGAGAAAACTATTTCGCGGCGGAGATATCCGCCGGGCGTGTGGGAGCTGAACAAGCGGCGCCGGTGAGAGAATTCTGAGGATGGGCTGCCGCCAAGTGGCAGCGCGCAAGACTTCGAGTAGAATGAGGCTGCAGAAAATGCAATCCGGCGGCGCTTTGCCGCTCAATTCAGGTGAGTGCTTGGCATGACGGCGGCTTCGGCGGTACAAACTCCTCCTCAGCTTCCCCATCACAAGGTGAAGTTCAAAAAACCGGGGCAGCGCGCCTGCAACGAGAAGAACGAAAAGGGGAAGTTTTGCGGCGGGCATCTCAAACGCTGGTTCTACATGGCCGATGTTCTGGAGCGAGCCTGCGGCGATGTGGCGAAGGCCTGGGGCAAAGACGCGGAAGTCTATCGTTGCGAGCATTGCAAAACGCTATATCTGCCGAATCCGGAAGAAGCCGGCGGACTGAACGTGGCCGGACAGGGGCAGATTTCGCAGTTTGGCCTGACCTTGCCTGGGAAAGATAGGTAGTCTGGTCGAACGGCGAAGCCGGGATCACGCGGAATCAGACCGATCTTCCAACAACGCAGGCCCGCCGATTCATGAAGGTTTCCGAACTCATCTACGACTGGAATCAGGCTCACTCTAATTTGCCGTTTCCCGCCGGACCGGTTCTGCTGAACGATGAGACTTTGCGCGACGGCCTGCAATCGCCCTCTGTACGCGATCCTTCCATCGAAGAAAAAATCCAAATTCTGCATTTGATGGAGGCGCTGGGAATCAGTTCGCTCGATTTGGGACTGCCCGGAGCCGGCCCGCGAGCGGTCGCGCACGTGGAAGCGCTGGCGCGGGAAATTGCGCAGAACAAGATGAAAATCCGCGCCAACTGCGCGGCCCGCACGCACCAGGACGATATCCGGCCGATTGCGGAGCTGGTGCAGCGCACTGGACTGAACATTGCTGCGGCGACATTTATTGGGTCGAGTTACATCCGGCGCTACACCGAAGGCTGGACCGACGATTTCCTGCTCGCGACCACCGAGAAAGCTGTGAAGTATGCGGTTTCGCTCGGGCTCGAAGTGATGTACGTCACGGAAGACACCTCGCGCTGCGATCCGGAGACGGTGAAGCGGCTTTATACGGCGGCGATTGGCTGCGGTGCGAAGTCGATTGTGGTCTGCGATACGGCGGGGCACGCAACGCCTTTCGGAGCCTATTCGCTGGTGAAGTTTGTGCTGCAGGAAGTTGTGAAACCCTCCGGGGAAAACGTTCGGGTGGACTGGCATGGGCACTGCGACCGCGGATTGGGAGTGGCCAACTCGCTGGCCGCGCTGATGGCGGGCGCCCAGTGCGTACATGCGTGCGCGCTTGGAGTTGGCGAGCGCGTAGGCAATACGCAGATGGACCAAATGCTGGTGAATCTAAAGCTCGCCGGAGTCCCGCCGTGGGCGTCGCAGGATCTGACGCGACTGATGGAATACTGCCACGCGGTTTCTCGGGCTACGGGTGTGGCGATTCCGTCGAATTATCCCGTGGTTGGAGAAGACGCATTTCGAACCGCGACCGGAGTCCATGCCGCCGCGGTGATCAAAGCCTATAAGAAGAACGATCTCGAACTGGTCAATGCGGTCTATTCCGGAGTTCCCGCGCAACTGTTTGGGCGGGAGCAAACGATCGAGATCGGGCCGATGAGCGGGAAATCGAATGTGCTGTTTTGGCTCGAGCAGCATGGTATCGCCGCTACGGACGAGATTGTGGAGAGAGTCTATGGTCGCGCTAAGGCGTCCGATCATACGCTGAGCGAAGAAGAGATTCGGGCCTGCGTACACCAGGCAAAGGCGAAGAATTAGTTCAGCGCGTCTGCGTTGACTTGCGCAGGTTCGAAATTGGAGTTGCAGCGACGGCATTTCCCGCAGGGGGAGCGACCGGCGAAAGTGATTGCAGCTCAAACTTCAGCGAGCTTGAGCCCACCCCTGCCGATCCCAAAACCAATACCGGCCCCTGCGCACTTCCCGTCGAGGGCGAAATGGTCACCTGACCATTCGTATCCGAAGTCAGATTGGCCTGCGACGAAGACAAGATGACTGGCTGTGGATTGCCGGAGATTCCAGTGTCACCGATCCAGACGATCGGCTGATTCTGCGGTTCTCGGGCCACGATGGTTTGAACCGCGACAGTTGCTCCCAGCACGGGATGCGGCGGCGAGGCGTTGTCGGTAACTTCCACCACAACCGGCGAAAAGCTCTGGCCGGCGTCTGCCAGCTGCAGAGTGCCGGCGACCGGATGCAGGCTCAGGTTGGCCACAGGAACTGCGGTCCCGACGAAGTTGAGGCAGGGACTGTCCACCGGAACGTTTTTGACGCAGGCGCTGACCTGGATATCCCCGGCTAGAGCGGAGAGCTGGAGGGTTGAGGTAGCATGCCCGTTTGTGTCGCTGACTGCAGTTGCGGAAGTGAGCAGGCCGGAGCCCTTCAATATCTGATAGTCGACAGTTTGTCCTGCGAGTGGAGCGCCGTTCGAGAGCACGCGGGCCGTCAGCGGCACACTGATGGTGGCCCCTTGAGCGATCCAGGCAAATTGGGGCGAGAGGCCGATGTCCAGAGAAGAAGACAGGCCGTTGACCACGGCTTGCACCTGTTGCGGCGGATTGTAAGACACGGGCGCCAATTCCGCCGTGATCGTGACCAACGTGGGAGAGAGCATCGTGACGAAAGTGGAGGCTGTGCCGCTCTGGTCGCTGAACACCGTGCAACTGCTCGCGCTGCCGCAGGCGGAAAGAGCCGCAGCGGGGCTGGAGACGAAAAACACACTCGCGCCGGCCACTGCCGTGCTTCCATCCGCCGCGAGAACTTGCACTACGACGGGGTTGGGTGCCTGCGCTCCGGCGGGAGCGATCTGGTTCGCTCCGGCGATCAGCTTGATCGAATCGTTGGGTCCCGCGCCGTAGGTGAGGGCGGCGGTCATGGTGGAAGTTCCGCCGGTGGCGGGATCTTGCAAGGTGATGTTGTGCACTCCATCGGGCGCGAGCGGGGCCGCGATCAGAATTTGCGTTGAAGAAACGGCCAGCAGAGGAGCGTTCGCTGCGCCGACGGCGAGCGAATCTCCGGCCCGGAATCCGAATCCGGTGACCGTGAGAGGAGTACCGCCCGCCGCGCTCGCTCGTGCGGGAGAGATCGTATCGCCGTAGAACACGTGCGCGTGATAACGAAAATCGGGGCGGCCATCGCCGCGCAAATCGGAAATCCCCAGGCGGAAGTTCGTGGTCGCGTTGAGTACCGCGTCCAGCCGGGTTTCTCCTGTGATGAGAGTGTTGAGCGAAGAGGGCGTTTCGGCAGGCGCGGGGCTAACCTGCGGGCTGGCGAGAGACCACATCCCCACTACTGGCTGGGCCTTATTAGCCGAGGCGTTTCCCGATTCGTCGAGCGCGGTCACGGCAACGGATAGCGTGCGATTGGCTTGCGCCGGGAACCAGAAGTAATCGGAATCTCCATAAGGGTTGAGCGATCCGCTCCAGTCGCCGCTGGCGGGCAGAGCCGCGGGCGCGGCAAAGCTAGTCGGGCCAAATGTGTCGGCCGTGCTGAGGGCGCTTCCGGTCATAAGCAGGTCCTGCTCGACATCCTCTCCGGGAGCTGCGCTCACGAACACACGAGTCGTCCCGGAAGGCTCCACCTGCCAATCGCCATAGGGCTGCACGCCCAGGGACCACACTGGATCCACCGCTTCCAGGCTCACTTCAAATTGCGCCGCTTTGGTACCGCTGGGAACCTGCAATCCTGCGAGATCGAAAAAGCCCTCGACTGTGGGATCGTCAGAGCCAAAGCGGTCATACCGTTGGCCGCTGCTGTCGTTGAAGCCGGTGACCGGATTTCCGGCATTCCCGCGAAACAGAAAGCCTGAGACGCAGGCCGCAGCGTAGGTTCCGGAGGGAGTTCCAGTCGAGGGATCGATCCATCTGGCGACCACGTTGACGCCCTGCATCGGCTGAGCCGGCAATCCGGTGGCATCGACAAAATAGACTGAGCCATGAATGCGCATTGTGGTCGAGGCGAGAACTTGCTTGCCGGGAAAGCTGGCTAGGTTCTGCGCTGTGACTGGGTAGAGACGGGACAGGGCGGCCTGATCGTCCTCCTTGGGTTGCGCCGGGTCGGCCGAGGCGGGATAGCATTTGCTGATCGGTACGCAGGAGGGCGGATCGTTGGCATGCATGACCGGGAAGCCGGCATAGTCGGCGGTGGTGGGCAGGGAAGGCTGGCCGGTGAGAACGTTGAGATTCAGTTGCGACCAATCCAGCCCCAGCACTTGCCCCAGAAGGCGTACCAGATGATAAGAGAGGTTGGGAAGCTGCGCGGAAGTCTGCGCACAGCTTCCATTCAGCACGACTAAGGCGTGGGCCAGGTGAGCGTCGGCGCTTAGGCTGTCGACGCCGCCGATAACCGAATTGGTTGCGCAAAGCGAGGGATCGCTTGCCGTCTGGCCGAGCAGAGCGTCGGTGACGGAGCCATCAGCGTCGTAGACAATGGCCACCGGCTGGTTGAGCGCGGTAGGAAGAATGTCGGCGGGAAGGGTGATGGTGCCGTCAGAATTGACGAGAACATTGGTCCCGTTCACGTCTTCCGCGAGTTGGCCGGCGCGTGTGGCAGAAATGGCGGCGGTTGCGGTTACAGTCCAGCGGCTGAAGGCCGCCGCCACGAAAGCATCGGCGCTGGGACCGGGAAGCCGCGGGCTGAGATCGCCCTGGTCGGTGTAATACTTGACGGCTCCGTTGGCCCAAGTCAGCGGCGTTCCCATCGTCCCGGCGTTGAAAGAACTAACGCCGGCGACGTAGCGCGGCCCTCCGGCTTGCGCAAGCTCGAAAGAAAGCAATAGAAGAATCGCCGCCGCGCGCGTGAGATGGTTCGTCGACGGCATGGGCTATTCCTTCTCCGCCTTCCGGATGGCCTGCACGAGATCCTTAGCCTTCATGGTTATGCCGCCCGGTCCGCGAATTCCGTTTCCCGGAGCCGGCGACAGGCTGTTCTGCGACTGCTGCACCATCACCTGGCCCTTGTTGTCGATCGGGAAGCGCCCCATTTGCCCGCCGACTGTGCTGGTCAAACCCAAACGGCTGGGGCGATAAAGAAACAGAAGGATGTGCTGGCCCGGGCGATAGCGGGCGCCGGATTCCCACAGCCCCGCCCATTCGCGGATCACCAGGGTTTGTCCGGTTCGCACGCCGCGAATTCCCTCCGTCACTTCGAACGTGACCTGCATGGTGGCCACTTCATTGGGGCCGGTTGGAGCGATCCTCTGGACGGACCGGACGGTACCGGAAAAGATGTAGCCGGATGTGCGAAGTAGCTGGGACAAGCCAGGAATGGCGCTGGAGGCGGTACGTTGGGCGCCGAGCAAGCTCGACCACAGGAGCAGGGCGGAGAGCAACCCGCCAATTAGCGCCCTCCGGAGACACACATGCATCGCAAAGCCTCAAGATGGATTGAGGCCCAGCCTTGGACGGGAGGCGCAAACATATTAGGGAGTCAAACTTAGACAAGATGTGCCGTGCGTCACAAGACGGTTGTGACGAGTGAACATTGGCAAAGCCCGCCCGCCAGCAACCTGTGAAAATACAACTACGGGCTAGGCTGCCGCCGTTCGCCGTTCGTGCTGCAGGGCGGAGAGGTTGGCTCCGGTCAGCAGCAGCAATCCGGACAGGAAAGCCCAGAACATCAGGCTCACGGAAAGGGCGAATGGCCCATACACTTCCTGAAAGTTCAGTCGTGGCAGAGCCAGGATGTAAGCGTATTTCAGGACCTCAGAGAGCAGCCCCATAATCACCGCGGTTGGAATCACGGCGCGAATGGGCACTTTTCCGTTGGGCAGCAGCCAATAAATGAGAACGAAGATCGCGATGCTGGCCGCCATGGCGGTGAGCTTCATCACTACGAATCCCACCAGGTGCACGATAAACATGGCATGCCCGCGCAGTAGGGTTTCCACGAGCGAGACGTTCTCCGCCGTGAGCGCGATGGAGAGCAGGGCGAGCACGCCGCAAGCAAAGGCCAGGCCGAGCGAGATCAGCTGATTTCCTATGTAAGAGCGGTTGTTGGGGAAATGCCAGATACGGTTAAGCGCCACTTCCAAGGGCATGAAAATGCCGGTCGAGGTCACAAGAAGGATGAGCAGCGAGGCGATCTGGGCTCTGTGGCGGGCGTTCACCAGAGCCGTGAGGTTGCGGATCAGAAAATCCTGCCCCGTGGGCAGAGAGTCGCGGAGCAACTGCAACACCACGTCATACATCACGCGAGAATGGAAGACGCGGCGGATCAGAGTAAGAAGCAGTAGGGCAAAAGGGAAGAAAGACAGGATCGCATTTGCGGCAACGGAAAAGGCAAAAGTGTGAACTTCAGTGCGCAAGAGATACTTTACCGTCGAAGCCACAAGCCCGGAATACAGTCCGGTACCCCGAGACGGCGCACCCGCCGGTTCAGGACCGGTGGGCTGAGGCGAAGCTGGCAGGATGCTGGACACCTTGGTGGTTTTCCTATGTTATCAAAGACTTGCGGTTAGCTTCTCTTGCGTCGTGTTGAGCCCGCGGTTGGGTCACAAGTGCTCCGCGGCTCTGGCGGCGCTGGTGGCCGGGCCGGAACCAAACCAGCGGATTTACGATTCTTTTCTTGCCAGAAATCGTTTCCATGAATAATATTTCCTGCTCGCCGGCAGTAGCATCCGGATGAGATGTTTAGGTAGTTGGGTCATGGTTTCGCATCCAGAAGTTCAAACCCGTATCCACATGATTGGCTTCGGAGCTTTGCGCCGCGGCTTCTGCACCCGGCGCAGAACTCAGAAGCCTTAAGTGTTTGCGGCGGGCTTGTAAGGGCGAAGCTCGGGGCCCATTGCACTTCCAGTTCTCTGAGGGGGGTACTCGAAGCGCGCGCTTCACGGAGGGTTGGAAGCATTCAATCACAGAGCAGAGTCGAAAGGAGTTTTTGTGAGAGAGAAGGGAACAGTCAAGTGGTTCAACGGGGCTAAGGGCTATGGTTTCATTCAACGCTCCACCGGGGAGGATGTGTTTGTCCATTTCTCCGCCATTCAAGAAAATGGATACCGCACGCTGAACGAAGGCGAGACGGTGGAGTTTGATTTGCTCAAAGGACCAAAAGGGTTCCAGGCCGCCAACGTCGTGCGTGCCTAGACAACCCCGTTTGTACCATGAAGCAGCGGCCAACCCTCCCAACTTCCCCTGGGAGGGTTGGTTTTTTTGCGGAGATTTCCAGAACCTTATTTGCGGATTCGACGTACGATCCTACGTCGGGGAGCGCGATGCGCAGAGTGTTGAAGGAGATCGGCCTGGGCATAGTCAATATGACCGCGATTGTGCTCGTCATCATGGCGACGCAATCCTGGTTGCGGGCGCACTTCCCCGTGGCTGGCGGATTGCTGCTTGCGCTTCTAGTGCTCGCGACCTATGTGGCGGTTTCACGGCTGATCGAGCGCCGAGTTCCCTCCGAACTTAGCGTCTCCCGTTTATTGCCGGAAACCACCGCAGGACTCGCACTCGGAGTTCTCCTGTTCACCAGCGTTGTGGCGATTCTCTGGGTTGCGCGGGTCTATCACCCGGCGGGAGGCGGCACTGCGAGCGGAATTGCGGGCGGCGTGGCCTTCGCGGTGATGAGCGGGGTTACCGAAGAGCTTCTGTTCCGCGGACTGCTGTTCCGCTTGACTGCGAAGCTCCTGGGGACCTGGGGAGCTTTGCTGTTTACGGCGGCGATATTTGGTCTGGCACACAATTCCAATCCGGGCGCAACTTTCGCCAGTTCGCTCGCGATTGCGATTGAGGCCGGCATTCTGCTGGGTGCGGCCTATGCCGCCACGCAGCGCTTGTGGCTCCCGATCGGGCTGCACATGGGCTGGAATTTCGCGGAAGGCTCAATTTTCAGTATGACAGTCTCTGGTAACGGCATGAGTAGCGGGCTGGTTCATGGCTCGCTCAGCGGCCCGCGACTTCTCACCGGGGGACAATTTGGGCCGGAGGCTTCGGTCGTTGCGGTGATGGTTTGCCTGGTGGCGGCTCTCTACTTCATTCGCCGAATTGTCACTGCGCACAAAGCCGCGCTGCCGGCGTGGAGCAAGGGCTGTCTGATTGTTCCCGCTGTCCGAGCGGCGTCCAGGTAATTGAGCCGGTTCAGTGGATTTCGAGCGACACGAGATCACCGCCGCCTTTTGGGTTCGCCTTGTAGTTGACTACTACGGCCTCGCCTTTCCAATCGCACGAAAATTGGCCGGCCCCGATGAGCAGCAGCGACTTGAAGTCAGGCGTGCGCATTTGCATGATCCGGCCTCGAACGGCGATTTTCAAAATGGCCCCGGGCGGCTGGGAGCAGTCGACGCTCAGCAGCTTTCCCGTGGCATACAGAGTCTTGCGCCGATCCGGGGCGGCTGGCGCAGGAGCGGGCGTTCCAGAGGAATCCGCGTCCTCGTCATCGGGCGTGCTGTAGACCGGCTTCGGTTGCGCCGCGCTGGCTCGGGCCGGCAGAATGCCATATTTCTTCAAGGTAGGCAGGTCCTGCAGGTCGCTGCGCGCTGTGGCCGCGACCTTCCCATCCGGGCTGTCCTTTAGCTGGTTAAGAAGAGCGGTCGCGTCGTCCCATTTCTTTTCGCCTATGTTGATGTGGGCCAGATTGAGCAGATAAGCTTGGTTGCGCGGGCTCAGCGCGATGGCCGAGCTGATGCTTTCGGCAGCGGCGTGCAGGCCCCCGCCTTCCAACTGCGCCAGCGCAAGCATGTTGTAAGCCTCGGCGAAGTCAGGGTTCCAGTCGAGCACCGCGCGCAGGTCCAACATCATGTTGGCCAGGCCCTGAGTCTCACCGCCGGTGCTGCGAGCCTGCTCAAATTTCACCAGCGCATCATAGTAATGAACCCAGGGGTCGTCATGATTCAGCTCTCGCGCCTTGCTCAGTTCGTCGAGAGCGTTGGAGTATTCCTGTTTCTGCATTTCAGCCCAGGCCAGGGCGCGATGCACTATTGAGGAATCGGTTTCCGGATCGCCGGCAAGATCGCTTAGTTGCTTGACAGCCGCCTCCCGGCGCTCGGGAATACGAACTGTCATCTCTGCGATCAACGCTTGCGCCTCAGCCAGTGAGACCTCGGCATAGCTTGTGCCAACTTCATCAGGCCCAACCGGGGGCGGCGAGTCATGAAGAGAGCCCGAGTTGCCGTTCGCGGCGCCGGACTGCGCTGGCGCGGGCGGCTGGAGTCCCGGAGCGACGCTGTGAAGGTACGCCTTTACCGCCTGCTCGAACTGCGTTGGACTCACGCCAAAAGCCTGCTGGATCGCGCTCTCCAATGGAACTTTCTGAATCTCAACCAGCGCGAAGTACTTTCCCGTCGCCGGCAGCTTCTGCTGGTTCAGCAAGTAGTGCATCACAATCCAGGACTCGGCGCGAAAGAGCTGGGATTCAGTCTTGGCTGCCGCCCGCTCAGCGAATAACTCTGTAATGGGCAACCATGGCTTCGTATTCAACAACTCGACAAATGAGGCGGAATCGCCGCCGATCTCCATCTGCGTGTCGCTTAGTTGAATGCTCGAGAAATAGTCGGCGAAACCTTCATCGAACCAGGGTTGCGTAGGCGGATAGTTGTAGTTCAGGCACCAAAGGGCAAATTGACGAGCGACGGGACGCCAGCTTTCCGGGTCGGATGAATCGAGCACAATATAACTGCGGTCTTTGCCTGCGAGGAAGAAGCCGGAGGTCGAAATCGGCTGCCCCGCAATCAGCGGCGCGTATTGCGCATATTCTGCCCGCGTTTCGAAGGTAATCACGTCGATGGGTTGCGGCATGATGACCTTGTCGCGCATCAATAGCTGTCCGAAGCCGGCGCGCAATTGCTCCAGGCGTACGATTGCGGTCTTGCTGTCTTTCTGGCTGGCATCGCTAAGGATGGCGAAGTGCGCGGAGCTGAGGCGAATCCACTTCGATTTGGGAGCGCGCGCGAAGGCACTACCGCCGGCAAGAACGACAACAAGAAGGGCAATGCGAGAGACTGAGCGGGGCATCGTGGCCAGCCGAATGTTTCCGCTTCTAGTGTACGCCGCGGGCGCGGCTGCGGCTAAGAGCGGAGCAGTTTTTCCGCAGCCCACTTGGCGCTGGAGGCTACGACGGTATCTTCGTCGGTTTTGAGTCTTTCGAGCAGCGGCAGAAAGCGCCGGTCTCCGCTGTTGCCCATGGCCGTGACGGCGTTGCGGCGCAGGCCATGACGCTTGGTGCGGCGGATAGGGGAGCTGCGGAATTTTTCTCGAAATTCCTCCGTGCTCATTTCCGCCAGCCAATCCAGTGCGGGATTGACCAGGCCGTCGCGCGGCTGGAACTCCTGCGCGGATGTAGTCGGCGCTTTGCGGTTCCAGGGGCAGACGTCCTGGCAGATGTCGCAGCCAAAGACGTGCCGCCCCATGCCATCGCGCAGATCGTCGGGGATGGCGCCCCGTTTCTCAATGGTCAGGTAAGAGATGCAGCGATTGGAATCGAGCTGGCTCGGCGCAATAAGAGCCTGTGTGGGGCAGGCATCGATGCAGCGGGTGCACGATCCGCAACGATTTTGCGCAGGCAAGTCAGAGATAAGTTCCAGCGAAGTTAGAATCACGCCCAGAAACAGCCACGAACCGACCTTCTGATTGATGATGCAAGTGTTCTTTCCAATCCACCCTACGCCGGCGTACCTGGCATAAACCCGCTCGACAACCGGACCCGTATCGACGTAACAGCGAGTTTCAACGGGAACTTCTTCCGCCGCCGCTTGCAAGCGATTCTCGACCTTGCGCAGCCGGTCCATCACCGCATCGTGGTAATCGCTCTGGCTCCAGGCGTAGCGGGAGATCCAACCTTGAGCGGATTCATGTGCGGCGGTCGAGGAAGGATGGGCGGTGTTGTAATTGATCGCGCACACGATCACGCTGCGCGCCCACGGCGCCACCGAACGCAGTGAAGCCCGTTTCAGCCGGCCCGCCTCGTCGCGGGATTCCAGGTACTTCATTTCGCCGGCGTGGCCGGCGGCGATCCAGCGGGGGAACATCTCCAGCTCAAGGAAATCGCGCACCGGCGCAATGCCGGCGAGTTCGAAGCCCGCTTCATGAGCGGCTTGCTTGACCAGGCCGGAGAGTTGGGAGGGCAAGGGCATGAATCCTGAGCCCATGATAGCTGCTCAGGATGACAGTGGGCACAAGGAAGCGCTTCCCTAAACGCCCAGCTTCTTCACTTCTTCGTTGTAGTACTTGCGGTAGAGGATGTCCCACTCCTGGCTGCCTTCGAGGATGGTCCGCTTCTGGCTCTCGATCTTCTGCCGCGCCAGTTGGTCGATTTTCTCTTCGCGGTTGAGCAGGTCTTCCAGGATTTTGCGCACTTCCAGCCGAATCGTATTGCGGTCTTCAATGAACTCGACTTCGTTGCTCTCGGCTAAGGCGTCAGTCACCGTGTGCGCCACCTTGTTGGCTTTGTCGCGGCTCAGTCTCACAGCACCGCCTTGTATTTGCGTACCAGTTCGCTCTTCACTTTGCGAAACATCTCCTGGTAATCGGCGCCGGTGCGGCGCATTTCGTCCGAGTAGGCTTCCAGAATGACGCGCACCTCGTCGTTGATGCGGTCTTCGAGCGTCAGCTCTTCCAGCATGGCGGCGTGCACTTTTTCCGTCACCGCGGGCACGGATTTGGTGGCGATAAGCTCGCCGCTGATCAATTTTTTGGTGACTTCGCGGGCCAAATAGCCCACATATTCTTTCGAAAGAAGCATGGTGCGGATCAGGAGCCTGCTGTAGAACAGTTAGTGTAGCACAGGAGAATCGCTCTCAGCCGCCAGCAATAGCGGCAATTTGCTTCTCCCGCAAAGTTGTCATTCCGAAGCGCGGTGGTATCGCCCATGGGGCTGGCTCGGAATGATAATGGCGAGGAATGCGGTAAGCAAGCTGCACGACTACCCAAACGCGCCGCTCCTTTTCGCCTTCCCCCAAAAGTCATACAATGCAGAGTCAGACTTCCTATGTCTTTACTCACAGATGATCTCACCGGTTTGAAAGATGACATGACGGCCTTCGTCGAGGGCCACGGCATGCTTCGTTTTCACGGCTACGTCGATTATGAAGAAGTGCCGAGCGTGATGTGGAAGTCGGAGGGCAATCCCGAAAGCTGGAAGGATTTTGTCGAGCTGGCCAAAGCCGCCAAGGCGCCCTTCCTGACCATGGATTCCTGGACCCTGCGCCGGGAAGATCTCGATGAGCTGGTGACGCGTTTGTCCGATGCCCAGTTCGCCAATGACGAAGACGTGGAAGAAGCCCGCTGGCTGCGCACCTACCTGGGAAAAACCGGGTTCGTGCAACTCGGTTTTGCGCACGAGGGCGTGATGATGGTCTACGAGGCCTCTACAGAATGGTACGAACGCTACCAGCGAGTGCTCGAAATGGCCGAGGATTTCGCCGACATTCCCATCGATGAGTCGGGCCAGGATGATGAAAGCAAATTTTGAGCCCCTTTGTGCGGGGCAGGGACTCGTCCGGGCCAGGCCTAGCGAAGCTCGGCGGTCTCGTTCGTGGCAGGAATGAGATGGGCGCTCAAGTCCGTGGCGTCAGAGCGGGTGGACGCTCTCGCCGCGGAGCTGGCTTCTAACAGCGTATCTGGCTTGCGCTGCGATTCTCGCGGCGCCTCCACATTGGCTAGGCTTCTGATCGCGCGTGGAATCAGCGATGGCGAATCCGCCGAGCGCTTTCTCACTCCTTCTCTCTCTCACCTGCACTCGCCCTATCTCATGGCTGGCATGCAAGCCGCGGTGGACCGGCTTGATGCGGCGATTAAGAACAAAGAACCCATCCTCATCTACGGCGACTACGACGTCGACGGCACCACTGCTATTGTAATTTTGAAAACCGCCATCGAGCTCTGCGGCGGCAGCGCTGACTTCCACGTGCCCCATCGCATCCGCGACGGCTACGACATGCGCGATGACGTGATCGAGCGCGCCGCCGCGGCGGGCATTCGCCTGATCATCAGTGTCGACATGGGCATCCGCGCCTTCGCTCCGGCCGAAACTGCGCAGCGGCTCGGCGTCGATCTCATTGTTACGGATCACCACTTGCCCGGTCCGGACGGCGTGCCGAAAGCGCTGGCGGTGGTGAATCCCAATCAGGCGGGCTGCGAGTATCCCTGCAAACTGCTGTGCGGCGCGGGTGTGGCGTTCAAGCTTGCGCAAGGACTGATCGAGAGACGCCGCGCAGGCGACCAAACGCGCTTGTTGACGTCATTCATGAAGATCGTCGCCATCGCCACGATAGCCGATTCGGTGCCGCTGCAGGATGAGAATCGCGTTTTCGCCAAGCTGGGCCTGGAAGGATTGCGAACGACAGTGAACCCCGGCTTGAAGGCTCTGCTCGAAGTCGCGCAGGTGAGCGGGCGACCGTTGACTTCCGGCGAAGTGGGCTTCCGCGTCGCCCCCCGCATCAACGCCGCTGGCCGCATGGATGTGGCGCGCGACGTGATCGAACTTTTCAGCGTGAAAGATTCTGCCCGGGCGAACGAACTGGCGGCGCGGCTCGACAAGCTCAACGCCGACCGCCAGGAGGAAGAGCGCCGTATCCTGCAATGTATCGCTGAACGCATTGAAGAAGACGCCTCGCTGCGCGACGCGTATTGCATGGTGATCGACGGCGACGGCTGGCACCGCGGCGTCATCGGCATTACGGCCACGCGCGTGGTCGAACGCTATCACCGGCCGGCGCTGGTGGTCTCGCGCGATGGCGGCGAAGCGCATGGCTCGGGCCGCTCCATCCGCCCATTCCATCTGCTGAATGCGCTGGAATCCTGCAGCGAGTTGTTTACTCGCTTCGGCGGGCACTCACATGCGGTCGGATTCTCTTTACCGGCGGACCGCGTGCCCGAGTTGCGCGCCCGGGTCGATGAATACGCCCGCGCCCGCCTCACGCTTGCCGATTTCGATCCTGCACTCGAGTTCGACGC
The DNA here is from genome assembly GCA_963770915.1 of uncultured Acidobacteriaceae bacterium. Lineage (GTDB taxonomy): Bacteria > Acidobacteriota > Terriglobia > Terriglobales > Acidobacteriaceae > PALSA-270. Next base: position 3,720,769 of record CAVYRG010000001.1, read on the forward strand.
GGAGCTTTCGCTCGATCAGATCACGCCGGAATTGTTTCGCGTGCTGCAACGGCTCGAGCCGTTCGGCGTGGGAAATCATGAGCCGATCTTTGTGGCGCGGGATACTCGTCTGCTGGCCCCGGCGCGGGTGATGAAAGAGAAGCACGTCAAACTTAAGTTGGCAGCCGCGGCGTCAAATGGAACAGGCGCTCCGACTCAATCGAAACAAAACTGGCGGAAGTTTGTGAGCTACAGCGCTCTCGGTTGGCGCATGGCGGAGCGCTGGGAGAAAGAGTCACTCCTGCCCGGCGACATGTTGGACATTGCCTTCACCCTCGGCGAGAACGATCACCCTGATTTCGGAGGCTTGGAGCTGACCCTGAGGGACTTCAGGACCACGGCCAGTTCAGGAGTTCTGCCCGCACTAGCCTCGACATCTTCAACACCCCCGTCGTCGTGAGCGCGTATCCGCACTCCGGACAAGACGGTTCGTATCAGGATACGGCTTCAGCCGTATCGCTTAAGCAAGCGAATCGACGACCCCGCGCCGGAGGCGAGTCGAGAGGTTGGGCGGCGCCTCCGGCGGGCTTCGAATCTAATGACTGTGAAGGCATGCCCTGATACGAAACCCGAAAGGAACCCGTTGCCGCAATCTGGCCGCCTCGTGATACACTCCGCGCGTTTGGCGCATTTGCGCCGTGAGGAGTTGCGATGTTGCGCGCTGTCGTAGCTGTTGTATTTCTCGCCTTCGTTCTTCCGATTTCTGCTCAGACCAAAGCCCCAGCCGACACAAAGCCCGCAGCCCCGGCCGCTGAATCCAGCGCCCGCCTGCCGGTGAAGCGCGTCGTTCTTTACAAGAACGGCGTGGGATATTTCGAGCACGCCGCGCGCGTGCACGGCAACCAGGATCTCGCCATCGACTTCACCAGCGCCCAGCTCAACGACGTGCTGAAGTCGCTGACCGTGGTCGATCTCGGCGAAGGGCGCATTTCGAGCGTGCGCTACAACTCGATTGCCCCGCTCGATGAGCGGCTGAAATCTCTGCGCTTGCCTTTCGGCAAGTCGATCACGCAGGCCAGTTTTCTTTCCGCCATGCGCGGCGCGAGGATGGAAGTTCATAGCGGGACGTCGAGCGCGACTGGCCGCCTGCTCAGCGTCGAAACCGAGCAGCGCACCAACGACAAGGGCGTAGTTTCAAATGTGACCAGATTCGCGGTTGTGAGCGACACCGGCGAGATGCGGAATTTCGAGCTGGGCCCGGGAACCTCGGTTCGGCTGGCGGAGCGCGATCTTAGCGGCGAAGTCGGCAAGTATCTGGACCTGATCGCTTCCTCCCGCGCCCGCGATTTGCGGCGCATGACGATTTCGGCCACAGGAACTGGCGACCGCGATATTTTCGTCAGCTACATCAGTGAAGTGCCGGTGTGGAAGAGCACGTATCGTATCATCCTGCCGCAAAAGAAGGACGAAAAGCCGCTGCTGCAAGGCTGGGCGATTGTGGACAACACCGTCGGCGAGGATTGGAAAGATGTGCAGCTTTCTCTGGTGGCCGGAGCGCCGCAGTCGTTCATCGAAAATATCTCGCAGCCGTTTTACACGCGGCGGCCAGTGGTGCAGTTGCCGCCCTCGGTCATGCTGACGCCGCAAGAGCATGAGAGCACGATGGAATCAGCAGTAGGGGCCGGCGTGGGCGGCGGAATGGGAGGTGGCACCATTGCAGGACTTGCCCCTGGAATGATTGGCGCTACGAGCCTGCGGGGAACCGTTACCGACGCGTCGGGCGCAGTTGTTCCCGGCGCTCGTGTTACGGTGCGCAACGACGAGACCGGCGCTTCGCAGAACACAGCCACGGACGCACGCGGCGTTTATCAGTTCTACAACGTGCCGCCAGGAAATTCTGCTCTCTTTGTCGATTCGCCCGGCTTCAAGCGGTTCGACCTTACCAACTTCTACATTGGAGTGGGACGCAGCAACGAAATTGACGCCAGACTTGAAGTCGGGGCGGCGGAGGAATCGGCCGAGGTCCAGGCTTCGACAGCGCGGGTCGAGACTGACTCGGCGGAAGTATCTGAGATCGCCGGCAAGCAGACCGTCGAGGCCGAGGGCAAGGACATGGGCGACTATTTCGAATACAACATCAAGCAGCCCATCACCATCGGCAAGAACCAGTCGGCGCTGGTGCCCATCCTGCAAGCCCGCATTGAAGCCGAAAAAGTTTCGCTCTGGAATGAAGACTCGAAGGAAATCCGCCGCGCGCTATGGATTACCAACTCCAGCGGCCTCACGCTCGACTCCGGCACCTTCAACATCCTTGACGGCGACACATTTGCCGGCGAAGGCCTGATCGAAACTGTCCATCCCGCCGAGCGCCGCCTGATTTCGTACGCCGGCGATCCCGCCCTTAACATCAAGATGGAAGAGGAATCGAGCGAGAAGCCCGCGACCCACGTGCGCATTGCCAAGGGCGTGATGATCCTTACCCGCGAGCAGCGCGACAGCCGCAAATACACGGTGCACAATGCGGATTCAGAGCCGCGGCAGGTCATCATCGAGCATCCGGCACGCGATGGCTGGAAGCTGGCTGAAGGCCCGAAGCCGGAGGAAACCTCAGAATCTTTTCTGCGCTTTCGCGTCGGCGTGGGGCCGGGCAAAACCGAAGAGATGAAGATCGAGGAATACCACCCTGAAGACACCCGCTACGAACTCACCGATCTGGATGACGACACGGTCGCGCTCATCGGGCAGCAAAACCATATCTCGCCCGCGCTGCAGGATGTGTTCCGCCGCGTGCTGGCGAAAAAGAACGAGGTCGACCACTTCGAGGCGCAGATCACCACCCGCCAGGCGGAGATCACCTCAATCGGCCAGGAGCAGGCGCGCATCCGCGAGAACATGAAGGTGCTCAAGGGCAGCCCTGAAGAAAAAGCGCTGCTGGAACGCTATACGCACGAACTCGATTCGCAGGAAGACCGGCTGGCCGTGTTGAAGAAAGAAATCGCCGACCTGCAGGCGCAACACGACAAGTCCAGCGATGAGCTGGATCAAATGATCGAGCAGATCACGATGGATGAGAATTTCTAGGGCGTTGCGTGATCGTGGATCTCCACCAGAAGAATTGTCATTCCGAGTGCTTGGTTTTGGCACGAGGAATCTGCTTTCTCGCGCTGCCGGCAAACAGCAGATTCCTCGCTGCGCTCGGAATGACAACTTTAATGCGGTCGCGACGCTTCACCAAAGATGGTAGTACCCATCCTTGCGCGCAATCTCCACTTTCATGCCGAACAACGCCGCCAGCCGACGCCCCTGAAGAATTTCTTCTTTGCGCCCATCCGCGACAATTCGCCCGCGCGACATCAGCACCACGCGCTCGATTTCCGGAATGATGTCAGAAAGGTCGTGCGTGACCAGCACGATGCCAATCCCGGAATTCGCCAGCAGGCTCATGGTTTCGCGCAGGCTGTGCCGGGCAAAAAGGTCCAGCGAGTTGCTGGGCTCGTCGAACAATAGCGCGCGCGGCTTGTGGACCAACGCCCGCGCAATCAGCACTCGCTTCGCCTCGCCCGACGACATGGCGACCACCGGCCGGTCGGCCAGATGCGGCACCTGCAGTTGCTCCAGCGCAGCTTCGGCTTGCTCCCGCTGCTCCGGCCGAACCAGATGGTTTGGGTAAATATCGTTGCTGCTGAAAAAGCCCGAAAGCACAACATCCCGCCCCAGCGAATCTCCCGTGCACCAGGACATCAGATCGTTTGAGACAATGCCCAGCAACGACCGCAGCTCAAAGACGTTCCAGGCATCTTCGCCGAGAATCGTCATGCGCGAACCCTCGCGCACCACCGGATACAACTCGCGCGTAATGGTTTTGATCAGCGTGGATTTGCCGCATCCGTTCGGTCCCAGGATGGCTACGTGTTCCCCGGCAGCGATGCGCAGCGTGAAATCGTCGAGCACGACTTTGTCGCCGCGCATTACTTGAATATTTTCGAGGTCGAGTAGCGCGGGAGCTGCAGGCATAGACGGGGAATTCTAGCAGCCCGCCGGAGGCCGCTAAACACCCGCTGCAGTAAACTGTCCTGAGATGGCCCCCAATATTTCCCGGCTCCGTCGCTGGTTCGCGGTTGCCGCCATTGCTGCCGCTTTGGTGGTCGCGGGAGAGTACTTCTATGCGCGGCACAAGGTGCAGAATGTGCTCAAGCAGGTTCCCGGGAAAATTGCGCAGGGAATCCAGCAGAGCGCCGAGGGCTTCACGATTTCGGGTTCCGACGGCGGCCGGACCACGTTCAAGATTCAGGCCAGCAAAGCGGTCCAGTTTCAGCACGGCCACGCCGAGCTGCACGACGTCGCTATCACCCTCTACGGTCGCGATTCCGCCCGCTACGACCAGATCTACGGCTCTGACTTCGAATACGACCCGAAGTCCGGAGATGTGATCGCGAAAGGAGAAGTGGAGATTGACCTCGAGGCCAATCCTGCCGGCTTGGCCAGCCCCGATCAAACGGTTCCCAAAGTGCTAAAGAACCCCATTCACCTCAAGACCAGCGGGCTGACGTTCAATCAGAAAACCGGCAACGCCGTCACTCAGCAGGCTGTCGAATTCCACGTCGCCCAAGCCAGCGGCTCGGCCAAAGGCGTGAGCTATGACGGCAAGAGCGGATTGCTCACTTTGCAGTCGCAAGTTGCGCTTTCCTTTGCCGGTCCGACGGCCGCGACCATTACGGCGGCGCGCGGAGTTGTTCTGAAGAACCCGAGGATCATCGTCCTGGATCAGGTTCATCTGCAAAGCGGGACTCGCATCGCCGAGGCGGAAAACGCCATGCTCTTCCTGCGCCCGAATAACGATCTTGACCGGGTGCTCGCCAGAGGCAACGTGCAGGTAGATTCGGGCGATGGGAAACAGGCGCGTGTCCTTGCCGACGAGCTTGAGATCCGGATGGCAAGCCAGCGCGGCCTGGTGCAGGATGCGATTTTTTCCGGCAACGTGCGGGTTGAAGGCGGAGAACCGCAGCCCGTCAAAGGCAGCGCCGAGCGATTCATCCTGAATTTTGCCGGCAACAATGTGCTTGCCAGCGCGCGTGCCGAGGGCAATGTTCATTTGCGACAGCCCAAGAAGCTCGCCTCGCCGTCATCGGGCGAGCAGGACGTTGAGCTATCTGCCGCGGCTGTGAATTTCATCCTGGGCCGCGACCGCCATCTCAAAGATGCAGAAACCTCCGGGCCAGCGCAAATTGCCATCATCCCAGCAGTCGCCTCCAATGGCCAAACTGTCGTAACAGCGGGGAAATTCGAAGCTCGCTTCGATGCTTTGGGGCGTCTCACATCGGTTCATGGCGCGCCGGACGCCCATATCGTTTCCAGCAACCCTGGCCAGCCCGACCGCGTGAGCACGAGCGACTCTTTGGACGCCAGCTTCCGGCCCGGCCAGGGAATGGATGCCATTGTTCAGCAGGGAAACCTCGTCTATAGCGATGGCGCCCGGAAAGCCTGGGCCGACCGTGCCCGCTACACGCCCGCCGACCAGATGTTGGTGCTCAGTGGCTCACCGCGCGTGGTGGAAGGCGGGATGACCACAACCGCGCGAGTGATGCGGCTGGACCGGACAACCGGGGACGCCTTTGCGGAAGGCGAGGTCAAGACTACTTACAGCGATCTCAAGCCGCAACCCGGCGGGGCGATGCTGGCCTCGTCCAACCCCATACACGTCACGGCGGCAACCATGACGGCTCATAGCTCCTCAGCCGTTGCGCTTTATGCCGGTGGAGTCCGGCTATGGCAGGACGCAAACGTCGTGTCGGCCCCGACCATCCGCTTCGACCGTGACCGCCGCTCCGTGGTGGCGGGTACAGCGGCAGGGCAGTCAGTCGCGCCCGGAAGCCAGCCGGTTTCCACGGTGCTGGTCCAGACCGACAAAAACGGCAAAGTCATACCCGTGACCATCACCGCCAATCATCTGACGTACAGCGACGAGGAGCGCCAGGCGCACTTTGAGGGCGACGTCGTGGCCCGAGCGGCGGATTTTACGGTTTCTGCCGGACAGATGGAGGCCTTACTGCAAGCTCGCGGCCAGTCGGGCGAAGGGGTAGCCAAGCTCGACAAGATCGTCGCGCAGGGCCAGGTGGAGGTCACCCAGACCACTCGCCGAGCCAATGGAGAACGGCTCATTTACACGGTCGCCGACGACAAGTTCGTGCTGACCGGCGGACCGCCTAGCATTTTTGATGCCGAACAGGGCAAGATTACGGGCGTTTCGTTGACTTTATTTAGGACCGATGATAGGGTGCTGGTGGAAGGCAACGAAAGCTCCCCCAGCGTTACACAGACGCGAGTGGCACGATAAATGCGCACTCTGGCCACCGACGAAATCGGCAAGTCCTACCGCGGTCGTCGGGTGGTAAACGGGGTCAGTCTTCGAGTGGAACAGGGCGAAGTTGTTGGTTTGCTTGGCCCTAACGGCGCTGGCAAGACCACCACTTTCTACGCTATCGTCGGCTTGCTCCCCCCAGATACAGGCCGGGTGCTGATCGACAACGAAGATATCACCGACGTGCCCATGTATCTGCGGGCGCGCCAGTACGGCATCAGCTATCTCCCCCAGGAAGCATCGGTTTTCAGGAAGCTTACCGTTGAGGAAAACATCCTCGCGGTGCTGGAAGCACAGCCCATTGCCTGGCACCAGCGCCGGGAGAGGATGGAAACCCTCATCGACCAGCTCGGCCTGGAGCACATCCGGGGAAACCGGGGGTATGCGCTGTCGGGGGGCGAGCGGCGGCGGGTGGAGATTGCCCGTGCTTTGGCGATTAGTCCGGCCTTCATCCTTTTGGATGAACCGTTTTCCGGGATTGATCCCATCGCGGTGCTCGACCTGCAGCGGATCATTAGTGATTTGAAGAAGTCCGGCATCGGCGTCCTGATCACGGACCACAGCGTTCGGGAAACGCTTTCGGTGACGGACCGGGCCTACATCATTGACGAAGGCCGCATCTTCCGCTCCGGATTGCCGGAGCAGTTGGCGAATGACCCCGAAGTCCGAAGGGTGTATTTGGGCGAGAGTTTCTCGCTGGTGTGAGGAAGCAGCAAATGCGCAACCCACACATAAACCTTTGGCCGCCCTCAATGTGGTTTAGGTCGAATCATATTTCCGGCGTGGAGTGGAAGCCGGACATGAGTCCTGAGCAAGCAGCACAGGTGATTGAACGTTTCCTGTTAGGGTCCGGCGACTCGGTAGAGTGGTGTGATTTTGCTGAAACAAGACAAAAAGACCCGAGGGTCGAGCGCTACAGGAAACTCTGCGACAAGCTAAGTCCCCTGGTCAACAGGCCCGGAGGGATGGATCCAGCAGCAGTTGCTGAGCTCAGATCGATTATTCAAGCGTTGCGCTCAGATCAAGGTTGATAGGGTAAATATGGTGCTTCTCCAGCCAAAGCTCCATCTGAAGGTCTCGCAGCGCCAGATCCTGACGCCGGGACTGGTGCAGATGGTCAGCGTCCTGGCGCTCAACAAGCTTGAGCTGCGCGACATGATCACTGCCGAGATGGTGGAAAACCCCGTGTTGGAGGAACTGGAAGACTCGGTGCCACTGCTCGACGATGTGGGCCGCCGCGAAGACGACCGTGAGCGTCCCACCGTAGAGGACACTCCCGCCCCGGTCGAAGAGAAAAAAGACCCATTCGAAGAAATCGACTTTGGCTCGTTCTTTCAGGACTATCTCGACCCCGGCTACCGTAGCTCGCGGGAAATAGAGGACATCGAACGCCCGTCGTTCGAGAATTTCCTTTCCAAACCGAGCACTCTTACCGATCACCTGATTTGGCAACTGGGATCGGTTCCCACCCGTCCCGAAGTTCGCCAAGCCGCGGAAGTGATCATCGGCAACCTGAACGAAGACGGCTACCTGATCGCCAGTGACGAGGAATTGTTGGGAATTGCGCCCCCTGCTCCGCCGGAAGTAGATGCGAACGTTGGCGACGCCGTGGTCAAGGAGGCCGCCGCGCTCGGCCTCGGAGAAATGGCGGAGCCGGAGAGCGGCAACGCCATGCCGGAGGGCCTGGCCGCAGAGGACCAGCCCGAGCCGGGAGATGAGGATTCCTACCGCCTTTCTTCGACAGGGGGATGGTCCGAGTCCGGGACCACGGCAGTCGCGGACGCCGCGGTTGCGGTCGCGCCTGCTCTGGAAGCGCCTGCTGCGCTGATATCCCCCGAATCTTCGCATGCTGCACCCGCTCCCGCTCCGACATTTCAGCCGAGTTTCACCCGCGAAGACCTCCACGAAGCGATCGAGGTCGTCCGCCTGCTTGACCCTCCCGGTGTAGCCTGCCGCGATTTGCGGGAATGTCTGCTCTATCAACTTCGCCATCAGCAGAATTTAGCTGCGCATAAGAACGGCAGCGGCGAGACTTCGCACGCCGTGATCGCCGACGCGATTGCCATCGTGGACCAGCATTTGCGCGCTGTGCAGAACAAGCAGCACAAAGAGATTTCCCGCGCGATCGGCCGCCCCATCGAGGCCATTCAGCCGGCGCTCGACTACATCCGCACCCTCGACCCCCGCCCCGGCATGCGCTACAACAATGTGCAGCCGCGCCTCATCGAGCCAGACGTCGCCTTCGTCAAGCACGGCGATGAGTGGCTGGTGATGATGAATGACGACGGCGTCCCGCAACTGCGCCTCAACCCCGCCTACAAGCGCCTGCTCAGCCGCGACACCGAAGATAAAGACACCCGCAACTACGTGAAAGAGCGCTACAAGAGCGCCATCCAGCTCATCAAGAACATTGAGCAGCGCAAGCAAACCATCACGAAAGTTTGCTACTCCATCGTGGCCCGCCAGCAGGATTTTCTGGAAAGAGGTATCGACCAGCTCAAACCCATGATGATCAAGGAAGTGGCCGAGGAAATCGGCGTCCATCCCTCGACCGTCAGCCGTGCCGTCGCCAGCAAGTATGCCCATACTCCGCAAGGCGTGTTTGAGCTGCGCTATTTCTTCAGCGAGAGTGTCAACGGCCCCGAAGGCGGCGGCACGTCGTTGCTTATCCTCAAGCGCCGGGTCAAAAAGCTCATCGAGGAAGAAGACCCGGCCCGGCCGCTGACCGACGAGCAGATCACTCGCATTCTGCAATCGCAAGGCATCCAGGTGACGCGGCGCACCGTCGCCAAGTACCGGGAAGATATGCGCATCCCGAGCACGCACCAGCGCAGAGTGAAAAAGTGAGAGGAATTGGGCGCAGCGAAATTCGACGACCTATCTCATTGGGTTGTAAGAGCTTTGTCCATTCGTTGATTCCAAGACGATACGGAAAATCTGCAACTTAGAACCCTCGGGCCGCGTCTAACCGGGTGTTGCTGATTGCTTGTGTAGAATAATCCTTTGAACGATAATGAGTTGAGGAGATTCGAAATGGCCACCAAAATTCCATTGTATGCGACCAAAATTCCACTAGCCAAGCTGCCCAAGCCAGTTAGGAAAACCCCTCGGGCTACTCTTTAGGCAGGACCTGCACCTCATCGACGTAGGCTCGCTGCTCAGGAGTAAATTGTAATTTCTTCGCGAGTTCCTCCAGCTTTTTCTTTACGTCTCTATCCACGATGAATGGCGGCAGCGCGGTCGGATACCAGTTGACCAAGGGCCGATTTACTTCGTAATCGATCAGCGCCTGCAGTGTGTTCAAATTGACGATCAGCGCGTCAACGGAGACGCTCTGTAACCTTGCCTTGAAGAGCAGCCAGGCCTGCTGCGCGTCGGGGTTAGCAAAAACGGCGGGTGTATTCATCTCCAGTTTCTTGGCGAAGGCGTCAAAATTCTCCCGATCCCTCAGCTTGTTTACGCAGGCCTGCGTGGCGCGGTTGAGAGGCTCGGTAGGATCTCTGCCGAAAATGGCTTCTGAATATTCCTTCCAGCACAGGCTGGCTAGCGCTTCTGCCCGCAGGTCCTTGAAATAGAATCCCCCCACCGCCTTCCGTTGCTCGGTCATGCGCTTTTCTAAGTAAACGACAGAGTAAAACGAAAACAACTCATTAGGCGATTGTTGTTGGCCCGGCTGGGGCAGAGGCCTGAGCGCATCGACCAGCTTCTGCGCGGCCGCTGACAATGGCAGATAGTATTTGGCGGCATAATCCAGAGATTGCGCGAGCAGCAACCGCTGCGTTTCCGACCGCTCGTCGCGGCTCTTCAACATGCCGCTGATGATGAAGGGCAGCAACGCCAGGACGACGGGAAGTGCCAGCACCGTCGTGTATCCCCACAGGATGTCACCTTCGCTCTGCACGGCGTTCTCGCCGAATTGCACCGTGGCCGATGATGCAGCCGCATCCGGTTTCTGTGAGGTCAGCGTCCAATCCGCTTCTGCGGTCAAAGTTGCCGTCTTGTGGCTGACGGTCGGCTTCAAATAGCCCCATGCGGTGTAGATTGCGCCTGGGGGGACGCTAGGAAACAAAACCTCTTGTCTGCGCTCAAAATCGACCGCCTTCTCGTAGTAGGCAGGGGAGCCCTGCGGGCCCTGGGCGTGGATTTGCAGCCACTGGTAGCCGTCGGGCGGTCGCGAGAGACGCAGGTTGGTCAAAGTATCGCTGCTTTGGTTTTCCACGGTTACCGTGAAGCGCAAGCACTCATCTTGTGTGATGCTCTTGGAGCTAACCGTGCCGGTGACGGTTACAGCAGGTGTTGCCGGAGCATCGGCGCGAGCCGCAGTCCCGGCAACAACCAGGAAGAGCGTGGCGAGAAGCAATCGGTAAATCAACAGGCGCAAATTGCACACTTTCTTCGAACAAACTTATCTTGCCTTGGCGTTCCGGGGAAAAAACGAACATAATATAACATTCTGATGGACGAGCCCTGGCCTTGCCGGCGAATTGTTCGGCAGGCAGGATGGATATTCAAAAGATAGTTAGAAACAGATAGAAAAATGCGGCCTCCGATTTCGGTCCTAACCTCGTTTCTTCTGATCGGCAGCAATTACGAAATCAAGGTTGAGTTTTCAGGAGCGTACTCGTGAACGTCGAATATACCGGAAGACAATGCGAGGTGACCTCCGACCTTCGCAAGGAAGTGGAAACCGGCCTGGCCAAGGTCCGCAAGATCCTGGGCGACAAATTTGAAACCAAGGTCATACTGACGGTGGAGAAGCACCGCCACAAAGCGGAAATCACCATCAGCCCACGCAATGGGCCTCTGGTTGGGCTGGCGCAAGCTCAGGATATGAGTTCGGCGATCGGAGAAGCGCTCGAACACCTGCAGAAGCAGGCGGTCAAGTACAAAACCAAGTGGCGCAGCAAGAAGCGCCACGCGCAGAAGAATCACGAGCGCAAGCTGAACCGCAAGGCGGCACCTGCAGAGTTGGCCGAAACCGTCGGGCTAGTGAGGACCAGTGAAGTCCGAATGGTGGTGCACCGTTTTCCTCCGTTGGCGAAATCCACCGAGGTCCATCTCGTGCGCTCCGACGACGCGGTCGCGCTGCGTCCCATGACATTGGAAGAAGCCATCAAGGAAGCTCACTTCCGCGACCGCGATGTCTTCGTTTTCCGGGATCCCAAGGGCAAGGTGATGGTTCTCCACCGCACCCATGACGGAAAACTGGAACTCATCGTTGCGCCCTAAAACAAAAAGGACCTGGAGAACCAGGTCCCTTGCGTTTTCGCATTTGCAAGCCTACTCGGTTGCCAATTGCCAGCCTTTATCCGTCCTGATCACCGAAACCACGGCGTTGGTTGGCGCAGCATGGTAAAACTGCGCGCCATACTTATCGATTAAGGCGCCGCGATCCCAGGTGTTGAAGGATTGCAACAGAGAACCGGCCACGTCGAAGTCCTCGCCCAGGGAATTCGGGTCCCATTTCCAACTGTACTCGACCGTGGCCCGGCCCGTGCCGGTCATGGTCACTTTCGGGACGTCGACTAGCTTGTGCTCCGCCAGCGGCACGACGTAGGTCTCCGTTCCATCCTTCTCTTTGGTTGTTCTAACTCCTTTGATTTGCGACAGGAGTTGCTCGCCTTTCGGAGTCAGCGTAGTCATGACAGGCCGGTCGTAGCCTTTGCCGCGTGGCACGCGCTTCAAAATGCCGGCCTTTTCCAGGAGGCGATAGTGGGGATCGTCGGGTTTGTCGGCAACGCTCGACACCAACAATCCGGTGTGGAAGGTGACGGTGGCCGGCCCCTGCGTCTGTAAAAGGCCGATGGCCAGGTTGGCTGCTTCGGGGACTGTCAAGACCTTGCTGCTTTCCCGTAACTGATACGCCGCCACGCCTACGACAACGAGAATGAGCGCGATCACCAAAATTAACGGCACAATGCCAGATCGCTTCTTTTCCATTTCGATTTCTTGTTCAAACATCAGGCACCTCCGCGAGGCAAACGGGGTCAGGATCTTCTGCTCACAGCCAATCCTTCTGCACCCATAGAGATTGTCGTCGTAGGAGTTCAACCGGGCTGTGATCCCGCTCACATAGCGGTGTGCTCCGGGTGGGCGCGGAAAGCGCGGCGGGCTATTTCTGGATAAACCGCTGCGATGCGGCCATTTCGGTGAGGAGCAGGCGCCCGCATGGAGGGGAGGTCTAAGCCCTTATTTCAGTTTCACAAACAGCAGGACGAAGATCGCCCACACCCCCACGGTTTGGGGGAACTGTGCCATTTGAGCGTTGTTTACCGCGCCACCCTTGGGCAGCGCGAAGGTCAGCAAAAACATCGCGAGCGCCGTCAGTATGCCGAGAATCAGCTTCGATTTCCAGTTCATTGTCGCCTCCTCATGCCGTTGCCGAGCGACCGGCCCGGCTCGTGCCGCGCAAGTATACTCGCGAGTGAATTAGGGCGGACAGAAAATTACGGGAACTATGCTCGGTGGGAAGCCGCGAGCGGCGGAACTTTTCGCCGAGTCGGTCTAATCGTCCCGGTGGACCGTCTCCATGGAAAACGCCGGAAGGCATACCGCGACATACTCGGCCCCGTCTTCAAGAGGAGTCGAGTATTGGACCCACTCCCCGGCGGGCGCAATCACAGCTTGGCCGGCGCGGACTTCTAATTCTCCGTCGCGGAAGCGAACCCGCAGCATACCTTTGAGAACCACGGTGAATTCTTCGAACTCGGGTGCCTGGCCCGGCTCCTCCCAGCCCTGCGGACTGCGCATGTGGGCGATGCTGAGCGAACTAGTCTTTGTGTTGACGCGGCCGACGTATTCGTCGATCAGTTTTGGCTTCGTTCCGACGGCTGCAATGTGCGTGGGCCGCGCGACCAGAGTTGGCATAGTGGTTTCCTCGCAAGCGGAAGAATTTAGGGGTGCCAGTAAATCACTCTAACAGGCGAGCAGCCTTTCCGGCAGAATCGGATCTCTCAGGCGCCGGCGCACCGTGCCTGGCACGAATCCTCGGCTAGAACCTCCAGCGCCGGAAACGATGAAGGCTCCGTCAAGTTGCGCTCCAGTGGCTCTGCCGTCCTGGTGAGGGCGTTGACCAGCAACTCCAACCCATGCCCGATATTTGGAGGGACAACGACGGTGGCGGTCAACAATCCCTGCTCGACCCAGGCTTGACCGCCGCGGGGCAGGCCGTCGCAACCGAGGAATGGCAGACTCAGCCAGCGGTCGCGAGCCGGCCCTTCTTGCAATTCCTGGAAAGCGCGCCTTGCGCCCATGGCCATGGCGTCATTCTGCGCGGCAATGAGGTCAATTTGAGCCCGCTGCGACGTGGACAAGCGCAGCCAGGAGCTTACGGCGCGATGAGCGCTGCTTTCGGTCCACCTGGCCTTCAGGACTCGCACCTGCACTTCCGCGCGCCGGGTTTCGTGGACGCCGACGGTGCGCTGCTTTGCCACCAGGCTTTCCGATGGGCCAGTGATGTACAACACAGATCCTCCTTCGGGCAGGAGAGCGGCGAGTTGGCGCCCTTGAATGCGCCCGATTTCTTCCTGGTCTGATGTCACGCCGAACGCAGGGGTTAGCGAAGCCCTTCGAATTTCCGCGAGGTAATCGACGTCGCGATTGAGAATGACCCAGCCGATCCCTGCGGACGCAGCGGCGCGCGCGGCATTCGGGAGGGTCGTGCCGCCAACCGGCTCGACAAGAATGCCATCGGGTCGCGGATCCATTTGAATCGCGTTCAATACCTGCTGGCTTTGCAGGCTGCGGTCATTCCCGGCGGATACCACCTCGATCTCCACACCGAGGCGCAAGGCAGTCCGCTCGGCGGTGGCTGCCTGTTCCACCTGGTAGTCAGTGTCCTGGGCGGGCAGCGAGGCGACAAATTTGAGCTTCTTCATAATTCTTCCAACCCGCGATCATAGCGTGCGGTTAGGTCTGGCCCAGGTGACGAAAGTAACGTGGGTATGAGTACTCGAAGAAGTGTCGTGAGCTCAGTGCTACAATGCGCGGCTCATAGAAGAGAGTCGTCAGTCCTCGATCGTCAGTCGGCACTACCGACGACTGAATTACCATGGCCTCTGTGACGTCGAATCCGACCAGAGTTGGGGAGACGCAAAGCCGGCTGGCGAATGAACCTGCTTCGCGGTTAATGTCCCTCGATGTATTTCGTGGCGCCACCATGGCGGCCATGATTCTGGTGAACAATCCTGGCGACGGGCCCGCGGCCTACGGAATTTTGCAGCACTCGCAGTGGAATGGTTGGACGCCAACCGACCTGGTTTTCCCGTTCTTCTTGTTCATTGTTGGTGTGGCTGCCGCCTTTTCGCTGCGCTCCCGCATGGAGCGCGGCAGTTCGCGTAGGAAACTGATGGCTCACGCGGCGTGGCGCAGCGCGGCGTTATTCGCTCTCGGCATGTTCCTCAACGGCTTTCCCAATCACTACCAGTTGGCGAGCTGGCGAGTGTTCGGCGTGCTGCAGAGGATCGCCATCTGCTACCTGATCACGGTTGCGCTTGCGCTATGGACGGGAAGGAGGCAGCAAGTCGCAATCATCGCAGCCTGTCTCCTTGGATATTGGATTTTGATGCGATATGTTCCCGTGCCGGGGTTCGGTGTTCCCACCCACAACATTCCTTTGCTCGATCCGGATCGCAATCTGGCGGCGTGGCTCGACCGCAAACTTCTCTTCGGACACTTGTTTGAAACCACCCGCGACCCGGAAGGAGCGCTGAGCACAATTCCCGCGGTGGCGACGTGCCTTATCGGGCTGCTCACGGGCGAATGGCTGCATTCCAATCGCACCCAGCGCGGGAAAGCAGTGGGCATGGCCGTAGCGGGCGTGATTCTCGGCGTTGCCGGGGCGATCGCCGATGTTTGGTTCCCGATCAACAAGAAGCTTTGGACAAGTTCCTACGTGCTTCTCAGCGGGGGTTTGGCGCTCGTGGCCCTGGCGCTTTGCTACTGGCGGCTGGATGTTCGCCAACGGCGCGGCAAGTGGAGCAAGGTTTTTCTGGTGTTTGGCAAGAATGCTATCGCCGCCTATGTGCTTTCAGAAATGTTTGCCGCAACGCTGGACAGTCTGCAATTGCGAATTGGGGAAGACACCGTCGTGACTTGGCACGAAGTCTTGCACAATCGGTTGTTCGCGCCACTGGCTAGTCCGGCGACTGCGTCGCTGCTTTATTCTCTCGCGTATGTCGCGTTTTTCTGGCTGGCGCTCGGGATTTTGTATCGCCGTAGGATCTTTCTGAAAGTATGACGTCGCTCGCTGTTTGGCAACGGGCAGCGTGAAATTGGACCCGCGTTTTCCACAGCCCGTGCGGATTGCCCGCACTCAATCGCATTGCCATCGCGATCTTTTCGCCCACCGTTTCACACGATTCACAAAACCTTAACGAGTTCGTAACGGCGGCTTAATCAATTCCAGTTACCGTTCGGGCGTTCGACTCAGCGCCCATTTCTGGAGAAGCAAAGTGACTTACATGAAAAAAATTGCGATTCTGACTCTTTTGGTTGCCGCTTTAGTCGGCACCGTGTTCGCCGGCGAAGGGCCGGTTCCCAAGGGTATTCCGCATCTGGACCATGTCTTTTTCATCATGATGGAAAACCATGGTTACAGCCAGATCATCAACAACCCCAATGATCCGTTCGTAAACCTGTACGCCAAAGCGGCAAATTCAGCGACCAACTATTTCGCCGTCGCCCATCCCAGCTTGACCAACTATCTGGAAGTCACCGGCGGATCGAATTTTGGCGTGCTCAATGACAACTCGCCGGATTGGCACGATGCGAATTGCACCACGAATTTAGCTTCTGGCATCACCTCGCTGGATGACGGGAAAGCCCCCGCCATTTGCCCGATCTACGGCAGCGGAACCGACGCCGCCACGCCGGCGCAGGATTTCACCAACGAGACTTCGGGGCCGCCCCCGGAGAACAACATCGATGGAATCCAGTCGATTCCGGCTGCGACCAATATCACGGGAAAGACGATCGCCGACCAATTGGGGGAGCGCGGGCTGAGCTGGAAGAGCTATCAGGAAAGCCTGCCGCTGGCCGGAGCCGACCTTGTGAACAACAGCGACGGAGTATTCACCAACAATACCGACTTCTCGAAGATCATGCCGGCGTTGAACCCGCCGCTGTCGCAGAGCAATCTCGTGGCGCTGTACGCCGTGAAGCACAACCCATTCGTGTATTTCCGCAGCGTGCAGGAAGGCCTCAATCCCAGGAGCAGTCTGAAGAACACGGTGGGCTTCGAAGGCGATGGCGGGCTCTATGCGGACCTCGCATCAGGGCGCGTGCCGAACTTTTCCTTCATCGCACCCAATCAGTGCAACGACCAGCACGGACGTGGCAACGCCGGGGCGTTCTGCAATTTCGATCCCGTCAGCGACGGTTCGCAGGCCGGCCTGAACCCGGCGCTGATCTACCAGGGCGACGTGGCGGTGCAGCGGATTGTCGCGGCCATCCACCGCTCGCCTGCGTGGCGTGATGGGCGCAATGCCATCGTCCTCACTTGGGATGAAAACGACTACAGCCTGGCTCCTAACATCAACCAGGTCGTGCTGATTGTTGATACAAACTATGGCTTCCACGGAATCTCCAGCGGGAAGCGCTACAACCACTTCTCCCTGCTCAAATCGTTGGAGTCTGGCTTCGGGCTACCGTGCCTGAACCATGCCTGCGATAAAGACGTCAACGCCATGACCGACCTTTTTGCCGGCTACGGTCCGTTCGGTTTCTTCTGGTAGAGGAAGCGAAGTAACCCGTCTCAAACTTCAAGCCACAAAAGGCCGCCGGACACGGCGGCCTTTGTCCTTTCTTACGAAGAGGCGGAAGCGTCTCTTGCCAGCC
Source organism: uncultured Acidobacteriaceae bacterium (assembly GCA_963770915.1). Classification (GTDB taxonomy): domain Bacteria; phylum Acidobacteriota; class Terriglobia; order Terriglobales; family Acidobacteriaceae; genus PALSA-270. The sequence continues at coordinate 3,737,942 of CAVYRG010000001.1, forward strand.
CCGCACCAATTACCCTAATAGCCGGAACGGTGGTTCACATCTATCATGGTTTGTATGGTGCCGCCCGAAGGCAGCCTGCAGGATTTTTTGCGCGCGAACACTCCAAGTCATGAGAGTTTTGTTACAGCATCCAAACGATGAAGCAGAAATTGGTCCTTGGGCGAAGAACCAATGGGACCTGATCGTCGATTTTGGCTGGTCTGGCAAGTTCTTTTATTCACAACTGAGCCAGAAGCGCGGGTGCCGGGTACTGAATTACCGGGCGCTTCTGGCTCCGGAGTGCCACCGGGATGGGCTTCGGCAGATTCTGCGGGTCGGGCTAGGATCGGTTGTCGACAACAAAGGCGTGGATTGGTGGGATATTTTCCTCGGCTACGCTTCCTCCAGAATTGAAGACGCCATGCTGATGTCGGCGCTCGCGGAAGAGGTCAAAAACGGCGCCGAGATATGGGCCACCCGCCCGCACTTCCTGGCGCAGATGCTAGAGATGTTGCTGAACCGGAAGATCGCAAGCTTTCTGGAAGGGGAGCCGGCCAGTTTGGCAACTCGCCTTCGTGGGGTCGCGCGTGATCTGCGCTTTTCTCAGGTTGCAGAAATTGCGCTCGACAAGTGGGATGTCGACTACCGTTGGCGCCGCTTGGTCTCCCGGAAGACGGCTCCGTCAGCCACTCCTGTGATCCTGCTTCCTTCGGCCTACGGCAATGTGTCACGCGCGCAGGCGTCTTATGCACGCCTGCTGCCGGATTGCCGTTTCCTACAAGTCGTGACTCGTCGAAGCGGCCGGATCGCCGCCCTACCATCCAACGTGGAGGTGCGATCACTGGCGGGCTATACTTTGAGGCCGTTTTCACAGGCCACAGAATCGGAGTGCGATCAGCTTATGGAGGATTGGCGCCGCTTTGAGCACGCTGTTCTTCGCGGCCATCGCGAACTCGGAGTGGCGCGCGAGGTGGGCGCCTTCGCTAGTTTCGCCCCGTTTCTGAGAAAGGGCTTGCGCGTACGGGATGCATGGCTCAGCATTTTTCAGAAAGAATCGGTTGTCGCGGTTCTTTCCGCTGATGATCACAACCCCTACACGAGGCTGCCCGTGGTGTTGGCGAATTCACGCAAACTCCCCACTATATTCTGTGATCATGGTGGCCTCAATGTGGGACCCGCAGTGCGCGCACCGTGTTCTGACCATTACCTGGCTCGAGGAGAGATGGCTCGCGATTATTGGGTCAACTGGTGCGGTTTGCCTTCTGCTCGGGTGACCATTGGCGCTTCTCAGGAGACGGCCGCCTTGCGCGTTCCCAGTAGCGTCGTGCGCGACTCGCTGGTATTCTTCTCCGAACCTTACGAGTTGGAATCGGGTCGAACTGGCCACTTTTACGGCGAAGTGCTCCCCGCATTGTGCTCGGTCGCTGGCATGACGGGCCACAGGGTCATCGTGAAACTGCACCCTTTCGAAAGCCTTCGGGCCCGACGAAGGATGATTTATGACGTGCTCTCGGGCGACCAACGCTCTCTTGTTGAAGTCGTGGATGGGCCGTTGACCGCGGGCTTGCTGGCCCGAGCCTGGTGTGGCGTCAGCGTCTCATCTAGCGTTGCTGTGGAATGTGCTCTCCAGGGGATCCCTTGTTTCCTCTGTCACTGGCACGACTGCTCGTGGATCGAGTACGGCAGGCAATTCGAAAAATTCTCCGCCGCAAAGTTATTGAACTCGCCTCACGAGATTCTCAAGATTCCTCACTACATCGAAAGTTTCGAGCCATCGGAGAGCGTACGGCGAAAACTTGAGACTGCGATCAACCCGGAACAACTGAAAGCCGTGCTGTGCGGCCCCCGCGCAGCCTCGCTGACGGTCGCGCCGATTCGCTGATCGAACCGAGCGTACCCTGTTTGGCGACATGGCTGGATGCCAGAAGAGGCTAGCTATAATGACAATCTCAACGCCAGCCGCAGCCGCAGTGAGCATATGGGTTGAGTTGTGCCTGTAACTCTTGAAGCCAACTCGTGCACAAACCAATGAATCGGAGATGATCTTGGGTTCACCACCAGTAAAAACGGCTGGCGAAATCGAACCAGAGCCGCTGCCCGCTTCGTCTCAGGTTCCGCAGTTCCGTCAGCATATGGGGCAGATTTCCCGCCAGTCTTCCGTGTACTTTTTCGGCGCAATTTTCACAACTGCCGCCGGGTACCTTTTTAAGGTCTATCTCGCCAGAGTTTTAGGAGCCGAAGATCTCGGCATCTATGCGTTGGGCATGACAATCGTGGGCTTTCTGAGCCTTTTCAATGCGCTCGGGCTTCCGCAATCTGCGGTGCGTTTTGTGGCCGCCTATGTTGCAACCGAAAAGTGGGATCTGCTGAGAGGATTCATCGCGCGCGGCACGCTGCTGATAGGCATTTCCAACTTGCTGCTGGCAGGCGCGCTAGTCTGGTTTGGGAGGTGGATCGCGGTCCATTTCTATCACACCCCGGCTCTCGAAACTTACCTCGGACTTTTTGCGGCGATCTTGGTTCTGGGTGCGCTCACGAATTTCTTCGGCCAGGCATTGGTCGGATACAAAAACGTTGCACGTCGGACCATAATTACGGACTTCATTGGGACACCTGCGGTGATGGTCGCGACACTGGCCCTGATCGCGCTAGGTTTCGGATTGTGGGGCTACATCTTTGCTCAGGTCGTCGGCGCCAGCCTGGTCTTGTTGCTTTCACTCGGGATGGTGTGGAAGCTGACTCCCCGCGCGGCGCGGAAACTCTCAGGGAAACTTCCCCGGCTGGAAAAACAGGTCATTTTGTTTTCTGCGGCGGTTTTTGGGGTGAACTTCCTGGGATTCATTACCACACAGGCGGACAAGGTACTGATCGGCTTTTATCTCAATGCGCGCGAGGTCGGAATCTATGCGGTCGCTTCGGCGTTAGTGCTGTTTGTTCCGACAGTTCTGCAATCCGTAAACGCGATCTTCTCGCCGATGATTTCCGACCTGCACTCCCGCGGGCAGCGCGAGCTGCTTGGCCGGATTTTCCAGACTCTTACCAAGTGGGTCCTTGGGCTTACGATTCCACTGGCCGTCTTGCTCATCATTTTTGCACGGCCGTTTATGCATATTTTCGGCCACGACTTCGAAGTTGGCTGGCCTATCCTTGTGATTGGAACCGTAGGACAACTGGTAAACTGCGGGGTTGGTTCGGTCGGGTATCTTCTGCTGATGTCGGGCAATGAAATGCGGTTGGTTCGAATTCAGGCCTATATGGCCGTATTCATGATCGTTCTCAACCTGCTGCTGATCCCGCGATGGGGGATCACGGGCGCGGCGGTTGCCGCCGCGCTAACCACGGCGGTCACCAACGCCTGGTCCCTCAAGGAAGTACGCAGCGTGTTGGGCCTTTTCCCCTACACGCGCAGCTATCTTCGGCTCGGGCTGCCGGTAGCCGGATCTCTGGGGGTGTTGCTTGTTCTGCACCGATGGCTCTTGAACGCAGTGCATCCACAATGGCTGGTTCTGGGAATCGGCTTGGTGCTGGCGTACATGATATTTGTTGTCCTCGCGCTGGCGGTTGGTCTCGACTCCGATGACCGCTTGATCACCGGGGCGGTTTGGGCACGGGTTCGTGGCATGTTCAATAAAGCTGAGGTGAGCGCCTGATGGAAGAAGGAACGCGTGAGCTAAAGCTGTCGTCTGCCCTCTGTGAAGCCGCGGAACGCAAATTCGCGGCACGGTTCGGTGGCCTGGAGCAGTTTCTCAACTATGTACTGCAGGAACTGGTTCGCGAGGACGCAGCCCAGATGGACCAGGAAGAACAACGTATTATCGAAAACCGGTTGAGGGATTTGGGCTACGTATAGGGTCCCATTTCCGCCGTTCCATTCCCGATCTGCATGCCAGAACCGGATACGCTGGAAGACCTTCGGAAGCAGGGCGAGAGACGGCTTTATCCCTCTCTGGCCAATCCCAACTGGCTGGTACTGCGGAAGCGCCGGCAGATATTTCGTCGCTGGCTTGAGGATGTGCCAGCCAAGGAACTCACCGTACTGGACGTTGGTGGCCGAATCCAACCCTACCGGCCCTTGCTCGGTGATGCGGAAGAGCGCTATGTGGCCGTCGACCTTCGCGTCACCCCTTTGGTCAACGTTGTGGCAAACGCTGCGGAGCTGCCGTTCGCCGCGGAACAATTTGATCTGGTTTTCTGCACCCAGATGCTGGAGTACGCTCCCGATCCCGGCGTGGTGATCACGGAGATGCATCGCGTCTTAAAGCCAGGAGGAACTCTGCTCCTCAGCGTGCCCAGTCTCGCTCTGCGCGATTCTGAGATAGACCGCTGGCGCTTTTGGCCGGCTGGAATTCGTCAACTGTTAGCCTCTTTCGCACAGGTCGAGATGCTCCCGGAGGGCGGAAGCGTCGCCGGCTTCTTCCGCACGGTGAATGCAGGGCTGGATCTCCTGTCAAAATTTCGCCTTGTGCGCGCCGTCATCGCACACAGCGTGGTTCCATTCCTGAATCTGACCGGTCTTGCGTTGGAGAAGTTGGCAGCCAGCCCAAACGACGCATTTGCCGTGAATTACAGTATCCGAGCGCGCAAGTGACGAGCGCTCCTCCCCGTCTTTACATTGATCGTGCGTACTTATAGGCTGAGAGGAACCTCGTGCTGAACCGAGCTCGAAATTGGTTGGGTCGAAGGCGGGCACCCCGGGCGTGCGGGCTGCTGTCGCCGCGTCCTCTCGTTGTGCTCCAGAGCGACGATTGGGGGCGGGTCGGCGTGCGCGACCGCGAAGGCAGGGATGAACTCCAGGCCAGCGGGATAAAGTTGGGTCAGCAGCCTTACGATTTCTATACGCTGGAAACCGCCGAAGACGTCATCGCCCTGCGCGATTTGCTCCAGCGCCATCACGATTCCTCCGGGCGCTCACCTTGTGTGGTTATGAACTTCGTGATGGCGAATCTGGATTTCGCAAAGATCAACGCCCCCGCGCAAGCTCTACCCAAAGGACAACTTCCCCTGCTGCCTCTGACCGAAGGCCTGCCCGGGAAATGGAGCCGGCCGGGGCTTTACGAAGCGTACCGGCAAGGAATTCATGATGGCGTCTTTTACCCTGCCCTCCATGGGTTGACGCACTTCTGCAAGAGCACCGTGGAGGACGAATTTTCCAGAAACGGCGAGCGCGCGGCCTGCTTACGAACGTTCTGGCAAGCCGAGACCCCGTACATCCACTGGCGAATGCCTTGGGTGGGTTTTGAATACGCTCGCCCCGGGCCTGCAAGAGAGAAGTTCCTGGCGGCCAAGCTCCAAACTGCGGTGATCGGGCAGGCGGCGAAGATTTTCGCGGAGTTCTTCTCGCACGCGCCGGCTTCAGCTTGTGCTCCCGGCTATCGCGCGAATGGCGATACGCGGACAGCGTGGTCCGCGTTTGGCGTGCGCGTAGCGCAGAATGGAGTCGGCGTGTCCCCGCAGCCGCCCCATATGGAAGAGTGCGGGGTTTTGAGCCTCCACCGGACGATCGACTTCGAACCCAGCCAGGGGGAGTTGCCAGTGGAGCAGTATCTCCGCGCCGCGGAAAACAGTTTTGCCCGCGGCGTGCCCGCTGTCATTTCCGTGCACTCCATCAATTTTCACTCCACATTGAAAGATTTCCGGACGCCGACGCTGCGAGCGTTGGACACGTTTCTCTCGGCCTTGGAATCGCGTTACCCGGATATGCTCTACGTGCATGACGGAGATCTGTACAACATCCTGACGCAAGGGAAATTCGCCAGCGAGCGGGGGACCATTTCCGTGACGGTCACCCGCCCAAACGACGCGACGCCTCGTTCCGCGGGGGCAAACTGAGATGGCGCTGCCGCGCTCACTCCTCTTGATCACGATCGATTGCATGCGTGCGGATCACGCCAGTTTTCTCGGCTACCCACGCCCGACTACTCCCTTTTTGGACTCGTTAGCCCCTGAAAGTTGGGTGTTTGGCAATGCGATCGCGGCAGGTGCGCCTACCTATTATTCGTTTCCTGCCATTATGGCCTCGCGCTATGCCCTCGCGCTCGGGCGCGACGTGATCGGCTTAGCGCCTGGAGAACCCACTCTTGCGACCGCGCTAAGCGAATCTGGATACGCCAACGCTGCGTTTGTTGCCGCGAACCCATACTTATCGCCCCGCTTTGGCTATGACGCGGGTTTTGATACCTTTCGGGACTTTCTGGACTCGGAAACTGGAACTGCGGGCAGCAGAACGACGCAAGACCATACCTGGCTCAGCGGACCCAACCGCAGGCTGGCTGCTTTCTGCCACGCACTCGGTCCGCTTGGTGCCGTCTATGACGAAGCTTACTTCCACTACTGCCTGCGGTTGGGTCGTGACTCATCGCCCTCGTTGGACGGGCTACGTCGCTTTCCGGCTGCGGACGTCATCGTGAATCATGCGCAGGAGTGGCTGGTTGGTGTTTCCGGCAAGCCGTTTTTCTTGTGGCTGCATTTCATGGACCCACACGCTCCGTATTACCCGCCCGAAAGCGCGATGCCCTTGTTAGGATTTGCGAGTTCCGGCCCTGCCCGCGCTCGTTATTTGAACGAATATTGGAATCGTGACGGGCTCAGCGCCAACCGCCTTGCGCGTTACCGCGACGAAGTCATGGCCCTGTACGATGCGGGCATTCGATGGGTGGACGAGCAGGTTGCGCAGCTGGTGAAAACACTTCGCGACACAAGACTTTGGGATCGGTGCATATTTGCGGTTACGGCCGACCATGGTGAGGAGTTTCTCGACCATGGTGGCCGTTTTCACTCTCCACCGAGTGTGACCGAGGAGATCATTCGAGTGCCGTTGCTGCTGCGGATCCCCCAGATGCAAAACGCACAGACTCTGTCGCAGCCATTCAGCTTGCTTGATTTTGCTCCCACTCTTTTGGACGCGCTGGAAGCCCAGATACCCGGCAGTTTTCGCGGCCGCAGCCGCTGGAAGCAGTTGCAGGCGGGTTCTGCTTGGGAGGATGCTGCAATTGCCGAATGCGTCACGGCATGCCGTAATCCTTTCCACCTTGGTGATCGCTTGGGCGATCGGGCCCTCGCCGTGCGGGAGGCCGATTACAAACTGGTTTTCGATCCGCGCGCCTCAGGCGAGACTTTATTCGATCTGTCTGCGGACTCCGGCGGGCTTCACCCTTTGCCGCCCAACTCTGAACCACAGGTGCGCCGCCGCTTGCTCGATCGCGCCCGGCGCCATATCGCGGAATCGCTGCAGTCACGAGACACGGATACGCGCCTGGCCGCGCGACTGCGCGATTTTCGGCTAGAATGGGCGAAATCAGCCCCCACGATCTCCACCTAAGTATGGCTTCTTTGCAGACGCCGGTCTCTCGCCCCGCAGTGGAAGAACGCACGGAGATGGTTCGCGTTCTGGTCGACAGCCTCGCCGACCGCGGTCTCACCAATGCGCAAATGATCAACGCCCGCGAGATCGTCAAGCGCCTGAATCCGGAGCGATTTCACGTAAGCATGTTCCACATGGATAAACCCGATCCCGAGATCGCGGCGCGTCCCAGCACCCGCCTCATTCACCTTCCTCAACGCCTGCGGACCTTCTTGATCTTCCACGAGTATGCCCGCGGAGATCACGACATTTTGTTTTATCTGAAGCCAGCTCCCGCGAGCCGCTGGTACATGCGGCTGCGGCGAAAGTGGAATGACCATCGCCCCATCATTGGAAGCGTCGAAGCTCAGTGCGACTACCACAATGAGCCTTCGACCCCCGCCCGGTACGTTCGTATATGGGAACGAACGATCTTGCAGGCCGACTATATATTCAGCAATTGCACCTCCGTAAAGAATAGCCTGCAGCGGGAATACGGTCGCGCAAGTGAGGTTGTGCCGACGGGCGTGAACACTAATTTCTTTACTCCTGAATGGGACCGTCCCGCGAATGCGCGTCTCCGTGTTTTATTTGTAGGATCGCTCCGCCGTTTCAAGGGACCTCATGTCGTAGTGGAAGCGGCAGCTCTTTTCCCGGACGCTGATTTCATCATCGCCGGCACGGGCCCGATGATTGCCGAACTGAGGCAGCGCGTCGCAATGCAGCGGCTGGAGAATTTCTACTTCGCCGGACTTCTGGATCGAGAGCAGGTGCGGAAGGAGCTCCAACGCGCCGATGTCTTCTTTTTTCCATCCCGCTGGGAGGGGTCTCCCCGGGTCGTCCTGGAAGCTGGCGCCTGTGGCTTGCCGGTTGTAGCGCGCAAAGATTACGGCTTGGAGACTGTAATCGACGGCGAAACTGGGTTTCTTGCGTCTTCCGACGAAGAAGCCATCATGCGGGTTGGTGAACTACTCCGCTCGGCCGACCTTCGTCGGAAATTCGGGCTCGCGTCGCGCCGTCACACCGAGAGATTCGACTGGTCTCCGATCGTTCGCCGGTGGGAGGAAATTTTTCTTGCCGTGACGTCGAAAAAAGGCGCCAGCCGCGTCCCATGAGCGCCGCTCCGCCCCCTTCGCCTGATCTCCACGCACAGTCGAGAAACGCGTGCCATGTGTTGACCATCACTCCTTTCTATCCTGTAGCAGGGGATGATGCTCGAGGGTGCTTTATTGCGGAGCCGTTATTGGGGCTTAATACGCTGGGAGTGCAAAACTCAGTTATCGCCGTCCAGCCTTTCTACCGAGGCCGCGTGACTGCCAGCCGCTCAGCGCCTCCGGCGCATTGGACTGGCTACCTTTCGCTGCCGGGAAATTTCGGCCTGCCGGCTTCCGGGGCTTTTCTTTTCGCTGCTCTCTTGCCAGGAGTTCGCAAACTGCATCGTGAGACTCCGGTACAGGTGATCCATGCTCACTCCGCTCTTCCTTGTGGCCACGCCGCTGTGCTTCTCGGCCGGGAGTTGCAAATTCCGTCGGTGGTCACGGTGCATGGCTTGGACGCGTTTTTCCGCAATCAGGTTCATGGTTACGCGGGGAAGTGGTGTGAGCGCGTCGCCGCTATGGTCTATCGATCGGCCGCCCGAGTAGTCTGCGTCAGTGAAAAGGTGAGGGGGCAGGTGATTCAAGGTCGGGCGTCGGCTGGCAACACTGTGGTCGTGCCCAATGGCGTTGATCCTCAGTTATTTGCTCCGGTGCAGAACGAAAGCGAAGTCACGGGAGCCATCCTAAGCGTTGGCAACTTGATCCCGATCAAAGGTCACGAATTACTTCTGCGGGCATTTGCGGCGATTCACCAGCGGCCTCAGGATGCCTGCCTGGAGATCATAGGGGAAGGCCCTGAATTGCCTCGACTGCGCGAATTGGCCACGAGCCTCGCAATCGTGGAAAGGGTTCGTTTTCTGGGACGGCAAAATCGAAATCAGGTCGCCGAAGCCATGCGGCGCTGCACTTTGTTTGCTTTGCCCAGCCGGTATGAAGGACTCGGGTGCGTGTACCTGGAGGCTATGTCTGCAGGGAAGGCTGCGGTTGCTTGCCGCGGGCAGGGCATTGAGGAAGTTATTGAGAACGGGCAGAACGGCGTGCTAATCCTCCCGAACGACCTTCCCGCCCTCACGCAGGTGCTTTCGGACCTACTGCGGGATCCAGCTTTAAGGCAGCGAATGGGGGCTGCTGCGCGACGAACTATTCTTCAGAACTTCACTCTTGCCCACCAGGCAGAACGCCTTGCACAGATCTATCGGGAGTTCTGTGCATGAATCAGCGCCTAGTCCTACTGACAGAAATCATCGCGCCGTATCGTATTCCTGTCTTCAATGCTCTTGCCCGGCTATCGGGCATTGATTTGCACGTAATTTTCCTTTCTGAAACGGATCCCACCCTGAGGGATTGGCTCATTTACAAAGATGAAATCCATTTTCCTTATCAAGTGCTTCCGTCCTGGAGGCGAAGGATAGGTGGCCACAGTCTGCTGCTCAATTGGGGGTTGGGCGCGGCTCTTCGCAGTGCCAAGCCTGACATCATCATCTGCGGCGGATACAACTACCTGGCCTCCTGGGAGGCGCTTAGGTGGGCGCGCCGTCACCACATACGGTTCCTATTGTGGGTCGAGAGCACACTTAGGGACCTCCGGGGGCATCGGCTATTGGTAGAATCTGTAAAAAAGAAATTTATGCGCAATTGCCATGCTTTCGTAGTCCCGGGAACGTCGTCCTTTGAGTACGTGCGCAGCTTCGGCGTTGCTCCGGAAAGAATTTACACGGCACCCAACGCGGTGGACATAAGATTCTTTGCCGAATTCGTCGAACAGGCCCACTCGCAGGCGGAATTGCGGCGCGTGGCGCTGGGTTTGCCCGCTCGCTACTTTCTTTTCGTGGGCCGGCTGGTTGCAGGGAAAGGTGTTTTCGATCTTATGAAGGCATATGCCATGCTTGCGACCGAGATCAGAGACCAGATTAGTCTGGTTTTTGTTGGAGATGGAGCGGCCCGAGCGGAGCTCGAGCGGATGGCTTTCCGCCTTCCGGGGAAGTCGGTGCAATTTAGGGGGTTCGCTCAGCGTGAGCAGTTAGCGGAATACTACGCATTCGCAGAAGCGCTTGTTTTTCCTACGCACAGCGACCCTTGGGGACTGGTTGTAAATGAAGCCATGGCTTGCGGCTTGCCGGTGATCTGCAGCACTGCGGCGGGCTGCGCTGCCGATCTGGTCGATGACCACTGGAACGGCCTTGTGATTCCTGCAGGCGACGTCGAACAACTCGTGTCCGCGATGGGTGAACTGGCGTGCTCGCCTGCGATCCGATCCTTGATGGGGCAACATAGCAGCGAACGCGTTGTGCACTACTCGCCTGAAGCTTGCGCTGCCGGCTTTGCAAAGGCGGCGCTGGCAAACGTCGCGAGGACGCATGTCTGATATCCTCGCCAAAATCGTCTTCCCTGTGACATTTGGTCTTTTCTGTCTGTATGTGCTTTACGACGTGGTTTCCGCGCCGGGAAGGCTCAACGGTTGGGGCTACTTGGAGGCGGCGATTTTTTTAGAGATTCTCGTTGTCGTGCTGTGGGATTACCGGCGCAAGTTTTTTCCATTCCTCATTGTTGTGTTCTTAGCGGCCGGGACTGATTTGCATGTAGGCTCCGCCACATCAGCGCGGTGGGTTGTGCTAGCTTTGGGGGCCCTGGCGGGAATCGTGATTTACCTGAAAGATCGTGAGCACTCCTTCGCCGCCTTCCATTTCGTAGCCCTTGTTTGCATTATGACGGCGCTGGTCTCTGCTCTGGTTTCCTCGCTGCCCCGTGTCGCGCTGTTGAAGTCCATGAGTCTCTTGCTCATCTTTCTCTATGGCGCTTCCGGAGCGCGCATCGCCGTACGTGGAAGGGAAGCGAAATTCTTTTCCGGTCTGCTGTTCGGTTGCGAGATCCTTGTTTACGTTAGCGCAATCTGCTACTTCCTCCTGCACCGGGCGATCTACGGTAATCCCAACTCGTTGGGGGCGGTGATGGGTGTCATCGCTCTGCCGCTTCTGTTGTGGGGTGTACTCATCAGCGAAGGAACACCGATTGGCCGGCGACGCATGTTCGCCCTAATCCTTTGTACCTTGTTGCTGCTTACCAGTTATGCCCGCGCGGCCATGGTTGGCGGAGGTCTCTCGGCTTTGCTGCTTTGTGTCGCCATGCGCCGTTATCGTTTGCTGATCAAAGGTTTTGTTGTGGTCTTGGTGGGAGCCATGGCGGTCGCAGCCCTGTTTCCTGTGAAGCCGGGACGGGCCGAATCCTTCATCGATGCGTTCTTGTATAAGGGGCATGAGGATGAGGGAATCATGGGTTCTCGAAAGACGCCGTGGGAAGTGACTTCTGAAATCATTCAGCGCCATCCCTGGTTCGGTGCGGGTTTCGGCACCAGTGCCACTACGGTCGAGGTCGGCCAGGTCGGTACTTTCTCCACTACTGCTGAATCTGGACGCGAACACGGGAACAGCTACTTGGCAATCCTGGAATGGGTCGGTTTGTTAGGAGTGGTTCCTTTCGTTGTTTTGCTATTGATGACTGCTTTCAACGCCGGACGCGTGATGCTGTGGGTGCGCCGCACCGGCAATCCATTTTCTCCCGCCGTTCCTGTCGCCGCAGTGATCATTGCCGGCCTCGTGCATGCAACATTTGAAGATTGGCTTTTCGCAGTGGGTTACTATGTGTGCGTTTTCTTCTGGGCCATGGCATTCGTGCTCATCGATACGGTCCACACTTCCTCGGTTCAGGCTGCGCCGGCTCCTTTGTTTGATCCTCTCCCCCAGCGCTCATGGGCTGGCATTTATGGCAGTGCCACGCCTGGGCGATGATGCACTTGTTCCTCAACGGCTTGGCCGCGAGTGCCGGTGGCGGGCTAACCTATCTTCGCAACGTCATTGGCCACCTTTCAGCACGGAGCGATGTCAGAACGACGGTGGCAATCCCACTCCTTATGCGAAAAGAGATGGGAGAACGCCCCAATATCTCCTTCGCTGATATGGAGGTTCCATCGGCCTCCTTCCAACGATTTTGGAACGAGCAGACCCTCTTGCCGCAAGTTGTCCGCAAGAGCGGCGCGAGCGTATTGGTCTCGGCGGGCAACTTCGCATTGCGCAGTTCTCCCATTCCCCAGATTCTTCTGTCTCGGAACTCGCTCTACACATCGGCCGATTTTTTTGTCGACCTGCACAAGCGCCGCGAGTATGCACTCTGGTTGGACGCCCGCCTGAAAGCCATCCTCGCCAAACGCTCGATTTTCTGGGCGGATCGCACAGTGGCGCCCAGCCATTCATTTGCCGAAGAGCTGCATCGGTGGACAGGGAAAGACGTGGACGTGATCTATCATGGCTTCGACCGAGAGGCTTTTACTGCTGATTCGGCGTCGCTCCCGTCTGCAATTCAAAGCAAGTTGGACGCGACACGCGGTTGCCTGCGCCTGCTTTTTGTCAGCCATTACAACTACTATCGAAACTTCGAGACTTTGTTCCGCGCCCTGCCCAGACTGCAAAGCAGGCTGCATGGCCGCGAAGTTCGCCTGTTGCTCACCTGCAAACTTCGTTCGGACGAGAATCCGGGTTCTTATCGCGCGGAGAGCGCGTCCGCCCTGGTGGCGCAGCTGGGAGTGGCGCGCAACGTTGTCGAGCTGGGGGCCGTTCCATACTCGCTCTTACATCGCGTTTACGCCGCGGCCGATATTTACGTGACTCCCGCCTACGCAGAGACGTTTGCGCATCCGCTGGTCGAGGCCATGTCCAGCGGGTTGCCAATCGTCGCTTCGGACTTGCCGGTGCACCGTGAAATTTGCCAGTCGGCGGCGCTCTATTTTTCTCGCTTTTCTCCGGAGGAGTTGGCCGATCAGGTCGTGCAAATTGCCGAGTCAAAGGCGCTGGCCAATGAAAAAGCGACGTTTGGCCGGAAACGCTGCCTTGATTTTTCCTGGCATCGGCATGTCGAGGAACTTCTTGCTTTGGCAAAACGGATCGAGCAAAAGAAACCTAACTGAGTCCACGCCGAACTGCCGTTCTGTGCCTCGCGAAGTCCGTGAGAACGAACAGTGGACTCCAGTGCTTTATAATCTGCGAAAACGTTAACAGGAGCACGTTTGCTACATCAGCGGTACAAGGATCTCGCGTTTTTGGCGATCGCCAAGGCCACCTTGCCGAATTATTGGGTGCGCCGTGGTTTCTACGCCGTCCGCCCCAGGAATGGACGTCCGCTGCATTTACACTTGGGCTGCGGAACCAAGTATCTGCCCGGATTCTTGAACATCGACGCGAACCCCTGGCAAAAACTCGACCTCTGGCTGGATGTTCGTTGCGGCCTCCCGTTTGCCACCGGCTCGGTCGACTCGGCCTACTCCACGCACATGTTCGAGCATTTCTATCCGGATGAGTTGCAGCGGCTGCTCGCCGAGTGCGTGCGAGCTTTGAAACCCGGCAGCGGGATGCGGTTGGTCGTCCCCAACCTGCAGAGCGCGATCATCGCCTACCAGCAAAAGCAAAACGACTGGTTCTATGATTCGTTTCCGCGCCACTTCGATTCCGTCGGCGGCCGCTTTTCCAATTTTGTGTTTTGTGATGGGCAGCATCGCGCGGCTTATGACTTCAGCTATCTGGAAGAAGAACTGCGCAAGGCTGGATTCCACACGGTGGAGGAATCAGGGGAAGGCAGAAGCAGGCTCTACGGCGAAAATGTCCCGTCTTTCGAAGCCGCGGATGCAACCGGCCTTTCACATTCGCTATACGTGGAAGCCTTCCGGTAAATTCCGGCCGAACCCGCAATTGCATAAGGCAGGCTTCGCCGGAAATCGCTATGTGCGGCATTGTCGCTATCCTCGCGCGCAACGGCACGGTCGCTCCGGAAGTCCTCGACCGGGCAACGCAATCTCTCGCCCATCGCGGCCCGGACGACTCGGGCACGGTGATTCTGCGCGAGACTTCCCCCGAGCCCTTGGAAGTCGGCCTTGGGAGCCGACGCCTCGCCATTCTTGACCTCTCACCTCTCGGTCACCAACCCATGCAGGACGAAGAAACCGGCAATTGGATCGCCTACAACGGAGAAATCTATAACTTCCAGGAAATTCGCCAGAAGTTGTCGGGCGAGGGCGTTTGCTTTCGTGGCCATTCCGATACTGAGGTCCTGCTCAAGGCGTATGGCCGGTGGGGAGAACGCTGTCTGGACGAACTGCGAGGCATGTTCGATTTTGCTATTTGGGATGCGCAAAAGCACCGGCTCTTCGTGGCCCGCGATCCCATGGGCATCAAGCCGTTGTATTACTACTCTTCGGGCAGTTACTTCCTCTGCGCTTCGGAGTTGCGCACCCTGCTGGGCACAGACTTGATTCCGCGGCGGCTTGATTATGCGGGCCTGTGCAATTATCTGGCGTTTGGATCGCTCTACGACCCCATCACCGTAGTTCAGGGAATATCTACACTGCGGCCGGGGCATTACTTGATTTGGGAAAAAGGCAGCCTGCGCGATGTCGCGTATTGGGACCTGGTCCCCGCGCCGGCAGAAAGCGTTGGCGAAGGCCGGCGCAAGCAACTCGAAGAAGAGATCAGCGCTACGCTCGACGAAGCCGTGCGCATGCAAACGGTCAGCGACGTGCCGGTCGGCGTTTTTCTTTCGGGCGGAATTGATTCCAGCAGCTTGGCCGGCATCCTGAGCCGCGGTGAATCGAGAATCAGCACATTTTCTCTCGTGTTCTGCGAGGCGGACTACAATGAGGCCGAATTTTCCCGCGCCGTGGCTCGCGTGTTCCACACCGATCACCACGAGCTTCCGGTATCGCAGCGGGACGCTCTAGACGCCGTTCCTGGCGCTCTTCAGGCGATGGATCAACCCACAATCGATGGCCTCAATACTTATCTGATTTCGAAGCACACGCGTGCGGCCGGGATGAAGGTCGCCCTTTCGGGGCTGGGCGGAGACGAGTTATTCGCCGGATATTCCACGTTCCGCACCGTTCCCCGCATGGAACGGTTCACGCGCTTGTGGAAGCATGTGCCATCGCTGGCTCGCCGTCCCATGGCAAACGCCTTTGCGCTCCTTGCTCCTCAAAACGATCAGAATCGCAAGTTGGTGGACCTCGCCCGTGCCAATGGCAATTTGCTACATCCATATTTTCTTGCCCGCATGCTGTTCAGCCCGGAGCAGGGGAATGGGTTGATGGCCGCTCCACACACCGAGGCGATCGCGCGAGCCCGGTTATCTCTCGCGGAAGATCTAACCAACACTCGCGCACTCGATGCCATCAACCGCGTTTCGTACCTGGAAGCGCGCTGCTACATGCTGAACACGCTGCTGCGGGATTCCGATGTGATGAGCATGGCGCACGGGCTGGAGGTTCGCGTGCCCCTCATCGATCATCGGCTGGCTGAGAAGCTTATGGCCCTTCCCGGCGCCTGGAAGCTGGATCCGAAGACGCCAAAACCGTTGCTGGTCGGAGCGCTCGGCGGAGCCTTGCCGGAACAAATCGTCCATCGGCGCAAGCGCGGATTCACGCTTCCTTTTGAGCACTGGTTGCGGGATGAGCTGCGCGAGCAGGTGGAGAGCACAATCAATGGAGTGAAAGAAGGTCCTCTGGCTTCGGTGCTTGACTCCAGGGAAGTCGGGCGGGTGTGGGAGAGCTTCCTGCGCGGGCAGACTTCATGGTCGCGGCCTTGGGCGTTGTTCGTGCTCGCGCGCTGGTGCGAACTACATAGGTTAACGGGTTAGTAATTCGCTTCCCAGACGATTCACTTCACTGCCTCTACATACAGACTCTCTCGCTTTCGCACTTCCAGTTCGATATCCGCGATGTCGGGAATCCGGCTCTCCATAAAGTGGCTGACTTCCACCTGGGTGAATCCGGTTTGCCGAAGCAGGTGCACGAGTGAGCGTTCATCGAACATCTGGGAGTGATTGGCTCCGGGATGAATCAAGTCGTGTACCGTATGGCCCAGCGCAAGCCGTTTTAGGAAGCGGTGAGAAGCGAGCGGATCCGGGTCCTGCAAATATTCGCGCACCACGAGCCCGAGGTCGGGAACGACGATTCGAATTACTCCCTCATTCTGCAGAACCCGGAAGCATTCGCGAGCCAAGCGCAGGGAGTCGTCCCAAGTGAAGTGCTCGAAGGTGTGCGATGAGTAGATATGACGAACACTCTCGTCAGGGAAAGGCAATCCTTTCCTCACGTTGTGCCGGTGAACGTCTTTCGGCCAATTCGGAGTTCGAAACAGTCGCCGCCCCAAAGGCAGACGGGCCAGCAGGATGGTGGGCGAATTGTCGATGTTATACCAGCCGGGTACGCCAGACAAACCAGAGCCGATATTGATTTTGGACTCCATGAAAAAGTCTTGGGAGCAGCGGGATTCGTTGAATTATACCTTTGCCCCGAGCGTGAATCTTGCACGGTCACGCACACCTCAGCTAGGTGTTTCAACTCAAGTGGCGAAGAAAGGGCAGAACATTTCGGATGCCGAGCGCAGAAGCAGCAGCCAGCACGGGCGACACAACTCCCAGCCCCCAAAGCAATGCGCGCGACTTTGGAATCCAGCGTTGGAGCGAAAAAAGAACGAACGGGATGATTGGGATGGAAAAACGTGGGAACGTCCCTCGTGCCCAGTAAGGCGAGTTGTAAGAGAAGATCGCGAGTATATAAGCTGCTGCGAAAATGACCTCCACGGGCCGGGACTTGGCATATTCCCGAAACGGCTTGGTTGCGATCATGGCGGCAATGCCCGCCAGAACCAGAAGTATCCAGCCAAAGCTCAATACCAGACTCGTCAGCGGCGAGTGATAGGTTAGCGTTCCACGGATGATCGCGTAGAACGGTATCCCGAACAAGTGTGGGTCGTGTTGGCTGGCCTGCTGATAGCTGTGAACGGTGGCCAGCGGATCGCCAAAAGCGTGCCACAGGGGCCACACATATGCGGCTCCCACCGCGCAACCGATCAAGAACGCCAGGGCGGCCTTGCCGTACTCGTGCTTCCACAGCAGAACAACCCCCAGGCCGGCAAGGGCAAAAAAGCCAAGCGGCCGCACCGTCGTGGCCAGTGCTGCCAAGAACGCCCCCCATAGCCAGCGCTGCCGGCGAACGGCAAAGAACGCGCCAAACAGCAAGGCCACAAACAGAGGTTCTGAGCCTCCCAGGAAAGAACGCTGCATCCAGTCGAAGTTGAGCACCGCGAAAAAACCAGCCGTCCATCCTCCCCACAGGCGGTAAACCAACCCGACGCTCGCAAACGAAGCCAGCGCCGAAATCAAAAGCAGGGAAGTCCGATCGGAGATGTGGAACACAATGGAGACCGCCGCCATCGCATAGGGCAACCCCC
Source organism: uncultured Acidobacteriaceae bacterium (assembly GCA_963770915.1). Lineage (GTDB taxonomy): Bacteria > Acidobacteriota > Terriglobia > Terriglobales > Acidobacteriaceae > PALSA-270. Next base: position 3,755,626 of record CAVYRG010000001.1, read on the forward strand.
AGAATTGCTTGACAGAGAGGTCATGGAAATCCCAATGCCGGATCGCCGAGGCTACCGACATGTAGGCCGGACTGTCGCCAAAATTGTCAGCCGCTCGCGGATAGCTTGCTCGCAAACCGATCACACTGATGAATAAAAAGCACGTCAACAACGCCAGACCCAGTGACTCGCGGATCGAAATCGAGCGATTCGCGTCAAACGCGTTCGCGGGTTGTTCGGGAGGGATTCTTGGCGAAGGGCGTCCTTTGGATGTTGAGGCCACGGAACTCAAGACATTCATCCTTGCGGCGGAAGCTCTGCCGGCTTGCGCGCGGAGATAAGCAAAAACAGGGCCCACCGCTGCCCCAGGCTCCGCGCCAGCCAGCGCGGATACAATTTCCAAACCAAGCGGTACGGCGCGGACTGAAAACGAGCCGACGGCCGGTTCAACAGAAGGTCGCCGGGACTGAACACCTGCTGTACAGTGACTTTGTCAAACTCCTCCATCAAGGCTCGCGCTTCGCCTTCCGTATAGGTTTTCGTGCCTGGGCTTTCGAGATGATCGTATACGGTCTTCCGTAGCGACTTCCCGTGAAACAAACCGTAGCGCAGCCACAACATCGCTCCCGTCAGCGAGGGATGCTGGTACACCATGATTCTGGCCTGCCCGCCGGGCTTGAGTACACGCAGCGCTTCACGCACGCATTGTGCGGTATTGGGGCTGTGGTGCATCACTCCATAGGAATAGACCACGTCAAAAGTGTTGTCAGGAAATGGCAGCTGTTCGGCATCGGCGGGTCGGAGGTCAGGAGTGAATCCTGCCAATTCACAGCGCCGGCGGGCCCGCTCCAAAGATGTGGCCGAGAGATCGACGCCGGTTGCCCTAGCCCCCGCTTTCAACCACTCCAAATAGTCTGCTCCCATCCCGACGCCGATTTCCAGCACGCGCAGTCCACCGGATTGTGCGAAGTTCGCAAACTCCCGAATATGCGGTTCCAGCGCATAGCGCGCGCGAGCGTGCGCTTCGAAATCTTCGACGCCCTCGAGGTAACGCGAACCGCACGGATCGGAGTTCCAGAAGCTGCGGACTTGTTCTTTCAGTTCCTGGTCTTTCAAGGCAGGGATGGGTTGAGATGCCATTTTTGGAAGTTGTAGTTTACGGGAATGGTAGCACAGCGAATCTGGGTCAATCGCCGGTCAATTTTCCGGTAGTGGCTCAGGTTGGCGAATTTATATCAGCCATTGTCATTCCAAGCCGGCCTTATCGGCGAGGACTCTGCTAATTGCCAGCACCAAGACAGCAGATTCCTCGCGCGATACTGCCGCGCTTCGGAATGACAATTAGAAGAATGTCCAAATTGCGCCACCACTCGATTTTCGCCATCCTTGACCGTCTTAAACTCGTTCTCTATGCTAGCCGGGAACCTGAACAACTTCGTTCTCGATGGATCAGGACAACCCAGGCGTCGATTCTCTTTCCTCGCATGACGCAACCTCTTCAGGACCTGAACCTGAGGCTGTATCCCCCGACGGCGGTTTCGGCACCCACGAGCGACTCCGGCTCATGCGGGACGGAGTCGTCAACTACTCAGGATTCGTAAGCAATGGCATAGCCGGCATCATTCTCGTGCCCGTGATGTTGCGTTATCTCGGCGCAGAGGCGTACGGGCTGTGGCTGGCAGCTCTGGCGACCTATGGATTACTTAGTGGGTTTGATTTCGGCTTGCAATGGAGCGTTACGCGCGAGGTTTCCGCCGCCTCCAACACGAAATTCTCAGAAGAAACCGCTGGCTTCGTGAGGGCAGCCGGAAATCTCTATATCCTGCTGGGAATCGCCGGGGCCGTCTTGATTGGAACTCTCGGGTTGCCGTTGAGTAGCGGCCTGCATCTTTCCCCGGCGAATCGGCGGATTGCGCCTGAGATCTTCTTCCTCATGGCGGTGATTTTCGCCGTTGACCGGCTGGTTCTCTTCACCAGTGCTACGTTGGCTGGCCTGCGCCGTTTCGGCGCGATAAATGCCGTCGCTTCCGGCGCTGCGCTGATTCGTCTGTTGGGTTCTCTTACTTTGCTATGGATGGGCTACTCGATCGTCGCCATCGCGTGGCTGAATGTCGGCGTGTCGATATTGTGGGCTGGCGTCGCTTTGCAATGCGTGGGCTGGTTTGAACCAGGATTGCGCTTTCGCGTGGGACGCTTCCAATGGCCCCTGGTGCGGCCTCATCTGAGTTTTGGGATCATGAGCTTTCTCACGGCGGTTTCCGTCAAGATCATTTGGGATATGGCGCCGCTGTTGATCGGTTTCTTTCAGGGCTCCGCGTTCATCGTTCCCTACAGCATTGGGCGCCGTTTTCCCGTCGCGCTCAATCATCTAAACGGTCGTGCCGCGGAGACGTACTTTCCTGCCGCGAGTGAGCGCATGGCAGCTGACGACTGGGCCGGCACGCGCAGCGTCCTGCAACTCGGCACTCGCTGGATTCTGGTTATGGCGCTGCCGTTTTGCATCCTGATGGCGATCGTCGCGCCGAATCTGTTGTCGGCCTGGCTGGGCGTCCAAATGCCGGATGCCGCGTTGATCATGCGCCTCACCTGCGCGGCGGTTTTCGCTCAGGCACTGGGAGCGGGTGCTATGCAAGTTTTGTGGGGGCGCGGGGCGGTGCGCTCGATCCTGCTGGCGCTAGGGGGCCTGGCGGTGCCAAGCCTGTTGCTCACGGCGGAATTTGTGCGCGTTTGGGGCGCGGTCGGGGCTGCCTTTGCTTTGTTGATTTCCTTGTTTGTGAGCGCCTGCGTTTTTCTTTGGATGGGCGCGCACAGTTGTCAGTACCCGCTGATCGAGTTGTTGCGCGAGACGTTTCGCGGCCTGTTCCTGCCGAGCCTTGCCTGCGCGGTTTGCGCCTACGCTGTGGTTCGCTTCGCCAATCCACAGCACTGGATCGGCGTGCTGAGCTGCTGTCTGCTGGGAGGGATTGCCTATGCCGGGGCGCTTTACTTTTCGGGAGCGCGTGAAGAGGAAAAACAATTCGTGCGCCGGGCGCTAAGACTCAACCTGTGAGCGGCTGTCGCGAAGAGCCCCGGTAGTGACAGCATTCGCCATAGGTTTTGCAGTCTCCAGATGTTCGCGCGGCGGGCCAACGATTCTTGAGCGACAATAAATCCATGGTCCAGAGAGCATTGCCAGCAAGCTTGGCCAGCGCGGGGCGATACGCTGGCCAGACGCCCTCGATTGTCCGGCCCACGGGTGTGGTCTGCCACGCAGGCGGTCTGAAACGTATTGCCTCAGCGCCCGCCGACTTGAGGGATGCTCGACCGCCAGCCGCGTAATGTAAGCCGTCGTGATCGCCAGCAACTTTAAATGACTCGTGCGCAGTTCCTCTGGGCTGCGCGCGCAGGGATGGCTTACAACTGCGGCGGGGTTGTACACAATGCGATAACCGCGCTCGATCAAGTTGTAAAAAGCGTCGTGCTCTTCGCCACCGCTCAGCAGAGTTCCGCGCCCGATCCTCTCATCGAAGCCTGGCCAGACGCCAAATACGCTGCGCCGGAACGCCATGTTCGATCCGTCGCCGATCGCGCCGAAGTTGGCGATCTCAAACCACCCAGGGGTTGTCCGGTCAACGACAAGCCGTTCGCGGCGCTCGTTCGCGCAGGCCGGCGATTCCGTGGCGCCTGATTCGGTTTCTGGTTCTGTGGGACTGGGCAGAATGGCTCCGGTTACAACCGCGACCTGCGGATCAGTAAACTCCTTTGCGAGTTCACCTAGCCAGCCCGGAGCCGCGACCGCGTCGTCGTCAAGATAGGCGACAATTTCCGTCGCACAGGCGCGAGCGCCACGGTTTCGCGCCCGGCTCAGGCCGGGAGTGGGCTCGCTTATGTAGGCGGCGTCCCAGCGCGAAGCGACCTCCCGGGCGCGGTCGTCTCGAGAAGCGTTGTCAACGACCACGACATCGTAGGAGGGATACTCGAGCCGGCTCAGGGAAATCAAGCATCGGTCGAGTTGTCGCGGACGATCGCGCGTGCACACCACCACCGTGATCGTTGGAGAACCCGCATTCTCAGCCACCGCCGTGTGGGGCTCTGTACTATCGAGGCTAGCCTGGCGCCAATAATTCTGATTCACAGAAAACTCAGTCTAGCATGGGATTTTTTCCTCGCATCGCGAATCGCGAAAATCTCGTTTTTACGGAATCACCCGTCCCCCAATGAATTGCTCTGGATACCAACGCAGTACCCGCGCGTTCTCTGGCCTAGTGAGGCCGCCAGCTTCAGGGTAATATGAGTAGAATCTGTGCACACCTGAGATGCAGAAGCTCGAAGAAGCCACGCAGCCGCAGATTCCGGCACGGTCCGGGCTGCTTCCTGTGAGTGTGATCGTTCCGGTCCGGAACGAAGCTCGCAACCTGCCGCGCTGCCTGGAATCTCTTGGTCAAGCCGGCGAGGTTTATGTGATTGACTCGCAGAGCGAGGACGCCACGGTCGAAATCGCCCGCTCCTACGGAGCGAAAGTCGTGCAGTTTCACTACGCCGGGGGCTGGCCAAAGAAACGTCAGTGGGCCATGGACACGCTTTCCTTTGCCCATGACTGGATATTTCTGGTGGATGCCGATGAAGCGATGACGCCGGAGCTGGCGGAAGAAATAGGGCAGGCGATTCAAAATCCCGCAGGTGACGGCTACTACGTTCGCCTGCAAATGCATTTTCTTGGACAGACCCTCCGGCATAGTGGCGGGAACCTGCACAAACTTTCGCTTTTTCGGCGCGGCAAAGGCCGCTTCGAGTGCCGCCTTAGAGAGCAGAACGCTTCCATGGCGGATATGGAAGTTCATGAGCACGTGGTAGTGGACGGCCCGACCGCAAGATTGAAGCATCCCCTCGTCCATCACAACGTCGAGTCGCTGTCCCGCTACATCGGGAAGCACGACGAATACTCCAACTGGGAGGCGCAGGTGTGGATGCGCGGCGAATCGAGCGCGCAAGAGCTGCCGCCAAGACTATTCGGGAACCAGGCGCAGCGCCGCCGCTGGCTGCGAAAGAACTTCTTCGCCCTGCCCGGTTCGCCGATTCTATTTTTTCTTTACAAGTATGTCTTTTGCGCGGGATTTCTGGACGGCGTCCCGGGGCTGATTTATTGCGGATTCCAGGGCGTCCAGTTCTTTCATATCAAGGCCAAAATCTACGAGCTTCGTGTGAAGCAGGGCAAAAGCCGGAAGGATTGATACTTTCCATGTGCGGCATCAGCGGGCTGGCCAATTGCGGAGATCGAGAGACCCTGGCGCGCATGACGTCAGTCCAGGCGCATCGCGGTCCCGATGACGCCGGCCTGTGGGAGCGGAGCTTCCCGGATGGCTCGTATATGGGCTTGGGCAGCCGACGCCTGGCCATTCTCGATCTTTCCGCCGATGGCCACATGCCGATGTGCAACGAAGACGGCAAAGTCTGGATCACCTACAACGGCGAGATTTATAACTTCTCCTCGCTGCGCAGCGAACTCCAGAACAAGGGCCATCGCTTCGCTTCCAACACCGACACCGAGGTGATCCTTCACCTCTACGAAGAGGAAGGCCCGGAGTGTGTAAAACGCCTGAACGGCATGTTCGCCTTCGCGATCTGCGACTTCCGCAGCGGCAAGCCTGAGTTGTTTCTGGCTCGTGATCACTTTGGGGTGAAGCCGTTCTACTATGCGCAACAGGGCCGCCGTCTGGCGTTTGCCTCTGAGATCAAAGCGCTTTTAGAAGTGCCCGGAGTCGAAGCTGAACTCGATCCTGAATCCCTGCACCAATTCCTGACCTTCCTGTGGGTGCCCGACCCCAAGACGATGTTTCGCGGCATCTACAAATTGCCGGCCGGCCACTATGCGACCTTCCGCGATGGCATACTCAAAATCTCTCGCTATTGGGACCTGAAGTTTCCCCCCGCGGGCAGTTCCTATCCACGTTCCGAGGATGATCTGGCGGAGGAAGTTCGCGAGCGTTTTCGCCGCTCGGTGGAAGCGCAGATGGTAAGCGACGTTCCCATCGGCGCGTTTCTCAGCGCGGGCCTCGATTCCTCAAGCATTGCGGCGCTCATGGCGCGGGCAACTCGGCAGCCGGTGCGGACTTACACCATCACTTTTCCCTCCAAGTACCGGATGGGTGAAACCACGCTGGACGATCCCGATGTGCCCGCCCGCCTCGCCCGCCGCCTGGGATGCGAGAACCATCGCATCGTGGTTGAGCCCGATGTCGCTTCCTTGCTGCCGCGCCTGACTTGGCACATGGATGAGCCGACCGCCGACCCTGCCATCATCACCGCGTACCTGGTTTGCCGCGAGGCGCGCAAGCAAGCCACGGTTCTGCTTTCCGGCGTGGGCGGCGACGAACTCTTTGCCGGATATCGCAAGCACTCCGCGCACTATTGGGCGCAGGCGTATCAGCGTGTTCCGTCTCCGGCGCGGCGCCTGATCGAAGGCTCGATGGCCCATCTGCCGGGGCTGCGTGGAACTCCGCTGAAGGGCCGGGTGCGTCTGGCGAAGAAAATGGCGCGCAGCGCCTCGCTTCCCGCGGCGGAACGCTTTGTGATGAATTGCACTTACTTGGACGCCGAGCAAAAAGCGGCGATGTATTCTCCCGATTTGCTGGCCGAAATCGGCGCGCTCGATCCTTCTCTTGAACATCGAGCCTGCTTCGATGAAGTTCGCGACGCCGACTTCCTGAACCAGATGCTGTACCTCGACACGAAAATTTTCATGGTCAGCCTGAACCTGACTTACAACGACAAAATGAGCATGGCTTCCTCGGTGGAAGTACGCGTGCCCTTCCTCGATCGCGAACTGGCCGAATTTGTCGCCGCCAACGTGCCGCCGGGCTTAAAGCTCAAAGGGCTCTTCCGTCCGACGACGAAATATATTTTCCGCAAGGCCATGCAGGAGATTTTGCCGCGCGAAGTCTTGCAGCAACCCAAAGCCGGTTTTGCCGCGCCCGTCGATTACTGGCTGGCGAACGACCTGAAAGAAATGGTGGACGATCTGCTCAGCGAGCGGCGGATTCGCGAGCGCGGCCTGTTCCGGCCGGAAGCGGTGCGCGCCCTGGTCGATCAGCAGCGCAGCGGGGTGCGGGATTGGTCATCGCAGATCTGGCAATTCCTTACCCTTGAGTTGTGGATGCAAACGTTTCTTGATGGCGGGGCCAAGGCCATGGCGGCGGAAACGATCCATGCCCAGCAGGTGGCAACGGCATGAAGCAGGTTTTACAAGATCCGCGCACCGGCGAAATCGAAGTGTCTGAGGTGCCCGCGCCTCAATTGCTCCCGGGATGTGTTTTGGTGCGCATGGCCGCCTCGCTGGTTTCGGCGGGAACCGAGCGCGCGTCTTCGGAATTCGCCAGCAAGAATCTTTTGCAAAAGGCTCAGGCTCGGCCGGACCTGGTTCGAGAAGTCATCGGCAAAATTCAGCGCGATGGACTTTTTTCCGCGGTGGCCGCGGTCCGCAGTCGTCTCGATCAGCCCAGTGCGCTTGGCTACAGCAGCGCCGGAACCGTGGTTGGCGTGGGCGAAGGCGTCGTCGACATCAACATCGGCGACCACGTCGCCTGCGCCGGCGCAGGCTATGCCGTGCATGCCGAGTTCGCCTGCGTGCCCCGGCTGCTGGCGGCAAAAGTTCCTGCGGATTCCGAAGTCAATCTTGAAGAAGCGGCTTTCACCACGGTGGGCGCGGTTGCGCTGCATGGCGTTCGCACGGCTGACGCCAAGTTGGGCGATGTGATTGGCGTCATCGGCCTGGGCTTGCTGGGGCAGCTGACCGTGCAAATTCTCAGAGCCGCCGGTTGCCGCGTGCTGGGAATGGATATCGTGCGCGAGCGCGCCGCGCTCGCGTTGCGGATGGGCGCTCACGCTATAAGCAGCTCCGAGACAAGTTTCCGCGATTTGTGCCTGCAGCAAACCGGCGGGCAAGGCGCCGACGCGGTGATTATCACCGCGGAGACTTCAAGCAGCGGGCCCGTGAATTTGGCTGCGGAAGTGGCGCGCGACCGCGCCATCGTCGCCGCTATCGGCACCGTCGGAATGGACCTGCAGCGCAAGCTCTATTACGGCAAGGAACTCGACTTTCGCGTTGCGCGTTCTTATGGGCCCGGCCGTTACGATGCCGCCTTCGAACAGAAAGGGCGCGACTATCCCATCGGCTATGTGCGTTGGACCGAAACCCGGAACATGGAAGCCTTTCTGCAGCTATTGGCCTCCGGCAAGCTCGATCTGACCTCCCTGATCACGCATCGCTTCGACATCGGTCGCGCTTCTGCTGCCTACGATCTGATCACTGGGAAGACGAGCGAGCCGTCCCTTGGCGTACTGATTACGTACCCCGCCAACCCGGATGAGACGAACTATCTTCAGTTGAGCAGAAAGGGCAGCGCTCCGGCGGCAAGCGCATCGCACATCGCTATCGGCTTCCTCGGAGCAGGCGTTTTTGCGGCGAACACGCTGCTACCCGTTGTGAAGGCGGCCGGCGGGGCGGATCTGGTCAGCATCTGCGCAGCGAATGGAAGCCACGCCCGCTATGCCGCGGAAAAATTCGGATTTCATTCTTGTTCCACTGATGACGCACAAATCATCGATGATCCCGCTGTGAACACTGTTGTCATCGCGACGCGCCATCATCTTCACGCCCGCCAGGTGCTCGCAGCCCTTCAAGCCGGCAAGCACGTCTTTTGCGAGAAGCCGCTTTGCCTGACCCAAGGCGAACTCGCCGAGATTGTGGAAGCCTATACGCGGGTAGCAGCGGAACGGCCCGTGATTCTCATGGTCGGCTTCAATCGCCGCTTTGCGCCGATGGCGCTGCGCATGAAGGCCTTCCTTCGTGAAGTCAATGAGCCACTCGCCATGCACTATCGAGTGAATGCCGGTTTTCTCCCGCGCGACCACTGGTTGAACGACAGCGAGCAGGGTGGCGGCCGCATTCGCGGCGAGGCTTGTCATTTCGTCGACTTTCTCGGCTTCCTCGCGGGTGCTCCGATCGTCGAGGTTCAGACGCGTGCCCTTGCCAACCTCGGCCAATATTCCGAGGACAACGTCGTCATCTCGCTACAATTCGCCAACGGATCGCAAGGCACGATCAGTTATTTCGCCAACGGCGATAAGTCGTTTTCCAAGGAGCGCGTGGAAGTCTTCGGCGGCGGCAGCGTCGCAGTCATGGAAGATTTCCGGCGGTTGGAGTTAGTTCGGCAGGGCAGCAAGCAGGTCATCCGCGCCCGCCTGCGCCAGGACAAAGGCCACCGCGGCGAATGGGAAGCCTTCGCGGCCGCCATCCGCAATGGGAGTGAAGCTCCAATCCCCTTCGGCGAGATTGTCGGCACAACCCTGGCAACGTTTCGCGCTGCGGATTCGCGCGCTTCCGGGCTGCCCATAGCGGTCGACGGACCCGCTTTCATCCGCGCCAACTCGCCCTCGGCCCAAGCCACCTCATGATGCCTTCAGAAAGAGGAGATGCTCATATCCGATGCTGATCCTAGGCCTCAACATGTTCCATGCCGATGCTTCAGCCGCCATCGTGCAAGACGGCCAAGTGGTTTTCGCCATCGCCGAGGAGCGGCTCAACCGGATCAAACACTACGCCGGCTTTCCCGCGCTCGCGGTGCAGTCGTGCCTCGACGCGGTTGGCGCCAAAATCTCCGACGTCGATCACGTTGCAGTTGGCCAGGATAGCGATGCGAACCTGGCGAAAAAGGTCCAGTACGCGCTCGCCAATCCCGCGAAGATTCTGAATTTCATCCGCCTGCGCCAGCGCAAGGAAGGTATGCGCGACGTGCGCTCCCTGCTGGCCAATGCGCTCGCCGCCGATCCTGACGACTTGCGTTTTCAGGAGCACCATCTCGAACATCATATTGCCCACATCGCCAGCGCCTACTACTGCTCACCATGGGAGAAAGCTGCCGGCTTCAGCTACGACGGCTCCGGCGATTTCGTTTCCACCATGCTGGCCCGCTGCGAAGGCAATGATATTGAAGTGCTTGAACGAGTATTCCTGCCGCACTCGCTGGGCAGCTTCTACACCATGATCTGCGAGTTCATCGGCTACAAGAAATATGGCGACGAAGGCAAGGTCATGGGCCTCGCGCCCTATGGGAAAGACACCTACGTCGAGCAAATCAGCAACGCGGTGGCGCTGAAGAATGGCGCTTTCGAACTCGACCTCAGCTACTTCATGCCGCTCGGTAGCAACCAGGGAATGCAAATCCTGGAGGACGGCACGGTCTGCCTGGCCAGGCATTTTTCCGAACGCATGGAGAAGCTCTTCGGCGAGCCCACTGAACCCCATAGCAAGATTCCTCAACGCGACATGGACCTGGCCTACGCCATGCAGCACCGCTTTGAGGAAGTGTTTTTTCACCTCCTCAACAGCCTGCACAAACGCGTGCCTCACGAAGACCTGGCGATGGCCGGAGGTTGCGCGCTGAACAGCGTGGCCAACGGCAAGCTTTTTACCGAGACTCCCTTCCGCCGCACCTGGATCCAGCCCGCCGCCGGGGACGAAGGGCTTGCCATCGGGGCGGCCTTGCACACGTATCACTCCGTGCTCAAGCAACCGCGCCGCTACGTGATGAAAAATTCCTATCTCGGTCCCGAGTTTTCTGACGCGCGCATTGAAGCTGACTTGAAGAAGGCAAATCTGCGATATCGCAAGCTGGAGCGCGAGCCGCTGCTCGAAGCCGTGGCTGAGCAAGTCGCCGCGGGGAACATCGTGGGCTGGTTCCAGGGGCGGGTGGAATGGGGCCCGCGCGCCCTGGGCAATCGCTCCATCGTGGCCCATCCCGGCCTGCCCAACATGAAGGACGTTCTCAATGCGCGCATCAAGCACCGCGAGTGGTTTCGTCCATTCGCACCCTCAATTCTGGCGGATCGTCAGCACGAATACTTCGAGCACGACCACCCCTCGCCCTTCATGCTGCACGTGTACAAAATCCGGTCTGAAAAGCGTGAGCAACTGTGCGCGGTTAACCACGTGGACAACACCGGCCGGCTGCAGACCGTAGCCCGCGAGGAAAACCCGCTCTACTACGATCTGATTCAGGCCTTCGAACGTAAGACCGGAATTCCGGTGATTCTGAACACCAGCTTCAATGAGAATGAACCCATCGTCTGCATTCCGCAGGAAGGCATCGATTGTTTTCAGCGCACGCGCATGGATGTTCTCGCCATCGGTCCGTACTTGGTTCTGAAGACTGAGAACTGATGAGGGAGAATGATGGCATCTCATCAAACTTCTGCGATTCCGCCGGGGCAGGAAATTGGATGGAGCCTGACTCCGGTGTGCAGTTTCCCCCGCCTGCGCGCTTTGGCATGGAGCGGCGATGTCCTATACGCCTCGCGAGGATATTCGCTGCTGCGGGCGAAGATCGCGGCGACGCCACAAATCGAGTGGCAGCCCGTGGCGCGGTACGCTCCGGAGCTTTGGCGCAACTTTAGCGCGTCCCTGGGGCTGACCTTCCGCCTCTTCCGCGATGGTTTTCACGCGCTGGCAGCGCTTTCCTCCGGGCATCTGCTGGCGGCTGTGCCTCATGCTATTGTCGCGCTCGCCCCCGGAGAATCCGAATTCCGTGTTTCTTGCAGAGTGCGGCGTGGCACTCGTCCCCTGCATATTGCGGTCTCCCCTGACGATCACGTCTTCTGGGGCGAATACTTCGACAATCCCCAGCGCGATGAAGTTCACATTTTCGCTTCCACCGACCGCGGCGCCACCTGGAACGTCGCCCACACCTTCCCTCGAAAATCTATCCGCCACGTCCACAATATCGTGTACGACCAATGGCAGAGTTGTTTCTGGGTCCTGACCGGCGACGACGCTTCGGAATGCCGCATCCTGCGCGCGTCTTGCGACTTTCGCCAAGTGGACGTGGTTCTTGCCGGAAACCAGCAGGCCCGCGCGGTCGCATTGGTTCCCGCCGCCGATGGCCTTTACTTCTCCTCAGACACGCCTTTCGAGACCAATCACGTATACCGTCTCGATCGGGGCGGCAACCTCGCCGAACTCACTGTTCTGAGCAGTTCCTCCATCTACGGATGCCGCGTAGGCGAAGCGCTTTTTTTCTCGACGATGGTTGAGCCAAGCGCGGTCAATCCCGAGCGCAATGTTTGGGTTTACGGCAGCCGCGATGGAAATCGCTGGCAGCGCTTGCTCAGTTGGAAAAAAGACCGCTGGCCGATGGGCCTGTTTCAATATGGCAACGTCATGCTTCCCGGCGGACAAAACACCAGCGGCTTGCTCGCGCTGAGCACCGTTGCGGTCGAGAGCGGCGATCTGCAAACCAGCCTGTGGCGGCCTGCAAATTGAATCGCGCGCCCGTGCTATAGTTCGAGAACTCTTCCATTTCCATGTCACTCGCCGACCGCCTGCATTACTACCGGCGCATTTTCAATGCGTATCTCGTACCCGGGCAAAGCCACCTAACTTTCTGGCATGAGACTCCGCAACTCAATCCGCAAGCGCCGGTCGGCGAGGTCGGTGAGTACTACATGCTCTTTTCCGAAAAAGCGGACTACTGCGGCCACTACGATGCTTCCGGCATTCCCATGCTGGACTACCACGGCCGCATCGGTCTGCAATACAACCCGATCGCCATTGCGCAGTGGGGCTTAGGCAACTACAACCTCTATTGCCGTACCCAGGATAATTGCCGCAAAGAAAAATTCCTGGCCGCCGCCGATTGGCTTTGCGCGAGGCTGGAACCGAACCGCTTTGGCGTTCCCGTGTGGAACCATCATTTCGACTGGGAATACCGCACTCCGCTCAGAGCGCCTTGGTACTCCGGTCTGGCGCAGGGGCAGGGAATTTCCCTGCTGGTCCGTGCTCACAAGCTAACCGGGACGCAATCCTATATGGAAGCCGCCACGCAGGCGTTTGTGGCCTTCCTGAAATCGATCGACGAAGGCGGCGTGACCTTCACAGACGAACGTGGAGATTTATGGTTGGAGGAGTACATCGTCGCGCCACCGACCCACATTCTGAATGGCTTCATCTGGGCTGCTTGGGGTGTGTACGATTACGCGCTGGCCACCGCAGGCCAGTCGGCATCAGGCCTGTTTGCCAACGCAGTTCATACGCTGAAGAATAACCTCGAACGCTATGATTTAGGTTTCTGGTCGCTCTATGAGCAGTCGGGACTGAGCCTTCCTATGGTGGCGAGCCCGTTCTATCACCAGCTCCATATCGTCCAACTGCGCGTGATGCATCTTCTGACCGGAGACGAGGTGTTTGCCCGCTTTGCCGATCGCTGGCAGTCCTACGCCGACAGCGCGCTCAAACGCGCCCGCGCATTGTGCTACAAAAGCGCGTTCAAGCTTTGCTACTACTAGAAGTCGCCGAGACTTTCCTTCTCACGGTTTCTCTATATGCTACAAAGATAAGCTCAGGCTTGGCGGCAAACGAAGGCCCGGTGAAAATCCTCTACGTCTCGCAATACTTTCCGCCGGAGATGGGCGCACCCGGCGCTCGCGTTTCGGAATTGTCCCGCTATTGGGCGCAGGCGGGCCACGAAGTCACCGTGCTCACCGGATTTCCCAACCATCCTACCGGAGTCGTCCCGCGGGAATACCGAAAAAAACTCCGCCATCTGGTCATGCGCGAAAAGATGGACGGTGTGAAAGTCGTACGTACTTGGCTGCTCCCCTTCCCGAACCGCAAAGCCGTTGGGCGGATGTTGAACTACAGTTCCTTCAGTTTTTCCGCGGCGGCAACCGGCCTCTTTCTCCCCCGTCCGGACGTAGTCATCGCCACCTCGCCCCAACTTCTCGTCGGTCTTTCCGGCTGGTGGCTGGCGCGCGCCAAGCGGGTTCCTTTTGTCTTTGAGGTGCGCGACTTGTGGCCGGAGTCTTTGGTCGCAGTTGGAATGGGACGGCCTGACTCACTTCTGCACAAAAGCCTGGGAAGAATTGCCGGATTCCTATACCGGCGCTGTGAGCGCGTGGTCGTAGTCACTCCCGCGTTTAAAGATCATCTCGTCGAGCACTGGAAGATGCGGCCGGAAAAAATCTCGATCATTGAAAACGGAGTGGAGACCGACGTTTTCAGTCCCGGCCCCGCCGACCCGCAATTGCGGAAGGAACTCGGAGCGGAAGGGAAATTTGTGATCTGCTATATCGGGACGATGGGCATGGCTCACGGCCTGGAAATGGTGGTCGAAGCCGCCACCCGCCTGCAGGATTCCGCGCCAAACGTATTCTTCCTTCTGGTTGGAGAGGGGGCGGAGAAAGAAAATATCATCTCCATGGCGCGCTCACGCGGCTTGACCAATATGAAGTTCGTGGATCAGCAGCCGCGCCAGACGATACCGAATTACATTCGCACCTCCGACGCATGTTTGGTGCTGCTCAAGAAGACCGATCTCTTCAAGACCGTCATTCCCACCAAAATGCTCGAATTTATGGCTTGTGGACGTCCACTAATTCTGGGAGTGGATGGGCAGGCGAGAAAAATTCTGGAGGCAGCTCAAGCCGGGCTTTTCATCGAACCGGAGAATGCAGGCGCCTTGGTTGCAGCAATCACACTTCTTGGGGACAATGCACAGCTTCGCGAAACCTTGGGTGAGAACGGGTGGCGGCACATCCAGCGCTACTTTTCCCGCCGCCAAACCGCCGTCGACTACATTGCTGTGCTCGAAAGCGTGGTAGGTAGGCAGCAAGCCGGTTGAAGCGGCCCGTGCTTAGCGGACCGCCACCAGACCCAGAGAGGCCGCCTGCATGGCGATGGACGTGTCGTTCTGGAGCGCAAGCTTGAAAGAGCTGCTGGGCACGAACAGGATGTCATCCCCCTTCAAAGGGACATCGGGGATCTTGGCTTCCAGAATCTTCTTCAACTCGACATGCTCCTCGGTAATTCCGTCGGGTCCTTTACGAATGATCTTGGTCCCGTTCAGGCGGGAGGTTCGCGTAGTGCCTCCGGCAATGGCGATCGCTTGCAATACCGTCAAGCTGCCACGATCTATCAGCAGACCGCTTGGGCGGGCCACGTCCCCCACCACGTAAACGATGTCAGCCCGTCGCACCACAACAGTGTCGCCCGGCAGTATCTCCACGTTCGATTTGGGAACTTCACCGAGGTCTTTCGCTAACGTAATCGTCACCGGCTTGTCCGGTCGGTTGCGGTGGGTAATGGTAGCGGAGTTTCCAGCCTTTTCCGTCAGACCGCCGGCGGTCGAGAGCAGATCAAAAAGCCGTACTTGCCCGAGGATGGGGTAAACGCCGGGTTTGGAGACTTCGCCCAGCAAGCTTGCGCCCTGAGACGCGTAATCGTCTACGAATATGGTGACGTGCGGGTTCTTGACGAAGCCCCCGTCCGCCAGTCTCTTTTCGAGGAGTTCCTGCGCTTCGTCTACGGTAAGCCCTGCCACGTGCGCGTAGTCGATCAAGGGAAGATAAACATCGCCGTTATTGCTGATCCGTGCCTTTGTCGTTAATTCGGGAACGTTGTACACACTGACTTCGACCAAGTCCCCAGCGCCAAGACGCAGGGCGGCGTCTGCCCCAAGGCTGGGAGTATCTCGCTCCGTCGCCGCAGTTGGGCTCTCCGCAGCAGGCGTCGGCTTGCTGGCAGGCTCCTCTGCAGTCGCCGGCTTCCCTGAAGACTGGGTAGGCTGATCCTGGCCCGCAGCCCCCATCCCAAACGTACACGCCACAATCGTGAAAATCGATGCCAGACCGCGCAGCCTGGGCGACCACCTTGGCAGAACCGGCATTCTAGACCCCTTGTTATGGTGTTGAGAACAAAAGTTTAACACACGTTTCCAAAGCAAGAGGCAATTGCTCTTCTGAGGAATACGTTGGTTAACCGAGAAAAGCGGCGAGTTTTCCTCAGCTGTGCCCAAAGGGTTAATTGTCACTGCAATTCCCAAACTGGTATAGTGCAACCAACGTTCCCAAAATTGCATAAGTTTGCGCGAATTCCAGGCAGCGGTTCTTGCCTCTGTTCGCAGGGGGGCTAGTTGACAGTTCTCTACTTGGGAATTTTCGCGGTTTCGCTGTTGCTGTCGTTTGTACTTACCAAATATGTCCGCGACCTGGCCACACAGAGAGGCTGGGTGGCAGCTCCAGCGCAAGACCGGCATTTGCACGTTCGACCCTTGCCGCGCTTGGGCGGCATTGCCATCTTCCTTGCTTTTCTTCTAAGCCTGGGGTTTGCCCTGCTGCTCGGCGAACTGCGCCCCGGACATGGCTTGCCGCCTGCGGCCTTCCGGAGTTCGCTCAGCGTCCTTCTACCCGCGCTGGTGATCTTCCTGTTGGGGGTTTGGGACGATATCCGTCCACTAAGTCCCTACGTCAAATTCGCCGTGCAGGGCGTTGCCGGCGCCATGCTCTTCGCCTTCGGACTGCGCATTCTTGATTTGCCGGTGCTGTTCGGCCATCACCATTTTTCCTGGTTCCTCGGCCTTCCCCTGACCATTCTCTGGGTCCTGGCTATCACGAATGCCTTTAACTTGATTGATGGGCTCGATGGGCTGGCTGCCGGCTCCGCCTTGTTCTCGACCCTGGTGGTTTTCGTAGTTTCCTTGTTTAGCCACTCCGGGATCGTCTCGCTGATGACTCTGGCTCTGGCGGGCTCGATCCTGGGCTTCCTGCGCTTCAACTTCAACCCGGCGACGATTTTTCTGGGAGACTGCGGGAGCTTATTCATCGGTTTCATGCTTAGCGCGCTGGCCCTTCGCGGAGCGCAAAAGGCTCCGACCATCATTGCGGTCGCGATTCCCGTAGTCTCGTTCGGGCTACCGATCCTGGAAACCGCGCTTTCGATCTTGCGCCGTTTGATTGCCGGGCGGCCGGTCTTCACCGCGGACATGGAACACATTCACCATAAGTTGCTGGCCAGAGGCCTCTCGCACCGCAAAGTGGTGATCATTCTCTACGCGGTTTCGGCGATTTTCGCGCTGCTGAGCCTTTTTCTGCTGTGGCCGACCGGCAGCACGCTGGGCTTGGTGCTGGCAGTTTTGGGCACGGGAGTCTGGCTAGGCGTGCAACACCTGGGATATTTGGAGTTCGGCGAACTGCGCCGCGTGGCTCAGCGCACCATGGAACAGCGGCAGATTTTCGTCAATAATCTCGCCATTCGCCGCGCTGCGGAAGAGTTGAAGGTGTCTGCCGACTATGCTCAGCTTTGCCGCGTCCTGGTGGCGGCCTTCAGCTCCAACGATTTTGACGCGTTCGAACTTTCGTGGGATCATCTGCCTTACGAAATGCCCGAAATCCACGGGTTACACAAAGTGCACGACAGTGGCGGGCAGCCCCGCTTGCTTTGGAGCAGGCCAGGAAGCTACTTCCTGTTCGACATGGGCGGAGCCTGGAGCCTTACTCTGAATCTTGTGACCAGCAACAACCAACGCTGTGGTTCCATGACCATGCATCGCCTCTACAACGGCCGCGACCTGCAGCTCGATGTCAACTTGCTCACTTCGCTGTTTTCCCCCAACTTGGCGGAAGCGCTGCATCGCACGCTCAGCCAGCCCATGCAAAACGTCCCTGCTCCGGCAAAGAGCCCAGGCGCTATGGCCGCGCAGGCTGGCTAGGCCAGCGCAGGTTCGACCGCACCAAGTACAATCTAGTGTTCGGTGACATCCTGGCCTCATGCACATCCTCCACGTCGTAGGCGCCCGTCCCAATTTCATGAAGGCTGCTCCGGTCTTGGCGGCTCTTTCAAAGTGCGAAAGCGTGCGTCAGACTCTGGTCCACACCGGCCAGCACTACGACGCCAGCATGTCGGACGTCTTCTTTCAGCAGCTCGACCTGCCTACTCCGGACTTGAACCTCGGTGTCGGCTCCGGTAGCCACGCCCGACAAACTGCGGAAATCATCACCCGCTTTGAATCCGTGGTGAGCGATTACCGTCCCGACAGAGTTTTGGTCTACGGCGATGTGAACTCCACGATGGCGGCGGCGGTGGTCTGCTCCAAGTTGCTGGTCCCCGTGGGCCATGTGGAGGCTGGACTCCGCTCCGGGGACCGCACTATGCCGGAAGAAATCAACCGCCTGATCACAGACCAGCTTTCTGACTTGCTGTTTACGCCCTCCGCCGACGGCGACGAGAACTTGCTTCGAGAGGGCATCGATCCCGTGCGGATTCATCGCGTCGGCAACGTAATGATCGATACCTTGATCCGCCTCTTGCCGCGCGCCACTGCACAGCGCTCCGCGGAAGCCGAACCCTATGCGTTGGTTACGCTGCATCGGCCCTCGAATGTCGATGACCAGGAATGGCTGCGGTCGTTACTCGAGGCGTTGCACGACCTGAGCCGCGATCTGGTGGTTGTGTTTCCGGTGCATCCCCGCACCCGGCAACGCATCGCCGGCCTGCGGATGGAAGCGCTCCCCGAAGATGGCCGGCTACGCCTTCTGGCTCCAAAATCTTACCTGGAGTTTCTCGCTCTCCAGCAGGCCGCTACGGTGGTGATTACCGACTCGGGCGGGATGCAGGAGGAAACCAGCTATCTTGGGGTTCCGTGCCTCACCATGCGCGAGAATACAGAGCGTCCAATAACCGTCTCGATGGGAACCAACCAACTGATTGGGCGCGATGTCGTTCGCATGCAAACCGAGGTTCGCCGCATCCTGGCAGGCGAAAAGAGGCAATCGTCCCCGATCCCCCTTTGGGATGGCCATGCCGCCGAGCGCATTGCCGAAGTGATCGTTCGCTCTTAAAAAGACCGCGAAACAAGGGCGCAAACCTTAAAAGCCCTCCCACTTTGAAATAAACGTTATACGGCCAACCGGGCCTCCTTTCTGTTGGACTGCTGGAGTAATATGGAGCGAATCCCGGGTATGGAACCCTTACAAATCACGCCAGAGCAAGCCGTTGCGGAGCCTGAACTCCTCAGGCCGAACCGCCGGCGCTGCGCGCGCCAGCAGGTGCATTCTCCCGCCTATGTCGGCGCGAGCGTCGACTTTTCTGGCAGCGATCATGATTTCAATGAAGTTTTGGACATCAGTGACACTGGCCTTTCCTTTCGGGCTCCCTCCCCAATCCAGCTTGGGCACCGGGTGAAACTATGTCTGGACTTGCCGGAGACCGGAAACTCGATTCGCACGGTAGGGCGAGTCGTCTGGTCCAATCCCTCAGGTCGAACCGGAGTTCAGTTCCTCAAATTGCGCGGTTTGGCATTCTCCCAACTCAAGGAATGGCTCTTTCTGAATGCGTTGGTTGCGTGCGCACATGCCGCAGGACGCGCGGACCATTCCAAGCTGCGAGAAGGCGCCGCGGGGCTCGATAGCACCGCCTCGCACCGTGCGGAAATCGGCACTGTCAGTCAGGAGGACTACGCCGCCATACTTAGCCGCCTGTCGGCGGTACAACGCGAAGCAAAGTTATTGTTTTCCGATCTCGAAAAATCTTTGCAGCAACTCGCCGGGCACGCCTTGCGTTTCACCGGTTCGAGCGGCGCGGCCCTTGCTCTAGCCGGCGGCGAACATATGATGTGCCGGGCCAGCGTTGGTTCTGATGCTCCGGGCGTCGGCACCCGCTTTCACCTTGGCTCGGGATTCTCCGGCGAGTGCGTACGCCGTGGCGTGGCCCTGCGCTGCGACGATTCCGAAACCGACCCCCGCGTGGACCGTGAAATCTGCCGCTCGCTCGGCATCCGTTCCATGTTGGCCGTGCCCATCCGCGCGGACCAGAACATCATCGGCCTGCTGGAAGTCTTCTCGCGGGAGCCGCGAGCTTTTCGCCCCAAGGATCGGGTATTCCTGCAGCGCCTTGCGGAGATGGTACCGTCCACCCTGCGCCGGTCTGCCGAAGCGTCCGCGGCGGGGAACGGCCATGGCACAGCGCCTGAAACCGCGATCGCGGAACCGCCCAATCCGCTTGCTTTTGAGGAAAGCGCCCAAGCCGAGGTCGCCCCGGGCGGGCCTGCGGATTCAGCTTCACCATCCGGCGGCCATCTCCGGGGTTCGTCTTCCTATAGTCTGCGGCGGATTGGATGGGTTGCCGCCGCCGTGATCATTCTGGCGTCCGCCTTACTCGTTCCCTCAGTCCGAAACCGGCTCCGGCACATGACAGCGGCCAGGCCGCAAGCCGAGTTGCCTCCCCAAGCGGGCGCTCCCGTGCTGCCGGCCGCGGCTCGAACTCCTGAAAACGAAATGGATCAGTTGCGCCGCCTGGCACAGCAGGGCGATCCCGCGGCGGAATTCGCCCTCGGCGCCCACTACGCCACCGGAGAAGATGTGAAGCAGAATTACGCGACCGCGGCCAGTTGGTTTGAGCAGGCTGCCGATCACGGTCACGTGGCGGCACAGGCAACTCTGGGCGCGTATTACTGGGCGGGCACCGGCGTTCCTAAAAATCTTGACCGGGCCTATTTCTGGTCGGTTCTGGCCCAGGCGGGCGGCGATGAAGCTAGCAAGTATCGAATCAGCGGGCTTACCTCACAGATGACGCGAGGACAAATCATTGCCGTGCAGGAAGAAGCCAACGACTGGTTGCAGCAACACGAACTATCCAGCCAGGCCTCGCGCGATTCTCATCCCTGATCGCCGCGGGGAGCAAGCCCCTCCCGGCCCTTCTCCCCGGGCTTAAAATATAGCTAGAGGTTTTCGTGCCTACCCTTCGCGATATCGTTTACCAAAACGTCCGGGAAGGCGAACTGTACGAAAAGCTCGACCGCAACCGGGTTCGCTGCTTTGCCTGCGGCCATTGCTGCCCGATTCCCGAAGGCCAGCCCGGAGTGTGCAAGGTCCGCTACAACCAAGGGGGCACGCTCTTTGTCCCCTGGGGATATGTCGGCGGAGTGCAATGCGATCCCATCGAGAAGAAGCCTTTTCATCACGCCTATCCGGGTTCGCTGGCTTACAGCTTCGGTATGCTGGGCTGTGATTTGCATTGCGCCTACTGCCAGAATTGGGTCACCTCGCAAGCATTGCGAGATCCGAATGCTATCTCGCCGCCGCTGCGGGCGAAACCGGAGCAGTTAATTCAAGATGCTCTGCATCAGCGCGCCAAGGTGCTGGTCAGCACCTACAACGAGCCGCTAATCACCAGCGAGTGGGCAGTCGAGATTTTCAAACAAGCGAAGCAGGCCGGCCTGGTCACGGGATTCGTCTCCAACGGCAACGGCACGCCACAGGTGCTCGAATATCTGCGGCCTTGGGTCGATCTCTACAAAGTGGATTTGAAGTCTTTCGACGACCGCCACTATCACGAGTTGGGCGGCCGCATCGGTCCCATTCTCGATACGATTCGCCGCCTCCACCAGATGGGCATTTGGTTGGAAATCGTCACGCTGCTCATTCCTGGATTCAACGATTCGAATGAAGAACTGACCCGCCTCGCCGATTTTCTGGCTGGCGTCTCGCCCGATATTCCCTGGCACGTGACCGCGTTTCATAAGGACTACAAGATGGATGATCCGGATGACACGCGCCCGGAAGATTTGCTGCGTGCTGCTGAAGTTGGCCGCCAAGCCGGATTGCGCTTTGTCTACGCGGGAAATTTGCCGGGCTCAGTGGGGAATTTGGAGGACACTCTCTGTCCTGGTTGCGGCGCGACACTCATCAAACGCCACGGCTATTTCGTGGAGGATTATCGCCTGACGCCGCAAGGAACTTGCTCGTTTTGCGGGACTGCCATTCCCGGACGCTGGGGCGCGAAGTTCGAGGGCCAGATCAGCGATCATCCTTTCTTGCCGCACCGAAGCTCGCGTTTGGTTACAATCCTCAACTAGCACCCAACTTCATGCGTATACCGAGGACTCTCGCGCTAGTGTTGTCCGTGTGTTTTATGATCTCCTGCTCGCCGCGCGATTTCCTCACCCGGCGGCTGGCTGCTGACCTGGTCGCCGGCTCCGATGCGTTCAAGTCCCCGCAGCAATTCTGGTTGCACACTGGCGTGATTTCCAACAAAGACTTTCTCGCTCCCGAATACATGGTGCTCCAGCGCCATGGCTGGATCACCGGCTCGAACGCCAATTGTCCCCCCGACATCAATCCCTCCCCCTGCTGGGACGTGGCGCTCACGCCGGCCGGGGTCAACGTGTTTCACGATCTGATCTCCGGCGATCCAACCCAATCCCAATATTTCAGTGTTACCGTCGCCAGAAGGGAATTGCTCGACGTCACCGGCATCGCCAAAAATGGCAATCAGGCGGAAGTCGATTTTCGCTGGAAGTGGGTGCCGCTCAACGCGGTTGGATCAGCACTGTATAACGAAAGCGTCGAGTACAACTCCACGGTTGGCTTCCGCCACTATGACGACGGCTGGCGCCTTATCGAAGGCACGACGCAGAGGGCGTACCAGGGGATGGACGATTCCCTCAAAAGCGCGCAACCGGCGCAATAGTTCGGAATCTTGGGCGGCGGGTGAGTTTACTGCCCGGCTTGGTGGGTGGCCGCGCTGGCCAGATTCACTCGGTGCAGGTTGCCAGCGTAAGCGGCGACTCCCTTGTATAACGCTTCGGCCATCTGCTGGCGATATGCCGCGTTCTCCAGCTTTGCCTCGTCGGTGGGACTGCTGACAAAAGAAACTTCCGCCAGAATCGCCGGCATGGTGGTTCCGGTGAGGACGACGAAGGACGCTTCTTTTACTCCCCGGTCACGTACCGCCGGATCTTTCTTGAACAGCGCGTGATACAGCGACTCCTGCACCTGCTCGGCGAAATGCCTCGATTGCTGCACCTTTTCGCGAATGTCCACATTCGTAAGGGATACGCTGGTGGGGTTCGGATCGTCGCCGTCATGAGTCCGCGCATGCACCGAGGAATAGGTGTTTGTGTAGTACGTCTCAACCCCGCGCGCGGAAGGCGTATCGCTATAGTTCCCGTGCACGGAGAGGAACATGTCCGCCTGTGCGAGGTTCGCAATTTCCGTGCGGCGCTCCAGAGGAACGTAAGTGTCGTTGCGCCGCGTATAGACGACCTCAGCATCCATGCGGCTGGAAATCAGGCTGCCTAGGCGAGCCACGATGTCCAGCACCAGATTTTTTTCCATCAATCCCCGGCGCCCCACCGTTCCCAAGTCCCAGCCGCCGTGGCCGGCATCGAGCACAATGCGAAATTTCGCAGCGCGCGTCGTGGCGGTGTTTTCTGCGGTCTCTTGTGGAGGCTCGAGCCACGTTCCTGGCGGAGTTTTCGCCGTAGCCTGCTGCCGCTTCGACTGCGCGCTGCTCATCGGAGCGAACAGGTCAACCTTGCCCGTCTTCGGTTTCGCTGTAGCGCTCGTGATCTCAACGACCAGACGGTAAGGGTTCGTCTCCATACTCACCGAGAAATTGGGGCTGTCCTTGGTTTCGAGAACGACGCGGGTCACATCCGGCGAGAGCTGCGCGATGCGGAATCGCACCAGCAACGCATCGTCCACCTCGGTTGTGCCTTGCAGTCTGCCGACAAGCGCTGTGTCGTGAAGGTCAAAGTAAATGCGATCGGGATTCGACAGCCGGTGCTCCTCATACTGCACCGGATCCTGCAGATCGATGGCTACCGTGCTCGAATCGGCCGAGGACCAGTGACGAATGCCCGTGACCTGAACGGTAGACGCGGAAGACGATTTCCCCAAAACATTATCGGCCGCAGATTCGTCGGTCCCAGAACCAGGAGATGTTTGGGGTGGATTCTCTGCAGTCGCCGAAGCAGGCTCGATCTGGTGACTCCGGTGATGTACATCCCACCACCACAACGCGCCGCCGATCAATGCCAGTGCCAGGAGTCCCAGTAAGATTGTGCCCGCTAGCTTTAATCTCTTCTGGGAAGTTTGCGGAGCCTCGTCAGTCGAGAAAAGGAATGCCGGAGAATTTTGCGCCTCAATTGGTTCCGGAATTAAAGCTTGACCGCTCTCTTCCGTTACCCGAGCCAGTGCCTGACGCAGCGACTGAACATTGGGAAGCCCGGCGACCTTCTCTTCCAGAACGCTTGGTGCAGTGGCCTCGGCTTGGAGTGGCGGTTCCAGTCGGGGCGTCTCACCCTCCGCCTTGGCCGGTTCTATCGGGTGGGTTTCTGCCCGCACTTCCGTGGCTGGCGATACAGTTCTCTGATCTTCAGCCACTTGTGCAGGTGGAGTTTGTTCTTGCTCGTACTCCTCTTCCGGTTTCAGCGCAGCCAGGATCAATTCCGCAAGCAAGCTGAGGCTGCGAACATCGCTGTCATTGAAGCCGTAGGCTTCGCTGCAGAAGGCGGCCAGCAGCCCGATGACGCCGTACTCCGTCATGAGCGGTACTGCCACAATCGATCGCAAACCCAAACGCTGGCAAGCCGCTCGATCTACGCGCGGGTCTTTTTCCGAGTCGTCGCAGCGCACGATCAGCCCGGTGCGAAGGCAGGCCCCGGAAAACCCTGAGTTGGGATCCAGCCGGATTCCGGGATCGGGCGCGATGGTTCCCGCTGAGGCGCGACAACGGATTTCTTCGCCGTCAGCTAATGCAATCGCCACTCCGTCGGTTCCGGTGATTGCCAGAGCCCGTTCACTCACCAGTTGCAGAACTTCATCCAGAACGAACTGTTCGGGCTGCCAGACCTCGGCAGTATCGGGCGCGGTGTTCGCCCGCGACTGGCGCGCGCGGCGTTGACGAATCTGTTCGTGGAGAGAAGAGAAAGCCAGCAGAGCCTGCAAGGCTTCCCGGCCTGGCGCATAGTAAGCGGGAGGCTGGCCAATTACCCGTCGACGGCTAGCGTCCGCGCTGGTGTTTTCCCATGGCTGGCCCAGGTTCGCGTTGGTTGGACTTGCGCTCATCGGAAGCGTACAACGGTTCTTCGGGGGCTCCCTTCCAAAATCACATACCGCACGACTGAAAGGGGAGGTCGCGGGGACCGTACATCCGCACGCATAGCACTCGGCGCGGCGGCCAATCCGCCGAGGCAATGTACTTAAGTTACAATGGCTTGCCCCGAATCGCAATACTTCGTTTGCGGGGCCAGCCGGAAATTTAGGGCACGTTCTTTCGTAAGCTGCGACTCGCACTAGGTTGCAATTGTTTGCAACTTAACGTATGTTGGTGCGCTGGTTGCGGTTACAGGTTGTGGTAGGTGAGTGGGCAATAACGGCAAATCGCGTTGGGGATGGATTCTGGGTATCGGCACCGGCTTGGCTGGAGCCGCAGTCGTCCTTCTGAGGGGTTGCTGGCACGGCAAGATGAGCTGGCCCGTGCGTGCTCACGAGTATTCCTACCAGGTCTGCCTCGGCTGCGGCATCAAGCGGTTGTTTGACGAGCAGAGTTTTCGCGCCTACGGTCCTTATAGCTACGACCTGAATCACTTGATGGCCTGGGAAGCCGCCCGCAGAAAGCAATCTGAGCCGGAAGTGGTCCCCTCCCGCCAGCGGCCCGCGTCTTGATTTGGCCTGACCACGCCCTTTTGAACCACACCGGTTATTTAAGCCTGCTCCGCCTCCAGCATAAGATTTATTCATGGAGTACGCGCCCGATCTTTTGCACGCTGGCACCTCGGCCGTTAGCCTTCCGGGGCGCCGGCTGCATCATCGCCAGAAGCTCGCGACGCTCACCTACGTTCAACTGAACCACAGCAACGGCGGAATTGTGCGCGACCTCAGCGAAGCGGGTCTTGCGCTGCAGTCCGTCTCACCGCTGCGCTTGGATCAGCAAGTGCAGCTTCGCTTTGATCTGCTGCGTCCACGCCTGCACGTTGAAACTACGGGCCGCGTGGCGTGGGCCGATGAGCGGGGGCAGGCGGGCGTGCAGTTTCTGAATCTACCCGAACGCTCCCGCCGCTCCATCAAGCAATGGACCTTCACTCAGCTCCTGGCGCGAGCGCACCAACTGGCGGAGGCGGGCTTCGTCTTTTGCCCGGAAGATCGGAAAGAAACCGCTGCGCAATTGCTGTTTTCATCGCCGCCCCGAGCGCCAATTGCGTTGCAGACACAGGGCGCCGACGCGTCCTCCGCGGTCGAGCTGAGCCTGCCAAGCTTCGAGCGCTCGCAGGATTCTTCTCCCACTCTCCGATTTGATTGGTTTCCCCTCCCGCTGGCGGAACGTGTTCTGGCTCGGATTGTAGATGGATTGATTCTGGTCTGTGCATTGTTGCTGTTCTCGGTGATTGCCATAGCTGTGACAGAGACTTTCCCAGCTTGGCCGGTTGCTGCCGCACTCGCTCTGCTGGTGACCTGTGTGTTTGGGGCGCTCTACTGGTTCTTGTTTGCTTTTTGGGAAGGCTCTACTCCAGGAGCGCGCCTGGCGGAAATGGCCAGCCGGCTACGGACCCGCCATGAAGAAATGGAAGAAGCGGAAAGGCCGCGCTTTCGCTAGCCGTGTCCAGATCCAACTCAGGCTTGAGTCGCAAGATTTAAACTGCAGAAACCGGCTCAAAATACTGCCGCTCCAGCCATAGCCGCAGGTCCCGTTTTGACCTGGCGGTAAGCTCGACGAAGCGGATGCCGGCGCCGCCCTGCGGGTCCGCCCACGCCACTTCTCCATCGGCTTCCAAAAGGGCTTTCGTTCCCGGCAGGCAGAACTTGACTCCCAGTTTTCTCCCCACGGTCAGCCGGTGCCGCAGACGGACTCGGAGACCTCCCTGGCTAAGATTCAGAATGTTTCCCTTGAGCCTTTGCTGGGCCGAACAGATCAGTGAGACCGGCGTCTCCAGTGCGTGGCGATGGTAGCGCAGCCGTCCTTTCAGAATCAGATTGCGGGCGGCAGAGAGTGTGTGCACCGCCTTCTCCACCGACACCGGCTTTCGCACCACGAAGGCCGCGTTGGACGTTTCGTGATCGTAGCGAGCATCGGAACCGCTGGCGATGAGCACCGGCGCGGAATCCGTGTTGACGTTCTGCTCCAGCTTGCGCAGAAAAATTTCGATCCCGCTCATGTCGTAATCCACGATCAGAGCGTCGATCTTGGATTTCGCCAGACGAATCCAGGCGCGCTGCGGTTCCGGCTCAACTTCGACTTCAATGTGCAAGCCGCCGAGTATGCACTCGAAAACGCTAACCTCTTGGAAGTCCCGGGAGACGATCATCGAAGAAATGCTCATGCCGCAACTCTAAGACCTGAACGTAATTGCGCCCAAGTGACCGAGGTAATGAAAGGTTGAGAGGCCAGCCAAGCTAGTGCCGCTGGGCGCGGTACCACTCGACCGTCCGGCGCAAGCCTTCCTCGAAATCCACGCGGGGCCGGTAGCCCAAATGTTTTTCTGCTTGTGAGATGTCGGCCAGCGAGTGCTTGATATCGCCTGGACGTTCCGCCGCATATTGCATTTCGCCCTTGAATCCGGTGAGTGGTTTCAGAGCCAGAAATACTTCGTTCAAATCCACCCGCCGGCCCGTGGCCACGTTGAATACGCGCCCCGCAACTTCCGCGGCAGGAGCTTTTGCCGCCAACAAATTGGCTTCGACGGCATTGTCGATATAAGTGAAATCGCGGCTTTGTGTTCCATCTCCGAAAATCGTAGGCGAGGTTCCTGCCAGCATCTGCGTGATGAATTTCGCCAACACTCCGGAATAGGGCGAGGAGGGATCCTGCCGGGGCCCGAAAACATTGAAGTAACGCAGGCAAACCGTTTCCAGGCCGTAGCAGCGGTAAAAGGAGATCATGTAATGCTCGCCAGCCAGCTTGGCCACCGCGTAAGGAGAGATCGGATTCGGTGTCATCTCTTCGCGCTTGGGCAGAGTTGGCGTATCACCGTAAGCGGACGACGATGCCGCATAGACCACACGTTTGACTTGCGCGTCGCGCGCCGCGATCAGCAGATGAAGCGTGCCGTCCACATTGTGGCGATTGTTTCCCAGCGGATCGAGCACCGACTTGGGCACGGATGGAACCGCGGCTTCGTGGAAAATGTAATCCACGCCCACGCAGGCTTCGCGCAATGCCTGCAGATCAAGCAGGTCAATCTGGCGGAAATCGATGAGGGAAAGAATCTCGCCCAGGTTTTCCCGCCTTCCAGTGGAGAAATTGTCGATACCGCGTACTCGGTCGCCTTGCGCCAGCACCGCGCGCGCCAGCGCCGATCCCACAAAGCCAGCGACTCCGGTGATCAGGCAGGTGGCCATCGCGGACTCATCATAGCTGATGGCCACAGGCGTCGATTCCCACGATTGCCTCGCCGATGGTCATTGAACCGAATCCGAATGCGGTTCGGCGTGGTGGTTCGTGGCCGCCTGAATCTCTTTCCACAATTCGTCCCTTCCGGAGCCGGAGCGCGCCGAGTAGGGCAGGACGCGGGCTTGGGGAGCTGCCTCCTGCAGCGCCCGCAAGGCATGGGTCAGCTGATTGCCGGATAGCCGGTCGCTTTTCGTAGCCACAACCAAAAATGGCCGACCGCTCGCGGCCAGGAATTCAAACAATAGTTTGTCGCTGGCCTGTGGCGGCACGTTGCTATCAACCAGAGCGATGCAAAGAGCCAGACTGGGGCGGGTGAGCAGGTAAGGTTCGATGAAGCTGGGCCACTGCGCTGAAATGTCCCGCGAGATTTTGGCGTAACCGTATCCAGGCAGATCGGTGAAAATCAGCTCTGGGCGCGGCTTGCCGGCCCAGCGCACCTCGAAAAAATTCACCGTCCGAGTGCGCCCGGGGGTTGAGCTGGTCTTGGCAACCTTGGAGCCGAGCAGGGAATTGATCAGACTCGATTTTCCCACGTTGGAGCGGCCAAGAAAGGCGATCTCGGGCAGCGTCGGGGCGGGGAAGCGGGCGGCATCAGAAGCTGAAGTCACAAACCGGGACAGCATGCGCATAAGCGAAGTTTGCCGGTTCACACCGGAAGTTGCAAGTCTGTAGGATCGCGGCAAGTGCTCGCTCGCACAGGGACTTAAAGCCGGACCCGGCCGCCACTACCCAACCACTTGCAAAATGCCTTGCGGTAAGGCACCCTAACTCGCTTGAGGTTGGCTGTGATTTGTACGAATTGCAAGGCGGAAATCCCCAATCAATCGAAGTTCTGTATGAAGTGCGGCAAGCAGATGGGCAGCGCCCCGGCTTCCCAGGCGCCGTCGTCCCCGCCGCCGGCCCCTCCCGCGCCCTGCAGCAAATGCGGAGCCGAGTTGCCGGCTGGGTCCAAGTTCTGCCTGAAGTGCGGGCAGCAGGTACCCTTGGAACCCGAAATTCCCGTTTCGCCTCCCGTCACTTTCTGCGATTGCGGTACTAAGCTGCCCCAGGCATCATTCTTTTGCCCCATGTGCGGCAAGGCGGTGAACGTTGGGCCCAACCATCCTCTGGCTCCAAGCTTGCGGAAACGCAAACATCCGGCGCGCTTTTTGATTTGGCTGATCATCCCGATTGCGCTCGGAGGCGCCGCCTGGTGGGCTGCTACCAGCAACAATGACACCGCGCGGCAGATTCAAAGGTTTGTCGTCAAGGCGCACGATGAGGCGATTACGCCTACGGTGCTCTCGGTAAAGCCTCGCGGATTCGCCTCCTACAAGTTTATTGTTCCCTTCGGGGCCACCGATGTTTCGGTCGACGGCGAATTCACCGCCACCGGCGATGCCGCCAGCGAGGTCGAGGTCTTGATATTCAAGGACGACGCTTTCGTCGACTGGCAGGGCGGCTATTCGCCAAGCTCCTACTACAGCAGCGGCAGAGTGAAGCAGGCGGATATCAAGGCTTCGCTCCCGGCGGGTCCCGGCACCTACTACGTGGTGTTCAACAATAACTTCTCGACGCGGACGGCAAAGTCGGTGCAGGCCGACGTGACCCTGCATTACAGCCGGTTCTGGCCTCAACTCTAGGCGGAATTTAGGCGGGAGTGCGCCAGCGCTCGCTGATGCGGAATCCGCGTTTTCGTCCCTCGCGCACAATCGCTTCTCCCGGCACCGCCACTTCCAGCGGGATGGAGCCAAGCGGCGTTTCTTTTTTCGCGATCATCGCCGCGATGATGGCAAGGTGCCATCCGGTAGTGCGTTGCATCGCGGTGAAGCCGGTCGCCTCGTCGTAGGAGTCGATCAGATCGACTTCCACCTCCGCGGGCTTTCCACCTTTCTTCCCGCGCGCGACGACGCGAATGATGCAGATATCCTTGTCATCGTCGATGCGGACCTTCGGTTCATACAGTGCGTGAAACAACTGGCGGGGGACCACGTCCTTCCCGTTCACTTGAACCGGCTTGAGCTCGAACAATCCAAGATCGTGGAAGGCCTTTAACTGAGCGAACGTCCCGGGATAACGCAGTACTTTGAGTTGGTAGGTTTGCAGCTTCCCTAGAAAAGTCCAGGGGGCGGTGGAAGCGCCGCCGGCGATGAGAAAAGCCTCCAGCTTGCCCAGCGCCGGCACGTCCACAATTTCGAACTCAGTGAAACAGGGAACGTGTTGCAGCTTTCCCTCGCGCAGCACCGTCATGCCGCCGTAATACTCGTTGGTGAGACCTTCGATATTGAAGGTCAGCGAGTAGTTCCAGGGCGGCTGCGGATTCTGCGGCAGCCCGCCGTCGAACATATAAATATGTTCCGGCTCTCCAACCAGGCCCATGGCGTAGACCGCCAGATTGTTTCCCATGCCCGGCCCGAGCCCACAGTCGGGAATAATTCGCACGCCCGCTTGCTTGGCCTCTGAGTCGAGTGCATGCTGCTGCCGCACGGTTTCAGTGTGCCCTCCCAGGTCGCAGAAGGAAACGCCTTGCGCCAGGGCAATCTTGGTCAGACCAAGATTGTAGAAATACGGCACAGCGCTCAACACCACGTCGTGGCCATGCATCGCGCGGGCCACAGCATTTTCATCGCGAACGTCCAGCGCTAGAGGCTCGGCGGCCTTGCGCCCGACAAGCTGGTTCACGCGGTCAGCCGCCGCCTTCGCACGCTGCAAATCAGCGTCCGCCACAGTAATGCGCTCGGCGTCGCCGAAGTTGGCCAGGTCATACGCGGCGGCCAGACCTTGCCGTCCGCTTCCAAGAACGATGTAGGAAAATGCCATGATTCCTTCAGCCCGTCCATCACACGCGGGTGAATCGTTCGATCAGCCGCCGATGCCGCGGAAAAAGTTCCGTCAGCTTCTCCCGTTCTCCCATTTCAAAATCTTCGAATTCGAATCCCGGCGCCACCGTGCATCCTACCAGCGCGTACGATTTCCGGTCGCGCACCTGCGACGCGAACCAGCAACCTGCTGGTACCACCGCCTGCAATGTCTCGCCCGCCTCCAAATCGCTCCCCAATAGAATTTCGGACGCGTCCCCGTTCCCATCGATCACATGAACCGCCAGCGTGCTCCCGGCATAGAAATGCCACAGTTCATCGGATTGCAGCCGGTGAAAAGCGGAGAAATTCTCCCCTTCGAGCAGAAAATAAATAGCAGTAGAGGCGCAACGCGCTCCCGACAAAGACGCTGGCAATGCCGCCTGGGCAATCGAGAGCCCCGAGCGATGCGTCTCCCGATAGAATCCGCCCTCAGGGTGAGGAATGAGTTTTAGCTTCTCGATCCAGTACCGGGCATCTTTCTCCATCACCGGCCCGGGCCGTAAACAGTGATTTTGCCATCCGCGACCACAGCCAGATATCTTCCCGCCTGCAGGAACTGCATGACTTTCTTTCCCTCGCGCGCCATCTGCGCCCAGCCAGAAGGCGTTCGCGGATTCTGCTCCAACCCTCGCAGTTCTTGCCCGTCGAAGGTGAAATCCACTTGCCGCAACTGCTGTCGCCTAGTGCGTTGAACCGGGTAGCGCCGGCCTTCCACTTCCACGGCCTGCGCCTGCTCCACCATGGCTTGCCGCCATACAGCGATCAGCGTTTCCTGCAGCCGCTGGTCCATGAGCAAAGCACACCTAACAACGATTACGTCTCAGAGAAATCCACCGGTGTTCACGGTCAGAATGCTCAGCGCCATTTCCAACTTCCGAATGGCCTCCGCCAATTCCGGATGCTCCCCAACCTTTTCCTGAAGCGACTTCATCAGGGTATGCGCTCCGGCGATATGCTCCACCGCGGGAGAAGGATCTGCTGGTTTGGATTCCGGTTCACTCTGCGATGGCATGAGACACCCCGAGCATTAGTGTAGCGCGAGCGGAGACTTTGCCGTTTGCCTAGCCCGGGTATCGCCCTGTGATGTAGCCTTCCAGTTCTTCGATGGCCTGCGCCTGCTCCGAGATGATCCACTTCACCAGGTCGCCGATCGAGACCACGCCCACAATCTGGTCATCTTCCATGACGGGCAGATGACGGATGTCGCGGTTGGTCATGATCGCCATGCACTCATCTACGGTGTGATGCTGAGCTACGAAGACCACCGGGCTGGTCATGATGTGGCTGACCGGCGTGTCCTTGGAAGAAAGGCCTTTGAGAATGATCTTGCGCGCGTAATCGCGTTCCGAAAGGATGCCGACGAGTTTGCCTCCCTCAAGCACCAGCAATGCGCCGATGTCCTCCTCGGCCATGCGCTCGATCGCTTCGTAGACAGATTGATGGGGCGCTACAGACAGGACTTGACTACCAGACTTTCGCCGCAATACGGCATCAATGGTGTCGGTCAGTTTCATGGGACACCGTCCGGCCCGAAATATTAGCACGCAAGTGGAAATCCTTGCTCTAAGAAAACGCTTTCCTGTACATTCGCAAATGGGAAACCTTTCCAAACATGCCGGAACAAAAATCTGCTCCTCTTTCTCGCCGCGACTTTCTGCAAACTACAGCCTTATCCCTGGGAGCCCTTGCCGTCGCGCCGCACGCGGTGGCGCAGGCGCGTGAGCCGAAGAGCATTTCTCTCGTGGTCGAGCCTGCTGACGCGATTGCTTCCGCCACGCCCTCGAAGTGGGCCATTGATGAACTGAGTCACGCGCTCCAGAAGGGCGGCTCGGAGGTCCATCAATTCGAGTCGCTGCAGCAGGCGCCGCAAGACGTTCTCTGCATCGTGGCCGCCGGACGCACGTCCGCCCTCGCCGCCGGCATTCTGAAACAGACTGGACTTTCGGTTCCGGACAAGCCGGAGTGTCTCGCGCTAGCCCCGGCGAAATATCAGGGCAGGTCCGTTCTGCTGGCTTGCGGCAGCGATGCCCGTGGCCTGACGTATGCCTTGCTCGAACTTGCCGATCGCGTGAAGTATGGCGGCATCGCCCAGCTAGCCTTCAACGCCGTCAAGCCTCTGGCGGAACAGGCCTTCAATGAAACCCGCAGCATCGGGAAATCCTTCGTCAGCGACGTGGAAGATAAACCCTGGTTCAACGACCGCGAAATGTGGCCGGCTTATTTCTCCATGCTGGCCACGCAGCGCTTCAACCGCTTCTGCCTGAACTTCGGGATCGGCTTCGATTTTCTGGAACACGTCCTAGACTCCTATCTCTTGTTTGCCTACCCCTTTCTGCTCGCGGTTCCCGGCTACGATGTGCGCGCGGTGCCTTTGCCCGACGCCGAGCGCGACCAGAATCTCGCGACGCTGCAATACATCAGCCGGCAGTGCGTGGACCACGGCATCGATTTCCAACTCGGCATCTGGACCCACGGCTATCAATGGAAGGACACGCCGCACTCGAATTACACGATCGAAGGTCTGACCCCCGACAATCACGCCGCATATTCCCACGACGCGCTGGCGGCTTTGCTGAAAGCCTGTCCCGCCATCAGCGGAGTGACCATTCGCACCCACGGCGAGAGCGGAGTGCCGGAGGGCAGTTACGGCTTCTGGGCAACCGTGTTCGACGGCGTGAAGCAGTCGGGCCGCACGGTTGAGATCGATCTGCATACCAAAGGCCTCGATCAGAAAATGATCGATGGCGCCCTGGCGACGGGAATGCCGGTGCGCCTCTCGCCCAAATATTGGGCCGAGCACATGGGATTGCCTTACCACCAGACAGCCATCCGCGAACTTGAACTGCCGCACGAGAAACCGCAGAGCCAATTCTTCTCACTCAGCACCGGCTCGCGCAGCTTCACCCGCTACGGCTATGCCGATTTCATGCGCGAAGATCGTCCCTACAAAGTAATGCCCCGCATCTGGCCGGGCACGCATCGCTTCCTTCTTTGGGGCGATCCGGTTTCAACCGCGGCTCACGCCCATGCCTTCACTTTCTGCGGCATGAACGGCGTAGAGCTCTACGAGCCGTTGAGTTTCAAAGGCCGCCGTGGATCGGGCCTTCCCGGTGGGCGTTGCGCGTATGCCGATGCGTCGCTCAATCCCCACTACGATTGGGAAAAGTATCTTTATACCTACCGCGTCTGGGGACGCCTTCTCTACAATCCAAAAGCCGATCCCGAAGTTTATCGCCGTTATCTGCGCCTGCAATTCCTTTTTGCAAACGCTCCCGCCATAGAATCCGCTCTCGCCAGCGCCACGCGAATCGTCCCGCTGATTACTGCGGCTCACGATCCGTCGGCGGCTAACGATGCCTACAACCCGGAATACTACGTCAATCAGTCGATCGTCACTCCCAGCCAGCATCCTTATGGCGATACCCCTCCGCCAAAGATTTTCAGCAATGTCAGCCCGCTCGACCCGCAAATGTTTTCTCGCATGAGCGATTTCGCCGCTGAGCTGCTTAAGGGTGAGCGCACCGGTAAATATTCTCCGGTTGAAGTGGCACAGTGGCTGGAGGATTTATCGGACGCCGCCGCAGGAAAGTTGGTCGGTGTGACAGTAATGCAAATTGTGTTCCCCGAGTCTACGGGGAAGCCAGGTCCCGAACTTCGCCGCGCTATCGCGGATCTGCAGATCCAGATCAGCCTCGGCCGCTTTTTCGCCGAAAAATTCCGCGCCGGAATGCTCTACGCCATTCACGAGCAGACCGGCGACCGTGGCGCTCTCGAAGAAGCTCTAAAAGCCTATCGCCACGCGCGAGAGATTTGGTCCGGGCTCGCCTTGCGAGCAGCAGGCGTCTACGCCGCCGACATCACTTACGGCCCCAATCCCTATCAGCGTGGCTGCTGGCTCGATCGCCTGCCCGCCATCGACGCCGATATCGCCGAAATGGCCAAGCGACTGGATTCTCTACAAAGTTCTCCTCCACAATCCAAACAGATTCACCTCGCCATAAAGCACATTCTGGAGCGGCCCAAGGGGAAGGGTGGGCCGCATCGCCATAACATCCCCTGCCATCACGCTGCGCTCGATTCCTTTACCCCCGGCCAGCCGCTGCACCTGGCTTTTTCAATCGCCCATTCTGCCAAGATTTCAGCCCGCCTCTACTATCGCCACGTCAATCAAGCCGAGCGCTACGAAACCGCTGACTTTGAAGCGCAAGGCAAAGAATTTCGCGCAGCAATTCCCGCCGGCTATGCCGGCGCAACCTACCCGCTGCAATATTACTTTGAGCTTAGAGAAGGACCATCGAAGGCTTGGCTCTATCCCGGTTTCGCCCCTGACTTGGCCAACCAACCGTATTTTGTAGTGCGGCCCGCCAAAAGCTGAGAGGCAGCCCCAAGCGACGGCAAGCTGAGAAATCTGCCCTGCCTTCCTCCGCGCCGCGTTTGTTCTTGCATTGTCTGCGAATCTGTCAAGAATGGTTCGGTTGAATTGCGCCCCGGTTAGGGTGGAAACTAAGGACCAGTCCACCGCGCCTCAGCCCGCCGCGGGCAAGTCCATAAGCGTATCAAGGCATTTCGTTCGGGGGAGCAGTCATGAAACGCGTTTTGAAGATCGTGGGGATTGTGGTCGCCGTCATTGTCGTAGCGGTGATCGCATTGCCGTTCGGCCTCAACGTCAATAGCTTTCGGCCCAAGCTGGAAGCGGAGCTTTCCTCCGCACTCGGTCGGCAGGTCACGGTGGGCAATCTGAATCTCTCGATTCTGGCGGAAACCGTCTCCGCGCAGGATTTAGCCATCGCCGACGATCCCGCCTTCAGCCAGCAGCCCTTCGTGCGCGCCAAGGATCTGAAAGTCGGCGTGGAGCTTCTCCCGCTCATCTTTTCCCACTCCATCCACGTCACCGAACTCACGCTCGATAAACCTGAAATCACTCTCTTGCGATCAGCGTCTGGAACTTGGAATTTTTCCAGCCTCGGCGGTTCCAGCGCAAGCCCAGCCCCAGCCGCGGCTCCCAGCGCATCATCCGCCACGCCCTCCAACACGTCATCCGCTCCGAACCTGGCGGTAAAAAAGTTGGACATCAAAGACGGCCAGCTCACCGTCGGCCGCACCGACACCGGCAAGACGCACGTCTATAGCAACGTGAATATCAGCGTGCGCAACTTCGCGTTTAGCGCCCAGTTTCCCTTTACCTTCACCGCCAGCCTGCCCAATGGCGGCAGCTTGAAGCTGGACGGCAATGCCGGGCCCATCAGCACGACCGACGCCTCTCTCACGCCTTTTCAGGCTCGGCTCAGCGTCAAGCAACTGGACCTCGCTGCTTCGGGAATTGGCGAGCTTTCCCCCGGCATTTCCGGCCTCGCCGATTTCGATGGCACGGTGAGTTCCGACGGCCAGCTATTGCAGAGTTCCGGCACGGTGCAGGCGCAACAGCTAAAGCTGGTGCAAAGTGGCGCGCCCGCCGGCCGGCCTGTGCAATTGAAGTATGCCGTAGAGCACCAACTGCATAGCGAAGCGGGAACCGTCAGCGAAGGCGACATCGCCATGGGCCGCGCCGTGGCCCAACTCACCGGCACCTATCAAATCCAGGGACAGACCGCGCAGTTGAACATGAAGCTGAACGCGCAAAACATGCCGGTCGATGATCTCGAAGCCATGCTGCCCGCTCTGGGCGTCGTGCTGCCCTCCGGCTCACGGCTTAGTGGCGGGACTCTTTCCGCCAACCTGGATATCACCGGCCCGGCCGACAGTCCAGTGATCGCCGGGCCCATTCGCTCTGTCGAATTCCAAACTTGCCGGGTTTGATCTCGGCTCCAAACTGTCTTCGATTTCCAAACTCAGCGGCGCCAAGACCGGAGCCGATACTTCCATCGAGAACTTCAGCACGGATGCGCACGTGGCCGCTGACGGCATTCGCACCGAAAAGGTCAGCCTCACTATTCCAGCTTTGGGCGTGCTGACCGGAAACGGCACCATCAGCCCCGGCGGCAATCTCGATTATCAAATGACCGCCAACCTGAACGGCGCAATCGCCGGCGCCGTGACAAAACTCGCGGGACTCAGCGATAAAGGCGAAAGCATTCCATTCTTCATTCGCGGAACCACTGCAAACCCCAGCTTTGTTCCCGACGTGAAAGGAATGTTGACCGGCCAGATCGGCAGCCAGGTGGGCAACTTGCTCAAGTCAAAGCTGCAGTCGAAATTGCAGTCCAAAGGAGCGCCAAGCGCGCGCGCGCAAACCCCGCAGAAGGCTGCCCCGCAACAGAAGACCTCCATCATCAACAAATTCACCGGCCTGTTTCATCGAAAGAAGAAATAAGGCGGCAAGCTTTCACACTGGAACTTGCTTTGCCGCCCCGGCCACCAGCGAGCGGCCTTGCATGCTCTCAGGAATTTCGTATCCCGCCAGATCCAGCAGAGTCGGCGCAATGTCGAGCAGGTAGGCACCCTCATATTCTCCGCGCATCGTAAGGTGTGGAGCGGCGAGTATGAACATTCCATATTGCGCGTGGTTGCAACCGTCGGGGCCGGTGTCGTTTTCCTGAACGTGAATCTTCGAGTGGCCCACCGTTCCGATCGACCGCCAATAAAGGCTGCCAAAGTGCACGATCAAATCCGGCGCCACGTTGCGCACCTTGCGGTAGATCTCTTCCGGCTTATAAACCGGCGAATGCATGGGCTCTCCTTCGTCGTCTGTCAGGGCTTCCAGCCGCGTCTTCATTTCGTCTTGAAAAGACGCATACTCCGCCGCCGGAATCACTCCCTGCGGCTCCCGCCCCTGCACGTTGAAGAAGACGCGCGCGTAGTATCCGCCTTCGCTCCACACCCGCGTCTTGCTCCAATTCACTTTGAGCTTGTCGAATGGTGTGAGCGTCGCCGGATACTCATCCAGCACCAGCAGCCCTTCGCGAATCAGCCATTCATTGATGGCGTATCCGCCATCGAGCCGCTGCGCTCCATGATCGGAGACGATCAGCACTATCGTATCTTTATCCAGTAATTCCAGCGCTTCCCCGATCTGTTCATCCAGCCACAAATAGTATTCTGGAATCGCGTTCTGGTAAGGATTCCCCGGCTCAAACTGCACGTGCTTGGGATCGAAATAATTCCAGAAGCCATGATGCATGCGGTCGAGGCCGATGTCGACGAAGTGGAAGTAGTCCCACTCCTGCTCCTTCAGCAGCCAGCGCACCACCTGCCACTGTTTCTTGCTCATGCTGAAGATTTGCTCCTTCAGCCAATCCTTGCGATCGGTGCGGAAATTCTTGACGTCGGTCGGATACTCCCCCACCAGCTCCGTGATCTTCGCCTTAATCCCCGGCGGATAGGTGTAGTCGTTTTTCGCCGTGTCCGGCGTGAGGAAACACCCAATGCTGATGCCGTTCACCTTCCGCGGCGGGTAGTTCGGCGGCACGCCCACGATGATCGACTTCTTGCCATGCCGAGCCAGTTGATCCCACATCGCCAACGCCTTGATGGACGCGGAATTCGCGAACCCCAGCTTGTCATAGGAATGGTCTACTCGGTTGCGAAACCCATAGACGCCAAGCGATCCCGGGTCTTGGCTCGTGCTCATGCACATCCAGGCCGGAACCGTGATCGGGGGAATCACGCTCCGCAGGCGCCCGTGGATGCCACGGCTCATCAGCCGGCGCAGGTTCACCAGGCGCTCGTCGCCAAAAACAATCTCCGGCGCGGCGCAGTCAAGTCCGAGTATGCAGATTTTCATGGATTCCGATTTAAGGCTTGCCTTCCTTGGAGTAGGCAGCGGGAACATCAAGATGATTCAGGATCGCGCGCCGCAAGTCAACCGCAAGAACCCGGCCGTGATCCGTCGGACCGTCAGCCGTTTAACTGTCGACCTCTGTGCACCTCTGTGCCCGCTGTGGTCATGCCTTAAGCCTGCGCCACCAAAATTGCATTTGCATGTAAAATCGCCAATGAAAAGCGGCAACACGATCCCATGCAAAAGGCCTTACGCGGCTTACGCGGTTTACCCAGGAAGATAAATCCGTTCCGGTGCAGTGTCCGGCTTCTGGTTGTCATCCTGGCGCTGGCCGGCGGAATCGCCCAGGCCCGCAGCAGTGGCTCCCGCCAATATTTGGTTTTCGTCGGCACCTACACCAACCACGGCAGCCAGGGAATCTATTCTTATCGCTTCAATGCCGCCACCGGCAAGCTGACCGCAATAGGCCTCGCCGCCCAAAGCGAGAACCCGGCGTTCCTCGCGCTTGATCCCTCGCACCGCTTCCTCTACGCGAGCAACGAGATCAACCATTTCAAGGACGAAGCCTCCGGCGCCGCCAGCGCGTTTGCCATCGACCGCGCCACCGGCAAATTGTCGTTGCTCAATGAAGTCTCCACCCACGACCCCGGCCCGGCCCACATCGCCGTGGACCGCACCGGAAAAGATGTCCTGACCGCCAACTACGCGCTGGGCAGCGTAACCGTGCTTCCGGTGCTCGAGGGTGGGAAACTTGGAGACTTCACCGATTTCGTCCGCCACTCCGGCTCCAGCGTTAACCCGGACCGCCAGCAAGGGCCGCATGCCCACTCTGCTACTTTTTCCCCTGACAATCGTTTTGTGCTCGTCGCCGATCTCGGTCTCGACCAGGTGATCGTCTATCCCTTTGACGCCGCTCACGGAAAGCTTGGCGCGCCTCACGTTGTCAAAATCCGTCCCGGATCCGGCCCGCGGCACATGGTGTTCGCGCCGAATGGAAAATTTGTTTATCTGGTGAGCGAGATGGCCTCAACCGTGACAGCGTTTTCCTACGAAACGGATGATGGCAAGCTGACCGAGCTGCAGACGATTTCCTCGCTCCCCGCGGGATTTTCCGGCAAAAGCACCGCCGCCGAAATTCAAATTCTGCCTTCCGGAAAATTCCTTTACGCCTCGAATCGCGGCGACGACAGCATCGCCGTTTTTGCCGTCGACCGCGCCAAAGGCACGCTCACATTCGTCGAGCGCGTTTCCACGCAGGGCGAGAAACCGCGCAATTTCGCCATCGATCCATCCGGAAAGTGGCTGCTGGCGGCGAATCAGAACTCCAATGACCTGGTCGTGTTTCGCATCAATCCGAAGACCGGCCATCTCACACCAACCGGGCAAGTGCTTCCCATCAACTCCCCGGTCTGCGTTCAGTTCGTGCCGTTGTCTTGATGTTCCGAGCTCTACAAAACTCGCTCGTGCGTGTAGCCGCCGGCGCTCAGCGCGGAAAGCAACTCGGTGATGTGCTCCGGCCCGCGTGTTTCCATGGTAATGTCGATCGCGGTTTCGCCCACGTTCACGCCGTAGTAAGCACGGTTGTAGGAAGTTTCAACGATGTTGGCGCGATGCTGCGCCAGAATAGCTGTCAGCTTATGCAGGGCTCCGGGATAATCGGGCAAATGCACCCGCAGCCGCACCAGCCGCCCGTCCTTCACTAGGCCGCGCTCGATGATGCGCGCCAGCAACGTGACGTCGATATTTCCTCCGCATACCAGCACCGCGACTTTTTTCCCGGTCAGCGGCAACTTGTGATTCAGCAGCGCGGCGATGGCCGCCGCTCCCGCGCCCTCGGCCAGCGTCTTTTCGCGCTCCAGCAGCAGAAGAATCGCGTTGGAGATTTCTTCGTCATCCACCGTCACAATCTGATCGACATATTTCTTGACCAGCGGCAAAGTCAAGTCGCCGCAGCGCCGCACCGCAATTCCATCCGCGATCGTCACCGCCGGGCTCAGCGTCACCGGCTTGCCTTCCGCAATGGCCACTTGCATGGAAGGCAGCTTCGCCGGCTGCACTCCGTAAACCCGCACGTTGGGATTGGTTTCCTTAATCGCGCAGGCCACGCCGCCAATCAAGCCACCGCCGCCAATCGGCGCTACCACGGCTTCGATTTCCGGATGCTGCTGCAAAATTTCCAACCCAATCGTGCCCTGGCCCGCAATCACCGCGTCGTCATCGAAGGCATGGACAAACGTCAAATGGTCCTTCCGCCCACGCCGCAGAGCCTCCTCGCACGCCTCATCGTAATTTGCCCCGTGCAGCACCACCTCTGCCCCGAAGCCCTTGGTGGCGGAAACTTTCGTCAGCGGCGTGGTGAGCGGCATGTAGATGACCGCGCGGATGCTGTGGCGCCCGGCGTGGTACGCCACGCCCTGCGCATGATTGCCCGCCGAAGCCGCTACCACCCCGCGGGCGCGTTCTTCCTTCGTCAGCGTCAGCAGCTTGTTCAGCGCCCCGCGCTCTTTGAACGCGCCGGTTCGCTGCAGGTTGTCGAGCTTGAAATAGATGCCATTGCCCGTGAGCTGCGAAAAAGTCTCGGATGCCTCACAGGGAGAGAGGTAAACCGAATCGCGAATGCGGCCCTGAGCCGCGTGGATATCTTGCAGTGTGACCATGCTGTTTGTGCCGGAAGGGCGTGGTTATCTTAAATGATGCATGAGATTCTCGTAAGGCTGCGGGATTGGGCTGAGCCTATATCTGAGGGCGCTTCCGCACTCCGCCTCAAAATTCAGTGCTGCCATAGATGTTCCCAGCGTGCCATCCTTCGTATCAGGGCATGGCTTCAGCCATGCCGATCCCGAAGCAGTTTCGCGCACCCGCCGGAGGCGCTTGCGCGTGGCGAAGATTTTGGGGCGAACTGCGGCGGCGCTCTTCCCCAGCTTGTCATTTCAAACCAAGCCGAAGTGGCCAGCCACGGCGAGTCGAGAGTCCCCTCCTGACGCTCCGTCATCCTGGGGAAGCGAGTCCCGCGCGCAGCGCAGGATCCCGGAGGTGGCCCTACTGCGGCTTGGTAACCTTCGATGACGTAATTGCGACCAGGAATTTCTCACGCTTTCCGGCCGCGATGACCCACTGTCGCAAGCGTTTCTCGCCTCGAAGTTGGCTCACTCGGCCCTGGGAAATACCTAGGATGCCTGCCGTTTTTGCCACGCCGTGGTCCAGAATAAAGCCATCGATTTTCTTTTCGGTGATCCGGATACCCTTTTTGTTCTCCTTGGGTTCCTGATTTGGGTAAAGGCTTGCGTCGATTTCCTCGAATGCCGCCGACCTCATAAAGTCCTTTAGGGCTTTCTTTAAGTCCCCTCTGAGCCGCCCTCTGTTTGTGTTGCCTTCGGGCTTTGAAACGGCGATCAGCAGCGACTCAACCTCGTGCAAGGTCAGCTTTTCGTCGATGATGTAGATTGCGAGCCTATCCCACTTCTTTCCGTGTAGATCACTCCTGTGCGTCTTCAGCCTTTGGAGCAAGTTGCTGGCTCTCCCGATGTAGTAGAGCTCTCCGTTCTTCCTGTACAAGGCCTAGAGTCCTTGCCGTTCATGTTCCCTTAGGAACGCGGCAAATTTTTCCTTATTATCCCCTTCGAGCAGCGCTCGGCTAATTTCTGTAAGGTGCTTTCGCACAAGAGTGCTATCTTGGCCCACCGCACGCTTGTCACGGCGCTCGCGTTTTGTTGCCATAGATACGCTGTCTCCACTTTGGCGACGCGGGGGGCTAGTTCTTTACAGTCATCGCGTCTGAATCCACGGCCTTCTTGCCCGACACACCTTCGAGTCCGGCCAAAATACCTCGGTAGTCGTTTTTGTCGCACTGCATGGCGAGGCCACCCTTCTTGTCCCCGTCCGCCCATGTGATACCGACGAAATGCTTCTTCGATTTGCTTAGGGCGGTCAGCGCACCAAGTCCAAGAGTGAACACGCCCACAGCGACCGCCGTGCCGACCCGCCGGTGAACATCCTGGCCATAGCTGATTTCTGTAATCGACGAGGCTGGAATGGTAACGATGTCTGTTTTGTCTTTTGCGAACCGGATTCGGTTCGTTTCGATGTACATCTTGACGCCGGTACCCGCCTTGGTGTCAGGTAGCGAGCCGCCGTCGTAGGTCACTTTGTATCCGTTATCTCCGGCGATCGAGACAGCCGGAATCGCGAGACAAAGCGCAAGGACGAGCAGGGATTTCATGAGGGTCTCCCTAAGAAGAATTTGGAAGACGTCCCCTCAGTCGTCTAGCCTACCTATGCTTGCGCGAACAGCCTGATGCGTCAATGTTACTTAGGGAACATCGGCCGCGGCCGAGGTTCCCCAGGACCCGAAGATCGAGACAATAATGGCACCCGGCGAAAGGCGCCTTGAATAGGCTCCCGCACGAGGCTGTCTATAATCTCGGTATGAGCACTGACAGACCATTCATCTTCATCTCGTGTGGGCAATACACCCCTCAAGAGAAGAGCCTCGGAATGAAAATAAAAACGACTATCGAGCAACTGACGTCCTTCGACGGCTACTTTGCAGAAGACCAGAGTAGCGTGAACGGGCTCGTTGCGAACATACTGGAGAGGCTCTACAACTGCTCGGGGTTCATCGCCGTGATGCACCCTCGCGGTCGGGTGGTCGATGACTTGGGCGTCGCCACTGTTCGAGCGTCAGTTTGGGTCGAACAGGAAATAGCCATTGCCGCGGTGATTCAGCAGTTCGTCCGAGGGACCCAAGGCGAGTTGCCAGTCGCCGCGTACGTTCACCAAAGCGTTAAGCGGGAGGGCATTCGGACGCTGCTTCATCTGAATCCCGTCTCCTTCGAAACGGACGACCGAGTTCTCGAAGATCTGGGCGAGCGTCTTCCCGGCTGGGCCCCAAGCGAAAGCTCCGCACTACAGAATTTGCGCTACAAGAGAGTTCAGGACCAGATTCGCTCGCTAAGCCCAGAGCACATCGAGGCCCTAAGAATTCTAACGCTCGACGGACCAACATCCGATGCTAATGCTCTGCGCCAAATCAAGCTGAAGGGCCTCGCACAGAACCACGCCGGAATCTTCGAAGGCCTAGCCAACGCGAGCAATCTCATCCAGCCGGTGCCGGGCCAGTCGCGGGACCGCCTGAGCCGCACCTATGAAATGTGGGAGGTTAAGGGAGAGCTCAAGGGGGCTCTAGAGCGACACTTCACGGAGGACGCCGGGAAAACCGTTTAGGCCGGGCGCCGCCATTTCTCGCGCTTTTCGAGAAGTAGGGCCTCGAACACAAGCGGGGCTTCTCAATCACAACACCCTTCGTTGGCCAGATGGCCAGCTATAGCCGATCCTTCCAAT
Organism: uncultured Acidobacteriaceae bacterium; assembly: GCA_963770915.1. Taxonomy (GTDB): domain Bacteria; phylum Acidobacteriota; class Terriglobia; order Terriglobales; family Acidobacteriaceae; genus PALSA-270. The sequence goes on from CAVYRG010000001.1 coordinate 3,799,478, forward strand.
ATCCAGGTCGTCGGCGACCATGGGCCAAGGCTAAGACCAGGATCGTCGTTTGATTCTCCCGATAGATGACCGCATACGGGAAACGTTGCAATACGAACTTCCGAGTGCCGTGCTCCCCGCGCGGCCAGCGCCGCGGGGACGCCACCACCAAATCTATTGCGCGATCAACCTCGTCGGCAAAGTTGGCCGCCGCCGCTTCGCTTCGTTCTCGGTACCACTGGACTGCAGACTTGAGTTCCGCCAACGCCGAAGGATGAATAACCAGCGTTCTAGCGGCCATTGAGCAAAGTTGCGATCTGGCGTCGCGCCTTGGCCCACGGAATGGGCTTTACTTTGCCGGAATCGATTTCCTCGATTCGGCGTTTGATCTCCTCCGCCCACGCCGCCTCCACGCCTTCGTCGGCGGGCTCGTCATCGAGACTCTCGAGCAGCGATCCTGCCAGCGCGGCGCGGGCTTCCGGCGGGAGCGCCAGAGCCTTCTTTAGAAGTTCGGCAACTTCCTGCGTCATGCGAGCTATTTTACTCCGGCCGAGATCGCGCCAAACACCATGTGGGGAGAATCGGAGCTTTGCACCATTCCCGGTGCAAACCTCCAAATCTTGTCAAGCCCCCCAGCGCCCTCAAAATCGGCTAACTCCTTCATTCCGCGCCGGAAATAAAGTTGTAAAGCATGTCTCATTTACCCCCTCCAATTTGCTAGGCTGGAAGTAGGATCAAACGAACAGGCGCGGCCCCAAAGGCTGCGCCTTTTTTTTGGCCGCGGGCGCGGAGCCGCATCGCCGCCGCTCGCACAATCTTGGAAAAGGGGCCGGTCCGCAAGGCTGGATTCGCAGGGCTTCATACATAAAGCTCAGGCCTGCGGGCCGCATTCGATCTTCGATCATGGGATATATCTTTCGAGAAGAGGACTTAGGCACAACCGTAAAGCAGAGCAAAACCGGGCCGCGCCGCGACACCAGCCACTGGGGCGAACTGGCCGAACTGGCATTCATCATGAAGGCCACATCGCTCGGGATTACCGCCTCCAAGCCTTATGGCGATCGGCGACCTTACGATTTTCTCGCTGAGCATGGCAAGCGTTTGTCGCGCGTTCAGGTGAAATCGGTTTTCACTAACCCGGGTGGCCAATGGCGATTCGGCTATTCCATTGGGACCTCGCAGCACCGTTACCGTGGCCGCGCCATCTACACGGCGGAGGAAATTGACTTTATCGCCGCCTTCGTGGGCCCGCACGATGCCTGGTACCTGATTCCGGTGGATGCACTCGGCGGGCGGAAATTCATCCGCGTCTATCCCGGCGAGAAGAAGAATCCGCGCGCCGGCTTGTTCGAGCACTACCGCGAAGCCTGGCATTTGCTGAAGGATGGCTAGGGTTGAGTGTGGAGCGGACACTCCTGTCCGCTGCTGTTGAAGTTGGTTTTTCGCAGTCTCGGCCGGAAGCCTGCTAGAAAGGCAGCCCCAAAAAGCAACGGCGGCGGACAGGAGTGTCCGCCCCACACGCCTCAAAAAATCCATTACAGCTATCGAAATTCTCGATTGTACTTTTGGCGGCCGCCTGATTTATCAATAATATGCAAGACTATCTCTAAGCCCCTTGGAACCGCGGTATCTGGCTTGCCACGGGATGAGCCAGTTTCCTGTCTCTCCAAGCGGCTGATTCTTTTGTATGGAGACGCCCAGGACCATGTCGACGCCGACGATCTACAAGACCCCCGACGGTCTGCCCCCTGCCCAGGGGATGTACGATCCCCGCTACGAGCATGACGCTTGCGGGATTGGGTTCGTCGCCAATATTCGGGGCGAGAAGAGCCACGAGATCATCAAGCAGGGCATTCAGGTTCTGATCAATTTGACCCACCGTGGCGCCTGCGGATGCGATCCGGAGACGGGCGACGGAGCTGGGGTGCTGATTCAAATCCCGCACAAATTTTTTGCCCGCGAGTGCGCTGCGCTCGACTTCACTTTGCCCGCTCCGGGCGAGTATGCGGTTGGGATGTGCTTTTTACCGGTGGAGAAACAGGCCCGGCTGCAGGCGGAAGGGATTCTCGAGCGCATTATCGGCGAAGAAGGGCTGACCGTGCTGGGCTGGCGCGATACGCCGGTGGAAGGCGACGCGATTGGCCGCGTGGCGCGAGCTTCGCAACCCTATATTGAGCAGATTTTCGTCGGCCGTGCGCCTGGGATGGACGAAGACACCTTCGAGCGCAAGCTGTACGTGGTGCGCAAGCTGGCCGAGCGGGAGATTGCCGCCTCCGACATCGAAGACAAGCATTTCTTTTACATCCCGTCGCTTTCGGCGCGGACCATTGTCTACAAGGGCCTGCTGCTGGCGCCGCAGATCGCGAATTTCTACGGCGAGCTTTCCGATCCCGACGTCGAAAGCGCGCTCTGCCTGGTGCACCAGCGCTTTTCGACCAACACTTTTCCGAGCTGGCAGCTAGCCCATCCTTACCGCTACGTAGCCCACAATGGCGAGATCAACACGCTAAAGGGCAACGTCGCATGGATGTGGGCGAGGCAGTCGATTTTGGAGTCTCCGCTGTTTGGCGACGATCTGAAGAAGCTGTTCCCCATCGTCGCGCCGGGGGGAAGCGACTCGGCGAATTTCGACAATGCGGTGGAGTTGCTATTCCAGGCGGGGCGGTCGCTGCCGCACGTGATGGCCATGCTGATTCCCGAGGCTTGGTCAGGGAATCCGCATATGAAGCCGGCGAAGCGGGCGTTCTATGAATATCACGCTTCGCTGATGGAGCCGTGGGATGGGCCCGCGGCGATTGCATTCACCGACGGGCGCGTGATTGGCGCAACGCTGGATCGCAACGGGCTGCGGCCGGGGCGGTATGTCGTGACCAACGACGATTTGGTCGTCATGGCGTCCGAAGCGGGCGTGCTGGAGATTGAGCCGTCGCGGGTGAAGTCGAAAGGGCGCTTGCAGCCGGGCAAGATGTTTTTGGTGGATACGGTCGAAGGGCGGATTGTCGGCGACAAGGAAATCAAGCAGAAGCTGAGTTCGCGCCAGCCTTATGGGCAGTGGCTGAAAGAAAAACAAATCACGATGGACAAGCTGCCGGAACCATCGCGGGTGCAGAACGGCAATCGCGAGACGATTCTGGGCCGGCAGCGGGCATTTGGCTACAGCGATGAGGATTTGAAGCTGCTCATGGAGCCGATGGCGGTGAAGGGCGAGGAGCCGATCGGCTCGATGGGAACCGACACGCCGCTGGCCTGCCTTTCCGACCGGCCGCAGGCGCTGTTCAGCTATTTCAAGCAGTTGTTCGCGCAGGTAACGAATCCGCCGATCGATCCGATTCGCGAAGAGATGGTCATGTCGCTGATCAGCTACATCGGCACCGAGCGCAACATCCTGGAAGAGACGCCCGACAATTGCCACACGCTGAAGCTGCCGCATCCGATTCTGACCAACCGCGTGCTGGAGAAATTGCGCCGGGTTTCGACGGGCGATCTGCTGGCGACGACTTTGTCGACGCTGTTCTATGCCGCGGATGGAGAAGCCGGGCTGAAGACGGCGCTGGATGAGTTGGGGCGGCGGGCATCGCTGGCGGTGAAAAACGGTTACACCCTGCTGATTCTTTCCGACCGCGGCGTGGATAAAGATTATGCGCCGGTGCCCAGCCTGCTGGCGCTGGCGGCGGTGCACAACAAGCTGGTGCGGGAAGAGACGCGCACGCAGGTGGCGCTGATTATCGAGTCGGGCGAGCCGCGCGAAGTGATGCACTTCGCGTTGCTGATCGGCTACGGGGCGAGCGCGGTGAATCCTTACCTGGCGCTGGAAACGCTGGAAGACCTGGCCTGGCGCGGATATCTGCCGGAGGGAATCAACGGCGAAGTTGCGATCAAGAACTTCATCAAGGCGGTCAACAAAGGTTTGCTGAAGACGTTTTCGAAGATGGGCATCTCGACTTTGCAGAGCTATCGCGGCGCGCAGGTGTTTGAGGCGATCGGGCTCAACCATGAACTGATCGACGCCTATTTCGCGGGCACGACTTCACGGCTTGGCGGCGTGGGACTGGACGTGCTGGCGCGGGAAGCGCAGATGAAGCATGAGTTCGCGTTCCGTCCGCTGACGGAATCGGATACGGAACTTGCGGTGGGCGGAAGCTATCACTATCGCGTGAACGGCGAATACCACCTGCTGAATCCGCAAACTATCAGCAAGCTGCAGCATGCGGTGCGGCAGTCGAGCTTCGCGACCTTCCAGGAATATACCGAGCTGATCGATAAGCAGAGCGCGAACATGGCGACGCTGCGCAGCCTGATGAAGATCAAGAAGGGGAAGAAACCGATTCCGATTGAAGAAGTGGAGCCGGCGAAAGAGATTGTGAAGCGGTTCACCACCGGCGCCATGTCGTTTGGGTCGATCAGCAAGGAAGCGCACGAAACGCTGGCCATTGCCATGAACCGGATCGGAGGGATGTCGAATACCGGCGAAGGCGGCGAGGATGAAGCGCGCTACAAACCCGACGCGAACGGCGATTCGCGGCGCAGCGCGGTGAAGCAGGTGGCCTCAGCGCGGTTTGGCGTCACCACGAATTATCTGGTGAACGCGACCGAGTTGCAGATCAAGATGGCGCAGGGCGCGAAGCCGGGCGAGGGCGGACAATTGCCCGGCCACAAAGTGGACGAAGTCATTGCGCGGCTGCGGCACTCGATTCCGGGCGTGGGGCTGATTTCGCCGCCGCCGCATCACGATATCTATTCGATTGAAGACCTGGCGCAGCTGATTTACGACTTGAAGAATGTGAATCCGCAGGCGCGGATCGCGGTGAAACTGGTCTCGGAGATCGGGGTGGGCACGGTGGCGGCGGGCGTTTCGAAAGCGCATGCCGATGTGGTGCTGATCAGCGGCGACAGCGGCGGCACCGGCGCTTCGCCGTGGAGTTCGATTAAGCATGCGGGCATTCCCTGGGAACTCGGCCTGGCGGAGACGCAGCAGGTTTTGCTGATGAATGACCTGCGTTCAGCGCATTCGGGTGCAGACCGATGGCAAGCTGCAGACCGGACGCGATGTGGTGATCGCGGCTTTGCTGGGCGCGGAAGAATTCGGCTTCGCTACGACGCCGCTCGTGACCATGGGCTGCATCATGCTGCGCAAGTGCCATTTGAATACTTGCTCAGTGGGCATTGCGACGCAGGATCCGGAACTGCGCAAGAAATTCACCGGGCAGCCGGAGCACGTGATCAATTTCTTCTTTTTCATTGCCGAGCAGATGCGGCAGTACATGGCGGAGATGGGCTTCAAGACCGTGGACAAGATGGTCGGCCGGGTAGACATGCTGGACGTGCAGCCGGCGGTGGATCATTGGAAGGCAAAGGGCATTGATCTTTCGGCGATTCTGCACAATCCGGAATTGCCCAGCCGAGTGGCGCGGCGCTGCGTGCAGGCGCAGGATCATGGGCTGCAGGCGGCGCTGGATCATGAGCTGATCAAGCAGTCGCGCGCGGCGCTGGAAACTCGCACCCCGGTCGAAATTGAGGTTCCGATCCGCAATGTACACCGGACGGTAGGCGCGATGCTGAGCGGCGAGATTGCGCGGCGCTACGGCTCAGCAGGATTGCCCGATGACACGATTCGGGTGAAGCTGACGGGATCGGCGGGGCAAAGCTTTGGAGCGTTTCTGGCGAAGGGCGTAACCTTGACGCTCTCCGGCGAGGCGAACGACTATGTGGGCAAGGGGCTTTCCGGCGGGCGGGTGATTGTTTCGCCGCCGCCGAGTTCGCGCTTTGCGGCCGAGGAAAATATTCTGATTGGCAACGTCGCACTCTATGGCGCGACCAGCGGAGAGGCGTTCTTCAACGGCGTGGCCGGGGAGCGCTTTGCGGTGCGCAATTCCGGCGCGACCGCGGTGGTTGAGGGCGTGGGCGACCATGGCTGCGAATATATGACGAACGGGCTGGTGGTCGTGCTGGGAAGCTGCGGCCGGAATTTTGCCGCGGGCATGAGCGGCGGAATCGCGTATGTGTTCGACGACAAGGCGGAGTTCACGGAAGAGCGCTGCAATTTGGCGGCGGTCGATCTGGAGCCGGTGATCGAACCGGCGGATGTGAAGGTCGTCCGCGATCTGGTCGAGCGGCACATCGATCTGACCGGCAGCCGGCGGGCGCGCAGGATTCTCGACAACTGGAACGAGATGCTGCCGCGCTTCATCAAGGTTTATCCGCATGAGTTCAAGCGGGTGCTGGGCGTGGCGCGGGTGCAGCAGCCTTATATTCCGGGCCAGATCACCGTGCCGGTTCCGGCTGAGGCGGTGTCGCTTGGGTAAGCCCACTGGATTCATGGAGTTCTCGCGGGAACACGCGCCGCGCCGCCCGGTGACGGAGCGGGTAAACGACTGGTTCGAGATCTATCAGGATTTCCCCGAGGAAAAGCTGCGCCATCAGGGCGCGCGCTGCATGGATTGCGGCGTGCCGTTCTGCCATACCGGCTGCCCTGTGAACAATCTCATTCCCGATTGGAATGACTTGGTGTTTCACGGGCGCTGGAAAGAGGCGGTCAGCCAACTGCACTCGACCAACAACTTCCCCGAGTTTACTGGGCGCATTTGCCCGGCGCCTTGCGAGGCGGCGTGCGTGCTGGGGATCAACGAGCCCGCGGTTACGATTAAGCAGATCGAGAAGAATATTGTCGAGCGCGGATTCAAAGAGGGGTGGATTCATCCTGAGCCGCCGAAGTTCCGCAGCGGAAAAAAAGTTGCGGTGGTGGGCTCCGGACCCGCGGGCCTGGCGGCGGCGCAGCAACTGAATCGCGCGGGACACTGGGTTACGGTTTATGAGAAAGCCGATCGCATTGGCGGGCTGCTGCGCTACGGCATTCCGGAATTCAAGATGGAGAAAAAGGTTCTCGACCGGCGGCTCAAGCAGATGACGGCCGAGGGCGTGAAGTTTGTGACCAACGCACACGTTGGGCACAGCGTTCCGGTGGAAGATTTGCAGCGCGAGTTTGATGTGATTCTTTTGGCGGGTGGATCGGAGCAGCCGCGCGACCTGAAGATTCCGGGGCGGGAGTTGAAAGGCGTTCACTTTGCGATGGAATTTTTGCCGCAGCAGAACAAGCGCAACGAAGGCGACACGCTCGATGCGGCGCTCGACATTCTGGCCGGCGGGAAGCACGTAGTGATCATCGGCGGCGGCGACACCGGAGCGGACTGTCTGGGAACGACGCATCGGCAAAAACCGGCTTCGGTGCATCAGTTTGAGATCATGCCCATGCCTCCCAATGAGCGTTCGCCGCTGACGCCGTGGCCGCTTTGGCCGATGCAGATGCGGGTGGAAGGCGCGCACGAAGAAGGCGGCATTCGCGATTGGAGCATCGCCACCAGCAAGTTTACCGGTGACGAGCACGGCAACGTGAAGCAACTGCACGCGGTGCGGGTTGGGCCTCCGCCGAAATTTGAGCCGATTGCGGGCACCGAATTCACGATGGATGCCGACCTGGTGCTGATTGCGATGGGATTCCTGGGCCCGGTGCGCAATGGAATGATCGAGCAACTGGGTGTGGCGCTCGATGCGCGGGGCAATGTGGCAGCGGGCGCGGATTATATGACGTCGGTGCCGGGAATTTTCGCGGCGGGCGACATGCGGCGCGGGCAATCGCTGGTGGTGTGGGCGATCTCGGAAGGGCGCAAGGCGGCGGAGTCAATTGACCAGTATTTGAAGCAGCCAAGCGCTGGGATTGTCGCGGCCGAAGCGACTTCGGGGCACATTGCGCGCGTATAGTTTCTTCTCTTCTCAGCAAAAGGCTTCAACCCCAGAGGAACACAGGGAAGCACGGGGAAATCTACGTCCTTCCTGGCTTTGCCTGCCGCTGATTCCTCTCGTAGACTAGAGGGTCCCTCATGCGAAAGGTAACGGCGTGATCATTGGCGTTCCCAAAGAAAGCTATCCCGGCGAGCGGCGCGTGGCGCTGGTGCCGGCGGTTGTTCCCAATCTGATGAAGGCTGGTTTTGAAGTCGTGGTGGAAGCGGGCTGCGGGGTCGAGGCCGGCTATCCGGACGCGGCCTACACCGAGAAAGGCGCGAAGATTCTGCCGGACCGCGCGGCGGTGTTTGGCGCGGCGGATATTGTGGTGCAGGTGCTGTGCTACGGATCGAACGATGTGACTGGCGCGGCTGACGTTCCGCTGATGCGGCGCGATCAGGTTCTGATTGGGTTCCTGCGGCCGCTCGGGTCGAAGGAAATTGTCGAGCAAATTGCGCGAGACTGGCGTGACGTCTTTTTCCGTCGAACTGATGCCGCGCACCACGCGGGCGCAGAGCATGGATGCGCTGTCTTCGATGGGCACGATTTGCGGATACAAGGCGGTGCTGATTGCGGCCGATACGCTGCCCAAGATTTTTCCCATGCTGACCACGGCCGCGGGAACGATTACGCCGGCGCGGGTGTTTGTGATCGGCGCTGGGGTGGCGGGGCTGCAGGCGATTGCAACGGCGCGGCGACTGGGGGCGGTGGCCTCGGCTTACGACTTGCGTCCTGCCGCGAAAGAGCAGGTGCAGAGCCTGGGCGGGCGGTTTGTGGAGCTGCCGATCGAAGCCAAAGACGCGCAGGACGCGCGCGGCTACGGCAAGGCGCAGGACGAGACGTTCTATGCGCGGCAACGGGAACTGCTGGGCAAGCGTGATTGCGGAAAGCGACGTGGTCATTACGGCTGCGGTGATTCCGGGAAAGAAATCTCCGGTGCTGGTGACCAAGGAGATGGTGCAGCGGATGGCGCCGGGATCGGTGATTTTCGATCTGGCGGCGGAGCGCGGCGGGAATTGCGAACTGACGCGTATCGGGCGAGATCGTGGTGGAGCACGGCGTGACCATCATTGGCCGCATCAACCTCGCAACCGAAGTGCCCTACCATGCCAGCCAGATGTACGCGCGCAACGTGACGGCGTTTCTGCTGCATTTGGTGAAAGACGGAAAGCTGCAACTCAATCTGGAAGACGAAATCATGCGCGAAACTCTGGTCACGCGAGGTGGGGAAATTGTGAACGCGCGGGTTCGCGAATTCTTTCAAGCTGCCGGCGTTAGCGGCAAGTGCCAGTGACCAGAAGGAACGAAAGGAACCATCATGCCAGCGGATTTTATTTCAAATCTCTACGTTTTCATCCTCGCCGGGTTTGTGGGGTTTGAGGTGATCAAACGGGTTTCTCCCCTGCTGCACACGCCCCTGATGTCGTTGACCAACGCGCTGGACGCGATCGTGGTGGTGGCGGCCATCATCATCGCGGGACGGCATGAGACGCGGCTCACCACGGTGCTGGGCGCGATTGCGGTGGCGGCGTCGTTCAGCAACATGGTGGGCGGATTCCTGATTACCGACCGCATGCTGCGCATGTTCAAATCCGGCAAGGCAAAAAATCATGACCGGGCTGGCGCTGCAGCAGTATCTCGACTTCGCCTACATTGTCGCGGTGGTTCTGTTCATTCTTTCTCTCAGGATGCTGAGTTCGCCGGCGAGCGCGCGCTTGGGCGTTCTGTTGGGAGAAATCGGCGCTGCGCTGGCGGTCGGCGCGCACGCTTTTCAATCCCGAAGTCACGCGATACAAGTGGGTTCTCATCCCTCTGATGATTGGCGCCGGAGTCGGCGTTCCGCTGGGCCTGGTGCATATGACGGCGGTGCCGCAGCGGACAGCGTTGAGCCACGCTTTCGGCGCGCTTTCGGCGGCCCTGATCGGCATCGCCGAGTTTTACGTGGGCACCGCGCCGGTCACGCGCTTTCAAATGGGCGAGATCGCGCTGGAAGTGATTATCGGGTCGCTGACGTTTACCGGCAGCGTGATTGCGGCGGGAAAGCTGCAGGAAATTTTGCCGCAACGGCCCATCGTCTATCGCGGGCAGAATATCGTCAGCCTTTCGGTGCTGGGCGGGGCCTTGGGCCTGGCGGTGGCGCTGGTGGTGAATCCGGCGCACGCCGTGCTGTTTCCGATCATGGTGGTCGTGGCGCTGATTTTTGGCGTGCTGCTGGTGACTCCCATCGGCGGCGCGGATATGCCGACGGTGATCTCGCTGCTGAATTCCTACGCCGGCTTTTCGGCGGCGCTGCTTGGGATTTGTTCTGAACAGCAAAGTGCTGGTGGTGGCGGGCGCGCTCGACGGATCGTCGGGCTTCATTCTTTCGGTGATCATGTGCAAGGCGATGAACCGCTCGTTCACCAACGTGATGTTCGGAGCGTTCGGCCAGGTGCAGGTGGCGGCCGCCGGAGCGAAAGAAGAACGCGTGGTGCGCAGCGCCACGCCGGAAGAAGCGGCGGGGATTCTGGCTGCGGCTAACAAGGTCGTCATCGTTCCCGGCTATGGCATGGCGGTGGCGCAGGCGCAGCACAAAGTGCGCGAGCTCTACGATTCGCTGACCAAGAAAGGCATTGACGTGCGATTCGCCATTCATCCTGTGGCCGGACGCATGCCGGGGCACATGAACGTGCTGCTCGCCGAAGCCGACGTGCCTTACGACCGGCTGATCGAGATGGATGAGATCAACGGCGACTTCCCGCAGACGGATGTGGCGCTGGTGATCGGCGCGAATGACGTGACTAATCCCGCGGCGCGCACGGATGCTTCCAGCCCGATCTACGGCATGCCGATTCTTGATGTCGACAAGGCGCACACGGTGATGGTGATCAAGCGCAGCATGAACCCCGGATTCGCCGGGATTGATAATCCTCTTTATTATCTCGATAAGACGCTGATGCTGTTCGGGGATGCGAAGTCATTTGTGAGCGGCATTGTGCATGAGTTGGGCGGAGGGCACTAGTGTCTGAGCGCAGTTGGGGGGCGCACAGTGAGATTATGCAGGATCCACCCTAGCCGCTAAGGATGCGGGGTGGATGGAGCACCCGTTGTTGGCGACGGGAAAGCGCAAGCTCTCTTCACTGCGCTCGATCGGAGGGGCAACCATTCTCTTGAACCACTGGCACCGCCATCGCGGGCAATTGGCCGTCTATCTGCGAATACTGGATGTGCCGGTTCCGGTGATCGATGGGCGGAGTGCGGATGAAAATCCGTTTGGGTGAGTGGCGTTTCAGGCGCGCCTGTGCGACTTAGCGGAAGGGCTCAAACTTATCTGCGTGTTCTTGCGGTGGCCAATTGGCGGGAGGTTTCCTGCAGGCGACGGGCGAGCACGACGGCAAGCGAGCGGTAGAAGCGGTAAGCCAAACCCGGAAACGCCTCAAACAGTTCGGCCAAATCGGTTGCCTGAATTGCGTCGGCAACTACGCGGTCGTCCTTTGCGACCACCGAGGCAGTGGCCGCCGATTTCTCCACGAATGCGATATCGCCGCAAATGTCGCCCGGCCCCAGTTGGGCGATCGCGGTGGGCGTGGTGCCTCCGGCGAGTTCGACCGATGCGTAGCCATTGCGGATGACATAAAGCGTGGTTCCGATCCTGCCTTCTTTTATGATCTCTTCGCCCAGCCGGAAGGTTAGCCGCTTGGCTTTGGCGGTAATCAGAACCCAGTCGTTCTCGGTCAAGTACAGTAGGCGATTTCTGGCCATCCCGGCTCCCTGGCGGAAAATTTGCTAGAGAAAATGGCCCGAGTGGAATGGCGAGAGTATAGCTGAAATAGGGCAGAAGGAACGTGTTTTTTACTCCGCCTGCACCCCATGAACCCGCACAAATCAGGTAGGATTTAGCTTCGGCTGCCACGGTTGCCGGAGCCGTACACTTCACGAACCACGATCGGGAAAAACCTTGCCATTTCTGCCGGAAGCCGTCTGTCGCATTGCGAAAAAAAGTTTCTCCATAGTCGGGCGTAGGTGGCGTGTTGTCCTGCCATTCCTGGCTGCGATTCTGCTGCTGTTGCCCGCGTTGGCGCAGCGGGCGGGCGACCCGCTCAGTTCGCCCGATCTTCTGCCGCAAGATGCAGCCGCCGCCGGACTGAAGCAGACTCTACGCCGCCTGCAAACCACGGCTCGCCTGCTGCAAATCGACGCTCATCCCGATGACGAAGATGGCGGCATGCTGACGCTGGAATCGCGCGGCCACGGTGTGAACGTCACTCTGCTGACGTTGAACCGCGGCGAAGGCGGCCAGAATAAGGTCGGCAGCAATTTGTTCGACGTGCTTGGCGTTCTGCGCACGCTCGAGGTCATGGCCGCCGATCGCTATTACGGAGTGCACCAGCGCTTTAGCCGCGTCGCCGACTTTGGCTTTTCCAAAAGCGCCGATGAAACGTTTCAGAAGTGGGGAGGCCATGACATCGCGCTGGCCGACATCGTGCGCGTGATTCGGCAGTTTCGCCCGGACGTCTTGGTAGCACGCTTCTCCGGCACCGAGCGCGACGGCCACGGCCATCATCAGGCTTCGGCAATCCTCACGAAAGAAGCTTTCCGGGCGGCGGCGGATCCCAATCGCTTTCCGGAGCAAATCAAAGAGGGCCTGCTGCCATGGCAGGCGAAGAAGCTCTACATCGGCAACGTCTGCCGCTTTTTTGCGCAAACCTGCCCGGACCAGGATTACACGATCAAGTTGAATACCGGCGAAGAAGACCCGCTGCTGGGAATGTCGTACGCGCAATTCGCGATCGAGGGATTGAAACACCAGCAGTCGCAGGGATTGGGCGGGATTTCGGCTCCTGCCGGCCCGCGCTATACGTTCTATAAACTGATCGATTCTCTCCTGCCGCCAACCACTGACAAGGACGGCCACGAAAAAGATTTTTTCGATGGCATTGACACCTCGTTGCCGGGGCTGGCCGATCGCCTGGGAGACGATGAGAAGAAAGTGCCGTGGCTGCGGTCTGAATTGGTCAAAGTGGCGGATGATATTGCCAAGGCTGCCACGGGAAGCGCGACCGATTCCGGCGCTGCCGCGCAACCATTGGCTGACGCTTTGAGGATTCTCGCTCCGCTCGCGGCCCTGCAAGGGAAGATTGCGGAGAGCGGCCTGAGCGAGGCTGCCAAAACCGATTTGCGGGCTCGGCTGATGGACGAGGAAACGCAAGCTGAGTCCGCGCTCAACCTGGCGTTGAACGTTACATTGGACGCTACCGTGCTTTCGCCGCAAAGGGAAAAGCCGGGCCTGGCAGAGCGAAGCGGATGCGCTTACGCTGATTTCACCCGGGCAAAAGTTCGGTGTGCGCGTTACTCTCCATAATGGTTCGGCGTATCCCATTCACCCGCGGAGCATCGGGTTGGACGGGAGTGAACCACTGGAGCACAGAACAGAAAGAAGAGAGCAGCACCGTTATACCGCCGGGCCAGGACCGTGTGGTTCTGTTCACGCCCAGGCTTCCCGCTGACTTTCCGCCGACCCGCCCGTACTGGCACCGGGATAACCCAGCCGAGGACAGCCTCAACACGATCGACGAGCCGCAATATACCGGATTGCCGTTTCCCCCGCCTGCGCTCATGGCCTCCGCAATTTACTCGATTCCGTGAAGGGTCCCCCGCCTGTTCGACCTGCGCAGGGTTGCAATCCCTGGGAGTCGCGCGTCGCGTCTCAAGTGGTGGTGCCTTTTGTCGACGACAAGGGCCAGGAGCAGAAGCGAGTGCTGGCGGTTGCGCCGGAATTTTCCGTCGCGCTTGATCCCGGCGAGCAATCATCCCCATTGACGGCACCGCGACTACGCACGTGAAAGTCGCCGTCAGCAGCAATCTTGATGGCGCGCCGAGCGGCGAACTCCGCCTCGAAGCTCCTGCCTGGCTGGCGCGTGGAGCCGAGTGAGCTTCCCGTAGAGCTGAATAAACGCGGCGCATCGCACGATTATCAATTCAACGTCACTCCCTCCAGCCTGAAAGAAGGACGCGCGGAAATTCATGCCGTTCTCGAGGCGGGCGGGAAGAAGTTCAGCGAAGGCTACAGCCTGGTCACGCGCGAAGATCTCGGGCTCCTTTTATTACTATCAGCCCGCGCATGCAGCGCGTGAGCATGGTGAACGTGAAGGTCCCGAGCGGTCTCAAAGTCGGTTACATCATGGGCGCGGGCGACGACATTCCCACGGTGCTGCAACAGATCGGCCTCGAGCGTCACCGAAATCCCAGCGGAGAATCTCGCGGCCGCCGACCTCAGCCAGTACGGCACCATCGTTCTCGGCATTCGCGCCTACGACACGCAAAAAGATGTCGCGGCAAACAACAAGAAGCTGCTCGACTACGTTTCGAACGGCGGCACGCTGGTAGTGCAGTACAACGCCGGCGTAGGCGATTTCAACAACGGCCACTTCACGCCGTATCCGGCGCAGTTGAGCCGCGATCGTGTTTCCGTGGAAGAAGCTCCCGTGCAGATTCTGGCGCCGGACGACAAGCTGCTGCACGATCCCAACGAAATCACGCAGCGCGACTTCGACGGCTGGGTGCAGGAGCGTGGGCTGTACTTCATGGATCAGTGGGACGACCACTTCACGCCGCTGCTGGCTTGCAATGATCCCGGCGAGCCGCCGCAAAAAGGCGGCCTGCTGGTCGCGCATTATGGCAAGGGCACTTACATTTACACCGGATACGCTTTCTTCCGCCAGTTGCCGGCGGGCGTTCCGGGCGCGATCCGCCTGTTCGTGAATTTGCTAGCGGCGGGACACTAGAGACATGTCGTTGGTTGTTGGTCCTTGGTCGTTGCGCTTAAAGCTGGGCTCAGCCGTCATCCATCCAGATTCGGTTCGTCCGATCCATGAGCCTCGCCAACGACCAACGACTGACGGCCAACGACGCGCCATCCCACCTCATCCGCGGCATCGGCCTGGGCGGCGCCACTGCGCTCAACATGATCGACATGATCGGCGTCGGGCCGTTCATCACCATTCCCTTGATCGTGGGCGCGATGGGCGGACCGCAGGCCATGCTGGGCTGGGTTGCCGGGGCGTTGCTGGCAACCTGCGATGGTTTGGTCACTGCGGAACTGAGTTCCGCCCTCCCTGGATCGGGCGGAACGTATCGTTATCTGCGCGAGATCTACGGCCCCAACCGTCTGGGCCAGCTGATTTCATTTCTTTTCATTTGGCAGCTGTCGTTCAGCGCCCCGCTTTCGATCGCCTCCGGCTCGATCGGCCTGGCTGGCTACGCATCGTATTTTTTCCCGTCGCTGGAATATCAATACGCCGCGCACACCTGGTCGGCGAAAATTCCTCTGCTCGGCCCGCTGCAAGTGCGCTGGATGATCTCCGGCGCGACTTTTCTTGCCATTGCCATGGTGCTTCTGGCGGCGATTCTGCTCTATCGCCGCATCACCAGCATCGGCTGGATGTCGAAGCTGTTGCTGGTCGGGGTGCTCGGCACGATGGCCTGGATCATCATTTCCGGATTCACCCATTTCCATCGCGAGCTGGCCTTCAACTTTCCTCCCGGCGCGTTTCATTTGTCGCACGCGTTTTTCAATGGCCTGGGCGCGGCCATGCTGGTCGCCTCCTATGATTATTGGGGCTACTACAACATTTGTTATCTCGGCGATGAGGTGAAAAATCCCAGCCGCACCATCCCGCGGGCCATGCTGCTATCCATTTTGTTTGTAGCCTGTCTATACATTGCGATGAACCTGAGCATTCTGGGCGTATTGCCCTGGCGGGAAATCGCCCAGTCCGGACCGTCCACTCCCAGCCTGTATGTGATTTCCATTTTCATGCAGCGGATCTACGGCGCCTGGGCCGCGAAACTGGCCGCTGGGCTGGTGATGTGGGCCGCTTTCGCGTCGGTGTTTTCTTTGATGCTCGGCTACTCCCGCGTGCCTTACGCGGCGGCACTCGACGGCAACTACTTTCGCATCTTCGCGCGGGTGCATCCCCGTTACCATTTTCCGAATGTTTCTCTAGTCGCGCTGGCTGCCGTCGCCATCCCTTTTTGTTTTCTCTCGCTGCGCGATGTGATCGCCGCACTGGTCGTCATCCGCATTCTGCTGCAGTTTCTGGTGCAGGCCATTGGCTCTATCGTGTTGCGAATCCGGCGCCCTGATCTGCCACGGCCGTTTCGCATGTGGCTCTATCCCATGCCGGCGTTGTTGGCGAGCGCCGGCTTCATCTTCATTCTTTTTTCGCGGCAGAATTTTCTGCGGGAGATTCGCTACGCTGTGGTGATTCTCGCGCTTGGCCTGGCGATCTACATGGTTCGCGCAGCGCGCCATCACGAGTGGCCCTTTTCCTCGGGGATTCCCGGGCCCACAGCCGAGGCCTCCGGCAACTGAATATGGCGGAGCTCTCGAAAATAACGGATAACGCGCCGCCCACGAAACCCATGGCGGCCCGGCGCCAGACTTCGCCTTGGGCTCCGCTGGGGGAGCCGTTATTCCGGTCGCTTTGGCTGGCTTCGGTGATTTCCTACGTCGGCACCTGGATGCAGAACGTGGGCGCCGGCTGGATGATGACCCAGCTCACGATGTCGCCGTTGATGATCAGCTTAGTGCAGGCGGCTACGACGCTGCCCGTTTTCTTAGTGATTTTGCCGGCGGGCGCGTTGGCCGACATGGTGGACCGCCGCCGCTTTCTGCTCATCACGCAAGGCTGGATGGTGCTGGCTTCGGGCGCGCTGGGCGTTCTTACGCTTTACCACTACATCACTCCCTGGGTTTTGCTCGGCTTCACTTTCGCGCTGGGTTTGGGCGCGGTGATGAACGATCCGGCCTGGCAGGCCATCACGCCGGAAGTCGTTTCGCCCCAGCAGCACGCTCCGGCAGTGGCGCTCAACTCCGTGGGCTACAACGTGGCGCGGGCGGTCGGGCCAGCGCTGGGCGGACTGGTGATCGCCGCCGCTGGTTCGGGCTGGGCGTTTCTTTTGAATGCGGCGTCATTTTTCGGCGTCATCTTCTTCTTATATAGCTGGAAGCGTTCTCACTCCGCGCGTATGGAAACAGGCCGCGTGCGTGATGCTATGATCGCCGGATTGCGCTACGCTCGCAACGCGCCATTGGTCCGCTGCGTGCTCGTGCGGACGGGAGCTTTCAGCCTGGGCGCCAGCTCGCTCTTGGCGCTGCTGCCGGTCCTGGCGCGGCCTTTTGGCGCCTCCGGTTACGGCTTGCTGCTGGGCTCATTCGGCCTGGGCGCGCTGGCGGGGGCGGCCGTGTTGCCTCGCCTGCGGACTCGGCTTTCCGTGGATGGCCTGGTAGTATTCGACATCCTGCTCTTTGCCGCCATGACATTCGCCGCGGGGCGAGTGCAATCGTTCCCCTGGCTGAGTCTGGTATTGTTTGCCAGCGGGACGGCGTGGATTGGAATTCTCGCTTGCCTGAACGTGGCCGCGCAAACCATGTCGCCGGCATTGCTGCGGGCGCGGACATTGTCGGTTTACATTCTCGTATTGCAGGGCGGCATGGCCATCGGCAGCGCGGCTTGGGGAGCGTTGGCGGTGAAAGTTGGAGTTCCTACTACGATGTTGTGCTCGGCCGGAGCCCTGGTTGCAGGATTGTTTACGGTTCGGCACTACCGGCTCACTTCCCAGGAACTGGAACTCGCTCCCGTGGTGGTGCGGGATTAGATCCCGAGTTGACGTCTCTACTTTTGCTCCTCTGTGTTCACATGCGGTGAGCGGTTCACCACAAAGAACACAGAGGAGCACATGGGAACACAGATTCCGGTGCAATCACATCGATTTCAAAAGGAGAATGAAAATGAAGCTGACCCAAGGGGTGTGCGCGATTGTCCTTGTGCTGTGTGGAACCCTGGCCCTGGCGCAGGACGCCAAGCCCACAACCGCTGATGTGCTGAACGCCTACGTCACCAGCGTAGAAAAAGAGGTCGTTCCGGCCGCCGAAGCCATGCCGGAAGACAAATATTCCTTCGCGCCCTCAAGCGGAGAGTTCAAAGGCGTGCGGACGTTTGCCGAACAGGTGAAGCACGTCGCCACAGTGAACTACATTCTCGGTGCCACGATCCTGGGCGAGAAGCCGCCTGTCGATCCCTCGCAGGAAAACGGTCCGAACACGGTGAAGACCAAAGCCGAGATCATTAAGTACATCAACGATTCCTTCGCGTACCTCCACAAAGCGTTGGGCACGGTGACTGCCGATAATCTGGTCGAGCCGATCAAGAATCCGTTTGGTCCGGGCATGCTCCCGCGCCTGCGCGTTGTGCTTATCGCAACCGGCCATCCCTGGGATCACTATGGGCAGATGGTGGAATACTTGCGCATGAACGGCATTATTCCGCCGGCCAGCCGCCGCTAGAGAATCGGGGTTCGAGAGACGGGCGGCAAGCCCGTCTCCGCGCCGATTTGCCAAAACGATCACTCGGTTCGCCTGTGGCACGCTTGTGCCATTTACACATTGGCGCCTCAAGACTAGCCTTTTTCTTCCCCCAGTTGTGAGAAGTTTCGCCGGATAAGTACGGGCGCCTTCCACGAATGAAGACGCGCAGCCGAGTTCCTGCCTGCGCAGCTAAGGTTCCGGGGTAGGGAAATGAAACGAATCAAACATCGCGTGGTTGGGAAAGCCGGCGCCACCAGGCGCGACGGCGACGTGCGGCGCGAAATCGAAAACTTTCTGCGCGCGCTCAGTTCTTATCCGGAGCGCTTCGCCCGCGATCCTTATCTAAGCTTCGAACAGCATTTGTTCAGCATCGCCGCGGGCGAACATCTTTCTTCCGCTGCGAGAAATCGCAACTAGCGGAAGCTTTCGCTGCGCTGGAACCTCACCGCCCGCCGGCATGTCGCGTGTAGATTCTCGACCAAATCAACTCAGCCCGTAGCCCGCAGTCTCGCAGATGCGCCGCGACCTTGGCCTTCACGCGCGCCATGCTCGTTTTTGGATCGACAAACATCAGCACCGACGGTCCCGCCCCGCTCAACACTGCGCCCAGAACCCCGGAGCTCGCGCTCAGCTTCTGCAAGGCGGGCAACAGCGGGCAAAGCGCTGCGCGGTACGGCTGATGAATTCGATCCTGCAGCGCCGAACCCAGTAGAGAGTGATCTCCCTGCACCATCGCCGCCAGCAGGAGCATCGAGTTCTGAATATTAGTAACCGCGTCGGTCCGCGAATACTGCGCCGGGAGCACGCGCCGCGCTTCCTCAGTCGCCAGGCTTTCCTCGGGAACCGCCAGCAGGAGCGGCCATTTGCCTTTAGGAACAAAGCGCGCCACCTGCGCTTCTGATTCCCCCGCCATGCGCGCCACGGTCAGCCCGCCCAGCCAGCACGCCGCGGCATTGTCCGGGTGATGCTCTCGCCGCGACGCTTCGCCGATGATCCTGGCATCGCTCCAGCGCAGTTTGCCGAAATGTGCGGCCAGCGCAATCCCGGCCAGCCGCGCCGCAGCCGACGACCCGCATCCTTTGCCGATCGGAATGTCGTTGTCGATGACCAACGCCAGCGGAATGTCTTGGACTCCCGCCTCCTCCAGCACTTCGCGATAGGTGTTGAGAATTAAATGGTTCTCCAGCTTTCCGCAGATCTCTCGATCGCGCCCCCGCGCTTCGATGGAAAACTGTTCTGCAATTCGCGCGCGAACTGTGATGGCCAGATCCATCGCCAGGGCCGCCGCATCGAAGGCTGGCCCCAGGTTTGCGGAAGTGGCAGGAAGAACAAGCTTAAAACTGGATGATTGTTGAGTCGTTCGCTTTCTCATGTGAGTGTATTGTCCGTCCACCCGTTCTCAGGATCATCGAGAGTACAGGCGGCGATATTTAGGCACGACTACCGATGAGATGATCCAGGAGCACATCGACGACCAGGAAGGCAAACAGCTCGCTGACGACATTCGTTTTCCAATCGACAACCAATAACCCCCTCGACTTCAAGTCGAGGGTCGTTCAGTGTCATCGGAGGCGAGATTGCGGAGTGCGAGTTCCTTGTCGAGCACCTTCTCGGCTTCCGCTGTGAAGCCGCCTTCCGCCCTAAGCCGCAAGAGTTCATCATCGCTGAGGGAACTATAGTGTTCGTCGAGCTCTTGTATACTGGGCATGGAGTTGACCTGAGTATAGCCCGCCTCCTCTTTTTTGGGGTTCTCGACTGAGGCGGGCTGGCTCCCTGCGGCAGGCGCGTTCCTCTTGGCTGTACCCGACAGTTTCGCGTAGACGACGAAAAACGCAACGGCAGTTGCTGCCATTGTCTCGCCTCGGCTGAACCCCGTCGAAACTATAGCTGTGGACATGGAAGAACAGACTACGTATACAAGAGCAGCTACCGCGGTAGCGCCCATAAGGTTCTTCATGGGCATTTTCCTTCTTTCTCGGGTGGATTGGGTTCGGGCAACTCTCCCTTGCGGATGATTTTGATTACAGGACTCCGAAATAAGAACATAGTATGCATCAGCGCTCTCCAAAGAGGCTGGCATTAGCATCAAGGTCAGTTTGACTGGGGCGCCGTATGGCTAATGGGCTGCCCGCCGGTTCACTGCGAGCGGTGCAAAAACTCAGAGGCCATCCTTTTCCGCCCGTTCCAGCGTTTTCACCACCGCATTGGCGCTGGCCTCGAGCAAAATGGGAGCGCGCTGCTGCGATTTCAGAACCTCGGCCTGTCCCTCAAATTGCGTCCCAGTGAACAGATCGCCGCGATGGAACTTCAAGGTAAATTCCGGGTCTTTTAGCAAGTGCCCAGTCAGCACCAGCACGACTCGCTCCGAAGGCCGCACGAACTTTCGCGTCACCAGCTTCTTGAGCCCCGCGAAAGTCACCGCTGACGCCGGCTCGCAGCCAATTCCATCCGCGCCAATCTCCGCTTTGGCCTGGGCAATTTCGATTTCGCTCACCTGCTCCACCGTGCCGCCGGTCCTTCGCAGCGTCCGGACCGCTTTTTTCCATGAGGCCGGCTGCCCAATGCGAATCGCCGTAGCCATGGTTTCGGCTTGCACGGGAATCAACTCGTTTCCGCTGTTCTCGTGCATGCTGCGCACCAGAGGGTTAGCCCCCTCCGCCTGAATGATGGAAACCTTGGGGAGGCTGGAAATCATCCCCAGTTCCTGCATCTCGAGCAGCGCTTTGCCGAGCGCAGAAGAGTTGCCCAGATTTCCGCCCGGCACGATCACATGATCCGGCGGATCCCAGTCGAACTGCTCCAGCAGTTCAATCGCCGCCGTCTTTTGTCCCTCGATGCGGTAAGGGTTCACCGAGTTCAGCAGATAAACCGGCATCCGCTGCACCACTTCGTTCAGCACCCGCATGCAGCCGTCGAAGTCAGTGTTGAGCTGGCAGGTGACCGCGCCATAGTCGAGCGCCTGCGAAAGTTTGCCCCAGGAAACCTTGCCTTCGGGAATGAGCACCAGGCTGTGCATGCCTCCCCGCGCCGCATACGCCGCCATGGAAGCCGAAGTGTTGCCGGTGGAGGCGCACGCCACCCAGCGAAATCCTTCCTGCCGGGCAAACGACGCCGCCATAGTCATGCCCGTATCTTTGAACGATCCGGTGGGATTCATCCCCTGATGCTTCGCATAGAGATGATCCATTCGCGCGATTCGCGCGCAGCCCGGCAACTCATAAAGCGGCGTGTTTCCCTCGCGCAGCGTGATCGCTTCATGCCCCTTGGCCAGCGCGGGAAGAATTTCCCGGAATCGCCAAACCCCGCTTTGATCCAAGCGCGAGTTCACGCCGCGCCGCCCTCGCCACACGGTTCTCAACTCAGCCGCTTTCAGCCCGGCCAAGCGTCGTTCCTTCAACTCGGGATACACGATTTCCAGCAGGTCGCCGCACTCCGGGCAGCGCTGATTACCGCTCGCGCGCGGCGGGGTTGCGTCGCATCCGATACAGTGAAGCTGCGCCATGCTGGGCTCGATTGTGGTTTCCAAAGTTGTTGGGTTTGTCATGTACGCTACGCTTGGCAAGTCGCGCTCTTCAGAATAACAGAGCCTTTGGTCGTGCCGGGCAAGCTGGCCACTTCCGGTAATGGTGCATTTTGGCGAATGCCCCTAGCCATTGCCATTCCGAGCCAGCCTTATCGGCGAGGAATCCGCTTCTCGCTTGCAGGGCAGCAGATTCCTCGCGCGAAACCGCCGCGCTTCGGAATGACAACCTGTGTGGATAATCGAAATCGCCCTACTTCCCGCGCAAATACTGATCTTTCTTCTGAATCCAATCCATGCGCGGCGGGTTGAATACATCGATGGCTAGCGTATCGGCCAGCGCCTCCGCCGCGTGCGGCATGTTGGGAGGAATGGCCAACACCTCGCCTCCGCTCACCACAATTTCCCGACTGTCGATCACAAATTTCAGCGCGCCTTCAAGAATGCAGCTCACCTGCTCGTTATGGTGATGATGCATCGGCACTACGCATCCCTTCTTGAGCGTCATCCGGGCCACCATGACGTCTTTCCCTGTGATCATCTGCCGTGCCAGCAGGGGATTCAATTCCTCCCGCTCGACCGAATCCCAGGAGCGATGCTTCATCTCGCCTTGGGCAGGCCGTCTCGCAGGCTGGCCCTTTGCCTTCGCGCCGTTCGACTTCTTTTTCCGCGCACCCTTCGCCGTCCGCTTCATATTCGTCCGATCCTTGGCCTTCCTTTGTGTTCCTTCGTGGCCTTCATGGTTTCGGGTTTTCCCTGTGTCCCCTGTGGTTCGCGGTTTCCTCTGTGATCCCCTGTGCCCTCTGTGGCTTAGTTTTTCCTATACTCCGCGATACGTTCCACCATCCACCAAGATAGTCTGTCCCGTCACAAACGATGCCCGCTCGGAAGCCAGCCACACCACGGCGTCTGCAATCTCGCGCGGATCCGCTACGCGGTTCAGCACAGAAGCCGCCGCCCAACCATCAAACATTTCCTTTTCGCTTTTCCCCTGCGCAGCGCCCGCCTTTGCCAGATTCTGCAACCGCCCCGTCGCGGTAAATCCGGGAGCAATGTTGTTCACCAGAATCCCATCGTTTCCAAATTCATTCGCCAGACTCTTCACCAGTCCAACCACTCCTGACCGCACGGCATTGGAAAGCACCAGGTTCGCGACCGGCTGCTTCACCGCCACGGAGGTAATCGTGATGAACCTTCCCCAGCGCGCCCGCTGCATATGCGGGATCACTTCCCGCGCAAAGTACACGACGCTCAGAAAATTCTGCTCGACCGCCTTCTGCCATTCCTCGATCGTTGCCGCCAGAAATCCCTTGGCCGGAGGCCCGCCCGCGTTGGTCACGCAAATATCCGCGGCGCCGAACCTCGCAACCACGCTCTCCACAAAGCGATGCACCGCCCCGGCATCGCCAACATCAACAACCTCCGCGAGCACTTCCACGCTGTACTTCTTCTGGATTTCCCCTGCGGCAGCTTCCAGCGCGTTGCGGTTGCGCGCGCACATCGCCAGCCGGCACCCTTCCGACGCGAGTCCCTCAGCGGCTGCGCGTCCAATGCCCTGGCTCGATCCGGCCACAATCGCCACCCGATTCCTGATTCCCATCTCCATAGCACTGGAATTATAAGTGGTGGCGTCGTCGAGCGGTGTCGCACCGGCAGCGGGCCCTTGCCCGCGCCGCAAACGCCCGTTACTCTTGACTGTTTAGGAGAAGTCCCGATGAAGCCCCACCGCCATTGCCCCGAAACCGAAGCCGTCCACGGCGCCTCTGATTTCGAAAAGAAAAACGGCCCTCTGGCCACGCCCATCTATCAGACTTCGACCTTCCAGGTCACAGACAACGATGAGCAAGTCCGCGCCACCACCACGGACAAGTTCTACACCCGCTACGGCAACCCCACGCATACCGCTGCCGAAGCGGCGATCGCGGCGCTCGAAGGCACGGCCGCTGCGCTGCTCTTCGCCTCCGGCATGTGCGCTATCACGACTGCCATTCTTGCCCTGGTCAAATCCGGCGATCACATCGTGGCCCAGCGCGATATCTACGGCGGCGCCACGAAATTTTTCAGCCGCTGGCTTCCCCGCTTCGGAGTGGAGATCACTTTTGTCGATACCGTTGACTACGATCAGCACGCCCGCGCCATCCAGCCCAACACGCGGCTGCTTTATCTCGAATCACCGACGAATCCGACCGTGCGCGTCGTCGACCTAAAGAAAGTTTCCGCGCTGGCCCGCTCGCACAACCTCATCACGCTCATCGACAGCACCTTCGCCACGCCCATCAACCAGCGCCCGGCGGAGTTCGGCATCGACCTCGTCATGCACTCGGGCACGAAATACCTGGCCGGCCATTCCGACCTCATCTGCGGCGTCGTGACCGGCCGCGAAGACCTGATTCAGACCATCCACGAGGCCCGCACCACCTTCGGCGGCGTCATGGATCCTCATGCCGCGTGGCTTCTGCTGCGCGGCATCAAGACCCTGGCCGTGCGGGTGCAGCGCCAGAATGAAAATGCGCTGCGCGTCGCCCAGTTCTTGAGCCGCCACGGCAAGGTGCGCCATGTGAACTATCCCTTCCTCGAAAATCATCCTCAACACGCGCTGGCCATGGAGCAAATGCGCGGCGGCGGAGGCATGGTGAGTTTTGAAGTCGATGGCACCGGCGACGACGCTCGCCGCGTGGCCGAAGCTCTTCGTCTGTTCACGCTCGCTCCCAGCCTGGGCGGAGTCGATTCGCTGGTGAGCATTCCGGTGCTCACTTCGCACGCCATGATCTCGCCCGAGCATCGCAGAAAGATGGGCGTGACCGAGCAATTGATCCGCCTCTCGGTCGGTATCGAAAACGCCGACGACCTTGTCGCCGACCTGGATCAAGCGCTGGCGGTGGTCAAACCCGCACCCCAGCATGCCGAAGTGGGATGATGGAAAGCCTCGAGGGTGCCCCATCCTAGCCCGCTCTCCGGGCTAGGGTCGGGATCTTCTGTGCTATCTCGTGTCCACTGAGGGTTTCGTTTCCGATACACTGCTCCCCATGTCCTCCCTTCGCGCCGCAGTCATCGGATTCGGTTTCGTCGGTCGAGCCCATCTCGAATCTCTCCGCCGCCAGGGCATCCCGGTGCAGGGACTCCTTGGCAGCTCGCCTGATCGCGCCGCGCAGGCTTGCGGCGCGCTTCGCGTTGACCGTGCCTATCAATCTCTCGACGAACTCGCCAGCGACGCGACCGTCGATGTCGTCCACATCTGCACGCCCAACTATCTCCACCTGGAGCAGGCCAAAACCGCGCTCGCAGCCGGCAAGCACGTGCTCTGCGAAAAGCCTCTCGCCATGAATTCACGCGAGAGCGCCGCCCTGGTCAAGCTGGCCGACGACGCAAAGCGCGTCGCCGGCGTCGCTTACAATCTTCGCTACTATCCTCTGGTGCAGGAGGCGCGCTCCATCATTGCTCGCGGGCTCATCGGCGAGCCCCGCCTTATCTACGGCAGCTTTCTTCAGGATTGGCTGTTTTATCCCAGCGACTGGAGCTGGCGCCTCGACCCCGCGCAAAGCGGCGACCTGCGCGTGGTCGCCGACATTGGCACGCATTGGCTCGATATAGCCATGTTCCTCACCGGCCGCAAAGTCACCGAGCTGTGCGCCGACCTCGCCACCGTCGTGCCCATCCATCATCGCCCCCACGGCCGCGTGGAAAGTTTTCAGGAGTCGGAATCAAAGGATTTCGATGAAGTGAAAATCACAACCGAGGACTACGCTTCGATTCTTCTGCGCTTCAAAGGCGATCTGCGCGGCGTGCTGACCGTCTCGCAAGTCAGCGCCGGACACAAAGCTCGCCTCAACTTCGAGGTCAACGGATCGGAAGGCTCGCTCGCCTGGAACGCCGAGGAGCCCAACACGCTGTGGATGGGCAAGCGCAAAGAGCCGAACCAGACAATGATTAAGGACCCTGCGCTCATGAGCCCGGCTGCGCGTGGCTATGCCGCCTATCCCGGAGGCCACGCCGAAGGCTATCCCGACACCTTTGCCCAGCTCTTCAAGGATTTCTACGCTTACGTCGCCGCCGGTGATCTCAGCGCTCCGCGCAGTTTCCCGACTTTTGAAACCGGCCACGAAGAATTGCTGCTCTGCGACGCCATCGCCCTGAGCCACCGCGACCGCAAGTGGGTGAAACTATAGCTCACGTGGAGACCGCCGCCCCAAGACTGCCCTGAGCGGAGTCGAGTGGCCTCACTTGCTCCGCTTCAGCACCATGTCCCCGCCCGGAAAATTCGCGTCATCCGACTTGGTCGTCAGCTTGATCTCGTCGCCATTGATCACGCCGTCATGCTTGATCGTGTTGCCGTTGAAGGACACTTCAAAATAGAGCTTGTCGCCGTCGACTTTGCCGTTGCTGATGTCAATCGGATCGCCCTGCGGCCCCAGCACGCTTCCCGTCAGCTTGGCGCCATCCTGCTTGAAGGTAAACGTAAGTTGAAAGCCGCCGCCGTCCGGCGTCTTCATATCGGTTGCCCATTTGCCGGTCACATCCGCCGCCAGCGCCATCGTCGCAAACAGCAACATCATCAATCCCACCCCGATCAGCATCCTCTTCGTTTGCATCTGGGAAATCCTCCAAGCAGATTTGCTGCCGCCCGCATGATACCCCAGCTTTCGGAAACAGAGGAGCCACGCTGCTTTCCCCTTTTCTGCGAGAGATGCCAACTGTCGCCTTTTGTCAAGGCCACACGTCACATACAAAGGCAGTCGGCGGCATGTATGCTCGGTCACTCTATGGCAAGCCACCGCCGTAACAGCCGGACCCGCGCGGCCCTCGTGCGCCAAGAAGAGCCTAAGCGCAAAGCCGCCTCGCTCATTCCCGTAGAACGCTTCGCCAGCCAAATTTACTGGCTCCGCAAGCGGCAAGTGATGTTTGATTTCGATCTCGCCGATCTCTACGGCGTGAGCACCAAGTCTCTGAACCAGGCCGTGACTCGCAATCTCCTGCGTTTTCCTGACGACTTCATGTTCCGGCTCACACCCGAAGAAATTCTGCTTCTGAACCGGTCACAAATTGTGACCGGTTCCCAGCGACACCGCGATCCCAAATTTCCTCCCCGCGCCTTTACTCAAGAGGGCGTCGCCATGCTCTCCGGCGTGTTGCGCAGCCGGCGGGCGATTCAAATCAACCTAGGCATCATGCGGGCCTTTGTTCGGCTGCGCGACCTGCTGGCCACTAACGCCGACCTCGCGCGCAAGGTCGCACAACACGACCGTCAAATTGCCACGCTCTTCGAGCACATGCGTGCCATGCTTGCCCCCGCCCCTGGCAAGAAGAAGACTCCCATCGGGTTCGTCCTTCCACGGAACTGAGGGTGGAACACGCGCCTACCCGCGGCACTCTGTTAATCTTTCCTACGCGGGATCGACCCTACCTTGAAAAAGCTTCTCGTCATTCTGGTTGTGCTCGTTTCTGCCCTGGCCGGCTACGGCTATTGGTACTTCAGCCAGCCGCAGTTCCCCAACTACGCGCCGGCCTACCGCGAGTACGCCTACGTCACCAATGGCAAGAGCAATTCGGTCACCGTGATTGATCTGCGTACTTTTGAGCCTGCCAAAACTATCCCTGTGGGACTCAACCCCACTGGCCTCGCGGCCAACAGCAAGAGGAATGAAATCTACGTAGTGAACACGGAATCGGACAATGTCAGCGTGATTGACGCTGAACGCAATGCTGTGGTCGCGACCATCGGTGTGCACGCGACTCCGTATTTCATCGACGTTTCGCAGGACGGCAAACGCGCCTATGTGGCCAACTCGGCGTCGAACAATGTCTCGGTGATCGATCTTGAAAAGCGAATGGTGCTGGGCAACATCCGCGTGGGCATCGCGCCGGGATTGGCGAGAGTTTCGCCGGATGGCGCGACGGTGGTGGTCAGCAACCGCGGCGATGGGACGGCTTCGCTGATCGATGCGCAGGGCTTGCGAGTGCGCAGCACGATTCCGGTTTGCGCGCAGCCGGAAGACATCGCCATCCTGCCGGATGACAGCAAGGCTTTTGTGGCGTGCGCGGGCTCGGCGCAGGTGGCGTCCATTGATTTGAAAACTGACAAGCTGCTGGCGTTGCTGGATGTGGGCAAGACGCCGCTGAATCTGGCGCTGAAGCCGGATGGAGGAGAGCTGATCGTCAACAACTTCGACTCCGACAACATTTCGATCATTGAGACCACGACCAACGAAGTGGAAGGGAGTTATCTGATTGGCACGGAGCCGGCGCGCGGCGTGGTGACCGCCGACAATTCGCGGCTCTACGTGAGCAATTTCGGGTCAAACAGCGTGGCTGTTTACGACATTGATCTTGGCAAAGTGATCGCCTCGCTGCCGGTGGGGAGCCATCCGGATGGGTTGGCGCTTTCGCAGAGCCAGAACTATTTGCTGGTGCTGGATTCGCAGTCGGGCGATGTGACGGTGATTCAGAAGCGCGTGCCGCGGAAGAAGTTTGAGCAGAGCGAGTATTCGCTGCTGACCATGATTCCGGCTGGGCTGCAGCCGAATAATATCGTGGTGAAGTCGTTCATGCTGCCCAAGCCGGCGAAGTAGGAAACGGTTGAACGATTACGCCTTCGCGCCGCAGCATTTCTTGTATTTCTTTCCGGAGCCGCAAGGACAGGGATCATTGCGGCCGACCTTGGCGGTGCCGCGCACGACTTGTTGAACCGGCTGGCGCTCGCCCGATCCGGCCATGCGGGCGTGCTCGAGTTCGCGTTGTTTCTTTCGCTTGAAACCCTCTTCGAGATCGTCCATGGAAGTAGCGAGGGCGCGCGGCGGATGGTGGCCGTTGCCGTCGCTGCTGGATCGCGAAACCAGAGCGCTGGCGTCCGGGCCCGCGTTCCCGTCTCCTTGAATCACCGGAGGACGCGGCTCTGGGGGACGCTCCAGGATTTGCATCAGGTACAAATAGCGGACCGCGTCTTCCTGGAAACGCTGCATCATGGCCTCGAACAGGTCGAAGGACTCGCGCTTGTACTCGACCAGGGGATCGTGCTGGCCATAGCCGCGCAGGCCGATGCCCTCCTTCAGGTGGTCCATATCGCGCAGATGGTCTTTCCACTGGCCATCGAGCACGCTGAGCATGATCATGCGCTCGTGATAACGCATGGCGTCAGCGCCGATGAGTCTTTCCTTGGCGTCGTAGCGCGCCTTGAGTTTTTCGAAAATGGCGTCGCCCAGTTCCTGGCGGTTGAGCGCTTCCGGCTTCACGCCCTCGGCGGCGATGTCCACACCGAAGCGGGTAAAGACATTCTCTTTCAGCGCTTTGATGTCCCAGTCGTCGGGATGAACCTTAATGCCGCAATGTTCATCCATGAGATCGCTGAGAATGCCGGAAACATAGTCCTCGAGAATGAGTTCTTTCTGATCCACGCCCTGGAGCAGCTGCTTGCGCAGGCCATAGACGGCCTCGCGCTGTTTGTTCATCACGTCGTCGTATTCGAGCAGATGTTTGCGGGACTCGAAGTTCTGCGCCTCCACCGCCTTTTGAGCGGCCTCGATGCGGCGGCTGATCAACTTCGATTCAATCGGGATGCCTTCTTCCATGCCGAGCCGCTGCAGGAGTTTGGAAACCCATTCCTTGGCGAAGATGCGCATGAGGTCATCTTCGAGCGAGAGATAGAAGCGCGAGGAGCCGGGGTCGCCCTGGCGGCCGGCGCGGCCGCGCAGCTGGTTGTCGATGCGGCGGGACTCGTGACGCTCGGTGCCGAGAATGTGCAGGCCGCCGGCGGCGATGACTTCATCATGCTCAACATCAGTGACGGCCTTGTGGCGGGTGAGAATTTCCGTCCACTTGTCGGTGGGAACCACGTACTCGTTGCCGCCGTAGTACCAGACCGTGCTCTTGCTCTCGTCGACGCTAACTTGAATTTTGCCTTGCGCGGCGCGCAGGGGCTGGGCCAGGCCCTTCTTGATGCACTCGACTTTCGCCATGAACTCGGGATTGCCGCCGAGCAGAATGTCGGTGCCGCGGCCGGCCATATTGGTGGCGATGGTGACCATATTCTTGCGGCCGGCCTGGGCGACAATCTCGGCTTCGCGCTCGTGCTGCTTGGCGTTGAGGACGGAGTGCTTGACGCCCTTTTTCTTCAACAAATCGGAAAGTCGCTCGGATTTTTCAATCGACGTCGTGCCCACCAGCACCGGCTGGCTGGTCGCGTGCAGCTTCTGAATCTCATCGGCGGCGGCATAGTATTTTTCTTTTTCGGTGCGGTAGACGATGTCGGCATTTTCCAGCCGCCGCAGCACCCGATTGGTGGGAATAACCATCACTTCCAGGCGATAGATGCTCTCGAATTCCGGGGCCTCGGTTTCCGCCGTGCCGGTCATGCCGGCCAGCTTCTTGTACATGCGGAAATAATTCTGGAAGGTGACGGTGGCGAGAGTCTGGTTCTCACGCTCAATCTTGACGTTTTCTTTGGCTTCGACGGCCTGGTGGAGGCCGTCTGACCAGCGGCGGCCCGGCATCAGGCGGCCGGTGAATTCGTCGACAATGATGACTTCGCCTTCTTTGACCACGTACTCGACGTCGCGGTGGTAGAGGGCGTGGGCCTTGGCGGCAACTTCGACGTGATGCTTCAGATCCCAGTTTTCCGGGTCGGCGATGTTGCCGATGCCCAGCAATTGCTCGACTTTCTCCCAGCCCTCGTCAGTAATGGTGATGGCCTTGCGCTTTTCGTCGACCGCGTAGTCGCCAGTGAGGACTTGCCTTTGCGGGTCATCGCCAACTTCAGCCAGGGCCTTGTACATCGCCTCCACTTTTTCCGGCGCGATCTTGTCCGTCTCAAGCAGATGACGCAGTTCCTGTGGCGTCAGTTCCTCGCCCCTTTCCAGCTTGGGGATGATGCGGTTGACCTTGGCGTACTTATCGGTGGACTCCTCGCTGGCGCCGGAAATGATGAGCGGCGTGCGGGCTTCGTCGATGAGGATGGAATCGACTTCGTCGACGATGGCGTAGTTGTGGCCGCGCTGCACGCAGTCCTTGAGATCGAACTTCATGTTGTCGCGCAGGTAGTCGAAGCCGAACTCGTTGTTGGTGCCGTAGGTCACGTCGGCGGCGTAGGCTTCGCGGCGCTGGGCGTCGTCAAGATCGTGGACGATGACGCCGACGCTCAGGCCGAGGAAGCGATAGAGCTGGCCCATCCATTCCGAGTCGCGCTTGGCCAGGTAGTCGTTGACCGTGATCACATGCACGCCGCGGCCGCTGAGCGCGTTGAGATAGACCGGAAGAGTTGCGACCAGGGTTTTGCCTTCACCGGTTTTCATTTCGGCGATTTTGCCCTGGTGCAAGACCATGCCGCCGATCAACTGCACGTCGAAGTGGCGCATGTTGAGCACGCGCCGCCCGGCCTCGCGCACCACGGCGAAGGCTTCCTCCAGGATTTCGTCCATCACTTCGGCAAGCGCTTTGGCGCGCTCTTCCTCAATCTGCTTGGCGCGGTCGGGGTCGGCGTCCGGCTCGTCGGGAATGCGGCTCAGCCGCTCCTTAATCAGGGCGCGGTATTCGTCGCTTTTGGCGCGGAGCTGCTCGTCGGAGAGCTTTTGCATCCCCGGTTCGAACGCATTGATGGCCTGCGCACGGATGGAGGCCCGCTTGATCTCGCGGTCGTTCTTGGAGCCAAAAACTTTGGCGACTACTTTGTCAACAAACAAATGGAAATCCTTGGGTGGCGGTCACTGGCCATGCCCTGTAAGAGCCTAGCATATTAGATGCGGGATGGCTCTTGATCGGCGCGGTGCCAGGGAGCAACCAGAGAGATTCGCGCAAACCGGCCATTTCGGCCTTGTTTCCTGTAAGATTTTGCAGCCATTCATGCCGACCTTTTACGACCAATTTCGGGAGTGCGCCGGACGCTGGCCGGGCAACGTTGCGCTGGAGATTCAGCGGCACGACCGGATGGAAAGCTACACCTATGCCGAAACCAGGCGAATAGCAGAGTCGGTGGGGCGCTGGTTGGCCGACAACGGAATCGAGCCGGGAGCGCGGGCAGCCATTGTGGCGGCGAACCATCCGCGCTGGGTGATGGTGTATTTGGGGATCATCGCGGCGGGAGGGACGGCGGTTCCGCTGGACACGGCGTTGCATGCGGATCAAATTTCCAAGCTGCTGAAAGATAGCGGATGCGGGTTGGTATTTTGCGACAGCAAGCACCTGGAGCTAGTGGGGGAGGCGATTGCCGGATTGGCGGTGCGGATTGTTCTGATGGATATGACTGCCGAGCTTCGCTCGGCCGGGCAGCCGGGGGCGGCTGTTCCCAAACAAGTTGTCGCGGATCTGGAGAGCATCTTTGCGGCGGGGCCGGGGAACTTTTCTCCGGTGGAATCCTCGGCGGACAGCTTGGCTTCGCTGCTCTACACTTCCGGCACCACTGCCGATCCCAAGGGCGTGATGCTCACTCACGCCAATCTGCTGGGAGAAGTGGCGGCGGTGTTCGGTTGGGTTCACATCGGGCCGGACGACGCCCTGCTCGGGGTACTGCCGCTGTTTCACGTGCTGTCGCAGATGGCCAATCTGCTGCTGCCGCTGGTCAAAGGCTCGCGCATCGTCTACCTGGAAACGCTGAACACCACCGAACTGCTGCGCGCCCTGCGCGAGCGGGAAATTACTGCGTTCGCGGTAGTGCCGCAGTTTTTCTATTTGATCCACGATCGCATTTTCAAAGAAGTGGCGAAACGCGGAGCGGCCGCGAGTTGGGCGCTGCGACGGTTGATGGCGGTGAATCGCGCGCTGCGCAAGATAGGGATCAATGCCGGGCCGCTCTTGTTCGGGAAGATCCACCAGACCTTCGGGGATAAGATGCGCTACCTGTTTACCGGAGGCTCGCGTTTCGATCCGCAAATTGGTTACGACTTCTACGCGCTTGGTATTGATGTGCTGCAGGCCTACGGGCTGACGGAAACAACCGGAGGCGCATTTGCGACCCGGCACGAGAACAACGTGATTGGCTCGGTCGGCCCGCCCCTACCGGGAGTGGAAGCGAAGATCGTGAATGCCAAGGCGCAGGGGGAAGACGGTGGCCCCGCGATCGGAGAAATTGCTATCCGCGGTCCCATTGTGATGAAGGGATATTGGAAGCGACCCGATGCCACCGAAGCGGTTTTGAAAGATGGCTGGTTTTATACCGGCGACCTGGGCCACTTCGATGGCAAAGGAAACCTGTTCATCACGGGGCGAAGCAAGGAAGTGATCGTCCTGAGCAACGGGAAAAATATCTATCCGGAGGAAATCGAGCCGCACTATTTGAAGTCGCCGTACATCAAGGAAATCTGCCTGATGGGACTGGAGGCCACCCCGGGCGACGCGACGACGGAACATTTGCATGCCGTGATCGTGCCCAACTTCGAAGTGCTGAAAGCGCGGAAGATCGTGAATGCGAGAGAAGTAATTCGTTTTGATGTGGAGAGTTTATCGGCGCAGATTGCATCGACCAAGCGGATCGGCAGCTACGAAATCTGGCAGGAAGACTTGCCGCGCACCACTACGCGCAAGCTGAAACGCTTCGAGATCGAGAAACGAGTGCGGGCGAACCAGGCGAAGGGGGCAAAGGGCGAGGCTGACGTTCCGGCGGAAAAGCCTCTCAGCGACGAAGACCGCGCGTGGCTTGAGCTGCCGGACGCGCAGCGGGCGCTCACGGTGATTCGCGGGGCGGCGGCAAACGAGCCGGAGAGCGTGCGCCCGGACGACAATTTGGAACTTGATCTCGGCCTCGATTCCTTGCAAAGGGTCGAGTTGCTGACGGCGCTGGAACAGGAACTGGGCGGCGATGTGGAGGAATCGAGCCTGTCGGAGATTTACACCGTGCGCGCGCTGGTGGATGCGGTACGCGAGAGTGCTGCACAGGGCAAGGCCGTCGCCCGGCCGCAGTTTGCCGGCTGGAATGCGGTGCTGCAGGAGCCTCCCGCGGACCCGGACGTGCTGGAACTTGCCAAGCCGCGGCGTTTCGCTGAGGCTACATGGTTCTTCTTCAGCCGACTGCTGCAGATCTTTGCGCTGGATCGCTTTCAGTTGAAGGTGCACGGCCTGGAAAATTGTCCGGCGCAGGGCCCGTTCATTATTTCCTCCAACCACCAGAGCTATCTTGATCCGGCAATTCTAGGCAGCATTCTTCCCTGGGAGATTTTTCGCAATGCGTTTGCCGTGGGGACGAGCGAAGTCTTCGGCTCAGGCTTCATGCGCCGGGTGGCGCGCTGGCTGCGGGTGGTGGTAGTCGACCCCGATGCGAACCTGATTCCCGCCATGCGGGCGGGGGCTTTCGGGCTGCGACAGGGGAGAGTGCTGATTCTGTATCCCGAGGGCGAGCGCTCGATTGATGGAACGCCGAAAACCTTCAAGAAGGGCGCGGCGATTCTTGCCATCCATATGCAGGTGCCGATTGTGCCGGTGGCGATTGAGGGGTTCCACGATGCCTGGCCGCGAGGGAAGAGGTTTCAGAAATTCGCGCCGCTGAAGATGATGATCGGGGCGCCGATTGCGCCTCCGCCCGCGGCGCAGGCGTCAGAGGCGGCGTATGCACAGCTAACGGCGGAAGTGAAAAAGCGCGTGGTCGAGATGTGGGAAGGCTTGCGAAGGAAATCGAACTAGGATTTGCGTTGGAAAAATTGGCTTATGCGCCGGCGCCTTTGGCTTGTCCGCCGAAAGCCTTCACGAAGGCGTCAACAATCATGGAGTCGTATTTCTTTCCGGAACTCTTGACCATGATTTCCTCGATCTGCGCGGGCGACAAATGCCTTCCGCCTTTGTCGCCGACCAGTTCCTCGTAGTTCTCGGCCATCACGAGAATCTGGACCTCGATGGGCGCGTCCACCGCGCTGGCGCCGCTTTGCAGCAATTGTTGCGCGGCGACCAAAATGGGGATGGCGCGGCCCAGCGAACCCGCAATGCTTTTTGCGTTGCCGGCGAACTTGCCCGGCTTGCTCATTTCTTTTTCCATTTCTGCCTGGGAAAGATTGGCCGCTTTGTAGAGAAGTTCGTTGCTGATGCCCATCTGATTCACGTTGCGAAGCAGCGCGGCGGTGCGCACATCCTCGGTACTGCCGGGGTCGAGCCCCAGAGATTCGGCGATCTGGTTGGCGTACGCCGCGATGCGGTTGCAGCTCGCGTCGCTGTATTTCTGGCTGGTCAGAAGCTGCTGCAGGATGAGCAGCATGGCTTCGTAGCCATCTTTCATCGCATGCAAGCTTTCCTGGTTGCGTTCGTAAAGCGTGCCCATGGCGTAGCCGGCTACAACCAGGGTTCCGCCCCAGGCTGTGACATCAAACCAGCGGCTGTCGAATGGCAGATTCAGCTGGTGGCCGAAGATGGCGGGATTCGCGAAGGTGACCGCGGCCACCAGAATCACGCTGGCACAGGCGGTGAGCGTAGCGTGGCGGCGGCCAAAGAGATACGCAGAATAGAGCGTGGGGAGGAAATAAAACATCAGCGCCATGTGCTGCGATGCGGCGAGGAAATTCAGCATGGCCGCGATCACCACTAGAAACAGCAGCAGCAGCAGCTGTGGATTGATTCTCCGCATGACACTTCCTTCCTGAGCGGCGTAACCACCTACCGCCGGGATGAGACACTTCGACCTTTATCATCGTGGAACGAGTGGAGGGCAAACTCAAATTACGGTGGTAATTCCAGGATTCTTAGAAACTCTCATTTGGCGCGGGGATGGGTTTGATCGTAGACCTGCAAGACGTGCTTCATAGAAAGCTGGGTGTAACGCTGCGTGGTGGAAAGGCGCTCGTGGCCGAGCATTTCCTGGATGGCGCGCAGGTCGGCGCCTTCTTCAAGCATGTGGGTGCCGAAAGCGTGGCGCAGGGTGTGGGGATGAACATCGGGGGAGAGTCCTTTTGCGACGGCAATTGTTTTGATGATGCGGCCGACACTGCGAGTGGTGAGGCGGCCGCCGCGCCGGTTGATGAGCAGCGCAGGGAGATTCTTTTTGGTCTGTGCCAAGACCTGTTGGCGAACGGGCAAATAGGCTGCAAGCGCGGTTTTCACCGAGTCGCCAAACGGCACATAGCGCTCTTTCTTTCCTTTTCCGCGGATCAGGATGGCCTCCGCGCTCAGGCGAATATCGTCGCAGTTGATGCCGGTAAGTTCTGAATTGCGAATGCCGCAGCTGTAGAGCAATTCGAGCATCAAGCGGTCGCGCTCCGGGAAAGCTGCGATCTCGGGCATCGGGCCGTCGAGCACGCCGTTCATTTCTTCGATGGTGGGCACGCGCGGCAGTTTCTTGGGCAGCTTCGGCGTCGAGACCAATGCAGCGGGGTTTTGTTCGACGATCCCTTGCTGCGCCAGCCAGCGATAAAGCGAACGCACGGCGGCCAGCGAGCGGGCGACTGAGGTTTTGCTTAGTCCTTTTTCGTAGAGCTGGGAAAGAAATCCGCGGATGGCGACGTGATCCAGCCGGCGAAGATCGCGAGAGCCGGCGAAGGCAGCGAAGTTTTTCAGATCGCCGGTGTAGGCCTTGATGGTGTGCGCTGAGGCGTTGCGCTCGCGCAGGGAGCGGAGGAAGTCGGCCACGGATTTTTCGACAGAGATTTTAGCTGGTGGCATGTGTTTTTGGTTTCAACCACAAGGGACATAGAGGCGCGCAAATTGGGGTTCTGTTTGCGCCTTCTGAATGGGAATCATTTTGCCTTTGCCCTCGGATGGTGCTGCCGATACACGTTTTTCAGACGATCTAACGCTAAGTGGGTATAGACCTGGGTGGTCGAAATATCGGCGTGGCCAAGGATGGTCTGCACAGTGCGCAAGTCAGCGCCGTTTTCCACCATGTGCGTGGCACAGCTATGACGCAACATGTGCGGGCTGGCATGGCGACCGGTTTCCGCCGAGGCCGCGCCGACAATTTGCCAGACGCGCTGCCGCGTGAGCTTGCGCGCGCCGCGGCCCAGAAACAGGAGTGGGGAATTCCGTTGGCCCGCCAGAACCGGACGGTAACTCTTCAAGTAATTCGCCAGAACTTCCTGCGCAGCGCGGCCCAGCGGAACGATTCTCTCTTTGTCCCCCTTGCCGCGCACCAGCAGGTAGCCGAGATCGAGCTTAAGGTCTTCAAGCTTTACGCTCACGATTTCTGAAACGCGCAATGCCCCGGCATAGAACACTTCGAGCATGGTGCGGTCGCGCGCCGCGATAGCTTCGGCGTCCTTCGAATTGCGGGTTGCCGAGGCCTGCGGCGCGCGCAGCATGGTTTCTACCTCGTCGCGGGCAAGCGCCTTGGGCAAGACTTTCCACTGTTTGGGAGAATCGAGATTTAGCGTGGGATCGTGGTCGATCAGTTCGTCGAGCAGCAGGTACCGGTAAAGATGACGCAGCGTCGAGAGCTTGCGGCCTACCGAGCGCCCGTCCACGGCGTTGGCAAACAATTGCTGGATGAATCCGCGCAAGTCATCGCGCCGGGCAGTCAGCAGAGTTCGCTTGCGCTTTTGCAGAAAGCTGGAGAACTGCTCCACGTCAGTCGAGTAAGCGGAGATCGTGAGCGGCGCCAGGCCCTTCTCGATCTTCAGGTAATCGAGAAATCCGCGGACTACGCCGGAGTTGGGTTCGGCGGACACGTTTTCAAGTATGCGCGTTATCGGACGCTAGGAGAAGTGGCGAGCGGGGTGCGAGGGCTGGCTAGGCGTGAATTCACCAAGTCGTCATTCCGAGAAGCGACGACGAATCTACTTTTGCGGGACCCGGCGAGACAGCAGATTCCTCGCGTCGCTCGGAATGACAACGCATTGGACTATGCGGCAATTTCCTTGAACACTTCCATCGCGTACAGCGCGCCCTGCGGCGTTTCCTCGTGCTTGAAGTAGGCGAAAGCGTTTCTCCCTTCCCGGAGATGTTCGCGCATGCGTGCGACCATGGCCTGGCGCTCTTCGGCGGAGTATTCCGGCTTGCGGTAACGGTAGTAGGCGAAGTCGGCGGTGACGACATCGGGCGTGGTGCGCTCTTCGGTTTCCGCCACGCACAGCGCGCGGTTGTGCTTTTTGAGCAGGCTGAAGGTCTCGTCGGTGAACCACGAAGCGTGACGAAATTCAAACGCTGACTCCACAGCGCGCGGTAGGATGCCCAGAAATTCCTCCAGAACCGCCACATCGGCTTTCATGTTGGGAGGAAGTTGAAACAGCACCGGCCCCAGCTTGCCTGCTCGCGCCAGCGGTTCGATGGTCGCGAGAAAGCGGGGAACGAAATCTTGCGTGTTCTTCAGCCGCTTGATGTGCGTGATGACTTGGTGGGCTTTGATCCCGAAGCGAAAACCGGCCGGGCTCTCGTCGATCCACTTCTGAACGGTGGTTTCTTTCACCAACTGACGAAAGGTGAAATTCACCTCCACCGTGTTCAGCAAAGTTGCGTAGTGGCGAAGAAAATTCTTCTGCGGAAGTCTTTCCGGGTAGAAGGCGGGCTTCCAACTGGGATAAGCCCATCCGGAGGTGCCGACAAAGAGTTGAGGCATGAAATTGCGACCGCCGCAGCGCCAGACTAAGTGAAAAATTATACCTTCCCGCGCTTTTTCGACGCAGATCGCGAGGTGGAGCGAGCTTTCGTTTTGCGCACCGAGGTCTTGCGCTTACGCTCTTCCGCTTGAGCCGCGATCTCCAATCCCTGCGCGGCTGTGCCGGTGTCCGCCAATTCCATGCCCGGCAGCCGTGGTAACTTCTGCTTAAGCTTGAGCACCGGCTCGAACAGGTCTCCCATCTTGGCGACACGCTCCAGCACCTGCGCAGACTCGAACACCAGAACCCCGGCATCTTTCTTCTTCAGCGCCCGCTCGACTTCCTCCCATCGCACCGGTGTTGACGCGGTAGGCCGCTCGCGGGCGCGCAGAGAATAGATGCTGACCGTGGTTTTGTGTTCGTCGTTCTGGCTCCAGTCGACGAAGACCTTGCCGGTGCGA
The DNA here is from genome assembly GCA_963770915.1 of uncultured Acidobacteriaceae bacterium. Taxonomy (GTDB): domain Bacteria; phylum Acidobacteriota; class Terriglobia; order Terriglobales; family Acidobacteriaceae; genus PALSA-270. The sequence goes on from CAVYRG010000001.1 coordinate 3,837,989, forward strand.
AGTTCTTTCTTCATGTCGGAGACAACCAGTTCCGGATGCTCCTGCTCGAGGAGCCGCGCCAGCGCGTGCGCGAAATTCTTTGTCTGGTCGTAAGTCACGGGCGTGTTGAGCGGAACGTAGATCTGCAATCCTTTTGAGCCGGAAGTCTTGGGGAAACTCTGCAGCCCGAAATGCTCGAAGATTTCCCGCAGCCAGATTCCCACCTGCGAGCACTGCACGATGTTTGCCGGCGGGCCGGGGTCGAGGTCGAAGACCATCATGGTAGGGCAAGCGATGTTTTTCGCCAGCGAGAGCGAAGGATGGAGTTCGATGGCAGCCAGGTTTGCCATCCAGACCAACGTCGACAGGTCATTGGCCAGGATGTAGTTCACGGTGCGCCGGTTGCTTTCACTCCAAATAGGCGCGGTCTTGATCCATTCCGGGTGGTGCTTGGTGGCGTTCTTTTCGAAAAAATACGGCCGGTCGACGCCCTCAGGGTAGCGCTTGAGAGTGAGCGGCCGGCCTGCCAGATGCGGCACCAGCACCGGCGCGATGCGGGCGTAGTAGTCGATGACCTGGCCTTTGGTAAACCCCGCAGCGGGATACAAAACCTTTTCCAGGTTGGTCAGCGAGAGGTGTCTGCCTTCGATTTCGACGACTTGCGGTTTGGGCAAAATGCCTCCATCGATTGTGTACTACACTTCGCAATCGTTATGTATCGAGGAAACCAAGCTTGAATTTAACCACAGGGGAACACAGAGGGCACAGGGAGAACCTCAAGAATTCCTCTACTTTGTTTGACAATCTCCCTGCCGCCACGTAATTTCAAGTTTTCCTTTCATGTTTTCCCCCAACCGCCGTGGAGGTCCGATGAAGCACCGCAAACTAGCGTTCCTTTCCTCGATTTTGCTGCTGGCCACGCTGGCCGCGGCGCAAGATCTGGCTTCGTTCGAAAAGCGGGTCACGGTCAAGAAACTGCCCAACGGCCTGACCGTGGTGATCTGCCGCCGTCCCGAGGCGCCTGTGTTCTCTTTCTATACCCATGTCGACGCCGGCTCGACGCAGGACCCGAAGGGCGAGACCGGCCTGGCCCACATGATGGAACACATGGCGTTCAAGGGCACGGATAAGATCGGCACGACGAACTATCCGGCAGAGAAGCTGGCGCTGGCCAAGGTGGAAAAAATCTACGCCGAATATATCGAGGAGCGCGACAGGCCGGTGGGCCGCGACGACGCCAAGGTCGAACAATTGAAGACGGAATGGCAGGCCGCGGTCAAGGAGGCGCAGAAATATGTTGTCGAAGGCGCGTTCGATGATGTCCTGGAGACTAACGGCGCCGAGGGCGTGAACGCCTCCACCAACGACGACGAGACCAATTATTTCTATTCGCTTCCGGAAAACCGGCTGGAGCTGTGGGCTTATCTTGAGTCGGAGCGCTTTCTGCACCCGGTGATGCGCGAGTTCTACAAAGAACGCGATGTAGTGATCGAAGAGCGCCGCCTGCGCACCGACAGCAATCCCGTCGGTCGGCTGGTGGAGCAGTTCATCACCGCGGCGTATCAGGCGCATCCTTACCATCGCCCGACCATCGGCTGGATGAGCGACCTGAACACTTTTTCCGCCACCGACGCGCAGAACTTTTTTGACAAATACTACGTTGCGTCGAACATGGTGGTGACGGTCGTGGGAGACGTGAACCCGGCGGTCGCCATGCCGATCATCGAGAAATATTTCGGACGGCTTCCGGCGCGTGCCAAGCCGGATGAGCGGACCACCACCGAGCCGCCGCAAAATTCCGAGCGCCGAGTGGTGCTGCATGAAATGGCGCAGCCGCTTTATCTCGAAGGCTATCACCGGCCCGGCTACCACGACCCCGACGATGCCGTGTATGACGCGATTGCCGATCTAATGTCTGACGGGCGTACTTCGCGCCTTTATCGTGCTCTCGTGCGGGACAAGAAGATTGCTTCCGACACTGCTGGCTTTACCGGCTTCCCCGGAGACAAATATCCGCAGTTATTTGCCTTCTATGCCTTCCTCATGCCCGGCCACAAACCCGAAGAGGCAGAAGCGGCCATTCATGAGGAGATCGATCGGCTGAAAACGCAGGACGTTAGCGACGAAGAGCTGCAGATGATCAAAACGCGGGCGAAGGCCGCGCTGATCCGCAGCCTGGATGACAATCAGGGCTTGGCCTTCCATCTCGGCCTAGCGCAAGCGCGCTACGGCGACTGGCGCGAATTGTTCCGGCAGGTGGACCGCATCGACAAGGTCAGCAAAGCGGACATTCGGCGCGTGGCCAACACGGTGTTCGTTCCTTCGAATCGAACCGTAGGCATTATCGAGACCGCAACCCCTCCTCCAGCCGCAGGGAACAAAGGAGGTGAGCAATGAAGCGCAGCGTGTTGATGTTCCTCGCCTCGTTGGTTCTCGCGATCTGCGGCGCGGTTGCGCCGGCCAATCTTGCGGCACAGGTTGCTGATTGGCATCAGATCCACATTGCTCCTCTCCCGGTTTTTCATCCCCAGGAACCGAAGCGCATCGAGCTTCCCAACGGCATGGTGATCTTCCTGCAGGAAGACCACGAATTGCCGCTTATTGACGGGGTCGCGCGCATACGCGGCGGCGCCCGCTCCGAACCTGTCGGAAAACTCGGCATGCTGGACATTTATGGCGAAGTCTGGCGCACGGGCGGCACGAAAACTCAGACCGGCGACCAACTCGACGACTATTTGGAGGTTCGCGCCGCCAAGGTCGAAACCGACGACAACGCCGACTCGACCACGATTTCGCTTTCCTGCCTGAAAGAAGATTTTGACGACACGTTCAAAGTCTTCGTGGACCTGCTGCGCCAGCCGGAATTCCGCGCCGACAAGGTTGATCTTGCCAAGCACGAACTGTACGACAGCATTTCCCGGCGCAATGACGAAGTTGGCGAAATCGCTGCTCGTGAGGCTGCCAAGCTGGCCTACGGGCCGGAGAATCCCTATGCCCGCGTGGCGGAATATGCGACGGTCGCCGCGGTTACCCGCCAGGACCTAATTGACTGGCACAAGGCCCACGTCGCGCCCAACAACATCATTCTCGGCATCGTCGGGGACTTCGACTCCGCCGCCATGGAAGCCAAGCTGCGCGCGGCCTTTGGATCATGGGAGCGCGGGCGGGAAGTAACCGCGCCGGAAATTCAATTTGATCCCGCCAAGCCCGGCTACTACCTCGTGAACAAGCCGGACGTCAACCAGACCAACATCCGCATGGTGGAGCTGGGCACCACACGCAACAACCCGGACTATTACGCCATCCAGGTTTTCAATGAGGCCTTCAGCGGCGGTTTTGCCTCGCGCCTGGTCAAAAATATTCGCACCATTAAAGGCCTGGCTTATTCGGTCGGCGGCAGCATTGGGACCGCCTTTGACCACCCCGGCATTCTGCGGCTTTCCATGGGGACGAAGAGCGGCTCAACCGTGGAGGCCATTCAGGCGCTGGACGAGGAAATTGCCGATTTATCCAAGCAGCCCATCTCGGAAGATGAAATCAAACGTGCCAAGGATTCGATCTTGAACTCCTTCGTCTTTAATTTTGACTCGCCCGACAAAGTCCTGCGTGAGCGCATGGCCTACGAGTTCTACGGTTATCCGGCCGACTTTCTCGAGAAGTTTCAGGCAGGCGTGGAAAAAGTAACTGCGGCCGATGTCGCCCGCGTGGCGCAGAAATATGTCCACAAGGATCAGTTCGCGACTCTGGTCGTGGGCAATACCGCGGATTTCGACAAGCCCCTGACCTCGCTCGGCGCGGTGAAAGATGTCGATATCACCATTCCTCCGCCGCCCGGCCAAGAAGAGCAAGCGCCCGCCGCCAAGCCTGCTGCATCCAATCCGGAAGGCAAAGCGCTAGCGGCGAAAGTGGTTGCTGCTTTGGGCGGCGAGGCCAAGCTGCAATCCATCAAAGCGCTGCAAGGCAGCTACACCATCACGCAGAAAACCCCGCAAGGCGATATTCCGCTCACCATGCAGAGCGTGGTTGTGTATCCCGACCACCTCCACCTGTCGATGCAAGGGCCGATGGGCGAACTCACCATGGTCGCGACCCCGGATGGAATGTTCGTTTCCGGAGCGAGCGCGGGCGGCGTTCGTGAAATGCCCGCCTCGCAACGCGACGAGACTTTGGCCCAGGTCAAGCGCGATCTCATCTACATCGGCCAGCATGCGAGCGATCCGGAGTTTGTGTTTGCCGCCTCGGGCACCGAAAAGATCGGCGAAGTTGAGTCGCAGATTGTCGACGTGTCGGGTCCCGGCGTCAACCTCCGCTGGTTTGTCGATCCCGCGACCGGCCACGTGCTGCGCGAGACCTATCCCACCGTGGGCCGCTCCGGCCCGGTGCAGGGCGAGACTGAATTCGCTGATTGGAAGACCAGCGACGGATTGACGCTACCCTACCTGCGCAAGAACAAGCAGAACGGAGAAGATTCGAGCACCGTGCAGTTCAACGGGTTCCAGATCAATCCCGCAGTGGACCCGAAGCTGTTCGACAAGCCGTCGTCCGAGGCCAAAGCGACGCCGTAATTTGCGGCAGCATGAATCCAGCCTTCGCGATCGTCCGGAGTTCCGCGCTCACTGATCCCGTATTTTGGGCTGCCGTCGCGATGGCGGCCGGCGCGTATGTTTTTTACCGCGGCTTCGGATTGCTGCAGCGCCAGCGGCTTATCACCAACATCCCGCGTTCCACCGTTCGCGGCGCGGCAGTCGGCTTGGTCGAAGTCTGCGGCAAAGCCACCGGACCCTATACGCTGATTTCTCCGCTCTCGGCTCTGGAGTGCCTCTACTACCGCGCCGTCGCCTGGCAAAGCGAATCGCAGCGCTGGCAAAAAGTGGCGGAAGAGATGCTTTGCGCTCCGCTATTCCTGGATGACGCCACCGGGCGCATGCTGGTCGATCCACACGGTGCGCAAATCGACCTTGCTCCCGCCTTCTCGCATGAGTACGCGGACACGCTGTTCTCGGGCGAATTCATGGCCGTTTACATCAGCGAATTTCTTCGCCGCCACGGAATTTCGGGCGAGAGGCCGATCAAGCTGGAGGAATATTGCATTCTGCCGGGCGATACTTTGTTCGTCCTTGGGCCTGTGCAGGAGAACTCAGGAGACGACGGCCGGGCAGGCAATGTGCGGTTTCGGGCCGGAACAGGATTCGTCAGTCAAGCCGCCGCCGATCTGCAGCGTCGCGGCGCGCTGGAGCTGCTTGATCCCAGCGCCCGCAGCTCACTCTCGGAGTCATCGAAACAGACGCAAGACTCCGCAAATTTCAATCTGCGGCCGACGGTCGCGCTGATGCAGAGCCCGTCGCGCGATCCCTTCTTCATCTCCTGGTGCAGCCAGCGCGAGATCTCAAAGACCCTCTCGTGGCAGGCATTTCTTTACATCTGGGGCGGGCCGGTCCTCATCCTCGCGGGTCTCTGGGTTATGCTGCAGACGTTACGCACGCCCTGACGCCACATCCCGCGAGCGGGCGGTCGTAAACTATGCGATTGCACCCCGCTTGATTTCACTTGCTTAAACTGGAATTCCTTCCGGCTTGACAAAGACACCCGGCGCGCTTATCGTAGGCGAATAAAAAGCGAATATAGCCTATGGCGACGCTTCCCTTGCTCCCGCAGACTCCGTCCAAGCTCATCGGCATCGCTCGCCTCGCGGCCAATGGGGAATCTCTTCGCCAGGGCCATGCGGTCGAATATTTCACCCTGCCCGCGCGCTCGCTGCTGAACCGCTGCACCGGGGTGCGCATGCCGTTTACCTGGACCATTAATCCGTATCGCGGCTGCGAGTTTGCCTGCAAATATTGCTACGCGCGCTACACCCATGAGTTCATGGAGATGCGCGACGGCGCCGACTTCGAGCAGAAAATCTATGTCAAGCAGCACGCCGGCAACCTGCTGCGCAAGGAGCTGCGGCAGGTGAAATCCGGAGAGGAAATCGCTATTGGAACCGCTACCGATCCCTATCAGCCGGCCGAGAAACGCTTCGAGGTAACCCGCGGCATCCTGGAGGAACTCGCTCTTCAGGAGGGGCTGGAGCTTGGGATTGTTACCAAGTCCAACTTGATTCTGCGGGATGTGGATGTGCTCAAGAAGATTGTGCGGCGGAATCGCTTGAGCGTGCACATCACCGTCACGACACTCGATGCAGAGCTGGCGCGGAAACTGGAGCCGCGGGCGCCGCGCCCCGATCTCAGGATGGAAGCGGTGCGCAGTTTGAATCGGGCGGGCATCAACACCGGGGTGAGTTGCTCGCCGGTGTTGCCGGGAATCACCGACTCGCCGAAGAACCTGGAGGCGGTGGTCCGCGCCACCGCCGCAGCCGGCGGCAAACATATTTTTGCCAATCCGCTTTTTCTGAAGCCTTGTTCGGCGGCGGTGTTTTTTCCATTTCTAGAGAAGGAGTTCCCCGAACTGATTGAGAGCTACCGCCAGCGCTACAAGGACCGGGCATTCCTGCCCACGGCGTACGCCAAACGGATATCTGCTCTCATGAGCCGGCTGCGGGAGAGATATGGCATTGTCAGCCGCTATGATCGCTATCGGGGATACGAAGCGGCCGTGCCTGCCCTCGAGCCACAGCTCAGCCTGTTCTGAGGGAGGCCGATCTGCCCTTCGAGCGTTTGGACGGTTGCCTGGCAGCCTCTATAATCGCTGTCTCCTGCCATGCCCTCTGTTCCCCCATCCGCAACGCGTCACGCCCGTCCGGCTTTCGCCGAGACGCTCGACCGCTATTGGCTGCGCGTGACCGAAGGACTTGAGCTCAGCCAACTCTGGAAGCAATTTCGAACCGATGCCCGCGCCAGTTATCGCCTGTACCAGCGCGATTTCGACGCGCGTGTGCCGCGCGAGCAGAGGCGCCACAATTTCTTTCATACGGCGCAGGAATTCACCTGGGCCGTCCTGGAAAAACTCAGTCCGCCGAGGCGCGTGCTGCTCCTTCTAGGATTGTTGCTCCTGCTCTTTCCCGCCGGGGGGTTCAGCTTTCACAACAAGAGCGGCTCGGTGCAAGTCGTGGGCCTTGATTTTCGCTTCTGGGGCGGAGCGTTGCTCTTTGTCCTGCTCATGCTGGAGGTCGCCGACCGGGTCGTGATGAAGCGCGACCTCGAAATCGCCCGCGATATTCAGAGCTGGCTCCTGCCGGCCAATCCACCAGCGGTGCCCGGCCTCGGCATCGCTTTCGCCACTCGCCCTGCGAACACCGTGGCGGGCGACTATTACGATGTGTTCCAGCGCCAGCTAGCCACGACGGGAGAGACTGGGTTCGTGATTGCTGTGGCCGACGTGGCCGGAAAAAGCATTCCCGCCGCGCTCCTGATGGCGACGTTTCAAGCGAGCCTGAAGACGCTTTCTGCAACCTCCTGCTCGCTCGCCGAACTGGTGGCTGGAATGAATCGCTATGCCTGCAGCAACAGCCAGGACGGACTGCGATTTACTACTGCTTTCCTATCCGAGTATGAGCCCGAATCCCGCAGGCTCACCTACATCAACGCCGGCCACAACCCTCCGGTGCTCCGCCGCAGCTCGGGCGCCGTCGAGCGCCTGACCGAGGGCGGGCTGCCTCTGGGTATTCGTGACCAGGCCGGCTATCAATCGGGGGGCCTCGTCCTCGAAGCAGGAGATTGGTTGGTGATTTTTACCGACGGCCTAGTGGAAGCAGTCAACGAGCACGACGAGGAATACGGCGAGCCGCGAATGCTAAACGTGCTGCAGAACGCGTCGGCTGCGACTCCGGCCGAACTGCTGCAGCGCATGATGGCAGATCTGGATCTTTTTGTGGGCGCCACTCCCCAGCACGACGATGTGACTTGCCTGATGGTGAAAGTGAGGTAAAGGAGCGGGGGCATTCCTTTGGGCAGGTCGATGCAAAGATCAGGGAGATTAGATTTGTCTCATGTCTCTCCCAAAATGACACAACTTGTCAGTCGCAGACAAAATGTGACACACGCCAAAAGCGGGTCTGCCGCGGGGTGCCGGTATCGAAAGGTGACCTTTGGCCACGAGTCGCTGAAAACAAAGTACGTAGAGTGCTTGGGACCATCACCTAGGTAACTGCCGCTTGTGGCGCGTAAAATGCGAACATAATCAGCAATTCGGTCTACCGAGACCAGAACTTTGATAACGGAGAAGAGGGAAAACGAGATGCGGAAACAGAAGGGTTTTTCACTGATTGAACTGCTGATCGTGGTCGCTATCATTTTGATCATTGCGGCGATCGCGATTCCTAACTTGCTGCGGGCGCGCATTGCGGCCAATGAGTCGTCTGCCGTCAGCTCGATTCGTACCATCAACACGGCGGAAATCAGCTACCAGTCGGCGTACCCGACGGTGGGCTATGCCACTGCTCATGGGCGCACTGGGTCCGGCAGCGGCCGGCGCTTGCGCCTGCGCCTACCTCGACCAACGCTTGCTTGGTTGACTATGCGGTTTCTAACGCCACTGCAGCGGCGACTGCGAAGAGCGGTTACTACTTCGCTCTTACCGGCACTGCCAATTCCTATGAAGTGGGCGGTTCGCCAGCCGTATTCAACCAGAGCGGAGTGCGCAACTTCTGCTCCGTCGAAGATGGCGTAGTCCGCTTCAACAACGTGGGATCTTCCGCCATGATCGCCACGTCTTCGGCCTGCGTCCTCTTGCCTAACCTGAACTAAGGCTGGGCGTAGTCGAAGTCTGCAAGTTCGGCAAAGTACCTGGGGGAGGGTACAAGCCACGGGGCAACGGAACTAACATTCCGTTGCCCCTTTTGTTCTTTTCGCGTCAGATGGCACGCCTTCCGGTATCCCCGCCGGTTCCGCTCACGGTGCCCAACCCCGCCCATATTACCCAACCCCAGTTTTGAGCTAGCGTTCTCGCCGTGAGACCAAGTGTCGTTTTGCGATGACAAAAACTGTCAAGTTAGTGGCTACTGCAACCCACGAGGTGGTCGCGGCTCTGGGGCAGGGTTAGATAATCAACACATAGCAACGGGGTTAAGTGGGGCAGGGCGATCTTGGCACTTCCCGGACAGGCTGGTGATTCAGTTGCACTGTATGTTCACGGGAAACGGAATGCTCGGGAACAATACATTGCGAAATGACCGGCGCGCCAAGGGGTTCTCTCTCATTGAACTTTTGATCGTGGTCGCCATCATCCTGATTATTGCCGCCATCGCGGTGCCAAATATGCTGCGGGCGCGAATATCGGCGAATGAGGCGTCTGCGGTAAGTTCTGTGCGCACGATCAGCCGGGCGGAGGTGACGTATTTTTCGGCGTACCAGCCGACGGATACGCTGCTTCACTGGGCGCGCTGGGAGGTCCAGCTTCGGCTTGCCAGCCCACCGACACCCAGGCGTGCCTTATCGATGCCAGCGTGGCCAGCGGCCAGAAGAGCGGCTATCAGTTTGCAGCCACTGGACTGCTGCCAACCGGCAGCGTGAATACGGCTTTTGTGGTGGGCGCTGCGCCAATAACTTTTAATCAGTCCGGGGTACGCGACTTTTGTGTTGCGACGGACGGCGTGATTCGGGCGCAGAACGGTTCAGCCGGCGACTCGCCGATTACGGATATATCGCCGTGTGCAGCGCTTGTACCCATAGACTAGCGTGAGTTTTTGGCCGGCACCTGGGGAGGGTCCGGGCCAAAAAGAGGCCAGGGATGCGCATCCTGGCCTCTTTACTTTGGTAATTACCGTTGCCTTCCGTCCCGCTTCGTTGGAGCGGGCTTTTGCATATAATCAAAAAACAACCTATCCCATTGTTGCGTTAAGCTGCCATGGCTGCTATAGAAATTCTCGGCTTGGAAAAGACCTATGCCGTGGGCTTCTGGCGTAAGCGGCCCAAACGAGCCCTGAAGCCGCTGCACCTGCAGGTCGAGGACGGCGAAATCTTCGGTTTCCTTGGTCCCAACGGCGCGGGCAAAACCACTACTTTGAAGCTGCTAATGGGCCTGGTTTTTCCTTCGGCGGGATCGGCGCGCATCCTGCGGATGGATTTCCGCGATCCGCGGGTGAAGGCCCAGATCGGATTCCTGCCCGAACAACCCTACTTCTACGACTACCTGACCGCGCGCGAGCTGCTTGATTATTACGGCCAACTCTCGGGGGTGGAAGCTAAGCAACGATCCCGCAAAGTCGCCGAGATGCTGAGCCGGGTGGGCTTGGGAGACGCCGCAGGGGTGCAGTTGAGGAAGTTCTCCAAAGGCATGCTGCAGCGCGTGGGGATTGCGCAAGCCATTTTGCACAATCCGAAGGTGGTTTTCCTCGACGAGCCTATGTCGGGCCTGGATCCCATGGGCCGCCGGGAAGTGCGCGACCTGATGGAACAGCTCAAGAGCGACGGGAAGACCGTCTTCTTCTCCACCCACATTCTCTCGGACGCCGAGGCATTGTGCGACCGGGTCGCGGTGATCAACTTGGGCGAATTGCGGGGTGTGGGCGCCGTCGCCGACCTCACCGCAAGCGTGCAAGGCAAAATCGAACTGGTATGGCACGGGACCACGATCCCGGCATCGCTGAAAGCCCTGGGCGCCGAGTCCCATGTGACCGGCAACATTGTGCGCGCGATTCTGCCGGAGGAGAGACAGGAAGCTGCGCTCGAAGCCCTCCGGCGTGAGCAGTTGCGGCTCATTTCGCTGACTCCGGTGCGCACATCCCTGGAAGACTATTTTGTGGCGCAGCTCAAACGGGAAGAAGCTACGGCGGGGGCTACCGCATGAGCGCGCGAATCGTTTACATCGCGTCCAACACTTTCCGCGAAGCAGTCCGCGATAGGGTCCTATACAACTTGATCGCCTTCGCTTTGCTCATGTCGGGAGCTGCGATCCTGGTCGGGCAGATTTCCATCGACATTGAGCGGCTGGTGGTCATCAATCTGGGATTGACCGCGGTTTCGCTGTTCGGAATGGTGATCGCCATTTTCATCGGGATCGGTCTGGTGTCGAAGGAAATCGACCGGCGGACTCTTTTTACCGTGCTGTCGAGGCCGGTGCGGCGCTGGGAATTCATTGTCGGCAAATTCTTCGGACTGGCAGGAACGCTGGTCGTAAACACATTCTTCATGGCCATCGGAGTTTTCGCGGCCTTGCTCTACGTCTCGCACCACTTTCAGGCGGCGGACGGCTGGGTGTTGGTAGCGCTGTATTTCATTGTTCTGCAGTTCCTGATCATTACCGCGCTGGCATTGCTGTTTTCTGCGTTTTCGTCGCCCCTGATGGCGGCGGTGTTTGCGTTTTGCCTGTTCATCATTGGCAGCTTCGCGGAGGACCTGCGGGGATTCGCCGCCATGACGCAGGGCGTGACGCGCTGGCTGGCCACGGGAGCGGCCTATCTGGTGCCGAATTTTTCCGCGCTGAACGTGATCAGCTCCGTCGCCCACGAGCAGGCGGTTTCTGGCCAGCTGATTTTCTACAACACCGCCTACGCCTTGATTTACACCACCATGGCATTGTGCGGCGCGGTGCTGATCTTCGAGCGCCGCAATTTGAAATGAGGACCTTCGCCGAATGAGCGGCTCCCGCCGAGTGACGGTTGTTGCAAGCTTTCTGCTGGGCGCCAGTATGTTGTCTTCGGCGCTGCTGCTTCGCCGCTTGGACCAAATTCGCAGCGGCGCGACCGTCGAGGAGGTGCTCTACATTTCGTCGCCGAAACTCCTGAAGCGCCTGAGCCTCGGCTACGACGGGCTGCTGGCCGATATCTACTGGACGCGCGCGGTGCAATATTTCGGCGGCAAACACCACGCGGGTGCCCAACATTACGCCATGCTGGCTCCACTACTGGAAATCACCACCACGCTGGATCCCCACCTGACCGTGGCCTATGAATTCGGCTCGAATTTTCTTGCCCCCGACCCTCCGAACGGCGCTGGCATGCCAGAGCGCGCTATCGAATTGACGCAGTTCGGCATCCGCAATAACCCGAATGAATGGCACCTGTACTACGACTTGGGCTTCATCTACTACATGGATCTCAAGGACTACGCTAAGGCCGCCGATGCCTTTGCGCGCGGATCGCGGGTGCCTAACGCCCATCCGTTCTTGCGCGTCCTGGCCGCACGCATGGCTACGCACGCCGGAGAACTGCAAACCGCGCGCATGTTGTGGAGCGCCACCTACGAGACATCCAAAGACGAGAATATCAAGGCCAATGCCGTCGCTCACCTGCGAGCGCTGCAAGTCGACGAAGACATCACCAACCTGGAAAGCCTTGCCGCTTTCTATCAAAAGAGAACCGGGCGATTTCCGGCGAGCTTTCAGGAGCTCGAAACGGCCGGATTTTTGCGGGACATTCCAGTTGATCCGCTCGGGCTGCCCTACAAGCTGATTCCGGGAGGCAAAGTCGAGGTGAGCGATCCCGATCAACTCCCCTTCATTGAGAAGGGCGTACCCCCTGGCTACAAAGCCAGCCAGCGGCCGCACTTTTTGCCCGGCGACCAATAGACTCCGTCCAAGACGCGGCCGGCGTCCGCCTACCAAAGCAGCGGCACCAGGCGAAATCGCACTCGTGAACGGTATTCCGCGTAGCCAGGAAGCTTCTCAGCCAGGAATTTTTCTTCTTCCAACAGTCTCCACACTATGACGACAACCACTGGGACGAAGGCGAGCAAGCCCCACCATGAACCCAGTGCCAGAGGCATGCCAAGAATCATGAGCAGGCCACCGCTGTACATGGGATGGCGGACCCGCGCGTACGGCCCGGTCGAGACCACCGTTTGCTCGGGATCAATCCGTATCGTGGAAGAGGCGAAGCTGTTCTCCCGAAAGACGAGAAAGATAGTGAATATCCCGGTCACAATGAGAAAATCTCCAAGCAGCGTGAGACTCACGGGCACCCGAGACCATCCGAAGCGGTGATCGAAAGCAGAAACGGCGAGCACTGCCACAAAGGAAACTCGAAGCAACGCCAGAATGATCCTTTGCGTGCGGCTGCTTTCCTTGGCATCGATTCTGCGCTCAAGAAGCTTGGGATCTTGCTTCACGAGGTAGGCCATGAGTCCCAGCATGGGCACAAGATAGGCGCACAAGAAGAGCCACGCCTGCCAATAGTGCAGGCTCCCAGCGGGAAGGAACACGCAGGAAGCCAGCATCGCCATCAGGATTAGCAACCCGACCAGCGTTTTGCGGTGGAGCTTGTTCATCGATTCCCATTCGACGGCCCAAAACCCGCTATTGGCGCAGCCGACGGCCATATGTTACAAGGTTCCGACGGAGGACTCCGATCCCCATTCCGAGCATGCCGCCCCTGAATCCCTTCTATCGATGCGCCGGCCCGAACTGCGGGCTGATCAAGAACGCTTCCGACCGCTGGTGGTTGATGTGGACATCCTCGGAAGAAGAACAACGGCCGGTGCTTTGCCTTTGCACCTGGGATGAAGAACTAGCAGTTCGCCTGGGCGCGTTGCCGGTTTGCGGGGAACAATGCGCCCAGCGGTTGCAGTCGCAGTTTATGGACAACATCCTGCGCGGCGGGTTGCGCAAAAACGGCACTGGAAGCAAGTAAGATGCAATCGCCCATTACTGCCCTGGAAACTCGCGACGCGGAGACTGCGGATGCGGATGCGATTGCTCGCCTAGTGAACGCTGCCTTCCGCGCCGCACGTAAGTTCATCGAGCAGGATCGCACAAGCCCGGAGAAAGTTCGCGTTTTGCTGGAATCCGGCAAGTTCCTAGTCGCGGAAGACGAAAACAAGGGTGCGATCATTGGTTGCGTATATACCGAGTTCTCAGGCGAGCGGGGCTACATAGGACTACTCTCGGTGGATACTTCGCGGCAACGGTCGGGCCTTGGTTCCCGCCTGATGGCGGCGGCAGAAGTCCGTTGCCGGCTCGAGGGCTGCCGCTTCGCGGAACTCACCTTCGTCAATCTGCGGACCGAACTGAATCGGTTCTACCGCCGGCTCGGCTACGAGGATGCCGGTACGCTTCCGTTCCCTGAGGAGCACGGCGCCAAAGTGCCTTGCCATCTGGTGAAGATGAGCAAGCGGCTGGTTTGACTTGGTGCCCTTGTGGTTGTTGCTTTGGCACCGGATTTCGACATACTGGCCTGCAGATGGCATAAAATAATGGCACTAAGGCGGTCTCGCAGCCTGTCGTCCTGACTCCCACGGAGGCTTTTATTCTGCGCAGTTTGGTTGTTTTCTTTTTGGCGACTGCGGCGTTTGCTGCAGCCAGCCCGGCGACTGACCTTCACACCATCGCCCGCGGGGTTGATAATCACTACAACCGCCTGCAGACGCTGCGCGCGGAATTTACGGAGATCTATCGCGCAGACGGCATCGAACGGACCGAATCCGGCACGCTTTGGCTGAAAAAATCTGGCAAAATGCGCTGGGAGTATCGTTCTCCTGCCCAGAAGCTGTTTGTGAGCGACGGCAAAACGGCCTGGCTTTACCTTCCCGACGACCGCCAGGTGCGCAAGACGCCGGCCCGCCAGCTGGACGACTTGAGGTCGCCGCTGGCGTTCCTGCTGGGCAAGGCTCATCTGGAGAAGGAGCTGGAGGGGCTGGCAATTGCTTCTGACGCCACCCCGTTGATTCCGGGGGACGTAGTCCTTCGGGGTGTACCAAAAGGATTGGCAAGCAACATAAATCAGGTCATGCTGGAGGTTACACCGGATTACCACATTACCCGCATCTTAGTGGAAGCAGGGGATGGTGGTCAGACCGAGTACCGCTTCAGCGAGCAGAAAGAGAATGTGGAAATCTCGGGAGAGAAATTCCGCTTCGCTCCGCCCCCGGGCGTGGAGATCGTGAGCGGCGAGCTCGGCCAGTAAAGTTTGGGCTAGTTCGTATGTGCAAGGAATAAAAAGGCTTACTTGTGGCTGTTGAACGTTTGCAGAGTTTTCGGTGTCAATTGGAGGAAGGGCGGATTCATCCCAGGTTTATGTTGGGAATGCTAGACTTGGGTGGGCGTAACGAGGTTACCGCCTGGATTTATGGCTGAGTTCGTCATCAAGGCCGCGGACGAGCGCGGGCGCACGCTGCAACAAGTGGAACGCGGCATTTCTGAAGCCGACGTTCGCGAACGCTTCGCGCAGCAGGGCTACCTGGTCCACTGGGTAAAGCCGCGAGGACTGCTGTCCTCCGGCGAAATGCCGTTTTCCCGCGGCAAGAAAATCCGGCAGAGCAAGTTCGTTATTTTCAATCAGCAATTTCTCACGTTGATTAAGGCGGGCTTGCCGATTCTGAATTCGCTCGACTTGCTGATCAAGCGGCAGAGCGACGCGCATCTGCGATCGGTGCTGGAAAACGTGCGCGACCGGGTGAAGAGCGGCGAATTGCTCTCCGATAGTTTTGCGGCGCAGGCGGTTTTTCCCAAGATTTATACGACCACGCTTTTGGCGGGCGAGAAGAGCGGCAACATGGAGGAAGTGCTTAACCGCTACATCTCCTTCCAGCGCCTGGCCATTACGTTCAAGAAGAAGCTGGCGGTGTCGCTGGTGTATCCCACGCTGCTGGTGGTGATGGTGCTCTCCATGTTCACCTTTCTGATCACCTACGTGGTGCCGCAGTTTGCGTTGCTGTACCAGAACATGGACGCGCAGCTACCGCCCTTAACCCTGTTCATGCTGGACGTCGGTACCCACGCGCAGCGCTATGGGCCCTTCATCGCGATACTGCTGGTTGTGGCTATCGTCGGGTTTTGGCGCTGGAGGGCCACCGATCGCGGCGCCGAGCGCATTGACCGCGCGGTTTTGGCAACGCCGATCGTGGGGCCGATTTGGCTGAAATATCAGGTGGCAAATTTCTCGCGCATGCTCTCCACGTTGCTGACCGGCGGCTTGCCGCTGGTGCCTTCGCTGGAAACTGCGGGCGCATCCATGGGGAGCCGGCGCATTCTGAAAGGCCTCGGCGAGGCTGCGAACCGCGTACGCGAAGGCCAAGCGCTGGCGAAAAGCCTGGAAGAGCAGAAGATGTTTCCCGAGCTTTCGGTGGAGATGATTGAGGTCGGTGAATCCACCGGGGCCTTGCCGGCGATGCTGAATTCGGTTGCGGAATTTTATGAGGAAGACGTGCAGACCGCGCTGGGCGCAGCGATGGCCCTGATCGAACCGACCATCCTGATTGTGATGGCGGTCTTCGTCGGCGGAGTTCTGATTTCGTTGTATCTGCCTTTGTTCTCGCTGGGATCGAGCGGCGCTTTGCATTAGAGCAGGTGCGGTGAGCGGTAGGAGACGTGGAAATGGCGACGGTGCCGGAACAAAAACCAATCCTGATCAACGGCGGCAACGGCGGCCGAACTGCGGCTACCACGCAAGCCGGTGACATTGAGAAGGCGAAGGACATCGCCCGCCGCTATCGCTGCGAGTTCGTCGATCTGCGCGACTTCCAGCTGCACCACGACCTGTTCAAAAAAATCCAGGTTCACCTGATGTTCCGCTACAACTTCGTCCCGCTGGAAGAAACGCGGGACGGCCGCCTGGTGATCGCGATCGCCGATCCCAGCCAGCTGATGATGATCGACGAGATCAGCTTGCTGCTGCGCAAGCAGATCGTCGCCAAAGTCTCCACCCTGGCGCAGATCACCGACATCCTGAAAAAGACCGAGCAGTCGAAGCGCGTTCTGGAGGAAGCCAGCGAAGGCTTCGCGCTGAACGTAGTCACTGAGGATGAAAGCGGCGATGAGACGATTTCCATCGACCGCCTGACTGCCGATGCCGACAGCCCCATCATCCGGCTGGTCGATACCACCATCTTCACCGCCCTGCAGCGCCGGGCAAGCGATATTCACATCGAAACCCGCGACGACTCGGTGTGCATCAAGTTCCGCATCGACGGCGTGCTCACGCAGGCCATGCCGCCCATCGGCAGAGAGCATCACTCGACCATCATTTCCCGTATCAAGGTCATGAGCGAGCTCGATATTTCCGAGCGCCGCGTGCCCCAGGACGGGCGCTTCCGCGTGAAGTACGGAACGCCGGAGCGGCCCATCGACTTCCGCGTCTCGATCATGCCGTCGATCCACGGCGAAGACGCCGTGCTGCGCGTGCTCGACAAGGAATCGATGAGCGAGAAGTTCCACCAGTTGGTGCTCGATGTGGTGGGCTTCGACGAAGACGATTTGCGCAAGTTCCGCCGCTATATCGCCGAGCCCTACGGCATGGTGCTGGTCACCGGCCCGACCGGCAGCGGCAAGACGACGACACTGTATGCCGCGATCAGCGAAATCAAGACCGACGAAGACAAGATCATCACCATCGAAGACCCGGTCGAATATCAAATTCGCGGCATCACGCAGATCCCGGTGAATGAAAAGAAGGGCCTAACCTTTGCTCGCGGGCTGCGCTCGATTTTGCGCCACGACCCCGACAAAATCATGGTCGGCGAAATTCGCGACACCGAAACCGCGCAGATCGCCATTCAGTCCGCGCTGACCGGCCACCTGGTGTTCACCACGGTCCACGCCAACAACGTGGTGGACGTGATTGGCCGCTTCCTGAACATGGGAGTCGAGCCTTACAACTTTGTCTCCGCGCTGAACTGCATTCTGGCGCAGCGGCTGGTGCGGCTGATTTGCAATTCCTGCCGGACGATCGTGCACTATCCGCCGGACGTGCTCGAGGCCAGCGGACTTGATCCGGACCAGTGGTCAAAGGTATCGTTCTATGAAGGGCAAGGTTGCATTGAGTGCGCGGGCACGGGATTCCGCGGGCGCACCGCCATCCACGAATTGCTCGACCTGAGCGACCGTATCCGCGAAATGATTCTGCTCAAGAAACCAACGTCGGAAATCCGCCGGGCGGCGCGGGAAGAAGGCATGCGCTTCCTGCGCGAGTCCGCGCTGGATAAGGTGAGAACTGGGATGACGACGTTGAAGGAAATCAATAAAGTGACCTTCATCGAGAGTATGCGCTAGAGCGGAGCGCCGGGAGTTGTACATCGAGGAATGAGCCACAATTTCAATTCCAGCGCGCGCCCCAGGTTGGCATGTGAGATCGCCGCCGACCGCGTGCTTGCAGGCCGCGCCGAGCTAGGCGGCGGGGTTGCGTTCGCTGCCGACACCCTGAGCCGGGGCAGCGTAGTTCCGGACCTGACCGAGCCCAACCTGAAGGACCGCGACTCTGTCTGCGACACTATCCGCGAAACGCTAGGCAGTCTTGGCAGCCACTCGCGCGACCTTATTGCGCTGCTGCCGGACGCGTCGGTGCGCGTAGTGCTTTTGGATTTTGACGCCTTGCCGACCAAACATCTGGAGGCGGAAGCAGTAGTGCGATTTCGCTTGAAGAAGTCGTTGCCCTTCGAAGTGGAGAAGGCCAAGGTTTCCTACCACGTGCAATCCGTGGGGGGCGCGGTTCGCGTAGTGGCGGCGGTCGGCCTGACCAGCGTCATCGAGGAGTATGAATCCGTTTTTGTCGACGCTGGCTACAGTCCGGGAGTAGTGCTGCCCTCGATGCTGGCGGCCCTCGGCGTGGTGAGCGCCGACCGGCCTACGCTGGTGCTCAAAGTGGATACGCGCACTACGAGCATCGCCATCCTCGACAAGCAGCAGGTGCTGTTATTTCGCACCCTGGAGAATGCCAATGGCGTCGCCGTCACCGGTGACCGGCTGGCGGAGGAAGTTTATCCTTCGGTGGTATTTTTCCAAGACACATATCATTTGAACATTGAACGCATTTACGTGGCCGGCCTGCCCGACCTGGCCGGTGCGGCCCCTGCGCTGAAAGCCCAGACCGGGGCCGAAGTGCAGGAATTGGTCGGCGGCTCCGCCCGTGGCGGAGGGCGAAGTTCGATTCCGAAATGGCAGATTGCGGGCGTAGCTGGAGCGCTGGCTTCCTGAAGCATGCATTTAGATATCAATCTCGCAAGCTCTCCCTATGAAGATACACGGCGCTTCTGGCTGCGTTGGGGCGGGCTGCTAGCCGGGCTGGTCCTGGTCACGCTGGTGCTGTTGTTTGCTGCGGCGGACGGATGGGTAGCGGCGGCAAAAGACCGGAGCCTGATCCGCCAGTGTGAGCAACAGATCGCTTCCCGCGACACGGAGCGGGAGAACGCCATCACCTTGTTGAATCTTCCCGCCAACCGCAGCACGCGCGACCGCTCTGAGTTTCTCAACGAGCTGTTTGCGCGCAAGGCTTTTTCCTGGACCAAGGTTTTCGAAGACCTGGAGCGAGTGATGCCCGCGCGTCTTCACCTGGTTTCCATTCAGCCGGAAATGTCACCCGATAATCAGCTGGTGCTGAAGATGGTGGTCGCCGGGGAGTCGCGCGACCGTGCGATTGAGCTGGTGCGCAACATGGAGGATTCGAAGCACTTTCAACGGCCGCAGATTGTGCAGGAGAACACCGCTGCCCAGTCCACACCGGGCGACAACGTGCAGTTCGATATCAGCGCGCTGTATGTGCAGGAAACGGCCGCGGCGCTGCCGCGAGGTGGACAATAATGCCCGATCTTCGCAATACGCGGCGCAAGCTCACAATTGCCTTCGCGATCATGGGAGCTGTTGACCTGCTCGCCATTGCCGTGTTGGTCTCGCCGCTAGCGGGATCGCAACTCGCGCGCCGGCAACAGTTAGGCCAACTGGAAAAGGAACTACAGCTGAAGACGCGTCAGGTTCAGCCGCTGGTCGGGTTTGACGGAAAGATCAAAGTGGCGCGGGAGGAGATCGCCAAATTTTACAAAGAGCGGCTTTCCGACCGCGACTCGGCCATTTCGGAAAGTCTGGGCCGGGTAGCCAAGGAAACGGGCGTCACCATTGGGCATATCGGCTACAGCATGAAGGACCCAGAATCGGTAGGCCTGCAGCCGATCGAGATCGACGCCAGCCTTTCCGGAAATTATCTGCAATTGGTGCGCTTCATCAACACGCTCGAACGGGATCAGCTGTTCTTCATCGTGGACAGCGTGCAACTCGGGGGAGAGCAAAACGGCGTGGTGCGGCTGCAAATGAAGCTTGAGACGTATCTGAAAACGTAAACATAGGCCTACGATGCAAGTGGGAGCGGAAAACCGGACAAAGCTGATCGCGGCCCTGGTGCTGATGGGGCTGGCGCTGGCGCTGATGGGGAATTGGGCCTTCGGTTATTTTGGAGGCAGTTCCACAACCGCAGCGGCGCCTGCGGCTACGTCGACTGCCCAGGTAGACGAGGCTGCAACCGCGGCTTCCGTCACGGCACCCGTTCGCGCGCCGGCCCATGGTAAGAAAACGGCCTCCAGCGTAAAGTCCCTGGATCCGACCCTGCGTTACAACTTGCTGAGGCTCAGCGAAGACACCGAATACAAGGGCGCGGGGAGGAATATCTTCGCAGCGCAGATCGAGATTCCCAGGCCGATTGTCCCACCGGTGCCGAAACCGACGCCAGGGCCGCAGCTCCCTCCACAACCGCCACCACCGCCGCCGATCGATCTGAAATTCTTCGGGTTTGCCAGCCAGCCAGGGGAGCCGAAGAAGATTTTCCTCTCCAAGGACGGTGACACATTCATTGCCAGCGAAGGAGACATCGTGGATCGCCGCTACAGGGTACTGCGCATCACGCCGGTTTCGGTCGAGATCGAGGATGTGCTTAACAATAATCGTCAGGAAATTCCGCTGACGCAGGGAGCAGGATAGCGACGGCATTGCGATGAGAGAGAAACGCTCAATTCGGAGCAAGAGCGGCTCGCAGCGAGGATACATCCTACTGACCCTGATGTTCTTCGTCGCAGTACTTGCCATCATGGCGGTTGCGATTGCCCCCACGCTAAGCTTCCAGACCAAGCGGGACCGCGAAGAGGAGATGATTCACCGCGGCGTGCAGTACTCCCGCGCCATTCGCAAATACTTTAAGAAATTTGGACGCTATCCCATGCGCATTGAGGATCTGGAAAACACTAACAACATGCGCTTCCTGCGCCGGCGCTATAAGGATCCCATCACCGGGAAGGATTTTAAGCTTCTTCACTTCGGCGAAGTGCAGATGACCATGCCGGGCGGGGTTGCAGGAGGCTTGCCGGCATCCTCAGGAACAAGGGGCCCGACCGAGGGATCGACTCCTGGGGCAGGAACGTCATCGGCACCCAGTCCAGCCGGAGCGGCGTCCAGTTCTGCAAGCCAAGACGACACGACAAGTTCGTCATCCAAAGTCTTCGGGGGAGGGCCAATCGTCGGCGTGGTCAGCGCAAGCAAAGATAAGAGCATTCGGGAGTTTAATGACAAAGATCACTACAATCAGTGGCAATTTATCTACGATCCCGGCACCGACCGCGGAGGCTTGCTGAACACTCCCGCACAGCCGGCTTTGCAGAACGCCGTGACGAATGCGCCGCAAGGCATGCCCGGAGCAGTTCCGGGAGCGGTTCCGAATGCCAACCCGTTTGGCCCGGGAATGGGCAACGGGGTAAGCAACATGCCCATGGGGCAACCGCCGCAGAACCCGGCGCAACCGCAGCAACATTAATCCCAAACAAGAAAGCCCGGCGCATGGCCGGGCAATTCTTTTTCTTGCCGCCGGGGCAAGACGCCCGGCGCTCGCTTGAATTCTCGATTTCCCTCTTACACGCTAAACGAGGAGCCGCATCCGCAGGTGCTCTTCACGTTCGGATTCTCGAACTTGAAGCCCGCGCCCTCGAGCGTTTCGACGTAGTCCACGATGCAGCCGTTCAGGTACATGACCGAAGTGGCGTCCACGTAGACCTTGAGGCCTTCCATGTCGAAAACCTTGTCCATCATGCCGGCGGCATTCTCAAAAGACATGGAGTAGGAGAAGCCGGAGCAGCCTCCACCCACAACGCCCACGCGCAAACCGGCGGGAGTAGGATTCTGCTGCCCCATGATCTCCTTGACCTTGTTGACTGCGGTTGAGGTCAGGGTGATGGGAGCCTTTTTCACCTCCGGAGCAGCGGGTGCTTTTACTTCAGGTGTGGTTGTCGTGGCCATTCGTATCTCCTTGAAACTACTCGCAAACCGATTATAGCAAACCCGGTCGCCCGGTAAGCCCAAAAAGCTGCCTAGCTGCTACAGGTAACCAGTGGTTAGATGACCGGTAGTGCTTCGAAGTCGCAGCACCTCGCATGGGGCCGTCGAAGCCGCTTGCTTTGCGGGGCTATAATGAAACGTGGGCCCTTACCTGGATTCGGTTCTGCGGCCAACACTCCAATCTTGCTGGCGGCAGACCGTTGGGACGGCTCATCGCAAGTGCCGAGGTGACGTATGTCTCCTGGTCTACTATGGCTCACGGTCACGTGGGGTGCTCTCACCGTCGTTCTGATCATCCTCCTGATTTATCGCAGCACGCTTACCATGCAAGAAGACGATCAACTGTTCCTGGATGACGCCGACGCTCATATGGCTAAGGACCAGCTGGAAGTCATGACCAAAGTCAACCGGATCACGCCCGTGGTGAAAATCCTGGGCGGGGCATCCGGGGTTATGTTCCTTGTGCTGGCTGGTATGTTTATCTATCAGGGATTGAGCGCCGTGCAGTGAGCCTTGAGAAGTTGGATGTAACGTAGGGCCAGCGGCAGACGTTGGTGCAGCGGGCTGAGGGGTTCGCCCGTTGTGGAGTGATGCCTCGTCTAGAAAATCGCGCGTGCGGGACCGCGGGGTAACTTCGCCTGCGTGTTTTGAGCATTCCTACCTTGACCTCCGGGTGTGATTATCCGCAAAATGATCATTAGAGCGTGGCTTTGCGCGCGCTGGCGTGTGCGAAAGTGGCGGAATTGGCAGACGCACCAGACTTAGGATCTGGCGGGTAAAACCGTGGGGGTTCGAGTCCCCCCTTTCGCACCAGATTTTTCGCTGAGGTCCTTCCCCTGCGCGCGAGGCGCTCCGGGCAGGATTTCGCCTGCGGGTTCGGATGCCCGCAAAACGGCTTAAGCCAGTAACCTCGCTGAGCGTGGCGGCGGCCTGTACTGTCGAACCCCTTTCTGCGCGAAAAAAGTCCTCCCCTTCGCGAGTCTCCCGTGCGCGACTTCCAGCTTGGTGGCGGTGTAGCATCTTGGGCATAGTCCCGTGCAACGAGGGAGCTGCTCCGCGCCCTTTCGTGGACACCACAGTGAGGTAGTCGTATGGGTTTTCCTGTCCGCGGTTCTTTACTTTCCCGTCTTGCGGCTTTCACCGCGTTTTGCTTCGCGCTATGGATGGTGCTGAACCTCAACGGCTGCGGCTATGGGTCGTCGTCCCCGTCATCGGGAGGAGGTGGTGGCACGCCACCGATGAATCCTCCGCCTCCGGTGTCGTCGGGTGTCGACGTCGTGACGTATCACGATGACAACGCCCGCACCGGCCAGAATCTCAGCGAGACCACGCTGACGCTGGGCAACGTCAATTCCACTAATTTTGGCAAGCTGTTCACTTTGGCAACGGACGGGAAGGTCAACGCCGAGCCGCTCTATCTTTCGCAGTTGAGCGTCAACGGGAATTCGCACAATGTGGTGTTCGTGGCCAGCGAGCATGGCACGGTCTATGCCTTCGAAGCGGATACGGGCGCCATGCTGTGGAAGGTTTCGACGCTCCTCGCCGGCGAAGCTCCCAGCGACGACCATGGTTGCGGCCAGATCAGCCCGGAGATTGGCATTACGTCTACACCGGTGATCGACCGCAACAGCGGCCCGCATGGCACGATCTACGTGGTTGCCATGTCGAAGAACGGCTCGACCTACCACCAGCGGCTGCATGCGCTCGACGTCACGACCGGGGCGGAGGAATTTGGCGGGCCGAAAGAAATCACTGCGACCTACCCAGGAAGCGGCGACAACAGTTCCGCAGGAACGGTAACGTTCGACCCCGCCAAGTACGCGCAGCGCAGCGGCCTGCTGCTGATGAATGGGGTGATCTATACGGCTTGGACGTCGCACTGCGATTCGCGACCGTACACCGGGTGGCTGATCAGCTACGACGAGAAGACCCTGGCGCAGGTGAGCGTGCTGAACGTGACGCCGAACGGAAATGAAGGCGCCATCTGGATGAGCGCAGCCGGACTAGCGGCGGATAGCAGCGGGAATATTTACTTCTTGGACGGCAACGGCACTTTCGACACCACGCTCAATGGCAGCGGCTTTCCCACCCAGGGCGACTATGGCAACGCGTTCCTGAAGATTTCGACCACAAATAACAAGATGGCGGTCGCTGACTATTTCGAGGAGTCGAACCAAGCGCAGGAGAATGGCGCCGACACCGATTTAGGATCAGGCGGCGCACTGCTGCTGCCCGACCTGAAGGACAATTCAGGAAAAACCTGGCATCTTGCCTTGGGTGCGGGCAAGGACGGCAACATCTACGTGGTGGATCGCGACTCCATGGGAAAGTTCAACCCCAATGCAAACAACATTCACCAGCAACTGAGCGGAGTTTTGTCGGGCGGCATCTGGTCGATGCCCGCATATTTCAACAACACCGCGTACTACGGGCCGGTGGGGAACCATATCAAGGCTTTCGCCATCAGCAACGCGCAACTCGGGTCCACGCCGACGTCGCAGACCTCGGCCAGCTTCACATATCCGGGCGCTACGCCCAGCATCTCGGCCAATGGGACGAGCAACGCGATTCTCTGGGCGACGGAGAACACCAGTCCTGCTGTGCTTCACGCCTACGACGCGACCGACCTGACGCACGAACTCTACAACAGCAATCAGGCCTCGAATAACCGCGACCAGTTGGGCGCCGGGAATAAGTTCATCACGCCGATGATCGTGAATGGCAAGGTCTACGTCGGGACGCAGACCGGGGTTGACGTCTTCGGCCTACACTAGCCGGCCTTTATTCGATAAGATGCTTTGCCATGGCCGGTGATGATCCTGAGCGCGCAAGACGGCGTCTGGAAACCGTCTATGCGGCAATGAACGACGGGGAACTGGAAAGTCTGGCAGAAGACGCGTCGTCGCTCACTCCAGAGGCGCTTGAGGCATTGCGGGCGGAACTCGCGCGCAGAAAACTCACGATCACAGTTTCCCCCGACAACGCAGATGCGACCGAGGTTCAATCCCGGGATTTAGTCACAATCCGCAAGTTCCTAAGCCATCCGGAAGCTATGATTGCCAAATCGGAGCTTGAGTCTGCAGGGATTGAATGCGTTCTGATAGATGAATGGACTGCGCGAATGTACGTCTCCATTGCTGTTGGCGGCATTAGATTGCAAGTTAATCGGACCGATGCCGAGGCGGCATTGGAAATTCTCGGACAGCGCATGCCGGAGAGCGCTGAGCCTGGATCCGATTGGGAGAACGATGAAGATGGATTCGAGACGAAGACCTGAGTCATCCCGCTGCGTTTCGTCTCTTCCTCGTCTGTAACGCCAGGACAACCGCCAGCAGTGCAATCCCTGCAATCACCGCCAACGACGACAGGCACAAGATGCACCACGTGGCCAGCACGAATTTCTCGACGTAAGTGAGATAGAGCGCGAATGCCAATCCCGCCACCGACCCCGCCACCAGCAGTGCCGGCGTCTCCGCTTTCGAGCGATAGACCGTCGCCAAGGCCAGCACAGCCAGGTATCCCAGAATGCCGATCAGCGCCACAGGAATGCCTGCGATCGAGGAGTAAATGCTGCGGTTGACGCTGTCGCAGTTGAAATTGCCTCCCAGGTCGCAGTACGTCGATCGATCCTTGGCATAATGCTGATGCAGCGAGACTGAGGACAAGACAACGCCGGCTGTCGCGAGAAGCGCAATTGCCAGTAGAATCCAACGCGCCTTCGCGGTCATGGCAGGCTGCACCCCGTCTTTTGGCTTAGGGCTTGCAATGGCTGGAAGCCTTCCTGCCGCTCTCCGCCGGAAAACTCCCAAGTGGGAAAGTGCTTGATTCCATCCTGCAAACAGGTTTGGTTCTCCGTGCGCGATCCCCTGATGCCGCATTCGACGTAGGGAACATATGCGAACGAAGCCTCGAACAGTTGCTCCTGATCCGCGCAATGCGGGCACCAGAATGCGCCGTACATCTTCACCTGCTTTGCCGCCAGACATTTTGCGAATCCGTCGAGGCGATGAATGCGGCGATGGCGCGCGACATAGTAAGTAAGAACAAACGCAGCCACGACGAGAATGAGCGTGACCACGCTGCGTCTGGCCTCGCGCCTGGCCCGACCGGGTTGGTCGCTTTGCTCGTTTTGTTTCTTGTGCGACATTGGTTCAAGCGCATGCCCTCACGGCCTAACAGCCGCTCGGGTTGTCAAAGCCAAGCGCTTTACGGCCCGACTGAAGTCGGGCCCTTCCCGCGAACTCTGTCCCGGCCGGCCGCAAACTCTATTTGCCGGGTTTGGCAAACCATCACGCCACAACGTTCAAAGCCGAGGGCAGAACGTCCAAGGTCTGGCAATGAAGAGTCAACACCTCGCCGTCGACCATGACGTCCACGGGCTCATCAAGATGAAAATCAATCCGCCGGGCCTCTCGGCGCTCCGCCAGCGGATGCTCGATGTGCGTCCCGTCATAAAGCGTGGGGAGATTGCGCACCAGGCCGATCCGCCCGATGGGTCCCCAGCGCACATACTCGATCAGGCCGTCGTTAATCTCGGCTTTGGGCGCGATCATCATGGTACCGCCGGTGAATTTGCTGTTGTTAAACGTCAGGAACAAACAACGGCGGCGATCCGTGGGGCCGCCGTCGACCTGCAAGGGAAAGGCGCGCCGCCTAAACCACGCCAGCGTGATGAAGATGGACGACTGATAGCCGAGTTCTCCCCAGCGGCTGAAACGGCGCGCTCGCAACGTGGCCACATCCGCGGCAAACCCCATGCTCAGCAAATTGATGTAGTAAATCACGCCTTCGCGGTGGGTGAGGCGCAGCACGTCGCAGGGCAGGGTGCGGCCTGCCAGAAGCGCTGCCATGGCGTAATCGACGCCGCGGTCGGTGAATTCCCGCAGGAAAGAATTGCCGGTTCCCAAAGGAAGAAACGCCAGCGTGGGGGGCTCGTGGCCCTCAGCTTGCGGAAAAAGCCCGTTGACAATCTCATACGAAGTGCCGTCGCCTCCGACCGCAATGAAGCGCCGATAGCCGCGTTCGCAAGCGGTCCGCGCGATCTGGGTCGCTTCCCCGGGAGACGTGGTTTCCACGACCTCAAGCTCCAACCCGCCCGCCCGTAGGCGCTCCAGAGCCGGCCCTACAAGCTTGCGGCAGCGGCCCCCACCGGCCGCCGGGTTCACCACGGCGAGAAACGCGCTCTTCACAGCGCAACCACGGCTTCGCGCGTGGCTTTCTTGCGGATGGCTTCCGCCAGATCGGCCCGCTTGATCTTCATGGATGCGGTGCGAGGAAAATCCTCTTCCCGCAGCAAATATCCGCTTACCCGCTTGAAGTCTGGCAGAGCGCGGTTGCAGGCGTTCATCACATCTTTGAACTCGTCGGTCAATTCCTGGTTGGGCTCCAACCGCAGCACTAACACCAGAGACTCCTGCCCCAGGCCTTTTTGCGGCCACAGATAATTTGCCGCGAAGATGCAATATTCCTTGACCGGCAGATTCTGGAAGCTGTGCTCAATGTCCTCGGGGTAGACATTCTTGCCGCCGGCGGTCACGACCATATTGTTTTTGCGGCCAAACAGTTGCAGATGCCCCTGGCCATCAAAGCGGCCTAAATCGCCGGTGAGCAGCCAACCATCCACGATGGTTTGGGCGGTGAGTTCCGGGTCGTCGAGGTAGTGCGACATCACCGCCTTGCTGCGCGCGGCGACCTCGCCGATTCCTTCCTCGTCCGGACTGAGAATGCGGAGTTCGACGCCGGGAAGCGGTTTCCCTACCGTATCGGCGCGAAAGGGCTTCAAGTCGTTCACCGTGAGCACGGTGCAGGCCTCGGTAAGACCGAATCCGTTCGCAACGGGAATGCCAAGGTCATAGAAAAATTGCAGCGTTGCGGCGTCAATGAAGGCGCCGCCGGTAAACAGCGCGCGCAGGTCGCCGCCGAACGCTTCATGCACCTGCCCGAGCAGCTTGCGGCTCAATTTTAATTTGGGCTCGCTGCGAGTGAGAGCGCGATTGACGCCGATCACACGGTCCAGCAGGAAGCGCTTGGCGGAAGGCAGTTCCTCAAACTTGGCTTTGAGGCCCCGCTCCAGATTCTTAAGCACCATGGGAACCAGAGCCATGTAGGTGATCTTGTAGCGGACGAACGCGTCGCGCACGAACTCGGGCCGCAAGGTGCGCAGGTGCACCACGCAGGCTCCGCACACAAACGGGCCGACGAACCCGACCATAAAATCGATGGCATGGTTTGTGGGCAGGATGCTCAGATAGCGGACCCCCGGCGCAAAGGGATACCAGGCGGTGAGAGCTTTGCACTGTTCCAGATAATTTTCGTGCGTGAGCACGCAGCCCTTCGCGCGCCCGCCGGTTCCCGAGGAATAGACAATGCAAGCCACATCCTGGCGCTGCCGCATGACGAAGGTGGGATCGCCTTTGCGGCGAAAATCTTCCCAGCGGAAGGCGCCAGCCAGATCGGCGCCGGGCGGTGCTTCGGTGACCAGCACAGTTTTCACTTTGCGGCTGCCGAATTCCGGCGCCTTCATCATGGCGCGCCATAGGTAGTACTCGACGACCAGAAATGTCGCCTGGGAATGCTCCAGCAGCCCTAACTGCTCGCTGCCGGTCAATTTGAAATCGAGGGGCACCAGCACGCCGCCGCAATAAAGGATGGCATAGGCGGAGATGAGCCATTTCGACTGATTGCTCATTACGATCGCGGCACGAGTGCCAGCCTTGAAGGCGGCGTCTTCCAGGGACCTTGCTAGGGGCAAGGCCATCTCTTTGAAGTCGGAATAAGTGAGGCGGGTTTTCTCCTTGTCGCGGTCGGCCTCAATGAGGCAGAGCTCGTTTGGCCAGCGGTCCAGCGCATCGCGCAACGCCGCGCCCAGGCAGCTATATTGATCGAGATTCAACATGGAGAAAACAGGCTGACCGTCGATTTTAGATTGTCGCTGGAGAATTCGGGGAGAGTTTCATACCCACGTCCCTTCGCAATCAACAACGCGACCGATACGGGCCCATTTTGGCACTTAGAGTCTCGCCTGAATCCGTCCCGCCAGTGTCCGGAAGTCCGAGACTCCCTGCAGTTCGTAATCGGGCAGCTCGACATGGAAGTGATTTTCCAGGCGGGTGAGCAGCTCAAGCGTCTGCAGGCTATCGATTCCCAAGGTCTTGAAGAAGTCGTCGTCGGGCTTGAGCTTCTCCCGCGGAACTTTGAAGTGAGTGGCAGCCAAGCCAAGTATTTCTTCGAGAGTCTGGTCGGGCGTCGGCATAGTTCTTGACTATTGTGCCATTAGCGCGGGAATCATGCGAGCTAGGGCAAATAGGGCTGCGCTTCAGTGCTCTCTACGAATTTCTTCAGCCCGGCTTCGACGGCGGGCTGGGCGAACAGCTCGCAAAAAATATCGATCTCCCGCTTCAAGTCTTCATACGGAATCGGCTTGATGAAGCGCTTGGCCGCGATGGCGGCGCGGCGGTCAAACTTGCCTAATTGGGCGGCAGTGGCGCGCGCCACTTGTAACGCCTGCCCCTCGGCCACAACCTGGCTTACGAGTCCGATCTGTTGAGCTTTGGCCGCGTTGAAGCTTCTGCCGGTGAGCAGCAGGTCGCGCACGACGGCATTGCCCAAGTCGCGCTTCAGACGCGGAATCCCGCCAAAGCCTG
Source organism: uncultured Acidobacteriaceae bacterium (assembly GCA_963770915.1). Classification (GTDB taxonomy): domain Bacteria; phylum Acidobacteriota; class Terriglobia; order Terriglobales; family Acidobacteriaceae; genus PALSA-270. The sequence goes on from CAVYRG010000001.1 coordinate 3,867,505, forward strand.
GAATCAGGCCGAGGCGAAGCTCGGGAAAGCAGAACCTGGCCATCTTATCGGCAATGATGAGGTCGCAGGTGAGGGCCAGCTCGAATCCTCCGCCGAAAGTCACACCGTGCACGGCAGCGATTGTGGTAAGCGGGGATGCGTCGATGGCGTTGAGAACGGCGTGAATGCGCTCAAGAAAGTCGCGCACGCCGCGTAACGCGGCGGCTTTTTCCATGCTTTCGGACTTGATGTACAGCTCGCGCAGATCGGCGCCGGCGCAAAACCCCGAGGCCAGCTTGCTGTATACGATCAGGGAGTGGGCCTTCGCTTGGGCATCTTCGAGAGCGAGGACGAATTTTTCGAACTCCTCGAGCGCGAGCGAGCCAATCTCATTGCAGGGCTCGCGGTGGAGCGCCAGCTCGACGACTCCCGCTTGCAGCTCCCACGAGAGGTATTGTCCCTGAAAGCTCTTCATACTGCCTGCTTCACGCTGTACATCTCCTCGATGGCTACGCGCAGCTGCTGCGCAATGGCGTCGCGCTTCAGCTTCCCGTTGGCGGTCAGAAGCCCGTTGTCGATCGAAAACGCTTCGCGGTGGATGTAGAAAGCGCGAACCTGCTTGTAGTGCGGCATGGCGGCATTTACCTGGTCGAGCGCGGATTGTACCGCAGCGCTTCGAACCTGCCCGGTCACAATCAAGGATAGATAGCCCTTCCCATTTCCCGCCAGCACGACCTGCTCGGCCTTGGGCAGGTGTCGCAGGATTTCATCTTCAATCGGCTCGGGTGCGATGTTGTGGCCCGATCCCAGGATAATCAGATTCTTGATCCGCCCAATGATGCGCCAATTGCCATTTGCGTCGACTTCGCCCTGATCGCCAGTGTGAAACCAGCCGTCCCGCATCACGGCAGCCGTTGCCTCGGGGCAATTCCAGTATCCGGCGAAAAGGTTCGGGCCGCGAACGAGAATCTCTTGATTTTCGTCCACCCTCATTTCGATCCCGCTGATGGCGGGGCCGACACGGCCGGGCACCACGTGCTGCGGGTCGTCAAGTGTACAGATTCCTGTGGTCTCGGTCAGGCCGTATCCCTGCATGACCGGGACGCCAAGCATGTTGAAATAGAGCTGGGTATCCGGGTTCAGGGGTGCCGAGCCGCAAATCAGGGCTTTCAGGTTGTTGCCAAACATTTTCCGGCGCACCATGGTTAAGGCCGAGGTGTTGGCGAGCCCCAGCCAGAAGGCATCGGCGATTCCGCGCTGGCCGGCATGCCGCCGCGCCCAGGCGCGCTTGCCGCGTTTATAGATGGCAAGCGCCACCCCGCCCCGATTGCGAAGTTGCTCCTCGACGCCTTTGCGCAAGCGCTCAAGCAGGGCAGGCACGTTGAGAAAGTAGTCGGCGGACGAAGACGCCATTTCGTGGGGCAGCCGGGTTAAGTCAGAATTCAACGTGATGTAGCTGCGGCGCAGCAGGCAAGTGAGCAGGGTGATCCAGGAAGCGGCGAAATTGAACGGCAAATAGTGAAACACCCTGTCGCGTCCGGATTGACCCTTCATCAAGGCATCGAGACGGCTGGAGGTGCAGGTGAGCATGAACCCAACATTGCCGGCGGTAAGGACCACTCCCTTCGCCTCGCCGGAAGTTCCCGAGGTGTAGATGATCGTCACCGGGTCTGTGTCGGCGAGTTGGGGAGTCCGAGCCGGCGCCCAGCGAGTGATAAAGACATCGTCGAACAGGACCTGCGGCGGGGCATCTGGCCACTGCTCGCTGATCAGTGTGCGCAGGTTGGCGTCACCACAGCAAATCAGCGCCGGTGAACAATCTTTCATCATGGCGACCAATTCTGCCGGGGACTGCCGCGCGTACAATGGCACAACGATCAGGCCTTCCGCCATGATGGCCAAGTCCATGGCCACCCAGCGGACGCTGTTGTGGGCAAGCAACGCGCAGCGGTCGCCTTTTTTCAGACCCCGATCTGCCAGAAAAGCCCGCGCCCGGCCGACCATACGCAGTAGCTCGCTGCCGCTCACACGAGCGATGCCGTGTTCGCCGCGCCGTTGCAGTACGGGATCGTCCTCAAGGGCGGCCAACTGCGCAAAAATGTTTTCCAGGAAATTCATCTTCAGGCAACCGCGGCTGGACTGTGGTCCTCAACCAGAGCCCGCAATCCTGGGCTTAGCGGCGGCAGGTAGTCTTCCCACCCCCACTCGCCTTCGCGGGTGGGAAACTCCGGATACCGCCGCTGCACTTCCTCTTCGAAATACATGCCCATGCGCGCCATCAAGCGCAAATTTCGCACGACGGTGCGGGCGATGCCATCGGCAATGGACTCGCCGTCTTTGGCCATTTTTTCCAGGGCAGCCAGCAGGCGCGGCTCTAAATCCGGATCATCGGCATTCATCAGCAGGTCTTGATGGCCACGATCGTTCATCAGGTTGCGGATGCGCTCGTCCATGGTGATGCCTGCAGAAGGAACAAGCGCGGGCATCGAGGTCACGATGCCGTGAAAACGCGAAGAAGCCATCATGTGCCCGGCGCGCAGGATGCTCACCATCTGGTACATATCGTAATCGGCCGAACTGAAGACCGGCAGCCCTCCTAATTTCTGGGAAATACGATTGCATGCCCGAACATCCAGTTGCTCGGTGGCGGCGAGAACCGGAAAAACACTGTGGCGCTGGCGAAAGGCATCAACCGCGTTGGCGATGGCCGTAAGGTAGCGCTCAAAAGCGGCATCCACATCGGCGCCGGATTTGTGAAAGTAAACCGTGCGATAGTGGCTATCTTTGTAGGCGCCAGTGACGGCTCGCAATCCATATTTTGTCAGCGACGGCGTCACCGGCCACCAGAAGGGATTGATCGGGCAGACGATGAGCACCGGCAGTTTGCCGTCCCATCCGGCATCCTGAAGCACCTTGCGCCCAAACTCGGGCGGCAGCGGCTCAAACGTCCAGGCGGTATCCGTGCCAAGTTCGGTGGGAACGCCGAGTTCGCGCAGCACAGTTCGGGATTCCTCGTTGCGCGTGATAATCAGGGAATTCTGGCAATAGCGGGCGCACATTTTACGGACGGGAGGATCCATAAACCCCGCCTCCGACCCGTATCCTACGGCCAATTTATTCTGCGCTGCGGCGGTCCCGAGAGATCCGATGATCATCGTGGTCAGGGCGTTGGCGAACTTGCTCTTAAACGCCGACCCTTCCACCACTACCACGCCGTGATGTTTGGGAACTTCCCGCGCGACGAACGGTGGGAAGATATCGGGCAAATGGACTTGCTCGCCGCCCTCGAAATAGCCGCGGGTTAAGTCGAAATTCTGGCTCATGGCGGCGAACTCGACGTTCTCCACGCCCAGGATGTGGCGCAACTGCCGCAAGGTCTCTTCGGGACGAACGTCAGACCCCGTGTTCCGGGTGCCGTTGTAGCCGGCGAAAAGCAGTTTGAGCTTCTTGCCGGGTTGCCAGCGCTCTCCCTTGCCCAGCATCCAGGCAGTTTTGGCGCGCTCGATGTTGGCGCTCACCCACGCCTCCAGGACGAAGTCCATCATGCCGCCGACCCCCCCGCCCTTGCTGGCCATTCCTTGTAGTTATAGGTGCAGCTGGTCTGGCGGCTGAATTCCAGCAGCGGATAGCTATATTGCGAAAACGGCGCCGGCTCACGCCCAAGTTCAGCAGTGACGCGGGTGTTGTCGAACACCGTATTCCAGGTCAGATACGGCATAAAAACCTTCATCAGAGCCGCGCCCCGGCCTAACGAATTTCGCCGATTGGACAAGCTGCCCACCGCTCCGGCAAACGGCTGTTCCAAAAACGGAACAAACATCGGTGGCCGTTTCTTGCGCGCCGCGGCTAGCGCCGCCGTCAGCTCGCGGAACGTCTGCGACTTCGTTCCCGACGAAAGATGATAAGTATCGTGCAATGACTGAGTTTTCTGGTGCAAGGTTGCGATTGCGTCGGCCACGAAATCGACGTTCACAATATCAATCTTGTCATTGGCGCGGAATGGTAGCACGGGAAGGCCGGCCAAAAACACAAACGCCTTCACCATATCGAATTGCGTAGTTTGCCCGTAGCGGCTATCGCCGAGCACGATGCTGGGGCGGAAGATGGTCTTCGGCACGTCCGGCAGCAATTGCCGGATCATGTGTTCGCAGAACTTCTTGGTGCGCGCGTAGGGATCGTAGTCGGAACGGTCCCAGTCAATTGACTTATCTTCGGTGACAACTTCATTGCTCCGCTGCCCCGCTACGGCCACCGTGCTCACATGGCTGAAACGGCGCAGGCCGTGATAGTAATCGGCGCTGCGGGCCAATTGCAGGACCTCTAGCGTGCCGCGCAGATTCACGTTGAGGCAGCTTTTTTCCGATTTTCGGTTTAGAGAAGCGGCGCAGTGAATTACAGAGTTCGTGTTGTGGACCAGCCGGTCATAGTCATCGCGCGCCAAGCCAAACTGGGGGGCGGTCAGATCGCCAAGGAAGATTCGAACCCGCGTCTGCAGGTGCTCATAGAAACGGGGGAAATCCATGTGGAGCTGCAGAGCCTTCCACAGGCGCTCTTCGGCTTCGCGCGGGCTGCGAGCCCGGACCAGCAGGTTCAATCCGGCGTCGTAGCCTTCCAGCAGGTTGGCGGCGACATGCGCGCCGATGTATCCGGTGGAACCGGTCAGGAATATGGCCACGTTGCTCCGTTTGTTCCTGTGTTCACGGTTTCGCCGCGCTCGCCAGCAGCGGGCATCTCAAAACTGCGCTCCGGCCGCGCTTCCAGCGGGCGTCCTTCGATGAGAGGATACGTCCATTTGCGTAGGGCAGGAATGTGAATATTGATCCAGTACTCCCACCAGTCAATCTCGCGCGTAGCGTAGCCGAAGGGGCGTTTTTCCTCCGCCACCAGCGCGTGGGAGAGCTTTTCCACGTTGTCCGCCACGAAATCATGTTCGTTGAGCAGGATGAACGGCTCGAAGAGCTGAATCAGCTTGTGCACGCGTTCGAGACTGCGTTCCGTTTTCGCCAGCGGCGGCTTGCGCAGAGGTAAGGGAGACATGATCCGCTGGATGGAGCGGATGATCGCGATCTGCGCCGGAGCCGACATTCTGCGATAGCGGCCTTTCGAAACCGGAATGGCGTCAAAGCGCAAGCGCAGCCACGACTCGAGGCCTTCCTGAGCGCGGTAGTGCTTGCGGTGGGCCAGCGAAGTCAGTTCAATGGAGCGCCGCATGTCGCAGGGATTGGTGACCGAAGTCGCCAACTGGTAGACCGTATCATGGCGCCGCGCCACGATGGCTGCAGCCACGAGGGTCATGCCACGGCAGACCGAATCGACCGGCACAATATCCAGCCGTTTGCGTTCGTTGGTGGGAAGCTGACGGAAATAAGTCCCCAGCAGATAGGACAACGACGCGGAAGTATTGATGCCCTCATTCCATCCTGCGAAGGGCTCTTCAATCGAAGTTTCGACAATAGCGGGACGAACCACCGCGATGGGCAGGCCGGCGCCGTACTTGTGAATCAAGGATTCGGCCAGGCTCTTCGTCAACGTATAAGTGTTCGGCCAACCTAGTTCCTGGGCCCGCTTGGTTCCCGCTTCGGTGAGGTAGTTGCGCAGCCAGCGCACACGGTTCTTGCGAATCTGGTTCTCGAGAGCCGCGCCCTGCAGGTCCTTGGCGGCATGTTCCTTGCCCACCGCCTGGCGCCGAAGTTCCGCGGTAACTTCCGGGCTTTCGGCCTTCTGCTCGGCGTTTCTTACGAACTCATGCAAGGCTTGCCATTCCTTCTCAGCCTCAAAGTCTTTCAAACCCGCGGGCGTGTAGTTGGGGCGCAGCCGCTCGCCCACTCGTCCATCCCGCCCGCCGGCCACGTAGCAAGTGGAAAGATGGAGCAGACCGGCATGGTCCGATTGGCGGACAAAGTCAAGAATGTGAATAGCCGCGTCCACATTGGTGATCAAAGCATCTCGCAGATCAGGATTAAAATCGGTCAATCCCGAGCTGTTGATCACCAGGTCCAGCTTTTGCCGCAGCATCGCAGCGACCTCAGGCGCCAGCCCAAGGCCCGGCGTGGCCACGTCGCCCTCCACCACTTCCACGCGTTCAGCCACGAACCGCGGAAGATTGGCGCCATGAAGCTCATAGAGCGGATCAAATACCGGCGACTCCTCTACCAGCCGCTCGAACCGCCGTTGCGCCGAATTCGATTTCTGCCGCCGGATGAGCAGGTAAATGCGCCCAATTTCCGGCAAATCCATGAGCGTATCCGCCAGCCACACCTTCCCGATGAACCCGGTGACGCCAATGAGCAGGATGTGTTTTCCAGCCAGGTTCTGGCGCACCGAAAACGGCTCGGATTGGCGGCGCTCGCCGTAAAGCACAATGGGCCGCTGACGTACCGTTCTTTCGCGGCCAGCGGGTACCACTGCGGCGTGCAATGCCCCGGCGCTGCGCAACCCTAGATCGAGAGCCAAACGGGCGGCCTCGCGGCGCCCGTCGGCGCCGCCTTCCCGAATACGGGCAAAGACTCCTCGCGGTCGAATGACAGGCTCCAGCAACCGTCCAGTGGCGATGCCGTCGCGAAACTCAAGCCGGTTGGCAATCACCCAATTCACTCCCAGGTGGCGCGCCAGCGGGCGCATCACCTGTTCCAGACCCTGGCTGACAAGAACGACATGCGCCCCAGAATCAACCACTTCCCTCAGTTTGCGCACGCCCGCCGCCCGGAGGAAAGGCTCCATCTCATACTTGAAGTACTCTTCGCCCAGCAGGTCCAGCCGGTCGCGGCTAACGCCGCGAAGCACGGTGTGCACCACCCGTGTAGCAAATTTTCGGTTTGTGGCGTAGAGAAACGGCCGCAGCGCCGCCATCAGCAGGACCAGGCCGCGACGGATCCAGCGCTCGGCGAAAGTCTGGGCATTCCAGGTGAAAAAGGCCACCGGTCGTACCGTGGTCAATTCCAACAGGCTGCCTTCCACCCGCCAGTAAACCCAGGAGGCGGGCCCGGTATTGTAATTAGACTGTTCCACTTCGTTGTCCCCGCGATGTCGGGGCTAGGCAGTCCTCCCAAAGGGGAGGCTTGAAGTCTCCTATTGTAATCAATAGGACCCAAAGGGCTAGGAAAAATGGTCAACAGGGTGCCGGGCCGATTAGCGGGCTTCTAGTCAGCCAAAGCGGCCTCGATGGTCCTGGTCTCCCCGCGAGCCGGCTCGCCACTCATTGTAAAATAAAGGTTTATCTGCCAACCGAAAGATTGCGCTATGCCCCAGGAAGAAAAGAACGCAGCTCGCGACGATCGCTATGATGCTCAGGCCGTAGAAGGCAAGTGGTCGAAGCTCTGGCAGGATTCGGCTTTATTTGCCGCAGAAGCCAACTCAAGCAAGCCCAAATATTACGTCCTAGAAATGCTGCCCTATCCTTCCGGGGCGCTGCATATGGGCCATGTGCGCAACTACGCCATCGGCGACGCACTTGCGCGCTACATGTGGATGAACGGCTACAACGTGCTGCATCCCATGGGCTGGGATTCCTTCGGTTTGCCGGCGGAAAACGCCGCCATAGCGAATCAGACCCCGCCGCGCGAGTGGACGCTGCGCAATATCGCCAACATGAAGGCGCAGATGAAGCGGCTGGGCTTCGCCTATGACTGGTCGCGCGAGGTGACCACTTGCTTTCCCGAGTACTACCGCTGGAACCAGTGGTTCTTCCTCAAGCTCTACGAGCGCGGGCTGGCGTATCGCAAGAAGAGCAAAGTCAATTGGTGCCCGAAGTGCGCCACGGTGCTCGCCAATGAGCAAGTGGTGGGCGGCTGCTGCTGGCGGCACGAGGATACGCCGGTCGAGCAGCGGGAGTTGGAGCAGTGGTTTTTGCGCACGACACATTATGCCGATGAACTGCTCCGCGATCTGGACAGGCTCGACGGCTGGCCGGAAAAAGTGCGCATCATGCAGCGAAATTGGATCGGCCGCAGCGAGGGCACGCTGGTGGATTTCAAGCTGGACGGCGCGGCGCAGCTCTCAGGAACGGTCAAGCGATTGATATCCAAACGCCTGGGAATTGATGAAGCCGAAGTAACCCTAAGCGCTTCGCTTTTGGACGGTCTGGGCGCCGTTAAGCTGGATCCGGTCGAAATGGTGATGGCGCTGGAAGAAGCTTTTGACCTGAAAATATCCGAGGCGGACGCGGAGAAGATTCGTGCCGGACTACGAACCGCAGATTCTGCAATTCCGGTCTTTACCACCCGTGTCGACACCATCTTCGGGGCGACATCGGTGCAGCTTGCGCCGGAGCATCCATTGCTCTCTGATCTGACGGCCGAAGCTCCTGATCTGCGCGCCAAAGTCGACAAACTGATCGCCGAGCAGCGCAAAGCCAAAGAAATCGGCGACATTGGGGAGATTGAAAAGCATGGCGTGAATACCGGGCGCTTCGCCATCAATCCGTATAACGGCGAGAAAGTGCCGATCTGGGTGGCGAATTACATTCTGATGGACTACGGCACCGGTGCGATCATGAGCGTTCCGGCCCATGATGAAAGGGATTTTGAGTTCGCAAAGAAGTATGGGATCGAGATTCGAGAAGTAATCGTGCCAGCAGCAGAAGCGGGCGGGGGCGCCCGCTCCACACCCGAGCTGCCTTTTACTACACACGACGGCAAGCTCGTGAATTCCGGCGAGTTCACTGGCCTGGGCTGCGATGACGCGATCAAGAAGATGTCGGCCTACGCGGAAAAGCACGGCTTCGGCAAAGCGACGGTTACGTTTCGTTTGAAAGATTGGGGGATTTCGCGGCAGCGTTACTGGGGTACGCCCATCCCGATGGTTCATTGCGACAAGGACGGCGTGGTCCCGGTCAACGAAAAAGATTTGCCGGTAATTCTGCCAGACAACGTCGATATCACACTGACCGGAGGCTCGCCGCTTGGGCGGGTACCCGAGTTTGTGAACACCACCTGCCCGAAGTGTGGCGGCTCGGCGCGGCGTGAGACCGACACGATGGACACCTTCGTCGATTCGTCCTGGTATTTCTACCGCTACACCGACCCGCACGACGACAAGGCTCCGTTCGATGCCAAGACGGCGGAATACTGGTTTGGCGATTGCGGCATCGATCAATACATAGGGGGCGTGGAGCACGCCATCCTACACCTGATCTACTCGCGCTTCTGGACCAAGTTCATGCGCGACCTGGGCCTTGTCAAGAATGATGAACCGGTCGAGCGCTTGTTCACGCAGGGCATGGTCATCAAAGACGGCGCGAAGATGTCGAAAAGCTTGGGCAACGTCGTCTCGCCGGATGAGATGGTTGCGCGCTACGGCGCCGACGCTGCTCGGCTCTATAGCCTATTCGCGGCGCCGCCGGATCGCGATTTGGACTGGCAGGATACCGGCATCGAGGGCATTCAGCGGTTCTTGAACCGGGTGTATCGGTATGTCGTGCGCAACGCACACCGATCGCCCGCACCGGGCCCTGCGAACCTGGCCGCGGACTATCGCGGCGTACAACGCAAACTGCACCAGACCATCAAGCGCGTCAGCGACGACTTTCAAGGCCGCTGGCACTTCAACACCTGCATCGCAGCTGTCATGGAATTGGTGAACGCGCTTTACGCTTTTGAGGACGGGTTGGCGGGAATGCCTCCTCCGCCGGAAGCGTTGCCGGTTTTGGCGGATGCGCAAAGAGACTTAGTTCTTCTGCTTGCCCCGTTCGCGCCGTATCTTGCCCATGAACTCTGGGAGATGCTAGGAAAAGAAGGCGATCTTCTGAAAGCATCCTGGCCGAAGTACGATCCTGAGCTTGCGAAGGAAGACCAGATTGAATATCCGGTGCAAGTGAATGGGAAACTGCGGGGACGAGTAATTCTGTTTGCTGGTGCTCCCGAAGAATTCGTCCTTCAGGAGGCCGAGAAGAATGAAAAGGTTATTGCGGCGATTGGCGGCAAGCCAATCGTAAAGAGAATTTTTGTTCCCGGCAAACTGGTCAACATCGTGGTGCGATAGTTCGTGGCCCTGAACCCAACAAAAAAGCGGGCTCTCGCCCGCTGCGTTTGCGAAATTGGTTTTCCGCCAGGCTGAACTACTTAGCCTGCGGCATTGCGTTACTTTTGGCCATCACGGACGGCCGCAGCACCAGCGCCTCGGTTCGGTTGTTGAAATCGATCTCATCGATGCGCTTATTCTTGCCAGTCGCCGGGTTGAGGACCACGTCATTGTAGGGCGACGGTTTGGAATGGTTGACGAGTTCCGCCGAAGTAGTCGCCAACGTCTTTCCGTGCTGCATGAAGTTCACCGTAACGTGCTTGCCGGTGCCGTTCCACTCTACCTTGTAATCTCCCGGCTTAAGGTGAGCAGAACCAACCACGGCGGGATCGGGAAGATTCATGCTGCCTCGATCCCTGTCCGCCGCAAACGCGCTGAGGGCAAACAGCGCGACCGTCAACATCAGATACTTCGCGTACTTCATGAATAACCTCCTGGGGTTGTGTTCCTCGTGAGCGCAGAAACCACGTGACAGCGCGGAGTGCGCCGCGGGCCGACACAGCTCAGATAAAAGTGACCGTCTCTTGGAAAGATGCGAACCATTCGGGCGAGGTTGCACTAGCATGAATCAGCAAAAACGAGATGCGGAAATCTCCGGTGGAAATCTCACCTGACCGGAGTGACTTCAAGAATTGCGTTATCCTGAACGAGATATGCAGCAGCCAGCCGCTTCGCCAACGCTGACCGGATTCCGCTTTATGTTTCGCCGGCCATCTTTAGGACTGGCCGAAATTACCTGGCGTTGGAGCGTGGGGTTCGCGATCGCCTTATTGCTCACCGCTTCCTTACTGGCATACCTGAATTCGCTTCCCATAACCTTGGAAGATATGCTTCTGTTCCGCTCGCGGCAGCCGTTTTTGATCTCGCTCGCATTTCAGCACATTGTGAGCGGCAGCGCGCCCCGGCTTGTCGAGGCGGCGATTTTTTTGGGGCTTGCCATGACTGTAGCGTGGATTGCCACCGGCGCCATGGGCAGAGCCGTTACAGTCGGCGCAGTGCTGGAGGATCTTCGCGAAGCGAGCGCCTCGCAATCAGTTGCCGGACACCGCCCGCTGCGCTCGCTGGCGGGACTGAATTTTCTGCGCGTCGCCGCGGTATTGGCAGCGCTGGCCGGAGCCCTGGGAGTGTGGTTCCTTGCGTCGTTGGCGGGCGGAGACGACAAGTCCTCTGCAGGAATCGCCGCGCTCATTTTCCTGGCTGCCGCGCCACTGGTGTGGCTGGCCTGGGCGATGATGAACTGGCTGCTCTCATTTGCTTCGGTCTACGTCGTAGTCCGCGACAAAGATGCTTTCGGATCGATTGCGTCGGCGGTGCAAATGCCTAGAGCAAGCGCTGGGAGAGTGCTGGTGGCGAGCACATGGTTTGGGCTGGCGCATGCCACGGCTTTTGTGATTGCCACTGCGATGGCTGGCGTGGTCGTGGCTCTGGCGGGATGGTTGCCGCCGGTTGTCGTCTTCGGCGGGATCCTGCTGGTGACCCTGTTCTATTTCGCGGTGGCGGATTTCCTGTATGTGGGGCGGCTTGCGGCCTACGTGGCAATTGTGGAGGGGCCGGAGAAGCCTCCCGCAGAAGTAAAGCCCGTGTCAGCTTTCAGCCCGCCCGCGGGGACCACTCCGCCGCCAGAGAGCCGGGTGGATCCCGACGAGTTGATTTTGAGCGACGTCTCGCTGACCGGCCTGAGTTGAAGACTAGCGAACCGCAGAGAAACATCGGAGGACCGCGACTGGTCACCGCTTCTCTTTCCCTTTACACTGTTCTGCCGATCTGAGAAACTCATCCGTGGAAACCCAATCCATCGTCGTTCTCGACTTTGGCGCGCAATATTCGCAACTCATCGCGCGCCGCATCCGCGAATTGCATGTGTTTTCGGTGGTGCTGCCCTGCACCGCGCCGCTGGAAGAAATCCGCAGCTACTCGCCGGTGGGGATTATTTTGTCTGGCGGGCCTTCTTCGGTTTATGACAAGGATGCCCCTGTAGCTGATCCGCGTGTATTCACTCTGGGCTTGCCCGTGCTTGGGATTTGCTACGGCCTGCAGTACATGGTGCACGCGCTCGGCGGGAAGGTGCGCGCGGCGACCAAGCGCGAGTATGGGCACGCCGAAATTCAGATGCAGGGTGGATCGCGATTGTTCGAGGGCCTGCCGGAGGGGCTTTCGGTTTGGATGTCGCATGGCGACGAGGCGGTGGAATTGCCGGCCGGGTTCCGCTTAACTGCCAAGTCGCCGAATGCCGTTGCGGCCATTGAGAATCCCGATCAGAGAATGTGGGCGGTGCAGTTTCATCCCGAAGTGCATCACACCCGCCAGGGCAAAGACATTTTGCGCAATTTTGCGCTTAACATCTGCGGGGCGAAGGCTGACTGGACCGCCAAGCACTTCATTGACGCCACCATCGAGAGCGTACGGCAGACGGTGGGCGACGGGCGCGCGCTTTGCGCGCTTTCCGGCGGTGTGGATTCGGCGGTGGCGGCGACGCTGGTCGATAGAGCCCTGCGTGACGGCAATGGCACTTCGCGCCTGACCTCCGTCTTCGTTAACAATGGCGTGCTGCGCAAAAACGAATTCCACAAGGTGCAGCAAAACTTGCGCGATAAGCTTGGGCTGCATCTCATTGCCGTCGACGCCAGCGAGCGCTTTCTCAACAAGCTGGCGGGGGTGACCGATCCCGAGACGAAACGCAAAATCATCGGGGCTGAATTTATCGCGGTGTTTGAAGAGGAAGCGAACCGGCTGGAACAAAAAGAAGGCAAGGTGGAATGGCTGGTGCAGGGGACGCTGTATCCGGACGTGATCGAATCGCGCTCGGTGCGCGGGCCTTCGCAGACCATTAAGTCGCATCATAACGTCGGCGGCCTGCCGGAGAAGATGAAGCTCAAGCTGATCGAGCCGCTGAAGGATTTGTTCAAGGACGAAGTGCGGCTCATCGGGCGGGATCTAGACATGCCGGAAGAAATCCTCCAGCGCCAGCCCTTTCCAGGGCCGGGCCTGGCGGTGCGGATTGTCGGTGAGGTCACGCCCGAGCGAGTGGCGATTCTTTGCGACTGCGACGAAATTGTCGTCGAAGAAATCAAGCGCGCCGGTCTGTACACGAAAATCTGGCAGTCGTTTGCCGTGCTGCTGCCGGTCATGTCGGTGGGCGTGATGGGTGACATTCGCACTTATGCTTACACTTGCGCGGTTCGCGCGGTGCACTCCGAAGATGGCATGACCGCCGACTGGGTCGATCTTCCGCACGAAGTGTTGAAGACGATTTCTAATCGCATTGTGAATGAAGTGAAGGGCGTGAATCGCGTGGTCTATGACGTGACCTCAAAGCCGCCGGGCACGATCGAGTGGGAGTGAGAAAAGCCGTCTTTGGCCGTTTGTCGTTTGTCGTTGGCTGGATCACGTGGGGACAGCTGCCCTCGGCTGTCCAGCCGAGCGGAGCTCGGCAGTCGCCGGTAGTGAGTTAAGCTTAATAGGTAGGTATCACCGCGTGAGGAGTGAGGCATGAGTCCAACCGTATCCGACGCGCTGGTTTTCCTGGGAGCAACCGGCGATCTGGCGCATAAGAAGATTTTCCCGGCGCTGCAGGCCTTGGCCAAACACGGCCGACTCAATATTCCGGTTATTGGCGTGGCGAAAGCAGGCTGGAATCTGGACCAACTGAAAGCCCGCGCCAAAGACAGCGTCGAGCACTACGGCGGGCTCGATCCTGACGGCTTCGCCAAGCTGATGAGCGTGCTGCAGTACGTGGATGGCGATTACGCCGATCCGGCGACGTTTCAGCAATTACGCAAGTTGCTGGGAAGCGCGCAGCATCCCATTCACTACATGGCGATTCCGCCGACTTTGTTCGGCCCGGTGGTGGAGCAGCTCAAAGCTGCGGGTTGCATCGAGGGCGCGCGCGTGATCGTGGAAAAGCCCTTTGGGCGGGACCTGGAATCGGCGAAGCAACTGAATCAGATCCTGCATAGTGAGTTTGACGAATCCAATATTTTCCGCATCGATCACTATTTGGGAAAGAATGCGGTGCAGAATGTGGTTTTTTTTCGCTTCGCGAATTCGTTTCTGGAGCCGATTTGGAATCGCCGTTACGTCGAAAGCGTGCAGATCACCATGGCGGAGACTTTTGGCGTGCAGGGTCGTGGCGCATTCTATGAGCAGGCGGGGGCGATACGCGATGTGGTGGAGAATCATCTGCTGCAGGTGCTGACGAATCTGGCGATGGAGCCTCCGCCCAATTCTGAGATCGAGCGTGTGCGCGACGAAAAGGTGAAGGTGCTACGGAGTATCCGCACGCTTCGCCCGGAAGATGTCGTGCGCGGCCAGTTCGACGGCTATCGCAAAGAGCCGGGGGTCGCGCCCCACTCGATAGTGGAGACCTACGTGGCGTTGCGACTGTTCGTTGATTCCTGGCGATGGCAAAACGTTCCGTTCTTCATTCGCGCGGGGAAGTCGCTGCCGGTTACGGTGACGGAGGTGATCGCCAGGCTGCGGCAGTCGCCGGCGCTGTTTGGTTCCGCCCCGCCGCCGAACAATTATTATCGTTTTCGTGTTACGCCAAACCTGGAGATCGCGTGCGCGGCGCTGGTGAAGGAGTCCGGCAACGAGCTGCGCGGCAAGATGACCGAGCTAATGGTGATGGAGACTTCCGACCCGGCGGAGATGCAGGCTTACGAAGAATTGCTGGGCGATGCCATGCAGGGCAACCAGCTTTATTTTTCGCGAGAAGACTATGTCGAAGAAGCGTGGCGGATTGTCGATCCGGTGCTCGGCGATGCCACGCCAGTGTTGCCCTATCAGCCGGGAAGCTGGGGGCCGAAAGAAGCGGATGCGCTAACCGCGTCGGACGGCGGCTGGTTTGAGGCGAAGGCTTGAGGGCGGCCTCGCGGCTTTTCAGCCGACGGACCTAGCTATGCCTTTTCCGAGATCCAGCGCGAGATCGACGTGACCATTTTGCGCGGGGCGAAACGTCCTGACTGCGCCGTCAGCCAGTTGAGGGTTCCGGGAATCACCAGCGTCTTGCCTTTCATCAGCCCGCGATAGCCAGTGTGCGCTACCGCCTTGGCGCTCATGGGACGGAATTGTTTGAACAGACGGGAACTCGCGTTGCCGGCGCGATTGGCGAATTCCGTTTCAGTCGCGCCTGGGCACAGGCATGTTACGGTAACTCCACTGCCATTGAGTTCGTTGGCCAACGCTTCCGAAAAAAGGATGACGTAAGACTTGGTCGCGTAATAGACGGCCATCAACGGGCCGGCCTGAAATCCAGCGGTGGACGCGACGTTCATGATCCGCCCGGAACGCCGCTCCAGCATCGGAGCAAGAAATAATTTCGTCAGCGCGGTGAGTGTGGCTACGTTCAATTGAATTTGCCCGAGTTCTTCTTCCAGCGGAATTTGCGCGAACTCGCCGTATGCTCCGTAGCCGGCGTTGTTCACCAGAACACCGACAGCGATTCCCTCCCGCTGCAGATCGTCGAAAAGAGATTGGGGCGCGCTCGCGGCAGAAAGATCGAGCGCCAATGGCTTGGCCTGAATGCCGAATTGGCGTTGCAGTTCGCCGGCAAATTGCGTCAGCTTGGGCGCGCTGCGAGCCACCAAGACCAGATTGTACTTTTCCCGGGCGAAGAGCTTGGCCAGTTCGTAGCCAATTCCGCCGGAAGCGCCGGTGATCAGAGCTGTGTCGTTGCGATTGCTCATGACGAATGTCTACGGCTGTCCATGGCTAGTGTTCTTTGTAGCTGCGCGGTGCCAAAATCTCGCTCAGGTAGTCATGGGTTCCGGGAATGCGCTCCAGGTGCGGATAGCGTACGCCCCCGGCATATTGAAGTTCGTAAGATTTGACGGAATCAAAGTTGCGAACCACCATCACGATCTTGCCGTTGTGAGGATGCGCGATCGAATCATTGAGCGCATCGGCGGAATAAGCCCGGCCATCGACCGAGAGAATCGTCATTTGCGGGCCCAGACCGGCGTTGTAGGCGGGCGTTCCCGGAATCACATCGTAGATCATGCCGTCCTTTCTCACGTTGATCCCAATTGAATACGACCCAAAATAATCGACGGGCAGGAGCACGGAAAAGAAAGGCTCATGGTTGGGCTTGTCGTTGTACACCAGGCGCCAACCGGCAGCCTCAAGGCCTTCGGTCGGCGGCTTGCTGTTCGCTTGGTAGATGTTTTTCTCGAAGAACGTGTGCCAGTCGTAGGGGCATATGGTCGCCAGGGCCTTTTCGACGTCCTCGCGGGTGTAAGGCACGACGATGGGCTCGGTATCGCGCTGGCCGAGAAAGCTGCGCAGGAAATCGTCGAGCGAAAGCCGGTCCTGGGATTGTTCGCGAATGATGGTATCGGCGCGCATCCAGATGAGGGCGCCCTCGTCGTAGTAATCCTGGTCGCGGCGCAGCGCCCCCCATCCACCCTTGACCGAACGCAGCACCCAGTTTTCGGTCGCCGTGTCTACCAGAGCGGAGAAATCGCGGCCGGTTTCCTGCGCGAAGTCCGCCGTGGTCCGCGCGAGATAATCGCGCATGTAGGCGTCATCATTAAAGCCCGAGCGGGTGGCGAGCAGCATCCCGATGTACTCGTTCAGGCCCTCATAGACCCAAAGCAAGGTGGTCCGCTCCGGGCCCTGATAGTTGGGCTTCGAGTACAGCTCCGCCGGACGCCGGTACTTGCCGTCCCAGGAGTGGGATTGCTCATGCGCGAAAAGCACCCAGCCGTATCTTTCCAGCAGGTCTTTCTTGGAGAGCGCCGCGTCCCCCACAGCGTTATACGGCGAATCTTCATGCTCCAGTCCATCAAAGGGTACGGCGTCACTCTGCGAGACAAGAATGTGCAGAGTTTGCCAATGGCGGAACCCGAACATGGCACGATCCTGGTCGATCAGCTTGGCGAACAGATCGAACGCGTGCGCGTCGTCGGCTTTGTCGACCGCGGCCTGGCTATCCCCGGTGATGTCAAGCTGCGAGGGCCACACCGACGCCAGCGGCGCCGTCCGAAAGAACTCGCCTGCAAGGACCGGGGAATCAATCAGGCGTTCGAGCGAAACCGGGGCAAAGCTAACGCGGTCGCCCGACTGGCTGGTAACGCTTAGCGAACTGCCTTGTTTCCAGCCTGCGGGAAGAAGCACCGCGGGTTCGATCATCAAATCGCGCTTATCAATATTGAGCGGGTACAGCACCGTGGTATTCCACGCTAGCAGGAGTTGATGATCCGAGACGGTGTTTTCCAGCAACGTGTCGAAGTCGACGGCGATTTTGTCGGTTTGGGGCGGAACTTCGACGCGAATCGTGAAGATGTCGTCGGGATCGCGGGTCCAGGGGAGGGTCGCGCTTCCGGCATGGATGCGTATCGCGGCTAGCTGCTGAATGGGCCCGGTCGGTCCATGCTCCCCGGGAATCCAACGGGGATAGGCGAGCGCGAGCGGGCCGGGATGCACGCGAATTTCCTCGTGCACAAAAGCGATTCTGCGCGCGGCCTGGGTTTCGTCGACTTCCAGCGTCATCGCCGGCGTGGATGCGGCCTGGGCGGCCGCAACGACGGGAGCCAGCGCGAGCAGCGCCAGCGCGAGACACTTCCGAAAGAGCGGCCTGGGCATACGAGTCCTCCGGCAAGGCAAACTGTGTCGACGCCATTGCATTGCGTCGGTGAAAGAAGGATCTTGGGCAGCTCGCCTGCCGGGGGCGTGAGCCCGCCGCCCACGCCGCCAAATTTCTGGATTGATCCGCCGCCTAGGCGCCCACCAGCGCCGGCTCGACCTCGTAGATCGAGTGCCAGGAAGTTGCGGCCTTCAGCTTGTCGTTCACATTGTGGATGTTCTTGACGCCTTCGGTTTCCAGCCATTTGCGGAAAGCGGCCGCACCCTGTTTCGCGTAGATCGGGATGCCGTCTTTCCAGGTGGCCCGCCCGCACAGCACGCCATTGAACTTCACACCGGTTTCGGCGGCAAGCTCGAGCGTTTCCGAAAACTCCGCGTTGCTCACGCCGGCAGAGAGATAAATGAACGGTTTGGTGGCCACGGCCGCAGCCTTGTGGAACAGGTCAATCGCTTCCTTCTTGCTGTAGGCCACTTGCCCGGCGAAGGACTTCGTGCCCTCGACGAACTTCATGTTGACGGGCACTTCGACTTTCAGCACATCAACTCCGTATTTGTCCTTGGTGAACTCTCGCATGCTCTCGGTGACGATGTGCGGCTTTTTCTTGGCGTACTCGAAGCCCTTCTCGTCGGCGCCCTCTTCGTAGCCGACGAATTCCAGGAAAAACGGAATGTCGTTGGCGCGGCATTCGTCTCCCAGCCGCTCGACCCAGGCATGCTTCTTATCGTTGATGTCTTTGGGATCGTAGGGTGTGTAGTAGAGCAGAATCTTCACGCAATCGGCGCCGGCAGCTTTCAGCCGTTGCGCGGACCAATGGTCGAGCAGATCGCCGAGCCTTCCGGGGCCGGTCTTGTCGTAGCCGGTTTTCTCGTAGGCAAGCAGCAGGCCGGCATTCTTGGCTCGCCGCTTCGCCGCAGGCAGGCCCCACTCGGGATCGAGCAGAATGGCGCTGGCGTGAGGCGTCAGCACTTCCGTCACCAGCGCCTTGAATTCCTCCATCATGGCGTCGTTGACTTCGCCGCCCTTTTCTTTGGCCAGTGACTTCTGCAGCGAGCCGCGCTGATCCATCGCGGCCGCAGCAATCACGCCGCGTTCGTTCGAAACCTTCTTCAGACCGGCCAGCTTGCCAGGGGTAAGCTTCATAGATTCCTCCGTAAGATGAGTGCGCTCTAAATCTCGATTGTCGGCTAACGGGTAGCCGATCATTGTAATACGTTTGCACGGGTTCGGGCGGATCGACTGCGGGCGAAAACACTTGCCCGCGTGACCCGGATCACAGGGCCTTTCCCAACTACTGCCGCAGCGTCAACTGCCCCAGCACCGCTTGCTGTTTGGCAATCAACGACTGCACGCCTTCTTTCGCCAAGGCGATCATCTTGCCCATTTGCTGTTCGTCAAACACGGAGTGTTCGGCGGTAGCCTGCACCTCGACGAACTTGTGTCCAGCGGTCATCACGAAATTCATGTCCACGTCGGCGCGGGAGTCTTCTTCGTAGCACAGGTCCAGCAGGATTTCCCCGTCCACGATGCCTACGCTGATGGCGGCCACGAAGTCGCGCAAGGGGACCGAGGTCAGGGTTCCCGCATCCACTAATTTCTGCAGCGCCAGCCCGAGCGCGACGAATGCGCCGGTGATCGAGGCCGTTCGCGTGCCGCCGTCGGCCTGAATGACATCGCAGTCGATCCAGACGGTGCGCTCGCCCAGCCGAGCCATATCAGTGACGGCCCGCAACGAGCGGCCAATCAGGCGCTGAATCTCATGCGTGCGCCCGCTGGGGCGTCCCTTGTTCACTTCGCGCGGCGTCCGCGTCAGGGTGGAGCGGGGCAGCATGCTGTATTCGCAAGTGATCCAGCCCTTGCCGCTGTTGCGCAGAAACGAAGGAACAGACTCTTCCAGCGAAGCCGTGCAAATCACCCGCGTATTGCCGATCTCGATAAGCACCGAGCCTTCTGCGGTCTTGATGTAGTCGGGGAGAATCTGGACCGGCCGCATCTGGCCGGGGCTGCGATTGTCCGATCGATAGTGCATCGGTGAATTCTAGCAGTGTTGAGATGCTCGACCTGGCGGGACTCGGGCGAGACGCGCGTCCAATGGGATTACTGCGAAGCCTGCAGCGTGCTCACCATCTGCGTCACGTTGCCAACGTCATACACATCCGCCAGATCGGCGTGACCAGCGAGCGTATCACGCTCCTGGCCGTCGACCAGGAATTTCACCCGCGTAATGCCAAGATTGTTGGCGCCCAAAGTCTCAATCATCGAACCGACCGTCAGTTCCTCGACCAGCACGCCGGAGCGATGCGAGTTGGCCAACTCAGCGTTCAGGTCGACGACCGCCAAGCCCGGATCGACGAGATACACGTCGCGGACTTCCGACCCGGCGGGCAGGAGATGGGGAGAAGATTTCTCCAGGTAGCGATCTAGCAGCGCGCGCAGTAATTCCTCGGCGCGCTGCTGGCGGTCTTGAGGCAGGGGAATAGTCGCCGTCTCGGGTAACAGAACGCCAGCGTTGTCGTAGGCGACATAGAGCGTGACCTGCTCAGTCGGCCCCGAGACCGGAGGGGCTATCGGGGCGGTACTGACCGCAGGTTGACTGAGAGCGTGGCTGCGCATCTGCCAGGCGTAGACGCCCGCGCCCAGCAGAATCGTCAGCATGGCCGCAACGGCGATCGTGAGTTGGCGAGGAGTCATCGCCCCGCCTCCGGTTGCCCGCGAAGTGCGGCGACTCCGTCCGCGATTCCAGTGGCGACCTGCTGCTGATAGACGGGCGAGGTCATGTCCGCAATGCCGCCGGCGGGCGGTGCCACTTCCACTGCAACCGCAGCCGTCGTGATGTTGTTTAAGGGCCGCAGTGGTGCCATCAGAACGCGCACGGCAAGCCTCTGTTTGCGCAGGCCGGTGGCGAGCGTGTCCGCCGCGCTGCGGCTCGCGGGAAGGGAAGAGGATTGGGCAGTTTCCCAGCTCACGAAGGGGCCGGAATTCTGGCCGCCATCGGGCAGTAGCGAGGTGTAAAGGCGCACGCCCTGGCCTTGCGAGGAAGCGTGCAAGCAGACGTAGATCGCTGGATGGGCCGCATTGGTCATGCCGGCGCGCTGATCGGGGGTGAGGGTGAGGTCACTGTCGCGCACCATGAGCGTGGGGATGCCGCGGTTCTGCAGTTCCTGCCGCAACGCCAGCGCGAAAGCCAAAGTGACGTCTTTTTCCGCCATCTGATCGCTGAGCGCCTCGCCGCGTTCGCTTCCGCCGTGCGCGGCGTCCAACACAACGAACGCCTTCGAGGGGGCCGGCTGTGCCTCCCCGCCCATGCCCGGCGACTGCCCCGGCGCATTGGGATTTGTCGCGGGGGGGGCCTGCGTTCCGGAAGCGGGAGCAGCTGTGTGCGCGGATTGCAACGGGGCCAGGGTGATGGTGATCGTCCGATTGCCGTTGCTGAAGCTGGCAAACAGCGCTGCGTCGCTGTGCACTGCAATCTCGGCCGCGCCGTTGCCCTCGGTGAAGTTCGCCGAGGGAATGATGTTGTCATCGAAGGTGAGCGAGGGCGATCCCGGCGCCACCACCGGCTCATGGCTGAAGACCATGCGCAGTTGGCCGGGTTCGGTGGCGACCATGGGATTCACCGGCGCACTGAAATTCATGATCAGCGTATGCGGCGCTGCTTTGCTGATTTGCGCGGTGAAGTGGACGGCGACGTTTCCGACGAACACTCTGCGGGAGGCTGCATGGATGGTCACCGGCCCGCCCAGGATGCGTGACATCAATGGACCTAAGGTGGCGATCGGGACCAGTCCGCGCCCGTTCTCAAACAGGAAATCGCCGTGGAGGTCAAAGTCATGTTGCCGCACGCGCGCGTGGCTTGCGCCGATCGTGAAGTCGACAGGCTGCTTGTTATAGCG
The DNA here is from genome assembly GCA_963770915.1 of uncultured Acidobacteriaceae bacterium. Classification (GTDB taxonomy): domain Bacteria; phylum Acidobacteriota; class Terriglobia; order Terriglobales; family Acidobacteriaceae; genus PALSA-270. Next base: position 3,888,973 of record CAVYRG010000001.1, read on the forward strand.
AAGATGCCATTGCGTGCCTTCGGTGGTTGCGCTCACCGTGCCGAGCGGCTCCAGAGTTTCCAGCAAGCCAACGTAGTCCTGGCCTTCCCGCTGCACCACCGGCACAGAATAATTGGCGATGAGGGAGTACACCGAGAGCTGCGGTTCTTCAGCAGGCGCTGAGAACAACAAAACGGTCGAAGCGGCCAGGGTTGCGGCCAGCGCGCTGAGGGAAAACAGGCTGCGAAGGCGGCGCGTGGCGGTCATGCGATTGGCGGGAGCAAACCGAATCCCACCCAACCTTTATACCGCCCAGGCCTCGCGGCACGCTACTGTCCCAGCGTGTCGTGAACGCTGGTATAGGAAGGCTTCTTCTGGTAGTTGGCGTCCCACAGCAGGGCCCAGCCCATCCCAGGGAAGGCGGAAGGGATCCAGGAATACTTGTCGGTGAAGCCCCAGGTCTGGAGCACCTTGCAGGACGGCTGTTGTCTGCAGATGTTGGTGATCTCGCCGTAAAGATGGGCCTGCGCATTGAGCGATGCCGTACTGGAATCGGGCAGGCGAACGTCCATTTCCGTAATGTGCAAAGTAAGTCCCAGCGCAGCGAAGCGCTGCAAATTGCTGGTCAGCGACGCGAGCGTGCTCGGGTTGTCGAAGCTCAAGTCGAGATGCATCTGAAAACCGATACCGTCCAGTGGCACGCCGCGGGTCTTGAAGTCCTGCGCCATGGCGTAGATGGCATCGGATTTCGCGTTCATGGTCTCCGCGTTGTAGTCGTTGTAGAAAAGCTTGGCGGAGGGGTCGGCCGCGTGGGCCCACTGCAGGGCTTGCTCGATATATTGCGTGCCCATCCCGGCGTAGCCGATGCCAGGACTGTCGTACCAAATGGTGCTCCGCATGGTGCCATCATCGTTGAAGGCTTCGTTCACCACGTCCCAGGCGTAGACCTTGCCGGCGTAATGCCCCATCACAGTGGAGATGTGCTGCTGCAAAATGGTGGAAAGCTGGCTCGCGGAAAAACCACCGTTGGTTACCCAGTCCGGAACCTGGTTGTGCCAAACCAGCGTGTGTCCCCGGACCAGCATCGAGTGGGCTTGCGCGAAGGCAACCAAGGTGTCGGCGCCGGAGAAATCGTAGGTCCCCTGGCTGGGATGGACGACCGCGAATTTCATTTCGTTCTCCGGCTCGAGTTGCCCGAACTCGCTTCCCAGAACGGCGGAGTAGTTGGTGTCGCTCAAGTAGTAGGAGTCGGCCGCAGTGCCGATCGTAATCCCGTGAGGCGTCGCGACCTGCTGCAACGTCGTGCTGGAAGGCGGCGGATTGGAGCCTGTCGATGTCGAACTGAAGGCGTCCCCGCCGCATGCGGCCAAGTTTGCCAGCAGAAACAAAGAGGCGAGCGCGAGAAGCGCCCCACCGCGATTCGTTAGTTTCGTGTCTACCATTGTGCGGGCCGCTTCCACCTACTCCAGCGCGTAAACCGTCAGCCCGCTCAGCAACTTGGGAAAGAAGTCCGTCGACTTCTGCGGCAGCACTTCGCCAGCGAAGGCGATGTCGCGGACCTGCTGCATTCGAACCGGGTTCATCAGAAAAGCAAGGTTGGCGCCATTTCGGACCTGGGCGAGAGCCTCGTCGGTTTCGCGGTAGTAACCGATGTTTTGCTGGTCGCGGATGGCCTCCGGGGAAATTCCCAGAACACCTTCCAGCAGGCATTTATGCAGCTGCACCACATCGAGCGATTGCTGGCGCAGAGAGAGGCCTGCAAACATATTCGAGCCGTTGGCTTTCGGTCGATCTAGGAGAAAAGCACGATCGGTGGCAACGGCCAGAAGAGCAGTGCCCGTCTGCCCGGCCTCCCGCAGGATGGCCTGAGCGCGGACGGCGTCGATCGAGGGATCGACCTGTTCCACGCTGAAATAGGCCTGTGCATTGTCGTGAAATGCGTGCGCAGAAAATGACGTCAGGCTGTGAGCAACACGATGAGTCGGCAGGATAACCAAGCCCGGGCTGTCCATGTTGACGAAGGTCATCATGACGTACTCGTAAGGTGCATCCGGCGCGGGCGCAGTGGCCGCTGCACGCCGCTCATTCCGGTAGTTGAGGGCGGTTTCGTAGCGATGGTGGCCGTCGGCGATGATCAGCTTCTTGTCTCGCATCTTGCCTTTGACCAGGCTGATCGTGTCTGGATTGGAGACCTTCCATGCCCGGTGCAGCACGCCATATTCGTCGCGGCTTTCCATGTCCGGTGGCTGATCGGTGGCCAGCGCCTTCTCGATTTCTCCTGCCGGATCGGTATAGAGCATGAAGATCTGGCCGAAATGAGCGCGGGTGGCGCGAAGCAGGTCGAGACGGTCAGCCTTGGGCTTCGCCAGAGTCTGTTCGTGACGGAAAACGATCTGGGCAGAGTAATCTTCGACGCGGCCTAAGCCGATGAATCCACGGCGTTCCGCTTCAGTGCTGCCACCTGGGACCTTGAAGCGCTGAGAGTAGAAATAAAGCGAGGGCTGGGAATCCTGGCGGAGAACTCCGTCGCGCCGCCAGTCGCTGAAGGATGCCGCGGCGCGGGTGTAAACGTTGTCCGCAGGGTCGTCGTTGGGCTGGCGCTTGCCGAGGATGATGCGGACGAGGTTGTAGGGGCTTGCCTCGTAGTAGCGATCCTGCATGGCGGGGGTGATTTTGTCGTAGGGCTGGGTAACCGCGTCCCCGGGCGAAACCCGGCCGGGGTCGTAGCGAAAGGCGCGAAAAGCAGCAATGTTAGCCATAACTGGAAAGTGCAAATTGTAACAGGAGTTTTGCTCGTTCCGGCAGGTGGAAACTGGCAGGCCATCGAGGTTTTCGGCATAGGAGGCCCTTGAGTAGTGGGCAATCTTTTGCGTATGTACCTAAGTGACAGAGCGAGCCGAAATACCGTTAAAAAGTGTGGAATTGTTCTGGGTGAGCTGTGGTAGGATGCTTCTCAACGAGGTTTCTATGGCCCGCTTTCGCGTGTGCGGGTTCTTCCGCAGTACGGCTCAGATCGGGAACCCTCCTTCGGACCCGTGTCGCTCCCGGATGCACCAATTGCTGTGCAGTTCGTTCCAGCCCTGGCTATTTGCTCTGTTAGTAGCATCGATGGTGGCGGGAGTTTCCTGCCTCCCGGCTGCGCTATGGGCGCAGATTCCGCTGGACGATGTGCATATCAGGCCGCGGATCACTCCCGCTCCTGAAACCCCGGGGAGCGGGATTGTCGACGCTTCTCTGCAGACGCATACCAAGCCTTTGAAAGTCGATTCCGACCTGGTGCTGGTTCCGGTAACGGTGACCGATCCCATGAACCGGCTTGTGACCGGCCTGGACCGGGATAATTTTGCCGTCTATGAAGGAAAAGACGCGCAGATCATCCGGGATTTTTCCAGCGAAGACGCTCCCGTGTCGATTGGGGTGATCTTTGACATGAGCGGCAGCATGAGCAGCAAGATCGACCGGGCCAAGGATGCGGTGAAAGAGTTTTTCAAGACCGCCAACCCGCAAGACGAATTTTTTATGATTACGTTCAACGACCGGCCGGAACTGGTTTCCGATTTCACCTCGGCCGTGGATCAGATTCAGAGCAAGCTGGTGTTCACGATTCCCCGGGGCCGGACCGCGCTGCTGGACGCTATCTATTTGGGCCTGAACAAGATGCGGCAGGCCAAGTATGCCAAGCGAGCGCTGCTGATCATCTCCGATGGCGGCGACAACCACAGCCGCTACACCGAGAGCGAATTGCGGTCCGTGGTCAAGGAAGCCGACGTGTTGATCTACGCTATCGGCATCTATGATCGCTTCATGTCCACGCCGGAAGAGCAGCTGGGGCCGGCATTGCTCAGTGACATTGCCCAAAGCACGGGCGGCCGTGCTTTCACCATCGACAATCCCAACGACCTGGCGGATGTTGCCACAAAAATCGGCATCGAGTTGCGCAACCAATATGTTATTGGATACCGTCCTAAGAACCGGGCCCATGATGGCAAGTGGCGGAAGATACGTGTGAAGCTCATTCCGCCGAAGGGATTGCCACCGCTCCGGGTGTACGCTAAGACGGGTTACTATGCGCCTACGGAATAGCCGTGTTCTGATCCTGCTGGCCAGCTTGTTCTTGTCAACCGTAGGAGCCCGAGGCCAGGATACAAGTCCAACCCCACCGCAACCCCCAACTGATTCCGGCCAAGGCAGTTCTACCACTTCGCCTCAAGACGGAGCCCCCCTCTCGACTGAAAACGGAGTTTTCGTATTCCGAAAGCAAGTCGATGAAGTCGTGCTTCACGCCACGGTAGTCGACAACAAAGACCGTATGGTGATGGATCTGGACCAAAATGCGTTCACGGTTTTCGAAAACGATAAACCGCAGCCCATCACCTCATTCCGCCACGAGGACGTTCCGGTTGCCATGGGGATTGTGATCGACAACTCGGGTTCGATGAGGGAAAAGCGCGACAAAGTGAACAAAGCCGCGTTGAACCTGGTGCGTTCGAGCAACCCCAAAGACCAGGTCTTCGTGGTGAATTTCAACGACGAATACTATCTGGACCAGGACTTTACCGCTGACATCGGCAAGCTGCGGGAAGCGTTGGAGAAGGTGGAAGCGCGGGGAGGGACGGCGCTGTATGACGCCGTCGTGGCTTCGGCCGATCACCTCAAGCAATCGGATATGCAAAAAAAAGTGCTCTTTGTAGTGACCGATGGGGAAGACAACGCCAGCCAGGAAACGCTGGAGCAGGCGGTGCGCCGCTTGCAGCAGGAAAACGGCCCGACGGTGTATGCCATTGGCTTGCTGGGTGGCGAAGAGGGGACTCGGCGCGCCCGCCGCGCCTTGCAGGCTTTGGCCGAGAGCACCGGCGGGATCGCCTTCCTCCCTAAGACCCTGGACGAAGTAGATGAGATCAGCCGGACGGTAGCCCATGATATTCGCAGCCAATACACGATCGGCTACAAACCGACGACTCCCAAGAGCGAAGGCGGCTACCGCACCATTCGCGTCGAGGCTCGCGCCAAAGGACACGGCAAAATGAGCGTCAGAACGCGCAGCGGTTATTATCCCGGGCAGGAGCATGCACCGGGGGGAGAGTAGCAACTCTCTCCAAGCCAAGCCCCCGCACAACTCTTGCAATTGACGCTCGCCCTGGAGGTTCGTACCCTGTAGTGTGACCAAGAAAACGCTGGAAGGCATTCGCCTGTGCGTCGCCGACGATATCACGCAACTGGTCGGCGAAACTCCCATCCTCAAGCTGAAGACAATTGTTCCGGCTGGCGCGGCGGAAGTGTACGCCAAGCTGGAATATCTGAATCCCGGAGGGAGCGTGAAAGACCGAGCGGCCATTGGCATCATCCAGCGGGCGGAGAATGAGGGACTGCTTAAACCGGGAGGCACCATCGTTGAGGCCACGGCAGGAAACACCGGGATTGGGCTGGCGCTGATTGGGATCAATCGCGGCTACCGCGTGGTGCTGTTCATTCCGGAAAACTTTTCGGAAGAAAAAGTTGCCATCATGCGTGCGCTGGGAGCCGAAGTAACCCGCACTTCGGAGTCGGAAGGAATGCAAGGGGCGATTCGGCAGGCCCGCGAACTTACGGAAAAGAATCCGATGGCCTTCATGGCGGGGCAATTCGAGAATCCTGCCAATCCCGATTACCACTTCCAGACAACCGGGCCTGAAATCTTTGAGCAGATGGAAGGGAAAATCGACGCTGTCGTCATCGGGGCGGGAACGGCTGGAACGTTTACCGGAGTGTCGCGCTATTTGAAGAAGAGCTTGCCGAGGGTGCTGGCGGTGGCCGTGGAGACGCAAGGCTCGGTGCTGGGCGGGGGCAAGGCGGGTCCGCACAGAGTGGAAGGCATCGGCGCTAGCTTTGTGCCCAAGAACTTCGACCCCACGGTGTGCGATGAGATCCTCATGGTGAAAGACGCGGATGCCTTTGCCACGGTCAACATCCTGGCGGCGCGTGAGGGCGTATTGTCCGGTTCGAGCGGCGGGGCCAACGTGTTTGCCGCGGTGCAAGTGGCGCGGCGCCTTGGAGCAGGGAAGCGAGTGGTGACGATTATTCCCGATTCGGCGGAGCGGTATTTGTCGAAGAAGATTTTTGAGGGCGGAGCGTAGGCTAAGCGTTTGCTCTTACCTTTTGTCATTCCGAGCGAAGCGAGGAATCTGCTGTCCTCTTGCTTCGCCAACAAAGCAGATTCCCGGCGCCAAAATGCGGCGGCCGGAATGACAACGGCCACCAGGACTGAGTCATGAGCAAGAACAAACAATCCGGCTTTGCCACCCGCGCCATTCATGATGGCCAGGAACCCGACTCCGAAACCGGTGCGGTGACGGTTCCCATCTATGCGACTTCGACCTACGTTCAACAAGGGTTAGGCGAGAACAAGGGATACGAGTACGCGCGGGTGTCGAATCCGACGCGCACGCGGCTGGAGAGGAATCTCGCCTCGCTCGAGGGCGGAGTAGCAGCGCGCGTGTTTGCCAGCGGGATGGCGGCGATCAATGCGATCTGCACGATGTTCAAGAGCGGCGATCATGTGGTTTGCGGGCACGATCTCTACGGCGGCGTGCCGCGTCTGTTCAATCAAGTGCTTGCGGGCTATGGGATGGAGTTTACCTACGTCAACACCGCAAATCCCGAGAACGTGGAGCGGGCAATCCGGAAAAATACGCGCATGGTGTATGTGGAAACGCCGACCAACCCGCTGATGTCGTTGACCGATATTCGCGCCGTCAGCGAGGTTTGCCGCAGGAAGAAAGTCGAGCTGGTCGTCGACAACACTTTCATGTCGCCGTATTTCCAGCAGCCGATTGCGCTGGGCGCGGATATGGTGGTGCACTCGACCACGAAATTCTTGAATGGACATAGTGACGGGCTCGGCGGAGCAGTGGTCTGCACCCGGCCGGAACAGGCCGAACAACTCGGCTTTGTGCAAAAAGCCGCGGGCGCCATTCTTTCGCCGTTTGAGTGCTGGCTGGTGCTGCGCGGAGTGAAAACGCTGGCGGTACGCATGGAGCAGCACAACTGCAACGGCCAGCGAGTTGCTGAATTCCTGGCGCGGCACAAAAAAGTAAAGAAGGTCTTCTATCCTGGACTGAAAGACCATCCGCAGCACGAGCTGGCGCGGCGGCAGATGAGCGGCTTTGGCGCCATGATCACGTTCGAGACGGGCTCGCTTTCGAATGCCAAGAAGTTGCTGAAGAAAGTGCGAGTATGCTCACTGGGGGAATCGCTTGGCGGTGTAGAGACGCTGATTTCGCATCCCGCGACCATGACTCACGCGGCTTTGGGCGAAAAGGGAAGGAAAGCCATCGGCATCACCGACGGCATGGTGCGAATCTCAGTGGGAATCGAAAATGTTGAAGATATTCTCAGCGATCTTAATCAGGCCTTGGCAGCGATGTGAAATTAAGCACAGAGGACACAGGGGAGCACAGGGGAAACTGCCGTTTGGTGTACGACTTGGCGACCGCTCCCTTACTCGCCAGTTGATTTGACCGAATCTTCGATCCACTTCAAGTAATCGGGCCGGCCGCCGTCGATGGAGATCGAAATGCATTCCGGCATTTCGTAGGAATGCAGTTCCTTGAGCGTCGCGCAGACCCGGTCGTAGCAGTCGGCGGCGGTTTTGATCAGCAGCATCCATTCCTGCGCTTCTTCCGTTTTGCCCTTCCAGCGATAGATGGATTCGATGCCCTTGATGATGTTGACGCAGGCGGCCTGGCGGCGTTCCACGAGCGCGTCGGCGATGCGCCGAGCCTCATCGCCGGAGCCGGTCGTAGTCATGACGATGATCTTGTCGGTCATATAGAATCAGCCTTCAGTCTTTTGCAGCGCGGCGTCCCGTCGGCTGTTTCCCCGGCATTGGCCCGCTGCGGCGGCACGCAAAAGAGCTTAACACTACATCGAGCGACAAGAGAGCGGGAGATGGCTTCGCAAAAAGCGCAGATCGGGTTCGGAACCTCGGGATGGCGCGCCATTGTTGCCGAGGAGTTCACCTTTGCCAATGTGCGCCGCGCCGTCACCGGCATTGCGCGCTACGTGGTCTCGCAAAAACCTTCCGGGGCGCGAGTGATTGTGGGCCGCGACCCGCGCTTTCTAGGAGAGACATTCTGCGCCGTTGCGGCGGAAGTGCTGAGCGCGCACGGCGTTTCACCGCTCGTCATCGCCGAGGCTGCGCCCACTCCGGCGATTTCCTATGCCGTGATTCATCATCAGGCGGACGGGGCGATTAACTTTACCGCCTCGCACAATCCGCCGGAGTACAACGGAATCAAGTTCTCCACGCCGGACGGGGCGCCCGCGCTGCCCGAAGTTACGAAGCAAATCGAGGCGGAAATTGCCGCCTTCGATGCGGCCGTAGAAACGGCCGCTGGCACCGCGAAAGCCGCGGCGCAGTCCTTGAATCCAAAGGGAACGTACCTGAAGCGCCTGCAGGAAACGATTGACCTAAAGGCCATCCAGAAAGCGGGTCTGCGGGTTGCGATTGATCCTTTGTGGGGAGCGGCCCGCGGATATCCCGACACGCTATTGCGCGAGGCGGGAGTTGAGGCGGTTGCGGTCCACGATTATCGCGATGTGTTGTTCGGCGGACATGCGCCCGAGCCCGATGACCATCTGCTGGAAGACTTACGTCGCAAAATGCGGGAGATGAACGCGCACATCGGCATCGCGACCGACGGCGATGCCGACCGCTTTGGCATTGTCGACCAGGACGGAACCTTCTTTCAGCCCAACTACATTATTGCTCTGCTCTTCGATTACCTGGTGGAAAGCCGGGGATGGAAAAACGGCGTAGCCAAGTCGGTGGCCACCACCAACATGGTCAACGCGCTGGCCAAGCGCTACGGAATCGAGCTGCACGAGACGCCGGTGGGCTTCAAGTACATCGGCGAACTGATCAAGCAGGACAAGATCGTGATCGGTGGAGAAGAGAGCGCCGGGCTGTCGATCCGGCATCACGTGCCGGAAAAAGACGGCATCCTGGCGGGGCTGCTGATCTGCGAAATGGTGGCGCGCCGCGGCCAGCCCCTCAGCAAGCAATTGCACAAGCTATTTGCCGAAGTTGGTTCCTTTTATCCCCAGCGGGAGAACTTCCGCTTGACGCGGGAGGTGAAAGAGAAGTTCACTGAAAAGCTGGAGCGGCATCCCCAGGAATTCTCTGGCCGAGAGGTTCAGGACGTGGTGCGCACCGACGGATTGAAGCTGGTGCTGGAAGACGGAGCCTGGGTGTGCTATCGCCTGTCGGGCACGGAGCCGGTGGTGCGGATGTATTGCGAAGCAAGCAGTGAATCAGATCTGCAGAAGTTGAGCGCGGCAGCCAAGCAATGGATTTTCGAGTAAAGCAATCAAAGCTTCATATTCTTCGTCCGGAACAAGGTTTGCGCGTGTTGGCTGAGCGCGCCCCCCAAGCGGAGGCCTTCGCTGAGAGGGTGGCTTCGCGCGTGATCGAGAAACTGCGCCCGCGAGTGATGCAGCTCTATGCCATTCGGCGCAGGCTGGGGACCTTGGCCATCGTCATACTTACCGTTTGGTTATTTATCCACGTGATGTTTGGGGCCAACGGCATGGTGGTGTACCGCCAGAAAAAGGCGGAGTATCAAAAGCTGGAAAAGGACATCTCTGGGCTGCAGAAAGAGAACGACGCGTACGCCGCCGAGATCAAAGGCCTTAAGTCCGATCCCAAGACCATCGAGAAAGCCGCGCGCGAGCAACTGCACTACGCGCGCCCGGGAGAAGTAGTGTTCGTTTCCCCGTCACGTGTTACCCCGCAAAAACCCTCGGTAGATGCTGCTCAGAAGTAGAGGCAATCCGGTTTGCCCGCTGCGCCGTATGGTATAGTGAGCCATCCGGCGACATTAGAGGCGAACCTAACCGTTTCCACCTCGACCACGTCAAAACGCTTGCCGTTGAACAAGCCTGCAGCGGAAGGTCGGCAAGGGATGGCCTAGTGCAACCAAACCTGCGGTCTCGACCGCATAACTACTAGAGGAGTGCTTGCGATGAAAAAGTTGATGCTGTTTTGCGCGGTGCTTTCCGTGTTCTCTTTCGTAGTGGCCACGGCGTCGTTTGCCGAAGATATGGCTATGGGCAAGTCCATGACCGTCAAAGGGTGGGTGAGCGATTCCAAGTGCGGCGCCAAAGGGGCTGCCGCCGGTGCCGCCGAGTGCACCAAGAAGTGCCTGTCCGAGGGCGCCTCCATGGTCTTCGTGACCGATAAGGATCAGAAAGTCCTCGCTATTGATAACCCCGATGCGTTGCAAGAGCACATCGGACATCACATCGCCGTCACTGGCGAAGTGAAAGGCGATTCCATCCACGTGGAAAAAGTGAAAATGCTGTAGGAGTTTGTTCTTCGAAAAGCCAAGGGCGGCCCAGGTGGCCGCCTTTGTTTTTGTGCGGTGCAGTCCCCGGTTATCGGTCGTCACGGTCAGTGCGACGGCTAAGGCGGAGTCAGCGCACCACGCCTTCCAGCGGCGAACTGGCCGTGGCGTAGAGCTTGCGCGGCATGCGCCCGGCGAGATACGCCTCGCGTCCGGCGAGCACGGCGTGTTTCATCGCGTCCGCCATCTGAACCGGATCCTGTGCCGCGGCGATGCCGGTATTCATCAGCACCGCATCGGCGCCAAGTTCCAGGGCGATGGTGGCGTCTGAGGCAGTTCCCACGCCGGCATCCAAAATGAGCGGCACGCCGGCAATCATCTCGCGCAGGATGCGAATGTTGGCGGCGTTCTGAATGCCCAGTCCGCTGCCGATCGGCGCGCCCAGCGGCATTACCGCGCTGGCGCCGGCATCGAGCAGGCGCTTGGCGAACACTATATCGTCGGAAGTGTAGGGAAGAACTGTAAAGCCTTCCTTCACCAGCACCCGCGTGGCTTCGAGCGTGGCTTGCACGTCGGGGTAAAGCGTCGCCTGGTCGCCGATGACCTCCAGCTTCACCCAGTCCGAAATCCCGACCTCGCGCCCAAGGCGCGCCGCCCGGATAGCCTCATCGGCCGAATAGCATCCGGCGGTGTTGGGCAGCAGAAAATATTTCTTCGGATCAATGTAGTCAAGCAGCGATTCCTTGCTGCGGTCGAGATTCACCCGGCGCACTGCGACCGTCACCATCTCCGCGCCGCTGGCTTCTAGGGCGCGCGCCGTTTCCTGAAAAGATTTGTATTTTCCCGTGCCGACGATCAAGCGGGAATGAAACTCGCGTCCAGCAATAATCAATGGGTCTTGCATGAGGTCATTGTAATGAAAATCGCGGGCGAGGTGGTAGGAAGGCAAGGCAGAATGCAGAGTTCTGAATGCAGAATGAATCCGCTGTGGAGCTATACTCTTTGCGGCGACGCCGACCGGCCATGGACAAGAGGCAATTCCTGAAAACTTCCGGCGCAATTTTGACTTCAACGTTGCTTTCGCGCTTTGCCTCGGGAGAGCCGCCGACCGCGCCCCGTAACAACTGGGCGGGAAATTACGAATATCACGCGCCCAACCTCTATGGACCACGGAACCTCGAGGAAGTTCGCATCGTTGTGAAGAGTTGCCACAAGCTGAAGGCGCTGGGCGCCCGGCATTCCTTCAACGGCATTGCAGACAGCGCGGAGACCCAGGTCTCGCTGCAGCACCTCGACGAAATGGTGCTGGACACAAAGTTGCGCACCGTCACGGTCGGCGGCGGCGTGACCTATGGCCAACTGGCTCCGTACATCGATGGCCAGGGCTACGCGTTGCATAATCTGGCATCGCTGCCGCATATCTCCATCGCTGGCGCGTGCGCAACCGCAACCCATGGATCGGGCAGCAAGAACGGCAACCTGGCGACCGCGGTTTCCGGGATGGAAATCATGACCGCCGATGGCGAAGTGATTGTGCTTTCGAGGGAGCGGGACGGTGAACGCTTCCTGGGCGCGGTCGTCAGCCTGGGCGGGCTTGGAGTAATCACCAAGATCACTCTGGACGTGCAGCCGACTTTTCAAGTGGCGCAAGCGGTTTATGAAAACATGTCTATGGATGCGCTGCAGAGCCACCTGGATGAGATCTTTGCCAGCGGCTACAGCGTGAGTCTTTTCACCGACTGGCAAAATCACCGCCTCACCCAGGTGTGGATTAAAAGGCGTGTCGATGCGCCCGCCGCGTTGCATTTCGCGCCGGAGTTTTTCGGAGCGCGAGTTTCAACCCGGAACCTGAGTCCGCTGCCAGGACATTCCGCGGAAAGCTGCACCGATCAGATGGGGATTGCGGGCCCTTGGTATGAACGGCTTCCGCACTTCCGCATGGCATTCACTCCCAGCAGCGGGGCCGAGCTGCAGTCGGAGTACTTTGTTCCTCGCGAGCACGGGTACGAAGCCATTCTCGCCGTGGAGCAACTCCGCGGCCAGATCACGCCGTATCTGCTCATTACGGAATTGCGCACGATTGACGCCGACAATCTCTGGATGAGCACCGCGTATCAGCGGCCGAGCATGGCCATTCACTTTACCTGGAAGCCGGAATGGCCCGCCGTGAAAGAGATTCTGCCGATGATCGAAGAAAAACTCGCGCCGTTTGATGCCCGGCCCCATTGGGGCAAGCTGTTCACCATGCCGCCGGCGAGGCTGAAGCAGCTTTACGCGAAAATGCCTGATTTCGAGACGCTCGTGAAGCAGTACGATCCGGCGGGAAAGTTTCGGAATGATTTCCTGAATTCGAATCTTATCTGACCGCAGGATGGTTATTCCTTACTGACGGCCATCTCTTTTTCCGCTTCGCCATACATTTCCTCGATCTTTTCCCGATACAGCTCTTCCACGGCACGGCGGCGCATCTTCATGCTGGCGGTGAGTGTGCCGTTCGAGGCGGAAAACTCCTCCGCCACCAGAATTACTTTCTTCAGCTTCTCGAACTGGGCCAGGTTTCGATTTAAATCTGCAACGATGCCTTCGTATAATTCGCGCACTCGCGGGTTGGTGACCAGTCCCGGGCGAGTGGAAAAAGCAACGTTGTTTGCATGCGCCCAGTCCTCGAGCAAGGGGAAATAGGGCGCAATCAGCACGGCGGCGAATTTCCGCTTGTCGCCCAGAATGACCGCCTCGGCGATCAACGGATTATGCTTCAGCGAATTCTCGATGGGCTGCGGCGCAATGAATTTTCCACCTGAAGTTTTGATCAGGTCTTTCTTGCGATCCGTGATCGAGAGAAACCCATCGGCGTCGAGGTTGCCGATGTCGCCGGTCTTGAACCAGCCGTCCTCGAACGCGTTCTTGGTTTCCTCTGGCTGGTTCCAATAGCCTTTGAAAATGGAAGGCCCGCGCACCAACACTTCTCCATCGTCGGCAATCCGCACTTCGACGTTTGCCAGGGGTTTGCCCACCGTGCCCAGCTTGTGTGCGTGTGGGCCATTGAGGGCAATGACGGGCGAGGTTTCGGTAAGGCCGTAGCCTTCATGAATGCGGATGCCGATATCGGCGTACCACTCAGCCAGTTCTCGGCCCAGCGGCGCGCCGCCGGAGATGAACAGCCTGCCGCGGCCGCCCATACCCTCGCGAACTCGCGAATAGAGCAGGCGGTTGGCCAAGTTCCAGGCGAATGTGTTCGGAGTCTCTCCGGCCAGAATTTCGGACCGGTGCCTTCGGCCTTCTTTCAGTGCCCAGAGGTAGAGCCATTCCTTAGGAAATCCCTTCGCCTTGGTATGCACCTGCGCGTAGATCTTTTCGTAGACGCGAGGCACTGCCACAAAAACCGTCGGCCGAACTTCGCTGAGCGCCTTCGGCAGAAAGTCCGGCGTGGCGACGTAGGCAAGCACCGCTCCATGGTGAAGCATGGCGAAATCCAGGTGGCGCGCTGTGACGTGCGAGAGCGGAAGGAACGAGATGCTCAAATCGCTGGGTCCGACGTCAAATCCCTGAAGCGAACACGCCAGGTTGGAAGCCATATTCTCGTGAGTGAGCATGGCTCCTTTGGGGACGCCGGTTGTTCCCGAGGTGTAGATAATGGTCGCCAAGTCACTGGGCCGGACCGAGCGCGCTGCAGCATCCAGTTCCGAGTCGGCGGATTTGGGACCGCTTCGCATCAGGCTGTCCATGGAAATGGCTTGCGAATGAGTGTCCGGATCCATCAACACGATTTTCTCTATCGCCGTCTGGTCCTGAACTCGCATGATCTTTCTTTGGTGAGTTTCGTTGGAAACAAATACCGCGCGTGCGCCGGAATCGCGCAATACGAAGGCGCTTTGCTCGGCCGTGAGGCTCGGGTAAAGCGGGACCACGACGGCCCCGACCATGAGGCAAGCGAAATCCGCGAAGGCCCACTGCGGGCGATTCTCGCCGATGATCGCAACCCGGTCCCCGGCGACGATTCCCCATTCGCGCAAGCCGCGCGCAACGCCGGCTACGCTGCGATAGAAATCCTGCGAGGAGATAGAAGCCCAGCCGGTTTGCGTGTGGTACATCATCACCACGCGGGATTCGCGTTCGACGACGGCGAAGAAGATGTCGTTGAGGGTCAGCGGGTTCATCGGCGACGGGACTCTCGTCGAAATGTTCGGCGCGTCGGGCAGTCGTGCCCGAGCGAGAGGTCTCGCGGCGCCGGAAGGGAAGACAAGGGGCGTATCTCCGAGGAAAATGTACTGGTTTCAGGGTCGCTGCGCAACGCCCGTTCGGGCACCTGTTCCACCAAGGTCATCCCGGCGATTCGTTCGAATAACGCGACTGGCCGAGCGGAACGCCGTGCTTGGCCATCGGCAAGTTGGCCGGGCCTCGTACCCACGGGGGCAAGCTCGTTCCTCTCAGGACCAAGTCTCCTTGAGCCACCATTCCCGCCGCATGTAATTTGACAAAGGCTTGGAATTGCACTACTTTCGTGCAGCGAGTTTCAGATTGCCATCCCGTATTGTTAGGGCCGAGCCCGCGCGCGGCATTCGCCGCGGAGGCCACAAAGACCGAGCCGGAATTGAGCCGCCAAGATCCTCACGATCAGCTCTGCAGACCCAAGCGCGGAAACAGCGCAAACATTCACTACACGAGGGAAACTAACGCATGATGCCTCCGCTTGCCATCTTCGTTGCGAATACGCTCGTGCATTTGTCCGCCGTCGATCTCGCCATTGTGATTTTTTACTTCGCGTTGGTTTTGGGAATTGGCTTTTATCTGCGCGGAAAGTCCAACACCGGCGAAGACTTTTTTATGGCGGGGCGCGAGATGACCGCCTGGGTCGCCGGCCTGAGCTTTCTTTCGGCCAATTTGGGCGCCTTGGAGTTGATGGGCTGGGCGGGTTCGGCCTACCAGTACGGCATCATGGCCACGCACTGGTATTGGATTGGCGCGATTCCGGCCATGTTGTTTCTGGCCCTGGTCATGATGCCGTTCTATTACATATCCAAGACCCACTCGGTTCCGGGATATTTGAAGTTGCGTTTCGGGGAAGACAGCCGCGGACTTTCCGCGGTTTGCTTTGCTTTCATGACCGTGCTCATGAGCGGCGTGAACATGTTCGCCATGGCCAAGGTCATGCAGATCGTTCTGGGCTGGAACCTGAATTTCAGCATCTGGGTTTCGTCTTTGACCGTGGCCATCTACGTGGCTTTGGGCGGCTTGCGCTCCGCCATCTTCAATGAAGTCCTGCAATTCTTTCTCATCTGGGCGGGGGCGCTGATGATTCCGGTACTCGGCTTGTACGAGGCCGGGGGATGGGTGAACCTCAAGGCGCAAATTACCGCGAGGTTTTCGGCGCAGTATGTTCATATGTGGTCCGGACTCGGCCATTTCAATACCAATCCCATGGGCATTCATTGGACCGGCATCGTGTTTGGCTTGGCGGCGGTAATCTCGATGGGATATTGGACCACCGACTTTCTGGTGGTGCAGCGCATCCTTGCCGCCAAAGACCTGCGCAGCGCGGAAATGGCTCCCATCATCGGCGCGGGTTTCAAGATGCTGGTGCCGCTGATCGTGATTCTGCCTGGGCTGCTGGGTTTGGCCGTGCTCCCGGAGCATCTGACCGGAGAAGCGCAGGCCGCGATCACCGGAGGACACAGCTATAACGATGTGCTGCCGCTGATGCTGGCACGCTACTGCGGTCCCGGACTTCTGGGCCTGGGCGTCACCGCGTTGATCGCAGGCTTCATGTCGGGCATGGCCGGCAACGTGAGCGCTTTCACCACGGTGTGGACCTATGACCTCTATCGCCCGCTGATCAACAAGAACGCCAGCGACGCGCACTACGTGAGCATGGGGCGCTGGACCACCGTGATCGGGGTATTGATCAGCGTCGGCACCGCGTATCTGGTGATGCAGTTTGCCAGCATCATGGATTACGTGCAGGCGCTGTTCAGCTTTTTCATCGCGCCGCTGTTCGGCACGGTGATTCTGGGAATGCTCTGGAAGCGAGCAACTAAGGCGGGCGGCTTCTGGGGATTGTTATGCGGCACCGTCTGCTCAGTCGGCATGTGGACGTGGGTAAAAATTGATCCTACCGCGCTGCGCTACGTGGCGCTCTCGCCCGATGCCAAAGGCTTGGCGCAGGACATGTATCAGGCGCTCTGGTCGTTTCTGGTATGCGTGACGGTGACCGTGGTGGTCAGCCTGGTAACCAAGCCCAAGTCCGCCGAGGAGTTGAGAGGCTTAGTGTACGGAATGACCGAAGTTCCCCACGTGGCGGACGTGCCTTTCTACGGCAAGCCGCTGTTTTGGGCTGGTGTTGTGACCGTAGTCTTCATCGCGCTGAACATCATTTTCTGGTAGGCGGAGGTCGGAAAGCATGATTTCAATCTGGTTGTTTATTGGAATTTCGTTATTGGTCAACGGCGCGCTGATTTGTGCGGTGGGCATCTATCAGATCGCGACCTCAGCCCCTCCAGATCTGATTCCGGCGATCTACAACCTGCACGCCAACGCGTGGTGGGGTGGATGCCTGTTTCTTCTTGGCATATTCTTTTGCATTCATTTCCGGCCGGGCAAGCACGCCTAGCATCGCCTTGCTGCTTCCGCCGCGAGCCTAGTTGCTCTTGCCCGGCGTGAACAATTCCAGCCTCACTCGCCACGTGACCGAGTGGCCTGGCTTCACCATGACCATCCCAGTATTCCTGTCGCCCCACACCTTGCTATAGGGATCGGCAAAGTTGAACTGCGGCTCGACGGCAATCACGCTCCGGTTGGCGGGGGCGTAGACCTGGAAGCCTTGGATTTCCGGCGATAGCGCAATCACTCGCAGGCCGAAGTTTGCGGCCGGATCGGTAATCACCACCGTCGCGCTCCGGTCCTTGTCGCGGGCCAGATTGAAAAAGAAATCGTCCATCGACAGACTGCCAAGTTGAGTTCCCTCGGGAGCGGTGAAGTCGTACGGCGTGCCCTTGACCTCCTCGACCTGACCTGTGGGCACAACGTTGTCGTTGACGAGCACTCGCTGGCTCGCAGGCACGTGAAGGCGCACCTGGGCGCGGTCGCCGCTCAAAATACGGAGCCAGGGGTGGAAAGCGATGCCGTAAGGAGCAGGTTCATGCCCAACGTTCTTGGCGGTGACGCTGATCTCGAAAGCGTTGTCCTTGAGGACAGTGTGGACGACGACATCGGTCTGCGAGAGCCAGTGTCCGTCGAAGTCGCCGGCGTGAAGCTTTGCCGAGACGGACGACTCCTTAGACCCATTCCGCACTTTCACATCCTCGAATTTCTTGTTCAGCATCAATCCATGCATAGTGAGAACCGGCGAGCCGGGCTTGTTGCTGCGAAGGTTAGCGGGCAAAGAGACCGTTTTGCCTGCAATCTCGGTCGCGATCGTCTTTCCGTCCGCCGAAGGCGTGCCGGTAATGCGATTCGCGTAGGGCAGCAGGATCGCCGCTCCCATGAGGTAAGTGCGATTGCCGAATTCGTCATTCTGGCCGAGGATGCTGGCGGCGCGTTCGAGCGGAGGCGTGGTCAGCAGGTCCACTTCGCCTTTCCCTGGCACGAACGCCTTGATCTGCAGTGTGTTCATCGAGCGGCCGGGTGCGATGACCGCTTCCAGGAATTGGGGCTGGTCTCGATTCCCGGCAGGTGGCCGTTTCAGCGTGACCAATGGCTCCCCGCCGATTGAAATAGTGGACGGGTCGGTGGCAGATGGACTGGACGGCTGTGGAATCGGTTGCTGGGCCCAAAGGGAACCCGACACTGCGATAACGAAGGCAAACAGCAGCGCAATTCTTTCGAGCTTTTTCATGTCTTCCCCGTGAAAATGTGCAAGCGTATTATAGCCGTGGAAAACGTTTACCAAGACAACCAATGACCAATCGATTCAGAGTCTGTTTCGTGCTGTTCACTTTCCTTTTCGTTTTCTGTTCTGCGATCCCGGCTTCCGCCGCCGCAGCAGGAAAAAAACAAAATGGCGGAACGCCTCAGTCCGCGACTCCGCCCATGGGCTGGAACAGTTGGGACTCCTACGGCGCCACCATCAACGAGAACGATTTCAAAGCCAATGCCGATTGGATGGCGCAGCATCTCAAGGCGTACGGCTGGCAGTATATGGTCATCGACGCGGAGTGGTTTGAGACGAATCCGGTCGCAATCGGCAATTCCAAAGCGGCGCAATTCGTACTCGACCGAAACGGCCGCTATACGCCCGCGGTCAATCGCTTTCCTTCGGCGGAAAGTGGCGCCGGCTTCAAGGCGCTGGCCGATTACGTGCACGGGTTGGGCCTGAAGTTTGGCATCCACATTCTGCGCGGCATTCCCAAGCAGGCGGTGCAGCAAAACCTGCCCATTGCCGGGTCGTCGTTCCATGCCTCGGATGCAGCCGACACATCGGACACATGCCCGTGGAATCCTGACAACTTCGGCGTGCGCGATTCACCAGCAGGGCAGGCCTACTACGACTCGATCGCGCGCCTTTATGCCGGCTGGGGCGTGGACTTGGTCAAGGCGGATTGCATCAGCAGCCATCCCTACAAGGGCGATGAAATTCGCATGCTCAGCCTTGCCCTTCAGAAGAGCGGCCGTCCGATTGTGCTGAGTCTTTCTCCCGGCCCTTCGCCCATCGAGAAAGTTGACCAACTGCGTCAGTACGCGCAGATGTGGCGGATATCGAATGACATTTGGGACGTGTGGCACAGCACGAAAGACTATCCGCAAGGAATCTGGAACCAGTTTCCGCGGGCCGCCGCATGGGCGCCGCTTTCCGAGCCAGGGCACTGGCCGGACGCAGACATGCTGCCTTTGGGTACTCTGGGGCCCTCTCCGGGATTGGGCGCGCCGCGCCAGACCCGGCTCACTCGCGACGAGCAGCGCACACTGATGACGTTATGGTGCATGTTTCGCTCGCCGTTAATTATGGGAGGAAATCTCACTGCAAGCGACGGCTGGACCACATCTCTGCTTACGAATCCAGAGGTGATTGCCGTGGATCAACACTCAACCGCAAATCATCAAGTGACGGCGACCGACAAGACTGCCGTATGGCTGGCGCGACCTGAGAAGGGCGAAGGATACTACCTGGCGCTATTCAACCTCGCCGACTCTCCGGAAACGCTGGGCTATGGATGGAAGGAATTGGGGCTGCCGGAGAATCAATACCAAATCCGCGATCTTTGGGAGCAAAGAGATCTCGGCCCCGCCCAGTCGGCAGTCGTTACGTTGCCGCCGCATGGTGCAGCGCTGTACCTGGTATCGCCGGCAAAGGCCGGTTCGTCCTCGTCATCGACCAATTGATCAGGCGCAGGCGAAATCCAAATATCCGCGCTCCACATCAGCCCGCACCAGCTTGACCTGCAACCGGTCGCCGACTTTAGCACCCTGCGCGCCATGCACGAGCATGCCTTCGATATTCTTCTCGAACACTCGCACGAAAGTTCCATGGGAATTCACGCTCGCGACGACGGCAGCAAAAGTCTCGCCCACTCTTCTGCGCATGGCCATGGCCGCCATCCGCTTCGACATTCCGCGTTCGACTTTCTGCGCGGCATCCTCCTTGACCGTGCAGTTCTTGGCGATGCCGTCCAGCTCTTCGTCCGAATAAGGGTTGGGCTTTCCTGTCAAAACTGATTTGACGATCCGCTGCGTCACGAGATCGGCAAAACGCCGGTTAGGCGCGGTGGAATGCGTGTAGTCCCGCACCGCCAAGCCGAAGTGTCCCTGCTCCGGGTCGCCGGGCCGCTCCAAAACATATTCGCCGGGCCCGATGGACTTGATCACTTCCAAAGAAAGCGTCGCAAAAGAATCCGGGTCGGCGGCCTTGCGCCTGAGCAGGAAGTCGTTGAGCGCTTTCGAATCAGCTTGCGGCGGCAGCTTTTCGCCGTGTACTGCGGCAATCTGCACAATGTGATCCCAATGCTCCGGCGTTTTAACAACCCGCCGCAGCGAGGAGACGTTGGCCAAAAACCGCGCCACTACGCCATTCGCCGAGATCATGAAATCTTCAATCAACTCCGTGGCGCGATTCTTTTGCTCTTTCACGACATCGACGACCTGCTGGTCTTTGATCACCGGCTGCAATTCGCTGCTCTCAAGATTCAGCGCGCCGTGGCGATAACGTTGATTCATGAGCGCCTGCGCGGCCTCATCCTGTAGCTTGAGCTGGGCCTGCAAAGCTGAGGATGCGGCCACCTTTTCGGGCGCTGCCCCTTTATCTTCAAGCCACGCCCCAACCGCGTTGTAAGCAAGCTGCGCCCGATTCCGCACCTGCGCGCGATAGACGTTGCCGGCGCTCACTACCCCATCCGCGCCGGTTACGAACTCGATCACAATGCTCATGCGGTCTTCCTCTTCAAGCAAGGAAGTGAGGCCGGTAGAAAGCTCCTCCGGCAGCATCGAGAAATTTCGCACGCCGGTGTAGATAGTTGCGGTTTGCCCGGCGGCGTACAGATCAATCGGCGAGCCCTTGTTGACATAGGCATCTACGTCAGCGATCCCAACCATGACTTTGATGCTGCCATCGGGCGTCCGCTCGGCGACCTCAATCTGATCGAGATCCTTCGAGGTATCGTTATCGATGGAAGACCAAAGCAGGCCGCGCAGATCGCGAATCTCGTCTGGCGCGACTTCCGGAGGATTCGCCTCCAGTTGACTCACCTGCTGCAAGGCCGCCGGCGGGAAACCGGGCGCAAAGCCGTTCTCGCGCATCAGCTCCTCGGCGAGAGAAAGCAAGTCAGGATGTTGTTCGGAGGAATGAAAGCCAGAATGGCGGGAATGATTTTCGCTCACGTACTCTCCAGACGCGGGAATGTGCGGCCAGGAAAGGCTAACATTGTCTCTGGCGCTCACCAACTGCCAAAGGTCGTTTTGGGCACAGTGAGCGAAAGTTTACTTCGCGGACATGAACCCGGACATTGAAACCGGCCGGCTGCTGCTTCGTCGCTGGAAACCCGCCGACCGCGAGCCTTTCGCGCGGCTCAACGCCGATCCGCGAGTAATGGAATTCATGCCGGCATGCCTTTCCCGCGCCGAAAGCGATCTTTTTGCCGATCGTATCGAAGACCATTTTCACCGGCATGGTTTTGGGCTTTACGCGGTCGAACTGCGCGCCGGACCGTCATTCATCGGCTTTGCCGGATTTCAGATTCCGCGATTGGAGGCGCACTTCACGCCCTGCGTCGAAATCGGCTGGCGGCTCTCCGCTGAGAATTGGGGCCAAGGCCTGGCCACCGAAGCCGGCCGCTCGCTTGTGCAGTTTGCATTTGACTCCCTGGCCCTCGATGCCTTGGTGTCATTCACAGTTCCGGCAAACCACAGATCCAGGCGCGTCATGGAAAAGATAGGAATGACGCGAAACGCGAGAGAAGATTTCGATCATCCCGCTCTGGCGACCGGGCACCCTTTGCGCCGGCACGTGCTGTATCGGATAAGCCGCAGCCGGAGCGGTCCTGGCCAAAGTCCCTCGAAGTAGCTCGTGATATTCTAACTACAGTAGCTGCGTTGCCGCCTTCGGGTAATTCTCCGCAGTTCCCTGTAGAAAACATGATTTCAGTCAGCAATGTGTCCATGCGCTACGGCGCCAAAATACTGTTCGAGGAGGTCTCCACCGCCTTCACGCCGGGGAGGCGCTACGGTCTTACCGGCCCGAATGGCGCCGGCAAATCAACCTTCCTCAAGCTCTTGACCGGCGAGCTTGACCCGCAAAAAGGCAGCGTGGTCCGCCCCAGGAAATTCGGCGTGCTCAGTCAGGACCAGTTTGCTTTCGACGCCTATCGCGTGATCGACACCGTGGTCATGGGCAACAAGCGCCTATGGGCGGCCATGGAGGAACGCGACCGCATCTACGCCAAGCCCGAGATGACCGACGAAGACGGCATGAAGCTCGGCGAGCTTGAGGGCATCGTTGGCGAGGAGGACGGCTATACCGCCGAAACCGACGCCGCCATTTTGCTGCAAGGACTGGATATTCCTGACGACCTGCACGAGCGCAAGATGGGGGAGCTGCAAGGCGGCCAGAAAGTCCGCGTGCTGCTGGCGCAAGCCCTGTTCGGCCACCCGCTGGCGCTGCTGCTCGACGAACCCACCAACCACCTTGACCTCGATTCCATCCACTGGCTGCAGGGTTTTCTGAACGACTACGACGGCGTGCTGATCGTCATCTCGCACGACCGGCATTTCCTGAACAGCGTTTGCACCCACATCGCCGACATCGACTACCAGACCATCATCACCTACACCGGCAGCTACGACGATATGGTCGTGGCGAAGACGCAGATTCGCTCGCAGATCGAAAGCCAGAACGCGCAGCGCGAAAAGAAAATTTCCCAGCTCAACGAATTCATCGCCCGCTTCTCCGCCGGAACCCGCTCCAGCCAGGTGCAGTCGCGGCGCAAGGAAGTTGAGCGCCTGCAGGTGACGGAGCTGGCCAGGTCCAACATTCAGCGCCCATTTCTAAAGTTCGAGCAGAAGCGGCCCTCGGGCAAACACGTTCTCGAGTTCAAGGGAGTTACGAAGTCCTACGGCGAGGCCGAAATCGTTCGCGGCTTCACCGCCAGCCTGGTGCGCGGCGAGAAAGTCGCGCTCATCGGCCGCAACGGCGCCGGCAAGACCACGCTGCTAAACGCGCTGCTGGCCAACTCGCCCACGATTCCGCATGCCGAGCTGCGCCAGACCAGCGGTTACGACGGCCCTTATCTCAGCGCGGGCGAAGTTATCTGGGGGCACGAAGCCGCGGTCGGCTATTTCGCGCAGGACCATCAGGCCCTGATTCAAGGAGACATGACCGCGTTCGAGTGGCTGCATCAGTGGGACCCCGGCGCTTCGAACGAAGAGATTCGCGGCTTGCTGGGGCAAATGCTGTTTCCCAAAGACGACGCCACCAAGCCCACCAGCGTGCTCTCCGGCGGCGAGGCCGCCCGCCTGCTCTTCTGCAAGCTGATGCTGCAAAAGCCCAATGTGCTGGTGCTCGACGAGCCCACCAATCACTTGGATTTGGAGTCGGTCAACGCACTGAACATCGCCTTGCAGCGTTACCCGGGAACGGTGCTGCTGGTCAGCCACGATCATGACCTGATCGACGAAGTGGCCACCCGCATCTGGCACTTCGAGGCGGATCACAACATCACCGACTTCAAGGGCGTATACGAGGAATATCAGTCGGTGACGGCGTAGAAGCGGTCGTTGGTCGTCAGTCGTTGGCCATTGCCCGCGGCTCGCCGCCGACCGCCAAGGATCAAGGACTAACGACCAACGACCAAGGACCAACGACCGTCACACCGCCTTTCCATCCAGGCTGCCAAACCGATCCGCCTTTCTCAGCTCGGGAAAGAGCCACGCCGAGGTGGCAATCACGACCAGAGTTCCGATTCCTCCCAGCACCACGGCCGGCACGGTGCCAAACCAGTGCGCTGTAAGTCCCGATTCAAATTCCCCCAGCTCATTGGATACTCCGATAAACAGCATTTCCACGGCATTGACCCGCCCGCGCATTTCATTGGGCGTGGCCAACTGCACCAGCGTGCCGCGAATGATCACGCTGACCATATCGGTCGCGCCCACGAGCAGCAGCGCGATGAGCGAGAAGACCAGACTTTTTGAAATTCCGAACAGGATGGTGAAGACGCCAAACCCTGCCACGCACCAGAACATCGTGATGCCTACGCGTCCGCGCAAGGGGCGGTGCGCCACCAGGACCGCCATCATCGCGGCGCCCACGCCAGGTGCGCTGCGCAGAAGGCCCAATCCCCAGGGGCCGGTATGGAGAATCTCTTTCGCGTAAATCGGCAGCAGAGCGACCGCGCCGCCCAGAAGCACGGCAAACATATCCAACGAAATCGACCCCAGGATGACCTTCTGGCTCCAGATGTAGCGGAAGCCGGCCAAAACCGTATGCAAATTGGTCGCAGCCCGCGGCAAGATGCGCGGATGGGGCTTGATGCGCAGCGCCGAGAAAAACGCCCCGATGGTCACGATCAGCGACGTGGCGTAAACCGCGGAAGGTCCGCGCGAGGCTGCGTAAATCACGCCGCCCATCGCCGGACCGAGAATCGTGGCGGTTTGAAAGAAGCTTGCGTGCCAGGCCACGGCATTTTGAAAATGCTCCGGCGCCACCAGTTCGGGCAGAATGGCGCGTGTTACCGGCCCGCTTAAGGAACGCACCGTCCCGAGAAGCAGCAACACGCCGTAGATGAGATTGACCGAAACAGTCCGCCGCGAATGCGCGCTATGCCATGTAATGCCGAGGAGCCAGGCGGAACAGACTGCGTAGCCCGTGTAACACAGCAATAACAGCTTGCGGCGGTCAAAGCGGTCCGCCGCGTGGCCCGAGGCTAGGAATAGTAGGAGTCCGGGCAGGAACTGCGCCAGCCCGACTAAGCCAAGATCGAGCGCGCGATGCGTGATCTCATAGACCTGCCAGCCCACGGCCACCGATTGCATTTCAATCGCGGCCACGATGAAAAACCGCGCAATCTCGTAGACGGTAAAATCCGGGTAGGTGAACGCAACCCGTCCCGCGACGCCAGAGCCGGCGGCAGCTGCCATCCTTGCTACTTTGGCACAAATCCGCAAATTCTGCCTTTCGTGCGGCGTGGGTCCCCGCCAGCAGTGGAGATCGACGATGATGGCAGCGATTGCCCGAACGTCGTAGACTACCGACGCCGTGGCCTCCCAATCCCTTACCTCGGCGGAAGCCTTCTACTCCGGCGCGCTCCGCCGCATCTCGCGATTCATGATCGGGCTAGCGGTCGCCTGCGCTGCCGCCGCCTGGCTGCGCTTTGGCTGGCGCATTGCCTTGGGATTCGCCTGTGGCTGCGCCATCGCCTACCTGAATTTCCATTGGCTGGAGCGGGTGGTGAACGCGCTGGGCGACCGCCTGACCATGACGGGAAAGCCGCAATCCGGGAAGGGAGTCGTGGTCCGTTTTCTGCTGCGTTACTTTTTGATGGCCCTCGCCGCCTATGCTATATTCACTGTTTCTCGCGCGAGCCTTTATGGGCTTTTGGCGGGGTTGTTCCTGCCCGTTGCCGGAATCGCATGCGAAGCTGCGTATGAGCTTTATGGCGCTTTGGCCCGCGGATTCTAGTCTCGCATACAGAAAGCGGAGAGCAGAGCGCGGATCGCTTCTATGCCTGAACAACTCTGGTTTACGGCCATCCTGAATCATCTGTTCGCTGGCCCGGTTACCGGGCTGCTACGCGCGATTCAGATCGAGCCCCGCCATCCGCAAGCGCCCATTACCAACGGCATCGCCATGCAGTTCCTTGTGTTTCTGATCCTTGTAGGAATATTTTTCGTCGTTCGATCACGGCTTTCTGTCGAGCGGCCGGGCGGGCTGCAGCACATTTTTGAGGGAATTCAGGGCTTCGTGCAGGCGCAGAGCGACGAGATCATCGGCCACGGTAGCGAGGCATTCACGCCCTTTCTGATTGTCCTGGGACTATTCATTTTGTTCTGCAATCTCCTTGGATTGGTCCCGGGATTTGAATCGCCCACCGCCCTGCCGGTCGTGCCGTTGGGCTGTGCCATCTGCTCGTTCGTGTACTACCACTTTCATGGGGCAAGGCGGAAAGGCGTATGGCCATATCTGAAACATTTTGCTGGGCCCATGCCGGCGCTCGCCATCCTCATGGTGCCGATCGAAGTGGTCAGCCACTTCGCCAGGATATTGTCTCTTACGGTTCGCTTATATGCGAACATGTTCGCCGGGGATATGGTGACCCTGATTTTCATCTCTCTGATCCCCATTGGCGTACCGGTCGTTTTTCTGGCGCTGCACATCGGCGTTTCGTTGATTCAGACCTACGTGTTCGTTCTCCTCACCATGGTCTATCTTGGTGGGGCCTTAGCGGAGGAGCACTAAAGAACAGTTCTCAGTTGCCAGTTCTCAGCTCTCAGCAACTGAAAAACTGAGCAACTGAAAAGGGCAACTGAGAACCGAGAACTGAAAACCGATTTTCGCCGTTCAGTGTGAGGGCGTCTGCACGGGATGACGTCAACCACCTCCTGACGGCAATTCATGTGGAGGATAAAACAATGCGTCGTATTTTGAGTTACTTCTTTATGGTGATGGCCCTGCTGTGCTTCGCCACTCCGGTGTTCGCGCAGGGGGGCAGTACCAGCAGCGCGGTCAATTGGGTGGCCCTTTCGGCTGGATTCTCTATGGCCATCGCTTCCGCGGTCTGCGGTCTGGGGCAGGGGAAAGCCACAGCCGCCGCCATGGAAGCTCTGGCCCGCAACCCTGCGGCTCGGCCGGGAATTCAACTGGGCCTGATTATCGGCTTGGCGTTTATCGAATCGCTGGCGCTTTACACGCTGGTGATCATCTTCGTGAAAGTCGTTTAGGCAGTTTTCACAAACCGAAAGCCTCTGCTCCCATCCAGGGCAGAGGCTTTTTCGTAACGCTTAGTTTTAGCGGCGCAATCCTACTTCCGTTGGCCTTCCCACTCGCCGGATTTGGCGTCGCGAGCGTCTTCGACCGCGTCCACCATGACGCGGCGCAGGCGATAGCGGCTCTCCAGGTCCATGTTAACGATCTCGAACCCGACTTCGTTGACGCGGGCGCGGCGCAGCAGTACTTGCGCGCGCACGTGGCGCACGCCCATCGTGATGTCCAGGTTGGCTTCGGTGCCCACGCGCAGATTGTCTTCCTTGACCCCCATGCCTCCACCGAGACTTAATTCCCGAATCGTGATGCTGGATTTCCCCCAAGAACTTCCAATGGTGGCGGAAAACGGCTTGCGCAGCGTCACCCGCTCATAGCGCCGCTGCCGGACCCACGGGCACGCAGGGGCGGAATCCAGCGGAGAGATCGCCAATTCGGACGGCTCTAAACCGCTGTCGGCAAGGATGGCGGGGCCCACCGAAGGATCGATCTTGGCCAAGGCTTGTGCCGCCGCGATGCGCAACTCGCGGTGGTTGACCCACTTCCACATCTTTTTCGCTTCCAGCAGCCCGCGCAGCATGGGCACCGACTCCGGTTCGCGCAAACGGCCAAGGGATTCCACGGCTTTTACCTGCAGCAGAGGAGAGCCGGCCATGCGCTTCACCACTGTCGGCGATGACTAACAGAGGCGGCGCGGCCGTTCGGTCGCCGCTCATGCCGATTTCATCCAGAGCTTGGGGCACGACCAGCGGGTCGAGAATTTCCAACAGCTCCAGCAGCGTGCGGCCGCGGTCTGGCGCGGCGCCGAAGGCGATCTGCCGGACGACCATATCGTGATAAAAACGGTTCCATTCGCGCAGACGGCCCACCAGCAGTTCCAGCAACGTGGGCACGTCGAGACGGCTGAGTAGGCCCACGGTTGCCGCCGCCTGCCGGGGCTGGCCGGTTCGGAGCTGTTCGCGCAGATTTACCAGGATCGGGCTGCCCAGCTCGCGCACCAGCTCGACCATGCGATCGCATTCGTCCCGCCGCATGCAACGGAAGAAGCGGTCCGCCAGGTGATCGGCCGAAGCTTGCGAGGTGCGGCGGAGGACTTCAATTAGATCGGGAGGGATGTCGGGCAAACGCAAGGCTTCCTCGATAAACTCGGGCAGCCGGTTTTCCACTCCGATGCGCGGGCGCAATTCCGAGGCGAGACCGGGCCGTTGTTTGCCGACGGCGTCCAACGCGTCGCAAACCTGGCTCACGGCGCCATACTGCTTGCGAATGTTTGCCTCTGAACTCAAGCGCACGAACGCGGCGCTTAGCAGGCTCTGGAGCTCTCCGTCGGCCTCGATCGCCAGCGACTGCCCCACTTTGCGGATCGATTCGCCCAACATCTCATCTCCCACTTCGGCGAATAGGTCGGCTAGTTGCCCAAGTCCCAAGGCAGCTTTGCGTCGCGGATCCGCGTCCGTGGCCAAACAGCCCACGTAGTTGCGCAAAATGGCGGTTGCGGTCTCACGGTCTCCGCGTTCCAGCATGGCTTCGACGAATTGGCGGACGTTACGCGCCGGAACGCAAGGCGCTTCATTGGAGAGCAGGACGCTCTTCTTGCCCGCTTCCGGAACTTCCGCCCAGAACATGCGATCCAAAATGTCGGCGTGGGATTCCACCAGGATCCCGGCCTTGCTCATCTTGTCTTCCTGCACCCGCAAAATCTGGCGTAGCGTGTCCATCTGCCGGCTCATGTGCTCCATCATCTGATGCACGGCGTTGACCTTGACTTCGCCTTTTTGGAAGCGCTCCATGGCGAAGCGGATGGCCATATGCTCGGCCGCTTTCATGAGCAGAGGCGTATCATTCGCTTCTTTTGTGGACCTGGCTGCCAGGCTGCCCAGCAACTGTTGCAGGTTCACTCGCGTATTCGCATCCACCTGGCTGAGTTCCTGCTGCAGAGCTTCGGGCGGCAGATTGGGATCTTTGCCGACTTCGCCAAACCGGGTCAGCAGGCGAATCGCCTGGACCACTTCCTCTTCCTGCAGAGGGACCACCCCATCGGCTGGATTGCCGTTCCCGTCGGCCCCAGTAGGGGCGTTCCCCTGCGTCGTTCCGCCGCTTTGCGCCCCCTCCGCTGCAGCGATCAGTTGCAGCAGCTTCTGCGGATCGTGCAGCCATTCTTTGAACTCGGGACCCAGGGTTTGCGCGGCAATCTGCGCCGCAATCGAAATCTCTCCCGTGCTGGGATCGGCGGCGATGAACTTGACTTCATTGATGCGAATCGGAGCTTGCTTGTTGTCGCCGAAGATTTCTTTGATCTGCTTGGCCACGTCTTGGGCTTTGGAGCCGCCTGCCGCGAAAGCCTGGACGAGGCGATTGAAGTCGTTCTTGCTGATCAGGTTGGAAAAATGAATGCTCGCCAGCCCTGCCGTGTTTAGCAACTGCGCGAAACTGCGCTCGGCCTGCCCGGTTTCGAGCGGAATGCCGTCAAGCAGGAGGCGATTCTCCGAAACTCCAAGCAGGAAGTTGCCGTCGGGGCCCTTGGGCAAGCCCTGCTGCAGCTCATCCCACGCGATCTTGAACTGGCCTTCCGTACGTTTGTGATCCATCCCATAGAGGCGAACGTACTTCACCAGGATGTTCAGGCTGTGCACGAAGGCGCGGGCAGACGAAATCCGGCTTTCCTTGATAGTGTTGGTGTCTGCCGTGGGAATATGCAGCTCCTGGTGGTGCTGGGTACCGGCTAAAGCGTAATGCGAAATGGTAAGGCCGCGCACATTACGGAGGTAATGACACTTTTGCTGTAGGATGGGCTGGAGTCCTAACCCAGGGCTCATCCGGCGCGGCACTTAGCCCGGCCTCAAACACGGGAACTGGTTTCTTTGCATTGAAAGAATTGTGGGCCGTGGGCATCCGCCCCCGCCTAGGAATCCAACCATGCCAACCAACGGCCCGCAAACCCGTACCCGCCCGCATCACGGCCTCGCTTTCTGGATGGATCGAGCGCTGGAAGAGTGTGAGCGGGCGAGCGCGGGCTTCGCCCCGGAGCCGGTCCACGATCTTCGCGTGGCGCTGCGCCGCTGCCGCACCATGGCCGACGGCCTCATGGCAGTAGACCCGGATTCCGAGTGGGAAAAAATGAAAAAGGCGGGCAAGCGCCTTTTCAGCCGCCTGGGCGAGCTGCGCGACGCTCAAGTCATGCAGGAATGGGTGCACCACTTCGATAGCCCTGGTGACCCGGTTACCAGCCGCCTGCTCGAAATTCTTGCGTTTCGGGAGAACCAGTGGAAAGAAGAAGCGGCGCGAGCGCTGCAAGACTTTGACCGGAAGCAATGGCGCAAATGGAGCGCGCTTTTGCCGCGGCGCGCGTCAAGAATCCGGCCCGGCAGCGCGATCTTCAAACATCTGGCGCTCGAACGCTGGACTGCGGCTTATGAATTGCACCGCCGCGCCATCCGCAACCGTTCCCAAGCCGCCTTGCACCAATTGCGCATTGGCCTGAAGCGCCTTCGCTACATGGTTGAGAATTTTCTGCCGCAGCAGCATGAAGCCTGGGGCGGGGACCTCAAGACGCTGCAAGACTGGTTGGGAGAGATTCACGATCTTGATGTGCTTTGGGCTACGGCACAGCAGGCCCGAGTTTTTCTCGATACGGCGTCTCGCGATCGTTGGGGCGCGAAGATTCGCGAGGAGCGAGCCATCCGGGTCGAAAAGTACCGCGCCAAAATGATGGGGCCGACCGCGCTGTGGCATGTCTGGCGCGCCGAGTTGCCGGCCGGGGCTCAGATCGAGTCGGTTGCCTTGCGGCGGCTGAAACTGTGGGCGTCGTTTCTTGATCCCGATTTTCAGCACTCACAGCATGTGGCGCGGCTCGCTGGGCAGCTTTTTGATGGGCTTGCGTCCCAAGGGTATGGACCGAAGGGCGCTACCCCAGATCAGCGCGAAACTTTGCGGCTGGCGGCGCTGCTGCACGATATCGGCCGCTCGCGGGGTGAGAAAGGCTATCAAAAGGCAAGCCGTCGCCTGATTGGCCGGTTGTCGCCGCCACTCGGCCTGAACGGAGAACGATTGCAGATGGCCGCCATCGTGGCCCGCTATCACCGTGGAGCCCTGCCCCAGGCTCGCCAAGCGGCTTTCGCGACCGTACCCTCGACCCGGCGGCAAGACGTTCTCTGGCTGGCGGCGATTCTTCGCCTGGCCAACGCCTTCGATGCAGACCGTGCCGGCCGCGTGCTTCGGCTGCAAGTGGCGGGAAGAGGGTCCAGCAACTCGAACGGCTTCATCACCGTTTTGGCTGAGGGCTATTCCGCTCGCGATCGACTGGCGGAAGGCATAGCCGCGGCGCGCCATCTGCTGGAAATTGCCTGCCGCCGCCCCGTTATGATCAAGGCTCTGCCAAGGAAGGCGCCGAATCCCACGCCGGGGAATCTCCGGAAGTTGCGGGGAAACGCGCCCGCGGCGAGCATGGAAAGGGCCGTTACAGGCTAGTAGACCTTCGTGTGTTGGCAGTTCCGAACGGGCATAGAATAATCTAGAGAGCGGCTGACGACGACTGCCGGACCAGCATCCAAGTAGCTATGGATCCAGAGGCGATTATGAGGTCATTTGTGAATCCAATTGCAAAAACCGCCAGGCGCGGCCTGTGCTTTGTGCTGCTTTGTGGTGCGGCATGGGCTATGCCCGTGGGTTCCTCGGCGCGGGCTGCCATTCCCTCCGATATCCAGCAGATCATCTCCGTGGATTACCGGGCGATGAAGAACTCCGATACCGCCATGCAGCTGAAGCAGCAAATCCTGCCCGACAGCCTGAAACAGTTTGAAACCGCTCTTAAGGGCGTGGGCATCGATCCCGATAAAGACGTCGATCAGCTGACCTTCGCCTCGTACCGCCTGCCCAAGCAGGGTGTGCGTGTCGTGGGATTTGCGCAAGGGGAATTTACTACTGCCGCCGTAATTAAGAAAATGCGCCTGCAGAAGATCAGGCCGATGAAATACCGCGACACCGTGATCTATCCCATGGCCTCGGGAATGCAGATGACATTTCTCGACGAAGATACTCTGTTGTTCGGCGACAGTAGCGCCCTGCGCGGCGCGCTCGACGCGCGCGACGGCTACGCCTTGACATTCGATTCCAACACGCAAATGGTGGACATGATGGGTTCGGTTGATTCCGCACCGGTATGGAGCATTCTTGACCAAGAGGGGACCCAGAACATGATGCGCTCCGCCCTGGGCGACGCCGCCAAGCTTGCGGACTACGAAACGGTGAAGAAACGCATACTCGGGTCGCGCTACACCATGAGCTTCAGCGACGGAATCAAGTTCGATCTCGATGTAGTCACTTCCGATTCCATCACCGCGGCGACGGTTTCGTCGCTTTTGAAGGCGGGGATTCTATACCGGCGCATGACGGCTACGCCCATTGAGAAGATGGCGATGGAAAACGTCAGCGTGGATTCAGACAGTTCCGATCTGCAACTGCACTTCAAGAGCGACGACAAACAGTTCCAGTCGCTGATGCGCTCGCCGCTGTTTGCGGCGGTGTCGAAATAAGCTCGCGGCCGAAGCATGGCCACCCTCATTCTGCATGTGCGCGAAGAATGGGCCCCCGCCTCATCTTGGTTTGCGCAGTGGAAAGCCCACCAGGGAATCGGGTCTCGCTCAAAAAATCAAAGTGCCGCTGTCGAGCGTGCCAAGCCTATCTGTTTAGTTTGTCCGGAGCTTTGCCGGTTAGACTCAATGAAAGCGCTAACACTCTTCGCCGGCATGGGTTCCGCAAACAAGAATCCCTGGGCTGACCCACAACCGGCCAGTGCCAGCAGTTGGTGTTGGTTGGGTGTTTCCACCCCTTCCGCGACCACTTTAAGTTCTAGGTTATGCGCCAGCCCGATGATTGTCTTAACGATAGCGTAGTTTTCGGCGTCCATCGTCTTCACGAACGACTGATCGATCTTCAGGGTGTCGACTGGAAAACGACGGAGATAGCTCAGAGAGGAATATCCAGTACCGAAATCGTCGATACTCAGCTTGACTCCTAAAGTTCGCAGCTGCGACATGGTTTGGAAGGTCGCCGCAACGTCGTTCATGGCGAGGCTCTCGGTGAGCTCGATGGTTATGCACTGCGGATCAATCGCACTCTCTTCCAGCGCATCTTTGACATGCCCAATAAAACCGGCGTGAGAGAAATGCTTTGAACTGATGTTGATGCTGACATATAACGGCGGGTCGGCAGGATGGCGCTGTCGCCAACTTGCCGCCTCTAAACACGCCTTCTTTAATACCCAAATGCTAATCGGAACAATCAGGCCGCACTGTTCTGCTACCGGGACAAAAGTGCTTGGTGGTATCGAATTCGATCCCGGGGCCTGCCATCGCAAGAGTGCTTCGAAGCCCTGTACAGCACTGGTATCTACCGCGACGATTGGCTGGTAGTGAAGTGTCAGTTCTTCATTCTGGAGGGCATATCTCAGCTTGGCTTCCAGAAGAAGCCGACTCATGACTTGCTCGTGCATGGTGCGATCAAAGAGCTCACTGCGAGCCTTGCCTTGGCTTTTCGCACGATACATCGCGATATCGGCATTCTGCAGCACCGCCTCGGCAGAGGTCTCCGGTGCTGTCAGCGCGATGCCAATTGACATGCTCTTGAAGACCTCAAGTCCCTCCAGCAGGAACGGCCGTTCAAACGAAGACTGGATTCTCTCCGCTACACGAATGGCATCACTCGGGTCGGTAACGTCCTCCACTAGAACCGTAAACTCGTCTCCACCCATCCTCGCGATGGTGCCGTCGCCGCGCAAACATGCCCGCAGTCTGTTGCTCACTTCCTGGATCAGAGCGTCTCCGACTGCGTGGCCATAGCAGTCATTCACGACCTTGAAGTCGTCGATATCGATGAAAAGGACGGCAGCCGCCTCGTGTGGGTGCCTTTGCATCCGATCCACGATGCTCTGCAAACGTTCCAGAAACAAGGCGCGGTCTGGAAGGCCGGTGAGCGCATCGTGGGTGGCGCTAAAAAGCAATTGATCCTGAGCATGTTTTCGTTCCGATATATCTCGGGCATTGTAGACAATGCCGCCGATATTCTCGTTTTGAATCAAGTTTCGAACCACACACTCAAAATAGAGCCACCTTCCGTCTGCATGCCGTAGCCGGAACTCAACGATCGGATTCTGGCGATACGCTACCGATCGCGGCACCGTGCTCATGGTCCTGGCGAAATCGTCCGGATGTACCAGGTGCATGAGGTTCGTTCCTGCGAGGCTGCTTCCATGCAGGGCTAGAACGGCCTGAACGGAAGGACTAGCGTACTTGATTTGGCCAGAGGGATCGACGATGAGAATGATATCGGTTGACTGCTCGGTGAGAGCGCGGAAGCGCTCTTCGCTCTCTCGCAGGGCGTTGCGCTCGGTTTCCTGCAACTGGCCGAGGTGCTCCTGGCTCTTGAGCCGGAGAAAAAGTATCAGGACAGCGGTCGCCGCCAAGATTGCGGCCGCCAGCATTTCGTTCCTCGCTCTCAGCGCAACACCTTGGGCCCATTTGTCCTCGGCTTCCATGGCGATCCGTAGTTGGTTCTGCATCGAGTCGAACTGGGGGCTAACCGTCTGGAAATCGGCCTGCTTTGCCTGGTCAAAGTTTCGAACTTGCATCAGGATCCATTGCCGTCCGGCCGACGCAAGGTAGTTGTCTATCGCGGGCCAGACCTTCTCCAGGGCGGCGGTGTGATAAGCATGAAGGTGTGCCGCCAGCACGGCTTCCGGCAGTGCGTGTCTTGCCTCGCGCATCTCCCTGTCCGCTTCCGGCGTCAGGTCCTGCTTTTGCAGGGTGGCCCACGTAAGATTATTGATTTCTCGCGTAAGAACCGCAATTTGATTGAGAGTTATTTGGGCAGAGCGGGCTTCTTCGACCTG
Source organism: uncultured Acidobacteriaceae bacterium (assembly GCA_963770915.1). Classification (GTDB taxonomy): domain Bacteria; phylum Acidobacteriota; class Terriglobia; order Terriglobales; family Acidobacteriaceae; genus PALSA-270. Next base: position 3,923,558 of record CAVYRG010000001.1, read on the forward strand.
ATCCCTGTGAAACCAGGAGAGAGAAGCCAGGACGACGATAGCCGTCGCGAGAAAAGCAAATACAAAGGCCAATTTCGAACGTGCTCCGAAACTCCCACCTAGCGGGTTGAGAGTTCTCGGCGTAGTCCGAACTGCTGCAATCATGAGGGCCAAACGGATCGCTTCGCGAGCGCGTGCAACGTGGGGAGTGGGGAGGGGTGGCTGATCGGCCTTACAACAAATCCCCCATGCTACTATCGAGGATCAGGTCCTGGGTTGGCACGTCCAAATGAGGGTGTCACATTACTAAAGTGCTTCCGGTTTTGAGGGCAGCACGTCACGCCCCGACCGTTTGTGACGAATGAGAACGTCTTCCTGTAGTCGTGGTGCGGTTTTCCCTTTTCTTATCTTTTCGATGGGACATAGCTGCCGGTGTTCTCCTTCGAGAAGAGCACGCCGAGGAAGTTCAAGTCCACGTGGCGTCACCCGATGGCGAGCAATACTGTAAGGTCCGCTCGGGTGGGTCGAAACTCATCCTCTCACGACTGAGCGGGTGCCTATCTTTGGGGGTTTCGCGAAAAGTGGGAGAGCGAAAATGTGAACCTGCTACTTGCCTTTTCCCGTTCCTCGGGCTTCCCGCTTCGCCCTGGCCCAGCCTTCCTTCACGATTTGCCGCGCCCGGCCGAGCGCCAGCGAATCTGGCGGTACATCGTCGGTGATGCACGAAGCCGCTCCCACATAAGCTCCCTTGCCGATTTTCACCGGCGCGACCAAGGTTGCGTCGCTGCCCACGAACACGCTGTCTTCGATGATGGTCTGGTGCTTGGCCACGCCGTCGTAATTGCACAGGATGGTGCCGGCGCCAATGTTTACTTTTTCGCCAATCTCCGCGTCGCCCAGGTAGGTCAAGTGGTTGGCTTTCGAGCCTTTGCCCAGGCGGGTCTTCTTCAGCTCGACGAAATTCCCGACGTGCGCGTTCTCACCCACGTCGCTCTCGGGCCGCAGATGCGAGTACGGCCCCAGGCTTGCCCCGGCGCGCACGCGGGAATGCTCAATCACGCAGCCGTTCTGGATTAGGACGTTTTCCGCGACCTCCGAGTTCCGAATCACGGTGAAGGATTGAATGCGGCAGCCAGCGCCTACGCGCGTCTTACCCAGAAGTTGAACGAACGGCTCGATGACTGTGTCCTGCCCGACCTGAACATCGCTGTCGATCACACAGGTTTCAGGATAGAAAATGCTGACTCCTTCCGCCATAAGCTGGCGGCACTTGGCCAAGCGCAAGCGGGCGTCGAGCGCCATCATTTCCGCGCGCGTATTGCTGCCCAGGATTTCGGCGGCAGCTTCGGTCTTGCAGGCCAGAACTTTGTTCTTGCCTCGACATTTGGCGAGCACGGCCGCCATATCCGTAAGGTAGTACTCGTGATGGTGATTCTTGTTGGAAAGCTCGTCGATGTGAGCGTAAAGCGCGGGCACGGAGAAGGCGTAGGTTCCGGAGTTGATCTCGTGAATCTTCTTCTGCGCGGCGGTGGCCGATTTCGCCTCTACCAGAGCCGCCACTTCGTCTTTGCTCTTGCTCTTGCGAATGACGCGCCCGTAATCAGCAGGATTTTCTACATCCGCGCTTAAAACCGTCATTGCCGCCTTTGTCTTACGATGCTGGTCGAGCAGACGGGAAATGGTTTGCGGCGTGATCAGCGGAGCATCGCCGGAAAGCACAATCACGTGGTCGTAGGGCAATAGCGCTTTTCGGGCAGCCATCAACGCATGGCCCGTGCCGAGCTGTGGTTCTTGCAGCACGAAGTTGACCTCGGCTTGAGCCACGGCCTGGCGGACGCGGTCCGCTTCGTACCCGACGATGGCGTAGATGTGACGAGGCTCGATGACCTGAGCGGCTGCGGCAATGACGTGAGCCAGCAGCGGCTTCCCGCCAACCTCATGCAGTACTTTGGGAAGTTTGGACATCAGGCGCGTGCCCTTGCCGGCCGCCATAATCGCGATGGCGACGCGAGGGGTGGGTTGGACGGCCTTCGGCATCAGAATCAATATACCCGAGAGGCCAGAACCGGGTCAGGTGACCGGCGTTCATTCTGAGCCCTCGCCAAAATCTCGGGCGTAGCGGCAGCCTCCGGCCGGCTGTGGCGAGGAGTGTCCCACATCCCCGTTCGTAGTACGTATATGTAAGTACAAATATGTAATTTCGACGAGGCCGGCGGAGGCGGGAGCGGAGCGCCCCTCTAATCCCGTCGCTAAGGCCCCTGGGAGGCCCGTGGAGCGATCTTTGCCGCACGGATGGCCTTTGGGTCGTCGTTTTTCAACCCGCGCGTTGCGAACTTTGCAAGTGCTTTAGTTTCAGTATGGGCGATTTTCCAGGGCGGGGCTGGGGCCAGATAGCCGGTGGAGTCTGCCTTCCGTGAAGCGGAAGGGATGCCGGCACTACCGTGAAAGGCGCTTCTTTGGCTTTGCCGCCACCGCCAGCAAATCCCTGGCAAGATTGGCCGTGTTGTGGCGGGCTACCAGGGCGTGCTCGTCCAGGTAATCTCCGAGAACCGGGCGAACGCCGAGTTTTCTGATCTGCCGCCAGGTCGGCCACGATCGGCGCCGCCCCCTCCGCGGCATATTGCGCTTTCAACTTCGCCGACGCCGGCGTGCGGTTGATGAGCGCGTAGTCGAAAATTGGCGCACGGGCATGGCTGTATAGCGCCCGAATGTGTTCGGAAGCCGTCAGGTTGAGGCTTTCATTCGCCTGCGTCATCAAGTTGCAGATGTACACCTTCACCGCAGGCGAGTTAACGATGGCCTGCGCAATTCCGCAAACCAGAAGATTCGGGATCAGGCTGGTGAACAACGAGCCGGGGCCGATGCTGATCAAATCGGCACGGGCAATGGCCTCCAGCGTTACCGGGAGCGGCGCGACATCGGGAGGAACCAGAAACAGTTCTTTAATCTTGTTCTTGCTGGCGGTGATCTTGGTTTCACCCCGCACCCGGGCGCCGTTCTCCATAAGCGCTACCAATTCGACATTCGATGTCGTTGCCGGATAAATGCGGCCGCGGGTGCGCAGAATCTCGGACGACAAGCGAACCGCCTCGCTGAAATCCTTGGTGATCGAGGTGAGCGCCGTCAGGAAGAGATTGCCAAAGCTGTGCCCGGCCAAGCCTGAGCCTTCGGCAAAACGGTAGTCGAACAGGCGCGAAAGGAGAGCTTCATCCTTGGATAGCGCGACGATGCAACTGCGTATGTCGCCGGGAGGCAGCATGTTGAACTCTTTGCGAAGGCGGCCGCTGGAGCCGCCGTCGTCGCTCACGGTCACCACCGCGCTGAGTTCGCTAATGCACACGCCGGGCGTTGCCAGAGGGGAATTTGCCGCAGATGATTTGCTGGAGACCAGGTGCTGCTTGAGTCCTTTGAGCAGCGTGGAAAGGCCGGTTCCGCCACCGATGGCCACGACGCGCAAGCCGGGCCCGCGGGTCGTTTTGCCCCGCGAAGCGCCCGACCGCGACTTAGGATCGGTCATGGGGCGTCGGCTAGCGCTCCTCGTCGGGAAGGACGTCAGCCGGCGAGAGCGTTCCTGGGTCAGGGTACAGCAATTCTGTGAAACGCGGGTCTTCCGCAAGATTCTGGAAATCGGAATCGTTGCGGGCCTGGAAACGCAGCCCGGGATTGATCCGGATCGCCTCATCCAGATGGCGCAGCGAGTCTTCGACGTGGCCGGTGAGGCAGTCGAGCGCAGCCATGCCATAAGCCGCGTAGTCGGCTTTGGGTGCTTGCCTAGCCAGTTTTTCCAGATGCTCGCGGGCGCTGATGTAGTCGCCGACGTTCATCAGCGATACGGCGTAGTCGAAATATTCTTCCGGCGACTTGAACTGATTGCTGCTGTGCTCCAGGTGCTGATTGCAGATGTTGAGGTGAAGCGCAGCGCGATCGGTCAGTTCCTTGCTGGGACCAGCCACGACCTTCTGCAAATGAGTGCGCGCCTTATCGAACTTGTGTTCCTGCAAGGCGCGGACGCCGGCTTCGTAGTTTTGCACAGCCTGTGTAAAACGCGGATCGTCCGCAACCGACTTCTTGGGTGAGGTCTTTTGGGCCATCGGCAAAATCTTTCCTGTGCTTTTCGTAAATATACCTTATTTGTTTAATTTAGAAGCTTAGTGTTGAAGCTTTAGTCAGCATCCGTTTGCTCAGCCCTTGTTGGTCCGCGTGCGCGACCCTGGGCTGTGAAAAAATAGGACCTAAACGCATCTCGAGCTAGTTGATCGAAGTTGCAGTCTGCAGATCGATCTGTTTCCAATCTCCCCGGATGATTCCTGCGCGAATCTGTTTGGCTGTCCGCCCCTTTTTATATTCCAAGTACGAATAGTAGAGCTCTTTCAGGCAAGTGGCGCACTGTGCTCCGTGCACGCCTTCAAAGCAGCTGTGCAGGCTTTTGTGTCCCATACGATCGCAGTAGCAATAGCAAGGCTGTTGATACAGAACCGCCGGAATCTTGGCCGCCAGTTCATAAGCATGCGCCTGGAATGGGGATTGGTCATTCTCGCCCCAGAGCTGCTCTTTGCCGAGAATGGCAGGAAGCTTGGCGCCCTTGGCCGGCGGCGCGACGTGGTACGCTGGCACCCGCGTTTCCTCGGAATCCTGTTGCGAGGCAGCCCATGGCGTCGAAAGCACAGCAACCGCCACGAACAGCAGGGACAGACTCAATGCACGTCGTCTAAGCATGGCTCGGCAACCCCAAGAAGATTATTGTAACGCGAATCGGAGAAAGGCGCCGCTGGAGGACCACCGCAAGACAACCCCGCGCAACCGCCCGATCCATATAAGATAGACAAATAAATGCCGGATCTCCCCCACTCCGCACAGGCAAGCACCGCGCCTATGAGCGCTCCTTCCTCGGTGGCAAGACATGCCCTTCCGGTGCTCGCCGCCTGGTTGCGCGACCTGATCGTTTCTCTCGCCATTTCCGCATTCATCATCGTGTTCCTCTATCAGCCGGTGAAGGTGGAGGGCACGAGTATGACGCCGGGCCTCGACGATCAGGAACGGATCTTTGTCAACAAGTTCGTCTATCGTATGGAGCCCATCGAGCGCGGCGATATCGTAGTGTTCCACTATCCACGCGATCCTTCCAAGAGTTTTATCAAGCGCGTGATCGCCATTGCCGGCGATCACGTGCGTATTGACGCTGGCCAGGTGCGGGTAAACGGCCGGGCGCTCGAGGAAGATTACGTTTCCCCTATCTATGCCGACGAGCGCTCGATGAAGGAGGTCGTCGTTCCTCCGAATTGCTATTTCGTCCTGGGGGATCATCGGGCGCTCTCTAACGACAGCCGGGACTTTGGAGCGGTGAACCGCAGTTACATCTATGGGAAAGCTGTTTTCGGGTATTGGCCGATGGATAAGCTAGGAAGGGTGCGGTAGGTCCGCAACCTGCGAGGGCGGCCTCCTCTCGAAAGATTTTCACAGGATTTACTACTGTTTCGCCGCCAGGCGTATTGGCCGCGATGAACTTCCTTGCTACAATTCATAAAATCCACTCCCTGGAGCATGAATGGAAGCCATTCTTGCGCTGGAAGACGGCAGGGTCTTCCGCGGCAAAGGCTACGGCGCGAAAGGCGAATGTTACGGGGAAGTAGTTTTTAATACTTCCATCACCGGCTATCAGGAAATCTTCACCGATCCTTCCTACTGCGGCCAAATTGTTGTTCTCACCAACCCGCAAATTGGCAATTACGGAACCAACGCCGAAGACAACGAGGCCACGCGCCCCTACATTGAAGGGCTGATCGTGCGCGAGTTCTCGAAGGTCAGCTCCAACTGGCGCTCGCAGGAAGTGGCGGAGGAGTATCTCGAGCAATTCAAGGTTCCCGTGCTGGCGGAAATTGACACGCGAGCGCTGGTGCGGCATTTGCGCGACCACGGCGTGATGCGCGGCGTGGTTTCGACGCTGGAATCCGATGCGGAAAAACTGGTGGCGAAAGCGCGCTCCATTCCTAAAATGGACGGAACCGATCTCGCGAAAGTCGTATCCACCAACCGCCCTTACGTGTGGGAAGTGGGCGAGCGCTCGCATGAGCCGGTGGAGGTCGTTGGCGTGAAGGACGACCCGGCGCGCTTTCACGTAGTGGCCTATGACTTCGGCATCAAGCAGAACATTCTGCGCAAGCTACGCGGGGAGGGTTGCAAAGTAACGGTGATTCCGGCGCAGACTCCGTCGGAAGACGTGATGGCGATGAAACCGGATGGCGTTTTTCTGTCGAACGGGCCCGGTGATCCGGAGCCTTGTACTTACGCGGTCGAGAACATTCGGCGGCTAATGGGGCGCACGCCGATTTTCGGGATTTGCCTGGGGCATCAACTCACTGGAATCGCGCTGGGCGGCAAGACCTACAAGCTGAAATTCGGCCACCATGGCGGGAATCATCCGGTGAAGCAGTTGAAGTCGGGCAAAGTGGAGATCACCGCGCACAACCACAATTTTGCGGTCGATCCGGATTCGCTGCCGCAGAGCGAAGTGGAATTGACGCACATGGATTTGAATGATTCGACTTTAGAAGGTCTGCGACATAGGAATTTGCCGCTGTTCAGCGTGCAGTACCATCCCGAGGCCGCGCCCGGGCCGCACGATTCGCATTATCTGTTCAAGGATTTTGTGAAGATGATGGAGGAGTGGAAGGGGTAGGTTGTTGTCGTTCCGAGCGGAGAACTGCAGATTCCTCGCTCGTTCTCGGCGCGTGCCCGCGCCTGCGAACGGCTCGGAATGACAAGGTTGGGTTTTTGACCGTGTGAGTAAGACGGTTCTCGCGGAAGAAGTTTGAGGGTTGTCATCCCGAGCGCGGCCTCGAACCGGGCTTTGCCCGGTGAGAGCAAGAGAGGGATCTGCAGTTGAGCGGCAAGAATCGATACTACGTGTACATCATGGCGAGCCGCTCGCTGAACTTTTACACGGGAGTGACCAACAGCGTCTATCACCGAACGTTGCAGCACAAGAGCGGGGAGGTTGATGGTTTCACGAAAAAGTACAACATCAATCGGCTTGTTTACTACGAAGTTTTCGAGCACATCGGGAATGCGATTGCGCGAGAGAAGCAGATCAAAGGCTGGACCCGGGCGAAGCGGATCGCGTTGATCAAGACGATGAATCCGGCTTGGCAGGATTTGGCTGAGGGTTGGGGCGAAAAGGCAGAACTGCAGATCCCTCGCTTTGCTCGGGATGACAAGGGTTCGGAAGGGGGCGGTGAGGGTGAGAAGAAACACAAGGTCCCTCCGCTCGCCAGTTGATCGGCTTCGCCGCTCAACTGGGTCGGTGGGGATGACAGAGTTATTTGAGGAAGAACACTGAACAATAAATGCCTAAACGCACTGACATCTCGAACATACTGATCATCGCCGCGATGGCGCTGAGCGTCTCGCCGGCCTCCGCCAAGCCGGACACCCGTTTCCAATGGAGCTACGACAAATTTGCCGCGCAGTGCGGCTTCACCTGGACGGACTACCACAAGGCCCATTCGGATTTCTTCACCGACCGCGCTTATTCCGGTAAGTGGGCGGCAATCAGTTTGGCGAAATTCAAGACCTGCGATACCTGTTACCGGTCCGCCGAGGTGACCGAGGTGAATGGAGTCAGGGTCGCCCAGTTCACGCTGACCAGCGAATCCGGCGACTGGTACCACTTCATCAGCTACTGCTTTGACGCGGCTGGCAAGCTGCAAGCCGTCAATACGGTTTACAACTCCACCCGGTGGTCGTACGTGGGTTGGTACTCGTACGGCGGCGCTCTCCAGTTGCAGGAGGAGCGCTGGCAGGACCTAATGAGCGGAAAGAAGATCGCGAGGCCGCGAGATTCTGGAGAATTCGAAGAGCACCGGAAGGACATTCGAGTCTACAAGGACATTTCCGAATTACCGTTCGCGAAGTTGATGGGAAGGTGAATGCCCAAACGCACTGACATCTCGAAAATCCTGATCATCGGCTCGGGGCCCATCATCATCGGGCAGTCGGCGGAGTTCGACTACTCCGGCACGCAAGCCTGCAAGGCTCTCAAGGCTGAGGGCTTTGAGGTCGTGCTCGCCAACTCGAATCCGGCCACCATCATGACCGATCCGGAAGTGGCCGACCGCACCTACATCGAGCCGCTGACGCGCGAATATCTGGAAGAGATCATTCGCGTGGAGCGCGAAATGTCGCCGGGCGCGGGCTTCGCGATCCTGCCCACCGTCGGGGGACAAACCGCGTTGAACCTCGCCATCGATTTGGCCGACGCCAACGTGCTCGAAAAGTACAACGTCCAGCTTATCGGCGCGAACATTGCGGCCATCAAGAAGGCCGAAGACCGGCTGTTCTTCAAGGACGCCATGCAGAAAATCGGCCTCGACGTGCCGAAATCGCTGCTGGTGAACAATCTGAAAGATGGGCTGGAGTTTGCCGGCAAAATCGGCTTTCCGGTGATCGTGCGGCCGTCGTTTACGCTCGGCGGCTCGGGCGGCGGCATGGCCTACAACCGCGAAGAACTGCTGGGCGTGCTGGCGCGCGGCCTCGATTTTTCACCGGTGCACGAGGCGCTGATCGAAGAGTCAGTATTGGGATGGAAGGAATACGAGCTGGAAGTGATGCGCGACGTGAAGGACAACGTCATCATCGTCTGCTCGATTGAGAATTTCGATCCCATGGGCGTGCACACCGGCGACTCGATCACGGTGGCTCCGGCGCAGACGCTCACCGACCGCGAGTATCAGGCGATGCGCGACGCTTCGATTGCGGTGATTCGCGAAATCGGCGTCGAGACTGGCGGGTCGAATATTCAGTTCGGCGTGCATCCAACGACCGGGCGCCTGGTGGTGATTGAGATGAACCCGCGAGTGTCGCGGTCTTCGGCGCTGGCTTCGAAGGCGACCGGCTTCCCGATTGCGAAGATAGCAGCCAAGCTGGCCGTGGGCTACACGCTGGATGAAATTCCCAACGACATCACGCGCAAAACGCCGGCTTGCTTTGAGCCGACGCTTGACTACGTAGTGGTCAAGATCCCTAAGTGGCAGTTCGAGAAATTTCCCGGCGCGGACGAATCCCTGGGGCCGCAGATGAAGTCGGTGGGCGAAGTGATGGCCATCGGGCGCACGTTCAAGGAAGCGTTGATGAAAGGCGTGCGCGCTCTCGATACCGGCAAACGCATCGGCGGGGAAAAAATCGAACCGAAGATTCTGACGCAGCGGCTGGTCACGCCGCATCCGGAGCGGCTTTCCTACGTGCGCTACGCGCTACGCCAGGGCCACACGGTGAAGCAAGTGGCCAAGATGACGTCCATCGATCCCTGGTTCCTCTACCAGCTGAAAGAAATTAACGATATGCAGCTGGAGATGGAAAAGCATCCGATGGAGTCGGTGCCGGCCGAGGTGGTGCGCGAGGCCAAGCGCATGGGCTTCTCCGACGGACGCCTGGCGGGAACCTGGCGGCTGGGCGGCAAAGGCGATCTCGAGAAAGTTAGGCACTTCCGCCGGACACGCGGCATTTTGCCGGTTTACAAGCGCGTGGACACTTGCGCGGCAGAATTTGAGAGCTTCACACCGTATCTCTACTCGACCTACGAAGAAGAAGACGAAGCCGCGCCGACCGACAAAAAGAAAGTCATTATTCTCGGCAGCGGGCCCAACCGCATTGGGCAGGGAATCGAGTTCGACTACTGCTGCTGCCACGCGTCGTTCGCGCTGCATGAAGATGGCTATGAGACGATCATGGTCAATTGCAATCCGGAGACGGTCTCGACCGACTACGACACTAGCGACCGCCTGTACTTTGAGCCCCTCACGTTTGAAGATGTGATGGCCGTTTACGAACACGAGGCGGCCGGCGGCGCCCCGATTGGCGTGATCGTGCAATTCGGCGGGCAGACGCCGCTGAACCTGGCGCTGCCTTTGAAAGCCGCGGGCGTGAACATTATTGGCACGTCGCCTGAGTGCATCGATCTGGCGGAAGACCGCAAACGATTCGGCAAACTGCTGGATGAACTGGAAATTCCGCAGGCGCCGGGAGCGATGGCGGCGTCTGTGGAAGAGGCGGTAGCAGGCGCGGCGCGCGTGGGATATCCCGTGCTGGTGCGGCCTTCGTATGTGCTGGGCGGGCGCGCGATGGTGATTGCCTACGACGAAGAGACGGTTGTTCGCTACATGAAAGAGGCCGTCGAATATTCGCAGGACCGGCCCGTGCTGATCGATCATTTCCTCGAAGACGCGATTGAAGTGGACGTGGACGCGCTCTCCGATGGCGAAGATGTGGTGATTGGCGGAATCATGCAGCACATCGAGGAGGCGGGAATTCACTCCGGCGACTCGTCGTGCGTGTTGCCGGCTGTCGACATCCCGGCGCACTTGCTGGAGCGGATGCGGGACTACACATTCAAACTGGCGCGCGCGTTGAAGGTTGTGGGATTGATGAACGTGCAGTTCGCGATTCCGCGCAGCAGCCCAAGAGGCAACGGCGACAAAGTCTACGTGCTGGAAGTGAATCCGCGGGCTTCGCGCACTGTGCCCTATGTCTCGAAGGCCACGGGCATCCCCATGGCGAAGATCGCCGCGCGGCTGATGACGGGCCGCAAGCTGCGCGAGTTCTTGCCGGAATTCATCGAGAGCCGTCGCGACCTCACGACCGGTCGCGGCTATTACGTGAAGTCGCCGGTGTTTCCGTGGAACAAATTTCCGGGCGTCGATACGGTGCTGGGGCCGGAGATGAAATCGACCGGCGAAGTGATGGGCGTGGCCGACACATTCGGCGAAGCGTTTGCCAAGGCACAGACCGCGGCGGGGCAGAAGCTGCCAATCGAGGGTACGGCGTTCATCAGCGTGACCGACCACGACAAGCCGCATGTGGCGGAAGTGGCGCGCAAATTCGTGGACATGGGATTCAAGCTAGTGGCGACCGCCGGCACCGCCGACGTTCTGGAAGGGGCGGGCATGAGCGTGGAGCGCGTGTACAAAGTGAAAGAAGGCCGCCCGAACGTGGTGGATTTGATCAAGGGCGATCGCATTCAGCTGATCGTGAATACGCCGCATGGGCAGGATCCGTTCTTCGATGAGAAAGCGATACGGCGGGCGGCGGTGACGGCGAGGATTCCTACGATCACAACTTTGTCAGCGGCGCGGGCCGCAGCCGAGGGGATTGCCGCGCTGCAGAGCGGTGAAGTACGGGTGCAGTCGCTGCAGCAGCTGCACTCGGAACGGATCTCGAGGCGGTAACGAGCAACAGGAGGCGCGGGGTGCGCCCGCGTGCCCTAAAGTCTTGCGTTTCCGGAGCCAGGGATAGCTCTTTCTGTAACTCCCAGCAGCTGCGTGATCTGGCTGCCCGCTACGCCGACCGTAAACCCGACCTGGCCGACCTCCGCCTGATTCGCATGAGCGAGCTTTATCCCAAGCACATGGTCATCACCGTGAATGAGGCCGATTTCCGCGTCTATCGCCGCAACAAGCGCGAGGTCATCCCCACGATTTGCCCGCCGAACTGATAAGCTAAAGCCGCATGCTCCTGCACGGCATCTTTCCGCCTATCACGACGCCGTTTTATCCCGATGGCAACGTGTATTTCAAGAAGCTCGAGCACAACGTTGAACGCTATTCGAAGACTCCCGCGGCCGGGATCGTAGTGCTGGGTTCGACGGGCGAAGCCGTCATGCTCTCCGGCCAGGAGCAGCGCGAAGTGCTCAAGACGGCGCGGGATGCGGCCGCGGCGCCCAAGGTGCTGATTGCGGGCACGGGGACGGAGTCGGCCAGCGAGACTCTACGGCTCACCGAATACGCTGCCGAATTGGGCTATGACGTTGCGCTCATCCGCACGCCGCACTTTTATCGCACGCAAATGAAGCCGGCGAACCTGCTGGCGTTTTACCGCACCGTGGCCGACCGCTCGCCGCTGCCGGTGATGATCTACAACGTCCCGGTATTCACGGCCTATGACATGCCAGCGGAGTTGGTGATCGAGCTGGCCGAGCATGCGAATATCGTTGGCATCAAAGAGTCGAGCGGGGATGTGGAGAAGGCCGCGCGCATGGTCGCGGGCACGCGCCACATCAAGCGCACCGCGATGGTGACGGAGACCTTCGAGGCGGTCACGCCACGCATGTTGAAGGCCGCGGAAGGCAACCAACAGAGCAGGGAACTCGTGCCCCTGGCGGTTTTGGCGGGTGACTCCAATGTCACGGAGCGGGCGTCGGACCGTCCGTCTTCCTCCGGGGTTGCCGTTGTCGCGGGGCTGAAGACCCGGCAGAAGGAAGTCGGGTTCCAAGTTTTGGTGGGAGTGGCGCAGCGGCTTGCCCCGTCTTTGCAAGCTGGAGCGGTTGGGGGAGTTCTAGCATTCGCTTCCGCCGCGCCGATGGCGTGTTTTGAGATTTACGCCGCTTGGAAAGAGGGCGACCTGGAGCTGGCGCGGTTGAAGCAGGATCGCCTGACCAAAGCGTCGCAGCGCGTCGGATCTGAACTCAGCATTCCGGGGATTAAGTACGCCATGGACCTGAACGGCTACTATGGAGGCCCGGCGCGCCTGCCGCTGCTGCCGCTCACTGCCGATGTGAAGGCGGAGGTGGAAGCGCTGATGGCGGATATTCGAAGCTAGAAGCCCCAGTGTCCAGGTACCAAAGTTGCCTTGAACTGAAGCCGCAACGCGCCTTAAGATCAGCGCAAAGGAGTACCTCCAATGGCAACAAGCACTCCGGCTGCCGCGACCGAAACTACGAAACCGCTCATCAACTACCGTACCGACGGTGGAATCGCGGTAATTGAACTGTGCGATCCCCCGGCCAATACCTATACCTATGAGATGAACCTGCAGCTTGATGAGGCTATCCTCAAGGCGCGCATGGACAATGATGTCCACGTCATTGTGCTCACCGGAGCGGGCGAGAAATTCTTCTCGGCCGGGGCGAACATCAAAATGCTGGCCAGCGTCGATCCCACGTTCAAATACTATTTTTGCCTGCACGCCAACGAGACTTTGCTGCGCCTGGAGCACACGCCGAAGCTCGTGATCGCCGCGCTCAACGGGCATTGCGTGGGCGGAGGGCTGGAGATTGCCATGGCGGCCGATTTGCGCATCGCGCGCCGGGATGCGGGGAAAATCGGATTGCCGGAAGTGAATCTGGGCGTACTGCCGGGCACCGGCGGGACGCAGCGCCTGTCGCGGCTGGTGGGGAAGAGCAAGGCGATCGAGTTGATGGTTACAGGCAATACGTTTTCGTTCGAAGAAGCGATGGAGAAGGGTATCGTCAACGACATTTTCGAGCGCAATGGCTTCATGCAGAATGTCATGGACTATGCGCGGCAATTCTGCCCGCCGAACAAAGCGGCGAAGGCCGTGGGCCGCATCAAGCGCGCGGTGCAGACCGGCTGGGAGATTCCGATGGAATCGGCGCTGGCGGTGGAACGCGAGAATCAGCAACTGCTCTTCCAGAGCGAGGATGCAAAGGAAGGGCTGAACGCTTATGTGGAGAAGCGGCCAGCGGAGTTTAAGGGGAAGTAAGGCGCATCTGGCACTTAGCATTTGGCATTTAGCCGGCAGTTGAGCTAATTGCTGACTGCTAATTGCTAAAGGCGGATTTCATGCCAGGCAAAGTAGCCAAAATCGGGACGTTCAGCGACTGGGTCGGCCTTTTCGACGACTGGCGCAAAGAGATTGGTGTCAATCACGGCGAGATTGCCAGCTTCAAGTTCGACACGTTGTATGGCGCCATTGAGACCGATGAAATCCAGTTTGGCCACTACAAGGGCCGCCCCAAGTGGGAAAACCTGCGGCAGATTCCCACGCAGCAAATGCGCGATGCGCTGATGAACTTGATCGTCTACCAGGGCGACACGGAATTTGCCAGCTGCGAGCAGCAGCGGCATTTGTTCGAGACCGCCCCCAGCGATTGGGACCGCAAGGCGATCACGCGCGTGATGATCGAGGAGATGCGCCACGGCTGGCAGATGTGCGCCTTGCTGATCGATCACTTTGGCCACTCCGGCAAGGTCGAAGCCCAGAAGCTGCTGGAGCGGCGCGCATTCGAGAATAAGCGCCTGCTTGGGGCATTTAACGTCGATGTCGACAACTGGATGGATTTCTTCACTTACACGGATTTTGTCGACCGCGACGGCAAGTTTCAGCTGCAGATGCTGAAATATTCCGGCTTTGCGCCGCTGGGGCGGTCGATGTCCTACATGCTGCGGGAGGAGGCGTTTCACATGGGTACGGGCAACGACGGGCTGCGCCGCATTGTGGAAGCGGGGGTGATTCCGGCCTGGCTCATCCAGCGCTATTTGAATAAGTGGATTTCGAGTTCCTACGACCTGTTCGGTACCGATCATTCTTCTTCCGCGCACTGGGCCTATGTATGGGGCATCAAGGGACGATACGACGAGCCGCAAAACACTCAGGAAGCCGATCTCGAAGAATTGAACGATTACAACCGGCATCTCTACCGCCAGGAAATAGCGGGATTGATTGAGCGCCTGAACACGGTGCGCAAGCACGGCGCTCCCAAGCTGTACACGCCGGATATCAAGTTCAATCGCGCCATCGGGCGCTGGGCGGGGCAGAAATTTCACGCACAAACCGGCGAGCCGCTGGACGACGGCGCCTACGAAGAACACGTAAAAGACAGTCTGCCGGCCGCGGAAGACAAGAAACTGCTGCTCGACATTATCACCATGGAGAAGCAATGGATCGTGCCCAAGGAAGGCGGCCGCGATCCTCTGGAAACCATTGCCGAGCCGCGGAAGTCGGCGATCAACCTCTAGCATGGACTACGAAATCTCCCCCGGAGCAGTGAAGGCCAAACTCGACCGCGGCGAGGCTTTCACCCTGCTCGATGTGCGCGAGCCATGGGAGTTCGAAGCGGCACGCATTGCTTCCGCAAAGCTCATGCCGATGGGCGACGTGCCCAGCCGGGCGCATCAGGAACTTGATCCGGACGAAGAGATCGTGGTGATTTGCCATCACGGCGTGCGGTCGCTCAATGTGACGAACTGGCTGCGGCAGCAGGGCTTCGAGAAGGCGCAGTCGATGCGTGGTGGCATCGATGCCTGGACGCGGGTAGTGGATGGGAAAGTGCCGCTGTATTGATGGAGCGGCGGACGGGCTTTCAACCGTGTGGGCGTCCCCACGGTTTCGCAGTTCCGCCGTTCAGCCGCGGCCAATCGAGCGGAACAGGGACAGGACGCGCCGGCGAAGCCGCACCCTGATACGAACCTTCACCGCGAAGTGAACAAGTGGCCTAGCTTCTCTTTCTTGGTCTTCAGGTATTCCTCAGCGTGCGCGCTGGCGAGAACTTCGCAGGGAACGCGCTCGGTTACCTGAATGCCCGCACGCTCGAGAGCCGCGACTTTATCTGGATTATTAGACAGCAGGCGCACGCGCGAGATTCTCAGCGCCTTCAGAATTTCCGCCGGCAGCGCAAACTCGCGCTGATCGGCCTTAAAGCCGAGGCGTTCGTTGGCTTCTACGGTATCCAGCCCGGAATCCTGCAATTCATAGGCTTTCAGCTTCGCCATCAGGCCAATGCCGCGGCCTTCCTGCTGTTCGTAAATCAGCACTCCCGAGCCCTCTTCCGCGATCATCCCCAAAGCCATCTCCAGCTGCTGGCGGCAATCGCAGCGTAAAGAGCCGAAAACGTCGCCGGTGAGGCATTGCGAGTGTATGCGCAACAAGGCTGGAGCCGAGCGCACATCGCCCATCACGAGCGCGACGGCTTCCTCCTGGCGGGTTGAGTCGCCGTCGGCGAACGTACCGCGGAACCCGAAAATGCGGAAGTTGCCCCAGCGCGTGGGGAAATCAGCGGACGCGACCTGCTCGACTGCGTTGGAACTCACAAGAGCATTATAGCGAGTTGAGCGGGAGGGCTGATTTTCTGTACGCCGCCAGTCTTAGCCGACTGGCTTGAAGTGGTAGTAGACGTCCTGCTTGGAAGGAATCGCAACTCCGTTCCGGGTTGCGGGAGTGAAGTGCCAGTTGGCCAGCGCGGCCAAGACTTTTGCGTCAACCGCCGGACCCAGGCTTTGCAGAACGACTTTTTGTACGATATTTCCTTTGTCGTCAATAGTGATTTCCACTACTACGCTGCCTTCGCCGTGGCCATCCAGATCGTCCCCGCTCACGACCGGATCGGTTGCGGAAACCGGCAGGGCGGGGCGAATCTCATCGCCGGACAATTCGCCTCCCGTCGAGGTGCCATAGGAGAGACCTGCAGGAGGGGCGGGGTTGGCTTGGCTGGATGTGTCAGCATGAGCTACCGGGTCATCCGGCGCCGGAACAACAGGCGCCTGAGGCGGGGCGGGTTTAGGGGCTTTATTCCACTGGAGCCTTTTCCGCGCGGCTGCCTGCCGGCGTGATTTGCTGAGAGCGGGCATTGCGGCGTCGCGGCCTTGGACGGACAGGCTGCTCGGCCAATAGATCTGAGTGATTGCTCCGCCCGGCACGCCCGCGGCGACCGAAGACGGCGCAAGAAATTGCGGCGGATTGTACAGGAGCCAACCCAGAAGCAGGCCGTGCAGCGCCAGCGAAATGGTCAGCGTCCTGGCCTGACGCGAAGAGGTCCCCGCATTTGCTGAGGTGAACATGCAGAATTCGCCATCCGATATTTGCTATTAGACGCGAGAAAGCGTGGCTGGTAAACACGAATTTGACATTCAAAGGCGAAGCTTTTCCGCAATCAGGAAGAGCGATCGGGTTGGCCTTGCGCTGCGGGGCTGCTAGAATTGCACTACCTTCGACGATCACGATGGGGCTATAGCTCAGCTGGGAGAGCGCATCGTTCGCAACGATGAGGTCGTCGGTTCGAGCCCGACTAGCTCCACCATAATTCTGGCCGAGATCCATGGCCGTGTCCGACGCCTCGCCCGCGCCTGACTAGGCGACCAGAGCCGACTTCTCCATCGCTCGCAGTTCTCCTTCGATGGTCCGAACCAATAATAGCGGTATCGCAATGCGGCGCATCCTGCCGGATTTGCGCGAAACGCCGTCAACCCCATAGCCAGGTCCGTGGGGAACCGGGTCGGAGACAAGGTCGAATTCCTCGCCGTAGAGCTTGACCCTGCGTTGTGAGGCGAACCCAAGCACTTGCAACCTCTTGCACAGGAAGACCTTGCGCTGTTCTTCGTTGATCATTGCGACACCCCGGGATCGGACACAACTAATATCCTGGTTATTGACGTCCCCATTAAACCGCATGTCCATGCATCCGGGCCGTGAGTCTGCGCACAATCACAGGTGAAGCTGAACACGTGGCTTGGCTGCGTCCCGTCAGTGAGTTGCAAAGAGGGCTCGGGGGGCCAATATCGAGCTTTTCCTCGATCCATACCCTCGAGGAATAGCCTCTGAGTGTCCACGCCCTCCGGGGATGTGATTAAAATCACAGCTGCGGGTGCAGGTTTGTACAGCCCACGGCGAAGAAGCATGTAATGCTAGAAGTTGAAAGGAGTTGAGAAGCGCGAGGTACCGTATCTTTGCGCCCAGGCGCGGGCGCCTCCCGGCAGAGCTAGAATGATTCCAACGGAATGGCGAACGATGGCGTGCCTTCCAAACTATTGTTTCATCGAGGATTGAGACATGTGCTTGGCAATTCCAGGGAAGATCATCGAGTGTCAGCAAGTGAACGGCATGCGTGCAGGCCGCGTGCAATTTGGCGGCGTTGTGCGCTCTGTTTCGCTCGATTTCGTGCCGGAAGCGGCTGTGGGTGATTACGTGATGGTGCATGTGGGTTTCGCCATCAGTTGCGTAGAAGCCGAAGAAGCTGAGCGAACTTACAAGCTGCTGGAAGAAATGGGGTCGCTCGCCGAGGAACTGGGCGCTGGGGAAAAGGAAGCGGCTCGGCCGCCGGAATGAAGTACCTAACCGAATATCGGGACGAGCGCATTGCGCACGCTCTGGCAGCGGAAATCGCGCAACGGACAACGCGACCCTGGGTGCTGATGGAAATCTGCGGCGGGCAGACCCATACCATCATGCGCTATGGGTTGGATGAGTTGCTGCCGCGTGGGCTGGAGCTTGTTCATGGGCCGGGATGTCCGGTGTGTGTGACGCCGCTGGAAACCATCGATGCGGCCATAGAATTGGCGTTGCGCCCAGGGGTGATTCTGGTTTCCTACGGAGACATGCTGCGGGTACCCGGCTCGCGCTCGGATTTGTTTCGCGCTAAGGCGCAAGGCGCGGATGTGCGCGTGGTCTACTCGCCGATCGAGGCGCTCAAGATCGCGCGCGAGAATCCCGGCCGGCAGGTCGTATTTCTCGCCATTGGATTTGAAACTACGGCGCCGGCCAACGCGATGGCCGCCTGGCGAGCCAAGCAAGAAAGGTTGACCAACTTTTCGTTGCTGGTTTCCCACGTGCTGGTGCCACCGGCGATTCGGGGACTGCTGGCTTCGGCCGCGAACCGCGTCCAGGCTTTTATTGCTCCGGGCCACGTTTGCACGGTGATGGGATGCGCCGAATACGAGGCGCTGGTGCGCGATTTCAACGTGCCTATTGTCGTCGGGGGCTTTGAGCCGGTTGATCTGCTGCAGGCGGTTCTCATGCTGGTCAAGCAACTCGAAGCCGGCGAGGCGAAATTGGAAAACCAATATGTGCGCTCGGTGAGCTATCAGGGAAATCTGCCGGCACAACAGATCATGGCGGAGGTCTTCGAAGTTGCGGATCAGAAATGGCGCGGCCTTGGTTCCATCCCGCGCAGCGGCCTGCGGCTGCGCGAGGAATTTGCCGCGCATGACGCGATGCGGGTTTTCGAGCTTACCGGCATGAGCGTGGACGAACCCGCCGAGTGCATCAGCGCGCTGGTGCTGCAAGGGCTGAAGAAGCCGACGGATTGCCCTGCGTTTGGTGTGCGATGCACGCCGGAAAATCCGCTGGGCGCGCCGATGGTGTCGTCAGAAGGGGCGTGCGCAGCGTACTACCGCTATCGGCGGCATGCAGCGGCGAGTTAGGAAAACGAGAATGGCAGAAAGGGCGAACAACATCGGGGAGCTGAGCTGCCCGGCCCCGCTGCGCACGAATGATACGGTTCTGCTCGGCCACGGCAGTGGCGGCACGCTGAGCGCGGAACTGATTCGCGATGTATTTCTTCCCGCGCTGAATAATCCCGTGCTCGCCCGCCTCGACGATCAGGCGATTGTGGAGGTGAACGGCCAGCGTTTGGCCTTTACTACCGACTCCTTCGTAGTTCAGCCGCTGTTCTTTCCCGGCGGCGACATTGGCTCGCTTGCTGTTCACGGAACCATCAACGATCTCGCCATGGGCGGCGCCAGGCCGTTGTTTCTCAGCGCTGCGTTCATCATTGAGGAAGGCTTTGGACTCGATCTTCTGAGGCGGGTTGTGGCGTCGATGCACGAAGCGGCGAGCGCCTCGGGAGTTGAGATCGTCACCGGCGACACCAAGGTGGTGGAGAAGGGCAAAGGGGACGGCGTGTTCATCAATACGACCGGCGTGGGGCTGGTGCCCGCCGATGTGCAGCTTTCCGCCGACCGCGCTCAGCCGGGCGACAAGATATTGCTCAGCGGGTTTATTGGCGACCACGGCATTGCCATCCTGGCGCAACGGGAAGGCCTGGAATTTGAAACCACAATTGAAAGTGACAGCGCGGCGTTGCACACGCTGGTCGCGGACATGCTGCGGGCCGGCAATGGCATTCGCTGCATGCGCGATCCCACGCGAGGCGGCCTTTCCAGCGCGCTGAACGAAATTGCGGCGGGGTCGCGCGTGGGCATGGAGTTGGACGAACGCGCGATTCCGATCCGCGAAGAAGTGGCGGGGGCCTGCGAACTGCTCGGCCTCGATCCGCTGTACGTTGCGAATGAGGGAAAGCTTATCGCCATCGTCGATCCGGGGAGCGCGGACGCCGTCTTGCAAGCCATGCGGCGGCATCCGCTGGCCGGCGAGGCCCGGGTCATTGGCACGGTTACGGCGGCTGAGTCGCCTCTGGTGACCATGCGGACGACTTTGGGGACCACGCGAATCGTGGACATGCTGGCGGGCGATCAACTGCCCCGAATTTGCTGAAGGTTTCATATGCATGAACTGGGAATCGCCGAGGCCACGCTGATCGCGGTGCAAAAAGAAGCGGCGCGATTTCCGGGCGCTCGCGTGACCCGGATTGGAATGCGCATCGGCGAGCTGGCAGGAATTGACGCCGCTGCTCTGCAGTTCGCTTTTGAAGCCATTCTTCGCGGAACCGATTTGGACCCGCTGCGCGTAGAGATTGAGCAGTGCCCGCGAAAGCAAAAATGTCTGGATTGCGAGCAGGATTTCGTGGTTCGTGATTATGACTTGCAATGTCCCTATTGCCATAGTTCGCGGAGCGACATGGTGGGCGGGGATGAGTTGGATCTAGCTTTTGTCGAGGTGGAAGAATATGCCGCGAGTTGAAGTGGGACAGAAAGTGCTGAGCGAAAATGCCCGCATCGCACAAACTCTGCGAGCGCGGTTTCACGAGCATGGAGTTCTTTGCTTGAATTTGATCAGTTCGCCGGGTTCGGGCAAGACCAGCCTGCTGGAGCGAACGCTGGAGAGGCTTCCCAAGGCGGACCGGGTTGCGGTTTTGACCGGCGACATTCAGACCGAGAATGATGCCGCGCGGTTGCGCCGATTTGGCTTCCCGGTCAAGCAGATCACGACCGGCGGAACCTGCCATCTGGACGCGAAGATGATTGAGCGCCATTTGGAAGACTGGCCGCTGGAGAATCTTGACATTCTTTTCATCGAGAATGTCGGCAACCTGGTTTGCCCTTCGAGCTATGACTTGGGGGAAGCCGCGAAAGTCGTGCTGCTGAGCGTAACCGAAGGCGAGGACAAACCGCTGAAGTATCCCTCCATTTTTGTTAAGGCTGAATTGCTGGTCCTGACCAAGACCGATTTGCTGCCCTATGTTCCATTCAAGCTGGAAGCGGCAATCGAAAACGCGCAGCGCGTGCACCCGGAGATTAAGATCGTGAACACTTCGTGCACGAGTGGCGAAGGGCTCGGCGAGTGGATGGACTGGATTGCAAAACGCCGCGGCGCCGCCAAAGCCCGAGCCGCGGAACCGGCGGCCTAAAAAAGAATTCTGTGCAGATTCGGCGCGAACTCGTGGTTTCTGGGATTGTACAAGGTGTGGGATTTCGTCCCTTTGTTTATCGGTTGGCCCACCTTGCGAGTTTGGCGGGCTTCATTTGCAACACCGCAGCGGGCGTGACCGTTGAGGTGCAGGGGGCTCCGCAATCAGTGCAGGAATTCACCGAGCGTCTGCTGCGCGAAGCCCCGCCCTTGGCTCGCATCACCAGCGTCGCCACGCGGGAGATTCCGATCCAATGCGAGAGTGCGTTCCGCATTCTGAGCAGCGAAGCCGGAGAAGCCCGCACGCTCATCTCGCCGGACATCGCGATCTGTTCCGACTGCCTGCGCGAACTTTTCGATCCCGCTGACCGCCGCTATCGCTATCCGTTCATCAACTGCACCAATTGCGGGCCGCGTTTCACAATTGTGCGCGATCTCCCCTACGACCGCAGCAGCACGTCGATGAGTGTGTTTCCCATGTGCGCGCTCTGCCAGGCTGAGTACGACGACCCGCTCAACCGGCGGTTTCACGCCCAGCCCAACGCTTGCCCAGCATGCGGGCCGCAGATTGAGCTGTGGGATCGGTTGGGGCGCAACGTTGCGGAGGGAGACGCGATTGCCGCGGCAATAGAAGCTCTTCGCGGCGGTCAGGTCGTCGCCGTCAAGGGCTTAGGAGGATTTCATCTGGCAGTCGATGCGCTGAACCCTGAAGCCTTGCTTCACTTACGCGAACGCAAACGGAGAGTCGAAAAGCCGTTTGCGATTATGGTGCCGGATATCGAAAGCGCCCGCGAGCTTTGCGAAGTCAGCCCAGCCGAAGCGAAGACACTGGAATCGGTGCAGCGGCCTATCCTACTGCTTTCCCGCGCGTTGTCGTGTCCAGTACCAAGCGAAGTTGCTCCGGGAAATCGAGAGCTTGGTGTTTTTCTTCCTTACACCCCACTGCACTATCTGTTGTTCGAGCAGGGCAAATTCAACGCGCTGGTCATGACCAGCGGCAACCTCAGTGAAGAGCCCATTGCCATTGACAATCAGGAAGCGGTGCGGCGGTTGCAGGGCCTGGCGGATTTCTTCCTAGTGCATAATCGCGACATTCTTTTGCGCTGCGACGATTCCGTGGTTCGCGTGAACAATGGGCGCACCCGCCACTTAAGAAGATCGCGGGGGTATGTTCCGGTTCCCGTCTTCCTGAAAGATGACCAACCTGGCGTGCTGGCAGTGGGCGGCGAGCTAAAGAATACGATCTGTCTGACCAAGGGAAATCACGCCTTTCTGAGCCAGCATATCGGTGACTTGGAAAACGTTGAGAGCTACAAATTCTTTGGCGAGGCGATCGATCATCTGAAAGACATTCTCGAAATCGACCCGGAAGCCATCGCTTACGATCTGCACCCCGATTACTTTTCGACCAAATGGGCGCTGCGTCAAGAGGGAACGAAGCTGGTTGGAGTTCAACATCACCATGCGCACATCGCCAGTTGTATGGCCGAGAATCATCTCGAAGGCCGGGTGATCGGCATTGCGCTCGACGGCACAGGCTACGGAACCGACGGAAAGATTTGGGGCGGGGAAGTGCTGGTTGCCGGCTATGACGGCTTCGAACGCCGCGCGCACCTGGAGTATGTCCCGCTTCCCGGAGGGGCCGCGGCCATTCGGGAGCCCTGGCGCATGGCCGTCAGCTGCCTGAGGCATCACCTTGGACGCGAGTTTCTGGGGCTGCCGGTGAAGTTTGTGCGCGAACTCGACATGCAAAAGACGGAAACCGTGCTGCGCATGATGGAGCAGAACATCAACTCGCCGCTTACTTCCAGCTGTGGCCGTTTGTTCGACGCCGTGGCAGCCTTGATCGGTGTTCGTGACAAAGTCAACTACGAAGCGCAGGCCGCCATCGAACTGGAAATGGCGATTCATGCCTCGCCGTCCAGCACGGGCTATCCACTTTCGCTCAGCGCACAATCCGATGGCTGGGTGATCGGCACGCGTCCTCTTTTCGAGGCAATTCTCGCCGACCTCAAGCAAGGCGTACTTATCGCCGACATGAGCCGCCTTTTCCACAACGGTTTGATTCATGCTTTGGTGGAAATCGCCGAACGAATTCGAGAGGAGGCGGGACTGCGCCGCGTTTGCCTGAGCGGCGGCACGTTCAATAACTCCTATCTCAGCCGCGGGTTGGGATCACAATTGTTGCAGGCAGGCTTCGAGGTTTTCGCGCAAAACGAAGTTCCCGCTGGGGATGGCGGGCTCAGCCTGGGCCAGGCCATGGTCGCGGCACACCGCGTTTCCAGGCAAGGCAAGCAGGCAGCCAGTGTGACGGCTCACGTTTCAGCGTGATTGCCGTCACATGACGGACTGATTGGGGAATGTAAGCTAATATGTTTCGGACATTGGTCGACGGAGTGACAAGGATCCATGGCACCTAGCCTAGCCAAACCTGCGCCTCCCAGCCAGGACAAGCGCTGGAAGATCGTCGACGCGACCATGCGCCGCGTGGGCCAGAATTCGCGGGGACTCATTGAGACTTTGCACACGGTTCAGGAGGCATTCGGTTATCTGGATGAAACCGCGTTGCGTTACGTGGCAGTTTCCCTGCGCGTGCCGCTCAGCCGCGCCTACGGGGTGGCGACGTTTTATCACTTCTTTACCCTCAAACCCGCGGGCGACCACACCTGCGTGATCTGTACCGGAACCGCTTGCTACATCAAGGGGGCGCCGTTGCTGGTCGAGGCAGTCAAGCGGCAGCTAGGCATCGTCCCCGGCGAAACCACCGCCGACCGTAAGGTTTCGGTCCTCACCGCGCGCTGCTTGGGTTCCTGCGGGCTGGCGCCGGCGGTCGTCTACGACAGCGAGGTCTCCGGCAAAGTTACCCCTGAACAACTGAGGCAGCAGATGACAAAGTGGGACGCTCATGACGCCTGAGGAACTGGAACAGATTGCCACAACTGAGCGGGAAGCCCAAGCCAGCATTCCTCAGACGTTGAATGTCTGTGTGGCCGCCGGGTGCCTTTCCTGCCAAAGCCAGTCGGTCAAAGACGCGCTGGAAAAAGAGATTATCCGTCGCGGCGATGCCGCGTGCAAGGTCAAGGGCGTCGGCTGCATGGGACTGTGCGCCGAGGGACCGCTTGTTTCCTGCAGCAACGAAACTCTCTACAAGAAAGTCACCGCAGACGATGCCACAGCGCTGATTGACGGCTTGAAGCAAGGCCCGGTCACGCGCCTGCTTTGCCCAACCGATGTGCCCTTCTTCCAGCGCCAAAAGAAGATTGTCCTGGAAAATTCCGGCGTGATCGATCCAGAACGCATTGAAGAATACATTGCGGCGGAGGGCTATCGCGGCCTGATTCAAACGCTCACCGAGATGACTCCTGCCGAAGTGATCGCGGAGATTGTCAAAAGCGGCCTGCGCGGCCGCGGCGGGGCCGGCTATCCCACTGGCTTAAAGTGGAGCACGGTCTCGAAGGCGGTGGGAACGCAGAAATACGTGATCTGCAACGCCGACGAGGGCGACCCTGGCGCATTTATGGATCGCAGCGTACTGGAAAGCGACCCCCACCGAGTGCTTGAAGGCATGCTGATCGCCGCTTACGCCGTCGGCGCGTCGGAAGGCTATATCTACGTCCGCGCCGAGTATCCACTGGCCATCAAGCGGTTGAAGACGGCCATACGGCAAGCGGAAAAATTGGGGCTGCTCGGCTCGAACATCTGCGGTACCAGCTTCAGCTTCCGGATTGAATTGCGTCTGGGGGCAGGAGCTTTCGTTTGCGGGGAAGAAACTGCGTTGATTGCGTCCATCGAAGGCAAGCGTGGAACGCCGCGGCCCCGGCCTCCCTATCCCGCCATCGAAGGGCTGCTGCAGCAACCTACTCTTATCAACAACGTCGAGACCTTTGCCAATGTTGCGCCAATCATCCGCAATGGCGGCGAATGGTATGCCGGCATCGGAACGGAAAAGAGCAAGGGCACCAAGGTTTTTGCTCTTGCCGGGCGGGTGCAGAACACCGGCCTGGTCGAAGTGCCCATGGGCGTTACGCTGCGCGAGATGGTGTTCGACATCGGCGGCGGCATTCCGGAGGGCCGGCAGTTCAAGGCGGTGCAAACCGGAGGCCCGTCGGGCGGATGTCTGCCGGCAGAGTGCCTGGATATGCCGGTGGAGTATGAATCACTGGCCCACGCCGGCTCGATCATGGGCTCGGGCGGCATGATCGTCATGGATGAGACCTCCTGCATGGTCGACGTTGCCAAATACTTCATGGATTTCTGCATGACCGAGTCCTGCGGTAAATGCATCCCTTGCCGGGTCGGCACGTTCCAGATGCACCGCCTGCTGGACACAATCACCAAGCTGGAAGCGACGCCCCAAGATATAGCCCTGCTCGAAGAGCTCTGCGACCTGGTGAAGAACACCAGCCTATGCGGTCTGGGGCAATCGGCACCGAACCCGGTGCTGAGCACGCTGCGCTATTTTGCCGATGAATACAAGGCGCACATCGAGCGCAATCAATGTGTGGCCGGAGTGTGCGGGAAGGTGCAGCCATGAGCGCGGGCTCGAATGTCAAAACCTTTAAGATTGACGGCAAAGATTTCAGCGCCCGCGAGAACGAAACCATTCTCGACGTGGCGCGCCAGAATAAGATCTTCATCCCCCGGCTCTGCGAGCTGGAGGGGCTCTCGACCGTTGGCGCCTGCCGGCTGTGTCTGGTGGAAGTCAAGGGCAGCAACCGCCTGATGGCTTCCTGCGTGACCCGAGTGGAAGAGGGCATGGAGATCACCACAACGTCGGAGCGCTTGCAGCGCTATCGCCGGGGAATTATCGAGCTGTTATTCACCGAACGGAATCACGTGTGCTCGGTGTGCGTTTCCAACGGCCACTGCGAGCTGCAATTCTTAGCGCAGAAGCTTGACATTACCCACATTCACTATCCTTACCGCTATCCGCAGGCAGCGGTGGACGCCTCGCATGAGCGCTTTGTGATCGACCACAATCGCTGCATCCTGTGCACGCGCTGCGTGCGGGTTTGCGAAGAGATCGAAGGCGCCCATACCTGGGACGTGATGGGCCGGGGGATCGATTGCCAGGTGATCACCGACCTCAATATGCCCTGGGGGTCTTCGAACACCTGTACCAGTTGCGGCAAGTGCGTTCACGTGTGCCCGACCGGCGCGCTCTTCGAAAAAGGCCGTTCCGTCGCCGAAATGGAGAAGCGCCGTGACTTCTTGCCCTACCTTCAGTTGATGAGGGGAGAGCAGAAGTGAACAAGAAGCGAATGGCCACGGTCTGGCTTGATGGTTGCTCCGGCTGTCACATGTCGTTCCTGGATATTGACGAGCGTTTGATTACGCTTGCCGAAAGCGCGGACTTGGTCTACAGCCCACTGGTCGATGCGAAAGAGTTTCCCGAAGGCGTCGACGTCACGCTGGTAGAGGGAGCGGTGAGCAGTGACGAGGATCTGCACAAGATCCAACTGGTGCGGCAACGCACCAAGACGCTGGTCTCGTTGGGCGATTGCGCCGTCACGGCCAACGTTCCGGGGATGAGGAATCCTTTTCCCGTCAAGGCGGTCTATGAGCGGGCGTACGTAGAAAACGTCACGCTCGATCCTGGCATTCCGCAGCAAATCGTGCCGCACCTGTTGCCGCAGGCGCGGCCCATCCATGAATTTGTGCCGGTGGACGTTTTCGTTCCGGGATGCCCGCCGTCGGCCGACACGATTTACTACATTGTCAGTGAATTGCTGGCCGGGCGGCAGCCGGAGATCAGCTCAAGAACGCGTTTCGGAGCCTAGGAGCCACAGTTGGAGAACGGAAGAACCATCGTCATCGATCCGGTCACCCGCATCGAGGGCCACGCCAAGATCACCCTTCACCTCGACGAGCAGGGAGAAGTTTCCGATGCGCGCTTTCATGTCACGCAATTTCGCGGATTTGAAAAGCTGTGCGAAGGGCGGCCGTTTACGGAAATGCCGTCGTTGATGGCGCGCATCTGCGGCATTTGTCCCGTGAGCCACCTGATCGCTTCGGCGAAGGCGTGCGACGCCCTGCTGGCGGTGCGCATTCCGCCTGCCGCCGATAAGCTGCGCCGTATTTTCAATATGGCGCAGATTGTCCAGTCCCATGCGCTCAGTGTTTTTCATCTTTCGTCGCCAGACCTTCTGCTGGGCATGGACGCCGATCCGGCCAAGAGCAACCTGTGGGGGGTGTACGAAAAAGATCCGCAACTGGCGCGCGATGGAATCCGGCTGCGGCAGTTCGGGCAACTCATCATCGAGCGCCTGGGCGGCAAGCGCATCCACCCCGCGTGGGTGGTGCCCGGCGGCGTGAGCGAGCCTCTCAGCCCGGCGGACCGCGACGCG
The DNA here is from genome assembly GCA_963770915.1 of uncultured Acidobacteriaceae bacterium. GTDB lineage: Bacteria > Acidobacteriota > Terriglobia > Terriglobales > Acidobacteriaceae > PALSA-270. The sequence continues at coordinate 3,950,911 of CAVYRG010000001.1, forward strand.
ATCCTGGCAACCATTCCCGAAGCGCTGGCCATCTCCGTGCGCACCATCGACTGGTTCAAGAAGATCAGCGAAGGCTTCCGCGAGGAAATCCGCAGCTTTGGCAATTTCCCTTCGCTCTTCATGGGGACGGTGAGGGAAGACGGACGCCTCACCTTTTATCACGGAAAGATCAGGATCGGCGATGCGAGCGGCAGTTTGATTGCCGACGGGCTTGATCCGACTCGCTACGACTACTTCCTGGGCGAGAAAGTGGAGCCCTGGAGCTATCTGAAGTCGGCCTACTACAAGCCCAAGGGCTATCCTGAGGGCATGTACCGGGTGGGGCCTTTGGCGCGGCTCAACGTTGTGGATCGCTGTGGAACCGAACGCGCCGATCAGGAGTTGGCGGAATTCAAGGAACTGCAGCGCGCCGCCGTGCTTAGTTCGTTTCACTACCATCAGGCACGCTTGATCGAGATTCTGTATTGCGTGGAGCGGCTGGAGCAACTGCTCAATGACCCTGAGACTCTTTCCAAGCATGTTCGCGCCGAAGCTAAACCGAACGCGCTTGAGGGCGTCGGCGCTTCGGAAGCGCCGCGCGGAACGCTGTTCCATCATTACAAGATCGATGAGCAAGGACTGGTCCGCTGGGCCAATCTGATTATTGCCACCGGACAGAACAATCTCGCCATGAATCGCAGTGTGCTGCAGGTGGCCAAGCACTTCGTGCGCCACGACCGGATGACGCCGGGAATGCTGAATCGGGTGGAAGCGGTGATCCGCACTTATGATCCCTGCCTGAGCTGTTCGACCCATGCCCTGGGCCACATGGGGCTGCGAATCCAGCTGCTGAGCGCCGCTGGTGAGATCATGGACGAAGTTGTTCGATGAGGAAGTTGTCCGATGAAGTAGAAAGGCACTCATGTCGCACGTCCTGATTATCGGCTATGGCAATCCGCTGCGCGGCGATGATGGCGTAGGATGGCGGGCCGCCCAGTCGCTGGAACGATGTGGCTTGGGAAATGACGTCGAAGTCCTGACCTGCCATCAGCTGACTCCCGAGCTGGCACACAAGGTTAGCTCCAGCAGGGAGGTACTGTTCGTAGATGCAGAAGTAGGAAACGAACCCGGCAGGATCAGCTGTTACCCAGTGACGCCGCAGACCCCGCCCGGCTCCTTCTCCCATCAACTTTCGCCAGATGCCGTTATGGGTTTAGCCGAGGAGCTCTATGGCGCGTCGCCACGCGGGTTCATCTTCAAGGTTTGTGGTGAGGATTTTGAGATTGGAGAGGTACTCTCTAAACGCGTAGAAGCAGTCTTGCCGACCCTGGTGGCGCGTGTGGCCGAGGCGGCTTGCAGGCCCAGATGACGGCTTGCCGGTTGCCTTACGATGGCATGAAAAGGCTTTGTTTGGTAAGGAGGCAATCATGAGCAATGCAATGAGAGCTTTGCTGGCCGTGATACTGGTTGCGGCTTGGGTTGGCGCCGTGGCGCAAGAAAAAGTGCTGAAACCCGTTCCTGCGAAGCCTACATCCGCAGCGTCGGGAAAGCAGATGTACGCAAACTACTGTGCGGTTTGCCACGGAGCCGACGGGAAAGGTGGCGGTCCGGCGGCTGAAGCTCTGAAGGTGCCACCGCCTGACTTGACCAAGTTAAGCAGGAAGAACAACGGCAAATTTCCCGTTTACCATGTGCAAGCCATATTGCGTGGGGAGAGCGCAGTTCCTTCCCATGGCAGCAAGGACATGCCGATGTGGGGGCCGATCTTCTTGCACATGAGCCAGGGGCATACGTCGGAAGTGCAGCAGCGGATTACCAACTTGACCGCGTATATCGAGTCGTTGCAAGAAAAGTAGTGGAAGCCCGGCCGGGGAATCGTGTCCCCGGCCTTTTGCTGGTTGCATCTCGTGGGCCAAGAAAAAGCCCCCCCGCTTTCGATGCGGGTTTGCTCCCCCAACCTTTCAAACCCGGACCGTCAGTACAGCTCGCCCCGAATGGCAAACCACCTCGTAGGCGATGGCCCAGGGCATATGGGCGGCGAGCCGCGGTGCACGCGTGCCGGATTGCTTGATTCCCATCACGATCAGATCAACATCGCGGTTCATCGCAGTATCGATGATTCCCTCCGGCGCGAAATGGAAGGCAACCAGATGCTCCACTTTGCACTTGAGGCTGGAACCAGCGGGAATCAGATTCCGCAATTGCTGCAGGACCCTTTCTTTGGTCACCTTCTCTCGTTCCGAAAGATCGGTTCCTGGATACCATGTCGGGCCGACGTACTCGATTGGCATGGGTGAGACCAGGTGCAGCAGGATCAGTTCTCCCTCGCTCTTGTTTGCGAAATCGATGGCAAAGGGCAGCGCATGCGCGGAGGCTGGCCCGAAATCGGTGGCAAACAACACTTTGCGAATGCGGCGCGGCATGGCGGACGGTCCCACCGTGAGCACCGGGCAGGGAGCGCGACGAAACAGCTCTTCCGCGGTCGAACCGAGAACGATCTTCTTTAGCCCCGTCCGGCCGTGGGTTCCTAGCACGAGCAGATCAATCTTTTTGCGCTCGATCGTTTCCAATACTGCTTCCCAAACCGGGCCCCGCTCCAGAAGTTCCTCGTGATGCACGTGTCTGACCGGTTCCTCCGCCCCGAGTTTCTGGAGGCTCAGCCTGGCTTCCGCGAGATCTCGGTCGGTTCTGGCCGGCATGGGGTCAAGCGGCACGGCCAAACGGGCCTCGGGAGGGAGAGCATGCAACACAAACAACTGGCCCTGGTTGAGGTCTGTGATTGCAGCCGCGTACTCCACCGCATGCTTCGAAGCAGGAGAAAAGTCCGTGGCCACAAGGATGTTTTTGAATGTTGCGCTCTTTTCGAGCTCCAAGGTGGTCATCACAGGTCCTCCTTTGGGAATTCCGGCCTGTAGAGTCCCTGATGGATAGGCTGGGATTCCATGACGACTTCCGAACTGCCTCTATTCTCTAACCCTCACAGAACGTGGGCAGTGCTCAGTCTTACGGCGAACTGTGATTCAGATCACACGCCGGGGCGGTCGTTTTTAGTCGGCTCTCAAGTAGCTCCACATGCGGTCGTCGGTCCGCAGATGCTGAGTGCCCTTTACCGCCCGCATGTATTGGGCGCGCTCGAAGGCGGCCGGGTCGGCGCAGCGAATCTGGCTCATGCTGCCCTGCATCTGGCGGACCGATTCGTACTCGTGGTCGGCCATCCATTGCTTGATTTGACGCTCCACGAAGCGCAAATGCTCTGGGCCCTCGCGCAACAGAGCGGAGCACATCATAGTCACGCTGGCACCCACCATGAGCATCTTGATGGCGTCTTCGGCCTGATGAATGCCGCTGGTGGCGGCAAGGCTTAACTTCACTCGCCCGTACAGAATGCCGACCCAGGTAAGCGGGAGGCGCAGCGCCTGGGGGGTGCTCAGCAGCACGTTGGGCTTGATCTCCAGATTATCCAAGTCAATGTCCGGCTGGTAGAAACGGTTGAACAGAACCAAGCCGTCGGCGCCAGCCTCTTCCAGGCGTTTCGCCATGTTTGCCATGTTGCTGAAGAAGGGACTGAGCTTCACGGCTACGGGAATGTGGACGGCATCTTTCACCGCGCGCAGGATGTCGATGTAGACCTTTTCCACTTGCGGTCCGGTCTGGTCCAAGCTTGTGGGCAGGAAATAGATGTTGCATTCGATGGCATCGGCCCCGGCTTGCTCCACTTGCTTGGCAAATTGCGTCCATCCGCCCAGCGTGGCGCCGTTGAGGCTGGCGATGATGGGAATATTCACCGCTGCCTTGGCCTTCCTGATGTGCTTGAGGTAGCCTTCCGGGCCGCTATGAAACTCAACGGGATGAGGGAAATAAGTCAGCGACTCGGCAAAACTCTCGGTCCCGGCTTCCAGGTCGTGCTCGATGGTAAGGCTCTCCTGCCGCAGTTGCTCCTCGAAGAGCGAGTGCAGCACGACTGCGGAAGCGCCCGAGTCTTCCAGGCGGCGAATGCCATCGACTTCGTGGGACAAAGGCGACGCCGAAGCCACCAGCGGCGTGCGAAGGTTGATGCCGAGATAATTTGTGCTGAGATCCATAGTCATATCCTTCCTCGTTGCCGGGTCAGTCGGCGCTTCCCACCGGAGTCTTGGTTTCGTCCTTTGCCTCGGCGTTAGCCTGCGGGCTGGCAGCCTTTGGCAAGCCGTTGGTTTTGCGCTGTGCCAGGTACTCGTAGAAACGGAAGCGAACCTCGGCATCGTGCTGCGCCAACTCCCATAGGCGCTTGGCGTCTTCCGGCTTGCTCTTGGTCAGCATCTGGAAGCGGGTTTGCTGCTGCAGGAACTCCTTGACCCGGCGAGTGGGGGCGCGCGAGTCGAGCGTCAGGGGGTTCTCGCCGGCCAGGGTATGTTCCGGGTTGTAGCGATAGAGCAGCCACTGGCCGGACTCTACGGCGACTTTCTGATCGCTCATCGCCGTGGTCATGTTGATGCCATGCGCGATGCAGTGCGAGTAGGCGATGATGATGCTGGGGCCGTCGTAAGCCTCGGCCTCGAGGAATGCTTTGAGCGTGTGCTCATCCTTGGCGCCCATAGCGACGCTGGCTACATAGACGTTTCCGTAACTCATGGCCATGAGCCCCAGGTCTTTCTTGAGTCCCGGCTTGCCTCCTGCGGCAAACTTGGCTACGGCGGCGCGTGGAGTGGCCTTGGACGCTTGCCCTCCCGTATTGGAGTAGACCTCTGTATCGAGCACCAAGAGGTTCACGTTGAGACCACTGGCCAGCACGTGATCAAGGCCGCCGTAGCCAATGTCATAAGCCCAGCCGTCGCCACCGACGATCCAAATGCTCTTTTTCACCAGCACGTCGGCCAGGGCCAGAAGCTGTTTTGCTAACGGGTCGTCTGATTTCTTCAGAATCTCCTTCAGTCGGCTAACACGCTCCCGTTGTTCGAAGATTTCAGCCTCATCTTTTTGCGGGCTGTGGATTAGCGTATCAGCGAGTTCCGCCCCAATGACGGACGCCAGGCGCTGCACCAGTTCTCGAGCATATTCGGCTTGTTTATCAATCGAGACACGGAAGCCCAGGCCAAATTCCGCGTTGTCTTCGAATAGGGAATTCGACCAAGCCGGCCCGCGCCCCTCGGCATTCTTGGCCCAGGGCGTGGTCGGCAGATTGCCGCCGTAGATGGAAGAGCAGCCCGTGGCGTTGGCGATGATCGCCCGGTCGCCGAATAGCTGCGAGACCAGCTTAAGATACGGTGTTTCGCCGCATCCGGAGCAGGCGCCAGAGAACTCAAACAGCGGCTCTTGCACCTGCTGCTGGCGGATGGTGGTCAGCTTGATGTTGCGGCGGTCGAGTTCCGGCAGCTTGAGGAAGAAAGTCCAGTTCTCGCTTTCGGGAACGCGCAGCGGCGGCTGCGCTTCCATGTTGATGGCTTTTAACCGGGTCTCACTCTTGTTTTTGGCGGGGCACACATCCACGCAGATGCCGCAGCCGGTGCAATCTTCGGGCGCGACCTGAATGGTGTACTTCATGCCTTTCCATTCTTTGTCGCGGGCATCGGTAGCTTTGAAGGTGGGCGGCGCCCCGGCAAGCTCGCGGGAGTCGTACACCTTTATCCGGATGACCGAGTGCGGACAAACTATGGCGCACTTGCCGCACTGGATGCAGGTTTTGGTGTCCCACACGGGAATCTCGAGCGCGAGGTTGCGCTTTTCCCATTTGGCGGTGCCGGTGGGGAAGGTCCCATCGGATGGGAAAGCGCTCACGGGTATCTCATCGCCGTGGCCGGAATAGATGGTTCCGAGCACCTCGCGCTCAAACTTGGGCGCCCCTGCCGCGAACGGCGGTGGCATTTCAATCTCGCTGCTGGCAACGTCTGGAACCTTTACTTCGTGCAGATGGGAAAGGGTCTCGTCGACTGCTTCCAGATTCTTGCGAACGACATCTTCGCCTTTGCGGCCGTAAGTGTAGCGAATCGACTTGCGGATTTGCTCAATCGCTTCTTCGCGCGGCAGAACTTTCGAGATGGCGAAGAAGCAGGTCTGCATGATGGTGTTCATGCGCGATCCCATTCCGGTATCGCGCGCCACTTGGTAGGCATCGATAATGCAGAACCGGGCCTTTTTCTGGATGAGTTGTTGCTGCACCTTGCGAGGCAGGTGGTTCCAGACTTCTTCCGGGCCGAACGGACTGTTCAGTAGAAAGACGCCGCCTTCCACCAGGGAGCTGAGCATGTCGTAGCGCTCCAGGAAGATCCACTGATGACAGGCGATGAAATTGGCCTTCGAAATCAGGTAGCTGGAGTGGATGGGCTGAGGCCCGAAGCGCAAGTGCGAGACCGTCACGGCGCCCGATTTCTTGGAATCGTAGACGAAATATCCCTGGGCGTAGTTTGCCGTGTTTTCGCCGATGATCTTGATGGAATTTTTATTTGCACCCACCGTTCCGTCGGCGCCTAATCCGTAGAACTGGGCGCGAACGACACTCTCGGGCTCGACGGAAAAGTCGGGATCATATTCCAGACTGCGGTGTTCCACATCATCGACGATGCCGACCACAAAATGGTCTTTCGGCGTTTTGGATTTCGCGTTGTCGAATACTCCCTTCACCATGGCGGGGGTGAATTCCTTGGAGGAGAGGCCGTAGCGGCCCCCGAGCACTACCGGAGTTGCAGCGGGCCGGTCCCATCCATTCTTGATGCCTTCCTGAATTGCGTTCACGACATCGAGGTACAAGGGATCGCCGGCGGACCCCGCCTCTTTGGTGCGATCCAGAACGGTAATCGCGCGAACCGTGGAGGGAAGCGCTTTCAAAAAGTGCTGCGCAGAAAATGGCCGGTACAAGCGAACTTTCAGCAAGCCGATTTTCTCGCCCGAGGCGACCAGGTGCTCGACGGTTTCATGAGCGGCTTCCGCTCCCGAACCCATCATGACCAGAACCCGCTCGGCGTCCGGAGCACCGACATAGTCAAACAGGTGATAGGAGCGGCCTACCACTTGAGCGAACTTATCCATCGTGGCCTGCACGATGCCGGCACAGGCCGTGTAGTAGGGATTGACAGCTTCCCGCGCCTGAAAGTAAACATCAGGGTTTTGCGCCGTGCCTCGCAGCACAGGATGGTCCGGCGAAAGCGCCCGCTGGCGATGCTCAACCACGCGGTCCGTATTGATCAGGGCGCGCAGATCGTCTTCGGCGAGAAGCTCGATCTTGTTGACCTCATGCGAGGTGCGGAAGCCATCGAAGAAATGCACGAAGGGGATGCGCGATTCGAGCGAAGCGGCATGTGCGATCAGGGCCATGTCCTGGGCTTCCTGGACGGAGTTGGAACTCAACATTCCGAAGCCGGTGGCGCGGCAATGCATGACATCCGAGTGATCGCCGAAAATGGAAAGCGCGTGGGTCGCAATGGTGCGTGCAGAAACGTGAAAGGCTGTAGGCGTGAGCTCCCCGGCGATCTTGTTCATGTTAGGGATCATGAGCAGCAGACCCTGCGATGCAGTGAAGGTGGTAGCCAGTGCCCCTGTTTGTAACGCACCGTGAACGGCGCCGGCTGCTCCACCCTCACTTTGCATTTCCACGACACGTGGAACCGTCCCCCAAATGTTCGGGATCCCTTCCGACGCCCACTGGTCAGCCCATTCGCCCATATTGGATGATGGCGTAATCGGATAAATGGCAATCACTTCGTTAATGCGATAGGCAACGTTGGCCACCGCTTCGTTGGCGTCCATTGTCTTGAACTTACGCGGCATGAGTCCCCTCGCTTAGGCCCCCTTTTGGTTATATCGGAGATCATCAGGAGCTGATTTGAGAATGCCGCAGCCGTGCGGAAGTGTCGTTAGCCGGGTTCACAGAAGCGTGTGATTGGGATCACAATTATGCTTTCGCTAAAAATTCGCCGGCCAGACGCCGGGGGGAATTTCGAGCGCACGGCCGGCGAAATGAACCCTGTGATGTGAGAATTCTGCCTACAGCTCCAGCACGGCCGCTATCGACTCGCCATCGTCATAAGGACGAAGCTGGAAACCCATTTGCTTGGAAATGGCCTGCATGGCCAGATTGTCACGCAGCATTTCCGAGGAGACGCGGCTCAGCTTCTCGACGCGCGCGACTTGTACGACGCGCTCCAGCAACTGCAAACCCAAGCCACGGTTCTGGAATTGATCCGACACCAGCACTGCCACTTCGGCGTCGTTGGATTCGCGCATCTTGTTGAGGCGTCCGACTCCAACAATGCGGTGATTGCCGCTCTGGGAGTCAGTAATCTCCGCCACCAGCACCATCTCGCGGTCGTAGTCCCCGAAGCAAATGCGCAACAGGCGCTTGTGGGCAATGCGCGCGCTCAGGCTCAGCGTGGCGAAGTAGCGCAGATACACAGTGCGGTCGGAAAGGGTCCGATGAAACTCGGCCATGACCGGTTCATCTTCCGGGCGAATCGGTCTTATGGTCACTTCCTGGCCGTCTTTCATCTTCCATTTCGATACGTACTGGATCGGATACGGCCGAATCGCGGGCTTCGGTGCCTGCTTTTGCTTGGCCGGATCATGCAAAACAACGCGCGCGTCGAGGGCAAGCAAGCGATCCGGGGAAGCGATGAGCGGATTGATATCGATTTCGGCAATCGCCGTCTTCTCGACCACCAGTTGGCTAAAGCGAACCAGCAGACTCTCCAGTGCGGCCATATCGACCGGCTTTCTGCCGCGAACGCCTTTCAATGCTTTGAAGATTTGTGTGCGCTCCATCAGGCGTTGCGCCAGAGTAGTGTTCAGTGGCGGAAGCGCCAACGAACTGTCCTTGTAGACTTCCACCAGCTGCCCACCCGAGCCGAACAGCAGGACCGGCCCGAACTGCGGGTCGATGCTGCTGCCGAGAATCAATTCGTAGCCGTCCAGCTTGACCATAGGCTGGACGGTGACTCCGCCAAACTGATCGAGGCTTGCCTTTTCCGCGACTGCCGCGCGGATGGACTGGAATGCCTCACGAACCGCGCGCTCGTCTTTCAGATTGAGCTTCACACCGCCGACGTCGGTTTTGTGGGTAATCGTGTCAGAGAAAATCTTCAGCACGACCGGATACCCGATTTCTGCCGCCTGTTTGACCGCTTCCTCTTCGCTGCGCGCGACGCGAGTCTCCACCGTAGGAATGCCGTATTGCGACAGAACTGCCTTTGACTCGAACTCGTTCAGGAGCAGGCGCCCGCTGTTGCGCGCGTTGTCGATGATCTCGTCCACGCGGGCGCGGGCGTTGTTATCCAATTCGGGTCCCTCAGCTAAACTCGGCGTCTCGTACAGCATGCGCAGGTTCTCCGAATAGCGCCACATGTAGGTGAAGGCGCGCGCGGCAGTATCCGGATAAGGAAAGGTCGGAATTCCCGCGCGGTTGAGGAGCACTTCTCCTTCGGCAATGCTGGTACCTCCCATCCAGCTTGCCAGCAGCGGCTTGCCAGAGGAGTTTGCGTAAGGCTTCAGCCGCTCCGCAATCTCGGTTGGATTCGTCATGCCTTGCGGCGCCAGAACCACCAGCAGGCCATCACTGTTGGGATCCTCGGCCGCGATTGCAATGGCTTTCTCATAACGATCGGCCTCGGCATCGCCGAGCACGTCGATAGGATTGCCGTGGCTCCAGTGCGGCGGCAGGAATTCGTCCAGTTTCCGGAGACTCTCCTCGGAAAGCTGTGCCAACTGGCAGCCATTAGCGACCAAGGCGTCGGTGGCGAGTACTCCCGGGCCGCCGGCATTGGTCAGGATGGTGAGCTTGGGTCCCTTGGGCCGAGGTTGCTTGCCCAGCACTTCTGCCATGTAGAACAAATCCGCGATGTTGAGCACGCGCAGGACGCCGCAACGCCGGAAAGCCGCGTCCAACACCTCATCGCTTCCCGTCAAGGCTCCCGTATGGGAAGCGGCCGCTTTGGAGGCTGCCTCTGACCTTCCCGCTTTGATCACGATGATCGGTTTCGTAAGAGCCACTTCCCGGGCTGCCGACAGGAAGGAACGCGCGTCGCCAACCGACTCCATGTAGATAAGAATGCTTTTCGTGTGGGGATCGTCGCCGAAATGAGAAATCAAGTCGCCCCATCCCACATCGAGCATAGAGCCGGTAGAAATCACAGAGCTAAACCCGACCTGCTCCTTGTGGCTCCAATCGAGGATCGCAGTGAGCAGAGCCCCGCTCTGGCTCAGCATGGCGACGCTGCCGGCTTGGGGTGCATCCTTGGCGAAGGTGGCATTCATGCCAATGGTGGGATTCATGATGCCCAGGCAATTGGGCCCGATCAGCCGCATGGAGCTTCGCTTGAGCTGCTCCTTGACCTGGGCTTCCAGAGCAGCGCCGGCGGCGCCACGCTCCTTGAATCCGGCGGAGATGACTACCGCGGATTTCGTGTTGGCGTCCACGCACTCACCAATGAGCCCGGGGATCGTCGTGGCAGGCGTGGCCAGCACCGCCATGTCCACCGCTTCCGGCACCTCAGCAATACTCTTGTATGCCTCAACTCCTAAAACCTCATCACGCTGAGGATTTACGGCATAGACTCTGCCCCGAAACGCTGGGGCCAAAAGGTTTTGCAGCACAGTGCGGCCCACGGTTCCAGGACGGTCCGTGGCGCCGATCAAGGCCACGGAATCCGGCGTCAACAGCGCCTCCAAACCCTGCTTGTCCGAAGCATCTTGTTTCATTTGAATGGCAGCCTGTCTCGACGGATTAATATCTGCTGAAATCATAGAGGACTCTCCCTGTAGTCGAAAACACAAAAAATCGATTGCGCTCGCGCACCTAACCACGCACCGTCAATACGGGGCAGGTTGCGTAAGCTACGATGTGTTGTGCCATGGTGTGCGAAAAATGGGTGACGGTTCCCACCCCTCGAATCGAAGGACGAACGCCAAGCAGGATCAGGTCTGCTTTCTGCGCGGCGGCCAAGGCCAGAATTTGGTCGGGTACTACACCGAATTTTACATAATACTTAGGCTGAGACCAGAAATCAGGGCTGGGCGGAACGAGTTCTTCCAGTTGACGAAGGATGGGAGCCGCGTCCGAACTCAGATTCACATTTCCTGCCTGCTGCTGTTTCAACACATGCAGCGAGAGTAACTTGGCCTGGTGCTCCCGTGCCAGCGAGATGGCATACGGCAGGGCCAACAGCGACTGATCACTGAAATCCGTTGCAAACAAGATCCGGTTGAATTCGGCGACCTGGCTCGCACCCCGCGGGACATGTGGGCCGACCGTCAAGACCGGGCAGGAGCACTGCCGGAAGATCTTCTCTGCCACCGAGCCCATGAACAGCTTGGCGAGTCCCGTTCGTCCGTGGCTGCCCAACACCAGCAGATCGATATTGTGATCGCGGACCAGGCGAAACACGACGTCCGCGATGTCTCCAACGGGGCTCAGCACTTCGTGGGCAACCCCGCGGAGATGCATTTCCAGGCGAGCAACGTCAACCTGTTCCTGTTTTTCCTGTTGCTCCACGACGGCCGGCCAGCTCTCCGGGGTAGCAAAAAGATAGGACTCGGTGGACACTACGTGCGCGGCGTACAGCTTCACGCCATATTGGTGCGCAACTGCCAAGGCGTAGGGGAGGGCCGCATTGGAGTAGTTGGAGAAGTCCGTTGCGAACAGCACGTTCCGAATGGTGACGTTCGTGGCGCTTTCAGCCGCTTTCATGGCCACACCTCCCATTCGACCGAGTTCTCCCATCGCGTGATTGCGCCCTAAACCATCGTGCCAACGCCGATGTAGGGCTGAAACTCCTGTGTAGTGGTCAGAGCGCGCGAAACCAGGCACAGGCTCTTCGTCTTTTTCAGCAATTCCAGCCCGCGCGCCTGCCCTTGCTCATCTCCGATCGTGAGTTTGGGACGAATCACGATCTTGGTGAAACAGTATCCTGGCTGGGTTTTTTCCACCGTGCCTTCGACCGACACTTCCAGATCGGTGTACTCAAATTTCGAATAGCCGGCGACCGCCTGGAAAGTTGTCGTAAAGCAACTGGCGATGGCGCTCAGCAGCAAATCCTCCGGCGTCCATCGGCCTTCCATGCCGCCAAACTGGGGCGGCGCGGCAAAGTGCACTGCGTTGGGTGCAGACTCCGATTTGGTTATGCCGGTCTGCCCAGAAGTCCACCAAGCCGTCACGCGATATGTATGTTCTTTTTCCATTTCCTACTCCCAAGCCTTTCGGCTGGCACCTCTCAGCGCACTCTCAACTCGACAAGCGAAACGTTACCGTAATCCTGACTTCCACCTCGACAGGCTCGCCACTAACCAGGTAGGGACGGTAACGCCATTGCTGAACCGCCTCCAGCGCAGGCTGGATCAGCATGGGGTGGCCGCTGACCACTTGCAGATTCTGAATGGTCCCGTCTTTCGCGATGACGGCGTTCAGGATAACGTCGCCCTGGATCCGCGCCTGGCGGGCCAGCATCGGATACAGCGGCTCCACCTTCCTAATGAGCCGTCCGGCAATCACACCCTGCGAGACCCGAATCCGTTTGGGTGGCTCAAACTTGGGCAACGATGGAGCATTCGAAGTGGAGCTAATGATTCCGCCGATGACTCCACCAAGTTGTCCGCCGGGAATTCCTCCCGGAACTCCGCCGATCACTCCCCCCGAATTCGAAAGCGGAGGCGGTGCTTCGGCTTCCTTGATCATCTCGATTTTTTGTGGGATCCGGCTCGGAGTGCGGAGCTGACCGTTCATCAGATCGCTCTGCACTTGACGGACAACCTGGACAGGCGCCGCCGCCGGCGGAGGTGGTGGTGGAGGCGGGGGAGGCGCCACGAGGAAAGTCAGAAGTTGTTGCTTGGGGAGCACATCTGTGAACATCAAGGGCACAATGACGAGAAGTCCTAAGACGAAGCACTGCACGACGATCGAGGTGGCCGCGGTCCATTTCCGCCGCGACCTGTCGCTGTTGTCCACTTCCAGCAAAACCGTGGAAAACAAACGGGAATCTGCATATGGGGGAGGAGGCAATTTGGATGACTCTATCTTTGGGGGAGTCGTCTCCTTGCGTTCCGGCTCGCGGACTTCGGTCAAACTAGCCATGGCAACCTCCTCACTGGTCACACCCCCTACCACGTCCCGGCAAACCTATTGTCTTTCCGCCAGAGGCGGTTAGGCCGTGCCCTAGCGCACGGCTTTTCGTGATTTCAATCACAGGGAGAGTGCTACAATTTACAAGGAAAGGTGTAGCGAGACATGCGCGCCCCTTATGGCCTGAGCATTATCGACAGCTGTGCGACGTGCCCGGTTCGGGAAGAACATCTCTTCTGTAATTTGCCGGTGCCGGTGTTGCAGCAGCTCAACGAAATCAAGTCCACGGCTGTTTACCCAAAGTCAGCGATGTTGTTTATCGAAGGCCAGCAGCCGCGTGGAGTCTTTGTGCTTTGCGCCGGAAAAGTGAAGCTCTCTACGTCGTCAAAGGAAGGAAAGACCATCATTACCAAGATCTCCGATCCGGGCGACGTGCTGGGTTTGAATGCCACGATTTCCAATCGCCCGTATGAAGTGACAGCAGAGATGGTCGAGCCCGGGCAAGCAAACTTCATCGCCCGCGATGCGTTCCTGCATTTTCTGCGCGACAATGGCGAGGTTGCTGTGCGCGTGGCGGAACAGCTGAGCCGCAACTATTATTCGGCCTATGAAGAAATCCGAACCTTAGGACTCACGAGTTCTCCATCGGAAAAATTTGCCAAGCTGCTGCTCTCTTGGTCCGACGGGCCGGGAAACGGCTCGAAGGTTCTGCAAGTGAGACTGACGTTGACGCACGAAGAGATCGCGGAGATGATCGGCACCACGCGGGAGACCGTCAGCCGCTTATTCTCCGAATTTAAGAAGAAACAACTGCTGCAAGTGAAGGGCGCCACCCTCACCATCCGCAACAAGCCAGCCTTGGAAAAGATGGTGCAGTCCTGATTGCGGCCGCTTCCTGCCTGAGTCGCTGATTACGAACCAACCGCTTAGGGTCCTACACCGCCGGTGTGGCAATCACTGCAATTTACCTGGGTCAGGTCTCCCAGGTCGATGGGATGCTTAAAGTTCAGCTTAGGAGCGGATGCCAAGGCCACTCCACCCTCCTCTTGTCCCATCACGGTATGGCAGGTGTTGCAATCTTTGCTGATCACCTTTCCTTCCGGGCTTACGTGCTGACCGTCATGGCAGCGGAAGCAGCCGTTGAAGTAAAAGTGTCCGAGATTGTTGGGGTGGGTTTGCCAGTTCAGCCTCATCTCTGGGAATGTCGTACGCTGGAAAATCTGCTGCACTTCTTGTACCGCGTTGCGGATATCTAGCTGTTTTGACGTGGCGACATCGGGATATTTGCTGCTGTAGAAGTCCTCCAGGTCATGCGCGATGCCCTGCAGCGCGGCGGGAGTGGTCTGGTATTTCGCTGTGAGGGCGGCGACGGCCTGCTGCTTAATGTAGGGCAGGGAAGGATCCAGGCGGTGCGCCAGCAGCGCCTGGTCCACCGCCTCGTCAGGCGGAACATAGATGTGTGTCGGACGATTGTGACAGTCCACACAATCCATTCGTCGCCGTGGCATTTTGACCAGCTGGTCTTTGCTCACGCTCGCATCTTGCGCGAAATACTCGGTGACCCGGCCTTGCAAGTCTTCCACGTGGATGTAGGGAATTACCTGGCGCTGGGCATCGGTCGCAACGTAGTCAATCTTGTTGGCGATATTCATATGCCAATGGATGCCTTCCGGAGCGCCGGTCGCCGGGTCGCCGCCGCCGGTTTTGATCAGCAGCAGAATTTGCCGAAGCGTATTTTTCTCGTCGCTGGAGTAATGAGTGAAGACCTTAAGTTGCGCTCCGTAGAATTTCTTTGGCCAGTGGCAGTGCTCGCAGGTGTCCTGCGCCGGGCGCAAATCGTGAACCGGGGTCGGGATAGGCCGGGGAAAAGTGTTGAACAACGCATTGAACACCTGGCGCGCGCCTGAAAGTTTGGATTTCACGTACCAGGAAGCGCCTGAGCCTACATGGCATTCGACACAAGCCACACGCGCATGCGGAGACTGCAGATAGGCGGTGTACTCGGGGTGCATTACCGTGTGGCAGGTCTGGCCGCAAAACTGAACCGAGTCCGTGTATTCGTAAGCCTTATAGCTGCCCGCCGTGCTGATCATGACGAACACCACAAGAAACGCGGCGAAAGTCAACGCCACTCTGCGCTGCGCGGGGTCGTTAAGATCCAGGCGCGGATAAGGCGAGACGCGGGCTGGCTGTTGCGTGGCCAGCCGACGTCGCTCGCGCAGGGCGCCGACGGTGGTCAACAGCAGACCGCAAAGCAGGAACGCCGGCGCCACCATGTACGCCAGAATCCCAACGTAGGGACTGGAACGCTGCGCGATCGTGTCGATCAAGACAAAGATAAAAATATTTGCCAGGCTGACGATAGAGAGGGCAATGCCCGCCATGCTGATGGGGTTGCGGAGCATCAAGCGCAATCGTCTCCAGGGAGTGCTTCGGCCAGGGGCAGGAGGCTCAGTTGTCATGGTTCTCGTTCTCCGGCGATTCTACGTCAGGATCGGGATTCTCCGCGTTAGATGTTTCATGGTTCTGCTCGGGCTGGTCTTCGGCCCCAGGATTTCCCGCCTCCAGCAATAGCTCCGTATCCAAAGGATGTTCGGCACGATAGTGCTCCAGAGGAATCTGCCCGTCCCACCAGGCCCAATTCATCGGATAGGCATCCGGGTCAAAGAAAACCTGGTAGAAGTGCCAGATGAGGATGGCCAGCGTCGCCAGGATTGCCTCATAGAAATGCACTGCCGTAGCCACATCCAGCCACCAGCGGGCCAAGAGGTTTCCCACCCACACGGCCGCCCATAACATGAGGCCGGTGACCGCCATAACGATCGTGCCCCAGATGAGGGCCCAGTACTCGATCTTTTCTGCGTAAGTGAAGCGGCCGAACGCGGGTTTCCGCGGGGATAAGCCAAGATGGTAACGGATGTTCTCATAGAAATCGCGCGCGTCGTGTAGGCTAGGCCAAAAGTCACGCAACATCCGCCGCCCTTGCGGGCGCAGGATGGCATAGCCGAGATGATAAAGCCCGACACCGATCAGCACCGAACCGGCCACGCGGTGCACAATGCCCCGCACTTCTTCGCTCATTCCCAGCGACAAATACTTGAACCATGAATCCGGATACTTGAGCGCGAAACCCGTGATCACCAGCACTCCGAAGCTGATGAACAACACGGTGTGCTGGATGCGCTGGCCGCGATCCATACGAACCACTGTCTGGGCGCCCATACGCTGGCGGAGGCGGATGGTCTTGAATCTCCACAGGATGAAGTTGTGGGCCAGCATCGCCCCAATGACGACGATGATGAAAACAACGTAGAACCGCTGGACCCAGCGCACCAGCACACTCCCCGTGTCGCCCGACAACGGAGCGTTCACGTGCACTTTCCCAGCAACGAACTTCGCGGTCACTCCCTTGTGGCATTGCCCGCAAGTTTTGATCAAGTTGGCGGGATTGATGCTGGATCTGGGGTCGCTTGAGGGCAAGATATTGTGTACGCCGTGACAGCTGGCGCAGTTGGCGACAACCGTAGACCCCCTCTGGGATGCCAGGCCGTGATAGCTGGCCAGATAGGTCGATACGCGATTGCCAGGAAAGCCATATTCCTGCGACAGCCGCACCCCTTCGTGGCAGCGGGCACACGTATTCTGCGCCAGGTTTTGCGCGGAAACGGAAGAGTTGGGATTGGTGTGTGACTGAATGGAATGGATGCCATGGCAATCTGTGCACACCGGAGCCTGCCACTCGCCGCGGGCAATCGCCTGCCCGTGAATGCTGTCATTGAATTCCCGCTCTACTGAGCCATGGCACTTGCCGCAAGTCGCGGGCACGTTGAACTTGAAAATGGAAGACTTCGGGTCGCGGGCAGAGAGAATGTCGTGCACGCCATGGCAGTCCGTGCACACTGCGGCTTTCTCGACCCCATTCGCGACCGCTCGTCCATGCACGCTGGCCTGGTAAGCCGTAAACGGCTGGGTGCTGCCTCCCCCCGCCTCCATCACCAGCTTCTGGTCATGGCAGCCGCCACAGGTGGCCGGAATGTTGGCATGATTAGTGCGCGACTTTGGGTCGCTTGAGGGCAGCAACTCGTGCGGGCTGCCGTGGCAGTCCACGCATCCGGCCAGTGGTGTACCGTCCGCCTTCTTTGTGGCGTGGAAGCTGTGTTCGTAAGCAGACTGCTCGTCAAGGTGGCAGGTGGCACAGGTAATTTTGGCGGGCGTATTGGCGTGGGGCGCGGTCTTTACGTCGGTGTGGCAATCGACGCAGGAAAACATCCCGCCGTGTATCGAGTCTTTGAATTTGGCGGGGTCAACGTAGAGACTTTCAGACTTGCCGTTGACGTCCTGGGTCAGGCTGGGGTCGCCGTGACAGGCCAGACACTCCTCATTGGTGGGTTTTTGCGCGGCGGACGTGCCCGTGCCCAACAGCAGCAGCGCGAGGATTGATCCGGCGACCGCCGCGCCTTTCATTGCAGAGGCTTACTTCCCTTTGCCCAGTTGGCGGACGTAGGCGGCGAGATCGTTGATTTCGCCCTCCTTCAGTTTCGTCCCATAAGCGGGCATCTTGTTTTTGCCCTTGGTGATGACTGCGGCCAGTTCCGCATCACTCATTTTCTGCACGTCGGCGGAAGCGAAGTCATGCGCTCCCATCGCCTTGCCCGCGGGCGTGCCGCCTTTGCCGTCGGCGCCGTGGCACATTTGGCATTTCGCTTTGTAGGTCGCGGCGGCATCGGCACGCGCCGCAGTGCTGCAAAGCGCCAAACCGGCTACCACTGCCGCCAGCAGCAGGTCCCGAAATAGGCTGACTCTTGCTTTCGCCATCACCATTCCTCCTGTCGATCTGGGTCCCAACTCAACTTGAGCTGCCTCAAGTCTTCGGCACAATGATGATACTTCAAAAGCAACGGCTCAACATTGCGGCGAAGTTCAGAATGTGTATTCCAGCGTAGCCGCGATGTAATGGGCGCGGTACGAGGGTTGGTCGGCCCCCATGAACAGATAACGCGAGGCGCTGTTGTCGCCGACGACGAAGAACGGATAGTAGGGGCTCGGCGTGCCGATCAGCACGTTGGTGCAGCCTGGCACTGGCGCACTGGGCGGCAATCCGCTCACGCAACCCATGTAAGGCGTCATGGGGGTTGTCTGATAGTCGAGCGAATCGAATTGCGAGTAGCGATATTCGATCTTGGGCGTGAGATGCGGGGTCAGCCGGTACTTAAATACCGCTACGACTTCGTGGTCTCGGCTCGTAGTCTCCGGGTAGGGTACTGCGGCGTTCGTGCCTGTGAGGAGAAATTTGTCGGCACCAGTAGTGATGGTCGAATCGCCGAGCGCGAAGCTGTTCACGTTGCCCTTTGCCGCCGAAAGCGAATAGTAAGCGTTGAAATCGGCCTTCTTGCCCAACTGGGCGTCAAAGCCAACGGAAAAGATGTGGACGTGGTCAATGGCGGTGCTGCCCCAATCATTGTTGGCGCTGTCGCAGCCCTGGGAGGAGACGCTGCAGTCATCCGGGGTGGGCGTCGCTCCGTTGCCTGGAACACGATAGCGGGAAACCATGCTCTTGTAATAGCGCTCGTAGGAGTAGTCGGCGAACAGCGAGATGGAATTGGTCAGCACGAAGTCGCCGTCGAAACCGGCGTTATAACCAAGGTCTTTCAGCACGCCATACAGGTAGTAGGGACGGGTGCCGGCGACGAAGTTCAAAGCCGTGGGACTGTTGACCCCGCCCGGCTTGTCGTAATTGTCTTGCGACGTCCCGCCGAAGGCAGAAAGACTCAGCCGGTCGGTAACGTCGTAGTCGATATCAATATCTGCCTGGTTGCGTGTCCGGGCGGCCTCGTCAAAACGCCGGCTGAAGATGTTGTCATTCGCGATGCCGCCGGAGACCGTCAGCGCCTGGTCGTCCTGGTACGTTTCAGGATTGCGGACGGAGTAGCGATACGATGCCCGCAACGAGAGGTTCTTCAGAAGCGTCGCGTCCACTGCGGTAACAAATCCGTTCTCGGTCGAGTGCTCGACGTCGCGATTGGTGCGGTCCATGATTTCGCCGTTGTAGCCGACTTTGAGTGAGCTCTTCTTGGCGAAAAACCAGTTGCCGGTGACCTCGACGTCTTTCTTGTTGTATCCATAAGGCGTGTTGTCGGTGGGGCTGGTAAGGCTGGGAGCGCCAATATCGCCCTCCACCGGGGTCAACGCGAGCACAGGCGTGTTGTTGTTGTCGTCGTACTGGCGGTAGGCGACCTTGATGTCGAACTGCTTCCCGATGTTCTTGACTACCGTGTAGTTCATAGCCAAAATCTGCTTTTCAGCATTCAGGCTGGCCGCCGGCAGGGGCCCGGTTTGCGCTTCCAGAAGGCTGTTGGAGGTATAAGGAATGAAGGCGTCGTTCTGGCGCATCCATCCTGCACTCACGCTTGCCAGCACATAGAGTTGCTTTGCCGGCTCGGCCATGCCTTGGGCATTCACGTAGTCCGCCCGGTTGTTGGGATAGAGGTCCATGCGGCCGGTTGCCGGTCCCTGCGAGGCCGAAGTACAACCGGTAGGCGAGACGCAATCCGTGGTGCGGAACGGATTGTCGAAGGTTAGGGTATTGACGTTGTTTTGGAAAATCGAGCCCAAGTACCCGCCCTGGATGCCCCATTTCTCGCTTACGCGTTCAGCCATCACCTTGATCTTGTTGGTGAAATAGTCGATCGGCTCCGGCACTTCCACTCCATAGCCGCTGGACAGAGAAGCGCTTGGGCTGGAGTTAAAGATTACGCCGATTGGCCGCGTGCCCGATTCATGCTCACGCGTGAAGGAAGCCATCACATCCCAGTCCGGTGTGAACTCATAGTTGAACAGGATGGTTCCGGCGCGGCGGTAAGTCGCTGGAGTGATGAAATTCAGACCGGGAACGATTTGCGTCTGGATAGTGCTGGGCAGCGAAGTCGATGTCGCCAGACCCTGTAGGGTGGTCCGGGTCAGCAAAGGAATGGACAAGACTCCTGGCGCGGTCTGGGTATAAATAGTGCGGGTGGTATTGGAATAAATGTGAGGAATCTCGTCATAACGGAACTGGATCTTGAAGCGATCCCACTCCCCGAAGGTTGCCAGGTAGCTCTGGTCGCGGTAGACGGCGCGGTCGCTTTGTAGATCGACGAAATACTTCGATCCGGCCAGACTGTCCATATTCAGCCGGAAGCGGCGCACGAAAAATCCGTCTCGCACATCGCCATACTGGTTGTACTTCGACGTCAGAAAGTTCGGTGTGAAGGGAAGATCGGGACGGCCATAAACATTCCCCCAAACCGTCTGACTGCCGGCATCGACCATTCCATGCATTGGCGCAGGCTGGTCCTGGCCCAGGGCCAGCGCCGGAACCAACAGCAGCCCCAGTAGCAAGTACCCGATTTTCTGTCTTGGCCGTGTCATTCTTTCTCTCCTCTACCTCAAGAAGGCATTCCCCGAAGGGCTGTTGGAACCGTGAATCTGGGAATGGCAGTTGGTGCAACCGCGATTGAAATTCTTGATGGAGCTGAGCGGCTGCGGCTGCGTGGGGTGGCGGCTCGAATCGTGGCAGGAGTCGCAAACCCTCGGCATGCGCACTTTCAGCAGGTCGGGATTGCTGCTGCCATGCGGGTCGTGGCAATTGGCGCAGTTTTCCTCTACCGGCGGATGCTCCCACAGGAATGGGCCCCGGCGCTCGGCGTGGCAGCTATAGCAATTCTCGTTGATCGAACTCTGGATCAGCTGGCTCGGATTGGGGCTGCCGTGCGGATTGTGGCAACTGGTGCAGGTGACTTTGCCTTCGCGGTACGGCATGTGTGAGGAGCGTTGCAGTTGCGCCCGCCGCATCTGGTGGCATTGCAGGCAAAGCTCGGGTTCCGGAAGATGCGTTCCCACATGGGTGGTGAGCGGCGCGCCAAACCGCGTCTGCTTTTCCGCGGCCTCGTAACGCTCTGCGGGGCTGCCGTAATGAATCTGGTGGCAATCCACGCAAGCCATACCGCGCGACGCGTGCGGGCTGGCCCGCCAGAACATCTGGTTGCCTTTGGAATGGCAGGCCAAACAGGCAGAGTTCTTCTCCTCGGCCGTGTTGTGCGAGTCAGCGGTGAAGCGGATCGGAATCGTGTCCTTGCCTCCGCCGGCTTCCACGTGAGCCTTGCCGGGTCCGTGGCAGGATTCGCAGCCGCGCGCTTCCAGGCCGGTCTTGGCGTGCGCCATGGCGTTGCCCATGATGGTGTGAACAAAGCTCTTCTGCTGCTCGGCGTGGCAGGTCACGCAGACGTCGGAACCCACGTAGTCGCCATCTGGTTTAGTCTCCGAGGGAGCCGCGGCCGGAGCCTCAGTGGCGGCCGGTTTGTTCTCCGGGCCCGGAGTTTGGGCGATGGTCGCAACCGGTAGGACGAGAGCTAGGGTAAAGAGTGTGAGCGTAAACCCCAGTTTGCGTATCACGGTCTTCCTTCCGCGGCTACCGGACTTGCCTCGATGGAGCCAACCGGTATCCGCAAACATATGAAATAGGGTTAATACGTCATTGCAACCGACTTCGTCGCACTTAGTACTTCGACTAGTATCCTTCCCTCGCGTCCAGACTGAAAGCAAAAGAAGACACCAGTACCTCTCTTAGTACCAAAATGGGTGAAGGCCCACTTTACCAAAACTAAGTTGCTTTTTGAAGCTCTGAAACCTGTTGAACTTCAGCCTGCCGGGCTTCGCGCCGGGCGATTTCTTTCCGCAGCCAGTTCTTGAGGGCTTCCTCCAGCTGGATCTGCGAGCCGTATTGATAGAAATGCTCTATTGTCTCGCCATGTTCCGTAATGGGAATATGGCGGCAAGGAACGCGCTCACCCTGTTGGCCCTCCGGCACGAACTGCATAAGGAGGCACTCACGGCAGGGAATCGGCCGCGAAGCATCATCAAAGTTCAAACAGGTGGGCGAGTCCTCGAATATGAAACGCGCGCGCCACGGGGCTTTCGGAAAGCGTCCATAACCACCGTCTTCCAAGAATTTGAGCTCGAACCGAAGAGCTTCAAGAGTTTCGTTAATGTCTGCCATATGCCAACCTCTTGCCCATAGCTTCACAGGAAGCTGCACCACGGCGTAGGACCTACGTCACCGGCGAATGTGATTAGAATCACAAAGGGGTGTTCTTGTAGGAACCGCCCTGCTGCGCACTGAGTTGCCGTTCGACTGCCTGAACATGTAGGTTGGGTTTCGACAGTTCTATGAAAACCTTTACCATCGCGGTGCTCCCGGGCGACGGGATCGGCAACGAGGTCGTACCGGAAGGCCTGCGAGTTCTGGAACGGGCCGGTTCCAATTTCGGGATTCAATTTCGCTTTCAGCCTTTCGATTGGGGTTGCGAAACCTACAAGAAGACCGGACGCATGATGCCGGCGGATGGCATTGCCCGCCTGCGCGATCACGATGCCATCTTCTTTGGAGCCGTCGGCTCCCCCGACGTCCCCGATCACATTTCGCTGTGGGGCCTGCTGATTCCCATTCGCAGGGAATTTGACCAATACGTGAACCTGCGTCCGGTGCGTTTGCTCCCGGGCGTCGAGCCGCCGGTGCGCGGTTACAAGGCCGGGGACATTGATTTCTGGGTGGTGAGAGAAAATTCCGAGGGCGAGTATTCTCAGCTGGGCGGGCGACTGTTCGCCGGCACCGCGCAGGAAATGGTGGTGCAGGAGTCGGTCTTCACCCGGCGCGGCACGAACCGCATCATGAGATACGCCTTCGAGCTGGCCAAGAAACTCGATCGTAAACACGTCACGTCGGCGACGAAATCGAACGGGCTGTTTCACTCCATGCCGTACTGGGACGAGCGTTTCGCCGCCATCAGCGCGGAGTATCCCGATGTGCGCGCCGATCAGTATCACGTCGATATTCTGGCGGCGCGGTTTGTCATGTCGCCGCAGCGCTTCAGCGTGGTCGTGGCCAGCAACCTGTTCGGAGATATTTTGTCGGACTTGGGGCCGGGCGTGACCGGCACCATCGGGATTGCGCCTTCGGCCAACATCAATCCCGAGCGGAAGTATCCATCCATGTTTGAGCCGGTGCACGGCTCGGCGCCGGATATCGCCGGCAAGGGGATCGCAAACCCCATCGGCCAGATATGGTCGGCGGCGATGATGCTGGAGCATTTGGGCGAAGCGGACGCAGGCAAAGCGGTTCTTGCCGCGATCGAAAAAGTGCTGGCCGCGCCGCATCCGGCGCTGACTCCCGACATGGGAGGCACCGCTACAACCCGGGAACTAGGGAGCGCCATTGTTGAGGCTCTTTAGCGCCCATGGGCGAAACAGAGTGGTGCACGCGCTTCGGGGCGGCGGCTCAAAACGGCTGCGGATGACTTGGAGCCTTGCGTTGGCAGGGTGCCTGTTGGCCGGGGCCGCTTGCCACAAGCAATCCAAGCCAACGCCCGCGGAGAATGCTCGTTTCTTCGATCAGCAAGTCCGGCCGGTTCTGTGCGCGCACTGCATCATGTGTCACAACGCTCAGCTCAGCAATGGAAACCTCTCGCTCGCCAGTCGAGCCGATGTGCTGAAGGGTGGCTCGCTGGGGCCGGTGGTCACTCCTTTCCGGCCCGAGGACAGCCTGATGATTCATGCCGTCCGCCGCGACGATAAAGCGATGCTGCTGATGCCGCCGGGTCCCAAACTGCCTGACCATGACATTGCTACACTCAATGATTGGGTGAGCCGCGGAATTCCCTGGGGCTCCCAGCCACTTGCGTGCAGCCCGCCCACTGCTCCGCCCGGACCGCAAGACTGACCACGGCCAAGGCTCTTGTTGATGAATTACGGGCCTAGGGTTTATGGTTGATTCCCGATGACTCGCCTTCTCGTAGGGAGAGCTTGAGGATGGTTCTTCCCGCCGAGATATTTGCCTGAAAGGAAGCCTCCCATCTTGCACACCCGACGCGGTTCTCATCCAGCGCGACAGCGAAGGCTTGTCCGCGGTGGAACTCAAATTTTGGCGATCTTGTTGCTAACGGCTGGGCTGTTGCAAGCCCAGATCGCCAAGCCGGAAAACCCGCTGGGCAACGGCCCAGATATCGTTTCCGCCGGCCGCAGCGTCTATAACCAGACCTGCACGGAATGCCACGGGCAAGACGGCCGCCAGGGCGAGCGCGCTCCCGCGCTGGCCGGCAACCGGCGTTTCTTCCGGCTGAGCGACGAGGCGATTTTCGACACCATCAAGAAAGGCATTCCGGGAACCCCAATGCCCGCGCTCGGCCTGCCAGACAACGACATCTGGCGTATCGTGGCCTTCATCCAGAACCTGCGCAGTACAGCCTCCGACCGCGACGTTCCCGGAGACGTGGAAGCGGGCGAGAGCATTTTTCAGGGTAAGGGGCACTGCGAGCAATGCCATATGATCCGAGGGCAGGGCGGCACGGTTGGTCCCGATCTCTCGAGCATTGGGGCGCAAGTGACGCTGCAACACCTGCGCGAATCTCTGACCCAAGATCAGCCGATCCCGGCGGGCTACCGCCCGGTCAGAGTAGTTACGAAAAGCGGCGAAGTCGTGGAGGGCGTGGCCAAGAACGAAGATGAATTCTCCATTCAAATCCTCGATATGCACAACAAACTTCACCTTTTCGACAAAAGCGAGTTGCGGGAAGTCGTTCACGCCAAGAAATCGCTCATGCCGCATAACCTCGATAAGCAACTCACCCCCGGCGAGTTTCAGAATCTGCTGGCCATGCTGAGCCGCCAGGCCCGGATCAAGGTGCACATTGCCCAAGAGGGCGAAGGCGAGGTGGGGCGATGAAGCGCGCGCAAATCTCGTTCGCAACCCTGCTGCTTCTCGCGTCTTCGCTCTTCGCCCAGGTCACCGACCGGCAAATTGCCAAAGGTCCCGGAGCCGATTGGCTTACCTACAACGGCAGTTACAACAGCCGCCGCTATAGCAGCCTCGATCAGGTGAATACGGGAAACGTCGACCAGTTGGCGGCCAAGTGGGTTTTTCATGTTCCGGGGGCGACGCGCCTGGAAAGCGTCCCGGTCGTGGTGAACGGAGTGATGTATCTGACGCAGCCCAACGAAATCTATGCTCTCGACGGCCGCAGCGGGCGCCTGATTTGGGATTACCATCGCATTCCTGCCATCCAGAAGGGTTTGAACCGGGGCGTCGCCGTCTATGGCAATAAACTCTACTTCACTACTCCGGACGACTACTTGATCGCGCTTGATGCGGCCAGCGGCAACGAGATTTGGGAAACCAAGATGGCGGAAGCGAGCGAAGGTTTTTGGTCCCCGGCTGCGCCGCTGGTCGCGAATGGGAAAGTCATCACCGGAGTCGCGCCGGGTGACCGCGGACTGAATGGCTTCGTCGATGCCTACGACGCGAATACCGGCAAAAAGCTGTGGCGGTGGAACCCGATTCCCAAGCCCGGCGAGACCGGCGTAGAAACATGGGCGGGCGATTCCTGGCAGCACGGCGGCGGCGACACCTGGCTCACGGGGAGCTACGATCCTGACCTGAATTTGCTCTATTGGGGAATCGGAAATCCGGCGCCCGATTTCAACGGCGACGTGCGCGCCGGCGACAACCTCTACACCGAATGTGTCGTAGCTCTGGATCTCGATACGGGAAAGCTCAAGTGGTATTTCCAGTTCACGCCGCACGACGTCATGGACTGGGATGCGGTCGAGATTCCAATTCTGGTCGATGCGCCGTACCAGGGCAAAATGCGCAAGCTGATGGTCACCGCCGACCGCAACGGCTTCTACTACGTTTTGGATCGCGTAACCGGCCAGTACCTGCACGGTAATGCTTTTGTGCATCAACTCAACTGGGCAAGCGGGTTGACGCCAGAGGGCAAGCCCATTCTCATTCCAGGCATACAACCAAGCCTGGGGGGCACCAAAGTCTGCCCGTCGTCAATCGGCGCGACCAACTGGATGTCGCCGGCATACAGCCCGAAGACCGGCCTGTTCTATGCGGTGACTCTCGAGGGTTGCGGCATGGCGTACAAAAACACGGAAACCTTCCGGCCGGGCGGCTATCAGTATCGCGCGACCGGTGACGTGCTCTTGATCGATGATTCGTGGAAGATTTATGTACAAGCCTTTGATCTGACCACCGGCAAATTGGCCTGGGAGCAGGAGCGTGTTGGTTCGACCGGCCTGGGCGGCGGATTGCTCTCTACGGCAGGCGGTTTGATCTTCTCCGGCGAAGTCACGGGCGAGTTCGTTGGACTGGACGCCAAGACCGGAAAAATTGTGTGGCACTTCAACACCGGCCAGGAGATCAGCGCGCAGCCCATCACTTACTCGGTCAATGGAACGCAATATGTGGCGATTGAAGCGGGGTCGAATATGATCAGTTTCGCGCTGCTGAATACGCACAAGGAATCACACTAATGAGTATGCGGTCATCTGCTTTGCGCCTCCTCTTGCTCTGCCTTCTCGCGATTCCATGTGTTGCGCAGAGCCGGTTCACGGTTACAGACGAACTGGCGAGCGGACCTGGTTCGCCTCCAGTCATCGTGCTGCGAAACAAAATCAGCGGCGCCGAGATCGCGGTCGCACCTTCGCAGGGAGGGGAACTCAGCAGCTATCGCGTGATGTTTCACGGGCAGCCGGTCGAGTTGCTATATCACGCCCGCGATTACTCGATCGGCCAAGGATTCCCGGGCAAGGCTCCAGTTCTGTGGCCTGCGGTCGGCGGGCAATATCCCATCGGGACCGTGCCCAAGACGGCCTGCGGCGAAGGCAGCTATTTGCTTGATGGCAAGTCGTACCCCATGCCCTGTCATGGCTTCGCGCGCAATCTTCCGTGGAAGGAAATCGACAACGAAAGATCTGCCAACGACGCCGGAGCCCAGGTGACCCTTGAACTGCGCGATTCCGAAGCGACGCGACAGGTTTATCCCTTTGGATTTCAGTTGCGCGTCACTTACAGATTGACCCGCAAACTGGTGGCGATCGAGTATGAGGTGACTGCCGACGGCTCGAACACTCAGCCCATGCCGTTTTCCATCGGCAATCACATCGCGTTCAACCTGCCATTTGTGAAGGGCTCCGACCCCGCCGGCATGATGTTGCTGACCAACAACGGCATGCGGCTGCTGCGCAGTCCGCAAGGCACGCTTAGCGGGGAACAGGAGCGCGGGTCGTTCGGGTTGGAGCGGTTGGGCGATTTCGATGCACGTACGGCCTTGGTACTGGCCGGTTATCACGGCCGGCCTTACGCGCGACTGGCGGATCTGCAGGGGATTACGGTGCGCATTACTCAGACGGGCGGCTCAAAATTGCCGGAGCCGCTGGTTCGATTCGTCCTCTATGGTGGGCCGCAGGTCGGGTATTTGTGTCCAGAACCCTGGTTTGGCATTCAGAATTCCTTGAATTCGGGGAAAGGCCTCGTAAAGCTGGAGCCGGGGAAGAGTTGGAGTTGGGGTTTTGAAATACAGACAACGGAGGCCGAGAGCAAGGGCCCGAAGCGCTGGAATCCGCCAGCCCCGGCAGCGAAATCGAATTAGACTAAAACAAAGATTTCGTGCCAGCTAGGATCGCTTATCATCGATCGCCAGCACGAGCTTGGAGGGCATGCTCACTGGCACGACGTTGATGCCGCCGCAGTTCTTCACGATCCAATCCGCGCCGGCATTCTCAAGCTCGGATCTCTCAACCAGAGAAGTCAACCCGATGACTCGGCATCCGGCGGCCTTGCCCGATCGAATACCCACCGGGGCGTCCTCCACCACGACGCAGTCGCTGGCCGGGAAACCCAACTTTTCGGCGCCTTTGAGATAAGGGTCAGGCGCCGGTTTGCCGTGGATGATGTCGTTCGCCGTGATGAAGCAGGCCGGCTCTGGCAGCCCCGCTGCTCTAGCGCGAACCTCCGCCAGAGGACGAGTGCAGGAAGTCACGATGGCCCAGCGATCACCGGGGAGCGCGCGCAGAAGCTCGATGGCGCCCGGCAGCGGAATGACGCCTTCGACATCTGCCATCTCACGACGCTCGACCTCGCGGTTCTCCACTTCATGATCGGCGTGCGGAAGGTAATCGCGCACCGTGGCCAGGCTGGGGCGGCCGTGGGCTTGGCGGACGACTTCGTCCGGGTCGAATCCGCGTTCCGAAGCCCATTGCCGCCAGACGCGGGCAACGGCTGGCGTGGAATCGGTAAGAACTCCATCCATGTCAAAGAGAATGGCGCTACAGACGATTTGCGTCACCGGGCCACAAACCTGGGCTCAAGTCTCATCGCGGCGTTTCCGAAAGAAACTTAGAGTATCAGCTCGGCGAACCGTTACAAAACTGGAACGATTAGGAAAATCAGATGAGCGGTAAAGAAACAGCCACTACACTGCCCAAGCCGCCGGGGTTGGGCCCTCAGGACTTTGAACGTTTGCGGGAGCGCCGAGTGGAAGACCGGAAACGCGACGAGAAGCGCCGCTATCCCAGGTTCAAGCTGGACGTGGAGGTCCAGGTAAACTCTCGCACCGCGGGACATCTTACCGGTCATTCGCTCGAGATCAGCGAATGCGGGATGTCGGTGATCCTGATCATTGAGGTGCCGCCCGGCGAAGTTGTTCAGGTGGAATTCAAACTTCCGACGGGAAACGTGAAAATGGCCGCCTTCGTGCGCAACCGTACCGCCTTTCGCTACGGGTTTGAATTCGTAAGCCCGAACCCCGCCCAGGAAATCATCCGGAGCTCTTGCGCGCTGTTGCCCCGGTGTTAATCGATGGATCTGTAGGGCCGCATTCGGACTGGCCTTCGCGCACTGTCCCGTAGCGTCGCGGATCTTTTTCCGATGGCCCGCGCGGGGTTTCGCCCGACCTTAATACACAACTGGTAACCTGGGTAATCGTGACTCCCGTTAGCGGCAAATAGAACTTTGTGGTTGGCTTTTGAGGGAGGCGTGATATTCTGCAGCGCGGTCGACGGGCTGGCTGCTGGCATGGGCAATGCCCGCCAACAGACCGCGGAGCGTCTTTGTGAGCACAACGTCTCTTCCTTCAGGGCCCCCCGTGATGGTTGTGAGCGAGAAGCGCTTTCTGGTGGAGTGGGGCGACTGCGATCCCGCAAACATTGTTTTTTATCCGCGTTATCTGAAATGGTTTGACGCCTGCACAACCGGCCTCTTCGCCGCCGCGGGTATGCCTACTTCAATCCTGTTCAAGACCCATGGAATCGTGGGAGTGCCCCTGGTTGATCTAAAAGTTCGTTTCATGGTGCCAGCGACGATTGGAGACGAGCTCATCGTGAAATCGACGATCGTCGAATGGCGCAAGAGCAGCTTTAAGGTCAGGCACCAACTCTTCAAGGGCGATGAGCTGGCGGTGGAGGGGACTGAAACCCGAGTCTGGGCGGGAATCGACCCCGCCGACCCGAGCCGCCTGAAGTCGCGGCCCATTCCGCCTGCTGTAACTCAGAGTTTCAGGCGCTAGAGCCGACTGCAAAACACATTTCCCCGCACCACTCCGCTGTCCCCACGCCAATAGGCGCCCCGATCTGCAGCGCGGGAATTTCCGCTGGGGGCAGTGTATTCTGGAGTTCCGGCGGCGGATATCGGCGTTGCCACCGCCGGCAAAGAGATCGAAAAGGTGCGGGTGAGCTGGGTGATGAGGGGGAGTTTCTTGCGGGGGCTTGGCGTCGCATTACTTGAAGTCTGGCTCGCCTCGCTGCTGTTTGCCGGCCAAATTCCCATCCAGACTTTTCGTGTGGATGGCGTAGTCCGCGATTCCAGCGGCGCCGCGATTGCTGGAGCGCACGTTACCCTTTATGCCGGGCCGGCCTCGATTTCAGGAATCACCGATTCCGCTGGAAATTTCTCCTTCGAACCTGTGCCCTTCAGCGGCGGCACTGTTTTGGTTCAGGCAGCGGGGTTTGCCACGCTCCACCAGAACTGGAAGGTGGAGAATGGCCAATCCGTGAGCCTGGAAGTTGTCCTCTCGCCGGCTGGCACAAATGAGCAGGTCGTGGTGACCGCCGCGCGTATCGAAACTCGGCTCAGCAATGTTGCTGGCAGTGCGGTCGCTCTCTCCACGCACGATCTCAATTCCACGCCCGCGCTGCTGATCGACGACAAACTTCGCCAGATTCCGGGCTTCACTCTATTCCGCCGCTCTGATAGCCGCACGGCGAACCCGACTTCGCAGGGAGTTTCGCTCAACGCTCTGGGAGCAAGCGGTTCCAGCCGCGCCCTGGTGCTGCAGAATGGAATTCCGCTGAACGATCCCTTCGGCGGGTGGGTGTATTGGGGGCGCATACCCCAGGAAGAACTGGCCAGCGTGGAAGTGATGCGCGGCGGAATCTCCAGCTTGTATGGCAGCAATGCGCTGGGCGGCGTGATCCAATTCCTGTCGCGCAGCCCGGAGCCAAGCGCGTCGCGTTGGCCTGCCGTTTCGCTCGAAACTTCCTACGGCAGCGAGAAGACTCCCGACTTATCTGTCTGGGCGGGAAAGCGAGCGGGACCGTGGGATGCGGCGTTGGGGGCGGATTTGCTGCGCACGGATGGATTCATCGTTGTGCCCCAGTCGCAACGGGGAAGCGTGGACACACCAGCCAACACGGAGCACGCATCGGTCGATTTTTCGCTCGGCCGCCGTTTCGGCGAGAGCACGCGAGTCTTCGGTCGCGGCACGTTTTTCACCGAGGCACGCAACAATGGCACCGTGGTGCAAACCAACGACACGCGCATCGCGCAGGGCGCCGTGGGAGCAGATACTCAAATGGGGACAGCGGGCGTGCTTGCGCTGCGTCTCTATGGCGATTCGCAAGGCTATAACCAGAATTTCTCGTCAGTCTCGGTAACCCGCAACAGCGAATCGCTTACGAACCGGCAGCACGTGCCGGCACAGCAATTGGGCGGCAGCGCGCTATGGTCACGCCCGCTGGGATGCAAGCAAAGTCTGGTCGCGGGCGTGGACGCAACGGAAGTCATGGGCTGGAGCGACGAAAGCATTTTTTCCTCCGGCACAAACACGGCGGACGCGATCTCGGGAGGGCGGCAGCGAACTGTCGGCGTGTTCGGAGAAGATATTGTGCAGATCACTCCCAAGTGGCTCATCACGGCCGCTGCCCGCTTCGATTATTGGCGGAATTTTGATGCTTTGTCGCTTCGTACACCGATCTCTACTTCCGGCCCAACCACGATTACGCCCTTCGCCGAGCGTTCGGAGAATGCCTTCAGCCCGCGGCTCTCGGTTCTTTACGCGCTCAACGGCGACCTATCGTTATTCGGCTCGATGTCGCGCGCCTTCCGCAGCCCCACGCTGAATGAACTCTACCGCGCGTTCCGGCTGGGGAATACGGTGACCAACGCGAATCCTGATTTGCGCGCGGAACGCCTCACCGGTGCGGAAGCCGGGGTGCACGTCCATGCCCTGCAGAGCAGGCTTAGCATGACCGGTGATTTTTTCTGGGATGACATTGTCGATCCGCTGGCGAACGTTCCCATAAGCGTGACTCCGAGCCTGATCACCCAGCAGCGGCAAAACCTGGGCCGAACGCGGACGCGAGGGATCGATCTCGACGGCAGCTTTCGCGTCAGCCGCGCAATTGAAATTTCCGGGGGGTACCAGTTTGCCGATGCCACGGTCGTGCAGGCCCCTGCTTACCAGGCGCTGGTAGGCCTGCGAATTGCGGAAGTGCCTCGCCATCAGTTCACGCTCCAGGCAAGCTACGTAAACCCGAGGCTATTCACAATGAGCGTGCAAGGCCGGTATGCGGGCGATCAGTTCGACGACGCGCCGAACACTCTGCTCCTGCCACGCTATTTCACCCTCGACTTGCTCGCTTCTCGCACGCTCACTCATGGCGTGGAGGTCTTCGGCGCGTTTGAAAATCTCACCAACCAGCGCTACGACACTGCGCTTACCCCGGTTGCGACCACCCCTCCCTCACTGCTGCCCACGCTTGGCCCGCCCCTTCTGGCGCGGGTGGGCGTACGGCTGAATTTTCCCTCTAGTCACTGAATCCGCGCCTTAGACGGCACGGCAAGAGGCTGTTATTCTAAGAGTAGACAACGCGCCGCGAATGCAGCGCCGTCGTCTCGGCGGCTGGCGTTGGGCGTCTCGCCCGCGCATGCGCGGCTTAAGCCCAATGACCCCTATCCCGGATCCGTCCAAACCTCCCTCGCCCGCAGTACTCAGCCAAAACCTCTGCCGGCACTATCCAATGGGTGAGGCTCTTATCCGCGCCGTGGACGGAGTTTCGTTTCAAATCGAGGCGGGAGATTTCGTGGCCTTGCTTGGCTCTTCCGGCTCCGGCAAGTCGTCGCTGCTGAATCTGATTGCCGGGCTTGACCGCCCCACCTCAGGCGCAGTCGTGGTGCAGGGGAAAGATCTGGCCACTCTTTCCCGCCAGCACTTGGCCAATCACCGGCTGCATACCGTGGGTATGGTGTTTCAGTCGTTCAATCTGATTCCCAGCATGACGCTGCTGGAAAACGTCGAATTGCCCATGCGTTTCGCCGAAGTCGATCGCGGCCAGCGCCACGACCTTGCTCGCATCGCGCTGGATCGGGTTGGGCTGGCGGCTCGCGTGGCCCACCGGCCCAGCGAGCTCTCCGGGGGCGAGCAGCAACGGGCGTCGCTGGCGCGGGCTCTGATCAATCGCCCGCAATTGCTGCTGGCCGATGAGCCAACCGGTAACCTCGACAGCCGCAACGGCACTGAGATCATGAACTTCATCCGCGAGTTCAATCAGGCGCTGGGAATGACCGTCATCATGGTTACGCACGAGCGCGCGCTTGCCGAACGCTATGCCCGGCGCCTGATCTTTCTGGCCGACGGCAAGCTCGTGGGGGATGAACTCACAACTGGGCCAGATCGCGCGGCCCCCAGCACGCCGCCAGGAGTGCAGCCGTGAAAACCTACGATCTTGCCGATCTCGCGCTCCGCAATCTGCGGGAATCCGTGCTGCGCAACTCGCTGACCACGATAGGAATCTCGGTGGGCGTTGCTTCGCTCGTCGCCATGCTTTCCCTCGGAGTCGGGTTGCAGCGTCTGGCTTCACGGCGCCTGGAGCGCTCCGGCCTGTTCGATACCATCGTAGTCAGTTCGCGCCGCGACCTGCGCGGCTTCAATCGAGAAGAAGACCGTAACGGCCCCGCGCCGGCCGAGAGCCCCACTCTCGATGAATCCGCTCGCCAAGCCATCGAGAAGCTGCCAGACGTGCGCGAGGCTTATCCGGATATTCGGTTCGTCACCGAACTTCGCTTCGAAGATAAGCCGCACTTGAGCATGGTGGCGGGTCTGCCATATTCTTCGAAGAACACCGACGCGTTTGACGGCATGGCGGGAAATTTCTTTTCTTCGGACAATGCGTCAGAAGCGGTTTTGCAAAAGTCATTCGCCGAAGAATTGCTGGGCCGAAGGTCAGAACCCGACGATAACGTCAACGTAGCCGAGCTGGCCAAACCTCTCCTGGGCAAAGAACTCGTGATGCGTTACGCCGAGCGAGTGGAAGCGCCCAGTCAGCAAAACGCCTCTTCTGCCGCGAAGCAAACGGGCGCAAGCCAGGATGCGGACGGGGCTGCCTATTCGGTCGTGTCGCGTACCCAAAATCTGAAGATCGTCGGCATTGCCGACCTTGACCCCGATAGCATGCGTGGCGCGGCCCGTGCTCGCGTTTTCATACCGCTCAACTTGGCGCAGGACCTGCATGTGATGCAGCCTTCCGACCTGCGCGACTCGAGCCTCGCGCCAGGCGGCCAGCCCGCCTATGGGACGATTAGCGTGCGCGTGACTAGTCCCACGGATGTGCCTTCGGTCGAAGACGCAATCAAGAAGATGGGCTTCAACGCTTTTTCCATCGTGGATGCGACCCGCAGCGTGCGGCAATTCTTCGCCGTGCTCGATCTTTTCCTGGGAATCTTCGGCAGCCTGGCCTTGGCGGTGGCTTCGATCGGCATTGTGAATACACTGGTGATGGCGATTCTTGAACGCCGCCGCGAAATCGGTATTATGAAAGCCATCGGCGCCAGCGATTCTGACGTGAAGCAACTCTTCTTCGCCGAAGCCGGCGTCATGGGCCTGCTCGGCGGAGCCGTGGGCGTGATGCTGGGCTGGACGATTGGGCAAGTGATCAATCTGGGCACAAATTTTTATCTCAAACGCCAGCACTTCCCCCCCGAACAAGTCTGGTCGATGCCTTGGTGGCTGGTCGGTTGGGCGATTGGCTTTGCCATCGTCGTGAGCCTGCTCTCCGGACTATACCCAGCGGCACGCGCGGCGCGGCTCGACCCCGTGCAAGCCTTGCGCTACGAGTAAACTGGTCGCATGGGCCGGACTGCACGATTTTTCCTGCTAGGCAACTTAGTTGGACTGTTCTTCCTGTCGTCTACCGCCCAGTCGCAAGGCCGAATCGACTGCAACGCCCTCAACAGCCGCATCCTGCACCAGGTCATGCATTTTTGCGTGCTGCTTCCGCCCGGCTACCGGGCCGACTCGAAGACGCGCTATCCCGTCCTTTATTTCCTGCATGGACTCGGCGAAAACGAGCAAACCCTGTTCGAGACCGGCGGATGGAATCTGATCGAAGACCTGCACCAGCAGCACAAAATCGGTGAGTTCTTTATCGTTGCGCCGGAGGGCGACCGCTCCTTCTTCGTCAATTCCGCCGACGGCAAGGTGCGCTACGAAGATTTCTTTCTGCGCGAATTTATGCCCTACGTCGAGCGCAAATATTCGGTGCGGCCGGGCCGGCAGGGAAGAGCGATCACGGGCGTTTCCATGGGAGGCTATGGCGCGCTTCGCATGGCGTTCGCGCATCCGGAATTATTTTCTTCCGCGAGCGCGGAAAGCGCTGCCCTCATCACCGATTCTCCTCAAACCCTGGATACCGCCATGCGTTCCGGGTCTCAGCTAGGCAGGGTGCTGGGGTCGGTTTTTGGCCGGCCCATCAACGTCCCGCACTGGCGAGACAACAGCCCGTTTGTTCTGGCCAAGCTCAACGCGGCCGGATTGCGGAAGCTGGCAATCTATTTCAATTGTGGAGAGGATGACGATTTCGGTTTCGAAAAAGGAGCCGAGGCGCTGCATCAGCAACTGCAGGCCGAAGGGATCCGTCATGAGTATCACCTCTACCCCGGCGATCACAGCCTGACGTACTTCATGACGCACATCGGCGAAGTATTGGAATTCCACTCGCGTGCGTTTGGCGGCGGGAAGTGAAGGACTGTCATGCTGAGCGCAGCGGAACTTTCGCGAAGCGAAGGTTCCGCAGAGTCGAAGCATCCCTACCGTAGACAGGCTGCGGGGTGCAGGGATTCCTCGCTGCGCCCGGAATGACAAAAAGAAAACTCAATCCGCGTGGCTGGTTCCCGGCGCAAGCGGCGGCATAGCTGGAGTAGGCACCTTGCCGCGCCGGCTTCTGCGTGTGAGTCGATCCATGTAGAGATAAACCACGGGAGTGGTAAACAACGTCAGAGCCTGGCTGACTATCAATCCGCCAACAATCGTCAAGCCCAGAGGCTGGCGCAATTCCGAGCCCGTTCCCGTGCCCAACGCCAGCGGCAAGCCGCCGAGCAGCGCCGCCATGGTGGTCATCATGATGGGGCGGAAGCGCAACAAGCAGGCTTCCCGAATGGCTTCGATTGACGATTTGCCTTCCTTGCGTTCGGCCTCCAGCGCGAAGTCGATCATCATGATGGCATTTTTCTTCACCAGACCGATCAGCAGGATGATCCCAATCAGCCCGATCACGTTGAGCTCGTTATGAAACAGCAGCAAGGCCAGCAGAGCTCCCACGCCCGCCGAAGGAATGGTCGAGAGGATCGTAATGGGGTGAATGTAGCTTTCGTACAAAATGCCCAGAACGACATACACCGCCAGCAGCGCGGTCAGGATTAGGATCGGCATGCCGGCCTTCGAATCCTGGAAAGCTGCGGCTGTGCCCTGAAAACTGGCGTGAATCGTGCCGGGGAATCGCATCTCCCTTTCCGCCGCATCAATCGCCTTGGTTGCCTCCCCAAGGGATACTCCCTGTGCGAGGTTGAACGAGAGTGTGATAGACGGGAATTGCCCCTGATGACTCACCGCCAGCGATGTGTTGGAGGGGCCGAAGTGACAGAAGGCGGAGAGTGGAACCATCGCGCCGGTAGAACTTTTGACATAGACACTTTGCAGTGCGTTCGGACTGCGCTGGAATTGCGGGGCGACCTCCATCACCACGTGATACTGATTCAGCGGTTCGTAGATGACCGAAACCTGGCGCTGCCCAAACCCGTCGTAGAGAGCGTTATCGATGTCCTGCGGGCGGATACCCAGCCGGGAAGCGGTATCGCGGTCGATGACCACGTCGGCCAACAGTCCGTGCGTCTGCTGGTCGGTATTGACGTCGCGCAGTTGCGGCAGGGTACGCAACTTGTCCAATAGTCGCGGTGCCCAGGTGTTCAGTTCCTTCAAGTCCTCGCCCTGGAGCGTGTATTGGTACTGCGCCTGGCTTTGCCGGCCGCCGATGGTCAGGTCCTGCGCCGACTGCATGAACAGCGTGGCTCCCGGAACCACCGCCAGTTGTTTACGGAGGCGGGCAATCACGCGGTCGGCGCTGATCTTGCGTTCCTCGAGCGGTTTCAGGCTGATGAACATTCGGCCGGAGTTTGCGCTGGTGTTACCGCCGGCGAAGCCCACGATCGTATCCACCGCCGGGTCCTTCATCACGATATTCACGAACTGATACATCTTGGCGCGCATCGCGTCGAAGGAAATATCCTGCGCCGCCTGCACCGAGCCGCCAATCCGCCCGGTGTCCTGCTGGGGAAAGAAACCCCAGGGAACAACGAAGAAGTACAGGTAAACCGCCAACGCAGCCGTCAGGATTGTGACTAACAAGGTTGCCGGCTGGTGTTTGAGCACAAAATCAAGGCAGTAGCGGTAGGTGTTGAGCAATCCGTCAAACACGCGCTGGCTCGCGCGAAATGCCCAGTTATGGCGTTCCTCTCCGATCGGCTTCAGGAATTTGGCGCACATGGTGGGGGTGGTGGTCAACGAGATCACCAACGAAACCCCGATCGCGATGCTTAGAGTCACGGCGAACTCGCGGAACAGCCGCCCCACGATCCCGCCCATCAAGAGAATGGGAATGAAGACCGCGACCAGCGATGTGCTCATGGAGAGCACAGTGAAACCGATTTCTCGCGCGCCGCGGAACGCAGCTTGCACCGGCGGCATGCCCTGCTCCAGGAACCGCGTCACGTTCTCCAAAACGACGATCGCGTCATCCACGACGAAGCCTGTAGAAATCGCCAGCGCCATTAGGGAAAGATTGTCCAGGCTGTAGCCCAACAAATACATCACCCCGAACGTGCCGATCAGCGACAGGGGCACGGCAATGCTGGGGATAATGGTGGCGCGTACCGTGCGCAGGAACGCGAACACGACCAGGATCACGAGAATCACCGAAATCATGAGCGTGATCTCAATGTCGTGGAGAGAGGCACGGATGGTCGTGGTCCGGTCCATGACCACGCCGATCTTGATTGCAGGTGAGATCGAAGCTTGCAACTCCGGCAACAGCGCCCGAACCCGGTCCACCGTGTCGATGATGTTTGCGCCGGGCTGACGGAAAATGATGATGAGAACCGCGGGCTTGCCTTGCGACAACCCGACGTTGCGGGTGTCCTCGACGGAATCCTCGACATCGGCCACATCGCCCAGGCGCACATAGGCTCCGTTGTGAGAGCCGACAATCAGCGAGCGGTACTGGTCCGCGCGTGTGATCTGGTCGTTGTCAGTGATCGCCCAGGTGTTGATCGCGTTGCTCAGTTCTCCTTTCGGTTCATGGGCATTGGCCAGGCCCAGCGCGGTGCGAACCTGCGCTAACCCGATGCCCAGCTTGTTGAGCAGCGTGGGATTGACCTCCGCGCGCACGGCGGGGCGAGCGCCGCCTCCCACGAATGCCTGGCCGACGCCGTCGACCTGCGCGAGCTTTTGCGACAGGACGGAATCGGCGGCGTCGTAGATCTTGGGTAAGGGGACCGTGTCTGAAGTTAGCGCCAGAATGATCACCGGTGCGTCAGCCGGATTGACTTTCCGATAGGTGGGATTGCCCGGCAAATTAGCCGGAAGCTGGCTGCGGGCTGCATTGATGGCCGCCTGTACGTCGCGGGCCGCAGCATCGATATTGCGGTTCAAATCGAATTGCAAGACGATGCTGGTCGACCCCAGTTGGCTCGAGGAGGTCATCTGCGACACGCCCGCGATGCGTCCGAACTGCCGCTCCAGCGGCGTGGCCACCGCCGAGGCCATCGTCTCCGGACTGGCGCCCGGCAAACCCGCGCCTACCGAAATCACGGGAAACTCCACCTGCGGCAAAGGCGCAACGGGCAGGAAACTGAACGCCAGCACTCCCGACAACAACAGCGCCAGGGTCAGCAGCGAGGTGCCGACCGGACGCCGGATGAAGGGAGCGGAAATATTCATGGCCTAATCGCCTACCGCGGCTTGCTCGATCGGATTCCCTATACGGAATCGCGCGAATCTCTTGGCCAGACGGTCAAACCACAGATACACGACTGGCGTGGTGTAAAGAGTGAGTAACTGGCTCAGCAGCAGTCCGCCCACAATCGTGATTCCCAAGGGATGGCGCAACTCCGAGCCGGTGCCGCGTCCGAGAGCCAGCGGCAAGCCGCCCAGCAGAGCCGCCATGGTCGTCATCATGATGGGGCGGAAGCGCAGCAGGCACGCCTGGAAAATCGCTTCCTCCGGCGCTTTCTTCTCCTCCCGCTCTGCTTCCAGGGCGAAGTCGATCATCATGATGGCGTTCTTCTTCACGATTCCAATCAAGAGGATGATGCCGATCAAACTCACTACGCTGAGGTCGTTGCCGGTGATCAAAAGAGCCAGAATCGCGCCCACGCCGGCAGATGGCAGCGTGGAAAGGATCGTCAGGGGGTGAATGTAACTCTCGTACAAGACGCCGAGCACAATGTAAACCGTGACGATGGCGGCCAAAATCAACCACGGTTCGGTCGAAAGCGAATTGCGAAATGCCGCCGCCGTGCCTTGGAAACTGGTATGAACGCTGGCCGGAAACTCGATCGCCTGCTCCGCCGCATCGATGGCTTTGGTGGCATCGCCGAGCGAACTGCCCGGCGCCAGGTTGAACGAAAGCGTCACCACCGGAAATTGGCCCTGGTGGTTGATGGCCAGAGGGGCGTTGACCGTCTCGAAATGGCTGAAAGCGGAAAGCGGAACCTGCATCCCGGTTGACGACGCCACATAAAGGTCTTTTAGCGAATCCGGGTTTTGCGCGAAGCGCGGATCCACCTCCAGCACTACGTGGTACTGATTCAGCTGCGTGAACATGGTAGAGACCTGGCGCTGTCCGAAGGCGTCATAGAGCGTGTCGTCGATCGCCTGCGGCGTGATCCCCAGCCGGGAAGCGGTGTCGCGATCGATCACCAAGTTGACTGCCAGCCCATCGTTCTGCTGGTCGCTGGCGGCATCGCGCAATTCCGGCAGGGTCTTCATCTTTGCAAGCAGCTGATCCGACACGCGCGCTAACTCGGCCGCATCGGTATCTTCAATGGAGTATTGATATTGAGTCCGGCTCACGCGATCTTCCACCGTGAGGTCCTGCACCGGTTGCATATAGAGGCTGATCCCCGCTACCTGCGCCACTTCAGGCGCCAGCCGGCGAATGACCTCCGAAGCCGTCGACTTACGCTGGTCGCGCGGCTTGAGATTGATTTGGATGCGGCCCTCGTTGGGCGTGGTATTGGTTCCGTCCACGCCGATGAACGAGGAAAGGCTGTCGACATCCGGATCCTGCAGAATGACCCGCACCAGGGCCTGCTGCCGGCCCGCCATGGCGGTAAACGAGGTGTTCTCCGGTGCTTCGGAAATGCCGAGAATCACACCCGTATCCTGCACCGGAAAGAATCCCTTCGGTACGACTACATAAAGGAACAGCGTCAGGACCAAAGTCCCGGCGGTAATGAGCAGGGTGGTCCGCTGATAGCGCAAAACGAACTTCAGGGTGCGGCCGTAAAAGGCGATCACGCGGTTGTAGAACCCTTCCGAGGCCACATAAAACCGGCTTTGCTGGCTGCCCTTCGGCCGCAGCAGTTTGGCGCACATCATGGGCGTCAGCGTGAGCGACACCACAGCCGAAACTAGAATCGTAACCGCCAGCGTGACCGCAAACTCGCGGAACAGCCGGCCCACAATGTCGCCCATGAAGAGCAGCGGAATCAGCACTGCGATCAGCGAGACGGTTAGGGACACGATCGTGAAGCCGATCTGCCCGGCTCCTTTCAGCGCCGCTTGCAGCGGGCTCTCCCCTTCTTCCAGGAAGCGATCGATATTCTCGATCATGACGATGGCGTCATCCACCACGAAGCCGGTGGAAATCGTCAGCGCCATGAGCGTCAGGTTATTCAGGCTGTAGCCCAGCAGATACATCACTGCGAACGTGCCCACGATTGAAAGCGGTACCGCAATGCTGGGAATCACCGTCGCCCGCAGATTGCGCAGGAACAGGAAAATCACCATCACGACCAGGCAGACCGTCAGCATCAGCTCGAACTGCACATCCTTCACGGAAGCGCGGATGGTCTGCGTCAGGTCGATCAGAATGTGAACTTGCACACCTGGCGGCAGCGCGCCCTCGATTACGGGCAGCAGAGCCTTCACCCGGTCCGCAACGCTGATGACATTGGCTCCCGGCTG
Source organism: uncultured Acidobacteriaceae bacterium (assembly GCA_963770915.1). Lineage (GTDB taxonomy): Bacteria > Acidobacteriota > Terriglobia > Terriglobales > Acidobacteriaceae > PALSA-270. Next base: position 3,991,519 of record CAVYRG010000001.1, read on the forward strand.
GCGCTGGATGTTCACAATCACCGCCGGACGCTGGTTCATCCAGGCCGCTTGCTGAACGTTCTCAGCTCCGTCAATGATGTTGGCCACGTCGGAGAGCCGCACCGGCGCCCCGTTCTTGTAAGCCACCACAATCGGCTGATACTGGGCGCTGGCGAGAAGCTGGTCATTCGCCCCGATCGTGTACTGCTGCCGCGGGCCGTCAAGAACTCCCTTCGCCTGGTCCACGTTGGTCTGCGCCAGGGCCGTGCGGATGTCTTCCAGGCTGAGTCCATACGAGGCGAGCGCTGTCGGGTTGGCCTGTATGCGCACCGCGGGCTTCTGGCCTCCGCTGATCGAGACCAGGCCCACGCCCGGCAGCTGCGAGATTTTTTGCGCCAGCGCCGTGTCTGCCAGATCCTCAACTTGGGATAGGGGCAGCGTGTCTGAGGTCAGCGCCAGCGTGAGGATGGGAGCATCCGCCGGGTTCACCTTGCTGTAGATCGGTGGGTTGGGCAGATCGCGCGGAAGGTAGGTTCCGCCCGCATTGATCGCAGCCTGCACTTCCTGCTCGGCGACATCGATGTTTTGGTCGAGCTGGAATTGCAGGGTGATGATCGAGCTGCCCAGCGAGCTGGTCGAGGTCATCTGGCTCAGGCCAGGCACTTGTCCGAACTGCCGTTCCAGGGGAGCCGTCACGGATGACGACATCACCACCGGATCGGCTCCCGGATAGAAGGTCAGCACCTGGATGGTCGGATAGTCAACTTCGGGCAGAGCCGAGACCGGCAGCTGGCGGTAGGCGACGATGCCCACCAAGGTCAGGCCCACCATCAGGAGGGCGGTGGCGACCGGCCGAAGTATGAACAGGCGAGACGGATTCATTGTTCCCCGGCGGGGGTGGCCTGCGCCCCGTGTTTGGGGCCGCCGGCGGGAATCTCAACTTTGGAGTTGTCCTGCAACTTATCCTGGCCGTCAGTCACGACGCGCTCGTTGGGGGATAGCCCGCTGCTAATCAGCGAAACGTTGTCTTGCGTGAGGTCAACGGTCACCGGCCGCACCGTGACCGTGTTGTCTGATTTCACGACAAAGACGTAATCCCCGTTCGGCCCCCGTTCAATTGCCGCTGCCGGCACCACGGTTGCGTTCTTCCGTGTTTCCAGCAGAAGGCGAACGTTCACGAACTGATTCGGCCACAGCGCATTGTCTTGGTTATTGAACACAGCTTTCAGGCGGCCCGTCCCGGTGGTGGCATCAATCTGATTGTCGATGGTGAGCAGCTTGCCGGTGGCGATCTTGGTGTGGTTATCGCTGGCATAAGCGTCGACCTCAAGCTGCCCACTCTTCATGTGCCGAGCAACGGTGGGAAGACTGTCTTCCGGCAGCGTGAAAATCACGGCAATGGGCTGCAACTGCGTGATGACCAGCAAAGCGTTCGTATCCGAAGCATGCACCATATTGCCCGGGTCGACCAGCCTAAGTCCGATGCGCCCGCTCACCGGCGCGGTGATGTGGCAGTACGTAAGGTTGAGCTTGGCGTTGTCGATCGCCGCCTGATCGTTGCGGACCGTGCCCTCCAACTGATTGGCGGTAGCCAACTGCGTATCCACCTGCTGCTGCGACATGGCGCCGGAATCCTGCAGCAGGCCCTTGTAGCGCTCGTAGTTCAATTGCGCGTCGCGCAGCGAGGCCTGGTCTTTGAAAAGCGTCGCTTGGGCTTGCTCCAGCGCCACCTGGTAGGGCCGGGGATCAATGAGCGCCAGCAGATCGCCCTTCTTGACGTTCTGCCCTTCTTTGAAATTCACCTGCATCAACTGGCCATCGACCCGGCTTTTCACACTGTCGGTGTAGTAGGCCTGGACCGATCCCAAACCGGCGAGATAAATCGGCATGTCGCGGTGCTCCGCCGTTGCCACCGCTACTGGAACCGGCAACGCCGGGCCGCGTCCGGCCGCGGCGCGAGAATCGGCCGACGCGCAGCCCAGCCATGACGCACAAAGCGTTAACACCACAGCCAGCGCTGCGCTGGATGTGATCGTAGAGTTCTGCCTGCCCGAATTTCTGTTTTCCCAATTGCTGCTGTCGGATGAGCTCGAGAGATTGAACATGTAGTTGATTTGACGCCGGAATCCGCGCATCGGTTACGGAATTATTCTATCGTGAGTTTGATTCTGAGAGGTGACCCCGCTCACGCGGGGCGAAGCTTTTACAAAACTTTACTCGATGCTACAAAAACCGCGAACAACGGCGACGCAACGCGGACGATGATTCGGGTTTTCCGTGCGCGAGTGCAATTGCGGTGTGTGAAACCGAAGCTCAAGCCGAGGCGCTCTTGGCAGGTTCTCGCTGCGGCTTGCTTTGTTCCAGCGCCGCCAGCCGGATTTGCAAGATGCGCTCGCGAGACAGCGCGTCGGCAAGAGCGAGTTCGCGCGCCGCCAGCGCCTGGCGCAATTCGACAATCCTCCGCCCCAGGCGGACGCGAGCGCGCAATTCTTCCGGCTCGAAAGGCTTGGTCACGTAGTCGTCGGCGCCGGCGCGCAGTCCGGCAAGAATGTCGGCCGCGCTGTTTTTCGCCGTGAGCAAAATTAGGTACGCTCCCGCTGTCGCATGGTTCGCCCGGACCTCGCGGCAGATTTGCGGGCCGGCCATTCCCGGCATCACCCAATCCAGAATGGCCAATACCGGTGCGTCTGCCTGCTGCAGCATGTTCCATGCTTCCATTCCGTCCTTTGCGGTGACGATTTCGCACTCTGAAGCCAGGACATGCCCCAACATGCGTAGGAAGAAAGGATCGTCTTCTGCGATCAGGACTTTCACTGGCATCCCACTCCATTCATAGGCGGCTTTTTAGAACATCGCCCGTTTGAGCAGGTGACTTTAGTCTTTTGCTGACGGCGCTTTCGTGCGACTGGCTCGGCTGGGTACGGAGCCGCGAGCGGAGCACCCAAAATTAGAAGAATGTAAGCCGGAATCGGCGCAGGCTGGGCAAACCGGACCCGTACCAAAGTGTAATCCGATTCCTCGCGGCGCTGCTAGAATCGCTGTTGACCATGCGGGGCTTTGCCAAGCAAACCCGGATTCACGGACTGGCTGCGCTGGCCGCTTTTGGCTTGATCGCGTCTGCCGCGGCCCAGGCTGCCGGCGTGCCGACGGCGACCATTCGCCGCGTAGACGTGCTGAATCGCGGCCAGAACTTCGAGATGGAAATTCAGGCCAGCGATCCGATTCTGCCGCAAACTCAGGTAATTACCGGGCCGGACCGCTTAATCGTGGACTTTCCCCACGCTCTCCCCGGCCGCAGCTTGCATCCCCTCATCGTTAGCGCGGGCGCGATCAAGGGCATTCGCATGGGATTATTCCAAAGCAACCCGCCCATCACCCGCGTCGTCGTCGATCTGAGATCTCCGCAGTCGTATCAGATTTTTCCTTCCGGGCGGAGCGTCATCGTCAAGATTATGCAGCAGGGCGGGCCGGCGGCTCAGGGCGGAACGGCTGCGCCCGTTGTCGCCATGGGAACACCGCCGCCGACAGCTCCGCCCCCGCCGCCTGCGCCTCGCGTCGAGGTCAGCTACACCAACGGCAAGCTGAGCATTTTGGCCAACCGCGGCACGCTCGGCGAGGTTCTGCGCCAGGTGCAGCGCCTCACGGGCGCCAGCGTATCCATCCCTCCCGGCGCCGACCAGGATCAGGTGGAAGCCGACATTCCTCCCGCTACGCCTCGCGAAGCGCTTTCCCGGCTACTGAACGGCTCTTCCTACAATGTGATTCTGCTGGGTTCCGGCTCCGATATGGCCAAAGTGACCAAGATTATCTTGTCCCCTCGGGGAGCCGGAGTGGATGTGCCGACGAATTCTTTTCCCGCCACGGTCGCAGAGCCCACCGCCCAAGCCCAACCCGAGCCGCCTCCGGTAGAGGATGCTCCCGAACCCCAACAGCCAGAGCCCCCACCCCCACCTCCGCCTGACGATCAAGCGCCACCTGCTCCGCCGCAATAAGCGAGACCACCAACACGAGCACCGAGCTTTTTGGGATAGGCCTGACTTCCAGCCGGACCGCCGCCGGGTAGGCTACGGGTGAATCAGCCGCACCGGAATGGGTGAGGTGCCCCCGCCCGAGATAGGAGTTGCGGCGGGGTCCACGTTCGAGCCACAGGCGGAAATGTTGAGGACGGTGACTACGAGGTCCGCGTCATCATTGGTTTGCTGGAGAAAAGCCTGCATGAACCCGATCACCTTGACTTGGCCGGTCGCGGAATTGAGCAGCGTGGTGTCAATGATCGGCAGCGTAATGATCTGTTTGCTCGTGGTTACGAACTGCCCAGGAAATCTCGGGCTCTGGATTCGCATGGGGGTCGTGGCCGGGTTGCTTTCAAAACCCGTAACATCGATTGTGTCTTGTCCGGTGTCGTGGGAATCAATGGCGGTTCCGTTCATCAGGCACGACGCACCTTCGAGCGTACTCACCTGCCGGAGAAAACCCTGCTCAATGTGCACATTGGAAGTCGTACTGCCGCATTGATACTGGTTCACGGTGTCGCAGCAGGCCACGCCCTCCGACATGTTGCTCGGCAGCCCTACCGAGCAAGAGGGACAAGTTCCGCTGATCGAGGCGAGGTTGGCAGGCAAGAAACCCACATAGGTGGGCGCCGAAAGTGTTAGGGGCAAGCTCGGTAGGCCGCATTTCGCCCCATGGCACTGCACCCAAATGTGCGGCAATGTAATTTGCTCACCAATCACCCCTGTACCCGGGCCGGTCCACACGCCCGCGTTCGGGATCGTCCCGCTGGCTGGGTCGATAAACGGGCCGTTGGCGTGCGCCGGATCAAAATTCACTACCAGAAAAGGCTTTACGCAGCTCGGCCCCACCGGCGGCATGTTGGTCGCGCCAGTACCCGCATTTGACGAGTTGTACGCCTCCGCCGTGGCGTGCGCCGTCACCGTCGCCACAGTTCGCCCGAAGATTCTGGCAAAGAAGATCGGCAAATCCGTGCGTTGCACCGTGACTGTAACCTGCGGATTGCCGGGATGAGTCGTGAAATCAAATGTCGCCGTCAAATCCGGTACCACCCCGCCCACTTTGTTTTGCTGCAGTACGGCGCCCATGTATCCAGTGTTGTTTGAATTTCCGGCGAGAGCTTGCGCCAGGAGGGGCAGATCGGTGTCAGCGGGGTCGGTGGTCGTTCCGGAATCGACGAACGCCCGTGCCCCCGCCAGTGCGGCGGCGTCGGCGGCGCGCTGGGCCTCGGTGCGGGCCACGTACAACGTGGTCGTGTCGATGGCCAGCGCCGCCACCGCGATCAGCACCACCAGCGACATGGCCACTAGAGCCAGGGTCTGGCCGCGTTCGCCCGCGCGTTTCCGGATCGCTGGTTTTCGCGTCATTAGCCTATGCCTGTTCCTCATTGCAGATTCGGTGCGATGGCGGTGGTGCTAATCGTGCTTATACCGGCGTAGGTTGCGTTCGGCACCAGTAAACCAATCACACGGTTGAACTCCCACTGATACGGATGGCCAATTGTGACCTGGGTGCTGATCACATTGATCGTATCCCCCCCGATGGTAGCGGGGAAGGACGCGCTGCCTCGGTCGATCGTCAGCGTCAGGTTTTGTCCGCCCGGACAGCCAGTATTCGCTGTATAGGTCCAAACCAGCGTCGGACCCTCGGCGGCCGTCGCCGTGGCCAGCCCGCAGTCGTCGATCCGGGCGGCCTTCAAATAAGAATCCACCTGATCTTTGATGGCGACGACGGAATCGGGCGTGCCGGGAGAATCGAGGTCATTTGTGGGTAGGGTTGAGCCAAAGCGGGCGCCCTCGCGCGAGGCTGCGCCCAGTTTTTGCTTCAGGTTTATGGCCGTACTGAAATCGAAGATTCCCACCACCAGCACCAGCAGCAAGGGCAAGGTGATGGCAAATTCCGCGATCGCGATAGCCTCAGTCCCCCTTAGCCGTTCGCACCCGGCGGCAAATGTGCGGGCTGCGCGCATGAGACGGAGGCGAAACACTAGTTCTCCTCCTGCATCTGGGCGACGCTTTTGATATAAATCGGCTGATTCAAGGTCGTGAATGGAACATTGATAAATGTGAACTTGTACTGGAAGCTCACGACAACCCCGCAAGCCGGAGGTCCCGTGCTGCCGGGGTTCAACTGAACGTTGGTGTAAACCGAAACCGCGTCACCAGGCGAGGGTGAGGTCAAAGTGCCGGGGCAGTTGCCCAGAGCAGGAGGTGGAGCTGGCGTGTATGCCGACACTTGGGTTACGTCAATGTGCGACGCCTGCAGGACCTCGTTCACGCGATTGACCACATCGGTGGTGGTCGGCGCGATCGGAGTGCAAGTCGCGCAAGTTGACGTCGCGCCCACCGCCGCCACGCGCGCTCCTTCCCGCGCCGCGTAGGTGACGGTGGTGTACACGTTGTAAGCGCGGCCGAAGAAAATAATTCCCAACAACATGGTGAACAGAACGGGCAACACCACCGCCACTTCGGCGATCTCGGAGCCGCCGTCGCACGCCAGCCAATTCCACGCTGCTCTGGCTCTCATCTTCATGCGCCTACAATTTCCCCCACGCTTGCCCGGCCGCGTAAAGAAACACAGCGAACGCCACCGCCACGCCAAAAGGCACTTTCAGGGACTGCGGGTTTTCCAGGGAAACCTCCGCATCCGGCAGATGCAGCGTGAAGAAGGCCGCCAGCATCCGCCAGAGATTTCGCAGAGCCTGCCGCGCCCTTCCTTTCCAAACGATCAGAATCACCGCCATCAGGCCCGCCAGCAATGCGGCCACAAAGAGAACATCCAGCAGACGCTCGGGGCCGAGAAACGCTCCCAGCGCGCCCACCAGCTTCCAATCCCCCGGGCCCAGGCTGCGCAGCAGGACAAATGGCAGCAACAGGCCCAGCCCCAACGCCGCTCCCAGCAAAGAAGTCTTGGCTCCAGCCCATTTTCCCACGACGGAGTTCAGCGCGATGCCCGCCGCCAGAGACGACACGGTCAGCCAATTGGGGATGCGCCGCCAGCGCCAGTCCGTGTATCCGCCAATCGCGGCTGGTAGCGTTGCCAGCATCCACACTCCTGCGCCTACCATGCCCGTCAAAGGGGCCAGAACCGGTGTGCCGTATCAGAAGGCAGACTGTTGTGGGAGATGGAGTTAGCCATCCGAAGCTCCAGACCGGGCCGGACTCGGATCAGGCGGCCCCGAGGGCGGATTCTTGGCGAATTCTCACACAGCCGGATGGCCAAGTCAATGAATTCGGGTGTGCCGGGAACCCGTTCTGTTTCAAGCCATTGCCCGAATCGAAGCCAAGAAAAGCCCCGGCTTGCCGGGGCTTGATCGCAATCATGGCGAAAAGCCTACTGATTCGAGGTGTGAACGCTGCTGCGCTCTGCCAACACCCGCTTGGCATTGTCGGCCAGGGCTTTTGCCTGGGGCAGCAGTTCCAGGGCCTTGATCACCTGCGGATCGGTTTCCGCCCGCACCTTCAGCCCTTCGTCCTGGCTGAACGCGTCGATGAAGATTTCGCTCTTGATGTTGGATTTGACCCAGTCAAGATCCTGCGCCATCTCGGCCTCGGTGTAGGGGACCTTTTCCGAATCGAGGAAAGAGCGGAACTCCTGCAGCAGCGCGTCGTCAACCTGGAACGTCTGCTCATCGGGATGATGGTTCACCATGTAGTGCTTGGCGAAGTTGAAGAAGGCGTAGTGCTGCAGCAGCGTGTCCTGGAAATGGTCGGTTTTGTAGGGAGGCAACTTTACATCCGGCGTAATCCCTCCGCCGCCGTACACGGTTCGGCCGCCGTCGGTCAGCTTCACTTCACGACCGGCGGTGCTGTTATCGGCATCGCGCTCAAAGTAATAGTCGTAAAGCGAAACGTTGGAATAGTCGCGCTGGATCAGCCGCCCGCTCGGGGTGTAGTACTTGGCGGTGGTGAGAGCCAAGCCGGTGTTTTCGGAAAGCGGGTATACCGTCTGCACCAGGCCTTTGCCGAAGGTGGTCTCGCCCACGATCAGGCCGCGATCGTGATCCTGAATGGCTCCGGCGACAATCTCCGCCGCAGAAGCAGTGCCGCGGTTCACCAGCACAACCAGCGGGTAATCTTTGCCCCCGTTGCCGTGAACGGCCGTGTAGCGCTTCTCCGAGGAGGCGCGTCCGTGGTGGGAAACGATCAACTGGCCCTTGTGCAGGAACTTATCCGCGACGCCGACGCCTTCATTCAACAGGCCGCCGGGATTTTGTCGCAAGTCAAGAATCAGGCCCTTCAGATCGCCCATTTCGTCGAGCGCGCTCTGCACTTCGGCTTCGGTGGTTTCGTTGAAGCCGCTGACGTGCATGTAGCCGACGCCCGGGCGGATCATGAAGTGCAAGTCCACACTGTAGCGGGGGATCTCGTCGCGCACCACCGTGAACTCCAGCGGCTTGACGCTGCCCTCGCGCAAAATCGTGATATGAACCGTGGTTCCTTTCGGGCCTTTGAGAAGGTCGGCAACCGCGCTGGTATTCATGTTGTCGGTGGACTTGCCATCCACCGCCGCGATGACATCGCCCGGCCGAATGCCGGCGCGGTACGCCGGGGTGCCGACAAACGGCGCAATGACAATCACTACCGTCCGGTTGTTGACGTTGCGCGGGCCAACCTGCATGCCCACCCCGTAGTACTTTCCGCGCTGATCTTCTTTGAGCAGCGAATAAGCCTTGGGATCGAAGAAATTGGAGTGTGGGTCGAGCACGTGCAGCATGCCCGGAATGGCTCCGTCGTAGATGGCCTTATCAGGATCCACCGTTTCGGCGTAGTTATCTTCGACGAGGGCGTAAACCTGGGTGAACTCCTTGACGCTGTCGCGAACGTCGGCATCGGAACTGGGCGCCACCGCGGGATTCTTCTGCGCGAACAGCACGCCCAAACCGCCGCAAATTGCGAGGAACAAAATAACTACGAAGATACTGCGACGAGAACTACTGGCCATCTTGAATATCCTTCAACAGGGGTGTGAAAAAAGCACGCCGCTACCCGGATAAACGCAGTATAGCACGCTGCTGGCCGCCCTAATCCGGCCATTAAGACCCATGGTAACCAGGTCTAAAATGGGCTGGTTGCGGCTCTCTAATTAAGATGCGGGCAAGCCAAAAAGGTACGCAAGTTTAATGCGATGACGAGTTTGCCGGGCGTGGTTTTGGAATCTCGCCGCGCTAGTTTAGGAGTTCTTCATGCCGGGGCACAGCGAGAAAAGTCTGTTCCCCTCCCTATCAGGGACAGAATTCTCGCCGCGCCCGGCGGAATGCTATTCGGTAACGGTTTTTACCATGTCGCCGATCTTGAATCCTGATCCCGAAACCACCGCGCAAACCGCGGATTGAGCATCCACGTCGGTGACTTTCACAACTCCGACTGGGGCGGTCATCTTGCGAATCACTTTACCGGTGGCAGGGTCTTTGATTTCGTGAGTCACCCGCATGACGCTTAGCTGGTCGCCGACCTTAACACCATCTTTTGTGCCCACATTGAGGATGACTTGCCCGCTATCCACCGCTGCCACAAGTCCTTCCACGACGACGGTGCGAACCATCACCTTATCGTTGTCGGCAATGAGTTCCGTTGTAAGCTGGTCGCTGGCTGCCTTGACTGCCTCCCCGATGATCGTGTTCTGAAAGTCGCTGCTGCCGAAATCCACGTTGCCGCCGCCGAAACCGTGCCAATTGCCGCCTCCGCCCAGCAGGGAAGTGCTGGAACGGGACGACTGCCCCGTTCCATCGGCCACTGCCATAATCTCACCGGTGTCGACGTTTACCAGGCGCGCGGTCAGGGCCACGTTGGCTTTGGAGTTCTTGTGGCCAAAGCCGCCGACGCCGAAGCCGTGCCAGTTGCCGCCTTGGCCGCCCACGCCGGTATTCTTGGTCTCATTGCCGAATTCGGTGATGCTGCCCACGACAATGGCATCGACCCCCAACATCTTTCCGATCTTGGCGGCGGTGGCCGGGTCAGCACGATCGCTGTTCGAAAAATTCTGCTCGGCCAATATCTTGTCCAACATCTGGCGTTCCACCACGCGGTAAGTGCCATCCTTCACCAGATTCGTTACCAGCAAGTCGGAGATTCCTTTGCCTATGTCCACATCCTGGCCGAAAATGCCGGCCACCCCAGCGTGCACGGTGGCGTAGTCAAAATCGAGAATAGAAACCAATTTCTTCCGCCCTGTCGCCGGAGCGGCCGGGGCAGCCGTTGGCGTCTGTGCGCTTAGCCCGGCCGACATGACTAATGCGAAAGCCGCCACGAGCCACAAAAGCCTTTTCATGGAATCACTCCTGTATGCCTTGGCCCGAGAAAACCCCAGAGAAAACCACGGCGTTGGATTTTGCCGGAATCTTATTTTCTGGAGCAGGCCGTGTCAACCGTGAAAGCGTTGAGGGAGGCGCTTTTTGAGGGCCTAGATTTCCACCTCGGATTGCCCTTGCCGCTCCGCGATTGCCGCCTCTCCGCTCAGGGCAGTATGATGAAAGCTATGGGAACTCCGGAAATGGTGTTCATTCTCGTTTTGGCCCTGGTTGTCTTCGGGCCGAAGCGGCTGCCCGAGATTGCGCGCCAGATCGGACGCATGATGAACGAGTTTAAGCGCGCGTCCAATGAATTCCGGGCCCAAATCGAGTCGGAGATTTCACAGTTGGACGAAGATCAGAAGCGCCAGATTCTCCCGCCCGCGGAACCGCCGCGAGGCGCAGTCCCGGCTTTGTCCGGCGTAGTGCTTCCCCCGGAACGGCCTTCGTTCTCTGAACCCGGCCCGGCCGGCAAGGCTCCCGATGCCTGACATCGATCTCGAATCCCCTCCCGGGGCGCCCGAAGCCCCCGAACCGGAAGAAAAGATGACCGCCATGGGATTCCTCGAGCATCTTGAGGAACTGCGGCGGCGGATCATCTATTCCGCTATTTCGGTGGTCGTCGGGTTCTTCGCCTGCTGGAACTTCCACGAATACATCTTCGGCTTTGTGCAGCGCCCGGTGATGGAAGCGCTGCACGCGAATCACTTGCCGGAGCAGTTGGTGTATTTGAATCCCACCGAGCCCTTCAATCTCTACCTGAAAGTGGCCTTTCTCGCCGGCTTGTTCGTGACCTCGCCGTTTGTGCTCTATCAGGTGTGGATGTTCATTTCGCCGGGGCTTTATCGCAACGAAAAGCGCTACGTGCTGCCGTTCATGTTCTCGACCGTCTTTCTGTTTCTGGCGGGCGGGATGTTCGCCTACAAGATGGTCTATCCGGCGGCGCTGAAATTCCTCATCGATTACGGCAAGCAGTTCACGCCCATGATCACGATCGGGGAATATACCGATCTTTTTCTGACCATCATGATTGGCATGGGCTTGATTTTTGAGATGCCAATTCTCGTCTTCTTCTTATCGCTTATGGGGATCGTGAGCGCAGGTTGGATGTGGCGGAATCTGCGTTACTCCATCCTGGTGATTTTCATCATTGCCGCAATCATTACTCCCACCACCGACATCATGAATATGTGCATTTTCGCGGCTCCTATGGTTGCTCTGTACGTGGTGAGCATCGGAATTGCCTGGCTGGTGCATCCCAAACAGCGGCGCGCGCGGCAGGCGCGGAAAGCAAAATGAACGTTTCTTGCGACGGGCAGAAGCGTCAGCCCAGAGTTGTGCAGTTCCCTCTGGCGGTGCTCTTGCTTGCGGTCAGCCTGACCGCTTGTGACGGGGCGAAATCAGCCCAGGCGTCGCCTGATGCCGCCAAAGTATCGGCAGCCGCTGCGCCCACACCCGCGGCGTCTCAAGAAATCCCGAATCTGCCGGACAGCGTCCCTCCGCCTTCGTTCAACGCGGCGCGCGCCATGCAATACACGCGCGAGGTCGTGGCTTTTGGCCCGCGGCCCATCGGAAGCGAGAGCCACAAGAAACTTGAGCAATACATTCACGCGCACCTGCAAGGAGATGAGGTTGTAGACGACGATTTCACGGCCGACACGCCGGCAGGCAAATTGCCGGTGCACAACATCATCGCCAAATTTCCCGGCGCGCGGGACGGAATCATTGTCATCGCAGGCCACTACGACACGAACTATCCCTTGCGCCAGACAGGCTACGTCGGCGCCAATGATGGGGGCTCTTCCACCGGCTTGCTGCTGGAGTTAGCCAATCAACTGCGCGGAAAAAAACGCGAGGGCTACAGCGTCTGGCTGGTCTGGACCGATGGCGAAGAAGCAGTCAAGAGCTGGACCGACACCGACAGCGTGTACGGCACCCGGCACTTGGCGGAGCTGTGGCAACAGGATGGAACGCTTAAGAAGATCAAGGCATTCCTGCTGGCGGATATGATCGGCGACGCGGACCTCAACATCGACCGCGATGATGCTTCTACGGCCTGGCTGGAGAATGTGGTGTATCAGGCGGCGACGCGCTTGGGCTACCAATCCCATTTCTTCGCCCGCACCATCTCTGTCTCGGATGACCATACGCCCCTGATGCAGCGCGGCGTGCCCTGCGCCGACCTGATCGATTTCGATTACGGCTACAATAACGTGTTTTGGCACACGCCGCAGGACACGCTTGACAAGCTCAGCCCTAAGAGCCTGGAGATTACGGGCAGCGTGATGCTGGAAACCGTGGCCTTGCTGGACGCGCAAAAATAGTCCCTCGCCACACCGCAGATCCTCGACCTCTCCGCTTTCTCTTTTCTCCAATTTCATTTCTAATGCGCGTGAGACGAGCGCGTGAATCATCCTCTTTTCTGGGTTTTGTTCATTCTATTCGTGCTGGCCATGCTGGCCCTCGACCTTGGCTGGCTGCAGCGGCCCGGCCACACCGTGAAGTTTCGCGAGGCGGTGCTGTGGAGCGCGCTATGGATAGCGCTGGCGGCGGGTTTTGCGGCATCGCTTTTTTTCTGGTGGGGCCACGCGCAGGCGCTGGAGTTCGTTACCGGTTATGTCCTGGAGCTATCCCTCAGCGTCGATAATCTGTTCGTCTTCCTGCTGATCTTCCGCTACTTTCGCGTGCCGAGCGATTACCAGCACCGAGTGCTGTTCTGGGGAATCCTGGGCGCGCTGGTGATGCGCGGCATTTTCATCGTGGCCGGGGTTGGACTGATTCACCGCTTCCACTGGATTCTGTATTTATTCGGAGCGTTACTGATCTACAGCGGGGCAAAACTCTTCGGCGAGCAGGAAGCGGAAATCCATCCCGAGAAGAACCCGATCCTGCGGCTGTTTCGCCGCTGGATGCCGGTAACGGAAGACTACGAAGGAGAAAACTTCATCGTGCGCCGCGGGCGCTTATACGCCACGCCATTGCTGGTAGTAGTTTTGGTGCTCGAGACCACCGATGTACTGTTTGCCGTGGATTCCATCCCCGCGGTGATGGCGATCACACTGAACGCTTTCATTGTTTTCACGTCGAATGTGTTCGCCATCCTGGGACTGCGCTCGATGTACTTCGCGCTGGCGGGAATGATGGAGATGTTCGAATATCTGCACTACGGGCTCTCGCTAGTGCTGATTTTCGTGGGAGCCAAAATGTTGTTGTCCCACTACTGGCAAATACCGACCTGGGCGGCTCTGATCGTGATCGCGGTAGTCTTGCTGGTCTCAGTGGTGGCGTCTTTGATTCATCCAAAGAAAACAGCCTGAGTGCGAGCGAGCCAGAAGCACTCTATTCGAACCTGATCTCCTCACCACGAATGATGGAGTGCTTCAGGAAGGCCGTGTCGTGGTGGGAGGGGAAATCGGAACGATAATGCGCGCCGCGGCTTTCCTCGCGTCTCATCGCCAGCTGGGCGACGATAAGCCCGGCCTGCCAGAGATTCTGCGCTTCCCAGGCGCGGCGAGCATGGGGGCGGGCGACGCGCGGCTGCAACCGTTCCAGATGCGTGATTGCTCGCGTCAGGCCTGCCCGGTCACGCACGATGCCGACATCTTTCCACATGAGATCCTGAATCTCACGGATCGTTTCCTCGGTGCCGACGTCCACCGGGCCGTTGGAGTATTCGGCCCGCGGGCCGTCTTCTTTCTTCGGTTTGGCTGTGTTCAAGTGTTCGCGCATGGCCTTGCCCGCCCGGGCGCCGAAGACCAGTCCCTCGAGCAGCGAATTGCTGGCCAGCCGGTTCGCGCCATGCACGCCGGTGGAGGCCGCCTCGCCCGCCGCAAACAAGCCGGGCAGAGTGGTGCAGCCACTAAGGTTCGTGCGCACCCCTCCCATCGCATAGTGCGCGGCGGGGCGGATGGGAATAAGGTCGGTGGCAATGTCGATGTTGTATTGCAGGCAAGTTTCGCGGATGCGCGGAAAGCGCGCGCGGATATGATCCGCGTCAAGGTGGGTGAGGTCGAGATAGACGGCTGGGTCTTTGGCGCGGCTGACGTCGAGTTCGTGAACAATGGCCCGCGCCACCACGTCGCGCGGAGCGAGTTCGCCCAGCGGATGATACTTGGACATGAAACGTGCCATTTCATCGTTGCGCAGATATGCGCCTTCGCCACGCAGGGCTTCCGAAAGCAAGAATCGCGGCGCACTTTTCAGGTAAAGCGCGGTGGGATGGAACTGAATGAACTCCAGATCGCTGATTTCTACGCCGGCGTGAAAAGCCATGGCCACGCCGTCTGCCGTCGCCACGCCGGGATTGGTGGTATTGCGGTAAAGCTGTCCAGCTCCGCCCGTGGCCAGCAGCACGGCGGAGGCATGGACCTGTCGCTTGTCGCCACCCCTTTCGCCAGCCAGATGCACTCCCCGCGCCTTCCCGTCTTCCATTCGCAGAGCGGTTGAGAATTCAAATTCACACACGGAGATGTTCTTCAGCGTCTTGGCTTTGGCGTAGAGCGCGCGCAGAATTTCCCGGCCGGTCGAGTCGCCGTGCGCGTGCAGAATGCGATTGCGGCTGTGCGCTCCTTCGCGGCCAAAGGTGAGCTTCGTTCCCTCGCGGTCAAATTCGGTTCCCCATTGAATCAGCTCTTCGATGCGCTCGGGCGCGTCTTCCACCAGCACTCGCGCGGCTTCGACGTTGCACAGTCCGTCGCCGGCGTTGAGCGTGTCCTGCAGGTGAAGGCTGATTTCGTCTTCGTCGCTGAGAGCGGCCGCGATTCCGCCCTGCGCAAACTGGGTATTGGAGTCGGTGATCTCCTGCTTCGCCAGGACCACGACTCGTCCCGCCGACGCGAGCTCGATAGCGGCGCGCAGGCCAGCTACCCCGGCGCCGATGACCAGGAAATCCGTTTCGGCAGGTGCGTGGGACATCTGGAAAAATGGTATCACGTAGTGGCAGCATGGCCGCCGGAGACGAGGTTTACATGGTATTCTTCTCCGCGCCACGCCCGGCCATTGCTACAACTGTGCCCGACGATCCAGCAAACCGCGAAGTTAATCTGACAATCCTGCATTACAAAATAACTAAGTATGAACGGGGCGTCCATTCGACGAAGTGGACGGAACAGTACAGCGCGTTCAACTGTGCCATAGCAAAGCCAATCGCTGGTTTCACACCTGCGGCGCACAACGTCCACTGTCCTTATTGCGATCGAGCAATCGCGGTGCAGGCGCGCTCGGACCTTGCAGGGAAGATCGCGAGAATCGCGTCTTCAGTGTTCCTTTTGACGCCGATCATCGTCCTGGCAACGTTTGGTTTCCATTACAACGGCTTAAAAGGGATGGGTGGGGGAATCGCCGGTGGGGTGAATTGACGTGATTCTGGGAGGGATTGCGATGGAAATCGAAGGCAAAGACTTCAAAGCTGAGGGCAATCACAGAATTCGGAGCGTCAACGGTGTGCAGGTCGCGATGTGAGAGCCAGCGTATGCATTCTGGAGTCATCGGGCTTTCCGGATAAGGGTTCGCCGATAACGGAGACGAGGATCACAGCTACGTTATGATGACTCCATGGTTAGCTTGAAAATCAATGTGGCGCCGCGAGCTTACGAAGCGATCATCGACGACGGACTGCTCGCTCGCGCCGGCGCCCACTTGCGTGAGGTGGCGGGCACCCGCCAACGGCTGTTCGTGGTTACGGTTCCTCCGGTGCGGCGGCGCTGGGGGAAGAAGCTGGCGAAGTCGCTGGTGGGCGCGGGATTCAAGTCTGAATTTGTTGAGATGCGTGATGGCGAGCGCTACAAACGCCTGGCCACCGTTGAAGAGCTTGCGGAGAAGATGACGCGCCTCGGCGCCGACCGTAGCGCCATCGTTGTGGCGTTCGGCGGAGGAGTGGTCGGCGACGTGGGCGGCATGCTGGCCTCGGTCTACATGCGCGGCGTGGAGTTGGTCCAAATTCCAACCACCGTGCAGGCGCAGGTGGATGCCTCCATCGGAGGCAAGACCGGGGTGAACCTGCGCAAGGGAAAGAACCTGGTCGGCACGTTTTACCAGCCGCTCACAGTGTTGATTGATCCCGCGGTGCTTTCCACGCTGCCGGATCGCGAATTTCGCGCCGGACTGTATGAATCGCTGAAGGCCGGGGTTATCGGTCTGCCTGACTTGTTTCGCGCCCTGGAAAATACCGAGATTTCGCAGTTGCGACGTGACCCGAAGAAGCTTGAATGGGTGATCGCGGAATCGGTGAAGCTGAAGGCTCGAGTTGTTTCCGCGGACGAGAGAGAAGGCGGATTGCGGCGCGTGCTCAATCTCGGCCACACCATAGGCCACGCGCTGGAATCGGCCACGGATTACCGTCATTTCTTGCACGGCGAAGCCGTCGCCTGGGGAATGGTCGCGGCCGCGCACATTGCGGTCGCGACCGGCCGCCTGAAGGAAGAGTGTGGGAACAAGATTCAGCAAGCGACTCTTGCCATGGGCCCGCTCCCGGCGGTGAACACGCGCAGCCGCAGCATCCTCGCGCTGTTGCAGTCCGACAAGAAGACCCGGGATGGCGTGGTTCATTTTGTACTGCCGCGAGCCATTGGCGAAGTCGAGGTCGCAAACGACGTGCCCGCAAGCGTGGTGGTGGACGCAGTGGACGAATTGCGGCGGCTTTCAAAATGAAAACCGTGGAACCGGCTGCTTCCGCAAGCTGTCAAAATACCTTGATCAATCCCTCGAAAACTACGGTTCTCGGCGCGGCGCCGGAGGGCGCGAGCGATCCCCAATCGGCCGCGCGTGCCGTGCAAGAGATGTTCACCGCCATTGCGCCGCGCTATGACTTGCTCAATCACCTTCTGTCGTTCAACATCGACCGCCTATGGTGGCGCCGGACGGCGCGAAGCTTTGCGGCGGTCCTGGCTCGCCCGGGCGCAAAGGCGCTCGATCTGTGTTGCGGAACCGGCGACATGGCGTTCGCCCTGCGACGCCAGGCCGCGAAGGTGAGCAATCAACCGGCGATTCTTGGCGCAGATTTTTCCCATGCCATGCTGCAGCGGGCGGGTCAGAAATCGGCTGGGACACCGTTGCGTTGGATAGAAGCGGACGCTCTGCAGCTTCCATTTGCAGATGCAAGCTTTGATTTGGTGACAGCCGCTTTCGGCTTTCGCAATCTCGCCGACTATGACGCCGGGCTGCGGGAGATCGCACGCGTGCTGCGCCCGGAAGGGGAGTGCGGGATTCTGGATTTCGGCGAGCCACGCGGCTGGATGGGCAAAGGATATCGAGTCTACTTCAAGCACATACTCCCAGCCGTGGGAACGCTCATTTCTGGCGTAAGGGGTCCGTACGCCTACTTGCCTGCATCCGTCGAGCGTTTTCCCGAACCGGGGGAGATGTTGCAACGCATGCGCAACGCCGGCTTCCGCGACGTGTCTTGGACTCCCTATACATTCGGTATTGCCGTCTTATATCGTGGCACACGCTGATTGGTCCTTCTCGGCGGACTTTGCGGAAGTCTCCGCGATTGCACGCGTTCCGTGATCGAGGTGGCTTTACCTCATAGCAAAGCAATCCTTAAACGCCTCTTCCACTGTGTAGTGGATGACTTTCTCGTAGTCTGGCCCCAGGAAGGCGCGCAGGCGCTGCGTGTTCATGAGGTATTGGCCGGCGAGGTAAGGAGTGGCCTCAGGAGGAACCGCGGAGATTCCCAGGCCCCAAAGCATGCGCAGAGCCAGCCGCAAGGAAATCTTGCCGGGCACGCGCCAGCAGCGCGCGCGCGCGATTTGCAGGCAACGCTCGATGCTCAAAGCCTCGCCGCGGCCCGCCACGTTCAGCACAGTAAGGCGCTGAGTTTCGGGGTCGGTCTTGCGGGTGATGTGCAGGATGAGCCGGGCTACGTCATCCACATGCACGAACTGGAAGCGGTGCTGCAAATAGCGATTGCCCATCGGCAGCATGCAGGGCAGGCGCTTGCCGCGAGAGCGCAGGCGAGCCGCCCGCTGCGAGCGTCCGTTGGGGGTGCCGCGAAAAACCCCGACCATGTAGTTTTCCACCGAGGCGCCGGCGAAAATGTGCGGTCGCAGCACGTAGGCGCTGCAGCCGCGTAAGGCGGGCGATCGCCGCTGGATTACGCTCTCGACTTCCTGCTTATGCAAGGCGTAAGGCAGCGACTCCGCCTTCAGAGCGGACTCTTCGTTCACTTCGTGCGGGAGATCGGGCCCGTAAACAGCGACGCTGCTCGGAACGATGAATTTCTGCACGATCGGCTCATACCGGTTGGTTTCCCCGATGGCTTCCATCACCCGCGCCACGCCTGCCACGTTGATCCGCCACATGCGGTCGAGATCGAAAATTCCACTGCGCACGGGGTCAAGCACAAAGGCTAGATGGACGATGGCGGCGGGACGAGTGTCACGCAGAAGAACCATGAGCTCGCGGCAAGATGCCTCTTCCCCCAAGTCCATGGATTCGAAGCGTAGAGGAAGAGTCGTCTTCGGCGGGCTGAGGTCGATCCCAACTACCTGATAGTCCGCCAGCATCGGCAGCAGACGCAGTCCGAGATTGCCGTTGATTCCCGTGACTACGATGGTGGGTTTCGGGTCGCTCATGCGGCAGCCGCTACGCCGTGCACCGGCCGACGTTAGCGCGGACCGTCCAAACACGCATTGACATATGCAGGGAAAATCGTAGCACAGAGCCAGTCCTTGGTCCTTGGCCCTTGGTCCTTGGCCCAAACTCGGTTATCGGTTAGAGGTCTGGGTTTTGCGAAAGACCAACGACTGACGACCAACGACGGTTCTGTCCAATTGGCGGGAAACTGCTGCTCCAGCGATAATGCCATCACAGGAGGGTCCGCCATCTACAGCTCGCAGTCCATGCGCGTAGAGAAGCGCGCGGTGGCCGGAAACTCGGTCATCGCCGCCATTGCCATTACCGCGCTGAAGATTTTCGTGGGAGTGACCACCGGCAGCTTAGGAATTCTCTCGGAAGCCGCGCACTCCGGGCTTGATCTGCTGGCCGCCATCATCACCCTGTTTTCGGTGCGCCTGTCGGACAAGCCGGCCGACGCCGACCATCAATACGGCCACGGCAAGGTAGAAAATTTTTCCGCCTTCATTGAAACCGGGCTGCTGCTGCTCACCTGCGTGTGGATCGTCTATGAGGCTGTGCTGCGGCTGTTCTTCCGCCATGTCAGCATCGAGCCGAGCTACGCCGCTTTTGCCGTGATGTTTTGTTCCATGGGAGTGGACTTCTGGCGGTCGCGCGCGCTCGGGCGGATTGCTGCAAAATATGACAGCCAGGCGCTTGAAGCTGACGCGCTTCATTTTTCCACCGACATCTGGTCGAGCGGCGTCGTCATCCTGGGCTTGGCGCTGGTGCTGATTGGCCGCATTTACAAAATCGGCTGGCTGCGTGATGCCGACCCGATCGCCGCTCTTTTCGTGGCCGGAGTGGTGGTCTATGTCAGCGGCCGGCTGGCGCGAAAAACGATTGACGCTCTGCTCGATGCAGCTCCCGTCGAGGTCCGCAGCCGGATCGTGGCTGCGGTTTCGGGTGTTGATGGCGTGCTCGAAGTGGTCCACGTCCGCATCCGCCACGCCGGCAATCGCTATTTCGCCGATCTTTCGATTGGCTTGGCCCGCAATGTAACCTTTCAGCGTTCCGGCCAGCTCGCCGATGCGGTTACCGACGCCGTCCGCCGCGTGCTGCCGGATGCCGACGTAGTGGTGCACTCCGTGCCCCGTGCCAGCAGGGCCGAAAACATCTTTGACCGTGTGCGCGCCGTAGCCACCCGCCACAACCTCAATGTGCACGACGTTAGCGTGCAGGACCTCGACGGGAATCTACATGTGGAGCAGCACCTGGAGCTCGACGAACAACTCAGCCTTAAGGAAGCTCACGACCGCGTCACCCGGCTGGAGTCGGAAATGCGGGACGACGTGCCGGAAATTTCCTCGATCCTCACCCACATTGAGAGCGAACCGGCCACCATCGAGAGCGGGAATGAGATGATTCGCGATGCCGCGCTGGAAAAACGCCTTAAAGCGATTGCGGGCGGCTTTCCGGAAATCCTCGATATGCACGACGTGCAGATCAAACGCGTGCGCGGTCGGATGTATGTGTCCTGCCACTGCACCTTGTCGGACGATATGCCGCTCTCCCGCGTGCACGACGTGTCCACCGAACTCGAAACTCACTTCAAGCAGGAAGCCCCGGATTTATTTCGCGTCCTGATTCATCCCGAACCCCGCACCGACAATCGGCGGTGAAGAGCAGTTCCGTCTGACAAGGGAAGCCCAATCCGTTACGATTTGAGCTTGCCGACGAAGTCCCATTCCGCTCGGGGATACTTCTACATCGCTGCCGCCACGTTTTGCTGGGGGGTCTCGGCCGCGCTCGGCCGCGCAGCCTTCACCGGACGCCTGTTGCCTGGCGGGCATGCCCTCCGCGCCATCGATCCGCTCATCCTTTCGCAGAGCCGCATCACGTTCTCGTTTCTTGTCTTTCTAGCGGTCCTTCTGCCGCGCCGCGGCTGGCGGCGCCTGCAGATTCCCACCGCAGATTTTGGCCGGATGCTTTTGCTCGGCATTCCCGGAACCGCCGTCTCCAACTACTGCTACTATCTTGCGATCCAGCGCACGAATGTCGCGACTGCCATCATTATTCAGTACACCGCTCCGGTCTGGGTGCTGCTGTATATGGTGGCGCGCGGGCTGCAGCCGGCGTCCTGGCGGCGCTTTGCGGCGGTGGCTCTGGCGGTTGTGGGCATCGCACTGGCCATCGGACTTTTTGGCGCCGCCGGCATGAGGTTGGATCTCATCGGCGTCATTGCCGCGCTGCTAGCGGCCTTCTCTTTCGCTTACTATAACGTCGGCGGGCACAGCATCCTGCGTCGTTATGATCACTGGACGGTGCTGCTGTACATCACGTTCACGGCATCGTTGTTTTGGATGGTGATCAACCCTCCGTGGAAGGTTGTGGCGGCGCATTACTCGAGCAGCCAGTGGATTTTCATGGCGGTGTTTTCGGCGGTTTCCGTGCTGGCGCCTTTCTCGTTTTATATCGCCGGCTTGCAGTATCTCGATCCCACGCGAGCGGTGGTGGTGAGTTGCCTGGAGCCGGTGTTTTCCATCGCTATGGCCGCACTCTTGCTTGGCGAAACCGTGCGCCCGCTGCAGGCGGTGGGAATTGTGCTGGTATTGTCGGCCATCGTGGTGGTGCAGTTGCCGGACCGGCAATCGGGAGAGGCAGTGGTCGCTGTGGAGCCGATTGAGTAAATCCCGCCAGAATTGTGGGAGGGAAAGAATCGTATCAGGGCGCGCCCTTAGCCGTGCCGATCTTGGTGTCCCAAGGTGAATCCGCGGCGCAAGCCGCTGTCTGCGCCTTGCGCCACGACCGATCACGGTTCTCAAATCGATATGGCTTAAGCCATATCCTGATACGAATGCCCTCATGCGCGCGTTGCGTCCGCAGACTGAACTCGTAGCCGAAAGAATCTTCGCGCCGCCTTCACATCTTTTGCAATCTGCTCGCGCAGCGCATCGACCGAGGCAAACTTGATCTCGTCGCGCAAGCGTTTGAGGAAATAGATCTCGACCTCGGTCTCCGGCGTCAATTCCAGAGGGTGAAAATTCAACAGGTGGGACTCCACCGCGAACGAATCCGCGCCAAACGTGGGCCGGTTGCCCACATTGGTGACCGATTCGAAGCTTTCCTTTCCCACCCGGGTGCAGGTGATATAAACGCCGTCTTTGGGGATAAGTTCTTCGTAACGGCTCAGGTTAATCGTGGGCACCGTGTATTTGGAGCCATATCCCCTGCCGCGCCCGGCGGTGGAAAGAATGGCGAACGGGCGTCCCAGCAAGTGGCGCGCCCGGCTGACGCGGCCTTCATTGAGCAGCTTGCGAATCTGGCTGCTGGAAACCGGTTCACCGCGCAGCTTCATTTCCTCATAGACCTTTACTTCAAAGCCCATTTCACGGCCTAGTTCGGCGAGCAGAGCCACGTCCCCGGCCGCCTTATGTCCGAAGTGAAAGTTGTAGCCCTCATGCACTTCGCGCGCATGAAGCCCCTTCTTGAGGATTCGCTCGGCAAACTGCCGCGGCGTGAGCAGCGAAAGATCGCGGCTGAAAGGAAGTAGCAGCACGGCATCAAGGCCGCTGACTTCCATCAAGCGCAGCTTCTCGGGCGTCGGATTGAGCAGCTTTAATCCCACGTCAGGCCGCAGAATTCGTATGGGATGCGGCTCGAAGGCGACCGCAATCGACTTTACCGCTTGCTCCCGCGCGCGCTGCACAATCTGGCCGAGGACGTGCGTGTGGGCGCGATGCACACCGTCGAAGTTGCCAACGCTCACCAGCGCCGGACCGAAGCCGGCGGAAACGTCTTCGAGTTTGTGAAAAACATCCATTTCGTATTTAGGCGCAAGCTGGCTTGGCCATCTGCGCTCGCCAGACTAAATCTCAAACTCCAGTTTCAACCCGTCATAGGAAAGCCGGACGTGGGGCGGCAGCTCAGCGTTGGTGGCCGCGTGCGGCAGTTCGTGGGCGATATGTGTAAAGAACGCTCGCTTTGGTTTGAGCCGCTCCACGATCTGCAGCGAGTTCTGTACCGTTGAATGCGTCGGATGCGGCGCATGCCGCAGCGCATCCAGAAAAAGAATGTCCAGGTTTTGCAATTGGGCAAACGATTCTTCGGGAATCTCGCTGAAGTCGGTGAGGTAAGCCGCCTGCCCAAAGCGGAAGCCAGTGATTGGCGCATCGCCGTGCAGGACTTTCACTGGTTCAAAGCGCACGCCGAAACAGTCCACCGGTCCTTCGAGCAAATGCATGTCCACCCGCGCCAGCCCACCGTATTTGTAGTCGCCGTCGAACATGTATTTGAACGTGCGCTGAAGCAGCGCGGCGGCATCGGGTTGCGCATAGAGAGGGATTTTGGCCCGCGGAGGGTAGCTCAGCGGACGCACATCATCGAGTCCCAAAATGTGGTCGGCGTGTGCGTGGGTGTAAAAGATGGCGTCGAGCTGGCGAATGCCCTCGCGAATCGCCTGCTGGCGGAAGTCGGGCGTGGTGTCGATGAGGGCGACTTTATCCGCGAATTCCACCAGAATCGACGGCCGGGTGCGGCGATCGTGCGGGTCGGAGGAATGACAAACGGCGCACTGGCAGCCGATGGTGGGCACGCCCATCGAGGTTCCGCTGCCCAGCACGGTGAGCCTGGCTTTCATTGCCGGTTAAGTCCCCGCGCTCTTGACCGGAGCCTTGGGCGGGCGCGCCAGCGCATTGGTCACCTCAACGTAAGCCATGCGTAGCTCATAAAGAGAATTTTGCAGAAAACCTTCTTCCGCCGCCAGCAGATTGCCCTTCGTTTTTTCAGCCAGCAGGGTCATGGTGTCGATGGTCTGGCGTGCGCCGATCAAATCCACCCGCGGTTGGCCGCCTTCTTCGTGCATCAGGCCCAACTGCAGCATTGCGGTCATATAAAGCGAAGCCAGAAAGCGCTCGAAGGTCATCTCCAGTTCTTTTGCAGAGTGGCCGCTCAGCTCTACGCGGGCGTCGAGTTCTTTGGACGATTTATGGTAGGCATCCGCCTGTGTTTGCTGCTCGGCTGCCGTGGGCGGAGGCGGCATAGCCGGCGCGTCGCCGGTGGAACTCGGGGCTGCGGACGAAGCCGAGGCCTCTTCTGAAGCCGGAGGCGCCTGCTCTTCGGGCACGTCTTTTCGCAACTCGCCATCCGACGTAAACAGCCGCCGGTCATTCACCGTGAAAGATTCTTGTTTCTTCTCAGCCATAAAGTTCCTTCTGCTGCAGATATCACGCAGAGGCCGGCTGCGGTCCCTTGACCGAGGCCAGCACTCCCAAAAGGGTCGCGACTCCCATCACCGCCAGCGAAAGCCCCATCGGCGCTTTACTGCCCATCAGGTAAACGACGCCTAACCCCAGGGCGATTCGCAGCCGCAGCGAATAGCGCAATACGGGATCGTACGTCCGGCCAATCAGCCCGCGAAACTCAGCGTTTTGCTGCGCGCTGTCTTTGATCAGGCCGCGAACTTTCCGTCCGGAAACGACGGCCCCCAGTACGATCATCACCACGATCGCCAGAAGCGACATGCTGATCCATCCCTGCGGCCAGGCTTTCATCTTGGTGGCCAAGTAAGCTCCCGTAAGAATGATGAGCGGGCCGGAGATGGCGTGAAAGCGCGGAATCACTGCTGCCGCCCCCGTCCACGAGCGTAACTGTTCAAGGCTCGTGGTCTTGCGCAGGTTGCGAAAGCAGATCCACTCGAGCCCGAAGGCCGTGAACAAAAGCAGAATCCCCACGATGTGAAAAAACAACATGGACGCATGAAGCGTCATGCGGCCTCCTCAAAGACGCCGGCAAAAGGCGTGGCCGAAACTACCAGGCTTGCCTCGCCTGCGCGCAAAGGTTTTTTCATGGCTTCCATACGTATGTAGCCTAGCGCCACGTTTCGCTCGCCGCCGGGCAGGGGCAGGGAAGCAACGCTGGTGATTTCGCCGACATCTTTTCCTTCGACTCGAATTTCTGCCCCCGGCGCAGGCAGGGGTCCCGCGACATCAAAGCCGGTAAACATGCGATGAACGTTGCCGCGTGAGCGGATGCGCTCGACGATCTCTTGGCCCACGTAGCAGCCCTTGCTGAAATTCAGCGCCCGTCGCTGCTGGCCGGTTTCCTGGGGCAGATCGCGTTGGCGGATGTCCTGGCCGTAGCGGGGAATGCCGGATGTAATGCGAAGCAGTTCGAGTGCCGCTATGCCCACGGGCCGCGCCCCGGCACTGACCAGCCGTTCCCAAACCGTGCCAATCTCGGCCGGAGCGAGCCAGAGCTCGTAGCTCTCTATGCTTTCCAGGTCGCCGCGCGCCAAGGTTACCGCGATTTGCTGCCAAGTCAAGTTCGTGCACTCCAGAGGAGCAACTTCAGGGAACTCAAATCCGGCCGCGCTCAGGAGTTGCCGGGCCTTGGGTCCGGCGAGGCCAATCGCGGTCAGCCGGTCGCTGGCATTTGCGACTTCCACGTCGTCCATGATGATGTAGTGGTCGAACGTGGCGAGCATTTTGTCCAACTGGGACCGGTCGGTATCCAGAAGCAGCGAATCGCCGCGGTTGTAGGCATAGAGATCGCCCAGAATCTGCCCCTGCGGATTAAGCAGGAAAGCGTAAATGCCGTGGCCCGCGGCCAGGTCCCGTATGTTGTTCGTAACCATACCATTTAGCCAGCGCACACGGTCGCCGCCGGTGAGCGCGATTTTGGCGCGCCAGCCCAGATCGTAAACGCCACAGCCGGAGACCAGAGACTCGAATTCGCCCCGAACATTGCCGAAATCAATCGCCGTGGCCGCCCCGTGATGCTCGCCAGTGCGAGCCGGGGCCGAGGCTAATCGGTCATGTAGCGCGGTTGCCGCCATGGATTCTTGTTCCGATTATAGCGAAGGCCGGGGAAAGGAGTTAAACGGTGGCGATTCGATGGATCAGTCGGCCCTTCCTGTGCCGCCGCCCGGAATCGCCGCTCAAGGTTGGTCGTTATTGGGTGCGGATGACAGTCCTGTGGTTTTCAGGATGAGTTCCCATGTTTCGGCCGTGAGATCCTTGCCAAAGCTGTGATGCTTTTCCTCGCGCACGACTTGAAAGCCTGCCTGTTTGTAGATGTGTCGCGCAGCATGAAGAATGCTCTGCGTCCAGAGCGTCATCCTCTGGTATCCTGCCTGCCTCGCGAATCGGATGCATTCCTCAACCAGCCGCTTGCCAATACCCAGCCCACGCGCTTCTCGTTCAACGTGCAGCAGCCGCAGCTTGGCAACTTGATCGGATTCCCTCGCGACGAAGACTGCACCAACCCGCTGTCCATCCTTTTCCGCGACCCAGGAGCGTTCGCGCTTGGGATCGTAATTTTTGATGAATTGCGCCACGATTTCTGCCGCCAGTGCCTCGTAGGTTTCGTCCCACCCATATTCGTCGGCATAGAGAATTGCCTGGCGATACACAATCCAGCCCATGTCGCCTGGCTGGTGCGGTCGCAACAAAAAGAGAGTTCTTGGTTCCGCTTTGTCGCCCAGCAGTCTGCGGAGCGTTTCCACCGCGTCAACCACCTGCTTCCTTTCCGTGGGCGAGAGCTCTTCGAGCATGGCGGAGACATCTCGATTGGAACGCTCATCAAGCGGCGTAAACGCCCTGCGTCCCTTACGGGTCAGGGAAAGAAACCTCTGTCGTTCATCTGTCATTGACGGCTCACGCGTCACGAGCTTGCGGCGTTCGAAATCACGCAGGATGCGGCTCATGTATCCAGCATCCAGCCCGAGCTCCTTGCGGATTTCGGTGGCTGTGGGCTGCTCACGGTGCGCGAGCTCGTACAACACGCGCGCCTCGGCAAGAGAGAAGGGGCTGCTCGCCATCCCATCCACCACGCCGATCTTGCGTGTGTAAAAGCGGTTGAATGCGCGAATGGCGGTTAGCTGTTGGTCAATGCCAGGGCTTCGCATGGGCACCCCAATACGATTGACAATAGCATATATATAGTTGCCATTGTCAAGTACATAAAAAGCCGGACCCTCCTTGTGCGTAAGCCAAAGAGAACCGTTGGTGTGACTCCGCGGGAAATCGCATCGCCCGCTCCCTATGAGAAGCCTCGTCCGCAACCCACCTTTCTCGCTCGTGGCTCAGATGCCTCTATATTTGAGCTATCATTCTCCCTCACATGCACGGAGGTGAACCATGCGGCTGCCCCGGACCGTCGCCTTGTGTTTCTTGTTGTGCGCGTCGCTAACCGCGCTGGGCCAGTCGGACGGCGCCAAAGCGTTTGTGAAGATGAAATTGCTGGCGGGAACTTGGGAAGGGAAGAGCACCACCGGACATCCTGTGAGCGAGACTTTTGAGGTGATATCCAACGGCGCCTCGCTGATGTCGCAGCTCACCATGGATGAGCCCATGGTCAGCATGTTCCACATGGACGGCGATCAGCTCATGATGACCCATTTCTGCCCGTCAAAAAACCAGCCGCGGATGAAGGCCACCGTTTCGCCTGATGGCGATACCATCACCTTCGACTTCCTCGATGCCACCAACTTGGCGACGCCCGAAACCGGCCACATGCACCGCGCCGCCTACATTCTGAGCGGCAAGGACCACTTGGCGGAACAGTGGACCTGGCGCCAGAACGGCTAAGAAACGAAAGAACAGTTCGAGCTGCATCGCAAGAAATAAACCGCGCGTGTGATACTTTCCTTTCGTGAGCTCCAAAAAGCACATTGCAGTGATTCCCGGCGACGGCATCGGGCGCGAGGTGATCCCGGAGGCCGTGAAGGTTCTCTCCGCTACCGGCGCGCCCGTCGAACTCGAGTATTTCGATTGGAGCGCCGAACGCTACCTCGCTGACGGCATGACCGTTCCGCCCGATGGCTTCTCCATGCTGGAGCGCGAGTTCGATGCAATTTTGCTCGGCGCTTTCGGCGATCCGCGCGTGCCTTCGAACATCCACGCCAAGGAAATTCTGCTGGGCATGCGCTTCCAGATGGACCTCTACGCCAACGTTCGCCCGGTGCGCTTGCTGGATGCGTCGCTCTGCCCGCTGAAGGGCGTCGAGCCGAAAGACGTTGACTTTGTGGTGATCCGCGAGAATACCGAAGGCTTGTACGTGGACGCTGGCGGCTGCTTCAAAAAGAACACGCCCGACGAAGTTGCGGTGCAGGAAGAGATCAACACGCGCAAAGGGGTGGAGCGCATCATCCGCTACGCCTTCGAGTTTTGCGAGCGCCACAAAAAGCGCGATGGCAGCCCGCGCAAGCGCGTTCTCATGGCCGACAAGTCGAATGTTCTAACCTACGGCCACGGCTTGTGGCTGCGCGTGTTCAAAGAAGTGAGCGGCGAGTATCCCCAGATCAACGCTGAGCACATGTACATCGATGCCCTCTGCATGCAACTGGTACGCGCCCCGCGGCCGTTCGATGTTATCGTGACCAACAACATGTTCGGCGACCTCATCACCGACCTTGCCGCCGCGCTGCAGGGAGGTCTGGGCATGGCCGCCAGCGGGAATATGCATCCTGGAAAAACTTCAATGTTTGAGCCGGTGCATGGCTCAGCGCCGGCAATCGCAGGCAAAAACATCGCCAATCCCTTCGGCGCGATGTTGACCGTGGCCATGATGCTCGAGCATTTAGGGATGAATTCCGAGAGTGATCGCATCGAGTCGGCGGTTCTTGAAGCTCTCCGGCAGAAGAAGACAACGCAAGACGTGGGCGGCGATCTGGGAACGTCGGAAGTCGGCGAGTGGGTGGCGGCGAGGGTTAACCGCGTCTAAAAAGCCGCTTCCTTATTGGGTGCTCGATTCGCCCGGCTGGAAGCCGGGCGCTTCCACGGCGCCATGGCCCGCATGGAAACGCCTGCGCTCCTAATTGAACATCGCTCTCAGTCGCCGCAACGCCGCCAACGCCGCCGTATATCGCCCGTCGAGCGCGTAGGCGCGCGCGTAACACTGTTTGGCTTCCTGCCACCGGCGCTGATGCTCATAAACTCGTCCCAGGTTAAAGTGGGGATAGCAGCGAGCTTCGTAACGCTGGGCGGTCATGGCCTTTTTAAACCAGGGGATGGCCTCGTCCCATTTCTCTTGTTCAATCAGGTAAGCCCCGATATCGTTATAGGGATTGCCAAATTCCGGATCCACCCGGATGGCTTCCAAACATTCGGAAATGGCGCGCTTGAAGTCGCCGAGGAAGGAGTAGGTCCAGCCGCGGAAGGTATAAGCCTCGGCGGTAGGGAAGGCAGCGATCGAGCGGCTATAGAGTTCGATGGCCTGCTGAAACTGGCCCGACATCTGCAGCTCATAAGCCTTCTGAAAATACTCGGCGGCGGAGTGGCGGGAATCATCGTCCGACATAAACACACCTAATGAAAGAACCCAGGAAATTCTACCGAAAATTCACGGCCGGACTTTGCACAGCGTTGCTGCTGGCCGCGGCGGCTTGGGGGCAGACGCTCCCTCTCGCATCACAGACCGCTGCGGGAGAGGGAACGCCGCAGCAGGTGCCCGCGGCTTCCGGACAGAGTTCGGCAGGCCGGGAGAACCCGACCGCCGGCGGCGCGCAAACCGCGCCTCCCGCACTGACTGTCGAACACAAGATATCGCCCGAGGAAGCGCAGGAGCTTTTCCATGAGGTGGATAAGATCCTGAAATTCTCCAGCCAGGATTCGGGGCTTCCCATCAAGCACGAGGTCAAGCGGAAGCTGACCAGCCGCGACGAACTGGAAGCTTACATGGTGAAGCATCTGTCTGATGACGAGGACGCAAAGCGGCTGCGCCGCTCGGAACTGGTGCTCAAGAAATTCGGTCTGCTGCCACGCGATTTCGATCTGGGGAGCTTCATGGTTTCCCTGCTGAAGGAGCAGGTGGCGGGCTACTACGACCCAAAGGCCAAAACCGTGAACCTGCTCGACTGGTTGGGTATCGAGCAGCAACGCCCGGTGTTGGCGCATGAGCTGACGCATGCTCTGCAAGATCAATCGTTCGGGCTGGAAAAGTGGCTGAAAGGCAACCGCGACTTGGTCGAGAAGCGCGCGGAACCCACTCCTGACGACATCGAGAATGACGAGATCAGCACCGCGCGGCAGGCGGTGGTGGAAGGGCAAGGGATGGTCGTGCTGCTCGATTACATGCTGGCGCCCTTCGGTCGAACTCTGCTCAGCTCGCCGGATGTCGCCGAGGCCTTAGAACAAGATATGCTCAAGGGCACTCCGGACGCGCCGGAATTTCGCGATGCTCCCCTCTTCATCAAAGAGGAACTGACTTTTCCTTATCGCTACGGGCTGAGTTTTGAGGAGGCGCTGCTGCGTAGCGGCGGCAAGCAGAAGGCTTTCAAGGGCGCGCTTTCCAATCCGCCGCACAGCTCGCGGCAAATCATGGAGCCCCAGACTTATCTCTCGGGTGAGCAGATTCCTCCCATGCCCTTGCCTGACTTTAAGCAGGATTTCAAGGACTACAAGAAGTTCGACATCGGCGCGATGGGAGAGTTCGACGTCGCGGCACTGATGGATCAATACGTTGGCGAAGCTACTTCGCACGAGGTTTATCCGCATTGGCGGGGCGGCTACTATTACGCCGTGCAGCAGAAAGATCAGAAGGGCCCTTCTGCAATCGGCCTGCTTTTTGTTTCGCGCTGGTCGGACGCGGCGAGCGCAGCGCGGTTTGCCGTGATCTACGCCGGATCGCTGGCCAAGCGCTATCAGCACGTGCATGGTGTCGCGCAGCAGGGACGGAAGACGTTGGAGGAGGAAGACCTGGAATCGCTGAAGAACCTGACTGGAGAACACGCCTGGCAGACCGAGGAAGGCAACGTGACGATCAACGTCGAAGGTGACACGGTGATGGTCACGGAGAGCCTGGATGCGGCCACTACTAAGAAATTGGAGGGAGAAGTGTTCGCGGCGGCGACGGGCGCGGGGAAGTGAATAGCCGAGGAACGTGGGCGGTGTTGATGACGGGACAGCGCTGGAAACGAATGCCGAGCACGACGCGGAAGCGTCCGGCTTCAGCCGGACGAATGATTCGCTTTCCCAATAGGCTTTAGCCGCCGCCGGATGAATCGCCACAGCGGCTCAAGCCACTTTCGTTAACCGCGCGCCTATTCACCCGGCCGAAAGCCGAGTGCTTCCACAATGCCCCATGCAGCTTTAGTTGTGTGCGCTTGGGTACGAGGCTCTTTTCGAATACCCGATGAAATACCCTGCTGGCAGGCCTTTAGGCATGCAAGGCTCGGGCAGCCGTTCTGTATAATCACGAGTTCGTACCATCTAACGGAGACCAGCAGGAGGGCCTTTGCCGCAAGCGGAAATCGGCATCATCGGGGGCAGCGGGCTCTATTCCATGCCCGGGCTTGGCAAACTGAAGGAAGTCCGGCTCAAAACGCCGTTTGGCGCGCCTTCCGACGCCTATGTCCTGGGAACGCTGGAGGGGCGCAAGGTCGCCTTCCTGGCCCGCCACGGGCGCGGCCACCGCATTCTGCCCAGCGAACTGAATTTCCGCGCCAATATTCACGGCTTCAAGCAACTGGGAGCGGAGCGGATCGTCTCCGTTTCCGCTGTCGGCTCGCTCAAAGAAGAGCACAAGCCTCTCGACTTCGTAATCCCCGACCAGTTTTTCGACCGCACCCGGCATCGCATTGACACGTTTTTCGGGAACGGCGTGGTTGCGCACATCAGTTTCGGCGATCCCATCTGCGGCGAGCTGGCGGGCGTGGTCGAAGCGGCATGCAAAACGGTGGGCGTCACCGGCAAACGCGGCGGGACCTACCTTTGCATGGAAGGGCCGCAGTTTTCCACCAAGGCGGAATCGAAGGTCTACCGCAGCTGGGGCATGGATGTGATCGGCATGACCAATCTGCAGGAAGCCAAGCTGGCGCGCGAAGCGGAGCTTTGCTACGTCAGCATCTCCATGGTTACCGACTACGACTGCTGGCATCCAGGGCATGACGCGGTGACTGTGGATCAAATTATCGCCGTACTGATGAAGAACGCGGAAAATGCGACCAAGGTTCTGCGCCAAACTGTGGCGACCATGCCGGCGGGCCGAAGCTGCAAATGCGGCTCGGCATTAGCCCACGCCATTCTTACCGACCCTAAGAAAATACCGGCGGCCACGCGGAAGAAACTGAAACTCATCCTCGGCAAATATCTCAAGGACAAGAAAGCATGAGCATTCTGGCGGTAGGATCTATTGCCTTCGATTCCATCGCTACGCCTTCCGGGCGAGTGGACAACATGCTGGGCGGCTCGGCCACATACTTTTCGCTCGCCGCCAGTTACTTTACGGATGTGCGCGTCGTGGCCGTGGTGGGAGAAGACTTCACTGCCGAGCATGAGAACGTGCTCAAGCGCCGCGGCGTCGACACGCGCGGCATTGAACACGCCAAAGGCAAAACCTTCCGCTGGGGCGGGCAGTATATGGAAAATCTGAATGAAGCCAAGACGGACTTTACCGAGCTGAATGTGTTCGAGCGCTTCCAGCCGCACATTCCGCCGGAATACGCCGACTCGAGCTTTCTTTTTCTGGGCAATATCCATCCCAGCCTGCAGGCCGCAGTGAGGCTCGAGATGGATGGAGTGCGTATGACCGGCGGCGACACCATGAATTTCTGGATTCAGGGCGCACACCAGGAACTGCTCGAAACATTGAAGCTGGTGAACGTGCTGCTGATCAATGACGGTGAGGCCAAAATGCTGGCGGGAGAAAAGAGTCTTCCCCGCGCAGCGCGGAAGGTGCTCGCCATGGGGCCTCAGGCGGTGGTCATCAAGCACGGCGAGTACGGGGCGACGATCTTCTTTCGCGAAGGCGCCTTCGGTATCGGCAGGCACCCATTTCGCGCGCCCACCTTGCCCATTGACGAAGTGAAAGATCCAACCGGTGCGGGCGATTCCTTCGCCGGCGGGTTCATGGGCTACATCGCTTCGCAAGAGGTTCTGAACCGCGAAGTGCTGAAGCGGGCCCTGTTTTATGGGGGCGTGATGGGATCGTTCGCTGTGGAGCGATTCGGAACCGAGCGGCTGCAGTCGCTGGACCGCGAAGAAATCGAAGGCCGCTTCCAAATCTTCCGTGAGTTGACCCGCCTGGAATGAAGCGCCCTGTCGACCGCAACTGGGACCACGAGACCATGCTCGTGGTTTGGCTGGCGGGCTTCGTTTCGGTTGTTTCCTTCTTTTACTGCCTGCGGCATGGCGACGTGCTGCTCTATGGCGACGCCGTGGCCCATATCAACATCGCCCGGCGCGTATTTGATTCCCGCACTCCTGGCTTGTTGCAGTTGGGCACGGTGTGGCTGCCCCTGCCGCATCTGCTGATGATCC
This sequence comes from uncultured Acidobacteriaceae bacterium, assembly GCA_963770915.1. Lineage (GTDB taxonomy): Bacteria > Acidobacteriota > Terriglobia > Terriglobales > Acidobacteriaceae > PALSA-270. The sequence continues at coordinate 4,024,609 of CAVYRG010000001.1, forward strand.
CGTTCCTGCTCTCGGTCGCATGGTGGCAAACCGGGGTGGGCGGATCGATTCCTTCCCTAGCGGCCTACGTCTTTGGAGCGATAGGAATTTTCCGCCTTCTTCGCGGTTGTCTGGATGCTCATGCCGAAACCGGGTTTGGAGTCGCACGATCCGCGGCGTGGCTGGGAGTATTGATCTACCTCGCCAATCCAAATTTGATTTATCTACAAACCACGGCTATGACGGAGGCGCTTTATCTCTGCCTGTTCGTGTGGGCCGTGGGTTATTGCAGCGAATTCGTTCAGGCTGTCGAGGCGGCACAGGAGACCGATGCCCGATCATCGCTTCTGAAGTGCGGCTTGTGCCTGGCGGGGGCTTGCCTCACCCGCTATGACGGATGGTTTCTGGCGACAGCCGCGGTTGTTGCGGTTTTGCTGACGGCGTGGAAGGCGAGGGCGCGCGTCAAACCGATGCGACTTGGCCTTGCACGATTCGCCGTGCTTGCAGCAGCCGCGCCGGTTCTCTGGCTGGCATACAACGCGGCGGTCTATCGCAACCCGCTTGAATTTTCTAACGGCCCGTATTCGGCAAAAGCCATCGAGCAGAAGACCGCCACGCCGGGGGCTCCGCCGCATCCGGGCGCAGCGAATTTGCCTGTGGCGGTGGCCTATTTTCTCAAGTCGGGCGAGTTGAATCTCGCGAAAGGGAACTGGGGCCGGTTGTGGATACTGCTGGCGGTGGTGGCGCTGGGTTTGGGTGTGGTTCGGGGGCAGCGCCGCTTCTGGCCATTGCTTTTGCTTTGGGTTCCGTTACCCTTCTACACGCTTTCGATCGCATACGGCGGCGTGCCGATTTTTCTTCCACCCTGGTGGCCTTATTCGATCTATAACGCCCGCTACGGGCTGCAACTGCTGCCCGCATTCGCTGCCTCTGCTGCAGTCGTTGCGTACTGCACCGCGGGATTCCCGAAAAATGAAAAACGCAGACTTATTCCCGCCGGGGTTTTGCTGCTTTGCGCCGCTGCCGGCTACGCTTCGGTATGGTGGGGGCAACCCATCTGCTTCCGCGAAGCGTGGATCAACTCCCGAACCCGGCAATCGCTCGACCATGAAGTCGCCCGCGTGCTGAAAGAGCTGCCGCCGCAATCCGCGTTTCTAATGTATTTGGGCGACCATCCTGGAGCGCTCGAAGACGCCGGAATTCCGCTGCGCCGGGTGATCTACGAAGGCAATCACCGAACGTGGGTGCAGCCTTCCGACCCGCAGGGGCTGTGGGAGCAGGCTCTGGCGGATCCAGGCAAATATGTGGATTTCGTGATTGCGTTCGACGGCGATCCCACGGCGCTCGGAGTGCAGAAGCAGGGGCTAACTTCGCTGGTGGTGTTGCACGTCACCGGGCAACCCCGCGCCGTCATTTACCGCGCGCGGAGTACGGCGTTGGACTACTGACGAATGAATAAACTGGGCGCGGAAGTTGAGGGTTGCCCAAGTTGGTTTCCCTGCCGGAACCTGCGTCGATGGCACGGTTTGGCAATGCTAAAATCCAATCACTCTTGATCTCAGCAAACCCACAAATGAGCACCTCGACTTTTGGCGGTTCATCTCTGACGATTCCGTTCGTGAAGGCGAGCGCCTGTGGAAATGATTTTTTGATCATCGACGGCGCGCGCGCGCCGGAAAATCTCGCCGAGTTCAGCCGCCATATTTGCGATCGCCACGAAGGTGTAGGCGCCGATGGCGTGGAATGGCTCTTCCCTGCGCAGGACGCCGACGTCCACGCCCGGCTGTTCAATGCCGACGGTTCGGAAGCAGAAATCTCCGGCAATGGCACGCGTTGTGTGGCAGCCTATCTGTGCTCCGAAGAAGAGCGCGAGAAGGTAGTGATTCGCACCGGCGCCGGCCTGAAGACCTGCACGCTTACGGCGCGCCGCGATGCATGCTACGAGTTCGAGATCGCCATGGGAGAGCCGGAAGTGGGTGAAGAGTTCGGTCTTCGATTGGCATTCGGCGAAGTGCGCGGGACTCCGGTTTCCATGGGCAATCCGCACTACGTCATGTTCATGCCGGAATTTGCCGAAGGCTGGCAGAATGGAGCCGCGGAGATTGGACGGCATCGCGATTTTAGCAACGGGGTCAATGTTGAGCTTGTGGTGGTTCGCGACAAAGAGAATATTGAGGCGAGATTCTTCGAGCGCGGAGTAGGAGAAACACAGTCTTCCGGCACTGGATCATGCGCCGCCGCGGTGGCGGCGATCTTCACGCGTCGCGCCGAATCGCCGGTGCAAGTTCACGCACCGGGTGGTGTGCAGATCGTCCGCTGGGAGCGCGAGGTTTACCTGCGAGGCGCCGCGCAACTGGTTTGCCGCGGTGAGTTCTTTGCTTGATGGTCCCCAGCGATATTACTAAGAGCGTTCCGCTAGACTTTGAGATGGCGCCGAAATCGCAGATCCCGCGCATCAAACCGCCCGCCCTGCAACGCGGAGACACGGTCGGCATTGTCGCTCCGGCGAGCAATATTAAGCGTGACGCACTGGAGGCTGGATGCCGGCGCCTGCGTGACCTGGGATACAAACCTTTCTACTTCGATTCCATCTTCGAGCAGGATCTGTATTTCGCCGGATCGCTTGAGCGGCGCGCCCGGGAGCTGGAAGAAATGTTCATTCGCGCCGATGTGAAGGCGATTCTCTGCGCCCGCGGAGGCTATGGGTCGAATTATCTGCTGGGAGTGCTCGACCGCCTGAAGATCGAGCGCCATCCTAAGATATTTTGCGGCTATAGCGACGTCACTACTCTATTGACATACTTTGCCGATGTCGCCGGCTTCGTGACTTTCCACGGGCCGATGGTCGCGAAAGACTTCGCCCTTGACGATGGAGTTGACTTGCCCGCCTGGGAGTCCGCTTTGGGCGGGATTTCTGCCTGGGAACTAGACTTGAGTGCAGCGTCGGGAGTGATGCCGCTCATAGAAGGCACGGCCGAAGGAATTCTTTACGGCGGCTGTCTTTCCATACTCGCGGCGTCGCTAGGCACGCCCTACGAAGTTCAGACGGCCGGTACGATTCTGTTTCTCGAAGATGTAGGCGAGCCGCCGTACAGGATCGACCGCATGCTGATGCAGTTAAAGCTGGCGGGCAAGTTGTCCGATGTGCGAGGCATCATCTTCGGCGAAATGCTGGACTGCGTTCAGACTGCAAATCAAGGCTACACTTTGGAAGAAGTGATCCAGCGCGTGCTCGGCGATCTGCGCGTGCCAGTGGCTTTTGGCCTCCGCTCGGGGCACGTATCAGGGCGCAATATCACACTGCCGATCGGTGTGCGCGCCGCTTTGACCGTGGGCGGGGAAGGAAAACTGAGAATTGTAGAGTCGGCAACAGAGGCTGTTTCCGTCCCCTCGGCAAAAGTATGAAGCAGGGCAAGCATATCCATTTGATCGGAATTTGTGGCACCGCGATGGCGTCGTTGGCCGGCATGCTGCAAGTGCGCGGTTTCCGCGTCACCGGTTCCGATGCAGCCGCTTATCCTCCGATGTCGGATTTCCTGGCCTCGCTTGACATTCCGGTTTCGCAGCCGTTCGCGGTAGGGAGTCTCAATCCCCGTCCGGATTTGGTTGTGGTAGGCAACGCGATTTCACGCGGCAATGTGGAACTGGAGCATGTGCTCGATCAGCGGATCCCCTTCGGCTCGCTGCCGCAAATTCTGCACGACGAATTTCTGGTGGGCAAAGAAGTTCTAGTGGTCGCGGGCACGCACGGCAAGACCACCACGACTTCGATGCTGGCATGGATTTTCCAGTGCGCGGGACTGCAGCCGTCGTTTCTCATCGGGGGCATCGCCGAAAATTTCGGCGGAAGCTTTCAGGTGGCCGCGGGAAAATACGTCATTCTCGAGGGCGACGAATACGATACCGCTTTCTTCGACAAAGGCCCGAAGTTCCTGCACTACTTTCCCGACGCGGTGATTCTGACTTCGGTCGAATTTGACCACGCCGACATCTACAAAGATCTCGATGCGGTCGAAACGGCCTTCAAGCGCCTGGTGAATCTGATTCCGCAGCGCGGGCGCCTAATCGCCTTCGATCAGGGAGCGAGCGTGGAGCGTTGTATCGCCCGCGCTTTTTGCAGCGCGGAGCGCTACGGATCGGGCACCGGGGCCAACTGGCGAATTGCGAATCTGCGGCTCGATCCCGATCGCACTGCCTGGAGCGTCTTGCATAACGGCGAACCGTGGGCGGATTTCGAATTTGCTCTTGCGGGTGAATACAACGTGTGGAACGCAACCGCGGCGGTTGCCTTGGCAGCGAGCTACGGAATTCCGAAAGGAACGATCGCGTCCGCACTGAAATCGTTCAGGAGCGTGAAACGCCGGCTTGAAGTGCGCGCGATGGTGAACGGCATTACGATGATCGATGACTTCGCTCACCATCCCACCGCGATCGCGGGCACCATCACCGCTCTGCGCGCGCGTTATCCCGGCGCGCGCCTGTGGGTAATCCTGGAGCCGAGATCGAATACTTTGCGGCGCAATGTTCTGCAGGACCAGCTGGCACAGAGCCTAGCGCTGGCGGATGAAATCGTGATCGCCAATGTCTTCAAGTCGGAGTCTATTCCGGAAGCTGAGCGGCTCGATGTGGCGGCGCTCTCCTCGCAGGTACAGCAGCACGGGAAGCGCGCTAGATTGGCCGCGGACGCCGATTCCATCGTGCAGCTCGCAGCCCCCGAAATGCGTTCCGGCGATGTGGTCGCCATTCTTTCCAACGGCGGCTTCGGCGGAATTTACGAAAAGCTTCCTCGACGGCTGCAGACCTTAGCGGTCGTGGATAAATCAGAAAAAAACACTGCTGGGGTCTCGGCAAAAGCGTGAGCGCGCGCACTCGCTTCGGCCTCGCTGTTTTCTTCAGCGTCGCCCTCTTTTCTTTTTCCGGGGCCGCAAGGGCCGATGTTGGATCCTCGGCGCCTTCCCTCCAGTCGGCGGCGCCGGTCCGTTATGCGATTTCGCTGGCGCATCCCGAGCGTCATCTGGTGCATGTAAACATCGCGCTGCCGCCCGGGCCTCCGACTCGCGACTTGCAATTGCCGGTGTGGAACGCGCTTTACCAGGTGCGCGATTTCTCGCAATTCGTAAACTGGGTGCGGGCCAAAGACGGCGCCGGCAAGCCGCTGCCCGTGCGCCTTGTCAATAAGAGCCGTTGGCACATCAATGGCACGGAAAACGGCGCATCCGTGGAATACGAAGTCATGGCCAACGATCCTGGCCCTTACGGTGCGCAGTTGAACGCCCACCACGCCTTCTTCAATCTGGCGGAGATTCTCATGTACCCCGTAGAGGCGCGCGCATCTCCGGTGCAACTGAGCTTCATCGATATTCCGCCAGGCTGGCGCACGGCGACGGCGCTGCAGGAGGCTCCTCCCGAGGGATTTATCGCGGAGAACTACGACGCACTTGTCGATGCGCCAGTCGAGATGGGCACTTTCCAGGAAGAAGATTTCGATCAGGGCGGCGGGAAATATCGCGTAGTGGTGGACGCTGATGCCAGCGCCTACGACATGCCAACCATCGTCGCCATGGTGCGGCGGGTTGTGGCGACGGCCACGGACTGGATGAACGATCGTCCTTTCGACACCTATCTTTTTATCTACCATTTTCCACGGTTGGAGTTTGGCGGTGGGATGGAGCATGCTTACTCCACCGCCATCGACGTCAACTCGCAGGTCATGGCCACCGATCCCCAAGCTCTGGACGCAGTAACCGCGCACGAATTCTTTCATCTGTGGAATGTGAAACGCATCCGCCCGCAATCGCTCGAGCCAGTGGACTATACCAAGGAAAACTACAGCGACGCTCTCTGGTTCAGCGAGGGAGTTACGGACACGGTGCAGTACATCATTCTTCTGCGCGCCGGTTTGATGGATGAGAGAACTTACCTGAGCCGCATGGCCTTCGAGATCGAGGGACTGGAAAATCGTCCCGCGCACCTCACGCAGTCGGCGGAGGAGTCGAGCCTCGATGCGTGGCTGGAAAAATATCCGGCCTATCGCCAGCCGCAGCGCAGCGTTTCCTACTACAACAAGGGCGATCTGCTGGGAGTGGCGCTTGATCTCGAGATCCGCCAGGCCACCCACGGCGCTGCTTCCTTGCGTGACCTGTTCCAATGGCTTGATCGGAACTATGGGCGCAAGGGCAGGAGCTTCCCTGATACCGATGGAGTACGGCAGGCAGCGGAAGCCGTAAGCCATACGAACCTCGAGTGGTTCTTTCAGAAATATGTCGCCGGAACGGAAGAAATTCCCTGGGATAATTTTCTTCGGACGGTTGGACTGCACCTGGTGCTCCGCAAGAACAGCCTTGTAGATTTAAGTTTTGCCGCGAGCGGGAATCGTGGCGCTCCACCGCAAGTAACTTCGGTTGAACCCGACGGAGAGGCCGCGCGCGCCGGGCTGGATGTCGGCCAATCGATTCTGGAAATCAACGGCCGGGTTGCGGGCGCAACTTTCCGGCAGCAGCTCGCCGAAATTCAGGCAGGCGAGACCATCCATTTGCGAGTACGCAACGGCGAAACCGAGCAAGCGGTTTCGTGGACGGTTGGAAGCCGCGAGCAGGTCGAATACGAACTGCTGGATGTCGACCACATCACGCCGCTACAGCGCGCCCAGCGAACGGCGTGGCTCCACGGCGATGACCTGCCTGAAGCAAGCCGGCAGACGGGGGAGAACCCGTGATTCGCACGCTGCTCATGCTCGGATTCTGGGCAGTGTTGTTGCCCTTCGCGGCGCTGTTGGGCTTTCCCTGGACCCTGCTCACGGGCGACGTGCGCTTTCTCTATCACTTCGCCATGTGGGGCGCCCTAACCGGCGTAAAGCTTGCGGGAGTGCGCATACATACACTAGGCATTGAAGACCTAGATGTCTCGCGCACCTACATTTTCATGGTCAATCACGTCTCTAACCTTGATCCTCCCTTGCTGCTGCCGCTCATTCCGCGGCGCTCCTCAGTAATGGCGAAGAAGGAATTGTTCAGCATTCCTCTTCTGGGCCGGGCCATGCGGTTGGGCGCATTGGTTCCGGTGGACCGCGGCAACCGCGATGCGGGCATCGCGGCGGTGCGCGCCGCCGCTGAGGTGATCCGCCAGGGCGTCAACATGACGATCTTTATCGAAGGCGGCCGCTCTTTTGACGGCAAATTGCTTCCTTTTAAGAAGGGCCCGTTCTATCTGGCGGAAGAGTGCTCGGTTCCGGTGGTTCCGGTGACGATTTCCGGAACTCATTACGTCATGCCCAAACGCAGATTTGCCATCAAGCCGGGGACGGTCGAAGTGATCTTCCACTCTCCAATTGAGCCGAAGGATTTTGGGGCACGCGAAGAGTTGATGGCGCGAGTGCGCGCCGCGATCAATAGCGGTCTGCCCGCCGAGTACCGGGAACGCCCGGAAGGCGACCACGGGATGGTTGTGCCAGAGGCGGCATCGTAATTTATTTCCTCTGCTCTGCTAGGGTCCGCACTGCGCGCACAATCTCCGGCAAGCGGTTCAGCGCGGCGGAATATTTCAGCCACAGCTTGTGATCCACCGCAGGGGCTCCGCTCACGATTGCGCCGGCGTCCACATCGCCAGAAACGCCGCTTTGCGGAGTGACGATTGCGCCGTCGCCAACCTTGCAGTGCCCAACCACGCCAACCTGACCGGTAAGGATTGCGCCTTTGCCGATCTCGGTTGAGCCCGCAAGTCCGACTTGCGCGCACAGCAACGTGTTTTCCCCCACGTGCGAACCGTGGCCCACTTGTACCAGATTGTCGATCTTGACCCCGTTGTCGATTCTGGTTTCCCCAACGCTGGCGCGATCGATGCATGCGTTGGCCTGGATTTCAACATCGTCGCCCACAATCACCGCCTCGGGCTGCACGATCTTGTGCCAACGGCCGGCATCGTCCTTGGCGAAGCCGAAACCATCCGCGCCGAGAATGACTCCGTTCTGCAGGATTACGCGATCACCAATGCGACAGTTTTCCCGCACCACAGAGTGAGCATGCGCAAAGAAGTTGTTGCCGATTCGCGCTCCGCGATAGACCACGACGTGAGCGAGCAGCACGGCGTCGGCGCCGATCTGGACATCCCGATCGATCACGACATAGGGCCCGATGTGAGCCCGAGCGTCGATGCGCGCGGAGGCGTGCACGGCCGCTGTGGGATGCACTCCCGGCTCGTAAACCGGCGGTTGGTGGAACAGTGCAATCGCCCTCGCGAAATCGAGGTACGGATTCTTGCTGCGCAGAGTGGCTGCGGGAATTGCCGGAGCGTTCTCCGCCAGCAATACCGCCGAGGCCCGCGTCGTCCGGGCCGCAGCCGCATACTTGGGATTGGCCACAAACGTCAGTTGCCCGGTCGCGGCTTCCTTGATGCCGGCAACGCCTGTAATTTCGGTTTCAGGGGAACCATTTTCCAGGCGCGCGCCCAGAGCGGCGGCAAGCTGTGCGAGTCTCATAAGGGTCGTCCGCTTTGAACGTCGATTGTAACGGAGGCGGGCGCACTTGTTGACCCGTTCTGCGAATGCCGGGTCGCAAAGAGGAAGTGTGAAGGGCCGGATAGGAATGGGCACTGGCTAGGCAGATTTTTGACACCGCTACAGTGCGCTGCTACCATCGAATAGCCACAGGCTCCCGCCCAGCGCTCGTCCCCGTCGTCTAGCCCGGCCTAGGACATCGCCCTTTCACGGCGGTAACACGGGTTCAAATCCCGTCGGGGACGCCAAGACATCAAAGAAGTTAGCGGCTATGCGAAGCAGATTTGGGGATTAGCCGATCGTCCAAGACAGCTATCTCAATCGGATCGGATTTTTGCGTGGCAAAAGTTAACCTTCGAGTGAATCGCTCGATTCTCCACTTCGGCGTCGTTCTGATCGTGCTTTCCGCAACCGGGCTTCTGGCGCAGGGCGGCCAGAAGCAACAGAAATTCTCGCCCATTCACTTCGAGCTAAGCACCTTGCCGGCTCGTTTGGAAAATGATGCAACAGAGGCGCGCAATGCACCCGAGACCATGCTGGGAGGCGTCGCCATGTTTGATTACAACGGCGATGGGCGCCCCGACATTTTTCTGACTAACGGGGCGAACATCGCTACCTTAATAAAAGATTCGCCCAAGTACCGCGACCGCTTGTTTCGTAACGACGGGGACGGAAAATTCACCGACGTTACCGATGCTGCCGGTTTGCAAGGGACCGGCTATGACGTGGGCGTTGCCGTCGGCGATTACGACAATGACGGCTATCCTGACCTTTTTGTCGCGGGGTTGCATCACAGCACCCTCTACCACAACAATGGAAACGGGACCTTCACGGATGTCACGGTGAAATCTGGGCTGGACGCGAGCTTGAATCGTCCCGACCCCGAGTTCGGACCGTTCTGGGCGATTACAGCTGCGTGGGTGGACGTGAACAACGACGGATTCTTGGATCTATTTGTTGCGAACTACATGCAATGGCGGTATTCCCCGATCCCGTTATGCGTTTTCAGTGGCGTGGCAGACTATTGCCATCCCAAGTACTACAAGGGGCAGCCTGACCAACTCTTTCTAAACAACGGAGATGGAACGTTTCGCGATGCCTCCAGGGAATGGGGCCTTCGCGACCAAGTGGGCAAAGCCATGGGGGTTGGAATGGCAGACTACGACCTTGATGGCCGTCCGGATTTGTTTGTGACGAATGATGCCTCTTTCAATTTCCTCTTCCACAATATGGGCAACCGGTTTGAGGAAGTTGCATTCCAGGCCGGTGTCGCATTGGGGGAAGACGCGAATTTTATCTCCGGTATGGGCGTGGATTTCCGCGATTTTGACAACGACGGATATCCAGATATTGCATTCGTGGCACTTGCCAACCAGACGTTTCCCATCTTTCACAACACCGGCAAGGGAGATTTCAGGGACATCACCTCGTCCAGCGGAATGCGAGCACTTAGCCGTCCGCTGTCCGGCTTCGGAGTGGCTTTGTACGATTTCGACAATGACGGATGGAAGGATATGTTCGTGAGCGGCGGTCACGTGGAGGTACATCCCCCGGAAGGGCAGCCCGCGGATCTCTACAACACGGTTTTTCGAAATCTCGGCGCCAGTGGGAAGTGGGAAGCGTTGACCGAAGAAGCAGGGTTTGATGCCTCTCCCAAGGCTCAGCACCGCGGCTGTGCATTTGGTGATCTCGATGGGGATGGACGGGTTGACGTGGTGGTGTCCGCGATTGGCCGGGAGCCGGAGGTCTGGATGAATCGAAGCCCAAACCCCGGTCATTGGCTAGACGTTGCTCTGCGGGGTACAAAGAGCAACCGCGACGGAATCGGCGCGCGGATCAAGGTTGTGAGCAAGACCGTAGGTGCGCAATACAACCACATGACTACCAGTGCGGGATATGCCTCCTCAAGCTACGGACCAGTTCATTTTGGTCTTGGGCCGGACGATCGGGCCCAACAGATCGAAATCCATTGGCCTTCCGGGATAGTCCAAGAGCTTAAAGACATTCCTGCCAATCAGGTGCTGCATGTAACGGAACAGAAATAGTTTGGACGCATTGGCTGAAGCGCCCCGCCACTGGTGCGCGGCCAGCTTGCGCACGCGGCTCGGCGATTCGCATCTACAATGGTTTGGCGTTTTTGTCTCTGGTGTCGCGGTGAGGATGCATGGCCAAGAACAGAAAATAACTCCCAGAGGATCTGACATGGTTACCAGCAGCACGACGCTTCCAAAAGTGGCGGTGGGAAAGCACTACAGCTCGGAGTCGATCAACCTCCAGAACTATCGCCGATGGCTGGGCGACGATCTAATTGATGAGGTTCGCGAACTCAGCCGGGATTTGAAAGGATTGCGGGTTTGCCAGATCAATGCGACAGCGGCCGGAGGCGGAGTCGCCGAGCTGTTGAGCCGCTTAGTTCCGGTGTATCTGGCGCTGGGAATCGAGACCGACTGGCGCCTGATTTATGGCGACAAGGATTTTTTTGCGATCACCAAGAGCTTCCACAATGCGCTGCAAGGCGCGGAGCTGAAATTGACGTCGGCGATGAAAGACGCGTACCTCGAGCATAATCGGCTGAGCGCGGAAATGCTGCCGGATAATTACGACGTTTGTGTGGTGCACGATCCTCAGCCTGCGGCGTTGCGCCATTTCAAGGACTCGAGGAGTAAGGCGAAGTGGATTTGGCGCTGCCACATCGATAGCTCACAACCCAATCGTGAAGTTTGGGAGTTTCTGCGGCCTTATATCGAAGAATATGACGCTGCGATCTTCACCATGAAGGCTTTTCAGCCGGCCGATCTCGAGATGAAGCGGGTGGCTTTTATTCCTCCGGCTATCGATCCGCTTTCCACGAAGAACATGGACCTGCCGGCCGAGGTCTATCGTCGAGCCCTGGGCGAGATGGGAATCGACCTGAATCGGCCCTTGTTGCTGCAGGTCTCGCGATTCGACCCCTGGAAGGATCCCCTCGGGGTTATCCGCGCCTACCGTCTGGTCAAAGAGAAAATGCCGGGTGTTCAACTGGCGATGGTGGGGGCGATGGCGGGAGACGATCCGCAGGGATGGGAAATTCTGGAGAAGATCAATAAGGAAGCGGTCAAAGATCCTGATTTCTATGTTTTCACCAACATGACGGGCGTAGGGAATATGGAAGTGAACGTTTTTCAACGCGGCGCGAACGTTGTATTGCAGAAATCGCTGCGCGAGGGTTTCGGATTGGTGATCGCGGAGGCGTTCTGGAAGCAGAAGCCGATTGTGGCGGGGAAGGCGGGCGGGATTCCCATGCAGTTTCCCGACGGGTATGACGATTACCTGGTGGAAAGCGTGGAAGATTGTGCCGCCAAGGTCTTGTTCCTACTGGAGAATCCTGCGATCGCACAGGCCTTCGGGCAGGCAGGGCAGGCCAAGGCGCGGGCCGAGTTTCTGCTTCCGAGGCTGGTACGCGACCAACTGCGACTGATCAAACAGGTCCTTGGCTAGGAGCTGAAACCTCTGCTTTCATAGCCGATCAGCCGATTCGGGCGTAAAATTTTAGTCGTGCGAAATTGATCACCGTGAGCGGCGCCGCCCATGATGCGTTGCCACAAGGCAGGAAGCGCATGAAATCACAAATCAAGCTAGGCACGGTATTTGGAGTGGAGCTCGGCCTCCATTACAGCTGGCTGGTAATTGCCATGCTGATTATGTTTTCCCTGGTGGCGCAGTTCCATGCCACGAACCCCGGCTGGAGTGATGCGGTGGTCTGGACTGTATCCGTCCTCACCGGCGTTCTGTTCTTCGCATGCCTATTTGCCCACGAACTATCGCATGCGCTGGTTGCGAAAGCGCGGGGCCTGCCCATCCACAAGATCACGCTGTTTCTTCTGGGCGGAGTCGCCCAGATTGAGAAAGACCCGAGCGATCCAAAAACGGAATTCTGGATGGCGATTGTCGGGCCCATTACCAGCGGGATTCTTGGGATAATCCTGCTTGCCTTGGCACGGCTTTCGGGCTGGGTTCCGCAACACCCGCCCGCTACTCCGGGAACGGCTTTGCTGGTGTGGCTTGGCTACATCAACCTGGCCCTGGGTGCGTTCAATATGATTCCCGGCTTTCCGCTCGACGGCGGCCGGGTGCTGCGCGCCATCCTGTGGTGGGCGATGGGCGATGCCGAGCGTTCCACCCGCGCGGCGGCTTTTGTTGGGCAAGTGATTGCGGTGATGTTCATAGGGTTTGGGATTATGCGGTTCTTTCAGGGCGCGGGCCTGGGGGGCCTTTGGATTGCCTTTATCGGATGGTTCTTACTACAAGCGGCGGGGGCTGCTTATCTGCAAGTTAAGGCGGGCACCCTTTTGCGAGGCCTACGGGTGAGCGACGTCATGTCGACGGAATGCGAGAGGGTGGATCCGAACATCTCGCTGCAGGACTTTGTCCACGAGTTCGTGCTGCGCACCGGGCGGCGATGCTTCCTGGTGGAGCAGGAAAACCGCCTGCTAGGCCTGATTACGCCGCTTGAGGTGCGGGGAATCGATCCCGCCGACTGGCCCTCCACGCCGGTTCGTGCGGTCATGCGTCCGCTGGAGAAGGTTCATGTTGTTTCTCGCGACCTGCCTGCGCTGGAGGCTCTGGAAATTATGGGGCGGGAAGACATCAATCAGTTGCCGGTCGTGACCGAAGGCCGGGTGGAAGGTGTAGTGACTCGCGCTCATCTGGTTCAAGTCTTGCGGGCGCGGACGGAGCTGAAGCTGCCCCCGAGTCTACCCAAGGCGGCCTAAAAGCTGTCAAAATAGGGGCAGGGCCATTATTCTGTTTGGGAGGAAAGAATGCGTTGGCTAATCCTATTGGTGGTGTTGTTTGTTCCCGTGGCGGATTCCATTGCGCAAAATGCTACCCGGCCTGAGACGCAAACCAGCGCCTGCACCTTCGAGGATGGGAAACAAGTGAGCGTGCGCTACGTACCGGAGGAGGTTTCCAAGAAAGGGGAACTGCCGTTCGACAAGCTATGGCCGTCGGGTGGGGCACCGATGTACCTGTTTACCCAGGCTGAGCTCGTCCTGAACAATGTGGAGATTCCGGCCGGAGCGTACAGCATGTTCGTGCTTCCGGCGAAGGATAAGTGGACTTTGGTCATCAACCGGTCGGTGTCTGCGGACGGCACTTATGCTCAGCAGCAGGATCTGGTGCGAGCGTCGATGGAGATCGGACGGCTGACTGATCCATCCCACCACGTCGAAGTGGCCTTCGGGCATGTTGCTCCAAAACAGTGCAACATGCGCGTTTATTACGGCAAAATCGGCGCGTGGACGGAATTCATGGAGAAATAGCCGAACCTACTGATTCGACTTACTCAGCGCAAAAGCGCGGAAGCGGACCATAGAAGTGGCGCCTGGCCGTGCAGGTCGCCGGTACGGAGCCCGCGGTCCAAGTAATATTGCAAATCGTTCTTCTTCCCCGTGCCCTCGCAAACGTTGCGGAGATCGGCGTTGGCGTCGAGATAACTGACCAGTCCGAGCCATCCTTTCCGCGCCGCTCTTCCGTAGGGCTTTCCCGGGAGCCACCCGTTCTTGACGCCGGTGACCATCGCAAATGTGAACATAGCGGTGCTCGAGGTTTCCGGCCAAGCCTCCGGGTGGTCGATCAGCTGGTGCCACATGCCGTTCTTGTCCTGATACTTCAACAGCGCTTTCATCATCTTGCGGTAACCGGTCATGATTCGCGCCCGCCGGGGATGGTTGGCGGGGAGGGAACGCAGCAACTCCGCCATTCCCGCGGCAACCCAGCCGTCTCCGCGGCCCCAAAAGAAAGGCACGTCGGGGGCGTGATAGAAGAGGCCGTTTGGCTGCTGCAGCTTGTCAAGATAGGCTGTCATCTCTAGTGCCGCGCGATCGAGATACTCCATGCCGCCGGTGGCCCGATAGGCCTGTACCTGCACCGCGGTGACCATGTACATGTCGTCGATCCAGTAGCGGCTCTGCGAAGTTAGACCGTCCGGCTGGGGATTTTCCCACTGCTTGTCGGCGAAGCCTTTTCCCAAATCCAAATATTTCTGGTCTTTGGTCTCGATATAGATTTCCAGGGAAACGACGCCGAAGACTGTGAGGTCCACGTGCGTCGGCTTTGGGATGAGCCGGGAGTCTTCCCCAAGCAGCGGATCAAAACGATGAATGAGAAGGGAACTGAGATCTTTATCACCGCTCAATTGGGCAAAGGTCAAAGCGCCGTACCATGCGACCGATTCCGGATAAGCGATATATGCGCCGGGGGTATTGCTGCCCTCGACTGCATGGGGTGAAGCGGCAAACCGCTCGGCTACGCGCTTGCCTACTTCTTGTGGCGAGGCTCCCACGGGCCAATGGCTGAATTCTTTCTGCTCCGCCGCAAGCGGTAAGGCCAAAAGCGCCAGGAGCGCAGCCAACGTGAAACGCTTAAGCAAGTTGTGGTCTCCTTACTTCAACTCTTGCCAAGACTCCGTGCCACGTTTCGACGATCAATGCGCTTGGCTTGACAACTTTCCATCCGTCGCAAAAACTACGACCGTGCCATCGGGATCCTTGACCGACATCGCATTGCGTTCTTTGCGCACGCTGAGGCCCCTGCGGCGTAGTTCTCGCGCCGCGCTTCGGACATCCGCAACCGCAATGACAATGCGCGGTTCGGCGGTCGCCGTAGCCGGTTGAAAAGATACCGATTCGCCTGAGCCACCCGGAATGGCCAGTTCCATGCCGGACGCGGGCTCGAACCCGAGTTTGGTCACGTAGAAGGAACGCTCGCTGCCGGGATCGTGCGCTGCCATAGTCGCCTTGATAAGCCGCTGCCCCACGCGATCGCCCAAGTGATTCCCGCGGTCGACCCACTGCCGCGACCCAGGCATGTATTGCAGGTACTCGATGGTCTGGCCTTCCGGGTCCTGGAACACGAGAAGCAGATTGCCCACGCCGGTCTTGATCACCTGCGGCGGGTTCATGCCTTCCTGCACGTAGGCATTGCGGACTGCCTCAATATCGTTAGCCTCAAAACAAACATGCATCAAGCCGATGGGCTGCGACTCATCGGTTTGCGGATACAACTCGATGAACTGATGGTCGTTGATCTTGAGAAGAGCCTGCACGACATTGCCCGCGTTGGTGAGCTCGAAGACCTGCTCGAATCCTAGGTTTTCGTAGAAATTTCGTGATCCTTCGAGGTCGCTCACACGAAAAGCCACGTGAGCAATGCCCGCGAGGTCGCGAGACTGCGCACGCAAGGTGGAGCTCCAAGCCAGCGAGAGAATCAGCGCAAGGCAGCAGAGATAGAGCCGCGACATCCGATGGGTCTGAACTGAGCGCATGAAACCGGTCCGCATCATACCAGAGAGTCGCCCGATGGCTGGATATCAAGAATCTTTAATCCTGGGGAGGACCTCTCACTTTATAGGCTTGCCACGGTGGGTGATCACGCCGTCGCGAAAGACGAAGATTTCGATTTGTTGCGCAGCCTTCCGCCGTTCCTCGTCAGGTTCAAATGGACCGCGATAATCGTGCATAGTCAGCCGAATGGAATCGCCACTGCGCTTGATGTTCACGACCGAATTGCACGTGCCAAACGTGGGAGTGGCCTTTGCCCCCGTCTTGCTCGCGGTCACGACGTGGTAGAGATATGGGCAAGCGGTGCCGCCATGATCGATGACCAGAGCAACATCGGTGGCGCCGATGTGAAATGGCGTTCCTACCTCCAAGTTATTGTTGCCTTGGATCGAAGGCTCGAATGGATGCCCTCGAAACAAAAGCACCCTATCTCGTCTAACGGTCAGTGTGCCAAACCGGGTCTTGACCTTTAGAGGCTCCTGCTCCAACTGTCCAAAGATGTTGGCGCTCGCAAGAATCAGAGCCGCTACTCCGACGACCGCGATTCGCTTTCGCATACCGAGCATTCCACGCCTGTTTAAGCGGCTTCTGATGAGCATTGCGCAAAAGCGAAGGAAAAACCGTCAGAGCGCTGCAAATTTTCGCGGGAGGTTAGTGGCGTGCAAAATAAAGAAGCAAGGCGAAAAGCGCGACTGGGACGAGCACGAGCGACGCGTAGAGGAGGATCTTTCCGATTGCCGAGGAACGAAGTTTCTTCCAGTCTCTTAGTTCCGGGCGATCGGCGACCCCCACCTGGTCGAGATGCGTAAGGTCGGTAGCGAACTCATGAGCGTTGGCATAGCGATTGTTGGGCTTGCGCTCCAGCGCCCGGTAGATGACCTCTTGCAAATGGGGCGAGATGGCGGAATCAATTTCACGCGGAGGGATGGGATAACGCGAAAGCCGCTCGTAGAGGTCCGGCTGCGGGAATGGATTCTGTCCAGTCAGCATTTCGTAAAGAATCATGCCCAGAGCAAAAATGTCGCTGCGGGCGTCGCCCTGCTTTCCCAGCAACTCCTCCGGCGAGATGTAGGCGGAGGCGCCGGTGAGTTGGGCCACCTTGGTAAACGTCAACCGGCGAGCCTGGGTTTTGGCCGCGCCACCGAAGTCAATCAACTTAATGCGATCTCCAGGGCCGACCAGGATGTTTTCCGGCTGAAGGTCACGGTGCACGATGCCTTGGGAATGCAAGTATTCGAGCGTATTGCAAATCTCGACGGCAATGGCCACGGCTCGCTCGGGCGACAGCCGCTTCTGTTCGTTGAGCATCGTGCGCAGCGGCTTCCCATCGAACCACTCCATGACGAGGTAGTCTTCGCTGCTGCCCGCGTCAGGAATGACCTTAATGATTCCGGGGTGGTCGAGACGGCTGCCGATATCTCGTTCGCGGCGGAACCAATCGGCAAGATTCGTGTCCTTCACCACGCTCGGTTGGGGAACTTTGATGGCCACGGGGCGGTTGTTGCGCAAATCCGTGGCATGAAACACGATCGATGTCTTGCTTTGGGCCACGACGCCATCAACACGGTAGTCGCCAAGGCGGTCGCCGGGATGAACGGAAGATTGCATGAGTTCAGTCGCTGCCGGCCGCGGGCCGTGATCCGGTGTTTGCGCAGACATTGCGATCTACCTCTTTCCTTCCATGGCCCAGTTGTCTTTTCTGCCTAGAACAGCCATCGCAGAAGCGCATTCTCAAGATAAATGAGCGCGGTCAAGGCTACCAGAAGTTGCAGCAGCATAGGAGTGCAATCCTTAATCCATTGCAGCGGCGTAAAACCCTCATCCAAGTCGCGCCGGATAAATGCAAAAGCCACGACGGACTGCGCGCATCCGATGTGGGTCCAGCATCCACCAAGCGCGTAGCCCATGATCTGGGCCATGGCGAACAAGTGCAGCAACGTCGGACTTAGGCCGTGAAGCCCTCGGGAAGCGAAGTCCGCGACGACGTTGTTATCCAAAATCGCCGACAGGAATGTGCAGCCAAGAAATTGCGTAAAGGCGACGTGGGCCTGGCCAAGTGTGGCGATGCCATGGTGAATCAGGCCCTGGATTTGATTGAAGAATCTGGCCTTGGTCAGCAGGGTGATGGAAAGGAACAGCGGAAACAAGAAGTAATACTCAGCAAACTCTGCCCGCGCTTCGTGCAAGGCCAGAGAACGCATTTTGGAAATGCTCGCAATTCCGATCACTGCGCACAGGAATCCCGCAAACGAGGCAATGAAAAGGGGCATGCGGTTTTCGATGCCGTGCAAAATCAGCAGGCCGATAAAGGGCACCATGGCGAGAGCGCCGATCAATTGCGCGCGGCGGCGAAGCTTGGCCAGCGGGACCAGCGCTTCGTCGATCGAGCGCTCCGCCAGCCGGGCGCCTTCCTGGTCGCGAGCGAACATCAATTCATAGTGCCGGTCGAGCGGTTCGGCAAGTTCTTCGGTGACGAAATGCCCAAGCAAATTCTTGCGAGTGGCTTCGGGAACCTTCTCGCGAAACAAAGCTAAGCCCAAAGATTCGCCGCGCCGTAGCCAGGCCAGTACCCCTTCTGCACGGTCGCCGAGTTCCGCAGCGTGGTCTTCGATGAATTCGACCGGGGTCAGCACTTCGCCGTGACGTGTGGCCTGCAGGAAGCGCACATCCTGGGCATTTGCTTCGACAACGTCCAGCAGTTCCAGGAACACGCGCTGGCCGCGCAGCCTTTTGCGAAGTTGGCGGGCGATCAACAAATAGCAGATGATGGCGCCCGGTGCGCAGTAGATGAGAAAGAATATGTTTCCAAGACGAGGATAGAGGTTGGCCTTCATGATGAGGTTAGGCGGTTCACCGTAGGCGAGCCAGGTTCCGCAAACCGTCGTGATGAAGGTGCAGATGATCACCGCGTAGCGAATCTCAGCCATCGGCGTAGCCGCCAGCAGCAAAATGATGACCAGAGTTCGGATGGTCAGTCCGATCATGGAGACGCCGTCAAAGATGCCGGACGCCACGGCTACAAAACCGATCACCAGAATGACCGTCGGCATGACCGCGCCCTGGTTGCGGCGCAGAAGGCTGAAGGTGATGCCTTCGAGGAGGCGAGTCTGGGCAACCACGGCCACGAAAAACGTCAGGCCGAGGATGAAGAGCATGGTGTCCAGGTGGATGAGTTCATCCAAACCCTGAAACGAGAGCAAATTCGATTGCGCCCAATGCCACCAGCCGATCTGCTGGATTTGAATATGCCAGTCGGACGTTTCCAGTTTGCAGAACGTGGCAATAATAACCAGCAACATTCCATAAGTGAGGGCGTTCTTGTGGACTTGATACTTGAATGACCCGAGCAGAAATAGCGAGAGGATGGTCGTGAGCACCTCGGCGGCAAGCACCCATACTGGCATGACGCCGCCAAGGAACAGGATTCCGATCGCCAGCAG
The DNA here is from genome assembly GCA_963770915.1 of uncultured Acidobacteriaceae bacterium. GTDB lineage: Bacteria > Acidobacteriota > Terriglobia > Terriglobales > Acidobacteriaceae > PALSA-270. The sequence continues at coordinate 4,043,838 of CAVYRG010000001.1, forward strand.
CGCGCAACCGCCGACGAAGAAACTTCCGGGCAGGGTGACGACTTCCACCGGAGCAGGCTCAGAAGACACTTGCTGGTAGGAAGACTCATCCTGAATCGGTACTGAGTCCAAAGTGCCTCTCCAGGCAGTACAGTAGTCAAGGTCCCAGGGCCGGAAGCGTCATGCCGGGAAATATGTCGGCGCCAGCCCGCGGGCCCGGTTATGTAAGATCGAGGGCGACAGCTTCTTCGCGGCGACGCGTAAATAAGCGGCGCAGAGGACGAGTAATAACTGTCCAGGGTGTTTTGTAGCCACCGCGCTCGATGCCTTCACGCTTCATGGTGCGGATGGTGGCCGCTAGCCGCCGAGCCAACTCGGACTGTGCCATGCTTTGCGAGAGCAATGCCGCCAACTGAGTATGTTCTTCCGCCTTGTCGAGCACCCGCAGGCGCATCCATAGTTCTCCCATCTTCAACTGGGCGATAAAGCTATTCGGTGCCAGGCGGACGGACTCACGCAGTTCCTCGATCGCCGCCTGCGGGTCCAGACTGACGCACAAGGCCATCCCCAGGAGCACCCGCAACTCCGAGACTTCCGGAAACTGCTTCACGCAGTCGCGCAACTGCGCGACCAGGGTGGCGCTGTCCTCTTTCTCAAGCAGATAGGGATCGGCAAACATCCGCAGCAGGAGATTTTGCGTCTCCTGCGGGATGGAAGCGAGCGCGAGCGATGAGACCCGGGCGCTCAGGATCGGCTTATTGTTGGCACTAACGAGATCGACGTGGGTTTCGTTGTTCATAGGAGTTCCTAGAATGAACCTCTCATTTGCAGTTGTTTCACTTCTAAACAGGTGACAAGGCGCCGGCCATGCGGCGCCTTGCCACTGCCTCCACCGCCCAAGGTTCTCTCAGGCGACGGCGAAGTCACGCGGAGCGTGGGAAAAGATGTCGGCCTCCGGCTTTAAGACAAACTCGGGGTAACCGAGCATTCCCATTTCCGGGATATCCAAGCCGGCGATCTCAGTTTCCGCTGAAACTCGCTGCCCGAGGAAGATATCGAGAATGAGATTCAGCAGGAAGCTGAAGGTGAAAACGAAGCCGATCAGTGTAGAGACGCCAACCAGCTGTGCGGCTAGCTGACTGAGTCCGTCTGCGCCATAAAAGATGCCGGTGACGGAACCCGTGACGCCGTTCCAGCTTCCACCGTAGTTGCTGGTGCCATCCGCCAGCAGACCGATGGAGATTACTCCCCACAGGCCGCAGGTTCCGTGGACCGAGATAGCGCCGACGGGATCGTCAACCTTCATCACGTTTTCGATGAAAGCCACGCTCAGGCAGACCAGCACTCCTGCCACCAACCCGATGATGGCTGCGCCGACCGTGCTGACAAAGCCGCTAGGCGCCGTGATGGCCACCAAGCCTGCTAACAGGCCGTTGCCGCTCATCGAGGCATCCGGTTTGCCTTTAAGACACCACATGTAGAGGAGTGCGCCGAAGGTTCCGGTACAGCCCGCCAACATGGTATTGACGGCGATCGACCCGATGCGAAGGTTGCCGTTCGCCGAGGCTCCCAGCGTGCTGCCGGGGTTGAACCCGAACCAGCCGAACGCCAGGATGAAGCAGCCAATCAGCACTGCCGAGATGTCGTGGCCGCTGATCGCGTTCGCAGAGCCATCGCGATTGAACTTGCCGATGCGAGGGCCGATGATGAGCGTCACCGCCAGTGCGGTGATCCCGCCCACGGCGTGGACGACGCCGGACCCGGCGAAGTCACAGTAGCCCTTGCCCATACCGAGGTTGGCTCCGAGCTGCGAAAGCCAGCCCGTGCCCCAGGCCCAGTTGCCATAAATAGGATAGGTGAAGGCGCCCATGAGGACCGAGGAAACAGAGAAAGTGAGGAACTTCCAGCGTTCTGCACAAGCGCCGGTAACGATGGTGAGCGCAGTGTCCATGAACACCATTTCAAACAGGAAGATCACCATCACGCCCACGTCGTAGGTGTGGCCGGAGAGGAACATGCCTGCGCCTCCGAACAGCCCCCACGTCTTTCCAAACAGCGTGGTGGTGTGCTCGGAAGACAGAGGCTGCAAGCCGCCCAGGTTGCTGTTGCCTGCGGCACCGCCCATTTGTATGGCGAACCCGATGAGCCAGTAGGCGAGCAAGCCGCAACCGTACACAAAGAAGTTCATCATGTAGGTGTGGTTTGCGTTCTTGACGCGGCAAAGACCCGCCTCGACCATGGCGAACCCGGCCTGCATGAACATGACCAGGAAGCCGGTGACTAAGGTCCAGACAAAGTTGACGGCGATCTTGTTCTGCCCGACCTGATTGGCCGTATCGGGCAGGGTCACGCCGGCTTTAGGGTCCGCGGGGGGCACGTCATTAATGGTTCCGGTAAGGCTGCCGCCCGGGTCGCCCTTTTGAAGATCCGCAGTGCTGGGAGCTTTCCCAGCGGCGTCTTTAAGTTCGGAATCCGCGGAGGGCGGAGGTGGGGCCGCGGCGGCAGGAGCCGCAGCGGGAGCCGCAGCCTGAGCGTGAGCCATTGAGCTCATCGTCAGGCCGAGCGCGAGGATGCAAAGGCACAAACCACTCAATCGGATCACTCTCATTGTGTCTGCTCCATAGTCATTTTGAATTCGCTGCGAACTACCACCTCTAGGCCTTCCAAATCGCGTTCTTATTGAAGGCGGCAGGCAGGATGTAAACAATCCCCACCAGACTGATCGCGATGCCGATCAGAGCGAACACGATTCGCCCGCCAGGGCTATCGGTCAGGTGCATGCCGAATAGAGTTACGACCCACCCCAGTGCCGAGGCGAACGCGCCCAACAGTTTCATCGCCATCGGACTCGACCTCACCGCTGGCTTGCCCTCCAGCGGCTTGAGCTTCATGAACCCGAACAAGCTGGCCACGATGATGACGATACCGATGACCAACAGCACCTTACCCATGCCGGTATAAGAAAAGAGCCCGGCGCAAGCGATCGTCATGCCTACTAAGAACACTAGAAAACCACGGCCTTGTCCTGTGTTTGCTGCCATGAATACTTCCTCCTCGACCCGGAAGGGTCGCTCGTCTTAGGATGCGAATGCCAACTTCAACCTCTTCATCAACTCTTCATTTCCCTTTTTGCACCAGCTCTGACGGGCAGAGCCACGAACACAACCAACTGCACTAACGCCGTAAGCTCTAAAGCCAAAGGCAACTGCTGCTGCAGACGCAGAACCAGCATGAACCCGACCATCGAGAACCATTGCCACCGCGAGCGCTTCATCCGCTCCACGCGATCCGAAAGCCGGAAAAGGTCAAGGAAACTAAACTTCTGACCGCTATCAACTGGGCCGCGTGCCTTGATACATGCCACTGCAAAGAAACCTGCCAACAACAGCTCCAGCAAAATCATCTTCATGCCCACCCCGGCCTCTACTGAGAGCTACAAGGCTCTCGATAAATGAATCTCCCGACTGGCTGCGGGGGACAAAACCGCGCATGACTGGGGACAAATATTCCACCCTAGACCTGCCGGCACTCAACGATCAGCTTGTCGGTAGATCGGCACAGCGTCGTGCCAAAAAAAAAGGAACTGCCTCTCTCGGCGCTGAAAGAGGCGCCAACTCACACTGACAACGTGGCAGGGATTTTGGGCGTTGCGATGGCGGAAGTCAAATCAAAACTTTTTATCGCGACAATACGAATTCGCTACGGCTTTCTGGAAGCTGCGAGGAACTGGAGAATGTTATCCAACAATACTTTAGGTGAGACATTCCCGATATTCCATGCACACATTTGTATCAAAACGGCATTTCCCTTGTCAGTCCAGAACGCCAGAGAAACCCTGCCGGACGTAGTGAAAAAAAAGGGATGTCGAGGTGTGTGGCTCGGGTAATGACTCGCGCGAGTGGGGCAGCTCTCGGCCGCGATAGAGCAACCCATCGCCGAGGGCCTGAAATACGCTGACGGTACCGTTGGAAGTGTGGAGCAGGATCGGCCATGGCGTCGCGCCGCGCGGCTCGGGAGAATAATCCAAACAGAAAGTGATGCTGAACTCACATTGCTCACGGTCGATGTGCTTCTCCAGTTTGGCTCCTCCCTGGTAGGAAGCGAAGTAAACGTAGGAGGGTTTGACCGGCTCGCCTGCGATGGCGCTGACGGTCGGGGTTAATGAATGGTGAAAGAAACGCGCGACTCTTTCATTATGAGCCACGTAGCGCCGGGAACTTTGGTTATCGCCGAGCGGAAGTTTGCCCGTGCGGATCAAGCAGCGATAGTAGCGCCTGAGCGCCGCGACGTGGAAGGGATGGATGAGCCGCCCGATCGGGGCAAAGCCTTGTTCCTTAAACTTGCCCGACAAAAGGGTGGTGGCCGCCCTCCACTCGCCGCTTTTATTGGAGGCGGGGTCACTCGACACCAATATGTTGGCCATGACCAATGGCTGAGTTGCGTGGCATGGCAGAGTCTCAGGGGGTGGATCTCCTGGAGCTGTTTTCAACAGTATTTCGGCCCATTCCCGTTCTAACCAGAAGGGCAACGGAAAACGGCATCCGGGAGTTTCTACCCACGCAATGTAGCCATGCAGAGCAAAGTTATCGAGCAGCCTGACCTCCGTCCCGACCGAGGCTACGGGCGGTTCCCCTCCACAGGTGAAATGAGCATCCGGATTTAGGCGCAACGAACCACTGGCACAGTGTGTCTGCTCTGCGGTTTCGAGGTATCGCCGCGGAACCAGATGATCGGGTTGATCAGCCAGACGGCAATAATACTGAGGCGAGGGAAGGCTAGTCGCCGGGGCAGACAACTTCAGGCGCTCCAGCCATTGCAAAACGCCGGCGTCTCTTACTTGTGAAACCATCCATTCACCGTGAAGCGGCTGTCGGCGAAGGCGCGGGAAGAACACACCACCGGCGTGATTTCATGGGCCAAGGAACTAGCGAACAGAACAATCTGGTTCTGCTGCGGCACAACCGTGCGGTAGTTGTTCATGGGCACATAGCCGCCGTTCTCCCAGCTTGAGTCGTAAATCCGCAGCTCACCGCCGTGAAAACTCTTGGGTTCGCGATGGAAGAAATAAACGAAGGTGATTTCGCGTGGCGCACTCACTTCCTGTGCATTATCACTGTGCCAGCGGAAGAAGTCGCCGTCGTTGCTTGCAGTGATTTGCGCTTCCACCCCCGACGACACGAACGGTGCGTGCTTCAACTTGGAGAGAATGCGGGTCCAGGAAGGCCGGATGCGGTCCACAACGACCGCCTCATGCCCGTTCGGTTGGGTGAGTATGCGCGAGCGCCGATGATCGTGGTCGACCATTCCGCCCGCAACTCCAGGAAACACCACTTCGCTGGATTGGAAGTCTGCTTCGTGAGCGAGGACGTGTTGTAGCAGGGTGTTTAGTTCCGCTGGCGCGAGGAATTCGTCTAGAATTACGCAGTCGCCCGGAAGAATCTCTTCCATCTCAGCCACTGCCACTTTACCCGTTTGCGTCTCAAGCGCGGGGACGGTGCCATGTGGCCCCGGTGGATTGGGTCCAGGCGGAAATGGCCCGGGTTTTGGTCCGGGCCCAGGTCCAGGTCCTGGCATCAACCGCGATGAAGGGGCGGTCTGTCCCGTGGCGCCAAAAGCGCTTGCTAGCCGGCGCGTGATGCTTTCCCCGACTACTCCGTAAGCCCGCTGCGCTACGATCTCCCCAACACTTTGAGTGATGACGTCAGTGATGGCGTGATCCCCGTTGCGCTGTGTGGTCTGAGCGCGGCGAAGCAGGTTTGCCAGCAGTTCTTTTTCCGGCACGCTGAGAATGCGCTCGTCAGAAATGAGAGTGTCGGAAAGATGGTCCACAATCTCGCTTGCTGTCATAGAAGCCGTTCCTCTAAGGAATTCGGGACGAATTGGTGGAAACGCGATGACGAGCAGCCAAGTAGCAGAACGGGGAGTGCAACATACCAGAGTGAGCCTATCGGGAGGAAGAACAATCAGCTAACAACCGCAAGAAACCTGTGGAAGTCCGGTGCATAAGCTGTGCATAAGTCGTGGATTAGTGGGGGCTACTTCGTTGCAAGCACGCCAAGTAAGGATTGGAAGATCTTAAAGCCCTGCGTACCACCCAATTCGACTTCGCTGGCGCGTTCCGGGTGGGGCATCATGCCCAGCACGTTGCGCCCTGGGCCGCAGATGCCGGCGATATTGTCGAGAGATCCGTTGGGATTAGCCTGCGGTGCAATTTGGCCGTCGGGAGTCGAGTAACGGAAGACGACGCGCTTTTCTCGCCGCAAATCGGCGAGCGTAGCGTCGTCGCAGAAATAGTTGCCTTCCATGTGGCCAATCGGAATGGTGAGAACTTCCCCTTCGCGGCAAGCGTTGGTGAAAGGGGTGTCGGCGTTCTCCACTCGAACATGGACCGGCTTGCAAATATACTTCAGCCCCACATTCCGCGTGAGGGCCCCGGGCAGCAACCCGGACTCGCAGAGAATCTGGAAGCCGTTGCAGATTCCCATAACCAGACCGCCGCCAGCGGCAAACTTGCGGACCGACTCCATCACCGGAGAGAACTTCGCAATGGCACCGGTGCGCAAGTAGTCGCCAAACGCGAAGCCACCCGGAACGATGATGACATCGCAGTTCTGCAGGTCATGCGACTCGTGCCAAAGGAAGGTTACGGGCTGCCTGGCGACGTTCTGAACAGTCCAGTAAGCATCATGATCGCAGTTCGATCCGGGGAAGATGATGACGCCGAATTTCATGGCAGTTTCCTAAGTGAGTGGAATGAAATCGAGTTTATCACGAAGAAAAAGCCGCCCGGGAGAAGACTCAGGCGGCTCGGAATGAATTCTGCCGGAGCGACGGCTCGGCATTTAGGGATGCTGCTGCATGCCGGATCCATACCCGCGGAAAAACATGGTTCCGCCCGGGCCGGGGCCATGTTCCCCATGCATCGCCTTCAGCTGCCGCCATTGCTCGACGGAAAGCACCTTACGCAGATCGAGGTTCATCATGGTGTTCTCGCGTTCCAGCTTGCTACGGGCGGCGAGCACCAGGTCGACCTGCGAACCGACCTGAGCCTCATTCGGAGAATCTTCATCAAGCAGGCTCTGCAGCTTCAAGTCCTGCTTTTCCATCTCTGCCTGGTAATCAATCAGCTTCAGCCGGTGGTCGAGGAAAGTCTGATTGAGCTGTTTGATCTGGGCGTCGGTGAGCTGCAGTTGCTTGGCGAGCTCAGAGTTCTCCCACCACTTGCCCATCAAGCCATGGCCGCCGCCACGCATCATGCCAGGGCGGGGCATTGGACCGGGCATCGGACCATCCGGTCCGGGGTGCTTCGGACCGTGCATCATCATGTGCATGGGGGGCGGGGGCGGCGGAGGCTCGGGCGGAGCGCCAGGCGCGTCACCAGCGGACGGCGCCTGGGCAAAAGCAAAGACCGGGAAGAGAATTGCTACGAGTGCGAGTCTATTAGTTTTCATGTTTGTTCTCCTTGGAACTTGGGCTCGACGTGGAAGCCGTTTGGGCGTTGCTAATTTCGTCGGCGAGCAGGGTGGCGGGTGCAAGTGCTTCCGGGACATCGCTTTGCACGGCCCGTTCGACAGCGATCATAAGCTGCTGATCGGAGTCGGTTTGGACCATGGTGGCAGGCGGGGCTGGCGGCCGACCTACTCGAAGCAGGGAAACCGCGACTACGAGCAGCGCCAACGCGCCGGCGAAGGCCGTCAATCCCGGCCAGAGCCTGCGCTGGCTCGCGGCGATGCGGCCGCGAATCGCTACTTGCTGTCGTTGCCAGAACCACTCCGGCTGTTGCGCTTTGGAATCCAACCATTCCGGCAGAGCCGCAAGCGCGTGTTCCAGTTCCCGCTGGTCGCTCTCCAGCAACAGATCGTGAAGTTCTTCGTCGTTCAGATGGCGCATGAGCTGCATGATTGCTCCTTCACAGTTGCTCTTACTTTGTTGGTGGCGCGGAAGAGCTGCGCTTTGACGGTCCCAGTCTTGACCTTAAGTACAGCGGCGATCTCCGCCAGCGACATCTCCTCGGCATAACGAAGCAGAAAGATGCTTTGCTGTTGCGGCGATAGAGAAGCGACCGCGCTCCACACTTCCTGCAACGTTTCCCGGACCAACAACGTGCGCTCGGGAGAGGGAGCGGGCGTTGCCAACTGCGGGACCGCCTGATCGCCACCGTTTTCGTCCCCTAGCCCAACCAGTTTTCGCCAGAACGAGACGCGCCGGTTCTTGATGTGATCTCGAGTCAGGTTGACGGCGATGCGTAGAAGCCAGGTGGCAAGGGAGCAGTCGCCGCGGAAACGATCGAGTTTCTGAAAAGCCCGCAGGAAGCATTCCTGGGTGAGAGTGTCCGCGGCGTCAGCATCCTTAACCAGCAGGAAGATGACCCGATACACGCGCCTCTGATGCTGCCGAACGATTTCGTCAAACCGATCCACTGAAATGGTGTGCGCCGTCGCTTGCACCGAAGAACGCAGAGTTGCGGTCAGAGTTCCCATACGGGCTAATCTTCTGCTATGAGTATGGACGAGTTTCGGCGGCCAGGGTTTACAGCGGGGGGCGCAAAATAGCTGTTTCGCAATCCTGCCCAGGCACGCCCGAATATAAGTATGAACCTCTTTGGGCATCTGCGCTTTACGGGGAATGCCCTAAAGCGATGGTTTATCGCGCAGAGTGAGGACGCGCTGGCCGTGGGGATGCTCTGGCTGGTTGGCCTCCACTTGCTCAAAGTGCCGTGGGCGCTGTTATGGGCCATTCTGGCGGCGCTACTGCAATTTGTGCCCCATCTGGGGCCGGTTTTGGGGCTCGTGGGACCGGCCTTAGCCGCTGCGCTTCACTGGCGAGACTGGCAACATCCGCTCTACGTAATGATGCTGTACGCGGGCATCGTCGTTGTGGATAGCTTGCTGCTTCAGCCGTACATCATGAAACGCACCGCCAAAGTGCCGATGTGGGCGTCGATTGTGACGCCTATCGTCCTGGGTTTTCTGCTGCCGTTTTGGGGAGTGCTCTTAGCCCCGCCGGTACTGGCCGTGCTCTATGCCTACCTAAATCGGCAACGCCAGCCGCACAGCGCTGCCGATGATTGAGAACCTTCGTGTTAAGCCGTGGTTTTCGCTTCCGGCGCCGGTCCGCGGCCGCAGCGATGGCGCATACCCTCGCGAAACTTCTCGCGCTCCTCCGGCGTCATCTGCTCCCAACGTTCCATCATGCGATGACGCCAGTGCGGCCCGCGCCCGGGCCATCCCTGCGGGCCGTTGAAAAGTATCCAGCAGAGCCACAGCAATCCCAGCGCCTTCCAGAAAGTGATGACCGGCAGCTTGAAAAGCGCCGGCATCAGCCAATTCCACAGAAAATACACTCCCGTTGCAAAGCCCGGCGCCGCGATCAACAGAAACACCAGAATTGCCACTAGTCTTGCAACCCATCGTCCTCGCATAGTTTTCACCTTATCCTCTCGTAAATTCGCTATAAATGGCCTGCAAACGCTTGCGCAGATGCAGAACTGCATAGCGCTTGCGCGCCAGCAGGGTATTCACGCTCAATCCCGTTTCTTCCGCAATTTCTTTAAAGCTGCTGCCTTCCAGCTCATGCGCGACAAAGACATCTCGTTGTTCTTCGGGCAATTCGTCCAGCGCGGCCTCAAGTTCATCCATCAGAATCTCGCGCGCGTAGGCGGCTTCCGGTCCGGAGTCTGGCGAGGGCAGCAGATCCCCCACTAAAACGGGCTCTTCCTCCCAGGAAACGCTCCATGCGTCGTTGGTTGAAACGGTCGGCCTTCGCTTGCGAAACAGATCCGTGATGCGATTCCGGGCCACGCTATACATCCACGCGCTCACCCGCTCGATCGGCTGCATCAGGCGGTGGGCCGCGACCAACTCGTAGAAGACTTCTTGAAGAATGTCTTCCGCTTCGCTCTCATTCGCCACGCGCCTGCGAATAAAGTTGAGCAGGCGTCTTTGTTCTGCGGCGATCGCGTCCGTGATGGATTGATCTTGCTCAGCCATCCAGGTTGTGCTCAATGTCTCATTCCATCTGCTAGTGAAGACGAATGAGAAGCGGAAATATTGTATGGGCGAAACTGGGACCAACAGATGTGCCCGGGTGACCTCGCCGAAAAAAAGACCCACGAATTTGTCATTTCGGGCGCCGCGGGAAATCTGCGGTTCCGGGACGCCGCAAACCTCAGATTCCTCGCTGCTTAGCTCCTCGGAATGACAAACGAAGACTTAGACAAGCCATGCCCCCGTGCTATACTTTTATTTCGCCTGCATGCAGCTAAGGGGCAAGCCATGGATCTCCTCCACGGGCGAATTCATCGCGGCAGACCTGCTTGCAGGATCAGCGCCAAAACACATTTTTAACTGACGAGGTATCGCTATGTCTGGCCACTCAAAATGGGCCACAATCAAGCATAAGAAGGGCGCGCTGGACGCCAAGCGGGGCAAGGTTTTCACCCGCCTGATCAAGGAAATCAGCATCGCTGCTAAGAATGGCGGCGGCGATCCGGACAGCAATCCGCGCCTGCGCGGCGCTATTTTGGCGGCGAAGTCCGAGAATATGCCGGCCGACAATATCAAGCGCGCTATCCAGCGCGGCACCGGCGAACTGCCCGGCGCGACCTATGAAGAATTCGCCCTCGAAGGTTATGGTCCCGGAGGCGTGGCCATTCTGCTCGATATCAACACCGACAACCGCAACCGCACCGTCAGCGAAATCCGGCACGTGTTCGGCAAGAACGGCGGCAACATGGCCGATGCCGGCGCGGTTTCCTGGATGTTCCACAAGAAGGGCGACATCGTAGTGGCGAAATCGGTCGCCAAGGAAGACGATTTGATGGGCATTGTGCTCGATGCCGGCGCCGAAGACCTGCGCGACGACGGAGAGAACTGGGAAGTCGTGACCGAGCCGTCCGCTTACGAAGCGGTGCTGGAGGCGGTGAAGAAGGCCGGGATTGAGCCGGTGTCGTCGAGCGTGGCCATGATTCCGCAGAACTACATCAAGCTGGAAGGGGCGAATGCCAGCACGATGATCCGGTTGCTGGAAGCGCTCGAAGAGCACGATGACGTGCAGAACGTCCACGCCAACTTCGATATTGATCAGAAACTGCTGGAGGAAGTGGCCAGCTAAGACGTTAGCTTTAGAAATAAAAGGCCGCCCGCGTGGGCGGCTTTTGTTTTGGAGGTTTGAAGGTGTAGGTTTTCAACACAGCGGTGCAAAAGACTGTGTAAAAACCCGGAAGAGCGAGCGCAAGTGGTTCATCGAGAATTGTTTTAGCACTTTGCACTGGAGAGAGTGCTGCCACTCTCGTGTCAGGCACGGGAGTGTGATTGCGCGCACAGCGAAGCGGGGAATAGGGTGAAGACCAGACTCGACAAGTTGGTGGTTGAACGCGGACTGGCGGCATCGCGGGAGCGTGCGCAGGCGCTGATTCTCGGCGGGAAAGTTCTCGTCAACGAGCAGAAAGTGGAGAAAGCCGGCGCTGGGGTGGACGTCGGCGCCGAGATTCGTCTGTTGGGAGAAGATCTGCGCTATGTCAGCCGCGGCGGTTTGAAGCTGGAAAGCGCCCTGATTCATTGGCAGATTGACGTCCAGAGCAAGCGATGCCTCGATGTGGGCGCCTCCACCGGAGGATTTACCGATTGCCTTTTGCAGCACGGAGCGGCGCGGGTGATCGCGGTGGATACTGGCCATGGGCAAATCGCGTATCGCCTGCGACAGGATGCGCGCGTACGCTTGCTGGAACGCACCAATGCTCGCTATCTCACGCGCGAGCAGCTGGGCGAGGTCGTGGACCTTGTGGTGATGGATGTTTCCTTTATCTCCGCTACTCTTGTGTTGCCTCCAGTGGTCGCCGCAGCCTTTGTGGATGGATCGAATCGGCAAGTGGTGGTCCTGGTGAAGCCGCAGTTTGAGGTGGGGCGCGGGCAGGTGGGAAAGGGCGGAATTGTGCGCGATCCCTCATTGCAACAAGCTGCGGTCGAGAAAGTTCGCCAGGCGCTCTTGAACTTGAACTTTCAGCAGACTGATGTCATCGAGTCACCGGTCCTGGGAGCCGAAGGCAACCGGGAGTTTCTGCTCTACGGCGCTTGAGGCCAAGCGCGGGTTTCTTAGGCCCAACCGTTGCGGGGTTCAAAGTTCTGTACAATTCCATTGGAACCAATGACAGTCGGCAAAGCTCCAAACGCGGCCAAGTGCGCCGCAATCATTTCCAAACCCAATAAGCCCGAGCTCGCGAACATCGTTCCCGAGCTGCTGGCCTGGTTTCGCCAACGCGACTATCAGTTAGTAGTGGATCCCGAAACCGCACCCTATGCCCCCGGTATCAAAGTCGTGGCGCGCGAGGCTATGGGCGATCTTCCCATGAATTTCGTCGTGGTGCTGGGCGGCGATGGCACGCTGCTCTCGGCAGCGCGGTCGGTCGCCAAAGCGGGAATTCCAGTGCTTGGAGTCAATCTCGGTTCGTTGGGATTTCTTACCGAAGTTCCGCTGGATGAGCTGTACCCCACGCTCGAAGGAATCGAAGGCAGCTGCTGCGGCATGGATGTGCGTTCCATGTTGCGTTGCCAAGTGATTCGCCGGGGCGCGAGCATAGCGAGCTTCGACGCCGTCAATGATGTCGTCGTTGGCAAGGCGACGATTGCTCGCTTGAACCACTGCGATGTCTACATTGATCAGGTCTTCGTTTCCAGCTACCAGGCAGACAGTCTGATTGTTTCCACTCCCACGGGCTCGACCGCCTATTCGCTGGCTGCCGGCGGCCCTATTCTGATGCCGTCCGTCAGCGCGTTTGTCATCACGCCGGTTTCGGCTCACTCGCTAACCCACCGTACCTTGGTCGTGCCAGATAACGCGGAGATCGAGATTGTTGTCAAGACCGGAGATGAAGGCGCCTACGTGAGTATCGATGGCCAGGTTGGTGTGCCCGTGGAGGACGGAGATCGTCTGCAGTGCCGGAGGTCCGACTATCAAGTCAAGCTTCTGCACATTAAAGGAACCTTCTTTGATGTGCTGCACACCAAGCTGAAGTGGGGACAGCGCTGAGCTTGCTGCCCGCCGCTCGGAGCCGGATGATGGACATCGTTTGCCCCGTTTCCGCCTGGTGTGCGCTGTTTCTTTTTCTTTGCGGCTCGCGTGTTGCCGCGCAAGCCCATCCTGCCGCAGACCTCGTCATCTTGAACGGGAACGTCTGGACGGGCGACCCGGCCCAGCCCAAAGCGCAGGCAGTCGCGATTCTGGGCGATCGCATTGTCGCTGTCGGTTCTGACGCGGAGGTTGAGGCCTGGCGCGGCCCTGCGACTCGCGTGATCGATGCCGGGGGCAAGCTGTTGTTGCCCGGCTTCGACGATGCGCATGTTCATTTTGTCAGCGGCGGGGACGACCTAGGGAAGCTTCAACTGCACGATGCCCGGAGCGCAGAAGATTTTGCTCGCATGGTCGCGCAACAGGCGAAGGGCGTGTCCAAGGGCAAGTGGATTCTGGGCGGAGGCTGGGACGATACCCACTGGACGCCTTCCCAGCTGCCAGACAAAAGCCTAATCGACCGCTTCACCGCCGACAATCCGGTCTTTCTCTATCGTTACGATGGCCATTCTGCTTTAGCCAACACTGCCGCGCTGCGGGTGGCGGGAATTACGGCGCGCACGCCTGATCCTCCCGGCGGCATCATTGTGCGCGATCCGAAGGGCAACCCCACCGGTCTGCTCAGAGACGCGGCCATGGATTCCGTCATCAAAGCAATTCCTGCGCTCACGCCCGAGCAGCGCCTGCAAGCCGCCCAGCGGGCGATGGCGCTGGCCGCTTCGGTTGGCGTGACCAGCGTGCAGGATATGAATCCCGACTACGGCGACATTGCTGCTTATGCCGTACTGCTCGAGCGGGGCGAACTGACGGTGCGCATCTACGCTGCGCCGTTGATCACGCGCGTCGACGATCAGACGAAGCTCGGCATTCGCCGTGCCTTTGGAGGCTCATTTCTGCGCATGGGCGCGGTGAAAGCCTATGCCGATGGCTCGCTCGGCTCGCGGACGGCATATTTCTTTCAGCCATATCTTGATCAACCCGGCAATCGTGGACTGCTTGGAGAAGAAATGCATCCGCTTTCACTGATGCGCGAACGGATGATGAAAGCCGATGCCGCGGGCCTGCAAATCTGCACCCACGCTATCGGCGACGAAGCGATTTCCACCGTTCTTGATCTTTATGCCGAAGTCGCCAAGGCTCACGGCGAGGCCGACCGGCGTTTCCGCATCGAACACGCGCAGCACATGGCTGTCAAAGACTTTGACCGCTTCGCCCAGCTGCATGTGATCGCCTCCATGCAGCCTTACCACGCAATTGACGACGGGCGCTGGGCCGAGGCCCGCATCGGCCACGATCGCGCCAGCCGCAGCTATGCCTGGCGCACTTTTCTCGACCATGGCGTTCGTCTTGCTTTCGGCACCGACTGGGACGTCGCGCCCTTGAACCCGATGCTGGGCATTTACGCAGCGGCTACCCGCGCGACGCTCGACGGCAAGAATCCTGAGGGATGGTTCCCTGAGCAGAAGCTCACGGTTGCCGAGGCTGTTGCGGCCTACACCATCGGCTCGGCCTACGCCGAATTTCAAGAGAAGGAGAAAGGCTCCATCACGCGCGGCAAGCTTGCCGACATGGTTTTGCTGAGCGACGATATTTTTTCTATTCCCGCTGAGAAGATTCGCGACACAAAAGTTCTCAAGACGATTGTCGGCGGGAAGGTTGTGTGGAATACAAGTGTGCCGTCCCCACCGTAGGCTGAGCCGGCGCCTCCATTCTCCCGCGCACCATGATGGCTCTGCCTCCTGCGTCATAGGCAGCGAGTGAACTTCCGGCACCATGCCGTTGTACTCCTGATTGTTGACCTAGGCTCGGATCGGACATAGATTCCGCATTACAAATCCCTAATCCTCCAGACTGCGGACAGAGAGTTGTTCGCGTAGTTCTTTGGTAGTTAGTCTGCGCAACTCTGTTAGAACTCGGCTCGGTTCTTTTTTGTGCCGGCTCCCATGCCCGGCAGAGCGAGTTGAGTTCGGCCCGCGCCTATCGTCGTAAAACCGTGGGTCTGGCACTTCCGCGGAGGTGTGCCTGCCCGCGCCTGGAGGAGTGAGATGAAACGCCAGAGTGTCCTTACTGCAACATGGTACGTTGGTTTGCTCGCGATTTTGACCGCCGGACCCCTGCAAGCGCAAAAAGACCCAGGGCCCCGCGGCGGAGATTCCGCTGCCGGTGGCGCCTACCCCACTTTGAACGAAAATGAGAAATCCTTCTTCAGCCAAGCGATGATGCGTTTTGCAGAAATAGATTCAGTTTCGGGAACCATAGAAGACGGCAGCGGCTTAGGGCCGACCTTCAATGGCAACAGCTGCGCCATGTGTCACGCGCAACCCGTGGTTGGCGGAAGCAGCCCCGGATTAAGGAGTCCGCAAAATCCGGTTCCTAACCCGCAAGTGGCGCTGGCTTCTTTGGACGGGGCAACCAACACCGTGCCGGCATTCATCGCGCCCGATGGGCCGATCCGCGAGGCGCGTTTCATCCGGAATTCCGATGGCTCGCTCGACGGCGGAGTGCATGGCTTGTTCACCATCGCCGGCCGCACCGATGCCCCTGGATGCACCCTCGCCCAGCCGAATTTCGCCGCGCAGTTGGCCGCTAGCAACGCGATTTTTCGTATTCCCACTCCGCTATTTGGCCTTGGCCTGGTGGAAAACACGCCGGATTCAACCCTCCAGGCGAATCTAGCGGCAAATCGCTCGGCGAAGACGGCGCTGGGAATCGGTGGCCGTTTCAACATCAGCGGCAACGACGGCACCATCACCCGCTTTGGCTGGAAGGCACAAAACAAATCGCTCCTGGTGTTTTGCGGAGAAGCCTACAACGTGGAACAGGGCGTTACCAATGACAACTTTCCCGACGGCCGAAGCATGGTTGCGGGCTGTGTGTTCAACAAAGATCCAGAAGACGATACCAATCTTCAGGTCAACAACAGCTTGACCGGCAGCGCCTCAGACATGTCGTCGGACGTGGTAAACCAAGCTGCATTTGTTCGACTTTCGGCGCCGCCCACGCCCGCTCCAATGACCGCGTCAGCGCAGAATGGCTCCAAGCTGTTCAATCAGGTGGGCTGTGCTCTGTGCCATTCCTCCTCGCTGACAACTGGGCAGGCTCCCTACACAGGAATGTCTAACGTGCAGTACAGTCCGTACTCGGACTTCGCGCTGCACCACATGGGCTCGACTCTGGCGGACGGTGTTAGCCAAGGAGTGGCCGGACCGGACGAGTTCCGCACCGCTCCCCTATGGGGCTTAGGCCAACGTTTGTTCTTCCTACACGACGGCCGGACTTCCGATCTGCTGCAGGCAATCGCGGCGCATTACAGTCCGCCAGGCTGCGGAGGCAATCTGCGCTTTACACTGAATCGGAGCCAGAATTGTACGTCGGAAGCGAACGGGGTGGTCCACCGCTTCAATGCGCTAACGACATCACAAAAGCAGGACTTGTTGAACTTCCTGCGCTCCTTGTGAGCTGCGAAAAGGGCTCAGGGGCGGCTCTTTTCGTCGCGCAGCAGGTCGGCCACAGTTTCGCGGCGGCGGATGACTTTGGCCGATCTGCCCTCGACCAGGATTTCGGCCGGCCGGGGGCGGGTGTTGTAATTCGACGCCAGCACCATTCCATAAGCGCCGGCATCGAGGATTGCCAACAGATCCTCCTGTTCGGCGGTTTGCATTTCGCGGTCGCGGGCGAGAAAGTCTCCGGTTTCGCAAATTGGGCCGACGACATCGACGGCTTCGCTGCCACGCCGCGAATCTGAAATTACGGGCACGATTTCGTGATAGGCCTTGTAGAGCGATGGCCGGATCAAATCGTTCATAGCCGCGTCGACCACTAAGAAGGTCTTGGAGCCATTGGTCTTCTTGTAGATCACTCGAGTCACCAGAGCGCCGGCTGGGCCGACGATGGAGCGGCCCGGCTCGAGCAGCAAATGAACGCCCAGGCCGCGCAGAGGGGACAGCAAGGCCTGCGCGTACTGGCCTGCGAGGGCGGCAAAGTCGGCTTGGGCGCCGCCTTGATAGGATATCCCCAGGCCGCCTCCAGCATCCACGTACTCAATGGTGTGGCCCTCGGCGCGCAAAGTTTTCACCAAATCCCCGATCCGTTCCATGGTCGCGGCAAACGGTGCCATATCCGTGATCTGGGATCCGATATGGGCGCTCACGCCGCTGATTTTCAAAAACGCGTGTTTGGCCGCTTGCTGGTAGAGAGCGCGCGCCAGTTGATTCGGCACGCCAAACTTGTGCTGCTGCAGGCCGGTGGAAATGTAAGGATGGGTGTCGGCGGAAACTTCAGGATTCACACGCAGGGCGATGCGCGCGGTCTTCTTCAGTCGAGCCGCGCATTCCGCAAGGACCGAAAGTTCCGATTCGCTTTCCACGTTGAACAGCAAGATCCCCGCTTTCAACGCCATCTGCATCTCAGCAGCGGTTTTGCCGACCCCCGAGAAAACGACTTTCTTTGCCGCGCGGCGGTCCACGCGCAACACGCGCTCCAGTTCGCCACCGGAAACCACGTCGAACCCACAGCCCATCCTGGCCAGAAGGCGCAGGATGCTGAGGTTGGAGTTGGCTTTTACGGAGTAGCAGATGGTATGCGGAGCTTTGCCAAACGCGCCCTCGAAAACCTTCATGCGATGGCGAATGGCCGAGCCAGAATAAACGTACAGCGGCGTGCCGAAGCGCTCCGCCAATCGCATGAGCGGCAGATCATCGCAATGCAAAACGTCGCTGCCGTTCGAAGACTTGCCCTTTACCAGCGGGCGATAGGAGAAGGCGGGCGGTCGTCCTAGATTCTGGGCGGAAGGCCGGCTCACTTTTTCTTTCCTTGACTGCCCTTCACGCGAATAGCGACGATAGTTTGGTCGTCGAACGCTTCCACGCCGGCCGCGTACTGGGCCACGGACTCGAAGATGGAATCCACCAAAACGTCGGCGGTCAGGGTGCACCCCTTGGTCACGATCTCTTCCACCCGCTTGCGGCCAAACAGATCGCCGCCCTGATTCCGCGCGTCGAGAATGCCGTCACTAAAGAAGACGAACAAATCTCCAGGAGAGGCCTTGAAGGTGAACTCGTCGTAGTCGGCGTCGTCAAATAACCCGAGAGGCAGCCCGGTGGCTTCGACGGTCTCAATTTTTCCCTGGTGGCAGTAAATCGGGCGGGGCAGGCCCGAATTCGCCACCTGCAGTGTACGGTTCGGGTCGTCCCATACCGCGTAAATCAGGGAGACAAACTGCGCTTCAATCCGGCGCTCTCCCAGCGAAAAATTGACTGCGCGCAACATTTCCGCCGGTCCCGGCTCAATGGGCGCGTGCGAGCGCAGAATACCGCTCACCAGCGCCGCATAAATGGCAGCGGGCGCGCCCTTGCCGCTCACATCGCCAATGACGATGGCCGTGCGCGAAAGCGAGTAGCTGACGAAGTCATAAAGGTCGCCGCCAATGGCGCGGGCCGGAATAAACTTCGCCGCAATCTCCAGATTTGCCAGCTTGGGCCGCGACTGCGGAAGCAGCCCGGACTGCAACTGCCGCGCCATGCTCAATTCCCGCTCCAGCCGCCTTTCCTGGCGCGCGATTTCTTCGTACAGCCGGGCATTCTCGATGGCGATCGCGACCTGTGCCGCCAGCGTGATTACCGTCCGTTTGTGGGCCTCGGTGAAAAAGCCGCGGCGTGTATGTTCCAGGTCCAGAACGCCAATAACGTTGTCCTTATAGATCAGCGGCACCGCCAGTTCGGAGCGAGTCTCAGGGTTCACTTGAATGTAGCGCGAATCCTTGGTGACGTCCGGGACCAGCACGGCGTGCTTGTGCTGCGCAGCGTGGCCGACGATGCCTTTCCCCAGGCTGACATCGTCTTTAAGCTGGATGTTTTCTCCAAAGCGCAGAGAAAAGCGGTGCTGCAGTTTTTGTCCGCTCGCGTCCAGCAGCAGAATGCTAAACATCTGGTAATCGATCAGGCGGCTCAGCAGTTCCGCGATGTGCTTCAGCAATTCATCCAGGTTGAGAATCGAGGTGAGCTCCCGGGCAATGTCGTTCAGCAGCAGCAGAGTGCGAGCCTGCCGGGTGGTGCGGGTGTGCAGCCGGGCATTCTCAATGCCCACCGCCATGCGCGAAGCGATCAGAGTCAGCAGCCGGTTGTGCTCCTCGGTAAAGTAGTTCGCCTGCAGCGATTCGATATTTAGGACGCCGATGAGCCGGTTTTTCACGATCAGCGGCACGGCGAGTTCCGAACGCACTCCCGGCGCGGCGCCAATGTAGCCGGTGTAGTTGGCGACATCCGCCACCAGCACGGTCTCGCGCCGTTGCGCCGCCAGGCCGGTTACGCCCTCGCCGACCTTGACGCGCATGCGCTCGGCGACCTCGCGCGGATAGCCCAGTTGAAAGCGAAAGCTCAGCTCCTGCGTCTTCTCGTTGAGCAAAAGGATGGCGAAAATCTCGTAGTCGATAACCTTGCGTACCACCTCCGCGACGCGCCGCAGCGAGGTATCCAGGTCTAGCGTGGTGTTGACCACATCCGCGACCTCAAGCAGCAGTGGTTCTACCTTCAACGTAAGCTCGGATTGGAGATTGCCGGTCACCACAATCCTTCATGATAACAGCGACCAAACGATGGCCGTGCGCGCGGGCTACTGCCTCGGGAGCACGCAAATATCGGGCAGATTCCGGTACATCTCGGCGTAGTCCATCCCGTAGCCCACAACGAATTCGTCGGGAATCGTAAAGCCCACGTAGTCCGCCTGCATCGGCAGTTTTCTGCGGGAGGGCTTGTCGAGCAGGGCGGCGATGCGAAACGCGGCCGGCTGATGCGCCAGCAGCATCTTCTTCAGAAATGTCATGGTCAAACCGGTGTCCAGGATATCTTCCACCAGGATCACGTTCTTGCCTTTCATGGAATGCTCAACGTCCTTGGTCATCCGAACTTCGCCCGTGGAATCCCACCCATATTGCAGCTCCTGCGCCGGACTGGGCCGGTTGCCGTAGCTGGAAACTCCCATGAAATCAAAGGTCGCATCGAGTTGGATGCTGCGCGCAAGGTCGCTCAGAAAAATTGCCGCGCCCTTCGACACGCCGACCAAAATAACCGACTGGCTATCGAAATCGCGCGTGATCGCCGCTCCGATTTCCGCCACGCGAACAGCGATCTTCTCGCGCGAAATCAGAACCTTCAGCTCCGTCATGGCGGTTCATATTAAACTAGCACTCAGCGTTCGGCACACGGCTTTCCGCGAGTGCTGAATGCCTAAGCCCAATGCTAGGACTTTTCCTATGAATCTTGCTGGAATCAAACTCACCTGGCTTGGTCACGCCACTTTTCGCATGGAGACTCCCGGCGGCAAGACGATCATGGTCGACCCATGGGTCATGGGGAATCCCAAGTGCCCGCCGGCGGAAAAGGATGTAAAGAAAGTCGACATCCTGCTCTGCACCCATGGCCACGGCGACCACATTGGAGACGCCGTAGAAATCGCCAAGCGGCATAGCCCCGTGGTTGTTGGCATTCCCGAGTTGTGCCGCTGGCTTGGATCTAAGGGCGTGACGAATCTGGCCGAGATGAACAAAGGCGGAACCCAGACCGTCGGAGATATCAAAATCACCATGGTGCACGCCGATCACTCCTGCGGCATTCAGGATGGAGACCAGATCGTCTATGGCGGCGAGGCTTGCGGTTACGTCATCGAGTTCTCAAGCGGCCTCAAAATCTACCACGCCGGCGATACCAACGTTTTCGGCGACATGCGAATCATTCGCGAGCTTTACGCGCCCGACATTGTCATGTTGCCCATCGGCGATCACTACACCATGGGGCCGCGCGAGGCCGCTTATGCCTGCAACCTGCTGCAGCCGAAAACCGTCATCCCTATGCATTTCGGGACTTTTCCGGTGCTGGTCGGTACTCCCAGCGCCTTGCATAAGCTTGTGCCGGGCGTAGAAATCATGGAGATGCAACCGGGCGTGACAGCGTCGTAATGGTCCGCGGAACAATATTGTATCCGGCCGAGTGAAGCCCGGCTGCCTGGAGGAAAAATTGTCAACTTCGCCAACTTCCCGAGAGCCATGGTTCGAGCATGGCATTACCGACAACGCGGTCGAGGAATATCTCTACGCCATGCTGCCGCCCCGCGATGAAGTTCTCGCCGAAATGGAGGCGGAAGCCAGCCAGCACGATATTCCGATCGTCGGTCCGGCCGTAGGACGCTTGTTGTATCAGCTCGCCAGCATCATCCAGGCGAAGACTGTATTCGAGCTGGGGTCGGCGATTGGATATTCCACCATCTGGTGGGCGCGCGCGGTTGGCGAAGGAGGGCGCGTGATTTATACCGATGGCGATCCCAAAAAAGCCGACCAGGCGCGCCGCTATTTTGAGCGCGCGGGGGTCACCAAGCAGATTTCGGTTCGCACCGGCGACGCGCTGGAACTGCTTTCCGAGCAGAAGCAGGAGTTCGACATCATTTTCAATGACGTCGATAAAGAAGACTATCCACGCGTGTTCAAGCTGGCGCTGCCCCGCCTGCGCAAAGGAGGACTTTTCGTCACCGACAATGTGCTCTGGAGCGGCCGAGTAACGGAGAAGCCGCCCAAGGAACCTTCTACAAAAGCAATTCAGGAATTCAACCGGCTGCTTTACGCCTCGAAAGATTTGTTCACCACGATTCTGCCCATTCGCGACGGGGTAGCCGTTGCGGTGAAGAAGTAGCACGCCGGCGAAAGCCCTTGCCTCACATGCATAAACTTCTCTGCACCACCGCGCATCCTGACGACGAAGCCTGGGCTTTTGGCGGCACGCTGCTGAAGTATCAAGAGCAGGGAATCGAGACCCACGTGATTTGCCTGACGCGTGGCGCGGCGGCGACGAATCGCGGCCAAACAAAATCCGGCGAAGAACTTTCCGCCAGGCGCACGGCGGAATTCTATGAAGCTTGTCGGCTGCTCAAGGTGAGACACGCGACAATTTTGGACTATCCCGACGGAAGCCTCACGCAGCAAAGTCTGATCACCGTCGCAGAGGACCTGACGCGGCGAATCCGCCGAATCCAACCCCAAGTCGTGCTGACGCTCGGGCTCGACGGAACGGTCACTGCGCATTTGGACCACGCCGCAGTTGGGATGTTCACCACCGCGGCCTATCACTGGGCGGGCCGGAGCGACCGTTTCCCCGAACAGTTTGCCGAGGGCTTGTCTCCACACCGTGCGCAAAAGCTCTACTACGCGACCGACCTGCGAACATGGCCTGACCGCCAGCCGGTTTCACTTGCGCCGATGACCACGAAAATCGACGTTAGAAAATATATTGAAACGAAGGTCGCAGCCTTTCGCGCTCACACGAGCCAGTTGCCGCTGATGGAAACCTACGGCGACCGCACGCTGCGGAACGCGGAGGAGTTGTTTCATCTGGCGGCAGCAATGCAGCCGCAAATGCTCTCGGGGATGGAAACCGATCTATTTGCCGGGATCGAGGACGAAAACGCGAGATAAGCCTTACGTTTGAGCCGTGGCTATCAGTCCAAACTCCCCTGCTCCAGCACCACATTCTCCCGCACAATCAGCCGGTGAGCGGCCATTTCTTTCAGTGTGGGCAAGACCCGGCTCACGTGTTCATCGGTGTCCACAAAAATGATAATCACCGGCAACTTGCCGCCAACGTCCACTAGGTGTGAGGTCTCAACCTTGTGCCGGCCCAGAAATCCGGCAGCGGCGTGAATGGCGGTTGCCGCATACGCGTTTTCCCGCCGTAGGTAGTTGAGGATCTCCAGATACAGCGGCTTGTGATGCCACTGGTCGGCTTCGTTGAGGTAGATAGTTACTTGGACCGCCATTCCGTTTGGCATTTTACAGCACCCTCGCCAGCGCCATGCCGGCCAGTGCCGCCGCCAGGCAAAGCAGGTTGCTGCCGATGACGTTCGCAGCCATCATCAACCACTGTCCGCGCTCCATGAGCGACATGCTCTCAAACGCGTAGCTGGAAAATGTGGTGAAGGCGCCGCAGAACCCGATGACGACCAACAGCCGCCATCGCGGATTGATCAGCACTCGCTCCGCAGTCCAGATCATGAAGAATCCCACGATCAAGCTGCCGAGCACATTGATGATGAGCGTTCCATAGGGGAAAGCCGCGCCCCACTGGCGAACGGCGAAGCGGCTTAGCCAATAACGGGAGTTGGCGCCGAAGATTGCGCCTAGGGATATAGCTAGAAAGTCGAGCACGATGGAGTTCTCTCTACAAAGGATTCGTAGGAGTTATCAGCCCGGTTGCGATTACGCCCGAACCCGGCGGTTAAGGCGAACTCCATCGCCTGATTCTTTTTTTATCACAACCGCACTTCTCCGGAAAGTGACGCAAGGCCTGTTTCATTCGGTTTGCGGGACCGCCCGGAGGAGCCCGAGATCAATGTGCCGGAGGCGGATGCGCTTGCGCAACCACTCATAACGGTCAATTCGAGCCTGCGTATTGAGGGCATGATCTGTATCCGCATAGATTTTGACCAGTTGCGGCTGCGAGAAGGCCAAGATACCGCGCTTGCGTTGCGCGGCTGGCACGAAAGCGTCCGTCTCGGCAAACTGCAAGAACACGGGCGCCAAACCTGCGTGTCCAACATAGTGAACAGGATCGAGCCAGTCCCATGTGGCGAGATATTCGTCGACTCTGTTTTCCCCAGCCTGCCTGCGGAAAGCAATCATCCCCGGAGCGTCAGAATGCACATAGTCGGCGACGGCGAATGTTCCTGCCATCAAAACGTAGGCTCTGATCCGGTGCTCCACGCCCGTCAGGATTCCGCCTACGGCGGCATCGAAGCTGTGACCCACGTAGGCGATTCGAGCCGGGTCCACATCGTCGCGGCTCATGAGCAGATCAATCCCCCGCCGAAGGTCGATCACTTGTTGCTGTTCTGCCAGAGGTTCCTGCGAGCTAAGCGGTACGGGATCCGGGTGGAACTCTGGCCGGGCAAATGGGGCATCGATAAGCAATGAGACTGCCCCGGCATGAGCCAGAGCCACGGCCTCGTCGAGAAATTCCTTGCGATTGCGCACGGGCGATCCATCCTTGGCCCAGTGCCCGAACAAAATCCCAGCGAACCGGCCATGGCCGGGCGGTACAACCAGGTAGGCGGGAACCCGTCCGCCTTGCGGGCTGGCGAAGGAAATGTCGTGAATCTTTATTTCTCCGCTGTCCTGCACGCCAGACTCGCGCACGTCCAGAGGCGCTTGACGGTCGTAGTCGAAGTGATGCATAAGCTGCGAAAAAGACTCAGCCGCCAGCGGAGTCGGGCAGCAATATAGGAACAACGCGCCTGCGATGAGAGCCTTCATGATTCGTCTGATGCTACTTCTTTCTTTCCACCAGGAATCGCGCCAGCGCCTTCAGCGTATTCGCACGCTCTCCAAAACTGTTTAGCTGACGCATCGCCGAATCCGCCAGCTCATCGGCCCGTCGCAACGACTCCTCCACTCCGAACAAGGCTGGGTAGGTCGCTTTCTCCGCCGCCGTATCTTTCCCCGCCGTCTTGCCCAGTTGCTCGGAGGTTTGCGTGACATCGAGCACGTCGTCCACGATCTGGAAGGCCAAGCCGATCTTCGAGCCGAAGGCTCGCAGGCTGGCGACGGCTTCCTCATCCCCGCCTGCGTACATTCCGCCGCTCACGACACTCGCCGTAATCAAGGCCGCCGTTTTCGCGCGGTGAATGTATTCCAGCATTTCAATATCCGGCTTGCTGTGCTCGGCCTCCAGATCGACGACCTGGCCACCGATCATGCCCGCGATCGTGCCTGTGCCGCGCGCGATTTCCTCGATAATCCGAACCCTGCGTTCCGCCGGGCATTGCAACCGGGCCAGCACTTCATAGGCTTGCGTCTGCAGCGCGTCACCGGCCAGAATCGCAATGGCTTCGCCGAACGCCTTGTGGCAGGTGGGGCGGCCGCGCCGCAGGTCGTCGTTATCGAGGGCGGGCAGATCGTCGTGGATGAGCGAATAGGTGTGCAGCATCTCGAGCGCCGCCCCTAAGTCTTCAATCCCCGCGGGAAGGGAACCGGCGACCATGCGCCCCGCTTCCATGGCGAGAATGGGACGCAGCCGCTTGCCGCCTGCAAATACGCTGTGCCGCATGGCCTGGTGAATCGATGACGGATATTGCTTGCCCGGCGGCAACAGCCGCTCCAGCGCCGCGTCGGTCAGCGCTTGGCCTTGATGCAGTGTTTCGGTCAGCATGCCGGTTGAGTATAACAAGGTGTTTTTCGTGGATGAGACCTAGAAGCAAAAAGAAAGGGACGCCGATTCGGCGTCCCGTAAGCTTACGATTCGGCGCTCAGGCGGCCAGCGCGCGCACCTTCGGCGCGTGGCGTACGGTAGCGGTCAGAATGCCGTGCCGGTCGTGGGATGGGTAGCAATCCGCGGCGCCTGCGTTCAGAGACGCGGTCCACATGGCGTCATCCGCTATGCGGTGATTGCACACGATGCAAATTCCCGGGTAATCACGGCGCAGGCGTTCCACGTCCTCGATCGTGGCCATCTCCAGGTCTAGGATGACAACTTCCGCAGCTTGTTTGGAAACGCTTTTGCGCAGGTCGCCGAACGACCGCACTTCCCGAACCGAACGAAAAAAATTGGATAGAGGAGCGATGAGGAATCGAGCCATCCCAGGATCGCTCTGGAGCAGGACAACATTGAGAGGTTGCATTAAGACCCCCTGGGTCTGACCGTCGTCTACGGCCTTGGCTGACGGCTGCAGCTTCGCGTGGGGGAGCCGCGGCACGGTTTACGTTACGAGCGACGACGAGCCGGAAAGCGCCTATTTCTTACCCGGCGCCTTGCCGGTGAGGGGCTCAAAGGCTTCAGCTTGAAGCTTACCGTTCTGCTTGAGAAGGATTTCCACCTTCCCCTCCGCCTCGTCCAATTCCTTGCGGCACGCGGCGGAAAGTTGCATTCCCTCCTCAAAAAGCGTCAGAGACTTTTCCAGGGGCACTTCGCCCTTCTCCAGTTCTTGCACGATCTTCTCCAGACGCTGGAGGCATTCTTCAAATTTCGGCAAGGAGCTTACTCCTAAGCCGCATTCTAAATCAGTTGGATGCCCAGGAGAAGTGAGAGGTCGCCAAAAGAGTTTTCAGGAATCCAAAAAAATTGGGGGATCGACCGACCCCGAAAATGATGGACATGGACCCCTAGTGGTTGCGGTGGAGCGCCAGAATATGTAGGCTTTCAGCTTTGTTTGCCTTGTTCTTCTGGAATCACCAATGTCTGGCCGGCTTCGCCATACTCCCGATTCGCCAGCTTTGCCAACCAAGGAGGAATATCAGTGCCAGGATCGCATCTAGCGGTTGCGTCTCTGCTCATCGGTCTTGCCTTAGCCCCCTATGCCAATTGCCGCACTCATCGAGCCGCAAAAATCTCAACTCCCGCAGTTGCCTTGACCTTCGACGATCTTCCCGTCCACGGCCCGTTGCCGCAAGGCCTCACGCGCGAGGACATCGCCAACGACATCATCAGGGATTTGAAGGCCGCGGGCGCGTCTCCTACCTACGGCTTCGTGAATGCGAAGCGGATTGAAGAAGATCCTTCCACCGAGCAAGTTCTGCAGATATGGCGCGATGCCGGCTTCCCGCTTGGCAATCACACCTACTCTCATATGGATCTCAACTCGAACACGCTCGACGCCTGGGAGCATGATCTTCTCGCCGACGAGCCAATCTTGAAGAAGTACATGGACGACCACGATTGGCATTGGCTTCGCTTCCCGTTTCTTCACGAAGGCGATACCGTGGAAAAGCACCGCGACATGGAAGCGTTTCTCAAAGCGCACGGCTATCGCGCCGCCGAGGTGACCATGAGTTTCGGCGACTACAACTACAACGAGCCCTACGCGCGCTGCCTGGCGAAGAATGATCAGAAGGGGATTGATTGGTTGAAAGAGAGCTACATCCAGGGCGCCGAGCAAGAGCTCACTCACGGGCAGGAGTTGGCCAAGCTGATCTATGGGCGCGACATCCCGCACGTCATGCTTCTGCACATCGGCGGCTTTGAAACCGTCATGCTTCCCCACCTTCTGGAATTGCTCAAGCAGCGCGGCTTCAAGCTGGTCACGCTGCCGGAGGCGGAAAGCGATCCCGCCTACGCCCACGACGCCGATCTTCCCGGCAATTGGGGCGGCACGTTTCTACAGCAGATGATGCGCGAAAAGCATTTACAGCCGCCGCCTCATCCGCCGGATGACACGGTTTCCAAATTGAATGCGCTCTGCCGCTGAAAGCTGGCTGAGCGGTCTCATTTCATCGCTCTCATCACTCAAGGGAGGCTTGATGCGAAAGAACTGGATCTTGTCGTGGATGCTCTTCGGACTGCTGGCCGTTTCTGCGCTTGCCGCTCCCAAGGGAAAGGCTCATGCTCCGGCCGTCCCGTGGGTTGGCACTTGGGCGTCGGCTCCAATGTTGGAAGAGCCAAGATTCGCTCCGCCCGAGCCGGGCTTCGTCGATAGCACCATTCGCCAGGTCGTACACGTTTCCATCGGCGGCAAACGGATACGCGTGCGCTTTTCCAACGCGTTCGGCGCCACGCCCCTGACCATCCCTTCGGCGCGCGTAGCCTTGTCCGCCGGCGGCAGTGCGATCCGGCCGAAAACCGACGAACCGCTTACTTTCGATGACAAGCCTTCAGTGACGATTCCTCCCGGCGCGCTTATGTACTCCGACGCGCTCGACTTTGATCTACCCGCTTTTTCTGACCTCGCCGTCACTGTTTATTTGGACGGTGTGCCCGAAGCCGTCACCACCCATCCCGCTGCTCACGCCAACTCCTATTTTCTGGTGGGGAATTCCGTCTCGGCGGCGGAACTCACCAACGCGACCCGCGCGGAGCATTGGTATTTCCTCAATGGTGTGGACGTTCTGCCCGCGGCGCCCAGCGCCGCAATCGTGGCGCTTGGCGACTCCATCACCGATGGCACGCATTCCACCACCGATGAGAATCGCCGCTGGCCCGATGACCTGGCGCGGCGCTTGCACGCAAACCCGGCTACGGCGCACGTTGCGGTGCTGAACGAAGGAATCGGCGGAAACCGTTTGCTCAACGATGGCGCCGGCCCCAACGCGCTCGCGCGTTTCGACCGCGACGTTTTGGGCCAGAGTGGCGTGCGCTGGCTGGTCGTGCTCGAAGGAGTGAATGACCTTGGAACCGAGCTCAGGCCGCGTGCTCCCGGCGAGAAACCGGCAACCGCGCAGACCTTAATCGCCGCTTACCAGCAAATCATTCAGCGCGCGCATGCGCATCACATCCGCGTTTTCGGTGCAACCATCCTGCCTTACGCTGGAGCCTTTTATTACGCCCCCAGTGGCGAAGCGGATCGTCAGACGATCAACAAATGGATCCGCGCCAGCGGCCAGTTTGACGGCGTGATTGACTTGGATGCCGCAACCCGCGACCCGCATGATCCCTCACATCTTTCGCCTCAGGCCGACAGCGGCGATCATTTGCATCCCGGCGACGCCGGCTATCAATCCATGGCCAATGCCGTTAATTTAAAGCTGTTTGCGCCATGAACGGTGTGTGAAAACGTTTGCGCAACGGGCAATTGTCTAGACAAGTCCAAGGAGGTTGGCGAGAAACTTTTCCGGCGCTTCCAGGGGCTTCCGCAATTGACAAACACCCGTGATTGCTCTAGTTTTTGTTGAGCCCGGAAAACGATTTCTCCAAATATATTCTTCGCCGGAAATCCCCGAACCATGCTTCTGCAAACGTTGCGGCAAGAGGTGCTCGAAGCCAACCTGGAACTGGTGCGCCGCGGTTTGGTGCTGTACACCTTCGGCAATGCCAGCGGCATTTCCCGCGAGAAGGGCCTCATCGTCATCAAGCCCAGCGGCGTGCCCTACGAAACCATGAAGCCTGAGCACCTGGTAGTGACCGATCTCACCGGCAAAGTCGTCGAAGGCTACCTGCGGCCCTCCTCCGATCTGCCCACTCACGTGGAGCTTTATCGCGCGTTTCCGGAGATTGGCGGGGTCACTCACACCCACTCCGAATACGCCACCTCGTGGGCGCAGGCGCGGCGGCCGATTCCTTGTTTCGGCACCACGCATGCCGATTACTTCCACGGGCCGGTTCCGGTGACGCAAAGCCTGAAGAAAAAGGAAATCGCTTCCGACTACGAGAAGAACACCGGAACCGCCATCGCGCGCACCTTCGAATCGCTCGACTACGCGGCGATTCCGGCGGTGCTGGTGGCGAACCACGGGCCGTTCACCTGGGGGCCCGACGTCAAAACCGCCGCGCATAATGCGGTGATCCTGGAGGCGGTGGCGCGCATGGCCTTCTTCACCTTCAACATCAATGCAGAGGCGCAGGGAGTAGGCCAAGATCTGCATGACAAGCACTACCTGCGGAAGCACGGCAAGGACGCGTATTACGGCCAGAAATAAACTGGCTGACGTGAGTATGAAGCATAACCGAGAACACAGGGGAATCACATGGCGACAAAGAAAATGACGATGGGTGTGATCGTAGGCAACCGCGGTTTCTTTCCCGATCACCTGGCGAAGAGCGGCCGCGAGGAAATCCTGCGGGTGCTGGAGGCGGCCGGTATGGATGTGGTGGCGCCCACGCCGGAGGAAAGCCATTACGGCGCGGTCGAAACCCGCGAAGAGTCGCGGCGTTGCGCCGAGCTGTTCAAACGCAACCGCGAGCGCATTGACGGCATTATCGTCACCCTGCCCAACTTCGGCGAGGAGCGCGCGATTGCGGACACGCTGCGCCTGGCCAACCTGCAGGTTCCGGTGCTGGTCCAGGCCACGCCTGACGATCCTGCAAACATGACGCATCGAATTCCGCCGCGACAGTTTTTGCGGCAAAATGTCCGCCTGCAACAACCTCACGCAATATGGCATTCCTTATTCGATCACGACGCTGCATACCGAAAGCCCGAGTTCGCCGGAGTTCGCCCGTGATCTGCAATGGTTCGCCGGTGTCTGCCGCGTGGTGAACGGATTCCGCAACCTTGCGCGTGGGCGCCATCGGCGCGCGGCCCACGGCGTTTAATACCGTGCGCTACAGCGAAAAAATTCTGGAATCGCAAGGCATTTCGATTGAAACCCTTGACCTCTCTGAGGTGATCGGCCGCATCGAACGCATGAAAGACAACGACGATCTGGCGCAGGCCAAACTCGCCTCCATCAAGAAATACGTGGATTCTACCGGCGTGCCCGCGGCGGCCCTGATGAAAATGGCCAAACTCGGCGCGGTGGTCGATCAATGGATGGCGGCTACCGAAGTTGCCATCAGCGCTGTGCAATGCTGGACATCGCTCGAAGAAAACCTCGGCGTGGTGCCTTGCACGGTTATGAGCATGATGAGCGACAGCCTGCTCTCCAGCGCCTGCGAAGTGGATATTTGCGGCGTGCTCGGCATGCACGCGCTGCGCCTGGCTTCGGAGACGCCTTCCGCGCTGCTCGATTGGAACAATAACTATGGCTCCGATCCCAACAAGGCCGTCTGCTTCCATTGCTCGAACCTGCCGAAGCATTTCTTCCGTTCGGTGAAGATGGATTTTCAGGAAATTATCGCCGGCACGGTGGGCAAGGAGAATACGTTCGGAACCTGCGTCGGGTTGATCAAGCCGGAGAAGATGAGCTTCGCGCGCTTCTCCACCGACGACACTGCCGGCCACATGCGCGGCTACGTCGGCGAAGGCCGCTTTACCGACGATGCTCTGAATACCTTCGGCGGAGCCGGCGTGGTGGAAATTCCCAATCTGCAAAAGCTGCTTGCACTACATCTGCGAGAGAGGTTTTGAACATCACGTCGCCGCCAATCTTTCAACCGTCGCCGCCTCCGTGTACGAAGCCACTACGCGCTACCTCGGCTGGGATATGTACTGGCACGAGCGCCCGTAAGGAAAGACCGCAATGGCGATTGTTGCTGGAGTGGATTTCGGAACTCTGAGCGTGCGCGTCTCCATCGTAGACAGCGAGCGCGGGCTGCTGGCATCGGCAGTCGCCGAGTATCCACTGCACCGCAAGCGCGAGGATCCTGAATACGCCACGCAATCGCACGAGGATCACATGCGCGCGCTGGCGGCGGCTACCCGCGAGGCCGTGAAAAAGGCGGGCATCGCGGGCGATAAGGTAGAGGCCATCGCCCTCGATACCACCGGCTCTTCGGTCATTCCGGTTGACAAAAATCTTCAGCCGCTTGGCGAATACTACCTGTGGTGCGATCATCGCGCCAAAGGCGAAGCTGCGGAAATCACCGAAGCCGCGCACCGCGAGAAACTGGAAGCCATCGAGTGGTGCGGCGGAGTGTACTCCTCGGAGTGGGGCTTCTCCAAACTGCTGCACTGGCTTCGCCATAACCCAGACAAACGCGCCGCGTTTGCCTCTGCCTTCGAGCACTGCGATATGGTGGCCGGCCACGCTGTGCGGCATCACCGATCCTAAGAAGGTCAAGCGCAGCATCTGCGCCATGGGCCACAAGTGGCTGTGGAACGCGGCGCTCGGAGGCCTGCCGCCTGAAACATTTTTAACCAAAGTCGATGGCCTGCTCGCGGGCGTGCGCGAAAAGCTCGACGGCGAATACGCCACTTCGGATCAGATCGCGGGAACGCTTTCGCCGGAATGGGCCGGAAAGCTGGGCTTGAAAGCCGGCATCCCGATTCCGGTCGGTGCCTTCGACGCGCACTGGGACGCGATCGGCGCCGGCTGCCGCACCGACGACATGGTGAACGTGGTCGGCACGTCGACCTGCATCATCGGCATCACGCCCTCGGTGAACCTTGTGCCCGGCGTCTGTGGCGTGGTGCAGGGAAGCGTGCATCCTCGGCGCACCGGCATCGAAGCCGGCCTCTCCGCAGTGGGAGACATCTTCAACGCCATCGCAACTCGCGCGAGAACTGACGTGCAGACGCTGAGTCAAGGACTGGAAAACTACCGCGCCGGGCAAACCGGCCTGCTGCGCATGACCTGGGACAACGGCGACCGCACCGTGCTGGTGAATCCTAACCTGCGCGGCATCACCCTGGGTTGGAATCTGCAAAGCACCGCGCAGGATGAACTGTTCGCCGCCATTGAAGGCACCGCGCTTCCACACCCGCGTCATTCTGGATCGCATGGCCGCGCACGGAGTGCAGATCAAGCGTGTGATCAACGCCGGCGGCATTCCACAAAAGAACGACGTGCTCAATCAGGTGTATGCGAACGTACTGGGGACGGCCGGTGCTGGTTCCGAGCAAGAGCGTCGTCAGCCTGGGCTCGGCGATTTTTGCATTCCTCGCCGCGGGCACATTCAAAACAGTTGAGGAAGCGCAGGATAAGATCTGTCCTCCGCATGCACGTTTCGAGCCTGTACAGCGGGAGCAAGCCGTGTACGAGGAACTCTATCCTCTCTTCAGTAAGCT
The DNA here is from genome assembly GCA_963770915.1 of uncultured Acidobacteriaceae bacterium. Lineage (GTDB taxonomy): Bacteria > Acidobacteriota > Terriglobia > Terriglobales > Acidobacteriaceae > PALSA-270. The sequence goes on from CAVYRG010000001.1 coordinate 4,076,232, forward strand.
CTATTTTGCCTTTGGCGAAACGCATAAAGGCGAGATGGCGGACGTGCTGCCTGCCTTGATTCGGATCGGGCAGAACGCCGCAAAGTCGTCGTAATGTTCCTTAAGGAACACTTTGTACTGTCAGTAATATACGTACAATACCTGTAGGTTACACAAAATACGAGCCTTCCCCTAATGGAAAAAGTTGTGCTCGGGCCATGGACCCGAAGGCCACCTGATTCTGAGGCCTACCAGCAACCCCATCAAACAATGTTGTTTTTACCGGCGGCGCCAGCCCTAGGTTTCCTCAGACTGCCCAAGCCGCTGGGGGCGCAGGTGTTAGACGATGATTTAAATGGTAGATGGGTTGCTGTTACCATGACCTGTGCGCCTCCTCACAGTCCGGCTGATCGTCTCACTGATCGTGGGGATTACACTCGTCTCTCTGCTCTCCTCCTACTACCAGGTGCGCTCCGAGAAGGCAGGACTGCGCCGCGACTTAGAGCGTCGCGCAGAAGTTCTGGGAGAAAGCTTAGCCGGTAATGTAGAGCCTTCCCTGGAGAAAGGTTCGCGCAAAGACCTGCAGAAAATTGTCGAGCGTTTTGGCAACCGTCAGCATTTGGCGGGAGTGGCCATCTATGACGCTCAAGGCGAGACCGTCGCGATTACGCCCGAGTTAGCGCAGAAGTTCGCGGGTGAGCCTTCCCAGGTGGTGCATGCGGTGGCGAGGGACCAGGCTTCGGGTGAGTTCTTACGAATCGCAGATTCTCCACTTTATATCTATACCGTTCCCCTCCACCGGAACGGGGATATCGCAGGCGGCCTGACGATCGTTCACGATGCGGGTTACATCAACGCTCAAAGCCAGCGCATCTGGCGGGAAGCTTTTGTGCGGGTGCTGATTCAGGTACTGCTGATCGCCCTCACCACCCTTCTGATCGTCCGCTGGAGCATTGCAGGCCCGATTGCACGGGCCGCGCAATGGATGCGCGCCATGCGTACCGGCAAGGGCTCCACCAAGACCGGGGTTCCGGATATTGATATTCTGCGGCCCTTGGCGCGAGAAATGGCGACTTTCGCCGAAAGTCTTACCGCTGCCCGCTCCGCCGCCGAAAAAGAGGCACAGTTGCGCGATGCGGGGGAGAATTTGTGGACCGCCGAGCGCCTCGCGGTTCACGTGCGAGGCAAATTGGGGGATAGCCGGCTGTTCGTGGTATCGAACCGCGAGCCCTATATTCATATCGGGCAGGGCAAGTCCATCCACGCGATTGTCCCGGCGAGCGGTTTAGTGACGGCGCTGGAGCCCGTGCTGCGCGCCTGCGATGGCACCTGGGTGGCGCATGGCAGCGGAGAGGCGGACCGCGAAACCGTAGATGCGAACGACCGGCTGCGGGTTCCCCCTGAGGAACCGCGCTATACCCTGCGCCGGGTGTGGCTAAGCAAGGAAGAGGAAGAGGGATACTACTACGGATTTGCCAACGAAGGGCTCTGGCCACTGTGCCACATGGCGCACACGCGACCGGTGTTTCGCGCTTCCGATTGGGAAGACTACGCGCAAGCCAACCGCCGATTCGCCGACGCCGTGCTTGAAGAAATGGAAGGAACCGATCGCCCGGTGCTGTTGGCCCAGGATTATCATTTTGCGCTCCTGCCGCGGTTGGTGAAGAAAGCGCGTCCCGATGCCCGGGTGGCCATCTTCTGGCACATTCCCTGGCCCAACCCGGAGGCCTTCCGCATTTGCCCGTGGCAGACGGAACTTCTGGAGGGGCTGTTGGGAGCGGATTTGATCGGCTTCCACATTCAGTCTCACTGCAACAATTTCCTGCAAACGGTGGATTACGCTCTGGAGTCGCGGATTGATCACGAGCACTTCGCGGTCAACCGCGAAGAGCATCGCACCATGGTCAAGCCTTTTCCCATCAGCGTGGAGTTTCTTGAGGATCCTCCTCCGCCAGAGCAATCCGCCTACGAGGAGCGAACTTCTTTGTTGCGGGAAATCGGCGTGGAAGCAACTCTCCTGGGGGTAGGCGTGGATCGCGTGGACTATACCAAGGGGATTCTCGAGCGTTTTCTCGCCCTGGAAAAGCTGCTGGAGAAGCACCCCGCCTACCAGGGGAAGTTTACGTTTGTGCAGATTGCAGCGCCCAGCCGTACCCATATCAAGCGCTATCACGATTTGATGGCCGAAGTTGAGGCCGAAGTGGAGCGGATCAACTGGCGCTTCCAGACCGGCAAATGGAGACCCATCGTGTACCGAGACCGGCAGCATAGCCACGCGGAAATCCAGCGTTTCTACCGGACAGCCGATTTATGCCTGGTTACTTCGTTGCACGACGGCATGAATCTGGTGGCGAAGGAATTCCTGGCGGCCCGCCATGACGAGCAGGGCGTGCTTATCCTGAGCTGTTTTACGGGGGCAGCCCGCGAGTTGCCGGATGCGCTTTTGGTGAATCCGTATGACGTGGAGCAAACGGCGGAAGCCATTCGTCTAGCGCTTGAGATGGAACCGGAAGAAAGAGCGGAGAGAATGCGGCGCATGCGCCACTCTGTGAGAGAGCATAACGTCTTTCGCTGGGCCGGGAATCTTGTGGCTGAGCTTTGCGATGTACGGCTGGAGGAACCCGCCGCGCCCAAATTAGCAGCTGCGGCAGTTGCCTCGGCCGAGGATGCCCCTAGTCCTGCGCCCTTGTCACACGCCATCTAACGCGGCGCGCGGGAGCGCGAGAGCGGATCGCGAAAGCACCCTCCCTCTTGTCCTACGGACAAGACCCGTACCCTCTCCAATCGCACAAGATGAGATTACAGGAGTATCCTGTCCTGTGCCGCGAAGCACAGCCGCTCGCAATTCAAGTGGCGGTACGCTGTAAATCCAAAGACGGAAGGAGCAGCGTCAAATGTCTCCTCGAATTCCACGGCGTGAATTCTTAACAGGCATGGGGGCGCTCGCTGCCGGTGCGCTATCAACTTCCTTTGTGCCATCGTTGCGGGCAGCCGGGCTGCCGGCCTCGCCCTTCCGCATTGCAGTGATCAATGATGAGGTTTCCGAGGATTTTGGCCGCGCCTGCGAGGTCATTTCGCGCGACTTTGGAATGTCGTGGATCGAACTGCGCGGCATGTGGCACAAGAACCTGCTGAATCTCGACGACAAGGAGATCGCAGAAGCTCAGCGCATCCTCGCAAAATATCAGCTGCGCGTGACCGACATCGCCAGCCCACTGTTCAAGGTAGATTGGCCGGGCGCGCCACAGTCGAAATACAGCCCCAAGCGTGACGAATTCCACGCCGACTTTACCTTCGACCAGCAGGACGAATTGCTGGAGCGTTGCCTCCACCTGGCGAAAGTCTTTCACACCGACCGCGTGCGTTGTTTCGACTTCTGGCGGCTCGACGACCCTGCGCCTTATCGCAAGGCCATGAACGAGAAACTACTCAACGCGGCGAACAAAACCGGCAAGCAGGGGTTGATCCTGGTTTTGGAGAATGAGCCCGCATGCAATACAGCCACTGGAGCGGAAGCCGCAAAAGTGCTGGCGGAAATCCCGTCGCCTCATTTGATGCTGAATTGGGATCCGGGCAATGCCGCCACGCATGGCGAAATCCCGTTTCCCGATGGCTATGCGCTGCTGCCGAAGCGTCGCATTGGCCACTGCCATTGCAAGAACGCAGTGAAAAAGTCCAGCGGCGAAGGGTATGAGTGGGCCCCCATGAGCACAGGCCTGGTCGATTGGGTTGGCCAGTTCCGCGCGCTGAAAAAAGACGGTTATCATTTTGCGGTTAGCCTGGAGACCCACTGGCGGGGTGGGGGCACGCCGGAGGCCTCCAGCCGCGAGAGTTGGGCGGGCATGAAGGACGAACTGCAAAAAGCCGGCGCACTCTAGCACAAATCTGCACCGGACGAGGAGGTCTCGTGGCGAAGGCGAGCGAGGGTTGTGGATGAAGATCACAGACGCCAAGGTCTTTGTCTGTTGTCCGGGAAGGAATTTCGTAACTCTAAGGATTTATACCGACCAAGGCATCTACGGCCTGGGTGACGGCACGCTCAATGGCCGCGAGCTCGCAGTAGCCAGCTATCTTACCGATCACGTCATTCCCTGCCTCATTGGCCGCGATCCCTTTCAGACGGAAGACATGTGGCAATACCTGTATCGCGGCGCTTACTGGCGCAAGGGGCCGGTGACCATGAGCGCAATCGCCGCCGTGGATATGGCGCTCTGGGATATCAAGGGCAAAGCGCTGAACACGCCTCTCTACAATCTGCTGGGAGGCAAGAGCCGCACCGGAGTCATGGTTTACGCGCACGCCAACGGCCGCGACGTGGAAGAGACCTCGGATGAAGTGGGCAAGGAGATTGCGAGGGGATACCTGGCGGTGCGAGCGCAGTCTGGCATTCCCGGCCTGGCCAGCACCTACGGCGTTGCCAAGGACAAAAAGCCCTACGAGCCCGCGGAAAAAGGCTTGCCCCAGGAAACTTCGTGGTCGTCGGAGAAGTACCTGAACCATGTTCCCAAGTTGTTCAAGACGCTGCGTGAGAGATTCGGCGACGATGTGCATCTGCTGCATGACGCCCACCATCGGCTCACTCCCATTCAAGCGGCGCGGCTAGGAAAAGAACTCGAGCCCTATCATCTTTTCTGGCTGGAGGACGCCGTGACGGCGGAACTGCAGGAAGGTTTCCGCATCGTTCGCCAGCACACCACGACGCCCCTGGCGGTGGGCGAGATTTTCGATACGGTGTGGGATGCCAAGACGCTCATCTCGGAGCAACTGATCGACTATCTGCGCATGACCGTGGTGCATGGCGGAGGAATCACGGCTCTGAAAAAGATCGCGGATTTTGCAGCCTTGTATCACGTGCAAGCCGGGTGCCACGGCGCAACCGACCTTTCTCCCGTGACGATGGGCTGCGCGCTGCACTTCGATATTTCCGTCCCCAATTTTGGAATTCAGGAACATATGCCGCACAACCGCCAAACCGACGAGGTCTTTCCCCACGCCTATTCATTCCAGGCAGGATTTATGGATCCCGGCGACAAACCGGGGCACGGAGTGGACTTCGACGAAAACCTGGCCGCCAAGTTTCCTTACGAGCGCGCCTACTTGCCGGTGAATCGCAAGCTCGATGGAACCATGTGGAACTGGTGACAAAGAGATGAACTCAACCAGACGGCAATTCCTCAAAGCCTCAGCGGTGGCCGCGGCGGCATGGCAGCTTCCGCTGTATGCGGCCGCGAAGCCGCGTTATCCAATCGGGTTTTCTACGCTGGGCTGCCCGGCGTGGGAGTGGATCCAGATTCTGGACTTTGCCGAGCAACACCAATTCGCCGCCGTGGAACTTCGCGGCTTGATGGGGACGATGGACTTGCCTAGCCGCCCGGAATTCAGCCCGGAACGCATCGCGCAATCGAAGAAGGATGTCGCGTCACGCGGCCTGCGCCTGGCCTGCGTGAGCAGCTCAGCGCAGATGCATCAGGTGGACCCGGAGAAACGCAAGGCCCAGATGGCGGATGCGCGGAGATTCATCGATCTCGCTGCCGCATTGGGCGTGCCTTACGTGCGAGTCTTTGGGAATGACATTGTGGGACCGCGCGACGAGGCCATAGTCCGGGTAGCCGCTGGATTGCGGGAGCTTGGCGAATATTCGGGACCGAAAAACGTCACCGTATTGATCGAGTCGCACGGCGATTTTACGGACTCGCCGACTTTGCGCGCGGTGCTGGAGCAAGCCGACTCGCCGCACGTGGCGTTGCTTTGGGACGCGCACCATACTTTTGTCAGCGGCAAAGAAGACCCAGCATATACCTATAGCCAAGTCGGCAAGTTCATTCGCCACACTCACCTGAAGGATTCGCTACGAGATGACAAAGGCGTCCACTACGTGCTCACCGGGAAGGGAGACGTTCCGGTGAAGAAGCAGGTGGAAGTGCTGGTGCAGAACGGGTATCGGGGATACTTCTCGTTCGAGTGGGAAAAAGTCTGGCATCCGGAAATTGCAGCACCGGAAGTCGCGATTGCGGAGTTCGCGCAGGCGGCCGCCCAGTATCTCCGGAGCGCGGGCTTCGCGCCAGGTAAAGCGGCCCGCTCAGGCGCCTAACTGCTCGCGGGGACGCAAGAGCACCAAGGAAAGCCACGCCCCTGCCTTGGCAGCAGTCGGCGAGGCCGCACTTTCGAATGGCCGCAGAACCTACGGATACGGCGAAACTTATTGAGGAATGGAACTGGCCACGCTGGAGAAAACGTTGTTCGCGTTCGATCCAACCAGCCGAATAGTTCCTACCACGATCACAAGGATCACAGCCAACATCACCGCGTATTCCGCAATGTCCTGGCCCTGTTCGTCTTTCCAAAGTGTGCGAAGGAACTTTGCCACAGCAGCCTCCCAGAAATCTACGTGGGTTCTATCATCACGGAAGTATCGCGGGATGTCAAATTGGGAAAAGTACAATAACCCCACCCTGAACCCCAAGCCTGAAGCCCGTTCCAGAGCCAAGCCTGCAATTGTGAATGTTTGGTTACGGCTAGTGCAGCAGTTCGGTGGCGGAGCGGGAGGCGAGTTCCAGCACCCTTCCGGGGAGAATTCCAAGGTAAAGGGTGGCGACAACCGAGATCGCCAGGGCGCTGCCTAACCCTAAGGAAATGGGCGCGATAGGCGTGTCTTCCTGTGCTTGTTTCATGTACATGGCAACGATAATGCGCAGGTAGTAATAGGCGCCGATGGCGCTGTTAAGCACGCCAATGATGGTGAGCCAAACCAGCTTGGCCTGCAAGGCGGCGCTGAAAACGTAGAACTTGGCGAAAAAGCCGCCGGTTATGGGAATCCCGATCAGGGACAGCAAAAAAATAGTTAGCGTCGCTGCCAGGAGGGGAGACCGGCGGCCCAGTCCGGCGAAGTCTTCCAGAGAGGTATGACGCTCGCCCGCGCCGGCGACATGGCTGACCACCGCGAAAGCGCCCACATTCATGGCGGCATAGGAAGCGGTGTAAAACATCGCGGCGGGGATGCCATTCTCGGGCAGCGCCGCAAACGCCACCAGCACATAACCGGCATGAGCGATGGAGGAATACGCCAGCAGCCGCTTTACGTTGTTCTGCACCAGCGCGGCGACGTTTCCGATGGTCATGGAGAGCGCGGCCGTTACCCAGATCAGTTCCAGAGCGCCCGGGGGCGTGAGCTTCAAACATGATGCGCAGCAGCACCGCGAAAACCGCCGCCTTCGGCGCGGTCGACATGAATCCGACAACCGGTGCCGGCGCGCCTTCGTACACGTCGGGCGTCCAGACGTGAAACGGAGCGGCCGCCACTTTGAAAGCCAGCCCCACGAACATCAAAGCGATTCCGGCATAGGCCAGCAGCGGCACTGCGTCGGACTGCAGCGTATCAGCGATGACGGAAATGCTGGTTGAGCCGGTGGCGCCGAACATCAGCGCCACGCCGTAAAGGAAGAAAGCGGTGGCGAACGATCCCAGCAGGAAATACTTCAGCGAGGATTCGCTGCTGGCCGCAACGCGCCGGCGAAAGCCCGCCAAGATGTAGGTGGAGATGGAAGAGATTTCCAGGGCGATGAAAATCAGCACCAGCTCCACCGCCGAAGACATCAGGCTCATGCCCACGGCTCCGAAAAGAATCAGGGCGTAATATTCGCCGGCGCGAATCTGCTGCACCTCCATGTACTCGAAAGAAGTACAGAATGACGACGGCGGCAATCGCGGCGACCAGGAAATGAAAGAAGACGCTGAAAGTGTCCACCCGAATCATGTCGCAGAAGGCAAGCCCGAAGGTTTGTCTCCAGCACGCGGCTTGGTAGAGCGGTCGCAACCAGGGCCGCGAGGGAACCGAGCAGCGCGATGCCGCCCAGAGTTCTTTGGCTGCCGCGCTCGTCCACCAGCGGGTCAAGCACCATGATGGCCATGCCGAAAAGGGAGAGCACGATCTCCGGCAGGATGCGGATGTAGTCAATCCCTTGGGGAATGTTGTTCACGAGCTGAATGGTGAAGTTCACTGGCCCACCACCTTGCTGGCCATTTGCGCGAACGGGGCCAGAACGCGATTGCACCGCGGGATCGATGGCGTTCAGCCAGAGCAGGGGCGCGACTCCCATGACCAGGGCAGCGATCGCGGCAGGCCAAAGCGCAATGCGTTCGCGCGCGCTCAGATCAGGCAACGTCTGATTTACCTGGTGGGTCACTTTTCCGAAAAAAACTCGCTGGTACATCCAGAGCAGGTAACCGGCGCTCCAGATCACGCCGGTCGCGCCGAGGATTCCGTATACGGCCCGTGCCTGGAACGCGCCGCTCAGCACCAGGAACTCGCCGACAAAACCGTTCAAAAGCGGCAGTCCCACCGAAGCCAGAACCATAAACAAGAAGAACGAGGCATACACCGGCATCGGGGTGGCCAGGCCGCCAAATTCCGAGATCTCGTAGGTGTGCCGCCGCTCGTAGAGAATCCCGGCCAGCATGAACAGCGCGCCAGTGGAGACGCCGTGCGCCAGCATGACGAACGTGGCGCCCTCAAGCCCGAGCTGCGTGAAGCTGAAAATGCCCAATACGACAAACCCCAGGTGGCTGATCGAAGAGTAGGCGATCAGCTTCTTCATATTGGGCTGCACCATGGCGACCAGCGCGCCGTAGACGATGCCAATCAGCGCCAGAATCATCACCCACCAGGCGTTGGCCCGCGATTGTTCGGGAAACAGGCCCAGGTCAAAGCGCAGCATGCCGTAGGTGCCCATCTTCAGCAGCACACCCGCCAGCAGCACTGAACCCGCGGTCGGCGCTTCCACGTGCGCGTCCGGCAGCCAGGTGTGGAAAGGAAAAAGAGGAACTTTGACGGCGAAAGCGATGAAGAAGCCGAGGAAAAGCCACGGCGCCGCGCCAACGAAATTCTCCACCTGGCCGCTGCGGATTGCGTTCTGGATGGTAACGAAGTCGAAGCTTCCCACCTTGGCGTACAGCCACAGGATCGCCGCCAGCATGAAGACCGAGGCGATCATGGTGTAGAGGAAGAACTTCACCGCCGCGTAGATGCGGCGCCCGTGGCCGAACATGCCGATCAGCAGCGCCATCGGGATAAGCGTGGATTCCCAGAAGAAGTAGAACAGGAACAGGTCGAGCGAAACAAAAACGCCGATCAGCGCGGTCTCCAAGACCAGCAAGAGAATGAAGAATTCCTTCACTCGCTCGTTCATCGACTTCCACGAAATCAGCACGCACAAGGGCGTGAGGAAAGTCGTGAGCACGACCAGCCACATGGAAACGCCGTCAACTCCCATGTGGTAATGAATGTTGGGCGTCGGAATCCAGGGATGGTTCACTTCAAACTGGAAGCCGCTCAACCCGCGATTGAAGTGCACTGGCAGGTGCAGGGAAGCCACGAAGGTCAGCAGCGAAATCACCAGGGAAAACACTCGGATGTCGCGGTGGCGGCGCGGAAACAGCAGCAGCAAGAGCGCGCCCGCCAGAGGGATGAACGTCACCAGCGTCAGGATATTTTGGTCGAGCGCGTTCATCGGGTTCCCATCCAGACCATGTAGGCGATCACCGCGGCGGCTCCGAACGCGACCCAGCCGGCGTAAGAGCGCAGGTTGCCGGATTGCATGTGGCGCACCGAATCCGAAACTTCGCGGGCGCCGGCGGCGCTGTTGTCGAGCGCAGCATCAATCACGTTTTGGTCAACTCCATGCCATAGCAGACGGGTTGAGCCATCGATCAAAGGCTTCACAAAGAGAATGCCGTACAGCTCATCGACGTAATACTTGTTGACGACGGCGCGATAAGCGCCACCCAGGCCTTCGGCGATCTGCTGTGGCAGCTGCGGATGCCGCCAATAGAGCAGCCAGGCCAGGTAGAGCCCGAAGGCGGCCGCAGCCACGGAAATCGAAGTCAGCAGAATCTCCGACCTGCCTTCTTCGTGTTCCGCGGGCGTTGCTGGTGTAGAGGCTTCTGGCGAGGTCGATGCCGTCGCTTGGGAGTGAAACACGGGCGACAGAAACCGGTCGAAGCGGGCGCTTCCAATCCAGCCACCGCAAACGGAGAGCACCGCCAGGATCACCAGGGGCACCAGCATGATTCTGGGGCTCTCGTGAATCCCGCCGTGCCCATGCTGCGCAGGCGCGCCCGCGTGTCCATCCCCATGGCCTTTGTTTTCCGCCTCTCCGCGGTACTCTCCAAAGAACGTCATGAACCACAGCCGGAACATGTAGAAAGAAGTCAGAAATGCGGTGAAAACTCCGATCGCCCAATAGACCAAGCTGGCTTTCGATGCTGCGAACAGAATGGCATCCTTGCTGAAGAAGCCGGCAAAGGGCGGGAAGCCGGCGATGGCAAACGTGGCCGCCGTCATAGTCCAGAACGTCCAGGGAATTTTCGTGCGCAGGCCGCCCATCCGCCGCATGTCCTGTTCGCCGCCAACCGCATGGATCACCGACCCTGCCGCAAGAAACAGCAGGCCTTTGAAAAATGCGTGGGTCATCAAGTGAAAAATGCCGGCCGAGTAGGCGGCTACGCCGCAGGCCATGAACATGTAGCCGAGCTGCGAGATCGTCGAGTAGGCCAGCACCTTCTTGATGTCGGTCTGGCAAATGCCGATGGTGGCGGCGAACAGCGCGGTCAGCGTGCCGATGATCGCGACCGCGGTCAAGGCTGTCGGCGCGCGGTCGAAGATCACGTGCGAGCGCGCGATCATATACACGCCGGCCGTGACCATGGTCGCGGCGTGAATCAGTGCGGAGACCGGCGTAGGGCCTTCCATCGCATCGGGCAGCCACACGTAGAGGGGAATCTGCGCCGACTTACCGCAAGCGCCGACCAGCAGCAGCAGGCCGATCGAAGTCAGCAGGCCGGCGCCGGCGGTTTCGATGCCCATCGGCGCGACGCTTTGAAACACTTGGGTGAAGTTCAGCGATCCGAAGTGCTCGATCATCAAGAACAGCGCAATCAGGAATCCGAAATCGCCGATGCGGTTGACGATGAACGCTTTCTTGCCCGCGGAGGCGGCGGAATCCTTGGTGAACCAGAACCCGATCAGCAGATACGACGCCAGGCCCACGCCCTCCCAGCCGATGAACATCAGCAGGTAGTTGCTGGCCAGCACCAGCGTCAGCATGAAGAACATGAACAGATTCAGATAGCAGAAGAAGCGATAGAACCCGCCCTCCTCCCACATGTAGCCGACGGAATAAACATGAATGAGGAAGCCGACGCCGGTGACCACCAGCAGCATGACCAGCGAAAGATGATCGAGGTAGAACGCGAAATCGACGCTGGAAGCTCCCGGCGCGAATCCAGGGGGCGAGAAACTCCGTGTGCGGCTGTAGCCAGCGAGGCAAAGTAGGTGGCGACCCAGAGCCCCATGGCAAACGCCGCGCCGCAGAACGTCAAGCGCCACCGCCACCACGGCCTGGCGCGAGAAGCGCTTGCCAAACAGGCCATTGATGGCCGCGCCGATCAGCGGCAGCAGCGGAATCAGCCAGAGATGGAGGTTGGGCGTCATAGTTTGAGCAGGTTCACCTGGTCCACATTCAGAGTTTCGCGCGTGCGGTAGACGGCGATGATGATGGCCAGCCCCACCGCCGCTTCCGCCGCCGCCACCACCATGACGAAGAAAACGAACACCTGCCCGCTGAGCGCGTGCCACTGCGCCGCAAAGGCCACAAAGGTCAAGTTCACGCCGTTCAGCATCAGCTCAATCGACATGAAGATGCGTGATGATGTTGCGCTTGATCAGAAAGCCGGTCACGCCGCAGGCGAACAGAATTCCTCCCAGAATCAGGTAATAGGACAGCGGCACCATTCAGCTCTCCTTCTTTGCCGGCGGCGCCGGCTCCGGACTGCGCCGCCAGCACCACCGCGCCCATGATCGCGATCAGCACCAAAATCGACGTCACTTCAAACGGCAGCAGGAAATCGTGAAACAGCAGCCAGCCGATGACTCTGGGTGCTCCCGGAAGCGCGCCCGCCGCGAACTGACGATGTTCCGGAGCGTTCGATCAGCACCCAAGCCATCAGCACGCTGCCAACCAGCATGCCGGGAACTCCGAGCAGCAAGGCGACGCGGCTGCCTTTGGTGCGCTCCTCTTCGCCCGCGTTGAGCAGCATGATGACGAAGACGAACAGCACCATGATGGCGCCGGCGTAGACGATCACCTGCACGGCCGCGACGAAACTCCGCGCCCAGCAGCAGATACTCCACCGCCAGCGATCCCATCACCACCACCAGCGACAAGCGCGCTGTTGATGGGATGACGTTGCGCCACGCAGGTTCACCGCCCCCGCCACGCAGATCGCCCCGAACACCAAAAATATGATCAGATGAGTCATGTTTGTTGCGCCGGCATTTCGCCGGGTTTCGTTCTCTACGCTCTCAATGCCACCACCAGCGCCGTGACCACCAGATTCGCAATCGCCAGCGGCAGCAGGAACTTCCAGCCAAACGCCATGAGCTGGTCATAACGGAAGCGCGGCAGAGTGCCGCGCACCCAAATATAGATAAAAAGAAATACGAATACTCGCAGCGGCAAACCAGAAAACCGGCAGAAGCGCCTGCAGCAAGGGCGGCCCGAACACCGGCCCATGCCATCCGCCCAGAAACAGCATCGTGGCCAGGCAAGCCACGGTAATCATGTTGGCGTATTCCGCCATGAAGAACATGGCAAACTTCATGGCGCTGTACTCGGTATGGTAGCCGGCCACCAGTTCGGTTTCCGCTTCCGGCAGGTCGAACGGAATGCGATTGGTCTCGGCGTAGGCCGCCATCAGATAAATGAAAAACGCGACGATCTGGCCTCCGCGAAAAATATTCCAGCTGGGAATGAATCCCCAAAAGTGCCCGCTCTGCGCATTGACGATGTCGCGCAGACTGAAGCTGCCGGACAGAATCAGCACGCCCACCAGCGAGAGCCCCAGCGCAATTTCGTAGCTCACCATCTGCGCGCTGGCGCGCAAACCGCCGAGCAGCGAATACTTGCTGTTGGAGGACCATCCCGCCAGCGCCACTCCATACACGCCGAGCGAAGTGATGCCCAGAACGACCAGCAATCCGATGTTCACGTCGGTGATCTGCAGCGGAATGTGCAGGCCGCCGATGGTGACCGAGTTGCCGATCGGAATCACGGCAATCGAGGTCAGCGCAAATGCCACCGCCAGCATCGGCGCCAGCGGTGTAGAGGAGCTTGTGCACGTGGGGCGGCGTAATGTCTTCCTTGAACAGGAATTTCACCCCGTCCGCCAGCGGCTGCAGCAGCCCGAACGGTCCCACGCGGGTGGGTCCCCAGCGATTTTGCATGTGCCCGACAACTTTGCGCTCCAGCCACACCGTGTACGCCACCGCGGTGAGCAGCACGAAAAGCGCCAGCACAATCTTAATGACGGAAACGAGGATGAAGATGCCGATGCTCAATGTTGGTCTCTTGCCTGCCGCAATTCAGCCCGCACATTTCCCTATGACGAAAAAAAACACGAACAGCGATTCAGTCGGCGGCAACGTCCGCTTCCGCCGGTTGCCTGCGATGGTTCTCCACCACTGAATTCAACGTGCGGGAATAACGCCCCAGAGTGCCGGAAGTGAACAACGTATCTCCGGCGGAGACAATCAATTCTGCGGGCTGCATGGCGCCGGGCCCGCTGCCGGATAAAGTTGTGTGCTGATCATTGCCCGCCAGCAGGTTCATCCGGGAAACGTCGTAGCCCGGCACCAGGCGCTGGATTTCATCGAGAATGGCCATGGGATCGAAGGGGCTCATCTTCGGCTCCAGTCCGTTGGCCTCCAGCCACACGGCGTGGCGGTCGGCTTCGCCCGATTGCGCGCCCCGCGATTGGCCCATGTCGGCGCGCGTGCCGCCGCCAAAGGGCACCAGCTTGCGAACATCGAAACCCATCGCTCCGGCGATGCGCACGATCATTTCAAAGTCGCTCTTGCAGCCGCTGACTTCTCCGGCTTTTTTCACCAGCTGCAGATCGCCGCAGGTGTTGGTGAAAGTGCCCGATTTTTCGTAGGCATTTGCCGCCGGCAGCACCACATCGGCAAGCGTGGCGGTCTCGGTCAGAAACATGTCCTGCACCACCACGAAACTCTGCGAGAAAGCGAAGGGATCGATCCCGAATCGGCTCACCGGATTCGTGCCGACAACGTACAGCGCTTTCAGTTTGCCAGCTTTCGCGGCTTCGACCATCTCCGGCAGCGTGAGTCCCGGCGTTGAGGGAACGCCGCCCCACTCTTCATGGAACTTTCCCGTATCGGCCACGCGATGATAGCCGGGCAGCAGATCGGGATAGAGGCCCATGTCGGCCGCGCCGCGCGAGTTGGCGTAATCGCCCAAGACAGATGAACTTCGCGCCGGGGATTGCCGCACCGAACTTCACCAGCGAAGGCAATATCCCCGCCGCGAATCTCCGATCCGAAGATGATGACCAGATTCTGCTCGCCGCGCAGCTTTTCGCGCAGCGCGTTCCACATCGCTGCCCCTGTCCGGTCGAATCATCCCCGGCGAGAAACGCCACAAACTTTCCTTCCGCACCTTCCGGAATTTGCGCGAAGCTCGCCGCTTGCCGCTGCAGCTTGATGGGCTGCGAGTTGACCACGTAAAGCCGGGCTCCATGCAGGCGGACATTGTTGCGAATCTGCCAGGCCAGCAGCGGATGCTGTTCGGTGGGATCGTTGCCGATCAGCAGAATCGCCGGCGCGTTGTAGACGTCGCGCATGGTCGCGGTGGCGTCCGGCTTTCCGGTCAAAGCCGCGGCGAAAGCAGGGAAGTCAGCGGTGCGGTGATGGTCGACGTTATTCGTCTGCAGCACCACGCGGGCAAATTTCTGCAGCAGGTAGCTTTCTTCGTTGGTGGTGCGGTTGGAGCCGATCACGCCGATGGCCTGCCCGCCATCGCGGTCGCGCACGGCGGCAAATTCCTTGCCGATCAACTCGAATGCTTCTTCCCAGGTCGATGGCGTCAGGCGGCCGTCCTTGCGAATCAGCGGCTGGGTTAGGCGGTCTTCATGGTTGGCGAAGTCGAAGGCGTAGCGGCCCTTGATGCAGAGGAAATCGCCGTTGATGCCGCTCTTATCGCGATTGTCGCCGCGCACAATTTCCATGCCGGTATCGGAGCGGCGCACGCCCAGGGTCGTCTTGCATCCATCGGCGCAGTGGGTGCAGGTGGTGCCCACGTGGTTCATCTCCCAGGGGCGCGTCTTGTAGCGGTACGCGCCGGAAGTGAGCGCGCCCACCGGGCAGATGTCGATGCACATGCCGCACTCTTCGCATTCCAGATGATCTTCCATGTTGGGCGCGATGATGGAACTCACGCCGCGATTCTGGATGCCGAGCGCGGCCACGTCCATGCCTTCGTCGCACACCCGCACGCAGCGATAACAGAGAATGCAGCGCGGCCGGTCGAAGTAGACCACCGGCGACCACTGCTGCTCGTCGCGGTGATTCTTGATATCGATGAATTTCGATTCCGCCGCGCCGTAGGAGAACGTCATGTCCTGCAGTTCGCACTCGCCGCCGGCATCGCACACCGGGCAGTCGAGCGGATGATTGCCGAGCAGCAATTCGACCATGATTTGCGCGCCTGATGGATCTCGTCGCTGTCGGTGGTGACGATCATGCCCTCGCCAATCACCGTGGTGCAGGCGGTCTGCAGCTTGGGCGCTTTTTCGATCTTGACCAGGCACATGCGGCAAGCGCCCTGCAAAGAGAGGTTCGGGTAGTAGCAGAACGAAGGCACTTCGATGCCTGCGTTCTTGCAGGCCTCGATCAGCAGCGTCCCGGCCGGAGCCGTGACCTTCTTGCCATCGACCGTGATGTTTACGTCAGCCATGAATTGTCGTTGGTCCTTGGTCGTTAGCCCTTCGCAAAAACTCGAATCTCGCGCCTTGGCCAACGACCGACGACCAAGGACGCACGACGCCGTTATGCCATCGCCGGCTCGCCCACTTTTTCAAACGGGCAGGGCTTGCCGTCTAGATGATCTTCAAACTCCTTGCGGAACTTTTTGACGATGGAAATGGTCGGCAGCGCCGCCGCGTCGCCCAGCGGGCAGAACGTCCGCCCCAGCATGTTTTCCGCCAGGTACTGAATGTTGTCGATGTCTTTTTTCACCCCGCCGCCGGCATGGAAGCGGTTCAGCGTCTTTTTCAGCCAGTCAGTGCCTTCGCGGCAGGGAATGCACCAGCCGCAGCTTTCGTGCTGGTAGAACTTCATGATGCGCAGTGCGAACTTCACCATGCAGACCGTATCATCGACCGCGACCAATCCGCCGGAGCCGAGCATCGACCCGGCCTTCGCCAGCGAATCGAAATCCATAGGTAGATCGATTTCGTCCGCGGTCAGCACCGGGCAACTCGATCCGCCGGGAACCACCGCTTTCAGCTTGCGCCCATTCGGAATGCCGCCGCCGACGTCGTAAATCATTTTCTTGAGGTTGTAGCCCATGGGCAGTTCATACACGCCGGGCTTGTTCAAATGGCCGCTCAGGCAGAACAGGCGCGTGCCGCCGTTTTTCGGCGTGCCCAGCTTCGCATACCAATCCGCGCCGCCGAGAATAATGGGCGGCACGCTGGCCAGCGTCTCAGCGTTGTTGATGACGGTCGGCCCGCCCCACAGCCCGACCACGGCCGGGAAGGGAGGCCGGATGCGCGGAATGCCGCGCTTGCCTTCGAGCGATTCCATCAGCGCCGACTCTTCGCCCACTTCGTACGCGCCCGCGCCGCCGTGCCAGTAAATGTCGAAATCATAGCCGCTGCCGAAAATATTCTTGCCCAGAAAGCCCTTCGCGTATGCATCGGCGATCGCTTTCTGCATGATGCTCGAGCAAGTAGCGATACTCGCCGCGAATGTAGATGTATCCCGTGTGCGAGCCCACCGCAATGCCGGCAATCATCACGCCTTCAATCACCGCATGCGGATCGTGCTCGAAGATCAGCCGGTCTTTGCAGGTGCCCGGCTCGCTCTCGTCGCCGTTGCACAAAACGTACTTCGGTTTGGCCGACTGCTTGGGCACGAACGACCACTTCATCCCGGTGTTGAATCCCGCGCCGCCGCGCCCGCGCAAGCCGGAGTTCTTGACCTCGTTGATCATCGCCTCCGGCCCCATGCTCAGCGCCTTCTGCACGGCCTTGTAGCCGTCGAGTTCCAGATAGCGGCCGATGTTCGTCGCGCCTTTGCCAAAGCGCTTGGAGACGATCTTTACTTCGTCGGGATGGGAAACCAGATCAGCCATTTGGAATTTGGTAATTGGGTAATTTGTAATTGAGTAATTTGAACTGGGTTTTCAATTACCCAATTTCTCAATTTCAAAATTACTCAATTTTGTTCACTGCGTTGCCTTCCTTCTTGTACTCGTCCAAAACCCTGTCCATCTTCTCCGGCGTCAGGTTCTCATGGAAGTCGTAGTTCACCTGCGCCGCCGGGGCCCAGCTGCATGCCGCCGATGCACTCCACTTCTTCCAGAGAAAACACTCCGTCTGGCGGTGGTGCCTTTGTGCCCAACGCCGAGCTTTTTCTTGCAATGATCGAGCAATTCCTCGCCTCCGCGCAGCATGCAGGCGATGTTGGTGCAGACCTGCACGTTGTACTTGCCGCGCGGCTTGGTGGTCAGCATCGAGTAGTAGCTGATGACGTTGTGCACTTCGAGCTCGGTCAATTCGAGGCGCCGAGCGATCTCCGCGATCACTTCCTCGCTGAGGTAGCCGACTTCATCCTGCGCATAGAGCAGCGTCGGGACGAGCACCGAGCGCTTCGTCGGATAGTGCGTCAGCATCTCCGCGAAGCGCGATTCGAATTGATCCGAGAATTTCATTTGTAATTTTGTAATCGGGTAATTTTGTAATTTAACCCGATGAGCCAGTCCTTCGCGCCGTTTTCTGAGACGCGGTGAACAGCGCGCTTAATTCATGTGCCTCTTGGGAAAGCTCTTTTAAACGCTCCGCCGTGACAATTTCACAGTCCACCAACATCTCCAGCCAAAAGACGCTCTCGTCGGCCTCCTCAACCACGAGGCCGATCTTGGCAATCCATTCGGCCCGCGATCGGGCTCGGCAAGCGGCGCGATAATTGGCGGCCACCGAGGTCCCGCATCGTATCAACTGTCTTCCCAAAACCTGAGCGTCCGCTCGATGTGGAAGCGACTTGTAAACCCTGACGACGCGAATCGCAAACGTTTTGGTTCGATCCCTTAGCTCTTCGGGTCCCATGGGCATGAACTAGCTCCAGGGTTTTAAAATTACAAAATTACCCGATTACCCAATTAGAAATTTCTACCGGTCAATTTCTCCCAGCACAATATCGATGCTCCCAATCGCCGCCACCACATCCGCCAGCAATTTCCCTTCGCACATCTTGGGCAAAGTCTGCATGTTGGCCAGGCACGCCGAGCGCATGTGCACGCGATAGGGCTTCGCCGTGCCGTCGCTTACCACGTAATACCCCATCTCTCCGCGGGGCGACTCGACCGCCTGGTAAACCTCGCCCTCCGGCACGGCAAAGCCTTCGGTGATGATTTTGAAGTGATAGATGAGCGCTTCCATCTGCGTCTTCATCTTTTCGCGGTCAGGAAGCACAACCTTCGGCGCGTCGGCCTTGATTGGCCCTTCCGGCATTCCGTCGAGCGCCTGCCCCACGATCTCGATGGACTCGCGCAGCTCCTGCACCCGGCACATATAGCGGGCAAACACATCGCCGTCCTGGCTGGTGGGGACTTTGAACTTGAAGTTCTCGTAACCCGAATACGGCATATCGCGGCGCAGATCGAAATCCACACCGCTGCCGCGCAGGGTCGGCCCGCTGGCGCCCAGAGCAATGGCGTCTTCGGCGGTGATCCTGGCCACCCCCTTGGTGCGCATGCCCCAGATCGGATTGCCGGTCAGCAGATTCTCGTACTCATCCACATTCCCTGGAAAGCGCTTAGCGAACGCCCGCACGCGATCGAAGAAATCGAGCGGCGGGGGCAGCGCAATTCCCCCAACCCGGAAGTACGACGTCATCATGCGCTGCCCGCTGACCGCTTCGAACAGCCGCAGAATGTCTTCCCGCTCGCGGAAGCAGTAGAGGAACACGGTCATGGCGCCAATGTCCATGGCGTGCGTGCCCAGCCAGACCAGGTGCGAGTTGATGCGCGTCAATTCGTTCATCAGAACCCGCAGCCACTGCGCCTTGGGCGGAATCTCCAGCCCCAGCAGCTTCTCCACCGCCAACACGTAGCAGAGGTTGTTGGTCATGGGGCAGAGATAATCGATGCGGTCGGTCAGCGGCACCACCTGCTGATAAAACTTGGCTTCGCAGGTCTTCTCGATACCGGTGTGCAGATAGCCGATGTCGGGCATGATCCGCACCACATTTTCGCCGTCAATCTCAAGCAGCACCCGCAGCACGCCGTGCGTGGAGGGATGTTGCGGCCCCATGTTCAGAATCATGGTCTGATTCTGGCCGGGCTCGAGCACGGGGGTGGGCGTAAGGTGGGCCATGCGAGCTAGCGGTAGCCCTCCACCGGATAGTCCTTGCGCAGCGGATGGCCTTCCCAATCTTCGGGCATGAGCAGCCGCCGCAGATAGGGATGCCCATGGAAGCGCACGCCAAACAGGTCGAAGACTTCCCGCTCAAAATAATTGGCCGCCGGCCAAACCGAAGTTACCGATTCGACCACGGGGTCGCCGCCGTCGAGGCGCACCTTCAGCCGCACGCGCTCTTTCTTCGAGATCGACAAGAGCTGATAGATCACTTCAAAGCGCGGCTCGGAAGGGTAACAAATCGACGCAAGTCACATCGGAGAGGAAGTTGAAAGCGCAGCCGGGATCGTCGCGCAGCAGAGTGCAGGCCTCCCGCAAGGCGGATCGTTCGACGTAAATGCTAGTTTCGCCGCGGTCGAACTTCGCTCCCACCACCGAGGCCGCGTTCCACGCCAGCAAGCGCGCAATCGCAGGATGGTCCTTAAGTTGTTCCAGATCAGTAATGGCGGGGGCTAGGGCCATTAGACTTCACCCCTGCGCGCCTGATCCCGCACCATCGAAGTTTCGCCCCAGTCCAGCGCGCCCTTCTTCCATATGTAGAAGAAGCCGACCAGGACGATGGCGATGTACACCAGCATTTCCCAAAACCCGAACATCTTGAGGTCGCGTAAAATCACCGCCCAGGGATAGAGGAAAACCGCCTCTACATCGAAGAGAATAAAGAGCATAGCCACCAGGTAGAATTTCACGGAAAAGCGGCCCCGGGCGTCACCAATTGGGGTCATGCCGCATTCGTAGGGGGAAAGTTTCACTCGGCTGGGACGCCGGTAGCCAATAAAATAGGAAAGCACGACCAGCACGACGGCCAGACCGCCGGCCACGACCATGTGAATCAGTAACGGAAGATAGCGGACGAAGTAATCGTCAGGCATATAAGACCTATATAATAATTCCTGTCACTGATTAAACATTCTAGATTATGGTTCGCAACTTGATAGTGTCAAGCGCGTGGACCGGCTCTCTGTGGAGAATTGCTGAATTGTCATCCTGAGAAGGGAAAACGCGCCTGCGCGGGCGGCGGGCGAAGGATCACATGATCTTTGGCTTCAATACGGATGTGAAACACGGCGATACCGTGTACCACGTGCAGAGCGAGGCCCGCGAGAGCGAGCGCCTGCTGCAGACGCAGGTATTTGTGCGCGGGCGCTGCATCGGCAAACGTGCTACGCCTTACTCTGATGCGGTTGGCGACGGTTTCGGCGACCCGGAAAAAGAACAGGTCCTGCGCGACCAGCATCGCTTGGTGCTGAATGCCATTCGTGACGGGGTGCTCGAGACGGCGCTCGATAAGCAGGATTCCCCCGAGGCCCTGGCCGCTATTCGCCAGCTGGACGTGCAATGGCTGAATGCGCAGGCGGCTCACACCGATAGCGTACTGAGCCTGCGCCTGCGTGTGACCGACGACGGTGCTGCCGCGCCCGGCGCCCGCATCACGGTCCGCTTCGCTCGCCCCGACGCGGCTCCGTTCTATTCGCAGGTCCTGGCCGACGAAGTCGGCGACGCGGAAATGAAGATCGACGTCGATGAATCCATGCTGCCAGATTCGTCGGTTCTGGTGCAGGCCAGCTACTCGGGAAGAACCGCAACGCGCAAGTTCGAGCTCAGAAAAGTCGAAGCGTAGGCGGAGTTCGCGCGTCGCGGTTCTACACGGATGAATTGTTCTCTCTGCGGTCTCCGCGGCAGTTCTCTGCGCCCCCAGCGCTTTAAGGTTTTGCTTTTGCCCCCGGGGAACGACGCCGACCGCTGAGGAGGAGCCAGAGAAGCGTTGCTGAATTTCGCACGCTACGATTTTAAGATGCCCACGTTTGCAGGGAGACCTTTCCATGAGACTCCACATCAACGGGGACCCGCGAGAATTGGACCGTCCCCTTTCGCTGGCGTCCCTGGTTGAACAATTGGGCATGAAGCAGGACCGCGTCGCCGTGGAGCGCAATCGCGATATTGTCCCCCGCGAGGCCTGGGCCGCCACCATGCTTTCCGACGGCGACCGGCTGGAAATCGTCCATTTTGTGGGCGGGGGCTAGGCCGCCTCCCATTCCGCCCCGAACTCCTCTGGTTACTCTTTTGTTACAAATCCGCGATTGACACCTGCCAGCCGACGCCTAGAATGTTTCAAACATTTCGCCGCGAACTTGTTGCGGACCATTCACGCGTATGGCAGACCAGTTCACATCCCGCGAAGTAGCAGCCCTGACCGGGGTGACCGCGCGGCAGTTGCAGTGGTGGGACGAGCAGCGCGTCATCGTGCCCGCCCGAAGCGGCCACAAGCGCCTCTACTCGATGGACGAGCTCACGGAGGTGGCCGTCATCGCCGAACTCCTGCAGAAAGGCTTTTCCCTGCAGCGCATGCGCAAAGTCATCCGTTTCCTGGAGCGCGAGTTCAGCAAGCGTCTGGCGGAAACCGTCAGCGGCAGTTCCGGCTATCACCTGCTCACCGACGGCGACAATCTTTATCTGGAGACTTCCGCCCGCCAGATCGTGAACATCCTGGAGAACTCTCGACAACCGATGCTGGCCATCTGCCTCAGCGATACGGTGCGCCGCGTGCGCGCTGAGATTCGCAGCGGCCGGAAGGCCAGCCAATCCACCACCACCACCGCAGCTTCGCACAGAAGGTTTAGCAAGGCTTCGTAGCAAAGCGTTTGCAAAGCGGGGAGGCAAGATGATCGGAGAACTCGAAATCCTAACCGAATGGATCCCGGAACAGATGCAGCCCGGCACCATCTTCGTGTTGGAGAACGCCGGCCACGTAGGCGAAAAGAGTGATCCCTACTGGGCGGTGCTGTCGTGCCCGAGTTGCGGAACTCTGGGCCTGATTACCCGCAAGCAAATCGCAGGCCTGCTGCCGGTAATCTGCGGCTCCGGCCATTGCTCGGCCCAATTCTTCATCAATGAGAATGACATTGTGATTCGAAAGCCGTCCTGATCAGGCGCATCTAGCCTAGGCTCACGGCTCCTTGTTTCTCCGCCATCTGCAGAATCTTCCGCACGCTGTTCCAGTTCCTTCCCGTTCCCGAAACTTTCAGCGTGTTAACAACAGTCATCCAGGAGATTTTCGGCCGCGCCATGCCGTCCGGAAAATAGATATAGAGTTCCCGGCCGTCAAGATGCAACTCCTCCGGCTCGCTCTTGAGCGCGCGCATCTTTTCCTCAGCCTCCCGGCTTGGCTCGTCGGAAAGAAACGTGACCAGAAGTTTGCTGGGGTCAATTCCACGCCTGTCGGCGAACGGGTTCTTCGCGACTGCGTTCCTGAGTTCGGGGACATTGCGGAGAATCACGTCACAGTGGAACCCGAACTCGCTTTCAATTGCCTTTTCGATTTTGCCCGCCAGCAGATTCAGACCGCGGGTGTTGGTCCGGAAGACGACATTGCCGCTCTGCACGTAGGTTTGCGGGTTCTCCAGGCCGATGGACTCGTACAGCGCTCGCAGCGCGTCCATCTTCATGCGATTGTGCGGGCCGACATTGACCCCGCGCAGCAGAGAGATTACGACCGCCATCTCAACCTCCGGATTGTATTTCTGCTTGGGCTTCGGCTCCGGAGATGGGTACCTGCTCCACAATCTCGATGCCAAAACCCTCCACGCCGGGCACGCGGCGCCGAGGATGGTTGGTGAGCAAGCGTATTCTCCGCAGATTCAGGTCGGAGAGAATCTGCGCCCCAATGCCAATCTCGCGTTGCGTCCTCCGTTCGCTTTCTGGCAGGGTTGGCAATTGCGGGTCGCGGTGGAAGGTTAATGCCGTTCGCGCTCCTAGCGGCTCGACCGAAAATCCCTTTGACGTTTGGTGCAGATAAATCAGCGCCCCGCGGCCTTCGCGGGCAATTGCACGCATGGAGCCCTCGAGCGTGGCCCGGCAGGCGCAGGCCGTCGATCCGAACACATCGCCCAGGCAATGGGAGTGCATGCGAACCAGAACCGGCCCGTCGCCCTGTTCGATCTCCCCGCGCACCAGCGCCAGGTGCGATTCCGTTCCATCCACGTCGCTGGCGTAAGCGATCAGGCGGAATTCTCCGAATGGGGTGTCGATGAGCGCCTCGCCTACGCGGTGCACGTAGCGCTCGTGCTGCATGCGATAGCGGATCACTTCCGCCACCGTCAGCATTTTCAGTTCGTGGGCCCGGCAGAATTCAATCAGGTCGGGAATCCGCGCCATGGTCCCGTCCTCTTTCATGATTTCGCAGATGATCCCGGCCGGGATCATCCCCGCCAGCCGCGCCAGATCGACCGCAGCTTCGGTCTGCCCGGCGCGCACCAGCACTCCGCCTTTGCGAGCGCGCAAGGGAAAAACATGTCCAGGCCGCGCTAAGTCGGAAGGCCGCGTCGCCGGATCGATCGCAACCTTGATCGTGCGGGCGCGGTCGAAGGCCGAAATGCCCGTGGTCACGCCCTCGCGTGCGTCAATCGCTTCGCAAAACGCCGTGCCATAGTTCGAGGTGTTCTCCGCCGTCATGGGGCCGATGCGCAAGTGGTCCAGTCGCTCCTCGGTCATCGCCAGGCACACCAGCCCGCGGCCATATTTCGCCATGAAGTTGATGGCTTCCGGCGTCACCTTCTCGGCGGCCAGGGTCAGGTCGCCTTCGTTCTCCCGGTCCTCGTCATCGACGACGACGATCATGCGCCCTTCACGGATGTCCGCGACCGCAGTGGCCACGTCGGTAAAGGGCGAGCGGGAATTCATACCCGGAATTCTAGCAGGCTGTTCAACCACAAATGGAAAAGCCGCCGATGTTCGGCGGCCTTTCGTAATCTTGGCTCTCGAGCTTAGAGCGTGGACTCGATCTCGAACCCCCAGGCTTCAAGCAACGGCTCGGGGATGTACTTCGAATTCTTGTTGCGCCGCGCCCATTCGCGCAGGCGAGTAGAACGCAGGTATTGATCAGGCGAGAGTTTGTACTCGCGTACTACCTGCTCGAACTCGGTAATGGTCGGGGTAATTGGCCCAATGGGCTCAGGTTTGCCCCAATTTGGATTGCCGCGTCGCTTGGCCATGCCACTTTCCGCCTAACTTTCTGAGATGCACTAGACCTTTGATTCGCCAGCTGTCGCTGACGATTCACTTTACGGCATTTCCTGGGCAACCGAGATGATCAAATGCCAAGGAAGCAAGGTCTTCGGAAACCACTGATTTTAATAGAATTCTTCGCTAGCGTCAATTTCGCTGTTTCCGCATTGAAACTACTTTCGCATTATCGGAAACCATAAATAAATGAAGGACTTACCTCAACCCAGGCGCCGGTCCTACATCGGTCCTGATTTATTTCCGCTTATCATTGACGAAACGGTTTCCTCGCGTGAAGAGGTTCCATACCAGGCGCAACTAATGCTCATTTTCTTCTAACAATCATGCAAGAAGTCATTGCCATATTACGAAGAAAATAAACAAGTTATGAGAAGCAAATTCAGTTTCGGGCCAATCCCGGTTACCCCCGTAATCCATAACGATGACCAGCAATTGACGCTGCCATCGGTTGGTTACTACATTGCTATCAGGGAGCTTAGCTCCTTCGGCTGGGGGCCCCCTTTCACCACGATGAAGCTGCAATCGCTCGTTCTGTGTTCCGACGAGAAGATACTCCGGGTGTTGCGCCGCGTTCTCGGCGACCTGGAGATCATCATCGACGCTTGCCCCGACGCCGACACCGCCATCCACAAGATCACGCGGCAGCGCTATGAGGCCATCATCGTCGATTGCGCCAACGAGAAGGCGTCTTCCCAGGTGCTGCGCAGCGCGCGTACCGCGCCCTGCAACAAACGCGCAGTTGCCGTGGCCATTTTGGATGCGGCCCATGCCATGCGCGGCGCCTTTGATTTGGGTGCTCACTTCGTCCTGTACAAGCCGCTCTCCAGCGAGCGAGCCAAGACCAGTTTCCGTGCGGCTCGCGCCCTCATGAAATGCGAGCGCCGGCGCAATACCCGCATCCCGGTGCAGATCCCAATCACGATCACCATCCCCGGAAGCAAAGGGCAGCAGCGCGCCACCACCACCGATTTAGGAGAGGGCGGAATCGCGGTGCAGCCCGCCCCCAACAACCAGCAGGGGCCCATGAAGGTGAGCTTCATTTTGCCCGGAACCGACTACAAGATGGAATGCTCGGCGGAGGTGGCCTGGTCCAATTCCAGCAACCAGGGAGGTCTGCGTTTCGTGGACCTTACCGCCGAGGACCGGCAGCAACTTAAGGCCTGGCTGGACAGTCATGCGCCGGAGATCGAAAAGGACGATCCGCCGGTGCCCTGCAAGTTGACCGACCTCAGTTCAGCGGCCGGCTACCTGGAGACCGCTTCGCCTTTCCCGGTTCGCGCCCGAGTGGCGTTGGCAATGAGCGTCGCTGACGTTACTGCCCAGGTCGAGGGCGTCGTACGCGTGGCTCATCCCGAAAAAGGCATGGGAGTGGAGTTCCTGCGGAGAACCCCGTCGCAGCGCGAACAGCTCGACAAGTTCATCCAAAGCCTGATCAGCAATCCCGGAGTCACTCCCGAGGTTCGGGTTCAGCCGGAGGGTTTGGACGGCGACGAGCCTCACCCCGCCGCTGCGGGGGAGGAAGCGGCCGAGATGGAAGATCCGTTGCTCGATCTTTTCCGGGAGAAGTCCACTCTGCCAGTCGACGATTTCCTCGCCGAGCTGCGCCAGCATCGTGGCGGCGGTTCCGGTTCCGCTGGTGCAGCCTCCGCCTAGGAGCGAGACGAAGAGGCAAATGTGTCGGTTTTGAAGGTTTTTCACCACGTTGCAGATAAGCTAATCTCGCTGTTTCTTCGTCAGGTGGATTTAGCGTCGGCGCGGGAGTTTCTTTGCCGAGGCCTCGGATCCAGCTGGTTCACGGAACGATTCCACAGAAATGCGCTCGTAACGCACTTCCAGCACGGTCAGGTGTTCTGTGCCGCCCGGCAATTGAAGGACTACGCTGTCACCCGCTGCCGACTTCATCAATGCGCGCCCCAGAGGTGACACCCAACTGATGTGGTTGCGGTGGAGATCGACCTCGTCGGTGCCCACGATGCTCACCACTCGCTTCGCTCCCGCGGCATTGGCATAGCGCACGGTCGCTCCGAAGAAGGCCCTCGTCGCCGCCTGCCCCGCTCTCGGAGCTTCCGGGTCCACCACTTCCGCGGCTTCGATTCGCTTGGTGAGAAAGCGAATCCGCCCATCGATCTGCCGCAGCCGTCGCTTGCCGTACTGATAGTCGGCGTTTTCACTGCGATCGCCATTGCCGGCAGCCCACGCCACCACCTCCGTCACGGCCGGACGTTCCCTGGTGAGCAGAAACCGATGCTCATCTTTGAGGCGCTGCAACCCGCTCGGCGTGATGTAGTTCTTGACTGGCGTCGCGGGGGCGTCGGGTTGTGGTTTTCTGGTGAAACCCTTACGCATTTCGTAGTCTTTCCCTCTGCGGCCCTAGCTGATTTTTTCACATCTTCCGGTAGGGAATGTTCCCTCTGTTTGAGCGAAGCTGTTACTTCGTGATTCTTTTCACTCCGGCAGAATAAGCTTTTCGTTGTGTAACGCGACGAGGTGCCTGACGCTTTCTCTCAGACCTGGAGTGTACTGTGCTGGGGTTGGACGAGCCAGCGGCGGCAGCAAATGCAGCCGGCTTGAGCGCGGTGAGCACTGCCGCGGGATTCCTGTCGATCACGGTGAGCAAGGTGCGAGCCGATGCTTCCGGGACCCTCCGCCCTCCCTCCCAGTGTTTGACCGCGTCAAGGCTGAAGCCAAACGTGTCAGAAAATCTGGCTTGCGTCATGCCAAGCCGATTGCGGATCGCCTTCACGTCAACATCCTGGGGCACATGCGCCTTGAATCCTTCTTGCTCCCCAGCAAGAAAAGCCTCAACATCGTTAAGGCCATCCATCATCTGCTCGAATTGCGTCTTCATATTAGCCCCTATAAGTCTCGAAAATACTGTCGGCTCGTTTCTTTAGCGCGTTGCGCTCTGCCATCGACAGGTTTTCTTTCTCATTCTTGGGAAAAACTGCGATCAGAAAAACCGGGAATCTCTGGTTGCGCCAGATATATACAACCCGCGCCCCGCCACTTTTCCCCATTCCTTGGCGGGCAACCCGCATCTTTCGAAAACCACCCGTTCCACGGATCAGATCTCCACATTCCGGGTCTGCCGCAACCAGTGCCACGATGTCCGCACGCTCCTCCCCGCTAAAGAGCTTGTTGGCAATTGCGAGATAAGTAGGCGTCTCGACAACCGTCTGCACAGTTTGGTTGTACTCCATTGGACACCTTAAGGTCAAGTGAATTGTGTGCCATTGGACACCACCAGGTTTGCGCTAGGATGAAGAAAAGGCGAGAGATTCGCGGCAGACGCAACGCTGCCAATGTACTTTTAAGAAATTGGCGTCACTTCCGTCTGTCCCCTACTTTTCCACCGGACGCTCACCGGATTGCTGCAACAGGATCGACGCGAGTCGCCCTCCTCGCGGGCATGTAACACGCCAGTAGGGACATCGCCGCCAAAAGCCCCACGACTGCGATGAGCGTCAGCGGATCATTCGCTCCCACACCGTAGAGCTGAGCGGCAATGAAGCGGGTAAGGCTGAACGTTAGCGCCAGTCCCAAACCGAGCCCGGTCAGCGTCAGCCGAACCCCCTGCAACAGCACAAGCCTCAAAACGTTGCCGAGAGAAGCGCTAAGAGCGACACGGATGCTGATCTCACGCATGCGCAGTGCCGTGCGATAGGCGACCACGCCGTAGATGCCGGTTGTGGCGAGGAGCAATGCAATCACGGCGAACATTCCCGCGAATGTACTCTCCATCAGGGTGAAGATGCCGGCTATCTGAGTTGTCTCGCGCATCGTGCGTACATCGAACACCGGAATCTGTGGATCGACCCCGTGAATTGCCTCTTCCACGCTCTGCGCCAGATCCGCCGGGTTTCCCCTGGTCTTGACCTGCACAATCGTCTCGTTGTCGGCTTCCTGAAAAAAACTCAAATAAATCATGCGCTCGATCGGCTCGTTCATGAACTGGTGCTTCGTGTTCTTCGCCACACCCACCACCGTGAATGGCCGACCATTCATCATGAGTTCTCTTCCCAGGGGACTCTGCCCCGGCCAATACCCGTTAGCCGCCGTCTGGTCCACGATCACCACCGGCGGCGCCTTCTTGTTGTCGTTCTGCGTGAATTCGCGCCCCTCGATGATGGGAATTCCCATCTGCTCAAAATACCGCGCCGAGACTTCGGCACTGCGCACGTCCAGCGACTCATGCGGCCTGGGGGCGTAACCCTGCGGATAGACCGGCGCCGACTTATGGGTAAAGTTCATCGGCACCCAGTCCGTTAACGAGGCAATCGTCACGCCCGGCATGCGATCGAGGATCTTGTGGCGGAGCGTCTCCACCTGCGCGTCAGTATAGCCGGAGATATCCAAGCCAACCGATGCCGTCAGAATGTGGTCCTGCTCAAATCTTGGATTCGCATCGGTGACGTTGTGGAGCGTACGTAAGAGCAGCGCCGAGATGCGCAGCAGCGCGAGCGAAAGAGCGATCTGTGCCAACACCAGAGCGCTGAGCAGACGCCGGTTATGCGAGCCTCCCGCCTTACAATTCGCGAATCGCAGTCACGGGGTTCCGGTGCATCGCTCGATGGGCCGGAAAGTAGCACGCCAGCAAAGACATTGCTCCCAGGAGCATAACGACGGAAGCCATGGTTAATGGATCATTGGCGCCGATTCCGTACAACAGCCGGGCGATGACACGTGTCAGTCCCAATGCAAACGCCAGTCCGAGCGCCAGCCCAATGCCTGTGAGCCATAAACCTTGCGACATCACGAGCCGCAGCACATCGACGCGCGAAGCGCCCAGAGCCATTCGTACTCCGATCTCGTGGGTTCGCATTTGGGTTCGATATGCCACGACTCCGTAGATCCCCGTTACCGCAAGAACCAGCCCAATCAGCGCGAACATGCCCGCCAGGGCGCTCTGTATGAAGGCGAAACTGCTCGCCATCTGGGTACTCTCCCGCATGGAACGCACATCGAAAACCGGCAGCCGACTATCGATTTCATGAATGGCGTTTTCCACCGCCGGCTCCAAGTCGACCGGATTCCCCTCGGTTTTCACCTGCACGATGGTCTCGTACCCCGGGTGCTGGAAAAAACTCATATAGACCATAGGCTCCGGTGACTCATTCACGAAAGTATGTGTTGAATTCCTCGCAATTCCGACAACCGTGAAAAGGCTGCCCCACACCCTGAGTCTCTTTCCCAGCGGATCCTGTCCCGGCCAGTATCGCCTCGCCGCGGTCTGATCCACGATTAGTACCCCCGGGGCCTTTTCATCATCATCCGGTGTAAACTCGCGTCCTTCCAGAATGGGTATATGAAGGGATTCGAAATACCGCGGGCCTACCTCGGCATTCTGTACCAGCAAAGATTCATGGGGGTGCGGCACATACCCTTCCGGATACGCATCGTTCCTCTTTTGGATCAGGGTCATCGGAATCCAGTCCGTAAGAGACGCAACCTCTACGCCGGGCAATGCCGACACGCGATCAAGTATCTTGTGACGGATCAACTGTGCCTCGTCGTTGCTGTAGCCGGCGATATTCAGCCCCACGGACGCAGTGAGAATATGGTCCTGCTCAAATCCGGGATTTGCGCCGGCGAGGTTCCGCAGTGTTCGCAGAAATAGCCCCGAGCACAAGAGCAGCGGAAGTGAAAGCGCGATTTGCGCCACCACCAGCCCGCTGAGCAATTTCCGGTTGCGTGAGCCGCCGGAGATACTTGCAGACTCTGCTTTCAGTACCTCAATGGCCGGCGCGTGGGACGAACGCCAGGCGGGGAGCGCGCCGCACAGCATGCCGGCCAACAGGGACGACAGCGCAATCCCGATGACCACCTTATGGTCGATGCTCCCGTTGAGTATGAGGGGAATCGCGTTCGCCGGAAAGAACCATGCGAATGTCTTCGAGGTCCACGATGTCAAGATAAGGGCCGCGGCGCCTGCGACGATGGAAAGCACCATGCCCTCCAGCACCATCTGGCGCACCAGTTGAATACGATTCGCCCCGAGCGACTGCCGGATGGCAAGCTCACGCCGCCGGGATACAAACCGCACCAGCGTGAGCGTAGCCACGTTCGCGCAGGTCAGCAACAGCACCACGGCGGCGAAGGCGAGCAGAATGGGCAGCGTCGCCGCCATGTATCCATTGGCGCCAAATGGCGAGCGCCACATGGGATCGAGCGTGATCCGGTTATCGCCGAGATGCTGGTCCGGATACGCGACCACAATATGGTTCATCTGGGTGTCAAGATCCTGGGCTGCCTGGCCACGGCTAACGCCCGGCCGCAATCTTCCTATTACGATTAGCCAGTCCGAATCGCGATGGGTCATCCGCCACACATCCGTCCCGAGGGGATCGAGCGTTACCCACAGATCGTCACGCAGCCCGGGCGCTGCTCCGACAAACCCTTCCGGCGCCACACCGATCACTGTCACAGGATGCCGGGCGACCTCGATCGCCTTGCCCACAATTGCCGGGTCTTTGGCATAACGCGTCTTCCAGAGTGAGTAACCCAGCACCACGTTGGGAATTGCACGGGACTCCTCTTCCGGCAGAAAGAAACGCCCCAGCACCGGCTTGATGCCGAGCACGTCGAAATAGTTCGCCGATACGCCCGCAATATAGACTCGCTCCGGCTGCGCACCGCCAGTCAGCGCGATCCAATCGTTATGATATGCAAGTATTCCGGCGAGCGTGCGGTTCTGTTCGCGCAAATCGCGATAGTCGAGATACGAGAACGGCGGAGTCGGTGAGAAATTCCGTTCTCCCCGCTGCAGGCTTACGAGTTCGCCCGCATCCCGCGCGCCAGGAATCGGACGCAACATGGTGCCGTTGATCCAACTGAATACAGTGCTGTTGGCGCAAATAGCTACGGCCAGCATCGCCGTCGCGGTGATCGTGAAACCGGGGCTCTTGTGCAGTTGCCGAAAGGCGTAGCGAACATCCTGAAGCAGTCCTGCCATTACAGCCTCCTCGAAGACCGTTGCTCTTGGGGAATGAGAGCAGGGTTTAATTCATTCGCACGCAGTGTGCCAAAGCGCGCTTAAGGACTAAGAGATTGCCCATCAGCAATATAGCTTGTACTGGAGCTTCCATTTCCGGCTCGCCTGCTGTCCATCTGTGCGCCTGCGTGTCCGTTTTCGGATAGCTCCCGCCAGGGTGATTCCGCGCTCATCACGAACTGCTGATCAAACGGAAAACCGGAAAATCCGGGGACACCCGCCAGGCTTCACACTGTGATGCGCCTTTCGCCGTCGCCCAGCATATTATTTCGATGGAACCGAACTTTAACTCCCTCGCACCCCTCTTTTAGTAAGCATGCACGATCCAGCAGATCCGAAGGAGCCTCACATCTCCGACCAGACCCTTCTCGTCCTCCTCGCCCAGACCGGCGACCGGACCGCCCTGGAACAGCTTCTTCGTAACTGCCACGCGCCATTGCGCCGCTACATTACCCGATTAGCTGGCGCCGATCTCGCCGACGACATTCTCCAGGAGACTTCCATCCAAATTTTCCGTAAGCTCCCTTTCTTGCGTGAGCCCGCTGTCTTCCATGCCTGGACTCTCCGCATCGCTTCGCGCATCGCTGTCACCCACCTCAAACGCGCCCACCGCTGGCAAACCCTCGACGACGCTCCACTCGGAACCGTCACGCCCAGTTCCGACTTTGGTGAACCACTCGACGCCGCCTTCCTCGCACTGCTTGACCACGTCTCGCCCGCCAGCCGGGCTGTTCTCCTTCTCCACTACCAGCACGATCTATCACTCGAAGAAACCGCAGCTGTTCTCGACATTCCTGTCGGCACCGCCAAGTCACGTCTCCACTGCGGAGTCGCGACCCTTCGTAAACACCTTACTTTAGAAAGGAAGCCAGCATGAGCCCCGAATCCCAGCAGCCCAACTCTGAAAACACGAACGCCGAAATCGCTTTCGTCCAACAAGCCCTCGCAGCCGCAGACAGATCAGCACGCTTCACTCGAATCATTGTCGTCGTGCTTGGCATTCTCGCCGTCGTCGCCTTCATCTGGATGCACGTCCATATGTTCGGGTCGGAAAGCTTCCACGGGTTATTGCATTCGCTGCTTCGCGTCGATCTCTTCTTTCTTGTCGTTATTTTCGCCCTCACCATGTACGTTCGTCAGGCGATCAATCAAAGCACCCGCACCATCCTTCGAGCGCTTGCCAACACCCGCAACCGCTAACTTCATCGCAGACGAAAGCGCGGACCGCTCTGGTCCGCGCTCACGCCTGTGCATTTGATTCGATTGAGGGCGGATTACGGGCACGCCTTCAATAGTCCAAAGCCGGCGTTGGCCGGCGCCTCCGCCGACCCCCTTAGGTTTCCGGAACGGCCCTGCGTTGCTTTACGTTCAGATCTCGCGCATGACAATCACCAAAACTCCAACTTCTTATTTCGCCTGCGCTAGCCCCGCAACAACCTCGGCAACTTTATCGAGTATCTGGTTCCAACCCTCCATTTGACCGCTATTTTTCGCGCTCTCCATGGGTTCATTTCCAATGAAGGTGAGTTTCGTCTGGCCGTTCCCGAGATCCTCAAAGATGGTCACGTCGTACGCACCGTCGATGGCCTCATGTTCTATTCCTAATTCTGCAGGCTCAACCTTGTTTCCCTTCGAGTCGGAAAAGTACATGGAGGAAACGATCTTCTCGTGCAGAACAATCTCGTGGTATTCACCAGCATTCCAGAACTGCTGCCCATCCGGCGCCTTCATGCAGCAGAGAAATCTTCCTCCAACGCGAAAATCCATCTGACAAACCGGCGCGGTAAAGCCCTTCGGTCCCCACCACTGCATCACGTATTTCGGGTCTGTCCAAGCCTTCCAGACCAGCTCGCGTGGAGCATCAAAAATTCTTGTAACGACCATCCGCTCAATCTCGTTAACCGTGTTTTTTGTCATCCCTGATCTCCTTTTGTTTCATTTGATTCACAACCACCTCCAGCTTGTCGAAACTCTCTTCCCAGAACCGGCGATAGCTAATCGCCCAGTCGCTGACCGTCTTGATCGCCGCTGGCCTAAGCGTGCACACACTCTCTCGTCCACGCTTTGCCTTGATCACAATCCGCGCCCGCACCAGGTAGGCGATGTGTTTTGAAATCATCTGCTGCGAAAGTGCAAACGGTTCCGTCAATCCATGCACGGAGGCAGGCCCATGGGAGAGCCGCTCGATTATTGCCCGCCGGGTGGGATCAGACAAAGCCGCAAACGTCGTACCTAATCTATCCACAACCGTATGGTAGTGGATTGTCGGGTAATGTCAAGTGTGAATTTGCGATCCCTGATTTCTGGTCACTGCTCCCCGACGTGCCGACATTGTTCGGCGATTTTCCGGCCGGGCTACACTGGAAGAGGCACCGTGCCGCGAGTTGCTCCTCCAAAATGATCTCTTTCTCAAACATCAATAAGCAGTATGGCAAGCAGTTGCTCTTCGTGGACGCTTCGTTTCAATTGAATCCCGGCGAAAAAGTTGGGCTGGTCGGTCCCAACGGGTCGGGCAAGACAACTCTTTTCCGGATGGTGGTCGGCGAGGAAACTCCCGACGAGGGCACCGTCTCCGTCCCCAAGAAGTTGACGGTCGGCTACTTTCGCCAGGACGTCGAAGAAATGCAGGGCCGTTCCGTTCTGGATGAAGCCATCGCGGGCAGCGGACGCGTCGGCGATCTGCACCACGAACTCGAAGCCTTGCAGCGGGAAATGTTCGACCCCGACAAGGCTGATGACATGGACCGCATCCTGGGCGGGTGACCCACCCCTTCGGTTTCTGCAAACGTAAGGCTTACGGAAACCGGGAACGTTGCGGCCTAGAGTTAAGTGGTGCCCGGGATCGGAATCGAACCGATACGTTCCTTTCGGAACTCGGGATTTTAAGTCCCGTGCGTCTGCCAGTTTCGCCACCCGGGCTCGGGTTTCTCGTATGTTACTCGATTTCCAGAGGCCAACCTACCTTCCCGCCTATTGTCCATGTGGCCCTGAACGATTGGCTTGGATCTTGCAGGCAACTGAAACGGAGACCGGCTAATCCCATTTCGGGACACGTCAACCCTTCGCCAGCAAAAATCGGCCGGCTGCGACTGAAACTCGGTAACCGAGTGGAGTATGATCGCCGTTTATCGCAGTCGCAAAGGGGGAGTTCGATGCACAGGTGCGATTGCATTTGGCCAACGAAGTCATAGTTTTTCTTATCTCGGCGGAAGGTCGACTCTTACCGGCGACGCGTCTTCGCGTTAAGGAGCGCGGTCTGGGCTGGCTGTTGTCGACGGTGTTCCTGGCCGGCGTAGTGCTTGGCCCCGGCGCTGCGGCGCAGGAAACTGCTGCGCCTGCCCAGATCTCCGCTCCGTCCATTCCCGCGCAACACAAGCCCTCAAGCTCACAGCCTGCACAGCCAGAGAAAGTGATCGGGCCCCTGTTGCCTGCGGGTGAAGACCCACAAAACAAACTGCTTTCGCCCTTCGTCAAGCACTTGGCGCAGGACCAGCAGACCTTCTGGACATTTCCTTCCCGCATCCGCATTCGAGACTTGCACTGGGTCCTGCCTTCCGCCGCCTTTACCGCCAGCGTGATCGCCAGCGATAGTTGGATCTCCAGGCAGGTTCCGCAGAGCGCCTCGCGGATCAGGCAAAGCAAAGATATTTCGAACTATGCGGTGTTTTCGCTCCTGGGCGCGACCGGAGGGGCGTACTTTCTCGGCGCGGCCACGCACAACGACCACTTGCGCGAGGCGGGATTCCTGGGCGGAGAAGCCGCCATCGACAGCACAGCGGCAGCCTACGTACTGAAGGTGATCACTCAGCGCCCGCGTCCCTACCAGGGCAACGGCCACGGATCGTTTTTCCAGGGCGGCACTTCGTTTCCTTCTGAGCACGCGGCCTTGGCATGGTCGACGGCAACCGTGCTGGCCCATGAATATCCGAATAAGGCGATCGAAATCCTGGCCTACGGACTGGCTGCGGCGGTGACGGTGAGCCGCATCACCGCCAAGCAGCACTTTGCCTCCGACGCGTTGGTCGGGAGCGCGTTGGGTTGGTACTTCGGCCGTGAGGTCTATCGCGCCCACCATAATCCCAAACTGGGCGGCGTTTCCGAGAGCAGTCTGCCGCCTCCGGACGATGCCGAGCAAACGACTAGCTCAGCCAGCGCAGACTCGCCATCCGGTCCGCCGGACAAGCGGCCCGACGACCAGCCATCGCGAGGTGCCGAACCATGAGAATCCTCGTGACCGGCGGCGCAGGCTTCATCGCTTCCCACGTGGCAGACGCTTACCTAGCGCAAGGGCACGAGGTCGCGGTGCTCGACGACCTTTCCCGCGGATTTCGCCACAACGTGAATCCGGGCGCCAGGCTATTCGTCGGCGATGTGCGCGATCGCGATTTCGTCGCCCGAGTCTTTGCTGAGTTTCGCCCCGAGGTGATCAATCACCACGCGGCGCAAATGGATGTGCGGCGAGGCGTCCGGGAGCCGCTTTTCGACGCGCAAGTCAACATCCTCGGATCGTTGAACCTGCTGGAGCAAGCCGTCGCCCACCAGGCGAAACGATTCATCTACATCGCAAGCGCGGGCGCTGGATACGGTGAACCTAAGCGGATTCCGGTTTCCGAAGATACGCCCATCAATCCCATCACGCCTTATGGAATCAGCAAGCATACAGTCGAGCATTATCTCTTCACCTTTCACCATCTCTATGGGCTGGACTATGTCGTGCTGCGCTACGGAAATGTCTATGGGCCGCGGCAAAGCTCGCACGGGGAAGCCGGCGTGTTCGCCATTTTCAGCGAACAGGTGTTGCAGGGCATCCGGCCGGTGATCTACGGCGACGGCAGCAAGACTCGCGACTACGTCTACATTGACGACGTCGTAGCTGCCAACGTCGCAGCGCTCACCCGCGGGCAAGGTGAAATTTTCAACATCGCATCGAGCCAGCCCACGCCCGATCGCGAAATCTTCCGCCTGGTCTCTGAGCTGCTCGGCAAACCGAACTTGCGGCCGCGCTATGCGCCCGTGCGCCCGGGCGAAATTCAGGATATCTGCCTCGACATTCGCAAGGCGGCTGCGCTCCTGGGCTGGTCTCCACAGGTCAGTCTGCGCGAAGGAGCGCGACGGACGGTGGCCTTCTTCCGGCAACAAGCGAAGTTGGCCGCCTGAGCACCATTTCCGGGGTTCGCAACGGCGCCTCTCCACACTTCGCAGCGATGTTGTAGACTTTTCTAGGCCAACGATCATTCGTACCCTTGATCGGCTCTAATTTCCTGCGCGAGGAGTCCCATGTCCTGGGCAAGCAAGCTAGCCAAGCCCTACCGCGTGAAAGACGGCAAGCAGTTCCGCCTGGAAGATTTCGATTCGGGCGACACGGGCGGCCTGCACTCTAAAGATCACGCGCAAGACCTGCTGGAAAAAGGCGTGGCCCACATGGCCGAGCTGCAGGCCAAACTCTACGCCCAGGACCGCTGGGCGCTCCTGCTGATTTTCCAGGCCATGGACGCCGCCGGCAAAGACGGCGCCATCAGCCACGTGATGTCGGGCGTCAATCCGCAAGGCTGCCAGGTGTTCTCCTTCAAAGCTCCATCGGCGGAAGATCTGGATCACGACTACCTCTGGCGCACCATGCGGTGCCTTCCCGAGCGCGGCCGCATCGGCATCTTCAATCGCTCCTACTATGAAGAGGTGCTGGTGGTGCGCGTGCATCCCGAAGTGCTGCAGAAGGAGCGGGTTCCTCCCTCACTTCTCGGCAAAGACCTTTGGCAGCAGCGCTACGAAGACATTCACTCCTTCGAGCGCTATCTTTGGCGCAACGGAGTCGTTATTCGCAAGTTCTTCTTGAATCTCTCGAAGGGCGAGCAGAAGAAGCGCTTTCTGGCGCGGCTGGACGATCCGAAAAAGAACTGGAAATTTTCCGCCGCCGATATCCATGAGCGCGACTATTGGGACCAGTACATGGCCGCCTACGAAGAGATGATCCGGGGCACGGCCTGCGAGCATGCGCCCTGGTATGTCGTTCCCGCGGATAATAAGTGGTTCACCCGCGTGGTAGTGGCCGGGGCGATCGTGGAGACGCTGGAGTCGCTCGACTTGGCGTTTCCTTCGGTGGATGCGGCGACCCGCAAGGAGCTGCAGGCGGCGCGAGCCCACCTGGAAGGCAAGAAACGCTAGCGTCCATATACTTAAGTGCTAGAATATGGGCAGTTTTCGCGGCAGCCGGGCGTCACCGGCATGAGGATGGCCGCATCTAACCAACTACTCGTGAGACCTCAGCGCGGAAAAACGATTTGGATGGCTTGCGTGGGCACAGCCTGCCTCGCAATGTTTCTTCTGGCGACCACGGCGGGAGCGCTGCATTTCTGCGATTTGCCGATTGGTGGAGTGGGCACCTCGGCGAGTGTTCGGATGGACTCGTCGAACAGCGTTCCGAGTGGCACGCCGTGTTTTACCTGCCTGATGGCGCAATCGGCGGCCGCCGCATTTGTTTTCTTTATCTTGTTTCCGACCCACAGCCGCAACCTTGTTTCCCAGTCCCTGCGGGTTCAGCCTCGCTCCTTTCTTGATTCCTTCCGTCTTTACGTTCGTCCTCCGCCTGCCTATTGATTTCCTGTCCGCAGCCCGTGACCGGTGTGAACGGCGCGGTTCAGGATTCGCTGTTCTTGCAGCGGTGCCACGCGTCTCACGGATTGCAGTTGTTTCCGTGATTTGACTTCACGTTCGGTTTCTGGCCTGCCGCAAAACGCCTTTGGTCCCAGACGTCTTTATCTTTTCTCCGTAGTTGCGAGAACGACGCAATGGCACGACGATTTTGCAACGCGCTTAAAACGACGCTGAGCTTAATTCCGATTCGCTTCTCTGACCATGAAGCAGCGAACTCCGCGCCCGTGCGTTCGGGCGACCGCTCTCGCTATGCGCTTGCTCTCGTCCTGTTGCTGCTCCTCGAAGGAAGCGGCCTAGCGCAAAACCAAAATGCAACCCTCATCAGTCTGGACCAGGCGATCGACTTGGCGCTGACCCACAATCACGCGCTCAAAGCCGAGCGCACCATGATCAACCAGAGTCAGGCGCAGGAAATCACCGCCGGCTTGCGGCCCAACCCCACTCTCGGCGGCGATGCCCAGTTCATCCCGATCTTCCAGCCCAGCAATTTTTCCGAAGATTATTTGAACCAGAGTCAGCAGTTCGATCTCGGGCTGGGATATTTATTCGAGCGCGGCCACAAGCGGCAGCGCCGCCTGGACGCCGCCCGCGACCAGACCGCCGTCACTCGTTCGCAAGTGGCCGACAACGAGCGCACCTTGACACTCGCCGTGGGGCAGCAGTTCGTCGGTGTTTTGCTGGCGGAATCCACCCTGCGATTCGCCGAGCAGGATCTGAAAAGCTTCCAGCAAACCGTCGATATCGGCGAGGCGCAATACAAAGCGGGCGCCATCAGCGAAGGCGACTACCTGAAGATTAAGCTGCAGCTGCTGCAGTTCCAGACCGACGTTTCCGCCGCCAAGGTGGCGCGGGTGCAGGCGTTGGTCAGCCTGCGCGAGCTGCTGGGCTATGACGCGGTGCCCGCCAACTTCGACGTGGTCGGCGATCTCGCCTACCAGCCGCTGCACGTAAACGTTGACGACTTGCAGGCAAAAGCGCTCAGGCTGCGCCCCGACCTGCGCGCCGCGCAATTCGGCGTGACCGCCGCGCAGAGCCAGGTTCGCCTGGCTCAGGCCAACGGCAAACAGGACGTGACCGGCGCCGCCGACTATACCCATACCGGCGGTGTGAGCACAGCTTCACTGTTCTTCAGCATTCCGCTGGCGATTTTCGATCGCAACCAGGGCGAAATTGCCCGCACCCGCTTCGCTCTCACCCAGGCGCAGGAAACCCAACAGCTCGCCGACGAAACTGTGATGGGCGACGTCTCTTCCGCCTACGAAGCGGTCAAGAGCAACGACGAAGTGGTGCAACTCTACACTTCCGGATACCTGCAGCAGGCTCAGGATTCGCGCGACATCAGCGAGTACGCCTACCATCGCGGCGCCGCCAGCCTGCTCGATTTTCTGGACGCCGAGCGCAGCAATCGCGCCACCCAGTTGGCATACCGCCAGGCTTTGGCTTCCTACATGGGTGCGCTGGAGCAACTGAAAGCCGCGGTGGGAACGAGGAATCTGCCATGAAGGTACTCAAAACGAAAAATCGCGGACGGCGAACCGCAGCCGTTGCCGCCTCCGCCCTTCTGCTTGCTCTCGCCGGCTGCGGCGAAGGGACTGCGGCCAAGCCCGCCGCCAGCGATCCCAATCGCCCCGAGTTGTTTTCCATTCCGGCCGAGCAGATGTCGCACGTGCAGTTGGTAACCGTGCAGCCCACCACTCTGCCGCGGACTCTGCGCCTGAGTGGCACTGTCGCCTACAACAGCTTCAAAACCACTCCGGTGATCTCGCAGGTGAGCGGCCCGGTGAGCCGCGTGGTGGTTGTGCCCGGACAGAAAGTCAGCAAGGGCCAGCCCATGCTGTACATTGCCAGCCCAGACTATTCACAAATGCGCACCAATTATCTGAAGGCGAAGGATTCTTACGAACTCGCGCAGCGCGAATCGGCCCGCTCCAAAGACCTCTACGCTCACAATGCCATCGCCGA
Source organism: uncultured Acidobacteriaceae bacterium (assembly GCA_963770915.1). GTDB lineage: Bacteria > Acidobacteriota > Terriglobia > Terriglobales > Acidobacteriaceae > PALSA-270. The sequence continues at coordinate 4,116,328 of CAVYRG010000001.1, forward strand.
GCGCGATCTGCTGGCCGCCGAATCCGCCGAGGTGCAAGCGGGAGGCGATTTGGCCGCCGCTGAGGCCGCGTTGAAAGTGATGGGCATCACCGATCCCGAATCGCTCATCAAGGCGCCGCCGTCGTTCGAAGTTCCGCTGCTTGCGCCCATCGCTGGCGATGTGGTGGAGCAGTTGGTTTCCGCGGGACAGTTGCTGCAGCCCGGCGCCACCCAGTGCTACACCATCTCCGATACCAGCAATGTCTGGCTGCTGGTGAACGTCTATCAGAAGGATTTGCCCTACGTGAAAGTGGGCGACCCGGTCAGCATTCAGACCGATGCGTATCCCGACGCGTTTCGCGGGCGCATTTCCTATGTCGCCACCGCGCTTGATCCCAACACCCGCACCCTGCAGGCGCGCATCGAAACCAACAATCCGGGCGGAAAGTTGAAGCGGGATATGTACGTGACCGCCACGGTTAACGCCGGCGCCATCAAGAACACGATCGCGGTGCCGGATGCCGCGGTGCTTCGCGACGCCGAAAATCAACCATTCGTGTACGCCGAGGTTTCTCCCAATCAATTTGGCAGGCGCGCGGTGACGCTGGGCGAAAGCCAGAACGGACAGACCGAAGTGACCAGCGGCCTGAATTCCGGCGATCAGGTGATCGGCGACGGCAGTCTGTTTTTGCAGTTTGCGAATTCGTTGCAACGGTAGATCGAACTCCTGTCTTCCTCTGTGGTAAGGCGAGGGCTAACCGCAGAGGACACAGGGGACATAGAGAAACGTCTAAATGATCCATCGCATCGTCCAAGCCGCTCTGCGCCAACGCTTCCTGGTGTTGATGTTCACTGCCTTCATCACCGTGGCGGGAGTGATTTCTTTCCAGCGCATGCCGGTGGATGCTTATCCCGACCTCTCGCCGCCGCAGGTCGAACTCATCACGCAATGGCCAGGCCACGCCGCCGAAGAAGTCGAGCGCCTGGTCACTCTGCCTCTGGAATTGGCCATGAACGGCACGCCGCACGTTGAGGTGATGCGCTCCATTTCGCTCTATGGCCTCTCCGATGTGCGGCTCACCTTCTCCGAGGACACCGACGACTACTTTGCCCGCCAGATCGTCTTCGAGCGTATGGGCGACGCCCAATTGCCTAGCGGCATAACCCCCTCCATGTCGCCGCTGTTCAGTCCCAGCGGCCTGGTGTATCGCTACGTGATTGAAAGCCCCGACCGCAGCCCGCAGGAGCTGAAGACGATTGAAGACTGGGTGGTCGAGCGCGCCTATCGCTCGGTGCGCGGAGTGGCCGACGATTCCGGCTTTGGCGGTACGACCATGCAGTACCAGGTGCTGCTCGATCCCGCCCGCATTTACGGCTACCACTTGACCGTTCCCCAGGTCATGAATGCGCTCGCCGCCAACAACTCCAATGCCGGCGGCGGATTTTATTCCCAGGGCGGCCAGTTCGATTACGTACGCGGCATCGGCTTGCTGCGCGACACCGACGACATCGGCAATGTGGTGGTTGGCGAGAATCATGGCGCGCCGGTTCGCGTCCGCGATGTGGGCGACGTCACCATTGGCCACGCGCCGCGCCTTGGCGAATTCGGATTCCAGAACAACGACGACGCCGTCGAAGGCGTCATCCTCATGCTGCGCGGCGATCAGACCCAGAACGTGCTCAAGGGGGTGGAAGCCAAGACGGAAGAGCTGAACACACGAATCCTGCCGCCCGACGTCAAAATCCGTCCCTTCTACGATCGCAGCGATCTGGTGCATCTGACCACCGACACAGTCGAGGCCAACCTGCTGCGCGGCATGGTGTTGGTGCTGATCGTGCTCATCTTCTTCCTGGTCAGCTTCCGCGCCGCGGTTATCGTCGCGCTCACCATTCCGCTGTCTCTGCTCTTTGCCTTCATCGTGCTGCACGCTCACGACGTAGCCGCCAACCTGCTTTCCATCGGCGCCATCGACTTCGGCATCGTCATCGATGGCACCGTCGTCATGATGGAAAACATCTATCGCGAACTCTCACTGCGGGAGGGGCAGGACTACAAGCTGAACGAAGTCATCGTGGCCGCGGCGAAAGACGTCGACCGCCCCATCTTCTATTCCGTCGCGGTCATCATCGCGGGCTACCTGCCGATCTACGCGCTGAGCGGGCCTTCGGGAAAGCTCTTCCATCCCATGGCGGAGACGATGTCGTTCGCGCTGCTCGGCGCGCTCCTCCTCACTCTCACGCTCGTGCCCGTGCTGGCTTCTTATTGGTTCAAAAAGGGCGTACACGAAAAAACCAACCGGCCTTTCGAATGGATGAAGGCGAAATACGCACTTCAGCTGGATTGGGCGCTCGATCACCCCAAAACCACCGTGCTCCTCGCCACCGTCATTTTCGGCGCGACCTTGCTGCTGATCCCCTTCATTGGCGGCGAGTTCATGCCTCATCTCGATGAGGGCGCGCTCTGGGTGCGCGCCACCATGCCCTACACGATTTCTTTCGAAGAGGCCAGCAAGATCGGGCCGCAAATTCGCAAGATATTGATGTCCTATCCCCAGGTCACCGTAGTCGGCTCGGAGCTGGGCCGCCCCGATGACGGCACCGATCCCACCGGCTTTTTCAACTGCGAGTTCTACGTCGGTCTCAAGCCCTACAACGACGCGGCCTGGCACGGCGACACCAGCACCAAGGAAGAACTCATCGCTTCCATCAACAAGAAACTCACCGCTTTCCCCGGCATTATTTTTAACTACACCCAGCCCGCGGAAGACGCCGTCGACGAAGCCCTGACCGGTCTGAAAAGCTCGCTGGCGGTGAAGGTTTACGGCGACGATCTGAACGTGCTGCAGGCGAAAGCCATCCAGATCAAGAACGCCCTCGCCAAAGTGCCAGGCTTCACCGAACTCACCGTCGTCCGCGAACTGGGCCAGCCTAGCCTGCTGATCGACGTGGACCGCGAGAAAATCGCCCGCTATGGCGTGAACGTGGCCGATGTGGAAGCGGTGGTTTCCGCCGCGGTCGGCGGCCAGGCGGTCACGCAGGTCATCCAGGGAGAAAAGCTGTTCGATCTAGTCGTGCGCATGCAGCCGCAATTCCGCAGCAACGCCCATGACATCGGAAATCTTCTCGTGGGAACGCCCGATGGGCAGCAAATTCCGCTCAGCCAGCTGGCGGATATCCGGCAGGGCAACGGCGCATCGTTCATCTATCGCGAAAACAATTCGCGCTACATCGGCGTGCAGTACTCGATTGAAGGGCGCGATCTGGAACGCGCTGTGCGCGATGGCCAGGAAGCGGTGAGCAAAGCCGTCGTTCTCCCGCCCGGCTACCGCTTGGAATGGGGCGGCGAATACAGTCTGTTTCTGAATGCCAAAGCGCAGATGTATTTCATTGGTCCGCTGGCCGTGGTACTGATCTTTATGATCCTGTTCGCGCTCTACGGCAACTTCAAGTTCCCGGTCAGCATTGCGTTGGGTGTGATTATGACCGAGCCGGTAGGCGCGCTGGTGGCTCTCAAGCTAACTCACACGCCGTTCAGCGTTTCTTCGGTGCTGGGGCTGCTGGCGCTGCTGGGCGTTTCCGTGGAAACCGCGGTGATTCTGGTTTCTTACATCAACAAGCTGCGGCTGGAGGGGGGGATATTCGCACCGCCACCCGTGAAGCTTCGTTGCTGCGCTTGCGGCCTATCATGATGACGGCCCTAGTAGCCTGCCTCGGCCTGTTGCCCGCCGCTCTCTCCACCGGCATCGGCTCGGATACACAGCGGCCGTTTGCCATCGTGATCGTCGCCGGATTGGTCTCCCGCCTCTTCATCGGATTCTTCGTCAACCCAGTGCTTTATCTGATGGTTGCCCGCGACGGCGACGTTCTGCAGGTTTGACGGAATCGAGCGGCGGCAAAACCCCTGCTGTTTCAGACTTTCCCTATGCATCCCTGTGTCCCCTGTGGTTGCAGTTGCCTGTAGTCCCAATTCGGTACAACCAGTTACCTCGATTACTCATGATCCCCCGCATAGCACCTTCGGTTCATTGACCCCTCCCAGCCCCCTTGTTAGCTTGAAATCCAGGACTCCCCAAAGTGGAGCTCGTTATGAAGTTGGTTCACCTGTGCTATGCAGCATTGGGAATCGCGGTGGCGCGCTGGATCTTCAAGCGCCAACCGGTGCGACTGCCCGATCCAGTAGCGCGTTTGCGTTCTTCTGGATTGCTGTAGAAAATCCGCGGTGTTTGGGCGTCTTGCGTCCCCGCTGCGTGACGCTTCGTCGCGCCGAATTGCGTTTTTGCTTCCCGCGACTAGCCCTCCTATCCCAAAGGTCTAGCACTAAGGTTTACGCTGGTACCCCCCTTGCGGCACTATCCCTGAGTAGAATTTTCAGTAGACCCTTTCCATCCGATCACCCGTAATCAATCGAATACGCACGGCCAGGGATCGGGTCCGGCGCCGCCTCGCCTCCGGCACAATGGAGCAATAGGAAGGCGCACAGGGAAAATGTTAAAGAAGTTCAATTTGCGGTTTGCGGTGCGGGTAGCGGTTGCCGGCGTGATTCTGGCTGGCCTCGGAGCGCCGGTCAGCTTGACGGCGCAATCTGACGACAGCACTCCCTTGGGCGATATTGCCCGCGCCTTGCGCAAAGAGAAAGAACAAAAGACTTCGCCCGACTCGTCGCCGGTGATCGATAACGACAACTTTTCGCAGGTCATGAAGGAAGTTGAAAAGGAACGGGAAAAGGGCGCGGTGCATTTGTCGTTCTCAGGCATTGGCAAGGACTTGCAGGTCTCCTCGCCCGATGTCACCTGCAATCTCTCGTTTGACGCAAATTCCGCGGCGTTGCTGTCCGATGCGTTTGTTCCCGAAGACCTTCCTGTCAGCGATTTGCTCAAGCTCGATGGCCCGGCGGTGATTCAGGGCGATTCGCTCGAAGTGACCGTCTTCAACCCGACCGGGTGGACCATCCGGGAAATCACCGTCGGTTTGACCATCGCGCGTCCGGGCGAGGACAGCGCCGTTGTCACCTACGGTCCGGCAAAACTGCTGCCGGCAGTTTCTGGGACCAGCGCGCCGTCCGGGAAACGCCCCGACCTTACGGTGCTCTACCATCTCAAGGGCTTGGCCGCGCCCATGAGCACCACGGTTTTCCGGCAGAACCTGGGCGCAACCCTGCAGCCGAATCAGGACTGGCACTGGGCGATCGTGCAGGCCCAAGGTCTTCCGCCGGCGCCGAGTCTTCCGCCTACGCCGAATCCCTCGCCGGCGCATTAAGTTCTTCCCTGTGTTCGCGAACGCCCGAAGAGGAACCCTCGCTTGCACCACTGGCGGTGCATTTGTGTGCTATTATAGCTTTAAGATAACTTTCGTCCAGGATTCGATATGAGCGCCTGCGGCCTGTGGACGAGTCGGAAAGCCTCCGGGCTGCCAGCGGCGCGCCTGCGGGCCTCCTGGCGCACTTGGCAGGCCTTCTGCTGAGGGTTCTGGCCCTCGGTTCCTCGCACAGAAGGCCTCAACGAGAAATCAATGACTTAGCTCGAGGTGAATCGAATTGAGACAGTCTGCCGGGATCGGCTAGCCCACGCGCCCGGCGAGCAGGGCCAGTTCACGCCATTTCCAATGGCAATCGGCGTCGGCAAAGCCGATCTCGCGCAACCAGTCGATCTGGGTAGAGACATCGAGCAATTTGTTCGAGGGATCCTCGGTCTCCGGCGTGTAACCCATGTGCTGCAGAAACTGTTCGTGCAGGCGCAACGTGGGCGAAGACACATGCTCCAGATTGCAAAACACACCCTGCGGTCTCAGCAGCGGGTAAATTTCTGCATACAACGCGCGCTTGCGCGGATGTTCGAGATGATGAATGGCAAAACTGGAAATCACCGCGTCGAACTTCTCCGCTCCGAGCGATGGAAGCGGGAGGTCGAGATTGTGGGTGACAATGCGGACCGAGGGATCGTTGGCAAAACGGGCACGCGCCGCTTCCAGCATGGCCGGCGAAAAATCCACGGCGACCGCTTCGGCCTGGGGGCGGCCGCGTTTCACCAGAGCCAGAAGACGCCCATCGCCGGTGCCGAGGTCGAGAATGCGCCGTGCATCCAGGGCAACGAATTCCAGCAACGCAGCTTCGCCTTCGCGGCGGTGCAGGATGGAATCCGCCAGTTCCAGGTAGTCGCGCGCATGTTCGGCAGAACTCCAAAGATTGACGCTCATGGTTGAATCCGAAACCTATCCTACATTTTCGACTTTACCGCTACGCAGGCTCCGATAGGCTGCGTCGAGCACTTGTTGGTTGCGCAAGCCTTCTTCGCCGGGAATCGGGAACTCCGCTTTGCCTTCGACGGCAGCGGCGAAAGCATCGGCTTGCAAAGTATAGGCAAGCTGATTGTCGACACTTTCGCTCTCGACCGTTTGTCCGCCCTGGCGCAGTTCCACGACCACCGGTTTTTCGACATTCAGGCAATCATCGGCGCGTAGCACGCCCGCTCCGCCGATCAGTTCCACCGGCGTGCGGTAGTCGGCGAGAAATGAGCACAGCACGGTCCCCAGAGTTCCGCGAGAGAATTCGAGGGTGAGCGCGGCGGCGGTCTCCATCTCCGCAACGCTGGGATGAGAAATTCCCCGGCCGCTCACGCGCACCACCTGATCCTGCAAGATGTAGCGCAGGGTGTCGATGCAGTGCACGCCGACGTCCGCGATGGGCCCGCCGCCGGCGATTTTCGGATCGTAAATCCAGGTGCGGCCATGCGCGGGTCCGGACATGAAGTGAAACTCGGCACGGGCCAGCAAGGGCGCGCCAATCTGGCCGGCGGCCACGCGTTCGCGTAACCGGACCACGCTCTGGTCAAAGCGAAACACATGGGCGACGCCAAGCAGCACATTTGCCTGCCGCGCGGCATCGACCATGCGGCGGCACTCGGACGCATTCATCGCCATGGGCTTTTCGCAAAGCACGGGCTTGCCGGCGGCAACGCAAGCCAGCACATCTTCCAGGTGAGCGGAGTTGGGCGTAGTCACAAGAACCGCATCCACTTCCGGCGAGCGCGCCAGGGCTTCCGTGGAAGAGAAGACGTGGGGAATGGCATACTCGCGCGCCGCTTCCTGGGCTTTGGCCTGGTCGCGCCGGGAGAGCGCGGTGACCTGGCAATTGTTGGAGAGGGCGAAGCCGGGCATCAAGCGCCGAACCGCGTGTAATCCGAAGCCGACAATTCCGAATCGAACCATGGAACTTAGTGTCCGCTATTCAGGCGCCTGGGACAAGACCACACCAAAAAAAGTTGCGTGTGCGCAAAGATAATCCGCCTTCCGTCATTGCCTATCTCGTGGCAATGGCGGCTGGGGGAGAGTCAAATGTGGTGGAGGCCGCGCTCACGGAGACCGAACCTACCGTCACAGTTGTTGTCGAACTGGTGGTGGTAACGATCGGGTATTCCGAAATGCTCTTGGCGGTCTGGTCAGCCTCCCACAGAAACGTGCCGGACTTGTCTAACACGATGAACGATGGCGCGGAGGTGACAAGGTACGGAGAGCCCAAAATCTCGGCGGGAACCCCATTCGAGAGAGAGTATGCGGAGACATTTCCCGAGCCTTGGTTCGCCACATACAGATAAGTGCCGGAAATTCCGAGTGTAACCGAGATGGGGTGCGTCCCGGTGGCGAAGGGCGAGCCCGGCACCGTGCTCAACGAGCCGTCGGCGTGGATGGCCAGCGCCGAGACCGTGTTGTCGATGGCGTTGGCGACGTATAAGAAATGCTCCCCCGGATCGACGATCATGGAGAAGGGCCCGTGTCCTACCGGGAAGGGTGAGCCGGCAATCGGTTGCAGCGTTCCGCCGGAACCCACGCTATAAGCCGAAATGGCGGCGATATTGGCGTTGGCCACATAAAGGAACTTTCCCGATGGCGTGACCGTCAGGTTGATGGGGGAGGGATCGGAGGGAAACGGCGATCCCGTGACTTGCGTCAAGGCTCCCGAGGACGCGCTGATCGAATAAACCGAGATCGTGTTCGACGATTGATTCGCGGCAAAGAGCAGAGTGCCGGCCGAATCCATCGCCAGCGACGAGGGATCGACCCCGGTGGGAGTGCGCGGCTTGACTTCTGCCAGCGCTCCCGTGCTGCCGTCGATGGTCAAGAGTGAGATATCGTCTTCAGCCTGATTGGCAACGTAGGCAAACTTACCAGAAGGATGGATGAGCAGCGAAGCCGGCGAATTGCCCACCGGAAACGGACCGCCGACAATCGTGGTCAAGCCGCCCGAACTGCTAACGCGGTAGGTGGCGATGCTGTTGTCAACCGGCAGCGACACGTAGAGGTTATGGGCAGGGCCGCTGATGCCATTGCCGGTGCCCCCGCCGCAACTCGGCAGTACGACGAGAACCGACATCACGCCCAGCAGGCCCATCCATTTCAATTGCTTGTTCAAAATCCTCTCCATGAGAAGAACCACACGCGACACACTTCACTTCGATTTGGCCGGCGGTGGCTCGGGTGGCGGGGGCACCCTATGCGGCTTCCATTTGAGGCCGCGCCAGCGATATACCAGGCCGACCGAAACTTGCAGATCGTTCTGCTGGGTTTGAAAAAACTTGGTGCGCACATAGTCGGCCTGCACCAGGCGGACCGCGAAACGCCGGGTCAGGTTGGCGTCCACGCCGCCGCCCAACTCGTAGGTGAACTGAGTATCGAGTGTGCCCGCACCCACATTGTCAAAACTTCGGCCTTTGCCGAACAGAGCATGGCCAAAGTACAGAAATCGGCCGCGCGGCATAAGAAACTGCGGTCCCACCAGTATGTCCCGCAGATCGAGATGCGTACCATAGTCAACGCTGGCTTCGCCGGCGACTCCAAAGTATCGAGTCAGATTGTAAGCCCCGCTGAGCTTGCCGCCGTTCAGATACGAGGCACCGGAGTACCCGATCGGTTTGCTGTCGTACCGCAGAAACGAATAGCCGGCAAATACTTGGACGCGCGGCACATCCGCTTGCTGCCCCAGAGCTGCCAGCGGGGCCACACAAAGAAGAAGGGTGGCGAGACGGCCCATTGGGCCGCGCCCCGAAACGCTGCGCTTCGAGCCACGAGGAGGCATGTTGGTGGTGCTGGGAGTCGGGTTGGTGATCATCCGGATCTTGGCGGAACCCAGGGTCCCTTCATTAGAACACGATCTTGCGATCCAGGTTGTACTGCCGGCTGGACGCCCTGGGCTAACAACTTCAGGCTACACAGAATACGCTGTCGCCCCGGAATCACCAAACGGACGGGAGCGGAGTCGCACCAGAGCGCCTGGGAAAGGCGGAGAATTGGCCGCCGAAGTACTTCGCGCGGCGCCCCACGGGCCGTTCGGTTTTCCGACAGGAATCAACAACTTAGCTCCGTTCAGAAGTTGACTTGCCGCGAGCGGGGGGCCTAAGATTCCAACGCGCATTCTCCCAGTTGTGATCATCGGACAGATTGTCGGGCACTATCGAATCCTGGAAAAAATTGGTTCCGGGGGAATGGGAGAAGTGTATCGCGCAACCGACGAGCGGCTGGTGCGCGATGTCGCCATCAAGGTCCTCAAGCCCCGCTACGCCCACGACCAGGACCGCTTGCGGCGCTTCGAGTTGGAAGCGCGCAGCTCCGCCGCCCTCAGCCATCCCAACATCGTCGCGGTGTATGACGTCGGAATGAGCGACGGGGAGCCTTACATCGTCTCTGAATTCCTGCAGGGCATAACGCTGCGCCAGCGGTTTTTGGAGGGCCCGCTCCCGCTTCGCCAGGTTGCCGATTACGGCAGCCAGATCGCGCAGGGCTTGGTGGCGGCTCATGAAAAGCATATTGTGCACCGCGATCTCAAGCCGGAAAACGTGTTTCTGACGCGGGACGGGCGGGTGAAGATTCTCGATTTTGGCATTGCCAAGCTGACCACAGAAGAAGACGACGGTGACCATTCCGTCGAAACCATGGTCACGCAAACCCGAACCGGTTCGGTGGTCGGCACCGTGCGTTACATGTCGCCGGAGCAGCTTCGCGCCCAGCGGCTCGACCCACGCAGCGACATCTTCAGTGTGGGTGCCATCTTGTACGAAATGCTCACCGGCAAGGCTGCTTTTTCGGGAGACACGCAAGCGGACACCATGATGGCGGTGCTGAGTCAGGATCCGCCCGAGATGACGCTGGCGCGGCAAAGCGTACCTGTCGCCTTCGAGCAAATCGTGGGACATTGCCTGGAGAAGGATCCGGACAACCGTTTTCAGTCGGCGCGTGATCTGGTCTTTGCCCTCAGCACGGTTTCCGATGTGACGAGCAAGCAATTTACCGCCCGCTGGTCGCGGCCGAAGCGCTACAAGAAGTGGCTGCCGTGGGCGGCGGCCGCGATCTTGTTAGCGGTGGCAGGCGTTCTGGTGGGAGCGCGCTTCCGCCCAGTTCCCAACCCCTCGTATCGGCGGATCACGTTTGAGCGGGGTACGGTTTACTCGGCGCGCTTCAGTCCAGATGGCCACAACATCCTGTACGGAGCGTCGTGGAACGGGCGTCCGCTGCAACTCTACTCCACCGTCGGAGATTCGCCGCTCGCGCAACCTTTGGACTTCGGGTCGGCCAATCTATTGGCGATTTCGCGCGGCAACGATCTCGCCGTGGTGGAGCACGGGACTCCCGACCGCCGCGATTTCACCGGGGGAGTGCTGGCGCGCGCGCCGCTGGCCGGAGGCACGCCGCGGGAAATCCTGGAAGATGTGCGATCGGCAGATTGGAACGCACAAGGAGAACTGGCAGTAGCCCACGATTTACACGGGCAGAGCCGCTTGGAATTTCCCATCGGCAAAGTGCTCTACCAGACTTCGGGCTGGATCAGCGACCTGCGATTCTCTCCCGACGGCAAAATGATCGCCTTCATGGATCACCCCGAGGCCTGGGATGATCGTGGTTCGGTCTGCGTGGTTGACCTGCATGGTAAGAAGACAACCCTGGCCGCGGGCTGGGTTTCGGAGAACGGTCTGGATTGGTCGCCGAGCGGAAGCGAAGTCTGGTTCACAGCTACGCCAGACGGGTCGACCAACCGAAGTCTTTGGGCGGTGGACTTGAAAGGAAAGAGTCGCAAGATTCTAACCGTGCCGGGCGGTTTCACGCTGCAGGACATTACGCAGGATGGCCGGGTTCTGGCGACGGCGGATACCGAACGCCTGGCAATGGAGTGGACGGGGAAAGATAAGCAGGACGTACGCGATCTTTCCTGGTACGACTGGAGCGTAGCCAAAGATATTTCGCGCGACGGCAAGTGGGTGTTGTTCGAAGAGAGCAGTGAGCCGGCGGGACCCAACTCCGCGGTAGCGATCCGCAACGTGGATGGCTCGCCGCCCATCCGGCTGGGAGACGGCACGGTGGGAGGCTTGTCGCCCGATGGGCAATGGGCCGTCTCGGTTTTCACGGGCGCGCCCCAGCACATCAGCCTGTTTCCCGTAGGCCCTGGCGAGGCGCGGCAGATTTCTCTGCCGGGGTTGGAGCACTTGGAGAGCGGCCAGGCCCGCTTCCTGCCTGACGGAAAACACATTGTGGTCAACGGCAATCTGCCGGGACGGCCGGGGCGCACTTTTCTGGTGGCGCTGGCGGATGGAAAATTCCGGCCGGTAACTCCGGAGGGAGTGCGCGCCATGCTGCCCTCGCCGGACGGAAAATATCTGGTCGGTGCAACGCCCGACGGGAAACTCGCGCTGTTCCCGGTGGACGGGGGCGCGCCCGTAACCATCCCGAACTCGAAAGCAACGCCGGCCTACGACGTGGCGCGGTGGTCGGGAGACGGCAAAGCGCTCTACGTCTACCAGGCGGGAGCGCCGCCGCTGAAGATTTATCGCATGGACGTTGCCACGGGAAGAACCACACCACTGCGGGAATTGATTCCCACGGACCGCGCCGGCGTGGTGCGGATTGGGGCGGTAGTCACGAATCCGCAGGGCACTGAATTCGCATACAGTTACCTGCAGGCGCTTTCTGTGCTGTACGTGATTTATGGACTGCGGTAGGCGGGGCAATCCCAGAGTGCCGTAATGGCAGAAATGCGGCAGCTTTCCCGCATCGCCGCGGTTGTTTATACTCGGACGGCAATTTCACTCGCCGATGAAACTCTATCTGGCAGGGCCTCTGTTCACCGCAGCCGAGCGCGCGTTCAATCGCCGGCTAAAGAAGCTTCTGGAAGGATTAGGTTACGAGGTCTGGCTGCCACAGGAGCATGAACCCCGCTCCCGTGCAGCGCGGGATATTTTTTTAATGGATGTCAGCGGCCTGGATTCTTCTGACGTCGTGGTCGCCAACATGGACGGGCCCGATCCCGACTCGGGCACCTGCTGGGAATGCGGCTACGCATATAAGAAGAAGCCGATCGTGGTCTACCGCACCGACTTCCGCAACGTCGGCGATACCAAGACCACTGCCTATAACCTGATGCTGACGGAATCAGCGGATGCGGTGGTGGATTTGTCCCACGACTTTGATGACGAAGCCGCGATCGCCGCGAAACTCGAGGCTGCTTTGAAGAAGATTGCATTAAGGAAGTAGAAAGTCTGCGACGTTCTCAGGCCGTCGGCTGCGGCGCCGTCCGCCGCGTTCCCAGCGCTTCCAGCACATCGACAGCGGAGGCGTAGCGGCCTTGGGGGGCGCTGATTTGCGCGCCTTGCACCATGTCGCGAACCGCGATCAGCATTTCGCGGGCGATGGCCACGCCTTCCTCGCGGGCGGCTTCGGGCGTCTTGGCGCGAGCCATGCGCTCTAGAATTTCATCCGGCACGGAAACGCGCAGTTCATTCTTCATGAACTCGGCGTTGCGGGCGCTGACCAGCGGCCAGATTCCCGCCAGTACCGGAATTTTGTGATGCTCGATGCGGCGCATGAAATTTTCCAGCAAGGAAAGATCAAATACCGGCTGCGTGACCGCATATTCAGCGCCGGCTTCCACCTTGTATTCGAAGCGGCGAATTTCTTCATCAAGATTCGGCACCCCCGGGTTGGCTCCCACCCCGATTACGAAACTGGTTCCCGTCCCGATCGGGTTGCCGCCAATGTCCTGGCCGCGGTTCAAGTTGTGCACGATGTTGACCAGCCCGATGGAATCCACGTCGAAGACCGCCGTGGCATCGGGATAGTTGCCCATCTTCGGAGGGTCGCCGGTGATGCAGATCAGGTTGTGGATGCCGGTAGCGGCTGCTCCCAGCAGGTCGGATTGAATGCCGAGCACGTTGCGGTCGCGGCAGGTGTAGTGCAGAACCGCTTCAATCCCCACTTGCTGCTGCATGAGCAGGGAGAGCGCCTGATTGCTCATGCGCGCCGAAGCCCGCGGGCTGTCGGGAATGTTGATGGCATCCACGCCCACGGATTTGACGAAGCGCGCACCTTCGATTTCCTTGCGGATGTCAGTGCCTTTGGGCGGAACGATTTCGACCATCGTTACAAATTCGCGAGCCGCGATTTTGGCCCCCAGACGCGAGCGTTTTTCCAGCGCCACGGCGGGCGCCGCCACGGGGGCGGATTCCTTGGTCGGTCTGGATGCGGCCTTCGCCCGCGCCTCGCCCATGCGCAAGGCGGACTTCATTTCCTGGATATGCTCCGGTGTAGTTCCGCAGCAGCCGCCCACCAGGCGAACGCCTGCCGCCACAAATTTGCGGGCATAGCTGGCCATGTATTCGGGCGAGCAAAGATAAATGTTGCGCCCCTCGACCGAATGCGGCATGCCCGCGTTGGGCTGGGCGGCCAGCGGAAGCGAAGTTGCGGCACGCAGGCGCTCGACCGCCTCCAACATGGCGACCGGTCCCACGCTGCAGTTACAGCCGATGATATCGGCGCCCCATTTCTCGATCTGGGGAGCGAACGTTTCCGGTGTGGAACCATCCAGGCAGGTACCTTCTTCGTCCATGGTGACCTGGGCCACGAGGGGAATCGTGGGACTGACGTCGCGAACCGCGAGCATTGCCTGATGCAGTTCTTCGATGTATCCGAAGGTCTCGAGAATGATCAGGTCAACCCCGCCTTCTGCCAGCGCCTCGATTTGTTCGCGGAAAGCGGCGCGAGCTTCGGCAAACGACGTCTTGCCCAGAGGCTCGATGCGAATGCCGAGCGGTCCGACCGAGCCGGCGACCCAGACATCGAAACTCTTGGCCGCCTCGCGAGCTAACCGCGCGCCGGCCAGGTTGATGCTGCGAACCTGGTCGCCCATGCTGTGCCGGGCAAGGCGGAAACTGTTGGCGCCAAAGGTGTTGGTCTCGATGATCTCGGCCCCGGCCTGGAGATAGTCGTGGTGGACGGTGCGAATCAATTCGGGCTGCGATAGGTTCAGTTCGTCATAGCTGCGGTTGATGAACACTCCCTTGGTGTAGAGAAGGGTGCCCATGGCGCCGTCGCAGAGGACGGGCGACGTCTTCAAGCGCGCGATGAGGTCGCCGGGCATGGCATTGAGAATACAACAAGAGGACCAGCGCTTGATGCATCGCTAGTAACGATTGGGGCGGCAAGGCCGGAAAAATCCCCCGCGAAGGCTCTGCTATAATCGCGGTTTTTGCATCCAAATCTTTGTTCCTCATGCCTTTCGGAGTCTCAGGTTTGAAAAGAGCCGCAACTGCATTGGCTGTCCTGGTCGTTTTGAGCGTGTCTTTGGTTTCCTGCAACTCCTATAACGCCGCCTCGTCGGGAACGGGAACCACCAGTTCCAAGCCCAGCGGGCTTGCGGTGAGGGCCTTTGTCTCCAATCCACTAGCGCCCAGTGGAATCGCAGGTTTGAATGGTCAAGTGCTCGACATCGTGGATGCGTCGTTGGATCAGCTTTCGTTTTCGGCAATCAATGTGAATTCCGCAGGAGACGACCCCGGCATGATGGCGTTGTCGCCAAACAAGCAACTCTTGTTGGTTTATAGCGACGCTCTCAACACGATTGGGGTGGTCAACACGCTGACGGAAGGCCTGGCCACGGGGTCAAACGGGCAAGCCATTACTTTCGCGTTGCCGGGAGCGACCGAGAGCATGGTCATTGGAGCTGACAATGCCACCGGTTATGTCGCGGTGCCGGGCGCGCCGGGCACGGGCCCGAATCCGGTGACCGGGGCAGTTCAAGTCTTGAATTTGACCGCCGGGACAACGGTCGCGACCATACCCGTCGCGGGAGCGCGTTTCGTTGCAGCGAGCCACAACGGCAATCGCGTTCTGGTCATGGGAGAAACTTCAAATACCGTCACAGTGATTGCGCCCAGCCTCATTGGAACCGCCAACGACCCGCGGACTCCAGTGTGCTGCTTCGACCATCCCGTCGGAGGCGTCTTCAGCAGCGACGACACCAAGGCCTACATTCTGGATTGCGGTCCGGAGTGCGGCGGAACGATGGCGGGCATCACTGTGCTCGACATGAGTACCGACACAGCGGGCGCGACGATTCCTCTGCCCGGGGCGGGCGCGACTGCCGCGCTGATGGTTGGGAACACTTTGTATGTAGTCGGCTCGCCGCCCGGCTTGCCGTGCGGCTCAGGAACGGCGGCTGCGACTTGCGGCACGCTCGACATCGTGAACCTGAGCACGATGACGGTGAGCAACGCGAACCCGGTCCTCATCAGCGATGGCTATCACCGCCGCATGGACATGAGCGCGAATGGGCAGCTGTTCATCGGCGCCACGACTTGCACCAACGTCATCACCTCCAGCGAGGTGCGCGGCTGCCTTTCCATCTTCAACACGAGCACGGCGAAGGTTGTGATGCCGCCGGACAACGGCGACGTAACCGGAATCCAGGCGATCGCCAATCGCGACGTTGTCTACGTGTGCGAGGGCGGATTCTTTCGCATCTACGATACGACCACGAACAAACTGCAAGTGCCGGCCGTGGGCCAGAACGCGATTATCATCGTAGGCAAGCCAACCGACGTTAAGGAAGTGGATTGAAGGGTGGTAGCTCTTAGCCGTTAGCCGGATTCGCCATCGAATGGCGGCGGGATGGCCAATGGCTGAGAGCTTAGGACTGACCGCTACTCCGGCGCCAGCGTCAGCTTATGCTGCCGCGCCTTCTCCACCGCCGGTTCGGTAAATGGCAAAGTGAAAGTAAATCCGTCGTGCCATGCGGTCCACTGATCCATGTAGTAGGGACTGAGAAAATTACCCGCCTCACCGGTGACCAGGTTCAGCGTAGAAGCATCCAGGTTGGAGAAATCGACGGTCAAGCGCTCCGACGGCCCATGCGACCGGCTTACCGCCTTCACGGTGAACGAACTGCCGGACTGTGGCTGCAGGCCGGGCCCGGTCCAGAGGTTCAGCAGCGGAATGCGGCCGAAGATGGGATGCTGAATCTCCACCGCATTGAACTTGCCCCAGCGCCATGAAGCGAGGTCCTTGGGCGCATCGGGTGCGCTGACGGCAGCCTCGACGGCCGTGGCGAGAAGCTCGTCATAGCAGGAATACTCTTGTGGCAGCCAGCGGGAAGGCGAGTGCAACACGACTTCCTCCAGCCAGACCGACTGCATTTGCCAGCGATAGCTCTGCCAGCTCAGCGTGGATTTTGCCACCTCAGGATCCTTGGGCGCAGGCCCGAGTTTCGGCTCGAGCAACAGGCGCACAAGTTCAGCCCGCGCCACGGTCTCGATTGTGGGTGCGGCGGAGTCGGCGACCATCTGGCCGTCCCATCCACGCATAAGGTCTGCGGCTTGCTTCGCTCTACCCGAAGCATTCTTCGCGTGGTCCACGGCGTAGACGAAACGCTGCGCGAAGAAGCGATCCGGCTCGGAGTTCACGTCCATCTGCAGCGCCAGCATGTCAGCAGCGGAGAACTTCTTGCCGGAATCGAGCACATGATAGATACGCTCGGTACGCCACGGCGCCTCCCACGCCGCGCTAATGGAGTAGGGATAGCCATCAGGGGTGATGCGGCCATTGGCGGTGGCGAGAATCCCCGAGGCGGGGTTGAAAACGCTGGGCAGCTTGTCGAACGGGATGTAGCCGGTCCATTCGTGGTCGTTCTTGCTGCCATCTTCGGGAAGGCTGCCGTCGCCTGTGGCGCGAATGGGGATTTTGCCGGTGGCTTGATAGCCAATGTTGCCGTCGACGTCGGCATAGACAACGTTTTGCGCCGGGGCGTCGAGCAGAGAAAACGCCTGCCGGAATTGCTGCCAATTCTGGGCCGAGTCCACTTCAAAGAAAGGATTATGGATTCCGTCGTATGGCGTCCAGCGCAAGGCGATTTGCCGGGTTTCGCCGGGAACGAGATCGCTCACGATGGGCCCGTGCCGGGTGAGCTTCACCTCGACGGCGACATCCGGCTTGCCTTTCACATGGATGACTTCGCCGCGGACCTCAGGGCTCTTCCAGCCATCCGGAGTCAAGTACTGGCCGGCGGCGTTGAAGGTCTCGACATAAGCATCCTCGACGGTGGGGCCGACATTGGTAAAACCCCAGGCGATACGCTGATTGTGCCCGACGATGACGAAGGGCAGGCCGGGCAAAGTTACCCCGGCGACATCGAAGTTGCCGCAGCGCAAGTGAGCTTCATACCACAAGTTGGGCATCTGGTGGCCGAGATGCATGTCATTCGAGAGCAGCGGCTTGCCGGAAACCGTGTGCGCGCCGGAGATGACCCAGTTGTTGGAGCCGATGGGCGCGGGAGAGTCGTAGAGAAGGTCGGCAATGGGGATGTCGCTTTGAGTTGGAACTTGTCGATCGGCTTGATCGGCCTTGCGGCGCACCGGGGCTTGCTTTCGATTCGGGGCAGTGGAATCGCCGGGCGCGAAACCCGCCTGATCCTGGCCGGGAGGATGGTCATGCCAGGAAGAGTTGACATACAAATCGGCGGTGAGTTCCGGCGCGAGCTTGGCAAGAATCTTCTCGCGCACCAGCGTCTGGCGCGGGCTCATGCTTAGGTCCTTGACCATCTGGGCGGCGATCAGCATGGAGTCCGTGGGCGTCCAGGGGCGGGGCGTATCGCCGAGAACGCGGAACTCCACCGGCAGGCGGCCGCGATGCGATTGCATGTAAGCGTTCACGCCTTGCGCGTAAGCCTCGAAATACAAATGATCTTCCGGCGAGGCGACTTGGGCTGCGCGCTCCGCCGCCACGCGCAGGCCGAGGATTCGCTGCTCGCGGTCATGCTCGACGTAGTCGGGGCCGAGAATTTCGGCCAGCTCGCCGGCCGCGAAGCGGCGCATGCCATCCATTTGCCAGAGGCGGTCCTGCGCGGTCACGAAGCCCTGGGCGAAGAAGAGATCGGCAAGCGAGGATGCGGTGATGGTGGGTACGCCATGCGCATCGCGGATGACCGTCACCGGGGCCGACAAGCCTGCAAGCTTGATCTGGCCGTCGAGTTGCGGCAACGCGGAACGCGCGGCGTGATAGAACCAGGCGAAAGCTCCCAGCAGAAGCAGCGCGATGAGGAGAAGAAAGAAGGCGCCAACGCGCCACCACCGTATGCGCGGGCGGGTGGATGAGGGAGACACGGTGCCAGGGGTGCCCATGGAAGTTTGATTTTAGGGGCGAAGGGGATGGATGACAAACATGAGCGGCGGTGGAAATCACCGCCGGCGGGCGCGTGATATTCTATGCGCCATTCTGGAGCCAAAATGAATCTTGGCTAATACTGCTAAGACGTAAGGATCAATCATGAAGCGCAAACGCCAGCTCACGATTGCCATCGCCACGACGGCGCTCGCCGTCCTCATCGCCACGTTCGTCTACGCGCAGGACAAGTACTCGCTGAAATCGCCGAGTGGAATCGCCTTCTCCGACTTCCGGGGATACGAGGACTGGTCCGTGGTCTCGTGCGCCCGGACCGACGAAGTGCTCAAGGTGATCGTCGGCAATCCGACAATGATCAAGGCGTACAAGTCCGGCATTCCGGGCAACGGTCAGCCTTTCCCAGAGGGCTCCATGATCGCGAAGCTTCAGTGGAAGCCGAAGAAGAGTACAGAAGCCCCCTTCGCCGTGGACGTGCCGGACGTCTTTAGGCAGGCGTTCGTCATGGAAAAGGACAGCAAGAGATTTCCGAAAAGCGGCGGGTGGGGATACGCGGTGTTCAACTATGATGCCGCATCGGACAAGTTCGCGGCCGATCCCAAAAGCCTCTCAGACTGCGGAAACGCGTGCCATACGGCCGTGAAGGCCAAGGACTACATCTTCCACCCGTACCAGAAGCGTTGAGCCGCGCGTGCCCCCCGACGTTCCCCAAGGCTCCTGGCGATTCGAAGCGCTATCGACAGCAGCCTTAAGGCGAAATAACCAGGAATGCTGATTTCAGCCTTCCTAAACATCGTGGATGGAGCGACTCCTATGAAACACTTCACATTCTTGTTGGTCGCAGTTGTAGCCATAGTCGGCCTTGTCGCCCTCGTGACTCCTGCGCCACGACACGCGGATGGGGAACCCGCCCCGGTCTTCCTTACCGAAATTCCTCGCGGGTACCGCGATTGGAAGTTGATCTCCGTGGCGCATGAAGAAGGGAACCTTCACAGTTTCGCCGCCGTCCTGGGCAACGATGTAGCGATCAATGCCTACCGGGAAGGGAAGCTTCCGTTCCCGGACGGCGCCATCATTGCCGCTTTGCATTACCGTCACGTTCCGTCAGACGAAAACAACAAGGTCTTTGGCCAAGCCCAATCTTTCGTTCCCGGACCTCCCACGAACATTCAGTTTTTGGTCAAGGACTCAAGCAAGTACGCCGCCACCGGCGGCTGGGGCTTCGGTCACTTTCAGGACGGCAAACCTGGAGCCGAGGCGTTTATGAAGACCTGCTTCCCCTGCCACGAGAAGGCCAAAGCGAGGGACTTCGTCTTTACTCGTTATGCACCTTGATGCTGAGAACTAGAACAGATCCAACCCTCTGCAGGACGGGCGAGGGCGCTCGTTACTCGAGCGCAAAAACGATGGGCGTCCCCGCCCATCTCTCCATTCCAGTTAGCGACCCTACTCCAACGGAGGCAGGGCGGAGCAAGCGGTGGCGTCGGCAATTTGCCCTCCCGAGAGGTCGACGCGGATGTCGCCGTCCTCGGTCGAGCAAAAGCTGCGTACGCCGCTTTGATCGCGGACGGCAGGAACCGCGCTGGCGAAATACCCCTTCCCGTGGCTGGTGCTGCGCAAAGTGAAGAGATAGCCGTGCCGGGGGTGGCCGTTGGTCGCAGACACCAGGCTGTTGTCAATCAGGCAGGCGGCCTTCCGGCTGGGGGTAGCGCAGGTGGCTCCGCCCGGGCCCAGCGATTGCAGGTCGGGAGCGAAGCCAACGTCGGGATAGGCTGATTGATAGTTGACCTGCGCCGTGTCGATATCCCTGAGTACCGCAACGGCGGCGGCTTCGTTGGCTGCAATTCGTGCCCGTAAGAGATTGGGGATGGCGATGGCCGCCATGATCGGGAACAGCGCGATGCCCAGGTAGCCCAGGATCAAACCTGCCGTCGCCATCCCTTTGCCCTGCAAACGGCCGCCGCTCTTATTGATCTGGGAAAAAGCGATGTGGCCCAAAATGACGGCTGGAATGGAAGTAAAAATACTGAACGGGATAATGCCGAGCACCAGGCTGGCGATGGCTTTCTTGCTGGTCTCGGGAGGCGGAATCGCAGCCGGGATTGAAGCTCCAGGCGGCGCGGCAAGCTCATGCCCGCACTTGCCGCAGAACTGGTTGCCGTCGGAAACGGCGCTGCCGCAATGGGGGCAAAACGTCGTCATGGCGCTTTCGGTAGGGGCCAATCTGCCTCCAACCTGTTGGGTTGCGATACCTTACACCGGTTAGTTACAGGGGTCAATAAGGCGGCGTGGGTCTGGCGGGCCGGGATCTCCCCTTAGGGGAGTTTTGTTCCCCTTTGCAGGCAGTCGTCCGGGGATAGGCTCAAGTTCGCCTTGACAACCCCGGACTCATCTGCGCAAAACATGCGCCTGCCGGTCGTGCCTTTTTGTACCGGATAGGCCACCAACTGATATTTGACGTTGGGCCCGCCTTTGGCTGCGGGTCCGCACTTCTGCAGGCCCAGGGCGTATCCGAAGCGGGCCGTGCGAACCGTTTTGGCGTCGAGCACGCCGGCGTCGATCATGCTCTGGAAATCGCAGGCGTAGCCGGTTTTGGGGTTGAGCACGGCATAACTGCGCTCAGCCTGGCCGAGATAACGCACGTTGTTGACCGCGGCGCGTTCGTTGATTGAGATCATATCGGAGCGCATGGCGCGCGGCAGGAAGAAAGCTCCGGCGAAGATTCCGACCGCGAGGGCGCCCAGTCCGAAATAGCCCAAGACCAAACCGGCAATGGCCAGGCCCCGGCCGCGCAAGCCTCCCGCACTGGCCTTGATTTCCGAGAGCGCCAGGTGACCGAGGACGATGGCGGGAATGGCGGCGAAGAAAAGAAAGAAAAACAACCCCAGGATAAGGCTCGCGATGGCCTTACTGCTGGTGGGTGATTGGATCGTGGTGAAAAGCGGGTGTCCGCTGTATGGGGCGGGCGCGGATGCCGGCACGGCAGATTGGCCGCAGCGCGGGCACCAAGAGGCGCTGTCCGCCATCGTTTGGCCGCAGCGCGGGCAAAGCATCGATCTACTCCTCGCGAGATACTCGTTTCGCTAAATTGCGAGATACGTTACGCCGTTGCGGCAGGCACGTCAATTCGTGTGTAGAACTTGCGGCAGGCTCCAACAACGGTCTGGGATTCTCTGCTATTTGATTGCTACTGAATGCCTTGTGGGCCGAACCGCATGCGCGGCATGAGGTGGCGGGCGGAGCTGCCGGATTCCGTTTGCTTTAGGGCAGGGATTCTGTTAACGTGCGTCCGCCTTGGGAGAAGCTATTGTCGGCGACGCTAAACCCCAAGGTGAAAAACGACCCAGGGAGGTTGAACTATGGCTTTCTGCAGCGCTTGTGGAGCACAAATAGCGGACGGAACGACTTTGTGTGCGGCTTGCAGCAGTAAAGCGCCAGCCAGCGCAGGGACCCAAGCCAGCACGGGCGGGATGACCGACAACGTGGCCGGAATGCTGGCCTACGTTACCATTATTCCGGCGATCATCTTCCTGGTGATGGAGCCCTACAACAAAAACCGGTTTGTCCGGTTTCACGCTTTCCAGTCGATTTTCTTCGTCGTGGCCTGGACGGTGTTGTGGATTGCGCTGAGCATCGTCGGCATGATTCCGGTCTTGGGTTGGGCGACCATTCTCATTTGGCCTCTGGTCGGGCTCGGCGGCCTCATCATCTGGATCGTGCTGCTTCTAAAGGCCAACCAGGGACAGAAGTTCAAGCTGCCCGTGATCGGAGACATGGCCGAGAAGCAGGCCAACGCTTAGCCCGAACCGGCGCCGCCTGCCTCCCCAGCCGCGCCGCTGGTGTTAGTCTCTTGAGCGCCGGTCTTCCTCAAAACGAAAGCCGGCTTCTCTTTTCCCAAAGTCTTGAGGATGAGGTGTTGGCACTCCCGCTTGACAGAACCTCCTGAAAGTCGCCATTCTGTATAACTTCGGTTTGTCCCGCCGCCCGTACTAGTACGGCCGCAACTTTGAGACTTCCAGGGGGATGGGTTGAAAGTCCGGGTTTTCTACCACGACAAATGTTTTGACGGGGCTTCGTCGGCGGCGCTGTTCTCCCGCTTCTACCGGGAGCGCATTCGCGGCGATGTGGAATTCGTTTTCACCGGCCTGCTGCACCGGGCGGGAGCCTTGTTCGATGAGAACCAATTTGACGGCGACGAAAATGCCATTGTCGATTTCAAATATTCCAGCTCGCCGAAAATCACCTGGTGGTTCGACCACCATCAGAGCGCCTTTCTGACCCCAGAAGATGCCGCCCACTTTGAGCACGAGCAGAGCAACCGCAAGTTCTACGATCCCGACTTCAAATCTTGCACCAGTTTTCTGGCCATGATCGCGCGGGAGCGCTTTGGCTTCGATCCGGCGCCGGTGGCCGAGCTGGTTCACTGGACCGATATTATTGACGGCGCGCTTTATACCGACGCCCGCAGCGCGGTGGAAATGCAGGCTCCGGCGATGAAACTGACGATGGTGATCGAATCGGCCCAGGATGCTGGTTTCGGCGCGCGCATTATTCCGCTGCTGGCCACCCAGCCTCTGGGGCAAATTTTGGAAGCGCCGTTCGTGGCGGAACTGCTGCCGCCGTTGCTGGAGCGGCACCAGAAGTCGATCGCCATCCTGAAGGAGCGGACTGAGTGTATGGACGCGACGATTTTTTTCGACGTCACCGATCTGGACCTTGAGGGCTACAACAAGTTCATTCCCTATTACCTGCATCCGGAATCCATTTACAGCGTGGGCCTGAGCAAAAGCAGTTTCCGGGTGAAGGTGTCGGTGGGCTCGAATCCCTGGGCGAATGCCGGAAACATGGTGAACCTGGCGAAGATCTGCGAGCGTTACGGCGGAGGCGGACACGCGCGGGTAGGAGCCATTTCCTTCGACGTGAGCCAGCAAGAGGCGGCTCGCAAGGCCGCGCAGGAAATTGTGGCGGAACTGCGGGCCAGCGTTCGGGAAAAGAATTCTTAGTTCGTCAGATGGAAGATTAGCCTACCGAATGCCGCTTTCCGCCGATAAAATAAAAGCTAACGCAACGCCCGGCTTTCCACGATGAAGGCGAATCCCCACATCCCCGCCGCGCTCGACCTGCGAGGACGGCGCGGCCAAGTCAAAGTGCTGCGCGCCGTAGCGTCGCTGGAATTGAGCAAGGGACTCATCGTTCTGGCGGCAGGCTGCGGGCTTTTGCTGCTGCTGCATCGCGATACCTCGGAGGTCGCGGAAAACCTGCTGCGGGTGCTGCACGTCAGCCCGGACGATCGCCTTTCGCATTTCGTGATGCGCTCGGCCAACCGCATTACCGACAAAAAACTGTGGAGCCTAGCCGGCCTGGCCGCCATGTATTCCTCGCTCCGCTTCGTAGAGGCTTATGGGCTTTGGAAGGCGCGGGCCTGGGCGGAGTGGATCGCGCTAATTTCCGGCGCGATGTATCTGCCGTTTGAGGCGCGCGAGTTGATTCGTAAGATCACATTTCTCCATTCAGGGCTGCTCATTGTGAATCTGGCGATCGTGGCTTACATGGTGTATCTGCGGTCAGTGGGGCAGAACGGCGCGGAAAAGCGCGCGGGGTAGCGGCGGCGAAGGATGAGCTGGAGGGGCTGGGCGGAGTCGAACCGCCGACCTAGAGTTTAGGAAACTCTTGCTCTATCCAACTGAGCTACAGCCCCTTGGGTTCTTTATACAACAACCGCCCAAGCCGCGCACCTCCGGTCGCAGCCTCGATGCGACAAAGAGGATCAAATTTCCCGCCTGCGACCCCTCCGCTCAATCTACGCCTTGCTCA
This sequence comes from uncultured Acidobacteriaceae bacterium, assembly GCA_963770915.1. Taxonomy (GTDB): domain Bacteria; phylum Acidobacteriota; class Terriglobia; order Terriglobales; family Acidobacteriaceae; genus PALSA-270. The sequence continues at coordinate 4,140,544 of CAVYRG010000001.1, forward strand.
GCTCAGCGACGAGAGTTTCCCTGTGATCCATGGCGATCTTGTCGACTCGGCCGAGCGTCCAGAAATAGACCGGAATGCTAACCGCGGCGAACAGCAGAAAAACCGGAGTCGCGAGCCAGAGGTTTCCGTAGTGGCGGGAGAGAAAAATCGTACCCGCGGCTACGCCCGCCATGAAGATCTGAACTCCAAAGCTGGCCAGGACCGTGAGCTGTGACGCTTTCTGCCGGCCGAAGGTTCCGTAGTCCACGCGCTTGGGAGAATAGAGAGAGAACAGGTTGCCCGCGGCAAAGTCGAGCGGCGCGGCGAAGAGCAGGGCCGCCAGAGTTGCGGCTGCCATCGCCGGAGCCGGAGCGCCGTACACAAACTTCACCGCCAGCCCCACCAGCGCTACTTCGCCAACCAGGCAGGCGGTGTGCGCCAGATTCTTTCCCAGCACGATCTCGCGAAATCGAATGGGAGAAACCAGGAAGAACTGCATGCCGCTGCCTTCCGCTCCGAAATTGTTGTACACGAGATTGGTCAGCATGAGCAGCGCGTAGATCGCTCCGATGGGAAAACCAAAATCGGCGGCGCGCAACATGGTCGCGTTTAAGCCATGCGCGGCGGAGCTCCAGCGTCCAATGCGCAGCACGAACAGCGCCACAATGGGCATGACCAGCGTTAGCAGCATGGGACCGCTACGCGAAAGCACGCGTAGTTCTTTTTCAAAGACAGCGGCCACCGGCGCCGAAATCGAGGGCAGTTCCCAACCCAACCGAAGCGGCTCGCGTTTCCCAGGCGACGTTCGTGCCATCTGCACTTCGCTCAGGTTTTCCCCCTGATACTCCGCGTGCAGGCGGAAGTGCAGAAGCGCCACGAACGCGGCTCCGCACGCCGACAACGCCGCCAGCCAGGCCAGCGCCGCAGCAAACTGGCCCCGGGATACCTTCGCAATCGACTCCGCTGCCAAACCTGGCGGGAGGACTCGCTGAAATAGTGAAACTCTCTCCACTGCGTGCAGCATGCCCGCGCTTGGCCTCACTTTCCGCGAATACCTTTCCATCAACGGGCCGATGAGTTGAAAGCTGATGAGCAATAGGAACAGCAGGACGCCGAAAATTTCGCGGGTGCGCCGTTGCGCCAGCCAGCGTTCCACCCAGGAAAAAATAACCCGCGTGAGAAGCACGTTGACTGCAGCGAATGCGGCCAGAACAATTGCCGCCGCAGGCAGCAGGCCGGGGCTGGCTACGGCGATGCCGAGCGCGATCCCCAGCAACCAAAGCGAGCCTACGGTCGTCGCGGGGTCGAACAAGCCATAGGCGATGCGCACCAGAAAATAAGATCGATAGGAGAGCGGGAAACGCAACAGATTGGATGAGTCAAGATTCTCCGTGAAAGCGCTCGCCATAATGGGAAAGAATTGCCAGAACAGAAAGACAGGCCAGAGGAGGAGCGCCAGCCACTCCGCTTTGTTCTCGCGCAAGAAGTACCAGGCCGCAGCGCCGAAGCCTACGCTTCCACCCAATCCGAAAATAAAAAAGAAAGCGCCGATGAGGATATGGGAAACCAGTTCCGCTTTGCCGCGCCGCGTCCGCAGCGAGTGGCGGAACATGTTCCAGCGAAGTTCGGCGATGGCGGCGAACTGCCCGCGCATTTCGGGAGACCCGTTTACCCCAGCCATGAGAGTTCCTGATTCGCAGCCCGCGAGCCGCCGACGACGCGCAGAAATATTTCTTCCAGCGTCAATTTCTCACCCGGCGCAGAAGATGCAACGCCGCCGGCCGCCTCCGCGTGCGCTTCGACGCCCGAGCGCAATTCCGCCAGCGATCCCTGCGCTACAAGCTGGCCCCGATTGATGATGGCGACATGGCTGCAAAGTCTTTCGACGATTTCCAAAACATGGGAAGTAAGAAAAATCGTCGCGCCGCGGTCGATCATGCCTTGCAACATGTTCTTTAGCGTTCCGGCCGCAATCGCGTCTACCCCCTCGAAGGGTTCATCAAGAAATAAGATCTTCGGCGCATGGATCACCGCTGCCGCCAGCGCAAGCTTCTTCTGCATTCCGTGCGAATAGTCGGTGACAAGTTTTTTCGGATCGCTCGCCAGTTGCATGAACTCCAGCAACTCAGCGGCCCGCTGCGCTGCTGTCTCGCGGCTTAGTCCATACATGCGCCCCACGAAGTTCAGGTACTCCTGGCCGGTCAGGCGGCCAAACAACGCCATGCCTTCCGGCACCACACCAATTTGCCGCTTGACCTCCACCGGGTTGGCGATCAGATCCAGGCCGAGAATGCGGATGGTTCCAGCGCTGGGCGCCAGCAGGCCGGTGAGCATCTTGATGGTTGTCGATTTTCCTGCTCCATTCGGTCCGAGAAAGCCAAAGAACTGGCCTGCTTCCACACTTAGGTTCACATCGTCCACCGCGGTGAGTTCTCCAAAGCGGCGGGTTAGGCCATGCGTGGAAATGGCAGGATCAGGCATGGAATGGTTGACTCTAGCACAGGCGGAAGGAAGTTTTGTTAATGGGAAACGCCCATCCTTCGCGAATTTCTGCAAAGAATGGGCGTGACTTCAACATTTCCGCGCGAGTTCGAAGAGGACGCCGGCAGCTTACAGCCTGACCTTTCCGACTCAGCGATTATGCCCTCTTCCGTCATGGCGGTCGGCGCTATCGTGATGCTGGCCGCCATCGTTGTGATCCGCGTGAGCGCCATGCGATGGGCTCGGTCCACGGGAGCCTTCCGGTTGCGCATGCCCGTTCCCATGAAAAGAGGTAGGTTCAGGCCGCGCCGAGTGCGACGGCGGATGCGGAACGTTGTGCGGATTTTCCATGCCGCGCGGGCCGTCATGCATGCTGCCGTGGTTGCCAAATTCCCCCGGCCTAGCGGTTGCCCCTACTGCGGGCCGGCCGTGATTTTCCGATGCTCGAAACGCACGGTCGCTGGCAGCAGAGTGCTCGTGGCGCATCTGCTCGTCGGTCGCGAAGCTATGCCGCTCGTGCATCGCCCTGTCTTCGTACGGGGTGGGGCGCGCGCGCAAGCCGCCCTGGCCGCCGTCATAACTCACGCGGCTCACATGCACGTCGCGGACGACGGTCCGATCCACATAAGTGGTGTGCACGATTCGGGTGTCCACATGCATCACGGCGGTGTTGTAGCGAAAGACGCCGCGATCCCAGCGGCCGCCCACGAAGCCCACGCCTGCGTAGCCGAAGCCGTAGTTAATCCCGCCGTAGAAGCCAACATGCGGGCCCCAGTAGCCGGCGTGCCATATGTAACCGGCCCCGCCCCAGCCCCAGTATCCCGGAGTCCAGAGCACGCCCACTTCCGGCGGTCTTACCCAGGTGCCCGGAACCCAATAGTAGCCAGCTTCACTGTAAGCCCAGTAACCGGGAGTCCAGAGATAACCCGGAGCGGGACAAACGGGCTGCACATAAACCGGAATCGGCGGCGGCCCGATGCGCACCGATACTCCAATGCTCACTCCTGCCCAGGAAACCGGCAAAGCGATTAACAACATCAAGAAAGCGCACAGCGAGACATTGCGAATGGTTCGCATTTCCATGGCCCTCAGTAGGAACTTTTCCCTCAATAGAACAAACCCTATTCTGACCGCAAAGTTGTCCGCCGCGAAGCGCAAAACCGAGGGTCACCAGTTACCAAAGTTGCGCGTGAGAGCTGGTTACAAGGTCATGGACGGCGAAGCGTCAAAGTGATTTTTCTTGCTGCGCCGATTCACGAGAATGGGGGTGCCCCATCCTAGCGCGTTCTTTGCGCTAGGGTGGGAGGCCATGACGCTCGCGGCACAACGAATACTCTCGGGCCGAACTAGAATAATCGGTATGCAAAACGTCACTCCGCTCGTGATCGCGGCGCTCTTTCTGGCGCTAGCGCCCATCTTTCTGTGTGGCTTGGCGGGTGAGCGAGTGTCGCAAGCATGCGCCCGCCTGCCGATGGCGCTGCAGATCGCGCTGCCCGCGCTATGCGTGCTGCCGTATGTTTTCGTCTCACTTTCTCACCACATGCTTTCGTGGAAATGGTGTGCGCTCTACGCGGTCCTTCCGTTGCTCGTCGCGTGGCTGTTGGCGCAGGCCGCGATTGCCGATCCCGAACAGCGCGGCGATTGGCGGGACGCTCTCATTCTTCTGACCCTCGGCCTAGCGGTTGATCTGCGTTGGTTCGAGCCGGCTTGGCCAAGCGGGCTGGCGGCTCTGGGCAAACTGTTGTTGGTCGACGCTGGGCTTTATGGATTCCTGGTGATGCGCCAGCTTCGCGGAACCGGTTTCGACTTACGCTTTCGGTTGAGCGACTGGAAAACCGGCCTGCGCGAGTTGGCTTTCTTTGCTCCCCTGGTGCTCGGCCTGGGGCTGGCGCTGGGTTTTCTGCATCCCCACGCGCGGCACGTTAGGCTCTCCATGCTTGCAACCTGGGTTTACATCTTTCTCTTCATTGCGATTCCGGAGGAGCTTTTCTTTCGCGCCTGGGTGCAGAACTTGCTGGAACGGCGAGTGGGACGGCGTGCGGCTTTGGGGATAACGTCGGTGCTGTTCGGCCTCTCCCACTTCAACAAACGCTCGGCGCATTTCAACTGGCGCTATGTATTGCTGGCCTCGATTGCCGGGATTTTCTATGGCAGAGCATGGCGGGAACAGCGCCGCGTCCCCGCCTCCGGCATTACTCACGCCAGCGTGGATGCCATCTGGTCAATCTGGTTTTAGGCCCGAGCGCGCCCAATTCCAACAAACCAAGCTACTTCATACGTAACGGTACGTACAGCGCCGTACATAAGATGTTCCGTAAGGAGCATTAGACGAATGTTCCTTACGGAACATTACCGCATCGATTGTTCGACTTCCGAGATCCAGTTGGGTCGCTTGAGCACTTCGCGCGGCTTGGGGCCGTCGGCGGCGCCGACGATGCCGTCGCGTTCCATCAGATCGATCAGGTGAGCGGCGCGGCCGTAGCCGATGCGCAACCGCCGCTGCAGCAGGGAAGTAGACGCCTTGCCGAACTCGACCACCAGCCGCACCGCGTCTTCATACAGCGGATCGTGTTCCTCTTCTCCGGTTTCACCCTCGGCGCCTCCCTCTGAACCCGCACGCTCATCCTTGGGAGCCTCGAGGAAGTTCTCTTCGTACTCAGCGGTCGCTTGCGAGCGCCAGAACTCAACCACGGCGGCGATTTCTTTCTCCGTAACGAACGGAGCATGCAATCGGTGCACGCGAGCCGAGCCTGATGGCAAGTAGAGCATGTCGCCGCGACCGAGCAGCGCTTCCGCGCCGTTGGCGTCGAGAATGGTTCGCGAATCGACTTTGGTTGCGACGCGGAAAGAAATGCGCGCCGGGAAGTTCGCTTTGATCAAGCCCGTGATTACATCCACCGATGGCCGTTGCGTGGCCAGCACCAGGTGAATGCCGACCGCGCGCGCCATCTGCGCCAGCCGCGTGATGGATTCTTCGACGTTGCCCGAGTCGAGCATCATCAGGTCGGCCAATTCGTCGATGATGATGACGATGTAGGGCAGCGGCTTGTCTTCGGAATTCTCGCCAAAAAGGCTGCGGGTCGAATCATCGCCGAACAGCTTGTTGTACTGGTCGATATTGCGCACGCCTTTTTCCGCCAGCAATCTTGAGCCGGCTGTTCCATCTCGCGAACGGCGTTGCGCAGCGCGTTAGCGGCGAGCTTGGGCTCGGTGATGATGGGCGTGAACAGATGCGGCACGCCCTCGTAGTTGCCCAGCTCCAGCCGCTTGGGATCCACCAGTATCAATCGCACCTGATCGGGCGTTGCCTTATAGAGGATCGACATGATCATGGCGTTGATGGCCACGCTTTTGCCCGATCCAGTCGAGCCGGCGATCAGCAGGTGGGGCATGCCGTTCAGATCGGCGGTGACGATGCGGCCGTTGATGTCTTTGCCCAGCGCCAGCGTGAGCTTCGATTTCGAGCCGATGAACTCGGAGGACTCGATGTTCTCGCGCAGCCAGATGATCTCGCGCTCGCGGTTGGGCACCTGAATGCCGACTGTCGATTTGCCCGCCATGCGCTCGATCAGAATGCTTTCGGCTTTCAGCGCGAGGCAGAGATCGTCGGTGAGGTTGGTGATGCGGCTGTATTTGATGCCCGCTTCCGGCTTGAACTCGAACGTGGTCACCACCGGGCCGGGATTGATCTGCGTCACCTGGCCGTGCACATCGAACTCGGCGTACTTTTCGACCAGCACCTGCGCCAGCAGCTTCAGTTCTTCCGCATCCACCGCCTGCTGTTCGTCAGGACGATGCAGCAGGCTGCTGGGCGGCAACTTGAATCCGCCGGCGATGCGCGGCATGGTGGTTTTCGGTTTTTGCGCGATGTCGGCGCGCTCGCTGACTTCAACATCGGCCGCCGCCGAAGACGGCTCGGCCGTCGGCCCTTCGTTATGCTCAGCTCGCATGCGCTCAATGCCGGTGGGCACCTCACTTCGAGCGGGCGCCGCTTTGGGAATATAAAACGGCTGCGACTCCGGTTCGCGCGCAGGAATCATTTGTGCGGTCACGACCGGCTTCGCCGACCGCCGCTTCTCAAGTTCTTTCTGCATGCGCTTACGAGCCCGCGCTTCCTGCCAATCCTTCTAACGGCTCCACAACGCGATGGCGAAGGCGAATCGGGTCGGCGCCCAAACCTGCAAGGCGGAGAACGAGAACGCGGTGGAAAGGTAAAGCGCAACCGCGAGGACGCTGGCGCAAACAATGTAAGCGCCGGCGAGGTTGAGGTAGTGAATGAGAATATCGCCGACGATGCGTCCGACCAGCCCTTCAATCGGGATGACGCCGAGCCAGTGCAGATGTCCGGGCAGCAGGCCCAGCAGCGCGGGAACGAAAACCAGCAGCCAGATTCCTCCCAGAAACTTGGCGACCGGCGAAGCGACTCTGCGGGAGCGGAACCAGCGCGCTCCCAGGCCGCCGAGAAATACAGGCAGCAGGAATGCGCCCAGGCCGAAGCCTTGCAGCAGAAGATCGGAAGTCAGCGCGCCCGCCAGGCCAACCCAGTTGCGCGCCTGCGCGCGAACCGGTCAGGACCGAGGCGCTGTTCAGCGAGGGATCGAGCGGCGAATAGGATGCCAACGCGAGGAAAAGAAGGAGCGCGGAGACACACAACAAGAATCCGATCAGCTCATTGAGCCGCCGGTTGTTGGTGGGAGCGAAGATTCTATTGAAATACTTCATGGGCGCATGCGGCGACACAGGCGGGGCAGACAACTCCCCCAGCTGGCACACGACTACGCCAGAGCTTTTTGATTATGCCAGCAACCGGTAGCGTGGACAATCCGACGTGTTATCGAGTTGGTTGCCGGTTTCACGAACCAACTAACCACAGAGGGCACAGGGAAACTCTTTCGTTTCAGCTTCCTAGCTTAGACAGGAAGACCAGCACCAGAGTCCCGACGATGATGCGGTACACGGCGAAGGGAACGAAGCCGTGCTTGCGCACCCAGGCCATGAACCACGCCACGGAGCCGTAGGCCACGATGAAGGAAACCACGAAGCCGATGGCCAGCACGATCCAGCCGTGAGGGTCGATCTGCGCTACGCCGATTGGGTTCTCGCCCTTGCCCATGACAGATTTCAACAAGTCGTATCCGGTGGCCGCGACCATGGTCGGAATCGAGAGGAAGAAGGAAAACTCCAGCGCCGAGGCGCGCGACATGCCGGCCAGCTGTCCGGCGGCGATGGTGGACATGGAGCGCGACGTTCCCGGAAAGACGGCGGAAAGAATCTGGCATGCGCCGATCCAGATGGCCTGCCCCAGGCTCATGGCCTCCATCTTCCAGGTGTGAATGCGGCCTTGCGGATGCGCCGGGCCCGGCGGTCTCCGAGGGCGCGTTCATGGCATCCACGATCCACATGATGACGCCACCCACCACCAGCGAAGTGCCCATGATGGTGAGGCTCTCCAAATGCTTGCCGATGATCTTCGTCATCAGAGTAGGCCGGAATGGCGGTGACGACAAAAGCGACGGCGGTCAGACCCAGAGGATGGGTCAGCGCGTTGCGGTCGCCGTTCTCACCCTTTGGAAAGGTGGAGAGGAATTTCGTGATCCGGCTCCGGAAGTAAACCGGCAGGCAGAGAATGGCGCCCAGTTGAATCACGATGGTGTACATCTTCCAGTAGCCGCTGGTCAGGCTGATGTGCAGCAGCGCCTCAGAAATGCGCAGGTGGGCAGTGGAGCTGACCGGCAGAAATTCGGTGAGGCCTTCGACAATGCCCAGGATGAGCGACAGAAAGTAGTCGTGCAAGTTTCCTCCAGAGGGGGGCAGAAAGAGTATGACAGATGCCCGGAACCGACCGGCTAGCGGGTTTGGTTCCTAAGAATGGTGGTTTACTGCTCGGCGTTGCCGTAGGTGGGAATGCCCTGATTCAGCATGAACAAAAGGCGCTGCGCCCGCGCCGCCCAGTCGGTTTGGGGGAACTGGGATGCGATGGTCTGGGCCAATTCGGCCGCCTTGGTTTTCGACTGCTCAGATTTTTTCTCATCGCCGTCCGTCTTGTAGATTTCAATGAGCGCCGACCATCGCCAGGCGGCGTCATACAAAGCTTCCGGCACCGCAGGCGATTCCGGATAATCCTTGGCGTATTTCTCGTAAAGGTCGGCTTCCTTCACCGGACATTTCGATGAGCCCTGCCAGTCGCCGCAGAGTTTGTTATCGATCAGATGAAAAGCCGCCAGCGCCGCCCACTTGGTGCCGGGATATTTCTTCATGACTTCTTTCATCCACGTCTCGTCGATCTGGCCGCGCAGGAACGCCGCCTGCTCGCGCGCGGAAGGCCGCGACATGACTTCAGGTTTTTCCAGTTGCCAGCGAACGTCGGCCGCGCGATATAACGATTGGGCGGCGAGCGGAGAAGTGGGGAATAAGTCGGCCACGCGATAGTAGAGCCGCATGGCGTCCTGCGCGGCTCCGCGGCGGCCGTTATTGCGGCTGGCCTGGTCTTCGGAGTCGACCGCTTCGCCGTAGATAATGACATCGCCGTTGGGAGTGGAGCCGCGGACTATGTACCGGTTTTCGACCCAGCCCGTAATCACACGTCCCTGGGTGCCCTCCGATTCATCTTCGGGATCGCGCCGAGGCGAAGTAAGCAAGGCCTCCACGTGCACCCATCCTGGGGTGGTCTCCAGCACGACCAGTTCGTGGCCACGCAGCGCTGTTGCCAGCTTCGGCGAAGTGGCGTCTGGAGAAACGTAAATCTGCACGGGATGGATGGGAGTGCCGCGCTCGCCAAGCGCAAACGCGGCCACGGAGGCCAGGCAGGCAAAGGCTAAAATCGCAATTCTCTTAATCATGGGGTATTCGGCTTCTGGCTGCGGAACTCGGCCAGCAATTGCGGGTCGATATTTCCGCCGCTGATCACGGCGACATTCATTGTAGTCTGCGGCAACTGTGCGGCGTGAAACAGGAATGCCGCCACGGCCACGGCGCCGCTGGGCTCGGCGACGGTTCGGGGATTGGCCGCCAGCAGCCGCGTGGCTTCGCGAATCTCGTCTTCGCTGACCGTCACAATGTCATCCACATAGCGCCGGATATGCTCGAAATTGATGGGGCCGATGCTTTGCGTGCGCAGGCCGTCGGCGGCGGTTTGCGTGACTTGATCGGCGGAAAACTCCACGATCTTTCCTGCGCGCAGGCTGGCCTGCGCGTCAGCGGCCAGCTCCGGTTCCGCGCCGATGATCTTGACCCCCGGCTTGCTCAGCTTGACCGCAGTCGCAATGCCGCTGAGCATGCCACCCCCGCCGACAGGCACCAGGATGGTTTCAACCTCAGGCAGGTCTTCCAGAATCTCCAGCCCGATGGTGCCTTGGCCGGCGATGATTCGCTCATCGTTGAAGGGAGGAATGATGACGTAGCCTTCTTCGGCAGCGATTTGTTCCGCTTTCGCTTGCCGCTCGGCGCTGCCTGGACCCACTTCTATGATCTCCGCGCCGAGCGCGAGGGTTGCCTGGCGTTTCACCGCCGGCGCGTTTCGCGGCATGACGATGACAGCTTTTGTGCCCAATGCCCGCGCGGCGTAGGCCACGCCCTGCCCATGATTGCCGCTGGAGTAAGTGATGACGCCGCGGCGGCGTTCTTCCTCAGGTAGCGAGGCAATCTTGTTGTAAGCGCCGCGCAGCTTGAAGGCGCCGATGGGCTGCAGGTTTTCGGGTTTGAGGTAGAGCCTGCGATTGTCGGCCGCGCCGGGCGGCTGGTGGATTTGCGATTCGATGAGCGGGGTGTGCACGGCAATGCCGCGCAGGCGGGCTTGGGCTTCGCGGATGTCGGAGAGGGTGACCATAATTCTGGAAGGCGGCCGGACTGGGCAGCGAATCAAGGGTGCCCGGTCCTCGCGTTTTTTGCAAGGGGGCGAGGTTGTTTTGCGACGTTTGCCGGCGGCGGTAATTTCTGAAGGAATGCGGTACCCGAAGTATCTTGCGCATCAAGTCGAATTAAAAGGTTATCCGGTTTTAGCCGGGGCGACAGGGGAAAAGTGCTGCGCGATGTGGCTGCGCACTTTGGTTCCTGCAAAAATCAGAATTCGATCATTTTCGTGGAACACCATAGCTGGATTAGGAATAAGCACTTCTCCATCTCTGAGGATGGCGATGATTTCCATAGCGCCTTTTTGAACCGCGTCATAACACTCTTGCACCGTTTTTCCCACCAGCGAACCTTGCCCCGGGAGGACGCCGATGGTTAGTTCTCTGTTACCGGGCAGAGTGATGGGTATGCCGGAGTCCAACAGCGCGACCAGGTTGAGGTGGCCGATTTTGGCGGCGCGGGGAATCTGACGGCTGCCGAGCAGCCTTAGCGCCAATTGAACATTTTCGACGTATCGCGACGGAGACTGAGCCCGCCCCGCTACCTGTGCTTCATACAAACTCTTGTATTTCAGCCGTGACGACAACTGCGTTTGCACCAGATAGCCAAGCAGGACGGCGAAAGCCGCTGGGGCCAGAAGCTGATAGCCCGCCGTCATCTCAGTGACCATAATCAAGGAAGCGATGGGTACTCGAGCAGCAGCTCCAAAAGTAGCGGCCATCCCTACGACTACGAAGATGGCCGACGGCAGGTGTGCGAGCGAGGAAAGGGATCCGCCCAACATAGCTCCGACAAACAGGGTGGGAGCAAAGACGCCCCCCGAACCGCCCGAGGAGACAGTGAATGCGAAAGCCGCAATTTTTAGGAAGAGAAGAACGATCAGCAGCCTGAGTATGAGCCGGCCGTCAATGGCTTCTTGGATCCAACCGTATCCTCCTCCCAGAATCTGAGGGAATTTCAGCGCCAGAAGGCCCACCGCCAAGCCGCCGATCGCGGGATTCAACGCGGGAGGAAGTGGGAGAGCCCGAAATGCGTCACGTAGCCGATAGAAGGCCGAGGGTATGAGCGTAGCCACCAAGCCAGCGGCTACTCCCAAAACTCCAAACCATGCGTAGTCCAGGACGTGAAGATTGGTCAAGGTGGATGGGAAGTAGAACAGAGGCCGCCAACCGACAAACAAACCATTGACTGCGTAGGCAACGATAGACGCAAGGATGGTATAGAGGAGCGCTCCGGCCTCGAACTCCATGCTGCCGTAGAGCACTTCAATCGCGAAAAAGGCCGCGCCGATGGGAGAGCGGAAGATGGCGGAGAGGCCAGCCGCCATGCCCGCCAGGACCAGAATCTGCCGCTTCTCATCCGGGCGGTGGGCTAGGCCGGCATAGATGGAAGCCGTTCCCGCCCCGATGAGAGCGGTCGGTCCTTCCCGGCCGGCAGAACCGCCCGACCCGATCGTGATGGCGGAGGCAATCAGCTTTAGCGGCGCGACCCGGGCGCGGATAAAACCTCCGGAGCGGTGGAAGGCTTTTACCACAGTATCGGTGCCGTGGCCCTCCGCCTCGGGCGCCCAGGTATAGACCAAAAAACCAGAAAGCAGCCCGCCTAAAGTGGTTGCCAGCGGGACCAGCCAGAGTCCGTGCGGCCCAACCATTTGCCGAAGAACGCCACCCTCTTCCGGCAGGCCTGGCGGATGATAACCAGCCAGCCAAGCCAAAAAGATGCGTTCACAAATGCGCAGCGCCCAGGCGAAAAGTTGAGCGGCAAGGGCGCCGATGACCCCCAATGCTGCAGCCTCTGCAAGCAGGCGAGGTTCGCTCTCCTTTACCAAATCTGCCTCCGCATGACTGAATAAGTTTGGTTAGACACGGGCAGAGTTGATCCTTTCCATGCACCGTGGATCTGAGGCGCGCCGGTGGTGATTCCGCCGCCATCTCAAACTCCACTCGATGAACACCGGGATGCGCTGAGGGTCCTGGAGTTGAAAGAGGAGCCTTGATCCTTAAGCCGTCAGCTCTGCTGAAAGGACAGGACGTGCCGGCTCCTGCTTCGTACTTGCGATACCTACCAAGCATGCGCCATACCGAACGCTGTTTCAAGCCTACGACTGGAAGGCTCGCCGAAGTGAAAGGGATTGAACAACCGAAAGCGGAGGTGGCGGAACGCTGCGGAAAGATGTATCGTGCGTTCCGCCGAATTCAAATGGGTCAATGAATATTGTCCGCCGCAAGAATCTAAATCTCCAAAATCACCGGCATGATGAGTGGGCGCTTCTGGGTTTGTTTGGAGATGTAGCGCTTCAGGTCGGCGCGAATTTTTTCTTTGATCACGCCGTAGTCGGCCTTTTCCTCTTCGCTCGACATATCCAGCGTCTGGATCACGATCTGGCGCGCGCCTTCCATGAGGCCGTTTTCGCCGCCGGAAAAGCCGCGGGTTACGATCTCGGGGCTGGTTTCGACTTTCCCGGTCAGTTTGTTGATGGCGATGATGGGCAGCACGATGCCATCTTCGCTCAAGTGGCGGCGGTCTTTGATGATGAGGTCCTCGACCACATCGGTGCGCGAACCGGAATCGATGCAGACGCGGCCTACATTCACGCGGCCCACTTTGCGCGCGCCAAGTTCGTCAAATTCCAGAACGTCGCCGCTTTCGATCAGCATGACGCGGCCCACCGATCCGTGCATGGAGCCGGCCAATTCGGCATGCAGTTTGAGCTGGCGATACTCGCCGTGGATGGGGATGAAGTATTTCGGCTTGACCAGGTTGATGATGAGCCTCAGCTCCTCCTGGCTGGCGTGTCCGCTGACGTGCACGGGCGGTGAAGAGCCGTCGTCATAGATCACGTGCGCCTCGCGCCGGAAAAGATGGTCGATCATGCGGTAGATTGCCTTTTCGTTGCCGGGGATGATGCGCGAGGAGAGCACTACCGTGTCGCCCTTTTCAATTTTTGCGTGCTTGTGATTGTCGACCGCGGCTCGCGAGAGCGCCGACATGGGCTCGCCCTGCGTGCCGCTGATTAAGACGCAGACCTTTTCCGGCGGGTAGTTTTTCATGTCGCCGGGGTGAATCAGCAGGCCTTCGGGGATTTCGATGTAGCCGAGATCCTCGGCGATTTCTGTCGAGCTGTTCATCGACCGGCCCGCCACCGCCACTTTGCGCCCGTGCTCCCAGGCCAGCTCGAACGCCAGCTTGATGCGATGGATGGACGACGAAAAGCAGGAGATGAACAGTCGCTGCTCGGTGCGCGCGAAGACCTCCTCGAACTTGCGCCGCACCGCCCGCTCGCTGGGGGTGTAGCCACGGCGCTCAACGTTGGTCGAATCCTGTAGCAGCGCCAGCACGCCCTCTTTGCCATATTCCGCGAATGCGTGGAGGTCGAACAGGCGGTTGTCGGTTGGGGTAGGGTCGACTTTGAAGTCGCCGGTATGAACGATGACTCCGAGCGGCGTGTGCACCGCCAGAGCCACGCAATCGACCAGGCTGTGCGTCACTTGAATGGGATGAATGGTGAAGGGGCCGATCTTGAAGCGCTCGCCGGGCTTGATTTCGCGCAGATCGGCGTCGTCGAGCAGGCCGTGTTCGTCAAGCTTGTCTTCCACGTAGGCGAGCGTGAACTCGGTGCCCCAGACGGGAACGTTAAGTTCGGAGAGAATCCAGGGCAGGCCTCCGATGTGATCTTCGTGGCCGTGAGTGAGGACGATGGCGCGTACCCGCGCGCGGTTCTCGGTGAGGTAGGAAATGTCGGGGACGACGATATCGACGCCGAGAAGTTCAGACTCGGGAAACATCAAGCCGGCGTCGATGACGATGATGTCGTCGCCCCAGCGCACGGCCAGGCAGTTCATTCCGAACTCGCCCAGACCGCCCAGCGGCACAATGTGCAGTTTTCCAGTTGGCATTTTGGACCCTTGATGCTAGCAGGAAATCGGGACCTAGGCCATGGACTGGCGTCTTGGGCTTAAAAGTAGCATTGCCACAGCGGGATACAGAGAGGCACGGAGAGGCCAGCCGGCGAACTGGTTTTCCCGGGGCGCATGCGGTAACTTCTAAGACATGGCGGAGCAGATTCGCAAATCCTGGTTGCGTCGCCGCGTGGAAGAAGCATTGGTGGGCGGGCTGACCAAGGCCTACGAGACGGTTAAGGTCGATCCCGCTCGCTTTCTGCTGCAGATGCGGGCGGCTTATGGGCTGCCGGTCACCAGCTTCCAAGGAGTTTATTCGGTAGACGTTACGGTGCTGGACGATCTGGCGGCGCGTGTTCTTCGCAGCGGGATGAAAGCCGCGGCGGCCGAAGGCGCAGGCCTGGGGCTGGGCGGAATCGCCACCATGGTTCCCGACCTGAGCATTCTGGCCGGGATTACTCTCCGCACCATTCAAAAGCTCAGCTTGCTTTACGGCTTCGAATACAGCACAGAAGAGGAGACGGCGGAACTTTGGGTTGCCGCGGCCAGCGCTGCCGGCGTAGACATTAGCCGCGAGGTGTTGGAAAAAGAAGTGGTCAACCGGTTCGTGCCGCGCGTGATTCGCCGTATTGCCGTGCAGGCCAGCGGCGAAATCGTCGAGAAATGGTCAGGGAGGCTCATCCCGATTGCCAGCTCCCTGATTGGCGCTGTGCTGAACTACTACTTCGTGCGCGCCTGGGGACGGCGCGCGATGGTGCACTTCCGGCAAAGACATCTGGAGAGGCGCCACGCGATTGAAATTCAGGGTTTACCCGTGGCGGTAAGCAGTTCTACGGGGCAGCTTTCGCCCTAGTGCGTTCTCACACAAGAGCGTGAAATTACCGCACCGCCGTTGCAGGTTTTCCACTCATGCCTACTTTTCTTTGCTCAGCCATTCTGTTCGATCTTGATGGTGTGCTCGTCGATTCCACCAAGGCTGTGGAAGGCTGGTGGCGATTGTGGTCGCGGGAGAACGGGCTCGATGCCGAGGAAGTGATGAAGGTCATGCACGGCCGTCCCACGGCGGACGTGGTGCGGCTGGTCGCTCCGCAGATGGATGCCGAAGCGGAAGCGAAAAGAATCGAGAAGCGGGCTTCCGGCAACGATGGAGTGGTCGCGATGTCCGGCGCGGCAGAGTTGCTTCGCCGATTGCCGGAGAATCGATGGGCCGTGGTGACATCAGGCACGAGGGGACCGGCAACGGCCCGGCTTCAATTCGTCGGCCTGCCGGTTCCGGGCTTCTTTGTGACCGCGGATGACGTAAGCAGGGGCAAGCCTGACCCGGAGCCGTACTTGAGAGGCGCGCGCTTGCTGGGTGTGAGGCCGGAAGAGTGTCTGGTGATCGAAGATGCGCCGCTGGGAATTCAAAGCGCTCATGCCGCCGGAATGAAAGTGATCGGGCTAGCGACGACATTCCCGGCGAAGGAGTTGGAAGCCGATGCAGTTGCAGAATCGCTGGCGCAGGTTCACATGAAAGTGCTCGACACAAAGCTGGAAGTGGAACTGTAGCGCCGCTTGCCTACAAAGTCAGCGTGACTGTCGTTGTGTGATTCAGCGCACCCGATGTCGCCGAAATGGTGATGGTATAGGTGCCATGCGGCGTGCCAGGTTGCCCGCCGCCTCCACCCCCGCCGCCCGATGACGAAGTGCCCCCTCCGCAGGCGCCGAGAGAGAGCAGGCAGCATAGGGCGATAGTCATGGCCAACGCGCCCCATCGCTTCTTATTGGGAAAAGGGAAACACGATCCAACGAGCAAAAGCCCCGCCAACGGAAGCAGCGCAGCGTAGAAAACGCCTCGTAACTGAGGTCGCAAAGCCGCGGAAGCCGCCGTAGTATTCACGGTCAATTTGGATGTTCCGGAGGCGTTGGGGACCATGCTCGGGTTGAAAGAGCAAGTGGGCGCGGGCGTTCCGCCGCCGGTAATGCTGCTGCAGGTCAGGTTGACTGTTCCATTGAATCCGTTCATCGCCGCGATCGTGATCGTCGAAGTCGCCGATCCTCCCGCCGTGACCGATGATGGCGAAAGCGGCGTGGCGGAGAGGGTGAAGTCCATCGCCGTCTCTTTCACGCTCAAGAAGAGCGTGGCGTCGTTGGCCAGCGGGGCGGCAAGCTGCGTTGTGGTCGGGTTTCCGGACGAGTCGTTCAGGAAATTGACCGTCTGGGAGCCTTGGGTTGGCGATTCGCCTACCAGGATGAAATATTGCGTTCCGTGGGTAACCGAGAGATTCGAAATCTTGGCCTGGGGATGCACGTTCAGCGTTGCTCGGTGGAGTCATCGGCACAGGCGCCATTCACCAGAGTCAGGCTGCCTGGCGATCCGGTAAAAACGGCAAGCACTGTATCGTAACGGCTGTTGGCGGTGTCAATGGTGACCGTACCGTCGGCGGTAGGGGAGAAGGAGTACCAGACGGTCCGGAATGGAGCCTGGCTTCCGCTCCCACCGCTGTAGCAAGCGGCCGGAAGAACCGGATCGGCGGGGTTGGAGGGCGCGTTCTTTTGTGATCCGTCAGAGTTTTCCAGCGGCGTCGCAGTGGCCGTGTTGACTTGATCAGTGAAGCCCGCGCCCTCGGCAGCTGCCGGATCGACGACGGTCGCGTTTGCAATCGAATCGTTGGTCAGAGCCTTGGTGACCGCTGGGATCGACAGTGATCCCGCGGTGACGGTGGTATTGGTCTGGCTATTGAAAGCCACTGCAAGGAAGTTGCTCTTCGCCGCCATGAAACTCTGGATGAGGTTGTTCGATGGGCGGGGTTGTCGACGGAGGAACGTTTGGATCGATATCCGGATTGAGATCGCTGGGAAAACCTGCCACTAGCAGATCAACCGACGGCAGCGGGGAGGCTAGCGGATTGCTGCCGGAAAGGCAGTCCGGAGTGTTACCGGCCGTTAGACAGGCAAAATCCCAGCGAAGTGGTATTGGTATCGGCGGACTGGACGGGAGCGAGGCTGGATCGCGATTGCGTGTTCCCGGTTGTGCCGCGATACCGCGCCCTGCGGCGACATGGTGGGTTGCGAGCAAGCTTGATCGTGGTGGCCGGTCGCCCGGTTGGTTGTCCCCACTGACCGGCAATGCTTAAAATGAGGCCGTCGCTAAATTGATCGAAATCACATGCCACAACGATGGCCGGAGCTCACATTGGCAGGGTTGGTGGCGGTGAGCCCGCCACCACGAAAGACTTCAGACTCAGATTCGGATTCGTGGAAGAGAATTCAAGATGAAGAATGGTGCGGCGTGCATCCGTCGAGGCCCCGGTGTTTTCCCACAGAATAGGGGTGATCGTCAGGGTGAAGGAATTGTCTGACGGCTTCAGCACCACGCGGCGGTTGGGATAAGTTTGCGCTGTGAAAAGGTGCAGTATTGGTGTTGGTTACTTTGCCATTGAGCGCAGCGGCAACGGGGTCGCGAAATTGTCGGCACAAACGGCTGTTTGCCGGGATTGCTGCCGTTCGAAGAGCTGGGGAGATCCTTGCGGACCCGGCTGGCCAGGGCGGAGGAAGATGACAAGACCGCAAAAAGGGTCAATGAACTACAAATTCTAAGAAGCATGAACAGGCTAAAGCGCATCCTGGAACTCCTGCCATCCTCAGTGCAGGGGCATCGGAGTGCCCAGCGTTGGGCGAGAGTTTACACGCGCAAGAAATTTATGCAAGCGAAATTTTGGCGAAGGAACTATGATCCGTGGAGTGCGCTAAATGTGCAAAGAATGTGCCAATTTAATGCTGCCTGGTCCGAGATAAGCTTGAACCCGAGATCTGCGCCTGGCTGCGGATACCGCTAAGCGCATTACGGGCTTCTGGAGCTTTGCCGGATTTTGCCAATGCTTGCGCCGACACCAGCTGAAGCTGCAGGGCCGTGAATCGTTGACCCTTAGCCTTGGCGTCGCTGGCGGCGGTATCCAGGGTTCCGAGCGCATCTTGCGGCCTACCGATCGCCACCAATGCGGTGCCCTCCCCCAGGGGGGCATCGAACCCGACTTCGTCGTCAGTTATCTTCATGCCCTGCAATGTTTTCAGCCGAGTTTCGGCCTCGGGGAATTTCGCCTCTCCCTGGCCGACTAGGGCGCGAAGGATGTAGGCGGTCGCGTCGGCCTGCGAATCCGGGTCATGGAGAGCGGCCAAAGCCTGCCGGGCTTCGTCTTCCGCTTTGGGGAACTTTTCGTCGTCAATGTCGACCTCGGCCAACTGGAGCAGAACGGGGGCTGCATCATCCGGCTTTTGAAGGTGGTCGTAGCTGTTATAGGCGTCCTGGTATTTTCGCCTTGCCTCGGGAAGTCTTCCCAGGCGCAGAAAGATATCTCCCATGCGCGTCCAGGTGGTCGCGATGTCGGCAGGGTCCTTTCGCAGTTTAAGCAAGGTCTTACAAGTGTCCAAGGCCTGAACTGGCTGCCCAGCTTCCGATTGGGCGAGCGCAAGCGCGCTGAGGGCGGAGGCTTCAACATCAGGATCCGGGATGCTATGAGCGAAGTCCCGAGCTTGCGCGGCTTGGGTTGCCATATCTTCGATCTTGCCGTTCTCGCGGGAGATTTCCGCAAGGTGGACCAAAGCGATGGCCTGGTCGTATTTGTCTTGGATCTTGCCTGCGGTCTCCACGGCACGAGCGAGGTCGGGCACGGCTTGTTCGGGATGGCCGTCGAGGATCGCAACTCTTGCCCGGTTGATGAGCGCGCCGGCAAGGTCCTTCTGATCGTGAGCATTCCTGTGGACGGAGACAACTTGGTCGTAGGCTTGCTCGGCATCTGCATAACGATGCCTATCGGTCAGCCAGGTGGCGATGTCATTGAGGGCGACGGCGGCCGAAACGTCGTCATGGAATGCGCGGAAGGTTTGCTGCGCCTGGTCGCAGGCGCTTCTGGCTTTGTCGATATCGCCGGTCTTTTGATACGCCCAGCAAAGCTGCAGGTCGGCATTGGCCTCCATCACAGGAAACTTCTTTTGCTTGGCGGTTTGCGAAGCGGCTTCGGCGGCTTTGATGCTGCCAGAGTAATCGGACAGGGCCATGAGCGCGCGGGATTTCTCGATCAGGATGCGGGGATCCTGCCCGAGCGGTTTCGGAAGTTTAGCCAGGCCGTCCAATGTGGATAGCGCGGTCTTGGGCGTGGAAGCCTCGGTTTGCACCGACGCCAGCTTCAGGCCGAAGTCAAGGCGCTCAGGGTAGGAGTTGTGGAGAGAAGCATAAAGGGAAACTGCGGTTGGCCACTGCTTATTCATTTCCGCGGCTCCCGCGCGGATGACGCTGTCGAACTCAAGCGGGAAAGACTTCGGCAGGCGCGCGACGGCGGCGTTGGCTTCGTCCGCCGCTTTCTGGTCATAGCGAAGCATAGACCATGCCTGGGACAGCGCAGCGTGAATCAAGGGGCTGGTGTCTTCTTTGGCGGCGGCTTGTTGCAGGCTTTCCTCAGCTTTGCTGGCATTGAAGGCTCGCATTTCGCTGAGACCTTCGAAATACAAGCGGCTGGCCTCGGGATCCTGAGGATAGATTCCTCGGAAGTCCTGCGGGGCCAGGCTGCCTGCGATGTCGTGACGAAACCGGTCGGCCACCTGCGCCGAGAAGATGGCACCGCTGGATTCGTCGGTGTCCTGCTCGAAGGTATCGAGCACTTTTCCGCTGGAATCGAGAAGGCAAAGCGCGACGTGAAGATTGCTGCGGGACGGACTGCCGTTCTCATGGAAACTGCCAAAGATCAAATAAGTCGCAACGAGGGCATCCTCGAGCGGAGCGGGATGGGTTTTGCCGGCGCATGGATCGGCCGGAAGAGAGACGTCTTCCTGGGTCTGGACAACGTCGTTTCGCGGTACCGCGTTGAGTTTGCCCGCCTGGGCAAGGTCGGTGCTGACGACGTCGCCGATCTGCGTCGTCAGGTAATCGTACTTTGGATTGCTGGAGTTGTTGGCCGGGCCGATGATTGCAATTCGGGGGATCTTGAGCGGCGGGTTGAGATGGCGCCATACTGCGAGCGCGCCGACGGCGACCAGTAGCGCCAGCACAGCCGCCACGATTCGGGGCGCTGTGAAGAAACGCTTCCTCGGCCGACCGGCAGGCTTGAGCGAGAGATTCAGCCGAATGTCAGGTTGGCTGCCGCGCGCCTCGGCAGCCACTGGCTGTTCCAGGAAATTTCTTACGGTCTCCGCCAGCCGGTTGAGGTGGGTCTCCAGCGGCGGAGACATCGCGTCCAGCCAGTGAACGACTCCCATGAAGTATTCGAGCGACTTGGTGGGGAGCACGTCTTCGATGCGAAATGGAACGATGATGACGCTTCTATTGACCGCACGCTCAATTTCGCGGCAGATTTGTGGCGAGTCGTTGGCGTTCGCGGAAAAAACCAGCACCAGCACCCGGCAGGAGTGGATCGCCTCGACGATGGACTTACCCCATTCTTCTCCTGCAACCACGTCGCGCGGCGCAATCCAACAACGCACCTGGTGCTGTTCCAGCGTCGCGCAGACGGCGTCGGCTACGGCTTTGTCATGGTGGGAATAGCTGATGAAAACGTCATGCGCCATCGCGAGGCCCGTCCCCCGAGCCGAAGAATGGGCGAGATTCTATCATTGGCAGGAACGAATCGGGCTAAGATGCACAGGCTGAGGAACAGGCGCTAAGACCGCAGTTGGTTAAGCGCCTTCTTGACGTCTGCGGCGTTGCTGTAGTTGGGATTGATTTCGAGGACGCGTTGCAATTCCTTCCGTGCCTGGGCGGGTTGTCCGCTCTTCTCGTAGGCCAGGCCCAGATGGTAGTGGACATTGGGATTATCCGGACGATTGCTTTTGGCCGCCAGTTGCAGCGCCTGATGGAACAGATCAATCGACTGCTGATAGTAGCCCTTGTGATAGAACGCCCAGCCCAACGTGTCGGCAAAGCCGGGCGAATTCGGCTGGGCGTGGCGCGCCGTCTGGGCGAGTGAAACGGCCTGGTCCACATCCCCTCCGTTTTGCAGCAGGAGGTAAGCCAGATTGTTGGAAGCGACCGGATTGTTGGAGTCGAGCCCGAGCGCCTTCTGGTAGGACTGCTGGGCGTTCGCTACGTCGTGCTGCTCTTCGTACAACTCTCCCATCAGGATGCAGAACGTAGCTTCACGAGGATTGTCCTGGATCCCGCGCTGGTAGGTGGCGATGGCCGCCGTAACGGAGCCCTTTTCCACCTGGACGCGGCCAAGCTTGATGGCGGCGTCAACGTTGTTCTTGTTGAGTTCGATGCTCTTGTTGAACGCGGCTTCGGCGCCATCCAAGTCCTTTTTGTTAAGGAACAACACGGTGCCCAACAAATCGTAAAACGCGCTGCTGCCGGGCGCCTTGGCGATCTGCGCTTGGGCGGCGGCAACGGCCTTGTCCGGCTGCTGTTCTGCGAGGTAATCGGCCAACAGGCCGGCAAGGGCATCGCTGGAAGAGGGGGCACGATCGAGCGCCTGCTGATAGGCCTTTTCGGCTTCCGCGTACAGCTTCTGGGCCAACTTAAGGTTGCCGAGTTGAATGTAGCCCGCCGGATCTTTGGAAGCCAGACTGATGGCTTTGTCGATATCCTGCTGGGCTGCGGCGAAACGTCCGCGGCGCGTGTTGGAATACGCCCGCATGGCGTAGCCGTCGGCGGAGGCCGGCCGCTGCTGGATCATCTGGCCGGCAATCTGCTCGAGAGCCGCCATGTCTCCTTTGCTCAGGGCAAGGTTAGCCAGCGCGTGCTGCGCATCGGGAAAATCAGGGCGCAGCTCCAAAGCGTGCTGCCACTGGCTTTGCGCCTGGTTGGGTTGCCCCAATTGCTGAAACGCAACGCCTAGATGGTAGTGGGCCATCGCGTTGTCAGGATCATTTGCAATTACCGTTTGCAGGGTAATCACGGCCGCTTTGGGCTGGCCCTCGAGGCTCTGAATCTGCGAGCGGTAGATGAGAGCGTCGCTGTCGTTCGGAGACGCTTTCAAAATATCGTCGTCCAACTGCTGCGCTTCCTGAAGACGATGTTTCAGTATCAGGATCTGCGTGTAGTTCTTCTTTACCTGCCAGTCGGCGGGATGATCGTGCACCAGCGAAGCGTATTCGTCTGCCGCTTTATCCATCTGGCCGGTGGCGAAATAGAAATCGCCCAGCATGCGATAAGCGGCCGGATCGTCGGGCAGATCGTGCTTGGCCTGCTGCAGAATCGCTTCCGCGTCGCTTAACCGGTTTTGGGCGAGATAGAGGTTGGCGAGCGCCTCGCGAGGCTGAGGGCTCTTAGGATCAATCGCGAGGGCCTGACGGAATTGTGTCTCCGCGTCGGCGTAACGCTTGCGAGCCGCGTCATAGGTGCCCAGCGCCAGATGCGGGTCGGCCGACTTGGGATTCAGCTCGATGGCGCGGTTGAAGCTGGCTTCGGCAGCTTCGGGCTGGTCCATGCGGGTCTGCAGCAGGGCGAGCCTTAAATAGGATGCAGAACTATCCGGCGCCAGGGAAATGGCCTTTTGCGTTTCCGCGACCGCGCCCTCGATGTTGTCCTGAGCGAGAAGCAGATCCGCGGCTGCCAGGTGGACTTTCGGATTATCGGGCTGCTTGGCTTGTAGAAGACTGATTTCATCCTGCGCCCGCTTGAAATCGCGGGCAGACACCAGCAGCTGTGCCAGATCAATGTGGGCGGCGTAGTTGTCGGGCTGGAGTTCGATGGTACGGTTGAGTTCCTGCCGGGCAAGGCTTCCGAGGTGGAGCTTCAGATTTGCCTGCGCAAGCTGGTAGTGAGCTTCCGCGAAGTTGGGATCGAGGTCGATGGCGTTGTGAAACTGGATGGAAGCTTCCGAATATTTGCCTTGCGCAAAGTAGCGCTGCCCGCTGGCGAAGAATTTCTGCTTGCGCGCGTTGGGGTCGCGCGAGCACCCGACGAAAGACACGGCAATAAGCGCCACGGTAAAGACGCGTGCGACTGCGGGCAAACACTTCATCTACGGATCTCCAGACCTGAACCCACTCGTGGCGCGCCGGGACTGAACCTCGTCCGCTGGCCGCCGAGAACAATTGGCTTTCGGGTCGATTTCAGGATATTGCAATTCTATCGCCCCCTGTAGTTACTCGGGTCACGTAAAGCGAGGCCCATTTGGACAACCCCCCAATGAGCAACATTTCCTCGGTCTACATCAGAAATTGCGCGGATGTTCCGCCCGCAGCGAATGGAAACCTGTCGTTTGGGGTTACGGAGGTCGCATGCTAGGTAGTTTCCGCTTTGCAGGGTCGGTTTGAGACGATACGATTGAAAGCAGATCGCCGTTAATCCACTTTGGGGAGCGGGCAGCCGGGAGTAGTGCGCCTCATGTATAAGCAATTTTTTGGACTACGAGCCAACCCCTTCAACATGAACCCGGACCCGCGCTACCTGTTCCTGACGCGGCATACCGAGGAAGCCTTGGCCTGCCTGACTTATGGCATCCAGAGCCGCAAGGGATTTGTGCTGCTGACTGGCGAAGTGGGGACGGGGAAGACTACGCTCGTCAACAAGCTGCTGGAGTGGCTGCGCCTGCAGCATGTGGCCACCGCATTCGTCTTTAATCCGCGCATGGACGTCGGCGACTTTCTCGACTACATGCTGAACGACTTCGGTATCTCGTCGGTGCCGGGGGCAAAGAGCCAGAAGCTGAGGCAGCTGAACCAATGGCTGCTCGACCGGCATCGCGCCGGGGAAACCTCGGTGCTCATTGTGGATGAGGCGCAGAACCTGACTGATGAGCTGCTGGAAGAAATCCGGTTGCTGACCAACCTGGAAACCTTCACCGAAAAACTTTTGCAAGTTGTACTGGTGGGGCAGCCGGAATTGGAGCAGAAGCTGCGCCAGCCGCATCTGCGGCAGTTGCGGCAACGCCTGGCCTTACAGGCCAAGACCCATCCCTTGTTGCCGGAAGAGACAGGCGCTTATGTCGAGGAGCGCCTACGCATTGCCGGGGCAAACGGACAGCCCATCTTCTCTCCGGAAGCGGTGGCGGCGGTTCATCGCTACGCCAACGGAATTCCCCGCTTGGTGAATCTGATTTGCGAGCATTCCCTGGTCGGGGCCTTCGTGGATCAGCAGAAACCCGTCAGCGTGGAAATCGTGGATGCGGTCGCGCGTGATTTTGAGCTGGACGGAGCGGGGCCCAACCCAGACCCGGAGTTGCCTCAGACCGAGCGCGTCGATCTGTTTGACGCCTTGAAAACGCTCTCCGACCTCGCCGACCAGCTGCGTGAAAGCGAAGGCGCCGAAGAAGCCAACGTTGAGGAGCGCGAAAGCGAGCCCGACAGGCGGAAGGCCTAGCCGCCAGATCTCCCAAAACGACACCCCGTGTTCCGCAATAGGATTTGCGCGTGGTTTGCCTTTCCTGGTAACCGCGGCTACAGCCACCTTCTCTCGCGACTCTGTCAACCGCTAACCTCCAACCCTCCATCCAATCGAACGTTTTAAGTTGCACGCACCGGTTGCGTGCTGGGACTGACGCCGCGTCCTTCCGTTCCTTCAGAAAGTCCTGCTTGGCGGAGAGATTGCACCTGCGCCCGCCGGATATCTGCGGGAGGAGAGCCAACGACGCATGAAGGTTGAAAAGAAGGGCAACTGGCTGGATCGAACTCGCGCGATGTGGGCCAAATTTCTGCGCAGGTTGCGTCCGAGGGTGGGAGTTCGAATCGACCTGATTCGCTACCGTCTGAACTTACGGCGCAGGGCGCGATTGCGCGCGTCGCCGGCCACGCCCGCGCCCCGCTTCTTCTTTGCCACGGCCAGCGTTCCGGCGCTCTGCGCGATTTGGCGCAAGCGGCTTCCGGAGGAGGCCAATGCCGCGACGGAGAAGGCAGAGCGAATCAGCCGCCATCGTTTTGACCTGCTCGGCTTTCAAAAGGTGAACGTGGGGGCGAAAATCGACTGGCATTTCGACCCCGTCCATGGCCTGCCGGAATCGCGCAAACCGTGGTTCAAGCTGGCTCCTCTGCAAACGGGCCGAAATTTTCCCGCTGGTGCGGACCGGAAGATTGTCTCGGCGCTGAACCGGCATCAGCATTGGGTCACACTGGCCAAAGTGTATCGCCTGACCGGCGATGGGAGATTTGCCACCGAGGTCTTTTGCCAATGGCGGCAGTGGCATGCGGCGAATCCGTATCCCATGGGCGTGAACTGGGCGCGCGGCCGGGAAGTCGCGCTGCGCAGCTTGTGCTGGAGCTGGTTGTACTTTCTGCTCGCCGATTCTCCGCAACTGCCACCCGGCTTCCGCTCGCAATGGCTGCAGGCCATGGCTGTGAGCGGCCGGCATCTGGATCGCTATGCGCTCGCCTTTACTTCGGAACGCGAGGCCGTGCTGGCGGAGGGCGCGGGATTGTTCTTCATCGGAGTGCTTTGCCCGGAACTGGATGAAGCAGAGCACTGGAAGAAGCGAGGTTGGGAAGTCGTTTTGCGGGAGGCGAAGCGGCAGTTCGGCCACGGCGAAGAGGGCGATGGGCCCGGCGGCAAGACTGGGCTGGAAACGTCAACCAGTGACTACGTGAATCGCCTCGATCTATTTCTCCACGCCTCCATTCTGGCGTCGCTCAACCATGTGGAAGTTCCGCGGGAGTTCGAGCAGACGCTCGAAAGGATGCTGGAAGCGCTGTGTCTTTTGGGGCGGTCAGGCGCGCCTCCGTGCCTGGGCGCCTGCGAAGGCATCCGCGTCTTTGATCCGCGGAGGACACAACCGGAGCACTGGCTCGACCCGCTGGCGACCGGCGCGATTTTGTTCGGGCGTGGCGACTTCAAGCACGTGGCTGGCGAGTTTCGCGAGGAGAGCCTTTGGCTTCTGGGAGAAGAAGGGCTGGCGCAGTTCGACCGGCTACACAGCCATTTCCCGCGCGATGGTGCGGTGGCCTTGCCGGAGATGGGCCTGTACTTTATGGCCAGCGCGGAGCAGGAACGGCAGCTGATCATCGATGCCAGGCCGCAAAACGCGGTTCAGGCGCATCAAGGACAGGCGGTGTTCAGTGTGTCGCTTAATTGTGGTGGCAGGGCGTTGCTGATCGACCCAGGAATTTCAGACCGAGAAAACGCGGGCTGCCCGCTAGCCGTTCCACAGGCGGGAAGAGCACTTCAAGCGATTCCCACGAGGTCTGGCCTCGAGCGCCGGAGCATGCCGCGAGCGGCGCAGCGGAACAGTTTGCTGGTGGGACCACGCGGCTCTACCCGGCCCGCGGGCAGACGTGAAGGAGAGCAGCCGCGCTCGCAAGTGGAAAAATGGATCGGCGGTCGCAGCTTTGATCTTTTTGTCGGCAGCGATGACGGCTATGGGAGCCGCGAGTTCCCGCTATTGCATCGCCGCTGCGTGTTCTCTTTCCGCTCCGAATTCTGGGTGGTGCGCGATCTGCTTCTGGGCGAGGGAGGGCGTGAGTTTGCGTTTCTATGGCATCTCTCCCCCGAGTTATCGCGCTACGACCCTGCAACCGGCATTTTCAGCGAGGACGGCCGAGCATCCGGCTTGCAGATTTCAGCTGCCGAAGGCCACGGCTGGTCCCAGGAAGTTCGTCAGGCTTGGTGGTCCCCGGTTTACGGACGCCGCGAGCAGTTGCACGTGCTGCAGTTCAGCACGTCCGCAGCGCCGCCGGTGGAGTTTGTCACCTTGCTCGCGCCAGTGGCGGACCGCGCCGTCCGCCCGGGAGGCTTGACGCCCTTACGCCAGTCTCCGTCGCGTGGCTTAGTCAGCGCTTATCGTTATGCCACCGCGGCCGCCGATCACAATTTCTATTTCGGGCAGGGAAAGGCCTGGACTATGGGCATGTGGGCCAGCGACGCCGAGCTTCTCTATTGGAGTTCCACGCCGGACGGCGACCGCCGCACGCTGATTTGCTGCAATGCCAGCTATGTCGAGGCTGACGGGCAACGCGTGATTTCCGGCTTAAAGCCGATACTGCGCGGCGAGGTCGTCATCAACGGGGAACAAATGGATGTTTTCTCGTCCGATCCCGACCTTGAGGTGAACCGCCAGGCGCTGGATCAGGCGTTGCCGCGGACTGCGCTCGTGCTCAACCGGGTTCGGCCGCGCACCGCGAAAAGGGCCTCAGGGGGGCGATCATGATCGCAATGTGGGTTTGAACGGAGCGTCCGCTTTCGATCAGGAGCGATTACTGCCTTGCCGCTGGGAATCCAGCAGGGCGCGAAGCGGCCGGCGTAGCGAAGCTCCCCCCGCGATCAAGCCGGAGAGCCAGGGAGAGCGGCGGTTGCATTGGAGCGGTTGGTCATCCAGGGTCATCACAAATCCGCCTGCGCTTTCCACTAAGGCTGCGCCGGCGGCAACATCCCACTCGTGCTTGGGAGTAAGGGTGAACGTCGCGTCGGCGAGGCCCGCCGCAACCAGAGCTAGTTTGTAGGCAACAGAGCCCATGGGACGCACTTGAAACGGAGCTTGCTCGAACCGTTTCCACTCGCCGCGTTTGCTTTCGCTGCGGCTGGCAAGAATTACCGCGCCTTGTAAATCTTCGCGCTGGCTGGCATGCGCCGGTTTGCCGTTGTAAGTTACACCGCAGTCGAGAGACCCTAGAAAAACTTCTCCTGTGGCGGGATTGCAGATTCCTCCCGCAATCGGGCGGGAATTCTCAACCATGGCCACCGACACGCAGAATTCCGGAATGCCGTCGACAAATTCGCGAGTGCCGTCGAGCGGATCGACGACCCACACATGTTTGGCCTGCAGGCGGGAAAGATCGTCAACGCTCTCTTCCGAGAGCCAGCCCTCGCCCTCGCGCAGCAATTCCTTGCGCAGCGCGGCATCCACGGCTCGATCCGCTTCGGTGACCGGATCGAGACCCGATTTGTATTCAGTCTCGATTTTCCCTGGAGTGAATCGGGCGAAGATTGAGCGGGCGGCAGCCAGAGCGCCTTCGATGCGTTGCAGAAATTCAGATTGCGAGTGATTCGGCATGCGGATAACAGGGTATCAAGGATTCGGAGATCGGGATTGCGGCGGAAATGTTCCGACTACCGGATGAGCTTCGCCGCGAAGCTTATTCCTCGCTCAACATGACAATACAACTCATGGCCAAAGCATGCGGACGCCGGTAGCTATGAGCACGGTGCAGAGAATGCGGCGCAACCACGGCACCGGAACTCGTGTGCTCAAGTGCGATCCGATTAGGCCTCCCGGTATCGAGCCAATCGCGAGCGTTGCCACCAAAGACAAGTCGACGTTGCCGAAATGAAATTGCAGCAGACTGGTGACGCCGGTGAGCGCCACCGCATGCACGATATCGGTTCCCACCATCACGTTTGGAGAGAAACTGTAGAACACCAGCAAGAGCATCATAATGATGCTGCCGGAACCGACTGAGGTCATGCCCACCAAAATGCCTGCCAGCAGCCCGATCGCGGACATGCCGGCGAACGACCGCATGGTCGGCGGGTGCTGGGCGACGTGATCTTCAATCTGGGTCTGAAAGAACAGGAGCACGGGAATACAAACGAGCAGCAGCCCAACCGCGAAGCGAATGAACGTATTTACCCCATTGCCGTGAACATGACGCAGGTAAGCAAGGAAATTCACGCCCACGATCGAACCCGGCACACTTCCCACCGCCAGGGCAAGAACCACGCGGCGACGGACCGTGCCCCGGCGCAAGTGCATCCATCCGGAGCCGATTTTGGTAATGAAGTTGAAGGCGGCATCGGAGCCGACGGCAAGGATCGGCGGAACCCGCAGACCGAAGATGAGGACAGGCAGTAGCAAAACTCCGCCCCCAACTCCGGTCATGCCGATCAGAGTGCCGACCACAAAGCCGACGAAAATTTTGAATGCAAAATCCATGGAACTCGGGATTGCAGTCTAACGAGGGCTGGCTCTCCTCATGCTGATGCCTCATTCATGCCGATGAATCCCTCTCGCTCGAGGTGCAGGATGATCTCCTGCGCGGCTTCTTCCGGGGACAAGTCGGCAGTGTTGATGGTGACTTCCGCATCCGTCGGTTCTTCGTAGGGGTCGGAGATGCCGGTGAACTCTTTGAGGATTCCCGCGCGCGCTTTGGCGTAAAGGCCCTTGCGGTCGCGCTCTTCGCAGGTTGCGAGCGGCGTGGCCACATGCACGAGAATGA
Organism: uncultured Acidobacteriaceae bacterium; assembly: GCA_963770915.1. Classification (GTDB taxonomy): domain Bacteria; phylum Acidobacteriota; class Terriglobia; order Terriglobales; family Acidobacteriaceae; genus PALSA-270. Next base: position 4,169,802 of record CAVYRG010000001.1, read on the forward strand.
AGCCGCCTACCGGCTCGATGAGGGAGCGTACGTGCTTGCGGGTTGCGTCATAAGGGGCAATGGGAGCGCAAATGGCGATGCCGCCATTCTTCGTAATCTCCGAAGCTACATACCCGATGCGGCGAATGTTGATGTCGCGGTGCTCTTTGGAGAATCCGAGTTCGGAGGAAAGATGCTTGCGCACCAGATCGCCGTCGAGCAACGTCACCGGACGGCCGCCGGTCTCAAGAAACTTGGTCATGAGCACGTTGGCAATGGTCGACTTGCCCGATCCCGAAAGGCCGGTGAAGAAAATGGTGACCCCTTGCTTGCCGCGTGGCGGAAAGCTGCGACGGAGTTCTTTCACCACTTCCGGATAAGTGAACCAGGCAGGAATCTCGCGGCCTTCATTCAGGCGGCGTCGCAGCTCAGTCCCGGAAATATTCAGTACGCGCGATCCGGCGGGTACTTCGTTGTCCGGCACATAGCGGTCCTGGTCCTCCAGATAGACCATCATCTGGAAAGGCACCATGGCCACGCCGATATCGGCTTCATGCTTCTTGAAAAGCTCCTGGGCATCGTAGGGTCCGTAGAATGGTTTGCCGTTGGTATCGTTGCCTGGGCCGGCGTGATCGCGCCCTACAATAAAGTGGGTGCAGCCGTGATTTTTGCGGATCAAAGCATGCCAGATCGCCTCGCGCGGGCCGCCCATGCGCATTGCCAGCGGCAACATGGAAAGCTTGGCGGTCCCGGGAGGGAATTTGGAAAGCAGCAACTGATAGCAACGGGTGCGAGTGAAGTAGTCCACATCGCCGGGCCGGGTCATGCCGACCGAAGGATGAATCAGCAGGTTGGCCTCGACTTGTTTCGCGGCGCGGAAAGTGATTTCTACGTGAGCGCGATGCATGGGGTTGCGGGTTTGGAACGCCACCACGCGCCGCCATCCCAGGCGCGCGAACTCGGCACGCAATTCCGCGGGAGTCAAGCGCAGGGCGCGGAAATCGTAATGGGAAGGCATTTGCAGGCCTTCCACCCGCCCGCCCGCGTACCAGGGATCGCTCTTCTTCAGCAGATAATCGACACCCGGATGCGCCGTGCTCGTGGTATTGAAAACAGATCTCGCCTCGGCCTCGCGATCCGGCTGCCATATTTCTTCCACATGCAGGACGGCGAGCATCACACCTTCGGGATCACGAAGCGCAACCTTGCCCCCCGCTTTGAGGGACTTAGCGAAGGCTTCCGTGACGTCCAGCGTGATGGGAATCGGCCAAAGCACACCACTCGCCAGGCGCATGTTCTGGCAAACGCCGTCGTAATCGGAGCGCGTCATAAAACCGCGCAGCGGAGAGAAACCACCGCTCATCAGCAATTCCAGGTCGCAAATCTGGCGCGCGGTCAGGTCCCACGAAGGCCATTCGCGAGAGTGGGCTTTGATTTCCTTTGCGGCCTCGGGTTGGGCAATGAGATCGACAAGTTCGCCCCCGTGCGGGGCAATGAGGTGGCTAGTTGGCGCGGTCAAATCCTGAACCTCCTAGGTTCTTTAAAATTTTCTTGATGCGTCTTGCCTGAAGCGCTTTCAGACGGAAAATCGCGGGAACACGTTGCAGGGGCTGAAGGAAACTGCGGAATTCCAGCGCTGTCCCTGAAGAACTAACAGAAACAACAATCTACGATAAAGAGCTCATTGCCGAGAGCGAGCTCGTTTGGGCGTAGACGTTGTTCTTGCATTCCAAACTCCTGTTAGTGATTCAGTTCTTTAATCCCCGGGACCGGCTTCGTTGCTTCCGTTCCCTGGGCCTACAGCTGGGCGGCGGGTTTTGGTTGGACGGCACCCGCCTTTTCCTTGAGCGAGTATTTTAGCAGACACCAGAGGGCGCGAACGCCATCTTTCCAGCCAATTTTTTTGCCTTCCTCGTAGGTGCGCCCCCAGTAGCCGATGCCAACTTCGTAAATACGCAAATGCCGCTTCGCGACCTTTACGGTAATTTCCGGCTCAAAGCCAAAGCGGTTTTCTTCGATCGGGATCGATTGGATGACTTCCCGCCGAAATGCTTTGTAGCAGGTTTCCATATCGGAGAGGTTGATGTTGGTCAACGCGTTGGAAAGCAATGTAAGAAAGTAGTTTCCGACGGAGTGCCAGAAGTAGAGCACGCGATGCGGCCGTCCGCTAAGGAAGCGGGAACCAAACACAACATCGGCCTGACCCTCAACCAGAGGCTGCAGAAGCACGGAATAATCCGAAGGATCGTATTCCAGGTCGGCATCCTGAATGATCACGAAATCGCCGGTGGCTTGCTCGATGCCGCGCCTCAGCGCAGCGCCCTTTCCCATATTTTGCGGCTGTTGGAAGACGCGAATCTGCGGATGCTCTCGTTGCAATCCCCCCAGAATTTCAAGGGAGTTGTCCTTGGAACCGTCGTCGACGCAGAGCACCTCCAGGTTGTGCGGAGTCGCGAGAACTCTCTCCACGGCAAACTTCAGGGTGGCTGCCTCGTTATAGACGGGGATGACGACGGAGACTTTCACAGGGATCCTCGTAGGGCAGGGTTAGTATAAAAGCAATCCCTACTGTCAGCTCTGATTTCGGTTTCCCGCGAATAGCTGTCTGGGTTCCCCTGCCCTAGTGCTCAAAGTGTAATTAGTTCCAGAACCTACCGGCCGGGGATGGAATTTTGTCCTAAGGGTTTTACCTTAGAAGCAGAGGAAGTCACTGTAAGCATTGGCACGGCGAGTGTGATCCGCAAACAGTAACCAGGTTACGGTTTGCTCCGGTTCCCGAACGGTTCGGCGGCATCCGAACACGCGAACTGCCTGAAAGCGCCGCGAAAGCCGCATTTGGCAGGGGTTTTGCTGTTTCTATGGCCGAAACCGTTCCGGGGTCTGACACTGCCATGACGGGCCTCTCAGGCTAGAGTCCTTCACGGAGCCGAGCCCGCCTGCCTTCCCGGTTGTGGAAATCCCTTGCCTATTGTGAGCAAACGGGTGGCAGTGCGAATGCTACGGCTTTTCAAGTATGCGACAGTGTGGGGTTACTCGCGGGGGTTTGGGCGGCAGTGTCTGCGGGGAAGTCTCACAACAAAATTGAAGGCTGATCGGGATGTTCGGTCAGGGAAGGGAACTCGGCATGAGGGAAAAGGTGTTTCATCTGGGTCCCCGCGAACAGCAGATTACGGAATTGCTGCTGCAGGGATGTGACAATACGGAAATCGCCAAGCAACTCAACATGGCTCGACGCACGGTAAAAGCGCACTTTAATCGTCTTTTCTTACGGTTCGGCATCAATACCGGAATCAAGCGGGTGAAACTCGCAACACTTTTGTATCGGAGGCAGCTATGCTTGGAGCAGAACGTTACGGAAATCGCGTCCCCAGCGAGCGCGAGCAGCTTGTCATCGAACTCGTTGCTCAAGGGCTCAAGAATCGGGAAGTCGCAGAAAGCATCGGGACCAGCGAGCACGTCGTCAAAAACTACCTTCGCGTCATCTACGACAAGCTCGGACTCTGGAACCGCGTCGAGCTCGCACTCTGGTACGAAGCGCGCCGGCACGAGGGTGCAGCCCACGCTTGAGGTCGCGGAGAGCTGGAGGCAGAGCATCCCTGACCTAGGCCGGGAATTGCGGCATCAGCCGATCTGGCCCATCGGCAGAAATTAAGATTGCCCTGATAGAAATTTGATCCTAGAGAAATTTTGATACTACTTGAAGATGACAAGGGGCCCCGGCGACGCCGAGGTCCTTTTTATTTGTGGATTATCGCCGGAGTTGCCAGGCCTTAGTGGCAACTCACATTTAGATTGCGCAGCTTCTCTGTTGCTTGCGGCATGCCTCTATCCTCGGCAACGCCGAGAAGAATTCTGGCTTGGCCGCAACTCTTCGCCACCCCGTCTCCCCGCTCGTACAAGTCGGCGAGCACCAAAGCGGCACGAGGATTCTGCTTGCTGACGGATTGCCAGAGCAATCGCGCGGCCGCGGCAGCGTCCCGCGGCTCTCCCTTCCCATCCAGATATCGTTGTGCCAGTACGAGCTCCTGAACTCCATCCGGAATTGCCGGCGGGTTGGTTGAATCGGCGGGGGCGGCAGCCTCATGGCTGCGAGAAGACATGACGGCCGGCACCGGATTCCGCGAAACGTTCAGGCTCGAATCAGGAACTTCAGGAGCCGCAGGCTGCTCCACTGGCGGTGCTTGCTCCGAACTGCTGGAAGTCGCTGGCGCCGGCGTGTTGGAGGGCGCCGGCAGCACCGTCCCGGACGGAGGGTTGGCAGCCCTTGAACCCTCGGCAGTAGCGGCAGGTGCAGCAACCGCGGCATGCAGGGAAGAGCGCACACGGCTTTGAATGCTCGGCCACTTGATGTACATGCTCGCAGCCAGCACGATCGCGATGGCGAGCAGTACATATCGGCGAACATGACCGGGCTCGGATTCATATAGCTCGAAATCTTTTTCCCGCAAAAATTGCAGGCTGCCTTCCAGCTTCCGATCGATCGGGGAGCCCATGGTTGCGGAGGGCGTCTTTTCCTTTGGCGGCGGCATAGAAGACAGGCCCAACACGGAGAAAGTCTCGGGTTCATGGACCTCGCTTGAAAGCGATCGCGTTTGAGAGGGAGACGGCGCCGACTCCCGTGGACGAAGCGTCGAGCCGCAGAAGCCGCAATACCGTTGCTGCGAGCGATTCTTGGCATCGCAAGCCGGGCACACAATCGTCTCGCCCGCCGGCTCATGCGCATGAGTTGCGCTGGAGGCGGCCGCTCCTCCAGTGGCTGAATCCTGAGCCTTCAATTCCTGCAACAACTCCAGCACTGCCTGCTCGCGCCCTTCCGGGGGCGTCGCGAAATATACCTGCGCCCAGCGGCCGAGGTTTTTTTCCAACAAGGGATTCAAGAGCGGATTCAGCTCAGGCTTGGGTAGCTGGCTGGAATCCGGCAACTTGGGTGATGGATTCTGCGAATTCAAATCTCCGAGGACCATCGGCTGGTTATTCCACTCCTTGAACGGCGCCATGTCAATCTAGCCGACCGCAAAAAATTGCCGGATATTGGAGGCAGTTACTCGCGTCGGGGATGCTTGGTCGGCTAGATTCTTTCTAGTCACAGGGCCGCCGAGCCGCCGGCTGAAATGCTTCCTGCTGAGCATCCTGCTGAGTGGTGAATTTCCCATCCTGCGTTTTTCCATAGAGATCGCTTCCAGGACAGTAATAGAGCGCCGTATGAACATCGACCCACACTTGTGTATTCGGGTTGCCCAGATCGGGCGGAGGCGATGGGGCTTCCGCGAGACCAAGATTAACGAGGACCCGATCAACAAAACTGAGTTCAGGTTGTTGCGGCGCATGCTTTTGACCGCGACCGGCACCAGCTGTAGTCCGGGGCGACGGAGTGAAGAAACCAAGAAGTGCCGCGATCAGCAATAATGCGGAAAAGCCGACGTAGATGTTCGCACGATAAGTCCGCCATAAATCGACCAACCCATCGATTCCGGTGGGAGCAGGCAGCCGCTCAGTCGGCTTGGCGACGAATGATTGGTCAAGTTCATCCGCGAGCACTGGGGGTTGCGAGGTGTCGTCAAGGGAATCCTCTTGCGGGAAGACCGGCGTTGCCGATCCCACGCCGAAAGATGGGAGTTCTCTCACGGGGCGCAGCAAGGACTCTGAATGTGGCGGAGTGGCCCAGTCCAAAAGGGAATCCTTCGGTTCATGCGGGATGGGCTCAGCCTCAATCTCTGAATTCTGAGAATGCCGGGAGCGCGTTTCCGCAGGCGATTCCGTGGATAGGCGGGCGACAATGTCTTCGACTTCTGAGGGGAGCACATCAAACGAGTCGCGAACGTCGTCGGCGATCGCCGAATGCGCGGAAGAAACTCCCGGTACTCCCTTATCCGCCGAACGCTGAATTTCCCACAGAGACGCCCACGGATTTGGGGCGCGGCGCGCCACGCCGCAACTTCCGCAGAACATTTCATTCTCCGCCAGTTCGCGGCCGCAAGTCTCACAAGTCGCTGCCGGTACGGCCACGTTCGTGGATGGAGCGGGAGAAGTGGGCGCAGCCGGCGCGGCTGGCGGTTCGGCGGAGCCCGCCTGCGCAGCTAGGCGTTCCAAGTGCGGCCTGATTTTCTCCAAAGCCGCGAGCATCGTAGCGCGGGGATCCTGGCCGTTCCGCGATGATTCGGCCTCCGGGAGAGACGGCGCAGGAGACGGCGCTGAGTGCTGCGAATCTTGGGTGAGGGTTTCCGCCAGGATTGCAGCCAGCAGCTGGCAAGTGCGGACGTCGGACTCGGCCACCGATTCCGGCTGGCCAAAATGCAACTCCACCACACCCGCAGTCCGGCCCTGAGAAAGCACCGGCACCGCAATCAGCGCCTTGACGGCAAGCTGCCGGCAAAGCTCCCTTGACAGGCGCGGGTCGCTTTCAGCTTTCGGGCATTTCAACACCAGACCGGTGCGGAGACATTCCGCCGCCATCGACGAGGCAAATGGAACCTGCGCGCCCGCCTCGCCCGCTGCACTTCCCGAAGCCGCGTAGTAGTCGAGCTGCGTGCCGCCGGAATCCAAAACCCCGACTGCCGTGCCGGTTGCTTGAGTGAATTCACGAAGCTGCCTGGCGATCAATGACGCGGTGGCTTGCGGGTCCAACTTGTCATTCCGTACTTGTTCCTGGATTTCGAGGACGCCGGCGAGGGTTTTGGCATAGCCGTATTCAGGCTTCCCCGACTGGGAGCGCTCATTGTGCTGCTGAAGCACGTAGGCAGCCTGCAAGAGCTGCTGGAAAGAGCCCTCGTCCATAGTCGGCTTGTGGTCGCTGCTGGTGGCTGGTTTGTTCACTGACGTGCCCGCTCTCGCTCCTGGGAGAAGGTCGTACCCATCCCAGCATTGTAAAGCAATTTGCCCTCCGTGATATGGAGGCAAATCACGCAAGCCCTTGATTCTAGTTGCTTTGGTCGTAAAATCGGGCCCTTGGGGAAGGCGGTTAAGTGCCTAGCATTACAGGGGTTTATTGCCCACCAGGATTTGGCAGTGGTCTTGGCAGGGCCTGTTGCCGGGTCGGCCTCTATGAAGAACCTAGACAGAACCATACGAGTGGTTGCAAAAACTTGCAGCACTTGGGTCCTGCCGAGGATTTCCTCGGATCGAAACGCAGAAGCCATTCTGGGATGGTCTGTCCCGAAACAGGCGGAATAGAAATCCGACTTCGCGGGACTGCAGACCCGAAGCTTCAGCATTCAAAGGTCTTCAGCCTCTTGGGAGCGAGGGCGGAGATTTGGCGAAGGAGTTGCAGTTATGTTGCGCGATTCATCATTCGCGCCAGAGCGGATGTGAAGGAGGTGGAAAGCCAACGCATGACGAACCTCAATGAGATCAAAATCACGCCCCGCGACGCGCAAGTTTTGCGCCTGCTGGTGCAGGGGTGCAGCAACAAAGAAATCGCAGTCAATCTGAATATCAGCCCGCGGACCGTAAAGCAACACCTGCGCACATTGTTTCTCCGCGCGGGCATTCGCGATGGCCGCAAGCGAGTGAAACTCGCTACCGCGATGTTCCAAACCGAGGAGATGAGATCATGCAACCCCGAGATCGATTAACCGGCAAGGAAGTTCAAGTGGCAATTCTGGTTTGGGAAGGCAAGACCAACCGCGACATTGCTGGCCGCATCGGCACAACCGAGCAGGTAGTGAAGAATTGTCTGCGTAATACGTTTGACAAGCTGGGGGTGTGGAGCCGCTTGGAATTAGCGCTGTACGTAGCCGCGCACGGCGGCGCCAAATGGGAAGATGCGAGAAGAACCGAAAGCCACGAGAACGACATCGATCCCGGGCCTGCCCAACCCGTGGTCGCGGCAGAAACTCAGTCCAGCTCAATCTAGGCGCGGATTCTAGGTACGGATTTGCGTAATGCTCTTCAAAAATTGCCGCAACTGATCGAGGTCCTCGGGGCCGACTTGGAGGAACTGCACTCCAATTCCGAAACCCGGCCGGCTGTTGACCACTTTCGCGGTCAGCTGCAGTTTCTTTGCGCTGAGCCAGAGGCCGATTTTGAGCTTGGTTCCCACCGCCAGTGGGATAGGCATCTCAACGAAGCACCCGCCTGTGCTGAGGTCCACGGCCTTCCCCCAAATCGGGGCGCCCTGGCCCTGAGGATGAAGTTGCACGGAATTGACGCACTTCATGCGCGGCTGCCGCCTGCGATCGCCGGCTCCGGCGGACTTGAAGGAGTCGAAGCCTGCTCCAGGCAGGGCCACATCCCAGATGGATTTTTCCGGAGTGAGATCCAAAACGCCGATCTGGCCAGCGCTAGGCGTGCCGGGCTGTCCAGCCCATTGCACCGAGAATCGGCTTTTCTTCTTGCCACAGGTAATCCCAACAATTTCGCCGGGCTTGATTCGCGCTTGCACACCGGCCAGTCTTGCGCCCGTTCGGCTGAGGTCGACGGTGAACACGCTCTCTGAGAAGACTTGCCCGTCCGCATCGGTACCGAAAATCCGGACGGGAACTTTGACTTTGCTGCGCGGTTCGTTGCGTAGACCCATCTTTGAATGTCTTCCTGTGAGGAGGTGCTTGATCCCGATGTTAATCCACGTAGTTAACTCGTGCCAAGCGCAAGCCAAACCTCAGAACCGGCCAAACCATGCAAAACCTTGCAGGGCAGGTCGTTGGGGCAATGGGAAATCGCCATAAGTCTATGTAGGACAATACCCTATCATTATCCTGGCGGCATTCGAATTGCAATCCAACCGGGGGATTCGCCGCTTTTAGGCGTTTCCCCAAGATTTCTGCGGATTTACAGAACTCGAACGGAGGCAAATGGGCCGGCAAGAGATTCTCTGGATGGCCTGCGACTGTACCGAGTCGGAGCGCGCGGAGTGCGGTCCCTTTGGTTCTCGCGAGGATGCCGAAATCGAGGCTCGGCGGTTAGGCTTCAATTTTCTGCTGCGCTACGAGCACATCCTCGGCGAGAACGACGAAATCCAGGAAGTACGAACCATCTTTCTCGAGCTGCCACCGGCGCCCGTGCGCGTGCCCGTGGTCCGCAAGTTTTACACCCGCTGCGCCACCTGCGGAGAATCGGCGGTTCACGAGGAGCCCTGGCTCGCCGAAGTATGGGCCGACATTCATGAGTTCGAACACTCCCGCCATCGAGTCCGATTGTTCGAGCAGACTCGCGTGGAAGGGCTGAAGGAGATCGTCGACTGGCGTGAGAGCGCCTAACTCTGCCGTGAACTAAGCGCTTGATCTCACTTCTGTTTTTTCTTACCAAACAGTCCAATGATCGAACCGGCAGGGTTATTTTGCAGGCCGCCTTTTCCGTTCATGACGCCTCCCAAAACTCCTTTCGCAACGCCGGTGGCCATTCCCTTGACGTCGGGCACGAAGTGCGGATTGGAAGTGGTACCGTCAATGAAGAACGGAATACCGCTGCTGCTGCCGAGTGTAGCCACCTGAGTGAATCCCCCCGCCACGCCACCTTTCAGGTCTGCTGACATTTTGAAATTCAGATCGCCTGCAGGACTTACGGTCCCCGCTCCGGTGATGGCGCCAATCGCCGGAACCGTGAGGTTGATGTTGTCGGCTTTTGTGCCTTCGGGCGCTACACGTGCATTGAGGCTGAAGTTTTGGATGGAAGTATCGGGATTCGAGGCCGCCTTGCCCGCGAACGCAGCCAGCGCACCCAGCTTCCCGCCCAGATCGAAGCCGGCAAGCTTCGTGTCGCCAAGCTTGACCGGTCCGGTGATGACCAGTTTGTCGATTGGCCCGACGATGCTGAGGTTGGCGGAAAGAGTACCGCCCTTAAGCTGCGAACCGGAAGGAAGCACGACGCCCAGCGATGGCAGCATCGCTGCCAGCTCATCGACGGGCATGTTGGGCGCGTCCAGCTTCATGTTCAAGATTTGGGTATCACCCTTGACCTGAAAAGTCCCAGTAAGATGTGCCACCGCATTGCCGATGGCAATATCTCCCTGCGTGAGCGACCCAGTCTCCTTATCGAGGTCGAATGCCGCGGAATGCGTGACCACGACGGTCTTCGGCCCGGGCGTGCCCTTGGGAGAAAATTTCAACTTGGTTCCGGTGAATTTTCCGACAGCCTTGGCGACGCTGCCGTTGGACGACAAGGTGCCATCGAAATCCGCCATCCCGGCAATACCGCTGGCCGGATCGATGAAGCCGGAGGTTCCGATGTCCAGGTCATTTACTTTTACCTGGGCTTCAAACGGGGTCTTCGCAGCATCCGTAGCGCTTATGGGGCCTGCGGTTCCTGAGACATCGGCGTCGCCGCCGCTAAGCAAATGAACTTTAAGTTCAAACGGAAACTGCGAAGCGAACGAGAAATTCTTCACCTCGAGGTTCACTTTGTCGTAAACCTGCGGTTTCGCAGAGGAGTTTGCCCGGCCGACCGTCAACTTTCCGTCGGTGACCTTCAATTCACCCACTGACAGATCAGGTGCAGGCGTCGGGCCAGTGGTTGAAGAAGGTTGGCTGGAGGCTTGCGCAATGCTCGAGAAGTTCCATTTGTCGTTGGCCGCCTTGAGCAAAGTGATCTCGGGATGCTCCAGCGTAATTTCGGTCACGTTGAGCTGTTTGTGGAAAATGAGGGGCAGCAGCTCCACGCCCACTTTCAGCGAATTCGCGGTCACGAAGGGAGCCTTGCTGAATGCGGGATCGTCGCCGATGGCGATGTTGTCTGCCCGCACGCCTCCGGAAAGAAGCGACAGACTCAGGTTGCCGATGGTTACTTGCCGCCCCAGCGCACTGCTAGCCTCAGACTCGATTTTGGGACGAAAGCTGTTGACGTTAATGAAGAAGGGAAGAGCGATCAGGATCACCACGAGAATGGCGACCACGATGGCGGCGATTTTCAGAATAGTTTTCATGTCTTCCTACCTTGCGGAATGAAGGTTTCGTTTGGCAAGCCCGGGAACCTGTAAGCTTAAACCTTTTTCGAGAGGATTTCCCTTTTTTGAAGCCAGGCGTGACCTGTCCGGCCGCACTGCTGTTTGGAAAGCCATTTGCCCGGACCAAGATTTTGCGGTAACTTTTCCTTGCACGATTGGGACTTAGGGAATCCTTTCACTCATGCTCCTCGTCATCTCTCTGGTCTTGGCGCTCATCCCACTGCTGGGAGTTCTTAGGATCGCGATCTATGGTTCGCCCTTCACCGTCGACGGGCTCTTCATGTCGCTCATCCTTTTGGCCATCTCAGCCACCTTTGCGGTCAATGCTTTTTTCGAGTTTCGTAAGTGGAGATCGGGGTTCTACACCAGGGTCAGTTCGACGGCACCAGCGGCCTTTGTTCCCGCCGGCCTGGTGCAGAAGGGCAGAGTGGAAAGCGTGGAATTCTTCGAGGCCCATGTAGGCCAGCCGAACAAATCCATTGTCACTTTGTCGAACATTGGCGTACCGCCGCAGATCGTGGTGCTGGAGGGTGACCTGCGAAACGCGCTGCCCGCTGGGCGAAAAGTGGAGATGACGCTGCGTAAATTCAGCGGATACAACGTGCTGGTGGACGTAAGTTACTCCTGAGCCTGATTTCTCGAAATTCCTTTCCATTACCTAGGTAATCCGGCAACCCGATTTCCCAATTACTCCCAGGCTGACATGGGATAAAAAAGTTAATGTGCCATGCCCTCTACGGGCGTGCCGGGGCCGGAGGAATCTGAATGTCAGAGACGAGGGACGAACGCACCACGCAGCCCTCGATGTTGATGCGCGCGGAGGAAATCCAGGAGCAGATTCAGCAGATTTCCGGGCGCGACCTGCAGCTGTGGTCCATCATCATTCTGATTGTGCTGGTGCTGACGGCAGGTCTGCTGGCGCTGGTGGTGCCCAATCTGGTTTGGGCGCAGAAATTCATCCACGTGCAGGAAGGCTACCTGCCGCAGTTGTTCTTTGGCCTGATCTCGCTGATCCTGTTATTCAATATCTATCTCCTCGGCCAGAAACTCACGCTAAACGCGACCCGCCGTGCCTTAATCAGTGAACTGGTGCTCAACGAGCGGCTGGAGAGCCTTTCCCTTATCGATCCACTCACCCAGCTGCTGAACCGTCGTGCCGTCAACATTCTGGTTCCCCGTGAAGTCGCTCGCGCCAACCGGCTGGGCGGGAATCTCACGTTCATGGCCATTGACCTGAATCGGTTCCGCTCCATCAACTTGAATTTCGGCAATGCGGAGGGGGACCTTGTTCTTTCGGAGTTCTCCAAGATTCTGAAAACGGTCTTTCGCGGAGGCGACCTCGTGTTCCGCCAGGGCGGAGACGAATTCCTGATTCTGATGCCCGACACCAGCGAGCAACAGGCCGAATCTCCGGTGGAGCGGCTGCTGCGCGAAGTTGAGCAGTGGAACCTGGCCAGCAAGAAAAAGTACGAAGTGTCCTTCAACTGGGGCGTAGCCGGTTACATTACTGGATCAGACGTCGCAGAAGTGCTGAAGGCGGTGGATCGCAAGATGTATCAGAAGAAGCATAATCTGTCGCCGGTGTTCTAGGCGCTCTTTCTCTGCAGCGCGGCGGCCGCCGCGCCGTCTACCAGCCAAATCAATTTGCCTTTTTCCGGGGCGACTCTCTGTGCAGGCAAATTCTGCCCTGGATTTTCTAGCACTTCGTGCAGGATTTCTGCCTTTCCTTCCCCGCTGACCAAAAACATTACGCAGGAGGCCTGATTGATCAGAGGGAACGTGAAAGTGATGCGATCGGTGTGGAGTTTCTTGACCCAGTTAGCGACTACGAGCCGATTGCTTTCCTGCATAGCCGGACTGTCAGGGAACAGCGACGCGACGTGGCCTTCGGGCCCCAAGCCGAGCAGAATGAGGTCAAAAGCGGGGACCTCGCCGTGGTGCACGCGGAAGAAAGCACGTAGCGTTGCCTCATAGTCGGCAGCGGCGGCACTTGCGTCAATCGCTTCGGCAGGAATGCGAAAGACATTCTCCGGCGGCACCGGAACCTTGGACAACATTGCCTCGTTCGTCATGCGATAGTTGCTGTCCGGGTGGTCTGGCGGCGCATGGCGCTCATCGCTCCAAAAAAAGTAAGTCTTATCCCAGGGGATAGAAGCTGCCGCGCCGCCGGCGAGCAGGGAATAGAGGCCCTTGGGAGTTGACCCTCCTGACAGCGCTACGGTGAACCGGCCCTGGCGGCGGACGGCTTCCGCGGCTAGGCCGGCAAATTCCACGGCAGCCGCGCGAAACAGATCGGCGGCGGTACTCAAGATTCGGATTTCCGGGGCGGACGGCATGGGGCTCACGCGGCCGATTGGAACGCCGCACAACGCGCAGCGCCCATGAGAGCGGTTTTGTCGTTGATGGCTACCGATACTTGTATAGCTTCCAGTAATGACTGCATTCGGCCCTTGGAAACGAAAGAGTGCATGAAAATAGGTCCCGCCAGCTTGGGCAACAGCTTGGGAGCAATTCCGCCGGCTACATAAACTCCGCCGGTGGCCTTGGTTTTGAGAGCCAGGTTGCCCGCCTCCGCGCCATAGACCGAGATAAAGATTCCTAACGCTTGCTCTGCTAGCGGCGATTTGCCCTCCAGCCCGGCGCGGGCGATGGCGGCGGCCGGGTCAGAGTGTTGCATCTCTTCCGTCAGCCACGGCGGCTCCGTTCCACGCCCGGTGTCCCGGAGAAAATGAAAAACATTCACCAAGCCCGGGCCGGAAAGAATTCGCTCGTAGCTTACGTGTCCATGCAGTTTGTATAAGTAGCGGAAGAGATCAACCTCAAGGTCGTTGCGCGCGGCAAAATCGGTGTGGCCGCCCTCGCAGGCAACGACGTGATATTTCGATCCGTCCCAGTACATTGCCGCTTCGCCAAGGCCGGTTCCGGCGGCGATCACCGCTTGCGTTCCCACCGGACTGCCGTTCACTTGATGCAGCGGAACCAGATCATCCGGCCCCAGGGCCGGTATGCCCCACGCCGTGGCCTCGAGATCGTTGATAAGCGTTACTCGCTGGGTCTTCAGCTCATCCGCCAATCGCTTGGCCTCGACAACCCAAGGGAGGTTGGTGGTTTCGACTCTTCCGTCAGAAACCGGCCCGGCGACTCCGAAACAGGCGGAGTCCGGTTGGACTTTCGCCGCCTGAACGAACTCGACGACGATTTTGTCTAGACCGGCATACTTGTGACTGGGAAAAACGGACGTCGAAACCAGCTTGACCTGCGTGCCCACGGCCTCAAAAAGCGCGAGCCGCGCGTTAGTGCCTCCGATATCGCCGGCCAGGATCATTTCTCGAAATTTCTCCAGCGCCGTCCGTCGCGTTCCAGAAGTTCATCGGCATCCTTCGGACCCCATGTGCCGGCCGGGTAGTTAGGAAAGCTGCGCGGCGGCAGCGCCTTCCAGACGTCGAGCACGGGGCTTACCACGCACCATCCGGCTTCGACCATGTCGGCGCGCTGAAAAAGCGTGGCGTCGCCAATCATGCAATCGTGCAGCAGGCGCTCGTAGCCCGTGCTCGGCTGCTGGCCGAAGTAGTCGCTGTATTCGAAGTTCATGTCGACCGCGCCCAGCCTCATTGCGGGGCCGGGAACCTTGGCCGCAAATTGCAGTGAGATCCCTTCTTCCGGCTGGATGTGCAGCACCAGTTGATTCGGCATGAGAGTTTCGACCGGCGTATCGCGGAACAAAACAAACGGCGCGCGGCGGAACTGGATGACAATATGCGTATTGTGCGCCGGGAGGCACTTTCCTGTTCGCAGATAGAAGGGCACATCAGCCCAGCGCCAGTTGTCGATCTGCAGCTTCATGGCGACGAACGTCTCGGTTCTGGACTCCGGCGGTACATCGGCTTCCGAACGGTAGGCCAAAATCCGCTGCCCAGCCACGGCGCCATCGCCGTATTGTCCACGCACGGTCTTGCTCAAAACGTCTTCCGAGCTGAGCGGCTGGATGGCATGCAGAATTTTCGCCTGTTCATCGCGAACCGCATCCGCGCGGAACGATACCGGCGGCTCCATGGCGGTGAGGCTGATGAGCTGCATGATGTGGTTGGGAACCATGTCGCGCAGCGCGCCCGCTTTGTCATAGTAGGAGCCGCGCGATTCCACGCCTACCGTCTCAGCCACGGAAATCTGCACGTGGTCGATGTAGCGGCGGTTCCACACCGGCTCGAAAATTCCGTTGGCGAAGCGCAGCGCCAGAATGTTCTGTACGGTTTCTTTGCCCAGGTAGTGATCAATGCGGTAGATCTGCTTCTCGGTAGCTACACTCAGCAGCTTGCGATTAAGTGCGCGCGCGGAATCCAAATCGTGGCCAAACGGTTTTTCGATGATGACTCGGCGCCAACCTTGATTCTCTTCCACTAAACCCACCGCGGCGAGCTGCTCGACCACGGGCCCGAAATAGTCGGCTCCCGTAGCCATGTAATAGAGATGATTGCTGTGCGTCGAGTGGTCGCGGTCAACTTTTTCCAGCAGTTCCTTCAACTGCGGAAAAAGGTTCTTGTCATTGAAATTGCCGTTCAGGTAGTAGAGGCGGCGCACAAACCATTCCCAGACATCGGGATCGACCGCCTCCGTGCCGAATTCCTTGATGTCTTCCGAGGCGCGCTTGCGAAAATCTTCGGTGGAAAGAGGGGCGCGCGCCACGCCGACGACGGCGAACTCGCGCGACAGCAATTCGCTTTTCGCCAGGTTGTAGAGCGCGGGAATCAGCTTGCGCGCCGTGAGATCCCCGGCCGCGCCGAAAATGACCATGGTGCAAGGGTCGCCCACCTTGCCCACGCGGGGCGTGGCTGCCATGATTGCGGTTTGGGCCATCGGTACCTCGTCCCCCAACGGATGCACGAGATTCTATGCTGTCTTTTTTACGGCCGTCGCTTCGATATGGCCGCCGAATTTCTGCCGCATCGCGGAAAGCACCTTCTCCGCAAACGTGTGTTGCTGGCGCGAGCGGAAGCGCGTGAACAGCGCTGCCGAGAGCACATCGACGGGCACCGCTGCATCCACCGCGGCTTGAATGGTCCAACGTCCCTCGCCAGAATCCTGCACGAACCCGGTGTAGTCGGCCAGCGTAGGATTTTCCGCCAGCGCCATCGCCGTTAGGTCGAGCAGCCATGAGCTCACCACGCTGCCGCGCCGCCAGACTTCGGCAATGTCGGCGAGGTTGAGATCGTAGCGATAGTCTTCGGCGAGTTCCTGGCTGGTGGCGTTGCGGAAGATGTCGAAACCCTCGGCATAGGCCTGCATCAGGCCATATTCGATGCCGTTATGCACCATCTTGACGAAATGCCCGGCGCCGGAAGGTCCGCAATGGATGTAACCTTCCTCCGAGGTGCCCGGCATTTTTTCGCGGCCCGGCGTGCGAGGAATCGTGCCGCGGCCGGGCGCGAGAGTTCTGAAAATGGGATCGAGCAGCGTCACCGCTTCTTTCGGTCCGCCGATCATCATGCAGTAGCCGCGATCGAGGCCCCAGACGCCGCCGCTGGTGCCGACATCCACGTAGTGAACGCCTTTCTCCTTGGCCTCTTTGGCGCGGCGCACGTCATCCTTGAAGTAGGAATTACCGCCATCGATCAGAATGTCGCCCGGCTTGCATACGCTGCAAAAGAGCCTGCACGCTTTGCTCGGTCGGCCCGCCTGCCGGCACCATCAGCCACGCCACGCGCGGCTTGCCCAGCTTGCCGGCAAAATCGTCCAGCGACGAAGAAGCAACCGCGCCCTCCGTGGCAATGCGCTTCACATTGTCCGCACTCAGGTCAGTGACCACTACTTCGTGTCCGCCACGCATCAGGCGCCGGGTCATGTTGGCGCCCATTTTGCCCAGACCCACCATTCCGATCCGCATGGTTGCTCCTTTGGATTTTCTCAACGCCGGATCCGTTCCGGCTGAAAGAATAGAAATCTGACTCTGAAGGCGCCGGACTATGACAGCGCCTTCGCGAACGCCTGCCGCAAAGTGGTCAGCCCGGCCTCCACATCTTTGCCGAGATGCACCCGCAATGCCCGCCGTCCTCGTTCGGCGAGCACCTGGAAATCTCCGCGGGCCTGCGCGGCCTTGACCACACCGAAAGTGTATTTCTGGCCGGGCACGGCGACGTCTGCGGCGTCGTCGCAGGTGACTTGCAGAAAGACGCCCGAGTTCGGGCCGCCCTTGTACGCCTGGCCGGTTGAGTGCAGGAATCGCGGACCAAATCCCAGGCAAGTGGCGACGTGTTTCTTGTCGCGCAATGCGTGCCGAGTTTCCTGCAGCTGCGATTGGTGGGCGGTGTTCATTTGAATGAATGCCAATAGCGCAAAATAATCCCCTGCGCCAAGCTGGGCAAGATGGGCACGCAAATATCCGCGGAGGGATTTGTCTTTGCCCGCGCCCTGGGCCAGCGCCTCGGCGTTCTTGGCATCGGTGAACAATTTGATGCCGCCCTCCACCAGAACCGGCGTCTCCGCAGGCAGGGAGCCGGTTTTCTCGTAGGCGTCGGTCAGGTTGCGGGTGGCAACTTTGCTGGCTTCCACATCGGGCTGATTGAACGCGTCGATTCCGATGATGGAGCCGGCAACGGCGGTAGCGATCTCCCAGCGGAAAAATTCCTGGCCGAGCCCGTAGACATCTCCGAGCGAAATGCGAACTACCGGATAACCGGCTTTCTCGATGGCCGCGACTTTCGCGTCTTGCTGAGCGTCGGGCGCAGGGTCCAGCCGCAGATAGGCGAATATGCGGTCCTTCCCGTAAACATCCGGCGCGCCCAGCGCCTCGCGATCCACTGGAATAATGCCATGTCCCTGCTTGCCCGTTGATTCAGCGAGCAACTGCTCCAGCCAAGCGCCGAGATCGGAAATTCCCGGCGAAGCGATGATGGTGACTTTGTCTCGCCCGCTTTTCGCAGCGGTGCCCAAAATAATACCTAAGGTCGCGCCCGGATTTTCCTCGACTGCAGGGTTCTGCGCATTGATCCACCATTTCTTTGGTGCGCGAAAGAAACTTGGTGACATCTATGCCCATCAGCGCGGCCGGCACCATGCCGAAGTTCGACAAGCGCCGAGTAACGCCCCCCGATGCTCGGAACACCGATAAAAGATGTGGCGGAAGCGGTCGGCTTCCGCGACTTGCTGCATCTTGGACCCGGGGTCGGTGATGGCGATGAAGCGGCTGCCGGCTCTCTCCGCGCCGATGGTCTGCTTCACACGCTCGAAGAAATATTGCTTGAAGATATTGGGTTCGAGGGTCGATCCGGATTTGCTGGAAACCACAAACAGCGTCTTGGCTAGATCCACTTTGCCTTCGAACGCCTTGACCTGGGCGGGATCGGTGGAATCGAGAACATGAAGCTGCGGAAACCCGGCGACGTGGCCGAATGTCTTATCCAGAACTTCCGGGCACAGGCTGGAACCGCCCATGCCGAGCAGAAGAATGCTGGTGAAGCCGCCGCTCTTGGCATCTTCGGCAGCGGCACGAAGCTTATCGTTCTGGGCAATCTGCTCTTCCGTGATGTGCAGCCAGCCGAGCCAGTCCGCTTCGTCCGTGCCGGTCCACAGGGAAGCGTCGCGGTTCCAGAGCCGCTTGATTTTCCCGCCCGCGCCCCACTCCGCGATGTTCGGTTCTCACCGCTGCAGCTAGAGGCTCGGCGAGGGAGTAGGTTTGCGTGTTGACGTTCGAAGCCATGGGGCTACTTGCCAGTCTTTGTCTGTGCCATGGCTGCGAGCAGTTTGTCGAACGCCTCGGAGAAAAGGCGCACACCGTCGTCGGTCAGCTTGTCGGTTACTTCGTCAATCGAGATGCCGACCTGGGCCAGCGTCTTCATCGCATGATCCGCGCCCGCAACATCCTCGGTCAGGCTGGCGCGGGGATGGCCGTGATCGCGGTAGGCGTCAAACGTTGCTGGCGGAATGGTGTTGACTGTGTCCTGACCGATGAGTTCCTCGACGTAAAGTACGTCGCTGAACTTCGGATTTTTGGTGCTGGTGCTGGCCCAAAGCACGCGCTGCGTTTGCGCGCCCTTGGCCGCGAGCTTCTTCCACGCGTCGCTGGCGAAGATCTTGAGATAGCGCTGGTAAGCCAGCTTGCCGTTGGCAATGGCCACTTTTCCTTCCAGGCTGTCCAGCGTCTCTCGCTGCTTGGGATTGGTCTCGCTCTTAAGTTTTTCCGCGAGCAGGGAATCGACCAGCGTATCGATGCGGCTGATGAAGAAACTGGCCACACTGGCCATCTTGCTCACATCTCCGCCGGCGGCGGCGTAGGCGCTGAGGCCCGCGATGTAGGCCTCGGCCACTTGCTGATAGACCACTTGCGAGAACAACAGCGTCACGTTGACGTTGATGCCTTCGCTGATCAACTGCTGAAACGCGGGAATTCCTTCCTTGGTGCCCGGAACTTTGATCATCAAGTTGGGGCGGTTCACGGCTTTCCACAACCGTCGCGCCTCGGCCAGCGTGCCCTGCGTGTCGCGCGCGAGGTAAGGCGAAACTTCCAGGCTCACGTAGCCGTCGCGGCGCTCCGAGCTGTCGTAGACCGTGCGGAGAATGTCAGCCGCATCTTGGATGTCGCGAATCGCCAACGCCTCATAACGGGCCGTGGCGCTGAGTCCCGCGGGCAGGGAATTCAGGAAATCCGCGTAGTCCTTGCTGGTGGCGGCTTTTTCAAAGATGGCCGGATTCGAGGTCATGCCGCGCAGGCCGTCTTCTTCAATCAGGCGCTTGAGTTCGCCACTGGTCATCAAATCGCGGCGAATGTAGTCCAGCCAAACCGATTGGCCAAACTTCAAAAGTTCCATCAGCGGGTTCGTGGCTTTGGGGGTTTCCAGAATTCCGGTTGGCTGCATGATTGTTCTCTCCTAATTCAGAATCTTGCGCTCGACAGCGCAATTACTTTGCTTTCGCAATGGCTTCGCGGGCGGCGGCGAGCACGTTTTCCGTAGTGAATCCAAATTTCTTCTGCAAATCTTTGATCGGAGCTGAAGCGCCAAAACGGTGCATCCCGATTACCGTGCCGGTTAAGCCCACGTACTGCGACCAACCGAACGTCGAGGCCATCTCCACCGCAACCCGCGCCTTAACGTCCGGCGGCAGCACTTGCTTCTTGTACTCATCGCTTTGCTTTTCGAAAATGTCCCACGATGGCATGCTGACCACGCGCGCTTTCACGCCCTCAGTCTTCAGTTGCTCGTAGGCGTTGACGCACAACGAAACTTCGCTGCCGGTTGCCATCAGGATGACGCGGGGCTTTCCGTCGCTGGCATCCGCCAGAACGTAAGCCCCTTTGCTCACGCCCGCTGCGGAAGCATACTTCGTGCGGTCGAAAGTCGGGACCGCTTGCCGCGTCAAGACCAAGGCCGCAGGATGGTCACGCAGTTGCATGATCACTTTCCACGCCTCCACCACTTCGTTGGCATCTCCCGGACGCAGCAGCACCAGCCCGGGCATGGCACGCAGCGACGCAAGCTGCTCCACCGGCTGGTGAGTTGGCCCATCTTCACCCAGCCCGATGGAATCATGCGTGTAAACGTAGATGACGGGAAGTTCCATCAGCGACGCCAGGCGGATGCTCGGCCGCATGTAGTCGCTGAAGTTGAAAAACGTGCCGCCGTAGGCCCGAACCTTGGACACCGCCATGCCGTTCAAAGCCGCACCCATAGCGTGTTCGCGGATGCCGAAATGAAAGTTCCGGCCGCCGTAGCTGCCGGCTTCGAAATCCTTAACGCCGTCGAATTTCAACGTCGTCTTGTTCGAAGTAGCTAAATCCGCGGAACCTCCGATCAGCCACGGAATATTCTTGGCCAGTGCGTTCAGCACTTTGCCGCCGCTCTCGCGAGTGGCGACTCCTTTGGCATCGGCAGGGAAGGTGGGCAGGTCCTTGTCCCATCCGGCCGGCAATTGCCGATGCTGCATCTGGTCGATCTGCTGCGCCAGGTCGGGATATTCCTTGCCGTAGTCCGAAAACAGCTTGACCCACTTATCGCGCAATTCGCGGCCGCGCTTTCCGATGCCTTGCTCAAAATGCTCCAGCACTCCGTCAGGTACCAGGAACTTGGCGTCTTCCGGCCAGCCGTAGGATTTCTTCGATAGGCGCACTTCTTCTTCGCCCAGCGGTTCGCCGTGGGCCGCGCTCGTGTCCTGCTTATGGGGCGAGCCATAACCAATATGGCTATTCACGATGATCAAAGTGGGCCGATCAGAGACTTGCAGGAAATTCTGGTAAGCCTTTGCCAGTGCCCCGAGGTCGTTGGCGTCGGTCACGTGCTGAACGTTCCAGCCATACCCGTGGAAACGCGACGCCACATCCTCGCTGAAAGACCATGCCGCCGGACCGTCCAGCGTGACGTGATTGGCGTCATAGATCCAGCACAGGTTGGGCAGCTTAAGATGCCCGGCCAGCGAAGCAGCCTCACTGCCCACCCCTTCCATGATGTCGCCGTCGCTGCAAATGCTGTAAATGTTGTAGGTGAAAATCTCGAAGCCTGGCCGGTTGTATTGCTCGGCCAGCCACTTGGCGGCGATGGCCATGCCTACGCTGTTGCCTACGCCCTGGCCGAGCGGCCCGGTGGTCGTTTCAACTCCCGCGGTCATGCGGTATTCAGGATGCCCTGGCGTGCGGCTGTCCAGCTGGCGAAAACTCTTGATGTCGTCCAGCGTGACGGCATAGTCGCCCAACCGCTCGTATTCCGGCGTCACGCCGCGCACTCCCGTCACATAGAGCATCGCGTAGAGCAGCATCGAGGCATGGCCGGCGGAGAGAACAAAACGGTCGCGATTTGGCCAAACCGGATCCTCCGGGTCATACCGTAGGAATTGTTGCCACAGCGTGTAGGCTACCGGCGCTAGGCCCATGGGGGCGCCGGGGTGCCCGCAATTTGCTTTTTGCACCCCGTCAATGGCCAGGGTTCGGATCGTATTAATGCTAAGAGTGCTTAATTCCTGGCCGAGCAAAGTCGGTTCACTTGCTACCATAAGAACGTTTCTCCTCGCGACGCGTGCTGGTTTTGACCCTGAAAACCAGGCGGGCCAGATAATTGGAAATGCCTAAGCCGAATCAATACTCACTGCTTAGCAGTTTATCAATTTCCCACGAGATGTGCTGCGCCTGCGAGGTGCGCCATCCATCACTACCTACGATTTGTGATGCTGGGCGGAAATGAAGGATTCACCGAGAAAATACGCGAACCGCGCCAATTTTGCGGAATGAGCAATAGGACTAGCGCTTCAGCTGGGCCACATAACCATGCTTGGCGCTGTGGCCTCGGGTCGCAGTTTCCACAAACTTCAAGAATTGCCGGAGAGTCTCACGCTCGCTTGCGACCATGTCGGCAAACCGGATGCGGAGTCCGGAGGTGCGATTAGCGCGAGCCACAATTCCGGTCAGCACCAACCCCTTAACCCACATTTGGCCGCTCGCCACCCAGAGGCCGATTTCGATCTTGGCTCCCGCCTCGAACAGCGCGGGAGTTTCCACCAGGCATCCACCCAAGCTCGTATTCGCCAGATTGCCCCAAACTGGTTCCGATGAGCCTGCCTGGCGCAACTCCACCACGACAAAGCACTTCATGCGGGGATAGCGGCGCCGGTCCTGCCCCCAGGATGGCGTAAAAATGTCGGGTTCGAACGGCGGCGTTGCCGCCGGGGCTGTGGCGACTGGTTGCGGCGTGGTTTCCGCCGGTTGTGCAGCAACCTTGGCCGGCCTTGCGTCAGCCTCTTCCCCGGTGGGCGCCTTGGCCGCGTCCAGCTTGATCTTCCGCATGAGTTCCAGCAGAGCCTTGTCGCGGGTAGCCGGAGGCGCGTCGCGAAAGGTCTGCAGTAACTCTCCGAGATGCGGTACGAGATCGGGATCGGCCAGCAGCCGGGTCCAGTCCGCACCTTTGGCGGAAGGCTTGGGATCACTCATAGTTAGAGCATGTCGCTAGGCGGGACATTGCGGATTGCCGCCGACACTAGACTGCCGGAAGACTCGATTACGAGCAAGATGACGATGGTGACGCCCACGCGTAACCGGCTGGTGGTTACCGGAGCCGATCCGAAGATTGGCGAGATTCGCCCGGGAAATCTCTCTCTTCAAGGAGTATTCTTTTCGTGCTATGAAAAAAATCCGATCTAGTGTGGTTGATTGGGTGGGCTCGGTCGCCAAACACGCGATTCTGGCTGCCGCGATGCTTGTTTTTTGCCTCGCCACCCTCTCGGGTGCGGCCGACAACCAGCCCAACCCCCATGCCGTCCCAGCCATTGACGGAGGAATCGGCCCTTGTTCGGTCGAATTCACTGTGATGGATGGCGCAGGAGCGCCTGTTTATGACGCCAAGGTGAGAGTCCACATCTCCTACGGATTCCTCGGCGTCCGCAAATTAGATCTGGAGATTGGCACCAACGTCGACGGCAAAGCGCGATTCACCGGCCTGCCCGCAAAAGTGAAGGATTCTCTGCGTTTCAAAGCAGACCAGGGAGACCGCTCCGGCGAAGCTCTTTACAATCCGGCTCAGGAATGCACGGCAAAGCACAACATCGCAATTTTGAAGGGTGACAGCGATTCCAGCGCGCCGAAGCAGCCTTAGGCGGAAATGAGGTGCTTGCTGCGATAGACGCTGTAGCCGCGTGCGGTGAGGCGAATCACGCCCCGTACCTGTTCCTCCACGATGCCCTCGTTCCTCAACTCTGAAACCGCCTCGCGCGCCACCGAAGAATCCACCGTTTGTTTGGGCAAAGTAACAAACTGGTTTGGGTTCTCTTCGTAGCTGTAAACCAAGGTCGCGAGCAGTTCGTTTTGGATCGTTTCCATCTGCATAGGCGTCTCTTGAGGTTCGGTGCAGCCATGCTAAACGGGCAGGTGGGACTAGGGAATGGCCCGTGGGTGCTAGGAAACAGGCACTTCGGTCACCCAACATCTAAACTAAAGCAACCCCTCCAGATAGGGCTGCTGGGGCGGGTTTGGGAGCACTCCGCGGCGGCAAAGAACTGGCAAAAATCGGCTTAGCTGCCATCCCTGTTTTTGGGGAGCCAGGGCATGAATTGCACTAGCGGAAACGGAATCCAGCCTTAAGCTCGCAGCGATACAGCGTGGTCTGGTTCGTATTCAGCCGGCTGCTGCAACCTGCCCAGTTCAAATAGAGGTCCGGGCCCAACGGAAAAATAATCGGCGTCCCGTTGATTTCGGCCTGGATGCTGACTCCCTCGGCGTCGCCCGGCACGGTGAAGCTCAGCGACCGGTCAAAGATGACGGGATAGGAGTCGCTGATGACGTCGCTGTCCATGGGGTGAAACACCTCCGCCTCGATCAGAAACGTCGCCGTATCCGACCAATCGCGGGCTGAAACGCTCACAGTGCGGGTGTTTTCCGAATCGGTGGTGGTTTCGATCTGGGTGAAAGGGCAAGGGCCGGCAATGCAGGCGGCTCGGAAATTACGGAGCACGTTGCCTTGCCCGGCATCGAGCGTTGCCGACCCAACCGCGGCTTTCCACCGGCCGTCCGGCGAGCATGGCGGATATCCATTGCAGCGCACGTTGCCCCGGTTCACGACCTGGAACGTCTTCACCGCGCTGCCCACGTTCATGGCGGACGCAGTTTTCATCGAATACCGGACCACGATATTTCCGACTACGACCTCGGGATGATCGGAAACCGCCGCGTCCTCCGATTTCGGAACCATCTTTGCGATGTACAGCTTGTCCGTAATGTAATCTTGCAGCGTTAGGGTCTGGTAATCGGGATGGCGAAAAGTCAGAGTAATCGGCCGCCCGTGCCTGAGGCCGGGATACAAATGAAAACGGAAAAGCCCTGCGGTATCGGATTTGGTCTCCTCCGCCTCCGCGCCACTGGAAGCGGTCACGGTGACGTCGGCAATGGGCAATTCCTTGCGAGCATCAGCGTCTTGTTGGATCACAGCGCCTTCCAGCAAAATTGATTTTGAGCGGCCAAACCGGAGATAGGCCGCGATCAGCAGGCCCAAGGCCAGAATCACTGCCAGTCCGATTTTTTGTATGCGACTCATTCCGCTGTTAGCCGTCCGCCGACTATCTTACGATGGACCTCTACCGGAAACCCAACCCCCAGGAATCCATGGCTCCTTGCCTGTACTCAGAGCCGCCCTGGGGAGCGAGTCTCCCTGCCGTAACTCTCGTGCTTCCCGGGGGGGCCTTCCCTAGGCATCCCATGATTTAAAATTAACTTTAGTGGAGAAAAAGAATGCCAACGTCACAGACCGTCCCCGCCGCGAGCTGCTACGGCGGCTGCTCGGTTTGGGCGTTTGCCTGCCATTCAGCCGGCAAATCTTTCTTCCCCTTTCCCTGGCCGAAGAACAGCAGCACACCAAGCCCGCGCCGCCCCCGGCCGAGACTTATCTTTCCCAAGAAGACGACGAGGCGCTAGAGGAACTCGAGCACGCCAGCATTCTCTATTTTTGGGAGCAAGCAAATCCCCTCACCGGGCTGGTTCGCGACCGCTGCAATGTGCACACCTCCAATGACAACCAGATTGTGGGAAGCATCGCGGCCACCGGCTTCGGTCTGACCGCGCTGTGCATTGGGCAACATCGCGGCTATATTTCCTATGAGGACGCCCGCGACCGCGTGCTCTCCACGCTGCGCTTTTTGTGGCGCACCCTGCCCAATCATCGCGGTTTCTTCTACCACTGGGCCAACATCAACACCGGCGAACGATTGTGGGATTCCGAGGTCTCCTCGGTCGACACCGCCATCCTGCTCTGTGGAATTCTCACCTGTCATCGGCACTTCCGGCATTCCGAAATCAGCGAACTGGCCCATGAGATCGTGAATCGCGCCGATTGGACCTGGCTCTCCGAAGACACCCCGCTCCTCTCTCACGGGTGGACGCCGGAGCTCGGTTTTTTGCCCTATCGCTGGGATGGCTACAGTGAAATGATGATGATCTATCTTCTGGGGCTGGGGTCGGCCACTCATCCGCTGAAAAAGAGCGCCTGGGACGCCTGGAAGCGCACTCTCTTCGAATACGACGGCTTGCGCTACATCGGATCGTTCGCGCCACTGTTTGTACACCAGTACTCGCAAGCCTGGTTTGATTTCCGTGGCAAGCGCGACCGCTACGCCGACTATTTCGAGAACTCCATGGTTGCCACCGACGTTCATCGCCGCTTTTGTCTCGAACTGGCCAAACGATTTCCCGACTACAGCGATGACCTCTGGGGTATCACGGCATCGGATTCCTCCAAGGGCTATGTGATCTGGGGTGGCCCGCCCGCGACCGGGCCCATCGACGGAACTGTGGTGCCCAGCGCCGCTGGCGGATCATTGCCTTTCTTGCCCAAGGCAACCATGCGCGTTTTGCGGAACATCAGAAACCACTACATCCCGGCTTGGAGCAAATATGGTTTCGTCAACGCTTTCAATCCACTCACTGCCTGGTACGACACGGACGTTGTCGGCATTGATACAGGAATTACATTAGTGATGGCGGAGAACGCCCGCACCGCGTTCGTCTGGGACACATTTATGGAAAACCCCGAGGCGCAGCGCGGCATGGATCGCGCGGGATTTCACAGTTACTTAGCGTCCTACTCTTCCAAAGTGGAGCGGCGCTCCTCTTGACGGAAACGAAAGGGTAAGAATGGCTTTGTCATTCGCTGCGCGTGTGTTCCAATAAAGGTATCGAAGCGAACCTCCGAGGGCGGTCGTAACGGTTACGCGTTGGGGCTTTCATCGTTGCCGACGTTCACTTTGCTCGCAAACCCCCCAAACCGCGTTCCGGCGTCTTAAGGCTTAGCATGGCGAAAGAGGATACTTTCTGGAGCGGATGGCAGGACCGCATTGCTGCGCTTCGAAACGTTCCTCCTGTCCTGAAAATCGTCTGGGAGTCCGGCCCGGGCGTAGTTACATTCGGACTCATTTCTCGTGTCGTTGCTTCGCTTCTGCCGGTGGCCCTGATTTGGGTCACCAAGCTGATCATCGATGGCATTGTCCATGCCGTGTCCGCGCATCAGCCGGTAAGTTCTCATTTGTGGTGGCTCGTCGCGGCGGAATTTGCCCTCGCGCTCAGCAGCAGCGTGCTGACCCGTACCATCGATTATTCCGACTCGCTCCTCGCCGATAAATACACGCGCCACGTCAGCATCCGGGTCATGAAGCACTCCGCCGAGCTGGACCTGACGGCCTACGAAGATCCAGTCTTCTATGACCGCCTGGAGCGCGCCCGCGTGCAGGCCACCGATCGCTTAGGCATGATCCAGGCCATTGGCCGGCTGCTGCAGCAGGCGATCACGGCCATATCCATGTCCGTCGCGATCATGGCTTATTCGCCGTGGCTGATGCTGCTGTTGATCGTGGGCGTGGTTCCCGCCTTCCTCGGAGAGAGTCACTTCGCTTTTCTCGGCTACGCCAAGAATTTCAAGCAGACGCCGGTACGCCGCCAGCTCGACTATCTGCGCGTTCTCGGCGGCAGCAAGGAAGCCGCTAAGGAACTCAAGCTTTTCGGCTTGAGCCGGTTCCTGGTCAACCGCTTCACGCGCCTTTCGGACCAGATCTACGAAGAAGACGTTTCCCTTGCGCGGCGCCGTTTGTTCGCCGGCTCGTTTCTTTCCGTCATTACCACCCTCGCGTACTATTCGGCCTACGTCTGGGTGATTTGGCGCACCTTGGCGGGAGTCTTTAGCGTCGGCACTTTTTATTTCCTGGCCGGAGCGATCCTGCAGGCCAGCAGCAACATTCAGCAGGTTTTCTCCATGACCGCGGGCATCGCCGACCAGGCCTTGTTCCTCACCGATCTGCTGGCGTTCTTTGAGATGCAACCCACCATCCGCTCCAAGCCCAACCCGCTTCCCGCGCCCAAGCCCATCCAGCGAGGATTCGAATTCCGCAACGTTTCGTTTCGCTATCCCGGAAGTTCGCGCCTGGTTCTCGATGGTTTGGACTTCAGTCTTCTCCCCGGCGAGCGCGTTGCGCTGATTGGCGAAAACGGCCAAGGCAAGACGACGATGGTCAAGTTGATCACGCGGCTCTATGACCCGAGCGAAGGACAAATCCTGTTGGACGGCATCGATCTCCGCGAGTACAGTCTGGAGGACCTCTATCGCGAAATCGGCGTCATCTTTCAGGACTTCATGCGCTATGAAATGACCGCGGCGGAAAACATCGCCGTCGGCCGCATTGAACAGCTGGCCGATTCAAATTCGATTGAGTTGGCCGCCCAGAAAGGTCTCGCCGACCAGGTGATTTCGCAGCTTCCCCGCCACTATGAGCAGATGCTGGGCCGCCGCTTTGAAGGAGGCGTCGATCTTTCCGGCGGCGAGTGGCAAAAGGTCGCCCTCGCCCGCGCTTACTTGCGCGACGCCCAATTGCTGGTGCTCGATGAACCTACCGCCGCTCTCGATGCCCGCAGCGAATTCGAGGTTTTTCAGCGCTTCGCGGAACTGACCGCCGGAAAGATGGCCCTTTTCATTTCGCACCGATTCTCCACCGTGCGCATGGCCGATCGCATCGTGGTGCTGGAAGGCGGGCGCATCAGCGAAGAGGGCAGCCACAGCCAGTTGGTGGCGCTGGGCGGCCGTTATTCGGAAATGTTTGAGTTGCAGGCAGCGAGCTATCGCTAACCAGCCGTCATGCCCGAGAACACACATATCGGACTGGCCAGCGCGGAAGCCGAACTTGTCTTCCACCTGCGGGAAGAAACCGCGTCGGAAACCGAAGGTTTGCGTTCCCAGGCTGCCGCACTCGCGCAAAGTCTGGTTTGGCTGCCGAACCAGCGCTCTTCCCGGACTTTCTATGAGCGCGGCCGGGCGGTCACGAAATCTCTGGGCACCCTTTTGCGCGGCCTGGAGGGTCCCTTGCCGAAGGCCCCGGTGTCCGATGATTTCCGCTGGGTCCATGGCAACGCCCGCCTGCTTGGCACCGATCTGCAAAATGTTCTGGAAGCTCTGCGGGGCTCGCGAAAAGTTGTGCACGTTCGCACTCCCCAGGGCGCGGTCGTGCCACGAACCGCCGCCGTGGCCGAAGCGTTTCTGGCCGCCGTGGATTATCAGTTCTCGGAGCAGGCCTTTGCCTCCTACGTCGAGGCCTTCGAGGAGAAAATCGAGCTCCAGCTGTCGGAGCTATGGGCCTTGCCGGTTGTCCTCAAGCTGGTGTTGCTGGAACAGATTGTGGAGCGGGGAGCCAGCCTCTTGCAGGATCGCGCGGCCACCTGCGGCGTCGCCGCTTGTGTGCGTAGCTTGCAGGAAATCGGCCAAACTTCCTGGAAAAACGTGATCGAGCCCTTGGTCCCATTTGAGCGAATTCTGCGCGAGGACCCGGCCGGTGCCTACCCGGGCATGGACTTTGAGAGCCGCGCGTTGTATCGCAGCAAGGTCGCGGCGATCGCCAAGCATTCCGATCTCACAGAAGCGGAAGTTGCCCTCGCAGCTTTGGCCCTGGGTCGCGAAGCGGAGCAGACGCACTCACCCGACCCGCGCACGGCCATGCGCCTCAGCCACATCGGTTACTACCTCGTCAGCCAGGGCCTTCCGCTGCTGAAGCACCGCGTAGACTACAAGCCGCCTTTCGTAGCGCGCGTCCGTGCCTTCATGCGCGATTATCCCGATGAAGTCTATCTCTCCACGGTCGAAGTACTGATGTTTGCCTCGGTCGTCGCCGTTCTCATGCCTCTGCTTGGCTATGGCGCCTCGCTCGGCATGATCGTTTTCTCGCTGCTGGTTTTGCTGCTCCCCTGCTCGCAGAGTGCGGTCCGGCTGGCCAACTATCTCATTACCTCCGTTCTTCCCGCCGAAGCTCTTCCCAAGCTCGATTTCTCGGAGGGAGTGCCCGCCGATTGCGTCACTTTGGTCGCGGTTCCAACCCTGCTTCTTCAGGAGCGGCAGATTCAACAACTGGTGGATGATCTCGAAGTCCGCTACCTGGCCAATCACGATCCCAACATCTATTTCGCTTTGCTGACCGATCTGCCGGATTCCTTGGAACCCGCGCGGGAAGACGATTCTCGCGTAATGCTCGCGTCAAAACTCATTCAGGGCTTGAACCAGAAATATGGGAGCGAGCGAACGGGTCCATTTCTTTTGCTTCATCGCCATCGCGTCTACAACCCTCGCGAGAGAATGTGGATGGGCTGGGAACGAAAACGCGGCAAGTTGCTTGATCTCAACCAACTGCTCCGCGATCAGTACGATAGTTTCCCGATTAAGACGGGCGATCTTTCTGTCTTGCCGCATGTGCGCTTCGTGATCACGCTCGATGCCGACACCGGCCTGCCCCGCAACTCCGCGCAACGCATGATCGGTGCTCTCGCCCACCCGCTGAACCAGGCAATCATCGACCCCGGGAAAAATATCGTCGTGAATGGCTACGGAATCCTGCAGCCGCGCGTGGGTGTGAGCGTGCAGAGCGCCGCCCGCTCCCGCCTGGCCGGCATTTATTCCGGCGAGACCGGCCTCGATATCTACACTCGCGCAGTCTCCGATGTGTACCAGGATCTTTACGGCGAGGGCACATTCGTCGGCAAGGGGATTTATGAAGTCGAAACGCTGCACTGCGTTCTGCACCGCCGCTTTCCCAAGAACGCCCTGCTCAGCCACGACTTGATCGAAGGCGCCTACGCGCGGGCTGGCCTGGTCAGCGACATCGAGATTGTGGAGGACTATCCCTCGCACTACCGCGCCCACAATCATCGCAAACACCGCTGGCTTCGGGGCGACTGGCAGGTTGCAGGATGGCTCGCGTCCACCGTGCCCGAGGAATCGGGCGCACGCGTGCCTAATCCTATTTCGGTCGTATCCCGCTGGAAGATTTTTGACAATCTTCGCCGCAGCCTGGTGGAAGTGGCGACGTTTCTCTTGCTGATCCTCGGCTGGCTGGTGCTTCCCGGCACCCCGCTCTATTGGACGCTGGCCACGCTTGCCATCTTGCTGCTGCCGTCGTGGTGCCGCTTTGCATTCGCTCTCATTGAGGCAGCCGTGGAGAGCAAGTCCGTGGTTGCCCGGGAAGCCCTCGACGCGTGGTTGACCGCCAACGTGAATGTTTTTTTCTCGATCACTTTCCTGGCCCATCAGGCATTCCTGTCTCTGGACGCAGTTGGCCGTACTTTGGTCCGTCGCATGGTGACCCAGCAGCGGCTCTTGCAATGGGAAACGGCCGCGGAAGCGGAGCACGCTACCAACCGCTCCAGCCTCGATATCTATTTGCGCTGGATGCCGGCTCTCGCGCTTGGTTTGGGCGTGTTGATTTACCTCCTTCGCCCTCCCGCGTTGCTCGTGGCTTTTCCAATTCTGCTTCTCTGGGGACTCAGTAAGCCATTTTCGCTGTGGCTCAACCAATCGTCGCACCATCCTGGCCGGGAGGTTTCCCCAGCCGACCGCTGGTTCCTGCGGCGGGTCGCGCTCCGCACCTGGCGCTATTTCGCCCAGTTCAGCACCGCGGAGCACAATTGGCTGATCCCCGACAATGTGCAGGAAGAGCCGCCCGCCGTCGCCGGCCGGATGTCTCCCACGAATCTTGGCTTTCTGCTCAATGCTCGCCAGGTTGCTTGCGAGTTCGGCTATCTCACGCTGCCCGAGTTTGCCGAGCAGACGCTGCGAACGCTCCAGACCGTCTCCCGCCTGCCGCGTTTTCGCGGACATCTTCTCAACTGGTATGACACACGCACGCTGGAGCCGCTTCTGCCCGCTTTCGTCTCGTCCGCCGACAGCGGGAACCTGGTGGCTTCGCTCTGGACTCTCGAGCAAGGCTGCCTGGAGAGGCTTCATCGCCCTCTGCTCGAGTTTTGCCTGGGTGAAGGTCTGCTGGATTACTACCGGCAGTTGGTCGAATTTCGCGCCCTGCCGCGCAAATCGCTCTCCGGTTTGCGGCGCGCTATGAAGGATGAGCGCTGGCTGCACAACCTGCTGGCTCTACCCGAAGTCCAATTCACCGCGTCGCGCTCCAAGCAAGCCGCCGCCGCGGAGTGGTTCGCAGACGAAGCTCGCAAGCGGATGGACAACATCCGGCAGGTAGCAGGCGCTTTCTTTCCCTGGTTCTTGCCGGAGTTCGCCTCGCTGCAGGATGATCCCGCTTTCCAGCCCGGCGCGGCGCTTGCTCTGGGCCTCGAAAGCCTGCCAGGATTTATCGACTCCCTCACCGCCCGCTTAGAGTCTGCGATCGTTTCCAATCGCGCCCAAGATCGGGCCACTGTTTATCGGGAATTACTTGCGCGATTGCCTGGCGCGCGCTCCAGCGCTGTGCGCCTGATCGGCGACTTGCAGAAAATCGCCGCCACCGCCGGCACGCTCGCCAACGAAATGGATTTTCAGTTCCTGCTCGATCGCCGCCGCAAGCTGCTTTCGGTTGGCTACGATGTCACTGCGCAACAGCTCAATGCCGCCTGCTACGACTTGCTGGCGTCGGAATCCCGCACCGCAACCTTCGCCGCCATCGCCAAAGAAGACGTCCCGCAGGAAGCTTGGTTCACGCTCGGCCGCGCCCACACCGTCTATGAAGGCCGCCCGGTTCTGCTTTCCTGGACCGGAACCATGTTCGAGTACCTGATGCCGGCGGTTTGGATGCTGACCTATCCCAACACTTTGCTCGACCGCTCACAGGTGGCCGCCGTGCGCTCGCAACAGAGCGCCGCCGCTTACAAACATGTGGCGTGGGGTATTTCGGAATCCGCCTGCTTCGAAATGGACGAAGCCGGAAACTACCAATACCGCGCCTTCGGCATTCCCCAGCTTGCCCTGCAGAAGCCGGAGCCCGATTCGCTCGTCATCTCTCCCTATTCTTCTTTTCTGGCGCTCGGCGTCGATGCCGCCGGTACGCTGCACAATCTGCGCCAGATGGCCGCCGACGGCTGGTTCGGCGCCTACGGCTTCTATGAAGCCGCCGATTTCACCCCATCCCGCCGCCGCTCCCGCTTCCGCCGCTACGAACTTGTCCGTTGCTGGATGAGCCACCACCAAGGCATGAGCCTGCTCGCGCTCGCCAATTTCCTGTGCAACGGGGTCGTGCAGCGCTGGTTCCACAGCGAGCCCCGTGTGCAGGCAACGCAATTATTGCTGCAGGAAAAGCCCGTCTCTCACGTGCCCCAGCCGCGCGTAAGCTACGAAACCCTGGCCGGTTGAGAATCACGCGGGGACAGCCGCTCCCGGCTGTCCGACCGGGCGCAGCCCGGTGATTGAGGGTACGATATGAACGCCAAGACACGCCCGGGGAAGATATCTATGGCGTAGCGAAGAAGTGATGCGAAGCAAGAACTGACGATCAGTTCTGACCGGCAAACAATAAAAAAAGCGAAGGACCTCGCCGCTCAACGCTCAACCTCGGTCAGCGCTTTGCTAGGTGATCAACCGAAGCCTCTCTTACACGAAGAAGAGGGCTACGAGCGGGCCGAACGCCAAGCCGTCAACTTACTCGATCAAGGCTTCCACCTGGGTAGTGTGATTCAAGTCAGGCGAGATGAACTGCACTGGCGATAGGACCGCGCCCGATTAGTGGGCGTGGCGCAGCGGGAGCCCGCGCATCCTGCCCCGAGCCTGTCGAAGGGCGAAATCCCGAGCGAAACCGAGAAATCAAGACAAGTCTGGTGCGCCCGGAGAGATTCGAACTCCCGACCTATTGCTCCGGAGGCAATCGCTCTATCCATCTGAGCTACGGGCGCACGCTTCTGCAGCCAGTGTACATCGAGTGCCGGACCCCAGCAACGAAGCGGCGCGCCGCAACTGCTCTCCCGGTCAGCCTACCAACGATTCCTGCCGCCCCCGCCTCCGCCACGGCCGCCGCGGTCGCCGCGGTCGCGTCCGCCGCCACCGCCCCCTCCGCCGCGCTCGACTTTCGGGCGTGCCTCGTTGACGTTCAGCGTGCGTCCACCTACTTGGGTGCCATTGAGTGCGGCAATGGCTTTTTCGCCTTCTTCCGCATTGGTCATTTCCACGAAACCAAAGCCGCGTGATCGTCCTGTGTCCCGGTCGGTCATGATGCTGACGCGGTCGACCTGCCCATAAGTCTGAAACAGCTGACGGAGTTCGTCCTCGCCGGTGTTGAAGTCGAGGTTCCCTACGAAAATGTTCTTCAAGCGCATCGCCTCTGAGTGAGCTATTTGAGTGTGAGCGGCTTCGGCCCGGAAGCAGAGGCGACTGGGCGTGCTGCAAGCCAAAGGTGGCGTTCAGTCAAATGCGGAGAGAGTATAGCAGGTCCGCCATTAATAAGATGTAACCACGGCCCGGTCCTCTCCGCGGGCTCTGCGGAAGTTCTCCGCGCCCTCGCGGTTCAAGATTTGGCCTTTCGCCGGGAAGAGGGAAGCCGCCGGCCTCACCCAAGCCCCAAAGCCGCCACCGTAGCCTTCAAGACGCCGGCCGAATGCCGCAGCTTGTCGGCTTCCTCCGCGCTCAACTCCAGCCGGAGAACGCTTTCCACGCCTCCCCGGTCCACAACCGTTGGAAGGCTGAGGCACACCCCGCCGACCCCGTAATAGTTGTCGATCAGGCTGGAAACCGAGAGCACCGAACTCTGGTCGCGCAGAATGGCCTGCGTGATCTGCATCAGCCCGGCGGCCACGG
The DNA here is from genome assembly GCA_963770915.1 of uncultured Acidobacteriaceae bacterium. GTDB lineage: Bacteria > Acidobacteriota > Terriglobia > Terriglobales > Acidobacteriaceae > PALSA-270. The sequence continues at coordinate 4,204,149 of CAVYRG010000001.1, forward strand.
CATAGTAAGTGGCGCCCTTGCGCTCGATGATGTGGTAAGCCGCGTCTCGCGTCAGCGCGAAAATCTTCTCCATGACGCCGGTGTCGTAGACCTTGCCCTGGGCTTTACAGAATTCGGGCAGCCGCATTCCGGCGATGTTGGCCAGCGACCACACCGGCACCTCGCTGTCGCCATGCTCGCCGATGATATAAGCATGCACGCTGCGCGCGTCCACGCCGAAATGCTGGCTCAGCAGGTAGCGAAAGCGCGCCGTGTCGAGAATCGTGCCCGAGCCAATCACACGGCTGGCCGGAAAGCCGGAAAGCTTCAGCGCCGCGTAGGTCAGCGCATCGACTGGATTGGTTGCGACCAGCAGAATTCCTTCGTGGAAGTGTTGAACGACTTTGGGAATAATTTCGCGCCAGATCGAGGCGTTTTTCTTCACCAGATCGAGCCGCGTCTCGCCCGGCTTCTGCCCCGCGCCCGCCGCCAGCACCGTGACTACTGCTTCTGCGCAGTCCGCGTAGTCGCCGGCCCAAACCCGCGTGGGATGCGTAAAGGGCACGGCGTGATTGAGGTCCATGGCCTCGCCCTCGGCGCGGGCGCGGTTGGCGTCGATCAAAACAATCTCCGCCGCCCACCCGCTCAGCAGCAGGGCATAGGCAAACGTCGCGCCCACATTGCCCGTCCCAATGATGGCAACTCGCGCTGGCTGGGAATGTTTGGAGGCTTCAGTCATTCGTTTTCCGATTTGTCATCCTGAGAGAGAGGTTATGTAGAGCGGACACTCCTGTCCGCTGCTGTTGACATTGTTCTTGGGGTGCACTCCCGTCGAGTTTTCAGACACTACGAGCAACTTCAAGAACAGCGGACAAGAGTGCCCGCTCTACATTCAATCGCAGCCATCCACTTTCCAATAGCCGGCGCGCTCATACCCAATCCGCAACAGGCGGTTCTTCGGATCATGCCGCTTCTCGCAATTCGGACACTTCAAGTAGCGGCTCCAGGCGGTCCCCTGGCGGTCGTAATTTTCCGCCACGGCAAACGTCGTGCCGCAACTGCAGGGCACCAGAAACATCTTCAGCCGCTCGGGTTCAGGCTTGGCTTTGGGCATGGCGACGGCTTCCACTGCGAGTATACATTTCACTCTTCGACTCTGGCCGCCACGCTAACCCATTGATACGGCACATGGTTGAACATGTTCAATAAATGTGTTGACATCGCAACCCAGTGACTCTATGTTGTAGTTGAACGCGTTCAAATAGTTAAAAGGAGGCTCAATATGTACGTCGTTGGCAGCTACATCAGCTATCTCCTGATCAGCCTTTCGGTCACAATCTGGGTTGCCCGCACTCTGCACAAGAATGGCCGCATTTTTCTCGTGGATGCCTTCCACGGCAACGCCGAACTGGCCGACTCCGTGAACCATTTGCTGGTCGTAGGCTTCTATCTGATCAACATCGGCTACGTCGCCCTGGCACTTCGCTCGGATGAGACGTTCTACACGCTTCGGCCCGCCATCGAGATCGTGAGCAGCAAGATCGGGATCGTACTCCTGGTATTGGGGGTTATGCATTTCATGAACCTCCTTATCTTCTCGCGCATGCGAAGACGATCGCGCGCTGGCCTTCCCCCGGCGTCGCTGTCGGCCACACACACGCCGAGCGGGGCATAACCAAATGGCAACGACCAGCAAAAAGTCCGAAGAAACCCGCAGCCGCATTCTGGAGGCCGCGCTGGGCCTGTTCCGCAAGCGCGGCTTCACCAGCGCCACCATGAGGGACGTAGCCAAGGAAGCGAATGTCGCTTTGGGCGCCGCTTACTATTACTTCGCGTCGAAGGACGCTATCGTGATGGCTTTCTACGAGCGGGCCCAGCAAGAGCTTGCTCCACGGCTTGAGCAGGCCTTAGCGGACACCAAAGGCTTAAAAGATCGCCTGCGTGCCGTCATTCAGGTAAAGCTGGACTATTTCTCTGCGGATCGCAAGTTGATGGGCGCGCTCTCCGCCCACATCGATCCCCGCCATCCACTTTCCCCGTTCAGCGAGGAAACCCGCAGCATTCGCGAGAACGATATCACTTTCCTTGCCCGTGCCGTTGCCGGCGGCAGAGTCCCTATTCCCAAAGACCTGCATGTCCACTTGCCGCGGGTACTCTGGCTCTATCAGATGGGGCTGCTTCTTTTCTGGGTGTACGATTCCTCGCCGAAACAGAAACGCACCATGAGGCTCTTCGACCAGAGCCTGTCCATCGTCGTCGCTCTGATCAGGCTTTCCAGCTTTTCTTTGTTGCGCCCGGTCCGGAAACTTGTTACCGACATGCTGGAAACTGCGTGCGGCGAAGAGGGAAATGCCAGTGCGGAGACTGCGCCATGACGAAACCGCTGAAGATCGTAATTCCAGGAGGCAGCGGGCAGGTCGGAACAATCTTGGCTCGGCACTTTCATGCCCAGGGCAGCCGCGTAACCGTTCTGGCGAGAAGAATTTATCCGGCTCCGTGGCCGGTGCTCCCGTGGGATGGCAAGACTCTGGGAGCTTGGGTTGACGCGCTCGATGGCGCGGACGTACTGATCAACCTGACGGGCCGCAGCGTGAACTGCCGCTATACAAGAAAGAACCGTGCGGAGATCAAGGAATCACGGACCGTCTCCACACGCCTCCTCGGCCAGGCTCTCGCTGGGATTGCGCATCCGCCGCGCCTTTGGATGAATGCCAGCACCGCGACCATCTACCGCCATGCTCTCGACCGCCCCATGGACGAAGCCACTGGCGAGATCGGCGGCCGGGAGCGTGACGCGCCCAGCACCTGGAGATTCAGCATCGATGTCGCCACCAGTTGGGAGCAATCTTGTTTCTCGGCGGACACACCCAACACCCGCAAGGTCGCCCTCCGCAGCGCTATGATCATGAGCCCGGATTCAGGCGGCGTTTTCGATGAGTTGCTTCGTCTAGTGAGATTCGGACTGGGTGGCGCAGCCGGTTCCGGGCGGCAATTCGTCTCGTGGGTTCATTACGGGGATTTCCTGCGTGCCGTCGATTACTTGATCGCCCACGAAGAACTGGACGGTCCCGTCAATCTGGCTGCGCCCAACCCGTTGCCCAACAAAGAATTCATGCGAGGCCTTCGCCAAGCTGCCGGAGCATCGATTGGCGTTCCTTCCCCGCGCCTGATGCTGGAAGTGGGCGCGCTGTTCCTCCGCACCGAAACCGAGCTCATTCTAAAGAGCCGCCGCGTCGTACCTACGCGACTTTTGCAATCCGGCTTCACCTTCGAATTTCCCGTCTGGTCAATCGCCGCTAAGGATCTGGTCGCACGCTGGCGGACCGAAGGGCCACATGGGTCCTGATCTGCGCTTCATGTGTGTTCTGCGCGACTTGAGCGGGGTTGATTCCTAATACTGACGTCGTTCTGAGGCAAGCGAAAGGGTCGGTGCTCCCGGTCTCCCTAGGCTCTATTCATTTTCGGCCGACAATTAAGGCCGCTTCCTGCAGAACTGTACATACATATCCGTGCATAAGATGTTCCGTAAGGAACACTTTGGCTCACGGACAGGAACACCAGGTCCCTCGACTGCGCGAAACGATCCGCAAGGCGGATCGCTTCGCTTCGCTCGGGATGACAGTGGTGAGCGGGTTATGACTCTTCCACCGCGACCATGGCGCTCTTCTTTCTCTTGTTGGATTGCAGGAGCTTCTTGCGCAGGCGGAGCGACTTGGGCGTGACTTCGACGAATTCATCGTCGGCGATGAATTCGATGGCCTGCTCCAGATTCAGATTGCGGAAGGGGACCAGGCGGATGGCTTCGTCGGCGGTGGAGGCGCGCATGTTGGTGAGCTTTTTCTCGCGCACGACGTTCACGTCGAGGTCGTTGTCTTTGGCGTTCTCGCCGATGATCATGCCTTCATAAACTTCGACGCCGGGGCCGACGAAAAGTTCGCCGCGCTCCTGCAATCCCCAGAGCGCGTAGGCGGTGGAGGTGCCGGCGCGGTCGGCGATGAGCGCGCCCGTGAGGCGGTGCGGGAATGTCGCCCTGCCATTCGGTGTAGCCGTCGAAGAGCGAATTCATGACGATGGTGCCGCGCGTGTCGGTGAGCAACTGGCTGCGCAGGCCGATGAGGCCGCGGCTGGGCACGCGGAACTCGATGCGCACGCGGCCATAGCCGTGGTTGTGCATGTTGAGGACTTCGCTTTTGCGCGAGCCGAGCTGCTCCATGACCACGCCGACGAATTCTTCGGGTACATCGACGGTGAGATGCTCGACCGGCTCCATGAGCTTGCCGTCGACTCTCTTCGTGACGATCTCCGGCTTGCCGACCATGAGTTCGTAGCCTTCGCGGCGCATCATTTCGATGAGAATCGAAAGCTGGAGTTCGCCGCGGCCCATGACGATGAAGACATCGGTCGTGCCGGTGTCTTCGACGCGCAGGGAAACATTGGTCAGCAATTCTTTTTGCAGGCGCTCGCGCAGGTTGCGCGAGGTGACGTACTGGCCTTCGCGGCCGGCGAAGGGCGAGGTATTCACCGTGAACTGCATGGCGATGGTGGGCTCATCAATGGTGATGTGCGGAAGCGGCGCGGGATTATCGGCGTCGGTGATGGTTTCGCCGATGGTGATGCCTTCGACGCCGGCGACGGCGACGATATCGCCGAGCGTGGTTTCGGTGATGTCGGTGCGCTTGAGCCCGGAGAAAGAAAACAGCTTGGTGATTTTGGTTTTGTGCAACGTGCCGTCGAGCTTGGCGATGGCGACGTCTTCGCCGGTGAACATGCGTGCCATTGAAGACGCGGGCGATGGCCAGGCGGCCCAGATAGTCGCTGTAGTCGAGATTGGCGACGAGAATTTGCAGGGGGCCGTCGGAATCGCCTTGCGGAACGGGGATGGTTTTGAGGATGGCGTCGAAGAGCGGGCGCAGGTCTTCGCCGGGAGTTTGCGATGTCGGTGGTCGCGGTGCCGGCCTTGGCGTTGGTGTAAAGCACAGGGAAGTCGAGCTGATCTTCTTTGGCGTCGAGATCGATGAACAGATCGTAGACTTCGTTGAGGACTTCCTGGGCGCGGGCGTCGGAGCGGTCGATTTTGTTGATGACGAGAATGGGCGGGAGCTTGGCTTCGAGCGCCTTGCTCAGCACGTAACGCGTCTGCGGGAGCGGGCCTTCGCTGGCATCGACCAGGAGCATCACGCCATCGACCATTTTGAGAGCGCGTTCGACTTCTCCGCCGAAGTCGCTGTGGCCGGGCGTGTCGACGATGTTGATCTTCACGTCGTGATAGAAGATGGCGGTGTTTTTGGCGAGGATGGTGATGCCGCGCTCGCGCTCGAGTTCGTTGGAGTCCATGACGCGCTCGACCACGGCTTCGTTAGAGCGGAAGGTGCCGCTCTGGCGGAGCATGGCGTCGACCAGCGTGGTCTTGCCGTGGTCGACGTGCGCGATGATGGCGATATTGCGGATGGAAGAAGACATGCTGTTACCACTTTACATGATCGGTGTGTGGAAGAGGGAAAGCCGAAAACACAAAGGGCACGAAGGAGCACGAAGGAAACAACCACAGAGGACACAGAGGAGCACAGAGTAACCCCTGGGAAAGTCCCCACCCTAGCCGCACAGAACGCGGCTAGGATGGGGCACCCTCAGGGTTTTCCTGCCAGTCGTGCTTCGACTTCGCTTACGGCTCGGCGAGCGGCGGCGATGGCGCTGTTGGTGGTGGATTCCGGGCCTTCGGAGTCGGTGTTCGCGAAGAAGATGCGATCCATGGACTTGCGGACGATGGGTTGCACCTGGGTGAAGAGCCCAGGCATGGTTTTGTACAGAGGATGCCCGCGGCGATAGATGTGGACTTCGACTGGATCGACGTTCGAGCCGGGGAAGAGCTTCTGAAAATCGCGCAGGACATTTTCGGCGATCCGGCGCGTGCCGTCATCGGTAAGGAGAATCGCACGCTGGTCCTCGCGCAGCGGAGTGTAGAAAGTCAGGATGTTGTGCTTTTGTTTATAGCCGGGCTGATTGCGGACGACCCAGTCGGCAACGATGAAATCGGTGAAGGTATTGCCGGGGCACCAGGTGTCATATCCCTTGTTGAAGATGGGCTTGTCGAAAATTAAATTCACCACAGGGTAGGGGATGTAGTGAATTTGCTGTATGGCGTCGCTCTGTTTTTCCGGGAGGCCGTGGACGATGCGGCGGGTGATGAATTTGGGCGTGGCCATGATCACGGCTTTCGCGGCGACGGTTTTGAGTTCCGCCTCGTGCATGTAAGTGACCTGGACTTCCTCCTTGCCGGGAACGACGGCGACGATGGTGGCGGCGGTTTGCAAGTGCGCGGCGAAAGTGGGATGCAGAATTCCCGCTAGCTTTTTGGCGATGGCGCCCAGGCCGCCGGGCCAGGTATAGCGATCGTCAATGCGATTGTCCCCTCCCATCCACTGCAACTCGGAGATGCCCATGGTGGCTGCGGTTTCATCGCTGGCGGCGCCCCAATTTGAGGGGCCATAGTTGTCCCACCATTGCTTCACTTCGGCGGGATAGTGCTTCATGAAATCGGAAAACGGGACGGCATAGAGTTCCTGGCCGCGCTTATCGAGATCAATGGCGAGAATGTCGCGCTTGAACTTCTTGAACCCTTCGCGAACGGAGGTGGAGTAAGGCAGCTTGTCGAGGCCCTCGCCCCAAGTGTCGGCGATAAATTCGCCGTTGATGATGCTGCCGTCCCAATTGTTGATGGGCAGCGGATCGAGGCCGATTTCCTGGGCGAAGGCGTATGAGTGCTCGCTCTTGGCCAGGAAGGCTGCGCCGGTGGCGTAAGCCTGGCCATCGTATTCCATGATGTAGGCGTTGCCGCCCCAATGCGGCTCTTTTTCGAGGAGCAGGAAATCGAGATGGCGAAGCAAGTAGGCGGAGGCGAGGCCGCTGACGCCGCCACCGACGATGACGACGTCGTGACGGGCGGAGGCGGGCGGGCGAGAGAACACTTTGCCATCGCGGACGGCGTGGCAGATGGCGTTCTGCTCTCCGTCCACGGCGGGCGGGGCGGTCTCGGCTTGCAAAAGCGAAAGGTCGATTGGACAGCCGGCTGCGACGCTGCCGGCGATGACGTATTTCATGAAGTCTCGGCGATTTGGAGTCATTTGCGTTCCTTGCGACATTTTCCGGACCATCCTTGAAACCCCGCCCTAGCGCACAGAACGCGCTAGGATGGGGCACCCTCAAGTTCAATCTTGCTGCTGGCACTCACGCGCAGGCGGTACCAACTCACGATCGCGATCAGCGAAAAAAGAAAAATGATAGTGGAGATCGCGTTGATCTCCGGAGTAATGCCGCGGCGCAGGCGGCTCCAGATTTCGAGGGGCAGGGTGTTGTCGCGGCCGATCAAGAAAAAGCTGACGGCGATTTCATCCATGGAGAGCGTGAAGATGAGCAGCGCCGCGCCGATGATGGACAAACGCAAATTGGGGATGGTCACACGCCAAAACGTTTGCCAATAGTTGGCGCCGAGATCGAGCGAGGCTTCCTCCTGGGCGCGGTCAAGTTTCTGCAGTCCGGCGAAGACCTCGGTAGTGGCGACGGAAATCAGAGCGGTGCCGTGGCCGAGAATGATGGTGAGCAGGCTGTTCGGCACATTGGCTTCGCGGAAGAGCATGAGCAGCGACAGGCCGGTGATGATGCCTGGAAGAATCAGCGGCAAGAGCACGAGGCGGCGGAAGAGCGCTTTGCCGGGAAAGTCGGCGCGGTCGAGAGCGAGCGCGGCGGGAATTCCGAAGGCAAGCGCAATCGCCATGGCGGCGCAGGCCACCAGAAGGCTGTTCAGGACCGAGGTCCAGATGGCTTCGTCGGCGAAGAGCTGACGATACCAATCGAGGGTCAGGTTGCGCGGGGGGAATCCGCCGACGCCCTGGCCGTTGAAGGAATAAATAATGAGCGTGACGATGGGCAGATACAGAAAAGCGAAGACGGCGAGCGCGTGCCAGGGAAGCCAGCGAGAAGTGCGAGAACCACTCATCGATAGCTCCATTTCTTCTCAAGATTCTCGGAGACGAAGAGCAGGCAGACGACCAGCACCAACATGCAGAGTGAGATGGCGGCGCCGAGAGGCCAGTTGTAAGCCGCGCCGAACAGGCTAACGACGATGTTCGAGATCATTACGCCGCTGGGCCCACCGAGAAGCAGAGGGGCGAGGAAATCTCCTAGGCTGAGGACGAAAGCGAACATAGCGCCGGCGAGCATGCCCGGGATCGATAGCGGAAAGATTACTTTCCAAAACGTTTGCAACGGGGAAGCGCCGAGGTCGTGCGAGGCTTCGACCAGATTGCGGGGAATGTGCTCAAGCGAAGCATAGATGGGAAGGATCGTGAACGGCGTGTAGATGTGGGTGAGTGTTAAGACCACGGCAAACGGGCTGTAGAGCAGGAATTCAAGCGGATGCCTGGTCAGGTGGACATATTGCAGCAGCGTGTTCAGAACGCCATCGGTGCCAAGAATCGTTTTCCACGCGTAAGCGCGTACGAGATAGCTGACCCAGAGCGGAATGATGACGAGTTGATAGAGCAGGTCTTTTCGTTTGCCGGCGCGGAAGGAAAGGTAATACGCCAGCGGATAGCCGAGCAACAGGGAGAAGATCGTTACGCGAGCGGCGATCCACATGGAACGGAACAGGGTCTGGAGATAGACATCGACGCGCAGCAGCTCGCGGTAGTTGTCGAGGTTCCAGGAGTGAACGATGATCTGCGACGATGAAACCGACCAGAAGCTGTAGCAAAACATCAGGGCATAGGGAAGCAGCAGAAAAATTGCGACCCACAATAAAGGAGGCAGCGAGATGGCGGTGCGGTAGGCGCGGGAGAACATCAGCTTTTCTCCGCGGGCGCGGATTCGCGCACCGGAACTGCGTCGCATGGCGAGAATTCGAGATTGAGTTCGCCGCGTACGCCGCTTTGGCTGGGAAGGCGCACGGAGAGCGAGAGTCCGTCGGGCCCTTCCACTTGCAGAAGTTCAGTCGCGCCTTGGAAAGCCTGATGCCGAACCTTTCCGCGGAGGCGAACGAGGTTGGGGCCGAGAAGCGAATCGGCGAGTCGAATATTCTCCGGACGCAAAGAGAAGAGCGCAGGGCCATCGAGCAAAGCGGCTGGCCAGGAAAGTGAGCCGCAGCGGACCACGCCATTTTTCACGTCGCCTCGCAGCAGATTGGTGTGGCCGATGAACTGCGCGACATAGGCGGTCATGGGGCGGCCGTAGATTTCGCGCGGCGAAGCGATCTGCTCGAGTTCGCCCTGGCGAAGTAAGGCGATGCGGTCGGACATGACCATGGCTTCTTCTTGATCGTGAGTCACGAAAACGAAAGAGATGCCCACTTCGCGCTGCAGAGATTTCAGTTCGACCTGCATCTGGCGGCGGAGGTTGGCATCGAGCGCGGAGAGGGGCTCATCGAGCAGAAGCAGACGAGGGCGATTGACCAGGGCGCGCGCCAGCGCAATGCGCTGCTGCTCACCGCCGCTGATTCTGGCAGGTTTTGCCGAAGCGTAGGCCGTCATCTTGACCATGGCCAGAGCCTGCTCGACACGCGCAGCGATTTCCGGTTTCGGCAGCTTGGCCACGCGCAGCCCGTAACCGACGTTCTGGGCGACCGTGAGATGGGGAAAGAGCGCGTAGTGTTGAAAGACAGTGTTGACGCGGCGCCGGTAAGGCGGCTGATGATCAAGCCGCTCGCCGGTCATGAGGATGTCGCCGGAATCGGCGTTTTCAAAGCCCGCGATGATGCGCAGCAGCGTGGTTTTGCCCGAACCACTTTCGCCGAGAATGGTGAGGAATTCGCCTTCGGCGACGTCGAGAGAGACATCGCGCAAAACGGAGGTTTTGCCGAAGGACTTGGCGAGGTGGCGCATGGAGAGGAGCGGATTGGAGCTTTCAGCCAAGATTGTGTCGCTCCTGCGTTAAACAGCCGGACAGCCGAGGGCGGCTGTCCCACGTGATTCTTGGTGCTACTGCGCAGCTTTGACTTCGTTCCAAATCTCGTTGTACTTGGCGCGGCGCGGGACGTTCTGCCAAAAGTAGATGTGCTTCTGGTAATTGTCCACGTCGTCGAGATGCAGATTCTTGACTTGGTCCGCCGTCATGAATTGCGCGGCGTGCGGATTGGCCGGCGTGTAGCCGGTCACATCCGTGACTTCTTTCTGAGTCTGCGCCTCGATCATGTATTCCAGAAATTTGTAAGCCAGGTCTTTATTGTCGCTGGCGGAAGTGATCATCAAATGATCGATCCAGCCGGTGGTGTTTTCCTTGGGAATGGTCTCGCCGATAGGGAAGTTGATTTTGCGGAGCTGGTTGGTCATGAGCGGCCAGCCCATGGCGGCGACAATTTCATGATTCTGAAATAGATTCGTTAACTCGCCGCCGGTAGACCACATCTTGCGAATGTTCGGCTTCAGCTCCAGCAACTTCTTCTTTACCGCGTCCAGCTCTTGGTCGGTCAGGTTATAAAGATGCGAAGGGTCGGGTTTGTCGTAGCCGAGAATCTGCGCGGCCATGTAGACAGTGGACAGATCGTCCCAAACGGAGATCTTGCCGCGATAGGCAGGGTCCCAGGAAACATTCCAGCTATCGGGGGGGTTGGCGAAGACGGTGGTGTCATAGAGCAGCGGATTCGGTCCCCACATAAAGGGAACGCCGAACACTTGTCCATTCACGCGCACCAGGGAAAGGGAAGTGAGCTGCGGCGAAAGCTGGCTGTAGCTGGGGAGTTTCGCGAGATCGAGTGGCGCCGCCAGGCCGGCCGTAGCGAGCGAAGCGGCGACGTCGCTGGAGGGCGAAATCACGTCATAATTTCCGGCGCTGCCGCCGCGAAGTTTTGCAACCAGCTCATCGCTCGATCCCATGTAAGAGGCGTAAACCTTGCAGTGGTACTGCTGCTCGAAAGATTGGATGAATGAGGGATCGGCGTAGCCTTCCCACACGAGCAGATTGAGGGTTGGAGTCTTTTTGCCGCAGGAGCCGGAGAACAGCAACGCAAGCGCAAGGAGCGCGATGGGCCATCGGGATTTCATCACTCACCTCAGCAGCGAAGCCGCTTGCAATTCTCTCTGTTGAGGACAACCGAGGACGGCTGTCCCACGTGCTACTCGATTGCTAAAAAGTCGGAGGAGTATTGACCCACAGCACCCAGGTTTCCGCGTTGCCCCGGTTGTTCCAGGAATGCGGGGTGGAGCTTTCAAAATAAAAACTGTCGCCGGATTTCAGGTCGTATTCTTCCTGATGTTCGAGGGAAATGTGCAAATCGCCGCGCAGGACGTACAGAAATTCCTCTCCCTCGTGGGAATAAGACTCGCCGCTGCCGGCGCCGGGCGCAATGCGGAACAGGTGCGGTTCCATCAGCATGTTCCCCCAGGCAAGCAACTCCATGCGAACTCCAGGCCCGGCTTCGAGGACTTTGCGCTTTCGCGGTCGCACCAGGCGGCTGGTAGATTCAGCCGGGTCGAAGAATTCGAGGATGTTGGTCTTGTAGAAACGGGCCAGTTTGCGGAGCGTGCCGACCGATGCGCTCATGTGCGAGCGCTCCAGGGCGCTGAGGAAGCCCACGGAAATGCCGGCGGCTTTGGCCACCTGGGCCAGGGACAATCCGCGGCCCACGCGCAGTTGGCGAAGCCGGACGCCGAGCGCTGCGCCGCCGCCGTTGGAGCTGGACGGCACCAGGCCCTGCCGCTTGAGAGTCTGCACGATGGCGGGCGCGTTCAAGCCGCGAACGCGGCGCAGAAAGCGGGCACGCTTGAGCAGTTTGACGTCTGCCGAAGTGTAAAGCCGGTACTGGCTAGGGCTGCGGCGAGGGCGGGTGAGGCCAAGACTTTCCCAGGAGCGAATGACCGACGGAGAGACCCCGGCGAGCCGCGCGACGTCGCCGATTTTTAGAAAGGGCTTGGCCGTTGAGCGCTTCATTAACTCCCACTTACTTTCCCATAAAAATTTCTTCTTAGGACAAGAAGTATTTTGTCCTTGACAGGCAACCGGACGGTTCACTAACCTTGCGCGATTATAGCAAGGTTTTGCACGGGCGCAAGTTATAACCAATTCCAAAACTCCGCAGTACCGGGAGGTCTCCCATGGATCCGTCACACATGCGTCGCGGTCCAATCTTCTGGCTGACCGTGCTGGGTTTGTCAGCCGCTTTTGTGATTCCAAGTTTCGGACAGAGCACCAGCGGCAGAATCGTTGGGCGCGTGGCCGACCCATCCGGCGCTGTGCTTGGGGGAGTGAGCGTGACCCTGACCAATCAGGCGACCGCTGCCAGCCGCCAGACTCAAACCAGTGACAGCGGCGACTACTCCTTTATCGAGGTAGTGCCCGGAACGTACCGCGCGGAGTTTGAACACCCGGGCTTCAAGAAGAACGTTCAGATCAACGTCATTGTCGACGTGAATCAGGTGGTGACGCTCAACTCGGTTCTGCAGATTGGCGAAGTGCAGGATGTTGTGCAGGTGACCTCCGAAGCGCCGCAGGTGGATACCACCAGCACTCAGCTGGGAGCGGTGATCAACGACCGCTCGGTGAACGAGCTACCGCTGAACGCGCGCAACACTTACCAGTTTTTGCAGCTGCAACCCGGCGTGCAAGCGCAGCTGGGCAGCAGCGGCAGCCTGTTTTTTGGGTCGGACGACGCAGGGTCGGTTTCGGTGAACGGCGGCCGGACGCGGGCCAATAACTTCAGCGTCAACGGCGGCGATGCCAACGATCAATTCGTGAATACGCCGACGGTGCAACCTACTCCCGACAGCGTTGAAGAATTCCGAATTATCACCAATTCCTTCGACGCCGAATACGGACGAAATTCGGGATCAGTGGTGAACGTCATTACCAAGTCCGGGACGAACGCCCTGCACGGAAATGTCTACGATTATTTTCGCAACACGGTTTTGAACGCGCAGGGATACTTCAATACCATAAAGCCGCAGTTCAATCAGAACCAATTTGGCGGCACGCTGGGCGGGCCGATCAAGAAAGACCGCACGTTCTTCTTTGTTTCGTACGAGGGGCGGCGGATCCGGCAAGGAGACCCGGGAGACCTGTTGAACGTGCTTTCGACGCCGGAGCGGGGCGGAGATTTCTCGGACCTAGGCGGCTTCCCGCAGATCATCCCGGGCAGCATCACGGCAGACAATCCGGCGGGAAATCCTAACCAGCTTTCTGACCAACTGGTGGCGGACGTCTTGAACGGCCGGTCAGGTTGTACGAACGCCATCACAGCTGCCGGCGGCACAATGCCCGCTTCAGGGACTTTGTGGTCGGATATTTTCCCGACTGGAGCAATTCCCACCGCTTGCCAGGATCCGGTGGCGGTGAGTCTGCTGCGATTTGTTCCCACGGCCAACGTGGGCACGAATCAGAACCAGTCGGTGCCGGTGGGGAGCGACAACGAGAACCAGTTCACGGTCCGCTTCGATCACAAGATCAACGACAAGCAGAACCTCAGCGTCTACTATTACTATACCGACATCGCAAGGTTCAGCCCCTACAACACGTTCGAAGAAGCCGGCGCGAACGTTCCCGGCTTCGGCAATTCTGACGACTTCCGTTTCCAGCAGTGGAACCTCAGCCACACTTGGACGATCAGCAACTCGGTGGTCAACGAGGCGCGGTTCGTTTACATGCGGGAAGGGCAGTTAGGGTTCCTCAAGCCGCAGAGCACGGGCGCGGTGACGAGTTCCTGCGGGGGGACGGCTGCGGCTTTCTGCTTTACTGGCACTTCGGATTCCTCGGCCATCACAGGAGGCTACGGAACGGATCCCAGTCTTGGAATCACTCCGGGGCTGCCGTCGGCCAATGAGGGTGTGCCTTTCATCGGCATTTCCGGCGGCGCCAACATCGGCAACAACTGGGAAGGCGTGCTACCGCAGGTGGGCAACACCTTTCAATGGGCCGACAACCTCACCTGGGTCAAGGGGAACCACACCTTCAAGTTCGGAGTGGATGCCCGTCGCGCGCGCTTTGACCAAACCTACTACTTCGATGTGAACGGCGAGTACACTTTCGACAACTCGGGTCCGAACGGCATAGTCTCGGCCGACGGCGGCAATTATGCGGAATTTCTGTTGGGACTCTCGGACGTATACGTGCAAGGCTCAGCGCAGCGCGAGGATGTCCGTTCCACCGCGGTGTATCCGTTCGTGCAGGATAGCTGGAAGGTCAGGCCGAATCTGACGTTGAACTACGGCTTGCGCTGGGAGTTCTCTCCGCCGCCTACCGACATCAGCGGGCACGTCGAAACTTTCCGGCCGGGGCAGACCAGCACGGTTTATCCCTGCAGCGCGGCGGACCCCACCACCTGCCCGACCGGCCTGGTGGTTCCGGGCGACAAGGGAGTTCCTGCGGGGATGACCTCAACGTACTACAAGGCTTTTGCCCCGCGAATTGGTTTGGCATATAGCCCGGGCAGCAGCGGGAAAACCAGCATCCGGGCAGGCTGGGGCATCTTCTATAACCCCATTGAGGAATTGGTGCTGGCGCAGTTTGGTGCCGAACCGCCGTTCGGAGGGAGTTCCTCGCTGTCCAACGTGTTTTTCAATACACCGTTTGTCGGGCAGGATGGAACCCAGAACTCAAACCCGTTTGGCGGTTTTATTACTCCCAAGCCAGGAACGCCCGTGGACCTGTCGGTCTTTCGCCCCATTCTTCTTTACGGGGAGTTCCAGCCGCATCTGCGATCGCAATACAGCGCGCAATACAACTTCACCATTCAACAGGAAATCGCGCGCAACCTGATGTTCCAACTAGGCTATGTAGGATCGCAAGGGCATCGTCTGTTGGCCGGGCGTGACATCAATCCCTCAAACCCGCAGACTTGCCTGGATATGTACAACATCTCGCAGTACTACGCTCCAAAATTGCCGGACGGAAGCGCCAATCCAAATGAAGACGACGCGCTGAGCGCTGCTTACGGCTGCGGGCCGACGGTGGAAGACAGCCAGTGGATTCTGCCGGCGAACAGCATTCCCGCCGGCTACACGCTGCATCTGCCCTATGGGCCGACCGCGCAAGTTGGGCCGGGGAATCCGCAAATCAACCTGGTGGGCCTAAGGCCCTATTCCGCGCCCGGCTGCATACCGACGACCGGCGTGGGTTGCCCGGGGGATGGCATTCCCGTGTTCACCGATATTTTCGCGGAGGATACGATTTCCAGCTCCAGCTACAACGCGCTGGAGGCGATGCTGGAAAAGCGGTTCTCGCACGGCCTGCAATTCCAGGCGGCGTATACCTGGAGCAAATCGCTGGACAGCGCGTCAACCTTCGAGGAGTCGCTCAACCCCTTCAACTACCGCGCCAGCCGTGGATTGTCGCTATTCAACTCGGCGCAGCGCTTCGTAATCAGCTATTACTGGGAACTGCCCATACCGAAACATCACGGGGCCGCAGCCAAGATTCTGGACGACTGGGCGATCTCCGGCATCACGCAGTTCCAGACGGGATTTCCCATCCGCCTGGACACGCAGAACGACAACGAGCTGATCAACAGCCTGTTCTTTACAGGCACCGAAGCGCCGAGCCTGATCGCGCCGTTCCACACCCAGAATCCGAAGACTCACGCCAACTTCTGGTTCGATCCGAATTTGTTCCAGGATCCGCCGCTGGGACAGTTCAACAACGGAACCCAGCGCACCATCTGCTGCGGGCCGGGGCTGCAGGATTGGGACTTTTCTGTGCATAAGAGGATTCCTATCACGGAAACGACTTATATGCAGTTCCAGGCGGAGTTCTTCAATATTTTCAATCACACCAACTTTGCCAATCCGGATGGGCATTTCTCTGACGGCCCGACGGCGTTCGGCATGATTACCGGTACTTCCGTGGACCAGCGCGAAGTACAATTTGCATTGAAGCTGTATTTCTAGCTTGGAAACCCGGACGGCTCGCGTCGTCCGGGCACAAATCTAATGGCCGCACACTCCGGCCTGAGCTTCCTGGAGACCCGCGATGTACCCCGCATTGGAAAAAGAACTGGCGACGTTCGTGCGCCGGACGCCGAAGTCTGCCGAATCGCACAAACGCAACCTGAAGCGCATTCCGCTGGGCGTGGCGAGCAATTACCGCGCCTACGACCCCTATCCCATTTTCGTAAAAGAGGGCCAAGGCTCGCATTTTCGCGATCTGGATGGCAACGACTACATCGACCATAATCTATGTTTTGGCGCGCTGATGGCTGGGCACTGCCATCCCGCCGTGATGAAAGCGGTGGAAAAGCGCCTGAGCGCCGGAACCATGTTCGGCATGCCGCATGACATGGAGTGGCAACTGGCGGAAGAAATCTGCAAACGGTTTCCGATTGAGATGCTGCGCTTCGGCTCGTCGGGAACCGAGGCCACGATGCACGCCATCCGGCTAGCCCGAGCCGCGACCGGACGCGACAAGATCATCAAGTTTGAAGGCGGCTATCACGGACTGCACGATTCGGCGCTGGTGAGCGTAAAGCCGCACGCGCCGGAGTTCGGCGATGTGCATGCGCCGAATTCAGTAACCGGAGGTCTGGGCGTGCCGAAAGCCAGCTTAGCCAACGTAGCCGTGGCAACGTTCAACGATCTGGCGACCGTCGAGCTGCGCTTCAAACAGAATCCCAGAGAAATTGCCGCGATCATTCTGGAGCCGATCATGATGAATGTCGGCATGTGCATGCCGGAACCGGGATTTCTGGAGGGGCTGCGCGAGCTATGCACGAAAAACGGCGCGCTACTGATCTTCGACGAAGTGAAAACCGGAGCCAAACTGGGATGGGGCGGAGCGTCCGAGTACTTTAACGTGAAGCCGGACATGATCTGCCTGGCCAAGTCGATCGGCGGTGGCCTGCCGCTGGCGGCGTTCGGCGCCAGTGCCGCGGCGATGGATTTGATCTCGCAGCATAAAGTCTTTCACGGCGGAACCTACAACACGAATCCGGTCTCGATGGCGGCGGGGCTGGCGACATTTGCAGAAGTGCTCACCCGCGAGAACTATGCCCACGTGGAAAAACTCAGCGCGAAATTGACGGAAGGTTACCGCAAGATCGTCGGCAAAACCGGATTGCAGGCTTATGTCGCGAGCGCAGGCGCGAATGGCGTGCTGATGCTGTATGCGAAGGAAGTCAAGAACTACCGTGACTGGCTGACCATCGATACGGATCTGTGGCGGCACTATTGGTTTGGCATGGTGAACCGAGGCGTCATGGCCCAGCCGTATTGGTGGGATGAGCAGTGGACGATTTCGGTGCAGCATACGGAAGCCGATATCGACAAACACCTGACCGCGTTCGACGATGTTGCGCCGGGGCTGGCCGCGGCGCAACAAGAGCGAATGGCAGTAGCGGCGCACTGAACTGAGATTCGTCTGCGCGCTCTCTGTGTCCTCTGTGGTTGAAAAGCGCTACACCACAGAAGAACACAGGGAAGCGCAGGGAAAACCGGAGTTGGATCATTGGCAGATGAGCAAACAGCCCAGCCGCACCTCAAGCGCGTGCTTGGGCGCCGGGATTTGGTTTTGCTGTTCGTGGTCGCCGTCTTTAATCTCAACGTTGTTCCCTCGATCGCCGCCAATGGCGGCGTCACCATCTGGCTCTGGATCATTTCCCTGATTCTGTTTTTCGGGCCGCAAGGAATTGCGGTCATCGAGCTGGCACATCGTTATCCCGGCGAGGGCGGAGTTTATCTTTGGGCGAAGGAGCTCTTCGGGGACTTCCATGGTTTTCTCTCCGGCTGGTGCTATTGGACAACGAACATGCTCTACGTGCCGACGGTGATGCTGTACTTCGTCGGCGTATCGGTGTTCGTGCTGGGGCCAAGCCACCAGGGGCTCGCCGACAACAAGACCTTTGCCATTTTGGCCTCGCTGGCCCTTCTCACGCTGCTGTCGGTACTTAATATCGTTGGCTTGGGAGTGGGGAAGTGGCTCAACAACGCCGGCGGAATCGGCACCGGCATTGCTGCGGCTGTTCTTATTATTCTGGGAGTGCTGGTCGCTCACAAGAGCGGTACGACATTGGAGTCGGTGGATTTTCGAATTCCGCATGATCCGCGCTTTGTGCTGAACTCGTTTGGCGTGATTTGTTTCGCGCTAGTCGGCCTGGAGTTGGCATCGGTGATGGGAGACGAAATCGAAGAGCCGCGGCGCACGCTGCCGGGAGCGGTCGCCTGGGGCGGAGTGATTTCCGGCGCACTCTACATCGCTGCCACTCTCACGTTGTTGTTTTCGGTGGGAAGAAAAGACATCAATGTGTTGCAGGGAATCGTGCAGGCGGTCAGCCATCTGGCGGGGATCATTGGAATTCCCTGGATTCTTCCGATCTTCGCACTGGTACTGAGCGTTGCGATCGCGGGAATCGCATCGGCATGGCTTGGAGGTTCGGCGCGAATTCCATTTGTCGCGGGGCTTGATTCCTACATGCCGTCCTGGATGGGCAAGGTGCATCCGAAGTACGCGACGCCTTACGCGGCATTGTTGGTGGAAGCGGTCATCTCGATGATCATGGCAGTCGTATTTTTCGCCTTTTCCAGCGTCCAGGAAGCGTTTCAAACCATGCTCTCGCTGGCGGTGGTGCTGCAATTGGTCCCTTACGTATATGTTTTCGCGGCGCTGATAAAGCTGATGTGGAGGGAAGACAAGCCGGCGGGAGTCTATAGCAAGCCGGTGCTGCTTTTGTGCGGCTGGAGCGGGTTGCTCACCACACTTCTGGGACTTTTTCTACAATATTTTCCGCCGACTCTGATCAAATCGCTGTGGATTTACGAGGCCGAGATGGTAGGAGGTACGATTGTGTTTATCGGCCTGGCGGCCTACTTCTTTTTTGTGTATGGCCGGAAGAAGATTGTTCAGTTGACGCCCGCCGGCAGCGAGAGCGCCGAAAAAGCCGGGCTACCGATTCGTTGATTTCGCGAGTGGAGAGGCAAATGCCAAGCGGCATAAAAGCGGAAGTTCGCACCTATCAGCTTTACATCAACGGCGAATGGGTGGATAGCAAGTCGGGCAGGACGTTTCCCGTGTACGACCCGGCCAGCGAGGAAGTGATCGCGCGGGTCCCGGAGGCGAACGCGGAGGACGTAGATCGCGCAGTTGCCGCTGCCCGCGCGGCGTTTGAAGGAGGCTGGGGGACAAGCACGGCGCAAGAACGCGGGCGTGTACTGTTTCGTTTGGCGGAGAAAATTCGCCAGAACGCTGCCATGCTGGCCGAGTTGGAATCGCGCAATTCCGGCAAGCCGATTGTCGAGGCCGAGTTCGATATCGCAGACGTCGCGACCTGCTTCGAATACTACGGCGGATTGGCGACGAAGATTCTAGGATTTGTGAATCCGGTTCCCGACAATGCCGTAAGCCTGACATTGAAGGAGCCGGTTGGTGTGGCTGGGCAAATCATTCCCTGGAACTACCCCTTGCTGATGGCGGCGTGGAAGCTGGCGCCGGCTCTGGCGGCTGGCTGCGCGTGCGTCCTCAAACCGGCTGAGCAGACTCCGATTACTGCGCTCGAGGTGGCAAACTGGCTGGCCGACGTAGGCTTGCCGCCGGGAGTGGTGAACATCGTGACTGGATTCGGGGAAAGCTGTGGCGCGCCGCTGGTGCGGCATCCAGATGTGAACAAGATCGCTTTCACCGGCAGCGCCGAAGTAGGGAAGGTCATCGTCAAGCAGGCCGCCGACACAGTGAAGCGCGTTACGCTGGAGCTGGGAGGGAAATCGCCGAACATTTTCTTTGCCGATGCCGATTTCGAAGCCGCCATCGACGGCGCGCTTTTCGGCGTATTTATCAATCAAGGCGAGGTATGTTCGGCGGGCAGCAGAATTCTGGTGCAGAAGCCGATCTATAAGAAATTTGTAGATGCGATGATCGAGAAGGCAAAAAAGGTCAAGCTGGGACCACCGCTGGATCGAGAAACCAAGATGGGGCCGCTGGTCAGCAAGGAGCAATACCAGAGGGTGCGATCATATCAGGATCTCGGCAAGCAAGAAGCCAAGCTGGGCGCCGGCGGGGGCCGCGCGGAGAAATTTGCCAAGGGATATTACGTCGAGCCGACCATCTTCTACGATGTGGATAACTCGGCGCGCATCGCCCGCGAGGAGATCTTCGGCCCGGTCGCGTCCGTGATTCCGTTCGAAGACGAAAAAGATGCGGTGAAGATCGCCAACGATTCGCCCTATGGCCTAGCCGCTGCAGTCTGGACGCGCGATATCTTCAAAGCCTTTCGGGCGGTGAAAGCGTTGCGTGCCGGCATTGTGTGGGTGAATCACATGCAGCCGACTTATGTCGAAGCCCCATGGGGAGGCTACAAACAGTCCGGCTTCGGGCGCGAACTAGGGCCGTGGGGTATCGAAGAATATCTCGAGACCAAGCAGGTGTACATCAATTTGAACGAGCAGCCCATCGGCTGGTACTGATCAGAGAAATGGCGACGATACATCTGCGAACGGAGATTCCAGGGCCCAAGTCCAAAGCGCTGGGCGAGCGCCGTGCCGCGGCTGTGCCGCGCGGCCTTTCTCACGCGACGCCAGTTTACGTCGCGAAAGCGGAAGACGCGTGGATCGAGGATGTAGACGGAAACCGCTATTTGGATTTTGCCGGCGGAATCGGATGTCTCAACGTCGGCCATCGCAGGGAGCCAATTCTTTCCGCAGTGCGCGAGCAGCTCGATCGCTTTCTTCATACCTGCGTGCAGGTCACGCCCTACGAGAAGTACGTGCGTTTGGCCGAGAGGATGAATGAAGTCACCCCCGGCAAGTTCCCCAAGAAGACTCTATTTTTGAACAGCGGGGCGGAGGCGGTGGAGAACGCCGTGAAGATCGCGCGGGCTTGCACCGGCCGCTCGGGCGTGATTGCTTTTGAAGACGGCTTCCACGGCCGCACTCTGATGGCGCTGGCGCTTACCAGCAAGACTCATCCGTACAAAGCGGGTTTCGGCCCGCTGCCTGGCAATGTTTTTCGCATTCCTTACGCCTATTGCTACCGGTGCTCGTATGGGCTGCAATATCCCTCCTGTGATGTTTTCTGCGCCCGGCATCTGGAAGACACGTTCAAACGAGTGGTCGCATCCGAGGACGTGGCCGCGGTGATTGCCGAGCCCGTGCTGGGGGAAGGCGGATTCGTCGCGCCGCCGCCGGAATTTTTCCGGGTGCTGGTGGAGATATGCCACAGGCATGGCGTGCTGTTCATCGCCGACGAAGTGCAGAGCGGCTTTGGCCGCACCGGAACGCTCTTTGCCTGCGAGCAATACGGAATTGAGCCCGATCTTATTGTGACGGCGAAGTCGCTGGGCGGTGGCTTGCCGCTGGCTGCCGTGACTGGCCGCGCCGAGATCATGGACGCGCCCGGCCCCGGCGGGCTTGGGGGAACGTTCACCGGCAATCCGCTTTCTTGCGCCGCGGCCTTGGCTGTGCTGGATATCTTTGAACGCGAGGATTTGTTAGCCCGTGCCAACGAACTGGGAGGCCGCTTTGAGCGGCGCGCCCACCAATGGCAAAGCCGCTGGCCGCTGGTGGGAGACGTTCGCGGCTTGGGCGCGATGCGGGCGATCGAGCTGGTGAAATCAGCCGAGCACCGCGAACCCGCGGCCGATGAGGCCAAAGAAGTTGTTCACTCGTGTTACGAGCACGGCTTGCTCGTTCTCACCGCCGGGTCTTATTCCAACGTAATTCGCGTCCTCGTTCCACTGGTCGCAACTCTGGAGCAGATGGACGAAGGCCTTGACGCACTCGAATCCGCGTTGCAAGCGGTTTTTGAGAGCCGAGGAGCCATCCCGCAGACCGCGCGGTCCTGACATCTTCGGTCGAGACTAGATCTCGCTATCGTCTTGCCTTGGACTCAGGTCTTTGGGCGAACTGAGGGTTCGCCCGTCGCCGGCATGGCGGACCTCAATCGTGCCATTGATGTTGCTGAGCTTAATCTTGGCTCCGCCCCCGCCCAGCTCTCCGTGCAAGTCATGGCCAACCCACTGGTGATCGTTGACCCGCAGGCCAAAATCGTTGCTGATGCGGCCATGAATGGTTGAGGCCTTAAGTTCCGCCTTTGCGTCGGACGGCATGGTGAGTTCCACTCTGCCATTGATCGAAGACAATTCAATTGGAGAGTCAGCCGGATGATCGATGCTTACTTCTAAGGGGCCATTGATCGTAGATAGGGAAGTTCGTCCTCCCGTCAGGTGCGCGGCAAGTTTGCCATTGATGCACGAGGCGCGGACCTCCCCGCTCATCCCCTCCAGATCAAGGGGTCCGTTGATCAGCTCGATTTCATCCAGGCGGGCGCCGCGCGGCACCATGATCGTATATTCCACGCTGGCGGGATTGTTCGCTCCGCCGGAATCAAAGGTGAGATCGTGCTGACGGTACTGGGTGTAAATGTGAATGGAGTCTTTCTCGGCATCGACATGGATTGTCGCATCTGCCAGCCGCTCCTGGCTGTTCGCGTACTTGAGGGCGTCCACCTTGACCTCATTCCCGTCCCAAGCCGTGATGTGCACCGCGCCATTGATGTTATCCAGTCAAACCTTTCCGCCGGGAGCGAGCGCGTAGGTCTGGTGGAACTCCTGGGTGAACTTTCCGGGCGAATCGGCTCCGTAGCTCTGCGCCGCCACTAACATCAGCGCTGTAAGGGCTCCAAGAATCGCACCCAACCACGTGGCAAACCGGCGTTGGCGTTTCATAGCTCCTCCTGACAACGCTTAGACGGGCCAACCGCCGATCCGTGAGTCAAGGCAATTCCAAACCCCCTTCGCCGCAATGGTTCCGCTCTCCGTTACCTTGGTTATCTTATGTGGACGCAAGGGATAGGGGACAATGCGCCTCAAAACCAGCAGCGGAGAAAATGAGTAAAGTTTTTGATGTATTGGTTGAAGAAGTTGAGGTCTCAAGCTGCCTCCAGCTGGGTTTGCCTGGCATTTCTGCTGGTCTCCTCGCTCCTGGTTCCAGGGATTTCCGCCCAAACCGCTGATAACGAGCGCCCCGTTCCCATCCTGACCGGGAATGCCGGCTATTTCACGAACATCGATGCCAGCCATGTACAGCTGGTTCCGGAAGTCAATCCTGTGCTCTTGCTTCCGCTGGGAGATCACTGGCTCATCGAGTCGCGGGGAGAGTTCCAAGGCGAGTTCGAGCGCAAAGACGGCACCGGACCATACGGCGGGAGCGTTAGCAAGGAACTCGACTACCTGCAGGCGGACTACATCGCAAACCCGTATGTCACCGTCACGGTGGGGCGTTTTCTCACTCCGTTTGGAATCTACAACGAACGGCTGTATCCCATCTGGATTCGCGATCTCCACGAAGTGCCGCTGATCTTTCCGCTCGAATCCGGCTCCGGCAACGGAGTCATGCTGCGCGGAGGTTTTCCGCTCACTGCGTGGGCCAACTTGAACTACGCAACGTACTTTTCAACCCTGACCACGAACGACACTTTGGATTCTGACCGCGCGGTGGGCGGCCGCGCCGGTGTTTTCTTCAGCCGGCCCAGAATCGAAGTGGGTGGCTCCTGGAAGAAGCTGCTCATGGAAGACCGCGACAATTCCTTCGGCTTCCATTTTGCCTGGCAGCCGCCGCCGATACCTCTTAACCTGCGCGCCGAGTATGCACGGTCGAACTACGGCAGCGGCTACTGGATCGAAGGCGCCTACCGGCTTAGCCAAATTCCGGTGTGGAACCGAGCCATGCGGAGGACTGAGTTCGTTGTCCGCATGCAGCAATTCTTTCGCGGCGAGGACGCGCCCGAGCAGGGAAGTCAGTACACGCTCCCGTTCGGCAACACCTGGCAGCCTGATTTTGGCTTGAACTATTACTTGAAAGATGGCCTGAAAGCATCTGCCAGCTATGGCCGATGGCTCGGCAAGCGTGATTGGAACGTGTGGACGTTCGGCATCGCGTATCGCTTCGCGTTCCCCTTGGGGGCTGTGAACTCACAATGAGAACAAGAATTCTGATTTTGACCGGCATGCTCGTGCTTGGTTCGTTGCTTTGGGCGGGTTCAGCGTCGCCCAGGAGCGAGGCTCCAGCGGCCCCGGCCGCCCTAAGTAGCGAACAGGCCGATGCCATGCGGGTAGAGGGCGAGCGCCGCTTCCGCGCCAACTGCGGCCGCTGCCACGCCGCCCCGCACAAGTTTCCCCCGCGAATGATGGCCACGATTGTCCGCCACATGCGTGTACGCGCCACCATCACCGACGAGGATATGCGCCTGGTCCTCTACTACATGACCCAGTGAGCCAAGAGGACAACCCAGTCGTGAAAACCTTCGGGAATCGGTACAGGTGGGGAATCGCGCTGGCCGTTTGTATGGCGGTCGCAGCCCCGGCTTTTGCTCAGGAGCACGTGATCGAAGTATTGGCGGATAAAGACAGCCGCTACAAGATTGCCGGCGAACGCACGCCGGAAATCACCGTGAAGGCCGGCGTGCCGGTTCTGCTGCGAATTACGGCGGTGCGAGCAAAGTCCTGGAACCGGGATGGATCGATTCACGGATTTTCGCTGTTGCGCGCCAAAGACCGCTCCAAGGTCCCTGGGTGGGATCTGCTGCTGAAGCCTGGTGCGCAGGAGTTCCACCTGATTGCTCCGGCGCAGCCGGGTCAGTACGTGGTGGTGTGTACGGTGATCTGCAGCGACGACCACGAAGGCATGACCATGAAATTCGTGGTCACGCCGTAGGGATTCGCCAACTGAAATCAATCCTATTTGAGGAGTGAAGTACATCATGAAACGAATCGTAATTCTATCCGCGGCGGTTCTACTGGGTGTGTGGGGCTCGACGCGCATGGCTAGCGGAGCCGACCGCGTCTTTCGAGGGGAAATCGCCGACAGCCAATGCGCGCTCAACGTGCATTCGCTGACCCACTCTCACCAGGAGATGCTCAAGTCGAAGTCCATGGGCGGCAACGCCACCGACTGCACTCTCTACTGTGTCAAATATCACGGTGGCGAGTTTGTGCTGTCGGAAGGAAACGAGGTCTACCGCCTCGACAACCAGGACTTGCCCCGCAAGTTCGCCGGCGTGAAGGTTGTGGTCACAGGCACTCTGTTGCCCGATAAGAAGACGATCCACGTGATCAAGATCGAGGCGGCGGAGTAGCGGGCGCGCACCGCGCAAAGCCGCCCGCACCTTCCGCGACGTCGGAATTGAGCTGTTACTGCGGGATGGAACTGGACACCGCGGAGAAGACGTTGTTGGCGTTGGTGCCGACCAGCCGAACCGTCCCCACCACGATTACCAGGATCACAGCCAACATCACCGCGTACTCTGCGATGTCCTGGCCCTGGTCCTCTGTCCACAATCTGCGAAGAATGTTCACCATAACGCCTCCAGAAAATCCACTTACGATGGGGCTAATCATGAGGGCAGGGGCATTGGCCGTCAAGTAACCAACAGGGACGAATTAGTACAGTATCAAGAATGCTACTAGCGTCCGGTGATCAGCGCCTTCAGCAAGCGGGCCGACGGAAGAACCGAGGGCTCGAGCGTTCAACCGCGCTGAACAAAGCCAATGGGTTGGGTTTCCATCGGCTCTGGCCGTGAAACAGGGACGCCCTGGCGCGCATTGACCAGCCCACGACGAAGAGCACGAAAAGCACGACCCATAAAGCGTCAAAACTCTATCACCGTGAATTAGGTTTCGAATTACCTACGTAACCTTGTATCGTGACTTTCAGCGCGTCAGACTCGCGTTTTCCAAACCCGTTCGCTAGGGGTGTGTATGTTCTGTCTTAAGTGTGGCAATCAGCTTCCTGATAACTCTCAATTTTGCCAGAAGTGTGGGGCGTCGCAGACCGTGGCGTCGGTCGGCAGCGGCGCGGCGGCAGCCGTGGCACCGGCCCGTGTGCAAGCCACTCCCGTGACTGAAGCACCTAAAGCAAAGTCCGGGCGTACAATACCGATCATCCTCGGCGCGGTTCTCTTGGTCGTTGTCTGCTGGGCAATCTACAGCATCGGCGTTCGCCACTCGGCCAGTGCGCCAGAGTCAACACAATACCCGGCAGCGCCGCAACCACAGCCACAGCTACACGCGCAATCGACCGGGAACGTGGCGTTTACCATTGCGGCAGGCGGCACTCAGATGTACAAGCTGACGGTTCCCACTGGCGCATTCAATGTGAACCTAAAGGGACACTTCCAAGCTGCTGGCGGTAGCGGGAATGACGTTGAAGTCTACGTGATGAATGAAGACGAGTATGTGAACTTCCAGAATGGCCACTCGGCCAGCCCTTACTACAACAGCGGCAAGGTCACGCAGGACACATTGAACCTAAACCTACCTTCCGATGCCGGAACCTACTACGCGGTCTTCAGCAACAAGTTCTCAATTCTGACGGCCAAGGCAGTGCAAGCAAACCTCAGCCTTCAGTATTACACCCGATAGACCGAGGCAAGGCGCCGCAGTGAGTCACGCAAGGTTCGTTCTGATCCTGCCCCTGATGGCCAGCTTTCTGGCGCAGCGCTGACCCGCGCCGGGGGAGGGGGGTAGCGTTTTCCCCTCAAGTGGATTAAACCCCTGGGTAGTGGCTCAGTTTGGCGAACTTATCCTAACCATTGTCATTTCGAGCCGGCCTTATCGGCGAGGAATCTGCTTGTTGCCACCGCCGAAACAGCAGATTCCTCGCGCGATACTGCTGCGCTTCGGAATGACAAATAGAGAAATATCCAAATTGTGCCACTACCCACCCCCGGCAGCGCATTGACACTCATTTCCCGCATCCCTAGACTGGTGTGGCCGTCAAACTTAAGTTTGGCAAAGGCGCCGACACCGTTACCGAGCTGCGAGGTCACTCCATGGGATGGCTGCAGAATAAGTTCGAAAAGAACTTCATGATCACGACGGTGGACTACGTCTTCAACTGGGCGCGCAAGTCTGCGGTGTGGCCGATGACGTTTGGTCTGGCTTGCTGCGCCATCGAAATGATCGCCTCCTCGACATCGCGCTTCGACATTGCGCGATTTGGCTCGGAGGTCTTCCGTCCCAGCCCGCGGCAAAGCGACCTGATGATCGTGGCCGGCACCGTCACCCTGAAAATGGCGCCCGTGGTGAAGCGTATCTACGAGCAGATGCCGGATCCCAAGTGGGTGATTTCAATGGGCGCATGTTCGTCTGTAGGCGGGCCGTTCAATACCTATGCAGTGCTGCAAGGCGTGGATAAGATTGTGCCCACCGACGTGTACGTCATCGGCTGCCCGCCCCGCCCGGAGAATCTGTTCTACGCGCTGCTCAAGCTGCAGGACAAAATCGATCAGATGTCGCTGGCGAAAAAGCCCACCGAAGTACGGCTCGACCCGAACATGGTGGAGAATTTCAAGCGCCAGGTGATGATCGCGCAGACGCTGCAGCCAAAGTAAGGCAGTTCTCAGTTGCCAGTTCTCGGTTCTCAGTTCCATGTGCTGGCAATTCGCACCTGCGATTCCGATACTTCCGGCGATCCCGAATATCGACAGACAGCCGCTAGCCAGGCGCTAAGAACTAGCATCTGAGAACTGGCAACCGAACATAAATGTTCACCAAAGTCACCACCCAATCCGAGCTCCCGGCCGAAGGCAAGGCCAAGGAGATTCCCTGCGGCGCCAAAGTCATCTGCGTTGCCAATGTGAACGGGACCATCAGCGCCATGGACAACTTGTGTCTCCATCGTGGTGGACCGCTGGGGCAGGGGG
Source organism: uncultured Acidobacteriaceae bacterium (assembly GCA_963770915.1). Lineage (GTDB taxonomy): Bacteria > Acidobacteriota > Terriglobia > Terriglobales > Acidobacteriaceae > PALSA-270. The sequence continues at coordinate 4,231,725 of CAVYRG010000001.1, forward strand.
TTATCGAGGGCGATAAAGTTGTTTGCCCCTGGCACGGGTGGCAATGGAACGCGAAGACCGGGGAGGCGGCTCACAACCCGAACATCAAAGTCGCGGTGTACCCGCTCAAACTAGAAGGCGGCGACGTCCTCATCGACGTCTAGACGGCCGTTCTGAACAAGGCCGCTATCCGAGCACCCGCAGAGAACCGGTTGCTTGATAGTTGAATCCCGGAAACACCTGATCCAGAGCCGTGTTGCCCAGATGTTGCGATACCGCCTCGCCGAGCACCTGGCGGAAGTCCGTGGTCAGCGCCAGATCGCGGCCTTCGTAAAGTTGCGACTGATCCAGCCCCGGCCAGCGGCCGTAAACGCGGCCACCCTTCACCGGCCCGCCCAGCACAAACATCACATTGGCATGGCCGTGGTCGGTGCCGCGGTTGCCGTTCTCGTGGGCGGTGCGCCCGAATTCGGACATGGTGACGACCACCGTGTCTTCGCCCAGGTCGCCGAGGTCGGTCCAGAAAGCCGCCAGTGCTTGCGAGAAATCGCGCAACACGTTCGCGATTTGTCCCTGCGTGCTGCCCTCGTTGACGTGGTGGTCCCAGCCTCCAATGTCGGCAAACGCCACCTGCACGCCGACGTTGGCCTTGATGAGCTGCGCCAGTTGAAGCAGGCTGTTTCCGAATCGACCCTGGGGATAGTCTGCGCCGGCCGCTGGCTTGTATTTCGAAGGATCGGCGGAGCGCAGCATTTTTACGGCATCAAAAGTTTCTTCCCCGGAGCCGTGCAGCACCGAATCTACCGACTGGTCGTACATGGCCTCGAAGGTGTTGGCAATCGGCGCGGCATTGGGGTTGTGCCCTCCTACGCCGAAGTCGGCGATGTTGTTCATGGCGATGGCCGGCTCACCTCCGGAAAGGATGCGGGGCAAAGACGGTCCCATGGCTACGGCGCGGAACGACGACGGATTCGTTTGCGGCAACGCGCGCAGGGAGCGATTCAGCCATCCGTCTTCTGTCGCCTTCACTCCAGGCGTGCCCGATTCCATGAAGTCCTGGGCGTCGAAGTGCGAGCGGCTGGGATCAGGCGAGCCGGCGGCATGCACAATCGCCAGATGATCCTGCGACCAGAGCCGTTGAAATGCGGCCATGGAAGGATGCAGGCCGAAGAATCCGTCAAGATCAAGCACCTGGTTCCGCGGAATGTTGATGCTTGGACGCATGGCGTAATACGACGGTTCGGCATGGGGGACAACAATGTTCAAGCCGTCAGCGGCCCCGCGCTGAAAAATCACCACCAGGCGCTTGGTCTTGCCCGCGGATTGTTCGGCTCCAAACGCGGCGCGCGTCAAAAAGGCCGGGACCGCGGCGGTGCCGACCACGGCAAGAGCGCTGTTGCGAAGGAAAACACGGCGTGTGATGGACATAAGAAAGGCTCCTAGCTAGCTCTTCGCCCCAAGCTTTGGCCATCAGCCATTAGCTTGTGCAACGGCAAACCCGCAAGCGGCCAACGACCAACGACCAACGACCAAACCTATCTTCTCTGAAACTCAGGCGATCCCAGCAGCAATCCCGCGATGACTGCGACGTTCGGCGGGCGGGCTGGGTCATCCAGCCGCCGCTGGCTGATCTTTGGATCCTGCAGCCGCGCGGCGATCGTATCGTTGGTCTGCTTCGAGACTCCCCCAACCACCAGTGTGTTTTCCAGTTCCGTCAGAGTTTGTTGCGCGTCGGCGGCCGGCGGCCCATTGCCAAGCATCTGATCGTCGTCGACCCGGATGCCCTTGAAACGGTCCGCCGTCAGGGCTAAAGCGAAATTCATTCGATCCAAGAGGGCGGATGAATTTACCCAGGCGTCGGCCTTCATCGAGTATCCGGTAGGAGGCTGGGCCCCGTAGAGCGGCATTCCCATGACCTGCAGCTGGCGGATGAGCGGCAGGGGATTGGTCACGTCCGCGCCGCTGGCGCGCACCGCGGAAACGACGAATTCGAGCGGGGTCTTCACCTTCGCCCGGTAGACATCGGGCGACCAGAACTCCGGCGAGTAGAACATGGTCTTCAGCACTTCCGCGATGTCGCTGTCTTTTTTCAGGAATGTTTTCGTCATGCGGTCCACCAGCGCGGGCGGCGGATCGTCCGAGACGAAGCGAATGGCCAGCTTGGTGCAAATGAATTTCGCTGTGGACGGATTGTGAGCCAGCATGTGCAGTACTTCCAGGCCTTCTTTCTCGCCCTTGGGCTTGATGCGATGCCCAAGCACGATTTTGTCGCCCGGCTCATGCTTGCGGTCGTCAAAAAAAAAGCCGCCGCCTTCGCGCGGCTCGCGCAGGGTCCAGCCGGTGAAAACGCGGGCGACTTCGGTGACGTCGTCCTGCGTGTAGCCGCCGTTCACGCTGAGTGTGTGCAGTTCCATCAGCTCGCGGCCATAGTTTTCATTCAAGCCGCTATTGCGGTTGGCTCGTGGCCTGGGCTGGGGCGGGCGCCTGGAATAGCGACGTCGCCGGTTGAAGTTCGGCTGGCGTTTTGGGATGCCCAGCGCGAAGTCTGACTCGGGACCAACACTCAACCAATTATCGAGATAGAAAAGCATGGCCGGGCTCTGGGCGGTAGCGACCAGCAGATCCTCGAACTTTCCCAGAGCATGCGGGCGGATGACATCCCGTTCATAACTGGTCAGCAAGTACCGGTCGGCGCCCTTGCCGATAAAGACGTTGAAGTGGTTGAACCAGAAATCGGTCATCACTTCCAGCAACTGGCGTTCGCTGTAGATATCCCGCAATAGCCTGCCCTCGAGCAGTTCCTGGGTCACCACTTGCTGCGGATTGTTGAGCGCCTGCAAGGTTTCCTGCTGTCGCGGGCTCAGGCCGTTCAGAAGATCGTCACGTTTGTTATCCCGAAATGCGGGAGCCAGGCCGAGCTGGTCTTCAGGAGACATGCCAAGAATGGCCTTGAAGCGCTCATCCGCCGGCATCGCGATCAGCTGATCTGCCTTCACATCGGCGTACAGCCGGTCTTCACGTTGCTTCGCCGCCATATCCTCGGCGGCGCTGCCGTTCTTACTGCCGGCGGCATCGGCGGGGTCTTGCTTCTGTTCTTCCTGCTTCTTTTCCTGGCGCATCTGGTACCGCTCAAGCTGCGCCTGGTAAACCGCGCGCAGCTCAGGATTCCTCGGCAGGGCCATCCGATCGCCTGCAACCGCCTTGATCACTTGCGGAGGAGGAAAATTTTCGACGATTTGGCGCGTGTCCATCCGCAGCGTGCGGAGCGGCTCGAGGCGAGCCTCGACGGCGCTGTCGTCGATTTTTTCGGGATGCAGTTGCTGGTCGATCCAGTTATCCACTCCCATGGCGGCGACGCGATCGACATCGCCCGGCCTGGGTCCGAAGGTCAGCCGGCTTAGAGCGTGGACGGCGCGCTCGTGTTCATCTATCTGAGCGGTTTCGGTTTTCTGTTTTTCTTTCTTTTTGCCCAGCGCCAACTGGACAGAGACACAAAGAATGGCGACGGCCAGGCTGGCCGCAATTGCGATGGTCCGGCGTTGAAGACGCATCCCTACTCCACGGGAATTCGGCGTTCGTTAAGTATGAACCCGCCCAGGGAAAAAAGTTGCCCCAAAAAACCGATTGGGGCGAGGACACCATCCGTTAGGTCAGGTAAAGACGGCCATGGCTGAGTTTGTGCTGCAGGTTGCCGGCCAGCAGATCGACGTCGCCGGGCGAGATGTTCACCATTCCGGGCTCTTCGAAGAAACGCGTGCGGTTGCTGCCCGAGGCATCGCGGCGCACCTGCAGCAGCAGGGCCTGCACGGCATTGGGGTCGAATTTCTGCGGGGTCAGATGCACGATCTCACTCAGCGCCGCGCCCACCGACATCGATTCGCGATAGGGCCGCACGCTGGTCATTGCGTCGAAAGTGTCGGCCAACCCGACAATGCGCACCGGCATGGAAACGTCTTCCATGACCAGACCGTCAGGATAGCCGGACCCGTCTCCGCGTTCGTGGTGCGAACGCACGGTCTCCGGAATACGAGGCCAGGGAAACTGCACTCCGCTCACGATCTGGTGGCCGACGATGGTGTGATCGGCCATTTCGCGGAATTCTTCTGGGTCCAGCGCCGAGGGCTTCCCGAAGAGCCGCTTATCCACCACGACCTTGCCAATATCGTGCAGATAGCCGGCCGACTTGAGCGCTGCCACCTCGCCAGCGTCCGATCCCATGGCCTCTGCAATACCGGCGGAGTACCGGCCCACGCGTAGCGAGTGCCCATGAATATTGACGTGCTTCACGTCGATGGCGGAGGCAAACGCTTCGAGAGCATTGTCATAGAAGCCGTGCAGCGAAGCCAGAAGTTTCACTTTCTCGGAAACGCGCTGCGCCAGCGTTTGGGCGAGGGCGTGGTTCTGGACGGCCAGGGCAACGTAGTGGCAGAGCAGTCCCAGGGCGGCCAATTCTTCATCGTCGTAGAGCGCCTCACCTTCGCGGCGGCCGAGACCGACAACTCCCACCAGCTTGCCGCCAACCTTCAACGGCGCCACGCACTTGAACAGTTCCGGTGCGACGTTCCCATTGGAACTGAGAAAATTGCCGTAGGTGGCGGAGGTTAGGATGACCGGCCCCTGGGCGGCAGTCAGCGCGTGGACCTGGCGGGGAAGAAGAGGAATCACGGCCGGCTCCGGCATGAGGGCAAATCCGTCGGCAGCAACCGAGCTGAGCAGAGGAGGTTTGTCGCTGTAGGTGAAAAGCACGACCTCGCGCACGCCGCCTGCTTGCTGCAAGGCAGCGACCATGGCGCGCGCGGTTTGCGGAAACTCGCGCTCAGCGGTCATCTCCGGACCAAGGTCGGAAAGCGCCTCGACCGTCCGCAGAAGCCGCCGGAAGTTGTTTTTCTGTTCCGCCACTCAGTACCGGAGCGGAAACCAGAGCAAAATGAGAGTATCACGCTGATTCCGGAGTGGGGAGAAAGGTTGTTAGTTAGTTTGATGCTGGAAGCTGATCGGTGAAAGCTACCAGCTAGAAATGCCTTCGCAGCTCGTCGAAGCTGTCCACAACCAGCATGCGGCTGGGTGGCTGGGCGGCCGCGACTTCCTCATGTTCCAGCACCCAGGTATCGCCGTGCGGCACCAGCACGGCATTCAGGCCCGCTGCCAGTGCGGGGTTGATGTCAGACTTGGGGCTGTTGCCGATCATCCAGGTGGAAGCGCTGTCCAGCCCGCGGCGCGACGCGACAGTCCGATATGCTTCTGGGTCTTTCTCGGGTACGATCTCCACGGCCGAAAAGTGACGTTTCAAACCGGAGCGCTCGAATTTGCGGGATTGCTCGGCAATCGCGCCTTTGGTCATCAGGATCAGGCGGTGCCGTTCGGCGAGGTAGGGCAGCGTTTCCCGAACTCCAGGACGAATCTCAATGGGCTGCTCGGCTATGGCTTGCGTCAACCCCGCAATGGTTTCGTGTAGCGCAGGGGTAAGAGGCTCGACCGCGAGGCGTTCAAAGGTCTGGGCCAGAGCGTGGGCGAAGCTGTGCAGGCCGTATCCGTGGCTTACGATGCACTCGCGCTCCACTTCGTTCAGCACCTCACGAACCTGCTGGGCGGAATATTCGTGATGATTGAGAAACGAAATGAAATTGGCAATGGCACGCTCGAAATAGATGTTGTTTTCCCAGAGCGTGTCATCGGCGTCGATCAGCAGAGTCAGGCCAAGATACGAAGGGGGCATCGTTCCTATGATAAAGGCAACTTCGTTTCCGCGGGTGCACGCGGATTGAACGGATTCCTTCCTACCGTTCGCGGCCTCTGAAATGAAAGGCGCACAGCGCGCTCTGATAAAATCCTAAGTTTATGAAGCACTTAGGATGGTTGATCTCATTGTCGCTGGTGCTTGCCATGGTTCCTCCCTCCACAGCGCAGCAAAAGCCCCCCCAAAAGATGACCGGCTCGGCAGCCACGGGACCCGATTCTGCGAATTTGCAGGTCGCGCCCGACCTCGCGGCTCGGCTGGCGAAGTTTCGCCAGGTGCGTATGCCGTTTCATTCGGCGGGACTCACCCCTCGCGAGCGGGAGTTGGTGGAAAAGCTGGTGGACGCTTCTCGCTACCTGGAAGAAATCTACTGGCGGCAGAGCGACCCCGAGGCTTTAACGCTCTATCAGTCTCTGTCCGGGAGCACCAACCCAAAAGATAAGGAACTGCGCCGGTACCTGTGGATCAACGCCTCGCGCTTCGACCTGATTGACGAGAACAAGCCCTTCGTGGGCACGGCGCCGATGCCGCCAGGACGTGGTTTTTATCCGGACGGCCTGACCAGAACGCAGATCGAGCAGTACGTAACCGCGCATCCTGCCAGCAAAGCCAGTCTTTACAGTTCCACAACTCTGGTGCGCAGGCACGGCGATGATTTGATCGGAATCCCTTATCGCATCGCCTATCGCTCGTTTCTGGAGCCGGCGGCCAAGGATTTGCGCGAAGCCGCCAAACTCAGTGCCGATCCCGCGTTTGCCAAGTTCCTTCGCATGCGCGCCGATGCCTTGTTGAGCGACGATTACTTTCAAAGCGATTTGGCCTGGCTTGATCTGCAAAACCCGAAGTTCGACATTATTTTCGCGCCCTACGAAACTTATCTTGACGATCTGCTGGGCGTGAAGGCGAGCTATGGCGCGGCGGTGCTTATTCGCAATGAAGAAGAGAGCCGCAAGCTGCGAGATGTTCCAGAAATACGTACCTGATATCCAGGACGCGCTTCCGCTAGCGCCCGAAGATCGGCCCTCGAAACGTGGCCTGCAAAGCCCCATGGAAGTGATGGACGCGCCTTACCGTGGCGGGGATCTGCGCCACGGTTATCAGGCCGTTGCCGACAATCTGCCAAACGACCCGCGCATCCACGAGCAAAAAGGCAGCAAGAAAATCTTCTTCAAGAATTTTATGGATGCCCGCGTCGAGTACATCATTCTGCCGCTGGCGCATTACGTCATGGTCCCGGAGCAGGCTTCTAAGGCTTCGGGCGAGGGCTACCTGCTGGTTACCATCATGCACGAAATTTCGCACGGATTAGGGCCGGCGTTTGCCCGAACCACCTCAGGCAAAGTGGACGTGCGCGAGGCCATCGGCCCTATTTACGGCGGTTTGGAGGAAGCCAAAGCCGACGTGGTTGGCATGTACGGCATGAAGTGGCTGGTGGATCATGACGCCCTGCCCAAAGAAAAGCTCGAAGAATATTACGCCTCGTATGTCGCGGGAATTTTTCGGACGCTGCGCTTTGGCACCGGCGAAGCCCACGGCCAGGCCGAGATGATGGAGTTCAACTACCTCTCTGAGCGCGGCGCCATCAAGCGGGAATCATCGGGAAAGTACGCCATCGACTATTCGCTCATGCCGGGAGCGCTGGCTGATCTGGCCAAGGAACTGCTGGAAATCGAAGCCACCGGCGACCGCCAGCGGGCGGAGAACTGGTTCAAGAAATACGATGTGATGCCAGCCGAGCTGACGGCGCAGTTGAAGACCGCGTCGAAGGTGCCGGTGGATCTCGATCCGGTGTTCTCGTTCAGGGAAACGGTGCGATAGCCAAACGGCTTACCCTACAAACTCCACCCTTGCCTCATGCGGGATGATCCCTGCCTTGTGGCCAAGTTCCAGCAAGCGGCGCACCGCTTCCCGGCCATCCTCGCCATAATCAAGGGTGCGCTCGTTGACGTACATGCCAACGAATTTGTCGGCAAGCTGAGGATCAAGGTCGCGGGCGAACTGCAAAGCGTAAGACAACGCTTCTTCGCGATGATCGAGCGCGTATTGAATACTCTCGCGCAGAGCGGTCGAGATGCTCGACATCAGCTCCGGTCCAAGGCTGCGGCGAATGGCATTTCCTCCCAAAGGCAGCGGCAAGCGCGTTTCTTCGTACCACCAGCGGCCTAAATCTACGATCCGTTGCAGGCCGGATTTCGAGTAACTCAACTGGCCTTCGTGAATGATCAAGCCCGCGTCGTACTTTCCCTCCATCACTTGCGGGATGATCTGATCAAACGGCACGACCTCGGTTTCAACCGCCGGCGCGAACAGATTCAAAACCAGGTACGCCGTCGTGAGCGTCCCGGGAACCGCGATTCGCTTGCGCTTGACTTCTTCCAACGTGTACGCCTGTCTGGCCACAACCATCGGGCCATAGCCCTCGCCGACGCTGCCGCCGCTGGGAAGCAGGGCGTAGTGCCCCTGAATGTAGGGATAGGCGTGAAAGGAAATCGCGGTCACATCGTACAGGCCATTGCCTTCCATGGCTTTCTGGTTGAGGGTTTCAATGTCGCAAAGCGTATGAGTAAATTTCAGGCCGGGAACGCGAATCTTATTCGTTGCCAGTCCGTAGAACATGAATGCATCGTCGGAATCAGGGCTATGAGCGATAGAAATTTCGCGAGTCGGATAGGTGCCGCCACTGTGCATGGATTCTTTGCTTTCTTGAGCCTGGGGAGACATGGTCGTCCTACCTTGAATAACTCGTGGGTGGATGTCGCTTCAGCGGGATGGCCCGCCGGGTGATGGCAAGGCCTTATCCGCGCGTTGCCAGCCGCGAGTTAAAGCGGCGGCGGACATTACTTTGATGACCTCAGCAAAAACAAACCAATACAGTCCAAAACGAAAAGCCTGCGCCATGGAATGGGTGAGAATCGCCAGCCAGCCGATGCCTCCCGTGAAAAGCAGAACTTCCGCCAGCACACCCGCAGTCGCGGCACGGGCAAAGCTTTTCGCGCCGCGCTCCATGATCCAGCCAGCCAGCGCCGCAACGAAGGGATAAGCCATCAAATACCCGCCCGTGGGCCCAAGGATCTGCGCGAAGCCAATCAGTCCCGTGGGGCTCGGCGCAAAAACCGGCAGGCCCAGCGCGCCCTCCACGAGATAGAGGGCCAGTGCGGCGAATCCGCGGCGGCTGCCCAGCGTCAGCCCGACCAGCAAAACGCCGAAATTCCCCAGCGTGAGCGGAACCGGCGTCCAGGGTAGAAACAGCGTCACGTGCGCGCACAAAGCCACGAACAGACTGGCCGCTACTACGAGAAGAAGTTGCCCAACCCAGCCGAGAGCGTGATCATTCGCCGCGAAGATGCGAGTTGCAGTTCTTGCCATTTCTTTACTCTCCGAATTCCATTCCGAAGCCGAACCAGCGCTGTGCGAAACAACTCACGGCCCCGGTTCCTTGGATCCGTCCGCCTTCATGTGGCGGCGTACGCGCAGATAGATGGCGATGCCGGACCACAACACAACTCCGGCGCTGCAGGCCAAAATCAGGAACCACCAGAGCATCCGCACGGACGCTAGCATACCAAAATCGGCAGGCCAGTCCAGCAGAGAGCCGCACGCGCCCTATTTCGCCGCCATCGCCTGTTCGACCTCGTCCGCCGTGTGGGGCAGCGATTCCGTCAAATCGATCAGCATGCCGCTGCCGTCTACGTAGTAGATGTCTTCGATGCGCACTCCCAGCTTTTCTTCCGGAATGTAAATCCCCGGCTCGATCGTAAAAACCATGCCAGGAGCCAGCGGGATGTAGTAATCCCCGTCGTCATGGACTTCCAGTCCCACGTAGTGACTCAGCCCATGGATGAAGTATTGCCCCAATGGTTGGCCATGCAGGTCCTTGCCATGCGAGTTGATGTAGTCGTACGCCACCTGGTAGAGCGAATTCGCTCCGCTTCGCGTCAAGGTGGAGCTCCCTGACTGGAACGCGGCCATCGCCGCCCGCTGCGCTCCCAGCACAATGTCGTAAATTTCCCGCTGCCGCGGCGTGAACTTGCCGGAGATCGGCAGCGTGCGCGTGATGTCGGAAGCGTACATCGAATACTCACCCGCCGCATCGATCACAACGACGTCCCCGGCTTGCATCGTGGACGAATCCGCGGAATAGTGAAGGACGGTGGAGTTGAACCCCGATCCGACAATCGGAGCGTAAGCCGGGCGTTCGCAACCCCGCTTACCCCACTCGTATTGCATCAAGGAGGAAATTTCGCGTTCAGTCACGCCGGGCTTCACGGCCTTCATCGCCGCCCGTTGCGCCGCCATGGAAGCGTCCGTTGCTTTGCGAATCAGCGCGATCTCGCCGGCGTCTTTGATCGTGCGCAGCGAGGTGAGTAGCGGCCTGACGTCCTTGAAGGAAACATAGGGAGGAAACGTGTTCGCTCGGGTCAGCCAATCCAGCGCCGCGATAGAGTTTGATGTTTGTTCGTATCCTGGAAGGTCCGTGTAGACAGCCGATTGCTGTTGCGACAGCAGCCCAACCAGCGTTTCGCGCAAACTCCCCAGCGGCTTTACTTGATCGAAGCCGGTGATCTTGGCCGCCTCAGGATTTTCCGGCCCCAGCTTCGGCCCGGTCCATTTCTCCTGCGCGTAGTTGCGCTCGGGGAGAAAAAGGACTTCGGTGTAGCCGAGCGCGGAGTTGTTCTTGCCCGGCGTTTGCGCAACCAGCAGCGCGGCTCCCGGCTCGGCCCAGCCGGAAAGATAGTAGAAGTTGGCGTCAGCGTGATAGCCGAAGACGTCGTTGGGGCCCTCTTCCTCGTTGGGTGCAAACAGAACGGCCACTCCGCCGTCGGCTTTGCCGGCCAGCGCGACGCGGCGAGCGCGATAGTCCGCATTGGGTTGGCGTTCGAGCGCCCAGCCCAACTGGGCGACCAGCAGAAGAACGAGAGAGAGTTTGCGGATTTGTGACCCAGTCGATGCCACTTCAGACGCTCACCGGGAAAGGCTTGGTATGAGCTTCGGCGCTGAATGAGATGCCCGAGAATCGCCCCTGTAGCAGAGACATGAACCCCGTATACCAATATCCAACCACGAATAGAAGCAGGAACGGCACCGTGATGTAGTTTTCATTCTCCAATGCGTAGTACACGGTAAGGGCGAAATAGCCTCCAATGAGAAGCTCCGCCCAGGGGATCCAGCCCAGCCGCCTGCGGTACTTATTGGCCTTCACCTTATCCTTTTTGGACTCCACCCGATACTTCGGCGTACGCGCAAAGGCAGTCTGCCGGCCAACCAGGGCTTCCAGCACGGCGATCGTATTGGTGATCGTCAACCCGATGCCCAACGCCATGAGGAACGGAATGTAAAGAATCGCCTTGGGCCAGCTACGCGGAAACAGCTCTCGTTGCGACACCAGGTAAAAGCTTGAAATCGAAAATGTTGAAGCCATGAACAAGGGCAGGTCGATGTAGAGCATCTGAAACCAGCCCTGGTAGAAGCGGATGATCATCGCCGGCAGTAACAACACCGAAAGGATGACCATGAGCGGATAACTCAAGTTCGCCGTCAAGTGGTACCAGGCTTCCAGCTTCACGTGGAATCGCTCATTGCTCCTGAGCACCCGCGGCAGAATTTTCTTTCCTGTTTGGATCAGGCCCTTGGCCCATCGCGCCTGCTGGGTTTTGAATGCCGTCATTTCCACCGGCAGTTCCGCCGGGCACTCAACATCCTGCAAGTAGATGAATTTCCAGCCTTGCAACTGCGCCCGGTAGGAAAGGTCCGTGTCTTCGGTGAGGGTGTCGTGCTGCCAGCCGCCCGCTTCCTCAATGGCTTTCTTTCGCCACACGCCGGCCGTTCCATTGAAATTGAAGAACACGCCGCTGCCGGCGCGGCCGGAATGCTCCAACACGAAATGGCCGTCCAGCAGGATCGCTTCCACTTCGGTGAGAAAAGAGTAATTGCGGTTGATATGTGTCCAGCGGGTTTGCACCATGCCGATCTTTGGGTCGGCAAAATGATGGATGGTGCGCATCAGGAAATCTTCCGAGGGCGTGAAGTCGGCATCGAAAATGGCGATGAATTCGCCTTGCGCCGTCTTCATTCCCTCGGCCAGCGCTCCCGCTTTATAGCCTTCGCGGTTGGTGCGGTGGTGATATGTAATCGGGCAGCCACGGGCCGCATATTCTTCCACGAGATTTCGCGCGACCGTCTGCGTCTCATCGGTGGAATCGTCGAGCAACTGAATGTCGAGTTTGTCGAGGGGATACTGAATCCGGCAAACGCTCTCTAGAAGTCGCTCCACCACAAACTGCTCGTTGAAGATGGGAAGCTGAATGGTCACCCGTGGCAATTCGGCAAACTGCGACGCCGGTTGGCAGGTGCGGTTCTTTTTGTGCTTGTAGTAAAGGTAGACCAGAATGTAGCGGTGCACTCCGTAAGAGGCCAGCAAGACCAGGACGACGAAATACGGGATCAGCAACGCCATGTCAAAGGCGTTGGCTTGATAAAGGCCCCGAAAGGTCGTGTCCAAGAAGTGCTGCCGTATGTAAGGCCCGATGCCGCGCGAGGCGATGAAGACTGCCAACTGCGGGGCCAAAATGGGAGCGCCGTTCAGCAAGGTTCCTCGCTCAGGACGAGAACTGCCATCCGGAAGACCAACCATTGTACCTGAAAGTCCTGTGCAGAAGGGATGCGTGATTTACTAAGTGATTGCAAGTAACGAGCTTATGGGTCGATAGATGGGTCCGCGACGCCGCGATTTAGGCGCTCCCGCCCCCGTCAAGGGTCCGTGATTGCGTAGGTCGTCACTCGCATTCGATCGGCGACGGCGAGCCTGGAACCGTCCGGGGAAAGGGCGATGTCGAATCCGGCAAAGGCAGTCGACGGAAAAGTCACGGAAGCAAGTCGTCGTAAGGTCGCGACCTCGTAGACATCGGCGCCGGCGGTCAGATACGTTGTGCTTCCAGTTGCAAAATCCACCGACAGTCGGCCCCAGGAGATGGCCAGCACCTTTCCGTCTCGCGATACCGCGATCTGCATGCCGTTCGCCATCCCTATCTTGCCAATTTGTGCTCCCGTGGTGTCGAACAAGACGACTTGACCACCGATGACCGACGCGAACTCTGAATCGCTCAGGAAAACAGGACGAAAGGCAGTAGCGTCAACCTGCGACCAGACGGTGATCGATTGCGCGTCGCCCAGCCTGTGCAAGTCGAGGCGATTTCCCCGGTGCGAGGAACCGACCACGCTTGTCGCCGAGGCGGCCAGGCACAAGAAATCTCCCGTATCCGGCCACCGTGCCAGGACCTTCAGATCGCGCGAGTCCACAACCGCAGTCCCGGTTCCGAGCAGGCCGTGCCCGTCCGGCGCAAGGGCGATTTCCTGTGCCGCTACCGTATCGATTGCTGGGGACATATGAACCAGAACTTCGCCCCCTGTTTCTGTTCGGGCGATCTCCACCCCATGCAGCGGCTTGCCTTCCGGCGTGAAAGTCTGCAGAACATTATCCCGGTGAAGGAGCAGTTCGCCGTTGTGAAGCGCTCGAAGGAACGACCCTCTGCCATGCGTGGGCCAATCGAAGCGGCGCTTTACGGTGCCGCTCTCCGAATCCAGGAGAAGCGCCTTTAAATGATTGGGATCGCTCGGGCTGAAGTGGTCTCGAGCCGACAGCGCAACGCCGGTACGACAAACCGTGTAGACCACCAATTCCTTCTCGGTTAGGAAATCCACGCCCGTCGGCGGGCTGTTGAACTGCTGATCTTGCAGCCGACAGAAATCGCTTTGCAGGTTGATGTGGCGAAGTTCTTTCGCGCCCGAGCCAAAGGCGGGGAGCCCGAGCAGAAGAATTGAAAGTACAGTCGGAAAAGGCCAGCGTCCACGGCGCTTGGCCAACTCAACAAACCGCCGGAGAGTCGCTTTTCCCACCGCGCTCCAGACGGTTTTCATCGCCGCTAGTTGAGGAAGTGGGTGCGGTACAGCGTGTCACGCTGCACTGGCTTGAAGCCGGCATCGCGGATGATACGGCGCAACTCTTCTTCGGTCGTGCAGTTGGTCACGCCTGCGGCGCGCACGACATTTTCTTCCAGCATCACCGAGCCGACGTCGTTGCCGCCGAATCGCAATCCCATCTGGCAGACTTTGAGTCCCTGTGTGACCCAGCTCGATTGCACGTTGAGGAAGTTCGAGAGATACAGCCGCGAAATGGCCAGTACTTTCAAATACTCGACTGATGTTGCCTCATCCCAATGGCGGCCGCCCAAGGCGGTGTTCGCAGGCTGGAAGCTCCAGGGAATGAATGCGGTAAACCCGCCGGTTTCCTCCTGCAACTCATAGAGCCGCTGGAAGTGGTGGATGCGATTCTCGAAGTTCTCACCGACGCCAAACATCATAGTCGCGGTAGTCCGCATGCCAAGCTGGTGGGCAGTGCGGTGCACGTTGAGCCAATCGTCGGTCAGGCATTTCAGCCGCGCGATTTTGTAGCGGACTTCATCGTCGAGAATCTCCGCGCCCCCGCCGGGAATGGAATCCAGCCCGGCGTCCCGCAGCCGCGCGATAGTGTCGTGAATGCTTAGCCCGCTGTACTCCGCGATGGCGATGATTTCCGACGCCGAATAGCAGTGCAGATGCACCTTAGGGAACCGCTGCTTGATGCCGCGCATCATCTGTTCATGCCAGTCGATCTTCAGGTCAGGATGCAAGCCTCCCTGCATTAGCACGCCGGTACCACCAAGTTCCACCGTTTCTTGAATCTTTTCGTAGATTGTGTCGAAATCGAGGATGTAGCCTTCTTTGGCCTTGGGTCCCTTCAACGGACGGTAGAACGCGCAAAACGTGCAGTACTCGGTGCAGAAATTGGTGTAGTTGATGTTGCGGTCAATGATGTACGTGACCACGCCCTCAGGATGCAGCCGGCGGCGCACCGCATCAGCTTCCATGCCAATGCCAATCAGGTCATCGGAGCGGAACAGGTCGAGGGCTTGTTGTTTGGTCAGGGACATAGCGAACCTTAGATTCTATAGATTCTATCGGACCGCCGCGTACGTTCCAAGAGCATCGGCGGGAATCCACCGCTCTACGCCGCTTTCGCCGACTTTCCGCGACGCACATGGCGGCAATGCTCAATCAGCGTCAAAACTCCGCCAGCGATTGCCAGCCCGACAAGTACTGCCAGGGCGGGGATCGAGTAGCGGGAGAAGAACCGCAAGACGTGGCGTCCATAGATCGCGCCCAAGGCAGCTAGAATCGTGAATCGCGATCCTCGCCCCAGGGCCAGCGCAGCGAGAAAATTCTTGCGCGGATACTGCATCGCCCCCGCCGCCAGCAAGAAGGGCACAAAAGGAAACGGGGGTGGCAACACCGCAGGCACGGCCACTGCATAGAATCCCCAGCGGTCGAACACGCGATAGAACTTCTCGGACCTTTGCTTGGCAAATCTGCGTTCCAACGCCTCTTTCCCGCCCTCACGGGCCAGGCTGTAGGTGATGTAGCCGCCCAGCACGGCGCCCAGCGTCGCCATCAGCGCATAATAGGGCCACGGCTCACTGTGACGGGCAGCTAAGTAGAGGGTGAAAACGTCTAAGCTGCCGGTCAGGGGAATGACGGAGCTGTCTGCAATGCCGAGCAAAATCAGCCCAGGGCCGCCCATGTGGTGCAGACGCCGCCAGATCGAGATTCCGAGTGCAGCCTGAATGTGTTGGAGCACTGCTGATTAGACGCCGCTCGCGGCGCCCGCGGTGCGAGGGTTGCAGGAGGGCCGCGAAGAACCTCGCGGACGCTCAAATATGCATCTGCTGCAGGCGCTCGCGGAAGTAGGCTTTCCAACTCTCGGGCAGGATCGCAACGCGCAAGGCGCGCCGCACCCAGGCCAATTCCTCATTGCCGTATCGCTTTGCGATGTACAGGCGCGTGATTTCCGTCAGTGGCACAGCGTTTCCATCTCGAACGATCAACTTCATTTCGTCCCCGGCGCCGACTTCCCCCTCGCGGGTGACGGCCAGATAGAATCCCATCCTTCCGCTGGCGAGAAAGCGCTTCACCATATCGTCGGACTGAAACCTTATGCCCAGTTTGTAGCAAGGCAGGCGCGGCTGGGTTACGACTACTTCCGCGGTACCGACCGAGAAGCGATCCCCGAGGTGGACCGAATCTTCCAGCCCTCCATCGATTGTGAAGTTTTCTCCAAAGCTCCCCATCGCCAGGTCCATGCCGGGAAGCTCTTGTCGCCAGTAGTCATAGTGGGCCAGCGGGTAACAGTAAACCGCTTTGAACTCTCCGCCATGGACGGTCAGGTCCGCTTGGCGGTCGCCGTCCAAATTCAGCTTACGGAGCGCAACGCGGCCTTCCACTGGCTGCTTGAAAATCCCAGTGGTGACGGTCATCCCATGCCAGATCACTTCTCGAGGGAGCCCGACATTCAGCGACAAAAGTTTCATTTATAGCGGTGTTTTCTTAGATCGTTGCAGCGCGCGAGACATCGAGAAACCGCAAGGCGGGCGCGGGGGGCAGGACGCCACACTCCTCCGCATAGCGATAGAACAGCCGTAGACCATCCAGGCAAGCCGCGTCTAGATCGTAGTGAATGTTCTCGGTTAGATACTGTCGGATATCATTCTCGCCGAGGCCGACCCGCGGCGACCATTCCCGCGCAATTGCCTGAACGTTCTCCGCCCTCAACCCCTGATCGCGCGATCGCTGAAAGATCTCCCCCAGATCAAGTTCCGGCGCGGCATCTTTCAGCGCCGCCTGGCGCACCGCCCAGAATGCAAACACGAACGGCTTCCCGGTCAGCTTGCTCCACTCTTCCGCCAAATCGTAAGTAAGATAACGGCTGCGATCGACCTGCAGCGCCGGGTCGCCGATCAGCAAAGCAGCATCGTGCCGCTCTAGCATCCGATCGAGGTCCGGTTCCATTTCAGCAAACTCCCTCCCGCCGCCCCACCATTTCTGAAACAGGACTTTCGTCAGCGCCACTGAGGTTAAGGAGCACGTATCGAGCGCCACGGCGCGAATTTTCTCGATTGGCGTCTTGCTGACCAGCAGGATGGACCGCACGCTGCGGCGCGAGGCGATGGCGACCCCGGGAATCACCACAAGATCAGGAATCGTCGTATACGCCGCCGCCGGAATGATGCCGATATCTGCTTTCCCTTCAGCCAGTTGCACGGCGCAGCGCGAGGGAACGGTGTAGGAAATCTCGTACTCCGAGCCGGCCTTTCCATGCTCAAAATCCCACATCAGAGGGGCCGTGTTCAGGTAGGAAATGGCGGAGATGCGAAGGCGTTTCATTCGGCCCACTTCGATTTTACCAAAGCATTGTGTCATCTGACCTTGACAGTGATTTTTCAGCCTGTATAGAGTCCGGCCTGATGCCGGAGGTGCAAATGGCGGACGCAGCGCTTGTAGTTCATCCAACTTCCGATACGCCAACCCTGCAGTGGCTGGCCCTGGCGCTGACTCCGGGGCTGGGTCCGACCCGCGCAAGGCGTCTGGTCGAGCGCTTTGGCGGCGTTCAGGCAATCTTCCACGCGTCGCTCACGGAGCTTGAGGCCACCGGCATTCAGGCGGTGTCGGCTCAGGCGTTGGGAACCGGCCGCTCCCGGGAGTTGGCCAACGATGAGCTGGCGCGCGCCTCGGCGGAAGCCGTGAAGATCATCTGCCCCGATGACGACGCCTACCCTCCGCAGCTCGCGCAAATCTACGATCCGCCCTTGGTCCTTTATGTACGCGGCGACCCGGCGCTGCTGGGCCGCCCGGGGCTTGCCGTGGTGGGAACGCGCCATCCCACGCCCTATGGCACCGGAATGGCCGAGCGATTGTCCTGCGATCTGGCCGCGCGCGGGCTGGTCATCTTCAGCGGCTTGGCCAGAGGCGTGGATACCGCCGCTCATCGTGGAGCCGTTGCCGCGAAGGGCAAGACCGTAGCCGTCTTTGGCACCGGCGTCGACGAGGTTTATCCGAAGGAAAACAAGCGGCTGGCGGATCAGATTCTGGCGCTGGGCGGGGCCTTGATCTCCGAATTCCCCATGGGAACGTTCCCGGCGCCGCAGAATTTTCCCATCCGCAACCGAATTATTAGCGGCATTTCCGCCGGCGTGCTCGTGGTCGAGGCCGCGGAGTACAGCGGAACCCGCATCACATCCCGTTGCGCGCTCGAGCAGAACCGCGAGGTCTTCGCCGTGCCCGGCAACGTGACTAACAAGAACTCCTGGGGCCCGAACACGCTCATCAAACAGGGGGCCAAGCTGGTCGCCACATGGGAGGACGTATGGGAGGAACTCCCTGTGGATGTGAGACTTACGCTGCAACCGGCGGGCGGCTCTGAATCGCAAAGCCCGCAGACTGCATCTCTGTTCACAGACGACAGCCCGCTGGGACCCCACGAAAAGAAGATTCTGGCCGTGCTGAAGGCCGATGAAGCCATCCAGATCGACGAAATCGTCGAGCGGCTGGAGCCGCAACTGTCGTCATCGGAGATCTTCGCGGCGCTTTTTGAGTTGGAACTAGCAGGGAAAGTCAAGCAATTGCCCGGAAAGAATTTCGTGAAGAGCTTCTAGCACACCGACAGTCAAGAGCAGCGAGGTGGCACGCTCGTTACCCTGAGAACTTGTTGATTCTCGTTGATTCGTGCTAGCTTCAAAAATAAAGACTTCCAGCTGAGGACCCATTGGCAAAAGGTTTAGTCATCGTCGAGTCGCCTACCAAGGCGAAGACTATCGAGAAGTATCTTGGCAAAGGCTTCACCGTCGAGGCTTCGCTCGGCCACGTGAAGGACCTGCCCAAGAGCACTCTCGGTGTCGATACCGACAACGATTTCGAAACGGAATACATCGTCATTCCCGGCAAAGAGAAAGTGCTCGCCAAGCTGAAGAAGCTGGCGCTCTCCGCGGACCATATCTACCTCGCGCCTGACCCGGACCGCGAAGGCGAAGCCATTGCCGCCCACCTGGCCGAGGAACTGGGCGACGGCAGCAAGAAGAAAAAGAAAAAGGATGAAGAAAACGGCCGCATCCGCCGCGTCACCTTCAACGAAATCACCAAGCGCGCGGTGCAGGAAGCCTTCGAGCATCCCCGCAGCATCGACCGCCATCTCGTTGACGCGCAGCAGGCCCGCCGGGTGCTCGACCGGCTGGTCGGCTATCAGGTCTCGCCTCTGCTCTGGGACAAAGTGCGCCGCGGCCTCTCCGCTGGCCGCGTGCAGACCGTTGCCCTGCGCCTCATCGTCGAGCGCGAGCGCGAGATCAAAGCCTTTCAGAAGCAGGAATACTGGACTCTCGATGCTCACCTCGCGGCCAATAAGCCACCGGCTTTCGATGCGCGCTTCGTCGGCAAGGGCGAAGAGAGGATTGAGATTCCCAACGGTGAGGAAGCGGAGAAGATCCGCGTCGCGCTGGAAAAGGCGGATTGGCTCGTCCGCAGCGTGGACCGCAAAGAGCGCCGCCGTAATGCGGCTCCGCCGTTCACCACCAGCAAGCTGCAGCAGGACTCATCCCGCAAGCTGCGCTTCAGCGTGAAGCGCACCATGATGATTGCGCAGCGCCTCTATGAAGGCGTGGAACTCGGCGAGGAAGGTTCCGTTGGCCTCATCACCTACATGCGTACCGATTCCACGCGAGTTGCCCCCGAGGCCATCGCCGAAGTGCGCGAATACATCGGCAAGGAGTACGGCGCGCCCTATCTGCCGGGATCGCCTAATACATATAAGGAGAAGAAAGAAGCGCAGGGTGCGCACGAAGCCATCCGCCCCAGCTCGGTGCTGCGCCATCCGGAACAGATTAAGCAATATCTGAAAGAAGACGAATACAAGGTCTACAAGCTGATCTGGCAGCGCTTTGTGGCCTCGCAGATCACGCCCGCGGTCTTCGACCAGACTACTGTCGATATCGACGCGAAATCCGGGGCGGACACTTTTTGGTTCCGCGTCACCGGTTCGGTCCAAAAGTTCGACGGCTTCCTCAAAGTCTACGAGGAATCCAAGGAAGGCAAGGACGAAGAAGAAGAGGAACTCAAGCACAAGCTGCCGCCGCTCGAGCCCGGCCAGCAACTTACGCTCAAGGAACTGAAGCCCGAGCAACATTTCACCGAGCCGCCGCCGCGCTACAACGAAGCCTCGCTGGTCAAAGAGCTGGAAGAACGCGGCATCGGCCGGCCTTCCACTTATTCCGCCATCCTGAGCACCATTCAGGAGCGGCAATACGTGCAGAAGCTGGGCGGCAAGTTTACCCCTACGGAGATCGGCCTGGTCGTCACCGATCTTCTAGTGGAAAACTTCCCCGACATCTTCGATGTGCAGTACACCGCCCGCCTGGAAGAAGAGCTTGACGAGATCGAGGAAGGCAAGCAAACCTGGACGCACGCCCTCGGCGATTTCTACAAGAAGTTCGAAAAAGACCTCCGCTACGCCTCCAAGCACATGGAGAACATCAAGCGGATGGAAAAGCCTACCGACGAGAAGTGCGAGCGCTGCGGTTCGCCGCTGGTCATCAAGTGGGGCAAGCACGGTTCGTTCTACGCCTGCAGCTCCTACGATAAGGAAGACCCCAACAGTTGCACTTTCACCAAAGAGAACCCCATTAACCTGCCCGATCTCGACTCCGCCGACGTACAGGAAACCACGCAGGAGGAATATTGCGAGAACTGCGGCCGGGTGATGGTGCTCAAACGCGGGCGCTTCGGGCAGTTCATGGCCTGCACCGGCTATCCCGACTGCAAAACCACTCGCCGCCTCGACCAGGGCAAAAAAGTTCCTGACATTCCGCTCGATGAGCTGTGCCCCAAATGCGGGCGCAATATGATGATCCGGCACGGGCGCTTTGGCGAATTCACCGCCTGCAGCGGCTATCCGGACTGCAAATACGTCAAGCAGAATTTCATTGGCGTAAAATGTCCGCTTTGCAAAGACGGCGATCTGGTGGAGAAGAAGGCGCGCAAAGGGAACACCTTCTACGGATGCAGCAATTATCCCAAGTGCAAGTTCACCTCCGCCCACAAGCCGCTGGCAGAAAAATGTCCAAGCTGCGGCAGCGAGTTCCTGGTGGAAAAGTACCTGAAAGCTGGCCCCGTCATCGCCTGCCCGAACAAAGAATGCGACTATGAGCGCCCGGTACCGGTGGAAGTGGGCGCCACAGCGGGCTAGAAATCAAGACCCAAAATTTCGGAGATAATCCATGCCAAAGAAACCAACTGCCGCCGATGCCGAACTGATCCTTCAACTCTATGATCTACGCCGCGAGTCTGAGATGCGCAAAGCCCGCAGTTGGTGGGGTGGCTTCTGGCCTCAGGACGCCGATG
Source organism: uncultured Acidobacteriaceae bacterium (assembly GCA_963770915.1). Classification (GTDB taxonomy): domain Bacteria; phylum Acidobacteriota; class Terriglobia; order Terriglobales; family Acidobacteriaceae; genus PALSA-270. Next base: position 4,252,696 of record CAVYRG010000001.1, read on the forward strand.
ACTTTGTCAAAATCTTGACCGCTTATTCCATTCCCGAAAACGCTTGGCTCCGCCAGGTTCTGGGGTATTGGGATATGGCGGCGTGCCTGGTTCTGCGCGGCGCTCTCAACGAAGATCTCTTCTTCGACTGCGGCAATGAGATGTGGTTCGGGCTGGCGAAAGTGAGCCCGTTTTTGAAGCAGATTCGCGCCAAGATGAACTCTCCGAAATTCATGATCCACGTGGAAACCCTTGCTACACACACCAAGCAGGGCCGCGAACGCTTGAAGGTGTTGGAAGGGCGCGCCAATGCCGCGCGCAAGGCCCAGGCTGCCAAAGTGAGCTGAGCCTCGGCGCGTTAAGAAATATATTCGCGGATGTACTCGTCTTTGGTTTGCGCAAGGTCGTGGGCGTCACCGTCGAAAATCACCTTCCCATCGCGCAGCACTAAAAAAGCAATGGGAACTTCCGCGTGCGCACCGGGTGATAACGGTTCCATGCGGTTGGTTTTAAGGTCGAAGTGGTGCGTCGCCATAGTGAAGGCGTCCTGCAGCCGGTGGCTCACGAGCAGTGAACTGGTTTTGTAGACGTCGCGCTGTTTCACGATCAGCTCGACAATCGTGGTGGAAGTCACCGGGTCCAGTCCGCCGGTCGGAGAATCGTACAGCAGCAACTCCGGCTGCGCGATGATGGCGCGGGCAATCGCCACCCGCCGCCGCATCCCTCCCGACAGCTCCGAGGGAAGCATGTCGATGGTTTGTTCCAGCTCCACGAAACTCAGCGCTTCGCGCACCCGGCGCTCGATTTCTTCTTCGGAAATCCCGCCCTCCTCCATCAAACGGAAGGCGACATTCTCGCGCACGCTCAGGGAATCGAACAGGGCACTTTCCTGAAACACAATGCCGATCTTGCGCCGCAGGTCGAATAGCTGCTCTTCGCTCATGGCGGTGACGTCGTTTCCCAACACCACAATGCGTCCGCTGTCGGGTTTGATCAGCCCCAGAGTGAGCTTGAGGATGGTGCTTTTCCCCGCGCCGGCCACGCCGAAGATTGCCTTGGTTTGCCCACGTTCCAAGCGGAAAGAAATGCCGTCGAGGACGACATTCTGATCGAACGCCAGGTGAACATCTTCGAATACCACTGCTTCCCGCGCAGGCTCGGGCTGAGCGCTAGAGGAGTCTTCCGCGGTCAAGGTCGGAATCGGCATGCCATCAAGACGGGAGAACGATCATCAGGAACCGGGTCACGAACACATCCACCGCGATAATGAGAATCATCGAAGCCACCACGGCTACGGTCGTCGCGCGACCCACGCCCTGCGTACCGCCTTTTGTCGAGAGCCCGTAATAGCAACCAACCGTGGCTACGATGAAGCCGAAGACCAGCGGTTTCGTCAGGCCCATGAGCACGTCGGAGAAAACTAGAGTCTGCCAGGCATTGCTCCAATATTCATGCGAGTCCAAGCCCAGCATGATGCTGGCGACGACGTTTCCTCCCAAGAGTCCCATCAGGTCGCCGAGAATCGTCAAAAAAAACAGCATGACGATGGTCGAGATCACCCGCGGGGTCACCAATTTCTTTACGGGATCCGTGCCCAGGGCCCGCATGGCATCGATTTGCTCAGTAACGACCATCGAGCCCAACTCGCTGGCCATGCCGGAGGAATTCCGCCCTGCCACCACCAACCCCGCCAGAACCGGCCCCAACTCGCGTACGATGCCGAGTGAAACCAATTCTCCAATCACAGTTTCCGCGCCAAAGCGGCTCAAAGTAGTTGCACTGTTGAGCGCCAGGGCGGCGCCGGTGAAGAAGCAGGCGGCCAGCACAATCGGGAGCGAGCCGTAGCCGATCAGGTCGGCCTGCTGCACCATGTCCGCGACATAGAGGGGACGCTTGAAGAGGTTGCCCAGCGATTGCACGGCGAGCAGGGTGTATTCCTGGACGGATTGGACTTTGCCTTTGGCCCAGTCTGTGGGTGAGATTAACTCCACACGGCTTAGGAAGTCTCCCGCTGCCATCGTCGCCCCTCGTCTGCTCGACTATAGCAGAGACGCAAGTCGTCGGTCTTCAGTCGTCAGCTCCCAACTGAGAACTGAGAACTGAGAACTGAGAACTGAGAACTGAGAACTGAGAACTGAGAACTGATTCCTACTCCCTACCCTTTTTCTTGATCTCAATATTCAGTCGTTTGATCTTCTGATTCAGGGTGGAAAGCGGCACGTGGAAGCGCTCGGCGGCTTCAGTCTGGTTCCAGTTGCAGCGCTCCAGCATGTCGACGATCACGTGGCGCTCGCAATCCTCCATGATGTCGAACAGGGAAGCATCGGCGCGGTGATCGAGCAGCGGAAGCGTGGTTCCGCGCCCGGTGATCTGCTCGGGAAGCAGTTCGGGCCCGATCTGTGAACCGGAAGAAAGCACCACCGCCCGCTCGATCACGTTTTCCAGTTCCCGCACATTGCCTGGCCAGGAGTACGCCAGCAGAGGCCGAAACGCTTCAGGAGTCAGGCGCTGCTGCGGGCGGTCATTCTCCTCCGCGTATTTGTTGAGGAAGAAATCGACCAGCAGCGGAATGTCTTCTTTTCGCTGGCGCAGCGGAGGAAGGTCAATCGTGATGACGTTCAGCCGGTAGAAAAGATCCTCGCGGAACTTGCCGTCCCGCACCTGCTGCCTCAAATCGACGTTGGTGGCGGCAATGATGCGCACATCCACCTGCACTTCGTGCACGCCGCCCAGATGCATGAATTTCCGGTCCTGCAGCACCCGCAAAATCTTGCTCTGCGTATCCATGCTCATGTTCCCAATTTCATCCAGGAACAACGTGCCGCGGTCGGCGATCTCGAACAGGCCCTTTTTGGAGGCGATGGCGCTGGTGAAAGCTCCCTTCACGTGCCCGAACAAGGTCGATTCCAACAGATCGGGCGGCATGGAGCCCGTGTTTACCGGCACAAACGGCCGGTCGTGCCGCGGCGAGTTTAGATGAATTGCTTTGGCGATCAATTCCTTGCCGGTCCCACTTTCGCCCTGCAGCAGCACTGTGGAGCGGCTGGGCGCCACCTGCGCCACCAGGTCGAAAATCTTGTGCATGGGCTCGCTCTTGCCCACGATGCTCTCGAAGTTGTAGCGCTGCTTGAGGGCGCGCTTGAGCTGGACGTTTTCTTCCTCGGCGCGCTGCCGTGCTATGGCAGCGCGCACGTCGGCCAGCAGTTTCTCGTTGTCCCAGGGCTTCTGGACGAAATTCACCGCGCCGGACTGCATCGCCCGCACCGCATTTTCCACGGTTCCGTAAGCAGTGATGATGATGACCGCGACTTGCGGCGCCTGGCCCCGCAGTTCCCTCAGCAGATCAATTCCATTGCAGTCGGGCAGCGCCAGGTCCAGCAGCACCAGGTCGAAGGGTCGGTCCCCCAAGCGTGATGTGCCCTCTTCTCCGCTGGCGGCCACTTCTACTTCGTACCCTTCCATCTCCAGCAGCGTTTGCAGGGATTCGCGGATCTCCGCCTCGTCGTCGATGATTAACACCGACCCGGCGGGCGACGCCGACGCCTCAACCGAGTTCCGGCGTGCGATGACCGCAGCTTCAGACATGGACCGGCTTCCTCGTCAAAGGGAAATCAAGATAGAAAGTCGTGCCTTCGCCAGGACGGCTTTCCACGCGAATTTTGCCTGCATGTTCTTGGATGATGCCGTAGGTCACCGAGAGGCCCAGGCCGGTGCCGCGGCTCTGCTGGCTGTTCTGCGGCGAGGTCTTAGTGGTGAAGAACGGATCGTAGATGCGGCGGATATGTTCTTGGGCGATGCCGCTGCCGGTGTCGGACACCATTACGCTCACGCCATCCCCGTTCGAAGTCGCAACCCGTAGCGTCCCGCCCTGCGGCATGGCATCCCGCGCATTCAGGAACAGATTCAGGAAGACTTGCTGCAAACGGCCGGCATTTCCGCTGATCGCCGGCAAGTGGCTGGAGAGTTCATCCTCCACCCGAATCTTCGTAGTCTTGAACTGATGCTCGAGCAGGGCCATGGTGTCAACGATGATCTTGTTCACGTCCACGTCGCCGAACTCGGTCCCGCTGGTGCGCGAGAAGTTCAGCAGATTGTTGACGATTTCTGAGGCGCGGAACGTCTGCCGGGTAATCTTTTCCATCACGGCGCTCTTCTGCGGATCGCCCTGCAACTGCTTAGAGAGCATCTGCGCGTAAGACGAAATAACGGCAAGGGGCGTATTGACTTCGTGGGCTACGCCTGCGGCCAGCAGGCCAATGGATGAGAGCTTATCGGACTGAGACAGCTGCGCTTCCAACTCCATGCGTTCGGTGATGTCGTCCATGATGATCAGCCGCCCGATCACGTTGAACTTCCGGGTGACCAGCGGCGCGATGGCGACGTTGACGGCCCGGTTCTCTCCCGCTGGAGTCTTCAGGCGGAACTTGTACAGGTTGTGGATTCCAGGGCTCTCCCGCACGCGGCGGAACTCTTCGACGAAAGCGGCAGGGAAGACCTCGCTCAGCGGGCGGGTCAGCGCTTGCCAGCGCGGCAACGCGTACATCGCTTCCATCTGCGAGTTCCAGGACTCGATCCGGTCCTCAAGGTCAATTGCCAGCACGCCCACGTTGATCGACTCGACGATGTTCTCGTTGAAGTCCTTCAGGCGCTCGTATTCCGCGACCTTCTGCTCCAGGGATGCATACAGCCGCGCATTCTGAATGGCGATGCCCAGATTGCCGGCCAGAGTTTCCAGCAGCTCGACGTCCTCGCTGGAGAGAAAATCGCCCGCTACGGTTTTTCCGAGACCCAAAAATGCGATCACCCGCTGCTGCGCCTGGCAGGGAATGTAGTAGTTCAGGTCCAGCCTCGCGATCGTGTTCTGCGCGCCGGCGGTCTCGCGCGGAACCTGGTGGGTGTTCTCGAAGAACAGGTGGCCGGCTTCCATTTCCGGACGCTGCTCGTTAAGGAAACTCAGGTCCAACGGGCCGGTTTGCGCCATGCCAAACGACTTCGCCAGTTGCATCTTCCCGCCATCTTCCCCGGTGGCAAGGAAAACCGCCATGCGGTCTACCAACAAAGTCCGGGAAAGACGGTCGACTACCGAGCTGAGCATGCGGTCGAGATCGGGTTCCGCGCTCAATTCGCGGCCGAATTCAATCAACGTTTTCCGGTAATCGTAACGTGTGCGATAGAAGAACTGGTCGATGCGTTCCTGAATCCACTTGCGCACCGGATCAAACAACACCGCCGTCACGACGATCGCCAGCACCAGTCCCTTCGGCCCCGAACTGGGCAGTTGCGCGTGCAGCCAATCCGCAACCGCGGCAATCACCGCGAAGTAGGCTCCCGCAATCGCCGCCGCCGCTAGGGTGTAAACCATGCCGCGCTTGAAGATCAAATTCACGTCCATCAAGCGATAGCGGAAGATCGCGTACCCGAACGTCAGGGGCAGCAGGCCCAGCGAGAGAACGGAAATCTTCATCGCCGGCGTCGTCATCACGCCCGCCATGTAAGGGATTACATAAAACAGCGTGTAGGGCGCGATGGCGACAATCGTGCCACGGGTAATCCAGTTCAATTGCTGCCGCAGAATTGGAGTGCGCGCCCGCGTGTAGCAATACCAAAGCACTCCCGCCGCCGCGATGAAAAACGTTGCCAGGTAGCCCATCTGCAGTTTGTCGAGATCGAAGCGCAGCCGCTCGCTGGCCTTCAAATACCGCAGGGCCAAGATCTGCAGTCCCAGGAGCAGCGTGCCCGGCACATAAACCGCCGGAATGGCCCATTTGTGCTCGCGCACAAACCGGCGCCGCTCTGGGAAAGTCAGGACAAAATGCAGAAACAGGGCAGGCTGCAACAACCCGGCTACAATGCTGCCCCAATAGATGCTCCAGTCAAAGCTGTTGAGCTTGCCCGTGTATTGAAAGGCGTAGAGGATAAACGAGGCCAGGCAGAAAATGTAAAAGTGCAGCGATCCCGGCGCAGTCCAGCGCCGCAGCAGAACGTAGAGTCCGATTCCGAGATAAATCAGTGCGATCAGCCGCAGCCATGTATTCTGCGACCTTTCCGTGGGCACGAGCACGACATCGGTGTCCACCGGAACCGATTGCCGCACCAGCGAGTAGGTGGCTCTCGACCAAACCCCGGCGTGGTAAAGCTCGCGCTGCAACTGCGCGCTGTCCTTCACGGTCCGCTGGTTGATGGCGACTACGCGGTCCCCAGATTTGATCCCCGCTCTGGCGCCAGGTCCATCCGGCTGCACCTTGTCCGCCACAAGGTTACCGTTGTGCTCCAGCCACCAAACTCCGTCGTAGGGAACCGGAAATTCCTGCTCTTTTTGTAAATTGATGCCGGCAAAAACCACTGCGGCGACGGTGAGCAGGGTTAAGAGGACAACAACAAAGCGGTTTTGAAAATCCTTGTCCATCGGCCGCAGCGGTACCCCACGATCGGGGGACAAATCGCCCATCTTCGACTTCTGCACGTTCACTGCCACCGCTGTTGCCTACCTTAATTTCACAAGTGGCGCTAACTAAATGACTTCCTGGATTATAAGGGCGCCGCGAAACCAGCGCTACGTATTTTGGTATCGATTCTGTGCGATTTGGTAACCGATTGTCGGAAATGAACTTAGGCGGTCCATTTTGGAACCGACCGTCCGACCGGTCGCTTAGAGGCCGCGAATTCGCGCCTACGGGATTTCATGGACACGCCACTCCTCGTACAACCCCACCTGTGCCCCCTTAATCACGGGAGCGTTTAGAATTACGCTTTCCGTTACGTGCGATCTAATGGAGAACGGTGGTCGAAGCTGGGAATTTGAATTACGGTTCTCCGAGTCGATGTTTTCGATCCTATCGGAAAAAGGGGGAAGCCGGAGCTTCCCCCACACAGAAGCGACAGAGACGATACATTAGGTAAGAGTCGCGGCACAGCCCCGGAGTTGTCTGCGCCGCAGCGGAAAGCCACTGCCACAACCTAGAGACGCGATGACCGTGGACAACACGCTGACCCCAGAAGGCATTGAGCCGGCCGTTTACGATATCGAGGATCACTGGATCACTCTTGACGGCGGCCGCATGCGCTATCTGCGTACCGGCTCGGGTCCGCCGCTGCTGCTGCTTCACGGACTGCTCGGCTACTCGTTTTCGTGGCGCTATGCCTTGCCTTCTCTGGCGCGCCAGGCGACGGTGCATGCGGTGGATATGCTGGGAGTCGGTTTCTCCGACCGGCCCCCTCGCCTGGATTGCCGTTTGCGGGCAAGTGCCGAGCGGCTGTTGCGCTTTCTGGACGCGGTGAACGTGGAGTCCTGCGATTTGCTCGGCACCTCGCACGGCGGCGCCGTCTCGATGATGGCGGCTGCGCTGGCGCCGGAGCGGGTGAAGCGTTTGATTCTGGTGGCGCCCGTCAATCCCTGGTCCCACCACGGAAAATACATGGCAGCGTTCCTCAGCAGCCCTCCCGTGACGCCGATTTTCCTGGGCATCGCGCCCCATTTGCAGTTCATGCACGGATTCCTTCTGCGCCGCCTCTATGGCGACGCGCGGCGCATTCGTCCGGGCACACTCGACGGTTACTCGGCTCCATTTACCCTTCCCGGGGCCTTCGAAAACGAGCTCAGCATCCTCCGCACCTGGAACCAGGATCTGCGGGAACTGGAATCCGTCCTACCGCGCATCTCTTCGATTCCCACACTGCTGCTCTGGGGCTCCCAGGATTCAGCGGTTGTCGCATCGTCCGCTATGCCTCTGCGCCGCAATTTCCAGAATTGCCGGCTCACCCTGTTCGACGGGGTCGGCCACCTTCCTTATGAAGAGGTTCCGGAGGAATTCAACCAGGCGGTGGCCGGGTTCTTAGCTACGAGCGATGAACCGATCCCTGTCCCCGCGACACCAGCAGGATAAACGGGTCAGTCGGTGCTGTGACGTCTGCGATCTTGCAAAGCCGCCGCGGATGCGGCACGCTCATGCCAGCCATGCCGGCGAAATCTAAAGCTACGAACGGCGTCTTGGCGGCGTCGCGTTTCCGCGTGCCGGAAGTATGGCTGCGCTTTCTCGGCGCGATCTTCGGGCTGGGACTGGCATTTGCGGCAGCCCTTTTCTCCACAGTTCTCCGCGAATCCGGCAATCTGTGGGCCACCGTAGTGCTGGCTTCGATGGCCCTGTTGGTGGCCACCCTGGTAGGCCTGACCACCGTGCCTTATCTCGCGCGGCGGGTCGCTGTAGCCCGAGTGAGGAATGCCTTTGACTACGACGTCACGCGGGTGGGGATTTTTTACGTTGTGGCAGTGGTTTTGATCGGCATTGCCGCTCTCAACACCGGCAACAATCTGCTTTACATCGTTGTAGCGGCGCTGCTGGCGGCGATTCTGGTTTCAGGAGTTGCCTCTGCCCTCGTGCTTACGGACCTGCAGTTGGAGGTCTTTTTGCCCGAGCATGTCTTCGCCGGGCGTCCGGCGGCGGGGCGAATTGTGCTGCGAAACCCGCGGCGCTGGTTGGCTTCGTTCTCCATCAACGTGGTCGCGCTGCCGCGAGAAAAGCCAAAGCGCCACTGGCACTGGCAGCCGGCCACATTTTCATTCCCCCCAGGCCGCCCGGCAGCAAAGGTCTGGTTTAAGCTGCGCGATTGGCAATTGCACCGTGTGGCCGCCGCGGATGAGGCGCACGAAATTTTCCAGGGATCGGCTTATTTTCCCCATCTTCCCCCCCGCAGCGAACAGGCGGCCGATTTAGGGCTGAATTTCGACCGGCGAGGCCGCTACCAGCAGGAAGGTTTCGTGCTGACCACGCGCTTTCCATTCGCGTTTCTGACCAAGAAGCGGAGGGTCGCCCTTGCCCGGGAAGTCATCGTTTATCCCCCGGTCGAGCCGGCGGACGAGTTCTTCGAAGCATTGCCACTCGTTACCGGTGAGTGGGAGACTTTTCTCCGCGGGCGCGGCTCGGATTTGTACCTGATCCGCGAATACACGCAGGAGGATTCAGCGCGCCACGTGGACTGGAAAGCCACCGCCAAGTCCGGTTCACTCAAAGTGCGGGAATTCAGCCGTGAGGACGAACGCAAAGTGCGCATCGTGTTCGACAATCCCGCGCCCGGCGCGATTTCGCCCGAGGCTTACGAAAACGCTATCGCGCTTGCAGCCTCACTGGGATGGCACTTCGCCGCCCAAGATACGGAAACCTCCTTCGTGGCGCAGGGGCTGGCCGGCGGGGCAGACGTCTATCAATTTCTTGCTCATCTTGCGGTAGCGCAGCCCGTGGTTGCGCCTTCTGCCGTTTCAGCACTGCGAGCCTCCGGGGACTACAACATCATCCTTACCGCGCAACCGCGCGGAACCGTTCCCACCGCGCTTTGGGGATGTTCCTACTTCATTTTCCTGGAAGAGCGTTAGGAAACTCGGATTTAAAGGTTCTGCGTTCCCCTGTGCTTCCCTGTGTCCTCTCTGGGGTGCAGTCTCATTGGACACTTGATCGGAGCTTTCCTTGGTTTCTTGCTTTAGAGAAGCGGAATTGCGCAGGGCAAGGGGATCGGAATACCGCGGAAACCATTGTGGGATAGCCTTTCTAACGCCATTCTCATTCTCCGCATTTTCATTACCTTCGTACATTGGACCATTGGGGGCGAGCTGCTAAGGTTGAAGTGACAAAAAATGGAGTGAGCATTGTAGTCTGAGACCGCGGCCTCCCCCCTCTTCGACAGGAATCCCGATGAGTTGGAAGATGGAGTTTGCCTTTTACGCGCTGTGGATCGCCCACCCGGCACTGCAGTTCGTGCTGGCGGGGTTCATGGTGCGGCGCAAGCTGCATCGTAGATTCCACTGGTTCTTTGTCTATTTGATTTCGCAAGTAGTGATCTTCACGCTTCTTTTCCCGGTTTACCTGAAGTCCGACAAATCCATTTCCTACTATGAGCTGTTTTTTTACCTCTTTTGGGCTCTTGACGCGGTCAGCCTCGCCCTGGGCTTCAAAGTAATCCATGAAATTTTTCTTGATGTTTTCCAGCCTTACCATACGTTGAAGGATTTGGGCACGGTACTGTTCAAATGGGCGGGGCTGGTTATGCTCATGGTTGCCGCAGTGGTGGCCGCCGCCAACAGCGCTTCCGATCAGGACCCGCTGGTGCAGTCCGTACTTACCGTCCAGCGCTGTGTCCGCGTAATCCAATGCGGATTGATCCTGTTCTTGTTGCTGTTCTCGCGCTATCTTGGCGTCTCCCGAAAACAGCATAGTTTCGGAATTGCTGCCGGTTTTGGACTATTCGCCAATGCGGAGTTGCTGGTGGTGGCTTTGCGCGCAGGCGCCTATATCAGCCAAAACGCCGCCAACCTGGCGAACATGATGGCTTACAATCTCGCTATTCTGCTTTGGCTCTCTTACATGGTCACGAAAGGAGCCGCGCGAGCGTCGTCGGCAACCCTCCTGACCTCGCAACGGTGGGACCAGAGTCTATCCGAACTCCACCATCCGGTAGGGGACGAGTCGCTTATCCCCATGTTTGAAGGGATGGTGGAGCGAGCCTTCTCTCGCGCACATGAGACGCAAGACAGCGAGGAAACCGATCGCTTGAAAAAAACGGCTGAGTCACAAGGAGTATCCGAAGAAACGTCCGGCCTTGCCCAATCCGCCTCTGCTTCTCAGGGAGCGTCTTCGAAGCGATAGCGATGGCCATCCTGCCCTGAGCTAGACCATTGACACATCCCGTGGGTTCTCGCCGTGACAAACTTGCGACTCGACCGCAAATGCGAATCCTCCATGGTCTGTTCGGATTTTGGAACGGAGCCTGCGGGGGAAGCTGGGAGTCCGGCAAACCCTCTTCTGTTAGACGAATTAATGCAGCCTATCTCCATGAAACTGAACCGTATAATCTTGCTTTGATTCCTCGTCTTAGCAGCTGGTAATGGATGATCTGCTATGACCAACGGGCGAAACTGAGGTTACTAAAGTACCTGACCCTATAATTCTCCCGCGTCCGAATCCCACTCCCAGGGGAAATCGCGATGCAAGGAGAACAACAATGAAACGTGCAGTCAGGGTACTGCTCCTGATGGTAGGTTTGGCTTGCACGTACGTCGCGGTGGCGGCACCCATAGTGCCGGCGCCGGATGGGGGCCCGATCCCGACGTGCAATCCGAAGAAACCTTGTGCACCGCACTAAGGTCTGGAGCAATTGTGCGAGCCGGGTTGCGCAAGCGGCTCGGTAATGAGGGGGGCTGAAGGCAGAGGCGATAAAGCCGCGTCAGCCCTTTTTTCGTTGGGATTGTTTTTATGGATTCGCTGGGTTCGCTTGACGCAATTGTCTTATCAGTTCGTCCGTACCGAAGACCGGCGGTTGGCAAGCGAACCCGGCGCAGATCACCGCCGCACTCTTCCGATCGGCAAGGAACGGCAACGAAGGAATTGTTTTCGCTAGCGCAGGTGGGAGATTTTGCGCAACCGCGCTGCCGGGAGCGAGCTTCAGCACCGCCTTGCCGAGACTGAAGTTGCCGGCCGCTGCCGCGAAGAGCTGATCCGCAAGCGCATCTTCCCCAATAATTACGACCTGCGTGTGGGCCCGCGCGAGGTGTACCGCCGCGATGCCATACGTCGCTGCGAACAAGCCATACTGCCCCGCCAGGGAGGCGAGCACCTCCAAGGTTTGTTCTGCCTTGTCGCGGTAGCCCTGGTTGTTGGTGTAGCCGTGCAGGCGCAGCAGAGCAATGGCTGCCATGGAATTGCCGGCCGGTGTCGGCGAATCCTGAAACGGCTTGCGGCGGACGCCTAAAACGCCGAACTCGTTTCCACTGCCCCCAGCGAGGGGCTCCGTATCGAAGAAGCCGCCTCCAACGGAGTCAAAAAAACCTGCCACCATTTTGTCCACAATTTGCTGGGCGAACCTGAAGTACGTGAGGTCGGCCGTGGCTTCATACGCGTCAAGGCAAGCTAAGGTCGTGAACGCGTAGTCGTCGAGCATTCCGGGGACTGCGGCGGTTCCGGGCTGCGAATCGGAATAAGCAATCACGTGCCTGAGCCCAGAATTTTCCTGCCATCCTTCGCCCAGAATGCGGTCGAGCGAGCGCAGTGCAAAATGCCGGGCGGCATCAAGGCCGAGCACTTTTGCCGCTTCCAGGTAGGCCGAGACGCAGAGCGCGTTCCAGCCGGTGTACACGGTCTTATCCACGTAAGGTGTCGGTCGATTCAGCCGCGCCGCGTACATTTTCTGCTTCGCGGCATCGAGCAGCTCGCCCACACGCTCCGGCGCGATGCCCGTGCGCTTGGCAATTTCTTCCACTGACGCCCGCACATAGAGGACATTCTTCGCCGGATTGTGGTGCATCTCGCCGATTTCGTTGATGTCGTAGTGCAGAGTTGCGGCTGCGGCTTCGTCTTCGGCCAGCACGGCCTTGGCTTCGTCCAGAGTCCAGGTGAAATAGTCGCCGTCGTCGTCCATGGAGTAGTCGGCGTCCTGCGACGCGTAGAACCCGCCGTGCTCGCGGTCGCTGAGCCATTCGTTCGTCCAGCGGATGACGTCGCCCGCTACGCCCGCGAAGAATTCCGAGCCCGTGGCCTGGTAGGCGTGGACGTAATTCTTCAGCAGTTCGGAGTTGTCATAGCACATCTTCTCGAAGTGCGGCACCACCCAGCGCTCATCGACGGAATAGCGATGGAACCCGCCGGCCAACTGGTCATAGACGCCGCCGCGCGCCATTTTTTCGAGCGTGGTCACGACCACGTGCCGCAGCTTTTCGTCGCCCGAATTCGCATACTGGTCGATCAACAGATCGAGCGCGGCCGGGTGCGGGAACTTCGGAGCGCTGCCGAAGCCCCCATGGTTCGCGTCGAACATGCCGAGGATCTTTTCGACGATGGCGTCAATCACGCTGGGAGAAAATTCGCCGCTCCGCCCGGCAAATGACTCCGACTGCGCGACGGCGTTTTCCACCATCTTGGCTTGCTCAGCGACATCGCCATTCTTTTCCGCGTAAGCGCCCGCAATCGAAAGCAGCACCCGCTTGAAGCTGGGCCGTTCGTATTGATCGTCAGGCGGAAAATATGTGCCGCCGTAAAACGGCTTGCCGTCCGGCGTGAGAAAAGCGGTGAGCGGCCAGCCGCCTTGCCCGGTGACGGCCTGCACGGCCACCTGATAGCGGCTATCGATGTCCGGGCGCTCGTCGCGATCTACCTTGATGGCGACGAATTTTTCATTGACGATTTGCGCGATTTCCGGACTGTCATACGACTCGCGATCCATTACATGGCACCAATGGCACCACACCGCGCCAATGTCGAGCAGGATAGGCTTGTTCTCGCGCTTGGCCACGGCGAAGGCCTCCTCGCCCCACTCGCGCCACTGGATGGGTTGATGCATGGCGGATCGCAGGTAGGCGGAGGAAGCGCGGGAGAGGGCGTTGAGGGGAGACATGAATTCAAGTGTATCGCGACCGTCTCGGGGATGGGGGGAGTGTTCCTGTCGGAACACAGCGTGATGACGGGAATGTGATGACAGTTAAGGTGTTGAGCGGGTGGGAGTTGCGGGGTGGCGCATGAGAGCTTTCGCTTTTTCTTTAGAATTCCTGGAAAATTGATGGCGGCGGAGTCGTCGATACAGGACTTCGTTATTGGAGCCCATTGGGCGCGGGCTCTTATTGCGGACCCTGGCAGCGTGCCTGGGTTAGTTTGGCGATCAGAAATTCTCGTCCTTCGCCATTTCGGAGGGTCCAGAACACCCGAGATACTTCCACGCGTCGCGGAGGGCATCGCGATCTTAGGGCCGGCTGGGCGCGCCCCGGCTCTGAACAATCGCCTTCAAGTTAAAGTTGCTGAGAATAGCGGCTATTTCGGAGCCGGACAAACACTGCTCGTGGGTTTCAGAGGACGTCCATCGCGGAGCGAGGCTAAGCGGTTGCCGAGTCTCCGTCCTCGCCAACAGTGTCTCAGCTAGAGCTTGAATCGCATTCCAGTGTTGACTCACCAAGCGTTGCGATTCGTCGTTCAACTTGCTATCGGCTTGAAACCAAGCTTCGCTGCCCACTGGATACGTTTCATCCAGGAGCTGTTTCTCTTCGCAGCGACCCTGTTTAGCCAGCCATGGCGGTGAACCTGGGTTGACCTTCAGGCTGGCTACATATCCCGCCTTTATCATCACGATTGACTTCTCGCGGCAGGTGATGTCAGCGGCGGTATTGCTCGGGTTCCCCGGTTTACGGTGGAAGCTAAAGATTATGCCGAGGCCAGAGCGGTCAACGTGCATCCCCGTATCTTCCAAAGGCAGCCCCAGAGCCGCACAGGCAACCGCGTGTGCGGCCTCGTGATAGGCCGCAAAGCGAATGTTCGTCGAGCGGCCGCAAAGGTTCGTTGGCAACTATCGCTCGTGAAGTTCGTCGCGAGAGCGGGGGCGTTTCCAGTGCAGATCCGTTCCCTCGTGCAAGCGGTTTACGGCGCGTTTGCGCGCCCGGTCATAAGCCTTAGGTTTGCCGCCACGCTGCTTCCGTCGGCTTGTTGTCTGAATCAGAACCGCCGCCGGAATTTTCAGCGTGCTGTGCAGCTTGCGAATCATGTTGAGAGACAAGGGACGATCCCCTCGCATCACCTCATAAACCCTGGTTCGTTGTCCAATAACTCCGATCAGCGCGCGATAGTCCTTCCCCTCCTGCTCCAGCCGGAACTTAATGGCCTCGATCGGGTCTGGCGGGTCCATCGGGTAATGTTCGTTCTCGTAAGCTTCGACCAGCGTGGCCAGGACATCCAGTTCATCGCCTGCCGGGGTTCCAGGGGCTGCGTCCCACAGCGCCTCAATGCGGCGCAGGGCAGCGTCGCAATCGGCTTCGGTTCTAATCGGTTTAATCTCCATATCTCACCGTTTTCACGTCAATTCTGTCGTACGCGGCATGAGATCCCAACCACTTGACGAAAACAATCTGCCGCTCGTAGTTCACGGCCACCACCAGCCGATACGAATTTCCTTTGATGTTGAACACCACTCGGTTCTTCCCCACGAGGCTCGCGTTCGCGTAGCTTTTGATCACGTCCGCCGGGCTGCTCCAATCGGCGCTCAGCACTTCACGGAACCAGGAATCCAGCGCCGACTTAACGGCCTTTTGGTCCTTGTTACCTTGGAGCGACTCCACAAAATTCCCCAGCGTCTTGCGGGAAATGATCCGCATCGGGCCTGCGTTCCACTACCATCATAGCATGTGCCCAAAACGGGCACAAGAAGAAAGCAGATTCCTCGCCGATGAAACTGCTCGGAATGACAATCCTCTAAGGATATGTCCACCAAAACAGCGCCGCTACCTCGCCGCCAGCCGTTTCGCAATCGCGCAATACAACTCCACCGCCTCCTGCAACTGCTTTTTCTCCACGTACTCCCCCTCGGTATGCGCGGTGTGGATGGATCCTGGCCCCACGAGCAGCGGCTCACCCCAGTTGCTGAGCGCGGGGATGTCGGTGGTGAACGCGGCCACCATGGTGGGCAAGCCGTCAAGCGTACGCAAGCGGACAAACGGAATCTCCAGGGTGAAATCGACTCGAGCCAGGTCGCCCACGGCGGCGCGAATCTGCTCGCGCAGTTTCTCCGAGGGGCCTACCAGGCGGTAGAGAAGCTGGGCCCGCGCGCGGTCCGCGACAACGTTGGGGGCGCGCCCACCCTCGATCAAGCCGATGTTCAGGGTGCAAGGCCCGACCTCAGGATTGACCGGCAGCTCCATGGCGCGCAACCGCGCCAGCGCTTCGATCAACTTGTCGATTGCGGAATCGCCTAACTCGGGGTAGGCCGAATGCGCCATCTTTCCCCGCGCCGTCAGCTCCGTGCGCAGAGCTCCCTTGGAGGCGACGGCGACTTTGTTTTCCGTGGGCTCGCCATTCACCAAAAATCTGCAGCCCGGCGGCCTTTCATTGGCGACTTTGGCGCCAACGCTGTCGCGTTCCTCGCCCACCAGAAAGAGCAAGCCGACATGGACTCCTTCTTGCCGCAGTTGCTGTGCGGCGGCGATCTGCGCGGCGATAATTCCCTTGGCATCGCACGAACCGCGGCCATAGATGCGGTCTGCATCCTCCCAGGAGGGGATGAACGGCGGCACCGTGTCCATGTGGGTGGAGAAGAAAATCTCGGGCTTCGCCTGCTCGGGCGGAGTGGCGTAAACATTGCACCGCTCCATTTCCGCGGTGATTTTCTCGACTTGGTAGCCCAAGCCGGCCAACTGGCGAACGATGAAGTTGCCCACCGGGCCTTCGTTGCCGGTGATCGACTCGATATCCACCAGTTGACGGGTGAAGCCAAAGAGATCCAGAGCGGGCCAATCCATGGCAGAGAGGATACCCTAACCCCGCTCGCCCCGGGATTCGTTAGTATGTTTTCGTCCATCCGAAATTGCGATGATTAACGCGCCAAACACAATTCGATCTTTTTTCCTGCAAGGGCCCGAGGGAAATCTGGAAGCGCTGCTCAATCTCGGGGCGGAGAACGCGACCCATGCCGCCGTCGTATGTCATCCCCATCCCGTTTATGGGGGGACGCTGCACAACAAAGTCGTGTTTCACGCGATGAAGGCGTTGAACCATTTTGGGTTTCCCGTTTTGAGATTCAACTTCCGTGGTGCGGGGCTAAGCCAGGGAGAGCACGATTATGGCCGCGGTGAGCTTGATGACGTCAGCACCGCGCTGGATTGGATGGACCGTGAGTTCCATTTGCCGTTGATTCTTGCCGGGTTTTCTTTTGGCGCGGCTGTGGGTTTGGCGGCTGCTTGCCCCGACTCGCGGGTAAAGTCTCTAGTCGGTTTGGGCTTGCCGGTCACGCCGGTCGACGAGCGCAGCTACGATTTCAGTTTCCTTAGCTCGTGTGCTAAACCCAAATTATTCGTCAGCGGCGCGCGGGATCAGTTTGCCTCCAGAGAACAGTTGGAGCGCCTGGCGGCCGCGGCTGCCGAGCCGAAGAAACTCGTCATCGTCGAAGGCGCAGATCATTTTTTTGAAGGCAGGCTGCGCGAATTGCGGGAGACAATCGAAGCTTGGGTGGGGGAAACGATGGTGGATTAGTTTGCGAAAACGGGCTCAGGGGTTTGGGACGGTGACCTTAATCTCTTCCGAAAAGCCGCTCTCCCTTTTGCCGTTCACCGTCGTCACCACGTAGTAGAAGACAGCGCCGCTTGGCACCGGCGTATCCTTGTAGGTTTCATTGAGTGCGACGCCGATTTTGGTGTAAGGCCCTCCACTGACCGTGCCGCGGTACACGTTATACGCGGCCGCGCCCGCGGCAGGCTTCCATTTGAGAATCACCGAGTGAACGGGAGGGCTCTTCGTCTTCGTGCCTTGGTCTTGCGGGTACACGACCGCGATGATCAGGAACACGCCCAGCGCAGCCATGGCGCCGCACGCTGCCTTCTTTTTTCTCGCGGAATTGTAGGTCATGGTCATCCCCATCAATTCTAAACCCCGGCTCCGAACGGAGGCGCAGTTTTTGGACGCCCAAAAGGACGATGTGCACGAAAGTTCACGAAGGCCGCAGAAGATTTCCCCGCACGAATTTTAGGCCTGGTTGAAAGTGATCGGCGTGAGCTCAACCTTATAATCCCCCCATGCCTTCGTCATCCGCAGGGGAGAGTCTGGCATCGGAGATGCGCGCTGCCGCGCGGAGAATTTTTGCGTGCGCGCTCGCCGAGGCAAGCATCGGCAAGGCCTTCCAGCGGCATGTGAGCAGTGAGCGCGGCGTGCTGCGCATTTGCGACGACCTCTACGATCTTGGCGCTCACAGCCGGGTTTTTGTGGTCGCCATCGGGAAGGCAGCGCACTCGTCGCTCGCGGCTCTCGAAGCCGCTGCCGGCAGCCGGTTTGAGGGCATTGTCGCGAGTTCGGTTGAGCCTGCGTCGCAGGTGCGCGGCTTTCGCTATTTTCTTAGCGGGCATCCCATGCCGAACCACGAGTCGATGCTGGCGGCGCAAGCCATGCTGAAGTCGCTCCACGCCCAGAATGCCGCCGCGCTGGTGATCTCTCTGATTAGCGGCGGGGGCTCGTCGATGGTGGAGAAGCCGATTGATGACGAAATTTCTCTCGACGATCTCATCGCCACTTATCGCGTGCTGGTGCATTCGGGCGCGCCCATCGCAGAAATCAACGCCATTCGCAAGCATCTTTCCGCGGTCAAGGGAGGCCGACTGGCGCAGGCCGCGTATCCCGCGCAGCAGGTGTCGCTCTTGATCTCTGACGTTCCGGCCAATACGCCTGACGCGCTGGCCTCCGGGCCAACCATGGCTGACTCAACGACAGTTGACGATTGCTACGCGATTGCCGCGAAGCACGGAATGCTAGAGCGATTTCCGGCTTCCGTGCGCGAGCTGTTCGACCGGAGGGCTCTGGAGGAGACACCGAAATCCGGCGATCCGCTTTTTTCGAAATCGCGGTGGTGGACGCTGGCCTCCAATCAAACTGCGGTCGAATCAGCAGTGGAAGCGGCGCGAAATGAGGGTTTTGTTGTGGAAGTCGATAACAGTTGCGACGACTGGGATTACGCGCGGGCGGCGGACTATCTTCTTGAGCGGCTGCGAGAGTTGCGAAAGAAATCAGAGCGCGTGTGCCTGATTTCCGGTGGAGAAGTGACGGTGAAAGTCACCAACGGCGGTGTCGGAGGCCGCAACCAGCATTTCGCCCTTTACTGCGTCGCGAAGATTGCAGCGGAGAATATCACCGTGCTCAGCGCGGGCACCGATGGCATCGACGGCAACAGCCCCGCCGCAGGGGCGGTGGTCGATGGAACGACGCTGGCGAGGGCTAAGGCCGCCGGATTGGACGCACAAGCGGCGCTGGCAAAATTCGACGCCTATCCATACTTCGAGAAACTTGGCGACGCAATTGTGAGCGGACCGACGGGAAACAATCTAAGGGACTTGCGAATTCTGCTGGCCTATCCGGGATCATCGAGGGAATAGGGAAGACGGTTCGCTTAGAAGAATCTCGTCACGCCTTCTTCCAGCACGATCACCCGCTCCTCGATCTTTGCGGCTTTGGCTTCTTGCTCCAGCAATTGCAAAGGCTCTTCCATCGGCTCGTGCGAAAGGCGGAAAGTTCCGTAATGCATGGGAACCATCCAGCGCGATTTCAGATCGAGAAACGCCTTGGTCGCGTCGGCGGGGCTGGCGTGGACGTTGCGAAACGACGGCGGGTTGTAGGCGCCAATCGGCAGCAGCGCCAGTTCCGGCGCGAGCCGCTGGCCGATTTCGCGGAAGCCGGGAAAATACGCCGTGTCGCCGGCGTGATAGACAGAATGCTTCGCGGTCGCGCAGCACGTAGCCGCCGTAGCCGCGATGCGCGTCCTTGATGATGCGCGCACCCCAATGGCGCGAGGGCACATGCGTGATGGTGACTCCGCGATGGCGGTAGCTGTTCCACCAATCCAGTTCCACCACATCTTCAAATCCTAAGTCGGAAACTAAATCGAATACCTGGTTGGGCACGACAATGATAGGAGGCCGCACGCGGCGCCGGCGCGTGTGCTGCACGATGGTGCGAAGCGAAGGCCGATGCAGGTGGTCGAAATGCGCATGCGTGACCAGTACGACATCGATCGGGGGAAGGTCGCGCAGCCGCACTCCCGGTTGGCGCAGCCGCTTCAGCACGAACAACCAGCGCGCAAAATTCGGGTCGATCAGCACATTCTGCCCGCCCATCTGCAGAAAAAAGCTGGCGTGGCCAATGAAGGTGACGCCGAGTTCGCCGTTGCTCACGAACTTGGGTTTGTGGCTTTGACCAATACGCGGGGTGACGGCGGAGTGCCTTACCAGGCGTCCGAACTGCTGCGCGCGCTTGCGCAATACCGGATTCTGCAGACTGCTTCGGAACGTCGGGCCCTCAGATCTCAAGGACGACCTCGCCCTTCTCCCGCAACAAGCTGCGACTTGGTGAACCGCGAGCTTCCCGCTGCGGGCAAATCGGGGTTCATTTTAGAACATTGTTGCGGCGATTGCTTGACCTGCATCGCGGCGTAAGTGCTAATCTTAGTTACTTTGGGTATACAGGAGCCAGGGAAGATGCGCGTTGCGTTCTTAGGAATGGGAATCATGGGACGGCCGATGGCCGCCAATTTGGTAAAGGCCGGTCACGAAGTGACGGTGTGGAATCGCACGCCGGGCAAGGACGTTGAAGGAGCGAAAAGCGCACCGACGCCCGCTGAGGCAGCGCAAGGCGCCGAAGTGGTGTGGATGTGCGTCTCCGATACGCCGGCGGTGGAAAGCATATTATTCGGCCCCCATGGCGTGGAATCGTCACTTGCGGAGGGCATGACCATCGTGGATTCCAGCACCATCGCCCCTTCGGCGACGCGGGCTTTTGCGGAGCGGGTGCGGCCGCGCGGCGTTCAGTATGTCGACGCTCCGGTTACCGGATCCAAAGTGGGCGCGGAAGCCGGCACGCTGATTTTTATCGTGGGCGGCGATGAAGCACGTGCTGGCGCACATCAAGCCATTGTTTGACGGCCATGGGCAAGCAGGTATTTCGCATGGGAGAAACCGGCAAAGGCCACGCCGCGAAGCTGGCCATGAACCTGCAAATTGCGCTCATCTACGAAGGCTTCGCCGAGGGCCTTACGCTCGCCACCAAGCTGGGCGTGGACGCGGCCACTTTGTTGCCGGTGTTGCAGGCGTCGATGATTCGCTCCGGTGTCCTGGACTACAAAGCGCCGTTTGTGCTCAAGCGCGATTTCTCCGCCAATTTTCCTCTGAAGCTCATGCTGAAAGACATTCGCCTCGCCCTTAGCGCCGCCAAGGAATCGCGCGTCAAGCTGCCGGCCCTGGAAACCGTGGAAGAGGTCTACGATCTGTCCGCCGAAGACGGCAACGGCGATCTCGATTACGCCGCTACGCTGAACCTATTGGAAAAGTGGGCCGGCGTGGAAGTGAAAAAGGCCTCCGCCTAGAGGCGATTTCCGAACGCTGGGCCTTATTTTCTGCGAGCATGCCCATCCCTTCCGGCATAGGGCATTTGCTATGCGGGTTCCGAATGCCGAAAGTAACCTACGCTTCGTACGTAAACCGGCCTATATTTAGGACATTCGTGCAAACTTTGTGCAGTTCAGGGACCGGGTCGTCCACGGAACAAGATGAGCACTGACCATAAACCGAACATTCTGGTTTCCCTTATCACCCAGGAAAATGATTATCAAAGAGAGCAGGCGGTGGTGGCGGAGGCCGTCTCTCACAAACTGGGACTAACCGTCAAAGTCGAGTACGCCGACAACGATGCCGTCAACCAGAGCCTGCAACTGCTGCGCGCCATCCAGGCCAAGCCCGATCTCCGTCCGGACGCGATCGCGGTTGAGCCGGCCGGAACCGGCATGGCACAGGTCGCCGCAGCCGCGGCGGCGGCGGGCATTGGATGGGTCGTGTTGAACGGCAACGCCGAATATATTGGCCAACTTCGCCGGAAGCACCAAACTCCCCTCTTCTGGGTGGCGACCGACAACGAGGAGGTCGGGCGGATTCAGGGCCGGCAGTTCAACCTTCTCGTGCCTCACGCCGGCTGCATGCTGTATATCGAAGGACCTTCCGCTAGCGAGGCTGCGAGGAAAAGAAGCATCGGCATGACTGTCAGTCAAACGTCCCGACCTCGATGTGAAAACGGTTCGCGGCGCCTGGACTGAATCGGGCGCTTACAACGCAGTCAAGTCCTGGCTGCGGCTGCCCACGTCGAAGGAGCTTCACATCGGCATGGTGGGTTGCCAGAATGACGCCATGGCGGTCGGCGCGCGCAAAGCCTTCGATGAGTACCCTGACGCTACCGAGCGCAACCGCTTTCTGAGCTTGCCGTTTACTGGATGCGACGGCGTCACTGGCAAAGGCCAGGCTTGGGTGCGGCAGGGAATCCTCGCCGCAACCGTGGTAACCTCAGCGCTCACGGGCACGGCTCTGGAGATGATGGTGCAAGCTTTGCGATCCCACGCCCAGCCGCCGGAGCAAACGTTGGTTGCGCCCAGGTCCTTTCCACCGCTCGAGGACTTGCGCAACTGGAAATCGGCAAAGCACCACTAGCGTCTCGGGAAGCCCGGCCTCCGCGGCGGGCCCAAATCGGATTGCTTCCGCGCTGCGACTGCTAGTACTTCCGTAAGCACCGCTATTACACAACTATTACATCCGGTGCGCGCCATGGCTGCTAAGTTTAAGGCGGGGTCCAAACCACTCGGGGATAAATTGTTCATGGAACTGGAAGCGCTCAACCGCAAGCAGGCCGCAGATGGCGAAATCAACTGGATAACCGCAGGGTTCATGCTCGCTTTTCATCTGGGAGCGATTGCCGCTTTGTTCTTTTTCACCTGGAAGGCTCTGCTGGTCGCGATGTTCTTGTGGTGGGTTTCGGGAAGCCTGGGCATTGGCATGGGCTATCACCGGCTGCTCACCCATCGCGGGTATAAGACTCCGAAATGGGTAGAGTATTTCCTCACGGTATGCGCGACCCTGGCTCTTGAAGGGGGTCCGATTTTCTGGGTCGCTACGCATCGCATTCATCACCAGTATTCGGACCACGACGGCGATCCGCATTCTCCGGTCGACGGAAAGTGGTGGGCGCACATGGGTTGGATATTGATGGGCAAGTCGATGCATCACGACACCACCACCCTTGCCCGCTATGTTCCCGACTTGGCCAAAGATAAATTTCATGTTTGGATCACGAAGTATCACTACGTTCCCATGATCGTGCTGGGGGTGATTCTGCTCGCCATCGGCGGTCTGCCATTCCTTATGTGGGGCATTTTTCTGCGCACGGTGGTTGGCTTGCACGCCACCTGGCTGGTGAATTCCGCGACCCATAGTTGGGGTACGCGCCGCTTCGCCACGCGCGACCTTTCCACCAACAGCTGGTGGGTGGCGATTTTCACCTTCGGCGAAGGCTGGCACAACAATCACCACGCTCATCCGGTCTCCGCTCGCCATGGCTTGCGCTGGTATGAAGTGGATATGAACTGGTACGGGATTTGGGCGCTGAAAAAACTCGGGCTGGCACGCAATGTGTATTACGTGGACCTCTCCGAACTGGAGCAGTCGAAGAAGCAGACCGGAAACGACGAGGAAGCGAAGGCCGAGGTTGTGCCCGTCACCGCGCAACAAGGGCTGGTGTCCGTCTAGCTTTTGGTAATTCAGGGCGATCCCAAGCATGAAAAAAGCCGGTTCTCCTTGGAGAACCGGCTTTCTGTTTCTACCACCTCTAGTGTTTGTGGTTGTTGTCGTTGTGCGTGGATTGATCGGAGTGCTGCTGCGGAGCGCGCGGCGCCGGTTGCGGGCGGCTTTGCGGTTGCGGCGCCCGCTGCTCTGGCGCTCGGCTCTGCGGTTGCGGCGCCGGTTGGCTTTCGCGCTGCCGCTGCCAGTTGCCGAACTTCTGCTCCTCGCTTCTTTGCGTTTCCGGACGCTGTTGTACCGGGGGAGCCTGCCTGACCGTTGAACGGCTAGAATCCGAGCCTCGTTGGTTGTCGTTGCCGGGCTGCGGTGGCCGAGGGGCCGGTTGCGGCTGCGGTACCGGTTGCTGTTCCGGCGCCTGTACTGCTGGTTTTGCTCTTGCGGGTTGCGGGCGCGGGCCCGGCTCGCCACTTGGTTGCGGCGGCTGTGCCGGTACCGCGCGGCCTTGATTCGGCTGAGGCGGCTGTTGCCGGGGCCAGGGCTGCCCCTGATTGCCGACTCCCGGATTCCCCAACGCGGGCCGCTGCGACTGCTCCGGTGGGCGGCCTGCCGGCTGTGGTGTTTGAGGCGTTTCGGTCCTTACCCCCCTCCCCCGCGAGTTGTCCTGCTGCGTGGACCAGCGCGGATTCGGCGGCCGCGTGGCGATCACCGGACGATTCACAACTGCCGTCGGAGGATGGAATCGGGCGGGCGCGCCCGCGCCGACCATGCTGGCTCGCACCGGCTGGACCTCAACCCGAGTGCTTACCGGGGCCCTGGCGATCTGCGCTTCATCCACGCGCACGAAGTTTCGCGCCACCGGCCGCGCGTTGATGAACGTGTCGCGCGAGACCGCCGTAACGTACGGCCCACGCTGGTTGACGTAGGTAATCTGCCGCACGGCCGTGCCGTGCACGTTATAAGTGTTGTAGACGTTGGTGACCTGTGTGACGGTCACGCGTGTGTTGGTGATGTTAACGTTATTCAAATACACGCGGCTGGTGCGATACCAGGGCATGTACACTTCGCGCGGCCCCAGCGGGAACCAGGCCACGCCCGGCCCGCCAACGCCAACCGCGAATGAAAATCCCCCTCCGCCGACGAAAGCCACCAAAGCCGGCGCGTACACGGGACGCACGACCACCGGCCCCGGCAACCAGCACCATGAGCTTTCCACAAAGGCCCAGCGGCCATAGTGGAACGGGGCAAATCCCCAAGGCTCATCGTCTACCCAGGTCCAGCCCCAGGGAGCAATCCAAACCCAGTGGCCCATGCGATACGGCGCCCAGTCGGCGGCAATGCCGTTCGGCGTCCACACCGTGCCGTAGTCGGCCACATAGTGCCAGCGGCCATGTCCATCCAGATCCTCGTAGCCGGTCATTTCCGGCGAGATGTAGTTTGCTGATTCGCTGCGATCTTCCTGTTGATCGCGTGTGAAGGAAAAATTGTCGAAGTCATCGTTCGCCGGAATCTGATTGATCTCGTGATCCAGTTGATCGGTTCCCGAGAAAATCGCCCGCTGCCCGGCCAC
The DNA here is from genome assembly GCA_963770915.1 of uncultured Acidobacteriaceae bacterium. Classification (GTDB taxonomy): domain Bacteria; phylum Acidobacteriota; class Terriglobia; order Terriglobales; family Acidobacteriaceae; genus PALSA-270. Next base: position 4,277,289 of record CAVYRG010000001.1, read on the forward strand.
GACCACATAAGACGCTCCGCCGCCGGTGGCTTCGCCGCGTCCACGCCAAACCGTCGTGTCGGTCTGGTTGCCGTCTTCGTTGACGTCGATGCGGTACTCGCCGGTTGCCTGGACGTCGAACGCCAGATTCGGCGTATCGACTTCCATGGTGTCACCGTCATCGAGGTGTTCCACGCGAAGCACAATCGAGCCTTGCGAAAGCTTCAGCTGGGTGACGTGATCGTCGACATCCAAAAATGTGAGGCTCGTTTCAGAATCCATGCGAATGGCAGTTGAGCCGATATGCAGTTCCGCCCGCGCATCTTTGTCGGCCCAGATATTGTCGCCACCGGTAAGCGGCCGATTCTCGACCGCCTGCACCCAGTCGCCCTGCCCGCCCGGCTGCATGGAAACCGAGCCCACCGAATAATTCAATTGAGCCACTCGTCCCGGCGGATCCTGATCCGGCGCCTGATCCAGGTTCTGATCCTGGGCCTGCGGCGGTTGGGGCACATCCTGCGCAAAAGCCTGCTGGACGCTGGAGAAAGTGAAAAAAAGTCCCGCTAGCAGAACAAACACTGCGAAGGTTTTTTGGGTTTTCATTGGCTTATCCTTGCCATGACTGCAAAATATGCCGCAACCTCTGACGCCGTAATCCTACGCTAGGTTAAACCCTTGAAAACGGCAGAAGTTCCATAACTGTAAACCCTGCGTCCATAATCACTTGAGATGGGCGAAAAAGAGCGCGAGCAGTCGGCCCCATGCCGAAATTCTGCTGCGGCCTGAAGTCAGTTTTGGTGGAAGAAAGACACCCCGGTCTGAGCTTCGCTGCAAGTTCCCCTTCGCTCCTCGGCCGTTGCGACGAATACCCGTCCGGGCCAGCCGGAGATGGGATATGCGGGGAACGCAAATGTGGATCGACCAACAGACTACTGCAGCCGTCAGCCTTCGTTGCCGAGCAAATACTCAACCGCGCCGTCCAGCCACAAACCGTCCTCAATAGGTCTTTTGAACTGACCATTGCGGGGAAGAGGAGACTTGGCAATCGTCCCGATCACCTTCCCGTTCTGAACCACGTAACATCCTTCCGCCTTTACGCCTGCACTCCGCAAGCCCTCACTCACCGAGCTGGGCCTTGGCTCGCCGTCTCCCGGTGCTATCGCCAAGCGGAAGCCCCGTTCATCAAGGACAGCCCCGATACGGCGAAGGAATGCTAGCTCTGCCGCATGCGTATCCACGCTTGAGCCTACGGCCAAAACCATAGGCCCCAGCGTGCTGGCTTGAACCACCTGTTCCCATTCGGCATAGATGTAGCACGGTACCGATCGATAACGGTACTCCTTATTCACCGCACCGTCGCTCCCGGAGCCACCGTGCTTCGACAACCACGCGGTAATTTTCTGGATGTCCACCCCGGCGTTTGTGAACGCGCCCATCTTAACGCGCTCGACAAGCTGTCCCTGGTGCCAGATCGTACAACCTGTGGACAGGGCCTTTTGCCTTTGAAGCTCTTCGCCAACAATCCCTTTCTTCACGAGCTTGGTCCAATAAACAGCAGCACCACTGGCTGCCACCGCCTGCAAAAACGCGGGCGTCCAGTTCTTGACCCAGAACGCCGGGCTTAGCATTCGGCCATATACAAACACAAGGACCGGGCGATCCTGGCTCGCAGCTTGTATGGGACCAAAATCCTCCGTACTCCGGCCGAGGGCCATATCCGCGATTGACCGGACCGAAGCCGGTATTCCCAGAGCTTTCGCAATCGCCTCCGAGCCAGAGGTCGCCGAACAGATGACCTTGCCATCGCGCAACGCAACCCAAGTGCCGTTCCCTCTTGCGTTGATTGGGATCAGCGGGGCAATGTCCTGGTAATGCGTAGGGTAGCTTTTGGCTAGGTTGCACCAAAACACATTGATGTTGCGCTGAACGATCTGCTGTGCGCTCGCGCTTACCTGGCCCGCGACCGCCCGAGACAGCTCGTCGCTTTCATTGGTCTCAGATTCACCGAGCCGCAGCGCATAGACACCCAGGAGCACAAGCCCGCTGCGGCTTGCCTGAAGCAAGACCTCCCGCGACATGGCCGGAGTCGCGCTTATCGTCCGCGGGCTGCCGTCTTCAGGATCGACCTCAATCTGAAGCGGTTCAGCGTGGTATCCGTCGTATAGAGCACGCTCGATGCTGTCTACGAATCGCAACAGTACCCATCCCGGGTACACCACCCAGATCGCCAGGAAAACAACGTTGCCAAACAGCAGCCACTTCAACAGCCACCCGCTGTGGTCGCTTGGCGACTTGCAAACCCCGAGTCCCGCCGATTTGAGGGTTACTTCGTCAGCTAGCCGCGCGGCCGAAAAAGCCGACCTCAGGCCTAACGATGCAAGATCAACGAAGTTTATCCAAAGGTTTGCCAGCCACTGAAGTCCTACGCCGTAGCTGGCCGTGGGTTGCCCCAGGAATCGACGGGCGCGCTTCACCAATTCGACTTCCTCAACCCGGTTCCACGATGCGGAGAACTGGAGCCCGCCAATCGGAACAGGCGGCAGAACGAGAGGGAAGATAAGAGCGATCCACGAAATCACGGGGATTCGCAGCAGTCTGTAGCGCGATGTCAGGCGAAGCTCGTTGCTCACTCGCTAAAGCCTCAGAAGGGCCGAGTCACGCGAATGCTAAGGGTAGGCTTCCCTAATGTCAATCGCATGCGCTCGTCCGGCGGACGAGTGACGATTGCATTCGTCTCTCGGAAATGAGGGCTTGTAGCTGGAACGGCTGCCGGCGCTCTGGGTTGACGCCCGATTTTTGGCGTCACCCAACCCAGGGGCGGCTCAAGGCAGCTTAGCTGACCGGCTGCTCGCTGAGAACCTTTTCCCTTTCTTCCTCATAGAGCTTTTCCTCGCTGGCGGAAGAGGGAAGCGCGATCTCGAGAACTTCCGAGATGGTCTTCACGTAGTGGATGCAAACGTTTTCCAGTTGCTCGGGCGTCAGATCTTCTTCGAGGTTGGTCTTGTTCTCCGCCGGCAGGATCACGTCCTGCACCCCGGCCCGTTTGGCGGCCAGGACCTTCTCTTTGACCCCGCCAATGGGAAGCACGTTGCCGCTGAGAGTGATTTCTCCGGTCATCGCCGTAAGCGGACGCAGCGGCCTCGCCGTAAGCAACGACACCAGCGCCGTCGCCATGGTCACCCCCGCCGAAGGCCCGTCCTTTGGAATCGCTCCCGCCGGTACATGAATGTGAATGTCATGCTCCGCGAAAAAGTTCTCCTCGATTCCTAGCAAACTCGCATTCGAACGCACCCAGGTCAGCGCGGCCTGCATGGATTCCTGCATCACCTGGCCGATCTGCCCGGTCATAGTGAAGCCGCCTTTGCCTTTCATGCTGTTGGCTTCGACGAACAGAATGTCGCCGCCCGAGGGCGTCCAGGCCAGACCCACAACCACGCCCGCCCGCTTGGTGCGCTCGGCAATCTCGCCTTCGCTACGAACCTTGATGCCGCCCAGGAATTCCTGAATGATCTCGTTGGTCACGATCAGCTTCTGGCTTTTGCCTTCTGCCAGCCGCCGCGCCTGCTTGCGGCAGATGGTCCCGATGTTGCGCTCCAGGTTGCGTACGCCCGCTTCCCGCGTGTAGTGGCGAATCACATAGCTCAGAGCCTCGGGAGGAAACTCGATGTTCTCCACCGTAATGCCGTTTTCCTCGATCTGCCGCGGCACCAGGTACTGGTTTGCGATGTGCAGCTTCTCTTCTTCCGTGTAGCCCTGCAGCTCGATGATCTCCATGCGGTCGCGCAAAGGTTCCGCGATCGGATCGAGCATGTTCGCGGTCGTGATGAACAGCACCTTCGACAAATCGAAAGTCACGTCGAGGTAGTTGTCCCGGAAAGAAGCGTTCTGCTCGGGATCGAGCGCTTCGAGCAGCGCCGACGCCGGGTCGCCCCGGAAATCGCGCCCGACTTTATCGATTTCATCCAGCATGAACACCGGATCCTTCGAATCCGCCCGGCGGATGCCCTGAATGATCTGCCCCGGCAGCGCGCCGATGTAAGTGCGCCGGTGGCCGCGAATTTCCGCTTCGTCGTGCACGCCGCCGAGAGAGATGCGCACAAATTTCCGCCCCAGCGCGCGGGCAATCGACTTGCCCAGCGAAGTCTTGCCCACTCCGGGCGGCCCAACAAAGCACAGAATCGGACCCTTCATCGCCGGCTTGAGACGGCGCACGGAGAGAAAATCCAGAATCCGGTCCTTCACCTTCTGCAGGTCATAGTGGTCGGTGTCCAGAATCTCTTTGGCCTTGAGAATGTCCACTTCGCCGCCGGCGGTCTTCGCCCACGGCAGCACCGCGAGCCATTCGATGTAGTTGCGGGTTACCGAATAGTCCGCCGCCATGGGAGACATGCGGGAAAGCCGGCCCAATTCCTTAAGCGCTTCTTTCTTCACGTCGTCGGGCATGCCGGCGCCTTCGATTTTCTGCCGCAGGTCCTCGGTATCGCGCGCCCCTTCGTCCTGCTCGCCCAGTTCCTTCTGGATGGCCTTCATCTGCTCGCGCAGGTAGTATTCGCGCTGCGTTTGCTGCACCCGGTCCTGCACTTCGGACTGGATCTTGTTGCGCAGCTGCTGCACTTCCAGCTCCCGCGCGAGATGGTGATTGATTTTCTCTAGCCGCACCTGCACATCGGTGGTTTCCAGCGTGTCCTGCTTGTCCGCTGTTGACAGCGAAGGCAGGTTCGAGCCGATGAAATCCACCAGCCGGCCCGGCTCGTCGATGTTCATGGCGACAGTCGAAAGCTCATCCGACAGGGTGGGTGAGCCTGCGATAATCTGCTGAAACAGAGTCAAAACATTCCGCTGCAGAGCCTCGAGTTCGGAATTCTTTGGCGGAAGCGCCTCCGGAACCGGGTCGACGTAGGCCCGCATAAAGGGCGTGAGCTGGGTGAACTCTCCCAGCCGCACCCGGTCCAGGCCCTCCGCAAAGACAAAGAGGCTCTGATTGGGCATCTTTACTACTTTATGTACTACCGCCAGGCTGCCGACGGTATAGAGATCGGTGGGCTGCGGCGCGTCTACCCTGGCCTCGCGCTGCGCTACGACGACGATGGTCTTGTCTTCTCCCAGCGAATTGATCAGCTGGACCGAACTCTCCCGCCCTACCGTTAGCGGCAAAACCGCATGGGGGAACAGAACCGTATCCCGCACCGGCAGGATGGGCAGGGCACTTGGTTGTTCTTTTCTTTCTTCTACTTTAGAGCTGCGCTCTGGCGCCGCCTGCTTTGCCATAGATTCACCTTGAGTGTAGTTTGCTCAAGTTTTGATGATCCGAAGCCCAACGAAGTTGCAGACCGCTTAATTCCCTTGGATTCTAACCCCTTTGCGCCGCCCGCCAATGAATCAAAGGTTCCACTTCCGCTTGTCCCCAACGTACCTGTTTCGGCCAGTGACCTGTTCGGCTGCTCCCACTATTCGCCCCTTTGATCCTCATCGGCCCTTCTCAGAATGCCTTGAAGCACTGTCCGCTACACGGCCGGATAAATTCCCAGCACCTTGACCAGATTCGCTACTTCGCCCAGGTTCCGCAGTGCCTGCCGCGCCGCCTCGTCATCGCCGCGGAGGAAATCCGCATAAAAGACGTACTCCCATGGCCTTCCCCGCATAGGTCGCGATTCGATCTTGCTCAGGCTGATGTTTCGCGCCGCGAATACGCTTAGCGCCTTATACAGCGCTCCGGGAACGTTCTTCAACCCAAATGCGATGGAAGTTTTATTGGCTCCTGGAAGAATGCGCCGCGCCTTGCGAAGCAGAAAAAAGCGTGTGAAATTCTGCTTGTTGTCCTCGATCCCGGCCGCCAGAATCTTGCCGCGGTAAACGGCCGCCGCCCGCCGGCTGGCAATCCCCGCGGCATCCCGCAACCCTTCCGCAATGACATGCTTCACGCTGCCCGCGGTGTCGTAGAAAGGAGTCGCCACGATTTTCGGGTTGCGCGTAAAGAAATCGCGGCACTGATCGAGCGCCACCGGATGCGAGAACACCCTCCGCAGGTCCGACTTCTTCACTCCCGGCGCGGCGATCAGGTTGTGCACGATGCGCAACCGGAATTCGCGCTGAATGAACACATCGCGGCTCAACAGCAGATCGCTGTGCTCCACCACCGACCCGGCCAGCGTGTTCTCGATGGGAATGACCGCGATCGCGACCGATCCCCGCTCCAACCGGTCGAATACGTCTACCGACCGTGCGCATGGCACAACCGTACATTCCGGCAGCATGCGCCGCGCGGCTTCCTCGCTGAAGGAGCCTGCTTCTCCCTGAATGGCAACTTTCATGTGCAGCAAGTTAGCTGGCGCGGGCCGCGGAAAGCAAATCTTTCTCTAGCATGAGGGCGTCGACTTCGTTTGCGTAGTAGCGGGGGACGGTCCTTACCAGGAAATAATCGTGGCGTTTGTAGAAGGCCAGAGCCGCCTGGTTGTCGACTGCGGTCTCCAGATTGACGCTGCGGCAGCCCGCCGTGCGCAACCGCTCTTCGGCCGCCAGCAACAACTGCGAACCCAGGCCAAGCCGCCGCGCCGCCGGCAGCACGTCAATGGTAACGATGTGACCGCTGCTCCTGCGGCCTGCGTGCGCGACCAAAAATCCAACCGGTTCCCCGCTTGCCTCCTGGCCTTCCCCGTCAACCTTCGCGGGCTCAACCCTTAGCCTGGCCACCAAAGTAAAAGCCCACTCCTGCTGGATATAGGTGCTCAGTTCGCGCCGCGAGTAGGCAATTCCTGGCGGAAAACAAGTTTGGTCGATGCCCCACAAGGCTTCGAAATCTTCCCGCCGAAAATCAGTCAGGGAGAACTCCACGCCGCCATTGTATGCGCGGCGGTGTGCAACTCAACCAGCTTTGCTGTCACAATTCCTGTGGATAAAGTGGACGCTCCGGGATCAGCTCTAACTCTGTGCTACGTTTAGGAATACACCGCTTGCCTTGGCTCGCCGCCGCGACGTAACATGCGCAGCGGGAGGCGTGTGCGGTGCGTTGGCTTGTCATTGACGGACTGGTGGCGGCGATTCTTACCGCGGTGTGGTACTTCGCCTTCACCCGCTACAACTATCGGCGGGGTATTCAGACCTTGCGCCGCGTAAGCGCGGCCTGCGCCAATGAGGGGAGCATTGTTCGCGCCCGCTGGCTGGGTTCTTCCCGTCTGCAGGCGAATCTGCACTTCTCCACCAGCTGGTTTGACCGCGTGCGCGTCACCGTGCGGCTGTGCCCGAGGCCTATTCCCATCCAGTGGCTGGTTTGGGCTTACCGCAAACAGAAGGAGACGGTCACTTTCGAAGCCGATTTGGACTATGCTCCCAGCTCTCCTCTGGAGGTTTTCCGCCAGAGCTGGTTCACCCACGGCAACATGTCGATTGCCTCCGACTCGCAAGACTGGCTGATTTCACGCCATGGCCCAGTGGTTTTCACCACCCGCCCGCAGTGGACCCACGAACTCCCGCCCGTGGTTCACACTTTTATGACCTCGACCGGCCACAGCCTGCTAGATGTGCGGCTGCGCTCCAAATCGCCGCACCTGGCCGCGACCATCAATCTCGATGCGCTTTCCGACCAGGAATCCGCGGCAGGTTTCCTCAACGTCCTGCGCGAACTCGCCGCCGGCGCCTCCGCCTCCCGGCAGTAGATTCGCCGCGAGCCTCAGCACCAGCCGCAGCGTTTCCCTGCCCACTTCAGCAAGGAACAACAGGATACGGGACCGCCCCGGTAACGCCGAGTCCGTGGATTTATCCTTCCAGGTCTTTTAAAGTAAACGGAGCAAAATTCATGAGCGCAGCTTACGAAGTGCTGGATACGCCAAACGGGAAGGTGATCCGAACCCGGCTATCCGGCTATGACTTGCTCAACAATCCGCGGCTGAACAAGGGGACGGCGTTCACTCCGCTAGAGCGAGATGCCTTTGCGCTCCATGGGCTACTCCCCCCGCATCAGGGTACGCTGGAAGAGCAGGTGCAACGCCGCAAGAAAGCCTTCGAGAGCCTGGCCAGCACTTTCGCCAAATACAGCTTCATGCGCGATCTGCAGGACGCCAACGAAACTTTGTTCTACTCCTTCATCGCCCACAACATCGAAGAAATGCTGCCGGTGGTTTACACCCCGATCGTCGGCGAGGGATGCCAGCGCTTCAGCGAGATTTGGCGCAAACCGCGCGGCCTGTTCATCAGCTATCCCAACCGCGAGCGCATGGACCAAATGCTTTCCGACCGCCGCTATGACGACGTGCGCTGCATTGTGGTGAGCGATGGCGAACGCATCCTCGGCCTGGGCGACCAGGGCGCCGGCGGCATGGGCATTCCGATCGGCAAGATGGCGCTCTACACAGCCCTCGGAGGAATTCCCCCCGAGCACTGCCTGCCGGTTCTGCTCGATGCCGGCACCGAGAATGACGAGCGGCTGCACGATCCCTTCTACGTGGGATGGCGAAACCGCCGGATTCGCGGACAGGAATACGACGAGTTCATTGACGCGTTCGTCGCTGCCGTGAAGCGCCGCTGGCCCCACGTTCTTCTGCAATGGGAGGACTTCGCCGGCGCCAACGCCGGGCGCCTGCTGGATCGCTACCGCGACCAGCTCTGCACTTTCAACGACGATATTCAGGGCACCGCGGCGGTTGCGACCGCGACCATCATGGCGGGAGTCACCGCGACCGGCATTCCGCTCAAGGAACATAAGATCGGAATGCTCGGCTTTGGCTCCGCCGGTATCGGCATCGCCAACCTGCTGGTCACCGCCATGCAATCGGAGGGGCTAAGCGAGGCCGAAGCGCGCGGGCGGTTTTACGCGCTCGACCATCACGGATTTCTGGTTGAGGGCAGAAAAGAAATTCGCGCCGAAAAGCAGCCCTTTGTGCACAAGAAAGCCGACATCGCGGGATGGGCTTTGCAGAGCGGAGAGGACATCAGTCTTCTGGACGTGGTTCGAAATGCCGGGTTGACTGTTCTGGTCGGCGTCTCCGGGCAAGCCGGCTCGTTTACCGAAGCCGCAATCCGTGAAATGGCCAGGCATGCGGATCGTCCCATCATTCTGCCGCTCTCCAATCCCACCTCGCGCATCGAAGCGGTGCCGGAGGATTTGTTGCGCTGGACCGATGGCAAGGCGCTGATCGGCACCGGCAGCCCGTTTCCTCCCGTCGAGTTCAAAGGCAAGAAGATTCCCATCGCGCAGACCAACAATTCCTATATTTTCCCCGGCCTGGCACTTGGCATTCTGGTTTCGCAGGCCAAGCGTGTGTCGGACGGCATGATTATGGCCGCCGCGAAAGCGCTAGCGGCGCTCTCTCCCACGCAGAACGACCGAAACGCGAATCTCCTGCCTCCCATCGTGGACTCCCGCAAAGTGAGTTTTCAGGTAGCGCTGGCGGTTGGGAAACAAGCCATCGAAGAAGGGATCGCCGGAGTGAGGGACGAGCGGGATTTTGCGGAACAGCTCAGAACCTATGTCTGGGAGCCGGTGTATGTGGCGTACGAGAGGGTGGAGGAGTGAGAGGCGTCTTTCGGGAGCTGACTACCAACTCCAGCTAAAAGACGGCTCGAGCGACCAGCCTTTGCAAAAAAGGCAAAGCCGGTCCACCCGCCCTTAGATAGCCAATGAGAGGGAAGGATATGCCTGATCAGATTTTAGCGGTTTATAAGAACATTTTGAAGCCTAGAGGCCCAGCTGTTGATGCAGGTGATCTCATTCTGACAAATCAACGCCTGTGTTTTGTTCAATTGGCGGCTTGGGAACCAAACGTCAACGCCAACCCTCTGCTCACCGCGATTGCGGGATCGCTGGGCGGATTTGGGGCTGCTGCTGCTACCACAATCGGTAGCGTGGCAAGACAGAAACCGGAGATTGTCAAGTTGCTGGCATCCGCAGGCAAAAAGCGTAATGCGCTCTGGGGAATGAACCTCGACGAACGACTTCTGAAGACGAAGTCCCGTTGGGTTATCCCTATTGATAAAGCCAGCTTCGAGCGGTCTTCAAATGGTGTCGGTGTAAGCATTAAAACCGAAGGGGTAGGCGCCCTGTCACAAACCAACTTGACCCACTTTGAACTATACCCCACGGAAGAGCTTGATAGGGCGTTGCAGTCCATTCTAGAGGCCTGGAAATCGCGCCAAATAGCGGCGCAGGCGATTGAAGGTTATGTCACTAATTTTCCCGCGCCGCAATTATTCCTGGATGCGTTAAAGGAGGGAAGTTCTCCAAAGGGAGAATGGCAAGAGAATGAAATGCTGGCTGATAGCGATTACATCGGTCGTTTGGAATCAATTTTCAAGGAGCAAGCGTATCGAGATCAATGCCTGGTTTTGCGCACGCTCGGGAATGTCTCTACCGGAAAACTGGCGTCGTTACTAAAGACGCAATTGATCAGCTCTCTGCGCGAACAGCTTGAAAAGGCGATTCAAGATGAAGTGTCAATTTGGTGGGGAATAGTTGGAGTACCGCTGTCGGGCGCCTCTTTCCTCGCTGGCGTCGTCTTCATCGTGTTAGCAAGCATTGCGGAAAGTAACAGCCAGAAACAAAATTCCGCCATCGGATATATGTCGTTATGCTTTATCCTGCTCTTTTTCTCAGCAATAACTGCGTTATTTTGGGCGGTCCCATTTTTCCGGGCAAGAACTGCTAGGAAGAGGTTGCAAGAGCAGGGTGTTGATCCGCGGGAATGCGAAGCCGAATCACGCAGCACGGCGCGGGATGCCGCTGATTCAGAGTGTTCATTCTCTACCGCGGAACTTCATGCGGCATTTTCAACCGCTTCAACAAAAACGGAGTTTTTCAAAACGCTCTTCTCAAAACCATGGAAGATGCAGCGTCTGACATTTCAGAGGTTCGAAGGTCTCGTCGAACCAGACTTGCGAACAACTTTGGCTGCTTCCGTAAAAGCGGAGGCAAACCGCCGAAAGCGGAGTGGCTTAAAAGGGTTAATCGTTGGACTGGTGGCCGGCGGCATAGTGTGGTTATGGTATGTCTCGATCCCCCCGCACGGTTACGGTCCCAACGCCGGGCCATTCCTTTTTGTTTTAGCGGAAGTAATTGTCATCCTAATATGCGCTGTTGCCGCGCCCCTATGTCTAATTTCCTCTATTTTGGCTTTTGCAGCCTCTAGCCGTTACCGACGAGTGGCTAAAGTGCTGTCACAATAAATCAGGCAACCGGCCATCACCGTAATGATGCCGGACGAGGATTGACCGGCATCTATAATCTGGCGGGCGGGTGGCCGCGCCAACTGCGTCTTGTTTGGCGTAACTAGAACGAGGGTGCCCCATCCTTGCGTTCTTTGGCGCCATGCTGCCGATTCGAGTTTCGGGCAACCTACCACGTGTAATCGCGGTGCTGTGGTCGAGACTCTGTCTCCCATCCTAGCGCAAGGAACGCGCTAGGATGGGACACCCCACGTCGTTTCCATCTAAAGAGATCAAAAAAGGCGCGCTGCCTTCAATCGCGTGGCCGGAGGACCTAATCTGCGAGGGGCGCAGGAAAAAGCGCGGAGGAGTGTGCGGCACACCTCACCCCTTCCCCGGATCCGCCTCAAATCTGTACCCCACCCCGCGCACCGTCAGCAGAAACTGCGGCTGGGAAGGATCATCTTCGATGTACCGCCGCAGCCGCACGATGAAGTTGTCAATCGCGCGCGTGTCGGTATCTTCGTGCAGTCCCCAAACCTCTTCCAGAATCGATTTGCGCGAAACGGGACGCCCCCCCGAGCGCACCAAATGGCGCAGCAGATCCGCCTCCATCAGCGTAAGGTGGATGGTGTTGTCCTTCACCCGCAGCTCGAGGTTGCCAAAATCAATGGTGCGCCCGCGGAATGAGAAAACGTCGACCTCGGAATCAGAGGATGCAGCCTGCGGCGAGGCCGCAGGGCTTTGCCGCAGCCACTCGCGTCTTCGCAGCAGGCCCTGCAAGCGCGCCAGCAGAATGGCCAGCTCGAAGGGCTTGGGCAAGTAATCGTCCGCTCCGGCGGCAAAGCCTTTCAGCACGTCTTCCGGGCGCGCGCGCGCGGTCAGCATCAGCACCGGCACATAATTCTTCGCGGCCCGCAGCTCCGCTGCCACGGTAAAACCGTCTTTCCCTGGCAGCATCACGTCGAGCACCACCGCGTCGAATTCGCTGCGCTTGCCGTTGCCCGCTTTGCCGAGCAACAACTGCAACGCCGCTTCGCCATCGCCCGCCAATTGCACGCTGTGCCCCTCGGCCTCCAGGTTGAACTGCAGCCCTTTGGCCAAGTGCTCTTCGTCCTCGACAATCAGCACGCGGCTCATGCCAGGCTCCTGGGCAGCTCGAGCACCATGGTTGTGCCGCGGCCTTCGCCCTGGCTCTGGGCAAACACCCGCCCGCCGTGTTTGTGTGCGATGGCGCGGACGATGAACAGCCCCAGCCCGGTGCCCTTCACACCACGCAAATTGCGATTAGGGACGCGGTAAAACCTCCGGAAGATTCGCTTCAGCTCCTCCGCTGGAATGCCCACGCCGTTATCCTGCACGCTCAGCGTGACGTGCTTGGGATCGGGCGTTTCCAGCCGCACGCGCACGTCCACGCTCGCGCCCGAATATTTGATCGCGTTGTCGAGCAGATTGGAGACGGCAGTGCGCAGATCTTCCAAGTCGCCGGAAACCGTGGCCTGGTCGCGGTTTTCGACCGCCGGCTCGTAGCGCACGGCCTCGGGCGGCAGGCGGTGGCTGGTCACCGCGACTTCCACGCACTCGCGTACCAGCCCGCCAAAATCCAGCGGAACGCGCTGGCGGATGCGCTTGTGGCCGGCTTGTCCCGCCTTCAGAACCTGCTCGACCGTGCTGAGCAGGCGGTCGGTGTCATCCAGCATGAAGCGGTAAAATTCGCGGCGCTGGGTTTCATCCACATCGCGCCGCTGCAGCGTTTGCAGATAAAGCCGGATTGACGCCAGCGGCGTCTTCAGCTCATGCGAGACGGCGTTGATAAAGCTGTCATGCTGCTCATTGCGGCGAATCTCGCGCACCAGAAAACTGGTATTGAGGATCAATCCGGCGGCAATCGCGCCGAAGAAAATAATCCCCAGAAAAACTTTGATCCCTTCACGCCAGTTGAGGATGATCCAGCCAAACCCCACCGCAACGGCCACCATCGCCAGACACACGCCAAGCGAGAGGAAGATGAGAATCTTGGCCCGGCCGGTAGTACGCATGGCAGGATTCTACCGCCCCCCGGGCCGCTAGGTCGCCTGTTACCATCTTGACGCTTAAGGTTGAACCCCCGGGTTTCTCCACCATGAGCGCAGCCGATGCAGTCCTAGCCACCCTCCGAGCCGAAGTGATTGATATCGTCACCGGCACAGTGTTTCTATCCATCGGATTGGCCGCATGCGTTGTCGCCATCATTCGCGGGCGCCGCGGCGTTCGTATCCTCGTATGGTGGGCAATCTGGAGCGGCACCTTCGGCCTGCAGACGCTCATCCAGACTCCGGCCATTCTTGCCGCTCTGCCGGCCGCGCTCAAGCCCACCGTGCCCTATATGAGCATCACGGTCACCTATCTGCTGCTGGTTGCCGCCCTGCTCGCGTGGCGGGAACTGACCCTAGGCAAAGTCAGGTTCTTTCTCCAGTGGATCATCTTCGCGGCGCTGGCGATTGCGGTCGGCGGCATTGGCACGTTCCTGCTTACCGGATCCATGGGCAAATGGAAGTTCGGCAACGATCTGCTGGCAGCGCTTCTCACCATCGTCCTGGTGGCGATTGTGCTGGTTCCGAAAATTGCTTCCCGGTTCCTGGCGATCCCGAACCATCGCGTTCTGGCCGCCGGCACCGTGATCTTTGCTTCCGAGGCGTTCTACACAAGCCTGTCGGGCATTCTGCACTACCGCGTGGTGCCCATCGTTGCTCCTGTGGGTTTCGCCGCCCTGCTGTTTTCTCTGGGCTATGTCGCCCTGCAGATGACGTTCAGCAACGAGCGTCGTTTGCTCTCCATCGAGACCGAACTCGAGACCGCCGGCCAGATACAGACTTCCATTCTTCCGACCAGCTTGCCCGAACTTGTCCACCTCCGCATCTCCGCGTCTTACTTGCCCATGACCGCCGTGGCCGGAGATTTCTACCAATTCCTGCAGCCGGACGCGAACCATCTCGGCATTCTCATCGCCGATGTCTCCGGCCACGGCATTCCGGCGGCGCTCATCGCTTCCATGATTAAAGTGGCCATGCAGGCGGTTGCCGGGTGCGCCCATGATCCGGCGCAGGTGCTGGCGGGCTTGAACCGCATCCTGTCGAGCCAGGCCTCCGGCCAGCTCGCCTCGGCGGCCTACCTTTGGCTCGATCTCGAAACCCACCTCGCGCTGTACTCGGCGGCAGGACACCCGCCGCTGCTCTACGGACCGAATGCCGGCGCCGAAATGCAGCGCATCGAGAGCAATGGCCTCTTGTTCGGAATCAAGCCGGATTGCGAGTACCCCGTGCGCAGCGTGCCAGTCGAACCTTCGACCTGCTTCCTTTTGTATACCGACGGCGTAACCGAAACCGAAAACGCCGCCGGGGAAGCCTTCGGCGACCGCCAACTCGAAAGGGTCGTGCGCGAGAATCGCCAACAGCCGGCATCCGGCCTGTCGGAGCGGATCCTCGCCGAGCTTCGCAAGTGGCGGCCCGCTGCCGCAAGCCCGCAGGATGACATCACTTTGATCGTCGTCGATGTTGTCTAGGTAACATCGTCGCGGGTGGATGAAACCAGCCCGAAAGCCCCGGACCCACGATAGACTACTGAGAACCGGGAACTGAAAACGGCTCATGCAGCTTCGCATCCTATTTTTCGGCGTCCTAAAAGAATTCGCAGGTCGCGACAGCGATTCGCTCGTCCTTCCCGACGATTCCACCTTGGCCGACGTGCTTCGCCACTACGAAAAGAGCATGCCGCAACTGCGGAATTTTTCTGCTTCCATCGCCATGTCCATCAACCAGGAATACGCCGGCCCCGAAGCCAAGCTGAACTCCGGCGACGAAATCGCGCTGCTTCCCCCGGTGAGCGGCGGGTCGAATCAAGGCTCAAGCAGCCGCGCCGCCATCGTCCGCGACAAAATCAACACTTCGGAAATTCTCGATGAAATCAAGCGCCCCGAAGACGGCGCGGTCGCCGTTTTCGAAGGCATCGTCCGCAATCATTCGCGCGGCCGCCGCACGCTTTACCTCGACTACGAAGCCTACGAAGAGATGGCCCTCAAGCAGATGGAAGCGCTGGCCGCGCAGGCGCTCAAGCAGTTCGAAATCCGCGATGTCCGCATCGTCCATCGCCTGGGACGTCTGGAAATCGGCGAAACCAGCGTCCTGATCGTCGTCGCCTCCGCCCACCGCGCCGCCGCCTTCGACGCCTGCCGCTGGCTGATCGATGCCCTCAAGCGCACCGTCCCTATCTGGAAGAAGGAGTACTTTGAAGACGGCGCGGTCTGGGCCGACGGCGAGCCTTTTCCGCCCGAACTCACCCCCGCCCCAGGCACCCCGGCCAAAGGAGGCGCATCTAACTGACCAGCTTTCTTAGACTTCGAATGAAACTCTTGCGCTGCTTCTTGTTGTTGCTTCTGTCGTCCGCCGCTCCGGTTTCCTTTGGCCAAAGCCCCCAACCCCCCAACGTTCCCAAACCGCCGTGGGCGAGTGGCGGATCGACCAAACCGGCGGCTCAGCCCCCTAGCAGCCCTGCCGACACGGCCTCCGATAACCCCGCCGAAACCATCAAGGTCAACGTCAAGCTGGTCAACGTCTTCGTCACCGTCGCCAATCAGCAGGGCGCCCCGGTTGCCGGCCTTACCAAAGATAATTTCGACATCAGCGAAGACGGCAAGCCGCAGAAGGTCGCCGTCTTCGACAAGGAATCGGCCCTGCCGCTTTCCATCGTGCTCGATATCGATACCAGCCTGAGCACGCGCAAAGACTTGCCGCTCGAGCTTTCTTCCGCCCGCCGCTTTGTGCACGCCATTCTGCGGCCCGTGGACTCGCTCTCGCTTTACGCCGTCAGCGAGTATGTGGACGAAATGGTCCCTTTCACGTCGGACCTCAATCGCATCGATCACGGCATCGACCGCATACGCCTGGGCGCGGCCACCGCTCTCTACGACGCCATCTACGTGGGTTCACAATCGCTCGAACGGCGCCAGGGAAGGAAGGTCTTGCTGGCAATTACAGACGGTGGCGACACGGTCAGCAAAGTCGACTACCAGGGCGCACTGCGCGCCGCACAGGAAGCTGAAGCCATCGTCTACAGCATCATCATCGTCCCCATCGAAGCCAGCGCCGGCCGCGACACCGGCGGGGAACACGCCCTGATTCAGCTTTCCAGCGATACCGGCGGACGCTACTTCTACGCGACCTCCATTTCCCAGCTCGACGACGCTTTCCGCCAGATCTCCGACGAGCTCCGCACCCAATACCTGCTGGCTTACTATCCCTCCAATCGCTTCTCAGATTCAGACTTCCGCCGTATTCAGGTAACGGTCAGAGGCGCGCCGGACGCGTCGACGTTTCAGGTCCGCAACCGGACCGGCTACTACACCTCAAAGTCCGATTTCTGAGGCGCTGGGCCTCTGCCCCCTGCAGGCGGCACCCACCTGCCTCATATCCTATTTCCGGTAATCGGATACCAAATTTGGAATACTTTTGGTTCGAGATCTGCCCACAAACCAGAACACCAATCGTTCTCAAGTCGTTGACAAATCATTTACATAACAAGACATCGCATACCTGCTTAAGTGATTGCTAATGTCTTGGTATGTGAAGTGCTGCCCTTTCTTAGTTGTCAGGGCCCCGTTGCCACGAACGTCCTGTTCGATTGTGCAGGTTGCGCATTCTGGCTTTACCAAAATTTCAAGGAGCACTTTTAGGACTGAAAGGTAGGTAGACCATGTCGCTGACCCTCGATTTCCGCTGTGTCCGCCGGACTTGCCAATTAGGCCTTGCCCTCATAGCACTGAGCCTCTTTTCGGGCCAGATGTTCGCCCAGCGTCTAACCGGTTCCGCCTCTTTGCAGGTGACGGACGCCCAAGACCGCGGCGTGGCGGATGCGAAAGTCACAATTACTGCCGTCGGGAAGGGAACGTCCCAGAGCCTTACGACAGCTTCCGACGGGTCGCTGGTGATCCCCGATCTTGCTCCCGGCGACTATAGCGTGCGTGTGCAGCGCGAGGGATTTCGCGTTACGCAAACTACCTTCACGATTCGAGTTGGCGCTGACAGCACCGTCCCCATTCGCCTCGAAGTAGGCGCCGTCACAACCGAAGTCACGGTGCAAGGTGTCGAGGAGTCTGTCGATACGACAAAGTCCACGGTCCAAGGCGTCGTCGAGGCTCACGAGATCGAGGCACTGCCCCTCAATGGACGCAACTTCCTAGACTTAGCGCAGCTCTCGCCAGGCGTTCAGATCGTTGATGGCGGCCAGTTCGACCCCACTAAGAATCAGATGGTCGGCGTGTCGATTGGCGGCCGAGGTGGCCGTGTCACCCGCATCCAGATGGACGGCGTGGACATCACCGACGAAACAGTCGGCACAACGTTGATGAATATCAGCAACGAGTCCATCCAAGAATTCTCCATCGCCCAGTCCTCGCTCGATCTGAGCACCGATGTGACGTCTTCGGGAGCGGTTAACATTATCACCCGCAGTGGCGGCAACGAGCCCCACGGCTCCGGATTTGGTTTCTTCCGCCGCTCCGAGTTCGCCGCCAGCACGGCCGCGTTGGGAACGCCTCTGACCCCCAAGCCGCCCTTTAGCCGCGACAACTACGGCGGCCGCCTGGGTGGCCCAATAATCAAGAACCGCTGGTTTGGCCAGGCGGAGTACGAAAAACTGCAACAGGCCAGCCAGAACATTACGCACGTGGTCCCGTTCCCTCAGTTCACCGGCTCGTTTGGCGTTCCAGTGTTCGAGCATATGGGCGGAGCCCAGTCTGATTTCATCATCAACGACCGGATGAAGCTGTTCTACCGCTTCATGCACGACGACAACATCGGGGTCACCGGGTTTGGCGGCGTCGGTTTGTCCGCCTTTGCCAACTCCAACAGCACCAACGCTCACGTGGCCGGATGGGACTACAGCACCGGCAATTTCGTCCACTCCGTGCGCTTTAGCTTCCTGAAGTTCGCCAACGGCATCGTGGATGGAAACGCTCTGGCCGGAACGCCGGTGCAGTCAGCGGCGGTCAACCTCCTAGGTCTCGGTGGCTTTATCTATGGCCCCAGTGCCGACGCTCCCCAACAGACCTACCAGCAGAACCGGCAGGTTAAGTACGATGGCAGCTTCGTGCACGGCCACCACACCCTGCAGTTTGGCGTCGAGTACAATCGCGTCGATCAAGCCGGATTCGCCTCGTTCTTCGGCTTGGGGCCGCGCATGCGGGGGTTCTACGCGGCGGGTGTAGCGACGGTACCCTTCAGTAGCAACGGCGCTGCCGATCCCCTGAACTATCAGACGAACTCGTTTTATCTGGGCAACGGACTGGGCGCGTTGAGCGAAAAGCCCGAACTGGGATTCAATCACGGCGGCCAAAGCAACAATCGCTTCGGCGTTTACCTGCACGATGCATGGAAGGCCACCAGCACACTCACACTCAATGGCGGCTTGCGCTACGATCTGGATACTGGCATCACCAACTCCGACTTGGCACGCACCCCGCTGATCAATAGCTTTGATCCTGAGTTGGGCGGAGTCGTCAAAAACGATAAGCTGCGCCTCGCCCCCCAAGCTGGATTCTCCTGGAACATTCACGGCGACGGCAAGACGGTGATTCGCGGCGGCGCTGGTATGTACTACGATACGAACATTTTCAACAACTTAGCCTTTGACCGCCAGATTAATCTTCCGCCCGGCTTCGGCAACACCTACATTCTGGTGGACACCTCTACGCCCTTGTTGAGTCCCATCGACGGGTCCGTGCTATTCAATTTCAAGACCCAGTGCACGGGGGCGCAGCCCGGAACTGGCACACCCAACAGCTGCTTTGGCGCAGCCATTGGGACCGCGATCCCGTTCGTGCTGCAGGCGCAGCAGTTATACCAGGCCGCGAGCACTACTTTGGCCGCGAATTGGCCGGCTCCGGGAGTGCCCCCTCTGTTCAATTCACTGTTGGGCGTCGGCGGGGGCGCAATCCTCGATCCCAACTTCAAAGCTCCCTACGGCGCCCAAATCAACATCGGCGTCCAGCGCCAGATCAGACCTGGACTGGTGCTTAATGTCGACTACTTGATGAACCGCGGCGTCCACTTCTATGAGACCCAGGACCGCAATCGCATTGGCGCCGCTAATACGCTGGATGTGAACGCTGCGATAACCGCCATGAATGCCGCCTTCGCCGACGAGGGTTGTAACGCCGGAAGCATGTCGGCCAATGTGGATTGCGTCATCGCCGCAGGCGGGGACATTCATGAATTCTCGGGTTGGGGTCTCGGTGAGGGCAGCGCTTTGGATGGCTATGCCTTCAGTGGTGTGAACAAGAACTTCCGCACCATGGACACCATCGAATACGCCGGGGTCTCGCGCTACCAAGGCTTGCAGGTTTTACTGGCCGGTAGGCTGGGGAACGCGGGCCCGTTCCACAACATGAGCACCAACGTTACCTACGCCTTCTCGCGCTTCAACTCCAGCAGCACCGACCAGGACTTCTTGTTTGCCGCGATCAACAATGACAACCTGACTTCCTTTTACGGCCCCTCAAACCTGGACCGCACCCATCAGTTGGGCATCGCGTTCATTACCGATTTGCCGTACCACTTCCATTTCTCAACCACCACGCAATACCGCACCAACGAAGCCTCGATCGGCATTTTCGCGTCCCCGGGTTCCGACACCGCCGGCGAAATCTTCTTGTCAGACTATAACGGCGATGGCACCGTCGGGGATCCCTTACCCGGCACAAACCGTGGCGACTACGGCCGGAACGTCCACGCCAGCGATCTGAACAAAGTGCTGGCCAGGTACAACAGCACAGTGGCTGGGACTTTGACTCCTGCAGGTCAGGCTCTGGTAAACGCCGGTTTGTTTACGTCGAGCCAAATGACGCAACTTGGTGCCGTGGCCACTACGGTTGACCTCGCCCCTACGGGCCAGATCGACAATCCTAACTTCTACACCACGGATATTCGCTTGTCCTGGACTTACACCATTGCGGACCGCATCACGATTGAACCCAGTGCGGACTGCTTCAACGTCTTCAACCGCATGAATGGCGTGGGCACGGGGAGCGACGGTCGCGGTGGCAACACGGCTCTGGACGGCATCCTGTCTGGGGCCACCGGCAGCATCAACGGAACCACGTACATCCCGCAGCGCGTCGGAGCCGGTTCGGGCTCCTTCTCGAGCGGCCTGCCGCGTGCCTTCCAGTTCGGCATTCGCGTCAGCTTCTAAGCCAGGTTGAGCGCTTTAGTGAAGGGTGGGACCATACGGTCTCACCCTTCATTTTTTGGCTCACGGCCTTTTCGGCACGCCCTGCAACCTCCTGCTCCTGAATTCCTAAGCGGCGAAATTCCCGGGAATTCTTCCACTTCCCGGAGAAGCCTACCGATTTTGGTAGAATTGCTTGCCTTATTCTCACCGCTTCTGGGCGGGCGAGACATAGACAAACAAATTGTGAACCCACTGGCAAGGCGCGACATAACCTCATCAACAGAATCTCTACAATACAATGTCGAAAAATGGCTTGTGGAATGCATTTCAGCGTTCCACCCAGGTGACAGACGTGCCGCGCCGCACTGTTGTTTTCGGGCAAACCAAGTCTTCGAGGTGCGCAAATGTTGAACAATAAATTGGCTCGCCGAACCGGAATTCGTATGTGGGTGCTATCCACCATCGCTGCCTCCCTTGTGTTTGGGCTGAGTATGACGAGTTTCGCCCAATCCACCATTTCTACCGGCAGCATCCAGGGCACGGTAACCGATCCGAGTGGCGCGGTGATTCCCGGCGCCAAGGTGACCATCACCAACAAGAACACCGGCCAATCCTTTTCAGTGACAACCAGCTCGAGCGGACTCTACACTTCGGGCGCGATGGTCCCCGGCGACTATCAAGTGAAGGTGGAGGACAAAGGCTTTCGCACTAGCCAGTTGAACGTGACCGTGATGGTGAACACGGTATCGTCGGGAAGTGTTCATCTCGAAATTGGCCAGGAGTCGCAGGTGGTCGAGGTGCAGGGCTCGCAGGTTGAGGTCAACACCGAGCAGGCTACGGTGCAAGGCGTTGTAACGCCTGAGCAGATTGAGGATCTGCCGATCAACGGGCGCAACTTCCTCGATCTGGCCCAACTTGAGCCCGGCATTCAGATTCAGGACGGGGCCGGTTTCGATCCCACGAAAAACGGATTCGAATCAATCTCCATTGGCGGCCGCGCCGGCCGCACCGCCCGCATCATGGTGGATGGAGTCGACATATCGGATGAGAACGTCGGAACCACCACCCAGGACGTTCCCGCCTCCGCCATTCAGGAGTTTTCGATCGCCCAGTCCAGCCTGGATCTCTCTTCTTCGCTAACTTCTTCGGGAACCGTAGACGTGACCACCAAGTCGGGCACGAACTCTCTGCATGGCGAGGGTTTCTACGGCTTCCGCGATCAGCACGTGGGTTTTGCCGCGTTCCCAGGAGGCCAGACGCCCCCGTTCCAACGCAACCAGATGGGCGGAAGCATCGGCGGAGCCATCATCAAGAACAAGCTGTTCTTTTTTGGGGATGTGGAACGGACCAAACAGGATTTCGGCAATGCTGTGAACTTCTCCGCGCCCTTTAACGATCTTGCTGGCGTATACAGCGCTCCCTACCGCAATAACGAGGATCAAGGCCGTCTGGATTGGACAATTCGCTCCAATATGCGCGCGTTCTATTCGTTTCGCTACAACAACAACAGCGATTTGAAGCCCTCCAACGACTATTCGCCGTTCCTCAATCGTGACAACACACCCTCCCACACCGTCGGCCTCGATTTCACCACTGGCACCATGACCCACAGTATTCGTTACGGCTACAACTACTTCAACAACACTATTGCTGCTTTCAGCGGCTCCGGGTTGGTCAATCCTGACCCCATGTTGAATATTCTGGACAACAACGGAGCGTTCATCACGGGACCTAACGTAGACGCGCCGCAGGGCACGATTCAAGCGAACCACCAGTTGCGGTACGACGGTTCGAAGCCGTGGAAGAACCACATTTTCCGCTTCGGCGGCGCGTACAACCGAATCTCCGTGGGCACCTTCGCGGCTTTCGGCGCTCTGGGGGCGCAAGTCAACGGGACTACCACACCGGCAAACCAGGCAGCGATCCTGGCAAATCCTAGCGCCTTCGCGCCGGCCCTCGGTTCCGGCGGACCCACTGACAACCCGCTCAACTACCCGGTTACTGCGGTCACCGTCTTTAACGGGCAGGGAGCCTTCAGCGAAAAGACGGCCTTCGGGAAGCCGGCCTATAGCGGCTTCTTTGACACGCGATTCGAGGCGTACGTCGGAGATGCCTGGAAGGTTAGGCCGAACCTAACCGTCAACTATGGCGTTCACTACGATCTGGACACCAATCGCAACAACAACGACTTGTCCACCAACCCAACCCTCGCCGCCTCGTTGAACGAATTCGGGCCTGGTCTCGGAAATCTGGCGAATGCCCCGAAAAGAGACTTCTCGCCGGAAATCGGCATCGCCTGGTCTCCGGGAAGCAGCGGGAAGACGGTGATCCGTGCCGGCGCAGGCCTGTACTACGAGAACACCCTGGTAAATGACCTGCTCTTCGACCGGGTCCTCCGTTTGCCGACCGGGCTGTTCTTTGGCGACCAGACTTTCTGCGGCTCTACAACGTCCGTAGCTTTTCCGGACGGCTCAACAGTGACAAGTTCAGATGGAATACCGCTGACCGGTAATCCCGGCACTGCCATTTGCGGTTCGCCCCTGTCGCAAACCATCGGCGGGACAACCGTAGCAAAGGCTATCTCAGATTTGCAGTCGGCCTACCAGGCCAACACCGTACAGGTCGGACCCGCTTCCAACGGGCTTTTCGAGCCGGGTTTGGGTACAACCTTTGGATTCATGTTGGCCCCCAACTACGTGTCTCCGCGCTCTTTTCAATTCAATATTGGCTTCCAGCGCCAGATCACTCACGGCACCGTCTTATCGGTGGATTACGTTCACAATCTTGCGACTCATTTCTTGCTTGGTGTTGACGCCAACCACGTCGGCGCGGCGCGAAATCTCAATGTCGGTAACGCGCTTACTGCCATTAACGCTACCATGATGGCCAACGGTTGCCCCCAGGCGACAGGTGCCGGCGCAAGCTCGCAGGCAGCAATCGCGGCCTGCATGGGCACCAATCCCGGCCTTTCGATCATCGATTTCGCGGCCAACGGCTTGGACGCCGGTGGAGAATTTCCCAACCCAACTGCTGCCTTTCCGGGCAAAAACCCGGCGGTCGGAGTTGGTGAATTCTTCTATCCCATCGGAGACTCCCGCTACGACGCCTTACAGATGTCGTTGCGTTCCAACATCGATCATCCCTTCCCGGGTGTGGCGCGGATGAATCTGGTTGTCTCCTACGCGCTTTCTCGCCTCGACAGCAACTATCCTTACACCGTCAATGTCGGCAGTCAGGCCTCCGGCGACCAGGACTTCCTGAATCCGGCGGTCGACTGGGACAGCCCAAACAAATACTTCGGTCCCTCCGCCCAGGACCGGACCCATCAGCTCTCGTTCGGTCCCATCTTCCAGATCGCCCATAACGGTCCCCTCGTGAGTTTTATTGGGCACATTGACTCGCCCCTGCCGTTAACGCTCTATCTGCCTCAGCTGGGTGGCGGAGGGCAGCCTGGAGAGATTTTCCGCACGGATGTGACCGGCGACGGCACCACCGGATATCCAACGGGCGATGGCGGCGACATCGTTCCCGGATCCAACGTCGGCTCGTTCGGGCGAAGCATTACTCCCAGCAGTCTGAACGCGTTTATCGCCAAATACAACGCGAACTCGGCCGGCAAGCTGACGCCGGCCGGACAGGCGCTGGTTTCGGCCAATCTCTTTACTTCGGCCGAGTTGGTCTCGCTAGGCGCGGTGACGCCCACCATCGACCCAGCCCCGTCCGGCAACGTCGGTATGGGCTGGCTGCGCTCGGTAGACTTCCGCTTCGCTTGGCCGGTGAAGGTTAAGGAGCGATTCACCATCGAGCCTAGCATCACCGCATTCAACATCTTCAACTTCGCTAACTTCGATAGCTCGGTGAATTCGTTGAGCGGCATTCTGCAAGCTACAGCGGGATCCTCAGTCAACAACGTTACCGGCTTCTCCGCCAACTGCGCTACCAACACTTGCCGCGCGGGCGACCGGCTCGGGCCGGGCTCCGGCGTCTTCTCCCTCGGCGCGCCGCGACAGATCGAATTTGGCGTGAAGATTTCCTTCTAAGTCGCAACCAGCCTAAAGCCTCAAAGCCGCCGGTTTCTGTCGGCGGCTTTTTTCACTTGCGTGGTCGCCCCAGCCCTCGCTTACGCATGCGCGTGTAGAATGTCTCCATGCCCTTTCAAAAGCGCGGCGGACCGGGAGCCCACAGCAAAGGCAGAACGCCGCCGACTGCGGAGACCTCCCAGGAAGCTGTCTACCTAAAGGCCTTGGGCGAGAAGCAGAAGCCGGTCAGCATCAAGCTGGCCGACGGAGAAGTGGTGCACGGCTGGATCGAGTATTACGACCGTGACATGCTGCGGCTGACCCGCGACGATCAGCCCAATCTTTTCATCTTCAAACACGAGATTCTCTACATCTCGGAAGATGCGGAAAAGCGCCGATGAAGCCTTGTCGGGTTGTCATTCCGAGCGCAGCGAGGAATCTGCTGTCCCCTTGGAGTGGCGAAAAAGCAGATTCCTCGCGCACAAGGCGCGCTCGGAATGACAACTCCGGACGTAGAGCAATGTAGAGGAAGTTGCGAGCGCATCACTGTGAACCCTTCCAATTCCGATCACCACAACTTCGTCCCCGCCATGACCGAGATTGCCCGCGAAGCCGGCGCGCTTCTGATGGGTTATTTCCATCAGCATTTGAAAATCGAGTACAAGGGTGAAGCCGACCTGGTCACCGCCGCCGACCGCGCGTCTGAGAAGCTGATCCGCCAGCGCATTGGCGAGCGCTGGCCCGGGCACGACATTTTGGGGGAAGAGCAGGGCCTAACCGATGCCGGCAGCGACTACCGCTGGTATGTCGACCCGCTCGACGGCACCACGAACTTCGCCCACGGTTTTCCGGTGTTTTGCGTGTCGCTGGGTCTCGAGCACAAAGGCCGCCTCGTCGCCGGAGTGGTTTACGATCCCACCCGCGACGAGATGTTCGCCGCCGAACAGGGAAGCGGCGCCCACCTCAACCAGCAGCGCATTCATGTTTCAACGACGGCGAAGCTGGCCGAATCGCTAGTGGCAACCGGCTTTCCCAGCCATAAGCGGCACAAGAATCCGAATATTTATTTCTACCATCAGATCACGCTGCGCACCCATGGCGTGCGCCGCGCCGGCTCCGCCGCCCTCGATCTGTGCTACGTGGCCGCGGGACGGCTGGAGGGTTTCTGGGAGTTCAACCTCAATCCCTGGGATACCGCCGCCGGCGTGCTGTTGGTGCAAGAGGCCGGTGGCCGCGTCAGCGATTTTGCAGGCGGCCCGTTCAAAATCGACAGCCGCGAAACCGTGGCCTCGAATGGGCTGGTGCACGAGGCCATGCTGCACGAGTTCGGCGAGATTTTCGCCGGCCGCGGCCTGGAGCCCATCGCCGACCCGCGCGAACACAAGCGGTGAGCGGCTGAGGTGTTTCCCCTGTGCTCCCCTGTGTCCTCTGTGGTAAGAAAAGCGAGAAACCACAGAGGGGCACAGAGTACGCAGGGGCAAGGATCTATGGGGAAAAACGTGCTCAGACCGCTTGCGCTGTGCGCCTTGGTTCTAACGCTTTCAGCGAGCCTTTCCGCGCAAACCGCACCCGGCGCGGCTTATGTGCGCTCGTTCGACAAATGGAAAGCTGACCTTGTCGCCGATCTGAAAGATAACTGGCTTCCGCTGGCGGGCTTGTTCTGGCTCAAGCCGGGAGAGAATAGTTTTGGAACCGATCCCGGCAACGCGATCGTGTTGCCGGCGGACTCGGCTCCCGCACACGCCGGGTCGTTCATTCTTGCGGGCAACGATGTGACTGTGGAAATCGCCGCGAACGCGAAAGCCATGATTGCCGGCAAGTCTATAACTACCGCCAAGCTGCAATCCGATGTTTCCGGCAAGCCCACCGTCATCGAACTGAACGCCCTGCGCATGAAAGTGATCGTGCGCGGCAAGCGCATCGGCATTCGCCTGAAAGATCTCAACAGTCCCGCGGTGCGAGCTTATCCCGGCCCGCAGTTCTTTCCCCTCGACCTGCGCTACCGCGTCACCGCGACCTTCATCCCCTCGGATGGCAAGCAGACGGTGGACGTGCCCGACGTTCTCGGCGACATTACGCCCACCCCGATTGCGGGCAAAGTGAAATTCAAGTTGAACGGCCAGCAGATCACTCTGACCGACCTGGGCGGAGATGCCTCGAAGGGTTTGTTCTTCGTCTTCAACGACCTCACCAGCAAAACCGAAACCTACCCTGGTGGACGCTTCTTGGAGACCGATCCGGTGGCGAATGGCAAAGTCGTGCTCGACTTCAACCAAGCTTATAGCCCGCCCTGCTCGGTCACACCCTACGCCACTTGTCCCCTCGCGCCCAAAGAAAACCGGGTGATTATTGCGGTGCGCGCCGGCCAGAAATACGGCCGTGCTCATGCCCACCGCTGAGAGGACGGAGCGATGTGCGTCCTCACCGATCCATCTTGCCCAGTGCACAATCTCAGGAGCGAAAATGAGCTTCGTATCAGGGCGCGGCTTCAGCCACGCCGATGCGATCCGTTGTGCGCGCGGGTCGGAGGCGCCCAGTGGCGCCTCCGACGCTGACTCTTTGCCACTTCACAACATTGATATGGCTGAAGCCATTCCCTGATATCAACCTACTCTCCCAATATCGCGGTCCGGCCGTACGCCTCAATTTCCCAATGACGCAGGCGTAAAATGAGGGAAGAAACAGCGGGATATTTGTGATCAATTCGCTCCTGGAACGCAAAATCGAGAAGCGCCCCGACAACGTCCGCCTGCCGGGCCGCATTCTTTTCCTCACCGAGGACCCGGCGCTCATTCGCCGCCAATTAGCCGGTGAGGACTTGCCCTGGGACACGAAGAATCCCGCTAACAATCCCAAGCTGCGTGACGACATCTCGACCGACGAAATCACCCCCGCGCATATTTGTTTTTTCTTCGACCAGACCTTGGGCGAATTTCCCTACACCGGGCTGAAGTGCGGAAGTGAGGTCCCCATTCAGCGCGGCGACGTGAAGCGCGGCGGCTTTGTGGCGGCGGTAAGCGGCAAACGCCGCGGCAAAGGCTCGAGCCGCGAGCAGTCGCCCTACGCGGAGCTGTGCGCTGGGATAAAACTGGTCATCGCAGAAAACATCGAGCGCATCTACAAGCAAAATTGTCAGAACCTGGGCGTGCTGACTTCGACTGACTTCTCGCTGATAGAGCGGATCAGGGCCGGGCAGGAGATCCCGCTGGCAGAGTTTACCCAAGGCGAGGACGAGATCACCCGGCAGATCATCGCGCACGGCGGATTGTTCAATTTCAACGTCGCCCGCCTGCGGGGCAAGGTTTTTCTTCCGCCGATTGAAACGCCCCCGCGACCGATGACACTAGCCGAGAAGATTTTCGCGCAACATATGAATGACGCGGGGACGGCCGCCCGCGGCCGTCCAGCCGAGCAAAGCTCGGCCGTCCAGCCCGGCGACGCCGGTTTCGCCCGCACCGACCTGCGCTTCAGCCACGAATACGTCACCCCGATGGCGGCCATCTTCTTCGATCAGCTGGTCGGCCGCGATGCGCCGGTGAACGATCCCTCGACCATCGTCTTCTTTCGCGATCACCTAACGTTTCTGGACGATGTGCTTTCCGAACAGAAGCGCAAAATGGGCCTGCTCGACCTGGCCACGCAGCTCAAGCTAAAGCAAGAGGATTTCGCCCGCCAGCGCGGCATCCGTTTGCACGGCGAGTTGAAAGACCGCAAAGGCTCCGAGGGTATTTGCCATTCCGTCGTCCTCGAGAGCTACGCCTTGCCGGGGCAGTTGATCGTCGGCTCCGACTCACACACCCCGCATTCCGGCGCGATCGGCTGCATCGCTTTCGGCATTGGCACGACCGATGTTTTCAATTCCTGGATCACCAAAGACGTTCGCGTGCGCGTGCCGGAGTCGGTGAAGATCGTCATCCGCGGGCGCAAGCATCCCAACGTGACGGCCAAAGATTTCATCCTCAAGATTCTGAGCCTGGACTACGTGCGCAGCGGCAAGGCGCTGGCGAAAGTCATCGAGTATTCCGGCGAGGCCATCGCCGACCTCAGCGTGGATGAGCGCGCCACCATGACCAACATGGCGGCGGAGATTGGCGGCTTTACCGGAATCGTCGCGCCGGACGGGAAAGCCGTGCAGTTCTTGATCGAGCGGCGTGGTATGAACCGCAACCAGGCCGAAAAAATGATCGAAGGTTTATACAGCGATCCCGACGCGCAGTACGCGGAAGTGATTGCACTTGACGCCGCCGACATCACGCCCATGGTGGCCACACCCGGCGATCCTGGCAACGGCAAGTTCATTCGTGATCTTCACACAACCGTGCCCATCGAACTCGCCTACGGAGGCACCTGCACCGCGGGCAAGAACGAAGACATGGATATGTACGCTAGCGTCCTTGCCGACGCGCTGAAGAACGGCAAGCGGGTGTCCGATTCCGTCGAGTTCTACATTCAATTCGGCTCGCAGGAGACGCGCGAGTACTGCGTGCGCCAAGGATATCTTGAGATTTTTCAAAAAGCCGGCGCGCATGTGATCGAGCCCAGTTGCGGCGCTTGCATTAACGCCGGCCCAGGCGTCACCACGCGGCCGGATCAGGTGGTCATCAGCGCGCAAAATCGCAATTTCCCCGGCCGCAGCGGCCCGGGGCAGATGTATTTGGCCAGTCCGCTGACCGTCGCCGCCAGCGCAGTGGCGGGGTACATCGTGGAGTATGAGCCGGCTCCCGAAATGGAACCGGTGGGCAGCTAGGCATCATCACTACAGTTTCTTGCCCCAGCAGGGTTGATCGGCGGTTAGAAAAGTGGAGGGCTCCGCACCTTTTCCAGCTACTTTGAAGGATCCGAAGTCTTTGCACCATTCATCCTCGGGGACTTCGGGGTCGGTTTCAATCCATTCCTGCAGTCTTCGAATGTCCGCCGCGCTGATTTCGCGCGAGCGGACGCGATCCGCGAGCTTCTGTCGTTTCCAGGCCGGAAGGCTCTTCCAGTTTATGCGTGCCATGACCTTGTCGGCGACAGGAAGGTTTGTTCTTGAAACGAGGTCATTTTTTGCCCTTCCGCTCTGCTTCGATCTGGGCGGCGAGACCGCCAGGAACCGAAAGAATCTTGCGTGCTCCCAGACCACGTACTCTGTCGTTGAGGGCGTTCCTCGAACGCATGCCCACCCACTTGTATTCGATAGCCCCGGGTCCCAATTTTCTAGCAACGCCCCCTTCGCCACTTTCGGCAAGTCGGTTGATAGTTGTCGCAATAGAAGCACCGGGTGCTTTGTATGTGCGAATGGGAAAACCCAGTTCTTCAAGTCCCCTTTGAATTTCGGATGTATTCAGCCACTCCTTGCGAGAGCCCCGAAGCACAGTAATGCAGGCTTCGGTGAGGCCCCCGAGTTCAAGATCAATCGGCGAGTCATTGGAGTCGCTGGAATCGTCTGCAGCACAAAGTTCGGCCAAGGCAGCTACTCTACGCTTTTGGCGAGCGATCTTGGTTTCAACCTGCTCCCTGAGGGCAAGAAGCTCGTCCAACTTGCTCTTGGCGTCCTGGAGGTCCTGTCTGTAATCGTGTGTCATTTCAGACTGAATAATACATTTCGTATTGCTGCATGTCAATACAAAATGTAAATTGTAGCGTATGGCAGTGGGACCAAGCTATTCGCGATCGAGAGGTACTTCAGATGGGGAGCTACTTCTAGGAGGTTGAAAATCGGCGACCGGACCGCGAGGTACAATCGATGCGATTGACGTTCGAGGAATTGGCCATTTGCAGGCGGGAAAGCCTGGACTGCCATTAATTGGGCAAGATTTACGTTTGCAACCAGTGTTTCAGAACGCGCCCCCGCCGTTAGTCTTCAAATTCAACACCGAAAACCGAGGACTCGATCTGCTTCCATTGCGCGCGGGCGATCTTCTCGTCGGGATCCGATTGAAAACGCTCCAGCGCCCGCTCCAGAGACTCTCCCCGGAGGGCTGTAGGAACGGTCGAGACGGATTTTCTTCGGCGCGCGTTCTTGTTGGCCGGAGACGGCTTGGACTTACGCGCTGGCTTCAATTTGGCCATGTGCTCCTGCCTAAGAGTATCTAATTCTCTGACTATACGCCTACATTGAAACATCGACGCGGCCCTTCAGTCCACCTTCGCATCCGACTTGCCCTTATTAAGGGTTTCCCTTATTATGGGTCCATGAACGTCACCCTTTCCCTCGACGAAAAGCTGGTCAAACAGGTCCGCAAAATCGCGGTCGAGCGCGATACCACGCTCACCGGCCTGGTCCGCGACTATCTGAAGCAGCTCGCCGGAGAGGATGCCCGCTCCGGTCGCAAGCGCCGCGAACTGGAGGCGCTGGAGCGCAGCTTCCGCGAATTTTCCGTCAACGTGGGAAAACACACCTGGAAGCGCCAAGACCTCTATGAGCGCTCCTGATTTTCTGGACAGCAACGTCCTTGTCTATGCCTACGACTCTTCGGCGCCGCACAAACAAGCGGCCGCACGAAATCTTGTCCGGCAGGCGCTGCTCGGGGACGGTGTCATTTCCAGCCAGGTTCTGGCGGAGTTCTGCGCCACGGTCCTGCATAAGGCGTCCCAGAAGATGTCGTTGCACGCCTTGCACGGAGCTTTGGATACGCTGCGGCCCATCAGAGTGATCGCGCCGGATGCTGAAATGATCCGGCGCGCGGTTCAGGCCCACGCATCCTATGGCATTCACTTCTACGACGGCATGATCGTGGCGGCGGCGGAGAAGGCCGGCTGTACCCGCATTTGGTCGGAAGATCTGAACCCAGGTCAGCAATACTTTGGCGTGAAAGTGGCCAATCCGTTTGCCTGACGCGGCCGGAAAACAAGGCGGCGGCCAATCCCTAAATGCGGCTGCTGGAGGGCCAAAAGCCCCGTTTGGCTGCATTCGCAACCCACAGCGACGGGTTTGGAGTTATCCTGTACGCAGAGTTTCATTCTTGTTAGAATGTGCGGTTTAAAGCGCCCGCATTTCTGAGGAGAGAACCCAACCCATGGCTTATGTGATCGCGGAACCGTGCATCAATACCAAAGACACTGCCTGCGTGGATGCTTGCCCGGTGGACTGCATTCACCCCAAAAAGGACGAGGAAGCCTTCGGCGCCGAAGAAATGCTCTACATCGATCCGGTGGAGTGCATTGACTGCGGGGCCTGCGTGCCGGTGTGCCCGGTGTCGGCCATCTTCGTGCTCGACGATCTGCCGGAAAAATGGAAGGCATTTACCGAGCGCAACTCGCAGTATTACGGGCGGTGAAGACAGCTTCTAGCCTCTAGCTCCTGGCTGTTGGCTTTTGTCCCTTTGGCATTGTGATATCAGTGGCGCACGCTGATCATTTCGCGTGCGCCCTTTGCTTTTTGAGCCGACGGGGCAGATGTTGTGCCGATAGCGTCATCCAAGAGCTAGCAGCTAGAAGCTGACTTCATGCTGAAAGAATCCGAAGCCATCGTTCTGCGCACGTATCCGCTGCGCGAGGCGGACTTACTGGTCACGCTGTTCACTCGGCTCGAGGGCAAGGTGCGCGGCGTGGCCCGCTCAGCGAAAAGATCGAAGCGGCGCTTTGGCGGGGCGCTGGAGCCGCTGACCTACGTCCGCGCGTTTTACGAAGACCGCGAAAAAATGGAGCTGGCGCGGCTCGATTCCTGCGAAGTGCTGGAATCACCGCTGGCTAGCGAGGTGAGCTATCCGCGGGCTGTGGCGCTGGGGCATGTGGCGGAGGTGCTCGACGAGCTGCTGCCCGACCGCGAAGCCAATGACGCCGTCTTCCGGCTGGGGCTGTCGGTCATTGCCGGGCTGCGCGGGCCGGATATCTGGATGCCGGTGACCTACTTCGACCTGTGGATGACGCGGCTGATGGGCTATCTGCCGGAGTTTTCCGAGTGCATGGTGTGCGGGCGGGTGCTGAACGGCAGCCGGGCGTTTTTTCATGCGCTGGCGGATGGCCTGATGTGCCTCGATGATAAGCGGCTGGCCTCGTCGGAGATGTCGGCGGAATCGCGGACGCTAGCGGCGCAGATGTTTCGCGCGCCTTTAGAAAGCTTTGCCGGCAAGCCCTGGCCCAAGGAGCGCGGCGCCGATTTGCGAAAGTTTCTGCTGCAGTCGCTGCAGCGGCACATTGAGAAGAAGCTGGTCACGGCGGGAATGCTGGAGAAAGTCAGCGGTTAGACGCCGGTTGGTGCCGAATGGCGCGTGGCCCATTCAAGCCTGGGTTTGGCTTGAGTGGGGCCTTTGACGTGGCGCACGCTGACTGTGCCGCTTGAGACCAAAACGATTTTGCCAATCGGGTCACGGGCTAACCCTCCCCCCTCGCGTCGCAAAGAACGGGCCGTTA
This sequence comes from uncultured Acidobacteriaceae bacterium, assembly GCA_963770915.1. Taxonomy (GTDB): domain Bacteria; phylum Acidobacteriota; class Terriglobia; order Terriglobales; family Acidobacteriaceae; genus PALSA-270. Next base: position 4,309,955 of record CAVYRG010000001.1, read on the forward strand.
GGATGGGGCACACGCGGTCGGTTGCTGCGTAATCAGTGACAAGGTTACTGCTGAATCTCCCCTAAGCTGACGGGTAGCGGCGATATCCATTACAATCAATGGTCAATCTGCGGAGGATTCTCGTGGGAGTGTGGAACTCCCCAAAATGAGTGGCTGAGCGCGGGGCATGGAAACGCGAGGGCCCTCCACTGCGCCCCGTTCGGCTTCGCTCAGGGTGCGCTCCGGTCGGGACGACAGATTTAGGGGACGAATTTCCGGGATGCGACGCCGGCGGCCCGCAGTTGGAAGCTAGAGCTAGCGTCTAGAAGCTTCATTCATGACTCCTCCGAAACCTAATCCGCTGATGTTTCAGGAACTGATCCTGCGCCTGCAGAGCTTTTGGGCGGAGCGCGGATGCGTGCTGCAGCAGCCCTACGACGTGGAAGTGGGCGCGGGCACCATGGCGCCGGAGACTTTTTTGCGCGTGCTCGGGCCGAAGCCGTACAAAGTCGCTTATGTGCAGCCGTCGCGGCGTCCGGCGGATGGGCGCTATGGCGAGAATCCGAACCGGCTATTCAAGCACATGCAGTTGCAGGTGATTTTGAAGCCTCCGCCGGAAAATATTCAGGAGTTGTACCTCGAATCGCTGAGCGCGATGGGCATTGATCTGCGCCAGCACGACATCAAGTTTGAAGAGGACAATTGGGAGTCGCCCACGCTGGGCGCATGGGGCATTGGCTGGCAGGTGATGCTCGACGGCCTCGAGATCACGCAGTTTACTTATTTCCAGCAGTGCGGCGGGGTGGATTTGGACCCGATTTCGGTTGAGCTGACCTACGGGCTGGAGCGCATCGCCGCGTTTCTGCAGGATGTGGATTCGATTTACGACATCGTGTGGGCGCGCGATCCCCAGAGCGGGAAGCCCGTGACCTACGGCGAAGTGCGCCTGGCCGATGAGCTGCAGTTCTCGGTCTACAACTTTGAGGCGGCTGACGTCGAAAAGGCCTGGAAGCATTTCGAGCTGTGCGAGGCGGAGTGCAAGGCATTGCTTGGAGAATATGACTCCCGCTTCTCGCAAAAGCTGCGCGAAGTGGGGCACCCGAATCCGGAAAATGCCCAGGACAAGAAGCGCTTCCCGCTGCTCGCGGCCTACGATCTTTGCCTGAAGTGCTCGCATTTGTTCAACATTCTGGATGCGCGCGGTGCGATCTCGGTGACGGAGCGCGTGGGCGTGATCGCGCGGGTGCGGGCGCTGGCGGTGGGGATTGCGAAGGCCTGGGTTGATCAGCAACGGGAAGAGCCGGCGGCATCCGACGAGGAAGAACCTGTGGCGAAAAAGAAGCCGCGGGCCAGCGAGAAGCTGACCCCAGTTGGGTCGTAGCCGACCATGCGGGACGTGACCAGAATCACATCTGCATGACTCCGTGATCTGCCACAATAATGGGTTTACTGCATGCCAGATTTTCTGCTTGAGATCGGTTGCGAAGAGATTCCTGCCAGGATGATCGATGCCGCGTCGCTCGAATTGCGCGAGCGGCTGCAGAAGCTGCTGGAGCGGGAGCGGCTTGCGCCACAGGCTGCGGTCACTTCTTTGGATACGCCGCGGCGCCTCGCAGTGATGGCGGCGGGCGTTCCCGCCGCACAAGCTGACGTCACCGAGCAAATCAACGGACCCTCGGTCAATGTGGCGTTCAAAGACGGGCAGCCGACCGCGGCCGCGCAGGCTTTTGCCAATCGCGCGGGCATAGAGATCGCGGAGCTGGACCGAGTTGCCACGCCGAAAGGCGAATACCTCACCGCCAAAATCACCAAGCGAGGCCGGGCGGCGAGCGCCATCCTGGCGGAATCGCTGGGCAAGGAAATCGGCTCCATTTATTGGCCGAAGAATATGTACTGGCGCAAACGCGGCGAGCTGTTCGTGCGGCCGGTGCGCTGGCTGGTGGCGATGCTCGATGGCGATGCGATTCCCCTGGAGTTTGATGGCATCGCGGCCGGAAAGCAGTCGAGAGGGCACAGGCTTCTGGCGGATGGCGATGTCGCGATTCCTGCGGCCGGCGCGGCTTACGTGAGAGCGCTTGAGCAGGCGAAGATTCTCGATCACGCGTCGCGGCTCGCCAAGATTCGCAAGGACCTCGACGCGGCCACGCGCACCGTCCCGGGAGCGCGCTGGCGCGAGGATAAGCCGCTGCTCGATACGGTCGTCAATCTGACCGAGTGGCCGTCGGTCATCCTAGGCAGCTTCACGCCGGAATTCCTGGAACTGCCGGAAGAAGTTCTGGTGACGGTGATGCGCGATCACCAGAAGTATTTTGCGGTGGAAGACGGCGGCGGCAAGCTCCTGCCGTATTTCCTGGCGGTGCTGAATACGGATGGCGATCCGGAGGGAATCATTCGCCACGGGCATGAGCGCGTGCTGCGCGCGCGCTTTAACGACGCGCGCTTTTTCTGGCAGACCGATCAGAAGCATCCCCTGCGCGAACGGGCGGCGTGGCTGAAGCAAGTGACATTTCAGAAAGACTTGGGCAGCTATTACGAGAAGACGCAGCGGGTGCAAAAGCTCTGCAGCTGGCTTTCGCAGGCGATTCGCCGCGCCGGAGTGGCGATTCGACCGGGAGTGATTCACAAGGCCGCGCTACTGGCCAAGACCGACCTGACGACCGACCTGGTGAAGGAGTTTACGGAGCTGCAGGGAATCGTGGGCGGGCTGTATGCGCGGGTACAAAACCTGGATCGCGACATGCCAGACGCCACACGCGCGGCCATTGCAGTAGCGATTTATGATCAGTACAAGCCGGAGTCCATGGAGGACTCGGGGCCGCGGACCATCGAGGGAGCGGTGCTTTCCATCGCCGACAAGGCCGACAGCATTGCTGGAATGTTCGCCCTCGGGCTGCAGCCCACGGGATCGAAGGATCCATTCGCTTTGCGTAGGCAAGCTAATGGAATCGTGAAGACGATAGCGGAGCACAAGCTGCCGCTCGGCCTGAATCAGCTGTTCGTCGACGCGCGGGAAACGTACCGCAAGACCCCGGCGGAAAAGAAATTCGTACCGGGGTTGGATTACGCGGGAGCGGTGCAAGGATTTTTCCGCGAGCGGCTGGAGTTCTATCTGCGCGAGGCGCTGGGCTACAAGTACGATGTGGTGAACGCCGTGCTGGCCGCGGGATCGGACGACATTGTGGATGGGATCGCGCGAGCCTACGCGGTTTCCAAGGTTCGGCCGTCGGCCGATTTTGAATCGATCTCCATCGCCTTCAAGCGCATGAAGAACATCCTGCGCCAGGCAAAAGAGACCGGGAAGCCGGTCGCGGACGCAGTTGAGCCTGACGCCCTGCGCGAGCCCGCCGAAAAGATGCTGGCCGAACAGATTCCGCTGACCGCTGCCGCGGTCGAGCCCTTGCGCGCGGCACGCAATTACGAGCAGGCGTTGCTGGAGGTTTCCAAGCTGCGGCCTGCGGTGGACACATTTTTCGATCAGGTTATGGTGATGGTGGAAGACGAGCGGGTACGCGCCAACCGGCTTGCCTTGCTGCAGACGTTGGTAAAGGAATTTACTACCATTGCCGATTTTTCCGAGATAGTGACCGAAGGCGCGAAAGAATCCCAAACCTAGAAAAGGAATCATCATGGCGACGACGACTCTCCCCGAAACCGAAGTTCCCGCGACAAAACCCAGCACAAAATATGTTTACTTTTTCGGCGGCGGCAAGGCCGATGGCCACGGCAAGATGAAAGATGATCTAGGCGGCAAGGGCGCCGGCCTGGCAGAAATGACGAACGCCGGCCTTCCCGTGCCCCCGGGATTCACCATTCAGACCGAAGCCTGCCGGGAATACATGCGGCACGGCGGCGTCTCCCAGGAAGTGGACCGGCAAATGGAAGATGCTCTGCAAAAGTTGGAGCAACTGCAAGGGCAGAAGCTCGGCAAGGGACAGAATCCGCTGCTGGTCAGCGTGCGTTCCGGCGCGAAGTTTTCCATGCCCGGCATGATGGATACGATTCTCAATCTGGGCCTAAATGATCAGAGCGTGGAAGCGCTGGCCAAGCTGAGCAGCAATCCGCGCTTCGCGTATGACTCTTACCGCCGATTAATCCAGATGTTCGGCAGCGTGGTGCTGGAGATCCCCAAGTCCGCCTTCGAGGAAGTCTTTGACGCGAAGAAGAAACAGAAAAAGGCCAAGCTCGATACCGATCTCGACGCCAAGGCGCTGCAGGAAGTCATCGATGAGTACAAGAAAGTCGTCAAAAAGCACGCCAAGCGCGACTTTCCGCAGGACCCGCACGAGCAATTGGTGATGGCGCGGGATGCCGTGTTCCGCTCCTGGCAGAACGACCGCGCCAAGCACTATCGCCGCATCAACAATATTGACGACATGCTGGGCACCGCGGTCAACGTGCAGGCCATGGTTTTCGGCAACCTGGGCGACACCAGCGGCACGGGCGTGGGCTTTACCCGGAATCCGGCGACGGGCGTGAAGGAATTTTACGGCGAGTTTCTGATGAACGCGCAGGGCGAAGACGTGGTCGCCGGCATTCGCACGCCGGTGCCGATTCTCGAACTGCAGAAGGTCATGCCCAAGGTGTATGAGCAGCTGCGCGAAATCACCACGCGCCTGGAGAAACATTACCGCGACATGCAGGATTTCGAATTCACCATCCAGGATGGCAAGCTCTACATGCTGCAGACGCGCAATGGCAAGCGCACTGGGCTGGCGGCGGTGAACGTGGCGATTCAGATGGTGGACGAGGGCCTGATAACCAAGGATGAAGCCATCTTCCGGGTTGAGCCGAACCAGCTTTATGACTTCCTGGTTCCGCGGCTGGACGAGAAGAGAGCGAAGGTGGAAGTGCTGGCCACCGGACTTCCCGCTTCGCCTGGTGCGGCTGTCGGGCAGATCGTGTTTACCGCCGACGAGGCGGTGGAAAAAGCCGGACACGACAAAAAAGTCCCAGTGATTCTGGTGCGCGCGGAAACCACGCCGGAAGACATTCACGGCATGGAAGTGGCAGTGGGCATTCTGACCTCACGAGGCGGCATGACCAGTCACGCTGCTGTGGTCACGCGCGGCATGGGCAAGTGCTGCGTGGCCGGCGCGGGCGACATTGAAGTCGTCGAGAAAGCCGGCGAGATGCGCGTGAAGGGCCAGGTTTTCAAGCGCGGCGACTGGATTTCCCTCGATGGCACCACCGGCCGCGTGATCAAAGGCAAACTCAACACGCTGCCGCCGAAGGCCGATGATCCCGACCTGCTGAAATTCATGGCTTGGGCGGAGCCGTTCCGCAAGATCGGAGTGCGCGCCAACGCCGATATTCCTCGCGACGCCATCCAGGCACGCGCTTTCGGCGCCGAGGGCATCGGCCTTTGCCGCACCGAGCACATGTTTTTCGGCGAAAAGAAGCTGCCGCACATGCGCGCCATGATTATGGCCCGCGACGAGAAGGAACGGCGCGCGGCGCTCAAGAAGCTGCTGCCTTTGCAGCGCGCCGACTTCGACGGCGTGTTCCGCGCCATGGACGGCTTTCCGGTCACCATCCGCACGCTCGATCCTCCGCTGCACGAGTTCCTGCCGCGGCGCGAAGACCTGATGGTCGAGATTGCTGTTCTCGAAGCCACCAAGCCGAAATCGCCCAAGCTGAAAGACCTGCGCACGGTTCTGCGGCGCGTGGAAGAGCTGCATGAGTTCAATCCCATGCTCGGCCATCGCGGCTGCCGGTTGGGAATCACTTATCCGGAAATCACCGAGATGCAGGCGCGCGCCATCTTCGAGGCGGCCGTGAACTGCGCCAAGGACGGCATCAAAGTTCTGCCCGAAGTGATGATTCCGCTGGTGGCGACCCCCAAAGAACTCGCTAACCAGGCGGCCATCGTCAACCGCGTCGCGAAAGAAGTATTCGAGGAAAAAGGCAAGTCGGTCGAATACCTGGTCGGCACCATGATCGAGTTGCCGCGCGCGGCGCTGGTGGCAGACGAGATCGCCAAGGAAGCCCAGTTCTTCTCCTTCGGCACCAACGATCTCACCCAAACCACGTTTGGCTTCTCGCGCGACGACGTGAACAAGATTCTGCCGACCTACCTCGGGGAAGGCATCCTGAAACAGGATCCGTTCGCCGTGCTCGATCAGGATGGCGTGGGCCAGCTCGTTCGCATGGGAACGGAGCGCGGTCGCAAGACCCGCTCCAACCTGAAAGTCGGCATCTGCGGCGAGCATGGCGGCGAGCCGTCGTCGGTCGAGTTCTGCCACCGCATCGGCATGAACTACGTTTCCTGCTCGCCGTTCCGCGTACTGACGGCGCGGCTGGCGGCGGCGCAGGCCGCGGCCGCGGACAAGCTGAAAATCGAAGGGGGCAGAACGAAGTAAAAGCGGTCACCACAGAGGATACAGGGGAGCACAGGGGGAACTCTGTGCTCTTCTTTTTCTTATTCCGAGCAGCGTCGTCGACGCCGCTCTCACTGCACCTTCTGCAGCCGCGCAATCAGCTTTTGCGCCAGCGTATCCTCCGACTCCGACCACAGCAAGCGCCCGCGGAGTCCGGCCTTCTTCTCCACGTTCGTCGTGAACTCCACCAGCTTCTGCACGTTGGCGCGAATGCGCTCCTCGGTCTGGCCATCAAGCTGAACTTGTTCCTGCAAGAACGGCGTGTCCAGCCCGAAATCCACCTCAATGTGGCCTTCCTGCTGGTATGCCCCGTCGTCGAACTCCACGCCGCGCACGACAAACGTCACCGGCGCGGGCTGTAGCTGCCAACCGGCTTCCGGCATGTCGACCTGCGCCATCCACAAATCCCAATAAGCCTCGAAGCGATAGGCGTAGTCCTCATGCAGCAAGTCGGAGGCGATGACCGCCGCCTCTTCGGGTCTGATGCCCGGCCGAAAGCGCTGCTCCAGAATCGTCGGCTCATCCCAGGAAACCGGATGCAGCGCCAGATAAGTAATTCCCGGCTGCGACCCGGAAAAAGGAAACTCCCGCGCCACCGCCAGAAAATGCGGCAACATATCTTCGGGCTCGACGCTGGGGAACCAAAGACTCAGGTAAAGTGGATCGGGCATGGGGGAATTCGCCGCGAGCGCGGGCTCGCATCGCTATTGTAAATGGTGGCGCGCCACGGGACTGCCTGTAGAATGTCGCCATGCGCTACAAGCCCGCCCCCATTCGCACTGCCCACGTAAGGCTCAGTTCAGAGATCAAGCAGTTGACCGAGGCGCTGGCCAAAAACGCCCACGAAGTCTGGGCCCGCGAGCGCATGGCGCAGGGCTGGCGTTTCGGTCCTCAGCGCGACGACCAGCGCAAAGAGCATCCCTCGCTGGTTCCCTACGAGCAGTTGCCGGAAAAAGAAAAAGTCTACGATCGCAATACCGCGATGCAGACTCTGAAGGCGGTTACGGCGCTGGGCTATCGCATTGTGAGGCGATGACGGAATGGGCAAGCCGAAAAAGAAATTCGCAGAACAACGCCCCGATCCGCAGCCGCAACCAATAGCGCCAATCGCCCCGCCAGCCACGCGAGGCGCGGACTCCTTCGACGACATGCATGACAGTCCGGAGGAACTCGCCCGCTACCCGTTGCTGGCGACCCCTCTCGAAGCTTGCCTCAAGATCGGAGAAGCCTTCGACCGTGCCGATGCCCGCGCCGTGAAGTTCCAGCGCGCGCATCGCTGGCTCACCCATGGGGCGGCTCTTTTTGCCACCGTAGCCGTCGCGACGGCCATCGTTGCTCTCGATTACTACCCCATCGGCGTCGAGGCCCAGCCGCTGGCGCCCGCTTGGCTGCCCAGCCGTCACAGCATGAATCTGATCGAAATATGGTTTGCCGGGGCTGCGATTGCGGTCGTGCTGGCTGGCTACTTCACCCACTTCAAGGAAAAGTGGCTGCTTTCGCGGCACCAGGCCGAGTCCTACCGTTTGCTGCGCTATCGGTTTCTTATTCATCCCACGATTTGGCGCAACGGCGAAAAGGACTCCCAAGACTGGATCGAACCCCGGCTGCATTCTATTGAGCATGCCAACCTGGCGGCGGCAGTGCGGGAAGCCGCTCCGCACGGGCCGTTTGAAGGCGTTCGCTCTCAGCTTCCGCGCGGCATTCTGCGCCAGTTGACGGAGTATTACCTCTCCCGGCGGCTGAATCCACAGAAGGAATATCTGGCCAACCGGACGCAGCGCAACGAAATTTCGGATTGGATTCGCGTCTACCTGCCCTGGTTCTTCTTCCTCAGCATTGTCGCCGTCTTTTGCAAATCGTTTGTGGGCAGCGCTCATTGGGAAGGCCTTCTGGCTTTGCTGGCGGCCTTGCTGCCGGCGGCCGCGGCCGGCGTGCGCACCTGGCGCGGCGCGTTTGAGTTCTCGCGCAACAAAGGACGCTTCGAGGCCTCCCATCACGCCTTGCGCGATCTGGAACGGCGGCTTGTGAACGAAGGCTTTTCCGCCTTCGGTGGAAATGGCGATGCCGGCAAGAGTGGGGAACCGCTCAGCCACCAGAAGCTGCCGCGCGACGACGAAGAGACAGACGCCTACGCGATTTTGCGCGATCTTTCCTGGTGCGAGCACATTCTCGAAACCGAGCACCGCGAATGGCTGCGCCTGATGTTTGAGACGGAATGGTTCGGGTAAGGGGGCTGGTTGCCCCTTTTGGTCTCGATCTTTCCCGTCCCTACTTTAACTGAGGTTGCCGCAACTTTTGCGGTGTTCAAAGGGTGGGCATCGATGCGGCAAACTCCGCGCCTGTTGCCCCTCGACCCGCGTAGGCACATTGCGCGACCGAACCATGTTCCTCGATAGGCTCCTTCCTTATTTTGCACGGGCTGCCGCCATCCATCACCATCCGGCGGCGCGGAGACTGGGGTTGGAGTGGCAGCACTGGAAGTGGAGCAGAGATCATTGGGCCGGTGGCCCACTCAAGCCCTCTTTTGGCTTGAGTGGGGCAGTTCCACTGCTGGACGGAGCTTTCCCTCTGCTCGTTCCCGTCTCCTCGCAGCCCACTCGCATTCAATTTCCAGCCGCCCTTCACAACCGGTTGCGTACTGCAGAAAACTGCTCCACCCCCAGTCTTCCGCGCGCCCACACAACTCTCGCTTTACCGGGTTGCGATGAATGTAGTGAAGCTTTTCCACGAACTGCTCATGATTCCGAATGTTGAAATCGTAGTAGCGCTTCTGCCAAAAGTGTTCCGCCTCGCCAATCAGTCGCCGTGACACCCCCTGCTTCAAGGACTTCAGCGCCTCGGCTAGGCTCTCTCGCGGAGGTTCGCTGATCAGCAGATGCACGTGCTCGGGCATGACCACATAGCCATAGACGCAAAGTCCGAAACTGCGGCGGACGCGCTCCAGACCGGTCTCGAAAACGCGCTTGCTTGCGGCGTCGGTGAATAGCGGACGTCGGCGACAGCAACAGAAAGTCACGAAGTGCGTCTGACCGGATTGCTGGAAGCGCTTCAGTCCCCAAGGCCCGCCGTCAGCTTACCCCGCCAGAACAGCCCCACTCAAGCCAAAACCGGGCTTGAATGGGCCACCGGCGAACTGCTCATGATTCCGAATGTTGAAATCGTAGTAGCGCTTCTGCCAAAAGTGTTCCGCTTCGCCTATCAATCGCCGCGACACCCCCTGCTTCAAGGACTTCAGCGCCTCGGCTAGGCTCTCTCGCGGAGGTTCGCTGATCAACAGATGCACGTGCTCGGGCATGACCACATAGCCATAGACGCAAAGTCCGAAACTGCGGCGGACGCGCTCCAGACCGGTCTCGAAAACGCGCTTGCTTGCGGCGTCGGTGAATAGCGGACGACGGCGACAGCAACAGAAAGTCACGAAGTGCGTCTGACCGGATTGCTGAAAGCGCTTCAGTCCCCAAGGCACGCCGTCAGCTTACCCCGCCAGAACAGCCCCACTCAAGCCAAAACCGGGCTTGAATGGGCCACCGGCCCATAGTCAGTCAAAAATCCACCAGACGTCTATTTAACCTTTGAAGTAGCAAACTTCCAGGCCTTGAGCCGGTACTTGCCATCGGTATCCGACAATTGTGCGAAATTGAATGTGGCAAAGCCGAGATTTGCAGTGCCCATCACGTTGACCGCGGCCTCAAAGTAATAGACCTTCCCGGCTTCGGCTGTAAGCGTTGCCAACTGAGTGAACTGCTTCTTCGTCCTGCTTGGAGCTGACTGCATGCTGGCGCAGATATTATGTGCACCAGGCTCTACCGTCAGGGTGAAGTAGGAATCGCCTTTTGTGGCGCCTGCCCAGGTTCCATCCACGCCGAAGCGAGTTGTCGTCTTCATCTTCTGCTCGCTCGGCATAGACTCAGAAAAAACGACCACTGCCTTGCCTTCCGACGGGGCAGCGAACGCGGGGTTTTCTTTCTCCTGCGTGACGTCGAACTGGACACTATCGTCGCCGCAGCCCTCCGGCAGGATCGCCTTCGACTTGGCGAAAGCCTGCGAGGCAGGAACCATTGATGCGCAAAGAAGTAAAACTGCGAGTTTTGGGATCATGGCGATCATTAAAGGTCGATGAAGGCTGGTCTGTCAACAAAGATGGCCCGCTTTGGCAGCAGCTTTTTGCTTGCTGCGATTGGAGGATCATCCGGGTAGAGGTTTCATCCGTGCTTGGCGGCAGACCTGAAGGCACTGCCCTGATACGAAGCACGGGGGGA